>NZ_CP042436.1 GCF_007971025.1 Mucilaginibacter ginsenosidivorans | reverse complement strand
AACGCCATTTCCGGCTCTATCATCCAAAACTCGGCTAAGTGGCGGTGGTATTAGAATTCTCAGCGCGGAATGTTGGCCCGAAGGTATAAAATATCGCTGAGAGCCATCGCACCAAGCTCACCTTCCAGTTGACCGGACACGGTAAGATTAGTTGCACGGCCAAAGAAGTCCTGTTTGTAGTCCACGTCTCCATTTTCAACTCGCGGCGGATTAGCCATATCAAGATTGGTCACTTTAAAGGCCTCGCCCGCACCTTCGGCATCCGAAGCGGTAATGATAGGTGTATGCAGGTAAACAAAACCCCGGTCGTTAAAAAAACGGTGTATGGCGTATGAGAGTGTATTCCGCACCCTGAAAATCGCCCCGAAAGTATTGGTACGGAAACGCAGGTGCGCTATCTCTCGCAAAAACTCGAGGCTGTGTTTTTAGGCTGAAGGGGATTTTCTCGGGATCGCTGTCGCCCTAAACTTCAATTTCTTTTGCTTTAACCTCAACTTTTTGTCCTTTACCCAGCGAGGCGACTAACTGGCCAACCACGCTGATAGCAGCGCCGGTGGTAAGGGCGTTTTAGCAAAGCCGGATCAGTATTCTCAAAATCAACAACGATCTGGATATTGTTATGGTCGAGCCATCATTCAAAGCGATGAACTGGTTATTACGAAAGGTGCGTATCCACCCTTAACGATAACCTCTATGTTGGTTTGTTCACTCTCTAATAATGCTTTGATCTTTGTCCGCTGGCTCATACTATAAAAATATTCGAGCGGCAAAAATACAACTAATTAGATAAATAAGCAGTGAATTTCCGTTTAAAAGGCTGACCGTTGTTGTGTGGTCCGGGTTGGTAAAACGCAGGTTAAATGTGGCGGTCATCTCAGTCGGATTCAGGGTTGGTAGTCGCCCCATTGTGGAGCACGGCGAACGACGTAATGTTGATGGTGTTTTCAAATGACGGGTCGAGTTCGTATGTGGTTTTTACGCCGTTTGTAATGCCGTATAGCTAACGTTGGCATTGGATGGCGTGTAGCTGCCAATGCCGGTGTATGTTAAATTGATGCTCAGCGAATCTTTTGCGGTATTCAGTAATTGAGGCCCCACAGTAGATATAAAAATATCATTGGTGCTGCTCCGCGTACTTTTGATAATCGGTAGTTCCCACGCCACGCCATTCTTTTGCGCTGCGACCAATACAGGCGGGGGCAGCACACAACAGATCGGCTTTTTAGAGCAGGATGCTGACAGCAGCGCTGTGCTTAAAAGGATAAGGTAAACAAGTTTTTTCATAAAAAGAAAGGTTGGTGTAAGCAATATACGCGCCCTTGATAGTATTTGCTACACCAATACTAAAATACTGACTTATAATGTATTTTTGCCGGCATAAATATATCATGAATCCGAAAGTAAGCCTCGTTATTGGCATCGTCTGCATCTCGTTCTCGCCAATATTTGTGAAGCTTGCCGAAGCGGCTCCGCTTGCATCAGGTTTTTACCGGATATTCATTGCATGGTTGTTCCTGGCGCCGTATTGCATCGCCGGGAAAAAGCTGAAGATCGGCTATAAGGATCTGGCCGTAGCACTACTTGGAGGCGTGGTTTTCGGTGCCGATATCGCCGTCTGGAACATTTCACTGATGAAGATAAGCGCTACCATTTCAACGCTCATCGCCAACCTGGCCCCGGTTTGGGTGGGATTGCTGAGTTTCCTGGTCCTGCGGAAAAAGTCTGGTGCCCTGTTCTGGACAGGTACGTGGGTGGCCATTGGGGTATGGTTATATTGGTAGGCGCCAATAATATCCTGCACCTGCAGTTTAACATCGGGCTTATCTATGCGCTTGTGGCCAGCTTGTTCTACGCCGTTTATATCATGATCACCAAAGGTATTCTCCAAAAGATCACGACGGTCACTTTCATGTTTTACAACATGCTCGGCGCAAGTGCCTTCCTGCTCATCATTTGCGGTTACCAGCACACCGAATTGCTGCACTTTCCAACTGCAACCTGGCTCAACCTGCTTGGGATGGGTATAGTTTGCCAGCTGGCAGGCTGGATAACCATCAACTACGCGATCAATCACATGGAAGCCACCCGGGTTTCGATCGCCCTGTTAAGCCAAACGGTCATCGCGGGTATATGGGCGGCATTCTTTCTTCACGAAACACTGGAACTAAAAGAAATTGCCGGAAGCATTATTGTGCTTGCCGGCATTGCTGTAACCTTCCTGAAAAAGAAAACGCAGGTAATAAAGGTTTAAAAGGGTACCTGCAGCCAAAACTGACCGCTGGTCATGTCTACACTATTTCCAGGGTCGCTGCTACCAGGTGCTTTTACAAAGTGTAATTCGAATAAGCCCTTCGTAATATTTGATGCCAGGTCGTATTGCGTAACGGTGACGGTATTGGTTTTTGTACCGTCGAGAATATAAAGGACGCCCGGCCCGCTCACGCCTTCGGTAATAGTATAAAAAGCGTCATCGGCGCCAATGGTATATTTCCCCTTGCCATGAAATGGCATCTTAATTATCACAGTTGAATTGTCGGTTGAGTTGATGCCTTTCACCTGGAGCGAATCGCCCGAGGTTTGCTCGTAACAGGAACTCCTAACCAACTGGCATTATTCCGGTAGGCCCCTATGAATAGCTGGTCAGCGGTAATTTGTTTTTCTTTTTTGCAGGATACAATAGACACGGTGAATAATATCGCCGCTATAAAAACTGATCTTTTCATCTCTTTACTTTATATTATCGTTTTCAAAAAGAGATACGCTGAAATAATATTTAATGATACAGGCTGTTGGTAATTTCTTAATAACACAGCACCCGGTTGATAGGGTAAAAAGCTATTTTTGTGGTTAACCCGTTTGTATGATCACAAAACCCACCATCGACCGAATTATGGAGGCCATCGACATTGTCGAGGTGGTGGGCGAGTTTGTGCAGCTGAAAAAACGCGGCGCCAATTATGTGGGCCTGTCACCTTTCAGTAACGAACGCACACCGTCATTCACGGTATCGCCCGCTAAGGGTATTTTTAAGGATTTTTCATCGGGCAAAGGCGGTTCGGCCGTTACTTTTTTGATGGAACTGGAGAAATTCACCTATCCCGAGGCGCTAAAGTGGCTCGCCAAAAAATACGGTATCGAGGTTGAAGAAACCATCGAGTCATCAGAAAATAAAGAAGAGGAGAATCACCGCGAAAGCCTGATGATAGTTAGTGGCTACGCTGCAAAATTCTTTCACGAAAGCTTGCTTGAAACAGAAGAGGGGCAGAACATCGGCCTAAGCTATTTTAAAGAGCGAGGTTTCACCAGCGAAACTATCAAAAAATTCGAGCTGGGTTACTCGCCCGACCAATGGGAGGCCTTTACAGCCAAGGCACTAAAAGAAGGTTACCAGCAGCAGTTCCTCGAAGAAACGGGCTTGTCCGTGAAACGGGATAATGGCACCTTGTATGACCGTTACAGGGGTCGGGTGATGTTCCCGATACATAGCTTTACCGGCAGGGTTATCGCCTTCGGCGGAAGGACGCTCAAAACAGACAAGAATGTTCCGAAATATATCAACTCGCCCGAGTCGGAGATCTACCATAAATCTAATATTCTTTACGGCCTGTACTTTGCCAAGAAAGCGATAAGGGACGAGGATAACTGCTATTTGGTTGAGGGATATGCCGACGTGCTTTCCGTTCACCAGGCTGGGATAGAGAACGTGGTAGCTTCGTCGGGTACATCGCTAACGGTGGAGCAGATCAGGCTCATTGGCCGCTTCACTAAGAACGTCACAATTCTTTATGACGGTGATGCCGCCGGTATCAAAGCTTCGTTACGGGGGCTGGATATGATACTGGAGGAGGGCCTGAATGTAAAGGTGGTGCTGTTTCCCGATGGGCACGACCCTGATTCGTACGTGCGGCTGGTAGGTACCAGCGCTTTCAAGGCACACATTGATAAGAACAGGAAAGACTTCATTCTATATAAAACCGATATACTGCTTAAAGAGGCCGGTAACGACCCGATAAGGCGGGCAGATGTTATCCGCGAGATCGTTGAAAGCATTGCCAAAATTCCGGATTCCATTAAAGCCTCGGTATTTATTAAGGAGTGCAGCCATATACTGGAAATTGACGAACGGGCGCTGCTGTCGGAGCTGAATAAAATGCGGCTGAACAAGGCCAAAAAGGATTCGCAGCAACAGGCAAACAGGCAAATTGAGCCGTCGGATTATCTTCCACCCGAAGAATTGCAGGCTGAACCGCCTGTTAAGAAAGATGAATCGAACCAGGAGCGCGAAATTGTACGGCTTTTGTTATTGTACGGTAGCAAAATGATCGACTGGGACGGCATTGCCAATACCTATATAGGGCCCTTCATGATAGCCGAACTGGGCGACGTGGAGTTCGACCACCCGCCGAGCAAAAAGTTCGTAGAGCTTTACGGCAAAGAGGTGGAGAATGGAATTTTACCGGATGAGCAATTTTTTATCCATTTTCCCGATAAGGATATAGTGGATCTGTCGGTCACGCTGCTGGCAACCCGGTACACGCTGAGCGAGAACTGGTACGAGATGCACAAGATACTGGTGCCCGATGAACAGATGAATATGAAGGCCACTATTTTGGGAGCGATATTTCACCTTAAAAAACAGAAGGTGGGTAAAATACTGGATGGCTTGCGGGGCGAACTACAGAAAGTTGAAAATGAGGCCGACACTGAAATACTACTGACGCAGTACATGCACATGAAAAAGGTGGAGAAGAGTATTTCGGATTATTTGGGCTCCGTAATTTTGAAGTAATGGCACAGCACCTGGAACTTGGCCGCAAGGGTGAGGGCCTGGCAAAAACATTTTTAGAGGGGCTTGGTTACGAAATATTAGACGAGAATTGGACGCATGGCAAATGCGAAATAGATCTGGTGGCCTATAAAGACGGTAAGATCATTTTTGTAGAGGTAAAGGCACGGACCGGAAACGGTTTTGGCGAGCCGGAAGATTTTGTAGACTTGCGCAAACAAAAATTATTGGCCCAGGCAGCGGACGAATATATTTACCTGATGGATCACCAGGGCGAAGTGCGCTTCGATATTGTAGCCATCCTGTTCGGCCGCGACGCCCGTCATTCATTAAAACACATTGAAGATGCCTTCTGGCCACCTTCCATTTAAAAATATGAGAAATAGATTCATTCTTTTTTTAGCTACGGCCGCTCTTGCTTATGGCTGTACAAGTTGCAATAAAACCAAACAGGCTGCTGACGTAACCATCAGCCCCGAAGCAGGCACCAGTTATAAATCCGGGGACGATGTGACCGTAAAAGTGAGTGTTCCGGCAGATATAAAGCCAGACTCTATTGTTTACCTGGTGGATTCAACGCGTATCGCTTCAAAAAAGGATTCGGCTGCTATAGTTCTGAAAACAGATACCTTTTCATTAGGTCCGCGGGTTATAACGGCGAAAGTTTTTCAGGGGGGTAAAAGCCAGGATGCAACTACCAATATCGTGTTATTAGCGGCTAAGGCTCCTGAAGAAATGACGTACCAGGTGATAAGGAAGTTCCCGCACGATACCAGCGCCTATACCGAAGGGCTGCTGTACCAGGACGGCTACCTGTACGAGACCACTGGAACCGAAGGGCACTCCGACCTGCGCAAGGTCGATCTTAATACCGGTAAGGTTGTTCAGCGCGCTAAGCTCGATCCGCAATATTTTGGAGAAGGCAGCGCCATTATCGGGGATAAGATCGTGATGTTTACCTATCGGTCGAAGGTCGGCTTCGTGTTCGACAGGAAAACATTTAAACTGCTCAAAACCTTCAATAATAATGTTGGCGTTGAGGGCTGGGGTGTAACTTACGATGGCAAAAAAATGTACCTCGACGACAGCACCAACCGCATATGGTTTTTAGACCCCACTGATTACCGCGCAATAGGTTCCATTGATGTATACGATGACAAGGGGCCTGTAGATGAAGTGAACGAATTGGAATACATTCATGGCAAATTATACTCCAATGTATACACCCTGGATACCATATTAGTTATCAACCCCAAAACCGGCGCCGTTGAACAACGCGTGGACATGAAAGACCTGTGGCCGCTAAAGGACCGTCCTGCAGGTTATGACAATGGCCAGAATGTACTTAATGGCATAGCCTGGGACGAAAAAGGTCAGCGCCTGTTCGTTACCGGTAAAAAATGGCCTTATTTGTACCAGGTTAAGTTTGTACCCCTTAATCCCCTGAAGAGGAAATAAAAAACGCTGGAATATCCAGCGCCAATTTTTTTGATATTATGCTCCCCTTTAGGGATTGGGGGCTTACCTCCAGTTTTTATATTGATTGATCAGCCCATTGGTTGACGAATCATGGCTGCTAATCTCGTCGCCAGTCCTTAATTCAGGTAAAATTTTACCGGCTAATTGCTTGCCGAGTTCAACACCCCATTGGTCGAAACTGTAAATGTTCCAGATAATGCCCTGCACAAATATCTTGTGCTCGTACATGGCTATCAGTGAACCTAAAGTGCGCGGCGTGATCTTTTTAACCAGGAAGGAGTTGGTTGGGCGGTTGCCGTCAAACTCTTTGAATGGGGCAAGTTTTTCTATCTCAGCGTCCGATTTGCCTGAGGCCTTCAATTCGGCTACCACTTCCTCGCGGGTTTTGCCGTTCATCAAAGCTTCCGTTTGAGCGAAGAAGTTTGACAGCAGCATCTGGTGATGCTCGCCAAGTGGGTTATGTGTTTGCGCCGGGGCTATGAAATCGCAGGGGATCAGCTTGGTGCCCTGGTGTATCAACTGGTAAAAAGCATGCTGACCGTTAGTGCCCGGTTCGCCCCAAATAATGGGGCCGGTTGAATAGTCGACACTGTTTCCGTTACGGTCGACATGCTTGCCGTTGCTTTCCATGTCGCCCTGCTGAAAATAAGCCGCAAAGCGGTGCATGTACTGGTCGTAAGGAAGGATCGCATTGGTTTCTGATTCAAAGAAGTTGTTATACCATATTCCTATCAGTCCCAATATCACCGGGATATTCTCTTCAAATTCAGTATTCAGGAAATGCTGATCAACCTGGTGGGCGCCTGTTAATAGCTCGACAAAATTTTCATAACCTATGCTCAATACGATCGATAGGCCGATGGCGCTCCACAGCGAATACCGTCCGCCAACCCAATCCCAAAATTCGAACATGTTCTTCGTATCGATGCCAAACGCTTCAACCGCCTTGGCGTTGGTAGACAGGGCGGCAAAATGTTTTGCAACATCGCCATCCTTGCCTCCGCCGGCAATGAACCAATCGCGTGCGCTATGGGCGTTAGCCATGGTCTCCTGCGTGGTGAATGTTTTCGATGCTATCAGGAACAAAGTAGTTTCCGGGTTAAGCGTTTTTAGCGCTTCGGCAATGTGGGTGCCATCTACGTTGGAAACAAAGTGCATGTTCAAATGATTCTTGTACGGCCTCAGCGCCTCCGTTACCATCACCGGGCCGAGGTCTGATCCGCCGATGCCAATATTTACCACATCGGTTATTGCTTTGCCGGTAAAACCTTTCCACTCGCCCGATATGATCGCCCCACTAAAAGTTTTCATTTGCTGCAATACCCGGTTAACATCTTCCATCACATCTTTGCCATCCACGTAAATGGGCTTATTGCTGCGGTTGCGCAATGCTATATGCAATACGGGCCGCCCCTCGGTCGCATTGATCTTTTCGCCCGAGAACATCGCCTCTGCTGCCTCTTTTACTTTACACTCTTTTGCCAGCTGTATCAATAAAGCGACAGTCTCGTCGTCGATGCGGTTTTTAGAATAATCGACCAAAATATCGTTGAATTGGATCGAAAATTTGTTAAAACGTTCACTGTCAGCTTTGAAGAGGTCCTTCAGGTTTTTTGATATGATATCGATGAAATGGTCGGCTAAGTATTTATAGGCCTGTGTCGAGGTAAAATCAATATTTGGCAACATAGTTGATGTTTTTTTACAAAAATAGAATTTAAATATTCAGGTATTGACATAATTGTAGAAAGAGTGTTATAAGTGTGACAATAACAGTTCTTTCCGGTGTATAAAACACACCATTTATTGTGTCTGTTCAACACACTAAGCTTAGTGTTTGTTTTACACGAATAAATTTGAGGAATTATTAAATTATTTTGACAAATTGTTTGAAAATAGAAATATTTAATTAATATCTTTGACCCAATGACAAACAAATGATGGATTTGTCATTATTTTGTCAATACACTAAAGAGGGATAAGTTTTATGTTTGAGAAACTGTTTTTATTGGTAAAGAATAACGCCGGGAAGGCTGTTATCGACAATCCGGAAATACCCGAGAAATATCGCGAGGCGATCATCAATGAGGCTTCGAGTTCGATCATCGAGGTTCTTAAGGGCCAGATGGAATCGGGTAAGCTAAAGGACCTTGTAAAATATTTTCAGTATCCTGATATCTACAAGAACCCGCTGGTTACCAGTGTGGTTAATAAATTTGCTAACAAACTGAACAAGTTTTATGGCATGAGCCCTGCGTCTGCCTTAAATACTGCGAATTCACTGATGCCGCCTGTAATGCTCGAACTGATCAAGCAATCGAAAAGCGAGCAGAACAAGGAGTTTGCATTGAGTTCGTTCCTGTCCAAGATCAATGGTAACCGTGTCGACCTGACCCGGCTGGTCGACGGGCTGATGATCTGATAAACATTGAAGTAAGATACACTATCTATAAAAACAAGTTCGGAGGGGCTGTAAATTAATTTTACAACCCCTTTGACGTTTTTATGGGGACCTAATTAATAACTTATATATTTGTTAGCGGCACGCCTTGTCATTCTACTTATGAAGCGCTATACAATTAAGACCAACTATCTTAAAACCATCGATTGGTTAAATGGAAAAATTGTTGACTGGGTTTCTGCGGGGCAACAGTATTCATTAGATGGAGAGAAGAAACAACTCGCACAATATCACTACGCATTTAATTTTGATGGATCAATAACTTCTCCAGATGGGCAATACGCTTTTGTTTTTAAGCGCCTTGGAACAAAAGGACTCTTATTAAAAAATGGTGAGCTACTTCGGGAAATTAACCGCACCTATTATTGTGCAGAAAGCTATGAGTATCCCGCGGCGTTTTTTGTTTTTAATAATGTAACCTATTTAGTCCACTGCCCTATCGATTACTGTCAGCTTGATTTCGAAAATGTCGAAACAGGCGAAATTGTTACAAATATTCCGGGTAGAAATCCTTCAGACATCTTTCATTCACGATTATCCATTAGCCCTAATAATAAATATTTAATGGTTTGTGGCTGGGTTTGGCATCCGATAGATAGGGTTGAATTATTTGACATAGAGGCATGTTTGAAGGACCCTTTATTATTAGATAGCAGTTCTATGTACCCGGACTTTGGGACAGAGATTAATACGGCAAGCTTCATTGATAATGAAAGAATACTTATTGCAGCTTCTGACGAAGAGCTCTTCGATCGCAAGAAGCCACCAGCGTTACCACAAAAACATATTGCCATTTGGCGCTTTCTGCATAATGACTTATCGGCGCCTGTAAAAGTTGACGGGGAGTTCGGAAATCTATTTCCTATAAATGACAGCAGAGCATGGGATATGTATAAGTTTCCCAAAATTATAAACACTGAAACGGGAGAAATTGAAAGCAAAATACAAGATATTGACTCGGGCCTTCAGGCATCTTCAATTTTCAGTAACAGCATCACAAATTCCCCACAAATTCAGTTTGATCGACAAACAGGTCAAATTGCAATTCGAGTCGATAGCATGACAATTGAGATACTTGCTCCTAAATAATCCACTCGGGTCTTGATGATCGATTGTAATCGCTTCCTCATCAAATACAAAATCTGCACATTAAAATTTATATTTGCCGCATGACTAAAGAACAGATACAGGATTTAAGGGAAAGAATAACTTCCCTGAGGAGGCATCTTTGACATTGATACTAAACTCGATGCGCTTCAAAAAGAACAGGAAATAACCGTAGGTCCGCATTTCTGGGACCATCCAAAAGAAGCCGAAAAGGTACTGGCTTCCATCAAAACAAAAAAAGTTTGGACCGACGCTTTCCAGCAGGTCGAATCGGCTGTTGAGGATACCGGCGTGGTATTTGAATTTTACCAGGGCGGCGACGCTACCGAGGCCGAAATGAAGGAGCAATTCGATGCTGCTACAAAAGCCGTAGAGGAACTGGAATTCAAAAATATGCTCTCGTCCGAAGAAGATCAATTTAACGCTGTCCTACAGATAACGGCAGGCGCCGGGGGGACCGAAAGCTGCGACTGGGCAGGTATGCTGATGCGCATGTATATTATGTGGGGTGAGAAGAACGGCTATAAAGTTACAGAGCAGGATTTCCAGGAGGGCGATGTAGCCGGGGTTAAAACAGTCACCCTGCAAATTGAAGGAGATTTTGCTTACGGGTATTTAAAGGGTGAAAATGGCGTACACCGCCTGGTGCGTATATCGCCGTTTGATTCGAATGCCAAGCGCCATACTTCATTTGCCTCGGTTTATGTTTATCCGCTGGTGGATGATACCATCGAGATAGAGATCAACCCGGCTGACATAGAGTTCGAAACCTTCCGGTCGGGTGGTGCAGGCGGGCAGAACGTGAACAAAGTGGAAACTGCTGTGCGTTTATATCACAAACCATCAGGTATTATTATCAAAAACCAGGAATCCCGCTCACAGCTTCAAAATAAGGATAACGCTATCCGCCTGCTGAAATCGCAATTGTACGAGATCGAGATGCGTAAAAGACAAGAGACCAGCAACGCTATCGAGGGGAATAAGAAAAAGATAGAATGGGGGTCCCAGATCAGGAACTACGTATTGCATCCGTATAAATTAGTGAAGGACCTGCGTACCGATCATGAAACATCCAACGCACAGGCGGTTTTAGATGGCGACCTGGACGAATTTCTGAAAGCTTATTTGATGGAATTTGGCGGCTCGAAGTAATCGTTTATATTTGAACGTCGTACCTATTTAATCTGGTTATGTTAAAATTTCGTCGTACTGTATTGCCGTTAGCTATGCTAATTTCATCCGCTGTTTTTGCCCAGCAGAAACCTATTCCGCTTTATCCTAATGGTGTGCCCAATTCAAAACCGGCGCCTGAAACCTACAAGGAGAAACGGGATGGATATAGCATCAGCATGGTGACCGACCCGACGATCACACCCTATTTCCCGGCCAAAGGCACGGCAACCGGCACGGCTATCGTTATTTTTCCGGGCGGCAGCTATATCAACCTGGCGTCGGGGCATGAGGGGCAGGCTATTGCTGAAGAATTTAACAAGATAGGTGTTACGGCATTTGTGGTAAAATACCGCCTGCCGAGCGACCAGATCATGGTAGATAAAACTATCGGCCCGTTACAGGACGCCGAACGTTCCATCCAGATAGTGCGCGAACGCGCTGCTGAGTGGGGTATCAACCCACATAAAGTAGGCGTTATTGGCTTTTCCGCTGGCGGGCACCTGGCATCGACCATTGATACCCACTTTGACAAGGTCGTTATCGACAACAAAAGTAATATCAGCCTCAGGCCCGATTTTGCTATGCTGATATACCCGGTGATAAGCTTTGGCCCTTTTGCACATGCTTACTCGCGCGAGAACCTGATCGGTAAAAACCCGTCGCAACAACTGATCGATCTTTATTCCAACGAAAAACAGGTAACTGCCAACACGCCGCCTACATTTCTAATTCATGCTGAAGACGACGACGTGGTGCCGGTGCAAAATTCCCTGCTGTTTTACGACGCTTTGGTAAAAAATAAAGTTAAAGCCGAAATGCACCTGTTCCAGGCAGGCGGGCATGGCTTTGGATTAAATAACCCTACTACAACCGACCATTGGTTCGACTGGGCAGCGAATTGGCTAAGGTTGAACGGCTTCTGATTGCCGGATAAAAAGTAAAATATTAAGCTATTTGCGGGCGATAGCTATGCGATTGATGCCTGCGTAATTTGGCGACCGCGCTACAATAATACCATCGTACGAATATGAATTTGAAAGATCGGCCTCACAAACTATAAAATAGTTATGCGCGCCTAAGAAATCAAGGCAGGCCACATGTAACTCGTCGGAATGTGTGCTGATGAAAAAGTAGCCTATAATATCTTTACTAACGCTTTCTATCGCACCGTTAAGCATATCCAGTTCAGCCCCCTGTATGTCGCAATGCAGGATATCTATAAAATCTATTTTTTTATCCTTTACAATGTAGTCTACACTAAGTGTAGGGACACCGTTATGATCAACCACACCCCCTATAAATGCATGATTAAAATCACCTTGAAAGTTGTTTTCCCGGTAGTTTATTTTGCCAACAGTTAAATTTTCTGTTGCAGGCTCGTATAAATATGTTTTGCCGCCTTCCACCTTACTCAAAAACCACATCGAATAAAACGCCCAGTACGACCCGAGTTCTATCATGGTACTATTTGCGCGCATTTGCTTTAAAACTTCCTGAAATACTCTTTCCTCCTGCGGCTCGTGAACACCTTTATTTTTAACAAGCATGCGGGTTATACCGCTGCCGTAATATCCATCGCGCTGTACTTTTACGCCGTTATGCATTAGTTGAAAATTGCCCTGGATAGCCCCGGCATTTTTTACACGTGGTATATATTTGTTATCTGCGCAGTTTATAACATCATTGATGCGCGCATCCCATTCCTTTCGGGAAGCATAGGTCCTTTTGATCTTATTAAGCAGCCGCTTAGCCAGGTTTAGCATATTTTTTGAAGATTGGGCGCCACTAAGATAATGATTCGTTAATCAATTAAGCATCCAACAGGCCCAGTAACTCATTCAACTCTGCTACCTTTTCGGCTGATCCCAGGTTCTCGTAGGAGCTGATCAGATTCCTTAAAATGCGTCGGATAATATCCGCATTGGAGCACGGTTCATAAAACTGCTTTTCGGCGGTCAGTTTCAGGTTTTTCAGGAACATATCCACATCCCGCCGTCCAAAGATGGTGCCGCGGCTAAATGCATTAATGTAGAATAGAATGCCTCCTTCAAATTCGGTCTCCATGCTTTCATCCACATAAGCCAGTATAAAATGCTGCGGCAGGTTAACGCCGTATACCGGTATATCCAGCTTTTGAGCAATTATGGAATAGATGATAGCCAGCGATATCTGGTTGCCTTTCTTGGTTTCGAGCACCTGGCTCAAGTAACTGTTTTGCGGGTCCTGGTGATTGGATGTGTTGCCGCTGAAACCATGTATATTATAGAATACGTGGTTTATAAGCTTGATCTGCTCTGCCGGGCTGGCGTCGTAGATCATCTGCAGCCATATGTCGCGCTTGATCGCTTCTATCTGGTTAATAATTTTTTGCTCGTCCAGGTCGGGGTATTGGTATTTATTGATGGCGATAACGCCCTGCAGCAGGTCGAACGCCCCGCCCTGGTACCATAGTTTGAGTTCTTCTTTTAAAAGGCGGAACTGTATCTCGTGCACCAGTCCGGCTATGCGCTCCTGTTGTATCGGGTCGAAAGCCTCTTCCCAGGCCGATTCCAGGTATTCTATCACCTCGCCGCCATATGAGGCTAATTTATTATGAATATGCTCGAATATCTCTTTGTCGGGGTCATCAAGCAGTTTTATTAATGAGTGTATCTCTTTAGGGTCGATCATTCAAATACTAAAATACTAAACCTTTGTCTATTTTTACGGCCATGTTTAATTTAAGGTTCGCTAAGGACTTCCTTTTGCACCGGCTCAAAGCAAAAACCAGGCATGGCACACATTCGCCTTTTGTTTACAGGCTCGTCGATAGTGTAATTTACGACTATCATAACAAAAAAGTATATGAAAAGGTTGAGAACCTGCGCCGCGAACTGCTTTCTGACGAAAGAGTGATAAATGTGACCGACCTTGGCGCCGGATCGCATGTCAACAACGACAGCCAAAAGAAGGTTAGCGGGATAGCTAAAAATGCTTTAAAACCGCCTCAGCTGGCGAAATTGCTTTATCGCCTGGTCGCCGACCTGCAACCCCGCAATATGATCGAGTTAGGCACTTGTCTTGGTATCACTTCGGTTTACCTGAAAGAAGGAGCGCCTGGTGCCGAATTGTATACGCTGGAAGGCTGCCCGCAAACAGCAGGCATCGCTCTCGAAACATTTCGCAAAGCTGATGTGTACGGCATACACGAAATAACCGGCAATTTTGATAATACCCTGCCCGACGTTATCAATGAGCTGGATCAGCTTGATTTTGTTTTTATCGACGGTAATCATACCAAAGAAGCAACTTTAAGATATTTTGAATGGTGCCTGCCGAAAGTGCACGAGAATACCTTATTGATCTTTGATGATATTTACTGGAGCGACGGCATGAAAGAGGCCTGGGCCGAAATTAAAGCACATCCACAGGTAACGGTGACGATCGATCTGTTTTGGATAGGGCTGGTTTACTTTAAAAGGGGACAGGCGAAGGAGGATTTTTTGATAAAAATATAATGATGTGCAGATTTCAAATGTGCAGATGTGCAAATGATTGAAAAATGAAGAATTTATTGATCTGCATATCTGCACATCCACGCATCTGCACATCAAAACGCCTGCCCCAATCCAATATAAAACCCGCTTTGCCGCTGCTCACCGCTAACTTTTTGCCCGATGCCGTAATCAGCACGGATGCTGAGGCCTTTTTCCGTATCGAAGAAATAACGCAGCCCGCCACCATAATTCGGTTTTAGGGTGCGCGCAGAAAAATTCCCGTGTGCCACTTCTCCAGCTCCTAAGAATCCGACGATACCAATGCGGTCGCTTATGCGGTAACGGAGTTCGGTTTGCCCGGCGATGAAATTGCGGTCGCGATACCGCCCGTTGTAATAACCGCGCATCATTTCATCGCTGCCAAGTGCAGGCAGCAGGTAAAAAGGCGAAGAGCCGCCCGTAAGGCTTTGTTCCTGGATATCCAGTCCAAGTATCAATTTGCTGTTCAGCTTGAAAAACTGCGAATATTCAATACCGAAAAATCCACCCGTATAACCGTTATCGGAAAATACACCCTTCATCAGCTTATAATAAGCATTAATGATAAGCCCATTGGTAGTGTAGGTGTTGTTATCGCGGTTATCAAAAACCAGGCTGGGGCCTATGTAAACGCCTCCGCCGCCGTCGCGGTTCTCAATTTGCGGATCAGTTATAAAGATGCCGGTTGGCGGGGTATCAAAATAAGCGTAATGGTAGGCGCCGGCCACAAAACCCGCATAAAGATTTTTGGTAACCAGTTTCGCATCGCTTATATCCAGTTTAAAACGCTTTTCATCCACATGATCTGCATCGGCCTTGCGGGTATTATTACCTATGCCGTAAAAATTAAAAGGGTAATTGATATAACTTACCGAGGCGGTATAATGATATAGATTTTTCGTACTCCAGTGATCGGTGCTCACACTGAAATGGCTCTGTCCCTTGGTAGTTACTGATATATATGGGTAGATGTTAGACACCCTGGTATGGTTGGCCGCAACGGTATCCGAATAAAAAGAGTACAAGCCTGCGCCGCCCACTTCCAGTCCGGTCTCCGGCGCCGACGTGATTATAGGCAGCACCACAAAACTGCTGTGTTTCGTGCTATCCTTATCAAAATACATCTTTTTGATGAACTTTTTGATACCCTGCGCCTGTGACTGTTGAAAGCAAAATAAAATAAGAGATAGTACAAGCAGTTTTTTCATAGCAGGTTGAAGGCGCAAAGGTAGGAATTTGTGACTGGTTAACTTGTGATTAGTAATTTGTTAATTTAGCCCCTGATCGCAAATCACTGATTAACTAATCACTAAACTATAAACAAAAAAGCTAATTTTGCGCCAAATTTAGAGAACAGCGAAATGAGCAACACACGAGGACCTATCTCCCAGTTTATTGAGAAAAATTACCTGCATTTTAATGCCGCGGCACTAATGGACGCAGCCAAAGGATACGAAACACATTTAGCCGAGGGTGGTAAAATGATGGTGACCCTTGCAGGTGCCATGAGCACGGCCGAATTGGGTATCTCGTTGGCCGAAATGATCCGCCAGGATAAAATTGCCATCATCTCATGTACCGGCGCCAATTTGGAAGAGGATATTATGAACCTGGTGGCCCACTCACATTACAAACGTGTGCCGCATTACCGCGACCTGAGCCCAACCGATGAATGGGAACTGTTGGAAAATCACTACAACCGGGTTACCGATACCTGTATCCCCGAAGAAGAAGCGTTCAGACGGCTGCAAAAGCATATTCACAAAATATGGAAAGATGCCGACGATAACGGCGAACGATACTTCCCGCACGAATACATGTACAAGATACTGCTGAGCGGCGAACTGAAACAGTATTACGAGATAGACCCCAAAAATTCGTGGATGCTGGCGGCTGCCGAAAAGAACCTGCCGATAGTTGTGCCCGGATGGGAAGATTCAACTATGGGCAATATTTTCGCTTCTTATGTTATCAAAGGGCAGATCAAAGCCACTACCATGAAAAGCGGTATCGAGTACATGGCCTGGCTGGCCGACTGGTATGTGAAGAATTCGGAAGGCAAAGGTGTAGGCTTTTTCCAGATCGGCGGCGGTATTGCCGGCGACTTCCCGATATGCGTGGTGCCAATGCTTTACCAGGACATGGAAATGGAGAATATTCCCTTCTGGAGCTACTTCTGCCAGATATCAGATTCAACCACGTCATACGGTTCATACTCGGGTGCCGTACCCAACGAAAAGATAACCTGGGGCAAGCTCGACATTAACACCCCTAAGTTTATAGTTGAGTCGGACGCAACCATTGTAGCGCCGTTAATTTTTGCGTGGCTGTTAAAACAATAAATATTAATTCAAAAAAAGTTAATATTGTATTATAAAACCTATTTAAGCCCGTTGATTAAAAAAATGCCCATACGACCTGTTTTAAGGGCTTTTTGTATTTATTTAGAACGATTATAAATTATATATAACTGTCATTAATTTGTCAGCCATACTGTAATAAATTTTACTTTTGTGGCTGAAAAATCTGAACGATTAATACGTCTGCAATTGGTTTCAAACAGATAATACACGAAATTATTTAGCATAAATACACTTTATGAGAAGCATCTCATTGATTTTAAAACAATTCTCAAGGTCGGTTCTGCTTGTTGCTGGTTTTACTATTTTGGGGCTTTCTGCTTATGCGCAGGGAGACGCCGCCAAAGGCAAAACCATATTTGAAGCGAAATGTACCACATGCCATAAGATCAAGGATCGTTTGATCGGTCCCGCTTTGGGCCCGCAGCTTGATAAGGAAACTGACGAAAAGTTCCTGGTAAAATGGATCCAGAACAACTCGGCACTCATCGCAGCAAAGGACCCTAAAGCCCTCGCTATCTACAACGAGTATAACCAGTCGGGCATGACGGTGTTTACCGACCTGACCGATGCCGACGTTACGAACATTTTAACTTATGTGCGTACCGAGTGGAAGACGATACAGGATAATGCTAAAAAACAGCCCCCTGGCGGTGCTGTAGAAACCGACAAGGGTCCGAGCAATATCATGATATTCGGCCTTATCGGTGTTATCATCGTAGCCTTTATTGTTATCCTGGTATTGAACAAGGTTGTTAAAACCCTTGAACGCCTGATAGCAAACAAGCCCGACCTGCTGGTTGAGCCTGCTCCTGTTGAAGAAGTACAGGTTGATAAGTATGCAGGTATCAAAAAGCTTGCGAAAAATAAAAAGTTTGTATTCTTTGTATTGCTGTGTGTATCTATTGCCGGCGGTGGCTGGACCTGGATGACGATGTGGAACACCGATGTTCACCAGGGTTATCAACCTGTTCAGCCGATCAAGTTCCCGCACGACCTGCACGCAGGCGCTATGAAGATCAATTGCCAGTATTGCCACTCGGGGGCTTACAAATCGAAAAATGCCTCTATCCCTTCTTTAAATGTGTGTATGAACTGCCACAAGGTGATCACGGGACTGAAAGGTTCTAATGCGCCATCTGCCGAAATACACAAGATATATGATGCACTTGGATACGATCCGCAGACACAGAAATACGATAGCACCAAAATGAGGCCGGTGCAGTGGGTTCGCATCCACAACCTGCCCGATTTTGCTTACTTCAATCACTCGCAGCACGTTAAGGTACAGGGTTTGAAATGCCAAACCTGCCACGGCCCTGTTGAGACCATGAAGGAGGTTTATCAATATTCGCCGCTTACAATGAAATGGTGTATCCAGTGCCACAGGCGTACCGAGGTTAATACAAAGGGCAACGCTTACTACGAAAAAATGGAAGCGGTTCACGAAATGATCAGGAAAGGTGAGAAAGTGACCGAAGCGATGATGGGCGGTATCGAGTGCGGCAAGTGCCACTATTAATAAATATTTGAGAAACATTACAGTTTATATAGCTTAAATGGACAGCAATAAAAAATACTGGAAGGGTTTAGAAGAACTAAACAACGAGCCGGAATTTGTTGAGAAAAATAAACATGAGTTTGCCGAGCCGATCCCTATCGAGGAAGTGTTGAGTGGTGGCGGATTGATGGGCAAAACACCGCGCCGCGATTTTTTAAAGGCATTAGGCTTCGGCGTAGGCGCTGTTACACTGGCAGCTTGTCAGAAAGTACCGGTACATAAATCCATCCCTTACCTTATAAAACCGGAAGAGGTAACCCCGGGTGTGGCTAACTATTATGTTTCTACATACGACGGTCACGCTATCCTTGTAAAAACCCGTGAGGGCCGCCCGATCAAAGTTGAAGGTAACCCGAATGATGTTTTGGCAAAAGGCGGTTTGAGCGCACAGGCGCAAGCTTCCGTTCTTGATCTTTACGACTACAACCGGCTGAACAACCCGATGCTTGACGGCGGCGATTCGAGCTGGAACGAAATAGATACTTTTGTTAAACGGGAGCTTGGCGCTATCAAAACAGGCGGCAAAAAGATCAGGCTGGTAACTTCAACTATCAACAGCCCCTCTACTTTAGCTGTAATTGCCGATTTTATTGCACAATATCCAAACACCAAGCATATTACTTATGATGCGGTATCTTACACCGGCATTATCCAGGCTAACCAGAACAGTTTCGGTAAAGCGGTTATCCCGCATTACAATTTTGACAAGGCTGATGTGATCGTGAGCTTCGGCGCCGATTTCCTCGGTACCTGGATATCGCCTTCCGAATTTATGGGACAGTGGGTTAAGAACCGTGGCAGCAAATCGCTGGCGAACAAAAAAATGTCTCGTCATATCCAGTTCGAAACCGGTATGAGCCTGACAGGTTCAAATGCTGATACCCGTATCCTGATCAAACCTTCAGAAGAAGGATTGGCCCTAGTAAACCTTTACAATGCCGTAACGGGCACCACGTTGCCGGGGAGCAAACCTCTGGGCAATACCTCGGCTGATAAAGCAGTTAAACTGGTTGCCGCCGAGCTGAAAGCTGCACAGGGTAAGGCGCTTGTAGTTTGCGGAAGCAACGACGTAGCCAAACAAATACTGGTAAATGCCATCAACGCCCAATTAGGAAGCTATGGTACTACCATCGACCTGGATAATTATTCAAATCAATATAAAGGCAACGATGCCGAATTTACCGATTTTGTTGGCGAAATGAACCGCGGCGAAGTTGACGCCGTATTCTTCCTCAACTCAAACCCGGTTTACGAATACCATAACGGGCAGGCCATTAAGGATGCCTTGAAGAAAGTGCGCCTGAAGGTGACCTTCGCCGATCGTAAGGACGAAACTTCTGTTATATGTAACGTTGTTGCGCCAAACCATTACTACCTTGAATCGTGGGGTGATGGTAACGCCATCGAGGGTTACTATACCGTGATACAGCCAACCATCAACCCGGTATACGATACCCGCCAGGCCGAACAAAGCCTGATGGTATGGTCGGACAGCACAGTTAAAGATTATTACACGTATGTAAGGAATACCTGGGATAAGGAACTACTTGCTAAGGGCGGCTTATCGGGCCAAAAGGGCTGGGAAGCTTTGTTGCAGACCGGCTTTGTAAAAGTTGCCGACAAACCTGCCGGAAGCTATTCATTTGCCAAGGATCTTAACGGCGTGGCACAAACCATCCTTAACCAGGGCACCACGCTTGAAGCTAAGGGTGATAAACAATACGAAGTTCAGCTTTACCAGTCTATCGCTTTGCGCGATGGTAAGCGTGCCAATAACCCATGGCTGCAGGAACTGCCCGACCCGGTATCGAAAGTTACCTGGGACAACTTTGCTGCCATGTCGCCGACCGATATGAAGAAGGCCGGTTACGTACAGGGCGATGTGATCAATATCGAAGTAAAGAATCCGAATAACAATACAAGCTATACCATTGCGTTGCCAATATTGGTGCAGCCGGGCCAGGCACAGGGAACTATTTCAATAGCCCTTGGTTACGGCCGTACAGAAGCTGGTCCGGTAGGGCAGGGCGTAGGTAAAAATGTTTATCCGTTCCTGAATTTTGTAAACGGAACTTTCCAAACCGCTACTGTTGCTGCCATAAGCACAACCGGCGATAACGTGATACTGGCCCAAACCCAGACGCACCACTCTATCGAGGGCCGTAATGTTATCCGCGAAACTACATTTAAAGAATATGTAAAGGACCCGTCTTCAAACAGCGGCGGTTCATTGAAACATAAAGAATACGAAGACCTTTGGGACGATTACGAGCACCCGCAATACAATTGGGTGATGGCGATAGACCTGAATGCCTGTACCGGTTGCGGTGCCTGCGTGGTAGCGTGCAGCGCCGAAAATAACGTGCCTGTTGTAGGCCGTGACGAGGTTCGCCGCCGCCGCGAAATGCACTGGATCCGTATCGACCGTTACTACAGCTTCAATGAAGAAGGTAAATCGATAACTGAAGAAAAAGAAATAGAGGATCTGAAGGACCTGGATAATGTAGCGGTTGTTTACCAGCCGATGCTTTGCCAGCATTGCGATCATGCTCCATGCGAAACGGTTTGCCCGGTACTGGCTACCGTACACTCCAGCGAAGGTATAAACCACATGGCTTATAACCGCTGCGTGGGTACCCGTTACTGCGCTAACAACTGCCCGTACAAAGTGCGCCGCTTTAACTGGTTTAACTACTGGAACGACTCACGCTTTGACAATTACCTGATCAACGAACATACACACCTGGTATTGAACCCTGATGTTACAACCCGTTTCCGCGGTGTAATGGAAAAATGCTCTATGTGTATCCAGCGTATCCAGGCCGGTAAGCTGAAAGCTAAAATTGAAAAACGCCCGCTTAAAGACGGCGATATCAAAATGGCCTGCCAGCAAACATGCCCAACCAACGCTATCGTGTTTGGTAATGCAAGCGATCCTAATTCCGAAGTTTCGCAACTGCTGAAGAGCGAAAGAACTTATTATGTGTTGGAAGAGCTTGGCGTTAAACCGGGTATTGGCTACCAGGTGAAAGTTAGGAACACTGCAGAAACATTAGCATAAACTATAACAAGAGATATTTATACAATATGGCATCTCATCAAGAATCAATAATAAGGGAACCGTTAATTACCGGCGAGAATATTACCTACGCCAAAATAACGGATGATATCCTTAGACCGGTAGAAAATATGCCCAATAAAGCCTGGTGGATAGGCTTCACCATATCATCGCTTGGCGCGTTGCTGTGGGTGTTTGCCGTAAGCTGGACATTTTGGTTTGGTATAGGTTCGTGGGGCTTGAACAAAACAGTTGGCTGGGCCTGGGACATCACCGGTTTCGTGTGGTGGGTAGGTATCGGTCACGCCGGAACGCTTATTTCGGCTATCTTATTGCTCTTCCGTCAAAACTGGCGTAACTCTATTAACCGCTCTGCCGAGGCGATGACCATCTTCGCGGTAATTTGTGCGGCTACTTATGTCGTATCGCACATGGGCCGTCCGTGGCTGGCTTACTGGCCGCTGCCGCTGCCAAACCAGTTTGGTTCTCTGTGGGTTAACTTCAATTCGCCGCTGGTATGGGACGTGTTCGCTATCTCGACGTACTTCTCGGTATCACTATTATTCTGGTATACAGGTTTATTACCCGATCTGGCAACCATCCGCGACCGTGCAACCGGCATCCGCCGCAGGATATATTCTATATGCTCGTTCGGCTGGACAGGCTCTGTAAAAACCTGGCAGCGTTTCGAGACCGTATCGCTGATCCTGGCAGGTGTTTCGACCCCGCTGGTACTTTCAGTGCACACCATAGTATCCATGGACTTTGCCACATCGCTGGAGCCGGGATGGCACACTACCATATTCCCGCCTTATTTCGTTGCGGGTGCTATCTTCTCGGGTTTTGCCATGGTGCAAACACTGTTACTTGTAGCGCGTAAGGTATTAGGCCTGGAGAACTATATCACCATGTTCCACATCGAATCGATGAACAAGATCATCCTTTTGACAGGTTCTATTGTCGGTGTGGCTTATCTGACAGAATTCTTCATCGCTTACTATTCAGGCGGCGAGTACGAACAATATACTTTCCTTAACAGGTTTACCGGCCCGTACTGGTGGGCAGGCTGTATGATGTACGGCTGTAACGTACTGATGACCCAGATGATGTGGTTCAAAAAGGTGCGTACGAACATCCCTGTGTCGTGGGTATTGTCTATCGTGGTAAACATCGGTATGTGGTTCGAACGTTTTGTGATCATCGTGATCTCGCTTCACCGCGACTTTATACCATCAAGCTGGGCCATGTTCTATCCGACCTGGGTTGATATGAGCGTATTCGTTGGCTCTATCGGCTTGTTCTTTACTATGTTCCTGCTGTTCATCAGGGTTTTCCCTTCAATAGCAATGGCCGAAGTAAAACTGTTGCTGAAGAGCTCGAGCGAGCAGGCTAAAAAGAAATTAATGGCCGATGGACATGTCGATCCGTCACATGCCGAATTCTATAAAGAGTCGTTAACGAAATTTGACAGCGTTGAACTGTCGGACTATAAAGGGAAATAATA
This sequence comes from Mucilaginibacter ginsenosidivorans, assembly GCF_007971025.1. Classification (NCBI taxonomy): domain Bacteria; kingdom Pseudomonadati; phylum Bacteroidota; class Sphingobacteriia; order Sphingobacteriales; family Sphingobacteriaceae; genus Mucilaginibacter; species Mucilaginibacter ginsenosidivorans. The sequence goes on along the minus strand of NZ_CP042436.1, from coordinate 5,329,829 downwards.
ATGAGCAGCACTAAATTTATATTAGGCCTTTTTGACGATCCGGATGTGATGATGCACGGGATCGATAAATTGCAGAAGAACAGCGTCCCTATTTATGATGTGTATACCCCAATGCCTATCCACGGTATTGACGATAAACTGGGTATCAAATCATCGCGTTTGGGTTACGCGGCATTCATGTTCGGCTGCCTGGGCGGTACAACCATTTTCAGCATCATTTATTATACCCTGGTGCACGACTGGCCGATGAATATCGGTGGTAAACCGGCATTTGCAGTTCCAAACTTTATCCCTGCCACTTTCGAATGGACAGTATTGTTCACGGCGTTTGGTATGACGATCACCTTCTTCTTCGCCACACACCTTTTCCCCGGCCGGGCGCCAAGGGTTATGGAGTTGAGGGCAACAGACGACCGTTTTGTGATCGCTATTGATGCGAAAGGGAATATCCCGCACGAAGACATTACGAATATATTAAAGGAAGCCGGGGCGGTTGAAATAAAGCATAACGACAGAAAATATGTTAGCTATGAATAAAATAAAAGTATTGGGGATCGCATCGGTGGCTATAGCGGCCACGGTTGTAATTACCTCGTGCAAGGATAAAAGGAGCACGGGTTGGGAATACGCCCCCAATATGTATGAGCATATTGCGTATGACCCCGATCAGGCCAACCCTAACTTTAAAGACGGAAAGACGGCACAAACTCCGCCTGCAGGAACTATTCCTATCGGCTTTGTAACGTTCGACTATCCAAATACAAAAGACGGGTATGAAAAAGCAGGCACCGAAGTTACGAGCCCGCTGCCGCAAACTGAGGCTAATATGGCCGACGGAAAAGTGCTTTTCGAGCACTTCTGCTCGCCATGCCACGGTATGAACGGACAGGGCGATGGTTTGGTAGTGCAGCACGGATATCCGGCGCCTCCATCTTACTCGAGCGGGGTATCGTCGCGCGGCGGTAACATGAAAGATCTGACCGACGGCAAAATATATCATACCATAACTTATGGAGTAAATGCAATGGGTTCATACGCTTCGCAGCTTGCACCGGAGGAGCGCTGGAAAGTAATTATGTATGTGCACCATTTACAAAAACAATAATATTATTAAATGAAGACTCATAATAGTTTTGACGAGCAATATCAATTTACAGGCAAAGTAAAAACCTGGAGCTTGATCGCTATTGTTATTGGTGTTGTAACCATTTTGGCAGGGTTTTTAACCGGGCACCAGCAGCGTACTTTTTCTAACCTGCTGCTGATGGGTTATTACTTTACCTGCGTATGTACCGCAGGGGTAATGTTCTGCGCTATTCAGTACGCAGCGCAGGCAGGCTGGTCGGCATCTATTTTACGCATACCGCAGGCCTTTGGTCGTGTATTGCCGATAGCAGCAGTTATACTGATCATTATCGTAGTGGCCGGTTTATCCATGACCCACACGGTTAATGTTGACGGGAAGGAGCACGTAGAACCATACCTGTATGCGCGCTGGGCCTCAAAGGATCTTACCGTTAAGGGCAGCGGGATATATGACGCGGTTATCGCTGGTAAATCGGGATATTTAAATGTCGGGTTCTTTTTGGCCCGTATCATAGGCTTCCTGGCTATTTACAGCCTGTTCGGATGGCTGCTTCAGAAATATTCGATGAGCGAGGATGAACTGGGCGGCATGAAGTTTTATAACAAAAGCTTTGTTGCTTCGGCGGTGTTCCTGGTTTTGTTCGGTTTCACAGTTCCGGTATTTGCCTTCGACAGCATTATGTCGCTCGAGGCACGCTGGTTCTCTACCATGTTCGGCTGGTATAACCTGGCTGCCCTATGGGTAAGCGGCCTGTCGGCGATGACACTGGTTATCATTTACCTGAGAAAGGCCGGATACCTGCCATGGGTTACCGAAAACCATTTGCACAATATGGGTTTATTTATGTTCGCCTTCTCGGTTTTCTGGACCTACCTGTGGTTTGCGCAATTCCTGCTTACATGGTATGCAAATATTCCCGAAGAAGCAGCTTATTTCTACAGAAGATGGGAACCTGATTTTAAAGTTTGGTTCTGGCTGAATATCGTTATCAACTTTGGTGCGCCATTACTTGTATTAATGTCGCGCGATTCGAAACGCTATGTGGGTACTTTAAAAGTAATGTGCATCATATTGCTGTGCGGCCACTGGCTGGATTACTTCCAGATGATCGCTCCGGGCACCATAGCTCCGCACGAGCACTGGTACTGGGGAGTTATCAGTTGGGTTGAACCTGGCGTGTTTATAGGATTTGCAGGTTTGTTCACATACCTGTTGCTGAGCACGCTGAGCAGATTCAAATCGCTTATACCAAAGAACCACCCGTTCCTGGAAGAGAGCTTACATCATCACATTTAATAATTACTAAATTTGCAACCTGATACAGAATACCAAACAGATATTAAAATGGGATTCAGAAGACTAATAGATTCTAAAAAAATACTTTCGCTTTTTGCCGCGTTTACGTTGTTGGGCACCAATACCCTGATGGCGCAAACTGCAGCAGCGGGAACGGATGCGCCGGTTGATAAAGGCGCCATGTGGTTGGGGGTAGGATACTATGTCCTGCTTTTCCTGCTGGTATGCGTTATCGTTGCCGTTGTGGGGAAAATATTAAAAATATACGACCTGACCCTTAAGATGCAGGGTAAAAAAGGCATCCAGTGGAACAACATTATCGGGGTTTTCTGTATCGTTTTCCTGGTAGCTGGACTTTACGGCGCCTACTGGTCGTTTACTGAACAGGGTACACAAATTTTGCCCGAGTCGGCTTCGGCACATGGCGGCAAGATCGATATGATGTTTTGGGTTACCACGGCGATCACCATGGTGGTGTTTTTGATCACCCAGGTATTGCTTTTCGGCTTTGCATTTAAATACCGCGGTTCCGACAAGCGCAAAGGGTATTACTATCCGCACAATAACACTATCGAAAAGATATGGACCATTATCCCGGCCATCGTATTAACGATACTGGTTGTGTTCGGCTTTTTCACCTGGCGCGAGGTTACCAACACCAAAGAAGTTAAAGGCGATATCAATATCGAGATCACCGGTCACCAGTTTGCATGGGAGCTTCGTTACCCCGGTAAAGACGGTAAATTAGGCTCATCCGATTACCAGTTGTATTACACAGCTACCAATATGCTGGCGGTTAGTCCGAAAGACAGGAACAGCTACGATGATCTGAAGGCCGATACATTGGTGTTGCCGGTAAACAAATCCATAAGGCTTAATATTCATGCACAAGACGTTATCCATAGCGTTTACCTGCCTCACTTCCGTGTGCAGATGAACGCGGTTCCGGGTTTACCAACCTTTTTCAAATTTACGCCAACCATCACCACTGCCGATATGCGCAACAGGCTGGATGACCCTAACTTCAATTATTTGTTGTATTGCAACAAAATTTGCGGTGGTGGTCACTACAACATGCAGAAAGTGGTTATGGTAGTTACTGAGGCCGAATACCAGGAATGGCTCGCGCATCAGAAACCATACGTAAACGATCAGCTTAAAAAGGAATGGCAACTTGCCTACGGCAGCCAGGTAAAAGAGTTAACAGGGAAAAGGGTAGCATTAAATAATTAATCAAGTATAGCGATTATGTCAACATTAGCAGTTCACGATCACGGGGCATCGGTTCATGATCACGATCACGAACACCATCATCATGACACTTTTATAACTAAATACGTTTTCAGCCAGGATCATAAAATGATCGCCAAGCAATTCCTGATCACAGGTATTACTATGGCAGTCATCGCTATGCTGTTATCTATTCTTTTCAGGATACAGCTTGCCTATCCTGATAAAACTTTCCCGCTGCTGGAAACCCTGTTGGGCCGTTTCGCACCGGGCGGGCGTTTAGATCCCGAATTTTATCTTTCGCTGGTTACTATACACGGTACCATCATGGTGTTTTTTGTATTAACAGCGGGTTTGAGCGGTACCTTCAGTAACTTGCTTATACCATTGCAGGTTGGTTCGCGCGATATGGCGTCGCCGTTCGTAAACATGCTTTCATACTGGTTCTTCTTTTTAGCCAGCGTTATCATGCTTTCATCGTTCTTTATCCAAAAAGGCCCTGCAGGTCCGGGATGGACCATTTATCCGCCGCTATCGGCTTTGCCAAAAGCGATGAAGGGCTCCGAACTGGGTATGACCTTGTGGCTGATAAGCATGGTATGTTTCATCGCATCGTCGCTGATGGGCGGTATCAACTATGTAAGTACCGTGTTGAACATGCGTACCAAAGGCATGGACCTTTGGAAAATGCCTTTGACCGTTTGGGCTTTCTTCCTGACTGCTATCCTGGGTATCCTTTCCTTCCCTGTACTGGTTGCAGGTGTGGTATTGCTGATATTCGACCGCAGCTTCGGTACAAGCTTCTATTTGTCTGACATTGTATTGAACGGAAAATTATTGCCGTATTCGGGTGGTAGCCCTATCCTGTTCCAGCACTTGTTCTGGTTCCTGGGTCACCCCGAAGTATATATCGTAATTATGCCGGCGATGGGTATTTCGTCGGAAGTTATAGCAGTTAACTCGCGCAAACCTATCTTCGGTTACCATGCGATGGTTTACTCGCTGATCGGTATCACTACCCTGTCATTCATCGTATGGGGCCACCACATGTTTGTGACGGGGATGAACCCGTTCCTGGGCGGTGTGTTCATGATCACGACGCTCATCATTGCGGTACCTTCGGCTGTTAAGACATTCAACTGGATAGCGACGATGTGGCGGGGTAATATACGCTTTACCCCGGCCATGCTTTTTGCTATCGGTTTGGTATCGTTCTTCATCTCCGGTGGTTTAACAGGGATCTTCCTCGGTAACTCCGCGTTGGACATCAACCTGCACGATACTTATTTCGTTGTGGCCCACTTCCACCTTGTGATGGGTTCGGCGGCCATCTTCGGTATGCTTGCCGGTGTTTACCACTGGTTCCCGAAATTATTTGCCGGCCGTTTGATGGACGAGAAACTGGGTTACCTGCACTTTTGGATAACGTTCATTTGTGCTTACCTGGTATTCTTCCCGATGCACTTTATGGGACTGGATGGTGTACCGCGCCGTTATTACGCCATGACTGCGTTCCCTGCTTTTAACCACTGGTTATCAGTAAATACATTTATTACCTGGGCAGCTATCGTGGCAGCACTGGCGCAGGTAGCGTTCCTGTACAACTTCTTCCATTCTATTTTCTTTGGAAAGAGGCCAACACAGAACCCATGGAATGCGACTACGCTGGAATGGACTGCTCCCATCGAGCATATCCATGGCAACTGGCCGGGCGAAATACCTACCGTTTACCGCTGGCCATACGATTACAGCAAGCCGGGACATGATGCAGATTTTATACCGCAAACTACTCCATACTCCGAAACGATGACATCAAACCTGCCGCATGATTTTGAGGATAATCCTGCAGGGCTTGAGCAATACAATACGTGGGTAAAGGCTAACAAGCCGGGCGAAGAGGTAAAATAAGATATTGCTATTCTGATCTTTTAGGGTATCTGCTTTAAGTATGCAGTCTTAAGTCCCGAGTCTGAAGTTAAAGTTGACTTAAGGCTCAAGACTCAGAACTCAGGACTTAAAACAGGTACCCTAATTTTTTAGGCGTTTAAATGAACAAAACAGCACCGGAAAACAGGTTTCAAAAAACCAATCGTATTACCATTATACTTCTGTTTATGGTAATACTGGCGGGTGCCGTTGTGCGTGGTACAGGGTCGGGGATGGGTTGTCCCGACTGGCCCAAATGTTTTGGATGTATCGTGCCGCCTACCGATATTTCCCAATTACCCAAAGATTACAAACAAAAATATGTGGCTCAAAGGGTAAAAAAGAATGAGCATTTTGCAAAAACGCTTGATGTGCTTGGCTTTGGCGACCTGGCTACAAGATTGAGGCAGGATAAATCCATATTGGTACCCGAAGATTTTAACGCCGCCAAAACCTGGACGGAATACGCAAACAGGCTGGTAGGCGTAATAACCGGTCTCGGATTGTTTGCAACAGCCATATTCTCGTTCAGCTATTGGGGTAAAAGTAAACTTATCGTTATCCTGAGTGTGTTCAACCTGGTGTTGGTTGGTTTCCAGGGATGGCTCGGGTCCATTGTCGTGTCGACAAACCTGGTGCCCTGGGTGGTTACTGTTCACATGCTGCTGGCGCTGGCTATACTTGCCATTGCCATTTATACCTACCATGCCGCCAGGGTACATGGTAAAACGAGGATCAAAACAATACCTTTGATACATTTGGTTACCTGGGCCTGCCTGGCCATAAGCGTGATACAAATTACCATGGGCAGCGAAGTGCGCGAAAGAGTGGACGCTGTTTCGGCCCGTTTAAGCGCTTATCGCAATGGCTGGTTAAATAGTGTGGGGCAGATATTCGTTCAGCACAGGGATCTTGCTATTCTGGTCTTATTTGCCAACCTGATGTTGTATGCGCTCATCCGCAGGCACTTCAGCAGGCATTCGGTACAACAGCAACTGATGAGTTTCACCTTTCTCATCATTATGTTGCAGATAGTAACGGGTATTATCCTTTCTTATCTGTCATTGCCGCCGTTTGCCCAGGCGGCGCATATACTTTTAGCAAGCCTGATGTTTGGCGCGCAATTTTATTTAATGCTGAACCTGTACAGGTCGGCAAGAATGTCGGGGGCAAGTGTATGAAGTGGAAGGATTTTTCAAAACTGATCAAATTCAGGCTGACATTTTTGGTCGTATTTTCGGCATCGGTCACCTTCCTTATCGGCAGTAAGGCCAATGCAGCTACCGGTCATGTTATCAACTGGAAACACTGGGCCATGCTGGTAGTAGGCGGGTTCCTGGTTACAGGTGCGGCTAATTGCTTTAACGAGATCATTGAAAAGGACCTGGACAAATTAATGAAGCGTACCAAAGACCGTCCTATCCCTGCCGGGCATATGACCACCGGGCAGGCGCTGATATTGGGGCTGGGAATGGCTTTGGCAGGTACTTATCTTTTAGGCTACCTTAATTTGCCCACGGGCATATTGTCGGTGTTCTCTATTTTATTTTATGCCTTTGCTTATACGCCGTTAAAACGTATTTCGCCTATAGCGGTGTTTGTAGGGGCCATACCGGGCGCTTTGCCGCCGCTAATCGGTTATGTTGCAGGTTATGGTACTATCGACGAGATAGCCCTTATAGTTTTCGGGATACAGTTTGTATGGCAGTTCCCGCATTTTTGGGCCATTGCCTGGGTGTTGGACGATGATTATAAACTGGCGGGCTTTCGCCTGCTGCCCACAGGCAAACGCGACGTGGGGAGTGCCGTTTTTACCTTTATATCTACCCTGGTATTGGTGCCGGTAAGTTTGTTGCCAACTTTCTATCATTATGGAGGTTATTGGGTTGGGGGCGTGTCATTAGTATGCGGTTTAGTATTTTTGTACCTGGCAACCCTGCTTTTAATAAAGCGGGATATTCTATCGGCACGAAGGGTGATGTTCGCATCGTTTTTTTACCTGCCGGTGGTACAGTTAATGTTTTTGTTTGATTTTTTAGGAAAATAGGATGATGGCTCAGCTAACAAAGGAAAACGACAGGCAGAACCTGGGTGCAAAAAAGTTTGTACTGTGGCTGTTCGTGTTTGCTTCGTTCATGATATTCGCCGCGCTTACCAGCGGCTTCATTGTTTATGCCGGTGGGAACGGGCATGCTTTAAACGTACAAATGCCGCATGTATTTATATACAGCACCATTGTAATTGCCACAAGCAGCATTACGCTGATACTGGCATCGCGCGCGGCAAAGCATTCACAGCCGGCCAGGCAACGCCTTTTTATCTGGATGACCATGGCCCTGGGCATCACTTTCTTTATCCTCCAGGTATATGGCTGGTACATACTAACCTATAAAATGGGGATATATTTTGTGAACCCTAACGCAACGCGATCGTTCATTTATGTATTAACCGGCACGCACCTGGTGCACATCATAGCGGGCCTGGGCTTCCTGGTAGCTGCAATTTTAGGCTCGAGCGGCAACAAGCCACAATCGATAAATTTATTCCGTATGGATCTGGCCTCAATATTTTGGCATTTTATCGATATTATATGGATTTATTTATATGTTTTTTTACTTTTGAACCAGAATTAATAATACCAACACACAAGTACAAATGAGTACAACAGTATCACAAATCGACGAAGTTAAAACAACACCCTGGGCGGGGGGCAGATCGCCTTTTTCTGTCGAGTACGGAAAAATGATGATGTGGTTTTTTCTTCTTTCGGACGCGTTTACCTTCTCGTCTTTGTTAATTTCTTACGGCGCTTTGCGCTTTAGTTCGGCTGCATGGCCCGCACCAGACCTGGTGTTCCAGTCGGTACCCGGTATGATCGAACACGGTGCGCCGCTTGTGTTTGTTGGTTTAATGACCTTCATCCTCATCATGAGCTCGGTTACTATGGTATTGGCTGTTGAAGCCGGTCACCGCGGGGCAAAGAAGGAAGTGGTTTGGTGGATGATAGGCACCATCATCGGCGGGTTAATGTTCCTGGGTTGCCAGGCGCTGGAATGGACACACTTGCATAACGAAGGCTTCTGGTGGGGGCATATTCCCAATCTGGAGGAGCTAAAAACGCTTTTCCACGATAAAGCCTCGGATGTGACCATGACAACCTATGGCCACCAGTTTGCTAACTTATTCTTTACGATAACTGGTTTCCACGGTTTCCACGTATTCAGCGGGGTGGTTATCAATATCATTATTACTATTAACGTACTTAAAGGTACTTACGAAAAACGCGGCAGCTATTTGATGGTTGAAAAGATCGGCCTTTACTGGCACTTTGTAGACCTTGTTTGGGTATTCGTGTTTACCTTCTTTTACCTCGTTTAAAAATTCAGATCATGTCATCAGAACCTATTCATACCGAACATGCCGAAGAGCATGGCGACACCATGACCAAGAAAAGAATCTGGAATGTCTTTTTTGTGTTGTTGGGAATTACCGCAGTGGAGTTTTTTATTGCGCTTTACCTGGTACCTCACGATGTCATCACCTACCATACCGCTAATCCTATTTATATCGTTTTAACGCTGGCTAAGGCATTTTATATCGTAGGCTATTTCATGCACCTTAAATTTGAAAAGCTGGGCCTGATATTCGCTATCATAGTACCTGTCCTGTTTATAATCGGATTGATCCTTGTGCTTACTAACGAGAGCCACCACTGGGTCGATTTGAGGATGTAATGAACAAAACAAGCTTAATAAAAAAGATATTGATCCTGGTAGTTATATTGATACTGCCGGGATTTTTATATTATTTACTTACCGTAAAAGGCGAGAACCGCTACCACCCCCTGCCGATATTTGGTCCCAAACCCCTGGCTGGTACGTTTCATAAAGTAAAGGGAAAGGAAATACCGGACACCATTTTTCATACCCTCGGCGATTTTAGATTGTACGATCAGCATGGGAGAACGGTAACCCCCAAAACATTCGATAATAAAATATTTGTGGCCGGGTTTTTCTATACCCATTGCCCCACGCTTTGCAATACCATCAACGGCTACATCGACAGCCTGAACCGCAATTATGTAAAAAGCGAGCTGGCTTACTTTGTATCGCTAAGCGTCGATCCGCAGCGCGACTCAGTAAAGGTGCTTGACGGCTACAGCAGGCAGTTCGAACATCCCGGCCCTAAGTGGTCGTTCCTTACAGGCGATACGGCAACCATCTATCCGCTTATCCGCAAAGGCTTCCTGATGAACGTGGTAGACGAGGGTAAAGGCGATTTCATTTACCCGGATAAGCTGGTGCTTGTAGATTCGCATAAACGGATCAGGGGATATTATGATATATCGATAAAAGATGTAACCCGCCTGAACGATGAAATAAAAGTGCTGATGCTGGAAGAGTATCGCAGTAAAGAAAAACCTTTGTACTGATATGACCGATAAATTTATATTCCGTTTTGTAGCCGCGGTGTCCGTATTCGTGTTTTTGGTGGTATTTTTATTAAGCCTCAAAATATTGCCAAGGCCGGCCGTGGTGCCATCCTTTGCCGTATTTTTACCCAGGTTGAACGCCATACTAAATGGCACCTGCACGGTATTGCTGCTGTTTTCGTTATATTTTATAAAGCAGAAAAAGATAGCCATACATAAGCGCATCAATATTGTGGCATTCATCCTATCGTCGCTTTTCCTGGTATCGTATATATTATTCCATTACCTGACACCGGAAACCCGTTACGGCGACGTGAACGGCGATGGCATGGTATCACCGGCTGAACTGGCCGCCGCCGGCGGTATGCGGACATTATACTTCTGTATATTAGTGCCGCATATAATACTGGCGGCTGTGGTACTCCCCCTTATCCTGTTAAGCTTTTACCGGGGACTGCAAATGCAGGTGGAAAAACATAAAAAGATAGTAAGGTGGGCGTTCCCGATATGGCTGTATGTAACAGTAACGGGGGTGATAGTTTACCTGATGATATCGCCTTACTATCATTTCTGAAAACCCGAATTGTCAAATTCTGAATTGAGGCTTCGATATTCGAAACTAATAGCCTATTTTTGCAATGATGAAAAGATTACTGGTTGTTGTTGTTGTTAGCCTGATGATCTTCGGCGCGGCTGAAGTGAACGCACAGTGCGCCATGTGTACCACCGCTGTCGAATCGAACAATAAAAGCGGTGCGCTTACCACTAAAGGTCTCAATAACGGCATCATTTACCTGCTTGCTGCGCCCTACGTTGCCGCTGCGGCCATTGGCTTTATCTGGTACAAAAAATACCGCCGTAAAAACGTCGACCTTAATATTCCGCACGAAAAGCTCAATCTTAACTGAGCAAAAAAGCTATTGTAATTTCTCTATAAAATAGTTGCGCCGAACGGGATTTTGTTTTGCTTTCGCGAATAAGTTTCGGATATTCACCCCTGCATTTGCTGCATCTGTAACTACCTTTTTTGATATGAGGATATACCCGGAAACATTTACTTTCCTGAAAGATATTGCTGACAATAATAACCGCGAGTGGTTTATGGCCCATAAGGATGAGCATGATAGGGCCAAAGAAAATGTGATTGAATTTGCAGGCGAACTGATCAAAGAACTAAGCAAGGTAGATCCGAACCTGGATGCATCACTCGATCCCAAAAAGGCCGTTCTCCGCATTTACCGCGACATACGCTTTAGTCCCGATAAAACGCCTTACAAAAACAATTTCGGGATAGGTAAACTTACTTCGGGCAAAAATGTAATGCACATAGGTTATTATATGCATGTACAGCCCGGTGCTTCGTTTATAGCAGGCGGCAGCTGGATGCCCGAGAACGACCAGCTGAAAAAGATAAGGCAGGAGATAGATTACAATGCCGATGCGCTTAAAGCGGTAGTAGATGAACCGGAATTTAAGCAACTATTCGGCGAGTTCAGAAAACAAGAGCAGTTAAAAACTGTTCCTCAAGGGTACAGCGCAGATAACGAGAATATCGGTTTGCTTAAGCTGAAATCCTTCGTGGCCGAACACAGTTTTACCGATAAAGAAATGATGACGGAAGGAATTGTGCAGAAGATAGCAACTATTTGCAGTAAATTGTACCCGTTAAACGTCTTCCTGAAAAATGCAGTCTCTTAACCCCACCATAACCCTTAAACCATGAAAATTAAATATTACTTACTTGCCGGGATATTCTGTTGTACCCTGCATTCCTGCGTTGTCCTGTCGCCAAAAAAGTACAAAAACTTATTGGCCGAGCGCGATTCGCTGAGCACACGTACTACCAGTCTCGAGGCGCAAGTATCGGCCCTGCAGGCCGACACGACGCACCTGCACCGCCAGCTGGCCGACCTGCAGAACAGCTACAATACACTCAACACAAATTACAATAAGCTGAACGATAATTACAGCAATACATCTTCGAAGGTGAGCGAACTTTCCAGCGATCTGCAAAAACGGGAAGCGCGCCTGAAAGAAGTGGAAGATGCACTGAAAAAACGTGATGCCGCTTCTGCTGCGTTGCGTGATAAACTGCAGAAGGCACTCCTTGGATTCCAGAACAGCGGACTGACGGTTGACATTCGCGATGGCAAGGTTTATGTTTCGCTTGCGGATAAGTTGTTGTTCCCTTCGGGAAGTATCGTTATCGACCAGCATGGCAAGGATGCCCTGGTGCAGCTGGCTGCCGTATTGAACAAGGAACCGGATATCAATATTGCAGTTGAGGGCCATACCGATATCAAAAAGGTGAATAACCTTGGCCAGATAAAAGACAACTGGGACCTGAGCGTATTGCGCGCCACCTCGGTAACCCGCTTCCTGACGGAGAGCCAGGGCGTTGACCCGCACAGGCTTACCGCTACGGGCAAAAGCCAGTATCAACCGGTTGATCCAGGCACAACGCCTGATGCCTTGGCCAAAAACAGGCGCATTGAAATTGTATTGACGCCGAAGCTGGACGAGATATACAACCTGATAAAGCAATAACATAAAGGCCCCTGAACAAGGGGCTTCCTTTTTTGTTAATGTTTGAAAAAACGGAATGAGATCATACGCCATCATTTCTGATATACATGGTAATTCGCTGGCGCTAAAAGCGGTGTTGGATGATATAGGTGCAAGAAAGATAGACCGTATTATTAACCTCGGCGATCATTTTTTTGGTGCGCTGGAACCGGAGACGGTTGCGGATATGCTAAGGGCAAGTAAAATGCTCTGCATCAGCGGGAACACCGACCGTGAGATACTGGAAAGCATTGATGGTGATTTTGATAAAGAGGGCATGAGCCGGGTAAAGGCTGAGCTTTCCGATAAAAGCATTGCCTGGCTGCGGACCTTACCCAAAACGGAATCCTGCGACGGACTGTTTTTCGTTTGCCACGGCACCCCCGGCAGCGACGATGAATACCTGCTGGAAAAAGTAACCGCGAATGGCATATTTGTTTATAACGACGAAGAACTGATCGGCAAACTGGCCCATATCAAAGAGCGAATTATCCTTTGCGGGCACTCGCATGTGAATAGGGTGGTGTATCTGTCCAACGATAAGATCATACTGAATCCCGGCAGTGTTGGTTTGCCGGCCTATCTTGGCAACGGGGAACACCGTTTCGCCATGGAATCCATGACGCCGCATGCCAAGTACGCCATAGTGCATACCGACGGCGATAATATCAGTATTGAACACGTGCTTTGTGCATACGACTGGAACGCTGCCTCTGAAGCGGCGCTAAAAAACGGCAACGAAAAGTGGTCGAAATATTTGCTATATGGCAGAATGCCGAAAGAACTGCGCTTTTAATCTGCAATTTCGTCCTGCGGACTAAATTTCCACCTCTTCCATCAAAGTATGGAATAAAGCAAATCTTTCCTCGAACTGGGTGTTATGCACAGCATGAATAGCGTCCATGTGCTTATAATGGAAATCGCTGTAACGCTCCACCGTATCGGTATGGAACTGCAGGCAGTAGGTTACGCCTTCGTTAGGCGAATCCATAATGAAAAGCAGCTTGTAGCTGTCGAATGCACCGGTACCAAGCACAGCCGGGATGTGATTGGTTTTTATCCATTGCAGCCATTCCTGCTCAAGGGCATCATCAATAATAAAAGTTTCGTTGTAGACTAACATCTGCCAAAAGTACAATACCTGATTCAATAATTCATTAAATCAGTAATTCGATAATTATTTATGAATCCCCGACGGGCTTATCACCCCGCAGTATCCGGAAACGCTTACGCGCCTCGTTTATCCAAAGGCTGCCGGCGTAATCTGTAATGATCTTCTGGTAATAAATTTTGGCCTGTTCCTTATTATTCAGCTTATTCTCGTACAGGTCGCCAAGCATAAAAACGGCGTCGTCGGCCCAAAGGTTGAAGGGGTGATCCTCCACAATTTTCTTTAGCGGCGCTATGGCATCGGTAAAATTCTTCTGCTGTATCAGGATACGCGCCTTGGCCATCAAGATATCATCATTCAGCGCGTTGTCCGGGTATTTTATGCCTATGCTGTCGAGCGTCATGATAGCTTTCTCAGGTTGCTCCGCAAAAATATGCAGGTCGGCACGGGCGTACATTTTTAGCGCATTCCCGCTGGTATCTGCCTGCAGGTTGTCTGATATCAGCAGCGACAGGTTGAGTGCATCGTTGGCTATCAGTTGCGATGTTGCCGCTTTAAGCACATCCAGTTGTCCCTTGGCCCAGGCAAAATCCCCCGTATAGTAAGCCAGCTTGGCATCCCTGAATTTGGCCTCCTGCGAGATGTTGGTATTCGGGTAACCGGTTTCTACCTGCTGGTAAAGCAAAGTAGCCTCCCAGGGCTCATTGTTAAGCAGGTAAATATCGCCCAGATCGAGCTTGCACGAAGCCAGCATATTGGCCTTGATGTCCGGTATACCGATGGCTTCTTCCAGTAGTTTTTGAGCGTCGGAAAGTTTATGCAGTTTGAAAGCCTGCAGCTTCGCCAGCCGCTGCATAGCAAAAACAGTGCTGCTTGTTTTGCCGAATTCGGTCAAAAGATCGGTATAGTCCTTTTCAAGCCCTACCAGGTCGGCCTGTGTATATTTGCCTGAAGTTACCAGCAGGTTTTTGGTATTGATGAGCTCGATCTTGGCGGGTATGTACAATGGCTGGTCCTTTCCCTTGCCGATAACATACTCGTACCCGCGAATGGCCGTATCATAAGCCTGGTCCGAAACCAGCGTCTGGCACAGATCGAAAATACTGTTGCCGTCGTCGTTTTGTCTGCGGCTCATCGCCAGCGCCTGGTTCAGCGCCTGGTCGTAATCCTTTTGCTGGAGATATTGCCAGGTGAGCAGATCGACATAGATGGTTTGCTGCGGGTCCTTCTGAATGCGCCTCAGCACGGCCGACCTTAACAGGTCGTAATCGGCGCTGCCTTCAAACATTGCGGAAAGCGTGTTTTCGGCCTGTGTTATAAAAGCCGGGTTCTCGGGTAAAAAATTTAAGTACTCCTCTATCAGCCCGGCTTTATCCCGTTTAAAGCGGTATAAGCCAATCAACTCAAAAGTATAAAGCTTATCGTTGTTCAGCAGCTTGCGCCCCTGCAAGAATATTTTAATTGCATAGTCGGTATTTTCGGCCTGGTAAAATTGAGTTGCGAGGTTAGCTATTTCGCCGGCGTCGGCAGGCAGATTTTTTATCAGGTCGTCGTAAACTGCATTCGCTTTGTCAATGTCGCCCTTTTGCGTGTAAACACGCCCGAGCGCGATGGAATATTTAAAATCAGCCGGGTGCTTACGAAGCATTTTTTTCGCCGTGCTTTCGGCCTCATCAAATTTCTTCAGGCCCAGCAGGCCGTTGATGTAATAGGTAAAATAAGCCTCGTTATCCTGTTTGTATAATTTCTGGTAAATGTCAAGCGCCTTTTGCAGTTCGCCATTGGTGGTAAACTGCCTGGCCAGCTGCAATTCATCAACCTGGGCAAAAAGGGCCGAACTTGTGAAAAGGGTAAAGATAATTATCGCAACCAATCGCTTCATCTTCTCAAAAATAATCAATTGAAACTATTTCGGGCCCATCAGGCATTTATATATAACGACGGGAGGCGGTAAAATTGTAGTGACAGTTTGTATTGGTTGGGTAATTTGTCTAAGTTTAACCTACATGAACAGGTCACAGTTAACTGCTGATATGTTAA
Source organism: Mucilaginibacter ginsenosidivorans (assembly GCF_007971025.1). Taxonomy (NCBI): domain Bacteria; kingdom Pseudomonadati; phylum Bacteroidota; class Sphingobacteriia; order Sphingobacteriales; family Sphingobacteriaceae; genus Mucilaginibacter; species Mucilaginibacter ginsenosidivorans. Next base: position 5,314,142 of record NZ_CP042436.1, on the reverse strand, counting down.
ATAGACTAAGAATATTATTTTTTTTAACAATTATATGCTGCCTTTTTTCGTGCAAAAAGCACGAGGTGAGGCAAATACCTATCAGTGATTTTTTTAAAACGCCTGAGGAAAGTTTTTTCCGGGTTTCGCCCGACGGGAAGTACATTTCCTACCTGAAACCTTTTAAGGGAAAACAAAACATAGTGATACGCTCACTGGCCGACGGGCATGAGCATATGGCCACATCATTAAGCGATTATTCGGTAAGAGAATATTCATGGACCTACAACGACCAGATCGTTTTTATACAGGACGTTATTGCATTGGATGAATACCGCATGTTTGCGCTTGATGTTGCTACCTCGCAAACGCGCGACCTGCTGTCGCTTGAAAAGGGCAGGATAAGGATTTTGAACAACCGCAATAAAAAGGAGCCGGATATCGTCACCATAATGATGAACAAACGCGACCCGGCTAATTTTGATGTGTACAGGCTCAACATCAAAACGGGTGATCTGAAACCCTACCTTGTCAATCCCGGCAACATTACCGAATGGTTCCCTGATGACGACGGTAAAATACGCCTGGTAAAGTCGACCGATGGCGTGGACGAGACCATACTTTTCAGGCCCGATGACAATTCGCCGTTTAAACCCATCATCAAAAATAACTTTAAGAACAGGGTGGCCCCGATAGCATTTATAGGGGACGGCACCGATTTTTATGCTTTATCAAACGTAAACCAGGATAAAACGGCGCTGGTAGAGATAGATGCCAAGACGGGCAAGGAAAAAAAAGTGATACTTACCTGCGACAAGGCTGATATTGACAGGGTCGACTATTCGCGGAACAAGCACCGTCTTGAACTGGCCATATGCCAGGAGGAGCGACCGACCGAGCATTTTTTGAACGAGGATGTAAAACATATTTATGATACTTTGGCAAGGCGCCTGCATAATACCGAGATGATAGTTGTGGGCCGGGATAGCGCCGAAGATAAATTCATTGTGTACACGTACACCGACCGTAACCCGGGCACTTACTATCTTTATGAGACCGGAGGGATGAAACTGACCAAGCTTGGGGATATCAATTCGAGTATTAAACCTGATGAATTGTGCGAGATGAAACCTGTTTCGTTCAGGGCAAGGGATGGGTTGGTGATCAACGGGTATTTAACGCTGCCCCTTGGCGATAAGTCAACTAACTTGCCGGTAGTCGTAATGCCGCATGACGGGCCGTGGCGCAGCCGTAACACCTGGGGCTATAACGATGAGGTGCAGTTTTTAGCCAACAGGGGCTATGCGGTTTTCCAGGTGAATTACCGGGGCTCCACAGGTTATGGCAAGGCTTTTTACAGCGCAGGACTAAAACAGGCCGGCGGCAAAATTCAGGACGATATAACCGATGGGGTAAAATGGCTCATCAGCCAAAAAATAGCCAACCCTAAAAAGATAGCTATTTTCGGGGGCGGCTTTGGAGGTTTTTCAGCGCTCTATGGCATATCCTATCACCCTGAATTATACAATTGTGCGGTGGTTCAATACGGGCTTATCAACTTCTTTACTTATATTAAAGATGTACCGCCCTATTTCAAACCCCGGCTGCAAATGATGTACGAGATGATAGGGAACCCTGAAACGGACGCCGAGCAGTTGAGGGCCATATCGCCGGTATTTCACACCGATAAGATCAAAGCGCCTTTGCTCATATTCCAGGGGGCCAGGGACGAGAGCGCCAATATCAGCGAGCTGAACCAGTTCGTTCGCGAACTAAAAAAACAAAATGTACCTGTAACCTATTATCTAAAGCAAAACGAGCGTAAATTTTTCAGGAACGAGCATAACAGGATGGAAATGTATACCGAAATAGAAAAATTCCTGAACAATAATATGCGGGTGAAACCTTAATACCCGTGGCGATGCAGGCAGACAAAGGTATTTACCGGAAGAACTTCTCATTGATCATTGCGTTCCTGATACTGATATCGGCAACTTTTATTGTTGCCCTTTTTATCAGTTATAACCTTACATCGCGCTATGTCGAGAATGAGTTTGCGGCTAAAAAGATAGACGTGCAGGAGCAAACTATTAAGCCCTACAACGACTTTTTCCAGCTTACTATACCCGAGATCACTTTTTACCAGGGTTTTCTTGACTCCGCCTCGGCGGCAAGTTATTCGGCCTCGGTTTTTAAAAAGTATCCCTTTGTAAAGCGCATCGTTTTTTTTGATGTCACGATAGCCAGCCAGGCGAATAAACAGGAAAACGGAGGAGGATTAGATATCGGTCTGAAATCGCTTTATGAGTATTACTCTTCGAAAGACGACAAGATGTTAAGCACCCGCAAGGGACGGCCCGAGGATTACAGCGATTTTGAGACGATGGCAAACCGGCTGGATAATTTTATCGCCGTGGCCGATACCTCGCGCGAGCCTACCCAGGATGAAAAGTTCAAGACGTTTTACGAGATACAGCCGGAAAAAATAAGCTACCTGAATATTCCGAGGCGCGAAGAAGTAAAACGATACCGCGAATTGCAGCTTGCCAACCACCAGGGTACCGTTTACAAACAAAACATGCTAACATTCGACCTGGACGAGCGGATGCTTTCTGTCAACAATAGTCACCCTGAGTTGTATAAGGATGTTACGATAAAGCCGGTTGTTTACGACCCGATAGAAAACGACAGTACAAATATCGTGACAGAATCATTACTGCCTGGCGCATTCTCGGACTATAAGCTTTTCTTCAGGTCGCCGAGAGAATATCTGGATGCCGAGGTGAACCGCAGGTTTATGCCTACCGGTGCAATGGTATTGCTGATCTATATTTTCCTGGTGATCATCGGCTGGCTCATTTACCGTAACCTGGATGTGAATATGAAGCTGTTTAAGCTGCAGTATGATTTTATCAATAATTTTACACATGAATTTAAAACGCCGGTAAGCGTTATCAAGATAGCCGGCTCGAACCTGAAGAGTGACAGCGAGCTAAGCGAAAGGCAGCGCAAACATTACGGCAAAATACTGGACGAGGAAGCCGATAAGCTGAACGACCTGATGAATAAATTGCTGTCGCTTACACAGCTCGAGAACAATGCTATCAATGTAAAAAGAGAAGAAATTAATGTAGAGGAATTTGTGAAGGGGTATATCGATACATTCAAAATAAAATACCCTGACTTTAAAATAGAATATAAAGTACATGTACCGGGCAATTTTTATTCCGATCCGGTGTTATTAGGCAGTGTGTTCCAGAACCTGATGGAAAATGCCTATAAGTATTCGAACCCGAAACGCCGGGAGCTTACTATTAATATCCGCACCGACAAAAAGAATATCATTTTCTCGTTTGCCGACAGGGGCATAGGCATTGCAAAAGATGAGATTACTCATATATTTAAAAAATTTTACAGGATACAAAACCAATATAACCAGAACGGGAGCGTGGGCCTGGGCCTGGCATTTTGCAAGGAACTGGTTAACTTTATGGAAGGCGAAATAACAGTAAATTCTAAAATACACGAGGGCTCGGAGTTCATAGTTACATTACCTTATGAAACGGCCGCATAACTAACAACAAAAACAATGGATAAAGAAATAAAAATAGCGCTTGTAGAAGACGATGAAAACCTGCGCTTCCTGGTGTCCGAACGTTTACAGGCCGAAGGGTATAAAGTATTTGAAGCTGATAACGGCGACGATGCAGAGGGAATGATACTTGACCGGCAGCCGCATATCGTATTGCTCGACTGGATGCTGCCCGGTAAGCAGGGCAGCGATGTGTGTACCGCTATACGCGAAAAAGGCTACGATAAACTGGTTATCATGATGACGGCCAAAGCGCAGGACGTGGACAAAATTGAGGCCTACAACTTTGGCGTGTCGGATTATATCACCAAGCCTTTCAACATGGATGTGCTGGTAGCGATGATCGATAATAAGATCAAGTTCTCGCTAAACAGCGATAAATCTGAAGCGTACAAGTTTGCCAATATGGAGCATCACCCCAATATGCACCTGCTGATACGCGATAGCAGGAAAGTTGAGCTAACTATACTGGAGAACCGCATTTTGCTTTATTTTCTTAATAACCGGAACAAGGTGATCAACCGCGAAGAGCTGATGATGGAAGTTTGGGGTTACAATGCCGATGTGAATACCCGTACGCTGGATATGCACATTGTGAGGCTAAGGAAAAAGATAGAGAACAACCCGGATTCGCCGCAATACCTGCAAACCGTAAGGGGGATAGGGTATAAGTTTGTTTACGAAGGATAGCCTATACGAAAAGGTTCAAAGACTTCGCAGGTCTTATAATTTCTGATAGACTGTTGATAAAATAAAGTCCCCAAAAAAAGACTTTTGTTTTATCGCCGCGTAACCGTGTTTGGCAAAGCATTGTTCTATGCCCGGCAGTTTTGTAGCTTCTATACCGCAAATCAGCCTGAAAAAGACGATCATCGATCTCAGCAATATTTTCTGCCACCACTTACCGGTTAGCCGGAAATCGGCGTTCAGCCAAAGCCCACCCGGCTTCAGGCTTTGGCGGATATGGCCAAATATTTTTTGAAGGCTCTCTTCCGTAAAATTATCAAACAGGAACGGGGTGAGCACCACATCGTGATCATTTGCAAGCGGCACATTTTCCACCGCGTCGTTTATAAAATCGACGCGGTTACCGCCAATATTTCGCTTTCTTGAAAGCACCATCATATTAGCAGCAACTTCAACATAAGTAATTGATAACCCGCCGGGATGAATCTTTACAATCTCCTGTAGTATCCATCCTGTTCCGCCCCCTGCTATCAATATTTTGCTGCCGGGGGGAATGCTGTCCAGCAGGTACACCTGCGCTTTGACCAATGCATTTCCATAGATAAGCCTCGAAAGTTTATCATAAAACCAGGCTGAATTATTGTAATTGGCGGCCATATCCGAATAAAAGGTAAATTAAACTATTGTTCCTATATTTAATGCAGCCAACCTCAATTTACTATGAAAGCGTTTGTAACCCACAGCCTTTTTGCTACCCTGTTGTTACTTTGTACTTTTGCCGTGTACGCCCGCCAGGCCAAACCCGATACGGATAAATACGACCGAAAGGAAGTGATGATACCGATGCGCGACGGAGTAAAGTTGCACGCGGTCATTTTCGCCCCCAAAAATCAAACGGATAAACTGCCGTTCCTGTTGGAACGTACGCCTTACGGCGTAAGCGGCGCCCGCAGTCCCGAAAAAAACGGCTATGTTAAAGATATGGCGGATGATGGGTACATTTTTGTTTATGAGGACATCCGCGGACGATATCTTTCTGAAGGAAAATACGAAATGTCGCGCATGAGCAGGGATAAAAAAGATCCCAAAGCCATAGATGAAAGCACCGACACGTATGATACAATAGACTGGCTGCTGAAAAATGTGCCCAATAACAACGGGAAGGCGGGCGAATTGGGCATATCCTATGACGGCTGGACGAGTATTATCGCCGCCAGCGATCCGCACCCTGCTATGGTAGCCGTATCGGAACAAGCCACACCTTCGGATATGTTCATGAACGACGACCTCCATCATAACGGGGCGTTTCGCCTGAGCTATGCTTTCGAATATGCATTTATGGAGGAAATATCCAAGACCGATTCGTTATTTCAATTTCATAACTATGATACCTACGATTGGTATTTAAAGCTGGGCCCCTTGTCCAACATTAATAAGAAATATGTTCACGGTAAGCTGCCAAGCTGGAACGCATTTGTAGAGCACCCGAATTACGACGACTATTGGAAACGGCAGGCGCTGCGGTCCAGGCTGGATTCGCCGAGGATAGCCATTCAGCATGTCGGCGGCTGGTGGGACCAGGAGGATATGGTTGGGCCCCAGGACGCCTACAAATTTCTCGAAAAGAGCGACAGGCATAACCGTAATTTTATTGTGATAGGTCCGTGGCGCCATGGCGGCTGGGCCGGCGGCGAAGGGAGTCGCCTGGGTAACGTTACTTTTGACGGGCAGAAAACTGGTCCTTATTTCCGCAAAGAGATACAGGCCAAATGGTTCGCCTGGTACCTGAAAGGCAAAGGCGACGGCAATTTCGCTGAGGCGATCACTTTTCAGACCGGCTCCAATCAATGGAAAAATTATACCAAATGGCCGCCGAAAGAATCGGCTATGAAGAACATTTATCTTCGCGCCAACGGCAAGCTTTCGTTCGATGAGCCGGGTGCAACGGAAGGCAAGTTTGACAGCTATGTATCCGACTCTGCAAAGCCAGTACCGTACCGCGCCCGCCCGATACAGGAAACCTACGGACCCGGTTCGGAATGGTATTTCTGGCTGACAGAAGATCAGCGCTTTGTGCACAACCGCCCTGATGTTTTAAGCTGGGAGACCGATACCTTAACCAGCGATCTGACGGTTACAGGTAACCTGCTTGCTAAACTTTACGCGGCAACATCGGGAACCGATGCGGATTATGTAGTAAAGCTGATAGATGTTTACCCGCAGGAGTACAAAAAGGAATTGAAAATGTCGGGCTATCAATTGATGGTGGCAGCCGACGTTTTTAGAGCCCGGTTCCGTAAGAGTTTTTCAAAACCCGAACCGATGATACCCGGCAAAGCAGAACTGATCAGCATCGATCTGCACGGTATCGACCACGTGTTCAAAAAGGGCCACAAAATAATGGTACAGGTACAAAGTACCTGGTTCCCCATCATCGACCGTAACCCGCAGAAATACGTACCGAATATTTTTGAGGCCAAGGAAAGCGATTACATCAAAGCAACAGAAATGATCTATCGTACAACCGGTGCAGCGTCGTGTATCAGTTTGCCGGTGGTGGAGTGAGACGTTATGCAAACGAATTTAATGCTGCTTGTAAAAATCAATCCCCTGCTCCGCAGGAGCAACAGGTCGGTAGCAAATGGTTTCATAAAAAATTAATTTGCCCCTACGGGCAAATTAATTTTGTTGTTTTTGTTACCGACCTTTCGCCCTTATAGGGCGTTGCTGTTTTTAATTTAGTTGCCAAATATGAAGCGATTTAAAATTATATTATTCTGCTGTATTTGTTCCAGTTATTGTTTTGGACAAAAACAAATCAAATATTGTCAAATCGGGCTGTTCCCTTATGGTTCCAATTGTTATATTTTGACGAAGCTTAAAAAACAGCTTGGTAGAGGAACATTTGAAAGGATTGAGGGTTTCGACGATGGACAAGAATGGAGAGGAAAAGGGAAGTATGTTGAGTACCACAATAGGATTATGTTTAGCGAATTTATGTACATAAGAAAATTATATAATTTTAGAAGAGACAGTATTCTTAAGTGTGATACATCAATAATTCCGTCTCAAATATTTTATAAAAAAGGCCATCGTCTTGTGCAATATTTTGATAGGCCCGGCAGAAAGCATGTTGATACAATAATTTATTCGACAATAGAATCTGAGTTGCATTAAACTATTCTATCTCGATATCGTACTTCCCCAACAACCCAGGCAGCCCGTGAATGGAGAACTTTGCTTTCCTTACCCGGTTAATCTCCGGATCGATAGCGTAATTGTATGCGGTCCGCAGATCGGCCTGTTCTAAGATTGTATTTTCAAATGTCGACCTGGCGAAGTCGCAATTATCCAGAACGGCCGCGGTCAGGTCGCATTCCGTAAGATCGCATTCCTGCAATTGGGTGTTTTTGAAACGGGTTTTTTTGAGCTTTACCTGGTAGAACGAGGAATGGTTAAGCTGGCAATTGTCAAAGCTGAACGAAAGGTTAAACTTATTGCAAAGTTCGAACCGTAGGCCAAGCATTTTGCAGTCCTTAAATTTGATGCCCTGTAGTGACGTGTCGTGCAGATTGGCCAGGCTGAGGTTACAATTGATGAAATCACATTCCAGGAATTTAATGCCGGAAAGATCTGCTTCCGAAAGGTCGCAATTCCTGAAAGTGCAGCTTTCGTATTCGCCTTTTTTTAAAGGAGTGGCCTTCAGATCGGCCTTGTCAAAAGTTTCATTATCGACAAATACTTCGTTCATTACAAATAAATACTAACCCGGTCGAACGCAATGACAAAAATATATTGCAGGATAAGCACCCCGTCCAGGAAAAAGAAATAATAATATTCGTTCTTTTCCCACTTGGATTTGAAGATGAGCCAGCCGCTAAGTGCAATGCTTAAAGTGAGGGCGATAAAATTGGTGTCGAGTCCCCGGTGTTTGAATAAAAATAACAACACCACATATCCGGCAAGCAACACCTCGCAGAAAAGGTAGGCGTTTTTTTCGCCCCAGGCTACGGCGATGGTTTTCAGGCCCAGTTGTTTATCCTCGAACAGGTCGCGGATATCAAACGGGATGGCGATAGCAGCGATGAACAGGAACCGTTTTGCAATGAGTATGGTTGTGTCGCGCATCGAAATGGATATTTGCTGCCCGTCCTGTGCTTCCAGTATCGGCAGCAGCACGCAGCTCATGGTCCACACCAGGGTAATCAAGAACAGCTTTAAGCCCGGTATGTTGCGCAGGCCAAATTTTTTATCGCCCATGGCAAACAGCGGCAGCCCGTAGGCAAAGGATATCATTCCCAAAAAAATGAGCAGTATCCGCGACGAACCTGAAACCAAAAAGAACAATGGCACCAGTGACAGGATGGAAACGATGGTGATGGTAACCATTAGCCTGTAATGCGCAAAAAACCAGCGTACCCGCTTATACGGCGATTTTTCGGGCTGTTCAGGCTTGCTCACCAGGATGCAGAAATTGTATATGCCGAGTGTGGAGGTAAACAGCAAACCAGCTACCGGGTAAATTGGTTTTGCTCCAATAAGGTATAAAGTAAGCAGGCCCTGCGCAACGGCACACAAGCCCATAAAAATATTACTGAAAAGCAAAAAGTCGAATGCAGGCTGCAAAAGTTTCTTCATTGGTAAATGAAAAATGCTTTGCCGTTTGTTAAGCCTTTTTTTGCAATGACGGGTCGGCGGAAGCTTTTAATTCAAATATCGTAATCTCGGGCAATATTCCAAGCCTGCCGGGGTAACCTAAAAACCCATATCCCACATTTACGTAAAGTTGCTGGTCGTCTTCGCGGTATAACCCGGCCCACTCCGGATAAATGTACTCGATAGGGCTCCACTGAAAATTCTCGCCCCGCACGCCAAACTGCATCCCATGCGTATGGCCCGAGAACATCGCGTCAATCTGCTTATACTCCGGCAATATTTGTGCCCGCCAATGGGATGGGTCGTGCGACAGGAGAAGCTTTACCGGCAGGTCATCCGTGTTTTTGATTGTAGGCTCCATTCTACCACGTCGCGGGAACCTCGCTATCGATCCCCAATTTTCGACACCGAGGATGCCAATTTCTTCACCGTTTACCTTCAGCCGGCGGTTCTCGTTCCTCAGCAGGTACCATCCCATATTTTTATGGGTTGCAACCAGTTTGTTAAAATCTGCCATTTTTGCGGCTTCGTCGGGCCAGTCCCAATAGTCGCCGTAATCGTGGTTGCCCAGGCTGGAGTAAACACCAAGCGGAGCCTTCACCTTGCTGAAAATATCCTGGTATTCGTACATTTCTTTCGAGCGCTTGTTGACCAGGTCGCCGGTGAAGAAGATAAAATCAGCCTTTTCCCGCATCAGCATTTCTACCCCGCCAGCCACCGCTTTTTTGTTATAGAAACTGCCCGAATGGATGTCGGATATCTGCCCCAGTTTGATACCGTCAAATGCTTTGGGCAAGTTGGGCAGGTATAATTTTTGGTAATGCACACGGTAATCGTACACGCCCGAAATAGTGCCATAAACCATCCCGGCAAGTGGTACCGACCCGGCTAAAAGGCCCGCTTTCATCAGGAATTCAGAACGGGGAATAGCGTTGGGTTGCGGTGTTTCCGATACTGTCTGTTTGCTTTTTCTTCTTTTGAACTTTAAAATGATCCTCCGGATATCGTCAGCCAGGATAAAGGGCAGGAACATCGCTTTCGATATAAACAGCAGGAAAAAGGCCAGTAAAAAAGCCGCCCGGATACCAAGGCTCATTTTTACGAAAATGCCGATAAAAACACCACTGGTGATAATGATCGACAGCGTCCAGTAGATCCAGGCGAACGCTTTTTTTTGCGTGAACTTCCACTTTTTTAAACCCAGCCGCATGCCGGGGAAAAGGTAAAAGTCAATAGCGATAACGCCAACGCAAATAAGAAATACAGTAAGAGATTGCGATTCCATGCTAAGCCGGCGGTAACTTAATACCTGTCATCATCAATATCCAGGTCGTCTTCATCCGGCTCTAAGTTAAAAAGACTATTGAACATATCCGAAAAAGCAAAGCCATTATCCAGGAAACCTTTGTTAAGCTGCGAAAATTCTGCCAGGCCATGCAACACAAACTCCATAAGCAGCAGTTGCTGGTTTGCTGTAAGGCCCGAATGCAATTTTTTTACCAGGTCCCTGAGTCCGTTTACCGAATTAAGGCTCTTTTTATATTCTTCAAACGGCAAATTATCATCAAGTAAGACAGTATTGGCGTCGCCAAACCAGTTAATGATCTCGGCATAAGGATTCGGGGTTTTTGATTTCTTCACTTTTTCCGGATCGGGGAAGAATTTTAACAAAAGCGTTTTTACCGCTTTGCCGATAAGCATGTTGGCCACCTTCGCCGGCCCTTCCAATTCGCCCTCGTATACCAGTTCTATCTTGCCGGTAATGGCCGGTATTACGCCCAGAAAGTCAGTGATACGGACGAAGGTAGACGACTCGCCATTGATGATCATGCGCCGTTCGGCATTGCTTACCAGGTTCTCGTACGCCGATATGGTTAACCGGGCGGATACGCCGGATTTTTTGTCGATATATTCCGAATTACGCGCCTCAAATGATATCTGCTCTATGAGGTCCTTTACCAGTCCGTCAACTTCAACGGCAGACTTCTGTTCATCAGAAAGTATGGCTTCCTGTTGGGTAATCTTGCGGGAAACTTCTATCGAACGCGGATAATGCGTTAATATCTGGCTTTCGATACGGTCTTTCAAAGGAGTAACGATAGAGCCGCGATTGGTGTAATCTTCGGGGTTGGCGGTAAATACGAATTGCAGATCGAGCGGAAGCCTAAGTTTGAAACCCCGTATCTGTATGTCTTTTTCCTGCAGGATATTGAATAAGGCAACCTGTATGCGCGCCTGCAGGTCGGGCAACTCATTGATCACGAAAATGCCGCGGTGCGCGCGTGGGATCAGCCCGAAGTGTATAACGCGTTCATCCGAATAATGCAGCTTCATGGTTGCCGCTTTGATGGGGTCCACATCACCGATCAGGTCGGCGACGGTAACATCAGGCGTGGCCAGTTTTTCGGTATAGCGTTCGGAACGGTGCAGCCAGGCTATCGGCGTAGTATCGCCTTTGGTTTGTATCTCGTTATGCCCGTACCATGAAATTGGGTTGAAGGGATCGTCAAATAATTCAGATCCTTCTATATAAGGTATATACTCGTCCAGCAAATTCACCATCAACCGCGCTATACGGGTTTTGGCCTGACCACGCAAGCCAAGCAGCAAAATATTGTGCCTGGACAGGATGGCTGTTTGCAAGTCGGGAATAACGGTATCCTCGAAACCGATGATGCCTTCAAACCCGCCTTCTTTCTTTTGCAACTGCGCGATCAAATTCTGGCGCAATTCGTCTTTCACCGACCGGCTTTTGTAGCCCGATTTTTTTAACTCGCCTAAGGTTTTTATTGTTGTTTTATCTGTCATTAGTCATTAGTCAATTGTCATTCATTTGCACATCCGCAAATCTGCATACTTGCACATTAACGAACGGTACGTCGCCTGTTGCGGATGTAATCTTCAAAAATATATTCGCCCAGACCATTCAGCGAGCTGTAAAAAGCTTTGCCACCATTAGTCTCCGTAAACTTGCGCACAAACTGCTGCAGGTACGGGTCCTTGGCTATCATAAATGTAGTGATCGGTATCTTCAATCGCTTGCACTGCGCAGCCATATTGAGCGTTTTGTTCACCACTTTACGGTCAAGACCAATGCTGTTTTTGTAGTATTTGGTTCCTTCCTTCAGGCAGGTGGGTTTGCCGTCGGTTATCATAAAAATCTGCTTGTTATGCGTCTTGCGGCGGCGAAGCAGATCGGTTGCCAGCTCCAAACCGGCGTAGGTATTGGTGTGATAGGGGCCAACCTGCAAGTAGGGCAGATCCTTTAAAGCGATGGGCCAGGCATCGTTACCAAAAACAACGATATCTAAAGTATCCTTTGGATATTTGGTGCGGATAAGCTCAGCCAGCGCCATGGCCACTTTTTTAGCCGGCGTTATCCTGTCTTCGCCGTAAAGTATCATCGAGTGGGAAATGTCGATCATCAGAACTGTCGAGGTCAGCGTTTTATAGTCCATTTCCTCCACTTCCAGGTCGCGCTCGGTCATCATGAAATCATTGATGCCATGGTTAACCTGGGCGTTATGGATGGACTGTGTCATATCTATCTGGTCCAGCGCATCCCCGAACTCGTATTCTCGTCGTTCAGCATTTTTTTCGTCACCCTGCCCAGAATGCGGCGACCGATGGTTACCCTTGCCCGATCTTTTCAGCTTGCCGAATATTTCTTCCAGCGCCGACTGGCGGATGCTCTGCTCTGTTTTGGCCGTAATGTTGAACTCGCCGGTTTTATTATCCTCTTCCAGGAAGCCTTTTTGCTTCAGGTCGTCAATGAAGTTACCCATGCCGTATTCGTCATTGGTAACATTGTACTGCTTGTCCAGTTCGTTCATCCAGGCCAAAGCTTCGCCGGCATCGCCCGAAGTATAATTGAGCAATTCAAGAAACAGCTTTAATAATTCGTCAAACCCGCCTTTGGGTAATTGTTTTGGAGTGAACTTTGAAAACCCGTAACCGCGCATACTTATCCTTTCAGATATAAAGTAACGGATAAATTCCTTTAAAAGTTTGAAAACGGCCCTTATGCAACGGAAATGTTAGCTTGCTATGACATTAGTTAATGAAGTGGCAGTGGCACTAGGCGGTAGCAGTCTTGTTACAACATCGTTTCCTGCTGCTGCCACTGCTCTTACTACTTTTCAAGACCCAACAACTTTTTGATATGATCGTCATAAGGCGGATTGGCGCCACGCTTGCTCGCTACAAATGCACCAACGGAACAGGCCTTGTCCACCACATTCTGCAGATTCTCGCCGGCCAACAGCCCGGCTATAAAAGTTGCCAGGAACGAGTCGCCGGCGCCAACGGTATCGCCGCCGGTAGCGGGGCAGCCGGGCGAGTCGTAAAACTCATGGTCGTGCCATACAATGGCACCATGTTCGCCCCTTGTTACGACAATGGTTTTTGGATGATATTTGGATCTGAATTCGTTCATCATACCGCGAAGGTCGCTCTTGCTGCCCCCGATGAGCAACTTTGCTTCATCTTCGTTCATTTTCACCACATCGGCGCGGGCGGTCAAAGTTTCTATGGTCGACAAGGTGTAATGCGGGGCGCGCAGGTTCACGTCGAATATTTTGAGCGCTTTCGTTTCATTCAGCAGGTTCAGCAAGGTGTCACGGGTCGTTTCGTCCCGGCAGGCGAGGCTGCCAAATACAATAGCCGAGGTATGAACAGCGCTTTGTACCAAAGCGTTGTCTAATTGAATATTATCCCACGATACCGGCTGCGGTATGATATAAGTGGCATGTTGCTGTTCGTCGAGTTCGACGGTAACCTCGCAGGTGGGTAGCTGCGGGTCGCGCTGGATAAGGTCAGAGAACAGGTTGTTCCTTTTCAGGAACTCCACCAGTTCGTCGCCGGCTTCGTCATCGCCAACCCGGCTGGCAAAGGCCACATTTACCTGTTGTTGTGCCAGGTGCATGGCAACGTTCATAGGCGCTCCACCGGGCTTTTTGCCATCGTCGAAGGTATCCCAAAGTATTTCACCAAAACATAGAACCTGATTTGCCATTTTCTGCAGAAAACTAAAAGACCAAAGCTAAAAGCTTTTTATGAAAAGCAGTTATGTTTCTTAGCCCGTTCCTAATTTAATATATTTAGATCATGAAGAAAATATTATTCTCCTGCATCCTGGTTCTTTACACCTGCTTTTTATTTGCGCAGGATAGAGAAGCCGTAATGAAAGTGTTGGCCACCCAGCAGGACGCCTGGAACCGCGGCGATATTGAAGGTTTTATGCAAGGCTATTGGAAGTCGGACTCGCTGATGTTTGTGGGCAAAACTGCCCCGGTTTATGGCTGGCAAACCACACTCGATCATTATAAAAAAGGGTACCCCGACCGGGCGGCCATGGGGCAACTTACTTTCGATATTATCCAGGTGAGGATACTCGACCCAGCCAATGCCTTTGTAATGGGCGGCTGGAAACTGAAACGCGAAAAGGACGAACCCGGCGGTTATTTTACGCTATGGTTCCGGAAGATAAATGGTGAATGGAAAATAGTTTGTGATCATACTTCATAGATTTGAGAAGTGAGATATAGTGATTAGTTTTATCAAATGTTGAGATACAATGTTTCGACGTCTAAATCATAAGTGTTTAGACCGTTACAAGTGCGCAAACGATCTATAGGCTTCCCATTTTACATCGTTATCAGCATACATTTGTATTTCGTAATCTTTGAATTTGTCTTTGAGATCCTGGTGTATTTTAGCAAAATTAATCCCGCCCCTTTTTGTGTAAGACAAAAACTCGATAAACTTTTGACCTTCCAAGCCTGATATAATGGCGACGAGAGCACCATCGTTTTTTTTAAGCAAGATATCATTTAATATATCTTCAATCTCGCTTTTTATTCCCATAATAATCTCATCATGTTCTTCTACCGGTATTGCGATACCCATTTTTACTGGATAGTCAGGATGAGCAATGGCATCCTTGTATCCCAAATTAATTCTAATGACAGTGTGGGTGATTTTTTCCGTTATTATTGACCAACTTTCCGGGTAGTCGCTAAGAGGTAGGTATTTCTTTTTTTTGAACAAGCTGAACATTATTTAGTGCTTTATGTACAACGTGAAAATACAAATATTTACTATGTTGACAGAAGAGGTCAATCTGATTACAATTTAAATTGTAAAACCTACAGGGAGGGGTGATTTTTATGGTTTACACTTTTAAATTGATTTCTTTATTAAAATATTGATAATCAAATAATTACGAGTTGTTGAGGTGACAATATGTTAACCATGTTAACCCTGTTTCATGTACACGGTTTTGCTATGTGAAGTTCTTGTGTAACATCGCAGGCGTAAAAGCCGTCTATTGAAAAACACTTTCCCGGCAACATGAAAAAATTACTGACCTTAATAATTTCGATAATTTCCCTGTCCGCTTTCGCACAAAAAGATAACCGGATAACTATTGGCACGATCGATACCGTCTACTCAAAAATACTTGGTGAAAAGCGCGCGGTATTGGTACACGTCCCCCACGGCGATAAAACAGAAAAGTACCCGGTTTTATATATACTGGATGGCGAGGATCATTTTCAGTCGGCAGTAGCAATTGATGAACAAATGAGCGGTGTAACGCCGCCGATGATTGTGGTCGGCATTCCCAATACCAACCGCGAGCGCGACCTTACACCTACCCATGTGACTAACTCGAAAGAATCGGGAGGCGGTGAGAACTTTATTGGGTTCATCGAAAAGGAGCTGATGCCGTACATCGAATCGCATTACCCTGCTGCCCCATACAGGCTGTTCAGCGGTCACTCCCTTGGTGGATTAACGGTGATGAATGCGTTTTTCAATCATACCAGTTTATTCAACGCTTATATCGCGCTCGACCCGAGCCTTTGGTGGGACGAACAGCACTGGATAAAAAAATATGAAGTGGAACTGTCCAAACATAATTTCAATAAAAAGTCCTTATTTATAGCTATAGCCAATAATATTCCAGCCGGGTTGGACACCATTTCAATATTGAAAGACACCAGTGTTACCGCACCCATTCCGCAATCGGTAATTCCTTTTGTGCACATTTTACGGGCTACCAAACCACCGGGTTTGCGCTGGACATCCAAATTTTACCCTAATGAACGGCATGGTACGGTTGAGTTAACATCGGAGTACGATGCGCTGCGCTATATTTTTGATTATTATCAGTTCAGGACGAGCCAGTTCGCTGGTCACCCTGAACTGGACGAAGATTCGGTTATTGCGGCACATTACAGGGTTGTTTCCGAAAAATTGGGGTATGCCGTTAAGCCTACGGAAGACCTGATCAATAACGTGGCTTACGATTGCATGAGCCGGAAGAAGTGGGATGTAGCGTACAAACTGTTTAAGCGCAATACCGATAATCACCCAACCAGTTCCAATGCTTTTGACAGCTTGGGCGATTATTACGCGGATCGTGGTGATAAGGCAAATGCCATAAAAGCCTATTCAAAATCGCTGAGTTTGAATGAGACCGAAGACACGCGGCGGAAATTGAATGACATGAAGAAATGAATTACAGAGATGCATAATTATGCGTCTCTGCGGTAAATGCTATTTTGGTTGCCCTTTGGCCAATGCTTTGTTTGCCCATTTAATGGCGGTTTTTTCGCGATATTGGGCGTAATCAGCTTTAAGCGCCATTTTCAGCAGGCTGTCAACACCGCCTTTTACCGCGAGGTTGTATAAGCTGGCCGCTTTGCGCGTAAGGGAAGCATCCCAGGCCCTAAGGCTAAGCGAGTAGGAGCCGGACAGGTATTTCATCCAGTGCCACCAGCCGGTAGGCATAAAAAGTGTGTCGCCGTGTTCGAGAAATAATTCGATACCCTCGACACCGTTCAACGCTGGAAATTTCTCGAAATCAGGGTTGGATACATCGTAATCCTCCAAAGCGTAAGTGGCATTTGGCAGGCAGTACAGGCGGCGCTTCCATTTGTTTTCGAACAAAATAATGTGCTTGCGGCCCACAAAGTGCGTGTGAAAAATATGTGGCAGGTCAATATCGTAGTGCAGGAAAGTGACGGAGTTCGATCCGCCAAAAAACATGCCCGGCATGCTTTCCAAAAATCCGCCCATCAGGTCCTTTGGTAAAACAATATCGTCCAGCAGCTGCGGCGCCTGTTTGAAAATGTTGAAAAAGAAAATACGCAATTCCGTTGGCTCCGACATGATCAGGTCGATATACTGATCAAAAGGCATTTCGGCAGCCTTGGCGTTTATCGGTTTGGAAGGATCGGCTTTGGAGTTGTCATACAACGGAACTACCTTGTTCCCTACCACCTGTTTCATATATTCCGGCGTCCATTTTTCTCGGGCGGGCCAGTTTTTGGTGAGCCCTTTTATCACCAAAGGCTTGCGCGGCTTCAGGTAGTTTTCAGTAAAATCCTCCGGACTGATGTTCTCTACAGTATCAATCGGTTTCAGTATAAAACTCATATGCAATTCAGATCCTTATTTGCAAAGCTGCAAAGATAACGCTTTCGGGTTACTAATCGCTACCAACAAATATTATGACGCTGTAAACAAAAAAGCCCGGACGCTTTTCGCACCCGGGCCCTTCAGTTTACACTGCAAACATATAAAGCTAACTGATCAATTCGGCATCAATACGGTATTCACCACGTGGATAACGCCGTTGCTCTGGTTTACGTCGGCAATGGTGATCCATGATTTGCCGCCTTTTTCGTCGACCAGGTAAAGTTTTTTACCCTGCTGCATCACGGTCAGTTTGCCGCCCTGTACGGTGGTTAATTCCGCTTTTCCATTACCTTCCTTCACTTTCGCCATCAGGTCGGCCGAACTAAGTTTTCCGGCAACTACATGGTAAGTTAAAATTTTGGTCAGCGTTGCTTTGTTTTCAGGTTTTACCAGGTTATCGACTGTACCGGCAGGCAGTTTATTGAATGCCTCGTTGGTCGGTGCGAAAACAGTGAAAGGCCCTGCGCTTTCCAAAGTTTCAACCAAACCCGCTGCTTTAACAGCTGCAACAAGCGTAGTGTGGTCTTTTGAGTTAACTGCGTTCTCAACAATATTTTTAGTAGGATACATGGCTGCCCCGCCTACCATTTTTGTTTGAGCATAAGTCCTTGGCGCAAATGCGATAGCTGCTAAAGCAAACGCCGCGATAATCAATTTTTTCATTTTGTGTTTTAAATTTTTGTGATGTTTGGGGAAGATACGGGCGGAGTACAGCCATGGATTTTAAGGCAGGTATAATTCCAATAGCCTAAGGTTTTAAGCTATTTCAAACCGGAAACAGGAATATTTCGTAGTTGCGCGAGCTCCTAAAAAAAGAGCTCAGCGGCTATGTGGTCGGCGTATAATTTGCCGGTTTGGGTAAGGTAGAGGATGTTGTTTTCGCGGCGTATCCACTGCTTGTCAAAAAACTCGCCGGTCAGTTTCAGCAGAATATCGGACGAACCGGCAGCAATGACATTTAACTGATCAAGATCGAGCCCCCACATGGTGCGCAGCGAGGTCATGATATATTCATTGAGGCGATTGGTTTCGGTAAGTACCTCTGTTTCCGCGGGTATGTTTCCACTGTAAACGCCCTGGATATACTTTGCATTATTGGCGATATTCCACTGCCGGGTTTCACTGTTATAAGAATGTGCCGAAGGCCCTATGCCCAGGTATTTTACCCCTTGCCAGTAGTTGGTATTGTGCCTCGAATAATGTCCTGGCTTGCAAAAATTGGAGATTTCGTAATGCTCGAAGCTATGCTGTTGCATCGCATCCGCCAGGTATAAAAATTGATCGGCGCTTTGCCCTTCGTTCATAGGTGGCTCTGCTTTCTTTTTGATGAACGATGCAAGCGTGGTGCGTGGCTCAATCGTCATCGAATAGCAGGACACATGCGGCACCTGCAGTTCAAAAACTTTATCAAGATTCGCCTTCCATTTCTGGTCTGTAAGCAGCGGATAGCCATAGATCAGGTCGACCGTAATATTCTCGAACCCCATATCCTGCGCCCGCTTTACCGACGATTCTGCCTCGTCGGCCCTATGTGCCCGGTTCATCCATCTCAGGTCTTCATCAAAAAAACTTTGTATGCCTATGCTGAAACGGTTGACCGGCGTGCCCCGTAATTCCTGTATCTTTTTGTTATCCAGGTCATCCGGATTGGCTTCCAGCGTGATCTCAGCATTTGACGATACCGTATGCAACCCTGTAATGGTATCAATTATGGAATTGACCTCATCTCCATTCAATAGTGATGGCGTACCTCCACCAAAGTAAATGGTTTCGATGGATTCTTGATCAAAGTAGTTTTTTTGCAGGCCAATCTCTTTGATTATTGCCTTCAGCAGGTCATCCTTATAAGCCAGCGAAGTGCTGAAATGAAAATCGCAGTAATGGCAGGCTTGCTTGCAAAAAGGAATGTGAATGTAGATGCCCGCCATTCTGCAAAAGTAGGCATATTCTTTTATTGCGGCCAGTTGTTCTTGTGCGCCATCGCGATGACCTGGGCTTTGCTGCTCACGTGTAATTTGCGGTAAATATTGGCAATGTGTTTTCGAACGGTTAATACATTGCTATTCATAATTTCAGCCACCCGCTTGGCATCGTGGCCTTTAATGGTTTGTTGGAGTATCTCTTTTTCCCGGTCGGTAAGCAGTTCGTCAAATACTCCTGTTTCAGTTTTTGTATCATCAGGCTTTACTTCAACCCGGCTCAGTATTTGGAAGGCTTTCCGCGCAATAGCAGCGCTCATCGGTGCGCCGCCGTGCTCCGCAATATTCACAATCGCATCCCGCAGGCCCGCGGCGCTCTCATCTTTTAACAAGTAGCCATGTGCGCCCGCCCTTATGGCGTCAAATATTTTTTCGTTATCATCAAAAATGGTCAATACGATAAAATATATATCCGGGTAAAGCGACCTGGCAATGCTGATGGTTTGTATGCCGTTCATGCCCGGCATCTCCAGATCCATAAATATCACCTGCGGCATCTTGTGAAGGGGCATCAGTTTTAACTGCTCCAGGCAGTCGTTGCCGTTTATCGCGACAAAACAAAGGTCAAGATTATCAAACTGCCGTAGTTTGTCCGTTATACTGGTACGGTTTACCTTTTTGTCATCCACTAAACCTATCCGCAAGGGTTTATTCATTTTCTATGTTTAAATGTATAAAGATATACCTGGGTTACGGACCCGTAAATACTCATTTTGCAGTATATAATGTCCAGCTCGTTCCGTCGCCGTTGCCCGAAGCCAGCTCCAGTTTCATATTAACCTCTTCGGCCCTTTCCTGCATGTTCAGTAATCCGTTCCCATGTTTACTGAAGGCATCCGCAGGCATGCCTGTGCCGTCGTCCTTTACTTCAATATGAATGTTTCCATTGCTGATAATGGCAATGGTTATATTTTTTGCATGGCTGTGTTTAACAGCGTTGTGCAGCGCCTCCTGCATTATCCGGAATATATTTAGTGCATGCCGCGATCCTATACTAACATCGTTTTCAATATTTTCCTGTATGTGGAATTCAATTTTATCATAGGTTGCCGAAAACTTACCGATGTAGTTTTTGATACGGTCGCTGATCTCTGTTATTGTGATGTGCTCTTTGTTCAAAACCCAGATGGTATCGCGCAGAGAATTAATGATCTCTTTTGAGTTTTGATGCAGGTTGTTTAAGGTCCTGTCATTATGGCGTTCGTTGCCATCCATTATCTTCTCCACATCCGTGCTTATGGCAGTAGCGTACGCACCGATGTTATCATGCAGATCGGCAGCTATACGCCGCCGCTCCTTTTCTTCCGCTTCTACTATGGATAGGGCCGCCAGCCGTTTCTCTTCATTCAGCGCCAGTTGCATTTTTACATTTTGTTTGCGCTTGTAATTAACAAACACCAACCATGCCACCAGGCCCAGCAGCAGGAGTACGATCATCGAGCCATATAAAAGGTAGTTTTTTTCTGCGATGGCCAATTGCTGTTTCGCGATAGTGCTTTCCTTTTTTTGAAGGTCATATTTAGCCTGAAGTTCGGCTATGGCATCGGCCGAATTAGCTGCGTAAAAGGCGTCATTTTCATGAATAAGTTTTTCGAGGGTGGCCGCATAATTTTTGGTGTCTCCCTTATCCTGGTAGCATTTGGCCAACGTACGGTATGCCGATATTTTTAAGGCAGAAATCTCTGTGGCCGGCTTTTTATTTTTGATCGAAATAGCTTTTGCGGCCGAATCGGACCTCGCTATTGCTTCGTTCAAAAGATTAATAGCTTTACCTGGTTGCTGCGCACGCATGTAAATGGATGCCAACGCAAGTTTCTCGTTTGATAATGGCAGTTTGCCTTCTACTTTTTCGCGGATAGCGATGCATTGCATCATCACTTGTTCAGCTACATCAAATTTCTTTTGATCTTTTAAAATACTGGCCTTAACCCTCAGTGCATTAGCCATGTAAAACAGGTTCGATACCCTGTTGCACCGCGGGATGGCTTTGTCGACATAGAAAAACGCCGAATCCGTTTTTCCCACCCAACGGTAAGTTTCCGCCAGGTTGATGTATAATACCGCTGCCGGCGAATCAAACCGCGGTTCATCGGTTATATGCGCCGACCCTTTAAAATACCAGGAAAAGGCCACCGGAACATGATCGAGGTTGTAGTTGATCACACCGACAGTACTCATGTTCCTGGCAAGGGCCGTCGCATCGCCGGCCTGTTCTGCTTCGCGGATGATCTGGTATAATTGCGCAAGCGCATTTTTATAGTCGGACGCATCTCCAAAGCAATCAACTTTCAATTCTTCAAGTTTGAAATAAATTGACCGTGTTGCCGCATTTTCAAATGAATAATGTTTTAAGACCGAGTCGGTTAATAACGCGGCGCCATCTGTCCGGTTGTCGCGCAGGTATGCGTTGATCAGCATGATATCGGCCAGCGCCTGCTTATCAGCATCTTTAACCTGTTTTGCCAGTTTGCGGGCGGTTAATGCATACCGGTAAAGTGAATCTTTATTGATACTTTGATGATATTCTCCCAATGCCAGCAAAAGTTGGAGTTTCCGGGCCGGTGGGGCATTTGCAATTTTATTCTTTAGGTCGTCGATAACCCGTGTTTGCGCAAAAAGCCCATCAGGTAGTGTCAATACCAAAGCTACCAGTATTGTAATGTGATAAAGTGATCGGGTCAGTATTCTCATGCCGTAATAAATATATCAAAAAACCTGTATCCGGCGCAATTTATCAATGCAAGGTATTATGCGGCATACTCTAAATTGAGTATTTACTGCTGGTGATTATTGTTCAAGTTTTGGGTATTACAACCCCGGAACAATGAAGCAGTTATCGTTTTATTTTTTATTAACCGTCTTATTGATAGGCCCTGTTAAAAATGGGTTGACCGGCGTCAAGGTCAAAGACACAACCCGCACAGCAAAAAGTCCCGCCCGAACCGCCAAATGGGATAGGAACATTTGTGTAAACCGCCACGGCAGGTGATGTGACCGGCAGTTAAATACCCTGCTGCTAAATGACCGGGGTACTATAAATTGAGTATTTACCCAAAGCTATAATTGTAGAAATTTTGATAATACTAAAACGCTGTAATATGAAACGTGCATTTTTTTTCCTTCTTATATACAGCCTGGTATTTGGCTGTAGTAAAAGTGATTCGGATAACAACAAACCAAAAACACCCGCCACGCCTAAGGGATGGAGCAGGCTGGGGACAGATAGCCATGCGATGAAGGCGGATGGTTATATTTTTGATATGAAAATAGACGCAAAAGGGAACTTATATGCTGCCGGAGACCACTTTAATAGTAATGACGAATGGAACTTAAATGTTTGGGACGGCACCGACTGGAAGGACGTGGGAGCGCTAAACGCGAATGATGCGGGTCACGTTATCGCGTTGGACAACGTGGGCAATGTTTACCTGGGCGGTGAGTTTACCGACGAGACCGGTTATAAGAATGCTGTGATGTGGAACGGTTCAACCTGGTCGTCATTAAAGGATGTTGGCACACATTTATCCAAGCAACCCCTTGATGTACTTGCGGTTGATCCGGCGGGAGTGGCGTATTCCGAGTTTAGCATAGTGACTACAGTTGGTACTAATTTTGTTAAAAGAAGCGGCAGTAATTGGGTGTCCATCGGTAATCCACCTACTGCGCTATCCAATCCGCAAGCCTGGTGCCTTATATCCGATCCATCGGGTAACCTCTATGCATCCGGCGATTATAAATCCGACGGCTATTATTATGTAGCTAAATATAATAGCAG
This sequence comes from Mucilaginibacter ginsenosidivorans, assembly GCF_007971025.1. Lineage (NCBI taxonomy): Bacteria > Pseudomonadati > Bacteroidota > Sphingobacteriia > Sphingobacteriales > Sphingobacteriaceae > Mucilaginibacter > Mucilaginibacter ginsenosidivorans. The sequence continues at coordinate 5,290,990 of NZ_CP042436.1, read as the reverse complement.
TACCGGATGGACTCCCATAGGCAAATTGCAGGCTAACGCAGTTATCAGTCGCGTTGCGCTTGATAATGCCGGGAATCTGTATGCAGGGGGTCGTTTCACCGATATTAACAATAAAAGGTACATATCAAAATGGAATGGATCAGCGTGGACGCAATTGGGCGATGCCATATTTAATGGAGATATCAATTCAATAACCACTGATGGTAATGGCCATGTTTATGTTGCCGGTCAATTTACCAACGCCGGTAATAAATATTATGTAGCTGAGTGGGACGGCCTGAAGTGGACAGAACTGGGAGGCGCTAATGCGCTGGCTGCGAATAACCCCATTAGTGTCGTTATCGCGGATAAAGAAGGCAACATTTATGCCGCGGGTAGTTTTACTGGTGCGGATGGACAGTCATACGTTGCTAAATTCACCAGGTAAACAGGCGGGCTGCCTGTATTTGTTTGCAAATTATTTAACACTAAATAATTTGTATTGAATAAAAGCAACTAAATATTGCGGTACCTTTGCGATCGTATTGATTGAGAGTATTTACCGTATGCGATCTTTTGCCGCGTGCTTTTTGCTGATGTTGTTTTTTACTGTGAATGCCCTCGCACAGCAGGTTTCTGATACCTTAAAAAACGGCGATACGCTGGCCCCGGCTGCTACGCAAAATAAGCACCTGCCTTTTTTGGATTCCGTTGCACTGGCTATGCAACAGCATGATCAGTTGGTACAGGACTCCCTGGCCACCAAATACATCCGCCCTGCCGACCCGGCCCGGCACGATATGCTGATGGATACCCTGATCCAAAAGTATATGTATAAGGGTACCAATTACCTGGATATCCATACCAAATCAAAAAGTTTACTGAAAGAAGGCAGCAGCCGTCCTTCGCGAGATAGGTGGGTTATCGGCATTATCCTTGCTTTGTTGATCTATGCGGCCATACTTAACCTTTTTATGGGTAAGGATGTCGAGAGCGTATGGCAATCGTTCTATAGTAAGCGTATGCTTAACCAGGTTAGCAAGGAGGATGGGGGCATCAACTCGTGGACCTTCCTGGCGCTCTTCCTGTTGTTCGCACTTACATTCGGGCTGTTCCTTTACCAGTTTTCGGCATACCGGCATGTATATTATACCATCGGGGGCGCCCAGCTGTTCTTTTCGCTTACTTTTATCATCCTGGTACTGTTTGCTGTCAAGTTCCTTGTGGTCAAATTTCTCGGTTTTGTGTTTGGCACCGGCAAGTTGGTCAGCGAATATCTATCGGTATCCTACCTTACCTATTTTAACGTAGGTTTCGTGTTTTTGCCGGTCTCTCTTTGCTTCAGTTTGCTGCCCGACCCGTTTATAAAATATGTGCTGTTTTTTGCCTTCATTCTCATAGCGGCTATAGTCGTTTGGCAATACCTGCGGGGGAGCGTAGGCATCATTTCTAACATTCTATTTCATAAATTTTATTTAATTGTCTATCTTTGTGCCCTCGAAATTTGCCCTATTTTGATTTTGATTAAGGCATTAAAGATATAGGCGTCACGTTTTTATATATAAGTATTTTGGAAGAAAGAAAGAAAAAGGTTAAAAGCATATTGGTTACTTTGCCAAAGCCCGAGAATGACAAAAACCCGTATTCCGAACTGGCAAAGAAATACAATCTAAAGATCGATTTCAGATCATTTATTCATGTTGAGGGTGTACCCGCAAAAGACTTCAGGAAAGAAAAGATCAACCTGCCCGATTTTACCGCTGTCATCTTTACGAGCCGAAACTCAGCCGATCACTTTTTCCGTATTTGCGAAGAAATGCGCTTTGAGGTGCCTGTTGACATGAAATACTTCTGCCTTTCAGAAACTATCGCCCTTTATCTTCAAAAATATATTCAATACCGTAAAAGAAAAATATTTTTCGGCAAACAAACCGCGTCCGACCTGGCCGAAGTATTAAAAAAACATTCAAGTGAAAAATTCCTGTATCCCTGCTCTGACGTTGCAGCAGAAGAAACGCAGAAATTTTTGCTGGATAATGGCTATGATTTTACCCCCGCCGTATTGTTCCGTACGGTATGCAGCGACCTGTCCGATCTGGCCGACGTTTTTTACGATGTACTGGCATTTTTTAGCCCTTCAAGCATACAATCTCTCTACAAGAACTTCCCTGATTTTAAGCAAAATAACACCCGCATAGCTGCCTTTGGCGCTACTACACACAAAGCCGTGTTGGATGCCGGTCTTATTTTGGATATCCCCGCGCCAACCCCCGGCGCTCCTTCAATGACCATGGCCATTGAACAATATGTAAAGATGGTAAACAAATAATTTATAGTAAATTATGGAATTTGCCCGCAACTTTCAAAAGCGCGGAGCCGTATAATGCCTCATAATTACCCTGCTACAACGATAAGTGGTTAATTATAAGTTATTTTGTTTTTTTATGGCAATAAACTATTAATTTATATTTTTGCTATGGAGTATGGCGAGAACTTTACATATAAAAAACATTTAACGTTTTGCTTAAAGTAAAATTAATATATTAGTAGAGGTCATATTGCGTTATCTTCAATAACTGATTGATTTAAAAATGAAGCAGATTTACTTTTTAATAGTGGTTTTAGCCGGAAGTGTGGTACTTGGCGGTTGCGGCAAAAAAGGCACAGGTGACAGGGGCGAGTTAACGGGCATTCCCCAAAAGTCCTTTAGGGCTGAAGTACCATACGGCATGGTATATATACCATCTGGTACCTTTTTAATGGGTCAAACGGATCAGGATGTTACTTTCGCACAGCTGGCCCAAACTAAACAGGTTACCCAGTCAGCCTTTTTCATGGATGAAACTGAAGTTTCGAACACCAAGTATAAGCAATTTGTACAATGGGTGCGCGATTCTATCGCTATCACCAATTATCTAAACGATCCCAAGTATTTCATGAAGCCCAAAGCGGCTGGCAATACCAATAACGGTAAAAAATATATCAACTGGGCTTATGTAAAACGCTACCCTATTTCGTTTGATGCGAACAGGAAGGGTAACAACGCTAACATGGCTAAGCTGCAAGGCATGTATTATCAGGGCGACGATCGTATTTTCGATCGCAACGAACTGGATGTGCGCCTGCTGAAATACAATTATTCTATCGTAAACCTTCGCGAGGCGGCCGATTACAAGAATGATAAAACAAAACACCGTTCAGATTTCATTTATCGCGACACGGTTCCGGTATATCCTGACACGCTGGTTTGGTTGTCCGATTTTTCGTACGCTGCCAATGAACCGATGGTTGAAGGTTATTTTTCGCACCCCGCCTATCGTAACTACCCGGTTGTGGGGGTTACCTGGCGCCAGGCACGTGCGTTTAACGTATGGCGCACGCGCTACAACGAGAACTATAAACAATCGCGCGGCTTACCACACAGGTTAACTTATACTTTGCCGACCGAGGTTGAATTTGAATACGCGGCACGCGGCGGCAGGGTTGGTACCGATTATCCGTGGGGTGGTCCGTATATCAAAAATGCAAAAGGCTGCCTTATGGCCAACTTTAAGCCAGGTCGTGGTAATTACAGCGACGATGGCGGCGCTTATACCGTAAATGTGCGCTCGTATTTTCCAAATGACTTTGGTTTGTATAATATGGCCGGTAACGTAGCCGAATGGACCTTGACCGCATTTGACGAGTCGGCCTCAACTTTTACACACGATTTGAACCCAAACTTTACTTATGATGCCAAACCCGGCGATCCGCCTGCATTAAAACGTAAAGTAGTAAGGGGTGGCTCGTGGAAAGATGTGGGATATTTCCTGCAAAATGCTACCCGTACTTATGAATACCAGGATACTGCAAAATCATACATCGGCTTCCGTTGCGTGACGCATTACCTTGGCCGCGACATTAAAGACAAACACTAACAAAATATCATCCACTAAATTAAATTCTAATTATTCTACTATCATGACAGGGAAGAAAAAACCTTACGGAATTACCAATATCGTATCTTGGGGAGCATCTGTGGTTATTATTGGGTTATTATTTAAGATTCAGCACTGGCCTTACGGTGGTACATTTATATCAGCGGGACTTATTACTGAAGCCGCTCTATTTTTCCTTTTAGGTTTTATGAGGGAAAACGTAGAAGAGCACATCGACTGGACGCGCGTTTATCCTGAATTAAGTGAAGATTTTAAAGGAGAACTTCCAACTGCAACAACACGCGGCATCGGCGCTACATCAAGTACAGCAGCCTTGGATAAAATGCTGGACGACGCAAAAATTGGTCCTGAATTGATAGGCAGCCTGGGCGAAGGCCTGAGAACTTTTGGCGATAAAGTAGCAAACATTTCAAAAGTTGCCGATGCAGGCGCAGCTACAAGCGAATTCTCATCAAAAGTAAAAACTGCAAGTGCAAGCTACGATAAACTGAGCAGCGCTTTCGAAGCAGCATCAGCTAACCTGTCAGAAATGGCTAATTCGAATATCGACTCAAAGGCTTACCATGAGCAGGTGAATAACCTGGCCAAAAACCTGTCGGCATTGAACGCAGTATACGAATTGGAGTTGCAGGACTCGAGCTCTCATCTGAAGTCAATGAACAAGTTTTACACCAGTATGGCGTCAACTATGCAAAACTTTACCGAATCGCTGGAAGATTCTCAGCAGTTCAAAACAGAAGTTGCGCGCTTGTCTAAAAACCTGAGCACGCTGAACTCTATTTATGGTAACATGCTATCGGCAATGAGCCAGCCACGTTCATAATTGATTTAATAACGACCCTACAAACGAATAAATAAGATAAAATGGCCGGCGGTAAAGAAACCCCAAGACAGCGAATGATAGGTATCCTATACCTGGTACTATTGGGCCTTATAGCTCTTGACGTACCGGAGAATTTGCTGGACTCATTTAAAAATATCAGCGATAGCTTAAACTCGTCTAAAAATAATGTTCAAATCGGTATTAATAATACGTTTGATGCTTTCGAAAAGACGAAATTGAAAGATGAACCTGAACGAGCTAGAGAACCGTACAAAAAAGCAAAAAAGGCGAGGGAATTGGCTACTAACCTAGATGCCTACATCGAATCATTAAAAAAACAATTGGAGGATGCGACAGGTGGAATGGACGCAGCAACAAATGATTATAAAGGGCGGGAAGATTTAGCAGCATCGGATCACTTGATGGTTGGCGGCGAAAAAAGAGCAGCTTATGAGTTGCATAAAAGAATTGATGATACAAGAAATGCTTTGTTAGCACTATTAGATCCCAAAGATCGTGTGGGAATGAATCTTTCATTGCAAGCGACTCCGCCAAAAAAACGTGATGGTTTCCCTAATAAAGACTGGGAGCAAGCTAATTTTGGAGATGGTATCCCTATGGGTGCCGCAATGACAGCTTTTGTAAAAATACAATCGGATGTCAAAAACTCCGAAAACGAGGTTATAAAGAAGTTATTAGGAAAAGTTGACCAGGCGCAGGTAAATCTCGACCAGTTCAATGCTGTTGCCGTTGCGCCTACAAGCTACGTTTTGGTTGGGCAACCTTATACGGCTGATGTTTTCCTGACAGCATCGGATTCAAAATCAAGCCCCGAGGTTACCGTAGATGGCTCCAGGCTTCCGACGGAAGGTGGTAAAGGCAAGTATTCGGGCAGTACCGGCAGCGAAGGTGTTCATACCTGGGTAGGTACTATCAAGGTTAAGCAAACAGACGGTACCTATAAAACGTATTCAACTCCGCCTCAAACTTACATGGTGGCAAAACCATCAGCGGTTGTATCACCTGATAAGATGAATGTATTATACATTGGCGTGCCAAACCCTATTTCGGTATCTGCCCCGGGCATCGCAAAAGAGAAACTGCATGTGAGTATATCGGCAGGCTCGTTATCCGGCTCGGCCGGGCACTATATAGCCACGGTTAATTCAGTAAGTGATAACGATGTGGTAACGGTATCCGGCGAAATTGCGCCGGGGAAAACAACCGTGTTAGGTGCAACCAAATTCCGTGTAAAACGTATACCCGACCCAAAACCACAGTTTGCGGGGAAAAGCGGTGGCAATACAAGCGCTGCTAATATTAAAGCGCAGGACAGGGTTTTTGCCAAACTGGACAACTTTGATTTTGACGCTAAATTTAATGTGACCCGCTTTACGATCTTAGTGATCAAGCCGCGCCAGGACCCGATCATATATTCGGCCACCGGTTCGGAGTTGACCAGCCAGATGCGTGCAGCAATAAATACGATAGGCCCGGGGTCGACCATAGTATTTAAAGATATTGTAGCAGTAGGCCCTGACGGCACACAACGTGGATTGGATCCGATAGTGTTATCGGCAAATTAAAAGGATATGAAAAAGAGATTTTTGGTTATTGTACTTTGTTTGGCGTGTGCGGGTGCGTTTGCCCAGCGCAAGAAGGTTAAAAAAACCACCTCAAAGCCAACCACCACGCAACAGCAGGCCGGTAACACCGGTGCCAAAACTGTTGTGGATACGACAAAAAAACAACAGGTAGCCACCGCGCCCGCAAAGCCGTTTGACAGGCCGCTTGATGGATATTACAAAAAAACCAATATCCTGAATGCCAGGGTTACACCTTATGCAAATGTTCGTGAATCGGATGTGGCTTATGCCAAACGTGTATGGCGCGAGATAGATGTTCGCGAAAAAATGAACCAGTACCTGGCTTCGCCAAAACAACGCCTCATTGACATTTTGATGGACGCTGTAGCAGCAGGCGAGCTAACTGCCTATGATGCTAACCCAAGTAAAGATGATCCGGACGGCGATGCGTTTGCAAAACCGTTGACCGCTGCCCAGGCCAAATCAAAAATGGCTGATAGTGTACTGGTGGACAGATTTGATAAAAACACGGGCGACAAGATCGGCTCGACCATGCAGCCCGGAGAGTTTAACCCCGACAGCATTGTTAAATTCCGTATCAAGGAAGACTGGATATTCGACCGCCAGCGTTCGATATTCGAACCGCGCATTATAGGTATTGCGCCTATGGTGAAGCAAAAGGTGACCGGTCTTAACCTGGATTACCAGCCCGCTTTCTGGATATATTTCCCCGATGCCCGGCCCATACTGGCTACCAAAGAAGCAGTTGACCGCAGCAATGATAATACAGGACTGAGTTTCGATGACGTATTTATGAAAAGGATATTCACCAGCTACATTGTGAAGGTATCCAACGATAAAGATGAACGAATCAAAGACTACGCGCAGGGTATAGATAAACTGTACGAATCGGAAAAAGTGAAAAAACAGCTGATGGATTGGGAACTCAATCTTTGGCAATACTAAGAAAAAAATAGCCCTAACTTATAAGAGGAAAGTCTTAGGCCGGATAACGGTTTAAGACTTTTTCTTTTGCAATAAGTTATGCGGCCGTTGCTATATCAGGTGCATTTAAGAGCTCTTAGCGGCCTCCCCAAAATAACTCCTTATTGCAAGCGCCTGCTTTTTGGTCACTACCTCCAACAACTCGTCTTCTGTCGCATTTCGTATTTTTTTAACCGACTTAAAGTATTTCAACAGTTTGTCGGCCGACGTTTTTCCTATTCCTTCTATTAGCTCAAGCTCAGTTGCTAAAGTGCCCTTGTCGCGTTTTTTCCTGTGAAAAGTGATGCCGAAACGGTGGGCCTCATCGCGCAGTTGCTGGATGATCTTCAGCGTCTCCGATTTTTTATCGAGGTATAAAGGGTATTGGTCGCCGGGGTAATACAACTCCTCGAGACGTTTTGCAATGCCGATAACCGTTACCTGTTTATCTATCCCCAGTAACTTGAGGCTTTTCACTGCGGATGATAATTGTCCCTTACCACCGTCGATAATGATCAGTTGCGGAAGTTCGGAGCCTTCATCCAGCATGCGGCGATAGCGGCGGTGTACAGCCTCCTCCATAGTAGCAAAATCATTTGGCCCCTCAACGGTTTTTACGTTAAAATGGCGATAGTCCTTTTTTGATGGTTTCCCGTCGCGAAACACAACGATAGCCGACACGGGATATTTCCCCTGGAAGTTCGAATTATCAAAACATTCGATATGCCGGGGCAACTGGTTCATCCTCAGGTCCTTCATCATCACCATAAGCAACCGCTCAGTACGCACTTCAGGGTTTAGCTTTTCGTACTGGTCTATCTTCTCTTTTTTAAAGAACAGTACATTCTTGTGTGAAAGATCAAGCAGCTTTTTCTTTTCGCCGAGCTTAGGCACCGTGAACTTGATCTGTCCATCATCAATATCCGGGTGAAACGGCACGATCACTTCTTTTGAATGGCTGTTATACCTGCTCCTGAACTCTGATATAGCCAGGGTAAGTAACTCTTCGTCGCCTTCATCCAGCCGTTTCTTCAGCTCGATGGTTTGGGTTTGAATGATGGTGCCGTTCATCACTTTCAGGAAATTGACGAACGCGTATTTTTCATCCGATGCGATATTGAAAACATCCACATCGGTGATAGACGAATTGACGACGGTCGACTTACTTTGGTAGTTCTCCAGCAGGTCGAATTTTCGTTTCAGCTTGTGTGCCGCTTCGAAATTGAGACTGGCCACAGCTGCATCCAGGTCGGCTTTCATGTTGCGCAGTACCGCACCTATCTTGCCGTTCAATATATCTTTTATCTCCTCGATATTATGCTCGTAGTCTGCTTCGGTTTGATAGTTCTGGCAAGGGCCTTTGCAGTTACCCAATTGATATTCGAGGCAAACCTTAAATTTCCCTGCATCGATATTTTGCCGTGTAAGTGCCAGGTTACAAGTACGAAGAGGATAGGTTTCTTTGATCAACCCCAAAATGGCGTGCATCATGCTAACCGAAGCATACGGGCCCAGGTATTTGGAACCGTCGCGGACAATGCGCCGTGTCCAGAATATGCGCGGAAAATTCTCATTTTTGATAATGATCCATGGATAGGTCTTATCATCTTTCAGCATCACATTATACCTCGGCTGATGCTTTTTTATCATGCTGTTTTCCAGCAGCCAGGCATCTACCTCCGTATCTACGATGGTAAAAGTTATGTTGCGTATTTTGGATACCAGTACACGCGTTTTGGCATTGACCTGTGTATCCTTATTGAAATAGGAGGTAACCCGGTTCCGAAGATCTTTGGCCTTGCCAATGTAAATCAGTTCCTTATCCGTATCCCAAAACTGGTATACCCCTGGTTTATGGGGAATTTTTTTTAACGCCTCCCTATAATCAAAATCATTCATTAGCCATTGGTTCATCGGTTAATTGGTAAAGGATTGTCGAATACCCAATCAACCTTGCAATATTTCAACTTTCCAACCTTACAATAAACCACTAAAACCCAAGCTTCTTATCCACATCCGATGCCGGGTTCTGTCCCTGTTCCTGCTGGTCGTACGCGCTGCAATCGAGCGTTACGGTAAGCGGGGATTTTGGAGGATCGAAGTCGACATTCTTTTTAATACCGAGTGATTCATTGGCATATACCCGCTTCATAAAGCCCGCAAATATAGGCAATGCTGTGTTGGCTCCTTCACCCAGCCGCGTCGACCTGAAGTGGATGTCCCTGTCCTCGCAGCCCGTCCACACACCGGTAACCAATTGTGGCGTAATACCGATGAACCAGCCGTCGGAATTATCCTGCGTGGTGCCGGTTTTGCCGCCTACCGGGTTGCGGATGCCATATTTGTAGGTAAGTCTCGAGCCGGTGCCGTTTTCAATAACACCTTTCAGCATGTAGGTCATTACATAAGCTGTTTGCTCATTCATAGCCTGTGTCACGCGTGGTCTGTGGGTATAAAGCACATTGCCTTTCTTATCTTCTATGCGCAATATGAAGGTCGGTTCCGTCCATATCCCATGATTGGCAAATACAGAGTACGCCCCGGTCATATCAAAAACCGACGCATTAAATGAGCCAAGGCAGATTGATGGATAAGGCCCCACCTCACTGGTTATCCCCATTTTTTTTATCTGGTTCATAACCGGAACGGGGCCCACCTGTTTCATAACCCATGCTGTAACATAGTTCTGCGAGAAAGCAAGGGCAGTTCGTAAAGTAATGGCTCCCGGCTGAAGGTCGGATTGTGATTGACGCGGGCTGTACGGTGGTTGCCCCGGTATGTCAATTTCAACAGGCACGTTATCTACCTTTAAACACGGCGAATACCCATTATCTATAGCCACAGAATAGGTAAACGGCTTTGCTGTTGAACCCACCTGTCGCGTTCCGTATTTTACCTGGTCGTATTTAAAGTGCTCGAAATTTATACCCCCAACCCAGGCTTTAATATAACCGGTGGTTGGGTCCATGCTCATCATGGAGTTGCGCAGCAGCAATTTTGAGTACACAATCGAGTCGATGGGTTTCATCGTCATCGTGGTATCGCCTTTCCAGGTAAACAGGTCTACTTTGGTAGGTGTATTGAAATCTTTTTTGATCTCGTCTGCCGACATGCCCTGCAGTGTATCGGCCTTATACCTGTCCGACCTGTGCATACCCTGGTCAAGCAGCAGTTTGAAGTTTTTGATACTTTTATATAAACTATATCCCTTCCAGTGATCGTTAAACTGCACCTGTAACTGACGCATGTATTCGGCCTGTGCCTCTTCGGCATATTGCTGCATCGTGTAATTGATGGTCGTGTAAATTTTCAGGCCATCACGATCAAGATCATAAGAGGTTCCGTCGGCTCTTACGATCGACTCGTCCTGCAATATTTTCTGAACCTCTCTTTTCAATACAGCTCTGAAATACGGCGCCGGTCCGTCGTTATGCGTTATCCGGTTAAAATGTAATCCCAGTGGCTTGGACTTAAATTCTGCCAGTTGCCCCTCGCTCAGGTATCCCAATTTCGCCATCTGTGTTAGCACCACGTAATTTCGGCGGTTCAGAAGCCGGTCGGGATGATTGATCGGCGAATAGTATCCCGGCCCGTTGATCATAGCTATTAGCATAGCAGCCTGGTCGGGCGTTAGTTTATCAGGCGTTGTATTAAAGTAAGTGCGCGCCGCCGACTTGATCCCAAAAGTGTTGTAAGCGCCGAAATCTACTTTATTCAGGTACATCGTGATGATCTCTTCCTTGGTATACCGCCTTTCGAGGTTTACGGCGGTTATCCATTCCTTCATTTTCTGGGTAAAACGAACGATCTTATTTCGTGAAGGATGTTCCGTAAAAAGGTTCTTAGCTAATTGCTGGGTAATGGTGCTGCCGCCCTGGCTTTTAAAAATATTGAGAAACAGGATGGTAAACTGGCGCCTGAAGTCGATGCCCGAGTGTTCATAGAAGCGTTCGTCCTCGGTAGCTACCAGCGCGTGGATAACATTGGGCGATATTTCCTTATAGGTCACATTCGAACGGTTCTCTACATAATAAGTGCCTAAAGTTTGTTTGTCGGATGAGATGATCTCGGACGCCTGGTTACTTTTTGGGTTTTCCAGGTCGCGGAATGACGGCAGCGGGCCAAAAATACCAAAGTACGTACCAACTATCAGCAGCACCACCAGCAAAAAACAGCTGATAAAAAACTTCCAAATATAGCCGTTGTACCTCCTGATATCCTGTTGCGATAATTTAACGACGATCATTCTCTTTCAATTTAATTTTAAGCAATAGTAGCTATTTCAATAATTATTCTGGTAATAATCTATATAACTGTCCAGCGTAGATTTATTGTTCAGCTTATCCAAATTTTCCTGCGTAATGATAAAAAAACTATACTGGTCCTTCGGAACTTTCATAATATCCGGCATCAGCGGGATAATAGCACGGGCGTAATCTTTAACTGCTCCGAGGCTGTAAAACCGTCCCACGTAAATCAGTTGGTTGTTGTCGCCTACGCTCATCAGCTGGTGTTTAATGGCACTGCCTGCCAGGTTAGCGCGATTAAACTGCCCTATGCCGAAACGTGATGAGGCCAGGTTTACGGTTGCCGTGCTCACATTCACTACAAAATAGTAATTCGTGCTGTCGCGCATCGAGAATATTGATGATTTGGCTGCTTCTTTGGTTGCAGAAGGAACTTTACCCTGAACAGTATTGGCTTTAGCCGAGTCTGGTTTTTCAACAACCGGCTTACCTGTTAAAGGGTCCTTTACAACTTTTGCAGCTTCGGCCTGCTTTACAGCAGCAGCCTGCTGTTCTGCAAGGAGGTTATTATACCTGGCGGCGGCTTGCTGGGCTTCTGTCATCGCCGGTGGTACAAAAGGTTCCTCGTTCGGGTCCTTGTCCGTTAGTACGACTGGTCTTTTAAACAAAGCATCGCGATTGGCATCGAGGTAAATTAGATGTTGCTTCACTAATGGCGTTATCAGCCTGTCGTTTGGATATTTGCTTATTATAGCGGCAAGATCGGCTTTAAATGGATCCAGCTTTTCCAAATGTCCCTGAGCTATTGCCCGAAGATAATCCAATTGAGCGGCCCATTTATTGTCCGGCCGTTGTTTTTGAAGAGCATCTATAAGCAATATGGTACGTGGATAGTCAGGCTTCGAAAAAGCGTCATAAACCTGGTTGTATTTTTCAGTTAGCTCGGCATCGGCATCATTCAGTTTTTTGCCGTAATCCGGGTCGACAATAATTTTCGCAAATGGCGTATCCGGGAAGTTTTTCAGCAGGAGGTTTTTATATTCGTCTGCCTTTGCCTGGTTGTTGTCATCGGTATATAAGCGGTAAAGGTTATAGTATAAAGCCGGTTTGTCCGGGCTATCCGGAAAACGACTCAGCAATAACTCATAGGTCGCGATCGCTTCTTTCCTGTCGCCTAATATATCCCGGTAAAAATTAGCAACGTCAAAATAGGCATCATAAATAAGCTTGTTCGATATGGCGAGTTTTTCCGGTGTAAGCGGCAGGTTGTCTATTAATTGTTTGCGGTAATCACCGGCATTAACGCCCTTGCCTTTCGCTGCCTGGTCAGCCGGCGCGTCAGGGTCAATACTTTCAGCTGTGGTGAGCGTCGAATTGCCATTTGATTTATTGCTTCTCCGCCAGTTGTCTTCCAGCTTGCGGTTGCCCCATCGGCGTTTAAAATCGTTGTAGCCCTGGCTCACGGCGTTGCTGTTATAAAAATAAAATGTGCTCCCGCCGCCACCCTGGGGACCGCCCGGCTGCGTATTATTTGCAGCTATCGCGTTATCAATACCAGCCTGAACCTGCTGCCGGTGCAGTGTCTCATTACTAACCATCGCATCTATACGCGTGCTCCTGGCTTTTTCATCCAGCTTCGCCAACATTTGCAAGGTATCTTCCCTCGATATGATGCTAAATCTGTCTGCAAGCAATTGCAGGTTGTCGCTTTTCTTTTTGATGGTTTGGTAACCCGGATAGCCGGGCGACAAACTAAAAAGCGTGCTATCGTAATATTTCTTGGCAGCCACATAATCGCCCCGGTCTTTGAAATAGATATCGGCCAGCCGCAGGTAGGAGAGTCCCTTCTGGTTTTGATTTTTGCGGCTATAGTTTATTGAGAGGTGATAGTTTTTGATGGCGTTGTTCAGGTCCTTGCCGGTATAATATAACTGCGCTATCTGGTAATATACCTGGTCTATAAAATCTTTATTATTCTCGTTTTTGATTAAGCTGCGCAGCCGGTCTATCCGGTTCACTTTGGCGCCGGTCTCATTTTGTTCTATCCTTATACGATTAAGGTTAGCATTAAAAGCCATTTCGAACGCTGCATTGCTGTTTACTATACTGCTGTAGTTTTTATAAGCGTCGGTTGTTTTATTGTTCAATTCCTGCAATTGGGCCATAATAAAGGTCAAGCGCAGCCGCTGACCTTTATTACGACAGAATTGTATTGCCTTTTTCGCCACCTGTTCGCCTTCTTCATAATTCTGCACATCAATATCATATTGCAGCTTCGTGGCGTAAATATCAGCGATGGTGCTCTTCTTTGTTTTCTTATCAATGTTCGAAACAGCCGAATCTATAGCCAGTTTTGCTTTCGGCAATTGATCCAGACAGATCAGGGTACGGGCCTTCCACATCAAAGCTTCTTCAGACAGTTTTTTTTCCTCCGGGAACGATCTTACCACGTAACTGAAATATTCCGTTGCGTCGAAATAATTGGCCTCAAGATAATCCGTTTTTCCTAAAACCAAATAGGCGTCGCCAAGGTAGTGGCTTTGCTCTTTAATGTTGATGATCTTGTTGCCTTTTGCTTTGGCCTCCTCAAGGTCTTTATCCGGGGTGCCGCTCTGTGCCGTTGTATCCTGGTAAACGCGCAATATCTCATTATAGGAATCTACAAATGACAAAGCGTAACTTTCCTGTTTCTCGCGCAGTATCTCGTCGGCATCAAACAGGATATTGTAATGCGCCGTCAGATTCTGCATGGCGCGGTTGAAGCCGCTTTTCTTTTCGAGTGAGCATCCTGCTATCAACAGCACTAAAACCGGGAAGTATATTCGTCGAAAGACAGATGTTTCAGAAGTGCGCCTCAAAGTAAAAACAACAGTTTATAAAAGCCTTGCTAATTTACTAAATAGTATGCAATAGGATCAATAAATTTGCAGATGACTAATAATGAACCAAATAATAAGAATGGCCGTTCAATCAATGCTTACGCGAAATACTCCGGCCTTGGCTTCCAGATGATCGTTATTATTGGCGGGCTTGCCTACCTGGGAACTAAGATCGATCAGTCCGCCGGCCATCAAACCAAATGGGTCACCGCGGTACTGGCGCTTGTTGGCGTCTTTATCTCATTGTACATAGTTATTGTATCTCTTAAAAAGTGAATAGCAATGATAAATATGATGTTGGAACGGCAACATAATTTTATTCGTAAAATAATAAAAATCTGCACCTTTGCACTTCATAAATCAGGAGGCATCCATACAAAGTAAATGAAACTCAGCACAGCCGTATTCTATTATCTTTTATTTACAATCTGCCTGGCTATTCCGCCGATTGCTTTACAGCATAATGGCTATGACGATTGGCTGGTGGTACATTTCTGGCTGATCTTTTTTTACATCTCAGGCTTCACGTTTTTGGTAGTAGGGCTGATGTTATTCATCCAGCAAAAAAACAAGGACTACACAACCCAGGCTTTCCTGGCTGGTACCACAATAAAAATATTGGCCTGTATATTCTTTATTGTCATCTTTTCGATGAAAAATAAGGTAAATAAGTACGTTTTCGTGGGTGATTTTTTTTATATTTATTTATTAAATATGGTCTTTGAAGTTTATGTTCTGTTACGTAACTTGCGGCACAAAAATTTAAGGTAGAAAACTTCATTTTAGATGACAAGCGGCAAGATTTTGAACTCAAAAATTTTTAACATTTTCTTCATTTGCGCGTTTTTTTTACTCGCAGGCACATTTTCAAAATCAGCATCCGCCCGGGAAAAGGCACCGGAGGGTGCCGAAAAGAAGTTTGAGCCAAAGGATGTGATATTGGAGCATATCGGCGATTCTCACTTTTGGCCAATTGTCTTCCCCTTTGTAAAAGAGACAAAAATTCCGCTGCCCGTTATCCTTTATACCGATAAGGGGTTAGAGCAATTTTCTTCCGGAGACTTACTGCCTGAAGGGACTGTATATACCGGTGTAAAATATAGCTACAAGCTTGAAGGTAATAAAATAGCGGTGGTCGATGCTTCGGGCAAGGTGGACGAAGCTGCGAATAAGAAGGTATGGGATTTTTCTATTACGCGAAATGTTATCAGCATGTTCATGACTATAACTTTGCTGCTTATTGTATTCCTTACCATATCATCAGCCTACAAAAAGCGCGTTGGTAAAGCTCCAAAAGGTTTGCAATCGTTCCTCGAACCGCTCATCCTGTTTATCCGTGATGATGTGGCCATACCGAACATTGGTGTAAAGTACACGAAGTATATGCCTTTGCTGCTTACCATCTTCTTTTTTATACTGATCAATAACCTATTTGGTATGATCCCGGTTTTCCCCGGTGGTTTTAACCTGACAGGAAATATAGCTGTTACATTAACACTGGCTACTATTACGTTGCTTGTAGTTAATTTCAGTGCCAATAAATATTACTGGAAACACATATTTATGCCGCCTATACCCATATGGTTGTACATCATCATGGTTCCGGTGGAGCTCATATCGGTTATATCACGCCCCTTTGCGTTGATGATACGTTTGTTTGCAAACATCACTGCAGGCCACATCATTGTATTGAGTTTGATATCCCTGATATTTATTTTTAACACAATATGGATATCACCGGTATCGGTAGCGTTCACTGTGTTTATCGATACCATCGAATTGCTGGTGGCGTTTTTGCAGGCTTATATCTTTACCATGCTTTCGTCGCTGTTCATAGGAATGGCCATTGAAGAGCATCATTAATATTGAATTAATTATCTATTAATATATACACGTTTAAATTTATCAAACAATGACTGGAATGATTGGACACGCTGGAATGGTTTTAGCCGCTGCTACAACTGTTTTTGGTAACGTTGCTGCTCTTGGTGCAGGTTTAGCTGCTATTGGTGCAGGTATCGGTATCGGGCAGATCGGTGGTAAAGCCGTTGAAGCTATCGCACGCCAGCCTGAAGCTATCTCAAAAATTCAAACAAACATGATCATCGCTGCAGCTCTTGTAGAAGGTGTTGCTTTGTTTGCTGTGGTAGTTGCCCTGCTCTAATTAGGGACAGGCAAAAAACAAAAACAACCCGGAGCGTTTGGCGCCGGGCTGTTTTTAATTAATGAAATTATAATTTTATAAATAGACTGAATTATGGAATTAGTTAAACCCGAAATAGGTTTAGTTTTCTGGACAGCCCTTTCATTCCTTATCTTATTATTCATCCTGGGTAAATTTGCCTGGAAGCCTATCCTGGCCGCCATCAGCGAACGTGAAAAATCTATTGAAAGCGCGCTTTCAATGGCCGAAGCTGCCAAAGAAGAGATGGCTCGTTTGACAAGCGAAAACGATGCCCTGTTAAAACAGGCACGTATCGAACGCGATGAGATTTTGAAGGAAGCCAAGCAGATGAAGGACCAAATAGTGGCCGATGCTAAAGATGCCGCTAATGTTGAAGGTAGCCGAATGATCGAAAGGGCTCGTATCGAAATAGATAATCAAAAAGCTATCGCCATGGCCGACGTTAAGAATCAGGTAGCTACTTTGTCTATTGAGATCGCGGAAAAAATATTGCGTAAGCAGTTTGAAGATCAGAAGAAACAGGACGCTTTAGTGGCCGACCTGCTGAAAGAAGTGAAATTAAGGTAAGATATGAGGTATGAGATGTAAGATATGAGACGAATCAACAGGTCTCAGATCTCAAATCTCAAATCTCACTACTAAAAAGATATGTCTGAATTAACAGTTGCAAACAGGTATGCCAAGTCGTTGATCGATCTTGCCGAAGAGGAGAAAGCTCTCGAGGCAATAAGGAGCGACATGGAACTTTTTACGCATACCCTAAAAGCCAATTCACAGCTGCAGGCAGTTTTGGCTAATCCCATCATTGCTCACGACAAAAAGATCAAGATATTGGAGGCTATATTTGCCGGCAAAGTAAGTAAGGTTACTGATTCATTCTTTAAGATAATGATCAACAAAAGCCGTGCGCAGGTTTTATATGCAACCGCAAAGGAGTTTATTAATCAGTATAATGTGATCAAGAATATTGTGCGGGCTTATGTAACATCAGCGACTCCGTTATCTGAAGAAAATAAGAAGCAAATAATTGCGGAACTAAAGGCATCGACAGGTGGCACTATCGAATTGCATACCAAAGTAGATCATAACTTGATCGGCGGGTTTGTACTGAAAGTGGGCGACCTGCAGGTTGACACCAGTTTGCTGACGAGCTTAAAGAAATTGAAATCAGACTTCGCCCACGGCGTGAATCAATAACAATAAAAAAACAAAACTCTAAATAAATAAAAAATGGTAGAGGTAAGACCAGACGAAGTATCAGCCATATTGCGCCAGCAATTGTCGGGCTTCAAGTCAGAATCTGAATTAGAAGAAGTAGGAACGGTACTTCAGGTGGGCGACGGTATTGCCCGCGTTTACGGATTAACTAAAGTACAATCGGGTGAGTTGGTTGAATTTGAGACCGGCCTGCAGGGTATCGTGCTAAACCTGGAAGAAGATAACGTGGGTGTGGTATTGCTTGGGAAATCGGACGGCGTAAAGGAAGGCGATACGATCAAGCGTACCAAGAAGATCGCTTCGATAAATGTGGGCGATGGGATGCTTGGCCGCGTGGTGAATACCCTGGGACAGCCAATAGATGGCAAAGGTCCGATAACAGGTAAAACTTACGAAATGCCGCTGGAGCGCAAGGCACCCGGTGTAATTTACCGTCAGCCTGTTACCGAGCCTTTACAAACAGGTATCAAGGCCATCGATGCGATGATCCCTATCGGCCGTGGCCAGCGCGAGCTTGTGATCGGCGACCGCCAGACTGGTAAGACCGCTGTTTGTATCGATACCATTATCAATCAAAAAGAATTTTATGCTGCCGGTCAGCCGGTACTGTGTATATATGTGGCTTGCGGCCAAAAATCTTCAACCGTTGCGAACATTGTTCGTACGCTGGAAGAGAACGGTGCCATGCCTTATACCATCGTTGTTTCGGCAAGCGCTGCCGACCCTGCTCCAATGCAGTTCTTCGCACCGTTTGCGGGCGCTGCTATCGGCGAGTTCTTCCGCGATACCGGGCGTCCTGCTTTGATCATCTATGATGATTTGTCTAAACAGGCTGTTGCTTACCGCGAAGTGTCGCTGCTGTTGCGTCGTCCTCCTGGCCGCGAGGCTTATCCTGGTGACGTATTTTACCTGCATAGCCGTTTACTGGAACGTGCCGCTAAGATCAACGCCAACGACTCCATCGCCCAGGCAATGAACGATCTTCCCGATTCGATAAAAGATATCGCTAAAGGTGGTGGTTCGTTAACCGCGTTGCCAATCATTGAAACACAGGCCGGTGACGTATCAGCGTATATCCCAACCAACGTGATCTCGATCACCGACGGCCAGATATTCCTGGAGTCGAACCTGTTTAACGCTGGTGTTCGCCCTGCTATCAACGTGGGTATTTCGGTATCGCGTGTGGGTGGTAACGCACAGATCAAATCGATGAAAAAAGTTGCCGGTACCCTGAAACTTGACCAGGCCCAGTTCCGCGAGCTGGAAGCTTTCTCAAAATTCGGTTCGGACCTTGACGCCTCAACCAAAACAGTACTTGACAAGGGTGCCCGTAACGTGGAGATTCTGAAACAAGGCCAGTATTCGCCGGTAACCGTTGAAAAACAGGTGGCTATAGTTTACGCAGGTACTAAAAACCTGATGCGTAACGTGCCGGTTAACAAGATCAAAGAATTCGAAAACGAATATACTACTCAGTTGGAATTACGCCACCCGCAAACGCTGGCTGCTTTGAAAGCCGGTAAACTGGATGACGAGATAACCGGCGTACTGGAAACAGTAGCAAAGGAATTGGCAGGGAAGTATTAATCAGATATGAGATGTTAGATATGAGATTTGAGTTTTCTTATCTCATATCTAACCAGATAAATTAGATAATGGATTTGGGTTGACGTGAAAGTCTCACGTCTCGTATCTCAAATCTCACATCTCAAAAAGAATGGCTAATTTAAAAGAAGTAAGAAACAGGATATCGTCGGTAACGTCGACACAGCAGATCACCAAGGCCATGAAAATGGTTTCGGCGGCCAAGCTGAAGCGTGCCACCAATGCGATCATGCAGTTGCGACCTTACGCCAACAAGCTAAAGGATATGCTGGCCAACCTATCGGCATCACTGGAAGATGGCTCATCGCCATTTTTACAGGAGCGCGAGCCGAACAAGGTGCTGATCGTTGTTGTTTCGTCTAACCGTGGTTTGGCCGGCGCTTTTAACGCTAACGCGATAAAAACCGCTAATAACCTGATATCTGAAAAATACAGCGCCCAGCATAAGGCAGGCAATATATCGATAATTGGTATCGGTAAAAAAAGCCAGGAGTATTATCAGCGTCGTAAATACAATGTGGTTGGAGATAACAACGAGCTGTTCAACTCGCTTAATTTCCTCAATGTGTCGAAGGTAACGGAAGCCATCATGGAAGGTTTCCTGAAAGGTGAGTTTGATCGCGTCGAGGTGGTTTACAACCAGTTCAAAAACGCAGCCATGCAGATCCTGACCGTTGAGCAGTTGCTTCCTGTTCCTAAATCTGAAAAGAAAGTAGACACGGCTCACCAGGTCGACTATATTCTTGAACCATCGCAGGAAGAGATCGTGGAGCAGTTAATACCAAAGAATATCAAGATACAATTATACAAAGCCGTTCTGGATTCGCATGCTTCTGAGCATGGCGCCCGTATGACAGCTATGGATAAGGCGACTGATAATGCAGGCGAATTGCTTAAGCAATTAAAATTATCCTACAACCAGGCACGGCAGGCAGCCATTACAACCGAGCTTACCGAAATTGTGAGCGGTGCGGCTGCTTTGTCATCAAACTAATAGTTTTATTTTGAATAATATTTGAAAGGCTTCCTGGTAGGAGGCCTTTTTGCTTGTTGCTATTTTTTTGTCATTCTGAGCGACAGCGAAGAATCTATTGAAATCTCCGATCTACCGCAACTTCGGGTCACCTTTTTCACCAATCGGTATTAATATCAAATCTCATCTACCCTTATTTACGCACCTGCGTAGTGCTATTTTTTTGAAATAAAATTCTGTTAATATTTAAAAAAAGGAATTATATTCTGAAATAATATATTAAACTGGGTTACTATTTCGTTCTGGTCGGTATTAATAAGAACTCAATTTAAACTGAAAAATCATGAAAACGAAATTTTTGATCCTTGTAGCTGTCGTAGCGCTACTTGCGGCTTGTAAAGGAAAGTCGTCCAAAGACTATGAATTCATCAATGACAGGTCAGCTGCGATGGCCGATACGGTAGCCGGTGCCGATAGTACGAAAATGCCCGCCGAAAAACTTGTGAAAACATCCGACATTAATATCAAAGTGAAAGATGTACGACTTGCAGGTGAAGAGATAGCTTCATTGACCAAAGCTTATGGTGGCATGGTTATGCATCATCAAGTGCAATCGACAGCGCGGCCCGCACACGACGTACACATCAGCAGTGATTCTATCATGCGAATTGCAGCTTACAGCACTACAGCCGATATGATGGTTCGCGTGCCGTCGGAAAAGCTGGAGGAGTTTACTGCCAAAGTGAGCCGCATGGGTATATATGTCAACATGAGCCGGATGGATATAGAGGATAAAACGCTTGATTATTTAGCTGCTCAGCTTAAGTTGAAGGACAGACAGGAACTGGTGAGCCAGCAGAGAAGAGGAAAGATAAAAATTAAGAATCCAACCGATGTACTTTTGCTAAAGGACGACATGGTGGATCACAAGATCGAGAACCTGCGGACCGACGCGGCTGTAAAATTCAGCTTGGTAAGTTTGAATTTCTACCAGGGCGATTCGATACTTAAAGAAGTCATCGCTAACGATGATCCGTCAGTTTATAATATTCCCTTCTTTCAGCGACTTGGTTTAGCTGTCGCCGATGGCTGGTTGCTATTTATTGATATTGTTATAGCGCTGGCAAATATGTGGGTGTTGATCTTGTGTGGATTGTTCTTGTGGCGGAGCTTTATCTATTACAAAAGACAGCTGAGAAAAACGCAGGCACCCGCTGCATAAAAGTTTAAACTATTTGCCAAATTTTAGCTAAACATTTCTATTTTTGTTGCAAATCATTCAAGCTTAAAAGAATATGAACAAAACAGAGGAAGCTAACGACGAGAAGCACTACGTATTGATAGTTTTTGCCGTAATTGTAGGCATTGCAGGCATATACCTCCGGTTTATTAACGATGCACATATGTACACCTGGATAGCCAATATATTATTGATATTAGGTGTTGCTATCGCGCTGAAAGCTATTTTTGCGATATTGAAGTAGATCCCTGTTTAAAATATAAACTAAAAAGCGTGCTGAGATCTCAGCACGCTTTTTTTGTGAATACGTTTGCCGGATTATAAGGATCGTCAGCATCTAAACGTTCAAAAGCCTGATACCTGATGACCGATCTATTTGGGTCTGTACTTAGATCCGTTCAATATCTTTTGCGCATCCTGGTCGGCCATCAGCTGCTGCAATGTTACATCTGGATTTTTATCCATGTATTCTTTAACTATTTGCCAGCCTGTCCAAACAGCAAGTTTTGGAGCGGCCTCGTTCTTTTCGCCCAACCCGGGTGTGAAAGGAGCTTCGCCTAAATACTTTTGGATCTTTTCGTAGTCTGATTCATAAAGCAGGTTTTGTTCGAGAAAATATGCCCATATCTGCGATTTAAAATCATTGCACCATTTCAGTTGCTTGCCGGTATAACCTATTTTCAGCGTATCGGCCATGTCCGGTAATATCTTGTCCATAAAGTACATGATCTTGCCGTTGTATACCATTCGCGACAGAAGCGACTTATCTTTGTCGCCTTCGGGGAACATATCCTCCCTGGCCATCACCTCCACCACCCGCGGCGTTATGTGATCCGGGGTGAAACGCCTCGAAATATAATGCGGAAACACTTCGCGAATTGCATTTGCTGTATAGAATTTGGAATTTGCTCCTAAAAACAGGTCGAGCCCGATGCCGTAATAGCCGTTCCCGATGGTTATTTGTGCTCCCTGGAAACCCGAAAAGTAGGCAAAAAGTCTTGGCAGGGCTTTATTAGGATAGTAATATTTGACGTGTTTGAAAGCATCGGTAAGTTCGGCATTCTCTTTATCCATGTTAGGGAATATCGAATCTACCTCGTGCTTAACCTCGTTGTACGGCCCGGCGGCAAATATTTCCCTCAATGTTTTGAAATAACCCGTGTCCCGTGTTTCACCTACCTGTATAATACGCTCCATAAAGTCGGTATAAAATGAGCCGTATTTTTTTTGCATGTACACCGCCTGCGGGGCAATAGGTTTAGTTTCCATTGCGTTCATATCATGATCAAAGCGCTCGATTGTCACGTTAACATCAATATTGCTGACATCAACTTTTTTGGAGCGGCCGCATGAGGCTAATAGCACTGCCATAAAAAAAATTAGGTAAATTTGCTTAGGCTTAACAGAATAGAAGGTCATTTTTCGTTCTTTTAACAAAATTAGTTTTTTAAGCCGCATTAGCATAACCAAAATTGTTATCATCCTTATATGAAGATCGCACTGGCACAGCTTAATTACCATGTTGGTAATTTTGAATCGAATACCGCCAAAATTATCAGCCATATACACCAGGCCGAACAGCAGGGGGCCGACCTTGTTGTTTTTGCCGAGCTATGCGTATGCGGATACCCGTCGCGCGACTTCCTCGAGTTTAAGGAATATATAGGCCTTTGCGAAGACGCCGCCAAAAAAATAGCTACTGAATGCCACAACATAGCTTGTATTATTGGCCTGCCGACCGTAAATAACAACCCTGAGGGAAAGGATCTGAATAATTCAGCT
The DNA here is from genome assembly GCF_007971025.1 of Mucilaginibacter ginsenosidivorans. Taxonomy (NCBI): domain Bacteria; kingdom Pseudomonadati; phylum Bacteroidota; class Sphingobacteriia; order Sphingobacteriales; family Sphingobacteriaceae; genus Mucilaginibacter; species Mucilaginibacter ginsenosidivorans. The sequence continues at coordinate 5,267,551 of NZ_CP042436.1, read as the reverse complement.
TACTTTATTGAAAAAGGCGAAGTAAAAGCTATTGTGAATAAGGCCCTGCTGCCCAATTATGATATTTTTGACGAATATCGCTATTTTGAACCGTCGACCACCTTTAAGTGTATCGATTTTAAAGGCCACCGTATTGCGCTAACTATCTGCGAGGACCTTTGGAACACTATCGAAAATCCCTTATATGTTACCCGCCCGATGGATGTGCTGATCAAAGAAGAGCCTGATGTAATGATCAATATAGCTGCTTCGCCGTTTGCTTATAACCACGATGAAGAGCGGATCAAAATATTAAGCGATAATGCGCAGCGCTATGGGCTGCCGCTTTTTTACGTCAACCATGTAGGCGCCCAAACCGAACTGATCTTTGACGGCGGATCATTGGTGTTCGACAATGCAGGGAATATGGCTGATGAACTGCCTTATTTTAAGGAGCAGGTGTCTTATTACGAGCTGGAAGATAAGTCGACAGTGAAACTATTACAGCCTGCTACCGTCAGGGTGAAAAAGCAGGCCGATATCGAACAGATACACCAGGCCCTGGTGTTAGGCATACAGGACTACTTCTATAAATCGGGCTTCAAAAGCGCTATACTGGGTCTGTCGGGTGGTATCGACTCCGCTGTAGTTTGTGCCCTTGCCGCCGAGGCCCTCGGTCCGCAAAATGTGATGGCCGTCCTATTGCCATCGCGCTTCTCAAGCGACCACTCCGTTAAAGATGCCGAGGATCTGGTCAGGAACCTTGCCTGCAAGCACGAGATCGTGCCTATCAGGCATATTACCGAGGCGTTTGAATCGACACTGCATCCGCAATTCCAGAATTTGCCGTTTAATATCGCCGAAGAAAATATCCAATCGCGAAGCCGCGCAGTTGTGTTGATGGCCATGTGCAACAAGTTCGGTTATATTCTGCTCAATACGTCAAACAAAAGCGAGGCTGCAGTCGGCTACGGGACCCTTTACGGCGACATGTGTGGGGGCATTTCTGTTATAGGCGATGTGTACAAAACACAGGTTTTTGAACTGGCCCGATACCTTAACCGCGAGCGTGAGATCATCCCGGTAAATACCATTGTTAAACCGCCTTCAGCTGAATTAAGGCCGAATCAAAAAGATACGGACTCGTTGCCTGAGTATGATATCCTTGATGCCATACTAATGCAATACATCGAGAACAGGTGTTCATCTGGCGAGATCATCAAAATGGGCTATGACGAGCAAACAGTGCGCAGGGTGCTTCGGCTGGTTAATATTGCCGAGCATAAGCGTTATCAAACCCCGCCTATACTAAGGGTGTCGCCAAAAGCGTTTGGTATGGGCCGGAGGATGCCGATAGTGGGTAAATATTTATCATAAAAATTTAATTTTCAGGTTAAACCTTTTAAAAAAAGAAAAGTCAAACCGAAACAAGGGAAATTGCTATGAAAACATTACTAAACCTGTTGCTGGCATTATTGGTTATTGCCGGCATATCATCCTGCAGCAGTTACGACTATTATACCGCCGGGCTCAACAGGACCAACATGAGCGGCTACCGCTCTTTTGCCTGGATGCCGCCGCAAGGCAAGGATCGCTCCCTGGATGTCAGTTCAGCTGCTGATCTGAAAATAAAGGATGCGGCGGTCGCTTCGTTAAATGCCAAAGGGCTTCGCCTCCAGCCAAATAATCCCGATCTGCTGGTTACTTATCGCGCCATGGTGGGCCGTGGATCGAAAACGGTTTATGCGTCTACTTACTATGGCTCGGGCCCGGGCTTTTATCCCGGATGGGGTGTTGGATTTGGCTGGGGTTACGGTTGGGGATATCGTCCCTATTACGCATACGGTTATTCACCATTCATTTATTACGGGGGATCAACTGCGGTTGGAAAAGAGCATTATAAAGAAGGCACGGTTATTATTGACCTTATCGATACGCGCACACACAAGATCGTATGGCGCGGTTTCGGAGTAGGCGAGGTGCACCATAATCCTCAAAAAAATGTCGATGACCTGCCAAAAGTAATTGACGGCATTATCAGCCAGTTAAGCCTGGAGCCACCGGCTACGGCAGGCGGACGCTCGATCAGATCATAAGTTACCCCTCATATATATTATTGTTTTAATTATCCTCCCGGTATAAATTCCGGGGGGATTTTTTTTGGAGGGGAGTATAATGGAGAATTTGTCAGCGTTATAGTTTTACGAACTTGGTTTGGCCAATCAGGGTTTGGTCTTTAGTGTTCCAAACCTGTATCACGTAGGTGCCGGTGGTAAGGTCGTTTACGCTGCCCTGCCAGTTAGTTTGTGACAGGTTGATGTTTCTCACCATCAACCCGGTGCTGTTGCTTATCTTAACATTATAGTTAGCCTTATTTATTGCGCCCCCCTGTTGTGTTATGGTAAGATTGATGGTACCTTTTGCCGGATTAGGATAAACGTTAATATTGCTGTTGCTCAGATTGTTGCTTATCGACGAATATTCTATCGGTACCAATGCCGAATAAGAAACGTCGCCATTGACGTCTTCCGTTCGTAACCGGTAAATATTGCGACCGAATTGGGGATATTTGTCAAAAGCGGTATACACTCCGTGCCCGTTGGATGTTTTCCAGCCGATCGCATCAAAGTTATTGCCGTTGTCCGTACTGCGCTCAACTGTAAAGCGCGTATAGTTTTCTTCGTTCTTAGCCTCCCACGACAGGTTAACCTGTCTTCCTGTTTCATCAGAGTTTTTAGTGGCTGTAAACTTTACCAAATGATAGGCGAACCCTTTATTTTGGCTAATGACCAGTTTAAACCTGTTGGGTCCAAAACTATTGGAATCAGCCTTGTCAATGGCGAAATCGTAAGTAGAAGTCTCGCGCAGGTCTACCGAATCTTTTGTAAGATTGTCAACCAGCGAGATGTTATACAGCCTGGGTATACCTACTATATTTTTTAGATTAAAATGATAGTACCCGCTTGAGGATGCCGATGCTGAAAGCGCAATAGTTAATGTCTTCTTTGGTAACGGTTGTACATTTATCGCGAGTGCATAATTATCGCTCGACATACTTGACAGGCTAACAACACCTTGCCCTGATCTGTACAGCGCCTCATTTTCAGCGTCGTATGTTGTTACGGCACCGTCCTTCAGATGGATGATAATGTCATCGGTATTGACGGAGTCTTTTATCATCACCAGGTGCAGGTATTGAAGGGTTGCGTATTCGTTTACCGGTTTGCCCATAAGCAGGTTAAGCCCCGTAACCTGCGTGCTTACTTTTGCCGATTCGTTAAAGATAAGTTTTCCGGTTGCAGCCGTAGCTACTACAAAAAAACCTTGTCCGCTGGGTATTACGTTGCTTGCATTGTGTGTTCCGATACCACCAGAACCTTTTGTATAGGCCCCGAAATTGTGACTCACAGGATCGAGCACATACATTGTTGTTCCGACGCTTGTGCCATAAATTCCCGATGTAGTAGTAGTGGTATTGAACAGGTCCCAATTGATGGAACTTGCGTATGGATTGCCCACCAGGTTAAACCCGCGCACCGTTGAGTTCGCAGTCGCAGTTGTATACCCGATCGTAGCTGAAGCAGGGGTGTACCACTCGTGTACAACTACCTGGCCCTGTGCCAATGTGCCTGTCGCCGTTAGTGTTGTATTTTCTGGGGTTGGGTATGGCGAAGTTGTTTTACTTGCAAGCGAAGTACTCCTGTTCCCGCGGAAGAAAAACAAATAACCGTTGCCGACCGGAATGTTAAAAGTGCCGATCTCATTATCAAGGCTATAGCCTGGTGAGGACGCAAGGTTAGCAATACCCCTGAAATTTCCCGCAGTAAAGCTGTTGTTGCCGGGCGCCAAATTTTCGCGGTATAAGTATAAAGTTGGGTTGCCTGTTTTATCAAAACTGCCGCTCGTGCCACCCGAACCCGTCAAATAACACGAGTTTTTCAGGTAGTTAAGGCTGTAAACATTATTACCGCTTACAGTACTTACATACACCGGCGAAGATAATAGGCGATAGCCACGGTAAGTTGTGCTTCCGCCTGTTACATATCGTTGAACGTTTACAAAACCGGTGATAGTTGACGTGCCCGTGAGGGCCGCAACAGTGGCGGAGCCTGTGGCATCTGATTTAAGTGTTAAATATGCTGCCACCGCCGAACCTGCAACCAGTTTTGCCGGACTCACTAAGGTAAGTACTCCGTTGCTGGCAACCGAGAAATTACCGGTGCCCGAACCCATTGTGGCTGTTCCGGTACAGTTGAAAGTGACGTTTTTGAACACGGTACCGGTTGCGCTGTTGTCGGTAAGGCTTTGCGATGCGCCGGAAAAATAGACTGTGCCTGCGCCTGCGGTAAAAGTGCCGCTGTTTTGGTAAGTCCCTTTGAAAATCATACTTCCCGACCCGCAGGTTAATGTGCCGCTATTGTTTTGATACACACCTGATACCGTTACTGTTCCTGAACCTGCGGCTACCGTGCCGGTATTTATCTGCAAAGTATTGGTTACCGTCAATGTTCCGGATCCTAATGTGATCGTATTCCCATTATTCTGAAGGATGCCGGTTACCGTGATATTGCCCGATCCTTGCGTAACATTGACAGAGTTAACCCAATTACCTGTTACGGTGATCGCAGGATTATTAGTATTGAGGTTGACAGATCCTGTGCCGCCGCTTGTCCAGTTGCCACCTACGGTTAATGTGCTGTTTGCAACTACCTTGGTGCTTGCGCCCCCAAAGGTAAGGCAGTCATAATTGTAATTATTTATCCCGAGGCCTGTTGTTCCCGTTGTATAGATGGCCTGCGAACCAGAAGTGGCATCGTAAAGTACCGTACCGGTGCCGGTTCCGTTGTTTGTAAAGTCGACGGTGAAACCCGTTGTGATCGGTGTCGATACCGGGTTTATATTCAATAATTCCAATGTGGTAGGAGAGGTGCCTGTATCCATCTGGAACAGCCCCAGGCCAGGGAAACCCGGGTCGCCCGTGCCGCCGGATAACGGATTATTATAAGATACGGTAACTATTTGCCCAGTAAGCTTCAGGTTGTTTGCGTCGAGCGAAAAGTAGGGATATACAATGCCGTTCCCGGAACTATTACCAGTAGCCCGAAGGGTGATATTGCCCGTCACATTCATTTGATTTACCTGTACGCTTACATTATTTACTACGCCTGTCCAACTGCCGGGAGTAGTCAGATCGCCGATGGTAAAGCTGCCGCAGGTAATGGTGCCGGTTCCGGCCAATATGGTTGTCTGGTAAAAATTAGGATCGTTATTTTGAGTGATACTCCCGCTTACCGTCAAAGTGCCGTTGACCGTTAAGGTAAAGTTATCGTACGTGCCGAATATAATGGATGCACATGATTGAACATCAGTGATAGTCGGTGGATTGGTATAAGCGTTTACAGCTATCTGAACAATGTCCGCGGCCCCGGGCGTTGTTGTGGCTGCAACGCCGGCGACCTGCCAGTTCAATTTGTTGTTCCAGTTGTAAATCCCGCTTGTAGCTGTGGTGCCCACCCAGTCATAAGTTGCAGCGAAGCCCTTTACTGCTATCATGAGCAGTATGAAGTTTATGAGGAGGATCTTGCACAAAAACGTTTTCACTATGGAGAATCGGCACTTTATTGCACGTTTTGTACGGTGCTTCTTCAAATAGGTTTAGTCGTTTTGGCCACATTTTGAGGGGGTTACGTTAGGTAAATTTCCGTTCACTACTGATATACAGTAGTTTATAAAAAATCAAAAAATAGCAATAAAACGCCAATTTTTGACACGGCCGTTCCATTTCCGGCTTCAATTGGTAAAAAACGTCAATTTCCTCCCCCGGGGTCATAATTTTACGAACCTGGTTTTGCCTACCAGGCTTTGTGATTTTATGCTTATCACCCGTACAAAATAGGTCCCCGGCTGCAGGTTTGCAATACTGCCCTGCCATGAAGTTTGTCCGGTGGAACCATTTTGAACCACCTTTCCCGATCCGTCCATTACATTTATTACAAATGATGTTTCGTCGTTTACATCAGGATTTATTACCACATTTATCATACTGATGGCCGGGTTGGGATAGATAGATAAGCTGTTGTCAGCCGCTATATTGCTCCGGTCATCGAACAGTACATTTGCATTATTTGAGTAGGTGATCGTTTTATTGACATCTTCCTGTTGCAGGCGATAAATGTTCAACCCCTTTAATGGTTTGCTGTCAGTAAAACTATAGGTCCCGGTCCCTGTCGCCGGTACATTACCTATCACATTGAAGGTTAAGCCATCGTCATTGCTTCTTTCCACTGCGAAATGGGTATAATCGCCTTCATAATTTGTGGCCCATTGAACAAACGAATGCCCACCCCGTATCCTGACCGCATCGAAATTTATTAGCCGGTAAGCATACGCCGGGTTTTGACGTATAGTAAGGGTAAAGCGGTTGGGTCCAAAACTTGTTGTGTCGGCCTTATCCAGTTTAAAGGTATAGGACTTGTTTTGGCGCATATCGAGCGAGTCATGAGCAAATTTGTCCATAAGCCACACATCGTAAAGCATTGGGATGGCATTTATCTCAGCAAGATTCAACTGCAGGATACCGCTACCCGTGGCTTGTATGTTTAATTTTATGGCATCGGGTTCTTTACCCGGCAAGGGAAGCACATTAATAGCAAGGCCGATATTATCAGATGAAAGGCTGCATAGATTTACATTGCCAAACCCCTGCAGGTATGGAGCATCTTCATCAAAAACGTACTTCTCGCTTGCTGTCGGTTTGAATTGAATTATAATGTCTTCGGAACTAGCGGCATCTTTTACAAGCTTTAACCGCAGGAATTGAGCATTTTTGCTTGCCTGCGCTTCGATATATTTTGATGATGATCGCGATTTAGCCGAAATTATCTTTTCCGAAGCGCAAGTGGCATTGGATTTCGTATTTATTGCAAACTGTACTATACAGCAGAGCAACAGAGCTTTCCAATAGGGTCTCATGACATGGCTGTTTTTAGGGTCGTATCATTTCTGCCGCAGTGGATAACAACAGAAATATAAAGCAATATACGTTAATTTATAATTAATAGATGCAAATATTTTCAGTATTTTTTACTAAAATAGTGCATAATTAATTAATAAACAGCTTTTTATGGAGATTATATATTAATTAATAAGAAATATATAATAAGCTAAAACATAGCAAAATAAGCTTGCTAATTAAACATACCCGTTTCAGGCACTTAACAAATATTTTTAGCCAAATTGAACTTTAAGCCGGGAGCTCATAGCTTAACAAATTTATTTTGCCCGACTAATCGCGAGGTTTTGGCGTCCAGTACCTGTACAAAATAGGTGCCCGGCTTAAGATCGCCGATGCGCCCTTGCCAGTTAGCTTGCGACGAATTGGCCTGTTTGACGATAACCCCTGAACTATTCATGATCCTGATATTGTAAAAAGGAGTATTCAAGCCGGCTTTGGGTGCGATGTTAAGATTCAGCTTATTAACGGCGGGGTTGGGGTAAATAGTCAACAGGTTTGCTGCTATATCATTGCCGCGGTCAGAGTATCCAACTGTAACTATATCCGAATAAGATATAGTATTGTTAACGTCTTCCTGTTTCAGGCGATACATATTCAATCCGTTCGCCGGGTTTTTGTCGACAAAGCTGTACTCACCCTGGCCGGCTGCCGGCACACCCCCTAATACTTCAAATGTTTTGCCATTGTCGGCACTCCGTTCTACGGTAAAACGGGTATAAGTTCCCTCATTTTCGCTGGTCCAGTTAGTTTGTACCTGTTTTACTCCAAATATTTTACTTGCTGCAAAATCCAATAGCTTGTAAGCATAGTCAATATTCTGGCGGATAACCAACGTAAAACGGTTCGACCCGTAACTTGCCGTATCGGTTTTGTCTATCTGGAACAGGTAGGTCCTATTCTGTCGCATGTCCAATGAATCACTCCGGTAATTATCCATCAACCATATTTCGTAAAGCTTTGGGACCGATACCAGGTCGCGCAACGTAATGCTGTAAATGCCTGTTGCATTCGCATTTACATTTAGCGGTATCATTTCAGCTTGCTGTTTTGGCAGTGGCACAACGTTGATGGCGAGCGCAACTTTGTCTTTTGAAATAGCCGAGAGACTAACGGAACCAAAGCCCTGCCTGTAAGCAGCATCCAGACTTGCATTATAGTCCAGGCTGCCCCTGCTGCTAAATTGCACAATGGTCTCATCGGAATTGACGGCATCCTTGCTCATTCTCAACCTTAAATATTGAACGTTAGCTGTATTGAGTGGTTTGCCCATCAACAGGTTCGAACCGGTATTCATTGCGGTTGTTTTTGCCGATTCTGTAAATGTCAGGGTCGACGTTGTTGCCATACCGGCAACGACAAAGAAAGCCTGTCCGCTTGAAATAATATGGCAGGCATGATTAGTCCCCGGCAACCCGCTGTTGGCTATGTAGGACCCAAAATTGTGCGTTACCGGGTCCAGCACGTACATTGTCGTACTGATGTTCTGTCCGTATATCCCACCACTTGCCAGCGATGTGGTTTGAAAAGTGTCCCAGTCGATAGCGCAGGCATAAGGGTTGCCCACAAGATTATATCCCTTTACCGGCGAGGCTGAAGTATAGCTGAGGTAAGTATTTGTTGGGGTAAACCAGTTTTTAACAGCAATGTTCCCCTGGTTTAAGGTGCCGTTGGCGCTAAGCGTTGTACTTTGTGGTATATAGGTGGTAACCGTTTCATTTGCAAATGTCGTACTCGAGCGGTCACCCCGGAAGAAGCAGAGGTAACCATTCCCCCGGGGGATATAATAGCCTGCTCCGTCAATATCTATGGTATAGCTTGGCGCAGAATTAATGTTGTTTATTCCGCGGAAATTTCCCCCGGTAAATGTTGAGTTTGATGGATTGGTAAGGCTCTCCCTGTAAAGATATAGAGTAGGGTTGGCAGCCGTTGTATTATCAAATCCACCTGTTGTCGTGGTGGCGGTCAGGTACATCGAGTTTTTCAAATAATTGATGCTATAAACGTTATTCCCATGTGTATCGGTGCCGTTGTATACCGGGGAGGATAATAAACGATATGTTCGGTAAACGGAACTTCCGCCTTGCAGGTAACGCTCAACATTGATCGAACTGGCGGCCGTTCCCGTGATAGCGCCTGATGCTACCGGTCCTATAGACGCATCGCCTATAGAATCTGACTGTAGTGTGAAAGTCAATGGCGATGTCAGTGTCAGCGTACCTGTCCCGTTTATATTGGTCATCGAGCCCGGCGCCAGGTTAACAAGCGATGTGGATGAACTGCCCTTGATGACAGGCGAGGCACCGGTGTTAACAGTGATGCCACTACTCACAGCAAGTGTCTTTCCCGAATTAATACTTAACGTAACTGAATGGGCCGAACCGAATGTGAGGGAATTAACGGTCACGTTGGACGATATTTTAGGTTGCTTGTTCCTTGAGTAATTTACAACACCTATTTGCACGTCGTCGTTTGCCCCCGGAACGGTATTCTTACTCCAGTTTCCTGCCGTATTCCATGCAGTGCTGTTGCTGGCGGCTGTCCAGTTATTGGTTTGCACACATTGTATAGTTATCGTGGTGCTGCTGCAGCCCGATACATTAAACCCGGTTATAGTGTAGGTAGTTGTCGAAGATGTAGCTGACGGCGTGCCTGAAATGGCCCCGGTGGCATTGTTAAAGCTTAAGCCAGCAGGTAGTGCAGGCGAAATTGTGTAGCCGGTACCGGTCATTTTCCGAATGACGTTATTGCTGTAGTCAGCGATATAAATATCGCCCGAACTTTGGTCAACAGTCAGCCCGCGTACATCGCTGAATGCAGCTGCCGTTCCCACTCCGTCTGTTAAAGCTGAATTTCCGCTTCCGGCAACTGTAGTAACCACACCGGCGGGCGTGATCATCCTGATCAGGTAATTGCCCCGGTCAGTCACATATATATTCCCGGAAACATCCAGGTCAAGCCCGCTGGGTATACTGAAAGATGCTGCCGTGCTTACACCGTCTGCCGACCCTGCCGTTGTGCTTCCTGCTATGGTTGTTACCACCCCCGCAGGGGTAATCATCCTTATCTCGTTGTTGTTCTGGTCGGCTACGTATACATTACCCGATGCATCTGCGGCGATACCGTTGGGCCCGTTAAACGTTGCCCCGGAACCTGTCCCATCCGCTGAACCCGAAGCACCCGTCGCGCTGCCGGCAAACAAGGTCACACTCCCGCCTGTGGTCATTCTCCTGACCTGGTTATTACCAAAGTCGGCTATATAAATATAATTGTTAACAGGGTCGTAAACTATACCAGCCGGTTGATTAAAGCGCGCAGAACTGCCGCTTCCGTTTGTGGTTCCTGTGTTGCCCGAGGTGCTTCCGGCCAATAATGTTACTGCCATAGTAGACGCGACCAGCTTCCTTATCTCGTTATTATTAAAATCGGCTACGTACAAGTTACCCGATCCATCATAAGTAATAGCGTACGGTCCGTTAAAACGTGCCGCACTGCCTGATGAGTTCGTTGTTCCGCTCGAGCCGGTTGAACTTCCCGCAAGTAATGCGGTTGAAGCAGAAGATACCACTATCCGGCGTATCTCGTTGTTACCGGCATCGGCTACATACATATTACCTGAGCCATCGAGCGTCATCCATCGCGGTGTGGTGAACCTGGCCGAATTACCGGTGGAGTTTGTTCTTCCGGAGTAGCCAGATGTGCTTCCTGCCCAGGTAGTAACCGTAGAATAGGTATTTGCAGGTACTGCGCCGCCTGTGTTAGTCGGGGTTAGGGTAGATATAGAACTACCAACAGTAAAAACATTGGTTGCTGTACTGTAAGAAATGTTTGGAGCCTGGCCTGAAGCTCTTAACGCAATAAACGCCGGGGTAATAAAAATGGCCACATAAAATAATATTCTTTTCAAAGCAATACGATTTAAATGTGTGGGCCCCGATTGCGGGGTCCAAATAAATATGCGGGTATATGCGCTGGCAAAATACCCTTGATGCCCGATAGGTTTATCGGGTAATTTGATTCTTTTTAAAACGCCTGTTAGCTAGATAAAAAAGTACAGCGAGACGCAGGGGAATGTCTTTAGTAGTACGATTTATTTACAGCTTCACGAATTTATTCTGCCCCACTAACTGCGAGGTTTTTGAGTCGACCACCTGCACAAAATAGGTGCCCGGCTTCAGATCGTTTATACTTCCCTGCCAGGTTACCTGCGACGAACTGATCTGCTTCACAATCACACCAGAACTGTTCGTAATCTTAATGTTGTAAGACGAGGTGTTGCCCGTTGTCTTAGCTTGCATCGTGAGACTTAGGTTATCGTTTGCCGGATTTGGATAAATACTCAGCAAATTCGCAGCAATAGTATTGCTACCGTCGGCAAACCCGATACTAACTACTTTCGAGTAAGTTATCGTGTTGTTGATATCTTCCTGTTTCAGACGGTACATATTCAACCCGTTTGCCGGATTTTTATCAACCAGACTGTACTTGCCCTGGTCGGCAGCTACAACGCCACCCAGTACATCGAATGTTTTACCGTTGTCCGTGCTCCGCTCAACAGTAAAACGTGTATAATTGCCTTCGTTTTCGGTTATCCAGGTTGTTTGCGCCTGGCGAACGTTGGGCAGTTTCGTGGCTGCAAAATCCAGTAACCTGTAAGCGAAGCCCGGGTTTTGACGGATCACCAAAGTAAACCTGTTCGACCCAAAGCTTGCGGAATCTGTCTTTACTATCTGGAACTGGTAAGTTTTATTCTGACGCATATCCAGCGAATCCTTCCTGTATTTATCCATCAGCCAAACCTCGTATAGCTTCGGAACAGCTACCAGGTCCCGCAAGGTTATGCTGTAAATACCTGTAGCGTTTGCATTAACGGCAAGGTTTATTACCTCCGGCTGTTGCTTTGGCAACGGGATGACATTTACAGACAGCTGAACCTTATCGCTTGAAAGGCCCGCAAGGCTGACAGCGCCATAACCCGCCCTGTAGGTTGCATCCAGGTTTGCATTGTAATTAAGGCTGCCGTTGCTATTGAATTGAATTATGGTTTCATCGGCATTAACGGCATCCTTTGCCATTCTAAGCCTTAAGTATTGCACGTTGGCGGTGTTAAGTGCTTTGCCCATCAGCAGGTTTGAACCAGTGTTCATAGCCGTCGTTGTTTTTGCCGATTCGGTAAAAGTTAGTGTCGATGTGGTGGCTGTTCCCGCAACAACAAAAAAGCCCTGACCGCTGGATATAACGTTGCTCGCATTATTTGTCCCTGGCAGACCGCTGTTAGCAATATAAGAGCCGAAGTTATGGCTTACCGGGTCCAGAACATAAATAGTAGAACTGATATTTTGCCCGTATATGCCTCCGCTGGCGAGGGATGTTGTTTGAAAAGTGTCCCAATCGATGGCACATGCATAAGGGTTGCCCACCAGGCTGTATCCTTTAACAGGCGATGCTGCGGTATAGCTCAGGTATGCGTTAGTTGGTGTGAACCAATTCTTTACAGCAATATTCCCCTGGTTTAAAGTGCCACTAGTGCTCAATGTCGCGCTCTGTGGTACATAAGTCGTTACTGTTTCGTTCGCAAAAGTGGTACTTGCCCTGTCCCCTCTAAAAAAACACAGGTACCCGTTTGCCTGTGGGATGTAGTAGCCTGAACCATCAATATCAATTGTATAACTCGGCGACGAATTGATATTATTTATCCCGCGGAAATTCCCGCCTGTAAATGATGTATTCGTCGGGGTTGTAAGGCTTTCCCTGTAAAGATATAAAGTCGGGTTAGCAGCTGAAGTGTTATCAAATCCCCCGGTTGTCGTTGTCGCGGTGATGTATATTGAATTTTTAACGTAGTTTATGCTGTAAACTTTGTTGGCATGTGTATCAGTTCCATTATATACAGGTGATGACAACAAGCGATAACCCCTGTAAGCCGAGCTGCCGCCGGTAATAAATCGCTCGACATTGATCGAGCTTGCAGCTGTACCTGTAATAGCGCCGGATGCAACTTGCCCTATCGATGCATCGCCCGTCGCATCGGACTGCAGCGTGAAAACCAGGGGAGAAGTAAGCGTCAGAGTTCCGGTACCGTTTATGTTTGTTATAGAACCCGGCGCAAGGTCAACCTCGGATGTTGCCGAGCCACCCACTATTACCGGAGCGGCGCCCGTGTTAACTGTTATGCCGCTTTTTACGGTAAGAATTTTTCCGGAATTTATTGTTAAGGTAACTGAGTGGGCTGAGCCAAAAGTTATAGAATTAACAGTGTAATTTGCAGCGATGTCGGGTTGCCTGTTCCTTGTATAATTGACCACCCCGATCTGTACGTTATCATTTGCTCCCGGAACGGTGCCCGCACTCCAGTTACCTGCCGTGTTCCAGGCAGTGGTATTGCTGTTCGCTGTCCAATTATTGGTTTGTACGCATTGGATAGTTATAGTGGTGCTGCTGCAGCCAGATACATTGAAACCGGTTATGGTATAAGTGGTCGTCGACGACAAGGCTGTGGGGGTACCTGAAATTGCTCCTGTGGCATTGTTGAAACTTAGGCCCGACGGTAGCGCTGGTGAAATACTGTAACCTGTGGCTATCATTTTTCGGATAACGTTGTTGCTGTAATCAGCGATGTAGACGTTGCCCGAACTTTTATCAACGGTAATTCCCCTTGCATCACTTATCGCAGCGGCCGTTCCAACCCCATTTGTCAAGCCAGAACTCCCTGTGCCACCGATGGTGGTCACTACACCAGCAGGCGTAACCATCCTGATCAGGTAATTTGCCCGGTCGGTCACGTAGATATTTCCTGAAATATCCAGGTCGAGCCCGCTTGGCGTGCTGAAAGAAGCTGCGGTGCCTATGCCATCGGCCGATCCGGCAGTGGTGTTTCCTGCTAAGGTAGTTACAACCCCGGCCGGAGTGATCATCCTGATCTCGTTATTGTTTTGGTCGGCTATGTAAAGATTGCCTGACGGGTCTACGGCTATGCCGTTTGGCCCGCTAAATGTCGCTGCCGTACCTGTTCCGTCGGCAGACCCCGAGGCGCCCGTCGGGCTGCCTGCAAATAATGTTACAACTCCTCCTGTGGTGACCTTCCTGATCTGGTTATTGGCGAAATCCGAAACATATAAACAACTGCTAACCGGGTCGTAAACTATCCCGGCGGGCTGGTTAAAAAGCGCAGCCGTACCTGTTCCATTGGTCAGGCCCGATGCAGCGGTAGTGCTTCCCGCCAGTAAGGTAACAGCCATGGTTGATACAACCACTTTCCTGATCTCGTTATTTGTAAAGTCGGCCACGTAAAGGTTGGCCGATCCATCGTAAGTTATGGCATAAGGTCCGTTGAAACGCGCTGCACTGCCCGAGCCATTTGTAGTTCCGCTTGCGCCCGTGGTGCTTCCGGCAACTAACGCCACTGCAGCGGTCGAAGTTACCGCCTTGCGTATCTCATTATTTCCGGCATCCGCTATATACATATTGCCCGACCCATCAAGCGTCATCCAGCGTGGGGTATTAAACCTTGCCGCAGTACCGGTACCGTTGGTGGTGCCGCTTGCGCCTGTTGTGCTTCCTGCCCAGGTGGAAAAAGTAGAATAGGTATTTGCGGGTACCGCGCCGCCCGTATTGGTTGGTGTTAGTGCCGATATGGCGCTACCTACCGTAAAGACATTGGTGGCAGAGCTATAGGAAATATTTGGCGCTTGCGCCAAAGCACAGTCTGCAAATACAAAGGGGATAAATAAAACGCCCAAATACAGTATTATTCTTCTCAAAACAGCACGGTTTTAAATATTTGGAACCGAAACTAATAAAATTAATCAGATATGATTTTTCGTTCCAATATATGTTCGGCTCGTTTTACGAAATCATAAGTATTTGGTTACCAATAATTTATTTCTCATTAATTAAATAAGAAGAAATATAAGGAAATAATAATCAATATTTATCATATAAATTAAATATTTAACTAATGAATTGACCTTGAATTTGGACATTATCAAAGAAGAGTTAGGCGCCCGATTATCCGGAATGTGGAAAAGTTGAAAAATTGTACCGTTTTCCAGGGTGTGCCATGTCAGAAACCTAACGGTCCGGCTAACATTTCTGCACTGTTTAAATACTTTTCATTACTTCCGCAACAAAAAAGGCCGGCGCAAGAAATTTGCGCCGGCCTTTTGGGTATTTAATTACGTGCGTTCTACAATTTCACGAATTTGGTCTGCCCGATTACGCTGTTATTTTTCTTGTCTATAACCTGTATCAGGTAAGTGCCGGTCAGGAAATGTCCCACGCTTCCCTGCCAGCTTGGATCGGTCAACACGGCGTATTTAACTACTATGCCGGCGCTGTTGGTTATACGCAGGTCGTAAGTGCTTTTACCCTGCGTTTTAACAGGAATGGATATGCTTATATTATTGATAGCGGGATTTGGATAGCAGGTTAAGCGATCATGATTCCCTTTATCACCTGTTATCGATATGTCAACAACATTTGAATAAGTGATCGTATTGGTGATATCTTCTTGTTTAAGCCTGTAAAGGTTATCGCCATTTATTGCATTTTTATCCGTAAGGCTATATGCTCCCGCGCCGTTGGACAGCATTCCACCAACTACTTCAAACGTCTTTCCGTTATCATTGCTGCGCTCTACTGTGAAGTGGGTATAGTTTTGTTCGTTCTTCGTTGTCCAGTCCAGTTCCACATGTTTGCTGTTGCCAACCTGTTCACCGGTAAAGGTTAGTAATTGATAGGCATTTGCCGGATCTGTGCCTATAACGATGCTAAAACGTTTTGAACCTAAGGTGGCGGTGTCAGCGGTGTTTACGCTGAAGCTGTAGGTGGCAGTAGTACGCAGGTTGACCGAATCTTTCGTGAAAGCATCTTTCAGCCAAACAGCGTAAATTTCAGGTATGCCCGATAGGTGCTTAACGTTGATGGTGTAGTTTCCGGTTATAGCCGACAATTTTAGCGGAATAGCGCCTTTTGATAGCGGAAGGTGATTGATGGCGAGTGCCACATTATCGTCGGATATACTCGCAAGCATTACTTTCCCGGTACTTGCACGATACCTGGCATCCTCCATCAGGTCGTACCCGGTTTTGCTGGCGGCGTTAAAAGCAATTATTGTTTCGTCAGAGTTTGCCGAATCTATCGCAACCTTCAAATGAATGTACGGAGTTGGCTGATTTGCTACCGGCGGCTTACCCATAAATAAGTTTGGTGTTACAACCTGGGTGTTTACCTTGGCCGTCTCGGAAAATCTGAGCGTATTGGCTCCGGCCGGGCTGGCCTGCACAAAAAAACCGACGCCGCTTGGCACTATGTGGGTTGCATTGTTTGTTCCCGCCGGTATGGTGGGATCATAATAGCCGTAATTGCCGCTCGCTGTTTGCCCGGTAGGGTTCAGCATAGCTATGATCGGTGATAACCCCGGGCCATAAATAGAGAATGCGGAGTTGCTGTTGCTGAATTTATCCCAATCAATAGAACTTGCGTATGGGTTGCCAACCAGGTTAAAGCCTTCGATGCCTGGGTTACCCGATACCGTCGAATACATTAAAGCAGCACTTGACGGGGTATACCAGTAGTGTACGTTTACGGTACCCTGGTTCAAAGCTCCTACGGCGTTTAAAGTATCCGTAGTTGCAGGTGCTCCTGCCGTAGTAAGGGTTGCCAGGCTGGCCTGCTTCCTGCTTCCCCTGAAGTAGAACAGGTAGCCGTTGCCGATAGGAATATTAAATGGTCCGCCGTCGATATCCAAAGTGTAGTTAGGGCTGGCCGAGAGGTCGCTTATGCCCCTGAAGTTGCCACCCGTAAAAGTCGCATTGCTGGGTATTAAGTTTTCACGGTACAAATAGAGCGTGGGGTTACCAACCTTGTCGACACCGCCACCCGACCCTGTAATATAGGTATTGGTGCGCAGGTAGTTTACGCTGTATATTTTATTACCATAACTGTCTGTTATAGCAGTTCCTAAAGCAGTGGTATCGGCTACCGGCGATGAAACCAGGCGGTACGACCGTGAAGCCGTCACATAACGCTGCACAGTTACGGGCCCGTTTACCGAGCAATTATTGGGGATGGCAGCAACCGTTGCTGAGCTGTTTACATCCGACATGAACGTAAGATTGTACGATGCATTTGAAACCACATGAGTTTGAGTGCCCGATAATGTCATTATACCCGAAGGCGATACATAAAAATGGCCGCTCTGCATATTCTTATTGGCATCGCCGCTGAAAGAAACCTTGTTAAAAACAGTGCCGTTGGCCGACCCATCCTTCATATGCTGCACACCGGTACTGCTAAATATAGCATTCCCAGTACCGGCAGTAAAGGTGCCGTTGTTGGTATAATCGCCGGTAAAAGTAAAGTCGCCCGAACCTAATATAAGTTTGCCGCCTGCGTTATTAGTATACGTGCCCGCAACGCTGATAGCGCCGCTGCCATGCGTAATGGTGCCACTGTTATTTACATCGCTTGCGAAAGTGGTAGTGCCGTTACTTGTTTGAGTGAATGTAGAACCTGCGCTTGAGTTATTAAACACGGCTGAGAACAGGATGGTACCGGTACTGTTTTGTGTGATGCTGCCCGAGCCGGAATTGGTTGCCGTGCTGGAAAAAGTGAGCAAGCCGCCGCCGTTACTGTTGTAAAGACCGGTATTGCTTGTCGTATTTGCATTGGTTAGCGCACCGCTGCCTGTAAGGTTAACAGTACCAGAATTGGTTACCGCACCCTGGAAATAAGCCAGTGAAGTAGCAGACTGGTTGAAAGTGCCCGCGTTATTAGTAGTGCTTAATGCTGTAAAAGTGCCTGTGCCTGAATGATTGTATATGCCTGTGCCGGTACTGGTGAAAGCGGCATTAAAGGCTGCGGCGCCCGAACCCGACTGTGTATAAGTACCGGAATTACTCACCACGTTATTGGCAGTAACGGCGCCGCTACCCGACTGGTTATAGGTGCCGGTGCTGGTATTGGTAAAAGTTCCTGTAAAAGTAACGCCGCCGGTTCCAGAATGTGTGAAAAGCCCGCCGTTGCTGGTAGTGCCGGATATAGTTAAAGCATTGGAGTTGTTTTTAAAAAGGGTCGTACCGCTTGCCGAAGAATAATTTCCGCCGATGGTAAGGTTAGGGTTATTGGTGGTTATGTCAACTGTTTCGGTCCCCGATGCGAGCGTAAAATCTCCGATAACACTAAAGGTGCCGCCAGTAGATGCGTTGACTTTTTTCGTGCCTGAACCAGAAAAGACAATATTGCCGTAAATGCCACCATAGGTAAAAGATCCTGTGATGGATGCAACATTAACACTGAACCCAGATCCGCTACCACCAAGATTAGCGTTACTTGCCGAAAGAGTATTTCCAACGGCATATCCGCCTCCATAACCGCTCGTGTTTAGCGTGAAACCTGTAACACTGCCTCCGGAAACAGTTATATTAGCTAAAGCGCCCTTACCAGAACCGCCCGTTAAAGGCACATTGGTGTAAATTCCGTCAACATAACCCGATCCACCGGCTAAGCTATTGGTAGTCGCAATTACGTTAGTCAATGTATAGAACCGATCAATAAAATTGTACTGCTGGGTATTGCCGGCCAAGTAAACCGGTATATCTTGCGTAGGGTCAGTGCCTTTGAAATTGACTGTTAACGTGCCGCCTATAGCGCCATTGCTTACATTATAAAAGTCGACTTTGTTATTATTATCGCCCGTTTGAATATTTAAGGGGCTTGCGTTATATAAATTTAATACCGGGTTGTCCGTAGTTGTACTAAATCCGTCTATGGAGAAAAAAGCTAATGGCTGGTAATTTGTAGCTGCATAGTTGTAGGGGACAATTGGATTGCTTACATCTATCATTTTAATCTGCCCATAAAGATTGATCGTGCCAGCGGCGAACGAGAATTCAGCCAGGCTTTCGGCTACAACCTTGTTGCTTACATCAAGCCGGGCGGGCGAATAAAGAATAAAGTCGCCCAATACGTTGAGGGTAAGACTACCGCCGGTGGCGTTATTGCCCATTTTCATTTGGGTAGTATTAATTATGTTATCTACAGATGGAAGCGTCCCATCGCCAATAATAAACGATCCGCAGGTCATCGTTCCGGGCTGTCCGGTATTTGTACTGATATAATTAAACACGGGCCTTTCGTAAATACCCGTTGTGCTAATATTGGCGGGGTTATAATTGCTTGAGGCCCTTTGTGTAAAAGCACCACTGATATTTAAATTACCATTGATGAGAAGTACTATTGACCATGCCGTCGAAGCATTGCCAGTAATTGAACTTTGCGGCACAAAATTGTCGCCAAAATCAAGTGATGCAATATTGATAGTCGTGCCGGCAGTGATAATTGGTTGTCCGTTTCCATGCTGGGTGATGTTAATTCCAATATAAACAGCAACGCCTTCGGTAGCACCTATATGGCCAGGATAATCTGTTGCAGGGCTTGTAGTTACTCCCCCGGTGGTCGACTGCCAGTTTCCTGGGTTGGTCCAATCGTTCTTGCTGCCGCTTGCAGCATTGCCCACCCAATCGTAAGTGGTTTGCGCATAAGTACTCATCCCAAGCAGGACAAATACGAAGCTTAAAAGTGATATGATGAGTAAAGGTTTTTTCAATATTTTCATAAAGGTCTCGCCACGCGATTTGGACGTGACGAACAGTGTGCGTCTACCTGTCGCAATAATCGTGCACCAAGTGCATGATTATGCCGTATATCGGGTGTTTTCGGCGTTGCGGATGGTAAAATCAGCGAAAATATTTACGCGCGGGATAAAGTTGTTTACCAGGTACATAAACTGGCTTTTTCTGCGCGTGTTTTTATTCCCCATTTTGGGTAACAATCCCCACATTTCATGCTGCTAAAGCGCACTTTATCAGCGTTTAAAAGCGTTTTTGGGCACGTTATTATCTAAACGATCTCTGTTGAAATTATATATAATAATATATGATTTTGTATTACAGGTGTTTACTGCGATTGATTGAAGTTTGTTTGATGTTTAAAGCTTTATAAATTGAGTTCTGCCCACAAGGCTTTTATCCTTGTTGCTTATTACCCTGATGAAATAAGTTCCAGGCAGTAATGCGGACACCTCGCCTTGCCAGAAAGGCTGCGTTGTGGTTGCCTGCTTAACCAGTTGCCCCGAACCGCTTGTAATGCTGATCTCATAGCCTGCATCGGTTGTTGTTTTAGGCTGAATGATAAGGCTTAAGGTTGATTTGGCGGGGTTTGGATAGGCGCTCAATACGTTGGCTATTCCGCCCGCCTGGTTTGAATACATCACCTGTACGGTCTTCGAATAGCTTATTTCGTTATTGATATCCTCCTGCTTCAGCCGATACAGATTCGGTCCCGCTGCGGGAGCATTGTCGGTAATGGCATACGCCCCGGTCCCGGTTGAGGTGAGTCCGCCGACAACCTCAAAACTGTTACCCCCGTTTGTGCTGCGCTCTATCGTGAAACGCGTGTAGTTTTCTTCATTCGCAGTTTCCCATTGTACCAGTACGTGCTTGCCGGTACCTTTTTCTGCCGTGAAATCTATTAGTTTATACGCTAAAGCCGGGTTTTGTGTCATCGTCAGCACGAAGCGGTTTGACCCGAATGTGCTTGTATCCGCCATATTTATGTCGAAGCTGTAACTCCCTGCAGTCCGCATATTAACTGAATCTTTTGTGAATGCGTCCTTTAAAAATATGTCGTACAGTGCCGGGATGCCGGAGATCCGTTTTGCGGTTATGGTATAACTGCCACCTGATGTTGCCGAGACCTTCAACGGAATGCTAACGGTTTTTGATAAAGGAAGCTGATTGATAGCAAGTGCAACCCGGTCGGTCGACATGCTTGCAAGATGAACTTTGCCCGTACCCGTCTGATACCTGGCATCTTCTGCTATATCGAATGTGGCTTTGGTATGACTATTAAAACTAAGCAATGTCTCGTCAGTATTAATAGTGTCCAGGGCTACTTTAATTAGTATGGATTGGTTTATTGCCTGGGCAACCGGCTGAGTGTTCATAAATAAATTAAGCCCGGTTACCTGTGTGCTTATCTTGGCCGACTCGTTGAAAGTGAGTGAGGCAGTACCGGCTCCCGATGCCTGCACAAAAAATCCAACCCCGCTTGGAATAATGTTGGTTGCATTGTTTACACCACCCGTTGATGGGCTGTAGACACCGTAGTTTCCACCGGCTGCCTGTCCGGTGGGATTAAGCAGGTAAATAAACCCGCTTGTATTTGGCGCATATATTCCCGCTGTGGAAACGGAGGAGCTCCAGGTATTCCAGTCGATGGAGCTGGCGTATGGATTTCCTACCAGGTTGAAGCCTTCAACAGAGGCAAGTCCGGAAGTAGTTGTATAGCCCAATGTTTTGGGTACAGGGTTATACCAGTCGGCTACCGTGACGGGTCCCTGGTTTAATTTACCCGATGCTGTAATGGTAGCTGCAACCGGTGTGGTGGTAGTCACGAAAGGATTTACCGTGGCCAGGCTGCCGCGGAAGAACATCAGGATGCCTGTGCCAACCGGTAGATTGAAACCTGACCCGTCAAGTTCTATGGTGTAATTTGGCGCGGCGCTCATATCGGCTATGGCCCTGAAATTTCCGGTCACGTACGAGGAGTTGTTCGGGACCTTATCTTCCCTAAACAAGTAAAATGTGGGGTTTCCCGCTTTGGTAAATCCGCCCGGTATGCCGTTAAGACCTGTTGAAGGGATGGCAGCGGCAATGTAATTCATGCTGAAAATGGTATTGCCATTGGCCGTAACGCCGCTGTTCACCGGCGACGAGATCAGCCTGTAGCCACGGTACCCGGCGCCTCCTGTTACGTAGCGTTGCACATTAAGGGTGCCTGAAATGGAACCGGATGTCATCTGGCTCACAGTTGCCGAGCCTGTGGCATCTGACTGCAAAGTAACCAGGTTCACCGTTGAGGAGGCATTCGTAATTGTTAATGCCCCGGTACCGCTGACATTTACTACAGCAGCCGGAACAATATTGATGGCCCCTGTCCCCTGGCCTATAAAGTTTGGGGTAGCGTTGTTGTTGATAGTCAGGATATTGTTGACGGTAAGTGTTGCCCCGTTCTGTACAGTTAATGTGCCGGAGTTCGCTCCAAATGTCACGTAGTAAGCAGCTACCGTGGTGTTTGCTAATATTGCCGGCTCGGCGCCGGCATAATTTACAACGCCGATACTGGCAAGGTCGGTAGCGGTTGGCACGCGGTTGGCGCTCCAGTTTTGTTTGGTGGCCCAGTCGCTGTTTTTGCTTCCTGTCCAATAATTATCCACAACGCATGCTATACTTACTTTGGCGCTGCTGCTGCCCGATCCGTTTGTAGCTGTTATCGTAAAAACGGTTGCTGCGGTTTGTGCCATTGGAGTTCCTGTTATGGCGCCGGTTGACGGGTTAAAGCTCAGGTTTGATGGCAATGTTGCAGGGCTTATGGAATAGCTGGTTGGCGTTCCGCCTGTATTTGTCGGTGTTAATGCCGTTATAGCGGAACCGATAGTAAAAACGTTGATGGAGGGATTATAGCTGATCAGCGGCGCAGCCAGGTTAGGCGGGCAAGATAATGTAACCGTCGTATTACCACTGCCGCTTGCATTGTAAGCTGTAATGGTATAAGTAGTAGCGGAAAACGGACTTGTCGGAGTGCCTGAAAATGTACCCGTGGCGCTGCTGAAGCTTAAGCCTGTGGGCAATATACTGCTTAGGTAGTACCCGCCCACCGGTGGATACCGGGTTACCGTGTTATTGGTAAAATCAGACACGTACAAATTGCCTTTGCTATCGGTAACAAGCCCTTCCGGGTCCGTTATCCCCGATATCGTAGTCAAAAGCGTGCCTGACCCATTGTAAACAGTTACGGTATGGGTGCCCGAATCGCCGATATATATATCGCCTGAACCGTCTACATAAATTGCGTTAGGATTATTTAACCCGGTGATCACAGTTGAAAGATAGCCACCTGTCGAGTTGTATTTGGTTACGTTTTGGCCGCTATTGTCAAGCACGTAGATATTGTACGATCCATCCACCGCTACCGCCACAGGATTTGTTGTATGGCCGGAAGCTATAGAAAAGGCCAGCCCGCCGCTGACATTATATTGGGAAACTGTATTCGCACCGCTATTGTAGTTACCCTGTGCTACGTATAGATAATTAGAGGCGTCCTGGGCGATACCATTTGCGGTACCTAATCCCTGGATGATGGTCGACTGGTAGGTGCCGGCCGAATTATACTTGTCCACATAGGCATTGCCGTGGTTATTACCCAGGCCATTATTGGTGCGGTGGTAATTTAATACATAGCCATTACCTGACGCATCGAAAGTGATACCCGCCGGCTCGGACAGGTTGGCATTGGTACCAAACGTGCCTTGGTAAACCCCCGCTGAATTATACTTGCTTACCGAACTGTTGCCGTAATTAACAACATAAATATTGCCGGATGGATCGATACCCATTCCATAAGGATTGCTTAATGTCGCTCCTGTTAGCTGTACACCGGTGCCATAGGCAAATGACGCAACAGCTCCGCCCGAATTGGCGGGGACCAATGGCGTTATCGCTGTATTAATGGTATAAACGTTTGTAGAAGGAGTGTAACTGATGTTAGGAGCCTGGGCTGAACTGTCTATCGGGGCTGAAAATAAAGCGCAGGTAAATAGAAGAAACAGCAAATATTTGTTAGATATTCTCATGTAGCAATGTTCGTTTGTCCCGTGAATAATCAATAGTGGATACATCACAGGCAAATACTATGCTATACATGTTCAAACGCTTATATACGGGTCCGTTTTAGCCACTGTAGCCATTAAAAAAGCTTTATAGAGGGCGTTATTGCCAAAAGGTCAATAGGTTAGCAAGTGATATACTATTCCCCGATTCGTGTAACAATCTTCACACAATGCGTGATTGAAGTAAAGATTTCGACGGTTGAGCGGCTAAGGTTGTAAGCGCTTTTCGCCAGGGTGATAAGGATGAGTTTCGGACATGATCGCTCTTGTAAATGGCGTAATAAATACGTCCCGGATCGGGTGGATTTTGCGATCTATAGTTTTACAAACCGGACAATCCCTGCACTGGTTTTGTTCTTATTATTTATAACGTTAATACTATAGGCTCCCGGCAACAAGGTGGTTATGTCGCCCTGCCAATATGGTTGCGTCGAGTTCACTTGTTTAACCACTATGCCAGCACTGTTGGTAATTGATATACTGTAATTTGCCGCATCCGTTATTTTTGTATCGATGACCAGGTTGATGGACGATTTTGCAGGATTGGGATACACACTCAAATTACCGGTAATACTACCGGCATATTTTGAATACATCACCTCGGATACTTTTGAATAACGTATACTATCATCTATATCTTCCTGTTTAAGCCTGTAGAAATTCGGCCCGATAACGGGGGCATTATCTATGAAACTATAAGCACCCAGCCCGGCTGAACTGACATTGCCGATTACCTCAAAGTTTGTACCTCCGTCGAGACTGCGTTCAACTGTAAAATGCGTATAGTTCTCCTCGTTTCGCGTTGCCCATGATACCACCACATGTGTAGCATCTGCTGCCTTTTTTGCATCGAAGGTTAATAATTGATAAGCATAGTAAGGGTTTTGCCGTATTACCAGGGCAAACCGACCGGAACCATAGCTTGCAGGATCTTTGTTGATGATACTGAAATTGTATTTGAGGTTATCGCGCATATTGACAGAATCTTTCATGTACGCGTCCATCAGCCATATATCATACAACTGGGGTATTTGTTTCAGTTCTTTTAATTCCAACTGATATACTGTATCTATTGTGGCCGTAATATTCAACGGGATGCTTTCGCTGTTTTTTGGCAGCGGTAATGTATTGATGGCAAGTTTAATACTATCCGAAGACATACTTGCGAGGTGCCCTTTACCAAAGCCTTGCTGGTAAGGTGCGTCTTCGGTTGGCGAGTACTTCGGCAGGGCGCTGCTATTGAAGCGTATCAGCATATCGTCCATATCAAAACTGCCCTTATTTAACTCCAGCCTCAAATATGGGTTACTGACCACTTCGTTAGCTGTGGTGCTCATTAACAGGTTGAGTCCCGTCACCTGCGCCGTCGATTTCGCCGTTTCGTTAAAAATGAGCTGTGCCGACGAACTGGTAGCAACAACGAAAAATGCCTGGCCGCTGGGAATGATATTGGACGCTTTGTTAGTGCCGATACCGCCACCACCTTTGACGTAAGCGCCAAAGTTCTGATTGGTCTGGTTGAGCTCGTACATCGTACTGCCTACATTAGATCCATATATGCCCGTCGTAGTAGAGGCTGTCTGGAAGTTTTCCCAATCTATCGAGCTTGGGTAAGGATTGCCCACCAGGTTGAATCCCCGTACCGATGTCGGCGACGCGGATGTATAACTTAAATTGGACGACGACGGCGTAAACCAGTCTTTCACGGTCACCTGTCCCTGGTTCATTGACCCGGTTGCAGTCATAACTACGCTTTCGGCGCTGGTGCCGGGGGTATATTTATTGGCCAGGTTACTGGTGCGATCACCCCTGAAAAAAAACAGGAAGCCATTACCGACAGGGATATTGAAACTGCCGGCATCACCGTAAACCGAGTACGAAGGTGATGCATTTATGGCGCTTAATGCCCTGAAATTGCCCGAAGTGTAAGCCACGTTCGACGGCGGCATATTCTCACGATAAAGGTACAGCGTGGGGTTACCTGTTTTATCAAATCCACCCGCGGTTCCGCCGGAGCCCGTCAATAGGGATGTCGCCCCGACATAATTCAGGCTATATATATTGTTTCCACTCGCGGTGCTTGTGTAAACCGGGGAGGACACCATACGGTATCCCCTGTAAGTTGAGCTGCCCCCCGTAATATAACGTTGTACGTAATAAGTGCCGGTGATAAATCCAACCGAGGTAGAAGGGACGGACCCGATATAACCGGAGCCATAGCTATCGGACTGAATGATAAAAAAGCCGGCACTATTGTTGGTAATTGCTGCCTGGTAACCCGATATGGTTACCCCGGAAGTAGAGCCCACGTAAAAAGTGCCCGAATTGTTAATATTTGCTCCCTGTCCTGTCAGGTTAACGATACAAGCCGAATTCGAAATCCCTGAATAAAAAGTTCCTGTATTGGTGATAGGGCAGTTTTGAGTGCCAACATTAATTGTAGCTGCAGAGTCGGCCGTGAACCAGCCTGCATTATTCAGGCTCATGCCGTTGTTTGCGCTGCTGAAAGTCAGGGTTGTTCCGTGCATTTTGGTTACGGCGGTTGACGTTGAATTTTTTATAGCCGAATTTTGCCCCGTGACATTGATGGTTGAGGCGTGATCGATAAATGTTCCCTGGTTGTCGATAATGTTGGCGGGCGTGCCGCTTCCCGAAAGTGTTATGGTCGATTTTACGGTGGTTAGCGTACCGGTATTGATTAGCTGGCTAAAGTCCTGCAAGGTAAGTACAGAGCCGGCTAGGAAATTAAGCGCACCGGCGTTGGTGATACTGGAATGGTTGTTAGGAAAATTGAATGCCGAGCCCGCTGTGAAATTTACTGTAGTGCCTGAAGCAATGGCCATAGACGACTGATAACCCAACTGGGAGGTGCCGCCGATATTTGCTGTACCCAAACCTGAAAAAGTAATACCTGTTGCTGCGAATATAGGCTGGGCTGTACTGATACCATTACTGATAGTAAGTATAGGGGAGCCCGAAAATTGTACATTAACGCCATAAACACTATACAATGTCGTTTGCAACTGGCTTATGGTTAAGCTGCTGGTAAGTGTAACGGTTTGTAAACTTGTGTTAATAACAGCAATATCTGTCGTGCCGGTTTTCCCGGGATATCCCGTGGAGGGGAACCAGTTGGCTGATGACGTCCAGTTGCTGCTAAAGGCAAGGCCTGTCCATGTATAAGTTGTGCCTGCTACGCTCCGCTGAATGGACAGGAATGCGACTAAAATCAACAAGTAAAGCTTTGTTCTTCTCATAGCATCGGGGTTATGCTTCCCACCTCACTAACGGTTTATTATCAATAAGGTAGTGATAATAATTAACCTTTAATTTACGCGTGCTTTATACGATATTAAATATAATTATGTTCTTTTTAAAAGAAAAATATTAATTAATGATTAATGTAAATTTCATAAAAGGTTGATTTATTGATGGGTATGAGATGAAAACATGGCTTAAACAGGGCCACTGCTTGTTAGAGAGGTATATATGTGTCCGGAAAAACGTCTAAAAACAAAAAACCGCCCCGGCAATTGCAAAGGGCGGTTGATGTGTATATATGGATTAATTAGGCTACATTTTTACAAATTTGGCATTGCCAACTTCTTCCTTTGTTTTGTTATCAAATGCTTTGATGATGTAGGTGCCGGGGTGCAAGCCGGCAATACTGCCCTGCCAGGTGGTTGAATTTGTTGCCGATTGACTGATCACCAAACCCGAACTATTAGTGATCATGATCATATAACTATTGGCAACACTTTTGGGATTTGTTATTGTGAGGCTGATATTTGAACTGGCCGGGTTAGGATATATACTGACAGTGCTTTTGGTAGTTGGGTCAGGGTAGTCGACCCGCACGATGTTGGAGTAGGATATCGTGTTACTTACATCTGTTGACATAAGCCGGTAAAGGTTGTGTTTCCCCGGCAGCGAATCTATTATGCTGTAAGTACCCATGCCGGCTGCCTTTACAATCCCTGCAATCTCGTAGGTCTTCCCGGTATCTGCACTGCGCTGAACGGCGAACCGGGTGTAGTTTTGCTCGTTTTCGCATCGCCAGGTCAGTTGTACCCGTTTTGCTGTTCCGGCTGGGTTCTGCATTTTGGTCGCCGCAAAACCGAGCAGGCGGTATGCATAGGCCGGGTTTTGGCGAATTACCAGGGCGAAACGGTTGGAGCCGAATGAATTGGTATCATTTTTAAAGATATTAAACCGGTAAGTGGGGTTATGCCTCATGTCGCAGGAGTCCTTTTTATAAGCATCCATCAGCCATATATCGTACAATTGCGGCACCCCCTGGAGGTTTTTCAAGCTAAGTGAATAAACACCGTCGGTGATTGTATTTACTGATAGCCGCGTTTTGCTGCCCGACGCGAGCGGAATGGTATTGATAGCGAGGTTCTCATTATCACCCGAAATACTCGAGATACTTACTTTGCCATTACCTGCTTTATATATCGCATCAACCTCCGGGTCAAATTTGCTCGTCGCATCGCTCATAAAGCGGATGATCATGTCATCCGTATTCACCGAATCCTGGCCCAATTGCAGCTTCAGGTACTGGATGGGGTTTGTTGCTACAGGAGCCGTGCTCATTAAAAGACCAGCGCCGGTTGCCTGTGTGCTTGTTTTCGCCGATTCATTAAATATGAGTTTTGCCGAAGCACTGCCGGCCACTACCAGGAAACCCTGCCCGCTTGCTATTATGTTTGTTGCATTATTGGTTCCTATGCCGCCCCCGCCTTTTATATATGCACCAAAGTTTGCGTTTAGCGGGTTCAGTTCATAAATCGTATTACCTACGTTTGAACCGTATATGCCCGTTGTGGTGCTTGATGTTTGAAAATTTTCCCAATCGATGGAGCTTGGGTAAGGGTTGCCTACCAGGTTAAAACCACGGACCGACGCCGGCGAACCGGACGTATAGCTTAAGTTGGAGGATGCCGGGGTGAACCAGTCTTTCACGGTTACCTGGCCCTGGTTCATTGTCCCTGTGGCGGTCTCAATGGAGCTTTCAGCACTCGTGCCAGGTGTGTATTTGTTGGCCAGGTTGCTTACCCTGTCGCCGCGGAAAAAGAAAAGAAATCCATTTCCAACCGGGATGTTGAAGCTGCCGGCATCGCCATCAATAGTGTATGTTGGGGCGTTATTTATGGTAGCCACACCCCTGAAGTTACCTGAAATATAAGTGGTATTCGATGGGCTCATATTTTCGCGGTAAAGGTATATACTTGGATTGCCTGATTTATCAAACCCGCCGCTGGTACCGCCCGAACCCGTTGTAAGGGAGCCTGTGTTAATGTAATTTAGGCTGTAAACATTATTGCCACTTATCGTACTTGCATAAACAGGCGAAGAGAACAGCCGGTAACTGCGATAAGCCGAACTGCCCCCGGTGATATACCTCTGCACATAGTAAGTGCCTGTAACTCTGCCGACGGAGTTAGTTGGCACGGCGCCCAAATAGGCTGAGCCGTAGGCATCGGACTGGAATATAAAAAAGCCTGCGCTGCCAGCTGTTATGCCTGCCTGGTACCCTGATATAGTTATCCCCGACGTTGAGCCGACATAAAAAGTGCCGGTATTAGTAATGGTAGAACTTTGTCCAGTAAGATTAATGATGCACGACGAGTTTGAGGTGCCTGCATAGAAGCCGCCCGAATTAGTAATGGGGCAGCTTTGTGTGCCGATATTAAGCGTAGCGGCTGAGTCGGCTATAAACGTACCTGCGTTGGTAAGACTCATGCCGTTATTCCCGGTGCTGAACGAAAGTGTCGTGCCCCGCAATCTGCAAACCGCCGAGGAAGTTGAGTTTTTGAAAGCAGCATTTTGGCCGGTTATATTAATTGTTGAGCCATGATCCAAGTAAGTACCCTGGTTGTCGATGATATTTGCGGGGCTGCCGCTGCCCGAAAGGGTTATAGTAGCTTTTGTGGTTGTCAGCGTACCCGTGTTGGTCAACTGGCTTTGATCCTGGAGTGTTAATGATGAGCCGGTCAGAAAATTCAGCGCTCCGGCGTTTGTTATACCAGAGTGATTGTTGGGAAAACTGAACGTGGAGCTTGCTGTAAAATTTACGTTAGCTCCGGACAAAATAGACATCGATGACTGATAGCCAAGCTGTGATGAGCCGCCGATATTTGCAGTTCCGGTACCGGAAAAAATTATGCCATTCGAAGCTGATGAAGGCTGAGCTGTAGTGAGGCCCGAATTTACCGTCAAAACTGCGGAGCCTGAAAACTGTATTTTTACGCCTGATACACCGTAATTGGTTGATTGTAATGAAGCGATGGTTAAACTGGCACTAAGCGTTATAACTGCGTTGCTGGTGTTGATGCGGGCAATGTCAGTAGTCCCCGAACTTCCGGGGTAGCCGGTGCTTGGCGACCAGTTTGATGCCGTTGTCCAGTTGCCGCTGGCGCCTCCGTTCCAGGTATAAGTCGTACCTGCCTGTGCCAGTTGCGCGCAAAAGATCAAAGCTATTAAGAGAAGGAATAGTAATCGGATTTTCAACGTGTACGGCTAATTTTTTCTCTTTAAATGAATACTCTGCAGGGCAGATTATTTATCGCTAAAAGATCAATTATATCCCGTTTACACTATCCTTTGCCCATATAATTGGCCTGATAATGCGGCGTTATACGTTATAACACATGATTGGTTTCATGGTCGGTTAATTTTTTTAATAAATTGTTACAAAAATATAGAATACCGATATGGCTGGTGCAAAATATAGCCTTATACCCTTTGTTTTGATGGAATGAAAATAGGTGGATTGTAAATATTAATCATAGGTTAATTAAATTAATTGAAAAATCGAGTCAAGGAATCAATAATTAAATTATTAACCCGAGCATTATTGCCGGCAAAGAAAGAAGAATTATTTAGCGCGGGGTAGTATATTTTGCTTACGGTAAAGACTGTAGGCAGCAAAAGCGGACGCCACTACGACAAGTACAATTACCCATGTATCCAAAGGGCACGAAGCATCCGGGTCAGCATCATCACACGGAACAGTGGTCTGTGCAACTGCGTTTACAATAGCCGTCAGGAAAAGTACAAGGGAACAAAATCCGGCTTTTAGCTTCATGAAGAATTTCTACAGTTACAAATATAGGTTTTTATTTTTACGTGCCCAATTTAACATATGTTTCAAATACTTACAAGTTAAGGCGGCTAACAGTCAAGCCGGCGAAAACCGGTAATTGGATTATTTTTGTAAATTGTGGTGGATTTACCAACCAAATCTTCACTATATAATGCCCGGTGAACGGCTTTCTTTATTCGATGAAAACAGAAGCGACCTTTTGTTAAAGATAACATGCCTGTTCTGGCTATTCGCGAAATTATTGAGCTGGAGGATATGGACAACGAACCGGTTATTACCTGTTGTCCCGCTATTCAAAATCTTTGATCAAGTACCAGGAGTGGTGCATGCGGTGGCTTTTGGACTATCGATAGGGCTCATCCTGTTGGCTTTTTTCAAACCTGTTCGCGCTGTTCTGTTGGTATTGTTAAGCGTTGAAGTTATTTCGTGTGTGCTGGATATCAACCGGTTGCTGCCATGGGAATATCAGTACGTTTTCACTATTCTTATTTTCCTGTTCAACTTTAAAAAAAACGGAGTTATACCTGCCTGCATTGCCTTCGTGTTGGTATCCACTTATTTTTATGGTGGTGTATGCAAATTGAACGAGGATTTCGTGCGCACGGTTTGGAACATGCTGATCCTTAAATTTTTTCTGAAAATGCCTGCTCATTTCATCATGCAAAGCTGGGTTCATTACAGCGGGTATTTATTGGGTGTAATTGAATTGCTCGCAGGTGTGGGTTTATTATTCAGGAAAACCCAGGTTTGGTCGGCGATCGTTTTGATCATGATGCATGTTTTCATTTTATTGTTGTTCAGTCCCTTTGGGTACCGCGGATATCGCGTGCTTTGGCCATGGAATACATCTATGATAGTTTTTCTTTACCTTATCTTTCTGAGGGGAAAGGAACGTGTGGCAGTAGTTCAGTCCGTGGTGCACGGTGTAAATAAATTGATATTTGTAATTTGGGGCATTTTGCCCGCACTAAGTTTTATAGGTTATTGGGATTATAATTTATCCTCTGCTTTATTCGCGGCCAACATCCCTAAAATGACCATTTGCGTTGCCGATACTTCACGCTGCAAGCCATTGCAACGGTTTTTCAATCAAAACAGCAAAGCTTCTATGTGCCGTGGCCAGGCAAAAGCGGATATCCAGGCCTGGGCAATTGCCGAAACACGCGTATCCGCCTATCCGCAGGTTTGGGTTTATAAAAGGATGCAGGAAAAGATCGAAAAACAATACCCATCCGCCGTATTTACTTTTACGTATTTTAATCATTACCCTAAAAATAAATAAGGCCTCTGCGACCAATACTACCACGAAATAACGGGAAAAAGTATAATTTTATCGGGCATGGTTGCGTTAAGGTTCTGCCTGTTTTGAAAAACGATTAACTATTGAGGCAACTATTCATTGTTAATTCATGTACATCAATTAGTCTTGTATATGGCTGATTTTAACCTTGTTGTTTAATTTAAAAAGGGCGGATGAGAATAAGTTTTACTTCAGTAGCTGCGTTTTTTTTGCTTTTGATGGCTGGTGACGCTTTTGCTCAGCAGCAGGTTTTGGTGACACCCGATAACAAAAGGAACCTGGATATTTTAACCACCAAAGCCAATGAAACTTTCCGGGCCAACCATCAAAAAGCGCTTTCTCTTGCCCAAGTCCACGGCTGGCTCCTTAGCCGTAGAACAAAGAACGGCGGCCTCGTCTCGCTGCAGGGTGTAAACAGCCTTGGCTTCCCCGTATACCTTGCAACCGACAATAATGTCATATCCGCCGCTACTACCAATACCAACACCGTGCAACCGGGCGGCTTGCTGGGGTTGAACTTATCGGGTTCGAGCGCTTTTCTCAACAATAAACTGGCAATATGGGATGGTGGTTGGGTTTACAGGCAACACCAGGAATTTGCCGGGAAAACGATCTCTTACGGCGATACTTCGGTTATTATCGACCATGCTACTCACGTATCCGGTACAATGCTTGCGAAAGGCGTTTATCCCCCAGCAAAGGGTATGGCTTTTAATGCCGCAACGCTCCATTCATACGATTTTAATAACGACATAGGCGAAATGAGTGCGGCGGCTTCAGGCTTGCTGCTATCAAACCATTCTTATGGTGACGAGGCGGGCTGGAATTTTAATGATGCCGCAAATCGCTGGGAATGGTACGGTTTGCCCGGCGATACTGTTGATTATACTTTCGGGTTTTATTCGGACCGTGCACAGGCATGGGATAAGATAGCTTATAATGCGCCATTTTACCTGATAGTCGAGTCAGCTGGTAACTCCCGCGGAAGCACCGGTCCGGCAGTGGGTGCAACTTATTACGGATACAGCAGCGCTACTAACCAAACTATTGTAAACAAGGGGCCGCGTCCGGCTAATATCAGCAGCAATAACAGCTACGATTGTATAAGCACTACCGGTAACTCTAAAAATATACTTACGGTTGGCGCTATTAACCCTTTACCCTACGGACCTTCTAATTCGCAAAACATCACGACCACCTTTTTTAGCAGTTGGGGGCCGACAGATGACGGTCGCGTTAAGCCCGACCTGGTAGCCAATGGCCTTGATGTATTATCCACCGGCTCGGGCAGCCCGACAAGTTATATCACTTATTCGGGCACTTCCCAGGCTGCGCCAAATGTCACCGGGTCACTATACCTGCTGCAGGAATATTATGCACAAAAACATTCGGGCACCTTTATGCGTGCAGCCACATTGAAAGGACTTGCTTGTCATACAGCTTTCGACGCCGGGAATGTCGGCCCCGATTATATCTACGGCTGGGGGCTGCTGGATATGAAAAAAGCGGCACAAGCCATCACTGATAACGGGACGAAAAGCCTGATCCAGGAGAAAACACTGGCGCAGGGGCAAACGCAAACCTATAATGTAGTAGCTTCCGGTAATGGCCCGCTTGTAGCCACGATATCATGGACCGACCCGGCAGGCAGTATTACGCCCGACGGCGTTATTAATAGCCGTACGCCCAAGCTGGTTAATGACCTCGACATCCGCATCAGTGATGGTACAACTACTTATTTACCATGGGTTCTAGATCCTGCTCATCCGTCGCTGGCTGCAACCACAGGCGATAACATCAGGGACAATGTGGAACAGGTTTATATAACAGGTGCTGTTCCCGGTAAGGCTTACACCATCACTGTGTCGCATAAAGGAACACTCTCGTCGGGTTCCCAGGCATATTCCATTATCGCAACGGGTATTGGCGGGGCGGCGTATTGTACCTCAGCCGCGGTATCAAATGCCGATTCCCGTATCAATACTGTAAGATTATCGAACATCAGTAATTCACCGCCGGCCGGCTGTACCACCTATTCTGATTATACCAACCTGACCGTACGGCTGGAGCAGGGAAAAACGTATCCATTAAGTTTAACGCTCGGCACCTGCGGCGCCAATTTTGACAAAGCGGCAAAAGTGTTTATCGACTGGAACGGGAACGGGACATTTGAGGCTGGCGAGCTTGTTGCTACAAGCAATGTTATTAACGGGACCGGCGTTTACAGTACCAGCATTACCGTGCCCGGTACGGTGATACCGGGCAATTTTAGCCTGATGCGCGTAGTACTTACCGAAACGTCCGACCCTTCAATCATCACTTCGTGCGGTAACTACGCCAAAGGCGAAACAGAGGATTATCGTGTGCAGTTCCTCCAAACAAGTATCGATGTAGGTGTTTCGGCGATTATAAGCCCGGCGTCGGGCGGCAGTTGTACAGGACCGGTACCTGTGACTGTCACCCTTAAAAATTATGGCAGCACAACTATCAATTCGATACCTGTAAATGTGACCATTAAGGCGGCCGACGGGACCACAACATCGCTAAGCCAAACCTATTCGGGTTCGATAACTTCGCTTGCGCAGGACGATTTTACCTTTACTTCCTCGTTCAATATTTCGCCAGGCACAAGTTATGTCGTTACCGCAACTACAAACTTATCCACCGACCTCGTTCCTGGCAATAATGCAGTAACCGATACTGTAACAACGCCTGACCAGCCCCAGTTGAGCGGCCTTTCGGCTAATTTTTGCAATGCAAGTAATTCGTACCTGCTTAGCGGTACCGGTGACGGCGAAGTGCTTTGGTATAAATCAAGTACCGATACAATACCATTTGCCTATGGCGCTTTAGCCACAACCACGCAGGCCCCGGCGAATGGAAGTTATTACGCCGGTCTGAACGATTTTCACGGCACAGTTGGCCCTGCCACCAAGAATGTTTTTACAGGAGGAGGGTACAATCAATTTACCCCTTCCATAACAGTATTCTCGCGTATACCTGTAATTATACAAAGCGCCCGTCTTTATATTGGCAATTCGGGCAAGATAACTTTTACCGTTGCCGATTCAACCGGCGAAGTTGTTTCAACCTCGGTGGTCAATGCAATAGCAACGCGCTCGAACCCCGGACCCGGTGCCCTGGACGACGACTCGACTGATAA
Organism: Mucilaginibacter ginsenosidivorans; assembly: GCF_007971025.1. Classification (NCBI taxonomy): domain Bacteria; kingdom Pseudomonadati; phylum Bacteroidota; class Sphingobacteriia; order Sphingobacteriales; family Sphingobacteriaceae; genus Mucilaginibacter; species Mucilaginibacter ginsenosidivorans. The sequence continues at coordinate 5,232,260 of NZ_CP042436.1, read as the reverse complement.
GGGGCAGGTCTATAATCTTAATCTGCTTATCCCTGCGGCCGGGCACTACACGATCAGCACATCCTACGACGCTGATGCGACGATCTATCGAAACAATGGCGGCGTCACCGGTTACCCTTTTAAAATAGGGGATGTTTTCAGCATACAGGGGAATACTGCCACGTCAGCTTCGGACACGGCGTATTATAAGAATTTTTACTATTACCTGTACGATATCCGCCTGGTAAGCCCCGGTTGTGCTTCGGCAACAAAGCAATCTGTCTCCCTGGTTAAACCGGTCATCACACAGAATGGCAATATTTTGAGCTCGAACTTTACCAGCGGGAATCAATGGTATCTAAACAATGTCGCCATAAACGGGGCTACCGGGCAAACTTATGCAGCAGCACAAAGCGGTAATTACCGGGTCGATATCATTTTAAGCAACGGCTGCGTTTCGCAATCGGATAACTTTGTATATGTCAATACATCACTCAGTTCTGATAATGATATAGGCCTGGCGGTGTTTCCTGTGCCTGCCGACGGGCAATTGAACGTGGTATTTGCCGCTCCGGCTGCATCATCCTTAACCTTGTCGCTGGTTAACAGCGCAGGGCGCACGAATTATTTGGCGCAACAACAACTTGCAGCCGGCAACTTTAGTACGATTATCAACACAAGCCACCTTCCGCCGGGTACTTACATACTCAAGATACTATTGGGGAATAAAAAATATGCGCGAAAGATCATTATTGATAGGTAGGGGGTAGTGATCAGGAAATTAAAAAGGGCCGGCTGACATCAACCGACCCTTTTCGTTACGGGGTTAATATTTTTACTTAAAGCAATACTTCACACCTAAACCTGGTGCAATGTCAAAGAATGGCCCGGTAGCCAATTCGAGGCGCGGGTTCAGGTCGAGGCTGACAGCGATGGGCGAATTAGGTATCACGTATTCGAGGCCGATAACGCCATCGGCACCCAGCAATATTTTGTTGCCGGTGTACAATTGGTCGTCACCATTAAATCTTTTGTAATAGCCTGCGCCTACTGCTCCAAGGTGTGCACCAAAGCCATAATAGAAGCGGAATCCTTCAACATTGAAGGCCTTTACATTGAGTTCATATAAGCCGGTAATAACCAGCCCATGCGGTGAACGCAGCCCGGCGATGGCCTCAAGGGAGGTCTTTTCGTCCATAAAATATTTGGCCGATACGCCGTTTTCATACCCGCCGAATTTTAATCCTGCGGCAAATTGATAATTAGGCCGGTATTCTGGTGCTTGTGCTTTTGCGGTGTTGCCAATAAATAATAAAACACCCAAAATAGATAATAAGTAAGTAGCTCGTTTCATAGAAGTTTATTGCAAATAACGTTATTTTCTGCCTTTTAATGTCAATGACTTTAGTTTAAAGCCATACCCGGCTGATTTTCAAATGCAAAACTTGTTATTAAATATTAGCTGTAATAAATAAGTTTTCCACTATTTAACAGGACAAACAGTTTTTAGCAGCTAATTGTTACGATATATTTTTTAGAATTAGGCTAAATTAGGCCGATTATATAACCTGGTTATGAATCCTATACAGCTAAGATATTTCCTGCATATTTTACTTATTTCAGTTTTTTTCGCCTCCGCAAGCTGCGTGCAGGGCACGCTTGGGAAAAATAACAGCGATGAGTACCACAATGGAATGGTGGTTTGTGCTTACCCCGACGCCGCTAATGTGGGCCTCGAAATATTAAAAAAGGGTGGTAACGCCGTTGATGCAGCGGTGGCGGTGCAGTTTGCGCTTACGGTAACCCATCCGCAGGCAGGCAATATCGGTGGCGGGGGCTTTATGGTTTACCGTTCGGGCAAAGGCGAGGTGAATACACTTGATTTTAGGGAGAAAGCACCGGCCGCCGCCGGCCAGGATATGTACCTGGATTCGGCAGGGAATGTGATACCGGGTAAAAGTCTGTCGACACATTCAGCGTCGGGGGTACCAGGCTCAGTTGACGGCATGTTCGAAGCGCATCGCAAGTATGGCCGTTTGAAATGGAGCGAACTGGTGCAACCGGCTATCGACCTGGCACGTAATGGGTTCAAAATAACAAAACGGCTTGCCGCCGATCTGAACTGGGCATCAAAAGAAATAAAAAAACTGAACCCGGGTAAAAACTACCTGCTCAAAGATACCACCTGGCAGGAAGGCGACATATTGGTGCAGGAAGACCTTGCAAAAACATTGGAACAAATACGCGACAAGGGCCGGGATGGGTTTTACGATGGCGTTGTAGCCGATGAGATTGTATCTGAAATCCAAAGCGGCGCCGGGCTGATCACCAAACAGGATCTAAAGAACTATCATTCTGTTTGGCGCAAGGCATTGATCGGCCAATACCGGGGCTACAAGATCATAACGATGCCGCCGCCGTCCAGCGGGGGCGTTGCATTATTGCAATTACTACAATCGGTGGAAAAATACCCGTTGACCCGCTGGGGTTTTAACAGCGATTCGACCGTGCAGTTATGTGTCGAAGCCGAGCGCCGGGTTTATGCCGACAGGTCGAAATACCAGGGCGACCCCGATTTTTTTAAAGTACCGGTTGACAGTTTGCTGAGACCGAAATACAATACCATGCGCATGAGCAGCTTTACCTGGGATAAGGCCACTCCGAGTTCGGATGTTTTGTCCGGTAAGATCAGTGGTTATGAAAGTGATCAGACTACGCACTACTCTATTGTCGACCGCGATGGGAATGCGGTATCCATTACAACAACTTTGAACGGCTCGTTCGGCTCAAAAATATTTGTAAAGGGCGCGGGATTTTTGCTGAACAATGAAATGGATGATTTCAGTTCGAAACCAGGGGTTCCTAACATGTTTGGCCTGGTAGGTGGTAAGGCAAACAGCATACAGCCCAACAAACGCATGCTCTCGTCCATGACGCCAACCATAGTGGAGAAAGATGGTAAGCTGTTCATGATCGTTGGAACGCCAGGAGGGGCAACCATTATCACATCAGTTTTTCAAACAATTATGAACGTTATCGATTTTAAACAGGATATGCAACAAGCGGTAGCATCGAAACGTTTTCATCACCAATGGCTCCCCGATGTTGTTAATATTGAACACAATGCGCTGGATACCACTGTTCGAACCAGGCTGGAGCAAAAGGGCTATAAAATTGTAGAGGGCGGTACGATAGGCCGGGTCGACGCGATATTGAAAACGCAGTGGGGGTATTACGAGGGCGGCGCCGATCCCAGGGGGGATGACACGAAAGTTGGATGGTGAATTGTCAATGGTGAATAGTCAATAGACCATGGACGAAAAATCGCGAACTAATACTATACTTGCAGAATTATTTCGATAAAATGCCCTCGCATATTAAACACCAGGAAACGATAGATTACTTTATGAAGGTGGTTTGGCAAACCATGGCTAACCGTTATAACCAGCTGGTTACCGAATTTGGCATAACACAATCTATCGGATATTTACTCATCAATATTGATGAGCAGGAGGGCACCACGGTGTCGCAGGCAGCGGCTTTGCTGGGATTAAAATCTACCAGCCTTTCGCGCATGCTGAACCAGCTGGAAAAGACGGGCCTTATCTATCGTGAATCGAACCAGGGAGACAAGCGGTCGGTAAAAATTTACCTTACCGAACTTGGGAAGGAGAAACGGCACCTTGCGCGTGTGGTGGTAAAGCAGTTTAACAATTACCTGAACAAGCACATCAGCGAACATGATAAGCAATACCTCATCGACCTGCTGAAGAAGATCAATAAGCTCACCGTAAATTACAAGCCCGAATAGGTTTCTTTTACCCGCACTGAAAAATAAAGCAATGCCGCGTGCGTTGTACCAATGCGACTGAATTGTTAAAAATTGTTAAGAAGTCGTTTTTGAATTTTAAAACGATAAATTTGCCGGTTGAAAAATGAAGAGGTACCTATTGCCCATATTACTGATCGGTGCGCTTGTAAGTGGCTGTGGTAAAACTCAAAGCGACAGGGCTAAATACCTTGCGCAGGCAGCCAAGGACGATAAGATACTGGCGGATTATATAGAGGCCAATAATTTAAAGGATAAGGCGGTAAAGGCCAATGATACCTCGGGGGTATATTATATTATACTGCGCAACGGGCAGGGGAACGATGTTTTCACATCGTCGACCATAGTAACGGTAGGGGATACAGGAAAGGTGTTGGGGGCCGATACTGCATTTACCCAAACCAATGAATTTCACCCCTCCTATACATTGGGACAGGTGATATTAGGCTGGCGGCTGGGTATACCAAAAATGCAAAGGGACGGCATCATACGTTTATTGATACCTTCGCGGTATGCGTACGGGCCAAATCCGCAAAAGAATATTGGATTGCCGGCTAACGCCATACTTGATTTTGATATAAGACTTTACGATATAACGAACTGATATAAATTATAAATGAAAAAAATACTTTTTACTTTTTTAGTGCTTTTTGCCATTGGTATTACGTCGTGCCGCAAAAGTAGCTCCGACCTTAATATCAAGCAATACGACAATCAGCAGATACAAAACTATATCAGCGCAAATGGCCTTTCAGGCATGGAACGTGACACTACCGGGGGAGATACAACGGGGATCTATTACAAGATAATTGACCAGGGAAAAGGACCAGCCTTGAATTATCCTGATGTCATTTCCTATGTATATAAAATGAATTCTTTTGATGGTAAGTATACCGTCCAGGATACGGTATTGAACCATGGCTATAGCGTTTTGGGTCACATGGTGCCGTCAGGGGTGCAGATCGCAATACATAACCTACTGAAATACAGGGGCGGTAAAATGCGCGTGCTCGTCCCTTCGCATTTAGGGTACGGCTTGGCCGGTTTCGGTACAGGTAGCACGACGCTAGCTAACGGACGTTTAGCAGGCAACCAATGCCTTGATTTTACTATTTATGTTGTGTACGACCAAACTAAGTATGATGACCTGGTGATCCAGAACTATATGACCGCTAATAGCTTGACAGGATATACCAAAGTAACCGAAGGTCCTGACTCCGGTTTGTATTATAAGATTACCGCGGTCGGCACGGGAGCGCAGGTTAATATTAATTCGACCGTGCAGGCAAATTATGTTGCCAAATTGATGAACAATACCGTTTTTGATGACCACTCATCTATAACCGCCTCATTCAGCGACCTTGGCGGAGGATCCATCACTAAGGGGTTTGCCGACGGCATGCTGCTTACCAAAAGCGGTGACGGGGGTATATCCATGCTTATCCCGTCGAGGCTGGCTTACAGTACCTCAGGTATCTCAGGCTCTATACCTGTCAATGCCTGTCTGAGATTTGATGTCACCAACATAACGATAACACAATAGTTATTTGGTTAGGGCCTCTTTAAACGCCTTCAAACACCGTTCGCGGGCAAAAGTATGATCGATAATGGGTTTTGGATACTTGCTGAAATCGGCATATTCCGGAACCCATTTTTTTATGTAAACCAGTTCAGGGTCGAATTTTTTGGCTTGCGAATCGGGGTTAAATATCCTGAAATACGGTGCAGCATCAGTGCCTGAGCCGGCTGCCCATTGCCAGCCGCCAACGTTACTTGCCATTTCATAGTCCAGCAATTTGCGCGCAAAATAGCGTTCGCCCCACCGCCAGTCTATCAGCAGATCTTTGCTCAGAAAGCTTGCCGTAACCATACGTACGCGGTTGTGCATAAAGCCGGTTGTATTTAGTTCACGCATGCCGGCGTCAACCAGTGGGTACCCGGTTTGTCCTTTGCACCAGGCCTTGAACTGTTTTTCGTCGTTCACCCATCTGATACGATCGTATTCCGGTTTAAACGCGTGATCCATTGTTTTTGGGAAATGATGCAGGATCATCATATAAAACTCCCGCCATATCAGCTCATCCAGCCAGGTTTTTTCGTAATATTCATTCGCCTTACGGGTCAGGTCGCGGATGCTTACAGTTCCGAAGCGCAAATGCAGACCGATATGCGATGTACCCTTCGTGGCGGGAAAGTTTCTTTTATCAGCATAATCCTTAATAAACTGCTCATAATTTCTATCGGGAAATTCACAATCGCTTTTTTCAAACCCCATCGATTTTAAAGATGGAATAGCTGGTGAATTATGCTGGCATAAATTGCCGAGGTATTTTTCCGTTGGGTATGATTTCAAATAAAATGGTTTCAGTTTTTGATACCATTTACGCATATAAGGTGTGTATACCGTATAAGGCAGGCCGTCATCTTTCACCACTTCGTCTTTTTCGAATATGACCTGGTCTTTAAAGGTTTCAAAGCCAATGCCCTGCTTTTTCAGCAAATGCTCAACCGATTTATCGCGCTCCGCGGCGTAAGGCTCATAATCGTGGTTGGTGTAAACTGTTCCAATAGCATATTCCTTTACTATTTCCTTCCAGGCATCCCCGGCCTTGTCATACTTTACCAATAAGCTGCTGCCATGGGTTTCAAGCTTCTCTTTTAGCTCTTCAATTGAATTATAAATAAAAGTTACCCTTGCATCGTCCTTGTCTTCCAGTTTATCCAGTATCTCCCGGTCGAAAATGAACAGGCATAAAACCGGGTTTGAACCTTTAAGTGCGTGATAAAGACCTGCATTATCATGTACACGCAGGTCGCGGCGGAACCAGAATATATTCAAGACAGTTTGTTTATTCATAGATTTCGCTTAAGGCTTCTTTTAATTCGGGATGGTTGAAATGAAAGCCGGCCTCCTCAATTTTTTTTGGTGATACTTTGGTGCTGCCCAATATTACAACGCTCATCTCGCCCATCAGTAATTTGAAAACAAAACCGGGCACATTAAAGGGCCATAGCGGTTTGCGCAATTGTTTGGCTATAGCCTTCATCAATTGTTTATTGGTAACCGGGTTGGGCGCCGCCATATTAAATACACCTGCTATGTGTTCGTTCTCAATAGCGAAAAGATAGGTACCAACGGCATCCTCCCAGTGTATCCATGGCACCCATTGTTTCCCGCTTCCAAATGCAGCGCCGGCAAATAGTTTTACAGGCATGGCCATTTGAGGTAAGGCCCCACCCGACCGGTCTAAAACTACCCCTGTCCTGTATTTTACAATACGAACTCCTAAACTATTTCCTTCATCGACGGCTTTTTCCCAGGCAACGCAACATTCGGGCATAAAACCCGGCCCGGGTGTGCTTGCCTCGGTCATTAACTCATCGCCACGGTCGCCATAGTAGCCAATTGCCGCCGCAGATATGACAGTGTGGATTTTATTGGTCCTTTTATGCATCAGGCCATAGATCAGCCTGATCGACTCGGTCCGGCTGTCTATCAGTTCTTTTTTGCGTCCTTCGGTCCATCGTTTATCAACAATTCCAGCACCGGCAAGATGAATCAGGATATCGGCGTTATCAATACATTGCTCATCAATTTCACCTTTGTGCACATCCCATAAAAAAGTTTTTACCCGACTGTCGTTGCCCGGCTTGCGGCTAAGATGGCTCACGGTATATCCTTTTTGCAATAGAGCCTCGGTCAACGGTTTGCCGATGGAGCCAGTGCCCCCGGTTACCAGGATGTGTTTATTTGGAGATGCTTGCTTCATGGAAGTTGGCAGGAGTTTAATGCAACATACGAAATTACACCGACATCGATTTTTCGGTATGATTATGTATCAACTGCAGCGATTGCTTGAAGGTGACGCACTCGCGGGGTAAAATGTCTTTTATGCAATCTTCCTCGCAAACAGAATCGTATCTCAAATTTTCGAGCAGGCTTTGTGCCTCAGGATAATTGATCGGCGACAGGAAGTTTGCGAGGTACGCCGCCAGCCTGGAGTTTAACCGTGGCAGTGTTACAATGTTTGGTTTCTCGTCGGCATAAGTGGCTATATACAACAACAGCATTTGCTTAAACGTGATGGTTTGCGGGCCGCCAATTTCAAATTTGCGGTTGTAAGTTGTGCGGTTAAGCAAACAATCGAGCAGGTAGCCCAATAAGTCGCCGATATAAATAGGCTGTATATTAGCTTCGGACCATGCTTTGGTTATCACGATCGGCTTATTTTCCGTCAATGCCCTGAAAAGTTCCATGGAAATACTGCCCGGCCCGACGATCATAGAGGTTTGTAAGCCTGTCAGCGAAGCGCGGCCGGCGGCGAGTATTTTTTCGATATGCTCGCGCGAAGCCGCATGCAGATCGCCTACCGTTATCAACTGGCTGCAGTGGGTCTTATTCAATGCGTCCATGAAATTTTGGGCAGATAACGCCTCGAGCCCGGCGAAGCCCGAAGTTTGCGTAAGCCGGTTGGCCAGGTAAAATGCAGCATCAATATCTACAGGGAACTCTTCGATGCTGTGCGACCGCAGCAGATCGCCATTAAGAACTACAACTCCGTCATAATTATGCTGAGCTGAAAAATATTTCTTGTCGCGGGCAACACATATAACCTGGTGCCCTTTTTCTATCAGGCAAGGTATAAGTTGGCTGGCAATGTAACTGTTCGCACCGGCAAGCAATACTTTCATCTAATGCTCAACAATAAAAGCAGGAAGGTGTTTTTATTATTTGACAGCCTCCCGATAAATGACTGAGGGTCGACTAAATATTTACATTATCCAGTACCAGAACCTTTGAACACAAGGGTTTAGCATACTGTTCGGCGAAGATGACGTGTGTAGGGTCGTGCTGGTAGGCTTCTTCTTCTTCAAGTGTGTTAAAAAGTAATAGAAGTGACACATCGTACGAGCTGTCTATCACATCCCGGTTGGTATCGGCGGGCACACCAATATGCATATCGCGGATATGGGTTATAGGCTTCAGCAATTCCAGACCTTCGATAAGTTTTGTCTTGTCTTCCTTGTTTTTCAGCCAAAAGTGTACATGATGTACGAATGTGTTGTGTAGATACATGTGTGTATGATTATTTCAGGCGAAAGATGGCTATAAATTGGATGAAATACAATAAATACGTGGCTTTGTTACTTTGCGTTTACATTGAAATTGTACCTGCTTAAATGTTGCCTCGATGTCAAATAACATCCTATATTATGCTTTAAGATTAATTTATTGCAAATTTGCAGGTTGACTGGTCAGAGGTACTTTAATATATGAGCGGAAAAACGATATTGGTTTGGTTCAGGAACGATCTTCGCATCCACGATAACGAAATATTGCTTGAGGCTACAAAAAAGGCAGACAAAGTACTCCCGGTGTACTGTTTCGACCCGTTCTATTTCAAAAAAACCGATATCGGCCTTGATAAAACAGGCAGTATTCGCGCCCGTTTTTTACTGGAGTCGGTGGCCAGCCTTCGCAAAAATCTGCATAAGCTGGGCAGTGAGTTGATAGTGCGGACGGGTGATCCGGCTGAGATCATCCCTCAACTGGCGCAACAATACCAGGTTAGCGAAGTATACCATCACCGCGAGGTTGCATACGAAGAAACAGAAATTTCAGAAGCTGTAGAGACAGCGCTTTGGAAGATAAAACTTAACCTCAAACATTTTATCGGTCACACATTGTACCATAAAGAGGACCTTCCATTCCCGATAAAGGATATTCCCGATAGTTTCGCAACTTTCAAAAAGAAGATAGAGCGCGACAGCGATGTTCGGCCCTGTATTGAAACTCCGCGGCATATCATTACACCGGAGATAGCAGAAGCAGGGGAGCTGCCAACGCTTGGCGACCTGGGTTTAAGAGCGCCTGATGCCGATCCGAGGGCGGATTTTCATTACGAAGGGGGAGAGACAGCTGCTTTGCGGCAAATGCATCAGTATATTTCGAGCCTGGATAACATGCCACTGCATAAAGGTGCAAGACACATGTCTGATGCGCCGTCACGGCTATCGGCGTGGATATCGCTTGGGTGCCTTTCGCAAAGGATGGTTTATCACGAAGTAACCAAGCATGCTAACGGTGCACATACTTCAGGATCTCCCCTGATATTGGAATTACTGTGGCGCGATTATTTCCGCTTCATGTTTAAAAAGCACGGCAGGCAATTTTTCAATGCCGATGGGATCACTGATGACCTTGCGCAACCGGCGGCTGGTGGAGACGATGTATTTGAACTTTGGAAAAACGGGCATACCGGAGTGCCTTTTGTAGATGCTGCCATGCATGAATTGAATGCGACCGGCTACATTGCCAATAATAAACGCCAGATAGTAGCCGCCTTTTTGATAAATACACTGAAAGCGGACTGGCGAAAGGGCGCTGCTTATTTTGAAGAAAAACTTATCGATTATTCGCCCGCAAGCAATTTTGGCAACTGGGCCTTCGTGGCCGGAGTAGCGAACCATACCCGTGACAACCGTTACTTTGCAAGCGTAAAACTGGCGGAAAAGCCGGAGACTGAAAGCGATTTTATCAGTACCTGGTTACCGGAGATCAACGACAGTAACAGCCTGGTCGAGGTTTAAATTAGCTCCCAATGAGACCCCTGAAACTTTCTGAAAAGATCCTTATCAATAAGGGCTCCCAATTGGTGTTCGATTACACACAGGACTATTCAAATCGTCTTTTATGGGATACTTTCCTTAAAAAAGCTGAGCTTATTGATGGCGCTGAAAACGCCGGAGTAGGAGTAAAGGCATGGTGCGTCGCCCGTAACGGTTTGGGTATGGAGACAAAATACGTGACCTTCAATCGCCCGAAAAATACCGCGGTAAAAATGACCAGGGGACCGCTTATGTTCAAATCGTTTTCGGGGTCATGGCTGTTCCGGGAATTGGAACATGAACAAACTGAAGTTGCCTTCATTTATTCTTTTCGATTGCGATTCCCTTTTTACATATTTAAGCGCACTATTAAAAATAGCCTTCAACGCAACGTCCGGAAAAGACTAGCAGACCTGAAAACCTGTATCGAAGGGACATAAGCGCATCGAAAATCTTTTTAATTATACCGTGCGGTATAATTAAAAAGATTTAAAAACGATTCTTATGCGCTTGATTGGGGTGATTATCCCGCAATATGCCGATTGCAAGCAATTTATTACAACCTTTTGAAAATAAATTATAAAGTTTCCAATCTGATATGTGTAATTTTGTACCGTTTTACTGATTGGTTTCTGCATGGAGCGCCTAAATTATATTGACAGCGGTAACGCTGCCTACATTAATACACTTTACGAAGCATATACCCAGGACCCCGAAGCGGTCGATTTTGGATGGCAAAAATTCTTTGAAGGCTTTGACTTTGGCCGCGAGGCCAAAGGACCCATTTCCTCGGGTGGAGAGGGATCAGAGCATTTTTTAAAGGAGATCAATGTACTCAACATGATCAACGGGTACCGTACCCGCGGGCACTTGTTCACCAAAACAAACCCGGTGCGCGAGCGCCGCAAATATTTCCCCGGTAAGGAACTGGAGACATTTGGCCTGAGTGAGTCTGATCTTGATACGGTGTTTAACGCCGGGGTGGAAGTGGGCATGGGGCACGCCAAATTGCGTGATATCCGTGATATGCTGGAGCAAACCTACTGCCAGTCGATAGGGGCCGAATACAGATACATTCGCAATCCGATAAAGATCAAATGGTTTGAGGAACGGATGGAAAGCAACCGCAATACACCATCCTTCAATACCGAAGAGAAATTGCGGATGCTGGATAAATTGAATCATGCCGTAATTTTCGAGAATTTCCTTGGAACAAAATTCCTTGGCCAAAAGCGTTTCTCGCTTGAGGGGGCCGAAGCTTTGATCCCTGCAATGGACTCCGTAATTCAAAAAGGCGCCGAACTGGGTATACAGGAGTTTGTGATAGGTATGGCCCACCGTGGCCGGCTTAACGTGCTGGCCAATATCATGGAGAAAACCTACAAAGAGATTTTTTCAGAATTTGAGGGTAAAACCTATGATGCGGAATCAGGTTTTGGCGGCGACGTAAAGTATCACCTTGGTTTCTCTACCGACGTGGAGGCAAAGAATGGGAAAAAAGTGCATTTGAGCCTTTGCCCAAATCCTTCACACCTGGAGGCGGTGGACCCTGTAGTGGAAGGTCTGACCCGTTCGAAGATCGATTTTAAATACAATAGCGACTATACCAAAATAGCACCCATACTTATTCACGGCGACGCGTCTATAGCCGGCCAGGGTATTGTTTACGAGGTGTTGCAGATGGAAAAACTGGAGGGTTACCGCACCGGCGGCACCATTCACCTGGTGATCAATAACCAGATAGGTTTTACCACTAATTTTAAGGATGCGCGTTCAAGTACCTATTGTACCGATATTGCAAAGACAGTTCTTTCGCCGGTTTTCCATGTGAACGGCGACGACGTAGAGGCCCTGGCCTTCGTCATCAACATGGCGATGGAGTACAGGCAAACCTTTCATGATGATGTTTTTATCGATATTCTGTGTTACCGCAGGTACGGACATAATGAGTCGGACGAACCAAAGTTCACACAGCCATTGCTTTACAAGGCAATAGAAGCGCACCCCAATCCGCGCGAGATATACTACCAGCAGTTGCTCGCCCAGGGAACTATCAATGCCGACCAGGCAAAGATCATGGAAAAGAATTTCCGCGACCTGCTGCAGCAAAAACTCGATGAGTCGAAAGCCGAGGACAGGTTTACCGATACTATCCAGATGTTTGAGGGTGCCTGGGAGGGCTTGCACCTGGCATCTGCCCAGGATTTTACAAGCCCTGTAAACACGGCAGTAACGAAAGATGAATTTATTGACATTGCCAAAAAAATAACCACGCTGCCTAAGGATAAAGAGTTTTTCAAAAAGATCGAAAAATTGTTTGAAGAGCGCAGCAAAATGGTGACCAAAACTCAAACGTTTGATTGGGCCATGGGTGAGCTTTTGGCTTATGGCAGCCTGCTAAAAGAGGGCCACCCGGTAAGATTGAGCGGAGAGGATGTAAAGCGGGGAACTTTCTCGCACCGTCATGCCGTTTTAACTTTGGTTGACTCGGAAGAAGAATACACACCGCTGGATACTTTGGGCACCGAAGCAAAATTTACGATATACAACTCGTTATTGTCGGAGTATGGCGTGCTGGGTTTTGAATACGGTTATGCGCTTGCTAACCCCAATGCCCTGACAATATGGGAGGCCCAATTTGGCGACTTCTTTAATGGTGCCCAGATCATTGTAGACCAGTATATTGCCAGCGCAGAAACTAAATGGCAGCGCGGTAATGGATTGGTGATGTTGCTGCCCCATGGCTACGAAGGCCAGGGGCCTGAACACTCTTCGGCGCGCATTGAGCGCTTTATGGAACTTTGTGCTGATAATAATATCCAGGTGGCAAATTGTACAACGCCTGCAAATTTCTTCCATATTTTGAGAAGGCAACTGCACCGCGAGTTCCGCAAGCCGCTGATCATTTTTACACCGAAAAGCTTGTTGCGAGCGCCGAAATGTGTGTCGCCGGTAGAAGATTTTACAAATGGGGCTTTCCAGGAAGTAATTGACGATAATTACGCCGATGCGAAAAAGGTGAAACGGGTGTTGTTCTGTTCAGGCAAGCTATATTATGAACTGCTGGAAAAACAACAGGCCGATGAGCGCAGGGATGTTGCCATTGTCCGTATCGAGCAACTATATCCTACGCCCGAACAGCAAATGCTGAAAATAAAGGCCAAATACAGCAAAGCGACTGACTTTATATGGGTGCAGGAAGAACCTGAAAACATGGGTGCCTGGCCTTACATGTGCCGCAAGTTCCGCAAAAGCGAATTGCAACTTGATGTGGTGTCGCGCAACGAAGGCAGCAGCACTGCCACAGGTTTTGCCAAGCAGCACGCCTCGCAGCAATTATATGTGATATCAAAAGCCTTTGATACACCCGCAGGAGAAGCTGTAAAGAAAACGGTAAAAAGAACAACCAATAAAATGGCTAATGTAGCCGCCGACTAAACGTACAACACACTACTATGAGTTTAGAGATAAAAGTTCCGCCGGTAGGCGAATCAATAACCGAGGTAACCCTCTCGCGATGGCTGAAAAAAGACGGCGATAGTATTGCCATGGACGAAGTAATTGCCGAGTTGGAATCTGACAAGGCTACTTTTGAACTTACCGCCGAAAAAGCCGGGACTTTACAAACGGTAGCTAAGGAAGGGGATACCCTTGCTATTGGCGCCGTAGTTGCCAGTATTAATGACAATGGAGCAGCCACGCCGGCCAGGGAAGCCGTTCCCGCGCCTGCTGCATCTCAGCCGCAGCCGGAGGTCGTGGCCAATGCACCTGCCCCGGCGCCTGTCGCCCAGGCGAATGAGGGCGGCTCGCTAGAGATCAAAGTTCCGGCGGTAGGGGAATCTATTACCGAAGTGACATTGTCGCGCTGGCTGAAAAAAGACGGGGATACTGTTGCTATGGATGAAGCACTGGCAGAATTGGAATCGGACAAAGCTACTTTCGAACTTACTGCCGAAAAGGCCGGGGTATTAAAGACCATAGCCAAAGAGGGCGACGTTTTGCCTATCGGCGCTGTAGTTTGTTCTATTGAAGGAGCCGGCTCAGCTGCTGCCTCTGCTCCTAAAACCGAAACTCCGGCAACTGCTACGACGGCCACCGCTCAAAATTCCGAAAAAACTTACGCCTCGGGCACGCCTTCGCCTGCTGCGGCAAAAATATTGGCTGAAAAAGGCATCGACCCCTCGCTCGTTCCGGGAAACGGTGTGGGCGGGCGTATAACCAAAGCCGACGCGATGACCGCCGTTACTGCCGACCTTGTATCGGAAAACCCACAGGGCGGTGGCAGGGTTTCGACGCCGGCAAGCCTTAAAACCGAGGTTAAAGCTCCTGAAGCTGCTACGCCTAAAACGCCGGATGGCAGAGAGCGCAGGGAGAAAATGTCGCCCCTGCGCAAAACGGTAGCCCGCAGGCTGGTAGCTGTGAAGAACGAGACCGCGATGCTGACCACATTTAACGAAGTGGATATGTCGCCAATAATGGAGATCCGTTCCAAATACAAGGATAAATTTAAAGAGAAACATGACGTTGGCCTCGGCTTTATGTCATTCTTCACCAAAGCGGTTTGCGAAGCTTTGAAGGAATGGCCGGCAGTAGGTGCGCGCATTGAAGGTGAAGAGATAGTTTACAGCAATTTTGCAGATATATCTATCGCCGTATCTGCGCCGAAGGGCCTGGTAGTACCTGTTATTCGCAATGCCGACAGTATGAGCCTGGCCGAAATTGAAAAAGCAGTAGCTGCCCTGGCTGCCAAAGCGCGTGATAATAAACTGACCATCGATGAGATGACAGGTGGTACCTTTACGATAACCAACGGCGGTGTATTTGGCTCGATGATGTCGACGCCGATCATCAATTCGCCTCAGTCGGCTATATTGGGTATGCACAATATTATCGAGCGACCTGTTGCAGTGAACGGACAGGTGGTGATCAAACCGATGATGTATGTGGCCCTGTCTTATGACCACCGTATCATCGACGGGCGCGAATCGGTAAGCTTTCTGGTGAGAGTGAAACAATTACTGGAAGACCCGGCGAGGTTATTGCTGGGTGTATGACCGCTGATTGGGCAGTTTTTTTAGATTTAGTTGATTTTAGATATTTTAACCCGGTTTATGCCGGGTTTTTTTATGGTGTTAAAACTTCATCGTTACACCGCATTAACATTTATTCAACCTTGTGACAACTGCGTGTTTTACAAAATACGGTCATATATCTTTAATCGGTAAAAAATTTCTCGTTCAAATATAATTTTTTAAAAAATGCTGCGTTTTTTGATTGTAACTTTTTTAATACAATAACTGTTAATGCATTTATCTTAAATGTGTTAGGTGGAATTTTTCGCCAGGTATTATTAGAAAAGGTTACCTATCAACCATGAAAAAGCCCCTATTAATCGTTGCGGCATTCTTTGCCGTACTGTTTTCGTGTACACATGATGCAGTAAACCCATCAAACCCCACCAGTTCATCCACCGGCAATACTTCTGGTAGTACAAGCGGGACCGGAACAGGTACCGGATCAGGAAACGGCACAAATGCCATCTGTTTCCAGACGGACGTGCTTCCATTATTTCAAACCTATTGCGCAAGTGCCGGCTGCCACGATGCGGCAACCGCCCGTGAGGAGTTGGTATTAACCAGCTACGCCAACATTATGCGTGGTATCTCAGCAAACAAGCCAAATTCGAGCAAATATTACCAGGTTATTGCAGATGGTTCGATGCCCCCGCGAAACTCTCCTAAATTAAGTTCGGCGCAAATAGCTACTATCGCTAATTGGATTAAAGCCGGGGCGACAAACAATACCTGCGTAGTAGCCACCTGCGATACCACGAAGACCACCTATACCAACGGCGTCTCTCAAATTTTTGCAACGTATTGCAATGGCTGTCATGGCCTGGCACCAGGATCGGGTAATGTTGTGTTAAGCGACTACGCCAGTGCAAAAGCCGCCGGTGTTGGAATGAAGATCAACTTTCTAAATGCCATTAATTATACTTCAGCAACCCCGGCTATGAATATGCCCCAGTCAGGTAAGTTGAGCGATTGCCAGATCACGCAAATAACCAAATGGATAAACAGCGGCTGTCCGCAATAACGTATAGCGCCATGAAGTACCTGATGATATTGTCTCTCCTGATGTTGGGTAGCGCCGGTTGTTATTATGATCATGCTGATCGAAGCTACCCCCAATCACTATCAAGCGCGACCTGCGATGTGACAGCCGTAAATTACAGCACAAGTGTGACATCCATTTTAAGCGCAAATTGTTACAGTTGCCATAGCGGCAACGCATCGGCTGGCGGGGGTATCCAATTGGATTCCTATGCCGCTGTGAAAACCTATGTCACCAACGGGCAATTGATGAATTCCATTAATCATACGGGCGGGATACCTGCTATGCCTTTAAACGCGCCGCAATTATCCTCCTGCGATCTCAAAACCATTCAAACCTGGATAGATAATAATACCCCTAATAACTAAAACTCAAAACAATGAAAAAACAGACGTTGCTCCTGGTTTTAATAGTTGCATCATTTCAGCTACAGGCGCAAAAATTATTCGCAACCAAAACAGGCCAGATCAAATTCAATGCAAGCAGCCCGCTTGAACAGATAGTCGCGATTAACAACCAGGTAGACAGCAAAATGATCGATAAAACCGGGCAAATAGTGTTTAGTGCGCTCATCAAAAGCTTCAAGTTCGAAAACCAGTTGATGGAGGACCATTTTAATGAGAATTATATGGAGAGTTCTAAAATTCCCAAAGCTGAATTTAAGGGATATATTACCAATGTATCATCAGTAGATTTTTCAAAAAATGGCAAATATCCTATTACGGTGGAAGGAACACTTGCTATGCATGGCGTGTCGCAAAAAGTGTCGACTGCCGGTAGCATAATAATCGAAAACGGGAAGCCATCCATAAGTGGGTCTTTTAAGGTCAAAATTAAGGACTATGGGATCACGGGACTTTATATTGGCGAAAAGATTGCCAATGAAGCTGAGATATCGATCAATTGTAAATATGAATAGCCATGGGCACATTTTCCAATTGTGCAAGATATCAAGGATGTCTTGCTATTGCATTACTATTGGTACATTTTGCCGTTTGCACAGCTAATGCGCAGGATGTTGACCTTTTTAAGATGCAAGACGAACAAAATAAGAAAGATAAAAAACAAACGACGGAAATAACCACATCTATATTTAAAACTACGCGAATAGTCAACGGACAATCAATTGAAAATACCGGTGCAGGTATTTTGGACCTGAAGATATCGCACAGGTTCGGGACGGTGAACACCGGAGCGTATAATTTTTTTGGGCTTGACCAGGCCTCTATGCGTATCGGATTGGACTACGGTGTCACAAGCCGGCTGGAGGTCGGCATTGGGCGAAGTACCTTTAATAAGGAGTTTGACGGATTTTTTAAATACAGGATATTACGCCAGTCGACAGGCAAAGTAAATATGCCGCTATCGGTCAGTGTAGTATCGACCGGCATTTTGCGTACGGTTAAAGATGCGCCGGCAGATTATCCGATTCACTACTCCGATCATCTAAACTACGTAAACCAGGTTATTGTGGCGAGAAAATTTGGTGATTATTTCTCCCTTCAGTTTGTACCAACCATGGTGCATTATAACATAGTGCCGACGACCGCTTTTAGAAACGACCTTTATTCACTCGGAACCGGTTTCCGCTTGAGACTGTCAAAAAGAGTGAATCTTACAGGGGAGTATTATTACCAGTTTGAACGGTTGCAGGGATATTACAACGCCGCATCGGTCGGGTTTGACATCGAAACGGGGGGGCATGTTTTCCAGCTGTTTTTTACCAACTCGACCGGAATAAATGAAAGAAGTGTGATTACCCAGACAGATGGACGCTGGGCAAATGGCGGCATCCATTTTGGTTTCAATATCTCGCGGGTATTTGTGGTTTCCAAACATAAAAAGTAAACAATTAACAGAATCAGATCATGTGGAAGAAGATTATTTTTGGAGTTATAGCGGCAATTTTTGTAGTTGCTGCAAGCGGGTGGTATTATGTTTTTGAATACTCAGAAACTCACCACAGAAGTGTTGAAAATGAAAAGGCGACAGTAGTTACGGCGACCCGGATAGTTAAGGATTTTGAGGCAAATGAAGCTTCAGCTAATGCAAGGTACCTGGATAAGGCCATTGAGGTGAAGGGGGTGATCTTAAAAAAAGAGAAGGACCAGGCCGGTAATACAACAATTACCTTAAAAAGCGGGGACCCATTTGCCAATATTTTTTGTACACTAAAGCCGGGCAGGTACGATCTGCGAGATTCAGTTATTGTAGTAAAAGGCATTTGTACTGGCTTTTTAAGTGATGTGGTGTTGAACGGAGCAGTTGTTGTTAAGGATTGATCACGGCTTTTTAGCTACCGTTGTTTCCTCGTTCAGTAAAATATCGTTCCTAAGCCGGTTTGCTTGCCTGTCCTGGTGGGTTTGCGACAGGTCTGAATAGCAGATTCAAATTAATTAAATATTTAGCCCGGTTTGTGCCGGGTTTTTTGTTTGAAAACATCAGTCAAACTCCTCAAGCGGTATAGCCTCATCAAAGTAGGATTTAAATTTTTCGGACAATATTTCCCTGGTGAATTTGACAATAGTATAAGCGCTATCAAAACAATCTACCTCGATCTCAGCATCCGGGCATTGCAGATGTCCATTTTGCCAGATCAATTCATTTCCTTCTGAATAAGGTAAATTCTTTTCATCGATCTTAATTTCCATAGCCACGGGTATGGCTATTATTGTACCCCAATAAAGTTGAATGTGACCGTGGAGCACTTTCCTGAATTCACCGGCCGTTAAAATAAAATATTTTTGCTCGTAATCAATCGGGGCATTTTCTATACCACCTCCGCCATCAATACCTGAAATTACCCAATTATAACCGTCGATATATTCATCCAGTGGCTTGAGTATCTCATCCAAATAGGTAAGAAATTCCAATTTGTCGCTTTGGTGAATAATCCAGTTCATCTGTTTTTCGGAATCACCGCCGTCGCTTCTACCTCTAATAAAATATCATCCCTGAACAGTTTACTAACCTGGACAAGCGTGCTTGCAGGTGGATTTTTGACGTTGATAAACTTGTCCCTTACAGCGCGCAACGCTTGCAGCTGGCTTACATCGCGCACAAAAAAGCCAAGTTTAACAACATTGTCCATTTTTCCGCCGGTTGCCTCAACTATACTTTTGATATTCTGAAACACCTGTTCGGCTTGTTTACCGAAATCGTCTTTCCCAACAAGGTTTCCTTTATTATCAAGGGCCACCTGCCCCGATATGATCAGCATTTTACAGTTTCCAAGATCCACAATAGCCGCGTGCGAATAACCTCTCGGAGTTGAAACCGATGCCGGGTTTATAAATTTAACCAAAGAAGTATCAGCCTGTGCGAACGACAGTTTTGCCAAAAGCAGTAATGGTAGGATCAGCAGCTTCTTCATTGCACTAAGTCAGGCCATTGAAACCAGTCGCTTTAATGCGCCAATCGTTCCCGAATGCAGCCCCTCATGAAAAGGTACAAAATGGAGCGCATCATCAATATTTTTGATCTCAACATTGTAGCGGGTGTTCCATGCCGTATAGCCCGTAAATATATCGTTATTATAGTCGGCTTCCAGCTCATCCATAGTCGTCGAAAGCAACTGCTTGATATTGGCTATTTCCGATTCACTCAATAATCTTTCTGGTTTGGTACCCGACCGGAATTGCTCCCAAAACTCATCGCTTATGTGAGGCGTAATACCTGCCCTTTTGTAACAAATGCCTTGCTGCGCTGCCACCATATGCCCCAGGTTCCAGATGATGTTATTGTTAAAACCTTCGGGTATGCGGTTAAGTTGTTCGGTAGTCAAGTCTTTGATTCCTTCCAATAAAAAGGCCCTTACTTTCCTGATGTTTTCGATTTGTCCGGTCATGATTGGTTAGATAAGCTTTACAATACTAATTAATGTTATAAATTAGCGTCTATCCAATTACCTTAATTGACAATTCAATGACCGGCTTAAGATCATCTACTTTAACCGCTTGCGGTATATTTTTAATGCTTTCTTCCTGTAAAAATCATCCTGCGGACAATACTACCTGGCGGGTGTACGGCGGATCGAAGATGGCGCAGCATTATTCGTCACTGACGCAGATAGACAGCTCGAATGTGAAACAGCTACAGGTGGCCTGGGAGTATCACACCCACGATGCCGATACAGTTGGCCATTCGCAGATACAATGCAGCCCAATCGAAGTAGACGGCATACTTTACGGCACTACGCCGAAACTGAGGTTATTTGCGGTAGATGCGGCTACGGGTAAAGAGAAATGGACATTCAACCCGGCCGGGAATACCAACTCGTCGCCGATGAGTTTTGGGATGAACAACAACCGTGGCGTTACATACTGGGAAGATGGGGGTGATAAACGCATATTGTACTGCGCCGGGTCAAATATTTACGCTATTAATGCAACCAACGGCGAGCAGGTAAAGAGTTTCGGCACCGATGGGAAAGTGGACCTCCACAACGACCTTGGCCTTGATGCGTCCAAAATGTATGTGACGGCTACTACGCCTGGCATTATTTACAAAGATCTTTATATTATTGGCAGTCGTGTAAATGAAACAGCCGACGCAGCGCCGGGGCATATACGGGCCTATGACGTGCGCACGGGTAAACTGAAATGGATATTTCATACCATCCCTCATCCCGGCGAGGAAGGTTATAACACGTGGGAAGACACCGCTGCATACAAACATATTGGTTCGGCTAATAGCTGGTCGGGTTTTAGCATGGACGAAAAGCGGGGGCTGCTGTTCGCACCAACCGGCTCGGCAGCGTACGACTTTTATGGCGGAAAACGTTTGGGCCAGGGTCTTTTTGCCAATTGCGTCCTTGCCCTGGACGCCGGTACAGGTAAACTGAAATGGCATTACCAGGTTATTCATCACGATATCTGGGATAAAGATTTGCCGACGGCGCCTGTATTGGTGACCATCAAAAAAAATGGTAAACTGGTGGATGCTGTTGCGCAGCCCACTAAACACGGGTTCATTTTCGTACTCGACAGGGAAACAGGAAAGCCGTTATTCCCGGTTAAGGAAACGGCTGTTTCGACCAAATCTGACCTGGCAGGTGAAAAACCCTGGCCGACACAGCCCATTCCCGAATTGCCGGCGCCGTTCGCCAGGCAAACACTGACGGAGAAGGATATTAACCCGTACCTGCCTGACAGTTCAAAAGCTGAAGTTTTGAAACGATTGAGAAGTTACCGCTATGGTAGCATGTTTTTACCCCCAGGCAAGCAGCCATCGGTTATTTTCCCGGGGTTTGATGGCGGCGCCGAGTGGGGCGGTCCAGCTTATGACCCGGAAACCGGTATTATGTACATTAACGCCAATGAGATGGCCTGGATAATGACGATTGCCGATACCAAAACCCTGGCTGCCAAAAACGAAACCTTTACCCAGGCAGGGCAGCGCCTGTTCATGAGCAATTGTATGAGCTGCCATGGCAAAGACCGCAAGGGAACAGGCAATTTCCCCTCGCTTATCAATGTGCAAACCAAGTACAAGGATAGCCAGATAGCCGATCTGCTGAAAACGGGCCGCCGGATGATGCCTTCGTTCAAACAGTTGTCGCCGCAGGAAAGCCAGGCTGTTATTTCATTTGTGACCGGTAACAGCACAACCGGTAAGGCCGCTTTTATAGCAGAACATAAAGCCGTCGATCCCTACCTGGATATCCCATATATGATGACAGGCTATAATAAATTCCTTAGCAAAGAAGGGCTGCCCGCCATTTCGCCGCCCTGGGGAACTTTGAACGCCGTCAACCTGAATACCGGGAAAATGGTGTGGCGAATACCCTTTGGTGATGACCCGCAGATGGCGGCACCGGGCCGGGTGACGGGAACGGAAAACTATGGTGGTCCGGCGGTAACCGCAGGCGGGTTGCTATTTATCGGCGCTACCAAAGATGGGATGATACGGGCGTTCGACAAAAAGAACGGCAGGCTATTATGGCAATACAAACTGCCTGCAGCCGGGTTTGCGACGCCTGCTGTATACGAGGCGGACGGTAAGGAGTTTTTGGTAATAGCTTGTGGCGGGGGGAAATTGGGGACCAAATCAGGCGGTAGTTATGTGGCGTTTGCGTTGGGGAAATAGCATGCTATTTTTGGTCTAAAGCTACTGACAGATGGCTTTAGCCAAAATTTATAGCAGGCCATTTTTTTAACTAAATTTGCCCCACAATCTATTTGAATGCAATTACCATCGCCAGGTATTTCCGCTACCGATAAAAAGCAAACTCAATTTATCTGGTATTTCCTTCTCGGGTGGACGATCCTTAATGCTATACAAGCCTGGAAACTGGAGATACATGCCGATGAGGCCTATTACTGGCTTTATTCCCGCTTTCTGGATTGGGGGTATTTTGACCATCCGCCGATGGTGGCGCTATTTATCCGCATAGGGGATAGCATTACCCACAGCGAGTTCGGCGTGCGCCTGATGACCGTATTGTCCAGCACCCTGTCGCTGTATGTGCTTTGGCTCATCGTGCGGCAATACGGCGCTGCGGCAAAATGGTTCATCCTGGTGGTTTCGGGAGTTTTCATCTTCAATATCTACGGGTTCATGACCACGCCCGATGCGCCGCTTTTCCTGTTTACCGTGTTGTTTTATTATGTATATCAAAAATACCTGGTGCAGGATAGTTATAAGCTTGCTATATTATTGGCGCTGGTTATAGCGGGGTTATTGTACAGTAAATATCACGGGATATTGGTGATTGGCTTTACCGTATTGTCCGACCTTAAATTATTAAAGCGAAAATCATTCTGGGTGATCGCTATTTTATCCGTTGCCCTGTATTTGCCGCATATTTTATGGCAGATGAACCACGGTTACCCATCGGTGAACTACCACCTTTTTGAACAAACGACCGATCATTATAACTTTTGGCAAACCTGGACCTATTTCCCGGGACAGGTGCTGATGGCCGGGCCGCTTATCGGCTGGTTCCTGTTTTGGAAAGCCTTCCGCGTGAAGGTTAAGGATGGTTTTATACGTGCGCTGCTATTCAACGCCGGGGGTACGTTTCTGTTCTTTTTATTGAGTAGTCTCAGGGGCGAGGTGCAGCCGCAATGGACGCTTATCGGTTTTGCGCCGCTCATTATGCTGTCGCTTATTTATTTTAAGCAATGCGGCAAACCATTGGTTTGGTTTAGCCGGCTGGCGTTCATCAACCTTGTTTTTATACTGACGATACGGATATTGCTCATCACAGCTTCGCCGCTGATCAGGAAAGTGGGACAAGTAAAGAGCCAGTACGGCTATAAGGAATGGGCGCATACTATCCGCGAAAAGGTGGGCGATAATTACGTTATTTTTATGGACGGCTTCCAGAATGTATCCAAATATGATTTCTATAATAACACTACCAAAGGTTTTGCCTACGACAACCGTTACTACCGCCTTACCCAGTTCGATATCTGGCCGATAGAGCAGGGGCTTCAGCATAAAAAAGCCTATTACCTGGTACGCGGCCCAATTAAGGGTGTTACTACCGATTCACTAAACACCACGGGCGGCATTTGGTACGGCGGCTGGGTGAACGATGTGCGCACTTACCAGCAGGTAAAGGTAGAAATGCCCCAAAGCAAAATTACAATGAAGGCAGGTGAGCAAAGGGCATTGGACGTAACCATAACAAACCCGTACCCCTACACAATAAATTTTAATAACCAGGGTTATCAACACCAGGTAGTTTTTGCTGCGTGCACGTTTACCGGGGTGGTGGAGATATCGGAGCAGCTATCGGCAGACGATTTTCATGAAATTAAGCTGGAACCGGGGCAAAGCACGCATTATACCTTTAAATTTGCAGCGCCGTTGCAAAAAGGAAATTATACCCTGCTATTTTCGCTGCGCACCGACCCGTTTATGGGCAGCAAAAATAGCAGGATCATCAGCCTGGCAGTTGAATAAACACTTACAATGATAAAAAGACTATACTTAATAGCCATTCTCACCCTAATAACAGGCACTGCCGCTTTAGCGCAGACTACGGTTGATGTTAATTTCAACGCCCTGGGCTTCCTGGATAACCGCGAATACAAGGATTTTGTGGCCCGTTCGCGCACCTACTCCGGTATGCGCACGGCATTAAATTTCGGGCTGAATATTGACAGCATGAACCATTTTGTGGTGGGTGTGAACGGCATACACGAGTTTGGCGCACAGCCTTATTTCCTGAAAGTGAACCCGGTGGCTTATTATAATTTTACTGGCAAAAGCTGGCTGTTTTATGCAGGCGCGTTCCCGCGCGAAGGGAACCTGACCAATTACCCCCGCGCTTTGCTGAATGATACGTTAAGGTATTACCGCCCGAATGTGGAAGGCTTGATGGCGCAGTTTCACAGCGCTCATTTTATGGAAACCGGCTGGATAGACTGGGTGAGCAGGCAAACGGCAACCGACAGGGAAGAGTTCCTGTTTGGTTTTTACGGCAAGTACCGCCCATCGCTTACCGGGCCATTCTATATATCGCATTATTTTTTATTGCTGCATGATGCCGGTGCTGCGGTGTTGACGGCCGACGACCATATACAGGAAAACGGGGGCGGCCAGGTACGCCTGGGGCTCGACCTGAGCAAAAAGCAGACCTTCCTTGATTCGTTAACTATTGAAGCCGGCGGGATGATCAACCTGCACCGGGTGCGCGGTTTGGACGGCTGGCAAACGCCGAAAGGTTTTGTAGCGAGTGCGTATGCATCATACAAAACCTTCGCTATCTTCGACGAATTTTACAGCGGGCAGGGAGGTGCCTTAGTTACCTTCGGCGATTCGTTTTACGAAAAGAAATTTTACAACCGGCTCGACCTGATGTGGTCGGCGTTCAATGCCAAAGGACTCAAGGGACAGTTTATTTTCAGCGTACATCGCACGCCGGGTTTTACCAGCAACCAGGAGGCATTCAGGATAACCTATGACCTGGGGAGGAGGGTTATTGCGAGGTTTAAGGATTAAAAACCGTAGAGGCGCATAATTATGCGTCTCTACGAAGAAAAAAGGGACACAATCTGCGTCCCTTTTGCTATATAATGAATGCCTCCCGACATGTTGATAATATGACAGTGAAATAGTCCCTCTCCTTTGGAGATGGGTTGGGGTGAGGCTTAATTTCCGCCTATATCACCGCTACCCGATTTTGATTTCATTACATTTTTCGGGTGACCGCCATAGCTGATGTCTCCCGAGCCGGATACAGAAGCATTGACTCTTTCGCTGGCATATATCGATGCATCGCCCGAACCGCTTACGTGGACATCTGTATTTTGCGTGATGAGGCCGCGACCACTGTAATCGCCCGAACCGCTTACGCGTACCGCCGACGTTTCGGCATGGCCCGAGATGCGGACATCGCCCGAACCGGATATGCTGGTCTCCAGGTTTTTGGCATCCAGTTGGCCGTTCACGTCGCCCGAGCCGGATACCCGCAGGCTCATTTTGTCGGCATGCAGCCCGTCCCTGAAATCGACATCGCCCGAACCTGATACCACGATGCTGTTCACATCCTTAATGGTTACATAAACCAATATCTTTTTGTGGCGGAACAGGTCGCCGAAATGGAACATTTCGTTGTGCTTGTTGTAAATTTTCAGTACGCCGTTATCTACTTCGGTAGTGATGCGATTGATAATTTCTTCGGGGGCCTCTACTTTTACCGATTCGGTATTGCCCTGGGTTAGCCTGACATCGAACGGCCCGCCAACGTCAACGGCGTGAAAACCCGAAAGATGACGGTCTTCGGTTCGTTGCTGCGCCATGGCGGAAGGGGCAAAAGTATAAGCTATGCCGGCCATAAGCAGGCATGTTAAAAGAGATCTGGTTATCAGTTTCATGATGGTCTTATTTGTTTAACAGGTATAAGACGCCTATAGTAGGGGATAGGTTGCATGATTGTTAGAAAAAATAACGAACACCGAATATTGAATATCGAATGATGAAGTTGACTTACTTCGATATTCAGCATTTGATATTCATTGACTCAATCCACCAACACCCCGATATAATAATTGAAAGTATCTGCTTCTAAATTATCTTTGGTCAATCCCTCCATTTCAACAGGTGTAAACCGTGTTGTCGGCTTGATGAATTGGTACTCACCGCCTTTCATCTTCACGCGTACCGGCATGTTAAAGCCTTTGGCATCGGCCTGCCAGCGTACAGCCAACTTGCCTTTCCGGTCAACCATAAATTCCAGTATCGGCAGGTTCCTGTAATGCAGGTATTGGTCGAACACCGGTTTAAGGTTAATGCCCGACTGGTCGCAGATATAATTGATGATATCGTCGTAAGTTACCGTTTGGTGGTAAAATGTTTTATTGAGTCCGCGTAGTATGCTGCGCCATTTCTCGTCGTTATTTATAATGGTACGTATCATATTCAAAAGGTTTCCCCCTTTATAATACATATCGCTCGATCCTTCTTTGTTCACATTATACGGCCCAACGATCGGGCGGTCGTTGTTGATCAGCAGGCGGGTACCATGCACATATTCCTGCCCGGCCTGTTTGCCATAAAATTTCTCGATAAACAGCGATTCAGAATAATTGGTAAAGCTCTCGTGTATCCACATATCGCCCAGGTCTTTAGAGGTGATGTTATTCCCGAACCATTCGTGCCCACTTTCATGCACCACAATAAAGTCCCATTTCAAACCCCAGCCGGTACCCGACAGGTCGCGGCCCAAATAGCCGTTTTGATAATGGTTGCCATAAGCGGTTCCGCTCTGATGCTCCATCCCCAGGTGGTGCGATTCGATCAGTTTATAACCGTCCTCGTAAAAAGGGTACGGCCCGAACCAGTATTCAAAAGCTTCGAGCATCCGTTTGGCGTTGGCGCCCCACTGCTTTTTGGCTTTGTCCAGGTTATAGCTCAACGGCCAGAAATCCATGGTGAGTTTTCCTTTTTCGCCATTGTAAGTGTCCGAATAATGGGCGTAATCGCCAATATTAGCCTCGATGTCGTAGTTGTTTATAGGGTTGGAAACGAACCAGTCGAACCGGGTATAGCCGTCCTTCAGTTTGGTCACCTTGCGCAGGCGACCGTTCGACACATCCTTTAAGCCCGTAGGTACGCTGATGCTGATCAGCGCGCTGTCCACCTCGTCTTCCTGCTGGTCTTTATTGGGCCACCACACACTTGCGCCCATACCCTGGCAGGCTGTAGATACCCACGGGTGGCCCAATGAATCGACATTATACTCTACCCCGCCATCCCACGGCGCACGTTTGGCGATAGTTGGGTGACCGGAATAATAAACCGTAAACTCATCCTTGCTGCCTTTTTCTATCGGTTTAGGAAAAGTGACAAATACCGCGTTGAATTCGCGGGTATAAGGCAGTTCCTGCCCCTTGTAAATAACTTTTTCCACATTCAGGTTGCTGAACAGGTCGAATTGCAGTTTGTCAAAATCAGTTGTTGCGGTGAATTTAAAAAGCACATTTCCGCTGATGGATTTATCGGGGATATCGAACTTCACATCCAAATGGTAATAATTAATATCATAACAGGTGCGCAGCGGCGACATGAACCCCCGCAATGAATCGGCGCGGGTGAAGGTTTCCTTGTCTACGCCCAATTGTGCGAAACTGGCTGTGTTGCTGATAATGAGCAGCGCGAAGAGGGTGAGTTTTTTTATCATGGTTATATTTGTCATGCATTAGTGGGTTGGTGTCATGTTGAGGCTCTCGAAACATGCGGGCAAAGGCCTGCGTACACCCCTGCCAGCCGGCAGGCAGGCTTCGAGAACCTCAAGGTGACAACCCATTTTATTTTTCTGTTCCTTTATTTATCCCCGAAACAGAAATATAAAAGTTAAAAGTATCGGCCTCTAAATTCTCTTTTGTTGCGCCGGGTATATTGATCGCCTGCGCAGTTGTGGTTGGCGTAATGAACTGATATTCTTCGCCTTTAACTTTCACCCTCACCGGCATCGTAAATCCTTTGGCCTCGGCTATCCAGCGAAACCAGGGTTTGCCGTCCTTCCATGTCACCTCAAGCGCCGGCAATTTGGTATAGTGCAGGTACTGATTGAATACAGGCGACAGATCTATACCCGACTGCTTGCTGATATAGCCGGTAATATCATCATAGGTAACCGTTTGGTGATAAAAGGTTTTGTTGAGCCCGCGTAATATCCCGCGCCATTTCTCATCATTATCAATAATAGTGCGTATCATATTCAGCAGCACCGCGCCCTTGGGGTACATATCTTCCGAGCCCTCTTTATTAACGCCATACTCGCCCACCACCGGGTATTTATTTGCAATACCTACTCTTAATCCGTTGATATATTCCTCCCCGGCCTGCTTGCCATAATGGAAGTCAACAAATAGTCCTTCCGAATAATTGGTGAAACCTTCGTGTATCCACATATCGGCCAGGTCCTTTGCAGTAATGCTATTGCCGAACCATTCGTGCCCGCTTTCGTGTACGATGATATAGTCCCATTTCTTTCCCCAGCCGGTGCGCGAAAGATCATACCCCAGGTAACCATTCATAAAATGATTGCCGTACGCTACGGCACTTTGGTGCTCCATGCCCAGGTGCGGCGTCTCCACTAATTTATATCCGTCCTCATAAAAAGGGTATGGCCCGAACCAATGCTCAAATGCCTGCAGCATGGGCTTCACGTTCGCGCCAAATTGTGCCTTTGCTTTTTCCAGGTCCGATGGCAGCACCCAGTAATCCAGGTCGAGATTGCCTTTTTCGCCGTCATAGGTATCCTTAAATTCGGCATAGTCGCCTATGTTAGCCGCCACATCGTAGTTGTTGATGGGGTTGGCCACAAACCAATCGAACCGTGTATAACCATCATTCAGGTCGGTAACCTTGCGAAGCCTGCCGTTTGATACGTCTTTCAATCCTTTTGGCACGCTGATACTGATAAGCATACTATCTACCTCATCGCTCAGGTGGTCTTTATTCGGCCACCATATACTGGCACCTACACCCTCGCAGGCGGTAGCCACCCAGGGTTTGCCTGTAGTATCAACCGTGTAAACTACGCCGCCGTCCCAGGGCGCGTTTTTGGCGACTGTTGGGTTGCCTGAGTAGTATACTGTAAATGTATCCCTCGTCCCTTTTAATATTGTTTTCGGGAAGGTAACAAATACCGCGTTGGCTTCCCGTGTAAAGGCGACCTCGTGCTTTTTATAAAGTACCTTTTCTACTTTCAGGTTGGCAAACAGGTCGAACTGTAATTTCTTGAAGTCCTGAGTGGCGGTAAACTTGAACAGGTTACTGCCGCTGATAAATTTTTTATCGATATCAAACTTCACATCCAAATGATAATAATTGATATCGTAACAGGTGCGTAATGGTGTGAGTGTGCCGCGCAGGCTATCGGCATGGGTGAATTTGCTTTTCTCAACTAAAAGCTGGGCCCGCAGGGCCGTATGCACCAGGCCAAAAAATAAAGCCAGTAAGAGTAGTTTCTTCATGGGACGAACTTAAGCCGACAGGTTAAATTTAACAACTATCTGCATAAGAAAGTGATTTGCGCATATTAGTGTTACAATGCGGTGAAAGTTGGGTAAAATACGGGCGACCCAATCACAAGTTAACTGACCACCAATCACTATTGTAATGCTCCCGTCAACTAATCACTAATTAACTAATCACCAATCACTAATTTATTTACTTTTGCAACTCCTAAGAAACTCTGCTATGCAATATGATGTTATCGTTATCGGTTCGGGCCCTGGTGGTTATGTGGCGGCTATTCGCTGCGCCCAGTTGGGACTCAAAACTGCCTGCATTGAAAAATATGCCACCTACGGCGGAACCTGCCTTAATGTAGGGTGTATCCCTTCCAAAGCTTTATTGGATTCCTCCGAGCATTACTATAATGCTTCCCATGCCTTCAAAACGCACGGTATCAACCTCGATAACCTGTCGCTGGACATGGCGCAGATGATGAAGCGCAAGAACGAAGTAGTGGCAAAAAATACCGGCGGCATTACCTTCCTTTTCAAAAAGAACAAGATAGACGGTATACAGGGTGTAGGGTCATTCAAGGATAAAAACACTATCAGCATTAAAAAACCTGATGGCACCGAACAGGAAATAACAGGCAAGAACATCATCATTGCAACTGGCTCAAAACCATCAAGTCTGCCGTTTATACAGATCGACAAAAAACGTATCATCACCTCTACTGAAGCCTTAACGCTGACCGAAATGCCGAAGCATTTGATATTGATAGGTGGTGGTGTTATCGGGCTTGAACTGGGCTCTGTTTATTCGCGCCTTGGCGCCAAAGTATCGGTGATCGAGTTTATGGATTCCATTATCCCCACCATGGACCGCGGTTTAGGTAAGGAGTTGCAGAAGGTTTTAACAAAACAAGGCATGGAGTTTTATACCGGCCATAAAGTAACCGGCGCAACTGTTAAAGGCAAAGAGGTAACCGTAACCTTCGATGCACCCAACGGTGATAAAAAGGAATTAAAAGGCGATTATTGTTTAGTAGCCGTAGGCCGTATAGCTTATACCGATGGCTTAGATTTAGATAAGATAGGCCTGACCGTTGAAGAGCGCGGCCGTAAGATCACGGTTGATGACCATTTGGAAACCAGTGTTAAAGGGGTATACGCCATTGGCGATGTTATCAAAGGCGCCATGCTGGCCCACAAGGCCGAGGATGAAGGCACTTTTGTAGCGGAGTCCATTGTTGGGCAAAAACCGCATATTAATTACAACCTGATACCCGGTGTAGTATACACCTGGCCCGAAGTTGCTGCCGTAGGGCAAACCGAGGAGCAACTGAAAGCTGCCAATGTAAAATATAAAACCGGCTCGTTCCCTTTCCGCGCCAGCGGCAGGGCGGTGGCGAGCGGCGATATGGATGGCTTTGTAAAAGTTTTGGCAGATGCCGCAACCGATGAGATATTAGGCGTGCATATGATCGGTCCGCGTGCGGCGGATATGATAGCCGAGGCAGTTTGCGCTATGGAGTTCCGTGCGTCAGCCGAGGATGTTTCAAGGATGAGCCACGCTCACCCAACCTATACCGAAGCCTTCAGGGAAGCCTGTTTGGCGGCAACGGATAACAGGCCGATACATATTTGATTGGCAGGTCTTGGGTTTGCAGTTCGCGTAGACTTATGTATACACAGCCAACGGGAATGATAGACAAGGCGGTTCCAAAAGAACTGCCTTTTTTATGCCATAAAATTTGCTGTATATTCGGTTATCTATGAGATCATTCTTCACAATTTTATTGGCCTGCCTGTTAACGCAGGTTTCCGTTGCCCAGAAAAAGGCAGTGAAAAAGCGCGCCGCCAATCATCTGCCGGATATAGAGGTATATGACCTGAGTGGCACACACACTACTTTGGGTGCATTGGCTAAGAACAAGGTGATGTTTATCGATAACTGGTTTATCCCATGCCCGCCCTGCTTTCGCGAGATGGACATGCTGCACAAGCTTTATTTCAAATATAAAGCGAACAGGAACGTAAGCTTTATTACTATTTGCCGGACAGATAGCGGGATAGTTAAAAAGTTTATAGCAAAGGATAAGTCGCTGACCGGGTTCAGGAACTGGTATGAAGAGATCAGCGGACGGAAGGATTTTAAGCTGCCGGTGTACTTTATCCCGGGCTGTAACCAGAAAATATATACCGGTACCGCATTGGCTAAATATACACCCGACGATAAAACAAAATGCCCCGACGCCCAATTCCGGTTTCAGGGCTATCCAACCATTATCATATTTGACAAGGCGGGCAAAATGATCTTTAAAAGAACCGGCTTTGGATTGAACGAAAACCCGGATATCTACATGGCGCAGTTGGATTCGGTTATCAGGTCGGCGAAGTGATTAGAATGAAATTTAAGCGTTATATTTATGCCTGTCATGGATACCTTTGTCACAGTCTTAACAGTACAATACCCTCAACAGCTTTGGATAATTCGCGGCAAACTCGAATCTGAGGGGATTGAGTGTTTTATAAAAGATGAGTTAACGGTTCAGGCTTATAATTTGTATTCAAACGCAGTGGGGGGTGTTAAACTTCAAGTTCAGCGACAGGATGTAGCCAAAGCAGTTGAAATTTTAACCGAGCTCGGTTACATCAGGGATGAACCTATTAAGCCGAACCTGTTAACGATTATAGAAAAGAAAAAAGCCTCTATATCTTTCCTGAAAAAAATAAATGTAGTACGTGGAATAGTGATTGTAGTACTTCTGTTTATAACTTTACTTACAACTGCGCTTTATTTTATTCTTAGACCATCTTTATCGGACCTGCTTATCCAAAATTCCTGGTGTGTTGATAGAATTGATTACATGGGAAAGCCGATCGGCCCAAAAACGGTAATAACTGGAACTGGAATCTACATTAGTATGACAAATATAAATGGTGAGGCTGATTGTCTGGAGAAAATGGCTTTGGATAATAGTGTTAATCATATTATAACTCTGCCAGGGATAAATAGTAATTCTATTTTCGGAACATGGGAATCTATCGATAATGAGAGTATTGTTATCTCAACACATACTTTGAAAAATATTTTTGCAGGAAGATATGAAGGAAATATATCGGGAGAGCAACTCACTCTAAAGTCAAAAACTACAATAATTTATGCTCATCGCGATAATTACAGGATTATATATCCTTTTTAGATTTGAGCATCAATAGGTGGTATTTTATAAAGAAATGCAGTTAGATACAAGTCAAGCTTAAAATTCCGAAATTCGCGACATGCTGCAAATTCAGGAAGACGTCTCCCTTAAAAATTTTAACACTTTCGGTATCGATGTTTCGGCCAAGTATTTTGTCGAGATAGCGCACGAAGACGACCTGGTGGAGCTGTTTATGGACCCGCAATGGCTCCAGGTAAACCGGCTGGTAATGGGCGGCGGCAGCAACATGCTACTGAAAAAGGATTTTGATGGCTTAGTGATCCGTATCAATATCCGCGGTATCGAACATCGCCTGGCGCAAAATGATGTTTTTGTAGAAGCCGGCGCCGGCGAGGTTTGGAACGACCTGGTAAACTATTGTGTAGACAGGGGCTATGCCGGTATCGAGAACCTGAGCCTGATTCCCGGTTCGGTCGGGGCATCGCCTATACAGAATATCGGCGCTTACGGCGTCGAACTGAAAGATGTTTTTAAAAGCTGCCGCGCTTTTGAGGTAGCAACAAGCCAATTCAAAGCATTTAATAAAGAGGATTGTGGCTTCGGCTACCGCGATAGTGTATTTAAAGGTGCGCTGAAAGAACAATACATTATTGTATCGGTCAAGTTCCATTTGTCCCTTGTTCCGAATCTTAATCTTGCGTATGGCGCTATCGGGCAGGAACTGGCCAACCGGAATATTGCACATCCCACTATAAAAGATGTATCGCGCGTGGTATCCCATATCCGTGTGTCTAAATTGCCCGACCCTTCAACTATCGGCAATGCCGGGAGTTTCTTCAAAAATCCTGTTATCGGTACCGAGCAATTCGCCGAAGTACATGCAAAATTTCCGGAAGTTGTACATTATCCTGCCGCCAACGGCGTAAAATTAGCAGCTGGCTGGCTTATTGAACAGTGCGGATGGAAGGGAAAAGTGGTTGGAAACACCGGAACATGGAAGAACCAGGCGCTGGTTTTGGTGAACCACGGAGGGGCAACGGGCGAAGAAGTGTACAGTCTTTCGTCGCAAATCATAGACAGTGTGTACAGTAAATTTGGCGTTTTTCTGGAACGCGAGGTAAACATCATCGGTTAAATTTTTATCTTTTTAGGATAATTTTAATCTTTTTCACTCCTTTTTAAAGCCAGTTTTCGGCGGATATGATGCGGAGATTAATTGTCAATTTATTGCAATAATTTACTGTTTATCAGTTGTTTAGTCTAAGCTGTCAGAGCTCCAGGTATTGGGTTGCGTATAAGTCACTGTATGGCTTTTGTTACAATGCTATTTTGGGTGGTGTGCAGATAACGGTATCAGGTTTGTATTAATCCCTGTACAAAAACTTAACAGAATGACAGCAATCGAGTTTAACACCATGGTCCTTCGTCAGGCAACATCATTGAGGTCTTACGCACTTCACTTCACCCGCGACGCAGACGACGCAAACGATCTCGTACAGGATACAATGTTGAAAGCCATAACTTATTATAATAAGTTTAAAGAAGGCACAAATCTTAAAGGATGGTTATACACCATCATGAAAAATACGTTCATCAACAATTACCGCCGTTTTGTTAAAATGAGCACTTTCGTTACCAAGTCCGACGAGATATCGTCAGCAAACCTGGTATTCAGCTCTACCAAAAATGCAGGCGAATCCAAATTTGTGATGGATGATATCAGGAAAGCACTGGACAGGTTGCCCGAAGATTACTATGTACCTTTTACCATGTATTTCGATGGGCATAAGTACCACGAAATAGCCGACCACCTGGAAATCCCAATCGGCACGGTAAAAACCCGCATCCACGTAGCACGCAAGCTTTTAAAGAAGAATCTGAAGGCTTACGACAACGGTATCAAAAAACCGGTTTATGCCGAAGATTAATAAAACAAGTTGACTCTACATATATCTATATTGAAACCCGCTTCGGCGGGTTTTCTTTTTGGTAATAATGTGAACGGGATAAAGTTGCTTACTTTAGTCACCAAAAAAGATAATGAGCGAACTGCCTGTTTACACCCGGTCGCAGCTGGCCCTTCGCAACGGGCAGGATAAGCCGGAAGTATGGATAGCCTATAAAGGACTGATATACGATGTGAGCCGCAGCCGGCTGTGGCAAAATGGCAAACATTACGAACATTGGGCCGGACAGGACCTGACACACGAATTGCCCGATGCGCCGCACGATGAATGGGTATTTGTTCATTTTGAACCAATAGGAAAGTTGCTTTGAAACGAATTCAGAGGTCGGAAGTCAGAATTATCTGACATCTTCCTTCAGATTTCAGACCTCATAAAATTTCAAATTTTGACAAGCTCACAAACTGCTGGACACGCTCCGCAATTTCTTCGGGTTTAAGGTTCCTCAATTTTTCGGTCCCGAATTTTTCAACGCAGAACGACGCCAGGGCCGATCCGTAGATGATGGCATTCTTCATATTGTTGAAATTCACTGTTCCAACTTTGGCCATGTAGCCGATGAAACCGCCCGCAAATGTGTCGCCTGCCCCCGTTGGGTCAAAAACTTCCTCGAGCGGCAGTGCAGGGGCCGAGAATATTTTACCCTCGCCAAAAAGTAATGCGCCATGCTCGCCCTTTTTAATGATAAGGTATTTTGGTCCCATGGTCAATATTTTTTGCGCCGCCTTTACCAATGAGTATTCACCTGAAAGCTGGCGTGCTTCTTCATCGTTTATGGTTAGCACGTCAATCATTTTCAGCGTGGCAAGCAAATCGTCCAGCGCAATGTTCATCCAAAAGTTCATGGTGTCCATTACGATCAGTTTTGGCCGTTTATGCAA
Source organism: Mucilaginibacter ginsenosidivorans (assembly GCF_007971025.1). Classification (NCBI taxonomy): domain Bacteria; kingdom Pseudomonadati; phylum Bacteroidota; class Sphingobacteriia; order Sphingobacteriales; family Sphingobacteriaceae; genus Mucilaginibacter; species Mucilaginibacter ginsenosidivorans. The sequence goes on along the minus strand of NZ_CP042436.1, from coordinate 5,196,302 downwards.
GCGGTTAATGACTGTTTGCTGCACCTGTGGGGTAAGGTTACCCAGCATCAGGAATTCGCAGTCCTGGTACGAGTCGGGGATGATGGGATCAAAATCCGCCAGCACATTCAGGTCGGTCACCAGCGTATCGCGGCTATTCATATCATTATGGTACTTGCCGGCCCAAAAAAACGATTTTTCGCCCTCCTTAATTTGCAGCCCTTCGGTGTCAATGTAATGGTTATTAAGGTCTTCGATCTCACTTTTCGGAAAATCATCGCCTACCACAGCTACTATTTTTACCTTATCACAAAAGTATGCTGCAGCCAAACTGGCGTAGGTAGCCGCGCCACCAACAATTTTATCTGTCTTCCCGAAGGGTGTTTCGATGGCGTCAAATGCCACAGTACCAATAACTAATAGACTCATTAATAATGTTTTTTATTTTTTTTGTTGCAAATATTGTGAAATTACCCCGTAAATCATACTTTTGCACACTCCAAACCGGAAAATGATTCCTGAGTAGCTCAGCCGGTTAGAGCATCTGACTGTTAATCAGAGGGTCGCTGGTTCGAGCCCAGCCTCAGGAGCAAAAGCCCCGCAAGATCTGCGGGGTTTTATTTTTTCAATAACAGCTTGTTTGGGGTGATAAAGCACGTTGGTGCCAATGGTGGTATCCCGTGGAACTGATTCACACGCTTTCGAAGGCATGCTACCCTATTTGAATATCCCCGTGTATTTGGACATGAGTTAGCCGGTGATTTAGGGGCTTTTGACAACACACCCGGTTTTACATCAGGAGAACAAGTAGTGTCATTGATGCCTTATTTTAATTGTGGCAATTGCATTCCCTGCCGCAGTGGAGGTCTGAACTTTTGCGTGAATATTAAGGGTGTGGTGTGCATGTTAATGGTGGTATGGCCGAATGCCTGACGGTGCCTCTGCAAACGCTGATTTATGGAGAGGGGTTTGAGGTTGATGAGCTGGCACCGGCTGAACCATTGGCTATTGGTGCGCACGTAATAAAACGTGCACGTGTAAAGTCAGGCGAGTTTGTTTTGATAATTGGTGCCGGACAGATAGGTTTAGGTACCATGGATTCCCCGTATTGCCGGGGCTACAGTGATTGCGTCAGACGCTAGCCTTCTTCTTCGAACACATACAACCCAGGCATTTTTGGCCGGTGACGAGCTGACTGTTTAGGCTTTAATACGACTTTCCATACCTCTTTGACGAACCGCACCATCCGGGGCCTTAAATTATAATACCACCTAAACCACTTATATTTAAATAATACTTGCTCGGGAAATCGTTTGACCGAGAATGCATGCTGTAAAAAGTAGTCTTTGGGATAGTCATAGTATAATCCCCAATTTTCAGCTTCATTGCCCGGAGAATAGCCCGGATCATAAACGGTACCAAATAGGTAATCCCAACAAGCGAACTTGGTTGAAAAATTAGCATGGAAAACTTCCCTGTAATTGGCATGATGCCATAAGTGCAATTCGGGAGAATTGAGGAGGTATTTAAATTTACCCAGCTTAATCTTAATATTGGCATGGATGAACATGCCGAACATCGCATCGAGCATCGCCTTTATAGGAACCACTACCGGATCGGCTCCTAAAATAATGATCGGTGCAAACTCTATAGTTTGATTAATGATAATTTCGAGCACATGTGAACGCGAACCGGCTAAAAAGTCAACTTCTTTTCCCGAATGGTGTGCCTCATGAATGCGCCAGAACAGTTTGTTGGAATGCTGGAAACGGTGGAAAAGATAAATATACAGATCATGCGTAACCAGGAAAAATAACACCTGTACGACAACAGGCCAATGTTTCACAAACTGGATGTCCGACCAGTCAAAGCTTCTTTGCAGCGGCATTATGATGTAATCAAAAATCACGATCTTAAGCACATAGCTTTGAATAATGGTATACCATACCAAATCCACCCAAAAACCTTCGCGAAAAAAAGGCAATCCCTTGCGATAAGGCGAAATTCGTTCCCATGCAATAATAAAGACCACCCAAACGGCGAGTATAAGTGTGGTTACAGTAACTACTTTTTCCAGTGGCATTTAACTCATTAAAGGCTTTTCCTTATACTCGTCGCTAATATTTACCCTCAATCTTTTCATTGGGGCCAGTTCAGATTCATAAACCTTTTTTATGCCATCACCTGCAGCAGTTTCTACATCTCTTATATCACGTACCAGGCGCTGGAAGCCCTGGGGCTCAACCGACGCGGCGTGATCTGATCCCCACATCGCGCGGTCAAGCGTAAAGTGTCTTTCAACAAAAGTTGCCCCCATTGCAACAGCACCTACGGTTGTAGCCAGGCCTGTTTCGTGACCTGAATAGCCGATAGGGATACCCGGAAATTTATTTTCGAGCGTTTGAATCATTTTTAAATTGAGCTCTTCCGGTTTGCAAGGGTATGATGAAGTTGAATGTGCTACAAACAGGGGGTAACCAGGACTAAAAACTTCGATAAATGCCAATGCATTTTCAATCTCTTTCATGGTCGACATTCCGGTTGAAAGCATTAATGGCCGGCCTGTTTCCAATATCCGTTCGATCAATGCAAAATCAGTAAGCGAAGCGGAGGCCAGCTTGTACATTATGGTATCAAACCGTTCCATAAAATCAACAGATGGCACATCCCAGGCCGATACAAACCAATCGATGCCCACTTTTTTACAGTATTGATCTATTGTTGCATATTCGGCAATGCCAAATTCCGTTTTGCGTTTATAATCGATGTAGGTCATTCGACCCCATGGTGTATCCCGCATCACTTCCCATTGATCTTTCGGAACGCATATTTCCGGGGTGCGTTTCTGGAATTTAACAGCATCAGCCTTAGCTGCAACAGCCTCATCAATGAGCCTTTTAGCTGTTTCCAGATCGCCGTTATGATTGATACCTATCTCGGCTATGATATAGCATTGCTCTCCTTTACCAATTTTTCTTCCGTTGTTCAACGTTATCACCTCGTTTCTTTGACCGGGCAAAGCAAAAGGACTTTTCAGATCGATGATCAACTCAGCAAATTCTCTGAAACAACCCTCTCCGCCCTTGTTTTCGCATACATAGTCTACCTGTGACTTTATAGCAGGTAATGCATCTGCCGGACTTGCTGTAAACCTAACCAGTTTCATTATATCCAGGTCGTTGTAATCGTCACCTATGTAGGCCACTTCTTCAGCTGCCAGTTGCAGGCGTGATAATATTTCTTTTAGGACAGCCGGTTTATCTTTTGCAAGCAAGTGTAATTCCGTGATCTGAAGTTTTTGTGCCCGTTGTATCAGTGACGGCGATTTTTCACCGGTAATAATAGCGGTTTCGATCGCGGTCAGTTTGCGCAGGCGTTCTACCCCCATGCCATCACGAATGTTAAATTTTTTTAAGGTTTCGCCATCTTCGCCATAATAAACACCGCCGTCGGTCAATACGCCGTCACAGTCGGTGATCAATAGTTTGATACGTGATGCTTTTGCTTTTAAAATATCTTTCATGATTTTATTGGTTTAAATTGCTGTCCATCCTCCGTCTACCACCAGGTTGGCACCTGTCATATAAGCAGATGCTTCACTGGCCAGGAAAATAAGCGCGCCCTGATAGTCAGATGATTTGGCCATACGGCCCAGTAATGTTTTTGCTGAATAATTGTGTATAAAAAACTCGTTTTGCCCGTTCTCTACCCCACCTGGTGAAAGTGTATTCACCCTCACTCCTTTATTGCCCCAATAAGCTGCTAAAAACCGGGTGAAATTTATAACAGCCCCCTTAGTAACCGGGTATGCTGCCGATTTATAAAAAGTCTGCGTCCTACATTCATCACGATAAATAGATTGATCCGGGCCAACCATGCCGTAAGTTGAAGCGATATTAATAATACTACCCCCACCTTGCTCTGCCATTTTTGATCCGAATACCTGCGAGCACAAAAAGACGCCGGTCACATTCACATCTAACGATTTTTGGAACGCTTCAAGCGGATAGTTCTCAAAGGCCGACTGCTCTTTTGCCAACGCCGGATTTTCGAACATATCATTGATAGCCGCGTTGTTTACCAGCACATCAATGGTGTCGTATTTATTAAGGGTTTCGTCCAGGGCCTGGGTTATCGATGCTTTGCTGGTTACGTCAAGACCAATACCCAGGTGATTACTGCCCAATTGCTTTGCAAACTTTTGGGCACGTTCGCCGTCAATGTCTGCAACTACTACATCAGCGCCAGCCGTTGCGAGAGCTTCGCAATGCTTTTTACCGATCAACCCGAGTGCACCAGTAACTATGGCCGTTTTTTGATGCAATGAAAACAATTCCATTTTTAGCTTACTGCCGTATTTTTTGGCTTAATATTATAATTGCTTACCTTACGGAATACCGCTTCCAGTACTTCTCCTCTTAAATATTTTTTGATGTCACCGCTTTCAATGGCCTCTTTCATAATTGGCATTACATCACGGTAAGCAGAAAGGGTATATTGGATATCCTCATTTGTATGGCTATAGCACATGTTATGAAAGCCGGCCCATAATATCCCGCGCTTAATCATTTCCTGCTGCATCAGTGTTTTTACTTCCAGACCATTACCTGCTTCAGGGGTAAAGGTTATCATGGTACGGCAGTTATAACCAATGCAACGGGTATACTTATCCATACCCATTTCAATGGCTAACTGGTTGTAGCCGTCTTTTAACAATGCCCCTTTTTCATCTAAGTACCGCGGCACATTTTTGTCAACCAGCTCATTAATGGTGGCTTTACAAGCGGCTAATGACAACGCTTCGCCTCCGAATGTAGTATAACTAAACACCTGTGAGTTGAAAAGCTCCATCACATCGGCCCTGCCAGTCAATAAAGCGATGGGCATACCATTGGCGCAAGCTTTTGAAAATACGGCCAGGTCGGCGTTTACGTTGAAATATTCCTGAGCGCCACCTATGGCAATGCGAAAGCCTGTCCACATTTCATCGAATATCAATAAGGTGCCGTTTTCTTTGCACACAGCCGCAAGCTCCCGGAGAAACCCGGGTGCAGGGGTTTCAAAAATAAAAGGCTCTAATATTAAAGCAGCTATGGTCTCATCAAGCGCAGCTTTTATCGATTCTATATCGTTATATTCAAATGTATAAGTGAGATCTTGTATAGCTCCCGGTATACCTGCATTGCGGCTGGTAATACCGATGTACCAATCGTGCCAGCCGTGGTAACCGCAACAATACACTTTATCGCGCCCGGTAAATGCCCTGGCTACCCGTATAGCAGCCGAACATACATCAGCGCCCGTTTTGGCAATTTTTACCGCTTCGGCATTGGGAATGATCTCCTGTATCAGTTCGGCAACTTCTACTTCGAGCGGATGCATTAAGGAAAAGGTGATGCCGTCCTCCAATTGATCTTTTATGGCCTGATCAACAGCCGGGTAGGCATATCCTAACGATAAGGGTCCAATAGCCGCATTAAAATCGATATACTCGTTACCATCCACATCCCAAACATGTGAGCCTTTGCCCATTGCCAGGTATTTTGGAGCGGCGCCTTTTGTAAATTGCCCCGGCCCCTTTGCCAGGGTTTGGGTAACCGGCTTTTGCACTTTAAGGGCGCGTTGATAAAGTTTATCAGACTGGGTGATATCCGGGTAATTCTCGTTAAATCCTATTTTGTTAGGCATATAGTTGGTGTTTTATTCAGCAAACTGGGGTTTTAAAATTTCGGGTTGAATATGTTCGGTCTGATAACCAAGTATCTTTTCTGCTATTTTCTTACCGTTGAAACCCTCATGTTGCATTACTGCAGGCAATAGTGCAGGTTTAAACCATTTTTCATTTAGAGCAAAGGGCAGGACATTTGCAGTCTTTTGATGCTTTAATAATACTTCGGCAACTATGGTATATAAACCGCCGGTCAGGAAATGATCTTCAAGAGTAACTAATAACCTACTATTTGCAGCTTCGAGAATGGCTTGTTCATCAACCGGTTTCAAACTGCGCATATTGACAAGGCCCACAGATAAGCCCTCGTCTTTCAACATATCCAACGCGATCATGGCTTGTTCAAAAAGGAGCCCATAAGTAAGAATCATGACATCAGTGCCTTTTGATATCACCTCGGCTTTTCCTAATTCAAATGGTTCATGAACATAGCTGGTTTGCCGGGTATTGATACGTGTATAGGCAGGCTGGGGGGATGCCCATATTTGAGGCAGCATTTTTACCATGTCATCTTCATCGGCAGGTGCAAAAACTGTCATATTGGGGATACCCCGCATAATAGAAATGTCCTCAATAGCCTGGTGTGTCGGCCCGTTGGCGTCAGATAGTAAACCGGGTATAAATGCACTTAGCTTTAAAGGCAATGCGGGTATGCCTGCATCGGTACGTATAAACTCAAACGCACGCATCGATAAAAAAGAAGCCAAAGCGTGAACAACAGGTATTCGGCCGCGCAATGCCAAACCCGCGGCTGCGCCTATCATCGTCTGTTCAGTTATCCCGGTGTCTATAAAACGATTGCCCAATACCTGCGGTAGTTTGCGTATTAATGCCCGGTTTTCTGCTGTCATCGCGATAAACCGTTCATCCGCAACACCCATTTCTGTAAGTAATTCCTCGTATGACATATTTATCTGACCACTAAAGTTTCTGATGTTAATTGAGTTGAATGTTCGCCGTGCAATTCCTGTAAAAGCTGCTGTACTTCATCCGCCGAAAAATTGCAGAACCAACGATCGGCCCGTCTTTCGATACTTGGCAATCCTTTCCCCCTGACGGTATCGGCAATTACCACGTTCAGTTTATCTTTTTTAAACGGATAGTTTTCAAATGCCGCCCGCAATGCATTATAATTATGCCCGTCAATACGGGTAACCGCGCTGCCGAAGGCTATGAATTTATCTTGCAAAGGTTCCAACGGTATCAGTTCTTCTGTAGGCATATTAGCCTGAAAGTTATTACGATCGATCACGAAAACCAGGTTATCGAGTTTATAGGCATTTGCCACAAGTACTGCCTCCCAGCATGAACCTTCATTCAATTCGCCATCGCCCAGGATGCAAATCACTTTGTTTTTCCCGGCTCTGATTTTAATATCCATCGCCACGCCGATCGCTACCGATGGCAAATGGCCCAGCGAGCCTGAGTGAAATTCTATCCCGGGAATATTTGTATTCGGATGCCAGTATAAATGATCATTTATGGACAAATGATTAGCTAACCTTTCCTTTTCCATCAACCCCAGCTCCGCGAAAGTCCCATACAGGGCAGGTACATCATGCCCCTTGGAAAGGAACAGGTAATCCCGGTCAGGATCTATCAAATTATCATTATGTAAATTCAAAAATTCGGCATACAAGTAAACGATCAGATCAACGGCAGATAGAGACGCTCCGGTAAAGCAGCCGCCGCCTGTTGACATTTTGATAATATGCTCTCTTACATTCAGAGCGATACTTTCCAATTGCTGATTACTGTAGTGTTTATTGTGCATGAATGATCTTTGTTTGTCTGGCTGATATAGTGCTGAGTTCGTCGAGATGATGCCGATACCAGTTTACGCCAGCATATTCAGCGTTGATCTGTTGTATATCAGGCTTTTGTATCAACAAGTCGATAATGTCCTCACAAGAAAAACAGCCTTTTTTAAAATATAGCTGTTCGTATACCCGTTTAATAAATTCGTAATCTTCCTGGTAATCTATTGTAAAACGATGCGACATGGAATAGTCCTTCCCTGTGGCCCAAACCACATTTCCGATGCGAAACTGATCGGGATTTTCCCATATATAAGGTGTTGTATGTTCCAGCTCAAGTGCTCGGGTGGCTAACCGGCAGGTTTGTTCAAGGCAATACATCGTCATGACCTCCACATCGTTCCCATCTGGCCACGTAGCCGGGTGCAGATTACTTATATAATCATACTTGCCTTCGTTTTTAAAAAAGAAATCAAGCACATGGTCGACTATCCGCGGATCGATCAATGGGCAATCTGAGGGAATCTTCAAAACGATATCTGCTCCGTACCTAATCGCCGCCAGATAATGCCTTTCCAGTAAATTATTTAAGCTACCCCTGAAACACGCCACACCAATATGTTTAGCTTCTTTTTCAAGAATATCATCGTCCGGATTAACGGAGGTAGCGATCATGATTTCCGGCTGGTATTTGCTCATCTGCAGGCGTTCGATCATTCGCGCCAGCAGGCTCTTACCCAGCAACGGCAACATCACTTTGCCGGGCAACCTGCCTGATGACATGCGTGCCTGCACTACGATCAATATTTTCTGAGACATAGACCTCCGTTTAGCTTGCAATCAATTCTTCAACCACTGGCCGAGGATCTACCGGCCGGTAGATGAAGTTTTTTAGAAACTTATCTCCTTTTCCTTCAAACTCAATATAACTCCGGCAAATCCCTGCAATGTTCTCCGCAGAAGTGCCCTGGTTTTGTATAGGCATCTGCCGGTATAGGCTTTCGGTGTCGAACCAGGAATGTACTTTTTTTCTTAGTGCTATGCCGGTATAAACCACGGTGGAGTACTGCGTGATCAGCTCACAGCAATTAGCGATCATCTCATTGGTATTACCATGATGATAGATAAGCGCGTCGGAGGGAGCATATCTCCTGATCTCAGCTTCGGCACGTGCAAAGTTTTCGTTAGGGTGCAGCTTAAATAAAAGCCGCTTGCCGTTAGCCATCTTTACAGCTTTCCTGATAAAGGCCGGGCGGTTCTCAAACCGGAAAGTTTCCCGCAGGTCCGTCGTGGCCACCATTACGTAGTCGCGATGCGGGAAGTCATTGTCTGCAAAAAGTTCTAAATTGTCATAATTGGGTATCCCGGTTACGATAATCCTATTTTCATCAGCGCCCCTTTCTGACAGCGCAGTTTTATAACCTTCCGAAGCAGCACAGTATATGTCGCATAAATTGGTTGAGCCATTCAAAGAAGTATTTCCTGCCATCCAAATAGGCAATCCAAAAAATTTGACAATGTGGCTTGCAATGGTCATTTTGTCGATCATGCCTTCCTGAACCCATATCTTTTTGGTTTGCCGCAAATTTGCAGGCACCACCATGTCACTGCAAAAAACTACCAGGCTATATTCATTTTTGACGGCTTTATAGTCTATTTGACAACCGAATGCTCGCAAATATTTTTCGGTACTTTCCCGGTGTCTCCGGGCCATTACTGTACTCTCGATTACGCTGGTATGTTTTTCAAAAAATTTGGCTGTGGCCGCATCGCTGAAGATCTGGCTAAACCAACAGTCGTAATCTGGTAACAGGCTGGCTATCTGGTGCATTTGAGAAGTTTGATTCAGCGAGCCGGTGATAAACAAAATCTTCTTTCTCATACGAAGGGGAAAATCAATAATTCAAACTTATAAAATCAGTTTACTTGATTTAGCACCGAAAATCAAACTTCATGAATGTTTAATCTTACCTAAATATTTGCATCATATATAGCCCGGATTGTTATCGTAAAGTTAATTTCATCTTATTTAAGGAGCACCGAGGGCGCTACTAATCATTTTTAACATTATTTTAAATTCGCACTTTAAATAAGCCGGTTGCCTTCTTGTCGATAATGGAAAAGACACCGTAAATTCTTCTGTTAATCAGGGGATCGCTGGTGGTGCCCAGTCTCAGGAGTAGCTTAATGGCCTTTCAGTAATTTTGAAGGGTTTTTGCAATTTCAATAGCGGAATGCCCAGGAGTGCTTAAAACCATAACCTGGCTTTTTGCTGAACAATTTTCCACCACTTAAAGAAAGACACAGCAGTTAGCTTTACTTTTTCAAGTTTAAGGCAGGCAGGCGTACGAAAGTACTGCCTGCCTATGCCAATAGGTTTTTCCATTATCGCCCTGGGGACTTTCGAGTTATACGCCGCGACTATGTTAATATTTCTTGCCCACTGCCTGTTTTACCTTTGCAACGTCGGGGCCTGCTCCGTTCCCCTCGTAGAAAGACATGTCCTCGCCGATGCCCGTGAGCCGTAAAACCTGCCCCCCGGGAGCCTGAAAGTACAGGTGAGGATCGGGTATGTCAAGCTTTAATACGCCGAAATCAAGAATTTTTTTCGCCGTTTCCGCTACATTATCCGATTTGATCTCGAGCCAGATCGACCGTGCGGTTCGTAAGAAATCGTTCACATCCGATACATCGCCATAAAGAAATGCGATATAGAAATTGTCGCCCAGGCGCACAAAGTCCCTGTCATCTTCTGCCTTCGTGATCTTTCCGCCAAGGACGTCACAATAAAACCGGCGAATGCTTTCGCGGTCCTTTCGCGGAACTATGACCGACGAATGGTTCCCAAAAATTACCTTTTCCATGATGTTTTAATTTTACAGGTAAAAGAAATGATCTATTTGGTGGCTGGCCTGAAAACGCCTTGTCCGGTGGTGAAATAGGAAAATAAACTTGTTTTGATCCAGTGGGTCCAGCCGGGCGCGCAATCATTGTAACATTCAACATCGGGTGTTAGCCCATCATGGGTAAAGGTCAACGCCGTTGCACCGCCGGTTTCCTTAAGGTCGAATATCAACCTTGTATTGGCCCATTCCTTTTTATCGGAATACCAGGGCATGTTACAATCTGTAATTGACCATACTACTCTTTTGCCTGGAATCAACTCCGTTACGGTAAAGTCGAAGAACGAGTCGCCCCCCATTTTTACTACAAACTGATCATTTTGTTTTTCAGAATTTCCGCTAAAGGTTATGCCCCACCACGCAGGCACATTGCTGATCTTTTTGATCGCTTCTTCTGCGCTGATCCCCGCAGAAATACTGATCGTGAAATTTTGCTTTTCCATCTTATTGTTTTTTTAACCAAAATTAGGGCGACGGTAAGCCCGGGTATTGTACAAATCGGAAGTCAGGCAGTAAAGTTGCGGGTGCTGAGCTCGTTCGTGCTGTTTTGCAGATCGGTAGGCGTGGTGCCGGTGAAACGCCTGAATGCTCTGATGAAATGAGACTGGTCGTGATAATGGTGGTAAATCTGTTCTTTTAAGGCTTGGTGGCCAGCGCCGGCCGAGAATGCCTGGTAAAATTGCTTAAACCGCGTTATCTCCGCAAGGTTTTTAGGTCCGGTGCCGAGGTGTTCCGAAAATTTGGTATGAATCCAACGCGAACTATAGCCCGTTTCCTTTTCGAGCTGCGCTACACTAACCATGCCCTTGGAGTCCGATATCCGTTTAATGCAGTAGTCATAGATCGGATCGGCTTCGGTCTTATCCAGCAGTCTGATCAGGAAATTCTGCAGCAGCTGTAATTTTTCCATCACAGAAGTTGTTTCGGCAAGCTGCGACTGAAGTTCGCCGGCGCAGTTGCCTGCCAGGTGTTCCAGGTCGACAATTTGATTTTTCAGCTCATCATACGATAAGCGAAAGAAACGATAGGCCCCGAGCGGGTTAAACTCGATGATAATTGTGCCGGTGGGCACGTCCATTTGCGGGTCGAGCAGAACGGGTAAATCGATCAGGCCAGTTAAGCTAAGCTTATTTTCACTTTGAACAAATGACCTGTCGCCTACACGAGCCTCGATACCATTGCGGTAAGTAAGGGTTAATTTAAAATTTGCATTGGGGACAATCAGCTTTCTTTCGGACACAGGAAGACGGCCGCCGCTTTCGAAAATACACATTTTGGCTATGTACGGACCCAACGATGGATGAGGTGTGACCGGAATAAATCGGAAATCTGTCATTTTGATCATTTCTGCAAAATGTCAATGCAGTTTAAAGATAAGGCGAACAACGCGCTTTTCCCAAATTTTATTAGGGGGTGTATCGCAGCCACGCATAATGATCCGGTTTTTTAGGCACCAGTCGATATGAATCAAAACAACTGAATACCCTGCAACTGGTAAGTTATTGCAGGGTATTCAGCGTTAAACGGGTTGTATATTTAAAGCCCGTTATGTACAGCAAACAAATGGCACCGGTGTTAACGGCGATGTACGCAATATGCGGAATTTGCCTAAGCCATTACCCAGCGGGCTAACATTGTTTGCTACCGCATTTGCCGTCGCGACGGTTTCGCGTGCTTCCAGCGGTTTCGCAATTACGCTTATCGGGCTCGACTCGTAAACAGCATAGGATTCCTTGGTGTTAGATACCATATCTAAATAGGTGTTCGGGTTCGGCATCATTTCTACACAAATTACGCTGAGAGACGAGGATACCGGAAGCCCCATCAGGGCCAGTATCTGCGATACTTCGTTGTTTGTCCAGGCGGCTTCCGAATAGACCACGGCGTCGCGGTTGATTTTGAATGTAATAGGAACCAATCCTATCGGTGGCTGGGGAGTAACCAGCAGCTTTTCGCCTAAAAGAATATTGCGGTTGGATTGGCCGTCGGCCTGGGTAACCTGCGCATACAGCAGCGCCCAGATATCGGTACGCGGAGGCCTGGCCGTTACGTTAACCCCATTTAGTACGGCTACGGCGTGAGGAGCGCTTACGCTGATGGCTAATTCGTCGCGGTTTACGCTGCAAAACAAGGTTGGCGCGGGATGCTGCACACCCGTTATCCGCAATGGCCGCCCATACCTCCCCTGTGCGGTGCTCCATATCTTTTTATGCCCGGCTCGTATCTCGTACGTGAACAGACCAAACAATTCGGGCGAGGCATTGTGAAGCCCGGGGGGAAGAGGGATAAGAAAATGCTTATCGGAGCCTTCCGCCGGAATCATTTCCTGCATGGCGTCGAGCCCTGCCTCATCGTCCGTATTGTTACCCGAACTTATCACGCGTATCAGTTCCGGGTCGATAGGTAATGCCGGTTCCTGGGTATTTTCTACCATATTAGCCGTTAGCTGCGCCAGCAAAGGATCGGGTGCGTAATTGAGCAAACGTATAAAGAAGCTGTCATTCGGATCGGCCGGAGGCTCCTTAAATTCGAACCATAGGTGTTTTTCACGAGCCTCGGTGGCCGAATAATCGTCATTGGCGATGTATTTGGATAAGGCAATACCTGCCGACGCCAGTACCGGAATTTGCGAGGGGTTGGTGGTTACCGGTAGTTCCAGGTTAAGCGTCAATGGTTTATCGGCTGTGGGCGCCGCAATAAACTGCGGCGTAATGATATATTCAAGTTCAATAATATCAGGGAATTTTCCGGGCAATGGTTTCGGTTCCACTGCATCCAGGTAAACCAGGTCCATTTCCGAGCGGTCGGGATTAAGCAATGAATTGATGTTTGCTGTATTACCCAGCCTGATATAACCCACATTTTCGACAGGGTCGGCTGCTACAATGGCCCCATCAGCTTTATATTTCATAATCCGCTGTACCAGGAAACAATCAGTTTTTACGGCATCCCAGGTCCAGTCGCGCTTAAGTACCAGTTTTACTGCCACGATCCAATGATTAAGCAGGTCACTTTTGGTTGAGATGGTGATGTTTGAGCTATCCGGCGACAGCGAATGCCGTATGGCGCGCGAACAGCCGAATTGCACCTGTTTGCCGGGTTTGCCAACCAGGGTAAATCCTTTATTATTCACACCAAGCTGACCGGCCAATCGTTGTACAAGATCAGGCGGATTAGTGGCATTGCGGTCGCCCAGCAAAACTTTAAAGCGCGTATCCCTGTTCAATGGCAGCGGATCGGGATCGGGCTGCAGATAAATACCCTGTAACTGATTTTCGGCGCCTGTGCCCGAGAAAAGGTCTTTTTCAATAGCAGATTCCTTTCTAACCATGAACGAAACGGGTAAGCCGCGGTTGGTCAGCACCGAGCCAAAATAATTAGGGTCGGGCGGGCAAACTGGGCGCATAGTTATGCGGATGTCCCTCGAGGTTGGCAAAACGATCTGCGGGATAGCATCTATCTGCCCGGCGGCCAGGCCCAAAGCTTCCAGGTTGGTAGGGTCGCCAAGCGCGAGGACCGGTGCATCGACATATTTTATCGGCATGTTCAAAGCCGCGTTAAAGTCGGCCGGGAACGACCGGTGCGTGGTATATAATGGGATGTAGGCCTCCCGCCCGTTAGCCGACAACTGGTTGTCCATTAGTAACGACTTTACTTCCACCAGAATTTCTACCTGCGTTACATCAGGATCGGCCAGCCCAAAATCCCTGCCCAGTTTTCCGCTGGTCGGGTTCCCGGCCGCGGCGTCTGCATCTGCTTTTAGCAGCGCAATAGCGTTCGGGTATTTTTTAGTGAATACCACCGCCGGATACCCCAATCTTGGGCGGGTGACGTTAACAGAAGTGCCGGTGAACAGATCGCCGTTAATGGGTTTATCGGGCCAGTTCAACTGTTGCGGCACTACATACCGTTTAAAATGGATGGTTGATATAGGCGCAGGCCCCTGGTTGTCCGGATCAGGCTTATGGGTAGTAACGGGGCCGCCGCCGGTAAAGTCGGTCATGCGCACCCTGAAATCATATATATTTCCATAAAACAAGCCTGGACTACCCTCGCCGACAGGGTCATACAACGTTTGCTGTACAGCTCCGGCCTGGTCGGTTTTATGCATTACGGCTGCATCGGCGTCTGACAATACCAGCGATTTGCCTATCCATTGCGTAAAATAGGACGGCAACCAGAAATTGGCGCTTGTGTTGCCATCTATTTGCGAAGGGTAAACTTCGGTACCCAACTCAAATTGCTTGCCATTTGGTGTTATCTGTACGGGGCCAAGGGTAATATTCGTTTTCGACTTCACCATAGCCAGTGATGTCCATGGATTGGCCGTTTGCCCGGAGGGAACGGATTGTCTCACGTCTACCCGGTACTTGGCCACACCCAGCGGCGAATCGACACGCAGGCCCGTGCCGGGTTTACCGGGGTCCTCGGCCATCTGGCGGTTCTGCCATATCAGTAACTGTTCATCGTCCCAGCCGATACGAATGCCAAGGTCTTTGGTAGGCAGCGATTCAGGGTCCTCTTCTTCTTTAACAAAGTTGTTGTTTACCGGCTGATAAGTGTGTACGATCTTTGAAAAGCCGGTGTCGTATTCACTTGCCTCGATAAATATCGGGTCGAAATTACCGGCCGGCACCGGGTCGGGGTCCATTGAATTTTGTTTGAAAAGTACCGGGAACTGCACGGCCGCGAATACATTACGGTTCTTATTGGGTACTAAAGCAGGGATGCGTGCTGCATATTTTTTCACCAGGCTCTTATCGGCCTGGCTCTCTGCAAAGTAGTCGCTTCCGCTGTCAAGGTCTATCCACAGCCAGCCACCGTTCGGAAACGTATTGACGTCAATGGTTATGGTGGACGATTGTATAAACCCTACAGATCGCGCCAAATCAGGCTGGCGCAGTAAGTATGCGAAAACCTGTCCCCAGCTTACGGCAGTGGGGTCGGAATTGACAAAAGCGGGATTTACCACCGTACTCCTGACGGCACAAGCGTAGCTGTCGTCGATGACTGCTTCTTTTACCCTTGGATTGGTAAAATTAAATGAGTTGCGATAGCTAAGCGGTAAATATTTTTGGATGAAGTGATTGGAATTGGCCGGTGGGGCCGCGTCGCCAACTACCGAAACATTGAACTTTGCGGCAAGTGTCGAAAACACCGAAGGCGCCCCGGCAGGTATGCCTATACCGGCTAACGGAAAAGGTGTGGAAGGCAAAAGGTCGGTCGGAAAAATGGAAAGGTCCGAAATAACTTTTGCCTGTAGTTTCAGGTTAGCCGACTGGAAAGGTGATGTGCCCGGTACGAGGGGCTGTGTCGGGTCGATGTTCCTCGGAATGATCAAAGCATTGATACTAAGCGTATTTCCCAATAGCTTTTGAGGGAAAGTCAATATGGTGAGTTTTGCTGCCATAACTGTTAAGTTTATTTGTTGGAGATCAGGCTATTTGCCTTGACTCTGACCATGATTTAGAGAAACTGATATCTATTACAAGGAATATGCTGATGTCGATAGCGAAGGTTACCTGCGCTGTCATATCTGTTTTATCGGCTGTACGGTCGATGGTGCCCGAGGCTTCTATCGTAATGGTGATATCTACCAAACCACCAATCAGGCTTGCCTCCCCTTTGAACAGGAGGAAGGCCGTGATCTTGATCTCGGTAGATGTCAGGTTCATTTCGATACCTACCATATAGGTCACCGATACATCGCCGACAACAGGCAGGCCGACCATCAGTTCGACCCCAAAGCCAAACTTCATGTACAGCGCCGGCCCGGTTTTCACGTCAGCGCTAAGCCTAACAACCACCTGCCCTACTGCATAAACCGTGGCTGCTGCCAGGGATACACACATTACCTGCATACCGCCATCGAACTCGAAATAAGCACCGGCAGACGGGATAAGATTGCTTGGGTCGGAGGTGATGGAAAGCGCCTCATTAAAATAGGCCCCAACTTTTAACCCGGCCGTAAGTCTTAACGGCGTGGTTGGACCGTCCAGTTCGGCAGGAGGGAAATGAAGGGTGGCTATTTCCTTGTCGGCGTGGAATTTGTATTCAAAGTTATCACCGCCGTTGCTCATAGCTACTTCAAGCGCCTTTTTAGCTACCGCTGCGTAATCGCCGGTCGACAAGCTTTCGAGCACTTGCAGAATATCTACTATCGGTTTCAGGTCGGGGCCGAACTGCAACTGCGGGAGGTTAAAGGCTGAGTCCGAACCGTTTTCGGAATCGAAATTACCATCTATATAAACCATTTTGGTAAACGGTCCCAGGTCGACATTGAGCGTTATACTTTTTGCGCTCGATACCCAGCTTTCGGCAAGTGAATTCAGATCATAATTAAGGTTTTTGTCTGAACCGGCGTTATAGGTTATGTAAAGTTTGACATCCTTGGTATTGACAAAATACCAGGGCGAGGGTAATACTTGTTTAAGGATGTTGCCCGGGCTCAGCTTATTCAAAAGCTGGTAGCCTTTGTCGAGGATATTGATCCCGAATTTCGACATATCCATGTCCGGAATGTCGAGCGGATTGGGGAATATGCCTGTCGAATTGATGAGGTGAAAAGCATCGGCGAATTTGGCCAGCGGGAAATCATTGCCCAGCGACTGGAGTTGTTTTACTCCGTCCTTATATGACGGAAGCTGGAACAGCACTTTCTGGGTGCCGGTATTTTGTAACAAGCCATAATTTATAGTTGTTGGTGCAGGCGGACGCAGGAGGTCGGCAGGGTTGGCCAGGCGTAACTGTTCGGCGGGGTAATTCGAAGTGCCGTTTGCCAGCAATTTGCCCCTGCGTATTAGTGGTACAGGGGCATTGTTATCCACTGGTGAAACGGCCCCGCTTCCAAGATCATGTTGTACGATGCTCCACGAACCATCTTTCGGCAGGATAACCGTACCGCGTGCGGTACCTGTAAAAACCGGATCGGGCGAGGCAGGGTCGGGCGCGCCGGCAACATCCACCCTGTTTAAACGCATTTGCTGACCCGATTTGCCGATATCGATGATACAATCTACCGGGCCGCCCAGCGAACCGGCCTGCGTTTGCAGGAGCTGGTTAAAGAACACCGGCGAGATCGGCTCACCGCGGGGGCCAAGCTGTACGTAGCCCAGCATTTGCTTCGAGGGCACCTTGCCATTGGCGGCGCCTTGCACCACATTGTCTATCTGCACATCAGCGTCAAAGTATATAGGCTGCAATAATATGTCTTTTGATATACCCGCTGCCGGTATCGGTACGCTGATGCCATCGTCGTTGATATAGTTTCCGGGAGGGGTCCTGAACCAGGTGCGGCTAAACTGCGGCAGGTCATTTTCAACGATATTTTTTACGTTGAATACACCCTTAACTATACCGGGATGGAAAGTGTAGGGACTGGCAATGTGGGTACCCGATTCATCGAAATAGGAGAAGTCATAGGTGCCGTCGGTGTCGGCTCTCCAGCCACTATCCACCCTGTAAATTATGGCGCTTCCGCTGCGATAAATTGTGACTGTGCGTACCACGCGGATACCCCAGGGATACACCAGGCTCTTTACCTGTATGATCTCGAGTGATGTCCGGCCGACGATAACATCGAATTTTGCCTGACTCGTAGCCGCTATACTGGCATTCGGATCGAGCCAATTGCTGAACATGCTGGCGCCATAGCCCGAAAAGTCGATCCGCTCAACTGGCACACCGACTTTATGGATAAGCGGCGGTTGAAACTGCTGATTAAATATATAGTCTACATCGGGCCCAAGCACGCCTGCATTTGCAGCGGTGCCGCTCGCGTTCAGCACATTTCTCAACTGAACTGTAAAGCCTGAAAAGGAAGGGCTGACATTTGGCTGTGTAGTATCCTGCTGTCCGCGTGCCGCTATTTGCAAGCCGCCGCTTACTATCTTTTGAGGGGCATTCGGAACATTTTTGGGCGTAATATCAAAGTCCTGCGGCTCTATACTTAATGTAGGCGGTTTAATATTGACCGGCTGGGGTGTGCCGCTGTTCATTATCGCCATGGAGCGCATACCGAACGGCAGGGTGAACAGCGAGGCTGTAATAAGCGGGTTACCCGGCGGGGTATGGGTATAACTGTCGACAATAAATTTACTAACCGGAACCGGGGCTATCGGAACAACTTTTGGGCTGTTGTTAAATAGCTGTGTCGGGCCACCATCATCTCCAAATAAAAGCCAGCCAAGCGGTGGATCCTGCGCTCCTGATTTTACTGCCGGCGGGGTAAGGTTTACCACCGGCTCCCAGGTTATCTCGGGAACCATAAATGCCCTGACAAATTTTCCGGGTGTGGCCAGATCCATTCCCAATATCTGGAGCATGTCCGCTTCGGCCGAGTTATCTACCGGCTGTATAGTGGAGGATTGACCATCGCTTTTCGCCTGGATGTTCGTCGTCGAAAAAGACACACCCATCAGGTCGGCATTTGTCGATACATCGAGCATGCAAAAATTAGGGGTGCCAAATTGTGCCGTG
The DNA here is from genome assembly GCF_007971025.1 of Mucilaginibacter ginsenosidivorans. Taxonomy (NCBI): domain Bacteria; kingdom Pseudomonadati; phylum Bacteroidota; class Sphingobacteriia; order Sphingobacteriales; family Sphingobacteriaceae; genus Mucilaginibacter; species Mucilaginibacter ginsenosidivorans. Next base: position 5,177,457 of record NZ_CP042436.1, on the reverse strand, counting down.
GCCTGGTCCCATCGCTGACCGGGGTCGGGTTGGGCAACGGCCCGGGTCTGCACTTTTTGAGGTTTTACAATGCCCGCCGCTGCAACCGTCGTATTGGCTAAAGGCGTAATAGCAAAGGAAACCTTTGCAGCCTGGGGCGCCTTAGCCGGGGCCCCGGGCTGAGGCCAGCTTACCAGGCCGGTTAACAAGCTTTGCACCTGCGATAGCGGCAACGTTTTTTGTACCTGCCCGTTTGCAGCGCCGGTGGCGGTAATGCCGGTAACACCTCTTTGGCTACCCCAATACAGGCGGCTCGCCGCATAAGGATCCGGCAACGCCGGGGTCAGGTTAAACAAACCAAAGGAAAGTATCAGCCTGGCTTGTGCAAAAGTTGTCGCGTTCGATAATTCGCCGAACAAGATCACCCCTGAAACCGGCGTGGTAGTCAGCAAGCCATTGGTAAGTGCCATGGCCTGTTGCGGAACGCTTGTCAAAGTTGTGTTAGGCGGCGGTGGATAATTTTGCAGCAAAAGCTGGCTATCATACAGCAATGCTATTTTCTTACCCGGTATCACCGCCTGGTATAAGAGTGCATTGCTGCCCTTTACACTAACCGGGCTGTCATCTACCCGAACAGGCCGGTCGATATTGGCAATAAAGGATACATTAGTGCTTAGCAATTCCTCGCCGGCCTGTATACTTAAAAAGTAAAGCCCGAATTGCTTTGAATAGCCTATGTCGGCGGTAGATAGCCGCCCGGTCGTTTCATTGCTCCAAAGGTCGTAATGCTGTTTCCCGTAGCGGTTCCCGGCAAAAAGATCGGTGACGCCTATGATACCCACCGTTGCAGATAACAGCGGCGCTGCAAGTTTAACCGGGCCGCCTTTCAGGCCGGTCCAGCTTACCTGCATACCCGACAGGCATAAAGCGGCCAATGCTCCCGTGCCTAAGGCTGTATTGGCCTGCGTTATATCTATTGTGGCAACGGGCAGGTCCCAGTAGCCTTTGAGGATAGGAGCGGAGCCCTGCACCGTAAAAAACGTCGAATCGCATTTACTTACCGCAAAGGTTGGCGCAGTAACATTACAGCCTATATAAATTCCGTTTAAAGCCGGATTATAAACCGGGGCGGCCGCGGGGTCGTACTGAAAGGTGTTGGCGCTTCCATAAAGCTTCCAGGAGGCATCGGCAAAGCCGTTTATCTTTATCCCTGCCTCAGTTAGTGTAAAGCTGAAAGTTGCCGGCAGTACTACCTGGGCATTCATGGCATCAATGCCGATGTTGTCGGGAGATGCCGTGTTGTTAACAGGCTGTTTCAGATTTAGCGCCACGGTGCAAACGGCACCGGCGGGCATCACAACAGCTTTGTTACTATTTATATCCAGGTGCTGGTTAAACGTTATACTGCCGCCACTTATGATTAGCCCGGTGTAGGTACCCACGGGCGCTGTAGCGGCTATCAGTTTCGAAAGTATCCAGATGCTACCTGCCGTTACGGTATATTTAGTGGGCGTGCCGGGCAGGTCGATCTTTATGATGCTGATGGTAATCGGGACGATAACTGCCGGATGAGCTGTATCGGTATCCAGGAAAATGGATATTGTTTCGTTGATATTGCGTATGGGTATGCTAACGGGCGGTGCCGTTGTCTTAACCGGTGGGATCGTCGTTTTAACAGGGGCCACCTTGACAGGGATGACCGGCAATTGGTTCAGTATGCCCGAACCGCTTTTGTCGCCTACGGTAATGGTTGTGATCGTTGTGCCGGCCTTTTTCCCTATGGTTTTAAAAACGCCGGGACTGTCGGTAAGTAACTGGCTCGAGACCGGGAACAAGCCGCCGAGACTTATTTTGTTGCGCGCCGGCATTACCGGTGTTGCGGGTGTAGCCGATTTTACCGGCTTTATCGCGTTTGCCTGCAAGTCGTTTAAGAGGATAGGTGCAAGCTGGGATTGAAGCGCCGTTGTGCCGGTGCCTGCATCTGGCTGACCAAGGGAACTGCTTAGTTCCTGGATTAGGTTGATAATGTCCTGTTGTTGCATAGGTAATACAATTAAGTTGGTTAGTCATCCAGATAACGTCGTCAAAGGCACTGTAAATTAAGGAACTAATAAATTCCGGATGAAGCGTAGAACTACGCGAACCGGCTACGGAAAATACCCAATATGTAATTTTATTGAGCAAAAGTTAAATATCGGGCGGCTTACCCGGATGTTCTTTAAGCTACCAATGTCATAGCTCTTTGTTCAATTTTAGTCTCACCACTACTTACGTTTGTCGGTAAAATGGTCCTGAATAAAGCAACGGGGGTTTTGGTTGAGGAGGAAAATGTACAAATAATAAATAGGCTGCAGTTATTTGTTGGTTTAATGCATCGTTGGACAGATTGCGCCGGGCGGAAACAGCGGCAGGAACATGTAAAGGCCCCGCAACATGCAGGGCCTTTTATTTATCAGCCTACCGCGTAACTGTCACCATCAGAAACGTCGCAGGGATCGAAGTTCTTCCGTTGGCGCTTTGATTTTGGCTGTTAAACAATTCCTCTAACTCTCTTTGCAGGTCTTCAGCTTTCCCATACTTTTCGGCAGCATCAAACGCATTCATTGTTGGGCCATAGTAGCATTTAAATACTATTACAAATTCCGCCGGCGTATAAGGCGCATGAAATGTGGATGTATCCCGGTCAAAAGTTATATTCTCCTTACAGTTAATCACTATAACGGTCGTTACGCCAGGGGTAGGCGGTGTTGGAATATCCGCGGTCTTCCCAAAAACCCAGTTTGTTTTCAGTAAGAAATTCGATGCGTTTTATCCATTTAGAACCCTTCCAGGCATAAAGCTGGGGTGTTATCATACGGCATGGGCCACCATGTTCTTTAGGCAAAGGCTGCCCTTCGAAAGTATGCACCAACAAAACATCCGGTTTCAGTGCTTCTTCAAGGGATATATTGGTAGTATAGGTATCATAGCCGTAACACATAATATGGGTAGCATTTTCTTTTGGATGAACCAGCGCCGCCAGGTCGAGCAGGCTTACGCCTTTCCAGTGCATATTCATTTTTGACCAGGTGGTTACGCAATGAAAATCGGACACGTCTTTTGTTTGGGGCAGGTCGAGAAAGTCCTTCCAAGAAAGTTTCACCGGGTTTTCTACAGCACCGTCGATTGTCAGCCGCCACTTTTCAACGGGGATATCTGGCTGATAGCCGAGATCGAGAACAGGCCATTTTACCGTTACCGTTTGCCCAATGGGAAGCTCAGGCATACCATGCCTGTTGGGTTTGCCCGAACCCCGGGGCGCGTCATCAGCGACAGAAGGAGTAAGCTTCATTTTTTCCTCAAACCTGGCCTTCAGTTTCATCCGGGCTTCAATTATCCGGTCTAATTTATCTTCTTCCATCAGTGCAGGTGTCAAAGCGTGTTACCATAAATTTACGGACATTTTCAGTTGTTTGAGATGATTATATTCTCTTTAGCCGATGCAGGAGCAACATTTAATAGTATAGTTCCCCGCAGGTCACTTTTGATCTTTTTAACCAGTTTGCCGTTGATCGTTAACGAATAAACCGAACTGGGTTTTAATTGATGAACAGCATAGCTAACAGCCTTCGAGGCGCTTTGCTGCCATTCTATCTTATCTGCGTTCCAGCTCTTTATAGCAATGGCTAATTTCTGTGACGATGTAGCCTGCAAAGAAACATCAGGGCTGTCGCCGTTGAAATAAGACAATTGGTTTTTGGTGGTATAGAATCCAAAATTTGAAGGGGCAGTTACTTTAAACATTTTATCAGCTACGGAATAACTATTGTTATCCAGGTTTATATCCAGTTTTTTACCCCTGAAATTGTATTTTAAAACAGTGCCTGCCAGTTCAGGTGTTATATGAGGATCAAGGTAAAATCGGTTATACAACGGATTTATACCGTAAATAGCCTGGTAAAGCCCGACAATTGACAGGCTGTTGCCTGATAATATATCATCGCCCAGGCCATCCTGCTTCAGCCGCCCGTAACGCTGAAATGCCAGGCCATCCCTGCCATATTGTTCCAGCACGTTTTTGACATATTTCAGGGCCAGGGCGGGGTTATAAGCTGCATACGCCGTCACGCCGACGGATCCCCATGATAAAAACAGGTCGCCGTTCTCGTAGGAGGGAAATGGGAATTGCCACTCTTTACCTTCACCCGGAGCATACGATGTCATGGCTAAGGGCCAGAAAAATAGTTTCTCTTTTTCCATTTGCTCCTCAATGCTGTTGAGGATGATCTTCTTTCGGGCATCGTTATCGCAGATACCGTAGGCGATAGCCATAAAATTTACCGGCGTTACCATGTTGGTGCCATGTATGGTTTGATCCTTGTCTCTCCAATAAATATAGCACCCTTTGTCTTCATCCCAAAAGCCACCGTCTTTAGTCGGTTTGTTAAAGCTTTCTTTCAGCTTTGCGGCAAAACCTGCATAGTATTTTGCTTTATGCCCGTTGTTTAACTGATGCTCGATAGCAGCCCATTTAATTAATGCGTGGTAAAGTTTCGCGTTCACAAAAGCATTTTCGTACGATGCCCAGATGATATCGATCCAGTCGCTGCTCTTTTTTTCGCCCGAATTATCGTTGGTCATTTCAACCAATCCGTTGTGGTTGCCATCCCGGTTAAGTATCCAGTCCAGCGCCTTTTCACAGGCTAACTGGTGGCTTTTCACCCAGGCTTTATCGCCGGTCATATCATACAGTTCGGCTATGTTGGTCACCAGGTCGGGGTTCGAATCCATCAGGATGCCCCATTGCGCTTCGTAAAAACCATATTGGTTAAATTTGCCCGGCATGGCATCCTCATTGGTGTAGGCCCATCTTGGGTAAACCCGGCCATCGGGTTTTATGGCGTGGCTGCAATAATAATCAAGGCAGCTTTGATAACCCGCAAGGTATTTTGGGTCGTTTATACCCAATCCAAGTTGTGCAATATATTGTTCGTGCAGACAGATAGGCCCATAGGGTGTGTGCCAGCTGTTACCACCGAAATGTAATGAATCGATAACGCCTATGCGGGCGATGGTATTTAATACGGCGCTTACTTTTTTGCCGTCGACACCCTTAAGGATGCCCCGGCCATATTTCTCATTAAAGTCGAAGTAACTTAGGGTGATGCTTTGACTGCGGGTTCCCGCTGCCATGGTAAACGGAGCCCAAACATCAGTGCGTTGCCTGATGAACCTCCTGCGGTTTGTCCCGCTATCCATTTTAGGGACAAGTTCCTTGCCGGATACGGAAATGGTGTAAGCCAGTTTATCATCATCGGTCCGGCTATATTTCATAGCCACATTTTTACCTGGCGCATCAACGGTTATATTTAAGCCGTTACCTGTTTTGCTGTTCCAAAAGTCCGAAGACCTGGTATGAACGCCATAGGTGCATAGTTTCTCGTTGAACAGATAGAACCAGGCCAGCCCGCCATAACCCTGGTAGGCGCCTTCCCAGGTGTCGATGCTGTCGAAATTGAATACCGGCAGTGCGCTTTCTTCTACAACCACAGGTTTGGAGCAGCTTCGTTCCAAAGTCCATTTTATCGATTTTCCTGCGATGGTAAATATCCAGTTCTCTTTTATGGCCAGGTTTTTATCGCCGTAGGTTATCCCTGTTAACTTAATTGTGTTCCCGGTTTTTATCAGTGAGGGAACGGCATTCAGTCGCAGGGATGAATAAACTACGCCGTTAACTCTAACCGAAGTATATATACCGTCCACACTGCTGATCACTTTTTGCCCGTTAACTACCAGGGATGTTATGCTGGCCTTGTTGCCGTAATCGAGCGTCATCGTAATTTTCGGATTGTTGATGGTATATACTTTATCCATCGCAACAGATGGCGCCAAAGTAATAAAGCAATAGATCAGGGCGGCATAAAGGGTTTTTGAAAACATAGGTCAAGTTCGATATTTCACAGATGTTATTCCATCCGGCAGTTTCTATAATGCAAATAGCTATTTTTATCGCAAACAAGCTAATAAAAAACTGTTTTGTTTAAAATTGAGGCAGGCCTCGCGGCGCCTTACAAAGTGTAATGAGCATGATAAAAAGATATATAACGGGCCTGGCTGCTTTTGCCACAGCTTGCTTGCTGAGTTCATTTGGAACGGTAAAAGCTGATACAAGCGGGGGCGACCAGCCCAAAATAGTGAACATTGTGAATTTTATCCGTTTGCTGGAGCCCCGGGACTCGGCCATCACCGAAGATGTGCTTTATCAAACTGTTGTCAGGCAGGTTGAAATAATGAAGAAGTACAAACTGGGCGGAACTTTTCTATTACAGTACGATGCATTAATGGATCCCCGCTATCAAAAATTGTTGAAGAGCCTGCCGCGTAGTTCTTTTGAGATCGGAGCCTGGTGGGAAATACCCCAACCCTTAGTAGAAAAAGCGGGGTTAAAATGGCGGGGTCGTTATCCCTGGGACTGGCGGGCGAACATCGGTTTTTCGACCGGCTATACACCAAAAGAGCGCGAGAAACTGGCTGATGTTTATATGCGGGATTTCAAAAAGATATTTGGCTATTATCCAAAATCGGTCGCATCATGGTTTATTGATGCGCATACGCTTAACTACCTTTATCAAAAATATCACATCGTTGCCTCGGCTAATTGCAAGGACCAGTATGGTACCGATGGCTATACCCTTTGGGGCGGGTACTGGAACCAGGCTTATTATCCCAGCAAGATAAATTCTTACATGCCTGCCCAGAATGCGGTAAACCAGATCCCGGTGCCGATATTCAGGATGCTGGGCAGCGACCCGGTGCGCCAGTACGACAACGGCCTTGGAACAACCCGCCAGGGGGTGGTTACGCTGGAGCCAGTCTATAAATTTGGCGGCGGTGATTCAACCTGGGTGAACTGGTATTTTAAAGAATTTGTTGATGGCGAGTCGACCGGATTTGCTTATACGCAGGCCGGGCAGGAAAATTCATTTACCTGGGGTGCCATGGCCAAAGGATTTGAAATTCAAATGCCCCTGATCGCAAAACTGAGGGACGAACATAAGATTAAAGTGGAAACACTGGCAGCCTCCGGAAAATGGTTTAAGGAACATTATAAAGTGACGCCTGCAACATCGGTTACTATCAATAACGATATTGAAGGGAGCGACCGCAAAACGGTTTGGTTTGATAGCCGTTTTTACCGGATTAATTTAATATGGGAAAACGGTACGCTGCGGTTAAGGGATATTCATTTGTTCGATGAGAAACTGCCTTCTGTTTACGAGCAGGAGAAAGCGACCTCGAATGAATGTTCTTTTTTCACGCTGCCGGTTGTCGATGGCTATCTCTGGAGCACTGCACAGCAAATGGCAGGGCTTCGGCTCAAAGCGATAATTGATGGTAAGGAAACGCTAATGGAAGGCGGCGACCCGGTTGTTACAAGCCCTGTTCCCGGAAAGCTGCACATATCGTGGCCGCTGAAAACCATCTCCGGAACATTGGTAATAGATATGGACGAGCGGCAGGTCTCGATGAAGATCAAAAGTGAAAAACATATCGACTGGTTTATGGATATGTCAGTTGCCGATAAGACAAAACTACCGTTTACCAAAATTGGACATCGTCAAATAAAATGTAAATTTGAGGGATGGATTATGGGGTTGAAGCAGAAAAAGGCTCTTTTATAAAATCAGAGGGGAACGAAGTCTTCAGCATCCGGCCGGAGAAAAGTGTGGTTATTTTAAATCTGGCATATACATGGACAGGTAAAAACTAATATTTAATTATCGACTTCAACTTTCCCCAAAGCTCGTTGTCAAAATCTGATCCTGCCGGTTTAACACCACCTGCTGTATTTCCCATCCGGATGATGACCAATTTTTGAGATGGAACGACATAAATTTTCTGGTCGTTTTTACCAAGCGCTGCAAACAGATCGGCAGGAGCATTTGGGATGATAGGCCCGGAGAAAACAATTTGCGATTGCGGGAGCATGTTGCTGCTTTTGCCATTTAGCCAGGTTAAATAACCATAACTCAGGTTTAGGTTCTGTGAAGTATTTATTTGGCTTTTGAAATAGTTAGTATCAGCTAATATAGCCGTCTTATCCCAACTGCCTTTGTTTAGCAACAGTAACCCAAACCGGGCCATACTACGGGCACTGCTGTAATATACATTGTTAGAGTTGGGCGATTTTACCCAGGCGCCGTTCATGCCTATTTTATCCCTGATCTTTTGCTGAAAGTAGGCGTTGTAAGACAGGCCTGTGGCGTGCTCTATGACCCCATCCAGCATAGTATAGGCAGCGTTATGGTAAGCCCATCGTGTTCCGGCATCGGCCTTATATACCAGGCAGCCGGGCAGGGTGCAGTCCGGGTCGGCAACGCCATCATCCAGCCCGGTGGTCATGGTCAGTTGATTTTTTATGGTGATCAGGTTCTCCTTCGCCAATGGCGCCGATGTCCAACCGGTGCCTAAATATTTTGAACTTTTATCGTTGATGTCGATTAATCCTTCCTGTTGAGCAATGCCCACCAAGAATCCCGTCATGGTTTTACCTGCCGATGCCCAATACCAGAGACTGTCGGCCGTAAAAGTTCCAAAATATTTTTCGCTAACAATTTTGCCTTTTTTCAGGATGACGAAAGCCTTGGTGCCTTTACTTTGCAAATAGGGGTATAGGTTATTGATTGCAGTTTCGTCCCAGCCCAAAGAACTTGCCGTTGTCGTCTCCCAGGCGCTGCCGCTTAATGGCGGAAAATAAAGCGTGTCTGCAGATGGTGCGGGCTTAGGGTCGCTGCTGCCGCCTTTATGGCAGGCCATAAGACAAGTTAACCCAAAAAGTAAAACAAGGTAGGGGAGTTGTTTTTTCATCATTAAACTTAAACGGATTTATTTTCCGAAGGTTTAATGGTACCGGCTAACAAACCGGGCAAATTAAACATGCCGGTTCCTTCGCTGCGCTGCCTGTTCTATGTGATTCGCTGATGGTAGCCCTTCATTTAAATTAAAGTTAAGTTTTTGTAATCAAATCAATTTACGTTGCTTATCGGGCCAATAATCGGGTTATTTGCAGATTAGTGAAAACTGTGTAATAACGGCATGTTTAAAGCATTTATCAAGGTATTGTTCTCCTTTATTGTATTGATGATCGTGGGCTTTCCCACGGCCAGATCGTTTTATGGGCCCAGGGCGCATAAAACGTATCATATTCATGCAAAGGAAAAGGCGCAATGCAAACAGCCCCACCTTGATCATATGGTGCATGACAACAGCTGGAGCCTGATCAAAAATTCGCAACTTTCGTCTCCGCCCGTACAGCTAAAAGTTAAAGGTGCACCAATGCTTTACATATTGTTCAGCATGGCTTTTATTGTTTTAGCATTACTAAGCATCCGCTCTCACAGGGTTTTTTCGGCCTGCCGAAACAGGGCATACCCATCGGCCCCGAAAATTTTCATCGCCTGCCAAACCTTTCTTATCTGATATTCTCCGGGCTTTCATAGCCAATTTCTGTAAATAAGTTTATTCGTTTATTGCAGCCAACCGTCCGGAAGGCTCGCATTAACCCTGATTTATTATGAATTTCGGAGAAGATCTGAGCCTGCAGGTTATGCTGGCTCACAAATCATATCACCAATACTTACTTAAAGCTTTTAAAGAAATAGACGGTTACCAGCACTACCAGGTGATTTTGCAGCTCAGCAGGTTCGGCAGGATGACGCAGAAAGCTTTGTGCGAGAATCTGCAGATAGAAAAGTCGAACATGGTTGCGATAATTGACGCTCTCGAATGCAAAAAGTACGTGATAAAAGAAGTAAATTATAAGGACCGCAGGGGAAGATTGATAACCCTGACATCAAAGTCGGCTAAACTTGCCGGGATATTCGGGAGCCTGTTTACCTCGTTCGAGGAACACATCAATGATGAGGTCACCTGGCTCGAAATGCACAATTGTTTGCGTGTATTGAAAAAAGTTAATGATAAGTTCAGGGACCTGATCAACCAGGAAGCCCACACCGGCCCGGTCGGGAGGTATTTGATCGGGGAGAATTCAACTACTAATTAAGTAAGCCGCAGCCGTAGCGGCGAAAAATTGGGTCTGAAGAGAAAAAAGGCACGCGGCTGCCTCTTTTTTTACAAAAATGGTTGTAAAAATGAACCATTGGTAATGGTGAGGTAAGAAACATTTGATGGTTTGATAATTGCCAAAAATCGTTTAAAAATGAGTTCTAAGATACTTTTGTCCAAAATTTTACTGTGGATAAAAGAAACATTTTACTTACCATTTTATTTCTGCTGATTGTTGGACCTTCGGCTTTAGCCCAAAGCACCGGCAAGATCGCGGGCAAAGTCATCGACCAAAAAACCAGTGAACCGTTAATAGGCGCAACAGTCGCTATCGAGGGAACTACAAAGGGAGTTGCTGCCAATGTCGACGGTCATTATTTACTATCGCAACTACAGCCAGGCAGTTATGCAGTGGTAGTGAAATTTATCGGGTATCAGAGTAAGCTGATCTCCGATGTTGAAGTTAAGCCCAATACCGTTGTCAATCTCGATGTCGTATTGCAGGAGGCAAACTCGCAGGGACTTAGGGAGGTTACGATCACCGCAACCTATCGGCAGGCATCAACGGCGTCCTTGTATGCGGTCCAGAAGAATAGTATAACCATATCAGATGGGATATCTTCGGAATTAATAAAAAAGTCGCCGGATAAAAGTACCAGCGACGTTTTAAAAAGGGTAAGCGGGGCGACCGTGCAGGATAATAAGTTTGTTGTTGTAAGGGGCCTGAACGACCGTTATAACAGCGCCTCGCTGGATGGCACGCCCTTGCCAAGTACCGAACCCAACCGCAAAGCCTTCTCTTTCGATATTGTCCCAGCTAACCTGATCGAGAATATTGTTATTAGCAAAACTGCCACGCCAGATATCGAGGCCGATTTTGCCGGGGGTAATATACAGGTGTTAACCAAAGATATCCCCGATCAAAACTTTATCAGTTTCGGGTTGGGATATAGCTACAATACGCAAAGCGCATTCAAGGATTTCAAGAGTGGTTACCGCAACGTAAGCGATTATTTCGCATTCGATGGCGGGTCGCGTTCGCTGCCTGATGGTTTTCCAACCACGGCGAAGGTTGTAGGTCCGCCAAGGCTAACCGCCCAGCAAAATATACAAGCGATAAATTCGCTCAATAACAATTTCAATATTAACACTTACAAGGCATTTTTAGGGCAGAGCTACCAGCTTGCATTCGGGAATGTAAAGGAAATCGGCGAAAACAAAAATCGTTTTGGCACGACGATAGCACTCACATACCGCAACGCCGAAACATCTATACCCGACCTGGTAAGAAAGTTTGACAATTACGACTTCACGGAAGATCAATATAAATTCTCAACGAATATTGGCGCCCTGGCCAATTTCGGCTATAGCTTCGGAAAAAATAAGATCACCTTCAAAAATCTTTACAACCGGATATTTGATGACCAGTTTACTTACCGTACAGGCTCCAACACATCAAGCTCAAGTTACGACAACCGTTTTTATGCCTATGACCTGACGGAGAAGAGCCTTTTTAAATCAACGCTGGACGGCGAGCACAAGTTCGGCGAAAAAAATAACAAATTAGATTGGAGCTTAGGTTATAGCAATATACTGAATGATCAGCCCGATCAACGCAAAATTAACTATGTACAATCAAGTGCAAATGATCCTTTCGTAGCAAGCATCACAAACCTCGGTAAAGAAAACGCAAGGTTCTTTTCAAAATTGAGCGAGAATATTTATTCGGGGAAAGTGGATATTAAAATACCTGTTACAGTTTTTGGTGAAACAAGCCATTTGAAAGCGGGGGTTTCATCGCAATACAGGCACCGTTCTTTTGATGCCCGTTTTTTAGGTGTTACGCTGATAGATGCGACCAGCGATATCAGATTGCGGCCTATTGAAACGCTTTTCGGTCCAAATGCCATTAACTCGGGCGCTTTTGAACTGGACGAAATTCCTAACCCGAACGATCAGTATACGGCCCATAGCTTTACCAACGCCGGATACATCATGTTCGATAACAAGTTAAGCAAAAAACTGAGGGCGGTGTACGGGGTGCGCTTGGAAAACTTTGACCTGAGTTTAAGCACGAAGGACGTTGACCAAAAGCAACCCCGGGCGCAACTGAAAAATACAGACATCCTTCCTTCGGTAAATCTTACTTATAGTTTAACAGCTAAAGCCAATTTGCGGGCATCTTATTACCGTACGCTTGCCCGGCCCGAGTTTAGGGAGCTTGCCCCGTTTGCCTATTATGATTACGAACTGCTGGCCACGCAGATAGGTAACCCATTTCTGAAACGGACGCTGATCGACAACGCTGATCTGCGGTACGAGTTTTATCCGTCGGCAGGGCAAATATTTTCGGTTTCGGCCTTCTATAAAAAGTTTCATAACGCCATAGAGCCAAGTATTGATGATGTAAATTCATCGACAACCATCTCTTATTTCAATTCAAAATCGGCCTATGTATATGGCGTAGAGATGGAGGCCCGAAAGGCGCTTGACTTTATTAACGATGGCGCTTTTTATAAAAGCAGCACCATATATGTAAATGTTGCGCTTACAAAATCCCAGATACAGAATCCGGATAATCCACAACTGCTTGAACAAAACCGACCCCTGGTAGGCCAGTCGCCGTATGTGGTGAATGCTGGTTTTCAGCATAACGCATTTAACAACAAGCTATCGTTAAACATCCTGTATAACAGGCTTGGCCGACGGATATTTTATGCAGGGGGCGAACGGTTCCCGAGTATTTATGAAAATCCGAGGGATGTAATCGATTTCCAGGTCGGATATAAAGTATTTAAGGGCAAGGGCGAGATCAAACTGAACGGCAGCGACCTCCTCAATCAAAGCAATACTTTTTATTACGACTACGATAAAAGTAAAACCTATACACCGGCAAATACAGATCAGACCTTTAAGCGCTATGCTTTAGGGGCTACCTACTCTTTGAATTTTAATTACACTTTTTAAAAACAGCATAACAGCACCAGTCATCAAATTATTTAACAACAGATTTAACAGAACAAAAAGGAATGAAGATCATGAAAAAACAAGGATTATTTTTAGCGCTTGTGGTAGCGATGTTTTTGACTGCATGCAGCAAGAAGAGTACCACGGTAGACCCTACGCCGACGCCAACGCCAACAGATAAAACCGTTACAGTAACCGGCGACATAGATGCAAACACCACCTGGACAGCCGATAAGATTTACTTATTAAAAGGTTTCGTGTACGTAACCAACGGAGCAACGCTTACCATTGAACCGGGAACTATTATAAAAGGCGACAAAGCCACCAAAGGTACTTTGACCGTTACCCGTGGTGCAAAATTAATGGCGGTTGGCACAGCAACTAAACCTATCGTATTTACTTCGGCGTTTGAAGCGGGCGCCCGTTCAAGCGGCGACTGGGGCGGCGTTATCCTGTTAGGAAAAGCACCGGTAAACCAGGGCGACAATGTGCAGATAGAAGGTGGTTTGGACCCTAAGGGTGACGCTGCCAAATACATACAATTTGGCGGTACGGACGCCAATGATAATTCCGGCACGTTGAAATATGTGCGTATCGAATATGCCGGTATCCCGTTTTCACCTGATAATGAGATCAACGGCCTTACTATGGGCGGTGTTGGTGCAGGAACGACGCTTGATTACATCGAAGTTTATCGTGCAGGTGACGACTCTTACGAATGGTTTGGCGGCACCGTTACAGCCAAGCACTTGCTTGCAATTGGTGGTTTAGACGATGATTTTGATACTGACTTCGGGTTTTCAGGAAAGCTTCAGTTTTGCCTTTCGCAACGTTACCCAACCATTGCTGATATTTCCGGTTCCAACGGTTTCGAGTCGGATAACGATGCATCAGGTTCAGATAAAACACCGCAAACTTCGGCTATCTTCTGTAACATGACCATGTTGGGCCCAATTTCGAGCGCTACTGCGGGAAGTATTAATGCTAATTATCAGCATGCTGCGCAAATACGCCGTAACTCGGCGTTGAGCTGTTTCAACTCGGTTTTTGCGGGCTTTGTTGAAGGTGTTTATATCGACGATTCAAAAGTAACTACTGCTGCTTCAACCTCAACCAATTACACCGCCGGCCGTTTAGCTTTCCAGAATAACATTATTTACGGAAGCAATAAAAAAGGTAATGAAGTAAAGGGCGAGAACAAGGCGATATTTGAAACAACTCTAAGGGCCGAAAATACTTTCGATGCAACGTTATACGCTGATGCAATAATTAACTCGCCTTTCAAATACTCATCTGATTTTGCTAACGCCGGTACTCCTGATTTTACCGTGAAAGCAGGTTCACCGGCAGCAAGCGGTGCTTTGTTTACCAATGCTAAGATCAGCACGGACCCATTCTTTGAAAAAGTGGATTATCGCGGCGCTTTTGGAACTACCGACTGGACCGCAGGATGGGCCAATTTTGACCCGCAGAAAATGCCTTATACCACACCGGGTGCTGTAAATTAAATTTCAAATAATCTCCTCAGCAAGGTGGCCGCCCCGGATTATCCGGGGCGGTTTTTTATGTTTATGCTGCCAATCGCACAGGCTGTTACCTGGCAGCCGCCTGCTCCAGCTGGTTTGCCTTATCAAACATCATTCTAAAAGTATTCCATGGCGTGTTGTCGCCAACTTTTGCGTCTGTCGTTCGTCCATAATAGCCATCAAAAAATCGAGCAGGTGGTGACCATATTGTTTCGGCTATGCCATAAAAACGGCTTTTCATTTCTTTGCCCGAAATTGCCCTCGAACGGTACAAGTCCTCTACCTGGTTCATTGCTACCTGCGGGCGGTTCCACGTACAGGTAACCACGCGTAATCCTTTCAAGGCGAAGTATACAGCGGTTTGGTTATCCTGGTTGTATTGCCAGTCGCATATTACCACGTCGCGCGGTATCAGGTCGATGGCGCGATAGGTGTCGTTATAGCTGCCGGCCCACATGCCTATGCCGGTTGCCCTGCCGTCGATCAGGCGGTCACCCCATATCCAAAGCTCCTCACCTTTTTCAGCCAGGTGATCGCGAATGGTTTGCACCTCGTTGGCAAAAAGTACCGCCTTATCTCGGCCGCCGCAACGCGGGCATTTGTCCTCACCCAAATAAAATACCTCGTCCATACCTGCATGAAAAGCTTTGGCCTCAAACACATCCATGATCTCATCGACCAGGTCGAACACTACCTTATGCACCCCGGGGTGCAGCGGGCAATAACTGCGGCAATATAAATTGTCTGCATTCGGCCATTTATATTCCGCCGGCGTGGCCGGCATTTTTACCCATGGGGTTTCGTCAAATTCGGGATATACCTTTAGCAACATCCCGGTTTTGGCCGCCCACGATTGATGGCCCAGCAAATTGATCTGCGGGATGATACTGATACCATTCTTCTTACAGGCCTCCAATATCTTCTTACAGTCGCTTTTAGTCAAGGCGGCGGTATCGCGAAGCTCTGGATGGCTCTTGTATTTATAATTAAAGTCAACCCGCAGCACAAGGGTGTTGATCTTTCTTGGCGCCAGCTCTTCGTTGATAAATTTCACAAAGTCATCTACGCCATCAGGCTTTGGCACCGCTATAATAAAGCCTTTAACCTGGTAGGCGCTGTCGGGTTTTTGCTGCGAAAATACAGTTATAGCGGATAAAAAAAACGCTGCGAATAAGCAATAATACTTTCTCATTGAACCGGGCCGATTGTTGATGAATGAATGGGTGAAAACTAATTACACAACCAAGATAACTAAATATTGAAAGGTTTACTATCTCAATTTAACAACGCCTGGTTTCCGCTGTGGCATAGCCTGTATACCAAAGCGTGCCTCTTTTTCGTTTATGTTACTATATTTACCACCCGGTACCATGTTATTATCCTAAACAAGCACTTATAATGAATACCTTATTGAAAACCTGTTTTGCCAGCCTGCTGGCCCTGTTCGTTTGTATAAACATTTGTTTTTCCCAGGCTCCCTCGCAGGTAGCAATGAAGTTAAAGGCAACGTACATTCAATTAAAAATATATCCCGGATCGAAGCCAAAGAAATTAGCCTATTTAAAATCTTTTCCCGGGAATAAGCAGCAATTTGCAGAGATATTCCAAAATGGCCCCCTGCATTCAGAATATATTGAATACCTGAACTTTTTTATCGGTATGGCTAAGGATTTTCCGGCCGATGTTGTTGGTAAAGCGGTCGATATTGGCAAGGATATGACTTACGATGCCGGGACAGGGAAGCAAATGCAACTGGCAATTGTGCAGCTCGGTATACAGCACCCGAAAGAATTTGCCGCTAAGGTAAAGTCGCTGCCGGGGCATGATATTGATGATCTTACAAAATTCCTTGCAGATGCGGAAGACCACAAAAAATATACTGAATACCAGGGGTTGATAGATGTTTTGGACAAGATAAATGAAGTACAGCTTGCAGATAAGCTGATCGATGCACGCGTGCAGCGCGAAAAGAAGGGGCATTAGCAATAAATGAAACGAAACCTTACCTTATTTTTCTTACTATTTACAAACATGCTTCTCGCGCAGGATTCCGTATTTGTCCGCAGGATGGTCGATACACTGACATCATCCTATTTTTGGGGCCGCGGCTACACCAATGACGGTATGGGCAAAGCGGGCCGCTTCATCGCGGGGCAGTTTAAGGATTATGGTCTGCAACCTATGGACGGCCGGGAATATGAACAACCATTCACCTTTAGTGCGAATACCTTCCCGGGTATGATGGACCTGTCGATCAACGGTACGGCTTTAGTGCCCGGTCGCGATTTTATCATCGGCCCGGCAAGCAGGGGTGTAAAAGGAGAGGGTACACTTGTACAAAAGGACAGCATTCATTTTATCGACCTTAAAAACCGTGTAGTTGTAGAGTTGAAAGATAAGCTGACCTGGTCGGTTGAGCAGGGTGCTGCCGATTTTACTTTGGTACAGGTGGATAAGAAAGCGTTGAAAGGAATACCTGTAACCATTAATATCAATGAGGAAAATAAGCTGGTGGAAGGGTTCAAAGCAAATAACATCTGCGGTGTAGTTAAGGGGACAGTAAAACCCGATTCAGTCGTCATATTTACGGCGCATTACGATCACCTGGGTGGCATGGGCAATAAAACTTACTTCCCCGGTGCAAATGATAATGCCAGCGGGGTAAGCCTGTTGTTAAGCCTGGCCAGATATTATGCCCTGCATCCGCAGCGATATTCGATGGCTTTCATTTGCTTTTCCGGTGAGGAAGCCGGTTTATTAGGCTCCAAATTTTTTACTGAAAACCCGTTGGTGCCGCTTCAAAGTATCCGGTTTTTAATAAACCTCGATCTGTTAGGCACCGGGGAAGAAGGTATAATGGTGGTTAATGCAACGGTTTACCCGAAAGAATACGGGATACTGAAACAGTTGAACGAACAGAACCATTACCTGGTCAAAGTAGCATCACGGGGTAAGGCAGCAAACAGCGACCATTTTTTTTTTACCGAAAAAGGGGTGCCGGCGTTCTTCATTTACACCATGGGCGGCATCAGGGCTTATCACGATGTGTTCGACATCAGCAAAACGTTACCCCTGAACGAATACAACCATGTGTTTAAACTACTGGTAGGGTTTAATGCAGCTTTGATGAAATAAAGATCAATTTAAGTTCTTCCGGAACTCGGCAGGGGTTTTGCCTTCGATACGTTTAAATAATTTGAAGAAATAGCTCAGGTTATTAACCCCAACAGCGTAGCATGCCTGGGTGATCGTTACGTTCGAATCCGATAACAATAATTTCGCAGCTTTAATACGCTCGTGAAGGATGAAATCGACCGGGCTTATGCCAAATTCCCGCTTAAAGCATCTGAAAAAGTTCGGCCTGCTCATACAGCAAAGATTGCTTAACTGGTCGATAGTTATCTCCTCATGAATATGATTTTTAATGTATTGAACTGCTGCCGCAAAGCGATTGGTATTGGTATGTTTATGATAACTATCGAGTATCATTTTGCGCGCCTGGGTTTGCATAAGGCGGATAAGGAGTTCCTTCAGCGTAAAATCGGCAATGACATCTTTAGCGGCAAAGTTTTCCGTGCTGATATTTACCAGGCGGTCTATGGTCGCGGTGATCTCGGAAGTATTTTGTAAGTGAAAACAGGAGACGTCAATGTTCCATGCTTCGTTTTTTTCGGCCTTGGGGTATTTTTCATTAAGCAATTGCAGGGTGTCCTGCAGCATACCCGAATCAACAGCCAATGCAATGCATTGGGTTGGATTATCCAGCCCGGCTTCAGGAAAATCAATAATCATCTCCTCGTTATCAGGCACAATAACCGATTCGCCCGGCAGGTAATCAAAATGCTGCGACCCAAAAAGGTGCATCACTTTTTTGCCGCGGAGCATGGTGGTAAGCACCATATCGTTAAAAACAAGTTTTACTTTCTCCGACTGTTGATGCGTTTCAAAAACATTCAGTTCGCAATGCTGCAGGGTATACACCGAACGGTTCTCGACCAGCGTTTTCAGGTCTTTTTCGTGAAGCAGGGGCAACGGCCTTGGCTTAAACGTACTCTTCATATCGTTATAACGCTGCAGGTAGTTTACTTATTGGTATATTAAAGGTAGGGAGATAATTATAAATAAATAATGATTTGCGACATTTTAATATTTTAATGCATAAGCCTGATACTATAGTGCATAAATACCGGGAATGGCTTTGTTTAAATTTACAGAAACCAATTATTTTTTAAACCGATTTTATTATGGAAACAATAACAGAGTCCCAAAAGCTTGTTGCCCGTCCTTCGTTTAAAGATCATTACGACAATTTTATAGGCGGGGAATGGCGTGCGCCGGTAAAAGGAGAATATTTTGAAAGTATATCACCTATCGACGGAAAAGCATTTACCAATGTGCCCCGTTCGGGCAAGGAGGATATAGAACTTGCGCTCGATGCTGCGCATAAGGCCTTTGCCACATGGTCGCATACATCGCCAACCGAACGGAGCAATGTTTTATTGAAAATAGCCAACCGGATGGAGGAGAACCTGGGCTACCTGGCAGCGATAGAAACCATCGACAATGGCAAGCCGATAAGAGAAACCATGGCCGCCGACCTGCCGCTGGCGATAGATCATTTCAGGTATTTTGCCGGCGTGATACGCAGCGAAGAAAGCGGCGTTAGCGAGCTCGACCAGTTTACGGTGTCGCTCAATATTCATGAACCGATAGGCGTTGTCGGGCAGATCATTCCATGGAATTTTCCATTGCTGATGGCAACCTGGAAAATGGCTCCGGCCCTTGCAGCAGGGTGTACGGTAGTAATGAAACCGGCCGAACAAACACCTGTAGGTATTTTGATGCTGATGGAACTGATAAAAGACATTATCCCGCCGGGCGTGGTAAATATTGTGACCGGCTTCGGTCCCGAAGCCGGCAAACCGCTGGCAAGTTCGCCACGGGTATCGAAAGTGGCCTTCACCGGGGAGACCACTACAGGCAGACTTATCATGCAGTACGCATCTGAGAATCTCAATCCCGTTACGATGGAGCTTGGCGGTAAATCGCCCAATATTTTTATGCCAAGCGTGATGGACGCCGATGATGAGTTTTTTGACAAGTGCCTGGAAGGTTCGGCTATGTTTGCACTTAACCAGGGCGAGGTTTGTACCTGCCCGTCGAGAATGCTGGTGCACGAGTCGATCTACGACCGTTTTATTGAACGTGTGATAGAAAGGGTTGAAAAGATAAAAATGGGGCACCCGCTCGATCCGGATACCATGATGGGTGCGCAGGCCTCAAAGGACCAGTATGAAAAAATACTTTCCTATATCGATATCGGCAAAGAAGAAGGCGCCGAAGTGCTTACAGGAGGCGGCAAACAGTATCTTGACGGTTTGACGGACGGGTATTATATCCAGCCTACTTTGCTGAAGGGGAATAACAAGATGCGGGTTTTCCAGGAGGAAATATTTGGACCCGTGGTCTGCGTTACCACATTTAAGGATACCGAAGAGGCCATTTCGATAGCCAATGATACCCTTTATGGTCTCGGCGCCGGTTTATGGACACGCGATGCCCATGAGTTGTACCAGATACCGCGCGCTATACAGGCCGGCAGGGTATGGGTTAACTGCTATCATGCTTATCCTGCCCATGCACCATTCGGCGGGTATAAAAAATCTGGTTTTGGTAGAGAAACGCATAAAATGATGCTGAACCATTACCGGCAGAACAAGAACATGCTGATATCATACGATAAGAACAAGTTGGGATTCTTTTAATAATCATCGCAAATGATGGCGTCGTGGCGATTGGCTGCGGCGCTTTTTTATTTTACAATGGAAAATATTCCGAGGATATTGATCACACCCGAAGCGGTGGACGTGCTGCACAAATTACGGGGCCGGTTTGGCGAGCTGATGTTTCACCAGAGCGGCGGCTGTTGCGATGGCTCGCAGCCAATGTGCTTTGAAAAAGGCGAATTCAAGGTGGGTGGTAACGATGTTTACCTGGGTGATATTGATGGCTGCGGATTTTTCATGAGCCGCGACCAGTTTGAATACTGGCAGCATACCCAGCTTACGGTAGACATAACCCCGGGCCGGGGTTCCAGCTTTTCACTCGAAATACCCATGGGACTTAGGTTCATTATCCGTTCGCGGCTATTTGATGACGATGAATTGGCACGCTTGATACCTGTCATCAGCGGGGAAGAATACCTTGACCGCCAGGCTACCCCGTGATTTTTTCACATTGCACTGGATAATATCAGTTTTTTAATAGATTTGAAGTTCACTCTCAATCTATTATCAACTTTTATTATGAAAAGACCTATCAAAGCCGCCTGCTTTGCTGTCGTTGCAGCGGGTATATTAATGAGCGCAGCGAGTGCCCAGCAAAAAGCGCCGTTCTCGCTCAAAAACAAGTCGGTGAAAGTTTATGTCACCGAAAAGGGTACAGATAACCGGATGACTAAGACCGGCACGCTCAATTTTGAGGCGAAGCCACAGCCTGTAGAAACCGAAGTAGCAGTTTTTGTCGATCCCTCAAAAACCTTCCAGACGATGCTGGGTATCGGCGGGGCGTTGACAGACGCCTCGGCGGAGACGTTTTATAAATTGCCCAAAGACAAGCAAAAGGAAATATTGACCGCCTATTATGATAAGACGAAAGGTATCGGATATACTTTCGGGCGTACCAATATCCAAAGCTGCGATTTCTCCAGCGATACCTACAGTTATGTAAAAGATGGCGACAAGGCCCTGAAAACCTTCGACATTAGCCATGATAAAAAATACCGCATTCCCTTCATTAAAGAAGTGATAGCGGCAGCAGGCGGCAAACTGACCATGTTTGTAAGCCCCTGGAGCCCGCCGGGCTGGATGAAAACGAATAATGACGTATTACACGGCGGCACGCTCAAAAAGGGATTTGACCAAAGCTGGGCAAATTTCTATATCAAATTCATTAACGCTTATGAGAAGCAAGGTATACCTATCTGGGGATTGACCGTGCAGAACGAGCCTATGGCTACTCAAACCTGGGAATCGTGCCTGTATACAGCAGAAGAAGAGCGGGATTTTGTGAAGAATTTCCTCGGTCCAACACTGCAAAAATCGGGTATGGCAGGCAAGAAGCTAATTGTTTGGGACCACAACCGCGACCTGATGTACCAGCGGGTAAGCACTATTCTGGAGGATCCCGCAGCGGCTAAATACGTTTGGGGCGTTGGCTACCACTGGTACGAGACCTGGACCGGCGCAGGAATGAATTTTGAAAACGAGCGCCTGGTTCATCAAACTTTCCCTTCAAAAAACCTGGTATTTACTGAAGGATGCGCCGAAAGATATGACGCGACGAAACTGGATGATTGGTCGTTGGGCGAGAAATACGGCTACTCGATGATCAACGACTTTAATGCAGGCACCGTGGCCTGGACCGACTGGAACGTATTACTGGATGAAAAAGGCGGGCCAAACCATGTGGGTAACTTCTGCTTTGCCCCTGTGCACGCCGATACCAAAACAGGCGCAGTTACTTTCACCAATTCGTACTATTACATCGGCCATTTTTCCAAATTCATTAAGCCGGGAGCAAGACGGATAGCCAGTTCGGCAAGTCGCGATAAATTGCTGACCACTGCTTACATGAACCCCGACGGGAAAATAGCCGTAGTGGTAATGAATAAAAACGACGAAAAGATAGATTATTTGCTTTGGATAAAAGGTAAGGCGGCGAAGGTGACCAGCGCCCCGCACTCCATAGCTACGCTGATAGTTGAGTAATGCCTCACCACAGCCCCTCTCCAAAAGGAAAAGGGCTTTTTATATTTCATTCGTCAGGAACCACAGGCAAATCTATTTGGTAGTGGTGCTGTTAAACCGGTACGAATAGGACAATAAGAAGTACCGCCTGATGGTTTGGTTTTGAATATCATTAATAGTATTCTCCGTGGCGTAGTGGAAGGTGCTGATGCCCTGGTTTAATACGTCATAACACGTCAGCCTGAACTCTCCGTGGTCGTTCTTTTGCACCATTTTTGCTACCGAAAGGCTCAGCAGGTTCGAATTTTTTCGCAAACCCACGGCAACCTGCGGGTTGTAGGTATAGGTGTAATTACTGCTGAAGGATATCTTGTTCGGCAGGTGAAAATCGGCGCCCAGGTTGGCGCGTTGAGTTACAAAACTTGAACCTTTATAATCCACCAGTTGATATTTGGTTATTGCAGGGCTCACGCTGTAGCCCGGCCTCAGTTCGATAATGTCTTTCCAGTTGGCCGAAATTTCCTGTGCCAGTGTTACGGCGATAGTGTTCTGATAACCATCCTGGTCATTCACTTCAAAAAAATTATGTCCGTAGCTGCCGTTCAGGTTGGTGTTGGTGCTGATCTGCCAATCGCCGGATTTTTTAAAAGTTTTGCCCGCGCCTGCATACAGATAGGTGGTAAAGCGACCGTTCCGGTTTATTGGTGTGGTTACTTCGGCGCCTTCAGCATTGATTGTTCGTTCGCGCACAACGCTGTTGGTTTCTACGGTTACCCGTGATGACAGGTTCAGGTATACCTGGCTCTGTGTTTTGAAATCGAAGTAGTTCACTCCAAAACTATGCCGGTGCGTAGGTTTCAAATCGGGATTGCCGATAAAGCTGAACAATTGACTGTAAACTACGGTTATAGGCTGCAGATCGTTAATGGCCGGCTGTTGCAGGTCTTCGCTGTAGTTTATGTTCACTTTATTGATATGTAATTCCGCCGTCGGGAAAAGATTGTTGAAATGCTGATCAAGGTCGCCGGTGTAACTGTTAAAGTGATTGGTTACCTGCTGCAATTGTCCCGCAAGGCCCGCTTTAAGTGATATTTTATCAGTGAACTGGTACATCAATTCACTGTGCAAGGCCTCCGTCCATTGCTTCCGGGTCAGGTTGTTGCTTTGGTCGGGCAAAAAGATGGTGTATAAGCCTGTTTGCAGGTTCTGCTGATAGGTGAAAAGATCGCCCTCATCGCGGTCAAAATTCGTCGACGCCGATATTGTGACGGAAAGTTTTTTAGTGAGTGGGTAATGAAAAGCGGCGCCCACGTTACCATCGTCCCGGTTGCTGGTGTTTTTTGCCGATCGGTTCAGCGTGTCGGACTGTAATGCAGCGGTATAGGATAACAATTGATCGGATGAGATATTAAGGCTGTGCGATGGACCTATGCTCAACGCGTGGTTTATGCTAAATGAGGCTCCCTTTTTGCTGAGCCTGGTGTAATAGGTAAATTCCTGCCTGAAAGAGACCGAACTGCCGCTTGACGCGCTGCTATTGATGCTTTGACTCAGTAACGGCGCAAAGTTGTTGGAGCCGGTGGCATTAGTGGTACTGCTGCCGTTATTACTGTTGTATGAAAATTCCGGGTTGTATTTGATGCTCGTGGCGGTGTCCGATCCATATTCCAGGCGCCCGCTTAAAGTTTGCGAGGTGGAACCGTTATGATTGATATTATTGGAAAAAGTATTGAACGTGGTGTCACCTACAAACTGCTGCCGGTTTACGGTACCCTTGCTGTCGTTAATATCATTGTTGAAATAATAGATCAGGTTAACCTTTAGTTGCTTACCGAATTTGTTATTAAAGTTGACCGTGCCGTTAGTGATTCTTTGAACCGATCCTCGTGGCTCGGCTTGCAGCACAGGGGTATGGAACCCATCGCCGAATATCCCGGTGCCGCTCAGGTTATCGCTGCTGGCACTGGCACTTAATTGCAGTTCGTCCTGGAATTTATTAAGGAATGTATTGGCCTGGTAACGATCGCGCGTACCACCGCCCAGCATGGCCCGACCAAAAGTGCTTTTTTTGAGCGCCTTTTTAAATTTCAAGTTGATGATCTTTTTTACCTCGTAATCCGGCTTCAGATGATCCGGGTCGCCCTCCCGGTCGTCATAAACCTGTACTTTGGATATCATATCGGCATCCAGGTTACGTGTGGCTATCTTAGGATCATTCGCGAAGAAGTCTTTTCCGTCAACTTTGAGTTTCGAGATATCTTTGCCATTTACCGTGATCTTGCCATCGTGACTTACCTGCACACCGGGTAGTTTTTTTAGCAAATCCTCAACCACAGCGTTCGGTCGCACCTTAAAAGCTTCGGCATTAAACTCGATGGTATCTTTCCGGATGATCACCGGTGCGCGTTCGCCTTTAATAACAACCTCCTGTAGGGTTTTTGTGCTGAGCAACACCTTCCCAAGGTCAGTAACGGCGTCGCCCTTTTTTAATTCCAGTACAAGGCGAAGGCTTTTGTAACCCACGCAGGAAATGAGCAACCGGGCCGGTTCGGCCTGGTTGATGTTGTAAAGTGTAAAGGCACCGTTTTTATCTGTGATGGTGTAAGATAACAAGGATGAATCCTTCATTTTCAATACAGCAATGGTGGAATAGCCGATGGGCTGTTTACTTACGGAATCAACCACAAGCGCCTTTATGGTGCCATGATTTTGGGACCTTGCAGCGGCGGCGATAAGAAAAAAAAGGAGTAGCAGGAGGCAGCGTTTCATTCAAAGGATTAGATGCCGCAATATAATGCGATAATCCTTTAACGCTGCCTTAATAACAGTTATTTTACGTTAAAACAGAATTAATTGGGCCTCAGCCGTCTGTCACTCCGACCGCAAGCTTTTTACCGGGTTGGCCAGCGCAGCTTTTACAGACCGTATACTGACCGTGATAAAAGCGATGAGGATAGCCGCTGCACCCGCTGCTATAAATATCCACCAGTGGATAGTGGTTTTATAGGCAAAGCTTTGCAGCCATTTGCTCATGGCAAACCAGGCAATGGGCGATGCGATGAGGGTAGCCATCAATACCAGTTGCACTAATTCCTTACTCAAAAGAGATACTATGCTGGCAATACTTGCGCCCAAAACCTTGCGGATACCGATCTCCTTTACACGCTGCTGCGCAGTGAATGTAACCAAACCGAACAAACCCAAACAAGCAATACTAATTGCCAGGACGGTAAATATCAACAGCAGGTTTCCCTGTTTTTGCTCACTTTGATATTGGTTTGCAAAATTCTGGTCGAGGAAATGATAATCGATCTTGTTTTCCGGATCGAATCTGCTGTAAACGTCCTGCATGTATTTGATGGCGGCAGGGATATTGGTTTTGCCCAGGCGAACGTACAGGTTGTCTTTATCATTTGCCTGTGCAGGCAGCGTAAGTACCAACGGGGCTATTTTATGTTGCAGCGAATAGGTATTAAAATCCTTAACCACGCCTACAATAGTCGAAAAAGTTATAACGCCATGGTCGACGCCGGTGCGCACACGGCGGCCAACCGGGTTTTTCCAGCCGAGTTCATTTACCAAAGTTTCGTTTATAATAACTGCATTGTTCGCACTGTCGCTGACGCCTTTAATAAAGTTGCGGCCGGCAGCAACTTTTATCTGCATGGCGGGTATAAAATCTTCGTCGACAATTAGTGTTTCAACCAGTTTGGTATCGGCGGCCGTGTTGCCATCGGGGCCGAGATTAAAATCGTTCAGTCCGATATCGTTATTGCCTATTGGATTGCCCGCCGAAGCCGCACTTTGTATCAGCGGGCTTTGCAGCAACTGAGCTTTGATGGATTCCATTTTCGACCTGGCTTCGCGACTGTGAATATGGAATGTAAGCATCTGCGATTTGTTGAAGCCAAGATCCTTGTTCATTACATAATTGAGCTGCTGGTAAATAATGCAGGAACCTACGATCATAACAATGGTGGTAACAAACTGGAAGACCACGAGCGATTTGCGGAAAGCGATTGTTGAGGACTGGTTACCCAACTGGCCCTTGATAGCCGGTATGGTGCTGAACCCGGATAAAAACAGGGCTGGATAAATACCGCTGATTATGCCTGCAACAAGGGCAAATCCAGCAAACAGTAACAATGATTTGGCCAGGCCAAAGTGCCAGATGTCGAGGGCTTTCCCGGATAAATGATTAAAGTATGGTAATATGGCCTGTACTAATACCAGCGCAATAACAGTAGCAAACGTGGTAAATAACACAGATTCTGAAAAGAACATCAGCATCAGCTGTTTTCTATCCGACCCGATTACCTTGCGGATACCGATCTCTCTCAATCGTACGGATGACCGTGCTGTAGTCAGGTTAAAATAATTGATCACCGCTATGCCTAATATCAATAGCCCAACTAAGCCGAATACATACACGTAGGTAATATTACCATTGTTACCCATTTCATAATCGAGATGCGAATGCAGGTGAATAGACGTAAGTGGTTGCAATTCCATTTGATAATGGATATTGTTCAGATCGTTCTTCAGGTGCTTATTGTAAAACTGTTCCGACCGGGCTTCTATCTTTTTATAATCATCAGCATTCTTTAACAGAACATACGTAAAGACCCCTGCTGCGCCCCATCTGCCTGTCAGGTTATCATTGAACGAGCGCAGCGCGCTGAATTTGAATGTGGAATATTCGGGTACATCGTCAATAACGGCTGTAACCAGGTTGGGGTCGTCTTTATCAAAGGATACGGTTTTGCCCACAGCCGATGTGGCATCGCCGAATATTTTGATAGCCAGTGTTTTGGTGAGCACAATGCAATGTGGCTTTGCCAATGCTGTATTAGGGTCGCCGTCAAGAAAATGATAACTGAAAATATTAAATATCGAATTATCGACAATGGAAATATCCCCGGCCATGATCCGCTTATCGCCATAGGTTATCTTGCCGCCGCCTTCCATATCTATGCGTACTGCGTCTTCTACTTCAGGATAGTCGGCCTTCATTGCCGGTGCGTAAGGGATGGATGTTATCGCCAGGTTGAAACTTCCACCACTCCACTGTCCATGCTGCGCCACGCGGAAGATGCGGTCAGCTTTCCGATTGTACCGATCATAACTTACCTCCGATGCCACATAAAGACTGATCACCCAAAAGGCGGCTATGCCGATGGCTAATCCGCAGATGTTTACCAGTGAGAAAAAGCGGTGCTTGTTAAGGTTACGCCAGGCGATTTTTAAATAGCTGTAGATCATGGCAGGTAAGTGTGATTGTAAGTTAATATTTTGTTATTGCTCTTACAATAAGCCAAAGCCAGTGCCACAATTTAATCCTTTGAAAATCAATTAAATAAAAAAAAGACTACTGATTGGTCGTTCGTTTTTGATACAAGTTATGTGCGGTTTTGCGCGGCCTCACCCCAACCCCTCTCCAAAAGGAGAGGGGCTTTTAACTGTATCTTTTAACTAATCTCTAATCATTCCGAGCGCAAACTTTTTACCGGGTTGGCCAGCGCCGCTTTTATACTCTGGTAGCTCACCGTTAACAGCGTAATCAGCATGGCTCCTGCTGCGGTGACAGCGAATATCCACCAGGAAACTCCGGTGTGGTATTGGTAATTTTGAAGCCAGTTGTGCATCAGGTAATATCCCAGTGGTGAGGCTATGATCAAAGAAATGATCACCAGAACTGCAAAATCTTTCGACAGTAATTGCCATAGGTTAAACACCGAGGCGCCGAGCACTTTGCGCACGCCGATCTCTTTAACCCGCTGCTCGGCCATAAACGATGCCATACCAAACAAACCCAGGCAACTGATAAAAATGGCCAGGCTGGCGAAGGCGGTGGCAAGCTTGCTCACGCGTTCTTCGTTACCAAACTTTTTGGCGTATTCCTGGTCGACGAAATGATATTCAAAAGGCTGCTCGGGGTTATAAGTTTTAAATACAGAGGCGATCTTATCAACAGCTTCGCCGGCGCTTGCTTTAGGGTTTATCTTTAGCAACACATAGCTACTCGGGTCTTTCGATAGAAAATAAATTACCGGGCGTGCCTGTTCATAGGGCGAGCCGATAATGATATCCTTAGTAACCCCGACTATTTTATATTGCTTGTTATAGTAAGTAATGTAAGTCTCCGTAGGGTTTTTCATTTTCATAAAATCAACGGCTGCCTGGTTGACGATCACCGCCGCAGAATCGGACAGGAATGTTCTTGAAAAATCACGACCCGAGCTAAATTCCCAGCCGATAGTTTTACCGTAATCATACGAGATATTGTTTTGCTGAAAATCGGTGCTCATGTTAGGGTCCTTGCCGGGCCATTCAACGGCACTAGTGCTGCCCGCTCCTGAAGTTGGCGGCGAACCTGCTTCAGCCACATTAGTCACCATGCCCGTATTGATAAGGGCGCTTTTAACAACATCAAAATGTTTATGTATCTGGTCGGTCAACATCGGCACGGCCACCAGCCCATCGCGGCTGTAACCTACCGGGCGGTCCTTTGCGTATTGGATCTGCCTGAATACTACTATCGTCCCGATGATAAGCACAACGGAAACGGTGAATTGCAACACAACCAGTACCTTGCGGGGCACTGAAGCCAGCCGCCCGACACGGAACGATCCTTTTAATACTTTTACGGGTTTAAACGATGACAGGTAAAACGCCGGATAGCTCCCGGTAATAATTCCGGTGAAAAAGCTAAAACCTATTCCCGCTATCCAGAAGCCGGTATTTTCCCATGGGATGGTCATTTGCTTACCAGCCACCTGGTTAAAAAACGAAAGGCTTAATTGCGCCAAAAGCAGCGAGATCACGAAGGCAATCAACACACATAGCAGCGATTCGCTAAAAAACTGGTAAACCAACTGTGCCCGCAACGAACCGATGGCCTTGCGGATACCAACTTCGCGGGCACGCTTTTCGGACCGGGCGGTGCTAAGGTTCATAAAATTGATGCACGCCAGCAGTAATACAAAAACGCCTATGATGCCGAAAAGCCAGACATATTGTATCCGTCCGCCCGTGTTTTTGCCTTCTTTGAACTCATCATACAAATGCCATTTGCTCATCGGTTGCAGGAATAAAGCCGGCTTCTTTTTGGCCAGGAATGCGCTTACATGCCGCAATTTTTCATCTTTTATCTTTAACGATACTTTGGCCAGATCGGCGTTATCAGCCAGTTGAACATACAGGGAAACGAAGTTCGGCCGCCATGGCTCCTTCATCTGGTTGAGCTGATTATCCGATGCAAAACGATCCCACGAACCGATGAAGGCCATATCGGCCAGCGTAGAGTTTTTGGGCAGATCCTCGTAAACCCCGGCCACTGTCAGATTATCCGAATTGTTCAGCTTCAATACTTTAAACATAGGGTCGTTATTGCCGAAAAATGCCTTAGCCGTCGAGGCCGATATCAATATGGACGATGGATCCTTCAGCGCGTTACGGTTGCCTTTAAGCATGTTCAGCGTAAATAATTCCGGTCCGCCGGTTTCCATAAACACACCTTGTTCGCTCAGTTTTTTATTACCCAGGGCCAGCATATTTCCGCCGAGGCCTGTCGACATTACCACCTGTTTAAAGTCGCTTCCGTAGTTTTTACGTATTTCGGCCGCAAGCGGGTAAGGTACCTGCCACCAGGTCTGTACCTCGCCGTTATTAGTAACGTTTTGAATGACCTGCGCAATACGGTTGTAGTTTTTATGATACCGGTCAAAAGTTACTTCATCCCATATCCAAAAACTGATGAGCATCACTACTGCCATGCCCACAGCAAGGCCGCCTATGTTTATTAAAGAGGAAGCCTTGTTTTTAACGAGATTGCGCCAGGCAACTTTTAAATTGTTCTTTATCATGACGTTTAATTCAATGGTTCATTTGTGCAATAGTTCATTAGTTCAATGGTTCATTTTGCGAAGCCTTTTATTTGTTAGTGCTTTAACTAACCGTTAATCACGAATCACTCACTCCGCAAACTTTTCACCGGGTTGGCCAAAGCTGCTTTGATGCTCTGGTAGCTTATGGTAAGCAATGTTATCGCCATCGCACCTACCGCAGTCACTCCAAATATCCACCAGTCTATACCTGAATGATAGCGGTAATTTTTCAGCCAGTTTTGCATAAAATAATAAGCTATCGGTGATGCTATAACCAGCGAGATAGCTACCAGCATTACGAAATCCTTCGACAGCAGGCTCCACAGGTTGAGTATGGATGCCCCCAAAACCTTGCGGACGCCAATTTCTTTAACGCGCTGCTCGGCCATGAAAGAGGCCATCCCGAACAAACCGAGGCAGCTGATAAATATTGCCAGGCCAGCAAATGAACTAGCCAGTTTGCCTATGCGTTCTTCGTTACCAAACTTTTTTGCGTATTCTGCGTCGGCGAACTGGTAATCGAAGGGCTGAGCAGGATTATAAGCTTTAAATACTTTTTCAATTTTGCCAAGGGCCTCATGGGTACCTGCATGCGGGTTGATCCGGACCATAACAAAATCGCCGCTGCCTTTTAGCATGTGGTAAAGTGTCGGCCTAACGGGTTCGTACGGCGATTCGGACACCATATCCCTTATCACACCTATTACATGATAGGGCACGCCGTCCCATTTAATTGTTTCGCCCACCGGGTGTTTAAGCCCCATGAATTTTGCAGCGGTTTCATTGATCACGAATGCTAACGAATCGGTAAGATAGTCTGCCGACAAATCGCGGCCGGCTATAAATTGCCAGCCTACAGTTTTACCATAACCGGGCGAAACATCAATATTGGGAAATTCGACAGCAAGGGCCGGGTCTTTGCCCTTCCAGTCAAAGCCGCTGTTGGTGGAATAGTCGCCTGTAGTTGGACTGGTGGATTCGGCTATTTCGGCTACCGCCCCGCTTTTTACAAGTTCATTCTTCACAATATCGAATTTATTATGGATGTCGCCGGTTGCCATTGGAATAGCTATGAGCCCATTGCGGCTGTAGCCTACCGGCCGATCCTTGGCAAATTGTATTTGCCTGAAAACGACAATGGTACCGATAATAAGCACAACAGAAACGGTGAATTGCATCACCACCAATACCTTGCGCGGTATTGCTGCCAATGGACCAACTTTGAATGTACCCTTTAATACTTTGACTGGTTTGAATGACGACAAATACAACGCCGGGTAGCTGCCCGATATAAGCCCGGTTATCAGGCTAAAACCGATACCGAGCCCCCAAAACAGTGGGTTGCCCCATAAAATGGACATTTTTTTACCGGCTATGTCATTGAAAAATGGTAAGGCCAGCTGCACGAGAATGATAGCCAGTATAAACGCAAAAAGTGTCGCCAAAATGGATTCACTAAGGAACTGGTAAATGAGCTGGGGGCGCAACGAGCCCACAGCCTTGCGGATACCAACTTCCTTTGCCCGTTTTTCGGACCGGGCGGTGCTTAAGTTCATAAAATTGATACAGGCCAGTAGCAACACAAAACCCCCGATTATACCGAACAGCCAAACATACTGAATGCGGCCGCCGGCATGGACACCATTTTTGAACTCGGCATATAGATGCCAGTTTTTCATCGGGTCAAGAAAAACCTCATTCTTTTGCTTCAACTCGATCTTGTTCACCTTGTCGTGTTTGATATCCCTGATCTTTGCGGAAACTTTATTTACGTCGGCGTTATCAGCCGTTTGAACATAGGCCAGGTAACAATTGCAGCGCCAGGTATCTGCTTGTTTTGTAAGCTCATCTGTGTTTGAATACAACTGCCATGGTGAAATAAAATTAACACCGGCAAACGAGGAATTGTCCGGGAAATCTTCATAAATTCCCGTCACTTTTACAATTTGCCTGTTGTCAATTTTCATGACCTGATCCATCGGGTCTGCATTCCCGAAATAGGCTTTAGCAGCAGATGCTGAAAGTATAACAGAAGACTGATCGTTCAACGCAGCCCGCGTTCCCTGCAACATTTTTACCGAGAACATGTCAAGTGCCTCCGGTTCGAGATAAGTACCTGTTTCGGTGAGTTTCTTATCACCAAATGCCAGTATATGGCCAAACGGAAACCGGGCCATGGTGACATGTTTAAAATTGCTGCCAAAATCTTTGCGAAGCGCATCGCCCATGGGCCATGGCACGGAGTTGCCGGTGCCAACTTCACCATTCATGGTGTTATTTTGCAGCACCTGCGCAATGTGGTCGTAATTTTTAAAGTTCTTGTTGAACGATAATTCGTCCCATATCCACAAGCCGATCAATATCACTACCGCCATGCCCACAGCCAGGCCGCCAATATTGATGGCTGATGAGGCTTTGTTTTTGATGAGGTTGCGCCAGGCAACTTTTAGGTAATTCCGTATCATAACGTTTAGTTCAATGGTTCATTTGTTCAACAGTTCATTGGTCTTTTGTCTCACCCCTATCCGGGATATTTTAGTTACGTTTTATTCAACTAATCACCAGTTACCTAATCACTGATCACTCGCTCCGCAAACTCTTCACCGGGTTGGCCAACGCGGCTTTTATGCTTTGGTAGCTTACGGTTGCCAGCGTTATGATGATAGCTCCCGTGCCGGTAAGGGCAAATATCCACCAGGATATATTGGTTCGGTATTGATAATGCTGCAGCCAGTTGTTCATGAAATAATAAGCAATAGGCGAGGCGATGATCTGAGATATAATAACCAGCAGTACAAAATCCTTCGATAGCATTCCCCATAGATTCATCACCGATGCGCCCAGTACTTTGCGCACACCTATTTCCTTAACCCGCTGCTCGGCTATAAAGGAGGCCAAACCAAACAAACCAAGGCATGAAATGAAAATGGCAAGCCCGCCAAAAACCGCGGCGAGGCTGCCTACTTTTTCCTCGGCGGCAAATTTAGCAGCGTATTCCTGGTCGACGAACTTGTATTCGAACGGCGCCGAAGGGATTACCTTCCTGAAAACGGCTGCTATTTTTGGCAAGGCCACGGTGGTGCTTACATTGGGATTTATTTTGACATTAATCTGGTTAGTACCTATGTGGCCTTTGATCATAAAAACAGTGGGGATTGCGGGCATATAGGGCGATTCCATTACCATATCCTTAACCACGCCGATTATTTTATAATATTTTAACGGTTGATCCTGGAACTTCCAACTTATATCTTCGCCCACCGGGTTTGTCAGCCCCATATACCTGGCAGCCGATTCATTAATCACCATGCCTGATGAGTCGGTAAGGAATTTCCTTGAAAAATCGCGACCCTGCACAAATTGCCAGCCAACTGTTTTGCCGTATTCAAAGGTTACGGGCAGCGTGCCAAACTGGTCCTGCAGGTTTGGGTCCTTGCCGCGCCAGGTAAAACCACCATTGCCCGATGCTATTTCGGTAACTTTTCCGCACGATTCGGACATTTCGGAAACAACGCCGGTATTTTTTAACTCTGACCGAAGCAGATCGTACTTACCATCAAAATCACCTGATTTTTTTTCGATCATGATCAGGCCTTCACGGGTATAGCCAACCGGGCGGGCTTTGGCTACCTGCACCTGGCGGTAAATAATGATAGTACTGACGATGAGCGCTACAGATACGGTAAATTGCGTTACAACCAATACCTTACGCGGTATCGAAGCGAACCGGCCAACCCGGAAAGTTCCCTTCAATACTTTTACCGGATTGAACGAAGATAGGTACAGCGCAGGATAACTTCCGGCTACCAGACTCGTGATGCAAATAAATACGACGCTCAACAGCCAGAAATAAGGGCTTGCATAAGGCGTTTTAACCAACTTGCCCGACAGGTCATTAAACCACGGCAGTGACAGCGCAACTAAAAACATTGACAACATGAACGACAACAGGACAATCAAAAATGATTCACAATAAAACTGCCCAATCAATTGGCGGCGTACCGATCCCACTGCTTTGCGAATACCTATCTCTTTTGCACGTTTTTCGGACCGGGCCGTGCTCAGGTTCATAAAATTGATGCAGGCCAGCAATAACACAAAACCTCCGATGATACTTACCAGCCACAGCATCTGGAGCGGTCCGGTGTCTGCCTGGCCTCGCTTGTAATTGTGCAGGTGCCAGTCGCTCATGGGCAGCAGGAAAACCTGTGGGTTTTGTTTAGCCTGCTCCTTCAGATTGCCCAGGTTTTTCAGTTCAGCGTCTTTAATATTGTGCGATACCGTTGCAAAATCTGTATTCGGATTAATTTCTACATAAATTTTCAGGAAGTGGTTCTGCCAGTCGGTCATAGCACGCTCTTTTATCCAGGGATTATCAATGATCCATAAGGCTGTAGTTGACAGAAATTTGAGGTCTTTAAACTGGCAATTCAGTGGCAGATCCTCATACACACCGGTAACTTTAACGGTAAGCTTATTATTGATCTTCATTACCTGGTTTACCGGGTCGGCATCGCCAAAAAATGCTTTGGCGGTCGACTCAGACAGCATGATAGAATACGGATCTTTCAGCCCTAACCTGGAACCATGTATCATTTTCAGCGTCAACATTTCGGGCGCATCGGCGTCCATGTATAAACCTGTTCTTGAAAGTTTTTTGTCACCTGCCGAAAGTATATTATCGACATCCCAGGAAGCCGTTACAACGTGCTTGAAATTCTCTTTGTAATTGGTCTTCAACTCGGTCACCATCGGGAACTGGAGCGAGTTGTTAATGCCCGTCTCTTTGGTGCGCATATCAATAAGCCGCGTTCTGACCTGTGCAATATGGTCGTAGTTTTGATGGTATTTATTGAATGACAATTCGTCCCAAACCCAAAGGCCAATAAGTGTTACTACCGCCATACCCACAGCAAGGCCGCCAATATTGATGGCTGATGAGGCTTTGTTTTTGATGAGGTTGCGCCAGGCAACTTTTAGGTAATTCTTTATCATAACGTTTAGTCTTTTATTTACGTTTTATTCAACTAATCACCAGTTAACTGGTCAATAATCACTCACTCCTCAAACTCTTCACAGGGTTGGCAAATGCGGCTTTTATGGCCTGGAAACTGATGGTGCTCAGGGCTATCAAAAATGCTATCAGTCCGGCAATGCCAAATACCCACCAGCTGATATCAATACGGTAAGCGAAATCCTGCAGCCAATGGTGCATCACCAACCACGATACCGGCGCGGCGATAACAAAAGATATGATAACCAGCAGCAGGAAATCCTTAGAAAGAATGAATACCACATTTTGGGTGGACGCACCCAGTACCTTCCGGATGCCTACTTCCTTGGTGCGTTGTAAAATGTTATAAGCGGATAACCCAACCAGGCCAAAACAGGCTATCAGGATGGCCAGGAATGCAAACAGGGTAAACATTTGCCCGAAACGCTGATCGCTTTGATATTGGGTATTAAAATCGTCGTCGAGGAAATAGTAGTTAAACGGATCGTTAGGAAAATACCGGCTCCATAATGCCCTTATGTTGGCTATGGTGCCCTGCAGATTGGTAGTTTGCAGTTTAAGCGAGTAAGCGTGGCTTGCATTTAAACGCAGCGTTATCAATTGCGGGTCGATAGGCTTTTGCAGGCCCAGGTGATGAAAGCTTTGCACAACACCTATAATGGTCAGCGTATCGCCCGATGCAATTTTTTTGCCGATGGCATCCTTCGCATCTTTAAACCCCATTTGAGCCAGCGCGCGGTCGTTTAGTATGGCGGCATGCTCGTCAGTTTTAAAATTCTTTGAAAAATTGCGACCTGCCAGAAGTTTTAGTTGAAACTGAGGGATAAAGTCATAATCGACACCAAGCCGGTAAACTGTAGAGGCCCCCAGGTCGGGATGCTCAAGACTTTTGTAGCCGTTAGTCCAGTATATTTCCTTGCCCATCACGCTGGTGGATATGGTCATGCCTTTAACGCCCGAGTTTTTAAGTACTTCGTTTTTAAAGGGCCGCAGTGTGTTCCAATAAATCGAGTCGGCTACGGTTTGTGCTCCGTCAAGCACCAGGGTCTGGTTGATATTGACGCCAAGTTTTTGGTTGCGCATAAAATTTACCTGCTGGTATACAATGATGGTTCCTGCGATAAGCACCACGGATATGCCAAACTGAGCGATGATCAATGCTTTGCGCAGCACTAACCCGCCCGATGTGTTTTTGAAGGCCCCTTTTAAAACCGCAACAGGCTTGTAATCTGAAAGCACGAAAGCCGGGTACAGGCCTGAAAGTAAAGTACCTGCGATAAAGATGCCGGAAAAGATAAGCCAGTATTTGGCCGACATAGAGAAACCGGTTGCGACGTCCTTGCCCATCAGCGTGTTAAACCAGGGGGTTAATACTGCAACGGCAATACCGGCAATTATGATGGAAATAATGTTTAACAGCGCATTTTCAAGCATAAACTGCTTTACCAGGGTTGCTTTTGCAGCGCCCAGCACTTTCCGTACGCCAACCTCTTTGGCACGTTCGACAGAACGGGCGGTAGACAGGTTGATATAATTTATCCACGCAATAGCCATGATGATAAATCCGATAAGGAACATGAAATTAACCGCGCTGCCACTGCCGTTCACTTCTGCTTCCTGGTTGTAGTTAGAGTTGAGATAAATATCGCTCAGCGGAATGATGTATAACTGGTCGGTGATATTGTTGACTTTGCGATTTTGCAGGCTATTGATGTATTTATTGGCAAAAACCGGCATTTTGGCCTGGAATGTTCCCAGATCGGTACCGGGTTTTAGCTGGATGTAGGTGTAGAAATCATACCAGCCTATCCTGGTATTGGCAGGGTCATCTTTTTGGCCGCCCCTTATGAAGATCTGCCTGAAAGTTTCATACGATACCAGGTAATCGATGATCAGGTGCGAGTTTTTTGGATAATCCTTAAATACTCCTGTTATCTGCAAAGTCTGAACAGGATTTTGATTACGGGCGATGAGTGTTTTACCAATAACGTCATCGGTACCGAAATACTTTTTGGCCATGCTTTCCGAAATGATCATTTTGCCGGGAGCATTTAAAACGGCTGCGTGGTTGCCACTTAACAACTGTACACCCAGCATATCTACAGATGATGGATCAGCATAATAACCCTTCTTTTCAGAGAATTTTATATTTTTTGCATCATTGCTAAGCAAAAGCTCATCATCTATCAGCCTGCAATAATTCTCCACCTCGGGATAATCTTTTTTCATCAGCGGACCAAAGGCAGGGTAGGAGGTAGCCGATTGCCACAATAACTTCCCCTGCTTATATTGATCGAGCCGTATCCTGACTATTCGCGACGCGTTCTTTTGGAAAGTATCATAGCTTCTTTCATAGGATACATATTGGAATATAAGCAAACAGCACGCGATGCCAATAGTCAGGCCCAGGATGTTAAGCGCGGTGTAACCCTTCCTTTTCGTAAGGTTACGCAGGCTGATGGTGAGAAAATTCTTTATCATGGCTTTGGTTCAATGGTTCATTTGTTCACTTGTTCATTGGTGATTTGCATACCGCCAACTTAAAACTGCAAATTGCCTACTCTGATTTAAGGCTCTTCACCGGGTTCATCAGCGCCGCTTTTATGGATTGAAAGCTCACTGTGATCAATGAGATCAGTATGGCTGCCACACCCGCTGCTGCGAAAATCAAGTACCAGTTGATAGGAGCCTTGTAAGCAAAATCCTGTAAAAACCACCTGCTTAAACCCCATGCGGCAATAGGCGAAGCAATGACAATGGCTATGATCACCAGCTTTACAAAATCAATAGAGAGCATGGCTGTTATACCCTGTACGCTTGCACCAAGCACCTTGCGTATGCCTATCTCCTTGCTGCGCTGCTCGGCCATAAAGGCTGAAAGCGCAAATAGACCAAGGCAGGCTATGATGATGGCCAAAACGGCAAAACTGGTGAATATACTGCCCGTACGCTGCACATCGGCATACATATTGGCAAACTGCTCGTCGAGGAATGTGTATCGCATGGGCTGATCGGGCGAATATTTTTTCCAAAGTGCCGATACATTGGCTATGGTGGTTTTCATATCCGTGCCGCTTACCTTCACTGATACAATGGAAGTGCTTAAACCAAAATGCAGTACTATCGGCTCGATATTGCCACGCATGGATTCAAAATTAAAATCATGTACCACACCAACTATCGGATATACGCCATAGCCGTTGG
This sequence comes from Mucilaginibacter ginsenosidivorans, assembly GCF_007971025.1. Taxonomy (NCBI): domain Bacteria; kingdom Pseudomonadati; phylum Bacteroidota; class Sphingobacteriia; order Sphingobacteriales; family Sphingobacteriaceae; genus Mucilaginibacter; species Mucilaginibacter ginsenosidivorans. The sequence continues at coordinate 5,139,089 of NZ_CP042436.1, read as the reverse complement.
TGATACGTTTCCCAACCGGGTCCTTAAGGTTAAGCTTATTGGCCATGGTTTGATTGATGATAACCGCGTTAACGGTGTCGGTAGCCATTTGGTAGGAAAAATTGCGGCCTGCAATAAGTTTTATTCCCAGTGTTTTAAGGTAGGTATCGTCAATTTGCCAAAATTGGCCGCTTACACCCGCATCCAGTTTCGAACGCCCTTCATTATAAAAAGTATTGCCATTACGCTTTGTGCCCTCTACCGGAAGGTAGTCGCTTATCGAAGCATTTTTTACCGATGAAAACTTTAACAGGTCCGTCTTAAAGTTTTTCACGGCCCTGTCGCCAAGCGTATTGGTACCCTGCACAATCATCACCTGGTCCTTATCGAACCCTACTTGTTTATTGAGGATATAATGGGTTTGCTTGTAGATAACTATGGTGCTGATAATGAGAATAATAGAAGCGGTAAACTGGAATACCACCAGCGAGTTGCGAAGAATAGAACTTTTGCTGCCACCGCTGATGGAACCTTTGAGTACCTGTATAGGTGTAAAGCCCGACAGGTAGAAAGCAGGATATAAGCCGGCGACGATCCCGACGATAGTTGCAGCGCCCAGCATTACCGGGATAAACCACCAATCGTTCCAGGGCATTGTAAGCGATTTGGAAGCCAGTGTATTGAAATACGGCAATAACAACCAGGCAATGGTAATGCCCAACAGGAATGAAATAATACTGTAAATGAATGATTCGGTAAGGAATTGATTGATGAGGCCGCTGCGGTATGAACCGACAACTTTACGCAACCCCACTTCTTTGGCACGGTTGGCCGACTTTGCCGTTGAAAGGTTGACGAAATTGATACAGGCTATCACCAGTATAAAACCGGCGATGGCCCCAAACAACCATACAAAACGGATATCGCCGTGCGGTGTATCATCATAAATATCGTACGACTTTAAATTGATGTCTTTAATATTTTGCAGGTGAAGGCTGAATTTTGCGGCTTCTTTTTCGGCATCTTTCATACCTGAGCCAACCATGGCCGGCAGAAAATAATTTTTGATGAGATCGGCGGTGAACTTTTTCTCGAATTGAGCGACATTGGTTCCCGGGCGCAGCAGGATGTAATCAGGGTAATTGCTGGCGTTCCAGTTGGTTTGTTCGCCCTGGTAAAATTCGACACCCTTTAATGTCAGCAGGAAATCGAATTTGCGCAGGTGCGAGGTTTCAGGAATATTTTCCATCACACCCCCAATGGTATACGGATGCGCTTTATCATTATTCAGGTATATAACTTTGCCCACCGGGTTTTCCCCGGGGAAGTATTTTTCAGCCTTGCGTTTCGACATAACTAAGGTGTAAGGCTCCTTCAAAGCATTTTCGCGTTTGCCGTAAACCATGGGCAGCTTTAGCATGTCCAGCATTTCCTGGTCGGCGTAGGTAAAGCCCTGTTCAAAAGTGTTCTGGGTTTTGTCGGCGCGCCTTACTTCGTTACTGCCCGCTTTATCGAATAGCGAGTTCGGCATCAATCTACCAGACAATTTCACTTCCGGAAAATCCGACTTCAGTACTTTTCCCATTGGCGCGGGCCAGTCGGTCCCTTTTTCTGTTTTGCCATCGATGTTATAATAGCCCACCACCCGGTAAATACGGTCGGCGTCGGGATACGAACGGTCGAAACTTGTCTCATTCCTGATGTATAAAGCAATCAGGATACAAGCAGCAATGCCCAGGGCGAAACCCCCGATCTTCACCGCCGCATACATTTTTTGTTTGCGCAATTGCCTTATGGCGATCTTTAAATAGTTCCTTATCATGGGTTGTACGTTTTTGTTTATTAGTTCATTAGTTCAATGGTTCATTTGTTGGTCCATGGTCTATTGACTTACTGTATCACTCCGATCGCAAACTCTTCACCGGGTTAGCGGTGGCGGCTTTTATACTTTGATAGCTTACGGTTAATAGGGTAATGACCATTGCGCCGACGGCGGTTAACCCAAATATCCACCACGACAGGTCGGCATGGTATTTATACCGTAACAGCCAGCCCGACATAAAATGATGCGCTATTGGTGTTGCAATAACCAGCGAAATGAAGACCAGCACAATAAATTCTTTTGACATCAGGCCCCACAAATTGGTAACGGATGCGCCCAAAACTTTTCTGACACCGATCTCCTTGGTGCGCTGCTCGGCCATGAACGATGCCATACCAAACAGCCCCATACAACTTATAAATATCGCAAGGAAGGTAAAGAACCCTGCAAGCTTACCGGTACGTTCCTCGTCAGCAAATTTTTTGGCGTAGGTTGTATCTGTAAACTCGTAAGTGAACGGGCTTCCCGGGTCGTATTGTTTATATATCGCTTCAATTTTACCAAGGGCCTCGCTGGTTCCCATACGTGGATTCAGCTTGACATTAGTGACACCGCCATCGCCTTTAAGCTGGCAGAAAACAGTTGGCATAACCGGGTCGTAAGGCGAGGTCATCACCATATCTTTTACCACACCTATTATCCGGTAAGTTCCGTCTCCCCACTTAATGTTTTGGCCAACTGGGTCCTTCATGCTCATGAATTTTACTGCTGATTCATTTACCACAAGCCCCAGCGAGTCGCTTATAAACTCTTTTGAAAAATCGCGGCCCTGTTTGATCTGCCAGCCAATGGTTTTGCCGAAATCGGGACTGACACGTACAACCCCAAAGTCGGGCTGTAAACCGGGCGCCATGCCCTGCCAGGAGAAACCACTTTGATCGGACCAGATGCTGGTGATAGGGCTGCCTGATTCTGCTATGGAGGATATTGCCCCGGATTTCATCAGATCGTACTTTACGGCTTCGAAATGATTGTGTATATCAGGTGTTTGATGATACACTTGTATCATACCTTCCCGGCTGTAACCAACAGGACGATTTTTGGTGTATTGCACTTGTGTGAAAACCACTACAGTACCAATAATTAAAGTAGCCGAAACAGTGAATTGCAGTACAACCAATATCTTACGGGGTAAGGCTGCCAGGCGCCCTGCACGGAAAGTTCCCTTCAAAACTTTTACGGGCTCAAAGGACGACAGGTAGAAAGCCGGATAGCTGCCTGCGATAACACCGGTGAGTATGGTAAAGATGATACCGATGGCCCAGAACAACGGGCTCGACCAGAGTATTGACATTTGTTTATCGGAAACCTGGTTGAACCATGAAAGCGACAGCTGTACCAATATTATAGAAAATGCGAAAGCGAAAACCGATACTAATAGTGATTCGCTGAAAAATTGGGTGATCAGCTGCTGGCGCAACGAGCCCAGCGTTTTACGGATACCAACTTCCTTCGCGCGCTTTTCAGACCGGGCAGTGCTAAGGTTCATGAAATTGATGCAGGCCAAAAGCAATACAAATGTGCCGATGATACCGAACATCCACACAAATTCGATATTGCCACCCACGATCACCCCGTTTTTGAATTCGGAATAGAGGTGCCATTTGCTCATGGGGTGTAAAAACAATGAGGGCTTAAAACTTAGACCCAGCTTATCCTTTGCTATGGTCATCGCATTGAATTTCAAGTTTTTGATACGGGCCGAAACCTGGTCGATATTGGAGTTGGGGTTTAGTTGGGCAAATATTTGCCACGAATTATTGCCCCATTCATTCATGTTTCCCTTTAGCCATGCATTGGTACTTACATACAGGTCCCATGGAAGGATGAAGGCCATGTCAGTAAATGAATTATTGCGCGGCAGGTCTTCATACACGCCGGTAACTTTTACAAGATCGCGGTTGTCTACTTTGATCATCTGGTTCATCGGATCGGCGTCGCCAAAAAGCGCCCTGGCCAGTTTTGCCGACAGGATGATGGACGAAGGATCTTTTAGCCCGCCGCGTGTGCCCCTTAGCATTTTCAGGGCGAACATATCGGGTGCTTCGGCCTGCATATAGTTGCCGTCCTGGTTTAGTTTCTTGTCTTTATAAGCAAGGATGTGACGTTGCGTCCAGGTCGACATGACAACGTACTTAAAATCCTTATCAGGGCCGGTATAGTCTCCGCGCAGTTTGGGACCCAAAGGCAAGGGTATTGAGTTTTGTGTGCCTCGCTCACCATTAAAGGTTTGATGCTGCATTACCTGTACAAGCCGGTCATAATGCTGAAAATATTTATCGTAGGACAATTCGTCCCATATCCAAAGACCGATCAATATTGCCACGGCCATACCAACCGACAGGCCGGTAACATTAATAAAAGTGTGCGCCTTATTCTTTAAAAGGTTTCTCCAGGCGATCTTTAAATAGTTTTTTATCATGATGTTTAGTTCATTTGTTCAATAGCTCATTGGTTCATTGGTGGCATAACTACAGATCAAGCACTTTTAGCTATCATAAAGCAACTAATCACCGGCTAACCGGTCACGAGTCAATTATTATTAAGAAGAAGATAGATTTTATGGCACAACAATATCATGCCGATATTTCAATGTATTGATATACAGCGATTTGATTTGATCTACGAAGAGGCGGCATTGTTCGTATCCGAACGAAAAGTGTACGGTTTTGTTACAGTGACGCCCGTGGCTATTGCGGAAACAATGACCTGTCTATCTGGGGGAATAGTTTGAGTGCATTTTTGTAGTAAACTTTTTTCAGGACATCGTCCGGCAATCCCAGGCCGTACATGTTCCAAAAGGCATGGTATCTCCGTAACGGCGGGAAGTATTCATCATCGGTTTCCAGCATCCTGAAATAAAAGCCATACTCGGGCACCGACCATGTATCTTTGCCAAACAGGATCCTGTCCTGGTATTTAATAAAGAAAGCCCGGGCGGTTTTGGGCTCGCGGCCAATCTCCTCCATCACAGCGGCAAATTCGGTATAAACATTGGGCAGGGTGTCCAGCAGGGTGCCTAATGCCTGCAGGTTATTGGCAAGCCAGCCAAAATGTGCGGCTATAAAAGTTGTATTGCGATGTTTGGCAAAAATATGGTGCTGTTCGCTCATCACCTGTTTCCAGCTTGGGTACCTTGACGACGGCCTGGCCCGGGAGGGATGCAATTTCAATTCGAGCCAACGCTCGTTATTGGCATCTGGCTTATCAAAAAATGGCGCTGGTTCGCCGGTATGGATCAGGACAGGAATGTGCAATTCGCCGCATTTCTCCCATACAGGGTCGATCCGCGGATCGTCAACGGGTATGCGTTTGCCGTTTTTATCCTTGATCTCGAGGCCGAGTTCCTTATATACCTTTAACCCGCTGGCTCCGTTTTTTACATCCTCTTCCAACTGGGCCATTGTATTTTTGGTCCAGTTCGGGTCATCGATATTGGTAAAATCTATATTGGTGAACACCAGGATGCGACCCTTCCCGTTTTTCTTCACATTGGCCATCGTGCGGTCAAAATAGTCCGGGCCGTTCACGGTGAACAGCGACGTGCCGTGGTAGTTACTGATCATTTTTCCTCCACGACCGCTCAGGTTAACCATTGCGACCATATTGAGGCCATCCATATCGTTCAGTAGTCCTTCCAGGTTTTGGTTGGGCATGTCCCATTGATGGTTGTGGACATCGATAAAAGGGTATTTGGCACGTTTTATCAAATGCTCCTTAACCACCAGCGTCGACTTTGGGTTGTAGGATTCAAAATCCATGCGGTCCTGCGCAAAACTGCCGCAGGCAAACAACACCAGGCAATACAGCAAAAAACGTTTAAACAGGTATGGGTTCAGCATCGCCTAAAATTAAAAGGCTGCCGATCAATAAAAATATGCGAAACCCATTTATTTGTTATGATGGCGTAATGGTGACAATTGCGAACTGTATCATTCCATGATTCGTTAATTCAGATATGACTGGCAACGGCATTACAACAATGTCCTTACACACAAGTCTTTTGTCACTTGCGACAAATTTAAACGATGCATAGCGAAATAGATTTGTGGTGTTAAAACGAAAGATCAAAAACATGACAAACAAAGAAATTGCAGCCCAAATAAATCTGGCTGTTCAGCAAGGCGACGTGGAATCGGCCGCAGCTTTAGTTACCGAAAATTATATTCAGCACACGCCGGCAGTTCCTGATGGCCGTGCTGGCCTTAAAGTGTTGGTTTCGAAAATAAGTAACAAAGAAATACCATCCCCGGAAATTAAAAACGTAAGGGCTTTTGAAGATGGGAATTATGTGGTACTGCACCATGATGTAAACTGGCCGGGCAGGAAAAGCATGTTTGAAATTTTCAGGTTTGAAAACGGACTGGCAGCAGAACATTGGAGCGGGATCATGGATCACCCAACGCAAACAGTAAACGGCCATACCATGTTAGATGGGACAACCGCTGTTACCGACCGTGAACTTACCGAAGAAAACAAGGCACTTGCAAGCAATTTTGTAAAAACGGTACTTGTACAAGGCGAATTTGATAAGTTGCTGAATTTTTATGATGAAAATTTAATTCAGCATAATCCTTTGATCGATAATACCGCCGCAGGGTTGATAAGGGGGATTGGCGAAATGCAAAAACAGGGGATCACGATACAGTTCGAGAAAATATTTAAGGTTTTCGGCGAAGGTAATTTCGTGCTGGTTTGTTCGGAAGGTAAATTTATGGGAAAACCTACGGCGTTTTTTGACCTGTTTAGGTTTAAGAATGGAAAAATAGTGGAGCATTGGGATGTTATCCAGGAGATACCCGCATTGTCTGCAAATGAGAATGGTTTTTTCAAGGCGACGCTCTACAAGAGGATAGGCGGTTATGACGGAATTTGTAATTTTGTCGACCTGGCGTTCCCGCGGGTAGCCGCTCATCCGCAACTTGAAAAGTATTTTATCGGGCATGCGATGGAGAGTAAATTTCGCCAGCGCCAGCTTATTGTTGACAGGTTAAGCAGCACCTTGCAGGGCCCGACGATCTATTTAGGCAGATCGCTCAAGGATGTTCACAAGGGGTTGAATATCACAATAGAAGAATGGGAGGCATTTATGGGGGTACTTGAAAACGCAATGGATGAACGGAAAATTGAGGGACGAGATAAAGAGGACCTTGTATCAGTGTTCGAGAATGTGTTTAAGGCGGTAACGGTAGAAAGCGAAATCAGTCAATAAATAATAAAGGATTACCTGTTCTGTACAGGAAAGGGTAAAAAATCGGATGACCAGGCAAATAAAAATTGGGATCGTGGTATATAAAAGCTGCACCTCGTCGATGGTGACCGGGTTTTGGGATATTTTGACATTGGCGAATCAGCTCCATCAGCAAACTTGCGGTGCCCCGGTTTTTTGTCTGGAGCTGATTGCTGAAAAAAAAGCATCTGTTAAAAGTTTCAGCGGGTTGTCCTTTACACCACACAGCACTATCAAAACAGGTAACTTATATGATTTGATCTATATACCCGGCTTTATAGGCGATGCAGATGAAGTGATAAAAAATGAGCAGCCCATTATCCGGTGGCTAAGGGCGGTACATAGTAAAAATACCATTTTGGCGGCTGCATGTAATGGGAATTTTCTTTTGGGTGCATCGGGAGTACTTGATAAAAAGAAGGCTACGACTCACTGGAGCCTGGCAGCAGAGTTCGGTAACAAGTACAAATTAATCATTGTCCAGCCGGACCGGATGATCATTGATAATGGTAATGTTATCTCTGCAGGCGGCGTTACGGCATATTTAAATCTTAGTTTGCACATTATTCAGCGTTTTACGACTGCTGAGCTTTCGCTTACCTGTGCCAAGGTGTTCCTTGTCGATGCAGGACGCAAGGTACAGACACCGTACCAGGTATACCAGTTTTCGAAAAACCATGGCGACGAATTGATAAACAGGGTACAGGATTGGATGGAGAATAATTACAGAGAGAAAATTTCTTTAGATAAGTTAGCCGGGCTGGTAAACCTGAGCAGGAAAACATTTTTGAGGCATTTTAAAAAGGCGACCGGCGACACACCGCAACTATACCTGCAAAAACTGCGGGTAGAAACCGCTAAACGCTTACTCGAATCAAAAGATATCACCTTTAACGAGATTACCTGGGAAGTAGGGTACCAGGATGTTAGTTCGTTCCACAAAATATTTAAGCAGGAAACAGGCCTTACACCGATGAGTTACCGGGAAAAGTTTTTCATTGCCTGAAAAATCGCCGCAACAAAGCGGTTGTAGTTGGGTTAGCCGAATGATGCTAAAAGATCGTTACTTTTAGCATCAGCTTATTTAATCAACTATGAGAAAATTCCTCCTGCTTTGGCTCATCGCTTCTGCCTGTCTTTCTGTAAATGCCCAGCAAAAGTTCAGGGTGATAGGTTATTTGCGGACGAACAATATCCTGGAGGGGCAAGCCGGGCAGGTAGATTACGGCAAAGTGACGCATATCAATATTGCTTTTATCAACCCGGACTCGGCAGGGAATTTTACGTCAATGCCGGGACTGAAGGCTTTCGCCGATAAAATGCATGGGCTGCATATCAAAGTGCTGGCTTCTATAGGCGGCGGTTTGGCGCCTGCATATTATACGTCATTACTGGCAGAAGGCAACCGCCAGGCACTTGTGCAGAAATTGGCTCAACTGTCGGAATCCTATAACCTGGATGGCATTGATGTAGACCTGGAAGGCGAGCGGGTGGATGCCAATTATGAAAGCTTTATCACCATGCTATCAGCCGCGCTTAAGCCGAAAGGCAAATTGTTAACGGCCGCTGTGGCCACGGTTTATAAAGACAGGTATACCGACAAAGTGCTGTCCCTTTTTGATTTTATCAATATTATGTCGTACGATAAAACCGGACCGTGGCGGCCTGAGAAGCCGGGGCCGCATGCACCTTACGAAATGGCGGTAGAGGATATGAATTACTGGGCAGGCGAAAAAGGCATTGCAAAAGATAAACTCAATTTGGGCATTCCGTTTTATGGGTATGGCTTTGGGCCGGGAGCGCCATCGGATATGTCGTTCAGGAAGATCGTCAGCACTTACAGCGGCGCCGAAAACAAAGATGAATGGACCTTGCCCGAAGGCGGCACTATTTATTACAACGGTATACCGACCATCAAAAACAAAACCACGCTTGCACTGGAAAGGGCAGGCGGCATTATGATATGGCAGTTACTGGGCGACGCGCAGGGTAAATATTCACTATTGAACGCTGTTGATGAGGTAGTACACCAAAAGAAGTAGGCTACCGTTTGGCCAGCGATTTAATATCAGGCACTTCCAGTATTTGTTTTTCATAACCGTATACCGAGGCATTGATCATTGCCAGGCCAAGTTGGGCCAGTGTGCTAACCCGGTTTGAAAAAACCAGTTTCAATACCGGGTACAGCCAGGTAATGTATTTATAATATTTGTTGGTATTGCGCAGGCCCGGCGTAGGGTGCATGTATCCCGGCCGAAAATTGTAAACCTGTTTGAAAGGTAGTTTGGCCAGGTCGTTCTCGGTTTTTCCTTTTACCCTTGCCCACATGCTGCCTCCTTTTTCGGTACTGTCCGTACTGGCACCCGAGATGTATTCAAAAGTCATATCCGGGTTAAGGTGTGCCAAAGTTTCGGCAAAATTCAGCGTGAGGGTATAAGTTAGCTTATAATACTCCGGTTCTTTCATGCCGACAGAAGATACCCCCAGGCAAAAATAACAGGCATCGTATCCCTTTAGCTGATCTTCGATAGCAGTAAGATCGAAGAAATTGGCATGAACGATCTCTTTCAGCTTTGGGTGCGTCATGCCAAAAGGTTTCCGGTTCACAATAAGTACTTCGCCTATCATTGGGTGCTGCAGGCATTCATGCACCACGCCTTCGCCAACCATGCCTGTGGCCCCTGTGACTATCACCTTTAGCTTATTGTTTGAAGTCATGCCTGCTTATTTTGCTTTTATATCCTGCAACAGTTCAAGTATCTTATCCAGTTTATCAACCTCGATAGCGTTCAATCGTTTTTGTAATTCTTCAATTTCTTCTTTGGCTTCGCAATTTGTTCTGTAATCCGCATCGGCCTGCGCCCGGTCGCGGTCGTTTTGGCGGTTTTGCGCCATCATTATGATAGGGGCGGCATACGCAGCCTGGGTTGAAAAGACCAAATTTAACAAGATGAAAGGATATAAGTCCCAATGGTATTTCCATGCGATTGTGTTTAAGATCATCCATATCGCTACAATGATAGTTTGCCAAATGATAAACCGCCACGAGCCCATACCCGTTGCAACGGAATCAGCCAGGCGCTGCCCAAAGGTCATTGATTCCTCGTGCTGCTGGTGCCAGGTCTTGTGATTTAGCGCCCTTTGCAACCAGTTTTTTTGTTCTGCCATAAAAGTTTAAGTTTTAATTGTTAAGCGATTAAATATAGGCAAATAGTGAGGCATAAAACAGCCCGGAGAATTTCTAATCCCTTTTTAATCCGGTTGTAAACTCTCCTATTCTTTGAACCTGATTATGTCCTCATATTTTTTGGTAATTGTAGTTTCGACAATTAAAATTTTTATATTTATCGGAACCAATTAAACTTTTATGAGCTCCCGCAGAGATTTTTTGCAGAAGTCCGCCCTGCTTACCGGCGGCACCGTACTGGCATCGGCCCTTGATAACCATGCTTTCGCTATTTTCAAAAACAGGATCATGCCGTCCGATCAGCTGAATATCGGCGCCATCGGCATTAATGGGATGGGTTGGGCCGATACAACCTCGGCCTTAAAAATCCCCGGTGTAAACCTGGTGGCGATATGCGATGTGGATAAAAACGTTATGGATGCCCGTATGAAGGACCTGGTGAAGATGAACTATGATACATCGAAAGTTAGGCGCTATGATGACTATCGTACCTTGCTGGATCAAAAGGACATCGACGCTGTGATCATCGGTACGCCGGACCACTGGCACGCCATGATCATGATGCATGCCTGCGAGGCGGGGAAAGATGTTTATGTGGAAAAGCCCGTGGGCAATTCCATCGGCGAATGCCGGGCCATGGTGGCTGCGCAGGAACGGTACAATAAAGTAGTACAGGCGGGGCAATGGCAGCGCAGCCAGCAGCATTTTAAGGATGCTGTCGACTTTGTGCAGAGCGGGCAATTGGGGAACATCCGTACCGTAAAAGTTTGGTGTTACCAGGGATGGATGAGGCCGGCGCCGGTAGTTGCGGATAGCGCGCCACCCGCTGGCGTCAACTACGCAGCATGGCTGGGCCCTGCTAAGACGGTACCATTTAATTCAAGCCGTTTCCACTTTAATTTTCGCTGGTTCTGGGACTATGCCGGTGGTTTAATGACCGATTGGGGTGTACACCTGCTGGATTATGGATTGCTGGGGATGAAATCGCCGGTGCCAAAATCTGTTTCAGCTTTAGGCGGTAGGTTCGCTTATCCCGATCTTTACGAAGAGACGCCCGACACCCTGACCACTTTGTACGAGTTTGATGGTTTTAACATGGTTTGGGATTCGGCCATGGGTATTGACAACGGATCGTACAACCGCGATCATGGTATCGCCTATATCGGTAACAACGGCACGCTGATTTTAAACCGCGGCGGGTGGGAAGTGATAGAAGAAAGGCAAAGCAAAAGTAAAGTGAGCAAGCCGTTTGTGGCGCAGTCGGACAACGGGCTGGATAAGCATTGGGAGAATTTTGTCAGCGTGGTAAAATCGCGCAAACTGGAAGACTTGCATTGCCCGATACAGGCGGGCGCGCATGTGGCTACCGTGGCGCAGATGGGCAACATAGCTTACCGCAGTGGTAAAAAGCTGGAGTGGAACGACGCCGAACACCAGTTTACCGACCATGCAATAAACAAGCAATATATGATGAAAGAGTACCACAATGGCTATAAACTGCCAAAAGTTTAAGGATAGCGGGCTTTTATTCGTGCTGTTTTTTTGTAAAAATGATAATAAGAATGCCGGTTTGTTGGTGTTTTTTATTGAAGTCGATTTTTAGACGCCCCTTATTTGTAATTCTTCAAAAACGTTAGCCGTTTCAAATAGTAGTGTTTATATTTGAATATAGATTAGCTGCCCTTTGCTAACAGTTATAAACCAACCAATACTTTAAGATCAGGAAAATATTTGGTGCGGGCTTCGGCCCCATTCCTGGTTATTGTTTAAAATTATGCTTGCTGCGATACCTGAATCGGCTTTGTTATTGGCGGTTATCATTATACCGCTTGCCGGCTTGTTGAAAAGAAGGAAGCCGAAGGAGAAAAGTATCGATACCGATATTTCCAACGCCCGGTACGCGGTCAATGAATATGGAAAATTGGTTGAGATAAATCGTGACGAATTATCGGGTCATACCCATTAAGCGGTAATAATCCCTGTTGACTATATCAAAGTCCCCTGCACAAAAGGGGGCTTTTTGTATTATACAGGCGCCCATTTTTGAAAAGTATTAGCAGGATTTATCTATTTTTGGAAAACATCACCCTGAAATAAAGCTCAATATGATAAAAAGGCTACCCCTGTTTATACTGCTATTGTTTTTTTCTCCCGCTGCTTTTGCCCAATCCGACTCGGATAGTACAAAGCATCCATCTCCGGACACAACGGCAAAAAAGGTGGTCGTCGACAGTATATCAAAAATTCCTGCTGCTGACACCACAGCAAAAGCTGTGAAAGATTTAAAGGCCGACAGCGCAAGCGCGTCCCATGCCGCCGACAGCGTGGCAAAACAGGTTTCAGGGAAACAGGGGCCAGCCCGCAAGATAAAACATGCCCGCGTTGACAGCGTTGCGAAGGCCCTGCCCGGAAAAACCGCCAAATCGTCTGCCGGAGCGAATACGACAATGCATTCCACAGTAAAAACCCTGAGCGACGAGCGCTATTCCATGCTGATGAAAGGCGAGGACTTTGATAACATGTCGCTTGCCGGCGAGCTCAATCATTACCCGATGCCGGATAAGGCGCTTGAGTATAAAGTACAGCTCGGGCTCAATCCCGGACAGTTGACGAAACTGAAGGAGATATCGGCGGTACTGCACCGTAAACGCATTGAAATGGGGGAGAATATTATTAAGAATGAAAAAATGCTGGATACTATTTTTCAAAGCAAGCAAGCAGTTGACGGCACGGTAATTTTTTATACCAATCGGTATGGATTGTATATGGGCGAAATAAGGAATGCAGTTTTACAAGCCTGCCTGAAAACAAGGGATGTATTAAGCGAAGCGCAGATCAGTAAGCTGGAGAGCCTGGAGAAGGCGGTTAAATAGCTGACGGCGTTAAATGGCTGATAAAGTTGACAAGGGCATTCTAAAACAACTTATTCAAACTTAATCGGCCTAATCCAAGTTAAGTTGTTTAACTTTGCAACCCGTTACAAAGCATATGAAGATCACTTTTGATTTTGAAAAGCCTTTGGCCGATCTGCAAGCGCAGATAGATAAGGTGCAGCAGGTTGAAGAAAAGACCAAGGTAGATATGTCTGCAACTATTAATGAGTTGCAGGAGAAATTTGAAACTACCAAAACCCAGATATACTCGAATTTGACGGGTTGGCAGCGTGTCCAGATATCCCGCCACCCCGAAAGGCCCTATACCCTGCAATATCTTGAACTGATGTGCGACGATTTTATCGAACTGCACGGCGACCGTACGGTAGGGGACGATAAGGCGATCATAGGTGGTTTTGGGTCTATCAATGGCGAGACCGCCATGTTCATCGGTCACCAGAAGGGCCGCAACACCAAGGACAGGCAATACCGTAATTTTGGTATGGCTAATCCCGAAGGTTACCGCAAAGCGCTGCGCCTGATGAAGCTGGCCGAGAAATTCAATAAGCCTGTTATTACCCTGATAGATACCCCCGGAGCGTTCCCCGGTCTTGAAGCCGAAGAACGCGGGCAGGGCGAAGCCATCGCACGCAACCTGCTCGAAATGTCGGTGCTGCGTGTGCCTGTCATTTGTGTCATCATCGGCGAAGGGGCATCGGGCGGTGCACTTGGCCTCGCGATTGGCGACAAGGTATTTATGCTTGAAAATTCGTGGTACTCGGTTATCTCGCCCGAGAACTGTTCCACCATTCTTTGGAAAACCTGGGAAAATAAAGAAAAAGCGGCCGAGGTATTAAAACTGAGCTCGCCTGAAATGCTTAAAAATAAGCTGATAGACGGTGTAATAAAAGAGCCTATGGGCGGCGCGCACCAGGACCCTGTGGCTATGGCCACTATCCTGAAAAAGCACCTGATCAAAGATCTGAAAGAATTGAAAGCCAAAGATGTTGATCAGCTGGTAACCGAAAGGATAGATAAATTTTGCGCGATGGGCGTGGTTGTTGAGGACTAGTCAACGCTCATTTCAGGCACTTTTTATCCGTCCCGCACTTTTTTGAAATTAGCTTTTGAACTTCAAAAAATCGTCTTACATTTGCATTCCATTTTGAAAGGCAGCTTTTAAGGTGGAAATTGTCCGATAGTATAAGGGTAGTACAAGTGATTTTGGTTCATTTAGTCTTGGTTCGAATCCAGGTCGGACAACACAGAATTTCGGATTTCGGATTTTCAATTTCGGAGTAGTTCGATTGAAATTTCTAAATCCGAATTGTTTTTTTGTAGGTTAGATAAAAAAAATCTAAAACAGATGCCAGTACAATTTAACCCGATCAAATTATTTGCCGGTTCGGCCACTACCGAACTTGCAGACAAAATTGCCAAAGCTTATGGCAAAGAATTGGGGGAAGTTGACGTATCACGTTTCAGCGACGGTGAATTTCAGCCGCATTTCAACGAGACGGTACGCGGATGCGACGTGTTCTTAATACAATCGACATGCCCGCCGACTGACAACCTGATGGAACTGCTGATGATGATCGATGCTGCGCGACGCGCATCGGCGCATTATGTTACTGCGGTTATCCCGTATTACGGGCTGGCACGGCAGGACAGGAAAGACAGGCCGCGTGTAGCGATAGGTTCAAAACTGGTTGCCAATTTGCTGGTTGCCGCAGGCATCAACCGTATTATGACCATGGACCTGCACGCAGCGCAGATACAGGGCTTTTTCGATATTCCGGTTGACCATTTGGACGCGTCCATCATATTTGTACCGTATATCAAGAGCCTGGCGCTTGAAAGCCTGACTATCGCATCGCCTGATATGGGCGGATCGTACAGGGCAAGAAGCTTTGCCAAGTTCTTTAATGCCGAGGTGGTGATATGCGACAAGCGCCGTAAACGGGCCAACGAGATAGAATCCATGACCCTGATAGGTGATGTAACCGACCAGGATATTGTGCTGATAGATGATATTTGCGACACTGCAGGCACACTGGCAAAAGCTGCGGGCCTGATCATGGAGCGCGGAGCGCGCAGCGTAAGGGCCGTATGTACGCACCCGGTTTTATCGGGTAAGGCTTACGAGACGATAGAAAACTCGGTGCTTACAGAATTGATCGTAACAGATACTATTCCGCTGAAGCACGAAAGTAAGAAGATAAAAGTATTGTCGACGGCGGAATTGTTTGCCAAAGCGATACTGAATGTGAACGAACACGGCTCTATAAGCCAGTTGTTTAAGGTAGACTGATTTTTTGGTCCATGGTCGATAGACGATGGTCCATAGTTAAAAAGAAAATAAACTATCATCTATGGGCTATTGACCGTGGACTTTTAAATAAAAACAAACAAATAAAAAATAATGAAATCAATTGCTATTAGCGGTTCTCCAAGAGAGAACGTAGGGAAACGCGACGCTAAGGAACTGCGCTACCAGGGTTTGGTGCCTGCAGTACTTTACGGTGGGACAACCCAAACCCACTTTGCAGTGTCCGCAGCTGATTTGAAGCCGGTAATTTATACCCCGGTTGTTCATTTCATCGACATTACCGTTGCCGGTAAAACAACACAGGCTATCGTACAGGACATCCAGTTCCATCCGTTGACCGAGCAGATACTGCACGTCGACTTTTTGCAACTGGACG
Organism: Mucilaginibacter ginsenosidivorans; assembly: GCF_007971025.1. Classification (NCBI taxonomy): domain Bacteria; kingdom Pseudomonadati; phylum Bacteroidota; class Sphingobacteriia; order Sphingobacteriales; family Sphingobacteriaceae; genus Mucilaginibacter; species Mucilaginibacter ginsenosidivorans. The sequence goes on along the minus strand of NZ_CP042436.1, from coordinate 5,123,233 downwards.
AAAAGAAACCTATCGCCATCGAGATCCCGATCCGTTTGACCGGAACTTCGCCTGGTGTTAAAATGGGTGGTAAACTGGTACAGAAACTGCGCAAACTGCGTATCAAAGCTTTGCCAAAAGATCACCTGGATAACATCGACGTAAGTATCGAAGGCTTGGAAGTGGGTAAATCTGTTCGTGTAAGCGACCTGAGCTTTGACAAACTGGTTATTACCAACGCCAAAGAAGATACCATTGTATCTGTAACTACCTCGCGTGCATTGCGCCAGGCCGAGCAGGAAGCTGCAGGTAAAAAATAATCAGGGGATTACACCGATAAGGTTGTGATTACACCGATTTGAATAGCGATAGGTAAAAGCCTGTCGCTATTTTTGTATAATTGAACTTTCGTGATATAGTTAGCGGCCATGCTATTGACCATCGACTATTGACCATTAACTACAATATGAAATATCTCATCGTCGGTTTAGGGAACATAGGACAGGAATATGCTGATACACGGCATAATATCGGCTTTATGGTGCTGGATGAGCTGGCCAAACAGGAAAATGTGGGGTTTTATAATATGCGGCTTGGATATTATACCGAAGTTCCGTACAAGGGACGGACGCTTTGCCTGGTGAAACCGACTACCTATATGAACCTGAGCGGCAAAGCCCTGAATTACTGGATGCAGGAGCTGAAAGTGCCCATAGAAAATGTACTGGTGATAGTAGATGATATTGCGCTTCCGCTCGGAACATTGCGGCTAAAACCCAAAGGCAGCGCCGCAGGGCACAATGGCCTGAAGCATATCGAAATGACCCTCGGGCATAATAACTACGCCAGGCTGCGTTTTGGTGTCAGCGATAACTTTCCAAAAGGCCGGCAGGTGGATTATGTGCTGAGTGGTTTCGATGATGACGAATTACCTGAATTACCCGCGCTGATAGAACGTTCTATCGAAATGATCAAAAGCTTTGCTACTGCTGGTACTGAACTAACCATGACCCGGTATAATAAATAGCAAGGGTTTGCGAGGGGTAGCCCCTGACGGGGCAAAATTATGTTATGATTCTTTCTCTATAAACAGGTAGCTCCTACGGAGCAACTGGGAATTTGCGGCCGCATAGTTTTACAGAATTGTTTTTCTACAAACAAGTAGTTGCCACAGGCAATTTGTGATCGCGCAGCAAACTAATGAAATTTTTTTTACTGATTTTCTGTTAGTTACAATGATCATAAAACAAACCTAAGAAAGATTTCTTACTTTTTATTTGGAATATAAGAAATTTTTCTTAGGTTTGTTTTATGAAATCATCTAAACAGGAAAATAACACTTCAGAACCAACCAAATCGGAATTGGAAATACTACAGGTGTTATGGCAATACGGGCCGTCGACCGTGAGATTTGTGAATGATAAGCTGAACGAGCAAAAGCGCGAGGTGAATTACATGTCGACCCAAAAGCTGATGCTGATCATGCTTGATAAAGGTTTTGTTACAAAAGACGCAAGCCAGATGACCCATATTTATAAGGCAGCGGTTGACGAAAATAAAACCAAGGGTTTCCTGCTCGATAGGGTGGTGGATAACCTGTTCAACGGGTCGGCAAGCAGCCTGATGATGCAATTGCTGGGCAATAAGAAAATATCGCCCGAAGAAATGGAAGAATTTAAAGAATTGATCAAAAAGATCGACCAAAAATCATAAAGCCATGAAAACATTCTGGACGCCGTATATTTCGGATCACACCATTAACGCCATTTGCTGGACACTGATCCATTCGCTTTGGATAGGTTTGGCCGCAGCCCTGCTAACCGGGCTCGTGATTACCTTTACCCGTAAATCGGCCGCCGCGTTACGCTACCGGTTGCTGTGTGGTATCCTGGTGCTTTTTGTAGCGGCGGCGGGTATTACATTTTATATACAAATGCGTTTTGGAACCCCGGTGCAATTATCGCCCGGAAAAAACATCGTAATCATCGGTCCGGTTAGTGCCGTTGGCACAGATTCTGCGGCTCCGGCTACTCACACGAGCCTTTTTACAGGGCTAACTACGCTTATTAAGCAAAATACGAGCATCATTTTCCTGGTATGGCTGCTGTTTTTCGTATTGAAGAGCCTGAAAATGGTAAGCGGGCTGCTGTATATACAGCGCATACGCAATTATAAAGTGCACGTTGTTGCCGGAGAAGTTAAACAGAAGGTACAACAATTCAGCGAACAACTGGGAATAAGCAGGGCGGTCAGGCTGATGCAATCCGAGTTGGTTAAAGTACCTGTAGCGGTAGGCTGGCTGAAGCCGGTTATCCTGCTGCCGGTGGGCATTGTGTTGCAATTATCGGCCGAACAATTGGAAAGCATTTTATGGCACGAACTGGCGCATATCCGTCGCCGTGATTATCTGGTGAATATTTTGCAGGGACTGGTGGAGACGGTATTCTTTTTTAACCCCGCATTGCTGTGGCTGTCGTCGCTTATTCGCGCCGAAAGGGAGGCCTGCTGCGACGATATGGTACTGAGCCGCATGAACCGTAAAGCCAATTACCTGGAGGCATTGCTCGCTTTTGGATATGAAGATACCAGCCGCACAAGCCTGGTTATGAGTATAGGATCGGGTAGCCAGTTGCGCGACCGTTTAAAAAGGATGGTGAGCCAGGAAAATAAAAGGTTAAGTATTGCGGAGAAGGCAGTGCTTGCCGCAAGCCTTATCTTGCTGTCGGCGTTTACGGCACTACCCAAAGCCGATAATGCCGTGCAATATCTGTCGCACCTCATTTTAAAAAACCCGGTAAAAGCCGCTTTGGCAAAACATCGAGCTGTCGGCACGGCTGCAAAAAAACAGCCGGTTTTTAACTACGCCGCACAACATTCAGGGGATACGACCATCAAAAAGCACGATACAACGATACATATCACAAGTGTTTTGTATAGTAAGAACAATGCCGACCCGGCGAATACAGAAATGAGCGTCAAAGATGATAAAGGGGATATTTATGACATGGTGGTTGCCAATAATAAGCTTACGTCCCTGCGTATCAACGGTACCAAAGTTGATGATAGCAAACTGGCGGATTACGACCATATTGTACGGGAGGTTAATCAACAGGTTGCGGAAAAGAGGCGGTTTATGGCCGATGATATGGCCGGCTTTAAGCCGATGTCATCCAAGGCTAAATTTAAAATGAAGGATTGGGCCGATACCGGCAAAGTGAAACTTCGCCTGGGCTGGACCAAACCCGATTCTGGCTTCACAAAATTGAAGTTGTTATCTGATAAACCCTTTCCACAAAAGATGACAAAGCAGGAGTGGCTTGGGTTGAGATTACAGCAGGACAGCGCCGGCTACACTGCCGACCAGGTAAGGGCCAATGCGGTGATTGCCGACCTGGTAGCAGAGAAGGTAGTAGCCAGCGCTACGGCTGTAAAATGGTTCGGGTTAAGCAATGATGAACTGATAGTGAACGGTCAGAAACAGCCTGATGCTTTGCACGACAAACTTAAAGCGAAATACGGCATAAGTGAAGATAACGGACTGTATTACGGGCCTGTTAAAATGACGGGTAAAGGAGTATTTGTTGATGACGAACCGCATATAAAATTCCAGCAGCACAGCCTGCAGAAGCTTATGCTGAAACAGCAGCAATTTGCTATGAACGACATGAAATTTAAGCCGATGCCCAAAAAAATGTGGGCGCCCGACAAACAATTTATGATGAAGCAGAAAAACCTGCTAAAGCTTGACCAGCAGCACAACGGTTTCTTCAAGTCAAATTTCTCATTAAACGAAGTTATATCATCGGTAACGGACGACCTGGTTGGTGAAAATGTGATCAAAGATAAAAGCGACCTTTCGTCGTTCAAATTAACCAATACCTTTTTGATGGTTAACGGTAAGAAGCAACCTGATGATATTCACGAAAAGCTGAAAGAAAAATACCTCGACCAGCCCGGCTACTCAATGGACCGGCAGATAACGCGCGATCCGCATTTCGGCATACATTATACAAAAAGCGGCAGCATGGGCATCGGTATTGATGTAGACCGGGACGATCCTTAACACCCCCCTGTAACGTGCGTGTTACAGCCCTTAAAATTGCCATCCCCCCATTAGGGGGATTTTTTTCCGGCAATAGTTAAAATATGTTAAAATCAGCCATTTAAGTGTTAAATAAGCATTTTTCACTGTAACGTTTTATGCTCCCGAACGTCATTTCGCGTAAACCGGCGTGTATGAAAATTTCTTTACTTGCATTACTATTTTGCTTTGTCGCAAGCCTTGCTTTTTCGCAGGCGGCACAGCCAACTGTCACCATAAAAGGTAATGTCCTCGACTCGGCTGCCAGCAAGCCATTGGGGTTTGTAACGGTGGCACTGCAAAATGCGAAAACCCATGCAGGCATCCGCAGCGGGTTGACGAGGGAGGATGGAAGTTTTTCATTAAGCGCCAACCCGGCGCAGCCACTGGAAGTAGCGTTCGTTTTTGTTGGGTATAAAACCAAAATTGTGCCGGTTACAGGCGCCGGGCTCAATATCGATATAGGTAAAGTGATGCTTTCGGCATCATCCAGCCAATTGCAGGAAGTATCGGTTACGGCTGCAAAACCGCTGATGAAGCAGGAAGTGGACCGTATTACCTATGATATCCAGGCAGACCCCGATAGCAAACAACAGTCGGTTTTGGATATGATGCGCAAGGTGCCTTTATTATCCGTGGACGCCAATGACAATATCAGGCTGAAAGGGAGCGGCAGTTACAAAATACTGATCAATGGCCGGGAGTCGGCACTGATGGCTAAAAATCCTTCTGATATACTAAAATCGATGCCGGCCGTCAATATCCAGAAGATTGAGGTAATAACAACTCCGCCGGCTAAATACGACGCCGAGGGCCTGGCAGGCATTATCAATATCATTACCAAAAGAAGGGTCGACCAGGGATATAACGTGGGGATATTTACACGGTTCAATTCGGTGTATGGTGCAGGTTATAATGTGAACGGCACATTTAAGCAGGGCAAATTTGGGATGGCCTTTTTTGGCGGATTCGGCAGAAGTTTTAACAGTACTGGTGGCAGCCAGCCAACAGCGCTGGGAAGCACCGAAAATATTTTTGCCACGCAGACAACCATTTCGCAATCGGGTACTACGTTTCAAAACGGTAATTTTCATTACGGCGGCACCGAATTAAGTTATGAGGTTGATACGCTTAACCTGGTGACCGCATCGGTCAATTTTTTCGGCGAGGACCTGAACCTGCATAACCTTCAGCTTTCAAATACAGATAGCCTTGACGTGCTGAAGCAAACCTATTACCTGCAAAGTACAGGTCATACCCATACCCTGGGATTTGACGGCGCGATCAACTACCAGATGGGTTTCAAAAAATCGAAGGACCGCCTGCTTACTTTTTCGTATAAATACAGCTATGCGCCAAACCGGCAATTTAACGATAACATGTTCAGCGACAGGTTTAATTATCCTGCGGGGTTATTTCCCGATTATCAGCAATACAATAACGCGGGCAACAGGGATCATACCATCCAGGTGGATTATGCCGGACCGTTCATCAAACGGGTAGAAATAGAGGCCGGTGCAAAAATGATACTGAGAAACAATTACAGCAATTTCCATGTTGACGACCGGGACACCGCCAGCCAGCAATACCTGACCAACAATGCACTGACCAATGATTTTAACTATCACCAGGATATCTATAGCCTTTATAACTCGTACCAGGTAAAACTGGACAAATGGACGGGCAAAGCGGGTCTCAGGCTGGAACGCACAGCCATAAGCGCCGACTTTATTTCGGCCCGGGTTACAACTGCGCCAAGTTACAGTAACCTGATACCGTCCGTATCGGTACAGCGCAGCTTTAAAAGCAGCAGTGTTAACCTGGGTTTTACGCAGCGGATACAGCGCCCGGGTATTTTCCAGCTTAACCCGTTTGTCGACAGTTCGAACCCGGCCTTCATCAGCACCGGGAACCCCGGTTTAAAACCTGAGCTTGATAATACTTTCGACCTTACCTATAGTAACTTTTCAAAAGGTTCCATTAATATCGACCTGAGTTACGCGTTTTCCAATAATTCGATACAGAATGTCTCCAGCCTGCATATCGAGGATGTGAATAACCGCACGGATACGGTTACCTACACGACTTTCGAAAACTTAGGAACAAATAAGACGCTGGGGCTCAATATAAACACGAATCTAAGCATAGGGAAAAACTTTACGCTGAACCTGAACGGGCAATTAAACCATATATGGCTGAGCGGTACATTTGCCGGAAGCCAGTATAAAAACAATGGCTTTACCGGAAGCGGATTTGGGAGCATGCGCTATAAATTTGGCGCCAGCGGCTTTGCTTTCTCTTTCAATGCGGGCTATTTCAGCGGCAACGTAAACCTGCAGGGCCGTACTGCCGATTTCATATTTAATCAATATTTGGTAACAAAAGATTTCTTCAACAAGAAGCTAACCGTTGGGCTTGCCGCTAATAACCCCTACTCTAAATTTTACAATCTTAAGAATACTACCCGCACGAACGACTTTTACCAGGAGACCAACACGCAGGTCTATAACCGTTCGTTCGCCCTGCGTTTCAATTATCGCTTTGGCAAGCTGAAGGGTGATATAAAAAGAAATCAGCACGGGATAGAGAACGACGACACCAAAGGAAAGGATAATGGCAATAAAGGAGGCGGAAATCAGAAGTAAAGCGTCATTTTTTAGGCAAACAGGTAAAAGCTCCGTTACAAAACTAATTAATTAGTTAAATTATGTTAAAATGTTTTCCTTTGCGGGCCGATGAATTTACCTTGTACTACCCTAAAATCTGAGCCTTTGCATGAAAACTTTTCTGACTATTATATTTTCCTTTTTACTTTCAACTTTTGCGCTGGCACAAACTGCGGTCGGACCCAATATTACGATCAGGGGAACAGTTGTTGATTCGGCCACCAAGGCGCCCATAAGTTTTGTGACGGTTACCTTACAGGATGCCGCTACCAGGCAGGCAATAAAAAGCGGCCTGACACAGGACAACGGCTCGTTTTCGATAAGCGCGCCGGAAGGCAAAAGCTACCAGGTAACCTTTGTTTTTATAGGGTATGCTAATAAAACCGTTCAGCTTACCGGAACAGGCAAGGAGGTCAATATAGGCATAGTAGCCCTTTTTGCAACAAGCAAACAATTACAGGATGTTTCGATAACGGCCGTGAAGCCGTTGGTGAAGCAGGAGATAGACCGGATAAGCTATGATGTGCAGGCCGACCCGGAAACCAAGACCCAAAACGTGCTGGACATGCTGCGCAAGGTACCGTTGGTGACAGTAGACGCCAGTGACAATATCCAGTTGAAGGGCAGTGGCAATTATAAGATACTGATCAATGGCAAGCCATCGTCGCTGATAGCGCACAACCCTTCGGATGTGTTCAAGTCGATGCCCGCAAGCAGTATTCAGAAAATAGAGGTGATAACCACGCCGCCTGCGAAATACGATGCCGAGGGGTTGACCGGTATCATCAATATCATTACCAATAAAAAAGTTGACCAAGGCTACAATGGAAACATCAACCTGCGCGAGAATACCATATACGGCCCCGGAGGCGGACTGTCGCTTACGGTAAAACAGGGAAAATTTGGCTTGTCGATGTATAGTGGCGCCAGTGACCGCACCAGGACAACCGTTACCTCCCAAAATACTTTGCAAACTTTTGATGATCAGAAGAACCTGCTGTCGAACCTGGCACAATCCAGTTCGAACTCGACCACGGGACATTTTCTGTACACCAGCGAGGAGTTCAGTTACGAAATAGATACCCTGAACCTGCTTACCGCTTCACTCGACCTGAACGGGGCGCATTTTAACAGCCTCGGTAATTCGTCCTCTCAAACCTTTGGGGGCGACGGCGGGCTTACGCAAAGTTATCTTCAAAACAACACCAGTCATACCAGGTGGAGCGGGTTGGATGCTGGTATCAATTACCAGCTCGGTTTTAAAAGCAACAAGGACAGGCTGCTGACGATGTCGTATAAATATGACAGGTCGCCCAATTCTAACGATAACATGATCGACATACTGAGCAGGTATAATTACGCGGTACCCAGTCTGCATCAAACTAACAGTACAGGAACGCGTGAGCAGACATTCCAGGTGGATTATGTACACCCGCTGAAAAAGATCAACATAGAAGGTGGCCTTAAGGCGATATTACGGAAAAATTACAGCGATTTTGAAACCGGCGACCTGGATACTGTAAACCATGTTTACGTCAATGATCCCAGGAGCGACAACACCTTTAATTATGAACAGAACGTTTATAGTTTTTACAATACTTATCAGTTAAACCTGAAGGATTGGGGTTTTAAGGCCGGCCTGCGGATCGAAAATACTGACGTGAACGCCAACTTTGTTACCGAAAATACGCCCCTAAAACAAAACTATACCAATTTTATCCCCTCTATATCCGTCCAACGCAAGTTTAAAGGATCGAGCCTGAATTTCGGTTTCACTAACCGGATACAGCGGCCGGACATTTCACAACTCAACCCCTTCGTCGACAGCCTGAACAGCAAGTTCATCAGCACGGGTAACCCGAATTTGCAGCCGGTTTTAAGCCATGCGTTCGAGCTTAATTACAGCAAATTCTCAAAAGGGTATATTAACCTGGGTATTAGCTACTCGTTCGCTAACAACACCATCCAGAATGTGACCAAGTTGCTCGACACAGTTACCTACACCACCTACCAGAATGTAGGCAGCGATAAAAACCTTGGGGCACACATCAGCCTGAATTACCCGATCACCAAAAAGTTGAACCTGAATATCAACGGAAACTTCTCTTACATTTTCCTGCGGGGCTATATCAACGGACAATTATACTCCAACGAGGGTTTCCAGGGGTATACTTTTGCCTATGCGGGCTACAAGATCAGCGATACCTGGCGGGCGGGTATCAACGGCGGCTTCTACAGCGCCAATGTGCTGTTGCAAGGAAAGTCGAGCGCATATGTGTTCACCTCTATCAGTACATCGAAGGATATATTGAATAAGAAAGGCTCTATATTTATTAATCTGTCCAATCCATATGCACGATATAAAACCAATCGCAGTACAACCAGGGATGTTAATTTTTACCGTACCAGTGCCTCAGAATTCCCATACCGCTCGCTTAACATAGGCTTTAGTTACCGTTTTGGCAAGCTGAAAGCGGAGATCAAAAAGAATAAGCACGGGATCGAAAACGATGATATCAAAGGCGGCAACAAGAGCGGCGATACCGGTAAATAGGATTTTATTGCTGACGTCAAATCAGTAATTTCGCCGCATGACAGTTTACGGGATACCTAATTGCGATACGGTAAAGAAAGCGCTTACCTGGCTAAAAGCCAACCATATTGATTTTGAGTTTCATGATTTTAAAAAACTTGGCATATCTGCCAAAAAATTGAAAGAATGGGATAAGAAGGCCGGCTACGAAAAATTCCTGAACAAGAAATCATCCGTGTGGAAAGACGTTGACGACCGGGTTAAAGAAAGTATAGTGACTCCTGATACCGCATTCCCTTTATTACAGGAGAAAACCAGCATCATCAAACGCCCGGTTATCGAGGACGGCAAATTTCTTTTCTTTGGGTTTGATGAAGCGGTATATAAGAAACATTTTTTGGGGAGTTGATTAGTCAATGGTCAATAGTGAATGGTCAATGGTCCATTGGCTATGGGCCGCATTCAAAAGCTACTCAACTTTATACCGAAAAACCTGCCTGCCGATATTCCCTTTTTCGTCCATACCTTCTATGGTTACTTTGCAGGTACCGGTTCCATCGGCATTGTAATACTCAAATGACGCATTGCCTTCTTTATCCGTTTTTAGCTCCGGCTGCCAGTAAATGGTGCTGCGCAGGTCCTTAAGGTTGGCGTTATTGCCGGGATGTTCATATTTTGGTGCGTAAAATTCACGGGCTTTGTAAAAACCATTAACGGTAATGGGTAATACGCCGGTCGATGAAATATCTTTTGCCTGCAAGCCGCTGCCCTGTTTTGTTGTAATGACAAGTACGCCTTTGGCGCCCTCCATGCCATAAATTGAAGCATTCGCATCATAGAACAATTCGACCGTTTCAACCGCGTTCGGGTTAATATAATCTAATGGGAAATTCCAGCGTACACCATCAAGCATTACAAGCCCGGGGAAATTTCCAGATGAAGTTATCGCATAACCGTATCTGCCACGAAACTTGCCGGCCAGTTTGATCGAAAGCATGCCACCGGTCTTTTCTAATTCTTCAGCATGTACCACCTGATTTGCATGTCCTGGCCCCATCAAACTTGATGACCGATAATTATTATTTTCCTTTATCCCTTTAATTTTAACCTCTTTCAACATCCGGCCCTTTTTACCTAACCCGAGCGCATTTAACTGCTCCTGCTGCTTTTCCGTATTCGCCAGGTAAGCTTTCATCGGCTGATCAATGTTGTCGTGATTTGATGCCGACGCCGCACTGACTGCTGGATTTATGTCCTTGTGATAAACCAATTTCGTATTGTTTTTCCCATTGGCATTCGTGGCATTCAGCACAAAATGAACAGTATCTGTAAAAACCAAATTACTAAACCTGAAATTTCCTTTTTCGTCTGTGGTTTGGCTTAATACAGGTCCGCCCATCTGCGAGATCAACGACACAGTACCTTTGTTGATTGGTTTGCCCAAAACGCTCGTCGCCACGCCGCTGATCTCCAGCCCCTTTTCAGGCTGATAAGCAGGTTTATTATCGGCGCTATCCAATACTTGTTTCCAGGTAAACCTGCAGTAACCGTGGGTCAGCATTACCAGGTCAAGTTCTTTGAGTTTTTGGCCCGTAATGTTGTTGAAGTAATAGTTGGGTTGTTCGATATATCCTTTCAGGTCGGATGTAAGCAGCAGGTCGGATAATATGGTGGTTTCATCATTTTCATCGGTTTTTACTTTGCTTTCATCGACCACGGACACCGAAAAATGACCCTTTGCAGCAGAATCCGCCCGTGTTTTGGCGTTTAGTTTGATGTTCACCTTATCCCGGGGATGATAGGTTTCCTTATCCGTCGCAACGTCGAGGTTTAACTGGTCGTAGTTCTGGATAAATATGAGCCTTTCACAAAGCGGTTCGTTAGCGGATGAAAACAGGGTGATGCGGGTTACACCGGTGAATAGTTTCCGTTTGATCAGGTCGACGGTAATAACATTACTATCGAGCCTGCAGTCAACGGTATTCGCTATGCCGCCCGAATAAATGACCAGGGTATAATCCTTACCTTTATTCTCATCGAAATAAGCTTTACCGGCGCGGATGCTGACGGTAGCCTTTTGCAGGGAGTCGTTGTTTACAGAGAGGGCGATACCCTTATCCCTTGCCTGTGGCAGCATCACTTCATCTTTGGTGCCATCAGTGTAAATCAATTCGGCTTTATAAGTTTTTCCTTCTTCGGGCATCATCGTAAAATAGCCCATGCCCAGCCTTGCCGATGCAAATTCGACTACCTGTTTCCCGGTGTTATCAGTAATGATCCCCTTTACATAAGTACCCAGCCCGTTTGTTCCAATCGCTTTAAAGGCGACCTTGTTTTCGATACCGCTTACCAGTTCGCCACCTTCGGGGAAGAACTGCAGGTCGGCCCTGGCGTTCACGGCTTTTGCAGTATTGCTTTCGGGTACTTTGTTGTTCACCTGTGAACCGATAACGATCTCCTTTTCAAAAAGACTGCCCGGATCGTTCCGCATCCAGTTCGTCCATGCACGAACGCGATAGGTTCCGTCAGGCAGGCTATCCGGCAGGGCAAAATCACCCCAGGCAACGCCATTTGTCAATTGCAGTTTGATCGATTGATCTATTTTGGCTTTCGTATTAATAAGGTCGGCATGCAATACACCGCTAATGCCGGAAGGCAAATGCTTTTCACCCATGGTAACATAAGCTTTGAAGTATATGGTATCGCCGGCTGCGTAATACGTTTTATCGAAATGGAGGTATGCTTTCTCGGTCGGATAAATTTTATTATGAGTTTTGAGTTTTTCGAACAGTTGTTTAACATGCTCATCGCCGGTCTGTGCAGATATTGCATTCGAGATGAATATCGGCACAAACATCAGGACGATTTGAAAAACCCTATTCATGTTTAGGCGGTAACTTAGGCGTCAAAGGCTATTGAAGTATAATGTACAATTAAATCTTACAGATAATTATCAGCCAGGGAAGATTTTTCTGAACGCAGATAGCTATGTGCAGCAATCACCTTATTTGGTAACAATTATTTTACCAGGTACGCAATTCTCTAATTTATACTAAATTGCGCGCTCAATTAACTAACTGAACTGAAATGAAATTGAAAATGATGGCCGGTTTTTCGCTGGCCTTATTGATTGCCGCAGGCGCAGTGAATGCGCAGCAAGCAAATCCCCCGGCTGCGCAGCAGCCTTCGCAAACCGCAACCAATTACGATTACCACGAAACTTTTGGCCCGCCGTTCTACTCAAAAAACGGCAACGAGTTCAGGGCGGCTGATGGCGCCCCGGGTGCAAAATACTGGCAAAACCGGGCCGACTACCAATTGGCTGCCCATTTGGACGATGCAACCAACCAGATAACCGGATCGGAAATATTAACCTATACCAACAATAGCCCGCAAAAGCTTGGCTTTTTATGGATGCAGCTCGATCAGAACCTGTTCAAGTTGGATTCGCGCGGTACGCAGATAGTGCCTCTGGTGGGCAACCCGCCAAAACAGCAAAGCCGCAACTGGGGCCGCGGGCAGGATTTTGACGCGGGCGACAAGATTAAATCGGTAAAATTGCTGAATGCCAAAGGTGCCGCTACCGACCTGAAGTTTTTGATAAGCGATACCCGCATGCAGGTTTTCCTGCCGCAGGACGTGGCGCCAAATGGCGGCCAGGTTAAGTTGCAGATCGAATATTCGTTCATCGAACCAAACTACGGATCGGACCGTACAGGTATACAGGAAACCAAGAACGGTAAGATATTTACTATTGCACAATGGTACCCGCGTATGTGCGTATACGACGATGTGATGGGCTGGAACACGCAGCCATATACCGGTCCGGGTGAATTTTACCTGGAGTACGGCGATTTCGACCTGCGCATTACCGCACCTGCAAACCATATTGTGGTGGCATCGGGCCAGTTGCTTAACCCGCAGGAAGTTTACACCCCTGAGCAACTGAAGCGCTGGGCAGAAGCCGAAAAAAGTGAAAAGACCGTTGTTATCCGCTCGGCCGACGAGGTTACACAAGCTTCATCGCGCCCGGCAGGCAAAAAGGAGCTTACCTGGCACTTTAAAATAAGCAATGCGCGCGACGCGTCATGGGCGTCATCGGCCTCATTTATTATAGATGCTGCTAAAATGGACCTGCCAAGTGGTAAAAAATCCATCGCCATATCAGCTTACCCGGTTGAGAGCGATGGTAATGATGCCTGGGGCCGTTCGACGGAATATGTAAAAAAATCTATTGAATTTAACTCGAAACAATGGTTCGAGTTCCCTTATCCTGCTGCTACGGCCGTTGCCGGTGTAGTTGGCGGTATGGAATACCCCGGTATAGTTTTTTGCGGGTATAAAGCAAAAGGCAGGAGTTTGTGGGGCGTGAACGACCACGAGTTCGGTCATACCTGGTTCCCGATGATCGTAGGATCGAACGAAAGGCTTTACGGTTGGATGGATGAAGGTTTCAATACATTTATTAATACGCTTTCGACCTATGATTTTAACAATGGCGAGTACCGGCATGGCGGTGAAGATATGCATGACCATGCATCAAGGTACACCCGTACAGGGCTTGAACCGATGCTGAGCCAGCCAGCCAACCTAAAGGAGCGGAACACCGGTTTATTATTATATGCGAAACCCGGCGCTGGTTTGACGATGCTGCGCGAGCAGATACTGGGCCCCGAACGTTTTGATTTTGCTTTCAGAACTTACATTAACAGGTGGGCATTTAAGCACCCCACGCCGGATGATTTTTTCCGTACCATGGAGAACGCCGGTGGCGAAAGCCTGCAGTGGTTCTGGCGCGGATGGTTCCTGAATAACTGGAAACTTGATGTTGCGGTTAGCGATGTGAAGTATTTTGATAACGACCCAACGAAAGGTGCTATGATCACCATTGATAATTTGGAGAAAATGGCTATGCCGGTTATACTGGAGATAAAGACCGTTAGCGGTAAAACCGACCGTGTGAAACTGCCGGTGGAGATATGGGAACGTAACAGCACGTGGAGCTTCAAGTATCCATCCACCGAGGCGATACAATCGGTAACGTATGATCCTGATAAAGTATTCCCGGATATTAACCCGGATAACAATACCTGGACGAACGACAAAAAATAAACATTCAACCCGGCGAAAGCCGGGTTTTTTGTTGCCCCCTGCCGACCTGCCAATAAGTAATTTTGTATAAAAATGGTAAGGGAACATAACAAATATTGAGCCGTAGGCTCTACCGGTTTGTAGCTACCAATCCAAAGCAGTTTTTTGCCTCGCAGAGGCTACCCTTTATCCGCCGTTTGCGGAAAAGGTAAAGAGCTGATCATCTGGCTGATTGCGGGTAGCCTCTACGAGGCAAATTTTTTGTTTATTACAGTTTCTACAAACAGGTAGACCCTATGGGTCATTTATCACCTGCCCTATTGCCGGTAGTCCCGATATGGCATAAAGCCTCAGTCATTATTTTATACAAAGCGGTAGAGCCTATAGCTCAAAACATGCGGGCTGAAAGGAAGAAAGATTGGAATAGGTTTGTATGGACCAGGTTTTTATTCATGCCGGCGTCAATTAAATGTTAAATTCGAAACCACGGGGCTAAAAAGTAAGTTTTAGTTATAAATAGCTTATATTTATGCTACCTATCTTTCTTCTATGAATATAAAGAGCTTCGGTATTATTTTTTTGCTGTTCATCAGCAGCGGGCTTTACGCGCAAACTTTGGTGAAGGGGGTAGTAGTTGAATACCGGGACGGCACTAAACTCGAAAATGTATTCGTGCGTGACCTGTCGAACAAACAGGCAACGCTTACCGACAAATCGGGCAGGTTTGAGATCCATACCGAAACAGGGCACCTTTTAATATTCTCGTCACCGGGATATATTGCCGATACGTTGTATGTGGTCGATCTATCCCAAAAGCATGTTGAACTAAAAACCCAGCCGATACAATTGCGTGAAGTTAATATCACTGCCACCCGGACACCTTCGTTTAACCCGCAAAAGGAATACCCCCAGGTTTATGAGAAAGCTAAAGTGTACCCGTTGTCGCCTTCCACATGGTTTGGCCGCGAAGCCCGTAACGCCCGCCGCCTGAAAAGGTATTTTAAGAACGAACAGGAGGAAAGGGTTGTGGATAAGGTATTTACGCGAAACTATGTAGGCAGCATTGTGCCACTGAAGGGGCAGGACCTGGAAGACTTTATGACGCTTTACCGGCCAACATACGCTTTTATTACCGGCAACAACAGCGAATCGCTGGCGGTTTACATTAACGATTCTTATAAAAAATACATGGCCCTGCCTGAGGATAAGCGCCATATCCAGCCTTTGGTTGAGAATTAATTTGTTGGTCGTTGGCCATTAGTGAATACACTTTTGGGCCTCTTTCTTTTGGTGTTCCGACTTATGCGGACTTTCGGACTACCCTATCAAACAAACAACTTCCTTTACTGCTTGTAGTTATATAAAATCTATAACTATGAAGAAGAAATTGATAAGTATGGTAGCACTTGCAGCTATGTGTGCCATTATGTTTACGAGCTGTGCGCCACGACATGGCCTGCCGCCACCACCACCAAAACCGCCTGCGCCATCGCGGTAATTATAATTTGTGGTTTACACCGATTTTAATTAATGATTACACCGATCTTACAGTGGTTATGCTGAATGGGTCGGTGTAATTATTTTAATTCTTTAAATACTCGGCAGGTATCGGGTTCCCTTTGCGTTCCGCATCATAGAACCAGCCCAATATCCAAAACCGGGCGCCATCAAAATAAAGCTCGATGCTGTTGATTCCCCGCTCGGTTACGGGCCCTTCTGCCGTGGCGCGCGACTCATACGTACTGAACACATGGTAAATGGCGCCGAAATGATCCACTTTTCGCGAGATCTCGCGCTCATAAAAACCCTCTTTTTCCAGGTATGGGTCGGACAAACGGTGAAATTCCTTCAGGCTCATATACCGAAACGACAGTTTGCCGCTTTTACCGACGCTTGTCATACCGACGTTAACATTGGGCCAATGCAGCAGGCTGTCCCGCTCGTAGCTGGCCTTTTCGCCTTTTTTTACGGTTACCACATCGTAATAGGCTTTCATGATACCGTCGAGCGTGCTTACGTTGTCGCCGAATTTGGTTGTCACCTGGGCAGATGATTGTTGTGTGATGAATATACAGGAGATGAACGTGAGCAGTAAGGTGAGCTTTCTCATTTTGGATGGTGGTTTTTATCAAAATTACCGAACTATGGTGTATTATATGTGTGTTTAAATCACTTTTTTGGCCTCACCCCAAGTCCTACGGTTGAGACGAGCTTTGTAACGCAGGGCTGCGGGCAACACAATTTATTTTCGGCAGAAAAACGTTAACTTTGAATAATGACCACATTAATTATTAAATCGGATTCTGATAAAAAAACAGACTTGCTCATCAGGTTTGCAGAAGAGCTTTGTTTGCAAACGGTAACCCAGGACTTTAAAGAACTGAATTCATCGGCTATGGCAAAAGGCATTGGCCGTAAGGCTACCGATGCAGAATTGATAGATTACCTGTTGCATGAACAAAATGCAGAATCCATCGATATAGAAACTGCTTTTTCCAGGTACTACATGTAAACCAGGGATCACTTTACCCCGCCCCATCTGGATAATTTGCGTTAACGATTGCAGCGGATACCGGCTATGTGATTAAGGCCTGCGCAGTATAAGCGGAAAGCGTGACCCTGAGGGACGAAGGGAACGCCCGTATCGGCAACCCAACAGCAACTTTTACAGCCTTTTACCTGTACAGAAAACTTTTTGAACCAAGCACTTGAAAATCAAAAAATAAGTCCGTACTTTTGCAGTCCTTAAAATAAGGATAAAACTGTAAAAGAAAAAAAAGCAAGAATGCCTACTATTCAGCAATTAGTTAGAAAAGGTAGAGTAGCTCTGGTTGACAAGAGTAAGTCGCCAGCGTTGGACAGCTGTCCACAGCGAAGAGGAGTGTGCACGAGAGTGTATACCACTACCCCTAAGAAACCAAACTCAGCAATGCGTAAAGTTGCCCGTGTGCGCCTTACAAACGGAAAAGAAGTGAATGCCTACATCCCAGGTGAAGGCCACAACTTACAGGAACACTCTATCGTGTTGATCCGTGGCGGACGTGTGAAAGACTTACCGGGTGTACGTTACCACATCATTCGTGGTGCACTGGATACCTCGGGTGTTAACGGCCGTAACCAGCGCAGAAGTAAATATGGTACTAAACGTCCAAAACCAGGCCAGGCAGCAGCCGCACCTGCAAAAGGTAAAAAGAAATAATTAAGGAGGATAGTAACAATGAGAAAGTCGAAACCAAAAAAGAGAATTATCCTTCCTGATCCAAAGTTCAATGATACTTTGGTAACAAGGTTTGTAAATAACATGATGTATGACGGAAAGAAATCGACCGCATACTCGATATTTTACGATGCTGTTGAAATAGTTGAAAAGAAAACCAGCGAAAACGGCCTGGATACCTGGAAAAAAGCGCTGAACAATGTAATGCCTGCTGTTGAAGTAAAAAGTCGCCGTGTAGGTGGTGCAAACTTCCAGGTGCCTACAGAAGTTCGCCCTGAACGTAAAGTTGCTTTGGGTATGAAATGGCTGATCACTTATGCCCGTCGCCGTGGCGAAAAAACCATGCACGAGAAACTGGCAGGCGAGATCATCTCTGCTTCAAAAGGTGAAGGTGCAGCAGTGAAAAAGAAGGAAGATACGCACAAGATGGCTGAAGCCAACAAGGCGTTTTCACACTTCCGCTTCTAACATTTGATTACACTGATTTAATAATACGATTACACCGATTTTGTTAAAATTACAAATCGGTGTAATCACAAATAATAATCGGTGGTATCCAAAAAATAAAAAATATGTCAAGAGACTTAAAATATACAAGAAATATCGGTATTGCCGCGCACATTGATGCCGGTAAAACCACTACTACCGAGCGTATCCTTTACTATTCGGGCGTTAGCCACAAGATAGGCGAGGTGCACGAGGGTGCAGCTACCATGGACTGGATGGCGCAGGAGCAGGAGCGTGGTATTACCATTACTTCGGCTGCTACCACAGTTAACTGGAAATACCGTGGCCATAACTACCACATCAACATTATTGATACCCCGGGGCACGTGGACTTTACCGTTGAGGTAAACCGTTCGCTGCGTGTACTGGATGGTTTGGTGTTCCTGTTCTCGGCTGTTGACGGCGTTGAGCCGCAGTCGGAAACCAACTGGCGTTTGGCTAACAACTACAACGTACCGCGTATCGGTTTCGTTAACAAAATGGACCGGTCAGGTGCCGATTTCTTAAACGTGGTAAAACAGGTTAAAGAGATGCTGGGCAGTACCGCCATTCCGCTGCAGTTGCCTATCGGCGCCGAAGATAACTTCAAAGGCGTGGTCGACCTGATCAACTTCCGTGGTGTGGTTTGGAACGAGCATGATAAAGGTATGACCTTTACCGAGGTGCCTATCCCGGATGATATGGTAGAAGAAGCTACCGAGTGGAGAGAAAAATTACTGGAAGCTGTAGCTGAGTTTGATGACGGACTGATGGAGAAATTCTTCGAAGATCCGACGACTATCACCGAGCGCGAAGTGCTTGACGCTTTACGCCAGGCTACTTTGGCCGGCAAGATAGTTCCGATGACCTGCGGTTCATCATTTAAGAACAAGGGTGTACAAACCATGCTTGATTATGTGATGGAACTGATGCCTTCACCTTTGGATTCAAAAGGTGTTATCGGTCATAACCCGGATACTGAAGAAGAAATATTGGTTAAACCGGATGTAAAAGAACCGTTTGCAGCATTGGCGTTCAAGATAGCTACCGACCCGTTTGTGGGCCGTTTGTGCTTTATCCGTGTTTACTCGGGTAACCTGGATGCCGGTTCGTATGTTTACAATACCCGTTCTGAAAACAAGGAACGTATATCGCGTATATTCCAGATGCACGCTAACAAGCAAAACCCTATCCCTAACGTGGGGGCAGGTGATATTGCAGCAGTAGTAGGCTTTAAGGATATTAAGACCGGTGATACTTTGTGCGATGAAAAACGTCACATCATACTGGAGTCGATGAACTTCCCTGACCCGGTTATTGGTTTGGCAATTGAGCCAAAAACACAGGCCGACGTTGACAAGTTAGGTATCGCCTTAGGTAAACTGGCCGAAGAGGATCCAACGTTCCGTGTACAAACCGACCAGGATACAGGTCAGACTGTGATCTCGGGTATGGGCGAGCTTCACCTGGATATTATCATGGACCGTTTACGCCGCGAATTTAAAGTGGAAGTAAACCAGGGCGCGCCACAGGTAGCTTACAAAGAAGCTATCACCGGTACAACCCAGCATCGTGAAACTTACAAGAAACAAACCGGTGGTCGTGGTAAATTTGCCGACATCCAGGTGGTTATTTCTCCGACGGACGACAACAAAGAAGGTTTACAGTTTGTGAACGAGATTGTTGGTGGTTCTATCCCGCGCGAGTTTATCCCATCTGTTGAGAAGGGCTTTAAAGCCGCTATGGACAATGGTGTACTGGCAGGCTATCCGTTAACCAGCTTAAAAGTAAGGTTGATCGATGGTTCGTTCCACGCGGTCGATTCGGATGCATTATCTTTTGAAATTGCAGCCCGTTCGGCTTACCGCGAGGCATTGCCAAAATGTAAACCAGTACTGCTGGAACCGATCATGAAGATCGAGATATTGACCCCTGAAGAAAACATGGGTGATGTTATCGGTGACATGAACCGTCGTCGTGGCCAGCTGCAGGGTATGGATACCCGTGCCGGTTCGCAGGTGATCAAAGCTATGGTGCCGCTTTCTGAAATGTTTGGTTATGTAACCCAGTTGCGTACCATCACTTCTGGCCGTGCAACTTCAACCATGGAGTTTGACCATTACGCTGAAGCACCGCGTAACGTACAGGAAGAAGTTATAGCTAAAAACAAGGGCCGCAAAAAAGGTACTGTAGACGTAGAGTAATAAAATATGATAACACCGATCAGTTTGTGATTCCACAGATCATCGGTGTAATCTAATAAATAATCAACAGGATCATTTCCTAATAAATAGCTCTTAGGGTGGTCTATTAACAAATCGGCGAAATCATCATTAAATCGGTGAAATCCCACAACAAAAACAAAAATGAGCCAAAGGATCAGAATTAAATTAAAATCCTACGATTACAACCTGGTTGATAAATCAGCCGAGAAGATCGTAAAGACAGTAAAGCCTACGGGCGCTGTAGTTAGCGGACCGCTTCCGCTGCCAACTGAAAAGAAAGTGTTTACTGTACTGCGTTCGCCGCACGTAAACAAAAAGGCACGCGAGCAGTTCCAGCTTTGCTCTTACAAGAGGTTGCTGGATATCTACAGCTCCAACTCAAAAACTGTTGACGCTTTGATGAAGCTTGAATTGCCAAGCGGCGTTGAAGTTGAGATCAAGGTGTGAGTTTATAGAACCAGGAGTCAAAAGACAAGATTCAAGACGATCATCATATTAAGCCATCCGGAAACGGGTGGCTTTTTTGTTTTGAACGATAACCCACCACGTCATTGCGAGGAACGAAGCAATCTCCCTTTAAGCAAATCAAGCAGAACTCATTCTTTTATAATGTCATCATATAGATCCTTCCAGTCGGGATTTAATGAGATAGCCAGGCTCTCTTTCTTTTTCCGATTACTGCCCTTTAATGTTTTTTCTGCTGCTATGGCTTCTTCGATCCTGGGATAAAACTGATAGTATATAAGTTTATTGCAATTGTATTTCGCTGTAAAACTGCCAGGGTATGTTTTATTCTTATGGTCCCAGGCACGCGCTATGAGATTGGACGTAACGCCGACATAAAGTACATTATGATATGGGTTGGTCATGATGTAAACGCAGCCGCCCTGTTGGAATACCATATGGCAAATTACTCAAAAAAAGATTGTGGTCCTTTGACCGGCAAAATTTGGCTGCCACAACTGTAGGGACCGTGTCTTACAATGACCGGCCGGGAATGTTGGCTAGCCGGGAGATTGCTTCGTCGCTACGCTTCCCGCCTGCCTGCCGGACAGGCTGGCAATGACGGGCGGAGAGTGTTGGCTAGCCGGGAGATTGCTTCGTCGCTACGCTTCCCGCCTGCCTGCCGGACAGGCTGGCAATGACAGGCGGGGAATGCCGCTTAGCCGGGAGATTGCTTCGTCGCTACGTTTCTCGCAATGACGGGCGGGGGTGTTGGTCGGGCGAGACATTGCTTTGTTGCTTTTAATAATATACAGGAATATCGGTTAGCTGGGGGATTGCTTCGTCGCTTCGCTTCCCGCCTGCCTGCCGGACAGGCTGGCAATGACGGGCGGAGAGTGTTGGCTAGCCGGGAGATTGATTCGCCGTTCCTTTCGCCAATAACCGTGGAAAATGTAAAATAAAAAGTATTTCCTGCAACGTTGACCAGCCCGGGGGCGTCTTTTAGAATATAATCATCAAAGTTTTGGGATATGATCAAGAACTACTTCAAAATAGCCTGGCGCAACCTGCTTAAAAGCAAGGTGTATTCGTCTATCAATGTTTTAGGTTTGGCTTGCGGCATGGCAGTAGCTATGCTCATCGGGTTTTGGATGTACGACGAACTGACGTTCAACCATTATCACGCCGATCATGAAAAGATAGCGCAGGTGATGGTCACCCAAACTTTTAATCACGAGACGGGTACAGGAAATGCTATGGCTATCCCGCTTGGCGCCGAATTGAAAAACAAGTATACATCGGATTTTAAATATGTAACGCTTACTTCCTGGAATTTTGGTTTTGTGCTGGGTGTAGGCGAAAAGAAACTGACCAGGACGGGAATGTGGGTGCAGCCGGATTTTCCAAAGATGATGGGGTTGCACATGATCGATGGCAACATCAATGCGCTTACCGACCCTTCATCGATGATGCTGAGCCAGAATGTTGCAAAGGCGATTTTCGGCGATGCCAACCCCATGGGCAAAACCGTGCGCGTTAACAATAAATTCGATTTCAAGGTAGCCGGTATTTACGAGGATATTGCCAAAAATTCGACTTTCAATGACACGTACATCCTGATGTCGTGGGATAAATATATGACCACCGAGAACTGGTTCAAACGGGCCGCTACCCAGTGGGACAACCACAGCTTCCAGATATTTGTGGAGATGAACGATCATGTGGACATGGCAAAAACTTCGGCCAAGATCGAACTGATAACCCAAAAATATGTGAAAAGGTCAGAAGGGAACGAACACCTGCTGCTGCACCCGATGGATAAGTGGAGATTGTACAGCGATTTTGAGAACGGCAAAATAAAGGGCGGGCGCATACAATATATCTGGCTTTTTGGTATCATCGGCGTGTTTGTACTAATGCTGGCCTGTATCAACTTTATGAACCTGAGTACGGCCCGATCGGAAAAAAGGGCCAAAGAAGTGGGTATACGCAAGGCGATAGGTTCGATGCGGAAGCAATTGATCGCGCAGTTTTTAAGCGAATCGGTCCTGATGGCCGGGTTGGCTTTGGTGCTGGCTATAGTGGTGACGCTGCTGTCGCTGCCGGTATTCAATTCGATAGCCGATAAATCGATGTCGATACCGTGGGCCAACCCGGTGTTCTGGCTGATCGTTATCTTATTTACTTTATTTACAGGTATCGTTTCGGGAAGCTATCCTGCATTTTACCTTTCAGGATTTAACCCTGTGAAGGTACTTAAAGGAACCTTTAAGGCAGGTAAGCTGGCCGCGTTACCGCGGCAAATACTGGTAGTGTTGCAGTTTTCCATATCGGTAACTATTATAATCGGCACCATCATCGTATTTAAGCAGATACAGTATGCCAAAAACCGCCCGGTAGGCTATACCCGCCAGGGATTGATTACTGTACCGATGAACACGCCTGACCTGTTCGGCCATTTCGATGCCATCCGGAACGACCTGCTCAACACAGGTGTGGTTGAAAATATGGCCGAATCATCAAGCCCTACTACGGCGGTTTACAGCAACAGCATAGGCTACAGTTGGGAGGGGAAAGACCCGGCGACAAACCCGCTTTTTGGCACTATTGCCGTAACGCATGATTTTGGCAAAACCATAGGTTGGCACATACGCCAGGGCCGCGATTTTTCAAGGGATTTTAAAAGCGATACTGCCGGCATGATATTAAACCAGAGTGCGCTGCAATTGATCGGCTTTAAGGACCCTGTAGGCAAGATCATTCATTTCAATGACAGGAATTACACGGTAGTGGGAGTTATTGACAATATGGTGATGCAGTCGCCTTATATGCCGGTGCAGCCGACCATTTTTATGATGGATTATGGTTGGGCCAACATGATCACGATCAAGATCAAACACGATGCGAAGCTAACCGATGCCTTAACTAAAATAGGAGGGGTATTCAAGAAATATAACCCCGGCAGCCCATTCGATTACCAATTTACAGATGAGGAGTACGCCAAAAAGTTTTCGGACGAGGAGCGTATTGGCAAACTGGCATCGGTACTGGCTTTTATCGCCATATTTATTTCGTCGCTCGGGTTGTTCGGACTGGCATCGTTCGTAGCGGAACAGCGTACCAAAGAGATCGGGGTAAGAAAGGTACTTGGCGCTTCGGTATTTAACCTGTGGGGCATGCTATCGAAGGATTTTGTGGTGCTGGTAACCATATCGTGCCTTATAGCCACGCCTGTTTCGTGGTTTTTCCTGGCGGGATGGCTGAAGAACTATAAATACCACACCGATATTTCGCTATGGATATTTTTGGTGGCCTGCCTGGGCGCAATGGTAATTACGTTGCTTACAGTAAGCTACCAGAGTGTAAAAGCAGCGTTGGCCAACCCGGTGAAGAGCCTTCGCTCGGAGTAAGGGACTGATACCGACCCGCTTACGCGGGAGAGCGGAGGTCAGGTTTCTGTTTAGAGTGGGCTATCCCCGTCCCAGCAACTCGTCAAGCTTATTGCGCTCGGTTTGCAGTTCGCGGGCCAGTTTGAGTTCCTTTTCGTGGGCCTTGGCTTTAAAGGTTTTATATTCTTCGTCAATTTCCTCGTAAAGTTCGGTGCGGTATTTGGCTTCGTGTTTGTGTTTGGCCGTGGTGGCTATAACAATTACCAGGGCGACCGCCAGTACGCCAACAGCACCAAACATTACCACGTTATAGGTGGATTTTGGCATCAGCATTCCAAATACACTGATGGCATCGGCTTTTGCGTTTGATTCGGTAAGCGACTGTTGTTTGCCCGTCAGATCGGTCTTGAGGCTGTCGACCGATTTTACCTGCGTACTAAGTTTGGCCTGGGCCGCTTTCAATTGACTGCGGCTTTGGTTCAGCGTGTCCATCGCGTTTTTCCATAAGGCCGCCAGCAGGGGCTGCTGGTAGTGATATACTTTGGTAAGCAGGTATTGGTATTGGCCGTTAAGGCTTTTGTCGTTCAGTTGAGCAGGGTCCATCTGCGCTTTTTGTGCCGAATCGGCGGCCGCGGACAGTTTGGGTAGTAACGGGCGGTGGTAAACAGGCTTTAAGCCCGTAGGTTTTACGGTGATTTTCGGAGGCGCGCTTTTTTTAGTCGTATCCTGTAAATGTGCCTGTGCGGTGAATGCGCTGAAGCATAATATCAAAACAAAAAAATAATTAAATAAGCGCCTTATCATCAGTATAAATTTTAAGTTTCGTAAGTTAATTATTAATTAATGGCCCATGCAAATTTTTTTCTAATGTCTTTATACTTCTCTTTTGAGATAAAAGATATACTAATTTAAATAAAAATCGATTGCAATGCTAAAACCAATGTTAAGCTTAAATTATAAAATACGCTCGTCATCGGTATATTAGCGCAATGAATATCGGGATCATAGGTTTAGGCGACATGGGGAAATTGTACGCCAAAGCTTTTGCCAAAGCCGGCTATACCGTTTGCGGATGCGACCTGCCGGAAAACATGCACCGGCTGGCGGAAGAAATGGAGCCCTTCGGTATAAAAATTATAGAACATGGCAGCGATGTGGCACGTTCGTGCGACCTGGTCGTTTATTCGGTAGAGGCCGACAGGCTGGCTGATGTGGTTGCAGCTTATGGACCATCTACCAAATATGGCGCTATAGTAGCGGGGCAAACATCTGTCAAACACCCCGAAATAGCCATTTTTGAGAAGCACCTGCCGGCAGATGCGCAGATCATCACTTTTCATGCCATGCATGGACCTGGTTTCGAGCCGAAGGGTCAGAAACTTATATTGATAAAGCACAGGGCGGGCGAAGCGGCTTATAAGAGGATGATGGAACTGTTTACTGCCGTGGAAACCGATATAGTTGAAATTGCCGACTATCACGAACACGACAAAATAGTAGCCGATACGCAGGCCGTAACGCATGTGGGGTTCGAAAGTATGGGAACCGCGTGGAAGGAAGCCGGCTTTTTCCCCTGGGATAATGGTTCGTACATTGGCGGGATAGATAATGTGAAAATACTGACCACCCTGCGGATATTCAGTTATAAGGCACACGTTTACGCTGGCCTGGCTATCCTTAATCCCTATGCCCGGCAGCAGGTGAAGCGCTATGCTATTTCTGAATCAGAGCTTTTTAAGCTGATGATAAAGGAGGAGGAAAAGGCATTCCGCGACAGGCTTTACCGGGCGCGCGATTTTGTGTTTCACGAAAGCCGCAAGCCCATTATGCTGAATGATAAAGTGATGCGCGAGTTTTCGCTGGGGCAAAATGCTGAAACGCGCAAGCCTAACTCGCACCTGAGCATATTGAGCATGGTTGATGCCTGGTACCATTTGGGCGTAAACCCTTATGATAACCTGATATGCCAGACACCGCCGTTCCGTTTGCGGTTGGGCATTGCCGAATACTTGTTTAAAAACGAAGAACTTTTAGAGGAGTCGATAGAAACGGCCCTGTATGATAAAACCATCCGCGGCGACGACCTGGAGTTTCATTCGGCGGTCCGGGAATGGTCGGCTATTATAGGTTACGGCGATATGGAGGGCTACAAAAAACATTTTAACGATGTGCAGGCCTTTTTTAAGGACCGGCTGGAGGACGGGAAAAAGCAAAGCGCCGAGTTGATAAGAAGGTTGATGATGGAATAAACTAATTAGCGACTAACCTTATCACATGAAGAGTTTTGTTGTAAAATTCAGACTAATATTTGTTCCCTATCTAATTGTCTCAACAGGAACAATAGTTATTTACAGCTTTTTGCGATGGTTGCTGTTTATAAAAAGCAACGCGATCGTTGTTGATGAGGATATCCTTAATTTTTGGGCGCCTTGTTTTCTTGTGTGGATACCAATCTATATATGGCTTGGACCGCGAATCAAAATATTGGATCTAACGGCCCGGGGAGTTCGATCAGATCCGTTTGCTGGCTTTATGCTTTTAGGGTCAATGGCCGTTCTTGCTCCTACTGTTTTAGCCCAAACTTATCTTGAAACAGCAACCGGGAAATTAACCAAACTCGATCGTATCAGCCAAATTGATAGCGTAGCGCAAACTAAATTCTACTCAGTTAAAACCTTTTATGCGGATAAGAAACTTGCACGATTCAAACCTTATATAGCAATAACAAACAAGTCTTCGAACTTTGATATGAGTCTGTACCTGGTAGTGCCTGTATATAATTCAAACCATGTAATTAAAAAATATAGTTATAGGATCGGAAAAAAGGGGGATACCGCCACCATGAACAATGCCCTACTGGTTATCAATGGGCATCCCAGCTTAAATGACACCCTTAGCTGGATCAATCCTCGTTCAATAAAGCACATACGTATGATATATGGTGAAACCGCAAAACGGCTTTTTGGAGAAAGAGCTGCAAAGGGTGCAGTCCTCGTTGAGACAGTTCCATATACAGGGCCAGATACATTGCAAACAATTATTAACGATAATGGGAGCTATAAACCGTATAGCTGGTTTGCTATACGGTATTTTAAAACGGTTAAGAATAATCTTTCATCAGAAGGGAAAGATAAGGCATATCAGCAGTTTGTAAAAGAAAGCCAGGCCGACTTTAATGACAAACCGTTAGATAAGTTCACCTATCTGGACCGTGTTCCTTACGGAAATGATATAAAAAAATACATTGCTGCTATCAACGCAGAAATTTATTCCCCAGTGTCGACGCCAAAGAATATACTGGTACCGATTTACGAATCTTTTGATAAACGAAATGGAAGTAATTTGCCCTGGATATTCGGTTCATTTGGCATCGGCTCCGCAGTATTGTTACTTTTGCTTTTATGGAAGCCGCTCAGGCCAGATCTCGAATATATGACTGATTCCCTTGACAAGACTCAACAAATCATCGACGAGATAACAGCTAAGCGTTAACCATCTACTTCGCACTAAACAACGTCCACGGGTAAGCCTTCATATCGCGCAGGTATTTGCTTTGCCATTTGTATTCGGGGTGTTTGGCAAAGTAGGGGGCCGCTAAAAAGTCGGCGCCGCCGGGGTGACCCATATGCGCCCAAAACTGCATCTTTTTGGCAAGGTCGCTGGTGGTTACTTTGCCCTGTACGGCGCCCATGGGATAGTACGGACCCTCGTTCCATTCGGGTACGCCCATCGGGTCTTCCTCTACGTGCCCGTCTATAACACAACGGTTCATGATCTGTTTATTATCGTAGGCGCTGTAAGTGTCGCCTTCTATCAGTTTCCCTGTCGAGTCCGTCAGTTTTCCTTTATAATCTACAGCCACCAGTTTTTCCATACGCAGTTTGCGGGCATTGGGCGAACTTGCCTTATTATTCACATCAAACGTGGTTTCCTCTTTGATCAGTTTGGGGTCGCTCGGGAAATTTGAACCGATAATGGCGGTATCCTTTGAACGCCATACACGGTAATCTTTCAACCCCAGTTCCAGCTTTGCCACTTCATTGGTTTTTGTGTCGCCTATCAGCCAGTCGTTAGCATAGCCTCCGTTATTTCCGGCGGTCATCATTTTTATCACATCATCTATGCTGTTGGCATATTGTACCGTGTGGCGCGCCCGCACAAATTCGGGTGTCTTGGTCGAGTCGAAGCCCTTAAATTGTGTTATGGTAGTTTCGGTAACCATAATACCGCTGCTGCTGATGGTAAAATCGTCGCCGCTATGGATAAATCCGGGTGCGCAGTCCATCAGGATATGGTTGCCTTTTGCCGGTTTTATGTCCGCGATAACATTCCACCGCTCCCCGATGATATAATCCGTCCAGTTGTTATGACCGATAACGATCTTGCCGTCTTTGGTATAACTGCCGGTAGCAATAAATGCGCTGCAATTGCCTGGAGCGCGGTTGTCGCCGCTGCCGGGTTTGGCCTTATTCATTTGCAGCGGTTCGTAGTACGATGTCAGTTCGATATTGCCATTCAGCACCACCAGGTCCAGCGAATCATATTTCATGCCTTTTGCACGCAACCCTGCGGCCATACCTACCAGTTCCTTCTGGTATTCGGTATCTATCTTGTTCCACCAGTTAAACCTGGCTGCTGCTGCCCGGAAATATTGCCAGCTGCGGTTAGTGGTATGGGGCAGGTAAAACTGGAACGCCTTTATTAAGGTGTCAATTTCTTTAGCCACCAGGTAACCGTGCTGGTAACCGATATCGTGCGGCGAACCTTCGAGGTGGATGTATATCCAGCCATTCTTGTCCTCGCGGCTCGAGTTGGCTAAAGGATCATGGGGTTTTTTTGTGCAACTGAAGAATAATGACAGGATGAGGAGCAGGGCTAAAGCGCGGGCGGCTGTTTTCATTTTTGCTAATGGATTGAGACGGATGAATTTAAGTATTTTTCTTTAAAATAATATGCGCCCTATTACCTACTTCGTACGCCATCCTCATATAATATATTAATTCGGCAGAAATATCTTCGGCATCATATAAACGTGCATGATGTACAAAAAACCGGTTGGCCAGGTTATCGATCTTGTAAAAACATAGCGTATGTTCAAAAGGCGCCGTCAGCACCAGGTGTATACCGATGTAATCGGGGCCGATCTTATTAACGGAGCAGAAACGCATTTTGGTTAATAAAGCCACACGCGTTTTAACAGGGTGCAGCTGGAACGGGCCGATCTTTTGGTACTCGGCCAGGAAGGTATGAAACAGTTCAACGCTTTGCGCCGGTTTGTCCTTCAGAAAATCATCAACGGTATAACTGCCGCAGGAGTGCGACTGATTTTTGTTGAAGAACGGATGTCCGCATTTTGGGCAGGTCCACATGTCGTATCCTGGTTGAATATAACCTTGTGATATTATATTTCATAATAACCACGGGTTCGTGGTTTTTAATGAGTTCAAATTCTTAAAGTCGTGCGTATTCCTCGTAACAAGTGTATAATTCAATGCAATTGAGGTTGCAGCGATAATTGCGTCAGGCGTTTTGATCTTGCTTTTCTTCCTGATCTCTATAGTATTCCTAACTATTTCATCATTTAGAGGTATCACTAAGGAGTCCTCAATAAACCCGTTAAGCAGGGTTTCAATTTCTGCAGGATTATTAAATCCCAAAACCTCAATTTGTGTTATGACTGAAACTACTGGGGTGTCATTTACAATATTATTCATAAATGCCATTCCGCTATCCGGCATTTGTCCGCTCAGGTAATCAATTACAGCATTGCTATCTATCACATATCCCATTCGCCGCGGCTTTGTTTAATGTGATCATGCAATTTTTTCGCGGCATCAGCAGGCAATTTACCTGCATATTTCTCAGATAGCTTTTCGGTTTTGTTTTCTTTTTTTAGAACCTTTATTAGGTGCAGCTTTTCCAGTTCATTTAGTAAACTGTATGCATTTTGATTAGTTACCTGAATGAGTAAAGTGTCCATTGTATTCCTTAAATAAATCAAATATAATCAAATCCTATACAATATAACAGGCACAAGTTAATCCACCGCACAACCAGCCCTTAAACTTGCGCCAGATTTTGGGAAGCACTCTGAAATTATTGTACGATATCTCGAATTATTGCTATGACAACATTAAGAATGAGTCCCAATATAATACCGACAATGATTCCAATCCAAACCTCTGGAACATCCTTGTTGTTCCCGGCAATAATCGCTCCTAGAATGGCCAGTACTGTTGGTAATACCCATCTATTTGATGGTTTTGTGCTTGCTGGCATTGCCGTAAATATTATTCCTCTGTAAGTTTCTAGCTTATTTTATGAACATCAAGATACACAGAAGATAAACCACAATTTTTCTTCAAGTCTATACCATATTTCCTTATGAAAGCATCTTGTACTTCATGGCCGCCGTTTGTGGTTAAAGGATTAGAATATGAAGAAGCGACTTCTACAGACATGCCTTGTTCGAGCTTAATGCCGTTTGCGTAATGTTTCTGTTTGACTACAATTCTAAATAAGGACATAATATTGTTGTTGCGTTAATTAGTTCTGTAATTAGAAATTTCGTATTGGTAGCCAGTTACATTGATCTGAAATTTTCCTTCGGCAGGAAAACTATGTCCATCAACTCCGTTATAACTCGTAAAGCCCTCGCCTCCTTGGTTGCCGTCGATATAACTGTTAAACTCATCCCTAGAAAAAACTAATTTGCTATCATAATAAAAATTGAGATGTTTTTTAGAGCGATCTACTACTAATTTGCCAAATGCACTGCTCACAACATCAAATTTCATATGATTGGGTGGTATAAATGTCTTTTTGTAAAGAGTACAGTTACCGGAATATATATCTACTTTTTGAGCAAAATTCGTTCTATTGCTATGCGAGCTTGCTATTAAAGCGAATATTGAGGCTAATAAATATTTCATTTGTAAAGGTTTGGTTATCTGGTTGACTCAAAGCTAAAAAAACGATTTCTCATAATCAAGAAATATGACTACTCGAAGAAGTACTTAAGCAGCTATAACCTCGCTGTCCGAAGTTTGTAACTTCGGACGACTATGGCGGTAGTCTGAGACTACAAGCATAATGGTTCGAAGTCGTGAGACTTCGAACAGCACAGTGATATAATAATGTAGCCTGCCTCCCACTCAATCAACCACTCACTTCATCAACCAATCCCACTCAAATCCCAGCCTGGTTTAAGGTTTTCCGCAGGGCGACTTAAATCTATGCATTAAAAGAAGGACTCCGTCCGGCAATAGTGACACGGATATTAAAGTTAAGAAGGGCTCTGATCCGAACGGAGTTCTCAATTTACTTCTATAATTTAAGAGCGCTGCGCTAAACTCTTAAACCAGGTTAGGGATCGTGCCAGTTAAACATCAACTTCGTCAACTAATCCTCCTCAAATCTCCTACTCAAAAAAATCTTAAAAAATTTTAGCGCAACTATTTGAGAGTTAATCTAAAGTTTCTATCTTTGCCGTCCCTTTCGGGGGGATTAAAATGTCTTGAGCGAGGCCCTACTGCTTCGATGGACACAAAGAAAATATTAAAATGTCAGGAATTATTGGTAAAAAAGTAGGTATGACCAGCATTTTCGACGAGTCAGGGAAGAACATTCCTTGTACAGTAATCGAAGCTGGCCCCTGTGTAGTAACTCAGGTTCGTTCTGTTGAAACAGACGGCTACGCCGCAGTTCAGCTGGCGTATGGTGAGAAAAAAGAAAAAAACACCCCTGCTCCTCTAAAAGGTCATTTCCAGAAAGCCGGCACTACTCCAAAACGCAGGCTGGTTGAATTCAAAACTTTCGAAGATCAAAAAAGCTTAGGTGACACTGTTACCGTGGATATTTTTGCCGCCGGAGATTTTGTGGATGTGGCCGGTACCTCAAAGGGTAAAGGTTTCCAGGGTGTGGTTAAGCGCCACGGGTTTGGCGGTGTGGGTATGCAAACACACGGGCAGCACAACCGTTTGCGTGCACCGGGTTCATTGGGCGCGTCGTCATGGCCGTCACGTGTATTCAAAGGCATGCGTATGGCTGGTCAAACCGGTAATGTTCGCGTAAAAGTTCAGAACCTCGAGGTTTTGAAGGTTTATCCTGAGCAAAACCTGCTGGTAGTTAAAGGTTCCGTACCGGGAGCTAAGGGTTCATTCGTAATCGTGGATAAATAAAATGGAAGTTAAAGTATTAAATATCTCGGGTAAAGAGACAGGTGCCAAGGTGCAGCTTTCTGATGCCATATTCGGTATCGAGCCTAACGACCACGCTATTTATCTTGACGTGAAGCAATTCCTTGCTAACCAGCGCCAGGGAACGCACAAAGCAAAACAGCGTAATGAAATTGCAGGTTCGACCCGCAAATTATATAAACAAAAAGGTACAGGTGGCGCCCGTGCCGGTAGCGTAAAATCACCATTGTTCAATGGTGGTGGCCGTATCTTCGGTCCGCAGCCGCGCGACTACAGCTTTAAGCTGAACAAAAAGCTTAAATCATTGGCCCGCAAATCGGCCCTGTCATACAAAGCAAAAGATAACAGCATTGTAGTATTGGAAGATTTCAGTTTCGACTCTATCAAAACCAAAAACTACGTAAAGCTGGTAGCCGACCTGAAAGTTACCGACGTGAAAACGTTATTGGTACTGGGCGCTGCAAATGAGAACGTTTATTTATCAAGCCGCAACCTGAAAAAGAGCAAGGTGATAACTGCCGATCAATTGAACACTTATGATGTGTTGAATGCAGGCACGCTTTTACTGACTACGGGTGCTGTTAAAACTTTGGAGGAAGCATTAGCTAAGTAATATGGAAATTTTAAAGAAACCCTTACTTACTGAAAAGGCAACCCAGCTTACTGAAAAGCTGAACCGTTACACCTTTAAGGTTGACCACAGGGCCAACAAGCTACAGATAAAGGGCGCGATAGAAAAAATGTACGGTGTTAACATAGTAGCGGTAAACACCAGCAAATACGTTGGAAAACTGAAAAGTCGCAACACGAAAGCGGGTATTGTGAGCGGTCGCGCTGCAACCTACAAAAAAGCGATAGTGACGTTGAAAGACGGTGAAGTTATAGACTTTTACAGCAATATATAACAGAGATGGCAGTTAAAAGATTTAAACCGGTTACCCCGGGTACCCGTTTCAGGGTAGACACCAGTACTTCGGATATTACAACGAACGTTCCTGAAAAGTCGTTGGTTGTAGCATCTAATAACAGGTCGGGCGGACGTAACAACAGCGGTAAAATGACTATGCGCTACATAGGCGGTGGTCATAAGAAAGCATACAGGCTGATCGATTTCAAACGCAATAAGTTTGATATCCCGGCTACAGTAGCGACTATTGAATATGACCCTAACCGTTCGGCACGTATTGCTTTGCTGCACTTTGCTGATGGCGAAAAAAGGTATATGATAGCCCCTGAAGGATTAAAAGTTGGACAGACCGTAGTATCGGGCGAAACAGCTGCACCTGAAGTTGGCAACACATTGCCTTTGAAAAATATCCCGCTGGGTTCTATCATTCATAATATCGAACTGAACCCGGGCCAGGGCGGTACCATAGCACGCAGTGCAGGTACTTACGCACAGCTTTCGGCACGCGACGGCAAATATGCCATCATCAAATTGCCTTCAGGCGAAACCCGTATGATATTATCGACTTGCCTGGCAACTATCGGTACCGTATCCAACGGTGAAAAAGCTAACGCTGTATTGGGTAAAGCAGGTCGCAAACGCTGGCTGGGCCGTCGCCCAAGAGTTCGTGGTGTAGCCATGAACCCGGTAGATCACCCTATGGGTGGTGGCGAAGGAAGGGCATCAGGTGGCCATCCGCGTTCACGCAAAGGTTTATTAGCCAAAGGCTTTAAAACCCGTGATAAAAAGAAAACATCTGATCGTTACATCATTGAAAGAAGGAAGAAATAATGGCTCGTTCAATTAAAAAAGGACCTTATATAGATCATAACCTTGAAAAAAAGGTAGTGACACTAAATGATTCGAATAAAAAATCAGTAGTAAAAACATGGTCACGTCGTTCCATGATCTCTCCTGATTTCGTTGGTCATACATTCGCGGTACACAACGGTAACAAGTTTATCCCTGTGTATGTAACAGAAAACATGGTTGGACACAAGCTGGGAGAGTTTGCCCCAACCCGTACATTCCGTGGTCACGCAGAAAAGAAAAAATAACAGGCAATGGAAGCAACAACAAAAATTAAAAAGTCTGTACTGATTAAACAGCGCAAAGACGCCGCCAAAGAAATTAAAGGCGGAGCTTCTGTTGCTAAGTTACAGAACTGCCCTACATCGCCACGCAAAATGCGTTTGGTGGTAGACCTGATCCGCGGCGAGAACGTTGAAAAGGCGCTTTACATATTGAAATATACCAATAAGGAAGCAGCTATACGCGTTGAGAAATTACTGCTGTCGGCTATTAAGAACTGGGAAGCGAAAAACGAAGGCGCGCGTGTTGAGGACAGCGGTTTATATGTGAAGGAAGTATCGGTAGGCGGCGGCCGCCAGTTGAAAAGACTGCGCCCGGCACCACAGGGCCGCGGATACCGTATCCGTAAACGCTCAAACCATGTAACTCTTATTGTGGACAGTAAAAACGATAACAATTAATTTAAGATGGGACAAAAAGCACATCCAATAGGTAACAGGTTAGGTATCATCCGTGGTTGGGATTCTAACTGGTTCGGTGGCAACAACTACTCCGATAAATTAGTTGAAGACGAGAAGATCCGCAAATACATTGCTGCCCGTATAGCTAAAGGTGGTATATCCAAAGTAGTTATCGAGCGCACCCTGAAACGCATTACCGTAACTATCCACACTGCCCGTCCGGGTATTGTGATAGGTAAAGGCGGCCAGGAAGTTGACAAGATCAAAGAAGAGTTGAAAAAACTGACCAAAAAGGACGTTCAGATCAACATTTTCGAAATAAAACGCCCTGAGCTTGATGCTCAGTTGGTTGCAGAAGGCATAGCAAAACAGCTTGAGGCACGTATCTCTTTCCGTCGCGCTATGAAAACCACCATCGCATCGACCATGAGAATGGGTGCCGAAGGTATCAAGGTAATGACATCGGGCCGTTTAGGCGGTGCTGAAATGGCACGTACCGAGCAGTATAAAGAAGGAAGGATCCCTCTGCATACTTTCCGCGCCGATATCGATTACGCTTTGGCCGAAGCTTTAACTACTTATGGTAAAATAGGTGTTAAAGTATGGATTTGCAAAGGCGAGGTTTACGGCAAACGCGACCTGTCGCCAAATATTGGTGCAGCAAGCGGTGCAAGCGGTAAAGGCGGACGCCCTGAAGGTTCGGCATCATTTGGCGGACGCAACGAAAGAGGCGGTGAGCGCGGTGGCGAACGCAGGAGCAATGACCGTCGTGGCGGAAACGACCGCGGTGGCGACCGTAACAGAGGTGGCGGTGGTAACCGTCCGGGCGGACAGAACCGCGGAGGTGGCAATCGCCCAGGCGGACAAAGCGGAAGAAGATAATAATAGAATAAATCAAGTCGAGACAGACATCGTTTAGATATAAAAGCTTAAAAAAATGCTACAGCCAAAAAGAACGAAGTTCAGAAAAATGCAAAAAGGCAGAATGAAGGGGATGGCCACTCGTGGCGCTGAACTGGCATTCGGTTCTTTCGGTATAAAATCACTCGAGCCGGCCTGGATCACCAGCCGCCAGATCGAGGCTGCACGTATCGCTGTAACACGTTTTATGAAACGTGAAGGCCAGGTATGGATCAGGATATTCCCTGACAAGCCTGTAACCAAGAAACCGGCGGAAGTACGTATGGGTAAAGGTAAAGGTGCTCCGGAATACTGGGTAGCGGTAGTTCGCCCCGGCAGGATCATCTTCGAAGCAGAAGGTGTACCACTGGAAGTTGCTAAAGAGGCGTTGCGCCTTGCAGCACAGAAGTTACCGGTACAAACCAGGTTTGTAACACGTAGAGATTACGTAGAGGCGTAAACAAGTTAGCAGTTTTGAGTTTGCAGTTATCGGTTTGATAAAGCGGGCTTGGGACTAAAAACTCAAAATAACTAATAAAGAAAATGAAGAACTCAGAAGTTTTAGAGCTATCAACTGAAGAATTGACCGCAAGAATAAGCGAGGAAAGGAACAACCTTACCAAGCTTAAGTTTGCTCATACAGTTTCGGCTATTGAGAATCCGACCCGTATTACGAAAGTGCGTAAGGATATTGCTCGTTTAAATACTGAATTAACAAAGCGCAAAGCGGCGTCAGCTTCCGAAAATAAATAATTTTTTAAGCTCGAAATGGAAAGAAATTTAAGAAAAACGCGTACCGGCCTGGTAGTAAGCAATAAGATGGAAAAATCTATTGTAGTTGCCGTTGAGCGTAAAGTAAAGCACCCGATCTATGGTAAGTTCGTGAAAAAGACTACCAAATTTATGGCTCATGACGAAGCTAATACCTGCGGTATTGGCGATACCGTATTGATTATGGAAACGCGCCCATTGAGCAAAAACAAAAACTGGAGATTAGTTCAAATATTAGAAAGGGCTAAATAACGATGGTACAACAGGAATCAAGATTAAACGTAGCCGATAACAGTGGCGCTAAAGAAGTTTTAGTGATCCGCGTTTTGGGCGGTACCGGTAAAAGATATGCTTCTATTGGCGATAAGATAGTAGTTACCGTTAAAAGTGCTTTGCCATCGGGCAACATCAAAAAGGGTACTGTATCAAAGGCAGTAGTAGTAAGGACCAAGAAGGAAATACGCCGGAAAGATGGTTCTTATATCCGTTTCGACGACAACGCAGCAGTTTTGTTAAATAATCAGGACGAGCCGAGAGGCACCCGTATATTTGGCCCGGTTGCGAGGGAATTGCGCGAAAAGCAATTCATGAAAATTGTATCATTAGCACCGGAGGTATTGTAAAATGACAAAGAAACAAGAAGTAAAACCTGCCAAATTAAAGATCCGCAAGGGCGACCTGGTAGCGGTAATTGCAGGTGATTCAAAAGGATCGCAAGGTAAAGTCCTTGAGGTAATTATAGATAAAAACCGCGCTATAGTGGAAGGTGCAAACATGGTATCGAAACATACCAAACCAAATGCAACCAGCCCTAACGGCGGTATAGTAAAAAAGGAAGCTGCTATCCATATTTCGAACCTGGCGCTGGTTGACCCTAAATCGGGCAAACCTACCCGCGTGGGCCGTATTAAAAATAAAGCAGGCAAACTGGTAAGGGTGGCTAAAAAATCAGGGGAGGAAATTAAGTAATGGCAACTGCAAAAACATACGTTCCGAGATTAAAATCGAAATATAAGGAAGAGATACGCACCAACCTGAAAGATAAATTTCAGTACAAAAGCGTAATGCAGGTTCCTAAGCTGGAAAAAATTGCTATCAACCAGGGTGTTGGCGGTGCAACTACCGACAAAAAACTGATCGAGCAAACCATCAATGAACTGAGCACGATTACCGGTCAGCAGGCTGTTTCGTCAAAATCGAAAAAGGATATCTCGAACTTTAAATTACGTAAAGGTATGCCGGTTGGCGTACGTGTAACTTTACGCGATAACAATATGTACGAGTTTCTTGACCGTTTGATAGCTGTTGCATTGCCACGTATCCGTGATTTCAAGGGTATCAACGATAAAGGTTTCGACGGTCGCGGCAATTATACGCTGGGCATCACCGAGCAGATCATTTTCCCTGAGATCAACATTGACAAGATCAATAAGATACAGGGTATGGACATCACCTTTGTAACCTCGGCCAATAACGACGTGGAAGCATTGGAACTGCTGAAAGAATTTGGATTACCATTTAAAAATCAAAATAAATAATGGCTAAAGAAGGTGTAAAGGCACGTGAGATCAAACGCGCCAAATTAGTAGCTAAATACGCTGAAAAAAGAGCAGCTTTGAAAGCAGCCGGCGAATGGGAAGCATTAGACAAATTGCCTAAAGCATCGTCGCCGGTAAAACTGCACAACCGTTGCAAACTTACAGGCCGCCCGCGTGGTTACATGCGCCAGTTTGGTATTTCGCGCGTAACATTCCGCGAAATGGCCCTGGAAGGCAAGATACCGGGAGTGAAGAAAGCAAGCTGGTAATTGGTGAGTGGTGAATAGTCAATGGTGAATAACCTTATTGACCATTCACTATTGACCATTGACAAAATGAATATGAACCGATAGAAGGTCTACGGAAACCACTATCATAAAACAATAAAATGAATACAGATCCAATCGCAGATTATCTTACAAGAGTAAGGAATGCTATTAAAGCCAACCATAGGGTTGTTGAAATTCCTGCATCAAATCTGAAGAAGGAAATCACGAAAGTGCTTTTCGACAAAGGTTACATCGCTAACTTTAAGTTTGAAGAAGTTGGTCCGCAAGGCATCATCAAAGTTGCTTTGAAGTACCACCCGATAACTAAAGTTCCTGCTATCCGCAGCATATCGCGCATCAGTAAACCAGGTTTGAGAAAATACGCAGGCATGGGCAATATGCCAAGAGTATTAAATGGTTTAGGTATCGCTATCCTATCAACCTCAAAAGGTGTAATGACCGACAAAGAGGCACGCCAGCAAAATATTGGCGGCGAGGTATTGTGCTACGTTTATTAATCAAATCAGGAGGAAATTAAGCAATGTCAAGAATAGGAAAAGCACCTATAGCAATACCTTCGGGAGTTACCATTACTGTTAGCGATGCTAACGTAGTTACGGTAAAAGGCCCTAAAGGCGAATTGCACCAGGCAGTTGATAGCGATATCACTGTTGCACAGGAAGACGGGAACCTGCTGGTTCAGCGTCCGACCGACCAGAAACGCCACAAGGCATTACACGGTTTATATCGTGCACTGCTTAACAACATGGTTGTTGGCGTAACATCAGGTTACAAAATGGAGCAGGAATTAGTTGGTGTGGGTTACCGCGCTACTAACCAGGGCAACACTTTGGACCTTGTATTGGGCTACTCTCACCATTATGTGTTTGAACTGCCTAAAGAAATTAAAGTTACCACTACTGCTGAAAAAGGTAAAAACCCAACCATCATCCTAGAGTCGATAGACAAACAGCTGATCGGCCAGGTTGCTGCCAAAATACGCTCGCTGCGCGCACCAGAGCCTTACAAGGGTAAAGGTATCAAGTTTGTTGGCGAACAATTGAGAAGAAAAGCAGGTAAATCAGCATCTAAAAAATAATCGTCATGACAGGTAAATTATCAAGAAGAGACAGAATCAAAAAGGGGATCAGGAAACGGGTTTCAGGATCTTCCGAGCGTCCGCGCTTGTCAGTATACAGGAGCAACAAAGGTATTTATGCCCAGGTGATTGACGATGTGACCGGAAAAACTTTAGCATCTGCATCATCTTTATCAAAAGATTTCAGCGCAAAAGGCAATAAGTCAGAACAATCAGCTGCCGTAGGCAAACTGGTTGCTG
Source organism: Mucilaginibacter ginsenosidivorans (assembly GCF_007971025.1). NCBI lineage: Bacteria > Pseudomonadati > Bacteroidota > Sphingobacteriia > Sphingobacteriales > Sphingobacteriaceae > Mucilaginibacter > Mucilaginibacter ginsenosidivorans. The sequence continues at coordinate 5,083,668 of NZ_CP042436.1, read as the reverse complement.
CCAAAGCCGTTGCGGCAGGAATTAAAGATGTAGTGTTCGACAGGAACGGTTACTTATATCACGGCCGTGTGAAATCACTGGCTGAAGGTGCACGTGAAGGCGGTTTAAACTTTTAACAGGAAAGAGCGATGTCAACAATCAATATAAAAAGAGTAAAAACCAGCGAGATCGAATTGAAAGATCGCCTGGTGAGCATACAGCGTGTAGCCAAAGTAACCAAAGGTGGCCGTACTTTCAGCTTCTCTGCCATCGTGGTAGTAGGCGACGAAAATGGCGTTGTAGGTTACGGTTTGGGTAAAGCAAAAGAAGTAACCGAGGCTATTGCCAAAGGTATTGACGATGCTAAGAAGAACCTGGTAAAAGTGCCTATCATTAACGGCACCATACCGCACGAGCAGGTAGGTAAGTTTTCGGGTGGTTTTATCTTCTTAAAACCGGCTGCAAACGGTACCGGTGTTATAGCAGGTGGTGCAATGCGCGCCGTGCTTGAGTCGGCAGGTGTACACAACGTATTGGCAAAGTCAAAAGGTTCGTCAAACCCGCACAACGTGGTAAAGGCAACCGTATCGGCACTGTCGCAAATGCGCGATGCTTATACCGTGGCACAGCACCGCAACATTAGTTTAGGTAAAGTATTTAACGGATAATCGTCATGGCAAAGATCAAAATAACACAGATTAAGAGCGTGATCGATAGGAATTTGCGCCAGAAAAAAACCATCGAAGCATTGGGTTTAAAGAAAATTAACCACAGTGTTGAGGTGGAAGCTACGCCTGCTATCATCGGCATGGTACGTAAAGTTAATCATTTGGTAGCTGTTGAAAATATTTAATATCATGAATTTAAGTAATCTTAAACCTGCAGAAGGTTCTACTAAAAACAGGAAGAGAATTGGCCGTGGTACAGGTTCGGGCCGTGGCGGCACGTCAACCCGTGGTCACAAAGGGGCCGGTTCACGCTCTGGTACAAGCACCAAGATAGGTTTTGAAGGCGGCCAGATGCCGTTGCAGCGCCGTGTGCCAAAGGTGGGCTTTAAAAACCCTAACCGTGTGGAATATGTGAGCATCAACCTGGACGCATTACAAAAATTAGCAGAAGCTTACAAGATTTCTGCAATTGATTTTGCAACTTTGAAGGAACATGGTTTGGTTTCGCGCAACGACCTGGTTAAAATACTGGGACGCGGCGAGCTGAAAGCCAAACTGGAAGTAAAGGCTCATGCTTTTTCAGCAACCGCTCAAAAAGCAATTGAAGCAGCCGGTGGTACTATCGTAAAGTTGTAAATCCCAATGAGGAAGCTATTCACTACATTATCCAACATCTGGAAAATTGAAGACTTAAGAGTGCGTATTATTAACACACTCTTATTTCTTTTAATATATCGTATAGGAACATATGTGGTTTTACCAGGTGTGATCTATTCGAGCCTGAGCAACTCGCAGGGCAAGGAAGGCCTCGTGGGCCTGCTGAATATGTTTGCGGGCGGCGCGTTCTCCCATGCATCTATTTTTGCGCTGGGTGTGATGCCTTATATTTCGGCATCTATCGTGGTGCAATTGCTGGGCATTGCGGTGCCATACTTCACCAAATTGCAAAAAGAGGGTGAAAGCGGCCGTAACAAACTTAACCAATGGACCCGTTACCTTACTATCGGTATCACCGCTTTACAGGCCGTTGGTTATGTAAAATCGCAGCTGCAGCCTAACCAGATAAGCCCCGAGATAAACGCATTTACATTTAACCTGATGTCGGTAGTTATATTGACCGCGGGCACATTATTCGTGATGTGGCTGGGTGAGAAGATAACCGACAAAGGTATAGGAAACGGTATTTCGCTCATCATCATGGTGGGTATCATTGCACAGCTACCAGGCGCGTTCCTGACGGAGTTCAGCGTACGTACCGGCGGTAAAGGCGGTTTGATCACATTCATTGTGGAACTTATCGCTCTGATAGGCGTGGTAATGCTTACCATACTTATTGTGCAGGGTACAAGAAAAGTTGGTGTGCAATATGCCAAACGTATCGTGGGTAACAAGCAATATGGCGGCGTGCGCCAGTATATCCCTTTAAAGGTTAATGCTGCCGGTGTAATGCCTATCATCTTTGCCCAGGCACTGATGTTTATCCCGGCGTATATACCTCAGCTGTTCCCATCTGTGTCAACTAATCCCATCGTTATGTCGATGGCTAATTACACCTCGTGGGCACACAACCTGCTGTTTGCGATATTGATCATTGTGTTTACGTATTTCTATACGGCCATCACGATCAACCCGAACCAAATGGCTGACGATATGAAAAAGAACGGCGGCTTTATCCCGGGAGTAAAACCGGGAAGGACGACGTCTGAATTTATCGACGGTATTATTTCGAGGATCACGTTGCCGGGATCTATTTTCCTTGCCTTCATCGCAATCATACCTGCTTTTGCTTCGGCAATTGGTGTGCAGCCTATTTTCTCAAGGTACTTTGGCGGTACATCGCTCATCATCCTTGTAGGTGTTGTGCTGGATACTTTGCAGCAGATAGAAAGCCACTTGCTGATGAGGCATTATGACGGCCTGATGAAAACAGGACGTATCACCGGACGGACGGCTACGCCTACTTCGGCAGGTACAACGCCGCCGGTCATCTAATTTAATAACATGTCAAAGATCAATTATAAGTCTGTCGAAGAGATAGAACTGATAAGAGAAAGTTCTTTACTTGTTGCCAAAACCCTTGGGGAGATAGCCAAAGTTATACGCCCCGGAATAAAAACTATAGAATTAAACAAACTTGCCGAGACTTTCATCCGTGATAACGGGGGAGTGCCGGCATTTTTAAATTATGGCGGTTTCCCTTACTCGCTTTGTATATCGCTGAACGACCAGGTGGTACACGGTTTCCCCGGCCAGCATGAGCTGGTTGAAGGCGACCTGGTATCGGTTGATTGCGGCGTATTGATGAATAAGTATTATGGCGACTCGGCTTACACCTTTGCCATAGGCGAAGTTGATGAGACCGTAAAAAAACTGATGCGGGTTACCAAAGAGTGTCTTTACCTGGGTATTGAAAAAGCAGTAGCCGGTATGCGCGTTGGCGATATAGGTTACGCCGTTCAGGAACATGCGGAGAAGAATGGTTTTGGGGTTGTAAAGGAACTGGTGGGCCACGGCGTAGGAACACACCTGCACGAAAAACCGGAAGTGCCCAACTACGGCAAACGCGGATCGGGCATTAAGCTGGAAGAAGGTATGGTTATCGCTATCGAGCCGATGATCAATGCGGGCCGGGCAGGTGTTAAGTTCTGGAACGACGGGTGGACCGTATCAACATCAGACAAAAAGCCATCGTGCCATTACGAGCACACCGTGGCAGTAAATAAAGGGAAAGCAGACATCCTTTCAAGTTTTTCATACGTTGATGAAGTTTTGAAAGAAAAAGTTAATATTTAGAAAAAAAATACTTAATTTTGCATCCCGGTTTTAAAGCGGATAATAAAGTATAAAAGACAATAGATGTGAGATTTGAGATGTGAGGTTTCATTTATCAAATCGACATTTTAACGGAAAGACTTTAAAAAAACGGATAGAGGAATAGAGTTAAGGGGGGACAAAAAGTCTCAAATCTCAGTTCTCATATCTCAAATCTAAAAAGAAAATATGGCTAAACAATCTTCGATTGAACAGGACGGAACAATTCGGGAGGCATTGTCGAACGCAATGTTTCGGGTTGAACTGGAGAATGGCCATGAGATTATTGCACACATATCCGGTAAAATGCGTATGCACTACATCAAAATTCTGCCTGGCGACAGGGTGAAACTGGAGATGAGCCCGTACGATTTAACAAAGGGTAGAATAACCTATAGATATAAATAATAAAGCGATGAAAGTTAGAGCATCCATTAAAAAGCGCAGTGCTGATTGCAAGATCATCCGTCGTAACGGGAAACTTTATGTGATCAACAAAAAGAACCCAAAGTTCAAACAGCGCCAGGGATAAGAATAGTTATTGAATTATAGAATTATTGATTTACCGGATCAGAAGTTAAGTAATCACTAATTCAACAATTCAATAAATCGATAATTAAAATATTGTATCGATTCGTACAACGGTAGCCGCCGTTCGGTCGATTACTTAAAACAAAAAGAAAAATATGGCAAGGATTTCAGGTATTGATTTACCAAAGAACAAAAGAGGAGAGATCGGACTTACTTACATTTATGGTATCGGCCGCTCAACCGCGCAGAACATTCTGAATCAGGCGGGTGTGGATCTGAATACTAAAGTACAAGACTGGACCGATGAGCAGCTTACTGCTATCCGTACAATTATCAACGACCAGATCAAGGTGGAAGGCGCCCTCCGTTCGGAAGTGCAGCTTAACATCAAGCGCTTAATGGATATAGGATGCTACCGCGGTACACGTCACCGTAAAGGTTTGCCTTTGCGTGGCCAGCGTACCAAAAACAACTCGCGTACCCGTAAAGGAAAACGTAAGACAGTTGCTAACAAGAAAAAAGCTACTAAATAGTAAATAGATTTGAGATGTTAGATTTGAGATATGAGAATCATATCAGGTTTGCCATCTCTGTTAAAATAGAAAGATAAAAAGGATACTGATGTATTTGAAATGAGATATTAAATCTCACATCTCAAATCTCATATCTCAAACCTCAAAAAAAGATGGCTAAAACTAAAAAAGTTACCAAAAAGCGTATAGTTGTTGTTGAGCCTGTTGGCGAAGCGCATATCAACGCTACCTTTAACAATATCATTGTAACCCTTACCAACAAAAGCGGGCAGGCTATTTCGTGGTCGTCGGCAGGTAAAATGGGTTTCAAAGGATCGAAGAAGAACACCCCGTATGCTGCAGGACAAGCTGCTGCCGATTGCGGTAAAGTTGCTTATGACCTGGGCCTGCGTAAGGTTGAGGTATTTGTAAAGGGCCCCGGTGCAGGTCGCGAGTCGGCTATCCGTACTTTGCAAACCACCGGTATCGAGGTAACTACTATTAAGGATATCACCCCGCTGCCGCATAACGGCTGTCGTCCTTCAAAACGCAGAAGAGTTTAATTAATATAATTTTTTAAAGCTAAGAGTCGCCGGCTGCGGGCCGGTTGATACTTTAAAAACCAACAAAATGGCTAGATACACAGGACCAAAATCCAAAATTGCGCGTAAGTTCCGCGAGCCCATCTTCGGCCCGGATAAAGCGTTAGAAAGAAAAAATTACCCTCCGGGTATGCACGGCGTTTCAAAACGCAGGGGCAAACAATCCGAGTACTCTGTACAGTTGCAGGAAAAACAGAAAGTTAAATACACCTATGGTGTGTTGGAACGCCAGTTCGAGAACCTGTTTCACCGCGCTTCTGCTAAAGAAGGCATCACCGGCGAGAACCTGCTGAAACTGTTAGAGGCACGTTTGGATAACGCAGTTTACCGTTTAGGCATTGCGCCAACCCGTTCGGCAGCACGCCAGCTGGTGGGCCACAAGCACATCAACGTAAACGGCCAGGTAGTGAACATTGCTTCATACAGCCTGAAAGCCGGCGACGTAGTATCGGTACGCGAAAAATCAAAATCACTGGAAGCCATCAGCAACTCGGTTGCAGGCAGAAAGATCAATAAATACAGCTGGCTTGAGTGGGATGCTGCCAATTTAACAGGCAAATTCCTGAGCTATCCAAACCGCGACGAGATACCTGAGAATATCAAGGAAAACCTTATCGTCGAGTTGTACTCTAAATAAGATATGAGATTTTAGATGTGAGATATGAGACAAACTCAAATCTCACATCTGATTTTATATAGAAGTAAATTATAAGATTTTGAAAGTAAGAAAAGAGATAAGCAGAAAAAATCTCACATCTCAGATCTCACCTCTCAGATCTAATCAAGTAAACAATTAACAAAGGATATAAATGGCAATTTTAGCATTTCAAAAACCAGACAAGGTTATCATGCAGAAATCAACGGATTTCGAGGGTACATTTGAGTTTCGTCCCCTTGAGCCCGGTTTCGGTGTAACCATTGGTAATGCTTTACGTCGTATCTTACTTTCATCTTTGGAAGGCTTTGCAATTACGTCTGTTCGTTTTTCGGGCGTAACGCATGAGTTTTCGACCATCAAGGGTGTTGTTGAGGACGTTACCGAGATCATTCTGAACCTGAAACAGGTGCGTTTGAAAAAATCGGGTGACTCGGGCGATACTGAAAAAGTATTTGTGATCGTAAACGGTCAGGATGCTTTCAAAGCCGGCGACATTACCAAGTTCTCGAATAACTTTACCGTTCTGAACCCCGACCTGGTGATCTGCAACATGGATACTGCGGTAACCCTGGAGATCGAACTGACCATCAATAAGGGCCGCGGTTATATTCCGAGCGAGGAAAACAAAAACCCCGACGCTAACGTTGGCGTTATCGCTATCGACTCTATCTACACCCCGATAAAGAACGTAAAATACACCATCGAGAACTATCGTGTGGAGCAAAAGACAGACTATGAAAAATTAGTTCTGGATATTGCTACCGACGGCTCTATCCATCCTGAAGATGCATTAAAGGAAGCTGCCAAGATATTGATCCAGCACTTTATGCTGTTCAGCGATGAGAACATGATGCTGGAGGCACAGGCTAAAGAAGAGACCAAGGAAGTTGACGAAGAGATACTGCACATGCGCAAGATCCTGAAAACTGAACTGGTTGACCTTGACCTTTCGGTGCGCGCACTGAACTGCCTGAAAGCTGCCGACATACGCAGCCTGGCCGACCTGGTGTCTTACGACGTTGCAGACATGTTGAAGTTCCGCAACTTTGGTAAGAAATCATTAACAGAAATACAGGACCTGGTTAAATCAAAAGGCTTATCTTTTGGAATGAACCTGGCCAAGTATAAATTGGACGAAGAGTAATTAGACGTGAGATTTGAGATATGAGATTTGAGACAGACATCCTGAATCTTATATCTAAACCTCAAGTCAAATAATAAACAACAAATAACAGGGTTTGGGAAAAGACACGAGATAAATCTCATATCTCACGTCTCATATCTCAAATCTAACAACCGCGTAATTCCGAGGGCTTGACGGCAACGCCGCCCGACGGTATGCACGTGCCACAACAAACAAAACAATGAGACACGGAAAAAAAGTAAATCACTTAGGCCGCACCGACAGTCACCGCAAGGCGATGCTGGCGAACATGGCTTCGTCGCTTATCCAGCATAAGCGCATCACAACTACACTGGCAAAAGCAAAAGCGCTGCGCGTCTATGTCGAGCCTATCCTCACCAAAGCTAAAAGCGATACCACGCATTCGCGCCGTACCGTATTCAGCTACCTGCAGGATAAAGATTCGGTAAGCATCCTGTTCCGCGATATTGCTGAAAAAATTGCAAACCGCCCCGGAGGTTATACCCGCATCATCAAAATGGAAAACCGTTTGGGCGATAACGCCGAAATGGCCATGATAGAACTGGTAGACTACAACACCGTTTACACTAAGGATGGTGCCGCTGTAGCCAAGAAATCAACCCGCCGCCGTGGTGGTTCGGGCAAAGGAGGCGCTAAAGCTGCTGCACCTAAAGCTGAAGCCCCTGCTGTTGAAGAAGCAGTAGTGGTGGAAGAGCCAGAGGCCGAAGCACCTGTAGTTGAAGCTGCTGCTGAGGTTGAGGAAGCTCCTGCTGCTGAAACCCCATCTGCCGAAGAAGCTGCCGATAACGAGGAGCAAGCTGAAAAAGGCGAATAATTGTATAGACGCATAATTATGCGTCTATACATAAGATAAACAGGCCCCGACGAAAGTCGGGGCTTTTTGTTTTACTCTCCTTTCAAACTGTCATGCTGAACCTGCCTGCCGGTAGGCCCATGCACTGGTTTACGTCTTCCGAAGGGCGACTTAAATCTATGCATGAAAAGAAGGACCCCCTACTGGTTTAAGTCTTCCGAAGGGCGACTTAAATCTATGCATGAAAAGAAGGACTCTGTCCGGCAATAACATCAGGAATGTTACTTGCACCATGATTCTAACCCGAACGGAGTTCCCCATTTAATTTTTGGGTTTTAAGACCCCTGAGAGATCCTGAAACAAGCCCGCCTGCCGGCAGGCAGGTTCAGGATGACGCGAGGGATTGAGCAGGACGTTTTGGTGTTTTACGGTTTATTTGGTGTAATGCCCCTTTGCAGATAAAATAAAAATGGTAGTATTTCTAACTTCGTAAATGATACGATGTTCAGAACTGATCCCCTTGACCATTTGCCTGCGTACCCGTGCTTTAATGGCTCTGGTTTACCTATGCCGGTAAAGGGTGTCTCTTTGATAGAGTTGAGGAGTTTTTCGATCTTTTTGACAAGATTGGATTACCCGCTTTTTAGAAAGAACCTGATATCGTCTTTTGCCGTATCGGTTATTATAAGTTCCATATATCAGCAGGTTCAATTTTTGACGTTCTCCCTGCTTTTATGTCCTCTTCGCTTTGCTTAATTTTTGCAACAAACTCAGCATTATATGGGCCCTCTGTACTTTTTTCGGTCGTGAAGTCGACTTTAAAAGCCTTCATAATTCCTTTTAACGCAGCTAACTGCTCTTTGCTCCTGGGGTGTACAATCAATGTTTCCATATACAAATTTAAGTGTTTTTGAGAAACTTTTGATCTGGCTATGTATTGTTTTTATTATGGACGTTATCCGCCTTTTGTCACGCTGAGCCAGCCGCAGGCAGGCTCAGCGTAATAAAAATTAAATTACAACCCCTTTACGATCGCCAGCGACTTTTCGACATGGTCGGTGGGCGAGATATGGTCGGTTTCGGATGAGAATACCGCTATGATCTTACCGTTTTTACCGATGACATAGGTGGTGCGGGGGATGAAACCGTGGGTAAGGTCCTGGCCCAGGGCATCTTTAATGCCGGTACGGCCGGCCGCCATGGTGAGGCCGTAGGATGCCGCAATTTTGCCGTCGGCGTCGGAAGCTACCGGGAACTTACCTGCACAGTACGCCGGGTCGGACGAAAATTTGTTCAGCCGCTGTATATCGTCGGCTGATACGCCGATGATGGTGGCCCCGGCGGCGGTAAATTTATCCTTGTCTTCGGCAAAGGCATGTGCCTCGGCATCGCAGCCACCAGTGTAGGCCGAAGGATAGAAATAAACCACAACGGAACCTTTGGCAAGGGCCTTTTTTAACGAAAACTGGAATTCGCTGCCGGCCAGGCTGGCATTAGCGGTAAATGCGGGCGCTGCATCGCCTTTTTTAAGCATGGCAGTTTGGGCAAAGCCGGGACGCGCTGCCAGCAAAAATAAGCCGGCAATTAAAAACGATAAATGATATTTCCTGATCATGATTGTTGGATTGGGACAATTAATGGTGTTTTATCAAAGCTACGATAGTTTGGGCAGATGCGTTGTGTGGTAGTGGAAATTTTACGTGATGGGCACGAGTAAGCCGCCCGCGGGCCGTGCCCTGTATGATCGAGCCAGTTGGTGAAAATTGGGTGTTTTCACGGGTTGACCGCTTCCCTGAACGGCCTTATCTTTATAATGCCTTAAACAACTGACCAACTTGTATCACAATGGAAGAAACTATTTTTTTTCAAAGCGGAGGCGTAACAGTCACTCAATCGAGATATATCGTAGACAACAAGACATTTGCAATGCGGAATATATCGTCTGTCCAGGTTGGAGTTATTCTTGCGAAAAGAGGATTTGGATTTTTTTTATTAGTTGTTGGCCTTATACTGGCAGTGTCCTCAAATGACGCACGGACAGCCGGAATAGTTGTATTGATTTTAGGTGCCTTATTCGCTTTCTTGCCTAAAGACAAGTTTACAGTTCGTATAAGTACAAATTCAGGTGAAACTGACAGCTTATGGTCAAAGGACCGACAGTCCATCCAAAGAATAGTTGATGCTTTGAATGAAGCGATGATTCATAGGGGATAATTATAATAAGACATACGCGACATTCTGGTACTAGCATTGGAAAAGATGGTCAAACGGATAATGCATATGGATATGATTAGTTCACTATGCACTGATTTGGGTAAAAACTGGACTTTAAGAAACTCGCTTTCGTAGTACCTCACAAAGATGATTAATCGCTTACTGTACGATATTGGTTATATAATAATTTTGACAAATGATTTGACATAAGAATACTAGGTACCTCAGACATAGTAAAAGGTAACATGGTAAAAGAATTTAGAGACGGAGATGATACATTTGATACTTTATCATATATCATTAAGAAGAGAATAAATTGGGTGGATTTTAAAACCACCTTGAAGGGGAATTACAAAGATCGATTAATCAAACCAGATGACACTGTATATGCATAGGTTATTTTTAGACTCTTATCTATGTGATCTTTATCCATCTTTATGAGTGACTGGATATCACATATTGTAACGAATACGATTTTTTTAACGTGGATTGGCGCACTGTGTGGGCATATTCTTTCTTTATATTCACATGATTTTGCTGGAGCTAAGCCATTTTTAGAAAAAATATTCCCCGACCATTCAAATAAGTTTTACGATAGATTGGAGCTTATAATAGTACCAGTAATTGGCGCGTTATTAGCTTTTGTTCTATTAGATCCCACCAACTTAAAATCATCAATCTTTGCTGGATTAAGTTGGAGTGGGACACTTTCTTCATTATTAAAAAGAAATAGTAAAAATACATCTAAAGATGTTGATCAATGAATAGTTTGCCGATTTTAACCTTTCTCGCTTCAATTGCCGTAATGCTGACAACGGTCGTGCAATTATTTATAAGTTTCAAAAGCTTCAAAAAAGCTTCAAAATCTGAAAGTAAGCTGGCTGACGTTGTTAAAAGAGTACCTCTTTTGGCCGTTGCCGCCGTATTGATAGGAGTTTTTTATCTTAACTTTTACTATACAAGCGAGTTAAATAAGGAAGAAAAGGATTTCGAGGCTTTGCTTTTAAAATCTCATAATAAATTGGATTATCAGTATTATATGTTAGATAATGCGAGGAAAAAGAGAGTGATAGATAGTTTAAATAATTATACAGCCGAATTAAAGGCTAGTGTAGCTAGAATAAAGAAACAACAATATATAACCGGGAAAAATACTATTCCAATTTCAAATGCAAGTTTGGTTTTGAACAAGACTAACGAAGAGATTAGAAATATTGAAAGTTATAATGAGATTATAAACCCTCAATCTATTCTTCTCAATCAGAAAGGGTTGACAACGTCTGGAACAACTTCAAATTTTGTATTCTCTTGTCCTAAAGATAGATTTTCCGAATATGTAGATCTTAAATTGGAATTTCTCGACAACAAAATTATTGATAAGATCGCTTGTATATACTTGACCGTATATAAAGATACAATTGTCAATAGCGAAATATCTGAATGGTCGTTATTTGAACAAGCTTATAAACCAAAATCCGGAATAAACTTAATCAAGATCAGGAATTATTTAAGGCAACCTAAAGTAAAATTAGAAATCGGTTATATTCTTAAGTCAGAAAGTTTAAAAGAATATCCAAGATTTGAAAAAGTCACATGCGAATGATAACACCTCATTCCGGCTCACGCAAGATAAGTATCCTCCTGCTGACGCGCGTAGCACACGTGCGCCTATAAAGTTCATCCTATCTCAATTAGCTTAATAATTGTTCGGATAATAAAGCCTCGAGCACTTGCCGCGTTAAGAATTGCATCGAATACCGGCCTTCGCGCCTAAAACCTGTGCAGTGTAATCCCCCCAACTGGCGCGAGTATGCAGCGCTGCCCAAAGCGTGGCGCACTCGTGACCTTAAACATTCCGGAATCTAAGAATGGTACAAATTGATCCATTACGCCATCTGCATCTTAAACTTGCGCGGACTAAATAAGCGGAAATGGCCCGGTCAGCTTAAGGCAAATAGTTCTATTACTCCCCATATCAATAGCACCAATAGCGCGACGCCGATAAGTATCCATAGCAGGGTGCCGTGGGCGAAAAACAACCAGACAACCTTGAGCAGGAACACGCCGATGCAGATGCCTGCAGCCGGGATGACGGCATCGCTGACGTCGTCACGGTCCAGGCTACCCCAGCTGATCCACGACCCGATGACCAGGATGAGGAATATGAGCACGCTTATGACCAGGCATACCACTATCCAGGTGTACCATGCGGATGGGGTTGTTTTAGCGAAGGCGGTGAAAATGCTGATAAATTGCAGTTCGAGGCTGTGCAATGCCGGCGCCTGTTTGGTACTGGCATTGTACAGCCAGTTGACGACAGATTGTACATGCTCGTCTTTACTCAGCGCTTCTTTTAACGAAAAGATAGCGGCCAGCAGGCCTATAAAAGTGGAAAGTTTTTTCATATACCTAATTTATTGAGATTAGATAATACACTCTCTGTCAATTATTTCAAAAAGAAGGGTCGGGCGAAATAATAAATTAAGATAGGAGTTTTTTTCGGAATTGCAAATGGGTTGTGAGCGATAAGGACGGGTTTATGCATGAATTTACAGGTACTTTGAACGGCAATACTTCTGACCTCTTTGGTTACACCACAAGGGGGAAGATGGGGACTATTGAAATTACCATTTTTTGTAAGCAGTAATTTAATATATTTACAACATCCCCGATTAGCATGTGTAGAGATGCCCACGCTGCCGCTCGCCATGACGTGGTAGAGAAGCGCCGCGTTAGCGATGGCAGCGGATACCGGCCATGAGCCCAATGCCCGTGCAGTATGATCCCGATTTTCATCGGGACAGGTCTCCCAGCGCGGGCCCGCTTCTATCGGCGGGCAACGCCCAAATTGTCTTAACCCGAATTATCCCCCTACTGCGTAATGGTGACCGGCGTAGCAAAATCTAAATTGAATTTGCCGTTGGTTACGCTTTTAACTTCGCCGTTGTTAGCCGGGGAACCGCTGAAGGTACCCTGTACATTGGTACTGGTAAAGGCGGTAATGCTGACGCTGACCGGGCTGGGATAGCTGGCGATATATTGTTTGCCCGGCATGATATAGCTTATGGTGACGTTGATGGGCCTGGTGGGGTCGTCGTTATTGTAGGTGCCGCCGGCAAGGATGGGCGCCTGGTAATCGACGATGAACCAGATGCGGTCGCCGTTGGCGGCCCAGCCCGAGGCTTTGAATACCCAGTCGGCCGTTTGCGGCTGTTTCGGTACGTAGTACACGCTGTCGCTGATGTTGAATGTTTCGTCCACCCCGCCTATGGTAGCGGTAATGGTGCCTTTGTCGATGGTGGTGGGCTTAACGTTCGACTTACTGACACAGGCGCACCAGGCCAGGGGCAGCAACAGGATAAGGGGCAGGAGACGTTTCATTTGGGTTGTTTGTATGATTTTTTGAGTGTTGAAGATAAGGAATTTTGGTTTGTGTTTGCAAGGGGTAACGGCAGAACGGCTTCGGGGACTCACCCGGTCGGCGCTTCGCTGGGACCACCCTCCGTGAGCGGAAAGAGGGTTTGGGGTTGATGTGCGTTGCGGCGTTGTTAGTGTTATCGCCAGGCGGGGACTCACCCGGTCGGCGCTTCGCTGGACCACCCTCTCTCCGCGAGCGGAAAGAGGGTTTTGGGTTGATGTGTTCTTTATTGTGTAGCATTTCCGGACGTTCCCGGTTCTCAGCCTGCACGAACTTCGATACACAAAGCATGTTCAGCCTGCCAAAAAAAACGCAGTTGGTTATTAGGTGTGCTTTTGTTGCCTGAAGTTGTATTTTTCGGCATAGCAGAAGCCTGAAGGGGCGTTTACAGGCTTTTTGTAAGTTGCTGTATATCAGTGAACTGGTGTTTGGCTTTTCGCAAGAGCAGGTGAAAGTACACTAAGGCCAGGGTTGGTGTATGTGTTATAATGCTGATGATCTGGTGCTTACAATGATTTGAAATCTCACGACCGGCATTTTTGTAAATACCTGGTGTAATGACAGATACCCGTAGCAGCAGCGGAAAGATCATGGTTACACCCTGTAATCATTAAGTATTTGATAGTCAATCTTTTAATCTTAGAAGGACCTGAAAAGTGTAAACCATGTTAACCGTTTGGAGTCTTAAGTCTGGAGTCGGAAGTCTTAAGTCGGATCAGGCAATTGGGCTTCTGACTTTAAGACTCAGGACTATGGACTCCAAGCTCTCTGATTCTGACATCCTGTCACCCAAAGTGTATTCTTTTATGACGATATAAACAGGGTTGAGACAGGTTTTTCGCCTAATTTCTGCCAAATGCGTATTGGCACAAGGCTTGTTAATATGGTATAGAATAAAACAGTTTAGTAAAGGAAAATCAATCATATATGTCTAAAATAATAGGAATCGACTTAGGAACAACGAACTCTTGCGTGGCCGTGATGGAAGGTAACGAACCGGTAGTTATAGCCAACAGCGAGGGTAAACGTACTACGCCGTCGGTTGTCGCATTTGTTGACAACGGCGAGCGTAAGGTGGGTGACCCTGCCAAGCGTCAGGCTATCACCAACCCAACCAAAACTATCTACTCTATCAAGCGCTTCATGGGCAACAAGTTCGACGAAGTGACTAAGGAGACCGCGCGTGTACCTTATAAGGTGGTAAAGGGCGATAACAACACCCCCCGCGTTGAGATAGACGACCGTAAATATACCCCGCAGGAAATTTCGGCAATGATATTGCAGAAAATGAAAAAAACTGCCGAGGACTTTTTGGGCCAGGAAGTAACCCGTGCGGTAATTACCGTACCTGCTTACTTTAACGATGCCCAGCGCCAGGCTACCAAGGAGGCTGGTGAAATTGCCGGCTTAAAAGTAGAACGTATCATTAACGAACCTACTGCTGCTGCCCTGGCTTATGGCCTGGATAAAGCGCACAAGGATATGAAGATCGTAGTGTTCGACTGCGGTGGCGGTACGCACGACGTATCGGTACTGGAGCTGGGCGACGGTGTGTTCGAAGTAAAATCAACCGATGGTGATACGCACCTTGGTGGTGACGATTTTGACCACGTAATTATCGACTGGCTGGCCGACGAATTTAAAAATGACGAAGGTATCGATCTGCGCAAAGACCCAATGGCTTTGCAGCGTTTGAAGGATTCGGCAGAGAAAGCTAAAATTGAGCTTTCAAGCAGCCCTCAAACCGAGGTTAACCTGCCTTATGTTACCGCTGTTGACGGTATGCCAAAGCACTTAGTTAAAACTTTAACCCGTGCCAAATTTGAGCAATTGTGCGATAGCCTGATCAAGCGTACCATCGACCCTTGTAAATCGGCTTTGAAAGCTGCCGGTCTGACAATTTCGGATATCGACGAGATCATCCTGGTGGGTGGTTCAACCCGTATCCCTGCGATACAGGAAGCTGTAGAGAAGTTCTTCGGCAAGGCTCCTTCCAAAGGTGTAAACCCCGACGAAGTAGTTGCCATAGGCGCTGCTATACAAGGCGGTGTGCTAACAGGTGATGTGAAGGACGTGTTGCTGCTGGATGTTACCCCGCTTTCATTGGGTATCGAAACCATGGGTGGTGTAATGACCAAACTGATAGAAGCCAATACAACCATCCCGACCAAAAAATCGGAAACATTCTCGACCGCGTCTGACAGCCAGCCTTCGGTAGAGATCCATATCCTGCAGGGTGAGCGCCCTATGGCCGCACAAAACAGGACACTGGGCCGTTTCCACCTGGATGGAATTCCGCCTGCACCGCGTGGTGTGCCGCAGATCGAAGTGTCGTTCGATATTGATGCCAACGGTATATTGCACGTAGCTGCTAAGGATAAGGCTACAGGTAAGGAACAGAAGATCCGTATCGAAGCTTCATCAGGTTTGACCGATGCCGAGATCAAGAAGATGAAGGACGAAGCCGAAGCAAATGCTGAAGCTGACAAGAAGGCAAAAGAGGAAGTTGAAAAACTGAACTCGGCCGACGCGCTGATCTTCACTACCGAAAAGCAACTGAAGGAATATGGCGACAAGATACCTGCTGACAAAAAAGCACCTATCGAGGAAGGTTTGACCAAGCTGAAGACGGCTTATTCGTCAAAAGACCTTGCTGCGATAGATACGGCACAAGCCGAGTTGAATGCAGCCTGGACAGCAGCTTCTGAGGACATGTACAAAGCATCAGCCGAAGGTGCCCAAGCTCAGCCTGGAGCAGGTGACGCGGGCGCCGGGGCCGGCGGTGACGCACAAGGTTCGGATCATGTAACCGATGTTGACTTCGAAGAAGTAAAATAATAACTCCATCATATAGCAAAGCCCGTCAGGATCATCCTGACGGGCTTTTTTGCTGTCAAACAAACAACCTAATCTGCATATTTATTCGTTCAGCATATATTTGGTTATACCGTCGGCTGGCTTCCAGGTGCTTTTGGGTTCGTAATAATGCCATAGCAGGGCTGATACTTTGCGGATAAGGATATCGGCCTCGTTATCCGGCACCCAGCGCTGGTCCTTATTGTTGTTGGTGATGATGGAGAATACATAGTCGCCATGCGGGGCGTTCACCAGCACCGTTTCCGATTTCGACTCGTCCAGGGCGCCCTGCTTGCTGGCGGTGTTCACATACGGCGGTATTTGGGAAAGGGCCTTGTCGTCCCAGAAGATACGTCCCAGGTTGCGGTACATGCGTTCGCTGGCTGCCGGGCTGACGGCTTCACCGTCGCGTATCATGGTGAACAGTCGGCACATCTCGCGCGGCGTGCTTACGCCCCAGCCGTAGCGGGCGCGTATCTTCTCGCGGCCCTTTACCCTTGAGTTCACGCGCATCACTTTAAACCCGTTTTGTTCGAGCCAGTTGTTGATATATTCGCCGGTTACTATCTTTTGCAGCCAGGTGCTGGCGGTGTTATCGCTCATGGTGATCATCAGCAAAACGGCCTTGCTCAGTTCTATCGTGTCTTTATCCTTAAACGACCCTAAAATGTCCTCGCCGGGATAAAGGAGAGAATCGCGGTAGATGAGTTTCTGGTTGTATTGGAGTTCGCCCTTTTCTATCTTATCCATCACCCCGCATTGAATGCTCACTTTGATCATGCTGGCAGTCGGGAACAGAGTATCGGCATTGATCTCCGCGTATTTCCCGGTTTTTAAATTCTTCACGTAAATGCCCACCTGGCCGTTGAAGCCCTTGACGGCATCCTGCAGTTGCAAGGTTAATTTTTTGTCGGTTTGGGCGAATAAGGCTGATGAGATCATCAATAACAGTAAGGACAATTTAAATTTCATGGCTGGCAGGTTTTAAGATTTCTAAGTTATAAAACTAATCACAAAATAGCTGTTAAAGCGTTTTCATATCTTTACCGTTTATATGAAGAACCTGCGCTGGCTATTACTCCCTTTCTCGCTTATTTACGGCCTGGTCGTGATTATCCGTAACTGGCTTTATGACGGGGGATTATTAAAAAGCAGGGAGTTCACCATCCCGGTGATTTGCGTGGGTAACCTTGACATCGGTGGAGCCGGTAAATCGCCCATGACAGAATATCTCATCCGCCTGCTCAAAACGCACAATAAACTCGCCACTTTGAGTCGCGGTTATGGTCGGACAACCCGGGGCTTCCTAACTGCCACTACCACTGCAACTGCCGCTGAAATTGGTGACGAACCATCTCAATTCAAACATAAATTCCCGGACATTACCGTTGCTGTTTGCGAAGACAGGGCAAACGGTATACAGCACCTGAAAAAAGAACACAACCTGGTGATACTGGATGACGGCTACCAGCACAGGGCAGTAAAGCCGGGCTTTAGTGTACTGATGTTCGATTATGGCAAAATATACGACCCGCATTGGCTGTTGCCGGCGGGCAATATGCGCGAACCATTCAGCGGGCGCTGGCGGGGCGACATATTGGTAGTAAGCAAATGCCCGGAAAATATATCGATAGCCGAGCAAACCAGTATTGCCGAGCGGCTGGAGCCATTACCCTTCCAGGCGCTGTTCTTTACCTCGATAGCTTACCAGCCTTTGCAGGATATAAACGGTAAGAAAGCTCACATCTCGCCGGATGCTGATACAATTGTTTTTTTGCTGACAGGTATTGCCAATCCTGCACCCCTGGTACGGCACATTACAAGTATCACCCCGCACATTATTCATCATAATTATCCCGATCATCACCGCTTTAGCTTAAAAAATATCGCTAAACTTGCCGATGAATTTGAAGCCTGCACAGCGCAAAAAAAAGTGATCATCACAACAGAAAAGGATGCGCAGCGTTTAGGTGAACACGAATTAAGGGCCGCGGTTGAAAAATTACCGGTTATGGTATTACCGGTTTCGGTTAGTTTTTTGAACAACAGCGGACCCGGTTTCGATCAATTAGTTACAGCATATGTTAGAGAGCATAGAACAAACCACATCATACATTAAACACCGCATCGGCGATTTTGAGCCGGAGGTGGGTATAATTTTAGGAACAGGGCTTGGCGGTCTTGTCAGCGAGATCGAGGTTGAAAAACAGCTGATGTATTCCAATATCCCCGACTTTCCGATATCCACCCTGGAGTTTCATGCCGGAAAATTGATATTCGGTACGCTTGCCGGAAAGAAGGTGGTAGCTATGCAGGGCAGGCTGCATTATTACGAAGGCTATACTATGCAGCAGATCACGTTCCCGGTTAGGGTAATGAAGATGCTGGGAATAAAAACACTGTGTGTATCCAATGCCAGCGGCGCGCTTAATCCCGAATTCCGCAAGGGCGACCTGATGGTAATCGAGGACCACATTAACCTGCAACCTTTAAACCCGCTTACCGGCAGGAACGAGTCGGAGCTTGGGCCCCGTTTCCCGGATATGAGCGAACCGTATAAAGCGCCGCTGATAAAAAAGGCATTGAAGATAGCCGCTGATAACAATATAACTTGTCATAAGGGAGTTTATGTAGCGGTTACAGGCCCCAATTTGGAGACAAAAGCCGAATACCGGTATCTCCGTATCATAGGTGGCGACGCCGTTGGAATGAGTACCGTGCCCGAAGTGATCGTAGCCAATCACATGGGGCTGCCCGTTTTCGCTATATCGGTATTGACAGATGAGGGCTTTCCGGAAAATCTTCACCCGGTTTCGCTTGAAGAAATATTGGCAGTGGCGCATGAGGCCGAACCCAAAATGACATTGATACTTAAAAAATTGATTGCCGGCCTTTAATGCTAAAGCGAATAAAATATATCCTCCTGTTGCTGTTTTGTATGTCGGCAGGCTATGCTTTTGCGCAGTATCCGCCATCGAACCAGAATTATCCCGGCAGGCAGCAGCGCCCCAGTTTTAACAATACAGATACTTCGACCAATAGGGCCAGCAAGAATTTAACTGGCGACCAGGAAATAGACGCGGAACGGAAAAAAGAAGAAAGCCGGCACGACTCGGTTGTTTTTACATCAAAGTTTATAAGAGTTACCAATGAACGCCTGTTAAGTGATAGCACCCAGGTGTTTCCGCTGGATACCGGTTTGACCAATTTTGAGAATTACAGCCCGTTGTATCAGCCACGGAGCCCAAAAATAAGTTTAGGGAGCCTTGGCTTGCCCGAAAGGCCGCTGTTATTTGAACCGGGCCGCACCATAGGATTCGATCCCGGTGTGCATTTCCTTGATGCTTATTTATTAGCGCCGGAGGATATAAATTACTACAAAGCGAGAGCACCCTATACCAATCTGTCCCTTTTCTCGAGCGGGGTGAAGGAGCAATTGTTCAAGGTTACCCATACACAGAATATAAACCCGCAGCTGAACATTGGTGCAAACCTGAATGTGATAGGTTCGCACGGGTTTTACCCGAGACAAAATGTCAGCGAAATAAGCGGTGCGGTGTTTAGCTGGTACGAATCAAAAAGTAAGCGGTACAACCTGCTGGCCAACGTTATCTGGAACAATATGAAAACGCCGGAGAACGGATCGATACTCAACGATTCGCTTTTTACCGCGCCGCAAAACTCTTATACAACGGCTCAAAACCAGCCGATACGGCTGCAAAATTCGTCGGATGTGATACGGACAAAAGGGATATACCTGAAGAATTACTATTATATCGGCAAGATAGACAGTACGAAAAAAAAGGGTGTTAGTTCCAGTGTACTGCCGACACAGCGTGTTGGTTATACTTTTTACTATAACACCAGCAAATACCTGTTCCTGCAGAACGAACCTGATACCTACGGCGTATTTCCCGATTATTATTTCAGCGCAAAATACTCGCACGATTCGCTTGCTGTCACGCATTTGCAGAACAGCTTTTCCTATAGTTTTTACCTGAGGGGTAAATCGACTGGTGTCATCAAAAATGAGGTAAAGCTTGATCTGGGCCTGGTGCAGGATATTTGGGGCTACAAGCAATTTGTGACCGATACGGGTATCATCAATACTTACGGGCGCATTATACAGCAAGACAAGAAACAAAACAATTCGTTCCAGGACCTTACAGTAAAAGCACGGGCAGGTTACCGTTTCAGCAACAGGATATTACTTGACGTAGACCTGCAGCAGGTAGCGCAGGGCCGCGATTTTGGCGATTTCCTGTACGATGCAAAGCTAACCCTTTCGGGCGGGAGAAAAGCTGGCAGGATAATATTGGGAGCCTATTCGCAGAACAGTTCGCCCCCGCTGGTTTATACCGACTGGGTATCCAACCACTTCATCTTTCATAATAAGTTCAGCAACCAAAAAATCAACAGTGTATCGTTCAATTATGTTAACGATGCCCTGCAGCTTGATCTGAAAGCTGAATATTTTTTGATAAGCGATTACCTATACTTTACCGCGCAGCCTAACGGTATCGATGCTACTCCCGCTCAGTTGCACGGGCCTATTAACCTGTTAAAAGTAAGCCTGGGTAAAAATCTTACTTTCCGTAAGTGGCATTTTGATAATTATGTAGTGTATCAGAAAACTGATAACGAGTCTGTATTGCGCACACCGGAAGTGTATACCTATAGCAGCCTGTATTATTCCATGTTCCTGTTCCATGTGCTGCACAGCAACCTGGGCACCAACGTACGTTTTAACACCGCCTATGTAGCGCCATCATACGCGGTTGGCCTGGGACAATTTTATAACAGCACACCAAACGTCACCTTTTCATCTTACCCTGTAGCTTCGGTGTTTTTCAAAGCGACGCTTATACGCACCAACCTGTTTATCCAGTACGATTATGCCAATCAGGGGTTATTCAGCAAAGGCTATTACATGGTGAACCGCTACCCCGGGCCAAACAGTTTGCTGAAGATAGGCGTGTCGTGGACGTTTTATAATTGAGGTGGGAGGTTAAGAGTCTGCAGTTAGATTCGATGCTTTCGGCCGCCCAAACTCACGTTTTCTGCTTCTTCTTCTTAGCCGCGGGGAACAGCACATTGTTCAGGATCAGGCGGTAGCCCGGCGAATTGGGGTGCAGTTTCAAATCGGTAGGGGGGTCGCCTACTACGTGCTGGTAATCCTCCGGGTCGTGGCCGCCGTAGAAGGTCCACTGGCCCTTGCCGTATTCGCCGTGTATATAGCGGGCCTCGTTGCCGGTTTTCATTTCGCCCATAATGGTTACGCCAGGTTTCAATAACTTCTCGTTAAAGGCTGTTGTCAGTCCCATAAAGCCTTTGATCACCTTGTCATGATTTTGGGTAAGCATACTGGGCACCACATCCCACTTTGCCGAAAAATCGAACAGCGTAAAAAAGTCGCGTTCCCGCTCTACCTGCCGGGTGGAAGTGACGTCGATATTGCTGAACTGGTGCGACATGGGGTTCATATCCAGCGTGAAATTCTGAAACGCGAAGGTTTGTGTAAAATCCAGTTTGCTTTGCGCATCCGGGTCGGCAGCGTCGCCATCAAACATGCTCTCGCAGATATCAGTATTTGCCGCTGCAAGGGCAATATCAAAGGTATCGGTACCCGAGCACATGGCAAACAGGAACCCGCCCCCTGCGCAAAAATCGCGTATCCGCTCAGCCACGGCGAGTTTCATTTGTGATACTTTTTTAAAGCCCAGTTTATGCGCTGTAGCTTCCTGTATTTTCACATCGTCGTTATACCATTGCGCATAGCGGAACGAGCCATAGAATTTACTGTATTGCCCGGTAAAATCCTCGTGGTGCAGGTGCAGCCAATCATACTTTGGCAGGTCGCCCCGTATTACTTCTTCGTCATAAACCACATCGTAGGGTATCTCGGCATATTTAAGGACCATGGTAACGGCGTCGTCCCAGGGCAGTTTATTTTTGGGGGAATAAACCGCCATACGGGGCGCCTTTTCCAGCTTCACCAGGTCCATATTTACCGATGGGTCGCTAACCTGGGTGATGATCTCGTTCACTTTGGCATCCGGCAGCACCTCGTAACTCACCCCGCGCACTTTGCATTCATTCTCCACCGCCTGGTTATATTTCAGCATGAAGCTGCCGCCGCGGTAATTCAACAACCAGTCGACCTCCTCACCGTTCTTAAGCGTCCAGTAGGCGATGCCGTAGGATTTAAGGTGATCCTTTTGTTCTTCGTCCATCGGGATGAGGATAGACGCGGCTTTTGCCATTATGGGCAGAAAGCAGAAAGCGAAAAACAGAAAGCAAAGGGTATTACGCTTCATATCCAAATGTAACGAATATTTGTGACAGCTATTATTGGTCGGCCGGCTTCAGTATCTGCTGAAAGGTTTTCGACTTACGTTCACTTTCCGGTATTTTCAAAAATTCCTGGTAACTGTCGTTGATGTAAGTGGTCAGGTTAAAATTGGGATCAGTATAGGTTTTAATGTCGGGCGTATAGGTGACAATAAAATTCTGCATTTCCTGCCCTTCCAATGGGATATAATCTTTCAGGCCTTTCGGGCTGAATATTTCAGCAATCTTGTTTTTGATGGCCTCATCCTTTGTCACCTGTGCCTCGTGCTTTCTCTTATTTTCGGCGCTATGCGAATCAAATATGTGCGCGGTCAGTCCGCCGGTATAGTTTCCTTTGCTATCGGTTGAATAAGTTAATGCCTGGCTGTTAATGGGCGACAGGGTAGGGGCGGCCTTAAGGTTGCCCAGTCTCGTTTCCTGGCCGGTAACCCTTACCTCATTCAACATATTAGATTTTAGTACCAGCGATATCTCGGTGTATTTCAGGCTGGTTACATACAGGGTATCAGGCACATACGAAAAGGCACTAAAAACCACCAGGTCGCCAATGTGCGCCGGTATCGAATAAGCCCCGGTGTGGTCGGAAATGGTGGTGCTTTGCGTTTTCAGGTTTTTGACGATTATTCCCGGCAGCATCACCTTGGTTTTGGCCTCGTAAATACGACCAGTCAGATTATCCTGGGCACGCACTCCGCTTACGAATAAAATCATCAAACCACAAAGAGTAATGGCCCTTGTGGCGGAGAAGAATTTAGAACAGTTTTTAAACATACTTGCTTTCAAATGTAATAATTCTGCGTCAACGGTATTATCCAATTGATTGCGATTTAACTAAATTTAACGAATCTGTCACCCAAACATTATGTATGGCAGCGTAATTCCTTTTTTCTGCTGGACAAAAAAACCGCGTACTTTAAACCTTTATCCTTTCACCTTTTGCCTTTATCCTTTTTTGTTAACTTTGCAGCCTCTTATTAAGAACAGAAATGAGCAAAGCAATAATAAAGACTGCCAAAGGCGAAATGACCGTTGAGTTTTACGACAAGGATGCGCCAAATACCGTAGCAAATTTTAAGAAACTGGCCAAAGAAGGTTTTTATGACGGATTGACTTTTCACCGCGTGATACCGAATTTTGTGATACAGGGCGGGTGCCCATACTCGCGCAGCCCCGAAACCGCTTATAAAGCCGGCAGCGGTGGCCCGGGCTACCACATTGATTGTGAACTGACCGGCGACAACCAATACCACGATCGTGGTGTATTATCCATGGCACACGCAGGACGTAATACAGGTGGTTCGCAATTTTTTATCTGCCACAGCCGCACCAATACAGCTCACCTCGACAGGAACCATACCTGCTTTGGTAAAGTGGTTGAGAACGTTGACGTGGTTGACGATATCCGCCAGGGTGATAAGATATTGAGTATCGAGGTAATTGAGGATTAAGTGAGTTGTTGAATAAGCTGAATGGTTGATATTTTTCAGTCAATCATTCAACCTGATCAACGCAATCAACTATAAAAATGAATTTACGAGGAATAGTAGCTGTAGCGGGTAAACCAGGTTTATGGAAGGCCCTGGCTCAGAATAAAACGGGCTTTATACTGGAAAGCTTGGATGTGCAGAAAATCAAGTTGGTTGTCAACCTGTCGACCGCTAAAATAGCGGCGCTGGACGAGATCACCATTTTTGGTGACGAAGAGGATATCAGGCTGGTGGATATATTCGAGCGGATGAAGACCCTTAAAAGTGTTCCCGATGCGAAGGCCGATGGTAAAGTGCTGCGCCAGCTTTTCAGGGAGGTAGCGGCCGATCATGATGAAGAAAAAGTTTATGCCTCTGATATGAAAAAGATCGTATCGTGGTATCACATCATGAAAGATATGCCGCTGTTCAGTGAAGAACCACCTGCGGAAGTTGCTGCCGAAGAACCGGTAAAAGAAGAAGTAGTTGCTACTGCCCCTGCGGAGGAAAAGAAAGAACCCAAAAAAGAGAAAAAGGGCAAAAAAGAGGGCGAAGAAAAAAAGGAAGAGGCTAAAGTAGTCAAGACTAAGAAATAAAGCCCCCGGCCCCTAAAGAGGAAGCATTTGTTCCCCTTTATGGGTTAGGGGTTTAACACCCCACCTTTACACATTTCTCATTTTCAAACTCCGGCTCGAAAGTGCTGTGGCTGATGGATAAATGTTCCAGCCGGTGACGCAGATCGTGTTTGATGTTGTCAAAAGACAACGCCGATCCTGGGTCTATCACCAAATGTGCCGTTAAGGCGTTTTCCGTGGTGCTGAGTGCCCACACATGGACATGGTGAACATCAAGCACGCCATCCGCTTTTTTGAGTTCCTGTTTGATCTTTTCCAGGTCCATTTCTTTTGGTACGCCGTCCATCTCCAGGCGAAGGCTGTCGATCAGCAGGCTCCATGTACCGCGCAGGATCACGATGGCCACAATAAGGCTCACAACGCTGTCTATCCAATATAATTTGGTAAAGTATATGATGGCACCTGATACCACCACGCCGAATGATACAATGGCATCTACCGCCATGTGCAGGTAAGCGCCTTTTACATTCAGGTCCTTATCTTTGTCTTTTACAAAAAGGTAAGCGGTAAATGCATTAACGCCTATGCCGGCAAATGCCACCCAGGCCATGGTACCGCCTTCTACGGTTTCCTGGTGGATAAAACGCATAATGGCCTCGTAGCCGATGAAGCCGACGGCGATGAAAAGCACCAGGGCATTAAAAAAAGATACGATAATGGTGGAACGTTTGTAGCCGTAAGTATATTCGCGGCTCGAACCAACTTTACTCAGTTTAAAGGCAAGCAGCGCCAGCGCAAGACCAGCAACGTCGCTTAAATTGTGGCCGGCATCGGTTAACAGGGAAAGCGAATGGCTCCACAAACCGGCTATTACTTCCAATACCACAAAAGCCGAATTCAAAATAATACCCACAATAAAGGCGGTATTCAGATGATCCAGTTTCGGGGTGTGATCGTGGTGATGATGCCCATGTCCATGGGAATGCGAATGATCGTGACCTGCTGACATGCAGCAAATTTAGTGTTTAAAAATCAGATTTATGATCCACCTGAAAAAAGCGAAGTACAGGATAACCAGCACCAGCAAGTATTTAATGGCATAATATAGCCTGCGGTTGTAAGCTTTTATAGCCTTGCCGAGCCGCCTGATAGAGTATACATACTTGAATGCCTTATTGATATTTCCTGTTTTATCGCCGCCCATGTTAGGCGATGCGCCCGAGGCCATGATAAACCAGCCGAAGAACTTATTCCATGCCCTGCCGAAAATGGTTTTTACCGGTCGCTGGATGTCGCAAAACAGGATGATCCGGTCTATATCTGTCTTATTTTCGGCCCAATGAATATAGGTTTCGTCGAAGATCACATCTTCGCCGTCTTTCCAGGCATAGCTTTGCCCGTCGACGATGATATGGCATTTTTCAGAATTCGGCGTGATCAACCCAAGGTGGTAACGCAGCGAGCCGGCATAAGGGTCGCGGTGCTGCAACAATTCGCTTCCGGCGGGCAACACGGCAAACATGGCGGCTTTTACCTGTGGAATACCTTTGATCAGCTCGCAGGTTTGCGGGCAGTATTTTTTTGCAGAAGGGTGAAAATCGTTATACCATTTCAGGTAAAACCGTTTCCAGCCGCGCCTGAAAAATGAATTGAACCCTGCATCGTTGTATTTGTCCGAGCCTTTGATCAGTTCCTCCCGCTCGAGTTGCAAAGCCTCGTCACGTATCACTTGCCAGTTGTTACGCAGGGCATCCAGTTGCGGGAAATTGGATGTTTTGATATAAGGCTTGTTCTCGACCCCCGACAGTGCATACATGGGCACGTTAATAGGCGCCATGAAGGTAGAATGGTCGGTTAATTGCCTGAAAAACTTGTAGCGAACCTTACCGCGGTAGTGAACGATAACAGTGGAAATGACCAGGATGTATAAAATGATAAATTTTACCGAGATGAGTTCGATCAGTATCTGATGCATATTTTTGGGATATCGCTCAAAATTACCAATAAACGCATTTATCAACAACTTAATTATAGTTCGGCGCGTTATTTTACAAATGCCTTACCGTTAGCCTCAATCGTGATGATAGGGCTCGCCTTTCAGGATGGTGAAGGCCCGGTAAAGCTGCTCGGCAAAAAACAGGCGTACCATCTGGTGCGAGAATGTCATTTTTGACAGCGACAGCTTATCATTAGCTTTTTGGTAAACCGATTCGTCAAAGCCGTAAGGCCCCCCGACAATAAACACAAGGTTGCTCACCGGGCTAACCGCTTTTTTGTCGAGATACTCCGCAAACTGCCGCGATGTCAGTTGTACACCTTTTTCATCCAGCAGGATAATATGGTCGGTGGGCAGCAGGCGTTTCAGGATAAGCTCCGCCTCCTTTGCTTTTTGTTGGTCCCGTGTAAGCGCTTTGGTGTTTTTTAGTTCCGGTATTTCGGCAATTTCAACCTTGCCGTAAAATTTCAGACGTTTCAGGTATTTGTCTATACCCTCTTTTAACCAGTTCTCTTCCGTTTTGCCGATTATCAGCAGCGTGATCTTCATATAACAAAGCAACGAATTATTTAAAATATAAGCGTTTAAAATTGCTTTATTTGCTTTGTATGGATAACCCGATGATTCAACAATACCAGCAAAATATTTTGCTGGCTCAGGAACAGGTAAAACTTTATGAGAAAAAGATAAACTTCTATTCGCTGATGCGGCTCACCGCGTTTGCATTGGTGCTGTTGTCGATCTACTTCTCGGTGAAATTCGAGAGCCTGGGTATGTTTTTCGCCTGTTTTATCATACTGGCGGTGGTCTTTAATTGGCTGGTATCCAAACAGGCCTGGTTTACCGCGCAAAAAGAGTATTATCAGCATTTTGAAAAGGTTAATGAGAACGAGATAAACAGTATTGAGAGTTATGCTAACCTATACGATAATGGCGCAGCTTACTATGACGAAAGGCACTATTACACATCCGACCTGGATATTTTTGCCGGTGGCTCGTTATTTAACCTGGCCAACCGCGCGGCAACATCGCATGGAAGGGACAAGCTGGCGTCGTGGCTCATGTCGCCTGCGCCGAAAGAGGTCATATCTGAACGGCAGGACGCTATCCGCGAGATCGGCCGGAAGAACGACTGGAAACTGGACATGCAGGCCCGGCTCTTTTTCGCCAATACCAACAATAGGGATGAACTGAAACAGTTTTTTACTTACCTCGATACCACGCTCGACCTGCCGGGCGAGAAATGGCTTAGCAAGTATATTATCATTGGTCCGGCCTTATTTTTTATCCTGTTGGTCGTGGCAATTTTTTATCCCGAACTTAAATACGGCGCCATTGGCATGGCGTTGATCAATTATTTCATATCGTCGTACCGGCACGAATACACCAGCAAAACCGACCTGATAGCCGGGAAGATCGGCGATACTTTAAAGCGGTATTCGGCGGTGTTCAACAGCATCGAAGGCGTCCATTGGCAATCGCGCCTGAATTCGGCTCTTGCGGGAAAGATCAGGAAGGAAAAGGATAAAAGTACTTCTGCAACAATAAAACAATTGTCTGTTCTGATTAACAACCTTAACGCAAGGCTGAATATGATGATAGGCTTTGTGCTGAATGCAACGCTGGTTTGGGATATACGGTTTGTGATAGCCATTGAGAATTGGAAACGGAGCAATCAACACGACCTGGAAGCGGCTTTTGATGTGATAGCCGAATACGAGGCGCTTATCAGCCTGGCAAGCCTGCATGTCAATTGTCCCGGGTGGTGTTTCGCGGAAATTGCGGATGGCGAACACTACACCGTCACCGCCAGAAATATAGCTCACCCGCTGATTGCCGCTGACACGAGAATTGAAAATGATTACGAACTGAATGATAGTTTAAACATCGACATCATCACCGGTTCCAACATGGCGGGTAAGAGTACCTTCCTGCGCACCATCGGCATTAACAGCGTACTGGCGCTATGCGGTGCACCGGTTTGTGCCGACGAAATGGAGGTGTCTGTCATTACGGTGATCACCTATATGCGCATCAAAGATTCGCTGAACGAAAGCACATCGACATTTAAAGCTGAGCTTGACCGCTTGCAAATGCTACTTGCCGCCGTTGAAACGCAGCCTAAAGTGTTCTTCCTGATCGACGAGATGCTGCGGGGGACGAATTCGGTAGATAAATACCTCGGCTCAAAAGCGGTTATCAAACAGCTCATCAGCAAGAAGGGTGTCGGGATGGTCGCCACGCACGACCTGCAAATAGCCCAGTTGGAAACGGAATACCCAGATTACGTGCGCAATTTTTATTTCGATATCAGGATCGAAAGCGGCGAAATGCTGTTCGATTACAAACTAAAACATGGCGAGTGTAAAACGTTCAATGCCTCGCTATTGCTCAAACGAATAGGCATTGACGTTGATGCTGTTTGAGATAAAAAAAATGTGCAGATGAGTTGAATCATCTGCACATTTTTAATTTGCTTATTAGCGCATTTTAACGGCTGCCCGGCGCGCCGCCAGCACCGCCGACGCCCTGGTCGCCTTGTTTCATGTCATCATTGTTGACACCTTTCTTCTGCTGATTGCTAAAGGTAACTTTACCAAAGCTATAGCTAAGCGTTAAGCCCACTGACCGGAACGGAAATGCGAAAGTACTTGTTTGGCTAAGTCCGGCGCTTTGTGTGCTGGTGTTGAAATTCTTGTATTTATTAAATGGCTCCAAGGTGTTGATACCTATGGATGCTTTCTTATTCAGGAATTGTTTGCGAATTCCGGCTCCCAATAAGCTGAAAGACGGACTGCTACCCTGGATAGTGCGGCGCGGCGAGCTGCCAAAGGTAAATACCTGTGCTATGAAACCATTTTTGAGATCCAGCTCTGCCGAAGCGAAACCGCTATATTGCCAGTAGACACCCGTTTGCGAAAAATATTGCTGGTACTGTGCGTAGGCGGTTGGATTGTAGGTATAAACGTTGATACTGGCGCGAAGGGTTAACGGTTTCCAGGGGCTTACTGAACCAAAGAAACTGCCACCAAAGGAGTTATTTTCTGCAGCGTTTTGATAGGTACTCAAAGTTCCCTGGTTTGCCGCTGTTCCTACCGCAATGTTTTCGATCACATTAGCCGTGTGCCTGTAATAAGCTGAGAAGTTCAGTACAGAGCCACCGATAAAGGTTATGTAGTCAAGCTCATAAGTCTGCGATATTTCCGGCGACAAAGTTGGGTTGCCTTCTGTTGCAGCCTGATTATTGTTCGTATTAACATAAGGATTCAAAAATTGCAGACTCGGGCGGGTGATACGTTTACTGTAAGCCAGCTTAACGGTTTGTGTTGTACTGATCTGTTTTTGTAACGTCAGGCTCGGAACAAACGTGTTATAATTAAGGTCAAATGGCTGTAGATTCTGCCCAAGCGATTGAGGAACAGCATGAATAGTCGTGTACTCATCGCGAACGCCTGCCAATATCGAATACCCTTTTGGCAGGGTAATGGTGAATACGGAATAGCCTGCTGTTACATTTTGATTATAGTCATAAGTGCTTGATCCAAGTGCATCAGGAATGAACCCATCCGAATTTTGCGGGTCAGGCATAAACAGGTCGGAATTACTGTTTATCCTCCTGATGATCTCCTTTCCGCCTGCTTCCAGTTTTAATTTTTTGGTCAACGGGTTGGTGTAATCCACTTGCGCGGTATATTCATTATTCAGCCCGTCTATATTATTCTTTTGGTTTGGATACTGCGCTGTATAACGCGTCATATAATCGGTTACGATCTTGCTATGGCTCCACTGGGTTGATATGTCCAGTTCATGACCTTCTTTTTTGAATTTGTGCGTATAATCCAGGTTCCAGTCAAACCCGCCGAAAGTATTGTGGCTTGTGCCGCGGCTTGTATAAGTACTGTTGGAGTCGGGATGGTTAAAATTAGTAAAGCTGGATATGTTAGTGCTATTCGGGTCAAATCCGCCCTGGTTAAGCCTGATATTGGAATGAATGCTGTTGAATGCATTAAAATCATAATTTACCGATACGTTGCCTATACCGCCGTGGCGTTTAAGATAAGTTTGACCGGCAGAACTGGTAGCATAATGCAGATTGGTTCCCTCGGGATGAATATCGTTGTTAAAAGTATTAAGCGAAGTTTGGGGCCAGGTAAGATTACCGCCGGCGTTAATGCTCAAACTGAAACGGTTCTTATTGTAATTAAAGTTTAAGTTACCGTTATTCTGACGGGTACCTATACCTCCGCTTACCGATCCACTCACACCTGACATGTTCTTTTGCTTGGTAATGATGTTGATGATACCTGCTGAGCCTTCCGCATCGTACTTGGCAGAAGGAGAGGTGATCACCTCGATACTCTTGATCTGGTCGGCAGGGATGGTTTTCAATACATCCGATAAACTTGCCGACGTAGCGCCTGATGGTTTGCCATTGATCAATACACGCACATTATTATCGCCACGCAGAGATACGTTGCCATTCAGGTCGACCGCTACCAACGGCACTTTTTGCAGTACGTCTGTAGCATTACCACCGGCTGCAGTAAGGTCTTTTTCGGCATTGTAAACGATCTTGTCGATCTTATTCTCTACCAGCGAGGCAGTTCCTGTAACCTGCACTTCTTTCAGGGACTTTGCGCTCGATACCACTAATACAGTACCCAGGTTTTTATCGGGTTTGGAGTCGGTTGTGGATATGCCCCCAACGAATTTTTCAGGATAGCCCACGTAGGTGATCCTGATCTTGTAGTCGCCGGGTTTCACACCATCTATTTTAAAGCCGCCTTTATCGTCAGTTAAAACACCGTTGATCGGCGCTTTGCCTGTCGCCCTGAACAGCGCCACCGATGCGTAACTCAAAGGCTGCTTTGTAACGGAGTCGACAAGCGTTCCTGATATTTTTCCAACGGTTGTAGAGCCGCCGCCGCCCGTACCGAACTGGGCTTTTGCGGTTATAACCGAACAGGATATGATTAAGATAAGTAAAAGTAATCGTTTCATTTGTTGCAATTTTTGTAATTGGAGGCGAAAATAGATTAAATGTTACACCGTGTTGTCCATTTTTTTGTCATAGACTGTAATTGTCATTGATTCGTTACATCTTTTGCCCGCGATGCTAAATCCTGCATTACGGAAAGGTATTTTTTCGTTGAGCAATAATTGATTTTGAGCACTATAGCATAACAAACATGCCGGCCGGAATTGGACAAGAAAATGCAGAAACGCCCTTTTTTGCGTTTCCATTAAATATGTCGGCGGGAGGGTTCTTATATAACGATATTGACGATACGCCCCTTTACCACGATAACCTTTTTAGGCGCTTTGCCATCCAGGTATTTCTGCACATCGGCACTGGCCAGAACAAAGTCTTCGATGGCCTTTGGTTCGAGTGTCAACGATATATTTAGGTTCATTTTGGTTTTGCCATTGATGGAGATCGGGTACGAGAACTCGTCTTCAATAAGATATTCCGGGTTGAATTTAGGATACGGCGCATACGAAAGCGATCCGGCTCCGTTACCTAACAGCACCCACAGTTCTTCGCAGATATGGGGAGCATAAGGTGACAACACAACAACTAAATCCTGCAAAATTGATTTCTTATTGCATTTCAGGTCGGTAAGCTCATTCACGGCTATCATAAAGCTGGATACCGAAGTATTGAACGAAAAGCGCTCGATATCTTCCTCCACTTTGCGGATGATCTTATGAAGTGATTTAAGTTCAGCCTTTGATGGCTCGGCATCCGATACGCGGAAGTTGAACTGCTCATCATGGAAAAGCTTCCAGAATTTCCGCAAAAACTTGAACACGCCTTCGATACCATTGGTGTTCCAGGGTTTGCTTTGTTCCAGCGGACCGAGAAACATCTCGTACATGCGCAAAGTGTCAGCCCCATAGCGTTCAACTAAAACATCGGGGTTTACAACGTTATACTTGGATTTCGACATCTTTTCGATCTCGACACCGCAGATGTATTTGCCATTTTCGAGAATGAATTCGGCGTCCTTATATTCTTCCCGCCATGCGCGGAACTTATCGATGTCGAGGATATCGTTATCAACGATATTCACGTCCACATGCAGTTCGGATGTTTTATATTGTTTGATGAGCCCGTGCGACACGAAGGTGTTTGTGCCGCGTCCTTCAGCATCGATCAACCTAAATACAAAATTCGACCTTCCCTGTATGTGCCCCTGGTTGATCAGTTTTTTGAAAGGCTCTTCTTCAATACCCAAACCTATATCCACCAAAAACTTGTTCCAGAAACGGCTGTACAGTAAGTGGCCGGTAGCGTGTTCGCTGCCGCCAATATAAAGGTCTACATCCTTCCAGTAGTCAATTGCTTTTTTTGATGCGAATTCCTTGTCGTTGTGCGCATCCATGTAACGGTACCAGTACCAGCTGCTGCCGGCCCAGCCGGGCATGGTGGAGTGCTCATATTGCCCTTCCGGGTGTTTCCAGTTTGAAGCTCTTGCCAAAGGCGGCTCTCCTGTTTCTGTCGGCAAATATTTATCAACTTCAGGTAATACCAAAGGCAGATCCTTTTCGTCTATCAAATAAGGCAGGCCTTCATTAAAGTAAACCGGCACCGGTTCGCCCCAATACCGCTGGCGACCGAATATAGCATCGCGCATGCGGTAGTTGATCTTGGCTTTACCCTGGCCTTTCTCTTCCAAAAAGGCGATCACTTTTGCGGTACCCTCCTTGTAGTCGAGCCCGTCCATGAAATCCGAATTGATATACCGGCCCTCTTTGGTCGGGTCGGCTTCGGTTTCAATATTTTGAATGTCCATAATGGGCACTATCGGCAAATTGAAATGTTTGGCAAAAAGGTAATCGCGCTGGTCGCCGGATGGTACGGCCATTACCGCGCCGGTGCCATATCCCGCCAAAACATAATCGGCTATATAAAGCGGCACTTTTTCGCCGTTCACCGGGTTAATAACATAACTACCCGTAAAAGCACCCGACACCGTTTTGGCATCGGCCATACGGTCAAGCTCCGATTTCTTTTTGGTTTGGGCAATATAAGCGTCAATCTCAGTCTTTTGTTCGGGCGTCGTCAAGCTTCCCACTAACTCATGCTCCGGCGCAAGCACCAGGAAGGTTACGCCGAAAATAGTATCGACACGGGTAGTGAAAACTTCGATGAAATCGGAACTCTGATTTCCGGCCTCAAAGATCTGAAATCTCACACTCGCTCCGGTACTTTTTCCTATCCAGTTCCTTTGCATTTCTTTCAAAGGTTCCGGCCAGTCAATTTTATCCAGGCCCTGCAACAGGCGTTCGGCATAGGCAGTAATGCGCATGCTCCACTGCATCATCTTCTTTTGTTCCACGGGGTAACCACCGCGTTCGCTAAAGCCGTCTTTCACTTCATCGTTAGCTAATACGGTTCCCAATGCAGCACACCAGTTTACGGTGCTTTCGCGCAGGTAGGTGAGGCGGTATTTCAATAATTCGGACTGCTGCTCGTTGTGGCTGAATGCTTTCCATTCAGCAGCGCTGAAAGTGAGTATCTCGTCATCGCAAACGGCATCAATGCCTGCCGAGCCGTTCTGCTCAAAATGTTTTACCAGCTTTTCAATACTTTCGGCCTTATCCGCAGCTTTGTTGTACCACGAATTGAACAATTGCATAAAAATCCACTGCGTCCATTTATAAAAATCGGGCGAGCTGGTGCGTACCTCGCGGCTCCAGTCGAATGAGAAACCGATCTGGTCAAGCTGGCGGCGGTAGGTGTTAATATTAGCTTCGGTAGTTAAAGCCGGATGCTGCCCCGTTTGAATAGCATATTGCTCCGCCGGCAGGCCAAAACTATCGTAACCCATCGGGTGCAACACGTTAAAACCTTTGAGGCGCTTGTAGCGTGCAAAAATGTCGGAAGCGATATAGCCCAGCGGGTGGCCTACATGCAACCCCGCGCCCGACGGGTAAGGGAACATATCCAGCACATAATATTTTGGCTTGTCCGACTGGTTATCAGCCTTAAAGGTATGATTGAGGGCCCAAAATTCCTGCCACTTTTTTTCTATATCTTTAAATTGGTAGTCCATCCGCTGTTTCGCTTTTTTTGAGGTGGCGAAATTACGAAAATTTAGTTAGTGATTTGTGATTGGTTAACCGGTGATTGGTGATTAGTTGATTTGCAGCTCGGTTTTTATAACAGCCCTAAAGCTTTTTTTACTTTAACGGGCAGCTTATTTGCGATCAATGCATGCGATTGCCTGATGTAGTGTTCCCATTCCTTTTTGCTCAGGCTGTTGATATCGGCTGCCAGCACCCATTTATACCGGGCGATATACGGCTGGGGTTGTAAACCTTCCCTGGCACTAATCTCTTCGAAAAGCTCATCCGGCACTTTGAACGAAGCCGATGGCGGAGTACCGCCCGGATAGGTAAACAAAAAGCTCTTCCCGCCCACGTTAAAACACAGGTGTTCGCCCAGCTTTATATCTTCGGTTACCCCGGGTAATTGATAGCAGATGTTTTGCAGGTCCTCGATGGTCATAAAATGCTCGTATAAAAGTAAATAATCGGAACATTTTTTTTGCAAAACTCGTTTCTATGGCTTAATGAAGATCAAAGTTATTTTTGGGGCCATTTTTCTTGTTTCTGCCATGCATCAGGCATCGGCGCAGAAACAGAATTCATCGCCTACCGAAAGCATCTTTATTATGAATGGCCGCCTGAGCCGTGCCCACCGTGATACGGTACTGATCTATTACGAAAGCAACCAGGGCGAAAGCCTTTACCAGTCGAGGCCAATAGCCAGCGACCGGTTTATTTTGACAGATAGCCTTAATCATCCCGTAAGCGCGTGGATAGCTTTTAAGGACCAGGGCGAAATGCTCGCCGACAGCGCGCTGGATGCCCGGTTGCGGGAGTTTTATATAGAACCGGGCCGGATCTATTTGTCGGGCGACCCTTCCCATCCTGATTCAATAAAACTGATCGGCTCGAAAAGCCAGGATGAATTTGTAGAGCTAAACAAGCGGACTGCCGATACCCGCAAGGAAATGCAGCCGATCTACGATCGTTATTACAAAGTGAAGGATGCGGAACAAGCGGCCCTGATAGGCACACAACTGGCGCCTTATGAGGATCGGTTAAAGATGCTTAACTATCAATTCTTTTTGACGCATCCGCGGTCCTACGTAACCTTACACGAAGCGATCTCCTTTGTACCGCAACTCGGGCTCGATTCGTCGAAGCTTATTTACGGCATGCTGCCTGCGTACATGAAACAAAGCCCCGACGGGCAACGCTTGGCCGCTGCCATCAAAAAGGTGGAGGCTGTACAGCCGGGTAACCTGGCTTCAGACTTTATATCAACCGACATCAATGGAAATGGGGTATCACTCACCGAATGCCGCGGCAGTTATATATTGCTCGATTTTTGGGCAAGTTGGAACCACAACAGCAGGCAAAACAACGCGCGATTGATGGACGTGTACAATAAATACAAGGCCAAAGGTTTTGTAGTTATCAGCATAGCCGATAATGATGCCTCGCCGAAGGCTTGGAAGAACGCAGTTGAAAAAGACAAACTTGGCGAATGGGTGAACGTGCTAAGCGGCAACGGTACCGATAACGACCTTGCCGATAAATATTCGGTGCATTACATGCCCACACAGATACTGATCGACCCATCGGGTAAGATCATAGGCCGCTACGGCGACAGCAACAATGTGCACGCCGATGTACTGCTGGACAGGCAGCTGGCGATGATTTTTAAGCAGTAGTTTTTTGGGTTTGACGGTGGATCTGTGACGTTTTAGGTTTTGAGGCGTCATAGCTTCAGGCTTGCAATTCGGCCCGGATTCTGTAAATTTATAGCTCAAGCCAAGTTATGAGAACCTTCCTGAAACACATTTTCGCCCTGCTATTCGCATTCATCGCCACCAGCGCTGCCTTTTCACAGGCCATACCCAATGCAACCGCTAAAAAGATAGACAGCCTGTTTAAATACTGGGATAATAACAAAAGTGCCGGTTTTACCATAGGCATCGTCCGTAACGATTCGCTGATCTATGCAAAGGGATACGGCATGGCCAACCTGGAATATAATATTCCCAATACGCCCGAAACCATTTTTCACATGGCTTCGGTCTCAAAGCAGTTTACTGCTTATGCCATAGTTTTGCTGGCAAGGCAGGGTAAACTGAACATGGACGACGATATCCGGAAATACTTAACATGGTTCCCCGACCTGAAACAGAAGATCACCATCCGTAACCTGCTGAACCACACCAGTGGCATACGCGATCAATGGCAGTTGCTTGCTATTGCAGGCACGCGGCTTGATGATGTGATAACAGAGGACCAGATCATCAAAATATTAAGTAAACAACAGGCGCTCAATTTTAAACCGGGCGACGAGTGGAGCTACTCGAACAGCGGGTTTACCATGCTGGGCGAGATCGTAAGATCGGTAACCGGCAAAACGCTGCGGCAGTTTACCGACTCGGCTATTTTTAAGCCGCTGGGAATGAATCACACCCATTTTCACGACGATTATACAGAGATAGAACCTAACCGTGCCTACTCTTATGATAAGGAAAAAGGGCATTTCATAAATGATGTGCTGAGCTATTCTAATGCCGGGGCCACCAGTCTGTTCACCAATATCCCTGACATGAGCCGGTGGATAATGAATTTTTATGATCATAAGGTGGGCGACCAACAGGATATTGAGACCCTGACAACCAAAGCCGTACTTAATAGCGGTAAGGTACAGGATTACGCAATGGGTATAGGTGTTGATACCTACCGTGGACAAAAGCGCTATTCGCATAACGGCGCCGACGCAGGTTTCCGCACTTCGGTCAGCGTTTTCCCCGATCTGAAAATGGGATTTATCGTATTCAGCAATGTGGGCGATGCCGACCCCTCCGGCAAATCGAACCAATTGGCTAACCTTTTTATAGCTGACCCTTCACCGAAAAAGAAAGAGGTCCCTAAAAAATATACCGACTTTAACCAAGCCGTACTAACGGATACCGTTGGTATTAAAAAGTTTACCGGCGATTACCTTTCTGCCGACGGCGCTCATTTTGCTTACCGCCTCAGCCATGGTAAATTGTATTGGATAACGCCCTACGGCGCGAGTAACCTTTTGATAAAAGCTGCGAAGGACACCTTTGAGATGTTTACCCGGCCCGAGGTTAAATTTTTATTCGGTATGGATGACAAAAAAATAAAGGTCGATCAATATTGGCCCGATAATCACCGGTTGCTGGTTAAATACGATACCACATCAAAATCCGATAAAATATTGCAAACCTATACAGGTACCTATTACTCACCCGAACTGGATTGTAATTACCGTATTGTACTGAAATACCATAAGCTGGTGCTCACTAACGCCAAATACAACGATTCGCCTTTAAAACTTTACGGTGATATCCATTTGACCAGCAATTTCTGGTGGATGGATAACCTGGACATACTGCGCGACGGTAAAAACAAGATCACCGGCTTCGAGGTCAACTCGGGCAGGGTGCAGCATGTGCTTTTTAAAAAGGTGGAGTGATTTTAAGGCGAAAGGTGGACGGCAAAAGGTTTTCGTGGGGAGTC
Organism: Mucilaginibacter ginsenosidivorans; assembly: GCF_007971025.1. Taxonomy (NCBI): domain Bacteria; kingdom Pseudomonadati; phylum Bacteroidota; class Sphingobacteriia; order Sphingobacteriales; family Sphingobacteriaceae; genus Mucilaginibacter; species Mucilaginibacter ginsenosidivorans. The sequence continues at coordinate 5,045,490 of NZ_CP042436.1, read as the reverse complement.
GAATGTGGGCCTGAATTACTAAGTAAATGGTTGATTGGGTTTTGCTGAATTAACTTATTCAACCCAATCAACCTACTCAACTCAATCAACCTACTCAACTCAATCAACCGGCTACGCCGCAGACTCTGCGTACTTCTTAAAGTTATCTAAAATAGCCTGCCAGCCGCCACGCTGCATTTCAACGGGATTTTGATTTTCGGCTTCGAAGGTCGAGGTTATTTTGGTCGAATTTCCATGCCCGTCAAACAGTACCTCTACTTTCCTGCCGTCGCCAATGGTATAGGCAAGCCGTTTGTTAGGTGTAACATCGTCATAAGTGCCGCCAAAGTCGAACCCGAAGCTGCCGTCCTTTGCTTCCATACGGTACAGGAATGTGCCGCCGACACGCAGATCATTCTCAGCGCTGGGCGAATGCCAGTCGTCCGACGCGTGGTTCCATTGCGTAACGTGTTTGGGGTTGTTCCATAATTCCCATACTTTTTCTACAGGTGCGTTTACAACCGCTTCGATCGTAACCAGTGTTTTTTCTGTTGTGCTCATATTGTTGCGTGTTTTTTGATTCGTTTAACAATACAAACATACGGTGCTTGTGTTAGTTGCTGTGACAGGTGAAAACGACAATGTGACGGTAGGTTTGCGACAGGTTAGTTGAACTTTATAAAGCCGCACACCTGTGTGACAAGACAGGCAAAACCGAACATGTTCCGTCCGGTTTCATTACAAAAGCTTACGGCTGTTTTTCTTTAAAAGCTAATTATCAAATAATTATTAAATTGGAATACCGATTGCACAGTACTTACTGATTTGACCGGCCAACAACTACATATCAGCTTTTTCGACCTGCTCATGCTGGGAGCAGCCTTCACCTGCCTGGCTTTTAGTGTGCAGTTGTGGCTCAAAAAGCCGGGCGGGGACGCAAACCGGCTGCTTAGCCTTATACTGGCTGTCACAGCTTTGTGGCTGGTCGGGGGCTTTTGTGCCGATATTGGATTAGGAAACTATTTCCCGCGATGGAGCCGGGTATTATTACAATTCGTGCTTTCGGTTGGTCCGCTCGTGGGCTTTTATTTACGGAGAATTGCCCGGCCGGGTCAAAAGTTTACCCGTAAGGATCAGCTTTCTTCCTCAAAAGACAAGCTGATACAGCGGGGCTATTGGCTTCGGCATCAAATGAAGGTCAACCGCTTTTACCTGGATGCCGAGCTGAGCTTAAACTCGTTAGCCAAAGAACTCGGCATTTCCATCCACGAGTTGTCGCGGATCGTTAATACCGGCCTGCGAAAAAACTTCAATGATTTTGTGAATGAATTCAGGATACAGGACGTTGCCCGGAAAATGAAGGACCCGGCGTATGACCGGATGACCCTGTTGGGTATAGCGTATGATTGCGGATTCAACTCAAAAACTACTTTCAACCGCGCCTTCAAACAAATAACCGGGAAAAACCCCGCGGAATATAAGGCTGTATTGAAAAAAGAGCGACCAAATCATGATTTGGACCCTGTTTCGCGGTCTGCAGCGATAATTTCGCGTCACAATTCCATCGCTGCGTGGTCTTGTGAGCAATTAAATCGCAAATATATGTTTCGCAATTATTTGAAAATAGCCTGGCGCAATATGCTGTATAACAAAGGTTACAGCGCGCTGAACATTGCCGGCCTGGCTACCGGCATGGCCGTAGCGCTCCTGATCGGTTTATGGGTAACCGGTCAATATTCCTACGACCGTTTTTTACCCGATTATAAGCAATTGTACCAGGTAGAAATGAACCTGACCTCGCAGCACAACGGCACGACAACCCAAACATCCATCGCGCTGCCGCTGGTTAAAGTTTTGCGGGAGGAAATACCGGGGATAAAATATGTTGCCGAAGCCGACAATATAGGCAAGATGAACCATGACCTTTTGGTGGGCGAAAAGAAGTTTTACCTTGGCGGAGGAGCCGCGGGGCCGGATTTCTTCAAAATATTTCAATATGCCCTTATTAAAGGCAATGCCAATACGGCCTTGACGGATATTTATTCCGTCGTTTTGACCGAATCAACGGCCAAATCCTTATTTGGAGATACCGACCCGATGGGAAAAGTGGTGCGTTTCGATAACTCGCAGGATATGAAAGTTACCGGTGTTATTAAGGACATCCCTCAGAATGCGACGCTGCAATTCAATTACCTGGTGCCTTTTGCCTATTCAGAAGCAACCCAGGGGTGGATAAAAGACGGGCGCACCAAATGGACCTACAATTCATTTTCGGCCTACGTAGCGCTGGATGCCGGCGCAAACTATACGCAAATTGCACCTAAGATCAGGGATATTGTTGATAAACGAAGTCCCGAGATGCATGTGGCAAAACCCGAAGTGTTCCTGCACCCATTAAAGGACTGGCATTTATACAACGATTTTAAAAACGGGAAAGTGGCCGGAGGATTTGTGGATTATGTGCGCCTGTTCAGCATCATCGGCATACTGGTACTGGCAATAGCCTGTATCAATTTTATGAACCTTTCGACAGCACGGTCCGAAAAACGGGCCAGGGAAGTTGGTGTTCGTAAGGCCATCGGCTCGGGGCGCATCGACCTGGTTTACCAGTTTTTGCTCGAATCTTTACTGATAACTTCTATATCGTTCCTGCTGGGTTTGCTTTTTGTTCAATTGGCCCTGCCATCGTTCAATGCCTTAACCGGCACCTATACCCATGTTCCTTATGGCAGTGCCGGGTTCTGGGGTATTATGATAGCATTCGTGCTGCTTACCGGGTTGGCGGCAGGAAGCAGGCCCGCCTTTTACCTGTCGTCGTTCAATCCCGTTAAGGTGCTCAAAGGCAGCATACGGGCCGGCAAGGCAGCGTCGTTACCACGTAAGATACTGGTGGTGGTTCAATTCACCTGTTCGGTTGCGCTGATCATCAGCACGGTGATCGTTTACCAGCAAATACAATATGTTAAAAATCGGCCTATGGGCTACAGCGCCGACAGGCTGGTGATGACGGACATGAACGGCGACCTTTACCAGCATTATGATGCCTTAAAGAATGACCTGCTTTCATCGGGGCTTGTCGAAAGTGTGGCATCGTCCACATCGCCGGCAACGCAGGTATACAGCCATTTTTCATTACAGAAATGGCCGGGTAAAAATGCGGGCGAAGAGGAAGTAAACATCGGCGCCATCTGGATGTCCAATGATTATTTTAAAACCCTGGGGATGACGATGGCGGCCGGGCGTGAATTCTCGGCCGATTGGAAGAAGGATTCGCTGAACGTCATCGTTAATGAGGCCACCATCAGGCGAATAGGGCTTAAAAATCCTGTTGGTCAAATGGTATCGTGGAATGGCAGCGCCAAACCGGTAACGATAATCGGTGTGGTGAAGGACGCGCTGATGGAATCACCCTACAAACCAGTGGAGCCCGCCATCTTCGGGCACAATCCATTTGGGTTTGTAATAACATACCGGCTGCCGAAAAATGTGAATACGCATACCGCGATAGATAAGATCGGGAAGATATTTGAAAAATATAACCCGGCTTATCCTTACCTGTACAAGTTTGTGGATGATGAATATGCCTCCAAATTCAACCTGGAGGTGCTGGTAGGCAAACTGGCGGGCGTGTTTGCCGGGCTGGCCATATTCATATCCTGCCTGGGGTTGTTCGGGCTTGCCGCTTATGTTGCAGAGCAGCGCACCAAGGAGATAGGCATCCGCAAAGTCTTAGGTGCATCCATAGCGCAGGTATGGGTAATGCTTTCGCGCGATTTTGTGGTGCTGGTAATGCTCAGTTGCGTTATTGCCTCGCCGGTTGCGCTTTATTTCCTAAGGCATTGGCTCGAGAGCTATAACTACCGTGTCAGCATCGGTCCGGGCGTATTCATCGCCTCGGGCATAGCGGCAGTCGTCATTACCCTGCTCACTGTTAGTTTCCAGGCTATCAGGGCCGCGCTGGCTAACCCGGTGAAGAGTTTGCGTTCGGAATGATTTGTAGAGCCAGGAGCCGGGAATCAAGATTTGATCTGCCCGGATTCCTGACTCTTAACAAATGCCACCAACACTGGGTTAACATGGTTTACACTTTTTGATGTGCGTTAATAGCTAAGTTATTCACTATAAGTTAGTTAAACAAATATTACATTAAAAAGTGTAAACCATGAATTATTAGTTTACCTGCATCCAACTGTCACCCTCCCGTAATTTGAATATCGGCTTATTCGCACATCTGCACATTAACCTGTATCTTTGCGCTCTCAATAATTATAACCTATGCTCAAAGGATTTTTTAACGTCCCCACACCGCAGAACGAACCTGTTTTAAACTACGGTCCGCGCAGTGTGGAGCGTGCAGCGCTTAAAGCCGCATTGGACGAAGCGCGTTCGAAACAGACCGACATCCCGATGTATATCGGCGGAAAAGAAGTACGTACCGGCAATTTGCAGGAACTTCGCCCGCCGCACGACCACCAGCATTTACTGGGTAAATTTCACTACGGCGATGCCAGCCATGTTGCGGCTGCTATCGACGCCGCGCTGGCCGCTAAAGCCGACTGGGAAGAAATGCCATGGGAGCACCGTGCCGCCATCTTCCTTAAAGCCGCCGACCTGCTTGCCGGTCCGTACCGCGCTAAGGTGAACGCGGCTACCATGCTGGGCCAGTCAAAAAATGCGTACCAGGCCGAGATCGATTCGGCTTGCGAGCTGATCGACTTCCTGCGCTTCAACGTGTTTTACATGACGCAGATATACCAGCAGCAACCGCCAATTTCGGGCAAAGGTGTCTGGAACAGGGTTGAGCAGCGCCCGTTGGAAGGTTTTGTATTTGCTTTAACGCCATTCAATTTCTCGGCGATTGCCGGTAATTTGCCATCGTCCGCAGCTATGATGGGCAACGTGGTAGTTTGGAAACCTGCCAACACGCAGGTGTATGCGGCGAATGTCATCATGCAGGTATTCCAGGAAGCTGGACTGCCCGATGGTGTGATCAACCTGGTATATGTTGACGGCCCGACTGCGGGCGAGGTTATTTTTAATCACCCCGATTTTGCCGGCATTCATTTTACAGGTTCTACAGGTGTATTCCAGAATATCTGGAAGACCATTGGTAACAACATTCATAAATATAAAACCTACCCGCGCATTGTGGGCGAAACTGGCGGTAAGGACTTTGTGCTGATACACCCAAGCGCCGATGTTGATGTAGCGAACATAGCCCTTATACGCGGTGCATTTGAATACCAGGGACAGAAATGTTCCGCAGCTTCAAGGGCCTATATCCCGAAATCGTTGTGGCCCGCTATTAAGGAAAGGATGCAACGTGATATTGCAACTTTCAAAATGGGCCCGGTTGAGGATTTTGAGAACTTTATTAATGCCGTTATCGACGAAAAGTCGTTTGACAAACTGGCAAAATATATCGACGCTGCCAAAAAAGATAAAGGTGTCGAGATCATCACCGGCGGTAACTATGATAAGAGCAAGGGCTGGTTCATTGAGCCGACTGTCATCAAAGTTGACGACCCGCATTACGTAACCATGTGCGAGGAGCTTTTTGGCCCGGTACTGACGGTTTACGTGTATGATGATAAGGATTTTGACAAGGTAGTGGATATTGTCGACAACACTTCCATCTATGCCTTAACGGGCGCCATCATCGCGCAAGACCGTTACGCCATTGCCGATATGACTCACCGCCTGCGCAATGCAGCCGGTAACTTCTACATCAACGATAAACCGACAGGCGCCGTCGTTGGTCAGCAGCCGTTTGGTGGTGCAAGGGGTTCGGGTACGAATGACAAAGCCGGATCGATGATCAATTTATTGCGCTGGGTATCGCCAAGAACGATCAAAGAAACATTTGATCCGCCGAAAGATTACAGGTACCCGTTTTTGCAGAAAGAGATTTAGTGGTTCGTGGATCATAGTTCATAGTAAAATCTGCTATGAACTATGATCTGTCAAACCAACTTATTTAAACTTAAACACCTGGTCCAGGCTGTCGTTACTGGAGGTGCTTACTTTCAGATCGGTAATAATACCGGTGCTCAGGCTGTACACCCAGCCGTGTACGCTTAGTTCCTGCCCGCTTTTCCAGGCGTTTTGTACGATGGAAGTTTTGCAAAGATTGTTGACGTTTTCAATCACATTAAGCTCCACCATGCGGTTGGTCCGCGCTTTTTCGTCGCTTATGCTGTCCAGTTCAGCGGCGTGCAGACGGTACACATCTTTAATGTGGATCAGCCAGTTGTCTATCAATCCGAATTGCTGATCGCTCATGGCGGCAATTATACCACCACAGCCGTAATGCCCGGTTACGATAACATGTTTTACCTTTAAAACATTCACGGCATAATCCAGCACCGACAGCATATTCATATCGGTATGGATCACCATGTTCGCGATGTTACGGTGCACGAATATTTCGCCCGGTTTGGTGTTGGTTATCTGGTTTGCAGGCACGCGGCTATCGGCGCAGCCTATCCATAAAACAGGCGGGTTTTGCACCGTAAGTTTGTCAAAATATTCAGGATCTTCCTTTAATGCATTTGCAATAAATTCTTTGTTGCCTTCCAGCAGGCCTTCGTAGCTGATGTGGTTTGTTGTGCTCATCGCCGCAAATATACTAAACTCTGTTATACCTGCTTTTATCTGATAATTGCTATTTTTAGCGAATTCATTACTAACCAACCGGGACCGTGAACAAGAAGATCAAGACATTACGACATAAAAAGGAACATGCCCTGCTTGGCGGCGGCCATGCCCGTATTGAAAGTCAGCATAAAAAAGGAAAGTTAACCGCCCGCGAGCGCCTTCATTTTTTACTGGACGAAGGTTCGTTCCAGGAAATTGGGATGCTGGTTACACACCGCTCCACTGATTTCGGTATGGAAAAGGAAATATACCCCGGCGATGGTGTGGTGACCGGGTACGGAACGGTCAATGGCCGGCTGGTTTATGTTTTTTCACAGGATTTTACCGTGTTTGGCGGGTCACTTTCTGAGACCCATGCCGAAAAAATATGCAAGATCATGGACCTGGCCATGAAGAACGGTGCACCTGTAATAGGCTTGAATGATTCTGGCGGCGCACGTATACAGGAAGGGGTGGTATCGCTGGGCGGCTATGCCGATATATTTTATAAGAACACCATGGCATCGGGCGTGGTGCCGCAAATATCAGCTATCATGGGTCCCTGTGCGGGCGGCGCAGTTTATTCGCCTGCTATTACCGATTTTATATTGATGGTGGAGAACACCTCCTATATGTTCGTAACCGGGCCTAACGTGGTAAAAACAGTCACACACGAGGTGGTGACCTCGGAAGAATTAGGCGGCGCGACAACACACGCCACCAAATCGGGCGTTACACATTTTGCATGCGCCAACGAGATAGATGCAATTCAGCATGTAAAAAAACTGCTGAGCTATATGCCGCAAAACTGCGAGGATAAGGCACCGTCATTACCTTATGAAGGTAAGAATGAATCGCGCCCGGAGCTGAACGACATTATGCCCGAAAATAACTCACAGCCTTATGATATAAGGGATGTGATCACCCATGTTATTGACAGCGACTCGTTTTTAGAAGTACATAAGGACTTTGCCGAGAACATTGTAGTTGGTTTTGCGCGTCTTGCGGGTAGGAGCATAGGTATTGTGGCCAATCAGCCGGCATTTTTGGCGGGGGTACTGGATATTCATTCATCCACCAAAGGGGCGCGTTTTGTGCGTTTCTGCGATTCGTTTAATATACCATTGCTGGTATTTGAAGATGTGCCGGGTTTTTTGCCGGGTACCGACCAGGAGTGGAACGCTATTATCACCAACGGAGCCAAATTACTGTATGCTTTCAGCGAGGCTACCGTACCGCGCATAACCGTTATTACCCGCAAAGCCTATGGCGGCGCTTATGATGTGATGAATTCCAAGCACATCGGTGCGGATATGAACTTCGCCTGGCCAACGGCCGAAATAGCGGTAATGGGCGCCAAGGGTGCTGCCGAGATCATCTTTAAACGCGAGATCAATGCTGCTGAAGATAAAGAAGCCAAATGGCTGGAGATGGAACAGGCCTACTCCGATATTTTTGCCAATCCCTACCGTGCGGCCGAACGCGGCTTTGTGGATGAGGTTATAGAACCATCCGAAACCCGTATCAAACTGATCCATGCGTTCAAAATGCTGGAGAATAAGGTGGTGAATAATCCGAGGAAGAAACATGGGAATATACCACTTTGAGGTTAGGCGATGAAAAAGCCGGGCCCGTGCGATTCCTTCCCTCGGGAAGGGGAGGAAGGGGTGACGATTTCTTTCGGTAAGGAAATTATAGTTCATGAGTAAAATCATTCCATATAATCCAAATTTAAAGCGACTCGCACGTAAGCTTAGAAAAGATATGACCTTTGGTGAAGTGCTGCTTTGGAATGAACTAAAAGAAGATAAATTATGGGGCTTTGATTTTGACAGGCAGCGATGTATTGATAATTATATAGTCGATTTTTATTGTAAAGAATTAATGCTTGTTATTGAAATCGATGGCATGACGCATAACGGCGAAGAGGCTTTTTTAAATGATGAACTGCGACAAAATAAATTGGAAAGTTTAGGAGTTAGATTTTTGCGCTTTACTGAATCGGAAGTGAAGTACGATATGAATAACGTATTCAGGGCGATTGAAAGCAAAATAATAGAGATCATAAAAAATGATCCATGTGTCAAATTGCCTAAAAATTTTGATAATGGTTTAATAGCATAGCGGCGAAACCCCTCCCTGCCCTCCCCGGGGAGGGAAGGCCATCCCGCAGTCCCATAACCCATGAAATGAATCTCTCCATCGAACAGATCCGCCCTGAACTAACCTGGTATCTGCGCCAGAAGGTTTTATATCCTGCTCAAAAGCTGTACGAAATGGAGATGGACGAGGATATGGATGGCATCCATTTCGGTGCGTTTACTGATAATAAGCTGGTGGGTATTGTTTCTCTTTTTCAGAAGGATGACGATTACCAGTTCCGCAAATTTGCCGTCGATCCGGACTACCAGGGAAAAGGTACCGGTAATAAATTATTAGCTTACATTACCGATTTTGCTGCAACGGAAGGCGGAAAACGCTTGTGGTGCAACGCCCGTTTATCAGCTACCGGCTTTTACGATAAAAATGGATTTAGCCATACCGGGCAATTCTTTTCAAAAAACGGGTTTGACTACGAGATACTGGAAAAGCCGCTTACTCGTCCTTCAGATCCTGCAGCATTGTAGTAGCGTATTGGTTATTGAATTTATTGAGCGATAAAGAGGCCATTTCCCCTGCTTTTTCAATATTTCCTTTGCTTTCGTAGGCAATGGCCAGCATGTAAGCAGCTTTTCCGGCCTTCTTTGCATTTTTGTCCTGCACATATGGTTCAAATAGCTTGATAGCTCCATCCGGGTCGCCGGCGTACAGTTTTTCGACCCCTTTTTTCAAAAAATGGTCGGTATACAGCGGCCGATCGTGCGAAATGGTATTCGGGAAATAATCCTTAAGGGCATCCATCGCAGCGTTTTCTGATGACGTGTCCACGGCGGCCTTATACCGGTCAATTGACGGACTTACAAATACTTCGCCGGCAGACAGGTGTTTGTAATTCTCGCCCGATATCAGGTCACTTGCCGTGCCATGCAGCTTTTTAGAGAAAAGCCCGTTACTTTCATAAAGCTTGAAATCGGCATTGACCAGCGTATTAAGGTATATCTCTGAACTTTGAATATCGCTACGGATGATACTGGCATCGAAATTTTTTAGCGCCAGCACTTGTGTGGCATTGTATTTTGAAGCCAGGTTCTTTATTGAATCTTTGTTTACCCTGAAGTTTAGAGAATCTACCAGGTTGATTACACGTGTATGCGGCAGCAGATCGATCTGCGACCCGATAAATTTCAGCGATGTGTAAGCGGCGCCTTTGAGTGCGTCAATTTTTTTGGCGCTGGTATCTTTGGTGGCTTGTACATCAAATTGATTGATCACCAGTATAGTAGCGGTGTCCCTGCCAAAATAGTACCTGGCGGCGTAGGTTATCGGCACGTTGATGGCGGATGGTGCAGCGGGACCCTTGCTTACTATTGTGACGAAAATAGCAAGCAATAAACCTGCTATGGTTTTGGCGGTTTCCATATTGCATTCTAATATACTGCTATAATATGAAAACCCGGTGAAAAAAGCCGGTCTGATACATCAAGCCGGCCCGGTCAACTAAACTAATCTTTTGAAAAAATTTACTCATTCAAAATAATAAATGATGTGTGAAATTAATGTTAACCTGTTGACAATAAATTGAGGACGCCGCTAAAATTTGTTAACATACGCCATTCTCACAAGCTTTGCTATATTTGCTCCATTACTATAAAAACAGTCGCATAACATGGCTAAAAAAAAGGATGACAAGAAAAAACATGTAGGGGTGGTTAATAAAACCTCACTGGCATTTTTCGAAAAATATATCAATAATCCCTCACCAACCGGCTTTGAATGGACCGGGCAAAAACTCTGGCTCGATTATATCAAGCCTTATATCGATGACCATTACGTCGATAATTATGGCACCGCGGTAGGCATCATCAACCCAAAAGCCAAATACAAAGTAGTTATTGAGGCACATGCCGATGAGATATCGTGGTTTGTTAATTATATCACCAGCGATGGGTTGATCTATGTGATCCGCAATGGCGGTTCCGACCACCAGATAGCGCCCTCAAAAAGGGTAAATATTCACACGGATAACGGTATTGTAAAAGCTGTGTTTGGCTGGCCCGCTATCCATACCCGTTCGGGTGAAAAGGAAGAAGCGCCCACGCTGAAAAATATATTCCTGGATTGCGGTTGCACATCCAAAGATGAGGTCGAAAAACTCGGCATTCACGTGGGCTGCGTTATCACCTACGAAGATGAATTTATGGTGCTGAATGATCGCTATTATGTCGGTCGTGCGCTGGACAATAGGGCAGGAGGTTTCATGATAGCCGAAGTTGCGCGCCTGCTGAAAGAGAATAAAAAGAAATTACCATTCGGCCTTTATATAGTAAATGCTGTTCAGGAAGAAATAGGTTTACGGGGTGCAGAAATGATCGCCCACCATATCAAACCAAACCTGGCTATTGTTACCGATGTAACGCATGATACACAAACCCCTATGATCAGTAAAACCACCCAGGGCGACCTGGCCGGTGGTAAGGGTCCGGTAGTGTCATACGCCCCTGCCGTACAGAATAACGTTAACAAATTGTTGATCGAAACGGCTAAGAAGGCAGATATTCCTTTCCAGCGCCAGGCGTCGTCTAGGTCGACCGGGACGGATACGGATGCTTTCGCTTACTCTAACGATGGCGTGCCTTCGGCATTGATCTCCTTACCATTGCGGTACATGCACACTACGGTCGAGATGATACATAAAGAAGATGTGGATAACGTGATCCGCCTGATCTATGAAGTGTTATTGAGTGTTGAAGACGGACAGGATTTCAGATATATCAAATAAGTAATAGATAATTGTCATAAATACATTTATAATTAACTTTGAAAGGCTAACTTTACTAAAACAAATTAAGTATAAATGCCTTTTGAGATATAATTAAACTAAAAACACTCCATACAATACCTTTTTGAAAATATGAAACCTACACTACTGATACTGGCCGCAGGAATGGCCAGCCGCTACGGCAGCATGAAACAGGTAGACGGCTTTGGCCCCAATGGCGAAACCATTATCGATTATTCTATTTATGACGCTATTAACGCCGGCTTTGGTAAGATCAGCTTTATTATTCGTGAAGAATTTGCCGATCAGTTCAAATCCATATTCGAGCCGAAATTAAAGGGCCGTGTCGAGACCGATTATGTTTTTCAAAGCTATGACCTGAAACCTTTCGGCATCGATAAAACCATTGAAAGGGCGAAACCCTGGGGCACGCAACATGCGGTGCTTTCGGCACGTAACCAGGTACACGAACCTTTTTGCGTGATAAATGCCGACGACTATTATGGCAGGGAGGCCTTTGAAAAAATGGCTAAATTCCTGACCACCGAGGTCTCTGACAGTTTATATTCCATTATAGGGTATCAAATAGATAAAACCTTATCCGATTACGGTTCTGTATCGCGTGGTGTTTGTAAGGTTGATGACGACGGCAACATGGTTGAGATAAACGAACGCACCGAAGTATATTTTAAAGAAGACGGTACTGTAGCCTATAAAGATGCCACCGGCGAACATTCGTTATCGAACGATACCCGCGTATCAATGAATTTCTGGGGCTTTACACCGGCTATATTCAAACAAAGCGAGCCGATGTTCAAAAGGTTTGTTGAGGCAAATGAGAATAATCCCAAGGCTGAATTCTTTATCCCGCTTGCAGCCGACGAACTGATCAAAAGCGGAACAGCGGCATTTAAGGTAATACCGACGTCGTCCAAGTGGTTCGGCGTTACCTATAAAGAAGATAAACCGATTGTGCAGGCAAGCATATCCAAACTGGTAAACAGCGGGGTATATCCTGAGAATTTGTGGACATAAGATTAACAGATCCCGATAAAAACAAAAACGCCCGAACGAAAGTCCGGGCGTTTTGCATTGTTATATAGTTGGTCGGTTTAGTTCGATGCCAAAGTACTTGTCGCAGCAGGCGCAACCGGTTTGTAAATGATGCTGATGAAATTGGCGCCTTTTTTTGGATTGGCTACCAGGGTAACATTGTATGAATTATCCTCATCGCCCCAGATGGTGGTGCCCAGGCGGCAAAATTTACGGTCGAAACGCCATACTACTTCGTTCATATCTTTCTTATCGTAAGTTTCAATGTATGAAGTACAAACACCTTCAAAGTTGAACAGGAAGGTATAATCGCCTATAACGCGAACCTTGGTAAAGCAAAGTGCCTCGGTGCCGTTGGCGGTTTTAAATTCCTGCACATTGGCGTACGAAACATTTTCGCCAAAATAGGTTTTGATCTCCTCTTTGGTAGCACCCAGCGGGAACTGCGCAAATGCTGATACTGACAATACTGATAATGCGATGAGTAATAATAACCGTTTCATGCCGGCTATAATGCAACAGTTGCGCCAGCATGAAATAGTTTTAATTGACCCTTAAAGTGTATTGATTTACAGCTATTTATAAAATTAACTAAAAATCAATAAAATTCTCAAAAAGAAAAAAAGTGGGTAATTAACACAGCAATATTGTGTAATGCGTTCCACAGGCTGCCTGGTTAGCCTGTGGAAGGAAAGGGTTATTTTAGGGCTTACGAGTCCAGTTTATGGCCGGTAAGGAATACTTTGCCGCTGTTAGGTTCGCGTATAAGCGTGGTCTCTCCTTTTTCGTTTTTTGCGATCTTCAAAGTTTGGGTGATGTAGAAGCCTTTGTAATCCATCAGTATGTTCAAACCATCGTTGTTTACAGTAAGCTTTACGGTGCCGCCTATCATGTCCTTGCTATCGTCGTTTGTAACGCTGAAAGTTCCCTGGTTTTCCGAAGTAAAATTGAATGTAAACTGCTGTCCTGCACCCATATCCAATTTCTTCATCAACAATTCTCTGTACTCTTTGTAAATATCTTCCGGCTTAGCCATATCAATCTTTTTTTTGTCAGTTAAATAGGTATTTAATCTATGCTGAATCCTTATACGATTACCTTAAAAAAAAGATGCAATGATTTTTGAATTTTTGGGTAGTCGCGGGTACGGTGGGGCAGAACGGCAAAATAGTGGTATGATTGTTGAATTTAGGGTTGATTCAGACTATGCATTATACCTTTAATAAAAAGAGGATATAATTATTTAATAACAATTTGTTGCAGGCAAAACATAATTTGTGGACAGGTTTTTGTATCTTAAACCGTTGAATTGCCATATCTTAGCGAAAAAATAGAATTATTAAAAATCACAATTTAGCGTATGAAAATTAAACTTTACCTTATCGCGGCACTCGCAGCAGTGACATTAACTTACACATCGTGTAAAAAATCGGGAAGCGGACCCGCTAATACCGTTTCATCCAAACAGGTGAGCCAGCAAATAGCGCTTAATCTTTCGCAGACCCTTTATGGCGGACTTGGCGGCTTCAGTATTTTTGATGGTATCAACCCACCGTCAAATGTAAACATAGCCCGCAGGGGACGCGGGCTCAAATTAAATGATGATGGTGTTGACTTTGGCTGCGGAGCGGTTATTGACACCACTTTAACGTACAGCACCACGCTGGATGACGGCGGCTCGGCATCCATCAGCGGGGAGTTTAAATTTTCCGTTTTGTGTGCAAATGGTACGCCTAACGGCCTTAGCTTTTATACCAAGCTAAAGGTGACGGAAAGTACCGCGCAAATAGGCGCCACTTATAACCTGGGCGAAAACCTGATGATAACAGCGGTTAACCCTAACGATGACAATACATCTATTTTGATGAACGGATCGGTAAATGTGGACGCCAACGTTCAGCAAAAAACAGGCTCGAAATCAACGGACGCGGAGACGTTCGACTATGTATTTAAAGATGTAAAAATAGACCCTAACGTGGGCGACATTGTGAGCGGTTCGGCAACTTTCGCCACAAAGGGCGCCACCCCTTCGGGTACATGGAACTACAGCGGTACAATTACCTTCCTGGGCAATCACCAGGCTAAGATCGTTATCAATGGAACGACTTACACGGTCGACTTGCAAACAGGTACTGTTTCTTAAAATATTTTTCAGTAAGTCAAAGGCTTTCCCCGGCAGCGGGGGAGGCCTTACTTATTTTTTGTCGTTGATATGTTCGATCCCGTCTTCTAAAAACTGTTGCCATACAGTGTTAGGCTGCCATACATCTTCTACAAAGTCCTGTAGTTCCTCTTCGGGAAGTTTGCCTGCGGCAAAAAGATAAAGTCCTGTAAATACCGATGCCCGGTAATTTGCTGCACAGTGTACAAATACCCTTTTATCAGCATTTTGATCCATCAGGGTGATGAACTTATCAAGTTCAGTTAGTTGAGGGTTTTCAAACACTACCGGTATATGGTAATAGCGTATGCCCAGTGAAGCAACCAGCGCAGCTTCATCAGGCAACGCATATTTGGTGTTCAGCAAGCCGAGATTGATGACTACCTCGTACTGCCCGTTCACTAACTGGCTGAACTGTTCTTCGGTCGGCTGCCCGGCGCATGCCAGCGTGTCAGATATTTTTTCGAAATGATAAATGCCTCTCATCAGGCTGCTAAGGTATAAAAATGCACCGTTCCGGTTTAGCTAAATATTGAAAGGTAAATTGTATTATTGTTACTCCATGAAACGCCTGCTATCCAATCTCACCTTCCAGGTTATTACCGCTATTATTTTAGGCGTTATCGTCGGCTATTATTTTAGGGGCTTTGGTCCGACCGCTCAACTGATCAGCAAAAAGTTTGTCGACCTGATCACCATGTTGATCGCGCCTATTATTTTCCTTACCATCATATTAGGTATTGCAGGTATGAGCGACCTGAAAAAAGTGGGCAGGGTCGGTGGAAAGGCATTATTATATTTCGAGATCGTAACCACCTTTGCGCTCATTATAGGTATTACAGTTGCCAATGTTATCAAGCCTGGCGAAGTTAGCACGGTTACGGCATTAGCCCACAACACAGCCGATGCAGCAAAAATAGCAACCTATCAGAAAGCTGCCGCCGAAATGCACTGGGGCGATTTTTTTGCCCATATTATTCCTTCCAATGTGTTCGACGCTTTTGCTAAGGGCGACATCTTACAGATACTTTTCTTCGCCATCCTGTTCGGTTTTGGCTTAAGCAGAATGGGGGAGACGGGACAATCGCTCATTGGTTTCTTCGAAAAGCTGTCAAAGGTTTTCTTTAATATCATGCACGTTGTGATGCGCCTGGCCCCGGTTGGCGCTTTTGCCGGTATGGCCTTTACGGTTAGCACCTACGGCGTAGCAACGCTTAAACCGCTTGCATGGCTAATGGTTTCAGTGTATGCCACTATGGCTATCTTCATTTTCGTAGTGCTCAATATTGTTTGCCGCCTTTATAAATTCAGCCTCTGGCATTACCTGAAATTCATAAAAGAGGAGATCGTGATCGTTTGGGGCACCTCATCGTCCGAATCGGTGCTGCCCAGCATGATGGAGAAGATGGAGAAATTCGGCTGCTCGCGTTCGGTAGTAGGTTTGGTCATCCCGGCAGGCTATTCCTTCAACCTCGACGGTACAACCATTTATCTTTCCATGGCGGTTATTTTCCTTGCTCAGGTTTTTCATATCCCCTTATCTATCGGTCAGCAGCTCACCATCATCGGCATCCTGATGATAACCTCGAAGGGAGCTGCGGGTGTTACCGGCAGCGGCTTTATCGTGCTGGCGTCTACGCTTACCGTAATCAAAGTGATACCTGTCGAGGGGCTTGCAATTCTTTTTGGCGTCGATAAATTCATGTCCGAAGCGCGGGCCATTACCAATATGATCGGCAACGGGATAGCGACGATTGTGATAGCGAAGAGTGAGAAGGAGTTTAGCACGCCACCTGGAGCCGAAGCGCACTAATTACGATCTTAAAATTACGACTTACGATTTGGCGCCCCCTGGAATTAAGGACTATTGTCGATCTGAAATCCTAATTCGTACATCGTAAATAAACCCTGCAATGGGGCTTTGAGATTACCAACAATAACTTTAGCTTTGCGCGTACATTTTTAATCTATGAGCGTTCTCGTCAATAACGATTCCAAAGTAATAGTCCAGGGTTTTACAGGTAACGAAGGCACCTACCATGCCTCGCAGATGATCGAATACGGCACCAACGTAGTTGGCGGCGTAACACCGGGCAAAGGCGGCCAGAAACACCTTAACCTTCCTGTTTTCAATACGGTTAAAGAAGCGGTTGATATTACCGGTGCCAACGTATCCATCATTTTCGTACCGCCGCCCTTTGCTGCCGACGCTATTATGGAAGCTGCCGAGGCTGGTATCAAACTGATCGTCTGCATCACCGAAGGTATCCCGACCAAGGATATGATCATGGTGAAGGAATACATCAAGGATCGGGACACCCGCCTTATTGGTCCTAACTGCCCGGGTATCATAACCGCCGGCGAAGCTAAGATCGGTATTATGCCGGGCTTCATTTTCCGTAAAGGTCATGTAGGGGTGGTTTCCAAATCGGGTACTTTAACTTACGAAGCCGTAGACCAGGTGGTAAAGGCTGGTTTAGGCATCACTACGGCCATCGGCATTGGCGGCGACCCGATCATCGGCACACCAACCAAAGAAGCTGTTGAGCTGTTGATGAACGACCCTGATACCCATGGCATTATCATGATAGGCGAGATAGGCGGCGGTATGGAAGCCGAAGCTGCCCGCTGGATCAAAGCGAACGGCACCAAGCCCGTTGTGGGTTTCATCGCCGGGCAAACCGCCCCTGCGGGGCGCCGTATGGGTCACGCCGGAGCAATAGTAGGCGGAGCCGACGATACCGCGGCAGCAAAAATGAAGATCATGGCCGAATGCGGCATACGCGTGGTACAATCGCCTGCGGAAATAGGCGCTGCGATGGCAGAGGAACTGGCGAAGAAAGGTTAAAGCTGAAAGGTAAAAGCTTTTTTTCAACCTAATAAAATATAAATCCTGGTTTCGGCCGGGATTTTTTATTTTTATTTTGAATTACCTGAAACGATGAAGAAAACAAAGGAGTTTGTCTTTAAGAAAAAAAGTATCGTCATTGAAATATTTGCATTAATAATATTCCTGATAGGCATTATTTTCTCATTAATCAAAACCCATCATAATCCTACTTTCTTCTTATTTGCTTCTGCGATACTAGCGGCTCTTGCCTATTTGCAATTTTATGAGCTATACATGATTAGACAATTCAATTTTCTAGATAAGGGTAAAAAAATGATAATCAACAGCGATAATTCAAAACTTACAATTACAAAAAATGGAAAGGAGATTTCGATTGATCGTGATGATGTAAATAAAGTTGAAATTTTCGAACAAAAGTCATTAGGAAAGTTTGGGACTTATAATTACATAATTATATATACCTCGGATTTTAGAAAATTACTGGTAACAAAATTTACTATTCCTCTTTTGGCTTATGATACAGCGCTTCAATCTTTTTTAAGAAAGAAGCCAAGAATTTGTTATAGAAAATTCTTTAATTATATTGACAAACGTCAATTTGATATATGATCGCCTTTCATGTCCTTAGTCAACCCATTGTAAACAAGCCCCTCCTCAAAAATCAAAACGCCAAACCTGCCGTATATTTGTTATAATCAGTGAAATCAAATACCACATCGGTGTAATCAAAAATAATATGGAATACAATCAATTAACACCCCAGGAAGAAAGGGTAATATTATACAAAGGAACTGAGCGTCCGTTCACCGGCTCGCTGTTAAATAATCATGCACATGGGCTGTACGTATGTAAAAGATGCGATACGCCGTTGTACACTTCAGAAACCAAATTTGAATCGCATTGCGGCTGGCCAAGCTTTGACGACGAGATAGCCGGCGCAGTAAAACGTGTTCCGGATGCTGATGGTCGGCGCGTGGAGATAGTATGCGCCAATTGCGGCGCCCACCTGGGCCACGTTTTCGAGGGTGAATATCTAACCCCGAAAAACGTAAGGCATTGCGTTAACTCGGTAAGTTTGAAGTTTGTGCCGTTGGAGGGTTGATTAAGTTAAGTAGTTGATTAAGTTGGGGTCAAATTCTGTCAACTTGATCTAACCCAATCAACCATTCAAGCTGCCTTGTTCATAACTCCGGCCCTTGTTTAAAACTATCCTTAACATCGTAAGACCCCTGCAGCTTATCTTTGAATCCACAAGTTCTTTAACAAACGCTATAAAAGGTTGCCGGGTTAAAAACCGGCATTAAAAGGGAACCATGTGCAAATCATGGGCTGACGTGCAACTGTGAGATGGTGAATTGTGAGTAGTGAATAGTGATTGGTTAATGGTGAATAAAATTCGCCGCTGCCATTGACTATTGACCATTGACTATTGACCACCAGCCAGACACCTGCCATTATGGCTTGTCAAAACTTTCACGAATAAGGTTTTGATAAAAGCCCTGTCCCCGGTACTGCCGTAAAAGTGCCCGGTTCATTGTCTTTTGTCGACTCCGCTAAAATTAAAAAGACAAGGCATGAATCAGGAAAATGAAGTATTACTTCGGGAGAACAAGGACCGGTTTGTTATCCTCCCCATCAACTACCCCCGCATCTGGGAAATGTACAAAAAGCACGAGGCCAGTTTCTGGACCGCGGAAGAGATCGACCTGTCCGACGATCTGAAGCATTGGGAAAACCTCAACAGCGGCGAGAAGCATTTTATATCGCATATCCTGGCTTTCTTCGCCGCAAGCGATGGTATTGTAAACGAGAACCTCGCCGTAAACTTCATGAGCGAAGTCCAGGTGCCTGAGGCACGGTGTTTCTACGGCTTCCAGATCATGATGGAAAATATCCACTCAGAAACGTACGCACTGCTGATAGATACTTATATTAAAGATCCCGCCGAAAAAGACCATCTTTTCCACGCCATTGATACGGTGCCCGCTGTTCAGAAAAAGGCAGAGTGGGCATTGAAGTGGATCAATAACGGAACATTTGCACAACGGCTGGTGGCATTCGCGGCGGTAGAAGGGATTTTCTTTTCCGGCAGTTTCTGTTCCATCTTCTGGCTGAAAAAACGCGGACTGATGCCGGGCCTGACTTTCAGTAACGAATTGATCTCGCGCGATGAAGGCATGCATTGCGAGTTTGCCTGTTTACTGTACAGTATGCTGACAGAAAAGCTTTCCAAAGCAGAAGCGACCAAGATCATCACCGATGCGGTTGAAATAGAAAAGGAATTCGTGACCGACGCCCTGCCGGTAAACCTGATAGGCATGAATGCCAAACTAATGAGCCAGTATATCGAATTCGTCGCCGACCGATGGCTGACAGAATTGGGCTATGATAGGGTATATAATGCAAGCAATCCATTCGATTTTATGGAAATGATATCCCTGCAGGGAAAGACGAATTTCTTCGAAAAACGCGTAGGCGATTACCAGAAAAGCGGTGTGCTTAACACCGAAGTAAAAAGCCAGGCATTCTCGCTGGACGAGGATTTCTGAGCCCCGATCAGTTCAACAATATAACAGTAAAACAATTTATCAAGAGACACCATGTTCGTAATAAAAAGAGACGGTAAAAAAGAAACCGTAAAATTTGACAAGATAACGGCACGCATAGAGAAGCTGTGCTATGGTTTGAATCCGGCATTAGTCGACTCGATAGATGTGGCCAAAAAGGTTATCGAAGGTTTGTACGACGGCGTAACCACATCCGAACTGGATAACCTGGCGGCCGAAACTGCTGCTTCGTTAACTACCAAACATCCGGATTACGCCCTGCTGGCATCGCGTATAGCGGTATCCAACCTGCATAAAAACACCATTAAATCCTTTTCAGAAACCATGCGCCGCCTGCATGAATATACTGACGCAAAAACGGGCAAGAACGCGTCACTGCTGGCGGATGACGTTTGGGAGGTGATCAAAGAAAACGCTGAACTTTTGGACAGCACCATCATATATGATCGTGACTTCGGCTTTGATTATTTCGGCTTTAAGACGCTTGAAAAATCTTACCTGCTGAAAATAGAAGGCAAAATAGCCGAGCGCCCGCAGCACCTGTTTATGCGGGTATCGGTTGGTATCCACAAGGATGATGTGGACAGCGTGATAAAAACCTATAACCTGATGAGCGAGCGCTGGTTTACACACGCCACGCCGACGCTGTTCAACGCCGGTACGCCAAAGCCGCAAATGTCGTCCTGCTTTTTGCTGACGATGAAGGATGACAGCATCGACGGTATTTATGACACGCTGAAACAAACCGCCAAAATATCACAAAGCGCCGGTGGTATCGGGCTGAGTATCCATAATGTGAGGGCAACCGGTTCGTACATCAGCGGCACCAACGGTACCAGTAACGGCATTATCCCGATGCTGCGGGTATTTAATGACACGGCCCGTTATGTCGATCAGGGTGGCGGCAAGCGTAAAGGTGCGTTCGCTATATACCTGGAGCCGTGGCATGCCGATGTATTTGAGTTTTTGGACCTGCGCAAAAATCATGGCAAGGAAGAAATGCGCGCCCGCGATTTGTTCTATGCCCTTTGGGTATCGGACCTGTTTATGAAAAGGGTAGAGGCTAATGAAGACTGGAGCCTGTTCTGCCCCCACGAGGCGCCTGGCCTGGCTGAATGTTTTGGCCAAGAATTTGAAACGCTTTATGAGCAATACGAAAAAGAAGGCCATGCCCGCAAAACGGTAAAAGCCCAGGAACTTTGGTTTGCGATACTCGATGCCCAGGTAGAAACCGGCACGCCTTATTTGTTATATAAAGATGCAGCCAACAGCAAATCGAACCAGCAAAATTTAGGGACGATCAAAAGCTCGAACCTATGTACCGAGATCATGGAATACACCTCGGACAAAGAAGTTGCAGTTTGTAATCTCGCTTCGCTGGCGCTGCCGCGGTACGTTATCAACGGCATATTCGATCACCAGAAATTATACGAGGTAACTTACCAGGTAACATTGAACCTGAACCGCATTATTGACAATAACTATTACCCGGTTGAAGAGGCACGTTATTCAAACCTGCGCCACCGGCCGATAGGTTTAGGTGTACAGGGTTTGGCCGATGCATTTATTCAGCTGCGTTTGCCCTTTGAAAGCGATGAGGCCAAACAATTGAACAAAGAAATATTTGAGACCATCTACTTTGCCGCAATGACGGCCTCAAAGGACCTGGCGATCAAGGAAGGCGCTTATGAAACTTTCAAAGGCTCGCCCTTATCCAAAGGAAAGTTCCAGTTTGATATGTGGGGTGTTACGCCCAATAGCGGTCACTGGGATTGGGAAAACCTGCGGTTGGATGTAATGAACCACGGGGTACGCAATTCGCTGCTGGTGGCGCCGATGCCAACTGCTTCCACTTCGCAGATATTGGGCAACAATGAATGTTTTGAACCCTATACCTCTAATATTTATACCCGCCGGGTATTAAGCGGCGAGTTTATCATTGTCAACAAATTCCTGCTGCGCGACCTGGTCAATCTTGGCTTGTGGAACACGACAATGAAGGATAAGATAATTACCGCAAACGGTTCGATACAGGAAATTGCTGAGATTCCGCAGGAATTGAAGGACCTGTACAAAACCGTGTGGGAGATCAAGATGCGTAACATAATCGATATGGCTGCCGACAGGGGCGCTTATATCTGCCAGTCGCAGTCGCTAAACCTGTTCATCAACTCGCCAAATGCATCCAAACTAACCTCCATGCATTTTTACGCCTGGAAGAAGGGCCTCAAAACAGGCATGTATTACCTGCGCACACAGGCGGCATCGCAGGCTATTAAATTCACAGTAGAGAACCAGGGCGGCAAAAATATGGATCCGGTTATACCGGAACATGTGGAACAGGTTGCTGACGAAATACCCGCCGGGCCAAGCTGTTCGATGGATGAGGGATGTGTGACGTGTTCCGCATAAAAAATGCATTGTAGAGACGCATAATTATGCGTCTCTACCTATTATTATAATCATGCCAGTTCACCAAAAACACGAGATCGTTCGTTGCGAACGTTGTGGTTCGCCGTTTGAATGTAAGGCCAATTCATTCACCAAATGCCAGTGCGCCAAAGTGTCGCTCACGCTGAATGAAACTCAATATGTCAGCGAACAGTATGATGGGTGTTTGTGTGCGGGTTGTTTGATGGCGTTGAAAGAAGAGTTTGCTATCTTGTTAAACATTAGATGAGTGTACACTTTTGTCACGCAAGACGCTCTTAATTATGGGCTGTATGTACCAAATACCAATGGGGAAAAACCAAATATATAAGAAGCTTTTAAGCGAGTCACTGCGATTTGCCATCTCATTACTACGCGCTGATTCAAGCATTCGTGCAGCGAATCCGAAAGAATAAAATGAACTAGCGATTGTCAACCCAAAGAATACCCAGAAAATATATGCGTTGCTGCCGCCTGCAAAAGGGTCAGAAAACGCGAAAGGATTAAACAGACAACTTAATATTACTATCACAGCCATGCTAAAGCAGGTTATTTTGAAATAGATAATATTCGGTTTTGTTTTAGCTAAAATTAGCGAGTGCATTGTACTTCCAATAGCAAATATCCATGTTATATAAATGCTGTATCCAAACAGAACTATAACCTGGTATATGAAACCATTTGGTTGAAAGAGTAGCGGAATAACGATTAATATAAAAAGTTGCCAGGATTTAAGTTGTAGTAGTAATTTCATTATTATGATTTGGGATGAATAAAATTATAACTATCTGGCGGGTTTTTCCACTTTCCGACTAATTATCTATCTTCGACCCCCGAAACCATTCTGAAAATTATGAAATTACTGGAAGGAAAAACAGCACTGATAACCGGCGCCTCGAAGGGCATAGGCCGTAAGATAGCCGAGAAATTTGCCGAGCATGGCGCAAATGTAGCTTTCACCTACTTGTCGTCTGTAGAAAAAGGGCAGGCGCTGGAACAGGAACTGCAAAGCTATGGTACCAAAGTTAAAGGTTACCGGTCTGACGCTTCCAAATTTGATGAGGCCGAAAAGCTGATCAATGATATCATAGCCGATTTCGGCACGCTGCAAATTGTCGTAAACAACGCCGGCATCACAAAAGATGGTTTACTGATGCGCATGACCGAAGAACAGTGGGACGACGTATTGGATGTGAACCTGAAATCGATATTCAATGTCACCAAAGCTGCATCAAAGATCATGATGAAGAACCGGGATGGCGTATTTATTAATATGAGCTCGGTAGTTGGTGTCAACGGTAATGCCGGGCAATCCAACTATGCAGCATCCAAAGCAGGTATCATCGGTTTCTCTAAATCCATCGCAAAAGAATTAGGTTCAAGAAATATACGCACCAACGTGGTGGCCCCTGGTTTTATCAAAACCGAAATGACCGAAGTGCTGGACCCGAAAGTAGTTGAAGGCTGGGCGCAGGCCATCCCACTAAAACGTGGCGGCGAAACCGAAGATGTAGCCAATGCCTGCGTTTTCCTGGCATCGGACATGGCGGCATATATTACCGGGCAGGTAATTCCGGTTGACGGGGGAATGTTGTAGGCGAGGCCCATCATGAGTATTGGTTTTGAAAATCTTGATGATCATGTAATTCCAATGGCCGAATTCCTTTTGAAGTATCGTTTCACCGATCCCGACTATGAGGAACTTCCGCAGTCGCATTTAGCCCAGCTAAAACCATTAGATACTCACGGCTCTAAGTTTTTGTGGAATTACATCAAAGAAGCTAATATTCACCTTGATTTCCCTTTTAAGCGCGACTTGTTTAACGTTATTGATAAGTTTATGATAACAGGTGACGACGAGCAGGAAACAAAAAAATGGCTTTATAAACGTGGTTTCCCTTTTGACAAACCAGTTTATTTATCATGGCAGCCTGATTTGGCGATGATAATACCCTGGGAATTATTAATAAAATATTTTGACGCGTTTTATTACAGCATCGCGGACGATCTTACGGTGATAGATCAAAACTTAAATTGGGCATTGCTTTTTTTTCATGAACACGAAATCTATTTTGGTTCAAACGAGAAATATACACCGCATGAGGTGTCAGAAGATACAAGTTTCCTTTGATGACAAACTTTCAATCATCTCACAATAATTTCGCATTTTGCACCATAACGTAAAACGTATTACGTTTAACGTCAAACCCAAAGGATGCAGCTTTTATTTTCAGTAACATGGGGAACAGTTTCAGGATGGTGGACACCTATTTGCCTGTTGCTGGGTTTGCTTTATGCCTGGCTGCTGTACCGCAGTCCTTCTGGCCTGGCTAAAAAAATACGCTACGCGTTATTTGCCGCCAGGACCATTGCCGTTTTTATCACTTCATTTTTACTGATCGCGCCGCTTGTACGGTCGGTAAGTTATACGCAGCAAAAACCGCTGGTGCTGATAGTGCAGGATAATTCACAATCCATCGGCACGTTTAAGCCGGGCGGTTTTAAACCGGATCAATTTGTTGGCGAACTCGCAAAGCTGAAAGAACAGTTAGGCGATAAGTACGACGTTCGTGAGTTCAATTTTAGCCGCGACCTGAAAGATAGCCTTTCAAACAAATTCGACGGAAAGCAAACGAATATCTCATCGGCGCTGGATAAGTTGAACGAACGTTTCGCCAACCAGAACATCGGCGCTTTGGTGTTGGTTACGGATGGCTTGTACAACCAGGGCAGCGATCCGCTATACGAGGCGAAAAATCTTAAAACAAGCGTTTACACCGTTGCTTTGGGCGATACTACTGCCAGGCGTGATCTGTTGATAGGTAATGTCAACTATAACAAAACCGCTTTTTTAGGGAATGATTTTGTGATCGAAGTTTTGGCAGAGGCCTTCCAGGCAAACGGGGAGACTATAAGGCTTAACGTATCCGAAGACGGCAAGCAGGTGGCTAACCAAAATGTTGAGGTTAATTCGGATAACTTCCGCAAGGTAATACCACTGAAACTGAACGCCGATAAAAAAGGTATCCGGAAATTTACCATCGATATTACTCCCGTAAAAAACGAGTTATCGGTTCAGAATAATTCGGAAACTATTTATGTGGATGTGCTGGATGCCCGGCAGAAGATATTGCTGCTGTATGATGGTCCGCATCCGGACATCAGCACGATCAAGCAGGGTATAGAGGTTAACAAGAATTACGAAGTAAAAACCAGCCTGCTTACTGATGCGGCGTCGCTTAAACTGACTGATTATAGCCTGGTTATCCTTTACCAGTGTGTCTCAAATGGTTCAGGAGCCCTGCAGAGTTTTATCACGAAAGGTAAGGTGCCCGTATGGTATATGCTTGGCGCGCAAACCGATCTGCCGCAATTCAACAATGAACAAAAGGCTATACAGGTATACTCTAACCGTAACCAGGTGCAGGAGGTGTTCCCGATGCCGGCTAGCGACTTTTCACTATTCACCCTTTCCGACTCGACCAGGAACAAATTAAGCAAATTACCACCACTGATAGCGCCTTTTGGTAACTACCGTACGGCGGGAAACGATCAGCTGCTATTAAAACAGCGCATAGGCGAAGTCCCAACGCCGTACCCTTTACTCCTGTTCGGTGACGACAACGGGCGCCGTATAGGGGTATTAACGGGCGAGGGCCTCTGGCGCTGGTCGCTGGCCGAATACCAGTCGTACGGAAATCACCATGCTACAGAAGAGCTATTGGGCCAGTGTGTGCAATATCTTACGGCTAACAGCAACCGCCAGCGTTTCCGGGTCTATCCTGCTAAAAATGTATTTGATGAAGGCGAAAATATCATCCTGAATGCTGAACTATACAACGAAGCGCTGCAACTGGTAAACACCCCTGATATAAAGATCAACCTCAAAAGTGATTCGGGCAAAAATTATAGCTTCCTGTTTACCCGCAGCGGGCAAAGTTACCAGTTGGATGCAGGGACTTTACCCGTTGGCGATTATGGCTATACTGCTTCGGCGAAACTGGGCGATCAAAATCTGACAGCCAATGGCCGCCTAACCATTAAACCTTTAAATTTGGAGACCCGCCAAACGGCCGCAGACCATAAGCTTTTAGCGGCTTTGGCACAACAATCGGGCGGACAAATGCTGCAGCCATCGCAGGTTGGCCAACTGGCGGATCTGATCCAAAAGAACGAGAATATCAAAACGGTTGTGTATGAGGATAAGCATTATAGCGACCTCGTGGGTGTGAAATGGATATTTGTATTTATTGTAGCTTTGTTGAGCGCCGAATGGTTTTTGCGCAAGCGCGAAGGCGAAGTATGATGATCAACATTTCACCGGCCATAGAAATTGCAGGCACAGTGGCTTTTGCTGTCTCCGGCTCTTATTCGGCAATGCTGAAACGGCTGGATGTTTTCGGTGTGCTGATCATGGGTTTTGTAACGGCGATTGGTGGCGGCACCATACGGGATGTAATGATAGGTGATACACCAGTGGCGTGGATGCGTGATTACCGTTTGCTGCTGATCATATTGGGGACAGTAATAGCAACCATACTTTTCAAAAAATACATCAAAACACTCAAAACGACGCTGTTCCTTTTCGACGCGCTGGGCCTTGGGCTGTTTACAATCATCGGCACGCAAAAAGGCATTGCCGCAGGGCTTAACCCGGGTGTTTGCGTTGCGCTGGGCACCATAACAGGTTGCTTTGGCGGCGTTATCCGCGATATTTTGCTGAACGATATACCTTTGATATTCCGTAAGGAAATTTATGCTACGGCCTGCATTGTCGGCGGCACATTATACGTGCTGCTGGTGGATCATATGGATCCGCAGTTGGTAAAAATAATAGCTGTTGTGATGGTATGCGCGATCAGGATAGTAGCGGTGAGGTATAAATTATCGTTACCAAAATTTTACGCCTGACAGGGGTCGGAAATCTGATGTCTGCCCTCTGATCTCCGAAATCACTCCGCCTTTTTATCCTTTACGATAACGAAAACATCCTCATTGGCTTTCTTCATCAGGTATTTTTCGCGGGCGAATTTTTCGAGTTTTTCCTTGTTGGAGGTTAGTTCGTCCAGGTCCTGGGTAGCTTTGGCGGTCTCTTTCTGGTAAAAATCGCGCTCGTGTTTCAGCTTGCTCAGCTGCTGGTGATATTGATATTGCGAGAACAGGTCGTTTTTGTCAAAAAATACCATCCACACCAAAAAGGCAAGGCTCACCACGAAATACTTGTTCCTTAAAAGATGCAGCAGACGCTTCATTTCAAACCAAAATAATTTTCGTTTAAAGCTATTTATTTATTTTGAATGCCACAAGTGGGTTTATTAACTTGTTAACAGGGCAAACGTAGAGACGCATAATTATGCGTCTCTACAAAAATGTTATCTTCTTTTGCCCCAGCGCTTTTTGCCATCGCGGTGACCGGATGAACGCTGCTGTTTTGGTGCGGAAGTTCCGTTTTTGACAGTGGTGTCCATCTTCTTGGCCACAAATGTTGGGCTCATCGGGTAGGGGTGTGCGTCGTTTACCGGTATGGTTTTGCCTATCAGCTTATGAATATCCTTTAGGAAGTCAATCTCCTCAGCCTCGCAAAACGAGAAGGCAATGCCATCCTGCCCGGCGCGACCAGTACGACCGATACGGTGTACGTAAGTCTCCGGGATGTTAGGCAGTTCGTAATTGATCACGTGCGTAAGGTCATCAATATCGATGCCGCGGGCCGCGATGTCGGTTGCTATCAATACCCGTGTGGTGCGGTTTTTGAAGTTTGTCAACGCGCGCTGCCTGGCGTTTTGCGATTTATTTCCGTGTATCGCTTCGGCGGTAATGCCCGCGCGGGTAAGGTCCTTCACCACCTTGTCGGCGCCATGTTTGGTGCGGGTAAATACCAGCGCAGTTTTGATGGTCTTATCTTTCAGAATGTGCAGCAGCAGCGATTTCTTGTCCGTTTTTTCCACATAAAACAATTGCTGTTCTATTGTATCCGCAGTGGATGATACCGGTGTAACCTCCACCTTTTCAGGATTGCTCAATATTGAGTTCGCCAGTTGCTGTATCTCGTTGGGCATAGTGGCCGAGAAGAACAGCGTTTGCCTGCGTGAAGGTACTTTGGCGATAATCTTCTTTACATCGTGCACAAAACCCATGTCCAGCATGCGGTCGGCCTCGTCCAGCACCAGGAACCTGATGTGGTCCAATCTTACATAGCCTTGGTTCATTAAATCGAGCAAACGGCCCGGCGTGGCTACTAAAATATCTACGCCACGGCGCAAAGCGTCGGTCTGTGGATTCTGGGAAACACCGCCGAAAATCACCAGGTGTTTTAAGCCTGTGTGACGACCATAAGCAGCAAAGCTTTCGTCTATCTGTATGGCCAGTTCGCGTGTTGGGGTTAGTATCAGCGCCTTAATTGTTTTCTGCTCTTTGTGCTGCAGCCTGTCCTGGTATAAAAGCTGCAAAATAGGGATGGCGAAGGCGGCGGTTTTACCGGTGCCGGTTTGAGCACAGCCCAACAGGTCGCGCTGTTTTAATAAAATGGGTATGGCCTGTTCCTGTATCGGGGTGGGCGTGGTATATCCCTCGGTTTTTAGGGCCCTGAGGATAGGCTCAATTATATTTAAATTGTCGAATATCATGTAATGTATCTGCTATAATGTGCTAACGCGAATGCATAAGCGGATCTGAAGAGTCGTCCTGAGAAATCAAAACCGTAAGCGAACGGGTACTATATTTTTTGCAAAGATACGGTTTTTTGGTGAGGTAAAGGATAAAGGTTAAGTGCGAACGATTGACTGAGTTGGATATTACAAAAAGAAAGCCCCGGCAAAAGCCGGGGCCCGCTAAACGTAAAGTTGATCTGTTATGTAGTAATAGTTTGGGTAAGCAGGTTTACGTGGTAGATGGTGCTATTGCCGTCGATGATCATATCGGCCATGTGGTTGCCCAGGAAGGTCATGGTGCCGGTAATGCTCCAATGGTAGCCGTAAGCCTTAAAGGTTGCGGTACCGCTCAGGATATCCTTTTTGCACACATCTATTGTCAGGTCCTTCAGGTAGTACACCGAGTTTTCGATGTCGGCGTAAGTCTCGTCACAGCCGCATGATATGTTTATCAGCTGGTAAAAATAGTTGGTGCCGTTAACGCCGATGAATTGGTGCTTATCGTCCTTGCATTCGATGGTATAGTATTGTTTTACGTAATAATTTTGGAACAAGCCTTTGGGTGTAGTGCGGGTAGTGCCCAGCGAATCGTACGCGGTATAACCAGCATGCTTGCCGTCGACACAATTAAAAAAGAAGTTAAGGTTGCCGCCTGTGTGCGATACGGTATCGCCTTCCATCGAGTCAACGCTTACCAACGAATCTGTAAAAAATCCGCAAAGGGCGTTGGTGTTTAAACCGTGGTGCGGCCCCATGTGACCTGATAGCGAAACAGAATCGACGCCGTCCATCAGGTTTGCGCCGCCCAGTTTGCCGTAAAGCGAATTCGCCATATTTAACGCCAGCTGGCTGCCAATAGCTTTTGTATCTACTGTGTTTTTAGTAGTGGTTGTTGTGGTTGAAGGAACCGGGGTATTCTCATTTTTCCGGCACGAAGAGTAAACCAGCAATATGCAAACTGCGATTGCTATAAGCGGGTTTATGTTAATTTTTTGTTTCAGACCAGGTAACTGTTTCATCATGTTTGGTATTTAATCAATATTAAATAAATTCTCAAATTAGGTAGCCGGTAATTAACCGGCGAGAAAATTAGTGCGAATAGCATGCCACTACCTGCATATTTATGCAAGTGCAAGTTTCGGGCCACTTTAACAATATTTTATAAGTTGCTAATAACAGGCGTTTTATGCATAACATGCTGAAGTTCAATTTATCCTAAGCCGCTTTAACCCAGGTTTTGCAGGTAGCCGGATACCTTTAAACAACGCGGTGGGAAATTGGGGGAATTGTTTCCCCAGAATGGAAGGCGGCAGGCCCCAATGGCGTACCTGTTTATAAATAATAAAAGCCCCGGTTTTGCCGGGGCTTAGATAAAATAGCTTTTAGCTTTATACTTTCCGCTTTTAGCTTATTTGCGGTTCTTAAAATATTTAAAATCCTTACCGATAAACTTTGCGGTATCGCCCAGTTCTTCTTCAATACGCAGCAACTGATTGTATTTGGCGATCCTGTCCGACCTTGAAGCCGAACCGGTTTTGATCTGGCCGCAGTTTAAGGCAACTGCCAGGTCGGCGATAGTTGAATCTTCAGTTTCGCCCGAACGGTGACTCATTACCGAGGTGTAGCCATTGGTTTGTGCCAATGTAACCGCATTGATGGTTTCAGTTAAGGTGCCTATTTGGTTTACTTTTACCAGGATAGAATTGGCAATATCATTATCAATACCTTTTTGCAGGCGCTGCACATTGGTTACAAACAGGTCGTCGCCAACAAGCTGCACTTTGCTGCCTAGCTTTTCGGTCAATATTTTCCAGCCGTCCCAATCGTCCTCGGCCATAGCGTCTTCAATGGAAATGATCGGGTATTTTGCAGCAAGTTCGGCCAGGTAATCAGCCTGCTCGGCGCTGGTGCGGATAGCTCCTTTTTCGCCTTCAAACTTGGTGTAATCGTATTTGCCGTTAACATAAAATTCAGAAGCGGCGCAGTCGAACGCCAGACAAATATCAACCCCCGGTTTGTAGCCGGCTTTTTCGATCGCTTTTAAAATAGTTTCAACGCCATCTTCCGTACCGTCGAAAGTTGGTGCAAAACCACCTTCGTCGCCAACTGCGGTCGAAAGGCCGCGGTCGTGCAATATTTTTTTCAGGTTGTGAAACACTTCCGACCCCCAGCGCAATGCTTCGGAGAATGAAGGAGCGCCAACCGGCATGATCATAAATTCCTGGAAGGCGATAGGCGCATCGGAGTGCGAACCGCCGTTCACGATGTTCATCATCGGGATGGGCAGCGTATTGGCATTAACACCACCGATATAACGGTACAGCGACTGGCGGCTTTCCTGTGCAGCAGCTTTAGCCACAGCCAGCGATACACCTAAAATCGCGTTAGCGCCCAGTTTGCCTTTATTTTCGGTGCCGTCAAGTTCGATCATCAAAGCGTCTATCGCATTCTGTTCGAATACATCAACGCCCTGCAGTTCTTTGGCAATAATATCGTTTACGTTGGCAACAGCTTGCGAAACGCCTTTGCCCATATATTTTGTTTTGTCGTTGTCACGCAGTTCAACAGCCTCGTGTGCGCCGGTTGATGCACCGGACGGCACCGCAGCACGGCCCAAAGCGCCGTTTTCGGTCAAAACATCTACTTCGATAGTAGGGTTACCACGCGAGTCGAGTATCTGGCGGGCGTGAACGTCAATAATTAAGCTCATTTTGTATTGTTTTAGGTACTGAAATTAGTTAGTGTCAAAAGTACACTAATTATGTTTTATTTTCCAAATATAATAAGGATATTTAGTAGAGGGGTAATTTACTTGAATATTAACGGTAATTTAATGTGGATCGATGAGTGATTTGTCGATATACCAATCGTCTTTGTAATGTTTAAAATCGCTGGTAATCTTTAAGGAGTTAAGATTTGATTTTTTAGCTAAGCGGATAAGACATGGTGGATGACCCGCATAAAAAGGATTGATAAAAACGTCGCTGTCATCGTCGACACTTAAAAATTTGAAATCGAGTTTTCGGAATTTATTTATAAGTACATCAATTTGGCTTGCTGTAAAGTAATCCTTACCTTTTTGCTGTTGCAATTCCGGGTTTGTTATACCGGTAATTTTGTTTTTCGATTCATTAACCGTTACAAAGTACACCGCGGAATTTTTGTTGAATCTATTTAGTGTATAGGTTGTTTTAAAAGAGTCACTTAACCCGATGGTAATTACGACATTTTTAAACGCTGAAAAATCTTCGGTTTGATATTTTTTAACTAAGTTGTCAATTTCGGCTTTGGGTATCTTCTTATTATCGGCACCGACTACGTCTGTAAAGTTATTCTTATTGCCATGCCGGCAAGAACATATTAAGATGGCAATGAAAATATAAGCCAGATTTTTCATCTCTAATAATAGCCTACTCCCACTTAAACGTCTTAACCGCTGCGGTGTAAACGATAACGAACCAGATGGCCAGTATCAGCAGGTCGTGGGTTACATCGCCTAAGCCGGCGCCTTCAAAAGCTACATCGCGCATAGCCTTGTTAAGGTAGGTGAGGGGTAATATATTACTAAGCGATTGCAGCCACGACGGGAAGGCCGTGGTGGCGAAAAATGTACCTGATAATAAAAACTGCGGCAGTGTGATGATATTGGACAGCGGCGGTACCGTGCTCTCGTTTTTGGCGAGGCCCGATATAATAAATCCGAAGCCCATGAACACGATAAGCCCAAGTGCCGACAATATGAGCATATTAATTACCGTGGTAACGCCATGAATAAGGGTAAACCCAAACAGGAAATGCCCTACCAGGATAATGAACAAGGCGCCTATCCACGAGAATACCAGCCGTGCAATGGCCTCGCCCAGAACAATGCTGTAGCGCTTTACCGGGGTGGCAAAAAAACGCTTGATGACCAGGGTTAACCTTAAACTCAGGAATACAAATGCGGTACCGAATACCCCGCTGCTTAACAGCGAAAAACCCAGCATGCCGGGCAACAGGAAGTCGATGTATTTGTATGCGCGGCCCCTGATGGTGGTCTCCTGTAATTCAACTATCGGCGAAGGCTCTTTTTGGGCAGGCTTGTTTGCGTTGTAGGCGATATTGGTAAGGATCATTTTAAAGATATTTCCTTTATCGCCGGACGCAGTGCTGTATTTGGTATTCACCGTGATATAAGGCGGCGTCATGCTTTTTTTGATGTCTATGATAGCAGCAAGGTTACCCTTTGACAGATTTTTTTCCATTTCGGCGGTGCTCTGACTGGTTATCAGGTTTGCCACCTTATGGGTTTTGAGTCCCCTGTAAAAATCATTGGCCGTGTCGCAGGTTTTAGCTACCCCTACGTCGGCAGTAACAGCACTGCCGCCGATGTTGGCAAAAACCACGATAAATATCAGCGGAAATGCCAGGCTAAATACCACGGCCGACGGGCTGCGTAATATGGACCGAAAACTGGCTTTGGCTATGGCCAGTGTGGCCTTGGTATTGCTGTAGGGTTTGGTATTATTTGTCATTGGGTCATTGGTCATTAGGTCATTGATTTTATAGCCTGCTGCTGCAACTGCCACTGCTACTCAAAGTTTATTCCGGTCGCCATTCCTTGCCGGTCATATTGATGAAAACATCTTCCAGGTTGGCTTCTTTTACCTGTTTCTTTCGCTCAAATCCCGTAGCAACCAGGTTATCGATAAAGCTGTCGGGCGTGTCAATGCCGATCACATGCCCGCCGTCGATAAAGGCTACGCGGTCGCAAAGCACTTCCGCTTCATCCATGTAATGGGTTGTTATCACAACGGTGGTGCCGCGGTCGCGTATCTCCCGTATCAGGTCCCAAAGGTTACGGCGTGCCTGTGGGTCGAGGCCGGTAGTTGGCTCATCCAGGAAAATGATCTTGGGGTCATTAATGAGCGTGGTAGCTATGGAAAAGCGCTGCTTTTGGCCGCCGGACAGGTCTTTATATTTGGCCTTTGCTTTTTCAACCAGGGCCACTTTCTCCAGCATTTCCTTTGGTGTTTTATCCACACCATAAAGGCCGGAGAACAGCACGATCAGTTCGGAAAGGTTCAGGTTGGGATAATAGCCTGCTGCCTGCAATTGCACGCCGATACATTTTTTAATGCCGTCCTCATCCTTGTCGACCGAAAAGCCGTTGACAGTGACCTCGCCCGAGGTTTTTTCGCGAAGGGTTTCGATGATCTCGAGCGTGGTGGTTTTGCCGGCGCCGTTCGGGCCAAGCAGGCCAAATATTTCGCCCTCATAAACCTCGAAACTGATATCGTTGACGGCTGTAAAATCACCGTATTTTTTAACAAGGTTTTTTACGGTGATGATAGGTTGTTTTGCCATGGTGTAAAAATGGCAACGAAAAACGGAATATCAATGAAGTTTTCGGTAAATGGCCGAATTTTTTAGGTAAAAAGCTTCAGCCACGCTGCCCCGGTGGGGAGGGCATTCAAACCCTGCCCTATAGCGGGAGATTAAGAAGCGGGCTATTTCTTCAACTCGCTTTCCGATTTCAGTACTTTACTGCCGTCTTTTTGCTTAATATCATAGACTGGCTCGTCCTTGCTGGCGTTGCGTTTTACTTTTGTCCCTTTGATAGTTTTTTCGACTGGTTTATCGTGCTTGCCGGTTATTTTTCCTTCGGCTTCGTGTGCGCCCCATTTCCAGTGTACGGTGTCTCCCTTTTTCATAAGTTAATATTTAAAAGTTAAACACGCCAAACCGGCGTTAGTTCGCCGTTACCACAATAAGTTTTTCTTTTTTTGCCGGCAGCCTGAAACTGCCGATCACGATTTTGCCTGCCTGCATCGCTAATTTTCCGCCCGGTTTGATCGACTGATCGTTCGGGTCAAAATAACTGATAGTATAATTTTTGTCACTTGCCGCGAATGAAACCGGGGTGCTAACAGTTGCATCGGTATTGTTAAGTAAATAGATGAAATACTTATTACCGCATTTCACGCCATAGGCTTCAATATCACCCGAGGACACCGGGAATTGCTCAAAGGATCCCTTACCTGCTCTCAGCATTTCGTCGCTTATCTGGCGTAAGCCTTTGAAATAAGGTTCCATGTTCTGTTCGTCGAACATTTCCCACCACCAGCTCATAGGTAAAATAGGGCATGGGCTGAAAAGGCCGTACCACAGCCCGCGTTTAAAATCATAATCAGCTTCTACGGCATACTTACGGTCATCGTCCTCCCAACGGTATCCAAACTCGCCGACAACGTAAGGTTTTCCGAATCCATTAATATAATTCCAATAAATACCTGGAATTTTGTCGGTATGCTTATAAATGTGTTTCTGGTTAAAATCGATATAGGCAATTGAGTTCATCCCGGGAATATCCCTATGCGAAACGCTGGTGGTTACCAAATGCCCGTAAGGATCGATATCCTTCAAATAGCGGCTCATCTCATCATGCCATTCGGTAATGTAATGAAGGGGTATCAATACGCTGTCGGCGCCATTGAAAGCGGCGTTGTCTATCTCGTTAAAAAACTCAAAAGCCGCAATGCTGGTACTGTATCCCCACCGCGCAACAATGTAGCGCAGCTTATTTTTGTACATGGCGCGAGCTTTTTGCGAGGTAAAGTATTCGGTTGGTGTTTTGGCCGGACCTCCGTTTGCCGCGTTGTAATTGCTGTTCTTCCAGCCACCTTCTTCCATTAAGTGACCGTGCCAGTCCATCGTCAGCATAAATTTAAGATTTAACGAGTCTGTAAGGTTCACCAATTCATCCATCCGTTTAATGGCGCCGGGATTGTAGTAAGCATCGCTGTTGCTATAGCGTTTGGTCGAATGAACCTTCTTCCACTCCAGCGGCAGGTTCCAGTAGCACATCCAGGTGCGGAAAAAGTTTGCGTCGTTGCCACTCAGTTTGGGCAGCAGGTAATCATAAGTCCATTTATCCTTTTCGAACGAGCGCGATTCCCAGCCTACATTTTCGCCGATACCACGGAACAATTCACCGTTATCATATTTAAAGGTCCAAAGATTGTTTTTATGCAGGAAGCCTTTCTCGCTGCCCGGTTCTGCGATGAATGAGCCATTGGCCGATTCCAACCCTTTTCCACTGGTGTGCAGGACAAAATGATACTCGTATCTTCCGACTTCCTGCGGCGCAAAGCGTGCTTTCCATAACGAGGCCTTTTCATCACCGCTTTCGTAATAGCAAGGCAAAACAATTGGTTTTCCGGAAGGCGAGGTCATTACCATGTTAAGACTGATATCGGCTTGGTCGTAAGCATTGTTGAACGGCGCGGAGATATGAATATTCCACTCTGCTTTCTGATACTCTTTTACCTTGCCAGTTGTCAATTTGTAATCAGCAATACCAGGCTGGGCATAGCTTGTAAAAGCCATTAACGCGGCAAAGTATAGGAAGATGAGTGTTTTGGCTGCTTTCATTAGGTTTATTGGTTGGTGAAGCAGCTATAAAGATAGGGTATTATTGCCGTCGGCCTCCTGACGAAAAGCAACGAATGCTGGTATTAATTTAACATGTTCGCGAACGAACGAGTAAAGGTCTCCGCCCTTTCCAGCAGGTAATTGTAAAATTGTATTAATGTTTTCATTGTATAAGTAGTTGTGCAAAGTAAGGCAACTGCTATTAAGCTGATGAGTAATTGGTGTTAAGATATTGTTGCTTTATGTTAAGGCGTTTGATATCGATTCATCATGGACTCACCCGACCGACGCTTCGCTGGGTCACCCTCTCTACCGCGGGCGGTAAAGGGGGTATTTGTATTTTCCCTGAATTTAAAAAGCCCCCTCTTTACGAAGGAAAGAGGGGGCAGAGGGTGAGTCGACTCGCCGCTTTATTATATATTGAACCCCTTACTTCACCAAATGGCCCAATGTATGCAATATGGCATGCAGGTGCTGTGCGGTGTCGTGAACGAGGTGGAAGAGCTGTATGATCAATATGGTTTTCATGGTTTTATTTGTTTTGCGGTACAAATATGCCCTCACGTACAGGAAACCGTGATATTTATTTGGCGAACAGCCCGAAATTGTCGGTGAATGGATTAAGCGGGGGGATGAACCGGCGAAAAAACCCTGGTCAATAGCTCACCCTGTACCAACTATTACCGAGCTTTTTAACATTGCCGCCACCGAACGGGTCAATCCCACTGTTGTACTCTCGAATCTCGGCCGGATCATTTGTGTAGATAAAGGCGGAAAAATGGCCAAGAGACCCCCGGTCAATGAAAAATTCTACTGAAACAATACCGTGGGCTTTTTCTTTTATCAAAATATTGTCGCCACCATTTGAAATGGGCAAGATCGAATTTCTTGATAAGTGGTATATCCTGTTGTTTAAAAGGTTATTTGGTTTTAACAGGCCGTTCTTTACATCAATAATAATTTGCTCCCTTTCAGTTCGTCTTAATGTCCAGTCCAGGTATTCCATCGCCCGGTTCCCTCCAATGGTAGTAAAATAGCCGGTAACAACAACCAGCGTTACTGCGATAACATGATAAGGCAACGTTGTCGACCTGTATTTGATCAATTTTATGAGGAGGACAATTGTTAGAATTAACCCAAGCAATGCGTATGGAGCGAGGAACAGCAATTTTTCAAGACCGGAGGTATAATAATAGAAGAAAACGGCCTGAAAGATCACCATAATCAACAGAATATTTGAAAATATGGTTTTATGGGTCTTGCTCACGGCGATAAAGTTCGATGCAAAGTACTTAAAACTTTTCAAACAGAAAAGACCTGCGTTTGTGCAAGCCTTTTGATATTCTGTTTGAGCCGGTGTTCTTGACCAGCCATCACTATTTCATCAACTCAATAAAATCATCGAACAAATAGCGGCTATCGTGCGGGCCGGGCGATGATTCGGGGTGATATTGTACCGAGAATGCTTTTTTGCCCTTTACGCGGATACCCTCTATCGATTTATCGTTCAGGTTGACGTGGGTGATCTCAACCTTGTCCGATGCTCTAACGGCTTCGGGCACTACACCAAAACCGTGATTTTGGGAAGTTACCTCGCAATGATCTTTAATAATATTTTTTACCGGGTGGTTCAGCCCGCGGTGACCGTTGAACATCTTTTTGGTCGGGATGTCATTAGCCAGCGCCAGTAACTGGTGACCCAGGCAAATACCGAACATCGGCTTTTCTGATTTTAATATCTCTTTAACGGTTTCTACAGCATAAGGCATGGCAGCCGGGTCGCCGGGACCGTTGGATATGAAATAACCATTCGGCGCAAAATCTTTCTCCATTTCGGCAAAAGTGGTTTTGGCCGGGAAAACCTTAGCGTATATATCACGGTCGTGAAAATTGCGCAGGATATTCTTCTTTACACCCAGGTCAAGCACGGCCACTTTATATTTGGCGTTCTCATCGCCGAAGGTATAAGTTTCTGTAGTTGATACTTTGGACGACAGCTCCAGCCCGTCCATGGATGGCACTTCATCCAGTTTCTTTTTCAACTCGTCAATATCCAGTATCTCGGACGAAATGATGGCGTTCATGGCACCCTTATCGCGGATATGCCTTACCAACTGGCGGGTGTCAATGTCCGATATAGAAACGATGTTCTGCTCCTGGAAATAATCCTGTATCGATTCCTGCGCCTGCTTGCGGGTATAGTAAATGTTGTAATTCTTACAAACCAGTCCGGCTATCTGTATGTGGCCCGATTCAACTTCCTCGTGTGCGATACCGTAATTGCCGATATGCGCATTGGTGGTCACCATGATCTGCCCGAAATAGGATGGATCGGTAAATATCTCCTGGTAGCCGGTCATGCCGGTATTAAAGCAGATCTCGCCGGTAGTGGTGCCTATTTTGCCCGCGGCTTTGCCATAAAATACGGTCCCGTCAGCCAGCAATAAAACAGCCGGTAACTTGGTGAAGTTGGTGATCATATACGTAAAAAATTGAATGGTTAATGCGCCGGTAATACTGGTGTTCAGTTCCGTGAAATTCTTTGCAAGAAGTGCAGCCGGCAAAACTTGAATTCACGCCGCAAAAGTAAGGAATTATTTCGAATGCCGGATGCGGAATTTTGAATTTTTAAAAAGAGTCTTTGGGCGTTTCCCTGCGGGTCGCGCTATACGCTTATACGCCACGCGCTTTAAGCACTGGGCCGGTATTCCTGCCCTGCCGGCGGGCAGGCGCTTCTATCGCTAACGCATTTACCTGGCACTGAGATTTAGAAGATCAGAAGGTTGCGGGATAATTTGCCCGGGGATCATGGTAAGCCAATTGTAAATAAATCCGAAATTGAACATTCGAAACGGCAAAGCCTTCTTGAGCGCCAAAAACAAAATACATGCGAAAAATTCGAAATCACAAAAGAGTTTTACCTTTACCGCATATTTGCACACATCATGTCTGTCAATAAAGAGATCAAACGGGTTACTACCAATAGTTTGCAGGAAATGAAAAAGCGCGGCGAAAAGATAGCCATGCTTACGGCCTATGATTATTCAATGGCTACTATTGTGGACGAAGCCGGTATGGACATCATCCTCGTGGGCGATTCAGCCTCCAACGTAATGGCCGGGCACGAAACAACACTGCCCATTACACTCGACCAGATGATCTACCACGCATCGTCGGTGGTAAGGGCCGCCAGGCGGGCGCTGGTTGTTGTCGATCTGCCATTCGGTTCGTACCAGGGTAATTCAAAAGAAGCGCTCAATTCGGCCATCCGCATTATGAAAGAGGCAGGCGCGCATAGCGTTAAAATGGAAGGCGGCGTTGAAATAGCTGAATCGATCACCCGCATACTGGCAGCGGGCATACCCGTTATGGGGCATTTGGGACTTACACCGCAATCGATCTATAAGTTCGGTACTTATACCGTACGGGCCAAAGAAGAGGCCGAAGCACAAAAATTGCGCGAAGACGCGCTTAAACTGGAAGAACTGGGCTGCTTTGGTATTGTGCTGGAGAAAATACCCGCGCAGCTGGCCAGGGAAGTGACCGAAAGCATTCATATCCCGACCATCGGCATAGGCGCCGGTAAATATTGTGACGGGCAGGTGCTGGTAATACACGATATGCTTGGTATTAACAAAGGTTTTAAACCGAGATTCCTG
Organism: Mucilaginibacter ginsenosidivorans; assembly: GCF_007971025.1. Classification (NCBI taxonomy): domain Bacteria; kingdom Pseudomonadati; phylum Bacteroidota; class Sphingobacteriia; order Sphingobacteriales; family Sphingobacteriaceae; genus Mucilaginibacter; species Mucilaginibacter ginsenosidivorans. Next base: position 5,005,212 of record NZ_CP042436.1, on the reverse strand, counting down.
CGACAGTACGCCGATCTGAACAATGTGATGAATTCTGCGTTTAAAGCATATATCGATGACGTGAAAGCTAAAAACTTCCCGAACGATAAAGAGCAATATTGATGTGCAGATGCGTAGATATGCAGATGTGCGGATGAAAGCTGTTTAGTGCATGGTTTTGCAAGTGCCATGAACTATTATCTATGAACAATATGCCTTACCTATGTGCGCAAGAGTTAATATAAAGTACGTCGACCGTGATATTACAGACAACGATATCCTGTATGAGGATAATCACCTGATTGCGATCAATAAAAGAGCGGGGGATATTGTACAGGTGGATGAAACCAACGACGAGCCGCTGGATGAAAAGGTAAAGAAATATATCGCCCAAAAATATAAAAAGCCCAATGGCGCTTTCCTTGGCGTGGTGCACCGGCTGGACAGGCCGGTAAGCGGTGTTATCCTTTTCGCCAAAACCAGCAAGGCGCTCGACCGGATAAACCTGCTTTTTAAAAACCGGGAGATGCAAAAAACGTATTACGCAGTTGTCCGCAAACGCCCCGAGCCGCCTGAAGGTAACCTGGTGCACTGGCTGCTAAAAAATCCGCAGAAAAACGTTACCCGTGCCTACGACCAAATGGTACCCGACGGGCAGCGGTCGGAATTGAATTACCGCCTGGCAGGCGAACTGGAAGGGTATTATTTGATAGAAGTAAATCCCATAACCGGGCGGCCGCACCAGATAAGGGTACAGCTTTCAACTTTGGGCTGCCCCATTGTCGGCGATAATAAATACGGCTACCCGCGCGGTAGTCTGCGAAAAAGCATTTGCCTGCACGCGCGCAGGCTGCGCTTTATCCACCCGATAAAAAAAGAGCCGGTAGAAATTGTTGCCCCTTTGCCAAAGGATGGTTTTTGGGAAAAGTTTGAGGGGATGGTGGACTAGACATCCTATAGTCCGTGCGCTTTCAACAATTCGCTGATATTCACCTGCCAGATATAGTTCTCCGTCGGTACTTTTACCCCGTCTTTATTAATCTGATTTGAAAAATAAAGTGTTTTGAGATCGGGAGAGAGGCGGGCCTCGACGCCAAATACCTTATCCGAAACCGCTTCGCGCAGGTCGATCGGTTCGCTCCAGCCATTCGGAGTTCGAAAGACGATGAACAGGTCGGAAGTTTTAGCTGGCGCCGGTGGCCGGGGTGATGAGAATACCAGGAAAGATTCATCGGGTGCTACCGCGGGGTCAAAATCTCCATGTTTGTCGATACAAAAGGACGCGCGTACAGGGGTTTGATATTGCCCTCCCTTCAATTGCGAGCGGTAGATGTGAAATACCCGCCGCTATCGGCCCGCATAAAGTACAGGCTGCCGTCGCCCGCAACAGCCGGACTAAATACGGAACCGTTTTGATTAATGATGTCGGGTAAACGCTCAGGCTCGCTCCATCCTTTTTTGTTGTGATTTGTCCTCCATAAATTGCCGCCGTGACCGGGATAAGCGTGTCCGCCCCAGTTTCCATCAAGCAAGGACCCTCCGGCTGTTTTTGGACGACTTGAGGCGAAGATCAAATATTTTCCATTAGGGGCAAACGCTGGTTCGAGGTTTGCATAAGTGCCGGAAAAAGGGGCGACGACCGGGTTGGTCCAGGCGCCGTTTTTAAAATAAGAAGCTACAATAGTAATGCTCTTTCTGTCCTCTGTTTGCCCGAGATAGACCGATCTCCCGTCGGGCGAGAAAGCGGGCGCGGCAACGACATTCGTTGTGCCCGGGAGTATTCCCGGCGCGAACATAACCACCTCCGGTTTTGCTTTCGCGGTGGTATCTGCTAAAATTGGCGTAAGGTTAGTTGTGCTATGCGCCAATATGGGTAGCAGGAAAATGGGAAATATTATCGGGTAAACCTTCATAATGATAGTTGCTGATCTATCAAAGGTTTTGAATTACGTGCGACTGGAAGAATCAATTCAACCACTGGGTGGTAATATTCAATAGCTTCGCACGAATATTTAGTAAACGGAATGGTTTAAAGAGTTAATACCTTTTCCCAAACTTTTTCATCCACCCAAACACCTTCTTTCAAACTTTTTTCACGGGTTCTCAAAGTGTTTTCGCCAGGGTAGAAAATAGTGCCGCCTTCTTTCCCGGGGCGGCTGCTTTTGGAATAAGCTATTATTTCTTCAATAAGACTTTCGGTTTGTGAGCCGGTTGGTCTGATCGCTATGAAAACCTGCGAAACACCTGATTCTGGTCCGGAATGGGTTATTGCAGCGGTTGAGCGCCCCTGGCTAAGCACGGTCGCCAACAGATCGAGCACCAGGGAAAGACCCGATCCTTTCCAAAAACCTACAGGTAAAACCCGGCCTGATTCAAGAATAGCAGCAGGATCAGTACTAAGAGTACCTTCGGCATCATAACCTCCCGGTAGAGGGAGCTGTTCGCCTTTTGATTTATAAAAATTCAGCTTACCGATGGAGTACTGTGATATGGCCATATCCAGAACTACGTGGCCACCTTTTCGGGGAACAGCGATGATAAGCGGGTTGTTCCCAAGCCTCGGATCAATACCGCCCCAGGGGGGCATATTGGCTATTGTATTAGTAAAACAAATGCCGATCATCCCGGCATCCGCTGCGTGCCAGCCGTAAGTGCCGCCGCGCATCCAGTGGTTAGTGTTTTTTATAGCGACGCAGCCAATCCCGTTTTCGCCGGCAAGGACGATGGCCCGGTCCATACAAATGCGCGCATTCAGCATACCGGGACCCAAATTTCCGTTCCAATGCTCCAGGCTGCCAAAGCCACCTTCTTTTACCGGCCCTGCATCTGGGATCACATACCCATCCTTCACATACTGAACAAAAGTTGGGAAGCGGTTAAGGCCGTGCGTATGCACCCCATCGCGACTGTTTTCGGCAAATATCTGCGCAATCTGATCGGCTTTATCGTGATCGAACGCAAGCGCAAGCAATATGCGTTTGAATTCGGATTTGAGCGTTGGGAATGGTATCAGCATAAGTTGATTTAGTTGATTAAGTTAGACTAAGTTGATCGGGCTGGATATGATTTAACTAAATCAACCACTCTCTCAATCAACTCAATCTAACTAAACTACAAAGAAGCCATATCGATCACAAAGCGATAACGCACATCGCCTTTTATCACGCGCTCAAACGCTTCGTTAATATAATCCATACTGATCACTTCCACTTCGGAAACAATGTTGTGTTCAGCGCAATAGTCCAGCATTTCCTGGGTTTCTTTTATGCCGCCGATCATGGAACCGGCCAGCCGCCTGCGTTTGGAAATCAGGTTAACAGCTGAAACCACGGGCGCTTCGGGCGGGATGCCCACCAATACCATAGTGCCATCCAGTTTAAGCAGTTGCAGGTAATCGTCATATTCATGCTGGGCCGAAACCGTATTGATGATAAAATCGAGCGAGCGGGCCGTAGCGGCCATTTGGTTGGGGTCTTTGGTTACAACGAAGTGATGCGCGCCTAATTTTTCCGCATCGGCTTTTTTTGACGGAGATGTACTTAGTACTGTTACTTCGGCGCCCTTTGAAACAGCGAATTTCACCGCCATGTGCCCGAGGCCACCTAAACCAACCACACCAACTTTGTGTCCCTTGCCCATTTGCCATGTTTGAATAGGCGACCACGTGGTAATGCCCGCACAAAGCAGGGGCGCCACGCCGGCAAGGGGTAATTTTTCAGAGACGCGCAGGGTGTATTTTTCGTCGACTACGATCTGGTTCGAATAACCGCCGTAAGTTACGTTGCCGTCCTTATCGATGCTGCTATAGGTAAAAACCGGACTCTCATCGCAATATTGTTCCAGCCCGGCAACGCAGCTTGGACAATGACGGCACGAGTCGACAAAAACCCCGACGCCCGCAATGTCGCCGGTTTTAAACTGCGTAACCTGGTCGCCCACCTTAACCACCCTGCCTACTATCTCGTGACCGGGCACCATCGGGAATATGGCGCCGCCCCATTCGTCGCGGGCCTGGTGAATATCGGAGTGGCAAACGCCGCTGAATAATATTTCTATCTGTACGTCGTGCGGACCAACGTCGCGGCGCTCGAACTTAAACGGCTCTAAAGGAATTTTCGCACCGGGTGCGGCGTAGCCTTTTGCTGGTATCATAAGTTTTTGGTTTTAGTTTACAGCAAACTTAATCGAATACCGTCAAAATAATTGTAATAAAAAGTACATATTATAAATTGATATTGTAAATGTTACACTTACACTAAACGAGCATTTTAAAAGTTATATAGGATGATGCGGCTATTGAGCCGGATTTCCTATTTTTGGCGATATTAATTTCATGAGAAATAAACTGCTGCTGTTGTTTTTGTCCGGAGCCCTGTTCGTCGGGTTTATCTCTAATTCGTGCAAAAAAACGCCTGATTATTTGCCCACGCTGATAACAGCGGGCCCGTGGCAGCTGGCTTCGACCCAGGTTGACCATTTGGTTGGCGATACGCTTAAATCGACCGATACTTTATATGCGGATTGCTCGCAGACACAAGTATTTACTTTCAATGCTGATGGCACCTGTACCTTTACCAATTTTTCCTGTAAAGAGCAAAAAACCACCGGCCATTGGTCTTTTTCAGCAGACAAGCTTAGCCTCAATTGCGATATGGTTTGCGACTCTGCAGGTAAATCAATAAAACCATTTGAAGTTGCGCAGATACGTAATCTCGGCCAATATTCATTGGTATTGCGAACGGGTAACCTACAGGCGTATTATCCGCCTAATGCCGCAAGGATAATCAGGCGCTATGGTTTTGTTCGGGTAAAAACACAATAACTTGTTGATTAAAAACGGTAAACCATTATCTTTGGGTCGGTGTCACGCCCGGGAGAACGTTTTAGCGCTTCCCGTCGTATAAACGATTAACTTTGCGAACAAAAGCCTTGTTTTGCAGTTTATTGCAGTTAACAAGAAACATTAATGAAAAAAAGGATTGCGATTTTTGCTTCTGGTTCCGGTTCAAATGCTCAAAAAATAATGGAGCATTTTAAGCGCAGTTCAGAAGCAGAAGTTGTTTTGATACTGACAAACAATCCCCAGGCCTACGTTTTACAGCGCGCCGACAACTTCGAGATACCTTCACATATTTTTTCGCGGCACGAGTTTTATGAGACTGACGGAATCATTCGCCTGCTCAAAAATCTGCAGGTCGACCTGATCGTGCTGGCGGGTTTTTTATGGCTGGTGCCTGCAAACCTGCTTAAAGCGTTCCCTAACAAAATTATCAACCTGCACCCGGCCCTCTTACCCAAGTACGGCGGCAAAGGCATGTACGGCGACCATGTACACAAAGCTGTGCTGGAAGCTAAAGAAGAGGAATCGGGCATTACCATCCACTTTGTCAATGAGAAATTTGATGAGGGCGAGATACTGCACCAATCCCGCTTTAAGATCGAACCAGGCGATAACCTGGAAATGATCAAGTTCAAAGGCCAGCAACTAGAGCACCAGCACTTTCCAAGAGTGATAGAGAGTTTGCTAAAGAAGATGAAGAGCTGAAATAAGAGGTCTGAAGTCAGATAATGGAAATGCTTTCCTTCTTTATTTCACAAACACAACTGAACATCCTTCGATACACCTGTTAGGCGCGATGGGCGACATCTTAAGCGTATCCTCGTTGATCTTATAAATGAAAGTTCCGTAATCGGTGCCTGTGCCCGTCAACTTAATGGTTATACTGTCTATCAGTGTGTAGTGATCAAAACCGGGGAAGGACGTTCCGGTTAAACTGCCATCCGTATTGAAAGTTGTTTTTGTTTGGGTCACCGCCGGTACAAAATATTGCGGCCCGCCGGCGCTTAAATAGTTGCCGATAAACTTCCAGTCGCCGTATAGCGAAGCATTGACCTTTTTGATATGGGTAGTAACAGGGTTCTCATTCTTTTTACACGCATAAAGCTGTACAGCGATAGCGATGATCAATAAGGCGGTTAATTTTTTCATGTTCAGGGCCGGTTTCTAACTAATACGAGGAGTAATACCCGCTTCGCGACACGGTGTTAAAGTTATCTTAAATTTTTCTTAATTAATCCCTAAAAAAACTAAACCCTTGTCTCAAATCTCTGATCTCAAATTACTACCTTTGCGGCTCAAAAAACAGTGTGCCCATGAGTCAGCCCGTGCAAATAAAGAATGCCTTAATTTCAGTCTATTACAAAGACAATCTTGAACCGATCATCCACGAATTACACCGCCTCGGGGTGAAGATATATTCGACCGGCGGAACGGAAACCTTTATCCGCAGCTTGGGTGCCGAGGTGATAGCGGTGGAGGACCTGACATCATACCCTTCTATACTCGGCGGACGTGTGAAAACCCTCCACCCAAAGGTGTTTGGCGGTATACTCGGCCGCAGGAATTTTGATAGCGACGAACAGCAGATGGAGCAGTACGAGATACCGGAGATTGACCTGGTGATCGTAGATCTTTATCCTTTTGAAGAAACGGTTAAGTCGGGCGCCGGCCAGGATGATGTGATCGAAAAGATAGACATTGGCGGCATATCCCTTATCCGCGCAGCGGCAAAGAATTTTAAAGACGTCGTTATCGTTGCATCGAAAGATCATTATACCGAACTGGCTGAAATTTTGAAAACGCAGAATGGCGAAACAGGTATAGAACAGCGCAAATCCTTCGCGCAGCGGGCGTTTAACATTACATCGCATTACGATACGGCGATATTCGAATACTTTAGCCAGGGCGAGCAATTGCCGGTTTTTAAACAAAGCATACAGCAAAGTTCGGTTTTGCGTTATGGCGAGAATCCGCACCAAAAGGGTGTTTTCTATGGCAACCTGGATGCGATGTTCACTAAACTAAACGGCAAGGAACTTTCTTATAATAACCTGGTGGATGTTGATGCAGCGGTAGCACTAATAGACGAATTTACCGAGCCGACCATCGCTATTTTAAAGCATACCAACGCCTGCGGCATCGCAAGCCGCTCGTTTATTAAAGAAGCCTGGATAGACGCTTTGGCCTGTGACCCGGTATCGGCTTTTGGTGGGGTGATTATATCTAACGAAGAGATCGATGCGGAGACCGCGGCCGAGATCAATAAGTTGTTTTTCGAGGTGCTGATAGCACCCGCTTATACCGACGAAGCGGTGCAGATATTCAAGGGAAAGAAGAACCGGATCATCCTGGTCCGTCAGCCTGTTGAATTACCTGTAAAGCAATTTAAAACACTTTTGAACGGGGTGATAGAGCAGGATAAAGACATGACCGTTGAAGGGCCTGACCAGATGCGGACGGTGACCGACAAACAACCGACGGAACATGAGTTAAAGGACCTCTACTTTGCCAATAAAGTGGTAAAACATACCAAATCAAATACAATAGTTTTCGCAAAAAATGCCCAACTGATGGCCAGCGGCGTTGGCCAAACCTCAAGGGTCGACTCGTTGAAACAGGCTGTGATTAAGGCAGAAAGCTTCGGCTTCGACCTAAAAGGCGCTGTAATGGCATCCGATGCGTTCTTCCCGTTCAGCGATTGTGTTGAGCTGGCCGCCGAAGCAGGTATCACCGCTGTGCTGCAACCTGGCGGTTCGGTGAAGGACCAGGACTCCATCGACATGGCTAATCAAAAAGGTATCGCCATGGTAATGACCGGGGTACGCCATTTTAAGCATTAATTAAAAGTTAAGGGCAATAAGTTGAATTTTTATTCGCTTTTAATAACAACTGTTAATACTATTACGTATAATTTTTTTCAACTTAGCAGATAAATTTTCGAAGTAACAAAACATGGGTTTATTTAATTTTTTCACGCAGGAAATTGCCATTGATCTTGGCACAGCGAATACCCTCATCATACATAACGACAAGGTAGTGGTTGACGAACCGTCCATTGTCGCTTTTGACCGCACGACGAATAAGGTGATAGCAATAGGGAGGCAGGCCATGCAGATGGAGGGCAAGACCCATGAGAACATACGTACCGTGCGTCCATTGAAAGACGGTGTTATAGCCGACTTTAACGCGGCCGAACACATGATACGCGGCATGATAAAAATGATCAACAAAGGCAAGGGCTGGTTCTTCCCGTCGCTGCGTATGGTGATCTGTATCCCATCAGGTATTACCGAGGTGGAGAAACGTGCCGTTCGCGACTCGGCCGAAATAGCCGGGGCAAAGGAAGTTTACCTGATACACGAACCAATGGCAGCCGCCGTAGGTATCGGCATCGACGTAGAGGAGCCTATGGGTAACATGATCATCGATATCGGTGGGGGTACTACCGAAATCGCGGTTATCGCTTTATCGGGTATCGTTTGCGACCAATCTATCCGTGTTGCGGGTGATAACTTCGACTCAGACATTGTACAATACATCCGTCGCCAGCACAACATTATGATTGGCGACCGTACTGCTGAAAAGATAAAAATTGAAGTGGGTGCGGCGCTGCCGGAAATTTCAGATCCTCCGGGCGACTTCGCCGTACAGGGTCGCGACCTGATGACCGGTGTGCCAAAACAGATCATGGTATCGTATACCGAGATTGCGCATTGCCTTGATAAGTCGATCTCCAAAATTGAAGAAGCTATCCTGAAGGCGTTAGAAATAACACCGCCGGAACTTTCGGCAGATATTTACCAGACCGGTATTTACTTAACAGGCGGCGGGGCGTTGCTTCGCGGCCTGGATAAACGGGTTGCGGCTAAAACCAAGCTGCCGGTTCACGTAGCCGAAGACCCGCTTCGCGCCGTTGTACGCGGTACGGGCACGGCGCTGAAAAATATCGGAAACTTTAAGTTTCTTATGCAATAATTCAGATGTGAGATTTGAGATATGAGATTTGAGACAGGCCGGTTTTTATCTCATATCTCAAATCTCATATCTCAAATCTTGATAGCACAATGCGTAACCTCCTGATTTTTATCACCAAGTACAACGCATTCTTTTTATTCCTCATTTTCGAGATCATCTCGCTTGTCATTTATATCAAATACAATTCGTTTCAAAAGGCCACTTTTATCAATTCTACGTCGCAGGTAACGGGCGCTTTATATACCCAGGTTAACGGCGTTCAGGACTACCTGTCGCTGAAGGAAGTAAACGACAGCCTTGCCCGCGAGAATGCCCGGCTCCGTACCCAGCTTAAAACTGCATTTTATACCGACACGGTTGCAAAGCATAAGGTGGACGACACTGTTTTTAAACAGCAGTACACCTATATCGAGGCTAAAGTGATCAATAACTCTACCAACCGGAGCAACAATTACCTCACAATCAACCGGGGAAGCCGCCAGGGCGTGGCTAAAGGCATGGGAGTTATATGCAGCTCGGGTCTGGTAGGCAAGGTTGTTTTTGTGGGCGAACACCTGTCGGTAGTACAATCGATGCTGCATAAGGACTCGCGCTTCAGCGCCATGCTGGCGAAGGATAAAGAGATCGGGTATGTGGAATGGAGCGACGACATGGACCCCCACAAAGGCATTCTGAAAGACGTGTCCAACAACGCTCAACCAAAAATAGGCGAAGCAGTATTAACATCTCAATATTCGCTGTTCCCGGCAGGTATCATGATCGGAAAAGTCACCAACCTGCATAGCAGGGCTGGCGGGTACACCCTCAATATGGAATTAGCGCTTTCGGTTGATTACAGCCGGCTGCATTATGTAAACGTGGTGGTAAATAAATACGCAGAAGAACAAGCGGGACTGGAGGCGCAGGAAAAGAAAGATGAGTAGAACGATCTTCATTAACCTTGTAAGGTTCATTGTGCTGGTTTTTCTGCAGGTTTTCCTGCTGAAGAATGTTACCCTATACAACCTTTCGACGCCCTACCTGTACATCCTGTTCATTTTGCTGCTGCCGTTTGAGACACCGAATATTTTACTGTTCGCGCTTTCGTTCATTATCGGCATCACTATCGATGCCTTTTACGATACACCCGGCCTGCATGCGGCATCGTGCGTGCTGTTGGCATTTGTACGGATATTATTTATCAGCATTACCGTTCAGAAGGACGGTTTTGACAACGAGCCCGAACCAACGCTGAGCAACATGGGTATCCGCTGGTTTTTTACATACGCTTTGATATTAACCTTATTTCATCACTTTTTCCTTTTCAACCTCGAAGTTTTTCGCCTTTCAGAAATACCTTACACACTTAGCCGGTTTGTTTTGAGTTCGATATTTACCGTATTTTTGATGCTGTTAACGGGGTTTTTATTTTTCAGAAGGAAAGAGCGTAAATGAACAAGTTTTTCGGGCGGCGATACATCATTTCCGGGATTTTTATTGTACTGATACTCACACTGCTCGGCCGCCTGTTTTACCTCCAGATCATCGACGACCGGTACTTGCTGTACGCCCAGGGCAACGTTTTGCGCCGCATTTACGTGAACCCTGCGCGTGGCCCGATACTTGACCGTAACGGTAAGATACTGGTGCAGAACCAGGCCTTTTACGATATTATGGTAACGCCCAGCCAGGTAAAGCCATTTGATACAGCCGAATTTTGCAAGCTGCTTGACATTGACACGGCCGAGTTCAACAAACGATTTGCCAAAGCTGTAAAATACTCGCGCAACCAGCAGTCGGTATTTGATAAACAGCTAACACCTGAAGATTTTGCCGCTGTCCAGGAAAGGCTTTCAGAGTTTCCCGGATTTAACTTTTCGCCCCGCTATTTGCGTACTTATCCCGACTCTACAGCGGCGCAGTTCCTGGGTTTCATCGGTGAGGTACACGATAACGACATAAAAAAATCGGGCGGATACTATCATCCCGGCGACTTTATTGGCGTTACCGGAGTGGAGCGCTCGTACGAAAAGGTGCTGCGTGGAAAACGCGGTGTGCAAAACCTGATGTACGATTCACATAACCGGGCAAAAGGTATCTACGCCGGCGGCGCTTATGATACGGCGGCAGTTGCAGGTGAGCGCCTGACATCGTCGCTGGACATACGAATACAGAAGCTGGGCGAGCAGCTGATGGAAAACAAGGTGGGCAGTATTGTGGCAATCGAACCCTCGACGGGCGAGATATTATGCTATGTAAGCAGCCCCACCTATGACCCTAACCTGATGGTGGGGCACGACCGGGGTAACAATGCAGCCGAACTTTATAAAGACCCTTACAAGCCATTTTTTATCCGCCCGATACAGGCGGCTTATCCCCCGGGTTCGTCGTTTAAGCCTATAGATGCCCTGATTGCAGAACAGGAGGGGCTGATAACACCTCAAACTACATATTTTTGCCCAGGATATTATGTATCGGGTAACCGGCATATCAAATGTTATCATAGCGAAGCACATGGAACCGTGAATCTGGCTAGAGCCGTAGCCGAATCATGCAACGGTTATTTTTTTATGGTGTTTGAAAAACTGGTAAACCGCTATGGCTGGAAAAACACAGATTCTACTTTCAATATTTGGAGGAATAATGTAAGCAAGTTTGGGCTTGGGGGGAGGCTGGACCTGGATATGCCCAGCGAAGCGAGAGGAAATTTGCCAAAAGCATCCTATTATGACAAAATATACCGTAAAGGCGGGTGGCGGTCTAGTACGGTTATCTCATTGGGAATAGGACAGGGTGAATTATTGGCGACACCGTTACAACTGGCCAATATTGAGTGTACGATTGCAAATCATGGATTTTACTATCGGCCGCACCTGATTAAAGGCATTGGCGACAAAAACATTATAAAGGCCGAATACACGCAAAAAAATTATGTAGGGATCGATTCACAATATTTTGAGCCGGTTATTGATGGCATGCAAGCTGTAGTTGAGAACGGCACAGCAGCCGCATCGAAAATACCGGGTATTGTTATGTGTGGCAAAACGGGTACGGCGGATAATAGTCACGGCGAGGCCCACTCGGTTTTTGTCGCATTTGCGCCGCGCGACAATCCCAAAATCGCGATAGCAGTTATCGTTGAGAACTCGGGTCAGGGTGCCAGCTGGGCGGCGCCGATCGCCAGCTTTATCGTCGAAAAATACTTGAGGGACAGTATTTCCACACGACCTTCGGGTCTTACCCCACAGTATTTTATGGATGCAAACCGTCTGCCGGATTTGAGTACTTATGAACAAAAGCTCAAATCAAAGCCAGTGCCCAAGGATACCCTGAATAAGTTGGGAATCGATACATCAGACAGGAAAAGAACGATAAAAGATACGTTGCCCGGGAAGGAGAAAAAAGGGTCGCGGCCGCATGCTGTTGCAGCACTGCCAAAAAAGGAGGAAGATGAACACTAACCAGCAGCGCAGCTTTTTTTTTAATGTGGATTGGCTGATGGTTTTCCTTTACCTCGCCCTGTGTGCCATTGGCCTGGTCAATATCCATTCGGCAGTATTCGATGATAAGCATCCGGGCTTTTTCGATCTCAGTACCGATTATGGCAAGCAACTGATCTACATTATTATTGGTATTACCGTTGGCATTGTCATTTTATTGCTCGAAAGCCGGTTCTTTAGCGCATTGTCGCCATTCTTTTATGGCGTTACGGTGCTGCTGCTGATGCTGGTACTGGTCGTCGGGCGTAACGTGGGCGGTAACCAGGCGTGGATTTCATTGGGAGGTGGTTTCAGGCTGCAACCCTCCGAATTTGCCAAACTGACCACCTGTTTGCTGCTGGCAAGGTATTTAAGCGGCACTAATATTAAGGTGACGGACACCAAATCGTTCCTGGTGGCGGGCGCCATTATCGGTTTCCCCATGGTGCTTATTATGCTGCAGCCCGATGCGGGGTCCACGCTGGTTTTCAGTTCATTGATATTCGTTCTATACAGGGAGGGGCTTTCACCTTATTTCCTGATACTTGAGGGATTGTTCATAGCACTCTTTGTGCTGACATTGAAATTGAACAACACCATGCTGCTCTCGGGCATACTGGTGGGTATAGCGGCATTGGTCATCCTGGTTACCCGCCGGAACCGGAAGCTGATGAAAGTTATAGCCATTGGCGCTGGTATATGTATTGCCTTTGTCTTTAGCGTTAATTTTCTGTACACTAAAGTTTTGAAACCGCATCAGAAAGTGCGTATCGATATTGTGCTTGGTATAACCAGCGACCCAAAGGGAAAAGGGTACAATGTCAATCAATCCAAAATTGCCATCGGTTCCGGAAAAATGTGGGGCCGCGGTTATATGAAAGGCACGCAAACCAAATATTCCTTTGTGCCGGAGCAGGGCACCGACTTTATCTTTTGCACCGTAGGCGAGGAATGGGGCTTTGCCGGCTCTATTGTGGTATTGGGCCTTTATCTTTTTATGGTACTGCGCATTATCCGCATGGCCGAACGGCAGCGGTCGCCGTTTTCGAGGATATATGCTTACGGGGTGGCTTCTGTTATCTTTTTCCATGTCATCATCAACATTGGTATGACCATTGGGATAGTGCCTTCCATCGGGATTCCGTTGCCGCTTATCAGCTATGGCGGCTCTTCGTTGCTAAGTTTTACCGTGATGCTGTTCATCCTCATCAAACTGGATTCGAACAGGATGGGAATAATTTGATGAGTGGCAGTAGCAGTTTAAAGTTGCAGTAAACCTTCACTAACTATTAAGCCTAAGTGCCACTGCTACTGCAACTGCCGCTTAAGAATACCTTCTCTTCAGCAACGCATAAAATTTCTCAACGGTACTCTCTTTAGCGTCCCAGTTGTTCTTGGTAGCGTAATTAGTTTTCAGGAAATCTTCCGCTTCCGCAAAAGTAGAGAATCTGTTTAACAGGTCGATCGCTTCGCTGTAAGCCAGGTTATAGCCGTTAAACAGGTCTTTAATATAAAGCAGCTTATCGTTCAGGTTGATGGCCTGTTTCAGATCGGTGATGGCCGGGGCATGCAGTTGTTCGGCCACCTTTGCTGTTTTATTCAGCTGGGCCGATATCATTTGGTTGATGGTCAATGGCTCTTCGGTAGCAGTGTCAGTTTTAACCTCAACCGGGGCCTTTGCCATTTGCAATTCAACGGATGGTGCCGGTTTGGGTGTTTCGGTTATCGGTGCTTCTTTCGCCAGTTCCGGCTGCTTTACAGGTTCGGGTTCTTTCACCGGCTCTTCTATAATCTCAGGTTGTTTTATGGGTGATGCTGATACCGGCTCTTCTTCAATTTCTGCTGTCTCATCAATCTCAAAACCAGTATCGTCTTCATCTTCCCACACCTCCGACTCGTCCAGCACCAATTCATGTTTGATCACTTCCGGTTCGGGCCGGATGTAAGAAAAATCGTCATCGGCACCGTTGGCCGACAGGTCGATATGTGGCGCGGGGCTGTCATCAACCTGGCTTGTTGTTTCAACTGGGGCTGGCTCATCGGCAGTTTCAGGTTCGGGCACCGATTTGGCCTGCTGAACTACAGGTTCGAAAAATTTCTCATCCGTTTTGGGCGTTTCTTCCTTAACAGGCACGGGTGGAGTAACTGTATTCTGCATGTTAAGTTTGCGGAGTACCGAGGAGTGGTCGGCGAGGAAATGCGCATTGGCGACGAACAGTTCAAGTTCGAGGTCGTTCAACTGGTTATCGGCGCTTTCCAGGTATTCATACTGGTCGTTTAATTCCTTTAATATGGTGCCTATCTTTTTAAAAACTTCCTGTTGCTTCATGGCAGTGTATCGAAAATCCTTATCAAAAGTAGGATTAAATTATGATATTTGCCCGCTATAAATGAGTTGAGCATGCTGTACACCGAGGATGTTTTTAGGCGAAGAAGTGAACTGGGCGGCAGCATCGAGGTTATTTGCGGGTCGATGTTCTCGGGGAAGACCGAGGAGCTGATACGTCGCCTGCGTCGCGCGCAAATAGCCCGGCTGTCGGTAGAAATATTTAAACCGCGCACTGATACCCGCTTTGACGAAACGGCTGTAGTATCGCATAACGCCAATTACATCCAGTCGACCCCGGTTGAAAATTCTTCATCCATTTTACTGCTTGGCAGCGACGTGCAGGTGGTGGGTATTGACGAGGCCCAGTTTTTTGACGATGAGTTGCCGAATGTTTGCAATATACTGGCAAACAGGGGTGTGCGTGTGATTGTGGCGGGCCTCGACATGGATTTCAAAGGAAAGCCTTTTGGCCCTATGCCACAACTGATGACTATCGCTGAGTCGGTGACTAAAGTACATGCCGTGTGCGTTCGCTGCGGTAACCCTGCCCTTTATTCCTACCGCCTCGTAGCCGATGAGGCAACAGTTTTGTTAGGCGAAAAGGAAAGCTACGAGCCCCGCTGCCGTGCTTGTTATAACCTTCCGGCGTAGTTTTATGCCATTCAAATCCTTTGGGAATAATTTTATTTCGCGGCTTTTTGCCATTTAATCAAAAAATCACTTTAAATTTAGAAGCCAATTTTATAGACACGCAAAAGATGAAATTCAGAAATTTATACCTGTTACTGATTGTTGTACTGCTAATCGGTGGTACTTCATGCAAGAAGACGCCTAAAAACGACAACGGCTCCGGGAACGTTACCGGAAACAAGGATGGCGTAGATCCGCCTGCCGGTTCAAAGGACGGCGTAACCTTTATCAACGCGGGCAAATCGGTAATATTCAACCTGTATGCCCCCAAGAAAAAGAATGTTTCAGTAATAGGCGAGTTTAACGGCTGGTCGCCAACAGCTATGAAAAATTCCAAAGACGGCAACCGTTGGTGGGTGCAGGTGGATAATCTTGATCCCTCCAAAGAATACGCTTACCAATATGTGATTGACGGCTCCATCAAAGTTGCTGACCCGTACACTGAAAAGGTGCTCGACCCGGATAATGATAAAAACATACCTACAACGGTGTATCCAAACCTGAAAGCTTACCCTGCGGGGGAAACGGGTATTGTAAGTACTTTCTGGTATAGCCAACCAACTTATAGCTGGACCACCACATCGTTCACCCGCCCCGACCCTAAGAACCTGGTGATCTATGAGTTGCTGGTTCGCGATTTTGTAGCTACGCACGATTACAAGACTATAAAAGACACGCTCAGCTATTTCAAAAATCTCGGCGTGAACGCTATCGAATTGATGCCGGTGAATGAGTTTGAGGGGAACGATTCGTGGGGATATAACCCTAATTTCTATTTTGCACCGGATAAATATTACGGCACCAAAAACGACCTGAAGGCCCTGATAGATGCCTGCCACAGCAAAGGCATAGCCGTGATACAGGATATCGTGCTGAATCACTCTTTTGGTTCGTCGCCTATGGTGCAGATGTACTGGAACGGTACCGCGCCATCGTCCACCAACCCCTGGTATAACACCAACCCCACTCACCCATACAATGTGGGTTTCCAGTTTAACCATGAAAGCGCCGCTACAAAAACTTTTGTCAAAAACGTGCTTAAATGGTGGGTACAGGAATACCATGTAGACGGGTTCCGGTTCGACCTGGCTAAGGGTTTTACCCAATTTAACAGCGGCAGCGATGTAAACCTTTGGGGACAGTATGATGCGAGCCGTGTTGCCATCTGGAAGGATTACAACAGCTATATGCTTAGTCTCGATCCTAAGCTTTACGTGATACTTGAAGATTTTGCCAGTCCGCAGGAAGAGTCGGAACTGGCTAATCAAGGTATGATGACCTGGCAAAACCTTTCGGGCCCGGCCGAGCAGGCGCTGATGAGCTATAACGATGCTGGCGGTTCGTGGGATTTTTCGGGTATCTTTTACGACCAGATGGGCTTTACCAATCCTTATGCGCTGGTAACTTATTTTGAGAGCCATGATGAGGAGCGCCTGCAATATAAAAACGGCATGTATGGCAACTCGAACGGCAGCTACAGTATCAAAGACTTAGCCACCGGTCTTAAGCGGGATGAAATGGGTGCGGCCTTTATGTTCTCATCGCCTGGGCCCAAGATGCTTTGGGAATTTGGCGAACGTGGTTACGATTTTAGCATCAATGACTTCGGCGGCCGCCTCAGCGACAAACCCCCGCACTGGGAATATATGGCCGATGCCAACCGCCATCAGCTGTATGCCACCTATGCCAAAATGATCAAATGGAAAATAAACAATGCCGTGTTTACCACCACTAATTTTCATTATGGACTAGGCAGCACGGTAAAATATATCCAGCTAATAGGAACCGATAACAATGTGGAAGTGGTAGGTAATTTTGGCGTCACCAGCCAGACCGCCAATGTGCCTTTCCCGGCGGTGGGTACCTATATTGACAACTTTACCGGCGGAACAATTAATGTGACTGCCTTGCCCATGTCTATGACGCTGGCGCCAGGCGAGTATCACCTGTATAGCACAACGGCGCTGCATTAGGGGTTTAAAGCATAAAGCTGAAAGACTAAAACGAGCGAAGTCCGGCTTTCAGCTTTGGTCTTTCTGCTTTCCGCTTCATCCGGCAAAGCCGGATGTGGATAACTGCCTGAACGTTAGTAACTTTTTGTAAACTATTCGGGGTGTTTGTAGTCTTAGTAGTAAATGTTCATTAAGACTAAACATCATGAGAGATCAGATCACTGATATATCGGAAGAATTTCCGCTGTTTAAGCAATTGCGCGAACAGGACAAAAAGCCGGTGTCTTACCCAGACCCGGCTTTTTGGCTTTTTATATATCCTGCTGCCGGCGAGCATCATAACATCCTTATACCCGGTTCGCGCCTGTTGTGCCCCTGGGCCATGGCTGCCGAGTACGGCGACGATAAAACATCACCTGAACGAAAACAGAACCTGCTTGAAGCGCTAAAAACCGGCCTTAAAACCTTGAGGGAATATCACCTGCCGGCCTGCCGTATTCTTTTTGCGGAGGATAATTCAACGAGGCAGATAACCGTTTGGGTGAATTAGAGGGGATGAGTTGAGCGGGACGGGAACGTCCTCGGTCGGTTTACATCGGCCTTCTCGGGCGTTTTTTCTTTAAGGGTTCGCCGGGTTTTGGAAGCTCTCTGAACACGCGTGGCGAAAACCGTTCGGCTGGGGCCGCAGTGCGGGGTGCAGGAGCAGCCGGGGCTGCAGGAGCTTCAGGCTCATCCTCACGAATATTGATGGTGAGCTTGCGGTCGCCCATTGGTTCACCATTTAGCGCGGCGATGGCATTTTCTGCCGAGGCCATGTCGGCCATTTCGATAAAACCGTAGCCTTTGCATACCCGCGTCTTTTTATCCCTCACCAGCTTTATCGTCTTGACATCGCCATGCAGGCTGAACATTTTTACCAGTTCTATTTCGTCCATATTCAGCGGGAACCCGCTGACAAATAGTTTTACCATGAGCGTAGATTACTCTGCTAAAGTAAAGCAAAAGTTTGTAATGCGGTAATTTTTGATAAATACAGGTGTTTTCACTGTGGCGCACAGCCGGAACGGGTTGACCAGGCGGGAATAAGCCAACTTGGTTTGCAGTGCCGGAACCCCGATGTGTAACCATGCCGGCCGGAAATTGCCCTGCCAACCGAAGATACCCCATCGATTAAAAACGGGGCTCGGTCGGCAAAATGCTCCCGAATGTCTAATAGATAATTTTCAGTGACTTTAATTGCATTGCTTTGTGTGTATAAATAACACAATGACACATGAAGCAAATTCTTACCCTCATATTACTAACAGTTATGACACTAACAGTTAGGGCCCAGTTTCCGGCAGGCGGTGGCCCAAACAGGCCCGGCGGCTCGTCGGTTGTAGGCAGGATAACGGGAACGGTGATCGATTCCATCTCAAAAAAACCTATTGATTATGCAACTATCGCCTTGTATGCTGAAAATGTAAAAGCGCCTATAAACGGCGTTATTACCGACGAAAAAGGAAATTTTAAATTTGAGAATGTGCAGGCAGGAACTTACAAAGTTACCGTCAGCTTCCTGGGCTATCCTTCAAAAACTATCAATTCGGTAATCACAACGCCAGGCAAACCCGACAGGAACTTAGGCGACATATTTTTGGCGCCAAGTCAGCGGAGTTTAAACGAGGTAACGGTAGTGGGACAGGCTGGTCTTGTCGAAAATAAGATAGACAAACTGGTTTATAATGTCGAGAAGGATATCACCGCATCGGGTGGTACGGCCAGCGATGTATTGGGCAAGGTGCCTATGGTATCGGTAGATATCAACGGCAATGTATCGGTAAGGGGCGACCAGAATGTGCGCTTGCTGATCAACGGAAAGCAAACCGGTTCATCGGCTGCAAACCTGGCCGACGTTTTGAAGTCTATCCCAGCCGACCAGATCAAGAATATCGAAGTGATCACCTCGCCGTCGGCCAAGTACGATGCAGAGGGTTCCGCCGGTATCATCAACATCGTTACCAAGCAAAAAAATGTTTCGGGTATCAGCGGCTCCATCAACGGCGGTGTGGGCACACGGCAAAATAACGGCAACATGAACCTGAACTATAACAAGGGCCGGTTCCACGCTTCGGCAAACCTGGGGTCGTTTTTAAGCTGGCCAGCAACCAGTACATCCGATTTTGAACAGCATATCCAGAACGATACCATCAACACAACCACATCAACCAAAGGCACAAGCCGGGTGGCACGTCATGGTATTTTCAGCTCGGCCAGCGCCGGTTACGATTTTAACGCGTACAATAGCATCAATACCACCTTCAGGCTGATGCATTTTAGCTTTACAACCAACGGTAGTTCAAATACCGATTCGGCCGTGCCATATTCCTTTACATCCGACGGTAAAAACTCGTTCAGCAATTTCGACTGGAACATGGACTATACGCACAAATTTGACGAGAAGGGGCACGAATTGGTTTTTTCAACCCAATGGAGCCGCGGATCAGGGGTGAACAATTATGCCAATACCTACACGGCGGCATTCTCCGACCTTACAAATAACATCAACAGCATCAATAACGAGTACACGTTCCAGTTGGATTACAGCCTGCCGGTTAGCAAGGTATTAAAAGTTGAGGCGGGTGGTAAAACCATCATCAGGCGCATCAACAGCGTTTCGGACTATTACGATTTTAACCAGGACCCGTCGAACCTCACGTTCGACCCTGTTCTGTCCAATATCTATAAATATAACCAGGATGTGTATGCGGGTTACACCGTGCTTACCTTTACCCTGCCGGATAAATGGGCCATTTTGGCGGGTATACGCGACGAGAATACCAATATTCACGGCGACCCGGTAAACGCCTCACAGAACCTGTCGCCTTTCGATCAGAGCTACAATACCTTTATCCCGAGCCTGACGCTGCAAAAACAATTGGGTGGTAATAATACCCTGAAAGTGATCTATTCGAAACGTATTGCCAGGCCGAGCCTGCAGTTCCTGAACCCGTTTATCAATACAAGCTCGCCGCAGAGCCAATCGGTGGGCAACCCCGAGCTTAACCCGGAAACGTCCAACACGTACGAGCTGGATTATAACGCTTTCTTCGGCACATCGTCGCTCAATACCAGTATTTATTACCGGCATACCACCGGCCTGATAGAAGGCATTGCGACCCCGATCTCGGTAATTGTGGACGGCACACCCGAAGGCGGTACGCTTACCCGTTTTCAGAATGTGGGGGTTAATAACTCCATTGGAGGCAGCTTGTTCGGCAGCGTTACGCCGTTCAAAATATTTACCATAACCGGCAATGTTAACATGTACACCTATAAACCCGACCCAACAGGAGAGTTTAGCACCGACAAAACACAAAACGGCACTTATATAATGTATAACGGGTTTTTGCGTGGTACGCTTACCCTGCCCAACAACTACCTGGCCGAAATGTTCGGCTTTGGCGGCTCGTCGCGCCGCACCATACAGGGTACCAACCCGGCGTTTGCCATGTACGGCATAGGTGTGCGCAAGCAACTGATGCAAAAGAAAATGTCGGTGGGCATCAATGTGGTGCAGCCCTTTGCTAACGACAAACATTTCGATAGCAAGATCAGCAGTCCCGGCTTTACGCAAACCAGCACCAATGTAGTGCCGTTCCGTTCGTTCGGCGTTACGTTTAGCTACAGCTTTGGCAAGATGACGTTTAGCCAGCCGCGCAAACAAGGCATCCAGAACGATGACCTGAAACAAGGCGACTCGAACCAGCAGCAGGGAGCCGGCGGCGCAGGTGGCGGCAACAGGTAATAATAGCCCGACGATACTCAATAATAACTAAACTAACCGTCCGTGGTGCATAAGCCCGGGCGGTTTTTTTGTTTGTCTGAACTATGATTTTTGTGATGGAATGAGGGCTATGATTCCAACGTATTGCCCGAAATCGTCATTGAGAACTTGTCCGGCAGGCAGGCGAGTAGTTACGACGAAGCAAAGCGACCGTCATTGCGAGGAGGAACGACGAAGCAATCTCCGAACTATGCTGGTCAGCGGACCAGGATTATTTAAAGGAACGAAAGCATTCGACTTTTACCATCCTCCCAACAATTCAACAATAAAACAATTTAACAATAAAACAATCCAGGAGTCCCCCGCCAACAAATCCGGCATCGGACACCCGATATTCGAAATCTTCCGTTAAATTGCGGTATCAATTTATAACCCATTTTTCATGCAGGCATTATTCGGAGTAATTTTTCACTTCATCGGCGGCTTTGCGTCGGGCAGTTTTTATATACCGTACAAAAAGGTGCGCAACTGGGCCTGGGAAAGCTTCTGGATAGTTGGCGGGCTCTTTTCATGGCTCATAGTCCCGTTCATAGCGGCGTGGCTTACGGTGCCGGGCTTTATGGATATTATCCGCCATGCAAGTGGCAGCGTGCGGTTCTATACTTATTTGTTTGGGGTGTTATGGGGTATCGGCGGGCTCACTTACGGGCTGGGTGTACGGTATTTGGGGGTGTCGCTGGGTAGTACCATTATACTGGGGCTATGTTCCATCTTCGGCGCGCTGATACCGTCGTTCTATTATGATTTTTACCCAAAGCAGGGTAAGGACAGCTTCAGCATGATGCTGCACAGTCATTGGGGGCAAATGGTGCTGCTGGGTGTACTGGTGTGTGTACTGGGCATTGTAATATGCGGCAAAGCGGGCACCATGAAGGAACGCGAGCTATCAAAAGGTGATGTAAAGAGCCATAACGCGGAGTATAAGTTTGGGCTGGGGTTGTTTGTATCGATAATTAGCGGTGTGCTGAGCGCCTGTTTTGCTTTCGGTATTGATGCCGGCAAGGATATGGCGAACGTAGCCAACGAGGTCTGGAAGAGTACTCACGCCGGGCAGGGCGAGTTTTTATTCCAGAATAATGTGACCTATATTGTGATATTGCTGGGGGGCCTCACCACAAATTTTATCTGGTGTATGGTGCTTAACGCGCGCAACCGTACCTTTGGTAACTATACCGACGGAAAAACGCCACTGGCGGCCAATTACCTGTTTTCGGCACTGGCGGGTACCACGTGGTTTATGCAGTTCTTTTTCTATGGCATGGGCGAAAGCAGGCTGGGCAACGGCGCCAGCAGTTGGATATTACACATGGCGTTCATTATCCTGACGGCCAACCTTTGGGGACTTGTGCTGAAAGAATGGAAAGGCGTAAGCCGCAAGGCCATGATGACCGTGATTGCCGGGATAGCCACCATTATGCTTTCGGTGCTGATTGTGGGGTATGGGAACTCCATAAAGTGAGCTGAAAGCTGAGAGACCAAAGCAGAAAGCTAAAAGAGGGTAAAGCTGAAAGAGCATAAGCCGAAAGACTAAGGCGAAAAGCTAAATGAAAAATGAAACTAACTAATGATAATAAATGATATGAAAGCTTAGAAGTTTAAAGGACAAGCCAAATAGCTTTGGACTTTATGCTTTCAGCTTTCAGCTAAAAATAACACCTATGAAATTCAAGCATGTAAGTTACCTCTGGGATGATGCGAAAGCGGCTGAGCTGGCCGGCGACGAGGTTGCTTTGTTAATATACCGGTCGAACCTGTTAGGGGCCGATCTGCGGCTGACGAATTATGGCGGCGGCAATACCTCGTGCAAAGTTATGAGTCCAGACCCGCTGACTGGTAAGGACGTAGAAGTGATGTGGATCAAAGGCTCGGGCGGCGACCTGGGCACGCTGAAAAAAAGCGGCCTGGCGGCTTTGTATGAAGATAAACTGCTTAGCCTGAAGAATATTTACCGCGGTATTGAGCACGAGGATGAAATGGTGGGCCTTTTCAATCACTGCATTTACGACCTCGACTCGAAGGCGCCGTCGATAGATACACCACTGCACGGATTTTTACCCTTTAAGCATATCGACCACCTGCACCCCGATGCAGCCATAGCCATTGCGGCGGCAAAGGATGGGAAACGTATAACGCAGGAGTTATTCGGAGGCAAAATAGGCTGGGTAGAATGGCAGCGCCCGGGTTTCGACCTGGGGTTGAAATTGAAACAGTGTTTGGATGATAATCCCGGCATCAGGGGAATTATGCTGGGCTCGCATGGACTATTTACCTGGGGCGATACGGCCTACGAAAGCTATGTAAATACGCTGGAAGTAATCGAGAAATGCGCTGAATATTTAGAAGCCAACTATGGCAAAACCCGGCCGGTTTTCGGCGGACATAAAATACAGAGCCTTGATGAAGCCGGGCGAAAAAACCAAGCTGCCGCCATTGCCCCGGTACTGCGCGGGTTTTGCTCGAGCCAGCGGCACATGATCGGTCATTTTACGGATGATGCGCGTGTACTGGAATTTATCAATTCGAACGACCTTGACCGCCTTGCGCCGATGGGTACCAGCTGCCCCGACCACTTTTTGAGGACAAAGATAAGTCCGCTGGTGTTGGAGCTTAAAGCAGATGACGATCTAAGCGATACCAAAGCACTGAAAGAAAAACTTGCGCCAGCATTTGAGGCCTACCGTAAAATGTATACGGAGTACTATGATAAGTGCAAACACCCGAATAGTCCGGCGATAAGGGACACCAACCCGGTGATCATTTTATATCCCGGCGTTGGTTTATTCTCGTTTTCAAAGGACAAACAAACGGCGCGCGTGGCAGCAGAATTCTATACCAATGCCATTAACGTGATGAAGGGTGCCGAAGCTATTTCGGAATATACATCGCTGCCGCGGCAGGAGGCCTTTGATATTGAATACTGGTTATTGGAAGAAGCCAAATTACAACGCATGCCGAAGCCCAAGGCTTTATCGGGCAGGATAGCCCTGGTAACGGGCAGTGCGGGAGGTATTGGCAAAGCTATCTCCAAAAAATTCGCCGAAGAAGGGGCGGTGGTTATCCTGAATGATATGAATGCCGAACGCCTGCAGGGAGCCGGTGAGGAGTTTAAGAGTAAATTCGGAAAGGATGCTTATACAACCGCGTTGTTGGATGTAACCAGAGCAGAGCAGATAAAGCAGGCTTTTGAAACGGCTGCGCTGGAATTTGGTGGGGTGGATATCGTGGTGAACAATGCAGGCTTATCTATCTCGAAGTCTATCGCCGATCATACTGAAAAAGATTGGGACCTGCTGTACGATGTGCTGGTGAAGGGCCAGTTTATGGTGACGCAGGCTGCAGTCGCTGTGATGAAAAAGCAGGACATTGGCGGTGATGTGATCAATATTGTCAGCAAAAACGCATTGGTATCCGGACCGAACAATGCAGGCTATGGCAGCGCCAAAGCAGCACAATTGCACTTAAGCAGGCTGAATGCAGCCGAACTGGGCGGAGATAAGATACGGGTAAACGCGGTGAACCCTGATGCGGTGATCAGCGACAGCAATATCTGGGCGGGCGGCTGGGCCGAGGGCAGGGCCAAAGCTTACGGTATTACGGTAGAAGAGCTGCCTGCCTATTATGCCAAACGTACATTACTGAACGAGGTGATTCTACCGGATGATATAGCTAACGCTTGTTTCGCGTTGGTAGGTGGTTTGCTGAATAAATCAACGGGTAATGTGCTGAACGTGGATGGTGGTTTGGCAACGGCGTTTGTAAGGTAGTTTTTTATTTACCGTGACCAATATAAATCAATAGTATGCAATTAGACAGATCGGTTATTGATGGGCATAACCAGCAGCGTATAAAAGAGCATCAGCGTAAATTTGAATTTGTATCGGCTGATGTGGCCAACCTTGACGAAGTGTTGCAAAAGCTGACAGCGTTCAACATAGCTATACCAAGCTGGGCCCTTGGAACGGGCGGCACGCGTTTTGGCCGTTTTAGCGGCGGTGGCGAGCCGCGCAATCTGGAGGAAAAGATAGAAGATGTGGGCCTGCTGCATGCGTTAAACCGTTCAAGCGGGGCTATATCCTTACATATTCCCTGGGATATTCCGAAAGACTATAAGGCTACAAGAGAACTTGCGGCACAATATGGTATCCAGTTCGATGCAGTAAATTCCAATACTTTCCAGGATCAGCCGGGGCAGGCGCTGAGTTACAAATTTGGCTCGCTACATCATGTCGACCCGAAAGTGAGAAAGCAGGCTGTTGAGCATAATATTGAAGTCATAAGACACGGGGTCGAATTAGGCTCGAAGGCGTTGACGGTTTGGCTTGCGGATGGATCGAGTTTTCCAGGTCAGCTTAACTTTAGAAAAGCCTTTCAGCGAACGCTCGAAAGCTTGCAGGAAATATACCAGGCCTTACATGCCGACTGGAAAATGCTGATCGAATACAAGGCTTTCGAACCAAGTTTTTATTCCACTACCATTGGCGACTGGGGGCAATCGTTTACGCTGGCCAATAAATTGGGGCCAAAGGCCTATACTTTGGTCGACCTGGGACATCATTTGGCCAACGCCAATATCGAGCAGATCGTAAGCCTGCTGCTGATGGAAGGTAAACTGGGCGGTTTCCACTTTAATGATTCCAAATATGCGGATGATGACCTGACCGCTGGTAGCATCAAACCTTACCAGCTGTTCCTGATATTTAACGAATTGGTTGAAGGCATGGACGCGCGCGGGATGGATCATGCCACGGGTTTGGGATGGATGATAGATGCTTCCCATAATTTGAAAGACCCGCTGGAGGACCTGATGCAATCGGTTGAGGCCATCAAGATTGCTTATGCGCAGGCGCTGATCGTCGACCGGGATGCTTTGAACACGGCACAGGAACAGAATGACGTAACCCAATGCCAGGAAATATTGCAGCAGGCGTTCCGTACCGATGTACGGCCCTTGGTAGCGCAGGCAAGAATGACAGCAGGCGGTGCACTGGATCCAGTTCAACTATTCAGGGAAGCAGGGATAAGAAAAACGCTTATCGGCAGTAGAGGGGAAAAGACAGTGGCCACGGGTTTGTAAATCATCAGCGTGAGACCCGTCATCGCTATATTCGACATCGGCAAAACCAACAAAAAGCTTTTCCTTTTTGATGAGGATTATCATATTGTTTATGAGCGGTCGGTGCGGCTTGCTGAAATAACCGACGAAGATGGTTTTCCATGCGAGAACGTACATGAGCTTGGAAAATTGGTGCTTGTAGAGTTTAAGGAAGCATCGGAGCAAAAAGAATTCGATATAAAAGCAGTCAATTTCTCGGGTTACGGCGCAAGTTTGGTTTATGTTGATGAAAAAGGTAAGCCACTCGCTCCGCTTTACAATTATTTAAAGCCTTATCCTGAAAAACTACAGGAAGAACTTTACTCGAAATATGGCGGACAGGAGCAGTTTTGCATTGATACTGCTTCGCCGGCGTTGGGCAGCCTGAACTCGGGCCTGCAATTGTACCGCATTAAAAAAGAACAGCCTGAATTATTCGGTAAGATCAAATACGCTTTGCATTTGCCTCAGTATATCAGCTCACTTATTTCCGGGCAATTTGTAAATGACATTACTGGTATCGGTTGCCACACCGCGATGTGGGATTTCAAAAAGAACGACTACCACCAATGGATAAAGCAGGAGGGGCTGACATCGAAATTCCCGCCGATTATATCAGCTGAAAGTGTCTTTGAAAACCATGGTTATAAAGTTGGAAGCGGTCTCCACGACAGTTCAGCGGCGTTGATACCGTACCTGGTAAGCATCAAAGAGCCATTTGTGCTGCTTTCTACAGGTACCTGGTCTATCAGCCTAAATCCGTTCGACCATTCAGAACTGACCGCTGATGAATTAAATAAAGACTGTCTTTGTTACTTGCAATACACCTGCAAGCCTGTAAAAGCATCGCGCCTGTTTGCCGGGCACGAGCACGAGGAACAGGTAAAGCGGATAGCTGCGCATTTCAATCGAAGTGCCGGTGAGTTTAATACGTTATCATTTAATAATGGATTGATCCCGAGACTTCAGCAAAATTTTAAGCAAGACCTGAACCCGGTAGATTTTACCCGCTCCTCTGGCTTTGAACAGTGGGATTTGACCATGTTCGGCAATCATAACGAAGCTTATCACCAATTAATGCTCGACCTGGTTAGGCAACAGCGTTACTCCACACAATTGGTTTTGAAGGACACTAGGGTGAAAAGGTTATTTGTGGATGGCGGTTTTAGTCATAACGAAATTTATATGAACCTGCTGGCGCGGGAATTCCCAAAAATGGAAGTGTGCGCAGCCTCAGTGGCGCAGGCATCAGCTATTGGTGCGGCACTGGTTATTCACTCCTTATGGAACCAAAAATCCATTCCCGGCGATATTATCGGCCTCAAAAGCTATTCAAACGGAAGCCATTAAACGACTCAATCCTTAAATTATTCGTATATTTTCTCGGGTTGATTTGTTTTTAAACATTTGGTATTGAGGTATTTAATGATAATGCATAGGTGATTTTCTTTATAAAATCTCCAAAGCCATAGCCAAACGTAACCGCTTGATTATTAAAGCAATTATTTTTATATCCATATAGGTTTGCTGCCTTTATCCTAATTATCGCCTTAATGCTGAGAAGATTTTTTATAACGCTATACCTGGCGGTTGCTGTTAGCTGTGCATGGGCACAGATAAAAACCCCGCGTCAATTATTCCCCGGTTTGTTCGAGACAGTGCAGATGTCGGATATTTTCCCGGACAACAAAACGTTTGTCGATGCCACTGCTAAACGCGATCCGGCACTTATTATGAAGGATTATAACGACCTGAAAGATAAACCCGGGTTCGATCTTAAAACCTTTGTGACTGCTAACTTTTTTATTCCCGGTACGCATAACGACGCATTCAAGAGCGATATACAGGCTGGTATTCGTAAGCATATCGACACTTTGTGGCAGGTATTGTACCGCAAACACGACACTGTTTCAAAATATTCCTCTTTGTTGCCTGTACCAAATGACTTTGTGGTCCCCGGCGGGCGTTTCCGTGAAACCTATTATTGGGACTCATATTTCACCATGTTAGGTTTGCAGGAGAGCCACAAAACCAAGATCATCCATGATATGATCGGTAATTTTGCGTACCTGCTGGATACATACGGGTTTATTCCAAATGGTATCCGCACTTATTATTTAACAAGGTCCCAACCACCTTTTTTTTCGATGATGATCGATATCCTGGCAAAGGACGAGGGCGCGAAAGTTTATACGCAATACCAACCCGAGCTTTTAAAAGAATACACTTTTTGGATGAAGGGCGCGGATAAATTACAACCGGGGCAGGCTTACCGGAATTCGGTACGGATGCAGGGCGGTGAAATACTGAACCGTTATTGGGATGAATCGGACCTGCCGCGGGAAGAGTCGTATAAAAAAGATGTGACCGCGGTAAAGGACACCAAACAAAAACCCGGCGATTTTTACCGTAATATTCGTGCGGCTGCGGAATCGGGTTGGGATTTCAGCACACGCTGGATGGATACTACCGGCCGGCTCGAAACCATACAAACCACGCTCATCATCCCGGTGGATCTGAATTGTCTTCTTTACCATCTCGAACTCGATATTGCCAAATCCTATAGTATACAAGGCAACATGACTATGTCCAAACTTTATCAAACCAAGGCGTTGAAACGCCGCAACGCGATTCAGAAATATTGCTGGAGTGCAAAAGACGGCTGGTATATGGATTATAACTGGGAGTTGAAACATACCACAACGCATATATCGCTGGCAGGTGTTTTCCCGCTTGAATTCAGGATAGCTGACACTAAACAGGCAGCCAGTGTCGCGAAGGTGCTTAAATCAAAATTTTTCAAATCGGGCGGACTGGTCACTACCCTGGATCGATCGGGCCAACAATGGGACAGCCCCAATGCTTGGGCGCCGCTTCAGTATATGGCTATCGACGGTCTGAATAATTACCAGGAATATAAACTGGCGCGTTCTATTGCCGAAAACTGGGTTCGCATCAATATCAGTGTTTTCAATTCGACCGGTAAGTTGATGGAGAAATACAATGTAATAGACACCGATGTGAAGGCCGGTGGCGGTGAATACCCTTTGCAGGACGGCTTCGGCTGGACGAACGGTGTTTTGCTCAATTTGCTTAATCATTATCATATCGATCAGCTGTGATTTTCTTTTTTAGCTTATTAATTAGCGATTTATTGGTTATTGCATTTAAAATTACCCCAAAATCGCTTTTTAATATTATTTTTATCCTATAGCTTAGCAGCTACTGATAAACCAATTTTATGAAGAGATCTTTTCTACCTGCCTTGTTATTGGTATTGCTTTTCCATTGCGCTTTTTCGTCGGTACCAGCTTCAAGGGTCGACAGCATTATGGCGGTACTAAAGAACGAGTTAGCCCACCGGAAGGATTATGACGATAAAAAAGAGGCCCGGATAAAAACACTAAAAGAAAGGCTGGCGGCGGTGCCGGCTAATAATTACGAGCGGCAATACGATCTGTGCGAACAGCTTTATGAAGAATATAAGGTGTACCAGTTCGATTCGGCTTATGTTTACACGCAAAAGCTGCTCAATATTGGTATTATTACCAAGGATGTGGCCAAAGTAAACAATACCAAAATAAAACTTGGGTTTATTTTACTCTCGTCTGGTATGTTCAAAGAGTCCTTTGAATGCCTTAACCAGATAAATGACCATCTTCTCAACGATAAATCCAAGTTAGAGTATTATTCCACAAAGTCGCGCGCTTATTCTGACCTGGCTGAGTATAACAGCGATAAAAATTATGCGCTGTACGATCAGAGCCAGGCCATCAAACTGATTGACTCGGCTATAGCTTTAGCTCCGCCAAACTCGTTCGAGAAATTGTATTATACGGGCAATAGGCAGGTAATCTCGGGCCAGTCCCAAACACCCTCGCCCACCTATATCAGGTTATTGACCCAATATAAACTTACAGATCACCAAAAGGCGATGGTGGCCACCGGGCTTTCTTTTTTTTATTCCGGCCCTTACCAGGATTCGGACCGTATTTTTTTAATGGCCGAAGGCGCGATCAATGATATCCGGTCGTCAACCAAAGAAACGACAGCTATTTTTAAGCTGGGCTGGCAATTGTATCTTGATGGCAACCTGAGCGACGCCTATACATTTATTCAGCAGGCCATGGACGATGCGCAGTTTTATGGCGCCAGGCTGCGAAAGGTAAAAATAGGAGCGGTTTTGCCGGTTGTTGCCGCCCAAAAGATCATTATTACCGAAAAAGAAAAAGATAGGTTCCTGGTTTACTTACTATCGATAGCGGTGATAGCTGTGGTAATTTTATCCATCTCGTTCATCGTATTTTATCAGCTAAAGCGGCTTAAGGCTAAGGAAAAGATCATTGAAGAAAAGAATGTACTGCTTGAAAAGATCAACGGGAAACTTTCGGAAGATACGCACATCAAGGAAGAGTATATCGGGTACTTTTTTAATGTGATATCCGGTTATATTTTAAAATTGGAGAAACTGAAACGAAGCATTGAGCGAAAGATCACGACAAAAAAATATGATGATATATTACTATCAGTCAACGAGATCAATATAAAGAAAGAGCGGGAAACCTTGTTTTATACCTTCGATCATATATTCCTGAAGATATTCCCCAATTTTATTGATTCGTTTAACGCGATGTTTAAGGAAGAGGACCAGATATGGCCAAGGGATCATGAGGTATTAAATACCGACCTGCGTATATTTGCGCTGATGCGATTAGGTATTAACGATAATGAGACCATCGCCAATATCCTTGAATACTCAGTAAATACCATTTATGTTTATAAAATGCGTATCAAGGCCAAAGCGCTTGTCCCGAGCGATCAGTTCGATCATCGCATCATGGATATCAAGGCAGTTGACCTGCTCAATAAATCCTGAATTCCACACAGAAGCTTTGGCCCGGTTTCCTGATACTTATTTTGCAAAAGCCGATATAATATTGCCCCCCATGCCTTTCTTTTAAAAAGTGTTTTCTGCTAAATTTTTGCTTGAAAAAGTTAAATTATAGTTATATTTTTCTTAGGCTATTATTTTATAATTCAATGATTATTAATTAATTAACTTTAAAAAAGTTAATTTTTACTTATATTTTTAATATAGGAATAGGTAATTTTCCAATGTCTTTCTTACTTTGTAATGTATAGGTACAATAAAAAGTTTGCTACCTGTGCCAATTTAGATAAACCAAATAATATTTTTTATTGAAGCTACCGGGCGGAATATTAATGCCTGATCACGAAGTAAGTTTGCAGAAGCGCTTATAGTTTACTATAAAATCTCTGCGACCGAAAACGTTCCCGGTAACTGTATGAAAGCACAGGCGAAAAGCTTTTAATGAATTAGTTAGTGAATACTAATTTTAGGATAAAGTGCAGGGTGGTATTCATTTGACGAAATTTTAGAAAAATTCATTGCATTTTTTTAATTAATAGTTATATTTAATCAGCCAATTAAAACTCAACCCAAATTCTATGCACTTTAAAAATTTACTCAAAGTAAGTTGTTTTATCCTGCTAAGCTTGTTTTCGCTGCAATCAATGGCGCAGACTGTAGTTACAGGTAAAGTAACCGACTCAAAAGACGGTTCGGGGATCCCCGGAGCCTCGGTAGTCGCAAAGGGTACCACAGTTGGTACAGTTACCGATGTTAATGGTAACTTCAGATTATCAGTAGCTTCATCAGTTACTACACTATCAGTTTCTTATGTTGGTTACACAACAAAGGATGTGACCTTAACAGGAGCCCCTTTAAACATTGCGCTTGACCCCACAAGTACATCACTAAACGAAGTGCTGGTAATTGGTTACGGTACCGTGCGTAAAAAGGACGCTACTGGGGCCGTAGTTAAAGTAAACGCCGGCGATTTTGTGCAGGGTGTTACCACTAACCCATTACAGCAACTGCAGGGCCAGGCACCTGGTGTTGTTATTACGACCAGTAGCGGCGACCCGAACGATGCACCTACTGTACGTGTACGTGGTACTACCTCATTATCCGGTGGTAACGATCCGTTATATGTAATCGACGGAGTAGCAGGAGCGGATATCCGTTCAGTAGCTCCAAGCGATATTGAATCGTTTACTATTGAGAAAGACGCTTCGGCTGCTGCCATTTACGGTTCACGCGCTGCGGGTGGTGTGATCCTGGTAACTACTAAACAAGGAAAAGCCGGCAAATCACAGGTTACATTCAATAGCTATGTTGCCTCTGAGTCGCCTGAGCACCTGATCAAATTTATGGACCGTAACCAATACTTGAGCGCATACCAGGATTTTTACGGCCATGCTATGCCTACCGGTACTTCAACCACCAGCGACCAGGGCGCCAACACAGATTGGTTCAGGGAAATTACCCGTACTGGTTTTACCCACAACGAAAACCTTGCGTTGAGCGGTGGTACCGAGCAGGGCCACTATAGAGCTTCAGTTGCATATACCGACCAGGATGGTATCGCAATTAATTCAGGAAGAAAAGACCTTTACGGCCGTTTCAACTTCGACCAGAAGACACTGGATAATAAATTGCTGATAACAATGAATGTATCAGGTTCACAAACCAATTCGTTATTTACTGATAAGAATGCGTTCCTGAACGCCGCAGCTGTTCCTTCAGTTATCGGCACAATGGACCCTGTAAATGCCGGTTACTACCAGTACATAAACAATACCCAGGAAAATAACCCTATTCCGCAATTAGTTTACCTGACCAACATTGGGCGCCAAGACCGACTAACAGGTAACCTAAAAATGGATTTTAATCCGATCAAACAGATCACCATCAGCCCTTATGCAAACGCTTCCCATGGTGTAAACGTTACTAACATTTATTACCCTCCTGCAGTTGCTCTGAGCCCTGTTGGTGGTTTGCTTAACGCAGTGGGCGACCAGTTTGGTTACACGCCGCAGCTTTCAAACCATGGCGATGTGGATAAAGGCTCGTCAGATTATACCAACAAAACCTATGGAGCTACAGTAGCTTATAAGGATGAATTTGGTAAACTGCGTTTAAGCGCGTTAGGTGGTTATGAGTTCAACTCATTCGACTACAGTGGTTTCCGCGTAGGTGCACACGATTTTAATGACATTTATCTCCCCGATGAAAATATCGGCTCGGCCAACTCTATATCTACTGCAGATATCGGTTCTGACAGGGGCGGCTACCAGTTGAAGTCATGGTTCGGAAGGGCTGAATTGAATTGGAATGATAAATATTACCTGACTGGTAACGTACGTTACGACTGGTCGAATAAGTTAGGTTTGAATAATCAATCAGGTGTGTTCCCATCTATCGATGCAGCGTGGGTTATCAGCAATGAAGATTTCATGAAAGGAGTATCATGGATCAGTTCGTTAAAATTGCGTGGCGGTTACGGACAGATAGGTAACCAGGATGTTATTGGACCGTACCTTTCACAGTTTTTATTTTCTTCAGGCAGACTGTATTACAATGGCTCACTTGGCCAATTTGTATCGAGCAGCAGCCCCGTTCAAAATCAAAATGCCAATTTGAGATGGCAAGTAAATACCACGACTAACGTAGCGGTCGATTTCAGTCTGTTTAATAGCCGCTTAACCGGTAGCTTGGATGTTTACAGCGAAAAAACCAATCACTTATTGTTTACGTACACTGTACCAACAGGTAGTACATTCTTTGTAAATACCATCGTTGCAAACATAGGTAGTATGAGCAATAAGGGTTTTGAATTAAGCCTGAATTACAAGATCCTTAGCAAGTCAGACCTCACCTGGACTGCAGGTGGTAACTTCAATGTTAACCGCAATAAGATCGTATCGCTTTCCGGTCAGTTTGCAGGCCTCGACTTTAACGTAACCCAGGCAAACGTTGGCAGCACCGGGGGGTTAGGTATCAGCGGTCAGATATCGCAGATCGGCTACCTGAAAGTTGGCTACCCAATCGGAACATTGTTATTACCTGAATATGCCGGTAAAGATGCCAATGGTAACCAGCAATTCTGGAAATATAATGCCGATGGATCGCGTACCGCAGTCACAGACGTAAGTTTGTTGAATTACGCTGATGACGGTAGCACCCAGGACAGGAAGTTTTATACCACTGATCCAAAATTTACTTATGGGCTTTCAACCAGCTTGACCTATAAACAGTTTGATTTCAGCATCTTTGCCCGTGGTCAGTACGGCAGCAAGGGCTTTAACGAAACCTATATGGACTATACGAGCTTAGCTAAATTAGGTACTTACAGTGTATTAGCCGATGCTTCGAAATTAGGTATCAAGAGTTCGTCTGAACCATCAAATTACTGGTTGCAGGGTACTTCTTTCCTGAAAATTCAGAGTGTTAATTTAGGATACAGCTTAAAGATAAATCAGAACAGGTATATCGATAAACTGCACTTCTATGTAGCAGGCAATAACCTGTACACCTTTACATCATATAAAGGTATCGACCCCGAGTTGACCACAGCCGGCGGCCAGACAGGTATCGATAGCAGGCAGCTTTATCCACGTTCGCGTCAGTTGTCATTCGGCGTTAACTTAACATTGAAATAATTAAAAAATTCATTATAAATGAAAAAGAGACACTTATTAATCGCAGCAGCACTTTTGGTTGTCGTAGGTACGTTTTCCTGCAAGAAGCAACTAAATTCGCCAAAGGATGCTGTTACCAAGGCGGCGGCATCAAATAGTGCCCGCTACCTCCAATCAATCGTATTAGGTACCTACACCCAATTACAGGGGCTGACCGCAAACAATGCCATGTTGCTTACTGCTGAAGAAACTACTGACGCCCTTATAGTTCCGGGCCGTATCGGTGGCGACTGGGCCGACGGTGGCGTATGGCAGCAATTGTGGCTGCACACCTACACTGCTTCGCACGGTAATATTTCAGGTGCGTGGGACAATGCCTACAATACCATTGGTTCAATCAACATTACCATCTCGTTATTGCAGGGCTTACCACAAACCGACGCTACCGCTTATTCTATTTCTGAGTTGAAGGTTTTGCGTGCGTACTTTTACTACTTATTGGTTACCAATTTCGGTAATGTTCCTTTGCTTACATCTACAGAGCAGGATGCAAGTAAGGTTGCAACAAGTTCAGCTTCGGATGTATTCAACTTCCTGATAACCGAGTTGAAAACAAACGGCCCGGTATTGAGTTCAAAGACCCCTTCACAGGATCCGGCCCAATACGGACGTCTTAACAAATGGGGTGCCTATTTCCTGCTTGCCAAGCTTTACCTGAACCAGAACGTAATTACAGGTTCGTCAGATAACAGTGGATACCAGGCTTGTTCATCCTACTGCGATTCGTTGCTGAATTCAGGTTATAGCCTGCAGGCTAACTTCCTGGATAACTTTGCAAGTTCAAACAATTCAGGTAACAACGAGAATATTTTTGTGATCCCTTACGACCATATTTATGCCCAGGGACTGCAAATACAAATGATGAGCTTCCACTACAACCAGGCTGCCAAATACAACTGGGGTAGTACAGGTGGCCCATGGAACGGTTTCTGCGCCAACGCCGACTTCTACGGTAAATTCAGTAATTCTGACTCACGTAAAGCCGGCTGGCAAGAGGGTATACAGTATGCCGCAGACGGTACTACACCATTGACGACTCGTGGTAGTGATAGTTCGCTGGTATTGAACTTCAGGCCGCAGGTATCAAATCTGTACACTGCTACCGAATACGACGGTGTGCGCCAGCAAAAATGGCAGCTTACACCAGGCTACCAGAGCCAGGATGCTGACTTTGCATTGTTCCGCTATTCAGACGTATTGCTGATGAAAGCTGAGTGTTTATTACGCCAGGGCGATGCCGCAGGCGCGTTAACTTACACAGCTCCGGTAAGGCAGAGAGCTGGTGTTGCTAATTTTAATATTGCAGCATTCAATGCAGACAGTTTGTTGTCCGAAAGGGGCCGCGAGTTTGCATGGGAAGGTTGGAGAAAAGAAGATTTGATCCGTTTCGGTCACTTTGGTGATAAAAAACAATTCAAAGCAGCTGATGCTGATGGGCACACCAAACTGTTCCCTATCCCGACTGAGGCTATCCAAAAGAATCCAAACCTGACACAAAATCCAGGATACAATTGATTAATATAGAACACTGATTTGAGATTGATGGAGTAGTATTAAATTACTACTCCATTTTTAATTTTATATATTAGCCTTTCCAATGAAACCTGCTAATTTTTTCTTCCCGGCTCTTGTACTATCCGTTTTTGCCTTTTCGTGCCGGAATAAAAGTGAAGCGCCAACGGCCGATCCGCTTTTTCAATTACAGCCATCATCATCTACGGGCATTACTTTCGATAATAAGGTTATAGATGACGGGGAGTACAATGTGTTCAACTACCGCAACTTTTATAACGGTGGTGGTGTGGCTATCGGCGATGTGAATAATGATGGCAAACCGGATGTTTTTTTTACCGCTAACCAGGGCGAAAACAAGCTATATATCAACAAAGGGGGTTGGAAATTTGAAGACGTTACGGCAAAAGCCGGTCTCAAAGGTTATCACCGGTGGCATACCGGTGTTACGATGGTGGATATAAATGGCGATGGCTGGCTGGATATTTATGTGTCAAACAGTGGCGGATTAGGCGGTGCTGACAGGGCGAACGAACTTTACATCAACCAGAAAGACGGTACATTTAAGGAAGAAGCCGAAAAATATGGTTTGGCCGACAAGGGATTATCAACCCAGGCTATATTTTTTGATTTCGACCATGACGGCGACCTGGATTGTTTTGTATTGAACAATAGCTACCGTTCCATCGAAAGTTTTGGGTATAGTCCCGATCTGCGAAATGTCCGCGACCCTCAGAATGGCGACCGGCTCTACCGGAATGACAATGGAAAATTTGTCGACATAAGTGCACAGGCCGGTATTTATAGCAGTGAGATTGGCTTTGGCCTGGGCGTGACGATAGGCGACATGTTCAACACCGGATGGGACGACATGTATGTATCGAACGATTTTTTTGAGCACGACTATCTGTACCGTAACCAGCATAATGGTCAATACAAGGAGATAAGCGGCAATGCCATCGGCCACATGAGCCTGGCTTCGATGGGGTCGGATATGGCAGACATTAATAACGACGGCAAACTGGATGTGTTTACTACTGACATGTTGCCCGAGGACGATTATCGCCTCAAAACTACCACCAAGTTTGATGAATACGATATATACAATGCCAAGCTGAAGAACAGTTATCATCACCAGTTTACCTCCAACTGTCTGCAGTTGAACAACGGCGACGGCACTTTTAGCGAGATTGCCTGTTTTGCCGGGGTCAACGCCACCGACTGGAGTTGGGGCGCACTTGCTTTTGATTTTAATAACGACGGCTGGAAGGATATTTTTGTGAGCAACGGCATTAGCCGCGACCTGACCAACCAGGACTTTCTTGCCTATTTCAGCAGCGACCAGGTGCGGAACCAGATCATTCACGGTGGTTTTAAGGCCAAGGAATTGCTTGATAAAATGCCCAAAACTCCGATAAAGAGTTATGGCTTTGTTAATCAGAAGAATCTCAGGTTCAAAAATGAGTCGGCATCGCTTGGGTTTATTACGCCAGGTTTTAGCAATGGCTCAGCTTACGGGGATTTGGACGGCGACGGTGATCTTGACCTTGTAGTTAATAATGAGAACGGCCAGGCATTCATTTACAGGAATATGACCTCCGAACGTACGCATGCGCATTATCTCAAAGTAGCGCTGAAAGGCAATGGCATGAATACTTTTGGTGTTGGTGCAAAGGTTACTATTTATACAGGTGCAATGCAGCAGTTGCTGGAGCAAACACCGACCCGGGGTTTCGAAAGCAGCGTCGACCCGGTATTGAATTTTGGTTTGGGGACTGCAAAAAAGGTAGACAGTATTAGGGTAGTTTGGCCTAACATGAAAATGCAGGTATTGAAAAGCATTGCCGCCAATACCAAACTTGATTTAAAAGAATCGGATGCTAAATTAACCTATGTACCGGCAAGTGTCGGCGCAGATAGCTATTACAAAAATATAACCGCGGAAGACATTAAAGGTGACATCAAGCATAAAGAGAACGATTACAAAGATTTCGACAACCAGCGGCTGATACCTAAAATGTTATCAACCGAGGGACCCAAACTGGCCGTTGCTGATGTGAACGGCGATGGCTTGCAGGATTTTTTTATGGGCGGGGCTACCGGTGATACGGCTAAATTATTTATACAGCAAGCCAACGGTACCTTTACTCAATTACGCCAGTCGGCTTTTGAACAGGACAAATTGAGCGAAGATATAGGCGCACTGTTTTTTGATGCCGACCATGACGGCGATATGGACCTGGTGGTGGCTTCGGGCGGAAACCTGGAAAAGGAAGGCTCGCTTAACCTTTTAACCCGGTTGTATATCAATGATGGGAAAGGGAACTTTAAACGTAAGTTCAATGGCTGGCCGCTGGTTTCTATCAATGCGTCCTGTGTTAGGCTGAACAGCAACAACGGCGACCTGTTTATCGGCGGCCGAAGTGTGCCTGATTCCTATGGCCTTGCACCGACAAGTAAGTTGTTGCGGAACGATGGGCATGGGAATTTTGCCGATATAACCGCGTCGTCGCCCGACTTGCTAAAACTCGGCATGGTGACCGACGCACAGTGGGTGGATATTGACGGTTCGGGTAAAAACTCGCTAATTGTAGTTGGCGATTGGATGCCGGTAACCATCCTGAAATATATTGACGGGAAATTGAAAAAAACAGGCGAAATAGCTAATTCATCGGGCTGGTGGAACTGCCTTAGTGTAGCTGATCTGGATGGCGACGGCAAACCGGACCTGGTTGCAGGTAACGATGGGCTGAATTCAAAAATAGAAGCGAGCCCGCAACAACCCGCTAAAATATATATCGCCGATTTTGACAACAACGGCCAGGTGGAATGTATCCCCGTTTATTACAAAAGCGATGGAAAAGCCTATCCGTTTAACCTGCACGACGATATCATCAGGCAATTGCCAGCAATGAAAAAGAAATTTCTGAGGTACGACGCGTATGCTGGTAAGTCTATAGAGGAAATATTTACCCCGGAACAATTGGAAAAGGCACTGGTTTTAACTGTCAATCAAACCCAAACCTGTGCGTTTTACAATAAAGGTAACGGCGAATTTACCATGACTCCTCTTCCTGCCAGGGCGCAGTTCTCGCCTGTTTACAGCATACTTGTGACGGACATCAATAATGATGGTAAAAAGGACTTGTTTTTAGGTGGCAACTTTTATGGGGTAAAACCCGAGGTTGGCCGGTACGACGCCAGCTACGGCGTTACCTTGCTGGGCGAAGGGAAACGCCGGTTCAACTATGTTCCACCATATCAAAGCGGATTGTTCGTAACAGGCGAGGTTAGGGATGCAGCTGCCATCGATACAAAAACAGGCATGTATGTTATCATCGCCCGTAATAACGATGCGCTCGAAATATTCCGGAAACAAAAGTAGAAATCAGAAATAAGTGGAGAAATTTACCTGGATATTCACCTTGCCGGTATCAGAAACCGGGAGTTTGTTATCCAGGTAAAATTCAAACGGTAAAATTGCCTGCTGGTATAGATGATCGGTAAAATATTGCTGTAATCCGGCATAAACTTTCATCCGATCCTTAAACCGCCCGCCGAATTTTGCAACGTAAAGCGGCCCGCCTTTAGGCATACGTGTAAAAACTATATTCTTTTCTGAAACGGTCTCTTTGTCGATAAATAACCCGACTTTCAATTGGGTCGAGTCGGTTTTCGGTTTGTCGAAATATTGAGCGATGACCGGTTGGGTTTGCTTAAGCCCATGTTTTTTTACGAATGTCTGTAGTTCTGCGAACATTTTTTCGGCTTCAACAAACTTATCTTTTTTCTGTACGGTCTCGTTGATAACAACGAGATTCGCGTCGGGTACCCTTGTTTTTGTAATGTTGCAGCCGTATTTCAGGCTGTCCGTTTCCATAAAGGTTTTTAAATCGTCAATGTGTGTGTCGGTAAATGTCGACTCATCAAAATGCTGGAACAGGTAACTGATAGCGGCGATCTTTTTATCGACTGTAACAATAGTTGTTTTCGGGTCTTTCGCAGGTACCGCATAATAACTGTACGCTACATTTTTATTTTTGGAATAATCATCCACACTGAATAAGCCGTCCGAAGCTTTTACTTTCAGCAAAAGGTTTGTAAACTTTATTTCGAATGCCCCGGTGTCTTTATAAATGGAGATCTTCGCGGTGTCTGCATACGGTATTTTTCTGAGGTCGGAACGCCATTCTTTCCACCTTGCAGGGGTTGCCAGTACATGATAAACATTGAAAAATGACGCGTTAACAGCGATGGTCTTTTCTTCGGTGATAGGGATAAAACACGCAATTAAAATAACGGCAAGTAGTACCAGTAAAATAACTTTTTTCTTCATCAGGGGTTATAAATGATAGCAGGCATCGAAAATAAGCAAAAAAGTCCGGCCGGAGCCACAAAATCCCTGTTTTTACGTTCAAAAAATTGGTTTCCTCAGCATTAATCAATATTTTTAGGCACCAAATAATTCCTAAAATTTTGCCCTGATGATACCTGTTACCACATATAAAAGCCGTCTTCTGCCGTCACTGCGTTTCCTTGATTTTGTTCCGGTGACCGCACCTTGAAAAGGATATTAACGACAATGGGTTTTGTCAATAATAACCGGAGGGGAAGGCACATTTCCCTGCTTTGCCTGTTGCTATCGGTAATGTCAGCCGGTTTGTTCTCGTGCGGGCGAAAAAAGGGCGCTGTCCCGGCATTATTTGAGCTACTGGATTCGACAAAAACCGGTGTTACTTTTAATAATAAATTAACCGACGACGACTACCCGGGCATACTGAACTACCTGTATTTTTACAACGGCGGGGGTGTTGCGGTGGGCGATATTAACAACGACGGGTTACCCGATCTTTTTTTTACATCGAACAAAAAAGGGGGCAACAAATTATACCTTAACAAGGGGAATTACAGATTTGAGGATGTTACCGGAAAAGCGGGGGTTGCAGGCGATGCCGATTGGTGTACCGGGGTTACAATGGCTGACGTTAATAACGATGGCTACCTTGATATTTATGTTTGTGCGGTTGCCGGCAAGCTGCAATTTAAAGGGCACAATATGCTCTATATCAACAATCATGATGGCACCTTTACCGAACGGTCCGCAGAATATGGACTCGACTTCTCGGGCTATTCAACCCAGGCTGTATTTTTTGACTATAACCACGATGGCAAGCTGGATTGCTACCTGCTGAACCAATCGAACCATTCGGTAGATACTTACGGGGACACGTCGCTGCGCCGTAAGGTAAATAACCTGGCGGGCAGTAAATTGTACCTGAACGATAACGGGCATTTTAAGGATGTAACCGAAAGGGCGGGTATTTACAGCAGCGCTTTAGGCTATGGTTTGGGCGTAGCGGTAGGTGACGTGAACAACGACGGGTGGGAAGATATTTATGTAGGAAATGATTTTCACGAAAATGATTACTACTATATCAATAATCATGACGGCACTTTCACCGAATCGGGAGCGAAGCATTTTAACCACTATAGCCGCTTTAGCATGGGCGATGATATGGCCGACTTTAACAACGATGGTCAATTGGACATTGTAACGGCCGATATGCTACCCGGCGATGAGAAAGTCCTGAAAAGTTATATGGGCGATGAGTCGTATGATCAGTACAAATACAAGATCACAAGCGGTGGTTTCCAATACCAGTACTCGCGCAATTGCCTGCAGAAGAACCTGGGCAACGGCGAGGCTTTTTGCGAAGTCGGGCTGATGGACGGCGTGTATGCCACCGACTGGAGCTGGAGCCCCTTGTTGGCTGATTTTGATAACGACGGTATTAAGGACATTTTTGTGGCGAACGGTATAAAACGCCGGCCTACGGACATGGACTACATCAGTTTCATTTCCAGCCTGTCGGTACAGGGGATGCTGATGAGCGGGCATGGACTTGATGCTACAGCTGTATCGAAAATGCCTGATGGCGAATCGCACAGCTATATTTTTAAAGGGACAAAGAGCGAAAAATTCATTGATGAAAGCGCGGCATGGGGCATTAAAGATGCAATGCTTTCCAACGGCGCTGTTTATGCTGACCTAAACAACGACGGTCATCTGGACCTGGTAACCAACAACCTGAACCATGCAGCCTGTATCTATAAAAATATTGCGACCAATAGTCATTACCTCGAATTGAAATTTACCGGTAACCCCGATAATGACTTTGGCATTGGCGTAAAGGCCTATGTTTTTTGCGGGAAGCAGATGCAATACGAGCAATTGATGCTGACGCGCGGATTCCAGTCGTCGGTTGAACCGAAACTGCACTTCGGGCTGGGCGGCAATAAAAGTATCGATAGCCTGCTTATCGTCTGGCCAAACCAATCGTACCAGGTCATCAAAAATGTAAAAGCAGATCAGTTGCTTAAGATCGGGGAAAAAAATGCCGGCGGACAATTCAATTATAGTAAGTTTTTCCCTTCACCCTCCCCGGCACTTAGAGATGTCACTACAGAGATGCGGGTGAATTGGTCGCACCATGAGGATGATTTTGTCGATTTCAACCAGCAGCCGCTGATACCTCACATGCTGTCGAGGGAAGGCCCGCGTGTGGCGGTTGCCGATGTGAACCACGACGGCCTCGATGATTTTTATGTTTGCGGAGGAAAGGACCAGCCCGGCGCATTGTTCATTCAGAAACCGGGAGGAGGTTTTGCAGAATCGGCTCAGCCTGATCTGGTAAAAGATGCTGCCAGTGAAGACGTTGACGCTGTTTTTGTCGATGTAAATAAAGACGGCAACCCCGATCTTTACGTCGCAAGCGGCGGCAGCGAACTACGGGATGGTGCACCGGCCCTCGCCGACCGCCTGTACCTGAATGACGGCAAAGGACATTTCAAACGGTCGGACAATATTCCGTCAATGCTGTTCAATAAGGCCGCTGTTGCCGTTGCCGATGTCGACCACGACGGGTACCCGGACATATTTGTGGCAGGCGCCTCAGCTGGTTTCGGGTTTGGGAAAATGCCCGATTCGTACCTGCTGATGAATGATAAAACCGGGCATTTTAAACCGGTGGAAATACCAGAAGAGCTTAAACAAGCAGGCATGATACGCTCGGCCGCTTTTGCCGACCTGGACAATGATGGCTGGCCTGACCTGGTGGTAGCCGGCGAGTGGATGCCGGTGAAAGTGTTTATGAATAAA
Organism: Mucilaginibacter ginsenosidivorans; assembly: GCF_007971025.1. Classification (NCBI taxonomy): domain Bacteria; kingdom Pseudomonadati; phylum Bacteroidota; class Sphingobacteriia; order Sphingobacteriales; family Sphingobacteriaceae; genus Mucilaginibacter; species Mucilaginibacter ginsenosidivorans. The sequence goes on along the minus strand of NZ_CP042436.1, from coordinate 4,961,835 downwards.
AACGGTCATTTTGTTTTACAGCATAATGCCGGGATGGATAATTTATCGGGCTGGTGGCAAAAAGTACAGCTTGCCGACATTGATGGGGACGGGAAAATCGACATCATCGCCGGCAACTACGGTATGAACTCTAAACTTAAGCCAACCGCTCCCGACCCCATCAAACTATACCTGGCGGATATTGATAAGAACGGCACCATCGATCCGTTAATGACCTACAGCATAGGACAGCAGGAATACACCTTCCTGGGCAAGGGCGATATTGAAAAGCAGGTGCCTATTATCAAAAAGAAATTTCTTTACTACCATGACTTTGCCGGTAAGACCGTCGGCGAGGTTTTTGGCGACTCGCTGAAAGGGGTTAAACCGTTAATGGTTAATTCATTTGAATCAGGTGTTTTCTATAACAAAGGGAACGGTAATTTTGCCTTCAAAGCGTTCCCTGCATCGGCACAATGTTCACCGCTGTTTGGTTTTGCATCGTTAACAGGGAATAAAAAAGGGTTACTGGCAGGTGGCAACTTTGGGGGGGTAGTGCCTTACGAGGGCAGGTATGATGCCGACTATGGCGACGTGATGCTTTTGGACAAGAACAAAAGTTTCGCAGGCCTGTCGCCGGTTTCTTCTGGTTTCCTGTTGAGGGGCGAGGTGCGGGATATTAAACCTGTAAAAATAGCAAGCGGCAGGGTATACGTAGTCGCATTTAATAATAAGCCGCTTAGGTTTTTTAAGCAGATAAATAATTGAAGATGAATAAATTGTATTTAAGGTTATTCAGTATATGCCTTTTTTTCAGCACGATAGCGAGTGCCCAGGATGAATGGATAGTCAAGGCAGATAAAATAAATCCTTCGAATTACTACGGCGTAACTGTGGCCAATGGTATGATAGGCATTGTATCCTCGCCGGAGCCCTTTAAGGTAAAAAATGTGGTGTTAGCCGGCGCCTATGATCTTTACGGGCGCGGGCGCGTGAGCAACTTCCTGAACAGTTTTAACCTGCTCAATATGTACCTGGAGATCAATGACAAACGTATTGACGCGGGTAACATCAGCAATTTTAAGCAGGAACTGGACATGCAGCATGCTGCGTTTACCACCAGTTTTGATTTTGGGGACGAAGCCGCTGTAAAATACACTTACTACTCGCTGCGTAATTTACCCTTTACGGTTTTGATGGATATTTCGGTAACCGCCAAAAAGCCGATCAAAATAACCGCTGCCAGCGTGATGGAGGCGCCGGATGCCTTGAAAGATGTTCAGAATTACTATAACGAGATAGACCGGCCGCATGTAACCATCAGTTTGCTGACATCGACGGCAAAAAGCCCGACTGGAAAACTGCAACTATGTGCATCTAATACCTTTTTGTTTAACGAGCAGCACGGGCAGGAGCCCAGGGTGATACACGAGATGTGGGATAACAATATGCACCTGATGAAGTTCAGTAAAACCATCGCTGCGGGGCAAACCTACCAATATGCTGTGGCGGGTTCGTCGATTACTTCGGCACACGATGCCGACCCGCTGAACCAGGCCGAACGATTGACCATGTTTGCCAAGTTGGAGGGCCGTGACCGGCTGATACAATACCATAAGCAAGCATGGGACGAGCTTTGGAAAAGCGACATCAAAATTGAGGGCGACCCGCAGGTGCAGCAGGATGTACATAGTATGTTGTATCATTTGTATTCGTTCTCTCGCGCGGGAACAGCTTATTCCCCATCGCCGATGGGATTATCGGGGTTAGGATACAACGGCCACGTTTTTTGGGACGCCGATCTATGGATGTTCCCGGCGGTACTGGTGTTGCACCCTGATATTGCAAAATCGATGGTCGAGTACCGGTTTCAGCGATTAGCCATGGCAAAGCAAAATGCTTTTGCACACGGATACAAAGGGGCGATGTTCCCCTGGGAAAGTGCCGACAGCGGGGTGGAGGAAACTCCGGTTTGGGCATTGAGCGGCCCTTTCGAACATCATATTACAGCTGATGTTGCGCTGGCGGCCTGGAAATATTACTGCGTAACGCAGGATAAACAATGGTTGCAGGAAAAAGGCTGGCCCATATTATCAGCCACAGCCGACTTTTGGACAAGTCGTGTTGAGCGGAACGGCCCCGGCCATTACGACATTAAGGACGTGGTAGCTGCGGACGAATGGGCCGAAAATGTTGATAACAACGCCTTTACCAACGCGGCAGCGAAAGCGAACCTGCAATTTGCCACAGAAGCTGCCAAAATCCTCGGCCTTAAAGCTGATCCCGATTGGCAGGTAGTAGCCGATAATATCCCGATCCTGAAATTTCCGGATGGAGTGACCAAAGAATTTGCTGCTTACCATGGCGAAGGTATTAAGCAGGCCGACGTAAACCTGCTGGCTTACCCGCTGAATACGATAACTGACCCGGCACAAATAAAAAAAGACCTGGAGTATTATGAAACCCGGGTTCCGAACGCGGGTACGCCCGCGATGACGCAGGCGGTGTTCGCCCTGCTGTATGCAAGGCTGGGAAATGGCGAGAAGGCTTACCACTTTTTTAAAGATGCCTATGAACCGAACCTGAATCCGCCTTTCAGGGTAATTGCCGAGACCAAGGGCGGAACAAACCCATATTTTGCCACAGGTGCTGGGGGTATTATCCAAAGCCTGCTGATGGGGTTCGGCGGTTTGGATATAACGGACAAGGGGATTGTCCAGGTCAAAAGCAAGCTTCCCTCAAAATGGAAATCGATCACCATAACCGGGGTTGGTCCTGACAAAAAGACTTATATTGTTAAATGATCCAAAGAATAAATAAAATGAAACGCTATTTGCTAATTTTTGCCGCAGCCGGTCTGTTTTTTACATCGTGTAAAAAAGCCGATTATCAAAAGATACTGCACGATCCGACGCTTTACAGCCGCACCGTTTTTGCATTGAACGATGTGGTTATGGGTAATAATTTTACACCACCTGTTGCTTCGCGCAATTACGCCTATGCCAATGTAGCAGGTTACGAAGTTATTGCGGCAGGAGATCCCGAGCATTATAAATCGTTGGTAGGACAGCTGAATGGCTTTAAAGAAGTAGCAAAACCGGGTAAGGACGAGGCAATAGATTACGAATATGCATCGCTGCTCGCATTTTGCCGGGTAGGCGAAGCCGTGACTTTCCCCGAAGGAAGTCTGAAGTTTTATACCGACAGCCTGCATAAGATCGCGGTAGATCATGGAATGCCTTCGGATATGATCGCCAATTCTGAAAATTTTGCAAAGGATGTGGCCACATCAATTTTGGCATGGAGCAAGGGTGACAATTATTCCCAAACGCGGACGATGTCTAAATTTGCCATTAATGACTCAGCCTGGCGCTGGGTACCTACCCCGCCGGGATATTTTGAAGCAGTTGAGCCGCACTGGGGCGAAATAAGAACAATGGTAATGAGCAACGCTAAACAATATAAAGTGCCGCCGCCGCCTGTTTTTAACATTACAGACAAAAATAGTCAGTATTATAAGGAGGTGATGTATATTAAAAATACCGGCGACAGTTTAACTAAGGACCAGATACATAACGCTGATTTTTGGGATGATAACCCACAAAAGATGAATGTATCGGGGCACGTGATGTTTATTACCAAAAAGTTTTCGCCGCCAGGGCATTGGCTAAGCATTGTGGGGATAGGGGCACAAACGGTACATGCCGATTTCAATACAACGGTATGCGCCTATGCAAAAACGTCCATTGCATTATTCGATGGATTTATCGAATCGTGGGCGGCAAAATATATCTACAAAACTGTTAGACCCGAGACCATAATCGACAAATATTTCGATGCGAACTGGCGCCCTCACCTGCAAACACCGCCGTTCCCCGAATATACCTGCGGGCACTGTACTATATCTGCGTCGGCGGCAGAAGCGCTCACCAGCGTTTTAGGAGATAATGTAGCTTACACCGATACTTCGGAACTTCAATTTGGTATAAAGAACCGCTCGTTTAAGTCGTTCAGGGACGCCGCAAACGAGACAGCTTGGTCGAGATTTTACGGCGGAATACACTTTCATAACTCATGTGTTATATCAAATAAGTTTGGAAGAATAGTCGGCGACTCGGTAGCGACCAGATTAGTGATGAAGAAGTAGATGAAAATTTGACCAATAATTAAAATGTGTCTATATTTTTGACTATTTAATTGTTTGTAGTTGCTTAATTATCAAATAGTTGTATTGTATTTTTATTGATTTTACTTATATTTTTTTTATAAAAAAAGTACAGCGACTATGAATGATGTACACCAAATAATATTAGTCGTAATTTTATATTACACTCAGTTACTCAATAAATTGTGTGTATGTAAAATTGGTTTAGTTATTAGGTAGCCAGCGATTGGCTACCTTTTCTTTTTTAAAATCAAACCATGCTCAAACCATTACTATTCATCTGTTTAGTTTTATTATCGGTAAATACATATACCGCAAAACCGGTTCATCATAAACCTGCTACAAAAAGCACGATCAGCAAGGACACCGCTGATTCGTGGGCGCTGCTTCCTTTTATCAAACTGGACAAAGCAAACCCGATTCTTGGGCCGGGAAAAGGGGTATTTACCGACCCGATACGGAAGGCAAAAGTAGCCTGGGAAGAAAAGGATGTTTTTAACCCGGCCATTGTTACCCGTAACGGGAAAGTTTACATGCTTTACCGCGCACAGGATAAAGCCGGCACGTCACGTATCGGGCTGGCCACCAGCACGGATGCGGTGCATTTTGTACGGTCGCCGCATCCTGTTTTTTACCCGGATAACGATGCCCAAAAGCCACAGGAATGGGAAGGCGGTTGCGAGGACCCAAGGGTAGTAAGGGACGACAAAGGTTTTTATTATATGACCTATACCGCATACGATGGTAAATTGGCCAGGCTTTTCATAGCTACATCAGTAGATCTTTTACACTGGAGAAAATGCGGGAACGTATTTAGCAAAGCCTATCATGGTAAATACCTTAATAAGTGGGCGAAGTCGGGATCCATCGTATCAAAATATGTTGACGGGCAAGCCGTCGCCGTCAAAATAAACGGGAAATACTGGATGTACTGGGGCGATACGCAAATATTTATAGCCACTTCGACCGACCTGATCAACTGGACACCTGTTGAAATGAAAAAAGGTGAACATCCGCCCGTTCCTTTGCGGGATGCGGCGCTTACCGTATCCGACCTGAAAGTAGTACTGCCAACCCGAACAGGGAAATTCGATAGCGATTTGGTAGAATCAGGTCCGCCTGCAATGATCACCGATAAAGGTATTCTACTGATCTATAACAGTAAGAACCTCGCTACCGGAGGGGATAAATCGCTTCCGGCAGGCACCTACGCTGCCGCCCAGGCTTTGTTCGATAGAAATGACCCTACTAAAATACTCCACCGCATGGATCACTATTTTATTAAGCCGGAAAAGCCTTATGAAATTACCGGCCAGGTTGGGCAGGTTTGTTTTTTGGAAGGGCTTACGCAATTTAAAGGCGCATGGTATATCTATTATGGCACAGCCGATTCAAAGATCGCGGTAGCGAAACACTAATCAAACACTACTTTGTAAGCTTAAAAACGTATTCCATTGTTGCCGGCGTAACGCCGTTGATGGCAATGTTCCTGGTGTGGCTAAAAATAAATTGAGCGGGCGTTAACGCATATATTTTGCACGTTTCAGAATAGGCAAATTTTCCTGTATCGGACAGCGTAAAACTCGTGTCGGATAGCGGAGTATAGAAGCCCCGGTTATTAAGGTCGATCGTAGGGTCATCCAGGAATTTTGAAGCCCAGGTGCCGTTTTTATTGAATTGATAAAAAGAGCCCGACGGGTTAGCGTAAACCATGCCGGAAGGAATGATATTACCGGCAGTATCGCGGAAAACGGTTGTTACTGAAATAAAATTCCATTTGCCCAGCATTTTGTTTTTTAATGATGATACGGGAGCCCCGATATCGTTTTTCTTGCAGGATACGATCGCAGCAGCTATAAACGCGAGGCACAGCAACTTTTTCATAACTGATTATAAGGTGATTCTATTGTTTTATTATTATCCAGGGGCCAATAAATTGTAAAATATTTATTAAAATCCCACATTTGATCACAACGATGCCGTCCGAAACGAGCCGGGCCATCCACATAAACCATACGTTCAGAAATACCCAATTGTAACCCGATGAAACGCAGTATATCAATATTGTTACTTTTTTGCCTGTGCGGCAGCCAGTTATTTGCCCAACGGCAGGCGAAGAAGCCCGTCGTTCATGCTACGATCAAGCCGGTTGGTATTGTCAAAAATATTCCCGATTCGGTTTTGCTGGATATTGTACAGCGGCAGACCTTCCGCTATTTCTGGAATTTCGCGCACCCGGTTAGCGGACTGGCGAGAGAGCGCGACAATACGGTACACGCTGAATATTACTGGGACTATATCAATGAAGCTGATGATGTGCCGAATTTCAGCAAGGGAACATTCGGCCCGGAAGCATGCGCTATCGGGGGAAGCGGTTTCGGCATTATGGCTACGGTGGTTGCGGTGAACCGGGGCTGGATTGGTCGCGATACCGCTTTGAAGCGTTTGGTGAAGATCGTCGATTTTTTAGCAAAGGCCGATTGTTACCACGGCATTTACCCGCACTTTATGAACGGGGTAACAGGCAAGACCATACCTTTTGGCCGCCTCGACGATGGCGCTGATATTGTGGAAACCTCCTACCTGTTTATGGGACTGCTTACCGCAAGAGAGTATTTTAATAAGGACGTTCCGCTTGAGAAATACTTTCGTAACCGCGTTGCAGAAATGTGGCGCGATGCCGACTGGAACTGGCACAGCAAGGGCGACAACAAAGCGCTTTACTGGCACTGGAGCCCCAGGAATGATTTCGACATGAACTTCCCGGTGTTTGGGTACGACGAGGCATTGATCACGTACATTGTTGCTGCTTCATCCGAAACGCACCCGATATCCAAAGAATTATATGAAAACTCGTGGGTGAAAAGTGGCGGCTGGAAGAACGGTAAATCGTACTACGGCATTAGGCTTCCGCTTGGTAATTACGAAAAAGGCGGGCCTTTGTTCTTTGAACAATATACCTACATGGGGATCGACCCGAACGGGTTGAAAGATGACCATGGGATAGATTATGCCGAGCAGGTAAAAAATCATACCCTTATCAATCGAGCTTATTGCATTGAAAATCCAAAGAAATTTAAAGGTTATGGCGCTAATTGCTGGGGCCTTACCGCCGGCGACAGCTGGAAAGGCTACGTGGCCCATTGTCCAGAGGATGACCGCGGGGTAATTCAACCTACTGCAACTTTATCATCGTTCCCCTACACGCCTGAATATTCCATGCAGGCGCTGAAGCATTTCTATTACGACCTGGGCGATAAAATTTGGGGCCCTTACGGCTTTGCCGATGGTTTCAGCGAAACGCATAACTGGTACGCCAAAACTCATTTGGCAATAGACCAGGGGCCAATAGTGGTGATGATAGAGAACTACCGCACCGGGCTGATATGGAAATTGTTTATGAATTGCCCTGAGATAAAAAAAGGGTTGAAGGATTTGGGGTTTGAGAGTAAGTATAATTAAGTTAAACATTAGGAGCTCCCGTTAAATACGGAGCTCCGGTATATGATGGGCCACAATGCTGTGGAAATGAATGTTCAGCAATTATGCTGTATCTCGACATTGGAGCAAACCGAGTTGCCTTTGATAACCAGCAACTTGTCGGAATTGCGGCTTTTGTAAATGTCGTTGCGGTAATCGTCTACAGATGCGAGCACTTGACTAAGATCGGTTTCCACGCGCCAGTCGCAGGGAACGGTGATGCTGATAGCGCCGAAGGCCAGTGATAGGTCGAGCACGGCGTGACCTTGCAGGTCGGCGTTGGTAAAATCCAGCTCGGTATTGCCAAACACATTGGTAATATGCCCGCCCTTGAAATCTTTTGACAGGATAGTTTTTTCGATGTTGCTGAAAACTGAATTCAGGAAGACCATATCTTCCTCGTTGGGTATCACTGTTGACTCGTAATTCATGGCTTTGCGTTTTAACATGATCAAAACTACAACACGCCCGTTAAGCCGGGTAGCCCTACTTTGTAAAGGAATAAAAATTCCCGGTGAACGGCAGGATTGGGTCGGTGAAAGTTTTTCCTATCTTGTGGTATGAATAAATACCTAACCCTCGTTATCCTGTTCTTCGCAGGCCTTATCATTTCGGCAATAAACCCACATGATTACTTTACCTGGATACTGGAAGTTTTTCCTGCTATATTGGGCTTCCTGGCGTTATTGCTTACATTTAAGCGGTTCAGGTTCACTTATCTAACCTATGTTTTTATCCTGCTGCATTGCTACGTGCTGTTTATCGGCGGGCATTACACTTATGCGATGGTGCCTGCGTTCGACTGGATACGCGATGTGTTCCATCAAACACGGAACAACTATGACAAAGTGGGCCATTTTTTCCAGGGATTTGTTCCGGCAATGATCATCAGGGAAATATTCATACGGCGCGATGTTATTCAAAGAAAAGGCTGGATAGCTTTCCTTACCATTTGTGTTTGCGCCACTATCAGCGTATTATATGAACTGTTGGAATGGTTGGTATCTGTCACATCCGGTTCGGCGGGCGATTCGTTCCTTGGCACACAGGGCGATATATGGGATACACAGTCAGATATGTTGTTCGCAATTATCGGCGCAACTTGTATGGTGCTGCTGTTATCAAAGGTACAGGACCTGCGTATATCCAAAATGCAAACCTGACAAAAAGTTGTTTTCCACAGCATATTTGGTTAAGTGGAAATGTTATTTAAGTAAAAAGCAGGCAATTAGCCTACTCCAGGTGGATAATTGTGGATAACTCATCGCTGAATATTACCGGAATCTTGCCGAATTTGCTGTTCAGTAAATAGACTACCCCAGGAATGTTTGAAAACAGGATGAAGACGCTGGCCGAATTGCAGAAGGAAGCAAGCGAAATTCAATTGAAGATTCGACGACTTTTACTGAATAACTACAACTACGACGATGGTATTGCCGACCAGCTTACCAAAATAGCCACTATTGCCGATCTTCGTAAGAAATTCGTTGCCCTTGAGCGTGAGATAAGGGAACGGACCGGCGAATAAGGCTGTCTCATCCTAACTCGTCTTGCAAAAAAATATCGTTTATTACAAATCAAAGTCCTCTCCTTTGGAGAGGATTTAGGTGAGGCCATTTATTTGTTTTTCTCAGCGTAATCCATCGCTTCTTTAAAAGTTGCTACCCAAATATTCTTTTTATTTTCTTTCAGGTAATTCAGTAACTCGCGGTGCGCCGCTGCTGATGTGGTGATATAATCGCCGCCCACGCCGTGGAACATAAAAATACCCATGCCGCCGCTTTGCTCTACTTTTTTTACAAATTCGATTAGCTTTTCTCCGGATGTTCCCTGTTCCAAACCATACGAAGGGACTTTTAAAGGGTCAAGATCTTTGAAATCGGTTATAATCGCGTTGGTATCGCCACCGATGCGGGCATACCTGACAGTACTATATTTCCGGATAGAATCCACATAATCTTTGCCGCCCACGCTTGTTTCAGTACAAGGGTAGGCATAGGTATAACTGCTTCTGCCATCCACGGCATACAGCAGGTGGTTCATTACCTCCATTTCGTGAATGATCTGGTGCACGGTATAATGGTTTGATGCCACGGGGTTGTCTTCGCCGCTAAGGCAGGGGTGAAACAAAGTATGGTTAGCCAGTTCGTGCCCCTCTTTGCTTGCTTTGCGCCAGCGCGGAATGGTGAGGCTGTTGATCTCGCCGGTAAGGAAAAAGGTACCCTTTAAACCTGCTGAATCGAGTTGGGGGATGGCAACATCCAGTTGGGAGGCGATGGCATCATCATACGTCAGCACGATGCACGCCTTGGCATGTTTTGGCCAGGTCATTTTTTGCTGGGCCTGTGCAGCAAAATTCAGCAACAACAATAGCAATGTGAGTTTTTTCATAAAGATGATAATTGGTGGTTAAATATAACAATTACTTAATTCTATGCTTTTTTCAAAACCCCTACATTTAACGCTTTAAAAAAGGCAGCTATTATGCGTATTCACTATAAGTTATTAACGGTATTGCTATTGGTATCCTTTCATGGATTCTCCCAAAACCGGGTAAAGAAAGCCGTGTTCATCATAGCCGATGGCATTCCGGCCGATGTGATAGAACAAGTGAATACACCCAATTTGAAAGCAATTGCCGCAAAAGGGTGCTATATGCGGGCTTATGTGGGTGGTGAGAAGGGCGGCTATTCGCAGACGCCAACCATTTCGGCCAATGGCTATAACAGCTTGCTTACTGCTACCTGGGTTAATAAGCATAACGTTTGGGGTAACGAGATTAAAGCGCCAAATTATAACTACTGGACTATTTTCAGGATGGTAAAGAATGCGGATGCCGCAAGAAAGATAGCTGTTTTCTCGAGTTGGACCGATAACCGTACTAAGCTGATGGGAGAGGGTTTGCCACAGACCAACAATTTGAAGACGGATTTTAAAGCCGACGGGTTCGAACTGGATACCAATAAATTTCCCCATGATAAGGCAGGCAATTATATGCATTTGATTGATGAAAAAGTATCGGAAGAAGGGGCCGGATGCATTAAACAAAACGGACCGGACCTAAGCTGGGTTTACCTGGAATATACCGATGACATGGGGCACGCGCACGGTGATAGTCCGCAGTTTGAAGATGCGATAAGGAAGATGGATGTACAGGTTGGCCGTATATGGGATGCCATACAATACCGGGAGAAAAACTTTAAGGAGGATTGGCTGATATTTATCACTACCGACCACGGCAGGAGTGAACTAAATGGCAGGGATCATGGCGGGCAATCGCCACGGCAGCGCAGCACCTGGATGGTGACCAATGCGCATTTGCTTAATGACTATGCACGGTATTATACGCCTGGGATCATCGACATAACACCATCCATACTCAGATTTATGAATATCCGGGTACCCGAAGAGCAGCAACGCGAAATGGATGGCACTTCGTTGATAGGGCCGGTATCTGTCGCCGCGCCGCAGGCAAATTTTATACAGGGCAAGCTGGATATTGCGTGGAAGGCACTCGATGTAAAAGGCAATGCTAAAATATTAGTTGCGGCCACCAACGATTTTAAGGAAGGCAAAAAAGACGGTTACCAATTGCTTGCCGAAGTGCCGGTTAGTGATGCGCATGTCAAAGTAGATGTGAGTAAGATGCCTTCCCAGTTTTATAAGGTTTGCATACAGGCGCCGGGAAACACCGTAAACCGATGGGTTATACTGCCATCAAAACCAGCGACTAAATAAGTATAACCTGCAAACACAGGGCATTACTTATCTCCAATAAAATGCGATGCAATAGAAAGACTACGAAAAAGGCGCCTGTTCTTGAAATTGTTTTTGCGCCCACGTTTCAGGATGTCTTTCAAAGTGTGCAGCACTTGGAGGGTGTAATCTCCTTTGTTTATCATCACGCAATCGGCCTGAGCAGCATGGGCAGCATCGGTAATTTCACCGCGCGTAGCTATGCCTTGTTTCTGCATATTTTCCAAAACCTGCGTGGCCCATACCACAGGCGTATGCGCCGCCTCGCATATCCACAATATCTCGTCCTGTATCTCACTCATTCGTTCAAAGCCGATCTCGATAGCCATATCACCCCTGGCCACCATCACACCGGTCGGCCCCTGTTTCATGCCCTGCAAAATTATTTCGGGCAGATGGTCGACGGCCTGCTTTGTTTCTATTTTTGCAATAACAGGGAACGCGGACTTATTTAACCGGGACAACTCCCTTTGTAATGCCTTCATATCAGCGGCGCTGTTTACAAATGAGAACCCCAGCATATCCGCATGCTGTACAATAAAAGGCAGGCACTCCAGATCATATTTTGTAACCGGCGTGACGCTAAAACCGGTATCAGGGAAATTTATTCCCTTATCACTTTTAATAACCGGTTTTTTTGTGGCGATGTGGGTGATCATCAGTACTGCAGATTTATTTTCGGCGTTTTGTACCACCGCTTCAAACAAGCCATCGTCAAAAAATACCCGGTGCCCGGGCTGCAGGTATTCCACTATACCCGGCAGGGTACAATGGATAACTTTTTCCGACTTCTTAAAATGATTTTCCTGGTCCGTCAGGATCACTTCGTCTCCTTCAGCTACCTTCAGCTTACCCCGCTGATGTTTACGGCCGACGATGTGTGTCCGTATTTTTGGTCCGGCCAGGTCCATATACAATTTGCAGGGCTGGGCAGTTTGTTTTTTTGCCTGCTCAAGGTTAAGGATCATCCTGGTCCAGGTTTCCGGGTTGTCGTGGGCGCAGTTAATGCGGGCTACGCGCATGCCGTTTTCCAACAAGCTGCAAATCAAATCAAAATCATTCTCAAAATTAGTATCGAAAGTAACCATCACCGGGATAGTCTGATCGGTGGGGGCACCTCCGAGTAACCCGGTAATATTATGTTGTAAATGCCTGATGCCACTTTCTACATCCACCTCGCAGCCGCAGGACGGTTTATCGCCCAGCCGTTCCATTACCTGCATTAATTGCGATTTGATATGGCTCTCGCTGCTTGCCAGCGATGATAAACCGCTTTCATGGAGCTTTACCTGTAAAGTTTCAACATTTTTTGACCGAAGTGACAAGTAGTCGATGAGGTTAATTGCACTGTTACGATAGCAGACTTTAACTCCTTGTATGGTATCCCGGTGTTTCAGCTCGGCGTCGAGCATTTCTTCATAAATCTTTTTGAGGTCCTTCAGCACTTCTTCGGTGTGCTTCATCGGTGCGGTATCAAGTTGTTCTATTAACATATATCGTGACAAGTGGTTGTTTTATTGAGGTTGATTTAATTAAAGGCAGATAAAAAACTCCCCGGAAATTCTCCCGGGGAGCCTAGCACATGATCTGTTCTTTACCCATGGTCCAGATCATTCTTCGTTGGTCAATATCACCTTGAGAGCTTTTTCTTTTGCCGCATTGCCGAAGGTTTCGTAAGCATCCATTACGCGGTCGAGCCGGAAATGGTGTGTTATCAGCTTATTAGGATTCAGTTTTTTAGATTTTACGGTTTTTAACAGCATCGGAGTGGTTACCGTATCCACGAGCCGTGTGGTTATCGTAATGTTTTTTGCCCAAAGCGTTTCGAGATGAAGTGTTGCGCTTTTTCCATGAACACCGATGTTGGCAACATGACCGCCCGGCGCTATGATATCCGTACAAAGTTCGAACGTTACCGGTATTCCCACCGCTTCAATGGCAGTATCAACTCCTTTACCTCCCGTAAGACTTTTGATCCGTTCCAATACGTTTTCGGTGCTGTTGTTGATCACCTGTGTGGCACCAAATGTTTTGGCTACATTTAGCCTGTTGTCGTCGGGGTCAATCATAATAATTTCGCCCGGAGAATAAAATTGGGCCGTTAGCAAAGCTGCCAAACCTATTGGCCCCGAACCTACTATTGCTACAGTATCGCCGGGCTTTACCTGTCCATTTAAAACGCCGCATTCAAAACCCGTAGGTAAAATATCGCTTAGCATAACCAGTGCCTCTTCATCAGCGCCTGCAGGGATGGGATATAAACTGTTATCGGCATGCGGTATCCGCACATATTCGGCCTGGGTGCCATCGATCAGGTGACCCAGTATCCATCCGCCGTCCTCGCAATGCGAATACATACCTTTTTTGCAATACTCGCATTTGCCGCAGGATGTAATGCACGAGATAAGCACGTGGTCGCCTTTTTTGAAATTGCCTACGGCGCTCCCGGTTTCTTCTACAATGCCTACACCTTCGTGTCCGATGATCCGACCGTCGGTAACTTCAGGCACATCGCCCTTCATAATATGCAGGTCGGTACCGCAAATGGTGGTTTTAAGTATTTTCACTATCGCATCGGTAGGTTTGACGATCGTCGGTATTGGCTTTTCTTCCCATGCTTTTCTACCAGGCCCGTGATAAACCAGGGCATGCATTGTTCCGGCGAAGTTTACTTCGGGCGATTTTTCGTCCGGCTGATATACTAAAGTTTCCATGATTGAATGTTTAATGTCATAAATAATGATGATGATGATACAAATGTCGGGTGTTATGGTCCCGAAATAAATGATGGCTGTCATTTCAGAAGGTGATCTTTGCTTTGTTTACCGCCCGGTTCAGCGGCCGCACCGGACTTTGTAACAGCCTTGAGACCATAAGCTTAAAACAAAAGGCAATAAATCGTACTTTGTATTAAGCTTTATGCCACGCACGCTAAAAATAATTTTGAAGGTAATTGCAGCATTTGTTGTGGTTATCATCCTGCTGTTCTTCGGCAGCCTGTGGTATATTACACATAATAAGAGTAAAGTTTTAAAGCTGGTAAATGACGAACTGAACGCCAAGTTCGACGGCACCGTTATCATAGGCGATATGAAGCCAAATTTTTTCCAGCATTTCCCTAATATTTCGCTCGGCCTTAAAGATGTGCTGATACGCGATAAGCGCTTTGCCGAACATCACCGCACCCTGCTGGATGCTAAAGACTTTTCGATATCGGTAAAAGCCTGGCCGCTGTTTACGGGTAGTCTCGATATAAATCACATCGATATCAGCAATGCTACGGTCGACCTGTTTACCGATAGTACCGGGTATAGTAACCGCTCGGTTTTCAGGAGCGGGCATCCAAAAAGGAAGGATACATCATCGACAAATAATTACGATTCGCAGCTGGGCCGGTTTTCGCTAACTAATGTCAATTTTATAGTAGAGGACCTCCATAAAAAAAAGCGTTTCGACTTTATCGCCAACCGGCTGAACGGTACAATGCGTAACCCGGATACAGGCTGGAATGCGGCTTTCCACATGGATGTAACTGCCAAAAGCATGGCATTCAATACAAAAAATGGCAGCTTTATAAAAAATAAGGTGCTGGAAGGCGACCTGACCGCAGGCTATAACAGCGAAACCGGCAGGCTCTGGGTCAAATCACCCTCGCTGGATATTGCAGACGATCCGTTTGTGGTGAACGCTGTTTTCCAGACGTTGAAACAGCCTTCGAGCTTCAATATTCACCTGGAAGCAAAAAAGGCAATGTGGAGGCGTGTTTCGGCTTTACTTTCGGAAAATATTCAAAAGAAGCTCGACCAATTTAATATTACACAACCCATAGCGGTCAGGGGAATTATTTCGGGCAGTTTTGCCGGCGGGGGCGATCCCTCGTTGTACGTTACTGCTACTGTTAAAGATAATACCGTAATAACACCAGGCGGCACGATAGAACATTGCAGTTTTGGCGGTGTGTTCAGCAACGAATATAAAAAGGGCGCAGGATTTAGCGACGATAACTCAGTCATCAGGCTCGTTAATTTCCAGGGTACTTACCTTCAGATGCCATTTTGGATGGCCGAAGGAGATATTATTGATCTAAAGCAGCCTATAGCCATGGGCGATTTTAACGCCGACTTTCCGCTGTCTTATGCAAATGGCGTAATGGCAAAAAGTGTCGCCCGGTTTACCCGCGGTCGCGCCATTATGCATCTTAAGTACAGGGGCGACATCGTAAACTACCAGTTAAATAAACCGGTTGTTGCAGGCAGCATTATTTTAAGGAACGCCAACTTTAAATATCTGCCCGAAAATATCAGCTTTGTAAATAGCGCCATTTCCCTTCTTATTAAAAAGAACGATCTTTTTCTGCGGAATATTCGCCTGCAAAGCGGTAAAAGTGTGGTGAGCATGGAGGGAAGGGTTAATAATTTTATGAACCTGTATTACAGCGCGCCCGAAAAAATACTGGTACACTGCGATATAAGCAGCCCGCAGCTTTACCTGGGCGAGTTTTTAGGCGTTATAAGTGGCAACGCGCAGGACGGCACCCCAACAGAACAGCCAGCCGGGGATGATAACAGCGGCAATGTAGTTACGCAACTGAACACCGTATTGCAAAAATCACGTGTTGATATGAACCTGAAAGTGAACAACGTTTACTATAAAAAATTTGTAGCGACGGATGTGCACGCGGAAGTGCTTACATCGGAAGATAAAGTTGTTATCCGGGACGTAGGATTAAAACACGCGGGCGGCTCTTTAAAGATGAACGGATCGGTGTCCAAAGGGCGAAAATCAAACCAGCTGGACCTGAACACAGTAATAAGCCATGTAAATATCCGGGAGTTTTTTAGCGCGTTCGATAATTTCGGGTTGCAGGATTTTACAGCCGACAACCTGAAAGGATATTTGTCAGCTAAAACACAGATAGCCGCTTCGATGTCGGATCAGGGCAAATTAATGCCTAAATCTATTAACGGCACGCTCGATCTGAACCTGCAGGACGGCGCCCTTGTGAATTTTAATCCAATAGGCAGCATAGCCAAATTTGCGTTCCCGCGGCGCGATCTGAAAAACATCCAGGTACGCGAACTGAACGGCCGCTTTGACGTGCACGGTGATATGATAACGGTTTACCCGTTAAAATTCAGCTCGAGCGTGTTGAATATGGATGTGGCTGGTGTATATGGCTTAAATGGCGGAACAAACCTGGCGCTGGATGTACCGCTGCGTAACCCCAAGAACGATACAACCATAACCAACCAGGCCAAACTCGAAAAGAAAAGGTACAAAGGCATTGTGCTGCATATCCGCGCGATATCCGATTCGACAGGCAGGATCAAGATCGGCTGGAACAAGGACCGGAAAAAAGAAGAAGGTAAATAAGTTACGGCCAGCTAAATATGGTCCAACGCTTTGCGCAAGTGGATCCCTTGTGTTTTGAATTGTGACGGCGTTAACCCGGTAACTTTTTTGAATTGCGCCGATAAATGAGCAACACTGCTGTAGCCTAATTTGTAAGAGATCTCGTTCAGGTTCATTTGGTTATAAGCCAGTAGTTCCTTAACTTTTTCTATTTTCTGCTGTATCACGTAATGTTCTATAGTGATGCCTTCAGTTTCTGAAAATAGTTTGCTTAATTGTGAATACTCCTTGTTAAGCTCGCGGGACAACACTTTGGGGAAAGAGAATTTTTCATCTTCGAGGTAATGAATATGATCGACTATGATGGATTTTATCTTTACGATCAACTGGCTGCGGTTGTCATCCAGCAATTCAAAACCAGCCTGCGACAATTGGGCCCTGAATCGCTCGGTGTCGCCCGGCGAAAGGGGTTGAGTTAACAGGACCTCGCCCAGGCGGATATCTGCAATGCCGGCATCCAGGTTACCAAGGATACTTTCTACCGCTTTAACGCAGCGCAGGCAAACCATATTTTTAATATAATATTTCAAGGTCTGATAATATGAAATGAAGATAGTAGCAAAATACGGGTTATTTATAACCGATTCAATTTGTTTTGTCTCATAAAGCAGTTTAATAAAATAGCCACCCCGGTGTGGAGCGGCTATCTGAACCAAATTCGAAACACATATTATTTGCAATTTTTGCAGGTGCAATTGTCACCGCAGTTGCAGTTTGTGCAAGTGCAATTTGGGTTTGAACATTTTTGCCCGTTTTTCTGAGATATTTCACTCACGCTGATTTCTGATTTCATGATCTTTTTTTAATTATTTGATGGAACAAATGTCGCTGCACCGGGGCACTTCGCTATTATATCGTGTTGGGAAAGATTTACAGAATTCGGGCGAAAATGCTTTTATGCTACCTGTCTCCTTTCTATGGTTTCATCTGCTTTTTTATTACCTTCTATTCCCCTTAATATCGTTCGATAGAACTGGGAGAGGGCAAACGCCGAAACACGGCTTCCGCTGATGCAGATATAATCGGCAAAAAAGAACTTGAGTACTTCAACGAATATTTCTTCCTTGCTGTTGAAATATTTACGTATGGTTTGTTTTGTTACGCCTGCCTGGTCGGCAATTTCTTTGACAGAAACTTGTTTGTGATTCTTACTAAGAAATAATCTTAAAGAAGATGTAAGAATGTGTTGACGTTCGTTTGTCATTGTAATAGGTTATTGATCGTTAATAGGACTTGCCTGAACGACTTCGTTAAATTGAATTGATTATTGATTGGATTAATTGCTGCCGGCAAAACAGGTGAGCCTGATACCTGTTGACGACCCGGGGTTTGATCGGAGACTGTTGACGGAGCAGATGGGGTGCGTTAATCTATTACTACGTTTTGTGTTTGGAATTAGCTTTCAAAACCCGGCCGGTGCGATGCCCGGCTGGGTTAAAACTGAATTAACTATTACTTGCTTATTTTCAAAAATCCAAATAGTCCATGAGTTTCTTCTTTAGGACCGGCGGTAAAATACAAGGGGTCATTGACACTCGCGTTGGTTTTCAGGAAGTCGAGCGCCCATAAGCCCTCGATACCTAAGGTATGACCATTACT
Organism: Mucilaginibacter ginsenosidivorans; assembly: GCF_007971025.1. NCBI lineage: Bacteria > Pseudomonadati > Bacteroidota > Sphingobacteriia > Sphingobacteriales > Sphingobacteriaceae > Mucilaginibacter > Mucilaginibacter ginsenosidivorans. Next base: position 4,943,444 of record NZ_CP042436.1, on the reverse strand, counting down.
TTGCAATTGCCCTTTGTACTTTCCAGACATGTCGAATATGTTTACGCGCCCGTCGCCAAAGTTACCTACCAGGATAGTAGCTCCGTCGCCGGCAAAACCCGCTGGTGCCTGGGTAATACCCCAGGGCGAATTTAGCGTGCCTTGCGAAGCAAAGCGCTTCACCAGGGTGCCGTCAGGTTTGAAAATATTAATGTATCCATTTCCGGGTGCCGCATCGTCATCTTCGTTATCCGGCCCTTTCAGTTTGGCATAGGAAACGTACAGCATACCTCCGATATTCTGGATGTTAAACGGCCCGAAACCATCCGGTAAATTAGGGTCGGTGAAAGGTTTAGTTGTTAAATATTGGAAATTGCTGTCGAAGACATCGATTTTTTTGCCCTTAAAATTGGCAGCATACAAAAAATCGGCATTCCCGTCCTTCGCCATTGCTAAACCTTTGTATACGGCAGCAAATTGCGAGCGGTCTGCGACTTTTTTTGCACTGTCGTTCATTATCCAGGCTGTTATAATGCCATCCTCACCAGCGAAAATAAATTTGTTACTTCCAAATGAAGTTCCGCCATTAAATACGATACCGGTGGGCGAGCCCGGTTGATGTGCGTCAATTGAGGGTATCAAAGCAGGCTCCCGCAGCGCCTGGCCTGTTTGATTATAAATTGTGCTGAGCCCTTTGTGATTGGATACGGCCCATATGATACCATTGGGATTCGCAGCCAGGCCCCAGGCATTGACAAGATCTGTGTCTATTTTTGCGGCATTATACCCGGCAGTGTCGGCTACAAGATTAGTTTGAATGACATCGATCAGTTGCTGCTGACGCGGCGGCTGATTTTTTTTGCACGAATAGGTGCACACGACAGTTGCGAGGCCTGCAAGCAGGGCTTTGGTAATGTTTAATTTTTTCATTCTATATAAATTTGTTGTTAATCAGCCGTGGCATACCATAGTATGCTGCTTAACATCCCGTGCATAAGTGTCCCTCTCAGCGGTCCTTTACGATCACATTAAATTGCTTTTCGTTATCGGGCAAATGTTGTCAAGCATAAAGATCAATCCGAAGAAAATCTTTATGCTGCTAAAGAAGATAAAAGGGAGAATTGAGGTAAATTATTTACACAAAACAGCCAATATTCTTGACAAATGAGATGGTCACAGCCGCTTTGGTTCAAACGGCTTCTTCTTAAATAACACTTTCAGCCGTTTTGTTGAAACATGCCCAGCATGTGGTCAAGTCCATCAGGCGAATGCAGTGCTGCGGTCTGTTCCATGGTCATGCGCGCGGTTTCAACTGCGCGAATACGCATTTTGCTTTCATAGGCCGCTATCGCACAATGGACACTGGGAATGTCTTTGCTTAGTAGACATTCGGCAAGTTCCAAAGCATCCAGCATAGCCATATTTACGCCTTCCCCGGCATAGGGCGGCATCAGGTGAGCAGCATCGCCCAGCATAGTAAGGTTCGGCAGGGCAATCCAGTTCTGGTCGAACGGCATACAATATTGCAGGCGGGGAGTAAATATAAAAGAGTTTTCAAACAGTTCGTCCCATATATCGGCCCACCCGGCAAACTCTTTTTTGAACCAGGCGAGCACCTGTTTGTTGTTCGAAAAATCGACTCCGCAATCTTTTGCCCACGATTCGTCGGCATAAAAACCGGCATAAAACACAAGGCTGCCGTCGCCTTTGGAACTTACGATGAGTGATTTTCCGTCGGCCAGGGCAAATATCTTTCCCCCGCTTAATAGTTGATGAATATTGGGGCTCACACTTTCAGAATTATAAACGGCACCTTCCAATGCTGTAATGCCCGCGTAAAATGGTTTAACAGGGGTGATATATGGGCGTATTTTTGAATTGGCGCCATCGGCTGCGATCACAATGTCGGCGAATGCTTCGGAGCCGTTCTTAAAGTCCAACCTGAAAGCGCCGTTCTGTTCGTTCATCGAAACGAAGTTGCTGTCCCAAATCACGGTTCCTGACTGCAAAGAATCGAGCAATATTTCACGCAGCGGCCCGCGGTCTATTTCGGGTCGGGCTAATTCGTCATCGTCGGTTGCCGCAAAATCATCCTCAAAAAGTATGGTTGCATCCTCGCCCGTTATGCGTGTCTTGTCGGCGCCGGGGCGATAGTTGGCTTTAAAATGGTCCATGAGACCGGCTTTGGACAGCGCTTTTAAGCCCGAATCGTAGTGCAGATCGAGCGTAGCGCCCTGCACCCGTACCGAGCGGTTTTCGTCGCGCTCATAAACTTTTACATCGGCGTCGTTCATTTGTAATAGGCGTGCCAGTGTCAACCCACCGGGGCCGCCGCCAACAATCGCTATGCTTTTATCCTGTATAGAATTCATTTTGTGAGTTTTCATATCCTTACTTAGTGAGACGAACGATCAGTAAAAACATTTTAACTTTTCCAAAGAAAAGCACCCGAAATAGACGCCTAAAAAACATCCTCGGGATTCAATAATCAGAAGTGCACCGCAACTATGTCATGTGCCTGGTAAGTCCAGGAAATTGCCGGTAAAGAGAGGTGTTAACAAATTGGAGCTGTCTTATATTAAAAAATTTGCATGTTTCATTTTTATTGGTAAGTTTGTACTTACGGTAAGTTTATACTTACTAATTGATGAAATTTTATGAGCGCAAGTGAAAGAGCATTCAACGCCCTCGGTGACCCCACACGCAGGGCGATCTTCGAGAAATTACGCGATCGGCCCCTGGCGGTGGTAAATATTGCCGACGGTTTGCCTGTGAGCCGGCCGGCGGTGTCGCAGCACCTTAAGGTGCTAAAGGAAGCGAAACTCATCAGCATTAAAACCCATGGCACCAGGAACGTTTACGAAGTGAACCGCGAAGGTATTTTGGCGATGCGTGAATACCTCGACAAATTTTGGGATGAAGCACTGGTCAATTTTAAAAAACTTGTTGAAAACACTGAAAAAGAAAATAGCAAACCCCAATGAGTATGGAAACCATCAGCTTAACTTCTATCAAAAAAGAGTTCACGGTAGCGGCCACCCAGGAAACGGCCTTTAAAGTTTTTACAGAACAAATGGATATGTGGTGGCCGCGAACACACCACATCGGCAGTGCCGATATGACCGAAATTGTAGTGGAGCCTTTTGTTAACGGACGCTGGTATTCTAAACACGCCGACGGTAGCGAAGCCAATATCGGCTATGTTTCAACTTACCAGCCTTACGACCTGTTTGTGCTGGCCTGGCAGATAAACGGCGAGTTTAAGTGCGACCCTAATCTTATTACAGAAGTAGTGACGCAGTTTATCCCCGAAGGACCGAATATGACACGTGTGAAATTTGAACATAAGGACCTCCATAAGCTGGGCAGCGGTAAAGCCGTGGAAAGCATGAATGAAGGCTGGGGAACCATCATGGAACTTTACAAAAAGCAAGCTGAACAGTGAAGCCGAAAATTTTATTGCGCATAGCGAGCATTATTATGCTGCTGCATACACTTGGGCATACTATGGGTGCCCTAACCTGGAAGGACGCGCCAAATGCGGCCGTGAAACAGGTGATAGACGGGATGCTTGGTAACCGCTTCGATTTTATGGGGTGGTCGGTAAGTATGGGAGATTTTTTTGCGGGTTATGGTTACGGTATGATCGGCGTATTATTGCTGATCAGCATTTTATTGTGGCTTTTGTCTGCCGAACCAAACCGTCGCTTCATTTTGGCATTGGGCTTGTTTTTACTGTTCTTGTCTATTATCGAATTTATTTATTTCTTCCCTTTTGCTGCTGCGTTTTCGTTCGTGGCGGGCATAGCAACTTTATTGGGTATGAGTGGGGGTGTAAGAAAGTCAAACATTTGAATTGAAATCAATTTCTAACATTTAAAATCATGGTAAAAGTAATTTTTAACAACTATTCTACGGTTGCTGAAAGAAGCAATGCGGAGGCAATGAAAGGGGGCAGCTATGAATGAACATGATTTCACTACAAGCTTCCTGGTTGATCAAAGTCCGAAAGACGCTTTTGAAGCGATCGCAAATGTCCGCGGCTGGTGGACAGAAGGGGTGGACGGCAACACTGAAAAACTAAATGACGAGTTTTCGGTCCAATTCTGGGATGTGCATTATTCCAGGCAAAAACTGGTAGAAGTTGTTCCGTATACCAGGATAGTTTGGCAGATAACCGACAGTAAGCTCACTTTCATTGCAGATGAAAGCGAATGGACCGGTACTAAGATCATTTTTGATATTGCCGAAAAAGGTGATCAAACCGAAGTGCGGTTTACGCAGATCGGCCTGGTACCTGAAATCGAATGTTATAAGGATTGTTCAAACGCCTGGGGAGGCTATATCAACGGCAGTTTGAAAAGCCTTATCGCCACTGGTAAAGGAAAGCCGACAACCAAAGAAGAACTGAATCGATAATCGTCAATAATTCACGATTCGTTGGTCCGCCGGCGTTTTAGTGGTTGGCTAAAGCAACAAGTTCTTTCATTGCCTTCTATGTTGTGATTTGTACGACCTGGTAAAAATCCGTGCGGCAGTCTTTAAGGTTTCTTACACTGACTTAAGCGTGCAACTGGTCCAATAATTTTAGGTCGACATCCGCTATCAGGATCATTTCTACATTGGCAGTGGCCTCGCTTTTTACGGCGTTGGACAGAAAAGCGAAATTGCTGGGTGGGAGCAGGTAGTTTGCGGACACCGTTGCGGGACAAACAATCATTCCGTATTAACCTCCCAAACCTTCGGTTATTCCCTCAAATTTGATATTTTCGGCCTTTGGAATAACCAATATGCTTACAGTAGAAAAGATCGGCGGTACTTCGATGAGTGCGCTTGCCGAAGTGATCGATAATATTATTTGCTATAACCGTACGGCTGCTGAATTTGGCAACCGGGTATTTGTGGTGTCTGCTTTTTCGGGCGTGACCAACCGGCTGCTGGAGAACAAAAAGACCAAGGCGCCCGGCGTTTACCATAAGCTGGCCAACGGCGAGGATTACCATGAGGCTATCGCCGAAATGGGAACATACCTAAGAGGGCTTAATCATCAATACGCCCATTTGGGGCTGGAAATACAGAAGGCAGACGACTTTATCGATGCGCATATTGCCAAGGCGCTATCTTACCTGGAGAGCGCTACGACCATGCTTGCATCGGGCTACCTGAACGAGGGCATCCTGCTGGCGGCAAGGGAGATCCTGGCTTCGATAGGGGAAACACATTCGGGCTATGTGCTGGCAAGCATACTGCAGCAGCGCGGTATGCCGGCAAAATTTATAGACCTGGCCGGTTTTGATGACCGCCGGGCTTTAACCATCAGCGAGCGGATATCGGATGCTTTTAAAGATGTGGACCTGGAAAGTTGTGTTTGCATTGCGACAGGTTACGCCAAAGGCACCGAGGGTATTATGCGCGAGTTTGACCGGGGTTATTCTGAAGTTACTTTCAGCAAGATAGCGGAGATATTAAAACCGCAGGAGGCCATTATCCATAAAGAATATCATTTATCGACCGCCGACCCGGCGTTGGTGGGCATTGAAAACGTGCAGCCGGTTGGTAATACCAATTATGATATTGCCGACCAATTGGCGGATGTGGGTATGGAGGCCATCCATCCCAAAGCCGCAAAACCGCTGGAGATGGGGGGCATACACCTGCGGATTAAAAATACTTTCGAACCCGCACATCCCGGAACGCTGATCACCCGCGACTATGTGTCGAAAATAAAACGAGTGGAAGTTATTACCGGAAGCGAACAGCAACTGCTTATCGACATCTACGATCCGCGTATGACGGGTAACGTGGGCAGCGATCTGCAAATAATGCAGCTTTTTTACACGCATGGCATCAGTTATACCTTCAAAGTAACCAGCGCCAACAGTATCAGTATTGTTATATGGGAAAGTGACTTTAAACCCGGACTGATCGACGATCTGCAATTGCAGTTTGAGAAAGTGACCACCGAACCCGTTGCCATGGTTTGCCTGCTCGGAACCAATATGGATCAGCCGGGCCTGCTGGCGAAGGCCGCTACGGCGCTGGCCAAAGCAGAGATCAACATCATCAGCGCCGGCGTAGCCAAAGGCAAGGTGAATATCCAGTTCCTGGTTGCCCGCGACCAGTTTAAAAATGCCATCGTGGCGCTGAATAAGGCGGTGGGGTAAGGTTTTGAGTGGCAATGGCGAGGGGCAGTTCTTTTTGGGCGGGGCTGATTCGGTGTCAGTGGTAAGGACGGCGAAGTAGCATGCGGGCCACAAGGGCGGACCCTTGCGGCGGCAGCCTGACAATTTCTGACAGCGTGACCATTTTACTTCATTTTAACTACGACTTTTCCTTTGGCGCGGCCGCTTTCAACATAGGTTATCGCTTCCCTGATCGATTCGAATGGGAAAACTTTGTCCATAACCGGTTTTATGGTACCGGAATTTATAAGAGCGGTAATTTCCTTTAGCTGGTCTCCATTTGCTCTCATAAAAAGAAAGGAAAAGCCCACCTTAAGCCGTTTTGCTTTTTTCCTTACTCCGGAACTTAAAAGACGCATGATTAATTTCACAAACCAGGGAGCTCCGATCTCATCCGCGAAGTCCGGATCTGGCGGGCCAGAGATCGAAATGAGTCTTCCACCAGATTTTAACACGCGCAACGATTTTTCGAGTATCTTGCCATCCTGACTATTCAAAACTAGGTCGTACCTGTGCAGCACTTTTTCAAAGTCATCTTTCTTGTAATCAATAGCGACATCTGCACCTAAGCTTTTCACTAACTCCATATTTTCTGCGCTTGTAGTTGTAGCCACAGTAGCACCGAGATGTTTAGCCAGTTGAATGGCAAATGTGCCTACACCACCTGATCCTGCCTGTATGAAAACGTTTTGCCCTTTCTTTAAGTTGCCTTTTTCGATCAAAGCTTGCCAGGCCGTTAGTCCTACCAGCGGAATCGATGCGGCTTCTTCCATGCTCAGCTTTTTCGGTTTAAGAGCCATATCAGCTTCCTTAATTGCGATGAAATCTGCAAACGTTCCAATTCGGTGATCTGCCGGCCGTGCATAAACCTCGTCTCCAACTTTAAATTGTTGCACCCGGGCTCCAACTTTAGTTACAACGCCTGCCACATCATGGCCCAAAACGAATGGTGTTTTGTACGGTAAAATGAGTTTAAACTCCCCGTTTCTGATTTTGGAATCCAGGAGGTTTATACCGGCAGCGTATACTTCTACCAGTACTTCATCTGGTTTCAATTCCGGAACGGGCATTTGCCCAATCCGGCCACCATCCTTGCTTTTATATTTGTCTATAATAAATGCTTTCATTTTTTTCTTTTCTATTGTGATGGGAATAATTTCTATGAGACTAACACCTTGTAAATTTTGTTAATACTATTTTGAAGCGTTGATCGATTTCAGAATGGATTTCTCGAAAAGCTTATAGGCGAAATGTTGAAGCAGGAGTACGATTGATGATCCTTTTCCGACAGGGTAACCAAACGTTGGATTTTTTTCCTTTACTGCCCGCAATAAAGTAGCGATAACCGGCGCAGGATCGGGTGCCTTATCAAATGCCGTTTTGGTATACGCGATAACCTTTTGCCTGAACTGATCATAGTCTGCGATCGTTCCTTTCGCTACAGTTGCGCTTTCGCCGATATTGGTTTTGAAACTGATTGGCTCAACCATAACCACCTTGATGTTAAACTGGTTCAATTCAGACCGAAGTGCCTTAAAATAGCCTTCGAGGGCGTGTTTGGAAGCCGAATAGTAGGAAGTATTTGGAAGACTCACTAAACCCAGCAGGGAACCAAGCGTAATTATTTTTCCATGTTTTTGCCTCCTGAAGTATGGCAGCAACTCGTTGGTTATTTTGATCGTTCCCCAAAAGTTGGTCTCAAACTGCTGCTTGCCTAAGTCAATAGGGGTTTCCTCGGCGAGTCCGTTTACTAAGTAACCTGCGTTGTTGATCAGCACATCTAAAGTTTTGACCTGACTGAATAGCTGCTTGCCAAAAGATGCTATAGAATGGTCATCATTTAGATCCAATGGCAGTAACTTAAATGGTAATTTTGCCTGATGTTTTTCGGGATCCCGGCTTGTGCCAATTACCTGGTAGCCATTTTCGTGAAGCTTGCTGGCGACAAGCAGCCCGATGCCCGATGAGGCACCTGTGACTAATACCGTTTTTTCTTTTAATTCCATGGTTTTTTGTTTTAGACTTTTTAGTATATTTTGTTGTGATTTTGTGCTTTTATTTCCTTAATTAGAATGATGTATTTGTGCTTGGTTCTTAGTCGTGTTTATATAAAAAGACCTTTTAGTATATTTTATATCAAAAAATTATATTGCATAACTTTCTAACTCTGCTTTCAGGCTCCTGAGCAAACCAGCCATCGGTTTTGCAGTATTCATCGCCCTGCACATCACAACGGCGCCTTCAACAGCGGATACCGCTTTGAATGCGTAAACAGCCGGATCAAGTTTGTCGGAAAATTCACCATCGGCAATGCCTTGACTTAAAATACTGACAAACAATTCCTGTCCATGTCGGATGACACTCGCTATCTTTTCCTTAATGGTTGGAAAATTATCATCGGATTCCACCGCGATATTAAATACAGGACAGCCGCCTTTAAGGTAAGTATTCAAAGGATCTTTATAAAAATCAAGAAAAGCAAATACTTTAGCTTTCGCCGTTTTTCCCTTGCTGATAGTTAACAACATTTTTTCGCCGTTAGTATTCAACATGAAATCAACAACCTGTAAGGCAAGGTCTTCCTTGCCTTCAAAATGGCCGTAAAGGCATCCTTTGGTCAGTTTTGCCGCATCAAGCACATCGTCTATATTGGCGCCTGATATCCCTTTTTGATTAAAAATTGGAGCCGCTGTTTCCAGAATAAATTGTTTTGTTCTTTCTGCCTTTGTAAACATTTTATTTAGATTAACGTTGCAAAAATATACTAAAAAGTCTATTTTTAAATTGAAACTAACATTTTTCAATGTTTATGACCTGAAGATGATATTTATTGTGAAGTTTATCGGGAGGAGATGCTCAAAGAAACCGCTCCACCAACTGCCCCCATTCCTCATCCAGCGACATGTTGGGGCGGCTTTGCCGGGCTTTGCTGTACCAGTAGTCGGCGTTGGCGATGTCCCCTTCTTTACGATGCAGGTAGGCATGTACCCACGCTGAGTCGCGGTCGTCCAGGTAATCGACCTGGGCGTGCGCCCGGTGCCAGTCGCCTTTACCATCATACCACAGGCTTTTTAGCTGCGCAGAAAGCTCGCCGACCGGCTGCTCCAGCGTTAGTGATTCTCTAAATTCGGTTAGCGTTTTCAATTTTAGAGGAGAATTTTTAAAACAGATACTACATGGGTATAACTCAAAACCAATCAAAGTTAGGAACTTCCAAACAGTATTTGCGCATTTGCCTTAATCCTGCGCTAATAATATCTATGCTAAATAGAAGTTTTTGAAAAGTCAAATGTAGAATAAGTGAAAAATATCAAAATTATTGGAAACCAAAATTTTTCTATTATATTGCCACTGCAATTGTTGCTACCTGCTTCCCACATGGTGAGTGATAATATTAGTATTACTCCAGCCTCTTGCGATAATAAAAATACGGCACCCCAACGAAATAGACCTGGCTATACCGCCAGGGTGAGTGTATATGTGCTGTTGCGCCGTGTTTTTAGATATTAAAAGATTTAAGCGTTAGTTGTATAAACTTTAGCGCTAAGATATTTAAGGCAACTGACCAGTTTCTGCCTGGTCGAAGGTTGTTGATTTTTTTACTGTTTTACTTCTTAATTAACCTTAAAAAAGCACTGGAACTGCTATGACTGAGGCTAAAAGTTATTTTCATTCACATTTGTGGAAGTTTATTGCCGCGGGCGCATTGCTTGCATTTATGGGCTTTTCGTGGAAAAACGCCCGGCTAAAGATACTGCCTGTTTACAACGACAGTGACGGCCTTTATTTGCCGGATGGTTTCCAGGCGCTGGTTGTCGTTGACAGCTTAAAGGGCCAGGCCAGGCACATAGCTGTTAATAAGAACGGTGATATTTATGTAAAGGCCAGGAATCACAATTTAAACGGAGGCTATGGCAATATAGCCCTAAGAGACACTAATGGCGACGGCAGGGCTGATATTATAACTCCTTTTGGCAAATATGACGGACATACTTACGGTACGGCTATGCGGATACATAATGGCTATTTGTATTTCAGTTCGGAACTGATGGTTTACCGGATGAAACTGAAAAAGGGACAACTGGTTCCGGACAGCAAAATAGACACGATTGTTATAGACAATCCGCCGTATCATGAACATCAGACCAAACCCATCGCCTTTGACAACAAAGGGCACATTTATGTTGGCTGGGGCGCCGGCTCGAACGCGGGGCAGGTAAACAACCGACAGCCTGGATCGCCCGGGGTTGGCGAGCCGGGATCGCCTAATAAAGGTAATCCCTGGTTAAAGGATCATGGCGGCATATGGATGTTTGATGCCAATAAAACCGGCCAACATCAGGCTGATGGAGTAAAATATGCTACCGGGCTGCGAAGCACAGTAGCACTGGATTGGGACCCAAAGAGTAAATCGCTGTATACGGTAGCACATGGCCGCGACGATTTTCGTATGCTTTGGCCCGATATATATACACCCTGGGAAAGTGCGATGCAACCGGCAGAGGAATTTTTTAAGGTAACCAAAGGGTTTGACGGTGGCTGGCCTTACTATTATTACGACCAGATCAAAGGGAAGAAACTGCTTAATCCTGAATTTGGCGGCGACCAGGTTAAGGAGGGCGAAGGCGCAAAATTAACGCAGCCGCTTATTGGCTTCCCGGCGCATTTTGCACCAAATGACCTACTATTTTACCGTGGTAAGCAATTTCCCGCGCATTACAAAAACGGCGCTTTTGTGGCCTTTCATGGTTCGACTGACAGGGCTCCGTACCCGCAGGCTGGCTACATTATTGCATTTGTTCCATTTAAAGATGGCAAGCCTTCAGGACCCTGGGAAGTATTTGCTGATGGGTTTGCGGGGGTTGACCCGATAGTCAATGTAAGTAATGCGGTATATCGTCCTATGGGGCTGGCTGAGGGCGCGGATGGCTCTTTGTATGTGAGCGATACCGAAAGAGGCAGGATATGGCGGATCATGTATACAGGCGACAAAAGGAAATTCGGGGCGCCCGAACTGGCGGCTATGGAAAAGCGCAAGCAAACGGCATCCAATATCAAAACGCCCGACGAAATAAAGGATAACCTGTTCAAAGGCATGGCCACCACATCGGTGGTGTACAGCACTTATTGCATTGCCTGCCACCAGGCAGACGGGAAGGGCGACGGAAACAGGTTCCCGCCGCTGGCGCAGTCCGAGTGGGTGAATTACAACACACCCCGGTTGATAAGAGTGATCCTTAACGGGTTAAAAGGTCCTGTGAAGGTGAAAGGGCTGTCCTATAACGAGGTGATGCCGGGGCACGGCAGTTTCCTGTCGGACGCCCAGGTAGCCGAGGTGCTTACTTATATAAAATCAAATTTTAACAACCTGCCTGAAATTGTTACGCCTGAAGAAGTGGGCGCAGTAAGAAAAACATTACCGAAAGAAACTCATGATTAGACAGGTCCATAACCCCGCTTTCACTAAGCAGCTATTCGTATTGGCATGGCTTACAATAGTTACAGTAAGCGCAAATGCCCAGTCTGCGGATACGGCGTTGCTTTTTAAATCAGTCTTATTTACACCTGTTAATAGCTTTACCATAGGGGTCGAAGGGCCGGCGGTTGATAAAGATGGCAATATTTACGCTGTGAATTTCAGTCACGATGGGACCATCGGCAAAATGACGCCGGACGGATCGGCTTCTGTTTTTATCGAATTACCCAAAGGCAGCACCGGTAACGGGACCAGGTTTGATAGCCATGGGAATATGCTGATAGCGGATTATACGGGGCATAACATTATTAAAGTGAACATGGCTACCAAACAACAAACCATTTTGGCCCATGAGGTGACAATGAGCCAGCCCAATGATATCGCTATTGATAATAAGGACAGGATATATGCCAGCGACCCGAACTGGAAAGCAGGGACAGGTAAAATATGGCGTATCGACCCGGATGGAAAAATAACACTTTTGGATAGTATGGCCACCGTTAACGGTATAGATGTGAGTCCGGATAATCGTACCTTGTATGTAAACGAAAAGCGTAAGATATGGGCCTATGATCTTTCGTCAAAAGGCACAATAAGCAATAAACATCTTGTAACCGAATTTACAGATTTTGGAATGGATGGATTAAGATGCGATGTAAAGGGTAACATTTACCAGGCACGTTTCGGCAAAGGGACCATAGCCAAAATTTCGCCCGATGGGAAAATTATCCGTGAGATTGCCCTCATCGGCAAACGGCCAACCAATATTGCCTTCGGCGGACCGGATGGTAAAACTATGTATGTCACATTGCAGGACCAGGGCAACCTGGAAACCTTTAGGGTAGATGAGCCGGGCCGTGAATGGAAAATGTCGCAAAAACAGAAATAACTATGAAGTTTAAAAGATCAATAACAGGCATTATAAGTATGGTATTTATTGTTTTTGCCTGGCATGCACCAGCGCAGGTAAAGAAAAAAGGCGCCGTAAAAAGGAAAGCGCCTGCATCCGTGGCCAAAGTGGTACCCCCGCCTGCGCCGCCTTTTGCTGCTGCGCCCGAACTTGAAGAGGGCAAAACACTGATATCCAAATCGGACTGCCTGGCGTGCCATAAGATAGACGACAAACTGGTGGGGCCGCCATATTCGGCCATTGCTGGAAAATATCCTCAAAATCAAAGCTCGGTTGACGAACTTTCGCAAAAGGTTATCAAAGGCGGCAGCGGCGTCTGGGGACCGATCCCGATGGCGCCGCATCCTGCAATAGCGTTGGCCGATGCCAATAAAATGGTCAAATATATACTTACCTTAAATCCAAAGAATTTACCCGTCAGTTCGAAATAAATAGCTTTACTCATAGAAAAACAAACGATCACTAAAACTTAAAACAACATGGAACAAAGAAGATCTATTTTGAAAAAAATGCTGGCCTCGGTGGTAGGTCTGTCCGTATTCGGAATAAGCAGGGATGCCATTGCAAAACCTGCGGACGAAAAGGTAGCCAACAATGTAACCACGTTACAGGATGTGCCCTTGTTTTCGGGTTCAACCAAACTGGGCAATATGGTTTTTATTGCCGGTAAAGGGGCGCATGTGGAGCCGTTTGAAATTAAGGCGCATACCGAAATTGTATTGAAGGAACTAGAGAAAGAGCTTATTAAGGCTGGTTCTTCGATGGAGAAGGTACTGAAGGTTTCTGTTTTTCTGAATGATATTGCCGACTACCAGGGTATGAACGAGGTGTACAAGGGCCGTTTCGGCAACAATCCGCCGGTGCGCACTACGGTTGCCGTAGCAAAGGGCGGTGTACCTGGCAACTCGCTGGTGGAAATGGATTGCATAGCTTATATCTAAAACTATCGAAAATGAACCGTAGAGATATATTAAAAGGCCTTACCATTTTACCCTTAACAGGCGGTATTGTTGGCAAGGCTGCCGCGTCGATTGGCGGAAAAGCGCCGGCGTTACCGGTAAAGCCGGAACGCGATCTGTTTAAAGAGCTTGGTGTTACGCCGGTTATCAATGCATCGGTAACCATGACGTTTTTGTCGGGTTCGCTGATGTTGCCAGAAGTGTTGGAGGCTATCAATTCAACCTCGCACGATTTTGCCAATATGTACGAATTGCAGGATAAAGTAGGCGCTAAAATTGCCGAAATGCTTCATGTAGAGGCTGCTATGGTGACTTCAGGTGCGGCTTGCGCCATATTATTAAGTACTGCGGCTGCTATAACCGGGACCGACCCGGAAAAGATCAAACTATTGCCAAACTTGCCTGGCCCAAGGCCAGAGGTTATCATGCAAAAAACACACCGCTATCTTTTCGACCAGGCAGTCACTACAACCGGCGCTAAAATTATTGAAGTTGAAGGTGCCGATGAAATGGAAAAGGCGATCAATGACAGGACGGTAATGGCATTATTTTTCAATGCAGCGGAAAAAAGCAGTATCCAGCACGCCGATTTTGTGGCAGTTGCCAAAAAGCATAATATCCCTACCTTATTAGATGCCGCTGCGGACGTGCCACCTGTAGAAAACTTGTTCAAGTATCAGAAGATAGGCTTTGACCTGGTTACTTTTTCGGGCGGAAAAATGATACGCGGTCCGCAAAGCGCCGGCCTGCTTTTTGGACGGAAGGACCTGATAACCGCCGCGCGCGCCAATCATAGTCCTAACGAAGCACCTATCGGCAGGCCCATGAAAGTAAATAAGGAGGAGATGTTCGGCATGTACGCTGCCCTGAAAGCTTACCTGGAGAGGGACCATAAAAAAGAATGGGAAGACTGGCTGCAACGTGCCAAACATATAGGTTCGCAGCTCGAAACGGTACAAAGCGTTAAGACCGAAACGTTGGTTGATCCTGGGCCGGCTAACGCATTTCCGAGCCTGAAGGTGACATGGGACCCGGAGAAGATAAAAATAAAGCCCGAAGACGTAGTGAAAGCCCTGAAAGGCGGCACGCCAAGCATTGTTGCCGGCGGCAGAAAAGATCACTTACTCGTAGGTGTGGTGCTTTTGCGGCCCGACCAGGTGGATATTGTGGCCGGCAGGGTAAAATCGATATTGCAACAGGCCACCTGAGATAAGCCGTAAACTAATTATAGACCTGAAATGCTGAAGAATTTTTTTCTGTTAATGGCTCTTTTGTTGGCCCTTGGTCCGGCGGGTATGGCGCAATCCTATGATATCGTGATCAAAGGCGGCCATGTCATCGATCCCAAAAATGATATTGACGCCGTGATGGATGTGGCGGTAGATGGCGGCAAAATCGCGCTTGTTGCAAAAAACATCGACCCCAAACAGGGGGGGCAGGTAGTTGATGCAAAGGGGATGTATGTAACCCCGGGATTGATAGACATCCATACGCACGATTTTTACGGTACACAGCCCGACCATCAGTACGAAGACGGAAACCTGGGGATAGCACCTGATGGATTTACTTTCAGGAACGGCGTTACTACGGTTGTAGATGCGGGCAGTTCGGGCTGGCGAACATTTCCAACGTTTAAATCGCAAACGATAGATGTTTCTAAAACCCGGGTGCTGGCATTTTTGAACATAGTGGGCGAGGGTATGCGCGGCGGATACGAGCAGAACCTGAACGATATGGATCCGAAAATGACCGCGCTGATGGCAAGGAAATATAAGGATATTGTTGTAGGCATTAAGCTGGCTCATTACGAAGGACACGATTGGGCACCTACCGACCGTGCCGTGGAAGCGGGCGCGCTTGCAGGCGGCATACCAGTGATGATCGACTTTGGTGGAAGTAACCCACCGCTGTCGATCGAAGAGTTATTTATGAAACACCTGCGCCCCGGCGATATTTTTACACACTGTTTCGGTCAGCTTGGCAGCAGGGAATACATTGTGGACCTGCAAACAAACAAGGTGAAGCCCTTTGTTTATGAGGCCAGGAAGCGCGGGATCATTTTTGACGTCGGCTACGGGGGCATCAGTTTCGCGTATTCGCAGGCATTGCCGGCAACTAAAGAGGGCTTTTTCCCCAACTCCATCAGCACCGATATCCACGTTGGCAGCATGAATGATGCCATGAAGGATATGCTAACCTGCATGACCAAATTTTTGCAACTGGGAATGTCGCTGCACGATGTGATACAAGCCAGCACATCAAACCCCGCGAAAGAAATAAAACATGAGGAACTGGGTAACCTGTCCGTGGGTGCCGATGCCGATATAGCCGTGCTGAGCATTCGCGAAGGTAAATTCGGCCTTTTTGATTACACAGGTTACAAAGTAGAAGCCAGTAAAAAGCTGGAATGCGAGCTTACCGTAAGGGCCGGAAAGATATTATATGACCTTAACGGTATCGCGTCGCCGGTTTATCCCTCTAAAAAGGTTGCTTTGAGCAAGCAGGCAACTTTAAAAGGAGAAACACACTAACTTAGCTATATCGCACCATTTTATAAACCATGAGAAGACACTACAAAATTTTATTGTTATCGTTACTAACCAGCGCTTGCTGCTGCCAGGCTGCCAGGGCGCAAACCATTTCGAGGGATGAGCTCATCTTTTATACATCTGAATGGAAAGGTGAACGATTTCCTGATGGAAGGCCAAAGATCCCCGATGCTTTGATAGAACGCGCAAAAAAGATAGGGATAGAAGAAGCATGGACCGTATTGCGGAACGAGGGCTATAATAACCAGTTTGAAGGCGACTGGAAGATGGTTAACGATACCATACCTGTGGTTGGCCGGGTGGTTACGGCGATGTATATGCCGAGCAGGCCCGATATTGAAAAAAATATTAAAGAGAGAGGAGCAAAACAGGGGCGTAAAGGGAACACCAATTCGTGGCCGATAGATGTCTTGACCAGGGGCGACGTTTATGTGGCCGATGGTTTTGGGAAGATAAGGGGCGGAACGCTGATAGGCGATAACCTGGGCAATTCGATATTCAGTAAATCGGGTAACGGGGTTATTTTTGACGGCTCGGCCCGTGACCTGTCGGGTTTAAAGGATATCAAGGGTTTCAACGCATTCGTGCGCGATTTTGACCCGTCCTACCTTGAAGGAATGGTTTTGATGGGACTTAATACGCCTATACGCATAGGCCACGCTATTGTTTTGCCCGGCGACCTTGTGATATCGGAAAAGGAAGGCGTGCTTTTTATTCCGGCCCACCTGGCCGAAAAGGTTATTGCCACAGCAGAGTTTATAGCTGTACGCGATGATTTTAGTCATGCCATGCTGAAATCGGGCAGGTTCTCGCCCGGTGAAATTGATAGCCAATGGACCGGCCAGCTAAAGGACGCCTTTATGAAATGGCTCGATGAAAACCCTAAAGAACCAAGAATAACCAGGGCGCAATTAGATGCCTTTACCGAAAAACGTACCTGGTAATAAAATCAACCTAAATTTAAGCCATTGAGAAATACCGATATTTATAAAGTTATAGCCGGTATAGCTATACTTTGCCTGCTCGTAGCCTCTATCCGCATCGGGCAGGACGGAATTGCCCACGCCGGGCCTTTTATCATCGCTTTTTTTGTCCTGTTATCCGTCGCCTTTCGCGGGTCCAAACGGTTAAAAGGTTTTTCATATACGGTGGTTATTTTTGCTGCTGTAACCACTGCCTTATATTATCCGCAATATTTTATTACTGTAAACGGCTTTAAGCTTTCGGGCCTTATTACGCCGCTTTTACAACTTATTATGTTCGGCATGGGAACTTCCATGGGGCTGAGCGATTTTGCAGGCGTAATTAAAATGCCAAGGGGAGTGTTTGTAGGTGTTGGCAGTCATTTTATTATTATGCCGCTGCTTGGTTTTGCGCTGGCAAAATTAAGCGGTTTTCCACCCGAGATAGCGGCCGGTATAATACTGGTGGGCTGTTCGCCAAACGGTATGGCTTCCAATGTCATGTCGTACCTGGCTAAGGCAAACCTGGCTTTATCCATTACCATAACAGCGGTTTCTACTATGCTGGCCCCAATTTTTACCCCGTTGCTAATGAAACTTCTCGGCGGGGCATTTATCAAGATCGATGTATTAAGCATGATGTGGGACATTGTCAAAATCGTCATCATACCGATAGGCGCTGGCATCCTTTTTAATAAGTATCTGCTAAAACGGGCGTTATGGCTGGAAAAATTAATGCCGCTGGTATCCATGTTCGGCATCGCGCTGATCATTGTGATCATTACAGCCGCCGGTCGAAGCAGCTTATTGAACATTGGTTTTATGCTGATCCTGCTTATGCTGATCCACAATTTGTCGGGTTATACACTGGGCTACTGGGCCGGCCGCTTGTTCAGAATGCCCGAACGCGATTGCCGTACGATGGCTATAGAAGTAGGGATGCAAAACGCCGGACTTGCGTCGGGCTTGGCAAAAGGATTGGGAAAAATTGCCACAGTGGGCCTGGCGCCTGCCGTATTCGGCCCGCTTATGAACATCACAGGGTCGTTGCTGGCTAATTACTGGCATCGTAAACCACTTAAGGAACAAGTATAGTAAGATTTGTCTGTTTCGAATAAAAGTAAAGAGTATCAGGTACTATTTATCCCAGAAATAGAACAGGAGAGCTATAAGGTGCAGGTAATTACCCATGGATGTCCTTAATATCCGTAATGCCTTACGCATATGCTGCTCCACGGTATTCACTGAAATATCAAGGTGCGCGGCAATTTCTTTATGGGGCAGGCCCTCGCTGCGGCTCAGCAGAAATACCGTACGGCATTGCAGCGGAAGTTTTTTTATTTCTTCGTTTATCTGCATTTCCAATTCTTTACCCTGAAGTTGCGAGATGGCGGTTTCTGTTACGACGGGCTGTTGCAGCACAACGTATTGTTCATATCGTTTTTGAACGCTTTGGTGACGATAGTGATTTAAAATGCGGTTTTTTAGCGCCACATATAAGTAAGCCGGTAAAGAAGTTTTGGGGTCGAACGAATCTCGACGCTCGAACAGGCTAATAAACACATCCTGCACAAATTCCTGCGCTGTTTCAGTGTCGTCAATTTTCTTTGAGGCAACAGACAGCAGTTTTACAACATGCCTTTTATATAAAATTTCAAATGCATATTCGGTGCCTTGCTGCCAAAGCGCAATTAATTCAGCGTCGCTATATTGATCAATAGGGTTGATACCAGCTAAAATTAATAGTTAAAAAGGGCAAACAGTTCCTTTTCAAACACTTTCGAATGCACGGGAAAGTTTCGAAAACGATATTAATAAAAATATTCCGAGTCTGGATGCTTTATAGGCAATTTTTTTAATAAGTAGCAGTACAATTGCTTATTTTTTTAAAATGAGCGGAGCTTCAAAAGAAAATTTCAAAAAAAGCCGATGTTAAGTAACGGTGATGCCAGGGTTAAGTGTTTTATATTTTGTAAACGCTTACAATGGAAACCAAACGACTGAATTATTTACTGGATCGTTATTATAAAGGGATATGCACACCTGATGAAGATGCCGAATTAAACGCCTGGTATCAATCACTCGATGTTAATGACCGGTCATTCGAAGATATTATCCGCTCGGCAGGAGGTGAAGATGAATTGGCGAAAGATATGTTCGTGCGGTTCAGGGGCCGTATCGATAAGGAAGCCGGTATTCGCCGCATCAACCCCATTAGGTGGATAACCCGCGTCGCTGCGGTATTGGTAGGGTTCGGTTTATTGGCCGGAGCATATTATTTATTCAACAGGGTAGAACCGGCGCCAAACCGGATAGCGGTTGCGGTACCCGAAAAGAAAAACGAAAACCAGTTTATTACACTTGCGGATGGAAGTAAAGTGGTATTGCGGCACGGCAGCACACTTCACTATCCCGCGGCCTTCAATAGGAGCAAGCGCGAGGTGGAGCTGATTGGCGAAGCGTATTTCGATATTCATCACGACGAAAATAAGCCGTTTGTAATTCATACAGGCACTATAAAGACCACGGTTTTAGGTACAGCCTTTGACATTGCGGCCTATCCTTCACAAAAGAAAGTAGTGGTTACTGTTACCAGGGGAAAGGTAAAAGTTGAAGACGACCATAAGATATTGGTAATACTTACGCCGAATGAACAGGTAGTTTGTGATAACCGGACCGCAGTGGCTCAGAAAACGAAAGTTGAGGCATCGAAGTCGTTAACGTGGGCGGGTAGCGATATGGTGTTCGACGGCGAGTCGTTCAAATCAATTGCAACTTTGCTAGGTAAACGCTACCAGGTAACCATCGAATTTAAGAACCCGGCGCTTGAACAATGCCCTATCACGGCATCATTTACCGGTACAGAAACCCTGAAAGAGATTCTCGAAATATTATGTACTGCCCGCGGCACTACCTATAAGTTTGAAAATGCACAAAAAATTACCATTGATGGCAATGGCTGTAATTAAAATGATCACCGTTAAAAAAAAACCAACGCGTATGGATAAATAAAAGAAAAGCAGGTACAACTTAGCAAAAAAAGCAAGTGATTCTCTGGGGAAGCAGGGAGTTCACGCAGAAAAAACAAACTCCCAGCCGGGAAGCAATGGGAGTTTGAAGTCGAAAAATTTTGGTGAAAACTTTTAAACTATACAAAGAATGCAAAAAAATACTGCTTTTGCAAAGCGGCCGTTTAGTGCCGCTCAATTATGCACACATATTGGTTTTCCGTTTATCATGAGATTAAGTGTTTGCTGTTGTTCCATTATGCTGATTACGGCCCAGCTGCTGCTGGCAAAGACGGGTAATTCGCAAAATATAAAGGACGAAACGATCACGATAGAAGCGAAAAATGAACCGCTGAAGAAAACCCTCAAAAAAATTGAAAAACTTTCAGGTTTCCAGATGGCCTATCCTTCTGAAAAAATTGTTCTATATCAAAACATCACAATACCAAAAGAAACCCGTACCGTCGAAAAAACCTTGAAGTTAATTCTCGACAATACTGATCTCGATTTCAAGCAGTTTGACAAAAAGATCATCATCTTTGAGAAAAGCGACGTCAAAAATAAATCGTCCGACGCCATTGGTCCGCCGAACAGCAGGGCAGAATATACGGCGGGGGTGCTGAAAGGCAAGGTTTATTTCGATGACAATTCGCAGCCTGTTCCGGGTGCGTCGGTGATCTTAAAAAACGACCCCGGCGTTGGGACCACTACAAATAATGCAGGAGAATTTGAATTAAACATCCCCGATAAATATAACGGCAAGCCGGTTACCGTTGTTGTGGCCTACATTGGGTACAACAAGGAGGAGGTAACGGCGGCTAACCTGAGTTCGCTGTTGATCATCAGGCTGAAACCGGCCTCGAGCGCATTGAGCGAGGTTGTGGTAACAGCGCTTGGTATCAGGAAGGAAAGAAAAGCCGTAGGTTTTTCTGTTACCGAAGTTAAGGGCGAGGATCTTGTGCAGGCCCGTGAGGTAAACGTTGCCAACGCGCTGGAAGGTAAAGTGGCCGGCGTTAATGTATCAAGCCTTGCAAGCGGGCCGGGTGGTTCGAGCAGGGTGGTGATACGGGGCAGCGGAAGTATTGCGGGTAACAACCAGCCGTTGTACGTAGTTAATGGTATGCCTATCGATAATGTACCATCCACGCCCAATACAACCAATGGCTCGGGAACCAGCCTGAACGTGGATAACGGCGACGGTATAAGCGGTATCAACCCGGACGATATTGAGTCTATCAGTGTTTTGAAGGGCGGCACGGCATCCGCATTGTATGGTTCACGCGCATCCAACGGTGTCATCCTGATAACTACCAAAAAAGGGGCCGCCCAAAAAGGGGTCGGGGTTGAATACAACTCCACTTTTGCAGCCGAAACGCCGCTGGTTATACCCGACTGGCAGTATCAGTACGGCGAAGGGAAGTTCGGTACCGTGGTTACCAACCAGCAGGACGCCATTTCATACGGACGTTTATCCTTCGGCGCAAAACTTGATGGTTCAAGCGTCATACAATTCGACGGCGTGTCGAGACCCTACATTGCACAGAAAAACAACATCAAAAACTTTTACAATACCGGAAAAACTTTTACTAATACAGTTGCATTTACGGGTGGTTCAGAGGCGCTCAATTTCAGGTTCTCGGTTTCCGATCTGAATAATAAAGGCATTGTGCCGAACAATTCGCTGGATAAGAAGATATCCAACCTGAATGTGAACGCCAAATTAGGCAAGAACCTGAGCATTGAAGCCGTAGCTCAGTACAATGTTGAAAATAATATCAACCGGCCCGGTTTGGGCGATGCATTGGGCAACCCCAACTGGGGTACTTATATGATAGCCAATTCGGTGGATATCCGTAACCTGGCGCCAGGCTACGATGCCAACGGCAATGAGACCTTATGGAATGTTTCGGGCTATGCATCAAACCCTTATTTTGTTGTTAACCGGTTCCAGGAAAAAGACACCAAGAACCGTTTTATCGGCTACGCCAGTGTTAAATATAATTTGCTGGACAACTTATTTATCAAGGGCCGTGTGAGCGACGATTATTTGTCGTACGATTATACAGGCATTACGCCAACCGGTACAGCTTATGCACCGCAGGGGGTAATGAACGTAACGAAGTACAGCACCTCTGAAATAAACTCAGAACTTACACTGAACTATAACACTAAATTCCTTAAGGATTTTAATGTGAATGTGCTGGCAGGCGGTAACAAGCAGCAGCATACACTTGATGGTGTGGAGGTTGACGGAAGTAACTTTAATATTCCCTTCTTTTATAGCCTGTCCAATGTAAACGCAGTGGTTACCCTGCCCAAATACACCAAAACTGCGGTCAACTCGGTTTTTGCATCCGCAGATTTTGACTATAAGGGTATCGCTTACCTGAGTGTGACCGGGAGAAATGATTGGTTCTCGACCCTGAGCATTGAGGACGATCATATCTTTTACCCGTCGGTGAGCGGAAGCTTCATCCTTTCAGAAGCCACCAGGCTGCCCGAATGGATCAGCTATGCCAAATTAAGAGCCTCGTGGGCCCAGGTAGGCGGCGGCGCACCGAACCCTTATGGTATTAACCTCACCTACAGCCAGCTGGCGGGCAGCACCATTCCGCTTCAGCAGATAAGCCGCGACGTAAACGGCGACCTGGTTGTGCCCAACAGCAAGTTAAAGCCTTATATCTCGCAAACCTTCGAGGTGGGCACAGAGCTGAAATTCTTTAAGAACCGTTTGGGGCTGGACCTCGCGCTGTATAACCGGACAACGATCAATGACATCGTTCCGGCTAACGTCGACCCATTATCCGGGTTTAGTTCGGCATACCTCAACATAGGTAAAATAAGCAACAAGGGTATTGAACTGTTGCTGACGGGCAGGCCCGTGAAGGCGGACCACTTTACCTGGGATGTAACTTACACCTACTCGTACAACAAGAACACGGTTGAGAAACTGGCCGCCGGCCAGAACAGTTTCTTCCTGGGTACAGCGGTCAATAGTTATGTTTCTATCTACGCCGAAGTTGGTAAGCCCTATGGACAGTTACAGGCTTATGCACTTAAAAAAGATGCGCAGGGTCGCACGGTATATGC
Organism: Mucilaginibacter ginsenosidivorans; assembly: GCF_007971025.1. Lineage (NCBI taxonomy): Bacteria > Pseudomonadati > Bacteroidota > Sphingobacteriia > Sphingobacteriales > Sphingobacteriaceae > Mucilaginibacter > Mucilaginibacter ginsenosidivorans. The sequence goes on along the minus strand of NZ_CP042436.1, from coordinate 4,920,329 downwards.
GGCAAACGGCAACGAGGAACAGGGCGCCCCTGTGGACCTGGGCACTGGCGTAGCGCCTTCGGCAATGAGCATTACCAACAGCTTTAACTATCACAGGTTTAATTTCAGCTTTTTGATAGACGGGAAATACGGCAACAAAATATATTCGGGTACCAACCTTTACGGCGACCGCTTCGGTTTGTTGAAGAGTACCCTGCCTGGCAGGGAGAGCGGGTTGGCACTCAGCGGTGTGGACGACGGCGGACAGCCGTTCAACTACACCGTTCCGGTGAGCGACCTTGCCAATTTTTATGATAACCGCAAAAATATATCGAGCTTTTTTGTTTACGACGGCAGTTTCATCAAGTTAAGGCAGGTGATATTCGGTTATAACGTTCCGGCAAAGCATATCGGATCGGTAAAGATCCAGTCGCTGAACGTTTCGTTTGTTGCGCGAAACTTGTTGATCCTGTACAAAAAAGCGCCGAATATCGACCCGGAATCAACCTTTACGGCGGGTAACGAGCAAGGTTTGGAAATGTTTGGCGTTCCGCGTACCCGCAGTTACGGTTTAAACTTAATGGTGAAATTCTAATTTTTCGAATGATGAAAATGAAAAAAATATATTTAGGCGTATGCCTGGTATCCATAATTGCCATTATGACGCCGGCATGCAAAAAGAATTTTGTGGCTATCAATACCGACCCCAACGCCATATCATCGCCTACGGTTCCTTACCTGTTCTCAAAGGCCGAACTGGACGCCTTTAACGCAAATTATTATGCTTCGCAGATATCAAACGTGGCGGGCTTTATCCAGCACTTTGCCAATTATAAACTCGCATCGGGTTTTGGCGATAAATACCTTACCAATAACGAGGGCGGCGCAGCATTAAATGTTTACTATCAAAACACAGTGAGCGAGATCAGCGATGTGATCAGGGCAAGTTCAGACCCTGCAGATGTAAACAAATTAGCCGAGGCACGGATATGGCGCGTTTATGTGATGCACCGGATGACCGACCAGTTCGGCGATCTGCCTTACTCCCAGGCTGCGCAGGGGTACGTTAACAATACGTTTTTCCCGGTTTATGATGCGCAGTCGGATATTTACAGTGACATGCTGAACGAACTGGATGCGGCTGCACAGGCCTTCGACGCCGGTAAAGCTACTTTCGGCACGGCGGACCTGCTATACGGGGGGAATATCAGCAACTGGAAAAAATTTGCCTATTCGCTGATGCTGCGCCTGGGCATGCGCCTGACGAAAGTGGACCCGGCAAACGCACAAAAATGGGTTCAGAAGGCGATAGCGGGCGGTGTGATACTGAACGATGCAGACATTGCGGTAATGAAATATCAGTCGGGTTCTATCAATATCAACCGCAACCCCATCGCTGTCGAATTGATCGGAAACGACTATTCGGCTACAGCCTATGGCCTTAACCTGATAGAAGGCGATAAATACAGCAATACCTATATTAATTACTTGAAAAACAATAACGATCCGCGTTTGAGTGTGCTGGCGGTTGTATGGAACTACCAGGACCCGAATAACCCGGTGCCCGACACTACTGCGGCGAACCAGAAAGGGATGCCCAACGGGCTAACTTCGCAGCCGGTCAATTTCGAGTCGTACTCCGAGCCTAATCCTGCTACCATACTGCAATATACCGCCCCCCTGATGGTGCTAACCAATGCGGAAACCAACCTGCTGCTTGCTGAAGCGACGCTGAGGGGCTGGACCACCGAGGGCACGGCCGCCACATATTATAGTGCCGGTGTAACAGCGGCCATGCACCAGTGGGCGCTTTATGGCAGTGCAGGTGCTATTTCGGCAGTAAAAATAGATGCTTACCTGGCAGCGCACCCGTTAGCGCCGGGTACATTCGATCAGCAAATGGAACAGATACATACCCAATTTTGGGCCTCGCTGATCTACGACGAATACGAGTCGTTCTCAAACTGGCGCCGGACCGGTTACCCTGTTCTGACGCCCGTTAACTACCAGGGAAATAACTCCAACGGCACCATACCACGCAGGATGATGTACCCGCTTTCGGAGGCATCCATCAACACTGCAAATTACAATGCAGCCGTGTCCCGGCAGGGTCCCGACCTGCTAACCACGCATGTATGGTGGGATAAATAACCACGTCGTTAATTTGGTTACATAGTTAGTTGATTACCAGGGGAGGCCGAAAGCTTTTCCTGGTTTTTTTATGGCCTGATTTAGGTGGACGGGTAACCATGTTTTCTACACTTAGTTTCCGCGCGGGCAAACCAAACGAAAAAAGCCTTCAGCTTTACACTGGAAGGCCTTCTGAACGGCAAAAGCAACCGATAGTTAGGCTTTCTTCACAAACTCAGATTTGAGCGCCATGGCGCCGAAACCATCTATCTTACAGTCAATGTTATGGTCGCTGTCCACCAGGCGAATATTTTTGACCTTAGTGCCGGCCTTTATGCTTTGGGATGAACCTTTTACCGGGAGATTTTTTATGATCACCACAGCATCGCCATTTTGTAAAATATTACCATTGCAATCTTTTACAACAAATTCATTCTTGCCGGCGTCATCTTCTTCCGGGCTCCATTCGTGACCACACTCCGGGCAGACAAGCAGGCCATCCATTTCATAGGTGAAGGCCGATTTACACAATGGGCAGGGGGGTAGCTCTGTCATAAACTTTTATAGATAATATCGTTTGTAAAGGTTCTCTCGGCTTCCATTACAAAAAAACCTTCAGACTTGCGGCTGAAGGTTTTTGACTTTTAAGAGTGGTATCAGCTGGAATCGAACCAGCGACACAAGGATTTTCAGTCCTTTGCTCTACCAACTGAGCTATGATACCGTCCCGTTGGGGCTGCAAATGTAAGCTGTTTTTTTGTTTATGAAAACTTTTTTTGAAAAAAGCTTTTTGGAAAACGAATTTCAACCAATCAACTTAATCAACCATTCAACTCCCCTTTGACATTTCAAGTTTAAAATTAACTTTGACAAAAATTACTATGCACGCATAATGATCGGGCAAATCATATTCATCATCATACTGGCTGCCGCCATTTGGCTTTTCAGCAAAAATGTTGGCAAGATCAGGCGAAATATTTTATTGGGAAGAGATACCGACCGCTCGGATAACCCGGGCGAAAGGTGGAAAACCATGGCGCTGGTAGCGCTGGGTCAAAGCAAAATGGTGAAGCGGCCGTTCGCCGCAGTGATGCACCTTTTTATTTATGTGGGGTTTGTGATTATTAACATTGAGGTGTTGGAGATACTGGTAGATGGGGTATTCGGCTCGCACCGGGTGTTCTCGCATCCCCTCGGTGGCTTGTATGGCCTGCTGATTGGCGGGTTCGAGATACTGGCGGTGCTGGTGCTGGTGGCTTGTGTTACTTTCCTTATCCGCCGGAATATCGGTAAGCTGAAACGCTTCAGCGGGGTGGAGATGACGGCATGGCCGAAGTCGGACGCTAATTATATCCTCATCATCGAGATATTGCTAATGACGGCTTTCCTGACGATGAACGCTGCCGACCATAAGCTGCAATTGCTAAACTTCGGGCACTATATTAAAGCGGGAAATTTTCCGGTAAGCGATCTGCTCGGTCCGCTATTGCCGGATCGCGCTTCAGCGCTTGAAATGATAGAACGCGGTTGCTGGTGGTTCCATATCATCGGCATACTGGCGTTTTTGAATTACCTGCCTTATTCCAAGCATTTCCATATCCTGCTGGCTTTCCCGAATGTGTATTATTCCAATCTGAACCCTAAAGGGAAATTTACCAATATGGCTTCGGTTACGAACGAGGTGAAAGCGATGCTCGATCCGTCTTTCGTACCCGAACCGGCGGAAGTAAGCCGTTTTGGCGCCAAAGACGTAACCGACCTCACCTGGAAGAACCTGATGGAGGCCTATACCTGTACGGAATGCGGCAGGTGTACGTCGGTATGCCCGGCAAACCAGACGGGGAAGCTGCTGTCGCCGCGAAAGATCATGATGGATACCCGCGACCGCATAACCGAAATAGGGAAGGGGATAGACCAAAACGGCAAGGATTTTAAGGACGATAAAACCCTGCTTGATAACTACATTACCCGCGAGGAGCTTTGGGCCTGCACCACCTGTAATGCCTGTGTGGATGCCTGCCCTGTGAATATTAACCCGCTGGAGATCATAACCGAAATGCGGCGCTATGTGGTGATGGAAGAATCGCAGGCGCCGGCGAGTTTAAACAACATGTTCGGCAATGTGGAGAACAACGGAGCGCCCTGGAAGTATTCAGCGGCGGACAGGTTGAATTGGAAGGAAGAGTCTTAAGTCGGAAGTCTTGAGTTGATAGTCCATGGTCGATAGTCCATGGAGCTTTGTGTAAAATAATAAAACTATGGTCTATGGTCTATCGTCCATCGACACTATGACGCATATATGAGTGAAGTACAAATATTGACCATGGCCGAAATGGCCGCCGCAGGCAAGGAACCCGAGATACTGTTTTGGGTGGGCTGTGCCGGTAGTTTTGATGAAAGGGCACAGCGCATTACGCGTGATATCTGCAAAATACTGAACCATGTGGGCATCAGCTTTGCGGTGTTGGGTACCGAGGAAAGCTGCACCGGCGACCCGGCCAAACGCGCGGGTAACGAGTTCCTGTTCCAGATGCAGGCCATGATGAATATACAGGTGCTGGACGTCTACAATACCAAAAAGATAGTTACAGGCTGCCCGCATTGCTTTAATACCATTAAAAACGAATACCCTGGCCTGGGCGGCAATTACGAGGTTATACACCACACGCAACTGATACAGCAACTGATCGACGAAGGCAGACTGAAAGCCGAAGGCGGCGAGAGTTTTAAAGGCAGGAGGATTACTTATCATGATCCTTGTTATTTAGGCAGGGGGAATGATGTCTACGAAGCGCCGCGAAAGGCTCTGGAGATTTTGGACGCCGATCTGGTGGAGATGAAGCGCTGCAGAAGCAACGGCCTTTGCTGTGGTGCGGGCGGTGCGCAGATGTTCAAGGAGCCGGAAAAGGGAACTAAGGACATTAATATAGAACGTATGGAGGATATACTGGAAAGCAAAGCCACAATTGTGGCCGCTGCCTGCCCCTTCTGCATGACGATGTTGCGCGATGGTGTAAAAGGCAAGGACAAAGAGCAAGAGATACAGGTGCTGGATGTTGCGGAGATTACAGTGAGGGTGAACGGGTTGTAATGCCCGACGTACACGGGCTAACCCCTTCCTGCCCTTCCCCGGGGAGAAAGAATCGCGCAAGCTGGCGCTTTTTATAACCCGCCTGTCTTAAAAAATAACAACGCACTTCGCAAACTATCTAGCCTTTCGGGTTCCATATTCTTAACCGGAAGGTCCAATGCGGTAGCCATTGAATCGACATTGCCTTTGGGGTCGTCGTACGTTTGGACGATGATATCGTCCTTGTCGGCCTTTAGCTCCAGGGTGCCGTGGCTGATGTCGCCGAAATAATCCAGGTCGTTAAACAGATGCAAATGCAGCGAAAAATATTCCTGCTTGCCATGTTGAAAAGTTTTCCGAAGGCGCAGAAAATGTTCGGACGAGATGGTAAGTTCCCAATTCTTCAATTTAGCTTCGCCGGAAGGGTCGTAGCATTCGTGGAGGCATTTGTTGCTCCATTGCAGCCATTCCTGTTCATCCATTTTGGGCTTTCCATGATATTTGAAGGCCAAAACAGGTATAATGGCGAGTAGTATCACAAATTTCGGAGCCTTTGAAAGAAGTGATTTAAACATGACAACGATCACCTATCCTAAATTAATAAATTGAGTATTTTTGTAAATGCAATTTTCTGAACACTCCCGGGTTTGGGTGTACCAATCCGACAAAGAATTAACGGACGAACAGGTTTTAGGGTTACTTAGCCGGCTAAATAAATTTGCCGCTGAGTGGACCGCTCACAACCACCAACTGAAAGCTAAGGCCGAGGTGCGGTACAAGCGGTTCCTAATCCTTATTGTTGATGAAAGCCAGGCAGGGGCAAGCGGTTGCTCCATTGATAAGTCGGTGAATTTTATGAAGGGCATAGAGCGGGAATTCGGCATTAACCTGTTCGACCGTTTCAATTTTGCGTATCGTGACCGCGAAAAAGTGCTTTCTGCGCCACGGAGCGAGTTTGAGGAACTGCTCAAGTCGGGGCGGATAGGAACAAATACGATCGTATTCAATAACCTGGTTCAGGACCTGCTTCAATTGGAAACCAAATGGGAAGTGCCCTTTAAAGAAAGCTGGCACCCGGCTTTGTTTGGAGATTTGGTTGCAAATTAGAAAAGCCTGTCATTTCCCTGCACGTTTTTAATAATCCGTTTCCAGGTTAAATCGCCGTTTCAATTCAGTAAGTTGTGGATTCTTGCTTGCCATGTGCTGAAATTTCTCCGTATTGGTATAGGGCCTTTTGGTTGCCTTTATTTCGTCGACACGGGTATGAACTTCCAGATCGAAATTCTTCAAATTTGTACGCAGGTAGTTTAAAATATTGTGCTTATCGTCCCTGAACAGTGTTTCCTGCGATTTATTTCCAACGATCACCTCAAATTTATAAGACTCCAGCATTACCGGGGTATTCGAAATAAATACCGTGAACAAACTCATGTTCCCTTCCCCTTTTATCTTCGCTGCGTAATCGGTCCAATGCTTCAGGAAGTCGTCCATCGTAAAATCTTCCTTGTCGTCTCCCTTTAAATAAGGATCGTCCTCTTCAACCGCTGCCACCGCCTGGTTGCTGAGGTCCTTTAAAGAGGGGATTTTTACCGATGTCGACGCACTGCCCGAATTTGGAATGAACACTTTTGGCTTTTCCACAGGCGCTGGCTCTGTTACAGGCTTTTGAGGCTCTGTTTTCGGGGCTTCTGTTTTGGCGTAAACCGTTGGCTGATCACGCAGCACGGGCACTTCATCCTTCGCGGTGTTCTCCGCTTGTGATTTTAACTCTGGGGTATCAGGTTTTTTTTTTAACTGCTCCTGTGGGGCAGCCGGCGCGGTAAGCATATTGAATGCCGAAGGCAGATGACACATTTTAAGCAGGGAAAGCTCCACCTGCAGCCGCTGATTTTTACTAAGCTTGTAACTTAGGTCGCACTGGTTAGCGATGTTCATAGCGGATAGCATGAACGAAACCGAAGCCGCCTGCGACTGCTGCAAATACTTCGCCTTTATGCCTTCGCTTACTTCAAGCAGCTTAATGGTGGCTGCATCCTTACTTACCAGCAGGTTGCGGAAGTGTTCCGACAAACCCGATATAAAATGTGACCCGTCGAATCCTTTCGATAATATCTCGTCGAAAAGCAACAAGGTTCCGGCCGTATCTTCCTTCAACAGGCTGTCTATGATATTGAAATAGTAGTCGTAGTCGAGGATATTCAGGTTGTCAATTACCGTGCGGTAAGTAACCTTGCCGTCCGAGAAGCTGACGATCTGGTCGAACATCGACAAAGCATCCCTTAAACCACCGTCGGCCTTTTGGGCGATGATGTGCAGTGCATCGGCTTCGTAGCTTATATTTTCCTTTGCCGCGATGGATGCCAGGTGGCCGGCCATATCTTCAACTCTTATTCGGTTGAAATCAAATATCTGGCAGCGCGACAGGATAGTTGGCAGTATCTTATGTTTTTCGGTAGTGGCTAAGATGAAAATGGCGTAGTGCGGTGGTTCCTCCAGCGTTTTAAGGAAAGCGTTAAAAGCCGCCTGGGACAACATGTGCACCTCATCGATGATATATATCTTGTACCTGCCCGCCTGTGGTGGTATGCGCACCTGTTCTATCAGGCTGCGGATATCATCCACCGAGTTGTTGGAAGCAGCATCCAGTTCGTGGATATTGAACGAATTTCCGTTTTGGAACGACACGCACGAATGGCAAATGCCGCAAGCCTCGCCGTTAGGCTGCAGATTCTCGCAATTGATAGTTTTGGCCAGGATACGCGCACAGGTGGTTTTGCCCACACCACGCGGGCCGCAGAATAAAAACGCCTGGGCCAACTGGTTATTCTTAATAGCGTTTTTTAACGTATTAGTTATATGTTGCTGACCCACAACGGTATCAAACGTTGCAGGGCGATATTTGCGTGCCGAAACTATAAAATTATCCACTGCTGCTAAAGTAGCAAGAAACAGGTGCAGGTGCAAATTATAAAGCTATTCCGCTTTTAATTGTTTCAACACTTCGTTCTTGTACAGCCTGCCTATCGGCAGTTCAGAATCTGCCACCTGTATGTGTAAGCTTGTAAACGACCGTATATGGTCTATAGCTACTATAAACGAACGATGTATGCGCATAAACATGTCGTCAGGTAGTTTTTCTTCGAGGTGACTTATGCGCTCGTAACTTACTATGGTTTGTTCTTTTGTGATGATTTTGATGTAGTCACGCAGGCTTTCCACCCACAAAATATCTTTCAAAAATACCTTGATCATCTTCTTGTTCGACTTAAAATAAACAAACCGTTCCTCGCTCAGTGCCAGACCGCTGCTTACAGAGCTTGCACTTACCTGCACGGGCTGGAACTTATTGATTGCAATAACAAATCGTTCAAACGATATAGGCTTTAAAAGATAATCGAGTACGTTCAGGTCATAGCTTTCGAGAGCATAATCGCGGTAAGCGGTGGCCAAAATTACTTTAGGTGGATTTGAAAGTGTCTTGAGAAGGTTGATGCCATTAAGTACCGGCATTTTAATATCCAGGAATAGGAGGTCGATATGCCTGCTTTTTAATATGGAAATGGCATCAAGCGGATTGGTGCATTTGCCTGCCAGCTCCAGATGCGGAAATTGCAGGATATAGCTTTCCAACACGTTAAGGGCAAGCGGTTCATCATCCAGCAACAGGCATTTGATTTTTGCCATTTACGTTAAATTTATTTTCAGGTCAACTTCAAAGTAATCACTGTCAGATATCATTTCAAGCGAGTGCCTGTCTGGGTATAACAATTCGAGCCGGCGACGGATATTTTGCAAACCAATGCCATTTGCCTGCGGCGCAACCTGGGGTGTTTTGTTAAGACTGTTTTTTATTTTCATGTACAGCATATCATCCTTCAATTTAATATCTATGGTTATCCAGATATTATTCAGATCATTATCAAAGCCATGTTTGAAGGCATTTTCGACAAAGGGCAACATGATCAGTGGTGCAATTTGCCTGCCCTGCATATCGCCCGACCTGTTGAATGAAATATTCAAGCGATTACCATACCGCACGCGTTCCAGCTCCAGATAGCTTTTTAAGCGTTCAATATCTTTCAATAGCTCTATCCTTTCTTTTTCCGAATCGTAAAGCATATAGGATAGCAGATCCGATAACTTCAATACCACCCCGGGCGCAAGGTCTGATTTATCGAGGCAGAGGGAATAGATGTTATTTAAAGTATTGAACAAAAAATGCGGGTGAAGCTGCGCCCTAAGGTAACCCAATTCGGCTTTTAGCTTCGCCTGCACGAGTTCGTTATTTAATTGCTGCTGGTAATACCAGTAATTGAACAGCCTGAACCCGGTGGTGATGATGACCACACCGTTAATATTGTAAAAGATGTATTTAAGCAGACGGTAAGTATGAAAAAAGGGCAGATTGACCGTATCGGGAAAATATATTGGCGCGAGCCACAAGACATAGATTGCACGCATAATGAAAGCCATACCTAGGATCATTACGGACAGGCTGATCCCATACTTCCAGTATTTTCGCTTCATCAAAAATGCGGGTATTAGCCAGTAAAGGTTTAGGTATGCCACCAGCATCTTCTCGGGCAGCTCGTAAAGTTCAACATAAAACTGCCGTAAATAGGTATTTTCGTACGAACCCAGGAATATTGTGTTCATGGCTATCCACGCTACCCAGAAAATAACATGCGACAGCGTCCTGCTATTAGCGATATAAAAACTTTTTACCACTTTTCCGCCTTGTCAATAACACTTTTGCGGCCAATTAACCCGCCTGCTAAATTGTAAAAAACTATCTAATTTAACACTTTGACCGATAGGCAAATACGCTGAAATGCAGAAATATTAGACCAACAACATTTAACACAAGCCAAACAACAGGCAACAGGACGAATATGCCTTATGCATTTTTCGAAACGCAGTATAACAAGGCTTTGACTATACTGGTCTAAATTCACAAATCCGCATAGGCCGAAAGGTTTATTTCGCACCTGATTAATCCCAACGGAAATGCGAAATTCAATCTTTATTATTTCAGCTTTTATTCTCGCTATCAGCAATATCCCGCATCCTTTGCAGGCCCAAACCGCGGATCAAAAGGTCTTAAAGATCATGAAAACAAACGAGCCCGTAATTGTGGACGGTGCTGATGATGAGAAAGCATGGGCTGGTGCCATAAAAACCGATTGTTTCATTAATAAATGGCCGGTCGATACTGGTGCCGCCCCATTACAAACCGAGGTAAAACTATTATACGATGACAAATACCTGTATGTGTTTGCCAAATTACATGTAAAAAACTCGGGCAGTTGGTTATCCAATCCCTAAAAAGAGACGTAAACCCCTATTACAGTGAAGGCTTTTCGATAGTACTCGACCCCAGTAACCAAAAATCGTCCGGGTTCACATTCGGCGTCAACGCAAGCGGTGCACAGTTTGACGGCATCGTTCAATTAAACAGCGATTCATTCGAGATGGACGCTAAATGGTATTCGGCCACGAAAAGATATGACGGTTATTGGACGGCCGAAATGGCCATACCTTTTAAGTCGTTGCGGTTCCCGGCAAATGCGACGCAATGGGGAGTGAATTTTATCCGGAATGACATGACGAACAATTCCTTTTCAACCTGGAACAGGGTCCCTGTTGCGTATTTCGGGGCTAACCTGGGTTTTTTAGGCAAAGGAATATTTGAAGCGCCACCGGCAAAACCCGGCAGCAACAACGCGATATTACCTTATATTAACACGGGCATCAGTAACAACGGCAACAAAACAATCACTAAACCCAATGCCGGGTTAGATGCCAAGCTGGCGCTTACCTCATCGCTTAATCTTGATCTTACATTCAATCCCGATTTTTCGCAGGTGGATGTGGATCAGCAGGTCATCAACCTCACTCGTTATGATATTTCCTTCCCTGAAAAAAGGTCTTTTTTCCTGGAGAACGGTGATCTTTATTCAACTCTGGGTTCGCCTATCCTGCGCCCTATTTTTTCACGAAAAATAGGGCTAACTGAAAATGGCCAGGGCATATCGCTTATCGGGGGTACCCGCTTGAACGGTTACCTCGATTCGAAAACGAGGATCGAAGTGATGGATGTGCAATCAGGCCGTCAACAAAACAATCTTTATCAAAACTATTTTGCCGCTATTGTTCAACGGGAGATCCTTCAACATTCTAATGTAAGGGCTTTTTTCACCAATGTGCAATCAACTGGAGGCAAACAGGCACGAGCTTCGGATACGGGCCGGTTCAACCGCGTGTTTGGGACCGAGTTTAATTATGTAGCGCCCGGGAGCAATTACGATTTTGGAGCCAAATTTTCGGGTTCGCTTAGCCCCACGCATTTGGGCGACAACCTTTATAATACGCTTTATGTCGATTATTTCAGCCCAAAGGTAGCTGCAACAGTTGTATTTAACAGCGTAGGTAAAAACTATATTACCTTAACAGGCTTTACGCCGCGCATTAATAATTTTGATGCTGCGCGGGACAGTACGCTGCGGCTGGGTTATTATGAAAACACCAACATTGTAACCTATAGTATTTATCCTAAAAACAAAAAGGTTATAAATACACATGTTTTAACTTTTAACAGTTCGGTTTTCCTGAACGAGAATGGCAGCATGAATGAAACCGATCTGAACATGCAATACGCTATATTGTTTGCAAACAGGCGTACAGCGTCCATCACCTGGGCGCACCAGGACATTCACCTCCCGTTTGAAACGGGCATCCTGGCCGGCCTCGATAATTTCAAACCCGGGCATTATTCCTTCGGCTATTATACGTTCGATTACGAATCCAATTTCCTGCGGCCCTTCTCGTGGAGCGCCAGCGCCCAGGCAGGCAGCTACTTCAGCGGTAGCAGGGTATCGTTCACAGGGGGCGTCAAGCAGCGCATACAGCCCTGGGCCTACCTCGGCCTGAGCTTCAACTACAACTATGTAAAAGTGGCCGGTAACTCAGTGAAGCCCTTCATTGCCGCCCCCACGTTCGAATTCGATTTAAACAACAACATGTACCTCACCACTTTTGTGCAGTATAACAGCAGCTTGCGCAACGTCAACGTTAACAGTCGTTTCCAGTGGCGCTTTAAACCGCTGTCCGATATATTTCTGGTATACGCTGCCAATTACGCCTCGGTACCCACACCAGGCACAAATAATTATAAGTTGACTTTAAAAGTGGATTATTGGATAAATTAGAAGGAAAATACGAGACCGCTCTCCGGCACTGGTTTACTCGTCGTCCTCTTCCTCCTCGGGCAGGTGGTCGTCGTCATCCGGGTCCGGAGCGTCAAAATCCTCCTCCTCTACCTGTACCTCGTGCAGGTCGTCCAGATCCTCCAGTTCGTCGTCAAAGTCTTCATCATCATCGTCGTCCCAGCTTTCATCTTCCGGGCCCCATGAACTGTTGAATGCCGGGGCATCGTCGTTCAGATATTCGTTTTCAAGGTCAGTAAGCATAATAGTATAATTTAGTAATAATACGGGTCGACCGGTTTACAAGTTTAAATTTATTAAAAACTTTTTGCAATACGTTATTATACTTTTTTTAAGAATTTTTTGGCAGAACAATTACCTGTATGGGCGGCTAAAGCCCAGAGTGGGGCACCAGCATTCAGCTGTCTGTTGAGAGGCTACTTTAAAACCCGATAATAGTCATAGCAGTCATTCAACATATAAATCATAGTTCAAGCACTCCGCGACAACTTTTTTCATAAAAATTCTTAAAAATTCACTTTTTTCTTCCTACATTTGCAGCCCCGTAATAGCGGGTAAAACATTAAAACAAAGCAAGATAATGCAACAGTACGAAACCGTGATCATTCTTACCCCGTTGCTTTCGGAAGAAACTGCTAAGGAGGCTATTGCCAAATTCAGCAAGATCTTAACCGATGGCGGAGCCGAAATTGTCCAGGAGGATAATTGGGGTTTGAAGAAACTAGCGTACCCGATCCAAAAAAAGACGACAGGGTACTATCACTTAACAGAATACAAGGCTCCGGGTGATTTAATTAACAAATTGGAGGTTGAATTCCGTCGTGATGAGCGCGTTCTGCGTTTCCTCACTATTGCATTGGACAAACATGCCATTGCTTACAACGAGAAAAAACGCAGCGGTGCTTTCAACCAGAAAAAAACCGTTAAAGCAGAGGAGGCAGCAAAATAATGGCAAACGACCAGATCCAGTACGTTACCGCTCCCAAAGTGGAGGATAACCGCAAAAAATATTGCCGCTTCAAAAAGAACGGCATCAAGTACATCGATTACAAAGACGAGAAATTTCTTTTAAAGTTCATCAACGACCAGGGTAAAGTATTACCACGCCGTTTGACCGGTACTTCACTGAAATTTCAGCGTAAAGTGGCACAGGCTGTTAAGCGTGCACGCCACATCGGTTTACTTCCGTATGTAACAGATTCGTTAAAATAACCAGGAGGCAAACACAATGGAAGTTATTTTGAAACAAGACGTTAAGAACCTGGGCGAAAAAGACGATATCGTCAATGTAAAACCAGGCTATGGCCGCAACTACCTTATCCCAAAAGGCTTTGCGCAACAAGCCACTGAATCTGCCCGCAAAGTTTTGGCCGAAAACCTGAAACAGGCAGCATTCAAACAAGAGAAAATACGCAAGGACGCTGATGCTATTGCTGCTAAACTGGAAGGTGTAAAACTGACCATTGGCGCTAAAGCAGGCGAAACCGGTAAAATATTCGGTGCCATCAACACTATACAGATAGCCGACGCTTTGAAAAAAGAAGGCTTTGAGGTTGACCGCCGCCGCATCACTTTTGATACCGAACCTAAATTTGTTGGTGAATACACCGCAAACCTTAACCTGCACAAAGAAGTGAAGGTGAAAGTTCCGTTCGAAGTAGTAGCAGAGTAATTTTGATTTCGTCCCGATAGCTATCAGGATTAGATCTATAAAAGGTGTTTAGTAAAAGCTGAACACCTTTTTTGTTGAACAAAGTCTCTGTATACTCTGTGCCTCCTTCGTGCACTCCGTGGTAAAATTTGTAACCACAAAGGACGCAGAACTTTTCACGGAGGCGCTGAGATGTTCCATCTAAATAAATTTCGAAATTGAACCTCCTACATTCGGAATAATTCAGATATTTTCGCTTAATGAAATTTAAACCCGGCCTGCTGAAGCTTATCCTGAGAATACTCAAACTCACCATTATCCTTTTCTTCGGCATTTCTATTTTCTGGGTTATTCTTTACCGTTTTGTAAACCCTCCTGTTACCTGGCTGATGATTTCGCGCGGGTTCGAACGCAAAGCCGACGGCAAGGACTGGAAGATCGATAAAAAATGGATAGACTTTGACAGTATTGCCGACCCGATGAAGCGAGCAGCCGTAGCGGCCGAGGACCAAAAGTTCCTGGACCATTTCGGGTTCGATTTTAAGGCGATGGAACGCGCCATCGATAAAAATGCGCATAGCCACAAGCTACAGGGCGGCAGTACCATATCGCAGCAAACAGCCAAAAACGTTTTCCTTTGGCAGGGCCGATCCTACGTACGCAAAGGCTTTGAGGCTTATTTTACCCTGCTGATAGAGATATTCTGGAGCAAAAAGCGCATTATGGAGGTGTACCTGAACGAGATTGAAATGGGCGATGGCATTTACGGTGTCGAAGCTGCCTCGCAAGCCTACTTCCACAAGTCGGCCGCCGACCTTAACCAGCACGAAGCCGCCGCTATAGCGTCCATCTGGCCCGACCCGCTCAAATGGTCGCCTACCAACCCCAGCGGTTATGTGCAGCACCGGCAGTATTTGATCAGGAAGAATATGCGGCGGTTGGGGCCGCTGGATTTTTGAAGTGGTCGGGAAGTCCCCTAAGTCCGTATAAGTCGAGAAGACTTTTCTAATATTTTTTTGTCTTGAAAATTAATATTCTTTAAATAATGCAATTAATAAGGGCACTAAGCCGAAATATTCGTAATCAATAACTGGCTTTCTTTTTGAATAAATACCGAACAATACCTCCAATAATATTTACAATAAAAGCAAGCTGGCCTATAATGAATATAATAATCACCGGCCTCCAAAACATTGTCTGTCTACTGTTGTTTTCCAGATAATCCTTGGGGGAATAAACTGTTATCTTAGTATGTGATAATATTACGATCCATACCTTTATTAGTAAGAAAACGAGAATAGTTGCCCCTACATGCAGCCAGGAAAGTCGTTTACTCAAAAGCATGTTATCTAACAATCTGTATAAAGTCCATACAATTAGCAATACCGCCACTAAAGCCCATATTTCATAATTTAGCGGAATGACGTAGTAGCCGTCATGCAAGATTATATCCGCCACTTCGCCAAACTGGAATAAAGAAACCATCAGCAATATCATAGCTATCAAAAAAAACCAATTACAGGGTCGTTTTAAAAATCCTTTAACACCGGTCAACATTAACACAATCATAAAATCAAGTAATCAGCAAACCTACCTTTGATACTTCCAATTCCTCGATTTCCCCTCGGCTATCCATTCCAGCGCCTGGTCTATGCGTTTCTGGCGGGTGGCTTCCGATTTGGCTTCGGCAAACCATTCCAGGTATTCGCGTTTTTTTGAAGGGCTGAATTTTTCGAAATTATCCATGGCCGCCAGATTATTCCGCAGCAGTTTATCAAAGTCGGCGGGCGTTTCCAGTTCAGCTTTGGGTACTGCTGGTTTCTTTGGTTCTTTAACGCCGCTCTCGTTCAGTTTGATCATCTGTTGCACAAAATCGATGATAGCCTCGTCCGATGGCAGGTCGTTCATGGTAACGATACGGCCAAAGCTGCCGGCGGCTGCTTCATCGTCGCTGCCCTGCAGTAACTGTTCCGGGTCATTTAACCGGGACGCCTTCCAGAAGCCGAATCCCAGGTGTTGCTTAAAAGCAGCCATCATACAAATAGGTCCCTTATAATCGAAAAAAGGCATGCCCCATTTTACGGTTTCGTTTATTAAAGGTGAGGCGCGGTGAACCACTTCCCTGATATGTATGAGTATTGGTTTCGCAAAATCGGCTGATTTGGCGATGTAGGCATCAACCCGTTCATTGTATTGTCCCATGTAATTGTTTGAAATGAAAATAAAATTAGCAATATTTGATCAAATACATCAATACCTGCCTCCTATTCTGTTATGAGAACCTTATTCTTCGTCTGCTTTATTTTTATTTCTACAATTGCCTGTGCACAGGTAAATATTTCCGGAAAAGTCATTAGTTCGGTGGGCAGCCTGCCTGTAGCCGGGGCGTCGGTCTACATCAATAACAGTTCGGTAGGCACCACCACGAACGACAAGGGCGAGTTTACCTTAAAGGCCGACTATAGCGGCAGGATAGACCTTGTAGTGTCACATATATCTTTTAAAAAGAGGGTATTATTACTCCATACCGGGCAGCCGGAGGGTGTATTGATCATCGCCGTCGACCCCAAAAATGCCGTGCTAAATGAAGTAGTGATCACTGCCGACCCGTTGAAAGGCTGGCAGAAGTGGCGCAACCTTTTTACCGATCATTTTATAGGTACATCGGCGTTTGCAAAAAAATGTACCATCAAAAACCCCGAAGTGCTGGTTTTCCACTACAGTAAAGCGGACGGCGAACTGACCGTCACTTCGCGAAATACGCTGCTGGTCGAAAACCGGGCGCTGGGTTATTTATATAAGATCGACCTTAATACGTTTCATTATTCTTTCAAAACGCTGCTGGTTAGCACGGATATTACGGCGCTTTTTGAACCCCTAACTCCTGTCGATTCGGCCGAGCAGAATAAGTTTATCAGGAACCGCAAAATAGCCTACAGCGGCTCGAAGATGGATTTTATCCGGTCGGTGTATAAAAAGAACTATTCCCGCCGGGGCTTTACAGTTATTGCTATTCATTTAAAGAAGAATCCGGAAAAACTCAGGGTACAGCATCTTGAGTCGGACGCCCTTGCAAAGGCTTACCAGGAGAACCGCAGCCCAAATACAGTTACGCTGGCATCCATGGCCAACGGAAATCGTGACAGTGTATTTTATTATGAAGCAAAACTTGGCGAACCGGATTACGTGATCAGGGACACCACATCCGTATCGTTGCGGGATAGCCTTACACTCGACCTGCAAACCCAGAACGCCCGCCTGCACATGCACGATACAGTGATGATACAATATGCCGAAAATCACGGGGTGAAACAGGTGCACTTCCAGCTGCCCGTTAAAAACGTTGGCTTTAATGTGACGGAAAAACAGGTTTACTTCCGCCGGAAAGAGCCGCGTAATATGCAGTATTCGCTGATGATACTTACCCCAAAAAAAGAGTTGGTGATATACCCCAACGGAGGGTACAACGAAGGCGAAATATTTACCGACGGCTATATGGCCAATGGAAAAGTGTCGTACCTGTTACCCTGGGATTATAAGATTAGTAACTAGCTACCCAGCAAGCCATCTAAAGCGGGGTTATGGCGGGCATGCAGGAACTCAGTAATGGTCATTTCAGCCACTTTATGCTGGTAAAAAGGGTCCTCGGTAATGATCTTTTCAACCTCCTCCTTCGATCCGGCATTTGCGATAAGGATGCCGCCCGTGCGCGGCACTTTACGACCGGTGACAATAAAAGTATTATTTCCGATGTATTTTTGCAAATAGGCGGTATGGCCCTCGATATGCTTATCTACTTCTTCAAGCGGGGCGGTGTAATGGATGTCGATAATAAACATAGTGGTAGATATTAGTTAATAATGTTAATCTATGTCATTTCCTTTAGATTACCTTCAACAAGAATAAACGATATGCACTTTGTCTAAGGTTTCTCTCCGCTATTCAGCAAATCGAAATGACATTTGGTTTGGAATTTTTAGGGATGTTTTGGCCTGTCATTTTTTGGGTAACCTTCCTCATCGAGGTCGGGGCGGCTATCCTCCGGCGTTCGGGAGATGATCTCATCTATAGGGTCCAGCCTAACGATCTTTCCTTTGTCGATATGCATAGCAAGATCGTCCACATCGGTTTCCAGCGATTCGTTTGGAATATATTCGTCAACAGCATCAAAAGGATTCGCCTCGTCGTAGGTCGAATCCATATCAGCGCCGTTCTTAACCGAAGTGTTATACGGATCGGGGTGCTGATAGTCCGGGTCGTCACTTTCAACGTCGTATTCGAAGCTGTCGTCGTCAGCGTTGTATGAAAGATCTTCAGTCTCAGATTCTTCGCTTAAACTGTCTTTCAAATATTTGTCCCTGTCGTCATCATCGTTATCGAAGCGGGAATGCGGTCTTTTGGCGCTCATGATCTATGGTTTTAAATAGTAAACATTAGCCGTATAATTTAGTTTGTGCTGCAGGAGTGGCACAAGCATAAAATTACGCAAATAATATATTTACCCGCTTTTTTTAAAGGCAATAAAAACCATTAGTGACGAATATCAATATTTTGCCGGCTGACCTGCTTTCGGTATCGCGCCTAAAATAAATTTCCGCAAATTCTCTGTCGCCGTTGCCAGGTCCTCTTTACGCAGGTACATCATGTGCCCGCTTTTGTAACCTTCCCATTTCAGGCGGTCTTTCAGTCGCCCGCTCGGATCGAGCTGCCACATGCTGTATTTGGCATTGAAATAATCGCAGGCGCCGTCAAAGTATCCCGATTGCACCAATAAGTGCAAATAGGGGTTTTGAGCGATGGCCTGGCGCAGGTTTTCGCCGGTGTGGTCGTTCTTATTATCCCATGGCCATACATTGCCGAACATGTTGTATTTCAGGTCGGTTTTATAATTCAGGTCGTTGCGTAGGTAAATGTTGATAGCGGGGGTAAACTCATGCAGCCAGGCGGTGAGCTCGGCGTTATAATCCGGGCCGTCACCAGCTGTCTTACTGTCGATACCCCTGTAGCGTGAGTCGAGCCTGCCTACGGTAAAGCCCTGGTCGCGCAGCAGTTCCTTCCAGAACAAGTTATAGGATATAACCAGGTTGTTATCCATGATCACTTTTTCGGACAGGCCGCTGTAGCGTGATATTTTAGCGGCGATAGCTTTTTTCTGATCATCGTCCAGCGATCCGCCTTTGGATAAGGCCGGTAAAAGCTCATTAACGGTAAAGCTTTCAACTTCGGGCAGCATAGCTGTAAGGTCTTTTTGCTGCAGGTCGGCGGGTAGTTTTTTATGATACCACGCTGTTGCCGAGAAATAGGGCAGGCTGAGCGCTTCCTGCACCGGACCGCTGCGCTCGATACCCAGGTCGGTGGGTGATACCAGGATGACGCCGTTCAGGTACATCCATTCGGCATCCTGCAATTGAAGCGCCAGACCCGAAACGCGCGTGGTGCCATAGCTTTCCCCGATCAGGAATTTGGGAGATGCCCACCTGTTCTCGCGGGTTACGAATGTGTTTATCCACTCCGCCAGGTATTTGATATCCTCGTTCACACCAAAGAAGTTGGATTTTGGAATATCCGCACTAACCGGGCGGGAGTAGCCTGTATTAACCGGGTCGACATACACAATGTCAGCTACATCAAGAATAGAATTCGGGTTCTCTTTAAAGCCATATGGCTGTACAGGGTAACCTTCGTCGTCGGTATTGAGCAGTCGCGGGCCGGTGTAGCCCAGTTCCATCCAGACCGAGGGAGTGCCAGGGCCGCCATTGAACGATATAACCAGTGGGCGCGATGCCCTGTCCTGCACATCGTCGCGTTCGTAGTAAGTATAGAAAACGCCCGCTGTTGGCCTGCCGTCTTCTTCCCAAACCGGCATCATGCCGGCAGTGGCGGTATAGGGAATGGTTTTACCTTTGATGGTAACGGTATGTTTGGTAACTACGGCCGTATCGACGTGCACTATACGCCCTGGCGATATTTTTTGTGTGTTCTTTGGAGGCGCCGGAGCCGGTGTTTGCGCTTTAACGGTTAAGGCAAGCAGGCTGATGCCGATGAAGGTGAGTAAAGTTTTTCTCATTATCTTGGGTTTACAGTAAATCAGCGTAAATATAACCGGGCAGCAAATGAAATTACAACAATTGCTTGCTTAATTTGGCAAGAAGGGTGTTTATAGCCTATTTTTTACAAAGGTTTAGTATTGGATATCCTTGCGGTAGGAAGTTACGCCGCCAATGGAAAACTTGACCCCTATGGTAAATTGTCCGTAAGCGTCGTTATGGGCGCCGGCTTTAAAACCGTCGAAGTTATCGCCAAAAATGAAGTTGTATTGGTAACCAACGTCGACCTTGAAATCGGGGCGCTTGTATTTATTGTAAATTTTTAGTTCGTAGCCAATACGGGCGGGAAAAAATAACTGGTTAGCTTTATTTTCGCCGGGGGTATAAAATCCGGGTAGCTGAAGTGAGTACCGGTTGATCTCTTTTATATTGCTATAGATGATGCCTATACCGCCCCCGACATATAAATTCTTAAAAGCGTTAAGCACCTTGCTTTGCGAATAGTCTATCAGCTCGCCGGCCTGTAACTGTATCCTAAAGGCATAAGATGTATAATCGGCAGAGAATTGCCTGCCTAACAGATCTTTTGTCGAATCGCCACCCATCACCTTACCAACCTGGATCTCCAGGATATAGTTGATAAAGGCACTTTGGTTATAATCAAAGTTCAGGTTAAACGAATTGCTTGATTGTGATGTCACTACATCGCCATAATAGGAATTAAAACCTACTGATGCGCCGACGTCGTATTGTGAATAATCGTATCCTACCTGCGCTTTTGATGCCAAAGCTGTGAAGCAGGTGAGCAAGGTCAAAAGCGTAATTCTTAGTATAAATTTTGTCATAATTTACTATCAGGTATTACAAGTAGGATCAGATACTGCTATTCTTGTGCCACAATTTTATAAAAATAACTTCATTCTTCAATAAAACAATACTAAAACGTACGAATTAATTAGTTAAGTATCGATAATTTCAATATGGTATTTAGTACAATAGCTATTGTCAATTTTATATATTTGAGACCTTTTACGAAAAAAAACGAATACCTGTTATGTCAAAAATCAAAGTAGCAAATCCCGTAGTTGAACTGGATGGGGATGAAATGACCCGCATTATATGGAAATTTATAAAGGATAAGCTGATCACTCCTTATCTCGACCTCGATATCAAGTATTACGACCTTGGCATTGAATACCGCGATGAGACCAATGACCAGGTTACTATCGATGCAGCCAACGCCATCAAACAATACGGCGTAGGCATCAAATGCGCCACCATTACGCCTGACGAGGCCCGTGTGGAAGAGTTTGGTTTAAAACAAATGTGGAAATCGCCAAACGGCACTATCCGTAATATACTGGATGGTACGGTTTTTCGCGAGCCTATCGTGATGTCGAACGTGCCGCGCCTGGTGCCAAACTGGACCGCACCGATATGCATTGGCCGTCACGCGTTTGGCGACCAGTACCGGGCTACCGACTTTTTGACCAAAGGTAAAGGTAAACTGACCATCACCTTTACTCCCGAAGACGGCGGCGAACCACAATCATACGAAGTGTTCAACTTTAAGGGCGATGGTGTTGCCCTGGCCATGTACAATACCGACGAATCGATAAAAGGCTTTGCCCGCGCGTGCTTTAACCAGGCATTGCTGAAAAAATGGCCCTTGTATCTTTCAACAAAAAATACCATCCTGAAAAAATATGACGGCCGTTTTAAGGACATTTTCCAGGAGATATATGAGAACGAATTCAAACTGGAATTTGAAGCTAACCAGCTGACTTATGAGCACCGCCTGATAGACGATATGGTGGCTTCGGCCCTGAAATGGCATGGCAACTTTGTTTGGGCTTGCAAGAATTATGACGGCGACGTACAGTCGGACACCGTGGCACAGGGCTTTGGATCGTTAGGGTTGATGACATCCACCCTGGTTACACCCGACGGTAAAACCATGGAGGCTGAAGCGGCGCATGGTACCGTTACCCGCCACTACCGCGACCACCAGGCTGGCAAGCCAACATCAACCAACCCTATTGCATCTATTTTTGCATGGACAAGAGGTTTGGAGTTCCGCGGCATGCTGGACGATAACAAAGAGTTAATAAAGTTCTGCAAAACACTGGAAGAGGTTTGTATCGAAACCGTTGAAAGCGGCAAAATGACCAAAGACCTGGCTATCACCATTAAACCAAAAGTTGAGCACGGCACAGACTACCTGTATACCGAAGAATTTTTGGAAGCGATAGATGAGAATTTGAAGAAGAAGTTAGGTAAATAAATGGCCATGTATGTCCGGATATAATAAAAAATGCCCGCATTATGCGGGCATTTTTTATGCAAAAAGTTTTACGATCAGATTAGGAAGGCCAACGGCAACAGCACCTCCGTATATCAGGTCGAGCCAAAAGAAACTACCAAGAGATCCCACATAGATCAGGCCGATAACAGGGTACCCTACAATCTTTACCCAAACAGGTGTTTCCGGCTCTTTCAGGTCATTTAGTATCGATTTGGCATCGCCGGTGCTTGGAAAAGCGTGCATGGCGATAGATACTCCAAGATAGATAAGAAGATAATCCAGCGGGTTAGCATTGTTGAATACAAAAACCGGCATGGCTGCCGGGAATGCAATGAGCGCACCCAAGATTGTGTTGACAAAGAATGGTCCCACGCTTATCATCATCGAATGCCACTTGTTTGATATGATCTCGTGCTGAACATATCCGGCCGGATTTCCGGCCCTGAAATATACCACCCGAAAAACCGGTATTTTAAACCATCTGCAAAATAGCTGGTGTGCAAGCTCGTGTACAATTACGCCTGGAAACGTAGCTATAGTGATCAATATGCCTGGTACGAAAAACATAATTTTTGATTATTGGTATTTTATTTTTCCTGAAAATATATCCTTCGCGTACTTCATGTACGAATTTGAAGCACTGTCCTTTTCCGCTTGTTTAATAAGTTGGTCGCGTTTCTTATAGTCCTTGTTGAAGTGATAAGCAATCGCAAGTGTTGTAACGTTATATGGGTCGTCTTTGCTAAGATCATCGACCTGTTTTGCAAGTTTAAGTCCTTCCGCATTCTTCCCTGATTTTATAAAAGTACGTGCTTTGGCCGACATGGCATATGTGGATTGATGATTGATAGCCAGCAGCTTGTCGCAATAATAAAATGAAGAATCAAATTGACTCAGCTCTCTTTTCACCATACATTTCATACAGATAGCAGGCATAAAATTTGGATCGATGGCCAATATTTTGGACACGGCTGTATCTGTCTTTCCATATTGCTCTTTGTCTGAATAGGAAGAAGCTAATAGATACATCGCATAGGTGTCGCCGGGACTCTTGTCAACATATCGTTCAAGAGCGCTGTCGGGAATAACGGATTTCTTATACGCGCTGAAGGCGGTATCAAACGACGCCGAAGGATAATAAGATTTAACGTTTTCCAAAAGATCATTTACCTTACCCAAAAGCGCCGTATCTTCAAAGGTCCGATTTTGTATCTTTTTTAGTACCGAATCCATACTAGCGTATTCCAGGTTATAGAAATCGGCAATAGCCAAATGTGATAATATGCCGATAGAATTGGGTACGGTCTTTTCGGCCTTTTCAAGTTCGTGTTTTTCTGTCAGATAGTTTTTGTTTTCTTCTGCATGCTCAGCGCGCTTTAATGCGAGCGCGGCACCGAAATCTCCTCCCGACCAGAAAAGCGACATTAACGATAATACGGCAATAGCTGCACCAAATAACTTTACCCAAACAGGAATAGGGAATTTAATTAATTTATCGCGGCATTCAGCGCAGAGTTTATTCGGATACCCTTCTAATATTTCAGGGTTTCCGCAGGCAATGCAAGCAGGCTTTTCGTCAGGTTCAAGGTTCAGGTCGGTATCCACTACAATTATGATTAGGTAGCCTAAAATATAAAATTTTGAGCAAACAATTCAACGAAACTTAAATTTTTCATTGAATATTTAACTTTTATCTTAGCGGTCAAATTAAAGAAACATGTCACCACTCTATCCTTTAAAATTCAAAACCATTTACAAAGACAAAATATGGGGAGGTCAGAAGATAAAAACTTACCTGCATAAAGACTTTGGCGGCCTGCCCAATTGCGGTGAAACCTGGGAGATATCGGGCGTTAAATCAGATGTTTCTGTAGTGGCAAATGGGGCGCTGGAGGGCGAGTCGCTGGCCGATCTGCTGGAAAAATATAAGGGTCAGCTGGTAGGCAAAAAGGTGTACGATCATTTTGGAAATATATTCCCGCTGCTGGTGAAGTTTATCGATGCCAATGATGATCTTTCGATACAGGTGCACCCGGATGATGAATTGGCTAAAAAACGACATAATTCGTTCGGCAAGACCGAAATGTGGTATGTGATCGAGGCTGATCCCGGTTCGACGCTGATATCGGGCTTTAATCAGCAGGTGAGTGAGGAAATATATGTTGATAAATTGAATAGCGGCCACATTATGGATATCCTGAACCGTGAGGATGTAGCAGCGGGCGATGTTTTCTTTTTGCCTGCCGGCAGGGTGCATACCATAGGCAAGGGTTTGCTGATAGCCGAGATACAACAAACATCAGACATCACCTACCGTATTTATGACTTTGACAGGGTAGATGATAAAGGCAACAAGCGCGAATTGCATACTGAAGAAGCATTGGCCGCCATTGATTATAATTTTTATCCGGATTATAAAACCAAATACCAGCCAGAAAAAAATGAGACTGTTCCCCTGGTAAAGTGCCCTTACTTCACTACCAATATTCTTGATTTTACAGAAAGCACGACGAAGGACTACACGGGCCTCGATTCATTTGTTATTCACGTTTGCGTTGAAGGCAATTATGTGATAGAGTGCCAGGGTAAGCAACATCCGGTAAAAATGGGAGAGTGCATTTTGCTGCCAAAAACCATTGATCGGGTAAACCTGATAACCGTGAACGGATTTAAGATATTGGAGAGTTATATTGAATAAAGATGTGATGGTGATTAGTTAACTAGTGACTTGTTTTTACTTATCATCCTAACCACGAATCACCAGTTAACTTATCACTAACTCAAACCAACTTCACAGTAAATTTCGTGCCTTCGTTAACGGTGCTGTCAATGTCGATGGTACCGCCCAGTGCTTCAACCTGGTTGCGGGTCATGAACAGGCCGATGCCCTTTGCATCGGGGTTGTGGTGGAAGGTTTTATACATGCCAAATACCGAGTCGCCGTATTTGTCAAGATCGATACCCAGGCCATTATCTTCAAAATATA
Organism: Mucilaginibacter ginsenosidivorans; assembly: GCF_007971025.1. Classification (NCBI taxonomy): domain Bacteria; kingdom Pseudomonadati; phylum Bacteroidota; class Sphingobacteriia; order Sphingobacteriales; family Sphingobacteriaceae; genus Mucilaginibacter; species Mucilaginibacter ginsenosidivorans. Next base: position 4,894,935 of record NZ_CP042436.1, on the reverse strand, counting down.
AATAGATATGGTGCCTGATCTTAGCCGACCGGACCTTAATAAGCGGCTTGCGGTCGGGGTGGCGGTATTTGATCGAATTGGTGATCATATTCTGGAAGATACTTTCCAGGTAAGCAGGAATATAAAATACCTCGTCAACCTCGCTGAAATCATATTCTACTTTTGCGCCTGACGATCTGATATTACTTTGAAGTACTGAAAGCACTGATTTCAGCGAGTCTTCAAGGTTTAGCATCTTTCTTTCCTTGCCTATTTCGGCCTGTATCTTTACTATCTCGCTCAGGTGCTCGATCGTAGTATTTAAGCTGCCGCTGATAGATTTGATATGGGAGAATATCTCCTTACGGTCGTCCTCGGTTTCGGTTTGATCGAACAGGTCGACCATAAACTGTAAATTGCCGGTATGCGAGCGCAGGTTATGCGACACGATGTAGGCAAAATTTTGCAGGCGCTTATTTTGATCGCTCAATAAATTAACAGCGTCCTGAACTTCCAGCTCTTTCTTTTTGATATAGTCGATATTCTGGAAAATGCTGCGTACTGTTATACATTTGCCATAATCGTCGATAACTGCAATACCCTTTGCACGCAGCCAGATGAGGTTATTGCGCGCCGTACGGAATTGCAGTTCCAGGTCAAACGGGCGGGAATATTTTATAATATTATCGATGGCCCGGGCCATTATTTGCCGGTGATCGGGCTCGAAAAAGCTGATGGCCTCTTCGATACTTAACTTTACGCTTTCCTGCAGCTCATAAATTTCATAAGTCTCGCGGGAAAGGGTAAGCGTCATGCTCCTTACGTCTATCTCCCAGCCGCCAACTTTTGCGATTTTGATGGTTTCCTTAAACAGGAAATCATTCCGGCCCGACTGCAGTTCGAGAAGTTTGTTCTCATGAATATCGGCGATGGAACCCGTTATTTTCGGTACCGAATTATCATCCCATCTTTTGGCGGTGCTTTTAAACCAGCGATAGCCCGACTGCTTGGTAAGGAGCCTTACCCTGATGGTTTCGGGTGCATCATTAAAGTGGCGATTAATTGATTTTAGAAAGGCCGGCTTGTCGTCGTAGTAGAGCAGGTTCTCAAAAAAGTAATCGTACGAAGGCGGTATCTCGCCAGGTTCATAGCCCAAAAGGACATAAAAACCCGGCGACCATTTTACTTCCCTGGTGCTGATGTTATATTCCCATAAACCCGTATTCAGATCATTGATGATATGGGTTATATGGAAGTCACCATCATAAGAAAATTTATCACCTTCCGTAATGCTCATCTTAGCTTTCTGACCACAGAAATTTTTTCAATGGTGGCTATCAATAGTCAATTAATTAGTGTTATACGTATTACAGGCCTTTCGGGGTGCAGTACGCGTATGTGCGATTGCAAATTCGGGACCAATAATTTTTTCGCCGAAATTTGCCGGTTTAAGTGTTCTTTACATTTACTTCATTCACAATCCATTGTTATACGTAAAATTGGCAATGCGGGTTATTGAAAGCAGCGGCTTGAAAGGGATAAAATATAGATTTATTGAGGATATGGGTAATATTTTTCCCATGATTATCAACTGTTTAACGTAACATTTAATGTTTGTATTTTGATTTAAAAAACAACCTAAAGATTTAAGAATATCAGTCTGCCACACTTTTTTTCTCTACTTTTTTGTGCAAATGGAATGCTTCGACTAAACCAACCGAACCATACCATGGATGCAGCTCCATTACCAGCGAACCCGCTTTGATGGCAGGATCGGTTTCGGTCAGAGCCTTGGCTTCTTCCACGGTACTTACATTAAAAATAAAGATCCCGCGTATGGGCTGATCATCCAAAAATGGTCCGGCTACAATTAGCTTACCCTCGTTAGCCAGGCGCATGATATTTTTAAGATGGGCCATTTGCAATTCATTGCGGGCTACCGAATCTTTTACACGGTTGGGCCCATCCTTCAGGAAAGCCATTACATACGTTTTCATACCGTAATCATCCGCGCCAAGTTTTTGGGCCAGTTGGGCATCATATTGCGGATTATTGGATTGCGCAAAACATGTGCCTGCTGCTATTAGCAACAGGACAATAAAAGTGTTCCTGATCATGGGGATAATCAATTAATTAAGACTTTAAAGATACGCTTTAGCCTTGAAAATCAGAAGCGTTTTTCAAGTTCCCTGAGCGCATCCGCAGCGATCCATTTGGCTGCTTTGCTGTCCTGAAGTGCTATCCGCAGAGCCGTAGCGATAGCCATTTGATGGAGTGTTTTGTTCCTTTTGCCGATCTGCCGCAAAGCCCAGTTAACGGCTTTTTTTACAAAATTCCGTTTGTCCCATGCTTCCCGTTCCATTACGGGAAAAAATTGGACGAACACTACATCGTCCGCTTTCTTATCATGTACCGCAAATTCAGCCATCAGCACAAAGCCGGCGCGTTTTACAAATTCGTTTTCAGATGCCGAGTATTCAAGCGCCTTCTCAACAGCAAAAGGAGTGCGGTCAAATAAATTTCCACAGGCCTGGTCGCATATATCCCATGAGTAAAATTCACCTGTCCATTTATCCATTTGTTCCCGCGTTACCTGTTTAGCGTCGCCGATCATCGAGGCTAGTATCCGGCATTCATGTATGCCTGTATCCCACAAGTCAATTGATAGTTGCTGATCTTTTTTGATTGTTTTGGCTAATTGGCGTAATTCGGGCACTTTTACACCTAATGCTTTCGAACTATCAATGCCAAAATGAGCCATGCCTTTGCGATAGGCCGGGTCAGATTTTTGTTTGAGGAGGTCGATTACATCGTCAGTATCCATCCCGCTAATTTAAAGCAAAAAGCCCCGATTCGCCGGGGCTCCTAAACTCATATCTCAAATCTACCTTACAAATTCCCTCTCAACTCCTGCTCATGCTCGATCGCTTCAAACAAGGCCTTGAAGTTCCCGGCACCAAAGGAACGTGCTCCCTTGCGCTGGATGATCTCGAAGAATACGGTCGGCCTGTCTTCGAGCGGCTTGGTAAATATTTGCAGCAGATATCCTTCGTCATCACGGTCGACCAGGATGCCCAATTCCTTTAAAGGCGCAAGGTCCTCATCGATACGCCCGACGCGGCTTAATAAGTCGTCGTAATAAGTGGTTGGTACATGGAGGAACTCCACACCGCGGTTTTTCAATTCGGTTACCGTCTCAACAATATGGTCGGTAGCCAGCGCTAAATGCTGCACGCCTTCGCCTTCGTAAAACTCCAGGTATTCCTCAATTTGCGATTTCTTTTTGCCCTCGGCCGGTTCGTTGATCGGAAACTTCACATAGCCGTTGCCATTACTCATCACCTTGCTCATCAGGGCCGAATACTCGGTCGAGATCATTTTATCATCGAAAGTGAGGATGTTTTTAAAGCCCATCACATCTTCATAAAAATTCACCCATTCGTTCATTTTATGCCAGCCCACGTTGCCTACACAATGGTCCACATACTTAAGGCCTGTTTCTGACGGGTTGTATTCTGTTTTCCATTCCTCGTATCCGGGTAGGAAGATACCATTGTAGTGTTTGCGCTCGACGAATAAGTGCACCGTTTCTCCATAAAGCTTAATGCCGCTTGTTTTTACCTCACCGTTTTCATCTGTAAGGGTTTGAGGTTGCTGAAATGTTTCAGCACCGCGACTGGTAGTTTGCTCAAACGCATCATAAGCGTCATCAACCCAAAGGGCCAATACTTTTACCCCGTCGCCATGCTTTTTGATGTGCTCTGCGATAGGATGGTCAGAATGTAAAGGCGTAGTCAACACCAGGCGTATCTTATCCTGTTTCAAAACGTATGACGCCCGGTCGCGCACGCCGGTCTCGGGCCCTGCATAAGCCAGGCTCTGAAAGCCGAAGGCCGTTTTATAAAAGTGAGCAGCCTGCTTGGCATTGCCCACATAAAATTCAACATGATCCGTGCCTTTCAAAGGCAGGAAATCGGTTGACGTTGGTTTTCTATCTAAAGTTTGTGTTTGCATTTTTGTTGTTTTGGCCTCAACCCGGCCCTCTCCAAGGAGAGGGAGTGGTTGGCGTTGCTAATTTTATTTTATTAAAGTCCTCTCCTTTGGAGAGGATTTAGGTGAGGCTTATTCACTCGCCCAGCTTTTATAATAATTCGGATCCTCAATTTTTATGGCGTCCTCGGTAAGCATAAGGGGTTTGAACGGGTCTATCATCACGGCCAGTTCTTCTGTCGATTCTTTGCCGATGGATTTTTCTACCGTGCCGGGGTGCGGGCCGTGCGGTATGCCACCCGGGTGAAGGGTTATCTGGCCTTTAACCACGCTTTTGCGGCTCATAAAGTCGCCATCTACGTAATAAAGCACCTCGTCGCTATCCACATTGCTGTGGTTGTATGGCGCCGGGATAGAAAGCGGGTGATAATCGTACTTACGGGGCACGAAAGAGCAAATGACAAAATTATGCCCTTCGAAGGTTTGATGCACAGGTGGCGGCTGATGCAGACGGCCTGTTATCGGTTCAAAATTGTGTATCGAAAAACCGTATGGATAGTGGAAACCATCCCAGCCTACAAAATCGAAAGGATGCGTGCCGTAAATATACGGATAGATCAGGCCCTGTTTTTTTATCAGGATCTTGAAGTCGCCTTTTTCGTCGTGCGTTTCCAGGTTTTCCGGTAATTTCAGGTCGCGTTCGCAATAGGGCGAATGCTCCATTAACTGGCCATATTGGTTCAAATACCTTTTTGGTGAACGTATCGGGCTGAAGCTTTCAACAATAAAAAGGCGGTTATCCTCGCTGTTAAATTCCAACTGGTAAATGGTACCGCGCGGAACTATCAGGTAATCGCCATATTCAAACTTGATATTGCCGAAACCGCTTTTTAGCGTACCCGAACCAACGTGCACAAATATTACCTCATCGGCCTGGCTGTTCTTGTAGAAATATTCCGTCATGGATTTACGCGGAGCGGCCAGCGAAATATGCAAATCGCTGTTTACAAGTACAGGTTTGCGGCTTTTCAGGTAATCGTCCTCTGGCTGAATATTAAAGCCGATGAGGCTGGTATGCTTCAAGTGCTTTTCCCGGGCTATTTTGGGCTCGACCGAATACGGTTCACCCAAAGTTTTGACGATAGTAGGGGGGTAGGCATGGTACACCAGCGAATACAGGCTCGAAAAGCCTTCGGTTGATACCAGTTCCTCGGCATATAAAGTGCCGTCGGGCTTACGGAATTGTGTATGCCGCTTCGGTGGGATCTGTCCTGATTTATGATAAACGGGCATGTCGGTTATATATTGGTTTAATATAAAACGTTTAAGAAGTTGTAAAAGTTTAAAAGGTTTGCAGAGGGTAGCGGTAGTCGAGGTCTAAAATATCAGTTTAAATTTAACCAATTCGAACAGTAAAACTACTATGATTTTTATTAACCTTTCAACAGCAAATTAGTATTGCGCGAGGACGATCTTTGCCAGCACAGCATCCCTGAAGGAAGAGGCATCGCTCATGGAAGTGAGCCCAAGGGAGAACAGAAAATGGCATTGTATGCTAAGCATGGTATGCAAAATTAAGCAATAATTTATTTATTATGCAAGGTTGGTTGACTGGTTGATCAAGTTAAGTGGTTGAATGAGTTTTTGAACTCAACTTATTCAACCTATTCAACTCAGTCCAACTAATCAACTAAAACCATTAGCTTTGACGCACCAACTAACCCATTATGAAACTTGTATCCTACAAAACGGAAGACCGTGAGCACCTGGGCATATATGTGAACGGCCATATTTATAATCTCAACTCGTGCCATAAACTGCTGCCCGATAATATGAATGATTTTTTGTGGGGTGGCGATGAACTGATGGACCGCGCCCGGAAAGTGAACGATGATATCGCTTCGGGCAAGCTGGAAGCTAAGGAGGAGTTATTTTTCGAACTGCTAGCGCCCGTGCCGCATCCGACATCGTGCCGTGATGGGTATGCGTTTCGCCAGCATGTGGCGGCTGCCAGGCGTAACCGGAAAGCCGAAATGATACCGCAGTTTGATCAATACCCGATATTCTACTTCACCAATCATAACGCGATACAGGGTATAGGGGAGATAGAATGCATGCCCGACCATTTCGAAAAATTGGATTTCGAGCTGGAAGTTGCTGTTGCACTAAACAAAAAAGGTCGCAATATTAAAGCGGCTCACGCTGATAGTTACATAGCAGGTTACATGATCATGAATGATATGAGCGCCCGCACGCTACAAATGGAGGAGATGTTGCTGAACCTTGGTCCGGCAAAGGGGAAGGATTTTTCGACCGTTATTGGCCCCTGGCTGGTAACGCCGGATGAACTGGAAAAATATAAAGTTGCGCCCAAGCCAGGTCATACAGGGAACGCCTATAATTTAACGATGAAATGCCACGTGAACGGCAAGGAAGTATCCGCCGGCAACATGGCCGATATGGACTGGACCTTCGCCGAGATCATCGAACGTTGTGCTTACGGCTGCGATGTTTTACCGGGCGATGTTATCGGTTCGGGCACAGTAGGTACAGGCTGCTTTCTCGAACTGAACGGAACAGGTTTGCTAAATGATCCTGATTATCAAACCCAATGGCTACAGCCGGGTGATCTGGTGGAGATGGAAGTAACAGGGTTGGGTGTTTTGAGTAATGTAATAAAAAAAGCAGATAGCGATTTTTCGATTTTGGCTTTGAAGAAGTTGTAATGTTGACGTTAAAAACATCAGATTTATCCCCCGTCGATCTGCAAAACTACCTGCAATACGCTATTGCACCCCGACCGATATGCTTCGCCTCGACAGTAGATAAAGATGGCAATGTGAATCTTAGCCCCTTTAGCTTTTTCAACATGTTCAGCACCAAGCCGCCGGTTTGCGTGTTTTCGCCATCGCGCAGGGTGAGGGATGCCACAACCAAGCATACGCATGAGAATATATTGGAGGTGCCGGAATGCGTGATCAATATCGTCACCTACGATATGGTGCAGCAAACATCGCTGGCAAGTGTGGAATATCCGAAAGGGGTGAACGAATTTGTTAAGTGCGGCCTCACACCCATAGCTTCCAAACTGGTGAAACCACCGCGTGTAGCTGAGTCACCGGTGCAGTTTGAGTGTGTGATAAACCAGGTTATTCCTTTAGGTGAAGGCGCCGGCGCAGGTAATTTGATCCTGGCCGAGATCAAATTGATGCATATAAGCGAATCCATTTTAGATCCTGACGGAAAAATCGATCAGCAAAAACTCGACCTGGTTGCGCGCCTCGGCGGCGATTGGTACGCCCGTATAAACCGCGACAACCTTTTCAAGGTTGCCAAGCCTGTGCGTACTATCGGCATAGGTGTCGACTCGATCCCTTATGCCATCCGCAATTCAAAGATACTGACAGGGAATAACCTGGGGCAATTGGGAAATGTGGAATCGCTGCCAACGGACCAGCAGATAGATGATTACGCGCAGGCGGCCGAAATAAAAGAGATATTGGATGCCACCATTGGCGACGGCCAAACCCGCGAAACGCAACTACATTTGAAAGCCAAACAACTGCTTGATGAAGGCAAGGTAGAAGAGGCGTGGAAGACATTGTTAATATCGTAGAGACCAATATTTTGCGTCTCTACCTGAAGGAATAATTCTTATTCACCACACTCACCGCCGGTGGTATATGCGTTTTTTCAAAAATATCATACCCGGGTTTCAAATGTTGCCAGAATGAAACATAAGGGTAAGCGGAGTATTTATCAATATTTGCATTAGTTAGTTTAAAGGGAAATATATTGACATCCACCGATTTTTGTCCGTGTAAAAACGCTTCGTAAACCATCGTATAAATTTCTTCAATCATCTGGTCCGTCATGGCGTAGCAGCCGATGGAGGCGCAATAACCGTGTATCATAATGGCATTGCCGGTGTAACTGCGCGATTGGTCGAATGCATTGGGGTAGCCAACATTCATGGCTAAATGATAGGTGCTAACCGGGTTAAGCTGCGTTGGCGTGATGGTATAGTAACCCTCCGGGCATTTACCGTCGTGGTCTTTGGTTTTGGTGCCGAGGCCGCCGGAATAAGCGCAGATGAGATAGTTCTTGAACAGTTTATATTGCTTGCCCGATTTTACCCAAATCTCTAATATTCCCGGCTCTTTAAATATCCGGATAAATACAGGCTGGTCATTTTTTAACCCCGCAGCCTTAAGATCGCCTTGCAATTTCGGCCATATTTTGGTGCGGATATCCGCAGCGCGTTTACTATCCGGAATGTAAGTTTTCTGATCCGCTGCAAAAAGCAGCGGAATAATTAGGGTGATGAGGAATTTAGGCATGGGTGCTGGTTTATTGTGATGTATAATAAACGCCGTTTGAGTGCCATAATTGTTTTAATAGAAAAAGTCATCCTGAACTTGTTCCAGGGTCCCACAAAGAGATCGCCGGCATACGGGCCATTTAGCATGAGAGGTGCCGAAACAAGTTAGGCATGACCTAATTATAAATTCGAAATTGAACATTCGAAATCCAAAATCAAACTCATATCCCCAGCACCTGCTTCAGCTTGGCATACCCTGTTTTGCTCACCGGTATTTTGGCGCCCGATTTTAGTATAGCAATATGCGCATCCTTTTCGTATGGGTCGATACGGGTGATGTTTTGGATTTTGATGATATAGGAGCGGTGCACACGTACGAAGGTGGATGGATCGAGGGTTTGTTCGAAAAAGCTCATGGTTTTGTTTTTCAGGAATGAACCTTCGGCGGTATGCACACTTACATAATCGTCGTCGGCTTCCAGGTATTCCACGTCATTTACAGGGATGATCTTTACCTTGGTGCCGGTTTTCACCACAATACGTTCGTGCTGCGCGGGCGATTGCGAAGCGGCCTCCAGCAGGCTTTCGGTTTGCCTGGCAGGATGCACCACAGGGGCTTGCGACAGGAATTTTTCAACCGCTTTATGAAACCGGTCGCGGGTAAACGGTTTCAGCAGGTAATCTACAGCGTGGGTTTCAAAAGCTTTAATGGCGTACTCATCAAACGCTGTGGTAAATATCACCGATGGGGCCTGTTCCACCAGCTCCAGCATTTCAAATCCGTTTATTTTCGGCATCTGCACGTCCAGAAACACCAGGTCGGGCTGGTATTGCTGTATGGCTTTCAGGCCCTCAAAGCCATCGCCGCATTCCTGTAATACCTCTATCTGGTCCTTAAAATCCTGCAAATATTCCAGTACAACCATGCGGGCCAAAGGTTCGTCGTCTATCACAAGCGCTCGTTTCATTATTGCGGTATTTTGATTATGGTTGTAAAGATATTATCATCTGCGAAAGTTTCCACCAAATCGGTGCGTGCATATAGCAAATAAAGTCGCCTTTGTACGCCGCTCAAACCAAAACCTGTTCCTTTGCGCGGCCGGGCGGTCTTAGGGTCGTAAGGGTTTTGCACGGTCATAGTCAGGTAGTTGTCCTCAATTTCGGCCCTGATGCTGACCGTTACGCTTTCGGTGGTGTCGTACAAACCAAATTTGATCGCATTTTCGACGATCGGCTGCAAAATCATGGGCGGCAATACGGCCGTGTCGCATTTATCGTCGCAGCTGATCTCCGTTTTTAAACGATGCCCAAACCGCACTTTCTCTATGTCCAAATACAATTGAAGATGCGAAAGTTCATCCGGCAGGGTTACCTGCTGCTGGTCGTCTTTCTTCAGCGTTCCACGTAAAAAGTCGGAAAGCTGGTGTATCATCTTACGTGCCTCATCCGGTTTAAAGCCGATAAGCGCATTGATGGAATTCAAACTGTTAAAAAGGAAGTGCGGCTGCAATTGCTGGCGCAGATTATACAATTCTGCATCGCGGGCCAGCTTTTCGGCTTCGCCTTTACGCTTTTCGTTTTCTTTCTGGTCCAGTTGCGAATACCATATCATACTGATCAGGGCCATCCAGCCTATAGCCAGAAAGTTGGTAAAAAAACGTATGGTTACTGACTGAATATGAAAGTTGGAATATATGTTGTTGCCGATAATGTAAGGCAGAACCCACCGCGCGCCGAAGGTTGCGGCAGCAGTAAGCGCCAGGCACCAGAAAAACAGGTTGATATAACTACCCTTGCCCGGTTGATAATATTTAAGGTTGTTATTGATGAGCCAGCAGGCAGCCCCAAGCAGCAGCGTGCATATTGCCCCATCCATAATGGAGATGTACCACGTAAAACCAAAGGTATGCACCACGTATGTAAGCAGGATGGCCCATACCAGGCCACCTGATACAAACGCGATGCGTATTTTGGAAAATGTTAGTTGCGTGCTTGCCAAAACCTTGGTTTATGTTTTTACTTGCTTAAAAAGTTCTTATTTCGACCCCGGCGAAGATGGACACACCTTCCAGCACGAGTATTTTATTGTTATCGCCTGCACCCACCTTTCTGAGGCGTTTATCATCTACCCCGGCAAATACCGCTGAAAGGTTGGAAATTACCTGCCAGTGCGGCGGAACAATGATCTTGGTGCCCCCGAATAACTGGGTAATGTCCAATACCACCTTGCCGTCGATATCAGCTTGTGTAAGATCGATCTCGGCCCCGCCGAAAATATTGGTAATGTCGCCACCCCTGAAGTTTTTCGAAAGGATCGTTTTTTTAACACCGCCGAATATGGACGTGGCATCCAGGAAATCATCGCCTGTTATAGGGCGCGCGTTCGGATTAACCGGTGGAATATTGCCCGAGGTTTCGTCGTCGGCGGGTGTTTGAGGCTGAGGATCGATGGGCGTGTGGTAATGCTTATCCCATTTTTGCTGCCATTTGTATTCCCATTTTTGCTCCCACTGTTTTTCCCATTTGTTACGGTTTGCACCGGAGTGATTGCGCCTTAATATTATCCATAAGCCTATCATAATGATCATCCCGGGCCATATCAGGTTCCCTATATGCAACCCCGGAATGGCATTGTTCAATGTTCCGGCTAATCCTATAAATACTAATATGAACCATATTGATCTGCGGTAATTATGTTTGGCCCCTATATAAAGCCCGGCTACGATGAGCCAGGTTGGCCACTCCCATATCCAGCCCGGTATCAAAAAGTAGCTGAACTGGCGAACCAGTAATAAACCCCCAATGATCAACAGTACCATTCCGATAATTGCCTTTCCGTTATTGTTAGGTTTATTCTGGTATTCTATATCATTTACATGCTCGCTCATTGTCTATTCTGTCAAAATTAAATCTTATTCAAAACTAAGGTAATACTTAAGGCGAACCTATCAAATATTGGCGATATTATTGAACTAATCGGTAAGGGCGGAAAAATTGTCGGTGAAAAAATTGTCGTATTGTTCGTTTCTGCTTTGGTATTTGTATTTGACTGTTATTACAATAAAAAAGGAGAGGGTTATATGCCTCTCCTTTTGTTGTAAAAGTATATGAATAGTTAGTATTTCAAGTGGTGACGGCCGCGCCTCATGATAAGGTAAACGCCTAAGGCAATAATGCCTATTGGCCATACAAAATCCTCAATGTTCCAATCGGGCAGGGCATCGTCGAGTAAAAAGGCGCCGCCTATAAAAATCAATATTGCCCAGGTCATATTCTGAAAGTTATGTTTGGCACCGCTGTACAGCCCTATTGCTATCAATAACATTGGCCAGCTTAACAGCCAGTCGGGGATATAAAACATGTCGAACTGATCGGCAAGTAGTGCGCATCCAACCAGAACTATAATTGCTCCTGCAACCACTCTGCCATTGCGCCTGTTGGTGTTATCTATAATAGTGTTCATCGTTTTAAGTTTTAAATCTTACTCAAAACTAAAGCGGTATTGAAGTGACGGCAACTGTATATAGGCGATGTATTTGAAGAAGTCGGTAAGGAAAGGGGAATGGTCGGTGAATGAGTAATCCGAGCAAGAGACTTTCAGTATAGAAAGGCATCTCAAACCAATATAACACCGGGTATAAAATCGAAATCTTTTACGTTATAAGTAAAAAGTGGGATTTGATGCACAGACGCGGTTGCGCCGATTATGGCATCAGGAATTTGAAGACCGTGACTCAATTTGAAGTTTTCTATAAGAGAGGTTGCTGTTTTTGAAATAACGGGATCAATTTCAATCACATCGTAATACCGAATCTTTCTTTTTAATTGTGCCAGTTCGGTTTTGTTAGCCATGCCCTGGTAAAGTTCCATCACGGTGATTACAGAAAGTACGATCTGGTCAAGACCTATAGACAATAACTTGTCAATTGTTTCCTGTCTTCCATTAAATGCGTGGATGAAAATATTGGTATCACATAAAACCATTGCGAAGCTTCATTATCGTTGCCAGGCCGTTTTACGAATATTATCCAATGATCTGGGCTTTTCGGCCCACATACCAAACAGCTCCTTTGGATCGATCTTTTTATCGCCTTTAATCAGCAAAGCATTTTCATCAATGGAAATAACTTTAACCGTATTGATTTTAAATGTTTTGAATAAAGCGGATAATTTGTCCAATTCACTTTTACTATCTATTTCGATCGTTATTTTCATAAAAGTTATACAATAGCATAAAGGTACAAGTAATTCTTCAAAAATGAATAATTACCCAATTAGCTGAACTAATGCCTGACTATAAAACGGTAATCCAATATCTACACAGCCGGTTCCTGCTGGCTCAAACAATGAAAGCTGCCCAAACCCCAGATAATATCAGTCGAATCAATGCCGATGACTTTTCTATCGGGGAAGCACTGTATCAGGATATCTAATGCCCGGTCATCGTTTTTGGAGCGATAGGTGGGCACAATAACGGCTGCGTTTGCGATGTAAAAGTTGGCATAGGAAGCCGGCAGGCGCTGTCCATCGTAATAAACAGGGTCGGGCATTGGCAGCTCGATAATATTGAGTTGCTTGCCGCTGAGCAACCGCATGGTTTTAAGCGTTTCGAGGTTTTCCTGCAGGATATGGTAGTTCTCATCCGCCTTGTTTTCCTCTATAACGGTAACTACGGTGTCCCCGTTTACAAAGCGGGTAATATCGTCGATATGGCCGTCGGTATCGTCGCCTATAATACCGTCGTCAAGCCATAATACCTGCTGAACACCATAATAATTTTGAAGATAGTCCTCAATTTGCTGCTGGTTCAGTTGCGGGTTGCGGTTTTTATTGAGCAGGCAGGCGGTGGTGGTTAAAACGGTTCCTTTTCCATTAAAATCGACCGATCCCCCTTCCATTACAATGCCCGGATGGTAAACCGGCAGACCGAAATGCTGCGCAATTTTAGTTGGGATGACATCGTCAAAGTCGTAGGGCGGATATTTATCGCCCCAGGCGTTATAGCCCCAGTCAACGATCACTTTTTGTTTGGTTTCCGGGTTGATCAAAAACGCCGGACCGTGGTCGCGGCACCAGGCATCGTTGGTGGGGAAATTGAAAAACTCAATTTTTGTCAGATCGGCGCCCGCGGCAGATAATTGTTCTTTGGCAAAGGCCATCATGGTATCATTAATAACATTGATGCGCACCAATTCGCCTTTGGCAACTTCTTTTACAAATTCCGCATAGCGGCTATAGATCATACCGATCTTACCGGGCCACGATTCTTCCTTGTGCGGCCAGCTGAGCCAGGTAGCTGTATGCGGCGCCCATTCGGCGGGGAAGTGGAAGCCTTTTGCCTTCGGCAAGTCCGAAAGTCCGAAAGTCCGAAAGTCCGAAAGATTATTGTTCATCAATCAGGCGCTTAGTAATTGGCTGGTATGAATCGATACGGCGGTCTCTCAAAAACGGCCAGTGTGTACGATAATGATCTGTCTTACCCAAGTCTATTTCTTGTACAATTACCTCTTCATCGGTATGGGAAGCCTGGTAAAGTATGGTGCCAAATGGATTTGATATAAATGATCCTCCCCAAAACTTCAGTTCTTCTTCCTGTCCCACACGGTTCACGCTTACAACGTGTACGCCGTTTGCTACCGAATGCGAGCGCTGGATAGTTTGCCAGGCGTTGTATTGTTCAACGTTAGTAGCATCGTCCTGGCTGGTAGCCCAGCCGATGGCCGTTGGATAAAACAATATTTCGGCACCCATCAAAGCCGTTATGCGGGCAGCTTCCGGGTACCACTGGTCCCAGCAAATGAGCACCCCAATGGTAGCATATTTGGTTTTGAAAACTTTATAGCCCAGGTCGCCCGGCGTGAAATAGAATTTCTCGTAAAAGCCTGGGTCGTCAGGTATGTGCATTTTGCGGTATTTCCCGAGGTAAGCGCCGTCGGCATCAATTACCGCGGTGGTGTTGTGATAAAGCCCCTGCGCACGTTTTTCAAACAAAGAAGCTACGATTACCACATGCAGTTCTTTAGCTACTTTAGATAGCTCGTCAGTTGATGGGCCGGGGATTGCTTCGGCAAGCTTAAAGTTGTCGTAATTCTCCACGTCGCAGAAATACAGCGAAGTAAAGAGCTCCTGCAAGCAAACTATCTGAGCCCCTTTTTCAGCAGCTTCGCGCACTTTAACAATTGCCTTATCCAGGTTCTGCTGCTTATCTGCTGTGCACGACATCTGCACCAAACCAACCTTAACTTTTGCCATGCGCTTTAAAATTTGCGCAAAGTTAATTATTTTGATTACACCGATTGGTCCGGTTTGCGCTGAATTGTATTCTTCATCAAAATTTAACATCCGGCAGACACGTGCGTCCCTGGCACAAAATAATCGGTGAAATCATTGTATAGTAATCTGTGAAATCAAAATCTTACTTTTGCAGCCGAAATGACTGAAATAGAAGAGATAGTCGAAGATAACCCGAATCCGCGCACCTGGAAACATAAGGTTTGGAACGTTACCAAACTTATTTTAAAACTTGCAGTCACTTCGGCCCTGCTGTATTATGTATTCAGCAAGCAGCCAATCAGCGAAATAAAAGACAGGTTATTTCACGCCAACTATTGGTGGATGTTTGCAGGGGTCATCGTCTACTTCTTTTCGATGGTAGCATCTGCATGGAGGCTTATGAGTTTTTTCAAATCCATTAACCTCAGACTGGATACCCGTTTCAATTTTCGCCTGTACTTACTCGGTATCTTTTACAACCTTTTACTTCCGGGCGGCATAGGCGGGGATGGGTACAAGATATATTTACTGCATAAAACCTATAAACTGCCCGCCAAAAGAGTGTTTTGGGCGATAGCGTTCGACCGGTTAAGCGGCTTGTGGGCCATCGGGTTGATCGTCGTCACGCTGACCATATTTATCCCGCAGATACAGGAGCAGATACACCTGGCTATTCCAATGGCGGCTTTTTTGCTTGGGTCGATTATTTATTACGTCGTTGTAAAGATATTTTTCAAGGATTTTACCAGGCATTTTTTCAAAGGGCACGCCAAGGCAGTAATTGTTCAGTCGTTACAGGTACTTACCATCCTCTGTGTACTTATGGGGCAGGATTTTCACGGTAAATTTGCGCCTTATTTACTGTCTTTTCTAATCTCGGCTTTGGCAGCAGTTGTACCCATTACCTTTGGAGGTGCAGGAGCGCGGGAAGCCATTTTTGCCCGGCTTTCCCCGATATTTCACATGAATGTTGGTTTGGCAGTTTTCCTGAGCGTTTCTTTTTACCTTACCTCACTTATCGTAGCTATGCTTGGCCTTTATTATGTCATTCGGCCGAAGCGTCTCGAGGAGGGGCTG
This sequence comes from Mucilaginibacter ginsenosidivorans, assembly GCF_007971025.1. Lineage (NCBI taxonomy): Bacteria > Pseudomonadati > Bacteroidota > Sphingobacteriia > Sphingobacteriales > Sphingobacteriaceae > Mucilaginibacter > Mucilaginibacter ginsenosidivorans. Next base: position 4,879,295 of record NZ_CP042436.1, on the reverse strand, counting down.
CCTTCCATAGGTGTTAACGAAAACGGTAATGTTGAAAACAGCCAGGCCGAATAGCTGCAAACCTTTCCAACCAAATTCCTAATTTTACGTTCTCTTAATAAACCAACTGAACGTAATGAGCCGTTTTAATGATTTTAATAACCCGCAGGTTGCGGCGCTGCCTTCCCATTTAAAACAATTTATAGTCGACCAGCACTACGAGCATTATACGCCTATCGATCACGCCGTATGGCGCTATGTGATGAGGCAAAACTACAGTTACCTTAAAGATGTTGCCTATTACCCATATATACCAGGGTTACTAAAGGCCGGCCTGACCATCGAAAAGATCCCGAGCCTGCAGGAAATGAACGATGCGCTCGGCAAGATAGGCTGGGGAGCGGTTACGGTAGATGGTTTTATACCGCCGGCTGCCTTTATGGAATACCAGGCATATCGCGTACTGGTGATAGCGGCCGATATACGCCAGTTGAAACACATTGAATACACGCCTGCTCCAGATATTATCCACGAATCAGCCGGTCATGCGCCTATCATAGCCGATAAGGATTACCATGAATACCTGAGCTATTTCGGTTCGATAGGGGCGAAGGCTATGTTTTCGGCGCAGGATTTTGAATTGTACGAGGCCATCAGGTCGTTGTCCATTTTAAAAGAGATGCCTGATGCCGATGCGGAAGAAATAAGGAAGGCAGAAGAATTATTGGCTTACCGGCAGGAAAATATGGGCGAACCATCCGAAATGGCTTTGTTGAGCCGCCTGCATTGGTGGACAGTTGAATACGGCTTGATAGGAAACCTGGAGAACCCAAAGATATACGGCGCCGGTTTACTTTCTTCCATAGGCGAAAGCTCGACCTGCATGAAAAGTGATGTGAAAAAACTATGGTATAATAAATACGCCGTAAATTATCCTTATGATATCACCAAGCCACAGCCGCAACTTTTTGTTACCGACACGTTTCAAAACCTGATAGATGTTTTGGAGGAGTTTGCCAATACCATGTCCTTCAGGGTGGGAGGGATATACGGCCTGCAAAAAGCCGTAGAAAGTAAAAATACCTGTACCGTGGTTTATAGTTCTGGTTTGCAGGTTTCTGGGGTGATCTCAGAGTTTAAGAAATATGGCGATCAGCCAGCTTTTATAAAAACATCAGGGCCAACAATGCTGTCCCATAATAATAAACAGTTAAAGGGTCACGGAAAGGATCACCACCACGATGGGTTTAGTTCACCCGTCGGAAAATTGAAAGGATTCTCAACGTCATTAGAAGAAATGTCTTTGGCTGATATCGGTATTGAACAAGGCAAGCAAACCGATCTGGAATTTGAAAGCGGTATCAAAGTAAGCGGCATTGTAAAGAACATAATCGTTAATAATGAAAAGATCCAGGTGATCGCTTTCGAAGACTGTACTGTAAAAGATCCAGAGGGGGAAATACTGTTCAGTCCAGCCTGGGGAGATTACGATATGGCTGTCGGCGAAAGGATAATCTCAGTCTTTTGCGGCGCGGCAGATAAAGAAGCTTTCGAGGAGATACCACCAAAGTCCAACACAGCCACCCATCATGTGCACTATGACCCCCGGACTATAGAATTGCACAAGTTATATCAGCAGGTTCGCAACCGCCGGCACAATGGCGGCGATTATGGGTTTTTGGGCAACGTATGGATGATGCTGCAAAAAAATCATCACGATGACTGGCTTTGCGCGCTCGAGATACTGGAAATACTGGATCATGAGAATACAGAACCTTCGGTGGCCAGGGAGATCAAAACGTTCCTGGAAACGAGGGCTGCTAATGAGCCAGAATTAACCAAGCTCATTAATGACGGCCTCTACCTGATAAAACACCCGGTTGAGCAGAAGCTGGTGGTGTAGGAAATTTAATACCTTAGCGTAGTATGAACATCATTATAACAGGCGCAAGCAGCGGTGTGGGGTTTGAGGCGGTATTGGAACTGATCTTGTCTGATCAGCATAAAGTAATAGCTCTTGCGCGCTCCGAAGATAAACTGGGCCGACTGGCCGAAATAGCGCAGGGGTTAAACCCCGATTGTGAGCTTTATCCGATCGCCTTCGATATTGTGCACGATGATTACGCAGGCCTTTTGCAGTTTATCGCGAGCCGCCTTGATAACCGGGTGGATATCCTGGTTAACAATGCAGGCCAACTGATCAACAAGCCTTTTCCCGAACTGGAGGAGAGTGATTTTGTGGAGATGCTGCAAAACAATTTTATCGGGCACGTCCGCATGATCCAGAGCCTGTTGGGATTGATGCCTGCAAATGCCCATATCCTCAACATTGGCAGCATGGGAGCTTACCAGGGGAGTTCAAAATTCGCCGGACTGTCCGCTTACTCGGCAAGCAAAGCCGCCCTTCATACCTTGACCGAATGCTTGGCACAGGAGTTAACTGACAGGCAAATAAAAGTGAACTGCCTGGCGCTTGGCTCGGCGCAGACAGAGATGCTCGAAAAAGCTTTCCCGGGCTACGAGTCGCCTGTACTTGCTTTCGAAATGGGCAAATATATAGCCGATTTTGCTTTGACGGGTCATAAGTTCTTTAACGGGAAAATATTGCCGGTAGCCGTTACCACGCCCTGAAATTATATATTATTACCGTTGCATAATAAGTAATCTATTATTGTATATTTACTAATAATAAATAGCTTGCTATGGACGAACGGCTTGCTTTCCTGTTAAATCATTCTGACGATATATTTTTCGTAGCCGATACCAAGGGGAATATTATTTATACCAATGCTTCCTGGTCGCATTTTACGGAATATAGCAGGGAGGAGTCTGCCGGAAAGAGCCTGGCCGATCTGTCCCATCCCGATGATAGGAACAAACTTGCCGATTTGTTTCAAAGTATTATTTCACTCCAGAATGCCGAAGGATTTATTTCGAGGCTTGAAGCCAGGAACGGAAGCTTTTTTACTGTAAGTTGGTCGGCTTGTTATGACAAGAAGGAACAACTTATTTATGCATCGGGTATTTACCGCGATGAGGACCTGAATATCCGTAACCCGTACAATATTTCGGATAAAGTACAGCATGTACTGGCCAGCCTTACCGAGGGCTTTTTTATGCTCGACCGGCATTGGCGCATTAATGCGTTTAATCCTGCGTTCCAAAAACTGGTAAAAATGACCGGCGACGAGTTGTACGGAGCCGATTTCAGGCTTATAGACCAATTGACAACGACGGAGGAAGTAGTTCCAATGTTTGAAGTTGCCTTTCAAACTAATACGCCTCAGCAGCTTCAATACTATGACAAGCATTGCAAGGGTTGGTTGCGGTTGAACATTTACCCTTACAAAGGTGAACTCATTGTTTTTATCCGGGATATCAGTCACATCAAGATAGAACAACTGATCCTTGAACTGGAAAAAAAGGTATTGCAACTGAATTTTATGGCAGAATACCCGCTTTCGAAAATTGCGGAAAAACTGCTGGTGGGTATCGAAAGTATTTTCCCCGAAATGTATTGTTCGATACTGGAAGTAGACCGGGAGCAGGAAAAAGTGTACCACCTTGCGGCACCCCGTTTGCCACAGGAATACTGCACGGCCATCAACGGCGCCCGGATAGGGCCCAACGCAGGGTCGTGCGGAACAGCAGCATATCACCGGGAACAGGTGGTGGTTAGTGACATTGCCAACAGCCCATTGTGGCAGGACTATAAACAATATATTTTGCCTTATGGCCTTAAAGCATGCTGGTCGACCCCGGTTATCAGTCCTAAGGGGACGCAGGTGCTGGCAACATTCGCCATTTATTATGATACGGAGCGTGAGCCGGGCAAAGATGAACTGCAAATGATAGACCGTACCATAAACATATTGCGTGCATTGATAGAAAGTAAGCGGAACGAAGAACATACCGCCGAACAAACCAGGCGCTTGCAGGATATAGCGGCTATCAGCTCGCATAATATTCGCCGGCCGGTAGCAACCATTATGGGCCTGGTTAACCTGTTTGACCGGAAGAAACTGGATAACCCGCTAAACAGGGATATTATAAGTCATTTAGAAACAACTGCGCTTGAACTGGACGATGTGATCCACATTATTGTGGAGAAGACAATAAATGTTTAAAGTTGCCCCAATTATTTTTTAAGGAACAGGAGCACAATAGCCAGCGTAGCACCTACTTGCCCTATCCAGAAAATAAACATCCATTTGATCGTATCTGCTTTTGACTCACTGATCTCTTTTCGGACAATGCCGATCTCCCGGTGAAGGTCATCCTTTACAAAATAAAGATCATCTTTTGTAGCTAATGCTTTGATGGTTACTTCCACAGATCGTTCTGTTTTACTATCAATATATTTAAACATCGCCTCGGCAGTGTCATTGCCTAATTTGTCGCTCAGCAGTTTATACAACCGGGCGGTTTCGCGTGCCTCTAAGTGGATAACAAATATAATAAATAAGGTTTAAGTTTTTAATTAATCAAAGCAGCCCCGGCAAATACCGGAGACTGCTTCTTCATTATGATGGTTTAGGTTTGGATGCTTTTTATTGTTGCTTTTTCAGGCCGACTTTCAGGAACTCGTTAACAACAACTTCCGTCATGTAACGCTTGTTGCCGTCTTTGTCAACATAACTCCTGCTGGAGAGCTTGCCTTCCACGGCTATCTCATCACCTTTCTTCAGCAGGTCCTCGGCCAGTTTGGCCTGGACACCCCATAATACAAGGTTGTGCCATTGGGTGTCCGTTATGCGCTCGCCCTTATCATTCTTGTAAGTTTCATTAGTGGCGATAGAAATTTTCGCCAGTTTACGGTTGTTATCAAAACTCTTTACTTCGGGGTCCATACCCAGGTTACCAACCAGGCGTACGCTATTCTTTAATGTGCTCATGTTCTTTTAAACTTTAATTTTTCTCTTCGTTTGGTTGAACAAAGTTGCAACGCCACCCAAAACTTACCCGGTTATTAACCGCTTATAGGGCATCTATCCCGCAGTTTAACCCAACAAAACACAAGGCGGTTACAAGTATGGACATACATACCGCTATTATGGCTTGTTTAAGTGAGTATTTGTTGTTAGGTTTATGGGAAACCTTTTAAACCTAACAACAATGAAATACCTAATCGCACTAATCTTTCTCGTTCCCTTTATTGGATATAGTCAAACTTGTATCGTTGCTATTAAACGAAATGATACAATTATGGTAGGTGCGGATAGCAGGGTTTCGCAATCAGGTATTAATATTATAACAAAGCAACCAATAACGCGATATGCTGATACGTCTTGTAAGATAATCTCAAATGGAAATGGTAGTATTAACTTTTCCTTAAGCGGCTATCAGGGAGTTTCGTTAAGGAATTTAGCTAAAAGAATTATAGACACAGCCAAGTCAATAACCGCATTTGAGAAAGCATATCAAACCTCGGTTATTGATTACGTTTTTAATTCTTTTGTTTCGGCAAATAAACATGAAGTTCAGTATCTATTAAAAAGATATAAGGTAGGTTACGCGATAACGGACTGTGTTGTATTTGGTAGGGAACAAGATACGATGATATTGCATTATTTAGCTTTAAGAAGAAAGGTAACTGACACGCTATCTATTGACCTCGAATGGGGTAGACAAGACAAAGTAGATAGCGTAGCTTTTGGTGAATGGAAAGAAATTTCTGACAACCACCTATGGAGTAATAGAGAAGTATGGAAAAATGGGCTTAAAAGCGGCATCGAGTTTTTAATAAACTTCTCACATACATATCATCCCGACCATGTTGGCGGCCCGATTAATGTTTTGATGGTAACAAGAAAAAAAACTATGTGGTTGGACAAAAAGCCACCGTGTTATTAAAATTCAGGTCTAAACCATATTAATGAGTCCCGATTGCCTTTAAACTCGATCAGTTTATGATAATGGTAAAAATAAGGCGTGTTTGGCTTTAAACTCCGGGTAGAACAACACCCAAACAAGCAGAATAAAATCAATATTATCACATATTTCACACATATAAGTTACTGAATATAAGTGAATTAAACAAGAAAATAGCCTTTTATTTTTGACTATTTTCTGTTTTATTTGGCTGTGAGAGTATGCCCATAGCTTGTTCAAAAGACACACCTAATCCGTCAATTACCTGTTTATCCGTCTTAGGCTTTTTTGGTTTGTCCTTTGTCTTTTTGTTTCCCTGTGAGCGTGGCATAATCAATCCTGTGGTTAGACAAAGATATTAATTTATCAAACCTTTGCGCCTCTGTAATTTCACGGCTGTTAAACCTGAAAGCAAACTCCTCAAGATAATTTTGCACGTGCTTAGTGCTTACAAAATGATATGTACCGTAAATGCCACGTTTGAGCAAACTCCAAAAGTTTTCAATCGTATTGGTATGAACTTCCCCGCGTACATATTCACGCACGATGTGTTTAATACTTTGATGCTCATAAACACGACCTGCATTAACGTAGGCTAAATGCTCGTCCGTCATTAACTTGCTGCCCTGATGTACGTTTTTGATCAAAAATGGTATTAGTGTGTACACGCTCGTTTTTTCCACCGCTTCAACTTTTACCTTTCCGCTACGTTCCACAGCCCCGGCAATGACAATCTTTTTGTAACCGTCCTTTTGCGCTAACAGCCTTTTGCTTTTGTGCATGTTTTGAGGCTTGCCACCCAAATAACACTCGTCAGCTTCAACAACCTTGTCGCCACCTAATTTGGTGACGGTGTTAAAGGATTGCATTTTAAAAGCGTTCCTTACACGCTGCATCATAAACCATGCAGTCTTTTGAGTTACGCCAATATTCCGGCTAACCTGTACGCTACTGATACCCTTGCGATGGGTAGACATTATGAATATTGCCATAAACCATTTAGCCAATGGCACAGTAGAATTTTCAAATATAGTGCCTTTGATTGCGCTGAAATGCTTGCGGCACTTAGCACACTTGTAACGCTTGTTAGCCCCTTTCAATTCGTAAACATGCTCATGCTCACAGAAAGCACATTTAGGCTTGCCGTTCCAACGTAATTGAGTTATGTACTCAATACAAGTGGCTTTGTCCTGAAAGTGTATCGCTATATCATTGATAGTGCGAAATGGTAGTGCTTTGCCTAAAGGTTGCATAGTTGTTAGTTTATAACTGTGAACTAATAAGTCAAAAAAATATCACTTTTTAAGTGATGGAAATTTTTGAGTGTCTATAAATTGTACCCCGTCAATTGTAACGGCTTGTAGTTTGTTTTCTTTAACCAGTTTGTAAATATATGACGGTGTAACATGGTTACCCAGCGCATAATTCTTAATGGTTTTTAAGAAATCCAATTGCATGAAACAAATGTATGTAATTTAGTTGACAGTTGCAAACTTATAACAAATTATTTATAAAAAAACCTCCGTTAAGAGGTTTTAATTTTCTTGTGGAACAAAATAACCGCCGTCTTTCCAGTTGCGGTTATCTACATACCATTGCATGAGTTCATTTAAAAATCCAAGTCTTAGCGCCGTTGCCGTAGCCTGCATATAAAGGACTGCATTACCTTGTGTCTTCCTAAGATATATTAATCTCTTATGAACAGCTGAGTCACCCTTAACCAGTATAACTATTACATTACCTATCTGCTCCTGGGCTTGTACCTTATCAGAGGCACAAACCAATTGGTAGAAAAACATAAAATCTACGGTAGGGTAATGCGGGTCACTCATATCGCGGTCTGGAGTACGCGCGTGCTTCCTGTATTAATCATAAAATCGTATACAGGTCGTTCCGGGAGCATGTTTAACAATGATTGATTTACTTTGTGCTTTTTAAAGGATTTCCATCCAATAGCCTCAAGTTCATGCTCTAACCCGTTGCCGTGTTTTTCAACCATAATACAAAATGCTTTGAACATATCATCAATGGTCTTATCCACGTCATCCTCACTTTCAACAAATATTGTTGCTCCTCCAAGATGTGGCAGTAATATTTCAATACTACCATCATCTGCTTGCTTAGTCCATGTGGGTATAATGGCTTTTACAGAAATTAAAACGCCATCTTCCCTGAAAATTTCAAAGGTTGGCTCATTTTCTAACATTACAAATACCTCTTTCTTGAGTTGGTAACTTTTTAGTTGGTTTTGGCATTATGTCTATACATTCCGTATAGATTTATTCATAGTCGATTGTAAAAGTTTGTGCAAATATAATACAAAGTGTAAAAATAACACTCAATATTTTGTCATCTTTATATTTTTAAACACAATATAAATATAACTGTTTTACGTAAACTAAAATTGTTTGTTTGGCTCTTTTTTTGACAATTAGACGCATAAAAGGTTTAATCGTTACTCCGTAAATGTAATTACTTTTTTGGTAATGTCAACAATTAATACAAAAAGTGATTTATCTCATATTTTATTGGCTTTCAACTTATACCAATTCTTAGTCCCGACCTTTTCGCCCCCGATTTTCCCGGCATTGAACATGCGACTGGCTGTATAAGTGATTGCAGTTATTACCCGATGCCTGTTTTTTAGTTCCGGGTCGGTATGGATTAGGTAATCCGATATTTCAACAGCCGTTGCCCGTTTCATTTTGCTTAATGCCCATAAAACCTTTTGCTCATTGGTCATGGTCGGGCTGTAACGCTTATCGGCGGCTAAATCCGTGTCCACATCGGTATCGATTGCCATAAGGTCAAACTTATTCATGCCCGACACATCTACCTCCTCAAAAGCCTTAATCGCTATGTCTACCCGCTCCAATTCGAGCGTTAATTTTATCTTTCTTAATCGCAGTTGTGTTAGCACTTGTGCATCGGTTAATTCGTAACTCATTGACTTGCTGATTTAGGGAATTCCAGCACAATATATAAATAAATAATTATTAATAAAATGGTCACTTTCAATGGGTTAAAGTGAGATATAGATGCCGCTTATAGTCGACAATTTCCGTTTGTAAACGTTTGCAAATGGATAAATAATTATTTAGCTTTACTGCATGAGCGAAAGATACTGCCTCGACTGCGGCGAAGTTTTACATGGGCGCGCCGATAAAAAATTTTGTAACGACCAGTGCCGCAATAATTACAACAACCAGTTGAATAGCAGCAGTTATAACATGGTTAGGAACATTAACAATATCCTGAAACGAAACCGCCGCGTAATGGAAGAGCTTAACCCGGGCGGCAAAACAAAAACTACCCGCCAAAAAATGGCTGCAAAAGGTTTTGATTTTGAGTATCATACCCGCACCTATCAAACGCAGAACGGCAAGACCTATCATTTTTGTTATGAATACGGATACCTGCCTTTGGATGGCGACGAGGTTTTGTTGGTGAAGCGGGAAGAAAAGATGGACTAAAGCGGATCATACCTTTTCACTTTCACCTGGCTGCGGCTCTTTCTTTGTCAGCAATAGTCCGACGCTCATGATGATGCTGGTTGCCAGTATCACTACAAAAAGCAATCCTGTCTCTATGCCTTTAATCCTAAGTTCTTTTGGCAGGTTGTAATATAGAAGCACGCTGATCAGGCCGCGTGGTATTAATACCAGTTCAGGCATCAGATCGATCTTAGAAACAAATTTGATATAGAAAAACCGGATGATATAAATGGCCAGCAGTATGGCGCCGCCGGTGGCAAGCAGGGCCCAGTTCTCCAATTGGTAAATGTCCATCGAAAATCCGAACATCACAAAAAAGAACGTCCGCATCAGGAAAGCACTTTCTGCAGAAAGCTGCAATAGCTGTTTCAGATCAAAAGCATAACCGGGGTACAGAAAATTCTTTCGGAACCAGGGTAGCCTGATCTGCCCGGCGTTGTTGAGGAAAAGGCCGAACGATAACACGATTATAAGTGCTGAAAGATGATAGGTTTGACCTATCGAATAAACCAGGATAATGAGTGAAATGATAAGAAAAAATTTGATATGATGCGTGATGCGGCCGATCAGGTATAAAAGCAATACGCACGACGAAGCAGCGAACAGGATGATAATGATCAATTCGATACCCAAACCGCTGAAAGCCTTAATATCGAAACTGGTATTGGATACGGCAAAGTTGAACAGCACAATGGCCAGGATATCGGAAAAGGAAGATTCGTAAATAATGAATTCCCGCTTTTGTTTACTTATGCCCGAGGACGATGGTATAGCTATAGCAGAACTGACCACGCAAAACGGGATAGAATTAAGGAAACAAAGGTAAATATCGCGACCGCTGAGGTAATAGATGATGGTAGTAACAGATGCGCAGGTAACAAGCAAAATGATAAGCGCGGAAAGAAAAGTTTTTTTTATGATACGGTTCTTCTCGGGCGTATACTTCAGTTCAAGTGATCCCTCAAAAACGATTAAAATCAAGCCGAGGGTGCCGAGTGCAGGTAATATCGGTGTAAAATCATAGGTTTTGAATCCAAAATAGTTAACTGCCTGCTTAATGGTTATACCCAAAAACAACAGCAGCAGCACCGAGGGCAACTTAATTTTACCCGCAATAAGATCGAACAGGTACGAAAAAATTACCAGCCCGCTTAAAATGATCAAAGTTGTGTAAGTGGTCAAATCCGGATCGGTAGATTAATAATAGTGTACACATTTCTAATCTAATGCTTTGCTGTTAATTGTTCGTTAACAGCGCAAACATTTTCAGCCCAACAATGGGATTGATAAAAATGTTCGTTGTTTGCCGATTTAAATGATGCCCGCAGGTATTTGACAAAACTGTGAGGTATTCGTGGTGTTACTTTACTTTATTTGCGAAAACAAAATAACATGCCTCATCTTTTTTCTCCTCTTACTATAAAAAGCATCGAATTTAAGAACCGTATTGTAGTTTCGCCGATGTGCGAATATTCCAGCGCCGATGGTTTTGCAAACGATTGGCACCTGGTACACCTTGGGGCATTTGCCGTTGGCGGCGCCTCGTTGGTCATAACGGAAGCTACGGCGGTATCGCCCGAAGGGCGTATCAGTCCGGGTGACCTGGGTATCTGGAAAGATGAACATATCGAAAAGCTAAAGCAGATCACGGACTTTATACACCAGCAGGGAAGCGTTGCCGGCATCCAACTGGCGCATGCCGGCCGCAAGGCAAGTCACGACGTTCCGTGGCAGGGCAGCAAACAGATAAGGTCCGATGCCGCTGGTGGCTGGAAAGCTTTGGCGCCAAGCGCAATTCCGTTTACCGATGCAGAAGAAGCCCCGCAGGAATTGGACAGGGCCGGGATAGAAAAAATAAAAGCCGATTTTAGAGCTGCCGCGATAAGGGCATTAGAAGCTGGCTTTAAAGTGATAGAAATACACGGTGCGCACGGTTATTTGATCCACGAATTTTATTCGCCGTTAAGCAATCAACGCACCGACGATTACGGCGGGACGTTTGAAAACAGGATAAGGCTGTTGCTTGAAATTACAGAGTCTATAAAGGAAGTTTGGCCGGCCGATCTGCCGCTCTTTGTTCGCATATCGTCAACCGACTGGACGGAAGGCGGATGGACAGCTGATGATTCTGTGGCCCTGGCTAAAATATTGAAGGGCAAAGGCATCGACCTGGTGGATTGTTCATCGGGTGGCAACGTGGCGGCGGCTAAAATACCGCTGAAGCCCGGCTACCAGGTTGAATTTGCGGAGAAGGTTAAAAAAGAAGCAGGCGTACTTACCGGCGCTGTCGGGCTGATCACTAAATCGTCGCAGGCCGATGAGATAATTCAAACAGGACAGGCAGATATGGTGTTATTAGCGCGTGAAATGCTTCGCGATCCGCATTTTGCATTGCGGGCGGCACATGAGCTTAGGCACGAAGCAAAGTGGCCGGTACAATACGAACGTGCGAAGTGGTAAGCCAAACCCAATCCCCTTCTGGCAGAAATGTGGGCTTAAATAAGGTAAAATTTAAACGAGTTTAATATTAATTGTCTTAATTTCGGTCAATCTTTAAAACAACAAACTATGAAACGTACAGCAAAAGCACACTGGCATGGCACCTTCAAAGATGGTAAAGGTGAAATCACGACACAAAGTACTACGCTTAACAATACCCAATATTCATTTAAAACAAGATTTGAGCAAGGCGTGGGCACCAATCCCGAAGAGTTGATAGCCGCTGCACATGCCGGATGCTTTACTATGGCAGTTGGCTATGGTCTGTCCGAAGCCGGTTTTACCCCGGGCGACCTGACCACCGAGGCAACGCTCGAACTTGATCTTACCACATTCACCATATCAGGCATTCACCTTGATCTGAAAGCTACACCGATCGAAGGCGTTTCTGAGGAGAAGTTTAAAGAAATTGCAGAAGGCTCAAAAGCAAATTGTATTGTATCAAAGGCCCTTAGCGTGCCAATTACAATGACCTATCAATACGCATAAAAAATTATTACCTGTTAATCGAGAGCGCCCTGTTTCCACCGGGCGCTTTTTTATTGCACCTCGTTGAACGACGGCATCCCGACCCGGTAATTGATACCTTCGGTGGTGCCGCATGTTACGTCGATCGTAACGCCGGTTATCATCCGGGCCAGGTCCGAAACCAGGAATACCGCCGTGTTGGCGATATCAGCCATGCCGGGTAGTTTTTTTAACATGGTATCGGCTTCCATTGTTGAAAGTATCGATCTCATCAGCTCGGGTTTGGCCGCAATGGTATCGGCAAAAACTTTTGAATCGGGCGAACCGGCCGACCGGATATTCACCGACCTGATGCCATACGCGCCGAACTCTGCCGCCAGGTTGCGCGAAAGGCTCTCGATAGCAGCACAGGTAGGAGCGAAGCCGCCGGTGTAAGGATAGCCCGTGCCGCCGGGTGTGGCAGTAAGGTTTAGGATAACGCCCGACCGTTGCTGCATCATTACTTTGACAGCAGCAACCGCTGTGATAAACCTGCTTTGCAGGGCCATATTTACCGGCGTTATAAAATCAGAAACCGATATCTCTGTTAGCGGGACACCCTGTACAACGCCGTTCCATGCAGTGTTGAACGAGATATCCACAGTGCCCGCCTGCTCCGCAACTTTGGCAATATGTGCCGCAACCGCCTGTTCGTCCAGCGCATCCACCTCGTCGGCTACTCCGTAACCGCCGGATGCTTGTATCTCTGCTGCAACTTTTTGTACTTTCTCTAGGTGCAGACCGGTTAAGTATACCCTGGCGCCGGCCGCGGCAAAAGCTTTGGCAACAGCGCCGCCCAGCGAGCCGCCTGCGCCGTAAATAACTGCGTTTTTGTTGTGAAGTGAGATCATGGATTAAAGTTAGGTTATTGAGATGAAAGGCGAAATGTAAAATTAGTAAAGCGCGCCCGGGAATAACGGTGACAGCCAGAGTCCTGATCATTTGCATTCAGGGCGTTTTTGTTAAATTGTGTTATTCGCACATAAGTTTCGTAACAGAAGCAATATATTTATAGTCTTATTGCAAAAACCATTCTTTTATGACATTCAAATTTGTACGATTTTTACTTTTAAGCTGCGCCGTTTCCTTATTTGCCTTCCAGTCGAAGGCACAGTTGCGCCTGCCCGAAGGGTATTTCTGGAAAAAACTTCCGAACGGTCTCGAGGTATTGGTGATAGAAAACAGCAAGGTGCCGCTGGCAACCATCGAAATTGCTGTAAAGAACGGCGCCTACACTGAAGGGCCCGAGTTTAGCGGGCTTTCGCACCTGTTCGAGCACATGTTCTTCAAAGCGAACAGGGATTACCCGAACCAGGAAGCTTTCCTGAAGCGCACGCAGCAACTGGGCGCCATCTGGAACGGTACGACCGATGTGGAGCGTGTGAACTATTTCTTTACGTTCGACAGGGACAGCTTGAAAGCCGGGTTGAAGTTTATGAATGCGGCTATCCGGTTCCCGATATACCGCGAGGAAGATATGAGGAAAGAGCGGCCGGTAGTCGACGGCGAGTTCCAACGGGCCGAAAGCGACCCCGGTTTCCAGCTTTGGTACGAGGTGCAGAAACACCTTTGGGGCGACCTGATAACCCGTAAAAATCCTATCGGCATACACGAGGTGATCAACACGGCTACGCCGGAAAAGATGATGATCATTAAAAACAAATACTATTTCCCTAATAACAGCCTGTTGACCATTTGTGGAGATGTGAAGCATGAACAGGCATTTGCCTTAGCCGAAAATACTTTTGGCGACTGGGCCAGCAGCGGTTTCGACCCGTTGCAGAAATATCCTATTCCGCCGTTCAAACCTTTGGACAAGAGCGAATTTTTTGTGAAGGAAATGGCTATAGCCCAAACACCCGATATGCAGTTTTCGTGGCAGGGGCCATCTTACCTCACCGACTCGGCTTCGACCGTGGCAGCTGACGTTTTTTCGACGATAATGGGACTAAACTCGTCTAAATTCCAGCAGGCCCTGGTTGATAAGGGGCTGGCTACCAATGCATCGCTGGGCTATACAACCTGCAAATATGTTGGCCCGATAGATATTTTCGTTAATCCTAACCCAAATAAGTTAAAGGAATGTTATGCAGAGGTAATGAATCAGATAGCCCAGTTTGCCAAACCGGATTACTTTACCGACGAGCAGTTGAAGGATGCCAAGGCCATCATGATCCGCAACAGCGTTCACCGCAAGGAAAAACCTTCTACCCTGGCCAGCCAGGCAAGTTACCAGTGGTGCAGTACATCGCTTAATTACTACACCGATATGGACAGCAACTACCAGAAGGTAACGCGCGAGGACATTATCAGGTACATCAACAAATATATCACCGGTAAACCCATGGTGGCCGGACTGATCATTAACCCGGAGCTGAACAAACAGCTTAATGCAAGTACATTTTTTGCAGCCCAATAAATAAAGCGCATCACAATGAAGAAGAAAATATTACTATTAGCCGCTGCCGGAATTTTAAGCCTGCAGATGGTATACGCCCAATCGAACAAGGGTTACGATATGATGATCAACGGTGTCAAGGTCATCGTTCAGCCAAGCGGCAACGATATTGTTGAGATACAAACCGTGATAAAGGGCGGCGTACAAAATTACCCGGCCGATAAAGCAGGTATCGAATCGCTCGCGCTTAACGCGCTTACCGAATGCGGTACGCTGAAACACGATAAGAACAGCTTTAAAAATGCGCTGGATAAAGTAAATGCATCGGTTTACGGGTTGTGCGGCAAGGATTATTCGGTAATCCGCATGAATTGCATTAAGATGGATTTTGACGATGTATGGCCCCTGTACGCCGAAGCGATAACCATCCCGAAATTTGACGCAAAGGAGTTTGCCCGTATCCAGCAGGATGCTGTCAACAACCTGAAAGAACAGGACAGCCAGCCAGATGCCGCTATCAACAAATATGCCGACAAGGTTGCCTTTGCCGGCCGCGACTATGCCAAAGACCCGTACGGAACCGTTGCAGTGATAGAGAAGCTGACCCCCGAAGAAACAAAAGCCTATTATCAGTCTATCCTGACGCGTTCGAGGATGACGATCGTTGTGGTTTCGAGCCTTGACCGTGCCGTTATTGAGCAGCGTGTTGGCCAGTTGCTTTCGGGTATCAAACAAGGTGCGCCTTTCCATTTAAAAAAGGATTTTTTCAGGGCCTATAAAAACTCCATCGCTATAGAGCCACGCGAATTGGCAACCAATTATGTTGAAGGCACCACAAGCGGCCCATCGCCCGGCATGGACGATTACAATGCATTTAATGTAGCCATGCGCATATTTGCCAACAGGCACTTTTTGTATATCCGCACTAAAAATGGACTTTCCTACGCGCCCCAATCATGGTTTACCGGCGGCAGCACCGCGGTGGCCAGGTTCGCAGTGTCTACGACACAGCCTGATAAATATATCGAGGTATTCAGCAAATTGGTGGATACCATCAAACAGACCGGGTTTACCAAGGATGAGGTGGATGATATGAAAGTGACCTACCTAACGGGTTTCTATTACCGCCAGGAAACTAACCAGGCCCAGGCAGCTTCTATTGCGGCTAATGAGGTGCTTTTTGACAACTGGCGCCGTTCGATGACCCTGGTGGACGATGTAAAGAAATTAACCGTTACGCAGGTAAACGACGCCTTCCGCAAATACATAGGCAATATTGTTTGGGTTTACCAGGGCGATCCTAAGAAGGTTACCGCGCAGGCCTATATCAATGGGTTGAACCGGGGCGATGCCGGTGCCGGACAATAAAAATGTGTTGATGAGATAGGGGGAAGGGGTTACGATGCCATCGCAACTTCTTCCTCTTCTTTTACAATGCTCATGGTCATGGGCAGGGTAAAGAAGAATTCGGTGCCCGAGCCCTGTACACTTTCTACCCATATTTTGCCGTTGCATTTTTCGATGAGGTCCTTGCAGAAAAGCAGGCCCATACCGGTGCCCGACTCATTATTGGTGCCCGTGCCGCTATCTACTTTGCTCCTGAACAGCTTATTCAACTGTTTTTCCGACATGCCCACGCCGGTGTCCTTTACGGATAGCAGGATAAAATTGTCCTCGTGGCGATGTGCCGTAACCTGGATCGTATCATCCTTCCTTGAGAATTTGATGGCGTTGGTTATCAGGTTGCGTATAACTATGCGTATCGAATTGGGGTCGGCGGTTACAGCCATTGACTCCGGTACGCTGTCTAATAGTTTTATACCCTTTTCGGCTGCCTGTTCCTGGTAGTTTTGCACCTCGAAGGCTGCAATTTCTTTTAGTGTGAAGCTCTTTGTCGAGCTGTTGAAGTTTTCCATCTGGCTGTTGATCCAGAATAACAGGGTATCCAAAAAGTCGGATGTGTATTCCAGCTTTTTCAACGCCTGCGGTATCATACTTAAAAACTGCTCGTGCGTAATGCTTTCATCTTCAAGCAAACCGAATAAACCCCTTAGCGTACTTAACGGAGCCCTAAGGTCGTGTGCCAGTACGGATATTAAACGGTCCTTAAGGTTATTCGATTCGTTAAGCTTATAGGTCTGATTATTCAGATCGGCCTGCTGCTTCAAAACCTCGTGGTTCTTGTCTTCCAGTATGGTATTGATCTTTTGTTGTTTGCGTTTGGCTTTGTAATACACGATCAGCACGGCGATCATACCCAAGATGATAATAAAGAAGATAACACTCAGCAAGCCCTGCCTTTGTATCTTTTCCTGGTATTGCTCATCCTTACGCTGGTGCTCTTCGGCAATGCGGCGCTGCTTTTCCTGGAAGGTCGATTCCAGGTTGAAGGATGTTAGTTTTTGTACATTTTCCTCGCTTTTCAGGCTATCCTTCAAATCGTCATACTGCTTGCGCATTTCAAAGGCTTCCTGGAACCTTTCCAAACCCGCCAAAGCCGAACTTAATTGAAGTGCAGCGTTTGCACGCAGGGATATGTTTCCAAGTTTCTGGGATGCTTCCCGGGCGATTGTCGCATACTGGTAGGCATTCTTATAGTCTTTCTGGAGGTTATAGACTGATGCAAAACTGCTCAGAGATACGGTTTTGTCATAGTCGAGCTTATAGTCGGTGGCTATTTTCAGTGACTTGGCCATATAGGCAAGTGAAGTGGCGAAATCCTTTTTGTTGGCATAACACAATCCCAGGTCGCGGTACAAGCCTGCCAAACCGTCCTTATCATCCTGGTCGATGGTGAGCTTTAACGATCTGCGGATGTAGGGCAGCGCTTCGTCAAATTTCTTTTGCAGCATCAGTATCTCGGCAATGTTCTGATAGCCGGTACTCATGCCTTGTATGTTTTTTGAATTTTGCCATATTAACAGGGCCCTTTTGTAATATTCCATGGATTTCGGGTAGATCTCCATGCCTTTCATAATCTCGCCTATGTTATTATAGTTGGATGCTGATGAAAACTTATCGTGAAGCTTGATGTTGATAGACAGCGACTTGAAATAATTATCAAGCGCATACGACGATTTGCCGATATTATCGGCCACCATACCAATGTTGTGATAGCTGTCGGCTATACCCGCCTCGTTGCTTATCCGCCTGTTTATTTCGAGGGATTTGTTAAAATAATACGATGCCGTATTGAAGTTGGACATGCGGTTATATAACCGGCCCGTGTGTATGTAGCAATTAGCGAGGCCGGCGTCGTCCTTTATTTTGATGTAAAGCAGTTCGGCTCCTTTAAAATTCTTTTCTGCTTTTGTGTAATCGCCTTTCAGGCTGTAAACCTTACCCAGCTCAACCATCCCGTCGGCAATACCGGAGTTGTATTTTATTGCAATGGACCTTACGATCGCCAATTTGCTGTAATAAATAGTGCTGTCGGGATTGATATCAATAAATTCGGCGGCAAGCTTGTTTATCCTGTTTATGGTAAGCGTATCAATAGGGGTATCCTTATTGGCCAGCGACGCAGCAAGCAGTGTTTTGAGGCTGTCCACCCGGTAACTTGCCATGCCATAAGCCGAGGAGCCGGCATAAGAGCCATCATACGGTCCCCTGGCGAAACCAGATAAAGCTGTAAGCAGAAGAATAAATAAAGTTAAATAACGCTTCAAGTTCTGTTTTTTTAGTTAAGCATAGCATCCCAAAAATGCCTTACATCACCCACTTCACAAATAAGCTTTACTACAGGGGTTAATAAGTTATTTGTTTAAACTTCAACTTTATACGTAACACTAAGGTGTTTTGGTTATACCTAATTATGCTTAAAGCAAAAAAGCCCGCCTGCGGTTAGCAAACGGGCTGATTTATAGTAACTTATTTTTGTTTTTTACAACACGTTCTTCCAGCTTACCAAATCGCCGATGATTCTGTCCAGGTCGGCGGCATTTACACGTTCCTGCTGCATGGTGTCGCGGTAGCGGATGGTCACGGTGTTATCTTCAAGCGTTTGATGGTCCACCGTAATACAAAATGGTGTACCTATAGCATCCTGCCTGCGGTAGCGTTTGCCGATGGCGTCCTTCTCCTCGTATTGCAGGTTAAAATCCACCTTCAGCCTATCCATTATCTCGCGGGCCTTCTCGGGCAGGCCGTCTTTTTTCGTCAGCGGGAATATAGCAGCCTTAACCGGGGCAAGGCAGGGATGAAGCCTTAATACCACGCGGCTGTCGGCACGTTCTTCGGTGCTCAGGTCCTCTTCCTCGTAAGCGTTTATCATCGTAAGCAGGAACAGGCGGTCGAGGCCTATCGAGGTCTCTATCACGTAAGGCACATAGTTCTGGTTGATCTCGGGGTCGAAATATTGCAGTTTTTTGCCCGAATATTTCTGATGCTGGCTCAAATCGAAGTCGGTACGGCTGTGTATGCCTTCCACTTCTTTAAAACCAAAAGGGAACTCAAATTCAATATCGAAAGCCGCATCGGCGTAAAACGCCAGCTTGGTATGTTCGTGAAAACGGTATTTTTCCGGCGACGTGCCTAAGGCAAGGTGCCATTTTAAACGAACTTGCTTCCAACGCTCGAACCATTCCTTTTGCGTGCCGGGACGAACGAAAAATTGCATCTCCATCTGCTCAAACTCGCGCATACGGATGATGAACTGCCTGGCGATAACCTCGTTACGGAAAGCCTTGCCTATTTGCGCTATGCCGAACGGGATCTTCATGCGGCCCGACTTCTGTACATTCAGGTAGTTCACAAATATGCCCTGCGCAGTTTCGGGGCGAAGATAGACCACGTCCGATTCCTCGGCTAAAGCGCCCATCTGCGTGCTGAACATCAGGTTAAATTGGCGAACATCGGTCCAGTTGGCAGTGCCGCTTACGGGGCATTTGATATTATGCTCAATGATCAGTTCGCGCAGCCGCGGCAGATCCTCGGCTTTCAGCGCTTTATCCATCTCCAGTTGCAACTCCTCGGCCAGGTCGGTTTTGCCCTCGCTGTCATATAGCGCTATCTTATCTTCCAAAAGCTGGTCGGCACGGTAGCGTTTTTTCGAATCCTTGTTGTCTATCATGGGGTCGGCAAAACCTGCCACGTGACCGCTTGCCTCCCACACTTTTGGGTGCATAAATATGGCAGCATCAAGCCCAACGATATTCTCGTTCATCTGTACCATAGCCTTCCACCAGTAGGTTTTCAGGTTATTCTTCAGCTCGGCACCGTTCTGGCCGTAGTCGTATACGGCGCTCAGGCCGTCATATATTTCGCTCGACGGGAATACAAAGCCATATTCCTTGGCGTGTGATATTACGTTCTTGAAAATTTCTTCGGGGTAATTGCTCATAATAGCGCAAAGATAGTTTTTAGTCCGAAAGACGGAAAGGGTTGATTGAGTTAGATTAAGTTGAATAGGTTTTTGGCATCCAATTCGAATTAAGCAATAATGATATTGCTTAAGCCAAACCGGGCGCACAATGCGCCAGGCTGTATAGGATATGCTGAAGTTCGTCCAGGTTAAAGGGTTTGGAAAGGTAAGCGTCGCATTTACAGCCTTTGGCTATTTCCTCGATATTAGGGCGGGTGGATATAAGCATTACCTGGACATGCTTTGTAGCACTGTTTAATTTTACCAGGTCGCAAATGCTGGTTCCCTGGTAGTTGTTCACCCAGTCATCCAGTATCAGCAGGTCGGGTGATATTTTTTTGATACGTGACAGTGTGATGTCCCCATCGCCGTAATACACCCGGCAACCCTGCTCCGCTGCGATATAACCCAAAGCTTCGCGGGTATCCTCGTCATCCTCAATAATCAGCACTTTCATTGTAATGGGTTAATTGCCAGTAAATTGTTTCAGTAATTTACCCAATAATAACAGCGCGAAAAATGATAGCGGTCACTTAGGCGATAATATTAATTTTTCAGTAACACCGCCGGTGTGCCGCCGGCGCTGAACGATTTTATCGACCCTAAAAAGGCTGTTTTGAAGCGGTAATAGCCTTTGACGCGCCGACGGTGTTACTGATTGTTTTTTACGACGGTAACTGAACCGATTTGAGCAGAAAGTATACGCTAAAGGTACTGCCCTTATTAACTTCACTTTCAACGCAGATACGGCCGCCCATCGCTTCGGTCTGGAACTTGGTTATGAACAGGCCTATGCCCTTTGCATCCTGGTTGCCGTGAAAGGTTTTATACATGCCAAAAATATCCTTGCCATGCCGTTTAAGATCGATACCCAATCCGTTATCCCTTATCCTGAAAACCAGTTCGCGGCCTTCAACCGCGGTTGTCAGCTCGATAAGCGGCAACCTGTCGGGGTGGCGGTATTTAAGGGCATTGGTCAAAAAGTTTAAAATGATACTGTCAAGGTAAGCCGGGTTAGCCCAAAGCATCAGCGTGGTGTCAATGCGGTTCAATATCAGCGCGTTTGTATCTTTCACCTGTTTGCACAACATGCCGGCAGTTTTTTCAACATAATCGTACAAATTGAGCCATTCGTATTTAAGCTTATCCTGATTGTGAGCGTCGGCCACCTCATTCAGGTTTTTTATTGTTGAGCTGAAATTTTTTGATACGGCACGCAAATAGCCCATCAGCTCATTTTTTTCCTCTTCGGTTTTGGCCTCGTCAATAAAATCCAGCAGGGTCGCCAGGTTGAAGGCGTAAGTATTCAGGTTGTGCGATACGATATTAGCGAAATTAAGCAGGCGGTTATTTTGTTCCCTGATGATCTGGTTGGAGCGTTGCAATTCCTTGTCGAGTATTTTCATGGCTGTGACATCGGCCACATGCACATAAAAACCTTTGACTTCGCCTTTGCTGTCTATATCGGGGAAATAATTAGCGATCGACGGTCGTATGCTGCCATCGGGCATTGGGATATCCCGCTCGAAAGTCTGGGGACTGCCGGCAAGCGCACGCATAATATAAGGGTGATTTTTCGCAAAAAGCTCGGGGCCAAGCAAGTCCATCAGCGTCATTTTATTTACAAGCTGCTCGCTCGACTTGCCAAACCAGTCCAAATAGGCTGTATTGGCGAAACGGCACACCAGGTTTTTGTCCCAGTAGGCCAGCATGGCCGAGATGTGGTCGGCTACTGCAAGGTCAAACCCATCGTTGTGGTTTGCTTCCATGATCTGTGTTCCCATTAGTTAATTCAATAGGGGTAATAAATTCCAATCCAAAGGCACCTGAATGCATCTATAAAAATAAAAGCAGGCTAAGCTTTAAAAAATGACGCTCATCATACCGGCAAATAAAAAAGGTCGTTTGAAGGAATTATCCGTTTGGAAGGGTTATAAAAGTTGAAGATGTCGCTCATCATCTTCGACAACTAATCTTTCGGACTTTCCGACTTGCGGACTTTCCGACTAAAACCTACATTTACACCCCATGAGCATCAGTGTAGAATCATTGACCAAGGTTTACGGCCAGCAAAAGGCTGTGGATGGCATATCGTTTAGCGCGCAGCCTGGTGTGCTGGGCTTTTTGGGGCCAAACGGTGCAGGCAAGTCAACTACCATGAAGATTTTGACGGGTTATATTCCGCAAACATCGGGCAAGGCGTCGGTATGCGGTTTTGATGTGGAAACTCAGGCCCTGGAGGTAAAACGCAATATTGGCTACCTGCCCGAAAGCAACCCGCTTTACCAGGAGATGTATGTACGCGAGTCGATGGCGTTTATTGCCAACATTCATGACGTGCCTGATGCTGAAAAGCGAATTGACGAGGTGATAGAGCTTACCGGCCTTACGCCCGAAAAACATAAAAAGATAGGTCAGCTAAGCAAAGGCTACAAACAAAGGGTAGGGTTGGCACAGGCTATACTGCATGATCCGCAGGTGCTGATACTGGATGAACCAACCTCGGGGCTTGATCCGAACCAATTGATAGGTATTCGCCAGTTGATACGTGACCTGGGCAAAACCAAAACCATCATCCTGAGTACCCATATAATGCAGGAGGTGGAAGCCGTATGCAACCAGGTGGTAATTATCAACAAAGGAAAAATAGTGGCTAATGATTCGCTCGACGGATTGCGTGCTGCCAATAAAGGGAAATCGCTCGAAGATATTTTTATCAGGCTGACGAATAATTGACCACTGTGTCATGCTGATTTTTCCCGTCGACTGTTTCTCATTACTCCCAACCCCAAAAAAACGGGCGGACAAGCGTAACTCGTTAACACAAACAATCCACCCAATCGCAGCCGACCGTGCCGCTCCAGCTCAAAAGTGCCATTCCAATCCATATCAAGCCTTTTTTGCGCTCTGCGATTTTATTACGAATGGTATTAAAGAAAATACTCCGCTGCTTTTCGCCCACAACGCTAATGTGGGTTGATTTGCGTATCACATTTTGCAGGTGCTTATAGGTAAACTCGCAGAAATCCGGCGCCTGGGTCGACATATAATTCAAACCGTTATGGTTGATGAAGGTTATGCGCCGGTTGTCGCTTTGTACGTACACCGTGTTGTCGCCAATCAGGCTCTCATTAATATAGGCATCGTAGGGCGCATAGTGCGCGGCATCGGACTTGCCATAAAAGAATTTTCTCCCAAATTCAAGCTGCTGCTCCAGGTGGTCGATCAGTTGTTCAAGTTGTGCGTATATCTTCAGTAGTATATCGTTATCCGCAAAAACATTGGCCTGCTTGTACATTTCTATCTGGCTGAGCGTAACATTTACACTCTCCTCGTTAAATATATCGGTTGACGGCAGCGTAACAAATAACTCATCGATCTTTTTTGCCAATTCATTGGATTCAGGGTCATTTTCCCCGCCGGTAAACTTTTGCCGGGCCAGCTCGGGATACCCAATTACGGTACGCTTCCAGAAAAAGAATTTAAATGCTGCCAATTCGGGGAACGGCATAAAATGAAAGATGGGCAGGTCTTTGCTGTAATAGTACATCACGGGGTTTTGCAACTTATTAAAAAGTGCGAGGTTACCTGCTACAAACCGCAGGAAATTGCCAAACCCGTGAGAGAAATCGACCCTGTCGTCCGAAAAGATAATTGTTTTGGAATTTACCTGCAGCAACTCATCCAGGGAGATATTGTATTTACTTGACAGCAGGTGTGTTTCGTCAAGGCTTAACGGCTTTTCGCCCCTGATGCGACGGTAAGCGCTGTCGTTGCTGATATTCAGTGTTTCCGCTATTTCCTCAACCAGGGAAAGATGCGGGGGGATTTTTGATTTGATGTGATTAAAGAATAGAAGCTGGGTTTGGGTTGTCTCCATGAAGCCGGGTTTCAGTGATATTTCTTTAGGGATTACTCATTACCGTTATGGATATTATTGGCAGAAATTGCAACGGGTTGATAATCAAACATTAAATTTAGTAATAATTACTGTTAAATAATAATACACAGCGGAGTAATATTATTATTTACTTAATCCGCAGCTTGGGCAGGATTTATCAATTTTCCGCAGGGTACGCGCCCCGGTAGCTTTACTTCATCATTAGGGCTACAAACAAATTAATCTTTAACAATTAAACTTAAGATCATGAAAAAATTACTATTAACACTCATTATTCTGAGCGGGACAGCAGTTTGCTGTTTTGCCCAGGAAACCACCACCGTCTCGAACAGTTCAACCGGCGCCGGTGTGAAATTTAGCATTGGGGCGGAAGCCGCATTGCCGGTTGGCGATATAAGCAATCTTTACAGCTATGTGATCGGCGGCTCGGTCAAAGCGGAGATACCCACGGCTAACCACACCTTTCTAACCTTGTCGGCGGGCTACAATTCCTGGATGGTTAAAAGCGACCTGAAGGGCCTTTTGGGTTCATCATCGACGGGATTTGTACCGCTGAAAGCCGGCATCAAGTATTATTCGGACGGGAATTTCTTTTTGGAGGGACAAGCGGGCATTGTATTCTCAACAGAGTCGGATGGCGGGCACGCTTTCGTATTCTCGCCGGGCATTGGCTATACCTTTAATGGCGGTTTTGAGGCTGGGTTACGTTACGAGGGCTGGAGCAACGGTGGCACAACCAGCCAGGTGGGCCTTCGGCTGGCGTACAGGTTCTGAACAAGCAATAGATACGTCATATTACATTGACGGCCCTATGATAGCCCGGCGGCCGGGAGGTTGCCGGGTTTTTATTATGTCTCCAACCTTCACCAACAGGTCATCAAAATCAAAAAATCATGAAAAATCAAATCATACTATTTTTATTGTCATCAATAGCTCTGTGCGGCTGTACAAAAATTGTACATACTCATCAGCAGGTAATGCAGGGTTTCCGCAACCGCGAGGATGTTGCTCAGCGTTTTGGAAGGCCTGACGAAATTATGACCAGGAGTGGCGTTACCGGCTGGCTGTATATTTGCGACACTCTGTCAAACCGGACAATGGCCAGCCGGGCGGCCAATGATAAGAATTATAAATTCGAAACCGATAGTGCGGGTCTTAAGAAAGCTATGGTGCCACAATTCAGTCAACATAAAAGGTATATGGTATTTAACTTTAATTCGCAGGGAGATGTATTGGCTTACAGCTCGCGCGGGGTGAGCATTGCCCAAAAGAAGAATAATCCGCTTGGTACCGCATTGCTTATAACCGGAGTAGCCGCAAGTGTAGCTGTTATCATATTCGCGGTAACCTTCCGGCTCGATTTCTCGGGTTTGGGCGGATATTAGCTGTATAAGTTGCTGCGTTTTTAAGCAGAAAGCTAAAAGATCAAAACAGAAGGTTTAGATCATATTATAAAATGCTTTCACCTTTTGGCTTTCTGCTCAATACCCTCCTTTCACAATCCCAAATAATATTGTAATTTCGGCACCTTACAGCCGTTAATTTCGCAGTGTATAGCATTCTAAAGAAGGAGATCACATCCTACCTCAGCTCGCTCGTAGCATACGTAACCATTGGTGTATTTTTATTGGTGCTGGGCCTGTTCCTGTGGGTATTCCCCGAATCGAGCATTCTTGAATATGGTTACGCAGGGTTGGACAGCCTTTTCAGTACCGCGCCATACCTGTTCATGTTCCTTATTCCGGCCATTACTATGCGCTCACTTGCCGAGGAACGCAAGGAAGGAACCTTCGAACTATTGCTCACACGCCCGCTGACAGACGGACAAATTGTACTTGGCAAATTCTTCGCCTGTGTACTATTGGTGCTTTTCGCACTGCTGCCAACGCTGGTTTATTATTATACAGTTTACCACCTGGGTAACCCGCAGGGCAATATCGATAGCGGTGCGGTTATAGGCTCTTATATCGGCCTGTTCTTATTGGGGTCGTCTTTCGCGGCGATAGGGCTTTTCGCCTCGTCCATCAGCAAAAATCAAATTATTGCCTTTACCATCGCGGTATTCCTGTGCTTCTTCTTTTATACTGGTTTTGATTCGTTAAGCACCTTGTTATCGCTCCAGAACTTAGGTTTGGAAAGCCTGGGCATTACCAATCATTACGACTCGGTGAGCCGTGGCGTACTGGATACCCGCGACCTGGCTTATTTTTTATGCCTTAGTGCGCTATTTATTGGCTTTACCTTAATGGTGATCAAAACACAGCGGCAAAAGGGCAAAAAAGGCACCCTGATAGTACTGGCAGTTATTGTCGTAGTTGGATATCTGTCGACCTTAAGCTTTACACGCATCGACTTTACGAAGGAGAAGAGGTTCACCCTGTCGCCCGTGACCCGGCAGGTAATGAGTAACCTGCACCAGGAAGTTAAGGTGACGGTTTACCTGAAGGGAAAAAGCTTTCAAAGCTGGATGAAGAGCCTTCAGCGTGCCACCCGCGATATGCTGAGCGATTTGCAGGCATACTCGCACGGCAATTTGCATTTTGACTTTGTCGACCCGATAGAAAATATCAAAAACCTTTCCGACGATCAGCAAAAGGCTATCTATGACTCGCTTGATGCGAGAGGCATCAGCGGGCAGCCTTTCAGCATAAAAACGGATAACGGGCTTTCTCAGATCATGATCTTTCCCGAGGCACTGGTTGAATACAAGGGGCAAAGCATCGCCGTAAACTTATTACAGTCACGTATCGGTTTATCCGAAGAAGAAGTAGCCAAAAATTCGATACAAAACCTTGAATATAATTTTGCATCGGCCATCAGGAAGATCACCAGCGGCGGCAAGCCATTGATCGGGTTTACCGAAGGGCATAATGAATTGAACGACCGCCAGCTGAACGATGCCATGCGTTCTTTAGCCAATGGTTTTGTTGTAGGGCGGGTCGATCTGAAAACCATTCCTTTCGAAGCTTTGATGCACCTGCGCATGCTGGTTATCCCAAAACCTGATAAACCGTTTACTGAGCTCGAGAAATTTAAAATAGACCAGTATGTAATGCGGGGCGGTAAGGTATTATGGACGATAGACCAGGTAAGCGCCGAACTTGATAGTTTGAAAGGACATGGCAACGAGCAACTATCATTCCCCAAGCAACTGAATTTGGATGATCAGCTATTTGTTTACGGCGTGCGTATCAACTATGATTTGATAGCAGATATGAGCTGCGCTTCCATACCCGTTGTCACCGGCAATGTTGGCGGGCAGCCGCAGATACAAAACGCACCCTGGCTGTTCTTTCCCGTCATTATCCCGCAATCCAAAAATCCTGTGGTGAAAGACCTGGATGGCATCCGCACCGAGTTTGTAAGCACCATCGATACCATTGGGGTTAAAGGAATAAAAAAGACTATCCTGCTCAGTTCATCTATCCATAATAAGAAATTTTCGGCGCCGTACCTGTTGTCGCTGCAGGCACTGGAGCAGGAACCCGATCCGAAGCAGTTTATCAACGAACCGAAAACTGTTGGGGTGTTACTGGGAGGGAAGTTCAAATCAGATTTTCTGAACAGGCCGCAGCCCGAAGGATTAACAGATAAAATGGAGTCGCTGCCCGAAAGCAAGCCGACTAAAATGATCGTGATAAGCGACGGCGATATTTTTAAAAACCAGGTAGGGCAGGACGGGTCGGTATATCCTTTGGGCTACGACCGTTACACCCAGCAAACTTACGGCAACAAGAATCTTCTGCTTAATATTGCCGACTATATGACCGACGATTCGGGCCTGATAGAACTGCGCACAAAAGAGATAAAGATACGCCTGCTCGACAGGGCAAAAATACGAAGCGAAAAGCTGTACTGGCAGGTGATAAATAATGCCGTTCCCTTGGCGTTTGTGTTAATATTTGCTATTTTTCAACATTATATTCGCAGAAGAAAGTATGCTCATTAATTTTTATACTTTTGGTTGATTAATACTATTCACTTATGAGATTTATAGTTTCAACATCCACATTACTCAAGCAACTGCAGGCCGTAAGCGGGGCACTGAGCAACAGCACAGTTTTGCCCATATTGGAGAATTTTTTATTTGAGATAAAGGATGGGAACTTAACCATTTCTGCCACTGATCTGCAGACCAGTATGACCACCTCGCTGACGGTGGAGGCCAAGGAGAACGGCCGCATCGCCATACCTTCGCGCATACTGCTTGATACCCTGAAGTCGCTGCCCGAGCAGCCTATTGCTTTTAATATTGACGACAGCACTTTTGCCATTGAAATAAACGCGGGCGACGGTAAATACAAACTGAGCGGCGAGAACGGCGAGGATTTCCCGAAAATACCGGTTGTGGAAAATGCGTCGTCGGTTAACCTGCCGGCTTCGGTATTGGCGGAGGCGATTAACAAAACTATCTTCGCGGTAAGCAACGATGAGCTTCGCCCGGCTATGACGGGGGTTTACTGCCAGCTATCAAGCCAGTATATCACTTTTGTGGCAACTGATGCTCATAAACTGGTTCGTTACCGTCGTAAGGATGCAAAAGCTGCAAGCACCGCCTCGTTTATTTTGCCAAAAAAAGCTTTAAATTTGCTTAAATCGGCATTGCCTTCCGAGGATATCAATGTTTCGGTAGAGTATAACAGCACAAGTGCGTTCTTTAAATTCAGTAATATCAACCTTGTTTGCCGTTTGATAGACGAGCGTTACCCGGATTATGAAGCGGTAATACCGCAAAACAATCCGAATAAACTGATCATCGACAGGCAATCGTTCCTGGGTTCGCTTAACCGCGTGGCCATTTACGCCAACAAAACCACGCACCAGGTAAGACTGAAGATCAACGGCAGCGAACTGAATATATCTTCGGAAGATATTGATTTTGCCAACGAAGCGCATGAGCGTTTAAGCTGCCAGTATGATGGTGAGGATATCGAGATCGGGTTTAATGCACGGTTTTTGATAGAGATGCTGAAAAACCTGGGCAGCGAAGAAGTTGTGCTTGAAATGTCGACACCAAACCGTGCCGGCCTGTTGCTGCCTGTTGCAGGTGATGAGAATGAAGATGTGCTGATGCTGGTGATGCCGGTAATGCTTAATAGTTATGCTTAAGTTGTAAACTTAAATTATAAATCCAAATCCAGAGTCCGGTGTACAAACCGGACTTTTTTGTTCGACCAAATAACAAATGAACAGATAACAAGTTATAATAGCATTTAACAGGTATGAATATCCGTATAACAGGCTTGTTCCTTGTTGCCCTTATAGCTGCTTTTGCGTCCTGTAAAAAAAGCGGCGATGTGCCCGTTGCTGTAACCCTTGCCGACAGCCTGAATATTGTCAATGCTTCAACCAATACTATCAATTATTACCTGAACGGTACACGCCTGAATAATAATTCGAATTTGTACCCGGGGGGCTCATCGGGTTACTATTATGTTCCTACGGGGACACAAACTTACCAGGTAAAAAAGGCGTTCGACCCCGCTACCAGCGTGGTGCAGCAACTATTCAGCATTCCATTGGATCTTGAAGCACACCATTATTATTCGTTATTCATAACCGACGACACAGCCGCCCATGCGTTTTATATAAAAGACGCGCTGCGACCGGAAAACCGGACGGACACCTGTTTAGTGAGATTCGTAAATGCTTCGCCCAATAGCGGGAGCCTTGATTTTGCTGTCGGAGATACATTAAAGTTTAGTAATAAGGCATTTACCGATACCAGCGATTTTCGACCTGTGGGTGTTAGCGGCTTAAAAGCAATTGCCTTATACCAATCAGGTTCCGCAGAGCCGCTTGTGAGCGGTCACTATCCACTCGTCGCCGGGCGATCGTACACGTTCTACGCCAAAGGGAAAAAGGGCGGTTCGGGAAATACGGCGCTTAACTTAGGCGTTACCTTGAATTATAATTAAGAATGAAAAAGAAGCATAGCGGTGGTGTAAAGGTTTTGATCATCCTGTTTATAATGGGGGCTTTTGCTGTTCCGTTTATTTCGTCCTGCGGCAAAACTTCGGTCAATGCCAGCTCACAAAATATACAATACCAGGTAGTAAATCTTAGCCCCAGCCTGGGGCCAATTAGCTTGTATATTAACTATAGGATTTACAATAATGCCAATTTTTATTATCCAAGGCCCTCAGGCTATTTTTACCTCAGTTCGATCAATCCGCCGTTCCAGATCAGGTCGTCACCTAATCAAACCGCAGGTACTATAATTACTGTACAGGGCAATATCTTGAGCATGAGCGATACGCTGAAACCTAACCTGAGATATACCCTATTCGTAACCGGGCTGCTTTCCGACAGCAGTATTAACCGTGTTTTCCTGACGGATACTTCATCTGCGCCAACAACCGGCCGGGGGAAGGTAAGGTTTTTGAATGCTTCGCCGTTATCGGGCGCATTTGACCTGTGGGCCAACGACAGGCTGGCGTTCTCGAATGCTAAGTATAATATTGTTACACCTTACATGGAGTTGCCGGCAGGCAGTTATAATTTTAATGTCTACAGCCAGGGGACCTCTACGGGAGTGATCGGTTCGGAGCAGAATGTGACCATCCAGGACGGACGGCTTTATACCATTTACTCCTACGGTGTAGCCGGCCACACCGACAGCCTCGCATTCGGCATGGGCACCATCACCAATAAATAATCCCGTTTTAATTTATATTTTTGCCAAAATCTCAAAAAATTGGAAGTAGTAAAAAGCCTGATCGACTTTATCCTTCATATTGACAAGCACCTGGCTGACATCATCAGTCAATATCATACGCTTACTTACCTTATATTATTTGCCATTATTTTTGCTGAGACGGGCTTTGTTGTTACCCCATTTTTGCCGGGCGATTCACTGCTGTTTGCAGCAGGAGCTTTGATCGCGGCCGGAAATACCGGGCTTAATATTTACCTGCTTGCGCTGATACTTATCGTTGCCGCGT
Organism: Mucilaginibacter ginsenosidivorans; assembly: GCF_007971025.1. NCBI lineage: Bacteria > Pseudomonadati > Bacteroidota > Sphingobacteriia > Sphingobacteriales > Sphingobacteriaceae > Mucilaginibacter > Mucilaginibacter ginsenosidivorans. Next base: position 4,848,340 of record NZ_CP042436.1, on the reverse strand, counting down.
TCACGGGTAATACGGTCAACTACCTTGTTGGCAATTATCTTGGTCCCAAAGTATTTAAGCCCGAGAATAAAATACTGAAACTGGATTACTACCTGCAAACCCAGGCTTTTTTTGATAAGCACGGAGGCAAGGCGGTTATCTTCAGTCGTTTTATGCCTATCATCCGCACCATAGCGCCCTTTGTAGCAGGGGTGGGGCGTATGCCTATGCTGCGCTACAGCCTGTACAATATTATCGGCGGGGCGTCATGGATATTGGTTTTCCTTTTTACAGGGTATCTGCTTGGCAATGTGCCTTTCTTTAAAGCTCATTTCTCGCTGATAGCGGTTGCGATAATCATTGTTTCGGTTTTGCCGCCAATTATCGCCGCCGTCAATAACCGGGTAACGAAAAAGGCCGCTAATCGATAACTACCCCGAAAAGCTTTCGTGATCTTTTGCCCCTTATGCTGAAAAACAAGGGATAAACGACAGCCAGCAGAAAGTAAACATAACCGGAGGCTCCCTTGATATTTGGAGGTAGTACCGTGGTAATGAGCATGGCCAGCAAGCCTATCATCACATTTAGCAGGTTGATGTACATTTGGCTCCTGGTCTCGAACAATTCAAAAGGCGTAAGCTCCAGCTTTTTTTCGTGGCTTTGTGCGTGCCGGTACATCAGGTAAAACAGGAAATAGATAAGCACATATCCTAAATTGTAAACATATAAGAGCGTGGGTACCTGGTCGGTGCGGATCATTGACAACTTTACCCCGTTGCTGAGATAGGTATTATCGCTCGAGAAAACAAGCGTAAAAAGGAATTTGAGCGGATAAGTGTAGGTCAGCACAACAAATAACAGCACGGCATTAAGGAATGTGGTATAGGCATCCACAATGCCATAGCGTCTGAAAAATATGTTTTGATTGTTCCAGATAAGGAAGAGCAGCGCAAAACAAACGCCGAATGCAACAAAGCCCTTCATGGTTTCAAAAAGCTCATCAAAAGACTTGGGCACCTCGAGCGATACGATGATGAGCGTAACCGCAAATGCAAACACGGCATCGCTGAACGTTTCGAGACGACCAGGCTCATGGCTGCGCCAGCGGATAGTTTTTTTACTGAGTGTGGCTGCTTTTTTCCGGAACATATCAATGGTTTAAGGTAAGTATTTTTCCGGCTTTGTACAAAATGGCTTCCTGCCGGATCTTTTTCCTTTCTTCCGGTGTCGGTGGTTTTGCGATAAGTTTATTCAGATCGGGCTGCCCGGCATCTACCCAGGCCGAATACCAAAAGCTGCCGACTGACAATATGGACGACCGCATGCGCCTTTCGACCATCCCTTTTAATGCTGCCTGGTAAGCTTTGGCATAGGCTTCGGAGTAATCTTTCATCATTTTTCCGTTGCGCTTCAGCATGACATATTTCTTATCCGCCGGAAAGTTTTTGTCGATGTTTTTTTCAAACCGAAGTACCGAATCCACACAGGCAAAAGAGGCGCGGCAAATTTTGAAAGCCTCGTTCAGCGGGTTTTCAATATATCTTGCCTTACCCACATAGTAATTGTATTTGTCGCTGAATAGTTCGGGTATGCAGCTTTCCCAGAGTGCATGGATACCGGCCTGGTTTGTGGTTTGCCCGTCGTAGTTTTGAGTAAGGTGAAGCGGTACATGTGCATCGGCAATATAATGGCCCAGGTTTGCCGAGGTTTTTAATATGCCGGTGGTATCGTGCTTTTTAAATGCATCTACCAGGCGATAATATTGATATTGCATCTCCCATGGAACCGTGCCGTATTTCTTTAAAGTATCTTCTGAGTATTTCCTGGCGGCTTCTTTCCATTTTACCGGCATCTTCATGAATGGTCTTTTGCCGTAATGGTCAGCGTCGAAAAAGTGCCGCGGCGCTTCAAGAGAGTCTACATACCTTCGTTTGTCCGGGTCAATGGCGTGTTCGGTAATGAAATCGATATTTGCTTCGTAAAAGCCTGACATGGCCCTGGGTAAAGTAAATACAGCCACGTGGTTTATCCGCCTGTGCGCGAAAAATCCCCAGGACGAACAGGTAAGCAATGCTGTCAGCGCAATAAAGGTTCGGATCAACGATTTCAATAATCAAATATGCCTTTTTAAGTTGGAAAGTTGTAAGGCTGGAATGTTGAAAGGTTATTGTTTATAGGTACTAAGCAACTTTCCAACTTTGTAACATTTCAGCCTTCAAACAAAATTTCACATCCCATTTGACATTATAAAAAAATCACTCTATATTTGCAGTCCGAAAAATAAAAAGAAGAATTAGCTAAAATGGCAAATCATAAATCATCAATAAAAAGGATCAGGGCAAATGCTGCGAAGCGTCTGCGCAACAGGTACCAGGCTAAAACCACCAGGAACGCAATCAAAAAATTGAGAGGCACAGCTACAAAAGCTGAAGCTGCTCCGCTTTTGACCAAGGTGATCTCGATGCTTGACCGTTTGGCTAAGAAGAATGTTATCCACAAAAACAAAGCTTCGAACAATAAATCAAAGCTGACCAAATTTGTTAACGGTCTGAAATAATATAAAAAGATCATTCTTTTTTAGAAAGGCGATAGGTGCGAACCTATCGCCTTTTTGTTTGAACCAGAATTTCTAATTCTTTGTCGATCGTGCTTTTTAACAAAAATGATTTGTAAATGCACCAATGACCAGTGAAACGAAGCGCCATTTTATGGTTAACACGTTTAAAAGTTAATTAATTGATTATCAAATAAATAACTATAAAATAGGTAAAAATGTGTTAACCATGTTAACCCTGTTTTGCCGGTTTGGGGCATGGAGATATTATTTTTGGACACAATTGATGGATTCGATAGCTTTGGAAGGATTACAGCTATCCACAGAATCATTATAATCATTCAATCGTGTCGAAACCTTACGAAACCAAGATCAGCATTAAAGCATGGGCGGAAGAGGACCGCCCCCGCGAAAAGTTAAGCGCACAGGGTCGGCGGGCACTTACAGATGCAGAACTGATGGCTATCCTGATCGGGTCGGGGAATGACAGCGAATCGGCGGTTGAGTTGAGTAAGCGCATCCTGCATCATTACGATAACGACCTGAACAAACTGGCCAAGGCCACAATAGCCGAACTTTGCAATTTTCGCGGCATTGGCGAAGCTAAGGCTATCTCCATTATTGCTGCGCTGGAGGTAGGCCGCCGGCGAAGCGAAACCGAAGAGAAGCCCGCCGAATTTATCCGTGGCAGCAAGGATGCCTGGAACCTGATGCGCCGTCATATGCTCGACCTGAATCACGAGGAATTCTGGATCATCCTGCTGGGGCAATCCAGTAAAGTATTATCGAAAGAATTGATCAGTAAAGGCGGCCTGACGGCTACTATCGCCGACCCGAAGATCATTTTCAGTATAGCTTTGCAGCAACATGCTACAGGTATCATCCTGGTACACAATCACCCCTCAGGCAACCTGAAGCCAAGTCAATTGGATATCGACCTAACCAAACAGCTTAGGTCGGCCGGGCGATTATTGGACATCCAGATATTCGATCATCTTATCATCACGGATAACGGCTACATGAGTTTTTCGGATCAGAGCCTGCTATGATTTTGGATCTATGAATTACGATTTTAGAATTACAATAGTTTAGATGACTCGATAAATCGTACATAGCAACTCTAAAATCGTAATTCAAACCTTTCACCTTTCGCCTTTCCCCTCCAAATCCTATCTTTGCCGATTATCTTTTTGCTGTAATGAAAATATCCTATAACTGGCTTAAACAATTTATTGATACGGATAAAACTCCTGAGCAACTGTCGCAGATACTTACCGGCATTGGTTTGGAAGTGGAAATGATGGATAAGGTACAGTCCGTGCCCGGTGGCCTTGAGGGATTGGTTATAGGTCATGTTAAGGAATCGCAGGATCATCCCAATTCAGACTACCTGCATCTTACTAAGGTTGATGTTGGTACCGGTACCGATCTGCAAATAGTTTGCGGTGCGGCTAACGTTGCAGCCGGGCAAAAGGTAGTTGTGGCCGTAGTAGGCGCAACGGTTTACCCGATGGAAGGCGATAATTTCAAGATCAATAAAACCAAGATCAGGGGCGAAGTATCGGAAGGCATGATCTGCGCCGAGGATGAGATAGGCCTGGGCCATTCGCACGAAGGTATCATGGTGCTTGATGCTGATGCAATTCCGGGTACCCCGGCTAAGGAATATTTCAAACTTAATGATGACTATCTGTACGAGATCGGTTTGACCCCCAATCGTGCCGATGCAGCTTCGCATTTAGGGACGGCGAGGGATATTGCCGCATTCTTAAAGACCAATATCAATAAGCCCGATATTTCAGCTTTCAGGGTTGATAACAACGACCGCAAAATTGAAGTGGTTGTTGAAAATACCGAAGCCTGTCCGCGGTATTCGAGCCTGACCATTTCCGGTGTTGAAGTAAAAGATTCACCTAAATGGCTGAAAGAAAAGCTTGCGGTAATAGGTCTGCGTTCTATCAATAACATTGTCGATGTAACCAACTATGTGCTGCATGGCCTTGGCCAGCCGTTGCACGCTTTTGATGCCGATGCTGTGAAGGGCAATAAAGTAATTGTAAAAACCTGTCCGGAAGGAACAGTCTTCAAAACGCTGGATGATGTCGACCGCAAACTTTCAGCCGACGACCTGATGATCTGCAATGCTGATGAGCCGATGTGTATCGCCGGTGTTTTCGGTGGTGCAAGTTCGGGCGTAAAGGAGACTACGAAGAATATATTTCTGGAAAGCGCGTATTTCAACCCGGTTTGGGTGCGCAAAACCTCCAAACGTCATGGCTTAAAGACCGATGCCTCGTTCCGTTTCGAGCGCGGTACCGACCCGGATATTACTGTATTCGCGCTGAAATATGCTGCGATGCTGATCAAAGAGGTAGCAGGGGGCACGATATCTTCTGATGTATCTGATATCTATCCAAATCCTATTGCACCTTTTGAAGTAGAGATCACTTATAAAAATGTTGACAGGCTTATCGGCAAACACATTTCGCAGGAAGAGATAAAATCGATCATCGGCGCGTTGGATATACAAATCTTAAACGAAACGGCTGATGGTTTATCTTTAAAAGTTCCGCCATACCGCGTCGACGTTACCCGCGAGGTGGATGCGATAGAAGAAATATTGCGTATCTACGGTTACAATAATATCGAGATACCCACCCAGATCAGGGCATCTCTGAATAACTCTGTTCGGCCTGAAAAGGATGATGTACAAAATACCATATCCGATTTGCTAAGCGCGAATGGGTTTAATGAGATATTGTCAAACTCACTGACCAAATCGGCTTATTCAACCGATCTGGATCATGCTGTGAAGATTCTCAACCCGTTGAGCAGTGACCTTGATGTGATGCGCCAGAGCATGGTGTTCTCGGGCTTGGAGGCAATTGCCTACAACCAAAACCGTCGGAACAGCGACCTGAAATTGTATGAGTTCGGTAAAGTTTACAGTCTGAAAGAAGACAAATACATCGAAACACAACGTTTCGCCATTTTCCTATCCGGCGCAAACCAGGCCGAGCAATGGAACCAAAAGCCGCAGCCGGTTTCGTTCTACATGCTGAAAGCGATCGTCGATGGTTTGATCCGGCGCTTACGCATTGCTGATCTGATTACAGAAGATGCCACCTGCAGCAAAATGGCTTACGGCCTGCAATACATGCGCAATGGTAAGCAGTTGGTGAAATTTGGCGCGGTAGCGGCATCGGCGCTGAAAAAGGTCGGCCTGGATAAAGATGTGTTTTATGCCGATTTTAATTTCGATATGGTGCTGAACGCAGTGCGTAAGAATAAGATCGTTTACCAGGATGTATCTAAATTCCCTTCCGTGCGCCGCGATTTGTCTATGCTCGTAGATAATGCAGTAACATTTGGTCAACTGAAACAGGTCGCGCTAAAAACAGAGAAGAAACTACTGAAGGATGTTAACGTGTTCGACGTTTACCAGGGTGACAAGCTACCCGCGGGCAAAAAATCCTATGCCTTAAGTTTTACTTTACAGGACGAGGAAAAAACTTTGACCGACAAGGCGATAGATTCCATTATGCAAAAATTAATTTATAATTTCGGCAGGGAAGCGGGCGCGGAGGTGAGGAAGTAAAGGCTGAATTATAGAATTACTGAATTATTGATTAAACCAATTCATTAATTCAATAATTCAGTAAATCAATAATTTAAACTAAAGCATGTCAACAACAGCCGATCAACTCAGCAAAGTCGTAGAAAAAACCGAGCGCCTGATAGCGCTTTGTTCGGCATTGCAGGAGGAAAATGACCTGTTGAAGCTGGAAAATCAGTCGCTTGCGGTGGCGGTGGATGCCGGCAAAGAAAAGACAAAAGAGCTGGAAGAAAGAGTGCGTGTTTTGAAGATGGCAAAGTCGTTTTCGGAGACCAATGAAAAAACTCTTGACATAAAGCAAAAAATTAACGAATTTGTGCAGGAAATTGATAAGTGTATTGTATTGCTGAAAAGATAATGCAATAGTGAAATAGCTCAAATGGGAGAAATCTCAATAAAAATAAATATTGCTGACAGGGTTTACCCGCTAAAGGTAAACATGGAGGAGGAAGAAATAATACGCAGGGCGGCAAAACTGATCAACGATCGCATAAAAGAATACCAGGAAAATTATGCGGTGCGGGATAAACAGGATTTGCTTTCAATGGCGGTGCTGCATTACGCAACATCATCGTTAAAAGTGGAAAAGAAGGTGGCGGTGGAAGATACCGACGTCGCGGACAAGGTTTACCAGTTAGATCATATGCTTTCTGAATTTTTCTCTAAGTAATAACGTTCTTATACATACAGAGCAATTAAGATTTAACCGCAGTTAAATTTTAGGTTTCACTATTAAAAACTTAACGCTTCAATATCAGCGGATCAAAGGGAATAAAGCTACTTCAATCACGACTTGGCAAGAACCCGATCCCATCTGTGAAATGAGGTTTTTCAATACATGATACTTAAAAATTAGTTGCGGTTTTTTTTATTTTATAAACTTAAGAGATGAACGGATTATTATACACAATTATCGGCCTGCTGGTGGGGGTGCCCGCCGGATTTACCGTGGGCCGGTTCTTGCTCAAAAAACTATTCAAGGACCAGGAGCAAGCGGCCCAAAACAAAGTAAAGAAGATACTCAAGGATGCTGAAACCAATGCCGAAATTCTAAAAAAAGACAAATTGCTCGAAGCAAAAGAGCGCTTTTTACAGATGAAGGCCGAGCATGAACAGGAGATCAACTCAAAAAATAATGCTATCAACCAGCGCGAGAACAGCGTAAAGCAAAAGGAGCAGTCCTTCAATTCACGTTTAGAGAACATGTCGCGCAAGGAGGCTGAAATTGATAATGTGCGCAAAAACCTGGAACGGCAGACGGAAATAGCCGTTAAAAAACAGGAAGAAGTTGAGCATCTGAAACAGCAGCATGTAGAGCAATTGGAAACTATCGCCGGCCTGTCAGCTGAAGATGCAAAGAATCAGCTCATTGAGAATTTACGCGAAGAGGCGCGTTCAAAAGCCATGATGCAGATCAAGGATATTGTTGACGAAGCTAAACTGACAGCGACCAAAGAGGCTAAAAAGATCGTTATCCAGACTATACAACGTACTGCTACGGAAAGCGCCATCGAGAATACCGTATCCATATTCAATATAGAGAACGACGAGATCAAGGGCCGTATCATCGGTCGTGAAGGACGTAATATCCGCGCATTGGAAGCGGCAACCGGCATAGAAATCATCGTGGATGACACTCCTGAAGCGATCATACTTTCAGGCTTCGACCCTGTACGCCGCGAGATAGCCCGCCTGGCTATGCATCGTTTGGTGACAGACGGCCGCATCCACCCTGCCCGAATCGAGGAAGTAGTTGCCAAAACCAAAAAGCAGATAGAAGAAGAGATAGTTGAAATTGGCGAACGCACGGTTATTGATTTAGGTATCCACGGGTTACATCCGGAATTGATCAGGATGGTGGGCCGTATGCGTTACCGCTCATCTTACGGGCAAAACCTATTGCAGCACTCGCGCGAAGTAGCCAATTTCTGCGCTACCATGGCCGCTGAACTGGGCTTGAATGTGAAGATGGCTAAACGTGCCGGTTTACTGCACGATATTGGCAAAGTACCGGATGACAACCCCGAACTGCCGCACGCAATATTGGGCATGCAATTGGCCGAGAAATATAAAGAACATCCCGAAGTCTGCAACGCTATAGGCGCCCACCATGATGAGATCGAAATGACCTCGATGTTGTCGCCGATCATTCAGGCTTGCGACGCCATATCCGGTGCACGCCCCGGTGCACGCCGCGAGGTGGTAGAAAGCTATATCAAACGTTTGAAAGAGCTGGAGAGCCTTGCGCTGTCTTATCCTGGCGTCGAAAAAACATTCGCTATACAGGCCGGACGCGAACTGCGCGTTGTAGTGGAAAGCGAAAAAATAACAGACGCCCAGTCGGAAGTGTTGGCAGCTGATATATCAAATCGCATTCAAACGGAAATGACCTATCCGGGCCAGATCAAAGTTACCGTGATCAGGGAAACCCGGTCCGTGGCGTTTGCGAAATAAGGGTTCAATAAGGCCAATGTCATTTCGATTTGCAAAGTAGCGGGTCGAAATGGCATTTTTAATTTATATCAATTGGCAAACCGGAAGTTAAAAAAGGCTAATGCTACAGCGAAGGCAAATGTGCTTCAGCGCCCTATCGATGCCTTGTTCGATCAATACGCCGAAAATCATCAAAACCCAGCGAATAAACTCATCCACTGGATTTGCGTACCTGTTATCATATTTAGTTTATTCGGCCTTTTTTGGGCCATACCATTTCCGTATCTTAAATTTCTCGGCGTCTATAATGGCTATGTAAACTGGGCCTCGTTTCTGATGGCGGGGATGATCTTTTATTACTACAGGCTGTCGCCCAAGTTATCCTATATCATGCTTCTGGTCCTGTTTGTATTCAGTTACTTCGTAACCCTGTTAGCCGACTGGCAAAGTTCGGGTGGCGGCCCGGCTTTGTGGCTGGTAAGCACCATCCTTTTTGTGCTGGCATGGGTTGGGCAATTCATTGGGCATAAAATAGAAGGTAAAAGGCCTTCATTCCTGACGGATCTTAAATTTTTGCTTATCGGGCCTATATGGCTTTTGGCTATTGTACTCAGGAATTTTTCCATCAAATATTGATCGGGAAAGATCAAATGTTGTTAAGCACAATGATCTCGATAGCATCCGTCACATTTTTACATTTGTTGGCGGATGCTTTCAGTGAATACAGGATATCCCTGTGTTTGATAAGAGCAATAGGATCTTTCTCGCGGGCAAACAGGTCGGCCAGCGCATGGTAATATACAAGGTCCGCCTGATGTTCGTATTCCTTTACCCGCCGGCAAGAGGCCAGCATCGCGTCAGAATCATCGATCTTGGCGAGTGAGCAGATCAGGCTCTGCAGTTCGATGCAGGACCTTTTGATATAATCAATTATAGGGTGCATAGCCGGCAAAAATTTTTCGATATTGTACAGGTGCATCCTGCCGGCCGCTTCGTGCACATTGTCCGCAACGTCGTCAATTGCCGAGGCAAGAATATGGATATCCTTGCGGTTCATAGGCGTAAAGAATACCTTATCCAAACCAAGATACACCTTATGGGTAATATCGTCACCCGTTTCCTCCAGTACGTTGATCTGCCGGTAAAGCGGTTCGCGTTCTTCCACAGACGCGGTATCAACTACAGCGCTTAGCAGCTCTGCCATTTCCACTATATTTTTACCCGCCTGGTTGAACAGGCCATAAAATAGCTGGCGGTGTGAAAGGAAGTCGCTGAAAAGATTACGCATGGCCCCTGGAGTACGGGGCTAAAAGTACTGCCGCAATATTAAGCGGGTGTTAATAGCAATGGACACTATGTTAAATAATTGTTACTAATTGATTATTGTTAACGCAGATTTTGCAAAATTACTGTTACACATTTCTACAGACACAATTTAACACCATTTTTGCGCGTAAATGAGTCATTGAACAACAACAATGCAGAAGATTAAAACTTTCAGATTGATCATCTCCATTGCTGCCCTGGTTTTTGTGGCCAAGCCTTTTGCAGGCTTCGGTACACTTGGCAGGGAGTTCAAACCAATCGTATCGCATAACATACTGGTAAAAAGTTTCACCAAACGCAAGCCGGAAAGCCTGGAAGATGCCGATGAAAGACTACAGGCGATCCACATGGTGCTGACCAACCCGTTAATGCTTTTATTACCGGCGATTTCTTTTTTTCTATCCCTGTTGTTGCCATCTGTCGCTTGGGATAGGAGCCGGTTGACAGAACAGGCCGCCCGTTGCATGTTATTGCCGGCGCAGCCTGCTTATCTTCTTGCCGGTAAGCTTACTATTTGACTCAACCATGCAGCCAATATCAGGCTGCTCTGCGGATATCTCCCGCGAAGTTTTTTCTTCAGGATAACTAAATCACTTAAATAATAAAATGCTTAAACATATTAAAGGCCTGTCCTTGATGGTGTTATTCTCCGTTTTATCGGTAACACTCCAGGCACAGCAACCAGTAACCTTAAAACGATTGTTAGCCAGTGTCGATCATAACGCCCCGGCTTTATTAACCGATTCAACCGCTATACGCATCCGCCAGGCACAAGCAGCTGAAGTGCAGAATAAGTGGCTGCCAAATCTAAGGCTGAATTACCAGGCCGATATCGGAACCAATAATAATGTCGCCGGACCGTACTTTGGCTTTGGCATAGTTCCTTCCGACTCAAGAGGAGTGCGTACAAGCAGCAATACAACAGCAGTATCTGCAAACGTTGGAGTTGCTGCGCTCGATTGGGAAATATATAATTTCGGAGCCTACAGCGCTGCAAACCGTGTAGCACGTTCCAACATCAATGTAGAACAGAACAACTTTGCGCAGTCCAAATACCAGGTAGAAGCTTATGCTATTTATAATTACCTGCAACTGATAAGCCTGCAGGATTATCTACAGATACAGTCCCGGAATATCCGCCGTAACCAGGAGATATTGCAGTCTATAAGTTCGCTAACCAAAGCCGGTGTACGGCCCGGTGTAGATACCAGCATTGCCAACGCGGAGCTATCAAAAGCCAGGCTGAATTATATTGAGTTGAATGATCAGTTGCAGCGGACGCAACTACAATTGTCTGCTGTCAGCGGCATGCCTTACCAGTCAATAATAGCGGATACTTTAGCTGAAAGCCGTTTGATCAATGCGCCTTTCAGCAATTTTGATACGGATACCGCCGGGCACCCGATCATTAACTATTATCAATCCCTTTACCAGAATAGTAAGGAACAGGAAAACCTGGCCAAAAAGCAGTATAACCCTAAGATAATGCTTGAAGGTGCCGCCTGGGGACGCGGGTCGAGTCTCGATGCGAACGATCACTTTAACAGCCTCTCTTCAGGTTGGGGTTTTCAGCGCGATAATTACCTGGTTGGGGTTGGATTAACATATAATCTTTTTGATATACGCCGTCGTCAGTTAAAGCTAAACATCCAAAAAACCGAGACGGACTTTTACCGGAATAAACTGGAAGAGCAAAAGGCACAGCTTGCCGCCAACGCCAACCAGGCCAATGCCGCAATGCAGACCGCAAAACTCAGGCTACAGGAAATACCCAATCAGCTTAAAGCGGCAAATGACGGTTACCGGCAAAAATTATCACTATACAAAAGCGGGCTGACAGACATCATAGAACTGAATGCTGCTCTGAACATTCTTTACCGTGCCGAAACGGATTACGTGCAGGCAAAATATGCCTATACAAGCGCTTTGTTTAACGAGGCCATCACAGATAACAAAGTCGGCTCCATTTTAAACCTTTTAAAATAACAGAAATTATGTCAATGGTCACATCCGCACTGAAAAGGCCCATCACTGCTATAGTGATAACAGCCAGCCTTTTAATATTTGCAGTGCTTAGTGCAATCAATATCCCGACAGATATTTTCCCAAGGCTCAATCTGCCTACCATTTATGTCATTGAATCATATGGCGGTATGTCGCCGCAGCAAATGGAAGGCTTTTTTAGTACACGCATGCAGGATCAGTTTTTGTATGTAAATGGAGTTAAAACTATTACAAGTAAAAATATACAGGGGCTCACGATGCTGAAGCTCAGTTTTTATGAAAATACCGATATGGCGGAAGCTTCAGCCGAGGTGGCGTTACAGGTAAACCGCGCGATGAAGTTTTTTCCACCAGGTGCGCTCCCGCCGCAGGTAGTTCGTTTTGATGCATCTTCGCTCCCGGTTGGGCAATTGGTTTTATCCGCAAAAAACCGAAGCCTTAAACAAATATACGACCTGGCGGCTACCCGAGTACGACCTATGTTTGCAACGGTGCCGGGCTTGTCGGCCCCGCCGCCTTTTGGAGCTAATTCGCGCTCAATAACCATCAATGTCGACCCTAATAAACTCCGCAGTTACGGGTTAACGCCTGACGAAGTTGTTGGTTCACTTGCTAAATTTAATGTGATGTCGCCCTCGGGGAATTTAAGGCTTGATAACATCATGTTTGTTACTACGCTGAACTCGTTGGTGAAAGATGCGGATAATTTTGGCAACATTCCTATTAAGACAAGCGATGGAGTGCCTGTATTAATAAAAGACGTGGCAAGGGTAGCCGATGCTTCGGACGTTACTGTTGACTATGCTTTGATTAATGGCAAGCGTTCAATTTATATCCCTGTTGTGAAAACAGCTGACGCATCTACCTGGAGTGTTGTACAAACATTGAAAAAGAGGATACCCGAAATGCAAAGTTTGCTGCCCGATGATGTGCATATCTCGTATGAATTTGACCAGTCGGTGTTTGTGATCAACGCAGTAAAGAGTTTGCTTACCGAAGGCGGGCTGGGGGCGCTATTAACGGGATTGATGGTATTGCTTTTCCTGCGCGACCTGCGCAGCAGCCTCATCGTTGTTATCACCATTCCTGTTTCCATATTGATCGGCGTCCTGTTGCTAAGCCTTTTTGGCCAAACTATAAATATCATGACTCTTAGCGGCCTGGCGCTGGCTATTGGTATTCTCGTCGACCAGGCGACAGTTACTATCGAAAATATTCACCAGCACCTGGAGATGGGCAAGCCTAAGCGGCTGGCCATTTATGATGCCTGCGAAGAGATCGCGTTCCCTCTTCTATTAATATTGCTTTGTATCCTGGCAGTATTTGCGCCGTCGTTTATGATGAATGGCGTGCCGAAAGCTATGTTTCTTCCATTGTCTCTTTCTATAGGGCTTACCATGATTGTTTCTTACGTACTCGCCCAAACACTCGTGCCGATATTAAGTAACTGGATGATAAAAGCCGAACGTTATCAACATTATCATCATGGTAAGATACATGCCCATGCCGGTGAAGCTTTGGACCGGTCGCAGGAGGATCAGGTGAACTATCACCTGGAACATGAGAAAAGTGAACCGGAAAAGAACGATCTGTTTGAACGGGTAAAACTGGGTTTGATACGAATCCTGGAACGTTTGATGCCACGTAAACGGCTTATCGTACCAATTTATTTGATATTGACAGTTGCGTTGGCCGGTTTATGCTTTGTGAAGATAGGTAAGGATCTGATGCCAAAAGTAAATAACGGGCAATTCCAGATACGCATTAAAGAGCCGGATGGCACCCGTCTTGAACGTACCGAGGATGCGCTGAAGCAGGTGTTGCAGATTATTAATAAAACTGTTAAGGGCCACGTGGAGATCAGTTCGGCCTATGTGGGCCTTGTGCCCAGCAGTTATGGCACTAGTAATTTATATGTTTTTAACGCCGGCACTAACGAGGCGGTGCTCCAGGTTGGGCTTGACGAAGGATATAAAATGAATATGGATGAATTGAAAGATGCCTTGCGGAAAAACATTGCCTATGCCATGCCTGACCTGCGAATCACTTTCGAACCTATTGATATGACTGAAAAGATCATGAGCCAGGGAGCGTCTACACCTATAGAGATTAGGGTAGCAGGTAAGGATATGGACCAAATAGAGGCCTACGCCGACAGTATTGTGGCCAGGATGAAAAAGGTTAATTATCTGCGTGATGTCCAGATAGCTCAGCCACTAAAAATGCCTGTTGTATCCATTACGCTTGACCGGTTAAAGATGGCACAATTTGGTTTGAATGTCACTGACGTGGCGCGTTCTGTTACAGCGAGCACTTCTTCCAGCAGATTTACTGAGAAAAATCAATGGCTGGACGAAAAAGCAGCCTATACATACCAGGTGCAGGTGGAAATACCAGAGTACGTAATGAACACTATGGACGAGCTTAAAGAAATACCGTTGCTGAAAGGCAAAAGCTCACCAACCCTTGCGGATATCGCCGATTTTAAAGTGAATTATGCGCCCGGTGAATACGACCGCACCGGTCCCCGGCGATTTGTAACTGTCAGCGCCAATATATTTAAAAAAGACCTTGGCACTGCAACAGACGCGGTTCAGGCTATTATCAAATCAATGGGTGCACCTCCGAAGGGGATGGTGACCGATGTAAAAGGAACATCTAATTTGCTTATCGATACCCTAAGCAGCCTGCAAAATGGTTTGATGTTTGCCATCCTGGTAATATTCCTGCTGTTAGCAGCTAACTACCAATCGTTCAAACTATCGCTTACCGTGTTGTCAACCATTCCTGCCGTAATCCTGGGGTCGATGGTTGCCTTACTGGTTACGGGTTCAACACTCAACCTGCAATCGTACATGGGCATGATCATGAGCACAGGCGTATCTGTGGCCAACGCTATTCTTATCGTAACCAACGGCGAAAAATTGCGGCTCGAATTCCGTAATTCGACAAGGGCAGCTCTGACCAGCGCGGCTATCCGTTTAAGGCCAATATTAATGACCAGTATGGCGATGATAGCCGGTATGATCCCTATGGCGTCGGGTATGGGTGAAGCGGGTGAACAAAGCGCCCCGCTGGGCCGGGCGGTAATAGGAGGGCTGTTTGCCTCTACGTTGGCCGCACTCATTATCCTGCCATTGGTGTTTGCCTGGGTACAGGAAAAAACATCTTATGAATCGCCTGAACTAATGCCCGAAAACTTATCAGAAATTGAAACCTCAAATGCATAATATTAAAATGAAATACAAAATAATCACGATGGCAGCGGTTACCATGGCATTCGCAGCCTGTTCAAAGAATCAAAAGCCGATAGACCTCACTAACGAAAAGAAGCCGGAGGCCGACAAGTATCAAACAAGTATGGTATCGGAAAAGGCTCTTTCCAGTTCCGCCCGCTTGCCGGGGCAATTGAAACCCTTTAATGAGGTTAATATTTTTCCAAAAGTGAATGGGTTTGTAAAAACGCTATATGTTGACAGGGGTTCGGTAGTTAAAAAAGGACAATTGCTGGTTACACTGGAAGCACCCGAAATGGAATCGCAATTACAAGTCGCCAATTCCCGGTATTTGCAGGCGCAGGAAAATGCAGTTGCCAGCAAGGAGAAATACGAACGTCTGAAACAAGCCGCTGCAGTTCCGGGATCTGTGTCGCCGCTGGATATTGATAACGCCTTATCGCGGATGAAGGCAGACGATGCTATGGCAAATGCCGAACGCTCGAACGTGGCCGCAGTGCGTACTATGGGTGGTTACCTGAATATATATGCGCCGTTCGACGGAATGATCATAGAACGTAATGTATCGCCCGGCGCACTGGTTTCGCCCGGTAAACCGACCGACCAAGCCATGCTGGTTTTGCAGGATATTAATAAGCTGCGGCTTGTTGTATATATCCCCGAAGACTACGTAGACAAAGTCGACCTGGATGAACCGGTGAACTTTACCTTTAACGCAATGCCCGGGCAACAACACACGGCGAAGATAAGCCGCTCGGCCAACGCCTTAAGCACCATGCACCAGGAAGCGGTTGAAATAGATGTTCCCAACAAAAACGACATGCTTAAACCGGGTATGTATGCCGAAGTGCAAATACCTATGCGATCGGGCGCCAAATCCATACTGGTGCCAAATACCGCTATCGTCCGGTCCACCGAACGCCAGTACGTTATCACTGTCCATAATGGGAAGACAGCTTATGCCGACATCAAGGAAGGATTAACCACGCGCGACTCGACCGAGGTGTTTGGCGACCTTAAACCAGGGAGCTTTATTATTACCAATGCCAACGACGAAATTAAGCCAGGTGTCGCGATAGCCAGCCGCTAACTTTCCAATGTTAAGTAATTGTTACTTAACAGGGTTTACTAACAATTGTTATAAACTTTTGACTAATAGTATTTTATGTAACAATTAACTATAGGTTTAAAGCATTTTCCGTTTCATGTTGAGTCGGTTTTGTTGAATTTAATGTTGTCGTAATATTACTAAATGTTAATTCTCTCTTAACATTGAGGTAATACGCCGTACGCACTTTTGACCCGAAATTTAATTTAACCTCACCCAACATGAAACGAATCTTTACAAAAATTGCCGGGTCCGCGCTATTTATGTCCCTAATAATAGCAGGTTTTAATGGCAAAGCACAAACAACTTTGGCGTCAGCCGATACCAAATCGAAAGAAGCAAAACAGGAGACCGCAACAGAGGCTCCGGAAGTAAAAGCAACTCCTAAACCTGCTGAAGACACCTCATGGAAACCTGTACGCAGGTTATGGGGATACGCTTTTGGCGATTACTACTACAAAGGCCATTCTGATCCGTTAAACCGCGGTGGTTCCAATCAATACACCAATGTACCTGCAGACAGGAATGCATTCCAGTTCCGTCGTATTTACTTAGGGTATGACTATGATATCACCAAAAAATTCTCGGCTGAAGTATTGTTGGCAGCAGAAGATAACGCCGCAAACTTTGGTAATGCGCCGGCATCCGGCTCTGGCGACCAATTGGTGGATGGCAAATACTCTTTCTACATTAAATTGTTAGATCTTCGTATTAAAAACATCTGGAAAGGTACCGACCTGGTGATCGGTCAACAGGCAACACCTGCGTTCCCGCTGTTGTCAGAAAAAATATGGAGCTACCGTTCTATTGAAAGGACCGTTGCTGATATTCGCCGCACCCCATCTTATGACCTGGGCGCTGGTCTGCAAGGTGTTTTTGACCCCGCTACCAAAAATTTCGGTTACAATGTCCTGATCGCTAATGGTACCAGCGCAAAACCTGAGAATGATCAGTTCAAATGGTTTTATGGTGATATCTGGGGGAAATTCTTCGATCAGAAATTAACGATCGACATCTATGCCGATTATGAAAAATTAGGATTTAATACAGCTACCGGTCCTGAATATTCACGCAGCATGATCAAAGGGTACATTGCGTACACTACTTCAAAACTTACTGTAGGCGTTGAAGCCTTCACCAATTTCCTGAAAAATGGTGCTACTGCTACTGATGCAGGCGGTAACAAAACTGTTGTTGATCAGAGAGCAAATGCCATTTCATTATATGCACGCGGCCCTATCGTGAAAGACAAAGTAGGTTTCTTTGTTCGCTATGATAATTATAACCCTGATACCAAATATGATAATGTTGCCTATGTGACTTATGCAGGTCGTGTTGGGAACTATGATCCGAACACCAAAGAAAATTTCTTTACTGCAGGTTTGGATTTTACCCCTTACAAAAACGTACACTTTATGCCAAACATTTGGTATGATGGATACAAAAACCAGCAGGCTAACGTAACCGGTGCAGCAAAATATGGCTACGATCTGGCTTACAGGCTTACTGCCTATTTCACTTTCGGTAAATAATTGGAAGCAAACAATTCGAAAAACAATAAACAAATCAAATCATGAAAGTAATCAAAAGTTTGACCCTGGCAGTTGCAGTCCTTGCAGCTTCGACCCTATCAGTTAAGGCGCAGGATAACACACTATTAGGAGCGGGCAGTACATTTGTGTACCCCTTATTCTCCAAAATATTTTCAAAATACACTGCCTCTAAGGTAAATTACCAGTCTATAGGTTCAGGCGGCGGTATACTGCAGCTGACCAACAAAACAGTTGATTTTGGTGATTCCGACGCACCGCTGAATGCTGACCAAACTGCTAAAATGAGTGCGCCTGTACTGCACATCCCGATGACATCAGGTGCCGTAGTGGTTACTTATAACATACCGGGCGTTACAGCTCATTTAAACTTGAGTGGCAAGGATCTTGCTGACATTTTCCTGGGTAAAATTACTAACTGGAACAGCCCTGAAGTAAAGGATGCTAACCCTGGCGTGAAAATTCCTGACATGCCTATCGTAGTCATTCACCGTTCGGACGGTAGCGGTACATCTTTCATCTTTACCGACTTCCTTACTAAGGTAAACCCTGACTGGGCAAGTAAAGTGGGTAAGGCAAGCGCCGTTAACTGGCCGGCCGGTTTAGGTGCAAAAGGCAGCGAAGGTGTTGCAGGTTTGGTTAAACAAACTCCCGGAGGTATCACTTATGTTGAGTTAGCTTATGCTAAACAAAACAACATGACCTTCGCTAACATTCAAAACAAAAGCGGAAAGTATATTGCTCCAACTATCGAAGCAACAACTTTAGCAAGTAATGTTACTATTCCTGATGATTCGAAAGTATCGATCACCAATACCGACAACCCTAAAGGTTATCCTATTGCCAGCTTCACCTGGGCTTTGATCTATAAAGAGCAAAATTACGGCGGCCGTTCAAAAGCACGTGCTACTGAACTGTTGAAATTGCTTTGGTACAATGTTCACCAGGGCCAGGCCGAATGCGCTCCGTTAAACTACGCACCACTTTCAAAATCGGCTGTAAAGGCTGCTGAAAAGATATTAAAGTCGGCTACTTACGACGGCAAGGCAATATTGTAAGCTAATAGCTTAAAAAATCAAGAGCGGAAAGCCGAAAGCATGAATAATATCATCGCTTTTAGCTTTCTGCTTTTAACTTTGTTCAAAACAGGTGAACTAAACCCGGTAATTAGTGGAAAACAAAAGATTAAACCTCTCCAACGCCCAGCTTAAATGGGAAACTACATTTAAGCGAATATTGAAAGTGATGAGCGCCATCCTTGTACTCATCGTGATCGGCGTGCTTATAACACTTATTTTCAAATCCTGGCCCACAATTAAAACTCTTGGGATCGGATTTTTGTGGGGGAAAGTTTGGGACCCGGTTGGAAATATCTACGGGGCATACCCCTTTTTAATAGGCACCCTGCTGACATCGTTCATAGCCCTTATTATTTCAGTGCCGTTCTCTTATGCAATAGCCATCTATTTGGGTGAGTACAATCCCAAAGGCTGGCTTTCTAACCTGCTTAAGAATACGGTAGAACTGATCGCTGCCGTACCATCCATCATTTATGGTTTCTGGGGGTTGTTTGTTTTGGTACCAATTATCCGGATTTTCGAGATCAAATGGCATATTGCGCCTTACGGCATTGGTATTTTTACATCCTCACTTATCCTTGCGGTAATGATCATTCCCTATGCAGCATCGTTAGGTATAACACTTATCCGGATGGTGCCTTCGCCGCTCAAAGAGGGCGCTTATGCTTTAGGAGCTACACGGTATGAGGTGATAAGGAGTGTGATTATGCCATATACCCGTACCGGGTTGTTTGCCGGTGTTTTACTTTCATTGGGCAGGGCCCTGGGCGAAACAATGGCGGTTACCATGCTTATCGGTAATACGAGCGCTTTGGGCCACTCTTTTAAAGAGATACTTTTCGGCCCCGGCAATACAATGGCAAGTGTTATCGCCAATGAGTTTACCGAAGCTGACCATACAGAGTACCTGTCCGCATTAATAGAGTTAGGCCTGGTGTTGTTCCTTGTTACAGTGGTGATCAACCTGATCGGAAAACGTATCATTACACGATTTACTCAAAATTAATTATGGAAGCGAGAATCGGATTAAGAAATACAAAAAGCCTGCTCTTTAAAGGCGTGATCACTTTATTTGCGTTCCTGATCACGGTGCCCCTGATAGTCATACTCTTGTTTATCATTAAACAGGGTATAACGCAGGTTAACTGGCACTTTCTAACCCATGTTCCGGCGCCTGTCGGCGAACCCGGGGGTGGTATAGCAAACGCCTTTGTCGGCAGCTTTTTAATGGTTGTTATGGCGGCTGTTATAGCAATACCTATAGGGATACTGGCGGGCATCTATCTTGCTGAGAACCGTAAAAGCAAGCTTGCCTATTATAGTGGATTATGCGTGGATATATTACAGGGTGTGCCCTCAATCGTTGTGGGTATAGTAGTATATTTCTGGGTTGTAAAACCCCTCGGGACATTTTCTGCTATTTCGGGCAGTGTTGCCCTGTCAATTATGATGCTGCCGATCGTTATCCGGTCGACAGAAGAAACACTTAAACTTTTACCCGACTCGTTAAAAGAAGCTGCTTTGTCGCTCGGGGTCCCGTATCACCGGGTAATATTGAAAGTAGTAGTACCCTGCGGTTTTTCGGGCATTATCTCAGGCGTCATGTTATCAGTTGCACGCGTCGTTGGCGAAACCGCGCCGCTGTTATTTACCGCGTTTGGTAACCCGTATTTATCTACCGCGGTCACCAAGCCAATGGAGAGCTTGCCCCACGTTATATTTACTTATGCTACCAGTCCATACGACGACTGGCATAACCTGGCCTGGGGAGCGTCATTTATTCTGTTAGTATTCGTATTAGTCTTAAACATAATCACAAAAGTAACCACCAGGAAATGGAAAGTACAATTGTAAGCGCAGAGAATATAAATGCTTATTATGGCGATAGTCACGCTATAAAAAACGTGAGTATCAAAATAAACAGGAACGAGGTCGTGGCTATGATGGGTCCTTCCGGCTGCGGCAAAACCACCTTTTTGCGCTGCATCAACCGCATGCATGAATTGATCCCTAACGCACGTGCCGAAGGGGTGATGAAGCTTGACGGCGAAGATGTTTATAAAATGAATGTTATTTATGTTCGTTACAAAATAGGTATGGTTTTTCAACGGCCGAACCCATTCCCGAACCTGAGTATATATGAAAATGTTATAGCCGGGTATTTGTTAAATGGTATCAAGCTGTCAAAGGCAGACAAGGATGTGATCGTTGAAAAATCGCTTACCAGTGCTGCTTTGTGGAAAGAAGTTAAGGATTCGCTGCATAAAAAAGGCACCTTTCTTTCGGGAGGCCAGCAGCAACGTTTATGTATAGCGCGAGCCATAGCTATGCAGCCCGAAGTGATCCTTTTTGACGAACCAACTTCGGCACTCGACCCGATATCGACTTCAAGTGTCGAACAGCTGTTTCACGAGCTAAAGGCAAACTATACGCTGATCATCGTAACGCACAATATGCAGCAGGCCGCACGTGTAAGCGACCGTACCGCATTCTTTTACCTGGGCGAGTTGGTGGAGTTTGACGATACCAAGATCATGTTCACCAACCCGAAGGATCAGCGTACACAGAATTATATAACCGGCAGGTTCAGTTAGGCCGGTCTTCTAACCTTTGATTTTTAACCTTTGAATTAGAAAGATATGACACCAATAGAAACCGAAATAACATCACTTAAAAAAGAGCTGAGTAATATGTGGCTGCTTGTTCAATCGCAACTGAGCAAGGCCCGGGAGTCGATGGTAAACTTTGATAAGGACCTGGCCCGCGAGGTTTTGGTAAAGGAAAAACGCGTAAACTCGTTCGAGCTGAAAATAGACCGCGATTGTGAAAACATTTTTGCCCTGCATTGCCCGGTTGCAATCGACCTGCGCTTTTTGCTTGCGGCGCTTAAGATCAATACAAACCTGGAGCGCATAGGTGACATTGCCGCCGGCGTAGCTAAATATGTGATCGAGTCGCCGGTAAATTTCAACAAACAGGCCCTGGAAAGTACCTCGATCATTCATATGTACGACGAGGCTATCAATATAGTTATAGATACACGTACGGCGTTTGAGAACGAAGACACCGCAATGGCACGCAGTATTTTTAAACGCGACGAAACGCTTGATGCTGTAAACAGAAATGCCACCAACACCATTGGCGACCTGGTAAAGGCTGATATTTCAGGCTTGAATGAATATCTGTTCATGCTTTCAATTATACGGAAACTGGAACGTATCGGCGATCAGTCGAAAAACATCGCGGAAGAGATCATATTTTATGTAGAGGCTAAAATATTAAAGCATTCAGGTGCAAAAAATAAATAGTTTGAATAAACAATTTAATTGGTTTGATTGAAAAGCGGTGGCAACGCCGCTTTTTCTTTTTCGAAGATTTTCCTCTAAAGATTTTTACCCAGTTTGTCCAAAATGTCCTGCGGGACTTTTTGCAGGTCCAGCACCAGGAAGCCGTCCAGGCAGTCGGCAAATTTGGGGTCGATATTAAAACAAATGATCTTGGCATTAAGGGCAATATATTGCCGCAGCAATACAGGTACTTTCATGCTTTGGGTCTCAATATCCGATATCATATTATCCAAACCCTTAAAGCTGTCTTCACCGGCCATCAGCACATCGGTGTCGATGCTGGCAAAATCGACCTTGAATTTCTTCCTCGGCCGTACAAATTGAGCCATCTCATGATCGAAATGATTGCGGTTGATGTAATCTACAATCAGCGATTTGGAGAATTTTGAAAAAGTGTTGCTAATACTAACCGGGCCAATCAGGTAACGGTAGCGCGGATTATCGATAAGATATTTCAATATACCCTTCCAAAGCAGGAACAGCGGCAGGGGCTTTTGCTGGTATTCCTTGCGGATGAACGAGCGGCCAAGTTCAAGGCTTTTTCGTAGCACGGGCATAAATTGTTCCTTTATCTTGAATAGCTCCGTCACATAAAAGCCCTTTTTACCAAAACTGTAAAATATCTCATCGCCAAGGCCGATGCGATAGGCCCCGACGATGCGTTTCGCTTCTGTATCCCATATAAAAAGGTGATGGTAATAAATATCGTACTCGTCCAGGTCGACGCTTTTATTAGTGCCTTCCCCAATTTCCCTGAAGGTAAGCTCGCGCAATCGGCCTATTTCCCTGATAATATTTGGAATGAATGAGGTGGGGGTGATGAATACCTCGTAGTTTTTTTCGACCCAAACCCGGTAACTGTCCCGTAATGGTTCAACCTCTTTTTCAAGTATTTCAACCGCGATCTCGGGCACGATGTCTTCCGGCTGCTTTTTGATCTTGAAAAGGTTTCGCGGATTGAATATCTTCTTTTCACCGTCAAGGCCGGTGCCAAGGGCATAGGTCTTTGCGCGCAGGAAATTGAGAAGCTCGGTGGATGTGTACTTGTCAGATAGTTCTTCAATGTTGATCGCCTTCCCGATACGCAACTTAATGGTATGTCCATGTTTGTTAAACAGTTCTGACGGTAGCTTCGCAGTACGCAGGCTTGGGTGGATCATACTCAGCAAATTGAAAAGCAAGCCATTGTTACCATGAAAATAGATGGGTACCACAGGCACTTTAGCCTTAGCAATAATCTTGCCCACCACCGGGTGCCACATGCGGTCGGTAACCTGCTGCTTATCCACCTTGAATGTTGATACTTCGCCTGCCGGGAAGATTCCGATCGGCGTACCGCCGGCCAGCAACTCAAGCGTGTTTTTTAATCCGCTAATGCTGGATGAATGTTCTATATTCTCAAACGGGTTTACCGCTACAAAATAATCGCTGAGGTTAGGTATCTTTTTGAGCAGGAAATTGGCCATTATTTTAGAATCTGGCCGGGCCATGCATAGTATTTTCAATAACACCATCCCTTCGATACCGCCATAGGGATGATTTGCTATTGCTATAAAACTGCCGGTAGCAGGTATGTTTTTTAATTCACGCTCATCAAATTCTATCTCAACGCCGCAGCCTTTGAGAATTGCGTCCACAAATTCGGGGCCCTCGGCAGGTTGGGCCTGGGCAAACAGCTTGTTTACCTGGTTTATTTTCATCACCTCCATAAGCAAAGCGGCCAGGCCGGGCATTTTTAACTTATCCAGCTTAGTGGCCTTTGCAAATTCTTCGGTGGTTATTATCTTCATTTATCTTTATAGGGGGTAAAACCGGTTTAACGAATAAATATCCTAAAATTTATATTAATTTACTGTTAAATAAACTTAGCGTTGATAACACGTATTAAAAATTACTTGTCAGTGTCGAAAAAGGAATGGAACGGCATGGTTGTGCTGGTGATCCTGATCGCCCTTATCCTTGCAACCCCTTTCGTTCTGCAATCTTTTCGCAAAGATAACGCAATAGATGGGAAGGAGTTTGATAAAGCTGTTGCCACCCTCGAAAAAGCAAGGATAGCTATTGGCGATAACAAGATCAAAGCGTATAAAAAAGCAGCACCGGGAACCGTTATCGAATTAAATGCCGCCGATACCACAAAACTGACGCAGCTTAACGGCATAGGCGCTTCTTTTGCACGGCGAATCGTAGCTTACCGTGAGCGTTTGGGTGGCTTTGACAATAAGGAGCAATTGAAAGAGGTATTTGGGGTCGATTCTGAAAAATATGCAGGATTCCAGGCACAGGTAACGGTTGATGCCTCACTTATCAAAAAGATACGGATCAATAAGATTACTTTTGACGGGCTTAAATGGTTCCCATATCTCAGTTTTAAGCAGATGAATGCCATTATCCAGTTTCGGGAACAGCACGGCGAATACCAGTCGATAGATGATATGCGCAACGTTGCCATTTTGAACGACGAAATTTTGAAGAAAATAAAACCTTATATCAGTTTTAAATGATAGAACAGCAGATAAAAGCGGCAATACGCGACATACCCGATTTCCCAAAGCCCGGTATCGTTTTTAAGGATATTACCCCCATACTGAAAGATCCGCTTTTATGCGAAAAGATAGTCGATGCTTTTGCGGAAAAATTAAGCACTACGCCCATAGATGTTATTGCCGGCGTGGAAAGTCGCGGCTTTTTGTTCGGCCTTTCACTTGCCTGTAAGTTGGGCGTCCCGTTTATACCGGTACGTAAAGCAGGGAAACTGCCTTATACCATTAAACAAAGAGCTTATAAATTGGAGTACGGCACCGCTATTATCGAGATGCATATCGATGCATTCGAGCCCGGGCAGCATGTCCTGATACATGACGACCTGCTCGCAACAGGCGGCACAGTCACCGCGGCAAGCGAACTTATACACGAAATGGGCGGCATAGTTTCGGGTTTCGCGTTCGTAGTGGGTTTGGGTTTTTTAAACGGAAAAGAAAGAATAGCGCCGATCTCTGACAACATTATTGTACTGGCAGATTATTGACTCTGCCCCTTTGAAAAAAATTGTCTTAATTTTCATTAAGTCAAAAGGTTATATATAAATTTATGTAGAATAAAATTGGCGTCCGCCGTTACGGCGACCGCTTGAAAGCAACATCTCTGTCACCTAAATTAAACGTTATGAAAACGAATGATCAATCCGGGTTAAATGAGCGTCGTAGTTTTTTGAAGCAATTTGCTACCGGCGCAGCTGTATTAGGAACCGGCATTCTTGCCAATCCGCTTGCTGCTTCGGCGGCAGAGCTTTCTCACAGCAGTAATTCTGATGCTGATGAATGGTTCGGTAAAATAAAGGGTAAACACAGGATAGTGTTTGACGCCACGCAGCCGAATGGAATAATGCCATTTGCATGGCCCAAAATATTCCTGGTTACCAATGGCGCAACAGGAACGCCTGAAAGTGATTGCAGTGTGGTGGTTATCCTGCGGCACAACGCAATACCTTATGCTATGGGGAATGACCTTTGGGCAAAATATAAGTTTGGTGAGATGTTTAAGATAGATGATGAGGCAACCAAGAAACCGCTAACAGCCAACCCATTTTGGCAGCCGAAACCAGGCACATTCAAAGTACCGGGAGTTGGACCGGTGGAGATAGGTATAAATGAATTGCAGGCCAGCGGCGTAATGTTTTGCGCGTGCGACATGGCCCTTACGGTTTATAGCGCAGTTGCCGCTATGAGCTCGAAGCAAGATCCTGCTGAGGTTAAAAAAGAATGGCTTGCAGGCCTCTTACCCGGAATACAGCCCATGCCATCGGGCGTTTGGGCCGTCGGACGCGCCCAGGAACATGGTTGTACCTATTGCTTCGCCGGGTAAATAGCGAATTGAAATTACCGGAAACTTTTAAGAAATGACATGTTTATTCTTTTGGGTTTCCGGTTTTTTGTCTTTATTGCTCTTATATGCCGTCAGGATCAAATTTGAAAACAGCAGTTATAGCAGGAACTCTTTTGTTGAGTTTCGCTGCCTGCCGGCATACTGAAAGTATCGGAAACAAAAGAGTATCGTCTTCGCAGGATAAACCACAGTGGATGGTACCCGATACTACAGAACTTCCGGATAATGAGGAGTCAAGGCTGATCAAATACGGGCGTGCGCTCGTGGTAAACACGTCGTATTATTTTGGTCCAAAAGGAGTGATAGCACACAAAAGTAACGGCTTGAACTGTCAGAATTGCCATCTTAGCGCGGGGTCAAAACCGTTTGGCAACAATTTCTCGCTGGTAGCGGTGGGTTATCCAAGGTATAAAGAAAGAAGCGGAACGGTAGAAACCATTGTAAAGAAGGTGGAAGACTGTTTTGAGCGCAGCCTGGATGGGCAAAAGATCGACAGTAACAGTGCCGAAATGAAGGCTTTTGTGGCTTACCTTAAATGGATAGGGAAGAATGTAAAGAAAGGAACTAAGCCAGCAGGGTCGGGTATAGATGAACCGGTATTTTTAGATCGTGGCGCTGATACTGTAAAAGGGAAACTGGTTTATATTTCCAAATGTCGACGGTGCCATGGAGCCGATGGGCAAGGTAAATTAAATACAGCCGGTAACGCTTACGTTTACCCCGCCC
The DNA here is from genome assembly GCF_007971025.1 of Mucilaginibacter ginsenosidivorans. Taxonomy (NCBI): domain Bacteria; kingdom Pseudomonadati; phylum Bacteroidota; class Sphingobacteriia; order Sphingobacteriales; family Sphingobacteriaceae; genus Mucilaginibacter; species Mucilaginibacter ginsenosidivorans. Next base: position 4,821,497 of record NZ_CP042436.1, on the reverse strand, counting down.
TTTGGGGTAAGCATAGTTATAACATAGGCGCAAGTATCTACCGCCTTTCAAAATTCGCCGGTTATGTAAGAGATAATATGCCTTTTGGTGCTGATCATAAGAAAAGGCAGCTTACCGATGCGGAGGCCTGGGACGTTGCCGCCTTCGTTAATTCGCAACCCCGCCCTGTTAAAAATGTAAGCGACGACTGGCCGAAACTTGCTACCAAGCCTTATGATTATCCCTTTGGGCCTTACGCCGATCACCTTTTTTCAGAAAGCCAGCATAAATACGGCCCGTTCGCACCTGTCAAAAAGTATTACGCATTATTAACAATAAAGCAATAAAGTAATATCTACTGAACCACTTTGGTAATGCTTTGCGTGGTATGCGCGCTAAAATACCCCAGTGTCGTCGGGGTAATATTGGTAGGCGGATTTGCGGGTGCTACCTGCCCGCCGGGGTTATTTGCCTGTTGCTGCGCCAGTGTAAACCAATACAGGTATACAGGTCTGTCGATACACTGCATTTCCACTTTCACGGTATCGCCCGGGAAAACATCAATGTCATTTTCCTGCAGATCGAGATCGGCATATTTGCCGTTTATAAATTGATCGTCGAATGCAAATATGGCTTTAACCTGTACGCCGTTCACATACATCGCCACGCGATATTGATTGGCAATATCCGGAGGGTCCTGGAAATGGATGGCCGCCATTTTCTTATTGTTCTTCTTATCAAAGATATTCTCCTTAAATGTTATCGAGTCCAGGTTGACGAGTTGCGGCATTGTTGATCTGGCGGTATAAGTTTTTCCGGATGTATTGACCGTTAACGTATAAGTTCGGCCTGCGATGCCGTTTACCGGTGCTACCGAATAGGTGCCTGCCGTGTCTTCTGTCAACTGGTATTGATGGCCTGTATCGTCCGTAATGGAAACCGAGGCCCCTGTTACGGCCGGGTAAATGTTTGTATTGGTAAAAGGTACATTGCGGCTAAGTTTTACATATTGACGGCCCTGTTGATCGGTAATGTTCGCCTCGATCACCAGTTCACCTGTTTTATTACCAAGGTCAAGATTGATCACCTTTTTGCACGATGCAGCGCTCATTAGAGTAATGATCAGGAAGAAACAATATCTGGTGCAGCTTTTCATACTCCTAATTCAAAATTTAAAGTTCCAGGTAACCGATGGTATCCTTGTCGCAAAAATGCTGGTCTCTTCCGCTTCCGTCGTGTTAGGTATCTTTTTGCTATCCTGGAAAGTAATAATATAAGGATTGCGGTGCGCGTACAGATTATATATGCCAAATGTCCAGCTTGAATGATACTTTTTGTGCGGCTTCCCCTCAAGTGTGGCCCCAATATCAAGCCGGTTGTTGGAAGGCATACGGTAACCGTTCCGTTCCGAATAGGAAAACGTCGTCAGCCCGCCGATGTTATACTTCCCCGTAGGGAAGGTGACGGCATTCCCGGTACCGTAAACAAAATCGGCAGAAAACGACCACCGTTTATTGAATTTATAAATCCCAACTACCGACAGATCGTGCGTGCGGTCCTGCGTTGCCGGAAAGTAGCGCCCATTATTAATAGCAGCAAACTTTTCTTCTGTCCGCGATAAGGTATAACCTATCCAGCCATTAAAGCGGCCATATTTCTTTTTTAAGAATAACTCGATACCATACGCCCGGCCCGACCCATATACAAGTTGCGATTCCACATCCTGGTTTACAAGCAATTGGGCGCCATCGCGGTAATCTATCTGGTTTTGAAGCCATTTGTAATAGATCTCAGCCGAAAATTCATAAGTATTATCCTTGAAGTTACGGAACCATCCTGTCGAAACCTGGTCGGCAATTTCCGGCTTGATATTATTGCTGCTCATTACATACAGGTCGGTAGGCGTGTTGCTGGTGGAATTACTGAGCAGGTGGATATTTTGGGTATTTCGGTTATAGGAGAATTTGAGTGAGTTCTGCTCGTCCAGCATATAACTTGCCGACAGCCGCGGCTCAAGATTAATATAGCTTTTTACCAGCGCACCAGAAGCATATCTTGCCGAGTCGGTAACGTGGCCTGCTGCATCGTAAGTTTTAAAAGTGCCAGGCCCTTGAAGGAACAAGCCGCTTAAACGCAGGCCATATAATAAAGTGAACCTGTTGCCGGCTTTCCATTCATCACTTACGTAAAGAGCATTTTCATAGCCGTACCTCTTTTCGGTGCTTACATCGTTAAAGCTGGAGGATTGCGAAGCAGTAATATCGCCGGGCGATATATCGTGGTGCAGGATATTAAAACCAAATTTAAGCGTATGGTTATCGCCCATGGAATAGGAGAGGTCTTCCTTCAGGTTAACATCCGTTATTTGCGAGGTTGCTTTGAACTCGTTGTCGCTCAGGAAGCTCTGTATCACATAATTATAATTGCTGAAAACCAGCGAAGTGTTTGAGAACAGGCGATCGTTAAAAAGATGGTTAAAGCGTATGGTGCCCGTTGAATTTCCCCAGTTGGTGCCGAACGTGTTTTTTAATGCCAATACATCTTTCCCGAAATACCCGGAAATGTAAATAACGTTCTTATCATCAAAATGGTAATTGGCTTTGGCATTCAGGTCGTAAAAATAAATAGAGCTTCCGCTGATGGTTGAATCAGACGAGGCCCGCAAAAAGAAGTCGATATACGTGCGCCTGGCACTTACCATAAACGAGCCTTTATCTTTTACGATCGGACCTTCAACCTTAATACGTGATGAAATAAGCCCAAGGCCACCCTGAACGGTGTAGTCCTTGTTGTTACCCTCGTTCATTTTAATATCCAGTACCGATGATAAACGGCCGCCAAATTCGGCGGGCATGCCACCTTTATATAAAGTAACATCTTTCACCGCATCGGAGTTGAAGGTGGAAAAGAAGCCGAAGAAATGCGAAGCATTGTATACCGTTGCCTCGTCCAGCAATATCAGGTTTTGATCGGAACCGCCACCGCGAACATAAAAGCCTGTGTTGCCTTCAACGGTAGTCTTTACGCCCGGCAATAGCGAGAGTGTTTTTAAAAGATCTTTTTCGCCAAGCAATACCGGTACCTGGTTTATCTGCGCCATATCCAGTTTTTCTGTACCCATTTGCGGCGAGGCTATATTATCATTATTGGGCCTGTCGGCGCGGATGACCACTTCCTGCAAACTGTTGTTTAATGGGAGCGATATGTTAATATTCTGATTTTGATGCAGCGATACCTTCTTTTCGATGGCCTGGTATCCCGTGTAAGTAAATAATAAGGTATATTCACCTTCTGGAGCATAAATGGAATAAAAGCCATAACCGTTGGTGATGGTCCCGCTTTGCGGAAGTTCTTTTATCCGGATAGTAGCGCCTATGAGTTGCTCGCCGGTTGACGCGTCTTTTATGGTACCGCTTATGGTGTAGTTTTTTTGGCCGAAACAGGATAGCGTAAGTAGCAAAAAGAAGATGGAAAGTAGCGTTTTAGCCATCCGGCATATATTTTGGGCAAAAGTAATTCTTATACCGATAGTAACGCTGAAAATTTGATAAAAGGATAAAATGAAATAAATTTTACTATGCATGCATAGTAATTGATTTTAATTAAATTGCGCCCATCAATATAAACTTTATGACAAATAGCGCCGAAAGCTTTAACGGTTTTGATTTTTCTGTGTCTGAAGACCAGCAAATGGTTGGCCGAATGGCTCGCGACTTCGCCGAAAAGCACATCAAACCCCATATAATGGAGTGGGATGAGGAACAGCATTTCCCGCTGGAAATATTTAAGCAATTGGGCAAACTGGGCATGATGAGCGTGGTAGTGCCAACAGAATATGGCGGCTCGGGATTTGGATACCTTGAATATGTTACCGTGATACAGGAGATATCGAAAGTTTGCGGATCAATAGGGTTATCTTTAGCTGCACACAATTCATTGTGTACAGGGCATATCCTGGCTTTTGGAAATGAGGAGCAAAAGAAAAAATGGCTGCCCAAACTGGCGACTGTCGAATACCTGGGCGCCTGGGGACTCACCGAAGCCAATACCGGCTCAGATGCTATGCGTATGGGCACTACCGCGGTTTTAGATGGTGACCACTATATCATAAACGGTGCAAAGAACTGGATAACCCACGGTAAGTCCGGCGATATAGCAGTGGTAATGGTTCGGACAGGGGAGATAGGCGATTCGAAGGGTATATCGACTTTGGTAGTGGAACGCGGTACTCCCGGTTTTGCTGCCGGCAAAAAGGAGAATAAGCTGGGCATGCGTGCATCTGAAACCGCCGAAATGATATTTGATAACTGTAGGGTGCCCAAAGAAAACCTCTTAGGTAACGAAGGCGAAGGCTTTAAACAAGCCATGAAGGTACTGGATGGAGGCCGTATATCTATTGCGGCTTTGTCATTGGGTATTGCCAAAGGGGCCTATGAAGCGGCGCTCGCTTATTCCAAAGAACGTCACCAGTTTGGTCAGCCGATATCAAATTTCCAGGGGATATCCTTCAAGCTGGCCGATATGGCCACTGAAATTGAAGCCGCCGAAATGCTGCTGATGCAGGCCGCCGATCTTAAGAACCGCCACCAGCCCGTAACTAAACAGGCAGCTATGGCCAAATATTATGCATCTGAAGTAGCCGTCAGGGTTGCTAATGATGCCGTTCAGATATTCGGCGGGTATGGTTATACCAAAGATTTCCCGGTGGAGAAATTCTACCGCGATGCTAAGCTATGCACGATAGGCGAGGGGACATCAGAGATACAGAAGATCGTTATTGGTAGGGAGGCGTTGAGAGGGAATTGATTATGAAGGCAACCTTTATAGTTCTGACTGCTATTTTGCTGCATCAAACCCATAGCGATTTGATCAATTCGGTATGGGCCCAGAAAATAACCGCAAGCGCTAATAATACACTAACATTTAACCCAATGGACTTGTTTTAGAATATGATTGCGAATTAAATTATACCTTTCACTCTTCATATAAACTTTCCGGCGATACTATAATAATACGCGGTAAGGACGATTCTCATTCGGAGGACAATGGGAAAATCGACTATTCTTGGGTAACTACATATTTGGTAAAAAACAATGCTTTATATATTATTAAAAACCAAGTGTTTGAACGGGGAAAATGGAAAGAATATGGCTCCGGTAGTCATAAGTTCCCCAACTACAAAATGGTAAAGCCTGCCCATAATTAACTAATTTCCAATCAGTACTTGCATTTTCAATACAAATCCCTACCTTTGTCGTCCCATGAAAGGAGGTATACAGGGAATATGATCATTATCAACGTAAAAGAAGGCGAATCATTAGACAAAGCGCTGAAACGCTTCAAGAAGAAATTCGAAAAAACAGGTGTTTTGAGAGAGCTTCGCAGTCGCCAGGCATTCGAAAAAAAATCAGTAACCCGTCGCCACGTGGTGAAACATGCCATCTATAAACAGACTTTGAACCAGGACACTGTTTAATTCTGACTTAAAAAGAATTTAACATTTTCTTTGAATATATACTAAAACTATTTGTACATTCATTATTCCGTTTGTGCAAGTAGTTTTATGTTTTTAGAGCGGTTCATACAATATATTCAATACGAAAAAAGGTACTCGCCCCACACGGTTTCCGCTTACCAGTCAGACCTCGATCAGTTTTTCAAATTCCTTAATTATCCCGAAGAAATTATAGGTCATCCCTCAGAGATTACTTATCACAATATCCGCAATTGGATGGTGCATTTGATGGAGGATCATACCACGCGTTCTGTCAATCGTAAACTGGCCACGCTTCGCAAATATTTCAAATTCCTGCTGCGCGAAGGATTGATCGAAAGTAATCCTGCTTCCAAACTACAATCGCCCAAAACGGTAAAGCATCTGCCCATAGTGGTTGAGGATGAAAAACTGAGCGCCATGCTGAACGACGCGAAGACTTTCGGCGATGATTTTGAAGGCGTCCGCGATAAGCTGATCGTCGAGATTCTGTTCGGTACCGGCATCCGTTTGGCCGAATTAGTGGGTCTTAAAGAAGAAGATATCGATTTTCACAACGCTACCATCAAGGTTTTGGGTAAGCGCAATAAGGAACGTATCATCCCTATCAATCACGAACTGAAGCAGTTGCTGCTGCGATACAACGACTTAAAGAAAAGTGAAAATTTTCATAACAATTCTTTAACGTTGATCGTTACAAATAAGGGAACTGAGGCTTATCCAAAGTTCATCTATTTAATAGTGCAAAGGTATCTCTCCTACATATCAACCCAGGATAAAAAAAGTCCGCATGTGTTGCGGCACACCTTTGCAACAAGCCTTTTAAACCGCGGTGCCGACCTGAATGCCATCAAAGAGCTTTTGGGCCATGCTAATTTAAGCGCCACGCAGGTTTATACCCACAATTCCGTTGAGCGATTAAAGTCTATTTATAAACAAGCCCATCCAAAGGCATAACCAAGGAGGAAAAATGAAAATTACAGTGCAGTCTATCCGTTTCGATGCAGACAAAAAGTTGTTAGATTTTATTCAGAAAAAAACCAACAAGCTCGATCAGTTTTACGACAGGATCATTAGCGGCGAGGTTTATTTAAAATTGGAAAATGTAGAAGACGTAGCAAATAAGATAACGGAAATAAAACTGTCGTTACCGGGTGTACAATTATTCGCAAAAGAGCAATGTAAGACGTTTGAAGAGGGTACCGACCTGGCGGTTGAGTGCCTGCGCAAGCAAATTGAAAAGCATAAACAAAAGAAGGCAGTAGTTGCCGAAACTTCGAAAAAAGCGGCTTTATTGGCCGAAAACGAAGAATATTGATAAATCGAATTAGTGAAAATCGCGAAAATCGGCGGGGCAAACACCCCGCCGATTTTTTTTGTAAAAATAATTTTGTCCGGCTGTAAAAATGTGTAAATTTGCAGTCCCTTTCGGAAAGGTATATAAACCTGAAATTTTTAACAAAAAGGGTGGTTCTTTAAAATAAAATTTTTAAGCCTGTAATTTAAGCCTGTGGTATTCAGTAATTTTTGAAATCACCTGGCAGAAATAAAAGCGACAAATCTCTGTAGCTAAGCTAACGGACTTGGTAAAACAGGTTAAAAGAATAAGCAAAAGCAGACGAAATACGCCTCCTTAGCTCAGCTGGTAGAGCGACTGACTTGTAATCAGTAGGTCATTGGTTCGATCCCGATAGGAGGCTCTGTTTGATTTTAGAATAGAGAGTTACGATTTACGATTGCATTTCATTCGTAAATCCGAAATCGTAAATCTGAAATGAACAACGGGGGGATACCAGAGCGGTCAAATGGGACGGACTGTAAATCCGTTGCGCGAGCTACGAAGGTTCGAATCCTTCTCCCCCCACAGGGTTTAATTGTTGAAGGTCTGAATTATTGAAGGAATGTTTAAATAGATCAATTCAATAATTCACTAAATCGAATCCTTCGATAATTGAAAAGCGGAAGTAGCTCAGTTGGTAGAGCGATAGCCTTCCAAGCTATAGGTCGCGAGTTCGAACCTCGTCTTCCGCTCAGTTACAGTTGGCAGTGGCAGGGTTACAGTGGCAGTTATAAACTGGTAGCTGCAAACTCAAAACTGCAGACTTAAAAATAAGCCGACGTAGCTCAGGGGTAGAGCACTTCCTTGGTAAGGAAGAGGTCATGGGTTCAAATCCCATTGTTGGCTCTGCGTTAGTAATAAACGACTATTAAAAATAAAATTAACCTACAAAAATTTTTATAAATCATGGCAAAAGAAAAATTTGACCGCAGTAAGCCGCACTTAAACATCGGTACTATAGGTCACGTTGACCACGGTAAAACAACCCTTACCGCAGCTATTACCAAGGTATTGGCTGATAAAGGTTTATCTGAGGCTCGTTCTTTCGATTCAATCGACTCAGCTCCTGAAGAAAAAGAGCGCGGTATCACCATTAATACTGCACACGTTGAGTACTCAACTGCAAACCGTCACTATGCACACGTTGACTGCCCGGGACACGCTGACTATGTGAAAAACATGGTTACCGGTGCTGCGCAGATGGACGGCGCTATCATTGTGGTGGCTGCTACCGATGGTCCTATGCCTCAAACCCGCGAACACATCCTGTTGGCACGTCAGGTAGGTGTACCTGCACTTGTTGTTTTCATGAACAAGGTTGACATGGTTGATGATCCGGAATTGTTAGAATTAGTTGAGATGGAAGTTCGTGAATTGTTATCATTCTACGAATTCCCTGGCGATGATATCCCTGTAATTCAAGGTTCGGCCCTTGGTGGTTTGAACGGCGATCCTAAATGGATTGAAAAGATCATGGAGTTGATGGATGCTGTAGATAGCTACATCCCTATCCCTCCGCGTCTGACCGATCTGCCATTCCTTATGCCTGTTGAAGACGTATTCTCGATCACTGGTCGTGGTACTGTTGCAACCGGTCGTATCGAGCGTGGTGTGATCAACTCTGGTGATGCTGTTGACATCCTGGGTATGGGCGCTGAAAACTTAAAATCAACTGTAACTGGTGTTGAGATGTTCCGCAAGATCCTTGATCGTGGCGAAGCTGGTGATAACGTAGGTTTATTGTTGCGTGGTATTGAGAAAACTGATATCCGTCGTGGTATGGTTATCTGCAAACCAGGTTCAGTAACTCCTCACACCGATTTCAAAGCCGAAGTTTACGTATTGTCAAAAGCTGAAGGTGGCCGTCACACTCCATTCTTCAACAAATACCGCCCGCAATTCTATTTCCGTACTACTGACGTGACCGGCGAGATCGGTTTGGAGCCAGGAGTAGAAATGGTTATGCCTGGTGATAACGTTACCATCACTGTAAAACTGATCAACGCTATCGCTATGGAAAAAGGCTTACGTTTCGCTATCCGTGAAGGTGGTCGTACCGTAGGTGCTGGCCAGGTAACCGAGATCCTAAAATAAACTGCCTTTATCCCCCGAAAAGAGGAATCGGGTTAGGTTAATTTCTTTGCGAAGTACTTAGCTTTTTAGCTAAGTACTTTGTTTACGAAAAGGGAAACTCTAATAATTAAATATAAAAACGGGCATAGTTCAATGGTAGAATAGAGGTCTCCAAAACCTTTGATCAGGGTTCGAATCCTTGTGCCCGTGCATAATAAAGAAACAAAAATGTCTGGAGTAGCAGAATATATTAAAGAGTCGTACATCGAGTTAACCCAAAAGGTTACCTGGCCAACTTGGCGCGAATTGATGAACAGCGCTATTGTTGTATTAATAGCTGCAATTATTATTGCAATGCTGATTTTTGGTATGGACCAGCTGATACATTTTGTACTGAATAAGTTTTATAATTCATTAACCTGATATTGACGAGATGAGCGAACAATTAAAATGGTATGTAGTACGCGCCATCAGCGGCAAAGAAAAAAAGGTAAAACAATATATTGATGCTGAAATCAGCCGCCTGGGGATCACTCATCTTGTTCCGCAGGTATTGATACCTACCGAGAAATATTACCAGATGCGCGACGGCAAGAAGATTGCCAAGGAGCGCAACTTTTTCCCTGGTTATGTTTTGATGGAGGCAGCGCTCGACGGCGAATTAGAGCATATCATTAAAAATATAAACAGCGTGATAGGTTTCCTCGGCGATAAAGCCGGTAATGCCATCCCGCTTCGCCAGTCGGAAGTTAACCGTATACTGGGCAAGGTTGACGAAATGAGCAGCCAGGGCGAAACGATGAATGTTCCGTATTACGTTGGCGAAAACGTTAAAGTAATGGACGGGCCTTTCAATGGTTTCAGCGGTGTGATAGAAGAAGTTAACGAAGAAAAAAAGAAACTGAAAGTAATGGTAAAGATATTCGGGCGCCGTACGCCGCTTGAATTGAATTACATGCAGGTAGAGAAAGAGTGATTTGTTAACCGGCGATTAGTGATTGGGAATCATTAGCCGCAGTAAACGATCAATTGAAAATATTACATACGAGCATTGAAAGATGAAAGGGGTCAACCAGTCTCCGGTAGTCAATCACAACTCACAAGATCTTAAATGTTACATAGCTTCCACTTACTAACATTGAGTAATTAACAAAAGTAAATTAAAATGGCAAAAGAAGTCGGTGCGTTAGTAAAACTACAAGTAAAAGGCGGCGCTGCAAATCCATCTCCACCAATTGGCCCTGCACTGGGTGCAAAAGGTGTAAACATTATGGAGTTTTGCAAGCAGTTTAATGCACGTACCCAGGATAAACCTGGCAAAGTGTTACCTGTGGTTATTACTGTGTACGTCGACAAATCTTTCGATTTTATCATCAAGACCCCTCCTGTAGCTATCCAGTTAATGGAAGTATCGGGCATTAAAAGTGGGTCGGCCGAGCCAAACCGTAAAAAGGTAGCCAGTGTGAACTGGAGCCAGGTTGAAACTATAGCCAAGGATAAAATGACCGATTTGAACGCGTTTACAGTAGAATCAGCCATGAAAATGGTGGCAGGTACTGCCCGCAGTATGGGAATAACCGTATCAGGTACGGCTCCCTGGAACAATTAATTTATACAAATCAGTTTAAGACAGTGGCAAGATTAACAAAAAATCAAAAAACGGCACTCTCCAAAATTGAGGCTAACAAGGCATACTCGCTGCAGGATGCATCATCGCTGGTAAAGGATATTACCACTACCAAATTTGATGCTTCAGTAGATATCGACGTTCGTCTTGGTGTCGACCCGCGTAAAGCCAATCAAATGGTTCGCGGTATCGCAACATTGCCTCATGGAACCGGCAAAACTGTACGTGTACTGGTGCTTTGTACTCCTGACAAGGAACAAGAAGCTAAAGACGCAGGTGCAGATTTCGTTGGTTTGGATGATTACATTGCCAAGATTGAGGGTGGATGGACTGATGTTGATATTATCATTACTATGCCTAGTGTTATGGCTAAAGTAGGTCGTTTGGGTCGTATTCTCGGTCCGCGTAACCTTATGCCTAACCCTAAATCGGGTACTGTAACCCCAGAAGTGGGTAAAGCAGTTACCGATGTAAAAGGTGGTAAGATCGACTTCAAGGTTGATAAAACCGGTATCATTCATGCTTCAATAGGAAAAGTATCTTTCCCTGCTGATAAAATTTACGAGAATGCTTTGGAAGTATTGCAAACCATCTCGAAATTAAAACCGTCGGCAGCTAAAGGAACATACTTCAGGAGTATACATCTCTCTTCAACTATGTCGCCAGGAATCGAAATTGAAACTAAAACAGTAGCGGGGATCTAATCATGAATAAAGAAGAAAAACACGACCTTGTTCTTGCCCTTACTGAACAGATTAAGGAGTACGGTAATTTTTATATCACCGATACCGCTAATCTGACGGTTGCAAAAGTAAACGCTATCCGTCGTAAATGTTTCGAAAGCGATATCACCATGCAGGTAGCTAAAAACACGCTCATCAAAAAGGCGATGGAGGCTTCTGAGGGCGATTTCAGCCCGATATTCGATGTGCTTAAGGGTTCGTCAACTATCCTTTTCACCAAGTCAGCAACTGCTCCGGCAAAGCTGATCAAACAGTTAAGGAAAACAGGTGAAAAACCAATTTTAAAAGCAGCTTACATCGATTCGGCGATATTTATCGGCGACAATCAGTTGGATACCCTTATCAATTTGAAATCGAAGGAACAACTGATCGGAGAGATCATTGGATTACTGCAATCACCAGCTAAAAACGTTATTTCAGGCCTGCAATCAGGCGGAAATAAACTGGCAGGAATTGTTAAAACATTACAAGAAAGAGGCTAACGAACGCCTGGAAAAGTTCGCAATTTGACAAAACGTATTTAAAGAAAAAGTAAAAATAAAATGGCAGATTTAAAATCATTTGCTGAACAGTTGGTAAACTTGACAGTAAAAGAAGTTAACGAATTAGCTCAGATATTGAAAGACGAGTATGGCATCGAGCCTGCTGCTGCAGCCGTTGCTGTTGCTGCTGCTCCTGCTGCAGGCGGTGGCGATGACGCTCCTGCTGCTGAAGCTGCTCAAACTGCTTTCGATGTAATCCTGAAAGAAGCCGGTGGCGCTAAATTACAGGTAGTTAAATTAGTGAAGGACCTTACCGGTCTTGGCTTGAAAGAGGCTAAAGATCTTGTTGACGGTGCACCAAAAGAAGTTAAAACTGGTGTAACTAAAGAAGAAGCTGAATCTCTGAAAAAACAATTGGAAGAAGCCGGAGCTGTAGTTGAAGTTAAATAACTTCGACCGGCCATAATAACATAAGACTCCGACCTGTATTTGGTCGGGGTCTATTGTCGTTTATAATACTTAGATATGAGTTATCAAACCTCTCATATCGAACATCTACCAGGAAAAAGTTTGTTACTATACTAAAATCAAAGTCCCTTGGCAAACAAAATTAATCAAAGAGTAAACTTTGCAACCAGCCGTAAGGTATTGGATTATCCGGATTTCCTGGATGTTCAGTTGCAATCTTTCCAGGAATTTTTTCAGTTGGAAACCACCTCAGACAACCGTCATAAAGAAGGGCTGTTTAAAGTGTTTGCCGAAAATTTTCCAATCTCAGACTCAAGAAATATCTTCGTATTAGAGTTTCTTGACTACTTTATTGACCCGCCACGTTACGATATACGCGAGTGTATTGAGCGCGGCCTTACTTACAGTGTTCCGCTGAAAGCCAAGCTTCGTTTATCATGTAACGACGCTGAGCACGAGGATTTCGAAACTATCGTACAGGACGTGTACCTGGGAACTATCCCGTACATGACCCCTAAAGGTACTTTCGTTATCAACGGCGCCGAGCGTGTGATTGTATCGCAATTGCACCGTTCGCCCGGGGTGTTCTTTGGCCAGAGCCGCCACACTAACGGTACCAAATTGTATTCGGCCCGTGTTATCCCGTTCAAGGGTTCATGGATCGAGTTTGCTACAGACGTTAACAACGTGATGTATGCCTACATTGACCGTAAAAAGAAATTCCCGGTAACTACGCTGCTTCGTGCCATTGGTTACGACTCTGATAAAGATATATTGGAGCTGTTCGAGCTGGCCGACGAAGTAAAAGTTAGCAAATCAGGCCTCAAGAAATATATCGGCCGCAAGCTTGCTGCAAGAGTTCTCAAGAAATGGGTTGAAGACTTCGTGGATGAAGATACAGGTGAAGTTGTGTCCATCGACCGTAACGAGATCATCCTTGAGCGTGAAACCGTTCTGGAAGATGACCACATCGATATGATCATCGACGCAGGTGTGAAAACTATCATCCTTAATAAGGAGGACAGTGCATCCAGCGGTGACTATACCATTATATATAATACCTTACAAAAAGATACTTCCAACTCGGAGAAAGAAGCGGTTGAGCACATCTACCGCCAGTTGCGTAACGCTGAACCACCTGATGAAGAAACAGCTCGTGGTATTATCGATCGCTTGTTCTTCTCTGATAAGAGATATGACCTCGGCGATGTGGGTCGTTACCGCATCAACCGCAAACTGAAACTTGATACTTCGGACGAAACCAAGGTATTAACAAGGCAGGACATCATTGCCATTGTTAAATACCTGATCAAACTGATCAACTCAAAAGCCGAGGTGGATGATATTGACCACTTGTCAAACCGTCGTGTTCGTACGGTGGGCGAGCAGTTGTATGCACAGTTTGGTGTAGGGTTGGCACGTATGGCACGTACCATCCGCGAGCGTATGAACATTCGTGACAACGAGGTGTTCACACCAACCGACCTGATCAACGCGCGTACATTATCGTCTGTAATCAACTCGTTCTTTGGTACCAACCAGCTTTCGCAGTTCATGGACCAAACCAACCCATTGGCAGAGATCACGCACAAGCGTCGTCTTTCGGCCCTTGGCCCGGGTGGTCTGTCGCGTGAGCGTGCCGGTTTCGAGGTTCGTGACGTACACTACACCCACTACGGTCGTTTGTGTACCATCGAAACCCCGGAAGGCCCGAACATCGGTCTGATATCATCGCTTTGCGTTCACGCCAAGATCAACAACTTAGGTTTTATTGAAACCCCTTATAAACGTGTTGAAAATGGTGTGGTAGCAGTTGATGAACCGGTTGTTTACCTGTCTGCAGAAGATGAAGACGGTAAAACCATTGGCCAGGCTAATGCTGTTTACAACGATAAAGGCATATTTGATACTCCGCGTGTAAAAGCACGTTTCGAAGGTGACTTCCCTGTAATTGAGCCTGAAAGACTTGATTATATGGATATTGCTCCAAACCAGATCACCTCGATCGCAGCTTCATTAATTCCGTTCCTGGAACATGATGACGCTAACCGTGCACTGATGGGTTCGAACATGCAACGCCAGGCCGTACCGCTTCTGCGCCCCGAGGCGCCGATTGTAGGTACAGGTTTGGAAGGCCGTGTAGCAAAAGACTCTCGTACCCTAATCAACGCCGAAGGCGATGGTGTGGTTGAGTACGTTGATGCTAACGAGATCCGTATCAAATACGACCGCGACGAAACCGACCGTTTGATCTCATTCGACGGCGACAGTCAAAGCTACATCTTAACTAAGTTTAAGAAAACCAACCAAAGCACCACCATCAACCTAAAGCCTATTGTTAAGAAAGGCCAGCGGGTTGAAAAAGGACAGGTACTTTGCGAAGGATATGCAACACAGGATGGCGAGCTTGCCCTTGGCCGTAACCTGAAAGTGGCTTTCATGCCATGGCAGGGTTATAACTTCGAGGATGCTATCGTAATTTCCGAGCGTGTCGTATCACAGGATATATTCACTTCGCTTCACGTTGAAGAGTTCGAGCTTGAAGTTCGTGACACCAAACGTGGTGAGGAGGAATTGACACCGGATATCCCGAACGTATCGGAAGAAGCCACCAAAGACCTTGACGAAGACGGCATCATCCGTGTTGGCGCCGAGGTTAAGGAAGGCGACATCCTGATCGGTAAGATCACGCCAAAAGGCGAATCTGATCCTTCACCGGAAGAGAAATTGCTGCGTGCGATATTTGGTGATAAAGCAGGCGACGTAAAAGACGCTTCGCTGAAAACCCCGCCGTCGATTGCCGGTGTAGTAATTGACACCAAATTGTTCTCTCGTGCCAAGAAAACTTCAAAAGCCGAAGAAAAGGCACAGTTGGAGAAACTGGATACCAAACATGAAAAAGCAATTAAAGATCTGAAGAATATCCTGATCGAAAAATTGTTCGAGATCGTGAATGGTAAGACATCACAAGGTGTGTACAACGTTTACAAGGAGCTGCTGGTACCTAAGGGCGTTAAATTCACCCAAAAAATACTGGTTGAGCTGAACTACGAAAATGTTAACCCAACCAAGTGGACAACTGATGATGATAAGAACGACCTGATCAAGATCCTGCTTCATAACTACGGAATAAAGGTTAATGAAGAATTGGGTGCTTACCGTCGCGATAAATTCGCCATCAGCGTGGGTGACGAACTTCCATCGGGTATTGTACAAATGGCCAAAGTTTACATCGCTAAAAAGCGTAAGCTGAAAGTGGGTGATAAAATGGCCGGACGTCACGGTAACAAGGGTATTGTTGCCCGTATCGTGCGCGACGAGGACATGCCATTCCTGGAAGACGGAACGCCTGTTGATATTGTGCTTAACCCGCTGGGTGTACCATCGCGTATGAACCTGGGCCAGATATACGAAACTGTATTGGGCTGGGCAGGTAAAGAGCTTGGTGTGAAATTCGCTACTCCAATTTTCGATGGTGCGAGCCATAGCGAAGTTGAGGAATGGGTTGCCAAAGCAGGCTTGCCTGAATCAGGTCGTACTTACCTGTACAATGGTTTAACGGGCGAGCGTTTTGACCAGCAAACCACAGTAGGTATTATCTACATGCTGAAACTTGGCCACATGGTTGACGATAAGATGCACGCACGTTCGATCGGGCCATACTCACTGATAACACAACAACCATTGGGTGGTAAAGCCCAGTTCGGTGGTCAGCGTTTTGGTGAAATGGAGGTTTGGGCGCTCGAAGCATTCGGTGCATCCAACATACTGCAGGAAATATTGACCGTGAAATCGGATGATGTTATCGGCCGTGCCAAAACTTATGAGGCTATTGTTAAAGGTGAGAACCTGCCAACGCCGTCAGTTCCTGAATCATTCAATGTATTGGTTCATGAGTTAAGAGGTTTAGGTTTGGATATCACTTTAGAATAATTATTGAATTATTGAGGGATTGAATTATTGATTAATTCAAACCCCCTTCAAAAATCAATAATCATTCCTTCAATCATTAAAACAAAGGAGACTATGTCTTACAAAAAGGATAATAAAATCAAAAGTAACTTTACCACCATTACCATCAGCCTGGCTTCGCCTGAATCCATACTGGAGCGTTCGAGCGGTGAAGTTTTAAAACCAGAAACCATTAACTACAGGACTTACAAGCCTGAGCGTGACGGTTTATTCTGTGAGCGTATTTTTGGTCCGGTTAAGGATTACGAGTGCCATTGCGGTAAGTACAAACGTATCCGTTACAAGGGTATCGTGTGCGACCGTTGCGGTGTGGAAGTGACCGAAAAGAAAGTTCGCCGCGAGCGCATGGGACACATCAACCTGGTGGTTCCGGTTGCTCATATCTGGTATTTCCGTTCGTTGCCGAACAAGATAGGTTACCTGCTGGGATTACCAACCAAAAAACTCGATCTGATCATTTATTATGAAAGATATGTAGTTATCCAGCCGGGTATTAAGGAGGCTGACGGGATTTCGAAAATGGACTTCCTGACGGAAGAAGAATACCTTGACGTTTTGGATACACTTCCAAAAGAAAACCAGTACCTGGATGACAAGGACCCTCAAAAGTTTGTTGCCAAGATGGGTGCCGAGGCTTTGGAAGAATTGTTGAGGCGTTTAGACCTTGATCAGCAATCTTATGATCTGCGTCACCAGGCTGCTAACGAAACTTCACAGCAACGTAAAAATGAAGCTTTAAAACGCCTCCAGGTAGTTGAAGCTTTCCGTGACGCGAAAACACGTGTGGAGAATAATCCTGAGTGGATGATCGTTAAGATCGTTCCGGTTATCCCGCCTGAACTGCGTCCATTGGTGCCACTGGAAGGCGGCCGTTTCGCCACTTCCGATTTGAACGACTTGTACCGCCGTGTTATCATCCGTAACAACCGTTTGAAAAGGTTGATCGAGATCAAAGCGCCTGAAGTGATCCTGCGTAACGAAAAACGTATGCTGCAGGAAGCCGTGGATTCGCTTTTTGATAACTCACGTAAAGTGAACGCGGTGAAAACCGAAGGTAACCGTGCTTTGAAATCACTTTCGGACATTCTGAAAGGTAAACAAGGCCGTTTCCGTCAAAACTTATTAGGTAAACGTGTCGATTACTCGGCCCGTTCGGTAATTGTTGTAGGTCCAAACCTGAAATTACACGAATGCGGTTTACCAAAAGATATGGCTGCCGAGCTATTCAAACCGTTCATCATCCGTAAGATGATCGAGCGCGGTGTTGTAAAAACTGTAAAATCGGCTAAAAAGATCGTTGACCGTAAGGACCCGTTGGTTTGGGATATTTTGGAAAACGTATTGAAGGGTCACCCTGTATTGCTAAACCGTGCGCCTACACTGCACAGGTTGGGTATCCAGGCTTTCCAGCCGAAACTGGTTGAAGGTAAAGCTATCCAGCTACACCCGTTAACCTGTACCGCGTTCAACGCCGACTTTGACGGTGACCAGATGGCTGTGCACGTACCACTTGGCAATGCCGCTATTTTGGAAGCCCAGATATTGATGCTGGCATCGCACAACATCCTTAACCCTGCCAACGGGACACCTATTACTGTACCATCGCAGGACATGGTACTTGGTTTGTACTACATAACCAAAGGCCGTAAAACAGATGCTACCCGCACCATTAAGGGAGAAGGCTTGTCATTCTATTCTGCAGAAGAGGTTATTATTGCCTACAACGAGAAGAAGCTTGACCTGCATGCCTTTATCAAAGTTAAAGCAACTGTTAAAGAAAAAGACGGAAGTCTGGTTAATAAACTGATCGACACTACAGTTGGCCGCGTGTTATTTAACCAGCATGTTCCGGTTGAAGTGGGTTATATCAATGAACTGCTTACAAAAAAATCATTGCGTGATATTATTGGTGAGGTAGTGAAGGTAACGGGTATGGCGCGCGCTGCCCAATTCCTGGATGACATTAAGGAATTAGGGTTCCAGATGGCATTCCAGGGCGGTTTGTCGTTTAACCTGAAAGATATCAATATCCCTGCCGAGAAAGTTACACTTATCGAACAAGCTTCTAAACAAGTAGAAGAGGTAATGGGTAACTATAATATGGGTTTCATTACCAATAACGAACGTTACAACCAGATCATCGATATCTGGACGCGTATCAACAACCGTTTGACTGCAAACGTGATGGAGATATTGTCGACAGATAACCAGGGCTTCAACTCTGTATATATGATGCTTGACTCAGGCGCGCGTGGTTCGAAAGAACAGATACGCCAGCTTGCAGGTATGCGTGGTTTGATGGCCAAGCCGCAGAAATCTGGCTCAGGTGGTGAAATTATCGAGAACCCGATCCTTTCGAACTTTAAGGAAGGTTTGTCAGTGTTGGAATACTTCATTTCAACCCACGGTGCACGTAAAGGTTTGGCTGATACGGCTTTGAAAACTGCTGATGCCGGTTACCTGACCCGTCGTTTACATGACGTGGCGCAGGATATGATCGTTGGTGAAACCGATTGCGGTACTTTGAGAGGTATCTTTACCACTGCATTGAAAGACAACGAAGATATTGTTGAACCATTGTTCGACCGTATCCTTGGACGTACTTCATTGCATGATGTTCATGACCCAATCACTAATGAATTGTTAGTATCTGCCGGACAGGACATCGACGAAGATATCGCTAAGAATATAGAAAATTCGCCGCTTGAAGGTATCGAGATACGTTCGGTATTAACGTGTGAAAGCAAGCGCGGCGTGTGCGCATTGTGCTATGGCCGTAACCTTGCCAGCGGTAAACGCGTGCAAATGGGTGAGGCTGTAGGTGTAATTGCAGCACAGTCTATCGGTGAGCCTGGAACACAGTTAACACTGCGTACATTCCACGTGGGTGGTACAGCATCTAACATCGCCGCTGAATCGCAGATCAATGCTCGTTTCGAAGGTGTTATCGAGTTCGAAAACGTACGTACCGTACCTTTCGAAACTGAAGAAGGACCGGTTGAAGTGGTATTGGGCCGTTCCGGCGAGTTCCGAATACTTGAGCAGGGCAGCAATAAAGTGATCATGACCAATAACATTCCATATGGCTCATACCTGTATGTGAAGGATGGCAGCAAGATCACCAAAGGCGATCGTATTTGTTCATGGGATCCATACAACGCCGTGATCATTTCTGAATTTGCAGGTGTTGCACAGTTCGACGCTGTATTGGAAGGCATTACTTTCCGCGAAGAATCGGACGAGCAGACAGGTCACCGCGAAAAAGTGATCATTGATACCCGCGATAAAACAAAGAACCCTGTTATCCAGGTAGCCGATAATAAAGGCAACCTGATAAAAGGTTATAACATCCCTGTGGGTGCGCACATTGCGGTAGACGAAGGTGAAAAGATCCGGACCGGCCAGGTTATTGCGAAAATACCTCGTTCGACCGGCAAGACCCGTGACATCACCGGTGGTTTGCCACGTGTAACTGAATTATTCGAAGCACGTAACCCATCGAATCCTGCGGTAGTAACCGAGATTGACGGGGTGGTAACTTTAGGTGGTGTAAAACGCGGTAACCGTGAGATCACCATTGAGTCGAAAGACGGGCAGATCAAGAAATACCTTGTTCCGCTGTCAAAACACATCCTGGTTCAGGATAACGACTTTATAAAAGCGGGCATGCCGTTGTCAGATGGCTCTATATCTCCTGCCGATATCCTGGCTATCAAAGGCCCGGCTGCGGTGCAGGAATACCTGGTGAATGGTATACAGGAAGTTTACCGTTTGCAGGGTGTGAAGATCAACGACAAGCACTTTGAAGTTATCGTACACCAGATGATGCAGAAAGTACAGATCGAGGATGCCGGCGACACCCGTTTCCTTGAAAAAGAAGCTGTTGACGGTTGGGATTTCATGATGGAAAATGACGACATCTACGATAAGAAAGTTGTTGTTGAGCCCGGTGATTCAACCACGTTGAAAGCAGGCCAGATCGTTTCAGTTAGAAGGCTCCGCGATGAGAATTCGGTATTGAAGCGTAAGGACATGAAACTCGTTGAAGTGCGTGATGCTATCGCCGCTACATCAAGCCCGCTGCTACAAGGTATTACCCGTGCATCGTTAGGCACCAAGTCGTTCATCTCTGCAGCATCCTTCCAGGAAACTACCAAAGTACTGAACGAGGCAGCTATTGCAGGTAAAAAGGACAACATGCTTGGCCTGAAGGAAAACGTGATCGTTGGTCACCTTATCCCATCCGGAACAGGTTTGCGTGTGTACGAAAATATCCGCGTAGGTTCGCAGGAAGAATTTGACCGCCTGATGGCTTCAAAAACTGAAGAAGTTGAAGCGTAAGCGACAGTCCTGATACATAAAAGCCGCCTGTTTTCAATAACAGGCGGCTTTTTTATTATAATAGTAAAACCACCGCCTAAGGCGGTAGGTAAGGTGTGAAGGCTAGGCCAGAAACCGCTATCTTAGTATTTGTGACGAAATACAGGAAATTATCTCATAGCTTTTACTATTGTGTTTACCATGTTGTGTGGACGCCGAAATATCGCTTCAGGGTATTAACAGATGTGGTGGCCGATACATTGGAGAATAAGATTCGAGCAATATGCGGATGGAAAGAAGTGGAGATATTGGAGATGAATATTCAAGCCGATCATGTTCACATGGTTTGTAGCATCCCGCCAAAGATGAGTGTGAGTGATTTCATGGGGATATTAAAAGGTAAAACAGCACTAATGATGTTCAGTAATTATCCGAGTTTGCGCAAGAAGCCATATTGGGGTAATCATTTTTGGAGTAGAGGTTATTTTGTAAGTACGGTAGGTGTAGATGAAGAACGGATAAAGAACTATGTAAAATATCAGGAAACAGAAGAGCGGAAAGAAGACGGAACAACTGACCTGAAATTGTTTTGACGACCATCCCCTTTAGGGGTTAGGATAAAGCCCCCACCTTAGGTGGGGGTTGTTTACGCATGATGCTTTAAATCAAACGTGGCAATAAAGTATATACTTACATATTATCCACGATCTTATTCCTGACGGCATACAGTACCAAACCTATCCTGCTTTTTATATTAAGTTTTTCAAATAACTGATCTCGGTAAGAGTCCACGGTACGTAAGCTTGCATTCATTTTTTCCGCTATCTCTTTATAGGTTAATTCAGAACAAGCCAACTTTAAGAATTCGATCTCCCGCGGTTTTAAGCTGTCAGTTTCATTATCCGTACCTTTTGCCGGTTTATTTCCCATATTAATAAGAAAATCGGTAATGTAATCAGGGTAGTAGTAACCTCCCTTGCTCACGATATCCAGGGATTCTTTAAACTCAGTTAACTCCGCGTCCTTATGCAAATAACCTTTGACTCCATTTTTTGCCATATTTAAAACGGTACCCTCGCTGTGGTTCATTGACAATGCGATAACCGATATCTCCGGAAAGTTCTCTCTAAGCCATACTACCGTGGAAGCACCATCCATTATAGGCATAAATTGGTCCATCACCACAATGCGCGGCCTGTTAAGCTGCATTTTAAGCTTATGGATAAAATCGAGCCCGTCAGACGCGGTAAACAACACGGAATACCCGCGGAATCTATTGATCATCACCTCAAGGCTACGGCTAAATAATTTATGATCATCAACAATGGCAACAGTTACGGATCCCATATGAATTATAATTTTTGGACATGACTAATAATTAATTCTATTTTGCACCCTTCGTGCGGCTTACTAACAATAGTCAGTTTCCCTTTCAATAATTTTGCTCTTCTCCGCATGCTATCTAACCCCAGGCCTTTCCCTTGGCCCTCGTCTGAGAACCCTATCCCGTCATCTACTATTGTTAGCTTAAAATGCTTTTTATCGCTGATCATCTGAACAAAAATGTTTTTGGCATTAGCATGTTTAAGAATATTACTAATTGCTTCCTGGAAAATCCGGTAAATTAACAGTTGATATTCCGGATTTATAGTATCGGTAGTTTCACTGACATCTAATGAAGCTACCAACTGATCGCTTATGTTTAGTCTTTCAACGTCTTTTTTTATCGTGTCAGAGAGACTGCCTTTCAGAAGTTTGCCATGATATAACCCATGTGTAAATTGACGCAGGTCGTCCATCACTTCACTTACAAGCTCTTTGGTGTCGTCAATCTGACTATTCATGTTCAAATTCAGCTTGATCACAGAAAGCGCCTGGCCTATATGATCGTGTATTTCCCTGCTTATGTGCTGGCGTTCCTTTTCGGCAATAAGTTCTTTTTCAAATTGTAATTTTTGCCTGTTCAGCTTATTGACGTAATAATATCTTAAAACACCAACTACAATGAACAGAAACCCAATCGTTTCTAATGACTCGAACCACCATGTTTGCCACCAAGGCTGACGAATAGTAAAATTCATAATAAACGGACGACTCGATAAGCCCGATTGCGGTTTAATAGCAGATGCCTCAAACTGATAATCTCCGGGCATTAAAGATGCAAAATGGAAATTACGTTCACCCGGGCGAGCGTAGAGCCATTTTGTCGAGTCGTTATTCTCCAACCGGTATTTGATGACGATGTCTTTTGCGTCAAACAGATAGGGAGTCCCCAGGGATAGTTGTATATCATTCCGAAAATAGGGGAGTTTTAAATTGTTTACTGTCGACGTGTCCTTGTGGTTAATGAATAACGAATTCAGATAAATGCCAATGGTGTCTCCTTTTTTCTGCACAGGCGTAATTTTATAAAGCCCGTTTAACACTGTAAAGTAGCAGTTGTTATTAAGTTCGTCAGCGTTTGTTAGAAAGACATTATTTGTGGTAGGAAACGGATATTTGTAAGTTAATTTAAAAGTTTCCAGACTAAAGATTTGGATTGATCCACTTGTATAGACCCACAGATTTTTATTGATAACTTTAATGTTTACGATGTCATTTGACAATAGACCATCATCTGAAGTAAGGCTTTTTACATTATTTCCATCGATGATCTTGATCCCGTTGTTAAAGGTTCCGACAATTACCAGATTGGCGTATGTCGTTAAACAGGAAGCGTACATTGGCAGATTGTTGAGATAGAATGGACTAATGCCTGAATTGTTTATTCTGTACAAGCCATCTTTAGTAGAAACCCATATTGTTTGACTTGCAGACGAATAGCAAATAGCCCGGCTTCGTTTTGTAAAGGACAAAAACCTGGCGTTATTACCAAACATGGTGTATTTTTTATCAGCAAGTCCTTTGAATTTTTTTTTAAATATGTCAAAAGTGAGTTGGTCGTCTTTGTCGGGGAGAACAATCATATTATTAGAAGATGCCATAAGTAGCGCACCGTCAATTTGTTCTGCTTGTTTAAGCGATGTGACCAGGTCAATTGACTTTAAGCAATGACCTTTGAGCCGGAAGATATAAGTATATACCGGCGATCCGATCAGAATACGTTCATTGTTTAGTAATTTAAGGTAAGTTATTCCTCCGTCACTTGCCGGTAACGTGGTCAGAAGCGTTGACCGGTTAGTGATCGTGTTATAGGAAATGAGCATACCGCTCTGTGTCCCCAGAAACAGATTCTCCCCTTTTTTTACCATGCATTTGATCAAATCGTCTTTGCCCAAATGCAGCATACAGTCGCTTTGTAATGTATCTGACCGTAATGAATCTGTTAGCAGACCATGTTGCAGGCTCCCGTACCAATAATGTCCTTCCTTATCAGCGGCTATACAACTAATATTGTATCCTTTTATCAATTTGCTTTTGCTATCGTTCGGAAGGCTTGAGTTGATCGAGTTGATCCAGTATTTGTTGTTAACGATAGAAACCGTGTTTATGAAGCTGTCAAATCGCTTCGCTTCACACACTTTTACAGTATCACTGCTAACCCAAAGCTTATAAAATGTATTCGAGGGGTTTCGGAACATTAGGCTTGTATCCTTATAGGAAGAGCGGCTGAGTGTCAAACTATTAGAAATTTGACCATCATCGCCTTTCAAAACGGCTGTTTTCAAGCCCACGTGAGGCTGGTAAATAAACCAATAGCCGCTGCCATAAAGGAGCACTTTGTCTTTTAGGATGCACAATGACGATGTAGATCTGTTGGGTGCGCCAATGCAATTTTCATAATGACATTGAAGCGTGTTAATATCGCAAATGAACAGGCCTTTCTTTGAGGTAGCGATAAGGAGGTTATCCAGCAGTCCCATCCTTGGAAAAACTCTTTCTGCTTCACTTTTATAGGCTTTCAGCAATGTCATATGACCATTCTCGATATAAAATATCTGCCCTGTGAAATTAATGAACCATATGCGGCCAAGTTTATCTTCCAATAAATTCGTTGTAGCAAGCGACGCCTGTTGTGGATTTGAAAAATTGGTGAAACTTATGCCATCGTATTTTGAAATACCCGCATCGTGAGCGATCCATAAAAATCCTTTGCTGTCGGTAAGCAGATCGTAAACTTCAGTAGACCTCAGACCTGTTATCTGTTTTAATGCAGTGGCCTGTGCGGAACATTTGTTGGTATAAACCAGCGCAAGAAGACTTAACGATAGAAATTTGAAAAAATTAATCATAGACAATTTGAGACGCTCATTCAATGCACTGTTTCCATAATTTCGTTTCTGATCGTAATGCTTCTAAAATACGTATTAAAAATATTTTTCATCGGGAAATTCGCTTTTTGATTGTGTGTGGGCTGTTATGGCAGGCAAAATGCCAGCTTAAGCCGCAAATAAGGGCGGTATTTTCAATCATTCTATTTTCTATATAAAAGCTTTGCACATGGAAAGATTCCGGGTTTTTTGAATATTTTTGTAAAGCCTTCTGTCAAAATGGAAGGCTTTACTATTTTCGTGCTATGGAAGAACAAAATGAAAATCAGTTGAATATCGAACTTTCTGAAGAAATAGCAGAAGGTATTTATTCCAACCTGGCGATTATCACCCACTCTAATTCGGAATTTGTGCTTGATTTTATACGCGTGATGCCGGGTGTACCAAAAGCTAAAGTAAAATCGAGGATAGTTTTAACGCCGGAACATGCTAAACGCCTTTTAACGGCAATTCAGGACAACATTGAGAAGTTTGAAGCCGTAAACGGACGCATTAAGATACAGGCCGAACCAACAGGCTTCCCAATGAATTTTGGCGGAACGATGGGGCAGGCTTAATTATGGTCAATCTCAATGATCGGAATTCGGATCATTTTTAAACAATTGGTTGCTAATAAAGTTTAGGACTTAGAATTTAACATCTAATAATGGAAAAAAACGCTAAAATATACATTGCAGGACACCGTGGAATGGTTGGTTCGGCCATCTACCGCAAATTACAAAAAGAGGGATATACCAATATCGTTACCCGTACATCGGCCGATCTTGACTTACGGATGCAGGCTGATGTAGCCGATTTTTTTGCAAATGAAAAACCTGACTATGTGTTTTTAGCTGCCGCCAAGGTGGGCGGGATTGTGGCCAATAACACGTATCGGGCGGAGTTTTTGTATGAGAACCTGCAGATACAAAACAATATTATCCACTCATCTTACTTAAACAACGTAAAAAAGCTGATGTTCCTGGGGTCGAGTTGCATTTATCCCAAGATGGCCCCTCAACCCTTGAAGGAAGATTACCTGTTAACGGGGCCGTTGGAGCAAACTAACGAACCTTACGCTATTGCAAAAATAGCCGGCATCAAAATGTGTGACGCTTACCGGGCACAATATGGTTGCAATTACATTTCGGTAATGCCAACCAACCTGTATGGGTATAACGATAATTATCATCCTGAAAATTCGCATGTATTACCAGCGTTGATACGCCGTTTCCATGAGGCGAAGGTTCAAAACCTGCCGGATGTGACAATTTGGGGAACGGGTTCGCCAAAGCGCGAATTTCTGTTTGCCGATGATTTGGCCGAGGCATGCTTTTACCTGATGCAGAATTACGATGAAGAGGGGCTGGTAAACATAGGCACCGGGGAGGATATTTCTATAAAGGACCTGGCGCTTATGATCAAAGATATTGTGGGCTACCAGGGCGAGATCAAATTTGATACGTCAAGACCTGATGGCACCCCGCGCAAGTTGATGGATGTGACAAAATTGCACAGCAAAGGATGGAAACATACCATAGAGTTGCCTGAAGGAATAAAAATGGCTTATGACGATTTCCTGTCGCATAAGGCCAAAGGGGTTTAAAATACCAACTATGAACGTAACGGCGACACCGCTTGAGGGTTGTCTCATCATTGAACCGAGAGTTTTTGGGGATGAGCGTGGCTATTTTTTTGAAAGTTTTAACCAACAGAAATTTAACGAATTTACGGGCCAGGATACCGTATTTATACAAGATAATCAATCATATTCTACCAAAGGGGTATTGCGGGGCCTTCATTTCCAGCGCGGTAGTTCGGCACAAGCTAAACTGGTACGGGTTGTAAAAGGCGAAGTACTTGACGTTGCAGTTGACTTAAGAAAAGGTTCCAAAACCTACGGACAGCATTTTGACATCAGGCTTTCGGATAAAAATAATTTACAATTACTTATACCACGCGGCTTTGCGCACGGTTTCGTCGTATTAAGTGACGACGCTATATTCCAATATAAGTGTGATAACTATTACGATAGGTCAGCTGAAGGCGGGTTGCATTATGCCGATCCGGCTTTTGCAATTGATTGGATCCTGCCGCATGAGCAATTAATTGTATCGCAAAAAGATATTGAATTGCCTAACTTAACCGACGCCGGTGATACCGGCTTTTAAAGCCATATAGTAATGAGTAACATTGTGGTTTTCGGCGCATCCGGACAATTGGGTCAATGCCTGAAAAAGGTCGCTGAAAACAGAGGGTTGGCCGGAATATTCTTTCCACCAGAAAGCGAAGCAGATATATTGAGCAATGAGGCGCTAGAGAAAGTTTTTAAAGCTCATAAACCAGGCTGGTGTATCAATTGTGCGGCATATACAGCTGTGGATAAAGCCGAAGATGATATTGACTCTGCGCGGGTTGTAAACAAAACAGGAGCAGAGAATATCGCCAGGCTTTGCAAAGAATACCAATCGGTATTAATTCATACTTCGACAGATTTTGTTTTTAAAGGAGATAAGGCCCTGCCATTGACGGAAGAGGATATTGCTGAACCCATTAATGTGTATGGCGTCACCAAGTTGGAGGGAGAAGAAGCGGTAGCCGCTATTTTAAATGAATTTTATACCATACGCACCAGCTGGCTCTATTCAGAATATGGGAATAATTTTGTTAAGACGATGCTGCGGCTTGGTGCCGGGCGTGATGAACTGAAGATAGTCGCCGACCAGGTAGGAACTCCAACTTATGGCATGGACTTGGCCGACTGTATTTTACACATAATAGCAAGTGGTAAGACAGCCTATGGCACTTATCATTACAGTAACGAAGGTGTAGCATCATGGTACGACTTTGCAAAGGCCATTTTTGATATATCGGCGACGAGGGTAAAAATATTGCCCATAAAAACTGCGGAATATCCTGTAAAGGCTGCTCGGCCAGCTTATTCGGTAATGGATAAATCGAAAATAAAGCAAACATTTGATGTCGAAATTCCATATTGGCGCGATAGTTTGATAACTTGTATTAATAATCTTTTGACCTTATGAAAGGCATCATATTAGCGGGCGGTTCGGGTACCCGGCTTTTCCCGATCACCAAAGCCATCAGCAAACAGCTGATGCCGATTTATGATAAACCCATGATCTATTACCCGCTGTCAGTATTGATGATGGCGGATATCCGTGAAATACTGATCATTACCACACCAGAGGATAGCGAGAGCTTTAAACGTTTGTTAGGCGACGGGCACGATCTGGGCTGCCGGTTTGAATATGCGGTACAGGCTGTTCCAAATGGCCTGGCGCAGGCCTTCGTGATAGGCGAAGAATTTGTAGGCGATGATAAAGTGGCGTTGATTCTGGGTGATAATATCTTTTATGGTACCGGGTTTGGCGAACTGATCCAAGGATTTAATGATGTGGACGGGGCGGCGATATTTGCTTATAAGGTTTCGGACCCTGAGCGTTACGGCGTTGTTGAATTTGACAGCGAGTTTACCGCGTTGTCCATCGAAGAAAAACCTGTAAAACCCAAGTCATCGTACGCTGTACCGGGGCTTTATTTTTATGATAACGAGGTAGTGCATATCGCCCAAAATATAAAACCATCGCCTCGCGGAGAGTTTGAAATAACTGATGTTAACAAAGCTTATCTTGAGAAAAAGAGGTTGCATGTAGGTGTGATGGACAGGGGTACAGCCTGGCTTGATACAGGCACCTTCGATTCATTAAGCGATGCGACCGAGTTTGTGCGTGTGATAGAAAAACGCCAGGCGACCAAGATAGGCTGTATTGAAGAGGTTGCGTTCCGGCACGGTTTTATCGATGCACGACAATTAAGCGTACTGGCCGAAAAATATGTAAAAAGCGGGTACGGCATGTACCTGAAAAGCTTGCTGCAATAAATAAAACCTGGCCTTAAAGTTCCGAAAGGTATTCCAGCGCATTTTCAGACAGCCCGGCACTGCCGGCCTGTAGCCATTTGATATCCTGATCTTTGCGAAACCAGGTGAGTTGCCGCTTGGCAAAGCGGCGGGTGTTTTGTTTGATGAGGGATATAGCCGATTCAAGATCAGTTTTGCCGTCAAAGTAGTTGAATAATTCGCTGTATCCAACCGTATTCAAAGCATTCAGGTGCCGGTAAGGCAGCAGAGCCTTTGCTTCCTCAATCAACCCTTGTTTTACCATGTCATCAACGCGTTGATTTATCCGTTGATATAATAGTTCCCTGGGAAAATCAATCCCTATTTTGATACTCTTGAAGGGCCTCTCATCTACTACAGATTTGTGATAAGCGGAAAAAGGCACACCGGTACTTTCAAACACCTCAAGCGCCCTGATGATCCGTTGCGGATTGTTAATATCCACACGTTCAAAGTATACAGGGTCGGCTTGTTTCAGCCTTTCCTGCAAATAAGCAATACCCCGGTCTTCAAAATCTTTGTTGAGTTTGGTCCTCAGCTCGGCCGAAGCAGAAGGCAATTCATCAAATCCCTCGCAAATAGCACGGATATACAAGCCCGAGCCGCCAACCATAACGGCGGTATCATGCCTTTTAAATATGGTTTCAAGCAATTCAAGCCCTTGCTTTTCAAAATCACCTACCGAGAAGTTTTCGGCAATGGAATGAGAATCGACAAAATAGTGTTTAGCCTGATCTAGTTCTTCGGGTGTAGGTTTGGCAGTACCAATGGACATTTCCCTGTAAAACTGGCGTGAGTCGGCCGAAATTATTTCCGTCTGTAATTTTTTTGCAACCTCAATAGCGAGCGCTGTTTTACCAGATGCTGTCGGGCCGACGATAACTAGAAGGGTTTTTAGGGTGCTCATAATTCATTAAATGCGTTTTATGAACCATGAACTATTGACCATGATCTAATCAATAATCATCGTGAT
Organism: Mucilaginibacter ginsenosidivorans; assembly: GCF_007971025.1. Taxonomy (NCBI): domain Bacteria; kingdom Pseudomonadati; phylum Bacteroidota; class Sphingobacteriia; order Sphingobacteriales; family Sphingobacteriaceae; genus Mucilaginibacter; species Mucilaginibacter ginsenosidivorans. The sequence goes on along the minus strand of NZ_CP042436.1, from coordinate 4,791,858 downwards.
GAGCAGCTGGCCCCTCATCTTCAAAACCTTCATTGTCAGAAAATTCGCTGCCAAACTCATCTTCTTCCTCATCATCGGCCGCAGCTATTGGTTCATCATGCTCTTCAAGCCCTTCTGAATCGGCAACTTCGGTAAACCCTTCCTCTTCAGCGTCCTCCTCCGAGAATTCCATCTCATTCAAAAAGTCAAACTCGTCAGTTGCCGGCGGTAAAACGGCCGGGTTAAATACATTGCCAAATTGCTTAGGGGCTTCACCAACTGATTTCACTATCGATGGATATTGCGTACCGGGATTTTCATCCAATATGATCTTTAATAATTCGACATGAAAATCAAACGGGCGGTCGAAATTGAAGGTGTAATAAAATTTTTGGTGCGGGTCATCAATACGATTGCTCAGTTTCACTTTGTCCATCAGTACTACGCCACGGTCTATCCTGCGCTGATTAGGCATAAAAGTGATCTCTTCGCCTTTGATCCATTGATCGTTGCTTATATAGAAAGAAGAAGGATACTCGCAGTTATAGCCGGTAGACTGATGAATTGCCCGGTGAAGATCTTCAAATGTTTGATTGGATTTGACATCGATCTCGCGCATTACATCGTCGTAATCTTCAAAAGTAACCCTGAACCTGTATAGTGCCATTTGTATTGGTAGTATTGTTTTGCAAAAATATGTTTTAAATTTTAAATATTAGTCGCCACAACTTTTAAGCCAATTTCTTCACCCTTGCGGATAGTAAATTCAACCGCTGCTTCGCGCGAGTTAGGTATTTCACCCTCCAGGATAGCCTCGCGTATCTGATTTTTAATAATTCCGACCTCACGGCCCTCTTTGATACCGAAAATCGACATAATATCGGTACCTGAAACCGGGGGTTGCCAGTTGCGAATCTTATCGCGCTGCTCGACATCCTTTAATTTTTGCTGAACCAGCTCGAAATTATTCCTGTACTTTTTTACTTTGTATTCATTTTTTGTAGTAATGTCTGCTTTACACAACAACATCAACGCCTCAATGTCATCGCCGGCATCAAAAAGCAATCTTCGCACGGCTGAATCCGTAACCACTTCCTGCGCCAGAACGATGGGCCGCAAATGCAACTGCACCATTTTTTGAACGAACTTCATTTTTTCGTTCAACGGTAATTTTAGCTCCGCGAATATTTTTGGCACCATGCGTGCACCTTTGTCCTCGTGGCCGTGGAATGTCCAGCCGTGCCCGGGCTCGAATCGTTTGGTGTGAGGCTTGGCAATGTCGTGCAAAATAGTCGCCCAGCGCAACCACAGATCGTTCGTGGTTTCGCATATATTATCCAAAACCTGCAGTGTATGGTAAAAATTATCCTTGTGACCCTTTCCGTCTATGTATTCTACGCCATAAAGATTAGCCATCAGCGGGAATATTTTCTTTAACAACCCGGTATCGAATAAATATTTAAAACCTATAGATGGCTTTGGTGAGAGGATGATCTTATTCAGTTCCTCGGTTATTCTCTCCTGCGATATGATGGAAATACGTTCCACATTGGATTTGATCGCTTCAAGCGCAACCGGGTCGATGGTGAAATCAAGTTGTGAAGCGAAGCGTATGGCGCGGAGCATGCGCAGCGGGTCGTCTGAAAAAGTTTCGACCGGATTCAGTGGCGTCCGGATCAGCTTACGCTGCATATCTTCTACACCATCAAATGGGTCCAGTAATTCACCTAACTGGTCCGGGTGCAAGGCTATAGCCAGGGCGTTTATAGTAAAGTCGCGGCGCTTCTGATCATCTTCCAGCGTGCCGTTTTCAACTATGGGCTTGCGAGAGTCGGACCGGTACGATTCCTTTCGGGCCCCGACAAATTCCACCTCTACATCTTTATATTTTAGCATGGCAGTTCCAAAATTTTTGAATACCGCCAGTTTTACGTGCAGTTTTTTTGCAACCCGCTCTGCAAATTCGATACCATTACCCATTACCACGATATCAACATCCTTGGACGGTCGATGCAAAAGCAGGTCCCTTACAAAACCGCCTATGGCATATGCGTGAACGTTTTGTTCGGCAGCGGTTTGCGTTACAATACCAAATAAAGGATGCTGCAGGTGTTGTTTCATCAGGCTACAAAAATCGTAATTAGTATGGCTAAAACCATAAATAAATTAGCGCCGGATAAATTCGAAGCGCCCATCAGGTTGCAAACGCATGATAGTGGAAGGCTTTTTCAGTTCGGTATTGTGCTGCTCCAGGTCCACTACATAATCTACGCCATCGATGATCCCGGGGTCCACCTGGTTGAAATTCTGAGGAGAAGGCCTGCCGCTGATATTGGCCGACGTGGACACCAATGGCTTGCGTAATCTTTGTATCAATTGCTGACAGAAATCGTGCCTGGCAACGCGTATGGCAACACTGCCGTCCTCGTTGATGATGGCCGGAGAGATGTTTTTGGCGCCCGGCATAACCAGCGTTAACGGGTTTTCGGCAAATTCTATTAATTCATAAGCTATTGGAGGCACCTCTTTAATATAGCTTTCCAACCGGTTTTCTGTGTCAAGGAGGATGATCATGCTCTTAGCTTCGTCGCGCTGTTTAAGCTGATATATTCTTTTTATGGCATCGGTATTAGTAGCATCGCAGCCGATACCCCAAATAGTGTCGGTGGGGTACAGGATTATACCGCCGTCCTGCACAATTTTCAGTGCTTTGGCAACCTCGTCTCTAAGCATTTTGAAGTATATTTTTATATATGTCGAACATTTGGCCGGCCAGCGTTTTATCATCGAAATTCGCTGAATATTCCCTGCCTCTGGTAATCATTTTCTGACGCAATTCTTCGTCGCCTAATACAAGGTTCAACTTTTCGGTTAGCATGTTTACATCATCAGGGGGGGCATATTGCGTGTACGTTCCGCCTGCTTCTTCCAGGCACGAACCGGTAGCAGCAACAACGGGAACACCGGAACAAAGAGCTTCAAGCACAGGTATTCCAAACCCTTCGTAGCGCGACGGATAAACAAAAGCTTTGGCCGATTGGTAAAGAGCCGGGAGTTCAGAAAAGCTTACTGAATCCAGGAATATGACACGGCTTTCTATCTGATGCAGATCGATAGCTTGTTTAACATGGTTCATGTAAGGCGTTTGCCTGCCTACAACAACCAATTTGATACCGCTATTTAGTTTGGGCAGGGCATTGATCAACTGGACGAGGTTCTTGCGCTCTTCAATAGTACCCACGTTGAGGATAAACTCGCCGGGCAGATCATGCCTTTTTAGAACAATTTGTTTTTCCTGTTCACTACATTCTTTTCTGAAAACCGGGTCACAACCCTGGTACACTACAGCAATTTTTTCAGGCGGAATATTTAGTAGTTCCACCAAGTCCTGTTTAGTGCGTTTGCTTATCGCCACTACCTTATCTGCTACCCGGCAGGCGTGCTTCAATTTTGAACCATAGATCAATCTGTTGATGACTCCGAAATATTGCGGGAACCGCATGAATATCAAATCGTGCACGGTTACAACTGACCGAATACCTTTTTTATCAATGCCCCGGGGCAGTTCATGACTGAGGCCATGGTAAAGATCTATCTGATCGCGCTTCAGGTCTTTTACAACACCGGCGCTGCGCCATAGCGAGGTGAAGAATTTGGAACGCGGAACAACGGCCACTACATTCTGAAAACTTGATGGAAAACTAAGCCCGTTTTCGTGCCTTACCTTTGGGGTATATAAGAAATAAGTATTTTGTGGACAATACGAAGCCATTGACCGGATAAGCCAGCGACTATAGTTGCCTAACCCGGTCCGGTTTAAAAAAGCGCGTTTGGCATCGTACCCGATTCGCATTTATACCGCTACGTTATTTTCCCTCAAAGCATCGTTGAGTGAGGTTTTTTTGTCTGTCGACTCCTTGCGTTTGCCTATGATGAGTGCGCATGGTACCTGGTAATCGCCTGCTGGAAATGTTTTGGTGTAGGAGCCTGGTATAACAACAGACCTTTCAGGAACTATTCCTTTATATTCGACCGGGCGGTCGCCGGTAACGTCTATGATCTTGGTTGATGCGGTCAAAACCACGTTCGCACCCAAAACCACTTCTTTTTCAAGGTGCACACCTTCAACAACAATGGCCCTCGAACCCAGGAAACAATTATCTTCGATAATAACCGGCGAAGCCTGTACCGGTTCCAGTACGCCACCGATGCCGACACCACCGCTCAAGTGGCAATGTTTTCCCACCTGTGCGCAGGAACCCACCGTAGCCCAGGTATCAACCATGGTACCTTCATCTACATAGGCCCCGATATTAACATATGACGGCATCATGATAACGCCCTTGGCCAGGTAAGCGCCGTAACGCGCAACCGCATGAGGAACTACACGAACCCCGGTTTTTTTATAGTCCGTTTTTAATTTCATTTTATCATGGAAAACGAAGGGGCCCACTGATATCTCTTCCATATTGCGTATAGGAAAATAAAGTATTACAGCCTTTTTTATCCATTCATGTGTATGCCAGCGGTGTGCAATTGGTTCAGCTACCCGCATTTCGCCTTTATCAAGACTTTGTATCACTGTTTCAATAGCAGTTGTATAATCACGATTTGCCAGCAGGTTGCGGTCTTCCCAGGCCTCTTCGACCAATTTTTTTAGATTTTGCATCGGTAAAATTAAACTTTTGACAAATTAAAGGATTTTGGTGCAGATTTGTTTATGCAATATTTGCTTAAGTTTAATACCTGTAATACTTATAAAACGTTATATCGATTATGCCGGAAAAGGAAAAATTGAGAATAGATAAATATTTATGGGCAATAAGAATATTTAAAACAAGAACACTTGCGACCGAGGCATGTAAAGCAGGACGGGTAAAGCTGGACGGGCAGAATATAAAGCCGTCGCACGAGGTAAAGATAGGCGAGGTGTACCAGGTGTCTAAAGGAATTGAAAGGAAAGTAATAAGGGTTACAGGCTTGCTCGAAAATAGGATGGATGCAAAAAGTGTGGCCAATTTTTTTGCTGATGAAACGCCGGTGGAGCATACCGCTCAATTCAAATCCATGTTCCACGCGCCGCTGCTAAAACGCGACCGCGGTACCGGCAGACCAACCAAGCGTGACAGGAGAGATATAGACGAGCTGAAGAGCGGATTTTTTGAAAAAGGGGAGTAGATCTGTTTTATCAATTCCAGCTTTAAATTATTGAAAATAAAAGTTTTAAATCATGATCAACAAGCGATATGACGATGCCGGAGCAGGAATATTATACATCCGCCGCACACAACTCAATTCGTTTTTATTAATAAAAAAATATATTTTTGCCGCGAACGCCTCATGAAGAAAACTTTTACCATCCCCAATTATACATCATGAAAAAAAATATTTGCAGGAGTATATTGTGGTTTTTTGTACCTATCGTGCTTCTTAACTCCTGTGCTAATCAGAAAAAATTCATTTATTTTCAAAACACGGCCAACTGGCCCGATACCATAAATATATCGAAAGCTTATATACCCAAAATACAATCGGGCGACATTTTGGCCATACCGGTTAACTCATTAAGTTCGGCAGCAAGTAGTTTTTTCAACCCTTTTTCAGGAAGCTCAGGTACTGGTATTGCAGCACCGGATGCAAATAATAATGGAAACGCTTCTGTAGGAGTACCGCAAACATCGTTAACGCAAAGTGCCTCAACAGGCTACCTGGTTGATGCCAACGGTGAAATTGAAATGCCGCTCCTTGGCTCGGTAAAAGTTGCGGGGTTAACAACGACGGAGGCAAAGGATACTATCAAAAACAAATTAAGATTTTGGTTAAAAGAGCCGACCGTAAATGTCAGGTTTGTAAATTATAAAATTTCTGTAATGGGTGAAGTTATGCACCCATCGGTATACATAATTCCGAATGAGAGGGTAACCCTGCCCGAAGCCATAACCATGGCGGGCGATCTGACGCCCTTCGCGCGATACGACAATATACTTGTTATCCGCAATGATGACGGCAAGAAAGAATTTGGAAGAGTTAACCTAAACAGCAGGGAGGTATTCACATCGCCCTATTATTACCTCCATTCGGGCGACCTTATCTACGTGGAACAAGGAAGAGTTAAGGCACTGCAAAATGACCCGGTAATAAGATATCTGCCGGTTGCTTTAAGTACCCTGGCTGCAATTGCACTGCTTGTTTACAGATCAAAGTAACCTATCAATTAAAGATCATTTTTGACTATTTTTAATCAATGGATAATAACGATATTAAGGGATATAGTGCGGTAACAGACGAGGACGATCGGTCCGATTTTGGCGAACTCGTGATGAAATATCTGCATTACTGGAAATGGTATGCAGTATCTATTATTTTAGCCGTAGCCCTTGCTTTTACCTATATTAAGGTAACCACCCCCCTTTTTCAGATAGAGACGGACCTTTTAATTAAACAGGATAAAGATAATGCTACGCAAGGTGCAGGAGATGATATCCTGAAAAGCATGGACCTTTTTACCTCGGACAAGATCATTGACAATGAGGTTCAGATATTAAAGTCGTACACTTTAATGGAAAAGGTGATCAAGGCTCTGGGCCTGGAAGTTTCATACTACGGTGTAGGCAGCGTTAGAAAGTACCCGATCTATAATGATCATTTACCTTTTGAGATAAGGCTTATAAAATCGAACGACCAGAGCTATAAGGATCTTATTTCTATTAAGGTGCGTGATAAACAAACCGTTGAAATAAACGGGAAAAAGTCCCCTATAAATACACCGGTTCAAACTGAATTCGGATTACTGGAAGTAACCTGTAAGCGGTTTGATGATAAGGTATTGAACCAGGACTTTTACGTAGGTTTTAATAAACTCACAGATCTGTATCAAAATTATAGCAATGTTTTGAATATCAACCCTGTAAGCAAAGAAGGGACCGTGCTGATCATTACTTTTCAGGACGCGGTGCCTCAACGGGGCAAGGACATTCTAAACAGGCTGGTTTATGAATATAATAATGCAGCAATAGAAGATAAAAACAAGGTTACATCAAGCACTTTGTCGTTCATTAATGAACGTTTGAAAAGTTTATCTGAAGAGCTGGGTGTAGCAGAGCGAAATGTTGAGAGCTACAAGTCTGCCAATAGAATAACGGATATAAGTGCGCAGTCGCAGGTGTTTATGCAAAGTGTGCAGCAAAATGATGCCGATCTGAGTAAGGTAAACATCCAGCTAAGCGTGTTGAAGAACCTGGAGACCTACGTGCAAAATGAACAGGGGAAATTGCCTTCGATGCTTGGTATAGACGACCCAACGTTGCTTGCTTTGGTAAGCCAGTTGGGTGAAGCCGAATTGAGGAAGGCGAGTCTGCTTCAAACAATCCCTGAGACCAACCCAATAGTAAATTCAATCAACGACCAGATAAAAGCGCTGAAATCAGCTATAACACAATCTATACAGAATCTTAAATCGGGATTGTTAGTAACACAGCAACAACTGCAGGATAAGAACAGCACATTCGAATCGGTAATACAAAAAGTGCCTTCGAAAGAGCGCGGCTTGCTCGACGTTATGCGTCAGCAGGATATTAAAAACACGCTGTTTAACTTTTTGCTGCAAAAGCGTGAGGAGCAAGCTATGTCGCTGGCCTCTAACCTGGCCGACAGCAGGACCATTGACGTTGCGCGTAGCAGCGACATACCGGTAAAACCGGTGATCCCATTGGTTTTGGGTCTTTTTGTGTTCCTGGGCTTAGCGGTTCCTACCGGGGTCATATATATCAGGGACATGCTTAATAACAAAATAAAGAAGCGGTCGGATATAGAAAAATTTACCCGTATACCCATACTTGCCGAAATTGCCCAGTCGGATGAGTCTACCCCATTAATTGCAGTTGAAAAGCCGCGTTCGATGGTTGCTGAACAGATAAGAGCATTGCGCACAAACCTGCAATTTATCAGCGCCGACCAAACCAGCAAAGTGCTGTTGTTTACATCAGGGATAAGTGGCGAGGGCAAATCCTTTGTATCACTTAACCTGGGTGGCAGTTTGGCTATGTCAGGTAGGAAAGTGGTTATCCTGGAACTGGATCTTCGAAAGCCCAAATTACACCAGGCTTTAGGGGTTACAAATAACCAGGGCCTGTCGAACTACCTGGTATCCAACATGTCGTATAAGGATATTATAGCACCTATACCGCAGCAATCCAATTATTTCATTATTACATGCGGGCAGATACCCCCTAACCCTGCTGAATTGCTTACCAATGGCCGGATCGAAGTCCTGATAAATGAGCTTAAAAAGGAGTTTGATTATATAATAATGGATGCGCCGCCGGTTGGTCTTGTAACGGATGCGCAGATACTTGGGAAATTTGCCAATGCAACATTGTTTATGCTGCGGCATAATTATACGCTTAAAAAGCAGGTTTTCATGCTTGACGAGCTGTATAAAAGCAACAAATTGCCTCATCTCAACATTGTATTCAATTCTATCGATTATTCCTCGAGTTATGGTTATGGATATGGCTACGGCTATGGCTACGGCTATGGCGGCGGTTACTACCAGGAAGAAGAGAAAAAGACCTCGTGGTTTGCACGACTTTTCGGAAAAAAATAATCAGTCGGGTATGGCCGGTGGCAATTGCATTAACTATTAACATTTCAGTATAAATTAATGATCGATATTCACAATCCCAAAGAAGTTAAAATTGCTATTATTGGATTGGGCTATGTGGGCCTGCCACTTGCCATTGAGTTTGCGAAGCAGTATGATGTGCTTGGTTTTGACATAAATGAGGAAAGGGTAAAAGAACTTAGCGAAGGTACCGACCGCACTAAAGAGGCGAGTATCGACGACCTTAAACTGGTTATCGGAAAAAAGAAAAATGATAGCTCAGGGGGATTGCATTTTTCGTCAAATAAGGATGACCTGAAGACTTGCAATGTTTTTATTGTAACCGTGCCCACCCCGATAGATCAATTCAAAGCACCGGATCTTACACCATTGCTCAAAGCCTCGGCAATGCTGGGCACGGCTCTGAAAAGTGGCGACCTGGTTATTTATGAATCCACGGTGTATCCTGGGTGTACCGAGGAAGACTGTGTTCCGGTACTTGAGAAAACGTCGGGATTGAAATTTAACGTTGACTTTTTTGCTGGATATTCGCCTGAACGTATTAACCCCGGCGACAAAGTGAACACATTAACTAAAATTAAAAAGGTTACCAGTGGCTCGACGCCGGAAATAGCAGAACAGGTAGATGCATTATATCGATCGATTATAACAGCTGGTACCCATAAGGCTCCCAGTATAAAGGTTGCTGAGGCTTCGAAGGCAATAGAAAATGCCCAGCGCGATGTGAACATCTCCTTTGTAAATGAACTTGCGCTGATATTTGACCGCATCGGCATCGATACCAACGATGTAATAGAAGCTGCAGCCACAAAATGGAACTTTCTGAAGTACAACCCCGGACTAGTTGGGGGGCATTGTATCGGCGTCGACCCGTATTACCTGGCACACAAGGCCCAATCGCTGGGCTATCATCCACAGGTTATCCTGTCTGGCAGGCGCGTAAATGATACCATGGGGTCATTTGTTGCCAACAAGGTAGTTAAGCTGATGATCGATAAAGATCATAAGATAAAAGGCTCGAAAGCTTTGATAATGGGAATCACATTTAAGGAAAATTGTCCTGATGTGCGTAATACCAGGGTGGTGGATATTTATCATGAATTGGTTCAGTTCGGGCTGGAAGTAGACATTTTTGATCCATGGGCCAATGTGAATGAGGTTGAACATGAATACGGCATTACCATTCTAAATGACCTGAAGAACAACGTTATTTACGATGCCATAGTAGTGGCTGTCGCACATAACCAATTCCGCGATTTTGAATATCATAAGATCAAACGCAATAACGGGGTCATTTTCGACACCAAAGCTTTCCTGGACAGGGGGCTGATTGATGGCAGATTGTAACATCTTCATCTAATGCTGATCGTTTTTCAGCAATGGACCTGATTTTAATCGACGACGAAAATTGTTCCATTTCAGGTTATGCTTACGGAAGATTGATTTTTATGAGGGATTGAAAAACGCGCCGTTTCCTTTCCCGAAAAATGGCAGGCTGAAATATAAATAACGTTTTGCTCAAAAGAATTTTAAAATATTCGCTCGTAGAGGCCACATATAAAGGGGTCAATAAATTGATCTTGCTGATCCTCCCTTTATTCCTGACGGGCAGCTATTTCGGTATTGTCAGCTACTATATCTCTATCGAGGTGTTATTCAGCGTTATCCTGATAGCCGGGTTTGATAAATTAACACTAAAATTCTCAAGCACTTTCGGGGATAACAAGCCTTTGAAGTATTCGTTGCGAAGCCAGGCAGTTACTTATATAATTGGTACACTACTGCTGCTAACGTGTTTGCTGTTCGGCATTCAGCAAATAATGGCCGTTCCTATTATTCCCGAACTATGGATGGTATTGACCTGCGCTTTATTGTCCAACCTCATCATCATACAAAGTAGTTTTTATAGGAGTATTAATGATGTAGCCCGCTATTTTAAAGTACGGATCCTTTTTATTGGCTTGAAAGGGATACTTATTATCACAGCAGTATCCATTTGGCCCTTACCCCAAACTTACATTTACGCTAACCTGATAAGCGGGCTGGCATCTGTTGTCTTGTTTAAAGGCTTCTATACAGGAAATTTCGCCAAAACGGTATTCCGGTCAGCACAGTCAAAGTTTTTCCTGAGATTTTCGTTGCCTTTTATTTTTCATACTATCGCCACTCAGCTTATGGCGGTGCTGGATAGGTTTTTGTTGTTTCACTTCACCGATACAAAATCGCTGGGCAGCTATTCGCTATCGTATGCAATAGGCAGTTCTATTGTTTTTTGTTTTATCGGTGTATCATCCTATATGGAACCGATGATATATAAAGAAACCTCGACGAAGCGCGAATATTTTTTGAATCTTTACTTAAAATATTCGTTGGGGATAGGTGTTCTTGGACTATTGGGCCTTTTTGCCCTTATCAAGTTCAATGTAATATCAAGGTTTTATCATGGTTATTCACATGATACGTGGAACAACGCCCTTAGAATTTTAATTTCCCATATGTTTTTACCATTTTATTTTATGGCAAATTATAATCTTACATCGAAAGGAAAAACAATGTCTTTGGCTTCGGTTACCATCACGTCATCGATCATAATGGCGGTAATGACCTATTTTTTTATACTTTTCTGGAAAGTAGAAGGAGCGGTTTGGGCGGTGTTTTTAACTTATTTTATTTTAGGTTTGCTTGCGTTGTCGCATAAGTACAATCGCTCGGCCAGGGACCTGGGCAAGTATGCAGCGTTTACTGCAGTAAATTTGATTTTGTTTTTAGTTGTATGAAGTTTTCCTACATCCTGGTCAATATCATAGTTATTTTATCCGCATTGCTGGCAAGCGATAAGTTAATTTATGCATATGGCTATTGGTGGTATGCCGTTCAGCTTATTGCAACGTTACTTTTTTACTATAAATCAAAGGCTCGTTTCCTGGTGTATCTGAGCCCGTCATTTCTTTCTTTTATATACATCAGCTTATCAGCGACATTTGGACATTTTGTGACTTGTAATAGCATAGGTCTTGCTGACATATACTTAACAACGCTCCGTAACATCCACAGGTTAAATCTTTGTGTGGGTGTTTTGCTCACCAGTAATTTTATTATGGTGCTCGCATCGTTCCCTATGCTTCGAAGATCGAAACATATGGACCTGACCGTGCAACCGCTCAGGAAAACAGGAAGTATCAATAACTACAAGATCGTTGTTTTATTGGCTATCATCTGTATTTTGGCGGCTATTAAGGTAAAAGTTTCAGATACCAATGCATCTTTAGCGGCTTACGTTTTCCCTATTCAGTTGGGATTTACCATGCTACTTTTATTGAATCTGAAATATTTGACTTTAAAGCCCCGTTTTGTTGTGTATGGCTTTCTGTTATTGCTTTTCGCTATAGGGAGCTACGACAGTAAAAGGCAAATCTTTTTTATCCTTATTACACTGATCTTTTACGAGGCTTGCATAAATGGCTTTAGCTTTAAGCATATCAGGATAAACTTTAAAATAGTTTTCCTGACCGTTTTGCTCGGAGTAGTATTTCTTTATATTATTCTTATCAGTTCGATATTGAGAGGGTATGGCGATTACCAGGTTCACGGGTTCTGGCAAGCTAACGGATTTATTTTTAAATATATCGGCGAGGATTATTTTACGTCGGCGCTGGTTAGTAACCTTGAGTTAAACTCATCATATGTCAATACGATAAATCCGATCAATTATGTTATATCCGGTCAGCAGCCGCTCCTATACGGAAGCACGCTCGCTAAGGGCTTGTTTGTATTTATACCATCTTCCATAATACAGAAGCCCAGGAGTATTGTGGACATTTATACGTCAATCTATTCCCCCAATTTCAGGATGCATGGCGGAAGTCTGCCGGTTACTATCCCTGCAGAGCTTTTCTGGAATTTTCATGTGTTCTCATTCCCTATCCTGGCAATTATGTATCTCATTTTTAATAAATATTACCTGGTGCTGGTCAATGGCCTGATTAAAAATAAAACAACTATAGGCTTTATCATGATGTTCTATTTGTACGCCTCCCTCATGCAAATTGCCAGGGGGTCGGGGTTGGATCTTTGGTTTGCTTATTGCCTGATAGCGTTGCCATTTATTGTTATGTTCCGAAGAATTTTTAAGCCGAAGTTTTACCGCCAGCGCATGCCCGTGATATAGCGTCTGCAAGGCAGTTATAATGATCTTATATGAAAATCGCTATCGTCTATCATTTCTTCGCACATTACAGGGGCCCGATATTAGAAGAACTCTATTCCAACCAGCTTTTTGATTTTTACTTTATAGCCGGCAAAAATCCCAATCCGCCTTACTCGTCGCTTAAATTGCATGAGTTTAAAGATAGTGGAAAGTTTATAGAAGTTAAAAACAGGTGGTATCTGAAATACTTTTTGTGGCAAGAGAACTTAAACGGGGTTTTGAAAAACAATAGCTTTGACGCTGTTATTTTTCTTGGCGACTGGAAATTCATATCGACATGGTTTGCTGTAAGATCGTTGCAGAAGAGTGGGGTACATTGTTTGTTCTGGAGTCATGGATTGCTGAATAAGAAAAAGTCGTTAAATAACTCGCTTAAGTACTGGTTTCTCAAAAGATTCAGGGATGGCGGCTTTTTATACAGCCACGCCGCAAAGGAAAACCTTTTAGATATGGGCTATCCCTATGACCTGACGGTGATATATAATTCCCTTGATTTTAAACTACAGGTTGAGACAATCAATAGGCTCAATTCCGAAGCAAAGCCAAAAGACACCGCTTATCCTTATTTAGTGTTTACAGGACGTTTGCTGGCTGATAGAAACCTTGAATTGGTTTTTGATGCAATGAAATTGCTGAACAAAGAAAATATAATAGTCGACCTTGTCATCATCGGAAGCGGTCCGCACCTTGATAGCCTAAAAAATTATACGGCAACATTAGGGTTAACAGATCGTGTAAAGTTTTTAGGAGCTATTTATGATGAAAGCGTTATTGGCAGATATTTTATGAACTCTGCTGCATGCGTTTTCCCTGGTCCGATAGGGCTGACAGTCATTCATGCTTTTACTTATGGCACAACGGTAATAACCAATGACAACTTTGCAAGGCATAAACCCGAGGCCGAAGTGCTGGTGGACGAAGTAAATAGTTTTTTGTTCAGGGAGGGGGATAGGGTATCACTTGCACAAAAAATTAAAAGAGTTTTAAATTTGAACGGGCAGGAAAAAGAGCAGTTTAAAATAAATACATTTAAGGCTGTTCAAGAAAAATATAACCCCGGCAAACAAGCGGAATTGATTGTTAACCGTTTATCGCAACTGGCAAATTCAGGACAATCGGTTAAAAAAAAATTAAAATGATGGGTAATATCCAGGCTCACTATAAAGACGATCTTGCCGTAATAAATAAAGCCTGGCGCATGCGATATTTATAAATGGAATATGTGACAGATAAATAGCATTGAAATTAAGCGCGTGACACTATGAAAAGTTTTCTGAAAAGGATCAGGATGTATTATTTGCTAAAATTTGTTTACCGTATCCGGTCGTACGGCAAGCAGTTTTATATGGGAAGAGGAAACCTGATCAATTGTAAGGAACTTAGTGTAGGCGATTTTGTATATATCGGCAATAATTGTCACCTGTCTGTCGACTCACTAAAAATTTCGGATTATACTATGCTGGCTTCGCAGGTTTCAATTGTTGGTGGCGATCACCGGTTCGATATTGCGGGCGTTCCAACCCGGAATACCGGCCGGGCTGAAAGAAAAGGTGTTATCATTAATAAGGATTGCTGGCTGGGCCATGGGGTAACCGTCCTCGACGGCGTAGAGATAGGTGAAGGGGCCATAATTGCTACCGGTGCTATTGTTACCAGGTCAGTTGAACCATATACTATATATGCCGGGGTGCCGGCAAAAAAACTTCGGGACAGATTTAAAACCTCTGCAGAAGTAAAAATGCACAGCAAAGCTATCAATGGAAAATATCAATAATAATAAATGAAGCAAATTATACAGTCCTTTAAAACAGGCGAAACTATATTGGAAGATATTCCGGCTCCTTTAGTATCACGCGGGAGTGTCTTAATAAAAACAACGCGATCGCTGGTATCATTAGGTACTGAACGAATGCTGGTTGAATTTGGTAAAGCCAACCTGGTACAAAAAGCGCGTCAGCAACCCGATAAGGTGAGGCAGGTATTGGACAAAATCAAAACCGAAGGGCTTGCCCCCACGCTTGAAGCTGTTTTTAATAAATTGGGACAGCCTCTGCCATTGGGTTATTGTAACGTAGGTAAGGTGGTGGCAGTAGGCGACGGTGTTAGTGAATTTAAAGTAGGGGACAGGGTAACGTCCAACGGGCCGCATGCCGAATTTGTAAATGTCCCCAAAAACCTGGTGGCTGCTGTGCCGGAGAATGTCACAGATGAGGAAGCTGCTTTTACGGTCATAGGTTCTATAGGTCTGCAGGGTATACGTTTGTGCGCACCTACTTTGGGCGAAACCATAGTGGTTTTTGGTTTGGGGCTGATAGGTTTGCTGACCGCCGAATTATTGATCAGTAACGGCTGTAGAGTAATTGGCATCGACCTTGACGCGCAAAAAGTAGATATAGCGCGGAAAAAAGGCATCATTGCGATCAACCCACGCGAGGGAGAAGATGTGGTTAAATCCGTGATGAACCATACCGGGGATGTAGGTGCGGACGGCGTATTAATTACGGCGTCGGCCAAAACGGATGATATAATTTCGCAGGCGGCACAAATGAGCCGTAAGCGTGGCCGTATCATACTGGTTGGCGTGATTGGTTTGAATATCAACCGGGCAGAGTTTTATGAGAAGGAATTGACCTTCCAGGTGTCTTGTTCTTACGGCCCCGGTCGTTACGACGAATCTTACGAACAATCCGGTATCGATTATCCATTGCAATTTGTGAGGTGGACCGAGAAGCGGAATTTTCAAACCATTTTACAGGCTATTTCTGCAGGTAAGCTCGATGTAAAGTCTTTGATCACTGAACGCGTTTTGCTTGACAACTATAAAGATATTTACGATAATATCAGCAATAAGGGGTCGATAGCCTCAATACTTGAATATCCTGAAAGCAGCGATGCCTCGAATACAGTTGTACTGCGATCAGCCGGATTTGATAGCCCAGGTACAGGTATCGGGATTATTGGCGCCGGTAATTTTACAAAAATGACCATGCTGCCCGCTTTACAAAAAGCCGGCGCTGCTGTCATATCTATAGCGAGCGCAGGAGGCGTAACAGGCACCGCTTTAGCAAAAAAACATAATATCAATAAAAGCACAACCGATTATAGAGAAATATTAGCCGACGAATCGGTGGGGTTGGTTATGATCACGACAAGGCACAATCAGCATGCTTCGATGGTTAAGCAGGCCCTGGCAGCCGGTAAACATGTGTTTGTAGAAAAACCCCTGGCTTTGAACAATGAGGAACTTAACGAAATTATTACATCATATGATGGAACAAAATCGCTAACCGTTGGTTTTAACCGCAGATTTTCGCCACACATCCAGAAAATAAAACAGCTGGTGGGGAACACACAAATGAATATAATAGCCACAATGAACGCCGGGCACATCCCACCGAATGTTTGGGTACACGATATGAATGTAGGTGGCGGGCGTATAATAGGCGAAGCCTGTCATTTTATAGACCTGATAACGTTTTTGACAGGAAGTAAAGTGAAAGCTGTAATGATGAATTCAATGGGAACCGACCCGCATGATAATACCGACAACGCGACTATACTCCTGAAATATGAAAATGGAAGCACGGGGGTCATCAACTATTTTGCAAATGGTTCAAAGGAATATTCAAAAGAGCGAATTGAGGTATATACACAGGAAAGAACCGCGATTATGGACAACTACCGTGTTACACAGGGTTATGGCTTCAAAGGGTTCTCGAAATTAAAAACAACACTTGATAAAGGCCATAAAGAACAATTCAAACTATTGGCCGAAAGGGTAAAAAGCGGTGGTGCACCACTTATTCCGTTCGATGAAATAATAAATACTACCAGGGCCTCGTTTGCAGCTATACAGAGCCTGAAGGAAAGGGCCTGGGTTATTGTCAATTAAATTAAAAACCATGAAAAACAAAAGAAATATTGGCCGGTTGAACAAGTCCATTTTTGGTAGCCTTGCTATCGTAATGGCGGTGATCTTAAGCCAGGCAAACTGCCTCGCACGCGATCTGTACATCACAGCAAAACCGGGTGGCACTTATAATTTACCTGCTGTTTTAAACGATACTAAAATAGTTATTGACGGTTACGGTTCGTCGGAATCCCCGTTTACAGTAACAGGTGTTGCCGGGAAAACCACAATAAATGGCAATAGTGCCATTTTAGTCGTAGGGAACTATATTACCGTTCAGAATGTTTCGTTCATTAATAACAATATAAACTACCGCGAGAACGAAGCGCTTTTACAGTTGGGCGACAAAAAAAGAGCTGTTTTAGGTGATGTTATCCGGAACTGCGATTTTAATTACACCAATGTTTTTGACGACCAGGATAAGGCCACGCAATTTTACTGGGTAGAGATATATGGCAGAAATAACGTCGTAGATTATTGCACCTTTCAGGGTAAGCAAAACCGGTTGCCTATCATCCATGTAAACTCGCATAGCTGGACTGGCGAGGACAATACCATCTCGAACTGTACATTTCAAAATGTAAAAGCACGCAAGGGTGAAGCGCTGGAAGCCATAAGGGTTGGCCTGGGCAATAGCCGTTCGAATTGCAGGATCATCAATAATAAATTCATGAACTATTTTGGTGATTCAGAGACTGTAAGCTGTAAATCGAATGGGGTGTTGATCGAAGGCAATACATTTACCAATTGCCGTTCAGGGGTTTCTTTGCGGCTTTCAGATTCCAGCGTGATCAAAAATAACAAATTCATGACGAAGGCCGGTGTAAGGATAAGCGGGATAGGGCACGTTATAGCCAACAATGTATTTGACAGCCCTGATTTCAGCAGCATTATTTTCATGCGGGGCGGCGATGCATGCAATTACAAGAGGGTGAATGGTGTTGACATTTCGGATAACATATTTATGGGGAAATTTGAAATGCAGGTATTAAAAACAAAAAATTGTCCAAGTCCGCCCGAGGGTGTTACCATACATCATAACTTTGTTTACGCCGACAACTTGTTCAAAGTGGATGACGATAACATCGATAATGTTTTTAAAACCGATTCAGAAGGTACTGTAATAAGAACGGATGGGATAGGGGTTACAAGGTTCAGATTGAAGCGATTAAACTCAACAAATGAAGATAGTGCCATGAGGAAGGTAAGAGCTTACCGGGCACAGAAGCAAAACAACTAATATGAATATAACCATTATAGCCGGTGCCCGTCCTAACTTCATGAAAATAGCGCCAATTATTGATGCGATAAAAAAGAAAAAAGCCGAAAACAATAATATAAACTACCGCCTGGTGCATACCGGGCAACATTATGATAAGAAGATGTCGGGAGATTTCTTCGAACAATTAGGTATTCCTGAACCTGACGCCAACCTGGAAGCGGGTGGAGGGACGCAGGCAGAGCAAACCGCAGCAATAATGATAGGGTTTGAAAAAGACCTTATGACTAACCCTGCCGACCTGGTGCTGGTTGTAGGCGACGTTACTTCAACCATGGCATGCGCTATTACTGCCCAAAAATTGCATGTAAAGGTAGCCCATGTTGAAGCGGGCATCCGTTCGGGCGATTGGACCATGCCCGAGGAAATCAACCGCCTGGTGACCGATAGCATAACCAACTATTTTTTCACTACGTCAGCCACGGCAAATGAAAGCCTGCGGAATAGCGGTATAACCGGTGACCGGATTTTTTTCGTGGGGAACACGATGATAGACACGCTACTGAAAAACAAAAGCAGGTTTATACGGCCTGCTGTTTGGAACGAAGCAAAGCTAACAGACCATAATTACTTTGTGCTTACCTTGCACCGCCCCGCTAATGTTGACCAGGAGCAGCAGTTGAAGCTGTTAATGAGCGAGATAATAGAACATAGCAAAGGGCTGCCAATAATTTTCCCGGTACACCCGCGTACCGCGAAAAACCTGCAGGGGCTTGGCATCAGTGCGCCGAACCTTTACTTTGTTGAACCTATGAGCTACCTGGAGTTTAATTACCTGGTTGAGCGCGCCAAACTGGTTGTTACTGATTCAGGTGGTATCACGGAGGAAACTACGGTAATGGGCGTACCATGCGTAACACTGCGTGACAACACCGAAAGACCGGAAACAATAACTATTGGAACAAACGAATTAATTGGCACCAACCCTGACGCAATAAAGCCTGCGTTCGAAAAACTATTTAGCGGCAACTGGAAAAAAGGCGGTATTCCACCACTTTGGGATGGTAAAGCCGCAGAAAGGATAGTTGATAGCTTACTTAATATATCTTTGCAGAAAAATTAAGTAATGTTTGCAAAAGTTCAAAGGGCCGGGCAGCTTATCGGCAATATGGGCTGGAGGTATATATTCTTCCGGCTGGGCTTCGAACTAAAAAAAAGGACGGGAATACATAAAAAGGCATTCCCGGTGCGGCCCGCTCATGAAACTTTTCTTTCGCTTGATGAATGGCGCCGCGATTATGTTCCTTTTTTCTTTAGGAGTAAGGGCGAGATCGATTTTACCCTCCCGTTGTCAAAGGAACTTGAAAAGGAGCACGCTCAAATATCGGCTTATAACTTTACATTTTTTTCGAGCCTGGAATATGAGCTGGGTGCAGACTATGACTGGCTAACTAATCCAGATACCGGTTATTCCTACAATGGCACTGCGCACTGGACGGACATAAACGATTACAACCAGGCCGCAGGCGATATTAAATTCGTTTGGGAACCATCCCGTTTCTCGCATTTATATACCCTGATCCGCTTCGACAAACACTCGGGCGTCGATTGTTCAGCACAGGTTTTCGACGAGATATCAAACTGGATAAATGCCAACGCAATAAATCAAGGGCCTAATTTCAAGTGCAGCCAGGAAATATCCCTCCGGATGATGAACTGGATATTTGCCTTGTATTATTACCGCAATTCGCCGACACTAACCAATGAGTTGTTTGATGAGATACAGCATTATATTTTTTGGCAAACGCGGCATGTATATGACAATATCAATTTTTCGAGAATAGCAGTACGGAACAACCATGCCATTACAGAGACACTGGCCTTATATATTGTGGGCCTGTTGTTCCCGCAATTGCCGGGTGCCGCTAAATGGAAAAAGGATGGTAAGCGCTGGTTTGAAGAAGAAATTGCCTACCAGGTATATGAAGACGGAACTTTCCTGCAGTTTTCTATGAATTATCACCGGGTGGTTGTTCAGCTAATGACCTGGGCCATCCGGCTCGCCGGCTTGAATAACGAGCGTTTTGATGAGGTTGTTTATGATCGTGCAAAAAAAAGCCTGCAATTTTTAACCGCGGCGATGGACGAAACCACTGGCTGGTTGCCAAATTACGGAGCAAACGACGGCGCCCTGTTTTTTAAATTGAGCGATAATCATTTCCGTGATTACCGGCCACAACTGGAGGCCCTGAGTAATGTGCTGGGAGTGAAATGGCCTTACGGCCACTTTGAGGACAGCGACTGGTATGGCCTGAAGCCGTTTGAAAGCAGCGAACGGTTAGCTGTACCGCCAGGCTATCGTTCATTTAATAAAGGCGGCTACCATATTTACAGATCGGCCGATTCAATGAGTTTTGTACGGTGCGGTAATCATAAGGATCGCCCGTCGCAAGCAGATAACCTGCACCTGGACGTTTGGCACAAAGGCATCAATATTCTGCATGATGCAGGCAGCTATAAATATAATGCTGACCAGTCCGATCTGAAATATTTTATGGGCAGCCGTTCGCACAATACTGTTATGCTCGACGATTACGACCAGATGGAGAAGGGTGCAAGGTTTATATGGTATTATTGGACGCAATGTGAGTCGGTAAAAACCAGTGAAACGGACGATCATTTTTTCTTTGAGGGAATAATAAAGGCCTTTCAGTATATCAATAAAAACATAAGGCATACCCGCAAAATAACCGTACACAAAAAAGCCTTTGTTTGGGAGGTAGAAGATACTATCGATAACAAACCCCCGGAGATGATGTTAACCCAGCTTTGGCACACCTGTTATCCGGGAATGCTTAAATTTGAATCGTCGACAGCTTTGCATGAGGCGTTAAAGCCGTCAGTCGGCGCAGGCTATTATTCCTCATTTTACGGGAAAAAGGAAAAATGCACCGAAATTGCGTTTGCAACGAACGAAAACCGGGTGGCAACACGTATAACTGTTATTTAATGAAAATACTACTACTACATCAATATTATTTAGAAGAAAACGATTCAGGTGGTTCCAGGTGGAACGAGATTACAAAAATGTGGGCCGAAAAAGGTCACAACATTACGGTGCTGGCCGGGATGATGAATGCTAACGGCAAGGAAAAGCTCCCCGAATACAAGGGCCTTTATTTTAAATTAAAGCAGCAGGGCGACGTTAAGGTTTGGCGGTGCCATGTGTCTGAAGCCTACAATAAAAGCTTTTTGGGCAGGCTATGGGGTTATTTCTCGTTCATGTTCTCATCTATATGGGCGGGCTTATTTAAGGCGAAAGGGAAGTTTGATGTAGTTATTGTCACCTCGCCACCGTTGTTTGTTGGTTTTAGCGGTTATATCCTCTCCCGGTTTAAATCAATTCCCCTGGTTTTTGAGGTGAGGGATCTTTGGCCGGAGTCGGCAATAGATACGGGGGTATTAACTAATAAAGTGATCATAAACCTGGCTTACTGGTTTGAAGCTTTTATTTACCGGAAAGCCAAATTGATCAATGTTTTAACTCCTGCATTTTATAAGACACTGAAAGAGGTTAAAAATATACCGGAACATAAGCTGTTGATGATCCCTAATGCCGCCGATTTTAGCTTGTCCGAAACCTTATTGCAGACCTTTGATGCAGAAACTTTTCGTAAAGAGCATAATTTTGATGGCAAATTCGTGATTACCTATGTCGGTGCGCATGGTGTTGCCAATCACCTGGAGCAGGTTTTAGAAGCGGGTAAATCATTGCAGGATACCAATGTGCTGTTTGTGTTGATAGGCCAGGGCATGGAAAAAGAACGCCTTAAAAATATGGCGGCTGAACAGCACATTACCAATGTTCTTTTTTTGGATCCCGTGCCCAAAAAAGATGTTTTTAAATACATACTGGCCTCGGATATGGGAGCTTCTGTGCTAAAAAAGGTTGATACTTTTAAAACGGTATATTCTAACAAAACCTTTGATTACATGTCGTGCCGGAAACCGATAATAATGGCGATTGACGGTGTATCGCGCGAGTTGGTAGAAGCATCGGGGGCGGGGGCGTATGTGGAACCTGAAAATACAAAACAATACGATACTATTATCAGGCAGTATATGGCCGACCCGGACCGGATAAAAAGAGAAGGGAATAGTGGCTATAATTACGCAAAAGCAAATTTTGACCGCGAAGTACTGGCCTCACGTTACCTGGAACAAATAGAAAAGATAGCCCAAAAGTAAACGAATATGTATAAAAGCTTTTTCAAGATCATATTGGAGTGGCTTATAGCTTTTATAGCATTCGTTATACTGTCCCCGGTATTTTTGGTGGCAACTATTCTTTTGACAATTGCCAACGGCGGACGCCCTTTCTTTGTTCAGCCAAGACCGGGTAAATACGGTCATATATTCAAGGTCATCAAATTTAAAACCATGAACGACAGGAAGGATGCAAATGGACGGTTGCTTCCCGACGCAGTAAGGCTAACGCCTATTGGTTCATTCATCCGGAAAACATCTGTTGACGAGATACCACAATTACTTAACGTACTGAAAGGCGATATGAGTTTGATAGGTCCGCGCCCGTTATTGGTAGAATACTTACCTTTGTACGATGAGTTCCAGAAAAGAAGGCATGAAATGCGGCCGGGTATTACCGGCTGGGCGCAGGTAAATGGCCGCAATGCCATTAGCTGGGAGCAAAAATTCAAATACGACGTTTGGTACGTCGATCATGTGAGTTTTATACTTGATGTAAAAATAATGTGGTCGACGCTTATAAAAATATTTAAATCCGAGGGGATCAGTTCGGCAACATCTGCCACGATGGAACGATTTACGGGAAATTTGATGTCTGACAATCAATCATGAAAGATATAGCAATTTTTGGGGCAGGTGGATTTGGAAGGGAAGTATACCTTTTAATTCAGAAGCTGAACGAAGCAAAGAAACAATGGAACCTGTTAGGTTTTTTTGACGATAACCCTTCCGTTAGTTTTGGCACCAGCCGTATTCCCCTTAATTACCTGGGCTCATTAAAAGAACTCAATGAGTACAATCGCCCCCTTGATGTTGTGATCGCCCTTGGTAATCCCCTGTCCATCAGCAAGGTTACCACCCGCTTAACGAATAATAATTTATCCTATCCAAATATCATTGCGGATGATAGCATTATCTATGATAAAAATTTGATAATAGGAAAGGGCAACATTATAACATCAGGTTGTATATTTACCGACAATATTTCCATTGGTAATTTTAACGTTTTCAACCTAAAAACGTCTGTAGGCCACGATGTTAAGATGGGGGACTGTAATGTCTTTAATCCAAATTCGGCTATATCGGGCAACGTTACCATCGGTAACAACAACTTTTTTGGGTTAAATTCGTCCATTGTCCAGGATAAAAAGGTTGGGTCGAATAACAAGGTCGGCGCAGCGACATTAATTATAAAAAACATCAACGATAATGAATTTTATTTTGGTGTACCCGGTTATAAATCTACTTTGTAAATTACAGTCTATTATATGGAACTAAATACTTTCATTCAAAATTTCGAAAAACAGCTGGAGGATGTTGCTCCGGGTTCCGTTGGGGCAGACACCGTGTTTAAGGACCTTGACGAATGGGATTCAATGACGGCGTTATCGATGATCGCCATGGTTGATGAAGAGTATTCCGTGAAACTTACCGGCAACGAGATAAAACAGGCCCAAACAGTTGAGGACCTTTTTAATATCGTAAAAGGGAAAAATAGTTACTAAATACCGACGGCTTGATGCTTGATCTGCAGGGGAAAAAAATTTTAGTTACCGGCGCTTCGTCGGGTATAGGAAAAGATATTGCCATTTTACTTTCAAAACTTGGAGCCAGGGTGATCATTACCGGCCGGGACCGCGAAAGGTTAAATCAGACCTCGGCTTTGCTTGGTGACAAGGAGATGCACCTTGCCATAATAGCAGACATGGACGCTGAAGCAGATATTAAAGCACTGGTGGAAAAGATAGAGAAACTGAATGGAGCGGTCTTCTGCGCAGGCATTATCGAATATAGCCCGGTAAAGTTCCTGTCAAAAGAAAAGATCAACAAAGTGCTGAGCGTAAACTTTGTGAGCCAGGCATTATTGACCCAAGCTCTTCTAAAAGAAAAGAAAATAGAAAGGCAATCTTCGCTGGTTTATATTTCATCCGTGTCGTCTAAGTTGGGTGTGGCCGGAACAGCTGCATACGCGGCTTCAAAGGCGGCATTATCAGCTTTCGCAAAAGTGCTTGCAACTGAATTAGCCGGACAGAAGATAAGGGTAAACTCATTGAGCCCTGGTATCGTAAAAACGCCGATGACCGAAGGAGCGGATTCAGCGATAGCAGGCGATGATATGAAAGAAGATGAGAAGAAATACCCCCTTGGATATGGTAATACCATTGATGTGGCAAACTATGTTGCCTTTTTATTATCGGATAATTCCTCATGGATAACAGGGTCGGACCTGGTGATGGACGGAGGATTTACATTAAATTGATCATAAGCGGTGTACAAAAAAGCAAGAATTAAATATATAGCCTACTATCTGCCTGAAAAAGTGTTGAGCAACGACGATCTTTCGGCAGAATTTCCTGAATGGTCGGCAGAAAAAATAATAACGAAGACCGGAATAGGTGAAAGACACATTGCGGCGCCGGATGAATTTACATCAGACATGGCTGTAAAAGCTGCCCAAAAACTGTTCGACGAATATGGTGTGTCAAAGTCTGATATAGACTATATTTTATTATGTACACAAAGTCCTGATTACCAGCTTCCGACAACGGCATGTATCGTACAGGACCGATTGGGTATATCAGCCACTGCCGGCGCGTTAGACTTTAACCTTGGTTGTTCGGGATATGTTTATGGATTGAGTCTCGCAAAGGGGCTTATAGCGGCAAACATCGCCAAAAATATTCTTCTGATAACTTCGGAGACTTACAGTAAGTATATTCACGAAAAAGATAGGGGAAATCGTACAATTTTTGGCGACGCTGCAGCAGCTACGCTCATTAGTGATGAAGGGGATGGTTTGGAGATAGAAGAGTTTGTTTTGGGAACGGACGGCCGTGGGGCCGACAACCTGATCGTAAAAAACAGCGGGTCGAAATATAAAACCGAACTGTCCCGCGAAAGTGCAGCGGATTTTGATGGTGAACGCAACGATAATTACCTGTATATGGATGGCTCTGAGATATTCAATTTTACGATAGAGTCGGTACCCGGGTTAGTGAACCAAACGCTGGAAAAGAATAAACTGTCATTTGACAATGTCGACCTGTTTGTTTTTCACCAGGCCAATAAGTATATGCTAAATCATTTAAGAAAAAAAATAGGGATAGCAGAAGAGAAGTTTTTATATCATATTGAAAATTGTGGCAACACTGTCTCGTCAACAATTCCGATCGTTTTAAAAGAGGCATTCGTTCAAAATAAGATACAAAAGAATATGCAGATTTTATTGGCAGGATTTGGCGTAGGTTATTCATGGGGCGGTGTAATCCTGAAATCATAATTATGAATCCAAAAATATGGCTTTCGAGTCCGCACATGGGTGGCGGCGAATTCGAATTTGTTAAGGAAGCATTTGATACTAACTGGATAGCCCCGTTAGGGCCGCATGTAAACGGTTTTGAGCAAGACCTGCAATCGTTTACCGGTGCAAAACATGCAGCTGCGTTAAGCTCGGGCACAGCTGCACTGCACCTTGCGCTTATTATGCTCGGCATAGGGCCCGGTGACGATGTGATTTGCCAAAGTTTTACCTTTTCTGCCTCGGCGAACCCTATTGCATACCAGGGCGCAAACCCTGTTTTTATTGATAGTGAGCCTGAAACCTGGAATATGTCGCCCGAATTGCTGGAGCAAGCGATACAGGATGGAATTGCTAATGGTAAAAAAGCAAAAGCTATAATACCGGTACACTTGTACGGCATGCCGGCAAAGATGGAACAGATATCGGCGATAGCTGCGAAATATGGAATTCCGGTGATCGAGGACGCGGCGGAAGCGTTAGGGTCGACCATCAACGGAAAGCCGGCCGGTACTTTCGGCCTGATGGGGATATTATCATTTAACGGAAACAAGATCATCACAACGAGCGGCGGCGGGGCGCTGATATCTGACTCCGCAGACCTTATCGACAAGGCCCGGTTCCTGGCTACCCAGGCGCGCGACGCGGCCCCGCATTACCAGCATTCGCAAATTGGATATAACTACCGGATGAGCAACGTTTGCGCCGGAATAGGACGCGGACAAATGCAGGTATTAGGTGAACGGATAGCGCAGCGCCGGAAAGTATATGACTATTATGTCGAAAATCTTTCTGATATATCCGGGATCAGGTTTTTACCCGAGCCCGCCGGGGCTTTCAGTAACCGGTGGCTCACCACAATTATAGTGGACCCGGCAAAGACCCGTGGTATAACGCGCGAAGACATCAGGTTGTCGCTGGTGAGTGAAAACATAGAATCCCGCCCGTTATGGAAACCAATGCATTTACAGCCTGTGTTCAGTGGCGCGCTGTCTTATGTCAATGGCGTCAGCGAGGATTTGTTTAATAATGGCCTGTGCCTTCCTTCCGGTTCCAATCTTAGTAGTGCGGACCTTGAAAGAGTGGTGAAAAATGTGAAAAGCCTTTGTGCAAAAACGATACCGAATGAGGCTTAAAAAGGTATTGGCAACAATAATATTACCTTGAACTAAACATTTTTATAAGTATTTATATTTACTTTTGAAAAATATTATTTTTAATAAGTCTCTGGATACTTGTTCTTTGTGGTATTTATATTAAGTTTTTGGCCCTTTAGGGCGGAAAAAAACAAAAACTTTTATTTTACGCGTATGTTAACATTACTGCCGTAAAATCCGTTAAACCTCGCCGTGCCTGGTCGATAGTTTTGCGGTGTGTATTTATTTTTTGTTTGGTAAAAAAACGTTACTTTTACTACGCATCCTCTGTTAGTTTATTTATGAAAAAATATTTACTATTTACCAGGGTGGTTCCAAGATGGTTGATAATGCTTGTCGACCTTATCATTGTAACCTGGTCCTTTTCTACTTCTTATTTTATCGTCCAGCGTTTTGAATTTGTCAATATTCTACGTGGCTACTTCTTTATTTACACTGGTCTCTATTGCGGTATTTCAACGCTGGTAATGTATGCGTTGCGCACGCATACAGGGCTCATCAGGTATTCCAATACGCGCGATGTTCTGCGCATATTCAGTTCTGCATTTTTAACAAGCCTGATCTACGTATTGGTGATCAACGTTTGGGTGGTACATTTAATAAAAGTTAACCTTGTTACCGTCAACCTGGTTTTGCTTGTTAATTTTTCGGTATCAAGTACTTTGCTGATCCTGCTGCGTACCATGGCCAAAAGCGCATTTTTCTACCTTAACTACAATAGTAACGCAAAAAGAACCATTGTATTGATCTACGGTTCCGATCATAATGCGGTATTGGTGAAACAGGCACTTGAAGCAAGCGCAAAAACTAATTTTTCTGTAGTTGGTTTTGTGGACGACGGAGGTAAAAAGATCGATAAGGAAATTCAGCAGGTACGCGTTTACCACATTGATAAGCTGGCAAAACTTAAGGAAAAGCATAACGTAGATAAGCTCATCATCATGAACCATGACCTTGATGCGCAAACGAAAAAGGCTGCTCTTGAGAATTGTCTTGCGCTGGGTATACAGGTAATGACCGTTCCTCCGTCAGATCAGTGGATATATGGTAAACTGAACTTGCAGCAGATACAGGACCTTAAAATTGAAGACCTTTTGCAGCGTAAGCCTATCCAGATAGAAACGACCAGGATATCAGAAGACCTTTGCGGTAAACGTGTACTTGTTACCGGTGCAGCCGGATCTATCGGATCGGAGATCGTTCACCAGGTATTGAGCTATAAACCAGCGATGGTGATTTTGTGCGACCAAGCCGAGTCGCCATTACATGAGATGAAACTGGAGGTTGAAGAGAAGTTCCCGCATATCTGCACCAAGATATTTATCGCTGATATCCGGAATTATCGTCGCATGTATAAATTGTTTGACGATTACAAACCTGAGGTTGTGTTCCACGCTGCCGCATACAAGCATGTGCCGATGATGGAAGAGAACCCGTCTGAAGCAGTTCAGGCAAATGTGCTTGGCACCAAGCATGTTGCTGACCTGTCAGTGTTGTTCGGCATAGGTAAGTTTGTAATGATCTCGACCGACAAGGCGGTTAACCCATCCAATATCATGGGGACCACCAAGCGCATTGCCGAGATATACATCCAATCATTAAAAGATAGTCCGGCCAATAATAAGCTCGGTGTTCCAACCACGCGTTTTGTTACAACCCGTTTTGGTAACGTCCTGGGGTCGAATGGTTCGGTTATACCGCGTTTCAGGGCGCAGATACAAAAAGGCGGCCCGATTACAGTTACACATCCTGATATTACCCGTTATTTTATGACCATTCCCGAAGCGGTACAGTTAGTACTGGAAGCGGGTACTATGGGAAGCGGCGGCGAAATATTCATATTTGACATGGGTGAGCCGGTGCGTATAACCGACCTGGCATTAAAGATGATCAAACTGGCAGGGCTTCAACCCGAAAAGGATATCAGGATAGTTTATACAGGTTTAAGACCAGGCGAAAAGCTCTACGAAGAGCTACTGAACATGGGCGAATTGACAATGCCGACCCATCATCCGAAGATCAAGATTGCAAAGGTGATCACCTATCCTTACAAACAAGTGGTAGAAGATATAGAAGAGTTGCTAACGCTAAACAAGCATCATGATGATATGGCACTGGTAAATAAAATGAAGGAAATAGTTCCTGAATTTATCAGTAAGAACTCTCATTTCGAATTCCTTGATAATATCAGCGGGGATGAAGAAGAAATAGGCGTACTGATTAGTTAAAATAATACAATACGCATGTATTGAACAATTAAGCGCTTTCCGGAAGGAAGGCGTTTTTTTTAACCGGTCAATAGCTTGTTTTTGATTCGGAGGCCTGCCATAGTTTGAAGGCAGGCAGCGCCTCGTCACGCAATAGCTGTGTTATTTTCAATTTACGCTCGCTCATGGGTAGTTCAATCTCCCTGTAAATAAAATGATCATCAAAACCTATATCGGCAGCGTCGGTTTTGGTATTGGCATAGTAAATAGCATCGATGCGCGCCCAGTATATTGCGCCGAGACACATAGGGCAAGGTTCGCAACTGGTGTAAATGGTGCAGCCGCTTAAGTCGTAAGTACCTAATTTGTTGCATGCAAGGCGTATAGCCGAAACTTCTGCATGTGCAGTTGGGTCGTTTTGCGGTACAACTCTATTCGCACTTTGGGCGACGATCTGACCATCTTTTACAATTACAGCACCAAATGGCCCGCCGATTCCCTCTTTCACGTTTTGTTCGGACAACTTTATAGCTACCCGCATAAACTTTTCATGCTCGTTCATTTCCATTTAGCACAAAATTAAAAACCCCGGTTTAAAACCAGGGTTTTTATCATATTATTCAGAAAATAATTTATTTCTTTTCTTTGGAATAAGCTTCGTTCAGTTTCTTTACGAAATCTCCTGTCACATCAAGGGTGCTGTCGCCATATAACAGTTGCGTGTTGCCGGTTTGAAAAGTGAGGACAATTTTGTAGCCATTATCTTTAGCATATTGCTTGCTGAAAGTGTAAATCTTGTCATACAATTTTTTGCTTTCATCAGCAGTTTCGTTCTGAAATTGCGCACCGGCATTTTGCTGGTATTGCTGAAATTCTTGGCTCTCGCGCTGCAAACGTTGTTCGGTCATCGAACGCTCATTTGCACTCATGCTCCCAACATTTTTTTGGTACTCGGCTACTTCGCGCTGTATTGCCTGTTGTTTGGTGCCAACGTCGTTTTTAGCTGCCGCGCCCTTGTCGTCAAGGCGTTTGCGCATATCCTTGGCATAGTCATATTTGGCCATCAAAGAGTCCTGATTTACAAATACGACAAGCGAGTTTGACGGTGCAGGAGTCGTACTTTGGGTTGATGCAGTCCCCTTGTTCTGGTTACATGCTGCCAGGCTGCCGGCAGCCAATATGGCGATGCTTAGTTTTGTTAAAGTGGAGGCCTTGATTTTCATTTTACTGTTAAAAAATTTTGACAAAGATAAACTTTCGGAACAAGTATCCTAACGGATGTGTAAATATGCGAAAGGCAAAGCGGCGAAACGTACAGCCGTGGTTTCAAAATTGTCGCAGCTACGCTATCTAAGCATCCCGCACACCCATTATCAGCACATTTGAACATCACACATATTTATCCACAGAACGCCCCGAATCCGGCTTAGATTTCGTACTTTTGTATGTTAAGACTCCTTAGAAAAGGAGCGATCTTTTTATCTAAATATGAGCGAAGAAAATAAAGACAGATCCAATTATTCAGCGGATAATATCCAGGTTTTAGAAGGGCTTGAAGCGGTAAGAAAACGCCCTTCGATGTATATAGGTGATACCGGCGCAAAAGGCCTTCACCATTTGGTATATGAAGTAGTAGATAACTCGATAGACGAGGCGCTTGCCGGGTATTGCGATACCATCAACGTATTTATACACAAAGGCAATTCGATAACTGTTGAAGACAACGGGCGTGGTATACCGACAGGTATAAACACTAAGGAGCAGAAATCGGCATTGGAAATCGTAATGACCGTGCTGCATGCCGGTGGTAAATTTGACAAGGATACCTACAAAGTTTCGGGCGGTTTGCACGGTGTAGGCGTATCATGTGTTAACGCGCTTTCAACCCATGTTAAAACAGTGGTTCATCGTGAGGGTAAAATATTTACCCAGGAATACGAGCGCGGCAAGCCCCTGTTCGATGTAAAAACGATAGGGGTTTCGGACCGGACCGGAACTATTCAAACTTTCCAGCCCGACCCGGAAATATTTACCCAAACATTAGAATATAAATACGAAACGCTGGCAACCCGTTTGCGCGAGCTGGCATTTCTTAACAAGGGTATCAAGCTGACGCTGACCGACGAGCGAACAACCGGCGAGGATGGCCAGTATCTTTCAGAAGTTTTTTTCTCTGAAGGCGGGTTAAAGGAGTTTGTTAAATATCTTGATGGTACCCGGACCGCGTTGATCCCGGAACCTATATATGTAGAGGGGATGAAACAGGGTATACCTGTTGAGCTTGCTTTGCAGTATAACGACACTTATTCGGAGAATGTACACTCGTACGTAAATAATATCAATACCATTGAAGGAGGAACCCACGTAGCCGGTTTCAGGATGGGGTTGACCCGTACGCTGAAGAGTTATGCCGATAAGTCGGGTTTACTGAAGAATGTTAAAGTTGATATAACTGGCGACGACTTTCGCGAAGGTTTGACGGCGGTGATCTCTGTTAAAGTAGCCGAACCCCAATTTGAGGGACAGACCAAAACCAAGCTGGGCAACAGTGAAGTAAGCGGCGCTGTAAATGTGGCCGTAGGCGACATATTATCGGCCTACCTGGAGGAGAATCCCAGGGAAGCGCGAATGATAGTAAACAAGGTGATATTGGCGGCAACAGCACGTGCCGCAGCCCGCAAGGCCCGCGAAATGGTGCAACGCAAGAACGTGATGAGCGGATCGGGCTTGCCGGGTAAGCTTGCCGATTGCGCCAATGGCGATCCGACACTTTGCGAACTATTCCTTGTCGAAGGGGACTCAGCAGGTGGTACTGCCAAGCAGGGGCGCAACCGCGAATACCAGGCTATTTTACCATTGAGGGGTAAGATACTGAACGTGGAAAAGGCCATGGAGCACAAGATATATGAGAACGAAGAGATAAAGAACATGTTCACCGGCCTGGGCGTAAGTATTGGCACCGCAGAAGATGACAAGGAACTTAACCTGAGTAAACTGCGGTATCATAAGATCGTTATCATGACCGATGCCGATGTCGACGGGTCGCACATTACCACGTTGATCCTTACGTTTTTCTTCCGCTATATGAAGGAACTGGTGGAATTCGGGTACGTATACATTGCCACTCCACCGCTTTATCTGGTTAAAAAAGGCAAGGAACAGGAATATTGCTGGACCGAGGCCCAGCGTGAAGCCGCTATACAGCGACTTAAGGGCGCCGGAAAGGAAGACAGTGTTCATACGCAGCGCTATAAAGGTTTGGGAGAAATGAATGCGGAACAGTTATGGGAAACAACAATGAATCCTGAAACGCGTACTTTACGCCGTGTGAGCATTGAAAACGCTGCCGAATGTGATCATACCTTCTCGATGCTGATGGGTGACGAAGTAGCACCGCGACGGGAATTCATAGAGAAAAATGCAAAATATGCGCGTATTGATGTGTAATTAATTCCCTGATCATGGATTTTTAAGGCCTCGTTCGTTAAAAGCGAATGGGGCTTTTGTTATAAAAAATGCGGTTGATATGAAACGGGCACGGCTATGATATGCAGGAGGTTATACAATGTTCCGACGGATAAGGGTCGATAGGATACTACTTTTTGGCATAGTATTAGTAAATCGAATAGTGTAATAAATACGCTGAATAACGACAAGAAGTTAACTTCGCATTTGTTTGTTTAAACTATAAGTTATACATTTACAGCATGATAAGTTAAAATACAGAAATAATTAATATTGAAAATAGATTCACCTATCTCCTTATTCAATAATTCTGTATTAACTTCTGCCGATCTAAACATGAACACATGATATCAATAAAAAGGATATTTATTCCGCTTTTTATTGCTCTTACTTCTTTGGTCCAAAACGGATACGCCCAGTTGACTAATACCTCCAAACGTACCATAGTGGTGATGGGGTCGTCAAGCGCCTATGGCTGGAAATCATCTGTCCAGGATTCTGCCTGGGTTTACCGGTTGCAAAAAGACCTCCATTTTTATAGCCGCGGCGACACGGTCATTGACATAGCTTTCCCCGGAAATACAACTTTTGATTGCTTGCCGACCGGTGCCCCGTATGCCGCAGACGGGTATCCATCAAATCCTTCATATAACGTAACCAAGGCCCTTAGCTTAAATCCCACTTTCGTGATCATTAGCTTGCCCACTAACGATGTAAGAAACGGGTATGCAAACTCGGAGGTTTTGGCCAATTACACTACTATAACTAATGCTTTAACGGCAGCGGGCGTTCCCTTTATTTTAACAGGTACACAACCCCGTAACCTTGCCACCGATGCGGGGTGCAGCACAGCATTCGACGGCGCCAGCGTATGCTTGTCGTCGGGCGGTTTAACGCCGGCGCAGCAGGCAAACCTTGGAACGTTCAATGGCCTTTTAAGCACGCAATACCCGTCGAATTCTACCTACAATACGCCGATCGTCAATAATTTCCTTACGCTGCTAAGTGTATCGTCATCAAATTTTGAGATCAATCCTGCAATAGGCTACGGCGATGGTATTCACTACACGGATGAAGGGCATCGCATTGTTTATAACACATTCATAAATTTCCAGCTATATAAAGACCTTGTTTGTTTTACACAAAGCATTAATTTTAGTCTTAGTGCGAAAGCTTTGGGCACTCCCGACTTCGACCCAGGTGCCACGGCTACTTCGGGCTTAACTGTAACCTATACAAGTAGCAACCCCGCAGTGGCGACCATTGTTGCCGGCAAAATTCATATCGTTGGCGTAGGGTCAGCAACAATTACTGCCTCGCAATCGGGAGATAGCCATTACCTGGCCGCTCCTGATGTGACGCAAACCTTAACCGTTACTTCGGCAACAACAACCGTTTATGACTGGACCGGCGCCGTTAGTAGCAATTGGGCTGACGCAGCCAACTGGCAGGTAAGCGGCGGCCCGGCCCCGGACTACCCCGGTGACGCGCAATCGACCGACCAGGTAAATATTGGCGTGAATAATGACTATACCAATGCGCCGGTAATCTCGGCAACGCTTCCCAACCTTATCGCTTCCCTAACTTTTGGCGATAGGCTGATCACCGGTGCAAGCACAACTACCAATAGTTTGACGATTAATTCGGGATCTGTTTTAACGGTTACAGGCCAGGTGCTTCAAAAGCACACTACAGCGGGGGTACTCAACTCGGGTAATACCAGCGTGGTAAATGCTATACAAACCTATATCCAAGGCGATGGCACTATTAATTGCGGCAGCGTTGCCGTGGGCGACAATACCGCCCCAACCGCCGATGGTGTTGTTAATGTTACAAAAGTTATGCTGGGATCGGCCGCAGGCGGTTCGACGATAACGATGAATATTACTGGCGACCTAAGCATCAACACACAAAGCCGCGATGATGCCGGTAATACACAGATATTAAGCAATAATGATGCGCAATTTTCGCTGGCGCAAGGCACGCTAACGATTGGAGGCCAGATAAAATTGACAGATGCAGGCGCAACCAGTTTTACCGGTTTGTTCCAGCCGGCTTCAATATTTTCCATCGACTTATTCAATAATAGTGACAGCCCGGTGCTTAACCTGCAAAATGCGCAGGCTTTGAATTGCCAAAGCGGGAACGTCGGTAATAAATTTGATTTTTACAACGTAGTTCAAGCCGGCGGTAGCGGGACTTCGACGGTAAACTATACGGGTACCACCAACCAGGAAGTATATAATAATGTAAGCGGCTCGACGGTTGATAATTATGTTGATAATGATCCGCTTAGTGATTTTGTAGTTTATCAAAACCTGGGTTTTTCCGGCTCGGGCACGAAGATCGTGCATGCTGATTCGCCAACGGGGACATTGATCATCTCGGGTAATTTTACTTTGGCGTCGGGTACTGAAGTAGTTGATTTTGCCACCAATAACTGTGCGTTACTTGTCGGCGGCAACTATACTACTGGTACAGGGTCCACTTTTAATGCGGGTACGCGGCCTGTGTTTATCAGTGCGTCGTTTAATAATGCCGGCACGTCAAATTTCGGCACAGCTACTGTCACTTTTAATTCGGGAGCCGAGGAAGCACTTACTACCGTCGCCCCGCAGTTGTTTACCAACCTTGCGTTTGCCGGCGGGGGCATTTATGATATGAATACGGGTAGCTTTCACATATCGAGCCAGGGTGTATTAACCATGAGCAATTTTTCGCAGCTAAATGCGAATGGCAAATTGACATTGAATTCTGACGCCGGTAGTTCTGCAACTGTTGCAGCTATTCCCGCCGATTGCGCCATAAACGGTGTTGTTGATGTGCAGCGGTACGTAAATGCCTACCGGTCGTACCGCCTGGTTTCATCGCCGGTAACGGATACAACCGCCATGGGCGATGCTGCAACCGACAGCCACGGCAACAAAGTTTACAGTGTAAATTATTTACTTGATAACACCTACCTGACCGGAACAGCCGGAACGGCCGGTAATTTTGATAAAGCGGGCAATCCTACCCTTTATCTTTTCCGTGAGAACCTGGTGCCGAATAACTCGACCTTTACGGGAGGGAACTTCAGGGGGATAGCTGATCTGAGCGCGAGCCCGAATTACACTATGGACGTTGACGGTGCCGGGTATAGTCTGCCGGTCGGCAATGGGTACCTGTTTTATTTCAGGGGAAGCAGGAATCAAAAAACATTGACGCAGCTTACAACCCCCGGCGCGGCTGCTACCGATGATACCCTGAACGCGAAGGGTATTTTGAACCAGGGGACAATAACAGTGAGCCATTGGTATACAGGGACGCCCGAACTGCTTTATTCTGCAACATCAGGCAATGCAGCCATAGAGGGGTTTAATCTAGTGGGTAATCCTTACGCAAGTTCAATTGATTGGGACACATTTAGCGATTCGACAGCGACAGCGCCGATATACGGGCCAGGCATCTCGCCAATCATTGCCCTTATGAATCCGACTGGGCAAACCTCAAGCGGCAACTACGGGTACTACGCCCCCGGGGTGGGCGGCACCAATAATGCAACCAATATTATCCCCAGCGGGGTTGGGTTTTTTGTGCAGGCAAGTCCCGGCGGCACCAATACGCTTACTTTTACCGAAGCATCAAAAACGAATACTCAACCGGCAGCCATCAGTTTATTTATGGCTAAAAAACCACCTGTCGAAAATAAAAAACAGTCTATACGTTTGCAGATTGCGGCAGATTCGGTAAATACCGACGAAACACTTATCAGCTTTAGCTTCAATACGAAGCCACAATATAATTTGATGGAGGATGCACGCTACAGAAACGGGACAGGTAAGGTTAGTTTGGCAAGCATGTCGAGCGACCAGGTGCCCTTGGGTATTAACCAGATGCCCTGGTCAAAAAAACGAATTATACCATTGAAGGTTTCGGCCACGGCAAGTGGTAATTACAATTTAATATTGAAAAGTATTCAGGGCATCACACAGTTATATACCATAGCGCTGAAGGACGCCTATACCAGGGACTCCGTCGACCTGCGAAAAACCAATACTTATAGCTTTGCCATCAATACTGTGGATACGACCACTTTTGGAGCGGGCCGCTTTAGCCTTGTAATAAGCGAGGACCCCAATAAACAATGTAAATTGTTGAGCTTTGACGCTCAAAGAACTGGCATTGTACCACGGGTGCAATTACGATGGAAAACAAAAAACGAGGCTGATTATACGCGGTTTACGGTTGAAAGAAGTACCGATAACGGCAAAACCTTTAACGTATTGACAGGGTTCAAGTCAACTGATGCAGGTGATTACAGTTACCTGGATAAAGATCCTTCATACGGCACAAATCTTTACCGCCTGAAGCAGGTTGATATTGACAACAATGTTACCTGGTCGCAAACACAAAAAGTAGATATTATAAACCGTGATAACCGGGTAGTTTGCGTTTACCCAAACCCGGCCAAAAATTCCATCAACTTGTGCATCGTCACCAAAACCAGGGATATTGACAAGTATAATATCCTGGTGACCAACAGTTCAGGTGTAATTGTACGGCAGGTGCTTTCGTCCGGGGCCGACTGGCAGTCGAACATAAGCGGGCTGCTGACGGGAACTTACCTGGTGCGTGTGCTGAATAGCAAAGACAGGACCCTGGTTGGCGAAGCGAAATTTGTGAAGTTATAATTAATTGCCTTTGCAGGCGTTTTACAATCAATCCCCGCCCTTAAGGGGATATATATTGAAAAGGCCCCGTCCAAAATAAAAGGATGGGGCCCTTTTAGTTATCAGATATGTGCGAGCGTTAATGTTCCTACGCCATAATCTATTACGGCTCTGTATTTCATCAGGATATCGCCACCCAAAACGCCTAATACCTCGGGGTGGTTTAATTGGCGGTATGCAATATTGATGGTGGAGAGGTCGAGTACAGCCACTTCAAATTCATCGATATGTAATTCGCCGATTTGCATGTCGCTGATGATGGCGGTGGACGATACCATATCATTGGTGCCCAACCCGGTTGAAAGCCTGTCGCTTACTTCCAATTTCGCGTCTTCGTTTAATAAGGCGCCATGATCAAAGGCAGTTTTTGAGGCCCCGGTATCCAACACAAGGGTAAATGACTTGCCAAAAATGGAAACCTCCACCAGCGGATGGAAGCCATCCTCGTGAAGGTCGATTATGTGCAGGGGAACAGTGGTTGTCATGGGGCAATAATAGGATTATTTTAACAGCCAGCCCTTACTTTTTAGAAATGAACGGCACGATTCGCAAAAGCCTGTTTCCTCATCCAAATGATTGCCACCTTCAGCATCGCGCATTAAACATGTTCTTTTATTACAATGCGGCAGGCCTTGAGTGTGTCCCAATTCGTGCAAAGCAAGTTTATAGAATTGGTCCATGCGTCGTTCTTTTGACAACCGAAACGTCGATATTACACAAGCATTCCCGGGTTGAAATCCAAGACCCATAATACCCCAGTCATTAATGCTGCCTTTTCTGGTGCTGATATCTTTATCGGTCAAACCAATTACGACAGTATCGGCGACGCCAGGACGACTTAGATAGTTGATGAGCGAGTCGGCCCGGTAGCGGTTTCGCGGAGCGTAAAATGCGAATGCGGGGTAATGGAATAGTTTTTCTCAGCAAAGTTTTAGTATTGATCTTCCGGAGTTTCTCAAAGATAAGATTAGCTTGATCGGCGGGAAATGCATCGAACGGCTGTATAACAAACATTCTATTCGAAGGCGGAAACGAAGGTTTGCATGCGAAATTTAATAGCAATATGGTAATTAAAAGAAAGGCAAGTAAGCTTGGTTTCATGAAGGCTGAAATGTTAACATCGGCGCAAATGTGGATTAAATATACTGCTTAATTTCACCCGTTTTTTTAGATTTGTAATCCACAGGGAAAGTTGATCCAGATTAGTTATGCCAGATTTTTCGCACTTACACGTACATACCCAGTTCTCGCTTTTAGACGGGGCCGCCGATATATCCAAGCTGTACAAAAAAGCGGCTGCCGATGGCATGAAGGCCCTGGCCATTACGGATCATGGAAATATGTTCGGTGTATTCAAGTTTGTTGCGGAGGCTGGCAAACACAACATCAAACCCATTGTCGGCTGCGAGTTTTACGTGGTTGATGATCGCCATAAAAAACAATTCACCAAGGAAAAAAAAGATGTCCGCTATCACCAGCTGTTGCTGGCAAAAAATGCCGAAGGATACCGCAATCTTGTAAAACTATGCTCGTTGGGTTATATCGAAGGGCTATACAGCAAATGGCCGAGGATAGATAAAGAGCTTATCCTGAAATATCACAAAGGGTTGATCGCGACTACCTGCTGCATCGGTGCATCCGTTCCGCAGGCCATATTGAAAAAGACGGAAGATGAAGCAGAAGATGAATTCAAGTGGTGGCTTGACCTGTTTGGTGAAGATTACTATATAGAACTACAGCGGCATGATATACCCGAGCAGGATGTTATCAACAACACTTTGCAGAAGTATGCCAGGAAGCATAATGTAAAGATGATCTGTTCAAACGATTCGCACTATGTGGATCAGCAGGACTCGAACGCACATGACATTTTGCTTTGCGTAAATACCGGCGATATGCAAAGCACGCCCATAGCAACGGATGAAGAGGGCGGGAAGGGATACCGTTTCGGGTTTCCCAACGATCAGTTCTACTTTAAGACCCAGGCCGAAATGGGTAAGCTGTTTCACGATCTGCCTGAGTCGCTGGATAACACAAACGAGATAGTGGATAAGATAGATGTCCTGAAATTAAAAAGGGATATTATGCTGCCAAACTTCGTGATACCCGACGAATTTAAAATACACAAGACAGCTGATGCCGATACACTAAACCAGTGGGAATACCTGAAGCACCTGACGTTTTTAGGAGCTAAGGAGCGTTACCGGGATATAACACCGGATGTGGAGGAACGTATCAATTTCGAGCTGTTCACCATCAAAACAATGGGGTTTGCAGGGTATTTCCTTATCGTATCCGACTTTATCAAAGCAGGCCGCGATATGGGGGTATTTATTGGACCGGGCCGTGGTTCGGCTGCTGGTTCTGTAGTAGCTTATTGCATAGGTATCACCAACATCGACCCAATAAAATATAACCTCCTGTTCGAAAGGTTTTTGAACCCCGACCGTAAGTCGATGCCCGATATTGATACGGATTTTGACGATGCCGGCAGGCAAAAGGTGATCGATTATGTAGTTGACAAATACGGAAAGAACCAGGTAGCGCAGATCATCACCTACGGTTCGATGGCTGCCCGCACCAGTATCCAGGATGTGGGCCGCGTGCTGGATATGCCCTTATCCGATGTGAACGCGCTAAAAAAACTGGTGCCTGAAACTTTGGGCATCACGCTGCGCGGCGCCATAGACCAGGTGCCTGAGCTGAAGGAAATTTATAATGATCCCGGATTAAAGGGTATCGTATTGCGCGAAGCGGAGAAACTGGAAGGCTCTGTAAGAAACACAGGTGTTCACGCTGCCGGTATCATTATTGCGCCGGATGACCTGACCAATATAGTTCCTGTCGCGACAGCAAAGGATTCGGACCTGCTGGTTACCCAATTCGACGGTCGTGTGATAGAAGACGCCGGGGTTATCAAGATGGACTTTTTGGGCCTGAAGACGCTGACCATTATTAAAGATGCCCTGCGGCTCATCAAACAAAATCATGGCGTCGATATCGACATAGATTACATATCGCTTGAGGACGAGAAGACGTTCGAGCTTTATCAAAAGGGTGATACCAACGGTACGTTCCAGTTTGAAAGTGATGGTATGCAGATGTACCTGCGTGACCTGAAGCCGGATAAGTTTGAAGACCTTATAGCCATGAACGCGCTCTACCGTCCGGGGCCGATCGAGTATATCCCGAACTTTATCAAGCGTAAGCATGGGCTGGAGCCGATCACCTTCGACCTTGACGATATGGAGGAATACCTGGGCGAAACCTACGGTATTACGGTTTACCAGGAACAGGTGATGCTTTTATCGCAGAAGCTGGCCGGCTTTAGTAAAGGCGACGCCGACGTGCTGCGTAAGGCCATGGGTAAAAAGCAGATAGAAGTTTTGAACAAAATGGAGGCCCAGTTTATGGATGGGGCCGCTGCGAAGGGGCACCCAAAAGATAAACTGACCAAAATTTGGAACGACTGGAAGGCTTTTGCACAATATGCGTTCAACAAATCCCATTCTACCTGTTACGCCTTTGTGGCTTACCAAACCGCTTACCTTAAGGCGCATTACCCTGCCGAATACATGGCAGCGGTATTGAATAACCAAAATAGTATCGATAAAATATCCTTCTTTATGGAGGAATGCCGCAGGATGGGTGTCCCCGTTCTGGGTCCGGATATTAACGAATCGGATATGGCCTTTGCGGTCAACAAAAAAGGCGAGGTGCGCTTTGGCTTGACGGGTGTAAAAGGTGTAGGCGAAAAGGCAATAGAGAGCATTATAGACGAACGCGTGGCGAATGGACCTTACGAAAGTATCTACGATTTCGCCAGGCGTTCCAATGTGCGGGCGGTTAACAAAAAATCGTACGAAAACCTGGTTTACAGCGGTGCCTTTGATGAATTTAAATATAACCGCGCGCAGTTTTTCGCCAAGACGGAGAACGGCCTGCTGAACGGGATAGAGCGGATGATAAAATACGCCAATGATTATCAAAATACCCAAAGCAGTTCGCAGGCGTCGTTGTTTGGTGGTGGCGTGGCCTCTTATATACCAGAGCCTCCGCTGCCAGAGGCTGAAGAGTTCCCATTGATAGAGAAACTGAAATACGAAAAGGATGTCATCGGTATATACCTTACCGGGCACCCGCTTGATAATTATAAGCTGGAGCTGCAGCG
The DNA here is from genome assembly GCF_007971025.1 of Mucilaginibacter ginsenosidivorans. NCBI lineage: Bacteria > Pseudomonadati > Bacteroidota > Sphingobacteriia > Sphingobacteriales > Sphingobacteriaceae > Mucilaginibacter > Mucilaginibacter ginsenosidivorans. Next base: position 4,750,644 of record NZ_CP042436.1, on the reverse strand, counting down.
CTATTGTAATAGCACCGTGACGGATTTGGTCACCATTCAAAAAGCGCGGTCAGGTGAGGGTGGTGATGATATTAAATCCGCATTTGCAGAGCTGCGTAAAAAAGGAGAGTTGTGTGTGGGCGGGCTGGTATCTAACGTTCAGCATAAAATGACGAAAACGGGGAAGCCGTTCGGCACCTTTGTGCTGGAGGATTATAATGATTCGTACGAGTTTGCCCTGTTTGGCGATGATTATGTTAAGTTCAGGAACTTGCTGGTAAATGATTATTTTCTGCAATTGAGGGGGAGCATTGAGGAGAAATTCCGGCAAAAGGATAACTGGGATATGCGGATCAATTCGATCGTATTGCTTACCGAGATCAGGGATAAAATGGCCAAATCGATGACGGTATGCCTGGAACTAAATTCTGTAAATAACGACCTTATGGACAGCCTGCAACAAATAGTAGAGGCGAATAACCAGAAATACCCGGTGAAGAACTGCACCTTAAGATTTATGGTGAAGGATATTGAAGAAGCGCTACTGGTTGAATTGCCTTCCAAATCATTTAAGGTAAACCCAAGCGACGACCTGCTGGAAGAAATTCACAATTTGACGCACGTGCAGCCTATGTTGAATTAAAAGGCAGAGAAGTAACATTTCAATATCTGCTGCTATACGCCCCATCCGTTAAATAATGTTAAACCATTATCCTCCAGTTGGTCAATAGGCTAACTTAGGGTATGCGATGGTTAACTGTCCTGTTAATATTTTTCTATGCCGGTGCAAATGCTCAAACGATCAACGGCAGGGTACTGGCCGATAGTACGGGTAAGCCCTTAACAGCGACTATCATCACCCATTCGGGCAATCATGTTTCCAGTAATAATTACGGCGATTTCAGCATAACAGTTTCCGGGATAGGGGATACCGTCAAGGTATCTGCCATTGGCTATAAAACGTACCTATATCCCATTAAAAACCTGAAGCAAACTAATATCATCGTCAGGCTAAAGCAGGTATCGATCCTGCTTAATGAAGTGGCTGTTAAAGCCGAAAGGAACCATAAGAAAGACTCTATTACGCTGCGGAAAGACTATGCTGCTATTTTCAATTATCAGCCTAAAAAAGTAACGGACGCCTTTGTTCCGCCGCCATCTGATGTGCCGTTTACATTCGTAAGCATCAATCTGCTAACGCTGTTAAGCGCCGTTACCCATAAGCACGACCCAAGCTATAAGTTAAAAAAGGAGTTATTGCTCGACGAAGAGGCCGACTATGTTCATACCCGGTTTAACCGCAGCCTGGTAACAAAGGTGACCCGATTACAGGGCGATTCGGTGAGCTTGTTTATGGACAAATATTATCCCAAAGCAGAGTGGGTGCGCAGGACGAGCGATTATGATTTGATCCGATACATTAAAGCTAAGTTATTGGAATTCAGGAAAAAAGACTGACTTTTTGTTAGGCCCGATGTTGATAACATGCCATAACTGCAAGCGGTGTTAATAATTAAATTGCCGTTTAATGCGTTTAAACACTATTTTTATTGTCACCCAAAAGTTAGGGTACCGGGGTTGGATAATCGCATTGTCACAATGTCAGGAAGGCAGTTGTGGCAAGCTATTTGAATGTATACATTTGTAAGCAAAAATTTTAAAATTAAGAGATATGGCTTTAGAAATAACTGATGCAAACTTTGAGGAATTGGTCCTTAAATCAGATAAACCGGTTTTAGTTGACTTTTGGGCAGAATGGTGCGGTCCGTGTCGCATGGTGGGCCCGGTAGTTGAGGAAATCTCAAAGGAATACAGCGGCAAGGCTGTTGTAGGCAAAGTGAATGTGGATAATAACCCCGGTATATCGATGAAGTTCGGCATCCGCAACATCCCGGCTTTATTGTACTTCAATAAAGGTGAGATCGTTGACAAGCAGATCGGCGCTGTTCCAAAATCTGTACTTGCAGGCAAGCTTGACAAACAGTTAGCATAAATTTAAATCAATCAGCATAATGAAGCCGATCCCGGATATCCGGGATCGGCTTTTTTGTTTAATATTAGTCTTTATCCTTTCACTTTATAATAAAACCGTCTTTATCAAGTTTTTTCCTTGTAATCTTAGCCCTCATACCCTACATTAGCGATATGCCTTCATTACAGGAAGAACAGGACATACGTCACCTGGCCAATCTTGAGTTATTGGCCCGCCAGGTGGTGGAAGGTTTCATTACGGGTTTACATCAGAGTCCTTTTCATGGGTTTTCGGTTGAATTTGCCGAGCACCGGTTATATAACAATGGCGAATCGGTTAAAAATATCGACTGGAAACTATTCGCCCGGACAGATAAGCTGTTTGTAAAACAATTTGAAGAAGAAACTAACCTGCGGTGCTACCTGTTACTGGATACTTCATCGTCCATGAACTTTCCCGAAAAAGGGCTAAATAAGCTTCAATTTTCTGTTTATGCCGTAGCATCGCTAATGTACTTGTTCAAAAGACAACGGGATGCGTTTGGGTTGTGCCTGTTTTCAGATAAGATAGACATGCTGAGCCGTGCCCGGTCGACATCGTCGCATATGTTTCATTTATATGCTGAACTGGAGAAGGCTTACAATCAGCCCAAAACAAACGCGACAACCAATATAACCGATGTGCTGCACCACGTAGCCGAGGAGATACACACACGCTCAATGATCATTATTTTCAGCGATATGCTTGAAAATAATTACACCGAAGAAAAACTGAACGCCCTGTTTGCCGCGATACAGCATTTGAAATACAACAAGCACGAGGTGGTGATCTTTAATGTGAACGACCGGAAAAAGGAGGTGGATTTTGATTTCGATAACCGCCCGCACCATTTTGTAGATATTGAAAGCGGGGAGGAATTGAAAATACATCCTGGTAAAATACGCGACGCTTATAAAGCCAATTTGGATAATTACCGGCATCAATTGGAGCTGAAATGCGCTCAATACCATATTGATCTGGTAGATGCCAATATTCACGATGGGTACAATAATATCCTGAAAGCCTACCTGGTAAAGCGAAACAGCATGGTTTAAATAAGGTGTGTACGGTAACAATTAGAATAGGATTCGATTTGAAATTTTGAAAACGCAAATCAAAATGTAGATTTGTGATACTACATTTTGATCCTTTATAAACAGTAAATTCTCAAAATCTAAAATATGGACGATATACAGATCAAGAAACGATCCAAAAAGTATGACGCTATCATTGTTGGTTCGGGAGCAGGGGGTGGCATGGCGGCGTATGTACTTGCTAATGCAGGTTTAAAGGTTTGTTTACTTGAAGCCGGACCGAATTACGATCCGCGCGAAAATTCATCTCAGTTAAAAAACCCATGGGATTCGCCACGCAGGGGTGCAAGTACCAAGTTCAGACCCTTCGGCGATTTTGACGGCTGTTACTGGGGATGGGAGATCGACGGCGAGCCGTACACCCAAAAGGACGGCAGTAACTGGGAATGGTGGCGTGCCCGTATGGTGGGCGGACGTACCAATCACTGGGGGCGTATATCGTTACGTTTTGGTCCAAATGATTTTAAAAGATACAGCATAGATGGATTAGGGGATGACTGGCCGATAGGATATGAGGACGTGAAGCCCTATTATGATAAGATCGATCAGTTGATAGGTGTATTTGGTACCAACGAAGGATTGTATAACGATCCGGATGGTATTTTTCTGCCACCGCCCAAACCCCGTTTGCACGAGCTTTTTATAAAAAAGGCGGCGGGGCATGTCAACATACCCGTAATACCTTCCCGGTTATCTATCTTGACCAAAAAAATAAATAAAACGCGTGAAGCCTGCTTTTACTGCGCGCAGTGTGGCAGAAGCTGTAAGATATACGGCGATTTTTCATCGTCATCGGTGCTTGTAAAACCGGCGGTTGAAACCGGGAACGTTGACCTGGTGGTAAATGCCATGGCCCGCGAGGTATTAACCAATCGCGACGGATTGGCCAGTGGTGTATCATACGTTGATAAAACCGACATGCAGGAATACCAGGTTTACGGGCGTACCGTAATACTGGCAGCCAGTGCAGCCGAAAGTGCGAGGTTGATGCTGAACTCCAAATCGCCCCGCTTCCCCAATGGTATCGCCAACTCGAGCGGCGTTGTAGGTAAATACCTGCACGATTCGACCGGCGCGGATATGGGAGGAATTATCCCCGAATTGTTCGACAGGAAGCGTTATAATGAGGATGGCGTAGGCGGCATGCACGTGTATACACCGTGGTGGCTTGATAATAAAAAGGATAAACTCGATTTCCCGCGCGGTTACCATATTGAGTACGGCGGCGGTTTTGGTATGCCTTTATACGGTTTTAACTGGGGTATCGAGAATCTGAACGGTGCTTATAAGATCAAAGGCAAGCAAAAAGAGGCGGGCGGTTACGGTGCTTCACTGAAAGAGGATTATCGTTATTTCTTTGGCGCACACGTAGGAATGGCTGGCCGTGGCGAGGGGATTGCGCGTGAGGACAGTTATTGTGAAATAGACCCGGATGTGGTGGATAAATATGGTATACCAGTTTTACGATTCCACACGAAATGGAGCGATTACGAGGTTAACCAGGCTAAGCACATGAAGGAAACCTTTAAAGAAATATTACATAGCATGGGTGCTGTTGTGACATGGGGCGGCGATGATGGTCCGCACAATAATTACGGGTTGCATAACCCGGGAAATATCATCCACGAAGCAGGTACGGTTCGTATGGGTAATGACCCGAAAAAGTCGCCGTTGAACAAATACAGCCAGGCACATGATGTAAAAAACCTGTTTTGTGTGGACGGCGGCCAGTTTGTATCGCAGGCGGATAAAAATATCACCTGGACCATACTGGCTCTGAGCATGCGCGCATCAGAGTATATAGTTGACCAATTGAAGAAACAAAATATTTAATTCTCCGGATCATGAACAGAAGAGATTCGTTAAAAGCATTGGTAGTAGGCGGCATATCCACATCGGTTTTGGTGGAAGCCTGTAAACAGCCTGCCAAAGAAACAACCGGGGGCGCTGCTGCCGGCGGCAAAGAGCCCGATCAGGCCGACAGGATGGCCGAGGAAAAAGAAGTGGCGAAAAAGCTGCGCGAAATGCCTAAATTTTTCACGGACAACGAGATGGCCACTATTACCATTTTGGGGGACATTATTATTCCAAAGGATGATGTAAGCGGCAGTGCATCTGATGCAAAAGTTCCGGAGTTTATTGAGTTTATCGTAAAAGACATGCCCGAACACCAGGTGCCCATGCGCGGCGGTTTACGCTGGTTGGATATGCAATGCCTGAAGCGGTATGAAAAGGCATTTAAGGATTGCAACCATACCCAGCAGATGGAAATGGTGGACGAGATAGCCTGGCCGAAGAAAGCGAAACCCGAAATGCACCAGGGCGTATCATTTTTTAACCTGATGCGCAACCTTACCGCTACAGGTTTTTATACGTCAGAAATAGGGGTGAAGGATGTTGGCTATATGGGCAATACGCCAAACCAATGGAACGGCGTACCGGACGACGTATTAAAACAATACAATATGGCTTACACCGAAAAGGAATTAAAGGAATGTATCAGTTTTGATAGTAAAGCCTGATTGGCAGAGAGTTTAAAGCAGAAAGCCCAAAGCGTTTGTTTTGGGCTTTTTTTATTCGTTTTTATCAGGACTGTCGGAAGCATCTTCAAATTGTCATACCCTTATAAGACGTTATTCATTACCTTTTCTTAACATATTCTTAAACTGGCTGGTGCTACCTTTGCGGCTGTTATACCGGATAGTTAGTTAGCGTTCTTTATTCCGGTGATAAGATCAGTTAATAGTTAATTATAAAGAGGGTTTTTACTCTCTTTATTTTTCTGTAGTAACCGGAAAACGCCAATCCCAAACGGAAGATTTACGCTTCTCCCCGTATCCGGAAAACCATCCCATCCATATCCTCTTTAATGCGCAGCTGACAGGCCAGCCGACTGTCCGGACCGGCGTCGGGTAAGGTATCAAGCAAGTCGAGCTCGGTATCGGTGGGGTGAAAGTAAGATTCCGGTCCTTCTACAACCTGTACGTGGCAGGTGGCGCAAAGGGCCATACCGCCGCAGGTAGCAAGTATATGATGCTCCGATGCTTTTAAAACATCCATAAGGCTCAGGTTAATATCTTCGGGTATTTCAACCGGGCGGCGGCTGCCGTCGCGGTCTTCTATGGTTAATGTTATCATATCAAAAGGCGGTTACGCCATAAACAGTTGTATATTTAAAGCTCAGTTTTTGTTCGGGGTAAACATGTTTGAACGCGCTTTGGACCATTAACGCAGCTTCGTGGAAACCACAGAGGATCAGTTTTAGTTTACCGGGGTATGTATTGATATCACCAATGGCATAGATGCCCGGTACATTGGTTGAATAGTCAAACGTATTGACTTCAATGGCCGATTTATCGATATTCAAACCCCAATCGGCAATTGGGCCCAGTTTTGGCGTAAGGCCATATAACGGTATCAAATGGTCGGCTTCAATAGACGCTTTATTTTTATCGTGATCAATGATATTTATTTCCTGTAAGTGACCATTCCCGTTTATGCCTGTAATGTGCGATTGCAATACCAGGTTGATATGCCCGCTAGCTGCCAGGTCAAAAACCTTGTCAGCAGAATCAGGCGCACCACGGAAAGTATCTCCCCGGTGCACAAGGGTTACTTCTGATGCAATATTGGCTAAAAAGATGGTCCAGTCGAGTGCCGAGTCGCCGCCGCCGGATAATACAACCCGTTTATTACGATAAGCCTCGGGGTTCCTGATCATGTATGCAACACCCTTGCCCTCAAATTCCTCCAGGCGATCGATGGCCGGCTTACGTGGTTCGAAGCAACCCAGTCCCCCTGCTATTACAACCGCTTTGCAATTGACCTCTGTGCCTTCGTTAGTTTGAATAATAAAGGAATCATCATCCAGTTGATGCAATTGTTCGACGCGTTCGCCCAGGGAGAATGTTGGATGGAACGGAGCTATCTGCTCCATCAGGTTATCAACCAGTTCCTGCGCGTTCACTGTCGGAAAACCAGGGATATCATAAATGGGTTTTTGCGGGTATATTTCGGAAAGTTGCCCGCCAACCTGCGGCAATACATCGACGAGATGGCAGCGCATTTTTAATAAGCCGGCTTCAAAAACTGCGAATAAGCCAACCGGCCCTGCGCCAATAATGCAAATATCAGTAGTTATGGTCTCCATGTTTTGTGTGTTTAGATCACCACACAAAAATGCTGACAATTATAACCAAAAGCTAATGCTTAATAGTAATATTAGATTACTTTAAGTTATGGTTGGATACACAGAAACGCTTGAAAAGCTCTGTGAGTTTAGTGTATTTCCCCTGTAGCTGTATAAACTCGAAGGTGCGAAAAATATCCAGGCCCTTCATATCGATAATGCTCAACTCGTTGTATTTTAATTCGCTTACAACCGACTGTATCGATAGAAAAGTGGCTGTTTCGGAATACAAAAGGTATTCCTTAATTGCGATACTACTCTCAAGTTGTATCTCTATATTCAGGTCCTTCGGACTGATCTGTACACCTGCCAATGCGTTAAATATCACATCAAGCGTACCTGACCCGGCTTCGCGGAGTACCAGCGGGATAGCAGGCAATTGTTTGGGCGTGATCTCCGCTTTTTTTGCCAATTGGTTGCCTGCGCGGGTAACGAGTACGATCTCATCCTTCGCAAAGGGTGTATAGGTTATCTGCGGATAATGCGCCGCGCCTTCAACTATGGCTATATCGATCTTTTCGGAAAGAACCTGTTGCGTAACCTGGTCAGTATTAGCCTGGGTGAAAGTGAAGGCAACGGCGGGGTAGTTTTTTTTAAATAACGCGAGCAGCCTGGGCAATATGGTTTGCGCAACGGTCGTACTGGCGCCAATGTGGAGCGTTCCTGCCTCGATGTTGTTCAATTGGGCCAGCTCCGTCTCCATCTCAGCATAGGTCTGGAATATTTTCTCAGCATACTGAAGCAATATCTTCCCGGCGGTGGTAAGCGTGATGTTATTGCCGTTCCGTTTGAATAACTGGACATTCAGTTGGTGCTCCAACTCTCTTATATGTTTGGTAACAGCAGGCTGTGTTATAAACAGTTCACCCGCAGCTTTGGTAAAGCTGAGCCGTTGTGCTACAGTGTAAAATACCCTTAACCGAAAATCGAAGATCATCGGTACTAAGGTAATAGTTCGGAAGTAATTCCGGCGGATATGAATTTCATCATTATCCATTAATTTTAATAGATAATTAACTGACTTATAAAAATTCGAAGCTGGTATTCTGTTTAAAAGAATGCCGGCTTTTTTCGAAAATATTCCTGTTTAAACCGGCAATTGCATCAACACAATGATGTTAAAATGCCAGTGCATGAATTGCCTTATGGATATGGTTTGTAAAGCAAATAGAACTTGCCATTAGTTAATGATTTTTTCTCGCCTGTATGATGCGTGTTCTCTATAAGCTCACCGTTAAACGTCCCCGAAACGGCAGTTGCACTATTGGTAGTAACTGAAATGGTTACAGGGTTTGTTGGGAAGGAAAGATCATTGGTATAGTCAATATTTCCTGTAACCACTAATATCATTTGTGGTTGTTGATATGCATGAGCCTGATCGGCCGTATAAGTTGTCCCACTGGTGAGAGCATTTCCTATTATTATGTGAAACTCCGTTCCATCAGCGGATTTCCCGTAAAAAGCTGTATTTGTTTCACCATTCACCATTGCTGTAAATGCAGCAGCACTTGTACTAAAAGATGTGGGTACGCCATTTACATCAGCAGTTATAAAAACATTTGGTGTCTTGTTTTCTTTTTTACAGGAACTTAAGCAAATAATGCTTGCTATGCTTGCAATGAGCGTGAAAAATTTTGCAGTTTTCATTCGTGATAAAGTTTAAAGCTCAATAATAGCAATTTTAGTTTGATCTGCAAAAGCCTTATCAGCTATTTTATTTTGAGTCGTAAAACTATTATTTTATACAATTGTCTATCGCTTCCAATATTACACCACATGCTTTCCTGATCTCGTCTTCTGTAATGATCAAAGGCGGTGCTATCCGCATCGAGTTGCTGCAATGGAGGAACCAATCTACCACAACACCATTTTCTATACAGCGGTCGATAACTTTTTTATTGAATTCAAAGGTTTCAAGTTCCATAGCAAGCATAAGGCCCTTGCCCCTGACTTCCCTGATGGCAGAGTGCACCAATAGCTGCCGGAAAAGTGCCTCTTTTGCATCAACCCAGTCGATAAGGTTTTCATTCAGCAAAACCTCGAGTGCGGCAAGGCCCGCTGCGCAACACACCGGGTGCCCACCGAATGTTGTGATATGGCCGAGAATAGGATTTTCCTTCAGGGCCACCATGATCTTATCCGACGATATAAAAGCGCCTACCGGCATACCACCCCCAAGGGCTTTAGCCATCAGCAATATATCGGGAACAATATTGAAATCTTCAAAAGCGAATAACTTGCCTGTACGGCCCAGGGCAGCCTGTATCTCATCCAGTATCAGCAGCGCGCCGGTTTGGCTGCAGCGTTCGCGGAGAGCCAGCATATAGGCTTTATCCGGCACACGGATACCAGCTTCGCCCTGTACAGTTTCAATAATTACGCAGGCGGTTTCCTCCGTTATCATTTGCAGATCGGCAGGCTCGTTGAACCTGACGAGATCTATACCCGGTAATAATGGACGGTAAGCTTGTTTGTATTCTTCGTTGCCCATCACGCTCAGGGCGCCGTGTGTACTGCCGTGGTAAGCATTATGGCAGGCAACTATCCGGCTACGGCCGGTATAACGTTTAGCCAGCTTCATCGCGCCTTCAACAGCCTCAGTTCCTGAATTTACAAAGTAGACTGAGTTTAAATGAGGTGGAAGCAGTGAAACGAGCCTTTCGGCGAAACGAACCTGGGGCGATTGTACATATTCGCCATACACCATCAGGTGCATGTATTTATCCAGTTGCTCTTTTATAGCTCCTATAACATGAGGATTACCGTGGCCGAGGTTGCTGACCCCGATGCCCGATATCAGATCGATGTATGCTTTACCGTTGCCATCGTACATATACACACCTTTGGCACGCTCAAATTCGAGCAGTAGCGGAAAGTCGGTAGTTTGTGCGTTATTGGCTAAAAAAAGTTGTCGAAGGGTAAGCATGGGCCGAATTTCGGATTTCGAATGCTCAATTTCGAATTTATTTTTCAGGAGTTACCGGACTAACTGGGCGGGGTACTGTTGGGCACCGTGGCCTGGCGTTCGCGGAGCTGGCGGATGAGTTCGTTCGTGAATTCTTTTTCAGCCTTGAACATCTCGCTCACTTTCTCGGGCGGCAGCACTTTCAGGAATTCGTCTGTATAGAATTTACGGATATTTACCAGTTCACTTTCGTAAAATAGTTCGTTGTTGATCTGCTCGGTGCCGTCAGGCTGCAAATCGTTCGCATGCTTTTTGGCCCGTACCGCGGTAAGAGCATCACGGTAACGGCGGTATATCGGCCAAAACCTGGCCGACTGTTCAGCAGTAAGGCTGAGCCGCCGCGCAATGTATTTTTCTTTAACGGCCTCCACCCGGCTTATTTGCTGTTGCCTGATAACACGTTGCTGGAAATTAGGCGGACGACGGATCACCGGGCGTAACTGCCCGAAACTTTGGTAACCGATAACCAGTAATAATAATGTTAAAAAAATATGTCGGCCTGATTTATACATATTATTGGCTGGTGGAATCTAAGGCTTCCTGCAAATCACGACTCAAGTTATTGGCATCAATTTGTTTGCTTTCGTCAAGCAGGGTGCGGTTGTCGTTATCGGTCCCGTCAAGATGTGTTTGGAGATAATTTTGTATATCATCAACCGATATAGCCGACAGGGATTTATGCAGGAACGAATTATTATGCTCCTCCACTGCATTTGTACCACGATTCAAAAGCAGGGTACCGCCGATGGCCAGCACAAGGCAAGCAGCAGTGGCGTATTTAACGGCAACCGACGAGAACATCCTGATGACAACACCCTTTCTTTCTTTCTTCTCCCGGGTGGTTTTATTCAGTATGTTTTCTGTAAGATCATTAAAATACCCGATCGGCACGGCGAAGCTCCCGGTTTCGCTTAAAGCATCTTCGACAAAAATACGGCTCTGGATTTGCCCGGCCAGGTTGTCAAAGTAACCATCGGGAACGGCAAATCCGGCCGTTTCTTTACCCGACGCTTCTTCTATGTTGATACGAGCCTGTATATTGGCAGACAGCTCGTCAAAATAACCTTCGGGTACGGTAAAAGCAGAAGCTTCTTTTTCCAAAGCTTTTTCAACACTAATACGAGCCTGAATGTTACCGGTTAATTCGGCGAAATAATTTGTTGGTACCGTGAACCCTGTTTCAGGGATACTTTTTCTTAATTCTTCAACCTTAATTTTGGACAATATCTGTTCATCAAGGCTATCAAAATAGCCTTCAGGTACTGTAAACGGGTTTTCGGGGTTAACCTGTTTAAGTGACATATAATCGTTTAGCCATTCCCTATTTCCTCTATCCCTGTTCATATCGATATATAGATGAAATCGTTGCCAAAAGGTTTAATACTAATTATGAAAAATTTATGAAAAAATTTAATCCTTTGATAATAAAAATGATTCGATCTTTTTAACCGCCAAGTGGAACGATGCCTTCAGCGCACCCACGCTTGTCCCAAGCATGTCAGACATTTCCTCATATTTCATATCGTCGTAATACTTCATATTAAACACCAGCCGTTGCTTTTCGGGCAATGTCAGTATAGCCTGCTGCAATTTCAACTGTGCTTTATCACCATTGAAATAAGTCGAATCTGCCAGCGTATCAGCAAGCTCGTAAGCCACGTCGTCCAATGGAATATTATTTCTTTGCTTTTTCTTATTCAGGAATGTGATGCACTCATTGGTCGCTATCCGGTACATCCAGGTGTACAATTGGGCGTCGCTCCGAAAGCCGGGGAGGTTTTTCCATATCTTCACGAACGTATCCTGCACAATATCGTCAGCATCGTCATGGTCGATAACCATGCGGCGAATATGCCAGTAAAGCTTTTGCTGGTATTTTTTCAGCAGCAGGTTAAATGCCTCGTTCCGGGTTTTCTCATCCTGGAATTTGCGTAATATTTCTGCGTCTTCAACCTGTACCGCCATGTATTATTTGATCTGTTTGCCTGTATTACGGCGAAAATAATTATTATTTTTTGATTTGCTGCAAAAGGTCAAGCACTTGCTGCGATGCGTTCCCGCTGTCAACTTTATCGATAATATGTATTATTATACCTTTTTTATTGATAATGAAAGTTGTCCTCAGTGTTCCCATATAGTTCCTGCCAAAAAGCATTTTTTCGCCCCAAACCCCGTAGGCTTCGATTATTTTTTTGTCTGGATCGGCAAGGAGCGGAAACGGCAAATTGTATTTGGTTATAAATTTCTTGTGCTTCTTTTCCGTATCAAAACTTACCCCGATAACTGCCAGCCCTTTACTTACCAGCGATTGATAATTATCCCTGAAATTACAGGCTTCCTTTGTACAGGTTGGCGTATCGTCCTGCGGATAAAAATATAACACCACATCCTTGCCTTTAAAGTCGGAAAGGGAAACAGTCTTGCCATCCTGGTCTTTCGCTGTAAAATTGGGGGCCTTATCGCCTTCCTTTAATGAACTCATATTATCTCGAAAAGTTTGCTGTATAATTTGCTGTATTATCCTTGTTGTCGGTAACCGTCAATTCGAACTGATGTTTGCCATGAGGGAAACCGTCGTCAAATTTATAGCTTAATACTTTGGTTTTATAATCCCATTCCATTAATACCCATTTGCCATCTATCTTGCCAGCATAGCTTTTTACACCCGACTGATTGTCGCTGATCTTCAGAGAGAGCCTTTTCATTTGTGTCATATTAGTACCCTCTTTGATATTGAGCGGATGAATTGCCGGGGCAGTGGTATCCACTTTGATAAAATAATCACCAAAAGTACGGGCTTCAGCTTTGATGTAGCCATCGCTGTAAGTGCCCCCTTCCACCACACCATCTGTATTGACGATGATCGCTTTCGCCGCCAGGTCACCTATGGAGTTATCCGGCTTTATCCAAAGTTCATATGTTCCGTTTATTGGCGTAAAGCGGTTATGAATGCGGTGTATGTCCGAATACATTCCCTTTTTGCCGGGCAGCGTAGCATAGGTAAATGTCATATCATCATACAAATTTCCGGGCGGGATGATCACGTGGACCTTATCATTGGTGAATTCGTTTTGTTTGTCGTAGTGGAAGAAAAGTGTATTTTGAACAGGTGCCTGCTGGTTACTCTTGCCCGGAACTGATCTTACTTTGATCTTAAGCGAGGATGTATTACCGGCTACATCCTTTACCACATATTCAACATCGTGCGTTGCGTTATCATCAAAATTGACGACACCACGATCAACCGATTGCGGATAAAGCGATATTTTACTGCCGGGCAAAATAAAACATTTCTGTATAAAACGATGCGACCTGAGAAACGTGGGATAGTCGATATAGGCGTTGATGGCATGTGTTTGGTCGAAGGCAAAACGTTCCACGGCAAAGGTATAAACTGTTTGCCCATCTACTTTTAATTCGATGGAATAGATACCGTTATGATTGAAGGAGGTGCTGTTCATATCAGTTGCCGTAATGCCAAATCCCGTTTCCCCGCTAACATCAATTACTTTAGGCTTTGCCAGCCGGTAGTGGCCCAATGCCCCTGTTACGGCAAAAAATTGCCTCGGCGTATTTTCATCAAATGGGCTGCCGCCGAGATGATAGACACAGACAGTGCCCAGGGTGGGAGCTACTTTATCCGGAATCACAAGCCCAAAAAGCTGCGGGTTGATAGTCTGTTCCGTCTGAGTGTCCCTGATCTCGAAATGCAGGTGCGGCCCTTCAGATGCCCCTGCGTTACCCGACAAAGCAATAACATCGCCCTGGCAAACCTGTAACTGATAGGGTGGGGGATTGAAATCAACCTCAAAACTTTGTTGCTGGTATTGCTGGGCCCGGACAGCCTGTTCCAGCTCAGGTGCAAAACGTTCGATATGGCCGTAAACGGTAGTAAACCCGTTTGGATGGGTAATGTATATAGCGTTGCCAAAACCGCCAAACTGCACCCGAAGCCGCGAGATATAGCCATCATACGCAGCATGGACAGGGTAGCCGGTGCGCCCGTTAGTTTTAAAATCCAATCCCGAATGAAAATGATTCGGCCTTAACTCACCAAAGGAGCCCGCAGTGCTTGGCGGCAGGTCGAGCGGATAGCGAAAGAAGTTCTTGGGGTATTGCTTAGTTTGTACAACGTCCTGCGAAAAGCAGTTGGGACAAGAGGTTAACAGTAGAAGTAGCAGGGCGGCTAATTTGTTTGTCATGCTTATTTAACGTAGAAATCAAGCATTTTATCATTTTCTAGATACGCCTCGAGGTGATCGCCGATATTTACCTTACCTACGCCTTCGGGGGTGCCGGTAAAAATAAGGTCCCCTTTTTTTAACGTTATGTATTGAGATACGAAGGCAATGATCCGTTCGAAAGAGAACAGGAGGTCTTTAGTGTTGCCTTTTTGCCTTGTTTGGCCATTGATATCCAGGCTGAAATTAATATTGTATAAGTCGGAAAACTGCGATTTTGGCACAAAATTACTTACCGGGGCCGAACTGTCGAAAGCTTTGGCAAGCTCCCAGGGCAATCCTTTTTCCTTGTGCCTTTGCTGGATGTCACGAGCCGTAAAATCGACACCGAGGCCGATCTCATCGTAATAATTTGCGGCAAATTTTTCGCTTATATGTTTGCCTTCTTTACATACTTTCAGGACGATCTCGATCTCGTGATGAATATCTTCTGAAAACTCGGGATGATAAAATGGTTTGTTTTCCCGCAGCAACGCGGTATCCGGCTTCATGAAAATTACCGGGACGATTGGAACAGGATTATTTAATTCTTTGGCATGTTCGGCATAATTACGGCCGATGGCTATTATTTTCATAAGCGATCAATAGAAATCCGAAATTGAACATTCGAAATCCGAAATTCAAATGAAATGCAAAATTTCTTTGGTCAGATCACAAAACAGAGATCCTTTTGATAACCGATTCGGTACCGGCTACCACGCGGATAAAGTAAAAGCCGCGCTGCAGTTTGTTATTGATGGGATATGAAAAGTTCTGTTCGCCTGAGGATATCCTTTGCGATACGATGGTGATCAGGTCGTTACCAAGCACATCCATTACCTTGACGGTTACCAGCGCAGTGCGCGAAACATTGCATTTAACGTTTATCTGGTCGGTAATGGGGTTTGGATATACCTGGACGTCGGTAAGCAGTTTTTCGTCGGGCCGGGCTACGTTCACTTTTTGTACCGAAACAGCGGCAGGTTTGAGAGGTGGCAGGGTTAAATGCAAGCCATTCCTGAAATAGCCTGAGCTTTTGCTGGAACCAAGCTTACCCCTGAAGAAATGAATGGTAGTATCGCTTTTTTGAAAGGCATAGGCAAAATTTATGGACACCGCACAAGCGACCATTATTATCCACGAAATCTTATAAGTATATTTTTGCCTCATACGCTAATTCACATACAAAAGTATAAATAATGGACTCAGGAATTCAAAGAGGTTTAATATTATAAAAGATTTTAACAAAATTTAACAAAAAAAGATTTAATTCATTCATATTTGCGCAATAATTATGAGAGGCAATAGCCTAACCACCAATTGTTAGGCTTACACAGTAATTATAAGGTTTTATTTAGATATAATAGGTGTCTCAACATAAGAATCTTCACAAACTGACAGCCGCTGGGCTACTGATCAGTCTGGGTATAATCTACGGCGACATAGGTACATCTCCGCTGTATGTGTTCAAGGAAATAGTTGGTACTAACCCGATTTCAGAAACGCTGATCTTAGGCGGTGTATCCTGCGTGTTCTGGACGCTTACCCTGCAAACCACCTTAAAGTACGTTGTAATAACGTTACAGGCCGACAATAAGGGTGAAGGTGGCATTTTCTCCCTTTTCTCGCTGGTAAGGCGAAAAGCGAAATGGCTTATTGTGCCCGCGGTTGTAGGTGGCTGCGCTTTGCTTGCCGATGGTATAATAACGCCGCCGATCACTATTTCGGCAGCGGTGGAAGGCTTGACAAGCTATTACCCGCATTTGCCTACTATGACGGTGGTGATCATCATTATTGCCGGCTTGTTTATCATCCAGCAATTTGGTACTTCGCTTGTCGGTAAGGCATTCGGGCCAATGATGTTTATCTGGTTTACCATGATGGGTGTGCTTGGAATGGCATTTATAATCCAAATGCCTTCGATTATAAAAGCGTTGAACCCATATTATGCCATTCACCTTCTAACAGATCATTCATTTGATGCGTTTTTGATACTGGGCGCTGTTTTCCTGTGTACGACAGGGGCCGAAGCCCTTTATTCAGACCTTGGGCATTGCGGGCGCAAGAACATCCAGATAAGCTGGATATATGTGAAGACCTGCCTTGTGCTGAACTATCTTGGCCAGGCAGTTTGGCTGCTTCAACGTAACGGCAAAACCATCAACCTGAACCTGCATAATCCTTTTTATGAGATCATGCCGCAATGGTTCCTGCTGTACGGTATCGGCATTGCAACTATAGCCGCTGTCATAGCCAGTCAGGCGCTCATTTCGGGATCGTTCACGCTGATAGCAGAGGCGGTACGACTGAACTTATGGCCAAAGGTTAGGATCAATTACCCGACAGAACAGAAAGGCCAATTGTATGTGCCAAGCGTAAACTGGCTGTTATGCGCCGGCTGTATCGGGGTAGTATTGCTGTTTAAACATTCCGAAAGCATGGGCGCAGCGTATGGTTTGAGCATTACGGTAGCCATGCTGATGACGACGATATTGGTGTCGAAATTTCTTGCCAAGCGAAAATTCCCAACCTATATCATTGTCACATTTTTGGCGGTATATCTTGCCATTGAAATTACTTTCCTTTCGGGTAACCTGGTTAAATTTATCAACGGCGGCTGGTTTACTTTATCGGTGGGTGCCGTGCTGTTCTCCGTAATGTGGACATGGCACATAGCGCGTAAGATCAGGAACCGCTTTGTGAAATTTATCGCCATAGAAGACTATTACAATATCATCAAGGAACTAAGTGATGACGAATCAGTACCAAAGTATGCCTCACAACTGGTTTACCTTACCAGCGCTAACTTTAATTCGGAAATAGAATCGAAGATTGTCTATTCGATCCTTCAGAAGCAGCCAAAAAGGGCGGATGTTTACTGGCTGGTACACGTTGATGTGGTGGACGAGCCTTACAAGAGGGAATATGAAGTCGACTTCCTGGTACCCAATAAACTTATCCGTATCGATTTTAAACTCGGATTCAGGGTGGAACAGCAGATAAACCTATTGTTCCGTAAAGTGGTTGAAGACCTTGTGAAAAAGGGAGAGGTGAATATTACCAGCAAATACAAATCGTTGAACCGGCATAAAATTGTCGGAGATTTCAGGTTTGTGGTGATTGAAAAGATCGTTTCCCGGTCACAACACCTTTCGCTTTACGAGCGGTTTATTATGGCTTATTATGCGCAGCTTAAGCATTTCAGCTTGTCCGAGGAGCGCGGTTTTGGTCTCGACCTGAGTTTCGTTACTATCGAAAAGGTTCCGCTTATGCTGGCCGATCCGGAGACGGTGGAACTGCACCGGATAGATTAATGCCCGGTTGAAAGAACCTGATATAAAACGACGTTATTTGTACCTGATCTTATAGATTAGGATGATACTTGCAAATATCATCGTGATGGCATTGGCTATCGTTACAGGCAGACTTCCGCTCATAATGCCATAAGCCAGCCAGAGCATCGTTCCCGCTGTAAATAAGCTGTACATGGCCAGCGAGATACCCGATGTATTTTTCGTTTGAATGGTTTTGATGGCCTGTGGCAAAAACGAGACGGTAGTGCCAAAGGCAGCTAATAAACCTATGATATCTACCAGGCCAAAGTGCATATGGCCTAAATTAATCAATTACTGTTAGTAAATGATTAATTTTCGTCGCTGCCTGTCGCTATGTGTTCTTTTGCGATCGTGCTGTTCTTGTAACTGTAAGAAAAGTAAATAATAAGTCCCACAACAAGCCATACCAGGAACCTGAGCCAATTGGTGTAACCCATTTCCGTCATCAGGTAAAGGCAGCTTAAAAGACCTAAAACAGGGATCAGTGATAAGTTTTTGATGAAAGCCACTACAGCCAAAGCTGCGGACAACAATAGGAATATAAAAAATGGGAAATTCTCGTGAACCTTATCGCCGGTAAACTTTTCCATTATAAAATCCCGGAAAAAATATACCGCCACGATGAAGAGTACCGGCACTATCCATTTGGCGTTGATATACGGCAATTCGAAACGCCCCCTTCGGTGCTTTTCTTCTTTCGGAAGCAATAATACCCCACCGCAAACCAATACAAAGGCAAATAATGTGCCTATGCTGGTCAGGTCGGTCACTATCGTAAGGTTAAGGAATAATGCCGGCACGGCAACTACAAACCCGGTCACTATGGTTGCAAAAGATGGCGTGTGATATTTGGGATGTATCCTCGAGAATATTTTAGGCAGCAAGCCATCGCGGCTCATGCTCATCCATATACGCGGCTGTCCTAACTGGAATATCAGCAACACGCTGGCCGTGGCTACCACGGCACTGATGGATATGATATAACTTATGTTATGCAACCCTACCCGGGCAAATACAAACGCCAGCGGGTCGCCAACCTGTAAGTCTTTATAGCTTACCATCCCCGTAAGTACCAGCGAAATAAGGATGTAAAGCACCGTACAAATGATGAGCGAATAAATCATGCCGCGCGGAAGATCGCGCTGAGGGTTATTACACTCCTCGGCTGTTGTGGATATCGCATCAAAACCGATATAGGCAAAGAAAACACCTGATACGCCCTTCATTACCCCTTTAAAACCATTGGGCATGAATGGGTGCCAGTTCGCCGGCGTCACGTAAAAGAAACCGATGAGTATGACGCCGATAACTATGGCGATCTTCAGGATTACCATGGCATTGGTTGCCTTCCTGGTCTCCCTTATTCCCACGTATACCAGGTAGGTAATGGCAACAACTATCGCAAGTGCAGGTAAATTGGCTATGAACTTTAAACCACCTATGCCGGGGGCCGTACTCCAGGCTGCCGCATCTATTTTTATTTTATCGGTTATATCGGCCAGGTGATGGCTTGCCGTCATTTGCACCATATCTTTATGTGCATTGTACGCTGTAAGATAATCTGTTGTCACATACCGCGGCAAATGGATATGGAAGCCTTCCAGTAAATTCACAAAATATTCGCTCCATGATATGGCCACCGCTATATTCCCGATCGCATATTCCATCAAAAGGTCCCAGCCGATGATCCAGGCTATCAGTTCGCCAAATGAAGCGTATGCATAGGTATAGGCACTGCCTGCAACCGGGATACGCGCCGCAAATTCGGCATAACATAAAGCCGAAAAACCGCAGGTTATTGCGGTTATTACGAACAATATACTTACCCCCGGCCCTCCCTGGAACGATGCCTCGCCGATGGTAGAAAAAATGCCTGCGCCCACCACGGCGGCTATCCCCATCAGGGTCAGGTCTCGTACACGAAGTTCTTTCTTTAAATGCGGGTCTCCTGTATGTTCGCCGTCGCCAAAACCACTTGCGACATCAGATAATATTCTCTCTATCGTCTTTTTACGAAATATGCTTTTAGACATTCAGTTATATTGAGTTTGGCTGACATCAAACATACTATTTTTTCACATTGAATTAAATAGCTAAACTTGCAGCCGTGGAAATTAGTTTGATAACCGTTTTACGAAGGATCAGGTGGATGGTTATACCTTACCTGGTTATTTTAGTTATTTGCCTGGTTATCAAACTCACTTTTACAAGGTCGGAAATATACTTTGCGGTCAATGGCTTAAATAGCCCGGTAGCTGATTTCCTGGCACCCTACATTACTGACATTGGTAATGGATGGACAGCGGTGGCCACCGTGCTCATCATGATTTTATTTAGCTACCGCAAGGCCCTGATACTGGCGACCGCATATACAGTTACATCGCTCTCAGCGCAGATCGTTAAATATATTTTCGATCTGCCGCGCCCGCAACTGTATTTCGGCGATAAGCTGAAACATGCCCATTTCGTTAAGGGTGTATATATACTAAGCTTTAACAGTTTTCCGTCGGGCCATACGGTTACTGCATTTACACTTGCCGTGTTATTTAGTTACTGGTGCAGGAACAAACGCTGGGCGATAGTTTTTTTACTGATAGCAGTGTTAGTGGGCTATTCGCGCATGTACCTGAGCGAACATTTTTTTGAAGATGTGGTGGCCGGTTCCGTGATAGGTTTTGTGTTAACTGTTATCTGGCTGCGCTGGCTCGACAACGGGGGTTTTATCCAAAAACCAGGCTGGCAAAAAGGTCTGCTGGCAAGCCTGTATAAATAAAAAAAGGGGCCTTAGCCCCTTCCTTAAATGTTAATATTCTTTTAATTATTCAAGCGATACTCTTCGGCGCCTTAAAAATACAAGCCAAACGATCACGAACAGCACAATTATACCGCCACCTATCTCGATCATCCGATAGGTGTTTCCGTCAGACACCGTCGAATTAATATCTGTATATTGGTCGTTCCGTTGCAACTGTGGTGAAAGTTTGATAGAACCGAAATAAGCTTTGCCCTCGGCTTTTACTAATTCTTTCCTTGTATCCGGGTACCCAAACTGAAGCGTATAAGTAGCTTCTTTAGTGTAGATGAGTACAAAATCCCGGTATTGGACATTGCCGCTGCCATCATCAGTGATGAGCGTAAAGGCTTTCCCCTTAAGCGTTCCGATGGTCGTATCGCGTACGTTTTGCGCACTTCCGTTACCAGTTTGCTTTTGAATACCGGTTACATACTTATCGAAGACCTTGTTCAGATCCTTAGCTTTTTTCAGCGGCTGGTTGGTTTTGGCATTGGGCTCAACTATCGAAATGATATAACCCAAATCGGTTGTGGCTGAATATATATGCTGACCTAAAGTGTCTTTCTCGTTATAGTTGGCAGGCATCGAAACCGTTACAAGACTATCCATCTTGACCGGCTTAAATCCCTGTGCAAATACTGTAGTCGCTGAAAACAGTATAGCAAATAAAAAAAGTAGCTTCTTCATAGTCTTTAAATAACTTGTTGAAACATAAAAGGTTTTAAAAAAGGCACCTTTATCTGGTTTTTAGGGTGCTATGTGTTTGATAACAAGTGTATTAAAAGGATTATTGCAGTGCTGATTTTTACTTTTAGCAGACAGTTGAATCGTACAGATAAAAAGGTCATCCAGCTTTAATTAAAAGCAGAATAATTTGATCTGAGCTGTAACTTTCAATTAAAGGAACCGTATAAATGGCGGTATAAAACCTATCCTTATTGCAGGTCAAAAAAGAAATGATCGGGTTTGCGGAGAAGGATACTGAGCAGAGCGAACAAATGACAAATCTTATAAAACAAACTGACAAACAAATGAAAAGAATCAAAGCCTTATTACTGTTTACTGCACTTGTTGGCGTAGTTACTCTTAACTCATGTAAGAAAGACAAGACAACCGTGGCCGTAAGCCTGACCGCAGACATCGACGGTTCTGCCACTAACTTTAGCGTTTCGCCCGTAGCCTTGCAAGGGTCTGTGGATGGCCAAACTTTTACTGTTATACAGGGAGCAACTTCAGCCGGCGCAACTTTGTCTATCACCGTTGCCGGAGCCATAACCGCCGGTAAAACCTACAGTGATGCCGCCGCCAGCGATAATGATAAACCGTTGTTTTTATATGCAACTTCAGCTACTGCCGACGATTATTTAAATGACGATGATGACGCATCTAATTTGCCAAGCATCACCATTACGTCGGTCACCTCCACCACTATTGACGGGACTTTTAAAGGTAAGGTAGCATTGACAAGCGGCGATATGCCTGTAAAATCGATTACTAACGGTAAATTCCACGTTAACATTCAAACCCATCCGTAATTGAAAAATATGAAAAAGGTGCCTTACGCTTTATCGGTACTAATGCTGATTTTAAGTGTCGCGTCATTATCGTCTTGTAAGAAAGACAAAAAAACAACACCGGTGGTAAAAAGCACCGTTACTGCTGATATTGACGGTAAAGCAACGGACTTCAGTTCGTTTGCGATTGTACTAACAGGTTCAACTAACGGCAATAATTTTACCGCGATACAGGGCGATGCGGCGGACGGCAGCAGTATTTCGGTAAGCGTATATGGTACTTTAACCGCGGGCAAAACCTACACGATAGACGGGTCTGATTTTGGAACCGGGCCGGCAATAGCGTACTCGACAAGTAATGGCGATACTTATTTGCCGGATGAGAATTCATCAACTACGCTGAGTGTTACGATAACCGCTGTAAGCGCGTCTTCAATACAAGGTTCCTTTAAAGGAGAGTTAGCGTATGTCGGGTCTGGTGCTAAGCCTGGGAAGTCAGTAACCAACGGCAAATTCAACGTGCAACGTTAAATTATTCTGTTACCCAGGAAATAATATTAAGCCCCGGCAGTTTATGTGCCGGGGCTTTTCTGTAAAGTGTTATAACTTATCCATCTCAGCCTTCACAAACCCGGCCAACTCCTTCACATACCCCGCGCTGAAATCAAACCGGATGCCGGCCGTTTCATAAATATCCTTAATGGTTTTTGTATAGCCGAGCTTTAAAGCGTCCAGATATTGCCGCAACCCTTTTTCGGGGTTTTCCTTGTAGTTTTTCCAAACAGCTATTGCGCCAAGCTGCGCCATGCCATATTCGATATAATAAAACGGCACTTCAAAAATATGCAACTGTTTTTGCCACAAGTTAGCCTCCGCTTCCTGGTGTGTGCTCCAGTCGGCAAAGTTTGCTCCGAAATTCTCAAATATCTGTAGCCAGGCTTCAGTTCGTTCTTCGTCGGTATGATCGGGGTTGGTATATATCCAATGCTGGTATTGGTCAACCACGGCAACCCAGGGTAAGGTTTTTAGTACATCAAACAGTTGGTCCCGTTTAGCACGTTTCAATTCTTCTTCATTATCGAAATAAACGTTCCAGTTATCCATCGATATCAGTTCCATCGACATGGAAGCCAGCTCTGCTACTTCCGACGGGCAATGTTTAAAATCGTTCAGTTCCAGGTCGGCAGTAAGGAAGGTATGTACCGCATGGCCTCCCTCGTGCACCATCGTGGTCAGGTCGCGGAAAGTATTTGCCGAATTCATAAAGATGAAAGGAGCGCCAGTTTCGGCAAGCGGGTAGTTGTAACCTCCCGGCGCTTTGCCTTTGCGACTCTCTACATCAAACAACTGGTTGTCCTTCATTATCTCCAGCCTTTCGCCCAGGTACCGGTTGATGTTACTGAAACACTGAATGGATTTTTCGACCAGGTCATTCCCATCTTTAAAGGGCTTCAATGCTGCCTTGCCGGATATATCTACGTCCAGGTCCCAGGGCTCAAGTTTATCCAGGCCCAACGCGGTTTTGCGTTTTTCTGCCTGTTCGTGCAGTATGGGAACGATCTCTTTCTGAATAGCCTCATGAAACGCGTAACAATCCTGCGGTGTATAATCAAACCTGCCCAAAGCCTGGAACATGTAGTCCCTGAAATTTTCGAAACCGGCATTTAAAGCTACTTTGTGTCTTAAAGCCCGCAAATGATTAAATAGGCTGTTCAACTGATCCTTATCCTGTAAGCGGCGCGCCGTTATTTTTTCCCATGCCTCTTGTCTTTTGCCGCGGTCGGTATCTTTCATACTTACCGCCGCCTGCTCCAGCGTAAATTCCTTGTCGTCGATATGCACCGACATCGAACCTGTTATCGACTGATATTTTTGCTGCTCAACCTGTATCTCGGTAAAAATCGGGATATTTTCTTCCCTGAACAATTCCAATGCCTTTTTTACGCCACGCAGGTAAATGAAGTATTTTTCTTTGTCCAGTTGATCGGCATAATCACTGCCAACCAGCTTTTTATTTAATTCGTTGCTGTATGGCGCAATTTTAGGCTCTATTTCGGTGGCGAAGTATTGAAATTTTTGTAGTAATTCCTCGTTGGCCGTATCGCAGGTCATGCGGATGTAGCGCCAGGCAAAATCCTCTTCAATGGCAGCTTCCAGTTCGCTCCGGTCCTGTAACCAATGCTCCAGTTCCTCAACTGAATTGATAGGGCGGGCGGTCAATTCTTTAAAAAGATGTTCCAGGTTTTCCCATTTAATGTCCAGGTTTTCCGGAATGTATTTTCTTGATTTCTTATATATCATGATTTTTTGATGTGCAGATATGCAAATGTGCAGATGTACAAATGATAAAGCAAATGCAAAATCGGGTAATCCAAAAAATGTTCAGCGGGTTGTAATTAAATTGATGTTTTGCGTATCTTGCGGCAATGTTTACAACCAGATCTTATCAAATGAAATTTGTTCTACACTTATTTATTTTAATCTCCGTTTTCATTTTCTCATGTAAAAAACAAGGCTCTGACGGACCTTCTGTTGGGACGATCAGTTTTACAGGACTTCATAGCGGCGACACTGTTAAAGGGACTTTGTCTGCCCAATTAACAACATCCGGCGGCCCATCGATAAATAAAATAGAAGTTTATGCCAACGATTCGCTGATCGCTACAACCAACACAGCGCCATACGCCTTGAAATGGAACACATTTGCGGTGAACAATGGGAATTATAAGCTGAAAGCTGTTGCTTACGAAAGCAATGGTAAACAAGTAGAGGCCAGTTTGGATGTAGTAGTGAGTAATATCCTGGTTACCCTCCAGATAGATCCAAACATCAACAGTATATATACCAACATAATTTATATTGTCACTGACTCGGCTGGCAATGTGCTGACCTCGGTTAAATATAATGGCGAGAGTATTATTCCCATTGTGTCACCGCATCCCGACCCGAAAAGCCGCTGCAGCGTTTTCGAGGTAAAAACCGACCCGTCAATTCAAACTTATATTACCGGTTATATGAGCATCCCTAAAGGTGGGGTTTGGGACCTTAGAGGTATCAACACGAATCCGGACAAGTGGTATAATGAGACCTTAAATTTTACAAATTTTCCTTCATTTTCCAGGATGATCGTCAGCACCGACGAAATAGGCTTCAGTTTTCAAACACCCCAGCAGGTGGGTAACATATCCAATTACGGTTTCTCGGCAGCAACAAAAGAATTCGTGCAGTATGTAGACGCCAACAATAACGGTCACTATGGATTTTTCCCCCTCGATATTACCAGGACTGCCACGACGATGAGTTTAAAGGATAGCACCTTTAATAATTCGATCAAAAAAACGCTGGCGATAAGTGGAGCTACAGACATCAGCTTAAGCTTATATGGCCGAAGCAGCACAAACTCGTTCGCCTACTATCTCCTGGATATGGCCTATTCTCAAAATTCAGATATGACCTATTTTTATCCCGATGGTGCTTTTCTGAAGGATTACGATTGTCTTGTTTCTTATAATCAAAATGGCTGGAATTACTTTTCGACTTTTAACAGTCTGCCACCGGACGCCATACCACCTTTTGGCACCACTGCAACAATAAACAGCAGTGACATAAGTTCTTTTAGCTTCACGCCACAGGGATCCCTTGATTATTATTACGCCAATTTTTCGGATGTAACTGATAACGTTTTTGCTATTATCTTCTCTCCTTCAGCCTTTACGTCGTTCCAGTTTCCGCAAATACTGAAACTGACCAATATTCCTAACGTCCCTTTAAGTAATTTCAAACCCTTTAATTTCAGAATGTTCAAAACACCGGGATTCAACGAAAGTAAATTGCCCTATTATAACCCCGGTGGATTCCCAGACTTGATATTGCCATCACAAACGGCAACAAAAAACCTTTGATCACTTTTGTTGATAAAACGTTTCCGACATCAATTTTATCCCATTCTCATAAGTTTCGGGATGGTAGCTGAATGCCTTTTCAAATTTATCCGAGTTGAAAATATAATCATTCTCATATTGGTAGTTCATTTCTACTGCGCTTTTTACATTCTTGTCGAACAGGCCGTAAAGCTGCATCATCAGCTTATTTATCGACATGAATTTGGCCTTAACGCCGTAGATTTTTGCAGCTAATTCAATAAATTGTTTGCCGGTTAAAGGGGCAGCCGTAGGCATGTGCCATATCTGGTTATCGGTATCCGCGTTTTGGCCCAGCAAATACATGCCTCTGCCCATATCGGGTATGTAGCTGAAGTTGTGCAGTTTGCCGGGGTTGCCTATCCATTGGGCGCTTTGTTTTTTTGCGTACTTGTCCAGTACCATCATATCAAAAAAGCTGTTCATACTTTCGGTTCCGTAAAAATCGGCCCCGCGGGCAATGGTTGCATTGATGTTCCCTGCCCTGGTTTCATCCATTAATTGCGTCGCTATTTTTGCACGCACTTCACCTTTTTGGCTGCATGGATTGTAAGGAGTGGTTTCCAGCATTGGACCGTTAACCAGTCCATAGCTATACACATTGTCGAAGAATATAAGCCTTGCACCGGTTTCCTTACCCAGGTTGATAAAGTTTTGCATGATAACCGGCCATTGCGCCCGCCATACCTTGATGTCATAAACCAGGCCGGCAGTAAGGTATATCACGTCCGACCCTTTCGAGGCTTCCAGTATTTCGTTGTAATTGAGCAGATCGGCCTTTTTCCAGCTGATGTTTTTCTCTTTTGATTCAACCGGTTTGCGGCTTACCAGGCGAATGGTCTCTTTGTTGTTTGCTAATTCGCGGGTTAGTGCGTTCGCTACCGGCCCTCCGGCTCCTAATATGGTATGCATGATCTTTTTTTTTTTGTTTGATACAAAGTTGCAACAGGTTTGTCAATCAAAACGTTAACAAAAGATAAGAATTCGGAGGATTTCGAATATCGGGTTTTCAATTTCGAATTTAATGTCAGGTAAGCCCAAATCCGAAATTGAACATTCGAAATCCGATATTATTTCACCGCTGCAAGCACCCGTCTCCTTATCCGCGAAAGCGAAACAGGGGTAATCCCCAGAAAGTTGGCTATGTAGTGCTGCGGCATGCGTTGCAGTATTTCGCGACCTGTATTTAAAAGGTTAAGGTAACGTTCTTCGGGTGTTTGAGTAATGAACGAAACCATGCGGTCCTCGTAACAACAAAGGTATTGTTCGGCTACAAGTCGGCCAAAGCGTTCCATTTTGTAGGCCAGCATAGGGTTTGCCAGCATCTGGTCCATATCCCTGCGGGTGAAGGTAATGAGTTTGGTGTCTTCCAGCGCTTGTACATAAACGTAGCCGGGCTGACCGGTGAGGTAGCTTTTGTAGGAACTTACAAACTCGTTTTCGAAGCTGAAGTAGCCGGTAATATCCTGCCCATCCTTCATATGAAAGTAGCGTACGGCGCCGCTTACAATAAAGCCCACCCTGTCGCAAACCTTTCCATATTCAGCAAAGTAATGCTTCTTTTTTAAGGCGCTGAAGGTAAGGTGCTGGCTGAACAGGATCCATTCGGCCTCGTTAAAATCGATATACCGTTTAAGATGCTCCCTAAAAATAGTAAGCGCTTTGGATGTGTCCATACAAGCAATTTAGATTTTCTACAAGTGGATGTGAATATCAAAAGCTGCTGAACCATGCAGGATCAAAAATCTATCTATCAAGAAGAAAACAGCAAACACCACGCTCGCTATGCCGTTGGTGGTCATAAAGGCAAAGTTCACCCGGCTCAGGTCGTTAGGCTTTACCAGTTTATGCTGATAAATGAGCATGGAGCAGAAAAAGGCTATACCGATGTAATATGGCCAGCTTACTGTAGTGAAAAATATAGGTGCAATAATAAATGCTGCCGAAAGAATATGCAGAAAGGTGGAAAGGTTAAGCGCATTCGCCTTACCCAGCCATGCGGGTATCGAGTGCAGATGCTGTCCCCGGTCAAAATCTTCGTCCTGTAAAGCATAGATGATGTCGAACCCGCTCACCCAGCAAAGTACGGCCAGCGAGTAGAATATCGGCAACAATGCAAAGCTGCCAGTAACCACCAGGTAAGCACCAATAGGGGCGAGGGACAAACCCAGGCCAAGCACTAGGTGGCATAAAGCCGTAAAACGTTTGGTAGCGCTATACCCCAATACTACCAGCAAAGCAACAGGCGACAGGTAAAAGCAAAGCCTGTTGATGAAGAAAGTGGTAATAACCAGCAATGCGCAATTGATGATGGTAAATGTTAAGGCTGATGAAGCGCTTATCCTGCCTGCCGGTATGTCCCGTTGTTTGGTGCGGGGATTTATGGCGTCGATATCACGGTCGAGGTAACGGTTGAAGGCCATAGCCGAGTTACGCGCAAATACCATGCAAAGCAGCATCATCACCAGCTTAACCCAGTTAAAATGATTCTCAGTAGTGGTTACCGCCAAAAAAAAGCCAATAACCGCAAATGGCAGTGCAAATACGGTATGCGCAAACAGTACGAGTGAAAAATATTTCTTCATTTTACTTATAAAATTCGGCACTAAAATCAGGCACCACAAAGTTCTGATTTATTTCTGCAATAAACCCCAGCACTTCGTCGCGGCCGGTGTGTAATTCGGCAGAAGTGACAAAATAGGATGGTACTTCGTCAAAGGTGGCTAAAAGCGCCTTTTTGAATTTGGCGATGTTCTGGTCGGTTTTGATGGAGGATTGTTTGTCTGCTTTGGTAAACACCAGCGCAAACGGCAGACCCTTTTCGCCGAGCCAGTTGCAAAACTCCAGGTCTATTTTCTGTGGTTCAAGCCGGCTGTCTATCAGCACCATTACGCATTGCAGGCTCTCGCGCTTATCCAGGTAAGTACGGATGAACTTGTTCCAATCTTCTTTTTTACTTTTGGAGATACGCGCGTAACCATAACCGGGCAAGTCGACTATATACCAGTTATCATTGATCAGAAAATGGTTGATCAGCTGCGTTTTGCCAGGCGTTTGGGAGGTTTTGGCCAGTCCCTTTTTGCCTGTCAGCATATTGATGAGCGACGATTTACCTACATTCGAGCGGCCGATAAAAGCATACTCCGGCTTTACCGGCGGCGGCAGTTTTGATATTTGGGTATTGCTGCAAATGAATTCGGCAGATTTGACGATCATGGGGCAAAGGTATCACATATTGTTGAATTGCTAAATGTTGTATTGTTAGTATGAAGTCTGCGTGACACCGATATTAATTCTTTATACAGAACTTTGCAATATTCAACAATAAAGCAATCCGACAATATAACAATCAAAACATGGAACAATACGCCATCCCCGCCAATACCCGCATAGGCCATGTGCACCTGAAAGTAAGCGACCTGCAACGATCAATGGATTTTTACTGCGGACTGCTGGGTTTTGAATTGATGGTAATGTATGGCACCCAGGCCGCATTTATTTCGGCAGGCGGGTATCACCATCATATCGGCCTAAACACCTGGCACAGCAAAGGGCAACCGCCCGCGCCTGCAACTGCCCCTGGTTTGTTCCACACCGCTATATTATATCCCGATAGGAAAGACCTTGCTGTAGCACTGCAAAGGTTGCTTGATGCCAAATACCCCATAACCGGCGCATCCGACCATGGCGTGTCAGAAGCTATTTATTTGGACGACCCCGACGGCAATGGTGTCGAACTGTATTGGGACAGGCCCAAAGAGCAATGGCCCTTAGATGATAAAGGCAACCTGACCATGTTTACCCAACGCCTGGATATGCATGGGTTATTAGCCTTAGCAAAATAAAAGCCCCCTGTCCCTATAAAAAGTCCCTCTCCTCTGGAGAGGGAGTTAGGGTGAGGCAGTATACGCAGCACCTAAATCTGAATGGGTTCCTGGTGCCGGCCAAGTGAATGTGACCGGGTTAACATGGTTAACATATTTTTATGTCTTAACACATATAACATACTGATTTTGAGCTTGTTGTATAAAAAGTAGCTTGAAATGTGTAAACCATAAATAGTAACTATTTGACGCATTTACAGTAGGGTGAGGCTATCACCTTAATACAAGGTTCAAACCGACTGTAAAATGATCGGGCGATGAATTAATGATGCCCGGCTGTAGGTTGAAGGCGGCAAGGCTGCGTTTCTTTTTGGCCAGGTGATAAGTTTTGTTCAGCCAGTTTGCTGTTACCGGTGCGTCGATAACCGCATAGATATAGGCTGCGGCCATTGGGAGCAGCAATGCGGCAGTAACCGCATCATTCGGCCGATGAGCAGTATTATATGGGTTGATGGTATGGCTGCTGTGATATATCTCTGCGGCGCCAAATGACAAAGCAAAAGTGCCAAACACAATGCCCGCCTTCAGCCCCTGTTTATTATAAACCTGCCCCAGGCCCGGAATGTAAACGGATAACAGGCAAGCCAGTACTGGGCTGCGTTTGTGAATATCACAATATTTGAGTGGCACGTATACAGAGTCGGCGGTTTTAGCGGTATCAATGTGTTGTGCATGAGCGATAAATAACGATAGGCACAAACAGGCGGATAAGAAAAGTTTTTTTGTCATGGTTAGGGTTTGAGGCGAAAGTAGTCTTAATTTTATTTACGTGGGGTAATGGGAAATTATAACAGCATGAACATTGGTTTTCATCAAAAAAAAATAATTTACCCTTGTTATGATACCGACCAAGGATTGTATTTAATATCTGTGACCCAGTTGACCATGATCTATTAACCATAAACCATACACCCAAATAACTATCTTTGCCCGCAAATGAGCAAAACCGTTACGCCGTATACCGACCAGCAGGGCACCAAAAAAGAACAGGTGGCCGATATGTTCAATAATATATCCAAAACCTACGATTTCCTGAACCATTTTCTTTCGCTGGGTATCGATATTATCTGGCGCAAAAAGGCGATCAATGAACTGAAGAACGATCACCCCAAACTGATACTGGATGTGGCAACCGGTACCGGCGATTTTGCCTTTGAGGCGCTGAAAATACTGAAGCCTGAAAAGATCATAGGGGTGGATATTTCGCGGGGTATGCTGGATATTGCCGAACAAAAAATAGCTAAACGCAACTTAAATGATTGTTTTGAAGTAAAACTTGGCGATTCGGAAGGCTTACCTTTTACCGACAGCGAATTTGATGCGGTTACGGTAGCTTACGGGGTGCGTAATTTTGAAAATTTGGAGAAGGGCCTGGCAGATATTTTCAGGGTGCTGAAGCCAGGTGGTAAAGCTGTGGTGCTGGAGTTTTCAAAACCAAAAGCATTTCCGGTAAAGCAGTTGTATAATTTTTACTTCAACTATATAACGCCGGGCATAGGAAAACTGTTCTCAAAAGACGCAAGGGCGTACACCTACCTGCCCGAATCGGTTGCCGCCTTTCCGGACGGGAAGAATTTTACCGCGCTAATGGATAAGGTGGGTTTTAAAAATACCAAATGCAGGCCGCTGGCGTTTGGTATCTGTTCGATATATACAGGCGTTAAATAAATTTGAAAAGATAATATCGGACACCGAATAATTAACCAATTATGGTAAAAAGGTACCTGCTACTCGTGATAGTGCTGCTGTTTGGCAAAATTGCTTTTGCCCAGGTGCCGGCATGGGGCGGCAACGCCGATTTGCAGGATTATAGTTTTGGGTTTACTTTCCAGTACGTAAACAGTTATTTTAAAATTGATAAACGGCCCGACTGGCGCAAGCCTTATTTCGATCCCGGGGTAAATCGCAATATTACCGACTCGGTAAATAGTATCAGTTCGCCGGGTGCGCCGGGGTTTGCCGTGGGCTTTTTGGCTCGTTACAGTCTTACCGATTTTTTGGAGATACGCACCACACCTTCGCTCGTTTTTGCCGACAGGACCTTAAATTACACTTACGCCACACCGTCGCAAAACCAAAGCAAGGCGGTACAATCCACCAGTCTCGATCTGCCCGTATCATTCAAACTTAAATCGGAACGGATTCAGGATTTCAGGGCCTATATGCTAGCGGGCATCAAATACAGCACCGCTATCGGTTCGAAAAAGAATAATCCCGACATTGATCCGCTGGATGCTATCGTGCGCAACAAAAGCGGTTTTGGCTCGTACGAGATAGGCCTGGGCTGCGACATTTATTTTGAATATTTCAAGTTATCGCCCGAGATAAAAATATCCAACTCGTTTGGTAATGTGCTGATATCCGAGGATAATCCCTTCGCTACACCCATCAATAAACTATCGCTGCATACGGTTACATTCAGCCTGATCTTCGAGTAGCAGGGAGTGTGTGGGCCAACATATCTAAGGACTTCAGCAGTCTCTATACGCCTGGCGCATAAGGTTTTTTCGGTTGATAATATTATCTTAATCGATGGTTAAGAATACTGACGTTTACATCATTTTCTTAACGACGGGAAAGTTTAAGGGGACTTTCGCACTGAAAATATCGATATTAAATGGCTAATTTCGCAGCGGATTACTACTTACCTATGTCTAAGATCGCACTAATTACAGGCGCAACCGCTGGGATCGGTGAAGCCTGTGCCCACGTATTCGCCCGTGAACGTTATGACCTCATCCTCACCGGTCGCCGTGCCGACAGGCTCGAGACGGTATCAAAGCAGCTTATTGCCGAATATAATGTGCATGTGAAAACCCTTGTTTTTGATGTGCGCGACCGCGAAGACGTGATCAGCAAGTTGGAAGAGCTGCCCAATGATTGGAAACAGGTAAATGTACTCGTGAACAATGCGGGCCTTAGCCAGGGGCTGGACCCTATACAAAACGGCAGTTACGACGACTGGGAAACGATGATGGATACCAATGTAAAGGGCCTGTTATATGTTACCAAAGTAGTATCGAACTGGATGATAACGAATAAACTCGGGCATATCGTCAACCTGGGGTCTATCGCCGGTAAAGAAGTTTATCCTAACGGCAACGTGTATTGTGCCAGCAAACATGCCGTTGATGCACTAAATAAAGGCATGCGTATCGATCTGTTGCCCCATGGTATACGTGTTACGGCGGTACACCCGGGCGCGGTGGAAACAGAATTCTCCCTTGTCCGTTTTAAAGGTGATGAGGCCCGTGCCAAAAAAGTTTATGACGGTTTTGAACCGCTGGTAGCCATGGATGTGGCCGAAACGATATGGTTCGCAGTGTCAAGGCCGGCGCATGTAAATATCAACGAGCTTACCATTATGCCAACCGCCCAGGCCACGGCAACAAATATTTTTAGAAAATAGCCCGCAAGTCAGAAAGACCGCAAGTCCGGAAGATATATCTAAGATAAAATTGTATTAAGTTTGGAAAAATCTTCCGGACTTTCCGACTTATGCGGACTTTCGGGCCAATTCAATAAATCAATAATTCAGTAATTCAATAACTACCATGCTCATTAACCAAATAGACCAGGATATAAAGCAGGCCATGCTTGGCAAGCAGGAAGCACGTTTGCGCGGCCTGCGCGCTATCAAATCGGCATTGCTGCTAGCCCGTACCGAAAAGGGCGCTTCGGAGGCTATCTCGCAGGAGACAGAGATGAAAGTACTGCAAAAGCTTATCAAACAGCGCAAGGAATCGGCAGATATATACAAACAACAAAACCGCGAAGACCTTTATAAGATAGAAGCCGAGGAAATGGAGGTGATAGAGGCCTACCTGCCAAAACAAATGGAACGCAGCGAAGTTGAAGCTTATTTGAAAGAATTGATTGCCCGTGTTGGGGCCGCTTCTGTAAAAGATATGGGCAAAGTAATGGGCGCGGCCAACAAGGAACTGGCCGGTAAAGCTGATGGCAGAACCATTTCGGAGCTTGTTAAAGAATTGTTAAATTGAGCAAAATAAATAGCATTTATTGTTGCAACTAAGTTTCAATAAACTATTTTTATAGCGGATAAATTAATAATTATACCAGATTTGATTTTGGTATAAGCAAAATTATATACTTAGCTTTTACAAAGGATATGGATTTCGTGCTTAAAGAGGAAAACGGTTTCAGTTATATCGATGAGGGCGAAGGCGAAGTATTGTTGCTATTGCACGGTTTAATGGGCGCCCTTAGCAATTGGGAAAAAGTGATAGACGAGTTTAAGGACGATTACCGTATTGTTATACCCATGTTGCCTATTTACGACCTGCCTTTGCTTACCACCGGCGTAAAAACGCTGGCCAAGTATGTACACAAGTTTGTAACCTACATGGGGCTGAAGGACTTTACCCTGCTGGGTAATTCGCTGGGCGGGCACGTGGGGCTTATTTACTGCACCAACCACATGGAGTTTGTGAAATCGCTTGTGTTAACCGGCAGTTCGGGGCTGTATGAGAATGCTTTCGGAGGGTCGTTCCCCCGCCGCGAAAGCTATGATTTTGTGAAAGAAAAAGTAGAATATACCTTTTACGATCCGAAGACGGCCACAAAAGAGCTTGTCGACGATGTTTTTAAAACAATTAATGACCGTAACCGCGTAATAAGGATACTGGCGATGGCCAAATCGGCTATTCGTCATAATATGGCTAAGGAGCTGCATAAGATAACTATCCCCGTTTCGTTAATATGGGGCAGGAACGATAAGATAACACCGCCGGATGTGGCGATAGAATTTAACCACCTGCTGCCAAATTCGGAACTGCACTGGATAGACCAATGCGGCCACGCGGCTATGATGGAACAGCCGGAAGAATTTAATAAACATTTAAGGGCTTTTTTAGATCGTGATAAAGTAAAGGCTTAATATGCTTGCAATTGAACTAATAGCAGATGCGATACCACCGGTGCACACTTCTGATACGATACAGAAGGTGATGGACCGCATGGTTGAATTCAGGCTGAGGCACCTGCCGATAGTTAATGAAGAGCAGTTTCTGGGCTTGGTGTCGGAAAACGACCTGGTAGAAGAAAGCGATTACCAAACGCCTATTGGCGCCCTGGCATTGTCGCTGGTTAATCCCTATGTGCTCGAAGATCAGCACATATACGATGTGATCAGGTTGTTTTATGAACTGCAACTGACGGTAGTGCCTGTGCTCGACGCAAAAAAGAACTACCTGGGGCTGATCCCGATCAATATGATGAACGAGTACTTTGCTACCCTTACCTCCTCTTCGGAGCCGGGTGGTATCATTGTGCTCGAGATCAGTAACAAAAACAATTCCCTGGCCCACATGGCGCAGATCGTCGAGTCGGACAATGCCCAGATATTAAGCTCCTACGTACGTACTTTCCCCGATTCTACAAAAATGGAGGTTACGCTGAAGGTAAACAAAGTAGATATATCGGCCATTATAGCCACCTTTATGCGTTACGAATACAACATAAAAGCTACCTTTAATCATAGCGACGACAACGACGGCTCGAAGGACCGGTACGATTCGCTGATGAATTACCTTAATTTGTAAAAGCTTTTTTCAGACCATGGTCGATAGTCCGTAGACCATGGCAGAATTTTATAATTTTGTCGAAAACTATGGACCATGGACTATAAACTATGGACTTAAACAAATGAGAATAGCTATCTACGGCAGGCCATTTAACGACTTGGCGGTAATTCCATACATCCAGCAGGTATTTGACAGCCTGGCACAGCATAAGGCCGAAATATATGTGCATCAGCAGCTTTACGACTACCTGGACGGCAAGATAGTTAATGCAAAATATCATGTTTTAAAGGACCACGGTTTTATCAGGAAGGCTATCGACGTGTTTTTAACGCTCGGTGGCGATGGTACCCTGCTGGATATGGTTACACTAATACATGATACCGGCATACCGGTCATCGGCATCAACTTTGGCAGGCTTGGCTTTTTGGCCAGCGTTAATAAAAGCGATATAGCGGCTGCCATTTATGCCGTAATGCACAAGGAGTTTACGCTCGATAAGCGTGAATTATTGCAGATAGATTCGGACGAGAAGATATTTGGCAATGACAACTTCGCGCTCAATGATGTTACGTTCCATAAGCGCGACGATGCAGCCATGATCACCATACACGCTTCCCTGAACGGCGAGTTCCTGAATTCGTATTGGGGAGACGGTATCATCATATCTACATCTACCGGCTCCACGGCATATTCTTTAAGCTGTGGCGGCCCTATCATCTTTCCCGCATCAAACAGCATAGCCATTACGCCCATCTCTCCCCATAACCTTAATGTGCGTCCTATCGTATTACCAGACAGCAGCACGCTTACTTTTGAAGTTGAGTGCCGCAGCGCCAATTTCCTGGTTTCATGCGATTCCCGGACGGCGATCATTGAAAAAACGATGAAGTTCCACATCCGAAAGGCAGATTTTAGCCTTAACCTCATCCGTTTGAGTAATGAAAGTTATTTATCCACGTTAAGGAACAAACTATTGTGGGGATTGGATACCCGCAATTACTAATTTTGCCGGATGCCCAAATTTGTAGTCTTTTTACTACTGCTTTTCATTTCAGTTAATTTACAGGCTCAAACCTGGGAATTGGGAGGCAATGTGGGTGCAGCAGGCTATATGGGCGACCTGAACCCAAACAATCCTTTAAAGATAAGCGGTATATCGTTAGGCGGATTCGTCGCTCGTAATTTCGACGGTTACTGGTCGGCCAAACTAAAATACACTTTCGGGACGATAGCCGGCGCCGATAGCACCTCGTCAAACCCGCAGTTCAGGCAGCGTAATCTTAGTTTCTCGACGGTATTAAATGAATTAAGCCTGATGGGCGAATTCAACCTGTTTAAATATATACCCGAGGCAGGACAAAACAGGTTTACACCTTTTATATATGTTGGCATTGGTATAGTGGGATACAACCCCAAAGCAAGATACCAGGGCCATGATTATGATTTACGGCCGCTAATGACCGAAGGACAGTCCAAACCATATTCAAGTGCCGCTATCAGCATACCTTACGGGGTAGGGATAAAATATAACTTTTCGGGCAAATGGAACTTTATTGCCGATATCGGTTACCGGCACCCAACTACCGACTACCTGGATGATGTTTCGGGCGTATATCCCGACCGCACGAAATTGCCTTCCGACCTTTCAAGGGCGTTATCAGATCGCTCGGGCGAAAACACCGGCACCTATATCGGCTCGCCCGGCAGCCAGCGCGGCGACCTTCGCCCAAAGGATACTTATATGTTCAT
The DNA here is from genome assembly GCF_007971025.1 of Mucilaginibacter ginsenosidivorans. NCBI lineage: Bacteria > Pseudomonadati > Bacteroidota > Sphingobacteriia > Sphingobacteriales > Sphingobacteriaceae > Mucilaginibacter > Mucilaginibacter ginsenosidivorans. The sequence continues at coordinate 4,713,447 of NZ_CP042436.1, read as the reverse complement.
CAACGTAGGTATCTCCTTCACCTTCGTAACCAGTAAGTGCTATTATTAGCAGTATTTTTATAAAATTCAAATAAATATTTTGTTTAATACAATAAACTCAAAATATAATTCGTTTTAGTTATATATTTTGGATACAGAGGTTTGTAGCCTTATCCCAAAAAGATCTTTTTTAGTTGTTGGAAAGATCTTGGCCCCTCTCCGGTTGGAGAGGGGCGGGGCAAGGCCCGCCAAAGGTCCGGTACACCTAAAACTTAAAATTATGGCAGAGTTAGTTGCTTCCGAAAAAAACGGTAAAAGAAGCTCGCTGAAAAAGCTTCCTCCCCGTATCGACCTGACAGCCATGGTCGATCTTGCTTTTCTGCTGATCACATTTTTCATCCTTACTACATCACTCATCAAGCCAAAGGCTATGGATGTAAGCATGCCGGTAAAAGATACCCCTCCGGGTGGTTATGCCGCAAGCCGTACCATGACCATCTGTCTCGGCAAAAATAACCAGGCGGTATGGTATGTTGGTTTGCCCGATCAGCCTATTGTGCAGCCTGCAATAGTTAACTATAGCAAAACAGGGTTACGCATGGCCATCGCGAATGCAGGTAAAGATATCCTGAAGAAAACCGGGAAAACCATCATCGTGATTGTTAAGCCAAGTTCACACTCCCTGTATGATAATTTGGTCAATACGCTTGACGAGCTTAACATCGCCAGTGTGCCCTCTTATGCCATAGCCGATATTTCGCCAAAAGATATCGACATGTTAAAACAGAAGAACGCTTACTAAACCACCTAAACCTTCACTGCCGCCGGCCATAACAGGTAGGCGGCTTTCTTTGTTATAACCATTTTTTCGGGCATTTTTCTTTTTTGCCCGCATACTAAAAAAGTACAAAGTAAGTTTTACCTTTGTACCCTGAAAAAAAACGCGGCATAAGTGATTGATTACTTTGTTGTAGGCCCGGCTGTTAGAAGCAGACGGACCAATTTTTTTATTTAGGGTATATCTTTTTAGCCACAGCCGGCTTTTAAGAAACAGATAAAATGGGATATAAGGACCAGATAGATTTTTCCAGGTTACCTCAGCATATAGCTATCATCATGGACGGTAATGGGCGTTGGGCAAAGGGCAAAGGAAAGTTAAGGGTATTTGGCCACCGCAACGGGGTAGTTTCCGTACGCGATGTGGTTGAAGCCTCCGCCGAACTGGGTATTAAATATGTCACCTTGTATACTTTCTCATCCGAAAACTGGAACAGGCCAAAGCTGGAAGTATCGGCTATAATGGAACTGATGGTTGCCACAATCCATAAAGAGATAGACAACTTTATGAAAAATAACATCAGGCTGAATGCGATAGGAGAATTGGAGATGCTTCCTGCCAAATGCCATAAAGAATTGATAGGCGCTATAAATAAGACCGCCCGCAATACCGGTTTGACCCTTACCCTGGCACTTAGTTATAGCTCGAGACGTGAAATTACACAGGCCGCTATTAATATAGCGCGTAAGGTACAGCAGGGCGAATTGAACCCTGATGATATTAACGAGGACACTTTCGGAAATAATTTATATACGAGTGAAATGCCCGACCCGGAATTACTGATAAGGACCAGCGGCGAATACCGCATAAGTAATTATTTACTCTGGCAAATTGCATACGCTGAATTGTATTTTACATCGAAACTTTGGCCCGATTTCAGGCGTGAAGACCTGTACGAGGCCATCATTGATTATCAGAAACGCGAACGGCGTTTTGGTATGATCAGCGAGCAACTGAACTAAATTTTTACTTTTAACACTTTTTAACAACTGTATAAATTATTTTTAGCCCACTAAAATATTCGAATGAATAAACTTCTTTTTGCTATTCTTTTCACTGTTATAAGTACTGCTGCGCTGGCACAGGTCTCTAATCAGCCGAGGCCGGCACTTCAAAAATCTATTTCCGCTGATAGTTTAAGCTACCTCAATCCAAAGGATTACATTATAGGCGGGGTTACGGTTACCGGTACTAAAAACCTTGATAAGGATGTGCTTGTACAGATATCCAAATTAAACAAGGGCGACAGGATAAATCTTCCGGGCGAACAAAATGCGGCCGTGGTTAAACGAATGTACGACCAGGGCCTTTTTGACGACGTACAGTTGAACATTACTAAAATAAACCTTGATACCGTATACCTCGAAATAGCAGTTGTTGAGCGTCCGCGTTTGTCCAGGATGCACATTACTGGTCCGCGAAAGGGCGAGATCGAGGATCTGCAAAAGAAACTGAGTGATAAGAACGCCAAGATCGTTAACGAGAACCTTTTGAGCACGACTACCGCCATCATCAAAAAGCATTTCGCTGAAAAAGGTTTTTTGAATACTACTGTCGATATCAAGCAGCGTAAGGACCCGGGTGATGCCAACAGCGTTATTCTTGATGTTGCTGTGGACAAGAAGCACAAGGTAAAAATAAACAGTGTCACTTTTGAGGGCAATACGGCCTTCAGCCAAAAGAAACTCAGGAAATTTTTAAAGAAAACGCGTCAGCGTCATTGGTATAATTTATTCGGATCGAGGAAGTTTTTGCGGGATAAGTACGAGGATGATAAACAAAACCTCGTCGAAAAAATGCAGGACAAAGGGTACCGCGATGCAGAGATCATCAGCGACTCGGTTTGGCGGCATGATGATAAAACCGTCAACGTCAAAATAAAGATTTATGAAGGGCACAAGTACTATTTCGGGAACATTACCTGGTCTGGCAACGCACAATACTCTTCAACCGTGCTCAATAAATTGCTGCGTGTTCGCAAAGGTGACGTTTTCAGCGAAGAGGAATTGAATAAAAGGCTTGTTGGCCCTACGCCAAATAACGATGATGTTTCGACATTATACCTCGATAACGGCTTCCTTACCTACAGTGCCGATCCTGTTCAAACCAGGATATACAACGATACGGTCGACCTGGATATAAGGGTGTACGAAGGTCCGCGTTATACGCTGAACCGTATTATCCTGAAAGGCAACGACGTAACCAACGATAAAGTGGTAAGGCGTGAGATAAGGACAAAACCGGGCCAGATATTCAGTAAAGAGGCGCTTATACGCAGTACGCGCGAAATATCACAGTTGGGTAATTTTGATGAACAAAAGACCGAACCAAGGCCAACCAACATCAACCCGACCGATGGTACGGTGGACATTATCTACAATGTGGTCGAAAAACCGTCCGACCAAATTGAGCTATCGGGTGGTTTTGGCGGTGGCCAATTAGTTGGTACACTCGGCCTTACCTTTAATAACTTTTCACTCAGGAATATATTTCACCTCAAAGAATATCGCCCATTGCCAAAAGGCGACGGCCAGAAATTGAGCATCAGGGGACAATCGAGCGGGCGTATCTATCAAAATTATTCGTTCACTTTCACCGAGCCGTGGTTAGGTGGTAAAAAGCCGATATTTTTCTCTCTTTCGGCCTATACGCAGTTAAGTTCTACCGGGCAGTATTACCCCAAAAGCGACCCGAGGTATAATAACCTGCGTATTAATGGTATAGGTGTAACATTGGGTAAAAGACTTAACTGGCCTGACAATTACTTCCAGTTGAATTACTCGGTGAACTTTGACCACTACAGCCTGGATAACTATCCTGGTTATATATTTACCAATGGTACATCATACAATATTAAACTAACCCAGACACTGCAACGTAACTCATTGGACGTGCCGATATTCCCTACACAGGGCTCAAATATCATGCTTACTATCCAGGGAACACCGCCATATTCGTTATTTAATCACCTGAATTATAAGCTGCCGCCTACGCAGGAACAGGTGTATCACTTTGTGGAATATTATAAAGTTAAGTACGATGCGCAGTGGTTCCAGAAGATATATGGCAAGCTGGTGTTGATGTCGCAAGTGAGGTTCGGGTTCCTGGGCGAGTACAATTCGGCGGTTCCTGCTTCTCCGTTTGAAAGGTTCAAACTGGGTGGCGACGGTATGCAGAGTTACCAGTTTTTGCAGGGTAGCGATATCATAGGGTTGCGCGGCTACCAAAACTTCTCGGTTATCCCGGTAGGTACCAATTATAATGTGAATAATAACCCGGGAAGTACAATATATAACAAATACACATTCGAACTGCGCCACCCGGTTATAGCGAGCCAGTCGGCAACAATATTTGTTTTGGCCTTTGCTGAAGGCGGTAACGTCTGGAACAGTTTCGACCAGTTTAATCCATTCAACGTCAGGCGCTCGGTGGGATTTGGTGCAAGGATATTTTTACCTATTTTTGGGCTGCTTGGTTTGGATTATGGTTATGGCTTTGATAAGATACCCGGTATACCGGATGCTAACAAGGGCCAGTTCCATTTCTCAATTTCACAAAGCTTAAGCGGAGGATTTAATTAATTTGCGCCTTGCAATGAAAAAGATAATACTGGTAATATTTTTTACGTTTGCAGCGTTTACTACATTTGCGCAGCGTTTCGCATTTGTAGATTCGGATTATATCCTGAAACATATACCGGAATACGCGGCAGCGCAAAAACAACTTGCTGCATTGTCGGACCAATGGCAAAAGGAAGTTGACGCAAAATCACAGGAAATTGAACGCATGTATAAGGCGTTTGAGGCAGACAAGATTTTGATGACTGCCGATATGAAAAAAAGGCGCGAGGCCGAGATAAGTGATAAAGAAAAAGAAGTGAGGGATTTTCAGCGCCAGAAATTTGGCCCGGATGGGCAGTTGGCAAAGAAAAGCAACGAATTGATCAAGCCGATACAGGACAGGCTGACCAAAGCCATACAGGCCGTTGCCGAAAGTGAGAGCCTTGATATGATCTTTGATAAGAACAGTGAAGTGATCATGCTGTACGCTAATCCGCGTTACGATAAAAGTGCGGACGTAATAACCCGCCTGGGACTAAAGCCCGGTGTATTTGCTAAATAAGAATTTATAAATAAATTAGACTATTATTAACCCAAGACAAAAAAATGAAAAAACTATTGAAAGTTGCTTTAGTTGCGGTGTGTATTGTGTTTGCAGGGAATATCGCTAAAGCACAAGTTAAGATCGGATACATCAATTTTGAACAATTGATTCAACAGATGCCCGAAACCAAAACTATAAAAACCCAGCTGGATGCTTACAGTAAGCAGTTTATTGATCAGCTAACGGCTATGAACACCGAATACCAGTCTAAAGGACAGGCTTACACTGCCCAAAGGTCGACCATGACAGATGCTATTCGTACTGCGAAAGAGGCTGAACTGGCAGATATCCAGAAAAGAATGAACGATTACAACACCAATGCGCAGCAGCAGGTAAATGCAAAAGAAACAGAACTTTCCAAGCCACTGTTTGATAAGGTACGCGGTGCGGTTGCACAAGTGGCAAAAGAAAAAGGGTATACTTACGTGATCAATTCGGGCCAAACCGACCTGATCGTGTCTCCTCCGGGCGATGACCTGATGAACGATGTTAAGACGAAATTAGGTATCAAATAAGAAACAAACTTATAGGATATAAGCGGTTCCGATACGGGCCGCTTTTTTTATTTTTACACCGTGATAAAAAAACAGCCTATAGGCATTTTCGATTCGGGGTACGGCGGGCTAACCGTTTTTCGCGCTATTGCGGATCTTCTGCCTCAATATGATTACGTATACCTGGGCGATAACGCACGGGCTCCATATGGCAACCGGTCGTTCAATACCATCCATCAATATACGTGGGAGTGTGTGCAGATGCTTTTTGACATGGGTTGCCCGCTGGTGATATTGGCCTGTAATACCGCATCCGCAAAAGCGCTTCGCACCATTCAGCAACGCGACCTGCTGAATGAGGACCCTGCCAAACGGGTGCTGGGTGTTATCCGTCCTACCGCAGAAGTGATTGGGAATTATTCTGATTCAAAGGAAATCGGCGTGCTCGGTACAAAGGGCACCGTACAATCGGGCTCGTACCTTATCGAGATCAATAATTTTTTCCCGGATGTAAAAGTTTACCAGCAAGCCTGCCCGCTATGGGTTCCGCTTATCGAAAACGGCGAATACGATCAGCCCGGTGCCGATTATTTTGTGAAGAAATACCTGGACCAGGTTTTGGCACAATCGGCTAATATCGATACGTTGCTTCTCGCCTGTACCCATTATCCGTTATTGCTCGAAAAAATAAAAGATTACCTGCCCGAAGGTATCAAAGTTGTGCCCCAGGGCGATATTGTAGCGGCCAGCCTGCGGGATTACCTGCAGCGTCATCCCGAAATGGAGCAACAGCTTTCGGCGAATGGGACGCAACAGTTTTTTACCACATCGGATGATACGATGGATTTCGACCATCATGCTTCCATATTTTTTGGCGAGCGGGTGACTTCAGAATTCATCGCGCTTAAATGACGGCTGATCATTGGTCAGATTCTGTCAATTATCCTTTTTTAGTTGAGGTTGAGCAGCAGCGTATCATACATTGTCTATAAACTTTATCAACTATTAACGCCGACCGGTTCAATAAAACCAAAAATGATTAAGTTTGCAGTTGAAGCAAACTGATCCTTGAACTTTTACCTCAAATACTTTATTGTCGCCGCAGGCCTGTTTGCTTTTTCAGGCTTCTTTGCAATGTTTGGTGTTTATGCCGAACGTAAGGTGTCCGCTTTTATACAGGACAGGCTTGGGCCGACAGAAACCGGCAAATACGGTGTTCTTCAGACCCTGGCCGATGTGATCAAGCTTTTAATGAAGGAACTTATTGTGCCGGCCGCGGCCGATAAATGGCTGTTCATGCTGGCACCGGCCATTATTTTTATAGCGGTGTATATGGGCTTTGCGGCCATACCCTGGTCAAATGGTCTCGCTCCGTCCGATCTGAACCTCGGGCTTTACTATATCTTCGCCATACTTTCTATCGAAACGTTGGGTATCCTGATGGCAGGCTGGGGCTCGAACAATAAGTTTTCTATTTTGGGCGCCATGCGCTCAGGCGCGCAGATCATTTCCTACGAGATACCAGCCGGCTTTGCTATCATATCCGTTGTGATGATCGCCCAATCCCTAAACCTGCAAACCATAGCGGCTCAGCAGGGCATCTTATCGCACGAGCAATCAAAATTTTTAGGACTATGGGACGTGTCCGCTAACGGCGGGATATTATCGTGGAACATATTTCGTGCGCCGCATTTGATCATTGCATTCGTTATCTATTTCATAGCTTCACTGGCCGAAAGCAACCGGGCGCCGTTTGATATTCCGGAAGCTGAGTCGGAGCTGGTAGCAGGGTTTCATACCGAATTTACAGGCATGCGTTTTGCATTCGTTTTCCTGGCCGAATATTCGATGATGTTCCTGGTATCAATGGTAGCGGTTATACTATTTTTAGGCGCCTGGAACACACCGCTGCCAAATATAGGAGTAGTGAGGCTGGCCGACTGGACAACCGGAACGGTATGGGGTGTTGTGTGGACAGTGATAAAAGTATTGCTTTTGGTAGGTGTACAGATGTGGATCAGGTGGACGCTTCCCCGCCTGCGCGTGGACCAGTTAATGAACCTATGCTGGAAGGTACTTACCCCGCTTGCATTTATTTGCATGCTGGTATCGGGCATATGGCGCTTGTGGGTGATGTGATTTGGTGATTAGTTAATTTGTGATTAGAGATTAGTTAATCTGTGAAATCAAAATAAGATCGGTGAAATCAAAAATTTAATATCGGTGCAATTAAATAATAATGTTTAAGAGATTCATTAACGGTTTTAAAACAGCATGGAAGGGGCTTTCCCTTACCATCGGGCACCTGTTTGCACAAAACAGCAAACGGAAAATAATGCCGGTTAGCTCCGATAATTATTTTAAGCAGATGGAAGGCACCAACACCATCCAATATCCTAAACAGCAATTGCCAGTTCCCGAAGTTGGCCGCTACCAATTAGAGGTGGAAATAGATGATTGCATTGTTTGTGACCTTTGCGCTAAAATATGCCCGGTGGATTGTATCGATATTGAGCAGATAAAAGCTACTGAACTGATCGGTACTACCTCGGATGGTAGCCCGAAGCGTATCTATGCTGCCAAATTCGACATCGATATGGCCAAATGCATGTATTGTGGTCTGTGCACCATCGTGTGCCCTACCGAATGCATCATCATGACCAACCAATACGACAGGACAGTTTTTGAATTGAAGGACCTTACCTATGAATTTTCGGATATGACACCCGCGGAAGCCGCCGACAAACGCGAATTGCTGGAAAAGCAACTTGCAGAAAAGCAAGCCGCTAAAGAGGCGGCCATGAAACAAAGGGAGGGCGGGGTATGACGATGGTTAAGGTGATGTTTTATCTGATGAGTTTTGTCGCCGTTGCGTCGGGCTTATACATTGCAGCAAGTAAAAACCTGGTCCGCAGTGTGTTCATGTTTTTTGTAACGCTGATGGCACTGGCCGGGTTATACGTGCTCGCCAGCGCTGATTTTGTTGCCATCACACAGATAGTGGTATATGTTGGCGGGATATTGGTATTGATCATATTTGCATTTATGCTTTCGGGCAGAGAGAGCCTTGCAGGCATTCAGCAACAGGAGAGTCGCTTTATCAGTATAAGTAAATTGCCTGCTTTGCTGCTTGCTGTGCTCTTCTTTATCGTGATGCTAAATATACTATTGAAAGTAAATGGCGATCAATTGATATGGGTGCAAAAGGCGATAGCAGGTAAAAATGTAGTTAAGCCAGGCGACGCCACGGTTAACAACATAGGCATCAACCTGATGAGTCATTATTTGCTGCCGTTCGAGGTAATATCCATTTTATTGCTGATGGCCCTTGTAGGCGCTGCGCATATATCACGAAAGGAGAAAAGCTTATGATCTCACTAACTGATTTCCTGATTGTTAGCGCTGCGCTGTTTTGCACGGGAATATTTGTTGTACTAACAAAAAAGAACGCCGTACAGGTTTTGATCGGTATTGAATTGATGCTAAACGCCGCTAACCTTAACCTGGTGGCCTTCGGGAGATACGACAGGCTGGCAAACGGGGGACAAATATTTACCTTGTTTTCAATAACGCTGGCCGCCGCCACTACGGCAGTGGCCCTGGCCATCATTTTGAACGTGTACAAACGCTATAAAACCATCGACCCGTCAAAAACGGATAGTTTAAAAGATTGAAATGAAAAAAAATACAAACGTCATTGCGAAAAATCCCGCTACCGTCGTGGCGAGGAACAGCTTGTCCCGAACTTGTTTCGGGAAAGCCATCTCTGAACTATCCCAGTCAACGGACCGTCTTCATTTTGCGAGATACATGCCAGGGATATTCGTTATAGTGCTTTGTTTATTGTTTTCTTTGAGTTCTTCGGCACAAAACGCTGATGCGACACAAAAAGATACTTCAAAAACTTCATTTACCGGTAACACTAAACCATTGGTCATTTTGGATGGAATGCTTTATAAAGGCGACATCAAAAGCATCGATCCTAATACGATTATGAATGTTGCAATTTTGAAAGGAAATAATGCAACGTCAGTTTATGGTGCAGATGCTTCGGCTGGTGCGATCGTAATAAAGACAAAAAACTATAAAGCAAAGGCTGATACTTCAAAACTATCACCGCCGCTGCATACCGGTCCTGTAATGGCTAAAAGGCCCCTCATTATCTTAGATGGTAAAGAATATACAAAGGATTTGAAAACCATCGACCCCCATACAATTGCAAGTATCAATGTGCTAAAAAACAAGAACGCCACAGATAAATACGGGCCAAAGGCAGCGAATGGAGTTTTGGAGATAACGACAAAAAAATAAGCATTGGAGACCTTTTTACAGCAGGCAGATACATTAACCATTAAGTTCGCATCAGGCGCAGTATTGCTGCCCTTGTTTGCCGCTGTAATTGGGTTTTGCCTTCCCGCGCGATCAAAAGTCTCAGGCTGGTTATCTACCTTTGCTATTTTTATAAGCGCGGCGTTGTCTGTTGCTGTTTTCTCAAAGGTTTGGAACCAGCACCCGGTACATCAGCAGCAATTATGGTTCACCATTGGCGAAACCAAAGTATACGCAGGCCTATTGCTCAATAATCTTTCGGTATTGATGCTGGTGCTGGTTTCGGTGATAGCGTTGCCTGTGCATATCTATTCTGCGGCATACATGAAAAATGACGAACGGTATGGGCGTTATTTTACTTATCTCAGCTTCTTCTGCTTTAGCATGCTGGCCCTGGTAGTGATAGATAACCTGGTGTTATTTTATGTTTTTTGGGAACTGGTAGGGTTTTCGTCGTATCTCCTCATTGGTTTCTGGCGCACAAAGCAAAAGGCGGTTATAGCTAATAAGAAAGCTTTTATTATGAACAGGATAGGGGACATTGGTCTCCTTTCAGCCATTATTATCATCTTCACCTCTACCCGCAGTTTCGATATCGATCATCTGTTCGGTGCAAATGCTTTTGTCAAAACAGCCGCCGGGCAGGTGACGGGCATTTGGCAATACATCGCTTTCGCGGGGCTTTTTTTGGCGGTGGCAGCTAAATCGGCACAGTTCCCGTTGCATACCTGGCTGCCCGACGCTATGGAAGGGCCCACATCTATTTCCGCGCTTATTCATGCTGCCACCATGGTTGCCGCAGGCGTGTTTTTGTTAGGGCGATTTTATCCCATATTCAACCAGCACGAGTTAACCATATTGGCCATTGCCGGCTGCTTTACCGCTTTTATGGCGGCCACTATAGCGCTCACCAAAAACGACCTGAAGCGTGTCCTCGCTTACTCTACTATATCGCAATTGGGTTATATGGTAATGGCTATGGGTATCGGCGCTTATTCGTCGTCATTATTTCACCTGGCCGCACACGCGTTTTTCAAATGTCTTTTGTTTTTGGCCGCAGGCGTGATCATTCACGAAGTTCAGCATATTAAAGACGAATACCACCTCACTATTGACCCGCAGAACATCCTCTACATGGGCGGCCTGCGAAAGAAAATGCCGCTGACCTTTATAGCTTGCATTGTTGGTGGATTAGCACTGGTAGGTTTACCTTTAACATCCGGCTACCTTTCAAAAGATGGCATCCTGATACAATCCTTTGAGTGGTCCGAAGGTAAAAACTGGATATATAAATTAATTCCAATAGGGGCGTTGGTCACCAGTTGGCTCACCGCTTTTTATGTTGCCCGGTTGATAGCAAAGGTGTTTTTTGGCGAGTTCAAAATGATACAGTTTAACCCGTCTATCAAACTGCACATCGGCGATGGCGGCTGGCAATATCGCGTTCCGCTGATGTTTTTGTCGGTTTGCTGCCTTTTCCCGCTGTTCTCATTTAATCCTGTATTGTATGAAAGAGCCTGGATATTCAGCGGTTTTCCGGTCATAACCGGTCTTGATAGGGTGAACATCTACCACACCATAATCCCGGTACTGGTTAACCTGGTTGCGGTATTGGTACTGTATTGGGCATGGAGCATCTACATCAAACTAAAAGCATTGCCGCTGCCCGAATCGGGTTTCCTTTTCAGGTTGTCTTACAACGAATGGTATATTGATAAACTTTACCAAAAGGTTGTCGTATTGCCGGTAATGGCGCTAAGCAAAACTGCCCGCTGGTTCGACCTCAATATTATCGACGGTTTTATACATTTGCTGGCGAATATTGGCGTGGCAGGGTCGAAGATTGCCGGGTGGTCCGATCGTTATATTATCGACGGTATTTTACACATGGTTGCGTCTTTGGTTGTGGCTATAGGTAGTTTTGCCCGCCGGTTCCAAAACGGCAGGGTGCAGTATTACCTGTTTAGTATGCTGGCGGTTATATTGGTTATATTTATTTTGAAAACGGTTTTTTGATAAGATATGAGATATGAGATCTTAGATAGGAGTTTCAAAAGCTTAAGGCTGAAAGCCAAAAGCAGAACGCCGTGCTTTATTTATGAAAAGCTGCATCCGTTTCAACTATTTGCAGACAGCAATGTCTCAGATCTCAAATCTCACATCTCAAATCTCAAATGATTTTATCGCTGCTCATATTCATACCGCTGCTGTTTGCACTTGTCATCATTGTGCTGCCGTCATCGATGCGCGCGGGGTTCAAATATATTGCTTTGCTGGCAACGCTGGTTCAGCTGGGTATCAGTATATGGATGTACCTGCATTTTCAAACAGGGATACATTTTGGTGGGGTGAGCAATGAAGGACAATTCCAGTTCGTTCAAAAAATACCGTGGATCAACCTGGACCTTGGCGGCATGGGCAAAATGCAGGTCGACTATTTTGTAGGGATAGATGGCATTTCCATTACACTGGTGCTCATGACGTCGCTGGTAATGGTTATTGCTGCACTTGCTTCCTGGGAGATCAAAAGCAATCTCAAAGGGTTTTTTAGCTTATTCCTGTTACTGAATACGGCGGTCATCGGCGTTTTCTGCGCGCTCGATTTCTTCCTGTTCTACATCTTTTATGAATTGATGTTGCTGCCTCTGTACTTCCTGATAGGTATGTGGGGCGGCGCAAGGCGCGAATATGCCGCTATCAAGTTTTTCCTTTATACCTTATTCGGCTCGGTATTTATGCTGCTGGTAATGGTGGGTCTGTATCTTTCAGTGAAAGACCCTGCTACCGGAAGCCATACATTCAATATCATCCAGATGATGAACCCGGCTAATTATGACTCAAGTTCGGTATTCTCGGTGCTGGCGCATAAAACCATTTTGGGCATGCCGGCCCGTACCGTTGGCTTTGTGGTGTTGTTTATTGCATTTGCTATCAAGGTACCCATAGTTCCGTTACACACCTGGCTGCCCGATGCGCACGTTGAGGCGCCTACACCGGTTTCCATCATCCTTGCGGGTATATTGCTAAAAGTAGGCGGGTACGGCATTATCCGTATCTGCCTGGGTATTTTCCCCGAGATAGCCTCATCCGGTGCGTTCTGGCTTGGTTTGCTGGGTGTAATATCCATCATTTACGGCGCCCTTAACGCATTGGCTCAGCGCGACCTTAAACGGCTTATTGCATACTCATCTGTTTCGCACATGGGTTTTGTATTGCTCGGCATTGCATCGCAAACCCCTGAAGGTATAAGCGGCGCCCTGATGCAGATGGTAAGCCATGGATTCCTGTCAGCTATGTTATTCTTCCTGGTTGGAGTGGTGTATAACCGGGTGCATGACCGTGATATTTACAATTTCCGTGGCCTGGCAACGCTGATGCCGAAGTATACCACGTTCGTGATGATCGCCTTTTTTGCTTCGCTTGGCATACCCGGATTATCCGCTTTTATCGGCGAAGCGTTTTCACTGCTGGGTGCTTTCGAATCATCGTCTGTCAACGGCTATTTGCCGTATTGGATGGCCATATGCGGCTCGGTTGGTATAGTATTAAGCGCGGCATATTTTCTTTGGACATTACAGCGTATGTTTTTCGGCACCTTGTCGCTAAAAGGCGGCGATGTATGGAAAACCGCGTTGGCCGACCTGGATTTGCGCGAAATTCTGGCGTTGATGCCTTTAGCATTAATTACGCTCGTTTTAGGCGTAATGCCTTCGCTGGTATTTGATAAGATCAACGATTCGGTGCTGGCGCTGGTGCATTTTTTAAAATAAGATATTCATAGACATGCACGACCTGTTACCATTTCTTCCCGGGCAGTTAAACCAGGTATTGGACAGTATCAGTTTGCTGATACCAGAGCTATACTTGTCCGGGTTATTCCTCATGATATTGGTAACCGATCTTTTGTTCGGTAAAAACTCGGGCTGGTTATGCAGGATATTAGCCTGCGCCGGGCTCGTCGTTGTCCTTTTTAAGGACCTTCAGCAATTGGGGCTTGTTGTCAATAATGGCTTCCCGTTTTTTAACGAAATGCTGTTGCTGCATCGAACATCAGTGACGTTTAAGGCGCTTATTGATATGTTCTCCATCATACTCCTAATATATTTTGAGTGGGACGATGAACTGCGATCGCACACGAAAAAGTTGCCGGGGCTGTATGCTATTGCCATTGCCGCTATACTCGGCCTGCATTTGATGGCGATGTCGATAAACTTGTTATCTATCTATGTATCTATCGAGATGGTTTCTATTGCTTCCTATTTAATGGTGGCCTATCATACAGAAAATAAATTCAGCAGCGAGGCGGGCTTAAAGTACGTGCTTTTTGGCGCAGCCTCTTCTGCTATTATGTTATATGGTATATCACTGCTATACGGTTTCACCGGATCATTGAATTTGCTGACCGGCAATATGCTTCCCGGCCTTTTACACGCTAATTCAATGGCGGTGTCGTTGGCATTTGCCCTGGTATTTGTGGGTATTGGCTTTAAATTATCGTTTGTCCCCATGCACTTTTGGGTGCCTGATATTTACCAGGGCGCACCTACGCCTGTTTCTGCTTTCTTATCCACCGTTCCCAAAATAGCCACTTTCTGCCTGCTAATAAATTTCCTTATCCCATTCCTGTATTATCCAAAGTGGGATATGCACGATTTCAAGCTGGCGCTATCGGTGGCAGGCATTGTTACCATGATAGCCGGTAACTTTGCTGCCGTGCTTCAAAATAACATCAAACGAATGCTGGCTTATTCCAGCATCGGGCATACCGGGTTTGCCTTGATGGCGCTTGCTGCATTTAACGATGCGGGAAAAACCGCGTTATCCTTTTACCTGGTGGCTTATTCACTGGCAAGCATCGGCACATGGATGTTGGCAACATATTTCGCTGATGCGGCGAAGGCCGAAGACATGACAGCTTATAAGGGCCTTGGCTTTAAATATCCCCTGGCTGGGGTATTATTTGTTATCCTGTTGATATCGCTGACAGGCATACCGCTTACAGCAGGGTTTAATGGTAAACTGGTTGTTTTTTCAGCGGCATATTCCGCCTACCAACAAAGCCATTATATCTGGACGTTGCTATTAATGATAACCGGCGCCGTGACAACCGTGGTCTCTTTGTTCTATTATATAAAAATTCCGCTCAATTTATTCCTTCGTAAAACAGAAAGGAGCACCGGCTTCGCTTCACCAAATAAGTATTTGCTGGCAGGTGTTGCAATAATTACAATATTGGTTATTTATTTGGGCTTTTTCCCGGATATTTTGATTAAAAATTTGTAATTATCAAAATAAATCTCATATTCTTATAAAATTTTAAACAAATTGGTCATTTTTTGGAAAAAATAGTAATTTGCGAGCCGCAATATAAACCGATTACTTAACCAAATTATGAAACGTTATTTTCCCTTCCTGCTCATAGTAGGCGTACTGATCTTAACTTTTATCTTTCCATCTGTCGAATTTCACAACGTAGCCGAAAATCCCAAGTTCGATACCGGCGATATAGCCTGGATGTTGATGTCGACCGCATTGGTACTTATCATGACACCGGGTCTTGCTTTCTTTTACGGCGGTATGGTGAATAAGAAAAACGTGATCTCGACCATGCTCCAAAGCGTCATTTGTATGGTCATCATTACCGTAATGTGGGGAATTTTTGGTTTTAGTCTTGCCTTCGGCGATTCAATCGGCGGGATAATTGGTAACCCATCCACCTACTTCATGATGAAAGGGATGCTGGGCAACGCAACCTGGAAACTGGCCCCAACTATTCCATTGCTGCTTTTTGCCATGTACCAGCTAAAGTTCGCCATTATTACCCCTGCGCTCATTACCGGGGCCTTTGCCGAGCGTATCCGCTTTAACAGCTATATCATATTCCTTTGCTTATTCTCGATATTCATCTTTTCACCCCTTGCACACTCTACCTGGCACCCCGACGGCATATTAGCCAAATTGGGCGTACTGGACTTTGCGGGTGGTACGGTGGTGCACATGTCTGCGGGTTGGGCGGCGCTGGCATCAGCCATATACCTTAAAGGGCGCAGCGAAGCTAATCATGCGCCGGCCCGTGTCACTTATGTCATCATAGGAACCGGCCTGCTTTGGTTTGGTTGGTTTGGGTTTAATGCCGGTTCGGCCTTTGGTGCGAATCACCTGGCGGTAAATGCGCTGGCAACAAGCACCACAGCATCAGCAGCAGCCGGTTTGACCTGGATATTTTTTGATATGCTTCGCGGCAAAAAGCCTTCAGCTATGGGCACCTGTATCGGAGCCGTGGTTGGCCTGGTTGCTATTACGCCTGCGGCGGGTTTTGTATCGGTGCCACATTCACTGGCCATCGGCATTATTTCGGCCGTCGTAAGTAACCTGGTAGTTGAATGGCGCACGCGCACCTCTATCGATGATACGCTTGACGTGTTCCCTTGCCATGGCGTGGGTGGTATGGTGGGTATGCTGCTTACCGGGGTATTCGCTCACCAAAATGTTAATGCTGCCAATGTAACCGGCGATGGCTTGTTTTTCGGGCACACGCACTTATTCTATGTTCAGTGTATCGCGCTGGTGGCCGCTTCGGTATTCTCCTTCTTTGGTTCTTTATTGCTGCTGAAAATAACCGATATGATATCACCTTTGCGCGTTTCTGCTGAAGAAGAAACCATCGGCCTGGACATCAGCCAGCACGGCGAAAGATTATAATTTAATCATGTAGAGACGCACGATTGTGCGTCTCTACACCTGATTTATTTCACGCGCGTCAATTCATAATGCTCACCCTCGTCATCCGCTATTGCTTTGACGAATTTTCCGTCCGCACCCTTTACAAATTCCAAATCCGTCTCCATTATCTTTAGGAATAGATGATGGTCGTTTTCGGGATAGATGTTTGTCGGCGGCAGTCCAACTTTTGGCGCTTCGACTTTTAATCTCCCATTTACCAGGCTGACCGTAGTGTCATATCGTTCATTGTGCCACACGCCGGTAAACATTCTTAATTGCTCTTCGGCTAACTTAGCTGTGCCGCGATAAGGATGATAGCTCTCCCATTCGAAAGGAATGGTTACGCCGGTTAGTTTCTGAACCAGTTCAGTAAAGATACTTTCAGCATTGTCACTGTTACTCATAATGATCAGAGCGGTCTTTTGCTGCGGAATGGCGATCGAATAATGCTGCCATCCAAATCCATGGCCTTCTTTAAAAAATGCCCGACCATAAGGTGTTTGGAAAAGTCCCCAGCCCAGGCCGTATGCCAACTGTATTTTGCTGTTATCGGCTACCGATGTTGTGTCGAGTGAAAACATCTGCGTTTTAGAATTGATCACAATCTGTGGCGAAAACGCCTGGCCCCAATATTTATTACCGAGCCGTTGATGCTGCATTACTGCGGCAATAAATCGCATATAATCAGCAATAGTCGTTTCCATCGAGCCGGCCGCATATACATGCGTGTACCTGTCTTTATGTAATGTGTCCTCTTGTATGTTATGACCGACGGCATAATCTTCCTCAAAACGTGGCTGCCACAAAAAGCTGGTTTTGGTCATTCCAAAAGGGATAAATATTTTTTCCCGGGCTATATCCTCCAAACTGCGATGGGTAACCGCTTCAACCACCATCTGCAATAGTTGTATGCCTTCGCCCGAATAAGCATAATGCGTACCGGGTGTAAAATAGATGCCCATTTTTTTGCCCGGGTCGGCGTCACGCCAGTTGGGGAAGCCAGTTGAATGCCGTAGACAGTCGCGCGCTGTTATCAATTTCCATCGGTCATCACCTGCCAGTTCCTTATAATTGTCATACTCAGGCAACGGCTTTGGCAGGTAAGTGTACAAGGGTTTATCCAGGTCGATAACGCCGTCCTGCGCCAGCTGCAGCACAGTATAGGCAAACAGTGGCTTAGCCAGCGACGCGGCATAAAAGCTTGTTGCCGTATCGTTCAGTTGCTTTTTGGCTTTATTTGCAAAACCATAGGCTTTTATATAAGCGGGCTGGTTGTTGCTGATAATGCGGATACACAGACCTGTGACCTCCGCGGTGTCCATTAATTTGTGGACTACTTTATCGATGGCCGCAGCCGTCATCGTACCCCCATCAGGCCTTTTGATGTTTCGCTGGGCCGATGAAGGCTGGACGATAAAGAGGATAAATGCAGATAGGATAAGTTTCTTCATAGTGTTGCAGGATCGGTTGACGGCGGGGTACCGCTTTTTTAGACGCTTGATTGCAAAATGGTTTAATCGGCGCAATTAATTTTATCCGGAACAGAAATTAATAATAAATTTACTGGTAGCTAATCGCAATTAACGATGAAAAAATATTTATTCCTTATCCCGTTGTCGGCTTTTTGCCTTGGGGCACATGCCCAACAAACCGATACAGACAGCGGTACATTTATATTGCATAAGTTTCAGCAGGCGATAGGCAAAGAGACTTACCAGGTGAATAAAAGTAAGGACGCCGTAACCTATTCAGCCAGTTTTAAATTTACAGACCGGGGTTCGCCGGTGCCGTTTAAAGCGGAACTGAAAGTAACGCCTGCGGCGGAACCACTGGAATTTGATATCAAAGGAAAATTCTCGCGGTTCTCTGAAATAAATGATAAAATAAGCATCACAAACGGCCAGGCACATATCCTCGTCGATGATTCGGCGCACGACCAAAAAATAGAATCTTTGGCCTTCCCCGTTGCGGGTTATGCACCGGTTATCGGGCAGCAGGTTTTGTTGCAATACTGGAAAAAACATCATGAACCTGCCAGCATCGATATACTGCCGACCGGTTCGGTGCAAATAAGGCGCGACGGCGCAGATACGCTGACTTTCAACGGCAAGCCGCTGATGCTGGAAAGATATACCATAGGCGGCCTGATATGGGGTAATGTATTTGTCTGGACAACTAAGCAGGGCCAGGTGATCAGCGTTATTGAGAATGATGCCGAATTTGACAAATTCGAAGCCATGCGCGAACCTTATGAAGAACTGTTACCTGTTCTGATAGGTAAAACAGCGACCTATAGCATGCGCCTTTTCACTAAATCGGCAGCGCCGGGCGGCAAGACTGAAAAACTGATCGCGATAACAGGCGGAACGATTTACGATGTGGTTAATGAAAGACCGATCCCTGACGCTGTAATACTTGTCGAAAACGGTGTGATTAAAAAAGTTGGCAAAAAGGGCGAATTAGCCGTACCTGCCGGTGCAAAAGTGATTGACGCAACAGGTAAGATGATATTCCCCGGTTTATGGGATATGCACGCCCATTTTGAACAAGCCGAATGGGGGCCGGCCTACCTGGCCGCAGGTGTTACTACCGTTCGCGATTGCGGTAACGAGTATGATTTTATCAATGCTATAAAAAAAGCCATCGACGGAGGAACCGGGGTAGGGCCGACGATATTGAAAGCCGGCATCATCGACGGTAAGGGCCCGATTGCCCTGGGCGTTATACAAGCTGATACGAAAGAGGAGGCCGTTGCAGCCGTCGACCGCTACAAGAACAACGGGTTCGTACAGATCAAAATTTACAGTTCGGTAAAGCCGGCAATAGTTAAAGCCATATGCGATGAGGCACATAAACAAGGCCTGACGGTTACCGGGCATATCCCCCAGGGTATGAACCTTGAGGCAGGTGTCGATTCGGGTATGGACATGGTGAACCATGTGCAATATGTGTACTCGATCATGAAGCGCAATAAGGACCGCTCCATCGATTTTGATGACTCGACCAGTAAAGCCGCTATTCAATTTATAAAGGACCACAATGTGGTGATCGACCCCACAATCGGTGTTTTTGAGATGAGCTTCCGCAACGTAAAGGATGATATTACACAAATTGAGCCTGCATTTAATACCCTTCCGGTGCCTTTGAAGGCCTTATTGAAGAATTTTGGCATGGAGCCGGAGCGATCCAAACAGTTTGAACCACTTTATCAAAGCATGGTCACGATCGTTAAAAAATTGCACGATGCAGGCGTTACCATTGTTGCAGGCACTGACCAGGGTTTTCCAGGCTTCGGCGTTGCCAGGGAATTGGAATTATACGTCCAGGCGGGCCTTACCCCGGCAGATGCGATACAGACCGCCACCATTACGCCGGCCAAAGTGATGAAGCTGGATAAAACGAGTGGTTCGATAGAAGAAGGTAAAAGCGCTGATCTGATTATCGTTAATGGTGACCCCCTGAAAAACATAAGAGATATCCGTAATGTAACTACGGTTATTAAAGCCGGGCATATTTATGAGCCCGGACCGCTGCATAAACTGGTAGGATTTAGTAAATGAAGGCTCTACTTTAAGCCCCTCTCCCTTGGAGAGAGGTTGGGGCGGGGCTTATAAGACGTTCCACTCTTTCTTCATTTCCCTTCCGGTCAATTTGTTCGCCTCGTCGTCATCAAGAAAAACTTCTTTTGCCGGGTCCCATTTTAGCGGACGGTTTAGCTCATAAGCTATATTGCCGAGGTTGCAAACCGTAGCGGTCCGGTGCCCAATCTCCACATCGGCAACCGGTTTGGTGCGCTTACGGATGGCCTGCAGGAAATCTTTATAATGGTCGTCGCTTCGATAAACATGTTTTTCATTATCCCCTATAGTTTGATTAAGCAACGAGCCGGGATTTGTTTCCAGTTTACCCCGAACCACATGAATGTCGCCTTTAGTGCCAACAAAAGTAACTCCCTGGTTCCCTTCAGGTTCGTGCGTCATCGTAATGCCATTCGCATACCGGTAGGTTAGGAATTTATGATCTTTATCCGGCGGGGTAATTAATACCGGGCCACTGCCGTCCATGTCAAGGCCCCACTGGGCAATATCGAACATGTGCGCACCCCAATCGGTCATGCCGCCGCCACCAAATTCCCTGTAATCGCGCCAGTGCGCCCAAAAGTCATCAGTTAAGCCAGGTGCCAGGTTATGGTTAAATACTTGCGGTTTAACATTCGGGCCCAGCCACATGTCCCAGTTCAGCCCTGCGGGCATGGGTTCCTGTGGCAGGTTGTAAGGTATAGGCGGTGGTCCCACGTTTACCCTTACGGTCTTGATCTCGCCGATATAGCCGTTTCTCACCAACTCCACAGCCTGCCTGAATTCGGCCCACGAACGCTGCATACTACCCGTTTGAAAAACCCTTTTATGTTCCCTTGCTGCCTTCACCATCGCGCGCCCCTCTTTTATCGTCAGCGACAACGGCTTTTCGCAATAAATATCCTTCCCGGCTTTTGCGGCCATTACTGCTATTGCAGCGTGCCAGTGGTCGGGGGTGGCAATAACTACCGCGTTGATATCCTTGCGGTCCAGTATCCTGCGAAAATCGCTATACATGTCACAGCCAGGCAGCTTTTCGGTAAAGCGGTGTAATTTGGCCTCGTACACATCTGCGGCAGCCAAAATTCTCACCTCACCTGTTTTAAGGAAAGAGTCCTGCAGGCCCATTGCCTGTTTGCCGGTGCCGATAAAACCAAGTGTTATTTGATCGCCGGGCGCCGCCAATGCTTTACAGCCCATTACATATCGTGGCAAAACCACAGCAGCAGAAAGCACAGAGGCACGGGTTAAAAATTGTCGTCTGTTGATAGCGTTAGGGTTTTCTTTTTTCATGATCGGTATAATCGGATATGGACAAAATAAATATAGCGCAAAATTCATTTCGTTATGTAACAATTATGTGTTTTCAGAAAGTACCGCAGTTTTATCGGTATGTCGTTATTGTTTTTAACTTTATCAAACCAATTGCTTAACGCCTTTTAGAAGAACTATGACCCGGAAATTTATTTTCATCACCTTAGCGCTGTCATTTGTGATAGGACACCTATTTGCCCAGCAGGGCGAAATGCTGATCTATCATCCTATCAAAACCGACAAAGCCGGCAACATCGTGCCCTGGTATAACGACGATCCGGCGATAGCGTTCGACCATAACCTGCACACCATCTGGAACTTCTGGTTCAACATGAGGCGGGACATGAACGGCCTGCCATATTATATGAACCACCAGGTTTGGAACGCCAATTTTGACGACCCGCGAGGCATTGGCGGCGATCAGTTGATGATGGCCATGTCCTCGTGGCGTTTATTGTACGCTTATACCGGGGATGAAAATGTAAAAGAGAACATGAGTTTCCTGGCGGGGTATTACCTTACCCATGGCCTGTCGCCGGCCAACTGTAAATGGCCCAATATACCGTTTCCGTATAATACACTGATCTATTCGGGGATTTATGATGGCGATATGCGCAACGGAAAGGATGTGGCGCAGCTGGATAAGGCGGGGTCGTTAGGCTTAGAGTTGGTCCATCTTTATAAGATCAAAGGCGACCCAATCTTTCTGGATGCTGCTATCAAAATAGCCAATACCCTTGCGCCGAATGTTAAGGCGGGTAATAACGAGCATTCGCCGCTACCGTTTAAGGTGAATGTGTTCACCGGCAAAACCGTTCTGCTGAACACCACAGGTAAACTGGAAGGCAATTCAAAAGATACGGCTTGCTATACCAGCAACCTTACGCCAACAGTGCAGCTGTTTTGGGATTTGATGGAATTGAAAAAAGGCAAGGTGGCATTATATAAAATTGCGGCAGATAAAATAATTAAATGGATAAGGAGATACCCTGCCAAAACCAATAAATGGGGGCCGTTTTTTGAAGATGTGGGTATATGGAGCGAAACACAGATCAACGCCATGACCTGCGCCCGGTTTATGATGGAACACCCGCAGTACTTCCCCGAATGGAAAGGCGATGTGAAAAACATTATCAATTGGGTACATAAGAACTTTGGCGATGACCGCTGGAAAAAATACGGGGTTATCGTAACTAAAGAACAAACGGTTTACCCGGTTCCCGGTAACAGCCATTGCTCAAGACAGGCGGCAGATGAACTGCTGTATACCTCACTTTCCGGCGACACCACCTTTTACAAAAATGCCCTGCTCGAACTGAATTGGGCGACCTATGCCGTGGATGTTGACGGTAAAAATTGTTTTCCGTTTGATGAACCCTGGCTAACCGATGGCTACGGCGATTATGTGCGACATTATTTAAGGGCGATGGCGACTTATCCCTCACTTGCGCCAGCGCAGGATCACATCCTTTCAAGCACTTCTGTTATTCAGCAAGTGGATTACAAGGGCTTTTTCAAGAAATTTATCTACCTCAATTTCAATGCGGATACTAACAAGGTCCGGTTATTTTACCGGGCTTTTGACAATGATGGAACGGAAGAAATACGAATGAACGCCAGGCCGGGCGCGGTGTTATTGAACGACAAACCGATTAGCGAAACGGCGACAGGTGAGGGTTATAGTTGGCAGGCGTTGGAAAAAGGCGGTGTATTGTGGGTTCGGCGCAAGAATGGTGATAAAGTGATCATAATGGAGTAAGGCTATGAAAACATTGCTGGTATGGTTGATAGCGATTTTGTCCCTGCAAAATTGCTTTGCCCAAAATAAGGACGTAGCCACATTAAAACAATTAAATGCGGTTTGGATAGCCTCTTATGTAACCCGCGACACCGCGAAAATGGGTGGTGTGTTTGCTGAAGACCTCGTTTTAACTAACCCTTCAGGAAAGACTTTCCACAAGCGGGATATTCTGAAAGGTGTAGTATCTCCCAACCAGGAATGCCTTTCGTCGAAAATTGATACGGTAAGTGTTCGACTATTTGGCAACATCGGTATTATCAATGCCGAAATAACCGTCGTTGTCAAAGCAAGCGGCAAAACAGATACTGTACACACCAACTATATGGACGTTTATGAAAAACGTCATGGCCGCTGGTATGCGGTGGCGGCGCACGTCACCTTGCTCGATGCCAAATAGTTTATTCTTTCAGGCTTTTGATATAGGCTATCGTCACCGGTATCTGTGCCGCATGGTTGGGGCTTTCGTCCTCGATAAAATAATGTTTGATACCGATGGCCTTCGCGGCTTTCAATACCTCCGGCACGTTGATCTGCCCGGTACCTAACGCCACATCGTTCCTGGTGTCCGTGCCGCCGGTCAGGTCATTGGCTATGCCTTTGCGAATATCCTTCAGGTGCATCAGTTTCCAGCGATCCTTGTATTTGTAAAGCAGTTTGGCCGGGTCGCCGCCGCCATGGAAGGTCCAAAGCATGTCCATTTCGAAGGATACATATTTTGGGTCGGTATTTTTAACAATATAGTCGAACAAGGTACCATCCTCATATGGCCCGAATTCATATCCGTGATCGTGGTAGCATAAAGTTATGCCATTTTCCGCCAGTACTTTGCCAGCCCGGTTAAAATCGTCCACGGCCTTTTTCGCGTCATCAATAGTGAAAGTCTTTCCGTGTGGTATCCACGCCACCATAATGTATTTGGATCCAAAAGTTTTCGCCAGTTTGATAAACGGCTCAGGGTCCTTTGTTATCGCGTTATAATCAGCGCCAAGCGATGGCATGCTGATGCCGCGTTCATCCAGCATTTTTTTGAACTCTTCCGGCGTAGTATTTTTAGGGTTCGGGCCTTCCATTTCGGTTATCCCAAGCGCTTTGATGGTATCTAAAGTTGCCGCAACACCCGTAGGGAAGCTATTTCGGTAGGTATATGATTGCACGCCGATGGCGCCGGTAAACAGGGGTTTCTCCTTTTGAGCGAAAGCGCTCCCCGCGGAAAACAGGATCAGTAAACAGACTGATAAGACAACTTTTTTCATAGTTAAACTGGCTTAATAACGCAAAATAGAAATAATGGATCAATTACCTGTTCAGTTATTAATTAAACGCTCGAATTGAATAGAAAATGTTAAAATCAACGTAATATTCACCACAGATCATTCGCTATTCACCACTCACCATTGACCATTCACTACCTGAATATTAATGCATTTTAATGACATTGTTAATTTAGAGTTTCAACATTTATATTGTACTTTTGCCGACTCGTTCCCAATCATGAGTGATCAGATAAAACACGAATGCGGTGTGGCGTTCATCCGACTTTTAAAGCCACTGTCGTACTACCAAAAAAAATATGGCACTGCGCTGTACGGACTAAACAAATTGTACCTCTTAATGGAAAAACAACATAACCGCGGCCAGGACGGCGCGGGCGTTGCTACCATTAAGCTGGACATTGAACCGGGCAAACGCTACATCAGCCGCCACCGTTCCATGGCCTCCAATGCCGTTGCCGATATATTCGAATACATCCAGAAAAAATTTGCCGATATACAAAAGGAGACGCCGGAGAAGATGAACGATGCCGAATGGCTGAAGCAAAACGTCAGCTTTACAGGCGAGGTCTTATTGGGTCATTTGCGCTACGGTACGCACGGTAAGAACAGTATCGAGAATTGCCACCCGTTTTTGCGGCAAAACAACTGGCAAACGCGTAACCTGGTGATTGCAGGTAACTTCAACATGACGAATGTTGATGAGTTGCTGCAGCAGCTTTACGACCTGGGCCAGCACCCGAAAGAAAAAGCCGATACCATCACTGTGCTCGAAAAGATCGGGCACTTTTTGGATACAGAGAACCAGGGGCTGTTTGACCAATACAAACGGGAGGGACACGATAACAACGTTGAGATCAGCAAGTTAATAGCAAAGGACCTTGATGTTGCCAAAATTCTGCGAAAGTCGGCGAGGAATTGGGATGGAGGATATACCATAGCGGGCATTTTCGGTCACGGGGATGCCTTTGTTATGCGCGATCCAAGTGGTATCAGGCCGGCATTCTACTATTATAACGACGAGATCGTAGTGGCGGCGTCTGAACGCCCGGCACTGCAAACAGCCTTCAACATTCCAATCGAGGAGATCAAAGAAATACAGCCGGGCCATGCTTTGATCGTTAAAAAGAGCGGCAAGGTAAAAGAAGAAATGTTCTTTGAACCGCTGGAAAAGAAATCCTGCTCGTTCGAGCGTATCTATTTTTCGCGCGGAAGCGATGCTTCGATTTACCGCGAACGCAAGCAATTAGGGAGGCTGCTTTGCCCGCAAATATTAGACGCCGTTAATCACGATATTAAGAATACTGTATTCTCCTACATCCCTAACACAGCCGAAGTGGCCTTTTACGGAATGGTTGAAGGGATGCACAAGTATACCAAGCAATACCAGCGCGATAAGCTATTGAACCGCGCCGACAAGATAAGCGACGAGGAATTAACCGAAGTGCTGGCTTTAGCGCCGCGGGTCGAAAAGATCGCCATTAAAGATGTAAAACTGCGCACTTTCATCACACAGGATGCCGACCGCAGCGAGATGGTGGCCCACGTATATGACACTACCTACGGGCTGATCAAAAAGGGCGAAGATACTTTAGTAGTGCTGGATGATTCTATCGTGCGTGGTACTACCCTAAAACAAAGTATCCTGAAGATACTCGACCGCCTTGGTCCAAAAAAGATCGTTGTAGTTTCATCCGCGCCGCAGATTCGCTTCCCTGATTGCTATGGTATTGATATGTCGCGCATGGGCGAATTCGTCGCCTTCGAGGCCGCTATCAGCCTGCTTAAGGACATGGGTAAGGAAGATGTGATCCTCGAAGTTTATAAAAAATGTAAAGACACTGCTCACCTGCCAAAGGAAGAGGTAGAAAATTATGTGAAAGCCATTTACGAGCCTTTTACCGACCAGGAGATATCCGACCGAATTGCCCGGATAATTACTCCTAAAGAGATCAATGCCGAGGTGAAAGTCATTTACCAGACGCTTGATAACTTACATATTGCATGTCCCGATCATACGGGTGATTGGTATTTCTCTGGTAATTTCCCTACTCCGGGTGGTAATAAGGTGGTTAACCGCGCTTTTGTCAACTGGATGGAAGGCAAAAATCAGCGGGGGTATATGTAATCATTTAGAGATTGACGATTAGTTTGACTAATTATAGAAATAGCGATAGGTTTACCTGTCGCTATTTTTTATGATTATAATTGCGATGTTGATTTATAATTTATGAAATCAAAATTTAGGTTTTGGGCTTATTTACTGGGGTTGTTGATGATAGTATTTTCTGTTATGCTAGTTGGGGTACTGTCCGGTAGTGCTCTAAATAAAAACATACCCTTTGGCTTTTTCCTTATTGCTTGTTTGTTTTTCCTGTTCGTGTGGATTTGGATGTTTTTTGGTGAGCTGCGAACCAAAGCGATTTCTTTCAATGTCGAACACAGAAGTTTTATTGTGAAGCCCTATTTGGGGTTGGGAACAGCAAAAAAGTATGATTTGGATGATATAGCCGGGTTTAAAACGTCAATTTTATCATCAAAAAGTGGTAGCTATGAATACTTATACCTATTAGCAGGCGGCAAACGGATAGTAAAGCTTTCAGAATTTTATCACAGCAATTATATACAGATAAAAAAATATCTCATAGCCATAAACATTAAAAATTTAGGGATGGAAAGATTTAGTTACAGGGAGGAGCTTAAAGATACCTTTAGATGATTTACCATTGATTATTTTAATAATTAACTGCTGAACGCTGCAAATACGTAATGTGTTACCAGCTTATCGAAAAGTATTAACGAAGCAATAATAAGCGCTATTCCCGCCACTTCATTAAGGCGATGCACAAAATTGACGGATATCCGGTCGCGCAATTTATTTGCATAAAAGGCCTTTGTCGTATCGAGCCCGAATTGAACGACCAGGATGGTGAGGAACATCACCGCGATCTTTAATGATCGATTGGGCACTCCATAAATATAAAGTGTACTGGCGGTACCGATAACCACCGTCCAGTGAAAAAGCAGGGTGGGGTTGAGGATACACATCAGGAAGCCCTTCAAAAAATACCCGGTACGTTTAAGCTTTGAGGGCACCTTGTTATCGTAATTTACTTCGGATTTTTTGAAGATATAATAGATTCCCAGTGCAAACAGCACTATACAGCCAATTACTCCCGCATTCCGCTTATCCTGGCTCGAGATATCAAAATACTGTGAACCGAACAGAATGGCTCCCACAAATACCACATCGCTTGTAACCACACCCAGGGCCAGTGCAACCCCGGCATGAAACCCTTTTTCGATGCTTGTTTTTATTAAAGCAAAGAAAACCGGGCCCGTAAGAAAAGTAAGCACCAACCCAATCCCAATACCCCTAATTATAGCTTCTATCATTAATTCTGGCTTAGGAATATAAAATTCCCCCTATACAGGGAACGAATATGCGATTTTATATAGTGAATAACCAAACCTAAAATTGGGATTTATTATTTAAAAAAACTATGCGGCAAATTGTAAAAATAATCTTTATGTTAGTGATTTGTAAAAACTCTCTGACAACCTAACTAACAAATGGAACAAAACAAAACAAAAAGTTACGGATCGGCTCTGTATACTATCATCACTGTGTTTTTCTTTTGGGGCTTCCTTGCCGCGTCGAACGGAATTTTCATCCCGTTCTGTAAAGCACATTTTCATCTTACCCAATTCGAATCCCAGCTGATTGACTTTACTTTTTATGGCGGATATTTTATCGGTTCGCTGGTATTGTATTTTGCGTCCCAGGCTACCAAAGTCGACATTTTGAATAAGCTGGGCTATAAAAATGGCATTATATACGGTTTGATCCTTTCTGCGGTAGGCGCCCTTATTATGGTTCCGGCCATCAATTCAGGTTCATTTGGGTTCATCCTCGGTTCCTTTTTTATTATTGCATTGGGTTTCTCCTTACAGCAAACGGCGGCCAACCCGTTTGTTATAGCGCTTGGGTCGCCCGAAACAGGTTCAAACCGACTTAACCTGGCGGGCGGTGTAAATAATTTCGGTACATTATTGGGCCCGGTTATTGTAAGTATTGTGTTGTTTGGAAGTGCTAGTAAGCTAATCCCCGCCGCCGACGTAAATATTACGTCGGTAAATAACCTGTATTTTATATTGGCCGGTTTATATATTGCTGTAGCGATATTTTTCTGGATATCAAATCTGCCAAAGGTTACAAGCGATGAAAAAATAGAAGCAGGCACCAAGACAAATTTACCCCTGCTGGTGATATTTGTAGCGTTTTGTCTCATTTTGGCTGCGGGCCCGTTAACCCAGGCAACAGGGCTGCCCAGGTCATATTTTGTCTATGCGTCGTTGGCTATTATATTAATAACCCTGATCGCGTCACTTTCAGCCTCAAGCAAAAGCAATGAAGGGTGGGGGGCAATGCACTATCCGCAACTGATCTATGGTATGATCGCCATATTTACGTATGTAGGTGTGGAAGTAACCATCCAAAGTAACATGGGCGCTTTATTGAAAACACCTGAATTTGGCGGATTTAAAGAATCGGAAATTGCCCCTTATATTTCTCTTTACTGGGGAAGCCTGATGATAGGCCGTTGGACGGGTGCTATCTCGGTGTTTAATCTTTCAAAATCAATAAAACAAGTGCTGACGGTTATTGTTCCGTTGTTTGCCTTTGGTGTCGTGTTATTAGTAAATTACCTAAGCGGAAAGGATGTAAGCAATCTGTACATTTATGTGGTTTGCGTTGCCGTTTTGATCGTTGGATTTTTTATCGGACAAGAGAAACCTGTACGTACGCTCACGATATTCGGAATTCTCGGTGCTTTAGCTATGATTGTAGGATTAATGACAACCGGCCGCGTCGGCTTATTTGCTTTTATCAGTGGCGGTTTGTGTTGCTCAATCATGTGGCCCTCTATATTCGCCTTAGCGATAGCGGGCTTAGGGAAGTACACCAGCCAGGGCTCAGCTTTTTTGATCATGATGATCCTGGGAGGTTCTATTATCCCTCCGGTTCAGGGTATCTTGGCCGATACCAGCGGTATACATCTATCTTATGTGATACCTGTAATATGCTTCGCTTATCTCGCTTTCTTTGCCTGGAAAGCGGGCTTCGAATTGAAGAAGCAAGGTATTGACGTGGATAACCTGGAAGCAGGCGGAGGACACTGATTTTATGTAATTGGCGATTAGTTGACTTGTGATTAGTATTACCATGTACAACTGATCACTAATTAACAAGTCACTAATTAACCATGACCAAACTAAGTTTCGATCATATTTTTATGAACCTGGCAACCGACCTGGCCAAACGCTCACATTGCGTTAAGGCCCAGGTCGGTGCCGTTTTAGCTAAGGACACCCGTATCATTTCTATAGGCTATAACGGTCCGCCGGCGGGTACCCATAACTGCGACGAGGAATGGCCCGAAACCGGCTGCGCGCGCGACGCACGGGGCAGTTGCTCGCTTGCCTTGCACGCCGAAGAGAATGCTATTCTTTATGCCGTTAAAAATGGCGCCAACCTGGAAGGAGCAACGCTGTACACTACCTTATCGCCATGCCTGCCATGCGCGAGGCTGATATTTTCGGCCGGGGTAAAGCAAGTATTCTTTTTAAACTCTTACGCCGAATATAAGGGGCTCCCAAGCGACGAAGGTGTCGATTTCCTGAACCGATTTGGTGTTAATGCGGAGAAAGTTATTGGGTGAAATCCATTATTCCGGGTCAAGCAGCGACTTGATCTTATTTAGCGCGAAATCCAATTGCTGGTCGGGCGTCATATTGGTATTATCAAGTATAATGGCATCCTGCGCCCTTATCAGCGGACTTTCCTCGCGGGTAGTATCCTGGTAATCGCGGTGGGCCAGGTTCTCGAAAACCTCTTCCAATGTTATATCCGGGTTCTTTTCGTAAAGCTCTTTATATCTTCGTTCGGCTCGCACCTTGGGGTCGGCAGTCATAAATATTTTCAGCTGGGCATCGGGGAAAACGGTGGTACCGATGTCCCGCCCGTCCATCACGATATTTTTGGAGCGGCCCATTCGCTGCTGCTGCTTCACCATCTCGTGGCGTACTTCGCGTAGTGCCGCTACAGCGCTCACATTATCTGACACAGGCATCCGCCGGATCTCTTCCGATACTTCCTCGTCGTTCAGCGTGATGTGCGTCTGGTAATCGCGCGAATGGAAGTTGAGGTGGATGTTCTTTAGCGCTTCAGCAACCTGCTGATGATCATGAAGGTCGACATGATGACGGATAAAATAGAGCGTCACCGCCCGGTACATGGCGCCGCTATCAACGTAAATAAAATGAAGCTTTTGGGCTAATGCCTTCGCTAATGTGCTCTTCCCGCATGAAGAATAGCCGTCGATAGCTATTACAATGTTACTGCTCATCGGAGTGCTAAGGTAACAAAATATGTTTTCAGTTGATTAGGTGGAATCAGTTAAGTGGTTGATTAAGTTTTCCGATTTCTACAAATCAACTTAATCCAACTCAATCAACTAATTGTAAATTTGGCCATGAATTTTTCTAAGACTGACCTGCAAAAGGAGGTTATTTACAAAACATCGCGGAGCGGGGGCAAGGGCGGGCAAAATGTAAACAAAGTATCTACGAAGGTCGAGTTGCTGTTTGATATAGAGCGATCGTTGTTGTTTTCGGACGAAGAAAAACAACGGCTAACGGAAAAACTTCAGTCGAGACTAAATCGCGATGGATATTTGCAGGTAATGAGCGAAGAGGAGCGGAGCCAGTATTTAAATAAAGAAAGGGCCATCGAAAAGCTGGTACTGATATTGACGAAGGCATTACATCAACCCAAAAAACGTAAAGCAACAAAACCGACCAAAGCCATGATAGCTGCCCGGCTCGGGAATAAAAGGCAACAGTCGGCCAAGAAAGCTGCAAGGAAAAAGAGTTTTGACGATTAATTAAAGCGGTACAGTAGTGTCGCCGATCCCCATTGATGTGATTTTACCATCTCTTTTACGTCTTTTGTGTGGAAAATAGCGGCGACATCAAGCACAAAACGTTTACCCGAATACCCCACGCCAAATTGATTGGAGAACATCAGGCGTTCAATATTTTGTGTCACTTCTATACTGCTCGCGCTGCGGGTACCGAAAAGGCTGCCCTGTACCGTGGCGTCGTAAAGTACTACATTTAATTGAGGTTTGTAGTAAAAGAAAAGTTCGTGCTGGTTTAAGGGGGTGAAGCCCCTGGATTTGATAGCCGTACTCTGCGTGCTTACCGAATTAAATAATTGGTTGAAACTGCCCAGGCGGAACAACGGGCCAACCCCGGCCCCGGTAAACCCATTGCCAAGATTAGCATAGCTTGTTAAACTGACGTCGAACGATGATGTGCGGGCCAGCAAACGGTTATATTCGGCTGACAGGTTTAGCTCCAGGTTATTGTCAATTTGGTATTCCCAGCCGCTGGGATGATAAAAACCAAAGTTGTCATGCACAAAATCCTGTATCCCCTTGCCCTTCGCTCCAGGTCCCACTATGCCTATTTGGGCGCCTAATTTTAGGTTGCTTTCGTTTTTGTATAACAAATTAAGCGTGGAACCAACATATAAGTAGCCTGCAAACGGCCGGTCGATATAACGTGGGTCATCGGGCATGCCATTGATCGAAATGCTGCCCGTTTGCGGGTTGAATATCTTCTGCCCCGTTTCAAAACCCAGCACTTTGTTTTGGAGGTTTGATTTCCCATCAACCTTTAGGGCATGCCGGTAATAAATGAAAATGCCATCGGTGTAATACCTGTCAGATCCCTGGAACAGATAGGAATCATTATCGCTTTGGGCGCCAATCTCGTTGCTATGGGTTTGCGCGAATGCTGTGCTGCAGCAGGCGAGGAATACCAGGAGGGAAAATATCTTGTAGTTCATCAGGTTTTTAGGATGAAATAAGGCCTAAAATAGAAAAAGCCCCGGTATTATCGGGGCTTTTTAAACTAAATCTTATCTTTTTTATTTAAACGTATATCCTATGCTAACACCACCTGCGGCTATAAGGCCCTCGTCGTAAAGGATCGGCACAAATGCAATCCTGAAGTTTAGCCCTTTATGTTCGGGCTGGTAACGGAAGCCTATGGTAGCCGTTGCTATAAAGCCTGTTACCTTGTCAAATTCCCACTTGCTGTTGCCAACGTTGGTGCCTGTGGAATTCAGGAACGTTGTTCCCGCACCCAGTTCTACCAATGCCGCGTGTTCGCCATACAGGTAGTTTATCTGGAAGGGAACCGTGAATACCGTATTACCTCCCGAGGCAAAGTAACCTGCACCTATCCGGTAACCCCAGCCGTTACGCTCCTTTTTGAAACGTGCGTCGTAGTTGCCCGATATGGCAAGGCCCGGTCCGCCAACTTCGAGGTAAGCGTTTACAGCCTTAACATGTTGTACGGCCGAAGTATCGGTTATCATCATGCTGGTGTCTGATTTCGCCATCATGGTGCTGTCTGATTTCTTTATCGTGGTATCTTTTTTTATCGTTGTGTCAACTTTTGCAACCATAGCCGAATCAACTTTTTTCGAAGAATCAACCGGCGCATTTACCTGTTGCTGAGTAGCAGACTGTGCGTTGTCTGTGGACGCTTTTTGCTGAGTTGCAGCCTGTGCATTATTGGTAGCTGCCTGTTGCTGAGTTGCAGCCTGACCATTATCCGTGCTCGCTTGTTGCTGAGTCAAAGACTGTGCGTTGTCTGATGGCTGTTGTTGTACCGCCGCCTGCTGTTCGTCCGTACCTGCCGGATGTGTTTCAAGTGGGTTGGTAGCCGAGCGCACCTGCTGATAAGTATTCGGTGGCGGAGCAGTTCCCCGCATTTGCGTTGCTGTTTCGGGAGATGGGACCGGAACCACCGCAACAGCATTTGCTGCCGGGCTGTTATCTGTCTTCACGGCAGTGTTATCCTGTTTTGCAACAATAGGCGCATCGGTTTTTTGTACCGACGATGAATCAGCTTTTACAGGAGCGGCGTTCGATTGACTTTTCTCCAGGTCGGCCTTTTCTTTTGCCGCAACCATCTCGTTGAACTTTTTAGCAAGAGAGCCGTCCGGGTCGATCACCATAGTTGTATCTGCTTTTTTCATGATCGTAGCGCCGGCCCGTATAACAAGCGTGGTATCCGTTTTTATCAATTGGGAGCTCGATGCTTTTTTCGCAAGTGAAGTATCTATATTCATTGCCGGGGAGCTACTCTTCACGGTATCCGGGGTGGTTTGAGCTTTCGACCCTATGTAGCTAAGCAGCAGAGCAAATAAGGCGATCCTGGCTTTAAAAGTAAACAGATGATTCATTATATTCAGTTTAATTGTATCCACTAATTAGTTTAGCTACGGCGTATTACGATAGTGTTAACTAAAAAGTTTCGGGCAAAAAGGGTATAAAAAAAGAATATCCCTGTTTTTTAACAGGGATATTCCTAAAAAAATGACAAAATATGAGGCGTTCTGTATCAGTTCATTACAGGTTTTAATTCATCTTTCACCGTGAGGTCCAATGGATTAGCAACTTTTTCGTCGAGCAGGGCCAGGCCTATCACCTCGCGCATATCGGTTACATAGTGAAATTGCAGGTCCTTTATGTAGTCTTCTTTTATTTCAAGGATATCTTTCCGGTTCGACTTGCAAAGAATGATCTCTTTTATATTTGCCCGTTTGGCGGCCAGTATTTTTTCCTTTATACCGCCCACAGGCAATACACGCCCGCGCAGCGTTATTTCACCCGTCATGGCCAGGTGTGGCTTTACCTTGCGTTGGGTGAAGGCCGAGGTAAGCGCCGTAAGCATGGTGATACCCGCTGAGGGCCCATCCTTCGGCGTTGCACCTGCAGGAACGTGAACATGTACGTCCCACTGGTCGAACAACTTATAGTCGATATTAAAATCTTTAGCATGTGCCCTAAGGTATGCCAATGCGATCGAAGTAGATTCCTTCATTACATCGCCAAGGCTGCCCGTCATGGTCAAACGGCCTTTACCGGGGCTAAGGCTTGCTTCAATAAACAATATATCGCCGCCAACCTGTGTCCAGGCTAACCCGGTTACTACGCCGGCGACATCATTGCCTTCGTACAGGTCCTTGTCGAAAATTGGTGCCCCAAGTATTTTCTCCAACTCCTTTTTATTAACCAGCGGAGTATGCACATCGCCCATGGCAATGGTTTTGGCAACACCACGCACCACCGAGCCTATCTTTTTCTCTAACGAACGCACGCCCGATTCACGGGTATAGTCCTCTATCAGTTTTTCAAGCACATCATTTTTGATGGTGATGTCTTTAGGCTTCAATCCATGTGCCTCACGCTGTTTTGGCACCAGGTGCTGTTTGGCGATCTCTATCTTTTCCTCAATGGTATAACCGCTTACGTCAATGATCTCCATTCGGTCGAGCAATGCGGGCTGGATAGAGCTCAATGAATTTGCTGTCGCGATGAACATCACGTTCGACAGGTCAAAATCAACTTCAACATAATGATCGTAAAAGGTGCTGTTCTGCTCGGGGTCGAGCACTTCAAGCAAGGCTGACGACGGGTCGCCCCTGAAGTCGTTTCCTACCTTATCTATCTCGTCCAGTATGAATACCGGGTTAGCTGCGCCTGCCTTTTTGATAGCTTGTATAATACGTCCCGGCATAGCGCCAATGTAGGTTTTGCGGTGTCCCCTTATCTCAGCCTCATCGCGTATACCACCCAAAGCCATCCGTACGTACCGGCGGCCCAGTGCCCTTGCTATAGATTTGCCAAGGGAAGTTTTACCAACTCCCGGCGGGCCGACCAAACAAAGGATGGGGGCTTTCATGTTGTGCTTTAATTTCAGCACGGCAAGATATTCGATGATGCGTTGTTTGACTTTATCGAGCCCGAAATGGTCTTTATCCAGCACTTTTTGGGCGCGTTTAAGATCAAAGTTGTCTTTTGTGAACTCATTCCAGGGCAGATCGAGCAATAATTCGAGGTAATTGATCTGTACCGAATAATCTGCCGCCGCCGGATTGGTGCGCACCAGTTTCTCCAGTTCTTTATTAAAATGATCGTTAACCTCTTTTCCCCATTTCTTTTTAGCTGCGCGTAAACGCAGGTTTTCTATTTCAAGGTCAGGACTGTTGCCGCCAAGTTCTTCCTGGATAGTTTTAAGCTGCTGGTTCAGGAAATAATCACGCTGTTGCTTATCCAGGTCAATACGTACCTTGCTCTGTATCTGGTTCTTAAGCTCCAGCATTTGCAGATCGAGCGTTAAGTGCTCCAGCACAAGTTTCGCCCTGTCGCGCAGGTTGGCCACTTCCAGCATACGCTGTTTGGCGGCCATATCCGCATTCATGTTCGACGATATAAAATTGATCAAAAATGAAATGCTTTCGATATTACGTATAGCGATACCGGCTTCGCTTGGAATGTTCGGAGATAACTGGATAATGCTCATGGCCATGTCCTTGATAGACGAGATCATGGCTTTAAATTCTTTATCTTCCTTTGGCTTTATTTCTTTGAAGGTCTCTACAGTTGCTTTGATATACGGCTCGCTTTGCACTTCTTCTTTCAGAATGAAGCGTTTTTTACCCTGCAGGATAACAGTAGTATTACCATCGGGCATTTGCAGCATCTTAATGATCAACGCCACAGTTCCTACCTGGTTAAGCTGGCTAAAAGTTGGGTCCTCAATAGCTACATCCTGCTGGGCAACCACCCCGATCATACGCTTGCCTTTATTGGCGTCGCGTATCAATTTGATCGACTTATCCCGTCCTACGGTAATCGGTATAACAACACCGGGGAATAATACCGTATTGCGCAATGGCAATATGGAAAGCACCTCGGGCATTTGTTCATTATTCATTTCTTCCTCATCTTCCGATGACATCAGCGGAAAAAATTCGGAATCTTCATTTATAATTGGTAAAGCATTTTTTATATCGAACGGATCAAAACTCATCTAATACCCTTTCTGTTAAGTAGCGTCATAATGTCAGCCTGCAAAAGTACAGGAATAAAATATCGGGGCAAAATCACCGTTTTGCCTGTCGAATGGTTATAGTTCAAGACCTGTGCCAAGATATATCAAAAAGCTATTTATTAGCGGTAAGTCTGTGACAACGTTAATCTTATAGTGAATATACCCTTTTTACGCGGTTTATGAATGGTAAGTTGGGATGGAAAAAAAGTCAGTAACTATTAATTGTGGCTTTTAAACCGGGGGATGCCTTTTTTTCAACAAAATAGCTAAACCCATAATATTTTGAATTAAAATAAGTTAATAAGCATAAGGTAAAGTATATTATTTTTGTTACAGATTCAAAGCACCTAATGCGGCTATCGGTTATATCGTCTTTATTGGTACTATCGTCATTGCAAGCGGTCTATGGCCAAAATGCCTATTTTAAAATGGGGCAGCAGGCTTTTTTCGACGGTGACTTTAAAGCTGCTGTAAGTCATTTGGAGCGGTCGTGTGTTATCGATTCAACAAATTCGAGCGCACTTTGGATGCTTGGATATTCGTACTATCATAGCGAGAATTATAAAAAATCAATTGCTGCGTATACCCGTGTCATTGCTTTAAAGCCAGCAGATGCTTCGGCCTATTATTACCGGGCCAGGGCCAAGAGTTATTTTGCAAAGGACAGCCAGATGTCGGATGCTGATAAGGAGAAAAATCTTTTAGGGGCGATAGTAGATTTTACCAAGGCCATTTCGATCGACCCGACAGACAATCAAAATAACGCGAAATATTATCAAAACAGGGGCATAGCTTACCGCGAATACGGTGATTTTAAATTACAGGCCGGCTCCCGGTTCTATGACAAAGTTCGAGGAACAAACTCTCTCAGGGCTTCTATCGCCGACCTGGAAAAAGTGCTGAACGATAATCCCGGCCGCCAGGATATAGCCAACCAGATAGAAATATCAAAGCAACGCCTTACCGAAACCATTGCCGCCCGCCATTAATTAAATGATCCTTTAATGCTGTAAAAGTTAAATCCCAGCGTGCGTACGAACTGTCTTTTCTGTATCTGGTATATCGAATCGGGTATGTAGCTCAGCTTTTCAGTGGTTTCATACAATACTTTACCCAGCACTGTGCTTTTTGTATGATTCACAATTAATATCCACTTAATTTTATCTCCCTGCCTTTTAATAACAATATCCTGTGTTTTCAAACCCGGGTCCTTAGCCGTGAAACTTAATATGCCGTCCGCATTAATAACTTTATAACTTGCTTTCCACGCAGGTTTATTAATATCCGATTCGCTGAACAGGCTTAATTCAGTTGCCCAGTCGGCGATACGAAGTTTTTTGGTTTCCCTGTTTTTGTTATGAATTGCCGTTTTAGTGATCAGTGGATCTGACTTTGCAAGCCGCAGGGACTCATTGGCAAAATATTTTTTAAGGTCGAAGAATTTCTCCGTGTCATTGCCCGCGCGGGCATCGCTTTTGCAGGATTGTACCAGCAATAAAGCAAACAGAGCGCAGGCTATAATAAAACACTTCTTAAACCAATACATTTCCGGTCATTTCAGCAGGGATAGGCACGCCTATTATTTTCAGGATGGTCGGAGCAATATCACCTAATTTGCCATCCTTTACTTCTTTTACATCATCGTCGATAACGATGCAAGGTACCAGGTTGGTAGTGTGCGCCGTATTGGGCGATCCGTCGTCATTGATCATATAGTCGGCATTCCCATGGTCGGCGATAATAATGAATGAATACCCATTTTCAATGCCCGTTTCAACAACCGCCTGCGTGCACTGATCGGCAGTTTCAGCGGCTTTCATCACCGCTTCGAAAACGCCGGTGTGCCCCACCATATCTGTATTGGCAAAGTTGAGGATGACAACGTCCGGCCAACCGCTTTTCAACTCCGGAATAATGGCATCACGTATACCCTCCGCGCTCATTTCAGGCTGCAGGTCGTAGGTTGCGACTTTGGGCGAGGGCACAAGCAGGCGTTTTTCGTTATCAAATTCTTTCTCGCGCCCACCCGAAAAGAAGAAAGTAACATGCGGATATTTCTCAGTTTCAGCTATGCGTATCTGGTTCTTACCCGCATCCTGCAATATTTCGCCCAGTGTTTTTGTCAAATCATCTTTTTGAAATACCACCCGCACATTTTTGAATGTCTCATCATAAGTGGTCATCGTAATATAATGCAGGTTTAACGGATGCATGTTCTGCTCGGGGAAAGACTTTTGTGTCAATGCCTGCGTGATCTCGCGGCCGCGGTCTGTCCTAAAATTAAAGCAGATGACAACATCGTCATTTTTTATCACGGCTAATGGTTCCCCACTTTCACTCGTCTTCACTATTGGGTCGACAAATTCGTCAGTAACGCCTGCTTCATACGATTCTTTTATGGAGTCTGATACAGACTGGGTTGGTTTGCCTGTTCCGTTCACTAACAGATCGTAGGCCTTTTTTACCCTTTCCCAGCGATTGTCGCGGTCCATGGCATAATACCTGCCGATAGCCGAAGCCAGCCTGCAAGAGGTGTTTTTGATATGATCCTCCAGTTCGCCGATAAATTTTACGCCCGAATTAGGGTCGGTATCCCGGCCATCCAGGAAAGCGTGGATATAGACGTTTTCAAGCCCGAATTTGCCCGTGGCATCGCAAAGACCTTCCAGGTGCCGGATATGCGAGTGAACACCACCATCGGATACGAGACCGATAAAGTGTACGTCCTTCCCATTTTGTTTAGCGTATTCGAATGCCTCTTTTAGCACAGGGTTGGTTACAAATTCATTATCATCAACGGCTTTATGTATGCGGCCAAGTTCCTGGTACACAACGCGCCCGGCGCCCAGATTCATGTGTCCAACTTCCGAATTTCCCATTTGCCCGGCGGGCAGGCCAACTGAAGTTCCCGATGCCTCCAGCTTTGAATTAGGATATTTTTTTAGCAGCGAATCAAAGAAAGGTGTGTTTGCTGCGTATATTGCATTAGACTTATCGTTGCGGCCGTAGCCCCAACCGTCGAGTATGATTAGTACTACTTTTTTCTGTTTTTCCACAATGCAAATATAAAGGCAACGTTTTAACAATAAAAACGTTTAAGCATTATACTACAGTCAATTTCTAAAGTGACTTTTATCTGTTAAAATATGAAGGTACTTTACTTGTTTTTGCTGTTGCTTACGCCCAATGTGTTCCAGGACACCCAGGACCCTATTGACAAAACGGCTGAATTTCTCAGATCCGGAAACATAACCGAACTTGCAAAAACCTTCGCGCCGGAAGTTGATGTTACTATTTTAGGTAACGAGGATAGTTACCCGGCTGCCCGGGCGGAAGAGATCATCGCTAATTTTTTCAGGCAAAATCAACCCAGGTCGGCAAAAATACTGCACCGCATCACATCCAACGCCAATTACCGTTTTGGTGTCGTTTTGATAACCACCCCGAACGGTGTTTACCGGGTTTCTTTCAATCTGAAGAATACAGGCGGTCATTTTGAGCTGGATGATATTCATATCGAATCCGAAAAACAAAATAATCCCTAATTGTTGTTACTTTTGAGCCGTAAATATCAAAAGTTTGGATAAAGAATACATTGACCAATTTATTACCAATGCATTGGCCGAGGATGTCGGCGACGGCGATCATACTTCACTGGCCACAATTCCCGGAAATACGAATGGCAAAGCCAAATTGTTGATCAAGGATCATGGCATATTAGCCGGAGTTGAACTTGCTGCAGAGATTTTCAGGCGGGTTGACGAAAAGCTTAACCTAATAATATTGATGCATGATGGCGATGCCGTAAAACCCGGGGACATTGCATTTGAAGTTACCGGCGACGCAAAAAGCATACTGAAAGCCGAACGGCTTGTGCTGAATTGTATGCAGCGGATGTCGGGCATAGCGACAAAGACACACCAGATAGTCGAACTGCTTAAAGGCACCGGCGCCAGGGTGCTGGACACCAGGAAAACAACACCAGGTATACGTTATCTCGAAAAATGGGCCGTCAGGATAGGCGGCGGTGTTAACCATCGCACAGGTTTGTATGATATGATACTGATAAAGGATAATCACGTAGATTATTCGGGCGGGATAAAACCGGCAATTGAAAACGCGAAACAATATTTGCAGCTAAACAACAAAAAGCTGGATATCGAGATAGAGGTGCGAAACCTTGGCGAACTTGACCAGGTTCTGCAAACCGGGGGCGTAAACCGCATTTTATTAGATAATTTCAATTTCGACGATTTACGAAAAGCCGTAAAAACCATCAACGGGCGTTACGATACCGAGGCGTCAGGTGGTATCACAACTGATAACATCAGGCAGTATGCCGAATGCGGGGTTGACTACATTTCTGTCGGCGCGTTGACACATTCGGTAAAAAGTTTAGATATGAGCCTTAAAGCGGTGAAAGAATGATAAGTAAAATAGTTAGTGCGTTATCATTTTATTAATATTGTACAAAAATGATCACCGTAGGTTCTGTTTCCTTACTGATATTAGCCTATTTGCTGGGGTCTATTCCGACGGCTGTTTGGATAGGGAAGGCATTCTACGGGATAGACGTGCGCGAATATGGCAGCGGTAACGCCGGGGCCACCAATACGTTTAGAGTCCTTGGTAAAAGAGCGGGAATACCCGTGATGCTCATCGATATCCTGAAAGGATTTACAGCCACTAAACTGGCTGTTTTTGTTGGTGTATCTGTCACCGGCGGTCCGCATTCAAATTTGATCAATTACCAGTTGGCCATGGGCATGGCTGCGGTGATGGGACACTTGTTCCCCGTATTCGCAGGGTTCCGCGGCGGAAAAGGCATAGCAACCCTGTTCGGGATGGTATTGGCGGTAAACCTTAACGCTGCGCTGCTGTGCGTTATCATGTTTATAGCTGTTTTGCTTATTACCCGCTATGTTTCGCTTAGCTCAATAACCGGCGGATTCACCTACCTGGTTGGTGTCAGC
This sequence comes from Mucilaginibacter ginsenosidivorans, assembly GCF_007971025.1. Classification (NCBI taxonomy): domain Bacteria; kingdom Pseudomonadati; phylum Bacteroidota; class Sphingobacteriia; order Sphingobacteriales; family Sphingobacteriaceae; genus Mucilaginibacter; species Mucilaginibacter ginsenosidivorans. The sequence goes on along the minus strand of NZ_CP042436.1, from coordinate 4,672,007 downwards.
CTTATATATAATAAAAATACAAACAATATGGTGGTGATATTTGGTATGTGTATATGCCTGCTGATATTGGTCACCCATCAAAAGAACATCGAACGCCTGCTTAAGGGTACCGAATCGAAGGTCAATCTTTTTAAAAGAAAGGACGCTTAGTATGAAATTTTCAAAACAAATATCGCTGGCAATTTTAATTGCCGTTTTCACCTCATGTTCTACAGTTCCGCTAACCGGCAGGAAGCAGATCAGCCTGGTCGGCGACTCAGAAATAAATACGTCTGCAGCTCAAAGCTATCGCCAGCTTCTATCCGATCCCTCAACCAAAGTGATCACCGGCACACGCGATGCAGAAAGTGTGAAACGGGTTGGAGAAAAACTGTCTGTCGCCATCGAGCGTTTTCTGAAAGAAAACGGATATGGCAATAAATACAGTTTTAAGTGGGAATTCAACCTTATCCAAAGTAAGGAGGTGAACGCATGGTGTATGCCCGGTGGGAAAGTAGCCGTATATAGCGCTATTCTGCCAATTACGATGGACGACGCCGGGCTGGCAACGGTAATGGGACACGAGATCGGTCATGCTATCGCAAGGCATTCGGCAGAGCGTATCTCCCAGCAAATGGCGGCTCAGGCTGGCGGGTCATTGGTCGGAGCTGCGACTTCCGATAAATCGCAGGCTACGCAGTTGATCGTCAACAAGCTTTACGGCGTGGGCGGTGGACTGGTTTTGCTAAAATATTCGAGGAACCAGGAATCAGAAGCTGACAGGCTTGGCCTTATTTTTATGGCGATGGCTGGCTACGATCCGCACAATGCGGTGTCGTTTTGGGAAAGAATGGCAGCGCAAAATAAAGGCGGAGCGCCACCTGAGTTTTTAAGCACCCACCCGGCAGATCAAACCCGGATACAAAATATCAAGGATCACCTCCCCGAAGCTATGAAGTACTATCATCCATAAAAAGCGATGCAAAAAAAGGAATTTCTGAAAGCGCGCTGGATCAACCTCCTGATGCTTAATTATGAAGTTGATCCGGCCGTGCTGGCACAGTATATTCCCCCGGCAACCGAGCTTGATCTGTGGCAGGGGAAAGCGCTGGTAAGTATGGTTGGCTTTTTATTCAAGGAAACGGCTGTCAAGGGTATCAAATGGCCTTTGCATATCAATTTTGACGAGGTAAACCTGCGCTTTTATGTTAAACATTTTAATGGAAAGGAATGGAAGCGTGGCGCTGTTTTCATCAGCGAGATAGTGCCCAAGCCGTTCATCGCGCTTTTTGCCAATATGCTTTATAAAGAACATTACAGGGCTATGCCTATGCGCCATTCTGTTGATGAGCTGTCAGGAGGACTTACAAAATATCTATATGAATGGAAGTTTGACGGCAGGTGGAACAATAGGCTGGGCGGTACCGTGGTCAATGCTGACATTCACCCCATTGTGCCCGGCAGCCAGGAGGAATTTATTTTTGAACACTACTGGGGATACAATAAGATCAGCAAAACTAAAACCAGGGAATACCAGGTGGAGCATATTACCTGGAACGCCGCCAACGTAATCGACCCTGTTTTTGAGGCCGACGTTGCGCAGTTGTATGGCAAAGAGTTTGTTCCTTACCTTACAACGAAACCTTATTCTGCTTTCTTTGCCGATGGTTCCGAGGTGATCGTCAGGGGAGTGGAAAAGATCCGTGCAGACCGAGCGCCTCTAAAATAGCCTGCGCTTTTAGCAGGCATTCCTCGTATTCTTGTTCTGCATCAGCATGAAAAGTAATCGCGCTCCCAACCTGGAACGAAAGGTATTTAGCTGCCGCGTTATATAACAGCGTGCGGATGACCACACTGAAATCAAAATCCCCGTCAGGATTGAAATAGCCTATAGCACCCGAATAAACGCCACGCCTGCTACGCTCATAATGTTCCATCAACCGCATGGCGCTTACTTTGGGTGCGCCGGTCATGCTACCCATTGGAAAAGTGTTCTTGATCGCTTCCACGTCACTGATATCATGTCGTTTTTCACAAATCACTGTTGATATCATCTGGTGTACCTGGGCAAAACTGTAAATACCGAATAACTCCTCTGTCCTTACCGTTCCCTGGATCGCGGATTTCGTCAGATCATTACGCACCAGGTCGACGATCATTACATTTTCCTGTTGCTCTTTCGGGTGGCCACGCAGTCTTTGTTTAGATAGTTCGTCATCAACAGCGTTGTTATATCGCTTCGCAGTGCCCTTGATCGGCTGCGAGATCAGTTTACCTTCACGCTTAGCCAAAAATCGTTCAGGCGAAGCCGATAAAACATACTTATTCTTTAATTTAAAGAATGCCGAGAGCGGGTTTGGCGATATACTATTCAGTTTAATGAATATATCAAGCGGGGATATTTCGGCATTTTCTGCGTAAAACTCCTGGCAAAAATTAGTGACGTAGATATCCCCTCGATTGATATGTTCTTTTATTTTCTTAACCGTTTCAACGTATTCGTTATGGCTAAATCGGGTGTTAAGGGAAATTTCCTCTTCGGTGTTTGCCTGACCAGGTTTTTGTAATGCTATTTCGTCAATAACCTGTTGCGTCTCTGCAGCTATAATTTCAACTTCTTCATTTTTTACAAGGATAAGGTGTTTTGGAGCAAAGAAATAAAGTTCAGGAAATTGTAAACCGTCGATATTGGACGATGAAAGGTCTTCTATCTCATTTTTCAGATCATAAGTAAGAAGTCCTGTAATCCAGCCCGAGTGCTGTTTTCGGAATTCTTCCAGCGCCGGGAAAGCAGCGCCATTGTTTACAATAAGTTCATTTTCAACGCCCACCGCCAGTAAAAAGTCGAATTTTGAATATTGATCGTGAAAATCATTGGAATCCAGGCAGCAAAAAACATCGAAGAGCGACGCCCATTGCAGGGCTTTTCGCTTAAATTCCTGAAGATCATCAACCCGGACTTTCACGCCGTAAAAATAGCTAAGTAAAATCAAAAGGCTCCCCGTAACCGAAGAGCCTTTATATTATGACAATAGAATAGTGCGTTAGTGTAATACTAACGTTTGCTTCCTGTCAGGTCCCACCGAAAGGTATTTAACAGGCACGCCCAATTCGCCTTCCAGGTATTCGATATATGATTTAAGCCTGGCGGGTATCTCCGACAACTCAGTTATGCCGGTGATATCTTCTTTCCAGCCATCTATTTCCTTTAATACAGGCACAGCCTCAACAGCGCATATATCATAAGGCATAAAATCAATTGTTTCGCCCAAATAGTTATAATTGGTGCAGGCATATATCTTTTCAAATCCGCTAAGCACGTCGGCTTTGGTCATTACAAGTTGTGTTACGCCGCTCAGCATAATGGCATATTTCAGCGCAGGAAGGTCGATCCATCCGGTACGGCGTGGTCTGCCGGTTGTTGCGCCAAATTCATGCCCTATCCTGCGCAATTCTTCACCGGTTTCATTGTCCAGTTCAGTAGGGAAGGGGCCGCCACCAACACGGGTACAATAAGCCTTAAAAATGCCTATCACCTCACCAATTTGCCGTGGCGCTATACCAAGACCGGTGCAAGCACCTGCCGCTGTCGTATTCGACGAAGTAACAAACGGATATGAACCAAAATCGATATCCAGCATAGCTCCTTGTGCACCTTCGGCCAATACTTTTTTACCCTCTTTAATGTAGTTATTTACCAGGTGTTCAGAATCTACAAGCGGGAATTTTTTAATTAACTCAACCGCATCAAAAAATGCCTGGTCCCGCTCTGTCAGATCTGGTTTTTCACCGTACAACGACTCCAGCATGGTCAGGTGTTTATCGACAAGTTTTTTGTAACGCTCTTTAAAGTCAGGCAGGGTAACATCTCCCACACGCAGACCATTGCGGCCGGTTTTATCCATATAAGTTGGGCCTATGCCTTTCAATGTGGAGCCGATCTTACCTTCACCCATCTTTTTTTCGGACGCGGCATCCAGTAATTGGTGCGTTGGCAATATCAGGTGCGCCTTTTTTGCTATCACCAGGTTCTGCTTAGCCAGCAGGTCATGACCCGCATCTTTCAATTTTTCTATTTCTTTTTTGAGTGTAATTGGGTCGATAATAACCCCATTACCGATCAAATTCAATGTGTTCTCAAAAAATATACCGGATGGTATGGTATTTAAAACGAATTTCTTTCCGTCAAATTCCAGCGTATGTCCGGCATTAGGGCCACCCTGGAAACGTGCGATCAGGTCATAATCTGCACTTAGTACATCAACAATTTTACCTTTACCTTCATCGCCCCATTGGAGGCCCAATAATACGTCAACAGCCATTTAAAATAATTGGATGGTTAATCAAAGGGGGCAAAGTTATGCTTTTCTATCGCAATAACCCGCCTTAAGTTTTTCACAATTTCCATAGAGATTCAGCGAGTGATGTTTGATCTCAAACTTCAACAATCCGCCCATCATGCTTTGTATCTGCTGTATGCGCGGGTCGCAAAATTCAACAACTTTTCCGCAATCGATACAGATAATATGGTCGTGCTGTTTATAGCCATAGGATTTTTCAAACTGCGCCATATTTTTACCGAACTGGTGTTTGGTCACCAGGTCGCACGATACAAGTAATTCCAGTGTATTATATACGGTAGCGCGGCTTACGCGATACTTTTTATTTTTCATGTGGATGTATAGTGACTCCACATCAAAGTGATCGTTACGCGAATAGATCTCTTCCAGGATGGCAAAACGCTCAGGTGTTTTTCTCAGGTTTTTATTTTCGAGGTAAGCCTCGAAAATCTTTTTGATCATGTCTATGGTTTCCTGCTGGGGCATAGTGGATTATTAAGGCCCAAAGTTATTAATAATATTTAAGTTAAGTGTCGAATGAATCTAATGAGTTAGCCTGTTCAGGATGCTATCTCAACGGCCGAGTCAAAACGTGTCACCGAGGTAATTCCCTTAACTGTTTTAAGCCTTTTGATCAGGTTTTCAAGGTGCTCGGTGTCGTTAACATAAACCATGATAGAACCCTCAAAAATACCATTGTCACTGTCGACGGTTATCGAACGGATGTTGACCTTAAAGTCATTCGAAATAACGGTGGTTAGTTTATTGATCAAACCAACGTCGTCGATACCTGTAATGCGCAGGCCGGTAAGGAAAGCCAGCTCCTGCTGGTTGGTCCACCGGGCTTTTACAATACGGTAACCGTAATTTGCCATCAGCTTGGCAGCATTAGGGCAGTTGGTACGATGTATCTTTATGCCGTCGCTTACGGTAATAAAGCCAAACACATCATCACCGGGAATTGGGTTACAGCAATTGGCCAGTTTGTAGTCTATCTTCTGCATATCCTCGCCTATAAGCAATATATCGCTATCCTTGGTTTTGATATTCCGAAGCAGGCTTTGAACCTGGTCGTTCTCGATCTTATCCTGCGGTTTATTCTCAACAACTTTTTCCGATGCCTGGTATTCCTTCAGGTCCTTCATGTCGATCAAACCCTTCGCTACGTTGAAAAACAGGTCCTGGGTTGAAGGCAGTTTAAAATAATAGCTCAGCTTGTGGATATTATCTGAATTGTAGGTGATCTTAAGCGATTTCATCTTGCGCTCCAAAATCTCCTTGCCCTCATCGGCCACCTTACGTTTCTCTTCTTTTAACGCTGATTTTATTTTGGCTTTGGCCTTTGCCGTAACAACAATATTTAGCCAATCCTCTTTGGGCGTCTGCTTGTTCGAAGTTATGATCTCCACCTGGTCGCCATTTTGAAGTTTGTAACCCAGTGGCACCAATTTGTGATTTACTTTGGCGCCAATGCACGTTGCCCCGACATCAGTATGTATCTCGAAGGCAAAATCGAGAGCGGTAGCATTCAGTGGTAGTTGAATGAGTGCACCTTTAGGTGTAAAAATGAATATCTCATCCGAAAAGAGGTTCATCTTGAAATCATCCAAAAAGTCCAGCGCGTTTAGTTCCGGATTTTTCAGCATATCGCGTACTTTTTGCACCCAAAGGTCCAGCCCGCTGTCAGTCGACGATTCCTTATATTTCCAGTGTGCGGCAAATCCCTTTTCGGCAATCTCGTTCATGCGCTTGGTCCGTATCTGCACCTCAACCCATTGCCCCTTTGGTCCCATCACGGTAGTATGCAGCGATTCATATCCGTTTGCTTTAGGCGACGATATCCAGTCACGCAGGCGATCGGGGTTTGGCCGGTAAAGATCGGTAACGATGGAATAGGCTTTCCAGCATTCCGATTTTTCATTCTCGGGTGTACTATCCAGGATTATCCTGATGGCAAAAAGGTCATACACTTCCTCGAAAGGTATCGCCTTTTTCTTCATCTTGTTCCAGATGGAATGAATCGACTTCGGACGGCCAAAAACGTCAGCATGAAGCCCCTGGCCTTCCAGTACTTTTTTTAACGGTTCAATAAAGTCGCGGATGAATTTTTCACGCTCTGCCTTTTTCTCGTTAAGTTTATTTTTAATGAACTGGTATGTTTCGCGCTCCATGTATTTCATGGAAAGATCTTCCAGCTCCGATTTTATAGCATATAAACCCAGCCGGTGTGCAAGAGGGGCATACAAGTAAACTGTTTCGGACGAAAGTTTTAATTGCTTGTCGCGCGGCATAAATTCCATCGTCCGCATATTATGCAGCCGGTCGGCAAGCTTTATCAAAATTACCCTAACATCGTCGGCGAGGGTAAGCAGCATCTTGCGGAAGTTCTCCGCCTGTAGCGAGCTGTTGGTATCAAATACACCGGATATTTTGGTCAGCCCGTCAATGATCTTGGCTACCTTTTTGCCAAATTCCCTTTCAATATCGTCAAGGGTCATATCGGTATCTTCCACTACGTCGTGCAAAAGGGCGCAAACTATCGAAGTGGTTCCCAGTCCAATTTCTTCGGCAGCTATCTGGGCCACAGCAATAGGGTGGTATATGTAAGGCTCGCCCGATTTGCGGCGCATATCTTTATGGCTTTCCAAAGCCATGTCGAATGCCTTGCGTATCATGCGCTTGTCGCCTTTTTGAAGGGTCGATTTGCAGGCGCGCAGCAAGGCGCGGTATCTTTTCAGTATCTCGTTCTTTTCGGCTTCAATATCTATCACTATATCTTTCATGTTCACACTTCCGTATAATATCATCTGGGGGCAACAAAAAATCAAATTGCCAGTTATTTATGAAATACCAAAGAAATTTGCATTATTTTTGTAATACGTAAAATTATGAAATTTATTGGGTTTCTTTTACTGTGCTGTTGTTTGACGGTTCTGGCGAATGCCCAGGATAAAAAAGCTACCCCATTGGAGATGGGCAAAAATGATACCATTCGCACTTATTTAGTAATGGTGGATGGCGAATTAATGCCTATGATAGTTACCGACGAAGTAAAGATCGTTGATGTACGTATATTCAAAACCCAGGCCGAACGAGACGCTTACCGCCGGTTGAGATACAATATTTACAAAGTATTGCCCTATGCAAAGTATGCTGCCGAACGGTACCAGAAATTGCAGCGCGACATGGCAACAACCGCTGATAAAAAGCGGCAGAAACGAATGGTGGATACCTGCGAAACGCAGATAAAGGATCTTTTTAAAAAAGAAGTTGAGAACCTGACAATTAGTCAGGGCGAGATACTTATAAAGTTGATTGACAGGCAAACCGGCAATACCAGTTACCAAATGGTAAAAGAATTGAAAGGCGGTTTGAAAGCCTTTATGCTCCAATCGGTGGCCCGGATATTCGGGCATAACTTAAAGGAGGAATACGACCCCAACGAAGAACGAGACATGGAGGCCATTTTGCGCGAGGCGGGTTACTATTCCTATCAGAATTGATAATGAACGATACCAGCATTCACCAGTTTAATGTCGAAACATTAGAAGGAGAAGAGATCAGCCTTTCCGAATATAAGGATAAGGTACTACTGATCGTCAATACCGCATCCCAGTGTGGTTTTACGCCCCAGTTGCACGACCTGGCGGCTCTGAAAGATGAATTTAACGGCCAGGACTTCGAGATATTAGCCTTCCCTTCAAATGATTTTGGCGGACAGGAGCCCCTTGAAGGCGAGGAACTGATAGCTTTTTGTAAAAGAGAAGGCGCCAATTACCCTGTTTTTGAAAAGATAAGGGTGCGGGGGCCATATGCTCACCCGCTTTACCAGTTTTTTGCCGACCGCAAAAAGAATGGCAATGTAAAATCGGTACCACGCTGGAATTTCCACAAGTTCCTGGTGGATAAGGCAGGCGTTGTTACTGACTTTTTTTACCCGTTTACCAAGCCGACATCAGGCAAGATAAGAAAGAAAATATCGCGCCTGCTTTCCCGCAAATAGTCATCTGTTATTATGCCCAAATTAGATATATTAGTGTTATCCGTTCATCCTGACGATGCTGAATTAGGCTGCGCCGGGACTATTTTAAAAGAGATTGCCAACGGAAAAAGTGTCGGGATCGTCGACCTTACCCGAGGTGAGCTTGGCACGCGGGGTACTCCCGAAATAAGAGAGCAGGAGGCCTTAGCGGCCGGTAAGATATTAGGCCTCGCCATTAGGGAGAACCTCGGTATTCCCGATGGTTTTTTTGAGAATACCAGGCAGTATCAATTAAAAGTAATTGCGGCTATCAGGAAGTACCGGCCGGAGATTATCATAACTAATGCATATCACGACCGTCATCCTGATCACGGGCGGGCAAGCGAATTGGTGGAGGCATCTGCGTTTTTATCCGGACTCCGCAAGATCGAAACTTTGGATGGTAACGAGGCTCAGGAAGCGTGGCGCCCTAAACAAGTATTGCATTTTATACAGGATAATTACATACAGCCTGATGTCCTGGTTGATGTTACCGATCATTGGGACAAGAAAGTAGAAAGTATCAACGCGTTCGCGTCGCAGTTTTACAACCCCGAATGGCAAAGCGAACCGCAAACCTATATTTCATCTCCAGAATTTATAGCTGTAATAGAGGCGCGGGCACGGGAATATGGTAAAAGCATAGGCGTGAAATATGCCGAGGGGTTTACTTCAAGAAAAGTACTGGGCGTAGATAGCTTATTCGATCTTCGCTAAAGTTTAGTAATTTGGCCATCCTGCAGTATTATACTTTTACGTATTCAAACCGGTTATTATCGTGGCTTCTTTCCCGTTTTAACTTGTTTTCTTTAGCAAGTTTCAGCAGTATGCCGGACAATTCTGAGGTTTTAAAATCGGAATCATAATGATCCTTACAATAATCGGCTATAGCAGATATGGAATGTCTTGAATCAAAATAATCGGTGGCCAATAACTGGTTCAGGATCTTGGTAGCTCCGGGTTTCTTTCGCCCGAAAGATGAGTTTTCGTCGTCGATACCGGTCCTTAGTTTCCGCCCCCTTTTCAAATAGATTTCAGAACCTTCCAGGTCATGTTTCTCTGACTCTGCCATTGCATCCAGGAGACGGTCGATAACTTTCACCTGTACAGCTTCCGATTTAAAGGAATTGACAACTTCGGATATCTCCATCAGTTGTTTTTTTAGTTTTTCGATGTGCTTGCTCATGATAGATAGATTGTAGCTAATTAGGGGTAACAAAAAATACAAAGTTAACCCACATAATAATCGCGAATATTGCCTATTGTGGTTAAAAAATAGTATATATTAATATCTACTTGTTTAATACGTTTAAACGGGCCGTTATAGTATTCATAATATGAAAAAAGCGCCTATTGTTTTAAAAACAGGCGCCTTGTCGCAAAAATATTACCGACCGGTATTATAATATGGTCAATATTTTTTCAAGTACAGATAGTCCTTCATCAATATGTTGCTTATCCATAATAAGTGCCGGCCTGAAGCGAATGGTCTGATTACCACATCCCAGGAACATCACATCCCGTTTCATTCCCTCCTGTATAAACTTATCCCGCCTGTTCTTATCCGGGAAATCAAAGGCGGTCATTAAACCCTTACCGCGTACATTTCCTATGACTGCATTTTTTTGAGATATCCTTAACAACCCGCTTTGAAGATAGTCGCCAACTTCTGCGGCATTGTCGCATAACTGATCCTCTTCAATTATCTCCATGATCTTAGACGAACGTACCATGTCTACCAAACTACCGCCCCAGGTTGAGTTGATGCGCGATGACACCTTGAAAACATTATTTTCAACCTCATCAACTCTGTTACTTGCCAGTATGCCACATACCTGCATTTTTTTACCAAAGGCAATAATATCCGGGCGTGCTTTTTCACCAAAATGCTGGTGGCACCAGAATTTACCCGTAAGGCCAACGCCGCTTTGCACCTCGTCGTAGATCAGCATTGCTTCATTCTCATCAGCCAATATGCGCAACTGTTCCAAAAACTCCTGGCGAACATGGTTGTCGCCGCCTTCGGATTGTATCGGCTCTATAATGATGGCGCAAATATCATCCTTATTTACTTCGAAGGCTTTTTTGATCTGGCTGATGGAAAGTTCTTCCCTTAGCAGTAAGTCTTCGTGATTTGCGTCAGAATAGGGGAAAACCATTTTGGGGATGGATACCCTGGGCCAGTCGAACTTGGCAAACCATTTGGTTTTAACCGGCAGGGTATTGGTCAGGCTTAACGTATAGCCGCTGCGGCCGTGAAACGCCTGTTCAAAATGGAGCACTTTAAAGCCTTTTTCTTTGGTATAGCCCTTTGCAAAATTCTTTTGAACCTTCCAGTCCATGGCAACTTTCAGCGCGTTCTCAATTGCCAATGAGCCGCCCGCAATAAAGAAGGCATGCGGCAGGTAATCGGGAATGCCGACGCGGTCGAATGTTTCAACGAATTGGGCATATTGTTCGGTGTATATGTCGGAGTTTGAAGGATTCGTAAGGGCTGCAAGCAACAGGTTCTTTTTGAATGCTTCATCGTCAACCATCTTGGGGTGATTGTAACCTAAAGGCACCGAAGCGAAGCAGGTAAAAAAGTCGAGATAGGTGCGTTTATGCTTGGCATCATACATATAAACGCCCTTACTTTTTCCCATGTCAAAAGTTAAGTCAAAGCCATCGGCAAGGATGTGCTTTTTTAAAGTGTCCTGTACGTTCTCGGGTGCGATCTGAAGGTTATACATAAGCAATTGGTTTGTCGCAAATTTACGAAAAAACCCTCAAAAACAACAATTTAGGCCATTTTTGAACCGATTGACAAAAAAGTAACTTTAAATTGTTTAAACCTATATTTTGAACTGAACTTAATTTTGGTCAACCTGATTTCGATAGGCAGGTTAGAAGATTTGAGTTGCCCAAACCAAGAATTTCTGCGCAGATCATGATCGAAACTTGTCCTTCATACCTAACAATCCCCACAACCCGCCGGTGTGAATAACTAAAATTTTGCTGTCTGGGGCGAACAGGTTTTTAGCAGCCATGTCGTATAAAGCAAACAGCATTTTACCCGTATAAACAGGTTCTATCAATATACCGGTGGAGGAAGTAAAGTCTTTTATAAAACGGATAAGTTCATCGGTCACTTTTCCGTAACCGCCAAAATGATATTCTGTATGCAGATCATAGTCAGTTGCCGAAGCCAGGCATTTACTTATTTCTGTTCTCAGAAATTCCCCATTCTTCAAAACAGGTACGCCATGGAAGCGGGTTGGGAGGTTATGCAGTTGTAGCCCATTGATGATACCTGCCGCAGTTGTCCCTGTTCCGCAGGCGCAAAAGACATGATCATAGTTTTGGGTCAATTCACTTACCAACTCACTACAGCCTTTTGCACCCAGTTCCGATGCCCCGCCTTCGTTAATGAAATAAGCAGAGGCATTGTCAGCAAAGTATTTGTCGAATAACGCAGTCTTATCGCGATAGCTTTCACGGTCGACGAATATCAAATTCATTCCGTGCAGGCGACAAAGAAATAACGTATCGTTATTAACTTCCTCGCCACGCACGATTCCCGTGGCCTTAAAACCAAATTTTGCGGCAGCGGCAGCCGTAGCTAGCAGGTAATTAGAATAAGCCCCCCCAAATGTGACCAGGTGAGTTTTTCTGACAGCCTGTGCATCTTCAAGTAAATATTTCAGCTTGCGCCATTTATTGCCCGAGATGATAGGATGGATCATATCGTCTCGTTTGATAAAAACTTTCAAGCCCTGTTCATCAAATAACTTATCATGTATTTGGTGAACGGGGCTGAAAATTTCAAAGTCGATCTGCATGGGGTAAAGTTAGAACATCCGCCTGTCAATATTCAATAGTGTAAAAAAACGAGTACTTTTGCGATAATGACAACAACCGAGATTGAATTACCGGAACAGGAAGAACAGGATTTATACGAACATCTGCGGTTGATCGTTGATAAAGGCCAATCGCTGCTTCGCATCGATAAATTTTTGATGCACCGCGTCGAAAATGCTTCGCGCAACCGCATTCAAAATGCTATTGAGCAGGGGAATGTCCTGGTAAATGACAAAGGCATAAAAGCCAGCTATAAGGTAAAGCCGCTGGATGTTATCTCTGTTGTATTACCCCATCCGCCACGAGACACTGAAGTTTACCCGGAGAATATCCCCATTAACATTGTTTATGAAGATGATGATGTGCTGATAGTGAATAAGGAACCCGGGATGGTAGTGCATCCGGGGTATAATAATTATACAGGAACACTTGTTAATGCTTTGGTCTTCCACTTTCAGCAATTACCTACTCTGCCCGGGAATGACGGTCGGCCCGGTTTGGTGCACCGGATAGATAAGGATACTTCTGGATTACTACTTATTAGTAAGAATGAACGCTCGATGACCTACCTGGCGCGCCAGTTTTTTGATCATACTATTACACGTAAATACCTTGCCCTGGTTTGGGGGGATATAGAGCAGGACGGAACGGTGACAGGTTATATTGGTCGCAGTCATAACGACAGGCGGGTGATGTCGATTTATGATGATCCGGAAAAAGGAAAATGGGCGGTAACGCATTATAAGGTTTTAGAGCGATTGCATTATGTTACCCTGATCGAATGCCAGCTGGAAACAGGCCGCACACATCAGATAAGAGCGCACATGAAACACATCGGTCATCCCTTGTTTAGCGATGCCATTTATGGTGGAGACAAGGTTTTGAAAGGGACTGTTTTTAATAAATACAAACAATTTGTCGACAATTGCTTTCAAATAATGCCGAGGCAGGCTTTACATGCGCAGACTTTGGGATTTGTTCATCCTTCAACCAAAAAACCAATGAACTTTGAAGCGCCTTTACCGCAGGACTTTGAGATGGTGCTGGATAAATGGCGGCGCTATGTGAAGTCGGATATGAGCCATAATATTTGAACAAAAATCTTAAAAGCATTGAATGTATTGTTGCCTGGCGCGGTCCTGATCTTTAACTTAAATATCTAACACCAGATATGGCCCCCTTATATATCAATTTTAATGGTGAAATATTGGCTGCTGACAGCAAACTGTTAACCATAGCAAATCGTGGATTTAAATACGGCGACGGCTTGTTTGAAAGTATGCGGCTGATGAAGGGGCAGCTTAAATTTGCTGAGTTGCACGCCGACCGACTACAGAGGGGTATGAAACTGCTAAAGATAGACGGGTATTCGCAAATGGATACCTGGTTTTTGAAGGAGAAAGTAGAGCAGCTTGCAACCCGTAACAAGATCAAACACGGACGCCTGCGACTGACAGTTTACCGTGATGCTGAGGGGCTTTATGCACCTACCCAAAATAAAATGGGCTACTGCCTCGAGATGCAGCCCATGGACGAGCCCCGTTACTTTCTGAACGATAAAGGACTTATTATGGACGTATTCACAGAGTTGCCCAAACCGGTGAATTACCTGTCTAATGTCAAAACCTGCAACTCGCTGCCTTTCGTAATGGCGGGCCTGTTTAAAACGCAGAACAGGCTGGATGATATTTTCCTTATCAACCACCGCGGCAATCTGTGCGAAGCCGGCAGCTCTAACATTTTTGTTTGGTATAAGAGCCACCTTTACACCCCGGCATTAAGCGAAGGATGCGTGGAAGGCGTGATGCGGAACATAGTGATCAAACTGGCCAAACAAAGCAATATCCCATTTACAGAAGCCGAGATAAACCCGGATATACTGTACGAAGCTGATGAAGTTTTTTTGACCAATGCAGCCCGCGGTATACAATGGGTAATGGGGTTTGGGGTAAAGCGTTATTTTAATCAGTTAAGCAAGGGTTTGATAGGGGAGTTGAATAAACTCTGATCAAATAGTTTCAGTTACCCGTATCTCGTTCAAAATGCCATCCCATAAGACTATGCGATGCTGCAACGCTTCCTTTGCAGTAAACGTAACTTCGGCCCATTTTTTATCGTCGTCGCCGCAAAGCTCAGCGGTCATTTGATAGGCTAAATGGGAGTGGTGCTCGCCGTCCACCTCGATGTGACGCTCGAGGTAATAAAGCAAGGTGCCGATCTTGCCCGGGAATTGCTCGTTTAATTCCTTTACCAGGCTAATGAACATACCCGGTATAAGGTCTTCGCGCCCGAAGGTAAAAACGCCGGCCTGCAAATGAGAACCACCTGTCGCTATCAAATCAAACGTATATTCTACAAACTTACGGGCCGCTTCGGGTGTGCCGGAAAGGATGAGAGCCTCATCAATGCTTTTTCCGTTTGATAATTCATAAAGCAGGGCATTGATACAAGCTGCCGAAGAACCGGCCTGCTTCATGGCCGAAAGATACAGTTCGAAATGGCTGGCGCGCTCGCCATCTGGGTCTACATCGCTCTCTTCGCCCAAAACAATTTCGTTGATCAAATAACGGGTGTTAGCGTTTCCAACCGGAATCCATGGGATATCCGTACAGGTTAATTTCTGTTGCAGTGATTTAAGCAGCGACATAAAATCCCAAACAGCAAAAACATGATACTCCATAAAGGTATTGAGGTCCTCGATGGAACAGATATTTTTATAAAGTTCGTGGTTAACAAGTTTTTGCTTTAAGGGTTCTATTTCAGCTTTTAAGGCCGCTATCCGGTTGTCGATCATCCGGCAAAAATAGCCTTAAATTGTTGTGCTAAAATAGGCTTGTTGCTTTATGACGATAAGCTGATTATAACCTTACTCCCCTCAGAAATTCCTCAATACCCATACGCTTTTTTCCTTCTAGTTGAACATCTGTCAAACTAACAAAGCCATCTGCCGCGGCAAATTTCAGAAAGGTTTTGTTGTCTGTCAAAAAACCACCGGGCGATATACCGGGTTCGGTTATCTCGAAATCAGCTACGAAAATTTTAAGGATTTTATCATTCAATGTAGTGAACGCCGTAGGATAAGGGCTGAGGCCCCTGATCAAATTGTATATGTTTTGGGCCGGTTTTGTCCAGTCTATCTTGCAATCATCCTTAAATATTTTGGGGGCATGCTTTAGCTCGGCCCCTTCCACAAGTTGTGCCTGCGGCAGTTCTTTGTACCTCCCGCTTTCAATCCCTTTAACCGTTTTTACCAGCAGCCCGGCGCCTTTATTCATCAGCCGGTCGTGCAGGTCGCCTGCTGTTTCCTTGCCGGTAAGGGTAACCTTTTCTGTAAATAATATATCGCCGGTATCAATATCATGTTTCAGGAAAAAGGTAGTAACACCACTTTCCCGTTCACCATTTATCAACACCCAATTGATGGGAGCCGCACCACGATATTGGGGTAGCAACGAAGCATGTAAATTGATCGTTCCTTTTGGCGGCATGTTCCACACAACTTCTGGTAACATCCTGAAAGCTACCACTACCTGCAGATCGGCCTTTAATGATCTTAATTCGGCCAGGAACTGTTCGTTTTTCAGTTTTTCTGGCTGCAATACTTTAAGGGCATGGGCAACAGCATATTGCTTAACAGCGCTTTCACTTACTTTTTGCCCCCTGCCGGCCGGTTTATCCGGTGCGGTAACTACGCCCACTATCTCGGCCCCCGAGTCGATCAACGCATCAAGCGATGCTACGGCAAATTCGGGCGTACCCATGAAAACTATCCTCATAAACAGGTTGCAGGCTTTTGATTTTTTTAATATTTATTTGTACAAAAGATATTTCTTCCGAATTGTTTTAAAATTGCTCAAAGCAGGCTCCCAGCTTTTTCTTATTTCCGCATCGCTTTTGCCTTCTTCGATCTGCTTTCTTAATTCTGTATTACCCGCCAGTTTGGTAAAGTAATTGTTAAAAAAATGCTCTTTGTCAGGAAATTCCTTATACAACTTTATCAGCCACAATATATCGATTTTGCCTTTACTCCTTATGGTTTCAGGGTCATAATTTCGCATGTCAATTCCATAGCAAATTTTCCCTTTTTGGGGCGGGTCTTCGCTCATGCCTGGGATGCTTTCTGGTGTAAATGAGAAGCGGAATTTTCCTTTGAACAGGGGATGCCCCAGCACCTGGAAGGGAAATAATGTGCCGCGACCAAGACTAAGCGTAGTGCCTTCAAACAGGCAAAGGCTCGGATAAAGTACAATTGAGTTATAGGTGTTAAGGTTGGGCGAAGGATTGACAGGAGGTATGTAGGTAGTTGCATGGGTATAATGAGCTACTTTAATGATCCTCAATTTACATTGTACATGCCCTTTGAGCCAGCCTTCGCCATTTAGCATTTGTGCATATTCGCCAAAAGTCATCCCATGAACAATTGGTATGGCATCCAGCCCGACAAATGAACGGTATGCTGTATCCAGCACAGGACCGTCGACATAGTTACCGTTGGGGTTCGGACGGTCGAGGATCATCAGCTCGACATGGTTTTCGGCACAAGCTTCCATCACATAGTGAAGCGTGGAAAGGTAAGTGTAAAACCGGGTGCCCACATCCTGTATATCAAAAACAACAAGGTCGAGGCCCTTCAGATCATCGGGAGTTGGTTTGTAATGTTTACCATAAAGCGAAATAGCCGGTATGCCTGTTTTAGGATCGACTGTATCATTTACCGTGGCGCCGTTACTGGCGGTACCACGAAAGCCATGCTCGGGCCCGAATATTTTAACTATATGCACCCCGAGTTTTACCAGGCTGTCCAAACTCGAAACATGGTTACGACCAATAACAGATGTTTGATTAATGACCATCCCTATGTTCTTGTTTTTTAGGTAACCGAGATATAACCCTGTTTGATCTGCCCCCGGAAGAACGGTTTTTACAGTAGATTTATGAGCCCTGGTTTTATGGCCGGCTTTTGCTTGATGCTGCGCGGCGGCAATCAGCGAATTAACCGATAAAAGCATGAACAGGACAAAAAAATATCTTTTCATAAGCAGTAAAGTGTAAATGCAGCGGGCATAACAGCAATTCAACTGAAATCTGCATATTTGCGAAGTTACAAAAATCGCTCCGTATTGAGTTTCGCCTCCTTTATATCATCCAGGATATCCTTTAAGTCGAACCGCACTTACTCCAAGCTGATCGTCCGCATCGCGATCATCGGGATCATGCTGAGCCTTGGAGTGATGATATTGTCTGTAGCCATTATACGGGGATTTAAACAGGAGATCAGGCAAAAATTGAGAGGCTTTGCCGGCGATATCCAGGTACAGAATTATGACAACAACAACTCGTACCAGGCATCGCCGATACACATGGATAATGATTTTGTAAAAAAGATCAGGTCGAGTTCCCTTTTCACCAATATAGCGCCCACAGTTATTAAACCCGGGATCATCAAAACCAAGACCGAGATAGAAGGTGTGGTAATAAAGGGGGTGAATAAAGATTATGACTGGACATTTTTTAAGAAGATGATGGTTTCGGGTAAGGTGATCGATTTTGCCGATACGGCGGACGCGCAAAAACAGGTCATGATATCAAGCTATACGGCCAGCCGGTTAAAATTGAAGGTAGGAGATAAATTTCTGATGTATTTTGTACAGGAGTCCCTGCGGAAAAGACCTTTTTATGTTAAAGGTATTTTCGATGTAGGAGTTGAAGAGGTCGACAAAACATTTGTTATCGGCGACCTTTCGCTGCTGGTTAAACTGAACAATTGGGATGCTGACGAGATAGGCGGATACCAGTTACAGGTAGCGGATTTTGATAAACTGAATACTGCGAACGATTTTCTGGCCGATAAAATGCCGTTAAAGTTAAAATCATATACCGTGACGGAGTCGTACCCGACCATTTTTGTGTGGCTAAGCGAATTGGACCTGAATGCAGAAGTGATGTTGATACTCATGATACTGGTAGGCACTATCAATATGATATCGGCTTTGCTCATTATCATCCTGGAACGTACATCAATGATCGGAATACTTAAGGCAATGGGCGCAAAGAACTGGACCATCCAGAAAATATTTCTTTATAATGCGAGTTACCTTGTTGGGATCGGGCTGGTTTTAGGCAATGTATTTGGACTCGGGATAAGTCTTTTCCAACATCGTACACATTTTTTTACATTGGACGAGGCATCATATTACATGAAATTCGTCCCGATGCAGTTACATTGGTCAGACGTGCTTTTACTCAACCTCGGCACCATGGTAATCTGCATACTGGTGCTTATTATACCTTCCATGCTCGTGGCTAAAATATCCCCGGTTAAGGCAATACGGTTTAAGTAAAACACGATTAAGTAATTATATCGATTAGCAAGATTCTTGCTCGGCTGCACATCAAAATCCCGAAAAATCTTTACAATCCTAAAATCGTATCCTCATTTTTTCTTAACCTGGAAGTTGAATTTGAGGTTTACCCCGCCGGCGCCAAACTTCAATTGCTGCGAACCCAGCCCTGCAAGCGGGTATTTCATAAAAGGTTCTACCACCAATTGGCTGCGGCCGACAGTATAACCCGTACCAAAAGCAAGGTTTAGTGTTTTCGCAAAATAGAAGCCATTGAAACTATCTTTGGTGGATTGGTTTTGAACCTGCGAAACGTTAGAAGAATAAAGCGACGGGGTGCTATAGCTATAAGTATATGTTTCGTTGATAAACGTACCCGAACTTACACCTGCCAATATATACGTTCCGCTTTTTTGTGGATCGAAAACAAACTTTAGGTTTAATGGGATATCCAGCCCAACCAGGTTGGCGCTATAGTCTTTAAATGTTGGTGCCGAAGCGGTATACAGCATTTTGGCCGGACTGAAATTTGAAGTAGTGGCCACTGCTATTGCATTGTACGAAGCTTGCTGCGGTGGTTGTCCGGCATAGGTCATGGTATTCTGACCGACGGAAACCCCTGTCGATAATTTAAGGTTCCGGGTCAGCTTAACGTCGGACGTGATACCGGCGCCAAGGTTAAACTGGTTGGTGCTGCCCTTGGCGTAATTGAAGTAAGTGGCGGCATAAACACCTACATTTATTGCCTTATCTTCTTTGGATGTTTTCTTTGACCTGGTTTCCGCTACTTGTTTGTCCTGCCTGAACATGTCCTCGATGGATTTTTTGTCCGATGCCTTGGCCTGATCTTCCTTCCGCATGTCAATCCCCTTTGGATTGGCCGCAACTGCCTGCGACGGATTTTGAACAACCGAGTCAATTTTATTCTTTGCCACGTTCTGCGTAACCGGAAGCGAATTGTTATCCGGAGCCCGTAAGCTCGCAATGATGCCTGGCTTGGACGCCGTATTTTGCGGGTTAGCCTGCGCAATATTATTCGCCGATCGAATACCCGCAATTGCCTGGGATTTTGAAGGCGCCTTTACAGCATGAGGCAGACTGCTTTTTGCTGTAATTAAAGCATTCCCATTAATGTTTTTTCGGTTAACCGCGGCTATCGCCTCTTGCCTCTCCCTTGAAACTGTAGGTGTTCCAGGAGTGTTCTCTTTGTTCTTTGGCGCAACCGGAGTGCCGGAATTTTGCGCTAATGATGATTTGGGCGCGTTTGCAGAATCGGGCAGATATTTTGAATCAGCCTTCCTGTTTTCTTTTGCAATTTCGGGCGCTTGTTGATGGCCTTTCACAGGTGTCTGTTTAGTCACAAGCTGAGACTCATCAATATTTCCCTTTTTGAACCATAGGATACCCAGGAAAAGCAACAGTAATGCCGCAGCTATACCGGCCCAATACCAGGCGGCAACGCGGCGTTTTTTTTCTTCAGGAAATTTTTCCCTCAGTTTTAGCCAGCCTTCATCGGCCGAAGTGTCCTCGTAGTTTTCAAACACTTCGGTGATGCGCTTTTTTAACTCATTGTCAAGCTGGTCATCCATGTTTTGTTATCTCTACTTTAATAATTTTCCTCAATTTCTCTTTTGCCCTGCTTAAATACACCCTCGACGAACTGGCGGGTATATTAAGCATCTCGCTTATTTCGTCGTGGTTATAACCATCTATCTCGTACAGGTTGAATATTGTAGCCTGGATGGTTGGCAAACCTTGCATCAGGTTCAATATATCCTGTGCATTTAAGCTATCGACGACGGTTACGCCGAGTGTTAACTGCCCGGCGTCATCCAGATCGGTGTTTTGTAACAGTTTTAGGTCTTTGCGTCGCCGGTCGATGGCCGTATTTACCACAATTGCCCTTAGCCAGGCTTTAAAGGGCTTTTCGGTGTCAAAACTTTTTATAGCGTTAAACACCTTAATAAAAGCGTCGTTAACAGCCTCCATCGCGTCGTCCCTGTTCAGGCAGTACCTTAAGCCTATCCCCATGGCGTAGCCATAGAAATGCTTATAAAGCAGTTCCTGGTATTTTAAGCTGCCTGATTTGCATTGCCTTATGATTTCGTCTTCGGCAATGCGGTGGGATGGACGCATTAAGTGTTAGATATTCAGCCTATAATTCAACCGTTTACTAATCTGTTACGACAGATAAGCTCCTATCGCTACAACAAAGGAAAATATTTTTCAAATGCATATTAATAAAAAAAGCCGGTACTGATACCGGCCTTCCCCTCAAACTTAAAATAAAAATATATGCTATTGTGTTCTTTTCAGGTCGTACTGCAAACTTAGGGTATCGGCGCTGTAGGCCAATAACTGGAACACTGTGCCGTCGTAGTAGTAGAGGTAAGCTCCGGCCAGGTGAGTTTTTGTTGCGATACCTGCGGGCGGAAATGTGGCGTCGTTAAAAACCATATATGGCGAGCCTATGCTAAAGGTACCGCGGCTAGCAGCGTGTATAGTCGACGTGTCCCCCGTAACTGCA
This sequence comes from Mucilaginibacter ginsenosidivorans, assembly GCF_007971025.1. NCBI lineage: Bacteria > Pseudomonadati > Bacteroidota > Sphingobacteriia > Sphingobacteriales > Sphingobacteriaceae > Mucilaginibacter > Mucilaginibacter ginsenosidivorans. The sequence goes on along the minus strand of NZ_CP042436.1, from coordinate 4,650,959 downwards.
TATGTATTAGCAGGGGTTGTCATTGTTATCGTCAGGTTGGTCTTCACTGTGTCGAACGGAACATTGCTGCTGTGACGATGCAAATACCGGAATTGCCCGTTAAACGTACCTGATGGCGTGCCCGGTTGCTTTACGTCGTTGTTGGTTTTCAGGCACCCGGCACCCAAAATCATCAGAAAGGGGAGCAGATACAGTAAATTTCTGTTCATATTTGGCTATACGCGTAAATTGGAGTGAACGCTACAGGGGTATGGTATATTTTTATAGTTTTTTTGCCTCGTCCCAAAATACATCCATTTCGGCCAGGCTCATATCGTGCAGATCTTTGCCCTGCTCTTTTGCCTTGTTTTCGAGATATTGAAAACGCTTAATAAACTTACGGTTCGTTTTTTCGAGCGCGTCTTCAGGGTTGATATTGATAAAACGGGCATAATTTATCAGTGAAAAAAGCAGGTCGCCGAATTCGCTTTCAGCTTTATCATGATCTATTTTGTTGTCATCCTCGGCATTAAATTCGTCTCGGAACTCCCGCATCTCCTCTTCAACCTTCGCCCAAACCTGGCCCTTTTCCTCCCAGTCAAACCCCACCCCACGGGCTTTTTCCTGTATACGCGACGCCTTGACCAGAGCAGGCAGTGACGCCGGCACGCCGCCCAACACAGATTTATTTCCTTCTTTAAGTTTTATCTGCTCCCAGTTACGCTTTACGTCGTTTTCATCATTCACCTCCACATCGCCATAAATATGCGGGTGGCGGTTGATGAGTTTGTCACAAATGCCGTTTAAAACATCCGTTATGGTGAAGTCGTTGGTTTCGGATGCTATCCTCGCATAAAACACAAGGTGTAGCATAATATCGCCCAACTCCTTTTTTATTTCGGGCATATCGGCGCTTAAAATCGAATCGGAAAGTTCATAAACTTCTTCGATGGTTAGGTGCCGGAGACTTTCCAGGGTTTGCTTTTTATCCCATGGACAATTCAGCCGCAGGTCGTCCATGATAGTGAGCAGGCGTTCAAATGCAGCGGAGGGGGTATTACCGGTAACGGGTGGCGTTATTGACATAAATTGAAAGTGCGAATTTGCAGATATACAAATGTCGGGATTTTAAACGGGCCATAAAAAAGTGACCGGAAAATAGACCATAAATTTATTTGTTGCGGTGCGCAGATTTTTTTTACTATTAATATTAAATTAACCCCTGTCATAATTATTAGCGATAATTTTACACACATCACTTTGCAGTATTACTATGAGAAAGATTTACTTTTTGGCTATTGCGCCGGCAATAATGTTCGTTGGAACAACAGTTCATGCACAAACTATAAACCAGCAGCAGGCAACGGTTGCTATGCAGCAGCCCCAGCCCTTTCTGTTTACCATCAATACATTAAATCCCGGCGCGCGCAATTGGAGTGTGAATTATTCGGGCGGCTATGGCCAACACACCATTACACCGCTTGGTTACGATGGGGTAGACCAGAACCTGGCTGTAAAAGGGTATTTAGGTGATAAATTCACCTTTATGGCTTCGATGGGTGTAGGGTTTGCGAATAAGGGCGAAGTGAATAGCTTACAGCAGGTTGAGGTGCTCCGCGATTTTGTCGGGGGTAACCAGCCACTTGGCTTTCGAATCGGGGCAAGTCTTGGCTTCAGGCGGGAGTTCAATAACGACAAAGTTGCTTTGAGCAGAATCACGGCCGCATTCGAGAACCAGGTTTGGCGAATGGGCGCAAATGTTAGGTTCGAGAAAGCATTTGCCCAGGAACGCGATGGTATTGATGTAATAAGCAGCATAGGAGTACACCGGCAAATAACAGGTTCGTTGTTTGGTGGTATTGAAGCAATAGGGCAGGACCTGGAAGGTTTTTGGGAAACCGATGAAGCCGAAGGTGGTGCGAAATTGCTCGTGGGCCCATCATTGAATTATGTACCGGTCGCGTCGCGCTTTTCGTTTACTTTATGCGGAGGCCCTATTATTTATGCGACACGAAGCGTAGGATTAGCAAATAATCTCGCTGCCCGCGAGTTACCTGCTACCAACGGTTTTACCATGAAATTTAACGTAGGCTTCAGGTTTTAGGCAGGTTTTGTAGCTCTCAGCATTTCCCGTTTACCCGGGGCGCCGGGAGCTTTTTCAACTTTAAGGCCAAGCGATTTTACCGCACGTTTGAGATTCCCGGTTATGGCATAGGTTACAAAAACGCCCCCCGGTTTCAAAAACTGTATCGTGTGTGCAATGGAGTCCGCACTCCACATTTCCGGTTGATATGCCGACGCAAAGGCATCAAAGTAGATGACATCGAACGAACTTTTACTTTTGAAACCGGCGAGTTTGCAGCTGGCGAGTTGAAGTTTGCAGAATTCATCTATTACGACAGAGCCATTTAGGGAATCGGCGTATTGGAGCATAAAGTTATTCCAGATGCCTTTTGGCACGTACTGGTCGTAACCGGTTTGACGGATCATTTCTTCGCTTAAAGGATATGCCTCGATGCCGGTATAGTCAAGATCGATCTGATTTTTGACGCAATAATCCGCGCTCAACAGAAAATTCAGCCCTGTACCAAAGCCGACTTCTAACGCCGCTACTTTTTTTCGCTCGTTGTTGTTTAGGAAATGGACCAGTCCCGATTGAAGAAAAACATGACGGCTTTCCTGTAATGCGCCATGTTTGGAATGGTAGTTCTCACCAACCTCGCTATTGTAGATCGTTTTGGATCCGTCCCCGGTTATGACGATCTCGAGCATCAGGTCAAGCTTTTAGCCCTACGCTTTACTACCTCAACTACGGCCTCGCCAAGATCATAAACCGGGACTGTGCCGATCTTGCCTGCTATAATACTTGTGGCAGCAGCCGAACGATAACCGGCAGCACAATGTACCACAATGGGTTTGCCGGCGGGAATTTCACTGAGCCGCTCTCTCAACTCTGGTAAGGGAATGCTGATGGAATGAGGGAATATCTTCTTTTCGTTTACTTCGCCCCAATTGCGCACGTCGACAATGGTGTAGTGATCGGGATGAAATTTATAGTCGGTCTGATCTATCTCCGGCAATTTTTCCGGCATGTTATCAGGTGGTAGTAAGACCCCTTTTATATTGTTCTCATAGCCTATCTTAGCCGCTTTCCTCATCAGGGCATCGAGGCTTTCCTCATCCGTGCCAATAAGGTAAAATGGCTCCTCCGGGCCGATGATGGAACCCAGCCAGGTCTCAAATTTATCACCGCCCTGGATATTCATAGCACCATGCAAGTGGCCTGCCCTGAAGTCGTCGCTGGGACGTGTGTCAACTATCAATGCGTCTTTTTCCAGCGGGGTATTTCTATCTATTCGCGGAACCGCTGATACACTTCTATCCAGTGGTTCAGCGCCTTTCTTATTTATTTCTACATCATGACCAAAATACTTCGGCATAAAAGGCTGATCGGCAACGAGGATATCTACGAAAGCTTCCTCTTTCATAAACTTCAACGCATAGTTCTCGCGAAGCTCGCGGCCGATGGTGCTTTCAAGATCGGGACTAATGTTTTTCCCGCAAAGCGAGCCGGGACCGTGGGCAGGGTAAACAGCCACGTGATGAGGCAGGGTCATCAACTTCTCGCGGGTTGAATGATACATCTGGCGTGCAAGCTCTTCTTTGGCAGCAGTAATATTACCCGCATTTTCGCGGAGGTCGGGCCGGCCAACATCGCCAACGAATAAAGTATCACCGGTAAATATGGCCTTATCGTTGCCATTTTCGTCAATAACCAAAATGCATATCGAATCGGGCGAATGGCCGGGCGTGTTCAATGCCTTCAGCCTTATATCGGCCAGGTGAATTACATCGCCATCATCAAATGTTTCATGGGGATATTCGGCCCCTAAAAGTTTGCTTGCATATATAGTTGCGCCGGTGGTTTGGTGAATTTCAAGGTGCGAGCTTATAAAATCGGCATGCGGATGTGTTTCAATTACGCCGATGATCTCAGCGTTATTAAATGAGGCGAAATCATAGTAGGGTTGCGGGTCGCGGGCCGGATCGACAACGATCATTTTTCCAAGCCTTATAATTGCATAGGAAGCATGGGCCAGGCCCTTATCGTAAAATTGATGGATGATCATAAATAAATGCAAAGATAAGTTTTTGCAACGCCCGAACGTAACACGACATTGTAAAAGGTTTATCGTTTCGGCACTATAACTGCGTTCTGCATTTTCCTTGCAAATTCCTACCTATCCGTCAGTTTTTTTTTAATGCTAAAATCTTAAATTGTAGTAACTTAGATGGTTCAAAAACCTTATATCATTAACCCTTTCTTCATGAAGTACACTGCATTCAAAGCATTACTGATCATTGCGGCCGTTACTTTGTGTTTTCCTCGTTCGGTAAATGGCCAAAATTTAGACCAGGTAGATTTGAGGGTTCGCAATTCATTGGAAAACCACTATAAGCGATACCCGCAGGAAAAGCTATTTGTGCACAGCGATGCTTGTGTATATGCAAGCGGACAAACTATTTGGTATAAAGCGTATGCAATGGCCTACGGAAAACCTTCGGCGCTTAGCAGTGTCGCGTATGTTTTGCTGGCGGATTCCGCGGGTAATATGCTCGTTAAAAATAAATTGCCTATAAAAAACGGGCGGGCTTTCGGTAATATTGATATCCCTGATAGTCTTCGGTCCGGGTGGTATCAGTTGATCGGTTTTACGGCATGGACCATGAATTTTGGAGAAGAGGGAGCTTTCCATCAAAAAATATATATTCAAAATTTAAGTGAAAAAGATATCAGCCTCCACGTATCTGCGACCGGCAATTACCACATAGTGTTTTATCCTGAAGGTGGCGATCCTGTCGAAGGTAGTCTGTGCAATTTTGCCTTTAAAGCTACTGATGCAAACGGACGCCCGGTAAACGTAACCGGCGATGTCCTGAATGACGAAAAGAAAGCCATTGGAACGATCACGACCCTTCATGATGGCATGGGTGCGTTTGAGATAGAAGGACGCGCCGGGCACCAAAACATTGCTTTGGTGATTTTCCCGGACGGATCGGTTCAAACCGTTACACTACCCGATTTTAAAAAACAGGGCCTGGTACTAAAGGTAAACCCGCTTTTGCCCGGCAACCTGGAAGTGCGGATAACCTGCGGTGCTAATAAGGCCGGATACCAAAACGTTGTGCTGGCCGCATTCCAGGATAACGGGACATTTAACACTTATCCCTTACACCTTAGCGAAGGTGTAAACCTCGTTAACATAAAAAAGAATGACTTTTCGACTGGTATATTACGGCTGACGCTGTTCAGCGAGCAGGGGATACCCGAAGCGGAGAGGATCACATTTATTAATAACAACGATCAGCTTAAGCTTTCTCTTAAAGCCGATTCCCTCTCTTTGGGCCCGCGGACCAAATCTGGTTTCACTTTAAAATCATTAAGTGCCAACGGTAAAAATGTGAGCGGTAATTTCTCGGTTTCGGTAGTTGACTCGGATGCGATAAATGAGGATGAAGCAGCGGATAATATCGCCTCATACTTTTTGATGAGCTCGGAATTGCAGGGCAAAGTTTATCACCCTGCTTACTATTTCAAAAACAACAGCGACACCCTTCAGCGACAACTCGACCTGGTGATGTTAACCAACGGGTGGCGGCATTTCAGGTGGGATAAAGACACCACGATTTTAAAAAATCCCGTTGAGAAATCGCAGTTCATTGCGGGCAGAATAATGGGCTACAACGAGCAACTCAACCGTAAAAACCCGCTTCGGGTAAAGCTGATGGTTCAAAACCAGGATTCGACCAAATATTTTGCCTATGTGGAACCGGATAGTGCCGGGCGATTCATTATACGCGACTATGACCGGGCGGGCAGGGCCAGTATCCTGATGCAGACCGTAAATAAAAAAGACAGGTCGGGGAAGTTTAAAGTGAGCCTTTATAGTACGTATGCCGATAGCTTACAAGTAGCTTGTTATTCGCCCCTGGATTCGATAACTGACTATACACGCCCGGTTACCCAATTGTTTATGGCTAAGTCGCAAAGAGAGCGGCAGCAGAAATTGGTATTGGAGGGCAGGTTGTTGAAAACTGTAAATATTCGCGAAAGGAAGTTGACGCCTATTGATGAATTGATTAAGGATCATGTAAAGCGCCTGGAAACCAACAACGCCGAATCGTTTGATTTAATAAGTTATCCCATGCCCACTATTGATATTTTGGATTATTTAAACGGACGGGTGCCGGGTTTGAGAATCACAAAAGATCCTAAAAATGGGATAATCTTCACATATCACGGTCAAAATGTGCTTATTCATAGCGGAGATGTGCAACCTGTATTTTATATTGATGAAGCGCCTGTGGGATTAGACGACGCGCTTGAGGTTCCGATGCAGGAAATAGCTTTGATACGATTCGTACCACCACCGGTATGGTTTGCGCCTTTAAATGGCGGGGCGATCGGAGCAATACTTATCTATACAAAAAATAGCAATGACGACCGGCTGGCTATTCCTGGTTATAAACGATTCGACAGTTATATATTTAACGGGTACACCATAACCCGCGAGTTTGCGGTCCCCGATTACAGCAAACCACAAACTAAAACCACCACCGACAACCGCACCACGCTATACTGGAACCATGATTTGAACACCCGGCGTGGCGAGGCTAAATTTTCGTTCTATAATTCGGATAATACCAAACATTTCCGTATTATCATACAAGGAATGGATGCTGAAGGCCGGATAGGATACCTGGAGCAAGTATATTAAACAGAAAGCCCGGCTAATTTCTTAACCGGGCTTTGATCTGTAACCGGGGATATTGGATTACCAAACCCTTATTCTATCCTCCGGCTTTTTATAGTTTTTGTCGCCAGGCTGAATATTGAATGCGGCATACCATGCATCGATATTGCTGATGGGAGCATTACAACGGTATTTTTCCGGCGAATGCGGGTCGGTCAAAATGCGCTGTGCAGCTGCCTCGGGGCGTTGCGAACCGCGCCAAACCTGCGCCCATGAAAGGAAGAAACGCTGATCGGGCGTAAAACCATCGATCTTCTTTCCTGATTGTCCTTCTTTTGTTTTCTTGAATGCCTCATAAGCAATGTTTAGCCCGCCCAGGTCGGCAAGGTTTTCGCCCAGGGTCAATTTGCCATTCACATGCAGGGTATCAACTACGGTGAAGGCGTTGTATTGCGCCACTACCTGGTCGGCCCGCGATTTAAATTTATCAGCATCATCTTTGGTCCACCATTCATGCAGCGAGCCGTCGGCGTCGTACTGGCGACCCTGGTCGTCAAAGCCGTGGGTCATTTCGTGACCGATAACGGCGCCAATACCACCATAGTTTACGGCATCATCTGCTTTAAAATCAAAGAAAGGGAACTGCAAAATGCCCGCAGGGAAAACGATCTCGTTGTTTACCGGGTTGTAATAGGCGTTTACCGTTGGCGGCGTCATACCCCATCTTTTCTTATCGACAGGTTTACCCAATTGCGCAATGTTATAGTTGTAGCGCCATTTCGAGATGCGTTTCAGGTTGCCATAGTAATCGTTGCGGTCTATAACCAGGCCATCATAATTCTGCCATTTATCCGGGTAACCTATTTTCACGGTAAAAGCATTCAGCTTTTTAAGCGCATGTTCTTTGGTTTCCGCGCTCATCCAATCCAGCCGTTTTATACGGTCGCCCAAAACACTTTTCAGGTTGTTCACCAGGTTCACCATATATTCCTTTGCAGCAGGGGTAAAGTATTTTTCGACATAAAGCTGGCCCAGTAATTCGCCCAGGCTGCCATCAACCAGGCCCGACGTGCGTTCGTTGCGCGGGGTTTGTACTTTCTGCCCGCTCAATGTGCTGCTGAATTCAAAATTTGCTTTTACAAAAGGTGAGCTCAACTCAGAAGCCGACCCTTTAAGCATGTTCCACTCCAGGTAAACCTTCCAGTCGGCAACGGGTGTTGATGCCAGCATGTCATCAGCAACTTTAAAGAAACCCGGTTGCCCAACAATAACCGTATCAACGCCATTCATTTTCATCATCGGCAGCAGTTGCGACCAGTTGAGGTGTGGTGTGGTTTTATTCAGATCGGCAACCGAAAATTTGTTATACGTTTTGTTTGGATCGCGCATTTCAACACGGCTCAGTTGTGCCTTTGCCAACGCGGTTTCGATGTTCAAAATGATCACTGCATCTTTATCCGCTTCATCGGCGCTTGTGCCTGTCAGGGTAAACAGGGTGACGATGTACTTTTTATAAGCATCCCTTATCTTTTTATTGCGGTCATTGTCCTTTAGGTAATAATCGCGGTCGGGCAGGCTGGTGCCGCCTTGCCGCAATGACACGATGTTTCGCGTGGGATGTTTAGAGTCGGCCCCAACGCCTGCACCAAAAAGGGGGCTGGCGTCTCCGCTTACGCGCTCGTAGATCATTTCGTCAATAACGCCGCTCAGGTCAGATATTTTCGCGATACGGGCCAGGTCGGGCTTTATCGGGTCATAACCCTTTTTTTCAATGGACAGGCTATCCATGCCGCTGGCATACAGATCGCCAACGCGTTGTTTAAGGCTGCCTTTAGGCTGGCCCGGAGTTTTGCTCACTTCGGCCAGCAAGCTCAAAAGCTTGTCCGTATTTTGCTGGTGAAGAATGTTGAAACTGCCCCAGCGTGTTTCCTTAGCCGGGATAGCGTTATCCTTTATCCAGGTGCCGTTGGCATAATCAAAGAAGTCGTCGCCCGGTTTTATGGACAGGTCCATGTTCGCGGGGTCGATAAATTTCGCAGGCGGGCCGGTCGGGCCTTTTTTGCTGCCATCCGGAGTAAAGGCGGCGGCTGTAACCAGTACTGCACCTGCAAGCAGTAGGTGTGATAATTTGACGTTCATATTAATTATTTGAGAAAGGGCTGAATTTAGTGAAATACCCGCCACAGATACAAAGCCTGCCGCTTAACCGATGGAATACTGTTTTGTAAAGTGTTCTGAAAGTGGGTTTTAAAAGCGCGCTTGGTGCGTTTATCAAATTGTAACAATATTGTGATGGGTTGCGACGCATATAGTTTACCGATCATAATTCATAGCCGGCTATCCCAATAAACTATGAGCCATCAACTATGAACCAAAAAAGTTATTTTTGCGCGTTATGAGTATTTCTACAAAGTATCAGCCCAAAGAAGCAGAAGACAAATGGTATAGTTATTGGATTGAGCACCGGTTTTTCAGGTCGGTGCCGGATGAGCGCGAGCCTTATACCATCGTCATTCCGCCGCCGAATGTTACCGGCGTGTTGCACATGGGCCACATGCTGAATAATACCATACAGGATGTGCTGATACGCCGTGCCCGTATGAAAGGCAAAAATGCCTGCTGGGTGCCGGGGACGGATCATGCCAGTATTGCCACCGAAGCAAAGGTTGTTGCGATGCTGAAGGAACGGGGAATCAATAAAAAGGATATCGGCCGCGAGAAATTTATGGAATACGCCTGGGAGTGGAAGGAGAAATATGGCGGCATTATCCTGGAACAGTTAAAGAAACTTGGCGCTTCGTGCGATTGGGACCGGACCCGTTTTACGATGGATGAGGATCTGTCTGAAGCGGTGATAGATACCTTTATTCACTTGTACAAAAAAGGGTGGATATACCGAGGCATTCGTATGGTAAACTGGGACCCGCAGGGAAAAACCGCAGTTTCGGATGAGGAAGTAATTCGTAAAGAAGTAAATCAAAAGCTGTATTACATCAGGTACGCAGTAACTGATGGCGGTTTTTTAACGATAGCGACCACCAGACCGGAAACCATCATGGCCGATACGGCTATTTGTATCAATCCCAACGATGAGCGGTACAAGCATCTTCATGGCCAAAAAGCTTTTATCCCTTTAATCAATAAAGAAATTCCGATCATACTGGATGATTACGTGGATATGGAATTTGGTACGGGCTGCCTGAAGGTGACGCCAGCGCACGATTTGAACGACTATGAGCTTGGCGTAAAGCATAACCTGCCGGTAGTAGACATATTGAACGATGACGGAACCTTAAACGACAAGGCGCAGATATTGGTAGGAGAAGACCGTTTTGCAGCGAGGAAAAAGATCGTCCCGATGCTGGAAGAGGCCGGTTCGCTGGAAAAGATAGAGGATTACAAATCGCAGATCGGATTTTCCGAGCGGACTGATGCCGTTATCGAGCCCAAGCTTTCGATGCAATGGTTTTGTAAAATGCCTGAACTGGCAAAACCAGCCCTGGATTATGTACTGAAAGGCGATATTAAACTGATACCTGAGAAATATATCAATACCTATCGTTACTGGATGGAGAACGTAAAGGATTGGTGTATCAGTCGCCAGTTATGGTGGGGGCAGCGTATACCAGCCTGGTATTTACCCGATGGGCAATATGTGATAGCAAAAAACCGGGAAGAGGCTTTTGAACTTGCAAAAAATCTCAAATCTCAAATCTCAAATCTCAGATCCGAAGATATCACCCAGGAAGAGGACGTTGTAGATACCTGGTTTTCCTCATGGTTATGGCCTATGTCAGTGTTCGACGGATTTAAAGATCCTAACAACGACGACATTAACTATTATTATCCCACCAACGACCTGGTTACCGCCCCCGAAATATTATTCTTTTGGGTGGCCAGGATGATCATGGCCGGGCACGAATTCAGGGGTGAGGTACCTTTCAGGAACGTTTACCTGACAGGGATCGTTCGCGACAAGATCGGCCGGAAAATGTCAAAGTCGTTGGGAAATTCGCCCGATCCGCTCGATCTGATGGAAAAATACGGAGCAGACGGCGTTCGCGTCGGCATGCTTTTCTCGTCACCTGCAGGCAACGACCTTATGTTTGACGAAAGGCACTGCGAGCAGGGGCGAAACTTTGCCAATAAAGTGTGGAACGCGTTCAGGCTGGTTAAGGGCTGGAAGGTTGATGATAGCCTGGATAATAATAATACCACAGCTATTTTATGGTTCAAAAGCCGTTTTAACGAAGCTTTGGGCGAGATAGAAGGCAATTTTGCTCAATACAGGATATCCGAGGCGTTAATGTCGACTTATAAGTTGGTATGGGACGACTTTTGCGCCTGGTACCTGGAGATGATCAAACCGGCCTACGAGCAACCTATCGACAAAGAAACATATGAGGCAACGGTGTCATTCTTTGAAGATGTTTTGAAAATACTGCACCCCTTTATGCCGTTTATTACAGAAGAGTTATGGCACGACGAAGATATATTCGGTCAACGAAGCATACAGGATTGTTGCATTGTTGCTAAAATGCCGGAAATCGGGCAAATTGATACCCAGTTACTAAGAGAAACAGAACTGGTTAAGGAACTGGTAACCAAAATACGCGAAGTAAGGCAGAGCAAAAAAATGTCGCCAAAGGAAAGCCTTCAGCTTTTAATAAAATCAAACTCGGGCATTGGCTACGACAGCTTTCAAACCATTATTTCAAAGATGGCCAACATCAGCGAAATTAGTCCTGCTGATAGTAAAACAGATAGCGCAATTGCGTTTAGGGTTTCTACAGACGAGTTTTTTATCCCGATGGAAGAAGATCTGGATACTACAGCTGAAATAGAAAAGCTGCAGAAAGAGAAAGAATACCTGCTCGGCTTTTTAAAATCAGTAGAAGCAAAACTCGGTAACGAACGTTTTATGCAAAATGCCAAACCCGAAATTATTGAGAACGAGCTCAGGAAAAAAGCCGATGCTGTGGCCAAATTGAAAATAATCGAGAACAATTTACTCGGGTTGGCAGGCTAATTGTTAATAAAAGGGCGACTCCTTGAAAAATCGGCACCTGCCGAAAGGGTTGGGTATTGTATTTTTAATTAATATTTAATAGATCAGGGCTACCCCACGATGAACAGAGACGTAGGTTTTTTTAACTTCTCGGTAAATAAGATATTGACCAGGGAGCAAACCATCCTTGACCAGGCACGAATACGCCTGTTGTATTATGGTTTGTGGCTCGCCATCATTGCGGTTTCAGCCCTGGTTGTTAATATCTATCTCGATCACCAATACCTGCTTGCCTTTACCACACTGATATTGCTTGTCAGTTTTATCATTTTATTTAAATACTTGACCTTCCGACCGCGCTGGGGCATCATATCGCATATTTTGCTGGTGATGGCTACTATGGTAAACCTTACCAATGTTTTTATTACCCTGCAAACAGTAGATATTATTACCGCGCAGATCGTGCTGCTCATCATCATATTCAGTTTTTATATGCTGGGCCAGGCAAGCGGGATGTTTTATTCGCTAATGAACCTGATACCGGTATTACTGTTTTTGATACTGGAGTATGACAACAACTACGTGATAGGCATCAAGCCTATGACAATAGATGAGTCTACTATCATCATTGCGGTATGTGCTAATTTTATCCTCATTATCTTCATGCACAGCCATTTCTATACGGCCTTTATTAAAAGCATGAAGCAGTTGAGGGCAACCGCTGAGGAAAGGGGTAACCTGAATGTAGAGCTGGAAAAAGTGATAGAGAAGGCTGAAAAATCAGCTCAGGCTAAATCGGAATTCCTGTCCATCATGTCGCATGAGATACGCACTCCGCTGAACGCGGTGATAGGCATGGGTAACCTGCTGATGATGGGAAACCCGCGGCCCGATCAGCGGGATAACCTGGATATTTTAAAATTCTCGGCTAACAACCTACTCGCCCTTGTAAACGATGTGCTTGACTTTAACAAAATTGAAGCAGGCAAGGTTGTGTTTGAGAATATCAAATTTAAAATACCTGACCTGATGCAAAATGTATGCGGCGGGTTGCGGCTTAAGGCTGAAGAAAAGGAACTTGAATTCAGGGTTTCCATTGACAGCAGCCTGAAAAATAAGGTTGTGATCGGCGACCCGACAAGGCTAACCCAGATCATATTTAACCTGATAAGCAATGCCATTAAATTTACGCCTTCGGGCAATGTTTGGGTAAATGTAAAATGCGTTGAGGACAGGCATAATATCGTAAATGTTAATTTTTCGGTTAAAGACACCGGTATTGGTATCGAAAAAGAAAGCCTTGCAACGATATTTGAGCCTTTTACCCAGGAGTCCATCAGTACTACCAGGCAATACGGCGGCACAGGCTTGGGTCTGGCCATTGTAAAGCGTTTGCTCGAGCTCCAGGGCTTGCATATGGAGGTGCAAAGTACGCTTGGCGAGGGCTCGGAATTTTCATTTGATATGGAATTTCCTGTTTCTACAGAAGTCGCTCCGGCGCCGGAAGAAAATGATCAGCCAGTGTCTGTGGCAACTCCTATCGATTCAATGAGCCAGCTAAGGGTGTTGATAGCCGAGGACAATATGGTAAACGTGATGCTGATGAAAAAGCTTTTTTCCAAATGGGGCATCACACCTACTATAGCCGAGAACGGCGAGCGTGCTATAGAGATGGTACAATACGGCAATTTCGATATTATCCTGATGGACCTGCAAATGCCCGTTCTGAATGGATTTGACGCAGCTACCGAAATACGAAAAATGCGCGATCCGCGTAAGGCCAACATTCCTATCATTGCCCTTACCGCATCGGCACTGTTCGACATAAAAGAACGTGTATTTAACTCCGGCATGAACGACTATGTGTCCAAGCCGTTCAAGCCCGACGAGTTGAAAGAAAAGATACAGAACCTGGTAGCTACTATAAGTTAAAAATAGACGTCCTTATAATTCGGTAAGTCTTCTATAAAACTATAATCGCGTTTTTCAAAATTTATCCGGCAGTAATAATGTTCGAGCCCGTTGCTGACGGCGAGTAACGATACTTTGTGCACCATATTATAACGTGCCACCTGGTCGAATACTTTCTGGTCGATACTGACGGATGGTGCCTTACATTCTATCAGGAGTATCCTCTCACCTTTGGGGTTGAAAACCACTATATCGGTTCGCCGGGCCTTACCGTGTAATTTCAGTCCTCCTTCAAGTTTGATCAGCGATTTCGGGTACCCCTTTTGGTTGATGAGGTATTGAACAAAATGCTGGCGCACCCATTCTTCAGGGGTTATAATGATGTGCTTTTTGCGTATCTCGTCAAAAATGGCCAGCACGCCATCCTGCTCAACGATCTTGAAAGGGTAGGGCGGTAGTTGAAGTGGCTGAAGCATTATTCCAAAAGTAAAAATTCAAAATTCAAAATAGCAGGCTTTTCGTTTTTGAATTTTTACTTTTGACTTCCTCTATGACGGCGACCGAAATAATAAAAGACTTTAAAAACCGAAAGCTAAAGCCCCTGTATCTTTTGCACGGCGAAGAGCCTTATTTTATCGACCTGGTAAGCAACTATGCCGAAGATAAGTTATTGTCTGACGCTGAAAAAGGATTTAACCAGACGGTGCTTTACGGTAAGGACACAGATATAATGACCGTGCTCAATGCCGCCAAGCGTTACCCAATTATGTCCGATTATCAATTGGTGCTGGTGAAAGAAGCGCAGGACATGAAATGGGGTAAGGAAGACGATGATAAAAAGGGGATAGACCCGGTATTAAGCTACCTGGAAAATCCATTACGCAGTACTGTTCTTATTTTCTGTTATAAATATGGAAAGTTTGACAAGCGGAAGAAAACCTACAAAGCGATAGATAAGAACGGGCTCGTCTTTGAATCAACGTCATTATACGACAATAAGATACCTGCATGGATAGAAGACTATGCCGGTGAAAAGGGATATAAGATGGACGGACAGGCGACGGCTATGATGGCCGAATACCTGGGGAACGATCTCTCAAAAATTGCCAATGAACTGGATAAGCTAATGCTGAACGTAAGTAAGGGCCAATCCATAACATTACAGCATGTGCAGGATAATATCGGCATCAGCAGGGAATACAATGTATTTGAATTGCAGTCTGCCCTAAGCCGCAAGGACCCGCTGAAGGTAAACCAGATCGTTAATTATTTTGAAGCCAACCCAAAATCCAATCCCATGGTGCTGGTTTTGGGTAATTTGAATAATTTCTTCAGCAAGGTGTTGTTATATCATTATGCAAAGGATAAGTCGCCTCAAAGCCTTGCGCGCGAATTAGGAGTTAACCCTTATTTTGTAAAAGACTATGAACTGGCAGCGCGCAGTTATAATTATGGGAAAACTATGCAGATAATTAGTTTGCTTCGCGAATATGACCTGAAAAGTAAAGGTGTCGACTCAAACGACGGACCTGGCGAATTGATGAAAGAACTAATGTTTAAGATATTGCATTAACTATGCGGGGTGGAAAATGCTCACTTATTGGGGACAGTGACCCCAAACCCTCTTTGTTTTGAATTGTGTTTAATCAATTCAAAACACATAAAGCCGATTAGAGCTAAAAAAGCATAAAAAGCTATATTTTGATATATGTTTCCTACGCTTGCTATCGTTTGAATATCCATTGCGTTAGTTTAGTATTAGTTAAGTATACGTACAAAACTAAATAATAGTTAATTAAAAATAAAATTTTATATTAAAATGAAAATTATTGTAATTTAAATGTTACATTCTACTTTGCATTAAACGTAAATTTTTCTAAATCTGCACTTTACATGCCAATTTTAATTTGGTGAGAAATAAGGAGTAATGCAAAATACCTAACTGGAACATTATTTGCTATTATCCCGTTTAAAACCGCTGTCAATACATTATTTATTATAACATATAAACATCAATACTGTTTTGCCGGAATTAACAGAAAAACTAATTTGCAATTTTTAAAATGGATCCTTTTAATTCCCGGTTTATTTTAAGTGAGAAAAGATGGCTTTGGATCGATTACGATAAAGGCATCAGTATTATGTTCGTCGGTTTCGGGCATTGCTTCCTGACCCTGAACGGCCACGGCCTGCCGTTGAATGACTACCCTTTTATTAATTATCTCAATACTTTCCTTTACGGATTCCGGATGCCTTTGTTTTTTATCATATCCGGCTTGCTGGTGGGTAAAAGCCTTGCAAAAAAAGGATATGGCGGCTATGTTTCAGACCGTGTCAATAATATATTATATCCTCTGTTGATATGGGGTTCAGTACAGGTAACCCTTCAATTGTTGGCGGCACGATTTACCAACAATGGTACCACCCCGTGGAATTACATCTATCTAATCACCGACCCCCGACAGAACGGGCCATTCTGGTATCTGAACGCTTTGTTTTTTATTGGCGGAATATATGCGCTTTTAAAATCAAAACTGAAGATCAGCCCGGTATTGCATATCATATTTGGTTTTGCCCTGTATTCGGTTTCGGCTTATATGAAAACACATCAGATCGACAAGGGCTTTTTGAACGATATTTGCGAATATTATTTCTTTTTCGCGCTTGGCGACCTGATTTCTAATATCATGCTTGCCGAAGGTAATATAGAGCGTTTTACCTCCTGGAAAATATTCCTGCCCCTGCTGGCTGTATTTGTATACGTTCAGTATCATTTCACGCAATTGAACATCAAGCCCACACCGCTTGGTATGCAGTATGTAGAATACCAGCAGCCCTTTTGGTTCCTGATCGAAGCGCTTATCGGGTGTGTTACCTCGGTTAGCTTTTCCTTCTTGCTTCAGCGATACAAGGCGCTGACCTTTATTCGTATCGTTGGTTATCACTCGCTGTTTATTTACGTTATGCAGATCGTCACCATGTCGTTTACGCGTATCGTTTGTATGAACGTGTTCCACCTGTATTATGTTCCCGCGCTGGTGCTTATCGTATGGACATCGGGTATTGTACTACCGGTGTTCTTTTACAATTTCTGCCTTAAGTATGGCTTGTGGTGGTTATACACTTTCAAGAAACCTAAGAAACAGGTTGAATACATGAAAACGGCCAGTATATTTTGGTTCAATCGCAGCAAAAAGACAGAGATCAAACTCGAAAAGGAAGCGTTGACCAACACAAATTGATAGCTGCCGCGTTTGGTTTTTTTTTAAGAAAAACTGGCTGATTGCACATTAGTTGTCATTAATGACTATATTGAGGTCAATATGATATTAATTTCTAAACATATTAAACTAAAATGCTATTTTTTCAAATGACCAGATAAAATTTAAACCCCATCACCATCTCTCTGAATGAAAACAATACTAAAAAAAGGAAAACGAGCTGCCGAAAAGACACTTATTGGGGCATCGCAGGTTTACTATAACCTGGCCGGCAATAAGGTTGAGTGCAATATATGTCATTACAAGGCAAACAAACTTAAAAGCAACAGTTGGCACGCTTATTCAAGCTGTCCTAATTGCGGTTCTACCGTTCGTAGTCGTTTATTGGTAGCCGCTTTAACCATGTTGGATGAGTTCAGTGAAAGCAAACTGATCGTTGGCAAAAGAGTGCTTCATTGCGCACCTGAAGAAGCTACTAAAAGGGCAATAAAAGGAAAACCAGCGGTATACAAAACTGGTGATTACCTTGCAGAGGGTTATGATTACGGTGACATAGATTACAACCTGGATATAACAGATATGAAACAAATAGGCGACAAAAGTTTTGATTGTCTTATTGCCTGCGATGTTTTAGAACACGTTTATAATCTTCAGAATGGCCTGACCGAAATTTATCGGGTGCTTGACAATGGAGGCTATTGTATCCTGACGGTGCCGCAAAAGGACCATCTTGATAAGACTTACGAGGACTTGACCATCACCGACCCAAAAGAACGGGAAAGGCTTTTCGGACAGGATGATCACGTCAGGATATTCGGTGACGACTTTGTTGACATGCTGGAAAAAGTAGGTTTCAAAGTAACCGCCGTTGATGAAAAGTTCTTCGATAAAGCTATTGTCGACAAATATGTACTGTTCCCGCCTGTATTGTCAAAACACCCTATGGCAACAAATTACAGGAAGGTGTTTTTCGGAAAAAAAGTCTGATTATAAACCTGGTACAATTACATCCGCAAACGTAACGATACAGAACGCCCAAGTGCCTGTACCAGGTCGGGATCGATAGTGCTATTGTCGTCTTTTTGCACCCAGCCCTTATTTTGATCGCGTTGCAGGCCAATTGTTTCCCCGTCTAAAATCAATTCGAGTTCGGTAGTGTCGCGGTCAATTAACTTACTGTTGACGATCTGATACGCGTAGTCGGTATCATTGAAAGTTATTCTTAGCGGTAATCCCATATGCAGATGTTCGTTTGTAAAGATAGACTTGTTATCAGGAAAGTGCCGGTTTTTTCAAAAAAATAATCAGTTGATTTTGAGATAGCTGGAAAGATAATGTCAATCCGGCTTGGAAATTAGGTTATTAAAACTCCCTGGTCAGTTGTCTAATTCCATCTTAAGATAGAAACGGCATTAATGAGCTCCTTCTGTCACAAAAATTGAATCCATTAGATGAAATTATTTAAGCGCTGATCTGTACAGTAAAAATTTAGACACAGTTAACCGAACGTTCCCTGATATTTATTACAACTGTTATATTTGGTGAAAACTTGTATCATGAACTATTGGCTCGTCAAATCAGAACCTCATAAGTATAGCTGGGAACAATTTAATAAGGATGGCCGTGCCGTGTGGGATGGTGTCCGCAACTTTGCTGCCCGGAATAACCTGAGGGCTATGAAAGAGGGCGACCTGGTGTTCTTTTATCACAGTAACGAGGGTAAAGATGTTGTCGGCATAGCCAAAGTGGCAAGGGAATCGTACCAGGACCCGACTACCGACGATACCAATTGGCTGGTGGTCGATCTTGTGCCGGTTGAGGCCCTGAAAAAGTCCGTGACTTTGGCGCAAATAAAAGCCGAACCCGCACTCAAGGACATCCAGTTAGTAAAGCTCGGCCGCCTTTCTGTATCGGCGGTAAAAAGGGAAGAATTTGATAAGATAGTAGAGATGGGGAGTTAAAACCTAAATAATTGACCATTATCTAACTGCCTTAACTTCGCCCGTGTCCAGATACCTGCTTTTTTCCGCCTTTCTTCTTAATGCTTTCGTCTTAAAGGCACAGTCATCTTTTAAGGGATTGGAAAACCTGTTTACTACACCGGGGAACTATATTGTTTATCACACTGAATTTCCGCCGGTGATCGACGGCAATATCAACGAACTGGCTTGGCAGCGCGTACCCTGGACAAACGAATTTGTAGACATTGAAGGCGCAGATAAACCCAAACCACCGCTTTCCACCAAAATAAAAATACTTTGGGACGATAGCTGCCTTTATATTGCTGCGCAGCTTACCGAGCCACAGGTTTGGGCAACGCTGAAGAACAGGGACGATATTGTTTTTCATGATAATGACTTCGAATTTTTTATAGACCCATATAACACCGCGCATAATTATTTTGAGGTAGAGGTAAATCCGCTGAACACCATTTTTGACTTGTTCCTTAACAAGCCCTATCGCGATGGCGGAGCGCCGTTAAGCAATTGGGATGTTAAGGGACTGCGGTCGGCCATAAAAATACAAGGCACACTCAACGATCCATCAGACAAGGACGAAGGCTGGACGGTTGAAATGGCCATTCCTTTCAAATCCATTAGATTGGGAAATGGCGCACTGCCACATGAGGGGACAACCTGGCGGGCTAATTTTTCGCGGGTAGAGTGGGACACTCAAGTGGTGGATGGTAAATATGTTAAACTTACCGGAAGTGCCGGCAAACTATTGCCAGAACATAACTGGGTATGGTCGGCACAGGGGCTCATCAATATGCATTATCCCGAAAGGTGGGGCTATTTGCAATTCAGCCGGGCCGAGCCGGGTAGTGTTAACTTTGAAATGCCTTATTCCGAATTTCAAAAGCAATATCTGTGGCTCATCTATTACCGCGAACAGGAATGGTACAGGCTGCATAAGGTTTACAATAAAAATTTGACGGATCTTGGCCTGGATCAAACAGTAATAGTCAGCCAAAAAACTAATAAATTACGCCTTGAAGCCACAGAACACCAGTTTATGGCTTTTATAAAAGATGAAGACGGCAAAGTTGCCTGGAGCATCAGCCAGGATGGGCTCGTAAAACAAGTAGCTGACCGGCCGGGTGAATAAATCTTGACCGGGATTCAATCTTTCTGATCCGAAAAAAACAAAGCTTTCAGTTCCGTAGCGTCATCCGGCTTCATTTTTCCGCCCAGAATAAGGCGCAGCTGACGGCGGCGTAATGCCCCGGCATATAACAATTTATCTTCCTCGGTTTCCGGCTCCAGCGATGGAACGGGTATCGTGCGCCCGCTTTGGTCCACCGCTACAAAAGTGTAATAAGCCTCGTTGCTTTTAACCTTTGTTGCCGAAGGTATATTTTGTGCCCATACATCCAGCCGCACTTCTACCGAAGTGGTAAAGGCACGTGTGACTTTTGCCTCAATGGTAACCACGTCGCCCAGCTTGATAGAATGCTTGAACGAAACATTATCCACCGAAGCGGTTACCACGATACGGTTGCAATGTTTCTGCGCCGATATGGCGGCCGCTATATCCATCCAGTGCAATAAGCGCCCTCCCATCAGGTTATGCAATGTGTTGGTATCGTTAGGCAATACCAGTTCATTCATAATGGTATGTGATTCTTTGGGTGTTCTGGACTTCATGGATATGGGTTTTACTGCAAATATACATTAACGCATTTAAACCGAAATCATGATCGCATATCAAGTGCGCCTTTAAATTTAAAGGCCCTTTAAAAAATTGATAATTAATAAAATACATGGTAACTTTATTTTGTAAACCAATATTTTATGAAAACGAAACCTTATAAGATCTTTACGTGTTTATTGGTGATCTTACTCTTGAGTCACTGTAAGAAAAATGGAGTTAATATCCCCAATGTTGATCATTTGCAATTTTCAATAACAGGACAAACACACCATTTGGGAAATGTCCAATCGTATGAAGTAACCGGGAACGACTTCCAAATGTCTTCTACTGTAATAAGTGCACATAATACTGTCCTCAACGATCCGGCAGACGTAGGTGAAGCTATAACTATCAATATCTTTCATGCAGCAACGCTAAAAGCAGGGGACAACTTTACAACCAACGATATTAAAAAGGAAGGTATTTTAATTACTTATAGTGCGGGCAATGCCGATATAAGCACATCCGTAGCGGGGAAGCAGGGAACTGTGACATAACCGATGTGACATCAAGTTATATCAAGGGGACTTTTTCGGTACAGGAGTTTACAATACTTGATTCGGGGGGCAACCTTAGTTCCAGCCCCAGCTATACTATTGCAAACGGGACATTTTACGCGACCCGGCAGCAATGAGCGAAAGGTGCTACCGATTTGTGGTATTCAGTCCCCGAAATCCCACCAACTCTGTCCAGCGTGCACCGGAAGGATGGTAGTAAACCAGTATCTCATATTCATTCTCGGTCTCATAATGCGACCCGCCGAATGCGGTATTATCGAGCTTTTGCGATCCTTTAGGCACCCATACATATTCATAATCATATACACCTTGTTTCAGGAATAATTGGATATGATAATGGTGGTCGGTAGGGTCGTAGGTTAGTTTACTCGCATCGCTAAGCTGATAGTTATTGAACTGGCCGACGATATATGCCGATCCATCGTTATCTGATCTCGTTGTTGCGAGCGTGAAGTACATGTGTGCGTAGTCGGCATCTATGCGCGGGTCACTGCCGCCATCCTGGTTGCCGGGAAAGAATTTGCCATCATTATCATAATAAAAAGAGTAATTCGGCTGGTTATTGGTAGGGTCTATCAGTAAAACAACTGTGTTCGCCGTGTCGCGGTAAATGTGTGATATCCTGTCCGAATTCAGCTTCAGGCTGCGGGTATCAAAATGCCTGAATTCGTTTAAACCCTGGAAGTTATTGGTGCTGAGGTCATTGTAAACCAGCGTATTGCCACGAATGCTGGCGGGCTGCGTGTTAAGGATAGCCGTTTCGCTGCGCCGGTTTTGCATGATCAGCGCGCGGATATCATAGTTGGGGTTTTGCACCCGCAACGACCCGTAATTGATCTCGAAATTGACCTTTTGGTCAGTCTCTCTTAATGTATTATCACTGGGGGGAACAACCTCGGCGATGGTCGAAACCTTTGGCTCCGCAACATAAAAACGCCGGGTAAGCACCATTTTGGATTTGTCCCCATCCTCGTAAACCTTAAGGATATAGTTGCCTGATATTTTAAGGCCGATGTTATCGTTCGGGAACCTGATCTCGTAATGGGTATATTTTTGAATGGTCGATGATGAATAATTATAATCGCGTATTTGGTCCTCAGTAAAGCTTTGCAGGTATTCCGCGGGCGAAATATTGGTGGGGGTCCAATTTTCATCGCAATGTTCAACTGTGTAGTAAAAATTGCGGCTGCCACCCTGCAGGTCATCAAAACCCAACAAAAGCTGTTCCCGCGAGTTTAGTTCTATAAGCGGGAACGACTGTGCCTTTTTGGTATTATACAATTCAACGGTCTTTATCCCGGGCTGAAATACCTGGTCGGTATACGGCGTTGTTTGCGCATAGCCGCCTGCGCTAAAAAATAAAGCGATGCAAATACATAAAGCAATTCTACTCATATTCTTAGCCGGGTGTAAATTCCCTGATCTTGTATTTATGATTCCAGCTCCAGTATCTGTTCCGCAAGTGATTCCCATTTAGCTTGTATCTCCTGCAGCTCCAGTTTTTTTAGCTGGTAATTATCGGTCACTTTCGTGGCGTTGTTGGCATCGTTGTAAAGTTTGTCATCGGCCAATTGTGTTTCCAGTTGTTTTACCGTTTTCTCCAGCTCAGTTATTTCCTGCTCCATCCTGACCAGTTCCTGGTTCAGCTTCTTTATTTGTTTCGAACGCTCGTCTGATTGGTGTTTCTCCGGCGAAGGCTCTTTTTTCTCTTCTTTCTTAGGCTGCGTTGCCGGCGCCGCGGCTTTTGGCGCCAGCTTACGTTTGGCAAACCACTCATCAAATTCGGCGTATGTGCCCGGGTATTGTTTTATCGCATGTTCCTCGATAAACCATATTTTATTTGCCACATTATCCAGGAAATAACGATCGTGCGATACGACAATGAAAGTGCCCTGGTATTGCTGTAATGCTTGTACCAGTATATTTACAGATGCAATGTCCAGGTGGTTGGTGGGCTCGTCCAGTACCAGGAAATTCGCGTCAGCCGTGAGCGCCTTTGCCAACGCTACGCGCGATTTCTCACCACCGGACAGTACCTTGATCTTTTTAAATACGTCGTCGCCCGTGAAGAGAAACGAGCCTAAGATGGTGCGCAGTTCTGTTTCGGTATGTTTTGGTGCGAATGATTGCAGCTCCTGTAAAACCGTATTTTCCAGATGCAATGCTTCCAGTTGGTGCTGCGCAAAAAAAGTTTGCGATACATTATGCCCGGTTTCAGCTTTGCCGGTGAAATCTTTATCAGCCCCGGCTATAATACGAAGCAGGGTTGATTTACCTTTGCCGTTAGCGCCTATTAATGCGATCTTATCGCCCTTTTCAATCACCGCTTCCGCATGTTCTAAAATATCGATAGCAGGGTATTTCTTCGTGATATTATCCAATGTTACCACATGTCTGCCCGATTGCTTTGAAAACCGGAAACTGAAGTTTACCGATGGATTATCATCATCCACATCATCAACACGCTCCAATTTATCCAGCGCCTTGATACGCGATTGCGCCATTTTTGCTTTCGATGCCTTAGCCCTGAAGCGTTCGATCAAACGTTCTTCCTGCCTTATTTTCGATTGCTGATTTTTAAACTCGCCGCGCTGAATTTCTTCACGCAGGGCCTTTTCTTCCAGGTAAAAGGAATAGTTGCCCGCGTAAACCGTGAGCTTGCCTTTACGCGATTCAACCGTACGGTTGATCACCCTGTCCAAAAACCACCTGTCGTGCGATACGATAACTATCGCACCTTCAAAAGCTTTCAGGTATTCTTCCAGCCATTGTATGGACGGTAAGTCAAGGTGGTTAGTAGGCTCATCCAGCAAAAGAATATCCGGAGCCTGCAAAAGTATCTTGGCCAGCATCACCCTCATGCGCCATCCGCCCGAAAATTCGCTCAGCTTGCGGTGTGTGTCCGGTTCGCTAAAACCCAAACCGGCCAGTATTTCGTGTGCTTTGTATTCGATATTATAACCATCCAGCACTTCAAACTCGTGCTGTTTGTCGCTTAGCTTGTGTAACAAGTCTTCGCTGTAATCCGTTTCGAGTTTCTTCAGCAGGTTCTCTATCTCGTCGTGCAACTGGTTCTGGCGCTCAAAGGCTTCCATGGCCACATGCAGGATATTCTTATCTGAAGAGTAGGAGAGCAGGTCCTGGTTAAGGTAACCCATGGTCAGGTCCTTGGCCATGGAGATGGTGCCCGATGTCGGCGTATACTCACCAACGATCATTTTCAGCAGGGTAGTTTTGCCCGTTCCGTTGGCCCCTATCAGGCCTATCTTTTCACCTGGCTTGATATGCCAGTTAGCCTCATCATATAAAGCCCGTGCACCTATCTCGAATGTAAGATTATTTATAGCGATCATTTGCGCGCAAAGATACGCTTTTTGAGGCTTAAAGCTTAAGGCAGATAGCAAAAAGCGTGCAGCCGGCATTAACTATGATCCATGAACTATGAACCAAAAAACCTAACTTCGCGCCATGTACCAGTTGATAAAACCGCTGCTGTTCCGGTTCGACCCTGAAAAGATACACTATTTTGTTACACGCAACTTAAAACGCTTCAACCGCTTTCCTGGTGGCTCAAAACTAAGCCGCATGATATGGGATGTGCAGGACACCCGGCTGGAGAAAGAAGTGTTCGGCTTAAAATTTAAGAACCCGGTTGGCCTCGCTGCAGGATTTGATAAAAATGCCGAGGTGATCAGCGAAATGGCCGACCTGGGATTTGGCTTTATCGAAGTGGGTACCGTAACCCCGCTGCCCCAGCCGGGTAATATCAAGCCCAGGATGTTCCGCCTGCCTGCAGATAAGGCGCTTATCAACCGTATGGGTTTTAATAACATGGGTGCCGATGTGGTAGCCGAGCGTATCGCCGCCTATCGCCGCAATGCTAAACCCTGGCAAAAAGGGCTCATCATAGGGGGTAACATTGGTAAAAATAAGGCCACTCCCAATGAAGAGGCCGTAAATGATTATATTAAATGTTTCGATCGCCTGTTCGATGTGGTCGACTATTTTGTGGTGAACGTAAGCTCGCCTAACACGCCCGGTCTGCGCGCCTTGCAGGAAAAGGAACCCCTGATGAATATTTTGAATACCCTGCAGCAACGCAATTCCAAAAACGGTATCAGCAGGCCGATATTATTAAAAATAGCCCCCGATCTGACACATGAACAACTGGACGATATTGTCGATATTGTTATCCAAACTAAAATAGCTGGTTTGATCGCAACGAACACGACCGTTATTCGCGAAGGACTCAGATCAGAAAAGTATGCAAACGAACAAGGAGGACTGAGCGGGAAACCATTGACTGAACATTCTACCGAAGTAATACGCTACCTTTCCCAGCGATCCAAAGGCGCGTTCCCCATTATCGGGGTAGGCGGCATACATTCGGCACAGGATGCGATGGATAAGTTAAAAGCAGGCGCATCATTGATCCAGCTTTATACAGGTTTTATATATGAAGGGCCAGGTTTGATCAGCCGGATCAATAAAAAAATCCTGTCTGCCTAAAGCAAACAGGATTTTTAACCCAATCAAAAAGTCTTCCCTACAGGGGGAGATTTAGAGGGGGCTTATTTACCTAAAGCCTTCGCGATAGCTTCGTTGTTTTTTGCTATCTGGCTGTGTTTCGGTTCAGCCGAACGGCTTCCCAGTTCGATGTTGGTTGCCAGCTTAAGGCCCTGAACCTCTAAACGTGAGAAAGTTTTATTCCTTCTGTCTTTTCTTTTTAAACGTGTAACGCCCATGGTGTTGTAATTTTAATATTGTAAACCTCGAGGTCGGAAGCGGATTCGAACCGCTGTAAAAGGTTTTGCAGACCTCTGCCTAGCCACTCGGCCATCCGACCCTTTTTAAGGAGTGCAAAAATAGTAAATATTTATTGGCTGGCAATTTTATTTTAAAGCTTTTCTGCTTATTTCCGAACAAAATAAAGCTGTTGCTATCGCTACATTCAATGATTCCGCTTTGCCGGCACGTGGTATAGTAACTGCGCGGGTAATCAACTTTTCTGTTTCGGGCCTGATCCCATTCCCTTCATTACCCATCAAAATAAGCCCTTCATGGCCAAAATCTGTATTATAAATGTTATTCCCGCTTAGCAAAGCACCGAATACCGGCATCTTCACTGAAGATAAAAGTGCACCCAATTCTGTATAATAAACCTTAACCCTCGCCAACGAACCCATACTGGCCTGCACCACCTTCGGATTATAAACATCAACCGTATCTTCCGAACAAATAATTCGCTCAACACCGAACCAGTCGGCAATGCGGATAATGGTTCCCATATTGCCCGGGTCCTGGACACCATCCAATGCCAGTGAAAACTTCCCCTTCAATTCAAGGTGGCCCAGCGCAGGCCACGCGGGTATTTTGATTTGTGCCACAACATCCTGCGGCGTTTTAAGACTGCTTATTTTCTCAAGGTCGGTAACAGAAATTTCACACAAGTTTATTTTTTGGGATAATTTCAGCACTTTTGAATCGAACCGGGGAATATGATAAACAGTTTCTATTTGGTAGGGCGAATCGGCAAATTCGATGATGGATTTGTGGCCCTCCACCAAAAATAAACCTGCGTCGCGGCGAAACTTTTTATGTTGTAATGACTTTAATAAATTGATCTGGGATTTTGAAAGCATATAGTACAAAAGGTTACCGCCTTACAATATTAAGTATTCTTCTCGTCTTTCTGGTTTCGGCCTGCAGTTTAACCCGGCGGCTTAACGATAACCAGGCGCTTGTGCGTAAAATAACGATAAAGGGGGTTGATAAAGAGTTTTCAGAAGCTGCGATCAACTACGTGGATAAGGATCAGCAACCCAATAATAAATTTAATCTCCGGTTGTATTACTGGTTCAGCAAAAACGGGAAAAAGGATATCGGGGAACCGCCTAATATCGTGGATACGTCGCTGGTCGAATTTTCAAAACAGCAGATTCAGAAATTTTTGAGGAACAAAGGTTACCTGAAAGCCACGGTCACCGATACCATAAAAGTAAAAAATAAACGCGCCGAACTGGTGTTTACTGCAACAGAGGGCCCGATGTTCAGATTCCGCAGCTATACCGATAGCATTGCTGATAAAAAGTTAGAACATCTTTACCGGCAATATGTTTCCTCGTTTAGCCATGTAAGGCCAGGTGGGCGATATGATGCCGACACGTTGGCTTATGATCGGGATGGAATATATACTTTAATGAAGCGAAACGGATACTACGATTTCCTGCGTCAATACGTCACGTTTGATGCCGACACCACTTTTAATAAAAGCGTTGCCGATGTTAAAATGATCATCGATAACCCACAGGGAAAAAATGCCCATCCTACCTACAGGATCAATAATACCACCATAACGATATCGAACACGAGCGGTAGAAACACTGGCCCGGCGGATACGTTGAAGGTAGATTCTCAATACAAGTTCATTGACTATTCGCACAAATTCAATCCCCGGATCATCACCATTTATGATTTCCAGAAAAAAGGGGAACTATATAATTTAGACAGGCAAATACTAACGACATCGCGTTTAGCCGAGTTAAATGTCTTCAGGAATGTGCCTAATCCCGCCTACGAAAAACTTGGAGACAGCACCAACCGGCTCAATAAAAGAATAGACCTGGTGCCCTTAAAACAAATGTCGGACAGAGTTGAGGGCGAATTCCTGTTCAACGGGGGAAGGTACGGTTTTAACATCGGCAATACGTTTACCGACAGGAACCTGTTCAAGTCGGCTACCATTTTACAGGTTAAGCTCAATTATAATACTTTGTTTGATAATGGCAATAACTCCACGGTGCGCGGCGCTGTCGAAAACCAGGAGTTTAAACTAGGTGCAAGTGTTACTTACCCTCAAATACTTTTCCCTTTTAATCTGCCAATTTTGGGAAAATATGGCGTGCCGCATACCACTTTCGCAAGCAGCTACTCATTGTTCTTTCAAAAGGGTTTGGTAGAGCGGCAAAGTTTTGTAAACTCTATCAGCTATGATTTTACGGAGACAGCCAGTAAGATACATACGGTAACGCCGATTGATATCGAATTTTCAAAAGGAACGATAAACGAAGGCGCAAGGGATTCCCTGTTGAATAAAGGGTATTACTCTTACGTGTATCTCATAGGCCGTACCATTTTTACTTCGGGTTCGCAATACACCTACCAGCTTAATGCGAACAAACTCAATTCCTATCAAAACTTTATTTATTTCAGGGGAAGTCTGGATATTGGTGGTAACACCCTGTCGCTGCTCAGCAATATATTCAACACCGCCCGCGATACCGCCGGACAGCGTACCATTTTCGGATATACCTTTGCCCAGTACACCAAAATGGAAGTAGATGTTCGGTTCTATAAAGATCTTGCCCACGAGCAGCAGTTTATTTTACGGATGAACGCTGGTGTCGGCGTTCCTTATGGCAACAGTTCCCAATTGGTATTCGAAAAAAACTTTTATGTGGGCGGCGCTAACGATATCAGGGCGTGGATACCGCGTACACTCGGCCCGGGCCAGTTTAACAGGGCAAGCTACGGGACTGACGATGCCGCCAATGAGCTCCGAAGCAGGTTACGTTACCTCGACCAATTCGGAGAAATAAAATTCGTCGCGAACGCCGAATACCGGTATAAAATAGCCAATAATTTTTTTGGATCGGCGCTTAAAGGGGCCTTTTTCGTGGATGCGGGTAATGTTTGGCGGCTGCATAAACAAGACCAGTTCCCTAACCAGGAGTTCAGGCTGAACAATATCCTACCCTCTACAGCCATGGCTATCGGAACCGGCTTACGGTTCGATCTTACCTTTTTTGTATTTCGGCTCGATGCAGCATTTAAATTTAAGGACCCCGAATTTTCAGGCTCCGATCAATGGGTACTCCTCAAACATGGTAACGAACTTTTCCATTCGGGTACGTTCAAAGATACGTACAAGGTCACCAATGGCGAAAGTTATAATTTTATGCAGCTCAACTTCGGCGTAGGCATGCCGTTCTGATCAATAGTTGAATAATTGATTTACTAAATTTTTGAAAGTAACGTTCAGGGATTTCCGCTTTAAACTCACTTACCGAACATCCCCTTCAACCCATCGATAATGCTTTCGAAAAACGTGCCGGCTCCCAGGTTATGGTTATAATTGAAATAGATAAATACGATGAAAATGATGGCGGCTATGATGATGAATTTTTTGAACATATAGCCCAGCACGACAAGCAGTATCGGGATAGCCAGCAGTACGATCCAGCTAATGTGGACCGGGATCAATTTATGGTCGCCTTTATAAACGTAGTAAAGTATGGAATGTGTACCGGCCTCGTCGACATGTTTCACGTATAGAAAACTTGACTTGTCAAGTTTTTCGTGGTAGAAAGCCGTGCCCTTGTCAAAACGCAGATCTTTCTGAAAGCCGTTTACAGTAAAGGAGAAAATACCATTTATATTTTCCAGGATATTACTGGCTGTGTCAACCGCGACAACGGCAATCTCGTTTTGGGCGAACGGATTTTCCTTAATGGCAAAATGTTTGATGGTAACAGTATCAGCGAAAGAGATACTCACACAAAATAAAAGCAGGCAGGCGGACAACAAAAACTTTTTCATATTTCGGGATACGACCAGGCCGGTCGCGATGTTGAAATAAAAGTAATATTTTTTATCGGTTAAGCAGGTAAATACTAAAGTTAAGCACAGTTGCAAAGCTTACCCAAAGCAGGTAGGGAACAAGTAGCCACGAAGCAACCTTACTGAATTTTCCGAAATAAATTATAGTAGCCAGTATCATCAGCCATAAAAGTTTGATGACAATAAGTGCACCTAACAGTTCGTGCATTCTGAAGAAAACCAGCGACCAGGAAAAATTCAGTATAAGTTGGATGACGTAAACAGCGGCAGTAACCTTAAATATACCGGAATCGTCGCGCCGCTTCCATACCAGGTATGCTGAAATGCCGATAAGAATATAAAGAGTTGTCCAAACAGGAGCGAATACCCAGTTTGGCGGGTTGAATGAAGGCTTTTTTAAAGTGACGAACCAGCCGCTTATTTCGGGGCGCGTAAAAAATGATGCCGCAAAACCGATAAACAGTGTTATAATTATGCTGATGGCCAGCGGGAGGTACTGTATTTTTTTTTGATGAGTAGTTTCCATGCAAGGTTTGACTGGACGATACTGATAACCCAAAAAGACAGATAATGTTTTACAGGTTGACAGCCAGTAATATAACACTGGACGGGCTTGTTGTTGCGATATGGCATGGATAACCTGTATCAATGTTCAATTTTTGGATGTGATAGGTCATGTTGGCATATTCAACCACATCGCCCGTCACATCAACAGACGAAAACGGTATATTAAAGCCAGTACCTACGGCCTTTAATAAAGCTTCCTTTCGGGTCCAGAAGTCGTAAAAGCCCCTCATGATATCGGGGTAACTCCGGATGACCTCCCGTTCGGCGTAAGTAAAGTAGTCGGTATACTCACTCAGGTCAGTCGGTTTGATCTGCTCGATATCGACACCAACCTTGCCGGTGGCCGTTCCGCAGCAAATGGCAAAATTGCCTGAGTGAGCTATGTTAAAATCAATGCCGTGGTCAAAATATGGCCGATGATAGGAACTATATTTTACATCGCCTAATGAGAAATGGATGTCGAATTGTTGCAGCAGCTTCGCCAGCAACAGTTTCCCCGCGATGTAAAGTTGCTTGTCTGTCCATACCCTTTTTTTTGATGCTTCGGCACGCATATTCTGAGGAAGCAAGAGCAACTTCTCAGCAAGCTCCTGCTCGCTCCATTGGCGGTCGATATGGGCATAACAGCAAGTTAGCATCCTTAATTCAGCCTACAGGTCATCAGCCATTTCCAAATTTTCCCAGCTTGTTTTTTTGTAATAATGCAACATAAGCCAGGCTATAAAAGCAAACAGTATGCAGAGTATCCAGATCACGTTTTCCCACTTCATCAGGTAGTAATGCCCAAAGCCGATACCGCCGAGAAAGGTTACGACCAGTAGTGAAGCAATAAAACGGCCGCCCCCCTGTTTTACGATCACCGGTTTCGAGAATGGGAGGCCTTTTACCATAAATAGCGCCATCAGCACACCGTAGATGCTGCTGATGAGCATAGCCAGGATAATATCGTTAATGGCCCCGGGGCCCCAAATAGCTACAATAATTATTGCCAATACAAGGCAATACGGTAAAAAGTAAATAGTTAGTATAGCCTTATACATGCCCGAAAGTATCTTTCCCGGCTGGCTTATAGGAGTAGAATAATATACCCAGGCCGATTTGTATTTCTCCGACATCGATATGTTGGTCAGGATAGCCGAAAGTATGAAAGTGCAAAGGTAGATCAGTATGATATAATTGTGCCCGTTTCTTAAGTTTTCCCAGCGTTCAGCAAGGTCTTGCCCTTTGCCGTTAAAGGTGAAATAAACGAAATAAATGGGAATATAGCCGAATGCCGGGTAAACTTTCATTTTGAATTCGCGGGTGCGGGTAGAGAGTTTCCAGGTTATCTTAAAGCCTGCATTCTCAACAGGGTCGGCTGCGACCAGGCTTGCGATCCTGTCCAATACCCCCGACCTCTTTTCTTTTTTTATCGCAGCCGGCGAAGCGCTGTTGCCGTCGGAAGTGGCGATAATAGCAAGGCGGCGGTTAAAGCCTGGGGCCAAAACTTTGGCCACCAGCCAAAGGCCGAATACCGGGACGACGAGCCCCGCGATGGCAAGCAAACTCGTGATGATATCCGCACGTACATGATGGAACAGCAATTCATTCAATGCAGTTATCCAGACAGGCGGGAGAATATAGGAAAACCAATGGCCCAGGATATTAACATTTTCAATTTTCGAAACATCTATCAACCTGGGCAGCAGGTAATATGCACCGAATATAACTATAGTGAACCCGATCTGGATATAAGTGATAATGTCCTTGAACCTTTGCGGGCTTACAAACTTCATGATCACCAGGTATACAATATTGACAATGAAGATGGCAAGAAATGTTGCCTCCAATATCTGTAATAAAAATACCGGGATAGCCAGCGGGCCGTCGATAAAGCCTATCATCACCAAACCCGGTGCGCCCTGTAAAAGTGCGAGGCGAAGAACATAAATACTGATATGCAAAATACGCGCAACGGTTACCGTACGATCATTTACCGGGCGCGGCGCAATAATATACTGATCGCGTGAATCGACCAAAACGGTGGTGAAATCAGAGATAAGTGTAAGAGCCATGAATACCATAAACGCGCTGAAATAGAGCGTCTGCCCGACATAAGGCGCTTTATTGATAAAGAGCACCAGGCCAATAAGGAAACCCATTAAAACGGTGAAAAAACCAACCATCCAGGGCGATTGCACCTTGTTTTTTGCATTCTTTCGTGCTGCGAACGCCGTCCTGGGCCTGCGGTTGTCGATTAGCAGTTTGATGCGCAATATCTCGTTCAACTGGTAGGTATCAACACCTGTGCGAACCAGCACCGGGTTAAGGAATGTTATAAAACGCAGGAATATTTTGTCTATCATAACAGGTCAGTCAAAAGCATTAATGATCGCATCTGTTTCACTTGAAGTATCTTCGCGGCCCGTCAGTTTAGAGAATATGCGTTCCAGCGTATCGCTATGATTTTGTTTAAGGGATTCAAACGTCCCGTCGGCAATTATCTCGCCTTTGTTGATCAATAATATCCTGTCCGATACTTTTTCAACCACGTCCATCATATGCGAACAATAAAATATCGTTTTACCTTCCTTTGAAAGCCGCGTGATCAATTCTTTGATCATGATGACAGCATTTGCATCCAGCCCGGACAGCGGTTCGTCCAGTATAATGATCCTTGGGTTGTGGATAATGCCTGCAATAAGCAGCACCTTTTGTTTCATCCCCTTTGAAAAGGTATCCATCCTGTCATCAGCGTTAACACCTAACCCAAACGCGGCAAGTAATTTCCGCGCTCTTTCCTGAAGCGCATTTTCTTCCATGCCATACAACTTGCCAATAAAATCAAGATATTCCATTGGCGTAAGCACGTCGTATATCTCGGCGTTCTCGGGCACGTAGCCAAAAAGCTTTTTGATGGCCAGCGGGTCCTTTGCCATGCTGATACCCTCGACCAGCACTTCGCCCTCAAAATCAGGAATAAGACCTGTCAGAATTTTTACGGTGGTCGATTTTCCGGCGCCGTTGGGCCCTATGTACCCGATAACCTGCCCAGGGTAAATATCGAGGGAAAGGTTTTTTAATACCTGTTTCTGGCCATAGGATTTGGAAAGATTGCGTATTTGGATAAGAGGCGTCTCTGTCATAGGATGATCGGATATTTGCCGGTAAATTAATGAAAATAACCAAGCTTATCAGGATGATAACGAAATTATAACCCTGGAAATTTAGCCGGTTTAAGCTTTTTTGATGTATTGTTTATTTAGAGTAATTAAGTAGCTTTATATACTCAATCACAACCTCATGGCTGATCACACACTAATTATTAATGGCCAATCCCATACCGTTGACGTCGATCCTCAAATGCCCCTGCTTTGGGTAATACGGGACGTCATAGGCCTTAAGGGAACAAAATTTGGCTGCGGGATAGCGCAGTGCGGCGCTTGTACAATCCACCTCGACGGCGACCCAACACGGTCATGCAGCATCCCGGTATCTATAGCCGACGGTAAAAAAATAACCACCATCGAAGGTATATCCGAAACAGGCGACCATCCTATACAAAAAGCGTGGATCGATCAGCAGGTGCCGCAGTGTGGCTATTGCCAGTCGGGGCAGATCATGTCGGCGGTAACGCTCCTTGCGAAGAACCCCAACCCAAGCGATGCCGACATTGATGTTGCAATGTCGGGTAATATTTGCCGGTGCGGCACTTACCAGCGTATTCGTAAAGCCGTTCACCAGGCCGCGGGAAACGCGGGTAAGCAAAATAATTTAGCTGAAGCCAAATAACCGGAGGTCACCATGGAAGAAAAAACAAAGATAAACCGCAGGAAATTTATAACGATCTCGGGCATTGCAGGCGGCGCCCTGGTGTTAGGGTACGCCTTATTAAAAGAAACAAAGCTTGGCGAACTGGTGAACATGAGCAGCGTTGACGCCGGGTCGGAGTTCACACCTTATATTATTATCGACAGATCGGGGAAGATAACCCTGATGAACCCCAAGGCCGAGATGGGGCAGGGTACGTATCAATCGGTACCGGCTTTGATCGCCGAGGAACTGGAGGTGTCCCTGGACCAGGTGACCGTTAAATCAACTTCAGGTGAAGCCAAATTTCCGGACGACCAGCAAATGACAGGGGGAAGCTCTTCGGTCAATACAAACTATTTGCCCCTGCGTACGGCAGGAGCAGCGGCAAAAGAAATGCTGGTAAAGGCTGCCAGTGATAAATGGGGAGTTCCCGTAGCGGAGTGCTATGCAGCAAATGCGATGGTTCATCATAAACCTTCGGGTAAAAGCATCGGCTATGGTGAGCTTGCCGAAAGGGCTTCTAAACTGCCCGTGCCAAAAAAACCGGCACTAAAGGATCCTAAAGATTTCAGGATACTTGGCAAATCATCACCCCGGAACGATATTCCCCTGAAGGTGAAAGGGAAGGCCGTTTTTGGTATAGATGCTGATGTGCCGGGGATGGTCTACGCATCTATCGAACGCTGCCCGGTGTTAGGCAGTAAGCTTGTGAGTTTCGACGATAGCGACACATTTAAAATAAAAGGGGTAACGCAGGTAGTTAAAACAGATCGTATATTTTTCAAAAACCACTATATGGGCCTTGCAGTGATCGCCGATAACTACTGGGCGGCATTACAGGGCAGGAAAGCACTAAAAGTGACCTGGGATAACCAGGGTCTTGATAAATTCAATTCGAAAGATTACGAACAGAGCCTTCGCGAGCTTTCAAAAACTGAAGGGCTTACCGCACATAAGGATGGCGATTTTGATGCGGGTTATGCCCATGCCGCAAAAAAAATTGAGGCTTTGTACGAGACCCCGTTTGTTTCCCATTCGCCGATGGAGCCCATGAATTGTACGGCTGAATGGAAGGACGGCAAAATGGAGGTGTGGGTATCATCGCAGGGCGCAGCATGGACACGCGATGAGATAGCAAAGGCCCTATCCATCCCTAAAGAAAACGTAAAAGTAAATATGCTGTTCAACGGCGGCGGCTTCGGCCGGCGCATATCGCAGGATTTCGCTGTTGAAGCGGCATCTATCGCCAAGGCAGTAAATAAACCTGTCAAGCTGATCTGGACCCGCGAAGATGACACATCGCTGGGACCGTTCCGGCCGGCGACTTTTTCGGCCATGAAAGGCGGATTATCCGGCGACGGGAAAGCTGTTGCTTTTCAGCATAAGGTAGTTTCCCCGTCCATTAATGCTACTATAATGGACAAATTCGATAAAACCAAGGTTGACGAGGATATGGTGGAAGGGATCAGCATCCAACCTTATGAAATACCGAATGTAAGGAATGCTTATGTCTATTCCGAAATTCATCTGCCTTTAACCTGGTGGCGCTCGGTTACTGCATCTACTGTGTCCTTTGCGCACGAAAGTTTTATTGATGAAATGGCGGCTGCAGCCGGTAAAGACCCAATGGCCTTCAGATTGGGCATGCTTAATAAGCCATCAGACAGCAAAAAGGTGTTGATGAAGCTTAAAGAGGTTTCGCATTGGGATGCACCGTTACCAGCAGGAAAGGCCCGGGGAGTGGCCCAATGGAACTTTTTCGCTGGATTGTGCGGCCACGTAGTCGAGGTATCAAGGGGGAAGAACAACTCTGTAAAAGTAGACAAGATATATTCGGTGATCGATCTCGGCACCGTGGTTAACCCCGAGAATGTAAGATCGCAGGTTGAGGGGGGCATTGTGATGGCTCTTACTGCTGCCACAAAAGATGCGATAACCTTCCAGAATGGAAAGGCAGTACAGTCAAACTTTCATAATAACCGTATGTTGAGGATAGACGAAATGCCGGAAATAGAAGTACACATACTTGCCGATGGCGGCCCGGTCATTAAAGGTGTTGGCGAACCTGGCTTACCTCCTTTGGCACCGGCACTGTGCAATGCTGTTTTCGCGCTGACGGGTAAACGCGTAAGAAAATTGCCTTTTGATCTGACTAATGTGTAGCGAGTGATATAACCGGATCAATAATAAAACGGCTCGAAATTCTCGTCTGCCAGTTCACACTTCACCTGCATAGAAGTGAACAGGATATCGCCGAAGATATTGGCTATGGCTGTGTCGGCGGCATCGCGGCCGGTAGCAATTTTGATAAGGCCGTTCAGGGGTACCAGGCGCGTAGCATCGAACAATATCCACTCATCCCCAATATAGGCCTCAAAGCATGCATGGAAATCTCCAGGTTTTAACTGGTACGCATAGCCGGTGTAATAACGCGCCGGAATGGTAAGCGCGCGGCACAGCGCTATGCCCAGGTGGGCAAAATCGCGGCAAACACCCGCCTGTTCGGTAACCGTATCATAAGCCGATGTTTGGGCATTGCTGAAACCGCTACGGTATTCGACATTTTTATTGATCCAGTTGGCAAGTGTGACTACCTTTTCAAAGGGATTGGCGATATGACCGAACAGGTTATTGGCCAGCCTGAACAACTTATCCGACTGGCAATACCGGCTTGGATATAAATAGGGTAGCACCGCCGGGTCCATCTTGCCTACCATGATCTCCTCGCGGCTGGTATGATTTTTTACCTCAAAGTCATTATCTACCGTCGCTTCGTAAGCTATCTGCACGATACTTTTTTCGGGCACTTCCAGGCGGATGATCCTGTTTTCACCATTAACGGCAAATAATTCTTCAACCTTTAAATAAGGATCTACCGTAAGCGTCTCTTCCAGCACGGCCTGTGTAGGCGTACGCAAGGCGTGGATATTTAATATCAGTGTGCCTGCTGAACGCACATCATAAGTCATTTGAGCAGACACATTGAATTTCATCTTTCAGCTAATTAATAAACAAGTTGAATTAAGTTGATTTGTTGGAATTTGTTTTGAAAAGGATTAAATATGACCATCCATTTAACTTAATCCAGTTGAACAATCGGTATTACATGCCCTCCTGGGCGGGCAATTTCGAGAACGCGGCGTCCATCCATTCATCGGGGATGTCCTCCAGTGCTTTCTTTAATTCCTCCGCCCATTGTGCCGAAATTGACTGCAGGTCCTTTTGCTCGTATCGCTGCTCGGTAAGCGAAAAGCTGTTCTTTTTATAAAGCACCACATCTATCGGGAAATCGACGTTGTTTGAACTCACCCTTGTCGAGTCAAACGACAGGAACCCAGCCTTCAGTGCCAGTTTCATGCTCGATTCCTCCGTTAGCGTCCGGTTGAGGATAGCCTTACCATGCCCCGAGTTGCCGATGATGACGTATGGTGCTCCCTGTCCCAGTTCAACCCAATTACCTTCGGGGTATAACAGGAACAATTTTGGTTCCTTGTCATCCTTCAGCTGTCCGCCGATTATCGTGTTCAGGTCGAATTTAAAGCCGGCATGTTCAAGCGAATCCTTGTCTTCTTCAGCCACTTTCTTTACCTGCAGGCCAAAAGCATTTACCGCTTTGTATAATTTATTGAACTCCTGGCTATCCAGTTGCTCCCTGAAATATACTACCGCTTTATCCCTCACCGACCTCAACCCGCTTGTCATGATAAAAAGCGAAAAATTGTCCTTTTGTTCTACAAATACTTTCTTTTTATAGACCGTTTCCGTTCCCGATGTGATCAGTGTGTCGGCAATGGCCACCAGACCTTCCTTTACCTTAATTCCTAAGCAATAAGTCATTTGTTTTTTGATAATAAAGTGGCGCAAAGTAATCAATTAAAACGATTCAGGTTGATTCAGGCTTCAAATCTTCTCTGTTCAAAGTCCGCTTACTTTTGCTTGCGAATTCACATATCAAAACCGGTTCTTGCCTGCCTTTGAGGTTGGTGCGTGTATTATTTCTTAAAATAAATACCAGCTTCTTTCATATTTCATAAAATAATATTTATCATTGTGTCTAATTGACACTATCGATTTGTCAGACCAGTTATACTGCCGGTGATCTATACCGGATCAAACCCAAATAAAACTTCGTAATGAAAAGAAAAGTATCCATTTTGTCCATCCTTGCCATCTTATGGTGTGTGGGCGCATCGGCTCAAAAAAAGCCTGCCGCAGCCGCTCCGCAGCTGGGCAAGAGCCCTTTGAAGGCGGTTATAAAAGCTATGACCGTGGAAGAAAAAGTTAAATTAGTAGTGGGCATGGGCTTTAAAATGCCGGGAGCAAGCTCTGCCCCGAAAAAGAAGGACACCGGAACCACCGCGGTACCTGCAGCAACGCCGCCTGCTTTTACGTTGCCCCCGATAGATCCAAGTGACGACATTCCTGAAAAGGTGCCGGGGGCTGCAGGGCGTACACATGCTATAAAACGACTCGGTATACCGTCCATTACTGTTTCTGATGGTCCAGCCGGTATCCGCATTGATCCTATACGTAACGGCGATAGTTCAAAAACTTACTATGCTACCGCTTTCCCGGTGGGCACTTTGCTGGCATCGTCGTGGGATGTTAACCTGGTGCACAAAGTGGGTGTTGCCTTCGGTAATGAGATACACGAATACGGTGCTGATGTGATATTGGGCCCCGGCGCTAATATTCACCGCAACCCACTGGGGGGGCGTAACTTTGAATATTATTCCGAAGATCCCCTGGTATCGGGCAGTATGGCCGCTGCTATTATCAATGGCATACAATCGCAGGGGGTAGGGACGTCTATCAAACATTTTGTCGCCAATAACCAGGAAACCAACCGCAACAGCGTTAATACTATTGTGAGCCAAAGGGCGCTGCGCGAGATATACCTGAAGGATTTCGAAATCGCCATCAAGGCGTCGCACCCATGGACAGTAATGTCGTCCTACAATAAACTGAACGGCCCTTATACCTCCGAAAACCCTGACCTGCTGACCACTATACTTAAAAAGGAGTGGGGCTTTAAAGGTTTTGTAATGACCGACTGGTTTGGTGGCCGCGACGCTGTTGCACAGGTGAATGCCGGTAACGACCTGCTGATGCCAGGCACCACCATGCAATCCAAAGCGATCATTGAGGCAGTTAACAGCGGCAAGATCAAAATGTCGCAGTTGGACGCCAATGTCGAAAGGATATTGAATATTGTCCTTAAATCGCCCGAATTTAAAAAGTATAAATACTCAAGCAAACCCGACCTGAAAAAGAACGCAGCCGTATCGCGTATGGCAGCGGCACAGGGCATGGTACTGCTAAAAAATGATGATAAGGCATTACCATTAAATGGTAAAAAAGTTGCACTTTTCGGTAATACATCTTATGACCTGATAGCCGGTGGAACCGGTAGCGGTAACGTGAACAAGGCATACACTATTTCGCTTATCCAGGGCCTTACCAATGGGGGTTATTCGGCTGACGCTAACCTGAAAAACGCGTATGAGACTTATATAAGCGATGCAAAAGCCAAACAGCCAAAGAGCAGGATGTCGTTTTTTATGCTTCCGCCGCCTATTCCGCAAATGGCTATAACGCCTGATATGCTGTCGCAGGAGGCTGAAAATGCCGATGTGGCAGTAATCACCCTCGGCAGGAACGCCGGCGAGGGCGCCGACCGCAAGGTGGAAAACGATTTCAATTTAATGGATTCGGAACAGGCCCTGATCAAAAATATTTCGGATGCATTCCACGCTAAAGGCAAAAAACTGGTAGTAGTGCTGAACATTGGCGGTGTTATTGAAACCGCAAGCTGGCGCGGCCAGGTTGACGGTATCCTGCTGGCATGGCAGCCAGGCCTTGAGGCCGGTAACGCCATAACCGATGTATTAAGCGGCAAAGTAAACCCTTCGGGTAAACTGGCTACCACTTTCCCGGTTAAATATGACGACGAGCCTTCGGCAAAAGACTTTCCTGGCAAGGAACTCCCAATGCCCGAAGGTGAGAAGCCGAACCCTATGCGCGGCCACCCCGCTGTAGTTACTTATGAAGAAGGCATTTACGTGGGCTACCGCTACTTCACCACTTTTGATGTGAAACCGGCTTACGAGTTTGGCTACGGCTTATCTTACACCAAATTCAAATACAGCGATCTGAAACTAAGTTCTAAAACCTTTAATGGCGCTATTACCGCAACAGTTACCGTTACCAATACCGGCAACGTAGCCGGCCGCGAAGTGGTTGAGCTTTATGTAAGTGCGCCTGCAGCAACTTTGCAGAAACCCGAAGAAGAACTGCGTGCATTTGGCAAAACTAAAACCCTGCAGCCTAAAGAATCGCAAACCATGAGTTTTACCTTATCGGCAAAGGACCTCGAATCGTTTAATACGGCACAATCGGTCTGGGTTAGCGAAGCGGGTACCTATACCGTAAAAGTTGGCGCTTCATCTACGGATATCAAAAAGACGCAAAAATTTGAATTGCCAAAAACCATCGTTGTCGAAAAAGTACACAATGTGTTAAAGCCTGAAGTGCAGATAGATGAACTAAAGAAATAAGAACAACGCACACATTAACTGTTCCTATAATGAGCCCGTTCCCGGTTTACCGGGGCGGGTTTTTTGTTGGGAAAACCGCTCATCGCGCTGATATGCCCCAATTGCTTAATTTACAACTTATTAGTATGGGTTGACAATTATAAAAGAGTACCTTGCCGGATGGATTTAGCAGAGGCAAAAAAGAAGCTTAAAGAAAACAAGCATCTGATAGGAAAAGTATTCGAAGGGAGCAAAATAAGCGAGTTGGTTATTTTGCCTCTCAATAACCAGCATCTTACGGACATTATAATGTGTATCGACTTTCACCAGTCGTACGACCAGTATTTAAAGCTCTACAGGGATTTTGAAGTTGTCGCTTTTCTTAATTTTGACCAATACCCTATCAATGGGTATTTATCAAGCCAAACGTTGAACCGCGTTCTACAGGGCGTTTCAGAACAATAGCGGTCCCATGGGTTAATCGACGATGTTTTGCTATTTTTATCAAAACTTTTAACCCTGGAAAACGCGCAAACTGCTACCCCGGAGATACCGGGACCCCAAACTATCGATTGGATAAACAATCTGAAGGTGATCTCGCTTTTTGCTGTCATCGTGCTGCACACAGCTTCGTTGCTGCTGATGGACTTCAAAAATGCAACATTAAGCGATTGGTTTGCCGCCGACCTTTACAACGCGCTCACTCGTTTTGCTGTTCCCGTTTTTGTGATGATCACAGGGGCCTTATTGCTGCATCGCGAATATGAAATTGGTGATTTTTTAAAACGTCGCCTTTCGCGCATCATCTGGCCCTTTTTGTTCTGGAGTTTGGTTTATATCGGTTATTCGCTGTATGACGAAGAGATCGTGTTCACCTCCGATGTTTGGAAGAATGTTTTGCTGGTACTCCACCAGCTTAAATACGGAGCTTACTATCATTTATGGTATGTGTACATGCTTATCGGGCTGTATTTTATCATCCCGGTAGTCGGTCGGTTCGTTCGTGCCGCTACTGAAAGAGAGATATTATATTTCCTGGTCGTTTGGTTCGCTGTTATCTCTTTTACGCAGCCCTACCTGTCCCGTTTTTGGCCGCAGGTGGATGTTCGTTATTTTACAGGGTACATAGGCTATTTAGTATTGGGCCACTACCTCGCTTTTAAAGAGCTCCCCGGGAAACGGAACACGACCGGCCTGGTTATTTTCTATTTTTTATGCCTGGCAGGGATAGCCGTTGGCACGTATTTTACCACGGCATCAACCGGAAATATCAGTACCCTGATGTACGAACCGCTGGGACCGTTCATTATTTTATATGCAGCTGGCATATTTTTACTGGCGAGGATCACCGTTTATCAAATACCCGGGTCGCTTATCCGCATTCGCGACCTTATCGGCAACTACAGCCTCGGGATTTATCTTTGCCACGCGTTGTTTTTAACCCTGCTTGGCGAATGGAACCCCAGCTATAAACTCTGTAATCCTTACCTGAGCATACCCCTGACAGCATTGGTTTGCTCTGTGCTTTCTTTTGTGCTGATATTCCTTTTGAGCAAAATACCCTACATAGGCAAGTACGTTGCCGGCTAGTTCCAACAACGATGGTCCGCTTTTAGAACACGAGCCAGCCTGGAGCCATACAACATTTCCTTTGCACATTACAACAGGGTTAACATGGTTAACACAATTTGACCTATTATTGATGTAATTAATTGACTTCCAGTTTATTAAATAAATATGGTGTCAACCATAAATTTTTGCACGCTTGTTTGGCCCTAACCACAATATTTACAGAATTTGTAAGGTTTTGCCTGCTTTTGACTGTAATGGCCCGATCACGCCCCATGCTGACCAATGTGTTATCAAAACTGATTTCCCGCCCCGGAGGAAACAGGTAAAATGCGCGAAGCGGTAAATTTTAGTATCTTTACCATTATTTATTAATTATTTGACATTCCAGGATTTTAATTTCAACGAACATCTTACCGAAGGTATCCTAAGTATGGGATATACAACCCCCACGCCAATACAGGAAATGGCGATCCCGGTGGTACTAGAGGGTAAGGACCTGATAGCTTGTGCACAAACCGGTACGGGCAAAACAGCCTCTTATTTATTACCCGTTCTGCATAAAATTGCCGAAGCCAATGAAGGGCACCGCACTACTACGCTGATCTTAGCGCCAACCCGCGAACTGGCACAACAGATCGATCAGCAGGTTGAAGGGCTGGCTTATTTTACGGGCCTCAGCTCTATTGCCGTTTACGGCGGAGGCGACGGCATCGTGTACGAGCAGCAGCGCCGCGGCATCCAGAATAATGTGGACATATTGATAGCCACTCCCGGCAGACTTATAGCGCACCTGACATCCGGCGTGCTTAAGCTCAATAATATCAAATATTTGATCCTTGACGAAGCCGACCGTATGCTCGATATGGGCTTTATGGGCGATATCATGCGTATTATCCGCGATATACCGGCACACCGGCAAACGCTACTGTTCTCGGCCACTATGCCGGGGCCAATAAGGAAACTGGCCGCATCGATCCTAAGAAACCCTGAGCAGATCAACCTGGCTACATCACAGCCTGCGCAAGGTATCGATCAACAGATATACAAGGTACATAACGAACAAAAATCGAAATTGGTAACCCTGTTACTAAAAAATGCCAGCTACACCAGCACCATCATATTCGCCAACACCAAGGACGAGGTTAAACGCCTGGCCCGCGAACTGAAGGGCGCTCATATCAAAGTCAATGCTTTTCATTCCGATTTTGAGCAGGCCGAACGGGAACAGATATTGTTGGATTTTAAGAACCGCACTTTACCCGTTATCATAGGTACCGATGCTTTGTCGCGCGGGATAGACGTGGAAGGTATCGACCTGGTTATTAATTATGATGTCCCTTCCGACCCGGAAGATTATATCCACCGCATAGGCCGTACGGCCCGCGCCGAAACTACCGGCACCGCTATAACCTTAGTTAACGAACGTGATTCGCGGAAGCTGAAAAGCATAGAACAACTGATAGGCCGCGAGATCGTCGAAAATCCTTTACCAGCCGAACTCGGCGAGGCCCCTGTTTTTAAAGAACGCAAACACTTCGATAAGAAAAGGAACAATAACCGCAGCAAGTTCAAGAAGAAGAAACGCCCGGGCGGCGGCGGTGGTGTGCATTCGCATAGCAGGACCGAATAAGCATCTCTCAATCATCCAGTTCTTCGCAAACAAACCCTGCGGCGCGCAGCAGCGACTCTATCATCCTGGTTTCCGTTTTCGTGGCTTCTATGCGCAGCACCTTGTCGCAATCGTCCAGGTCAAAATTCCATTTACGGACGGTTGGCAAGGCAGCCAGCAGATCGCCGGCCCGCTTTGCTTTACGCCTGCTGCTTACATCGGTTTTAAAAACTAATATTTTCATTGCATTTTACCTTGCGGCAGATTGTGCCTTCGGCAGCCGAAGCAAATAGTTATAGGAAATTGCCAGGATAACAAGCCAGATAAAAGGCTCGAAGACATTTATCAATGGGTCGCCGCTGCAAAAGTGTGCTATGGATGCCGAAATAATGACGATTCCAAAGCCCGCGTATGCCCATTCTTTTACCCGTAACGGCACCTGCGGCAGCAGCAGGGCCATTAATCCTATTATTTTAGCTATAACGAGTTCCGTCCTGAAGTAAAGCGGAAAGCCAAAATGCTGGTAAGCGGGTGTATATATTTTATAAATGCTGAAGATCATGATCAGGGTAACAACTATCGT
The DNA here is from genome assembly GCF_007971025.1 of Mucilaginibacter ginsenosidivorans. Classification (NCBI taxonomy): domain Bacteria; kingdom Pseudomonadati; phylum Bacteroidota; class Sphingobacteriia; order Sphingobacteriales; family Sphingobacteriaceae; genus Mucilaginibacter; species Mucilaginibacter ginsenosidivorans. The sequence continues at coordinate 4,606,596 of NZ_CP042436.1, read as the reverse complement.
CGCCGCCCAGTAAATATTTTTATTTTTTTTCATAATTTATGTCATGTTTAAAAACTATGCGTTTGATCACTTTGATGATCCTGTACCTAATAAGCGATCTCGATAGTAGATTGATAAGTCGCCTCATTGCTCAAATTGCTGATCATAAAATGCGCGACATCGGCCCGCGAAATGCTAAGAGCGTTCTTCAAAAAATTATTTATGGCAACCCGGTATTTGCCGGTACCTGCTTTATCCGTAAGCCGGGGAGGGCGGATTATGGTCCAGTTTAAACCGCTTTCCTTTACCAGGGCCTCCATCCGCAGCAGGTCGGCATACATGTGTTTAAGTAGTTTTTGAAGGATATATTTAGCTGCAAAACGCACATAAAAGGGGAGTACCGGGCTTATTTCAACCGCCGAGGCCGAGATGAAAAAAGCACGTTTAACTTCCATGTTTTTCATCGCGTGTACCAGGTTGGCATTACCCTGCGAATAAAGCGTGGTTGGCGCATCGCCCGATATGCCACCGCTTGCGCCAATAGCTGATATCACCGCATCCTGGTTTTCCAGGTATTTTTCAAAGGTTTCGCGCTTCATAATATCACCTTTGATTTTGGTCAGATTTGGATGCGTCAACGGGAGTTTAGCGGGGTTGCGCAATATCGCAGTCACGTTATGCCCGTAATTAAGCGCCAGTTCTACTGTTTGCCGGCCAATGCCGCCGTTTGCGCCTATAACCAGCAGGTTAAGTTTTGCTTGTTCTGTTTTCATACCATCAGAATTTAAAAACACTCAGGGTGAACACGATAAGGAACAGGATAAGCTGAACGATATACATCACGTTCAACTTGCGTTGTATCCTTTCAGTCTCTGCATTGTTGGCGATATCCGCCGAAAGCAGGCTTCTCAGTTTCGCCATCAAACTCCGGCCAACTATCGCTCCGTTGATAATAATACCCAGCACCATCAGCATTTTCAGTCTGAACCACAGCATATCCGTAAAAGCGTGCACGATACCCACCATGCCCATGCCGGTAACAATAACCACGATGGCGCTTATCCTGATCAAAACAGGGAACAGCCCCGAACCGTCAAGCATCACCGAGGCTTTACCCTTATCGGTTAATAATTGTTTTTTTACCCGGCTATAAATGGCCGTATCGGCCACCACAGTGCCGGCAAGGGTAACAAACCCGCTGATATGCAATACAAGCAATGTTTGCAATAATGTTGATGAGTCCATAATAATTGATCCGTTTTCGTTGTATAAATCAAAACTATGCTTCGGTTTCGAAATAAACAATACTTGCGGAGTAAATTCTTTATCTTTACTGCGAAACCGAAATAAAATGACATGAATAAGACAGTGGAACTGGTTAACGAATGGGCCCTATTTGAGGAAAAACACCCCGGCGCCAATATCGACGATTTTTGCCGGCATTACCTTGCAAGTCATCAGCAGCAAAAAATAACCGGGCCGCTTACCGGCGGCGTTGTGCCGCCTACCAGCGAAGGATTATTACTGAAAATGATAGGGCGCATCCATAAACTGAATATGAACTACGCGGGCCGGGCGCTTGAAGGAACGGGCCTGAACCAGGTTGAGGAGTTTGGCATATTGCTGACTGTACAACAGGAAGGCAACCCCCGCAAAACCGACATCATTTATGCCAATTTATTCGAGTTGTCCAGCGGGACGGATATGCTGAACCGGTTGAAAACACGGGGCCTGATAAGGGAGTATGATGATGAAGAAGACAAACGCTCCAAACGAGTAGAACTGACGAAGGCGGGGGCGAAGGCAATAGAACTTTGTATGATGCAGATGCGGAAGGTAGCAGGGATGATGACCATGGAGCTCGATGAAGATGACAAGCAACTTTGCATCAGTCTTTTGAAAAATATCGAGATCAAATTCTCTGCGCTGTGGCAGCAGCATAGGGGAAAGCCTTTTGACGAAGTGTACACAGGCATGGTGACGGATAAAAAAGTGTAAGTTTTATAAAGAATAATCTTAGTTTTAAGACATCATTATAAAACATCCCATAGCTTTATGAGAGGAAAGCTCGCGTTTATATTTATCGCTGCAGGATTTCTTTTTGCCTGCGGCGACAGGCATCACGGTGCGGTGGTAACTACGTTTGCAGGTAGCGGTACCATTGGAGCTGCCAATGGCAAAGCTTCCGAAGCTTCATTCGCAAACCCGATGGGTATTGCTGTAGATTCGGCGGGCGATATATTCATAGCTGATTCGCGTAATAACCTCATCCGCAAAATAAGCACGGATGGGGTGGTGACTACGCTTGCGGGCAGCGGAGCAGCCGGCGCGGCCGACGGCAAAGCCGGAAAGGCGTCGTTCTTTTTCCCCGCCGGTTTGGCAGTTGGGTCCGGCGGCATTGTTTATGTTGCTGATACGCGCAACAGCCTTATCCGCAAAATAGCGCCCGACGGTACGGTTACCACCATTGCAGGTGCACTTACACCGGATACGAAGAATAATCCCGAACACCCCGAACGTTTGGATAATCCGCATGGGATAGTAGCAGGGAACGACGGAAGCGTGTATTTTACCGATTGGGCAAAAGATGTTATCCGCAAAATAGGTCCCGATGGTAAAATGACCACTATTGCCGGTACCGGCGAACCCGGCTCGAAGGACGGCATTGGTGTTAACGCCTCATTTTACTTGCCCGAGGGAATTGCTGTAGACGGCAAGGGGAACCTGTTTATTGCTGATACCTACAACAATATGATTCGTAAGATGGACCCAATGGGAGTTGTAACTACCATTGCGGGAAAACCCGCCAAACAGGGTAAACACAATGATGGCGCAAAAGACGGTAAGGGCCCCGCCGCTTCTTTTTCCCACCCCTGCGGCATTGCCGTGGCCAGGAACGGTGATCTCTACGTGGCCGATGTGGGCAATAGCAAAATACGGAAGATAAGCCCGGGCGGGGTAGTAACTACTTTGGCCGGAACAGGCATACGCGGGGCCGGTAACGGTGATGCCCTTAAAGCAACATTTAATCAGCCGTTCGGTGTTGCCGCCGATAAAGAGGGCAATATTTACGTCGCCGATTATCAAAACAATTTGGTCAGAAAAATAAGCCATTAAACTCTTATATTGGCCTTGCATATAGACATATGCAAGATCGCCGGTCGTCATTGAGCCGACGGGCGGTTATATAAACCTCAAATAATCAGAAAGTATATGACGTTGAAGAATTCACTGTTACCGGTCTTACTGGCGGCAGCAGTTTGTTTCGGGTGTAAAAGGAAGGAAAAAGTCGATCCTGGTAATACCGGCGGCGGTACAACCAAAGATTCGGTGAATGTGCAGCACATTTCTGTGCTCACCCAGCACAATGATAATACCCGGGCCGGGTTGAATGACCATGAAGCTGCCCTGAATACAACCAACGTGAACACGGCGCATTTCGGCAGAAAATTCGTCCTTTCGGTTGATGCCCAAGTATATGCCCAGCCCCTGGTTGTAGGTAATGTATCTATCAGTTCGGGTACGCACAATGTGGTATATATAGCCACCGTAAACAACTCGGTATATGCTTATGATGCCGATAATGGTACCAAATACTGGAGCAATAACTATACAGCCAATGGTATGCGCCCCCCGATAGCCAGCGACATGAATTCGAGCTGGTGTAACCCGTATGATGATTTTGCCAACAGCATTGGCATCGTCGGAACGCCTGTTATCGATTCGGCTGCACAGACTATATATTTTGTTGCCAGGAGCACGAAGGGCCCCGGCGAAGGTAACTTTGTACAATACCTGCATGCCGTCGATATTACAAGCGGGGCCGAGCGGTTGGGCAGCCCGGTAGAAATAACCGCCAGTGTGCCCGGTACCGGCGACGGAAGCAGCGGGGGCACATCGTCGTTTGACCCGATGCGGAACAACCAGCGCCAGGGCCTTGTGCTGGTAAATGGCGTGGTTTATATCAGCTTTTCCTCGCATTGCGACTGGAACCCGTATCACGGATGGATACTTGGGTACGATGCCGGTACATTGCAGCAGAAGGTGGTCTACAATGATACACCCGATGGCGAAGGCGGCGGAATTTGGGAATGTGGCATGGGTATAGCAGCCGACCAGGCAGGTAATTTATATGTCACCACCGGAAACGGAACGGTTGGAAAGGGTAATTTGTACAACCCAACAACCAACGGAACAGACGAAAGAACACCCAATCCCGACCCGACAGACCCGGCTAACCGCGCCGAAAGCGCTTTGCGCCTTACTCCATCTGGGAATACGATGCAGGTAACCAGCTATTTCACGCCCACCAATTATGTCGACCTGAATGTTAATGATCTTGACTATGGTGTAATGGGTACCATGCTGATCCCGAATTCAAACTATTACCTGACGGCGTGTAAGGACGGCAATGTATACGTGCTGAATAAAGATAACATGGGCGGCTATTCAGGATCTTCCAATCAAATTACCCAAACCATCCCAATGAACCAGTCGATGCATTGCCAGCCGGCATATTACAAAGGCAGCGGCAACGAGTTTGTTTATATATGGCCCGGACATGCACAATTGCAGTCGCTTGCATTTAATGCAGGCAGCGGGCAGCTTACTTACGGTGCTGCATTTTCGGCGGCAAACGGCCCGCAGTTTCCCGGGCCGTCCTTGTCCGTTTCGTCCAAAGGGACCGCAGCAGGAACAGGAATTGTTTGGGCGTATTATTCCATATCAGGCGGAGGCATAATAAGGGCGTTCGATGCAGCAAATGTCAGTAAGGAACTTTGGAACAGCACGCAGGCCATTGGCGATGCACCCGGTAGTTACGCCAAGTTTTGCGCGCCAACTATTGCCAATGGCAAAGTTTATGTAGCCACATTTTCGAACCAGGTTATGGTTTACGGGTTGAAGTAGCACTTTTTTTCATGATATTGATCATCAAATTAGCCCCTTTTATACTTTAGATTTGTTATAAGCAAAACATAAACATCATTACCATGATAGAACCAGGAGACGAAATGCCATTGGACGACCTCGAAGGGTCGGACAAGGAAGACCAGATGAGCCAGCAGGATATCCACTCGACGGGGATAGACCCAAGCGAAGAAGAACTGGAAAAGGGAAAGGAGGCCGATGCTGATCTGCTAAAGCAGTCGTTTGATGCGGCTGAGTCGGCTTATACGTTGAATCTTGACGACGACATTCCACCGGAAAAGAAAGACAAAGAATAACGTTTATAGCGACGGGTTTAAACCCGTCGCTATTCTTTTTTTTTCTACTACTTGGTTGCGGCATTCTTTTGATTGTACTCGTTGAATGCAGTAATTATTGCGTTCGCTTCTTCCAGTTTAAATGTCTGTTTCTTTGCCATCGCGATCATTTTTGCAGCTAACCCTTTTTTAGGTGCAGTTGGCTGATTACCATATTCACCCTTTTGATACTTTTCCAGTATTTCAGGCGCATCTTTGAAATACTTCTGCACATCGTAATCCAGCGCGTCGTTGAACTTCGATTCATTGTCTTTTTTAGTCAGAATTTTAAAACCGTTGATCAGGTCTTTTTTTCGTTTCTCCTCTTTGGCGTTTTGTTCTTCCTCAGTGCCGAAATCGGCTTCTATATCTGGCGGATATGAATAATAGCGATAAGAATTGATGCGGCCCGAGGACAAAACTTCCAGCATATGATCATTTGAACCCAAAGATTTTAATTGGAGATTTTCCATATCTACATAATGCACCTTCTCGAACTTTACCTGGCCAACCTGGTAAGATTTCATATCCGTGAATTTGTATTTTTTTGATTTGACCTTGCCGTTTGGATCTGCCGCAACCGCCGCCGAATCCTTCATAAATATAACCCGTTGGTTGTACCAGGGTTCCCTTTGGTTTAACCTGATAAGTCCGGGAACCCGGGTTCCGTCATTAAGGATAACATATCCGGGCTGGTAAGTGTCTTGCGCTTTCAGATCTGTCGAAATCAACAATAAGAGCAGGCTTAGGTAGAAAGCGGAATAGATTTTTTTCATGATTTGGGTTTAAGGTGATATAAAAGGTTTATTACTGCAAGATAAATAAATATCTTTCAGCAATAAACCGGTGTGGAGAATTAAATGTTATTGCTTGTTACGCTACAAACGCGTTAAGCTTCCGCCAGCAATAATAGATCAAAAACAGCACTAACAGGAAGCCTATTGGCATGATAACAAAGGCTATCTGGCTGTTTGCGGCGCAGGCATTGGCCACTGCCGCGCCCGTTAAAGTAAATGTAAAACCTGCAAAGGCCCATTCTTTAATGGTTTTAAATTTATTTTGTACTAAGGCTATAACCCCCAGTATTTTTAATGTGCCTAAAAAAGGCATTAAGTAAGCAGGCATGCCTAATTTATTCATTGCATCGATACCCGCCTGCGTTTTCATAATTCCGCCGAGACCATCCGCAACATGAAACAGGCAAAAGATTACCAGCAATACCCAGTAGAGTATTTTTGTCGTTTTCCTGTCCATGGTCATTTCGCATTTGGGTCGTAATTGATCATCCACCGGACGCCGAACTTGTCCAGGAACATACCAAAATACGCTCCCCAGAACTCTTTTTTGAAAGGCGCCTCTATCGTTCCGCCTTCCGAAAGGCCGTTGAAAAATTTCAATGCTTCTTCCTCGCTGCCCGGCGTTATGGACAAGCTGAAATTATTGCCCGTTTTCAGTATTTGCCCCATCGATTCGATCATATCCGTTGCCATCAGCAAATTGCCGTTACCAACGGGCAAGGCAATGTGCATGATCTTGTCCGCGTTCTCAGGCGACATTTTATCACCGCCCGGCCCGTCCTTAAAACGCACCAGCGCCGAAAATTCGGTCCCGAAAACAGACTTATAAAAATTGAAAGCTTCCTCGGTATTACCGCTAAAGTTTAAATAGGAATTTACTATTGTCATTTTATTTCAGTTTTAATTGGTTACAGATCAAGTTATAAAAAAATAATTGTTTTAGTTCTCTTCGTTCTTATTGTAATTGAACATCCACCTCACGCCGAATTTATCTGCCACTACGCCGAACATCCCTCCCCAAAACTGGGTCTTTAACGGGTCAAGTATCTTTCCGCCCTCAGCAAAGCGATTGTAAAAGGTGTTGATCTCGTTCTCGCTGCTGCAGTTTACCGAGATCGCTATCGAGCTGCCATTGGCGAAACCGCCGGGCCCCGTCATATCCGACGCCATAATAAAAACCGCTCCGTTCAAAAGCGTTGCATGAAGTATTTTATTTTTCATGGAAGGCGGGCACTGGTCCTCAATCACCGATCCCTTTACCGTCTGGATACTCAATTCGCCCCCAAGGCAGTGCTGGTAGAACTGCATAGCCTCCCGGCAGTTACCGTTAAAATTGATGTATGGGTTCAACGTTGTCATAGCACAAAATTTTAAAGATATTTTAAAATATTATTTAGCTGGTGCGTATGTCTTTTAGTGTGAAATACCGTGAAATTGATAAATTCCAACCGGGTCATCTGTCCAATTACAGGCATTTCAAAGCCGGTGCATACCAGGTTCAGATCGGCCGACTCGGTTACTTGCCTTATTCCTTCAAAAGCGTCGTTCAATGCGGTTAGCAGGTAGTCCCGGTCCTTGGGTTCATCGGATGGGATAATAAAATCAGGCGATTGGAATTTGATCTCAAAATTCAAAAAAGAATCCGCAAGCGGCTGCACATTTTGTTCCGGGTCGCGGTCTGCGGGTTTTACCGGTCCGGTTATGGTTTGCAAAATACCCGATGCCGATTTTAACACATGCTCGCCAACCTGCCCGCCGGTCCAGCTTCCTTCAAAAGGCACCTGGTTTATATTTAGCCCGGTGAAGGACCCCAGCGCTTTTAGCAGTATTTCTTTTGTGCTTAATATCTCTGCCGCCAATTCATTTTTCATATTTATTTTGTTTAGCAAATTGATTGATGCAAATTAGTACCAATATCACCGCCAAAAAACGCGCAAATACGACATTCAGGCGGGTTGATTGCGACAGAAACCGAACTTAACTTTACTTTATGAAAACAGTCTCGATATTAGTGCCCGAAAGCGCCGTTTTACAGGGTATTGCCGATCCGCGCTATATTTTCACCGCAGTGAACCAGTTTTTGGAAAATTCCGGCAAGCCGCCCCTGTTCCGTGTGCAACTGGTTGGGTGTACGCCCGAAGTGAAGCTTAACGGCGGTGCATTTTCCATCCGCACCGACCTGCTGCTGGATGAGGTAAAAAGATCCGACCTGGTGATCGTACCACCGCTTTTTGGTGATCTTGATGCCGGCATAAAGCTAAACCGGGAGCTTCTTCCCTGGATAATTGACCAGTACGACGGTGGCGCCGAAGTTGCAAGTCTTTGTCTTGGCGCTTTCCTGCTGGCTTCAACAGGTTTGCTGAACGGAAGAAAATGCTCTACGCATTGGTTTTTTGCAAACCAGTTCCGCAATATGTTCCCGGATGTTGAACTGGTTGATGAAAAGATAATCACCGAAGAAGGGCATGTGTACTCGAGCGGTGGTGCCAATTCCTACTGGAACCTGCTGCTGTATTTGGTTGAGAAATACACCGACCGCGAAATGGCCATCCTGGCGGCCAAGTATTTTGTGATCGATATCGGGCGAAACGACCAGTCGCCTTTTACCATATTTAAGGGTCAAAAGGACCATGAGGATGAACTGGTGAAAAATGCCCAGGAATACATCGAACAAAATTTTCAGCAGAAAATATCTGTGGACGAACTTTCCGAACGCTTCAATATTGTTCGTCGTACGTTTGAGCGCAGGTTCAAAAAATCGACCCACAATACAGTGGTCGAATACATCCAGCGTGTGAAGATAGAGGCCGCCAAAAAGAGTTTTGAAAGCAACCGCAAAACCATTTATGAGGTAATGTATGATGTGGGTTACACCGATATCAAAGCATTCCGCGATGTATTCAAAAAAATAACCGGCATGCCGCCGGTTGATTACAGGAATAAATACAATAAAAACGCTTTGGTAGCCTGATGAAGGCTTGCCGGAGCTTATTTGATGGTCAAATTAAATTTGCCGTTTGTAACGGTCTTTGACGCCGGTCCGCTGCCATTGATCAGTTCAATAGTGCCGTTGAAGGTACCCTGCACATTGGTTGCGCTTATAGAATTGATAACTACATTACTGCTGGAAGCTCCGTTATTTCCGTCAAATTGATATACAAGTGTTCCTGTCATTATGGTATAACTCATATCCGATTCCGAATTTGCACCTGTATAAGTTCCGGCAGCAATAGGCGATTGGCTTGTTACTTCTATTATCATTGAGTCGGAAGTGCTTGCGCTTTTTATACCAATTATAGATAGTGTGTTAAAGCCGGCTGTATTGTCTAAATGAGCTGTTGCACCAAAATTAAAAGTTTGAGGCGTCCCATCTATGGTTGCAGTGATAGTTCCTGTTGCAGTAACTGAGTCGGATGAATGCTTTTTACAGGCCGAAAATACAAGCAGCAGGCAAAGAGGCAAGAAAAATAATTTCAATTTTTTCATTGTGAAGGTTTAAGTTTTTTATTTAAAAATATTGTTAATTCTGACCTGTCAGGGTCGGTCCAAATATCATTATTTCGGATCACATTTTTATCCTGTTCAAAAAATAAAACAGCCCCGTTATTCGGTTTTTTGGGTATTGGTATTACTAAGCATCGGGAATATCCTCAAAATAGCTGTAAGCCCGGCGCCTATGGTGGTGATATACGTGATGATGCGGGAGTAAGCCTCCTGCTGCGAGAAAAGCAGGAAAAACAGGATGGCTAGTATAACAAGGTTCATCGGCGTTTTCAGGCTGCCCCAGCTGCCGTTGTCTTTCACCTGCTCTTTTATCCGGTTCGCTTCAGTGTTCCCGATGGCCGTAAGGATGAAATTCCGGAAACCTTTGTTGAAAAGCATAAGCGTTCCATTTGGATTAATAATGAGCCCTTTGCAGATAAGCATGGTCAGGTTATGATCATCATAAGGGTTTACCAGGCCGTCCTCGGCCAGGTCGTAAAGCAAAAACTTCTCTTCCTTGGTTAACGATTGCCATATATAAGTATAGAAATATTGCGATGTCAACTGTAGTTTAAATATCAGGGAATCACTTATCGGGCCAATGCCCTCCGCCTCCGAAGCAGGGATATGCGACAAGGTCATGGGCTGCATTTTGTGCAGGAAATGGCTGTACTGCGTTTCCTCCATCACCATTCTTCTCAACACACTTGTATCGTCGGGAATAGATGAGCAGACCAGCGGTTCGATAACTATCCGGAAATGCCCTAACAATACGTGCCAGCGTTCAAGCTCGTTTTCCGGAATGCGGCCCTTGTCATCTTTTGACAGGAAGGCATTATCATTATTAAAGGAATCAAGGAAGGTTACAGGATGAACCGTGGATACGATAATGATCTTGCTGGTGCCTTTGTGCATCAGCATTTCCAGGAAGTCGAGCTTGATGCTATTGGTTGCCAGGTCTTTTATATTGTATTCAAAATGATTGATGATAACAAGGGCATGATCTTTCATTGCCTCTTTTTTGCATCGTTTCCAGTCAGGGTCGTTCTCGCCGCCTGTCGGCGATATCAGTATCATATCGGCTATGTAAACGTTGCCTTTTTCGGTGGCGCTGCCAAATGTCAGTTGCTGATTATCGTGCCCCCACAATTGCCCGGACTTGATCTTCTCTTTTAGCTTGGTCAGCTTGCCCGAGCCGGGCGAGCCGACTATAAATAAAAGGCTGTTAAGCACACTGTCGCTAATCAGCTCATCGTCCATGTTTCTCCACGAACCCATCGACGGCAGGTTCAGGGCGAAAAGCTTCCGTATAATATTGTGTATAACGTAATAAAATGCAGCTATGGAAGCAATGAATATCAGGCCCAGGTACCAGTCGGGGTACGAGTAACTCAGGTGTTTCGAACTAAGGCGGATATACTTGTCGGTGCCGCCCAGGTGGTAAAGTGTAGCGGTGGGCAACTTGTGTACGTAAGCACGCGAAAGCGGGAAATTGAAATGTGCTTCCCTTCCGGTCGAGTCTAAATTCATATTGTCATTTTTCACTTCCACGCTATTCAGATGTATTCTGAAAGCGTCGAGTATCCAGGCGGTTGCATAAGATTCCCTGTTGTAACGGGCAATGCTGTCTTTGTACTTGCTGGAAGGTTCCGAAATTCTATCAATGAAATGATTGTCGGTATATACACCGGAAGTGTATGCAGTACCCTCATTGATCCTTTTTAACTCGTCTTTTCCGTTGTTTGCCAGGTGATATACCTTGCCGCTTAACTGCCGGGCAAAAAGCAGTTGCCGGTAACGTGCGTCAAGGTTCTGTTCATAGTTAAAGGAGTAGATAAAGAATACAGCCACCGGTATGCCGCTTATAATAACTAAGCGCGTTGTGGCCATTAACGAAAAACTATGCGTGTAGGTCCAGGGGATGCGCAGCAATTTATTATTTCGGTAGGGCTTGAAAATATAATTTCTTATGCTCACCGTTATGCGCCCCAGCCACGATAATATGCTATAGCAAGCGTGTAAAACTTTAAAGCCCGAAAAATAGAAAACAAAATACAATATGGTTAACGCCGCTTCGTAAACGGCCAGCCAAAACAGGTTTTGCGACCAGCCCATTACCCACCAGGCGGCAATGTTTATCAGCAAAACAAAAATACATAACCAGCCAATGGCTATTTTTTTAAAATTGAAGAGGTACAGATTGCAGGCGCGGTATTTGCTGGCGAATAGCCCGTTTAACAATAAAGATGAAAAAGTGGTAGAAATAAGCAGGATAAACAGGTAAAGCAGGAACGAACTGAAGAAATAGCATATACCCAGCAGTAATATGATGATGAGGTTGGCGATGGAACCCATATTGTACTGCTCGTGCGAAACTGTCTTTGGCCCTATCCACGAGGTGTCAAATAATTGCTTTTTGAAGAATGAACGCTTGGCTGATACAAAAAATACTACCCCGAACTGGATGATCAAAAATATCAGCAGGCATATCAGCATCGAAAAGGTGAAGAAATAGGCTTCGGTATCGCGGGTGTCATTGTATTCCTTATCTTCAAACACAACAATAAAATAGGGTAGGTTTTTAAAAGGCTTGATCTTTAAATTAATTTGACGGCCCATGTATTCGGCAGCAAAGCAGGTGTCCGATTTTGCTTCGATACAAGCCAGGAACTGGCTTTTCTCCCCAAATTCATTTACCAGGTTCTCGTTCAGGTTTCGGTCGGCTTGTGAGTGGTACAGCACATTTCCTTTATCATCAATAACTGCGAATTGAAACCCATCCGGCATTACTACGCTATCAAGGCTTTTCGCGGCAAAGGACATAGCCACCACCTTCTCCTTTTTTGAACTTTTTGCGACAACAGACGTGAAAGAATTGGTGACCCTTGAAACTACCTGGTCTACATAAAATTGGGGCTGCCCTATATGGTTGGGCTGGCTGTTTTTAGTTCTTTGAAAATAATCGCGGTTCTTAAAATTACTGCTATCCGGTATGGGGGTGCCATTGGTCAAATGCGATATGACGTTTCCCCGGCCATCCATCCAGAAAAGCTGATCTGCGGCAATTTTTTCCGGGGCCTTTTTAAGCAGGGCGTAATATTCGGAATTATCCTTCCATGCATGGCCTTTAAGTACCTGGTTTTTGCTGTAAAGGCTATCGGCTGAATCGAGCAGGTTTGAAACGGCCCTTAGTTCATTTTCAAAGGCATCTGATATTTTGCTCGCTAATACATTCCCCGAGTAATTCTTAGCCGAAAACCACCCGCTTTTATATTTGAATTTATCATTGTTAAGGTAAGGGCCATATTTAAAAAATACAAAGAACAGTAACGACATCAGCACCATCGATACCAATACAGTTTCTATCCCGTCCTTCACCGTTAGCTTATCCTTATTACCCATGTTATACAATTTTATCCAGGGCAGGCAAACTATCATCACTATCGCTATGGTTAAAAGAAACAGCACCACGCCAAGCGGGAGCTGGTTTTTTTCCTTTTGGTAGCTCTCGTTCAGCACCAGGCCAACTACAAGCAGTTCGTTGCCGTTGCCAACATTTACAGGCTGCGTAAAGGCCTTATAATCAGTGCCTCCTATTTTCAGGCTCCGCACACCAGGCGATGATATCCTGTTGACCACCTGCAGCAGCGAATCGGGTACCTGGTAGGTGAGTCCCGAAGGGAATGTTTCATAAAGCTTTTTATTGTTGGCGAATACGATGTACTGATCGAAAACATTATGCGGCAAAAGCGATTGGACAAACTGCTTAAATTTAAACTGGATGCCCAGCCGGGCATTTGTATCGCCCTGCCGGCTTTTGATCAGTATCAGGTTTTGCGCGTTGTTGTCGACAAAAACATCAACGCCGGTATCGATAACCGGGCCATGGTCGCGCTTATCATTTTTTTCCCTGTTATTGGATACGGATGGCAGGGCCGGATCATAAAGCAGCGTAAAATTCTTTTTTGAATAGTTGGTTACAAATGCTTTATAAGCAGGGGTGTGATCGAACGAATGCAATTGTGTCGCCAGGAAATTGCCGCTGTTATCTATCCTGGAATGGATATTACTGTCAATTTTTTGCAGCGATGTAAAGCGGCGCTGCTGTACTGTTTTTTCATTTGCGGGTATGTATACAAAGAAATAACCCGCACCCAGCAGTACGAGAAACATAACGGTAATAATAATACCTAATTGATTCTTAGTTTTTGCAAGAAAGTTACCCATATCCAATTTAGATAAAGCAATTACCTATACTAATAGTCAATATTATTAAATAAAAATAAAGAAAATATTGACTATTAGTATGTTAGCTAAAATTAAAATATAGCTAACACGCTTGCAACCGTGTTTACACGGTATTTGGTCAGGTAGTAATACCTAAAAAACGAAGTGGGTTATTGAATAAAGTTGAGGCCCCTGCTCTTATCGATCTTGGTCAGCATCAGGGTTTCCATTAATTCGGTCTTCTTTTTTGCTTCATCTCCTTTTTCGCCGGCAAAATGCTCGTCAATAGTTTCAAAGAATAGTTTTTTCCATCGTTCGAAATGCACGGGCGATAACCGGTGCTTTTTATCGAGATCGATATGCACGCGCATTGCGTTTCCACGATAAGACGTTCCGCCTAAAAGCACGGATTCCCAAAAATCGATCATCACAGGTATATGGGTGTCCCATCTGAATACAAGCACGTCCCTGAATATCTCCCCGATCATCTCATCACCGGTGACTTTGCGATAAAAGTTTTCAACAAGCAGGCGGATATCTTCCCGGTTCTCAATGTCCTTTCTTGCGTGGATTATACTCATTTTATACTTTTTTGATGATTTTTTGGAGCGTCAAAGTGTTATTTGTACGCATAGCCAAAGCAAATATTTGGGCGTTCAATATAACCAAAAGCTTTTCCATTTCGTACAAATGCGAAGATAAATACCCCTGATAATTAGAACTTTATTAAAAGTGATGGTTAAAGCCGTTAATGTAATAAGAACCGCTGTGTTGAGGGAGCTGAGGTGTTGGTTAGTGCTCTTATTTTTTGCAGCCCCGGTGTTTTCGTTCGCGCAAACACAACAACTGCATTTTTCTCATTTAGGCACTGCGAATGGCTTATCCGAGCTGAACCCAAACAGCATACTGCAGGATAGCCGCGGTTTTATATGGATAGGCACCGCCGACGGACTTAACCGCTACGACGGTTATAAGTTCCGCGTATTCCGCAATGATGTAAAAGATACTACATCCATTGCCAATAACTATGTACAGGATATCGCCGAGGACAGGCAGGGCAACCTATGGATAGCAACTGTAGGAGGGGGCCTGAACAAATATGACCGGAAAGCCAATCGTTTCCATCGTTTTTTGCACGATCCCAAAAGTCTGAACAGTATTTCGAGCAATTTTACCAGCAAGGTGATCATCGATGATTACGGAAAGATATGGGTATCCACCCAGCACGATGGCGTTGATGTATATGACCCTTTTAATGGGATATTTAAACATTACCGGAATAACCCCAATGATCCTAACAGCCTTAGCGATAACGAAATAATGACCATCGCCAGGGACAGTCACAATAACGTCTGGATAGGTACCGTTAACGATGGTCTCTGCTTATACGATCGCCAGAAAGGCTCCTTTGTTAGCTTTAAGCATAACAGCGCCGATAAAAATTCACTATCGGGCAATAAGGTTACTGCAATATACGAAGATAGCGACGGACATGTCTGGATAGGGACGCAGGAAACGGGCCTGAACCTTTACGATGCCAAAACCCAAACGTTCAGGCATTTTATGCACGATGCAAAAAACAGCAACTCGCTGATCAATAACAGCATCCAGAGCATTGCCGAAGACGACAACCACAACCTGTGGATAGGCACCGAAAACGGCGGATTGAGCATATACACTTATGCATGGGAACAATTCTTCAGTTATAAGCACGATGATGTCGATAATACCAGCCTTACCGGTAATTCGGTTGATATTATCACTAAGGACCGCCATGGCAATATGTGGATAGGAGTGTACGGCGGGGGCCTGAACCTGTATAAAAAGAATACCGGTAACTTTATACACTATAAGCATAATTCGTTACCGAACAGCCTTTCAAACGACTTTGTACTAAGCCTTTTTGAGGATGATGATTACAATATATGGATCGGTACGGATGGCGGCGGCATGGACCTGTTCAACCTGAAGAAAAACAGTTTTACTACCTTCAGGCACCAGGATGGCAACAAAAATAGCATAGCCGGCGATAACGTCCTCGACATCGAGCAGGACGATCAGAAGAATTTATGGATAGGCACCTGGGGCAATGGCGTAAGCGTGATGGACCCTAAAACCCGTACTTTTCGCTCTTTCCGCCACGACCCGGCTGACCCGAAAAGCCTGAGCGGCGACAATGTATACGCCATACTTCAAACACCCGACAAAAGAATATGGCTGGGTACATTTGGCGACGGCCTGAACCTGTACAACCCTGCCTCGAATAGTTTTACGCATTTCAAAAACGATCCTGCAAATCCAAAAAGCCTGGGCAGCGACCGCATAAATGCAATGCTTTGCGACAGTAAGGGTAATTTTTGGCTGGCCACCGACGATGCCGGCTTATGTTTATTCGATACAAAGACATATACCTGCACAAGCTTTAAGCATGACGATAACAGGAACAGCATCAGCAACAACACGGTGTTCGATATTTACGAGGACCATTCGGGTCGCATTTGGGTTTGTACCCTCGGCGGATTGGATGTTTTCGATCTGAAAACCAAACACTTTACGATCTATAAAACTAAAGATGGCCTGCCGAATGATTATGTGCAGTCTATTTTGGAAGATGATAAAGGGCACATTTGGGTGAGCACTAACAATGGCCTGTCCATGTTCGATCCCGCTACCCGGAAGTTCAGGAATTTTACTACAGAAGACGGCCTGCAGGCTGATGAGTTTAAACAGCATAGCTCACTCAAAAGCCGCACCGGCGCGTTCTACTTTGGTGGTGTAAACGGCTTTAACTCATTTTTCCCCGATCAGATAGTTGACAACCCATATAACCCGCCGCTGGTATTAACAAGGTTCCAGATCTTTAATAAGGACGTTGATGTGGCCCGCGACGACAATGATAAATCCCCTTTAAAAGAAGATATTTCCGAAACGAAATCCATCACCCTGTCGCACGATCAGTCGGTACTGTCATTTGAATATGCTTCGCTGGATTATTTGTCGCCCGATAAAAAGAAATATGCCTACATATTAGAGCCTTTTGATAAAGGATGGAATTATGTAGAAGATAAGAACACCGCGGTTTATACGAATGTACCCGCCGGGGAATATGTATTTAAGGTAAAGAGCCAGAATAGTGCCGGTAAATGGTCGCCCAACGTGCTTACGCTGAAAGTAACCGTGGTGCCTCCGTTTTGGCTCACCTGGTGGTTTGAAACGCTGACCGGTCTTTTTATTTTAAGTTCCATCTACGGCATCTACCGTTACCGGGTTCACAGCATTATCAAACAAAAGGCGCGTCTCGAGCAACAGGTAAAAGAACGCACCGCTGTTGTAATGCGGCAAGCCGAAGAACTGCAGGAACAGTCGGATAATTTGCAGGCGTTGAACGAGGAGTTGCAGTCGCAGTCGGAAGAATTGCAGGCGGTGAATGAAGAGCTGCTGTCGCAATCCGAAGAACTGCAGTCGCTGAATGAAGAATTACAGTCGCAGTCAGAAGAATTAGAAGACCAAAAGAACCAGGAATACAAAGCCCGCCAGGAAGCCGATAAGGCAAACGAGGCGAAAAGTATCTTCCTGGCCACCATGAGTCACGAGATACGTACGCCGATGAACGGCGTAATAGGGATGGCCTCGCTGCTTGCTGAAACGAAGCTAAATGAAGAACAGCGTGAGTATACCGAGACTATCATTAATTGTGGCGACAGCCTGATGAACGTCATCAATGATATCCTCGACTTTTCCAAGATCGAATCGGGTAAAATGGATATCGAGGAAGAGGATTTCGACCTCCGCCAAAGCATTGAAGAGATCATGGACATGTTCTCGCAGAAAGCTGCCGAGCAACACCTCGACCTGATATACCAGGTTGATTTTAACCTGCCGCGTTTTGTGATAGGGGATAGTCTTCGCCTGAAACAGGTTATCATCAACCTGATCAATAATGCTATCAAGTTTACATCCAAAGGCGAAGTATTTATCAAAGCCTCACTGTCGCAGGCCGTTTCAAATGACGAAATTGAGATAGCGTTCAGCGTAAAGGACACTGGTATAGGCATCCCCGAAGAGAAGCTGTCAACCCTGTTCAAGCCTTTCTCACAGGTCGATTCATCAACCACGCGCAAATATGGTGGTACGGGTCTTGGCCTTATTATCAGCGAACGCCTGGTTAAGCTGATGGGCGGCAATGTTTGGGTTGAAAGCAAATTAGGGGAGGGCTCGGTGTTTAATTTTACCATTCGCGCCAAAACAAGCAATAAGTCTGTGGCCGAGAATATTTTGATGCCGGGTTTTGATAATATACAAGACAAAAAAGTGCTTATTGTCGACGACAACAAAACTAATCTTGTTATCCTGAAGGCCCAGCTGGAACATTGGAAACTGATACCAATAACTTGCTCGTCAGCTAAAGAATGCCTGGAGGTATTGGCGTCTGATAAGTCTGTTCAGCTGGTTATATCCGATATGCAAATGCCTGAAATGGACGGCGCCGGTTTAGCCCGGGCTATCAAGGCTTCGGCACGTCCCGTTCCGGTGATCATACTGAGTTCGATCAACGACGAGAGCCGTAAAAAATACCCTGGTCTTTTCTCGGCCGTGCTTACCAAGCCTGTTAAACAAAATCAATTATTGAAGAGCATTTGCACCGAGCTCGGTGAACGCAGAGAAACGGTTGCACAGGATGTTCAGCAGAATAATGTGCTTGATGCCAGCTTTGGCAAGCAATACGCAATGGATATTCTCATCGCCGAGGACAACCCGGTAAATCAAAAACTGATCGAGCGGATATTGCTTAAACTGGGCTATACCGCACTGGTTACCAACAACGGCCTTGAGGCGGTCAATGAGCTTAAAAGAAAACGTTACGATATCATCCTGATGGATATACAAATGCCTGAAATGGACGGCTACGAGGCTACCAGGACGATACGTAAACTGGAACTGGAGCAACCTTACATTATCGCAATGACAGCGAATGCGCTTTCAGAAGACCGTGATATCTGCCTGAGCCACGGCATGGATAATTACATATCCAAACCAATGAAACTGGATACGCTGGTTGCTTTGCTGAAAGAGGCCCACAGGATAAAAAGGGGACCGGTATCGGTTTGAGGTCACGACCCTAAAGAGCTAATAGTGGCCTTTTAATGAAAGAATATCGAGAATTACAATTTCATTTCTTTCATTGATTTCATACACGAGGCGGTGTTCATGATTTATTCTTCGCGACCAGGCACCGGATAAGTTATGTTTTAAAGGCTCGGGCTTTCCTATTCCCTCGTAAGGGTTCTCTTTTATTGCTTTTATAAGGCTGGTTATTTTTTTCTGGATAATTTTATTACCCGATCTTTTCCAATACTTTAGGTCTTCTATGGCTTTCGGGCTGAATATTACTTCCATAAATTGTCGGTATCAACCTTAATACCTTTCCCATTCTTAATATCTTCCCTGCCCTGTAATATTTTTTTCACAAACTCAGGGTTGTACGGGCTCTCTTCAGACGTGAAATCTATTTTAAGGGCTTTAATTACAGCTTTTAAAGCTGCTAATTGCTCTTTTGTCTTAGGTTGTACAATTAGCGTTTCCATAAAACAAAAATACACAATAGTTTATCTTTTCAGGAATTTCCCTTTCAGAATTTTATCCATCAGGCCGTCGTAAAAGCTTTGCCCTATCGGCACCTGCTCGTTACCAATATAGATCGTGTTGCCGTTTATGGAATTGATCATATTGATGTTCATAATGTAGCTTTTATGTACCTGTATGAACTTATCCGGCGGCAAACTTTCAAGAATACCTTTAACGGTCAGGTATACGATCAGTTTGGCCCGTGTTGTTTGTAATATCACATAGTTTGACATGGCCTGTACATAAATGAGTTCATCCAGTACCACGCGTTCAAGCTTGCCGTCACTTTTTACAAAAATGTATTTACCGTCCGGCGTTTCGGCGGTTTTCTTTTCTTTCAGCAATTTGTAC
This sequence comes from Mucilaginibacter ginsenosidivorans, assembly GCF_007971025.1. NCBI lineage: Bacteria > Pseudomonadati > Bacteroidota > Sphingobacteriia > Sphingobacteriales > Sphingobacteriaceae > Mucilaginibacter > Mucilaginibacter ginsenosidivorans. The sequence goes on along the minus strand of NZ_CP042436.1, from coordinate 4,586,891 downwards.
TCCAGGGCCTTTTGCGAGGCTTTCAGGAAACGTTCCAGCGGGAAGGGCTTCACCAGGTAGTCTATCACCGCCATCTCGAAACCCTCCAATGCATATTGCTCGTAAGCCGTCGTCATGATAACCATCGGCAGATTAGAAGTTGAACGAAGAAATTCCATCCCGCTCATTTTCGGCATATTGATATCAAGATAAATAAGATCAACATCCTGCGCACTTAGCAGCCCTACCGCCTTTAAAGGATTTTCAGCAGTGCCAACCAGTTTCAGGAAATCCGTTTCTTCAATATATTCCTGTAAAAGCTTGCGCGCTATAGGCTCGTCATCTATAATTACACAATTCAGTGTCATATATTCAATATGGTTAAACGGGCGGTATAATCATTTTCGGTATCCTGTATCTCCAGCGAGTGCTTGCCGGGATATAATAATTCGAGTCTCCTTTTGGTATTGGCTATCCCAAGGCCCGATGATCCCTGTGCCTTGTTAATAAAACTGTCTTTTGTATTAAATATGCTGAACTTAAGGTCGCCGCTTTCGTATTTCAGGCATATTTCAACCCGGTTCTCCCGGCATTCGTTAAACCCGACATATTTAAAAGCGTTTTCGATAAAGGTTATCAGGATCAGCGGCGGTACTTTAAATGCATTGTCTATGTTTTCGGCCGAAAAGCAAACCTTTATCCGTTCATCGATCCTCGACTTTTGCAACGAAATATAATTTTTGATGTAGTTAAGCTCGCGTTCAATTTCTATCAGCTCCACGTTGCATTCATACAATTGGTATCGCAGCATTTCCGAAAAGGTAAGCAGCATACCCCTCGCGTCCTTGTTCGATTTATCGATATGCGCATAAATAGAGTTTATGGAGTTGAACAGGAAATGAGGATTGAATTGCGCCCTGAGAAAGTTGAGCTCATTTGCCGCCTTTTCCTTTTCTATCTGCTCAATATATACCTGCGAACGTATACGCTCGATCACCATTTTAGCGGCGACGATAAAGAAGACCCAGAAAAAAATGTTGATGAACGATTCGTAAAAAACATCCAGGCTATTAAAATGCGTATCGTTTACCAGGAAAAGGTACTTGCGTACCAGGTACGACACCGGGACTCTCAGCCACGCTGTAACGACGATAGCGGCCAAAAAGGCCACAAAAAAGCGTGCATACTTTTTTCTGTTCAGCAGAAAAGGTATGGCGTACAGCGAATTAAAGTAATAATTGGCCGCAATAAATACAAGGTAACAAAACTGGATAGTGATAGTATGCGCCAGCACAAGCGTACTGTTCCTGAAAATATATATCCAGAAGAAGTACGCCAGTAGCCAAAAGACACAATGGTATATCGCTTTATTTATTTTCACCGGCAATAATGGTCTGTTCTCAATTGTCCGCAATGGATTTTAGATCAAATTACGTTAAAATATGGTAATTAATTAGTGGCGCCTGCGCCTTCCTCCGGAAAGGTGTCACCACGGTGACAAGTGTTACAGCTTACTGCCAGGTTGCCCTTAATACCCATTGCAGGGTTTTCTATTTTAAAATAGTCGCGGTTAAGGTTGAGCGTCATCTTCAGCATTTGCCGCGCTATCTGTTTTTCGGCCTTGGCGTCGCTGGCATAGTCCAATTCATCCGAATCCTTTTTTTGTGCATGGCAAAAGCTGCACGATACACCTAAGGAATCTTCAAAATCGTCTATCATGATCTTTTTCAGATCGGCCTGGCTGATATCCTTTGGCAAAACCTGCAAATTGGTATATGGGTCGTCAGGTTTATCAACATTAGTGGCCGCGGTGATGATGGTAACCAGGCCGCATAGCCCTATTATCGTTATTAGTTTAGCTTTGTTTTTCATTTTGCAGGTGCCGGTTCTTTTTGGGCAACAATTTTCAATTGTACTTCCAGGTTATCAGATATGGTACTTGTGCCACCAACCTGGAAATCTTTCCGGTTGATCTTAAAGCTTCCCTTAAAAAGATAACCCTCTCCCGATGGCAATGCCTCAAACGGGAAGGAAATATCTTTGGTGGTGCCTTTGATGGTGAGTTTTCCGGCGAAAAGGAATACTCCTTTTTTATCTCCGGGGGATATTTTTGCCGATACAATTTGTATCCGCGGGTATTTTTTTACGTCGAAATAACTGCTCCCGCGTAAATGATTGTCCCTTAAATCGTTGCCGGTATTAATGGTATTGGCATCAATGTCGACATCGAAATGCGCGTTTGCCGGGTTCTGCGGATCAAAATTGACCATGCCACGTAAACCGCTGAATGAACCGTCTACATCAAAGCCAAAATTCTGTATGGTAAATTTTATAGACGAACCCTGGTCCACGGGCCTGAACTGCGCCAGGCCCATTTCCCAGGACAACCCTGCAACAATAAATAATAATATCTTTTTCATCTTATCCGTTTGTCTTCTCGGCTTCCATCAGCGGCATATCGGTAACCGCAAGGGTGTGATGATGCTCCTGGTAATGTACAGTTGTCAAACCCAAAACACTTTTCAGTTTATCCGCCGGTACCTTCATCGGGCCGGGCGATGGCGCGCTGCCGGGTGCAGGTTGCGGAAAGGCAGTCGACATAGCTGTGTGGAACGTAATGTTGCCTTCAACCTTCTGTATAGTTTGGTGAATATGCCCGTTGAGAACGGATACCGAGCCAAAACGTCTTAGTAAAGCAAGTGCCTGTTCGCTGTCCTTTGTTCCCCAGCCCCATTGCGGGTAAACGGCCCAAAGCGGTATGTGGGCAAACACCACAATAGGGGTGCTTGATGATAAACCTTTCAGATCGTCTTCGAGCCACTTTAACTGATCGGCACCAAGCGTGCCCAGGCCACCGTCAACCTGCACCTGCGCATTAACCAGTCCGACAAAATGGACACCGTGCGAATCAAAGCTATACCAGCCGCCTCCCTTGGTGCCCTTTCCATAACGTTCCAGGTAAAGTTTTCCGTTATCTGTCAGGTCGTGTTCGCCCGGTACATAAAATATCTTGTCTGTTTTAACGCTTTTTAGCGATTGGTCCAGGGTATCAAACTCAGCCGCCTGCGCCAGGTGCGAAAGATCGCCGGTGTGCAGTACAAACGAAGGTGCTTTGGGCATGGTATTGATCTTGTCGATGGCCGCCTGCAAAGTGCCAACTACATCCGGATTGGCAGCTTTGTTAAAACCAATGTGGCTGTCGCTGATCTGCACAAATGTGAAATCTGATTTAGGCAGTATAAGCCCGTTCTTTATGTTGCCGGTCGTATGGTCTATCATCTGGCTCATGCCAAACGATTTTAGTATACCGCCCGACATCATCCATAATACTCCGGTGCCGGCCCATGCCATGCACTCTAAAAAACCGCGGCGGTCTATACCGTCGTTGTTGCCATTGTGTTCGTCAGGCAATGGGCCGTGTTCGTGGTGGTGATCTTTCATGATTTCTTCTTTTTAAAATTGATCTTTCGAATTATACCACGAAGAAAACCTGCTTAAAACGGGCAGGAAAATATTTTACACGAACACCGGTAAATACTTGATGAACATTGTCTTTGAAAAAATGTGCGGCCGCATTACCGGCTATTTTCATTTATCCGAAACAATTACCCCATCCTTATATGTTATAGGGTTTAACTATTGGTAAATTAATTATACTCACCTATTATGAAAAGACTAACAATTACTATTATTGCCGCATCGGCATTCCTATCCTCCCTAACCGCTAAAGCACAAAGTACAGACACTGTTAAGTCCGGTGGATGGTTCCATCACGGTATGAACGGTATAGCCGGCACCTTTCAGATACAGGGTACTTATCGTTACACGTACTTTTCTCAGCTTAACCGCATACTTGCACCAAACGGGCTGGGGACATTATCAGGCAACGACATCTGGATCAATGCCTCCATGAATCACATTCATAATAATTGGATACTGGAAGATGGAATTGGCTTTACGCCCGTATCCACGTCTACCGGCAACAACATTAAAGCTAAGTTTAACCAGTACCAGGCTTTTGCCAGGCTCGGTTATAATGTCGTGGATAATCCTAACGTCAGGTTGTTCCCGTTTGCCGGCGTAAACTTATCCGCCGCTGTGCTGCACATCCAGGACAAGAGTGCGATCAGGAACACGTCTGATTTTTCGGACGAATTGCTGAATACGAGCGCCAGCAAAACTTTTTATCAACCCAATTTCGGTATTGAGCTTGGTGGCGGGTTAGACTACCTGATACCGCTTTCGGAGAAAACAATGGACTGCTTTACCGTTAAACGCAGTATACCTATTGGCATCCGCGCAGGTTACTATATCAATGCGGCACACGGTAACTGGCGCGTCGAGGATAACTATAAGCTAAACAATGGCCCCAATAAAAACCAAAGCGCATTTTTTGTCTCGGTCAATATCGGGTTGGGCTATGCTGTAAGGAAATAGCCGGAATATCGCCAGGCCGGCATGGCCTTATAACCACGGCAGTGTAACTGCCTTACATCAAGACCTTTTCAGCCTGGAAAAGGTCTTGATCATTTCCAGTTGGGTCTATGGTTCTTTTGAAGCATCACCCTTACCGCCCGGGCTATAAAAGCCTTCCCTTCGATTTGCGGATTTACCTGTTCGCCGTTATCGTACAATTCGTAGCTCACACCTCCGTGGCCATCGTTCTTCGCCTCAAGTGTTTCGTCATTTCTCTCATATTTCACATATCCTCCTCTCGAGATGTTGCTGATCGCGGTACCATCGTAATTGAAATGTATTGCTCCGGCGTATTCTATGCGCAAACGATAATTGTCGCCGGTTTCGACAATGGTTGTGTGCCGCCCAAAATGGCAGGATGAAGCGAGCATAAATGCCAAAGCCGCAAACGCGGTCATTTTTAAATTTTTCATATCAGTCAGTCTTTAATGATGCAATGATATGTAAAATATTAGTACTATCCAATACATAGTACTATAAAAATGAATTCAGTACGGGAAACTAAATTCGAAAGAGGATAATTACGAAATAAACTTATAGAGGTAAGGGGCCTTATGCGCACCACCTGTCCATTTTTTGGCAATGCGCTCCAGCAGCCCCAAGCTCAGTATTTTGCGCTGGAACGCCGGCCGCAACAGTTTTTTGTCGAGGATGGTTTCATAAACGGTTTGTAGTTCGTTCATAGTGAACTCTGCGGGCATCAGATTGAAGGCAACGAGCTTACGGTCAAGGTCGGCCTGCAAGCTCTCAAGAGCCTTTTTAACGATCTGTGCATGGTCCTGCATCAATGGGGGAATATCGCCGAGCGCATACCATGCGCAGCCGTCAAATATCTTATCGGGCATGGGGGTAACTTGCGTAAAATCAACCAAAGCATAGTGCCCAACAGTAACAAAACGCTGCAGGAGCCAATGGGTGTCGTCGTGCTTCAACCCAATAGCGGTCATGATGGTTTTCATCGGCCGCGGGTCCGATCGTCCAAAATCACCGAACACGTAAAACTGTTCCAAATAAATATTTTGAAGCCCCGTCCGCTCCGAAACTACCCTGCGGGCCGCTTTGTTCAGGTCCTCGTCAGCTCGGATAAACCCGCCCGGGAGTGCGAATATTTTCGATTCTTTGTATTCCATCAGCAAAACTTTTAGCTGGTGGTCGTGAAAACCAAATATTACGGCGTCGATAGCCAGGCCGGGAAGGTAACCGCTACCGGCTGAGTTAGTTTCGCTTTCCTTTTGCTCTTCCTTCATTGATCGTTTAAGTCAAATAAAACTTGCTATAAAGAAAGTAATAAATTATTATTGTAACAAATTATTACAATAGGCTGAAATCACCGGAGTAATCAAACCAATTTTACCATGAGAAGAATTTGTATCACCATTTTGATGGTCGTGCCCCTTTTAAGCATGACCGCATTGGCCCAGGGGCCCAAAGTTAAAATAGCTAACGGTACGTTAGAAGGAGTTACCGATCCGGCTACCAGGATCAATATGTTTAAAGGTATTCCGTTTGCGCAGCCCCCGGTTGGCGACCTCCGCTGGAAAGACCCGCAACCCGTAAAAAACTGGAGCGGTGTCCGCAAGGCCGATCATTTCGGCCATAATGCCATGCAGAAGAATGTATTTGGCGATATGATGTTCCGTGCCGATAGCATGAGCGAGGATTGTCTTTACCTGAACGTTTGGACACCCGCCAAATCAGCTAAAGAAAAACTGCCTGTACTGGTTTACTTTTATGGCGGCGGCTTTGTGGCAGGTGACGGCTCCGAGTCGCGTTATGACGGCGAAAGCATGGCCACCAAAGGCATTGTGGCAGTTACGGTAAATTACCGGCTTGGAGTTTTTGGCTGCCTTTCGCATCCCGAGTTAACCAAAGAATCGCCTCATCATGCGTCAGGTAACTACGGTTTGATGGACCAGCATGCCGCGCTGGAATGGGTTCAAAAGAACATCGCAGCATTCGGCGGCGATCCAAAAAAGGTAACCATCGCAGGCGAATCCGCAGGTTCTATTTCTGTGTGCGACCAGATGGCTTCGCCCTTAAATAAAGGCTTATTTGCCGGCGCCATCGGCGAAAGTGGCGGTATCCTGCATCTTTCGTCGCTGGCGGACGCCGAAAAAAATGGGATGTCTTTTCAGCAAAAAGCTGGTGCATCCTCATTGGCCGACCTGCGGGCCATCCCGGCTGATAAACTGCTGGATATCGCCTCAAAAGGCAACTGGAGCATGGCTTTGATAGTTGACGGTTATTTTTTGCCGAAGCAGGTTTCTGAGATATTCGCCGATGGCGAGCAAATGCATGTGCCTTTACTGGCAGGATGGAACTCGGCCGAGATACCCTACCAGGCTTTTATGTATGGCGATGCACCGACACCGGAAAATTTCGTAAAAAAAGTAAAACAGTTTTACCCCAATGATGCTGATGAAGTGTTAAAGCTCTATCCAAGTTCGAACCAGGATGAAGTGATCAAATCGGCAACAGAGCTGGCAAGCGACAGGTTTATTGTTTACAGCACCTGGAAGTGGGAGGAACAAAGCGCAAAAACAGGCGGCCAGCCGGTATATAGCTATATCTTCTCTCGCCCGCGGCCAAAAATGGTTGCCGCAATGGGTAATGCCAAAGCCGGTTTGGCAGGCGGTGTTGCCAAAGGCGATGCCAATGAAAAGCCAAATCCGCAGCCTGCTCCGTATCCGGGAGCCTCACATGCCTCGGAAATTGAATACGCACTGGGCAACCTTAACGGCAACAAGGTGTATGACTGGGGCCCTGATGATTTTAAAGTTTCGGCTACCATGGAAGACTACTTCGCCAATTTTATCAAAACCGGTAACCCGAACGGCAAGGGTTTGCCCGAATGGCCCGTCAATAAAAGTGATGGCATTATGCATCACATGATCATCGACGTAACCAGCGGCGCGCAGCCCGCCAACGACCGCCCGAGATATTTACTGCTGGATAAGGTAGCTGAGAAGAAATAATTAAACCCTAACTAAACTGCTGAAGCTGCCCTGGTAATGCGGGGCGGCTTTTGTTTTTTTACCCGCCTTATTTTATAGCTTTGTTGCCGGCTGAAAAATGAATTTGACCACACCCGAAATACGCACCGTTAACGTAACCCGCTATGTAACCCCACTGCGTGAAGGCGGCTCGTTGCCTGCTATCGCCGAGGCCGACGATGGTTTCCTGTACGTGATCAAATTTCGCGGTGCCGGGCAGGGGGTAAAGGCTTTAATTGCTGAATTAGTTGGAGGCGAAATAGCCCGGGCATTGGGTTTTAAAGTCCCTGAGATCGTTTTTGCCAGCCTCGATACCGCCTTTGGTCGCTCAGAACCGGATGAAGAGATACAGGATCTGTTGAAAGCGAGCGTCGGCCTGAACCTGGGGCTGCATTACTTGTCGGGCGCTATTACTTTCGATCCGTCGGTAATGCATGTGCCTTATAAGGTTGCTTCGCAGATTGTTTGGATGGATTGCCTGCTGACCAATGTCGACCGTACGCCGCGTAATACCAACATGCTTACCTGGAACAAGGAACTTTGGCTGATAGACCACGGCGCAGCATTGTATTTCCATCATTCGTGGGATAACTGGCAGGAACAGGCGATACGGCCTTTTTTGCAGGTAAAAGATCACGTACTACTTCTAAGGGCGACCGAACTGGAAGAAGCGGATGAGGAATTTAAGCAAATATTAGCGCCGGAACGCATCAGGTCCATCGTTTCTCTTATTCCGGATATTTGGCTGCAAAGCGAATGGCAGGAAAGCCCGGATGAAGTGCGGGATATTTACACTCAGTTTTTAAATACACGTATAGCAGCATCGGATATTTTTGTAAAGGAAGCACAGCATGCACGAGAGCAACTTATTTGAGTACGCCGTTATCCGCGTGGTGCCCCAGGTAGAACGCGAGGAGTTCCTGAATGCAGGGGTGATATTGTATTGCCCTAAGCTCAAGTTCCTGCAATGCCTTTGCACTATTGATGAGAGCCGTCTTTGCTCGTTCTCTAACCGTATCGACGCTGCCGAAATTAAGGCTCATTTGCATTCCTTCGCCGAAATATGCCGCGGCAGTAAAGATGGCGGACCTATAGCGCAGCTGGATATGGCTTCCCGTTTCCGCTGGCTTACCGCCACCCGTAGTACCGTGGTGCAAACTTCCAAAGTTCACCCTGGTTTATGTGAGGATCCTGCTGAAACGTTACAGAAATTATATAACGAACAGGTATTGTGAGACTTTCACCGGTTGTCATTTCGATCGCCGATAGGCGGAAAAATCTTATACAAGCGAGTGCCCTGGCTTATAAGTAGTCGAAGATTTCTCACTATCGTTCGAAATGACATTGTTTTTTAGCATTTTTATTTCCGGATAAAAATTGAATTTTGACATTCCTCTCACGCCACAAACAAACCATTCTTTACGGCATTGCATTGGCTGCCATTATCTTTGCTATCCGTTGGTTCGAGATCCGGTATGTACTGGCCGATGACCAGCTGGACACGTATATCGGCATCATTGCGCTGTTGTTTACGGGGCTGGGTATATGGCTTGCCGTCAAACTGCGCAGGCCAAAAGTAAAGACGGTAATTATTGAGAAGGAAGTACACCTGTCGCCGTCCACTGAATTTGTTTTGAACGAGGCCGAACTCAAACGCCTGAACCTGAGCAAGCGCGAACTGGAGGTTTTGCAATTGATGGCCGAAGGATTAAGCAACCAGGAAATAGCGGATAAGTTATTCGTTTCGCTAAATACCATCAAAACCCATACGACGCAGGTGTTTGAAAAAATGGAGGTAAAGCGGCGCACGCAAGCGGTTGATACAGGTAAACGGCTTGGAATTATACCCTGATCACTCATACTTTGGTACCATGTAGCCTGTCTTTTTGCAAAATCACCCAAAAGTATGACCGTAATTAGCAACATACTGAACAATTTTGGCTGACTAAAAACTTTAAGACAATGAAAAAAACAATTATCTACGGTGCAATTGCCGGGCTGCTGGTTACCGGCGTTATGCTAACCGGTATGGCTATGATCTACGATACCGATAGCGCGGGCAGTATGGTGTTTGGGTACACCACCATGCTGGTGGGATTCTCCCTTATTTTTGTAAATATAAAGGTGAGCCGCGATAAAAATGGCGGAGTTATCTCGTTTGGCAAAGCCTTTAAGATCGGATTCGGGATAACGCTTATCGCCTCGGCCATATATGTGCTGGGGTGGATGATCGAATATTATGTCTTCTTCCCCGATTTTTATGATAAGTGTGAAATTCACCAGGTAGCCAAACTGAAAGCAGCAGGAGCGTCATTAATTGCCATCAATGCGAAGGCCCAGGAGTACGAACAGATCAAAAAGCTTGTACATAACCCGCTTGTCCACGCATTTATGACCCTGATAGAGATATTTCCTGTCGGCTTGTTGGTTTCGCTGGTCGCTGCGCTTATTCTAAAACGTAGGGCGGGGGAGGGCCACGCTGTGGCTACTTCATAAAAATCGGAAGCCCGGTTATTTTGCCGTTTTGCACATGACAAACGCAGATTTCGTCCATATACCGTCTCGGCTCATGGACGAAATTATAATCCATTTGGAAACCGATGGCAAAATAATCGCCGGCAAAAAGAGGGTCGGAAATCTCGATTTGGTGGATATCAGTTTTTGAGACAAATTGTTTGATACGCTCAAGAAAAGTCATAAGTCCCTTTGACGCAAGCGTTCGTGGCCTCGGGCCTTTGCTTTCGGTTTTATTACTATAAAGTTCGTGATAGGCCTCTATAAATTTCCTTTCGCGGCATAATTGCGCCAGCCGAAATGCAATTTGCTTGATAGTGTTCATGTTGGCACAACACAAGGTACGCTGTTTTGTTATAATATATTTTCGTTAATAATTGATTATCAGTACTTTTTGGATGATTTATAGCCCTCTTTTCGTCAACAGGCCGGTACGGCTAATTAATAAAAAACTGCTGACTCATTATTTTCCCGCCTTTTACATGATAAACGCATAACTCCTCCATGTTGATCCGGCCCCGTTCCTCATGTGTAAAGTCCATGCTTAATTTAACAGCGAAGTGGTTGCCTGTTATCAGCGGTTCCGACATCGTGATACTATGTATCTGCGCCTTTGCCAGAAACTGCTTTTCGCGCTCTATCAAAGTTATAAGCCCCCTTGCTGGGGGCATTATCGGGTATAACGGGTCTATGCTTTCAACTTCCTCGCCAAATAGTTCACGATAAGCTTCCACAAATTTTTGCTCGCTGCAAAGTTTTATCAGGCGTTCGGCGATTTGTTTTATATCAGGCATGTACTTTTATTAGCTAACGTCGCTTCTTCGGTTTTGGTTTATTTCATCTTCACGTAGGTCTCAATGATGATGTGATCCACCACACCGGGAACTTTTTCGACACCGCGCTGGGTCATCGTGTCGTTTTTCAGGTTCATCGTGAAATCAAAATCATGATCTTCCCACTCGCGGGCGTTGCAATACTGCAGGTGTTCGGTGTACTTATCGCCCGAAAGTGTATAGGTGCCGGCTCCGGCCGAAAATACCGGGGTATCTATCTTTCCCTTTTTCGTATCATGGGTAAAAAATGTAAAATGCGTGTCGTTATACAATTTTACCGTTTCAATGCCGCTTTTAGGCGAAGTATCCACCGTGTCTTTGGTGATAGATTTACTGCTCACCAGCCGCCACGAGCCATTCAAGGGCGATTTGGTTGATGCAGTTTCAGCAGCAGTTTCTGTTTTTTGTTTGCATGATGCAAGGGCCAGCAGGGCAGCCGGGAAAATAAGCAGGTATCGCATGGTTTATGTGTTTGGGTTATTGAAGGCTAATATTAAATATAATTTTTATAACATCCTCAATATTTAATATACATCTGCGGGGTCTCAACTGTTAATTCTTGTTAAAATGTGTTAAACAGTTGTTAATCAGTAAACGGATGGTTTTTTGCTGGTTACATTTGGGTATCAAACAACCTCTCCGTATGCTCAAAAATTTCCTTAAGATAGCCTGGCGCAACCTGCTTCGCCACAAAGCCTTTTCGCTGATCAACATCGGCGGCTTATCCATCGGCATCGCAGCCTGCCTGCTTATATCGTTATATGTCGATTATGAACAAAGCTTTGACACTTATAACCTGAAAAGGGACAGGATAGTTCGGGTGACCAATGTCATGCACACGCCCGAAAATGATAACGTGGCGGCCGCGCCTGCGCCAACGCTTTTAGCGGTTACCTTAAGGACTTATCCTGAAATAGAAACGGCCGTCCGCTTTGAGCCTGCACGTGCCGTAATGAAGGTGAACGACCATTTATTTACCGAAGACCAGGTTTACAAAGCCGATGAGAACGTGTTTGATGTTTTTACCTGGAAATTGAAGGAGGGCGATCCAAAACGGGCGCTTGCAGGGCCGCATAAAATGGTGCTTTCGGCGTCGCTTGCCAAAAAATATTTTGGCGATCAAAGCGCTGTCGGCAAAAACATAACTTTTAACAAGGTGCTTTACCAGGTGACCGGCGTGCTTGACGAACTGCCCGAGAATTCCGACCTGAAAGTTAGTGCGCTATTGTCGCCGGAGTTTTCAAAAATAACCAAATGGATGGAGGACGATTTTTCGGTGTACACATTCGTCTTGTTCAAAAATAAACCGGATCTGAAAGCTTTCCAAAGCAAGCTGAATATTATTTCAAAACACGATGTACAACCCGAATTGAATAAAATGGGTGCGGTAAAGTATTCGATCAGGTTCATTATACAGCCGCTTAGCGATGTACATTTTGCCACCGGTTTCCTGGGCGATACCCCGAAAGGAGATAAACAGCTGATCTATATTTTTTCGGTCCTGGCTGTGGTGATATTGGTTATCGCCTTGCTCAACTACATTAACCTGTCTACCGCACGTGCTACCGAAAGGGCTAAAGAGGTGGGTGTCCGCAAAGTCAACGGAGCGTTGCGGCCCGCGCTTATCCGGCAATTCCTGTTCGAATCGTTCTTTGTAACTACTATTGCCCTGTTTATAGGTTTGGGCTTGATGTTCGCGATGCTGCCGTTTTTAAATCAGCTGCTGCAGGCACATATCGGGCTTACCTGGACAACCTACAGCTTCTGGGCCATCTGCGCCATCGTGCTGGCTTCTTCATTGCTCACCGGGCTATATCCCGCGTTTGTGTTATCGGCCTTTCAGCCCGTGGCAGCGTTAAAGGCCAATTTCAGGCAGATGTCGCGGGGACTAACCCTGCGTAAAGTTATCACTGTAACCCAATTCGTCATTGCGACGGTAATGATAGCCGGCGCGTTCATCATGAACAGGCAGATAAACTATGTCGAACATAAATCACTGGGATACAACCGTAACCAGGTTTTGAATATCGCCCTGCCCGATGATTCGGTGGCCCTGCTCAACGTTAAAGCTTTTGACAACGCACTTAAGCAGATGAGCTTTGTTAAGGCAACGGCCGTGCAGACGGGCTTCTCGGCAGGAAATACGGATATGGCCCCAAAAGCGACGACGCTCACTTCGGTTAACGGGGTTAAAAGAGAAACAATGTCCAATTACTTTTCAGTAGATGAAAAATTTATGCCCTTGCTGGGTATGCAGTTAATGGCGGGGCGCAATTTTTCGGCCGGTATGCCTACCGACAAAAAACAAGCTTTTATAGTGAACGAAGCGTTTGTAAAGTTAGTAGGATGGAAGAACCCGGTCGGGCAGCCTATCGAAGGCTTTGATCATAAGGGAACTGTAATAGGCGTGGTTAAAAATTTCCATTATGCGTCCATGCATAATCCTATAGCGCCATTAGTGATGGTTTATACTTCTATGAAGCCGATGTCGGTGCTGGTAAAGTTAGATCCGAAAAAGGTTAAACAGGTATGCGACACATGGAGCAGCTATTTTCCTGATAACCCCTTTAACGCCAATTTCCTGGATGCCGACTTTAATTCCACCTATCAAAAGGATATCACTACGATCAGGCTGTTCAATTATTTCACCGTGCTTTCTATCCTGATTGCCTGTCTCGGGCTTTATGGGCTTGCTTACCTGGTTGCTATGCAGCGCACCAAAGAGATAGGTATCCGTAAAGTGCTTGGCGCGGCATTTCAGCAATTACTGGTCCTGTTAGCCAAGGATTTTGCCAAACTTATTGCCATAGCCGCAGTACTGGGAGTGCCGCTGGCCTGGTTTATCATGAACAAATGGCTCAACGGTTACGCCTACCATATTTCTGTCGGCTGGTGGTTAATGGTCGCACCCGTTATAGCGGTTTTACTGATCGCATTATTGGTTATCAGTTATCAAACTATCAAAGTGGCCGTCACAAACCCTGTTAAAAGTCTGCGGAGCGAATAATTCACCTTCACCACTTCATGATCACGTTAAAGGCTCCGCATGCGGAGCCTTTTTGTTAAACCAATTACGCCTGTCCCGGTGCGTTTACGACAAGTTTAAATTTCATTAGGAACTTAAAAAACTAATCGCATACCTTTGTCACTCCAATAACGCCGCGCCATGATAATAGCAGCAGTCCGTTTAAGGTTCTAACCTGGACTACCACATCCGCTTCTTTGTTCGTCAGTCTCAGGGCTGACTGGTTTCATTTTTTACGTTACTCTATTTTTCATGACAACATTTCAACCGGCTTCAAATAAGCTATCGAGGACATTCTCACTTCTAAAACAGGCCCTAAAAGGCGGTAATCACGATTTTACCCAGGGCAGCATACGCCGCGCGGTATTGTTGCTGGCCATCCCGATGATGCTTGAGATGGTGATGGAATCCGTTTTCGCCATTGTCGATCTCTTTTTCGTCGGGCATTTAAAAAACAGCAGTTATGCTGTGCAAACCGTGGGACTGACCGAATCGGTACTGACCATCATCTATTCCCTTGCGATCGGCTTAAGTATGGCCGCCACCGCAGTTGTGGCCCGGCGCATGGGCGAACATAACCCGGTAGATGCGGCGAAAGCTGGCATGCAGACTATCTCCATTGCTTTAATTATCAATATTTTGATAGGTGGCGCCGGATTCTATTTCGCTGCGGATATCCTGAGGGTAATGGGCGCAACCGCCGAAACTATCCGTATGGGCGTAAATTATACGCGTATTATGATGGGCGAGACGATCATTATCGTATTGCTGTTTTTGATCAATGGTATATTCAGGGGTGCCGGTAATGCGGCTATTGCCATGCGCAGTTTGTGGATAGCCAATATTGCTAATATTATCCTTTGCCCATTATTCGTCAATGGCCTGGGCCTGTTTCCCGGTTTTGGCGTAACCGGTGCGGCTATTGCCACAACTATCGGTCGCGGTACCGGTGTGTGTTACCAGGTCTATCACCTTTTTAACGGCAGAAACATGATCAAGGCGCGAATGGCCTATTTAAGACCGCATTGGGAGCAGGCTAAAGCCATATTGAAAATTGCGCTGCCCGGTATCTTCCAGTTTACTATCGGCTCGTGCAGCTGGATATTTTTATCAAGGCTGGTGGCAAATGTAGGCGGCGACGAGGGTTCAGCAGGCTACCAAACCGCTATCAGGCTTTTGCTGTTCTTTATGCTGCCTGCCTGGGGCATGAGTAATGCGGCAGCTACGCTGGTAGGGCAAAACCTGGGTGCAAAACAGCCTGACCGTGCCGAGGATTCGGTTTACAAAACCATTAAGTATAATATGATCTATATGGGTTTTGTTACGCTTATCAGCCTGGCAGCCAGCAGCCTCCTTGCCGCGATCTTTTCAAACGATGTAGCGGTACGCCAGATAGCTTCCAAAGCCCTGCTTATCATGAGCACCGGTTATATCTTTTATGGCATCGGTATGGTGATGATGAGCGCTTTTAACGGCGCAGGCGATACCTGGGCAACTACAAAGCTCAATTTTATCGGTTTCTGGTTGTTCCAGGTACCCTTAGCGTACGTTTTGGCCAAAACATTTAACTGGGGGACTACAGGCGTATTTATTGCTATTCCTATTTCTCAAACTTTTATTGCGGTAACAAGCTACCTGCTGTTTAAGCGCGGAAACTGGAAAAAAGTAAAAGTTTAGTAATAGAACAACTTTTGTGTGTATTAATAGTTAATATATAAATTTCTTAGCTGTTAATATGTGCAAAAGTTGTTTGCCTTTTAGCAATTTTAAACCGTATATTTATATTACCCTCCCCGCCTCCTATTTACCTGTAAACCTATGAGCAAGTTGATTTTGATCGATGACGATCCTATGTACCATAAAATTTCGCAATTGATGTTGAGGGAGTACAGCGTTGTGAAAGACGTTGTGTCCAGCACAGATGCCAAAGCTACGATTGATTTCCTTGAAGAGAATAAGGAAAACCCCGAACAATTGCCCGATTACATTTTCGTCGACTTAAATATGCCCGGCTATAATGGATGGGATTTTTTGAATGATTACAGAAAAATATACGATTCGCTTAAAAAAGCCATCCGGGTTTATATCGTGTCTTCTTCTATCGCTCCTCACGATATCAAAAAGTCGAAAACCTATTCTTTTGTCAACTCTTTTATCATCAAACCACTCACGCGCGAATTTCTGCATGAACTGATGGCTTAAAAAAAATAGTTGACTTTGTCTACTATTTGTTATTACTTTGGTATTATGAATGATCAGAATACCATTATCAGTGACATCCGGGCCTTCAATCGTTTCTATACGGATATAATAGGTTTGCTCGACCAGCATTTACTGGATAGTCCTTATGCACTTGCCGAGGCCCGCATTCTTTTCGAAATAAATAATGCGGGAACCATACAGGCGTCCCGGATAATTGATAAAATGCACATCGACAAAAGCTACCTGAGCCGCCTGCTGAAAAAGCTTGAAAAAGATAAGCTGGTTATCCGGAAACGGTCGGACAGCGATGCCCGGGCAGTTATACTTTCACTGACTGAAAAAGGAGAAAAGGAGTTCGGGATGCTCAACAAAGCATCGGATGAGCAAATTAGGAACTTGATAGATCCTCTGTCACCAGCTCAAAAGAAATGCCTTGCTTCGGACATGTCGGACATAATGAGGGTCCTAAAACCGGGAAAAAAAATAACTCAGGATGATATCAATATACGCACAAACCTTTTACCCGGCGACCTGGGTTATATAGCTTTCCTGCACGGAATAGTATATGCCGATGAATGCGGCTATGGATTAAACTTTGAAGGGTATGTATTGGAGAGCCTCGGCGAATTCGCCCATCAATACAACCCTGCAAAGGATAGGGTGTGGATATGCGAACATCATGGCAAAATAGTAGGGTTCCTGGCTGCAGTGCACCGCGGGCAAAGCGCGCAATTGCGGTATTTTATCCTGCTTGATGGGTACAGGGGAATAGGATTAGGGAAAAAATTGATGGATAGCTTTATGGCCTACTTAAATGAACAAGGGTTATGCACCGCTTATTTGTGGACCACCAATGAACAACAGACAGCCACCGCCCTGTATAAAAGATATGGTTTTCGGCTTACAGAAGAAAAGCCGTCAAAGGCATTTGATAAAGAGCTGACAGAGCAACGATACGACTTGGAATTATAGTAGAAAATAATATCAATAACTGCACTGAAAACTACGTATTTGCAGAACATATTTAATGTTTGATTGTACTTCATGTAAGCCGGATCAGTAAGTTCCGGTACGCTGATTTATCGCTTTATTTAAATATCATTTTTAAGATAAAAAGTATGACCAAAGATGCCAAACATTATAAGTTCATCAATAATGAAACGGGTAATGTGATCTATTTTCTTTCCATTCCACGCGCCAAAGGAGATGCCAGGGAGATACTGGAAAATACCAGGCATAAATTGGCCGTGGAAAATGGCCTTTATATAGGAAGTATTTATTACCTGGAAACCACTAAGACTGAACCATCCAAATAGATAGCGGTTTTTTGTGTCATTCAATTTGATAACCGTCTTAAGAAAAGTATGTCTTGGCAGGCAAATACTGAAAATAAAAAACACTTTTTTCATGTTTGGCAGTTTGTACTTATGATGTGTCACTAATCAAACTGAGATAATTTACCTGGAAATTATAATCTAACACGCTCCCTTAACTATGCGAATACCTGTTGAACGCTATCCAATCAGAGTAAATCCAGATTCAAAACGTGTAATAGCAAGATTTTTTTTTAACGGCCGCGAACGCGCGGTAGAGGTTATAAAAAGTGTGACCTCTCTTAGCGATGAGGAGGTTTTTGGTATAATATCGCCCTTACTCCAGGAGTTTTCAAAAAGGCACAGGAATATAACCAAAATACTTTATCGTAACTGTAATAAGGTTAGGCAAATAATAGAGGGTCTTGAAATAGACTTTGATAAGATTTCTCATTGGAGAAAGTTGTTGCTTGGCTCATATTTTACCCATGAGTATTCCATCGAATCTGCTGCCTTTTTCAATCCCTCAATTGTTGAGGACCCTGACCAATCGGGGTTGGAAACAGGTCAAAAGCGCCTGATCATAAGCTTCAGGGCGGTGGGCGAGGGGCACATATCATCTATAGCATTCCGGAGGGCCCTGATCGATAAGGAAAACAGGATCGAAATATTGCCGGTAGGAAGTTATGTAGATGAGGCCGAGGTGATCCGCGACACGATGTATGAGAAGAAGCTTTTCTTTGAAAAAATTGCAACGGCAAGGATAGATAAGGCTGTGGTGAAGGAGATCAAGTCAAAAACAAAGGATAAGTTTGATTACGACACCTTGCGGAAGGTTATCATTGAACTACAGCACGAACCGCACTCAGACCGCCGGAAAACCGAATACGAAAAAATACTGTGGCTGTCAGATTCATACAGTAACATGAGTTTCTCTTTGGATACCGATATTTCCGACAGGGTGATATTCCCGATGTCTGAACTGGAGCGAAAAGGAATTGAGGATGCCCGTTTTGTGAAATTTGTAAAGGACGATGGTTCTGTTATTTACTATGCCACATATACCGCGTTTGATGGCGCGCTTATAATGCCAAAGCTTCTTCAGACAACGGATTTTTACAACTTTAAAATAAGGCCGCTGCATGGCGCCGGAGCAGCAAATAAAAACCTTGCGTTGTTTCCACGAAAGATCAATGGTAATTACGTGATGCTGTCCCGGATAGATGGATGGCATAATTATATTATGTATTCGAGCAATATCAACCTGTGGGAGAATCCGCAGGTATTGCAGGAGCCCAAATATCCATGGGAGTTTATCCAGATCGGCAATTGCGGCTCGCCGCTTGAAACCGAACACGGATGGCTTGTCATCACGCACGGTGTAGGGCCTATGCGCCGGTATGTTTTGGGAGCAAGTTTATTTAAACTGGACGATCCTTCCATTGAGGTGGGTAGGTTAAAAGAGCCGCTGCTTATACCTAACCAGGATGAGCGCGAAGGTTATGTGCCTAACGTGGTATATTCGTGCGGTGGAATTGTCAATAACGGTAAACTGATAGTACCTTATGGCCTTTCGGACTATTCCTCGTCATTCTTTAGTGTCGATCTGCACGCGCTTTTGGACCAGCTTCTTATCGATTCGATCACTTAATCCAATATTGACCTATACAAAGCAATATATTCCCTGGCCATTTTTTCCTGCGAGAATTGCTCCACGCTCCAGGCGCGGCAGTCGTGCCGGTTTAT
Organism: Mucilaginibacter ginsenosidivorans; assembly: GCF_007971025.1. Classification (NCBI taxonomy): domain Bacteria; kingdom Pseudomonadati; phylum Bacteroidota; class Sphingobacteriia; order Sphingobacteriales; family Sphingobacteriaceae; genus Mucilaginibacter; species Mucilaginibacter ginsenosidivorans. Next base: position 4,567,810 of record NZ_CP042436.1, on the reverse strand, counting down.
TTTTTGAATAAGGGGAATCATATCAATTGCCTCACCAACATTATTTACCAAAAAACCTGTTCTATTATCAACTATCAGCTCGGGCATTGAACCTCTGTTAAAGGCGATCACCGGCGTTCCGCAAAGCATGGCCTCAGCCACACTCAGGCCGAAGGGCTCGTCAAAATTTATTGGGTGCAGTAATGCCAGGGCATTGCGCATTAACTGATTTCTTTTCTCCGGGCCTGCTTCGCCGATGTAGACGACCTGGTCTCCTAAAAATGGTTTGACATGGTGGCTGAAATACCCCTCATCTTGAATGAGCCCCGCTATGAGCAGCTTTTTCCCGGCGCCCTTTGCTATTTGTATAGCCTCTGCCGTTCCTTTGTGATGATGAATACGGCCGAAATAAAGCAGGTAGTCCTCCGGCAATTCATTATAGTCAAAATCATTTACTTTAATACCGTTGTAGATGGTAGCAGCGTAATCAAGCAAGGGCGACCTGTCAGAATTACTGATAGAAACATAATAGGAACTGTCATTATATTTTTGGTAAACAGGAATAATTTTGGACGACGAAAACCCGTGTATGGTGGTTATCATCGGCGTCTTTATAAGTTTCGAATAGGTGAGCGGCAGAAAGTCAAAATTATTATGAATGATATCGAACTCCGATGCTTTTTCTACCAGGTTGCTAATATGCAGGCACTCCACCACCTTGGCGTCCTGTGCCCGGTCCTCCTCATAACCTTTTTCAATAACAGCATCCAGCTTGCCCGAAGTAATGGAATCCGACGTCGCGAAAAGCGTTACATCCCAACCTTCGGCTACCAGCCCCTCAGCAATGTTTGACGACACTTGTTCCCAGGGCCCATAATGCCGTGGCGGTGTTCGCCATGCAACCGGGGCCAATACAGCTATTTTCATTTCAGCAGGACACTTTCTACGGCGTCCTTATCGTATAGGTAAGATGTATCAACTTTAAATGCTTCCAGAACAGCCAGGTGCGATATCATATAGGCCAGCGTGCTTTCGGCGCCCTGGTTCAAATTTATCCCTGTCGGGTGCAGCCCGTCATAGCAACCCTTTGTTTCCGGGTCGTACAAGGGCACACTCAGCGAATTTTCGCCCAGGAACCAGGAATAAACCCGGAATAGTTTTTTAAGATAACGCGGGTCCGCGGTCATATGATGGGCCTGCGCGTACATCAGTACCATGGCCATAATATCTATTGCCTGCTGATCATAAGATGGGAGTTCCCCATCGCGCGAATACCATCCATTATTGCCTACGGGATTGCAATATTTTGAATTTATGGTAATGCCTCCAAGAAAATTCATCGATTCAAAAGCGATATCCAATACTTTCTCATCTCTTGTGATCTCTGCCGAATGGAGTAATGCAAGCGGTAATATGGCATTGTCATAAGTAAGGTGATTTTCAAACCACTTCCAGGTTTCGCCGCGACAATTATCATATGCTGTCATCAGGATGCCGGTCAGATGATCAAGCGTACTGTGCGCGTCGTTATCTGACGGATACGACCGTAAATAATAACTTAACCCAATAATGGTATTACCAACACCACGCAGATGAGTTAAATTACGGAAATTCGGACGCGCTTTATGAAAAAGTTCCTCGCCAAATTTGGCGTAGGCACTGCTTGGGGCGTGGTGGATAAGATATCCCAATGCCCATATAGCGCGGCCAAAGGCATCCTCCGATCCTATCTTATCGAGAAATTCATTTTTATAACTCAAAAAATTCCTAAAGTAGCCCCCTTCGTTTTGCATATACAGCATGAAACTCATGTACGCAGGCAATAAGTCCAGGGCATCCTTGTGGCCTTGTTTTTCCGCCATCAGCGCCATGATCATGGCGCGCGAGTTGTCATCTACGCAGTAGCCTTCTTTCCAGTTAGGTATGCCATATTTTGCATGTTGGATAATACCCGTGCTGTTGGTTAAACTTTTAACATAATCCAGGCTGAAATCAGGCATGATCTCAGGATCGATAACACTTCTTAATATCCTTTCGCTAAGGTCGGGTTTCTCAATAACCTCTTTAATAAGGTCTATATATTTTCTCCCTATCACCGGCCATCTTAAATTTAAGCCATAGTTGTAGGCGTTCTTTTTAATTGCTGATAATTTTCGGGGCGACCGGATCAGATCATTTACTATATCGGCCAATCCGCTCTCATCCTTAAAATTAAAAAGCCTTCCGCGACCTTCATCCAGCAACTCCCGGGCATGCCAGTAAGGGGTGGAAACCACTGCTGCGCCGGCTCCAACAGCGTACGCGAGTGTTCCGCTGGTTATTTGCGCCTCGTTCAAATAAGGTGAGATATAAATATCAGCCGCGGTAAGGTAATTGATCAGGTCGTCTTCCGATACAAACCGGTTGATGAATGCAACATTATTGCTTACGTTCAGCCGGGCCGCTAACTGTACCAGGCTTTCCCGGTATTCCTCACCGGAGTTCTTTAAAATTTCGGGATGGGTAGATCCTAGAATAACGTAAAGTACCTCGGGGTTTGACCGCACAATTTTGGGCAAGGCCCTTATAACGGTTTCTAAACCCTTATTCCTGCTTAATAATCCAAATGTAAGCAGTACTTTTCGGCCCCTAAATAATACATCTTCTTTAACCGGGTTATTTACCGGGCTCTCCAGGTCTGGTGCTCCGTGTTCAAGGAAACATATCTTTTCCTGCGGAATGCCATAAATTTTATGCAGCAGTTTAACAGCGATCTTACCCATTACAACGATCTTGTCCGATCTTTTTGCAACTTTTTGAAGTATTGCTTTTTGCTGGAACGATGGCTTTTCTAAAACGGTGTGAAATACCGATATAAGCGGCTTTTCGAGCTGGTTTACCAACGAGAGAACATATACGCCGTTATCGCCTCCATAAATTCCGAATTCGTGCTGTAGAACGCAGGCGTGCGTGTCGCTGGCATTAATAAATTTAGCGGCTTCGGTATAGTCCATCATGTCATGCTGCCTTATTATAAACTTCACTTCGCCGGGATAATCATATTCATCTTTATTGCCATTATTAACAGCAACTACAAAGGCCTCTTCTTCGCTATGAAAATTTGAATTAATGGCATTGATAAGGCTTTTATTGAACGACGCAAGTCCACACTCGCGCGGTGGATATGTTGATATATAGGTCAGCTTCATTTTTAAGTATTAATTTATCTTTTAACACTTCTAAGAAAATTAAGTTTGATACCGAAAAAATAAAAGATTAGTTACAGCTATAACAAAAAGCCCCTTTGCAGCCTTTGGATGCGTATTTTACCGTTGTATGATAAACGGGGTAAGCCGGTTTGGAAGCAAACGGCGACCAGGGCCGTCTTTATACAAAAAAAAAGCTGCCTTTAATGAGGCAGCTTTTTTTTTTATGGTGTTCCCGACGAGATTCGAACTCATATCATCAGAACCGGAATCTGACATTCTATCCGTTGAACTACGGGAACAATAAACGGGGCAAATATATCAATTTGCCCCGGAATTAGAACGGAAACTTATATGTACCTGTTGATCAGGTTTTCCAGGTATTCCTGCTTACCGCTGATGGCCTTGGGTTCTCCGTTGGCTATCGCGTAGTCCCTCAATGCCTCAAGCGTTACTTTTCCTTCTTCAAAGGCTTTGCCGGTTCCGCTGTCGAATGAAGCATATCTTTCTTTCCTTATCTTTTTGTAATCTGATTTTTGCAATACCTGGTCGGCTATCACCAACGCCCTTGCGAAAATATCCATACCGCCGATGTGAGCATAGAACAGGTCTGCCGGGTCGGTTGAATTTCTGCGGATCTTGGCGTCGAAGTTGATACCGCCCCCGGCAAAGCCACCTGCTTCCAGTATGATCAGCATATATTCAACCACTTCATTAATATTGTTGGGAAACTGATCGGTATCCCAGCCATTTTGCGCATCACCGCGATTGGCATCTATCGAACCTAATAAGCCGGCATCTGCAGCAACTTGAAGGTCGTGCTGGAAAGTGTGTCCCGCTAAAGTAGCATGGTTTACCTCCAGGTTCAGTTTCATATCGTTCAGCAGGTCGTATTTCTGCAAAAAGCCTAATACGGTGGCAGCATCGTAATCATACTGGTGCTTGGTCGGTTCGCATGGTTTTGGTTCGATAAAGAACGTGCCTTTGAAACCTTGCTTACGCGCGTAGGCTATCGACTGGTGCAGGAACTGCGCAAAATGTTCCTGCTCGCGTTTCATATCGGTGTTCAACAGCGTCATGTACCCCTCGCGGCCGCCCCAGAAAACATAATTTTCGCCACCTAAAGCAATTGTGGCATCTAAGGCTGCCTTAACTTGAGCAGCAGCGTGCGTAAGCACATGAAAATCAGGATTGGTCGAAGCTCCGTTCATATAGCGGCGGTTAGAGAATAGGTTGGCCGTACCCCAAAGCAACTTTACGCCGCTGGCGGCTTGCTTTTGCTTCGCGTATTCAACCATGGCCTGCAAACGCCGATCATTTTCGTTGATGTCGTTGGTGTAATCAACTACATCAACATCATGAAAGCAATAATAGGGCAGGTTCATTTTAGTGATGAACTCGAAAGCTGCATCCATTTTATCTTTTGCGCGTTCTACAGCGTCAGCCTTTTCGTTCCAGGGGAATAAATGTGTAGGTTCACCGAAAGGGTCGGCTCCCGAACCGCAGAACGAATGCCAGTAAGCACAGGCAAACCGCAGGTGGTCCTTCATGGTCTTTCCGCCAATTAGCTTGTCAGCATCGTACCAGCGGAATGCCAGCGGGTTATCGCTTTGCGGGCCTTCGTATTTTACCTGTCCTATGCCCTTGAAAAATTCTTTTTCACCAGTGAGTATCATGTCTTAATTGTTGAATGATTGATTTATTAAACTATTGATTGATTTTAAGGTGTTCCGATAGCAGGTTTTTCCAGTCCTGGTAAACCGGTTCAAACTTGTTGTTTGATGCCGGTTCAATTACTTTGATCTTTTCCATTTTGCTGAAAGCCTCGGCGGGCGACGCAAATATTTTCGATCCGATACCCGCGCCAAGCGCTGCCCCTGTGCTGCCATCGTTTTTATACAACTCCACGGGTACCCCGGTGGCATTAACAAATATTTCAGCAAAAAGATCGCTCAGGAAAAGGTTAGCCTTGCCGGCGCGAATAACCGATGGGTTCATGCCATTCCCACGCATAATATCCAGCCCGTAACGGAATGCGCAGGCAATACCCTCCTGCACCGCCCGCATAATATGCTCTTTACTATGTATGTTCAGGTCGATATTATGAAAATGAGCGCCAACAGGTTTGTTGTTCAACATCCGTTCCACGCCATTGCCAAAAGGTAATATTCTCAGCCCGTAACTTCCCGAAGGGGATTGCGCCGCCTTCTCATTCATTTGGGCGTAACTGACAGACGGGCCAAACAGTGTTTTGACCCAGCTATATAGCCTTCCCGTGCCATTAATACAAAGCAATACGCCCAGCCGTTTTTGTTTATCGGTATAGTTCACATGAGCGAATGTGTTCACCCGCGACTGCGGATCGTATGCCAGCTTATCACTTACGCCATAAATGACGCCTGAAGTCCCGGCGGTTGCGGCTACCTCGCCCGGGTTAAGCACATTGAGTGATAAGGCGTTGTTGGGCTGATCGCCTGCTTTATAGGCCACAGGTATGCCTGCTTTCAGGCCCAATGTTTTTGCTACGGCAGGTAATAATTCACCATGATTAGAAAAAACAGGCTGAACGGCAGGGAAAAAAGAAGTGTCGAAACCGAAATATTTGATGACGTCTTTCGACAGTTGACTTTCTTTAAAATCAAAAAATATACCTTCGGACAGGGCAGATTCGGATGTAGTTATTGCTCCGGTCAGCCGCATGGCAATAAAATCGCCCGGAAGCATGATCTTATCTACCTGGTCATACACATCCGGTTCATTTTGCTTTACCCAGGCCAGTTTGGATGCCGTAAAGTTGCCCGGCGAATTAAGCAGCCGTTCAAGGCATTTCTTTTCACCAATAGCTTCAAAGGCTTTGCTACCTATTTCCACAGCGCGGCTGTCGCACCAGATGATGCTGTTTCTTAATATCTGCTGATCTTTGTTTACCAGCACAAGACCATGCATTTGATAAGCGATACCAATGGCAGAAATGTCCTTAGGATCATACTTGCCGCTTTTATTGCAAATTTGAATAGCTTGTTGTACCTGCAGCCACCACATATCCGGCAATTGTTCGGCCCAGCCGGCTTGCGGGGCAAGGATTGGGCTTTCCTCGTCAGGGTATTGGGCTGAAGCTATGGCTACCTGCGTTACCGGATCGACCACCGAAACTTTGATGGATGAAGTGCCAATATCGATACCTAACAGCAGCATGTCTTTTGATTTACCTTAATAATAAGTTTATAAACTGGTGAATATAGCGACAGCGAATTTAAATTATTTTTTTAATCGCAAAGTCAATTCGCCAAGAATAAATGTATTTATTACACTTTTTGTTTGAAATGGTTGAAGGGCCATATCAAACAAAAAGGCCCGGATATATTCCCGGGCCTCTTACTATTAACAATAAAGCAAATTTTAAACGTTAAACCTGAAGTGCATAATATCACCATCCTGCACAATATAGGTTTTCCCTTCAATGGCCAGTTTGCCCGCTTCCTTAATAGCGGCTTCGGAGCCATTATACTTTACAAAGTCCTCGTACTTGATCACTTCGGCGCGAATAAACCCTTTTTCGAAATCGGTATGGATAACGCCGGCAGCCTGCGGAGCGGTAAAGCCCTGGGTGATAGTCCATGCACGCACTTCCTGCACGCCGGCTGTAAAATAAGTCGCCAGGTTAAGCAGCCTGTAAGCAGCTTTGATAAGCTTGTTCACACCAGATTCGGCCAGGCCCAGGTCGTCCAAAAACATCTGGCGTTCCTCGTAGGTTTCCAGTTGCGCAATCTCAGATTCTATCTGTGCCGAAATGATCAGCACCTCGGCATTTTCTTCTTTTACAGCAGCTTTTACTTTTTCTACATAAGCATTCCCGGTATTTACCGAGCCTTCATCTACGTTACACGCGTAAAGTACGGGCTTTGCTGTCAGCAGCCAGATATCTTGTATATACTCCTTGTCTTCTTCGGCCACCGGGGCAGTACGTGCGGATTTGCCGGCTAGCAAGTGATTTCTATAAATGGTAAGCACGTCAAAAGCTTTCTTAACCTCCTTATCGCCGCCTGTCTTGGCCATTTTCTCTATCTTGTTGATCTTCTTTTCGATCGAATCCAGGTCTTTTAACTGCAATTCGGTGTCGATGATCTCTTTATCGCGGATAGGATTTACTGAGCCATCCACGTGGATCACATTATCATTATCAAAACAACGCAGCACGTGGATAATAGCGTTGGTGGCCCTGATGTTGGCCAAAAACTGGTTGCCCAACCCTTCACCTTTGCTTGCGCCTTTTACAAGGCCGGCTATATCTACGATCTCGATAGTATTAGGAACGGTATTTTTGGGCTCAACTATCTCCACCAGCTTGGTGAGGCGCTCATCAGGCACGGTAATTACCCCAACGTTGGGCTCGATGGTACAGAACGGAAAATTAGCCGCCTGCGCCTTGGCATTTGATAAGCAATTAAAAAGTGTCGATTTACCCACATTTGGCAATCCTACTATCCCGCATTGAAGTCCCATTACAGTTGATTATGTTGATTAAGTTGAATGGTAGATTAAGTTGATATTTGGCCAGGAGTTAACTTAATCAACTTAGTCAACCCAATCAACCATTCGCTGTTAAAAGGCGCAAAGATAAAAGAAAAAACCCGGCTTGTATTTTTGAAAAAATAAACGACTTTTGCCTGCGTTATCCGCAGCAAATTTAAGTACTCACCAATGTAAACACGAGGGCCTTTTTATGGAAGAAATGGTTGAACAGATAGAACTATTACTGGAGCACAGCGATCAGGAAGCTCTCCGGGAATATTTAAACAACCTTAACATATCAGACGTCGAAGTTCTGATAGGTGAATTTCCCGAACATGGCCCTTTATTTATAGACCTGCTTATTATCAACCGCGCGGTTAACGTTTTTCGCATACTCGATTTTCCAACCCAGGAAAGAATATTAAAGAAAGTTTCGGCCGCCAAAGTGCGCGAACTGATCTACGAGTTGCCTCCCGATGATCGTACCGCATTGTTCAGCGAAATGCATGGTGACACCGTAAAGGTACTGATACAGCAATTGCCAGCCGATGACCGCAAAGAAGCCTTACGTTTACTGGGTTATAACGAAGATAGCGTGGGCAGGCTGATGACGCCCGACTACATTACTGTTAAGAAAACCTGGAATATGGAACGGGTTTTCGCCCATATACGCAAATACGGCAAGGATTCTGAAACCATTGATGTAGTTTATGTAATAGATAGTAACGGTGTGCTGATAGACGATATCCGTATCCGCGAGATATTGTTGGCCGACCCCGATACGAAAGTGAGCGAGCTTATGGATAGCCGGCTGATCGCGTTAAATGTGAACGATCCGCAGGAGGAGGCCATAAACGTGTTCAGAATGAATAACCGGACAGCTTTACCGGTTACCGACGATGCGGACATCCTTTTAGGTATCGTAACGGTCGACGACATCCTTTGGATAGCCAATGAAGAATACACCGAAGACATTCAAAAGATAGGTGGTACCGAAGCGTTGGATGAGCCTTACCTCGACATCAATTTATTCAGGCTCGTAAAAAAACGCATAGGCTGGCTGATCATTCTTTTCTTGAGCGAAATGCTGACCACCACCGCGATGCAATCATACGGCGGGGAACTGGAGGCTGTAACCATGCTGGCATTCTTTATCCCGCTGATCATCTCCAGTGGTGGGAACAGCGGCTCGCAGGCTTCAACCTTAATCATCCAGGCTATGGCGTTGGGAGAAGTGAAGCTTGCCGACTGGTGGAGGGTGATGCGCCGCGAGATACTTTCGGGCCTTATGCTGGGCGTTATATTGGGAATTATCGGATTTTTACGCGTATCTGCCTGGACAACATTCAGTAACGTTTATGGCACACACTGGTTGCTTATGGCTTTTACTGTATGTTTTGCATTGATAGGGGTGGTGCTATGGGGTTCGCTGGCAGGCTCCATGCTGCCTTTGCTGCTCAAAAAACTTGGTTTCGACCCCGCCACATCGTCGGCGCCGTTTGTGGCTACATTGGTGGATGTAACAGGACTCATGATCTATTTTAACATCGCTATGCTGATATTCGGTTCGCTGATGCATACCAAATAAAAAAGCCCGCTTTGGCGGGCTCGTATAAAGTATCAGTTTAGTTAGTTTTTAAATATCGAACGAAAAATCGTCCTCATCAACGGTTTTGGCAACTTCGGGAGTTTCGCTGAACTCATACCTTTTTTCCACTACTTCCTGGTTGGCTTTGATATATTCCACCGTGTCTTTCAAACCTTCGGCAAATTTTTCAAAGTCTTCTTTGTACAGGAAGATCTTGTGTTTAATAAATACCCCATCTTCCAGGCGCTTTTTGCTCTCGGTTATGGTAATATAATAATCGTTTGATCGTGTCGCCTTTACATCAAAAAAATAAGTCCGCTTCCCAGCCCTAACCTTTTTCGAAAAAACCTCTTCACGTTCTCTGTTGTCAAAATCACCCATGTTAAATAATTGTAATTTGTTTTTTACCCGGCATAAATATAAATAAAATTTCAAAGTACAAGTATTAAAAACAATATTGTTGTGTTTTTTTCAAAGAATAGTCGATATTTTTATAGTATTAGTTAACGATCAGGCATTTTCTTCCTCTTCCAGCAGCTGTTTTTCGTATAACTCAAAATAAATCTGCCTGCGCTCCATTAGCTCATCGTGGGTGCCGTGTTCGGCTATTTCACCATTATCCATCACTAAAATTTTATCCGCGTTTTTAATGGTCGAGATACGGTGTGCTATAATAATGCTTGTTTTCCCCTGCATAATGCCACCCAGGTTGCGTAATATTTCCTCCTCGGTGCGCGTATCTACTGCGGAAAGGCAATCATCAAATATCAGTATCTGGGGATGTTTCATAATAGCCCTCGCTATCGAAACCCGCTGCTTTTGTCCGCCCGACAAGGTAACCCCGCGTTCGCCTATCAACGTTTCAAAACCCTTTTCAAGCTCCATGATATTGTTGTACACGGCTGCATCCCGTGCCGCCTGCTCAATTTTGAGCATATCAAGGTTATCAGCGCTGAAAGCGATGTTATTCGCGATCGTGTCCGAAAAAAGGAAAACCTCCTGCGGTACAAAGCCAATTTGCGAACGGTAGCTGTCCAGGTTCAATTGTTGAACCTGTGTGTGGTCTATATCGATCTGCCCGCCTGTACAATCGTACATCCGCATGATAAGATTGGCAATGGTTGATTTCCCCGATCCCGTTCGGCCGATTATGGCTATCATCTCGCCCGGCTGGGCGGTAAACGTTACATTTTTTAGTGCTTTTATGCCCGTATCCGGGTAGGTAAATGAGACATTATTGAAATGGATGCGGCCTTTCACAACATGCGGGGCAACCTTTGGCGATTCGATCTCAGGTTGTTCGTGCAGGAACTCGTTTATTCTTTTTTGCGAGGCAGCGGCCCGCTGAACCAGCGAAGTGACCCAACCCAGCGCCATTACCGGGAAGGTAAGCATATTAAGGTAAACGATAAATTCAGCAATATTACCAGGCGTGATGTTACCTTTCATCACCTCCACACCACCCACGTACATCACTATAACGTTGCTGAGGCCAACCAGCAAAAGCATGGTAGGGTAAAAAAGCGCCTGGACCTTAACCAGCGCCATGGAATGTGTTTTATAATTTTCGCTTTCATGCACAAAGCTTTCCCGCACTGAATTTTCGCGCACATAGGACTTGATCACCCTGATGCCCGAAAAATTCTCCTGTACAAAACTTGATAGGGCCGACAGCCGCTGTTGTATTTTTTCGCTGCGGAAGTTGATAATGTTATTTACATAATAAATGGTCACTGCAAGGATGGGGAGGGGAAGTATGGAAAATACAGCCAATCGCACATTGACCGTAAGCATGATGGCGATAGCCATGATAAATAATATAACCGTATTAACAGTATACATGATGCCCGGACCCAGGTACATGCGCACCCGGCTTACGTCCTCGGTCGCCCGGTTCATCAGGTCGCCTGTGTTATGGCGGCGGTAAAATGCAAGCGAAAGCTTCTGGTAATGATCGTATATCTCGTTTTTCAGATCATACTCGATGTGCCGGGACATTACGATAATAGTTTGCCTCATGAAGAACAGGAACAGGCCCCTGAGCAGGGCCAGCACCAGCACCAGCACGCCGAAGAGCAGCAAACTATAACCAAAAATACTGTAGATCATAGATTGCCTGTCGAAGCCGGAGAAAAGCTGGTAAACTGATATATTTTCGCGAACAAGATCAAAGGCCATCCCGATCACCTTGGCGGGCAGTACGCCAAAAATATTGGATATGATAACAAATAGGACGCCTGGTATAAGCCGCCAGCGGTATTTGTAAAGAAACTTATTAAGATATGCAAGACTTCTCATCCGGTAGTAACAAAGGTATACTTTTTTAAAGAGGGGGAACTGGCATTGGTAGCCAACATCATTAAGAGTAAATATTTTAACAATTTTTTGACGATTCGTTTTAGTGTACTTTATACAATATCACAATATTTAAAAACATGCTTTGGCAGTCATATAGCCAATATGCGGCATATATTTTTCATGATATTGTCGAATATTTTATATATTTATAATTAATAATTAACAATTAACAATTATTTAGAAATAAAATTAACTATAGATGTAATATTTCTATTGAAGCGCCGTATATTTGTACATCCTTAAATTAATTAAACAACTATGAAACAGACCAGGTACCCCATGACTCTGTTGCTATTACTGCATTCAGAGTCGTTCCATAAAATAGAATACGAGCCCGAAAGGGTGAAATCATTTTCTTCAGCAAACAACTGATGACAGGTCGTTCTCTCGCAAATCACGATCCGTTATCTTTTTATTATCTGCATAAACAATAAAAACAAATTTTAAACTTTTGCCGCCTGGTACGCTTTAAAAGCAGGCTGGCAAACTACCCTGATTAATCAAAATGAAAAAAACAGCAGCATTTTTGGGCTCATTAGGCCTGATCCTCGGACTTTCTTTTACCTCGTGCAAGAAAGACAATGTAACCCCGATGTTACGACCGCCGATTCAACGGCTTTTAAAACCGACGCGATGCTAAGCAACGCAAGTACTACTGATGACACTTATACCCTGCAAAACCAATTGAATGCAGGTAATGTTACCCTTGTTGCCGGGAGAACTTACAATGTCAGTTCGCTTCGGGTTTCGCATGCCTTAAATATGAACGGCGCCACTATTTACGTGACGGCTAAGTATGGTTATCCGATCCGCATGACGGGTTATGGCGCCAGTATAACCAATGGTACTATCAAAGGGAGCTGGACAACATCGCAGGCGGCAGATGCCAACGGCGCAGCCGGTTTATACATTGCGGCAGATAATTGCTCGGTTTCAAAAGTAACTGTTGCATCATTTCCGTCCTATGGTATATTAGTGGCAGCCGTTAACAAGCCGTCGGTAACCTATTGCCTTATCAAGAATACAGGGTATTTAGGGTTTTATTTTGATGCCGAAACTAAATACACCTCTGGCGGGGTTTTTAGTCATAATACGGTCGACCGCAGCGCAATACCTGCTTCGGCGATCAATGAATCCGGCGTTGCGATCCGTGGAAGCTCAAACAATCCAAATATCGTAACTTCCGGCTGGTCAATTATCGGTAACGTTATAAAAATGCCGTACAGGCCCTCAAATTGGAATGCTGAAGGCATGGAAGTGCGGTACATGACAAATAGTACCATCAGTGTCAATACTTTCACAAACGGGTCAATTGGTTGCAGTATAGTAAGATGCTCGGGTATTACAGCGTCGTGGAACCAGTTTAGCGGCTCAACCGAAGAAGGCCTTGAATTTGCCGACACGAAATCAAGTTCATCGCAAAATAATACCATTACAAGTTCGGGCGGTGTTGGTATACTGGTCGACGGAAGTTCGGGCTGCAACGGGATAACTTTAACCGGCGACAAGATATCGGGCACTGTTGAAGAATGTATACATGCTTATTACAATACCTATAACCTTGTTGTTAACGGTGCTACTTTAACAGCAGGCCCAAACACTAAAGCCATTAACCTTCAAAAAACCAACCAGGTTAAGATCCAGAATACTATTTTCCGTGGAAGTGGGGTAGCGAATGCAGCTATCATGCTTGATAACTGCCCCGGTAACCTGGCGATGACAGGCGGTGCTGTAAATGGATTTAAGCAGGCTGTGATATGCATCTATAATTCAACATCAGGCCTGACTACCAACAATGTCAGCATGAACGGTGTCACAATATCCGCGGTGCCCAGGGCCCTGATCACCGTGCTGGAATCCGGCAGCTATCTCGGCGCTAACGTAGCGGTGAAACTTTAATAGTCAAAAAATAAGCTTTTTGGAAGGCTGGTACTGATTGGTGCCGGCCTTTTTTAATTTACTCTGCCGGTTATCCGGTAAGCCATTTAGTTTTCCCCGGACCGGTTTCCACGAAAATACCGACCGGATTTTCCTCGGAAACGCCCGTTTTTATGCCTTATTTAAGGTACTTAAAAAAATATATGTCACTTTAGGTGACTTTTTTTATATTATTGATAATCAACGTATTAAATAGGAAAAATATTAATTATTAAGAAAAAACCCTCTATTTTTTTGCAACTTTTGTGTAATAAAGCTGGTATAAGTACCCAATTCTACCTGATTGATTCAAACTACTCAAAGTATGAGGAAGATTACAGCGGTTTTGGGACTTTTTTGTTTGATACTATCTTTCTCCTGTAAGAAAGACGGGCTTGATCCGATCACTCCGGTACAGCAAACAACATCTACAGGCACAATCAGCACCGATACTACAATAATTGCAGCGGGCAGCTCAGTACCTAACGGCGCGTCGACCGGAACTAAGACAACAACTGGCCCAACAACTGGCGGCAGTGCTACCACTAAAACATCAACACCCACAGGCGCAGTATCAGCAACCTCGGGCAGCGCGACTGTTAAAGCAACTACTCCTGCGTCGGGTGGTACAACCGGCACAACGCCGACGACCCCGCCCACAACAACAACCCCTCCGCCTGCAACCACTGCTACCCCAACTATGATGACAGGCATTTATGCCGATGGTGTTCATGATGATACCCAGGCGTTGCAGAAATACCTGAATGTGGGCGATGTAACACTGGCGCCTGGCAAAACATACAATGTAACAGGCCTGCGGGTAACGTACGACTTTGATTTAAACGGGTCGACTATCCACATGACCCGCACATCCGGCACAGGGATATCTCTTGTAACAAACGGTGCCACCGTAACAAACGGCAGTGTAACAGGCATATGGAGCAGTTCGGCCTTAGGAAACCCAAATGGGGTTCAGGGCATGGCCATATATGCTGATAATGTTTCCATATCCAACGTAACGGTATCATCATTTCCTTCATACGGAATAGTGGTGGTGGGCGCACATAACAATCCTTCAGTTACTAATTGCACCATCACCAGCAATGGTTACATCGGATTTTATTTTGACGCTGAAACCGCAAATACTTCAGGCGGCGTCTTCAGTAATAATTTAGTTGATCAAAGTATGTTGCCAGCTGCTACAATCTCAGAATCGGGTGCCGCTATCAGAGGCAGTTCAAGTAATGGCATTACTACCAGCAACTGGACCATTACGGGTAATACATTTAAAATGCCGGTAAAACCAACAAATTGGAGCGCTGAAGGAATAGAAGTTCGTTATATGACAAATAGTGTGATAAGCAACAACACATTCATAGCGGGTTCAATTGGTTGCAGCGTAGTGCGGTCATCAGGAATAACTGTATCGGCTAATCAATTTAGCGGGTCAGACGCTGAAGCCCTGGAATTTGCTGACTGCAAATTATGTTCAACTAAAAGCAATGTAATTACAAGTGCCTTCAATATCGGTATACTTTTAGACGGCAGCGGCGGTTCCAGCGATATCACGCTCAACAGTGACGTTATTTCCGGTACGGGGTCTGATTGTATAGAGGCCTATAAGGGCTGCCTGAATGTGACCGTTACCAACTGTACTTTAACAGCAGCCAAAAGTGGTAAAGCGATCAATTTGATGGCCACCAGCGGGGTGAAGATTCAAAATTCGGTTTTTATCGGAAACAGTGTCGCTTCTATGGCTGTAATGCTGGATACCTGCCCGGGCAATTTCAGCATGACCGGCGGTTCGGTAACTAATTTTAAATCGTGCGTAATAACCATATATAGCAATCAAAGCGGCCTTGTGACGAATAATGTAATTATGTCAGGGGTTACTGTTAGCGGCGTTCCAACTGCCTTGGCTAAGGTTGTCGGTAATGGTGCGTCAGTGGGTTCAAACGTCGTAGTGTCGTTATAAACAAATAAAAGATATAAAATGAGAGACCGGTTTTCAGCAGGAGGCCGGTCTTTCTTGTATTTTAACAAATAGTATTCTCTATCGATCGAAATAAAGAAGCAGGGAATGAAAACTAAAGTGTCAATCAATTTAACCAGAAGCTAAATTAAGTTTGCGGCAATCAAAAAAACCTATACTTTTGTCGGTACCCTGAACAGGTACATTTACTACTAATAATGTCAGCCCAAAACGCCAGCGAATCACTGTTTGATCAGATGCATGCCTTCGGACATCAGAAAATTGTCTTTTGCAATGATCCTGATTCTGGCCTTAAAGCCATAATCGCTATTCACGATACTACGTTGGGCCCGGCTTTAGGCGGTACACGTATGTGGGCCTATAAAACAGAGGCCGATGCCCTTAACGATGTACTCCGGTTATCAAAAAGCATGACCTATAAAGCGGCTGTGGCCGGCCTTAACCTTGGCGGCGGTAAAGCTGTTATCATTGGCGATGCCCGCAAAGATAAGTCGGAGGCCCTGCTGCGTAAATTCGGGCGTTTCATCAAAAACCTGAACGGTGAGTTTATTACCGCTGAGGATGTTGGTACCAATCCGCGCGATATGGAATATATCCGCATGGAAACCCAATATGTAATGGGCGTGCCCGAATCGATAGGCGGTAGCGGCGATCCGTCACCAATT
This sequence comes from Mucilaginibacter ginsenosidivorans, assembly GCF_007971025.1. NCBI lineage: Bacteria > Pseudomonadati > Bacteroidota > Sphingobacteriia > Sphingobacteriales > Sphingobacteriaceae > Mucilaginibacter > Mucilaginibacter ginsenosidivorans. Next base: position 4,551,613 of record NZ_CP042436.1, on the reverse strand, counting down.
ACTGCGCTTGGGGTATTCATGGGCATAAAAGCTGCGGTGAAAGAACTGTATGGCAATGATAGTATTGCGGGCAGGTCGGTGATGGTGCAGGGTATAGGCCATGTTGGCGAAAACCTTGTGCGGCTGCTGCGCGATGAGAACGCGATGGTGTATGTAAGCGATATTAACGAGGAGCGTACCGTACAGGTTGCAAAAAAATATGGAGCCCAGGCGATATCAAATAATACAATTTTTGACATCGAAGCCGATATTTATTCGCCGTGTGCATTAGGCGCAACTATAAATGCGCAAACAATTAACAAACTTAAATATTCTATCATTGCGGGGTCGGCTAATAACCAGCTGGAAGATGAATATGAGCAGGGCCGCATGCTGCTTGAGAAGGGGATTTTGTTCGCACCTGACTATGTTATAAACGCGGGCGGTGTTATCAATTGTTATTCGGAATTGATGGGGTTCAGCAAAAAACGAACCCTGCAGCTAACCGAAAATATTTACGAAGCGACAAGAAATGTTTTAAAGCTTTCAAAAGCCGAAAAAATTTCGACCATCGAGGCAGCGAACAAAATAGCAGAAAAACGTATTGCGGATATTAAAAAAGTAAAATCAACCTATTAAATCATAAATGATCCGCCATAGGGTGGATAGAAACCGTTCTTTATTACCATGCTAAACAGAAGACATCTACGGGTAAAAGTTTTACAGGCGCTTTACGCCTATCATCAGTCGGACAACAAGGACATTAAGCAGCACGAAAAAAACCTGCTGCAAAGCGTCGAGAAAGTACACGAAATGTACATCTGGATGCTTTCGTTAATATCCGAGGTTGTAAGTTATGTCCAGACCGACGCGGAAGAAAGAAAACACAAGCACCTGCCGACGGCCGACGACCTGGCGCCAAAACTCAAATTGCTTGAAAACAGGTTCATCACATCGCTGAATAAAAATGATGAATACCTGGCGTCGGTAAAAAAATATAAGATATCCTGGAGTTTCGATCCCGAACTGGCAAAATCGCTTTTCACCATTCTCAAAAACTCAACGGAATATAGCGACTATCTGAAAAAGACAGACGATACACTGCATAGTGATAAGGACATGATCAAGTTCATCTTTAAAAAGGTGATCCTGAAATCGTTGCTTGCCGAGCAGGTTTTTGAAGATAAATTTATCTTCTGGCCGGTGGATAAAGATGTATTGCAGGCATTGATAGCCAAAACGTTCAAAAACTTCTCGTACGATAACCCGGCTCAGAATAAACTGGCCGAAGTAACAGGCAACTGGGACGAGGACCGGGACTTTATTATTGAACTCTTCCGGCAGGCGATAAGGTATGATGCCCAGTACCAGGATATGATCAGTAAAAAAACGCAGAACTGGGAACCCGATCGCATTGCAATGATGGATACCCTTTTAATGAAGATGGCTATTACCGAATTCGTTAATTTTACATCAATCCCGGTTAAGGTTACAATTAATGAATACCTCGAGATTTCGAAGGAGTTTAGCACGCCCAAGAGTAATTCATTTATAAACGGTATCTTAGACAAGATTTTATACGAATTGAAGGCCGACAACACCATCAGGAAAGTGGGACGGGGCCTGATAGACGAATGATTTACAGATTCGGTCGAATTTTAAAAATTTTCTAAATACAATGAAAAAACTGTTTTTAGCACTTATGGCCGCAGGCATGCTAATGGTTGCCTGCAATAATCAATCGGGCAGCACAGCATCGAATGATACCAGCGCGACAGCGCCCGGCGATAAACCGGTAATGAAATTTGAAAAAGAAACGCACGATTTCGGTAAGATAAAAGACGGCGAAAAGGTGACCTACGAATATAAGTTTACCAATACCGGCAAATCGCCGCTTATCATTACGGATGCCAAAGCATCGTGCGGATGTACCATACCTGAGTGGCCGAAAGAGCCGATAAAACCAGGTGAGAGCTCAAAAATAAAAGTCACTTTCAACAGCGCCGGGAAAGTGGGCTTGCAGGATAAACAAATTTTAGTAACCGCCAACACCACTCCGGCGCAGAACATTGTGCACCTGATAGGTGAGGTGACCCTTAAGTAATCAATAAAAATGACAACAACAATTCTATTGCAGGCAGCCGGTGCAACCGGTGGTTTTGCCAGCGGGCAGCTGATCACCCTGGTTTTGATCATCGTGGTATTCTACTTCTTTATGATACGTCCACAGATCAAAAAACAAAAAGATCAGAAAAAATATGTGCAGGAGCTTAAGAAAGGCGATAAAGTAGTTACTACCGCCGGTATTCACGGCCGTATTGCCGACGTTGCCGAAGCAACGTTCCTGGTAGAGACAGAAGGCGGCGGCAAAATTCGCTTCGACAAATCAGCTATATCGCTTGAAGCATCTAAGGCGCTGAATACGCCCCCACCTGCTCCCAAAACCGATACGAAGACAGAAAAAGCCAAAGCCTGATAAGGTAAAGCGCTAAAAAGCAGAAGGCTGAAATAAAAGCTGGAAGCAGGAAGTTATAAGTATGAAAATTAGCTAAATTTCAATTTTCAGCTTTGGGCTTTTTGCTTTCAGCTTTAAGCATTTTAATAGATGGCTTTAATAAAACTATCAGCATCAGAGAGAAGACGCTTGTCGGCATTTTTCACCTGCGTGGTGCTTGCCATGCTGGTTTGGGTGTTCTATACTCTCTCCGATACTTATAGTTTTACTGTTAACGAGGTGCTTGTCTACAAAAATTCACCTCAAAAACGCGCATTTCATCCGTTACAGGCCGATACGATCAAGGCGACGTTAAAAGGTACGGGCTGGGAAATATTGTTCCAGAAAATGGAATATGCCAACAAGAATATCGAAGTTGACCTGAAGTCGCTCGAAAGCAAGGATTATGTGGTATTGAGCTCGCAGCTGAAGCAAATAAATAATAAAACAGACTTCGATCAGCCTATAGTTTCTTTTAGCCCGGATACGCTTTATTTCGATTTTTCGGGCAGGACAGTAAAACGGGTGCCGGTCAACTTAATAACCGGTATACATTACCAGCGGCAGTTTGCGCAATCGAACAATATTACGGTCGAACCCTCTTACGTCACGGTAAGCGGTCCGGATAACGTGATAGACAATATCAAATCCTGGAACACGGATTCGCTGGTACTTGATAGTGTCAACGAGACCATAAGGGCCAATCTTGCTTTAGAACCCGTCAAACAGGGTAACCTGAGCATCTATCCCAAGTCGGTAAGGGTAAGAATACCCGTCGACGAGTTTACCGAAAAAACAGTGCAGATACCTGTTAAATTGGTAAACAATCACAATTTTTACCACGTAAAGATATTCCCGCAAAAAGTTAAAATTACCTTTACAACTTCACTGAGAAAATATCCTGAAATGGACGAGGACTTTTTTGAAGCTGCTGCCGACCTTGACCTGTGGCACAACAGCGGCTACAGCACTTTGCCCGTAAAACTGACGCGCTACCCGCCTTATTGCAAGATAGTGAAGATAGAACCGCAAAATGTTGACTTTATCATTCGCAAGTAATGCTTAAAATAGGTATCACCGGTAATATTGGCAGCGGGAAAACCACTGTAAGCAGGGTATTTGAGATATTGGGTATTCCCGTTTTTTATGCCGACGACGCTGCAAAAAGTGTTATGGTGAAGGATGCCATATTGATGGACGGAATAAAAGCAGCTTTTGGCCAGGAAAGTTATTTTGATAACGGTATGCTCAACCGCAGATATATAGCCTCAATTGTGTTTAACGATGAGGGACAATTGGCCAAACTTAACTCGCTGGTGCACCCTGCCGTTTTCAGGGCTTTTGACGAGTGGGCCGCACAGGTAAAAAATGCGCCGTATATAATGAAAGAAGCAGCTTTGCTTTTTGAAAGCGACTCCTATAAAATGTGTGACCGAACAATTATGGTGACTGCGCCACTCGAATTGCGCATAAAACGTGTAATGCGGCGCGATGGGTTTTCCCGGGAAGAAGTATTAAGCCGCGAGGCCAGGCAGTTTACCGAAGAAAAGAAAATTGAACTGGCCGATTTCGTCATTAAAAATGATGATACGGAATTGGTTATCCCGCAGGTTTTGGCATTGCACGAGAAGTTCATTGGTTTATCAGCTCACTAGTTCATTGGTAATAATCTTTAAGAAAATGAACCTGAATTTCATGATGGACTGTTCACAAATGAACTAATGAACCAGTGAACTAATGATACTTGAAGACTTCCTATATTTCGACAGCAATGGCCTTTATTGCAAATACGGCAACTTTTATGTCGACCCGGTTAAGCCCGTACAAACCGCGGTAATATCGCACGCACATGCCGACCATGCCATACCGGGCAACAATGAGGTTTATTGTACGGAAGCCACTTCGCTATTCATGAAACAACGGTATGGAAAAAATGCCGCTAAGTTTTTCAACCTGGCCGGGTATGGTAAACCGTTTATGGCAGGAGGGGTGCAGATCACTTTTATCCCCGCCGGGCATATACTGGGTTCGGCGCAAATACTGATGGAATATGAGGGTGTGAGGTACCTGTACACCGGCGACTATAAATTGCAGGCCGACGCCACCTGCGAGCCTTTGGAATGGGTAAAAACGGACGTGCTGATAACGGAAAGTACATTTGCAAACCCCGCTGTTTTGCATCCCGACCCGGTGGAAGAGATCAAAAAGTTGAATGATGTTAAGATCAATATCCTGTTGGGCGCTTATGGTTTGGGAAAAAGCCAGCGCCTTATCAACCTGATAACACATTATGCTCCTCAAAAAACCATCATGATACACCACAGTATCATGCCGTTAAATGCGGTTTATCAAAAGATGGGGATCGATATCGGAAAGTATCAATTGTATAGCCGCAAGTTGATGAAGGAGCAGAAGGAGTATGTTTATATCGTTCCGCCGTTTACTTTTGAAAGTTACTACAGGGCAGTAGGGGTTAAGCGGCTGTTCGCTTCCGGCTGGAAAAATTTACAGGTTAATCAGAATGATACCTTGTTTATTTCCGATCATGCAGACTGGAACGATATATTACAAACAGTTGAAAAAACGGAACCGAAGCAGGTATGGACGCTGCATGGCGACGGGAATTATTTAAGAAAACATTTTGGCAATCGTATTTTTGTAAAAATATTGAACTGAATGCTGACAGAAGGTATCGATTACTACATCAACGAGGATGGTTTATTTGTTTTTACGAGGGAATATCACCTCAAACGCGGCTATTGCTGCAAAAACAAATGCCTGCATTGCCCCTGGGATTTCGGCAAGACCAAACAAACCGAACAAGTTAAAAAATAATTCAGCATCTTTGCATTTGCAAAAAATGAGGCAGGTATCATGCGTATCGACGAGGAAATACAAAGCACGAATTTCGAGGATAATTATCATAAGGCCGTAATCAATATCAACTACACCTACGGCTGGCTGAATAATGTTTGGCGCTGTCATTTTGAGAAACATAAGTTGACGAGCCAGCAATTTAACGTGCTCCGCATTTTGCGTGGTCAGTACCCGAAACCGGCAACCGTGAACCTTATAAAAGAACGCATGCTGGATAAGATGTCCGATGCTTCGCGCATCGTCGACCGGCTTGTGCAGAAGGGTTTGGTATCGCGCTGTACTAATAACAAGGATCGCCGCGCGGTGGATATCCGCATAAGCGATGCCGGCCTGGAAACGCTTGCCAAAATGGACTCCGAATTTAAAACCAAAGAATTCCTGAAAAATAACCTGACCGAAGAGGAAGCGGGGAAGTTGAGCGAGTTGCTGGATAAGTTGCGCGGATAGCTAAAAAGTCAAAGCATAAAGCTGAAAGCCTTGACTCGTCGCACTAATTCTTTCTGCTTTGGTCTTTTTGCTTTAAGCTCAGGTCAAAGTTCTGCAAAAAAAGCACCGAGCGCAATACCCATCCCAAGCAGCACAGCTATCATTTTACGTACGGTGAATTTGTGGTCCGAGCTTGATTCGAACAGGATAGTGGTGGATATATGCAGGAAAATACCGATGACTACGCCCATAATGCGGCCGTAATATTTTTGAAGGTTGCCTATGCCGCCGGCGCTCAGTTCGTTACTGAAAAAATATCCCGCGGGCGCCATTATTGCAAACAGCACAATAAAGAATATCGTCTTGTTTTTACCCTGCTTATTAGCCAGCAAAACGGTGCCCAAAGCAAATGCGGCCGGTACGTGGTGCAGGGCAATGCCATATACCAATTGATTTTGATTGCCTTCGGCCAGCGGCATACCTTCCAGGAATGCGTGGATGCAAAGACTGACAAGAATGCCAAGCGGAAAAGCAAAATGTTCGGGTCCCGGCTTGTGGATATGACCATGCTCGATACCTTCAGAAAGCTGCTCCAGAAAGATCTGGAATAAAAAGCCGATCAGGATAAATACCCCGACATAATTGTCGTTTCCGTGATATGCGTCTGGTATCAGGTGCAAAACGGTTATGCCGAAAAGGAACGCCCCGCTGAATGACAGCACAAGCTTCAGTGTTTTATGGTTATCGCCTTTAAAGAAAAATACTGACATCCCGCCGGTAAAGGCGCCCAGGAACAGCACAATAATTTTCCAGGTATCCATCAGAATGCAGGTTGTATTTTTTTAAATAATAAGGACATCAGCCAACCGACCAAAAATCCATAAAGCGTCCCAACGGTAACATCAATGGGGAAGTGTACACCTACGTAAACCTGCGCGAAACAGATAGATCCTGCCCACAATACCGCCCACAGCCATATCCAGCGCCATCTTTTGTAAAGCACAAACGCTATGAAAATAGCCATGGCAAAATGATCGGTAGCGTGGGTTGACGGAAAACTGAAGCCCGTTCCGCAGCCATTTACCCTCAAAACAACGGTGGGCGCTATTTCGGGGTCATTGCATGGGCGCAGCCGGTGAACTTCTTTTTTAAAAATGCTGGCGCTTGTAAAATCGGCTAGGCCTGCGCTCAAAGCCATCAGCACGATGATGATAGCTCCCTGCTTTTTATATTTCCAAAGGCAAAGCCCGGTAACGATGATATATAGTGGTATCCAGGTGCGCGCGTTACGCAAGATTGGCATCAGCCAATCAAAAAACGGGTTGCCAAGATCATGATTAATGAAGTGGAATAGGTGCCGGTCGAATTGTACCAGGTGTTCAATCATATCGTATCGGCCAAAAATAGTTAATTATCAGATACGACTTATAGGTATAGGTGTGTTATGACTTAAAAACTATTTATAGGCGGTGATGTTATTTAGTTGCCCCGCAATACAGCCAGTAAAATAAGCCCTTATCGTACCGATTTTGTGCGGCTGTCGTCCAAATATTTTTAATTTTGCACACCAATACATTTACGCTTTGACATTAATAAAATCAATTTCTGGTATACGCGGCACCATAGGTGGCGCAGCAGGAGACGGGCTAACACCGCTGGATATAGTAAAATTCACCTCCGCATACGGCTCATGGGCCATTAAAAAAACAGGTAAGAAAAAAGTGGTTGTGGGGCGGGATGCGCGCATCTCTGGCAGCATGGTCAATAGCCTCGTGGTTGGCACGCTGCAAGGACTGGGCATAGATGTGGTCGATATCGGACTTTCGACTACGCCAACCGTGGAAGTTGCCGTTCCTGATGAGCAGGCTGCGGGCGGTATCATCCTAACCGCCAGCCATAACCCAAAACAATGGAACGCGCTGAAGTTATTGAATGACAAAGGAGAATTTATCAGTGATGCCGAAGGGCAGGAAGTGCTTTCGATTGCCGAAAGCAGCGATTTTAAATATGCCGATGTAAATGACCTTGGGAAAGTAACCCTGGATGACAGCTACCTGCAAAAACATATTGAAAAGGTACTTGCTTTGCCACTCGTTGATGTTGCAGCTATTGCAAAAGCAAATTTTAGCGTGGTAGTTGATTGTGTTAACTCAACCGGTGGCATATTTATCCCGGCATTGCTGGAAGCATTGGGCGTAAAAACAGTTCATAAACTATTTTGCGAACCCGATGGTAATTTCCCCCATAATCCCGAGCCACTGCCGGAAAACCTGATCGCGTTGTCGCAGGAAGTGGTAAAGAAAAAAGCCCATTTAGGCATCGCTGTCGACCCGGACGTTGACCGCCTGGCTTTTGTTTGTGAAGATGGTAATATGTTCGGCGAAGAATATACCCTGGTGGCCGTAGCCGACTATGTGCTGAAAAATATAAAAGGTAATACCGTATCCAATCTTTCTTCGACACGTGCCCTGCGCGATGTTACTGAAAAAGCGGGCGGCGAGTATCATGCTGCTGCGGTAGGTGAGGTGAATGTCGTAAATAAGATGAAGGAAGTAAATGCCGTTATCGGCGGCGAAGGCAACGGCGGCGTCATTTATCCCGAATTGCATTACGGGCGTGATGCTTTGGTTGGTATTGCGTTGTTCCTGACCCACCTGGCTAAGTACGGCAAATCTGTTTCCAGTTTAAGAAGCAGTTACCCGGGTTATTTTATCTCCAAAAATAAGATAACGCTGACACCGGAAATGGATATTGACGCTCTTTTACTAAAGGTTGAAGAGAAATACAAAAATCATCCGCATACCACAATTGATGGTTTGAAGATAGAATTTGACAAAGAATGGGTACATTTGCGTCGTTCAAATACGGAACCTATTATCCGCATTTATTCGGAGGGAAACTCGGAAACTATAGCCGATAACATCGCCAATAAAATGATAGCGGACATTAAGGATATTTTGCATTTGAAAGATTGATCTTTTGGTCGGAAAGCCGGTAAGACCGCAAGTCCGAAAGATTGGTAACTCAATAATTCTTAACTCAATAATTCAATAACTGAACGATGCGTGTCTATTTCGATAATGCTGCCACAACCCCTATTGACCCTGAAGTTTTAAAGGAAATGTATAAGGTAATGGAGAACCACTATGGTAATCCGTCGTCAATACATGGCCATGGGCGCGAGGTTAGGACACTTATCGAACGCTCGCGTAAAACCATTGCTAACCTGCTGCACGCTTCTCCGTCCGAAATATTTTTTACATCGGGAGGTACCGAGGCAGACAATACCGCCATTAGGTGCGGCATTGTTGATAATGGCATTACGCATGCCATATCAAGCCAGATCGAGCACCACGCTGTGATCCATACGTTGGAAGCCATGCAAAAAGCCGGTACCGTTAAGCTGAGTTACGTGGATGTTGACAGCAAGGGAACTGTTGACTACGACCATCTTGAAAAGTTGCTGAAGGAAAACGAACGCAGCTTTGTATCCTTAATGCACGCAAATAATGAATTAGGTACCCTAAGCGATATGGAACGTATCGGCGACCTGTGCGAACAGTACAATGCCATCTACCATTCAGATACCGTACAAACCATGGGACACTTTGCCCATGACCTGAACAAACTGAAGACTCATTTTATGGTTTGCGCCGCACACAAATTGCATGGTCCTAAGGGCATAGGTTTTTTGTATGTGAACCATAAGGTAAAAATAAGACCATTTATATACGGCGGCGCCCAGGAGCGCAATATGCGCGGCGGTACCGAAAATGTTTATGGCATCGTAGGGCTGGCCAAGGCACTTGAAATGGCCTACGCCGACATGGAGCAGCACCGGCAATATATCCAGGCCCTGAAGTCGTACATGATCGACCAATTGAAGGCCAATATTCCCGGCGTAAAATTCAATGGTGAAACGGATGCGGACAAAAGCCTTTATACCGTGCTGAATGTTTCGTTCCCTTGCAACGATATGGCCGATATGATGTTATTTAACCTCGATATCGCTGGTATATCAGCCTCGGGCGGCAGTGCATGCAGTTCGGGTACGGATATCGGATCACATGTGCTGAACGCTATTGGCGGTATTGGCGCGGGACCCTCGGTGCGTTTCTCGTTTTCCAAGTATAACACCAGGGAAGAAGTGGATTACACCGTATCTAAACTAAAAGAATTATGCATGGCTTACGCATAATTGAGTATAATTAATTTCTTTCTAAGAAAAAAAGAAAACAATAGGGCAATCATAGGGGTTACTTATTTATACACTAAAACGTATAGAACCTATGATAACTACCAAAGATAAATCGGGAAAAAGCGGGTCAAAGACTAACCCGCAAGGCCCTTCAAAGAAACCTGCAAAAGGTCAAAAAGACGAAATATTATATCCGCGTGAAAGTGAATCGGCATCCTCTCAGGAGAAAGGCGCAGACGCTTCTTTTACTGAGCGAAACGATGTGACACCGCCAAATAAAAAGGAATTTCCTTCTGTCGGCCCTTCAAAAGCTGATTTTGAGAGCCGCCCGCAGGGGAGGACTACCGGCCGCATGATAGGTCATGAGCCCGGCACCGAAGCCATATAACAATTCTGTTAAGTGATGTACAACAAAGGCTATTGACGAGATGGCCTTTGTTGGTTAAATTATAAAATTATGAGCGAGTATCTGGATGCTGCAGACGAAACGCAGGATAATCATAACAGGAACGACCGGGGTAACAAGAAAGCTACCATAGAAACCAGGGGGCCCGCAAAGGACCATAAAACCAAAGTTTTGCACAAAGACGGTAGTTTTGCTGAGTTGCCCCCAAAGGAATCGACCGGGAGCGGTGCCCTCGACGGTACCGTCGGCCGGGGAACATAAAGGAATACCGGGATTCAAACAACCGGATACATAGGGCCTAAAGCCTTTCGGTGAATAAGCTCACAAGTTCGGGCATGCAAATTGCCTGAGGGGCGCTTAACAGGCGCATTTAAAAGAAAAAGGCTTTGACGAACATCAAAGCCTTTTTCTTTGTATGGCATTTTAAATTAACCGGCCATTAATTTCAAAAAAGTTGATAATTTTTCTTTCATTTCCCTGCGGTCGACTATAAAATCGAGAAAGCCGTGTTCCTGTACAAATTCGGCGGTCTGAAAGCCCTTTGGCAGATCCTTTTTGATCGTTTCTTTGATTACCCTTGGTCCGGCAAAGCCGATGAGTGACCCGGGCTCGGCTATATTAATATCGCCCAGCATGGCATAAGATGCTGTGACACCGCCGGTGGTTGGATCGGTGAGCAGCGATATATAAGGTATTTTGGCTTTCGCTAACAATGCCAGTTTTGCTGATGTTTTAGCCATCTGCATCAACGAGAATGCCGCCTCCATCATACGCGCACCGCCCGACTTCGATATAACCACCAGGGGCACTTTGTGTTCGATGCAATAATCGATAGAGCGCGATATCTTTTCGCCAACTACCGATCCCATCGAGCCGCCAATAAAATTAAAATCCATACAGGCAATTACAATATCCTGCCCGTCTATCTTACCGGCTGCGGCACGCAAAGCATCGTTAAGGCCCGTTTTGCTGATGGTCTCCTTTAACCGGTCCGTATATTTCTTGGTGTCTTCAAAGTGCAGCGGATCACCCGATTGAAGGTTGGGGGCCAGCTCGGTAAATTGATTGTCATCGAACAGGATGGAAAAATACTCCTTTGAACCAATACGAATGTGGTATCCGCAATAGTGGCAAACATATTGATTTTCAACCTGCTCGGTATAGTGAAGCGGCTTTTTGCAATTCGGGCATTTATTCCAGATACCGTCAGGGGTTTCTTTCTTTTCCTCTGTGGTGGTTATGATGCCTTTTGATTCTCTTTTAAACCAGGTCATTCTTTATCTCCAATCAAGTGCAAAGAAACGAAAAATATTATTGATGTGATAGAATTATAATAAGCTTAAACCCGTGGTGATTGTTTACAAATGTTGATATAATTTATAGACTTACTTAATAATATTCAAATAAATACCACCTCGTACTAATAAATTTTATAAATTCGAAGCCCGAAACAATCATGCTCATGAATTTAAAAGATTATAAAGGTGTACTGCACGGCGATCAGGTGCAGGAGCTATTTGAAATAGCCAAGAAACACCAGTTTGCGTTACCGGCGGTAAATGTAATAGGTACTAACACCATAAACGGTGTAATGGAGACAGCCAAAGCTGTTAATTCGCCGGTTATTATCCAGTTATCGCACGGTGGTGCGCAGTTTTATGCCGGCAAATCGCTGGATAACTCCAAGCTGCAGGCGTGTATTTTAGGCGGCGTTTCTGCTGCAAAGCACGTGCATTTGTTAGCAGAACATTATGGCGTAGCGGTAATTATGCATACCGACCACTGTGCCAAAAAGTTGCTGCCCTGGGTAGATGGTTTGCTTGATTATGGCGAAAAATTCTTTGCCGAGACAGGAAAACCGTTATTCTCGTCGCACATGCTCGACCTTTCTGAAGAGCCTATCCACGAGAATATCGAGATATCGGCTAAATACCTTGAGCGTATGGCTAAAATGGGCATGACCCTCGAGATCGAATTAGGTGTTACCGGTGGCGAAGAAGACGGCGTGGATAACAGCGATGTCGACAGCTCACGCCTTTATACCCAGCCGGAAGACGTGGCATATTCATATGAAGAACTTTCAAAAGTAAGTCCGCGTTTTACCGTAGCGGCCGCTTTTGGTAACGTACATGGTGTATATAAGCCAGGTAACGTAAAACTACAGCCTGTAATATTGCATAACTCACAGGAGTATGTGAAAAAGAAGTTTAACCTGCCGGCCGAAAAACCGATCAATTTTGTATTCCATGGCGGGTCGGGCTCGAGCCAGGCCGAGATACGCGAAGCGATCTCCTATGGCGCCATTAAAATGAATATCGATACTGATATGCAATGGGCGTTCTGGGAAGGCATTAAAGATTACTACAAATCGAAAGAAGGTTACCTGCAGAGCCAGATAGGCAGTCCTGAAGGAGAAGATTCTCCAAATAAAAAATTCTACGATCCGCGTGTCTGGCTGCGTAAGGGCGAGGAGAACTTTGTGAAGCGCCTGTCGGCTGCTTTTGAAGATCTGAATTGTATTGATGTGAACAGCAAACTGTAAAGCAGATTAATTGTATTATAAACGCCCCGGCATTTACCGGGGCGTTTTTTGTTAATTTAATCCTAAAATTTGTCGAGATGGCTAAGAAAAAAAAGAATCTTTTCGAAAAATTTGCCAACTGGGCCACCAGCGTAACGGGTAGTTCGGGCGCATTTATTCTGGCAATGGTTGTTATTATTGTTTGGATAGTCACCGGGCCCATATTTAAATATTCAGATACGTGGCAACTGGTCATTAATACAGGTACGACGATCGTCACCTTCCTGATGGTTTTCCTGATACAGAAAACGCAGAATAAAGATTCAAAAGCTATACATTTGAAGCTTAACGAACTGCTGGCGTCGCACCAGGGGGCCAGCAACCGGATGGTAGACATTGAGGACCTGAACGAGGAGGAGCTTGATCAATTGCACAAGTTTTATGTGCAGTTGTCCGACCTGGCCGAGAAGGAGGAGGATATTACCTGTACCCATTCCATCGATGCGGCTGAAGAGAATCACCAGATGAAGCTGGGCCAATACAGAACACGAAAATCATACATGAATGCCAAAAAACGTACAAGTAAAAAAAGTAACTGATCCGGCTGAGCTGAAAAAGGTATTCGCCATACGGCGCGAGGTATTTGTAGACGAACAAAATTGCCCGCCCGAGCTGGAGTGGGAACACGAAGACGAATCGACCCATTTCCTGGCAACTGCAGATGATGTACCCGCCGGCGCGTCACGCTGGCGCAAAACGGATAAGGGTTATAAGTTGGAGCGCTTTGCCGTTCTTAAAGCTTTCCGTGGCGATGGAGTAGGGCAGGCGCTGGTAAAAGCAGTGTTGGCCGATCTGCCACCGGACGCAGATTATGTTTATCTGCATGCACAAGTAGCGGCGGTAACTTTATATGAACGTTTTGGCTTTGTAAAAGCCGACCCCGAATTTGAGGAAGCCGGGATAAGGCATTATAAGATGATCAGGAATGCGTAAAAACTTTGCCCGAATAATCCATCGCTTCCTGTAGCTTGTCTAAATTAAGCCCGGTATCAACGCCTTGTTGCTGAAGGTATGCAATCACATTCTCAGTCGCAATATTACCTGTAAGGTCGTCTTTGGCCATCGGGCAGCCGCCATAGCCTTTAAGCGCAGTATCAAAGCGTTTGCAGCCACTTTTAAAGGCAGCATCTATTTTTTCGAACCATGTGTTTGGCGTTGAGTGCAGGTGTATGCCGAACATGGTGCCGGGGAATTGATCAGAAAGCAAAGCATACAGATCACTAATCTGTTGAGGATTCGCAATGCCAATTGTATCGGCTAATGAAATATATTTAATTCCATCGTTGATCAGTTTTTCGGCCCAATGCAATACTAGTTCAACGTTCCATTCGTCACCATACGGATTGCCGAATCCCATGGAAAGATAAGTGAGCAGATGTTTGTTGTGGCGTTGGCATAGCTCATTTATTTTTTTTACCGTTTCAAAGGCTTCATTTATGCTTGCATTGGTGTTTCGCCGCTGAAACGTTTCGGATATGGAAAAGGGAAATCCCATATAACTGATCGCCTCATATTTCGAAGCATCTTCGGCACCGCGGTAATTGGCAATAATGGCCAGTAGTTTTGATGGGGTACTACTGAGATCCAGTTGTTTCAGCACATCCGCAGTATCGCGCATTTGGGGTATAGCTTTAGGCGATACAAAGCTGCCGAAGTCGATCGTGTCGAAACCAACCTGTAAAAGGAGGTTGATATAAGTGGCCTTAACGGCGGTTGGTACAAAATGAGCAAGGCCCTGCATAGCATCGCGCGGGCATTCGGTGATCTGTATTTCGGATGGCATTTATACGAATGTCAGAATTTTGGGTCGTAAATTATAGCTTTATGTTCCACCTCAACATACAGTTCATTGGTGAGACTCACCAGGTACCTTTCAAATGATTCCATAATTCGCGCCGCCTCCTTACGCACCGATCTCGAGTTCCCGAAGACGGCTCGTTGATTCATTTCTTTTAAGGTCAGTCTCCTGTTGCCGGTCTCGGAAGGCAGATAAAACGTTACGTTATGAATAGTTGTGCGGTACCTGGCATTTTTTATGTCGATAGTTACGGCAAACTGCACCGTATATATTTGCAGTTCGTCGTAGTTTCCCGGCTGGGTTGGGTTAAGGTCCTGCGTGCTTGTAAATATCATCTTACCCTCAGGCTCGTAACCATAGTTTTGCTGGAAGTTCTTCGCCGCCATAAATTGCAGGGCACGCAAAAAAATCTTGCTCACCTTAATATCACTGTCTGTTTTAAAGGTTTTTTGATACCATGCCATGTTGCTATCGATCTGAAGCCTTATCGAATCATGCACCGTGGCTATGGGAGCATTCCTGCCATGGTCGACCTGGTAAGTACGTACAACGCTGTTGCCATCGTCCTGGGCATAGGCAACAGTAAGGGAGAACATTAAGGCAATGCTGAGTATTAAAGTTTTCATGGCCGGATTACTAAAGGCTAATATAGGTTCTGTTACGCTGTAATTTGACCATTAAAGCGAAATAAAGTTTAATCCGAATGCGGTAACATTTCCGCTTCCTGCGGAACCGCCTCCTTAACGTATCGCCGCATGATCAAACGCGACCCGCCGTTATAACTGAGGTAGCTTCCCACCCAGTTGATGAATACCACCACCTTCTTCCGGAAACCTAAAAGTGATATCAGGTGCACGAACATCCATATCAGCCAGGCGAAAAAGCCCTGGAATTTTAACTTACCCAGGTCGGCAATAGCTTTGTTGCGCCCTATTGTGGCCAATGAGCCCTTATCAAAGTATTTAAAAGGCTCAGTCGGCTCATTATTGATGAGGCGAACAATGTTCTTACCAACATTTTTACCCATTTGAATAGCTACCTGGGCCACACCAGGGTGCCCTTTTGGTGTGTCAGGCGTTATCATGGCCGCCACATCACCAATGGCAAATATATTGGGATATCCTGCCACCCGGCAAACGTTGTCCACCCGGATGCGGTTACCTTTTTCTATCAGGCTCTTGTCAATACCGTCGGGAATAACGCCCATTACCCCTGCAGACCAGATAACGTTTTTGGTACGGATGCTTTTGCCACCTTCAAAAGTGATCACGCTGCCGTCGTAACTCTCAACCTTTGCTTTCAGCATCACTTCGACACCCATTCTCTCAAGGAACTTTTTGGCCGCAGATGAACCTTCATCTGAAAAAGGCCCCAGCACCTTCGGCAAAAAATCGGCAAGATAAACTTTCATCTCATGCCTGTTCAGTTCAGGGTAATCCTTGCTGAGTATATGGTTCTTCAATTCGGCAAGCGCTCCTGCCAGCTCAACACCGGTAGGGCCAGCCCCCACTAATACAAAGTTGAGGTAAGGTTCACGTTCTTCCTTAGTTTTGAGCAGTTCCGCTTCCTCAAGGTTTTGTAATACCAGGTACCTCAGGTTCAATGCCTCGGGAATGGATTTCATTGGCATGGCATTGTGTTCTATGTCCTTGTTGCCAAAAAAGTTTGTTGTCGACCCGGTAGCTATCACCAGGTAATCGTATGGAATTTCGCCCGTGGTGGTATCAACCATATGTTTTTCCGGGTTAATACCGGTTACCTCGGTCATTCTGAACCGGAAATTTTTTTGGTTATCGAAATTCTTGCGCAGTGAAAACGCTATAGATTCTGCTTCAAGGCTGCCTGTCGCAACCTGGTAAAGCAGCGGTTGAAAAGTATGATAGTTATGCTTATCCAGCATTAATACTTCTACCGGCTTGTTGGCAAGGGCTTTAGCTACCTCGAGGCCGCCAAAGCCGCCGCCTATAATTACTACCCGGGGGTATTTTGATGTGTCTGCCGCTTTCATATTTAAATGAATATGTTATTAACAGATAACAAAAAAGGCTCCAAATGTTGTTTGGAGCCTTCGATATTATGAAAGATGACTTTTATTTGAGGTCCTTTTTACCAAAGTCGATAATTACCGGGGTAGCGATACAAATGGACGAATAAGTACCAAAGCAAACGCCTACCAGCAATGCGAACGAGAAGCCCCTGATAACTTCGCCGCCAAATATAAACAGCACTATCAGCACGAATAACACGGTTAAAGCGGTGATAATAGTACGGCTCAGTGTTTTATTGATAGCGTGATTAATAACTTCCTTAGGATCATCAGATGCAGAATGGTGCAGACCCAGGAACTCGCGGATACGGTCAAATACCACCACCGTATCATTGATAGAGTAACCGATAACTGTCAATATGGCCGCAATGAACGACTGGTCGATATCCAGGAATGGAATAAAGTTCTTGAACAGCGAAAAGAACGACAACACCATCAAAGCATCATGCGCGGTAGCCACCATTGCCCCGAGGCTGAACTGCCATTTGCGGAACCGGAGTAATATATAAGCCGATATGATGACAATGGCGATAAGTACCGTCCAGAAAGCCGATTGTTTAAGGCCCTCTGCTATGGTGGCCTTCACTTTTTGGAATTTAATGATGTTCTTGTCGGTGATCTTAGTTTCTGGATTTTTGCCCAAAGCGTTGATCAATGTCTGCCTAACCTTTGTGTCAGCCGAAGTCGTGTTTTCCTCGATCAGGTACTTGGTGGTAATACTTATTTTATCTGCGCCGAATGTTTTCACCTCGCTGGCCCCCAAGGGTGCGTCGATAGATTTATGGACGGTCTCGGTTGTTACATTTTTATTATCGAACTGGACGATATAGGTACGGCCGCCAACAAAATCGACGCCATAGTTAAAGCCCTGTGTAAACATAGATATAAGGCCCGCTATAATGAAAACTCCAGAGAAAGCATAGAATTTGAAACGGTTCTTTACAAAAGCATAGTTGGCATTTTTAAAGGTGTGTGAACTCCATGGGTTCGAGAATTTGATGTCCCATCCTTTGGTGATCATCCATTCAAATATGAGCCTTGAGATAAGCAATGAACAGAACAATGAAGTTGCGATACCGATCATCAATACAACCGCGAAGCCTTTGATAGGGCCGCTGCCGAATACGAATAGGATCAACCCCGTAAGGAATGTACTGATGTTCGAGTCGAGGATAGATGAAAGTGCGTGTTTAAAACCATCCGCTACCGCCAGTTTGATGGATTTACCCAGGGCAAGTTCCTCACGCGCGCGTTCGTATATCAGCACGTTGGCGTCAACCGATATACCTAACGTCAACACGATACCGGCAACACCAGGCATGGTTAGTACGGCATTTAAACTGATGAGAACGCCCATCAGGAAAAATACGTTGATGATAACAGCAACTACAGCGATAGTTCCGGCACGGTTGTAATAGGCGATCATAAAGATGAGCACCACTACGAAACCCAATACCGATGAAAGCAAACCTGCACTAATAGCCTGCTGGCCTAAAGTAGCACCCACTGTAGCTTCAGAAACGATAAGAGCAGGGGCAGGAAGGCGACCAGCTTTTAGCACGTTGGCCAAGTCCTTGGTATCTTCCAGGGTAAAATTACCCATGATCCTTGATTCACCGCCTGTTATAGCATTTTCAACTTCAGGAGCCGAATAAACATTATCGTCAAGAACAATGGCAATGGCGTCGTGAGTTGGAGCCGCTTGTTCGGTTACTTCCTTCCATTTCTGGGCACCCTGTGGATTCATGCTCATGCTTACTTCGGGAGAACCCTTTACAGGATCGACCTCATTCCTGGCATCAGTTACCACATCACCTGTGAGTACGGCGCCATTATCTGTCCCTGTAAGCTTCATTGCATAAAGCTCGAAACGTTTATCCTGGTTGTTGGAATTATCGGTTTTATCCTCTATCGGTTTAACGCCCCACAGCAATTTCATGTTCTGCGGCATCACAGCCTTTACTTCCGGCAACTTCAGGATAGCATTAACCCTTGCGGTATCTTTTTTAAGCGCATAACCAATTACAGGTGATTTTTGCACCTGTCCGGTGTTAGGGTTTTGAATATAGTTAGGACTCAAAAGCGTAAACAACGGATATTGGGCGCTCCTCGTAGCTTTGCTTGCTAATGACGAAGTGTCTTTCCCTGCACTTTTATTTACTTTGCTTAACAGGGAAAGCGCGCCCTTTGAGGTGTCTTTTTTAGTTTCAGCAACCTTATTGCCGGCTTTACCGGTGTCTGTTTTTGCAGTTGTTTTGGTTGAATCAGTTTTCGCCGCTTTGTTTTTTGCTGCCAGTAACGAATTAATACTGTTAAGCGTAGCGAAAGCTTCGGTATTGGTAAACGTCCGGTAAAACTCCAGCTTGGCGGTACCTTGTAATAGTTTTCTTACACGTTCAGGTTCGGTTACACCAGGCAGTTCAACCAGTATCTGGTTACGGTCCTTCAGCAATTGGACGTTTGGTTGGGTTACACCAAACTGGTCGATACGGGTATTAATAACCGTGTAGGTTTGCTGAACGGCTACGTCGGCCTGTTCTTTCAAATAAGCTTCAACTTTGGCATTATCGTCACTGAACTTCAAGTGTTCACGATTATCCTGTGTAGCGAAAATAGCTGCCAGCTTGCCGTTTGGATTCAGGGCCTCATATTCCTTTACAAAAAGGGTAATATAATCGCTCTGACTGGTTTTGCTGTCAATGTCGGCCTTGTCCAAAGCCTGGTTAAAAGTGGGGTCGGGGTTTTTATTGGCCAGGGTCTGCACCAGGTCCCTCAAAGCAACCTGCATAGTTACGCTCATACCACCCTGTAAATCGAGACCAAGGGCCAGCTCATGGTTTTCGCAGTATTGATAAGTGTGGCCCAGTATAGGATAAACCGGTTTTGTAGATATAGAATCTAAATATGCTTTTTGTTTTGTTGTATCGCCTTTGGCATATACTGCGGCATCGTCCTTAACCTTACGCACCACCCACGTGAACGAAATCTCGTATAAGCAGACTATCGCCAGAAAGATGGCGAAAAATTTGATAACCCCTTTACCTTGCATTGTAAATTATAATATGTAATAAATTAGTTTATAAGCTTTTTAAATAAGACGGCAAATCTAATAAAATTTTATAAGCATAAAATTTTATATTCAAACAAAATAAAGGCATTGGGTGTTAGGCCCTTTCGAGTGTGATAAACGAGTAAGGTATATTGTTTTTTTCGTCGGCCGGGAAGTCCTCTCGTTCGGTCTCGGTCCACTTTTTGTAGTCAATTTCGGGGAAGAAAGTATCGGCATCGAAAGCTTTATGAACAACAGTGAGATAAATTCTATCGGTTTTATCCATTGCCAGGCGATAAATTTCGGCCCCTCCGCCGATAAACACCTCATCTTCACCTTTGCATAGGTCAATTGCTTCGTCGATGGATCTGACAACTTCACAACCCTCAATTTTTATGTCCTGCCGGGTTACGACGATGTTACGGCGATTGGGCAATGGTTTGCCTACCGAATCAAAAGTTTTGCGACCCATAATAATAGGATGACCAGACGTTATTACCCTGAAATGTTTCAGGTCGGCAGGCAGGTGCCATAACAATTGGTTGTTTTTACCGATGGCATTGTTTTCGCCGATTGCGACGATAGCGCTTATTGTCATTAGGCTGTTTTCGTCAATTTTGTTTTTATCCATAACTTTATTTGATCAATGGTAAGATCTCCCTTGCTCGCAGAAATGGTCATTTCGTACTTTCCCATTTCAGAAGCCTGGATATCTAAACCTGATTCCAATAAAATCAACCTTAGCATGAAATAAGCTATTCGTTTATTGCCGTCGATAAATGGGTGGTTAATGATAAGACTTTCAAAAACTGCGGCCGCTTTATCTTCAGGCAAGGGGTAAAGCTCGTTTTGATCAAATGTCATATAGGGACGGGCAATTGCTGCCTCAAGCCCATCGATGCTCCTAATTCCTTTGCTACCACCAAATTCATTTATCAGCTCATTGTGAATTTGAATGACTTGCCTTAAATAGATCATTGAGCAAGTCTTTTGAGAAGCTCCCTATCCTCAACCATTATTTTTTTAATATTTGCTGCCAATCTGGTGTTTTCCGTCGGTTGGCTTTTTATTTCATGCAACAGATCTAATACACTTTGTAGTGCATCTTCCGGTATTTCTCCCAAAAGTTTGTCTATTTCGGCTTTTATTTGAATTGAAGTCATGTACAAATATACAAATGACAATAAACTATACCGCCACCGCCCCCTTAATATGCGGCCATGGATCATAATTCTCCAGTGTGAAATCTTCGAACTTAAATTGGAAAATATCTTTTACATCCGGGTTGATCTTCATTGTTGGCAGCGGGCGGGGTTCGCGGCTTAATTGCAGGTTTGCCTGTTCAATATGATTATTATACAGGTGCGCATCGCCAAATGTATGGATAAAGTCGCCGTATTGAAGGTTACATACCTGGGCCATCATCATGGTCAGCAAAGCGTATGAGGCGATATTAAAAGGGACGCCCAGGAAAATATCAGCGCTGCGCTGGTATAACTGGCAGGACAATTTGCCGTCGGCAACATAAAACTGGAAAAGACTATGGCAGGGGGGGAGCGCCATGCGCTCCACATCGGCGACGTTCCAGGCCGAAACCATAATGCGGCGCGAATCCGGGTTGTTTTTGATCTGGTTCACCACCTTGCTTATCTGGTCAATGTGACCGCCGTCGGGTTTCGGCCAGCTGCGCCATTGATACCCATAAACGGGGCCCAGGTTGCCGTTCTCATCGGCCCATTCATCCCAAATACGTACGCCGTTCTCTTTCAGGTAAGCAATATTGGTATCGCCCTGCAAAAACCAAATCAACTCGTGAATGATCGATTTCAGGTGAAGCTTTTTGGTGGTTACCAGTGGAAAGCCGTCCTGTAGGTTAAAACGCATCTGGTAGCCAAATACGCTTAAAGTGCCGGTTCCGGTACGGTCGTGCTTTTGTGTGCCGTTCGCCAGCACATGCTTCATCAGATCGAGGTATTGCTTCATTAGCGGGTTAATTAAGTTGATTATGTTGGA
The DNA here is from genome assembly GCF_007971025.1 of Mucilaginibacter ginsenosidivorans. NCBI lineage: Bacteria > Pseudomonadati > Bacteroidota > Sphingobacteriia > Sphingobacteriales > Sphingobacteriaceae > Mucilaginibacter > Mucilaginibacter ginsenosidivorans. The sequence goes on along the minus strand of NZ_CP042436.1, from coordinate 4,529,745 downwards.
TCAAGTTGAATGGTTATTTTTAATATCGGCCGATCATAAATAATCAACCATTTAACTCAATCAACTGAATCTAACTTCCCGATACAAATAAAAATAATCTATTTTTGGTATCCTACGGTTGTGCAAAAATACACGCCGTGTTAATCAATCTGATGATCGTATTTCCAAACGCCAAGATCAACATCGGCATTAATATAACAGGCCGCCGGCCCGATGGTTACCATAATATCGAAACTATTTTTTACCCGGTGCGGATATACGACGCACTTGAAGCATTGCCCGGAAAGGAACTCAGGTTTAATTCATCCGGTTTAGCCATACCGGGCAGGGCAGAGGACAATCTTTGCATAAAAGCTTACCATCTTATCAAAAACGACCATAAGCTGCCTGCGGTAGATATTCATTTACACAAACATATCCCGATTGGTGCAGGGCTTGGCGGCGGCTCGGCCGATGCGGCTTTTTTTATCAGGCTGATCGATCAGCAATTTGAATTAGGACTGACAACTGAACAAAAACTCAACTACGCCCGGCAACTTGGCGCCGACTGCGCTTTTTTTATCGAAAGTAAGCCGGTGTTCGCATTTGAAAAAGGCGACCAGTTTGAACCCATTAAGCTTGATCTGTCCAAATGCTGCCTGGTTTTGGTTATGCCCCCGGCGCATGTATCCACCTCCGAGGCCTACCGGGGAGTTAAACCGGCTGAGGTGAAATATTCCCTTTATGAGCTGATAAACGAGCCGCTAAAGGAATGGCGGTATTTTATCAAAAATGATTTCGAGGAGTCGGTATTTAAAAATCACGCGGTTATAAGGGGCGTAAAGGCTGCGCTGTACGAAGCTGGCGCCATATATGCGAGTATGAGTGGGAGCGGAGCATCTGTATTCGGCATATTTGATAAAACACCCGATCTGTCGCCTTTAGAAAAAACAAACCAGGTGTTTTATAATATTTGATTTACACACCTGCGTCGTCGGTTACGCCGCGGCCAACGGCTTCTACCCAATCCCTGTCGCCTAATCCTTTGGCCACCGCCGTTAAAAGGCGGTTATGAATAAGCGTGCCCAGGGGCATTGGTGTTTCGCTTTGCTGGGCCAGTTTGAATGCAAGGCGGGCATCTTTATAACCTAACCTGGCCTTAAAACCTACCGGTTCGTATTGTTTATTTGCTATCAACCTGCCATAGTTTTGATAAATAGGCGCATTAAATATTGTAGAACCGAAAAATTCGGCCACTTTGGAACGATCGAGGTTGAACTTCTCGGCCAGTGTGAACGCCTCGGCCATCATTTCGAGCGACGACATGATCATGAAGTTCCCTGCTATCTTAACTACATTGGCCCCGCCTGCGTCTTCGCCGAAATCAACTACGCCCTGCCCAATGCATTCCAGGATGGGGTTGGCCGTTTCCTTGTCTTCTTTGCTCCCCGAAACGCATACCCATAATTTTTTGGCTGCAGCGGCTTCCGGCCTACCGAATACAGGCGCGGCCAGGTAAGAACTCCCCGCAGCTTTATGCTGGTCGGAAAGAAACTGTGCAATATCCGGCGAGATGGTGCTCATAGAGATATGAAGCGCACCTTTTTGAAAAGTGTTTAAGATGCCGTCTTTTCCAACAACACTTTCTTTAACGGTATCATCGTCGGCAAGCATACTTATAACCACCGTTACATTAGCGGCCGCTTCCGCCGGCGTGTTACATTTGGTGATGGCCGATGCTTCCAGTTCGTCCGCCTTTTCAGCCGTGCGGTTGTACACCTGTAGCTGATAGCCTGCGGCTATTAAATTTTTAGCCATTGGAATGCCCATGTTTCCGAGGCCTATAAATCCGATCTTCATATAGTAGATTGTTTTGTTATTTTAACTGATGTAGTCCCTGTCCTCGTCACTTAGTGTATTAGGTTGATTTTTCTTTGGGTCGGCATCCTCTACCTGTCCGGGAATATATTTCGGTCTCCCGGGCCGGCCGACAAGCACACCGATGACAAACCCTGCCGCCGCGGCGAGAAGGAGCATTGCCAGTTTCGAAATGTGGTAGGTTGCGAATAACACATTAAAAAATACGGGCTCGTTATTTTGCATGATCACTACGGTCAGCAGTATCGTAATGAAGATGATCAGCATTGTTTTTATTCTCATGACTATTTCAAATTAACGGTGAAAAAATGGCTCGGTTTATATCATTTAAAAATGTGACCCGGCAATGAAATACTAATCTACAAAAACAGAAGGGGAGTGGTGCGGATGCTAGAAAATATATCCGCGCACCGGCAACAAAAAAAACATAAAAAATTAAACAAAGCAATCCCCGCGATTTTAGGACCAATGACCGGCATCGGCATCGTTAAAAAAATCCCCATGCGGTATGCCGAAAAAAAACATTCGAAAAAAGTGCGTTGCACCTTGTAGCACTACCTGGTCAATTTTTTGAAAATGCGATTATAAAATCTTGGTACACTTTGTAGCGGGTGATTGTCAAGAAGAGCTACCATGAAGTAATGTTGTATATAATATTAATTAATATACTCACTATTAATATATTAATGTACAAATTTTTACTCATGTTAGCTATTTGCTAATTTAATTAGCATTTTTACATTTAAGTTAGATCGAATTTGTTAAACTATTTAATGATATAAACAATGTAAATATCAGATTAACAATTTAATAAAATTATTATGGTACTTTTGTAAGCGTACTTTTTATTTGATTATTTCTCTTAAAAATCAAGCATTCACGCTGGTTTATGTCAATAATTAATTGGTAATATTAAATACACTAAGTCTGCTTGATATTTTGCCTGTGAGCGATCGGAATTGCGCCGTCGAGGTTGGAGTAACCTCCTAAATAAAGTCGCTTAAATCGCTTTAAATTAAGCCTGGCAGGTCGCGTAAAAATGGCGGCGCCCTACCCTATCGCAAAGATAACGTATACAAAAATTTAGAATTGAGGCTATTTTTTTCTTCTCGTCAGTTGTTTTTGCGCGACAGGAAACAGGAAGATGGTAGATAGAATGATGACCGCGCCGACCCAAAAACCTGTCGTCATTTTATTCATATCACCAAAAAAAAGGAACGACATGATAATGCCATAAACGGGTTCGAGGTTAGTTATAAGCGCAACGCGAAAAGGGGAGAGTTCGCGCATTACCGATACGCCGGCCACGTAGGCGAGCGAAGTACAGACGGTGCCAAGCAGGAAAAGATAACCGAAATCGGAACGGCTAAGGGCCATCGACTGGCCGAACCCATTGGTAAAAAGCAGGTAGATTGATATCCATACAAAGGCGCCCGAAAGCTCGTAAAATGCAATGACTGGTGCCTGGTAATGCCGTACCTGCCGGGCGTTGATGATTGAAAACAGGCTGGCGCAAACCGCGCATACGAGCCCGGCTATGATACCCTTAGTGTATTGTGTTTCAAATTTGAAGATGACGAATATACCCAGGATGATGAGCAGGCCCGAAATGATCTCGAGACCAGATATCCTTTTTTTATTGATGAGCGGCTCCAGTATAGCGGTGAATAAAGTGAGCGACGAGAAGCACACCAGGGCCACGGAAACCGTAGATAATTTAATGGACAAAAAGAACAATATCCAATGTGCCCCCACCAGCGCACCAGTAAAGATGAGCTTAAAAAACGTGGCTTTACTTACTTTGAATTCCGTTCGGTTGAAGCGGAAATAAAAGAATAATGACAGGGAAGCGATGAGTACGCGGTACCATACCAGGTGAACTGCCGATACGCTGATCAGTTTACCGAGTATACCTGTGAACCCCCAGATAAAAACGGTAAAATGCAGAATAACCAGGTTTTTGTTGAGCGTTGCCGGTGCGGTTTCGGGTGGCATTTACTTTGGCGCTTTTAATAACAGAACGTAGCCCAATATACCAAACAATACATTAGGTACAAATACTGATAATAACGCCGGCGCGCCGCCTTTTGTAGAGAAAACCAATGCAAACCTTTCGACCACGATATAAGCGAAACAAAGCAGGATGCCGATACCAAGGGGCAGTCCTATCCCTCCGCGCACCTTACGCGACGACATGGAAACGCCGATGAGCGTAAGTACGAAGGTAGATAACGGGTACACGAAGCGATTGTACTTTTCAAATTCCATGTCCATGAGTTCGCCCGTACCACGTAGTTTAGCCTTTTCTATATTTTTGTTGAGAAGTTGGGTCGACATGGCGCTGTAAGCATTGTCCCTGATCTCGAAGTCCACGGGCTTCATATCCAGCGTGGTATCTTTAGCAGCACCATGCCATATCATCGATTCCTTTAAACCGTTAATACGGCGCAGGCTATAGTTTTTTAGGGTCCATTTCCGTTTGAGCGAATCGTATGAAATATTCTGAGCCACCCATTTTTCGGTCATGGTATCGCCGTTAAACTTCTCCATGATAAACTCAAATCCTGTTTTAGTGGAATTATCGAATGATTTCACAAAAACGAAAGTATGCTTATCCAGTTGCATGTGTACCTCGCTTTTGGACGGATCGCTGCCATCGCTAAAATTTTTATTCTCGAAATCAACTTTTAACCTGTTGGTGAAAGGGATAAGATAAACATTAGCAAACAGTGACACAACAAATATCAGCGAAGCGGAAACAAAATAGGGCCGTAAGAACCGGGCAAAACTCGCCTTTGAACTTAATATAGGTACAATTTCCGTTTGATTGGCCATCCGTGCGGTGAACAGGATAACCGCGATGAAATTGATCAGAGGCTCGAGCAGGTTCAAATAAAAAGGGATGAAGCCTGCGTAATATTTGAAAGCAATATCGTGCAAACTTGCCCCCGATTTCAAAAAATTGTCGATGTGTTCGGCAATGTCAAAAACAACGGTAATAACGGTAAATATGCCCAGCGTAAATACAAAAGTGCCCAGGTACTTATTGATAATATACCAGTCGATCACCTTAAGATATTTGCTGAACAATCGCTTCATTTACAATCGTTGGCCCAGGCGTTTAACCATTTTTTCTTTCCAGTCATAAAATTCGCCGGCTATTATTTTCTTGCGTGCTTCTTTCACCAGCCACAGGTAAAAATGCAGGTTATGCAAAGTAGCTATCTGTGCGCCCAAAATTTCTCCCGAATGCACCAGGTGACGAAGATAAGCTTTTGTATAACATACATCCGCAAACAGGTCGCTGTCGGCCTCGATCGGCGTAAAATCGTTTTTCCACTTCTCGTTACGGATATTGATGATGCCCTCTTTTGTGAAAAGCATACCATTACGGGCATTGCGCGTGGGCATCACACAGTCGAACATATCAATACCTAACGCAATATTTTCCAAAATATTTACCGGCGTACCTACGCCCATCAGGTAACGTGGTTTTTGCTTTGGTAATATATCGCACACAACTTCTGTCATGGCATACATTTCCTCAGCGGGTTCGCCCACAGATAATCCGCCAATGGCATTGCCTTCGCGTTCAAATGATGCGATAACTTCTGCCGATCTTACCCGCAGATCTTTATAAACTGATCCCTGCACAATAGGAAAGAGCGTTTGGCTATATCCGTATTTAGGTTCGGTGCTATCGAAACGGTCGCAGCAGCGTTTTAGCCAGCGATGTGTCATCTCTATGGATTTTCGCGCATAGCCGTATTCGCAGGGGTAGGGTGTGCATTCGTCCAGCGCCATGATAATATCTGCGCCGATGATTCGCTGGGTATCCATCACATTTTCTGGCGTGAACAAATGTTTTGAACCATCGATATGCGAACGAAAAGTGACACCTTCTTCTTTTATTTTACGCACATCGGTAAGGGAATACACCTGGTATCCGCCGCTGTCCGTAAGGATAGGGCCGTCCCATCCGTTAAATTTATGCAGTCCGCCTGCTTTTTCAAGCGTGTCAAGCCCCGGCCTCAGGTAAAGATGGTAGGTGTTGCCCAATATGATCTGCGCTTCAATGTCGTTCTTCAGTTCACGCTGGTGCACAGCTTTAACCGTCCCGGCGGTACCTACCGGCATAAAAATAGGTGTTTGTATAGCACCGTGATCGGTTGTGATCTCACCCGCGCGGGCTTTTGAAAGCGGGTCCTGTGCAGTTAAATTAAATTTCATTTCGAGGGGGCAAAATTAGTCATTTATGTTGATTAAGTCGATCGGGTTGGATAAGTCGGATCGTTTTGCGTCTAACTGGCTTAACCATTTCAACTTAATCTAAATTTCAACTTAATCTTTCACTGATTTTTAACAACTTTGCCTGATATTACGATCTGATTTGGAAGCATATTTACCCGGAACTTTACTCGCATTATTATTTATTTGCTTTATAGTCCAGCTATATTATCTCGTTTATTATCATCGCCGGCTGGCCGCCTATGAACCACTTGCCGAACTGAAAAAAAGCAATATCCCTATCTCTGTCATTATCAGTGCGCGTAACGAAGAACAAAACCTTGCAGATAACCTTCCCGCTATCTTAGAGCAGGATTATCCCGACTTTGAAGTGGTAGTTGTCAACGACTGCTCGCTCGACGAATCGGAACAGGTTTTAAAGGAATTATGCGCTAAGTACAAACACCTGAAAGTAGCGGTTGTAACAGAAAACGACCGTTTTAAAACCGGGAAGAAGTTTGCTTTGACCATGGGCATAAAGGCAGCGAAGAACGAGCACCTGTTATTTACAGACGCCGATTGTAAACCCGCCTCGCCAAACTGGATCAGCCGCATGGCCGTAAATTTTGAAGGACCTGCAGAAATTGTGTTGGGGTACTCGCCATATTCCGGCACGGGTGGTTTTCTGAATGCTTTTATCCGCTTTGAAACTATCCGGACCGCCATCAACTATTTATCGGCGGCTTTGGCCGGCAATGCCTATATGGGTATAGGACGCAACCTGGCTTATACCAAAACGTTATTCTTTAAAAATAAAGGGTTTGCATCGCATATGCACGTCATGTCGGGCGATGACGACCTGTTTGTGAATGAAAATGCCACACCGGAAAATACGGCCATAGAGATACATCCCGAAGCTTTTACCTACAGTAAGGCGAAAGAATCCGTTTCGGCTTTGTACCGGCAGAAACGCCGCCACATGGGCGTGGGGAAAATGTACCGGAACAAACACCGCCGCATGTTGAGTTTTGATGCCCTTTCCGGATTCTTTTTTTATATCTTAGTAGTCATCAGTTTAATATTGACCCACGACCCGTTGCTGGCCCTGGGGTTGCTCTTATTCAGAATAATAACCCAATTAATTTTATACTATAAAATATTCAGGAAACTGGACGGCAAAAATTTAATATGGTATTTGCCCTTCTTTGACCTTGTTTATTACGTTTATTTAAATATTTTTGGATTGATAGGTACTTTTATAAAAACTACGCAGTGGAAATAAACGCAAACTTTACCGAGAACGCTAAGAACGACTTCTACCTTGTGGTAAAAGCCCGCGAAGGAAACCAAAAGGCGTATGCCGACCTGATGCACCGTTACAAGGATTCCATCTATTTTATGGCCCTGAAGATGGTCAATAATAAAGAGGATGCCATGGACCTGACGGTAGAAACGTTTGCGAAGGCGTTCGAAAAACTGGACAAATACCAGCCCGATTATGCTTTCAGTACCTGGCTGTTCCGCGTTGCAACTAATAACTGTATCGATTTCATCCGCAAAAAAAAGCTGAATACCATGTCTATTCACGGTATGGTGGACGATGATGGCGAAGAAAAAACATTGCAGATAAAAGCCGACGTGCTAAACCCCGAAGAGACGTCGATAAAAAAACAGCAAACACAGGAGTTAAAGGTGCTTATAGAGGGTCTGCCTCCGCGCTACCGCAACCTGATAACCCTGCGGTATTTTGATGAACTGTCCTATGAGGAAATAGCGATGCAGCTCGACCTTCCGCTGGGAACTGTAAAAGCGCAGCTTTTCAGGGCAAGGTACCTGCTGGGTAATATCATAAACCGCTTTAACCGGGATGACATCTGATATCATCTTTAAATATTTCTCCGACTTAACATCCCGGCAAAAGGAGCAATACGAACAACTGCCCGGGTTATATAATTACTGGAACAGCCAGATCAATGTAATATCGCGCAAGGATATCGATTTGCTGTTTGAACGGCACGTGCTGCATTCATTAGGGATAGCTAAAGTAATGCCATTCATGCCCGGTGAACGCGTGCTGGACGTAGGGACAGGGGGAGGGTTCCCGGGAGTTCCGTTAGCCATTATGTTTCCTGGAACACAATTTTTCCTGGTGGATTCCATCGGCAAAAAGATCAAAGTGGTTAACGAAGTGGCAAAAGCGATCGGGTTAAAAAACCTTAAAGCCGAACATATCCGCGCCGAGCAGGTACCCGGCAAATTTGATTTTGTGGTATCGAGGGCGGTAACACAGCTAAAGGAGTTTTATCCCTGGGTAAAAGGAAAATTTAACCGGGAGTCAAAAAATATACTGCGCAACGGCATCCTTTACCTCAAAGGCGGCGATCTGCAACAGGAAATTGCCGAATCAAAGCTGGTTGTGAGCCAATACCACCTGAAAGATTATTTTGCCGGGGAGTTTTTCGAGACCAAGCAGGTGATCTATGCAGAGGGTGCCTGACCAACTTAAATACTTATCCCAAACCCCGGCTAAATAATCGGCTGCGTTACTTTTTTTGCCGCAGGCTTTGTCGATCTTTTTGCTTTGCTTTTTGTCGATTTATGCGTGGTTTTGGCAGTTGCCTTTGGTTTTACAGGATCTGGTGGTGGTGGTGGTGGCGGCGGCTCGTCATGTTTTTTGTCCTCAACCTCGGTGGTATTATTGTTATCCGGGTTATCTTTCTTCTTCTTTTTAAATATGTTGATCTTGTCAAGCATTTCCTTCAGCGACTTATGCTTAGGGTGCGGCGGCGGTTCGGGATGCTTACGGGAACTGTCCTGCGCAAAAACATTCCCCGAAAAAACTATTAAACATAAACCGATGGAAAAGATGACGAGGTATTTAGGGATAAGTTTGAATCCCCATTCCTTTCTGCACTGTGACATGGCTTTAACGTGTTAAATTTTTTTGGTAATGCCAATTTATCAAAATTTAATTAAATAATAAAAGCATTACATCACAGCATGTTATGCAAAAAAAAATGCCGGGTTTAACGCCCGGCAATATTACATATGTAAAGGTTCTGTGTTATTCGTCTTTCACAAAGCCAACTATCTCAACATTTCCGGCACAGTCTTTATTAGCGGTTAAGGCAAGATATTCGCCTGAAGGTAACCAGGTACGGGTATGCTTTTCGTTAATTAAATTAAATTGAATAATAAAAAAATAGGTACCCGGGGCCCTGTTCACCGTATCGGTATAAGCGTTCATTTGCCGGTTTACCTCATCTGCAAACAGGGGCATCGCGTTGTTCTTTATTTTAACGCCCGAAATTTTGCGGTCTGCACCTGTAGTAAACTCCACTATTACATTGCCAACAATTTTCTGGTCGAAATATTTTGTGGGATATCTCAGGTGACGTCCCAGGTACGTATAAAGCGTGCGACCCCCGGAAAAAAAGACAGAGGGTGGTGGCAGTTTATTGGCAGGTTGCTGAATTTGCTCATCGATCTGTGATTTGATCTGGCCTTTGATCCTGGCATGATTTCCCCCGACGATAGAATCAATTTTACCTTTGATAGTTGTATTAATCTTCTGACGGACCGCCGTGTCGGGCTTTTTGCTCAAGCTTTTCAGTGTGCCGGGTTTGGGGAAAGTTATTTTTGGGCTGTTCACGTAAAGCAGTTTTTTTGTATCGTCGGCGCCTACAAAGATGATCCGGCCTGATCTTATTAATTCATCAATTTTAAAAGTAGTGGTCGTTCCTGCTCCGGGCGTAGCATCCAATTTCCTTAATGAGATTTGCAGTAGTGATTCATTTCCACTCTTGTGATCGACAAAGTCCATTTTATAACCCCTTTGGCGGAATTTCGATGCCATGTCGCTAAGCGTTTTATAAGTATAGTTTCCCGGATCTATCATAAAACCTATTGATCCTTTGCTTAAAACGGGGATTTTATTTCCATCGTCCGGTTTCACTGTAATTGGAAATTTGATTTCCGGGTAGCTACCTGTATCGTAACTATTTACTATTTCAATTTTGATGTTGTAATTTTTAAGTAGTCGTGCTGCATCTGCATTTGTTAGGTTCTGTACATTATAAATGCCGGTTTTGTCTTTACCTTCTTTTATTGACACCTTGTCGGTAATGGCACTTATGGTACCCTGGGTCACTTTCAGTCTTTTTAAATTGTCTCCAGCACTTCTGTCTAACGCATCTGTCCCTTGCGTGGCTGCCTTGGCCGGAGCAATATCGACGCATTCATAGGTTTTGGCGAACGCCAAAGTAGACACCGCAATACAACCAGCGGTTAAGGGCAACATTAACAGGTATTTCAGCCTTGCCGGGCTACCCGATCTTTTTTGATGAAGCATCATTATTCGTTTTTTGAGTAAGCTTTTATTGAAAAGGTTATTGGTTAGTTGATTCCCCGGTAAGCCATAGGCATTGTTTACCAAAAACTCGGTATAGCTGTCAATTGAAACCGTACTGCCCGCTACGGCATCGTCAGCTATATATTCGTGCAACTCTTTTATGCTGAATTGCAGCAAATACGCCACCGGGTTAAACCAGTTAATGATGCTGATGAGCTCGAAGTAAACAATATCCCAGCTGTGTTTCTGCCTGACGTGTACCATTTCATGAGCAACTACGGTCTCAGAAGACGCTAAGCCTGAGCCTATGAAAAGGTAATTGAAAAAGGAAAATGCGCCCTTTTCATCATCGGTTTTAACCAGGGTCAGGTCATTTAACTTACTGGCCGATTGATGACGGGACAACCTTATGAGTTTGTAAATTTTGATGCCCAGGTTTAGGAGAAGGCACAGCACTACTGACAAGTATATGGCCATATAAATATCCTCCGTGGTCCATGTATTGCCAGTGAGGGGGGTGCGGCATTTATTTCGGAAAAATCGATCTGCTGTATGGTTAACCGGCCGGCCGGTGCGGGTGAGAGCTGCGGTTTAAGGATACCGGCCTGCACAAACGGAATGATAAACGCCAACCCGCTGCTGAAAAGCAGGTATATCCTGTTGTACTGATACCACGTTTCGCGGCGGAGTACAAGATAATAGAACCCAAAAAAGATGATAAGGTATAGGTTTGATTCGAGCAAGTAATGCAGCCAGTTCATGATCTTTTGTTTTTAAGTTTTTCGGCCAGTTTGGTTATTTCTTCCAGTTCCTGAAGGGTCAGGTTCTTTTCATTCACAAGGAACGATACCAGGCTTTGATAGGAGTTACTGAAGTAATTTTTCATCATTTTATCGAAAGTGAATTTTTTATAGTCATCCTCGCTGATGAGCGGAAAGTACACGTGTGAATTCCCGTAGGCTTTATGATCAATAAACCCTTTTCCTTCCAGCACCCGTACCACGGTTGATACCGTATTGTAAGCGGGCTTAGGCTCGGGCATTTTTTCCAGCATATCTTTAACAATTCCCTCTTTCAATTGCCACAAAATCTGCATCACTTGTTCTTCTGCTTTGGTTAATTCTTTCATTTTCATTGCAAACTATTTTTATAGTTGAGTAAAGGTAAAACTATTTTTGTAGTTTGCAAACTATTTTTATAGTTCTTTAATAATATTTTTTGCTAAAAATTTGAGCAAAGTTAAATTTTGTATATTTTAGCTGTGTATATCTAAATCTATGTCACTTCTGCACCAGATCGGTTTAACTTTATTGAGGAATATTGGCCCTGCATCGGCCAAAGCCTTACTTTCCCATTTTGGCGATGCCGAACAGATATTCAAAACACCCCGGGCCAAACTGCTCAAAGTGCACGGCATCGGTGCCAAAAGAACTGATATTTTCGACCTGACTGATGTACTGTATCGTGCGGAAGAGGAGATACGCTTTATAGAAAACAACGATATCAAACCAATTTTTTATACCGACGAAGCTTATCCCAAACGATTGAAAAACTGCATCGACAGCCCTGTATTGCTGTATGCGAAGGGTGATATGAACCTTAATACAAAACATGTAGTGAGCATTGTTGGTACCCGGAGGGCAACCGATTATGGCAGGCAACTTTGTAAACAATTGGTTGAAGAATTACAGCAGTATAATGTTTTGGTGGTAAGCGGCCTTGCCGCCGGCATAGATACGGCCGCCCATAAGGAAAGCATGAAACAGGGTCTGCAAACCGTTGGCGTTTTGGGCCACGGGCTTGAGATGATGTACCCGGCCGCTAATCGCGCCACGGCGCAGAAGATGATGGAGAATGGCGGGATATTGACCGAATATCCTTCGGGCACCATAGCCGATGCTAAAAATTTCCCGCAACGTAACCGTATTGTAGCCGGCATGGCCGATGCTACCGTGGTAATTGAGGCGAGCATAAAAGGCGGGGCGCTGATCACTGCCGAAATAGCTAATTCGTACGACCGGGACGTATTTGCTTTCCCGGGCAGGATAGATGACGAATATTCGGAAGGATGTAATTTCCTGGTCCGGAATAATAAGGCAGCATTACTTACCTGTGCAGCCGACCTGGCTTACAGCCTGGGCTGGGAGCGGAGCGGTGATATAAAGCCGAAACAACAATTAGCCTTACCGATGGACCTGACAGTGGACGAAAGAGTGATCTTTGATATTATTCATCAGCATAAGTCGCCATTGGCAATTGATGACCTAACTCTTAAGACTAATATGCCTGTGAGCCAGCTGGCAATGAACCTGCTGAATATGGAAATGCAGGGATATATACGTTCGCTGCCGGGTAAAACCTACATCCTTAATTAATCCTCCTTTGGAATGCTGTACCATTTGACGGTACCCATGCCCGCGCTTATCATTTCCCAGCTATCCATTTCGAATTCGATCAGTGCAATTGCGCAGGTTGGAAAATCGACGAGTTGACCAGTGAGATAATGGATAACCTGCTCCATCGCAGGATTGTGTCCCACAAGGCCGACAAAATCGAACTTATCGTCAAATCCGTTGATCAGGTTCACCAGCGTAAGACGGCTGGCTTCGTATATCCTGATATCTTCCTTCGGCTTCGATAACGATAAAAACTGGGTGAAAATATCTGCGGTGCTGAGTGTGCGCAGGGCAGGGCTGGTGAACAGTTTTTGAGGGATGATCTTTTCTGCCAGAAGTCTTTCGGCCATAAACTCAGCATCCTTGATGCCCGATTTCCTCAAGGGTCTTTCGAAGTCGTCATAACTAAGGTCGTGAACGGCTTTGGCGTGACGTATTAAAAGAAGCTTTTTCATTAATTAGCTCATATGGTACTAAGATAATACCATATGAGCTGAAATAGTTTTATTTGATAAAATAACTTAACGAAAAGCTGAGTACCTGGTTCTTGGTTTTCAGGTTTACGCCGGCATCGTCGTTGGAGAGGTTGGCTAAGCCCAGGCCATAATTGATGTTAAGTGCGAAGCCCTGGCTAAATTGATAGCCCGCCAAAAAGTTAACGCCGTAATCCGGATTTTTAACATCTTCAGAAGTACTGCCGAAATGCACAGTTTCTTTAGTTCCGTCAGCATCGGTTCCACTGGCTGAAATACCGTAACCAAAGTAAGGGCCCCCACCAAAAAATACTTTCCCGTCGCCCGCAGGAACTTTGTACAGGAAATTTACCGGGATCTCGATGTAATTCAGAGTGACTTTGCTGGTGCCGCCTTCGGATGAGCTTTTGCCACCTTTTGAACTGAACAGAACGCCCGGCTGAAAAGAAAAATTGTCGGTTCCTATATCGACCAATCCGCCGATGTGAAATCCAACCAATGACTCTGTTGATACGGACCCGCCCGTAGCAGAAACCGTTAACTTTGACGAATTGATACCGGCCTTAATACCAAAGGTTGTAGTGGTTTGGGCGAATGTTGCCAGGGAAGCCACACAAAGGGCTACGAGTAAAAGTGTTTTTTTCATGACTAATTTAGGTTGTGAAAAATTTAGGTTAAATATTTACATCAAAACTAATAATTTAATTTAATAAAAGAAAATGCCGGATTTGGATATACCGCTAATGGCGATTGGCAAAGCCGGCAACGACGTCATCGGGTATATCTTTCATGCATTTAAAGTGCCCGAGCGGGCACTTTTCGAGACCGAATTTAGAGCACGGCCGGCACGAGAGTTCAACGCCTATAACCTCCGCATCTTTTACCATATAAGGCTGAACACCCAGCAATTCGGGTACCGTGCCGCCCCAGATAGACCCGATCGGATTATTAAAGGCCTCCGCTATATGCGTTAAACCGGTATCAAAACCAAGCACTTTTGATGCTTTCGAAACCAAAAAAACCGATTCATCAAGGGTAGTCATACCACAGGCGTTGTAAATATTGCCGCCAATTGCTGATGCTATTTCATTGCCGTTTGCTTTTACATCCTCGCCGCCAAGGAGGATAATCGGCCGTTCGATCTTTCTGCAAATGCTGATGATCTTATCGTTTGGCATACGTTTGGTAAAATGCGTGGCGCCAATAACAAATGCGATATAATCGTCCTGGTGCGTTGCCGGCAGCAGTTTTTTAAGATCGTGCTGTGCTTTGACATAGTAGTCGATCGGTTTGCCGTCGTTGGTTACTCCAAGGAATTTCACAGCTTTCAGGTAACGTTCCACCAGGTGTACCGGCTCTACCAGTTTCAACCTGAGTTTCAAGCTCAGCCATTTGCGCACCGGTTGTTTTTTATACGAGGACGATTTGATGCCCGTTCTTAATTTGATAATAGCCGTGCGCAAGTTATTGTGCAGGTCGATAATGTAATCATAGCCTTCCGCTCTGATTTCAGCTATAGTTTCGGATAATTCGGACTTTAAAAGCAGCAGTTTATCCAGGTACGGATTATTGTCGTAAATATATTTGAAAGCCGGTTTGGTGAGGAAATGTATTTCTGCATTTGGCAATTGGGTTTTAAGACATCGTACCACGGGTGTAGTATAAATGATGTCGCCCATCGAACTGAACCGGATGACCAATATTTTCATGCGCTCAGCTTACCTGTTTTCTTATTTTCTGTATGATAGAGCTGGAAGAATAACCTTCAACAAAATCGATCGTTTTTACTTCGCCGCCGTTTGCGATCACTTCTTTTGAACCTACGATATTTTCAACCGCATAATCTGCGCCTTTTACCAGAATATCGGGCATCAATGTAGTGATCAGGTTAATGGGTGTATCCTCGCCGAACAGAACGACCGCATCAACAAAGAACAAGGCAGCCAACAATGCCGCGCGGCTGTTCTCGTCATTTATAGGACGGCCTTCTCCCTTGATCCGTTTTACAGAGCTATCCGAATTTAAGCCGATTATCAGCTTATCTCCCAATTCAGCTGCTTTGGCCAGGTAGGTGACATGCCCTATGTGAAGCAGATCGAACACACCATTGGTAAAAACTATCTTTTTGCCCTCGTTTTTCCATGCTGCAACTGTAGTCTTCAGTTTTTGAAGATCGCTTATTTTACCGAGTAGCTTTTTTTCGAAGTTGTCGTTCATGGTTTGATCTTAAACCTGGAGCTTTATAAGCTTCGCGAGTTTTTCCTGTCGTTTTAAAATACATCGTCGGCGGCCTTGCACAAAATATGGCCGATAAGGATGTGCATTTCCTGTATGCGTGCAGTAACGTCAGACGGCACAATAATATTCAGATCGCAAAGGCCATTCATTTTGCCTCCATCCCTGCCTGAAAGGCCCAGTGTTTTACACCCCAATTTGGTGGCCGCTTCAAAGGCATTCAATATGCCCTGGCTGTTGCCGCTGGTGGATATCCCAATAAACAAATCCCCGGTACGACCGAGGGCCTCAACCTGCCTCGAAAAAACGTGATCATAACCATAATCGTTGGCAATAGAGGTGAGGGCAGACGTATCTGTGGTTAATGCTATTCCGGGCAATGCCCTGCGGTCGCGTACGAACCGCCCGCTCAGTTCGGCCGCTATGTGCTGGGCATCGGCAGCGCTACCGCCGTTACCGGCAATCAGTACCTTGGAGCCACTTTTTAGCACGGAGACCATCATTTCACAAGCTTGGGCAATATCATCCTCAAGCGTATCTATCACTTTCTGTATCAGTTGCTGATGGTCCTTTAATTCTTCAATAATCATGTCTTGCTGTAAACTAATCACTAATCACTAATCACCAATATCGGCAATAATTTCGTCAATTGTGGTTGTGGCGCTGCCGACGCGCCGTATGACAATAGCCGCGGCATGGTTAGCCAGCTCGCAGGACTCTTCAATACTTAAACCCGATGCAATAAAATAGGCCATCGTGGCCAAAACCGTGTCGCCCGCGCCGGTGACATCAAAAACAGCGGTAGCCTTTGTTGGCAATAACTTATGTGTTAATTCATCCAGTATAATAATGCCCTCGTCCGAAAGCGTGACCACAAGGTATTCGGCATCTGTTTGTTTAAGCACTACCCTTGCCGCTTTTTGCAGGTCATCTATATTTTTTACCTGCCCGGTCTTTGCGGCTTCGGCCAGTTCCTTGCGGTTAGGCTTAATGATAAATGCGCCTTTATATTTGCCGTAATCGAACCCTTTTGGGTCGACGATCACTTTTTTGTTTTTACTATTTGCGAGCTTTATCAGTCGTTGAGTAAACCCTTCCGAAAACAGGCCCTTTCCATAATCGGAAAAAAGTACGATATCCACTTCATTAATGTGATGGTCCAGTTTGCCGGCCAGTTCATCCTCCAGTTCGCTACGTATAGGGTCGGTAATTTCCCGGTCGATACGCACCAATTGGTGGCTGCCTGCCAATACCCGCGTTTTTACCGTTGTGGGGCGATTTTGGTCAACAATAATTGCATCGGTCTCCAAATTTTCTGCCCTCATTATCTCTTTCAGCTTTGCTCCAAAGCTGTCGTTGCCCACCACGCCGCTCAAGGTTACCTCCGCACCCAAAGCAACAAGGTTTTGCGCCACATTCGCCGCGCCGCCAAGCGTAGTCGATTCGCTTTTTACGTTGACAATCGGTACCGGCGCCTCGGGCGATAGCCGCGAAGCGTCGCCCCACACATAATGATCGATCATCAGGTCACCGATTACCAATACGGCAGGCGGCGTTTGTGTTTGTTGTATGCGACGTACTTTTTCTACCAGCATTTCAGGCTATTACTTTATTCTTTTTGGTTTCGAATATCTTTTTTATTTCTTCCAAAGTAAACGCATTAAGGCACATTTCCTTATTCAAACCGCCTTTCCTGGCGGCCAGTACACCATAATGCATATCCAGGAAGCCTTCGTTCCGGTGCGCATCAGGATTGATGGAAAGCATAACGCCTTTATCCAAAGCGTATTGGTGCCAGTGCCAGTCAAGATCGAGGCGTAACGGGTTGGCGTTAATTTCTATCACTACGTTGTTTACAGCGCAGGCATCTATCACTTTTTTAAAATCGAGGTCGTAACCTTTGCGGCTCAATAACAGCCTGCCTGTAGGGTGGCCCAATATGGTGGTATATGGATTTTCAATTGCTTTTATTACACGCGCGGTTGCTTTTTCCTTTTCCATTTTCAGGTTGGAATGAACGGAAGCTACAATAAAGTCGAACCGGGCCAGTATTTCTTCAGGGTAATCCAGCGAACCATCGTTTAAGATATCCGATTCAATGCCTTTGAAAATATGGAATCCATTTAACTTGCTATTCAGGCTATCTATTTCTTCGTGTTGCTGCAAAACCTGTTCAATACTTAAACCTTTTGCATAAAAAGCGCTTCGGCTATGGTCGCACATCCCCAAATATTCCAGTTTTAACTGGTCGCGGCAGTAAAGCGCCATTTCTTCCGGCGTATTCACGCCGTCGCTCCAGGTGCTGTGATTGTGCAGGGTGCCTTTCAGGTCGGCGTAAGTTATCAATGCCGGAAGATTGTTAGCGGCAGCTTTCCCGATAAATGTGTCCCCTTCGCGTAATTCGGGTGGTATCCATGCAAGACCAGCCTTTTGATAAATGGCTTCTTCGCTTTCTGCATCGGAAATATTTCCGGTTATCCGTGCGGTTACTGCATCAACATGCTCGGCGGTCCCTGTTTGTTTGAATAGTTCGGAATAAAATGATGGCGATGAAGTGACATCTATTCTTACCAATAACTTGTTTTCTGTCTCTCCGGTAATGCCATTGCCGGTAGCTGCAATATCATTCAAAAGGGTTGATCCGGACAGTTCGGCTATGCCTGGTGCTGTATCGGCCGTACCCGCCAAAAAGGAGAGTTCGGTAATGATCTCACTGCAACGGCGGTACTCCCCGGTAAAACTCACGTTCGCTCCGGGTAAAAGCGCGCTTATCTTTTTAAAGAGGTCGCCGGCCTCAGCCTCAACCCTGGCGTACAGGAATTTGCCATTGCTGGCCATCCTGAACTCGATGACCTTTGCTATTTCCTCCTGGGTTTTTAGCCCGAAGCCTTTTGCCTCTATCAGCCTGTTTTCGTTACAGGCATAGTAAAGCTCGCCGACGGTTTCGATACCGAGATCCTTCCAAATCGTAACGATCTTTTTTGGTCCGATGCCTTTTATCCCAAGCATTTCAACAATACCTTCGGGAGTGGCGTCCAAAAGAGTTTGCATCTCGGCAATGTGCCCTGTCTCGATCAATTCAACAATTTTGCCTGCCGTACTTTTGCCAATGCCGTCTATCTTTTCCATCTCGGCTTGGCTTTTCTTCGCGATAGGGTAGGAAAGCTTATCTACTTTGAACGCAGCGTTTGCCAGCGACTTTATCTTGAACGGATTTTCATCGTGCAATTCCATCAGCTGCGATAAAAGTCGGAGGGTGCGGGCTATTGGTTTATTTTCCATTGATCAAGCCCGTAAAAGTACAAATAGTTCATGGTTCGTGGTTCATAGTTCATGGTAAAATTGTATCCGGCAATATATCATTTACCGGATCGGCCATTAACTATGAACCCTGAACTATTTGCTTAACGAATCACAATATCATACGGCATGCGCGTTTGTGGGGTGCGCATCATTTGGGTAAGGCCTTTTACCTGTTCGTAGTAGCGGTAATTTTCACCGAGCTCCGATTTTACAGCTTTGGTGCGCATTTCGGCGGTCATGTTACTACCAAACTTGCTGAAAATGCTCTTCTGATCGGGATAGGCGTCAACCACGTAACTTTTTATACCGGCTTTTTTAGCGGCAGACTTTATTGCATCGTTGATATTTCCCAAACGGTCAACCAAACCTATCTTCACGGCTTGGGTGCCGGTCCACACACGGCCCTGTCCAATGCTGTTGATATAAGCCTGGGTTTTGTGGCGGCCATCGGCTACGGCTTTGGTAAACTCGTCGTAACCCCGGTTAACACTGTTTTGCAGAATGGCCTTCTCTTCGGCCGAAAGCGGACGGCTGATATCCCCGAGGTCGGCGTATTTCCCGGTTTTCACCCCGTCGAACGTCATACCCAGTTTATCATTGAATAATTTCTGAAGATTGGGGATGATAGCAAAAATACCAATCGAGCCGGTTATGGTGTTCGGTTCGGCAAAGATGGAATCCGCAGCGCACGAGATGTAATACCCGCCCGAAGCTGCCAAATCGCCCATGGAAACAATGATGGGTTTTACCTGTTTGGTCAGCGCCACCTCGCGCCAGATCACGTCCGAGGCAAGGGAACTGCCGCCCGGCGAGTTAACGCGCAGCACAACGGCTTTAACCTTATCGTTAAGCCTTGCCTTGCGTATCGACTCAGATATCCTGTCGGAACCTATCGTATTATCATCGCCATCGCCGCCCTGTATCTCGCCCGAAGCGTAAATAATGGCGATATGATTTTTGGTGTCTTTTTTATCGTCAGATTTACTGTTGCTTCCTGTATAATCAGAAATTTCTACATCATTAAGCGACGATTTTTTGGAAACATCGGTGCGTTCCTTTAATTCGTCAAGCACCTGGTCGCGATATTTCAGCCCGTCTACCAGCTTATATTTTAAAGCATCTTCAGGAAACTGTATCTTCAAATTATTGGCCATGCTGAAAAGCGAATCCTTGTTCACTTTCCGCGCTTCACTTATGCCGGTCAAAAAATGATCATACAACGATCCGAGGTACGAATTAACCTGCATCCTGTTGGCATCGCTCATTTTGGTCAGGATGAACGGCTCGACCGCGCTTTTGTACGTTCCAACCTTGATAACCTGCGCCTCGATCCCGAGCTTATCCAATGTGCCTTTCAGGAAGGTGATCTGCGAACTAAAGCCCCGGAACTCGAATATGCCTTTGGGATTGATGTAAACCTTATCGGCAACCGATGCCAGGTAATAAAATCCCTGCGTATAAACTTCGGAATAAGCGATAACAAATTTGCCCGATTTTTTAAAGTCGATAAGGGCATTACGTATCTCCTCTGTCGTGGCCTGGCCCGAAAGCATGTAACTTTCGTCTAAAAAAATACCACGGATATTATCGTCGTGTTTGGCGCGTTTAATGTTGGCCAGTATATCGTTCAGCCCGATTATTTTATCATTTTCAAGACCCAGCAGGTCGGCAATGGGATTTTTAGGAGTACGTTCGGGAATTGCGTTATTGAAATCGATATGGAGAACGGAGTTTTCCGTAACTTCAGTATGTTTATCACCACTCGCCGCTGCCACTATCAAACCAACAATTATTACGATGAAAATAATGCTGGTTAAAATTATCCCCACCATTGTGGCGAAAACAAATTTGAAGAATTGTTTCATTAAATATTTTAAATCTTTTTATCTATGCAAACTTAGCAATTCGATATGTATAATGTTAAGAGGCTAATCTATAATATTTGTTACAACAATGATTGATGTTTTTTTGCTTTTAGGGAGTAATTTGGGTGACAGGCAGTCGTTTTTAAGCGACGCAAGGAATCATATAAAAACTGGCATAGCGCCCATTGTATCAGCATCTTCCGTTTATGAAACACAATCGTGGGGCAAAACTGATGAGCCCGATTACCTGAACCAGGTGCTTTATCTGAAAACCGGTATGCCCCCGCAGCAATTGTTAGAAACGATACTGGGGATAGAAAAGCTTATGGGACGCAAGAGGGAAGAAAAGTGGGGGTCGCGTATTATCGATATAGATATTTTATTTTACGGGCATGAGATCATTAACGAAACCGATCTTAAAGTACCGCATCCTGAACTGCATAAGCGAATGTTTACACTGGAGCCCTTGAACGAGATAGCTCCCGATTTTATCCACCCCGTTTTAAATAAGAGTATTTTTGAGCTTAAAAGCGAACTTAAAAGCGATTTGCACGTAAAAAAGTTATAATTTTGAAATTCAGATAACCCTAAATTACTAATACCCATTGAGCCAGGATCTTGATCTTTCTTTCTTATATGAAATTGCCGACGGAAGCAATGAGTTTATTATCGAATCCATCGATATGCTTTTGCAGCAAGCCCCTGAATTGCTTGGAAATATCGATACCGCACTAAAAGCGCAGGATTGGGCCGCCGCCGCCGCCGCCGCGCATAAATTGAAACCATCAATGGGTTTTTTTGGTATGCTGGTATCGCAGGAACTGCTTCAGGAAATAGAAATGATGTGCAAAGCCGGAGCAAGTGAGCCCGAAACTATCGCAGCAAAATTCGCCCGGGTGAGTGACCTGATCAGTGTGAACGTGGTTGAACTTAACCGTGTTAAGGCTGAAAAAGAAGCCGAACTTTAAACTTTCTCTATTTTAAAGCTATAGCTTTCCATAATGAGGTTGGCAAGCAGGTTTTTGCATGCCTGTTCCACTTTTGCATGTGCGGTTTCTTCACTGTCTGCCTCTATCTCGAGCGAGATATGCTTGCCGATGCGAACGTTTTGTATCTCGGCAAGGCCCAGGTTCTTCATACTTCCTGTTACTGCTTTACCTTGCGGGTCGAGTATTTCCTTTTTTGGCATTACGTCTATTTCGGCCTGGAACTTTGTCATTGTAGCTTTGTGTTTTACCTGGTAATAATAACTGCCGTGCGCGGCTATTTGTTTTTTTGGTGACCGCTTACCACGGTGTCATTGGAAAATTTGAATTGAATAACGGATAGTGTGATATACATCAATATGATCACCGGTACCGCAGCAAATTTAAAAAATAGTATCAATATAGCGGAGAACAGCAGCAACAAATAGCGATAAATGTTTTTGTTGAAATCGGTGTTCTTAAACTTCAGCGACATCAACGGCAGTTCGGCCACCAGCAATGCGCACATAACAATAACCAGCACGGCCAGTATGTACTGGTTCAATATATACCTTGAAAATTCGGGGTGATGATCCAGTATCAGTGGTATAGATGCGATAAGGATAGCATTGGCCGGGGTTGGCAACCCGATAAAAGAATCGGCCTGGCGTGTATCATTGTTGAATTTGGCTAACCTGAGGGCGGAAAAAACAGCGATCAGAAATGCGGCAAAATTCAGGTAGGGACCTATACCCTGTATTTGCGGCGATTGCAGGAAAAGCTCGTAAAGGATAGCTGAAGGCAAAAAGCCGAAGCTTACCATATCTGCAAGAGAGTCCAGGTCTTTGCCAATGCCAGAAAAGGATTTTAGCACGCGGGATGCAAAACCGTCAAAAAAATCAAATATCGCCGCAAGGAACAAAGCATACGCGGCGAATATGAGGTTTTCCTGGAATGCAAAAACGATCCCTACACAGCCGCTAAACAGGTTAGCACAGGTAATGGTATTGGGCAGGTGCTTGCTTATACGCTTATTCATTTTAGGCCCGAAGGTATCCAGCTTATATTAAGTAATTATGAAATCACAGGAAAATACCTATGATTTCATAACTTCAAAAGTATTAAGAATTCATCGAGATTAGGAATTCTTCGTTGGTTTTTGTGCCTCTTATCTGGCTCTGCAAAAATTCCATAGCTTCCTGGGAATTCATGTCGGCCAAATGGTTGCGCAGTATCCAAACACGCTGCAGCGTTTCACGGTCGAGCAGCAGGTCGTCGCGGCGTGTGCTGGATGCAGTAATATCGATGGCAGGGAATATACGTTTGTTGGACAGCTTACGGTCGAGCTGGAGCTCCATATTACCGGTACCCTTGAATTCTTCAAAGATAACCTCGTCCATTTTCGAGCCGGTTTCAGTTAATGCTGTCGCAATGATGGTGAGCGAGCCGCCATCCTCGATGTTACGTGCTGCACCGAAGAAACGTTTCGGTTTGTGCAACGCATTGGCATCGACACCGCCCGATAATATTTTGCCCGAGGCAGGCGCTACCGTATTGTAGGCACGTGCAAGGCGGGTAATTGAGTCTAACAGGATAACCACATCATGTCCGCATTCAACCATGCGTTTAGCTTTTTCCAGTACGATGTTCGCTATCTTCACATGGCGGTCGGCAGGCTCGTCAAATGTCGACGAGACCACTTCGGCACGTACACTGCGGGCCATGTCGGTTACTTCCTCGGGGCGTTCGTCTATCAGCAGGATGATCAGGTAAACTTCGGGGTGGTTTTTTGCAATGGCATTGGCTACATCCTTCAGCAACATGGTTTTGCCGGTTTTTGGCTGCGCCACGATCAAACCACGCTGACCTTTACCAATAGGCGAGAACAGGTCCATGATACGGGTCGAATAGTTGCCCATATCGGTAAACAGTTCTAATCTTTCGGACGGGAACAGCGGTGTTAAGTGATCGAACGGAACCCGGTCACGAACCTCGGCAGGCACACGGCCGTTAATGGCTTCCACGCGTACCAGCGGGAAATATTTTTCACCCTCTTTCGGCGGGCGTATGCTGCCGCGAACGGTATCGCCGGTTTTTAGGCCAAAAAGTTTTATCTGCGATTGCGATACATAAATATCGTCGGGAGAGGTGAGGTAGTTATAGTCAGATGATCTTAAAAAACCGTAGCCGTCGGGCATAATTTCCAGCACACCTTCGTTAACGATAACGTTGTCGAAATCGAGGTTGATAGCCTCCTGGTTTTTTTGTTGGTTGGGGTTTTGCCCGTTATTAAAGCGGCGCTCAAATTTTTGCGGCCTGCCTTCTGCAGCAGGTTCTTCAGACTTAACAGCAGGATCGGCCTGGTCGGGCTGTTCTGCTGACACCGGCGGTGCGAATGAAACCTCATCATCGGTCTCGTCAGCTGCCGGAGTTTCGTCGTCGGCCTCGTCAAACAGGTTGGTGTCATCTAAGGGCACTTCAACCCTTGGTTTGCTGCTGGCCGATTTAATGGTACGTGTTCTTTTACGGGGTTTTTCAGCAGCTTCGGCAGTTTCGAGGGCAGCGGCCGGTTTGGTTTCTGAATAATTCTGAGCTACTATAGCTTGTTGCTGGCGTGCAACTTCTATCAATTGTTGTTGTTCTATTATATTGCTTATCAACTGTGCTTTTCTAAGCTCTTCAGCATCAGCTATACCTAAGCTTTTTGCAATATCACGCAACTCGGACACGAGTTTGTCGTTCAATTCTGTTATATCAAACATGGGATAAATTAAAGTTCAAAAGGAATAATCTTTTAAGAGAAATTAACCTGCAGCTTACCTTGCAACATCTAAAAATTAATGAGTATGGTGGAATTTTAAATTGTTTCTTTAGTGCAAGAAAAATTCAAAGGATAACGCTGCAATTTTACTCATTAAAATTCAGAAATCAAAAATTTTGAAAAAATATCTTTTATCAGTTAACACTTAGGTTATTTTTTAGTTTTTTTGGGCTTCGAAAATAAATCCCCCTGTAAATGCTTTCGCGCCAGCAGTTAATCCAGCAGATCAAACAAAAGAAATCTTTCCTGTGCGTTGGTCTTGATACCGATATTGAAAAAATACCTGTGTTTTTGAAGGAATATCCTGATCCCCTGTTCGAATTTAACAAGCGCATTATTGATGCGACGCGCGACCTTTGCATAGCTTATAAACCCAACGCTGCGTTTTACGAAAGGCACGGTGTCACCGGGTTACAGAGCCTGATCAAAACAAGCGAATATCTTCCCAAAGATTGCCTCAGCATCATCGATGCCAAGCGCGGGGATATAGGCAATACCTCGGGCATGTATGCCAAAACGTTTTTTGATAAAGAAGCGGCAGGGATGGACTTTGATGCCATTACCGTCGCACCATATATGGGTAACGATAGCGTGATCCCTTTCCTGGCTTTCGAAGGCAAATGGGTGATCATCCTGGCGCTTACCTCATCTGTTGGCAGTAAAGATTTTCAATATCTTGAGACTGGCAATGGCCCGCTTTATGAAACCGTGATACAAAAAGCCAATACCTGGGCCGGGGCCGACCGTATCATGTACGTAGTAGGAGCTACCAAAAGCACCGAGTTTACCAATATCCGAAAGTACGCACCAGACAACTTTCTGCTTGTTCCTGGAATAGGCGCACAAGGGGGAAGTCTTAAAGATGTTTGCCAATATGGTATGACGAAGGAATGCGGGCTTATCGTTAATTCCTCCAGGGCAATCATCTATGCATCCAATGGCGAGGATTTTGCAGAAGCTGCAAGAGCGGAGGCGCTAAAAGTTCAGCAGCAAATGCAAGCGGAACTGGAGAAAGCAGGGGTAATTTGAGAAGATGGATATTGGCTTTAGATCAGGCAAAAACCATCATCCGTTCAGGATATTTCATGGCATAGTTGGATACCATGTTTCGGATATAGTCGTTACCGGGATAAGGGGTAAGATGGTTTTTAAGCTGGTCGAGGCTATCGGCATCAAAATAATGAGAGATGTAGCCCATGCCATAAAACTGCCCTTTCTCTATCAGGATACAACTATGCTCATCATTTCTTCGGCCTTCATCGCGGATGGCGAAGGTTGGCAGGGTGTCCCTTAACTTATCAATGGCCCATTGCACTTTTTGGTTGTAGCTTTCCGGGTTTTCGATGCCTTCACAAGCGCATACATGCCCGCCGGCGCCTGTACAAGGCTCGTGATTGGTCTGTATAAAACACAATTTCGGGCAAAGCTCAAAATCGTCTATCAGCCTGGTTAGGATATTGCGCCCGTCGAGCAGCGAATTGCAGGTATACAGCGGTGCGGCCATTTTACGCCGTTTGTCGACTGCCAAACGCATATAACCGCGCTGGTCCTCAAAAGCATATATACCAAAAGCATGCTCGTATCGCTTTAGCGAACGATTGTATTTGGGCCAAAGCCGTTTGATCTCGATGGCTTCCAGCACAAAGGCAACCAGTTCGGTCCCGCAATCCTGGAAGGAAATATGGTGAATATTACGAAGGAACTCCTGTCGCTGGTAACCGGCGTTGTTTCCGCTGAAATGACTGGTTACGCGTTTCTTTACATTACGGGCCTTACCCACATAAATTACTTTGCCCTTTTCATCATGGAAGTAGTAAACGCCTGGTGCGTAGGGCAGCTTATCGATGTCTTCTTTGGGCAAATTCGGGGGCAATACCTGTTCGCGTGAGCGCTGTTTAAGCGCTTGTTCGATGTGGTTCCCGGTGTCGTTTTGCAACAAAAGTGAGAACAAGGTTGCTGTAGCTTCCGCGTCGCCGGCGGCGCGGTGGCGGCTATCGTTTTCGATACCCAGGTAGTGGCATAGCTTGCCAAGGCTGTATGATGGCAACCCGGGCATTATTTTGCGCCCCAGCCTTACGGTACAAAGCTTGTTGCATTGCAAATCGTACCCCGCTATTTGCAGATGGTGCCGGATAAATGAAAAATCGAAATTGACGTTGTGCGCAACAAATATCTTGCCATGCAACAGATGGTAAATGTCCGCAGCCACATCTTCAAATGGCGGGGCAGTTTGCACCATTTCGTTGGTAATGCCTGTCAGTGCGCGAATGTATACCGGGATGTCGCGCTGAGGGTTTACCAAAGTGCTGTAACGCTGTGTTATCTTCTTGCCATCGTGCAGGCATATCGCTACCTCGGTAATGCCATTTGCGTTGGCATGGCCCCCGGTAGTTTCGATATCCACAATGGCGTACATGGGTCAAATTTAGTGATTGGTGAATAGAGATTGGTGATTAATTGAAATATTTTAAAATGAAAAATGCCCCGGTTTGCCAGGGCATTTTTTATAATGTTTAGTCGGAATGGACTAATCTCTAATCACTATTTCTTCTTCCCCTGCGCTTGTTGTTGCTGGCGCATCATTTCTTCCATGCGCGCCTGGAAGCCTGATTTCTTTTTCTTTTCTTCAGGTTTCTTTTTGTTCTCCTGTATCTGGGCATGGATCTTTTTATCGTCAACCATCAGCCTGATGAGGTATTGCTGGGCAAATGTCATCATGTTGGCCAGGAAGTAATAGTAGTTCAAACCCGCCGGATAATTGTTCAGTGTAACCAGGAAGATGATAGGAGTGATGTAACCAATATACTTCATCTGGCCCGTAGCGCCTGATATCTGGTTGTTGAAATAAGTATAAACAAGGGTAGATATGGTCATCAGCAAACACATTAAGCTGAGGTGACTCGTACCAAATATAGGTGAAAAAGTGATAACCGAATCGTAGGTAGAAAGATCGTGCATCCACAGGAAGCTTTGCCCGCGCAACTCAAATAAACTTGGGAAAAAGCGGAAGAAAGCGATAACGATAGGCATCTGCAACAATAAAGGCAAACATCCGCCGAGCGGGTTGACACCCGCTTTTTTGTACAATTTCATGTATTCCTGCTGAAGCAGGGTAGGATTATCTTCACCAACCTTGGCCTTAATTTCGTCCATCTCAGGCTTCAATATCCGCATCTTAGCCATGGATAAATACGACTTGTAAGTAAGCGGCGAAAGTACAAGCTTCAAAATTAACGTTAGCGCAAGAATAACCAGGCCGTAGTTCCAGTTGAATTTCTTCAGTAAATTGAAAAGCGGCACGGTTGCGTAGCGGTTAATGTATTTCAGCGGACCCCAGCCAAGGCCTATCACCTTATCCAGGTCGTTCCCCTGTGCTTTTAGGATAGAAAACTGGTTTGGCCCAAAATAAAATTCCAAAGGTACGTTGCCATCTGTACTACGGGTGAAAGCAAAGCTGGCTTTCATTTGCTTTACATCGGTAGTGCTGTTTACATCAGTATTTACCGCCATGGTCGATTTATCGATGCCTCCCTGTTTTGCGATCAATATATTGGAGAAGAAGTGATCTTTGAAAGCTACCCAGTCTAATTTTTTATCTGCAACTGTCTTTTCTTCATCTTTTGTATCGCCAAAATCACTTATTTCGTCATCAACATTCTTGTAATAAATCTCTGTATACTGGCGCTCCTGCTTCATGTCCATTTCCTGCTTATGCAGGCTTGCCGACCAATTCAGGTTAAGGGTGTTGCTATTGGCTATTACATTATCCAGGCCGGTTGTTTTAACCGTTAATCCCAATTTGAAGCCCGTGCCTTTTAATGAATATATGTAATCTATATACTGCGTCGGGCTGTAAGTCAAACGCATGGTAAGCGACGACGAGTCCTTTTCGGCTACCGTAAAACCTCCGGAAGTTGACGTAAAGTAAAGATCGTTGGTATTGATAGGTTTATCCTGTGCCCTGAAGGTTAATCCGAAGGCGTTTTTGTCTCCATCAAAAAGGATCAGCGGTTTTTTGTTGAATGTTTTGTAATTCTTCAGTTCGACCGAATAAATGCGGCCGCCTTTGGTGCTAAGTTTTACCCGAAGTTCCTGGTTCTCGATGGTAACAAACTTTTCCGTTCCCATTGAGGCGGCGCCAAAAGGGGCCTTAAGGATCATCGAATCGGTAACCGGTACTTTTTTTGTGGTATCGGTTTTTATTGTGTTAGCGGGGAAGGTAGCTGTGGCGGCGGCTACTCTTTTAAGCGAATCCTGTAAAAGTTTTTCCTTTTTTATGTCTGCATCCGAAGGTTTCAACAGAAAGTAGGAGCCTATGACTATTAAAACTATCAGGAAGAAACCTGTGTATGTATTTTTATCCATTTTATTGTTATCGTACTTTATTACTTCTTGCGGGCATACTCCAGCGAAGCGGCGACAAAGTTAACAAAAAGTGGGTGAGGATTAGCAACTGTTGATTTTAATTCGGGATGGAATTGTCCGCCTACAAAAAACGGGTGTTTTTTTAGTTCTATAACCTCAACCAGGTTGTTATCCGGGTTGATGCCGGAAGGTATCATGCCAGCCTCTTCATATTGCTTAAGGTACTTATTATTAAATTCGTAGCGATGGCGGTGGCGTTCGCTTATCTGTGTTTTGCCGTATATGGCGGCCGCTTTACTGCCTTTTTTCAATTCGCATGCGTAGGCGCCAAGCCGCATGGTGCCACCCTTGTTTTTTATCTTTTTCTGTTCCTCCATCATCGCGATAACGGGGTGCGGCGTATTTTCGTTCATCTCGGTGCTGTTGGCATTTTTAAGTCCGAGCACGTTGCGGCCAAACTCAACCACGGCGCATTGCATGCCGAGGCAGATACCAAAGAACGGGATATTATTTTCGCGCACATAACGTATCGCTTCAATTTTTCCTTCAAACCCGCGCTCCCCAAAACCTGGCGCAACCAGTACACCATGTACATTGCGCAGGCGCTCCACTGCATTTTCGGGAGTCAGTTGTTCCGATGGGATATATTCCACCTTTACTTTACATTCATTTTTTGAACCGGCATGGATGAATGATTCGGTAATGGATTTGTAAGCGTCGGGCAGCTCAACGTATTTTCCTACCAGCGCTATGCGAACTTCAGAAGTCGGGTTTTTTAACCGACCAAGGAAATCCTTCCAGCTCTCCAGGTCGGGTTCTGTGGAATGAGATAGTTTCAGCTTGGTCAATACGGTTTTATCCAACTGCTCTTTCAGCATCAGCAGCGGAACATCGTATATCGTGGATGCGTCGATGGATTCGATAACGGCGTTGATATTTACGTTACAGAAAAGAGCGATCTTTTTACGAATGTCCTGGTTAATCGGGTGTTCGGTACGGCAAACCAGTATGTCCGGCTGTATACCATACTCCAATAGCATTTTAACCGAGTGCTGCGTTGGTTTAGTTTTTAGCTCGCCGGCAGCGGCCAGGAAAGGTATAAGTGTTAAGTGGATCACCAGCGAATTGCTCGATCCTATTTCCCAGCGAAACTGGCGCACAGCTTCGATATAAGGCAGCGACTCGATATCGCCTACGGTGCCGCCCAGTTCAGTGATGACAATATCGTAACGGCCGCTTTCGCCTAAAATTCGGATGTTCCTTTTTATCTCGTCGGTTATATGTGGCACCACCTGCACGGTTTTGCCTAAGAAGGCCCCTTCACGCTCTTTATTGATCACGTTCTGGTAAATGCGGCCGGTGGTGATGTTGTTGGCCTGCGAGGTTGGCGTATTCAAAAAACGCTCGTAGTGCCCCAGGTCAAGATCGGTTTCGGCGCCGTCCTCGGTTACATAGCATTCACCATGTTCGTAGGGGTTCAACGTACCCGGATCGATATTGATATAGGGGTCGAATTTTTGGATGGTTACGCGATACCCGCGGGACTGGAGAAGTTTGGCTAACGAGGCAGAAATAATGCCTTTCCCTAACGACGAAGTAACGCCGCCCGTCACAAAAATGTATTTAGTCATGATGATCAGTTGTGTTCTGTACCGGTTTTTATGCCTGTACCGAATGTTTGTGTACGGGATACAAAAGTAGTAAAAATAGTTGAACTGGTTGTAATTGTTGAAAAGGATGCTGGATGTGGAAATGTTGGAACTATGATTCTATTGATTTTTTGACGGACTATGATTTTGGTTTGGTTTCATCACTCTTTTAAATTGAAGTGAGGTATTGCCGAAATTTATAAGCAGGCCTATATCTAAGCCGTAAGCCTCTAAATAATTAATAGCTTGTGCCAGGTGTACATCTTCCAACTGGACAATTGCTTTCAATTCGACCATAACTTTTCCTTCAACAAAAAAATCAACCCTCCGTGTTCCTATAAGTTGTGTTTTATAGAAAATATCCATCTCATGTTCCCTGCTGAATGTCAATCCCTGCAATCGCATTTCTATTTCCAAGGCTCGTTGATAGATTACTTCCTGGAACCCGTTGCCCAGTAGTGAATGTACCTCCAATGCACAGCCAATGATTTTACCCGTAAGCTCACTTAGTGGATATTCATTTTTTATAATCATTACGTTGTTTTACCTTGAACTATGATTTCCCTTGCCAATCATAGTTTTCATTTAATCATTTTCATCACAGTTCAGACAATTTCTCCAAATCTTCCGGCGTATCTATCGCATGAGTTTCCAGTTCGGTTTCGGCCACTTTAATGCGGTAGCCGTTCTCGATCCAGCGCAACTGTTCCAGGCTTTCGGCTTTTTCAAGGGATGATACAGGCAATTGGGTTATTTCCCGTAAAACATCGGTCCGGTAGCCATAAATGCCGATATGCTTAAAATAATTAAAGTGCTGCAGCCAGTTTTCTTCTTTTTGTCCGCGGATGTGGGGCAGCGGCGAGCGGGAGAAATAGATCGCCTCTGAATGTTTATTAATAATGACCTTGGGCGAATTGGGATTGAATAACTCCTGTTCGTTTTGTATTTTTTTAACCAGAGTAGCTATTTGTGCATCCGGCGCATCAAAGCAAAGGGCCACCTTACTGATCTGTTCAGGGTTAATGTAAGGTTCGTCGCCCTGGATATTGATGATTATATCGTATTCAGGATGTTTTGCAGAAACCTCGGCACAGCGGTCGGTTCCGCTTTGATGTTCAGCCGATGTCATAGCAACCTTACCGCCAAAACCTTTTACATGGTGATAAATTTGTTCGTCATCCGTGGCAACAATAACATCATTTAATAACGCGCATTTTTTTGACTGCTCATAAACCCGCTGTATCATGCTTTTGCCGGCAATTTCCACCAGCGGCTTACCGGGGAAGCGGGTTGATGCGTAGCGTGCGGGGATGATACCGAGGATTTTCATGTTTGGTTGTACGTTATACGTTTAACGTTGTACGTTTAAACAAGGCTGGTAAATTTAACAATTATGAGGTCTGATGTTCCATTTAGGATAAAAGCAAGGAAACGTATAACGTAACACGTCCAACGTCTAACCCGGTCCGGGCACAACGCCTTACCTAAAACAGTCCGTTTATCTCCCGCTCTATCTTCTCCACAATGGTAGCCATATCCTCGGTGTTGTTGGCGAAATCGAGCTTGTCCTTGTCCAGTATCAACAATTTGCCCAGTTTGTAGTTTTTGATCCATTTATCGTACTTGTCATTCAGTTTGGATAAATAGTCGAGCCGGATGCCAATTTCGTACTCGCGGCCACGGCGGTGAATATTATTAACAAGTGTCGGAACTGATGCCTTCAGGTAAACCAGCAGATCGGGCGGTTTGATGAACGAGGTAATATTGGTGAATATAGCTTCGTAGTTTTCGTAATCGCGGGTGGTCATCAGGCCCATATCGTGCAGGTTCTCTGCAAAAATGTAGGCATCTTCGTAAATGGTGCGGTCCTGTATAATATCGCGGCCATTTTTTTGTATATCGATGATCTGCTTAAAGCGGCTGTTGAGGAAATATATCTGCAGGTTAAAACTCCAGCGTTTCATGTCGCTGTAAAAATCCTCAAGGTAAGGGTTATTATCAACCGCTTCGTACAAGGGCGTCCATCCGTAGTTTTTTGCCAGTAACTCGGTGAGCGTAGTTTTCCCGGCGCCTATGTTTCCTACAACTGCTATGTGCATAGTTTAGTTCATGGTTGATGGTTGATGGTTCATGGAACCAAAATTCAGTTAACTAATCTGACGAATATACGTTATTAGGTCAATAGTCCATAGACCATAGTTCATGGTTTTTTTGGCTATCGTCCTTTAACTATAGTCTATCAACAAAATTTAGAAACTCCGGAAACCAATGATCTCTCTTACTTCTTTAATGGTTTTTGACGCGCTTTCCCTCGCTTTGATGGCTCCGTGGCGTGCAACCTGCCTTAAATACGGCGCATCGGATGCAATGGCATTTATTTTTTCGCGTATAGGACCGGTAGCGATGATCATGTCTTCGGCCAATTGTTTTTTCAGGTCGCCGTAGCGTATCTGGCAATTGTTATACAACTTGTCGAAATGCTCGTAAGTATCGGCAGATGAAACCACTTTCATTAGGTCGAACAGGTTTTGGATCTCGACAGGCTTTTGCTGGTTCTCAACGGCCGGGCCGCTGTCGGTAACCGCGCGCATTACTTTTTTGCGGATAACTTCAGGCTCATCAGAAAGATTGACCACATTGGCGTCGCCTTCCGATTTGCCCATCTTGCCCTTGCCATCAAGACCCGGGATCTTCACCAGGTTATCACTGAAGTTGAAGGCGTAAGGCTCGGGGAAATATTCTTTGTTATACAGGCGGTTAAAACGGTTGGCAAACGTGCGTGCCATTTCAAGGTGCTGCTCCTGGTCTTTACCCACGGGCACTTTGGTTGCTTTATGAATAATGATATCGGCTGCCATTAATACCGGGTAGGTCAGCAAGCCGGCATTAACGTTATCCGGGTGCGCGCGCACTTTATCTTTAAAAGAAGTGCTGCGTTCCAATTCGCCCAGGTAAGCGTTCATGTTCAGATATAAGTATAATTCGGCAATTTCCGGCACATCCGACTGAATATAGATCGTAGCCTTTTCCGGGTCGATTCCGGCTGCCAGGTACTCTACCAAAACTTGCTTGATATTACCATGCAGGTCGGCAGGAGTAGGGTGAGTAGTTAACGAGTGCAGATCGGCGATAAAAAAATAGCAATTATATTCATGCTGCATTTTTACGAAGTTTTGAATAGCTCCGTAATAATTTCCTAAATGCAGTTTCCCGGTTGAACGAATACCACTAACGACAGTTTCCATAATGGGGCGAAAGTAAGTATTTTTTATATTTTTGATACCGATGAAATTGATATTGAAGAAGGCGCATGCGCATTGCTATAGGCTCGGCATAGCGTTCTTCTATATGATCTGTTACCCTTATCTCTACTTCCTGGCGCGGAACCCCAAACGATACAGGTCAATTGTCAGGATGCGGCGCATCATTGCTACTATCAGTTCGGCTGTTGCCGGGATATTTTATCGTTTTGAGTACGAGGAGACGGTGAACTGGAACAATACTTACGTGGTATGTCCAAACCATGCAGCCAGTATCGATATTTCGGCCATGTGCGCCATGATCAGCGGCGATTGCAGCTTTATGGGGAAAGAAGAACTGAGCGAAAGTGCGGTTACGAGCTTGTTTTTCAGAACGATAGATGTTCCCGTAAACCGCGATAGTAAAATATCAGCATACCGGGCCTTCAAAAAGGCAGCGGAGAAAATTGGTGACGGGACAACTATGATCATCTTTCCGGAGGGCGGCATTGCGGACGACTACCCCCCGCAATTGCAGCCGTTCAAGAACGGGCCCTTCAGGCTGGCGATAGAAGCGGGCGTGCCCATAGTGCCGGTATCCATACTTAACGCCTGGCAAATATTGTGGGACACCGGATTGAAATTTGGCAGCAGGCCCGGGATTTGTCATATATTTGTGCACAAACCGATAGAAACATCGGGAATGAATCCTGATGAAGCCGATGCATTGCGGGATAGGGTTTACGGTATCATCAAACAAAAACTGGCGGAATATGACCATAGATAAAGAAACAGTAGACAAAGTGGCGCACCTGGCGCGGCTTGAACTTGCAGAAGATGAAAAAGAAAAGATGATGAAGGACATGGGCAAGATACTGGATTTTATGGCTAAGCTGAACGAAGTTGATACATCGGGAGTGGAGCCACTGGTTTACATGACCGACGAGATAAACGTGCTACGCGAAGATGTGGTGAAACAGGAGATCACCCATGAAGAGGCGCTGAAAAATGCCCCCAAACATGACGAGAATTATTTCCTGGTGGCGAAGGTGATCGAGAAGTGAGTCGGCAAGTCCGCATAAGTCCGAAAGTCAGATTTGGGATACGCTCAGGACTTTTGGCTAAAAAAGATTGTAACATTTACTGCCACCTTACAGTCAAAGCAAATAAAAACGGATGGAGCCATTAATTACAATTAAAGATATCGGGCGTAAATATGTGATCGGTGCTGAGACTATTCATGCGCTTAAATCGGTATCCTTAACTATCAATAAAGGCGAATTTGTAGCCCTGATGGGCCCCTCCGGATCAGGAAAATCAACCCTGATGAACATCCTCGGATGTCTTGACACGCCTACCAAAGGCGATTACATCCTTAACGGAACCAACGTTAGCCACATGACCGACAATGAACTGGCCGATGTGCGTAATAAGGAAATCGGTTTCGTATTCCAGACCTTTAACCTGTTGCCGCGCAATACAGCGCTCGATAATGTGGCCCTGCCGTTGATTTATGCCGGTGTAAACAAAGTGAACAGGCAGGAGCGGGCAAAACATGCTTTAGAAAATGTGGGCCTGGGTAACCGTATCGACCACAAACCAAATGAGCTTTCGGGCGGACAGCGCCAGCGTGTGGCGGTTGCCAGGGCGCTTATTAACGACCCTTCGATCATACTTGCCGACGAGCCAACAGGTAACCTGGACACCAAAACTTCGATCGAGATCATGGGCCTGATGGAAGACATTCACGCCAAAGGGAACACGATCATATTGGTAACGCACGAGGAGGATATTGCCATGCATGCACACCGCATTGTTCGGATGCGCGATGGGCTGGTAGAAAACGATTACCCAAACCCCAATATACAGCGGGTTCAAAGGCATACCGAGCCAGCTTAATCAGGCCCTGATCAGCAGGTTGAACAAACCCTGGTCACAAAATCAGCTAATTGCAGCGAGCTTTCGGGCGATACCTGGTGCCGGTGGCCGATGATGAGCGTATGATCGATGATCTCTATCACCACATCTTCATGCCTCACATCCATTACCGCATTCCTGAAATTACGGTCTATAGCCATGTCGGCCTTCCAGCGGTCGTTTACCAACACATAAAATGTGTCGCTAAAGGCTTTGTCATCATCAAAATCCAGTTCAACGGGGTGTACCAGTTCAATAAGCTTATCGGCTAAAGTCTCCGGCCTGATCAGTACCCTGCCGAAGTCCTTTTTTACATAGGCGAGTGCCCAGGTCTGGTATTCGTAATAGTCGTAAGTAGGCGGGACGGTTCCGTAGCCACCTTTTTTTAATTTATGGACCTCGACAAATAGTATATAACAATCGGTCCGGGCGTTTTTTATAACGTAAGAGCCACGGACACTAACATGAGTACATCCCCTGAAAACCTCAAAATCTTTCAGGTGAAAGTCAATATTGCCCGTAAGCCCGATCTGGAATCTTGACTTCAGCAGCTTATAAGTCTCATCAAACGTATCGATGGTTTCACTATTGAGGCCAACGGTATCAAACGGGTAGTTCATACACAAGTATAAGACACGATTTTGAGATTTGGAGAATTTGTTGTTAATTTCAACTGGTCTAGATTAAATCATTTATCACAATGAAACCATACCTCGTAATTTTATTAATCATCCTTCTTGCATCCTGCAATTCTGACAACCCTGAAAAAAAATATGGACTCGATTTTAATAAGAACAGGCTTGAATTAGGATTGCCTGCGCTTCAACCCGGTTGGAAATTGGTTAAGAACGATCAAAGTGTCCTCAGATGGGCGCCGGAAGGGAATTTAACTGGTGTAGGTTTCATACATAAACAGGTGACGATAAAAGATAATAAGATATATGGTGAAGAAAACCGTTTCGAAGGGGCGAAAAAGTATCGCAGAGACGGTGTCGATTATAATGAAGAAGTATATATCTCCTGCTATTTTAACGACACAGAGCAAATAAGCGAATGGGGCTGTATGTT
The DNA here is from genome assembly GCF_007971025.1 of Mucilaginibacter ginsenosidivorans. Lineage (NCBI taxonomy): Bacteria > Pseudomonadati > Bacteroidota > Sphingobacteriia > Sphingobacteriales > Sphingobacteriaceae > Mucilaginibacter > Mucilaginibacter ginsenosidivorans. The sequence continues at coordinate 4,493,014 of NZ_CP042436.1, read as the reverse complement.
CAAAGGAGCCCGAAACCCGATAAATGGTTCAGCCTCCGAGGAAGATACAAAGATCACCTTAAAGCAAGCTGATTCAATAATTACTTCCTGGGGAATCAAATATTAAGAAAAAATCAATAGCCAACTTTATTGATTCTTCGGATAGCTTTTTACTTATACGGCGCCATATTTCCGCATGAGCAGGCGCAATTCGGGTCGCTGACGCCTAATTTTTTAAGGAAATATTGGTAAAAACCAATACGGTCATTCATGCTGAACACGCTCTCGCCCTGCCCGCATTCCACCGCGCCATTAATGATATTGATGGTCATACCGAAACCGGGCTTGCGGTTTTTGGCTTTATCATCGGCTTTGGGCTGCCACTTACCGATCATTACATCGTGTGCCGAGGGTTTATAGGTTTGCGGCGTCATCCAAAAATATATAGCGGCCTCGAACGCAGCCACAGGGTCGGTTTCCAACAGGTCGGGGTTGTTTAAAAGGACTTTTTTATCCCCAAAGATACAGTCGGAAGCATAACCGTAATTGCCGTTGTAACTCAATTGAAGTGGTCCCCGACCATAATATTTTTTCCCGGCGACAGGCGGGTAATTGTCATTTTCGGCAATGTAAGGCAGCGAGGTATTGCTTTCGTGAATATACATCAGGCCGTCGTTGTATTTGCCGTTCTCGCCATGGCGTGTTTCGTGGGCGATATTGGCAAAGAAGGCAGCCAGTTCCTTTTTGTTGGTTTGCAGGTCTTTTTCGCTGCAGAAATTGCCATAGTCAATAAAGTAAATGCTATCAGGCTTCTTTTTAGCCCATTCCTCGTTCCAGTCTTCGTCCTGCCTTACGATGGCTGATTTCCCCGTTTTTTTATCGGTACGTATGATCTGGTAAACCGATACGGCGCGTTTCGTTACTTTTATTTTGATGGCCCCCATATTATTGATGGCTTTCATAAAAGCAGCATAGGTATAGAATTTATCACGCATCGGGAACAGGTCGTTAAATTGTTTCTCGCTCAGGAAATTTCGCACCGGAACGTTGACCGCTGCAGGTGATGTGTGGGCATCGCTGCATTTAAAGCTTAACAGAAATAGGAAGGACAACAATAAAAAAGTGGCCTTGTATATAGATCGGAATACCTTCATCGGACAGGCTGCAGCAGCAGTATTTATCAGTGTCAAATTTAATAACATTAATAACTCCTAAGAGTTTTCAATCGAATAGCTAATAGATTTAATAAGTAAACCGGAAATTGTACTTTCGGATTTCGAAATCAAAATGAAGATATACACAAAAACGGGCGACAAAGGGCTAACCTCGCTCATCGGGGGTACGCGTGTGCCTAAATATCATCTGCGTATCGAAAGCTACGGTACAGTGGATGAATTGAACTCGTATGTCGGCATGATACGCGACCAGGATATTACGGAGCATGATAAGGGTCTGTTGAAAGAGGTGCAGGACAGGCTGTTCACTATCGGCTCTTCGCTGGCCTCGGATCCCGAAAGATCAAAAATGATAATACCCGACCTGCACGAAGCGGATATAGAATTGCTTGAAAAGGAGATGGACGCAATAAATGAACAATTGCCCGAATTGCGCCACTTTATCTTACCGGGCGGTAACAATGCTATATCATTTTGCCATATTGCCCGCTGCGTATGCCGCCGGGCCGAGCGGCTGGCCGTTCATCTGGCAACCGAAAGCAATGTCGATGAAAAGGTGATCGTCTATCTGAACAGGTTAAGCGATTACCTGTTTACCCTTGGCCGGAAGATAGCAAACGACCAAAAGATAGCAGAAAACCAGTGGATACCGCGTGTGTAAATTTTTGGAAAAAATTATTTGATAATCAATTTAAAAATATTATACTTTTGCCAAAATTTAAAATATAACCTTATAGATTTAAATATATGTATTGGACACTTGAATTAGCATCACACCTCGAAGATGCTCCATGGCCGGCAACAAAGGATGAATTGATCGATTATGCTATCCGTTCGGGAGCGCCCGTCGAGGTTATTGAAAACCTGCAGGCACTGGAAGACGACGGTGAGCCGTATGAGAATATTGAGGAAATATGGCCTGATTACCCAACAAAAGACGACTTCTTCTTCAACGAAGACGAATACTAATATCCCGGCATAACTACAGGAGCCCTGAACTTTCGGGGCTTTTTGTTTTATAAAACCTTTTGGAATGTTTTGAGTTTATGATAAAAACATTATCTAATCAAAACATTTATACTATGAGAGGTTTACTATACATCATTGCCGTTATCCTGATAATAGGTTGGGCAATAGGATTTTTTGCTTATTCGGCCGGCGGCATAATACACGTGCTTTTGGTTATTGCCATTATCGCGTTACTGCTTGGCGTCATCAGGCGGGCCTGACCGGTTCTGCCCTGAGCTTTATAATAGCCATTCCTCGAAAGGGGAGTGGCTATTGTTTTAAAAGGAACTCCGCAATAGCAATATCTTCGGGAAAAGTTATCTTGATATTCTGGTGGCTGCCGCCTATCAGGTTGATATTAACGCCCGTTTGTTCTACGACGCTGGCGTCGTCGGTAAAGCTTTCCTGGTAAACCTGTTTGTAGGCATTTTTTAACTGCGCGGCCTGGAAGGTTTGCGGGGTTTGGATAAGGTAAATATTATCGCGGTTGAGGCTTTGTGATCGGTTGTCCCTGATCTGCCTTACCGAATCGCGGCTTTTAACCGCAACAATGGCGTTGCCATACTTTTCCGCGCATTCATACGATTCGTCAATGATGGCACAGGTCACCAGCGGCCTTACTGCATCGTGAATGGCGACAATAGCATCGTCGTCCTCTATCATATTTATACCGTTCCTTACCGAGTGGAAGCGTGTTTCGCCACCGCTTACCAATTGGTGCGGAACCGTGAAATTATGCTCTTTACACAATTGGTTCCAGTAATCGTGCGATTCGGGGTGCAGTACTAAAATAATGCCCGGCTTTGTTGCACACGCATTAAATGCATTGATGGTATGCATTAGCAGGGGAATGCCATTCAATAGCAGGTACTGTTTGGGAACCGAGGACCGCATGCGGGTGCCCGACCCGCCGGCCACGATAATGGCGTAGTGTTTGGATTTGGGATTCTGGATTTGAGATGTGAGATTCGGATCGCTCATAATAGCCTCATTTGTAATCGAGATTCAGATAAAATCAAATCCCACATCTAATAGCTCAAATCTTATTAAATCATCAGCATGGCATCGCCATAGCTGTAAAAGCGGTATTTCTCTTTCACAGCAACTTCATAAGCATGCATTACATTTTCGTAACCGCCGAATGCACAAACCATCATCAATAAAGTCGACTCAGGGGTGTGGAAGTTGGTGATCATCGAGTTTGCGATGCTGAAGTCGTACGGCGGGAAAATGAACTTGCTGGTCCAGTCGTTAGCCGGCTTCAAAGTTTTGCTGGCCGACACTGCCGACTCAATGGCCCGCATAGAAGTGGTGCCAACAGCACAGATGCGTTTTTTTGCCTCGATGCCACGGTTTACAATATCAGCCTGCTTTTGCTCGATAATAAATTGTTCCGAGTCCATTTTATGCTTGGTGAGGTCCTCCACCTCAACCGGGCGGAAAGTTCCCAGGCCGACATGCAGTGTGACTTCGGCAAATTCGACACCTTTCAATTCAAGGCGTTTCATCAGCTCGCGGCTAAAGTGCAAACCGGCGGTGGGCGCCGCGACAGCACCTTCGTGCTTGGCAAATATAGTTTGATAGCGTTCCTTATCTTCGGGAGTAGCTTTGCGCTTGATGTATTTTGGCAGCGGTGTTTCGCCGAGTATCTCAACATTACGGCGGAATTCTTCATCCGTCCCGTCGAACAGGAAGCGGATGGTGCGGCCGCGCGAGGTGGTATTGTCCACAACTTCGGCTATCAGCAGGTCGTCGTCGCCAAAATAAAGTTTATTGCCTACGCGTATTTTACGTGCGGGATCAACCAATACGTCCCACAGGCGCAATTCTTTATTAAGCTCCCTTAACAGGAATACTTCGATGGTTGCACCGGTCTTTTCTTTATTACCGTACATGCGGGCAGGGAATACCTTGGTGTTGTTCAGGATCATTACATCCTTATCATCAAAATAATCCAGCACATCCCTGAATATTTTATGCTCAATTTTACCAGAATCCTTGTGTAATACCATCAGGCGCGCTTCGTCCCGTGTGCCGGCAGGTGTGTGTGCAATTAATGAATCGGGGAGATTGAATTTAAATTGAGATAATTTCATGCTTTATCTAATGGATTTTTAGGGCGCAAATGTACGAATATTTTTTACGATTGCGCCGATTATTTTTTAAAGGATTGCACTGATTACGCTGGTATTGATTACACCGTATTTTTTTAAAACTGTTATTAAAAACTTAAAGTATATACTTGTGTAACTTAATTAGTCACCTATCGTCTAAACAAGTAACAGCATTTTTTCAAATTTGATTTACAATAAATATACCGTCATGCCAGGATCATGATCGGTGTAATCAAAATAAAATCGGTGTAATACTGACTCTATGATCATTTTAAAACTCTCGCGGGAAAGCTTCCGTTTTGCATTTGATGCCTTAAGGCAAAATAAACTGCGCACCCTGTTGTCGCTGCTGGGGGTTACCATCGGTATTTTTACAGTAATTGGTGTATTATCGGCCGTTGACACGCTGCGGGCCAATCTTCAAAAAAGCGTCAATAAGCTTGGCGGTAATAGCGTTTATGTGCAAAAATGGCCATGGATAGGCGGCGATGATTTCCCGTGGTGGAAGTATCTGCAGCGCCCCGATCCCAAACTGAGGGATTTCGACCAGTTGCAGCGCCGCAGCCAGACAGCCGCCGCTATTAGTTATGAAATCGGCATCGGCGACCGCACGATTAAATACCAGGATCACACAGCCGAAGGGGCGCAGATAAACGCGGTGACACAAGATCATGATAAAGTTTGGAACTTTGACCTCAGCGAGGGCCGCTATTTTACCGAGATCGACTCGCGTACCGGGGCGCCTGTTGCGCTTATCGGCTACGATATCGCTACCAACCTCTTTCCGTCGGGCAGTCCCATCGGTAAGCAGATAAAGGTTATGGGGCGTTATGTTACGGTGATCGGTGTATTTGCCAAGGAAGGTAAGGACCTGTTTGGCAATTCGGACGATAACGCGGTATTGGTGCCTCTTAATTTTGCCAGGGACGTAATAGATGTGCAGGCCAATCAATATCAGCCCACCATTATTGTTAAAGGAAAGCCGGGTTTGACCGACCTGGATGTTGAAAGCGAACTGGAGGGTTTGATGCGATCCATAAGACGTATACAGCCCGGGCAGGAAGATAATTTTTCGCTGAACAGGGCAACACTTATTTCAAACCAGCTCGACCAGATATTCGGCGTGCTTAACACAGCCGGGTGGATAATCGGGGGCTTCTCGCTGCTGGTAGGCGGATTCGGTATAGCCAATATCATGTTTGTTTCGGTAAAGGAGCGTACCAATATCATTGGTATACAAAAGTCGCTTGGTGCAAAAAACTATTTCATATTACTTCAGTTCCTGATAGAGGCTATTGTACTTTGCCTGCTGGGCGGAGTGATCGGGCTGGGCCTGGTTTATCTTGGCACCATGGCCGTGCAAGCCGCAGTGGACATTAAAGTGGTACTGGATATCGGCAATATAATTCTTGGTATGTCCACATCCATTGGTATAGGCATCATTTCGGGCATTATCCCGGCTTATTCGGCTTCAAGGCTCGATCCTGTCGAGGCCATAAGGTCCAATTGATCCGAACGTTACTAAGTCCGGAAGTTTGTTTGCAATAACGTTACTGGCTGACTTTCGGACTTATGCGAATTTTCCGACCATCCATGTTATTCAATCAACTTTTTTACAAATTGTAAACCTTGCCGGCCCTTATATAACACGGATTTATTTACATTTGCTACGCTAAAGAAAACATCTATGTCGGAAACTGCACAATTAAAAATAGGAGATAAGACCTATGATTTCCCGGTTATTGAAGGAACCGAAGGCGAAAAAGCCATCGATATTTCAAAGCTGCGCGATCAGACGGGTTATGTAACGCTCGATATTGGTTATAAAAATACCGGTGCCACGCAAAGCGCCATTACATTTTTGGATGGCGAGCTTGGTGTGCTAAAATATCGCGGTTACCCTATTGAGCAGCTTGCTTCAAAGTCAAGTTTTATAGAGGTGGCTTACCTGCTTATTTATGGCGAATTGCCTACCGAAAAGCAATTGGCCGATTTCCAGCTTCATATCAGCCGCCACACACTGGTGCACGAGGATATGAAGAAGTTTTTTGATGGTTTTCCGTCAAAATCACACCCAATGGGGCAATTATCGTCGCTGGTGTGTTCACTGTCGGCATTTTACCCGGAGTCGTTAAAATCGAACCAAAGCGAAGCCGAACTCGACCTGAGCATCATCAAGATGCTGGGAAAAATGGCGACGATAGTTTCGTGGATATATAAAAAATCGCTTGGGCATCCCTTTATATATCCCCGTAACAAATATGATTACGTAACCAATTTTCTGCACATGACCTTTGGTCAGCGCACAGAAGAGATCGAGATAGATCCGGTTATTGTAAGCGCCATGAATACACTGCTTATCCTGCATGCCGATCATGAGCAGAATTGTTCTACTTCGACCGTACGGATCGTAGGATCGTCGGAGTCGAACATTTACGCGTCGGTGTCGGCAGGTATATCGGCCCTTTGGGGGCCGCTGCATGGCGGGGCGAACCAGGCTGTGATAGAAATGCTGGAAAAGATAAAAGAAGATGGGGGAGACACCGATAAATGGATCAAAAAAGCCAAAGACAAGAATGATACTTTCCGCCTGATGGGCTTCGGTCACCGGGTTTATAAGAATTTCGATCCGCGTGCAAAGATCATTAAAAAGGCCTGTGATGATATCCTCGAAAAATTAGGTATAGATGATGAGGTGCTGGAGATAGCCAAAAAGCTGGAAGAGGTAGCCTTAAAAGACAATTACTTTATCGAGCGTAAACTGTACCCGAACGTGGATTTTTATTCAGGCATTATCTATCGTGCACTGGGCTTCCCGACAGACATGTTTACCGTTTTGTTTGCCCTTGGCCGGCTGCCGGGCTGGATAGCGCAGTGGAAAGAAATGAAAGAACACAAAGAGCCTATCGGCCGCCCGCGCCAAATATATGTAGGCAAGGTGAACAGGGAGTACGTGGATATAAAAAGCAGATAACCTGGTTTATATCGGTCATAACCGATTAAATTCTCAAAGAAGGCTCCCGTTGTTTTAAAACTTCAGGAGCCTTTTCATTTAGCATCCGTAATCTTGCAAATCCTGCAGTTGTGTTCAAACAAAAAACCCGCCCCGGTATAACCGGGAACGGGCTTCAATCAATCAACTCTCTGTTATTATCTTATTGTTTAGTAATAGTGTAAGTATTTGCATTCACATCAAGTGTGATCTTGTAGCTACCATCTGCAGCAATAGGTATGTTTGCTCCGTTGAGAGATAAAGTACCGTCGGACCCACCAAGATTAGTTCCCCAGTCATGGTTCAAACGGAATTTGATATTACCTCCAGCGGTAAGGTTTGCAGTCACTACCCACATTTGGTGAGCATTGTCAAACTGCATATCGGTATCGCCTCCCCAACCTCCTGGTGTGGCATCGCCGATGATGCTCCACTGAACAGGAGTCATTACGATGGTGTTCGCGTTGAGATCTAAGTTAATCTGTATATTGCCGCCTGCTGGGGCTAAAAGATTACCCCCAGAGCCGCTTACCGTTCCACCACCGGCATCGCCATAGTTTGTATGGTTCCAGTCTCTGTTGGAAGTGATCTTGAAATTCAGGTCGCCTCCGGTAAAGTTGATCACACCGGTATAAACGCCGTTACCTGTCGCAGATTCTAAACTGTCCGCAGCTGCGGGGTTCCAGCCCTGGTAAGCTCCGGGGACATACACAAATGCTGTTAAAGCAAACGGTGTAACAGTAAGTGAAACCACATTTGAATATACCGGAGCAACTGTAGCGCTTATTGACGATTTAATACGTGCCTGAACGGGTGATGCAACGCCGGTTGGTAAATTCAATGCCAATACTAAATTATTAAAATCGAGGGTTGTGAAAGCCTGCGTAGTAACTTTGCCGCTAATATTAAATTCTTTCGGATTCGCAAAGTTGTCATCGGGTGCGTCTATCTGCAGTACATTTTTGATAGCCGCCGAATAGCCAAAATCGGCCTGGGTAAGGTTAAAGGTCACCGCTGTTTTTGTCAGGTCGGCCTTGGTCAGTACAAGCGTAGTAGATGATGCCTGTAACCCTGACGTAGCTACATTTGTCGCGTACACCTTTTTCTCATCTTTTTTGCACGAAGGCAGCATCAGCAGCGCAATGCTGCCGATGGCTAAAAGTTTCGTTAATAATGTTTTCATTTTATCTCTTTTAATTTAAAACACTTACCTATTTATGGGTCAAATCAATTATAACCAGGATTTTGCTTCAAGGTAGGGTTGTTAATAATATCTGTTGATGGTATCGGCATCAGGTTGCGGTAGTCTTCAACACCAGTACCGTTATGAGTCGCGCCTTTCCATTGCCAGGTATAATCACCGGAAGTAAATTTATTGAAGCGGATAAGGTCAGTTCTGCGATGGCCTTCAAACAAAAGCTCACGGCCCCTTTCATCCAGGATGAACGGCAGAGTCAATTGTCCGGCAGTAATATCGCCCGAAACATCGCCATCGTATGCCCTGGTACGTACCATGTTTACATAAGTAAGCGCTGTGCCTAAATCGCCGCCACCGCCGCGTAACACACCTTCGGCATACATCAGGTAAACATCAGCCAACCTGAACATCGGGAAATCAGTATCGACAAAAGTGCCGGTTGGATCACTGCCGGCTACGCCTGCTTTGGTTACGTTTTTAAATTTCGTGATAGCATAACCATCATTGAAAGTGTACTCATCTGCAATATCCAATTTCTGGCCATCGGTAAAGAACATAGCGCGCTTATCGCTGTTACCGCTTGGGTCAGGAAACAATGCCACATATTGCGGCGTAGTGCGCAAGCCGGCCCAGCCACCTGAGGCGATCCCGTAATCAGTTTTGTTCATATTACCGCCTACCGATGCATGCACGATGTAAGTCATCCCGCCATAGCCTTGAGTGTGTAAGCCATCCGACTCGATAGGGAAGATGATCTCGTTAGAAGTATTGTTGTCGGCAAGGAACAGATCTTTGAAATGTGGCTCTAAAGTATAACCACCATCAGTTATTACTTTACTTGCATAGGTAACGGCATCAGCGCTGCGGTCGGTACCAGTATATACTTTTGCATTCAGGTATAGTTTGGCAAGCAGCGTCCATGCAACCGCCTTATCGGCATGGCCGTAAGAGAAACGCGGAGCGCCCAGGTCGCCATCAATAGCTTTCAATTCACTTTCGATGTAGTTGAAAACATCGGTACGCGATGCCTGTTTAGGAAAAAACACACCTACATTATCAGCTTCTGTCACAAATGGGACATTGCCAAAAAGGTCAATAGCATGCCAGTAACTTAACGCCCGCAGGAAGCGTGCTTCGGCGCGATATTGCTTTGCTGTAGTTGCATCGCTGCCGGTAATGCCGTTTTTAGCTAATTCGGCGTCAGTTGTATTTCGGATAAATTCATTGTCCAATGAAATTTCGTAATAAATACGATCGTACATCGCACGGATAAATTCGCACTGGTTATTCCAGGTCATGTCGTGAAGTGTATGCACGGTTCCGTCGTTCCACACTATTTGCGCCTCGTCAGTAGTTAACTCCTGCATATTAAAATATTCACGCAGGTAATTGCCAAAGCCTTCGTCAATTCCGGCGATGTCGGGATTGCCTGCCGGGCCCTGCTGCCCGCTTAATGCATACGCCGTGTATAACTTGGCCAATACCTGCTGATAGTTACCGAAATCTTTGTAAACGCTCGCGGTAGTAACCTGCCCTATGGGCACCAAGTTCTTTTTACACGAAGTAATGGTTACTGCCACACCTATTACCGTAATAGTTGCCAGTAGTCTAATGTTTCTTACTTTCATGATTTTGTTAATTCTGTAATTTCTTTTAATAATTTAAGTTAAGCCCGATCGAGAATACACGAGGGCGCGGATAAATATTGTTATCGATACCTGAGGAAACTTCAGGATCAAGTCCGGTATATTTGGTAATTACAAATACATTCTCCACATTAAAGTTGGCTCTAAGTGTAGCAACCTTGGCAATCTTGCCAAAATTGTAACCGAGGTTAGCATAGTCCATTCTTACAAACGAGGCATTTTCAACATAATAGTCGGTATACAACTGGTACTGCTGGAAATTAGTTTTCAATATGCTGTTTGGGATGTTGTTCAGGTAACCCTGGAATTTCAAACCTGCATAAGCGCCGTTGCTGGCCTGTACAGCGTTATAAACATAGTTGCCTATGTTTGAACGAACCGAGAAACTTAAACTCCATTGTTTATAAGTAAAATCAGAATTGAAACCCATAAATACGGTTGGGTTCGGATGCTTGTAAAGGTATTTGTCATCAAGGGTCGAACCGTTTCCGTTCTTATCCACGTAAACTCCTTCAAGCGGCATGCCGTTGGAGCCGTAAACCTGCTGGTAAACGTAGAACTGGTATGGCGTAGCGCCTGCTTTCAGCAACTGGATAGTGTTACCCACGCCACCCGGAATGCCGCCGGTAGCGATTTGCTGGTTGGGATCATGTGTAGCCGAGATGTTGTCAACAACGATCTTGTTGAAAGAGACGTTGTAGCCAAAGTTCCATTTGAAATCTTTGTTGTCAAAAACTATCGCGTTTACATTGAAATCGATACCCTGTGTATGGAGGTTACCTATATTAGCAACAACGTGGTTGGTAAGGTTGGTGCCATCGGGCACTGGTGTATCAAATAGCAAATCCTTGGTCTTCTTGTAATAATATTCAATCGAACCGTTTATCCGGCCGTTTAAAAAGCCATAGTCAATAGCTATGTTGGTAGTTGCTGTTTGTTCCCATTTAAGGTTAGTGTTATAAGCATCGGCACGCAAGGTGTTGATGAACGACCCGCCAAATTGATATTGAGCAGAGACATTGCTGGGCTCATAAACTGCCAGGTAACCGAATAGCGGACCTATATCCTGCTGGCCTGTGATACCATAACCTGCTCTCAATTTCAGATCGGAGATGAAATCAACACTCTTTAGGAAAGTTTCTTCTTTAACCCGCCAGGCCAGCGCCACTGCCGGGAAATAGCCATTACGGTTGAGATTGGAGAAACGTGACGAACGGTCGTCACGGATAGAAGCCGTTAATAAGTACTTATCCATGAAGCTATAGTTCAAACGGCCGAAAGGCGATTCGATGTAGTATTGGCCCGGGAAGATATTAGCCGGTTGGTTAAGCACCGTTGTTCTGTCTGCAGCATAAGTTGCTTCAGGGCGGGTGTAAAAATGGAAGTATTGGTACGAATAGCCTGCCTGTACATCCAAATGGCTTTTAATCGATTTGAAATCCTTTGAATATTTTAGGTAGTAGTCAGCATTATACGTGTAGTTCTTGCTGTAATATTGTGAATAAGATCCATTTGTTGTAAAAGCTGAAGCAGCCGCCGGATCGGTGAAGTTGTTGCCCATACCTTCTGTTTCATCTCCGCCGAAAGTGGCATTAGCTTCTAATTCTTTCAGGAAAGGGAAAGTATAGTTAAAAGAAACACTTCCAAGCCCCCTTTTTGAATAACCATGTCCGGTTGATTCGTTGATTAACCCAACAGGGTTTTTAGGCGCTAATGTGTTAGGCGTTCCGTTCAGAAGCCATTCAAAATAACCACCGTAATTGTCATTGCCTGAATAAACTGGTTGCGTAGGATCAAATCCTACAGCTGCACCGATAGCCCCCTGGTTTGCAAATAAACGGTCTGTGTAAGTACCTTTTAAGTTTAGGTCAACTTTCAGGCTATTATTAAGGAATGCCTTGTTAACGTTTAAAGCTACGGTCGTCCTTTTCAGGTTGTCTCTTTTCAGCACACCATCCTGGTCAAGATAGCCTATTGATAAACGGTATGGCAACCCTTTAATACCACCAGCAAAGCTGATATTATTATCTGTAGCAAATGCCTGGCGATAGATCTGTTTTTGCCAATCCGTGTTTGAAGTGCCAATCTCAGCTTTTTGGGCGTCTGTTAACCCCGCCTGCGCGCTGTTAACCACTTGCGTGAATTCGGCGGCAGTAAGTGCAGGTGCTTCTTTTGTTATTTTTGATAAAGAATTAACGGTACTGAAGTTGATCTTTAACTTGTCGCCACCTTTGCCCTTTTTTGTAGTAATGATAATTACGCCATTTGACGCACGTGAACCGTAAATTGCTGTAGCAGAAGCATCTTTTAAGATGGAAAACCCGTCGATATCATTCGGGTTAATAGTAGCTAAAGCATTATCGATACCTGCAATTCCGGAATTACTTACAGGAACACCATCAATAACGATCAAAGGATCGTTACTTGCCGAAATGGATGCCCCGCCCCGAATACGGATAGTACTTCCTGCACCAGGAGCGCCACTATTTGATGTGATTTCCACACCGGCCACTTTACCTGTAATCAAAGCTTCGGGCGTGGTAAGGGGCCCTGGTTAAAATCTTTGGAAGATACAGCCACAACTGAGCCGGTAAGGTCCTTCTTACGCTGGCTGCCGTAACCAATTACCACCACTTCATTAAGGTTTGTGCTTTCAGGTTTCAATCCGAAATTTACAGTAAGTACGGAAGAACCTACCGCAATGGTTTGCTTGCTTGATACATAACCGATGTATTTTGCGGTAAGGGTATAATTGCCGGGATTAACACTTGCAATGGTGTAGTTACCGTTGGCATCGGTAGTGGCACCGAGCGTGGTGCCGTCAATGCTGACCGAGGCACCGGGAAGGGGCTGGTTCGTCTCGTCCAGCACCTTACCTTTTATGCTTCCTTTTTGTGCAAATGCCATTACAGACATCATCAGAAAGGCACAAAGAAGCAAATACTTTTTTGAGTAATTTTTTCTCATACTTTTATTGTGTGTGAATAAAATCGGCGGTTGTCGCCTGTTGTAAAATTGGTTTGTTAACTTCGCTTTAACAGCGTGTGACTAATTTACACTAAGAAGCAATAATTCCAAATTTTATGTAAAAGATAATTTTCGACCTATTGGGCGATGAAAATTTAACTTGGGAGAAATATTTTAAGGATAATTTTTTATTGATTTTTTTTCAAAATTTGTGGCAAATTTTATAAATAAAGAGGGTTTTGGTCCCAATATAAGTGTCAAAATTACACATTTGGTAATTTTACTTTAATGAAAACGTTCCCGGGAACGTTCCCGGAGAAATAACTGTTAATAAGACAATTTAAAATGATAAAAAAAATAATTTTCTGCGCGTTTTTGCTTTTTTTCCAAAACTTTTTGCTTTTTGGACAGTTACGGGTCACCTTTAGAATCAGCAAAATACCACCGTCAAAAGACCTTAGTGTACACCTGTTTTTGGCAGGCGATTTTAACGGGTGGAATCCCTCGGATGCGCAATACGAATTGACCCAGGCCGGTAAGGACGGCTTTCAGCTTATAGAGACGATGAAGCCGGGTATCATCAGCTTTAAAGTAACCCGCGGAAGCTGGCAGGCAGTGGAGTGCACAAGTGCGGGAAAGCCTATTGAGAACCGGAGCGTTATGCTGGCACACGATACAACCATAGTGCTTGACATTACCGGCTGGCAGGATAATTTTAAAGCGGAAGAGAAGAAACATACCGCAAGCGCGAACGTACATATCCTTAGTGATAAATTTGAGATACCCCAGTTAGGCAGGCAACGGCGGGTGTGGATATACCTGCCTGCTGATTACGAAGCCTCGCAAAGGAAGTACCCGGTTATTTATATGCAGGACGGGCAAAACCTTTTTGACGCCTATACATCGGGTTATGGCGAATGGGGCGTGGACGAGATAATGGATAAGCTGCCCGCAAAAGACCGGTGTATTATTGTCGGTGTCGATCACGGCGGCGAGCACCGCCTGTCGGAATACGATCCTTATGATACCAAATACGGCAAAGGCGAGGGGAGCGAGTATGCCGATTTCCTGGTAAAAAAGCTGAAACCTTATATTGATGAGCATTATCGCACCAAAAAGGACCCGCGTAATACAACTGTAGCCGGGAGTTCCATGGGCGGGCTGATATCGATGTACGCTATTCTAAAATATCCCGGTGTATTTGGTAACGCCGGCGTGTTTTCGCCTTCGTTCTGGCTGCCGCCCGCAATATATGACTATGCAAAGCAGCAGCCTTTGAGAAAGTACACACGGATATATTTCGTATGTGGCGACTCGGAAAGCGACAGCATGGTTGCCGATATGCAGAAAATGGCCGGCCTGGTGCGCGCTAAAGGGGTAAGCGACCAAAACAGCCCGGAGCTTATTGTAAAAGGCGCCCAACACAACGAAAAGCAATGGAACGACGACTTCCCGGCGTTTTATAAATGGCTCAACGCGAAGTCCGGAAGCCGGTAAAGGCCGCATAAGTCCGGGAAAAAATTATACTTCCGGATCAGTCGCCATCCTGGCTTGTAAACTGGTACGTCTCCAGGTTGCCTACCGGTAAATTCACAGTTTCGCCGCGGTTCATTTGCCACCAGAAACGGAGCCGTGGTTTTTCGCGGTTGCCTATTTCGTTCATCGAGTCAGCATCATAAAGGCGACCATTCACCATCACATATTTGATCTTTTGGCTGTTGCGGATGTCTTCCAGCGGGTTGTCGTTTAATACGATCAGATCGGCGAGTTTGCCGGTTTCAAGCGAACCGATCTCCTTCTCCATCCCCAGGTAAGACGCGCCATTGATAGTTGCACACCGGATGGCCTGCATAGGCGACATGCCACCCTGAGCCAGCATCCACAACTCCCAGTGCGCACCAAGGCCCTGTAATTGACCATGTGAACCCAGGTTTACTTTGGTGCCGCCATCAGCTATTTGTTTTACGTAGCGCGAAACCTCGATATGGCCGTAATCACCATATTCAGACGTAGAACGGCGTCGTGAACGGGCGTCGACCAGGGTCCTCGGGGTGAAGTTCAGCAGGTGTTCGTTCTTCCATACTTCTGTACGGTCATACCAGTAATTTTCACCGAACTGGCCCCCGTAACAAACAATGAGAGTGGGGGTATAGCCCGATTTGCTGGCGTTCCACAACGCTTTTACATCTTTGTAAATAGGCACGACCGGTATATTATGCTCGATACCCGTATGCCCGTCGAGGATCATGTTCATATTGGTAAAGAAAGTAGAACCACCCTCGGGCACCACTTCCATTTGGAGTTCGCGGGCCGCTTCAATGATCTGCTGACGCTGTTCGCGGCGCGGCTGGTTATAACTTTTTATAGAGAATGCGCCTACTTCCTTTAAACGGCGGATGTTTGACCGGGCATCTTCAAGACTGTTGATTACTGCTTTAAAATCGCCATCGGCACCATACAATATTGTGCCTGTTGAATACACTCTTGGGCCAACCATGTTCCCGGCTTTCAGCATTTCCGACTGGCTGAACACCATTTCGGTATTGGACGAAGGGTCGTGGGCTGTGGTTACCCCAAATGCCAGGTTAGCATAATAGTTCCAGTCCTGCTGCGGCGATATACCATCGGGACTGGGATGCAAGTGGGCATGTACGTCGACAATGCCCGGCATAATGGTTTTTCCGGTAGCGTCGTAAACCATAGCATCGGCGGGTACCTGTACATCTTCTGTTTTACCGACAGCTACTATTTTATTTTTGTCTATCACAATAGTGCCATTCCTGATCACTTCATCCCCCTTCATGGTGATGATCCTTGCGTTTTTAAAGGCGATCTTGCCTGTGGGTACATCGGTTTTTAATTTAAGGCCTATGTCGATCCCGACGGTGTCGATCACAAGGGTCTTATCTTTCCCGCCATCTACAAACGGGAACGCATTTTTAATATCACGTACGAAATATCTCGGCCCCAGGGTCCACATCAGCTTCTGGCTGTCTTTGCTCCAGTGCAGATAGGTTCCGGCGTCGCGCGTAAGCTTGCTCAGCGGTATGGCCTTATTTGCAGCCGACAGGTCCTGCGGGCTGCCTGTATTTACCATTGGGGTGATGTAACAGTTATACAATTCGGTAAAAGCCATCCACTTGCCATCAGGACTGGGGGCAAACTGCGTGGCATATTTTGATGTGTAGAGCGTTCGCTCGTTCGCCCCGGTGGTATCTATTGCTTTGAAAGCCTTATTGTCGCCCTCTGATCCCTGGAAATATATTTTGGCACCGTCGGCCGAGAACTGCGGCCTTATACCGTGGTCAAGTATTAGCTTGGGCGTTCCGCCGGTTGCAGATATCACGTAAATACCGGGGTCTTTTCCAAAGGCAAAACCTAAAACCTCGTTGCCTTCGCCTTTTCGGTAAACTATTTTGTCGCCTTTGGGCGAGAACTTTGGCGAGTAGTAGAAGCCTTTATCAACAGTAAGCCGGGTTATAGCATGCGTTGTAAGATCGACGCGGTTTACCGATCCTTTGAGCTCGTCGCTCCAGTCCACATAAACCAGCGACTTGCCATCGGGGCTAAATTCAGGCTCATATTCAAAATCGTTCAGGCTGTCTATCCGTTGTGGCACGCTGTTAGGCAGCACCTTGGTATAGATATGCCCTGCGGCGTTAAAAGCTACCAGGTTGCTATCCGGCGATGTGGTGAGCTGCCGTATCATTTTTACCGTAAACTCGTCCTGGAAAACCTTTTGGTTAAAATGGAGCGCCTCGGTAATGCTTTGCTGGCTGGTTACTTCGAAAGGTATCTGCTCGGCGCTCAGGGTGGTGATATCCAGGTTCCATATTTTGCCTTTTGCATAAAATACGATGTTTTTGCTATCGGGCGTCCAGTTGAAATTCGGGTACACGCCAAATATCGCCCAGGTTTCCTGCTGGTCCTTCGACAGGTCGTCGTAAACCGGCCATTCTTCGCCCGTAGCCAGGTTTTGCAGGTAAAGGACGGATTTTAACCGCACCCTTTTAACAAAGGCAAGCAGCTTTCCGTCGGGCGATATCTGCGGGCGGCAGGCGCCGCCGGGGCCACCGGCAACCTCTTCAATTTTACCAGTTTCCCGGTTTAAGCGGCGGATAGCATAAATACCCTGGTTTGGATCCTTATTGTATTGAAAGTCGGGACCCGGTGTCATATCCTCGCTCCAGTAGATGTATTTTCCATCCGGCGAAACTATCGGCTCACCGGCATCCTGCTGGTCGTTTTTGCGTTTGGTTAGTTGTATGCCGTCGCCGCCATTAATATTATATATCCACATCTCGCCTGCGCCTAACGACCGGGTGGCTGTAAAATGTTTGCGCGCCACAATATATTGCCCGTCAGGCGTCCAGTACGGGTTATTCAGCAGCCGGAAGTTTTCTTTGGTTATAGGGTGCTTGTTGGTACCGTCGGCATTCATCACCCATATATTATCGCCGCCGTCCCTATCGCTGGTGTAGGCTATCATTTTACCATCGGGACTATAACGGGGTTGCACGTCCCAGGCTTTGCCGCTGCTAAGCGTAGTGGCTTTTCCTCCTTTTATGGGGATGGTGTAAATATCGCCCAAAAGATCAAAAACGATATTCTGCCCGTCGGGGCTAACATCCAGGTCCATCCAGGTACCTTCATCAGTAGTTATGGTAACTTTCTTAGAAGGGCCTGGAGGATTTTCCACGTTCCATTTTTGGGCATAAACAATATCGGCGGTTAGGAAGGTGAGTATAACGACAAGAATATATTTCATACTGATAGAGAATTAACGCTGCGAATTTAGAAATATTGGCGCACTTTGGGGGATTCCGGGTGCCGAATGTTCAATTTCGCGTTTATCTTAGCGTCGTGAAATTTCGGTTCGCCACGCAATGAACCGGATTCAAAATTGCGCATGACCATCCAGGAAACACTGAAACACTATTGGGGATATGATAACTTCCGGCCGTTGCAGGAGGAGATAATTCAGTCGGTTTTATTGGGGCGCGATACGTTGGCTTTGCTGCCCACAGGCGGGGGCAAGTCGGTCTGTTTCCAGGTACCGGGCCTGGTAAAAGAGGGGATAAGCATTGTTGTTTCGCCGCTCATAGCCCTGATGAAGGACCAGGTGGAGAACCTGAAGGCGAAAGGCATTCCGGCGGTATCCATTGTGACCGGGATGGGCAAGCGCGAAATAGATATTGCGCTGGACAATTGTGTTTACAATGGCGTTAAATTCCTGTACCTGTCGCCCGAGCGGTTATTGTCAGAACTTGTGCGCGAACGGATCAGGTATATGAATGTGAACCTTATTGCCGTAGACGAGGCGCATTGCATATCGCAATGGGGGTACGATTTCAGGCCGCCGTACCTGCATGTTGCCGACCTGCGGGAATTGCACCCCGGCGTACCCGTACTTGCCCTTACCGCGACAGCAACTGCCGACGTAAGGGGCGACATACAGGAAAAATTATGTTTTAAAGAGCCCAACATTTTTCAGCAAAGCTTCGAGCGGAAGAATATCAGCTACGTGGTTCAGCACGAAGAGAACAAGTTGCGCAAACTGCTCGACATACCACGGGGTGTAAAGGGCACCGGTATTGTTTATGTGCGCAGCCGCAAGGAGGCCGAGGAAATAGCCAAATATTACAACGAAAACCATTTCGGCGCCGACTTTTATCACGCCGGGCTCACGATGGAACAACGCTCTGCAAAGCAGGATAGCTGGCAAACAGGCAATACCCGCATTATCGTGGCAACTAACGCTTTCGGAATGGGGATAGACAAGCCGGATGTCCGTTTTGTGATCCACAAGGATATGCCCGAAAGCCTGGAAGCCTATTACCAGGAAGCGGGCAGGGCAGGACGCGACGGCCGAAAAGCTTATGCCGTATTGCTTTATAACCATGCCGACCGGCTGAAAAACGAAAAGAAATTCGAATCGAATTTTCCTTCGGTGGATGAGATCAAACAGGTGTATCATCAATTCGGCAGCTACTTTCATTTGGCCTATGGTACAGGGGCAGGGGTGAGCTTTGACCTGGACCTGGGCGATTTTTGCGTCCGTAATAAACTTGATGCCACCAAAACCGTTAATGCCCTTAAATTTTTGGAGCAGGACGAATACCTGGCGTTCAACGAGAGCGTATTCCTGCCCTCGCGTTTCCGGTTCGAGGTGATGAACGAGCAGCTTTACAATTTCCAGGTACAAAACCAGGGCTGGGACGCGTTCATCAAAACCCTGCTGCGATCATACGGCGGTGCATTTGAGAACTATGTACGGCTGCGGGAGTTTGACCTGGCCCGACGGGCCAACCTGAGTGTGCAGCAGGTGATACAAGGCCTGAAGCAATTGGAGGATGAAGGTATACTGCATTACCTGCAGCAAACCGACCTGCCCCAGGTTACCTGGCTGCAACCGCGCCTGCAGCAGAATGAGTTAATTATTAATAAACGTTACATCGAAAACCGTAAAACGGTTTACCGCAATAAAATGGAGGCGGTGTTTGCCTATGCCGAACATAGCCGGTGCCGCAGCCAGATGCTGCTGGCTTATTTTGACGAAACCGCACCCAAATGCGGCGTATGCGATGTGTGCCTGGAGGAAAAACGCCGGAAGAATAAAGCCGAAACCGCGGAAAATATCACCGCTGAGATCGTCGACTCTTTATCGATGGAGCATAAGAACATCGGCGAGCTGGTGACCACCCTTAAAACCGGCACCGAAAAGGAGCGCCTGGAAGCTATCCGCCTGCTGCTGGACGCGGGAAAGATCAAAACTGATGGGGAGAAGTATTATTTGTAATCAGCTATCTGTTTATCAATTGATTATAGACTATTCTCAATAATGCACTTTAAGCCTCGCGCTTTACAGTGACTGACAATTGACTATCACCTCTGCAGGCTATTGCATCGTTATTTTTCGGATCATATTATTCCCCTGGTCGGCTATATACAGGTTTCCTGCCGCATCCACCGCTATGCCGGTGGGGTTGTTAAACGAAGCCTGTTTTGCAGGGCCGTCTGCCGAACCTGGCGCACCGCTGCCCGCTAATGTACTTACTACACCGTCGTAGGTCATTTTACGGATAAGGTTGTTGCCCTGGTCTACAATGTACATGTTTCGTGCCTTATCAAAGGCTACATCGGCAGGATGATTAAATGTCGCCGTTGAAGAAGAACCGTCGGCCGAGCCTGCTTTGCCGGTGCCAACCCATGTCAGTACGGTGCCTACCACGTTCATCTGGCGAATTGTGTTATTATAGGAGTCGGCAATATATAACAAGCCGTTCGGACTAAAAGCAATGCCACACGGCCGGTTAAATGAAGCACTTGCACCTGTGCCGTCCTGCGATCCTGAAAGCCTGTTCCCGGCCAGGATGACATTTGTTTTGCCATTCACGCTTATTTTTCGAGCCAGATTTGTGGAATAGTCCACGACATACATGTTTCCTGTCGCATCTGCTGCAATGCCTTCCGGCATCATCAGAAAATCCGCATAAGGTGCGGCTATACCCGGTGTTAACGTAGTTACTGTCCCTGATGGAGTTATCTTGCGTATGTTGTAATTGCCTATATCAGAGACATAAAAATTTCCCAAAGCGTCCCTGGTTATTCCCCAGGGCAGATAAAACGATGCCCCAGCACCGGTACCATCCTCAGTACCAGCACGTAATTTTCCAACAAACGTTGTAACATTCCCATCCGGGTCTATTTTCCGAACCTGGCGGTTTTGCATGTCGGTTACATAGAGGTTGCCGGCATCGTCCAGCGCGATATGTGTGGGAGCATAAAATGACGCCGCGGCCCCTTTTCCGTTTGCCGAACCGGAAGCAGGCTGACCAGCTAACGTGGAAACAAATGCAGTAAGTTCGTAAGTAAATACAGGCCCTAAAACCGGCGAGCCATTTTTTACGGAAACACTTACTTTACCGGTACCGGCACCCAGGGGAACGATTGCGGTTAGTTTGGTTGCAGTAGCTGATGATATCGTAGCCGCCTTACTGTTAAAAAACACTTCGTCGTTTGCTGCAATAGCATCGAACCCAGTTCCTGTTATTTCAACAGCTGTATTGTAAGGACCGTCGTTCACACTGAGCGAGGTGATAACTACGGGAATGGATTGTGGCTTTTTGTCGGTCGGAGCAGTGTCGCTTTTTTTACAGCCACATATGGTTGCACACAGCACAAGGCATACCATGTATGCAAGTTTTTGGAAATTGGATAAGATCATAGTTTAAAACTGCAAGAAACAAAAAAATTGCTTCTGTTCCAAATTATACCCACCCGGTTTAAGTCTTCCGAAGATTAACTTAAATCTCACAAATAAATAACGACTCAGTTCGAAATCAAAGATAATTCTCCTTTCATACGTTGGCGCACGTACCGTGTGCTTGATACGTTAACTAAAATGGAGGCGATTGGCCGCTTCGCCGTTTACTCACCCCGACATCGCTGCGCTTGTCGACCCTCTCTACCGCGAGCGGTAAAGAGGGTTGGGTTTTGGATGCCGATTGGCCGCTTCGCCGTTTATTCACCCCGACATCGCTGCACTTGTCGACCCTCTCTACCGCGAGCGGTAAAGAGGGTTGGGTTTTGGATGCCGATTGGCCGCTTCGCCGTTTATTCACCCCGACATCGCTGCACTTGTCGACCCTCTCTACCGCGAGCGGTAAAGAGGGTTGGTTTCTTTTTTGATTTTGAAGAATTCCCTTTTTACCCTGATAAACCGAGGTGGGCAAGGTTTACTTAGTGTGCTAAGTTCAAAAAAGCATTGCGGCCAGGTAGCGCTTGTTTTCGACACGGTAGTGCGCATCGGATTAAAGCTGGCTAAAATGGTCTCTTCTTTGCTTTTTTGGACTTCTTTGGATTTTGGAACATAAAAGCGGTATTAAATTGGGCAGTGGCGTGAATACTTAGTGTAGTGAGGGGGAATGGTCAGTGGTGAGTAGTTGACGGGTATAGTCAATCTAACGCATGTTCAAGAGTGGATACTTGAACATGCGTTCTATGGTTAAAGATTGAACGCGCAGGGCCTCAAAAATCCAGGCTCAAATAGTATAAAATACCGGGTAATGATCGGATAGGATAAGTCCCTGTACGATGCCTGTTACGGGCAACCCGAAGTTTTTAACGCAGTAATCAAGCTTCCTTAAAGGGTCATTTACCGAATAGGTATTATTATTGGGGGGCATATTGTAAATGGAGTCATCAGCGCCGGAGGCTCCCGGTTATAGTCGCCGCCTGCCACCCAGTAATTGCCAGGCGCACCAACAGCGTTGTTGATCGCGGCTAATAACCCGGCGGCGTCAGGGCCGTTCGGACTAATCGCATGCTGGCAGAATATAAAGTGATTGGCGTCGATTTGAAAACCAAGTGCCGGCCGCCATACAGGTGCAATGACCGGCCACACAACATCCCCGCCCATAGGCGGGGATGTTGATACCACTGCCAGGTTACAGCGGTTGCCGTTCGGGTCGGACTGATAAAAAAGGATATGTTTGTTGGTGCGGTTTGTGCCCCAGGTGTAATAGTGTAAATTGGCGACACCTGCAAAATTAGGGTTTATAAGCCTGGCAGATGCGGGCACTGCCCCGCATTCCTGCAGACAGCAGATATCGGCACCATTGCCAAAAAAGTTCATAATGCCAGCGTTCCATTTGTTTTCGGTGCTGTGGCTGGCGCCCTGCATATTCCATGTAACTAGTTTCATTATCGTAGTTTTTTAATTTGTCGTAACAGAGGATTATGTTGTTTTCTTAATTGATCTGTGATCGCGGCAGGTCCGGGTATTACCGAGGCTTGGGTGCTGCCGTTAGTGTTCCATGAGTTCAGGTAATCATAGGTTATATTGATGATTGGGGAACCCGGATTCAGCTTTGCCAGCAGTGATGGATTTATTGCGCGGCTCACAACGGTGCCGGGTGCCATTTCGCCCGACTCGAATACCAATAACACATTTTCCTGAGGAACTACAACATTATTGCCCTGCCCCAGCATAGGCATTGCCATATATAGCTGGTTTGTACCTGTAATACTTTGTGCCGCGCCGCATATACGCGCATAATGGCTGTTATTAAAAAAGGTTAACGCGCCCGCGGTACCGCCTTTTGTAGTTAAACTAGCTATTCCCGAACTATTCATACTCAATACGTCCCCTAATTGCATGGGGGTTACTGAAGCACGGATATATGCTCCCTTATTTAAAGGTATCTGAGGACAAATAAAACCGGCATAGTCATCTGTCCAGGATACCGATACCGACGACGTAAAAATGTTGGTTGTGTGCCATAAAGTATTTACGCAAACCGCATTTGTCAGTTCACCCTTGTATATTCTCAGCCAATAGTCGTTTTGGGCAAAGAAATTCAGGGTACCGTTATCAAGGCTGATATTGATCGAATAATTTGCCATGGCAAAAAATATTATCAAGTCGTGGTGAAAAGGGCGCCTGGTAGCGCCCTTTGAGATTAGCTGATCGGAACTATTAATGTTTCTGCCAGGTTTATCGGCAGGGGATTAACCACAGCATAGGGGTTGCCGCTGGTGTTCCATCCAAGGTTCATATCAAATGCGACGGCAACACTTGGCGCGGCGCCTGATAATGTAATAGTTACCGATGAAGAGATTGCTTCTTCAACGACTGTGCCTGTTGCAACCTGGCCCGATGCAAACATAAGCACCACAGTCTCGTAAGGTTCCATCAGGTCGGCCTGGCTGCCAAAAAGCGGGAAAGCGCAGATGGGGGTAGGGGCGCTGCCATTCATGGATTGGGTCATGCCGCAGATCCACTCGTTCGACTGCTGACTGAAAACGGTAATTGCGCCGTCTCTGCCTCCGGTTGTCGTTACATTAGTATCACCGTCAGATAAAAGTGTCATCAGGTCGCCCAGATTCATGGCTTTGCTACTGCTGATGTCTACCACCACGCCGTTTGCAATAGTTTGATTATCAACAAAAGCGCCATATTGCTCTGTCCATTTTAATGAGACAGTGGCGCTGAATTCGGTTACTGAGAACCATAACGTGGGAAGCGCGGTCGATTGGTTACCTTTTGCACCTTTGAAAACCTGTAACGAATAATTACCTGCTTGCAGTTTGCCTAAGGTATAAGAATCCAGCGCTACTGTAATTCCGTATGAATTTGCCATTTTTTTGATATTTTTTTTTGCACCTACTCTTTCAAGGCTTTTCGGTATCCGCCTTTTTTGTCGTCGGTGAAAGCGCTTTCACGTTTCGACGAGTCAAAGTAATGGCACTAACGACCCGATTTTTAGCGCAGAATTACCCGTTCGCTAAATGGCGTATTTATACCGGCAACAGCAGGTATTTTTACCTGTTATGGTTTGGACGAAGGAGGTAGGTGAGGATCAGATCTCGACGATCCCATTCCTGATAGCAAATACCACCAGGCCGGCAGTATTTTTACAGCCTGTTTTAAGCAGCAGGTTAGCTTTGTGGCCGTCCACTGTGCGGCTGCTGATAAACAGTTTTTCGGCAATTTCGCCCGCGTTCAGTTCGTGGCAGATCATTTGCAGTATCTCGGTTTCCCGTTTCGAAACATCAATATCTATCCCGTTAACATTACGCACCGGTTTATTTTTATAATTCGCCGCTCTTTGTATAGCCTGCATCACCCGTTGGTTGATATAAAACCCTGAATGATATACCGAATTGATGGCGGCGAACAACTCCGACTTGTCACAATTTTTTACAAGGTAGCCGCTTGCGCCGTTTTCTATCATTTTGGCTATCAGTCTTTCGTTGGAATGGATGGACAGCACCAATATTTTTATTTGAGGATATTGTTGCTGCAAAAGTTTGTGAAGCTCCATCCCGCTTATGCCGGGCAGTTCCATATCCAGTATGGTAATGTCGGGCAACATGGCCATCTGTTGCAATTGGGCCAGGTAATCGGCACCATTGTCTGCTTCTGCTATTAATTCAAAGTCAGGATTAGCTAAAAGTAGTACGCCTAAACTCTGGCGAAATATTTTTTGGTCGTCAACAATGGCGATTTTAATAGTACTCATCATAACAGGTGTGCGGCGGCAAAATATAGTAAGATATGTAAAATTAGCAAAGGGGTGTAAACACTGTAAAAATACCGTTAAAAAACGGGTGGTGAATACACCGTATGTAGGGTAGATTTATAGCTTCAAACAGCCGCAGACAGGTTGCCTGCGCAGCACGCCCAACCAAATTTTTTGTAGTAAAGATCACATTATTATCATAGCATGGAAACAGCGGTAAAAAATGTTAAAAGGAGTGCGCAGGATGTGGTGCAAGGCATCAGCAGGGAATTGGCCGACCGGTTGATCGGGGGTTTCAAACAAAAATTTCCCGGGGAGCAGCAGACTGTTTTTATTGCCAGGGATACGAGGACGCAGTTTTATCACGAATATTACTTATAACCTAACTAACCGAATATTTTTAACCCAATTAATTAAAAAAACATGGAAAACCCTAATTCCGTTCAAAACGACGTTCCAGTGATCCCGTTAGCGGACACATCCATTGCAATTGAGGTTGCAAAAATACGTGTGAAAAGGTGGCTGAACTGGGCCATCGAATCAAATAGCTATAACGGCAATCCGCAGTCTATCCCCCGGGCCATCATGATCTCTTTTAACGATATTGATGCCATACGCGAAAAATATAAGGAGCAGTCGCTGAAGGGCATTAGGTTATATTTCGGGCTTAACGGCGAAGACGATCCCAAACCACCAACAACTGCTAATCTGTGCGGTTTAATAGTCCCTGTTTTTTTTGCCGATAAGTACAGGCCCCATGCCGATATAGTTATTAATGATCCCGCCAATCCGAACGACACTTCGGTTTATGATTTTACTTCACCATGCCCTGTTTATTGCGATTTTCAAAGTGAGTTGTATCTCCCTATCTGAAAAGGAGCTAATTTGAATTGGGGGATGAAGCATTTATATGTTACAGTCTTTGTACCTGCTACCGTAATCATCCCGCTGGCTACAGGATTGATACAAAAAAGTTATAAAAATAGGAAGTTAGAAATTATTTATTGGTACTTGCTATTTGGGGGAGTTATGGACGTTTTAGAAAGACTTTTGGGTATTAGGGATATAAATAACTTGCCGTTGCTTCATCTTTATACTATGGCTGAGTTGCTGCTATTAGGTAGATTTTTTCAAATAATTTTTGACAATTCTTCGATCAGGCGGCTGATTGGAGTTGTTATGATAGGATTTTTGGTATTTGCAATTGTCGACCTGAGTTTTATTCAAAGCATCTACCGTTTCAATTCTTATCCGAGGTCGGTCGCAGCGCTGATCATCTCAGGCTTTTGCTTGCTTTATTTTTTTAAGCGAGGTGACTCTGATGATTCAAAATCGTGGGTCAAATATCCTTTAAATTGGATTACTACGGGATTGTTGCTCTATTTTGGCAGCTCCTTTTTTTTCTTTGCCTTTTTGGATGTTCTGTATGAGAAGGCAAGTTTAAAGGTGAACTTATTTTTCGGCACCGTTCACGCCACCCTCGTAATGGTGATGTACCTTTTGTTTACGGTAGGCTTTTTGTATGCCAAAAACCAGCGATAATCTGTTCGTATTGCTCCTAATTAGTATAGTGGGAGCCTTTTTGCTGATCGTTTCCTTCATCCTTTTACAAATACGCGCCCAAAACAGGGTGCTGAAAGAAAAAAGGAAACTGGCGGAGGCCGAAACACAGTACCAGAAGGACTTGCTGCACTCGGTGATCCGGTTCCAGGAGGACGACCGCAAGCGCATAGGCCAAAACCTGCACGACGATGTCGGCGGCCAGCTGGCAGTTTTAAGAATGCAGATGGACGACAATGACGGCAACGATGCCGGTGTTGCCGCTGTCGACAGGATAATCGAAAACGTACGAAACATCTCTCACAGCCTTTCACCGCAGTTCATCCCCGTGCTGCACTTGTGGGAGGTGGTTGAGCAATTGTGTGAAAACCTCGAGAAAGCAAGCAGGCTGCATGTGCAATTCACCAGTAGCGAAAGCGCGAGGTCGACACCCTGGGGACCTGATGTATCGCTGGCGGTTTACCGCGTATTGCAGGAATTGGTGAGCAACACCCTGAAACATTCCGGCGCAACGGCGATCAATTTAAATTTTGATGTAAAGGATGATAACCTGCTTATCAGCTATATCGACAATGGCAAAGGGATGGACGGGTTGAACCTAAAAAAGGGGATGGGCATGTACAATATTATAAGCAGGCTTCAAATGCTGCAAGCCAGTTGGAAAATGAACTCGCCCCGGGGGCAGGGCTATCATTTCAGTATGATTATACCGCCGCAGACTTAATAGTTACCCTGCTGTTACAGTTTCAATCAAATTGCTACCGTTAAATTTCCGTCATCGCTGGGCGCCCCCGCCAAGCTCTTTCATCACCCCAACTTTTCACCGACGATTACAGCCCGTTCACCGTGAAAATAAGGCCGTACATCTAATAGTCGGGTTTTGCCTGTAACGTTTATTCCGGCGTATCGTCTTATGGATGTATTTAAAAACAAAGAACATATATAATTCACAATCAGCATAATAAAACGATGAAAACTACAATCATAACACTCGCAACCATCGCCACCTTAGCATTAGGGATAGGTAATACATCATTCGCAGCCGACAAAGACGGGGCAGCAAATAAAAGCGAAGTAAGCACGGTGCTTACCACGGTTAACAAAATCAGTAAGATCGAAGTTCGCGGTAACGTTGAACTGTACGTATCTGACGGCGACGCCGACCAGGTTAAAGTTTACAACAAATACTACGAAGAAAGCGCATTGGTACAAAGTCAGAACGGCGTGCTGCGCATCTCTTCATACGCCGACCAGAAATTGGTGGTTTGGGTTAAATCCACCGACCTGCGTTCTATCAGCGCTTATGACAATGCCGAAGTAAAATCGTTTGGTAAGTTAAGCCCGATAGAGCTGAGTGTTAGCCTGCATAATGAGGCTTCGGCTAAATTAAACCTGGATGCTTACAGCGCCAATGTTACCCTTGCCGACCATGCCACCGCCGACCTTGCCGGCACCGCGAACGACATGACCCTGAAACATGACGTGGCTACCAGCGTAAATAAGGTAAACTTTACAGCAGTCCACATGACCGAGAACCGGAACGTGCCAGCCTATCAATTGGATATGGCTACTTTATAAGCAATCCCCTTTTACCCCGGTTGGGGGTACAAGTTCAGCATATATTTCAGAGAGAGCTATCTGTACAACGCAGGTGGCTTTTTTGTTGCACATAACATTGAGCCCCCGGGGCGCTCTGACAGGCGCGGAAAATGAGGTGACGATGAGGCGGGTCAGCAGGCGAACAACCTGCTGATCTTCCTCATGAAAGGTAGTGTTTTATTGGTTAACCGCTACTTTGTTAAGTTCTTCGTAAAGCTGTATTACCTTGCGCTGAAGGTATAAGATCTCTTTCTCGCATTCAGAAAGTTCCTTTTCAAGCTTTTCGAATTCGGGCGTAGGCATTGGCGCGGGTATCGCGTCGCCACCGAACAACCCTGGGAGGCCCACTTCAAAAAGGTGGGCTATCTGCTCAAGCCTGGACAGGTTTACATCCGTAACGCCGGTTTCGATCTTTGAATAGGCGGGGATGGAAATGTTCAGCCTCTCGGCTATTACCTGCTGGCTCCATTTGTTGTTTTCGCGCAGGCGCCTGATGTTGTTTCCAACAGGCGAGTTTGATTTACTTTTTGCCATTTTTTGGGGTACGTGCGATAATTTTTGGTCGATCAAATTAACTATCTGGTATTAAAGTAACCACAAGGTTATCTGCGGGTTAAATATAAGAAAAGCAAAAGTTAAAAAAGAAGCGTTGTGGATAAATAAATGTTTGATAAACAGTTCAGTGACAATTTCACCTCAAGGATAACTGGCAAATTAGCAGAAGCCAGGATAATGGAATTGGTGTTTTAACATCAAATGCCTGTTCATTACTATCTTTCTGGGGTATATAGACTATACTATTTCCCCCTAAGCTGTTCTGCTTTGAATTTCACCATCCGGGTAAGCAGATCCATTGGCAATGGCCTGCCGGCTGGTAACCTGATGGTCGATTTTGAGATATCGACGCCCGATAACTCGTCTTTAAAGGCTTCAAGTACCTTACCCGCATGGGGCAACGTAATGTGATAATGATTTTTGAACGCGGCAAAGTAAACCAGCTTTCCATTATAATCGAGCGCGGGCATCTGGTAGTGTATCAGCTCTGCCGCTCCGGGAACGGCCTGCTTAAAGGCCGTTCTGATAGTTTCGAGCTTTTGTTGAACATCTGCCGGAAATGAGGCTATGTATTGGTCTACCGTTTCGAATTTGATCTGGGAGCTTGTCATGGTAACACATTTTTCCGAATAAAGATACTATGAAGATGCAGCTTTCGTGACTGCCAAGAGCGACAATATTACGGTATCATTGCGACACGAGCCGGAACTGCCGCAATCCGGATGCTATTAGTCTGGCGCCAAAAATTTTCACCGACTGAAATCCCCGGTTTACCGAAAAAAAGCCCCTGTATAACTAATAAGGGCATTTTTGCTGTAACGACGCCCCCTTGCACATAGTCTTATGAGTGTAATTAGGAAATAAAAAACAACCGACTTTTAAATATTACTCATATGAAAACTAAAATATTTTCCCTGGTAGCAGTTGCAGCAATCGCACTCGGAATAGGAAACCAAGCATTGGCAGACGGCAAAAATGATTCAGTCGCCAAAAGCAATAACGAAGTAAGCACAGTGCTTACTGATGTATCAAAGATCAGCAAGATAGAAGTTCGCGGAAATGTTGAACTTTATGTATCGGACGGCGAAGCCGACCAGGTAAAGGTTTACAATAAATATTACGAACAAAGCGCCCTGGTACAAAGCCAGAACGGCGTATTGCGCATCTCGTCCTATGCTGATCAGAAACTGGTGGTTTGGGTTAAATCAGCCGACCTTCGCTCCATAACCGCTTATGACAATGCCGAAGTAAGGTCATTCGGCAAACTTTCACCACTCGACCTGACCGTAACTTTAAGCGACAATGCCTATGCAAAGTTGAAAGTTGATGGTTACGGCATGAATGTGATATTGAAGGGCCGCGCCAAAGCCGATATTGCAGGTAATGTTGAGCAAAGCAATCTGAAATGCGACCGTTCGGCTACTTTAAACAGCACCGAATTTGCAGCAGCTCACCTGGTAAGAACTATCGATGGTGTAGCAAAAAGTAACGCAAAAGCCGACGAGTTCGCAGGTTTATAATTAATCATCGCAAGAATTCAATTATATATGTTCAGAAAGCTGCCCGTATCCCAAAAGATCGGGCGGCTTTTTTTACTCAAACCAACCCTGATTCTTATAGCTCAAATCCAAATTAAAATATATATTTGATGTAACCGGTATAATTTCCTTATAGTCTAATACAACAAAACAACCCAATCATGAAAAAGATCTCTTTAATTCCTATAGCATTTATTTCGCTCCTTGCCATAGCCGTGCTGCCATCCTGCAGGTTCAGGTGTGTTAAGGGTTCGGGCAATCACGTTTCAGAGAACCATAAGGTGAGCGATTTTACCCGTATCAATGTGTCGGGCGGCTTTAAGGTAACCCTGAAACAGGACAGCAGCCTTAATGTAAATATCAACGCCGACGATAACCTGATGAAATATATCCATGTCGAATCGGACGGCGACGAATTGAAGATATATTATAAAAAGAATGTTTGCCCGAGCGGTCAGATGGAGATCAGTATCGGCGTTCACAACCTCGAAAAACTAAAAGGGTCGGGTGCAATTAACTTTTTATCGGACGGCAAGATCAATACCAAAGACCTTGACATCAAACTTAACGGCGCAAGTAATATTAATATGGACCTGTCGGCGGCAAACGTAAGTACTGAAAGCGCCGGGGCCAGCGAGATCACGCTCAGGGGCCAGGCAACCTCGCACCGAATCGAAATGACAGGCAACGGAACCGTGCACGCTTTTGACTTTGTGGTTGGTAAATATGAGGTGCGTACCACCGGCGCCAGCGATTGCGAGATAAATGTATTGAACGACCTGCAGGTAAGCTCTACCGGCGCTGCCGATGTGAAGTACAAAGGTAATCCAGCCAACGTAAATACTTCAAAAGTTGGCGCTGCTACCGTAACGCATGTAAACTGACACCGCTTTTCAACCCTCTTTACGTTTTGCCGTAAAGAGGGTTGGTAGGTGAAAGACTACAGGGGTGAGTGGCTACCCCGGCGAAAAACCGACCTTTGATGCGTATTGAAACAGGGCCCCCCAAAAGACATTCGCCTGACTTATTTTTTCCAAAAAATCTTCTTACCTTTGCCCCTCCAAAATCGGTTGTGTGCAAATGAATTAGCGCCCGGCCGTTTGAATTTTAAGTAAAAACACGCCGAAAAAGATGAATATTTCACAGGAAAAGATCGACAACCTGAATGCAGTTGTAAAAATCAATATCAAACCCGAAGATTACCAGCCACGGGTTGAAAAAGCTATACGCGATCATGCGAAGAAAGCCAAGATACCGGGGTTCCGCCCGGGTATGGTGCCGGCATCGCACATCAAAAGGATGTATGGCAAAAGCATTTTGGTTGACGAGGTGAACAACCTGCTTTCCGATACCCTGAATAACTATATTAACGAGCAGCAGCTTGAGGTATTGGGCCAGCCCCTGCCAAAAGCTGATGACAAGGAATATAACTGGGATTTTGCTGACGATTTTGAGTTCAATTATGAATTAGGTTTGGCTCCCGCGTTTGATATCGATTTTTCATCAAAAGATAAAGTGACCCAATATGTCATCAAGGCTGATGAAGAAACACTGGCTGCGCGTATCACCAACATCCGCAAAAGCTATGGCAAAATGACAAATCCTGACGTATCGGCAGACGGTGATGTGCTTTATGCCGAATTGGTGCAGCTTTCTCCGGATGGTTCTGTTTTTGAGGATGGCATCAGCAATACCACATCTGTTCGTTTGGACCAGGTGCAGGATGCGAAAGTAAAAAAATCGCTTATCGGCCTGAAAAAGGATGACGTGGTAACACTGGATATCCAGAAAGCTTACAACAACGATGCTGCCCGCATAGCCGCTATACTGAAGATAGATGAAGAAACGGCAGCTGAGTTGAAATCGAACTTCCGCCTGACGGTTAAAAATGTGAACCGTTTGGAAGAAAGCGATCTGAACCAGGAGTTCTTTGATAAATTATTTGGTGAAGGTAAGGTGACCACGGAAGAAGGTTTCAGGGATGAGATCACAAAGGAAGTGGAAGCCATGTACGCCCAGGATTCGGAACGCAAACTGCAAAACGACCTGTATAAGCTGGCCGTTGACAAAGCAAAATTTGAATTGCCCGACGAGTTCCTTAAACGCTGGCTGAAAGCTACCAATGAGAAACTAACCGACGAGGAATTGACAGGTGGCTACAATGATTTTGCTCAGAACCTGAAATGGACGCTGATCGAGAACAAGGTTATTAAGGATAATCAGATCGAGATCAAATACGAAGAGGTTTTCCAGGCTGCCAAAGCCCGGCTGGATGCCCAGTTCAGGATGTACAGTCCACAGCCTCTAAGCGAGGAGCAACTGGCGCAATACACCGTTCAATATTTGCAGAACAAGGAAGAAGCCAACAAGATATTTGAAGAAGTAAAGGCACTTAAAGTGCTTGATCATCTGAAAAGCATCGTCACCCTCGATCAGAAAGAGGTCACTTCAAAAAAATTCGCTGAGTTGGAGAAATAACCCCGGCTCCCTTTTCATTCTGAACGTAGTGAAGAATCTACTATGGATATTTATTTGTCGATAGATTCTTCGGTTCCCCAGAATGACAAAACAAAATAATTACTATAAACCAAAGCAACTCATCCGGGTTGCTTTGCTGTTTTAAAATACCCGCCTTATAATTTTTTACTTTTAAAAAACTTTGGTTGAATAATAATATTCAACTTAAAACTATATTTATCGCGATAAACCATAATAAAAGAAAGATAGAAAAATGAGTAATATTGATAAAAACGAGTTCAGGAAGTATGCTGTTAAGCATCATCGTATAAATAGCCTGTATGTAGATAAATTTATTAACAATGTTGAAAGAGCAAACATGCCGATAGGCATTGCTCCAACCGGGATGACCCCTTATATCATCGAAGAGCGCCAGCTGAACGTGGCCCAGATGGACGTGTTTTCTCGCTTAATGATGGACCGTATCATTTTCCTTGGCGATGCCATTTATGATAATATTGCCAACATAATCCAGGCGCAACTGTTGTTTTTGCAGTCGGCCGACGCAAAACGGGACATCCAGATCTACATTAATTCGCCGGGTGGATCGGTTTATGCTGGCTTAGGTATATATGATACCATGCAGTTCATCTCGAACGATGTGGCAACCATCTGTACCGGTATGGCGGCATCCATGGCGGCTGTATTATTGTGCGCAGGTACCAAAGGTAAAAGGGCCGCATTGCCGCATTCAAGAGTGATGATACATCAGCCATCGGGCGGCGCGCAGGGCCAGCAATCGGATATCGAAATATCATATCACGAGATCACCAAGCTGAAAAAAGAACTGTACCAGATCATTGCCGATCACAGCGGTGCGCCTTATGAAAAAGTTGACAAGGCGTCGGACCGCGACCACTGGATGACAGCTGATGAAGCGATTGATTTTGGTATGGTCGATGAGATACTGCGTGGCAATAATAGCAAAAAGTAATAAAACAACGGGGTCATTTACAACGTATTAATACTAAATAAGTGACCCCGAACGTTGCATTAATGCTGCCTTTTAAGTATATTTGATAAAATGAATAAAAATAGCAAAGAGATAAGATGTTCATTTTGTGGCGCCGGTAAACAGGATTCGCTCATGCTTATCGCTGGTTTGGATGCACATATTTGCGATAAATGTGTGAACCAGGCCAACGAAATATTGGCGGAGGAGCTGAAGGTGCGCAAGGTAAAAACATCCCCGTCGGCCCCTTCGTTGCTGAAACCATCCGAAATTAAGGCGCATCTCGACCAATACGTTATCGGCCAGGATGATGCTAAAAAGATCCTTTCTGTAGCCGTTTATAACCACTACAAGCGACTTAACCAGCGGGTGGACAAGGATGAGGTGGAGATCGAGAAATCGAACATCATCATGGTGGGTGAAACCGGTACCGGCAAAACCCTGCTGGCTAAAACACTTGCCAAAACGCTGAACGTTCCATTCTGCATTTGCGATGCTACCGTGCTTACCGAAGCCGGCTACGTAGGAGAGGACGTTGAAAGCATCCTGACCCGCTTATTGCAGGCTGCCGATTATGATGTAGCCGCTGCCGAAAAGGGCATTGTCTATATCGACGAGGTTGACAAGATAGCGCGCAAAAGCGACAACGCTTCCATCACCCGCGATGTATCCGGCGAAGGTGTTCAGCAGGCATTGTTGAAAATACTGGAAGGTACCATGGTGAACGTACCGCCACAGGGCGGCCGCAAACACCCCGACCAGAAGATGATCACCGTAAACACGAACAACATCCTGTTCATCTGCGGCGGCGCTTTTGATGGTATCGAAAAGAAAATAGCAGGCAGGCTGCGTACGCAAACCGTTGGTTACAAATTCAAGAACCACGATGGTGACGTCGATCTGAAGAACCTGTATAAATACATAACCCCGCAGGACTTGAAATCATTCGGTTTGATACCCGAACTGATAGGCCGTTTGCCCGTGCTGACGTACCTTAACCCATTAGACAGGGAAGCGTTACAAAACATCCTGACTGAGCCTAAAAACTCGTTATTAAAACAGTATAAAAAACTCTTCGAGTATGAAGGTGTAAAGCTGGAATTTGATGAGGAAGTGCTTGATTTCATTGTGGATAAAGCAATGGAATTCAAACTGGGTGCCCGTGGCCTGCGTTCTATCTGCGAAGCCATCATGATCGATGCCATGTTCGAGTTCCCGTCCAAAAAAGATGTTAAACGCCTTAATGTGACGATGGACTATGCAAGGGAGAAATTTGAAAAGTCGGACCTGAAAAAATTAAAGGTGGCTTAACAAAGCATAAATTTATAAATACGTATATTTGTACCGCAAGCCCTGGTGAAACACCGGGGTTTGTTGTATATATGCAAACCAACGTACGGGTGTCGTCCTGAGGCACTCGAAGGATGAGCGGAAAGGCCTTTGTCCGCATGTTTCGAGAACCTCAATAGCGCACCTCTGCCTTAATTCTACACACTATGAACGAAGAAAAAGACGTCAAAAAAGACACCCCCGAAACCGAAAAGCCCGCTGAAGTTTCTTCACCTGTAAAATCAGGATTGAAGACGAAAGAAGCTATAGTGGCCAACTGGCTGCCGCGCTATACCGGCCGGCCGCTGACCGATTTTGGCGAGTATATCATTCTTACCAATTTCTCCAAATATCTACAGCTTTTTTCCGAATGGAACGATAATACCCCGATAATGGGGCTTGATAAGCCAATGCAAACCGTCACGGCCAATGGCATCACTATTATCAATTTTGGAATGGGCAGCCCGGTAGCGGCCACTATTATGGACCTGCTGACAGCCATTAAGCCCAAAGCCGTTATATTTTTGGGTAAATGCGGCGGGTTGAAAAAGAAGAATAAGGTTGGCGACCTGATATTACCCATAGCAGCGATAAGAGGCGAAGGAACTTCTGACGACTACATGCCTGCCGAAGTTCCTGCTTTGCCTGCATTCGCCTTGCAGAAAGCTATCTCGACCACCATTCGCGATTTTGGACGCGATTACTGGACAGGTACCTGTTACACCACCAACCGCCGCGTTTGGGAACACGATAAAGAGTTTAAACAATACCTCAAAAAACTGCGCGCCATGGCTGTGGATATGGAAACAGCTACCATCTTCACCACCGGCTTTGCCAACAAAATACCCACCGGTGCCCTGTTGCTTGTGTCCGACCAGCCAATGATCCCGGAGGGGGTGAAAACCTCGGAAAGCGACTCGGCCGTTACAGAACAATATGTAGAAACACATTTGCGTGTTGGCATCGAGTCGTTAAAACAACTCATCAACAACGGGTTAACGGTTAAACATTTGAAGTTCTAAAATTAGTTCAACGGTTCATTAGTCCGCCCGTGCGTTAGTTCAATTGTTTATTAGCAATAAAATTTTCAACCAATGAACTAATGAACCAGTGAACCAATCTCTACTTTCTTCATCTCCTCCCTGCCATAAAACACCGGGAAATACATCATCTCGGCCTTTGCCGGGTTGATGTTGTAGATACCGCTGTAACGGGGCATCAGGTTCACGGTGAAGGTGTAGGTGCCTTGTTTCATGCTGCGGCAGAAGATGCTTACCCGGTCTTTAAAATATTCGCGATGTACCTCGTTGCCCCAGTTTTGCTCCTTGCTTTCGTATGAACAGCCCGCCGGTATCGGTATGTTGATCATCACATAATCGGCATCGCCGCGGGTGGTTACTTCCACTTTCAGTTCCACCGCTTCGCCGTCTTTTAATTTGGTTTGTTTGTCACCTTTTTTCTCAAACCAGCTATTGACCGTAAAATCCTTGCTTACTTTTTCGGGCTTCCTATTCCAGAACTGCTGGTAGCCGGTGATATAAACCGGGAGCGTACCTGTCTTCGCAACTTTCAGCTCGTTACCGGCAAAGGTAGCAGTATAAGGGAATTTGGTGACGGTCTCGTTCTTCGCACCCGATAAAGTTATCGACGCGGGTTTGATGCCCTTACCTTCAGTTAGCAGGTCGGGCAAAATATTTTCCAGTATCAGCGCCGACTCATAGGTATTGCGCCAGTCGCCGCCTTTACGCTGCTCCATAAAATATCCTCTTATTTTCGACAGTAGCTCCGGATACTTACCCTCATTTTTCAGGATACGATAAGCCAGTACACTCAGCTGAACCGAGTTGTCAAAAAAACGGTAACCTTCTTCGCCCCAATAAATATTACCGAACATGGTGTGCCGGGCCTTACCAACCAGGCTGTCAATTTTTACGGGAATGCCTGCCTGTTGTTTAACCAGCATCAGCCGCATCTTAGTATAGTCCGACGGATCTTTTTGCAGGCTGATCTCCTTACTGATAACAGCCACATATTTTTCGTAATCGGCTTTGGCACCCAGTTTTTTCAGCAGTTCAAGGCGGTAAAGGCGATCCTGCTGCTTATAGCTATCCAGTTGGTACAGCAGGTATTGTGTCAATTTTACTTTATCCAGTTGGGTAGTATAGCCATCGCTTTCCGCATCCAGCAAAGCCTCAACCACATGCAGGCTCACCCACATTTCTTCAGGTGTATCTTTCCACCACCCCCACGTGCCCTGGCTGTTGCGGCTCTGCTGAATTTTCTTGACGATCTCGGTAATATTCTTTCCATGTTCGAAGGGTTCATTCAAAAACTTTTTGATGCGCCGTTCGGTGAGCAGCCCGATCAATTTGGAAGCCAGCTGCTCGTTACACAAATACTGGTAGTTCCTCAACTTTTTTGTCTCTTCCAGCAATATTGGCAATACCGACGATTCTGCATGAAAAGTAACGGTACCCGAATTCGGGTTAAATTTCAGGCTGACCGTCGTGTCCTTTTCAAGCGCCTCAAAAACCCCTTTGGTTTCTTTGGTGCCCTGCTCCATCAAAGGTATTTTCCGCCTTTCGCCGTCGAAATAACCGTTATCCCGCTTGATGGTATATTCAAATGCCAGGCTATCTGTACCCTCGGCAGTGACACTCATGGTATCGATGTGCGAATTTTTTACCTGTAGAAGATCGTGCGTTACAGGTTTGCCGTTATAGACAAAGCTTCTTTCGATTTTTACCGTATCTGTCGTATAGTTCAGTACTTTGCCTATCACATGCAGTTCGTCGCCCCTCACGGCAAACTGGGGCGATACAAAATTAGCGCTTACCGGGCGATACGATTTGATCTGCTTCTCGCTGAAACCTGTTTGCTTTTGCCCGTTTATAGCCACCACAAAGGTGCGCCAGTTGGTAATGTCATCCGGAAATACCGAAACAAAGCTGGCCTTGCCGTTGGCATCCGTGGTCAGTTTAGGATGCCAGTAGGCATAATCCGAAAAGTTTTTACGCAAGCCCTGTGACCCTTCTCCCTGCTTCGTGGTATCTGCCGCCAGGCCGCTGTTTGATCTCTTTTTGGTATTGATAACAATCACCCCGTTCGCTGCCTGTGCACCGTAAAGCGCAGTGGCCGATGCATCTTTTAAAACACTCATTTCTCCTATGTCGTTTGGACTGATGCCTTTCAGATCTGCAACTATTTCCCCATCAACAACAATAAGGGGCTTGGCGCCGGACTTATCTGATATACCCCTGATGTATATAGTACTTCCGCCTCCAGGCTGTGCTTCAATTGTTACACCCGCGGCTTGTCCCATTAAGCCTTGCTCTGTGGTAGTTACAACTGCCATTGAATAAGTAACATCTTTTCTTCTAACGGTCGCATAACCTGTCACCACCACTTCTCCCAACATGTTTGGAGAAGATTTTAGGCTGATCTTTACAACTGTTCCTAGCTCTATTCTCACTTCCTGTGCATAGTATCCTACGAAACTTGCGATCAAATGCCCGGATGCAGGTACTTTCAGTCTGAAATGACCATTTACATCTGTGACAACGCCATGATTTGTCCCCTTCACTTTCACGGTACAACCCGGTATAGGTAGGCCGTCTTCATCGGCAATCACTGTTCCGCTCATCGAATCACCGAAGTTCGTCATGTCAAAATACCGGTCGTTGAAGGCCTCTTTTAATTTTAGTGCATCGTTCTGTACGTCGCTATCGCCTGATTTATAGGCGCTTGTCCGGTTGGTCATAACCTGGTTTATTTTGATACTGACGGAATCTCTTGGATGAACAGGCAGCACATCAAATTTGTACACCGACACCCCAAACGCCTTAACAACCACATCGTCCTTAATATCGTAGCTGTCACCTTTCAGCAGGAACAGCATGCGGTATTTGCCTGTCTTTAGCGGGCTGAACCTAATTGTATTGCCGGAATATACCTGGATAAAATCAGGATCGTCGTACCGGTACAGGATGATGTTTTTGATCAGCGGGCCCTTCTGGTTCTTATAATCGTTTACTGAGATCTCCAACCGGCCGGTGATCCTGTCACTAACGGGATCATTGATAAACAATTGCTGCGTATTGCTTTTCAGGTACAAGTACTGGTCCCAGATGCTGTCGGCCTCGTTGTGGGTAAACACATATTGGCCGTAATCGCTTGCCCCGTGGCCCAAAAACAAGGCTGTGCGGAAAGGGTACCGTGCAGGGATACTTTTCTGCTTCAGCAACCCCGGTTCAAACACATAGCTATAGTCCGGCTCAACCAGGAAACCCCTCGGTTTTTCGCCGGGTAAAAGCAGATCAGCATAGTTATAAGACAGCGGCCCGGTAAGTACCTGGTTATTGTTGCGGTAACCCGTGGTAATGGGGTTCAGTAATGTCAAATGATCGCCCTGTTGCAACAGGGCCAGCTTCCCATTAAAATTGTCGGTAATGGTAACCATGTGCTGGTCGATAAAATTAGCTTCATAGCGGTCGAGCGTATCGGCCATTTTTACAAAAGTGACCGCATGGTTTGATGTATCATCATTCAGGCTGATGATCAGTTTCCGGTAAGCATTAACCTGCACGCTATCCAGTTTGATGAACTGCGTAGTTGTCCTGAATTTCAGGTTATGTTTGCCCGGTTTTACCGCAAAGCTGTAACGCTCCATTTGCTGCGCCTGGTCAAAGTATACCGGCCGCTCATCAATAAAAAGGATATGCACCGGCTCGATATCCCCTTCTTTAATAACAAAAGGCGCTATCTGGGTAATAGTATCGTGCAGGGGTTCCTCGCTGCGGTATATCGGACGTGGATGGGTAAACTGGTAGTAGGCGATACTATCAAGCCCCATTTCGCGGCTCCATCGTTTCCAGTCAAGGCGGCGCGTGCCCGCGGTATTGTTGTTCGGCTGCAGGTATCGTTCGCGGTTGGTCCTGCGGTAATAATTTTCTTTGCCTAAGTAAGGTATAGAAGGTACGCGGTAATCGCTAAACTTGCGCGTAAGCGCCCAGGCAGTGATATCGGCATTAGCCACTGGTTTGCCTGCATTATCGGTCACTGCAATTTCCGAACGTACCTGTTGACCCGGATAAACGCTTATGGGCTGTTTCACATATACATTCAGCAGTTTATCCTGGTAGGGCACCGTTGTTTGTTCCGATTCATTTTTACCCGCCCAAATGTAGTTCACCACAA
This sequence comes from Mucilaginibacter ginsenosidivorans, assembly GCF_007971025.1. Lineage (NCBI taxonomy): Bacteria > Pseudomonadati > Bacteroidota > Sphingobacteriia > Sphingobacteriales > Sphingobacteriaceae > Mucilaginibacter > Mucilaginibacter ginsenosidivorans. The sequence goes on along the minus strand of NZ_CP042436.1, from coordinate 4,452,663 downwards.
AATTGATATCCTTGGCCCCACGGTAAGCTCTCCTGTAAAAAAGGCTGCTGGTTTCGCCGGTTTCCAGCAGATCGTTACCTGCAAACACCGAGTACCAGAAATGCAGGTTGCGTTCGTTGGCAACTCTTACAAACAAAGAATCGGCGGTCCGGTAGCCAGACAGTGAAATGCCAGACTGGCTTTCTTTCAGGTCTACATCCATGTCGGTGCTGTCAGTTTCGATATTATAAGTTACAGCATTTGGATTGATGATGATCTTAGACGGAAGCACCACTTTCATTTTCGATAAGGTATCCTCCCCGCTAAGTGCGCTGATCAGCGCTTCGCCTTTGATCTCCTTACCCAATTTAAAATAGGATGAGACCAACGTATCGCCTTTTATCTCAGCCGATATGCGGTAGCGCTCGCAATTGTAGGTTACGCGGTTTTGGGTTGAATGCGACTCGTTATTGCTGTTCAAAAATTGAGCATGTATTTCGTAATCAAGGCTTGTCCTGGGAAATATCGAATCGGGGATGAGTACCTTCGTTTCGCCGGCAGGCTCCAATGTCAACTGGTGTACCCACAAGGTATCAGGCACAAAAAGCTTGGTCAAATGATTGTACTTAATCACAGGGTTTGTAAGCGTCAGCGTAACGCGACCGTCGCTTAAGGGCAGATCGTTCTCATCAGTCGCTTTCAGGTATACGGCCAGCGGATCACCTGTCCAATGCTCGGTTTTATCCAGCCGGGCGCTGAAGTTAACCGACCTTAGTTCATATTCTTCATACTTAAACTGAGCGGCGAAATAAACCTTGCGTCTGGCCATGGCTGCCTTATCCTCCTCATCGCTGTTGTCGTCATTCTGGCTGTATTTTGCGCTCGTAGGGTCTTCCAGGCTGATGGTATACTCTTCATCAAGGTCAAGGTCCAGCGTATCGCGCAGCACCACACTACCCTCGTAACCGCCATCGCGGTAGCTGTTCACATAACCGGTAATTACATCATCCACGTTATTCCGATCAAGAAGCCTTATCAGTACACGCGGGACCGTTATCGGCTTTTTGCTCTTCTTATTCATGATAAAAGCCTTAAACTTCACTGTATCGCCCGGCCTGTAAATGGCCTTATTGAAAATCATAAAGCCGGTGTAATGATCGTTGTAGCTATTGGGGTATTGGTAACCGTTGTAATTGTATTTGTTCTTATGCTGAAATAGCCGTTTAAAGCCGCACCACTTCGCCTTCAGCCAGTTACGATGATAGCTGCTTTCCTCTGTTATCCTGAAGAAATTTACCACACCCCGATAATCTACCCGGATAAGTTTTGCTTTTTTTGAGTTCCTGACGTGATATAAGCCGCTTTTACTATCAAAAGGTACCAGTTCATGTTTGATGTGCACCACCGCGTCGCTTACCCTTTCGCCCTGCCGGTTAACCAGTGAGAACGAAATATCCCCGGTATTATGAAGCAGCTTCAGGTCTGCCGAATGGTTTTCGATCAGTTTATATTGCAGCACATTCTTTTCTGCAAAAACCTTCAGGTAATTGCCCGACGGCAGATAATTGCGCCAGCGTTCATCTGTTTTAAATGAATCCACCAGCTTATGCATCATTTTTTCGGGCATCAGCTTTTCGGCCTTGCCGTAAAAACGCATCACCTCGTCTGGTTCCAGCTTGTAAATGAAGGTATAATAGCTTCTCTGGCGACTTGGCGTCAGCAATTTTTGCTGTGCGAAAATGCTGCTTTGCATCAGGGCGATAAATAGTAAAAGTGCTGTTGCTTTTTTGTAGAGGTGTGACATGGGAGTGCAGGTTTAATAAGCGGGCTTGTCGGTTGTTTTCCTTATGATGCACAACTGTTTACTTTTCCATAAAGGACTATCAACTTAATTGACATTACTTCCAGATGTACGCGAATTTTCGAGCTTCCCGACCAATAAAACTCCATCAACCACTTAACTCAATCAACTTATTCAACTAACTTTGCCCCATGTGGTACAACAACATACTCGAAACCATTGGCAATACGCCTATGGTAAAGCTGAATAAAATAGTAAAAGACATCCCTGCAACGGTGCTTGCTAAAATTGAGACCACCAACCCGGGCAACTCTATTAAGGACCGCATGGCGCTGAAAATGATAGAGGATGCTGAAAAGAATGGTTTGCTAAAACCGGGCGGTACCATAATCGAAGGGACATCCGGCAATACCGGCATGGGTTTGGCTATAGCGGCAGTGATAAAAGGCTACAAGTGTATTTTTACCAGTACCGATAAACAATCAAAGGAAAAATTTGATGCCCTGCGTGCGTTCGGCGCCGAGGTGATCGTTTGCCCAACGAACGTCGATCCGGAAGACCCGCGTTCGTATTATTCCGTGTCGTCTCGCCTGGAACGTGAAGTGCCAAATTCATGGAAGCCAAACCAGTATGATAACCTGTCGAACTCGGTAGCACACTATCAAAGTACAGGTCCCGAGATATGGGAGCAAACCGAAGGCAAAATAACGCATCTTGTAGCGGGTGTAGGTACAGGCGGAACCATATCGGGTATTGCCAAATACCTGAAGGAGAAGAATCCGGGTATTAAAGTGATCGGCATAGACACTTATGGTTCGGTGTTCAAAAAATATAAGGAAACCGGAATTTTTGATAAGGAGGAAATATACCCCTATGTTACTGAAGGTATAGGAGAGGACTTCCTGCCCAAAAACGTCGACTTCAGCCTGATCGATCATTTTGAAAAAGTAACCGATAAGGATGCAGCCCTGATGACACGCGAAGTGGCTTTGAAAGAAGGTATTTTCGCCGGGAACTCTACAGGTTCGGCCGTGGCCGGTGTTCTGCAGATGAAAGATACGTTTAAAAAGGACGATGTAGTAGTTATCATCTTCCCCGATCATGGTTCGCGTTACATGGGCAAAATGTATAACGAGGACTGGCTGCGCGAACGCGGATTTTTGAAGGACGAAAAACTGACCGCCCGCGACATCATCAAAAAGAAAGAGCGCCAGGAGATCATCACCATCGATTGCGAAAAGACAGTGCTGGAGGCTATCAATGTCATCAAATCGCTCAATATTTCGCAGATACCCGTAACCCAGAAAGGGATGGTGATAGGCAAAATAACCGAAAGCGATATCCTCGATGCGCTGCTGGATAACCCTGCCTTGAAATCATCGCCGGTTCAAACTATCACCACCGCGCCGTTCCCTTTTGTCGACCTGAATACTTCAATCGATAAAATATCAACCATGATCAATAAGGACAACATTGCGGTATTGGCAGAAGATGACCAGGGCAAGATCGAGATCATCACGCAATATGATATTATCAATGCGATATCGGGGTAGACGGATTTTACTTTAATATGATTGCGCATTAACGTTATCGTCATGTATATTTAACCCCGCGTTAATATACATGGGCGATAAATTCAGAATAACCGAATACAAGGCACTTGCCTACAGGATGCTTTTAGCATACGTATTCTACTTCATCAGCAGGGTATTGTTCTTTGCCTTCAACACCCATTTGTTTGCTGTAGATGGCTTTTGGGCCTTTCTTACCCTGTGTTACCACGGCCTGGCTTTTGATACCACGGCATTGCTGTATATCAACAGCCTGTTCATTATCCTGGGTATTTTACCGTTAACGGTCAACACCCGTCCCGGTTATCAAAAAGGGTTGGCTGTCTTGTATTTCGTAACTAACTTTTTGGCCTACGCCACCAATTTTGTCGATATTATCTACTATCGTTTCAGCCAGGTGCGGTCGACCAAAGCAACGCTTGATGTATTGGCCGACGAGACCAACAAAAAGGCGCTGTTTGCCCATTTTTCCTGGGCCTATTGGTATGTTATTGTCATCTTTATTCTATGCTGTATTTGCTGGTACTGGCTGTATTATAGAGTGAGGGTAAAGCAGGAACCCGTTAAAAGTCCGAAGGTTTATTTTGGCCTTTCAACGATTGTGTTCGTCGTTGTTATAGCATTAATGATCGGCGGCGTTCGTGGTGATTTTAAACATAGCACCCGGCCTATAAACATGGTGGATGCCTATAAGCATGTGGCCATCCCTAATCAGGGTGATATTGTTTTAAATACGCCCTTCGCCATAATCCGGACGATAACCACCAGCAGTTTTAAGATCGAACACTGGACGGGTGAAAGCTATATCAATGCAAGCATTAAGCCCATAAAGCAATATAATAGCCATCCTGCGAACCGACCGAATGTAATGATCATCATCCTGGAAAGTATGGCCCGCGAATATTGGGGCAGCATGAATCGTGGCGTGAATATTTCCGGCTTCAAATCGTACACACCATTCCTCGATTCCTTATCGGATAACAGTTTGATATTTACTAACGCCTATGCCAACGGGCGGCAGTCTATTCACGCGATGTCATCCATCCTGGCGGGTATACCGTCGTTTCAAACGGCATTCACATCTTCGCCCTATGCCAAGCAGAAGATACAGTCCATTGTATCCATTTGCGATAGCATGGGCTACCAAACCGCCTTTTTCCATGGCGCTGCCGATGGCTCCATGGGCTTCCAGGGATTTGGTAATATTTTAGGTTATCAGCGTTATTACGGCCGCACGGAATATAATAATGATGCAGATTTCGACGGCATATGGGGTATTTGGGACGAGCCATTCTTCCAGTTTGTTGGCCGCACGCTTGGCAAACAGAAACAGCCGTTCCTGGGTACTTTATTCACCCTGTCGTCGCACGACCCATTCCAAATTCCCGCAAAATATAAAGCACGCTTCAAAGGGGGGCCGCTGGCGATAGACAAATGCGTGCAGTACACTGACAATTCGCTGCGCGAATTTTTCAACTACGCCAAAACACAGCCCTGGTACAATAACACCATTTTTGTCATCACTGCCGACCATACCAGCCAGACCTATTACCCCGAATACAGCAAAGAAATAAACCGCTTTGCGGTGCCGATATTATTTTATAGCGCCAATCCCGCTTATGGCCTTAAAGGCGTCAGGACAGATCTTGCTTCACAAACGGATATCTATCCTTCAATAGTCGATCTCATCGGCTACGACAAGCCTTTCCGGTCGTGGGGGAGAAGCTTGATCACCAACTCACCCTCCGAAACGCCGCGGGTTATCAATTCGCCCGGAAACATCTACCAGTTTATGCAGGGCAATTATATCTATTTGTTCGACGGGAAAAAGATCATCGGTATTTATGCCATTTCCGATAAAGGCCTGAAGCATAACCTCGACGGCGAAATGCTGAACGCCGAAATGAGCAAAGGTATGCTCGATTGCAAAGCATTTATACAGGATTATACAGACAGGATTGTGAATAAAAAATTGAACCCGTAGCGCATCCTGCCTATCCGCTCATCTTCAGAACGGCTCCCGAAACTCAGGCTATAATACAGGGTTAACATGGTTAACACATTTGTATGTGTCTGGTTAATTAAAGTGCTGATTATAAGATAGTTAACTAAAAGTGCCGCTAAAATGTGTTAACCATAAATACTAATGATTTGAAGGGAGCTACCCACCCCCAACATTTATATTGGTTTGTTTGCTGATTTCTAATATAAAAGTCGAGCTACCATTTCTTAAATATCACAAACACCGCCAGTACGATAAGCGCGAAACCCAGCAGGTGGTTCCATCCTAACTTTTCTGTGCGGAAGAAAATGGTGGTAAAAATGATAAACACCGTAAGCGTAACAGCCTCCTGTATGGTTTTCAACTGTACCAAACTGAATGGTCCGCCTGTTTCCTGCGACCCCGCCCTGTTTGCCGGCACCTGGAACACATATTCAAAAAATGCCAGCCCCCAGCTAATGAGGATGATGGCAAAAAGCCCCAGGTTCTTTCCCCACGAAAATTCTTTGAATTTGAGGTGGCCATACCAGGCAAAGGTCATAAAGGTATTGGAAATGAAAAGGAAAATAATGGTTTTAAGCCCCCGCATAGATTATTAGATTTTACACAATAATAAATACAAGACCATTTTGTTTCAAGTGCTCATCAATCATTTGCACATCTGCACATCTGAAATTTGCACATCCGAAATCTGCACATCAAATTACTCCAGCCTTTTCCTGGCAAGTTCTTTTTGGTAGATGTCGTTCAGTCCGGGCTTTGGATTTACCAGCAAAAAGATGGTCGTGCCCTTCTCTCTTGCGTAACGGGATTTTACCTCCCCAAGTTTTACATATTTTTCGACAAATGGCGCGAGTCTCTTGATTACATTGCCTCCGCCCTGGTCGTCCACATAAATAATATAATGCGCGTTCAAACTATCCGGCGCCCAAAGGGTAAAGCTGCTGTTAAGGCTCGCAACCTCCGGCAGATGGTATTTTTTTCCGTAATGGTATACTGCACCGGCATCGCCGTAGTTATCCGCATATATTTGGGTATGCTTTTGCTGTTCAGGTTTAAGGCCCGAATAGGCCCAGGCAACTTTATTACCCATTTCGTCCCAGCCAAACATATCGGCGTAATCCTGCGACAAGGGATGTTCCTTTTGATCTTCCCATTTGGGGGCGATATGCAGGGATTTAAACACAGCTATCGTTTGTTCTACCGGCAGAATAGGTAATGCCAGGGGGATAAAGATAATATTGAGTAAAGTCAATATGACTAATGCGATTCCGCGAACTACTACATATTTTGCTTTGATCCATTTTTCAAAGCTATAACCACCTGCCGCAAACAGCATTGGATAGGCGCCGAACAGGTAATAGTCCTTGCCGTTCATGTACAGCAGGAAAGCAAAGACCAGGATATAAGCAAATGCGATGAAGCGAAATTTGCTTAATGCTGATGAAAATAAAAGCGCGATCAATCCCGGCAGCCATACAAACAGGGCCATTCCATTTACCTTTAACTGGTTAGTGATAAAATCCGCTGGTTTAATATAGTTTAACTGTTGTTCGCGCAGGTTTTTCATATGGGTAAACACAGGCAAATGATGCCTGAATTGCCACAAAAGGTTCGGAAGAAATACCACCAGCGCGATCGCTGCGGCGATCAGGACAGGTTTGCTCCACAACAGTTTACGCTGCCTGGTGAACAACAGGCTGATCAGCAGCGACGCCGCAAAAAATGCCATGGTGTACTTGGTAAGCAGACCAACACCTATAACAACCCCCAGCAGGTAAATATGAATCGGTTCCGAAGTATTGATATAGCGAACAATCAGGTAAACAGCAAGTACCCACCATAACTGGTCGAACACCACCGGCTGAAACAAGTAATCGCTCGCAGCGAATGCGGGAGCAAATATCAGTGCCAGGCAGGCCAGGGCAATGGCAAACCTGCCGCCGCCTAACTCAGCAACTATTTTCCCTGTAAACCAAACGATGAACCCACCCGCAAGGGTGCTGAACATCCGGGTAGCAAATACGGAACCGCCGAATAGGGTTGTGGATAGTTTAGCCAGTAAAGCTATAACCGGGGGCACTTCCTTAAATCCCCAATCCAGGTGATCGCCCAGCGCCAAATGCAACAATTCGTCACGCTGAAAACCAAAATGAGACATGGCCAGCATGTTCAGGGCTATTTTGATAACAACAAATAGCAGGATGAAGAAATTAAGCTTTTGTGGATTGTATTTGTCTGCAGGCAAGTTGGTCGGTTTTTTATAAAGATAGATATTTGAGCTAAATGCAGAAAGCCGAAAGACTAAAGCTTTGCGCTTTTAGCTTTCGGCTTTTCGCTTATAAGCCTTCACCTCAAAGTCAGATCCTCTTTATATCAGCTCCCAGCGCTCTCAAACGCTCGTCGATGTGTTGGTAACCACGTTCTATTTGTTCGATATTATAAATGGTCGATTTACCCTGGGCCGATAAAGCAGCGATAAGCAGCGACACTCCCGCGCGTATATCGGGCGAGGTCATCGATATACCCCGCAATTGTACCTGGTTGTCCAGGCCTATTACCGTGGCCCGGTGCGGGTCGCAAAGGATGATCTGGGCGCCCATATCCAGCAGCTTGTCCACAAAGAACAGGCGGCTCTCAAACATTTTCTGGTGTATCAGAACCGATCCTTTTGCCTGTATGGCAACCACCAGTACAATGCTCAGCAGGTCAGGCGTAAAGCCCGGCCAGGGTGCATCGGCTATGGTCATGATAGCGCCGTCGATAAAAGTTTCTATCTCGTAATGCTTTTGGGCCGGTATGTAAATGTCGTCGCCTTTGCGTTCGATCCGGATACCGAGTTTCCGGAACACATCAGGTATCATACCCAACTCATCGTAATGAACATCTTTAATAGTGATCTCAGAGCCCGTCATAGCAGCCAGACCAATGAACGAGCCGATCTCGATCATATCCGGCAACAGGCGGTGTTCGGTGCCTTTCAGTACGGTTACACCTTCAATGGTGAGTAAGTTTGAACCAATGCCGCTTATTTTAGCGCCCATGCGGTTCAGCATTTTGCAAAGCTGCTGCAGGTAGGGTTCGCAGGCGGCATTATAGATGGTGGTGGTGCCTTTGGCAAGCACAGCGGCCATTACTACGTTGGCCGTACCCGTTACCGAGGCTTCGTCCAGCAAGATATAAGTGCCTTTAAGGTCCGATGCATCTACGTTAAAAAAACCACTTTCCGGGTCGTAGTTAAATTTAGCGCCCAGCTTTTCAAAGCCTAAAAAGTGGGTGTCCAGCCTGCGCCGGCCTATTTTATCGCCACCCGGTTTCGGGATGGCGGCTTTACCAAAACGCGCCAGCAACGGGCCCACGATCATGACCGACCCCCTCAAGCTGCCGCCTTTATTTCTAAAAGCGTCCGATTGGAAAAAATTCTGGTCGATATCTTTGGCCTCAAAGCTGTAGGTGTCCGGGGCAAGCCGCTCAACCACAACGCCCATATCGCCCAGCAGTTCTATCAGCTTATTTACATCTTTTATATCGGGGATATTGCTGATGGTTACTTTCTCTTTGGTTAGTAATACCGCTGACAGTATCTGTAATGCCTCGTTTTTTGCCCCCTGGGGTATAATTTCGCCTTTTAGTGGCTTGCCACCTATTATTTCGAATGCGTTATTCATAGTGAATTTAGTCGATGGTCAATGGACCATAGCCGATGGTTGTGTGCCCAAAGTTGTAAAAAATATTCCTTACTATAGACAACCGGCCATCAACTATGAACAAAATTAGTACTTGCGCGAGCCGCCGCCGTTGTTCCTGTTACGATTATTCTGGTTGTTATTGTTCCGTGGGTTGTTGTTTTGATTATTGCGTCCGCGGTTATTCTGATTATTGTTGGTGCGGCCCCCACGTGCATTATTTTCCTTAGTATAAGGGTTTGCGCGGAATTCTACCTTGTTCAGGTTCACATTCTCTTCCAGTTGCAATTGCCCGCCCGACATTGCCCGCAGATCGGCAATGATGCTTTCGTCAGCAACCGAATCCTTGTTCCACTGTACATAAGCCATTTTCATAAAGTTGGCAATGGCTTGTACCATATGCTGCTTACGCTCAGGCTCCTCAATGGTTTTCGCCTTATCCATCATCAATTCAATGGTTTTGCCATAATGCTTGTATTTGATGCGCTGGTGCGGGTATTTAAGCGGTTCAGGCTTCATGTGGATAACATCCATTTCCGGTTTCGGGTAAGGCGAATCCACATCGATCTGGAAATTGGAGATAATATGCAAATGGTCCCAAAGTTTGTGCTTAAAGTCAGCAACGTCGCGCAGGTGCGGGTTTAAAAATCCCATCAGGTCGATCACTACCTGTGCATAGCGGTTGCGTTCCTCTTTGGTGGGCAGCTCGCAAATATATTTTACCATATTTTGCACGTTGCGCCCGTACTCCGACAATATAAGTTTACTCCTGGTGGAGTTATAATCAAATGGTTTTGATGGTTCGATGCCCATAAAATATCAGTTTTAAAAATGAAAAGCTATACCTTAAAATCAGCGCAGATCCCCTGAAATATACCGGGGCGGCTAAAGTTGAATTGTTATTGAAGTAACGCAAAGATAATGCAAATGTGTTGATATGCAAATCAATTTGTTGTAAGCTTGAAAGGTGTAAAATTCTTTCATTGCCGCCGGCTAAAGCCGACCAATGTTAGTTCGCCAATAATATGGCTTTAGCCAAACTAACCACATTTATTCATTACACAAAACATACTAACTTTACAGTCTTCCAACAATAAAACAATTTAACAATACAGCATTGAAGATCACCCACACCGAAATATATCGCTTCAGCATACCCATGGAGCCCTTTACTATCGCGACCGGCACAATGGACCATGCCCAAAACGTGTTTATACGCGTGTATACTGATGCCGGCTTTTATGGGGTGGGCGAATGCTCGGCCTTCCCAATGATTGTCGGCGAAACGCAGGATACCTGCCTGGTTATGGCGCGCGAGTTTGCGAAATTGTGGAAGGATAAGGATGCACTTGATATTTCGGCCAGGCTACAGCAACTGCACGATTTTACAGCGGGCAATAGCACCATTAAAAGTGCCTTTGATATAGCCTTGCATGATATTGCCGCGAAAAACGCCGGCGCGCCTTTATATCAGTATTTAGGCGGCGCGGTACGCGATGTTGAGTCTGATATCACTATCGGCATAGGCTCGCCTGCCGGTATGGCCGAGAGGGCTATTAAATTTAAGCAGAATGGCGCTACAGTTTTGAAAGTAAAGCTTGGTAAAGACGCAAAAACAGATGTTGAACGTATTCACCGGATAAGAGAAGCGGTCGGGAATAAAATGAAGATACGGGTGGATGCCAACCAGGGCTGGAGTTTTGACGATGCCGTTTTCGCCCTTCAGGGTATAAGCACCTATGATATTGAGTTTTGCGAGCAGCCCATGCGTACCTGGCACGACGACTGCCTGCCCAAACTAAGGACGTTGTCGCCGGTAAAGATCATGGCCGATGAAAGTGTTTTCAATCACCATGATGCACGCAAGCAGATCGAAAGCGGCTCGTGCGACTATATCAACATTAAATTTTCTAAATCAGGAGGCATTTTTGAGGCAAAAAAGATACACGGCCTGGCCGCGAAACATGATATACCCTGTATGATGGGAGGTATGCTGGAGAGCCGCATTGCGCTAAGCGCCAAGTTGCATTTTGTGTATGCCAGCCCGAATATCAAATTTTATGATATGGATACCTGTATGCTCGGCCACCTGGAAGACCCCTGTGCTGGCGGGGTAACTTACGAAGGGTATCACCTCAAAATAGCCGACACTCCCGGCATAGGCGCCGACGCGGATGAAGCTTTCCTGGCTGGATGTGAGAAATTTGTTGTGTAGTTGTTGGTCGGTGATTAGCGCTTTGTATAGTTTCGGTTGCAGGCCAATCAATCCCTAATTAACTAGTCAGAAGTTAACTAATCAACAATTAACCAATCACTAACTCCCGCTCAACTCAGCAAAATATTTATGAAACAACGGGATTGTCTCTATCCCTTTGTAATAATTATAAATATCATACTTCTCGTTTGGCGAATGCAGCGCATCGCTGTCTAACCCAAAGCCCATCAATACGGTTTTAATACCTAACTCGGCTTCAAATAACGCTACGATTGGGATGCTGCCGCCGCCGCGCGTTGGTATAGGCGCCTTGCCAAATGATTCCGTTATGGCTTTTTGTGCTGCTTGGTAGGCCACGCTATCGGTAGGTGTAACTACCGGCTCGCCGCCGTGGTGTGGCGTTACTTTAACTTTTACGCTTTTGGGAGCAATCTTTTCGAAATGTGCTGTAAACAGGTCCCGTATTTTATCCGAATGCTGGTTAGGTACCAACCTCATTGATATTTTAGCGCTTGCTTTTGAGGGCAATACGGTTTTGGCGCCTTCACCAATGTATCCCCCCCAAATGCCGTTCACTTCTAATGTGGGCCGTGTGCCGGTTCGTTCGAAAGTGGTATAACCCTTTTCACCCCACAATTCATCCACACCAAGGTCGGTCATATACTCAGCCTCGTTATAAGGGGCATCATTGATCGCATTGCGTTCATCAGGTGTCAGGTCTATAACATCATCATAAAACCCGGGTATAGTGATGTGATTATTCTCGTCATGCAGCGATGCTATCATCTTAGCCAGTATGGTAGCCGGGTTGGCCACCGCACCGCCGTAGACGCCCGAATGCAGGTCGCGGTTAGGGCCGGTTACTTCAACTTCCAGGTAGGAGAGGCCTCTCAGCCCTGTTTCCAACGATGGGTGCTCCATGCTGATCATCGACGTGTCCGATATCAGCACCACATCAGCTTTAAGACGTTGTTTATTTTCCTTCACAAATATTTCCAGGTTCGATGAGCCGACTTCCTCTTCCCCTTCTATCATGAATTTGATATTGCAGGGAAGGCCGCCGTTTTGCATCATCAGCTCAAAAGCCTTTACATGCATGTAAAACTGGCCCTTATCGTCGCAGGCCCCGCGGGCGTATATTTTACCGTCGCGTACGGTCGGCTCAAATGGCGGTGTTTTCCAAAGCTCCAGCGGATCAGGTGGTTGTACGTCATAGTGGCCATATACCAGCACGGTAGGTTTCGCAGCGTCAACTATCTTTTCGCCATAAACAATGGGATATCCGGCTGTCTGGCATACCTCAACCTTATCTGCCCCTGCATCCGAAAGTTTTTTGGCCACATAATCAGCAGTTTCCAAAACATCCGGCTTGTATTTAGGGTCGGCGCTCACCGATGGGAAGCGCAGCAGGTCAAAAAGTTCATCCAAAAAGCGTTGTTTATTTTGCTCAACGTACTGTTTGATATTTTGCATACAGGAAAATTTGCAACAAATATAGAGTTTCTGTTGAATGCAAAACCGCCAAAAATTTTAAAAAGGGAAACCTGTTCAGCTACAGAAATAGCCGCCAGGAAAAAAAAGAAAAACTTAAAGGGCTGTATTTATAGATAGATAACTAAAATAACATCGCCCTGGAAGGCTAATGTCTTGAGGGACAAGATTAAAGCTTTCGAACATTTAAAACTGAATTTTTTAAAAAATACAGCCCAACCCCGAATGAAATAGTCAATCCGATCATTTGTGCATATATTGGAAAATCCCAATATATGCAACCCCACTGCGAGTAACTTATTGCAAGTTACCGCCAGGTAATGCTGGCTTTAATTAGTCAGCAGTACCCAATTCTTTCTTGTCGTTCAAGGTGCTGCGTTTGTGAGCATCGGCAGTACCTAACTCTTTTTTGTCATCAGCAGTACCAAGCTCTTTTTTGTCGTCAGCAGTGCCCAGCTCTTTTTTGTCAGCAACAGTGTCATGCTTAACAGCAGTAGTGTCGCCTTTGAAAGATGAAAGTGTACCGATGCTCGCCATTAATAGAGCTGCGAAGATTACTTTTTTCATTGTTTTGAATGTGTTAGAAATGGTTATAAATATTATTTGGTTAATAAAATTCTTTTTAAAAGTCCTTAGTTAAAGGCCAAACTTCTTCAACATTATATAAGCGCTATAAGTGCTTATAATCCTGTTTTTTATCCAAAAATTGCAATTATTTTATTTTAAGGGACGATATTTTGAAAAATTGATAATATATCTATCAAAAATCATCAAAATTGCAATAAATGTCTTGCTTATAACAAGCTCTGTTTTAGGTAGTTGCAGTCCTTAACTAAAGTTCCTTCACAAAGGTAATAATGTTTTTCAGAAATAAAAACATTATTTAAAGAATATTTTTTGCATCATTTTTTAATTTTTTACGTAATAGGGTGTTATCACACTAAACTATGCGCTTTAACATGGCTGGTGTGACGAAACCAGGTTAATGAAAAAAGCTTACCTCATCATACTATTTCTGACCGCTGCCTTCGCAAGAGTATATGCCGATGCCGCCATGGAATTTGCCAGCCAGGACACTGCGCAGGTAAACCTGTTGAATAAGCAGGGGTTTAAAAGCCGTATGACCGATCATGACGAGACGATCAAAAAGGCAGAGCAGGCGCTCGAACTGGCCAAAAAGCTAAATTACATTAATGGCATGGCCGAAGCTTACCGCGTAATGGGGGTGGGTGAGGCTTACGCCAATCACGAGGCCAAAGCTATTGCAAACTATTCCTATGCATTATCTTATTTCAGAAAAGCCGGCAATACACTGGGCCAGGCAAAGGTTTACAATAATATAGGCAACCTCTACCTCACCATAGATTACGATCAATCGTTGGATTACCTGGAAAAGGGTCTTACAATAGCGCAAAGTTTGCACGATACCAAACTCATTGCCTACGCTACCTTAAATATAGGTAACGTGTACCTGCGGAAAAAGAATTTTTCACTGGCGCTTGAGTATTATACAAAAAGCCAGCAATTGTTAACACAGCTTAACGATCAGGCTAACCTTACTATCTGCCTGCAAAATACCGGCGTTATTCATTACAAATTAAAGCAGTACGACAAAGCAGAGGAAATGCTGCTTAAGGCGCACGAACAGGCGCGACTCCAGGATCAAAATACAACTATCGGGATCACCGACCTGACTTTGTCTTCAATTTATATCGAAAAAAAGGATTATGATAAGGCAAGGAAGTTTTTGGACGAGGGGATAGCTTTTGCCCAGGTAACCAAAGACGAGAAGCTCGAGGCGGATTTTAGTTATAACTCTTACCAGTTAGAATTACACCGTAAGAACTATGAACGTGCCGTAGCAATATTGCATACGATATACGAAAGGGATAGCACGCTTCAAAAAAGCACTTTATCGTCCGACTTAACGCTGATGCAGCAGCAGCACGACCAGCAGGAAAAACAACGGGAAAGCGAATTGATCATAGAGCGTCAGAAGAATGACCGGGTTAAATTTTGGTGGGCAGTGTCGGGCTCGGGTTTGCTGTTAATTGTGATAGCGTTATTGATCGGCAATGTGAAACGTAAAGCGAAAACTAATTTCCGGTTAACGGAGCTGAACAGCGAGGTTTCCCGCCAGAAAGATAATCTCGACCGTATCAACCATCACCTCGAAGAGATAATTGATGAACGCACGCGCGACCTGCAGATCAAGAATAAAAAGCTCTCCGAATACTCTTCTTATTTGTCGCACCAGATACGCGGTCCTATAGCAACACTTAAAGGTTTGATGAATCTTGAAAAAGAAGGCCTTGTGGACGAGAAGGAGTGTATCAGCATGATGAACAAGTGTGTGTCTGATATCGATGAAAAGATCATTGACATGACCGACATCCTGCACGACCCCAAGCGTACAAGCTTTCAATAAGTCCGTAAGCTTAGCTCAATAGATATTGCTTATATTATATGGGTGAAACTGCTCAGGACTTTTGACTTCTGACTCAAGACTTGCCCGATCATGGCCAGTTGGGATGTATCTGTGCCTCCATTAGTCCCAGGTACATACAATACCAGGCTATCATATGCAGTATAAGTAATGTTTTGTGTTTCTTGTAGCCCTCAGTCTGGAAACCGATCTTTTCCGTGCCGGCTGTAACAAAATAAGTCACCTCGCCCTTTTTGGGAATAAACCTGGATTTTACAAGGTCAAATACCTTGATCTTTAGCTTACTTTCAGGGTCATGAATGGCCGCTTTTTTCGAATGGCCACTCTTCGTGGTCGAAATCAAATAATTAAGCATCATAGGATAGATATATTGTTATATCTGCTATGATGCAATTATTACTCCAAAGTACCTGGTAAACAGATGTTTTATTTGGTTTTTTACTAATTGGAAATCTTTGTTTGTTACAATTAAGATTGTTAATTAGTGTTTAAAAGTCGCCGGATGTATGTGTTCTGAATGATAGTAGAGTTACACTTTATCAAACAATAAAGTGTCGGTTTTACTAAACATGCGATACTTATACAGCCACCGAGTTCTTATTACGCAGTTCTTCGTACAGCTCAATAACTTTGCGCTGTAAGGTTGCAATTTCTGCCTCACGGTCGCTAAGCTTCTTTTGCATAACATTCAGGTGCGAAGGTGCGGCTTCAGTTTGCTCGCTGTCAACATTAAGCAATTGCACAACGCTCACCTCGTAAATGTTGGCGATCTGCTCCAACCGGGAAAGGTTGACATCGGTTACACCAGTCTCAATTTTTGAAAATGCCGGGATCGATATGCCTAAACGGCTTGCTATATCTTCCTGGCTCCATCCGTGCTGGTGGCGTAAGATGCGTATGCTCTTACCAACGGATTTGTTTGCTGTTCTTTGTTTTAAATCGTTCATAATCAATTGTGCCTTAATTAGGGGGTTAGGACTTTATATCCAAACGGTGTGCCACAAATTTTTTGCTCTTAAATGGGCCGTTTTTGCATAAAAAGCAAATTGCTTGATTACACCGCGGGGAAATTATTCTACGATACGGAAAAAAAATAGACCGATTTTTAACCAATTGTAAATGAATTAATGTATTCAGAAATACTTAATAATCCGGGTCAGAATAATTAACTACTAATATAATAATTAATTACATTACAATACGGAGCTTGGCAAATTTTAGGAGTAATTGTTTCTGGCCAATTTCTTTAAAGAAAATAGTTGCCTTAATATCGGGCTTATTCCCTTCAAGACTGATCACTTTTCCGAAGCCGAAGCGTTCGTGCTCCACCTCCATACCCACCTGAAGATTCGAAGTGTCGGAAGGGGCGAAGCCGGCCGACGGGACATGGGCCTTGGCTAATATGGATGTGGTTTTAACCGGAGCTGTTGTAGCCGGCCGCGGTTTGGAGAAAGTATCGCCGCGCTTGCTCCAGGCGTTACGTTCGTCGTCAAAGAAGCTCGAACTGCTGGGTGCGGGTTTGGCGGTAAAGTCCAGCTCGAGGTAGCGGGCATCTATTTCGTCAAGGAAACGGCTTGGTTCGCAACTGATCAGCGTACCGAATTTAAAGCGCGATGTAGCGTAACTGATGGTCAGTTTGCTTTCGGCACGGGTAACGGCGACGTAAAACAGCCTCCGTTCTTCTTCCAGGTCGGTGCGCGAATTAAGCGACATTTGCGATGGAAAAAGGTTTTCCTCAAGCCCCACCACAAATACATGCGGAAACTCAAGTCCTTTGGCCGAGTGTATGGTCATCAGCGATACCGTGTCGGCATCTGGTTTATTGTCCTTATCGTCATTGGTCAGCAGGGCCACATCCTGCATAAATACAGCAAGGCTTTTATCTTCTATATCCTCGCGTTCCGAAAACTCCTTAATACCGTTCAGCAATTCCTGGATGTTTTCATACCTGTTCAGCCCTTCTACCGATTTATCCTCGTAAAGATCCTTTAACAGGCCCGAATGTTGTGCAATATGCAGCGCCGCATCATAAGCCGATTGGTTTTTGGTTATAACCGCGAAGGCCTGTATCATGGTTGCAAATACACTAACCTGTGCCGAGCTGCGCCCGTCAATGTATTTTGATGGGTTGACGATCACTTCCCATGGCGTTATCATATTCTGATCAGCCGCCAGGATGATCCTGTCCACCGAAGTATCACCGATACCGCGTTTAGGGTAATTGATCACCCTTTTCATCGCTTCCTCGTCGTTGGGATTGATCGTAAGCCTGAAGTAGGCAATCAGGTCCTTTATTTCCTTGCGCTGGTAAAATGAAAGGCCGCCATATATCTTATAAGGTATGTTCAGCTTACGCAGCGCTTCTTCCATCGAGCGCGACTGGGCGTTGGTGCGGTACAGGATGGCAAAATCGTGCCATTTCATCCCTTTGGTACTGCGCTCCTGTAAAATGCCTTCGGCGACGATTTTACCTTCTTCATTGTCGCTGAAGGCGCGCATTACCTTTATTTTATCGCCTTCTTCCTTTTCCGAAAAAACATTTTTCTTTAGCTGCTCCTGGTTATTGGCAATAATACTGTTAGCTACGTTGACGATGTTTTGTGTGGAACGGTAGTTCTGTTCAAGCTTGAATATTTTCAGGTCGGGATAATCCTTTTCAAAATTCAGGATGTTCTGGATGTTCGCTCCGCGGAAGGCATAGATACTCTGTGCATCATCGCCCACTACGCAAATATTTTCGTTGATGGCCGCCAGTTTTTTCACAATAAGATACTGCGAAAAATTCGTATCCTGGTACTCATCCACCATCAGGTACTTAAACTTATTCTGGTATTTATAAAGTACGTCAGGGTAGCGTTTCAGCAATTCATTGGTTTTGAAAAGCAGGTCGTCAAAATCCATTGCCCCGGCGCGGTAGCAGCGCGTAGCATAGGTTTCATATATTTTGCCCAATTGCCCGCGGCCGCTCGAAAAATCATCCGCCTGTATCTGGTCGTTCTGCTGGTATTCCTGCCACGATATCAGGTTGTTTTTTGCAGCTGATATACGATTGTAAACAAAATTGGGCTGATACAGCTTATCGTCCAGGTTCATTTCTTTTAAAATGGCCCGCAGCACACTCTTGCTGTCGTCAGTATCGTAAATGGTAAAATTGTTGGGATACCCAAGTTTATCAGCCTCAACCCGCAGTATTTTTGCAAATACCGAGTGGAAAGTGCCCATCCAAACGTTTTTTGCCTCGGCGCCTACGGCATGCATGATACGCTCCCGCATTTCGCGGGCAGCCTTGTTGGTAAAGGTTAGTACCAAAATGTTAAAGGCATCAACACCACTGGCCACCAGGTGCGCCACGCGCATGGTTATCACACGCGTTTTACCCGACCCGGCACCCGCGATGATCATCACAGGCCCTTCGGTTTGCATTACGGCGGCCTGCTGGGCCGGGTTCAGTCCCTTTAAATAATCCAATCTCTTTTCCTCGTTTCTGTCGGGGGACGAAGTTACTTTTTTGAGGCGAAAGGTGAAAATACAAAGGCGAAAGGTTTTAAAATCTGAACATATCAAATCGTTATTTTATCGCCCTGCTCTTGCCTTTATCCTTTTGCCTTTACCTTTCTCCTCGCACACACCGTTTTGGCTACAATAAAAACCGGAATGGATACATGCATATAACTTTTAATGCTCAACTTTGAATTATTAAAACACAGAGACTTATGATTCAAGCAAAAGGCTATGCAGCCCAAACCAACAAATCCAACCTGGCTCCCTGGAGCTTCGACCGCCGCGAGGTTGGCCCGCACGATGTGCAATTTGATATTTTATTTTGCGGTGTTTGCCATTCCGATCTTCACCAGTTAAAAGATGATTGGTTCCCTGGTATTTTCCCGATGGTGCCAGGTCACGAGATCGTAGGCCGGGTGGTTAAAGTAGGCGACCAGGTGAAGAATTTTAAAGTAGGCGACCTGGCCGCTACCGGCTGTATGGTCGATTCATGCGGGCATTGCGAAAACTGCAAACAGGACCTTGAGCAATATTGCTTCGAAAACCCGACGTTTACCTATAACGGTATGGAGCGGGATGGTTCGTCGCCCACTTATGGCGGCTATTCGAATACCATTGTGGTAAAGGAAGAATTTGTTTTACGCATTTCGGACAAACTCGATCTTGCAGCTACCGCACCTTTGTTATGCGCAGGCATAACAACTTATTCGCCATTGCGCCACTGGAAAGTAGGAAAGGGACATAAATTAGCCGTTTTGGGCCTTGGCGGACTTGGCCACATGGCCGTTAAGTTTGGCGTTGCTTTTGGCGCCGAAGTTACCGTTCTCAGCACTTCACCCAAAAAAGAAGCGGATGCCAAAAAATTGGGAGCTCACCATTTTATAGTGACCTCTGATCCTGCTCAGGTAGAGGCAGCCAGGGGCAGCTTCGACTTTATATTGGATACAGTTTCGGCAGAACATGATTTCAATATGTACCTGTCCCTGCTGAAGACAGACGGCACCATGATTTGTGTTGGTGTTCCATCCAACCCTGCGCAGGTATCGGCCTTTAGCATTCTGATGGGTCGTAAAAGTTTGGCCGGCTCATGTATCGGCGGTATCAAAGAAACCCAGGAAATGCTGGATTTTTGTGCCGAAAACAATATCGTATCCGATATCGAATTGATAAATATTAAAGATATCCACCAGGCCTTTGAGCGTATGGAAAAAGGTGATGTGCGCTACCGCTTTGTGATAGATATGGCAACGCTTTAATATGAAAAAGGAAACCAAACAGCCGCATGTGTTCAACTCCATTTCGGAGTTGAACCAGGCGCTGGGCCTGCCCGGGCCGCTGCATCCGCTTGTGGGGATTAATTATTATAAAGACATGAAACCCGACTGGAGCCGGTTAGGCGGAGCGACGGTGATGAATCTTTATAAAATATCTTATAAAACCAATTACACCGGGAAGTTCAAATACGGGCAGAATTATTACGATTTTAACGAGGGCGGGCTGTGTTTTACGTCGCCCAACCAGGTTATGATCGTTGACGAGGAAGACCAGGATTACGGCGGCTTCTCACTGGTGATCCACCCGGATTTCTTACGGAACCATCCACTTGCTAAAACCATTAAGAACTACGGTTTCTTTTCCTATTCGGCATCCGAAGCGCTTCATCTTTCAGAAAAAGAAAAAGAAACCATATTCGGCGTTGTTAAAATGATACAGGAGGAGTTGGATCAGCCGATCGACAGCCTGAGCCAGGACGTTGTGATAGCGCAGATAGAACTGTTGTTGCATTACAGCAATCGCTTTTACAACCGCCAGTTCATTACCCGGAAAGCCGCCAACAATGATCTGTTAACGGAACTGGAAGCGCTCCTGGCAGATTATTTTGACACTGAAAAGGCACTGCAAAATGGCCTGCCTGCCGTGCAGGATATTGCTGATCAATTGAAGGTTTCGTCCCGGTATCTCAGCGACATGCTGCGCTCTCATACTGGCCAGAACGCCCAGCAGCACATTCACAATAAACTGATAGAAAAGGCCAAAGAGATATTGAGCACCAGCAACCTCACCATTGCCGAAATAGCCTACCGTTTGGGGTTCGAACACCCGCAGTCGTTTAACAAACTGTTCAAACGCAAAACCAACCAATCACCCGTGGCATTCAGGCAATCGTTTTTGCAGAATTGATAATGATATAGGTGGATGTTTCCGTACCTACGGCACGGAAACATATCTCTATTTGATCTCTACCGACGTTTTTGCGCCGATGGCGCATTTTGGACTTGCAACTGATTAACCCCAGCGGGGTTAAACGTCGGTAAAAAAAATAATGAAATGAAAATTGCGTGCCGTAGGTACGCAACCTAATGAGGCAGCTTATCCGTCCGTATCTGCCATAATATCCATCCAAACGGCACCAGCCATATCAAATCATTCAGTAAATTGACATAAAGGAATTTTGGCGTAAGTTCACCAATCGAAATATAATAAACAGAACCGACCGGTCCCAAAACCTTGCCAATAAATCCAACCAATATCAACGGCCAATATCGCAGCGGGTCGCGCGACGCGAAGTAGTAGGCTATGGCATAAGTGCCCACCAGCATGCCGATACATCGTAACAGGATCAAAGTAAACGGCGTGGCTGAATAATCGAATAATATAATTTGAGGACATACAGATATTACAATGCCCCAAACAGCATTGTAAATAGCGGCGAGGAGCATGATGAGTTTGGCGAGTTGGAGTTTGGTCATTAAGATTACAAGAAAATTTAGGTTGATTAAGCCAACGAACATTAAGAAGCGCGCATCAGGATTTTTTCTTCTTTTCTAATTGTTCCAATTCGTTTATAAAATTATTAAACCCTTTGTTCTCCGACACGGAATTATAATGGCGATGTAAACTATCCCTAATGTTTTTAAGCTCCGGCGGAAGGAGTTTTTCAATTTTACTATTTTTTCTGATTGTAAGTTTGGCCAGATAAGTAATCCCTATCGAGTTTTGTATTCGACTATTGACCATGCTATTATGCAGTGAAATAAAGTCAAAACATTTTTTAACCGTTTGAATATTATTTTCATTTATAGCTTTTTGTGTAAAACGTTTAAATGTTCCCATTTGTAAAGTAATAAGGCCTACATCGTCTTCATCCAATACTTGGCCCTTTATTTCGGGGAAATTATTTACAAGTTGATCTATAAATTCCTGATACTCCATACCTGCTGTATTAATTATAAATCTAATATTTTATAGCAAACAAAAAAGACCAGATTTGAGAGGATCCGGTCTTTATATAATTTAAGCAAAATCAATCTTTCTGCTTTCTCCTTTAAGCTTTCCGCTTATTTTCCTTCCCAAACATTGTTTTTTAAATCTACATCCGGCATTTGTTTATCCGGGTCGATCTCGACTTTCGTAATAGTTGATGTTGAAGGGTATTTAAATTTCCAAACCCCGCCAATGCGCTGCCAGATATTAACAGGCAAATGGAGAACTTCCACTTTCCCGTTCGATTGTGTGATCTTCAGGTCAACAGGCATCGCCATTTTCTCCTTGTTCACCAAAGTAATGATAGCACCGTTAGCTGCATCGCCTTTTACATAAGTTACTGATTGCACGGCCTGGTCAAGCTCCCAGGTGGTGAAGAACCATTCTTTCCAGAACCAGTTCAGATCTTCGCCTGCGGCATCGTTCATCGTACGGAAAAAGTCGTAAGGCAAAGGGTGTTTAAACGCCCAGTGTTTGATATATTCGTTAAAGGCATAGTCAAAGCGGTCGGGGCCTAACACTACGTTTCGCAGCATATCTAACCCGGCAGATGTTTTCACGTAATACTGACCGTAATCATTCAGGCCCATTGCTTCCGGGGCGACCATAAGGGGGTCTTTCAGCCTTTTCAGGTAGCCAACCAGGTTGTGTGCAGGGCGCGCGGTTGTATCGTCATATTCGCCGTGATTGAACATTTTGGTCGAATACTCATTAATAAAGGTGTTAAAGCCTTCGTCCTGCCACATGTATTTACGCTCATTGGAACCTACGATCATCGGGAACCAGTTATGGCCTATCTCGTGTGTCACATCGCCCCACAAATTGCCTTTTTTCAGGTTATCCAAACAGAACACGATACCCGGATATTCCATACCCAAAGCCACTCCTGATACAGTTGTAGCCGAATTCCATGGGTATTCATAATATTTTTTTGAATAGATCTCAATACTGTATTTCAGGTATTCGGTAGCGCGGCCCCACGAATCATCGCCCGCGCTTTCGGCAGGATAGGTGGCCATGGCAATGCCTTTGCGTCCCGAAGGGAAATTTACTCTTGCTGCGTCCCAGATAAAGGCTTTTGATGCTGCCCACGATACGTCGCGGGTATTCAGCATCTTAAAGTGCCAGGTTTTGGGGCCTTTGGCGCTGGCATTTTGCATTACCTCATCGGGTTTTGTTATCATCACTGTTTTGTCGCTTTTACGGGCCTGTGCCAGGCGCGAAAGCTGGGTAGGGGTAAGTACCTGCTGCCCGTTTTGCAGGTCGCCCGACCCGACAACAAGCATGTTAGCCGGTGCGGTTATATAATAATCAAAATTGCCGTATTCGCAGTAAAACTCACCCAGGCCCATGTATGGCAGCGTGTTCCAGCCTTCTACGTCGTCATAAACGCACATGCGCGGGTACCATTGGGCTATCTCGTAAACATAGCCGTCCTTGAATTTTTTGCGTCCCATACGGTCGGCGCCATACATCGGTATCGAGAACCAGTATTTTATTTTCAGTTCTATCCTGGCCCCATTGGCAGCCATTGGTGCATGGAGGCGCACCTGCATACGGGCATCGCTGATAACCGGTGTTACGCTATAAGCTTGTTTATTATAAGTAACCGATACCGACTGGATATGATACCCGCCGCGACTAAACCCGCGCACGTCAAAACGATCCCCGGTAATAGGAGTAACTGCCGCGCCGCGCGAATCAGGCTTGAACAGGTTTTGGTCGAGCTGCAGCCACAGGTGGTCAAGTTTGTCCGGGCTGTTATTGGTGTAGCTTATGGTAACTTCACCGGTTACCGTAGTATCCTGCGCGCCTTCTGTCAGGGTAGCCCGGATGCTGTAATCAGCGCGGTTTTGCCAGTAATTTGCGCCGGGCAAACCGTCTGCCGAGCGCGTATTGCCGCTGGTAACGGGCCACGTAATAGGGCCGAAGAGGTCATGGTGATCGTATTTAATAGAATCGGTTTGGGCCGATGCGCTTGCGGCCATTAACAACGCAAAACACACGCCCAACAGGTGCTTTAAATTTAATTGGTTCATTATTTTTGAGAATTTGAGGAACAAATAAACCAAAATTATTTGACGATGTTCCATTTGTAACTTTCTAATTACTGGAAATGTGATAATTGCATATTTTCAGACCTTTAGATTACCTGATTGTACCGTCTTATGCTCATCTTCGCCATCATTATAAAACGTCTATGAACCGATTAGCTAATTCCGCCTCCCCCTATCTTTTACAACACGCCAATAACCCGGTCGACTGG
This sequence comes from Mucilaginibacter ginsenosidivorans, assembly GCF_007971025.1. NCBI lineage: Bacteria > Pseudomonadati > Bacteroidota > Sphingobacteriia > Sphingobacteriales > Sphingobacteriaceae > Mucilaginibacter > Mucilaginibacter ginsenosidivorans. The sequence continues at coordinate 4,428,441 of NZ_CP042436.1, read as the reverse complement.
TATCCCTGGGGGCCAGAAGCTTTGCAAAAAGCTAAGGATGAAAATAAGCTGATGCTGGTCAGCATAGGCTATTCGGCCTGTCATTGGTGCCATGTGATGGAACATGAAAGTTTCGAGGACGAAAAGGTGGCGGCAGTGATGAACGAATACTTTGTGTGCATAAAGGTAGACCGGGAGGAACGTCCTGACATCGACCAGATATACATGACCGCCCTCCAACTAATGACCGGTCGCGGTGGCTGGCCGCTTAACTGCATCTGCCTGCCCGATCAGCGGCCGATTTATGGGGGCACTTATTTTCGTAAAAACGATTGGGTGAGCCTGCTGTTCAACCTGGCCGATTTTTACAAAACCAAACCCGGGGAGGCAGAGGAGTACGCTGTAAAACTGACAGAAGGTATACGGCAATACGAATCGTTTGCACCGGCAAGTGAAAAGGTTCAACACACCAAAGCCGACCTTGAACTGATCGTCAAAAACTGGCTGCGGTATTTTGATAAAGTAGAAGGAGGAATGGGGTCATCGCCTAAGTTCCCCATGCCCAATAACTGGCAATTTTTGATGCGGTATGCACATTTGATGAAGGATGAAAGCATCGCGGAACAGGTTCAACTAACGCTGCGTAAAATGGCCCTCGGTGGTATTTACGATCACATAGGCGGTGGCTTTGCCCGGTATTCGGTAGATGGCCGCTGGCACGTGCCGCATTTCGAAAAGATGCTGTATGATAACGCCCAGTTGGTTAGCCTTTATTCCGAAGCCGCAATATGGCACCCCGATCCGTTATACCCGGAAGTTGTGGACGAGGTAATTACATTTATTAAACGGGAATTAACCTCGGCCGAAGGTGGTTTTTACTCGGCTTTAGATGCTGATAGTGAAGGAGTGGAAGGCAAATTCTACATTTTTGCAGCCGAAGAGATTGAAGGCATTTTAGGTGCCGACGCGGAATTGTTCTCACTGTATTATAATATAACGGAAGAAGGTAACTGGGAAGAGGAGCATACCAACGTGCTGTTCAGGGATGAAAATGGCTTGCAACTCGCCGCGCGGCTTGAATTAACACCGCAGGAACTGGATGCAAAAATAAAGGCACTTCGGCAAAAGGTTTTTGAGATTCGCAGTCACCGCATCCGCCCGGGGCTTGATTATAAAATACTGGCATCGTGGAATGGCCTGATGCTGAAAGGACTTTGTGAGGCGTATCGCGCATTTGGCAAATCCGAGTATCTTGAACTCGCCTTGCAAAACGCCGGCTTCATTCTAAGTAATCTTGTCGGAGCTAACGGAAGATTATCCCGAATTTACAAAAGCCCCTCCCTTCGGGGGAAGGATGGCGATGAGGCTGCTTTCCTCGACGATTATGCAAACGTTATCGACGCCTTCATCGCGTTATATGAGGTCACTTTTGAAGAGAAGTGGATCGGTAAAGCAAAAGAGTTGACAGCTATCGCCATCAATCACTATTATGACGATACAAACGGCCTCTTCTTTTTTACGGCCGCTGATGATGAACAATTGATAGCCCGCAAATCTGAGGTGATGGACAGCGTGATACCGGCATCTAATTCGGTGATGGCTCATAACCTGCAAAAGCTGGGGCACTTTTTTGACGACGACCAGTATCTTGAAATATCAGCAAAGCTTTTAGCCGGCGTGGCGCCGCAAATAGCACGTTATGGTTCGTCGTACTCAAATTGGGCCATGCTGATGCTAAACGAGGTTTTTGGCCTTTATGAAGTTGCCATAACAGGGAATGACTATGAGCTGAAGCGGGTTGAACTGGAAAAAAATTACATCCCTAACAAAATAATGTTGGGTGGTAAAAAAGGAAGTTTACCTTTGCTGCAGGGCAGGATTGCCGAAAACACCCGGATATTTGTATGCAGGGATAAAACCTGCGGCTTACCTTCCGAAAATATCCGCGACGTATTAAAACAAATCAACGATTAAATAATTATCAAAAAAAAGACAGCATGAAGATTGCACCAAAACACGTAGTGTCATTAACCTACGATCTGTATGTAAAAGACGAGGATGGCAAAGAGGGTTTAGTAGAAAGCGCTACCGAAGAGCAGCCTTTAACTTTTTTGTTCGGCGCGGGCCAGATGCTGCCTAAGTTTGAAGAAAATTTAAGTACCCTTTCTACCGGCGACCCATACGATTTCCAGCTTTCAGCAGTCGACGCCTATGGTGAATATGATGAGGAAGCGGTAGCTAATTTGCCTAAAGAGATGTTCCAGGGAACCGATATTCCCGAGATAGGGAGTATGTTGCCGCTCCAGGATAACAATGGTAATCGTTTCCAGGGACAGGTAGTATCTATTGCTGAAGACTCGGTTATCGTCGACCTGAATCACCCCATGGCAGGGCACGAGCTCCATTTTAAAGGAAATATCATTAATGTGCGCCCGGCAACAGACGATGAAATGTCTCATGGCCATGCCCACGGCCCCGATGGCCACCACCATCATTAATTATTGCAGCGATTTCAGAAATCGTCGTCAACACCATAATTAATATGCGGCGGGTCATTTTTTACACCCCGCCGCATATCATCGTCAAAAAGCGCCAACCCGCCATCGCCATCTACCCGGCAATGAATAATAATGCGGCATATCACCGGTTTATGGTTTATTGTAGCAGGTATAAATTCCTTATCTTGCTCTTTAAGCAGTTTTAACGACATACGCGTACCCTGGAGGAGATCCGGGCCCGTTACCGTCACCTTCATATCGGCCAGCCGGCCCAGCGGACTGATCAAAAGTTCCACCTTGCCCTCGTATAGCCCCGAACCCCAATAATAACTGATAAAAGGCGTTTTATAAATAGCCAGGTATGGGAGGTAACCGTAATAACGGCCGCCTATTTTTAAAGGCTTGGTGGTTTTGTCGGAGTCAGTCAACTCCTTGTCAACTAAATAATCAAATCCCGACGCGCGACTCTCAAATGCTTCATAAACTATCGTATCCTTGTCGACGTTGTAGGTTTGCATCAGCACGCCCTTTGGGTTGAAATAGCGCCAAACGCCGGTCTTTTTATTTCTTTTATAAATGCCGCTCACAATAAGGTGCTTGCGCTTATAAAACTCCTGGTAAAGTCCGTCTTTAATTTGCTCATCGCTCTTCAATACGGTGTAAACCGCGGTCATCCTGTCGCCGAGCTTTTCCTTTTTTTCAATAAGATCCTGCGAAAAGCCCCTTGTACATAAGGATAGGGTAACAAGAAGAAGTAGCAGTGTTTTTTTGTCAGGCATAATAATTCAGCAATATAAGCATACACAGCCAATTTCAAATTGCACCATCTATATTTACTGACGAATAGTATATATTTTTGCGGGAGACTTCTACCTTTATTATATATTATAAAAATGACGACCCCAACCGACGCCTCTTTCTACAAGCCGGTAAGTTTTTCTGAAACTGTTATAACCGAGCTGATGATACCGTCTTATTCCAATTTTGGCGGCAAAATACATGGTGGTATTTTATTATCGCTAATGGATAAAGTGGCTTACGTGTGCGCAGCCAAACACGCGGGTAACTATTGCGTTACCGCTTCAATAGATACTGTCGACTTCCTGGCGCCGGTCGAGGTCGGCGATCTGGTATCACTCATGGCTTCAGTAAATTACGTAGGTAAAACCTCGCTTGTTGTTGGCATTAAAGTTATTTCGGAGAACATTAAAACCAACACCGTGCACCATACCAATACCAGCTACTTTACCATGGTGGCAAAGGACGAGGACAACCAGCCCGTAATAGTGCCCGGCCTGGTGCTGGAGAACCGCACCCAGGTAAGGCGCTTTCTTGAAGCCAGGCGCCGTAAGCAGCTTAAACATAATTATAAACAGGAGGCCGATAAGATAGTGATGCCGGACGACGAGGAACTTTGCCGGGAAATGCTTGAAGGCGAACGCTGTACCATTGCCTGACAATGTCCTTTTTTATTAGATATTTGCCGAACTTTAGAACTTTTTTATCGTAATAACGCTTATGCGGGCATTATTTGGTGTTATACTTCTATTATTGATAAAGGGCAATGTTGTTGCCCGGCCCGCAGCCGCCGTTCCGCCCGCATCAAAAAAGACTGTTGACAGCCTCAATAGCGTTAGCTTTAATATTTACCTCGAATCTCCCGATTCGGCGCGCCATATCGCCGAAAGGGCACTTATCCTTGCCGAAAGTGTTAAATATAATGATGGTATCGGCCGCAGCTTTCTTAACATCGGGGATGTATACTGGTCGCAATCCTATTACCCCATTGCTTTGTTTTATTTTAACAAGGCGTTAATGAATATACCCAGGGAAGACAACCTGCTTATTTCAAGCTGCTATAACATCATCGGCCGTACTTATTCCGATCTCCGGAACTTCAGGCTCGCGCTCCATAATCTTAATCTATCTGAGCAGTATGCCCATGGCGACCCCGACCGGGTAGCCGAGGTTTATAGCGAACGCTCATTGGTCTACCGTCGCCAGGGTAAGTACGACGCTGCACTAAGCGATGCCAGGAAAGCCCTGCTATTGAACGCAAAGGCAAATGATGCACCGAATACCGCCGTGTTGTATGGCCGGCTAAGTACCATTTACACGCTTATGGGAAGGTATAAGGAATCGATAGCCTATTCTGATACTGCGCTGGCTATGAGCTTTGCCACACACAATAAGCGTTTGCGTGCAACTACTTATATCGAATATGCGGAAGTTTACAACAAACTGCACGATTACGAAAAGGCTATATTTTATGCAGTTAAAGGCGGAAACCTTGCGGACAGTATAGGTGTGGTCGATGCCATAACCAACGCTTATAAGGCTTTGATTGGCACTTATGAAAGCAAGGGCGACCTGAAAATGGCCATGTTTTACCAAAAAAGGTATAACAAAATGCAGGATAGCCTCAGTACGTTCAATAAAATTAAGAATACGGAGCTGATACAGGATTATTTTGCGCTTGAAAAACACCTGAATGACATGGCCGATATGGAGCGCGCGGCGCAGCAAAATAAAGCGATGCTGAAATGGCAGCGTGCTGTTATCGTCATCCTGGCGGTATCGCTCCTTGTGGTCGTATTCATTTTGTTTATCACCTATTATTTCTACACGCAGAAAAAAAGACTTGGTGAACGTTTGAACGAACAGAACGAAGGTCTTCTGAAACAAAAACAACTGATAGAGGTACAGGCAGCTAATCTTGAAGTAGTAGCCAACATAAAAGACAAATTGCTGGCTACGATAGCGCACGACTTGCGCACACCGCTGGCAAACCTGCGGAATATTACAGATATGTTCGGGGTTGATTATCTTTCTAAAGAAGAGGTTCACGTCCTGATGAAGGATATTAACCCAATGGTAAAAAGCGCTGAACTTACGCTGTCAAATCTTTTGGATTGGGCAGGTAGTAAGATAAAGGAACGCGGTGTCAATTCAACCGGCCTTGATATTTCAGTACTGGGAGCCGAAGTGGAGCAGGTGTTCAGCCAGGCTCTTGAAAAAAAGAATATTAGATTTATTAACAAGGCCGTCCCCGGAAATTCTGGGCTGGCCGACGAGAACCACATCAAGGTCGTTTTGCGCAACCTGGTAAGTAATGCCATTAAGTTTACGGATAATGAGGGCCGAATAACCCTTAATTCTGAATTTAGAGGCGATAGCCTGATCATAAGCGTAGAAGATACCGGCAAAGGCATGAGCGAGCCTGAACTACAGAAGCTATTTTCTATACAAACGCACTTCTCCCAACGGGGTACCTCGGGCGAAAGTGGTACAGGCATCGGGCTGATGCTTTGCAAGGAACTGGTGGAACTTAACGGCGGTAAACTCTGGATATCTTCCGCTCCTGGCAAAGGCAGCAAATTTTATTTCAGCCTCCCGCTGAACAGGGCATACGCCTGATCCTGGATTTGCCCTGTTTTTCTTTGATCTCAACGTAACCGGTGCTGTAAATACACGTTTCCCAAACGTCGTTGTAAAATTTACACAAGCTGTTTGCATGTTTTCTCAATGTAATTTATAAATTAGCTAACCCAATTATTAGTGTCAATTAAACACCGTTTCCTGATGAAAAATAAAATACGCCTTGTTGCTATTTCTGCACTTTTGTGCGCGGGTATTTTTGGTGCCCATGCCCAAACCGGTCAGGTCGGCATTTTTGACGGTCAGTCTGATGTTGGCCTTGTGAAGCACAAGGGCAGTGCCAACTACGACAGCAACATGCAGCAATATCAAATGGAAGGATCGGGCACCAATGTTTGGGCCACCCACGATGAGTTCCATTACCTCTGGAAAAAAATGAAGGGCGATTTCATTTTGCGAACCAATATTAGTTTCATCGGTAAAGGTGTCGAGGAACACCGTAAAATTGGCTGGATGGTGCGTTCCTCGCTCGATACCAATTCAAAGCATCTCAGCGCAGTGGTTCATGGTAGCGGGTTAACTTCGCTCCAATACCGGCCGGCCACAGGCGGGGCCACCGAGGAAAAGAAGTTTGAGCTTACCGGCGCTGACATTATACAGCTTGAGCGGAAAGATGGCAAATACACCATGTCGGTAGCGCACAAAGGTGAGACTTTCGTAAGCGTAAAACTCGACACAACTGATTTTTTAGGCGACGATGTATACGTTGGCCTCTTTATTTGTTCTCATAATCCTAATGTGGTCGAAAAAGCTACTTTTAATAATGTACGTATTGTAGTACCGGCGCCCAAAGACCTGGTGCCCTATCGCAATTATATAGGCAGCAGTATCGAAATACTGGACCTGGCCGATGAAAATGCTAAAGTTATTTACCAGATTCCCAACTCGCTCCAGGCCCCAAACTGGACGCAGGATGGTAAATCACTGATTTATAATCGCGACGGCATCCTGTATAACTTCGACCTGGCTACCCGTACCCCAAAGGCTATCAATACAGGTGTCGCCAATCACAACAATAATGATCATGTGATCTCCTTTGATGGGAAAATGCTTGCAGTAAGCAGTGGCAATGGCGAAAAGGGTGCTTCGGTTGGGTTTACGGTACCTATTGGCGGCGGCGAAGCAAAACAGATAACGCCAACAGGGCCCTCTTACATGCACGGCTGGTCGCCGGATGGTAAATATATCGTGTTCTGTGGTGATAGGAATGGGGAGTACGATGTTTACCGCATCCCCTCCGGCGGTGGTCCAGAAGTAAGGCTGACCGATGCCAAAGGCCTGGATGACGGACCCGAATACAGTCCCGACGGTAAATACATCTACTTTAATTCTGTACGTTCTGGCCTGATGCAGGTATGGCGTATGAAAGCGGATGGAAGTGAGCAAACACAGTTAACCAACGATGATTTTAATAACTGGTTCCCGCATATTTCGCCTGATGGGAAATGGATAGTATACATTACATTTTTGAAAAACGAGGTTTCGCCGGGAGACCACCCGTTCTATAAACATGTCTACCTAAGAGTGATGCCTGCTAGTGGCGGGCCATCAAAAGTGGTTGCTTATTTATACGGCGGACAAGGAACTATCAACACCCCGTCGTGGGCGCCGGATAGTAAGCACCTTGCATTTGTAAGTAATTCAAGCTTGCTGTTCCCGGCTTTCCCGATAGGGCAGTAATAAAAAGAAACACGCTAAAAAATCATATAAAAATGGATAATTCACGCAGAGATTTCATCAGGAACACAGCCCTGGCGGTTGCAGGCGCGGCATTGGTATCGTCAAACGACCTTTTTGCAGCACCAAAAAAGATCGAAAGAGTGGGGCTTCAGCTCTATTCGGTACGCGATGCTATGAGTAAGGACCCTGCAGGTTCGCTCAAGAAGTTAGCCGATATGGGCTATGTTCATGTCGAGCATGCCAATTACGTCAACCGTAAGTTCTACGGGTATACCGCTAAAGAGTTTAGAAAATTGTTATCGGGAATGGACCTGCAAATGCACAGCGGCCATACTGTAATGACTGCGCATGATTGGGACGATGCAAAAAATGATTTCACTGATAAGTGGAAATATACTGTTGAAGATGCAGCAGAAGTTGGCCAGCGCTATGTGATCAGTCCGTGGCTCGATGAAAGTTTGCGTCATGATCCTGATAAGTTGAAAAAGACAATGGATCAATTCAACAAATGCGGAGAGCTTTGTAAAAAATATAATATGAAGTTCGGCTACCATAATCACAATTTCGAATTCAGCACTAAAGTGGGTGATGAAACGCTTTATGATTATATTTTAGCCAATACCGATCCTGAATTGGTCGCACAGCAGATGGACGTGGGCAATATGCTGGGCGCCGGCGGTATCGCATTGGACCTGCTGAAGAAATATCCAGGCCGTTTTGAGCTGTTGCACGTGAAGGACGAAATTAAAAGCACTACCGGGCAAGGCATGGATGGTTATGACAGCACTATACTTGGTGAGGGTGTTATGCCGGTTAGGGATATTGTTAAAGAGGCCCGTAAGCATGGCGGCACCAGTTGGTTCATCATCGAGCAGGAGTCGTACCAGGGCAAGGACCCGTTCGATTGTGTAAAAATTGATTTACAAACAATGAAAAAATGGGGTTTCTAACCCCTTTTTTGCTACTTTTCAACGAGTAAAAAAATCTGTTGCTGTGTATTGCCAGAATAAGCGGTATTTTTTTGCGTTTTTATTTTATAATGTCAATTATACACTATATTGCCTGTGTTTTCCCCCTGAACAGGCATTATAACCTAATTTAACAATGGACAGGCGTACAGCGATCCGAAATTTAGCCCTGGTACTTAGCAGCGCGGCCATATTACCGGCTTGTACCAAAGATAATCCGACGGCCCATTTCAAGCATTTTGATGTCACCGGCGACCAGGAAGCATTGATTGCCGATCTGGCTGAAACAATCATTCCAAAAACCACAACACCCGGGGCAAAGGATCTTAATCTCGACAAATTCGTCTGGCTGATGCTGGATGATTGTACAAAAAAAGAAGATCAGCAGGCATTTTTCAAAGGCATGGATAAGTTTAACGATCTTACCAAAAAAATGTATAGCAAAAGCTTTGCCGATTGCAGCAAAACCGAGAAGGCTGCTATCCTGGCGACATTTGAAAAGAAACCGGGCGCCAAACCAACCGGCCGCAACCCTTCAGGGAAAAAAGACGATAAGCCAGAAAAGAAAGATGAATTGCAGGCATTTTATGGTACAGTAAAAGGGCTTACGGTTTTTGGGTACACGCAATCGCAGTATTTTATGACTAAGGAGATAGTGTATGAGTTGGTGCCGGGCAGATATAACGCGCATTTCCCGGTTAAAAATAATATGAAGGCTTAAAATGGCAAATCTGAATATCGACAGCGCAAAAGAGCGCACCTTTGATGCTATTGTAATTGGATCGGGGATTAGTGGGGGCTGGGCCGCCAAAGAGCTGACCGACAAGGGCCTGAAAGTTTTAATGCTGGAGCGCGGCCGCGATGTAAAGCATATTAAGGATTATCCGACCACTAATATGTACCCGTGGGAATTTAAACATCGTGGGGTATTGCCGATGGCTGTGCAGGAAGCCAATCCTATAGTGAACCGTTGCTATGCCTTTGGCGAAAGTGCGGCTCATTTTTTTGTTAAAGATAATGAACATCCGTATGTACAAACCAAACCATTTGATTGGATACGGGGCTATCAGGTAGGCGGCAAATCGTTGCTTTGGGCCAGGCAAACCCAGCGCTGGAGCGAGTTTGACTTTGAGGGGCCGGCAAGAGACGGTTTTGCTGTCGATTGGCCCATTCGTTATCAGGATATTGCACCCTGGTACAGCCATGTGGAAAAATTTGCCGGTATATCCGGTAATAAGGACGGCATCGCCGAGTTGCCTGATGGGGAGTTCTTGCCGGCTTTTCCGTTAAACGCTGTTGAAGAATATTTTAGAAAGCACGTTAAAGTGAATTATCAGAACAGGCATGTGATAAGTGCACGTTGTGCGCATCTATCCAAACCTAACCAGATACATCTCGACCAGGGCCGTGCGCAATGCCAGGAACGTACCATTTGCGAACGCGGATGCCCGTTTGGCGGATACTTTAGCAGTAATGCTTCAACTATTCCATGGGCCCTTAAGTCTGGAAATTTAACGATCAGGCCCTTTTCGGTTGTCGAGTCTATTATATATGACGAGAAGAAGGGAAAAGCAAGCGGCGTCCGTATCGTTGATACCAATACCAAAAAAACCGAAGAATTTTATTCACGCATCATTTTTGTAAATGCGGCGGCCCTCAATACCAATCTGATATTGCTCAATTCAAAATCGCACCGTTTTCCTAATGGTTTGGGTAATGATAGTGGCGTGCTGGGCAAGTTTGTGGCTTTCCACAATTATTCGGCACATATCGGGGCGGAAGTTGAAGGATTTGAAGAATGGGCCACCGATGGCCGCAACCCGGCCGGCGGCGGATATATTCCGCGTTTCAGGAATGTTTACAAACAGGAGACTGACTTCCTGCGGGGTTATGCCTGTGGCTTTAGTGCCTACCGCGGGTTTAAGCATAGTTACGATGGCTTCGGCGAAGATTTTAAAGCGGGCCTGGCTTCAAAGGAATATGGTCCATGGCGTGTAGGTTCGCACATGATGGGCGAAACCATCCCAAAGGAAACCAATTTTGTAAAGCTTGATGATAGCAAGAAAGATGCCTGGGGTGTGCCATTGCTCGATATTTCGGTTGATTATGACGACAATGACGAGAAGATGAAAAAGGATTACATCGAACAGCTTACCGAAATGTTTACCAGTGCCGGTTTCAAAAATATTCAGCCGTCCACCAACCACCAGGCGCCGGGTTTGGATATTCATGAAATGGGTGGGGTACGGATGGGCAAGGACCCGAAAACGTCCATGCTGAATAAATGGAATCAATTACACGCATGTACCAATGTTTTTGTAACGGATGGCGCCAGCATGACGTCTACTTCTTGTCAGAATCCCTCACTTACATATATGGCTCTCACCGCCCGCGCTGTCGACCATGCAGTGAGCGAATCGAAAAAGGGGAATGTATGACGGACGATTTTTCAATACCTACTTTAAAGGCATTTGGGGCGATAAAAAGTTATAAAAAATAGCTGTGAAAATGCCCTGGGAATTTGCAGGGGCATTATTGTGTTAAAAAAACACAATGTAATTTAAATAAAAGAGAAATAAATTTTTACATTAGTCGGACTAACCAACATTTAACTAAAACAATCATTTTTTTAACATGTCAACCAACACATACGACGCTATTGTGATCGGCTCTGGAATATCCGGGGGATGGGCAGCAAAGGAGCTTACTGAAAAGGGCCTGAAAACGATCATGCTCGAAAGAGGCAGGGATATCAAACACGTAAAGGATTATGTAAATGCCAATAAAGCACCCTGGGAGTTTGAACACAGGGGAGGCCGTACGGTGCAGATGGAAAAGGATTATCCTGTATTAAAGAGGGATTACCCGCTTAATGAAACCAACCTGGATTACTGGGTGAACGAAAAAGAAAGCCCGTATGTGGAGATCAAAAGATTCGACTGGTTCCGTGGCTATCACGTAGGCGGCCGTTCGTTAATGTGGGGCCGTCAAAGTTATCGCTGGCACGATACCGATTTTGAAGCTAACCTGAAAGATGGCGTAGGTGTCGATTGGCCCATCCGCTACAAGGACCTGGAACCATGGTATACCCATGTTGAAGGATTTGCTGGTATATCAGGCAACCGCGACGGCGTGCCGATCCTTCCCGACGGCAACTTTATGCCGCCAATGGAGATGAACTGTGTAGAGAAAGATATAGCCGCAAGGATAAACGACCATTACAAAAAAGAGGGCAGGCACATGATCATTGGCCGTACCGCTAATATCACCAAGCCGCTGCCGGGCCGTACCAACTGCCAGTATCGTAACAAATGCTGGTTGGGTTGTCCGTTCGGCGCTTACTTCAGTACGCAGTCGTCAACATTACCGGCTGCCATGGCTACTGGCAACTTAACCGTCCGTCCGTGGTCCATCGTTACCAAAATATTATACGATAAAGACACCAAAAAAGCCAAAGGCGTTGAAATACTTGATGCCGAAAACAACCAGACCTACGAGTATTACGCAAAGATCGTTTTCGTTAATGCATCAACGCTAAACTCGGCCTGGGTGCTGATGAATTCGGCAACCGATATCTGGCCCGGCGGTTTGGGCAGCAGCAGCGGCGAATTGGGGCACAACCTAATGGATCACCACCTGGGCGTTGGCGCAGGCGGCAGGGTTGAGGGTTATGATGATAAATACTACTTCGGACGCCGTGCAAACGGTATCTATATACCACGTTACCGCAACCTGAACGGCGAAAAACGCGATTATATCCGTGGCTTTGGCTACCAGGGCGGCGGCGGCCGTGATGAGTGGGGAAGGAGTATTCCTGAACTAACCATTGGCGGTGCATTTAAAGATGCGTTGTCTGAACCGGGCTCATGGTCGTTTGGCATGGGAGGCTTTGGCGAAACTTTGCCATACCACGAGAACCGCGCATATCTTGATAAAGACAAAAAGGATAAATGGGGATTGCCGGTGCTGGCTATCGACGCTGAGGTTAAGGATAACGAGAAGAAAATGCGTATCGATATGGCTAACGACGCTAAAGAAATGCTCGAGGCGACTGGCGTGAAAGATGTTCATACTTTCGTTAGCGAACCTGTATTAGGCCGTGGTATTCACGAAATGGGCACCGCTCGCATGGGTCGTGATCCAAAAACTTCGGTACTGAACGAATGGAACCAGGTATGGGATGCCAAAAACGTATTCGTTACCGATGGTGCCTGCATGGCGTCAACCGCTTGCCAAAACCCGTCGTTAACCTATATGGCTTTGACCGCGCGCGCGGCCAACCATGCGGTTGAGGAGTTGAAGAAGGGGAATGTTTAGTTGTTTGTTAACCGGCGATTAGTTAATTAGTGATTAGCAACAAACCGAACAGTTAAACAAACAATCAATAATTCATTAAATCGATAATTTAATAATTATAAATACATATACCAATGACTGAAAAACCTGAAAATTTACCCCAGGATCCCACAAGGAGGGATTTTATTAAGAAAGGCGCTCTCGCGGCTGCCGGATTTATGATCGTTCCCCGGTTTGTGCTGGGCGGTAAAGGCTATCGCGCACCAAGCGATATGCTAACCGTAGCAAGTGTGGGCTGCGGCGGTAAAGGACAAAGTGATATAGCCATGTTTGCCAGGAGCGGCAAAGCCAATATCGCTTACTTGTGCGATGTCGACGACAAACAAGCTGCCACGACGTTTAAAAATTTCCCGAAGGCTAAGCGCTATAAGGATTGGCGGGAAATGTTTGATAAGGAGTCGAAGAATTTTGATGCTGTTTCGGTTTCAACACCCGACCATACGCATGCTGTAGTAGCCTATAATGCCATGGCTCGTGGTAAACACGTGTATGTTCAGAAACCAATGACGCATGATCTTTGGGAGGCACGCACGCTGACAGCGGCAGCAAAGAAATTTAAGGTAGTTACCCAAATGGGGAACCAGGGCGCTTCCAACGACGGCACACGTTTGATGTCGGAGTGGTATGACGCTGGTTTAATAGGTGATGTTCATACGATATATTGCTGGACCAATCGCCCGGTATGGCCCCAGGGCGTAGCCTGGCCAAAAACAAAAGCTGAGGTGCCTGCAACATTAGACTGGAACCTATGGCTCGGTAATGCGCCGTATAAGGACTTTGTAGATAACTTGGTGCCGTTCAACTGGCGGGGCTGGTGGGATTACGGAACTGGTGCTTTGGGCGATATGGGTTGCCACCTGGTAGAGGCACCGTTCAGAGTGCTTGACCTTGAATACGTAAAAGACGTTCAGGCCAGCGTGGGTTCGGTTTACGTGGGCGAATTTACTAAAGGAGTTTTCCCTGAAAGCTGCCCGCCTTCAAGCCATATTACCATGACTTTCCCCAAAACTGCTAAAACCAAAGGAGACGTTACGTTGCATTGGATGGACGGCGGTATACAGCCCGAGAGGCCGGAAGAGCTTGGGCCTAACGAGCCTTACGGCGGTGAAGAAGGCAACGGCTGCCTGTTTATTGGTACCAAAGGTAAAATGTATTCAAGCACCTATTCTGATGCTGCTCACTTGCTGCCAAGTTCACGTATGCAGGAAGAGGCCGTAAAAGATGCAAAACAACGCTGGGCGCGTGTACCCGGCGGTGCTAACGGTCATTATGCACAATGGGTGGAAGGATGTATTGCCGGCTATGGAAAGACCGAATTAAGCTCTCCGTTTGATAAAGCGGGCCCGCTTACCGAAGCCCTGCTGATGGCAAACCTGGCAGTAAGGGGTCATGACCTGGCTGTAAAAGGAGCAAATGGGCGTAATACTTATCCGGGCCAGGTGAAGCTGCTGTGGGATAATTCCAACATGAAGGTAACCAATTTTGACGAGGTGAATCAATATGTGAAGCGTAACTACCGCGAAGGATTTGCCCTCACCGTTTAATGTCATGCATTTATTTTGATTTTAACTATATTTAATTCGTCAAACCAATTTAAAAATCAATAATTCATTAATTTAGTAAATCAATAACTACAATGAATAGAAGAGATGCCATCGGAAGAGTAGCCCTGATAATGGGCGGTACTATGATAGGTGCTGAATTTTTGCTCTCGGGTTGTAAACCAAACGCTCCAAAGGTAGCTGACCTTTTCAACCAGGATCACGTTGCCTTTATGGACGAAGTGGCCGATACCATTTTACCTGATACTGCCAGCAGCCCAGGCGCGAAAGCCGCAAAAGTGGGCAGCTTTATGGCGGTAATGGTGCGCGATTGTTACGAAACTCCTGACCAGGACATATTCCTGAAAGGTATCACACAGATCGACGACGCCAGCAACAAAAAATTCAGCAAAAAATTTATGGATCTGGACGCTACCCAGCGCACTGCTTTGCTGACCGATCTGGACAAAGAGCAGCAGGAATATTCAAAAAACAAAAAACCGAAAGATCCTAACCACTATTTCAGGATGATGAAAGAGCTTACGCTGCTGGGCTACTTTACGTCGGAAGTTGGCTGCACCAAGGCACTGCGTTACGTTCCGGTACCGGGCCGTTATGATGGCTGTATCCCATACAAAAAAGGCGATAAAGCCTGGGCGCTGTCCTGATCATAAGCGGACCGAATTGATTGGGTTGATTGAGTTAACGGGTTCATCCCGGCCAAACTTGATCAACCCAATTAACTTAATACAAATCAATCTACCTGATAATTACTTAACTAAACAGAACAAATGAGCAAAAGAAAATTGCGCATGGGTATGGTTGGCGGGGGTAAGGATGCCTTTATAGGCGCCATTCACCGTATAGCCGCCAATATGGATGGTCTGATCGAACTGGTTTGCGGTGCACTGAGCATACATAATGATGTTGCAAAGGAAAGCGGAAAAATGCTTTTCCTGCCCGAAGACAGGACCTATTTAAATTTCGAAGAAATGATCCACGCCGAAGCCAAATTACCGGCTGACCAGCGGATGGATTTTGTTACTATAGTTACCCCAAACTTTGCACATTTTGCCCCGGCAATGCTTGCCCTCGAAAACGGCTTTAATGTGGTTATCGAAAAACCGATCACCTTTACACTTGACGAAGCTAAACAATTAAAGAAGAAGCTTGATGAAACAGGTTTGATGCTGCTGCTTACGCATACCTACTCGGGTTATCCGATGGTGAAGGAGGCGCGCGAGATAGTAAAAAGCGGTAAACTGGGTAAAATAAGAAAGATATACGTAGAATATCACCAGGGTTGGCTGAGTAAGCTTTCCGAAAGGGAAGGCAACGCACAGGCGGCCTGGCGCACCGACCCCAGGCGGTCGGGAAAAAGCGGCTGCATGGGCGACATTGGTACACATGCCGCGCATCTTGCCGAGTATATTTCAGGCTTGAAGATCAAACAGATGTGCGCGTCGTTAAATACCGTTGTGGAAGGACGCATGCTGGACGATGACGGTGCGATACTGCTGCGTTTTGAAGAAAACGCCACCGGTGTATTAACTGCTTCACAAGTGGCTGCCGGCGAAGAAAATGCTTTAAAAATTCGTGTTTACGGTGAAAACGGCGGCCTTGAATGGGCACAGCAGGAACCGAACACATTGACGATAAGATGGAGCGACAAGCCCGCCGAGACGCTGCGCGCCGGTTCTAACTATGGCGACAGGGAATCATCCTATGCAACAAGTAACTGCCGTACGCCCGGAGGTCACCCGGAAGGTTACCTCGAGGCTTTCGGCAATCTTTACCGTAATTTCATTTTGGCACTAAGCGCCAAAATGAATGGCGAGGAACCACATAAAGAATGGCTGGATTTCCCTGGTGTCGAAGATGGTATCCGGGGCATGGCCTTTATTGATAATGTTGTGGCTTCGAATCAGTCTGATAAAAAATGGTATGACCACGTGGTTGAGTAATGTGGCGGCGAGAACTTGAGAGTTTTCAGTTAGATGACACAACCCAATAAATGAACCATTGAATTGATAAACCAATGAGAACTATAAAAGGACCTGCCATATTCCTGGCGCAATTTATAGGCGACCAGGAACCATTCAATAACCTGACTTCGATATGCAAGTGGGCAAAAGGGCTTGGTTATAAAGCCGTTCAGTTACCTACTAACGACCTTCGTTTCATCGACGTGCATAAGGCAGCTGAAAGCAAAACCTATGCCGACGAGATAAAGGGCCAGGTGGCGGAGTGTGGCTTGGAGATATCTGAATTATCAACTCACTTGCAGGGGCAATTGGTAGCAGTCAACCCTGTTTACGATGAGCTTTTTGATGCTTTCGCACCCGATCAATACAAAAATAATCCGAAAGAAAGACAAAAATGGGCGGTGCAGCAGGTAAAGGATGCAGCAAAAGCTTCGCAAAATTTGGGGCTGAACGCCAGCGTTACTTTTAGCGGCGCGTTACTTTGGCCTATGGTATATCCCTGGCCGCAGCGCCCGCCGGGAATGGTGGACACCGGTTTTAACGAACTGGCTAAACGCTGGAAACCTATTTTGGATGTTTATGAAGATTGTGGCATCGATCTTTGCTACGAGATACACCCGGGAGAGGATCTGCACGACGGTATCACCTATGAAATGTTCCTTGAAAAGGTGAACAACCACAAACGCGCTTGTTTGCTTTATGATCCGTCACACTTCGTTTTACAGTGTCTTGATTATCTCGAATACATCGACAACTACCATGAGCGCATCAAAATGTTCCATGTAAAGGACGCTGAATTTAACCCGACCGGCAAACAGGGCGTTTATGGCGGCTACCAGAATTGGGTCGACCGTGCCGGACGTTTCCGCTCGCTGGGCGACGGACAAGTTGATTTCAAATCGATATTCAGCAAATTAACAGCTTACGACTACCCGGGATGGGCCGTGTTAGAGTGGGAGTGTGCATTAAAACACCCTGAAGACGGTGCAAGAGAAGGCGCCGAATTCATAAAAAACCACATCATCCGGGTAACCGAAAAAGCATTTGACGATTTTGCCGCATCGGGTGGCGATGAAGGATTTAACCGCAAATTGCTCGGGATAGACTAACTAAAAATGAACCAATTTAACCTAAAATTATAACAATGCAGATCAATCGCACACAACTATTCAGGGCAAGCTGTCTTTCCCTGTTGGTTACATCTCTCTCGTTTGGTATCCGTGCGGGAACCCTGAATGACTTCGGCTCCCTTTTTCAACTGGACAAAACTCAACTCGCAGCCATAACTGCCACAGCTTTTTACGGGTTTCCGATTGCTGTCGTCCTTGGTGGCTTTGTCGTGGATATTATAGGCATGAAACGCTTGCTTGTATTGGCTTTTCTTTTTCACCTCGCCGGCATTCTGTTAACCGTATTTGCTACAGGATACTGGACGTTATATATTTCCACGCTTTTGATAGGCATTGCAAATGGTACTGTAGAAGCCGCGTGCAACCCGTTGGTTACAGCTTTATACTCGGATAACAAAACCACTAAGTTAAATCACTTTCACTTATGGTTTCCGGGAGGCATCGTTATAGGTAGTCTTCTGGTATTCGGAATTAACGCTTTACATTTAACGTGGGACTTAAAATATATTCTCCAGTTTAAAATCGGGCTGATGCTGATCCCCACCGTTATATATGGCTACCTGTTTTCCAAACTCAATTTCCCTGTTACTGAGCGCGTCGCTTCAGGTGTTTCTACAGGGGGTATGTATAAGGCGCTATTGAACCCGCTTTTTATATTTATGTTTATATGCATGTTTGGTACTGCTATTACGGAGTTATTTACCGGGCAGTGGATCGACGTTTTGCTGAAAAATGTATCGGATAATGCTATTTTATTACTGACTTTAGAAACAGGCGTCATGGTACTTGGCCGAGGACTGGCTAAACCCGTTTTAAAAATGTTTCCGCCCGAGGTTGTATTGTTAATATCAACCATCCTGGCGTCCATTGGTATTTATATGCTTAGCACGGTCAGTGGTCCCGCGCTATATGCTGCAGCCATCATATTTGGCATGGGTGTATGTTATTTCTGGCCTACCATGCTTGGCTTTGTAAATCAAAACATGCCAAAAACAGGCGCTATCGGCTTAAACCTGATGGGTGGCGCAGGCATGTTTGCTGTGTCATTATACACCATTGTGATGGGGCATTATTACGATGACATTGTAAAAGCTGCTAATGGCAATAATCTCACTGCCGGTCCGAAGATATTGCAGGCAACATTGGTCATTCCATTAGTGCTTATCGTAGCATTCGGAGGCCTTGTGCTTTATATGCGGGCAAAAAATAAATCAAAACCTTTACAGCAGGTAGCTGTATAAAATATTGCCGGATTGTTTAAATTGCAGGCTGAACAAACAAATAAAAATCACAACACAACAACTTTCTATTTGATTATGAAAAAAGTATTTATCGTTCTTGGCCTGAGTTTGGTAGTAGCCGCATGCGGCGGCAATAAATCCGGTGGCGATTCGTCTGCCGACAGTACATCTGCTGCCAATCAAACCGCTGCTACGGCAGAATCGAGTGCTGCGCAGGACACTGCTGCAAGCCACGATGGAACAGACAAAGCGGGGGGTACGCCTGCCGCGCCCGGAGCCCAATTGATTGCCAAATCGGACTGTAGTACCTGCCATAAGGAACAGCAAAAGATCGTAGGTCCTGCTTTTGCCGATGTTGCTGAAAAATATAAAGGTAAAGGCGACGCCATAGTTGATACACTCGCAAATAAGATCATCAAAGGCGGCAGTGGTAACTGGGGTACCACACCGATGGTTGGACACCCTTCTATATCGATGGATGATGCCCGCACGATAGCTAAATATATTTTATCTGTAAAAAAACAGTAGTACGACTTAAAACCGATCCATGACGCCAGCCATCCGAATCAAACTATCCACAATGATGTTTCTCGAATTTTTCATTTGGGGAGCGTGGTTTGTGACGATGGGGACATACCTGATACACAATCTGCACGCAACAGGCGAGCAAAATGGGACAGCATATGCCACACAGGCATTCGGTGCTATCATTGCCCCTTTTGTTATCGGGCTTATTGCCGATAAATATTTTTCGGCACAGAAAATACTTGGGGTACTGCATCTTATCGGGGCGGGGTTACTATACTACGAATCTACCGCTCCCGATTTTGCGACTTTCTTCCCGGGTATTTTGGCGTACATGATCATCTACATGCCTACGCTTGCGTTGGTTAATTCGGTTTCATTTAAACAAATGAAAGATCCCAGTAAGGATTTTCCTTTGGTTAGGGTTTTTGGTACGCTGGGATGGATGGTGGCAGGCTTTGCCATAGGCTGGCTTAATTGGGAACAAACCGGTTCATTGGCATTGACATTTAAAATGGCAGGGGGAGCGTCACTTATATTGGGCTTGTTAAGTTTCACACTGCCGGATACGCCACCCGGAAAGAAGGGTCAAAAGACTTCTATTGGAGATATTATGGGGCTCGATTCTATCGGCCTTCTGAAAAAAAGATCGTATTTGGTATTCTTTCTGGCTTCAGTGGCAATTTGTATTCCGCTGGCATTTTATTACAATTTTACCAATCCGTTTTTAAACGAAGTAGGCATGAAACGCGCAGCTGCGGTACAGGGCCTGGGCCAGTTTTCGGAATTATTTTTCATGGCGGCGATGCCTTTCTTTTTTGTAAGACTCGGCGTAAAAAAAATGCTGGCATTAGGCATGTTGGCATGGGCACTGCGATACGTTTGTTTTGCCTACGGTGATGCAGGGGCTAACTACTGGATGCTTATTGTAGGAATTGTATTACATGGCATTTGCTACGATTTCTTCTTCGTCACGGGTCAAATATATACAGACAGATTTGCAGGCGAACGTTTCAAAAGCGCGGCACAGGGATTTATTACTTTAGCTACCTACGGTTTAGGTATGATGATAGGTTATTATATGTCGGGGCCAATAGTCGATCACTGGAAAACATCCGCAACCACACATAACTGGACAACCATTTGGCTCATACCAGGCGGAATTGCCGTCGTAGTAATGATTTTCTTCCTGTTATTTTTTACCGATAAAAAACACACCGAGGAACAACCCGGGCTGGATATTGAAGAGCCGTCGCCGGGTGTTGAAATATAAAACCAATTAACCATGGGTAACCACGACCGTAGATCGGCCATCAAAAACATGCTTGCAGGTACTGCAGCTATCACCGCATCAGGAATGCTATCATCATTTACCACAAGCGACAAGGGCGACGATAAATTTGCGCCACTTAAAGGAAATATCAACCATTCGGTAAGCCCCTGGTGCTACAGCGAACTGACGCTCGACCAGCTTTGCGAAACCTCGAAGGGGTTAGGCATTACCGGTATAGACCTTTGCGGGCCAAAAGACTGGCCGACATTGCAAAAGCATGGCATGTATTCGCCTATGTGTAATGGCGCTGAGATAAACCTGACTGACGGTTTCGGTGATACGGAGTTTCATGCAACTTTGCAGAAGAACTATACAGATATGATCCCGCTTGTCGAGAAAAATGGCTATAAAAATCTGATTTGCTTTAGCGGGAGCCGCAGGGGGAAAGACAACGAGACAGGCTGGAATAACTGCGTCAAAGGCCTGAAGCCATTGGTGGCTTTGGCCGAGAAACACAATGTGGTTTTATGCATGGAATTGCTGAACAGCAAAATTGACCATAAGGATTACCAGTGTAATAATGTTGAATGGGGTGTTGAACTTTGTAAAAGGCTCAACTCCAATAATTTTAAATTGCTGTTCGATATTTATCACATGCAGATAATGGAAGGCGACATCATCAGGAATATTACCGACTATCATCAATACATTGCGCACTTTCATACCGGCGGCATACCCGGCAGGCACGAGATCGATGATACGCAGGAATTGTATTACCCGGCGGTAATGAAAGCCATCGTTGCGACCGGCTTTAAAGGATATGTAGGCCAGGAATTTGTGCCTAAAAGGCCCGATAAAATAGCCTCGTTAAGACAGGCCATACAGCTTTGTGACGTATAGCGTTAATCCATCAGGTAAAATAAACGTCTATAAATGTAGGGGGCAAGGCGGACGGTATCAGTCAGACAGCGGCAGCAGTGCTCTTCAATCGAAAAACTAACTAATACTAAATAAATCTACATGACTAACAGAAGGACATTTTTGGCGCAAGCCGGACTGGCATCAGCGGCTATTATGCTGGCGCCCGGATTATTGAGGGCAGCGGGTAAACACTACCCTGGCCTTCAGTTATATACGCTTCGCGATCAGTTACCGAAAGATGTAAAAGGAGTAATAGCCAAAGTAGCCAAAGCTGGTTACAAGGAAGTGGAAACTTTCGGCTATGATATGAAAACAGGCTATTGGGGTCTGCATACCGCCGATTTTGGTAAACTATTAAAAGATAATGGACTGACCACACCGAGCGGTCACTATGGTATAGACTCATTTTTTGGGAAAGGCGATACTGACGAATTAAAAAGATATATCGAAGTTGCCAAAACACTCGGACAAACCTATGTGGTTATCCCGTCGCTCAACGGCGAATTCATCAAAACCGTGGACGAATGCAAGGCTGTGGCGGAAAAAATGAATAAGGCTGCCGATATCTGCAAAGCGTCTGGCTTAAAGCTGGGCTATCACAATCATAACTTCGAGTGGAAACCACTTGGCGGCGGGGCAACTTTTTATGATACCATACTTGCGGAGACCGATCCAAAATTGGTTCACATGGAGATGGATATATTCTGGGTGGTACGCGCCGGCCAGGACCCGATAAAAATATTGAAGAAACACTCCGGACGCTATGCGCTGGTACATGTGAAGGACCGGGATAAGACCAAAACCGATCTGAACACCGAAATAGGTAAGGGAAGTATCGACTTTAAAGCGATCATTCCTGCAGCTCGCGCCGCCGGAGTAACACATTTTATAATGGAGCAGGAGAACTTTACCAATATCGACCCTTATGTAAGCATTACGGAGAGTTGCAATTACATGAAAAATACCCTGCATGTGTAAAATATTTTTTAACCAATTAAATTATCAAAATGAAATACAAGCTTATTTTAACCGCGATGATGGCAGGCAGTTTTTTTATGGCCAAAGCACAGGAGAAGGCAAAACCGGAAGACACTGAAATTTGGGAACCTGTACCTAAAGTAGTGACACCGGGTGAACATTTGGGCGATGCGCCTTCTGACGCCATTATTTTATTCGACGGCAAAAACCTGGATGAGTGGGTGCAAAACAGCGACGGCTCGCCCGCAAAATGGGATGTTGCCGACGGAATATTGACCGTTAACAAAAACTACGGTAATATTGAAACCAAAAAGAAATTTACCAATTACCAGTTGCATATAGAATGGCGCGAACCTGATGGACTTGAGGGTACAGGGCAGGGCAGGGGCAACAGCGGTATTTTCCTGGCCTCGATAGGTAAAGGGGATGCCGGTTATGAATTACAGGTACTCGACCCATACAATAATAAAACCTATGTGAACGGTATGGCCGGCAGCTTATACAAACAAGCTATTCCATTGGCCAATCCTGGTCGTAAAAATGGCGAATGGCAGGTATATGATGTGATCTGGACAGCGCCGGTTTTTAATACAGATGGTTCACTAAAATCTGCCGCTTATGCTACGGTATTTTTTAACGGTGTACTGGTAGAAAATCACTTTGAGCTGAAGGGCCCGACCCTGTACATCGGCAAGCCAGAATATAAGGCACATGGCCCTTCGCCAATAAAATTGCAGGCTCATGGCGATAAAAGCAAGCCGCTGAGCTTTCGCAATATTTGGGTTCGGGAACTCTAAAACTAAACCAAAAGAATATTTTTTGAGCAGGCTTTCCTATTTAGGAAAGCCTGCTTTGTTTTCTTATTCGTTAAAATTGCATAACCTACAGCTTAATTATTTATTAACATTCCTAACCTTTGTGCCGCTTTTTCGTAAAAACATCCAATTTATATAAGCCTGAATATAAACCCCCGGAAGGGTGGCGAATGGATTTTTGAAGTTGATTAGATGTACGATAGCCACGTTATAATACGCATTACCCGCAGGTTGATTTTTCTGCTCCTGCTGACAATCCCTTTTTTGTGTTTTTCGCAGAACCAAAGCCTCAAATTCGAGCATTTTGGCACCCGCGAAGGTCTGACACAGATCAATGTGAACTGTATTATCCAGGATAGCCGCGGCTTTATGTGGATAGGCAGCCGCAATGGATTGAACAGGTACGATGGCTATAAATTCATTACGTTCCGCAACGATTCGCAGGACCCGGGCAGCCTCAGTAACAATATGATCACGGACATGGCCGAGGACCGCGACGGCAATATTTGGATCGCTACGCAAAACGGTCTGAATATGTACGAAAGAAATACTGGTAAATTTATCCGTTATGCGCACGACGAACACAATAAAGCAAGCCTTTCGAACAATATTTTAAGCAGGCTTGCCTTCGATATCGATGGTAGCTTGTGGATAGCCACACAGACAGGCGGGCTTGAACATTTTGATACAAAAAAGAAAATATTCAGTCACCATTTGCATTCCGATGCCGACCCAGGCAGTATCGGTGATAATACCGTTCGCACGGTGTTCCGCGATTCGGAAAATAATATATGGGTTGGTACTGCCCGTGCCGGCTTGGCGGTTTATAACAGGAAGACGAACGGCTTCAGGAATTTTCCATACACCGATCCGGTAAAACATACGGTAGAGGGCAACAATGTTATTAGTATACTTGATAATAATAAAGATCAATTATGGGTTGGTACGCAAGAGGACGGCCTTTTCCTGTTCGATAAAAAAGAGAAGACCTTTAAACGATATACGCACGAAGACGGTGCATCCGGCAGTATTTCAAGCAATACCATCTACAGCATGAGCAAAGATGGCTCGGGTAAATTATGGATCGGTACGGAAAATGGCGGCCTGTCTATACTCGATCCAAAAAGTAATAAATTTTATACCTACCACCACGACGAGGTTGACAACAACAGCATCAACGGCAATTCGATATACGGTATATGCAGAGATAGGTTGGGAAACATGTGGCTCGGCGCTTTTAGCGGCGGTGTCAACCTTTTCAAAAAAACGACAGCAAGTTTTTCACTATATAAACATAATGCTTCCCCTACCAGTTTGTCGAATGACTATGTGCTGGCTCTTTACCAGGATAGGGAAAAAAATATATGGGTTGGAACGGATGGCGGCGGTATCAGCAAATTCGATCCGGAGACAGGCACCTTTATCAACTACAAACAAAAAGCCGGTGGTTTGTCGGGTAATTACGACCTGGTAATAAACGAGGATACGGATGGCAAACTATGGATAGGTACATGGGGCGACGGCATTACTGTAATGGACCCCAAAACAAAGGAATGTTCCTATTTAAATAAGGATGCTAAGGGCCCCAGTAAGTTAAGCGGCAACAACGTTTACAATCTTTTGCAAACAAGGGACGGCAAAATTTGGATCAGCGTATTCGGCGCCGGGCTCAATTGTTATGATAAAGCAGCCAATACCATCAGGTACTACAACTACAATGCGCAGGATCCCAAAAGTATAGCCAGCGACTATATTTATTCGCTTCTCGAAGATAAAAAGGGGAACCTCTGGATAGGAACGTCCGACGGCGGCCTCGACCTGATGGACCGTA
The DNA here is from genome assembly GCF_007971025.1 of Mucilaginibacter ginsenosidivorans. NCBI lineage: Bacteria > Pseudomonadati > Bacteroidota > Sphingobacteriia > Sphingobacteriales > Sphingobacteriaceae > Mucilaginibacter > Mucilaginibacter ginsenosidivorans. Next base: position 4,403,282 of record NZ_CP042436.1, on the reverse strand, counting down.
AAACAGGCACCTTTACTCATTTTAAGCACAACGAGAGTCGCAATAGTATTAGTAACAACGGTATTACCGATATATTTGAAGATAGCAGGGGTAAGCTTTGGCTTTGTACACTTTCGGGCTTGGATGAATTTGATCCCGCGACTAAACACTTTACCATATTCAATAAGAAAAATGGCTTGCCAAGCGACATCATGTATGCTGCGAGAGAGGACGATTATGGTAAGTTGTGGGTAAGTACAAATACCGGTCTTTCAATGTATGACCCTATCAATGGGAAATTTAAAAATTATACGACAGAAGATGGCGTGCAGGGGGACGAGTTTAAACCACACTCGGCACTAAAGACCTCCGACGGTAAGATGTATTTTGGAGGAATCAATGGTTTCAATACATTTTATCCCGACCAGATACTGAGTCCCATTGCGTTTTCTCCGGTAGTTGTAACGGCAATACAGATATCCAATAAACCATTGGCAATAGCAAAGAACAGCAGCGACCCGTCGCCGTTGAAAAAGGATATTGCCGATACAAGGACGATCAAATTATCTTACAAGCAGTCTTTTGTTACGCTCGAGTACGCCTCGCTTGATTTTGGTTCGCCAGACAAAAAAGAATACGCTTACAAACTCGAAAATTTTGATGCCGACTGGAATAATGTAGGCAGCAGGAATACTGCTTCGTACACCAATTTGCCTGACGGGACTTACATCTTCAAAGTAAAATACCGCAACAGCGCAGGTTTATGGTCGCCTGTGTCAGAACCATTGCAGATTACTATTGTTCCGCCATTTTGGTTGACCTGGTGGTTTAAAACGTTGGGTGCATTTGCTGTTGTGGGTTTGATCTACGGCATTTTTAGAATACGAATGAAGGCCATCAGATCACAAAAATTAACACTCGAAAAGCAGGTAAAAGAACGGACGGAACTGTTGGCGCAAATGACCATTGATGAGCGCCGTTCGCGTAAGGAAGCTGAAAAGGCACGCGAGGAAGCCGAACACGCCAACAGGGCTAAAAGTATATTCCTGGCAACCATGAGCCACGAGATCCGCACGCCAATGAATGGTGTGATCGGTATGGCCACATTGCTGTCGAGTACTGAATTAACCCAGGAACAGGAAGATTATACAGAAACGATCAAGAATTGCGGCGATGCGCTGTTAACAGTTATCAACGATATACTCGATTTTTCGAAGATCGAATCCGGCAACATGGAGCTGGATGAGCAGGATTTCGACCTGCGCGACTGTGTTGAAGGTGTGCTGGACGTATTTGCAACCAGCGCCACAAAGCAAAATCTCGACCTGGTCTACCAGATAGGGCATGATGTACCTACACAAATTGTCAGCGATAATTTGAGGTTGCGCCAGGTTTTGATCAACCTGGTGGGTAACGCCGTGAAATTTACAAGCAAAGGTGAGATATTTATCAGCGTAAACGCTGTTAGTAATAAAAGCGGCAACCTGGAGCTCCAGTTTAGCGTTCGTGATACCGGCATTGGTATTCCTGCCGATAAATTGGACAAGTTATTCAAGGCATTTTCCCAGGTTGATTCAAGCACTACACGCAAATACGGCGGTACCGGCCTGGGACTGGCTATCAGCGAAAAACTTGTTGCGTTAATGGGCGGCGTCATCGATGTGGAAAGCACGCCGGGACACGGTACAACTTTTACTTTTAACATTAAGGCTAAAGTTGGTTCAAAATCTGCCCGTAATTATGTTCATCTTAACACATCTGACATTGAAAATAAGAACATTCTGGTAGTTGACGATAATTATACAAACCGGGAAATTCTTGCGGCACAGCTTACGCAATGGAAGTTTATTCCATTGATGGCCGAATCGGGCTGGCAGGCACTCGAAATGCTGGCTGCTCACAAGATAGACCTGATCATATCCGATATGAATATGCCCGAGATGGATGGTGTTGCTTTAGCAAAAAGCGTTCGCAAAGTTAGTCCCGAAATGCGTATCATCCTGCTTAGTTCGGTGGGTAATGAACAAAGCCGTGCAGAGTCGCACCTGTTTAATGTCATCCTCAGTAAGCCAGCCAAACATCATGTGCTCTACAAGCATATTATCGACCAGCTGAAGAACAATCATAATTTATCCAAAGAGCCCCACCCGGTTAAAACTCAGTTCTCGCTCGATTTTGCCCGGCAGTACCCTTTGGACATTCTGATCGCCGAAGATAATTACGTGAACCAAAAACTGGCTGTACACATACTTGAAAAGATGGGCTATAAACCCGATGTAGCTTCGAACGGGCATGAAGTATTGAATGCCTTCACCAAAAAACGCTATGACCTGGTTTTGATGGATGTACAAATGCCGGAAATGGACGGGCTTGAAGCAACGCAATTTATCCGCACACACATGAGCGAGCAGCCGGTGATAATTGCCATGACCGCTAACGCCATGGCCGAAGACAGGGAGATATGCCTTAAAGCCGGTATGGACGACTACCTGAGCAAGCCGATGAAATTGTCGGAAGTGATCGCCGCACTCGAAAAGTGGAGTACACAGGCACAGTCGCGCACAAAAATTTCAAATTAAACAGGCTGCCAATCAGCGGCATAATGACTTTATTCCCGGGTGTTCGCCCGGAATAACAGGATGCTCTTTTATCAGCGATTTTTTCGTTTATATTTGCCTTAACTGACCCTAACTAACGTCTTGTTTTTCAACGGTATTTATAAACTATGAGAAAACTTTTTCCGATGTTTTGCCTGGTGCTGGTGTGCCGGTCGCTTTTTGCACAGGTTGAAAAGGCTCCAGCCTACCCATTGATCACCCACAATACTTACATGAGCATATGGTCGTTTGGCGATACGCTAACATCGTCTACTACAAAGCATTGGACAGGTAAAGACCAATCGCTGCTGGGCTTCATCAGGGTCGACGGCGAAGTCTATCGCTTTATGGGTAAAGCTCAAAAAATTTATAAGACATTGCTGCCCGCGTCGGATGAGAAAGCATACCAGTGTAAATACACCGAAACACGGCCCGCCGATAATTGGATGAGCCTGCAATTTAATGATGCTAACTGGAACGCAAGCGGTGCGCCATTTACCGACGATAAGACCCAGGCTAAAACTCTCTGGAAAAGCAGGGATATTTGGATACGAAGAACCTTTACCCTCGACAACACTAACATAGACAAACTGGTACTGAAGCTTCAGCATGACGACAATGTCGAAGTTTACCTCAATGGTGAAAGAGCATATGGTAATATTGGCTGGACAAGCGATTTTCAGCTTATTCCGCTAAGGGATGCGGTAAAGGCAAAACTAAGAGCCGGTACCAACGTTTTGGCCATCCATTGCGTCAACACTGCAGGCGGCGCCTGGCTGGACGCTGGTCTGCTCGACGAAGTAAAGGACCCATCGGAAAACGATGTCAAAGTAGCGGTGCAAACCGGCCGGGAAATGACGGCTACCCAAACCAATTATAAGTTTAGGTGTGGTAAGGCCGACTTGCTGGTAACATTTACGTCCCCCTTGCTTATTAACGATATGGATGTTTTTATCAGGCCCGTGTCTTACATTACCTACCGCGTAAGGTCGAATGACAATAACCGTCACGACATAAAAGTCTTCTTAGGCGCGTCGACTGATATTGCTGTCAATAAACCGACGCAGGATGTTGCTGCAGTCACATACACCAGCAACAAATTATCTATCATCAGGGCAGGAACGATCGAACAACCTATTTTGAAAAAAAAGGGTGATGATCTCCGGATCGATTGGGGCTACATGCATGTAGCGGTACCCAAAACCATGAATGCTATTCAATATGTAAGCCAGGCTAAAGAGACCATTAACCCTTTCGCCTCAAAAATATACACAACAACTGATACGGTAAAAGGTAAGAACCTGTCCCTTAATACTATAATCCCTTTCGGTTCGGTGGGCAGGAACTTTGTCTCGAACTTCGTCGAGATCGGTTACGACGACCTGTTCCCGGTGATGTTTTTTGATATTCCGCTGAAACCATGGTGGAAAGCCGATGGCACAAAAACCATTGAAAAGGAATTGAATATTGCGTATGATGATTATGCATCAGTAATGAAAAAATGCGGCGCTTTTGATAAAATGATATTCACGGATGCCTTAAAAGCCGGCGGCAATAAATATGCCGACCTATGCGTAATAGCTTACCGGCAAAGCGTAGCTGCGCACGTGTTGGTTAAAAGCCCTCAGGGCAATATTCTCTTCTTATCGAAAGAAAATTTCAGTAATGGTTCCATCAATACAGTAGACGTTACCTATCCCTCAGCTCCGTTGTACCTGGCTTATGCGCCGAAACTGATGGAAGGCATGCTGAACGGCATTTTCTTTTATAGCGAAAGTGGCAAGTGGAAAAAGCCGTTCGCGGCTCATGACCTTGGTACTTATCCCATAGCCAACGGGCAAACCTACGGCGAGGATATGCCTGTTGAAGAATCGGGTAATATGCTCATCCTTACTGCTGCTATTTGTAAAGCCGAAGGCAAGCCTGATTTTGCAAAAGAACATTGGCAAACCCTCACAACATGGGTAAATTACCTGGTGAAAACCGGTTTCGATCCTGCAAACCAGCTATGTACCGACGATTTTGCCGGGCATTTAGCGCATAATGCCAATTTATCCATAAAAGCTATTGAAGGTATTGCCTGCTATGCCCAGCTGGCTGATGAATTGAAACAGCCGCAGGTTGCAGCAAACTATCGCAATACGGCGCAATCGATGGCTAAAAATTGGGTAAAGAAAGCTGATGCAGGTAATCACTATTCATTGGTTTTTGGCGATAAAAATACCTGGAGCCAGAAGTATAATATGATCTGGGATAAAATACTTGGCCTGCACCTGTTCCCCCAGCAGGTTTATAACAAAGAGGTTACGTACTATCTCACAAAGCAAAACAAATTCGGTTTACCTTTGGACAGCAGGAAAACTTACACCAAGTCTGATTGGATAGTATGGACGGCTGCTTTGAGCAATAATATACAAAACTTTAAGGCGTTGACCGATCCTGTTTACAAATACGCTACCGAAACTCCAAGTAGAGTACCTTTAAGCGATTGGCATGAAACTACCAATGGACGTATGGTTGGGTTCCAGGCCAGGAGCGTTGTCGGCGGGTATTTTATGAAGACGCTGGAGCATAAATGGGTGAAATAATTTTTCTATGAAAACCAGATATATCAAATTACTGTCCATCTCCTGGCTCGTAGTATTAGGCCTGGCATTTACTGTAAATGCACAAACCCCGCGCTATTACTACCAGATAAAGGTATACCACCTCAAAACACAGGCCCAGGAAGACAGGCTCGACAATTACTTTAAGAATGCGTATTTGCCTGCATTGCATAGGGCCCATATCACAAACGTTGGGGTGTTTAAGCCGGTAGAGCAGGATACCGCTGAAAAAAAGATATATATACTGATTCCCTACAGTACCATGACGGCGTTAGAAAACACCGATAATAACTTACTGAAGGATAAAAAATACCTGGCCGATGGGAAGGATTATATTGATGTACCCTTTAACGATGCGCCTTATAACAGGATAGAGACTATCGTTCTGAAGGCTTTCCCTAAAGCACCCGTTCCCGAAAAACCCGTATTGAAGGCAGCCAAAGCCGATCGTGTTTACGAACTGCGCAGCTATGAAAGCCCCACTGAAAAATATCATATCAATAAGGTTAAAATGTTTAACGACGGTGGCGAAACGGTACTGTTTAAACGCTTGAATTTTAATGCCGTTTTCTATGCTGACGTCATATCAGGCAGTCACATGCCCAACCTGATGTACATGACCACTTTTGAAAGCAAAGCCGACCGTGACGAACACTGGCAGAAGTTTTCGAACGACGAGGTTTGGAAGAAGTTATCAGCTGCTCCGGAATACCAGCACAATGTTTCAAAAGCAGATATAATATTCCTTCACCCCACAGAATATTCCGATTTTTAAGGCTTAATAATTTCGGAGGCCGCTATGAAGCTTGAAAAACGTGAATACGATGCTGTTGTAGTAGGTTCGGGTCCCAATGGTTTGGCAGCAGCAATAGTGTTGCAACAAAACGGCCTTTCAGTTTTATTGATCGAGGGTAAGGATACTATCGGCGGAGGAATGCGTTCTGCTGAATTAACACTTCCCGGCTTTACCCATGATATTTGTTCGGCTATCCACCCGCTTGCTGTAGGCTCCCCCTTTTTTGAAACATTGCCTCTTGCGAGTTATGGGTTGGAGTACATCTATCCGGGCGTGGCTGCCGCACATCCGTTTGATAGCGGGAAAGCATCTGTATTGCGGCATTCGATAAGCGAAACAGCTGGCTTGCTCGACGCCGATGCAGAAGCATATGAAAAACTAATGCAGCCGGTCGTAAATGACTGGCCGTCTATCGCCCCCGATGTATTGGGCCCGCTTCATTATCCGAAACACCCGCTTGCTATGGCAAAGTTTGGATTAACAGCACTGAGATCTGCAACTTCAGCAGCGAGCCGGTTTACGACAGAAGAAGCTAAAGGCTTATTCGCTGGCATGGCGGCCCACTCTATGCAACCTTTAACCCATTTAACTACCGCCGCGATAGCTTTGGTGCTAATGTCCGCCGGACATCTCGATGGCTGGCCGTTACCGAAAGGGGGAACCCAAAGCATAGCGAACGCGTTGGCATCATATTTTGCTTCGCTCGGAGGAAAAATAGAAACCAATACTTACATAACTTCACTGGATCAGTTGCCTTCGTCTCACGCAGTTTTATTTGATATTACACCAAGACAGCTATTGCAAATCGCGGGACATAAATTCTCCCATATTTATAAATGGCAGTTGGAACGTTACCGCTATGGCATGGGTGTTTTTAAAGTCGACTGGGCATTGGACGGGCCGATACCATTTATTGCAGAAGAATGCCGCAACGCAGGTACGGTCCACATTGGTAATACGTTCGGCGAAATTGTGGATTCCGAACAGGCTACCTGGAATGGTCGGCATCCTGAAAAGCCTTTCGTGCTGTTGGCGCAACAAAGCCTGTTCGATCAGTCCCGTGCCGTTGGGGGCAAACAAACAGCCTGGGCCTACTGTCATGTGCCCAATAGTTCAACTGTCGATATGACCGACGCTATCGAAAAGCAAATCGAGCGCTTCGCACCCGGCTTCCGCGAACGAATACTGGCAAAACATACCATGAACACTGCGCAGGTAGAAGAGTATAATCCAAACTACGTTGGCGGCGATATCAACGGCGGTGTCATCGATTTAAGTCAGTTGTTCACCCGCCCGGCCTTGCGCTGGTCGCCATACAAAACATCGGCTAAGGGGATGTACATCTGCTCAGCATCCACTCCACCCGGTGGGGGAGTTCACGGTATGTGTGGCTATTATGCTGCAAAGCGGGCACTGAGGGATGTATTTTCTATCTCTTTGAAGCCCCTTTAGCCTACTTCACCTCTATCACCTTCGTTCTTTCCGAGATTCCGTTCTCATTAAATGATTCGATCTGGAAATAATAAGGCAAACTTTTTTCCATACCGTTAAAGAAGTATTCGTTCTTGCCGTAAACCATAATATTGTTATAGAGTTTATCAGGGGCCACACCCATATAAATAGTATAACCAATAGCGTTATCAACAGGCTGCCATCTTATCCACGAATTGCGGCGTTCCGCATCGCCACGCAATACCATAAAGTCCTTTACCTCACCTGGTTTCGCTCCGGCACCTTTGCCAAACGCCCTGAACCCGGATATGGCAAATTTACCGGTGGGCATGTGAATATTTACCAGCTTAAGATATCTGGTTTTAGCCGGTTTACTTAACTCAATATAATCATGCGGAACGTCGGTCTTGTTCTTGCTTTTATCCACCAAAACCCTCCAGTTTTTACCATCGACGGACGAGTAGATGACGTATTGAGTAAATACTCCCCGCGATTTCCCTGAAAATTCTGCATCCTGATCCGCATAATTCACCTGGATAGCATTTATGGTACAAACATCCCCAAGGTCGCTTTTTAGCCACTCGCCTTTATTGGCGGTTTTGGCACTCCAGTAAGTTTTGATGTCCTCGTCTACCGCATTGTTGGCGTGATAACCTCCAAGCGTGGATGAAACCTCAACAGGTTTGCTATAGTTAAGGATCATCCACCCGGTAAAGTTGCTGTTACCGTTCAGGTGATCCTCTTTGCCATCCGGCAGGTATTGCGGAAAATCGCCATAGGCTGTGTTGCAGTACAAAACACCATCTTTGTCAAAGCCGGCCGGCCAGAAACCGATGCGCCGCTCAAAATTGTTCTTCACATTCACTACCATGGTAGATATATGCCAATAGTTGCCGTATTTATCGGCCCATGTTGCCCCGTGTCCGGCGCCTTTGATAAAGCCGCCCGGTTTGTACGAGAATGGGTTATGTTTTTGATAAGTAAATGGCCCAAGCGGTTTCTCGCCTACAAAAACACCATCGGCATAACCGCGCCCCTCAGTGCCCGAACCCCCGAATTGTAAATAGTATTTGCCATCATGCTTGTTCATCCACGAGCCTTCCATAAATCCGCCCAGGAAAACATTGTCGTTGTTTTCGCCAAAGCGTTCCCATCCATGTTCTTCATAGTCCAGGTGTAGAGTTTCCACCTTAGGGCCTATCGGTTCAAAGGTTTTTCGATCGATCTCCTGCCCGTAAAGGGGCAGCGTATTACTTGAGCCGTGATAGATATACACCCGCCCGTCGTCATCCGCGAACATGCCCGGGTCCCAGGCGCCTACTTTAAAATAATCTTTAGCAGCTTTCCATTCGTTATGCACAGGGTCGGTACTCATCCATAATGTAAAGTCCTTATTATAAGTCGATCCGATCACAAGCAAAGTATCTCCCAAAACCAAAGTTGCTGGAGCACACAGGTTGTCGCCCTGGTTCTCGTTGTATGGCCGCAAAAAACTGCGGTAGTTGAAATGCCAGTTCACCATATCGTCGCTGTACCAGTAACCCCACTGGTTGGTAGAAAACAGGTAGTATTTGCCCTTGAACAGGGTGACCGTCGGGTCGGCTGTGGCACGGTGGCGCCCCCACTTAGAAAAATCTTTAAATGGTGTATAGCCGTAATCCAGGTTTAAGGGGTTGCAGTAGGTGAGTCTTTTTTGCTGTGCGTTCAGCCCGGCAAATGATACCAATAACAGGAACAGTGCCAGGCTGCTTTTAAATGACCTCATAGTAAAACGGTTTAATATTGGAATGATGCCACTAATATAACCCGTTTTCTATGGTGGTCAATCGATGTGAAACAGATGATGTACTATTTCACATCGATTTCTCAATTTCAATGGCAAAGTCAATGTCTTTTTGAGTTACGCCACCGGCATCATGGGTATTCAGCTTTAATGTCACTTTATTATATACGCCCGACCAATCAGGGTGATGATCCAGTTTTTCGGCAATAAACGCTGCCTTACACAATAGCGTAAAGGCCTCGAAAAAAGTTTGAAAAATGAAATTTTTGAAGATATAGTTCTCTTTGTATTCCCATCCTTTCAATCCTTTGAGTTGGTCATCTATGTCCTGTTTGGTAAGCCTTTTCATGTCAGGTTTTGTTATTGATATTATTAACAACAGGCTTTATGATAAAGTGTTTTTATCCGATCAAAGCCTTACCGCCGCTCTAACACCAAGGCACTTCTGGTAGGTTGTCTGGTCGAAATATACGGTAAAAATATAGGTATGCTGCTTACTTTGGTCCCATTTATACCCCAGGTTGAATATCCGTGCAAATTCGGTATCACTTTGGCCGTTTGATGATAGAAAGCCCACGCCGAGGTCGACACCGGCATAGATATTCATCGGAAAAGTGTAGCTGCCGTCTGCCGTGATATTAATGACGCTCGCACCATGTGATTCGGTGGCTAAGAGCGGAGTTTTACCGATAAAGTAAGAATAATTCGCCCTGCCACCCACGGCCACCTCAGTTGTGATGTTTGTCGTGGCGGCAACGTCGGCTCCTATGCCAAGAGAAGTATAGTAGGATAGATTTCGGATAGGAATAGCCACATTCGGCCCGATATCAAAATGCCAGTCGCCTGACGATTGTGCTTTTGCGTCTGTAAAAAACAAGCAGGAAAAAAGCAAAAACCCTAAAATAAGATAGATCTTTTTCATAATGATTTAAGTTAAGGTAAATTGATAAATAGGTTGATACTTAGATAAATATACAAACAGGGATAATAAAAATCAAAAAAATCATCTGCGGTGCAAATGAATTGATTTAGCCTGCCCGAAATCGTTAAATCTGTCCGGTATCGGACACTTTCTTGAAATTTATAAATAGTAAACAATTGATTTATAAGTATTTGTGTTTGGTATGGCGCTTGTAAACTGTTAAGGCAAAATTGCATACATGGATACCGAAATTACCCAGGAAGTACTAGTACAGAAACGAAAGAAAACAACTGTTGTCATCATAATAGCTATTGCCGTTATAGCAATTGTTATATGGCTTATCAGAATATTTCTCGGCTCCTCTGTAACCCGGGCAGAAATAACAACGGCTAAAGTTGAAATAGGGGATGTAGAAAATACATTGAACGCTTCGGGCGAGGTGTTACCCGAGTTTGAAGAGATCATCACAAGCCCGGTGAACGCGTCGATAAAAAAAGTAGTGACTGATGCCGGTGGTAAGGTAAAAGCTGGCCAGTCTATACTTACCCTTGATAAATCAGCATCGGAAAACGATTACGCCAAACAGAAATTTCAGTTAGAGACCAAGCGCGCCGAGATAGCCAAACTCAAGCTTGATCTGGATAAAAGTTATTTCGATATACAATCCAACAACGACATAAAGGAACTGCGCATAGGCAATTTGAAAGATGCTGTTGAAAATGCAAAGCGCCTTTATAAAGCAGGTGGTGGCACGCGCGAAGATATAGAGCAGGCCGAATTGAACCTTAAAGTTGCAATGCTGGAAAAAAAGCAAATAGAGAACGAGATAAAAAGCAAACAGAAAACCATGCTGATAGAGGAGAAAGAGGCTGAAATAGCCGCCGACATCCAGCAGAACGACCTGAATGAACTGGAGCGTAAATTGAAACTTGCCGACGTGGTGGCTACCCGAAGCGGGGTTGTGACTTTTGTCAACAAAAATATCGGGGCCAATATAAAAGAAGGCGAGACCCTGGCCCGTATAGCCGATCTCAGCAGCTTTAAAGTTACCGGGAGCCTTTCAGATACTTATCTCGACCAATTGCATACAGGTATGCCGGTTATCGTCCGCATTAACGATACCCAATTAAAGGGAACCGTATCAAATGTTAATCCGTCGGTGCAAAACGGCATTATCTATTTTGATATTCAGCTGGAAGAGCGCAACAACAAGCAGTTGCGCCCAAATATGAAAGTGGATGTTTTCCTGGTAACTGCTGTGCACACTAAGGTGTTGCGTGTAGCAAACGGTGCGGCATTTAAAGGCGCAAGTCCGCAGGATGTTTTTGTCATCAATGGCAACAGGGCCGTAAAACACTCTGTTCATACCGGCCTGAGCAATTTTGACTATGTAGAAGTAGTGAACGGGATAAAGCAAGGTGACGAAGTGATAACCTCGGATATGAGCGAGTATAAAAACACGAAGGAGTTGAACATTAAGTGACCAGAGAGTGCTGCCGGACATCAGTAACATTAGATCGAATTAGCAATGAAATTTTTATATACAGCAATATTACTATTACTTAGCACAACAGCCTTTTGTTCGGGCGGGGATACCATCAGGCTTACCTTACACGATGTGGTGGAACTGGCCAAGGGAAACTCTATCGCATCCAAACAGGCTGTTACCACGCGCGAAACCAAATACTGGCAATGGCGTACATTTAAATCCAACTATAACCCCCAGCTTTCATTAACCGGCAACTTGCCGGGTTACAGCAAAACCAACCTTCAGGTTTTGCAACCCGATGGTACGATACTTTTTCAGCCGATACATAATGATAACTCCGAAATGACGCTAAACTTCAGTCAGAGCATTACTGCTACCGGTGCAACCATTTATGGCCAAACCCAGCTGCAACGCTTCGACGATTTTGACAGGCATAATGTGTTGTATAATGGTGTTCCTTACGCTATAGGTATAAGTCAGCCGTTGGGCCAATACAATAGCTTAAAGTGGGAAAAAAGGATACAGCCGCTGCTTTATAACGAAAGCAAGCAGGCTTATATCGAGGCCCAGGAACAGATATCAATTACTGCGACAGGCTACTTTTTCGACCTGCTGCTTGCACAGGTAAATTTGCAGATAGCACAAACCAACTATTCAAATACAGAAAATATCCTCAAGATTGCGAATACTAAATTCCAGATGGGTAAGATCACCCGGAACGAAATATTGCAGCTACAACTCGAATTATTAAACGCAAAAAAGGCCGTTGGTAATGCCAAACGCGACATGGAGTTAGCAACGCTCAACTTGCGCAGTTATATCAGCCAGGAAGGTGACGACCGGATAACTTTAATTGTTCCGGAGAGTATCAGTTCAATGACCGTATCGGCTGACAGGGTTCTGGAAGAAGCTTATGCCAACCGGTCGGATGCCATTGCGTTTGTAAGAAGAATAGCCGAAGCCAAACGCGATGTAGCCATAGCACATGGCCAAACCGGCCTTACTGCCGCATTAACCGCAAACCTGGGTACGTCAAACTCGGCTCCTAATATCGCTGGGGTCTACCGCTCGCCACAAACACAACAGCTGATACAATTGACTTTTAGTATCCCTGTTTTGGATTGGGGCCGGTCAAAATCGAAGATCAAAACAGCCGAAGCCAATGAGAAATTTACAGAATATGCAGTGGAGCAGGATAAGCAAACATTTAAACAACAGATCGTAACGCAGGTTACCCTATTCAACCAAATGAAAGAGCAGGTGGGCCTGACAGCCCAGGCTGATAGTATTGCGGGGGAAAAATATCAGATAGCAAAGGAGCGATATGTGTTGGGTAATTTAAGCATCACCGACCTCAGCATTGCCTTCCAGGAAAATGACCAGGCAAAAAGGGATTATGTGGCCGCGCTGCGCGATTTCTGGAGCGCTTACTATCAATTGCGTTATCTGTCACTTTTTGATTTCGACTCGAATCAAAAGATCACTTATAAATAACCTTAAATAGAAAACAACGATATGATAAGTTTACAAAACATCGAAAAAGTTTACCGCACCGATACAGTTGAAACACTGGCACTGAGTAGTGTAAGCCTGGATATTGCCAAAGGCGAATTCCTATCCATTATGGGCCCGTCGGGTTGCGGAAAAAGTACATTACTTAATATTATGGGGCTGCTTGATGCGCCCACCAAAGGCGATGTACGCATAGCCGACCAGAGAACAGAGAGCCTGAACGATAAGCAGCTGGCACAATTCCGTAACAAAAAATTGGGCTTCATTTTTCAGAGCTATCATTTGATAAACGACTTGCAGGTGCTGGATAACGTGGAATTACCATTGCTTTACCGTGATGTAACCGCTAAAGAAAGAAAGCAACTGGCCACAGAAGCTTTGGCCAAAGTCGGACTATCTAACCGCATCAAGCACTTTCCTACTCAATTATCCGGTGGTCAAAAGCAGCGTGTGGCGATAGCCAGGGCGATAGTTGGCAGGCCGGAAATTATCCTGGCCGACGAGCCTACGGGTAACCTCGACAGTGCCATGGGCAACGAAATTATGGACATCCTGATGCAATTGAACCAAAAGGACGGCACAACCATCGTAATGGTTACGCACGACGAGAATATGGCACACAAAACTCACCGCTTAGTGCGGTTGTTTGATGGTTCGCAGGTTCAGTAATCACTTTAAAATATTCAAGCCATGCTTAAAAATTATTTCAAAATAGCCATAGCGGTACTGAAAAGGCGAAAGTTCTTCACCTTTATCAGCTTGTTCGGTATAAGCTTTACGCTAACCATCCTGCTTGTGCTTACCGCATTCATTGATAAGGTTGTTGGTGATAATTACCCCGATAAAAAACGTGACAGGTCGCTTTACGTCTCAAGGATATCGCAGTCGGGTAAAAATACCATGCAATCGGGACCGCCTTCTTTCTATTTCCTCGATCATTATGCCCGCACTTTGAAAACCCCGGTCAGTATCGGTATTTCGTCGGGCTTTAACGGAACAAACACTTATGTGAACAATAAAAAGATAGCGGTGAACTACAAATACACCAACGCTGAGTACTGGGAAATACTGGAATATGATTTTGTAGAGGGGAAGCCTTTCGGCAAGAAAGAAGTTGACAACGCCGACAAGGTTGCCGTCATTTCGACCGATATGAAAAAGGAATATTTCGGCGATGGCGGATCGGTTGTGGGACAGTATATCGAGGCGGATAATGTAAAATACCGCGTTATTGGAGTTGTGAAAAATGTACCAATTACCAGCTATATGCTTTACAGCGATATCTACCTGCCCTATACCGTGGCCAAGGACCAGGGATATAAAAACAATAAGAGCTACGGTGGCGGTTATTTTGGTATTCTGCTGGCCAGGTCGTCCGGAGATCTTGACAAAATGCACGACGAATATGAGGCCATGATAAAAAGGTTAAAACCCGAAGATAAAATGTTTACTACGGTTAACAGCCATGCCGATACCTACATCAAAGCTTACGTTGATACAGGTGATGATAAACATTCAGGTACGTTTATCGCAATCACGGCCATTAGCATATTTGCGGTCATCGTGATGCTTTTACCTACGCTTAACCTGGTGAACATCAACATTACCCGTATCATGGAGCGCTCGTCAGAGATCGGGGTTCGCAAAGCTTTCGGTGCATCGTCAATGACGCTGGTCTATCAATTTATAGTGGAGAATATCATTCTTACACTTCTTGGCGGTTTGATAGGTATCGTATTATCTTTTATCGCTTTGCAGGTTATCAACAGCGCTCATCTTATCGCAAACCTCGAACTCACTATCAACTTTACTGTGCTGTTTATCGGCCTGTTAGTTTGTTTGTTGTTCGGGTTGTTATCGGGTGTCTACCCGGCATGGCGCATGTCCAAACTAAATGTGGTAAATGCATTAAAAGCGCAATAAGTCAAATCATTTAAATCAACATATCATGTTCAAGCATTTATTTAAACTGATCTGGAATAAAAAGAAGCAAAACTTTTTATTGATGTCCGAGATGCTGGTCTCGTTCCTGGTCATCTTCGCAGTATTTACACTTTTTGTATACTATTATAACAATTACAAAAAACCTATCGGGTTCGATTATAACGACTTGTGGGCCGTGAGTTACAATAATACCTACAAAACCACTAATACGGATTCATTGAACACATTCTATGAAAACCTGAGGGCAACTATTAAATCAATGCCTTTGGTAAAGGAAGCAAGTTTTTGCAGCGATAATATACCTTTTTCAAACAACCAATGGACCGGTGACGTGCATTATAAAGGGGGTACCAGCAATGCCGACCACTATACTGCCGATGATAACTATAAAAATACGATGAATATTCAGGTGCTGCATGGCAGGTGGTTCGAAAAAGCAGATGGCATGGCAAAAACTACACCTGTTATCATCAATAATTCATTGAAAGATAAATTATTTGGTTCTGAAGAAGCAGTTGGGAAATTGATGGATGAGGGCGACGCAAAAAACAGCCTCAGGGTCATAGGCGTTGTGCAGGGAGTAAAAGCAGGTGGCGATTACGCGCTGGCTCGTCCGGCTATCTATAAAAGGGTAGACACCGGATCATTCCATTGGCTGGGTAAGATCATGATCAGGGTGACGCCGGGTGCGGATGCTGCATTTGAAAGCAAGCTATATAAGACGATGGCTAGTTATATGAAGGATTCCAATGTCGAGATAGAGCATATGGCAAATAAGCGCAAAAGCGCCAACCTTTGGAGCCTAATACCGATGATCGTTACATCCATCGTTGCATGTTTTTTGATCATTAACGTGGCGATGGGGCTGTTCGGCGTACTTTGGTACAACATCAATAAACGCCGTGGCGAAATAGGTTTGCGCAGGGCTATTGGGGCAACCGCGAAGTCTGTATCATCACAATTGGTTTCAGAAGCCTTGGTGCTCACCACGTTCTCCCTTATAATTGGGACTTTTTTTGCGATCCAGTTTCCTTTACTGAACGTGTTCAATCTTGAAGCAGGGATTTACATTGTGGCGCTCATACTGTCGATCATATTTATCTATTTGCTGGTGACGGTTTGTGCCTTATATCCTGGTAAACAGGCTGCAGCAATTTACCCGGCGGTGGCACTGCATGAAGAATAACCATTTGCTTATACTTGCAATTGTAATATGATACTAATAATTGACGATGATATAGCTGTACGCACCTCGCTGCAATTACTTTTAAAAAGTGAAGGTTACGAGGTTGCTGACACGCCTTCGCCTGGTGACGCTTTAAACATTGTCAAAAAACGGCACCCTGAATTGGTCATCCTCGATCTGAATTTCTCTATTGCTACGTCTGGCGAGGAGGGTATGAGTCTGCTTGCTAAGATTAAACAGGCCGACCCGGCGGTGCCGGTGATATTAATAACAGGGTGGGGGAGTATCGAACTGGCTGTAAAAGGCATGAAACTGGGCGCGAACGATTTTATCAACAAGCCCTGGAATAACGATCATTTGCTGCAATCGGTAAAAACTCTGCTCGACCTTCAGGATAAAAAAGCGCAGCACAGTACCCGGAAACAACTGGATAGCCAGTATAACTTTCAACACATCATCGGCGAGGATCCGAACATGCTGGATATATTGGAAACTATCGGGCGGGTTGCAGGTACAGATGCCTCGGTACTGGTGATGGGAGAAAGCGGAACGGGCAAGGAATTGATAGCAGAGGCTATCCATCAAAACAGTTTGCGCCGAAATAAGCCTTTTATTAAAGTGAATCTTGGAGGTATTTCGACCTCCCTGTTCGAAAGTGAGATGTTCGGGCACATTCGCGGGGCATTTACCGATGCAAGGTTTGACAGGATGGGTCGATTCGAAATGGCCAATAAAGGCACCATCTTCCTGGATGAAATTGGCGAGTTGGATGCCGGCAGCCAGGTAAAGTTACTGCGGGTATTGCAGGACCGTACCTACGAGGTGTTGGGAAGCAGCCGTACAAAAACAGTCGACGTTCGCGTTGTATGCGCCACCAATAAGAACCTGAACGAGATGGTTGCCCGTCAAAGTTTTAGGGAGGACCTGCTTTATCGAATTAACCTGATCACCGTTTATCTGCCTGCCCTGCGCGAGCGCCCGAAGGATATTCCTTTGTTGGTCAATTTTTTCATCAATAATTTAAAGGAGATATATAATCGCCCTAAACTAACCGTATCTGTCAACGCGATGAAGTGGCTGCAAACTTTGCCATTGCCCGGCAACATTCGCCAACTGAAAAACCTGGTGGAACGTTCTATCCTTATTAGCAAAAAGGATGTGCTGGATATTAAAGATTTTCGGTCGCAACTGGAACTATCGCCGGTAAAAAAAGGTAATTTGCAGATGCCGGGAGTAGGGGTGGTGACCCTGGAGGAAATGGAGGTCGAGATGATCAAACGCGCGCTTGAATTTCATCATAACAAAATAGCGCGGGCAGCGAAATCACTGGGCCTTACCAGGAGTGCCTTATACCGCCGGCTCGAAAAATACCAGATACCGTTCGATGAAGCTGAGGACTAAGTACATCCTGTTTGTTGTTATCCTGCACCTCATTGTGCTGGTGCTCAGCTACTACATTCTTGAAAAAAACCTGGTATTTTTTATCATATCAGAAGTTTTTGTCATCATCTCCCTTATCATCGCCTGGAACCTGTACCGCCAGCTGATACAGCCGCTAAAGTCACTGATGCAGGGTATTGAGGCAATCCGCGACAGGGATTTTAATGTAAAATTTGTGCCGACAGGTAAACGCGAGGTCGACCAGTTGATAGGCGTCTATAACGAAATGATCGACCACCTGCGTACCGAACGTACCATACAGGAGCAGCAGCATTTTTTTCTTGAAAAATTGATCTACACTTCACCCACCGGTATTATTATTTTGGATTATGATAACAATATACACCAGATCAACCCCAAAGCCTGCGCCATACTCAATGTTAATGAAAAAGAGTTGCTTAAACTGTCGGTTGAGTACTTACCGGATGATTTCCTCAAGCATATCAAAACGGTAAAGCCGGGCGATTCAAAAATATTTAAACTGAACGGCGCCACCACTTACCGCCTGCAGCGGTCGCATTTTATCGATCGCGGTTTCGCGCGCGATTTTATTATGATCGAGGAACTTACGGCTGAGATACTCGCTGCTGAAAAGAATGTGTATGGTAAGGTGATCCGCATGATGGCGCATGAGGTGAACAATACCATAGGGCCGGTAAATTCTATTATACAATCTGCCCTAAAAACCGATAAACTATGGGAAGGACACCATTCCGACGACTTGAAAGATGCGCTCGGCGTGGGCCTCGACCGAAATCAGAACCTTAATCTTTTCATACGCAACTTTGCCGACCTGGTGAAGCTGCCTGTGCCAAACCGTAAACTGATCGATCTGAACAAGCTGGCAGCGTCGGTGGTTACACTGATGGAAATCAGGGCATCTGAAAAGAATATAAAACTGGTCACGCAATTAAATGCCCTGCCTGTCAATGTCTCAGCCGATGAGCAGCAGATGGAGCAGGCGCTTATCAACATAGTCAAAAATGCTATCGAAGCCAGTGATGAGTCCGGCGAGATAAAACTTTCGGTAAGGTTGGCGCCAAGGCAACTGATCATAACGGATAACGGCAAAGGCATAAGTGCCGAACAAAGCGAACAATTGTTTACACCATTTTTCACAACAAAAAAAGATGGACAAGGCATAGGTCTTACACTGGTGCGCGAGATACTGGTCAATCATGCTTTTGAATTTTCCTTAAAAACAGTGGCTCCGCAGCAGACAGAGTTTACCATAAACTTCTAATTTTATAGCGTAAACCATTTCGCTATGAAAAAATGTCTTCTGCTTTTACTCGTCATGTTTGCGTGTGCCCCAATTAATTATAGCCAAGCGCACGATTTCGCTGTAAAAGGTTTCCATCTCGATCTGCGGATACAGGCAATGCCGATGCCCGCGCTAAAGCAGTTCGCGCTGAAACTAAAACAAGAAGGCATGAATACATTGATCATGGAGTGGGAGGGAACATATCCCTTTGAAAAGCATCCCCTCATTCCAAACCGGTACGCGTATACTAAAGCAGAAATAGTCGATTTTATACAATACTGTAACGGTTTAGGCATAGATGTTATCCCGCTGCAGCAAAGTTTCGGGCATGTTGAGTATATACTCCGGAACGAAAAGTACAAAGATCTGCGCGAGGATCAGAAGGATTATTCGCAGGTTTGCCCGCTTCAAACCAAACAGGACAGCCTGCTTTTTACTGATCTTTACACCGAACTGGCATCCACCCATACTTCAAAATATATCCACATCGGCGGCGACGAGACGTATCTTTTGGGACACGATGCCCGGTGCCAGAAGAAGGTTGCAGAAGAAGGCAAATCTAAATTGTACATCGACTATATCCGGACGCTCTGCAATATCGTGATCAAACTGGGTAAGCGCCCGGTGATGTGGGCCGATATAGCACTGAAATACCCCGAGGCTATCAAGCTGCTTCCGAAGGGAACCATCCTGGTGGACTGGAATTACGGCTGGGATATGAATAACTTCGGCGAGCATAAAAAGCTTGTTGAAAGCGGCTTTGAAATTTGGGGCGCACCCGCCTTGCGTTCGCACCCGGATAACTACTTCCTTACAGAATGGGAAAAACATTTCAAAAACATCCGCGATTTTGTGCCGGCTTGCCGCAAATTGGGTTATAAGGGAATGATCATGACCTCATGGTCAACCTCAGGAGCTTATTCATCAGTTTGGGAGACCGATGAAAATCTTCTTGATCTCTATGCCATCAGGCATGTGTACCCCATTAGCGGGTTTAACATATTGCTGGCAGCCTATGCTGAAAGCCTGGGATCGGAGAAACCGCTTGACATTGATGCATTTGTCACCAAATACGCTGTTGACTATTATGGTTTAACTCCCGGTCAGGCCGCTAAATTCTGGCAGGCGCTAAAAATGCCGCAATACCAGGTAATGCAGGGCAAGGCAGTATCGCCAACATCTATGTCCGTCGAGCAATCGCTGGCAGAAGCGGGTAATGCGCTGACTATCTTTAATTCGTTAAATCCAACAAAAAACCAGGATGAGTTTAAGCATTATAGTTTAATGGCCACCATCCGCGTACACTACCTGACCTATGAACTTATTGAAGCAAATGTGAATTCACCAACGTTTGACCCGGCTGAGATACCTGCAGTGCTTGATAAACTAAAGGATCTTATAAATCGGCAGGCCCGGCTCGATGTGGTTTTTGAGCAATTGAACCAGGATTATTTATATCCCGGCGAGGTGCAGGAAGAAAGCGACCTTCGCAATGCCAAAGCGGAACTATTGTATAACCGGTTATCACGTCAAAAATGACTTCGATGCAACTGATCCTAAACGGCCGTGTTATTACGCGCGACAAGATCTTTGATAATGGAAGCGTATTGGTTGGCGATGGCAAAATAATAGCCGTATCTGAAGGCAGGATCGATGCGCCTGGTGCTGCTGTTATCGATGCAAAAGGACAATATGTTTCGCCCGGTTTTATCGACATACACATCCACGGAGGCGGCGGGCACGATTTTATGGATAACTCGGTTGAAGGGTTCCTTGAGATAGCCAAAACGCACGTACACCATGGCACAACAGCCATGTTTCCCACAACATTATCCTGCGAAAAAGCCGATCTGCTGGATACTTTGGAAGTTTACGAGGACGCGAACAAATTAAATATTGCTGGTGCGCAATTTATGGGTATTCATTTGGAGGGCCCTTATTTTGCCATGAGTCAGCGCGGCGCGCAGGATCCGCGCTATATCCGCAATCCTGATCCTGAAGAATATCGCGAGATATTATCCCGATCAAAATTTATCAGGCGTTGGAGCGCTGCGCCCGAATTGAAGGGTGCTATAGAATTCGGAAAGTACATGGTGCAAAATGGCATTTTACCTGCCATTGCCCATACCGACGCGATCTATGAAGAAGTAGTGGAAGCGTTTAATTCAGGCTATACTTTGGCTACCCATTTTTATTCGGCTATGTCGGGTGTAAGTCGGCGTAACGCTTACCGGTATGCCGGCGTGATAGAAAGCGCCTACCTGATAGACGATATGGATGTGGAGATCATAGCCGATGGGGTACACCTTCCTGCACCCCTATTGAAACTGATCTACAAGATCAAGGGTCCAAACAGGATCGCGCTGATAACAGATGCCATGCGCGCCGCAGCTATGCCGCCTGGTGAAAGTATTTTAGGCGGATTTAAAAACGGCGTGAAAGTTATTGTAGAAGACGGTGTAGCCAAAATGCCAGATCGCCAGTCGTTCGCCGGCAGCGTGGCTACCTTTGATCTGTTAGTACGGAACATGGTGAAGCTGGCTGAAGTACCATTGGTAGAAGCGGTACGCATGGCTTCATATATTCCCGCGAGAATTATGAAGATCGATAACAAAAAAGGGTCGCTGGAAGCAGGGAAGGACGCCGACATTGTTTTTTTTGACGAGAATATTAATATCAGTGCTACCATGATCAACGGTAAAATAATTTTTGATAAGAATGTTCAGGGAATTTAAAGCAGACTCACTGGCTGTCAGGATATATGACTCCCGCTCCGGGATGGGTAATACCGCGGCGATAATGGTTTGTGAAAAGCTGACGGAATTATTCTCGCGGCAGCAGTTTGTGAATATAATCTTCGCGGCAGCGCCATCTCAAAATGAATTCCTGCAGGCATTGGTCGAAAGAAAAGATATTGAATGGCAACGCGTGAACGCCTTCCACATGGATGAATACATTGGCCTGAGCGATGACGCACCGCAAAGATTTGGAGCGTTTTTGAAAGAGAAGATATTTGGTCATTTGCCTTTCCGGTCGGTTAATTACATTAATGGAAATGCTCCAGATCCGCAGCTTGAATGCCGGCGGTACGCCGAACTGTTATTGCAAAAACCGCCCGATATTGTTTGCATGGGCATAGGCGAGAATGGGCACATAGCCTTTAACGACCCCCATGTGGCCAATTTCAACGATCCATTGGTTGTTAAAATTGTCGATTTAGATGAATCCTGCCGCAGGCAGCAGGTAAATGACGGCTGTTTTGCTGCATTAGATGATGTGCCAACTCATGCTATAACGCTAACTGTTCCGGCCTTAATGGCTGGCAGATACATCTGTTGTATGGTGCCGGGAAAAAATAAGACTGCGGCTGTTTTTGATACCATATATGGCGGGATAACGGAATATTGCCCGGCTTCTGCACTGCGCAGGCATCCTAACGCGATATTATTTCTTGATACTGATAGCGCGGGCAATGCATGGTAAGGACATTTAATAATTAATAAAGGCCGACTTAACTTTCTGCTTTTATTTTTATCACCCATATAAACGCACATGAACGCCAGATACGTCTTAATTCTATCCGTTTTTTTGCTTGTTTCAGTAACAGCAGTCGCCCAACAAAAAGTAAATATCCTGGAAGTTCCCGGATACAGTCAATACTGTAAAATTGATACCGCGGGTATCTCAGTGTTGCCAAGCGGCCGGTTTGTAAAGCCTGCCGGCCAAATGGCCCGTATTACGCACGACCCATTTGGCCTCTCGCTTTCCCCTGACGGGAAAAAGGCAGTTACGCTTCATAATGGGGTGATTACGCTGATCGATCTGGCGTCGCTGAAAACCATACGGATACCCAAATATGGAACGAATAAAAAGGATCTGCCCTTTCGTGACGGCAACTTTCTCGGAGTCGCCTTTGCGCCCGATTCCAGAACGGTTTACCTGAGTGGCGGCGACAATGGCGCTGTGTTTGTTTTTGATACGGAGAAACTTCGGATAATTGATTCCCTGTCGCTTAACGGAGAAATTAACGGGAAAAATTATGACGATAGTTTCACTTCCGACCTGTTACTTGTTACCACAACGAACGAACTGCTCGTTTTGGACCGCGGTAATTTTAGGATGGTTCGGATCGATCTTGCCACGAAAAAGAACGTTGCATCCATCGATGTTGGCAGGCAGCCCTTCGGCCTTTCTTTGAGTCCCGATCATAAAATGGCTTTTGTAGCCAATGTAGGGATGTACTCATATCCATTGATCAAAGGCGCTACGGAAAAGAATGTCGATTCCATTATGATAACACATCACCCTTACGGCGACAATACAAAGGAGTCGATCAATGGTACTGTCGTAGAAGGACGAACTATCCCCGGGGTAGGCAGCCCATCGTCGCCCGAAGCGATGAGCGTGTTTACAATTGACCTTATTATTAATAAAGTAATCAGCAGGTTTAAAACAGGCTACCAGGTTGGACAAATGATAGAAGGAGCCGAAGTAGTTGGCGGTGCAAGTCCAAACTCGATAGCTGTTGGTAAAAGCCTGGCCTATGTTACCAATGCTACGAATGATAACATCAGCATTATCGATTATAAAAACAATAAATTATCAGGCACCATTCCTATCCGGGTTGATAGTCGCATTGATAAGTATCGCGGTTATTTGCCTTTTGGCATCGCTTTAAGCAAAGACGAAAAAACATTATATGTTGCTTTGCTTGGATTTAATGCGGTGGCAGTGATAGATGTTGCTACCGGGACGACAGTGGGGCTTATACCTGCAGGATGGGGCCCTGCTCGCGTAAGATTATCTGTTGATGGTAAAGAATTATACATTACATCGTGCCGGGGTTTTGGAGCAGGGCCAAACGGTGGCGACGGATTTGTAAAACCTCCCCAGGGGACTTACATAGGCGACATACAGCTTGGCTTATTTCAGAAAGTGCCCGTGCCTAACTCAAAACAGCTGGCTGCTTACACCAAACAGGTAATAGCGAATACACTAATCAGCAAATCTGTTATGCCGGATCCTAAAAATCCACTACCCGTTTTGCCCGGTCTAACCAAAACGCCTATAAAGTACATTGTTTATATCACGAAGGAAAACCGTACCTACGACGAAGTGCTGGGCCAACTGAAAAATGCAAAAGGCGATAGTACCCTTGCGCGTTTTGGCGTGCATTGCGAGTACACTTTGCCCGATGCGCTCAGAGTGCAGTTACCCAATATGAACGTATCGCCGAACCATATCAAAGCGGCACAACAATTTGCATTTTCTGATAACTACTACTGCGACAGCGACGCCTCCATACACGGGCATCACTGGATGCTTGGCGTAATACCGAATGAATGGGTTGAGGCGAATTCCAATGTAAGCAAAACGGCCAAAATCTTTTCTAAAGCGCCGGGTCGCAGGTTTCCGGGATCAACCGGCAGCATGGATCCCGAGGACTATGCCGAACGGGGTGGTTTATGGGAGGCCCTTGGCCGCAAGCACGTAAGCTTTTACAATTTCGGCGAAGGAAATGAGACCGCGCATAACCGCGAGATATGGACCGATACCGCTACCGGGTCGGGCCATGTGGTAATGGTGCCCATGCAAAAAGCGCTGTTCAATCGTACGAGCCACAATTACGCAGGTTTTAACACAAACATTCCCGATCAGTTCAGGATGGACCAGTTTGAAAGCGAATTCACCAAAATGTGGATCACAGGCAAGCGCAAAATGCCGGCACTCATTACCATGCAGGTGCCTAATGACCATACGGCAGATGTGCGGCCCGCAGACGGGTATCCCATGAAGCAATCGTATATGGCGGATAACGACCTGGCTGTAGGGCGGATATTACACTTTTTATCACGTACCAAATACTGGAAAAATATGCTGGTGATCATTACCGAGGATGACCCGCAAGGTGGAGTTGATCATTTGGATGCCCACCGTTCTATATTGATGATGGCGGGGCCTTATGTAAAAAAAGGATATGTGAGCCATACCCACGCCAATTTTGGATCTATCCTGAAAACGATTTATAATATACTGGACGTACCCTACGTGAATCAGTATGATGCAACCGGGACCCTGCTGCGCGACTTTTTTACAAACAAGCCGGATTTTACTCCTTATACACTGGTTCGAAGCGACACACGTGTGTTTGATCCGTCGGTAGCTATGAAGCGTTATGGAAAGGATGTTGACTGGAGGAAAATAGAAAAAGGTCCGGATATGGATGATGAAGAACATGAACGCAAGGACCACGAACATGCACAGTAATGAAATCAAATTGAACGTACTTATTCATGGAGCCCGGTGCAATTACCGGGTTTTATTGTTTTGATATTACAGGTGAAAATTGATAACCTTGTATTCTAAGATAGTAGATCAATTATGTCAACCGAAAACAAGCAACCTGTTGGGCAAAATAGCCAGGGCCGCCGTAAATTCATCCGCGATTCAGCCCTGATCGCCGGGGCAGGAGTGGCCGCTTTATCTATTCCGCAAATGAGCAGCGCCGCCGGATTCTTTAAGCCTGACGGTACGTACACTGTCAGGCAGATCATGGATATGTTTATCGGCCAGGTGCCAGGTGGGGTAAAAAGCAACACGGTAGATACACTAAAATCAGGTAGCCCCGATACAGTGGTTACCGGCATAGTAACGACGATGTTTGCAACCGTCGGCATTATTGAAAAAACGATAAAACTGGGCGCAAATTTCATTATCGCCCACGAACCAACCTTTTACAATCATACAGATAACACCGATTGGCTGAAAGACGATGATGTTTATCAGTATAAGGCCAATCTTTTAAAAGAACATGGTATTACGGTTTGGCGCAACCACGATTATATTCACACCATGAACCCGGACCCGGTTACTGTTACAGCTCTAAAGCTGCTGGAGTGGGATCAGTATTCTGATAAGGATATACCCAATGTTCTCACCATGTCCAGTACACCGCTTCACGAATTGATCAGCCACGCAAAAAAAGTATTGCGCATCGATACGGTAAGGTATATCGGCGATCTTTCCGCACAATGCAGGCGGGTTATCTACATGCCTGGTGCTGCCGGCGGCCAGCGGCAAATAGAAACTATCAGTAAATTAAAGCCCAACGTTCTTTTCTGTGGTGAAATATCTGAATGGGAGACTGCCGAATATGTGCGCGATGCAAGGGCCAAAGGTGATAATATCAATTTGGTGGTGATGGGTCATATCGCCAGTGAAGAGCCTGGCTCACAATTTATGTTAGAGTGGCTGAACAAGAATATACCGGGTGTAAAGGTTGATCATATTTCGCCCGGCAATTCGTTGAAATTTTATTAATGGAAATAAACTACCGCGCCGCAACTAACGCTGACATCGCGGCTTTGGCGCGGTTGCGTTCGGAAGGCTGGGGCGAGGCGCAATATTGGATGCCAAGAATAACGGGCTACCTGGATGGTACGCGCCACCCACAAAAAGCATTAGCGCCCCGTGTTGCTTTTGTCGCAATGAAAGATGATGAAATCATCGGTTTTATTGCCGGCCATTTAACCACGCGACTGGATTGTGATGGCGAACTGGAATGGATAGATGTAACGAGTAAGCATCGCCGGAAAGGAATAGCAAGCGAATTAGTGCGTCTTTTGGCTAAATGGTTCGAAGAAAAGGGCGCGCGAAAAGTCTGCGTCGACCCTGGAAACGAAGCAGCAAGAAAGTTTTATGCATCAATGGGTGCAGAAAATTTGGATCAGCACTGGATGTATTGGAGAGATATTTCCCACCTATCCCATAGTCTTTAAGGTTTTTCATAAATTATTACCGATTTACGCTTGTTTTTCCGATTATTGCACTCCTGTTAAAAATTTATATTGTTCGCATTCAAATATTTGCGGGTAATGCCAGTTATAAACTATAATGACCAAATCGCAACGCCACATTGAAATAATGGATACCACGCTAAGGGATGGTGAACAAACCAGCGGTGTATCCTTCTCTGCCTCCGAAAAACTGACCATTGCCCAGTTATTGCTTACTGAAGTGAAAGTCGACCGCATCGAAATCGCATCGGCCCGGGTATCAGAAGGAGAGTTCCAGGCGGTGAAGAAGATAACAGACTGGGCGTCGGAGAATGGCTTTATCGATAAGATCGAGGTGCTGACATTTGTAGACGGTACGACATCGGTTGACTGGATGGTAAAAGCAGGGGCGAAGGTGATGAACCTGCTCACGAAAGGTTCGATGAACCACCTCAAGTACCAGCTTAAAAAAACGCCTGAACAGCATTTTCAGGAAGTGAGCGAGGTAATAGCATATGCCGCGCAAAATGGTATAGCCTGTAACGTATACCTCGAGGACTGGAGCAATGGTATGCGTCATTCTAAGGATTATGTGTTCCAATACCTTGAGTTTTTAGTTAAACAGCCGGTTAAGCGGATATTATTGCCTGATACCCTGGGAGTTTTGATACCATCTGAAACAAGGGAATATTTAAAGGAAATAGTTGAGAAATATCCGGACATTCATTTTGACTTTCATGCCCATAATGATTACGACCTGAGTATTGCCAATGTGCTGGAGGCCGTAAATGCCGGAGTAAGGGGCTTACACCTTACGATCAACGGCATGGGCGAACGTGCGGGAAATGCTCCTTTGGCAAGTACCATAGCTGTTTTAAATGATTTTGTGAAGGATGTGAATACTTCCGTTGATGAAGCCTCGCTTTATTCGGTTAGTAAGCTGGTGGAAACTTTTTCAGGCTTTCGCATCCCAGCAAATAAGCCTGTAGTTGGCGAAAATGTGTTTACCCAAACTGCCGGTATCCATGCTGATGGTGATAAAAAGAACAATCTTTACTTTAATGACCTGATGCCCGAACGTTTTGGGCGCACGCGCAAATACGCGCTTGGTAAAACAAGCGGCAAGGCTAACATCGAAAATAACCTGCAGCAACTGGGCATTCGCCTGTCCGATGCCGATTTGAAAAAGGTAACCCAAAAAATAATTGAATTGGGCGACAGGAAGGAAACAGTAACGCAATCCGACCTGCCCTATATCATTTCGGATGTACTGGACAGCGATGCAATAGAAGAGAAGGTTCATGTAGAGAACTACGTGCTTACACATTCCAAAAATTTGCGGCCATCGGTTACACTGCGGATCAACGTCAATGGTGAAACCTTTGAAGAACATGCGCAAGGCGATGGCCAATACGATGCTTTTATGAACGCCCTGAAAGTGATCTATCAAAAAAAGAAACTGGTATTGCCTATGCTGACGGATTACGCCGTACGCATTCCTCCGGGCGGTAAATCCGACGCTTTGTGCGAAACTATCATTACCTGGGAGTATAGCGGCAAGGAATTCAAAACCCGAGGTTTGGATAGCGATCAAACCGTTTCGGCCATCAAGGCTACGCAAAAGATGCTCAACGTCATTTAAACCCCGTTTGTAGGTCGTGGAATTTGGCACGGGGTAAAAATGGCATAATTTACCACAATTCCCAATATTTGCCATTTTGACAGTGGTTTGTCAGGCTTTTTAGGCTGATTTTTTGTGCCATATTGTCATAAAATACAAAATATGACAATATGGCAAAAATGATTTCATTTTCGTTATCAGGATGGAAAGTAAAAGGTTTTTCATATTATTTATGAAGAAGGGGAGAAAAATGAATGATTTTTGGTCGTTTAACTGGTAAATTAAGGCATTGCCCTCTCGTTTTTGCTAATTCGACTCCATTTTTTCATAAAACCCGATTTTTTTTTCCAGTTATTGGTCATTTTTTTTAAAAAGGAAATTATTCATCATTTTACCCAATTTTTTTTCCCTGGCTAAATTTCTGTGTAAAGTTTTTTTCCGGTTCTGATTTTTTTCAAAGTGAATTTTTAATTCCTGTAATTTCCCTTTTTCGTGAATTTTCTCTGGAAAAATAAATGTTTGAAATGGCATGTTTTTAGCCGTAATCCCGCCGAGGTACTATGTTCCCGTAATTAGTTAGTGCCCACGCTGTAAATGGTTTTATTTAACATATAATAA
Organism: Mucilaginibacter ginsenosidivorans; assembly: GCF_007971025.1. NCBI lineage: Bacteria > Pseudomonadati > Bacteroidota > Sphingobacteriia > Sphingobacteriales > Sphingobacteriaceae > Mucilaginibacter > Mucilaginibacter ginsenosidivorans. The sequence goes on along the minus strand of NZ_CP042436.1, from coordinate 4,374,298 downwards.
CGAAAACATGATAACTGTATTAGAGGTTGCCCTTTTGATAGCTATTATAATAGTACCCTTGGTACCTCAAAAAAGCTCCAGAGTAAAATAATTGACTATATAGATCTTCAATTATCACAGAAAAGCCCTCAGAAAGTATCTGAAGGTTTTTTTTATGTTAAACCGGCAGATGTTAGTTTCCTTTATAAACAGGTTTGATAATAATATTCAGCATACCATAATCTCCATATTGGGCTTGTTCAATGCGCATAATATGCCGGCCTTTTAAAGGCAATACCGCATCACGGTGGTAATCGGCGTCATAAATAAGCCTGGAGGGGTCCCAATTCTCCATAACCAATTTATCGTCGATATAAACTCTTACCATCTCCGATGCGCTTATCCCGATCTTATACAGTCCTTCCGGAACATCTATGGCTGATGAGGACATTGTTGCTATCTTCTCCCTCGGAATGTTTTTACCAAAGCCTTTTCCGAATACGATGCTTAATTCGGTACCTTCTGTTGTTTTAACAGGTTTTCCGGCCATTAGTTGCCTGAATTTAGCTTCGTTCTTAACCGGGTCGCTGGTCGTATCGAAAACGAACCATTTTGTCTCCCATTTATATGGGATATCAAATTGCCTGTAATAAAAATAATATGGCTGCCCGGCTCTATATTTTTTTCCGAATGCTGAAGTAACCGCATCACCCTTATATTCAAATTTTATATCAATGTTTGTTAATGCTGATGTGTCTTTCCGGATCGTCACGTTCCCCGGCAGCACACCCGATGCGTTCGTTAGTGCAGTGGCGCCTTTAATGCCGATGATCTTCCATTTCCCGGCCGGGCCAAGCACATCCAGACTTATTTTACCCGAACTATCGGTTTTATTCCACCAGGCTATGGGGTATTTAAAGCTGTATGGCCCCCATTCCGTCATCATGATATATTTTTTGCCTTGTGGTTCTGACGCAGCTAAACGGGTGTTTTGCCCGCTCACAATAACGCCCGGCTTTGGAAAATAACTACTGTCTATTACAGGTTTCGCCTGGCCGCCTGTTTTATCAATTTCAAGATCGTTTACCGTGGTATCAAACTTTTGCTGTAAAGTACTGCCCGATATTTTATTGTTATCGATTGCCACATTATCTGTATTATTGATATTGAAAATATTCTTAACATCGGTAAAAGTGTTGTTCCTGATGCTGTAGTTGATGCTCCTGGTATCTCTTTTTTTCAGGTAGCCAAAATCTTTAGGCCTTTTAGGATTTGACCATAATTCGATACCAACTTTTTCACTTGTAAAAGTATTCTGATCAATAATATTATCCTTGCCGTGCTCTATGGCTATAGAAGACATGTTGCCCGCAAAGTCATTGTTAGCGATGATGGTGTTATAACTAAATCCTCCCCACACGCCATGCCAGCAATCGTGTATGATATTATTGATAACCTTATTACGGCTGAAGGTAAGCTCAACCCCGTTTGTGGGGGCATAGGAAAAATCGTTCGAGAAAAGCAGGTTATCATTACAGCCGCCTTCGCCGCTATCCATCGTCGTTTGACCCGCCCATAGAAAGAATCCATCGCCCGAGTGGGTTACCGAATTCCATGCAAAAGTATTATTATCACATTGCTCAAATACCAGGATACCGGCCGAATCCTGCCCGCGGTAATAAACACCATCGCTAAAGCCACGCACGTTCCAGTCAAGCTTGTTATAAAGGACACGGTTATTACTGCTGCGGTACATCCCGATCCCGATTCCAGAATTAAATGAGAAATTATTATTGTATATCAAACCTCCATTGCAATTAGTCATCATTAGCCCGCACTGTCCTTCAATAATAATGTTGCCATGAATATCTGCGCTATCGCAGCCCCTTAAGTAAATTCCTGCGCCAAAACGAAGCCATTCATCTTTTTCATTATGGTGGTAGCTTTGCCAGTCGGCTAGGTCTTCCCGTTCCCGGTTACTATTCAAATGCTGCCTGAAATTATAACTGAAATCGCTATTAATTATCTTAAGACCGCTTATTCCCCGCGCCATTACACCTACTTTAAAACCTTTAACTATTAGATTTTTTATGGTGATGTTCTTCCCGCTTTTAATAATAACAGCTGTGCCCACGAATTTGTCCGGGTTTTCCGGATCGGAAGAGCCGTCGATCACGGCACCATTAAAATCTACTGAGACATTATCGCCTTCAATAACAATTGGTGCCAGGAACAATGAATCGGTGCCTGCTAAATGGTAAATTTTATTTTTGACAATTACGGAATGTTTAATAACAAGCCCCTGATGTAAAGTAATAAGCTTCTTTTGAGCTTGCAGGGCATGCAGGTTAAACAGCGCTAAAGAAAAAACACAGAATTTCAGAATATTTTTCATTTTGAATGGTACAAATAGATACGGTGGTAGTTAACTCAAATGCCCCCGAAATCTACAAAAACATGAATTGAAATAGGTTCACGATAAATCTCTGGTTAATTGCCAGCGTTGAGTAAATGATCGTAATCGCCTTTTGTGTCGATATCGATATTGCCCTTGTCAAATTCAATCGTTGCCACGTCATCCGGGTGGTCCTTCAGGATTTTTTTTGCTCCATCTTGTCCCTGCAGCTTCAGAAGCTTTGCGAATAATATTCTATCAAATAAAGCCGGTACACCTATTGTTCCTGCATAGCTGCACGCAACGATATTTTTGCCCGACTGCTGTTTTGCAAGGATCAATTTTTGAAGAAGCGCCGCATCAACAAAGGGCTGGTCGCAAAGCATAATGATAGCGTTGCTAACGCGATCGTCTTTCTCAATTTCAGCAAGACCAGTTCGTATCGATGAAGCGATCCCTTCCTGCCACTCAGGATTAATAACGATCAGGATATCGTCTTGCCCGCTGATAACCGGGACGATCGCACCGGCATTAGCGCCTAACACCACAATAACGGGATTACAGCCGGAGCCTCTTCCTGCGTCGATGGCTCTTTGCAGTAGCGTCTTATTATCAAATACAAGATTTTGTTTAGGTTCGCCAAGTCTTGATGAACAGCCTGCTGCAAGGATAATAAGTCCGGTCATTATCAAGATATTTTCAAATGGACATTGTGGATAGGGGTGTCCTTATATTTTAATGAATAGCCATTTCTCGAGGATAATACTGCCTTAATTTCAGCAACGATGGACAATGCAATCTCTTCCGACCCTTCGGAGCCTATGTCCAGCCCAACCGGGCCATAGATACGGCTTAACCGATCTTCAGTCATGTGCATGCCGCCTTCCTCTAATTCACCCAGGATACGTTCCAGTTTCTTTTTCGGACCCAGGATGCCGATGTAGGGTGGTCGTACCGGCAGTAGCTCTTTTAGCAACGCGACCTCGTAATTGTAATTGTGCGTCATTAGCACAAAGGCTGTCCATTCATTTATTATGATGTGCGACAATGCTTGTTCAGGTTTGGACACGACAACCTTTTTTGCCGAAGGGAAGCGTGCTGGATCTGCGTAGGAGGGCCGCCCGTCGACTACAGTAATTTCCCACCCTAAAACTGATGCGATCTTTGTCAATGGTATGGCGTCGTTTCCTGCGCCAACGATCACGAGGGATATTAACGGTTTAACATGCTCCACAAAAGCAGTATACTCAATGGCATCTGTATAATTGATCGTTTCCGACCGGTGATTTTCCAGTACTCTTGAAGCATTGTTGAGCAGATTATCATAATACGGCAAATTCTCGCCCCGGGCCACTATGTGTTTATTCTCTGTCAGGCACAAAATAGTACCTGGCTGCGTCGCTTTGCGGTCTTCCGTTGAAAATACGGTAACAAGTACCGCATGACTTCGGTTATTAATGATCTTTTTTAATAAGCTAACGGGGTTGTGAAGGTGGTCATTTATTGGCTCTATCAATATATGGATAAGGCCATTGCAACCAAGGCCAACGCCCAACTTGGCGTCATCATCGTCGCGGGTGTCGTAGGTAACAAGCAATGGTTCCTGCTGCATTATCACCATTCGTGCCTTGCGTAAAGCATCACCTTCCAGGCAGCCGCCGCTGATAGCGCCGGTCAGTTGCCCGTCTTCAGTAATGAGCATCCTTGCACCTGCGCGGCGATAGGCAGAGCCTTCAACCTGCACTACAATAGCGAGCGCAGTTTTCTTCCCTTCTTTAAACGCTTCGTCGTAAGCGGCAACAATGTCTATAATCTCCTTCATCCTTTACTGGCGTTCCTTTAAATTAAAAGGCTATAACAAATTACAGCTTTTGCACAATACAAAACAATTGGTAATGGTAAAAATTGTTTTACCTGGTTTATGTAAGCAAACCGATAGTAACGGAAATAAAAAAGGCCGGGGTAAATACCCGGCCTTTTTTGTTGTTGTGAGCGGATCACCAACCCGGATTTTGGGTTAGCTTATTATTGGTGCTTATCTCGCGCTGCGGGATAGGCCATAAATAATATTGTTCCTTCATGGTAACACCCTGCTCATTTGGAGTTGATAAAGCATCGCCAAAGGTGTCATGTATCACGTCGTACACTTTATGTGTGCGCTGTATATCAAAATATGCCTTGTCCTCATAGGCAAGCTCGTGGTAGCGCTCCCTCCAGATGGCCTCGCGGAACTGATCCTTGGTTAAGCCGCTTAATGGTGCAAGTTTCGCCCTCGCCCTGATTTTGTTAACCTGGTCGTAAGCTACTTGCGTTGGCCCGCTGACTTCATTCGTTGCCTCGGCGTAGATCAGCATGGCTTCCGGTAACCGAAGAAAGGTCCAGTTCTCGTCGCTTTGCCCGTTACCCAAGGCGCTTTCTGCATGGAAATACTTATACAATGCGTGCACGCCAAAAACTACCGTTTTACTGTCATCACCATACTGCGGGTAGCTTGAAAAATAGAATTGACGTTCCTCGGCCCGCAAGTCGCCTGCTTCATAGCTGGCCACAAATTCATCCGTCGGGATCATTGCGCCCAAATGGTCGCCGTAAGCGCCAACCGGAAGGTTAAATGGGAGGGTCAACTGCGGTATAGCATTCGTAGCTACACCAACCAGGTACTGTCCCTGGAATATCAACTCGCCCTGGTTTTTATGCGCATTGTCGTGCAGATAGGCATAGTTATCAAACAAGGTATAATCGTTTAATACTTTTTCCGCCTCCGAAGCCGCAAGCGCATAGTTTTCTGTTTTTTGCATAGGGAAACCTGCCGTTGTAAGGTATACACTTGCCAATAAAGTGCGAACAGCACCCAGTGATACGCGGCCGGTTTGATCTGTTTCGGGCAGACCAGATGCTTCAGCTTTTTGTAAGTCTCCGATGATCAGGTCGTACACATCTGCAACAGGCGACCGGGAAGGGTAAAGGTCGGGGCTGTTAACCGTCACTGAATTTGTTATCAGCGGCACATCGCCATAAAGGCGCACCAAATGATAATAAAAGAATGCCCGCAGGAAATAGACCTCTCCCAGCAACTTGTTCTTTTGTGCGTCGTCCATGCTTATGCCCGGTATCCGCTCAAGGGCAAGGTTGGCGTTGGCTATGGCCTTATAACTGTTCTGCCACACATCTTCGAAACCAGGGTTTACTGCGTCAGTACGCTCGTGTATCACGTTTCCGTTGTTGACGCTTTGCCCCAGCGACGTGGCATGCCCGGCGAATAATTCAATAGTGATAAATGGGCTTTCGCCATAGGCATCGCCATTTTGAAACAAGTGCAGATTGGTATATATCCCGTTAACAAACGTTTGCGCCTGCGATGCGGTAGTGAAATAATTATTCTTTACAAAGTTGCCGTAATCTTTTTCATCAAGATACTTTTTGCAACTGCTTACAGAAAGGACCAGTAAAACGATGCAGATCCAATATTTTGTTAAATTAAATTTCATGATCGTGTGTTTTTGGCTTTGATTAAAAACTAGCGTTTACTCCAAGTAAAAAGGTTCTCGGTTTTGGATAATCATAAAACTGGATGCCCTGGGTGAAGTTACTGCTGCCATTATAGGTTGACGTTTCAGGATCGTAGCCTGTATAGTGCGTCAGAAGGAACAGGTTTTGCGCCTGCAGGTAAACTCTCAGGCGGCTTAATGCTATCTTTTTGACAACATCCTGCCCGAAAGTGTAACCTAAAGTCACCGTTTTGCCGCGTATGAACGAGCCATTCTCAACTTTAGTCGAATAGATCTCCGTTTGATAGCGTACAAATGCCGGCCTGTCTTCTGCTATAAAAGTATTCTGATGTTCAGGGGTCCAGGCGTTCAGCACCGTCGCATAGCTGTTTGCCTGCCCGGTACGGTCCTGGCCCGAGTGACGGGTCAGGTTCATGATCTGGTTGCCATAGTCAAACTGCAACTCGATGCCAAGATCAAAGCCTTTATAACGGAAGGTGTTGGTCAATGTGCCATAGCCGTCAGGAATCGATTTGCCTAATACTGTTTTGTCATCAGCAGTTATCTTTCCGTCACCATTTTTATCCCATATTTTCAGGTCGCCCGGCAGCAGGCCATATTTGGCTGCTTCTGTAGCTTCGGCGGTTCCCCATGTACCTAAAACCTTGTATCCCCAGAATGTTCCGGCCGGTAAACCCACCCGGGCGAGGTTAAATTGGGAAAGGAAGGTAGGACCAAGGAAAATATCGTCGTTAGACGCTCCAAGGCTCAATATTTTGTTTCTGAGGAACGAGATATTAAAACTGGTGTTCCAGCTAAAGTTGCTCGACCTGATGTTTACGCTATTGATCGTCAACTCGATACCTTCGTTGCGAATACTTCCAATGTTTTTATAGACACTGTTGAATCCGCTTGTTTCGGGCAGGGGAGCATTGAGCAACAAGGCTTTAGTTTTTTTCAGGAACGCATCAGCTTCAATGTTAAGCCGGCTGTTAAATAACCCGAGTGAAAACCCAAGGTCGTATTCTGCTGTTTTTTCCCATTGCAGATCATCATTTCCTATACTCGTCAATGTGGTGCCAATAGCCTGGCTACCACCGAAAACGTAGTTTGTAGTGTTAATATTAGCCAGCGACTGGTACTCACCTATCTCGGAATTACCTGTTAAGCCATAACTTAATCTTACTTTCAGATCGGATATGGTTTTATTGTTTTTCAGGAAATCTTCCTCTGATACACGCCAGGCAATTGCAGCGGACGGAAAGAAACCATATTTGGCATTAGTACCAAACCGTGATGACCCGTCCTCGCGGCCTGTTACTGTCAATAAGTATTTTTCCTTGTAATTGTAGTTTATCCTTCCGAAGAACGACTGCATTTGCCATGCATCATAATTTGAAGAAGGTATACCGGGTATACCACCTGAACCCAGGTTATAATACTGATAATAATTATCAGACAAGTCCTGTGTTGAACCATAAGATCTCAATTGACTGAAGTTTTGACGTTCGGAACCTACAACCACATTGATAGTATGTACTTTGTTAAACACCTTATTGTAGGTTAGGTGATTTTCCCATTGCCAGAAAGTGTTGTTCCATTGGTCGATAGATGCAGAACTATAAGTCTGGTTGGCAGTGGAACCACCAACAAGCCCGCTCTGGAAATGAGGGTGGGTGTTACTGGAATTGGTTACGCCGATGGTCGTCTTAAAATCAAGGCCCGGGAAGAAGGTAATATCTGCGTAGCCGTTACCACTGAACACTCTATTATAAGTAAGCGACACGATCTCGTTGGCTTGTGCAACCGGGTTGTCGCCACCTTCCATATTCGGGTAGTCGGTTCTTTTGCCATAACTTCCATCAGGGTACTTTATAGGGATGATCGGGATCATTTCTATCAGCATACGGGGGATGTTGTTTCCGCCGGTACCATCATCTGCTGTTCGCGTAACCCGGTCGTCATAGTTAATGGTTGCGCCTACTTTCAGCCACGATTTGGTTTGATGATCGAACGTTAACCTTGCATTATATCTTTTTTGGTAGCTGTTTAAGATAATACCTTCGTCATTTGCATAGTTCAGGAACAAACCATAGTTCAAATTATCTGCCGAACCTGTAAATGAGAGGTTATGATTTTGGCCGTACGCGGTGCGCGTTGTTGCCTTTTGCCAATCAACGTCATATAAAGGGTTTAAATTCGAGTCGAACAATTTGCCTATTAAAGCAGTCCTGATCTTTACCGGGTCGTCGTCGGCATATTTGCCGGCTGCCCATCCTGCCGGATCATATTTTTGAATATTTTTATAAGATTGATCCTCTACAGCTAAAAATTCTTTGGCATTCAGCACCGGGATCTCGTGGGCCATATTGCTGATACTTCCGTAAGCGTCGTAACTTACTGTTCCGCCTTTTTTTCCCCCACCGCGTTTGGTGGTCACTAAAATTACACCGTTGGCGCCGCGTGTACCGTAAATCGCTGTCGAAGACGCGTCCTTCAATACGTCGATGGATTCAATGTCATTTGGGTTGATAGAACTACCGCCTTCGGTCCAAACTACGCCGTCCACCACATATAGCGGGTCGGTAGTGGTGTTGATGGAACTATAGCCACGTATCCTTACCTTAGTTTCGCCGCCCGGCGCACCCGAATTGACGGAAACATTAACGCCGGCAATACGTCCGGCAAGTTCCTGTTCAACATTTATCGCCGGATGCTCATCCAGTTGTCTGCTGCTCACGCTCCCTACGGCACCGGTCAGGTCTACCCGCTTTTGTGTGCCGTAGCCCACAACCACTACTTCGCTTAGCGATTTTTGGCTTTCGGCGAGCTTTACATCAACTGTTTCCCGATTGCCAATTGGCACTTCCTGAGTAACATAGCCAATGTAACTGAACACCAGCGTTGCCCCGCCGTCCACGTTATCGAATGTGTATTTCCCGTTTACGTCGGTAACTGTGCCTACGCCGGTACCCTTTACTTTGATCGACACGCCTGGTAAAGGCAGCCCTTTTTCATCGGTGACCGTCCCCTGTACTTTCTGGGGAGCGGCTGCTGTTTTGGTAGCTGCAGGGTCGTCTTTGGCTTTAATTACAATGGTTTGATCGATTATTTTATAAGTGAGTGGCTGGTCCTTTAAGCATTGGTCAAGTGCCTCTGTAACCGTAGCGTTTGATAAATCGACATTTACCTTTGATGTTTTAGCCAGTACGTCTTCTTCATACAGGTAATTGTACCCGCTTTGCTTTTTTATTAGTTTTAATACTTTACCTACCGAGGTATGACTTTGGTGGATATTGATGTTTTGACTATAAGTTTTGGCACTTACGTTAACCATCGCTGCAATTATAAAAACAACGGTTAGCTTCATAGCTAGTAGAATTTTGAACAAGCCATGCCTGTCTATGGGCAAGACCTTACAATTTAATTTCATAGTTTTGTAGTGTTTGGGTTAATAACCTGGTTTCCAATTCACGATTGTAAAATGAGGGTAACCCAGGCATCGACCGGGATAGCGCTGCAACGCTACCCGGTTCATTTACCTGGTCTCAACTATCTCAAATAAAAAGTTTGCTGTTTAAGGTGCTCGAAGTATCGGTTTTCTCATGGGATCTGTTTTTAAATTTAATAATTGGTCGTTTTGTATCAGGCTCAATAATAATCGAGGCGATATCTAATAAACCAGCCAGGTAAAGCTGGTTTTAATTGTTTTTCAATAGTTTATAAATGCGCAGGTGGTCAAGACCCTACAACGATAGTTTTGTCGCTTATCTTGAAATTCACCCCTGTGTATTTTAGCATTTTTAGCAGTTCGGACAGGTTTACACTGCGCGAAATACTGCCTGTAAACCTCCTGTCGGATATATTTCCTTCATATTTAATGGTTACATCGTACCATCTGGAGGCCTGGCGCATAATGAACGGTATGTCTGCTTTTTCGAAAACAAAGCTCCCGTCCTTCCATGCCAGGATATCATCTGTATCTACCGTATTTATGGTGATATTTGCCTTTCCTGAATTTGATACATTGGACTGTTCATCAGGCGTTAGAAAAACAGTCTGACCTTCGGCCGATACCTTCACGCTGCCTTCCGCCAGTGTGGTTTTGATGGAGTTTTCGTCGGTATATGCGTTGATATTAAAATGAGTGCCCAATACTTCCACCGTCTGTTTACCTGCCACAACCCTGAATGGCAGATGCTTGTTTTTGGCAACTTCAAAATAAACTTCGCCGGTTATATTTACGCGTCGCTCGTTTTTGGTAAAAACCGTTGGAAAAGTAATGGACGAAGCGGCATTCAACCAAACCTTTGTGCCGTCGCTCAGCACCACCTGGAATTGCCCACCGCGGGGAGTAGAAATTGTATTGTAAGCCACCGGTAAGTTATTCGGAACCGAACCGGGAGCCATATACACAAGCTGGTTGGTTTTTGCTTTATTCAGTAATGTTTTGCCCTGCCGCGCCAGAACACCATTTTTGGCATCGTTCAGAACGATCTTTGATCCGTTAGCCAGGGTAAGTACAGCTTTGTTGCCACCTGGTGCCACGTCATGTTTTGCCGGCTTTTGCTGGTAGGCTATATTGCCTTTTTTGGTGACTTTTTTTCGTATATGGAAATAAAGCGGAGGTATGGACAGCAGCAGTAAGCAAGCCGCTGCGATGGAGGTCCATCGTATATATTTTATTTTATTTCGATGCGACCGATCGTATTTAATAGTCTCATTTACCTTGTTTAATATCCTGACCCTGTGCGATTCCTCATCTTCTGCAAAGCCCCGGGGGATATTAACCGGGGTGTCCTGCCCTTTATTGTACCACGCCGCAAATTCCTCCTGCTCGGCAGGAGTAATGGTTTTATCAAGCCATTTTTTGGCCAGTTGCTGGTATCTGTCTAAGGATCCGTTACTGTTCATTCAGCGTGCTTTACTATAAAGTCCGCCAACAGCGTGATATCCCTTAGTGTAATTGAAAATATTTTTTTGGAAAATGTTCAGAGAAGGAATTGGCTTAACCGCGTGCGTAAAGTTTTAAGTGCTTTACCAAGATGGGCCTCTACCGTCTTTTCGGAAATGCCCATTTCTTCAGCGATCTTTTTTTGGGAATACCCGGCATCACGGCTAAGCTGGTACACCATGCGGCATTTTTCTGGCAATTCGGCCACAAAAAGCGTTAACCGGCTCTTAAGCTCCTCAAATTCCAGCCATTCTTCGGTGTAGTTATCCGCAACGCTAATGTGGTCGCTACTGTATCCCAGATATTTTTGCCTGTTGTTTTGCTTGTCTAATAATTTGATGACTTTATATTTTACCGACACCGCGAGGTAAGAGCTTAGTGTATCAATTACAGCAAGGTCTCCGCGTCTTCTCCATAGCGAAATGAATATGTCTTGCACAATTTCTTCGGCCTCATCAAGGTCGTTTATTTTATTGGCAGCTACGGTAAAAAGTTTCTTCCAGTAGCGGTTATATATTTCGGTAAATGCACGATTATCATCCGAAGCAAGCCTTTGGATCAGTTCACTATCCTCAAGAATATTATAATCGTACATATTCTAATTCAATAAGCAGTATTATAAAATATTTTTTCAGGCAATAATGGAAGGTACTTCCGCTTTGAAGTACTGGTTTGTAAAACCCAAATGTAGCGTATCTGTTTTTAAAAAAAATACTTGCGTATAAATTAAATCAAAATTCTGGTCTTGCTGCCTGTCAACAGCGCTTTAAAAAAGAAAAAGCGGCGGGATAGATCCGCGCCGCTTTTCGTAATTGTTGTCGTTCATTTATTTCCAGCCACCACCCAGGGCACGGTATAATTCTACCACCGCACCCATTTGCTGCCGCTTTATTGACGCCAGGTTCAGTTCTGCCTGCAATGCATTGCTTTGGGCCGTTATCACCTCCAGATAATTCGCCAGGTCGCTTTTGAAAAGTAATTGCGAGTTTCTGACGGCTTTATGCAATGTTGTTACCTGCTGGCCGGCAATATCCATTTGCTGCTCAAGTTTTTCGTTTTGTACCAGTGCGTTACTCACTTCCCCGGTTGCATTTAGCACCGATTGCCTGAACTGTAGCACCGCTTGCTCACGCTGCACCTTAGCAACCTCGTATTGAGTTTTCAATTCCCGATGATTGAATATCGGTTGCAGTACCGAACCTGTCACCGTGCCAAATAGTGATGCCGGAAGATTAAACCATGTGCTGGCCCTCAAACTTTCCATCCCCCCTGCGGCGGTGATCGTTAGCGAAGGATATAAATTACCCTGTTTTGCGCCCACATTCGCGTTAGCTGCTACCAATGCCATCTCATTTGACCTTACATCCGGCCTGCGGCTTAAAATAGCGGCAGGAAGCCCGGTGGGTAATTGCTTTGGTATCTGCACCTCATCCAGGTTTGTTGAATGCACAACCGCTCCGGGCAATTGCCCGGTTAAAATTTGCAAAGCGTTTTGCTGAATAGCTATATTTTGCTCCAATTGAGGAATTAGCAACGCCGTACTTTGACGCTGGGCCTCGGCTTGTTGTACGGCCAGCAGGTTAGTTTCACCGGCATTTTTCAGCAAGGTGGTTTGATTAACTGTTGTATCAGCAAGCTTCAGATTTTGCCTTGCTATGTCCAGCTGTTTTTCCAGCATCAGCAGGTTATAATAATCCTGCGCTATATCGGCAACCAATTTGGTTTGCACGGCCTTGGTACCTTCATAGGTTTGCAGGTATTGGGCCAGCACCACTTCCTTTTGCCTGCGTATTTTGCCCCAGGTATCTATCTCCCACGACAAACCTAAATTGGCATTATAATCTTCGAAATGGTTACTGCCGCTGATATCAGTTGTCAGGCCGTTGATACCATTTTTTGAAAAACGGTTATACTGCCCGCTAACCTGTAAGTTTAATTCAGGGGTCAGCAGCAATTTAGCCTGTTTTACCTGCTGATCGGCAATGTCTATTCGTTTAAGCGCGATTTGCAGATCGTAGTTATACTTTATGCCACGATCTATCAAACCCTGCAATGCCGTGTCTGTAAAAAACTTGCGCCATTCCATGTCGGCTATGCTGCTGGTATCTGCAAAAGCAACAGAATTAAATTGCTTAGGCAGGTCCACCTCGGGCCGCTGGTAATTTTTTCCAACCTTACAGGCGCTGAACAGCACGGTGAGTAAGGCAGAATATATGATGATCCTATACTTATTCATAATAATATTATTAAGCATTTAACAGTTCCGGCTCAGCTTCCTCAACCGAATCAGATTCTTCTATTTTTTTTGTGCTGATGCGCTCATGCAGGTACTGGAACACAACAAAGAGCACCGGTATAACAAACACACCCAATATTACCCCGGTAAGCATTCCGCCTACGGCGCCTGTACCTATCGAGCGGTTACCGAGGGCGGATGCACCTGTTGCCCTCATCAGCGGGATAAGACCTACTATAAACGCAAAGGATGTCATCAGGATAGGACGGAGCCTTAGCCTCGAAGCTTCCAGTGCTGCTGCCGCCAGGTTCATCCCGGCGCGCCGGCGCTGCACAGCATACTCTACAATCAGGATGGCATTCTTCGCCAGCAACCCGATAAGCATGATCTGGGACACCTGTACATAAATGTTGTTGTCTATACCCATCATGTTGATAAAAAGCATCAGCCCAAATACACCAAGCGGGATGGTCAGGATAACGGCAAATGGGAGAATGTAGCTTTCATATTGTGCTGCCAAAAGGAAGTATACGAATATCAGGCTCATCGCAAATACCAATAGTATTTGTGACCCGGATTTGATCTCTTCGCGTGTCTGGCCGGTCCATTCATAACTATATCCGCGGGGCAGCGATTCTTTGGCTGTTTCTTCAATAGCTTTGATAGCATCCCCTGTGCTGTACCCTGGTTTTGGCACGCCGTTGATGGTAACCGCGTTAAACAAATTGTTCCTGGTAACTGTTTCAGGCCCGTAAACCCTTTTGAGCTTAACTATACCATTAGCCGGAACCATTTGCCCCTGGTTGTTTTTCACGTAGATATTGTTCAGCGATTGCGGATTGGCGCGGTATTTCACATCGGCCTGGGCCATTACCCGGTAGTATTTACCAAAGCGGTTGAAATCGGTTACGAAGCTGCTGCCATAATACACCTGCATAGTTTGTAGCAGATCGGCGACTGACACACCCAGTTGCTTGGCTTTTTCATTATCCACTTCAATTTCGTACTGGGGATTGCCTGCAGCAAAAGTGGTAAAAGCGTAAGCGATTTCTTTCTTTTGCATCAAAGCGCCTATAAATGCATGCGTAGTCGAATCCAGCTTACCCATCGTGCCATTGGTACGGTCCTGCAGCATAACTTCAAACCCGTTTACGTTACCAAAACCCTGCACCGTAGGGAACGTAAAGAAGAAAGCGCTTGCGCCCTTCACCTGCGAAGCCACCTTTTGGGTCATCATCGCGGTTATCTGGTTGAGGTCCTGCACCGGACCGCGTTCACCCTGGGGTTTCATGCGGATAAACCCAGCCCCATATGGCGACGCGTTTGCGTTTGATATAAAGTTCAAACCTTCAACTGTATAATGATTTTTTGTGATAGGGTCGTTCTTCACAATTTCATTTATCTCCTGCATAGCCTTGTGCGTCCTTTCCAGTGAGCTACCCGGAGGTGTGTTCACAGCATACAGCAGGAAGCCCTGGTCTTCGGTAGGGATGAAGCCCGTAGGCGTCTTTTTGATCATAACAAAAGTAACCGCCGAGATCAGGGCCAAACCGGATATGGCCACCCACTTACGCTTGATCAAAAATTGAAGCGATCTTACATACCTGTTGGTAACTGCGGTAAACCCAGCATTGAATGCCGCAAAAAAGCGTGCGCCAAATCCTTTTTTTGTTCCGTGGCCGTCAGCGCTATGTGTATTTTTCAGAAACAAAGCGCTTAAGGCAGGGCTGAGCGTTAAGGCGTTAACAGCCGATATCAAAATAGCGATAGCCAGGGTAAACGCGAACTGTCGGTAAAATACGCCTGCAGGGCCCTGCATAAATCCAACAGGTACAAACACTGCTGCCATTACCAGGGTAATGGAAATGATCGCCCCGGATATCTCACTCATGGATTCGATAGTTGCCTTCCTGGCGGATAGGGTAGTGCTTTCCATTTTGGCATGCACCGCCTCGACAACGACTATCGCGTCATCCACCACAATACCAATAGCCAGTACCAATGCAAACAACGTGAGTAAGTTGATACTAAAGCCAAACAATTGCATGAAAAAGAAGGTGCCTATAATAGCCACCGGTACAGCAATTGCCGGAATTAAAGTAGAACGGAAATCCTGCAGGAAAACGAACACCACGATGAATACCAGCACAAATGCCTCCACCAAAGTATGCTTTACCTGGTCGATAGATGCATCCAGAAATTCTTTGGAATTATACATAATTACCGGCTCGATACCTTTGGGCAATGTTTTAGAGAACTCCGTTAACTGATGTTGCGCCTCGGTCAAAATATCGTTAGCGTTGGAGCCGGCTGTTTGGAATATGGCCACACCAGAAGTTGGAAAACCATTCAGCTGGCTGTTGGATGAGTACGTGAAAGAACCAAATTCAACACGTGCTACATCTTTCAGCCTGACCACCGAACCATCGCTGTTCGACCTGATGATAACATTCTCAAAATCCTTGCTCTTGTTCAGTTTGCCTTTGTATTTCAATACATACTCAAAGGCCTCCTTACTGGCTTCACCGAAACGGCCGGGAGCGGCTTCAAGACTTTGATCTTTGATAGCAGCGGTTACATCCTGTGGCGACAGGTTATAGGCAGTAAGCCTGTCAGGCTTCAGCCAAATGCGCATGGAATAATCGTGCGCACCGAAAGGCTGAGCCTGTCCCACGCCGGGAATACGTTGCAACTGGGGGATCAGGTTGATCTTAATATAGTTTTGTAGAAATGTCTCGTTATAGCTGGTGTCTTTACTGGTAAGCGCCACGAACATGATAATACTATTCTGAACCTTTTGGGTTGAAAGGCCCGACTGTACAACTTCCTGCGGCACCTGGCTTATAGCTTTTGAAACACGGCTTTGTACGTTTACGGCGGCTATATCCGGGTTGGTACCCTGTTTAAAATAAACATTCAGGGTCATGGTACCGTCATTGCTCGAGTTCGAGGTCATGTAGGTCATGTTCTCCACACCGTTTACCGCTTCTTCGATAGGTGTAGCCACGGAGCGTGCCACCACTTCGGCATTAGCTCCAGGGTACGACGCCGTTACCTGTACCGTCGGCGGGGCTATATCCGGGAACTGCGTGATAGGCAGCGTGAAAAGTGATATGATGCCCAGCAAAACCAGGAGAATAGATATCACTGTCGAAAGGACTGGCCTTTCTATGAATTTTCGTAACATAGTTTGTGAGTTGCGTAAGCCGGAAATGCTTCCGGTTTACAGTTAAACAAAATGTGAGCGGGCTTTATGCTTACAGCGCCGCTGTTTTGAATAAGCTGTCGGCCGGCATAGTTTTGGGTTTGATGATCACCCCATCATGTAACCGGTCGATGCCCTGGTAAACGATCTTATCGCCTGCCTTTATTCCTCCCGAAACAAGATAGAAGTTGCCACTTGTGCCTGTAACGGTCACTGGCTTACCAACAACCTTGTTGCTATCGGTCAAAGCGTAAACAAATACCTTATCCTGTAATTCAAAAGTTGCTTCCTGCGGTACCAGTAACGAATTGGTCACCGTGTTCGGCAGCCGAATCTTTCCTGTATTACCCGAACGTAATAAGCCGTTCGGATTGGAAAAATTAGCCCTGAAACTTATGGTGCCATCTGTTTTACTGAATTGACCTTCGGCTAATTCAACTTTACCTTTTTCAGGATAGGTGGAGTTGTCTGCAAGCACAAGTTCCACTTCGGGCAGGTGTTTTATCTTTTCCTGCAGTGTCGCGCCTTCAAAACGCGACTTGAAGTTGATAAAATCGCTTTCACTTAGGGTGAAGTATGCATGCATTTCCTTGTTTTCTGATAACACAGTTAATGCATCTGCCTGTGATTTAACAACCAGGCTTCCGGTTTTAAAAGGAATGGTACCGATATACCCATCGGCTGGAGCGGTAATGGTGGTGTAACCAACATTGATCTTAGCTGATTCAACCTGTGCCTTTGCTTGCTCTACATTAGCTTTTGCAGCGTCATAGGCTGCTTTGGCTGATTGTAACTGAACATCTGATATTACATTGTTCTGTACCAGCGGTGCCAGTTTATTCACGTTGATCAATGCATTGGCTAGCGACGCTTTCGCCGAAAGCAAAGTTGCATTTGCATTGTTTAGTTGCTCGGTGTAGGGGCGCGCATCTATTTTGAATAAGGGCTGTCCTTTGTAAACATAGGCGCCTTCGTCAACATAAATGGCTTCAAGGTTGCCATCTACCTGCGGACGGATCTCGATATCGCGTTTACCCTGTAACGAAGCGGTAAATTCGCTATAAACGGTAACGGGTTTGCTGGTTATGCTAACAACAGGTAGTTCTTGCGGTGGTGGCGCAGTATTGCCGGCTGTTGACGAACTGCAACTTGTATGCAGTACGATGGCGGCGACCGCTATAAGCAAAGGCAAATTATGCCTGATCGATCTGATGATTGTGGTGGTTTCCATATGCGTGAGAATTAATGATTACTTAATAAGAATTTAATGTTGTTATTTTTCCTAACGGTGTTAGAATGCTTGAGAAAAAATTTTATTGCAGATTTTTTATATAGCCTGTTATGGCGTCGTCAAGTACAACTTTGGTCAGTTCATCGTCCGCAGGCGATGTTCCGCTTATTTTGATGGACACCAATCCATGCAGCACCGACCAAAGGGTGTGATATTTAAGACAAGCGTTCACATCAGTTCTATTGTTTAATTTCAGTTGTTTTTCGATCGGTTCGATCATGATATCGATAAACCTTTCGTATTCCGCAGTGCATTTATCGCTTTCGCACGATGCCATTCCAATGCCAAACATTAATTGATAAAGTTGTACATTGTTCAGCGCAAACTCCCAATAAGCGTCGGCCATGGCCTTTATTTGATCAGGAGGGTTGGTGTATTGATCCCGGGCGAATTCCAATTTATCTCCCAGTTTTCGAAAACCCTTTTTGCCGAACTCAAGGAGTATAGCTTCTTTATTTTCAAAGTGGTCATAGATCACCGGGACACTATATTCAATAGCTTCTGCTATCTTGCGGATGGATAAAGCCTGCCACCCGTCTTTTTTTACCATGTCCCAGGCGGTGTAGATGATATTATTTTTTACCTCTTCCTTCTGCCTCGCCCTGCGCTCTACAATTCCCATGTCGATTACCTAACGGTGTTAGCAAAAGTAATACGATTTTGATTTATCATCCAAATATTTTTAGGCTTTTGCATCAAAAATAGGTTTTAAATGTAATTGGTATGACAAACAACAGAATTGGATGACAAATTCTCAATAATTCTGACCGAAATTATTAAATTTTGTTAACAAACCCGGTGCCGGACCCTGGGAGATTACAATTTTATGCTTATGGCTTTTCCTGCATAAGTAACCGTTTTGTCGGCCTTTGCTGTTATTCCTTCGTCGCTGCCGTGGCTGCCCTTTACAAGTACGATATTGAATGTCCGCTTTTTAAGCATGCCAGGGAAGTCGCCTTTTGTGTCCGAAATACTTAGCTGACGTGATTGGTCATTCCATATAAACTTAAATGTGGCGTAGCTGCCTTTTTCGTAATTGTAGTTATTGTTCTCGTCCTCGTAAAATTTAAACTCACCATTAGCGCCGGTGTATATCCTTAGCTCCATAACATCGGCGGGTTTCTCGGTAGCATATTGCATGTGCTGACCCATTGGGACGATCGAACCAGCTTTTACATAAAGTGGCATGGTTTCTATAGGTACATCCACCTCGATTTTATGACCTCCGTTATATTTTTTGCCTGTCCAGAAATCATACCACGTAGTTCCGGCAGGCAGATATACCTCACGGGTATGTTTACCCAAGGCCGCGTTCTCGCCGGAATACAATTGCTCTGTAACCGGGTTTACCAGGAATGCAGGCCCAAACATGTATTGATCGGGAATATCATATACATTTTTATCGTTCCTGAAATCAAATGCCAGTGAACGCATTATGGTGTAGTTTTCCTGGGTTACCTTACCCGCAAGTGAATAAATATATGGCAGCAGGCGATAGCGCAGGTTATCATATTTCAACAAAATAGCTTTGGTACTATCGCTCCAGTTTTTTGAGAACAATGCCCTTTCGCCTTTTCCGTGTATCCGGAAAATAGGGCTGAAAGTACCAAATTGGAACCAGCGTGTGAACAACTCCTGGAACTCGGGTTTCGACCAATCAGGAGCTTTCCAGTGATAGTGATAGCCGCCTATGTCTGATGTCCAGTAGGGGATACCTGATGCGCAGGCATTGATGCCTTGTGGCACCTGGCTCTTTAAAGCCTGGTACGAGCAACTGATATCCGACGACCATAAAGTAGCTGCGTTGCGCTGCTCGCCTGCAAATGCCTGCCTGATAAGAAAATAGGCCCGTTTGCCCGGTATATCCCGCCGCCAGCCTTTATATAAACCTTTGGAATGCTCCAGCGAATAGGTATTAAAATAATCGATGCCTTTGCCGACAGAGAAATTGGCTTTGCGGCGTTCATCCAGCAGGGTGCCATTGTCGGGCTCGCATTGGTCCACCCACCAGGCATCCCAGCCGTAACGTTTTACCAGGCTGTCGCGCGCCTGGTCCCAGTACATTTCGCGCGCAGCAGGGTTGTGGGCATCGTAATAAGTATCGAAAGTGTGGGTAACAACGTTATCCCAGGTAATGCTGGTCAGGAAGCCGTTCTTATCCAGAGCATCATAATTGGGCGTTCCTTTACCAAACACCGGCCAGATGGATATCATGCCGTGTATATGCGCTTTATGTAATTCGTCGACCATTGCCTTTGGGTCCGGATAGCGCTCGGGTTTCATCACATGCGAACCGATAGGCAGCGGGTCCCAATAATACCAGTCCTGCACGATAACATCTACCGGGATATGGTTATTACGGTAGTTATCCTTTACAGAAAGTATTTCTTTCTGACTCAAATACCTGTCCTGCGACTGAAAAAGACCGAATGCCCATTTTGGGTACATCGGTGCATTACCGGTTGTGGTGCGGTACAGGTCAATAATATGGTCAAAACTGGGGCCGTAGAAAAAATAATAATCTACCTGTTTCCCGCTTTCCGAAACATACCTGAACTTTGTGTTATCCGCTTCTGTTCCGTAAAAGTTTGACGCAGAATAATTATCCCACATCAGCCCGTATCCTTTAGTCGATAGCAAGACAGGTATGGCGCCGGTCATATACCTGATGGCCATATCCTGGTCGCGGCCCTTATAATTGATCGACAGCGAATCTGTAGGATGGCAGCCTAAACCGAAAAGGGCCTCATCAGCGGGCGAATTAAAAGTTGTGCTGCAACTGTAAGTATCGATGCCCGCCACGGTTTGCTGATGCATCTCTTTATTGTTTTTATCTTCCGACGTTATGATCTTTCCGGCAGCAGTCAGGTAAGTTATCGCATTGGTTTTACGGTCGATCCTGACGATAAGCTTTCCGGTATTAATATCGATACTATTAGACGACTGGGTGACGGTAAATTTTGACGGCATTTTAAATGCATTGTTCACAACCAGCGAATTGAACGCGGGCAGCTTTTCGAATACGGTGTATTTCACTTCAACAATATCCGGTCTGCATATCCTGACCTTCATCAAGCCCTTGTCCAGTGTAAAGCTTACGCCATCCACGTCCTTATGATAGCTTTTGACGGATGCGCTGGTGATATGTGTAAAAAACAGGGCCAATACAATAATTAGCAACTTAGGAGAGTAGTTGGGGAGGTATTTGCTGATCATGAAAATGTATTATTGGTTTAATTAATTTTTTATTTTTACCGTCGTTGTTTCCCTGATATCGGCTGAAGAGCTGCCCGCCATTAACATCACCGGCTCGCTTTCTACCATAAAATCGTTTTTCCTATCGTTCCAGTAAGCGAGATCCCATGCTGCAAATTTCAATTGCACTGTTTGTTTTTTTCCCGGCTCCAGGCTTATTCGTTTAAAGGCCTTTAATTCCTTTAACGGGCGTTCAACTTTCGACCCCATGTGTTTGACGTATAGCTGAACCACCTCATCACCAACCCGCTTTCCTGTATTTTCCACGTCGATGGTAACGAAAAGACTATCTTTCGAACCGCATTTAGAAGGCGCCTGCAAGTTCGAATATTTAAACTTGGTATAGCTTAGCCCAAAACCAAAAGGATATAAAGGCTCATCTTTCATATACATATAGGTGCGGCCATGGCGGATGTCATAATCCATCATCGGCGGTAGCTGGCTGATCGATTTTGGCCAGGTTTGAACCAGTTTGCCACCGGGATCTGCATCGCCAAAAATGACATCGGCAAGTGCATTGCCCAGTTCCTGGCTGCAATGGGTTAAATGCAGAATAGCAGGTATATGTTCTTGTTCCCAGTTAATGGCGTAAGGAAAGCTACTTACCAGCACCATTACTATATGCGGATTAACTGCGTAAAGTTTTTTAACCAGGTCTCCCTGCAAAGAATCGAGTGAAATACTCTGACGGTCAACGGCCTCGCGGCCTTCGGTAGGCCCGTCTACCTTCTTCCACCCTAAATTACCTGAAGGGTTGTTACCTACGCATACAATAACGATATCGGCGGCCTTTGACATGCTTATTGCAACTAAATTATTTGTAGTGTGAACCACTTTAACACCGGTTCCGACCTTGTTTTTTATTCCATCCAGCGGACTCACGCTATAGGGTGGGGTACCACTGTACCAGTCCTGCAATACTTCTGCTGAACGGGGGCCGACCACCGCTATTGTTCCTGGTTTGTTTTTGTCAAGCGGCAAAAGGTTTTGTCCGTTTTTTAGTAATACGATCGATTTCTGAGTGATTAACCGCGCAAAATCCTGGTGGCCCTTGCTTAGCCATGGCTCGGGTCCATCTTTAATTGATGTGTAAGGCACCATCTCCGGCGGGTCCAACTGACCAAGCCTGATCATCACACGGAATACGCCGCGCAGATTTTGGTCGATATCTGTTTCCGTTACCAGTTTTTTATCAAGCGCGCCTTTTACACCGGCCTTGTAATTATCCAGGAATTGGTTAATGCCGGCTTTGATACACCCGGCAGCGGCTTCTTCCGCAGTTGGATAGTAATGATGGGCAGTCATCAAAAGCCGGTAGGCCCCTCCGTCGGTGCATATAATACCATTTTGTCCCCACTGCTCAACTGTAATATTTTTGAGCATAGGGTTTACTGCCTGGGGGATACCATTTACCTTATTATAGGAAGCCATATAAGCTCTTGAACCACCAACTTCTATACCTTTGCGAAAAGTGTACCCATAATATTCGTTAAACAGCCGGTTATCGAATACCGAATTACTGCTGTCGCGGCTGTCTTCGTTGCTGTTGGCCAAAAAGTGTTTCATCAGTGCCGCCGTTTCCCAATACTTCGGATCGTTGCCCTGCAGCCCTTTTATATAGCTTGCAACCATAGTCGCATTAAAAAAAGCGTCCTCTCCATAGCATTCTTCTGTGCGGCCCCATCTCGGGTCGCGGCCTAGGTCGGCATTGGGTGCCCGAACTACCAGGCCGCCTTTTTTATATTTTTCTGATTGGAAAAGATATCTTGCCTCGTTGGCCTCTATAGATGCGGCCTGCTGTAGCAGTTCCGGGCTCCAGGTCTCGGCCATGCCAATGCTTTGCGGGAATATAGTCGTGGGGACGGGCGTTTTGCCGCCCCAGTTGCCGACAACGCCCATTGCAACGCCATGAAGCCCTTCGATATGACGGGTGCCTTTCACGCCAAGCCGTTCGACCGTTGGGTTGGTGCCCAGGCAGTCCACCTTTTCATCAATGGTCATTAATGAAAGTAAATTTGTTATACGCGTTTCAACAGGTAAGCCGAGGTTCTGAAAAGGATATTTATACTGGGAAAAAGCGGCCGATTGGATCAATGCCAATATGACGCAACATACAAGTCTGAAAATAATTCTGAAATCCAGGTTAAACAGCATATCAGGTATTGCCCAAGTAAACCAAAAAGAGCCATTGAATTCACCCAATGACAATATGCTGTAAAACTATTCTAAGCTTTTTTTTTTATCTGCAACAAAAGTTAAAATAAATACAATAAATGTTAAATCTGTAAAAGATAACACGTTTGTTAGGTTGGTATGACCAGATCACAATATTATCTTGCCCCTGCCAGACTGCTTTCCTGGCTGGCCTCATTCCTTTTGAGCTGGTTAACGTAATCGGAAGGAAGCACTCCATATTCCTCGCGGAATACTTTTGCAAAATAGGTAGGGTTGCTGAAGCCTACTTCATAGGCTACGCTCGCAATATTCAGTTTGCTTTTTTGCAATAATTGCATCGCTTTCTTCAACCTTATGGACCTGATAAAATCAACGGGAGTTTTTCCGGTAAGTGTAAGTAGCTTTTTGTATAAAGATACCCGGCTCATGAGCAGAAGCCGGCTCAATTCTTCAACCGAGAAGTTGTAATTGGTAATATTCGCTTCGATAATAGTTACGGCGTTTTTTATGAATTTTTCGTCTTCCGACTCGATCTCCATTTGCTGTACGTTTATTTCGACATGCTTTTGATAGGTCCTTTTCAGCGTTTCCTGCAAATGCAGCAGGTTCTGTATCTTGGAAAGCAATATTTCAAAGTTGAACGGCTTCATCACGTAGTCGTTCGCGCCACTTCCTAAGCCCGACAACTGGTCCTCCTCTTCGCATAAAGCGGTGAGTAGAATTACCGGTATATCCGCTGTTCTGCTATCTGCTTTTATTTTTTCGCATAGTTCTATACCGTTCATTTCGGGCATGTGGATGTCACTCACGATAATGCCGGGGTGTAAAGCCAGTGCTTTCTGCCAACCTTCTTTGCCATTATTGGCTTCAATAATGGTAAACAGGTGTTTCAGATTGTCTTTAAGATAGAAGCGCAGATCGTCATTGTCTTCTATCAATAATACAAGAGGTTTCCGCGCCGGGTCGCCGTTATGTTCTTTAACCTTTTTCGATTCCGGCGCAATTTTTTGGACACCGTCCGTTTCCGACGCCTGGTGTCCGGCGATTACAGGCAAAAGGATTGTAAAGCAACTTCCTTCGCCAACTTCGCTTTCGACAGAGATATCGCCGCCATGCATCTTTACAAATTCACGTGTGATAGATAAACCAATGCCGCTGCCCTGGTTTAGAAGGTTTTGAGGCATATTATCCTGGAAAAACCTTTCAAATATCTTTTCCTGCTTATCGGCATTGATGCCGATACCAGTATCCAGCACTTTTATTTCAAGCAGTTGTTTACCGTCGGCGTCGGTTTCAGCCTTCAGGCTAAGGAACACACATATATGCCCCCCGTTAGGTGTGAATTTAAAAGCATTTGACAGCAGGTTGAATAATACCCGCTCGAGCTTATCGTGGTCGAATGCAGTAAAGAGCGATTCGATTTCGGAGTCGAACGCGAAACGTATATTCTTTTTATCAGCAATATCTGAAAACGAGGCTGATACCTCTCTTGTAAAATTCACAATATCACCTTTAGCGGGACTTAATTTCAGTTCTTTGAACTCCATTTTTCTGAAATCAAGTAATTGGTTAACCAGGTTAAGCAAACGGCGTCCATTTCTTTTGATCATGGTTAGCTGTTGTTGCTGATCGGGTTTGTCGCTCGATTTGATCATCTGGTCGATAGGGGACAGGATAAGCGATAACGGTGTCCTGAATTCGTGGCTCACGTTGGTGAAGAATTTTATCTTCATCAGGTCCAGTTCGTGCATCCGGTGAGCTTCTTCCCGTTCCTTTGCGATCTGACGCTCGGTCTCCAATTGATGTTGCTTTATTTCAAATTCCTTCTTCAATTTTAATATCCCGCGATGCCTGATATAAAGCAAAGCCGCTATAAAAGCAATTGCATACAGCACATAAGCAAGCGGCGACTTCCAGAAAGGCGGTAAAACTTTTATCTTAAGTGCAATTGTACCGGCATTGCCGGCATCATTGGTATTAAATGCCCTTACTTTGAAAACGTAGTCCCCTGCGTCGAGGTTGGTGTAGGTGGCTTTTCTTGATGTTGCCGGGCTGTTTAACCATCCTTTGTCGAATCCCTCGAGTTTGTACTGGTATTGGATCTTGTTCGGATTGAAGAAGTCGGCAGCCGCAAACTCAATGCTGAAAACATTTTGCCTGTAGTTGAAAACTACCGACTGGATTGATGATATGGCCTTTTGAAGAACGACCGAACCTTTAATAGTATCACCAACGGCTACACTTTTGTTAAAAAGCTGGAGATCGGTAAACGCGAGCTTAGGTTTCCGAACCTGGATGCTGACTTTTGATGGATCGAAGAAGTTAAAACCATGCGCCCCTCCAAATATCATTTCACCATTTCGCGTTTTGTAGGCGGCATTTAAATTGAACTCCCTGCCTTGTAACCCGTCGGCTTCATCAAAGTTCTTGATATCAAACTGGTAGTTGTTGTTGTTACCCCTGATGCTGATACAGGCAATGCCGTTGGAACTGCTTAACCACATCCGTCCCTGCTTGTCTTCAATAATGTTCAGGACATTATTTGCAGGAAGGTTTGTATTACCGTCCAGGTTCGTGAATTTGCCTGTTTTAGGATTTAGTACGCTTAAACCGCCTTTTGTTCCTATCCACATTAATCCCCTGCTATCCTGGGTTATTCCATTAATATCATAAGCGATAGGGCTATTGGGATTTTTGGACTGGTGGATATAACGTGTTATCTTGTTGGTTTTGGTATTGATAACATCGATCCCTTCATCTTCGCCAACCCAAACGTTTTGCTGCGCGTCGGGGTAAAGTGCAGCTATGTAGCTGGAACTTAAATTAGGAAAAGGTTTTGTGAATGAGCCGGTTGCCCTGTTATAAACACTTATACCGCCGGCAAATGTGCCAGCCCATATATTGTGTGACCGATCTTCGAACAGGCAATATACCCGATCGTCTGAAATGGTTCCTGCTATCTTATCGTTATGCCTGTGGTGAGTGAATGTTTTACCATCAAAGCATTCAAGCCCGCCAAAATAAGTTCCTATCCAGAGTTTGCCTTCATAGTCTATGCATAAGCTTATCACTATATCATTGCTTAAGCTGTTGGCATTCCCGGGATCATGCGTATATCGTGTGTATTTATTGTTTTTTCTATCGAAATAGATCAAGCCGCCTCCGTTGGTGCCTATCCATAAATTGCCGGCTTTATCTTCTTTAAAGCAGTCCACATCTTCAAAAGGCAGGCTCGCTTTGTCTGCAGGAAAATGCCTGTAAAGTGGGAACTGAAAAATACCCTTGCGGTAATAGCTTATACCTTGCTTGTAGGTGCCAGCCCAAATGATGCCTTCCACGTCCTTATATAATACCACACTATTTCCCCTGAGCGATTTGGGATCATCCTCGCGGGAAGTCAGGTAAACGATATTGAAAGTTTTCGGGTCAACAATGTCGATCCCGCCATGGTCCGTGCCTATCCAAATCTTCTGGTCATCGCCAATGGTAATGGAATTAACAATATTGGAATTCAACTTGTATCCCGGTTCTTCTTTGGCGAAATGTTTGAAAGACCTTAAGCCGGCATCGTACCTGTATACCCCTATCTGGCTACCATTCGCCCATAGCCAAAGATTTTGCTGCTGATCGACAGTTGCAAAAAATGAAAAATTGCTTTTGCCCTCGGTTGTTGCCGGTACGTGTGCAATTTCGATGATACGGTGATTATTAATATCCAGTTTTTCAAGTACACCGTCGCTGTAGATCACCCAGATAATACCATTCCCGCAATCTGCTATATCCATCACCTGGTCGGAGTGAAGGGAAATCTTCGATTTCGCTGAATGATCGTAAAATTCAGTTATACCGCTTTGAGGTTGATAGCAGTACGCGCCCCTGTTGTTTGTAATGAACCAAAAATTTCCCCAGCTGTCTTTTTTAATTAAGCGTAAGTCTGATGTGCCAATCCTGAACCTGTCGAGCTGACTATGTATATTATTGGAGAATTTTTCGGTTTGCGGATCATAAATACTGAAGTAGTTGTGCGTTAGCACCCACATTTTGTTTTCGGGTCCTTCAAATATATTCGAGACGAAATTTTGGGCGATCGAGTTAGTGTCCCTGTTGTCATTTTTAAAAACCCTGAATTTATAACCATCATAGCGGTTGAGGCCCGAAGTCGTGCCAAACCACATAAAGCCTTTTGAGTCCCTGAAAATGCAATTGATCTGGTTATTCGATAGTCCGTTATTAATATCCAGGTGATAGAATTGATAAGGGTTGTCCTGGCCGTACAGCGCATGCTGCATTAGAAAAAAAAACGCCATCAGTAAGAAAGGTCTCACTCTCATTAAAGTTATAATTGGTATGGCCGATTGGCCTTGGATGAATCTAAATTATGAATAAATGTTAGATATACAATAATAATTAACAGGAACCGGAACTTTTTAAAGTGTTAAAAGAGTACCATTTAAAAATGTGTACAAAATATGGTGTAAAATAGTATCAACAAATGTTATAAATAGACCATTAATTGCCATCAATAGAATTTAACCCAATAGTTTTATTTTCGTAAATAATTGATAATCAGTTAAAAAATACCCGTTTAACATTTGTTGTATAAACTTTAACATTTGTGTTACAGTCAGTGTCCCTCAGGCAATAATTTTATTCATTGTCAAATACAACCAATTTTCAACTTCATCAAAACTTATTATGATTAAAAAATTACGAATTATTCACGTCGTGACTTTAGTCGGGTTGTGCTTATCGCTGCTGCTGGTAAGCAGCACCGGTTTTGCACAAAGTAATACCGTTACAGGGACGGTAACCGATGGCGATAACGGATCGCCTTTGCCGGGAGTAACTATCACAGTTAAAGGCGCCCGGACAACAACGGTCAGCGATGTAAACGGTCATTACTCCATCACAGCATCGGCTAACGGCACGCTGGTATTTGTTTATATCGGCTATGCTACGCAGGAGGTTCCAATAGGGGGGCAGTCGGCAGTTAACGTCAAAATGGCCACCGACAACAAAGCACTGTCGGAGGTTGTTGTTGTTGGTTATGGTACAGCCAAAAGAAAAGACCTGACAGGTTCGGTTAGCTCTGTAACATCGGCACAGATAGCGGCTGTTCCGGTAACCACGCTTGACCAGGCTTTGCAGGGCAGGGCAGCCGGTGTACAGGTAGTGAGCAACGATGCATCGCCAGGCGGTAATATCAGCGTACTCATCAGAGGCATTGGTAGTTTGGCGAGCGGCGGTAACGGACCGCTTTATGTAGTGGACGGCTATCCTCTCGACGGCAGTATTAATAATATCAACCCGAGCGACATTGCATCTATCGACGTATTGAAAGACGCATCTGCAACTGCGATCTATGGTATTCGCGCAGCAAATGGCGTTGTCATTGTAACGACAAAAAAGGGACGAAAAGATGGCGTACAAGTGTCATTCGATGCCTATAATGCTTTTCAGAGCAAACCTAAGGAATATCATATACTGAATGCGCAGCAATGGGCCACATTGGCCAATGAAGTGGCTGATGCCGACCCGCAACACAACTTTGCTGAATTGCAGCAATGGCGTACGCCGGGTTCGTTAACCAATGCTGACTGGCAAAATGCTATGTACCGTACTGCGTTAACCCAGAGTTACAGCCTGGCTGTACGCGGTGGAAGTGAGAAAGTGCAATCGGCAACATCGCTTGGATATTATGATCAGAAAGGCATTGTGCTGGGCTCATACTTTAAAAGGGTAACATTAGGCTCGAATGTTGACTATAACCCTATGAAATGGTTCAAGTCATCAACCAGCGTCAAATACACTTACCAGGATTCGAACAACCCGTTCGGCACAGGCAGCCTGGTGCAATTGACCCAATTGCCGCCTACATTAGACGGTGGTAACAAACAAACATCCCTGATAAAGGACAATAATAACAACTACGGCTTTTATAACCCGCAAAATACTTATGTTGCCAAATACGGTAACCCGGTTTTCACGGTAGAAAATGACCGTTATCAAAACCTCACCAATTTCTTACTGGCCAATACTTCATTAGAAGCTACGATTATTGACGGCCTTAAGATCAAAACCAATGCAGGGGTTAACGTGAATGAATACAATGGTTATTTCTTCCAGCCTGAGGATGACCGCCTCGATCAGCAATACAATCTTGGTGGTGCAACCCAAAATGCTTTTTACAGCCAGCACTTAAATCAAACTTTTAACTGGTTGTGGGAAAATACGATCTCTTACGACAAGACTTTCGGTAAGCATACCATAAGCTTCGTGGGTGGTGTTTCGGAACAAAAGAATACTTACACCGCCATGGGCGGCAGCGGTATCCCGCCCAACAGCGTTATCCGCGATTTGGGCCAGGTACGTAACCTGCAGCTTGATGCGTTGGGCAATGGCCAAAGCATTTATTCCCTGGCTTCGCAATTTGCCAGGTTAACTTACAATTTCAACGATAGGTACCTGGTAACAGGGACTATCAGGCGGGATGGTTCGTCCAAATTTGACGCCGGACATCAATACGGTACTTTTCCATCAGGTGCAGTAGCGTGGAAAGCAAAAGAAGAATCGTTTTTGAAAAATGTGGATTGGCTGTCAGACCTGAAGATCAGGGCCAGCTATGGCGAGGTTGGTAACCAGGGCTCTATCGGCCTTTTCCAATACCAGTCCCTTTACTCAACGGGGTCAGCTCCGGCCACCAGCGGTAACCTTGGTTATCCGTTTGATAAGTTGTACCAGGGCGGTATTGCTTCGGTTCAACCAGCAAATCCTAATCTGAAATGGGAAACAGATACGCAAACCGATATTGGTGCAGATATATCGTTCCTGCACGGCGATTTGACAGTGACGGTTGACTGGTTCGACAGGAAATCAAAGGACTTCCTGCTGACATTGGCTGCTCCTGCGCAAACGGGTTATAATTTCCTTACCCGCAACGTGGGCAGCATGGAAAATAAGGGTTTCGAGTTTGCTATCAATTATAATCACCGCACAAGTGAGTTCAAATATGGCGTGGGCTTAACGCTTACCACTGTAAGTAACAAGTTGACCAGTATTACATCCGGAACGAATTTTGTAACCAACTTCGGTGGCCTTAGTTTAGCGGGTATCGGCTGGTCGACCTTTACCGAAACAAATGTAGGACAGCCGGTAGGCGAGTTCTACGGTTACAAAACACTTGGTATATTCCAGACACAGGCACAGGTGGATGCATTAAATGCAGCAGCAGCGGCTAAAAATCCATCCAATCCATACTACCAGAAAACTGCAACCGGCCCCGGCGATCGCTATTTTGCTGATACCAATGGTGATGGACAGGTTACACCGGCTGACCAGGTAAGTTTGGGCAGCCCGATACCGAAGTTTTATGGAGGCCTGAACTTTGACTTTTCATATCGGGCATGGGACTTTAACGCTTATTTCTATGGCGTTTATGGAAACAAGATCCTGAACTATGAAGAAAGCTCGCTGGAAAGCTTCCAGAACCGGAGTTTTGTTGGTGTCGAAAATGTTAGCTACGATTATTATTTGCATCATTGGACACCGACCAACCCTTCCAATATCTATGCAAGGGCCAATTACAACGACGATGCTATCGGGAGCAACGTGCCCTCAAGCTCGTGGATACAGAATGGGAGCTTCCTGAAATTGAAAAATTTAACAATAGGCTATACATTACCTGCTGACCTTGTGAGCAAAGCGTCACTTGCCAAAGTAAGGGTATACTTCTCAACCCAAAACCTGTTTACAATAACAAGCTACAAGGGGCTCGATCCCGAAGTAGGTATGCAGGGAGGCAATGCAACCCAGAACGGCGTGGATAATGGCACTTATCCATCGTCCAGGTTTTACACTATCGGTTTAAATGTGACATTCAAATAATGAGCAATATAATATTGAAAGATATGAAAATGAATAAGAAAAATATTTCGCTGATAGCCCTGGTCGCGGTGCTATTGATCCCGCTCAGTTGTAAAAAGAGCTTTTTAACGCAGACGAATACCTTCTCGTCTACGGCCGGCGCTACTTTCCAGAAATCTTCGGATGTCGTAGCATTGGTAAACAGCATTTACGACAGCTACCAGAACAGCGACCTTTTGAAGAAATCAATTTGGTACTATGCAAATTTCCAGACCCATGACTGGTTCAACTACGGAGCCGACATTGTTTGGAATAACTACCAGATCAACTCCGATTTCGGAGCGCTTTCAACCTTTTGGAACAATGCCTATATCGGTATAGCCCGGGCGAATGCTGCTTTCGGCATTATTGCTGACGCAAAGGCGAGGGGCATAGTTACCCCTGCTTTAGCCGACCGCCTTACCGGAGAAGCATACTTTTTAAGGGGTATGACCTATTACTACCTTGCAGGATCGTTTGGTGGAGTTCCTTTAGAATTGAGCGCGACAACCAACGGATTAACACCCCGCAGCTCGCAGGATGACGTATTCAAGCAGGTAGTAGCAGACATGCAGCAGGCGGAACAACTTCTTTTGTCTAAAACAACACTGCCATCAACAGACCTGGGCCGTGCCACGAAGGGCGCCGCTTACGGTTTTGAGGGCGCTGCACAAATGTGGCTTGGTAATTATGCGGGTGCATTAACGGCTTTTAACAATCCGGAACTAACGAACAATTACCATTTGCTGCCGAACTTTATGGATGTGCACGAGTTTGATCATCAAAATAATGATGAGTCGCTCTTCGAGATACAGTTCGACGTACAAGGTTCACAAAGCTGGGACGGCGGCTGGCAGAACGGCGGCGAAGTTGCCTGGATAGACGACTTTAGCTGGCCCGAAGAAGTGGATAATTTTGGATATGACTATGGTAACCCCGGCCTGTGGCTTTCCTATCAGCCCGGCGACTTGCGCAAGGGTGGCACTATAATTGGCCCCGGCGATGCGATCGTCAGCCCCGGCATAGTTGCCAAGTGGGGTGGCATAAAAGGCTATCCTGAAGTAGTTTCGGGTTTTACCAATGGCGACCCGCGTTATATTGGCGATGATGGCAAGATCATTAACACCTGCGGAACGGCTACCAAACCATGGTATGGCGTATCCGACCAGAAACGTTCCGGCTACTATTGTGCAAAAAAATGGAGGGACCCCAACCTTACCGGTAACTCTGGCTCACAGGTGATATTCGGCTCGCAAAACCAAATATTACTGCGTTATGCAGAGATATTGCTTGACAGGGCCGAATGCAAAATCCGCACCGGTGATGTTGCGGGCGGCTTAGCCGATATTAAAACTGTGAGAGACCGGGCATGGGGCGGTACTGCTCCGGCGACGATGCAGGATGGTGCTAAGTATGACGGTACTGCTGCTGCTCCGATAACCGACCCACTGCAAATGGTTTTGAGCGAATACAGGCATGAGCTGACAGGCGAATACTCGTTGTTCTACGATCTTCGCAGGGCAGGCCCTGGCGTAGCAGCGGCCTTTATTCATGAAGCATACGGCACAGATGCAACATCGACCCCGCAACCTAACCCGGCTCCAGGGCCGACGCATGATGGCCAGCCACATGGTGTTTGGCGTACAGCATTACCGGACGGGCGTGACCTGCTCCCTATCCCGCAGGCCGCTATCGGGCTTAACCCGAACCTGACCCAAAACCCGGCTTACAGATGAGAACTCAACACACAACATGAGAGTTGATTTATAATTGGCCTGGCTTTCCCCGATTGGGGAAAGCCTTTCTTAATTAATAGAGCCCGGCGTAACAGCGCCAGGTATTTTTATCACCGGGTTTGAGCTATCCAATAAAAAAGTTAAATTCATTCGGCACTTTAGGCTCCCCGGTTATTAACCTGTTTATATGAAAAAGTTTTATCCATTTATTTTTTTGCTTGGGCTGGTGAGCTTTTTTTCGTGTAAAAAGCATATGCTTTTCGAAAAGATATCCTCTTCACATTCCGGTATTCATTTTAATAACCAGATCGTGGAAAATGACACCATCAACCCGTTCGATATCGTTAATATTTACAATGGCGGGGGAGTTGGCGTAGGAGATTTTAACAACGATGGCTTGCAGGACCTCTATTTTACCGGCAATGTTGTATCCAATAAACTGTACATCAACAAAGGTGATTTCAAATTTGAAGATGTAACGGACAAAGCCGGGGTAGGCGCCGCGGGCCGATGGGGAAGAGGCGTTTCAGTCGTCGATATTAACAGTGACGGCCTGATGGATATTTATGTATGTAATACGGTTTATGCCGATTCAAACCGCAGGATTAACTTATTGTATGTGAACCAGGGGATTGATAAGGATGGGGTGCCGCATTTCAAAGAAATGGCTAAGGAATACGGACTTGACGTTCATATACAATCAACCATGGCTACCTTTTTTGATTATGACAATGATGGTAACCCGGATATGTATCTTACAGATAACGAGGCCAGTTCAACCTACTACCCCAATATTTTTGGCCCCGCGGCGGCCAAATACCCGCATTCAAGCATGGGGAGATTATATCATGCGGAGTGGGATGCAAAATTGAAGCATCCTGTTTTTCATGATGTTTCGTTTAAAGCGGGCATTGATCTGCAGGGATTGGGCCATGCCGCAACCGTAGTCGATATTAATCGCGACGGCTGGAAAGATATTTACGTAAGCAACGATTTCCTCTCGCCGAACCTGTTGTACATTAACAATCACGACGGCACTTTCACCGACAAGTCCAAAGAATACTTTAAGCATACCTCATTCAACGCGATGGGCCAGGATATAGTCGATATCAATAATGATGGCCTTGCCGATGTTTTTGAACTGGATATGAACCCGGAGGATAATTATCGTAAGAAAATGATGATGCCACCAAACAGTTATCAAACTATACAGAGTTTTAACCTTTTTCATATTCAGTATCAATATGTGCGAAATACCCTGCAGCTTAACCAGGGGCCAAGGGTGCTGCAAAACGACTCGCTTGGCGCACCTGCATTCAGCGAGATCGCGTTTATGAGCGGTATTGCGCAAACCGATTGGAGCTGGACGCCTGTGATAACCGATTTTAATAATGATGGCTACCGGGATGTGATCGTGACCAACGGATTTCCCAAAGACGTAACAGATCATGATTTTATGGTGTACCGGCAAAATGCTTATGCAATAGGGTCAAAAAAACAGGTACTCGAGCAAATTCCATCGGTGAAGATCCACAACTATGCTTACCAAAATAACGGGAACCTTACTTTCAAGGACGAAACGAAGGATTGGGGGCTTGCTATACCAAGCTTTTCCAATGGAGCGGTCTATGCTGACCTTGATAACGATGGAGCGATGGATATGATCGTCAATAACATCAATGATGAAGCATTTGTATATCGTAATACCTCGCGTGATAAGGATAGCACGGACACACATTATATACAGGTAAAATTCAAAGGAACGGGACATAACCTGAATGGGTTGGGCGCCTGGGCTGACATTTATTATGATAACGGCAAGCACCAGGTTTCGGAAAATAACCCGTACCGTGGCTACTTGTCGACCGACGAAAATATAGCGCATTTTGGACT
This sequence comes from Mucilaginibacter ginsenosidivorans, assembly GCF_007971025.1. NCBI lineage: Bacteria > Pseudomonadati > Bacteroidota > Sphingobacteriia > Sphingobacteriales > Sphingobacteriaceae > Mucilaginibacter > Mucilaginibacter ginsenosidivorans. Next base: position 4,339,789 of record NZ_CP042436.1, on the reverse strand, counting down.
GGGTAAAACCGGTAAACTGGATTCGGTAGTAATTCGCTGGCCAAATGGCAAAAAGCAGGTGCTAAAAAATGTGAAAGCCGACCAGGTACTTACGGCTAATGTTGTTAACGCAAAAGAATCTTATTCATGGGAACAGCCAAAAATTGCCCGGAATACCCTTTTCACCGAGGTGGACAGCGTTAAAAATATCAGATACCACCACGATGAGGGCGATTTTATTGACTTTAATGTTCAAAAGCTAATACCACACAAACTATCGGAATACGGCCCTGCACTTGCTGTGGCAGATGTTGATGGCAATGGCCTGGATGATATCGTGACCGCAGGCAATTCGGCGCTTCATTCCCAGTTGTTTTTGCAGCAGGCTGACGGTAAGTTCATGAGGCGCGATCTGTTCCCCGACCAGAAAGGCAAGTTCACGGAGGCGAAAGATGAGGGAATGTTGCTGTTTGATGTCAACGGTGATGGTAAACCTGATCTGTATATCGCCAGTGGAGGTTACAAGGACGCTCCTGGCAGTCCGAATTACCAGGACCGCTTATACCTTAACGATGGAAAAGGGAATTTCACCCTGGCAGCAAATGCATTGCCGATGGATCACACCAGCAAACTATGCGTGCGGGCCGTAGATTACAATAAGGATGGCAAGCTTGACCTGTTTGTTTCGGGTAGGGTAGACCCATGGAACTACCCTAAGGCGGTGTCCAGTTGCATCCTGCGTAACGATAGTCAGAATGGTGTGGTTAAATTCACCGACGTAACCAACGAGGTTGCGCCTGCCCTAAAAAACACTGGCATGGTTTGCGACGGCCTTTTTACCGATTTTGACGGCGACGGCTGGCCTGATCTGGTGATGGCTGGTGAATGGATGCCGGTTACTTTTCTTAAGAACGACCATGGAAAGTTTGTGAACGTGACAGCAAACACAGGCGTCGGCGGTCAATTGGGTATGTGGAATTCAATTGTGGCGGGCGATTTCAGGCACACCGGCCGTATAGATTATATTGTCGGAAACCTGGGCGAAAACAGCTTACTACAGGCCAGCGATAAATACCCGATCTATATTACCGCAAAGGATTTCGACCAAAGCGGCACCTATTCGGCTATACCATCGATCTTCCTGCCCGATCAGAACGGTGATAAAAAGGAATTCCCAATGCATGGGCGCGATGACATGCTGAAACAGATGATCAGCATGAAAAAGAAATATACCAACTACAAATCTTACGCAACCGCGACAATGGATGACATATTATCACCTGAACAGCGAAAGGGCGCCCTACGGCTTAAAGCCAATCTGCTGAAGTCGTGTTATTTGCGTAATGACGGGAACGGAAAATTTACCATTATACCGCTGCCCGCCGAAGCACAATTTTCAACTTTGAACGGAATGGTAACTGGTGATTTCGATGGTGATGGCAACCTGGATGTTGCCGTCAATGGAAATGATTACGGCACAGACGTATCCATAGGCAGGTATGATGCATTTAACGGTTTGATCCTGAAAGGTGATGACAAGGGCGGTTTTAAGCCGATGAGCATTGCGCAAAGCGGCATTTATATCCCCGGAAACGGGAAAGCTTTGGTTAAGTTGAGGGACAATAAGGGGCACCTGCTTTTGGCAGCAAGCCAGGATAAGGATTTTATGAAGGTTTATCAATTAAATTCCGGGTCGAGTACTTTATCGCCCGCGTCAACGGACAACTATGCAGTGATAACCTATAAAAACGGAAAAACAGAAAAGCAAGAATTTTATTATGGTTCTTCCTTCCTGTCGCAGTCAGCTCGGTTTATAAAACTTAATGACCAAATTACCAGTGTCACTTTTTTTGATGATAAAAACAGGACGCGAACAGTTAAAGTAAATTAACATGGTCCGGAAAAAAAAAGAGCTTTTCCATGTGAAACATGAGGCGATCATCAAAGATGCCGGGCATTGGATCGTTCAGGAACAAACCGCGCAGGTGCAAAAGGGGTTACTGGGTTTCTTTTTAAAATGATCGACAACGATCCGGAACGACGATAAGAAATACAGTCCCGGGACAACCTGTACAATAATGATAACGCATAGCCTTCAAAAAACTACAAACAAAAACCGCTTCTGGTAAAGAAGCGGTTTTGTTTGTAGTGACCCCGCTGAGGCTCGAACTCAGGACCCACAGATTAAGAGTCTGTTGCTCTACCAACTGAGCTACGGAGTCGGGTTTTGTTTGGGCTGCAAATAAACGGATTTTTTTTTAAAAAATAATGACCAGCGACCAGCGATTAAAGATTAACAAACTTTTTTCCAAATTCCGGGTCTCCGGTTACCGATTTCTATGCTAAAGCATACATTTCATCCCTTTGCTTTTGCACTGCATCGCTGTTGATGTATTCGTCGTACGTCATCAGTTTATCGATCAGGCCGCCGGGTGTCAGTTCTATTACGCGATTTGCGACTGTTTCGGTCAGTTCATGGTCGCGCGAAGTGAACAGGATAGTACCCCTGAAATCCTTCATACCGTTATTGAGCGCCGTTATCGATTCGAGGTCGAGGTGGTTGGTCGGTTCGTCAAACATTAACAGGTTAGCCTGCTGCAGCATCATACGGCTGAACATGCAGCGCATTTTTTCGCCTCCTGACAGTACATTGCTCTTTTTCAATACTTCCTCGCCCGAGAATAGCATCCGGCCCAGGAAACCGCGGATGAACTGGTCGTCCTTATCACCGGTGGAGTACTCCCGCAGCCAATCGATCAGGTTTTCATCCTTGCCTTCAAAATATTCCGTGTTATCAATGGGGATATCGGCGAAATTGATGGTTACTCCCCATTTAAATTCGCCTTTAAAATCCTTGTCCCTTCCGGTAAGAATATTGTAGAAGGCCGTGGTTGCTAAACTATTTTGCGACAAGACGGCAATTTTATCTCCTTTATTGACGATCAGGCGAATATTATCGAACAAAAGTTCGCCATTCAAGGATTTACTCAGACCCTCGATCTGCAATATCTGGTCACCGGCCTCGCGGCCAAGGTTATTGAATATAATACCCGGGTATTTGCGGTTCGATGGCTGTATTTCTTCAAGATTGATCTTATCCAGGGCTTTTTTACGGCTTGTTGCCTGTTTAGATTTGGAGGCGTTCGCACTGAAGCGGCGGATAAAATCCTGCAGTTCCTTAACCTTGTCTTCCAGCTTCTTATTCTGATCGGAACGCTGGCGTAAAGCCAACTGGCTCGACTCGTACCAGAATGTGTAGTTACCGGTAAATATGGTCATCTTGCCAAAATCTATATCAACCACGTGGGTACAAACTGTATCCAGGAAGTGCCTGTCGTGCGATACCACTAGTACGATGGCCTCATAACTGGCTAAGAAGTCCTCTAACCAGCTTACTGTATGGATATCCAGATCGTTCGTGGGCTCATCCAGTAATAAGATATCGGGCTTGCCGAACAACGCCTGGGCCAATAATACACGTACCTTTTGGGTATTGTCCAGATCCTTAACTAAACTATAGTGAAACTCCTCTTTGATGCCGAGGTTACTTAACAGCGTTGCGGCATTACTTTCAGCGTTCCAACCGTCCATTTCGGCAAAAAGGTTTTCCAGTTCGCCTGCACGTTCGCCGTCTGCATCAGAAAAATCCTCTTTCAGGTAAATAGCGTCTTTCTCTTTCATCACGGCATACATTTCCTTATGCCCCATCATCACAGCTTCAATAACGGTAAATTCATCAAACGCATAGTGGTTTTGGCTTAGCACGGCCATGCGTTCGCCTGGCGTAAAACTTACCGATCCGCTTGTGGGATCAATATCGCCCGAAAGTATCTTTAAAAACGTTGATTTACCTGCGCCATTAGCGCCGATAATACCGTAGCAATTGCCCTGGGTAAATTTTAAGTTAACATCTTCAAAAAGTGTACGCTTACCGTAGCGAAGTGAAAGATTGGATATTGTTATCATACTGCACCTTAATTTGCGGCAAAGGTACGGTTATTCGGGCGGATTTTTAGGATCGGGGTCAAATTAAGGCGTTTATCAGCAGCAGCAATCGCCACCGCTGCAATCAGCTTTTGATATGATTTGCGGCATTTCAAAAGGTGTGGGATCAAGCACTTCGTCAATTACTACATCTATATGCAGGTCTTCGAATAAACCCGGCTGCTCCTCTTTTAACAAGACGAACGACCTTTGGTCGCCGGCATGCATACCGTATATATTTTCTTCAAGCGCGGGCAAAATGCCGCCGCTTCCGCATAAGTATCTGAATGGTGTATCGTTCATGATTTCCGTTATCACTGCTCCGCGGCTATTTTTGATTGAATATCTTAAGGCCACCATTTTATTTTCCGCCACCTTCATAGTGATGATTCCCTTCCTGATACGAAAACTTTTTTTACATCAATCTTACCATACATAACATTTATCGATGGCTCGCCACTCTTCAGGCTTACATTTCCGAAACCGGTATCCGTGGACAGGAAGCTCGTAAAATTCCCCACTTTTGAATCGATATGCAGCGTTTTGGTAACCGCATCATACTTTACACCGGTAAGCGCCTGCAGGTATCCATAGCTTGATAAAGCCCGCGCGTACCAATGTCCGCATTCGTATTCATTAAATGGGTTGCGGATGCGCCCGTCGTACCTGTCGCGCGAGGCTCGTAGTATCGCAAGACCCTCATTAACTACTCCGGTGAGCATCAGGTGTGAAGCTACCTGGTGCTCGATACCGGTCCAAACTTCGTCGCTGTAGACAAATGGCAGGGACAGTTTGCCACCATTCGGCCAGGTACATAGTAGCAGGCCGCCCTCATCCCCCAGGGCGTAAGCAGGCCTTTGTGGGTTGGCATGTTCACTCAGATCGGTTTTGAAGTTGTATTTAAAGACCGATTGTAAGTGACTTTTGATGAGGTTGCTGTTGATAGATTCGGGTACCATGCACATTTGAGCGATCCAGACGCCGAGTATGCCGTCGGACAGGCAACCTTTGCCGTATTGATATTTCGGGCCCTCTTTCTCTAAAAGCGCTATGGCTTCTTTTGAGTATTCGCCGCCATACGATTTGGCAGTAGCCGGGTTTTGAGCGTTCAATCCCGTATAGGTAATGTCCTGTATGAAATATTCTCCATCAAACAGCTGATTTTCAAGCGCAATTTTTGCCTTTGATCGTAACATTTTATACCCGCTCACATCCTTCCCCAAATGTTCACCCATTAAAATAATGGCGGTTAGCGAACCGATGTAAAAACTCGTGTGCATTCCATCCGGCCCCCAAAACTCAATATCGTAGGTGTTATGATGTGGCTCTTCTACCACCCCCTTGTTGCGCGGGTCCCAGGTTCGGATACAATAATCAAGGCTCGCTTTTACCATGGGATACATTTTTTGCAGCCAGTTATCGTCGCCGCTGATACGCCATTCGCGATAAACTTTCATGATGCCACCCAATTGGCCGTCGGCAGCAGCATGGAAAGTATGCGTTGCGGGACCGATCGGAAGGTTCGACCTGAAATTCTGATGCCCTTTTTCGTCCTGGCTCTCGCAAAACTCTGTGTGCCTAAGGCTACGCTCCAATGCAGGGAACAGGTGAGGAATGGCCTGTGCATAGTTCCAGACATGCGTGCATGAACCGTGACAACAGCCCCCGCTGTCGCCGCATCCTTCAAAGCTCCATAGGCGCCCGTCGAATTGACGCATTACGGTTGGCGATTTAAGTATCGAAAGATTGCAGGCCACCGCTTCGGTCACCTCGGGCGGAAGTGTTGAATTGTAGAAAGCTTTGCTGAAAAGAGCGCTATTTTTCCGCAGATCATCATAGCGGCTTTTCCAGTAATCAATAACAGCATTGATACTTTCGAACCGGCTGCTATACCACGGTTTATAAAACTTGCCGTCAAAATGCTTATCGTATTTATCAAGCTGCAGATCGCCTGGCGTATTGCAACACCCGCTTGAGGGGTCGCAATCCTTACGCCTGCCCATTTCACCGAAGGTTAACTCTGAATCGGGCGTGTACCAGGCCATCATCAGGCGGATCACCTTTTTCTTGCCCGGCGAAAGGTTGAACGGAACGTATAAACTGGCACCGGGAGCATCGGCAGGTACGGGAGGGTTTTCCCTGGTTTCGGCGTTTTTAACTGTGTTCCATGCCATGGTTAGCGGGTCCCACCAGCCGCCCCTGAACCAGCAATAGTCGACTATGGTCTTATCGTCATCGGTAAACATAGCAAACTCAGACGGATAGGGCTTTTCCTTGGTTCCGCCTTCAAAAAGTATAAAACCATTTTTTGTTTCCCGGATGCTGTTTTTGCCATCATCGACCCTTAGAAAATTCTTTGAATTAAAAGAGAATATTGCTTCAATAGCCGATTTGCCTGTATTGGTAAAAGTATATTCGAGCGCTCCAACAGGCAGGCTGGAATTATCATCATCAGTAGGGATAAACGGGCTCCATCCAGTCAGCTTCACATCAAGCGGGATATCTTTATCGTCCAATTTGATGTGAGCAAATGGGAACTCCGTTTTGAAACTCGCGGCATGAAAATGCGGCAGGCCGGTAGTCGAGCCACCCAAACCGTTGCCGGCATCGTGCAGCCCAAATTTTTTCCAGTTAGGCACCGGGCCTTCAAGCAATTTTGCGCCGTTGACAATCCCCTTCACAGCTATTGCGGCAAATGCCCCGGGATCGTTGAACATGTCCGGGCTGTTGCGGGTCGAGACCTGTGCTATTGAGCCTGTCCCCTCAAGGCAAAACATGCCTGCACCAATGCCACCTATCGGGAATGCAACACGATTCAGGTATTCGCCCGTGTAAGCGGTATTGTAAGCACGTTTGGTTGTTTCTTTTTGATCGGATTTATCAGGGACGTGTTGTTCCTTGTCTGTCGTAAGATTTACAATGTCGGAAGGCACTAAAGCTATGGCTCCGCTCAGGGTGATATTTTTTAAAAAATTTCTTCTTCCGGCGTTCTTTTTCATTTGCAATAAATTGGCAAAGTTTACTGAAATAAATTAAGCATCTATAAAAGTAAATCGCTATCCAGGTTGGCAAAGACTAAATATACAATGTCTGTTTGCACTAACCAAGTTATATTGTTTTTTGTGCGGTGCTGGGGAATGACGCAACAAGCCGGAGAATAATATTTCCTCAATATCACTTTCCGTTGTAGAAAACGTTGCTCAGTGTTTAATTAAAAAATAGCAACTTATTGTTAACTATATAGCTTATAGTTAAGGGGATTGGGTTTGGAACGGCATTTGCCATATGTATCTTACCTAATTTAATTTAAGTCATATGATACTATTGATCGCCAGCTTATTTGTGGTAAACATTGCAGCTGTTTTATTACACCTGAGCGTTAAAAAAGGGTACTAATTATTGCCCCCAGGTTTCGGGCGATGAGCGCCATTTACGTAATATATCGGCATTATCCGAAGAAATATACTGATGTTGTTCGGCGTATTTTATTAAAGCGTTGTAATTGGATAGCGTAAAGAACTTGCATTTGGCTTGTTTAAAGTTCTCGGTAGCAACATCGAAACCATAGCTGAATATAGCCGCCAGACCCGCTACTTCATACCCGGCACTCCGCAAAGCTTCTACTGCCTGTAAACTGCTTTTTCCGGTCGAAATAAGATCTTCGATCACCACGATCCGTTTGCCGGGCATCACTTCTCCCTCTATTAAGCTGCCGGTTCCGTGATCCTTTGGTTTAGAACGGACATAAATAAACGGTAACCCAAGCTCTTGTGCAACTAATGCCCCCTGGGGAATACCAGCAGTCGCAACGCCGGCTATGCAACCCACGGCTCCAAATTCCTCCTGGATAATAAGCGCCAATTGCTGCCTGATGTACGTACGTATGGTAGGGTGGGACAGGGTGATCCGATTGTCGCAATAGATCGGCGATTTCCATCCTGATGCCCAGGTAAAAGGGTTGTCAGGTTGCAATTTAATTGCTTTAATTTGCAGCAGGAACTCGGCTACTTGTTGCTCGATCTCATTTTTATTGAACATGGCTCAAAAGTACAGAATTTATATCAACGAAAAAGTAATACTGATAACGCAGACTGTCCCAAAGCGCGTAGAGCGTTATCAAAGGATTGATGCTCAAACTTTTGACCTGAAATCATTTTACAATCAATATAACGGGAAGCCCGGCGGGCGACTGTTTTATATCATAAGTCCGGATGCGAAGAGCTACCTGAAAAAAGTAATAAAAAGCAATACTCTGATTGAGGCGGCAGGCGGAGTGGTTGAAAATACCAAGGAGCAATTCCTGTTCATCTATCGTAACGGCAAATGGGACCTGCCCAAAGGCAAGTTGGAACGTGGCGAAAAGAAAAAAGAAGGAGCGGTGCGCGAGGTTGAAGAAGAATGCGGAATAAAAGTAAGCGGCCTCGGCAAAAAAATTTGCACAACTTATCACACTTATACCGTCAAAGGCCTGGTAGTGTTAAAAAAAACCTATTGGTACAGGATGAACTATGCAGGCCTGGGAAAATTAAAACCGCAAAAAGAAGAAGGTATAACCAAAGTGAAATGGTACCGTAAAGAAGAGACCGGCCCGATCATTCGCAATACCTTTCCTTCCATTATGGATGTTTTGCTGAAATTAGGGATGATCACAGAAAGGGCAGCGCCTCTTTAGGTACAAACTGGCTTACATCGCCGTTGTGGCGTAATATTTCGCGTACAATAGTCGAACTGATGGACGAATACCCAGGCTTGCTGACGATGAAAATACTCTCAATTTCCGGTGCCAGTGAATGGTTCATCTGTGCTATGGCTTTTTCATACTCAAAGTCGGACACCGTACGGATACCCCGGATCATATAGCCGGCGCCGATGCTCCTGGCAAAATCAACCGTAAGTCCTTCGTATGCAATAATATGGATCCTTGGGTCTTCACCAAAAACAGCCCGCAGCATTTGCTCGCGTGTTGCGACTGATAAGAGGCCTTTTTTTGAACTGTTATCACCGACACCGATATAAAGCTTATCGAAGAGCCCAACAGAGCGTTTGATGATATCGACATGTGCTTTGGTAACGGGGTCAAATGAGCCAGGAAAGAGGGCGATTTTCATTCTGATGATATACTTACACACCAAAAGTAATAATCATTCGCAATAAATCAGTTTTATTGCCCTATAATATCTTCCAGTTGATAGTAGACCGGCAAACCATGCCCTTTTGCCACCTCGACATCCTTATCTGCACCGGACGATTCACCTTTGAGCCGCAGGATAGCATCACATTTGGTGATCAGCCGGTGAGCGACAGGATACGAAATTTCCTGGTAGATCTCATCGCCCGGAGCTTTGGAACCCGCAGCCCTTAAAAGCGGTAGTGCGAGCCACTCACCGATCAGCGGTATATGGCCCGCCCGGAAAAGCGCCAGGGCGGAATCGTTCAGGCGGTCGAGATTTTGCTGCATGAGAACAGGATCGTCATTAGTTCCCGAACGGTAGGGGCCGGCTACAAGTATGGTCATGGGTTGGGTTTTCATATCAGTTTGTTTATTTGCGCGTATTGTAATAGCATCATTGTTTTTGCGTCTTTGATCTCGCCCGTGCCGATCATTTCAAGCGCTTTTGAAAAGGGTAATTCCAACACCTCAATGTTCTCGTGTTCCTCGTCCACACCGCCGCCATCACTTACTTTCATGTCCCTGGTATATTCGGCGACAAAAAAATAGAGTATCTCTGTTACCGAACCCGGCGACATATAGGCTTCAAATACTTTTTGAACTTGCGATAGTTTGTAGCCCGTTTCCTCCTCAGTTTCCCTGCGAATGCATTCTTCTGGGTTATCCTTATCCAGCAGGCCCCCGCAACATTCTATCAAATAACCGCTTTCGTTACCGTTCAGGTAAGTAGGCATCCGGAATTGCCTGGTCAGAATGACGGTTTGAGCGGCTTTGTTATAAAGCAGAATTGTCGCGCCATTCCCACGGTCGTATGCCTCGCGGCTTTGGGTGGTGACTGATCCATCGGGGTGTTTGTGTTCGTATGTTATCTTCCGCAGGACGTACCAATTATCGGAAAGTACCTCTGTTTTGAGAATGTTTATATTTTTCAAAATATAATGATTGTTTTTGATCGATTATGATTACTTTTGAACAAAGTAACAGATAAAGGATGAATTTTCAAAAAAGAAAACACATTATTCTTGAAAAGCTGAAAAAGACGGGAGAGGTTGATATTAAACAGGCAGCTGCCGAACTGGAGACATCCGAAATAACCATCCGCCGTGATCTGAATAAGCTGGCAGAGGATGGCCTGCTTTTCCGCACACATGGCGGCGCTATGCAGGTAAACCAGCTGGACGTTCCACATGAATTTGTAAACAAGGCAGCAAAGAATGTTGAAGCCAAGGATAAAATATGCAAGGCTGCTGCAGCAGAGATCAGCGATGGTGATATCATTTTTATGGACTGCGGCAGTACCGTTTACCGGCTTTGTCAGTTTATTAAAAGTAAAAAGATCAAGGTGATCACCAATTCGTTGCCGGTAGTTTATGAATTGCAAAACAGTATGGTCTCGCTGAATATAATCGGGGGCGAGTTCAACGCCGAACGACAGGCGGTCCACGGTAAAATAGCGGACGAACATATCGGCCGTTACAAAGCAACCAAGGCATTTTTGGGAGTGGATGGCATATCCCGGAATGGACTATTCGCCAACAGCGAGCTGGAAGCCTCGATAACCGAAGCATTTGCCGCCCATAGCGCAAAGACTTTTTTGTTATGCGATGAAAGTAAAATAGGACGCGAAACTTATCTGAGGTTTGCAGGGTTGGATGCGATAGATAGTGTTATTACCAACTCAAATTCCGAAGAATTGAAATATTTTAATGGTCAGGGTATTGAAGTTATTTCCGTTTAATTTTATTTAAACATCATTATGAGGATGATACCTGCCAATACAAATGATGAAAGGAATATCAACCAGTTAGATACTTCTATGTTAATTTTGTATAACAAAAATTTAATGATAATCCCCAATAAGCAGCCAACGATAGCGGTGATTGCAAGGAAGATTGTAAAATAATATGTAGTATATCCAGGGCTTTCTGCGTAGCAAGGTAAATTACTGATAACTGTTAGTAAGATCAATAAAAAAGCTACTTTAGATTTCATTGGCCCTTTTAAAAAACGAAAACGACGAATGTCCATACTTCCGCTGCTCCACAAATGCCGGGTGATTGCTCAAATTCTGTAGCGATTGGTGCTCCACGATCAGCATTCCGCCGGGTAGCAGCAGTTCCTTTTCAAATATGATCTTCGGTATTTCAGGTATGCGGTTCAGGTCGTATGGCGGGTCTGCAAACAACAGGTCGTATTTATCAGTTTCCATCTCCAGGTATTTGAATACGTCGGCTTTATAGGTTTTGACCTGGTCCAAATGGTGCTGCCGGGCGGTATCTTTTATATAATTTATGCAATGGATACTGCGGTCTACTGATATAACCTGCGCAGCTTCCCTGGAAGCAAACTCCAATGAAATATTGCCCGTGCCGCAAAAAAGATCGAGCACCCTGATGCCTTCAAATTCAATTTGATTTTGCAGGATATTGAATAATGCCTCTTTGGCCAGGTCGGTAGTGGGGCGGACAGGCAGGTTTTTCGGCGGATTAAGTCTCAGGCCCCTTAATTTTCCTCCGATGATCCGCATAAATTCAAAGCGGTTAAATATAACAGCGAATTGGAATGTAGTTGTTTAGGCAATTTTACGGGGCAGGTAGTGTTTATTTCTACGCGCCGGAAAAATTTGGCAAGCCGGCTGCCGTTTTCGTCATCCGGGATTATATCGCCGCTCAATACCAGGGTAACCGCTTCATCCGGGAGTTGCAATTCACTGGCGACGACAGTGCTGAAATATGCCAGCTCATCACCGTTCATAAACTCAAAATTGTTATAAAAGCGTAGTTTTCCATCCCTGAAGTTGAGAATCTCAACCAAATTGCCGGTAACATTAAGATATAAATATTGATTCGCCGGACCATCGCCTGCTACAGCCTTTATCCAACCCATGGCGCCAAATACGACATCTTTTGTATCAAATTTTTCAGCCAGGGCATTAATAAGATCACCTCGTACTTTAAACAGCACCTGGTTATCAGCATCGAGTGGTTGCGAGAATACTTTTTCCGAAGGCTTTACATCAAGAAAACGTGCAAAATCAGCCGCTTTTTCCGGGTTAAAAACCCTTACTGGTATAAAAGTGAAGCCCGTATTGGGTACCCCGATGATCCGTTGCCTGTAGTTTTTGAAAAGCAGCTCGTTATCACCCCCAGGCAGGTTTAATACACCCAAGTCTACCCGGTCAGACAACAAAAGGAGCTTGTTCCCATCGGTTACGGCAAACGAGAAGCCATTTGCATCAGCGCTTACCAGCAATGTGTAGCCGCCGGTTTGTTCCGGGTCGAAGTTGTTGTCGAGATACTGGTAATTGCGGTTATCCATGCGGTTATGGCAAAAGTAATATTTTTTGGATTACTTGGCTACTTCGGCCTGTGGAATTAGCGTGAGTGTTACAAACGGGCGTGCATTACCATCGCTTGTTTTACTAAATGTTAACGCTGGCCGCGTTCGCCGGGTAATGGTTAGTATAAATGTCTTTTTTTAAGCAATTGGATGATTTATTCCCTTCAAAGGTGCCATTTTTTGACCGGAAAAGGCCGTTCGTCGCATCCGGAGGTGATCCGGGCAGGCAAATAAGAGAGCTAACCAAAATGCTTTTTTAAAAACTACAAGGCGCTGTAAAAGCTTACCATCAAACTTAAACAGTATTATTGAGTTATCTCTAAGTAATTTTGGCAATTAAAACACGTTTATTATGGCAAGCTTAAACATGACCATCCCATTCAGCATTTCGCACGAGGAAGCACTTAAAAGAATTAAAAACCTGCTGACTGAAACTAAGAAAGAGCACGGCGATAAGATCGATAACTTAAAGGAGCAATGGAACGGGAACGTGGGCATTTTCAGTTTCACGGCCAAAGGCTATGATATTTCGGGCACATTAACGGTAGAACGTTCGGCCGTTGAACTTAACGGAAAGATCCCGTTCGCGGTGTCTCTTTTCAAAGGTGTTATCACAAAGGCCATTAACGAAAAAGCGGCCGAATTGCTCGCGTAAATTACCGGCGTTAACCCGGCGCGCGGCACAATGCTACACTTGGCATGTAAATTGCAAAATACCCTGTGAGAAAGAAGATATTCAACTCTTTTCATTTTAAATAAACAGGGAAAAATGGACGAAATGCGAGATTCGGCCATTTTTTTTGCCCTTAACTGAACAAACCAAGCCGTTTACCTGTAAAACTTACTACTCCGTAGCAGGATTTCTGATGCACAATTTGCCCATGAATATTTCTTTATAGTAAAACTGTAGAAAATTTTCCCCGCTTTTGCCCGGGCGGTAATGCTGGATATCCCCAACCGGAGAATTACCGTAGTTTGCATAGCCGGCGCAAAGAAATATTTTTGCGGTGAGACAATAATTTTACCGGCCGTATTAATATAATGATACGAAATACTGACGCCACGTGCTTTCTAAGCACTAAAATTTACAACAATGACAAAAAATAAATTATTACGAATGGACAACGTCCTTATCGTAGTCGACGACCTTGAAGCCATGAAAGCCTTCTTCCTCCGGCTTGGATTTGAGATGGAGGGCGAAACGACCGTCGGGGGACCTCCTGTAGATCGTCTCATTAGTCTTCAAAATGTTCGTGCTACACTCGTATTCATGCGCACCCCGGATGGGCACGGGCGTATAGAGTTGGATAAGTTCCACACGCCCCGGGCGATCAGGATCGGACCGGAGAAGGCGGCGGTGAACGAACTCGGGATACGCCGCATCATGATGGCTATTGAAGGTCTCGACGCTATGGTGGCTGACCTGCTTGCTCATGGGGCCGAACTTGTAGGGGAAGTGGTTCAATACGAAAACACGTACCGCCTTGCTTACATACGCGGCCCCGAGGGTATCATCGTGGGATTGAGCGAGCAGTTGAAGTAATTAGTCCCCGCGGGGTCTCTCGCGAGGATCCTGCCGCACATAATCATAAATAAATTCCCCACATTTGCCTCATGCCCTCACCCGATCAGATCGCCGAAGTATTCCCGCACGAGCCTACGCCGCAACAGGTGGAGTTATTTGCCCGCCTGCACGAGTTTTTGCTGAGCGATAACGGCGACGAGTGCTTTATACTGAAAGGCTACGCAGGTACCGGCAAAACTACCGTACTGGGTGCGCTGGTTAAAGCGCTAAGGTTTTACAGTTACAAATCGGTATTGCTGGCGCCTACTGGCAGGGCAGCGAAGGTGATCACCAATTACTCGGGCCGCAAGGCTTTTACCATACACAAGCGCATTTACCGGAAAAAGTCGGCCATGAGTATTGACGACCCTTTCCGGCTGGCGGATAACATTGCTACGGATACACTTTTCATCGTTGATGAGGCTTCCATGATCTCGGACGAAACCTCATCCGGTAATAAAGATACCCTCTTGCGCGACCTGGTGAGCTACGTATATAACACCAAAAACTGCAAGCTGGTACTGGTGGGCGATACCGCCCAGTTACCGCCGGTAGGAGCCGACTACAGCCCCGCGCTGGATTTCAACCTGATGAAAAAGATGTTCGCGCTGGATATTTTTAGCTTTGAGCTGACGGATGTGCTGCGGCAGGAGAAGGATTCGGGCATATTATTCAATGTTACGGCCATGCGCGAGATCATCCGCAAGGGAAAGGTATTGACACCCCATATTACCACCAAAGGTTATAAAGATGTTTACCGCATGACCGGCGAACGGCTGGAAGAGGGCCTGAATTATGCCTATAACAAATACGGGCACGAGAATACGCTCATCATCTGCCGGTCGAACAAGAACGCCAACCGCTACAACCAGCAGATACGCGGCCGCATTTTGTACCGCGAGGAAGAGCTCACCGGCGGCGACCAGGTGATGGTTGTGCGCAACAACTACTTCTGGCTGCAGGACCAGGAAGATAGCAGCACCGGTTTCATCGCCAATGGCGACATAGCGAAGATACGTAAGGTGCGCCGGACCGAGGAAATGTACGGTTTCCGGTTTGCGGACGTACAACTGGAATTCATTGACTACGCCGAGGACCCGGTGCTGGAATGTAAGATTTTGCTGGATACCCTCTATTCCGAATCGCCAGCCTTATCCCCGGAGGATCAAAAGCGCTTTTTTATGGAAGTGATGAAGGATTACGAACACATCGCCAGCCGCAAGGCAAAATTCGACGAGATGAAGCTAAACCCGTATTACAACGCCCTGCAGATCAAATTTGCCTACGCCATAACCTGCCACAAGGCACAGGGCGGCCAATGGGATGCCGTCTTCGTCGACCAGGGCTACCTGACAGACGAAATGATCAACATGGATTTCCTGCGATGGTTTTATACAGCCTGCACAAGGGCAACGAAGGAGTTGTATTTGGTGAACTTTGATAACAGATTTTATCTATAGTTACTGGATGATTCTCAATACCTATTCGACGATCGGTAGCTTTATCGTAAACGTCGAACCCTTCTTTTCTTCGCTCATCACTTCGATGGTCCCGTTGTGATTTTCGATGATCTGTTTGGAAATGCTTAGGCCCAGGCCTGTTGATTGTTCACCGCGTACGCCAGGGCGGCGCGCCTTTGAAAAACGTTCGAAGATATGCGGGAGCATATCGTGAGGAATGCCCACGCCGTAATCACGCACCTCTATAATGGCATATTTGTCTTTTTCACTCAGGTAAATATCAATCTTGCCATTCTCTTTTGAGAACTTTAAGGCATTGGTGATCAGGTTATCCATCACCCGCTGGAATTTTTCGGCATTGATCTCTGCAAACAATTGATTTTTCGAGCCTATCAGCACAATATTGCCCTTACCGTTCTTTTGGGCCTTCCAATCGCCGATGATCCTCTTTAAAAAATGGTTCAATTCCGTCCGTTGGGTGTCAATAATATTGATGTTCTCGTTACTGGCAGCGTCCAGCAGGTCGGCAACAATGCCCCGTGCTTTTGCGCAGGATGTTTTGATCATTTCAAGGTTTTCGTGCGTATCCTTGTCCACATCCTCCATTTCCATCATCATGGCTATCGTTTCAATAGCGCCTATGGGGTTGCGCAGGTCGTGTGCCACCATGCCCAGTATCTCGTTTTTAAAGGCGTTTCCTTTTTCAATAGCAATGTTTTTATCCCTGATATCCATCAACTGTATAAAATAGGTTGATTTGTAGGAATAGAAGTATCTCGATATGAAATAAAAGCAAAAAAGCAGGGTAAACGATATGATCTGGTCGTAAACCATTTCCATCGGCTCCGCGGCAGTATAATACAGCAGGTAGGTAAATACCAGTTCGGTCATAACGATCAGGATGATCGTCTCCACATTTTCAAGGACGAATACGACACTGATAATGCTGAGGGCGGTGAGATACAGGGTTAACGCATTGCGCGGGTCAGATGTTGCGATAAAGCTCGAATACATCCCGCAGAAGATGATATAAAAGGCAAACGCAAAAACGAACAGGCCCATGACCATATCAGTCTTTTTCTGCCTGTTAAAAAGATAGATGAACAGGTAACTGCCGCCCCAAAATAGAGGTGTTATGCAGATATATAGCCAATTGGTATAGTTAAATTCGGGGTAGTTTTGCGCCCGGGTAAGACTTTCGGGGAATATAAAATAAAGGATGCGCAGGATGATGTTAAGTATCAGGAATATAATGCTGCCGGTGCGCACGGCTCCAAGGTTCTTCAGGGTATAATAGTCTCGGTAGGCCGAACGGCTTTTGCCTGAAACTCTCTTATACGGCTGATTAGTCAAAACCCGGGTTTTAGTTTAAATGGTAAATCAAAAGTATATAAATAGGTGTTTAACAACAAACAAATCAGGTCGTTATGGCCGGAAATGTTTCAGTTAAGCCAATAAATGTAGACAAAATGTCCTTGTAAAGCAGAAATGAAATGTCAAATTATCACTTATTCGTCTGTGGCAAACGTTTTGAAAGGGGTATAGTATGAATTTTAACAACTTTACCATAAAAGCCCAGGAGGCTGTGCAGAAAGCTTCCGAGATTGCTGCCGGCAACCAGCAGCAGGCTATAGAAAATGCCCATTTGCTAAAAGGTTTGCTGTTAGTTGATGAGAATGTTGTCACTTATTTATTGAAGAAACTGAACGTTAACCTAAACAGGCTTAATGAAACACTCGACGAGCAGATCGCCTCGTTCCCCAAGGTTAGTGGCAGCGAAATATACCTTTCGTCCGAGGCCAACTCGGCTTTGCAGAAAGCGCAATCCTACCTAAAGGAATTTAAGGACGAATTTGTGTCCGTCGAGCATATCCTGCTGGGAATACTTGCCGCAGGCGGTAAAGCGAGCACTGCTTTAAAGGACCTGGGTGTAAACGAAAAGGACCTGAAGAAAGCTATTATTGCGCTGCGTGGTGACAGCAAAGTAACTGACCAGAATGCCGAGGCAACTTACAATGCCTTAAACAAATATGCACGTAACCTGAATGAATATGCGGAGTCGGGCAAACTCGACCCGGTTATCGGCCGCGATGACGAGATCAGGCGCGTTATACAGATATTATCCCGTCGTACCAAAAACAACCCGATACTTGTCGGTGAACCTGGTGTGGGTAAAACAGCTATCGCTGAAGGTATCGCTTTCCGCATCATCAAGGGTGACGTCCCCGAGAATCTTAAATCGAAGACGGTTTACTCATTGGATATGGGCGCCCTGATAGCCGGCGCTAAATATAAAGGTGAATTTGAAGAACGTCTTAAGGCAGTTATCAAGGAGGTTACCCAGGCCGACGGCGAGATCGTTTTGTTTATCGATGAGATACACACCCTTGTTGGCGCAGGCGGCGGCGAAGGCGCCATGGACGCTGCAAACATATTGAAGCCGGCACTGGCCCGCGGCGAACTGAGGGCAATAGGTGCAACTACTTTGAATGAATATCAAAAATATTTCGAAAAGGACAAAGCGCTTGAGCGTCGTTTCCAGATGGTTTTAGTGGACGAGCCGGATACCCAGGACGCCATTTCCATCCTCCGTGGTTTGAAGGAGCGTTATGAGGCCCATCATAAGGTGCGTATCCTCGACGAAGCCATAGTTTCCGCGGTTGAAATGTCACAGCGTTATATTTCAGACAGGTTTCTGCCGGATAAGGCTATCGACCTGATGGACGAGGCGGCTTCCAAGTTGCGTTTGGAAATGGATTCGGTACCTGAGGAAGTGGACGAACTGGACCGCCGTATAATGCAGCTGGAGATTGAGCGTGAAGCCATTAAGCGCGAAAAAGACGATAAGCGCGTAAAGGAACTGAGCGAAGAAATAGCTAATCTTTCCGCCAGGCGCGATTCGCTGCGGGCACAATGGAAAAGTGAGAAGGATGTGGTCGATAATATTAACCAAAAGGTTGAACAGATCGAAAACTTTAAGCTGGAAGCTGAGCAGGCCGAACGTGCGGGCGATTACGGCAAAGTTGCCGAATTGCGCTACGGCCGCATCAAAGAGGCGCAGGACGAGGTTGAAAAGCTGAAAGCGACCCTGCTGGAAAATCAAAAAGAGCACCGTATGCTTAAGGAAGAAGTTACATCCGAAGATATTGCCGGTGTAGTTTCCCGCTGGACAGGCATCCCGGTTTCCAAAATGATACAAAGCGAACGCGAAAAATTGCTCCACCTGGAAGATGAACTGCATAAACGCGTAGCAGGGCAGGAGGAAGCTATTGAAGCTATCAGCGATGCGATACGCCGCAGTCGTGCCGGTTTGCATGATAAACGCAAGCCTATCGGCTCATTTATCTTCCTCGGTACAACAGGGGTGGGTAAAACCGAGCTGGCAAAGGCACTGGCCGAATATCTGTTCAACGATGAAGGCGCCCTGGTGCGTATCGATATGTCTGAATACCAGGAACGCCATGCCGTATCACGTTTGATTGGTGCGCCCCCGGGCTATGTGGGTTATGATGAAGGCGGTCAGCTGACTGAAGCTGTGCGCCGCAAACCATACAGTGTGATTTTACTGGATGAGATTGAAAAGGCTCACCCTGATGTGTTCAATATCCTTTTACAAGTACTGGACGACGGCCGCCTGACGGACAACAAGGGCCGCGTGGTGAACTTTAAGAATACTATCATCATCATGACATCTAACATCGGTTCCAACATTATCCAGGAGAACTTCCAGGATTTTGAGGACAGTGACAAGGATGCGGTAATAGCCAAAACCAAGAACCAGTTGTTCGAATTGTTGAGGCAAACCATCCGCCCCGAATTTTTGAACCGTATCGACGAGATCATTATGTTCACCCCGTTGAGCCGTGAAGAGATAGGCGATATTGTGAAACTACAGTTTGCCCAATTGCAGAAAACGCTGGAAGAGATCGGTATCCACATGGATGCGTCAGAAGAGGCACTGGATTGGCTCGCGCAACTAGGTTACGACCCGCAGTTCGGCGCCCGTCCGCTGAAAAGGGTGATCCAGAAAAAGATACTCAATGAACTGTCAAAACAAATACTGGCAGGCAAAGTGGATAAGGACAGCCGCATCAAATTGGATATGTTCGATAACCAGTTCGTTTTCCTGAACCCTAAGGATGCTGAACACGTATAATACAACACCCTAATTTATTCTATTTTATACCCCAGGCCTCTCCGACTCGTCGGAGGGGCCTTTTTGCAATCGGCGAGCTGTAAAATGAATTAACTTTCAATCAACCGTTTTGTCAATAATTCGTTTTATCACATCGTCCAGTTCCCTTGTAGCCGATTCAAGGTGCTCCAGCAGCTCCCGGTCACCTTCACAACGGGTGATATTTTGATTGAATAACTGCAGCAGTCCTAAAATAGAGGCTACCGGTCGTCTTATCTCATGTGCGTTTATCCGGGCTATTTCCATCAGTTGCTCATTCTGGTGCTTCATGCGCAGTTCCTGCTCTTTCATTAGCGTTATGTCCTGCATGGCGCCTATCATCCGCACACCCACACCTTTTTCATTCCGGATGACAATACCCCTGTCGAGTACAAAAGCATACTCCCCGTCCGCTTTTCTGAAACGATATTCCTGCATCCAGTTAATCATCGTTCCGTATTTTACCTGGTCGGGATAAAGAACCACGCGCTCGCGGTCGTCGGGGTGTACATGTTCAAAATAAAACGGGAGATTGTCGCGGTTATAGCCCGGCGTATGCCCGAATAAGTTTTTAATATTGTCCGAATAATAAACCTCGTTCGTTTCTAAATTCCAGTCCCATATAATATCCGAGGTAGCTTTTGTAACATATTCAAACCGTTCATTACTTATTCTTAGGGCGTCTTCGTTTTTCTTCCTTTCCGTAGCATCACGCGCTATGCCATACCTTATTTTATCCCTCGGGTCCCATCGGGCCGACCATGTTAACGGTACAAGCGAGCCGTCTTTGCGTACATAGCGGTTCTCGTTGTTTGTCATAGCGTTGCCAGCCATCACACTTGCTGCCATCCTTTCTGTTTTTTCCAGGTCTTCCGGGTACAGAAAATCAAACAGCGGCTTACCGACAAGCTCCTCCGGCTCGTAACCTAATATCGTTCTGCAAGCCGCGCTTACACTTAATATGGTTCCCCGCTCGTCAACGGTACAGATCATATCCAGCGACGAGTCCATTATTTTCTCAAGCCTGGCCCGGGCGTGTTCAAGCGCCAGCAGGTTCAGCGTGTCGGAGGTAATGTCTTTAGAATAACAGGCAATGCCAAAAAGGGTATTGCTTTCGTCGTACATCGGGCTTAACGAGATCAGGCTATATTGTTTAGCCTGTTTCAGGGGATTGTAAATATCTTCTTTTATCAGGAATTCCTCGCCATCCAGGGCCCTTTCGTAATATTGGCGCCATCGGTTTAGCCGGTCCTGCCCGAATTCCTTTACCAGCACATCGTCGCCTTCCTTTACATCTCTGCCCGTAAGCGCTTTGATGTTTTTGGCAAAAGATTGGTTTGCAGTAATGATGCGAAGTTCCGTGTCGACCGACCAGATAAGGTCCTGCGTCCCGTTGATGAGCGCTTGCTGACGAAGGATAGTCTCAATTAAAGCATTTCTCTCGTCCAACTCCTGCTTCGGCTTGCTTTGATCGTTTGGTAGTTCCATGTCAACTTTTACTGTTCAGGGGAATAGGGTATGGTTATATGCAACAACAACTTATTCCGGCGACAGATTGGCTATAAAAACGCATGTTTCGGGTAACTGTAATATTCACTACTTATCTTCAGGCAATTCTTATCTCACAGGCCGCAGAAGGGGGCACACCATCACCAAGGTATCCTGCCGGCGCCGTGAAAGAGTCTTCAGTGATTTTTACGAAGGCACAGGGAGCAATGTTTTCTGCTGGCGCGAAAATATTTACGGTCATTTCATCTCTGCAGAAGCTAACCGTTTGTATGGTAGCGAAACTTTTTAAATACACCATAAATTGCGGTTGCCTGTGGGTGGCCTTCTTGTTTAATTCAATATTTTTCATAGGGTCAATTAATATTCAGAAAAGCCTCATTTACAATTGCCTTTCTAAAAATAAGGTCAAAAATAATTGCTCAATTTTAACCATTCAACAACAAATTTAACTTTTTTATACTAATATTTAATACTGACTTAAATATTGTTGAAAATTTAAGCCTGGAGGTAATATTTTCTTATCCCGCGCCGGTGCATCCGTCAAAAAAATCCGCAATGATCTCCGTCACATAATTTATTGCTCCCCGTTTCCCCCGAAGCTTCTCAAATCTGTATTTTTACCGCCGAATTCAATTGAACACACCCGATGATCAAAACAGTCTTTATTGCCAGTACCGAGGCTCACAGCGGCAAATCCATTGTTTCGATAGGCCTGGTAAATATGCTGCTTGGCAAGGCGCAAAAAATAGGCTATTATAAACCGGTCATCAGCCAAAACCTGCTGGTAAAAAAAGACGATCATATCGATACCATCCTGACGCATTTCGATCTGCCCATGACCTATGATGACACCTTTGCCCTGACATGGCAGGAAGCAATGGGCCAGATGGAAACGGAAAGCCAGGGCGAAATGCTGGATATTATCATCCGCAAGTATAAAAGCCTGGAGGAGAAGTACGATTTCATAGTTGTTGAAGGTACGGATTACCCGGGCGAAGGGGCGGCTTTTGAGTTTGAGACCAATGCGCAGATAGCAAAAAACCTGCAGGCGCCGGTTATTGTTGTTGTATCAGGCGAGGATAAAACCATTGCCCAGGTAGTGAGCGCCGCACTTACCGCCATACATAATTTTGATGCACGCGAGGTACAGGTGCTTGCTATAGTTGCAAACAGGATAAGGCAAGAACATGCAAAGGATGTGGAGGAACTGCTGCGCCATCAGCTTTCGCCCGAAATATTGCTGGCCATAATCCCGCTGGATACCCGGTTGCAAAGTCCGACGATGAAGGAGATATATGAGCAGTTGAACGGGAAATTGCTGTTTGGCGAAGATCATCTTTCTAACCAGGCTGATAACTTTGTCACGGGCGCAATGCAGGTGCCCAATTTCTTAAATTACTTAACCGAAAATGTCCTGATCGTTACCCCCGGCGACCGCGGCGATATCATCATTTGCGCTTTGCAGGCCAATTTGTCGACCAGTTACCCAAAAGTGGCCGGGATTGTTTTAACAGCAGGCTATCAACCGGAAGAACCCATCCTGAGGCTGATAGAGGGTTTGCAGACCGTTGTTCCCATCATTTCGGTTGAAACAGGTACCTTCCAGACCAGCAATGTTATCGGCGATATTCGCTCACAGATCACTTCCGACAATACCAAAAAGATACGGCTGGCCATAGATACGTTTAATAAGTACGTCAATACAAGCGAACTGGATAAACGCCTGGTTACTTTCAAGCCATCCGGGCTGACGCCAAGGATGTTCCAGTACCAGCTGACAGAGTGGGCCAGAAGCTCAAAAAAACATATCGTTTTGCCCGAGGGCAACGATGAGCGCATACTAAGGGCGGCAGCCCGCCTCATTAGCCAGGAAATTGTAGACCTGACCCTTTTGGGCGACACGGCCGATATAAAAGCCGTTTTGAACAGGCTCGATATCAACCTCGACCTGGATAAAGTCCGGATCGTCAATCCGGCTTACGATCAATACTACGATGATTATGTGAACACCTTATACGAGCTGCGCAAAAGCAAAAACGTTACCCTGGAAATGGCGCGTGACCTGATGACGGACGTATCCTATTTTGGTACCATGATGGTATATAAAGGGCATGCCGACGGGATGGTTTCAGGCGCGGTGCACACCACGCTGCATACCATCCGCCCCGCGCTGCAGTTTATCAAAACAAAGCCAGGCATATCGGTGGTTTCATCCATATTTTTTATGTGCCTGCCCGATAGGGTTTCTATATTCGGCGATTGTGCGGTAAATCCAAATCCCACGGCAGAACAACTCGCCGAGATCGCCATATCATCGGCCGATAGCAGTCAGCGCTTCGGCATCGAACCGCGCATCGCCATGCTTTCCTATTCCTCAGGTACATCCGGCGAAGGCGAGGAGGTGGAAAAAGTACGCCGCGCTACCGAAATAGTCAAACAAAAACGCCCCGACCTGAAGGTCGAGGGGCCTATACAATATGATGCCGCAGTCGACCCGGTTGTGGGCAGCAGCAAGTTACCCGGTTCCGAAGTTGCCGGCAGGGCGAGTGTTTTGATATTCCCCGACCTGAACACCGGCAACAACACCTATAAAGCGGTGCAGCGCGAAACAGGGGCGTTGGCGATTGGCCCCATGTTGCAGGGATTGAATAAACCTGTGAACGATTTGAGCCGCGGCTGCACGGTCGATGATATTTTTAATACGGTCATCATTACGGCTATACAATGCCAGGATACCTCGCAAACCTTAGAAAAGCATTCCTGAAATGAATATTTTTATCATTAACTCCGGCAGCAGTTCCATCAAATACCAGCTATTCAGGATGCCCTCATCATCGCCGGTTTGCAGCGGCCTTGTCGACCGTATAGGATTGGAAAATTCGGTGATCGTCCATAAAACCTATATAAACGACGAAGAAAAAGTAATAAAGATAACCGATGAAATTCCTGACCATGAGGCGGGTTTAAAAAAGGTGAACGAATTGCTGACAGATTCGGAGATCGGGGTGATAACCGATGCCTACGCCATTGAGGTAGTGGGCCACAGGGTGGTGCATGGCGGCGAGTCATTCACCGATCCAACAATCATCACACCAGAAGTAAAAGAAAAGTTAAAACTTACATTTCAGCTTGCTCCCCTGCATAACCCGGCCGCTTTCCGTGGGATAGAGGTCGCCGAAAAGATATTTCGCGGTGCCAATCAGGTAGCTGTATTCGATACCGCTTTTCATCAAACCATGCCGCCGAAAGCTTTCCGGTTTGCCATACCTGATTCCTATTATACAGATCATAATATCAGAGCATACGGATTTCACGGCACCAGTCACCAATATGTTTCGCACCAGGCCGAACTTTACTTAAATAACAAGGCCCTAAAATTGATCAGCATACACCTCGGCAACGGGTGCAGCATAACAGCCGTTAATAACGGAAAGTCGGTAGATACCAGTATGGGTTTCGGCCCTTTAAGCGGGCTTATCATGGGCAGCAGGTCAGGCGATATCGACCCTACTATTATCTTTTACCTGGTTAACCAATTGGGCTATGATATTGAACAGGTAAGTAATTTGCTGAACAAACGCAGCGGGATGATCGGTCTCACCGGCTTCAGCGACATGCGCGACATCCGCAGGCTGATAGCCGAAGGCGATGAACAGGCGAAGCTGGCCTATGATATGTACGCTTACCGGATTAGGAAATACATCGGCGCCTATACGGCCGTGCTTAACGGGCTTGACGCCTTAATTTTTACCGCAGGAGTGGGGGAGAATGATCCTATTATACGCGAACTGGTATGCCGGGATATAGGATACCTTGGGATTGAATTGGATACGGATAAAAACAATACCCGCACGGACGGTATAAGGGAAATTAGCAAAACCGGTTCAAGAGTAAAGATACTGGTAATACCCACCAACGAAGAATTGGAGATAGCCAGCCAGTGCTACGAGCTTTTAAAATAAAACCACCTGCTTTCAAGGGTCTAAGGTAGCCTCTTTTAGCAACCATTTGAAAAGCATCGATTATTTTTAAAACTTTCAGCTATATTTACGTGTTCACTCTACGTCAAAAGCCGCTGTATTCATTTCACTTTAAAACATCTGACCGGGCATCCCCGGCTATCTCATCCATGACGCAAGCAAATAACTCTGCAGTTACCATACCCGCTTTTTTGGAAGGTGGCGGCGAAATGGGCGAACTGATGAGGTCGATCAACTGGTCGGCTACATCGCTGGGCGATCCCGCGTTCTGGCCTTCGGCCCTGAAGCAAATGGTCAGCATGATGCTTACCGTCAACTTCCCTGTGCTGGTATGCTGGGGCAGCGATTATATCCAGTTATATAATGATAGCTTTCGTCCCATTAATGGTGCAACTAAGCACCCGCAGGCCATGGCGGGCAGTGCAAAAGATACTTATGCGGAAATTTGGGAAACTATCGGTCCCATGTTTGCGGAGGTTATGACCGGTAAAACTATCGGTTTTCCCGATTTTATGGTACCGATGGACCGTAATGGGTATACCGAGGAATGCTACTTTGATTTTTCCTATAGCCCCATCCGAACAGAAGATGGCAGCGTGGGGGGCGTGCTTGTAGTTTGCCTTGAAACCACGGGGAAAGTTGTTTCTATCGAAAGACAAAACGCGATCAATGATGAACTTGCCTCTGCCAACGAAGAGTTGGCGGCAACTAACGAGGAGCTATTGGCCGTGAACGACGAATTGGCCGCTATCAACGTTGAGCTTACCGAAAGTCAAAAGATACTGAAACGCAACGAACGCCTTTTCAGGTCGATAGCTGTAAATATACCTGATTCAGTTATCGTTGTTATCGACCGAGAGCATCGCTATGTTATGGTTGAAGGCGACCTGATGGAGAAGATGGGATACCAGCGGACCGATTATGAAGGCAGGCATCCTACAGAAATAGGGCAAACGGAACGTTATAATGCCTCAAAGCATTTATACGACCGGATGATGGCCGGCGAGAGATTCTCATTGGAGCGAAAGGGGCAGAACGGCGAATATTACAGGGTGTACCTTGTACCGCTGAAGAATGAACAGGGCGAGGTGGATGCAGGCCTGGTAATGGCCATGGATATTAGCAATATAAAACAAGCCGAAGAAAAGAGCGCTAAATTGGCTGCCATAGTAGAGTCCTCGGATGATGCGATCATTAGTAAAACACTGGAAAGCGTCATAACCAGTTGGAACGACGCGGCGCAACGCATGTTTGGTTACACTGCCGGTGAAATTATTGGCGAAACCATTTATAAACTTATACCGCCCGACAGGCAGGATGAGGAGCCCCGTATATTGGCGCGTTTAAAAGCTGGTGAGCGCGTTGAGCACTTTGAAACTAAGCGGATGACCAAAGCCGGCAACCTTATTGACGTTTCGTTAACCATTTCTCCTATCAAGGATCCGCAGGGAAATATCATCGGCGTTTCTAAAATAGCGCGCGACATTACCGAGAGGAAATTAGATGAGACCAGGAAAAACGATTTTATCGGGATGGCCAGTCATGAGTTGAAAACCCCGTTAACGTCACTTAATGCCATCATACAGGTGGCAGGCATGAGGTTAAAGGACAATCAGGATACCTTTTTATCTGGTGCAATGGACAGGGCAAATACGCAGGTAAAGAAGATGACAAGGATGATCAACGGGTTTCTGAATATTTCGCGCCTCGAAGCCGGTAAGCTGCATATTGAAAAAGATCCGTTCGATTTGAATGAATTGTTACTCGGAATATTCCAGGAAACACAAATGATCGTAAACACCCATGGCGTTAGCCTGCACACGACCGGCAAACTGAATGTTTGTGCCGACCGTGATAAGATCGATTCTGTGATATCTAACCTCATAACTAACGCGGTTAAATATTCACCAAAGGGCAAAGAGATCAGGATCGGAAGTGAAACCCGGGGAGATAATGCGATAGTTTGGGTGAAAGATGAAGGGATTGGCATAGGGCCAAATGACCTTAAACAAATATTTGACCGCTATCACCGCGTTGAAAGCGAGGACACAAGGCACATTTCCGGCTTTGGTATTGGCCTTTACCTCAGCGCCGAAATTATCGGACGGCACGACGGCAAAATATGGGCCGAAAGCGAGCCCGGCGGAGGTTCTACCTTCTACTTTTCCCTTCCCCTGGCCTGATCAGGTCGCTTTTCCCTTATGTTCCCAATGATTTTTGACCACGCCTTGCGAAGTGAAAGAGATTTTCCGTGTATAACATTCACCTTTTATTTTTCCCGAAGCCTCTTTTTCCCCGATGAATAACAATACCGGGATACCGTGGCTATCTGTTTTAAAAGCAAGGTCGAGCCTGCCGTAACAGATAGTTTTCACTATCAGGGCCGGATATTCTTGATCGAGTATCTTTAAAATGCCTGCGCTAAGCATGGTTTGTTTTTTACTTAGTGCAGTTCTTTAATTCTGCTGCTACATTTCGCCGACATCTGTACAATGTCCAGGTTTTTGCCTTGCCCGAAAATGGTATTTATTATATCCATTTCAATTAGGTTATTCGCTGTCTTTCTTCGCTTGTTTTTCCAATTCTTTAAGGTTCGTGGTAATGGGATTGCTTTTCAGCAGCCCCGCGAAATAAACCAGGTTGGCAACGGTATATTGGAGCGTTAAATTGGTATAGAAATATTTCTTACCGCCAGCTTCCACATAGTCCTTGTTTCCTCCTGCAGGGCCTACCCAATAAGCATTAACATTCGGCGGAATAGTGAAACCGCACTCCTGCATGGCCCAAAGTAATTGTGCCGCACAGCTATGGGCCCCATCTTCGTTACCTGTTATCAGGCAGCCCGCCACTTTATTGTATGTAAAATATTGCCCCGTTTTCTCATCAGCCAGCTCTTTTTCATGGAAAATTGCATCAAGCCGTTCTACTATCCGTTGTGCTGTCGAAGCCAGATGGCCAACCCATATTGGCGTCCCAATGATAAGTATATCACATTCCTTTATTTTTGACAGTACCTTTGGCCACTCATCACCCTTGCCTTCATCGGATGAATTACCCGGTTTTACATTATAATCGACAATGCGTATCACTTCTGTTTCAACATCGTGGTGTTTCAGTAATTTTATCGCTTTGTCTATAAGTGCGCCAGTATTTGAAAAAGCTGGCGATGGCTTTAGCGTGCAATTGATAAGTAAAGCTTTCATGTCAATTGCCGTTTAGCAGTTTTTTCTTTTCCTTCAATATCATCCATGAATCGGGTATCTCTGGCTTTAATGGGAAACCGTAAGTTGGATTACCCTCGACCCTGATATCGTTTGAATCAAAATGTTTGATCTCGCCTTTAGCCAGGCGTACCACCCAGCAGGAATTGACGCTCATGCCATAGTCCATAATAAAATAAGCCAGGCCCGGGCCTAGCGGAGTATAGACCACAATTTGTGGGTTGAGTTGTAAAATGTTCATAGTCCTATAAATTTATTTAACTAACAACTGTAAATACCTAATGTTTAAGAAAATATATTTCAAAATATGAAAAACATAACCCTTTGGGGCTGGTTACTCTTTAAGATAAACATTTAAATAAAACACTGCCATGGCAACAAAAACAAGAGCGACCGGCATGACCGGCAAGATGAAGGATTCGGAATTTCACGATTTTTTTGTGGACGAATTGAAGGACATTTACTGGGCCGAAAAGCACCTGGTACAGGCCCTGCCAAAAATGCAAAAGGCAGCTACAAGTCCTGAGCTTGCTGCTGCATTTGAAAAGCATACTAACGAAACTAAAACCCATGTACAAACACTCGAAAAAGTGTTCGAATTGTTAGACGAAAAAGCCGCTGCCAAAAAATGTGAAGCCATGGAAGGCTTGCTTGCCGAAGCAACAAGTATTATTGAAGACACCGAAAAGGGAAGCATGACACGTGATGCGGGTCTTGTTTTAGCCGCACAGAAAGTGGAGCACTATGAAATTTCAACTTATGGTACACTTCGCACCTTTGCCGAGACTATGGGCCACGATGATGTTGCCCAATTACTGCAACAAACCCTGGATAATGAAAAAGCTACCGACCAGGCCTTAACCCAGGCTGCGGAAGGTTTTATACTTGAGCAGGCTGTAAACGAATAGTGTCTATTTACCCGTGATCAAAAAATCCCTCTTCACCCGGAGAGGGATTTTGGGTGACGTGGCCACCAATATTTTGATTCTCATTGATAGGCATAAATATTGAAATGCCTTGCCAATTAAGCCAACTGCCAACTTAAATAATCAGCTCGCCATTGGCATCTGTGGTCAGTACTTCGCTCATATAATCGAAAAATGGCCGCACGTTCTTAAAGGTGTCGCTAACGCGATGCAGGAAATCGGGCCGTATAACTTCTTCGTCAGTAAAGCTTGATCTGAAAAGGAATTGTTTATGCCTGAGCAGGTCGATAGCCGGGTTATCTTTTGCATACCCACGGGGCGCGGAAATAACCTTTTCCCCTGTCATGGTGCCAAAGGTTTTGACGAGTTGCTTGTGTGCAAGTATTTTTTTCCAGTCGTCGCAGTTTGTATCGATATCCTGCCGTATGCGCTTCATATCGTCCGGGTTCGGACCGAAAAATCCGCATACTACCCTCGAATTGCCCGGTTCGATGCGGAAATAATAACCGCCGCGCAATTTTTTTGTGGCCCGTTGCAAGCTGCCGCTCCAGTGCTTGTTATATGGGGTTTTCTGTTTCGAAAAACGCACATCCTTATATATTCTGAACAGGCATTTCCTTCCCGATGTGGTTTCAATATGGTCGTGCCTGTTCATTTCAGCTATAAGGGCATCGGCAAAATCAACAATATTCCTGTGGGCGGCCAGGTAGCGTTCTTTATTTTGGCTAAACCACTCGCGGTTATTGTTGGCGGAAAGGTCCTTTAGAAATTCGAGCGAGTCTTTATTAATCGTCATTATCTGCGTATTCTCTTTATTATTTTGATCTCTTTTTCTTCGACGCTTTCGCCTCCGTGTTAAATGCCAGGCATAAACCTATCCAGTGGTCAAACTCGGTTTTGGTTTGCATGCCTTCGCTACTCACATACATATACCCTTCCATCGGCTTCCCGGCAAAATCCATTTCGCGACAGCCACGCTTTTCGAGTGACTCTTCATAAACAGCCGTACCTACCCTGCACATCATTTCGTCTTTCACTACGCCTACACACATCTTTCCGTCAACCATATAACATACCCCGCCGAACATCCGTTTTTCCTCGACATGGGGAACGTCAGCCAGGGCCTCCCTGATCCTGTCGCTTAGTTTTTCATCGTATGCCATTTTGTTCCGATTTTTCAACCAAATTTAGCCAAACTTACTTAACTCGGCCGATGCTATTTCGGCAATGTGGAGAGCCACATCCGCATTTTCCCCATCATTGAGCCCCCACGCCGCCGAAAGTCCCGCCCATGCCACTACCCATCGCAACAGTTGTTCAGCCTCAAGGCGGGCCGCTTTCGAAATTTCCAGCACCTGCGTCTCCAGCCTGCCGGGTGTTGTTGCAGTAGCAGCATCAGGGTTGCAAAAAATATTGGCATAATCAAAGGTCCGTTCGCCGATCAGTCCCTTTGGGTCTATCGCCAGCCATCCCTTATCACCAAAATCGAGTATATTGCCATGGTGAATATCGCCGTGCAGCGCTATGGTATTACCTCCGGCGTTAAGCAAAGTGTTCGCCACCCGGCTGCATCCTGTCAAAACGCCCCCGTATTTACCGGCAGCCGGTTCAAGGTCTTTAAACCATATATCTAACGCTATCAATTCCGCAGGATAGGGGCTTTTCGCTGTATGCAATTGATGTACAACGCTGCAAATAATATTACTGGCTTCATTATCACGGCCGTTTACCGCCATTTCCGCAAGCGACCTTGCGCCTGCGGCCCTTTCCATCAAAATGGCCTGCTTGTCAAATTTTAAAATCCTGGCTACCGCATTCCCCTGCCACCGGCTCATAAGTAAATTGCCCCGTCTTTCTTCATCTGCCATAGCCACCTTAAGCATACAGGGCATATCTTTATAAATAACCGGCTGCAATAAGCTGGAATGCGTGACAAAGGGTTTGCCATCAGCGACTAAAGTCCATAGGGATTTATAACGTGTTAACAGACTATTCAAATCTTCTGGCCTTTTGCTTTCCGTGTATTCTAACTACCCCAGCGATACATATCAAATCTAAAAACAATTCAACCAAAACAAGTACCGCGCGTATTGGTTTAGCTTATAACAATAGCTTAGTCAATACATCACCTTAATAAAACTGTCATGAAAAATTACGAAACATTAGTGGATGCCACTAACGATATGATGAAACGCGGTTATACAGCCAACCTCAGCCTCGAAGGTGATACTATCGACGACAAGGAACATGATATACGCATGGGCGCCGACGATTTTGAAATAGACGAGTTTTTTCGCTTCGAAGGCCAGAGCAACCCTTCCGATACATCAATAGTATACGCTATCAGCTCGCGAAAATATAATACCAAGGGTATACTGATAAATGCTTACGGCATGTACGCCGACGACAGCGAGTCAGCTATTCATGCCAAATTACATCATTATATGATAAGCACCCATCTGCACGGCGAGGATAAACCAACTGCATAAGCGGTTGCCAGTTTGAGATGACGGCTGGCAACCTGTTAGCTCAAGCAAAAGCCAACTGCCGGCCCGCTACAGTTGCGCTAACAACTTCCTTCCCCTCGATTGCATAGCTGCGGTACCATCGCGCAACATGAACTGTATTTGGTCTTTTAGTTCACCTGCCATCCATGGGTAGCGGCTGCGCACATTGAATAAAGCCCCGACTGCAAAAACCTTTACAGCCACCAGCACTTTAGCGTCGATGAGCCAGTCGAAAAACTGTTCCACAACCGGTTCAAGATCAATTGCTTCCAGTTTCTTACGGATGGCTTCCGGTGCCTTCGCAGCAGTAACATGCATCATGATTTTAGCATAATGCCTCTTGCAACTTGGGTGTTTGACATCTTTTATGCGCGAAACGAGATATTCAATCTCATCAATGTATGCCGCCGGTTTTTGAAGGAAAAGGTTTTCCAGCAGCCACGCCGCCCTGAAAGCAATGTCCCTGTTTTCGCTAAAGGTTATATCGATCAGGTCATGAACGGAAAACTGCTCCTTTTGCAGGATCTCGGTTAGTTTGACAACCTTAAGTTTCCCTATACGGCTTTTGATACTATCAACAAGTTCCTCGCTGGTAAGCATATTCATTTTCGCTCCCTAAATTTAGGAACGATGCGGGTTAAAGACAATCGGGAAGTGAAACTAAATTAAAACGGATAATTGAAGCCGTCAGTTGAATGGTTTGGCAAGCTTAATCCTCGCAGTGCAAAAAGCTAAGGATATAGCCTCCTTTTGCTTTCAGCATAGGGCTTGCGGCAGGCATCATCGCTTCCATATCTCTCGACAGCGCTTCTGCTATCCAGGGATAACGGTGACGCATGTTGAAGAGCGTTTCTGCGGCTGATGAACGTACATTAACTATCATGGCCGGGTCGCGCAGCCAGCTAAAACATAATTCTATGATCGGTTCAAAATCGATCTCTTTTACCGCATTACGAATTTCTTTTGACACCTCGGGCGAGGTGAGATGTTTCAGCACTTTGGCATAATGTTTCCGACAGCTAACACATTTAACTTCCGTTACATGTTCAACTAAATACGCAATATCCTCAATGTAACTCTCCGGGAACCTGAAAAGAATAACTTCCAGTATTTTAGAGGCTTTATTGGCAACGTCTTTGTCCGAATAAAAGGTCAGATCTACCAATTCGTGCAGACTGAAATTCTTTTCTTTTAATTTGCTGCGTAATTTTCCAAACCTGGTGTTTTCAAAACCTGAAATGTGCTGGATTAGTTGCAACTGCGTCATAATGGTTTAAAATTACTGTGATAATTTAGGAATAATGTGGAGAACTATTCAACATGTGTTGATAACTGCGCCAAATGTAATACTAATAATTAAAATCACAATAAATTTTCAATTAGAAATTAAGTGTTTAGTTGAACGGGTAGAATAAGTTAAACTCATTATAAATATTTACAATGTATCAACATGTGTCACCTAATCAACTGCTCACTCAATAAACATAATCAACTAAAAAATTTACATTTGCTGTCCGTTTTGATCTAAAAACTAATACATGGTTAAATTCACCCGTTTTACACTGGACAACGGCTTGCGTGTGCTGGTCCACGAGGACCATACAACGCCAATGGCCGTCCTGAATATATTATACGATGTTGGCGCCCGCGATGAGGACCCGGATAAAACAGGTTTTGCACACTTGTTTGAACACCTGATGTTTGGCGGATCGGTCAATATACCCCAATACGACGAGCCCCTGCAACGTGTGGGCGGCGAAAATAACGCTTTTACTACTAACGATATTACCAACTATTATATCACTTTACCCTCTGTCAATATCGAGACGGCCTTCTGGCTCGAAAGCGACCGTATGCTTAGCCTTGCTTTCAATGAGAAAAGCCTGGAAGTACAGCGCAATGTGGTGATAGAGGAGTTTAAACAGCGCTATCTTAACCAGCCTTATGGTGATGTCTGGCTGAAATTGCGCCCGCTGGTTTATAAAACGCATCCCTACCGCTGGGCCACCATCGGTAAAGAACTAAAGCATATCGAAGATGCCCGGATAGAAGATGTCAAAGCATTCTTCAAAAAGCACTATAACCCGCAAAACGCCATCATGGTAGTGGGCGGTAATATCGATACTCAAAAAGCAAAAGAACTTGCTGAAAAATGGTTTGGCCCTATACCTGCAGGTGAAAAGTATCACCGCGACCTGCCGCAGGAGCACTCACAGCAGGAAGAGCGCCGCGATACCGTGACCGCCAAAGTACCGTTGAATGATTTATATATTGCCTTTCACATGCCGGCGCGCCTGGAGGATGGCTATTATGAAATGGACCTGGTATCCGATGTCCTTTCACGCGGTAATTCGTCACGCCTGTACCGTAGCCTGGTAAAAGATAAGCAGCTATTCAGCGAGATCCATGCTTATAATATGGGCAGTTTTGACCGTGGAATGTTCGTTGTAGAAGGCAAACCGCTTGAAAATGTGAGCATAGAGAAGGCCGAGGTAGCAATTTGGGATGAACTGGAGAGATTAAAGAGTGAACAGATCCCGGATGACGAACTGACCAAGGTGAAGAACAAGACCGAATCGACCATGGTATTTTCCGAAATGTCGTTGCTGGACAAAGCCATGAACCTGGCCCAGTTCGAACTTTTCGGTGATGCGGATATGTTGAACCAGGAAACGGATAAATACCTGGCTGTAACCGCCGAAGCCATACAACAACAGGCCCGGCAGGTTTTCAGGAAGGACAATTCATCAACCTTAGTTTATCTCGCTGATAGAAATTAACAGCCCATTGGGAATTGAGCAATGAACTAATGAACCAACGAACAAATGATACTGAATAGAACAATAGCTCCCGAATCGAAACCGGTTGAAAGCATAACGCTGATCAAACCGGAGCATATTAAACTGGATAACGGGTGTAATATATTTTCGTTCAACTCGGGTGACCAGGAACTGGTGCGCATCGAATGGATATTTCAAAACCTGCGTTTCGATCCGGCAAAACCGCTGCTTAACGTTGCGGTAAATACCATGCTGACCGAAGGAACGTCCGAAATGTCCGCTTCAGAAATTGCCGATCGTATCGACTTTTACGGGGCTTTCCTGCAGGTTGACTATGGGTATGACCACTCGCAGGTGGTGCTTTACACACTTAACAGGCACCTGGCGAAAACGCTGCCCGTGGTCAAGGCAATTATAGGTGATTCGGTCTTCCCGGAAAGCGAGCTGGAAACCTTTATCCGCAACCAGCAACAAAAACTGCAGGTGAGTTTGCAAAAGAACGATGTTTTAGCGCGTCGTGCCTTCAATAAAGCGATATACGGCGACACCATATACGGACTGGCAGCAAATTTTGAAGATTATAAAACCCTGCATCGCGATGATATGCTGGCTCATTTCAAAAAAATGTATCAGCCGTCAAACTGCACCATTTTGGTAGCCGGCAAGGTCGATGCGGAAGCGTTGCAACTCGTCAGCGCAGCTTTTGGAGCAGAATGGCCGAACTATACTGTAGCTGCTGACACAGGTAACCCGGATATGCAACCGGCTGGCGAGCATTTTTACTTTATCGAAAAACCCGAAGCGCTGCAGTCAGCTATCCGAATGGGGTTGCCGATGATAAACCGCACACATCCCGATTTTCCGGCTTTGCAGGTGCTTAACACGGTTTTAGGTGGCTACTTTGGCTCAAGACTGATGGCTAATATCCGCGAGGACAAGGGTTACACGTATGGCATAGGCTCGGGTTTGAGTTCGCTCGAAAAAGGCGGGGCCATGTTCATAGCATCCGAAGTTGGCGCCGATGTATGCCGTGCCGCAGTTGCCGAAATAGAAAAGGAGATCAGCGTGCTCAAAACCGAACTGATACCCGAAGAAGAACTGTCACTGGTGCGAAACTATATGATGGGGTCGCTGCTGGGTAGCCTTGAAAATGTTTTTTCGCACGTTGATAAGTTCAAAAGCATTTATTTCTCGGGCCTTGGTTACGATTATTATGACCGGTATACGGAAACCGTAAAAAAAGCGACCCCGGAAGATATGATCGCCTTAGCTAATAAATACCTCGACCTTGATAAATTTTACAGGGTTATCGTAGGGAAATATTGATGTGCAAATGTGCGTATACGCAGATGTGCAGATGATTGGATAGTCAAATAAAAGCAATCTTAAAATCTGTACATCCACTCATTTGCACATCTGCATATTAAAAGCTATCTTTGTCCGGCAAATAATAAATCCAAATAATTATTTGCCATGCAATTAGATCCCTCCAAATTTGTCGCCGAAGGTTTAACTTATGACGACGTTTTATTACTCCCGGCTTATTCTGAAGTGTTGCCCCGCGATGTGGACACGCGTTCTTTTTTAACCAAAAAGATCAGGCTGAATATCCCGCTTGTTTCGGCAGCTATGGATACCGTTACCGAAGCTTCGCTGGCTATAGCCCTTGCACAAGCCGGCGGCCTCGGCATGCTTCACAAAAACATGACCATACAACAGCAGGCAGATGAGGTGCGAAAGGTAAAACGTTCGGAAAGCGGCATGATACAGGACCCTGTAACCCTAAATGCGGACGCCATTGTGGCCGACGCCTTTAAAATTATGAAGGAGTTCCGCATAGGAGGGATACCTATTGTTAATGGTGATCAGCAATTAATGGGAATCATTACCAACCGCGATCTTCGCTTTCAAAAGGACGCCAGTAAATCGGTAAGCGAGGTGATGACTAAGGGTAACCTGGTTACCGCGCCCGAGGGCACAACGCTGATGCAGGCCGAGGAAATATTGCAAAACCACAAAATAGAAAAGCTTCCGGTGGTGAATGGCGGAGGTAAACTGGTTGGGTTGATAACCTACAAGGATATCCAGAAATTTAAAAACTTCCCCATTGCCTGTAAAGACGAACATGGCCGCCTGCGGGTTGGGGCTGCAGTTGGCGTTACAGCCGACACGATGAAACGTGTTGAAGCGCTTGTAAAAGCTGGAGTCGACGTTATTGCCATCGATACAGCGCATGGGCATTCCAAAGGCGTTATTAATATGCTGAAGGAAGTAAAAGCAAAATATCCTGATCTTCAGGTTATTGCAGGTAATATAGCCACTGCCGATGGTGCCGTTGCTTTAGCACAGGCAGGAGCAGACGCCGTTAAAGTAGGTATTGGGCCCGGCTCCATTTGTACTACGCGTATCATCGCCGGTGTAGGGGTGCCGCAGCTATACGCGGTTTACGAATGCGCCAAAGCGTTGCAGGGCACGGGCGTTCCGGTAATTGCTGACGGCGGCATCAAACATACAGGTGATATTGCCAAGGCAATAGCGGCCGGCGCAAGTTCGGTAATGGCGG
Organism: Mucilaginibacter ginsenosidivorans; assembly: GCF_007971025.1. Classification (NCBI taxonomy): domain Bacteria; kingdom Pseudomonadati; phylum Bacteroidota; class Sphingobacteriia; order Sphingobacteriales; family Sphingobacteriaceae; genus Mucilaginibacter; species Mucilaginibacter ginsenosidivorans. Next base: position 4,302,633 of record NZ_CP042436.1, on the reverse strand, counting down.
GCTCATTATTTGCAGGTGTCGAAGAATCACCCGGCGAAACCATCATTTATGAAGGCCGCCGTTTTAAATCATACCGCGGGATGGGTTCCATCGAAGCGATGGAGCAGGGGTCTAAAGACCGCTATTTCCAGGACGTAGAGGACGATATCAAAAAATTGGTGCCCGAAGGCATCGTAGGCCGTGTACCCTTAAAGGGTACCCTTGCTGAAGTGGTTTACCAGTATGTAGGCGGATTGAGAGCAAGTATGGGCTATTGCGGCGCCGGCGATATCGCAGCTTTGCAACAGGCGCGTTTTGTACGCATCACATCGGCCGGTATCCGCGAGTCGCACCCGCACGATATCACGATAACAAAGGAAGCACCAAATTATACGCGTTAACGCGCAGTGAATAGAGATTAGTTAACTGGTGATCAGTGACCGGTTAATTAATCACAAGTCACCAATTAACTAATCACTAAGCATGAAATCCATCTGCATTTTCTGCGGTGCCAATCTTAATGGCGATCCGGCATTGAAACAGGCAGCCGAACTTTTAACCGAAGTGATGGCCGACCGCAACATGTCCCTTGTTTTTGGTGGTGGTAAAGTGGGTATGATGGGCCTTTTGGCCGATAACATGCTGCGGCGCGGCGCTAAAGTCATTGGCGTGATACCCCAATTTTTGATGGATAAGGAAGTCGGTCATACTGGTTTGACCCAATTGCACGTGGTCGAGACCATGCATCAGCGTAAACAATTGATGAACGATCTTTGCGATGGCATCATTATGCTCCCCGGTGGTTTTGGAACATTGGAAGAATTTTTTGAGGCGCTTACCTGGCTGCAATTAGGCCTGCACAGCAAACCTATCGGCGTTTTAAATATCAACGGCTTTTACGATTTCCTGCTGAAGCAAATGGATGTAATGGTAGAACAGCAATTTCTGAAACCTGCCAACCGCAGGCTCGTGATAACTTCCGCCGATCCTGTCGAATTGATCAGCCTGATGGAAGATTTTGACGGCAAACCGGACGAAGTTTGGTTCCGCGACAGGAACCTGACTTAAAATGATCTACATGGGTGGTGGTACCGGCGGGGCGTCATTATTGTTGGATGGCGAATTAGCAGGGGAAGGTGAAGAAGTAGTTGCCGGCGATTGTTTAGGGGCAGATGTTTGGGAAGGCGTGCTAGTCGTATTGGTCGTTGTGGTTGCGGTATTTGTAGTCGATGGTGCTGCTGTTACCAATCCGCCAGGGTTAGCTGCAAGGGCCTTGTCGATATCCGTAAAGGAAGGGAAAGACGCCCAATCGCTATGCGGCGCTGAAAATAAAACGTACTTGCCGTTAACACCGGTGAACCCACTTACATCCTCGTAAGCCTGGCCCGGTTTTAGGTCCATGTGATGGGTTATGTCCCAGCTGCCGTTGTTAAGCTGTTTGTAGAGTGAAAAATCCATCGAAACATTACTGCTGTTCGTCATCACGTAATGTACTTCTTTAGTTTTGCCGGTTACTTTTTCAGTTCGCACTACCGTTATGCGGGTATTGTTATCCAGTTCAGCCTTTTTTTGCGCCTTCAACGCCGTTGCAAAAAACAGCATTACCAAGGTTGTGCTAAGGTATAACGCTTTCATCGTCAATAGTTTTAAGGTCTAATTTAAATATTTTCCGTCAAAATAAATTACTGTACAATTATCACCACCCAGGGTATATTCTTATTTCTCCCCACCATCAGGGCCGTAAAATATTACCCAGGTCAAAAAATCACTGCTGAAATTTTCAAAGCGGTGTTCTGTTCCAGCAGCTACAAAAAGTACATCACCCGGGTTAAAGTCGGTGCGTTTGTTTCCATTTACAAATTCACCGGTGCCTTTTATAATCACATAAAGTTCATCCTGCGTATGCGGACTTTGAGTGTCGGTAATTAATGGCCGGTATAGCTCTACCGACATCGTACCATGCTCCAGCACCTTTTTGAACAGTTCGACTTTGTCATTGCCTAATTGGTTTAACGCGTCATTAACACTTATTTGCATAGCCAAATCTAGTCAATAGAATTTTATTGCGGGATTTTAAAACAAGTGAGATTTTGTAATAAACCTTGTTTAATTTACTTTTACAACTTGCATAATTTCTACCAAACTAACGAATGAGAACAAGGCTAACCCGAAATCTCCAGATCGGATTCGGCATCTCCATATCAATATTGGTTGTTTCCGCCATTGCCTCCTATGGCAGCATCGAGAATTTACTAAAAAGCTCGGCGCTTGTAGATCACAGCGACGAGGTTATTCAGAAACTGGAGGCCACGGTTTCAACAATGAAGGATGCGGAAACAGGGCAGCGGGGTTACCTGCTTACCGGTTATACCGAATTCCTGGAGCCATATAACGGATCGCGTAATAAGGCAATTCAATATGCCAATGAGTTTTTAAAATTAACGAAGGACAATGCTCATCAGCAGGTTTGGGGTGCCAGGATAAAGGAGATACTGCTTTACCGGCTCAATATCCTTCAAAAGCTGATCGATAAAAAGAAAAGTGGCGCAACGGTAAACCCCGGCGACTTACTTGCAGGGAAACTGGCCATGGATTCACTCAGAAATGTCGTGAATCATGCTGAACTGGAAGAAAAGAACCTGCTGAATAACAGGTTAAGTGTGCTTAACAGGTATACCTATGATACTCCATTTTTTCTTTTCATAGCTGCGCTGGTCGCTGTGGCCATTTCTGTATTTTCCTATTTCAGGGTTATTAACGAGGTAAAGGAGCGCGCCAGGCTGTTTGACGAACTCAAGGACCAGGAACAGCAAACAGCTGCTTTAAACGAAGAACTGACGGCAACGAACGAAGAACTGGCCTCGGCAAATGATGAGCTCGCTGCAGCTAATGAAGAGATCAATGCCACCAACGAGGAACTTGCGGCCGCCAATGAAGAACTTGCGGCTGCTAACGAGGAGATCAACGCCACAAATGAGGATCTTGCGGCGACCAATGAAGAGTTGAATGCTGCCAACGAGCAGCTTAATGAATCGCAAGAGGATATCCGCCAATTGAACGAAAAATTAGGGGCATCTAACGAAGAACTGTCCGCTACTGTGGACGAGCTTTATCAATCGCAGCTCAGCCTGAAGGCATTGAACGATGACCTGGAAGACAGGGTAGAGGCCCGTACCAGGGCCCTTACCGAAAGCGAGGGCCGCTTCCGCATCATGATGGAAACCATGCCCCAGATAGCGTGGGTAAGTAATAATGATGGTGAGATAAATTTCTTTAATAAGCGTTGGTATACGTATACAGGCATGTCGTACGATGACAGTAAAGGGTGGGGCTGGAGTGCCGGTATTCACCCGGACGACTTGCCTTTTGCGGCTGAAAAGTATAAAGAGATATTGCTAAGCGGCGAAAGCGGCGAATTTGAGACCAGGAAAAGGCGCAAAGATGGTGAGTACCGCTGGCACCTGGCAAGGCTACAGCCAGTAAAGAACGAGAGTGGCGAGGTGCAGCTTTGGGTGGGTACCGCTACTGATATTCACGAGCTTAAAAACCTGCAACAGCAAAAAGATGATTTTATCTCTATTGCCAGCCACGAATTAAAAACACCGATCACGAGTTTAAAGGCATCCCTGCAACTGCTGGACCGGCTGAAGGATACGCCATCCACGCTTACCATACCCAAACTTATTACCCAGGCCAACAAAAGTCTTGACAGGCTGAACGTACTGGTGGAGGATCTGTTAAATGTAAGCAGGCTTAACCAGGGGCAGATACACCTGCATAAAACACGGTTCAATTTGATGGAACTGGTAAACGATACCTGCCAGTACATCCGTATCGAAAATGTGTACGAGGTTACGGTTACCGGCGAAACCGGCCTGCACGCATTTGCCGATGCAAAAAGGGTAGAACAGGTATTGGTCAATTTCCTAAATAATGCCATCAAATATGCGCCTTCTTCAAAAGAGATAAAGATAAGCGTTGAAAAAAAGGACGGGATGGCTAAAGTTTCTGTTACCGACCAGGGCCCCGGTATACCATCTGACAAGGTTCCGCATTTATTTGATCGTTATTTCCGCGTTGATAGCGCAGGGATGCAGTTCTCGGGCCTGGGTCTTGGTTTGTATATCAGCGCCGAGATCATCAAAAAACACGATGGCCAGATAGGCGTTGACAGCGAAGAAGGCAGGGGCAGCACTTTTTGGTTCACTATACCTTTAAAGGCGCGTGGCTAAAGCTAACTAAAAAGTAAGGCCATCAAAATTTGTTATTTGCCCTTACTAATATATCTTTGGGGCCGCGATTAGCCGAAATAGCTCAGCTGGTAGAGCAATTCATTCGTAATGAATAGGTCGCAGGTTCGAATCCCGTTTTCGGCTCTTTTTTCTTTGTGTTTAGTTATTGATCAACTTGCAACAGCCTGCACCGGATTCTCTGAAGCAGCCATATTTACCTTGTCTGCCGATGGCAAAGTGAAAAAGAAATTACTTCCCTTGCCCGGCTTACTGGTCACCCAAATGGTGCCGTTGCTTTTTTCTATAAGATCCTTGCAAAATAACAGCCCCATACCCGTGCCCGATTCATTGTGCGTGCCGGTTTTACTGTTTACTTTGCTCTTGAAAAGTTTCTTAGATTGCTCGGCCGTCATTCCCTCGCCGGTATCTTTGATGCTGATCAGGATGTTCTCGCCATCCCGTTTTGCTGAGACCTCGATCACGTCCTTATCACGCGAGAATTTGATGGCATTGGTGATCAGGTTACGCACCACTATCCTTACCGAATCCGGATCGGCACAGGCATTCAGTTCCTGCGGAACGCTGTCAATAAGTGTTATTCCCTTGCCCTGGGCCTGTTCATAATAATGCTCGGTTTCGCGCGCTACTATTTCTTTAACGGGGAAGCATTTTGCGGCACGGTCAAAGTTCTCCATCTGGCTATTGATCCAGAATAACAGCGTGTCGAGAAAATCGGAGGTGTAATCCAGTTTTTTTAACACATCGGGTATCATGCTCAGCATTTCCTCGTGCGAGATCGAATCATCCTGCAGCAGGCCGAATAGTCCCCGCAATGTGCTCAGCGGGGCCCGAAGATCATGCGCCAGTATCGCTATCAACCTGTCCTTTAAGGTATTCAGGTCGTTTAGCTTGGCCGCCTGGGTATCCATGTCGGCTTTTTGTTGTAATATTTCGGAGTTCTTGTGTGCAAGTACCGCGCTTACCCGTTGCTGCTTACGCTTTTCGTTATAATAGATCCCTGTAATAACCACCATCGCCATGATCACAACCAGGAAGATCATAATCGTAAGCCGCTGTGCGCGCGAATTTTGTTTGTACAGCAGATCTTTTTCGTGCTGTTGTTCGGCAAGCAAACGCTGTTTAACTGCAAAGCTAAGTTCGAAATTGTAAGAAGTAAGTTTTTGTATGCTTTCGTTATCCTTTAGCTTAGTTTTCAGATCAAGGTACTCGTTCAGCGCCTTATATGCATCGTTTATTCTACCCAAACCCGCCAGGGTTTTATTAAGTTCCAGAGCAGCGTTTACCCTAATGGACAAGTTGCCCAGCCTGGCGCCTATCTGTTGTCCTTTAACTGAATAAGGATAGGCCGCCCGGTAATCCTTTTGCATATTGTATACCGTAGCAAACCCAATGATGGCATAGGCCTGGTTATACACTATTTTATATTTCTCGGCTATGCGCAACGAGGTATCGAGGTAGCTTAACGCTTTTGGATATTCTTTTTTGTACGCATAACACAAACCGAGATCGGTGTACACGGAACTAAGTCCGTCCTGGTCGCTTTGTTTCTTAGCGATATTATTTGCTTTATTCAGATAAACGATAGCTTTTTCATAATTATGCTGGGCAACTAAAACCTCGCCGATATTCTCATTCAATATCCCCAGCACCTGCAAATGATTGGTCCCTTCGTATATGGCAAGCGATTTTTTATAATATTCAAGTGCATTGGGGTACACTTCCATATTCTGTAATATTACGCCTATGTCGTTATACAGATCGGCGGAAAACTCTCGATAATGATTCTTTACTGCTATAAAAAGCCCTTTGTAATAATAGTCCAGCGCCTCAGACAATTTCCCCTGGCTAAAATAAATGATGCCGATATTCTTGTAGCTATCAGTTAAGGCGTACTCATCGTTTGCCTGCTTATTAATGGCCAGCGCCATATTAAGATATTTAAGGGCCTGCGAATAATCGGCCAGGATATTGTACATGCGCCCATATTGCAGGTAGCACGCCGCCAAACCCGAATTGTCCCTGATCTTTTTGTAGATGGCAATAGCTTCGTCGAAACATTTGACAGCCGCCTCTGATTTACCCCTCACGTAATCCACATGCCCAGCCTGCACCAGCCCATCGGCAACGCCGGTTTCATAGTTTATTTTCCTGGCTATGTTTATTGCCTGGCTAGCATAGTAAAACGTAGTATCCGGGTCGGAGGAGAACCGCGCAGCGGCCAGTTTGTTAAGTTTATTAACAGCAGCTGTGTCTTTAACCGGTCCGCCAACGGCGAAAACATCTGCGCCTATACACAGTAATAATAAAAGTAGGTAGGTTTTCAATACAGCCATCAATTTCCAACGCTTTTATACGATGGTTGTGCCGGTTAGGTTCACCGAATATTTAATAATATAACCTGCAGGAATATCAAAGGGGTAAATTATAAATGCTGATTAACAAATTGTTGCAATACCAAAGCGTGGTTATGCTCCGTGTCGCCGGCGGCAAATAGTAAAGTTACCGTATGGTAACTATTAATGTCTGATAACAGTTCCTTAACTGCGCTTGAGCTGTTTAATTCTGAAAGATAAGCCGGAATAAAATGCCCCCATTTTTCGGGCTGATGGTTAAATTGTTTCCTTAATTCAGTTGATGGCGCCACCTCTTTCAGCCATTTATCGATATGTGCATTTTCTTTTTTTATTCCGCGCGGCCACAGGCGATCTATCAATATCCGGTAACCATCGGCTTTTGAGTACGGATCATAGATCCTTTTTATGTTGACATTTGCCATATTGAGCAGATCAATTTGTTAAATTTACAACAAACGATCTTAATTGTGCCGATCTTATCCTGAAAAGCCGGTGCCAAAAGAAGAAGTGAACGACCTGGTGAAGTTTCTGCTGCCTTATCCTGATAAGGTAAAGGCAGCGGCGTTATGGCTGCGCGAATTTGTGTGGGATCTGTACCCCCAAACTAACGAGCTCATCTATGATAACTACAACGCCGTGGCTTTCGGCTGGTCGCCTACGGATAAGGCTGGCGATGTGTTTTGCAGCATTGCGGTTGCAAGTGATCATGTGAATTTTGGATTCAACCGGGGCGTGGACTTTCCCGATCCGCAAAAGGTTTTGATCGGCAATGGCAATCAATACCGCTATTTACAGGTAAGGGAGAAGGATGGTTTCCCGGCGGAATATATGATACAATTGCTGGATGCTGCCTACCGGAATTCAATAGCACGAATGAAACCTCAGAAAAACCCCATTAGCGGCCAAACCATAGTCAAATCTATCTCACCTGTAAAAAGAAGGCCGGGATTTAAGTAACCGGTAATTGGTTAATAAGTGGTTAGTTGTTTCCTAAAGAAAAAGAGTGTTATTTAGCATATCATTACACCAGTTAACTGATCGCCAGTTAACTAATCACTAACCGAATGGACCTCGAATTCAATAAAAATGAAGATATAAATAAGCAGCTTGTTTTTGAGCTGAATACGCGCCTGAAAAAAGTACACGAAGGCGGCGGGGAGAAAGCAGCAGCCAAACAAAAGGAAAAAGGCAAAATGCTGGCCCGCGAACGGGTGGCATATTTGATAGATAATGATAGACCCTGGCTGGAGATAGGCGCTTTTGTAGCCGATGGTATGTACACCGAACATGGCGGCTGCCCTTCCGGCGGGGTAGTTTGCGGCATCGGTTACGTTTCGGGGCGGCAATGTGTTGTTGTAGCTAATGATGCGACGGTAAAGGCTGGCGCCTGGTTTCCCATCACGGCTAAAAAGAATTTGAGGGCGCAGGAGATATCCATCGAAAATAAACTACCTATTATTTACCTGGTCGATTCGGCCGGTGTTTACCTGCCCATGCAGGACGAGATATTCCCGGATAAGGAACACTTTGGCCGCATTTTTCGCAATAATGCTATCATGAGCAGCATGGGTATTATCCAGATAGCCGCTATAATGGGTTCATGCGTGGCGGGCGGGGCCTATCTGCCTATCATGAGCGACGAAGCCATGATCGTGGAGGGTACCGGTTCAGTTTTCCTCGCGGGATCATACCTCGTCAAATCGGCTATTGGTGAGGACGTAGACAATGAAACGCTCGGCGGTGCTACCACGCATTGCGAAATATCGGGTGTAACAGATTATAAGCAGCCCAACGATAAGGCCTGTCTCGATTCTATCCGTAATATTATGAGCATGACGGGGCATTTCACCGAAGCGGGCTTTGATCGTATCAAACCCTCCGCGCCAAAACTGGATGAGAAAGAAATTTACGGCATTTTACCCGATGCGCGCGACAAGCCATATGATATGCGGGAAGTGGTATTGCGTTTACTGGATAATTCCGAATTTGAAGAATATAAAACCGGTTATGGTCAATCTATCATTTGTGGTTTAGGCCGTGTCGATGGCTGGGCTGTAGGCATCGTAGCTAACCAACGCAAGGTATTGAAATCAAAGAAAGGCGAAATGCAGTTCGGTGGCGTAATCTATTCCGATTCGGCGGATAAGGCCACCCGTTTTATCATGAATTGTAATCAAAAAAAAATCCCGCTCGTTTTCCTGCAGGACGTTACCGGTTTTATGGTCGGCAGCAGGTCCGAGCAAGGTGGCATCATTAAGGACGGCGCCAAAATGGTGAATGCCGTTTCTAATTCTGTGGTGCCTAAATTTACTATTGTTATCGGTAACTCTTATGGTGCAGGTAATTACGCCATGTGCGGCAAGGCCTACGACCCACGCCTGATATACGCCTGGCCATCGGCCAAAATAGCGGTAATGGGCGGCTCGCAAGCGGCAAAGACCTTATTGCAGATACAGGAATCGGCCATGAAAGTAAAAGGCGAGGAAATAAGCGCCGAAAAGGAAGAGGAACTGTTAAAGAAAATAACCGACCGTTACAATTCACAAACCACGCCTTATTATGCAGCTGCCCGGCTTTGGGTAGACGGTATCATCGACCCGCTCGAAACCCGGAAAGTGATCTCGATGGGTATGGAAGCGGCAAACCATGCGCCGATAGAAAAGCAGTTTAATGTAGGCATTATACAGACGTAGGTTAGTGATTAGTTGACTGGTGATTTGTGATTGGGGAAACGTGGCTAAAAAGCCCCTCTCCCCTGGAGAGGGGTTGGGGTGAGGCGCAGATCAATTTAATCCCCTGCCTGTAATTCGGATAAATAAAATACGTAATTTCATCCTGTCAAATACCCCGTATGCATCACCACATCTACCGTGAATTGATCGCGGCAATAGGAGGGCTACTTTTTATCATCATTGGCATCACCCGCCAGCGCGAACGTATGCGTTTGATCCGGTCAGGCAAAAAAGCCGAAGGCGCTATGGTATGTATCATCCTGGTAATTGCTGGTGTGTGCCTGCTGATCTTTGCCTTAGGCCTCTTCATTTACGAATCGGGCCGTAACCACGGTTAAAATAAATTACTATCTTTCCGCTTATGAAAAAACTGCCACTGCTACTGCCCCTGCTGCTAACACTGACTGCAAACGCCCAAAATGCCAAACAGATCCATCAAAAAGCCATCCTGGTTGACACCCACAACGATGCGCTTTCCAACGAACTGATCACCAAAGCCGATCTTTCCAAGCGCCAGGCTATCGGTAACCTCGACCTGGTACGGGCCAAAGAAGGCGGGCTGGATGTGCAGATGTTCTCGATCTGGTGCGGCGGCGAATACGGAAAAGGCAGGGCCTTCAAATTTGCAAACCGCGAGATCGATTCCCTTTATGCGCTCATCAAACGCAATCCCGGTAAAATGGTGATGGTGCGCAATGCCGCAGAATTAGAATCGGCCGTTGCTAAGGGCGAATTCACTGCTATGATAGGTGTCGAGGGCGGCCACATGGTTGAGGACCGGATGGATTATATCGATGCTCTTGCTAAACGTGGTATGCGGTACCTTACGCTTACGTGGAATAACAGCACGTCCTGGGCCACTTCGGCGGCAGATGAGACACACCACCTCGATTCGCTGAAACGCGCGGGCCATGTAGGTTTGAGCGATTACGGCAAGCAGATCGTCAGGCACCTGAACGAATTGGGCGTAATGGTTGATGTATCACACGTGGGTGAACAGACCTTTTATGACGTTATCGCTACGACAAGCAAGCCGGTCATCGCGTCGCATAGCTGCGCTTATGCGCTTTGCCCAAATCAGCGCAATATGAAGGATGCCCAGCTAAAGGCACTTGCTAAAAATGGCGGTGTGTTGTTTCTCAATTTCTATAGCGGATTTTTGGACAGCAGCTATATGGGTAAAGAGACCCGATTTCTGCGTGCTCATCATGCCGAGCTCGACTCGCTGGAAAAAGTTTATCACGATGCCGACCTGGCCAAGATCAGGCTGAATGTTATCCACAAATCCGAGTCGGACCTGATACGTCCGCCGTTAAGCCAGCTGATCAAACACATCGACTATATCGTGAAACTGATCGGGGTCGATCACGTGGGTATAGGCTCCGATTTCGACGGTGCTGAATCCTACCCGTTAGGAATGGACGATGTATCTGACTATCCGAAGATAACTGAAGAACTGCTGAAGTTGCATTATAGTGAAGCTGATATCGACAAAATATTAGGGGGGAACTTTATCAGGGTATTGAAAGCAAACACGGGCAAATAGTGTTTACAACCTGTTGGCTGTGCAGAACTTTACTGCTGCCTGACTAATAAAATGCGCTTTTTTCGTAAATTTGTGACTCATTTTTAAATTCTGATGTCACAAGAGAACGAACACGTAAAATGCCTGATCATAGGTTCTGGTCCTGCGGGATATACAGCGGCTATCTATGCCTCCCGCGCCGATCTAAAGCCTGTTTTATATACCGGCCTGCTTGCTGGCGGCCAGCTTACTCAAACTACCGAAGTGGAAAATTATCCCGGTTATCCTGATGGAATAATGGGTCCGGCGATGATGGAGAATTTCGAAAAACAGGCCGCACGGCTGGGGACCGATATCCGTTTCGGTTATGTAAGCTCGGTTGATTTTTCAAGCACACCACATAAGGTAGTGATAGATGATACAAAAACCATTTTAGCAGATACTGTGATAATTTCAACGGGTGCATCTGCAAAATGGCTGGGTTTGGAATCTGAACAAAAATATAATGGTTTTGGCGTTTCGGCATGTGCCGTGTGCGACGGTTTCTTTTTCCGCGGTCACGACGTAGCCATTGTTGGCGCCGGCGACACCGCAGCCGAAGAGGCCACCTATTTGGCCAAATTGTGTAAAAAAGTATATATGCTGGTTCGCCGCGATGAATTCCGCGCTTCAAAAGCCATGATGCACCGCGTAATGCATACACATAATATCGAAGTGATCTATAATACCGAAGCTAAAGAGATCATGGGCGATGGCCAGGTGGTAACAGGCGTGAAGACGGTCAACAATAAAACCAATGAGGAAAAAGTATTGGATGTAACCGGTTTCTTTGTAGCCATCGGGCATCATCCCAATACCGAAATTTTTAAAGGCTGGATAGATATGGACGAGAACGGCTATATCATCACTCAGCCAGGTTCCAGCAAAACTAATATCGAAGGTGTTTTTGCCTGCGGCGATGCCCAGGACCATGTTTACCGCCAGGCAGTAACAGCAGCCGGTACAGGCTGCATGGCCGCGATCGACGCCGAACGTTACCTGGCAGCGAAGGAGCATGTTATTCCCGCATAATTAGGTTTTAGCACTTATAGTTTGTAATTTTATAAAAAACAGTAAACTATGGGAAAAGGCGATAAGAAATCAAGAAAAGGCAAAATTGCAATGGGCTCATTCGGCAAAAGCCGACCGCACAAAATAAAAAAACAGGACGAGGCAAAGCCTGAAAAGAAATAAGCGACAAGCCATTCGTATTGCACGGGTGGCTTTTTTGTTTCGCTTTTTTTACAATATGTGAAACACTATTTTTTCAAAATCCGTTAACTTCACCACCTTAATTAAAAAATTGGTAGCCCGCTATGTATAAAACTATTGTTTTCCTGCTCCTAACCGCTCTCACATTCAATTCTACTACAGCCGAAGGGCAAGATACTGACCCTAATATGGGGATCATTCCTGCACCTGTTTCAGTCAAGAAAGCCGACGGACAATTTGTGTTGAGCCAGGAAACGGTATTGTACGCCGACAGCAACACCAAAGCGGTAAGTTTCTTTACCGAATATTTGCAAAACAGGCTCAACCTGCGTACACAGCTTAAAATAGGCGACGCCGGCAGCGCAGGCAATAGTATAGTGCTGACCGCAAAAGGTACTGAGAACCTACCGGAACAAGGCTACCGCCTGACTATCACCCCACAACAAATAATCATAGCAGGCAAGGGATCGGGCTTATTTTACGGCATTCAAACCGTATTACAATTGATACCTGCCGACAGGACGGCCTCCATAAAAATACCTTGTGCTACAATCGAGGATTACCCGCGGTTCGGTTATCGCGGTTTGATGCTGGATGTTTGTCGTCATTTCTTTTCGGTTGAATTTGTTAAAAAGATGATCGATGTAATGGCTTATTATAAGCTGAACAATTTTCACTGGCATTTGACCGACGACCAGGGCTGGCGCATCGAGATCAAAAAATACCCAAGACTTACAGAAATAGGCAGCCAGCGTGCACAAACGGTTATCGGCAACTATCACGACCGCACGCCTCAGCAATTTGATAATACGCCTTATGGCGGTTACTATACGCAGGACCAGATACGCGACGTTGTAAAATACGCAGCCGACAGATACATCAATATCGTTCCGGAAATTGAGATGCCCGGCCACTGTATGGCCGCATTGGCCGCGTATCCGGAATTAAGCTGCGATCCGTCAAAAACCTATAAAACATACGAAACCTGGGGCGTGGTGAAGGATGTTTATTGCCCTTCGGACAAAACGTTTGATTTTTTGCAGGACGTATTGACGGAGGTGATGGACCTGTTCCCGAGTAAATACATTCATATAGGCGGGGACGAGGTTCCGAAAGATGCCTGGAAAAACTCGGCATTCTGTCAGAAACTCATGAAAAAATTGAAGCTGAAAAATGAGGAAGAACTGCAAAGCTATTTCATACAGCGGATGGAAAAATTTGTTAATTCCAAAGGTCGCAGTATCATAGGCTGGGATGAGATATTGGAAGGCGGATTATCGCCGAATGCCACCGTCATGAGCTGGCGTGGCGAGGCGGGCGGTATCGCGGCAGCAAAACAAAATCATAATGTGATCATGACCCCGGGAAGCGGTGGTTTGTACCTTGACCATGCACAGGCAAAAACAGGCGAACCGGTTGGTATTGGCGGTTTTACACCATTGAGCAAAACCTATAGCTACAACCCTACACCTGCCGCTTTGACACCCGATCAGCAAAAATATATCGAGGGTGTACAGGCTAACCTGTGGACAGAATATATTCCAACGGAAGCAAAAGCAGAATATATGTACTTCCCAAGGGCGCTTGCCTTAGCTGAAGTAGCATGGACACCTTTGGTAAATAAAAACTTTAAGGATTTTTCAGAAGTACGCCTTCCTTCGCATTTGGCTTGGCTTGACAGGAATGATTATGATTACCGTGTACCCGAAGCAATTGGGGCTTGCGATACTATCACATTCGGCTCGCAGATGAATGTCCAGTTAAAACCTTCGGTTGCCGGAGCTAAAGTTTATTACACGATAGACGGGTATACGCCGCGCGAAACAGACATCGAGTACCGTATGCCGATGACCTATAACGTCCCGTCCGACCAGTACCGCGACCTGGAAACCATTGTAATTACTCCATCGGGCAAACGCAGCCGTGTTACCCACTCGGTAATGTATAATCGCCCGGCGCTGGCGCCGGTGGCTTACCAGGGCAATACGCAGGGTTTAAAGTATCAATTGCTGCAGGGCACATTTGATAATACCGGCGATTTTAAAGACGCCGCAATTATAGACAGTGGGGTGGTTAAAAGTTTTAACCTGGCCGAGCTTAGAAAGAATAAACCATCCTTCGGCGTAATATATAATGGATATTTGCGTATAGATACGGATGGCGTTTATCTGTTCTCTATTAAATCGGATGACGGTTCGGTATTGACCATCGACGATCAGCCCGTAGTAAATAATGATGGCAAGCACCCTTTAATGGAACAGGGCGGTGCGGTAGCACTACAAAAGGGCTATCATAAGTTTACTTTGAAATATTTTGACATAGGTGCGGTAAGGGCGTTAAAGGTATACATGACCATTCTGGGTAAGCCCAAAGGCGAATTGTCGCCTGAATCGATGTTTAACTAACTAAAATATGACTGCCAGGTTCTACTTATTTCTGTTAACAGGGTCTTTACTGATAGCCGCAGGCTGCACAAACGAAGAACAAAAAGCAGCGGCTCCTATTGTGCCTGCAAAAAAACCGGATTATGTGGCACCCTTTCGTTATCATAAACTCATCGAAGTTTCGCCCGGGCAGGATTACGACATATTGACCTGGGGCAGGGGATCTGCAACGACCGGTTCGTTCCTGATATTGCATTCCGACTCATCGGGTAAAAAGTTTACAACTACTACCGGCGATATCGACGGCACTATTGTCGATGTTTATAACTCCGATATGGACCTTGACGGTAATCCCGAGATACTGATACAGGCCAGGGGCACCGATACAACAAATTACGCAAATATCTATGCGTTTGAGTTTAGCAACAGTAAAGCCAATAAACTCGATTTTCCCAAACTCACCAAGTCACAAAGAAAGGGCTACAAAGGCAGCGATAACTTTTACATCAAGGAAGGTAAATTCATCCGCGAGTTCCCGATCTACGACGGTCCGGGTAAGGACGCGAAAACCACCGGTGCAAAACGCGTTCTCGAATACGGCTTGCGAAACAACGACTTTACAGTTAAACAGTTAAGTAAGGATTCGACAGATAATAAATCCAATAACACAACTCCGGCTGCTACAAAAACCAACTCAGATCTAAAGAAAAATAATTCTTCCAAAACAGAGAAAAAATCGTCGAAGAAGAAAACTACTGAAAAGTCAGGTAAGAAGAAAAAGAAGCACCGTTCGTAACGGATGACTTAAGGGTTACCGAGCATTTTAACCCATTCTTGCAAATCTTTATCTGATATGTCGCTTTGCTCGGATTTGTCCTAAACAGAAAGCAGAAAAATTCTTGTTTGAACGATCTGAATGTGCGTTATTACTCTTGCCCCGCCAGACTTGCCCTTTCCCTTGGAGGCGATTGCAAGTCTTATTTTGTAACAGTTATTTCCTAAGGACGTGCCTTGTTGTGGATTTTCCTGAAGCCCCGTGATAAGTTGAATGTACTCTTTTTTTAACGAAGGAAATTTTTTTGATAAGGCGTTTTAGTTGCTTTTCAAATAGAGCGGTAACTTCAATATTATAGTTCATTTAACAGCTGATCTGCAGTTTTAAGTTTTACTTTTCCTTGCTTAGCCATATTTACTTCATCCACCGCTTCCTTAAATTCCTTTAAAAAACGAGCTTTTGGTGCACTAATGGTTTCTGCTTTTACGAAGGAAAGGCTTTCAAGTAGTTCCATCACAAATTCTGCCTTATTATCTTTTATGTCCAATAGTACTTTCATATAAAATAATGATCTAATAAACTATAAACAAATCTACTATATTATAAAGTAATTTACATAACGGCCTTATTGGATTAACTGTCTTAAATGAGTCCCATCATCTCTTTCGCGTTCCGCACACCAACGGCATCGTAGTCGTTATTAAAATAGAACCAACCCTGCTTTGCTTTTTTGTTGTTCTTCACGGCGTCAACCACGTTTTGCAAAAAATCTTTTGAGTACGGCGATCTATATAAATTCGGTACCCCATGAAAACGGTAATAAACCGACGACGTATTTTCGATCACATTATCCGGCAGTAAGGGGTGGCTTTGCCCGCAAAAAGTGATCTTGTGTTCGGCCAAAGCTTTATAAATATCCTCGCGCCACCAGCTTACATGCCTGAATTCGGTTACATTATTGAACGATGGGTTCAAGTTGTTGATGATACGTTCCAGCCGCTCTTCGTCATAACTAAACTTCGGCGGCATCTGGAATAATACCGGCCCCAATTTTTCCCGGAGGCCATCATTTATTGTTCCGTAAAAATCAGATATCATTGCGGCTGTATCATGAAACTGTTTGAAATGGGTGATAGCTTTAGGCGCCTTTACCGAAAAACGAAAATCTGCAGGAGCCTTCTTATACCAATTTTGCAAAAAAGACAATTGCGGGAAACGGTAAAATGTAACATTCAGCTCGATCGTTTTGAAATGCTCACAGTAAAAATCGAACCAGTTTTTTACCGCTAGTTTTTCGGGATAGAACTTTCCCCGCCAATCCTTATAATGAAAACCCGAACATCCGATATGCCATTCCATGATGAAATAAATAGAATACCGCCAACGTTTGTTTTATTTGATATGCATTTGCACATTTGCATATCTGCACATTCGCACATCAATAATGCAATTTCTTTATCCCGCCTTTCTTTTTGCACTTATCACCCTTGCTATCCCGGTCATCATACACCTGTTTAATTTTCGCAGGTATCAAAAGGTGTATTTCAGTAACGTGCAGTTTTTGAGGGAGATACAGGAGCAACAGGCATCGCGCCGTAACCTGAAGGAGCGGCTCATCCTGGCTTCCCGCTTACTGGCGCTCTTGTTCCTGGTGCTGGCTTTTGCCCGGCCTTTTATTCCTGGTAAAAATGTGGCCAATGCAGGCAAACAGCAGGTGGTGAGCATTTTTGTCGATAATTCCTACTCCATGCAGGCCCTCAATCGTGAAGGCAGCCTGCTGGATGAGGCAAAACGACGCGCTAAAGAGATCGCGTCGGCATACGGTATTAATGACAGGTTCCAGCTATTGACGCAGGATTTTGAAGGCAAGCACCAGCGTTTACTAAGCCGTGATGAATTTAACGATGAGGTAGATGCCGTAAAGATCAGTCCTGAAAGCCGCAATTTACAGCAGGTAGCCGACCGGCAGCAAAGTTTACTGAACGAGCAGCATGGGGCTATCCGCTCTGCCTATATCATATCCGATTTTCAAAAAAATATTTCGGGCGATAAGGCTGTTAAGGCCGATAGTTCGGTTCATTATAGCCTCGTTCAGCTGAAAGCCAGCGAATTGCCTAATGTGGCGGTCGACTCAGTTTGGCTGCTAACAGCGGTGCATCGCCCCGGCGAAAGTGAAAAACTGGTAGTGAAACTGCACAATTATGCCGGTGAAAAAGCTGAAAAGATTCCCTTGAAACTCGTCATCAATGGCACTCAAAAAGCTTTAGGAAGTTTCTCTGTCGACGCCCGTTCCGAGCAAATAGACACGCTTTCGTTTTCCGGCTTACAAAGTGGCTGGCAGCAGGGCGAGATACAGTTACAGGATAACCCGGTAACTTTTGACAACCAGTTCTATTTCACGTTCAATGTAACTCAGCAGTTGCCGGTATTATTGATCGATGGGGGTACCGTTAATCCTTTTCTGAAAGCTGTTTTTGATACCGACCCCTTTTTTGCCGCAAAAAGAGTTACGGATGGGAATGTAGACTACGCCGCCCTTAATACTTACCCGCTTATCGTTATCAGTGATGTAAAAACCATATCTACAGGTTTGGCACAGCAGTTAAAAGCTTATGTTTCAAAAGGGGGTACGCTGGCTCTGTTCCCTGCGGCTGATGCCGATCTGCCCAATTATAAAACCTTTTTGCAATCAGTAAACACTGCATGGCCCGATAAACTGGCGGAAGAGCAGGTTAAGGTTTCCGCTATTAACCTGCAAAACCCGGTGTTTAAAAATATTTTCGAGAATTTTCCTCAAAATCCTGATCTGCCAACCGTAAGTAAATATTATCAGTTAAGCTCAAATGCAAGAGGCGAGAGCCTCATGCAATTGCCGGGCGGACAGCCGTTCTGGTCGGGCTTTAACAGTGGCAAGGGTAAAGTTTATGTTTCGGCAGTTCCGCTTGATGACGACTTTAGCAACCTGCAGCGGCACGCGCTTTTTGTGCCCGTCATGTTCCGCATAGCCTTATTAAGCGGGCACGACCAACCCTTATTTTACGCGCTTGGGAGCGATGAAAGTATTGCTGTTCCGCCGGTTCAACTTAGCGAGAAACAATTGCTGAAACTGGTAAAGGGCGATCAATCCATTATACCCGATGCGCGGCAGCAGGGAGGAGGCACCGTTTTATTTATATCCGATCAATTGCAGAAAGCAGGCAATTACGACCTAAAAAAACAGGATAGCACTATAGCCATATTGGCCTTTAACAATAACCGGAAGGAGTCGGATATGAGCTATTTGGCTTCGTCCGCCCTAAAGCAGGCATTCCCGCAGGCGGGCAGTGTTTTGCAGCCTGGTACGGCGTCGTTAAAGGGCCAGGTAGCTGAATTAAATTTTGGCCTGCGATTATGGAAACTTTGTATAATTTTGGCTTTGATCTTTCTGGCTGCGGAAATTTTGCTCGTCAGGTACTATAAGACTGGTAAACAGCGGCTTCCGCAAGCAGCATAAGTCAACGTATATTCCATCCCAAAACAACGCAAATGAATTTGCTTATTAAATCCGCGACCATCTCTGACCCGGGTTCACCCTTTTACCAGCAAGTCGCCGACGTATTGATAGAAAAAGGGCAGATTGTTAAGATCGCCAAAAAGATCAGTGCAGACGTTGAAACTTTTGATGCCCGGGGAAAATATCTTTCACCGGGTTTTTTTGACCTCAATTGTAACATCGGCGAACTGGGTCTCGAAACAAAAGAAGACTTGAAAACCGGTACCCTGGCTGCAGCTTCGGGCGGGTTTACGGGCGTCGCTTTGATGCCAAATACGCAGCCGCCGGTACATTCCAAGGCCGAGATCGAATATCTAATGAACCGTGCCAAAAATAACCTCGTGGACGTATTTCCGCTGGGTGCTATATCGCACAAAAGAGAGGGTAAGGACCTGGCCGAGATGTACGACATGTACCAAAGCGGCGCCAAGGCATTTACTGACGGCAACCGCCCAGTACAGGACGCCGGGTTAATGGAACGCGCATTGCTTTATACCAAGGGGTTTGAAGCACTGGTGCTCTCTTACCCCGAAGATACCGCAATAGCAGGTAAGGCCAAGGTACACGAAGGCGAGGTGAGTACGCTGCTTGGAATGAAAGGTATCCCATCGCTGGCAGAAGAACTGATGGTGGCCCGCGACCTTTACCTGGCTGAATATACGGGCTCAAAAATTCATTTTACTACGATATCAACTGAACGTTCGGTTTCGCTGATAAAAGAAGCCAAGAAAAAAGGCTTGCCTGTAACCTGCGATGTCGCTGTGCATCACCTGCTGCTTACCGATGAGGCACTTATGGGCTTTGACAGCCAGTATAAGGTGAAGCCGCCACTGCGCACCAAAAAGGATGTAAAAGCGTTGCTGGCCGGTTTAAAAGACGGTACCATCGATGCTATTACTTCGCAGCATACACCGCACGAGGTGGAGTTTAAAAATGTAGAATTTGAAGTTGCTGAGTTTGGGATGATCGCCTTGCAAACTGCCTTTTCCATTGCACTGCAAGCAGGTTTGCCGGTGGATATGATCGTACAGAAAATGTCCGTCAACCCGCGCAAGATACTGGGACTTGATGTGCCTGTGATAACAGAAGGCAATGAAGCCAACCTGGTTATTTTCGACGAAAATGCCGACTGGACATTCGACAAAGCAAATAATAAATCAAAATCATATAATTCCCCCTTCATGGGGCAAAAACTTAAAGGCTCAATTTTGTTAACTATAAATAACAACAAGCTATTTAAATCTTAAATCGATGATCGACCCCAAAATTGAGTCAGCCATACAGGCAGCCTTGGCCGCTTATTCAAAATATAACGATTTTGACGCCACCAAACTGAGCCGCAATTTTTTCGAAGTATTTTCTTCGCCGGAGGATTTTATGCGGAAGGTAGATATGCTTGACGAGGTTTTTGACGAGAACCCCCGGTTCGAAGCTATGCGCGAGGTGTTCTTTGATCTTCTGCTGATCAATTTCTTTAGCGAGGATGTAAAAAAACTCGAAGATGATTATCTTGAAACCAAGGAGTGGGAAAAGATCGAAGAGCAGACACTTGACCGTGGCACCGAACTGCTGAACCTGCTGCTTTATTTGAACGAATGCGAAGACGAAAATATCGAACCCGAACTGGAAGATTACCTGAAAGAGTTTTTATTGGTTGATGAGGACGAGTTCCAGGACGAGCACCGCATTTACGAACCGGTGATCGTAAACCAGATACTGATGGAGAGCCCCATTGCTGAAATAGGCCGGGTGGCAAGGTTGTTGCCCGATGATTCTGAGATCAAAGAGATATTTTACCCGATGATGTGTTTTTTTCAGAATACTGCGCCCTCAGCCGCCGACAAGGACGAGATAGCAAAAAATGCTGTTGATAAGGGCTTTGATATGGCAGTAATTGGTATATTAGGGTCGTTCATATAAACCTAAAACACGATAAAATGGAACAGCTAAAACCAAATCCCACTAAAGTAGCTACTAAGTGGGCACTTATTAACTTACTGGTATCAATCGTACTTACCTATCTTATACAGTTCGCAAGTACCGATCCGAACTCGCCTTTAAAGTACTTAGGATATCTGCCTTTTATCATCTTTTTGATACTGACACAAAAGGAATTTAAGGACCAGCAGGGTGGTTATCTGACGTTTGGAGAAGGCTTTTCTGCCGGCTTCAGGTATGCCGTATTTACAAGCATTTTACTTGCACTGTTTACTTATGTTTACCTGGCCTTTTTAAGTCCTGAAATTATGCAAAAGGCAGCCGAGCAAGCGCGTGCACAAATGGAAGCAAAAGGTATGTCGAGCGAAGATATTGACAAAGCCATAGGTTATACTATTAAATTGGGACCGATCATCGGGGCATTTGTTTTGGCAATAATCGACACAATAATAGGTATAGCAATTGCGCTTGTTGGTGCTGCGATCTTTAAAAAGGAGCGTTCAGCGTATGACCCCGAACCACCTGCCGACCCAACAGTTTGATGTGAAATAACATCCATAAAAAAAGACGCCCGGGAATTACCATGGCGTCTTTTTGTTTTCCGGGATTCTTTGCTTACTTGTGAAAACTCTTCAGGATGTCGTTTCCGAACGCAAAAACCATTAAGCCTATCAGCAGTACAAATCCGACGATCTGCGCTTTCTCCAGGAATTTATCACTTAACGGTTTACCTTTGATCATCTCTACGATAAGGAATACCGCATGGCCACCATCCAGCGCGGGGATAGGCAGCAGGTTCATCAGCGCCAGCACCATGGATATAAAGCCGGTAAGTCTCCAGAATTTCAACCAGTCGAAATATCCGCCATACATTTTTGCAATACCGATGGGGCTGGAAATGGCCTTTTGAGCCTTTACTTTTCCTGTAAATATCTTTTTTAACCCTTTGGCATTGTTGGTAAAGTCGCTCCAGGCTTTAGATGCGCCTACCGGCAACGAACCAAAAAAGCTGAACTTATTTGTGGCGAAATGAATAGAGTCGTGTTTTGCTTCAAAGCCCAATTTTCCATCTTTAGTCACCTGGGCTCCAACTTGTTTTAATGAGTCGTCCCGCTTGACGGACAGTTCGATCTTTTTATTTTTATTTGCTGCCAATTGCTGCTGAAATTCGTCGAAGAAAACAACGCTGTTACCGTTTACAGCAACAAGGCTATCACCGACATGCAGGCCCGCCTTTGCGGCATTACTGCCCGGAACAACGGAATCGACCTTGAATTTGGTGCGCGGAATAGAGCTAATGAATTTTTCGCCGCCGTCGGTACCTGCATCAGCAATAGCATTAAGTATATCTGAAGGCACGGTAATGTCAAGGTGTTGCGTGCCGCGCTGTACGTTCAAAACCGTATTGTCCAAAAATACTTTGGGATTGAGCAGATCATCAAACCTGTCGACAGGCTTTCCATTTATGCCCTTTACCTGGTCGCCGGCCTTTAACCCGATCTTTTGACCAATAGGACCCGGAACTATACCGTACTTTACGCTGTCCATCGGGATGTAGGTTTCGCCATATTTCACGGTGATCATCCAGAAAATAAATATGCCGACGAAAATATTTACGGTAATACCGCCCAGCATAACGATCAAACGCTGCCAGGCTGGTTTCGAGCGGAATTCCCAGGGTTGCGGCGGACCTGCCATCTGCTCCTTGTCCATCGACTCGTCTATCATGCCGGCTATTTTCACATAGCCACCCAAAGGCAGCCAACCCACACCGTATTCTACTCCCTTATAATTGAATTTGACCAGGCTAAAGCCCCATGCGTCAAAAAACAGGTAAAATTTTTCCACCTTGATGCCAAATGCACGCGCCGCCAAAAAGTGGCCCAATTCGTGCAAAATAACCAGGATCGAAAGGCCCAATAACAATTGGCCCACCATTATCACTATACTCATTCTTTAATTTATATCAGTTTGTAAACGTCCTTAACGGTATTTTCTCTATTAAATTTTGCGCAAATATGCGCGTTTCCCTGTCGGTATTCAAATAATCGTCCAGTGAAGGCTCTGCCTTGAAAGCGATCTTCCGCATACACGACTCGATAATGTCACTCATGCCCAGGAAGCTTATTCCGCCTTTCAAAAAGCCGGCCACAGCTATTTCATTGGCCGCATTGGCAATACAAGGCATGTTTCCACCCTGTTTTATAGCCTCAAAAGCCAAAGCCAGGTTGCGGAATGTCTTTATGTCAGGCTTTTCAAAGGTCAGGTTTGGGTATTGCGTAAAATCGAATCTTTTAAAGCTGTTTTGGATACGACCAGGGTAAGCCAGCGCATATTGTATCGGCAGTTTCATATCCGGCAAACCCATTTGAGCCTTTATCGAGCCATCGTGAAACTGCACCATCGAGTGGATAATGGATTGCGGATGCACGACAACCTCTATCTGTTCCGGATCAATATCGAACAGCCATTTCGCCTCTATCACCTCCAAACCTTTATTCATCAGCGAGGCCGAATCAATGGTGATCTTGGATCCCATCACCCAATTCGGGTGTTTTAAAGCTGCCTCCGGCGTCACATCGCCCAAAAACTCCAGGTTACGCCCCCTGAATGGTCCGCCCGAGGCGGTGAGTATCAGTTTTTCTATTGTATTATTTTGCTCGCCCTCAAGACACTGGAAAATTGCCGAATGCTCGGAATCGACCGGCAATATTTTTATTTTTTTTTCCTTTGCCAGGCCTGTAACCAGTTCGCCGGCTACCACAAGTGTTTCTTTGTTCGCCAGCGCAATATCCTTCCCGGCTCTAACGGCATTAATGGTAGGTTCCAACCCGGCAAAACCAACCATCGCGGTCAGCACAACATCTATCTCCGGATCGGTTACGATTTCTTTAATAGCTTCGATACCTGACAGAACCTTTACTTCGGTCGACAACAACGCCTCTTTGACGCGCGGGTAGTACTTTTCGTTACAAATAACAGCGTAGGCCGGCCGGTGTTTTAAGGATTGTTGTATGAGCAGTTCAGCATTATTCTGTGCGGTAAGCACATAGGCACGGAAAAGGGCAGGATTTTCTCCAATAACTTCCAAAGCCTGCGTGCCTATGCTGCCGGTAGAACCAAGAATGGCAATATTCTTAGTATTGCTGGATTGTTTTATTGTTTTATTGTTATTCAAAATTTGTCCCGTGTTGTAGGATTGCTTTTATTGTTAGTTGATTCCGATCGTCAGGTTTTCAACTTTTCGTTCGTGAACTTTATTAATTGATGTATTTCACGCGGTAACCGTTCCAGTACTTCGTTGATTTTGATATAAATTTTTTCAGAAATCAAATTTCGGATTTTTGCTTTATTACACCAATCAGTACACTCCTTTACCGAGCCTAAACTATAGTAGTAGAATTTAATTTTATCTTTTTTATGATATCTCCCAAAGCCTTCAGCAATATTGGCCGAGATGGAGTCGGCCGCATTGACAAATTGTTTGCCGATTGTATCCTTGGCAAAATAATCCCATTTAATTGCCAGATTCCAAACCTCGTTACTGAATTCAAAAGCTGATTTATAAGAGGTCAGATCATTTAGCCCTAAGTATCGTTTTTCCATGTATTGTTTTAATTGATTTTTCAGTAACAATATAGCAATTCAACAATACATCAATCCAACAATCCAGCAATCAAACAATATACACCCCCAATTCCTCCGCTATCTTCCTGTCGTTAGAAAGCCGCGGAACTTTATTCTGTCCCCCCAATTTACCCTGCGCCCTCATGTAATTAATAAATGCGTCTTTTTGCAGGCTTTGAATGATCAAAGGTTGCAAAATGTTACCTTCTATCAGGTCAAAATAATAAATATTTTTCTTTTGGAGGGCCTTGTCCACTTTTAGTGCGAATCCCTGAACATCCACAGGTTTTTTACCAAATTCGATAAACCATTCGTGGTAAGGCAATTCGCCTTTTGGCGGATTTACCTGGGGAGCAACCGTAAATTCAACCACGTCCACGCCTTCCTCATTTGCTACACTCATCAGGGCCTGTTCCACTTCTTCGCCTATCACATGTTCGCCGAAGGCTGAGATATAATGTTTGATGCGCCCGGTAACCAATATGCGATACGGGTTTTTAGACACGAACTTAATAGTGTCGCCAATGCTGTAGCCCCATAACCCAGCGGTTGTATTCAATATCAGTGCATAGTTTTTGTTTAATTCAATTTCTTCTAAGCTCAGCCGGGTTGGGTTATCATTAAAAAACTCTTCTGCCGGGATAAATTCATAAAACATGCCGGCATCAGTAAGCAAAAGCAGGCTTTTATCCTTTTGCGAATCCTGGAAAGCGATAAAACCTTCTGACGCAGGATAGGTCTCGATGGAATCGATAGCGAAGCCGATGCTTTCCTCTATTCTTGCACGATACGGCTCATAGTTCACTCCGCCGTAAACGAACAGCTTGAAATTCGGGAAAATGTCTTTTATCTTTTTGCCACCGGTTTTGGCGCTTAGCCGGTCGAAATACATCTGGCACCAGGGCGGTATACCCGAGATCAGTGTCATATCCTCGCGCAGTGTTTCCTCTACTATGGCATCCACTTTTTGCTCCCAGTCCTCAATGCAATTGATCTCGAAACTTGGCAGCCTGTTTTTTTGCAGGTATGCCGGCACCAGGTTAGCCACAATTCCCGACAGTCTGCCGACAGAAATCCCGGCCTTTTTCTGCATCACCGGGCTGCCTTGCAGGAATATCATTTTGCCGTTCACAAAGTCTGATTTCCCGGTTTCATGAATATAATTGAGTAAAGCGTTCCGCGCAGCTTTAATATGCTCGGGCATGCTTTCTTTGGTGATCGGGATATATTTAACGCCCGAGGTAGTGCCTGAGGTTTTAGCCAAATATTCGGGTTTGCCCGGCCAAAGGATGTTTTCATCCCCATGGGTTATACGGTCGATATAAGGGCGAAGGTCCTCGTAATCCCTTACCGGCACATTCTTTTTAAAATCATCATAAGTTTTGATGCTATCGAAATGGTGGTCCCTGCCGAAGACAGTATGCTTTGCCTGCTCAACAAGGTATTGAAAGGTTTTTTGCTGCAGCGCAACCGAGTTGCGGCGGATACGGTCAATATCCCTGTTTACCCAAGCGGCAAAAATCCGGCTCAATGCAGCTTTCAAACCCATCATTACTTTGTTTCGGCCAGGTCGTCGTCAACGTCCTGGTGACTATAAATGAGTTTACGGTAAGCTACTACCAATATGATATTTACGAAAGGAATCACAAATAGCATACCCACCAGCGTAACAGAACCGACAAATACCATAGCTTCTATAAGTACGAATAACAACAGGTATTTAAGAAAATTGCCCCGTATTAACTGGAAACTTTGTATCACTGATTCGAAGGCACCCGAAGAATCATCGACAATAAAACACGCACAGATGGGGAAATAGAAGAGGAAAAAGAACTGGAAAAAGCCTCCTACCACAATACCTAATATATTTTGAGTCAGTCCTTCGTCCAGCGCTTTAATGGCATTGGTAAGCAATACCGAAAGCGTACTCACCATAATAAGCAATAGCAAATAGCTGTATTGCATACGAATGGTCGGCACAATGTCGCTAAACTCAAAATCGTAGTATTCTTTATCGATAAGCTGAAAGATGAGCTTAACAAATCCTAAAAAAATAAAACTGACGCCGATCAACAACACTACTATTCCTATTGATGTTGCCAGGTTCCCATTAAGAAAAACATAAATAATAAAGGCAAGCGCAACTACGCTCAAAAAACCAAGCAGCGCAAAAATGGAGATAACTGAAAAATTCTTTCTCAGAAGATACCAGGCAGTTTTTAAGGTGTCTGAGACAGAGAAGGGATGGTACATACTCAGCTATGATCTTTTTAATACAACACGCTTCCAAAAATCCTGCATAAATCCTAATCCGTAGGCTATCAGTTGAGTAAAGGCAGCAATGATGCTCAAAAATGCAACTTTTAACGATTGGTTTTTCAACCACGAATGAAAAAATATCAACAAAGTGAATATAGCGTAGATGATATCGCAGGCAATACCCAATGGTAAGTAGAATATATTTAACATTAAGGTGGCCGCAATACCCAGTGTAAACAAGGCAGGGAAAAAGTGCACCGCTTTTAACTCTTGCGGGAAGAATTTGTAAACGTTGATGCGCGCCCTCCCGAAAAAGTGCAGCTGTTTATAAAACTGCAGGAAATTGGTGCGTCGCTTGTGGTATACCTTGGCATCGGGTATCAGCCCTATCTTAAAACCGTGAGAATGAATGCGTATGCTGTATTCAATATCTTCGCCCGAGCGGGTAATAATAAAGCCCCCCACAGTTTCCCAAACCTTGCGCGACACGCCCATGTTAAAGCTGCGTGGATGAAATTGCCCGATACCTTTTTTGTTTCCCCTGATGCCACCCGTGGTGAAAGGAGAGGTCATGCTGTAGCTGATGGCTTTTTGAACATTGGTGAAGGAAGCATGCGCGTCATCCGGCCCGCCGTAGGCGTCAAGCCAGTCGGTTTGCAGGCTGCGGTTCACAACCTCAAGGTAGTTCTCCGGTATCAGGCAGTCCGAATCGAAAATGACAAAATAATCGCCTTTGGCGCGTTCAAAACCAAAATTACGTGTAAAGCCCTGACCTTCATTATCTTTCTTAAAATAACGGACATCTAACTGGCCGGAAAAACTTTTGATGATCTCCTCCGCATCGTCTTTTGAACCATCCTCTATCACCAGCACTTCAAACTCCTTATAAGTTTGCCGTGTAAGTGTTTCCAGCAATTCCTTGATTTCCTGTGGACGGTTATATAGGGGGATGATGATAGAGAATAGCATTCTTTCTTAGATGTGAGATATGAGATTTGAGACATGAGATAAACCCGGATGTTCAAATAACGAATCAGTAAGAAGTCTCAAATCTAACATCTCATATCTCATATCTAAAAATTTAAATCCGCTCCTCAACCTGGTAATGGTTGCGTTCGTGCGAATTACGCGAAACCAGTTCGGCAATAAACCCCGTCAAAAATAATTGAGAACCGACGATGATTGCAACCAGGGCGATATAAAAAAGTGGTTGCGCGGTTATTTCGCGCGGAACTTTAAGGCTGTGGGCTACATAATAAAGCTTGTCGCTGATGAGCCAAATACTAATGACCAAACCGGTCAAAAAACTTAACGTTCCCATTGTGCCGAAAAAATGCATGGGTCTTTTACCGAACTTTCCAACGAAAAATATGGATAACAAATCGAGGAATCCGTTCACAAAGCGGCTCATGCCAAATTTGGTTTTGCCGTATTTCCGCGGCCTGTGCTCTACAATTTGCTCGCCTATTTTTGTGAAGCCAGCCCATTTGGCTATCACGGGTATGTAGCGGTGCATTTCGCCGTATACCTCTATGTTTTTTACAACAGTTTTGCGGTAAGCTTTTAGCCCGCAATTAAAGTCGTGCAGGTTTTTGATACCCGACATACTGCGGGTAACCGAATTGAAAACCTTGGTAGGTATGGTTTTGGTTATCGGGTCGTATCGCTTAGCTTTCCAGCCTGATACCAGGTCGTATTTATCTTCTGTTATCCGGCGGTAAAGGGCCGGTATCTCGTCAGGGCTATCCTGCAGGTCAGCATCCATGGTAATCACAACATTGCCGTTTGCGGCTTCAAAACCTACATTCAGCGCAGCCGACTTACCATAATTGCGCCTGAATTTAATACCCCTGATGAATGAGTTACTTTCCTTCAGTTTCAGGATCATATCCCATGAGCCATCGTTGCTGCCATCATCTACCAGGATGATCTCGTAGGTAAAACCATTATCAAACATCACTTTGCTTATCCACGATGTCAATTCGGGCAACGATTCTACTTCGTTATAAAGAGGTACTACTACTGATATGTCCATTTACTACGATGAGGAGTTTTTCCAAATCAACCGCAAAAATATAAAATTAAGTTGATTGGGTTGAATAAGTTGATTGAGTTGAATTCGCGTGGTTTAACAACTTAACTTAATCAACTATTTGACCAATCAACTTTTGCCCAAAATCCCTATCTTGGCTTCCATTAAAAAATCTTCTCAAAAACATGAAACTGAACAGGATCGCCTTATCACTTCTGCTGTGCAGCAGCGCATTGGTTGGACAGGCACAAAACGACAACAAGGATGCCGGCAAATACGACCAGCACAAAGTTTTTAACCCTTTGTTTTACTTCGGTAAAAACGACGAATATCGTACTGCGGCAGGCGCGCCCAGCGCAAAATATTGGCAAAACCGGGCCGATTATAAGCTCAACGTAACACTGGACACAGCCAAACACCGCGTAAGCGGTACTGCGCTGATCACTTATACCAATAACAGCCCCGATGCACTCGGGTTTTTATGGCTGCAGGTTGATCAGAATATTTACAAGGAGGATTCGCGAGGCGAAGCCACCAGCCCGGTTGAATCGGGAAGGTTCAATAACAAGAGCTTTACCAATGGTGACGAGATACAGGGAGTTTATATTGTAACTAAAGATAAAAAAGGCGAGAAAACGGAAAAAGCGGATTATCTTGTAACAGACACCCGGCTTCAAATAAAGCTGAAAGACGCCTTAAAGGCCGGTGGCGCAGTGATAAAGATCCGGATCGATTACGCTTTTGATGTGCCCGAATACGGCACCGACCGTATGGGGCGCCAGAAAACAAAAAATGGCTGGCTATATGAGATTGCCCAATGGTACCCGCGTATGGAAGTTTATGACGATGTGTCGGGATGGAATACTATTCCATACATGGGCGCCTCTGAGTTTTACCTGGAATACGGCGACTTTGATTATACCGTTACCGCGCCTTCCAACCTTGTTGTAGCCGGCTCGGGCGAATTGCTGAATCCAAAGGAGGTGCTGACCCCTAAAGTAATAGCACGTTTGGCTGTAGCCAAAGGCAGCGATAAAACGGTAATGATAAGGGACTCGGTTGATATTAACGATGCCTCTTTTCACCCGGCAAAAGCCAACCTTACCTGGCACTTCTTCTGTAAAAACGCACGCGATGTGGCCTGGGCTGCATCAAAAGCATTTTTGTGGGATGCTGCACGCATTAACCTCCCAAGCGGGAAAAAGGCATTGGCACAATCCGTATACCCTATCGAGAGCAAAGGTATGGAAGCTTACAGCCGCAGCACCGAATATGTGAAAGGCTGTATCGAACTCTATTCGAAAGAATGGTTTGAATATACTTACCCGGTTGCAACCAATGTTGCGGGCATAGTTGGCGGTATGGAATACCCCGGTATTGTGTTCTGTAGCTCGCGAAGCCGTTCTGGCGGTTTATGGGAAGTTACCAACCACGAATTCGGTCACAACTGGTTCCCGATGATAGTGGGTTCCAACGAACGTAAATATGCATGGATGGATGAAGGTTTCAATACGTTCATTAATAAAGTGGATACCAAAGTGTTCAATAACGGCGAATATTACAGTCCCGAGGATGCTGAGAAAACTGCGCCAGGTATGTTTTCGGCTGATGCAGATGCTATTATGAATGTTCCTGATGTGATACAGGCCAATTACCTTGGCTTTGCAGCTTATGAGAAACCAGCCATGGGCCTGATGATATTACGCGAGCAAATATTGGGCGAAGAACGTTTTGATTATGCCTTTCGCACTTACATCAAACGTTGGGCATTTAAGCATCCTACGCCATTCGACTTTTTCCATTCAATGGATAATGCAGCGGGAGAGGACCTGAGCTGGTTCTGGAACGAATGGTTCTGCACTACCTGGAAAGATGACCAGGCGCTAAAATCAATTGATTATGTTAATAACGACCCTGCCAAAGGTGCCATGATCACTATTGAAAACAAAGAGGAAATGGCCCTGCCTGTAACTATAGAAGTAAAGGAAGAGAACGGTAAAACATCGAGAGTTAAATTGCCGGCCGAGATATGGCAGCGCGGCGGCACCTGGACGTTCAACTATAAATCTACATCGAAGATCGTTTATGCATTGATCGATCCGGATCATGTACTGCCTGATATCGATCCGGAAAACAATGCTATCAGCGGCGTCGAAATGGACAAAAGCGTTACTGCGGCTACAGTACTGAAGTCGTATTTTGACGCTATTGGTGGCGAACAAAGGGTGAAGGATATTAAGGACCTTACCACTACCGGCGAAGGCGAAATACAGGGGGTAAAAGTTATTAAGGTTAATAAATATAAAATGCCAGGCAAGTTTTTGCAGGATCTCACTGTTCCGCAATTCGGCAACCTTGCATTCCTGCATATTGTTATTGAAGGCGACAGCTTGAAATATGTGCAGCGGGGCCGACCGCAGAATATTGTTGGAACTGAAAAAGGCGCTGTTAAAGCAAGATATAAGCTTTTCCCTGAATTGGATTTTGGTCAGACGGGCTATACCACTACGCTTGACAACAAATATAAAGTAGTGGATGGCGCTTTGGCGTACCTAATAACGGTTAAAGGTCCTGACGGCACCAGCGTAAAATATTTCTATGACCAGAAAACAGGGCTCAAGATTCAGCAATATACCGATGTTGTTAACGCCACCCACATGGGCTTCAGCGATTACCAAGCC
The DNA here is from genome assembly GCF_007971025.1 of Mucilaginibacter ginsenosidivorans. Lineage (NCBI taxonomy): Bacteria > Pseudomonadati > Bacteroidota > Sphingobacteriia > Sphingobacteriales > Sphingobacteriaceae > Mucilaginibacter > Mucilaginibacter ginsenosidivorans. Next base: position 4,271,311 of record NZ_CP042436.1, on the reverse strand, counting down.
ATCAATACAGGCGTTAAAATACCTTTTACCGAGGTGAGTAGTATTGTCGGTAACCCTATTACTTATAAACTAAGCAGCGCAACAGCCAATACAGGTTTGGCTGATGATATTTTTAAATGATGCGTAAGTTAATTGGCTGATTGGGTTGGACTGAGTTAATTAAGGTCAAATTTGTTACGAAACCGAATCAAACATCCCATTTAATAGTTTAATAAGGCTTACGAAGGGGTAAAACTTCGTAAGCCTTTTTTATTCGGAAATTAATCCTTGTATGAACGTCCGTTGTAAGTTATATTTAACTAATTTATGATGACCAGGGCCTTTACATTATTTATCGCTATTTTAATTTCGACAGTTGCCTTTGGGCAGAAAACCGACAGCGCTCTGCTTAGAAAATCGATTGTTTACTATTTTAAGAATGATGGACGGCTTGTGGCAGAAAAGGATAGCGCAGATTATATCAGGGTGTTGTCACCCCCGGACAGCGAAGAACCTAACTTTTTCAATATCCACGATTTTTACATGAACGGAAAACCCAAATTGGTGGGTAAGTCCCTTATGCCCGGGTTGGAGATAAAAAAGCAGGGAACATTTATTGAATATTTCGAAAATGGTCATAGAAAAAGTATTAAGAACTACGATAATGGAGGAGTCACCGGCGACGAAATTCATTATTATCCCAATGGTAAAATGTACTACATTTCTCATTACGATAAGGATATCAAGGACGACATTATCACAGAAGCAAAAGACTCGACAGGGGCATCGCTGGCTGAAAACGGGAAAGGTATTTGGATACAATATGATGATGATTTTAAGTTCGTGACAGGAAAAGGGCCAATTGTAAATGGTTTAAAAGAAGGTGAATGGGAAGGAGCGCCAAACGATTCGGTAACATATAAATGCACCTATAGCAAGGGTGTTTCAGTCAGCGGTGTAAGCCATACAAAGTCTGGCAAAGAGTATCATTTCACAAAAGATATTGTTGAGCCTGAATTTAAAGGAGGAATGAAGAAATTTTACGAATTTCTCGGTAACAACATTCATTATCCCACTGATGCGAAAGAAAAAAATATCCAGGGGAAGGTTTACACGTCTTTTTTTGTAGAAAAAGACGGACGCCTTACCGATCTTATAATTTTGCGTGGCGTGGGCGGGGGGTGCGATGAAGAAGTAATCCGCATATTTAAATTGTCTCCGCCGTGGCAGGCTGGCATATACTATGGCATGCCCGTACGAGTTAGATACAGCGTACCGGTATCATTCACCCTTCAAGTAGAAGACAAATGACCTTTGCTGGAACGTAAATGGCATAATCACTTTTCCCAATAATTGAAAAAACTATCTTTGTGTTCAACTGAATCTCCTCACAATGATAAAAATATTACCCCTCTCATTACTGCTTTCATCCGTTTTATGGTTTAATGCCGGTGCACAACAAAATGATAACTCGCTGCCTCATACTTATTATTTCAAAAAGGGCTTGCCGGTAGCAGAAAAAAACAGTGCCGAATTTGTCCGTGTAATTTCGATGCCAACCGATAGTGCCAACAAGGGCCTGTACATAGTGACTGACTATTACCCTAACGGGAAATTGATGATGACAGGGATGCCAGCCACAACCAATTATAACCTGAAAAGACAAGGTGAGTTTGTTAGTTATTATCCTAACGGTAATATTCAAACTGTTAAAAGGTATTCAAAAGATACTCTGAAAGGCGTTCAAACCTATAACTATCCCAACGGCAAGTTATATCATTCAGATTTTTATAACATCGAACGAAAACGATATGAGATAGCCGAATTACGTGATTCGACAGGCAAAGTATTAACATCAAATGGCAACGGTACTGCCGTGCTGTACGATCAAAAATTTAAACTTATGACTGACGAAGGCCCCATTGTCAATGGTGTTCGTGAAGGTGAATGGCGCGGCTCAGTAAACGACTCGGTTACTTATGTATGTTTATATAAAGACAATAAAGGCACAACCGGTAAAAGCTTTGAAAGATCGGGTGTCGTACATGAATTTACGCAAGCCGAGATAGAACCTACTTATGAAGGTGGATTGGATAAGTTTTACAACTACCTGGTGCATAATATCCATTACCCAAAAGCTGCCAAAAAGAACGGTGTAGCGGGCAGGGTATTCCTGTCTTTTATAATAGAAAAAGACGGCTCACTTAGCAATATCAAGGTGCTGCGCGGTATTGGTTCGGGATGTGATGAAGAGGCGGTACGCGCGTTGCAGTTATCGCCGAAGTGGAGCCCCGGTTATCAATATGGTATGTCGGTTCGGGTGCAGTATGCTTTGCCTGTAGGTTTCACGTTGAAAGAGTGATCATTTACCTGGCCGATAGTGTAATACCTGCACCATTTGGCTCGGCCTGGTAAAGCACATAGCTGCCCTTGTCGTCCTTTTCAGGCTTTTTCGTAGTAAAATGCTTCCCCTGTTCAATATGTACCAATTTCCAGTTGGCAGGTACGTAAGTTTTGAGCGTTAAGGGCAGATAGTACTGAGTTTTATCGAGACCGTGTGTCAACGTAACTTTAATTTTTCCATTACTTTCTGATGAGGCCGTTTTAGCAGCCTCGCGTTCGCGCATATACCGCGTAGCGTCGCCAAAAGTTGTAACCCAAAGTTTATCCTGTTTGCCTTTGATATATTGAAAATATTCATCAAGCAAACTGCTGTTCAGTGCCTCGTAACCCAGGCTATCAACACCGTGGAACACCAGCACCAGCCAGGTATCGTTGCGGTTATAAGCAGTGTCCACCCACGATTTCATCAGTGGCAAAGGTGTTTTTGTTGTGGCGCCGCGTTGCCATTGTACATAATCTTTATTGTTCGGTCCTGGTGTTTTGCGGCTCGAACGGTCTATTTCCTTCAGCCAGGGTTCGGGCATGCGGTTACGCAGCGCCGGGTAAATTTTGTAGGCAATCTGCATCACCCTTTCGTTCTCGTAACCATAAGGAACCTCGGCCGAAAACGTGTATTTCGGCCCCATTTGCTTTAATATTTCCTCTTTGCTTTTTTCCAGTTCGTACTTAATATTGGCCTCATCCATGCCCGGCATGGTGGCATGGGTAATGGAATGACTGGCTATTTCGTAACCTTTAGCGGCATCTTTCCGGAAATCGTCCCAGGTTGAACCTATAGCCTGTGTATATTCAGGGCATGGCTCATAACCTTTCGGAAAATCGCCGTTGCGCACTTTGGCATATAACGAATCCATTAATTTGAAAGCTTTTTCTTTCCGCCCGGAATCATACATGCCGCCGGCGCGTGTATGGTAGGATATAGTTCCCTTATAGCCCAAATAGCCCGCCGCTGAACACCGCTCCAAAAAGTTCTGATCGCTGGTAGGAATGGTTGCCGATTCTTTAATAATATCCCCGACAGGCCTGCCAATAAACTTACCCTGGTATTTCGAACCGGTTATAGGCCCTGTGATAACGAAAAAAGTTGCAGGTAATTTCAATCGCTCCATTACCGGCAGCGCCCGTGTAAACTGGTGGCGCGATGCATCGTCGTAAGTAAGCGATACCGCACCATTTTTGCCGTATTGCCATTCGGTAATCGTAGTGGTACCCGGGGTTTGAGCGATGGAGGGTAATGTATACAGGCCCGTTATCAATACCAGGAAAAAAAACTTTCGGTTCATGATCTGAAGTGGTTTACAGATCAAATATAACCGATTGTGGGGCCGTATAAAATTATCCCGCGATTGTTACAAATGAAAGCCTGCCCGAATTCAGCGCGAGACATTACATGTGGAAAACCATGCCGACTCTCCGGCCATCGAAGGTAATGGGATGTTTTTCAAGGAAGTTTCCAAGTTTAGTGCCATTGCCTTTTTCGGCATGGTACATCAGCCCGTCGAACAACAGCAAAAACCCGCCCTGTAATAGTATCGACTCCCCGTAGCCTTTCATTATAGGCGAATGGCGCGAATCACCGGCAAGCTTTAGGTAAAGCCCTGTCCCTAAATAAACTACGTCAAGGCAGCCATTAACAAAAAATATTTTTTCTATCCTTTTTTGTGCCTCAAGCGTTTCGGCCGCGCTCAGTTTTTTGTTCTTATATTTTTGCGTGCCTGTATAGCCTAATACTGCGGTCACAAAGTCGACACTGCCCCATATTACATTCATTTGATAAAAATACCTGGTCTGCGGGTCGGTAGATGATGTCCATCCGATGGCGCTTACACCTGTATTTGCGATTCCCCAGGCTCCTAAAACCTCCATGCCATTGGATGTTATCCTGATACGGTTGGCGTTATAGGCTTTCAGTGAATCCTGCTGGGCAAAAGCGTGAAAGCTAAAAAGGATCAGGATCAGGGTGCAAAGTTTTTTCATATACGAATATACGGTTTGGTTAAAAGTAGTTAAATATTAGGTAACACGTTTAACCTTTTACTGATTTTTGTGCTATTTGGTTTTAGCTATCCGGTCAATTATTTCCTGTTCTGTTCCGGTAAACGGGCCCGGCGACCCCATCTTTAAACTCGCCATTGCAGCAGCAAATTGCCCCGACTGCTCTATATCAATACCTTTCGCCCGATAATAGAGGTATCCTGCCATATATGTATCGCCGCAGCCGGTAGCATCTTCTACTACTTCGGGCTTGTAGGCTGGTATATTGTAAAAAACTCCGGCGTTATAAATTGTCGATCCATGGCTGCCGTTAGTGATCACAGCTTCTTTCACACCCCATTCCGCCAATACCTTAACGCCTCTTTCAACATCGCTGTAGCCCGTCAGTACAGACATTTCAGCCTCATCAGCTTTCAGAATGTCAACATATTGCAGGGCCTCCTGCTTTTCGGGCCAATCGATGGGGTACACCTTTTGGCCTTCCACCTTGCGCAGATATCCCTGGGCATCCAAAGATATTTTCCCTTTACCGGCTAATGACCTGATAAAATCAGTTGAAATATCTCCCGCGAGCAAGGGCCCAAGATGATATATTTCAGCATCAACTCCATGCATTTGCTGAATGCTGAACGGGTCGGCCTGCTGTAAAACATTTTGCGTACGGTGGTCCTGGTCCTCGGGGTATATGTTCTCAAAGTACACGGTATGCGCACTTGGATAGGCCCATATTTCAATTCCTTTTTCCCGCAACTCATCAACGTAGTGCATTTCGCTTTCGGCTACCGATGTGATCAGCAGGTAATTTGTATCAAGGTTTTGCAGGGCCGACGAGAAATAGAATGCAGTCCCGCCGGCCATGTGCATTTCCGCACGGGTGGTCACCACTTTGTCCAATGTAATATGCCCTACGCAGCAGATGTCATACATATTTTTCAGTAATAAATTGGGAAAGATAGGCAATTTGAAATGAAAATATTTTAATGCCTCAAAACGGCGGTGTTTAGTGATGGAGTTTCTCCATTAAAGTATTGGTTAAAATACCGTTAAAACACCCGTTTTTTTTGTCTTTTCCAGTCTGTAACTTCATTCGATTATCCATCTTCTGTTCAGCAGTTTTATTGTACCTGACAGAGAGCAACTTATAAATATGACCACCCAAACCGTTTCAACTTCGCCTGGCGACACTACGTTCAAAGTTCTTTTTGAATCTGCCCCGGGTCTTTACCTCGTCCTGTTGCCCGATCTGACAATCTACGCGGTGAGCGACAGCTACGCTGATGCAACTATGACCGAGCGGGAGCGTATTGTGGGCAAACATTTGTTCGAGGTGTTTCCGGACAATCCTGACGATAACAAAGCCGACGGCGTTTCTAACCTTAGGGCGTCATTAAACTCGGTTATCAAGAACAAGGCTACCCATACCATGGCGGTACAGAAATACGATATACGCAGGCCGGACGGGGTTTTTGAAGAGCGGTATTGGAGTCCGCTTAATAAGCCTGTGCTCGACGTGGAAGGAGAGGTTATTTTTATTATTCACCGGGTTGAAGACGTGACCGAATTTATACAGCTTCAGAAAGAACGGGAAGAAAGGGCCAGGCTGGCAGATAAATTACTTGCCCGGACCTTAGGTCTTGAAATGGAGATAGTCAAGCGCTCGAGAGAAATACAAACACTCAATGAAAAGCTTGAGAAGAAAGTAATTGAGCGTACGAGCGAGCTGGAAAGTATACATAAGGTTATTGTGGATTATAAGTTTGCACTCGACTCGTCGTGTATAGTTGCTGTGACGGATCAAAAGGGGGTAATACAGCATGTTAATGATAATTTTTGTAAAATATCAAAATATAGCAGGGCGGAGCTTATAGGGCAGGACCATCGCATTATCAATTCAGGTTTTCATACGGCCGAGTTTATACGCAATTTATGGGTAACAATAGCGAATGGAAGAATTTGGAGAGGCGAATTAAAGAACAAGGCAAAAGATGGTACTTATTACTGGGTCGACACTACCATAGTTCCGTTCCTGGACGAAAAAGGCAAGCCTTATCAGTACGTTGCAATCCGTGCGGACATAACATCGCGTAAGGAAACAGAAAACCACCTTAAAAAGAGCTTAAAGGAGGTATCGGATTATAAGTATGCACTTGACGAATCGTCGATCGTTGCTATAACCGACCAAAGGGGTATCATTCAGCACGCTAATGACAATTTTTGTAAAATATCGAAATACAGCAGGGAAGAATTAATTGGGCGGGATCACCGTATTATCAACTCAGGCTTTCACACCAAAGAATTTATCCGCAGTTTATGGGTAACCATTGCTAATGGGAAAATATGGCGCGGCGAATTAAAAAACAAAGCTAAAGACGGCACTTACTATTGGGTTGATACGACCATTGTTCCGTTTTTGGATGAACTGGGTAAGCCCTATCAGTACGTTGCGATCAGGGCTGATATAACGACCCGGAAAGACACGGAGGTCCATCTACAAAAAAGCTTAAAAGAAATATCAGATTACAAATATGCGCTTGATGAATCGTCGATAGTAGCCATAACCAATCAAAAAGGTGTTATACAATATGCGAATGACAATTTTTGTAAAATATCAAAATACCCCAGGGAAGAATTGATCGGGCAGGATCACCGAATCATTAATTCAGGCTTTCATTCAAAGGATTTTATCCGTAAGCTTTGGGTTACCATTGCCAACGGTAAAATTTGGAGGGGCGAATTAAAAAACAGGGCCAAAGACGGGAGCTATTACTGGGTTGATACGACAATAATACCGTTCCTGGACGAGCAGGGTAAGCCCTACCAGTATATTGCTATCCGGGCGGATATCACCGGGCGCAAAATGGTGGAGGAAGAAAATATTAAATTGAACCAGGACCTCGAGATCAGGGTCAAACAGCGTACGGAAGAGCTGGAGGCCTTTTCCTATTCCATTTCGCACGACCTGCGGGCTCCGCTTAGGGCAGTAAATGGCTATGCCAGGATGTTGGAAGAGGACTACTCCGGGAGTTTTGATGAAGAAGGTAAACGACTGCTTAATGTGGTACAGGATAATGCCAGGAAAATGGACACTTTGATCAATAATATGCTTGCATTTTCGAAAGTAGGGAAAAAAGAGATCAACCGGTCAATTATCGATATGCGATCGCTGGCCGAAGACGTTTGGGCCGAACTAAGTAAGGATCCCAAATGCAAAGCAAAAGCAGAAATAGGCGAACTTCAGCAGGCGATCGCCGACCGTAGCCTGATAAACCAGGTGTGGGTAAACCTTTTGTCGAACGCTATTAAATACTCGGCTAATACACCGGAACCTGTAGTGAAGATCCATTCTGAGAGAAAGAGGGACATGATCATTTACTCCGTTGCCGATAACGGCGTCGGTTTCGACATGCGATACGCCGACAAGTTATTCGGTGTATTTCAGCGCCTCCATTCATCTGAAGATTTCGAAGGTACCGGAGTCGGGTTGGCCATTGTTCACCGCGTGATAACCAAACATGGCGGTAATGTATGGGCTGAGGGTGAAGTTGGGAAAGGAGCCATCTTCCGTTTCAGTTTGCCTGTTGAAAAACTAAAATTAGTTTGATAGCCCGCTTGTTCGTGCAATGTACTGCAAATTATAGTCAATAAAAAAGCCGGTCATCTTGCAACGGCCGGCTTGGGTTATTATGGGATTACTGATGTACTATTTCCAGTCGGCCCAGGCGCTTTGCGCTGCCCAGTTACTTGTACCAACAGCGCCGCGGTAAGTTGTTTGAACAAAGAACGCGCTGGAGAAATCGGCTCCTGTAAAATCAGCGCCGCTTAATGCGGGCGAACCGTCTGCCGGAGTAAGATCCGGAGCGCCTGTTGCGTACATAGCATTCAATTTCATATCCGACGAAGCTGTAATAACGGTGTTTTTGTTTACACTATTGGTTTCAAAGGTTGTCATTTCCGGATCGGGCACTGCAATAACTGCACCCTGGTCCCAGGCAAAAGTGCGGGCAAGGGTGTCTGATTGTACAAGATTACTCCTGAATTCGGCATTGTCGTCGGCTAAGATAACCGGCCTTGTACGCGGGCAGGTCATAAATGCACCTTCCGAATATTCGGCGACTAAGGAATTCCTGATCGCCAAACGCGTTCCTTTGCGCATGTAAACGCCCATGTTAATATTGGTTTTGGTGGCGTCGATGCCTTCTGGCCCAATGATGGTCATGTTCGATACAACCGGGCGGGTCAACGGGGTGTTAGTGGTTGGCACTTCATCATTATAGCTTTCAAATCCATTGGCGCGAAGAGCCTGAGATGAGGCGTGTGTACGGTAACCGATCAAGAATTGAAGACTGCCTGTATAACCCAGGTCAAAATCAAAATCATCGTCGCCGGCATTATAACTGATAAGGTGTGTTGCATTTACCGTGCCGCCGACAAACTGGAAGCTGTCGTCGTTAGAATATTTTACCATCACATTATCGATTTTAGTTGCCGAACCAACGCTTGCCATTAAAAGTCCGCTTGCTTTGTCAACTACCCATTCATCCTCGGCAGGTGGGTTAATGCCGCCTGTATATTCAAGCCTCAGGTAAGTGATCGACCCGGAATTGTCGCCGGCATCGGTACCGCCATATTTGGTATCGTCCGAAACATTGAGACCCATCACATTTCCGGTGACAGTGTTGGTTGGCGCTTTGCCAAGTAAGATTATAGCGCCCCAGTCGCCAGGTGCAGGTGTTGCCGCAGCCGAAGTAAATACTACGGGTTTGTCCGCAGTGCCGTTGATAAATATCTTCGAGCCCTGGGTAATTACCAGTACGCTTTTATCGGCCATCGCGTCATTTTTCTGTACGCGTACGGTTATACCCGCCGGTATGGTCAGGCTTGCATTATTTTTCACGTAAACCTGTCCCTTCAAATAATAGTCTTTGCTGGCGTCCAGTGTTTGGTCTGCAGTGATGGTTCCCTGCAATGTGTCTACTTTACGCGAACTACCGCCGCTGTTCCCGTTGATGTTGTCTTTCTTGCATGCCGCAAAAAAGGCAACTGCCATAAATGATAGCAAGGTAAATTTTTTCATTGTTTTGGTGATTATTTTAATGGTAACCCACAAAGGCGAATAAAGTTTCCTTCAAGTTAAAAATATTCTCAAACACGCAGGTTTTAAAAATTTTAGGTTAATAGGCGCGGCACTTTGCGGCGATTGTTTTTATTATAGATTTGCATTTATGAAACGTGTTTTTGCTTCTTTTACTCTGCTGATGACCATGTCGGTTGCGGCCCTTGCGCAGGATAACCCGATAATCCAGGGCTGGTATGCCGACCCTGAAGGCACTAAATATGGCGATACCTATTGGGTATTTCCCACCTATTCAGACGCTTACAATAAACAGGTATTTTTTGATGCCTTTTCGTCAAAGGATCTTAAGCATTGGGAGAAGCATCATGATGTACTGGACACCGCTGCTGTAAAATGGGCAAAACGTGCCATGTGGGCGCCTGCTGTGCTGCAAAAGGATGGCAAGTATTATTTCTTTTTTGGAGCGAACGATGTTCACCAGGGCGAAGTTGGTGGGATAGGCGTGGCTGTTGCTGATAAACCGGAAGGTCCTTACAAAGACCTTTTGGGCAAACCATTGATCAGCGACATCGTAAACGGAGCGCAACCTATCGACCAGTTTGTTTTTAAGGATAAAGACGGTTCCTATTATATGTACTATGGCGGCTGGGGACATTGTAATGTGGTAAAACTGAAAAATGATTTTACAGGGATTGAGCCATTTGCCGACGGAACGTTATATAAAGAAATTACTCCTAAAGGGTATGTTGAGGGACCATATATGCTTTACCGCAACGGTTACTACTACTTCATGTGGTCGGAAGGGGGATGGACCGGACCGGATTATAAAGTAGCCTATGCGATGTCCAAATCACCATTCGGGCCGTTCAAACGCCTGGCTACTGTATTACAACAAGATCCAGCGATAGCAACCGGTGCGGGGCATCACTCTGTTATCCATTCTGTAAGCGATGACAAATATTACATTGTCTATCACCGCCGGCCGCTTGGCGAAACCGGTGCTAACCACCGCGTAGTATGTATCGATCAGCTGTTTTTTGACAAGGATGGACATATATTGCCGGTAAAAATGACGAAGTAGACTTAACTATATAGGTTGTGTTCTAAAAATGCATTCCTGAATTTGCCGTGCGGGTCATATTCTTCAACAAGTTTTTTGAAGTCGTCCAGTTTCTCGTACCGTGATTGTAACACTTTCGGAGCGATGGTAAATATCTTTCCCCAGTGTGGCCGGGGGGTAAAAGGTGCAAGTTCTTTTTCTATTAACGGCAGCAATTTCATCACCGCTTCGGTTTCCTGTTTCCAGGTAAAGTGAATGGTTACTGAAGTTTGATTATGGCATGGGCTCATCCACAGACCGTCGGCAGCTATCGTTCGTATCTCCGTAATGAACAGGTGCGGGCCGATCTGTTTGCCCAATCGCGACACAGCCTCAATAGCCTCCACAGCGTGCTGTATTGGTACAAAATATTCCGATTGCAATTCCTTGCCGCTGCTGGGCGTAAAGCCCATTTTAAAATGTGGCAACCGTTCGTACCATGGTCCCGGTACACCCATCTGTTCGGTACAGCTTTCGGCTGAATGATCTATAATTGGGTGCAGGTTTTTGGTTGCTGCTTTGGCCCCATAAAATTCCGGCTGGTTTTGCTCTTTATCAGTGCTAACCTTGCTTTTGATCCATACCTCGTTTATTGAATCGCTTTGCCAGTCTGTAAAAAGGCTCACGCTGTACCCGGCAGACATGATCTGTTCAAAATGCTGCTTTAATTGAGACATCGGCAACTTTAAAAACACCCGTTGTGCCACCTGGTAAGTGGGCTCAATTTTCAGGGTAACCTTGGTGATCAGCCCCAATGCGCCCAGCCCGACAACAGCACCATTAAACTTATCGCCGTCTTTTTCTTTTGACAGATGGGCAATGCTGCCGTCCGCTTTAACTATCTCTAAAGCTGTAACTGCCGAAGCCAGGTTGCCATTTTTGATACCCGAACCATGTGTTGCCGTGGTGATCGACCCGGCTACAGATATATGCGGCAGCGACGCTAGATTATGGAGTGCAAAACCATGTTGTTGCAGGTAAGGGGCAAGTTCGCCGTATTTGATACCGCCCTCAACAGTTACCGTGTGCGCTTTGGTATCAATGGAGACTACCTTGTTCATATCCCGCGTACAAACCAGGTCGTCCTTGCTATCAGCTATCATATTGAAGCAATGGCGCGTACCCAAAGCCTTCATCTTCGGTAGCTTTTTCACTAACTGTTGTACTTCGGCCACAGTTTTTGGGTATTGCACATTGCCCGTGCTGTAGGTGAGGTTGCCGGCCCAGTTTTTTAGCCGCTCCTGTTCGTTTGAAAATGCCATAGTTCCCAAAAGTGCTAAAAATGGCGTTGCCGCCAAAGCCGCACCCATTTGTATAAATTTTTTTCTTTTCATCCTGTTTTTTATTTATCAACCAGTTTCAGCCAGTCTGTTATGATCTTTTGCAAATTCTTTTCCTTTGATCTGACATCGTCCATATCCTTAAAAACATGGATGCGCCTGCCGTCTTTATAATCTCCTTCTAAAAAACCGGTGGTATCGTTCACCTTTGCCCCGCTCGGAAAAACGAGCATGATCCGCCCTTTGAACAGGTTAAAAACAATGATCTCCCTTTTATACTCCTTCGGGTCAAAGGGCTTCATTTCACCGGTGTAGAAAAAACTCGGGTTGTTCCATTTTATCCGCTCGCCAACTTCGGGGTCGCTGGAAAGGATAATTTGTCTCAACTCCCGGATAATATCCCTTAAACCGGGTTCCAGTTTTTCAATATGCATCGTTACTTCTTCCTGGTCGGTCAGCTTAGTTTTTGACATAATGATATCCCGAATGAGGTAATAATTAGTTATTCTAAGATAGACATATTGCGGCAACAAATTTGAGCCTGTTGCCTTAAACCTTTAGATTTGTTTGTACTATCGGAGCATCCTTTTAAAATGAAAATAGCCCTGGCCTCGCCGCCTTTTCCAACATCTTTAAATGATAGCCTGAAGCAGGCCGAACTGCTGGTCAAAGAAGCCGCAGGACAACGAGCAGAGATCGTCTGTTTCCCCGAGTCGTATGTTCCCGGTTACCCGGGTATGGGTTTTAACGCTGAAAAATGTTCAGCCGGGCAATTAAGATCGGCACTGGATAAAATTCGGGCGGTGGCTGCAGAAAATGGCATTGCGGTTATCATCCCGATGGATTGGTATGAAGGTGATGATTTGTTGAACGTTGCGCAGGTAATTTCAAATAAGGGCGACCTTTTAGGCTACCAGGCCAAAAATCAGCTTGACCCGACTGAAGATAACATTTGGACAGCAGGCAGCACGCGCAGCATTTTTGAAGTGAACGGCGTAAAGTTCGGTATAACAATATGCCACGAGGGTTTCCGTTACCCCGAATCTGTCCGCTGGGCGGCACAGCGCGGCGCTCAAATCGTTTTTCACCCGCATTGTACGGGCAGTGATATCGCTGGTCCCGAACTTACTGAATGGGGCCATAAAGACAATCCCTACTATGAAAAAGCTATGATGATGCGTGCTATGGAAAACACCGTCTATTTTGCCAGCGTAAATTATGGCTTCCGTTATCCTGAATCAGCCAGTTCGGTCATAGCGCCGGATGGCAGATGTTTAGCATATCAGTCTTATGGTAAATCGGGGGTTATCGTCGTGGATATTGATACCGAAAAAGCTACCGGATTGCTGGCAAAGAGGTTCAAAAACGAGTTGTACCGGCATTGAATTGATGTTCCGAAGGCGTGAGAGTGCGATACTTCAGTGGCAGAACCTGCCGAACATTAATATGCGGGGCGCTCAGATGCCCACATACCACGACCAACCCGCCGGTATATCACCGTTAGCATCTACAAATTTATCGGTCACTACTATCCGGTGCACATATTTAACACTTTTATAGCCTATCTGGGTTTCAACCCTGAGCCTTAGCGGTGCACCGTGCTGAATGGGCAGGTTTTCGCCATTCATGCTATGGGCCAGTATAGTTTGCGGATGAAAGGCGTCGAGCATGTCAATACTTTCGGCATAATTATCGTAGCCATATAAGCTTACACAGCGCGCTGCCGGTAAAATACCGGCATGCTGCAGTACAGCGCTAAGGGGTATTCCGCTCCATTCGGCAATGGCGTTCCAGCCTTCTTCGCAGGTATGGCGGGTAATTTGCGTGCGCTGCCCCAGCTTTTTAAGGTCGTCCATGCTGTACTTGCACGGTTTGGCTACGAAGCCTTCAACCGAGAGCACAAAATCTTTAAAATTATTTTGCTGCAGGGCACGGTAATCTTTATTGTAGGAGAACTTGATCTCCGGGTTTGCCGGGTTAATGGTTCCCGTCGCCGGAAACGAGGATATATCGCTCTTCCCGTATTCCTTAGCCAGCGACTGACCGGGCAGCAGTGTCCGCTGGGCGATGTAAGTAAAAGCATCGCCCATGCGCAGGATATTGCCGTACGTTGGCGGCATCGGCTTTTTGAAACAGCCGGTCAGTAGCAGACCACCGACGGAGGTTAGCCCGGTATAGATCGCTTTACGCCTGTTGATCAGTTTTTTTTCCATTTCTTTTACCAATTGTAATAGCCAGTATATTTTGTTTGAATCCCGACCGCACAACCATTACGATATGCACCAGCAGGAAGAGTATTAGCGCAACCGAAGCAAAAAAATGAATAGTGCGCGCCGACTGCACCCCGAAAAATATTTTGGTCAGGAACGGATACCCGGCCGTTATAGCAGGCGACATGGTCATGCCTGTCAGAGCTATTAACGGCAGCAGGAAGAAGATGACACTAAAATAAGTGCATCGCTGCAGTAGTCCGTATTGTGAGCGGTTCCCGGATAAGGTTTGCCTGCGGAAATGTGCCACCAGATCGTGCCATAGCAAACCCGGTTTAAGCTCTTTGATCCGCGGCCAGATATTGCGCCTGAAATGCCCTGTGAAAAAGCCCGCCAGTAAATAGATGACACCGGTAATCACCAGGAACCATGCAGCCAGAAAGTGCGTGCTGCGGCCCCAGCCATTCTGGTTGAAAATGTCATAAGTTCGCCCGGCGGTTACCGGTGAGTTAGCCGTTTTAAAGAAAGCTTCGCTTTTTTCCCAGCCGCCATGGTGATAGTTTCGGCTTATGGGTAACTCGAACAGGGCAGGGGTAAGATCATTACCAACTTCGCCCCAATATAGCCTTGGGTGCGACATCAGGATCACAAACCCGCTGAACGATAATGCAAGGAAACTCAGGGTGATAATGAAATGGCTGCCTTTAACCCAGCGTTTGTGGCGAATGCTTTCCATTCTGTTGGTTATAAAGGTTTGAATATAAGAAAAATTCGGAAGACTGCAAGCAGACCCATATGAAAATGGAAGGAGTAGGGCGGGAATTTAAACCGTCCACTGTTTTCAACTATTACCAATAAAAAATTGATTTACCTTTCCACCCTTACATCCGCTGTCGTCCCCGGTTTAATGACTATGATGGCATAGGAAATTTTATTCCCCGTTTCATCGGTCTCCTTCTTCAACTGGTATAATATGCCATTGGCGTACGCTTTGCGGTAATCCCCATAAAACATAGCTTTCCATTTAAGGGCTTGTTTGCCATCATTGCTCAATGCAGATTGGCGATTACTAAGGTGGCTCAGGTCGATATTGCTATTCAAAACGGGCAAATGTTTGATGACTGCCGATCCGTCTCCGTTCATCCTGAACACCGTACTGATAGTTCCCGTTCGCGCGTCGGGCGAAACACCCATCAAACCTTGAACGATACCCTCGACGACGCTGAACGAAACTTCGGGATATTCCCGGCGCGGCGTAGCCGGGTCCGAAAGGTAAAGGATGCATTTTCTTGCTTCATCCCACAGCCCGTTTTTATAAAACAGGTAAGGATAATAGGAAGTGTTCTCGATATTCGCATAGTTGGCGGCCATGTGTGCCACCGTCTTTTTCAGGCGCGTTGTATCTCGTAAAGCATCGAACCAAACCAGGAATGTTTCGCCTGGGTCCTTTGCAAATTTTCCGGAGTCTCCGTATAGGGTGTTGTATTGCCCGGCCTGGGCGTCCCACCAGTCACTTTCAATACGCCTGCGGTATGTTTCAGCTTTGCGGGCATAATAAGCCGCTTCCTTTTTTAACCCTTTGCAGGCAAGTATATCCGAATAGGTAAGCAGGCCCCTGTACAGACCGGCCACCAGGTCGATACCCGATTTGAGTTTGGGTATGCCTTCGGAATAGGATGGAAGACCCCTGCACGTGCTAAAGGCGTCCTTTTCGTTGAACGGAATAGCCTTGTTTGGATGGATGGGCCGTGTCAGCAACGAATCGGCGGCAAGCACCCACCTGTCAATATATTCCCTGGCTGTTTTCTGCTGAAAATTAACTAAGGCTGAGTCATTGATATACCGCTTATCGCCTGTCCAAAGGTAAAGGCGCCAGGAGGCATACAGAACATCGAAATTAGCCGGAAGATTGTACCAGAATTCCCGGTCGTTCCTGTAATCTTCCGGAGCAGCCTTACCCCATTTGTTGATTTCCCAATACGAGCACCAATCCTTTGCCGCCGATATATTGCGGGCAAAAAGGCCGATCATGTTATAGTTTTCACGGCTCAATCCCAATATCCCGGCCCCAATGCATTGATGGGATACGTCGCGCATGCAAAAGGCATACCGCGAAGGCAGTGCGGCCTCATACCAGGGGCCAACCGCATCTGAGTTGTTGCCCTTGTAGCGTAGGGCCATACCTTTGGCCCAGGCGAACGCCTTTTCTAAATTTTTATCTGATGAAGTAAAAGATACGTCCGGCCGTTGTGCCGCGCCTGTAAATGAAAATAAAATAAACAGCAGTAAAATACAGCTTGTCCTGCAGATATTGTTCGGCATAATCCAGGTTGTATAAGCGTGCAAAATAATAAAAGCCGGTCATTCCGACCAGCTTTCGTGCATTTTGAGTTTTGTTTGGCTAATAACCGGTTATTAGCCGGTTCGGGTTAGCGTAGCCAGGAGCTTTTAAGAATCTTATATTTTTCAGTTTCTTTCAAAGTCAGGCTCAACAAGATATTCATCGATTTTCCATCGCGGCCGCTAAAGGCATAATTGCTTTTTTGCGCCGTTTCGAAAAACTGGATGGAATACTGATCTTTTAAGAGTGGGTTGTCTTTTACTATTTCTGCAAACGTTGTTCTGAAATTTTCCTTTTGCGCTGCCGACGCCGTTGTTGTTTTGCTTACCACGGTTATTTCTTTTTTACTTTGATCGCAGACAGGCCTTTCTGGCCCTGCTCAGTTTCAAAAGTAACCATGTTGTTTTCCTTCAGCGGCTCGGTTAAAGCATTAATATGCACAAAAATGCTTTCCTGTGTTTGCAGGTCCTTGATAAAACCGTAACCCTTTGATTCGTTGAAAAAGCTTACAACACCATTTCTCACGGTGTCAACAGGTATGTCCGTTTGCTTGGCAACGCCAACCTGGATATCTTCTGCATTAACCTTTATCTTTCTTGAAGGGTCGGGCGGGGTCGACGTAATATTTCCATACTCGTCAATATAAGCCATCATGTCTTCAAGGCTTTTACCCTTGCCGGCATTAGCTTTTCGCTCCTCAGCCTTTTCCTTTTTGTCCCTTGACTTTTTTTGACGGGCTTTTTCCCGCTCTTTTTTACTAAATGTTTCTGTTGATCTTCCCAATTCTGTTTATGCTTTTTTTACGTTAACCGCGCTCGGACCTTTTTTACCTTCTTCCACATCGTAACTAACCTGGTCGTTTTCGCGGATCTTATCGATCAGGCCTGTAACGTGCACAAATACTTCCTTGCCGCCACTGGCAGGGGTAATAAAGCCGAAACCTTTTGACTCATTAAAAAATTTTACTGTTCCTGTTGCCATTATTTTGTTTGTTAAGGTGGCAAGGTACGTTTAATTCCCCGGATAAATGAAAAGTCAAAGCAGAAAGAAAAATAGCATCAGAAAATACCTATTTTAAGTATGGAAATAGGGGGCAATCAAAACAACAAAAGCTGGTATTTTTATACCAGGCCTTCCGTTCGATTCCAAATGTATTCGGCCCTGCGATAGGGTCGGGCGCTTCCTTAAGTCGAACCCTGATTTAAAGCGATACCCGCCACTCAGTTCACCAGCTTACCTGCAACCCATTTTCGTAACAGATTGTCGTTTGCTGTTGAGCTGCCGATTATGAAGAATTTATTGGTGCTTAGCGCTTGTTACGAATTTATTTTTTCTCTTATTACTCCTTCCTTTTTTATATAGTTGGAGTGAAAGAAATAGCTATCCGTAGCGGTTTTAACAATATAGCCGGTATGAAAATCAAGGCCAATAATAAAAACAGAGTTGACCGGCTGTTTAGCTAAATAACTATTCAATTTGTTAAGGCTGTAAAATGACCTAATCTCAACGCAGAGTTTTTTGATCATGTCTCCGGAACGGCATTCAGCAAGTTCGACCCGATCGATCTTAAAACCCAGGTCTGTTAAGGTATTGGTTACGAAATATCCACAGGCAATGCTGCCTGTTTTAGGTTGCCGTGTAGCCCCATAAAAACCCCAGGGTGTACCGGCCCAATAATTATAAATATCCTCATCTATCAGTTTGAACAGATAATTACCAATATCCGTTGTTGGATTTTTAATCAAAAGGTTTTTATTGCGATCGACAGTTTTCTTAAATTCATCATAAGTGACTTTGTTATAGGTGGTTGATTGCGTGTTTTGATAATTGCCACTAACAAATGCTGTAATAACAAGTGATGTATAAAGTAAAATTGATTGTGACAAATGCATAAATTGTAATGGTTTAGGACGTGTGGTAACTAAGGTAAGGAAATGTTATCAATTCTGCATCGCAACTAAAGCCGGCAAATTTATAGCTTGATATCGACGCAGGACCGACCCAGGCAGCTATGGAGGTATTTACTCCTGGTACTTGCCCGAGCACGGAGGGAGGTAACATGGTTAACACAATTTTGTATATTATTTATATAATAATCTGATTGTTAGTGTTTTATATTAAAATAGTCAAAAAATGTGTTAACCATGGTTACCCTCTTTTTTTCCACTAAAATACCGGTGTCATTTAAATGATATTTCTTATCGCTGCAAAGTGTTGTAAACGAGGGCGAACAGATCGCAATATTTATTTCTGAGGTTGGAATTTTTCAACATCCTTTATTTGGTATGGCATAGATCACGTTCCCTGAAACAGATAAATCGAAACCAAAATTCCCTATAGCAGGAAGTGACAATTTTTCCCATGTTTTGCCCATATCAGATGAACGGAATATTTCATCTGAGCGACCACATATTAAATATTTACCCATTTGTTTGATGGATGAGATGTCCGATGAAGATTGAACTAAGCCTATTTTTCCCATTAACGAATTACTCCACGAGGGTTGCAGCTCTTCACCTATTGTATTCCAGGTTTTTCCATTATCCCGTGAAATGTGTACGCTGTTTGAATGGGCTATTTTGTTATTTACTATTGCAGCAAATCCTCCATCTATACGTTCCACAGCGATGCCGGCATCCCCTTCACTGATCACACGGACCCAGCTTTCGCCGTCGTCGGTCGATCTTAATATTCCCTGTGAACTGGAAGCCAGGAGTACACCGTTTGACTCTGCTATTTTCATCACCCAGCCTCCAACAGGCACGTATTTCCAGGTTTTTCCACTGTTATTGGATTTATAAAGGGCATTGTTGGAGCCGATGAAAACTGTGCCTCGCGTAGTTTCAAAAAGGCTGCTTACTTGTTTCTCTTTATAATTCTTGTACATCCAATCTATTGTTCTGTTAAGGCGTACGGCTTCCTCCTGAAAATTTGCGTACACGGGCGACCATTCACTTCTTCCGTTTATTTTCTTTAAAAATTGCCCCCTGAAATCATATGCAAATATTCCATTATTGCCAGGGGCAATGTTACGCTGTGGGCCGGATAGAACCTCTTTTGTCCAAAAAGGAGTTGTGGAATTTGGTTCGCTGTGATAGACCCCATTTCCGGCACGCAGATAGAGCCCCCGGTCATTTGCCAATAAGCCATCTCTCCATACCCCTTCTCTCTGCAAATTTTCAGGCAGCCCCTTGCTAATGTCCTGCCATGTTTGTCCGCCATCAGTGGATCTGAAAATAATTGGCACATGCGCTGATTTAGTTCCTTTAGCTGTTTTCTCCCACGCTTTCTTTTCTTTTACTACAAAAGAATTTAATAGAAATAGTACCACGAGGATA
Organism: Mucilaginibacter ginsenosidivorans; assembly: GCF_007971025.1. Taxonomy (NCBI): domain Bacteria; kingdom Pseudomonadati; phylum Bacteroidota; class Sphingobacteriia; order Sphingobacteriales; family Sphingobacteriaceae; genus Mucilaginibacter; species Mucilaginibacter ginsenosidivorans. Next base: position 4,251,592 of record NZ_CP042436.1, on the reverse strand, counting down.
GCCGGAGCAAATACAAGTGATCTTTTGATTTTTTTATTTTTCATATCTTTTTAGTTTGATTCACCAAAATTACTTTGATATTTTTCGGCCTGCAGAATCAGGATTGTAAATAAAAATGTAACCTTTGTAAATAAATCGTAAACGGTATGGTTGATCGCCTAAAACTCCTCTCCCGGAAACGCAGGTATCTTTTAGGATTGATAATACTCCTGTCTATCTCCATGACTTGTGTAGCTTTATACATAGGAGGAAATGACGATTTTGATATGGCCCGGAGGGAAGTATTGCTACGTAAGGTTGGGGATGAACTGCTTTCACAATCGGGCGACCATACCTCAAGGGTGCTTCCGGTAAAAAAGATCGCCGAAAATGAATACCGGCTTATGTTCGAAAAGGACCTGACTTTTCTGCCGGATTCACTGGTAAGTACTACCAGGCGTGTGTTAGCCCGGGACCCGCTCGCAAGCGATTATGTTGTTAATGTCCTGAACAACGGCACATCCGGTGTAACCTATGGCTTTGCCATGTCGAAAAACAAAAAGAATGATATTATAGCATGCAGAGGAAGAAAACAACCAAAAGCAGCTTATACGATCGATATCAAATTCAAACCGGCGGGCATAAATACTGCTAAAACCGGATATCTGCTGGGCAGTATGGCATTTTTAGCATTTGTCGGTCTCATTTTTTTAAAACCTGTTAAACAACAGAGCGCCTCATCTAAAGGTCAGGTTACCGGGACATTCACTTTTGGCACGGTGCTATTTGATACACGTAACAGGCAACTGGTAATCAATAAAACAACCATAGACCTTACCGGAACAGAAACGCGCCTGTTGCGCATTTTCGCATTATCTCCTAACGAAATTATAGAGAGAAGCCGGCTGCAAAAGGAGATATGGGAGGATGAAGGTGTTATTGTGGGACGAAGTTTGGACATGTTTATATCAAAGCTTAGAAAAAAGCTGGAAATTGATCCGAATATCAAAATTGTTGTTATTCGCGGCAAGGGATATAAGCTTGAAATTAGTGTTTAAGAAAAACCTCCCGACCCAAAACTGATCTTATAAACTTCAATCAGGCATTCGTAAGACTTTATAATGAACCACTAAAATGGTATCATAAAACCTGATTGAATATAACAACAAAGCCGGTATTTTTATACCAGGCTTTGTACGCTTAAAGATACAACTTTCGGAACATTTTTTAGAGGAGATAGAGCTTTTTGCACGTTTAATCGCATAAAATGTGTAAGGCGATGGGAAGAATATCTAAACATTTTTATGAAGATTTAAAAGCATTACTATTATTGACTTAATCGGGTCGTCTGGTTAAAATCAATATTTGCTTTTCAGTTTTTTAGAAGGTTTGCTAAGTCGCAAAGCTTTGGTGGTGTCAGGTTTACTTTATCATAAATACAGTGGACGATAAAAGGAAAGAAGATTATTTTAATAATGTTTTTAACAATATTAAAAATAATGGATATCATACAACAGCTGTACTTGAAGAAATTGATTTTACTCCTTTTGCATATTCAACCGGCATATTTAAAAATTTTAAAATACCAGAACTTTTTATCTCAGGACTTGGGCCAAATTTATCTGGAGAATTGATTGAAAACTACGTAAGCAAATTCAAATTCAGCCAAGTGCCGTTGAATAGGAAGATTCAAAACTTGAGCGATCGGTTTGCTGTTTACTTTATCAGCTTGAAAAATTCGGCCATTGCGGAGTATGCCCTCACTTCAGTAAAATTTTACGAGAATCGCAATTATGAATATTTACAACTTATTTTTCCAGATCTAAATGGAAAATTTCCAAATGAAGTAGGTTATAACTATGACCAAAAAGTATTAGGAGATTTGAAGTAACTGTTGCAAATAAAGGGTTGCTCCAAATTGGTCGCAATTTTCAACTTCATTCTAAAATGGTTCAAGTATTCAACTTAAACAACTCAACTAAAATGTTTTTAAAATAATAAAGCCCCTTATCGGGGCTTTTGTACTCAGAGCGGGAATCGAACCCGCACTCCTTTAACGGGAACAGGATTTTAAGTCCTGCGTGTCTACCAGTTCCACCATCTGAGCATGGGGTTACTTTTAAAAACAAATCCCTTCTTTTTGGTGGAAGGGATTGTGGAGCGAAAGACGAGATTCGAACTCGCGACCCCGACCTTGGCAAGGTCGTGCTCTACCAACTGAGCTACTTTCGCATATTCGCTAAACTACTTTTGCGCTTGCGGAGTGCAAATATAGAGAGAAATGGCTATTCTGCAAGCACAAGAATTAATTTTTTTGAAAAAACCTATAATTCATTGTCTTTCAGAACGTCCGACACAAGGTCGCCTTCATATCCCCGGCTCATGGCATACTGCTGCAACTTATAACGGCGCTTATAAGGTTCTTTTTCTTTTATCAACGGCAATTTTTTTTCGATGATAGACCCCAGCGTCTTCAAATACTCATCGCCGTCGATACTGTTAAGTGCTTTTTTTATCAAAGGCTCCGAAACCCTTTTTAGTTTTAAACCTTGTTTTATTTTGATCTTTCCCCAACCTTTTTGCCTGAACTTACCGGTAGCATAGGCTACTGCAAACCGGGCCTCGTTCAGGAAATTACTTTCTATCAAACGGGTGATAATATGTTCAACCTGGTTTGGGTAAAGCCCCCATTCGTACAATTTATCCCGCACTTCCTGCTGCGAGCGCTCCTGGTAGGCGCAGTAATTTTCGGCCTTTGCCAGGCCAACTTTTTCGTCGGTTATTTTGTTGGGTTTGGGTTGGTCCATCAAAACCAAAATTCGTTAAAAATTCTTCTATTGGCAGAAATATAAGCAAATTCGTAGCATGCTAAGCAATCACTACCCGGTAACAGCAGTTAAAGATATTATAGGCGCCGGCGGCACAATTGTAAAGGAAAATACCATAAGCGTATTGCTTACGGACAGCCGCCGGATAACCAATGCCGCCGAAGGGTTGTTCTTTGCTTTAAGCGGGCGCCGCAACGGGCACGAATTTATTGCCGAGGCCTATGCAGCAGGTGTGCGTAATTTTGTGGTGACGCATCAAACCGAAATAAAAATGCCGGAAGCTAACTTCCTGTTAGTAGGCGATGTGCTGGGCGCACTGCAAAAACTGGCGGCTTATCACCGCAGCCGTTTTAAGCTGGAAGTGATAGGCATAACAGGCAGCAATGGTAAAACCATAGTGAAGGAATGGCTATACCAGTTACTTACCCCGGATAAAAATACAGTAAGAAACCCCAAAAGCTATAACTCGCAGATAGGTGTACCGCTTTCGGTATGGCAGATAAACGACAAGGATGAACTCGGTATTTTTGAGGCCGGTATATCTACCGTGAATGAAATGGATAAGCTGGAGGCGATCATAAAACCTTCAATTGGTGTTTTGACACATATCGGGCCGGCCCACGACGAAGGATTCGAAAGCAGGCGGCAGAAAGTGCTCGAAAAGCTGAAACTTTTCAAACACGCCCGGCTGCTGATTCACAATTATGATCAATTGGTCGGATACGAAAAAGATATACCGGTAAAAGAAAGGTTTACCTGGAGTACGAGGTTCAAACAGGCGGATCTGTACGTTTTTACCGAAACCGTCATCCGGCGCAATTTCTACCTGAGGGCGATTTATAAAGAGAAAGAGATAGAATGCCTGATTCCGTTTATGGATGAGGCGTCGGTGGAGAATGCCATAGTTTGCTGGGCCACCATGCTTGCAATGGGCTATAGCCCCGCTGCGGCCGATGACAGGATAGAGCGCCTGAACCAGGTTAGTATGCGGCTGGAACTGAAGAACGGTATCAATAACTGTTCGGTGATTGACGATACCTATAACTCGGATGTGCAATCGCTGGAGATAGCGCTGAATTTTTTGAACCAGCAGAACCAGCACCCGAAAAGAACATTAATATTGTCGGATATATACCAGTCGGGTTTGCAGGATGATATATTGTACAGCCAGGTTGCAGACATGATCGAAACGAAGGGCATCAACAAGTTTATCGGTGTCGGCGAAGCTTTGGATAAATACAGGGATAGCTTTACCGTACCGGAAAAATATTTTTACAAGGACACCAACACCTTACTTCAGCGGCTGAAGGAGCTTAAGCTTGATAATGAGACCATCCTGATCAAAGGTTCGCGCAGTTTTGAGTTTGAACGTGTGAGCCAGGCGCTGGCGCTGAAGGCTCACGAGACGGTGCTGGAGATAAGCCTGAATGCCCTGCTGAACAACCTGAACTTTTACCGCGCAAAACTGAAGCCGGGCGTAAAAGTGATGGCTATGGTAAAGGCCTTTTCCTATGGCAGCGGCACGTTTGAAGTGGCGAACATGTTGCAGTATAATAAGGTCGACTATCTAGCGGTAGCCTATATCGACGAGGGCGTGGCGCTGCGCGCAGGTGGAATTACCCTGCCGATAATGGTACTTAACCCCGAGGCCTCGGCTTTTGATAAACTGGTCGAAAATAAACTGGAACCGGAAATATTCAGCTTTGGACTATTGGACGAATTTGTCAAATATGCCCAAACGAGCGGCCTCAGCAATTTCCCTGTCCATATCAAGATCGATACCGGTATGCACCGGCTTGGTTTCGAGGAGCATGATGTCGATATACTTTGCGACCTGCTCGAGGAGAACAAATACATATGGGTACAATCTGTATTCTCGCACCTGGTAGCCAGCGATGCTGAAGAGCACGACGAATTCACAAAGAAGCAGATCAGGACATTCGAGTGGGCCTATAAAAAAATTGAACAGGCGCTGGGTTACAAATTCATTAAGCATATTGCCAACACGTCGGGCATTACGAGGTGGCCGCAGGCACAATTTGATATGGTGCGTCTTGGTATTGGTCTTTATGGGATTGATACGGCCCTGCCCGAAGGTGCGAACGGTTTGCAACCTGTTGCGACACTAAAGACAAGCGTTTCACAGGTACGAAAAGTCCAGGCGAACGACACCATAGGCTATAATCGCAATGGGAAGCTGGCAAATGGCGGCAAAATAGCAACCGTACGTATTGGTTACGCCGACGGCTACCTGCGCTCCTTTGGCAACGGGGTAGGCAAGATGCTGGTAAATGGCGAATATGCGCCTACAGTTGGTAATATTTCCATGGACATGTGTACACTGGATGTGAGCAACATTGATGTGCGTGAAGGCGACGAAGTGATTGTATTTAACGACGAATTGAAAATTGAAGAACTGGCACGCGAAATAGGTACCATCCCCTATGAAATATTAACCAATGTTTCGCAGCGGGTAAAAAGAGTGTATTTTTACGAATAGGAAATTAAGTCTTAAAAATATTCCTGAAATGGTGGACTTTTTCTTCAACCCTAAGAAACCTATATTCCTCAATAGTTATGAGCGACCAGAGTTTACCTGCAACGGAACAGTTGACAGTTATATATATAAAATATGGCGAGAATGGCCTGGTGAAGACTATATTCAATCATATGTGACGCCTAATGCTCAATATTTTATTAAATTAAATGAATTCGGCAAAATAGATTTTATTCAAGTTCACAAGGACTTCAATAGCGGAAGAATTTACGTTAAAAGAAAAGGGCACGAAAAGCAAACCAGAGAAGAACCGGTTGCCTATTACAAGCAGTTTTATTCCGGCGGTACGTCTTTTGCTTATGATGCATATAATAGAATTGTTAGGCATGCCACTGAGAAAATATATAGAAATAATTTATACTATTCCAGCGAAGCTAATTTTTATTACGACTATGACAATAATATGTATTCTACATTCCAAGGTAGTAGGCAGGAATATGATAAGTCTGGCCGCATGTTAAGTACAACTATCGATGATGGCTCAGAATTTTGCTATGAAAAACGTGTTTTTAAATACGACGAGGAGGACCGGGTGGTAAAACTTGTAGAGCACGGTTATTTTGTTGATATGGATGATAGCGGTAATGGCAACTTTGTAATTGATGTTGACAAAGGCGTTCAAATACTTTTTGATATAGAATACAGCTACAATTTGACAGAAGCCGGAGAGATAGAATGTGTTTGTAAAACAACTGATTTGCAAGATAACATTACGCATAAAGAGCAGATTTTTTTTAATGAGTTTGGTTATAAGCGATGCCATAGAGTATATGATTCCAACGACGAACTTAACATCGTCTACTATTTTGATTTCATTTACGATGTCCATTTAAATTGGGTGAAATTAACTGTTAGTACAGAGTTCAAATCATCGGGCAAGCGGAATATAAATTCTATATATGAAAGAGCGATTCAATATAGAAAGGGCTTTTAAATGATGAAGCCAACAAAGTAAAAGGAACGATTTTTCGACTAAAAGAATGTTATACGTTTTATCCTGATTTAATAAAGTCAAATTATACTTAATTACCTGCCGCTATGAGAAAGATATTCGGAGCTCTGCTTAATTACTTCGTGAAGGGACTGATCATCGTAGTGCCCGTAGGCGCCGCGGTTTTCCTGATCTTTTGGGCAGTATCCGGGATAGACAGCGCCCTCAACCTCAGCGGATTTTTTTTGACAGACGCCAAAGGCCGCCCCATTTATATCCCGGGCCTGGGTATATTGAACGTTGTCATCATCATATTGATTGCAGGCATACTGGTTACCAATGTAATTACCGACCCCATAAAACGCTGGCTTAACCGGTGGATAAACCGGCTGCCTATTTTTAAATTCCTGTACTCGTCCATCAAAGATCTGACAGAAGCTTTTGTAGGCGAAGAAAAGAAATTCAGCGAACCTGTTTTGGTCGAGATCAATGAATTCGGGGTTAAGAAGATAGGATTTTTGGTGCAGAAAGATCTTTCCAAATTAGGTTTACCCGGCGATGTTGCCGTTTATTTTCCCTGGTCGTATTCCTTCGCGGGGCAGGTAATCATCATCTCTTCCGACAAAGTAAAACCAATTGACAAAAGCGCCGCTGATATGATGAAGTTTGTTATCTCAGGCGGCGTCAGCGGGCTGGATTGAGGGGTTTTTCCTGAAATTTACGGCTGCAAGCCAAACGCTGATCAGCATTAAAACGGCCCCAAGTATATAAGGCGCGCCGGGGAAATAAACCAGCGAGTTTTTGGCCGTAAAATACCTGAATACATAGCTCATGAGCAGGGGACCTATGACGATGCTCAGGCTGGAAATGCTGTTCAGTATCCCTTGCAGTTCGCCCTGTTCGGTTTTGCTTACCTTGTTGCTGATCAGTCCCTGCAACGCCGGGCCCGAAACACCGCCAAGGCAGTAGGGGATAAGGTACACATACACTTGCCATCCGTAGCTGGAAAAAGCGAGCAGGGTAAGGCCGAGCGCGTAGGATAAAAGCCCGCCAATAATATTCATTTTAAGCCCGAATTTGGGTATCAGCCAGCGGATGAGGCCACCCTGTATACCTACCAGTAACACACCGATGAAAAACCCCAGTATGCCCACGCTGTATAGCTGCCAGTTGAATTTTTCGTACACAAAAAATGAAAGGATATATTCAACCGCTTTTTGCGCAATATAAACCAGGGTAAAAGCTACAAGCAGACCTGCAAACGATCCATAACGGCCGATGGTTTTTAAAGCTCCCACAGGATTGGCCCGTTTTAACTCGAACTTGCGGCGGTGATCTTTATCCAGTGATTCGGGCAAAACGAAATAGCCGTAGGCTGCATTGATGAGTGCCAGGGCCGCTGCCGCCATAAAGGGGAACTTGATATTGATAGCGCCAAGGAGTGCTCCTGCTGAAATGCCGACGATAAAACCTAATCCTGATGCAGCACCTACCAGGCCAAAATTGGACGAACGCTTGTCGCCCTCGCTGATATCGGCGATGTAGGCCGTCGCGGTAGAGGTTGTAGCACCGGTTAGACCGGCAATAAAACGCCCGACAAAAAGCCAGCCCAAAGTAGGGGCAAAGGCCATAAACAGGTAATCTATACCAAACCCAAAAAGCGATGCCAGTAATATGGGCCGGCGCCCGTAACGGTCGCTCAGGTTGCCCATAAATGGCGAGAATAGGAACTGCATGGAGGCGTAAGTGCCGGTCAGCAATCCGTTGTATTCAGACGCTTCGGAATTGCTGAAATGCCCGAGCGTTTCAAGCAGTTTTGGAAGCACCGGTATAATAATACCCAGCCCCAGCATATCCACGAAAATGGTGACGAAAATAAATCCAAGCGCTGCGGAGCGTTTTAACTTAGGTGTTTGATCCATGTTTAAAGACAGAAAACACCTGAAATTGAAGGATGTTTAAACGGCATAGTTTAGTTTGAAATAAAGCGCCTAATATAGCTTTTATGATATAAAATATTTCATTTTACTATTTCCCCATCACCGTTGCAATGATCTCATTCTCCTTTACAAATCCAAGATACCGGGAATCGTAAGCATTGTGCCTGTTGTCGCCCAATACGAACCAGGATTTTTGAGGCACTTTGACCGGGCCGAAATTATCCTGGTTATACCCCGATTTCGTGAAAGACAAAAGCATTCCCGAGTCGGCCTCGAATCGGGGCACAGTTAATCGCCGCAGTTTAAAATGATATTTTTTCATATCAGCGAGCGAACAGGTAATATTTCTAAGGCTATCGTCGAAATCGTAAACGGGGTATTGATATTTGCTTACATCATCTTTAATGCTTTCCAGTTGTTTTTTTGTAATGCGGTATTCGTTCCAAACATACGGCTCGTCTAATTTCCGGTTGTTTACATAAACATCACCATATCGTATCTCCACACTATCGCCTGGTTTTGCAATGCAGCGAAATATCGATACATATGACATTCCCCGTCTTTTAAAGCACACAAATGCGTTTATGGCAGGCTTTTTAAGGCTCGACGCGGTAACCATTTGCCCCGGGGTTATCGCCGGTGAGTTTGAAGCGGATGTGATACGGTAAAAAACGATAATATGCATCACCCGCGCCGTGATCCACATGCCTAATATGGCAGCACATATGATGATCAGGACGATGATGCCTCTCTTCATTTTTAAAAATTCGGTTTCAATACATATTTATCGTAGAAACGGAAGATGTGTTCGGTGGCCTCTTCTGCGGTGTCAACCACGCGGTAAAGGTTCAGGTCATCGGGACTAATCGTATGCTCCTGCTCAAGCATCTTTTCTTTCACCCAATTGAATAGACCGCTCCAGTAATCGACACCGACAAATACGATGGGGAACCGCGCTATCTTACCCGTTTGTATCAGCGTTATGGCTTCGAACGATTCATCCATCGTACCAAATCCGCCGGGCAGGATAATAAAGCCCTGCGAGTATTTCATGAACATGACCTTGCGGATAAAGAAGTAATCAAACTCCAGTAGTTTATCCCTGTCTATATATTTATTGTGGAACTGCTCAAAAGGCAGTTCAATATTCAGGCCCACTGACTTGCCTCCGGCTTCGTAAGCGCCTTTATTGGCAGCTTCCATAATACCGGGGCCGCCGCCCGAAATAACACCGTAGCCGCGTTCGGTCAGCAACCGTGCGGTGTCTTCGGCCAGTTTATAATATTTATTGTCGTTATGTGTGCGTGCCGAACCAAATATGGAAACGCAAGGACCTATTTTAGCCAGTTTCTCGAAACCGTCGACAAATTCGGCCATGATCTTGAATATCTGCCACGAGTCGGTAACTTTTATTTCCTGCCAGTTCTTATTTTCAAATGCTTGTCTTATTTTCTCTTCACCGGTCATACCCAATTGTTGAATTATAGATTTATTGAATTATTGATTTACTGCCTTCCGGGTTGAGGTTGCCAGCAAGCCGGCAAATGTAATTGATCCGTTCACAATGATAAGTTCATTGTCGAAAACATACCCGCCCAGCCATTCGGCAGAGTGCAAACTTAGGAAATAACAGGCTATCGGCGATATGATACAAATAAAAGGTACCAGTTTGTCTTTCACCTGCCTGTTACCCATAAAAAGGCCGAAAGAATATAAGCCAAGCAGCGGCCCGTAAGTATAGGATGCCACCTTGAATATTGCGCTTACCACCGCATCATTATTAATGGCATTAAAAATAATAATGGTTAAAAGCATCAGCCCCGACAGGGCTATATGTACCAAATGTCGGGTTTTCACCATGGCCCTGGTGTTCAGGTCTTTCTTTTTGCCGAACCCTAAAAAATCGACACAAAACGATGTTGTTAATGCTGTTAAGGCCGAATCGGTTGTTGCGAAGGTGGCGGCTGTCAACCCAAGCATAAAAACCACAGCTGGTATCACCCCAAGGTATTTCAACGCGATGGTAGGGTACAGGTAGTCCGTTTTTGCTACCGTGATGCCATATTTGGCTGCGTAGATATAAAGCAATGCGCCCACGCTCAGGAAGAAAATATTGATGATAACGAACACTCCTGTAAAGCTGAACATGTTTTTTTGCGCCTCTTTGATAGTACCCATGCTCAGGTTTTTCTGCATAAGGTCCTGGTCGAGACCCGTCATACCGATGGTGATGAAAAGCCCGCCCAAAAATTGCTTGCTTAAATGCAGGTGGTTGCCCATAAAATCATTCAAAAAGAATATTTTGGAATAGCTGCTGTTTTTGATCGCGTCGGCTGCTTCAAAAACATTCATGTTAAGGCTGCGGCAGATAAAATAGATCGACAGGAATACCGACGATACCAGGAAAAAAGTTTGCAGGCTGTCGGTAATGATAATAGTTTTCAAACCGCCTTTGAACGTATACGACCATATCAGCAACAGGCATATTAATACGGTAACCGCAAAGGGAATATGATAATTATCGAAAATAAACCGTTGTAGCACGATCACTACCAAATAAAGCCGGAACGATGATCCTATTGTCCTGCTGATAAGGAATATGCCGGCTGCAGTTTTATAGCTCCACTGCCCCAAAGCATGTTCGATATAACTGTAAATGGAGGTCAGCTTCATACGGTAATACAGCGGAAGCAATACGGTCGCGATAATGATAAACCCTGCCGCATTGCCCAATACGAATTGGAAATAAGCAAACTGGTCGCCCGAGGGCGCGCCCACCTTGCCCGGCACCGAAATAAAAGTCACGCCGCTCAGCGCGGTCCCTATCATCCCGAAAGCCACCAAATACCATTTGGAATTACGGTTGGCCACAAAGAAGGTATCATTATCAGACGATTTCCGCGATGTGAGCCACGAGATAACAAGCAGTACTAAAAAATAACCGATGATGAATGTAAGCAGTATAGCTGGTGACATGTGTTTTGTTTAGTCCGGGAGTCCGCATAAGTCGGAAAGTCCGGAAGATTATCATACACTATTTCGTTGAGGGCAATTTATGTATAAAAAATAAATTCCAACCCAAACTTTCGGACTTATGCAGACTTTCCGACTTCCGGACTATTCACTACATTCGCAACATGAACTTTTCGTCGAAGTTGCTGGAGAATGCAGTGGCCGAATTTGCCAAACTGCCGGGGGTGGGACAGAAGACCGCTTTGCGACTGGTGCTGCATTTACTTAACCAGGACAAGCCGGATGTGGAGCGTTTTAGCCATGCTATCAGCAAACTGCGTAACGAGATACAGTTTTGCCGCGTTTGCCATAACATATCGGATCTGCAGGTGTGCGAGATATGCGCTTCCCCAAAACGCGACCATTCGTTGATATGTGTGGTAGAAGATACACGTGACGTAATGGCTATACAGAACACTGATCAGTATAATGGAGTGTATCATGTGCTTGGCGGCCTGATATCGCCCATGGACGGAATAGGGCCGTCGGACCTGCAGGTGGACACTTTAGTTGAACGTCTAAAAGGAAATGATGTTAAAGAGGTTATCTTCGCCCTGAGTGCAACCATGGAGGGGGATACCACCATTTTTTACCTGCATAAAAAATTAAAAGATTTCAACATAAACATCTCAACCATAGCACGTGGCATAGCTTTTGGTGGTGAATTAGAGTACGTGGATGAGGTTACTTTAGGACGTTCTATCGTAACCCGTGTCCCATACGAAAATTCACTGTCAAAGTAAGGCATGAAACTATCGGTAATCTTTATCAATCACAATTCGCGCAACGGGCTGCGTTTGGCGTTGAACACCCTGTTCAAGGCAAAAAGCAGTGTGTCTTTTGAAGTTATCGTGGTTGATAATGCGTCCGCTGATCGTTCCCTCGAAATGCTTTCCTTCGAGTTTCCTAAAGTGCAGATCATTGCCAACAGCAGGTACGAAGGGATATCCAAATGTTACAATAAAGCCATCCGCGCCGCCAATGGCGATTATGTATTATTGCTGAGCCCTTACTCATTGACCGAAAGCAACGTGCTGGAAAAATTGTCCAATTTTATGGATCAGCATCCTTTAATAGGCGGCGCCAGTATACGGGCCGTGGATTACAAAGGCGATTACCTGCCGCAATCCAAACATAGCCTCACCAATGCATGGGCAAGATTCCTGAAGTTTGCGGGCCTGGCCTCGTGCTTTCCTAAGTCAATCTCAAATGAACACAGGCGGGCCGACTGGGTTGAAGAGTTTGAAACATCTGAAGTGGACGTGCTGTACGCGGATAACATGCTGCTGCGCAAATCGGCAATTGCGAAAACCGGCTTTTTCGACGAACGCTTTAAAAGTTACGGACACAACATCGATTTGGCCTACCGCCTGCGGCAGCAGGGCTTCAAAACTTACTTTTATTCAAAAACATATATCATTCAGTTACCGGGCAAGGTTATCAGCAAATTTAGCTGGGATCGCATGAGCCATTTTTATGGCGCTATGTTTATCTTCGCAGCTAAATTTTTGTTTAAACTGCCTGTGATCAACATCCACGACATAGGCGAAATTTACCCTTCGCAGTATGAAATTGAATGATAAAGTAGTCATTATCACCGGGGCATCATCAGGGATAGGCAAGGCGCTGGCAATTGAGTTTGCAAGTCGCGGAGCCGATCTTGTGGTAGCCGCCCGAAACTATGTGGCCCTTTGCGAACTTACCGAAAGCCTCATCAATAAATACCACATTAAGGCTGTTGCCGTGCAGTGCGATGTGTCGGTAGAAGAGGACTGCGATTACCTTATCAAACAAGCCATACTCACCTTTGGCCGTATCGATGTGCTGGTGAACAACGCCGGTATCAGCATGCGCGCGCTGTTTAAGGATGTCGACCTGAAAGTGCTTAAATCTATCATGGATATCAACTTTTGGGGCACGGTCTACTGCACCAAATACGCCCTTCCACACCTGCTCAAAACCAAAGGCAGTGTAGTTGGTGTATCATCAGTAGCAGGGTATAAGGGACTGCCCGGCCGCTCGGGTTACTCGGCTTCCAAATTTGCCATGAACGGCTTCCTCGAAGTATTACGGGTCGAAAACCTGCACAACGGCCTCCACGTGCTTACTGCCTGCCCGGGCTTTACTGCATCCAACATCCGCAATGTGGCGTTGGCTAAAGACGGCAGCCAGCAGGGCGAAACCCACATGGAAGAAGAAAATCTGATGACCGCCGAAGAAGTGGCCAAGCGTATTACCGACGGCGTCGAAAACCATACCCGCACTCTCATCATGACCCGCCAGGGCAAACTGGCGGTACTGCTCAGCAAATTCGTGCCCGCTTTTGTCGATAAGATGGTTTATAAAACGTTTGCGAAAGAGAAGGACTCCCTGTTGAAGTAGAATACCCAACCCTCTTTGCCACTTGCGGAAGAGAGGGTCGACCATCCGCTGGCTAGCGGAGTCGTCCGTGGTGAGTCAAATTGCCCGCTGCATAGCGAAGATCATCGTCGGGGTTAGCAAATAGTCGCAAATCCCCCGTTACACTAAGTGTTCACGCCGCCACCCTCTTCCATCACTACCAACTTGTAAGTAACTCATTATCAAATTATTGAAAATTTAAAATTCCGAAAGTGTCCCATTTTTTGCACTTTTCGTGAATGCGATTTTATAAATACCGCTGTATATCAGCCTTTTAGGTTTCATCATGCCGGGCAGTTTCGGGGTTTCTTTTCGACGCCAAAACCCACACAAATCAAAAAAAGGCCGAATTAAGCCTATAAAAGACAAATTTAGGCCGATGCTTGTTCAGTAGGCCCGGCTTCGGTGTCGTTCGGTGATAGAAAACAGCACGTGCCCGCGGATTTTATTTCAAGACTTAATACACTTTGCCCGGACACGTAAGTTAGAGTGAACGTTAACGTTTGGACTCGTCAGTTTGGCGTAAGAGAATAACCGGGTTCATCCACTTCGAAGACAATTGCCCTTCGGTTTGGTTTATGCCCCGCCAGGAATAATCTTATCCTGGGTCAATTTTTCCAATACAGTCCTGATCGCTTTGTTTATTACATTGTCATTTTCCATTGAAGTATAGGAATCAATTGAAACTTCAAGCTCACATTTCCATACCGGTTTTTGGGTATCTTTGTCAATCAGCGTAAATTCAAAGGTATTTGCACCACTGCCTGTTTGTGTCTGGTGTACGATCAATGCGGCCTCAGGGTTGTAAGCAGCAATTTTTTTGTTGATATCTTCTTCTGATTCAAGCGATAGCTGGTTACGCACATACGCATCGCACGTAATGCCTTTAAGCGAAAGATTGTTTTTTAGGCCCTCGATAAAATTTTTGCAAAAGATGCCGGCATCTTTGTTGCAATCTGCCACGATATAGATTTTCTTTGGCTGCTTATTGTAATCTGACTTTTTGTTTGAGGCGATATTGACGGTTGAACAAGACTGAAATAATAATATTATAACCAACAGGTATAAATAAGACGTTTTCATTTTTAAAATAACGATTTAGGGATTTACAATTTTATCTTCAACAAACTTTTTAAATATTTCCTTTACACCTTTACTTACGGCGTCATCAATTCCAAATTGGCCGTAGACTTCAAATTCACCCTTCCATACCGGCTTTTTTGAAGCGCCGTCAATCAGGCTGATCTCAAATCTTCCCCCATCCACCATCCCGTTTGTTGAATGCACAACCTTTTGCTCGATAAGCATTACAGCCTCCGGCGAAAAATCGTCTATCTTTTTGTTAATGTCTTCCCTGGTATCAAGCGACAGCGGGTCGCGGACGTAATAGTTTGTTGTCACGCCCTTTTCTTTGAATCCGGCTTGCAAACCGACTAAAAAACCGACAGAAAAGTCTTTTGATTGTTTGGCACCGTTGAAAAGGATAAATATCTTTTTAGGCTGACTTGTATAAGATGCTTCCTTGTTTGAGGTGATCTTAGCAGTAACGCACGACTGCAGGATAGAAGCCAATACTAAAATTGGCGCAATGGTGATAAGGTATTTCTTCATTATGTGAAAGGTTGGTATAACGACTTGCTTCTGCAAACCGGCCGCAAAATAAAACAATAAAAATCAAAAAAAGAAAGGGGGTAGTTTTATAATCTCTTTTTGGACCTGATAACACGTTAAAAGTCTGCCGGGAAAATATTTTCAAATAAATTTGCGTAACTCATAAGTTACGTGTTACTTTGTGTAACTTCAAAGTTACTCATTATGGCAAAACTCATTAAACATCAATTTTTCTACCCTCACCCGGTCAAGACCGTTTGGGATTACTTCACCAAACCCGAATTGCTTGAGCAATGGCTTATGAAAAACGATTTTCAACCGGTAGTCGGCCACAGCTTTCAACTCCGCACGGGTCCGATCCCGGCTCTCAATTTCGATGGCATCTTTCATTGCCAGGTATTGGAGATAATACCCTTCAAAAAACTTTCCTATTCGTGGAAAAGCGGCCCCGGTGGTGGTAAGATCACGCTCGACTCGGTAGTTACCTGGCAGCTGGTGCCAAAGGACAAGGGCACCGAAGTATTCCTGGAACATCGCGGTTTCGCAAAAAAGGAAAACCTGGATTTTTACAATGGACTGCTGCACGGATGGGTCGAAAAATTCCAGAATATCGAAAAACTTTTAAACGCTGCGCAACATGGCCATACCAACGCTTGACGCATTCCAGGTCATTGGCGACCCAAGCCGGCGCAAAATGCTGATGCTGCTGTCGGAAGATAACCTTACCATTAACAGCCTTGCCGATAATTTCAACATGAGCCGCCCCGCTGTTTCCAAACACATCAAAATACTGGAAACCGCCGGCTTCATTTCCATTACCGACATTGGCCGCGAGCGGTACTGCACGCTCAAAAAGGATGGCTTCGACGAACTGCAGGCATGGCTCGAATACTTCGACCAGTTCTGGGCTTCGAAACTGAAGAAACTGGAAACTTTATTGAACAACAAATTAACCAACTAACAATTCAACAAGATGGAAACACAAGATTTTAGCACCTCGTTTACGGTAGATCAAACCCCTGCCGAAGTATTCAGCGCTGTTACCAACGTTCGCGGATGGTGGTCCGAGCGCATCGATGGGGGCACCGCACAGCTTAATGACGAATTTACTTACCAGCGCTGGGACCTGCACAAATGCACCATGCGGTTAACCGAGGTTGTACCCAACAAAAGGGTAGTATGGCTGGTGCTCGATAACTATTTCAGCTTCACAAAGGACCAGTCCGAATGGGTGGGCAACACCATCGAATTTGACATCACCGAAAAAGATGGCAAAACACAGCTCCTTTTCACCCAACACGGCCTGGTACCCGCTTACGAATGCTATGATATTTGCTTCAACGCCTGGACCAGCTATATCCAGGGCAGCCTGAAGGACCTCATCACCACCGGTAAGGGTCAGCCTAATCCAAAGGAAGAATTACAGAATAATTAATCGGATCATTATGGCGTAACCTGCTGATAGAAGCGGGTCGCGCTGTCCGAAGTTGGAAGCTCCGGGCAGCGCGTTTGGTACCAGGTTACTTTACCACCTCACTCACCAAAATAACAGGAGTGGTATTGGTATAATTTGCAAAATCAGCACGAATGGCGCTTATATGCGGTCCGATAGCCGCCTGGTAGTCGCTCAGGCTCTTCACATAAAAAATGCCAATGGCCATAAAAGGCAGCGGCTGGTTTGGAATACCGTTGGCAAGCCCTTTTTCAATGGTGTATTTAACTAAATTAGATCCCAAAAACGATGCTACCATAGGCATGTGCTTGGTTTCATAATACTCCATATTAAAGGTTTTACCTTCTGCATAAGGGTACATGATGGATACTTTAATTAAGCCCTTTTCAACAACGGTCATGTTCTGTTTTTCCTGACCAAACGCGGCGGAACAAGCAAATAAAAGGAAAAATAATACAATTAGTTTCGGTTTCATAATTCATTCATTTAATTGGTAAAATGTTCAATTTGAGTATTATTACACAAATATTAACATATTGTCTTTATTAGTAAAACGTTATTTTTCTATCAGAACAATCGAAAAAACCGATTTAGAAATATGGAATTAAGACAGCTCAAATACTTTTTGAAAGCTAAAGAGTTATTAAATTTTACGGATGCTGCAAGAGCGTTGAACATCAGTCAAAGTACTTTATCACAGCAAATTAAGCAACTGGAAGATGAATTAAATGTGCCATTGTTTAATCGCATTGGCAAAAGAATTACGCTTACCGAAGCCGGTGATCTGTTTAGCAATTACGCTTCGCAAAGTATAAACAAAGCCAATGAAGGATTATTGCTTTTACAGGATCTGAAAAATTTGAATACAGGGAAAATAACCGTCGGCGTAATTTACTCCATGCGAATTCTTTTTGCCAAAATATTGATACAGTTTGCTGACCAGTATCCAAATATCAAAATCCAGGTTGTATTTGGCACCACAAAGGACCTTCTCGAAAAACTTAATTTACATCAATTCGATTTTATTTTGACATTCCATGAAAAACCCACCAACGCCCAGCTGAAATATCAAACACTTTTAAAAACAAATATGGTATTGGTAACGGGCAAAAGGTCGCCCCTGGCGCAAAAAACCAATATATCACTTAACGAAGTGGCCGCGCTGCCATTGGCTTTACCTTTCAGCGGTTACAGTACCATACAGTTTATTGAGGAGTCGTTCAGCCAAAAAAGTCTGATTCCGAACATTTGTATGGAAATAAACGACATACCTACTTTATTTGAAATTGTAAAAACAGGCCATTGGCATACTATATTGAGCGACACCAGTGTAAACGACCCTGATGTAGTGGCCATCCCCATTGATGGAAAAAATATGAGGCGAACTATAATGATCATTTCGCTCAGGGAAGCCTACGAGAAGAAGGCCGTAAAAAAATTCCATGAGATGCTGACTAAAATATAAATTCATAGCCAATCGCTTAGGCCAATAATTTCGTATATCCTGTTATGATAAACTCATTTAACCGTTATTTACTTTTAATTATAGCATTTTCTCTTATGATCAACTTTTCGTCGAGGGCCCAGGGTTCAAAAAGATCTTTAGATGTTGGCGATAAGCTGCCGGCGTTTTCGCTGAAAGACCAGGATGGTAATACTTTTAACAGTGCCGACCATATTGGCAAAAGCATGATGGTGATCTACTTTTACCCGAAGGACGAGAGTATGGTTTGTACCAAAGAGGCCTGCGCTTTCCGCGATGACTTTGACGATTTTACCGAAGCCGGCGCCAAAGTTATCGGTATTAACGGCGGCACGGTTGCCAGTCATAAGGCATTTGAACAGCATTATAAACTACCATTCACCCTGCTAAGCGACCCCGGCGATAAGGTTTATAAACTATTCGGGGTAAAGGGCAGCCTGTTTTTCACCGGCCGCAAAACCTTCGTCATCGATCTTCAGGGCAAAATCGTTTACACCCACGATGGCCTGCTGGAAGGTAGGGCCCACGCGGACGAATCGCTGAAATATATAACCGCGACGCATAAGTAGAGCAACGCCCATTAAAGAAATTCCGGTATTTGATTTGCAAGTGCAAAGATGGCTTCGTTCCTCGCCAGGACGTAATTATTTATTAGTTCCGATCTACCCCGCCAACTCCCTTAGCTTCTCAACAAACTGCTTAACATCGTCTTCGGTATTATCAAAGCTAAAGATAAGCCGGGCCTCGCTACGTTCATCATTCCAGTAATAAAAGCTGGCGAATTCCTGCATTTTTTCGTGCAGCCCGGGCGATATGTTCAGAAATGCGGCATTGGTTTCTACGGGGTAAGCCAGTTTGACAGACGGCATCCCTGCAATTTCCTGCGCGAAAAATTTGGCCAGTTCATTGGTATGCCGGGCCATTTCCTGCCACAGGTTATCCTTCAGCAAAGCCTGGAACTGGATGGCAATAAACCGGTTTTTAGAGGCCAGCTGCATGCTTCGTTTTAAATTGTACTTAAGTGAGGACGCATTGGCAGGGTTAAAAAAGATGACAGCTTCGCCCATCATCATGCCTATTTTGGTTCCGCCCAGGGTTAACACATCCACGCCAGCGTCGGTACTGATCTGCTTTAACGTACTTCCCAAATGATCCGCAGCATTATAAAACCGTGCCCCATCCACATGCAGCAGCATATTGTTGGCGGTGCAAATGGTCTTGATATCCTTCAGTTCCTCGACGGTATACACCGTACCATATTCGGTAGGCTGGGTAAGCGAAACCACTTTCGGCTGCGGATGGTGCACATCACCGATGCGCTTAATGGCAACGTTGAGCTCATCGGCGATAATTTTCCCATTATGCGATTTAACCGGGTATATGCGGCAGCCCAAAAACGATTCGGGTGCGGTCGACTCGTCCACGTACAAATGGGCCACATCTGTACAAAAAATGGAGTTGAACCGGTCGAGCATGCAACTCAGCCCAAAATTATTGGCGCCGGTGCCGTTGAAGGTAAAGTAGGCTTCTATATTCTCACCAAACACCTGTTTGAACTGGGCTACCGTGCTCTTAGTAATTTCGTCGTTGCCATAGGAGGCTGCATTGCCGGTATTGGCGGCCATCAAAGCCTCCATCATCTTGGGATGGACGCCCGCGTAATTCTCGCTGGAAAAGTTGATCTTTTTGAAAGGTTCCATGGCGCTATTTAAGTTTATTTTTCAAGAAATCCATAGCCGAATTTAAAATAACATCGCCGCCTTCGCCGGGCCTTTGTTTGGTCACGTCAACGGCGATAGTGGGATTGAACAGCTCGCGCGGCGTCCCGTTGATATGATAAAGTCTTTCTTCCGAAATATTGAAACCGATCTTCGTATTAGGCATTTCAAAACTATACACCGCGCCGTTCAGTCGCGCCAGTTTTGTGCCGATTATGGTCGCCCGTTTCATGCCGTCAAAAGCAATGGTAATACCCTCGGATATGCTGCCGGTCCAATGGTCGGCCAAAATAACCACCGGCTTCAAATATGGGTTCTTCCGCGGCGAAACGATCTCCTCCCAGCTGCGTTTGATCCCGGTTTCCAGTTCTTCGGCATACAATTCATGCTTCTGGTAAAAATGTTCCTTATTGATAAACCGCCCCAGTATGGCCCTTGCCACAGCTGTATTTCCCCCGCTGGCGGTCTCGCGCATATCAATAATGAGTGCCGTTTTGTTCATCATGGTATTCAGCACGCTGTCAAATTTCGGTATCAGCGCATTATCGTACAGAAAATTATTGATGCGGATATAACCCGTTTCACCCAAATCTTTTGATTCCACCATTTCGGCAAAATGGATGTTCTCCAACAGCATGCCGTCCCGGTCGGGGTAGAAATCTTTAATGCCAGCAGCTGTTTTCAGGGTGATCTTCCGTTTGGTGACATGGTCGCCGTTCAGGGCCAATCGCAAGGCAAAGCTTTTTGACTCGGCATTTACGGTATGTGCCAGGAAGGGCAGGATAGCCTCTTTCACCGGAACATCATTAATAGCGATAACTTCCATACCGGCTATGATCCCATCCTTTTCGGCCCCATAACCTTTGCGCACCTCAACTATTACCGGCTTATCGCCTTTAAATTCGGCCCATACATCCGCACTTGTAGGCACCAGCCGTCTCGAGGTTTTTGTGTTGGCGCGCAACCCGCAGTGGTGGTCGTAAAGCTCATACATCGCCCTTTCAAGCACGGAAATAAAACCATCGCGGTTACTGACGGTATCAACCTGTTTGCTGTAAATATCCTTCAACCCGGGCCAGTTGATATGCCTTTTCTCAAAGTAGCAATAATTGCTGTCTATCGTGTTCCAGAAATAGGTAAAATCTGCTTTGTATTGTTTCGAAGTAAAGTTTTGTGAAAAGGCGCTTACCGAACTGAGTAAAAGGGTAACTAATAATAATTTTTTCATGATCTGTCTGCTTCGGCTTGTTTATTTTAAGAAGCTGAGACAAAATTATGGAGGTGATTACGGATAGTATTGTAAGATATTGCAGCAAAGGTCGGGTGAGTCAGCCCGCCGTATAAGCCACAGGCGATATCCCGGTAAATTTTTTAAAATGATTGCAAAAATGCGCCGTATCGTAAAAACCCAGGTCGATGGCCACGCTTAATAGGTCACTCCCCTGGGTAAGCATGATCTTGCTTTGCTCTATACGTTTCAGAATAAAATAGTTGTTGGGGGTTAAACCAGTCTGGAATTTAAACAGGCGCAGGAATTTGTATTTATCAACGCCAAACCGCCGCGCGGCGTCTTCAAGGGAAAACTTGGAGAAATTCTCCTCTTTCAGGAAATTTTCAAACAGCGTGTAGTTGTTTTCTTCGTCTATCCGTTCCGAACCGTGCCTGACGGCAAGTTCGCTTAAGGCGTTCGTCAGGCCTGTTTCAAGATCCTGCCCGGTTTGCCCGCCAATCAGTAAAAGCCTAAGATTGTGCAATTGGGCAAATAGCCCGTCGTCGTCGATCACTTTGCTGCTAAAACATACAGGCTTCCCTCCGTTGCAATAATAAAGGAACTCGGCGGAAACATAAAAGGTGAAGAAGGTAACGCTGTCGTCCTTTTCAAAGGGGTTGGCGTGTATCTCGCCGGGGTTGGTAATTAGTATGGTACCTGCCAGCGCGTTGGCGGTTTTATCGTTGAGCCTGGTTTGAAAAATACCCTTATAAACGATAGAGATATTAAAAGTAGGGTGAAAGTGAAAAGGGAAGGAGGTGTTGTGGTTGAAGGTATCGAGCGCCTCAAGGCCATCGCAAAGGGATAGTTTATAATATTTGGAACGGGACGCGCTCATTTTTCCAAAACAATTTTCTCACGAAAATAAATAAATATCCTTTCAAATACAGTTTCGGGAAAAGCTGTTCCGGTTCGGCAACAGGAAGCTATCAGCAGCGCTTTTACTGATCGAGTATATTCTTACCCCTCTTTATTACAATAGCAATAATAAACGCTAACGGAATAGCAGTGATAATAACACCAATGATGGAGTATGCATTCATGGCTGGTTTTCTTTAGGTTAATAGTAGTAACTGGTAATTAATATTAAATTTACATATAACCTTTTGTAAATACCATACGTAGTTTTACGCAATTTGACATGCCTGTCCGCGTAGTTATACCTTCCTCAACTGTTAATTTAAAAGTAGGTTACCTTATGCGCACCACGCCGTCGGCAACTTTCGGAAAGATCGTAAACATCCTGGCGTCGTGCCCCGGGATGATATATTTGGGGTTCGAGGCCAGGGTTTTCATTCGTTTCATGGCCCTTACATAACCCGCCGGGTCCAGCGTGCCCCCAAAAGAGGCGGGTACCATGTGCTCAAGGCTATAGTATATCCAGATATTGTCTGATGCAAGAATGATCCTGTCCTTACCGGTTTTAACCCCCACATACTGCGAATTATAGGTATGCCGCGAACCAGTGTAAACTGTAATGCCCGGTATCAACTGCTTATTATCACCATCTACCAATGTTACTTTGCCTGTGCTATATAGTTCTTGCATTTTCACGATATCGCGCTTGTTGTAACCTGCATTGCTGTCCGGTTTTTCAGGAAGTGCGCCGATAAAGTAATTGTAATCGTCCTTCTGAATCCAGATATGTGCGTTCGGGAACAACCCGACGCCGTCGATATGGTCCCAATGCGGGTGGGTGAGGATGACGTCGGTAATATCTTCGGGGCGGAGGCCGATCTTCATTAGTGTCGAATCGGGCCGTACGTAATTTACAGGATTAAATTCTTTGGCTTCAGGGATATCGCTTAAGAATCCTGCATCAACCAAAATATTTTTGCCGTTGCTGCCTTTGATCAACCAGATCACAAAATCAACCTTTACGGTTTTGTCTTTTGGCCCGTTTAACGACCATACCGATATGGGTGTAGGGTCCCGCACTTCGGCATACCGCAGGGCATATACTTTGTAGGTTGGCGCTTGTGCATAGGTTTCAATAGTGAATGTACACAGCGCTAAAAGAAATAGAGTGATCTTTTTCATTGTACGGTTTTCTAAAGATACAAAATTGCCGTACCGGAAATGAAACAAAAAAGGGGCATAGGCCCCTTTTGATCTGTTTATCTGGTATCTCCCCGTCAGTTCTTTAGCCGGAAGAATCGTTTTACCTCCATATAATTATTGATGTTGATATGGTTCCTGACGCCAACCAGCATGCCGCCAGGTATAATGATATACCGGTACTGCAGGGCAGGCGCTATACCAATAGAGGTTGAATTATCGAAAGTGAAGCGGGTGATTATAAAATGTCCCACCCTCGGCAAAAAGCTCATAGTACTCTGGCTTCCGCCCGCAATGCTTGTATATGGTAATGGTATAATACCCGACCCATAAGTAAAATACACCTGGAAGACAGCGTTATCCAGGTAAGCTTGCGTAATGGCCGGCGCTGTAAGGTCGGCCGCATTCAGGTTACTGCCGTCAATCGTCGTATCGCGGAAATTTTTTGCTACGTTCCAGCCTGAATACAGCACATTATTGCCCTGCAGCGATACTGCTGTGCCCCATCCTGTACTTATCTTCGGGCCGTATAACAAATAATTAACCTTATCAAGATAATAATCGCCGATGTTGCCCAGCGTGGCGCCTGGTGCGCCGCTGCCATTTAATATCTGCGTACCAGCTGCGCCTGTGGCACCTGTTGCGCCTGTAGCTCCGGTAGCACCGTTTGTTCCGTTTGTTCCATTCGTTCCGTTGGTGCCATTCGTGCCATTGGTTCCGTTTGCTCCTGTGGCCCCGGTGGCGCCTTTGCTGCCGTTAGCTCCATTAGCACCTGTTGCACCCGTGGCACCCGTTGCGCCGGTAGCTCCTGTTGCCCCGGTTGCGCCTGTAGCACCGTTTGTTCCATTAGTACCATTAGTACCATTAGTGCCGTTGGAACCTGTCGCTCCGGTGGCCCCTGTTGCACCGGTAGCACCGGTAGCACCAGTTGCGCCGGTAGCTCCCGTGGCTCCGGTAGCACCATTCGCTCCGTTGGTGCCGTTTGTTCCGTTGGTGCCGTTCGTGCCATTAGACCCGTTTGTTCCATTAGTACCGTTGGTGCCGTTTGCACCGGTAGCACCTGTTGCCCCATTAGCCCCGTTTGCACCGGTAGCGCCTGTGGCGCCGGTTGCACCCGTAGCTCCGGTCGGCCCGGTTGGTCCTGTTATTACTACTGTTCCGCCGGTTCCGCCGCCTACGGTAACGACAGGCCCGGCAGGACCCGTGGCTCCGGTAGCACCTGTGGCGCCGGTTGCTCCTGTGGCCCCGGTGGCGCCGGTAGCTCCGTTCGCGCCATTCGTGCCGTTGGTTCCGTTTGTGCCGTTGGTTCCGTTTACGCCATCTACACCGTTTGTGCCGTTAGTTCCGTTTGTCCCGTCTACCCCGTTTGCGCCATTTGCACCGGTCGCGCCCGTCGCGCCCGTGGCTCCGGTCGCGCCTGTTGCACCCGTGGCCCCTGCAGAGCCAACAAGAGAAAAACTGCTGTCCCATCCCGAAGCACTTTTCGGGCCATATAACATACCTGTAGAAAGATCGAGATAAAAATCACCTGTGTTGCCGGTCGCTTCGCTTGGTGCGCCGTTGCCGCTGTAAATAACCGTTCCGTCGGCCCCGGCCGGGCCAGCTATACCCGCAACGCCCTGGGCTCCTGTTGCGCCGGTAGCGCCCGTTAGCCCCATCGGACCAATTTCTTTTTTACAGGATGATATGGTGAGTGCCAGTAAAATTAATACCGAGGCGTAAATTTTCTTGTTCATGGCTAGAAATTAAAAGAGATTGAAGTGATTCACTTTATTCAAATACATCGCAGAGCTGTTTCAAAATCAAATGGTTAACGCTTCCTTTTACGAAGAAAAAGCGCGAAGGTTGCACGCTTTTTTCATTTTAGTTAATAGTTGGCAAATGTTTAATTGGTAATTATATTGCAGCGCAGTACAATACAGGATATACTATTCTAATACTGTTTTTTAGCAAAATCTATAAGTGGAGCAGTTGAGTTTTTTTGAACAGCCCAGGCCGGATATTTTACTACCCGAAGAATTACTGGATTATCACCCGCAGCTTTTTGATGCCGCGGAGAGCGCGCAGTTGCTTCAGCTGTTGATAGGTACCATTGACTGGGAGCAGGAAGAAATCAAGATGTTTGGAAAGGTATTGAAAACACCCCGGCTAACGGCGTGGTATGGTGATAGGCATTACACCTATTCGGGGATAAAGCATTACCCCGCGCCATGGACAAACGAATTGCTGGCGATAAAACAACGTATAGAACCCATAGCAGGTACTCAATTCAATAGCGTTTTGTTAAATTATTACCGCGATGCAAGTGACTCCATGGCCTGGCACAGCGATGATGAACACGAACTGGGCAAAAACCCGGTTATTGCCTCGGTTAGTTTTGGACAGGAGCGGCGTTTCGATATCAGGCATAAACACGAAAAAGGACGCAAGTATGCTATTCAGCTCGAAAATGGTTCACTGCTGGTGATGAAAGGCGATCTGCAACACAATTGGGAGCACCGCATAGCCAAATCAACCCGGGCCATGAAAGCGCGTATAAACCTGACCTTCCGGTCTATCAATTAAAAACGAAACCGAATTGTATGAGATTGTTATATTTTCAAATACACAACGATTAAACAAATAAAAGGCAATTGCCTTCAAACTTTTAAGTTTTTTGTCTCTGCGTCCAAAAAAGCAGCAAATCTTTGGCGCAGGTTGCGGTGGTATTCTATTAGTTCGAACGCTTCTGCACTAAGTACCGACCCTCCGCCTTTTTCGCCGCCGACCTGTGGTATTACTACGGGGCTCGCAGTATAAGCGTTTAAGTGGCTGATTAGGTCCCATGCTTTTTTGTACGACATTTTCATTTCTTTTGCCGCGCTGCTTATCGATCCTGTCTCACCAATTCGCTCCAGTAATTCTATCGGCCCGGGGCCCAAAAAGCGATTCCCGCCACTCTCGAACCACAGGCTCCCGTTAATTTTTATTTCTATATCGTTTCTTAGTATGTTTTTTACCGATGCTTTCATTACCGTTTCAATTTGATATAAATGTAGAAAGGATCAGGTAAAAAAGTAATTGCCTTTCGCGAGTAAAGCATTGGACCTGCACGATTTATTTTTCCTGTTCAGATTTAGCTTTCAGAAGGCGTTCCATTAGTAGGGCTTTTTTTGATGGCAAATAAGTATACCGGCACTTTTGTTTTTGTATTGATACTCTAAATAAGAGAGTGTTATAGCCTGAGGCTCTGTGAAATAAAAAACTGGGATGGCTATATCACCGTAGTTCATTTATCTCCCTGATTAGTCACCAGTTATTTAAAAACAACCATTTTATGAAATCAGAAATTACAGAAACATCCGGCGGAATTAATTTGGCCAGGCGGTCATTTTTAAAGTACGCAGGTGCGGGGGCCGCTACGGTCGGTTTCCTGGCAGTTGCGTCGTCATGCAAAAAATTAGACGGGGTGGCGCCGCGGTCGCTCGATAGTACGAGCAGCGGCGGCATCGACATCGGCAGCGGCGACTATGGAATCCTTAATTATGCTTTTGCGCTTGAGCAATTAGAGGCCGCATTTTACATCCAGGTAGTTGCCACGCCATACTCCGGCATGAGCGATAATGAGAAAGAGTGTTTCAGCACTATCCGCCAGCACGAGGTTTGTCACCGCGAATTTTTTAAAACAGCGCTTGCGGGCAATGCAATTCCCGACCTGACGCCGGATTTCAGCAAGATCGATTTTAACAGCCGAACATCGGTTATCGCTACGGCTAAGGCTTTTGAAGACCTTGGCGTTCAGGCGTACGACGGTGCGGGCTACCTTATACAGGACCCGGGTTACCTTACCATTGCAGGTAAGATCGTATCGGTTGAGGCAAGGCATGCTGCTTATATACGCAACCTGGTAACATTTGGCGACTATGCGGGGAATGACGTTGTGGACATGAATGGGCTGAACAAAGCCTCGTCCATTGCCGAGGTGCTGCCAATTGCCAATACCTTCCTCAAAACAAAGATCAGTGCATCACATTATGGTTATACCGCTTAAAACTTACGATCATGAATTTATTTAATATAGTAGAAGAAATAGAAAAAGTTGATCCAGAGTTTAAGGAACGGGTAAGCCCGCGCCGCGATGCGATCAAAAATATAACCAGTTTTGGCTCGAAAGTAGCCGTAGCTGCTTTACCCTTTGCTTTGGGTAGCCTGTTTAAAAAGGCGTATGCTGCGGCACCTGCCGCTGCATCGGTTACAGATGTGCTTAATTATGCGCTGACACTCGAGTATCTGGAATCCTATTTTTACAACCAGGGCACCGCTGCTGCAGGGCTGATCCCGGCGAGTGACAAAGCGTACATCGCTGATATTACGGATGACGAAAATGCGCATGTGAAATTTTTGCAGGATGTTATCAAACAGTTGGGCGGCACGCCGGTGGACTCACCCAAATTTGACCTTACTGCCGGCAATGGCAGTGGAAATGGCCCTTTCAAAGATGTTTTAACCAATTATCAAACATTCCTTGCCGTGTCAGAAACTTTTGAAGATACAGGCGTAAGGGCCTATAAAGGTGCTGCGCCGGATCTGCTGGGCAACCAGGTAGTACTTACCGCTGCCCTTTCTATCCACGCCGTTGAGGCGCGCCACGCATCGGCCATTCGTTATTTGCGCACTATCCGCGGTTACGAGGAAATAGCCGTATGGATAAACAGCACGGCGGGTTTAGGTAACGACACAGGTATAGCCCTGGTCAATGGAAATTATAAAGGCGAAGATAATGTAATGCAGGGAGGTGTAGATGTTTCCAAATTACTGGATTCAAATGGCAAACCGATAGGTCAAATAGATGCTGCGGCAGCCTTTGACGAGCCGCTAAGCATGCAGGATGTGCTTGCCCTTTTGGTGGGAAGCTTTATCGTCCATTAATATAAGCTTCTAAGTTCGAATTTATTAATAAAGGCCCTTTGCTATTAGCACCGGGCCTTTTTTAAAACTGTTTGGCAAACGACAATCCGAATGCTCCATCCTGATACATCGGCGTGATCATCGTGTTTTTGTCATCGGCCTTCTTATCACCATGAGTAACCCAGTTACGGATAGCCGGATAAATAAGGTAAGCGGCTTTAGTTGATAGTATACCTAAACCGGCCCCGGCAACTACGTCGCTGAACCAATGGTCGCGGTTATACATCCTGAAAACTCCTGTGGTTGTGGCAATTGTATAAGCCAGCACGCCATAAAGCGGCGATTTTGCATCAAATTCCTGTGCCATAAATTCGGCTCCCATAAAAGCAAGTGCCGTGTGCCCTGATGGGAAGGACAGGTAATCAGATCCGTTGGGCCTAAGCCGGTGTGTGAAATGTTTTGTGCTAAGACCTGTGATCCCCAAAATGGTACTTGATAAACCAAGCAGCGCTGTGCGGTCGATAAATGTGTTTTTTCCCCTTACACCGGCAAAGTTTAGTCCGTATACTATTACAATAGGTGCAAACTGAAAGTAACTTTCGGCTTTGCTATGAAAATTGGGACTTGATTTGGCTACCTCGCCGCGTATGTAATAATCAATACGCCTGATCGGGTGCACCGCAAATGAAAGCCCTCCATAAGTAATCATGGCAGCAGGCGGTACCAGGCTCAATGGATTGCTATGTAGTTTTTTTACCGTGTCGGGCGCGGTCAAAAGGTCTTTTTTTATGGTGTCGCCCAGGTTCTTTTTGGTAGTATCGGTCGCCTGTTTCTGGGCCTGGGCGCCCAGAGCAGCAAACAACGATATGATCAGAAATAATTTTTTCAAAGCAGGTAAGTGTAATAATTAATAAATCTTCATGCTACAATCGCAATAGGCCTCATTTTGTTTTCAATTGTTTAACAATTAATTAACGCAACCTAACTAAACAATCTGTATACAAAATGAAATTCTGATATGAAATAGAAAAAGCCATCCGCTATGCTACGGATGGCTTTAATATTTTAATGAAAAGTTATTAAGACAACAGGATGCCCTTAACTGTATCCAGTATCTTGAACGAGTCCGCAGAGGTTGGCGCTTCGGCGTAAACACGTAACACCGGTTCGGTTCCCGATGGACGTATCATCACCCAGCTTTCATCCTCGAAGAAGAATTTGAAACCATCCATGTCTTCCGTCCTGGCTACTTTAAGGCTGCCGAAGCTGGTATACTTGCCAGTCTTGCTGTTGCTGATGATCTGTTGTTTCAATTCTTCTGTAACATGCAGGTCGTAACGCTCAACGGCGAATTTGCCAACAACGTCGTATATCTCCTGTACCAGTTCGCTTAACGAACGACCGGTTTTAGCGATGAATTCCCAGATGATCAAACCGATCCAGATACCATCGCGTTCAGGAATATGCCCTGCTACTGCGATACCACCCGATTCTTCGCCGCCAACCAGGAACGGGTTGCCCGAATTAACGATAAGGTCGCAAATGTATTTAAAGCCGATCTTGGTCACGGTATTCTTCAATCCGTAAGCATCGCAAAGCTTTTGTATCTTACTGGTACAGCTAAAGGTCGAATACACTTCGCCCTTCATACCTTTCACTTTGTACATGTAATGTATCAGCAGCAGCAGGATATGATGCGAGTCGACAAAGTTCCCGTCCTGGTCGTACAGGCCAATGCGGTCGGCATCGCCATCTGTAACCAAGCCCGAAGCGATCTCACCTTCCGACATTTTGATAATATCCTCAAATTCCTTCAGGTTACGCTGGATAGGCTCAGGCGCTTGTCCCGCAAAACCAGGGTTATGGTCGCTGTGGATACGGGTTATATCCGGGAAAAGGCGTTCCATTACGTTCATCCCGGCGCCGTACATAGCGTCGTATGCCCAGCCCAAACCACTTGTACGTATGGCTTCCAGGTCGAAATTGTTCTCGACATGGGCCACATACATATCCTCGAGGTTCACAAATTCAACCAGGCCGTCTTTCTGATAATCAGCAATTGATTTCAGGGTAAGATCGATGGTATCCGGAATTTGCGACTCTACCTTTTCAATATCATCCGGTGTAGCCGGGCCGCCGTAGCTGGCTTTTATCTTGTAACCATTGTACGCCGGCGGGTTATGGCTGGCAGTGATAATAATACCTGCCGACGCATTTTTTCGTACCGTACCCAGCGATATCATCGGTGTAGATACAAAGGCATCTTCGGCGCGGAACACTTTTACGCCCTGCGAAGCCAGCACACGGGTAGTCACATCGGCAAATAAGGGCCCGGCGAAGCGCGGATCGTTGCCGACAACGGCCGATGGTTCTTTAAATTCCTTCTTTAGCCATAACGCTGTTGCGTAGGCCACTCGTTTTACATTTTCGACTGTAAAGTCGTCTGCAATAATGGCCCGCCATCCGTCGGTACCGAATTTTATTTTGATCATTTTAGATATATGGTTGTTAAAAATCCTATTTTTAGCGCCTCAAAATCAATACAAGAATATTAATCATTTGTGGTAAACAGAAACAAAAAATGAAAGTTTTAAAATTTGGCGGTACATCGGTGGGTAGCCCTGATCGGATGAAAAAACTGCTGGATATAATAAATCCTGACGAAAGGCAGATCGTGGTGCTGTCAGCGGTGTCGGGCACTACCAACAGCCTGGTCGAAATAGGGCAAGCCTATTTAGCAGGCAACAAGGCAAAAGCAGCAGAACTGATCAAAATTTTAAAAGATAAGTACGAAGTATTCATTAAAGAACTTTTTTCGAAACCCGAATACCTGCAACAGGGTAAGGAAGTGATCGACTACCATTTCGACCTGCTGTCCAATTTGTCAAACGACCTGTTTACCAATATTGAAGAAAAGATCATCCTGGCACAGGGCGAACTGATCTCGACCACTTTATATCATGTTTACCTGAAGGATATCGGCGTACCGTCGGTATTGCTGCCCGCGCTCGACTTTATGAAGATAGACGAGGACAACGAACCGATGGTGGATTATATTACCGAACACATCACGCCGCTTTTAGAGGCACATCCTGATAATAACCTATTCATTACCCAGGGCTATATCTGCCGTAATTCGTTTGGTGAGATAGATAATTTGCGCCGGGGGGGCAGTGATTACACCGCATCCTTAATCGGGGCCGGCATCCGCAGCGAAGAGGTGCAGATATGGACCGACATCGACGGTATGCATAACAACGACCCGCGTATAGTAAAAGGCACAAAACCTATTGCCCAGCTTTCGTTTGACGAAGCGGCCGAACTGGCTTATTTCGGCGCTAAAATATTGCACCCCCAAAGTGTTTTCCCCGCGCAAAAGTATAAGATACCGGTTCGCCTATTAAATACGATGGACCCCAAGGCCCCCGGTACGCTGATAACCAACGACAGCGAAAAAGACAGGATAAAATCAATAGCCGCTAAAGATGGTATTACGGCTATCAAGATACAATCGAGCCGCATGCTGCTGGCACACGGTTTTTTGAGAAGATTGTTTGAAGTATTTGAAAGATACCGTACTTCGATAGACATGATCACCACTTCGGAAGTGGCGGTGTCGCTAACTATCGACGATACAACGTACCTGAACGAGATCGAAAAAGAACTGCTCGGCTTTGGCACGGTGGATATCGATAAGGATCAAACCATCATTTGCGTGGTGGGCGATTTCGGCGCCGAAAAGCACGGTTATGCCGCACGGGTACTTGAGGCCGTAAAGCATATCCCGATCAGGATGATATCCTACGGCGGCAGCGACCATAACATGTCCATCCTGCTTAATACTTCGGATAAAACCGAGGCGTTGAGGAGCTTGCATAACCGGCTATTTTAATTTCGAATTTCGAATGTT
The DNA here is from genome assembly GCF_007971025.1 of Mucilaginibacter ginsenosidivorans. Classification (NCBI taxonomy): domain Bacteria; kingdom Pseudomonadati; phylum Bacteroidota; class Sphingobacteriia; order Sphingobacteriales; family Sphingobacteriaceae; genus Mucilaginibacter; species Mucilaginibacter ginsenosidivorans. The sequence continues at coordinate 4,219,555 of NZ_CP042436.1, read as the reverse complement.
CAATTTCGAATTTTTATGAAGCTCGAAGAAATATCACAGTTGATTTTTAAAGCTGTTCCGGAATTTCAATCCTTTGATCAAGAAGATTTGGATGATGAGCTATCTTATTTATTCTTGGGCGATTTTGCTAGATTTACTAATGACGCTATCTTAAACAATTCATTTCATGCTACAAAATGTTTGACTTTTATAAACCAAGTCATCAACCAATATGAAGAAGATGCGGATTTTATGGAGAAAATGCAAATAGGGGTGTTAGAAATGCTAACTGACTATGCAATAACTCAAAAAGCCGCCGTTAGGCATTTCACCGGCAATTGCTTACAGATGTTTACGGGCCTACGGACTAGTGGGCATTTTAAAGATTTGCGAAATACTCCATAATTAATAAAAATTGATGTTCGATACCGATACCATATCCCGTTTTCAGCAAATAGAAACCCCTTTCTATTATTACGACCTTGGTTTATTACGCCAAACTTTGGAGGCCTGTAAAACAGCGTCCGATAAATACGGCTTTCACGTACATTATGCCATGAAGGCTAATTTCAACCCAAAAGTACTGGAGGCGGTTCAATCTTATGGCTTCGGCGCCGATTGTGTTAGTGGGAACGAAGTAACCACGGCTATCGCCAATGGTTTTGACAAAAGCAAAGTAGTTTTCGCCGGGGTAGGGAAGTCGGACAAAGAGATCAATATCGCCCTGGATGCTGATATATTCTGCTTCAATGTAGAGTCGGTACAGGAACTGAATATCATCAATGACCTTGCAAAAGCTAAAAATAAAACGGCACGGGTCGCTATCCGTATCAACCCCAATGTGGATGCACATACCCACCATTTTATCACAACGGGGCTTGATGAGAACAAGTTCGGTATCAATAGCTGGCAGTTGAATGATGTAGCCGAGACGCTGCGCAGTTGTAAGAACCTGCAATTTGTAGGTATCCATTTTCACATCGGCTCACAAATAACGGACATGGAAGTTTACCGCAGTCTTTGTATTCGCATCAACGAAATGCAGCAATGGTTCGAAGATCGTGGCTTCCAGGTGAAGGTATTGAATACAGGCGGTGGCCTCGGTGTCGATTATCATAACCCCGATACCAACAATATTCCCGATTTCGAGAGCTACTTTAAAGTTTTCAAGGATTTTCTGCATATCAAACCTGGCCAGGAAGTTCATTTTGAACTGGGACGCGCCTTAGTGGCGCAATCTGCGGCCCTTGTTTCACGGGTGCTGTATGTGAAGATGGGGCAAAAGAAAAATTTCCTCATCCTGGATGCCGGCATGACGGAACTGATCCGCCCGATGCTGTACCAGGCGTATCAAAAAATTGAGAATTTAAGCAGGAAGTCAGAAGACAGAAGTCAGAAGTCCGAAAGTGAATCTCAAATCTCAAATCTCAAATGTCAAATCTTGAAATATGATGTAGTGGGCCCAATTTGCGAAAGTACCGATTGTTTCCAAAAGGACGTTGAACTGCCGGAGTCGTTCAGGGGAGATATCTTTGCCATCCGCACCGCAGGTGCTTACGGTGAGGTAATGGCCTCGCGCTATAACCTGCGCGATGCGATACAGAGCGTATATTCGGAATAGTTAAAACTTAACGCCCGCTCTTATAAAAAAGGCGTTGCCAACTTCGGCCACAGCGAAAAATCGCTTTACATTAATAAAATAGCTGGCCCTTGGCACAAGGCTGCGAAACAGGCGCGTATTAAAGTCGGTATCGCTGTCGTACCGCGGATCGTTCAAAATATTCTTGCCGAAAGTCGTTCCCAGGAAACCCCGCAGCCCGTGTACGATCTCCGGGTCCTGCCCGTGAAATACAAATTCGGTTGTTAACCCGATAGTGAAAAGATCGGTCCTCGCATCCACAATATAATCGGTGTTATTTACCACCTGCTTCCTGAAATCGGCGTATGCGCCAAATTCATGACTGTAAGCCGCTTCAAAGCCCAGGTAGCGCCAATCCATGTCATCATACCTGGTAAACAGGTTGGCCGACAGCCGGCCGCCGGCTGCTCCAAAAAACTTATCCTTAAAATCGGGATTTGGCTCGTTGCTGTCGTTTGATCTTTCATAATTCCCAGCTACACCAAATACTCCCCATGCAAAATTTGCATTATCCGACCTGAAACCCTGGCTGTAATTCAGCTGTGCGCTCACCTGCGAATTAATATAAGTAGGGTCGGCATAAACGTTCAGGCCCGCTGATGCATAATTAGCCACCTTTTCTTTACTAAAGGACGCGGGCTTGGGCATGTAGGCAATATCCTGGTGATAAAGTGCCGGCGCATAAACATGGTTGCTGCACCCATAAAATATAGGAGAAATTAGGACAATAAGGATAAGGAGTTTAGACTTCATACCTGCATTACGTTTGTTGCGGGCAATCTATAACAATTAATAAAACTTACTTTTATTTTAATATCTAAATTGCTTATGTTTACGCCATTGATAACAAGTGTTAAAATAACACTTAATCGCTTGTCGTCATTCCTGATTATAAATCAATTTATTTTCAATTAAATATGGGCCAATTTGTCATCGGGGTTGATTACGGCACCGATTCAGTCCGTTCGGTTATTGTCGACGCAACTAATGGGAAAGAAGTGGCGTCTTCGGTATTCAATTACCCGCGCTGGCAGCAGGGCAGGTATTGCGATGCTGCGCATAACCAGTTTCGCCAGCATCCGCTCGATTATGTTGAGGGCCTTGAACAAACTATCAAAGATTGTGTCGGAAAAGCAGGGCCATCTGTAACTTCGTCCATAAAAGCGATCGCTGTCGATACCACAGGGTCAACGCCTGTGGCCGTAAACGAAGCGGGCATTCCCCTGGCATTAACCGCTGGTTTTGAGAATAACCCCAACGCCATGTTTGTGCTTTGGAAGGATCATACCGCGGTAAAGGAAGCCGGCGAGATCAACGATCATGCTGAAAAATTCGATATTAATTACCTGCAGTATGTAGGCGGGATATATTCGTCCGAATGGTTTTGGGCAAAGCTGCTGCACATTTTAAGGGCCGATGAGCAGGTGCGGAGCGCCTGTTACACCTGGGTTGAACATTGCGATTGGATACCTTTTCTGCTGACAGGCGGCACAAAGGCCGATGCAATCAGGCGCGGCCGGTGCTCAGCAGGGCATAAGGCCATCTGGTCGGAAGCGTTTGGCGGCTACCCTCCCGATGATTGGTTTTCGTCGCTCGACCCATTATTAAAGGGATATGCTGCAAACCTCCCCAAAGGAACCTATACATCAGATACTGCCGCCGGAACGCTAAGTGCCGAATGGGCGCAACGTCTTGGTTTGTCTACCGGCGTTATAGTCGGCGTTGGTGCTTTCGATGCGCACATGGGGGCAGTAGGCGGGCAGATAGAGCCGTACCACCTGAGTAAAGTGATGGGCACCTCAACCTGCGATATGCTGGTTGCCCCTAAAGCTGATTTCAAAGATAAACTGGTAAAAGGTATCTGCGGCCAGGTGGATGGTTCGGTTATCCCGGGTATGATAGGCCTTGAAGCCGGGCAATCTGCCTTTGGCGATACCTATGCATGGTTCAGAAAATTGCTGGAATGGCCTTTGCAGTTTATTGACGATAAAGAATTACAGGAAAAGGTTTCTGCCAAAATTATACCCGAATTAAGTAAACAGGCTGCCGCTTTGCCTTTGGATGCAGATGCCGAGCTGGCTATAGACTGGCTCAATGGCCGCCGTACGCCCGATGCCAATCAATTACTGAAAGGTGCAATTGGTGGATTAAGTTTGGGCAGCGATGCTCCCAGGGTTTTCCGGGCATTGGCAGAGGCTACCTGTTTTGGCGCCAAAGCCATTGTTGAGCGTTTTGAAAGCGAAGGCGTCCCTGTTAAAGGTTTGATAGGCATAGGCGGCGTGGCAAAAAAATCGCCCTACATTATGCAAATGATGGCCGATGTGATGCAGATGCCTATCCGTATCCACCAGTTTGAGCATACCTGCGCGCTGGGTGCGGCCATGTTCGCGGCTACGGCTGCAGGCATTTACCCGAATGTACCGGCAGCTATGACGGCTATGGGCGGTGGCTTTGATAAGGAATATTTCCCGGATCAATCGAAAGCATCAATATATCAAAAACGGTATCAGCGTTACCTCGCTTTAGGAAAGTATATTGAACAGGAGAAGAATTAAATGAGTAAGTACCAGCATATCCGCGAAGCGGCATACTATGCCAATATGGAACTGCCGAAGCTGAATTTGGTGATATTCACCTTTGGCAATGTAAGTGCTGCTAACCGCGACCTTGGCGTATTCGCCATTAAACCAAGCGGCGTGCCTTACGCCGAACTGACACCGGCCAAAATGGTTATTGTGGATTTTGACGGGAACGTTATCGAAGGCGACCTGCGGCCGTCATCCGATACTAAAACCCATGCCGTCCTATACAAACATTGGGACATAGGCGGGATTTGCCATACGCATTCCACCTACGCCACATCGTGGGCGCAGGCGCAGCGGGATATACCGATATACGGTACAACCCATGCCGACCATAAAACTGTAGATGTGCCATGCGCCCAACCCATGGACGACGAAATGATCAAAGGCGGTTACGAATACCAGACCGGTTTCCAGATAATGAACTGTTTGAGCGAACGGAAGCTCGATCATCGTGAAGTGGAAATGGTGCTCGTGGGCAATCATGCACCCTTTACCTGGGGAAAAAGCGCCGATAAAGCGGTCTATAACAGCGCGGTGCTGGAGTCAATAGCCCAGATGGCTTACCTCACCGAACAGATAAACCCCGATTGCGCGCGTTTGAAAGAATCGCTTATCAAAAAACATTATGAACGCAAACACGGGCCTGATTCTTATTACGGGCAGTAGAGGTTGGTGATTTGAGATCAGTGATTAGTGAATCGGATCGGCTCAACAATAGGGCAATTCAACAATACAACAATTCAACACTAAGATAATCCAGCAATAAAACAATACAACAATCATACAATGATAAATTTAAAGGAATACGAAGTCTGGTTCATAACCGGCAGCCAGCATTTATATGGTGAAGAAACGCTTAAAAAGGTGGCCGAACATTCACAGCAAATAGCCCGCGCGCTCGATTCGGCGTCGCAAATACCGGTAAAGGTTGTTTTTAAACCGACTGTGAAATCGCCGGAGGAGATATACAGCATTTGCCAGGAGGCTAACACAGCAAAAAATTGTATCGGTATCATCGCCTGGATGCACACCTTTTCGCCTGCAAAAATGTGGATAGGCGGATTAAAGATATTACAGAAACCTGTTTTGCACCTGCACACACAATTTAACCGTGATATCCCCTGGGACAGCATCGATATGGACTTTATGAACCTGAACCAAAGCGCCCATGGCGACCGCGAGTTTGGGTTTATTATGAGCCGGATGCGTTTGGAGCGAAAAGTGGTTGTGGGTCATTGGCAGGATAACGAAACCCTGGAACAGGTAAACACATGGAGCCGCGCCGCTGCCGGCTGGCACGATTGGCAGGGGGCACGCTTTGTCCGTTTTGGTGACAACATGCGCTACGTGGCCGTTACCGATGGCGACAAGGTTGAAGCTGAAATGAAATTCGGATATGCTGTAAATACACACGGCGTCGGCGACCTGGTGAAAGTGGTAAATGCGATAAGCGATGGGGAGATTGATAAACTGACTACTGAGTATGAAGAACGTTATGCAGTCGTAGCGTCTTTAAGAAAGGGAGGAGATCAGTATAACTCGATTCGCGAAGCTGCCAAAATTGAGCTGGGTCTGAAAGCTTTCCTGCAGGATGGTAACTTCAAAGGATTTACAGACACATTTGAGGATCTGCATGGCCTGGTGCAGCTACCTGGCATCGCGGCCCAAAGGCTGATGGGGCAGGGTTATGGATTTGCAGCCGAAGGCGACTGGAAAACCGCTGCATTGGTTAGGGCCATGAAAGTTATGGGTAGCGGTTTGAAAGGTGGTAACGCCTTTATGGAAGACTATACCTATCATTTCGATCCGGCTGATCCGATGGTGCTGGGTTCGCACATGCTCGAGATTTGCGAATCCATTGCGGATGGCAAACCGAAATGTGAGATCCACCCGCTTGGCATCGGCGGCAAGGCCGACCCGGTTCGGCTGGTGTTTAATGTAGCTGGTGGCACCGCGCTGAATGCTTCTGTGGTGGATATGGGTAACCGTTTCCGTTTGCTGGTGAATGAAGTGGAAGCCGTAGCTCCAAAACATGACTTGCCGAAATTGCCTGTCGCGAGGGTTTTATGGAAACCATACCCGGATATGAAAACTGGTTGCGCCGCGTGGATTCTCGCCGGCGGGGCTCACCATACCTGTTACAGCCAGAATCTTACTTCCGAACACCTGGGTGATTTTGCTGACATAGCCGGTATCGAATGTGTGCTTATCGGAAAAGATACTAATTTGCGCCAGCTGAAAAATGAATTGAAGTGGAGCGAGGTATATTATAGATGAGTATAATTGCTGTATTGTTCTATGATTGTTGAATTGCTTTATTGTTGAGTATCGCGCATAATAACAAATCACTAATCACCAGTTAATTAACCACAAGTCAACAAATCACCAATTAACTAATCACAAGTCACCAGCATGCAGGCTATTATATTTGACCTGAACGGTACCATGATAAACGATATGGATTATCATACCCGTGGCTGGTTATATTTATTGAATAACGTTCTGGGCGGTAATTTTACCTGGGACGAAGTGAAACCGCAGATGTACGGCAAAAACCAGGAAGTGCTGGTCAGGATGTTTGGCGCGGGAAGGTTTACCGATGAAGAAATGGAACGCCTTTCCATTGAAAAGGAAAAACGTTACCAGCAGGAGTTTTTCCCTGATCTGAAGCTGCTTCCCGGGTTGAATAAATTCCTTGAAAAAGCCTACCAAAAAGGCATTCCTATGGCTATCGGCTCGGCCGCTATACCTTTTAATATTGATTTTGTGCTGGATAACTTAAATATCAGGCATTATTTTAAAGCAATTGTTAGTGCGGACGATGTATTATTGAGTAAACCCAATCCCGAAACATTTTTAAAATGCGCCGAACTGCTCAATGCCGACCAAACGGAGTGCCTGGTTTTTGAAGACGTGCCAAAAGGAGCCGAAGCCGCCCTGAACGCCGGAATGGACACAATTATACTCACCACCACCCATCAGCCGGAGGAATTCAATGGATTGGAGAACATTATACACTTTGCTATTGACTTTGAGGACGAAGGAATTAAAAATTTATTAAATTGAGCTGTTAAAAGTTAATTATTCAGCTAACCTAAACGCCTTATGATCGCGCATAAATTAAAAGACTTAATTTCACGGGGCATATTATTGTTTTGCCTTTTTTGGGCATGTCACACTTATGCAAATATTAATGCTATCGATTTTCAAAAAGTTCATAACCCCACTAACCTTAATTCGTCTATCGCATTTTTAAAGGAAAATTTAGGTCTTTATGATCACTGGACGCAAAATTGGACATACAGAATCCCCAAAGCGGCAGCCATAAAGAACCTCTCCGACTTGTACGATGGTCTGGATCAGATTCCGCAAAAAAATATCGAAGAATACTTGTTGTTGGGTGATATCGCGCATTATATCTATAATATGGAGTCGGAGCCTTATTATCAAAAAGCGTTAGATAATTATCAAAAAGCAATTCAGTTGAATCCAAACGACTACAGGCCGTATTGGTTCCTTGCTAATCATTATGCATTATCTGATCAATCCACGCTTGCTATAAAAACCTATCAGAAGGTGTTCGAATATTCTGAAGCAAAAAAAAGCCCTTATTTTTGGTTTGACTATTCAGCCGCATGTTTTACATCCGGTATGCGAAGCACAGGTTTATTTGCCTTGCAGCAGTCTTATAAACTGCAGCCATCAGAACATATACTTGCTTTGTACGACAAACTAAGTACAACTGTCAAAGTGCCTAACCCCGACTCAACAATTGGTTTAAAGGAGGAATGGACACTGATAGGCAGACAAAACAATAAAATATCTTTTTTAAATAGGATCGTCGGCATAAAGGTTACCATTGACAGCACATGGGGTTTCGGGCCGGGTGAATTTAAAAATGGCATTGGGTATATGACGTTTAAGCCTAATACAATAATCAGTAAAGTAAATAATCAAGGAATTGACTACAGCCTATTGGTGCTTGCACAAGTGCCAAAGCAGGGGCAGTCGCTAAGCGATTTTTTATCAATTTACCTGGCACAGTATACTGATCGAAAACCTGCTGATATAACCCTAAAATACAAAAATAGCGTTGCTTTTGAGATCAGGAAGCCTGATATCTATCAGAATATCGGAGGCGGCCATATGTATGCCATAGGCGTTGAGCGGGATGAACCGGATTACCCCGGAATGGATTTGGAAAACGTGCAAAGAATTACAGATAAAGATCCCGGGAAGGTTAGATATTATAATATCAATAGTCAATATACACGGCTAAAGGGGAAGATATATTACCTGATTTTATTGGATAGCTGTGAATACATTCATGACGAATCGCTTGCCGTATTCAAGGATTTCTTGGAAAATGGATTATTTATAGAATAGTTTATAGCTTTATTTTGTAATAACTTGCACTTGTATTATAAATTATTATCCATACCTTGCCGCCTTTAAAAATTAATTTATAATGAAACAAGGAACAGTAAAATTCTTTAATGCAACAAAAGGTTTTGGCTTTATCGTACCTTCAGAGGGTGGCCAGGAAATATTTGTTCATTCTTCAGGCCTGATTGACGAAATTCGTGAGAACGATAAAGTTCAATTCGAGGTTGAAAGTGGCCGTAAAGGTCCAAATGCGGTAAATGTAAAAGTTATTTAATCATAAATAATACCATTGCAATCGTATCAGTCCCGGCAGAACCGGGACTTTTTTCGTTTTAAGTGCCTTGCTATGTACCAGTTAAAGGTTTTTTAACAGAAAAGTTAAACACTATTCATAACCGCTTGTTAACTTTAATTATACACTTGCAAAAACTATACATCATGAAAGATTCAGCAAAAATTATAGTAGCGCTTTTGGCCGGCGCCGCGGCAGGCGCCGCAGTGGCCCTGTTATTAGCGCCAAGCAGCGGCTCGGAATTACGGGACGACATAGCCGATTATGTAAACGATATCACCGGTTCCATCCGCAATAAAGCCGAGTCGGCGGCTAACAACCTGCGCGAATACGGTAACAGCACACTGGAAAGGTCGAAGTCGAAATTTCGCAGTACAGTGAACGATCTTGCAAACATGAAGGAAGACGTGGCCGACAAGGTAAGGTCAAGGTCGAACAACGTGGTTGAGGCCGGTAAAGAGGCCATCGGGCGTGCAAAGTCGGGCGTAAAGGGTGCCGCCGACGATCTGAACGATTCGATACAAGGCGCTTAGTTAACGCAGCGCCTGCTTAAAAATGCAAAAGCCCGCGAATGCCGCGGGCTTTTTTTGTTTGAACAAACACACACGTTCAATTTTACTTAGCAGTCCAGTTATTATTGCTTTCGTCGGCATCCATAAAGATACCGCCATCTATCTTAGCCGATTTGATGGTCTTATTATTTTTGAAGCTGATGGTAGCTGCCTTCTGATCTTTTTCCCAAACTGCCGATGTTTGATGTATACGGCCGGTTGTACCATCCGAATAAGTTAACACCAGGTCGAATGGTGCCGCAAAGCCACCTATATTTTGTATCTCGAATTTATAACCGGTACCGATCTTCGTCACATTTTTCAGAGCCAGGTCGATATAACCATTGGTAAAGAACCAGTTGTTGAAGAACCAGTTCAGGTTTCTGCCCGATCCGCTGTTCATTGAATTGAAATAATCCCATGGAATAGGGTGTTTGCCATGCCAGTTATCCATATAGTTGTGCAACGCTTTTTTAAACAGGTCGTCGCCCAGCATATCCTTCAGGGCCAGGTAGCTTAACGAGGGTTTGCCGTATTCGTTGTTACCTAATCCGCCCCTCAACTCGGTACCCTGGGTAATGATCGGCTGATCCTCCGCAGTCGACGGGTCATGTATCCAGCCTGCTATCCTGAATTGTTTGTACAGGGTTTCAGCCTTTTCCTTCCCAACCTCTGCAGTTCCTATCAGTAACTCTAAAGTCGTTGCCCATCCTTCATCCATAAACCCATAACGGGTTTCATTAATACCCATGTAAAAGGGGAAGTAAGTATGCGCTATTTCGTGGTCCTGTACCAACTGCGCGAAGCTCAGGCTACCGGTATGGCTGTCATTTACCATCATCGGGTATTCCATATCTGCAAAACCCTGGAAGGCGGTCATTTTTGGGAAAGGGTAGGGTACACCCGGCCAGTTGTTCGAAAACCAGCTTAACGAATTACGGCCAAATTGCACGGAGCGGTGAAAATCCGTTGACTTATCCTGGAAAGCAGCCTGCATACTGGCCCTTCTGCCCGTAGCTTTATCAACTACCACGCTGGCGGCATCCCAATCATAATGGTCGCTTATACCCAGCGCCACGTCCGTAATATGTGACGAGGTCCACGTCCAGGTATTCATATCATTCTGAGCCGTCACTTTTTTACCGGCCAGGTCTTCGGGGGTAGCTATGTGAATTGTGGAATCGCTCGTCATCGACTTTTCAAGCCGTTCAGCATATTCAGGCTGCAATACTTTGGTCGGGTTTTGCAGCGTACCCGTTGCCCAAACAATAAAGTTTTTTGGTACTGTCACGTTCAGGGTATAGTCATTAAAGTCGTTATAAAACTCCAGCGCATCCATAAATTCCGTACGGTCCCAGCCCACATAATCATCATAAACGGATACCCGCGGATAAAAATAAGCCAGGTAGAACGAAGTGGAATCGATAACCCCTTCGCGGCCCGGACCCGTTACCAACTGGTAATGCCAGGTTATATCCAGTTTTACCGAGTCGTGCGGCATTAAAGGTTTCGACAGGCCGACGAACTGGTTGCTCGTACGCGCCTGTTTATTGTTCCAGTTTTTCTTTTCGCCGTTTACCTTAAACTCATCAACCTGCACACCTTCCGACAGGTAGTCGTCACTGGTTCCAGAAAACCTGGCTGCGCCGGCCCGGTGGATATTCATGATCAGCTTGATATTGAGTCTTTTCAGTGTGTCCGGACTGTTGTTGATATAGGTGATCTGCTCGGTGCCTGTCACATCTTTTTTAGGAGGCGCAACCGTAATGGATATGTTATATTTTCCGGTGTTTTGCCAGTAATTCTTGCCCGGTTTACCGTCCATGGAACGGGTCCCATTTTGATATGCCTTTTTGATATCGCGCGGGATGTAAAGCCCCTGCGCATTTACTTGTACAATGAAACATACAAATAAGGCAGATAGAATAGTTGATTTTAGCATCATAAATAATTTTGGCGGCAAATTACATATTAATCGCAGATAAGTACATGTGCCAAAATCAACAAAGTACCAGGATGGCCTCAAAGGTGTATTGTAAATAAATGGTTACAAATATTGCATTAACCCCAATAATTCTGTTACTTTGGTATAGTTATTTTAATAGGGGTATTAAATAACTTTTCTAAAGCCGGATCCATGGGGTCCGGCTTTTCTTTTGACCAAACCCGGCTCAATCCAGTACCTTTTGAGCAAGATATTCCTCTGATATCAAGGTGAACAGGCGGTCGTTGTCAATATTTTCGTCACAGCATTCTGTCAGCAATTGCCTTATCCGTTCGTTACCCATAAACTGGTTGATCAGCTTCAGCATCCTGAAAGAAGTAAGAGCGAGGTTTTCGATCATGCACATATACAGGATAATATCCATGTCGTTCATGATCTTGGTTTTTCCGGAATGGTTGCCAAATTGATAGGCTTCTTCTATTACTGCTTTTACCACTTCGCACCCATCATCAGATGGCTTTGAATCGAGTATGGCGTATATTTCGTCCACACGGGCCTGTTGCCTTTTTGAGTCGTCGAGCGCCTCCAATATTGCCAGCTGCATATTATGGAACGATGCGATCTCGGCCAGCGGTGGGAGATGTTTGATGAGGTAGCCTTTGGTACAGTTTACCCTGTTCAATTGATGAATGAACAACCTGTTAAGGTCTGTCTGACTTAAATATTCATTTATTTCGGTTTTCATAGTTTTATAGGTTTTGTTGCTATAACACAGTAATTTGAATTAAGTTCAAATTTTCAGTTCGTTGCGGCTGGAAATCCTTCAATTTGTATTGATGCTATCTTTTTTTGACTTTTAATAAATTCATATCTACATTCGCCATATAATTGGTGTGTCCGCACACACTTAAAATCAAAATGATGAGAATTGCTTTTTTTGCCCTGCTGTTCCTTGCTTGTAATACCGGTATTGCCCAGCAAATAAAATATACGGCCGGAAATAATGATTGGGATGCCGATTCGCTCGGTAATCAGCGGGTGGTGTTATCGGCTGATGCTAAAGGCGCAAAAGTTGTTAAGGCCGTTATCAATTGGCGGCGGAGCGACTATCACCCTGAAATTAAACAGCTATTAGTTGTCGACGCGAGTACCAACAAAAGGATAGATAATGTAAAAGTTGACGCTATTACGCGCGAAAAAGGCACCATCTATTTTGAGCCTTCGTCCGGCACTCAATACTATGTTTACTATTTGCCATATAAGATCGACCGGAAATCGAACTATCCCAACGCAAAGTACCTGAAACCACAGGAAACAGCCAATGCAGACTGGCTTCAAAGTATTGCAAGTACAAAAGATACTCCATTGGCAAAGGTTGTATCGATCGAGTCTGTCAATGCTTTCAATAGTTTTTACCCGATGGAGGTGATCGCCACAGCATCGGAAGTAAAGGCGCTGGAAAGTAAATACCCGTCAAAAAAATACCTGGTGTTTCCAGAGGACCGGATGCACCCCATCAAAATGAAACACGATCTGCCGCAGCGCTGGATATTAAAGGGGTTGACAAGTACATTTAACGGCAAAACTGACCGTGGCGAAAACTACGCTTATCAATTAGGTATTTATCCTGTGTCGAATGATTTAAAAAAAGTTAAAATTACTTTCTCCGACTTGAAAGGTGCAAAGGGTACTATTTCTTCCAAAGTCATGTCGTGCCTTAATACCAGCGGTATCGATTACAAAGGCAACCCTTTTTCGAAACAAGTAGACGTAGCCAAAGGCGATGTGCAGGCTATGTGGTGCCTCGTGAATGTTCCCCAAAATGTTTCGGCCGGTATTTACACCGGGTACGCGACAATTAGCGCAGAAGGGGTACCGGCTACACGCATTAATATCGCCCTGAAAGTTGATAATAAGATCGCTCCAAAAGGCGGAGTAAATGAACCGCAGAAGCAAACACGGCTTACCTGGCTTAATTCGACGATGGCGCAAAAAAACGATGTCATCAAACCATACATACCTTTAAAGGTCGATGGCCAAAGCATATCGCTGCTTGGCCGCAAAGTGATATTGGATAATACAGGCTTCCCGAAAAATATTGAAACTTTTTTTACCCCCGAAATGACGGAGATGACGGATAAGCCTAAACAGTTGCTAAATCAACCCATCAGCTTTATGCTCGAAACCAAAGACGGGGAGAAAGAGCTATGGAAGCCATCGGCTGTTAAGTTTACTGATAAAACACCCGGCACCGTTAAATGGGAGTCGCAAAACACAGTTCCCGGGTTGCGGATGGATGTGTGCGGTTCAATAGAGTTTGATGGTTTTATCGCCTACACGGTTAAGTTAACCGCCCTGCACGATATCAGCTTTAACGACCTGCGTCTGCATATCCCGATGAATAAAAAGGCGGCCACTTATATGATGGGGTTAAACCTGAAAGGGGAGAAGCGTCCCGACACCTATGAGTGGAAATGGGATGTTGCCCATAAGAACCAGGATGGCGCCTGGATAGGCAGCGTTAATGCCGGCTTGCAATATTCGCTGCGCGACGAGCATTACGTCCGACCCCTCAATACCAATTTTTACCTGCAACGCCCATTGTTATTGCCGGCCTCGTGGGGGAACGACAATAAAGGCGGGATCAGGATAAGCGAAGCTGACAGCACGGTTTGGGTGAACAATTATAGCGGCTCCCGCAGTATGAAAAAAGGCGAAGTATTATATTACAATTTCAACCTGCTGATCACCCCGTTCCATACCATCAATACCAATTTTCAATGGGCCACAAGATTTTATCATAAGTATAATAACCTGGATACTATAAAAGCAACAGGCGCTACAGTGGTCAACATCCATCACGGCACGCCTATCAATCCCTACATCAATTATCCGTTTATAGCGCATGACGCGATGAAGGCCTACATTGATGAGGCGCACCGAAAAGGGTTGAAAGTGAAGATATACAATACCATCCGCGAGTTGTCCAACAGCGCTTATGAGCTGTACCCGCTGCGCAGTTTAGGGCATGAGGTGTTTTCGCCTGGCAAAGGCGGGGGATATTCCTGGCTGCAGGAACATCTGGGCGATGATTATATTGCCGCCTGGTACGTACCCGAATATAAGGATGCGGCCATCATTAACAGCGGAATGAACCGCTGGCATAATTATTACGTGGAAGGCATGAACTGGCTTGTGCAGAATGTAGAGATTGATGGCATTTACCTGGATGATGTGGCCTTTGACCGGGTAACCATGAAACGCATTAAACGCGTGCTGACCGCAGATGGCCATCCGGGTATCATCGATCTGCATTCGGCCAATCAGTATGATAAAGCCGACGGGTTTAATAACAGCGCGAACCTGTATATGGAGAATTTTCCGTACCTGAATCGTTTGTGGTTCGGTGAGTATTTTGATTATGAGAAGAATTCGCCGGATTTTTTCCTGACCGAGGTATCAGGCATACCTTTCGGCCTGATGGGCGAAATGCTGCAGGGCGGGGGCAACCCATGGCGGGGAATGGTTTACGGCATGACCAACCGCATGCCCTGGAGCGATAATGCCGATCCGCGCCCGATATGGCATGCCTGGGATGACTTTGGTATGCAAAACGGCAAGATGATAGGCTATTGGGTGGATGATTGTCCCGTAAAAACCAATAATCCTGAAGTATTAGCGACCGTCTATAAAAAAGATAAAAGTGCGTTGGTATCCATTGCAAGCTGGGCGGCAGATGATGTCAATATTAAACTCAAGATAGATTGGAAAGCGCTTGGTATAGACCCATCAAAAGCAACGATCACAGCGCCGGAAGTGAAGAACTTTCAGCCCAAAGCTGATTTTCAAGACGGACACGATATTAAAGTTGAAAAGGGTAAAGGGTGGATGCTGATTGTGACAGAGAAATAAGGCGTCATACTAAGTTATATTGAAGTATGCGCGCTGGCCCGATAGACATCTTTCGGGAACCCCAGGATGACAACGCCTTTTATAATGGATGTCGTTAAGGCAATTTACTTAAGTCTATGTTTAGCTTTTTACCGCTCCGGGGCCACTCAAAAAAGATATTGCGCGGCGTATAATTGTTAAAGAACCCGCAATTTTTCAAAAAGAAGGACTGTCCTTTAACACCGCCTGCGTAATCCATCCGGTAACCTTTAGCGCCGGTATTATCTGCCGTAAAACGCGCTTTGGTTAGCTCCATCCATTTACCATTGCTATCGCATATCCACCCGTTGTTAAAATGTACCTCGCGGGTTTTGGTGCCTTGTTCCGGTTCAAAATTCTCAAGGAACGAGTGCAGATGTTCCAGGTATGTATCGGTCTTTGGTCTGCTGAAACCGGCGATCAGTTGCCATTTACCGGCTTCGGGCGCGAAAAAATAAGCGGTGTATTCGGTGCGGCCTTTGCCATCTGGTTTGGCGTGTACCAGGAATTTATAGGTAGTACCGGCTTTCCACATAAAGTTCATATAGCTTTGCCCGCCTGAACCTTCGTTCCCAAACTCGCCTGTATGCACGTTGTCACCTTTTTTAAGCATAATGATCTTTTGATCTTCGGGAATAGATTTAGGATCATCCGTATTGAAAGGGCTCCAAACCGAGAACAGGATATGCCTTTCGGTAGGCGAGTTCACCTGCATGCCGAAATAACCCTCCGCAAAACCACAGGCCATAAAATAGGAGCCTAAAACATCATTTCCTTTCGGGACGGTCACTTCATTATAAAACCATTCGGCATTCACGCCATCCGGTACGGTATAGCCCAAATGAACGGACGGTCCGCGGCGACCCCAGTAAAAGAACTGGCCTTCATTATCCTTTACGAAGCTCATTTTACTTTTAACGGGGTCGCCCGATAAGGCAATACCAGTTATATCGGCAAAAACGTCGCCCGTTTTTGAAACGCCTTTTAGCTGGAACGCTATGTAACCTGTATCACGTATCATCCAGTCGCCCACATAAACATCTCTAAAGCCACTGCCCGATGTAGTAATAGTTTTGCTGATGCCCAATGCCGTAACAGTTATCGAACTCCGTCCTTTTGGAACGGACAGGTGCAAATAAACATTGAGTTTCCCCATTTGCCCAAAGCGTACATAAGAGGTGAATGTGGCTTTCGCCGAACTCCAGTTTATAATACCTTCGTTGCTGATGTTACCGCCCGTGGTGTCTTTGTCCGTTCGCCAGGCGTTTCCGCCAAATGGGATAAGGGTTAGTGTGTCGGTCTTTTTTTTTGACCTTCCAATAGCTTCGCTGGTTGCAAAGGTTGCAAGAAATATACAAATGCTAAATATCGCCGTTACCCTGCAAGTACGCTTCATTATCCGTATCATATTATACTTTTAACTGCTGCCAGGTCTTGGTAATTATTTGCCCGAGTATGTGCTGATTTTCTTCAAGTTTCGCTACCAATGCCAGCTGTGCCCGCACACGCTGCAAGTTATGACTAAAAAAATGTATTTTGAAATAATGATCGCCCTCCAGGTAATCGGTCAAAAAACGTACGGCCTGAATATAGGGTAGCAACAGTACACCTTTTAAAAGCGAGCTAATTTCCGATTCGGTCAAAAATGGTTTCGCTTCCTGGAGGAAACCTTTGGTGTAAGCTTTAAATAAATGCAGGTTTAAACCAATATGGTTTACATCGGCCTCATCTTCGGCAACTGTATTGATAATGGTTCGTATCGAATCGCCAAAATCGTAAGCCACGTAGCCCGGCATTACGGTATCCAGGTCAATTACACATTGCGCATTGTCATTTTGGTCGAGCAGTACGTTGTTAAATTTAGTGTCGTTGTGTACTATTCTTAACGGCAAAACCCCGGATCTGCCTAAACGTGATATTTCGCTCATCGCATCGCTGCGCTGCTGAATAAATCCGATCTCTGGAGCTACCTCTTTCAACCTCCCAGCTTTATCTGTATCTATTGCCTTTTGGAGATTCGCCAGGCGGTATTCGATATTATGAAAATTGGGTATGGTATCTTTTACCAGGCTAACGTCAAGGTCGGCAAGCAAAGCAAGGAAGGCCCCGAAAGCTTTACCGCCTTCAAATGCCTGTTTTTCGGTTGTTACAACGTCGTAGCTTTTGGTGCCTTTCAAAAAATAAAAGACGCGCCAGTAATTGCCGCCGTCGTCTTTAAAATAAGGCCGGTTGTCTCTTGTTTCGATAATCGTGAGGACATTTTGTTCCGAACGTATTTTTTGCTTCAAATGCCGGCTAACATTCAACAAATTGTTCATCAGCAATGGAACGTCTTTAAAGACATGGTGATTGACGCGTTGCAGCAGGTAATCGTGCCCGTTTATGTTAGCATTGACAATACGGTAAGTGTCATTGATATGGCCCGAACCAAATGGTTTTACCGATGCGATGCCGGCATCGATCTTGAACTCCGAAATGAGACTGTAAATTTGGTTGTCTGTCAGCGAATTAGTACCCATCAATCTGTCAAATATCGGGAAATTGAGGGTTATTCAAAACTTAACGCCAGATTACTTTTCAAGAATAAAAGTAACATTCGTCCAGTTGGCCGATGTGGTGGTGGCCTGCAGGCATTGTTTGATCACCCAGCCTTCGTCCAGGTATTTGTTAACGTCCTTTATTTCGTAAGCTGAATGACGGTTGCTAACGGTTTGCTCGTAAACATTGATGTTTACCGTAATTACTTTTTGTGCCATGTATCCGTAGGTTTATGGTACAAATGTACAAATTAAACCCTTTGCATCAGTGGGGCCGATGTTACCGGGTGATAATGCCGGTTGATAACCAGCTCTAATACCTGTTTTGTGTTGTCGGGATAGTCAACCCCGATCACTTTGCCGCTCTCCAGCCAGTTTTGTATGGTTTCGTTATGTTTTGGCTTTAGGCTTTTGATAACCGGCACACCCATTGCTTTAAGTGCAGCTGCATTCAATTGCTGTTCGTATTGGCCCTTCATCGGGATCACCAAAAGCTTCTTCCCCAGGAATAAGGCCTCCGCCGGTGTTTCAAACCCGGCCCCGCAAAGTACCCCGGCCGATTGCGCCACGCTTTTTACAAACTTTTCGTTATTGATGGGCTGTATCGAAACATTTTTATGTTTTGATACCCTTTTGTTGTGTTTTGAGAAAACATCCCATTCCACGTCTTTAAATTCGGATAGCCTTTCTATCAGGCGCTTATCATCATAAGCAGGCAGGTAAACAGTGTAATGCCCCTTATCGGTTATCTTTTGTTCACGTACCTGTTTCCGGATAACCGGCGTAAATATGTTTTCGTCAAAGCGCCTGAAATGAAAACCATACTGGCTGGTAGTTGGAGCGTAATTTTTAAGGATCAGTTTTCCTATCATGTCCGATTCATCGGGCTTTGGCACATCTTCGCTTAAAACAGCGGCCTGGTGACTTAATCCTATGCATGGCTTATTTTTGACATAACAGGCCCAGGCCGATACAGGTTCAAAATCATTAATTACAAGGTCATATTCTTCAACCGGCACCTTATTCACTTCCTTCAGAAATTTGCGGAAACTGGCTTTGTAAAAGGTTTTCCAGATATCGACGCCACCTGATTTACCGAAGATAAATCCAAACCCGTTGAACCGGTATTTTACCGGGAAAGGCAATTGCAGGTCTACTTGTGTGCCGCTGATCAAGATATCTACATCGGCCATTTGCTGCAGCAGCGGCACTATCTCGAGCGAGCGGCTTAAATGACCGTTTCCTGTTCCCTGTATGGCATAAAGTAGTTTCATTGTTTAGCAGCTTTACGCAAAAGTACGGTGCTGTTGGTTAAACAAATGTTAAGTGATTATTAAACATTTTACGATGATTAAATACTGGCTTAAAATAGAGTAAATATTAAGCCTGAAATTGGTCTTCCTGGTTGCTCAGCCATCGTATTACCGGCTATTTTGGCGATTTCTACGCTGAAACAAGCTTATTTATCCACAATATGCAATTTACAAACAACCCGTAAATTAAATTTCAGGAAAAACAGGCTTAATATGGCCTGTGTACTTTTGAGGGCAGTAAGATTTAGCTATGAAAAAACTAACGTTGCTGCTTTTGGCCCTCTCGATTGCGATACCAGGTTTCGCGCAAAATCATAAAACCCAAAATGTTATTGTTGTCACTTTAGACGGATTTCGCTGGCAGGAGCTTTTCCGGGGCGCCGACTCGGCAATTATCAATTCTAAATTTACCGATACCAAAGCTGACGTCCGGAAAAAATATTGGGCCACAACGCCCGAGGACCGCCGGAAAATGCTGATGCCGTTTTTTTGGTCGACGATCGTGTCCCAGGGTCAATTATATGGCGACCGTGATGCCGGCAATAGCGACGAGGTAGCCAACAATTACCATTTTTCGTACCCGGGCTATAACGAGATTTTTACCGGTTTTCCTGATGTTAGAGTGAATAGTAATAACCCGGTTCCTAATCCCAATACCAGCGTTTTCGAATACCTGAACAAACAGCGTGGGTTCGAAAATAAGATAGCCGTGTTTGCCTCATGGGAGGCTTTTCCTGCCATATTTAATGTTGGCCGCTCGGGTTTGACAGTGAACGCGGGTTACGCCGATTTTGACGGCCCCAAAACCGACCGGCGGCTGGAGTTTTTGAACGAAATGCAGCATAAGGCACCTCATTATTTGGGCGATACCCGCATTGATTTTATGACCTACGAACTGGGGATGGAATACCTGAAGGAGTATAAGCCACGTGTGTTATATATTGCCTTTGACGAGACCGACGATATGGCCCACGCCGGCAATTATAAAATGTACCTGAGCCAGGCCCACCAGGAAGACGCCTATTTGCAGGACTTATGGCAATACTTGCAAAGCGATCCGCAGTATAAAGACAAAACAACCCTTATTGTAACGTGCGACCACGGCCGGGGAGATGCATCGCCCGAGGCCTGGAAGAGCCATGGTACGGGAATCAAAAATTCGGAGCAAACCTGGTTCGCCGTTATAGGGCCGGATACCCCGAATGATGGTATCATCAAAACAAAAACAACTACTTATCACAAACAGCTGGCGCAAAGCATAGCTAAGTTATTGGGTTTTGATTTTAAAAAGAACGCCGATCACGAAGTTGGCGACGCCATAGATGCGATGATGGCAAAAGATAAACCCAGCCTTGGCAAATAGATAGATGAAAAAACTGGTTCTTATTTTATTAGTGTATGCGGCGTTGGAGCCCGCATACGCCCAACCTAATCCTCCGCCGCCTGCGCGGCACTCGTTTATAGTAATCTCGCACCGCGGAGACCATGTGAAATGCCCGGAAAATACCCTTGCCGGTTATGCTGAAGCCATAAAAAATGAGGCGGACTACATTGAAATAGACTTGCGGACGACAAAGGACGGCGAACTGGTAAGCATGCACGACGGCACCGTGAACCGTATGACAGAAGGCAAGGGTAATGTAAAGGATTTGACACTCGCCGAAATGGAGCAGCTTCACGTTAAAAGCAAGGATAGCCTTGATAAAGACATTTACCGCGTGCCAACCTTTAAACAGATACTGGGGCTTTGCAAGGATAAAATATACATCTACATTGATTATAAAAATGCAGATGCCGCGGTTACTTATGCCATGCTGAAAGAATACGGCATGGAAAAACAAGTGCTTGTTTATATTAACAATCCGCAGCAATTTGTCGATTGGAGAAAAATAGCGCCCGGTATGCCCCTGATGGTGAGTATGCCAGGTAATGTGAAGGATGAAGCTGGCATGAAAGCCTTTATTGATAAAGTAAAGCCAGATATTTTGGATGGCGGGTGGAAGGAATACACCCCTGCAATGGTAGCTTCGGCCAGGGCAATGGGGTTGACCGTGTGGCCGGACATCCAAAGTGCAAATGAGTCGCAGAATTGGGACGAGGCGTTGGCAAAAGGATTCAACGGCTTGCAAACAGATCACCCGGCCGACCTGGTGAGGTTCTTGAAAAGCAAAGGTCTGAGATAATATCACCCGGCCTCAACTATCAACCATCTAAAAATCTAACTTTGCCGCCCTAAGGCAGCCATAATGTTAGATGTATTATTCAGGGACGAATATTTGATCGCCATAAACAAACCGCATGGCTTATTGGTACACAAGTCGAAAATAGCGGCTGACGTGGAAGTGTTTGCCCTGCAGTTGCTGCGTGACCAGGTAGGGCAGAAGGTATTCCCCGCACATCGAATTGACCGGAAGACCGGTGGCGTTCTGTTATTTGCATTTGATAAGGAGATAGAAATAGCGATGCAAAAGCAGTTTGCCGAAAACCGGGTCGCTAAAAAGTACCTGGCCATCGTTCGCGGGCATACTGACGACCGCGGTGAGATCGATTATCCTTTACGAAAAGAAAATGGTACCCTTCAGGATGCTTTCACCGCTTATCAAACCCTGGAACGCGCCGAACTGGATGTGCCGTTTGGCAAGCACGGTACTTCACGGTATTCGCTGGTAGAAGCCGCCCCGGCCACAGGTAGAATGCACCAGTTAAGAAAACATTTTGCTCATATTTTTCATCCTATTATCGGCGACCGCACCCACGGCTGCAATAAGCAGAACAAGCTGTTTAAAGATAAATGGGCGATGGAAACGATGTTATTACACGCTTGTTCTGTTGAATTTACGCATCCTGTAACCGGGCAGATGATAACAATAAATGCACCGTTGCAGCCTGAATTTGAGCAGGTAATGCAATTGATGGGATGGAAATGATCATTCTTTTGACGACGAATGCTGAATAAGCTTCACTTTGCCGCTTTTTATCAGTCGTTGCTCGGCTTTGGTGAAGGGCTCCCTTCCGCCGAAATCCTGCACCCAATACAAGCGGAACTGAGCCACACCAACTTCCTTAAATGATGGATTCATCAGGTTTTTGCAATGCCCCGGGCTTTTAAGCCATCCATCCATAACCTCGGCAATGCTCATCTGCCCCTCGGCTATATTTTCGCCTACGGCAAAGCTTTTAAAGCCTTTGTAAGTATAGCCAGCAGCGATTACCCTGTCCGACATTGTCCGGCCATCCCGGCTGGTATGGCTGAAGTAGTGCCTCCCCGACATATCTTCGGCGTGGTTCTGCGCGGCGGTCTCCAGGTCGTCGTTCCAGACCAATGGCGGCGCCGGCGGCATGTATTCGGTGCCGCAATTACAACCCCTATGTCTTGCTTCGTTTATCCGTTCAAGAAATTCCTTTTTGAAGCTCCTGTGCGGGTCTGCAGGACTATTGGTGATACACGATAAAAACAGGGCAAGCACAACTATGCTCGCGGTAAGTAATTTCATATTAACTGTTCGACGGTTTAACGGGCAACAAGTTTAATAACGAATTTACGACGTGTATATGATAACTCAGGATTTCCTTTTGATACGGGAGCGCCAAAAACCTTTTCTTCTTCGCTTATACATCACGAACAAGATTACCGATATCAGAACAATGATAATGATAAGTATGGTAATGAACCTGGCTTTTTGGAGAAGTTGAACGCGTAAGGCCCTTTGCTGCTGTTCAAATAAGCTTTTTTTTTGGCCATGGCCAGCGAGTCGGCCGCTTTTATCCGTGCTGCTAAAATAGCTTCTTCGACTTTCCGGATGCTGTCGTCAATAGCGAGGTGTCTTTTCATTGCCTTAGCCGATTTGGACTGGTTTTTCAGGCTGCTGTATAACATCGCATAGTTCAACTGTACAAGCGACTCCTGCCTGGCATAATGATTTTTGGACGATAGGGCCAGCGCTTCATTCAGGTCGCGCATGGCCAGGGTATAGTCTTTTATTTCTGTTTTCAGGGCCGCAAGCTCAATGAGCGAGGAAATAATGTTCGGGTTATCATTGAGTTCGCGCGACAGCGAGTTTGATTGCAGGATGAACCATTTGGTTTGCGGGAATTTCTTTTGCGCATGGTAAACCTTAGCCAGGTTGTTGAAACTGGTTCGCAGCCCAATGGTATCGTTATATTTCGAAAAATAATGGATGGCTTTTAAAGTGTTGGCTATCGCGGCTTCCTGGTACTCGATCCGTATCTTTTTACTGCTGATGGTGTCGAACTGCATATACCGGCCGGCTATCTCGGTATACAGCTGCCCTTTCAACGAATCGTTAACCGATAGTTGCACCTGTTTTTTTAAGCTATCTAAATTAACCTCCGCTTTTTTGAGGCTATCCGTTTTTTCGGCAGCAAAAAGTGCCGGACCGAAGGTAACCAGCGCAAGTAACAGGATCAGCTTTTTTGTGTAAGAAACAGGCATCGTTGTCATAAGATTGATACCTGTATAATATCAAACGGTATGCCCGGTAACCTTTTGCGGGTGATTACAGGCGATTATCGGGCGAAAATCGCTGTTTGGACCAAACCAGGCAGGAATTTATAAAGCATAACCCTCGGAGCATTGTCGTTATAAACCCCGGGATAGTATAGAATTTAGTACAAATAATTCCCCAATCATCTACTTTTTTATCAGGCTCTCGTACCTGTCCACAAACCTGCCGAACCATCCCCACTTGTGCATTAGCAGGTTAAAAAGGGATATACCCGCAATGGCACAGGCTATCCCGGCAAGTACGTCCAGTACATAATGATGGCTGGTGTAAACAGCGCCAAACCATATACCCACCGTTACTATACCAAATACAACGCTGGCCTTATATAGCCTGTTCTTTGCCGCGTAATAAAATACGACGATCGGGTAAGCCGAATGCAGCGAAGGCATGGCTGCAAAAACATTGGACCCTTTGGTATAGATGGATTGAAATATCCTTGCATGAAAATAATTATCGAACCGTATTAGGCCCGCTACATTTTCGCCCGTATTGGTGATCAGCGTATAGCCATGATCCTGTATGTACCATGGCGGGGCGGCGGGGTAGGCATAATAAATTACAAAGCCGACCAGGTTGACTACCACAAAAGCGATCAGGAACTCAAGGCATTGCCTGCGGTTGGTGATGAACAGGTATATCCCGAAGCCAAAGGGCACCGGTATCCAGCACAGGTAAAATATACCGGATGTTACGTCGAGGAACGAGGTACTGTTTAGCTTGAGATATTCGTTAGGCGTAAGCAGGATGCCGTTGAAATGAATACCGAACAGGTGTTTTTCAAAATTATACAGGTCGGCCATGTGTACCGTATTGTAACGGTAATTGGGGAAGGCCTTCATGTAGTCAAAGATGACCCAGTAAACCAGGAACGTAAGGTAAGCGATGAAGAACTTGCGCGTAACTTTCGAGGCGTAAAACAAGCCGTTTGCAAGCAGCAGCAGTACAACCTGGTCACCTTTAAAACCAACGAGAAAATATGACAGCACTAAATAAGCTATCGAAAGGGTAGAAATAACAATTACAGAGCGGGGATTAACTGTAATGTCATGACTGACATTATTGCCCATGCTATTTTTTTATAAAATCTGAACGGAATATTTTGTCCCACAACGGCGAACTAACCCCATAACCTTTATCTGCATCCTGGTAATGGTGCAGCATGTGATGTTGTTTGATCTTTTTCCAGATGTTTCCTTTGAAATTGAAATGATGAATAGCGTAATGTGTCATATCATAAAAAAGGTATCCCAAAATAAAGCCGGGGAAAAAAGCAAAAACGTAGTTATCGGGCAAAATAGCATTAAACAGGAAGTAAAATCCTGTTGCCAGGGGGATGCTTACCGAGGGAGGCAGAACGAGTCTTTTAGCATCGCTTGGATAATCGTGATGAACCCCATGAAATATAAAATGCATCCGCTGCGCCCATGGTTTGTTTGGCGGGGCATAGTGGAAAACAAAGCGGTGCATCACGTATTCCGTAAATGTCCAAATGAATAAGCCAAGCACAAAATACCCGATAAACGTAAGGGCCGGAATGTGTACGTCAAAAAATGATTTATACATACAAAACAGGATAACCGGCATAAATATAAATACCGGCACCAGGTAATGAACTTTTGACAGGGCCTCGAGCAGGTTGCTCTTGAACATTCTCACAGATTCCTGTGAATTGGAAACATACTTCTTTTTCATAACATCAGGGCTTAAAACGTTCAACCATTTCTTTGCCTGTTTGGGGATCGGTGCCGCTCACTTCCACGTACACAACATTCGGGAACCAGAACGTACCGCCTTCGATCTTCACAAACACACTATTCAGAATAATTTGCTTTTGCGAAATAAATGCGAATATATGATATTTTCCGTCAGAAGCCTTCATCAAAGTGAGCGGAAATTTTTTGTATGACACAAATCTGATATCATAATTTCCGTTCGCTAAGGGCCTGGCTGTTAAACCATAAGCAAATTTACGCTGAATATAATTCAAGTCCTCTTTTTGTCCCTTATCGGCATATCGTATCCAGTAAGCTTTAACGGGGTTTTCCGTATCAGGCATGCCATTGGTGGCCAGGTTCAGGTCGTACACTATAGTGTTGGCGTTTGGTGTACGCTGTACATAAAACAAACGGCTGTCCGTAACTGGCGGCTTCGGGTAATTTATTGGCGCTTTAACCGAATCGTTGTGTTTATCGGGCGAGATGCCGAAAGTTATCCCGGGAGCTATTAAAAGCAATAAAATTAAAAATTTGGAAACGCGCATCGACTGAAAGGGGTATTGATCATTTATTCTTTTGTTCGAGCGCCTTTTTTGCGTCGACAAGGCGCCTGATAGCAGTTACATTAGTTAATATAGCGAGTGCAACAATGGGGAAAGTGAAGATGGACATCGTTTCAAAAACATGGAACTTAACGCCCGGAACATACAGTTTGTAGTCGCCGCCGATATATAACGATATCACTCCGCATAGCATGGCAAAAAGGCCGATCGTTATCACCCGCTCGGGGCGCTGCATCAGGCCTCCTTTTATCTCGACACCAAGACCCTCGGCCCTTGCCCTTACGTAGCTCACCATCATCGAGCCGATCAGAGCAATAAATGCAAATATCGAACTCAGGAAATAATGGTGGGCAACAAGATAATAGCAGATGCCCAGGAACATCACCAGTTCGCTGTACCGGTCGAGCACCGAATCATAAAGCGCACCGAACGTCGATTTCATGTTCCCCAACCTTGCCACCTGCCCGTCCAGCATATCAAATAAACCTGCGAAAAGTATCAGTCCACCGGCCCAGCCCACATAGGTAAGGTCGCCCCGGTTACCTTCTTCTGCACCTATTATAAATATCACGGCAACCCCCAGGTTTAGCATAAAACCGATGGTTGTAACCGCGTTTGGCGTCAATCCAAGCTTTATCAAAACCTTTACTACAGGGTCTATCACCTTGTAGATGCCTAATTGTAAGCTGGTTCGTAAAGATGTTTGTTGTGCCATTGTTAATTTATTGCAAATATACAGTTTTGTGTTTTTAAAAGTTAAAGATAACCCTGGTACGTATACCCCATTGTGATACATCCGGATGATCGAGATAGGTAAACCTTTTTACCAGGTCGATCCGCACAAACTTGAAAACGTTCTCTATGCCTACACTACCTTCAATATAAGGCGTTTTGCCGGGTATAAAAGTCACCGGCTGCCCGTTTTCCTCGGTCGGTAACTGGAACAGATCAGGGTGTATCGAAGGATTGTTCTGATTGCTCAGTCCTGCCCACAATGCTTTAAACGACAATGTTTCGCGCCATTTTAATTTTTTCAGCAATGGTATTTTGTTAAAGAAAAACCCATTAAAGTGCTGGTCGATATTAATGCTTTCGTTATGATCGTTCACAAATTCCAGGAAGTTCATCAGGTTATAGCTGAACAGGTCGTATGCATAGGTCTGGTTGGCCCTTGGAATGTTCAGCAAAGGGTAGGGCACCTGTCCGAATATTTTCCTGGCCTCTGCTGTTACGTCTGCATAGCCTAACTGCGACAGGTAAAAGCGTTTATCGAACCTGAAGTGTAAATTGGAATAGTTGTATTCACCGTTAAAGAAGCCCTTTATCCCCACGGTATAATCCACGGCAAATGCCGGATATTTATTAGGGATAGGGATACGGTATATTTTACCCTGGTAAAATTGTTCGTTAGGCGCGTACCTTAATCCTAAGGATAACTCCGTCGTGGTAACGCTGTTTACGATATTTGGAATGCCATTGGCGTTGCTGATGAAACTAAGGGTACCGGCAGGGGCCTGGGTCCACTTTCTGAAACCAAAATTGTAAGAGAAGTGGCTTTCGTATTCGTGTACGTAATCGAGTTTATAAAAATCGTTGTACAGGAATTTGTTGTTTTCTCCACGCTTAAAGGACAACAGGAAGTTATCCTCCTGTACAAATTGCAGCGTGGCACCCGGTATTTTGGTATCGCGCTGAAAGCTCGCCCTGATATAATCCTGCGGGAATTTATAGATCGATTTATTGTTAAGCGAATAAGTGGCGCTCAGGAAATATTTCCAGCGTTCGTCCTTAAAACCGTAGGCGGCATAAGTCTCGAAATAATAACGCTTGCTTAGTTCTGGTGTAGTACGCCCGCCAACCCTAAGCCTGAAGCCTTCGACAGGGTTAAAGCTGTAAAAAGTGTTAGCCGGACCAAGCTCAAACGGCCCAAACGACTTATACCCGGCAAGCACCAGCGTGATGATATCCATCGTTCGCCTGTAGGAAGGGATGGTCACCAGGGTATCAATATTATGGTAAACTTTTGATTCAGCCGTGGTTAAAGTATCAAACCTGTTTTTCGCCCAAAAATCTTTGGTGTGGTCCTTTGCATTTTCGAGGGTGACTACAGCGGGCCCTTCGTAGGCGGTGTCGCTTAAAGCTTTGTTAACTTCGTAATCTTTAAAGATAACGGTACGTATCCCCAGCAATCCACCGTTTGATTTTTTTGACAGTCCGAAATCCACCAGCGTAGTATTTTTACTCAGGTGATACCTTTTATCAGGATTCTGTTCGAACTCGAGATCTACCGTCAGCCCCTTAACAAAATTAAGGTTGATGTTTTTATTTACCGTTAGATTAGCCTGTTGTACAGCATAGTTACCATCGAGTGTAATAAATATATCTCCCTCAAAAAGCATATCCGCCCCGTTGCGCGGGGTAAAGCTTAGCCGTACAAGTTTGGTGTTATTTACGACCACGGTATCCGTGATAAAAAACTTGTAGAACGTAGGCGCGGCATCACATATCGGGCTTAAAAATTGGTTGGTAACCAGGAATATGTTGTTATCATAAATATTGATATCATAATACATGTGCTTGAAGTACTGGCCAAGCCCCTCGTTGTCGATATAACTGCCGAAGTTTACCCCTTTTTCGGCAAGCAAGGTTGTTTTGTCTTTTTTAGGATCCTTGCGGTAATAATACTGGCTCAGCTTTTCGTCAAGATATATCGGCAGCAGGTTTTTGCCCGGTACTGTCGTGCTGTCGCGGTTATCCAGTAAAAATTTATATTTCCTGAAGAATTTTCGTTCAGTGATATTCGGCGATACGTTAACCACCGAAAACATCATTTTATCATATTGCCTGTACTGAACATAGGAGTAACTTTCAGGTTTGTTTTGCGCCTTGTGGGCGATAACCTGCCGTATCAGTTCCACCGCCGGGTTATCTTTATTACGATACCTTGTTTTTTTGCCTGCACGAATAACAACCTCGCTTAATTGTTGTGCTATGGGTACCAGGCGCACATTTATTACCTGCTCCTGCCCCTGGGCGACGTTCAATATGGCAGTTTTGTAACCTACATAAGTAACCTTGATCCTACTGATAGGCCTTACCGTTTGAAGCATGTATTTACCATCAGCATCGGCGCCGACATTTATTGTGCTGTCTACCGACGAAATGGTGGCAAACGGAACGGTTTGTTTTGTTTTTGCATCGGTAACCACTCCACTTACCTTTGTCACCTGTGCAAACGAGACAAAGGACGAAAGAAGAAAAGACGTTAAAACGAATAATTTTAAATATATATTTCTAAAATTCATGTAGCCAATGCAATTATTCAAATACAAGCAGGTTGTTCAGAATAGTCGTATAGTGTAACTTAATTTTTAACGGAACAACTTTAGTGTTCCCCGGATGCAAGATTTAGCACCGGTCACTTAATTCACTTGCCACTATTTGTTAACCCTGCGGCACGGTCAAATGTTTCGTCCGGTCGGGTTGCACCTTTGTATCAGAGCGCAAAAGTAGGAAAATTTCAGACAGACTATTGTGGTCAAAAAGTCAAAATTAATCAATTGATTAATTTCTGATGATCGGGGTTCAGAATAGTTTGAACCACAGTACAGCTTGTAGTATGATGTTTGCGTACACGCCGGCCAGCACATCATCGAACATGATACCCCAGCCGCCGGGGAGCTTTTCCATTTTGTTGATAAATAATGGTTTCACAATATCAAAAAAGCGGAAAAGTATTAATCCTGCACCGATATATTTCAAATTGGGCGGAAGAAATAGAAGGCTTATACACATGCCCGCAGCTTCATCGATAACCACGCGCGATGGGTCTTTACCCCACACCGTAGCGACGATGCCGGATGACCAAACCCCGACAAGTGTAATGGCAGCAGTAACAATGATGGAAAGGGTTAAATTATAACCACCTGCCCAGGCAAAATACCAGCAAATGCAGGTAGCTACGGCAGCAACAGTGCCGGCGCCTTTGCCGATATAGCCTATACCCAGGCAGGTGGAAACAAGTTTATGAAATTGCATTACATGGCTTCAACCAGGTCCTGGTAATAATCCAGGCCAAGGTGTGTTATCAGGTCTTCGCCCATCATGTGGCGCAGCGTATTTTGTAATTTCATTAATTGTTTGAAAATATCATTCTCCGGAGCAAGACCGGGCGCTGTTTGCGGCGATTTAAGGTAGAATGATAACCACTCCTGTATGCCGCTCATTTGTGCCCTCTTGGCAAGGTCACTAAATAAAGCAAGGTCAAGTGCAATCGGTGCAGCTAATATCGAATCGCGGCAAAGGAAGTTGATCTTGATCTGCATTTTGTATCCAAGCCAGCCAAAAATATCAATGTTATCCCAGCTTTCTTTGTTGTCGCCATGCGGCGGGTAATAATCAATACGGATCTTGTGATACAGGTCGCCATACAGCTCCTGGTTTTCTTCCGGCTTAAAAATATCTTCCAGTACACCCAGTTTCGATACTTCTTTAGTTTTAAAGTTATCCGGATCATCCAGTACCAATCCGTCGCGGTTACCCAGGATATTGGTTGAGAACCAACCTTTAACGCCTAATGAACGTGCAGCCAGGCCAGGGGCCAGGATGGTTTTCATCAGGGTTTGGCCCGTTTTGAAGTCTTTACCGGCAATCGGGGTTTCTGTCAGTTTTGCCAGTTCAACCATTGCAGGTATATCAACAGTTAAGTTAGGAGCACCGTTTGCAAAAGGGATGCCCATCTTCAAAGCCGAGTAGGCATATATCATACTTGGCGAAATGCGCTTGTCGTCATCTACCAGGGCCTGCTCGAAAGCCGCCAGTGTTTGATGTATTTCTGATGCTTCGTAATATATCTCTGTCGAGCCGCACCATACTAAAACTATCCTGCTGCAATTGTTTTTCTGCTTAAAGTCCCTGATGTCCTGCATTACAGCCTGTGCCAGTTCGTACCTGGTGCCGGTTTTAACGTTGGTAGCAGTAAGGTTTTTTGCATAGTTTTTATCGAAAGCGGCCTTCATTGGCACAACAACTTCCAGTTCCGGTTTTATGGCATTCAATAAACCCGGCTCCAAAACTTTCGCTTTCATCGCAGCTTCATACACGTTATCTTCATAAACGTCCCAGCCACCGAACACAATGTCCTTAAAATCTGCTATCGGCACAAAGTCTTTGATCTTTGGGTAGCGGTTGTCGGTTCTTTTGCCTAAGCGGATATGTCCCATTTGAGTTAGTGAACCTATAGGCTGGGACAGGCCTTTCTTTACGGCTTCAACGCCGGCGATCATGGTAGTCGCCACCGCGCCTAAACCCGGTATCAAAATTCCCAATTTTCCTTCGGCTGGCTGAATGTTGCTTTTCATGTTATCGTATTTTCTATTTAATGTTGGTTTGACTTTATTGCTGAAATGTTCAAATTACCGATTTTTTCAGCAAAACGTCGTCATTTAATTTACAAAGTTGACGGTTCAATGAGATTTAACGGCTGCCTTATAAGAGTTATAATGTCAGCAGCAGCCATTTGCGCACAGCAGGGGGTATGCTGCCGTGTGGCGTATCAGTTCAGTTAAATTGCCTTTTCGTACAGACGGTACGTTTTGTACTGGTCGCCGCCTATAGCTTCAATTGCCCGGTTCACCATGTCATTGTGTTCCAATGTCCACGATGCCTCGGCATACTCCAACCCCTTTCTCCGGTATTCTTTTATGATATTGCCATACAACACAGCCTCGATACCCATTTTCCGGTAGCCATCTATCACACCCAGCAGCATTATCCTGATGCCCTTGATCTTGCTCTTTCCAAACAAAAGCTTGAAGAGGCCCGTAGGCAATAACCTGCCTTTTTTGATCTTGATAAGTACCTGGTTAACATCCGGTATGGCTACGCCGAAACCTACTATCTTGCCATGCTGCTCGGCCAAAAGGCAAAAATCCGGGTCAAGTATCATTTTCAGGTCCTTGGCCGTGTAATCAAACTCCTCGTTGGTCATCGGGAAAAAGCCCATGTTTTTATCCCAGGCAGTATTATAAACCTCGCGCAATGCGGCGGCTTCTTCTTTAAATTTCTTCAGGTTTACCTTGCGGATCAAAACGTCGCTGCGTTTAAGCCTATCCTGCAATTTATCAAGCAACTGAACCGATTTGTCGTTATAGCTGGTTTTATCCCAATGCCAGGCCAACAAGTCCACCTGTTTTTTAAACCCGGCTTTTTCAAGCAGGTCCACATAATAAGGTGGGTTGTAGGTCATCATAACCATTGGCGGGCTATCAAAGCCTTTGATCAGCAAACCGCAGGTTTCGTTAGTTGACGGGTTTACCGGGCCGATGATCTTGACAACTTTTTTTTCTTTAAGCCAGTCGATAGCCGTATTGATAAGCAGGTTGGCGGTTTCCTGGTCGTTGATGCAATCAAAAAAACCAAAGAAACCATCATTAGTGCCGTTAAACTTGTTGTGGTTATTGTTTAATATCGCACATATCCGCCCAACGATCTTGTCACCATCATAAGCAAGGAATGTTTGTAACGACGAATGTTTATGAAAAGGGTGGGTAGTCAGGATGTCCCTTTGTGCGATAAATAATTCCGGTACGTAGTTTGGGTCATTTTTATGAAGTTCGTGCGGAAAATCAATAAAATTAGCCAGCTCCTTTTTATTGCTGACCGGAATTACTTTTTTCATTATAAGGTAGTTGTTTAATTGACAGGCACTTATATATCTTCTTTTACCATGCTTACGCCAACTGTTTTGAAGGCCTTTGATATTTTATCTATAGCCTCGTCTATCTGGTCGAACGTGTGGGTTGCCATCAACGAGAATCGCAGCAGAGAAGAGTCGGACGGAACCGCAGGCGACACAACCGGGTTAACAAATACACCGGCATCCTGCAAATACTTGGTCACGATAAATGTTTTTTCGTTATCGCGGACGTATATCGGCAGGATAGGGCTTTCGGTAGGGCCAAGGTCGAAGCCTTCGTCCAATAAAAGCTTTTTGGCATAGTTGGTATTATCCCAAAGCTTCTGCATGCGCTCAGGCTCGGATATTATGATATCTAACGCTGCAAGTACGCTGGCGACCGATCCCGGAGGCATGCTTGCACTGAACATTAGTGAACGGGCACGATGTTTTAAATAATCAATAGTTGCGTAATCAGCGGCTATAAAGCCTCCCAATGAAGCCAGGGACTTGCTGAAAGTACCCATGATCAGGTCGACATCATCTGTCAAACTAAAATGAGAAGCCGTACCGGCACCTTTATGACCTATAACACCCAGGCTATGGGCGTCGTCAACCATAATATTGGCGCCGAATTCTTCGGCAAGCTGGACTATTTCAGGTAGTTTTACAATATCGCCCTCCATGCTGAAGATACCATCTACCACGATCAGCTTTACGCCTTCTTCGGGCAATATGGTTAGCTTGCGGCGCAGGTCTTCCATATCGTTGTGGGCATATTTAATTACCCTTGAGAATGAAAGGCGGCTTCCGTCTATCAACGAAGCATGATCGTATTCGTCTAAGATCAAATAATCGCTGCGGCTGGCAACTATGCTTGACAATACACCCAAATTAACCTGGAAACCGGTGCTGAACAGTACCGATGCCTCTTTACCTACATATTCGGCGAGGCGGTTCTCCAGTTCGATATGAATATCAAGTGTTCCGTTCAGGAATCTCGATCCGGCGCATCCGGTGCCATATTTATCGATCGCTTTTTTTGAAGCTTCCTTAATTTTGGGGTGGTTGGTAAGTCCTAAATAAGAGTTAGATCCAAACATCAACACGCGCTTGCCATCAATAATTACCTCGGTGTCCTGTGCGGATTCAATGGGCCTGAAGAAGGGATAAACGCCTCTTTCCCTTGCCATTTCTGCGTCTTTAAACAACGCAATTCTATCATGAAGTTTTTTACCCATGTATTAACCCTGCTTTAATTTTTTGTAAACAAGTTTATAACTTATCGTTAGCTAGCTGATACTGTTTACATTACACTTTACCCGGCAATGTAAATTCTCACAAGGCAAATTAATTAAAATTTTCTTTTAATTCATGTTACAATTTTTCATTTTTTTAAAACAGGAGCGAAAAACACCATTATTATCTTTGATTTCGTGGCGTTTAAGTAAAAATATTGTTGCTTCACTTCTTTTAATCATATTTATGCCATAATTCGCAGATTCTGTCGTAAACGATAGAAAATAACTGAAAGAATGCCATTAATTTGCACTCCAAAATAACGGTCTAAAACTATCTATGAAAAGCAAATATTACCCCTTCTTACTGTTTCTTTCCGCTATTTTACTTGTTCCGGCGGGTTTGCGCGCCCAGGCCTCTGCCGATACTGCTGCCAGGGTACTTACGCTGAGGCAATGCGTAGAATATGCCCTGAAAAACCAGCCCGTTGTGCGCCAGGCAGCTATCGACGAAGGTATTAATGAAAAAAATATAGGGATCAGCCTTTCCGACTGGCTTCCGCAGGTTACTTCTTCGGGCTTATACAATTATTATTTTAAAGGAAGCCCGGTAAGCCCGGCGAATAGCGGGACAACCGCAACCCAATCAAATATTAATAATTTCTCGAGCCTGGGCCTGCAGGCCAACCAGGTGATATATAATAATGATGTGCTGCAGGCAGCCAAGGCAGCCAAGTATTCGCGTTTGTATTACAAGCAAAATACCACCAGCAGCCAGATCAATGTGGTATCGGATGTCAGCAAGGCTTTTTTTGACGTGTTATTGTCGGAGAAACAACTGGATATATTAAAGGAAGACATTGTGCGCCTGCAACGCAGCCTTAAGGATGCTTATACCCGTTACCAGGCCGGGGTAGTTGATAAGACAGATTATAAGCAGGCAACCATCTCGCTTAATAATTCGCTCGCAAGCCGAAAACAGACCGAAGAAGCCATTAAAAGTAAAATGGCTTACCTTAAACAGATCATGGGGCTTGATGCGCAGCAGGGGTTTAGTTTATCGTACGACAGTACAAGGTACGAAGCGGAAGCTATTATCGATACCAACCAGCAACTGGACATTAATAAGCGTATCGAATACCAGCAACTACAGACGCAAAAGAATCTGCAAAATGTTAATATAAGCTATTATAAGTATGGCTTTTTGCCATCGGTTTCGGCAACAGGCGCATACAACCTGGTTTACCTGAGCCATGGTTTTTCCAATTTATACAATAATGCCTTCCCGAACGGGTATGTTGGGTTAACACTCGACCTGCCTATATTCCAGGGGGGTAAACGTTTGAAAAATCTGAGTAAGGCAAGGCTGGAAGCCGACCGGGTGGACCTGGATATTGTGAATGCAAAAAATACGATCAATACTGAATATGTGCAGGCGCTTGCAGGGTACAAAAGCAATTACGCCAATTACGATGTACTCAAACAAAATGTGAGTTTGGCTAAGGATGTTTACAATGTGGTTAGCCTGCAATATCGCGAGGGTATCAAAACTTATCTCGATGTAATAGTCGCGCAATCGGACCTGCGTACAGCCGAGCTTAATTATTACAACGCTTTATTTCAACTGCTGTCGAGTAAGATCGACCTTGAAAAAGCATTAGGCACATTGACCGTACAATAAAATTGAATATCACACAAATGAAAAGAACATACCTCTATTTATTAACCCCGATAGTAATTTCAGCCATTGTATCGTGCGGTAAAAAAAATCAACAGAACGGGGCTATGCCCCAACCCCGGTTAGTGTCGCCACGGTGACAAAGGCCGACGCCATTTATTACGATCAATACCAGGCAACGGTGGTGGCATTAAACAGCGTGGAATTGCGAAGCCAGGTTTCAGGATTTATTACCGGGATATTTTTTAAAGAGGGCGAGGTGGTACAACAGGGCAAGGAGTTATACGAAATAGACCGGCGCAAATATATAGCAGCTTACAACCAGGCACAGGCTAACTTATCAAGTGCCCAGGCCAACCTGGTGAAGGCACAGAAGGATGTTGACCGTTATACTTACCTCGAAAAAAATGATGCTGTTGCGAAACAAACTGTCGACCAGGCCGTGGCAGCATTTGAGACCAACAAAAGTGCGGTGGAGTCGGCGAAAGCGCAGGTGGCTTCAGCAAAAACAGACCTGTCCTACTCAATAATTACGGCGCCGTTCACGGGCCGTATCGGTATTTCGCAGGTAAAGCTTGGTGCGCAGGTAAGCCCCGGCACAACGCTGCTTAATACTATTTCGAGCGAGAACCCCATAGGTGTCGATTTTGTGATCGGTGAGCAGGATATCAGCCACTTTTATGATCTTCAAAAGAAAAGCACCGACTCAACCTTCAGGCTGCAGTTATCCGACGGTACAACAACCTATGGAAAATCTGGCAGGATACTGGCGATAGACAGGGGCGTTAATAACCAGACCGGTACCGTAAAAGTGAGGGTACAGTTTGCTAACCCTAAAGATGAGTTAAGGGATGGGATGAGCTGTGTGATGAAAGTGCTGAACGACCAATCGGGCGAACAGCTGATCATCCCGAACAAGGCCGTTACCGAGCAAATGGGTGAGTATTTTGTTTTTGTGAGCCAGGATACAATTGCCGTACAACATAAAATATCGGTAGGGCAGAAAATAGGGGCCAATATCATTGTACTGAAAGGTTTGCAGGAAGGGGATAAGGTAATAACCGACGGCTTCCAGCGCCTGCGCGACCATGGAAAGATCGTCCTCGGCGATCCGAATGCGCAGCAGCCCGGGCAGCAAAAACAAGGCGGGAAATAGATTATTGGTCTTAAAAGATTTAAAGAATGATTGCAGAAACCTTTATACGCAGGCCGGTTACAGCTATTGTTATCTCGTTGGTAATAGTAATTGTCGGCATTCTATCCATACTTAATCTTGCGGTGGGCCAATACCCCGAAATTACTCCGCCCACGGTTAACATTTCCACTAATTACATCGGTGCGGACGCCGTGACCGTGGAGCAAACCGTAGCGACACCCATTGAAACGCAGGTGAACGGTACACCCGGCATGACCTACCTGCAAAGTAACAGTACCAGCAACGGACAGATGAGTATGACCGTAAATTTTGAGGTTGGTACCGATATTAATATAGCAGCATTGGATGTGCAGAACCGCGTAGGGATAGCAACACCAACCTTGCCGCAGGAGGTACAGCGCCTGGGTATAACCACGCGCAAGCGGAACCCGAGCATCCTGATGCTTGTTGCTATTTACTCCCCGAATGGCAGCCATAATGTCACTTTCCTCGACAATTACACGAATATATTTGTGCGCGATGCCCTTTTGCGTGCGAAAGGTGTGGGCGACGTATTTACCCGCGCCGACGATTTTAGTATGCGGATATGGCTCAAGCCCGATAAAATGGCCTCGTTGGGTATCACTGCTGCTGATGTAACCGCGGCGCTACAGGAGCAAAATGCACAGGTATCTGCCGGTTCGGTAGGCGCCCCGCCGCAGGAGCATACGCAAACCTTTGAATTGAGCATTATTTCGCAGGGGAGGCTGGTTTCGGTAAAAGATTTTGAGAACGTCATCGTTCGTACCCAGCCGGGTACAGGGGCATTGGTGCACCTGAAAGACATAGCCCGTGTTGAACTGGGCAAATTCAATTACTCGGGTAACTCATTTGTTGATGGCAGAAGGGCTTCTTACCTGTTGGTTTACCAGGCGCCTAACAGCAATGCATTGGAAACTGCCGACAATGTTTACAAAACCATGGCCGAGCTGAAAAAGACCTTTCCAACCGGGGTTGATTACGTGGTTCCGTTCGAGGCTGTAACCGTGGTTAAAGTTTCGGTGCATGAGGTTGTTGTTACGCTCCTGATCGCGTTAACCCTGGTGATATTGGTTGTGTTCCTTTTCCTGCAAAGCTGGCGCACTACGTTAATACCTGTGCTTGCTATACCGGTCTCTATTATCGGGACATTTATTTTCTTTACGCCGTTAGGATTTACCATTAACACGCTTACCTTATTTGGATTTGTGCTGGCGATAGGTATAGTGGTGGACGATGCCATTGTGGTTGTTGAGGCCGTCCAGCATTATATGGATGAGAAGGGCATGTCGCCCAAAGAGGCCACGCAGCACGCGATGAAGGATATATCGGCGCCGGTTATAGCCATCGCACTTATTTTGGCTGCTGTGTTCGTGCCGGTTGGGTTTGTGCCAGGTATAGTTGGACGGCTATATCAGCAGTTCGCTATCACTATCGCTATTTCGGTACTGATCTCGGCTTTCGTCGCTTTATCGCTAACGCCTGCGCTTTGTACACTTATTTTAAAGCCGCGCAAGCTTGACGAGGAATCGAGAGGGCTGGATAAATTTTTCTTCAAATTCAATTGCTGGTTTGAAAGGGTGACCGGCAAGTATAAAAATGGTGTCCATCGCGGGGTTAAGAATCCGGCATTTATGGTGATCATACTGATATGCATAATAGTTGGCACCATTATGCTTTTCCTGCACGAACCTACGGGCTTTATCCCAACCGAAGACGAAGGCCGTATTTATATGACGTATGACCTTCCGGAAGCATCCTCGACCCAGCGAAGTGTGGGCAGGCTGAACCAAATGATGCACACTTTGGATAGTATACCCGAGGTAGGCCATTACGCTGCTTTGGGTGGCTTAAACGTGGTAAGCTTCTCCAGTAAATCCAACAGCGGTACTATTTTTATCCAGCTTAAGCCCTGGGATCAACGCAAAAGAACTTCGAAGGAACTGGTGCAGGTGATACAGAAAAAGATGGCTCAGTATAAAGAGGCCAGCGTGGTGGTAATACCACCGCCGGCTATACCCGGGCTGGGTACTACTGCGGGTTTCTCCTTTATTTTGGAGCAGCGGCAGGCAGGCGGCGACATTAAAAGTTTTGAAGCCGTGCTACAAAAATTTGTGGCAGCTGTTAATCAGCGACCGGAAATAGCCAGGGCGTTTACCTTTTTTACAGCCCGTACGCCTGCGATAAAATTGGTGGTCGACCGCGAGAAAGCGAAACGCATGGGTGTGTCTATTGCCGATATCAATTCAACACTGCAAACCTATATGGGTAGTGCCTTTGTGAACGACTTTACCATCTACGGCCGGAACTTTCACGTAGTGGCACAGGCCGATACCAATTACCGGACCGACATAAAGGACCTTGCACAATACTTCGTCAAAAACTCAGCAGGGCAAATGGTGCCGTTGAGCACGTTAACGTCCTACCAGACCATAGAGAATGCCCCGCTGATCTCGCACTTTAATTTATTCCGTTCAGCCGAAATAGATGGAAGTACCAACGCCGGTTACAGTAGCGGCGACGCTATTAAGGCATTACAGGAAGTAGCCGCACAGACTTTACCGCAGGGTTTCGGCTATGAATTTTCTGGTTTGAGCCGCGAGGAAATTTTATCCGGTTCAAAAACGGTTTACATATTTATGCTTTCTGTAGGATTCGTGTTCCTTTTCCTGGCGGCGCTTTATGAAAGCTGGTCGGTGCCGTTTTCCGTTTTGCTGGCCGTGCCGCTTGGCGCATTCGGGGCAATAGTAGCGTTGACCCTGAATACATCGTTCCTCTTCACCGACCTAAATAATAATATTTATGCCCAGATCGGTTTGATAACGCTCATAGGACTCGCGGCGAAGAACGCTATCCTGATCGTCGAATTTGCCAAGGAACGCGTGGACAGGGGTATGGAACTGGAACAAGCCACGCTCGAAGCAGTACGATTGCGTTTGCGGCCGATCATTATGACCTCCCTTGCGTTTATTTTGGGAGTAGGTCCTTTACTTGTAGCAACCGGTGCGGGCGCAATAGCACGTAAGACCATCGGTTGGACGGTATTTGGCGGGATGGTGACTGCAACTTCGCTTGCGATCTTCATTGTACCCGTATTATTCTACCTGATAACCCGCTTCGCTTACGGAAAGGAAAAGCTGGCCGAGCTACAGAAAAATTATAAGCCCGACCCGACGGAAGACTCTCACATATAATATGATGTTAATATAAGCCCCGCAAGGGGCTTTTTTATTTGACAATTGGTCCATAAACATTGGCTCACCCTTTGGTTATTGAAAAAAATGCCTTGCAAATAGGGCAAAAATTCCTGCTAAATGCTACAAAAATTAGTTTAGGGTGGTATTTGGGCCTGCTTCTTTACATCCTGTAGATCGCATACATACATGGCCGGCTGGCTACCTGTCAAATCGATTGATTAACAATAATTTAACACGGTACTTAATTATTGTTTCGATTAAGAAATTAAACCTCAGGAAGAAAAAATATCTTAGAAACTGGCATGGTGGCAAAATATTTGTTCAATGGGGGTACATAATATCTTATTTACTAACAAATAGAACTAACAACAATGAAAAACAGAATCAAACTAATAGCTATAGCTGCGACTGCCGTAACTATTTTCTTCGCGAGTAATGTTAAAGCTCAGACCACCCCACCGAGCGTATGGCGTTTTGGTGTAGGAATTGAAGGTGGTATACCAACAGGCAATGCCCATGACATTTCGAATTTTGAATTAGGTGGAACTGCCCGCCTGCAATATGGTTTAAGCAAAAACCTGGCTTTAACACTTACATCAGGTTATTATAACTTCTTCGGTAAAACGTACACAACCACGTTTACCGATGCGACCTCAACTACTACTGTTTCTGTAAAGGGTCGTTCGCTGGGTATGATACCTGTTAAAGCCGGTGTTAAAGGCTTCTTCACTGACAATCTTTATATCGGTGGCGAGGTAGGTGCCGGATTTGAGGTGCATCCGATAGTAGAGGGCGGCGAGAAGGACACCAAATTGATACTTTCTCCTGCGATCGGCTGGGCCAATAAGACCTGGGATGTGGGCGTAAGGTATGAAAACTTCTCGGGTCAAAGCAATAATTATGGTACCGTAGCATTACGTTTAGCCTATGGCTTTCCTATCAAATAATAGCAGGCTAAAAACACAAAAAAACCTCCGTAATAAATTGCGGAGGTTTTTTTATGGATTAGAAAATGAGTAATTAACTCAGTTTCCCAAGCGCCTCTTTGATGCGTTTTAAAGCTTCCACCAACTTGTCTTCGGCTGCTGCATACGACATGCGGATAGACTTTGGATCGCCGAACGAATCGCCGCCCACGGTAGCCACGTGGCCCTCTTCCAACAGGTAAAGGCTTAGTTCGTCCGCGTCATTGATAGTTCTCCCGTTGTAGCTTTTACCAAAGAACGAGGTAACATTCGGGAAGAAATAGAATGCGCCCTCGGGCAAATTGGTTTTGATGCCGGGAATATCTTTTAACAAACCGTAAACCAGGTCGCGGCGCTTCCTGAACTGCTCGCGCATTTTCAAAACGCTTTCCAGCCCGCCTTCGCTTGCGGCTACACCGGCTTTTTGCGTAATGGAGCAGGTACCCGAAGTGATCTGTCCCTGCATTTTGTCGCAGGCGGCCGCGATTTCCTTGTTGGATGCGGTATAACCTATACGCCAACCGGTCATGGCAAAGGCTTTTGAAAAGCCGTTGATGATGATAACACGGTCCTTAATGCTGTCGAATTGAGCAATAGATTCATGTTTGTCAACAAAGTTGATATGCTCATATATTTCATCGGAGATAATATAAACTTCCGGATGTTTTTCAAATACTTTCGCCAGGCCCTCCAGTTCGCTTTTGTTGTAAACGCTGCCGGTAGGGTTGCACGGAGACGAGAACATGAAAAGTTTTGTTTTTGGGGTGATGGCAGCTTCCAACTGCTCCGGCGTAATTTTGAAATCATTTTCAACGGTCGAATCGATAAATACGCTTTTGCCATCGGCTAATTTCACCACTTCCGAATACGACACCCAGTAAGGGGTGGGGATGATAACTTCTTCGCCGGGATTAACCAGGCACAGAACAGCATTAGCAATGGCCTGCTTCGCGCCTGTCGACACTACGATCTGGCTGAAATCGTAATCCAGGCCATTCTCGTTCTTCAGCTTGGCAGCAATAGCCTTTCGCAGTTCAGGGTATCCTGAAACAGGAGTGTAGTAGGTGAAATTCTCATCCATAGCCTTTTTCGCGGCTTCCTTCACATAGTCAGGTGTATGAAAATCCGGTTCGCCAAAACTGAGGCTGATCACATCAACACCTTTTGCGGCAAGCTCACGGCCCAGTTTGGCCATTTTAATGGTTGCCGACTCTGCAAGGTTATTGATTCTGTTACTTAATGCGGTCATAATTGATTTTTTATCCGGGCGCAAATATAGAAAAGTCTTTACTCATAAGCCCGTGATGCACGGGCATTTCCCTATTTTTATAATTTTTATAATCAACGTCACTATAGAGACCGTGCTTTTGCTGATTTTTCAATTTTCCCCTTATAGCCGACACTTACAGTAAAAAAATCGCGATTGATACAACATCAGTCAACATGAGATGCAAACCGGCCAGTTTTCAGATTTTTTTAGCATCCACACAAATAGGCACTTTTTTATGGTTAACACATTTTAAGGAAAAATTGACTTAATTTCTTGATAATCAATGTTTTAAAAAGAAAAATTTCAAAAATGTGTTAACCATGTTAACCTTGGTTATTAATTAAAGTAACTGTTGAATGTCCGCGGTGGAGCATCTGCTTTAAGACCGGGTACCCGGCACTTTCAATTATCGCCTGCCTACTTCTAAATGTTATTCCTAAATTTGGCGGCTAATCGCTAAAAGCTTTGCTACAGCAAAAACGAATCATACTACTGGCGCTGGTTACCGGTCTTATACTGATGATAGCCAAATTTGGCGCGTACCTCATCACGTCATCCAATTTCGTACTGACAGATGCCGTAGAAAGCATCGTAAACGTTTTTGCCAGCTCCTTCGCCTTTTATAGTATTTACCTCGCATCGCTTCCGCGGGACGAAAACCACCCTTACGGGCATGGGAAAGTGGAATTCTTTTCCGCATTTATCGAAGGCGCATTAATAAGTATCGCCGGGATAGGCATCCTGATCAAGTCGACTTACAATATCTTTTATCATTACCAGGTACACGACCTGCTGACCGGTGCGTATATTATCGGGGCCACGGGTATTGTAAACGGCGCACTTGGGTTTTACATGATAAAAAAGGGCAAGCACTTCCGTTCGCTTACCATCGAGGCCGACGGACGGCACCTGATAACTGATATGGTAACCAGTATTGGCCTGGTAGCCGGTTTGTTGCTTATTTATTTTACTAAGATCGATATCCTTGATAGTATACTGTCCATATTGGTTGCGTTTTACATCCTTTATACGGGTTACAAACTGATCAGGAAATCTGTTTCCGGTTTAATGGACGAAGCAGATTTTGAAGTGGTTAAAGAGGTGCTGGCCATTCTGAATGACAAGCGAAGGGACGAATGGATCGATTTTCACAATTTCAGGGCCCAAAAGTATGGTAACGAGCTGCACATCGACTGTCACCTTACGCTGCCCAGCTACTTCGACCTGAACAAGGTGCATGAAGAGGTGTCATTGGTTGACAGGCTTATTAATAAGGAAGCAAGCGTTAAAACAGAGTTCTTTATTCATACCGATCCATGTGTGCCCCAATGCTGTTATTATTGTAATATGCCAAACTGCCCCATACGGTCGGAGGCAAAAACAACTGATATCACCTGGACGATGGAAAACATTACCCGTAATAAAAAGCACTTCGAATAATGTATCAATTCAACGTACGCGTATATGGCTTGCTTATTAATGAACAAAATCAGGTGTTGATAAGCGATGAACAGGAATACGGTATGCAATTCACCAAAT
This sequence comes from Mucilaginibacter ginsenosidivorans, assembly GCF_007971025.1. Lineage (NCBI taxonomy): Bacteria > Pseudomonadati > Bacteroidota > Sphingobacteriia > Sphingobacteriales > Sphingobacteriaceae > Mucilaginibacter > Mucilaginibacter ginsenosidivorans. The sequence goes on along the minus strand of NZ_CP042436.1, from coordinate 4,175,857 downwards.
TCCCGGGTGGTGGGCTTGAGTATGGCGAAGGCCTGATAGAGGGATTAAAGCGCGAATTTGTGGAAGAATGCAATGTCGAAGTGGAGGTTATCAGCCATTTCTATACGACAGATTTTTTTGTAAGATCGGCTTTTAACGATTCGCAGATCATCAGTGTTTATTATTTGGTGAAAAGCCTGTCCCCTTTAAATTTAATGTTCAAAACTGTTCAGTTTGATTTTGACGGCGAAGGTGAGATACTGCAATCGTTCCGCTGGGTCGATCTGGCTAAACTGTCAGAAGAGGATGTAACTTTCCCGACCGATAAACATGTAGTAAAACTGCTGATAAATAATATATGAGTCTTATTGAAAGGGATCTGAGTGTAGTTTGGCACCCATATACCCAAATGAAAACTGCTGCACCCCCTATTCCCATCGTTAGGGGTGAAGGGGCATGTTTGTATGATGAAAACGGAAAATGTTACATTGACGCGGTGTCGTCGTGGTGGGTTAATATACATGGGCATGCGCATCCGTACATTGCCCAAAAGGTAGCCGAACAGCTTAACATGCTAGAGCATGTAATCTTCGCCGGTTTTACGCACGAACCAGCGGTGGAACTGGCTGAGCGCGTGTTAAAAATACTTCCGCAAAACCAGGCAAAAGTATTTTATTCGGACAATGGCTCCACTGCCGTTGAGGTCGCCATCAAAATGTGTTTGCAATACTGGCACAACCAGGGCGTTCAGCGGACTAAGATACTGGCCTTAAAAAATGCTTACCACGGAGATACTTTCGGTGCTATGGCAGTAAGTGGTCGCAGCGCGTTTACTGCGGCGTTTGATAGCCTGTTGTTTGAAGTTGAATTTATTGATTTGCCCAACGATTCCAATATTCAAACCCTCAAATCTCAAATCTCAAATCTCAAATCTAACCTTGCCTGTTTCATTTTCGAACCACTGGTACAAGGGGCCGGTGGGATGCTGATGTACGAGGCAAAGTATTTAGATGAATTGATGGCACATTGCCGCAAGGAAGGTGTGTTGATGATAGCAGACGAAGTATTTACCGGCTTTGGCCGTACGGGTAAGGCCTTCGCATGTGATCATTTGACTACCCGCCCGGATATTATGTGCTTTTCGAAAGGGCTTACCGGCGGTACGATGGCAATGGGTTTAACCACTTGTGCGCAATCAATTTATGATGCCTTTCTCTCGGATGATAAGCTGAAAACATTGTTTCACGGGCATTCCTACACAGCAAACCCGGTAACATGTTCGGCTGCCCTTGCAAGTATGGATCTGTTTATAGCTGATTCGACGAAAAAGAATATTGAACGGATAGTGACCCGGCACGAGCAGTTTGCAGCGCGGATAAAAGATCATCCTAAGATCAGAGTTACACGCCAGACCGGTACAATATTAGCAATGGAATGGGAGACAGGGTCGGATACGTCGTATTTCAATTCGCTTCGGGATAAACTATATAACTATTTCCTGGATGCCGGAATTATTTTGCGGCCGCTTGGGAATATCCTGTACATTTTACCTCCATATTGCATCACCGACGATCAGCTCGACTATATTTACGGCAAAATTGAAAGTGCCCTTGAAGAATTATGAGTATGGAATTTGATCAGTTACTACCAAAAATTATAAATGATAATACACTCCACGCACGTTGGCTGAATACCCTTTCGTTGATGGAAAACACGGGCGCCCGCAAGATATCAGCCTGCGAGGACCCGGAAACGGTCACCTATATTATTCTTAAACATGCAGCAGAAGAGCATAGGCACGCTTTTTACCTGAAAAAACAAATAGAAAAAACAGGTGCAGCCTGTCCTACTTATTCATCCGATTATCTATTAGCTCCAGCCAGCAGCAGGCATTACCTAAACCAGCTTGATGTGGATGTGTGCCGTTATCTTAAAAATGAACTCGGTTTAAAAGGAAAAGAATTGCGTTTTGCCGCTTATCTTTTGGTTACCTATGCCATTGAAGTGCGGGCCGATGAACTTTACCCGGTTTACCAGGAAGCATTGGACAAGGCATTGAGCAAAATAAATGTCAAATCGATCATCCTGGAGGAAGAGGGGCATCTGGAAGAAATGATCAATCAGCTAAAAACATTCTCACCCGACTGGCAATTACATGCTGATAAAGCTGTGGAAATGGAAAGCAGGCTGTTCCATCAATGGATAAGCCAGCTGGCAACCGCACTTAACTAAAGCAGAAAGGCCCCGGATTCCGGGGCCTTTCATTATTTCAGAGAGTTATATATTATTGTCCACCGCGCGACATGGCTTCCAGATCGTCTTTTGTTATTTTATCAAACGATGGATCGATACCGAACGTACCCTTTGGCGCCTTGGCATCAGTAATAGCGGTAACCGTTACAGAAGCCTCCTGGCCCTGCTGGAAGGCTGTATACTGAACTGGCGTTCCACCTATGGCGCTGTAGTATTTAGGAATAGCCGATGTCGGTATAGTAACATCGTTGGTTATCCAGATGTCATAGGTCTTTTTGCTCTTGTCGTCGGTAGCTACAACTTTTTTGCAGTTGAAACCTGATATCTGTTTGGTTTCGGTTCCCGGAGCGAAGGTAAAAGTAGGCATACTGCTCATCAACTGGTCTATTTCATCAGGCGTATAAATAGCAGCTTTCTTTACATTGAATGCCGATACATCGACTACTACAGCTAAATATTTGTAATTGGCATCAGCAAGGAGTTTAATCTTGGCCGGGCCCGCTTCAAACGTGGTTGCCTGGGAATCGGGCCTGAAATATTCGGTTATCGTCACAGGCTGGCCGCGCATATCGGTGCTGTAAGTAACAGTTCCCTCAGTATAGTTTTTTTGTGCGCTGGCATTCATAAATGTTGCTGACAGGGCAATGCCAAGAACGGCACTTAAAAGTTTAATTTTCATCGGTTTTATTTGTTTTAAAATGATAATGGAATTGCCAGAAGCAGGTGTTTTTTATCGCCCCTGGCAGTTTCATGGTTTATACTTTGTTTGTTACAATTTAAACATTTTAATTATTAGGGTGCAAATATTTTTGCTCATTATTTAATATATCAATTAGATACGAAGGTAACCGATTTGTTACGGCCGGGCATAATGTAATTTACGTGTAAAGCTGCGGCCTCATTTTGTAGCCTGGTTATCAATGAATTGGAATTACTGCCGTCTATGACTAAAATTTTGTAATGAAGATCCTTAAGAGATACTATATCGGTTGGCGGATCATACATTAAATACAGGTAATCAATCGCCAAATCTTCGGGTGGCTTTGAATATTGAAGTTGTTTGTTGCAGATCAGAATGGTTTTGTCGTCGAACTGAATGTAGTTGCCGTTCTTTACGAGATATTTGGTCACGGTATCAGAACCTGGCCGAAGTATTTTCCGTGCATCCACCTGGCAGCTATCCAAATAACGCTGAACCGAATACCTGTAAACTTTATCCGTGTCGGCAAGGTCAGTGAGTATCACCGCCGTGTTACCCTTCTTAAACACTATGCCGGTATGCTTGCGCAGCGCAAGGAACGTAATTTCATCTGTCGACAGGTTATTCAACCTTTTCAAACTAATACTTACCGAAAGCATAAGCATTGAAATGAGCGTTAGCTTTAACAACCACACTTTGCGATCGTACATATAATAAAACAGCGCAATGATAATAACGTATAGCAGGCCGTATTCCAGGGGTGTGATCCATATACGGTTGACGGTAGCGAACGGTGCATGTTCGATCAAAGTGAGCCCTTTATTCATCACCAGGATGGACTTCTCCAGAACGAAACCCAATGTCCCGCCCAAAAATGGTACAGCGCCAAGGATCATATAAGCAAAGCCCGTGTACATAATTACGGCCACAGGAATAATGATAAACAGGTTGCTAACCAGAAAATAGACCGGGAACTGGTGGAAATAAAATGCGCTTAATGGAAAAGTGATAACCTGCGCGGCGATCGATACCGAACACAGGCCCCACAATTTATCGGCCCATTTATGTTTAAAGTCGAACCATTTATAAACAATGGGCTGAAAGATGACAAGACCGGATACCGCGAGATATGATAACTGGAAACCGACGTCAACAATAAATAATGGATCATATAACAACAGGAAAAAGGCAGATGCTGCTAATATGTTCAGGGTGCTGATATTACGGCTGTAAGTTTTACCTATGATAACCATGGATATCATAACCGCGGCGCGGCAAACAGCCGGCGAAAAACCGGTGATCATGGCATAATACCATATGATCAGGATAATCAACGACGCTTTGATCGTTCTGCCGTACTTAAACCGGTTTAGAAAACCAAACAGGAATTCGAGCATAATAAATAGCAGCGCAACGTGCGCCCCCGAAACAGAAAGCACATGGATGGTACCGGTTTTAGAATAAGCCTGCAATACATCATTGCTCAGGTCGGCTTTATAGCCTAATATAAGAGTAGAGGCCACGGCAATGGCACCGGGATCGTGCATATTCGCCCGGAATTTTTCCACCAGGTATTGCCGTTGCCGTAGCGAAAAAGCGATGAGAGGATTGCCGGTGTTTCTCCTTAGTAAACAGTATTGCCCTGGAAACAGGTATTCCTGGTAATGGATATTCTCGTTGGAAAGGTATTTTTTATAATTGAACTCGGCGGGGTTTAAAGGCGGACCTACCACGCGGTACGCAGCCGGAATTATAAGTTCGTCGCCATAGTACAGGTTACCGGCCAGACTGTCTTTGATGGAGATAAGCAGGTTCCCGCTTACGGCAAATTGCTTGCCACCGATTACGATTTTATGAACGATGGCCGTAAACCTGACGGTACCATTGTTTGCCTTTGGCTCGTTGCTGATCTTTACAATGAGCCTATCGGCCTGTTTTTTCGAAAAATGGTCTGTTTTATTTAGCTCGTTATAATTGCTAAAGCATATCCATCCGGCAAAAAAGAGAATGATATGCAACAACGACCCGCCTATCCACCTGCGTTTATAGATATTCAGCGGCCGGTACAAAAAATTTAAACAAATAAACAGGAGAGAGGCAATTGTAAACGCAATTACCGGTAACAGGATAGCTGCGTTCGGGCAAAAGTTTAGCCCGCAGGCAATGCCGGCAATAAAAGGGATAAGGAATACGACAAACGGAATTTCGCCTTTGTGAGCGGCTATCATACCGGTTAAAGATATGATTTTTCAGGTTGTGATATAGCTTAAGAAGAAGCTTTGAAAGCTGATAACGGCAGTATCCGGTAAAATCTGTAAAATCCCGGGATAGTGTTATAGCTGTTCGCGGACTTCGAGCAGGAATTTCTTGATGTTCTCGAGTGCGTCAATTACACGCTGATTTTCCTTGGCATCACCCATGTTTTTCTTTAAATGGTCCTTAGCGCCATTCAAAGTGTATCCTTTTTCCTTTATCAAATGGAAAATGATACGCAGGTGTTCAATATCTTCAGGGGTAAAATAACGGTTTCCCTTTTTGTTCTTCTTGGGCTGAAGTACATCAAATTCCTTCTCATAAAACCTGATCAGCGACTGATTTACATCAAAAATCGCGGCAACTTCACCCATGGTATAGTACATCTTGCTGATCTCGTGTTCTTTATACGGCATGTCTCAAATGTAATTATCTTTCGCGTTTATACGAGGTAACGTTTCTAAAGTTCTGCAAATTACTAAAATGTGGAAAACTTGTTACGACAGGTAATTGTCAGTGATTTAATGGATTACGGCTGGTGTGGAAAATAGATGTTACAAATTCCTTTTTATTCGGGTCATCAACCCAGTAAATTACAAGGTAAGGGAAAATCTTTAAAGCGGTTGTTCGTAACTCCTGTTGATACTGACCGGGAAATGAAAAGGGTTGGTTTCAATTAGTGTTAAATAGTGGTTGACTTCGTCGAATAATCTATCGCCAAGCCCGTCTTGCTTTTCGTTATACCACTCGTACGCTTCAGACAATTCATCTTCAGCCTGAGCGAGTAATTCAACATCAAACACCTTTATAGTCTTGTTTTATTTGGCTCCAGGGGCATGATGTTGTTTTGCCGCTCAGAAAATCGGCTTTACGTTTTATCATTTCCTGTACATCAGCATCTGACAATGCGTAATCATCATTTTCTGTACGGTATTGATAACTTAAACTGTCCAGGAATGCTAAAAGCACCTTTTTTTCCTGGTCATTCTGAATGTCAATTTTCAATGCTTCCATTATTAACAAATTTAGTGATTAATTCCGGTTCGGACAATAATTCTATCTTTGCACCCTATGATGACCGCTTCCGAAATACGTAAGGCTTTTCTTGATTTTTTTGCTTCCAAAGGACACCAGATTGTGCCCTCAGCGCCTATTGTTGTTAAAAACGATCCTACATTGATGTTCACCAATGCGGGTATGAACCAGTTTAAGGATATTTTTTTGGGCGAGGCGCCGGCGAAATACAAGCGTGTGGCGGATACGCAGCGCTGTTTGCGTGTTTCGGGCAAACATAACGACCTGGAGGAAGTAGGTATTGATACCTATCACCACACCATGTTCGAGATGCTGGGCAACTGGAGCTTTGGCGACTACTTTAAAAAAGAGGCCATTGAATGGAGTTGGGAACTGCTTACCGATGTATATAAGATAGACAAGGACCGGCTGTACGTTACCATTTTTGAAGGCGACGAAAAGGAGGGCCTGCCAAAGGACCAGGAGGCTTATGATTACTGGAAACAATACGTGCCCGAAGACCATATCCTTTTAGGCAATAAAAAAGATAATTTTTGGGAGATGGGCGAGACCGGCCCCTGCGGACCGTGTTCCGAGATCCATTATGATAATCGCACAGACGAAGAGCGGCAGAAGGTTAGCGGCGCAACCTTGGTTAATGCCGACGATCCGCAGGTGATAGAAATATGGAACAATGTATTCATGCAGTTTAACCGCCTGAAGGATGGTTCATTACAGCCCCTGCCTGCCAAGCATGTGGATACGGGGATGGGTTTTGAACGCCTGGTGCGTGTGCTGCAGCGCAAATCATCTAATTATGATACGGATGTTTTTCAGCAGCTGATCCAATTCATAGCTGAAAAAAGCAAGAAAACTTATAACAGCTCCGGCATACCGGGTGACACAGATTGGAACACTGCCGTAGCCATGCGTGTATTGGCCGACCACGTTCGCGCGGTTAGTTTTACCATTGCCGACGGACAGTTGCCATCCAATAACAAAGCTGGTTATGTGATACGCCGTATCCTGCGCAGAGCTGTCAGGTACCAATATCAATACCTGGGTTTCAAAGAGCCTTTCCTGAATACGTTAGTGCCGATATTAGCGGGACAGTTTAAAGGGGTGTTTGATGAATTGTGGAGTCAAAAGGACTTTGTGCAGAGAGTAGTATTAGAGGAAGAAACAGCTTTTTTGAGGACATTAGAGCAAGGCATAAAAAAATTCGAAGAATATACCACCGTCAATCGACAAGGTTCTAACTCAGCTGCAGTTTATCGTGATGCTGATGTCATACAAAGCTTAAGGAATGAATTGGATGGAAAATTCGCATTTGAATTATCAGATACTTATGGTTTCCCTATTGATTTAACAGAGCTAATGACGCGTGAAATAGGGTGGACAGTTGATATGGAGGGCTTCAACCAGGCCCTCGCCGAACAAAAAAACCGCTCCCGTGCAGCAACCGCCATCGACACCGGCGACTGGGTGATAGTAAAAGATGACGACTCAATAGCGTTTACAGGCTATGATGAGCTGGAAACTATTTCGCATATTACCAAATACCGCAAGGTAAGCGCGAAGGGTAAAGAGCAGTATCAAATTGTACTGGATAAAACGCCTTTTTATGCAGAAAGCGGCGGACAGGTAGGGGATACCGGTCAACTGGTTTTCCCGGACGGGGAGATCATACAGGTGACGGACACCAAAAAAGAGAATGCCCTGATCGTTCATTTCGTGGATAATATGCCGTCTGACAAAGCCATTGGCGATGCATTGACGGCCATTGTCGACCCGGAAAGGCGCAACAGCATACAGGAAAACCACTCGGCTACGCACTTGTTGCACGCCGCGCTGAAACAGGTTTTGGGCAGCCACGTTAATCAAAAAGGCTCATTAGTAAATAATGAATACCTGCGCTTCGACTTCTCCCATTTCGCCAAAGTAACCGATGAGGAACTCGCCCGGATTGAAGCTATTGTGAATGAAAAAGTACGCGAAAATATCCCATTAAAGGAAGAACGCAATGTGGCCTACCAGGTTGCCATCACCAGCGGTGTTACAGCTTTATTTGGAGAAAAATATGGCGAATATGTACGCGTCATTACTTTTGACGATGCTTTCTCGAAAGAACTTTGCGGGGGCACTCATGTAAAAGCCACCGGGCAGATCGGCTATTTCAAGATCATATCCGAAAGTGCTGTTGCCGCCGGCGTTCGCCGTGTCGAGGCCATTACGGGCATTGGTGCCGAGAACTACATCAACGAACAAAGCAAACTGATCCATCAGCTTAAAGAGCTGCTGAAAAATCCAAAGGATATCGGCAAAAGCATCGAAACCTTGCTTGAAGAGAATAATAAGCTAAAAAAAGAACTCGAAAAGTCGGTTTTGGAAAAATCATCTGGTTTAAAAAATGAACTGGCTAAAAAAGTGCAGGACATCAATGGCATTAGTTTTATAGCCGAAAAGGTGACCTTACCCAATGCTGACGCGGTAAAAAACCTGGCGTACCAGCTAAAGGATATCGTTCCGAACCTGTTCCTGGTTTTGGGGGCTGATATAGAGGGAAAACCGAACCTTACGGTTATGATCTCCGAGAACCTGGTGAAGGATAAAGGTCTCAACGCCGGCAACATTATTCGCGAACTGGCCAAAGAGATACAGGGCGGCGGCGGCGGTCAGCCGTTTTATGCCACGGCAGGTGGTAAGGATGTGAGCGGACTTGACAAAGCGCTGGAAAAGGCAAAGGATTTTATCAAATAATATTAATTCCATGTCATTTCGAACGAGCGTAGTGAGGAGAAATCTTAAACGACATGTATAACAGACAATGCAAAGTGTCTAAGATTTCCTACTATCACTCGAAATGAGATGGGCTTTTTCAACTACCCTTTAACATCTTCCAAAGCAAAGTTGATCGGAACATTGTATTCTACTCTTACTTTGCGGCCGTTTTGTATGCCCGGGTTCCATTTCGGGCATAGCGACATTGCTCTGACAGCTTCTTTACCAGCGCCATATCCGGGTTCGCGCAGTACTTTAATGTGACTGAGCGAACCGTCCTTTTCTATAATGAAATTCAGAAATACTCTGCCCTGCACTTTTTTCTCTTTCATTAGAGTCGGGTACCTGATGGTTCGCCCGAGGAACTCATAAAACTTATTCATTCCGCCCGGAAAGGTAGGTGCCTGTTCAACGGCGGTAAATACCGGTTCTTCATGTTTCTTTTGCTTGGTTTGGCTGGGTTTACCATCTGCCACGCTTCCGCCTGCAGGTCCGCCGTTAGCGGCCGAAGATAAGATCAGCATTAAAGCAATGAGCGGGATCGCGCAACCATATTTAACAAGGGCCTTTTTCTGCGATTTATTTCTTTGGATCATCATAATACGCTGTTTTAATAAATTCTGGTTAAAAAATGTGTTAACTAAAGTGTTTGTTGGTGTTTCGAACGTTTGACTGAATAAAAGCAACGCATACTCCTTTTTATTATTTGCCCTGCGCAGCGCACCTTCATCGGCAATAAACTCATGCACATTTTTTATCTCTTTTCGAAGTAAGTATACAGCGGGGTTGAACCAGTTGATGATTACCACGATCTCCATCAGCAACACATCCACCGTATGCCATTGCGCTGCGTGGATATTTTCGTGTTCGCAGATCAAGGGGTTGGATGACCCGCCGAGGTTTATCTTTCTGAAAAACGACCATGGGGCAGAGGTATCCGCCCGGTTTATAATTCTTAGTACAATCAAAAGCCTGCCCAGCAAGTATATTGAAAGGATTGCCACCCCGAATATATAGAGCAGAAATATTATTTCCATAGGTGTCCAGGTTTGTGCTACCGAAACGGGGTGTGCCAGTATGGTTACCGGTTTCAGGTAAATGATCTTTAGCTGCCGGGCCAGGTCCGTTTGCTGCAGCCAGCCCGCCTGGATAACAGGAAGGGTAAATGACAGGAGCACCGAGCCAAGCAGGTACGCCCGGTTCAACTGGAAGAATGTCTCTTTCCGTAAAAATAGTATATAAAAACCAAGAAATACGGCAATATATACATTAGCGAGTACGATGTATTGTGTCGTTTGCATAGGGTTCGGTTTATAATCAAATTTTTAGTTATTCGAAGTTATATAAAGAAATATAAATTACCAACTAAAATTTTAGTTTATTTTAATTCGTGTTAAAACGGGATCGATCACGCCCTGGTTGTGTGAAAAAGTTTAGTAAAATACAATCGGGGAATTGTTGCTTTTAAACGTAATAATCTGCTATAAATTGTAACATCGGCGCTTAAAGCCTGTGTATTTATGAGTTTTAGCTTATATTTGGCACCTGCTTATGAGCATATTTGGTATTATAATTCTATCAGCAAAAAATGAAAGATAAGTACGAGCTTGTTGTGGGTTTGGAGGTGCATGCTCAGTTATCTACATTAAGTAAGGCATTTTCTTCTGATTCGGCAGCGTTTGGGGGCGATCCCAACGAGCACATTAGCATGGTCTCACTCGGTCATCCGGGGACATTGCCGATGATCAACAAAAAAATGGTAGAATATGCCGTGAAGATGGGCCTGGCTTGTAATTCTACTATCAATCTTAATAATACTTTCGCCCGCAAAAATTATTTTTATGCCGACCTGCCAAAAGGCTATCAAATAACCCAGGACCAGGCGCCTATATGTATAGGCGGCTCGGTATTGGTTAGATTGTCCGACGGAACGCAAAAGGAAATCGCTATCCATCATATGCACATGGAGGAAGATGCGGGGAAAAGCATGCACGACCAGCACCACGCCGATTCGCTGATAGACCTGAACAGGGCAGGGGTACCGCTGATCGAGATCGTATCCGAACCGGATATCAGGAGTGCCGAAGAGGCCGGTCAGTATCTTACCGAAGTACGTAAGTTGCTGCGTTACCTTGAAATATGCGATGGGAACATGGAAGAGGGCAGTATGCGATGCGATGCCAATATTTCGGTGCGACTGAAAGGGGACACTGCGTATGGAAACCGCTGTGAAGTAAAGAACATGAACTCGATACGCAATGTACAGCGCGCTATCGAGCATGAGTTTGAACGCCAGGTAACTATCCTGGAGCAGGGCGGCCATATCGAACAAAATACATTGAATTTTGATGCCGATACCGGCGAAACATCTGTTTTGCGTTCCAAAGAAATGGCTAACGATTATCGCTATTTCCCCGAGCCTGATCTGCAGCCGCTATTCCTGACCAATGAATACGTTAATACTGTAAAAAAAGGCCTCCCGGCCTTACCGAACGAGCTTTATGAGAAATATACCTCGGCGTTGGGATTACCTGCCTACGATGCTGCGGTGATTACCGCCGATAAGGAAATTGCCCTGTATTTTGAGGAACTGATAACGCATACGGACAATTACAAATCTGCTGCAAACTGGCTGATGGGGCAGGTGAAGTCGTATTTGAACGAAAATGGCAAACAGATTACAGAATTCGATATTGAACCGGCTAAATTGGCCGCGCTGATCGGCCTGGTTGACAGCGGTAAGGTTAACAATTCGGTTGCTGCTCAAAAGCTGTTCCCGGCGATGATATCGGAAAGGTCGCTAACTCCCGAAGAACTGGCGAAGGGACTGAATTTGCTGATAACCGCAGGCGAAGACGATGTACAACAGTTCATCAGCCAGGCTATTGCCAAGTTCCCCGATAAGGTAAAAGAATACCAGAAGGGGAAGAAAGGCGTTTTAGGACTATTTATGGGCGAAATAATGAAGCAGTCGAGAGGTAAGATAGATCCGCAAAAGACCAACCAGTTATTGATAAAAGAATTAGAATCAAAATAAATGAAGAAAAGTATTGTTATCAATTGTTTTATTGCCTTGCTGTTAGTAATAGCAAGTTCATGCAAGGACAACAAAAGTTTTACCATATCAGGGACCGTTACAAACCCGGGCAGCCTGAAAAAAGTGTACCTGTACCAGGCCGATAGTTCTGGTTCGGCAGGTGGCGGACTTTCTATGGTCGACTCCACCAATCTAAGCGAAAACGGTAAATTTACATTTAAACGTCAAACCCCTTATGCCAACCTTTATGATATTAAGGTGGGCGAAAATATATTCGACCTGATAGCGAAAAATGGGAATGATATAGAATTTTCGACAAATCTGCAGGACAGTACGCATACTTATAATGCAACAGGCTCGGAAGATGCCGATAAAATGAAGGAATTCAACCGCATTAACAATGTTTACAATACGCGCATCAAAAAAATAGTAGATGAGTACAGGGACAAGTCTCAAAAATTAGGGCGCCCGTCAGATTCTCTGGTTAATGTTTACAGGCCGATGATTATGAAAGAAGTTGGCCAGCAAAGTGAAGAAGTGCTGAAATTTGCAGAAACCAATGTTAATTCGTTAGTCGGATTTTATGCATTAACAGGGCTTGAACCGACACGCTATGAACAGCAAATGGTAGCTTATGCCGATAAAATAAAAGACAATTTTAAAGATAACCCGGATGTTCAGCGCTTTCTGCGTCATATAAAAGAGATCGCACCGCTTTCTGTAGGCCATAAGGCGCCGGATTTTACGACAAGCGGCCTTGATGGCAAGCCTGTTAAATTGTCAGATTATAAAGGTAAATATGTTCTGGTCGATTTTTGGGCCTCGTGGTGTGCGCCGTGCCGGGCAGAAAACCCTAACGTGGTAAAGCAGTATAATATCTTTAAATCAAAGGGCCTTAATATATTGGGAATATCGCTCGATGTAGATAAAAGATTGTGGGAACAGGCTATAAAAAAAGATGGGCTAACCTGGAACCATGCCTCGGACCTGAAGAATTTTAACGGACCGACAGAAGTATTATATCATATAGAGGCCATTCCCTCGAATTTTATGATAGACCCGCAGGGAACCATCATTGCAAAAAACATTACAGGTGCAGATCTTGAAGAATTTTTAAACAAAACGTTTAATAAGGCTCAATTGTAAGTTAAGAAAAGGTAACACTTAACAATTTGTTAATATTTAGGTAACTATTTGCTTTTCTTAAGCTCATACATTTATGCAAAATTTCAACCATGAGCACATCTGCTAAACAAAAAATTTTGATTGTTGATGACGAGCCGGATATATTGGAGCTGATTGAGTACAACTTAAAGAAAGAAGGTTACCAGGTTTATACAGCCCGAAACGGCCAGGAGGCTGTTTCGGAGGCCAAGAAAGTGTTGCCCGACCTGATCGTCCTTGATATCATGATGCCCAAGATGGACGGTATTGAAGCCTGCCGCATCATGCGTACCATGCCCGAGTTCAAGAACACTTTTATGGTATTCCTGACAGCAAGGAGCGAGGAATATTCCGAAATAGCGGGTTTCAACGTGGGCGCCGATGATTACATAGCCAAGCCTATAAAACCAAGAGCTTTGGTAAGCCGCATCAACGCCATCCTGCGCAGGAACGCACCTGCCGAGGAAGTAACCGACAACAAACTGGAAATTGGTGGTTTGGTGATCGATCGTGAAGCTTACCTTGTTTTCCAGAAAGGGGAGAAGGTGGTGTTGGCCAAGAAGGAGTTCGAATTGCTTTACCTACTTGCATCCAAACCAGGCAAGGTTTATACCCGCGAAGTGATCCTGAAAAATATATGGGAAGATTCGGTAGTAGTTACTAATCGTACTATCGATGTGCACATCCGCAAGCTGCGCGAGAAATTAGGAGACGATATTGTTTCGACGGTCAAAGGCGTCGGATACAAATTTGAAGCATAAAGCAAAGGCCCCGGTTTTCGGGGCCTTTGTTGTTATTTGGCTGTGGCCGACTTTTTAGCTGTAGTTTTTGGTGATGATGATTTAGCTTTTGCCTCAACAGCTTTAATCTTATTATTGGCTTTAGCTTTTACAGCCGCCGCTGATTTCTTAGCCTTTGCCTTCTCTTCCTTAACAGCAGCATCAGCTTTGGTTTTTGCATCGGCTACCGAATTTTTAGCTTTTGATTCGGCAGATGCGGCTTTGGCTTTAATGACCTTTATTTTAGTGTTAGCTTGCGCTTTTACGGTTGCCGCTGTTTTTGCTGCTTTTGCCGTTACACTTTTTTTAGCCGTAGCTGCTTTTTTCGCAACTACCTTTTTTTCTGATGAAACCTTAGCTTTTATATCGTCTATTGTATCGGCTGCTTTCTCTTTTACTTCTTCGGCTGTTTCCTTGGTACCATCCCAAAGGTGCTCGATCGTTTCTTTTACCTTCTCGAAAAATCCCTTTTCTTCAGGTTTAGTTGAGTCTGTATTCATGTTTTGATAGTTAGATATTAGTTGTTTTACAACCACTATAACTCAGGTACCGGCATTATTGTTTTGTGATCGCCAATTGTCCCGGATCATAGTCTTAACATACCCTCAATAATTTTTGTGGTTCGTTTTGCTCACAATTCCACATACTTTCCGATTGGAAATTCAATAGAGATAAGCTATGCAGTATGTTGATAATTATTTTGTTATGCATCAAAGCTAAAAGCTGCACCCGATTGTAACATATGAGTTACGTGCAGTGTATGGGTATGAAAATTGTGAAAACTAAACAAGCAGGAGTATCCCCTTATCGTTCCCGGCTCTTGCGCTTATTCTGTTGATGGAATTATTAAAAAAGCTAAACTGTAACAATAATGGATTACCGTTGTTGCTACTGTAAATCGTCGTTACTGTAATTTACTAATAATTGATTCTATGAAAAAAACCCTACTATTATCCGCTATGGCGGCTGTGTTCCTTTTTGGATGTAAGAAGGACCACACCTCACCAGGTACCACTGCTCAGAAAAAGTACCCGGTTACGTTTAACATGAAAGACTTTACGCAGACAATTTCAAGCGTGAGCGGCAAGCAGCAGGTTAACAGTCTCAAAGTCGATTCGGCAACAGCTAATGTTGCTGCTTACACTACTGTGCTGCATCTGACGATTTTTAACTCGGGCGGCAGCATGATACGCGAATTTAGACAACTGGCAGGGGTTGCTAATTATGGTATTATTGTAGACTCCCTCGCTAACGGTACCTACACCGTAGTAGTTGATGCAGGACAAAATTTCCTCGAGCTCCCGGCGACATACGGTAATGCAACACTTTCGTTAACCAATGCAAAATTGTTTTATGATACCAGGGATAATGGTGGAACTCCGGTTTCAGTTCGAGTTTGGGACGGATTGTGGTCGGATACTTTTTTTGATAAATTTCAACTGACAGTTAATAATGGCGCTGTTAGCCAAAATGTAACCCTGCATAGGATAGTAGGTAAACTCGAAGTAGATTTTAATGATGTTATTCCCACAAATGCAGCCAGGGTTGATATGTTCCTTAACAAAGAGGATTTTGAATATGGTTTTGCAACCGCGAGTCCGCAATTGGCTGATACTATCACCACTCATTTTGTTATTCCTGATTCAGTAAAAGGAACATCTAATTATAAATTTTCGCAAATAGTTCTAAATACGACTACGCCTTTTAGCGTTTCCCTCACCGCCTATGACAACGCTAACCATGTTATAGCCACACATGCTGTATCGAACGTTACCTGCACGGTTAATCAACGTACCATACTTTCAGGTAATTTTTCAAACACGGTTAACAATAATAACAATGGGTTTAGCATATCGGTGGACCCTAACTGGAGTACACCTTCCACCGTGCATTATTAATTGTCAAACTTTAAAAACCAGAAAGATGAAAAAATATATATATAGTGCATTGGCCATATTAATTGGGCTGTCTTCGTGTAAAAAAGAAGCCGTTAACAAGACGAACAGTGGAAAGCTTGTTAATGTATCGTTCAACCTAAGTTATAATAAATTGACAGGAGCTTTTAATGTGACAAACAAAACAGGCAAACTGTCGACCAATAGCTTAGCAACTACTGCTGTTTCTGATACGACGATAGGGGCAAATGCTACAGTGTTATACGTCGGCGTATACCAGTCAGACGGTTCAAGGCTGTTTTTGACTAAGCAATTGGCTACTGATACAGCTTTTGGCAAGGTGAATTATAATTTACCAGCGGGCAATTATACGTTTGTTTTCGTAGCAGGACAAACCGGTTTGAATTATGACTCGTCATCGTCACCAACATTAAGCAGTGACTTTGCAAGTTATAGTAATTCGCGTCCTAATGGGGCACAATTTGACTTTGGCTTTAGGGATACGTTCTTCCAAAAAGTCAGCTTAACTATTGACAATACCGGTATAAGTCAGAATATTAATCTGAAAAGGATAACTGGCCAGATCGTTTTGAATATCGAAGACGCAATACCCGCTAATGTAAAGTACCTCATCATGTATGTCTCCGACGCGAACGGTTTAAACACACGGGCATCATTTTCTTTTAATACAGCCGCACCTGTTGGGGTTGACGGCGACCTGTATGTAAGTTCGTCTGTCGATACGCCTCTTACGGCGGGGCAAAAAAATAGAAAACTTGCCATTATGCTTGTGAATGCCGGCCGGCCACACCAGGTAAGAGTAATAGCTACAGACAGAATGCCATTGCCCGGTGTGGCTCCCGGAGGATACTATGGCCAAACGGTTGCGAATTTTACAATAAGTGACGTTCCTTTACAGGCTAATCATAAAACTATTTTATCAGGGAAATTATTTGGTGGCAATGGTACAGTTAATACTGGTGGATTCCAGGTCACGGTCGACCCGACATGGGATCCGACAATAACCACTATCCCTTTTCAATAACGCCCCGAACGTTTATTGGATAAACCGTATCTTTGCCGGCTATGAAGTTTCCGAAATTTGCCGACCTGGTACTGTTTGAAGATGATGACGTGATTGTGGTAAATAAACCGCCTTTCCTTAGTTCGCTGGACGAAAGGGAAGGCGGTGAAGTTAATTTGCTGCGCTTGGCCAAAGCCTATTGGGATGATGCGCAGATATGCCACCGGCTGGACAAAGAGACATCTGGCGCGCTAATAATTGCAAAGAACGCCGAGGCTTACCGCAGCGTATCGATGCAGTTTGAAAAGCGGAAGGTTAAAAAAGTTTACCATGCCATTATCGAGGGGACGCATGTATTTGAAGACCTGAAAGTCGATCTGCCGATTTTGAATACAGGTAAAGGCAATGTGTCCATCAGCCGGCAGGATGGCAAACTGGCCGAAACCTGGTTCCAGTCGCTAAAATATTTTAAGCATTATACTTTGGTGGAATGCCGCCCGGTAACCGGGCGTATGCACCAGATACGCATTCACTTGGCTACACAGCGCGCGTCCATCGCCGGCGACGAGATGTACAAGGGTAAGCCTGTTTTCCTGTCGGAGATCAAGCGCAAATATCATTTAGGGAAAGACCAGGAGGAGCAACCTATTATGAAACGCTTTGCCCTGCACGCTTACGAGGTAACGTTTAAGCTGATGAAAGGCAAGGATATCACCATTCATGCGCCGTACCCGAAAGATTTCGAGACTTTGTTAAAATTGCTGGAGAAGTTTGACGCTTAGCGGCCAAACATTTTATCGTTAAATGCCTGCGATTTTCCCCGCGGTATGGTCATTGATTTCCACTGATCGCCCGCCAGCATCTTCCCGATAAAAACGATCTGCCCGATATGGTAAGGATAATGCGCCAGTTGACGGTTTATAGCTTCGGCCACGGAATGTGTTTCGGCACGAATAAGTACGATCTTATTCAAATCATCGTCTGTTAACGGGTTGATCGCATCAAACAAACACTGCCAGCCTTTATCCCATTCAGCTATCATTTCGTCACGATTTTTGATAACCGTATCAAATTCAGCTTCCCTGTTGCGCCATTCTTTTTCGCCGTCGGATGTCAGGAAATCCGTCCAGCGCGAAAGCATATTCCCGCTGATGTGCTGTACGATCATGGCTACGCTGTTGCTTTCGGCATTATATTGCCAGAAAAGTTGCTCATCTGTTAACTGCGCAAATGTTTTTTCAGCAACCGATCTGTAATATTTGAATTGATGCAGGGCGCTTTCAAGATAAGTTTGAGCATTTTTCATAATCGTCGGCTATTGATTACACGCAAAAATAATTTCCCCGGCGCATAACCAAACCGATAAGAGAAATATGACATCCGGCTAACTTTTTTTAAACAACAGAAAATGCTGGATCGGCAGAAATTCCCCGTCCCCAGCCAACTGGAAACCGTTAGCTTTGAGCTCTTTCAGAGCCTGACCTACTGTCATTTTGTGAAGCGCCCTGATCTCAACTTTCGGGTCCTCGGCCCGGTATTCAATCAGTAATAATCTGCCGTTTGGCTTTAAAGCTTTGCGGATGCTTTGCAGCATTTCGTGGGGGTACATCAACTCGTGGTAAACATCAACCATGATGACAAGGTCGATGGCGTTTTCCGGTAATCCGGGCGATTGCTCTTTGCCTTTAATGACGGTCACATTTTTTCCATCAAGCTGGCCAGCTTTGTTTTTCAGGTAGGTAACGGCATTGTCCTGTATCTCGACGGCATACACCCGCCCCTGCGGTACTTTTGAAGCTATCTTAAAGGTATAATAGCCTGTGCCTGCGCCAATATCAGCCACTACGCTGTTTTTGCCGATCGGCAACTTTTCTATGGTCAGATCTGAATTTTCCTCCTTTTGCCGCGAGTTCCTTTCCAGCCAGGCGGAACCCTTAAAATCCATAATATTTGCAATCTCGCGGCCGAAGTAAACTTTGCCGGTCCCGCCGTCCGACGGTGTTTTATGCGTGTAAACGCTGTCATGCTGCGGCAAGGCAAGCAGACCGAAATTCAGTAATACTATAAAAGCCGACCGCATAAGCATAATCACTTAACACCGGCCGGCTTAATAAGTTTATTTCACAGCTAATTAATAGCCCAGTATTTTCAATACTTGTTTACTGTTCTGTTCTTCGCCGAACACTTCGAAATTAAAGGTCTCGTCGCGGTTGCGGCGGATGAGTACGTGCTTGGGCGATGGCAACAGGCAATGATGAATACCGCCATACCCGCTAAGTACCTCCTGGTAAGCCCCGGTGTTGAAAAAACCCAGGTATTGCACTTTGCGCGTTTTCGGCATAAACACACTGTTCATGTGCGCTTCCTGGTTATAGTAATCCTGCCCGTCGCAGGTGATACCGCCCAGGTTCACACGTTCATATTCCGAATCCCAGTTATTCACCGGCAATAAAATATATTTCTGGTTCAGGGCCCATACATCAGGCAGGTTAGTAATAAACGATCCGTCCAGCATCAACCAGCGTTCACGGTCGTTTTGCTGTTTACGGCCCAATACTTTGTATAAGATACCTGATGCTTCAGCAACGGTGTATTTACCGAACTCGGTTATAATGTCCGGTTCCACGGTATCGTTTTCAGCACATATTTCTTTTATCCGGCTAACGATCTCGTTGATCATGTATTCATAATCAAAATCAAAAACCAACGAATCCTTGAAAGGCATGCCGCCGCCAATATCCAGCGTATCCAGGTCGGGGTTTATCTTTTTGAATTTGCAGTACAGTGTCACATATTTCTCGAGCTCGTTCCAGTAATACGGCGTATCCGAAATACCTGAGTTGATGAAGAAATGAAGCAGCTTTACCTTAAAATTAGGATTGTCCTCTATTTTGTTGTGATAGAAATCGATAATATCCTCCAGGCGTATGCCCAGGCGCGAGGTGTAAAATTGCGAGTCGGGCTGCTCTTCTGCTGCTATGCGTATCCCCAGGTTGCAGGGAGTATCCATTTCAACCTCGTCATCGTAGATGTTGAACTCCTCTTTATTATCCAATACCGGGATGATGTTTTTGAAACCATCATGCAACATGTCGATAATGTAGGTTTTGTACTGAAAAGTTTTAAAACCGTTGCATATCACGGTCATGTCCTTTTTCAGCGCACCTTTTTTTTCCAGCGCATCTATCATCGGCATATCGAAAGCCGAAGATGTTTCGAGGTGAATATCGTTTTTTAATGCTTCTTCGACTATATGCTTAAAATGCGAGCTTTTGGTACAATAGCAATATTTGTAGCTGCCCCGGTAATTGTTTTTGACTATGGCCTGCTGAAAAAGCAATTTCGCCTGCTGTATCTTTTTAGAGACCATAGGCAGGTAAGTAAAACGCAGCGGCGTACCGTACGTTTCGATCATTTCCATCAAATTGAGATCGTTGAAATATAATTCATCATCAATGATCTCGAATCCTTCCTGTGGGAAACCAACGCTCAGATCGAGAAATTCCTGGTAACTCTGCATTCTTTAAAATTTTGGCAAAAATGTAATTTTTTAATGGAAAATATCGGCACGCAATGATACATTTTTTATCGTTGTAATGTAATTTGTTTGTGGGGATATAAAAGTTGCCGGAAAGCCACTACGGATAGTGAAATATATGCCATTAATTTGGGGGTAAATGCACCTCTGCCATCATGCAGCGGGCACTGCCGCCGCCATTGCTTTCGATAGTGTTTATGTCGGCATAAACAGGTTTACTGAACGAGCTTAATATGGCTTTTTGGTCGTAATTCAGCGAATTCCAGGCGCTTTTCGACATCACGACAAGACTTTCACCTAATTTGTTTTCAACCTCGAGCATATTACCGGCGAAGTGGTTCATCTGATCAAATGAGATATCGATCACCTGTTTTTTGGTTTTTTTGAACGAATTGAGAAGTTGTTCTTTTTCCCCGTTGTCCTTTATACTTTCCAGGCATATAACAACGAAGCCTGAGCCGACACACATCAGCACATTGGTATGATAAATATCCATGGCGTTTTCGTCGACGGCATGAAAAAGAACCGGTTTGAACCCGCTTTCTTTACAAAATACATCCAACACTTCTTTGTCTGTCCGTGGCGAAAGGCAGGCATAGGCTATCTTATTTTCGCGGTCGAGCACCATGCTGCCGGTGCCCTCCAGAAATTTATGTTCGTGCTCAAAACGGCTCAGGTCGACCACATGCTTTACGTTGAACCTGTCCTCAAGGCGCATAATAATATCCTCGCGGCGCTCCAGCCGGCGGTTCTCGGCCATCATCGGGTATAGGAACACGTTTCCATCGCCATGGAACGATACCCAGTTATTAGGGAAAATTGAATCCGGCGTATGCGGCTCGCTGGTATCGTCAACCACGATCACATCCACGCCATTTTCGCATAGTACGCTTACTATGTTGTCAAATTCTTTAAGCGCCCTGGCCTGTACCTGCTCTTGCTCTGCATTCCTGTTCTGAAAAGCATTACTGCCCGCGGTCTGTTCGTTAAACCCAAAATTTACCGGGCGGATCATCAATATGGTCGAAGTGGTTTGTTTGATGTTCATAGTTGATAGATAATGGTTCATGGCCGATGGTGTTTCACTATGAACCATCGACCATAAACTATTTGCTTACAATACCTTATCCCGCAAAAGCGGCATGCTCATACAATGAAAGCCACCGCGTGCCCTCGACAACTCTGCCGATGGCATCAGTATCAGTGTGTCCTTCATATCTTTCGGTTCAAGTTCCCCGGCTTCAAATTTTTGCAGCAGGTCGGTAACCTTTATGGCTTCAAAGCCCTTCTTCTTAAATGCGTCCACCGTTTTATCGTTACGGTCGTACCCTAAAACCACGCCTTCTTTCAAAGCCAGCAGGTTACACGAATCGGTCCATTGTTCCCGTGCATCAAACGGGAATTTATCATTGCCCGAATAAATGAACTTCGTTTTCTTGCCGCTTTGCAGGTCGTTTTCGCTGATGTCGCTCAAAAGGCTCTCGAGTGTTTTAAATACTTTTGGCTTGGTCTTGCCTTTTTCAAACTGAGCTATTTCGGTTTTATCTTTCGATTTCTTTTCGGCGAACCATTTCACTACATCAGCTTCCGGCTCTTCGCCCTCCAGTGCGGAAAGCGAACCCAGCATTACCCAAACGTTACGCTTTACCTGGGTGAAAATGGTATCGATGTGCATATAGTCACGTTTGTGCGGTATTTTGACAATGGTTACTTTCTTTACCACATCATTTTGGAACAACAGCTTCATTGCCTCGTTGGCGCCGCTAAAGGATGTTCGCTCGCTGCAGCCGATGATCACATGATTTGGACTTACCATCATTACGTCGCCGCCTTCCAGCGTGGTTTTCTCGTCCTGGTCCTCGCCGGGGCGAAGGAAGTGGTGTACCGTTTCGGGTATCTCAAGGATGTTATCACGGAAATTCGCAAATAACGGATGGTTGAAGAAGATATACCGGGCAAGCAAAGTTTCGCGCGAACGGGCCTTTTTTGCCGGCTTGTTCAGCAGCATATAATTGTTGATAGCGATACCGATGTCGCGCGAGAATATCAGGTTAGGAATAGGGGCAAAGATCATTTCGTCGTTCCCCAGGGAGCCCGATATAAATATTTTTGCCAGTTCGACCGGCTCGGTGTTGATCAGTTTTAGCTGTAACCTGTAGGTGCAGGCCTCAATGGCACATACCGATGCTACCAGCTTTTTACGGATATCATCCTCCTTTAAAATATCGGCAAGCAGCGACTGTATCTCGACCACTTTATCTGAAGCGTGAAAATTTGCATTGTCGGGCTTAAAAAAAGAGCGGTCGTTTTCCTTCGAATCGATCTGTGCTAATTTGCCTTTTATCTTATCCGGATCAAGGAAATACATCAACAGTTTCACATAGTAATCATATTCGTTGCGGCGCATGGTATCCAGGTGCACAATATCCTCGAACAGCCAATCCTGGGCCTTGGAAGGTACAACTTTCCCAAGGCCGCTGTCGGGGCTATGGATAAGCAGGCAACGCAGGTCGCCTATCTCGGATGTTACATCGATCTTGAATTCGTTTTTGCTTTTGGTCATAAAGGTTATAATCGGGAACAAAGCTACCTTATTTAGTGTCAAGAGCCAAGAAACAAGAGCCACGATCGGTGCAATCGGGGTTTAAACGCGATAGAGCTTATATTTTTTTCTTTCTTGAATCTTGGTTCTTGTCTCTTGATTCTATTACCTAATTTTGCGCGATGAATTTTATTACCGAAGCCGTTGTTAAAGCTGTTAAAACACTCTATCAAACCGACGTAAACCCCGCCGATATCAACTTGCAGGAAACCCGGAAAGAATTTGAGGGGCAGGTTACCTTAGTTACGTTCCCATTTACCAAATTATCGCGCAAATCGCCCGAGCAAACCGGCATTGAAATAGGTGAGTTCCTGAAAAGCGAGGTTTCTGAAATATCGGCATTCAACGTTATCAAAGGCTTTCTGAATATTTCTTTGGCCGATTCTTTCTGGCTAAATAAATTCTATACGGAAATACTGCCCGATGATTTTGCCAGGTTTGAACCCAACGGCAAAAAAGTAATGGTGGAATATTCATCGCCCAATACCAATAAACCCCTGCATTTGGGCCACGTGCGTAATAATTTGCTGGGATATTCAGTCGCAAAAATTTTGGAGGCGGCGGGGTATGATGTGATCAAAACAAACCTGGTTAACGACCGGGGTATCCATATTTGCAAATCCATGCTGGCCTGGCAAGAGTTCGGTGACGGCGAAACGCCGGAATCTTCCGGGTTAAAGGGCGACCATTTGGTAGGCAAATACTATGTATTGTTCGACAAGGAGTATAAAAAACAGATTGACGAGCTAAAAGCTGCCGGTCAAACCGAAGAAGAGGCTAAAAAGAACGCCCCGATAATAAAGGAAGCGCAACAAATGCTTCAAAAGTGGGAAGCGGGTGACAAGGACGTCATCAGCCTGTGGAAAACCATGAACGGCTGGGTGTATGCCGGGTTTGGCGAAACTTACAAACGGCTCGGCGTCGAGTTTGATAAATTTTACTACGAATCCAATACCTATTTATTAGGAAAAGATATTGTGGATGAAGGACTTGCGAAGGAGGTGTTCTTTAAAAAGGAAGACGGTTCAGTCTGGATTGACCTGACTGCCGACGGACTTGATCAGAAACTCTTACTACGTTCGGACGGCACATCGGTTTATATGACGCAGGACCTGGGTACCGCCCAGCTTAAATACGATGATTTCGGCATGGACGAATCTATTTATGTAGTGGGTAACGAGCAGGATTACCATTTTAAAGTATTGTTCCTGATACTCGAAAAGTTAGGCAAAACCTGGGCAAAGGGATTGTATCATTTGTCTTACGGTATGGTCGACCTGCCATCGGGTAAAATGAAATCGCGCGAGGGAACGGTCGTCGACGCTGATGACCTGATCAGCGAGATGGAAACAACCGCCAAAGATCAAACCGAAGCGTTAGGCAAAGTAGAAGGATTTGGCGAAGCCGAAAAAGAAGAGTTGTACCATACAATTGGTATGGGAGCACTAAAATATTTCCTGCTGAAAGTTGACCCCAAAAAACGCCTTTTGTTCGACCCGAATGAATCTGTCGATTTCCAGGGACATACCGGGCCATTCATACAATATACACATGCCCGGATAAGATCGGTTTTAAGCAGGGCAGGGGCAATCAGCCCGGCAAAATCGGCTGCGCCATTGTTCGCGGAAGAAAGAGAGTTAATACTTATACTTGGCCAGTTCCCTGAAATTATAGAAACAGCTGCCAGGGGCTACACACCCGCTGTTATCGCCAATTATGTTTACGAAGTGGCCAAGGCCTTCAATAAGTTTTATCACGAACGATCGATATTGCAGGCGGATGATGAGCCGACCAGGCAATTCCGGCTGCAGCTTTCATCGGCATCGGCCAATGTGATAAAAAAAGGAATGGGATTATTGGGTATCGAAGTACCCGAGAGGATGTAATTAATGTACAAATGTGCGGATATGCAGATGCTTTGAATTTAAAATCTGCATATCCGCACATTAGACGCTTACCTGTGCCAATGTCCGCGGTGCCACCTGTAGCCACGATTGTTGTGTTCCCAGCGGCCGTAGACATAGGTGCGGCCCGCGCGCGGCCTAACCCAATAGCCATGTTGATGTACGTACCTTCCGCCACTCCAAACCCAATCGCCTTCTATCCATACAGCGCCGTCATACGGAGGCGCCGGTCTTTCGTAAACAACATCCGCCGGCTGATCGGATACATAATATTCACCTGCGCATGCCGACAGGAACAGGGAGCCGCCCAATACTGCCAGCACCCCGAATTTTGATAGTGTTTTCATTTGAATATGTTTTTATAAGTATTAGAACTTTGACAAATGAGCACATGAAAAGTTTAAAATTTATTAACGCCTGAACTTGTCGGCGACCACCAAATCCTTGCTTCCGGGGGTATATTTATAGAAGCCCCGGCCTGATTTTACACCCAAATGCCCGGCTGTAACCATGTTTACCAGTAGCGGACAAGCCGCATATTTCTGATTGCCGAAACCGTCATAAAGTACCCGCAGAATAGCCAGGCAAACATCCAGGCCTATAAAATCGGCCAGTTGCAGCGGCCCCATGGGGTGGGCCATTCCCAATTTCATCACGGTATCTATTTCCTGTACGCCGGCAACGCCTTCAAAAAGTGTGTAAACTGCCTCATTGATCATCGGCATCAGGATGCGATTGGCTACAAAGCCGGGGTAATCATTCACTTCAACAGGGTCCTTTCCCAATTGGCGGGATAGGTTCATTATGGTGTTGGTCACTTCATCGCTTGTCGCATACCCGCGTATCACCTCCACCAGTTTCATTACCGGAACAGGGTTCATAAAATGCATGCCGATAACCCGTGATGGGTCTTTGGTAACCGCCGCTATTTGGGTGATAGATATGGATGAAGTATTGGATGCCAATATAGCTTCTGGCTTACAAATGGCGCTCAGATCCTTAAAAAGCTTTAGCTTGATATCCCGGTTTTCGGTAGCAGCCTCAACAACCAGGTCAGCATCAGCGGCGCCGGTTTCAAGATCGGTATAAGTGGTAATGTTGGCAAGGGTAGCCGATTTTACAGTTTCATCAATAGTGCCTTTGTTTACCTGGCGATCAAGATTATTACTGATGGTCTGCACAGCTTTTTTTAACGCATCTTCACTGATGTCGACCAATGATACGTTAAATCCATATTGAGCAAAGGTGTGCGCTATGCCGTTACCCATTGTGCCAGAGCCAATTACTGTTATATGTTTCATCATAGAAATTATTTTTCAATGGTGATGAAGCTACCAGGAGCGGTGTTGTGTTTTTTAAGCGCTGCTCCTGGTGGTTTCATGAAGTGGTTAAATAATCGAATACACGAAGGTGGCGCAAATTCTTTATTTGGCAAAATTTGATTTGTTACATCAATAGGAGGCTCCGATGGAGCCTTATCAATCCATTTTATTTTCTACAAACAGGATGTTCCTACGGAACTATTACCGCATTAAACTATTTTGCTCCATAGGAGCTACCTGTTTATAGAAAATCATCCAATAATAATTGAAGGCTCCATCGGAGCCGCCTTTTAGCCGGTGACAATCAAAAAGGGACGCTAATTAAAGGTTGATGTGTGTACCGGCATCAATTATTGTTTGTTTATCGATCAACGGGTAATCCGGAATGTGCCCCAATAATTTGATGCCGGTATATTGCAGGATATAGTCTTGTGAGTAATAGTCCTCCGGGCCATTAAAGATGAGGCCTTTCACCGTGATGCCATATTGTTTTAAAGCATTGATCGAAAGCAGGGTATGGTTGATGCTGCCCAAATAATTTTTTGAAACAAGGATCACTTCTAAATCCAACTGTTTGATCAGGTCGATCATTAGGAAACGGTTGTTCAGCGGCACCATTAAACCACCGGCGCCCTCCACTATCAGCGCATTATCCGTTTTGGGAAGAATAAATTTCCCCGGATCGATGATGATACCGTCGAGATCAGCCGATTTATGCGGCGAAAAGGGTTGCGTCAACCGGTATGTTTCGGGAAATATCTTTGTGACGGCATTCGAAATAAGACTTTTTACCTTGAGCGAATCGCTGTTATCCAGGTCGCCGGACTGGACAGGTTTCCAGTAATCGGTCCTCAATTTTTCTACAAGCGCGGCGGATACAACGGTTTTGCCGATCTCGGTACCTATTCCAGTTACAAAAAAATGTTGCTTATCCGGCATCGTTATATTTATTAAGTGTTTCAGCCAAAATTGTTATCTCGCCTGGTGTATTGAAAGCGTGCAGGCAAATGCGCAGCCTTTCCGAACCTTTTGGTACCGTGGGGCTCAATATTGGGCGAACATCGAGCCCCGCGGCCTGTAACGTAGCCGCCAATGCTTTTGCCTTTTTATTGTTGCCAGCTATCAGGCATTGTACGGCGCTGTCGCTTTGTATCAACTGAAGTTTCAGACCGGCGGTCAGTGATTTTTTTAACAGACGGATATTACTGTTTAACTGTTCGATTGTATTATCGGCATTGGCCAAATGCTTATAAGCCATTTTTATCGCTGCAAACTGGTGAAATGACGCCGCTGTTGTGTAAATAAACGACCGCGAAAAATTGATCAGGTACTCGCGGAGTAAATTACCGCCTAATACAATTGCCCCATGGCAGCCCAAAGCTTTCCCAAAAGTAATAACCCTGGCAAAAACTTTGTCTTCCAGCCCAAGCTCGCAGATCAACCCCCTTTTGTATAAACCTACCGCATGCGCCTCATCCACAATCAGTTGGGCGTTATATTGTTCAACCAGTTTTGAAATGTCCTTTAGCGGCGGTGTGTCACCATCCATGGAATACACGCTTTCGACAACGACATAGCAATTTCCTTTGGCGTGCTTCAATTTTTCTTCAAGGCTCGCAAGGTCATTATGCCGGAAACTATAACGGTTTGCAAAACTTAACCTTGCTCCATCGATGATAGAAGCATGCGCCAACTCATCCATAATAATAGTATCGCCTTTTTGAGGCAGGGACGAAAATAAACCTACATTGGCATCATAACCCGAGTTATAGATCAACCCCGACTCCGAGTTATGAAACGCAGCGATCTCTTTTTCCTGGTTTTCGATGTACGATGAGTTTCCTGAGATCAGCCTTGATCCTGTTGAACCGATAGATTTAATATCATTCTCGCGCAGCTCATTAGCGATCAACTCTTTAAGTGCGGCAGAACGGGCGAAGCCCAGGTAATCATTGGAGCAAAAGTCGACCAGGTCATTTTCCGGCTTAAGTATGCGGTAGGAGCCGTCAAGGCGCCTTGCATCGAGTTTATCCTTAATAAATTTTTCGGCAGGGTTCAATGGATGAAATTTCTGCTAAAATAGAAAAAGCGGCGCAGAGCCGCTTTCTTTTAATGTCAATTTTTAAGGCTGGCTTAATTGCCGCCACCACCGCCACCCTGCATGCGGGCACGCATTTCGTCCATCATTTTTTGGTAGGCAGTTTGCTGTTCTGGTGTCAGAATAGCCTTAACTTTGTCGTTTGTTTCTTTCATCAAAGGCATCATTGCCGACCTCATTGCATCCCTGTCGCCATTAGCCGCCGTCCTTATGCTATCCCTTTTTACGGCCTGCGCCTTGTAAATAGCTGTTATTTTGGCTGTCTGATCGTCATTTAACTTCAACTGGGTCTGCAAATTTTTTGCCCTGTCCTCGGGGCTCATTCTTCCGCCGCCACCTTGTGCACGGCTAACTGCTGATATACCAAGAAGGATACAGCATACTAACAGAAATTTCTTCATCATTTTCAATTTTAGATGTTTTTTGATCTTTTGATAAAGTTAAATCCTATTAGTTTAATCGCACCCATGTAACTTAATTGTTGCCTTGCCCCAGTTTGGATATGGAACGCTGCATCTGCGCCATCATGGCTGTCAGGCTTTCCATGGTTGGTTCGGGCGCAGGCTCGGGTAACTGGGTCGATATGTAACCTTTGGCTTTCCATATCTCCAGGATATCCTCGCCACTGATCTCGTAAGGTTCGTAAACGGGGTTATCGGATACTAATTTTAATTTTTTCTGCTCCTTAAATTTACCGGTTACGCGTTTATATACCACACCATCACTTTTGGATACGACAACATAAGTATCACCCGATTTCAGGTCGCCCCAGTTCTCCAGGTATTCACCTATTATAATGGAGCCCGATGGCAGGGGCAACATCGAGTCGCCTTTGATCTCGAACGCACGGAAGGTGCCGTTCTTAAACATAGGCAGGTAAAACTTCGGCAGCTGCGCCACATATTCCGGGTCGGCATAACCATTAAGGTAACCCGCGCTGGCCTTTAAAGGCACCATCTCGATATTCTCATTCTCATCCTTGTCAACCGAAATGGTGAGGATGCGGAGGTTGGCCGGATCGCCTTTCGGCTTGGGCGCCCATTTATCGTTTATGGTCTCATTGATAAAATCATCCACGGTGATCTCGAAAAATGATGCTATATTTTTTAGCAATTCGTATTTCGGCTCGGCGCGCTCTTCTTCGTAAGCGCCAACCAATGATCTTTTGATGCCTATCTGGTCAGCAAATTGCTGTTGTGTAAGGCCTTTTCGTTTCCGCAGGAATTTAATATTTGATGAAATAATTGACATAAAATTTGGAATTGCTAAAATTATTAGTAATTTTATGCTCATAAAGTTAGTAAATGTTTTTTAACCAGCAAATTTTTATTTAAAATGAAACGTTTTATCTATATCATAACTGACAGAAACCGGAATAATTTGCACGTTGGATTGTGCTCAGACCTGTTAAAGACCCTGCAATTCTACCACCAGATGCCTACTTTATTTTTCGACAGCGCGCAGCAGTTAAACAGGTTAGTATATTTTGAAGAGATCAGTAATGAAGACCTGGCGATGGACCGCTTTAAGTTTGTGAGCACGTTCACCCGCCCGCAGAAGGAAAAAATGATCAGATCTGTAAACCCGGACTGGGTAGATCTGACCATTGGATTGAACTATGAGAACAGCGGCGCCCGTACCCGACCAATGTTAAGGCCATCGATCAGTGCAGCGCGTAAGCTTGTTACTTTTTAATGAATTTCAGCGCACCTGAATTCATGCAATAACGTTTACCGCCACGATCTGCCGGACCGTCGTCAAACACATGGCCCAGGTGCAAACCGGTGCTGCGTTCAACAACTTCGTCACGCACCATGCCGTAGCTTGTATCTTTCACGATCTCGATCTTTGAGGGGGCAACCGGTTTTACAAAGCTTGGCCAGCCGGTATGGCTATCGTACTTATCGTCCGAAGTAAATAAAACATCGCCCGTAGCGGCACTTACATAAACGCCTTTTTCGTGGTTGTTCCAATAAGCGTTGTTATAGGCGGGTTCTGTTCCTTTTTCGACCAGTATTTCATACTGATCAGGGGTTAATACTTTTTTCCATTCCGCAGCTGATCTTTTCTTTGACTGTGCGCTGCTATGTTGTGCACCTGCTATCATCATGGTGCAGCAAACAGTAATTAATAATACTATCCTTTTCATACTACAAATTACGGAGGCGGGGCGGCAACGGTTTGCCATGGATTTGTCTTATTCTTTCGCTTTGGGAAGCAATACAGCGGTTACTATAAAAAGCATCCCGTTACTTTGATCAATGTCAAGCCGTGTCACAATGCTTTGGTTGCCGTTCTCATCGGTCAGTACAATATTCCGGTTTTCGTTTATCCGGGCAGTTATGACGCCACCGGATAAAGTGGTAAAGCCGGTTTGCCCATTTCCCGCCTTTATTTGACGTTCAAAATCTTTTGATGTGAACCTTCCCGATAGGGCATGATTTTTTACCAGCGCAATTAATTCCGCCTTATGCGCAGGCTGCGTCAGCGTATCAATGAAACCCGGCGCCAATTTTTCAAAGGCTTTGTTTACAGGTGCAAAAAAGGTGATCGTACCTGAACTTAAGGTATCGGCCAGGCCCGATACATTGATCGCATTTGACAATGTTGTTAGTTCTGATGAAAGCGCAATATTAGCGACCAAATTATTTGCCGACGTCACTACCGTGCCATCAACCGTTTTTGTCTTTACGGGCACACCTGCCGAATCAGGCTTTTGTGCCATAACAAAAGCTGTGTTAACAAGCAACGCTATAATGATCGATAAACTTTTCATATTACTACCATCCCGGTGTAAATCCTAAGCCGAATACCGGTTTGCTGATATCAGTACGATTGATCGGGTAGGCCAGGTAGGGTTCGAGTATAAAGTAACCGAACAGGTTGACCCTTAACGAAACGCCAAAGCTTAAAGAAGGTACTTTCGAGTAAACCGGGCTGGTTAACGGTTGGCCGGTTGTATTGTCCAAAACGGGACTGCCGTTTCGGTCAAGCACAGGCACATCACGCAAGTGGGTCGGGTTGGTTTTAAATTCGATCTTGTCACCGGCGCTCCAGGCTAAGCCCGCATCAGCAAAAAAGTTCAATTCGCTGAAAAAGAATTTCGATTTAATAGCTGAAAGCTTTTCAGGGCCGGTGAACGGCAGCCTTACTTCAAAATTAGCCAAAGCTATCCGATCGCCCGAAAGGTTATCAATGGTAAAGTTATTGGTCGGCGTTTTATTGCTGCCATTGTAGAAGGTTTGTGCCTCGTACCCGCGAATGTAAAACGGATAGCCAAGATAAAGCGGATATAACCCGTCTTCGCCGCCAAAACGCCCATAGCCATAAAGTCTTCCTGCCAATGTTACCGGTGCAACGCGTATGTATTTACGAAGATCGATAGTGGGGGCGAAGAAATGGAACGTACCGAAGTCGTATTCGGCCTGCAAACGGTAACGGAAACCGTTCAAAGGCGAGGCCACTCCAAAATAGGAGTTATCGCCGATAAGCGCAGTGCTGACATTATAAATAGTGAACGGTATCAGCTGCGCGCCGTTTGATGGATCGGCATTGTAATCAGAATTGGCGACGTGCTGATGATCACTACCAAGGTAGCCGGTAATATTGCCGCCGTTGTCGACCTGGTAAAAACTGTTATACCGGTCTACCCGGTAATAGTAATGCGACAGCCCGGTGCCAAATTCGATGCGGGCCAGTTTTGAAAACGGGTAGGAAGTAAAGATATTTGCCTGGTCCGCAAAAATCCGGATAATATCATAACGCTCCTGTATCGCGGGCACCGAGGTGCTGCTGTTAACCTGGTAATTAGTTGAAATTATACTATAATTGGCAAATTGATAGGGGATATGCGATATACCGCCACCCCAGTTCCAGCGACCTTGCTGATTGATATAGATAAACTGCCCGCCAAAGTCGTACACCTGACCGTTAACATCAAGCCCTGCATAAATGAGGTTGCGGCCCAAAATATCGCTGAAAACGCCCTGCACGCCACTTGAAATACCGGCACCGAACTGGCTGATCGAGGCACCTACACCGCTGCTGGCCAAATAATCAAGCTTGAATTGCGGCCGGTACGGCATCGATTTGATGGAGTCGGCCGGTAGTTTCTTATAGGCAAGAAAATTATTCAGGTTGGAGTTGATCAGATCGACACCAACCGAGCGTGTTGGCGGAAGCATCGCGGCGTCGAAATTTGTCGATTCGCCATTTACAACCTTCGGTGTAAACTCCGAGGCTTTTGCATTATAAAGGAAATATTTTTGTTTGTTATAATACGAATAAACAATATCGTCGCTGTTTGAGATGCTAAGGGCCGGCGAATATTCTGTGATGCCACAAATGCCGGTAAACAGGTCGGTCATTTGCTCAACCTTGCCATCGGCAAGCGTGTAACGGTACATATTGCGGAAGCCATCCCTGTTGGACAAGAAATAAACCTGCTTATCATCGGCCGAATATTGCGGGTCGAGATTATTGGCGCCATCAAATACTTTAATGTCGGTTACCTTGCCGGTTGCAAGATCAAGCTCGGCCAGGTTGAAAGTGATAGTTTGTGACAGCGATTTATCATAGGTGGTACGATCGCTGGTAAATATTATTTTTTTTCCATCGTGCGAATAGGAGGGCTGGTAATCCGAATATTTATCATTGGTTAGCTGAGTTACTTTTTTTGTACCAAAATTGTACATATACAGGTCGCCCTGGCCATCAGCTAAAGCCTGGAAAACGACGTTGCTTCCGTCAGGCGACCATGTTACGTTACTAAATTGTTCAGCTTTGCCCATAGAAATATCATCCAGCACACGTCCATCCGGCACACTTACCACCAGCAGGCGGTTGCGCCCGTGGCTAAAAATACTGAACGCGAATTTCCTGCTGTCGGGCGACCAGGCGCCAGCCGATTCTATAAAGTTGAATTCGTCTATACGCGTGTTGGAAACTTTACTGGTCAGCCGCCGAATAACGCGCCCCGTTTGTGCGTCGGCTAAATAAAGATCGATGGTGAAGAGGTCCTTTTCCGACAAAAACGCCAAATATTTACTGTCCGGACTGATAGCCGGGGCCACGTTCAGTTCGCCCGAGTTTTTATTGTCGATGATAAGCTTGCCAACGGGTTTTTGCGTTGTGTCCTTTAAGAAAGGCTTATATGTCGTCTCGATGGAGTTTTTCCAGAGGTTCGAAAGCGTTTTATCGTCGTAGCCAAATGTTCGCCGTATACCATACTCAAGGCCAAAACGGGCCGTGTTTTTAAAGAACGGAACGATTACCGTATCACCATAAGTTGAGCCTATGAACGACCAGAAAGCCTCGCCATAACGGTAAGGGAAGTATTTATTGGTTTCTGTCAGGTCGCGGATGGTGGGTATATTTTTATTGAGATAGGCATCGCGCATCCACATGGCGGTAAAGGCGTCCTTTTTTCCAAGGGAAAGATATTCGGCCATACCTTCAATCATCCACAACGGCAGGTTTGCCAGGTTTTCATAGTTCGATGAATCGTGGCCGAGCAAAGCATGATATTGGAAAGCGTGCACCAATTCGTGCCCGATAACGTGCCGGGTAGTTTGGTTGGTTTCCATTATGGGCATCACCACTCGGTTTTTTAAACCCTCGGTAACACCGCCGGTACCTACGCCGATGTCGCCGTCGATAGCGGTTGTCTGCTGGAAATCGGGATGATCGGCATAAAGAATGATCGGGTTTGCTTTCCTGAAAGTGTCCCTGAACACCTGCTGATGTATGGTGTACCAAAGCTCACTTTCCTGCGCAAACCGTTTGATCAGGCTGTCGTTCTTTATATAGTAGTAAATATCAAAATGCGGTGTATGATAAACTTTGAACTTGAGGTTTTTGTAACGCACTTTATTCTGACCGAAATACTGTGCATTCGCATTAAAACTAAAAAGCAGTGAGCCGGCGAAGCAGCATAGAATGATAAAATATCGCTTGTTCAACAGTAGGTTTGCGTAAAGTTTATTCATGATCAGACAACAGGTGCGGACTAAATTTGAATTCGGGATTTACCGTCGTAATATAACAGTTCAAACCGGGAAATTATTATTTGCGGCCCAAATTTAACAATTAAAAGACCTTGCCGGCTACCGGTTTTGCTGCTCGGGCGGTTTTTTGTTTTCCGGG
Source organism: Mucilaginibacter ginsenosidivorans (assembly GCF_007971025.1). Taxonomy (NCBI): domain Bacteria; kingdom Pseudomonadati; phylum Bacteroidota; class Sphingobacteriia; order Sphingobacteriales; family Sphingobacteriaceae; genus Mucilaginibacter; species Mucilaginibacter ginsenosidivorans. The sequence continues at coordinate 4,141,370 of NZ_CP042436.1, read as the reverse complement.
TCTTCCTCTTTTACCTGGGGAGTTTGTAAAGTATCCAACGGCATATCCAGGCTGTCAGCGGTCAACGTATCTGTTTCGATATGAGGCGACGGGCAATCATACTGTTTGGTGATCTTAACCCAGGGTTTTGGGAAAGGACCGGGGGTATAACCCGATTTCGGATCGGCATAAACCTTCTCCATAAACCGGCCAAAAATTGGCAGCGCCGTGTGCGAACCTTCCCCGGTTTCCGAACTCGTGAAATGGACACTGCGGTCGTCACATCCCACCCAAACCCCGGTCACAAGGTCTTTGGTAATACCCATGTACCAGCCATCGACATATTTGGACGAGGTGCCGGTTTTGCCGCCGATCTGGTTGTTATTCTTTTTCCATAATCCCGGGTATTCCCATAAAGCCTGTGAAGTACCTCCGGGCTCATCCATGCCGCCCCTGAACATGTAAAGCATCAGCCACGCGGTTTCCTCGCTCAATACCCTTTCTTTTTTCGACGTAAATTCTGCAACAACCTCCCCGTCCTGGTCGACAATTTTGCTAACCAGGATAGGGTCGATGCGCTCGCCTTTATTCAGGAAAGTGCTGTACGCTCTCACCATCTCGTAAACCGATACATCATTTGTTCCCAATGAAACCGAAGGCACAGATTTCAAAGGACTCTCGATACCACATTTATGAGCGTAATCCACCACCTTATCCCACCCGACTTTTTCTGTAACCTGCGCAGTTATCGAGTTAACGGATTTTCCCATCGCCCAGCGAAGCGACATATCCATGTAACTAAAATGAAAATCGGCATTTTGCGGCTCCCATACGTCGGGCTTTCCATTGTCCATGAATTTGATGGATACGGGACGATCGGTGAATTTATCGCAGGGTGTAAAACCATTGTCGAGCGCGGTTACATAGGCAAATGGTTTAAAAGTAGAACCTGCCTGGCGTTTGGACTGGTTTACGTGGTCGTAATTGAAGAAGCGGTGATCGATACCGCCAACCCAAACCTTTATTTTACCCGATGAAGGTTCAATGGTCATCATGCCTGTATTGAGTATTTTGGCATAGTATTTTATAGAGTCGACGGTTGAGAACAGCGTATCCCTGTCGCCATTCCACGAAAATATCCTCATCTTCTTTTTCTTCTCAAAATACTCCTGTATCTGCGTAGTGTCACCGTGATATTTTTTATCGAGTAATTTATAGATGGGCAAACGCTGTTCGTTCTTCAAAATAAAATCGGTGATAATATTGCCGCTCAGATCGCGCCAGGGAACTTTATTTCCCCATAGATTATAAAACCGTTTTTGCAGCATTTTCATTTTTTCGGCAACCGCTTCTTCCGCGTATTGCTGCAGGCGCGAATCGATAGTGGTGTATATTTTCAGGCCATCCTCGTACAGGTTGTAGCCTTTATCTTTACACCATTTATCGAGCCATTTTTCGACAGCTTCGCGCAAATAGGAATCGCCGGCCGATTCATCTTCGACATAACTCAGATCGAGATTCAGGGGCTGTTTAATGTCATCTTCGTATTGAGCCTTTGTGATATACCCATATTTCTGCATCTGCGCCAGCACAATGTTGCGGCGCTCTGTGCTTCTTTCAGGATTACGGATAGGGTTGTAAGTGGAGGTGGCTTTTAACATACCTATCAGCATTGCCGACTGGCTCTGGGAAATCGAATCGGGGCTTTTGTCGAAATACTTTAACGATGCTGCCTTGATACCGAATGAATTATTACCAAAGGGGACGGTGTTAAAATAAAGCGTGAGTATCTGCTGCTTGGTATAAACATGCTCTATCTCCAGCGCTGTAAGCCATTCTTTACATTTAAAAACAAGCGTTCGGATAAACGGTACGTGTTTTATAACCCCCTGTGATTTCTTCTTGCGCGTTTCGAAAAGGTTTTTGGCCAGTTGCTGGGTAATTGTACTTCCGCCGCGCCTGTCGCCTTTGGCGGTGGACAGCATACTGGTTAAAAATCCGTAGAAGTCGACACCGCTGTGGTTATAAAAGCGCACGTCTTCTGTGGCCACCAGGGCATGTATCAGATCGGGGGATATTTTATTGAACTCTACCGGGGAGCGGTTTTCCTTATAATACCTGCCGATGAGCTTTCCGTCGGAATAATAGACCTCGGAAACGACCGACATGGTTGGGTTTTTAATGTCGTCCATCGTTGGCGAATAGCCAAACAGCCAAAGAAAATTTAGTTCGATAGCGCAGAAAAAGATGATTATGGAATAGATTAAGATAACAGTATAGCGAAGAAACCTGTTTTTTATTTCCCGGAACATTTGGTAAAGATGTGAATTTAAGCCGCTAAATCATAGCACGGACGGCAAATATAAGTAACGGAACATTATGCATTAAATTTTAAGTTAACTTAGCCTAAAGCTTTTTTTATGAAAAATCTTACTGACCGGTTCAGGATCACCGGTGATAAGAAATTCTCGCTGCGCGCCTTTGATACCGCTTATGCGTCGGATTATAAAAAGGAGGATGCAGAAATAATACTCGGCGACCTGATAAAGCAGACGGCCGAAGTTGAGACGGAATTGTATGCATCAAACCGCTATGCTTTACTGATCATTTTCCAGGCAATGGACGCCGCTGGTAAGGATAGCGCTATTAAACACACCATGTCGGGCCTTAACCCGCAGGGCTGCCAGGTTTACAGCTTTAAACAGCCGAGTGTTGCGGAATATGATCATGATTTTTTATGGCGGCATTATATTGCTTTACCCGAACGCGGCAGAATAGGAATATTTAACCGGTCGCATTACGAAAATGTCCTGGTTACCAGGGTACATCCCGAACTGCTGGTGAAAGAGAGCCTGCCGGAAACCAATGGCTTAGAAAAGATGGGTAAGGATTTTTGGAAACAACGGTATGAGAGCATCCGCGATTTTGAAAAACACCTGCATCGCAACGGGACAATCATCATCAAGTTCTTTTTGCACGTTTCGAAAGCAGAGCAAAAGAAACGGTTCCTCGAACGGATTGAGGACCCGGCCAAGAACTGGAAGTTTTCCGCGGCAGACGTGGAGGAGCGAAAATACTGGGATCAATATATGGATGCTTATGAAACCGCAATAAGAGAAACCGCCACCCCCGAAAATCCCTGGTACGTTATTCCTGCGGATAAAAAATGGTTTACACGCATAGCCATATCAACCACAATACTGGATATTTTGACAAACCTGAAATTGAAATATCCCGTTCTGCCCGGCGAGGAACTGAAAAAATTACAGTCGATGAAGCAAAAGCTGGAAAAAGAATAGAGGTAGCATAATTGCACCTCTATTCAAATAGATCAGTATTGTTTCGCAAAATTGCCGGGAATTAAAATGGTAGGATCAAATTCCGGGGAACATGGTTTGCGCCATATCGCCGATTAGCGGTATGGGTTTCTTTTGCCCGTTAACGGCACCTATGAATCCTAAAAGCCAGAGAACAAAAAACCCGATATCAACGATCCAGATAATTGTTCCGGCAAGCGCCAGCATAGTTAGTGACGTAAAAAGCAGTGCAACAATAACTACCCGCCAGATCACAAAAAATCCTATTGAAACAATGTAGAAAAGGAGGGTTTGCCTTAGCTGGTAGCTTCCCTGCTCTGTCTTTTTTTCATTGTGCATGGCAAAATAGGCAATAAGCCATCCCACAATGGTTAAGTAACTGATGATGCCCACGGTTTTTCCATCATCCGGTGTCGAAATGTTGTTATTTGGTTCCATCTGATAATTAGTTATTTAGGTTGTTCAATTAAATGAATAAATATAGCTAATTATCCCACTTATACAAGTCCTATTCGATGGTTATTTCATCCACAAAAATATAGGAAGGCTGGCCCTTACCTTCATGCCAGTCGGGCAGGGGACCATACTGTGTGGCTATTACTTTGATGTACCTGGCATTCAGATCAAGGTTTGCGGTAAAGGTTTGCGTTTGCACGTTCAGGTCCTTAATATCAACTTTAGTATTTACCGTCGCAGCCAGTTTATAATTGACCCCATCATCTGAGGTATAGTATTCTACCTGTTTAGGAAATACGATCCACGAACGGCTATCCTGCAGCGTGCCGAGGCTGACCTTTTTAACCGGTTTCACCTGGCCCATGTCTATTACAGCCTCCAGATCGGTGCCCTGGTATCCCTGCCAGTGGCCCGTACGCCAGTTTGCCGTCCCGTGCAGGCCATTGATAAGGCTTTCATCGCCTTCAGCAGCGTAGTTGGGCAGGTATTTGGTAAGCAGCTTTAACTTGATGTCGTCGCGTATTTTGACAAACGTTCCTTCATCCACGAAGCTGGGCTTCCCATTTTTAATTGCAATGGCTTTCACCGTAGTGTTGGCCGATATATTTATCGGTTTGCTGTAAGGGGTCGAACTAGCAGTAGGCACTGACCCATCAAGTGTGTAATAAATCTTAGCATCCGCATCAGCCGATTTGATATCCAGGTCGAAAGGCTTTTTGAAGCTTGGCGACGAGTTAGAAAAATAGGGGTTCGATACGATGAGGCTGTCGGTGATGGACGAGGAGGGTTTTACCAGGTCTTGCAGGAAAAGCTTATTGGCAAGGCGCCCGGTATATACATCCCACGTGCCGCCACTTTGTATATCCTTATCTTCCACGTAAAGTTTATTATAAGGGTTGTTATTCAACGTCATTCCCTGCAGGTAGATGTTTTGAAAACTTACCCCGGTACCCGAATTTGTTATAGTGAATTTCTTTCCGTTTTCGAGGTAGATAGTGGCCTTATCAAACTGCGGCAGGCCCACTTGGTATTGTGTTTGACCTGGTTCAATCGTATATAGCCCCAGCGAACTCATCACATACCAGGCCGACATTTGCCCGCAATCCTCGTTACCGGACAAACCGTCGGGCAGGACGCTATATTTATCTTTCAATATCCTGTTGATATAGGATTGCGTTTTATAGGGCGAATTGGTGAAATTATACAGGTACGCAATGTGATGGCTGGGTTCGTTACCGTGTGCATACTGGCCGATCAAACCTGAAACGTCGGGCTGGTCTTTGCCGCTTAATTTTGCATCTGTGGTAAACAATTCATCCAGTTTCTCTTCAAATTTATCGCGGCCCCCCATGCGTTTTATCAAGCCATCAACATCCTGCGGTACCAGGAATGAATACTGCCATCCATTGCCTTCGGTATAATTATTATTGATCTCGGTAGGTTCGAAAGGCATATACCAGCCGCCATTTACCCGGGCCTGCGCAAAACCATTCTGATCGTTAATGATGTTCTTCCAGTATTGAGCCCGTTTGATGAACACGGCATAATCCTGTGGTTTATTCAGCATTTTTGCCATTTGAGCAATGCACCAGTCGTCGTAGGCATAATCCAGTGTTTTAGATACCGATTCGTGCTCGTCGTCAGCTAACACGGCGCCATGCTTACGGTAGCTATCCAACCCGAACTGGTCGCGGTTCACGGCGGCCTTCATTGCGGTAAAGGCCTCTTCGGCGTCAAAACCACGAATGCCCTTTGCATAGGCGTCGACAATGACAGGGATTGAATGGTTGCCCACCATACAATAAGTCTCGTCGGACCCCAGCGGCCATATCGGCAACAGCCCACCCTGTTCGTACATTGCCAGGAAACTTTTGATGAAATCGAGCGTGCGTTTTTTGTCGATGATCGTAAACAAAGGATCCTCCGCCCTGAAAGTATCCCACAAAGAAAAGACGGTATAATAATCAAAGCCGTCGGCTTTGTGTATCTTTTGATCGAGACCGCGGTACTGTCCGTCAACATCGCTATAAATATTGGGCGCCGACATGCAATGATATAGCGCGGTATAGAATATGGTTTGTTTGACTTTGCTTTGGTCAACTGCTTTAGCTTGATTTTTTTGCTGCGGACGGTCGTACCCGGGAGGGCCTTGTGGGCTGCGCGCCTGTGACGATACCGGCGGCGCGCCACCTTCAACTTGTATCTTGTTTAGTTCGTTGTTCCAGTCGGCCTTCGCTTGTTTTTCTATTTTTTTAAAATCGAAGTCTGGTACTTCGGCATCCAGGTTTTTTAAGGCCCCTTCGGCGCTTACAGACGAGATGCCTACTTTTGATACCACATCGCCGGGGTTATCGAACTGGATATACATCTTCACATTTTTACCCTGTACTTTGCTCTGGCCCGGCTGCAACTGATCGTTAAGTGCCATACCGTAGGTTTTAAAAGATTTCGAGAATTTGGCATAAAAGTAAACGTACTGGTCCTTAGCCCATGATCTCGAGCGGCGAAGCCCCCTGATCTCGTGATCGTTCACCACTTCTATCCACGAATCCAGTACCTCGTCACGGTGCTGCAGGTCGATAATGATATTTGCCTGCGAAGTGCGGGGATAATCGTAGCGATGTACACCCACGCGTTTAGTGGCAGTAAGTTCGACACCTATATTGTACTTGTCTAACCTGGTCTTATAATACCCCGGCGAAGCGCTTTCATTTTTTTTGCTAAAACCCGACATGTAGTCGGTGTTCTTAAATTGCGGCTCGCCGGTGGTTGGCATAAACAAAACGTCGCAATAATCGGCTATGCCGGTGCCACTTAAATGTGTATGCGAAAAGCCATAAACAACTGTATCGGTAAAATAGTAACCGGAACAGCCGTCCCAGCCGGTAAGGCGGGTATCGGGACTTAACTGTACCATACCGAAAGGAACAACCGCACCCGGATAGGTATGGCCATGCCCCCCGGTGCCAATAAAAGGGTTTACCAATTTGGTATAATCGTTAAGCTTCTTTTTTTGGGCAGAAACAACGGCAGATGAACACAGAACAGGAAACAAGAGGAGCAGGGCGCGATTTGAAATTCTCATTAGCGAAGATGGAATAGTTAATTTTTAGCAGCGCAAATTAATACAGATAATGCGCTAAAAATAAGTAAAAATGCCGTTGCCGTGAAATTTGGCTCAATCGTCGATATGAAAAGTGTCGGCATCCTTCAGGAAGGGGAGGGTGCGGCGTGTTTTTTCAACCTCATCGGCCATAATGGTAAATGTATAGACGTCTTCTTCGTCGCGTTTGTAGTAAACCACGTTACCGTTGGGACTAATGCAGGTCGAGTCGCCTGAATGGTATATTTCGTTACCGTCGTGCCCTACACGGTTCAGGCCAATAACGTATGCCTGGTTCTCCACGGCGCGGGCTGGTATCAGGGTGCGCCAGTGCAGCGCCCGCCGCTCGGGCCAATTGGCCACTACGATGAGCAGATCATAAACGGCATTAACATTGCGCAGCCAAACCGGGAAACGCAGATCGTAGCAAATGACCGGGCAAATTCTCCAGCCCTTCAACTCAACTATCAGCTTCTTTTTGCCGGCGGTATAGGTTTGATGTTCTTTTGCCAAAGTAAACAGGTGGCGCTTGTCGTAATAATTATAGGTGCCGTCGGAGGTCATCCATATCAGGCGGTTATAGCATTTGCCACCCTCGGTAATAATAATGCTGCCGGTAACCACACAGTCAAACTGTTTGGCTATTTTATGCATCCAGTGCATGGTTTTGCCGTTCATCGGCTCGGCCAGCGGAGCAGCATTCATAGTAAAACCCGTGCTGAACATCTCGGGCAGGATGATCAGGTCCGTCTTTTCGCGAATACCGCCGTTCAGCCTCAAACCAATATTTTGCAGATTTTTATCGATATTTTCCCAAAACAAATATCCCTGGAAAAGGCTGACCTTAAGGTTTTCCATACGCTATTAGGGTTTACTTATGGTTAAAAAAACAATACTCAAAGTTACACTTTTATCAATCTTTCAACGGCATTATCTAAAGTTTCTTGCCTTTTCGCAAAACAAAATCTCAAAACATGATGGTCGGTGCCACGGCCGTAAAAGGCCGAAACCGGTATAACTGCCACACCGAAATCTTTAACAAGCCGCATGGCAAAGTCGGCATCTTTTTCGTCAGTAATGCGTTCATATTTAACCGATTGAAAGTATGATCCGGCACATGGCAATAGTTCGAACCGGGTGCTTTCCAGGCCTTTCCGGAAATAGTCGCGTTTTTGCTGAAAAAAGCCCGGAAGTTCCAGGTAATGACTTTCATTTTTTAAATATTCGGCAATGCCGGCCTGCATAGGCGCGTTAACGGCAAAAACAAGGAACTGGTGTATCTTGCGGAATTCGCTCATTAAAACCGCAGGAGCCATGCAATAACCCACTTTCCAGCCGGTAGCGTGAAACGGCTTGCCGAAAGATGCGATTACAAAACTGCGTTCCCTCAATTCGGGGTATTGGGCCATACTATGGTGAGCCTCGCCATCGTAGATCAGATGTTCGTATACCTCGTCGCTCAGGATAAAAATATCCCGGTTTTTAACTATCGCAGTAAGTGCGTCGATATCTTCCTGATGAAGAATTGTCGCCGTCGGGTTATGCGGCGAGTTGAGGATGATCATTTTGGTGCGGCTGTTCACCAGTCTTTTTACCATATCCCACCGGATCCGGTAGTCTGGCGGCTCCAGTTCCAGGGCCTTCACAATACCCCCCGCAACTTTAATAGCCGGAGCATAGCAATCGAAAGCAGGCTCAAAGATGATGACCTCGTCGTTCGGGTTAATTACGGTAGCGATGGCAGTATATAAGGCCTGGGTGCCGCCTGCAGTAATGGTTATTTCGGTATCGGGATTGTAATATGCACCATAAAGTTTTTCGGTTTTACGGCTGAGTTCCTCGCGCAGCGGCATATAGCCGGCCATAGGTGCGTATTGGTTGAATCCGCTTTTCATGGCCTGGTTCACCAGCTCTATCAGTTCGGGCGATGTGTCATAATCAGGGAACCCCTGCGACAGGTTGATAGCCCCAACTTCATTGGCCAGTGCCGACATCACAGTGAAAATAGTAGTGCCTGCCTGCGGTAATTTTGAATTAACAGATATCATTACGGGCTAAAGTAAATAAAATATGAATGACCTGTATTTTTAAAAACGCGGTATCGGCGTAATGGGAGCCTATTTGCCTGGGTTTTATATAATAGATGATTTAAAAATTTGATTATTAAGTATTTATAACATATATTTAATGTAACAAAACTGTTGTAAACCCAAAAACTTACTGAAATGAAAAAACTGATCTTGATTGCTTTACTGGCTTTTCTCGGTATTGAGGTAAGCCATGCGCAAACCGCACCGTACAAAGCGGCTTATTCATCCAATTTTAAAATTGCCGATGCATCTTACTCGAACAAGGTGTTAACGCTTTGGAAGGACTACGAAAACAATACACTGGATAACCATTTGGAATGGTTTGCCGACACGGTATCCATGACGCTTGCTGACGGCCGTACGGTAAAAGGAAAGGCGGAAAACCTGGCAGGTGTCAAGGCCTTCAGGGGTTCGCTTAAGGATATGAAAGTTACGATAGACGCCTTTGTTAGTTTAAAAAGCGTGGATCATAATGAAAACGTGGTTTGCGTGTGGGGAGAAGAACAATATACCGATGCCAACGGAAAGGCTGTTAAGGTTAGCATACAGGAAGTGTGGGGATTCAACAGGGATGGTAAAATAGCTATGATGCTGCAATATGCCCAGGGCGGCGGGGGAATGTGACGTTCCTTGCAAAAAATATACAGGCTGCCTTAGGGCGGCCTTTTTTGTTTATCAGCGGGCTGTAAATTTTGCGATCTTTTAATGGCGCCAGAATACCTTTTACCTTTATCCTTTCACCTTTGCACGTCAATAGTTAATTTAGCCTGATGAAGATCTTGAAATACCTGCCCTTAGTTTTTATACTCGGCCTTGTTTTATCTTGTAATTCGAAAAAAAGCGATGTACCCGTTGTGGGATTTGTGGACGCCTTTGAGGACGCCACGATATCGCAGGCACGTACCGGGTTTACGGATGCTCTAAAAAAGAGTGGTTTCAGCGAGGATCAGCATACTGTAAAAATAGAATACCGCAACGCCCAGGGCGATATTCCGACGCTTACCCAGATCGTCAACCAATTTGTATCGGAGAAAGTGGACCTGATGGGTACGTGCACTACCTTATCAACGGTTTCGGCCCTGCAAAAAACCAAGACCATTCCAATTTTCGCCATGGTTTCGCCCACGCCGGAAAGGATGAACGTGGTAAGCTCAACCGGTGAGGCGCCAGCAAACCTGTTCGGCGCGGTGGAGGAACTGGCTTACATCGATACATCGTTCAATATCATTCCCAAACTTTTAAAACCGAAGGGTAGTAAGCTGGTTATCGGTATGATCTATAATCAATCGGAACCTCAGTCGGCAGATGCGATGAACCGCATCAAATCGCTGGCGGATAAGGCAAATGTTACTTTGATTGCGCTTCCGCTTAACTCATCGGCCGATGCGCAGCTGGTGACCAAATCGTTACTCGGCAAAAATATCGACGCTTTTTTTGCGAATCCGGATAATACTGTATTTGCTTCGTTCGAAACCATATTGAAAAGCTGTAACCAGGCCAATGTACCCATCTTCACTAGCGAGGCCGGTTTGGTAAAGCGTGGCGCTGTCGCCGCATTTGGAGCGGATATTTATCAGTGGGGCTACCAGGCAGGCGAACAGGCCGCTCAATTTTTGAAAATGCACAAAACCGATGGATTGAAATGGGAAATGGTAAAAGTGCGCAAGCGCGTTTATAATCCCGAAGCGGCAAAAAAGTATAATATCACCGTTCCGCTTAATTTCGAAGCTGTTAAATAATGGATTTCTACCTCACCGCTTTATTACAGGGACTTTGCCTTTCGGCGATAGCGCTGGGTATCTATATCTCTATGAAGATATTTAATATCCCGGATATCACCACGGATGGGAGTTACACATTAGGCGGCGCCATAACAGCTAAATTGCTCGTATTGCATCAACCGGTGTTTGTGGTATTGCCGGTGGTAGTTGCAGCCGGCGCCCTGGCCGGCGCCCTGACAGGACTCATTCACACCAAGTTGAAGATAAATGCTTTGCTGGCGGGCATCCTTGTCATGACAGCGTTGTACTCGGTCAATCTCACCTTGATGGGGCGGTCCAACATCCCGCTGATTGGCACTGCATCGATATTTTCGTTCATCAATATCTCAGCAGATTTCAATCATAATGTTTTTTGGACCCTGGTTGCGTTTGTTGCCGTTATCACCGTACTTATAGGTTACCTGTTAAAAACCGATTTCGGCATTGCCATGAGGGCGACCGGCAACAGCGAATCGATGGTGCGCGCCTTAGGGGTAAATACCGACCGGATGAAGATCACAGGCCTGGCACTTGCCAATGCTTTGACTGCACTAAGCGGTTTCCTGATCACGCAGTTCCAGGGTTTTGCAGATATTAACATGGGCATCGGTATTGTTATCGTGGGCCTTGGTTCGGTCATTATAGCGGAATCTTTTATCAATTGGCTTGGTATCACGTCTGTGTGGTTCAGTTTGTTGCTGGTTCTGTCAGGTGCTGTTATCTTTCAGTGTGTTTTGGCCATCACGCTTAGTATCGGTGTCGACCCAATTTTACTCAAACTGGTAACCGCTGTATTTGTGCTGCTCATCGTCAGCCTGCCGCGTTTATCCTTCAAAAGTTCAGCATGATCGATATCAGGAAAGTTCATAAAACCTATAACAGGGGCAAAGCCAACCAGGTAGATGCCGTGCGTGGGGTCGACCTGAAAATCGGGGAACAGGAGTTCCTGGTGATCGTTGGCTCCAATGGGTCGGGCAAGACAACGCTGCTTAATTTGGTTGCCGGCAGTGTGCTGCCCAGTTCGGGCACTATCCATATCGAAGGTAATGATGTGACCAAATTGGCCGATTATCGCCGCAGCGAATGGATAGCCCGCGTATTTCAGAATCCACTGAGCGGCACTGCTCCTGATCTTAGCATTTTGGATAATTTCCGGCTGGCGGCTATCCGCACTAAGCCGAAAGGATTATCTATCGGTATCAGCGATAAGTTCAAAAAACAGGTAAAGGATAAAATAAGTACGCTGGGTATGGGGCTTGAAAACAAGACCGAACAATTGATGGGTACTTTATCCGGTGGACAGAGGCAGGCGCTTACTTTGCTGATGAGCGTAATGGATACCTGCAAAATACTCCTGCTCGACGAACCTACCGCAGCGCTCGACCCGCGATCCGCAGATATTGTGATGAAAACTGCCGATAGGCTGATCGCGGACTTTAAGCTGACCGCCATCCTGGTAACCCACAACCTGAAAGACGCTTTCAATTATGGCAACCGCATAATCCAAATGGGAGAGGGAGAGATATTAAACGACCTGAAAGGCGCCGATAAATCTGCTTTAAAGCAAAGCGACCTGTTTGACTGGTTCGGGTAAAACTGTTGTACAAGATTTACGAAGTTTTAAAACTTTGCAACTCCTGATTGTTATATGCTTATGAAAAATAATTTTCAACCTATACTCGACGCCTACCAACTGGTTGAAGGCGCCGTTATTAAAGAAAAGGATCAGGAAGAACTTTTTGAGGTCGGTAATTACGACCCTGAGAAAAAAGGCTACACCGTTTACCCTTACCAGGATGGTGCCCGGTTCGATGATTTCAATATCCTGGTTACCGAAGACGAACTGATGGATAATTACCTCATCGAAAGCAGGGAGGATGCAGAGCGCGACGCGGATGAAAGTGCGCTGCCGGATGCCTTATAAAATCAACCTTGTTTTAAAAATAAAACAGATTTAATATCTTTGTAAAAAGATATTAAAATGCTACGTCTTAAACACTTCCGCCAAAATAACCTAATGCGGCCCACGGGCGCGCAGCGGAAGGGCCGTGCATTGTCGGCATCCTTTCGCTTCCCGGTATAGCGCCAACGCTGTATCTATCAAAAATTATTTATTGTTTTATCGGGCCCTTTAATGGGTGTTTGAATTATTGTTATGGACATTTATTTGACTATAGAAGAAAAATATTTGCAGGCTGTTGATGAGCTGAGCTATGGGCAAAACCCAAGGGCATTGCAGTTGCTTAATGAAATTGTAGCTGCGGAACCATTGTACGCCCGCGCTCATTACCAGTTGGGTAAGTTGTACTACTACGAAGTAAAGGATTACCAGGCGGCGGGCTACCACTTTAAAACCTGTGCCGAACTGGAGCCTTCATTTCCGGATGTTTATGCTGACTACCTGCATTTGCTGGTATTTCTCGGTATGGGAAGACAGGTACAATTGGTAAAGGAAAAAGCGCTGACTGTCGCCGGTGTCGATGTGGCTTATATCCATTATCTCGCCGGTCTGCATGCTGAAAAGCAAAAGGATTGGGATGCTGCTATTAACAGCTATCATGAAGCGTACCTCCAGGCGCTTAGCAAATATGAAAAGGATACAGCAGAAGAGTGCATTTTAAGGGTAAAGGCCAAGAAAAGCCGATCGTTTAAATTCAACTACGAGCTATCCAACTAAAAAGGCCCCGGATCATCGGGGCCTTTTGGTTATGAGCTGATCTTAGTGTTATTTCTTATAGGTGATCTTATAGATCGTTCCTTTATTGTCATCGCTGATATACAAAGAGCCGTCAGGACCTTGTGCCAGGCCACAGGGGCGGTGTATAGCGCTGCCGCTTGCTTTTTGTTGTGCAGATCCGGCAAATCCATCAGCAAAAACTTCGTACTTGCCCGAAGGCCTGCCATTGGCAAACGGCTGGAACACTACATAATAACCTTCCTGCGGTTCGGGTGCGCGGTTCCACGAGCCATGGAAGGCTATGAAAGCGCCATTCCTGTATTTTGCCGGGAACTGTTTGCCGGTATAAAATAAAAGACCGTTCGGTGCAAGATGGCCGGGGTATGCTGCTGCGGGGTTAATAGCGTTTTGCCCGCCCAATTTTTTGCCGTCGCCACCGTATTCGGGCATCAGCATTTTTTTATGGGTTTGCCAGTCGTAATACATGTAGGGCCAGCCGGCGTTATCACCCTTTTTCAAGGCATACATACATTCGGCCGGCAGTTCGGCAGATTGTTTTACAGTAAAATACTGCGGAAAAAGGTCGTGTAACTGATCGCGTCCATGCTGCATTACAAATAACTGGTTATCCTGGGTGTTCCAATCCAGGCCAACCACGTTTCTTAAACCGGTGGCGTAGCGGATACCGTCGCCATAGTGCTGGTTGGCTTTGCTTGCGCTGAATTGCCATATACCGCCTGCGGAATCGAGGATAGGGCAACCTTTTTGACCCGGCGACCCCTTTGTCCGGTCCTTTACCTGGCATGCATTGGAGTACGCACCGATATTCACATAAAGATGCCCGGCGTTATCCAAAGTAATAGCCTTGGCTTCGTGTTCGCCGCGGCTTAGGAGGCCGGTCACTATCTTTTCGGGTTTGTTTGGGTCTATTACCTCATTTTGGGCATTCAGCTTAAAGCGGAACACTTCCTCGTCTGACGATGCGTACAGGTAACCGCTTTTAACCGCAATACCGGTGCCGGCAAAATTACCGAATGCCATTTTTACATCGGCCTTGTCGCCGTTTTGATGCAGTAATAATATGCCCTTGCCTTTTTCGAGTCCGCGAAGTTTGGCATATATCTCGTTTTGCGGCGTAACGGCAATATGCCTTACACCGCCAAGGTTATCAGCAATGATTGCCGCACTGAAGCCGGCGGGCACCGTTAACCCGGCGTTATCGGCCTCTGGTGTATTAAAGTTGTTATGTTTTTTGATGTCGTTCTTAAGGGCGACGATGGATATCAGCCCGGCGACGGCCAGCACGGGCAGCAGGATGGTTCCCAGTGTTCTTCTTTTCATAATGGTGTACTTATTCAATATCAAATTTAGCTGATTATTTAACAATTAAGGAAATGGACTTTGTATCAATACAATGACACGACGCTCAGTTTATTAAGACCATTGCAGGGTGCCCATGGTTTTATTTTTCTCAATTAAGGGGTCTGCAATATTACCTGTTACAGATAAGATTTTTTCATTCAAAATTCATCTTGATAAAAATTAAATTCTGATAAAAATATATTATTAAGAATTATATTTTACTTATAGCTATGCTGTAGAAGTATTATAATGAAATATTAAACCTTTTCAATTGGGTATAGTCCTAACTGTATAAATTTTAATATTATGAAAAAGTTAGCAATATTATCAGCAATAGCATTAAGCGGTTTATTTTATAATGCTGCGAGTGCACAGGTTAGGTTACATGTCGGTATCAATTTTAGCCCAAGGCCGGTATATGTTCAGGACAGGGTTGTAGTTGCACACCGGGAACCGGTTATTTACAGCGAACCGGTGGATTATGACGGCGATGAGGATTATTATTACCTGCCTGATGTGGATGCCTATTATAGTGTAAACGACGAATGTTACTATTATAACGATGGTGGCCGCTGGGTAACCGCAGCATATTTGCCAGGTGCGTACCGCGATTTTGACTGGAGATATGCCCGCAGGTACGAGGTTCGCGCACCACGCCCATACCTGCATGCCGAATATTACAGGAACCATTATAACGGCGTGGCCTTTAACGGCAGGTGGAACGAACGGGTATACGGCCGCGGATACGGCGACGCTTATCACTATAATAATAGCGTAAATGCCAGGAGGTTCAATGACCGTGGTTTTGAGGACCGCAGGTTCGATAACCGTAACCATTTTGACAACCACGATCGTTTCGACAACCATGGACGTGATAACGGACGCGGTGAGCATTTTGCTCAAAACAACAGTCGCAGTAACTATGGACATGGCCGCGATGAACACCGCCCCGGCAGATTCTAAGCAATTTCCCCAAATATATATAAATGAAGGAGCCGCCCTGCGTAAGCAGGCGGCTTTTGTTCTTAATAACAACTGGCAGTATCCAGCAGTTTTATCGCATCATCGCTCAGGCCGGTTGTAACGGCTGCGGTTATTTGCTTAAGCTGTTCAATGCTGGTGGCGCTGGCGATGGGGGCAACAACGCCGGGCCTCTTAATAAGCCACGCTAATGCGATGGCAGCAGGAGTGGAGTTATATTCCCCGGCAACTTTATCCAAAGCATCAAGAATACGCATCCCGCGTTCGTTCATAAATTTTTTAATGCCGCCCCCACGCTGGCTTTTAGCCAGATCGGCCCCGGAACGGTATTTGCAGGTAAGAAAGCCGCTTGCCAGGGAATAGTAGGTAATTACCCCGATGTTATTTTTTACACAGACAGGCTCAAGGTCTTTTTCGTATCCCTCGCGGCTGTACAGGTTATATTCGGGCTGCAGGGTTTGATATTGGGCCAATCCATTTGCCCTGCTTACTTCTACAGCTTCAGCCAGCCGTGCACCGCTGTAGTTAGATGCGCCTACGGCCCGCACTTTACCTTGTGTTATGAGGTTGGTAAAAGTATCAAGTGTTTCTGCCAACGGAGTTTCTTTATCATCGTCATGGGATTGATACAGGTCGATATAATCGGTCTGCAGCCGTTTTAACGAGTCTTCAACTGCCCGGGTGATATAAGTTTTGGAAAGCCCTTTTTTGCCCGGCCCCATGGGTTTGCCGACCTTGGTAGCAATGATCATTTTATCCCGCTTGCCCGATCTTTTCAGCCAGTTGCCAATGATCGTTTCCGACTCGCCCCCTTTATTACCGGGAGCCCAAGCTGAGTAAACATCGGCGGTATCGATAAAATCAAAACCGGTATCAACCAGTTCGTCAAGCAATTCAAAAGATGTTTTCTCATCAGCGGTCCAGCCAAATACATTCCCGCCGAAACAAAAAGGATGAACCTTTATGCCCGATCTGCCCAGTTCGCGTTTTTCCATATATTTATAATTGTTTGGCTTTGGCCACCTGTTCGGCCAGTTCATCTACCCAGCCCGAAAAATAAGGTTCAGTTCCGTCAACCCTTACCCATTTGCCCCTTTTGTCCCTGCTGATAACCAGGTGCAGCGTTCCATCGATAGATTTAAATTCGTATGCCCTTCCGTATTGCGCATAGTGTATTGGTGTTACTATGCCGTCGACTAAGTTGTCCGATCCCGTCAAAAATGCTTCAAATTGTTCTTCCATGGCTTTAGATTTATTTTATAACACTATGCGAAATTATCTGTTTTGTAATTATTTAGATATGATACCGGTCATAATTAATAATTTTACGGCTTGGAGAACATAACCCCCGACCGCCAGGTATTGATAGATGTTGTAAAAACGGCGATGCCCTTTGGGAAATACAAAGGCACACTGATATGCGACCTGCCGGTTTATTATCTGGAATGGCTTAAAAATAAGGGCTTTCCGGCAGGGAAACTGGGGATGCTGCTATCGACAACCTACGAAATAAAAATAAACGGCCTGGCAAAAATACTGGCTATGGTAAAGCAAACATTAAGGTAACTGCCTGCTTTAAATGAGTTGTAAGGTATTACGGCCCGTTTCGACTAACACGAAAACGATTACCTGCCGATGACCATCCGTGTGATGGCTGCCGGCGTATATCAGGTTATAAAACTCAATTGAATATGAAACGAATTATTTTATTTGCAGCCTCTGTATTTTTATTTGCCGGCTGCGTTAACGGACAGAACTCAAGCGACTACGCGTCGCTGCCCCAGCAGAAACCGGGCGAGCAGGTTGCTACTTTTGGCGGTGGCTGTTTCTGGAGCATGAGCGAGGCCATGTCCGAATTGAAAGGTGTCGATAAAGTGGTTTCCGGCTATGCTGGCGGAACAAAAGTACGCCCCAGTTACGAAGAGGTTGGCACACAGGAGACCGGCCATGCCGAAGTTGTGCAGATATATTACGACCCCAAAGTGATCAGCTTTGCGACATTGGCCCATGCGTTCTTCTTTGCGCACAATCCGACAGAACTTAATTACCAGGGACCCGACAGGGGCACCGACTACCGCTCCATTGCATTTTACCGTACACCCGAAGAAAAAGCTATTCTGCTGGACGAGATCAAAAAAATAGACGCAACCAAGCATTATGGCGATCCTATAGTAACACAGGTTGTTCCGTTCAAAGCCTTTTATCCCGCCGAGAAGTATCACCAGGGTTATTACCGCCTGCACCCTGAAAGCGGTTATATTCAATCGGTATCGGTACCTAAGGTTGAAAAATTCCAGAAAGCTATGAAAGCCGAGCTGAAACCGGAGTTTCAAAAGTAGTTGACTGGTTGGATTAAGTTAAGTGGTTGATCAGGTTAATATACACCGGTGCCTGACTCATTCAACTTGATCCAACTTATTAATTTGATCAGCTACAATTTACTAAACCATCCTTTTTTCCAGAATACGATGATCTGTATCACGGCTATGATAAACATGCCAAGCAGGGCATAATAGTAGCCATGCGGCGAATATAATTCGGGAAGGTTATCCGGCATTACTTTATTGGTGACCGGGTCGACCCGTGCGAAGTTCATGCCGTATATGCCGGCAATAAAGGTTAAGGGGATAAAGATGACCGATATGATGGTTAGCACCTTCATGATCTCGTTCATCCGGTTGCTTACCATGGATAGGTACAGGTCGATAATGCTGGAAGTTATTTCCTTGTAGCTTTCCACCAGGTCCATTATCTGTATACAGTGGTCGTACGCATCGCGCAGGTATATTTTTACTTCGGGAGATACCAGCGGGTTTTCCGTGCGCAGCATTTCGTTTATTTTGTCGCGCTCGGGCCAGCTGGCGCGCCTTACCGTTATTAGTATGCGTTTTAATGCCTGGGCATTGTACATCACGCTTTTATCCGGACTGCTATACAGGTGGTCCTCGGTATCGTCCAGCATGTCGCCTATTTTCGCCAGCAAAACGAAGTAATTATCCAGTATGGTATCGGTAAGCGCATAGCACATATATCCCGGTCCGGCGGTACGGATGGCTCCTTTGCCTGCCTCGAGCCGGGCTTTTACCGCTTCAAAATATTCGTCATGTGTCTCCTCAAAGCTGATGATGATATTCCTTTTGATCAATGATGAGAATTGGCAATTCACCAATTCGTTTTCCTTGTTAAAATGGATGATGCGGCTGGTGCTGAATACATAATCATCATATTCGTCGAACTTTGGCCGCTGGTGGGTATTGACGATATCCTCGAGCACAAGGGGATTGATATTCAAATGCGACCCGATCTCCTCCATCAGCTTTTTATCGCCCAATCCCTTTACCTGTATCCAATGGGCGTGGTCTGTACATTTTTTAAACTGCTTCAGGATAATATCAACCGTCTTACCTTCCGATTTGATAAGTTCTTTGTCATTATAGCTGTAAACCATAATAACCGGCTTTAGGGCATCTTCGGAAATATTAATAGAACCCGGACTGGCGCCTACTTCAATTCTGCGGTCGCGTTTTTTATAACGTATCCTTTTTAACGGTTTGCTCATTTTTTCTAAAGGTAATTAACAGATTGTGGCCCCTGGTTAAATAACAGGTCGACGATACTGAGGTTTTTCATAAAGCCGTGCCGTTCCTCAAAAAGCTGGTAATAGGGTTTCGCAGGGTACGCGGATGTTTTTTTCGGGCTGAAAGCGTCCCGCAGATCTTTTAAATGCAGGTACTGCGGCTCGTACGTTTGGGTGAATTTAAGTTCGGCCTTTATTTTTAGCAGGTTAAGCAACAGACGCAGCAACTTTTCGTTCATATCAAACAGGAACTTTTCCTTCACTTCATAAAATATAGCGAATTCATCTTCATAATATTCAAAATAGGCCGAGCGGCGATAGCAGTTTTGGAGGCTCATCCAGTGCAGGCGCTGCCAGCGGAAATCATAGCTTATTTGTACATCTTTTACTGCGGTATGCACCTTGGAACCTTTTACCACAGGCACCACCAAAGTAAGCATACCGTCGGGTGAATAAATGTTGGCCCGGTTACGATAGGTTTGTTTCGGGAAATGCTCATATTTTTCAACCAGGAATTCGGGATCATAAATCGTCAGCTCACTGAAATATTCAACAGGCGGCAGATAAAATAGCGGCAGAACAGCGCCTTTTTCAATCATATATTCTATGTTTGTGCTCAAAATTCGGATAAAATAATGATAAAAAAAGGCCTTTCGTATATAGGTGTCTTCTTTTTCTACCTGCTTTCGTTGTTGCCCTTCTGGTTTTTGTACCTTATATCCGACCTGGTCTTTGTGATATTGTATTACGTGACAGGCTATCGCCGAAAAGTTGTGCAGGATAATCTTCGTAATTCATTTCCCGAAAAGTCTGAAGAGGAACGCGCAGTTATTGAAAAAAAATACTTCAAATACATGGCCGACCTGACACTGGAGACCATCAAATCCACCAGCATGTCCGAAAAACAGGTTCGCCGCCGTATGGTATGTACCAACCCCGAAATAATGGAGCACTACTTTGCCCAGGGGAAAAGCATTTTGGCAGCGGCCGGCCACTACGGCAACTGGGAGCTTGCCTGCCTTAACTTCGGTTTCCTTACCGATAAAGTTAAAATGGTGGTTTATAAACCACAGTCGAGCGAAGTTTTTACCAATTTTATCAACCGCACGCGTTCGCGCTTCGGTACGATCATGATATCCATGAAACAGACGCTGCGCAAAATGATCGAATATAAGAACGAACTTACTTTCACCGTTTTAGCCGCCGATCAAACGCCCGCCCGCAGCGAGGCGGTATACTTCACTACTTTTTTGAACCAGCCGACAGCTGTATTTCTGGGTGTGGAAAAGCTTAGCGGTATAAGGGACTGTGCCATTGTTTTTTACCGGATCGACCTGGTTAAGAGAGGTTACTACACCTATACGTTGGTGCCGCTGGTTGAAAATCCGAAGGAAACCAAACCTTACGAGATCACCAAAATCCAGGTAAACTACCTCGAATCACTCATCAGGGAGAAGCCGGAGTACTGGCTCTGGTCGCACCGCAGGTGGAAGATCAAACCTGAAGACATAGCCAAACCTGTATTCTTTGATTGATGTTTAGCCCATATATTTCCGATTAAAAGCATATTATTGCACGGAAATCCGGGGCCCTGACCGTCCGACACAGATTAATGACAAATACACCGAAAGTTGCCATCGTTATATTAAACTGGAACGGGGTAAAATATCTCCGCGATTTTTTGCCTTCGGTGCTTACATCCATCTGGCCAAACCTGGATATCGTAGTCGGTGATAATGGCTCTACCGATGGTTCAATTGAGTTCTTAACACAAAACTATCCAACTATCAGGATAATTAAAAACGATCAGAATTACGGCTTTACCGGCGGATATAACAGGGTGCTGGAAAAAGTTGATGCTGATTACTTCATCCTGCTTAATTCGGATGTCGAGGTGCATCCCGGCTGGATAGAGCCGGTGATATCGTTAATGGAAAGTGATCCGTTGATAGCCGCCGCTGCCCCAAAGATAAAAGCATTTGCCGATAAAGATCATTTTGAACATGCCGGCGCCGCTGGCGGATTTATTGATGTTTATGGCTACCCGTTTTGCCGCGGGCGCATGTTTTATGAGATAGAACAGGATAAGGGCCAATATCAGCAGTCGGGCGAGATTTTTTGGGCGTCGGGAGCAGCTATGTTTGTGAAAAAGAAATACTGGGTGGAAGCAGGCGGGTTTGACGACCGCTTTTTTGCGCACATGGAAGAGATTGACCTATGCTGGCGACTCAAAAATATGGGCTACAAAGTGGTGTATTGCGCCGAATCGGAAGTTTACCACGTTGGCGGTGGGACGTTAAACACTGAGAACCCTTTTAAGACATTTCTGAATTTCAGGAACAACCTGTTACTGTTGCGAAACAATCTTTCCTTTTGGCGTGGGATGCTGATCATATTTATCCGTTTTTGGATGGATCTGTTGGCCATCGTGCGTTTTCTGAATGAAGGGAAGCGTCGCGATGCATGGGCGGTGAGCCGGGCACACCAGAATTTTGTGTTACAGCTATTTAAAGGTGGCGGGCCAAAGCGGAATAGACGAAGTAACCTGCGTGCCCTTAAGGGCATGTATCGCAGCAGCATTGTGTGGGACTTTTTTATGAAGAAAAAGCACACCTTTTCGTCACTCGACCCCAAAAAATTCTATTAGGGTTTACTCTTTCTTCTTTTTAGGTATTGCGATGCCCGCTTTTGCAAATTCGGCGTAAATATCCGCCAGCACGCGGCTGCGCAATTCGGAATAGTGGCTGATATCAGCTGCCCAGAAAAGTACCCGGAAATCGACTGCGTCGTCAGAAACATTCAGGAGGAAAACGGATGGCCCCGGATTATCCATAATGTCATCACGTTTAGCCATTATTTCCTGCAACAGCGATGTCACTTTTTCTATATCGGACCCATAAGCGGTATGCACTACCAGCTCGACTTGCCGGCTGGCGTTACTAAGCGTCCAATTAACAACATTTTGCGAGATCAGGTCGCCATTGGGTATGATAACCTCGGCGCCATCACCTGTCTCGAGCCTGCTCGAACGGATGCCGATTTCTTTCATCGTACCCTGCCGCCCGCCAACTTCTATCACATCGCCTATTTGTATCGGTTTTTCAAAGGCCAGTATCATACCCGAAACGAGGTTATTGGTTACATTCTGCAAACCAAAGCCAATACCTACGCCAAAGGCGCTGAAAATGATGGTGAGTTTATCGAGGGGAAAGCCCGACGCCCCAACCGCCAGCAAAAAACCAACAGTAAACACGCCGATACGGATAAGTAAGGTAGACGCGCGGTTCTTTTTCTTTAGTACCGAAATATCGTTAGTATGCTGCGAGGACAGGTCGTAAAAATAACTGATGACACGCGACAGCAGCGACGACAGCCAAATCACTAAAAAGAAAATGACAAAACCTCCGAATGTGAAAGAGGCGCCGCCTATATTGCGCGACTCGTTCAATGTATCGGTTAAATAATCGTGCACCCAGTCGTCTATGTTCAAATTTTGCAACAGGAAGAATATCCAAAGCAGGGATGCCAAAGTGGTTAGCACATTCCTGAATTTTTTTTGCAGCGTATTGTAGTCGATCATACTGATAAAGCTGCTTTCGGCTTTACGGGTATGAAGCTGTAGAAACATAGTTTGAATAATGATCCTGATAATAAAATAAAGTGCCACGGTAAGCCACAGGTTGAACACCGCTGTAATGCCCACAATTTTTGCCAGGCTAAACCTGCCTGTAACATTGAGGACGATTGATACCAGGTGCATCAAAACGAATATCTTCAGGATCAGTTTGGTATAGCTGAGATGTTCTTGTGGTTCTTTCTTTATACGGTTGTAGAACAACGCCGCAAAAGTTATCGAGACGATGCTTAACAGCAGCACAACATACCTGTCTTCGCCTGTGATCTGCACCAGCAAGTTGCTGAGGCAATAGACTGTCGTCACCCAGAATAGTTTGAACAGGAAGCTGAACAGCGAAAGTGGAAAATTATTCTTTACCAGGATAAGCACTAGGATAATAGTAACGATGAAACAACATTCGAGGAAAAATACAGGAGGGTGGTCATAAAAGTACGGAGCTATGGCAGTGGGTATAAGTAATGCCGAAACGATCGGCCTGCGGTATACAATGCGCGCGTGATCTGAAACGAGTTCCTGGTGTTCGAGATGTTTGACCGTTTTGTAACGATTAAACAATATCCAGAGTAAAACAAGTGCCAGGAAACCTAAGGCTATGGCGTGGGTGCCGGTTTCGTTCTTAAAAAAATAATTGGCCTGTATGGTGTTGAGTCTTATAGTACTTCGCAACGCAGAATCTATGCGGCTGTATTTTACGTCATTTTTTGCGCCTATCCAGTTGAACTCGCCCGACATCGATCGTATGGCGAATTTCCTGATCTTGGCATCTATCAGGTCGTCCTCGTCCAGTGCGTTGGTAAAAGCCGTGGCAATTTTATTTTGCAGCAGGTTTAACTTGTATAGGTCGGTACGATTGATCGAATCCACCTGGTGCCAAACCGCCCTTACGGCAATACCCTGTTCAAAATAAGCGCTGCGTAATTCGTTGTCTTCAGGTACGTTATTGAGAGAGGTGTCCTTTGAAAACTGAATGATATCGTGCTGGTTTTGTACCAGCTTGGTGCTGATATCGTCCATGTCCGATTGCCAGCCTTTGAGCTGGTCCTGTATATGATCCAGGTTGTCCCGCATCACGAACAGGTAGCGCAGCGTGCTCGACTTTTTGGTGTTGATAAGGTTTCTTATTCGTCCAAGTCTCCTTGTTATCCCGGGCAATTGTTCGCTGACATCTGTGGTATCCAAACCTTCGGCG
This sequence comes from Mucilaginibacter ginsenosidivorans, assembly GCF_007971025.1. Lineage (NCBI taxonomy): Bacteria > Pseudomonadati > Bacteroidota > Sphingobacteriia > Sphingobacteriales > Sphingobacteriaceae > Mucilaginibacter > Mucilaginibacter ginsenosidivorans. The sequence goes on along the minus strand of NZ_CP042436.1, from coordinate 4,117,242 downwards.
AGGTTATTCCGCATTTGGTTAAAGGTGGTGTGGTATTGCTCCAGATGCTGTAGTAAACTGTTGATAGAGGTGTCGCTCCGGCTCAGTGCCTGCAAAACCGAATCGCGCGAACGGATCGCTTTTCTTTCACTTTCCCGCGCTGTAAGTGGTTTTTTTGTTTTTTCGTGGGTTTGGGCAAAGCTGTTGCCGAAAAACAAGAAGGTAAGAAGTAGTAATGCGCTAATTTTTAATGCCCGGCACATATAAATTTTCTTGAGGGATAGTGTAAAACAATTTACAAAATAAAATTATCCGTTTACCAAATTTTCAATAGCCAAACGGTAGGAGTCGAGACCAAAGCCGGCAATAACGCCTTTGCAGTTTGCCGCCAGTAAAGATTTATGCCTGAATTCCTCGCGTTTGTAAACGTTCGAGATGTGCACCTCGATAACCGGTGCTTTGATGCCAGCAATGGCATCGCCAATAGCAACAGAAGTATGGGTATAAGCTCCGGCATTTATCACTATGCCGTCGACGGTAAAGCCAACCTCGTGCAACTTGTTAATAATTTCGCCCTCGACGTTACTTTGATAATAATTTATGGTGATGTTTGCGTAACGTTTGCGTAGATCCTGAAGGTAGCTTTCGAAGCTGCTGTCGCCATAGATGGATTTCTCGCGAACGCCGAGCAGGTTCAGGTTGGGGCCGTTGATAATTTGTATATTCATTACCTCAAACTTAACCATAAAACATTAAAAGCAAAATCAATTGGACTGGAGATCGGCGATAAAAGGATTTCAGGCTTACCTTAAGCTGGAGAAGGGGCTTTCAGAGAATTCTATCGAAGCTTACAGCCGGGATATCGAGAAGCTACGGCAATTTGCTGAAACAGAGAATCTGAAACCTGAAACAATAGCACTTTCAAACCTGCGGCAATTCATTACCTGGGTGAACGAACTCGGGATGTTACCATCGTCGCAAGCCAGGGTGCTATCCGGTGTTAAGTCTTTTTATAAATATCTCCTAATCGAGGACCTGATCAAAAACGATCCTGCGGAACTGCTCGAATCACCCAAAAAACAACGGAAACTGCCGGTTACATTAAGTTACCCGGATATTGAGAAATTGCTTAGCGTTATTGACCTGTCCAAACCCGAGGGACCGCGTAATAAAGCCATTATCGAGGTGTTGTACAGCTGCGGTTTGCGGGTATCGGAGTTGACGGAACTAAAGTTATCCAACCTGTACCTCGATATAGAATTTGTGAAGGTGCTTGGCAAAGGCAGTAAGGAACGCCTGGTGCCTATTGGAGGGGAAGCGATAACGGCTTTGAAAATATGGATAGAACAGGTTCGGGTACATATCCCTATTAAAAAAGGAGAGGAGGATATGGTATTCCTGAATCGGAGGGGATCACGCCTGAGCAGGGTTTATGTGTTTATGCTGATCAAACAATTGGCGGAAGCAGCCGGGATCAAGAAGATCATCAGTCCGCATACGCTGCGGCATTCATTTGCAACCCACCTGGTTGAAGGCGGCGCCGACCTGCGTGCGGTACAGGAAATGCTGGGGCATGAAAGTATTACGACCACCGAGATATATACGCATTTGGACAGGGAGTATTTGAAGGAGGTGATAGGTTCTTATCATCCGAGAAGTTAGTTTGCAGTTTGGAGTAGGCAGTTGGCAGAGGGATGCTACCTGACTGCTTTAATCATCCTATCCCGCCCACCCATGTCTTTTCTTAACTCGATGTTTATGAATCGTTTACTATTTAATAGTTCAACTGTCTGTTCACCATAACTTTCATTGATCTCGAAGAACAATAAGCCACCGGGTTTAAGGTTTTTTGAGGCAAAATCGGTTATGGCTTTGTAGAAAATTAAGGGGTCGTTTTCCGGAACGAACAGGGCAGTGTGGGGTTCAAAATCGGTTACATTCGTGTGCATTTGCTTTTTGTCATCAAGAGTGACGTAAGGGGGGTTGGAGACAATGATTTCAAATTTCGAATTTTGAATGTTCAATTTCGGATTTAAAATGTCACCTAAGATGAAGTTGACTTCTGTATTATTTAATTCGGCATTTTCACCGGCGGTTTTTAAAGCATCAGATGAAATATCAATTGCGGAAACGGAAAATTCGGGTAAGTTTTTTTTCAGGCTGATGGCAATACAACCCGATCCAGTTCCGATATCCAAAATGTTGCCCCCGGCCAGTTTCGTTTCTTTTATCAATGAAATGGTCCAATAAACTAATTCCTCCGTCTCCGGTCGCGGTATAAGGACGGATGGATTTACTTTGAAAGTAAGCCCATAAAATTCTGTCTGTCCCAAAATATACTGAATTGGTTTGCCGATAACTAATTGATCAAGTATATTTTTTAAAGATTCGATTTGCTTCCAGGACAATTCTAATTCAGGAAAAGCCTTAATTCTTGCGTGCGTAGTGCCCGCCACCTCAGTTAAAACCAACATGCAGATTGAGTCGATCTCTTTCAGATCATAAAGATGAGCTAATTTTCCACGGAATATTGTTGAAACAGCTTTAATGGTTTTCATCCAACAAATTAACATATCTGAATCAGAATTTACAGAATTAATGAATTAACAAAATTATTGTGTAGTAGAAATCATAGATCGGTGTAATCATTTCCGGTAATCAGTGCAATCACAAACACTATATTTGCCCTATGTCCTTCCACGAAACATACATGCAGCGCTGCTTGGAGCTTGCCGCTTTGGGTATAGGTAGCGTTAGCCCGAACCCTATGGTGGGGGCGGTAATAGTTCATGAGGAAAAGATAATTGGAGAAGGTTACCACCGGCAATACGGACAGGCCCATGCTGAAGTAAATGCAGTGAATTCGGTGTTGTCAAAGTATGATAATGCGGAAGAATTATTAAGAAGCAGCACCATCTACGTTTCGCTTGAACCTTGCGCACACTATGGCAAAACACCGCCCTGTGCCGACCTGATTATTAAGCAGCGCATCCCAAAAGTGATTGTCGGGTGCCGCGACCCGTTTGACCAGGTGGATGGAAAAGGAATCGAGAAGCTTCAGCAGGCAGGTATTGAAGTTATCACAGGTGTGCTGGAAGCCGAATGTAATTGGTTAAACAGGCGTTTTTTCACCAGGGTACAACAGAAGCGCCCTTATATTGTACTTAAATGGGCGCAGACTACGGATGGCTTTTTCGCTCCGGCAGACAAGAGCCAGTTTTGGATAACCGGTGAAGAATCGCAAAGGCTGGTGCATCAGTGGCGCAGCGAAGAGGATGCAATATTAGTAGGAAAAAATACAGCAGCCATAGATAACCCACAACTGAACACTCGCCTGTGGCCGGGGAAATCGCCTAAAAGAGTGGTGATTGACCGCAGGCTGGAACTTGACGCTTCTTTAAATATTTACGACCAAAGCGTAGAGACACTGGTATTCAACGAAGTGAAAACGGACATCGACGGTAAAATTAAGTATATTGCACTGGAAGACTTTGAACGTTTTGTGCCACAGTATATTTTGTTCCAGTTGTATTTGCAGGATATTCAGTCTGTTATTATCGAAGGAGGAGCTCATACGCTGAATAGTTTCATCGGAGCCGGCTTGTGGGACGAGGCAAGAGTATTTACCGGCAAAACTGTATTAAGAAAGGGAATCAAAGCGCCAAGTGTAACAGGAGAGGGGGCTGAGGAGTCATTAATAGGAAACGACAGGTTGCAAACGATATACAATAAACCTAAGCACTAATGTTTTATATATTCCTGAGTATTTGCTTCAGTGTTACAGTTTCGGTGATGCTAAAACTTGCCAAACGGTACCAGATCGATGTTTACCAGGCCATCACCTGGAATTACTCCGCGGCAATACTGCTTACCTGGCTGTTTTTTAAACCGCATACGATACCCTTTCAGCAAGCGCCATTTGCTATTTATGCCGGACTGGGTATACTGCTCCCGGTTCTTTTCCTGGTCATCGCTTCATCCATCAAACTCACGGGAATTGTTCGTACGGATGTGGCGCAGCGCTTGTCGTTATTTATCCCGGTTATCGCATCGTTCCTGATATTCGGCGAAAAATTGGATACGGTTAAAGTAGTTGCCATTTCTATAGGCTTCGCCGCGCTGATATGCCTGGTGCCGTGGAAACAAAAACGTGCCGTAAGGCGGCGTTCGTCCTATTCGTGGATATACCTTGCCGTTATATTCCTCGGTATGGGCATTATCGACGTCTTGCTGAAGCAGGTAGCCAAGATCAAAGAAGTGCCATTTACCACATCGCTGTTTTATGTTTTTATAGTGGCGTTTGCGGTATCGGTTATCGGCATGGTGTATCTGATCGCCAATAAAAAAATGCGCTTCTCGTGGCCGCATATTTTGATAGGGTGGATATTGGGAATAGCTAATTTTGGCAATATCCTGTTTTTTATAAAAGCGCACCGCGTTTTGGCCGACCGGCCATCCTATGTGTTTTCATCGATGGATATAGGGGTTATCATAGCAGGCGCTTTGGTAGGACTCCTGATTTTTAGGGAAAAACTGAGTTTGATCAATTTGGTGGGGATTGCGCTCGGTATCATAGCTATACTGATCAATTCCTTTCCCGATTCTATCCACCGGCTCATTGCTTTTATTTCCTGATGCTTTTTGACGATACTTATTTCACTATTGACAGGCCCGGCGAAGCCATTTTTCGTGACAGGGGCAGTAAATTTTTAGGTTACGCTTACCCGTTAAACTCCGACCAGGACATAAAAGCAATCGTCGCGAATCTTAAACACGAACACCCAAAAGCCAATCATCATTGTTGGGCACTGCGCTGGAGCACCGACAGGTCGGTTTTCCGCCTGAACGATGACGGTGAACCCTCGGGCACAGCCGGAAGGCCAATATTAAATACTCTGCTGTCGCGAAATTTGACGAATGTTGCTGTTATAGTGGTACGCTATTTTGGCGGCACTTTGCTCGGTGTTCCTGGTTTGATCAATGCCTATCGTACGGCTACAGAATTGGCTTTGAACGAATGTAGAGCGATTGAAAAAACAATGAATGATGTTTACACTTTGTCATTTGATTACCGGCAGATGAACGATGTGATGAAGCTGATCAAGGAAGATAATCTTGAGGTACTGCACCAGCAGTTTGACAATAATTGCGAGATCAAACTGTCTATCCGAAAAATGCAGGTGAACCACGTGCTGGGGCGGTTGCAAAAGCTTTCTTCAGTTAAAGTCAGGTTTGATTATACGGTTTGATTTTCTTTGGCAAGTCTTCGCTACGGACTTCGATTTTGTTCATTTTTTCACAGCTATTGCGGCATATTTATGTATTTTAGTCGGGTATGGAATCGTTCGAGATCAATAAGGAAGACCTTGAGCGCATTAAAACCGCGCTTGGTGGCGATGATGCTGAGTTAGAGAAGGTTCTGGCCGAGTATCATGCGTCGGAGATCGCCATACTTTTTGAACAGCTCCCGCTTGAGGCAAGGGAAAAGATCATCAACATACTGCCAACCGAAGAGGCATCGGAAGTAATATCCGAGATGAACGAGGAGCAGGACCCCGGCGAACTGCTTATCAGCCTGCACCCTGAAAAACGGTCGGAGATCATCGAGGAACTCGACTACGACGATGCGACGGATATCATATCGCAATTAGAAGAACATGAGCAAAAAGAGATACTCGAGGACCTGGACGAGGAAGACGCTTCGAACATCCGCGCGCTTTTAGGCTACGCTGAAGATACTGCCGGCGGCCTGATGAACTCGCAGGTGATCAAGGTGAACATTTATCTTGATAAGAAAGACGCGCTGGACGAGATCATCCGGCAGTCGGAGGAGATGGAAGAGTTCAATACTATTTATGCTGTCGACGAGTTTGACGTACTGAAAGGTATATTATCCATCAAATCTATCATCAAGGCCCATGCCAATACCTGGATAGAGAACCTGGTGATCAAAGATTTTGTATATGTTAAAGCCGACCTGGACCAGGAGGAGGTAGCCAAACTTATTTCGCAGTACAACCTGACGGCGATACCCGTTGTAGACGACCACATGAAACTGCTGGGGCGGATTACGGTGGATGATATTATTGACGTAATGGAGGAAGAGAGCACCGAGGATATATTAAAAATATCCGGTGTGTCTGAGGACGAAGAACTGAGCGGTAACTGGAAAGCTGCTGTAAAAAGCCGCCTGCCCTGGCTCATCATCAATTTGGGCACGGCCTACCTTGCTGCTTCAATTATCAGGCATTTTGATACCACGATAGAACGCATTGCCATTATTTCGGCTTATATGACCATTATTGCCGGCATGGGAGGCAATGCCGCCACACAGGCACTTGCGGTTACCGTGCGGCGTATCTCGCTAAGCGACCTTACCGACCGCCAGGCGTATAATACTGTGCTCAAAGAGTTTTTAGTTGGCCTGATAAACGGCGCGGCAAATGGATTGATCGTATTTTTTATTGCTATGATCTATGATGCCAATTTGAAACTGGGCCTCGTTTTGTTTTTGGCGATGACGGGTAACCTGATCATTGCCGGGTTAACAGGGGCCACTATACCGCTGGTTTTGAAGCGGGTAGGTATTGACCCGGCTGTGGCATCGTCTATCATTATCACCACTTTTACCGACTGCGCAGGGTTTTTATTACCGCTTTGGCTGGCTACGCAGTTTTTATTACCGCATCATTAAGCTATTATAAAGCTTTATTATAAATTTGACCGTCGAAAACGAAACCTATGGCAGAGCTTAGAAACAACTGGACAAAAGAAGAAATATCAGCAATATATCATCAGCCGCTTTTAGACCTGATCTATGAAGCCGCTACCATTCACCGCGAAAATAAGGACTATTCTGAAGTGCAGATAAGCTCGCTTATCTCCATCAAAACCGGCGGCTGCCCCGAAGACTGCGCCTACTGCCCGCAGGCGGCGCGTTATAACACCGGGGTGGACGTACACGCCATAATGCCTAAGGACGAAGTGATAGCTGCTGCTGAAAAAGCCAAAGCAGGCGGCGCATCAAGACTTTGTATGGGTGCTGCCTGGCGCGAGGTGCGCGATAACCGCGATTTTGATAAGGTGATTGACATGGTAAAGGCCGTGAACGATCTGGACATGGAGGTTTGCTGTACGCTGGGTATGCTTACCGAATCGCAGGCGCAGCGTTTAGCAGATGCCGGGCTGTATGCCTATAATCATAACCTGGATACATCGGAAGAAGACTACAAACGCATAATTACCACCCGGACCTACGACGAGCGCCTGAAAACGCTTGAGCATGTACGCAAGGCTAAAATAACCGTTTGCAGCGGTGGCATTATTGGCCTGGGTGAAACGGTTGAAGATAGAATTTCGATGCTGAAGACGCTTTCGAACCTGCCTAAACACCCGGAATCGGTGCCTATCAATGCTTTGGTACCCATCAAAGGGACTCCGCTGGCCGACCAGGCGAAAGTAGCTGTTTGGGATATGGTACGCATGATAGCGACAACGCGGATAATTATGCCTAAAACGGTAGTGCGCTTATCTGCAGGACGGACAGAAATGACCACCGTAGAGCAGGCTCTTTGCTTTATGGCGGGTGCAAACTCGATATTTGCTGGCGATAAATTACTGACTACGCCAAACCCGTCGTTCGATACCGATATGGCGATGTTTGAACTATTGGGATTGAAGCCAAGGGCTGCCTTTAAAAATGGCAAACCGGGTCAGCAGGAAAGTTTGCAGGAATATATCAACCTGGAAAAAATTGAAGCGAATTAAAATAAATACCACATTCGAAGAAGATGAAGAAGAGCGCAGGCAGTTTTTTGCGATGCTTACTTATTCAGAAAGATTACGGTATTTTTTTAAATTGAAAAAGAAAATAAACTTCAGGAAAAGCCCGCAGTTACCGGCAAAAATATTTAAGATTTATCATACACACGATGGCGTTTGACATTGAGGATAAGTTTTTCATAGAATTTCTTACCTATATGCAAAAGCACAAGGTAAGATATATGCTGATAGGAGGAGTTGCCGTAAATTTTCATGGAGTTGAACGCCATACAAGCGATATTGATATTTGGCTGGCACCAACTAATTTCAACCGGGATGCTTTTTACAACGTTCTTCTTGATTTGAAATATACAGAAGAAGAAGTGTCTGTCATAAAACAAGAAGATTTTACGTCTTTTTTCAAATGTACCATAGGAGAGATGCCCGACTCTATAGACTGTTTAACAATTGTTCATCCCACAATCAATTTCGACTTAGCTGAAAAAGAAATGATAAAGCATGACTTAGGTGACGGACTAATTTTAAACGTTGTTAATTATGAGTTTCTTCGGCGAATGAAAATATTAACACACAGAGAGAAAGACTGGTTTGATGTTTCTCGCCTGGATGACATGAAGAAGAAAGGCAAGTAAATTCATTGTCCAATAGCAAGAAATGATGAAAAATTACGTCAGGCTTTTATTCCTTCTGACAACAGCATGCTGCTTTGCCACCTTTGGCGCATGCCAGAAAAAAAGCCAGGACCTGAAAGTGGTTATTATCAGGCATGGCGAAAAACCCGCGGACGGCGATAACCTTGATTGTGCGGGCTTTAATCGTTCGCTGGCTTTGCCTAAGGTGCTTTACGACAAGTTTGGCACGGCATCGGCCATATTTGTGCCGGCAATTAAATCGGGCAGCCAGACCAAACCGGTGCGCATGTTCCAACTGATTACGCCTTATGCGGTAAAATATAACCTCGCCATCAACAGCACTTACGCGGTGGATGATCATAAGGACCTGGCCAATGAAATAACAAAGCTTAACGGCGTTGTTATTGTGGTGTGGGAACATGATAATATACCGAAGATAGCCAAAGCGCTTGGCATCAAAAATCCACCTGCCTGGCCCGGTACGGATTTTGACAGCATCTGGATAATCACCTATAAGAAAGACAAAGCGTCCTTAGCTACAGATAAGGAGGATATAAAGCCGTCTTCGGCTTGTTCATTCTGACTAAAACAATTCGCGGCAATAATTCTTTTTATATCCAAAAGGAAAGAATTATGTCATTTGACCAATACCACGAACCACCAGAGGAGTTATCCGACAAGACACGCACTTTCGCCAGGATGATCGTTTCGCTTACTGAAGAAGCTGAGGCTATCAACTGGTATGAACAACGTATATCCGTAGAAAAAGACAAGCAGGCCAAAGCCATTATGCAGAACGCCCAGCACGAAGAATTTAAACATTTTGGCATGGACCTGGAATTTCTGCTGCGCCAGAAACCCAAATGGCGGGATACTTTGAAGGCTATATTATTTAAAGAAGGCGATATTGTGAAACTGGGAGAGAAGGGTGAGGAAGCATCGGAATAATTGCTGTATTGCCTGATTGTTTTATTGTTGGATGCCGGTTTAAACTTTTGCTTTTAAAATGCGGCGCCAGGCCCAGCGGGTGGCACGGTTAAAACCCCGCCAGCTATCTACAAATTCAATAATATCACCGAGGCAGGTTTCAGCGAATTTCTGTTTGAAATTCTTTGACGCCATCTTATAAACCCTATCGGGGTTTTGGATGCCGGTGCGTTCAAATATTTTTTTTTTCACATACATGGTGCGTACGAACAGGATATTGAACAGGATGACATAACTATACAGGGTGCGCTTGATGTACCCTGCTTTTGCCGCATATTCTTTAAGGAGCGCCCTGGTGAAAAGGATATGCCGCGCCTCCTCGATATTATGCAGGTCGAACATTTTGCGTATTACCGGGTAAACACCGGGCGATTTACGTGCGTAGTTCCCGTAAACATCTGTAACCAACTCAACCGATATGCTGCCCATAAATAAATAATCGGCGGGCAGGTACTTGTTACTGAATTCGCCAAAAAACTTATGCAGCCGCGATTGGGGAATAGGTTCGCCGCCCAGTTTGTTAATAGCCTGCCCAAACATTTCCTGGTGGCGGAACTCCTCGATCAGTTCGCGTAGCAGAAAACGGTGCCGGACGTCGGCCAAAGGGAGGGTGAGGATATACCGCGTCATGAACAGGCAAAAAAGGCATTCGCCCCAGGCATAGGAGGCTATCACCTGTACCAGTTCGTGCCTGCCCAATTCTATCTTTTGCGTAGGGGTAAGCGTGTCGTAGATATCTAACCCGTGGAGCGAGGTAAGAATTTCGGGCAAAAAGATGTCTTCCGCCCGAGGTTCCTGCTGCCAGGGGATATAACTTTCGGGCAGCAACGGGCGTTCCCTGCTTATTTTTATCAGGCGCTCTATCTCTTCTGTTTGCATACCAGTGGTTTTATCATACCAAAGTCATAACGCAATATCACAAAACTAAAGTAACGATTTACTCCGTTTATAAGTCGTGATAAGGTTTAGGTTGTTCCCGATAGTATAACGTTATCGGGACGGGCTCCCGCCGCCAGGCGGGGGCCTTTTTTATGTTAACGCTAAGAAACTGGCTGTGGTCGCTTATCCAAGCAGAAATTTGACAAATCTGTAAACAGGATATATAATAATCGGCGCTGCAATAATATCGACAGTGTAGTGCACGTGCTGCACTATTAACAGGCAGGCAACAATAAAGGTGGCAATACCTGCCAGTATTTTATCCGATTTTTTTTCCAAACAAAGTACCAGCATGAAAAGGATAGAGGTATGTCCGGAAAAGAACAAGTCTTTTGTAATATTACTTTGGCCGTAAAAAACGCCTGTAAGGGGATCAGTTAACACGATCAACCCTTTTGGCGGATCGAGCGGTATCAGGCTGATGGACAATACCCGCAGCATGGTGACGAATATAAACGTCCATAGGTAAGTGATGTAGATCGTTGGTTTCTCTATTGCTCTCCAAAGCGAATAAAAGCCCACACCCCAGATAACTGTAAATATCGCCCACGAAACGTTATGCGGCGGAACAGCTGCTAAAACCCAGTCGTTTAAAACCGGGCCCGTTCTTTTCTGGATAAGATTGAAAAACGTAGGCATCATACAGGATATGACGATCACCAGTATAGAACCGATAATGATCTGCGTACGCTGAAGCGAGGAACTCCAGGTCTGTTTCCAGTTATTTCTTAATGTTATCGCAATTGTCCGGGCCACTTTAGTCTGTAAAAATTAATCAGGGTGCAAAAATAACAAGATAAATTGAATGTAAAATTTTCCTTAAGATTAAATTAAGTAATTACATCCAATGTATCCTATGACTACCGTCACATTCAATATGTTACGTGCGTCTAATCCATAATGTTCCGCCCGGCCTGTAACCAGGCCGGGTATAAGGTAGCTGTGCAAAAGATATATACCCAAGCTAAAAAATTTTAGGCTGATAGTCAATTGATTACAAAAAATACTAATCGATTAGTTGTAATACTAATTGATTAGTATTAGTTTAGATTAAAATTTGATTAGAAATGCAAAAGCTGGCTAAAAGAGAAGAACAAATCATGCAGGTTTTCTGGAGCCTGGAGAAGGCATTTATTAAAGAGATCATTCCCGAACTGCCCGATCCGAAACCACATTACAACTCAGTCGCCACTATGGTAAAAATATTGGAGGAGAAAGGTTTCCTGGCGCATGAGGCCTTTGGTAATATCTTTCGTTACTACCCGGTCATCAGCAGGGACGATTACCAGAAACATGCCATGAAGGATATCGTGAGCCAATACTTCAATAACTCGTATCCAAGCATGCTGGCTTTTTTTGCCAAAGAACAAAAAATATCAGAATCGGAACTGAACGAAATATTAGACATCATTAAATCGTCAAAGAAATGATACCTTATATATTGCACGTAGCGCTGCTTATATCGATAAGCCTGCTGTTTTACAAGATATTTTTACAGCGCGAAACCTTTTATAAACTTAACCGGGTGATATTGCTTGTATGCCTGGGGCTTTCGTTCACGCTGCCGCTTATTACCATTCCCGAGGCCTGGACGCTAAGGAGCGAACCGGGGCGGGCCGCTTTAAAAGCACAGGTTCAGCAAACACCGGAAATGGCTGTGCTTATAAAAGCTGAAGTTCAAAAACAGGTATTGGCCGCCCAAAAGCAGGCGCAACAACAAGCAAAAAAACAGCCTGTTGTAAAACATGAGGCGGCAAAGGTACAGGCTGCGCCGACGGTTACCGCGGCCGGCGAGCCCCAATCCATCATTGCTGAGCAGGCCAAACCGGTATGGCCCATCGTTATCAAATGGTTGTTTTATATCTATTGGGCAGGGGTGGGGGCCTTTGGCTTGAACCTGTTGCTGCAAGTTATCGTACTGCTTTACCGCGCCTATTCGAACCCCGTGATACTGGATGGTAAATTCCGGATAATTGAAGTTACCGGTGATAAAGCGCCGTGCTCGTTTGGCAACAACATTTTTATCAATCCCGAAAAATACGACTGGGATACCTATAACCAAATACTATTGCATGAGAAGGTGCACATACAGCAGGGCCACAGCGCGGATATTTTGTTAGCCGAACTCGTGTTGGTGTTCCAGTGGTTTAACCCTTTTGCCTGGCTTTACCGGGGCGAACTGGAAAACAACCTGGAGTTTTTGACCGACGAAACGGTGCTTGGCCACAACCCGGTTGAAAAGGAAAGCTACCAGATGAGCTTATTAAAAGTATCGGTGCCACATTTGGCGCTGAGCGTTACTACCAACTATAATCAATCACTGTTAAAGAAACGAATTGTTATGATGAACGTCAAGAGATCGAACATCCATACGATGTGGAAATATTTTATCCTGCTGCCGCTGATGGCAGGGCTGGCCTGTGCGCTTAACCAAACAGCGTTCAGCCAGGGCAAGGCAAAAACCAAAAGCAAAGCCACTGTTTCCCGTAATCAATCGTTTCACCAAAACTGGGGATCGCGGGATATGAGCCAGGGTACCTGGTTTGCCACCATAAAAGGCGAGAAGGTGCGCATTGAATTCAGGAACGATGATGACGATCATAACTGGTCGAACAGCGACAGCTTCCTGCTGAGTGAATTTTCGTCCCTGCCAAAAGACACAAAAGGTGATTTTACGCTTAAACGCGATGCCGGCACGGTACTTTTCAATGGAAAGTTTGACGGTAACGACGGTTATGGCCATTACAAATTCACGGCCGATAAGGGATTTACTGATTACCTGAAAAGTGAAGGCATTACCGGGATAGAGGAAAATGACCAGTTCGCATTTTTTATCATCAATATTAAAAGAGATTACGTGGCGATGCTGAAAGCTAACGGGTACACCCATCTTGGTAAGAATGATCTGGTATCCATGGGCGCGCTTAAAGTAGACGAGCCTTTCATAAAATTCTGGAAACAGGAAGGTTATATGCATATGAGCCCGAACGAACTGGTGTCGGCCAAAGCGTTGGGCATCAATAAGGAATATGTGCACGAAATACGTGAAGCCGGCTATAAGGATGTTGATTTTAACCAGCTGACGAGCTTTAAAGCTTTGGGTATAGACGGCAAGTATATAGCAAGCCTGAAAAAAGCTAACGCAAAATTTGCAAAGAACGGTAACGAAAATGAAATGCCGCGTGCCGAAGATATTACTTCATTCAAAGCGATGAACATCGATTCGGCTTATGTGCGGGATATCAAGGAAGCCGGCTACACCAACGTACCGATAAATGAACTGACCAGCATGAAAGCGGTGGGTGTCACTTCGGATTATGCCAAAAGCCTTGCTGCTTTGGGTTATAAAAACATATCGGCAAACGAACTGGTTTCGCTGAGATCGTTAGGTATTACGCCTGAATACATCAAAGGTGTTAACGATATGGGTTATAAAAATATATCGGCCAATGAATTGATGTCTTTCAAATCGCTGGGCGTAAATGCCGATTTTATCAAGAGCTTTAATGATATAGGCTATAAAGATCTATCGCCTAATGACCTGACATCGCTGAAGGCGCTGGGCATTAAACCGGATTTTATAAAAGGCTTTGAAGATATGGGCTATAAGAACATTTCCATCAACGAACTATCGTCGCTTAAAGCTTTGAACGTTAACGCCGAATTTATTAAAAGTTTCGAGGCCGTGGGTTACAAACAGATCCCGATCAATGAATTGTCCTCACTGAAATCGTTGGGTGTTACACCCGGTTTTATTAAAGGCTTTAAAGACATCGGGTTTACCAATGTATCGCTGAATGACGTTACATCGCTTAAGGCCCTGGGCGTTACGCCGGCCTTTATCAAAGGTTTTAAAGATATAGGCTTCACCAACATATCGCTTAACGATGCCACATCAATGAAGGCCACGGGAGTGACCCCAGAGTATATAAAAGAAATGAAAGCAAAAGGGTTCAATTCGAAGGACCTGAACAAATATATCCAGTTGAAGAACGCATTCAACTGATCCTACTTTCTAAAACAGACTTACGGAGTTTTTAAAACTTCGTAAGTCTTGAATACCGTGCACAATAATTTTTTCGATAATCTGTTAAATCATAGGATGTTATGATAGTATTCATTATTGCCATAGTATTAGTATGCGCCACGGTCATCCTGATGAGCATGAAGCGTTACCCGTGACCTTAATAATCCATTTCCTGGCAGTGAAACCCGGCTGTATGCAACAGGGATTCGACATAGCCGGTGTTTAGGCCGTTAGCTTCTATACGCAATACCTTATCGCAATCCTCCAGGTCAAAATTCCATTGTTTAATGGCATCTACCGAAGTTAGCAAGCGCTTTACCTTACTTACTTTTCTTTTGCTTGTAACGTTTGTTTTAAAGATCAATATTTCCATTGCCATATATCTTATAAACCAATAACTACCGGGCCCGTAAAAATTGGACAGGACCGGTAGTTTTTTTGTTATTCAGTGGGTTTTATGGGCTCTTCTGTAGCCGGGGTCGCGCTTTCGGCAGGCTGGTCCCAATCAAAATCACCCCGGTGCCTGCCCCATTTGTTGCAGCGTGAGCGCATTTGTTCGCGCAGGCGGTCACGTTCTTCGGGGCTCATATCCCGCCATCTTTCCATTTTATGGCGCATCCACGGCGCACCCCCACGGCCGCCGCCCTTACCGAAGCCGAAAAGTATTTTGGCAAGTATGAACAGGCCCATGGCTTGCCAGAATGTGATGGTGCCCGTATGCAAAACTTCGGGCAGTAAACCATTCCAAAGCAGCATTACGATGTAGCTGATAAGCGCCAGCCCGCCGGCTACCAGGAAGGGTATAAAAATTATTTTTTTTCTGAAATGGGCCTTATGCCTGTAAGCACGGTCTCCAAAATCTGTATCTCTCATGTCTTTTTTACTTTTTAATATTCTGTAATCTCTAAATACAATTGTTTTAGCCTTTTGCGCAGGTGAAGCACGGCATAGCGCTTTCTCGAGACAAGCGTCTGTACATTTTCGCCGGTGCGTTGGGCTATTTCATTAAAGGGGATATCGTCCAGTTCCTGCCAGATAAACACCTGCCGCTGCTCTTCGGGCAACTCGTCCAGGGCCACAAACAATTGCTCCCAAAACAGGTTGCGTATATATTCGGTCTCGGGCGTGGTGCCTTCGGTAAGCAGGATGGCCCTGAAATCGGGGGCATCATCGTCGTCACCATCTTCGCCCGGAGACAGGTCGAGCAGCTCTTCGGTTTTCTTGCGGTTCTTGTCAATGATCTTGTTGGTTGCCACGCGGTAAAGCCAGGCGCCTGTTTGCTCTATCGGTTCGGCGTTTACCACGGAGCTTAACTGGTACCATACATCCTGCAGGATATCTTCAGCATCGGCATCGTTTTTAACACGTTTCCGGATAAAGCCCAGCAAGCCCTTACCATACGATCTGATAGCCTGTATGATATGATTTTGTTTTTCTTCGGGCATTACTGCGGTGATCAATTTATTTTCTCCTTTAAAGGTAGAGACGATTGGCAGGTGAAAACATTTTAAATAAATAAAAAATTGTTCGCTTTTTTTAGAAGAGCCAAACAAGCCGTTATCTGCAACAATAGACTATAGGCACACGATCATATTACATAATAAATATAAATACCAGGTCAGTATTGGTCTGCATACTGATCATATTCCGAATTGCTGATAATATCATAGACGAGATGTTGTAATTATCATCCTATTATTTTTACAAAAAATGGGTTAAAAAACGGTGCTTATTAACTAAAAATATGTATTATATTTGTTTATAAGCCCTAATTATGAAACTAATGATTAATATCAATGAGCCCTGACAGAGGCATTATTATCTCTGAATTAATTTTTAAACCTTGATCGCAGTTTGTTAACCCTGTATTAAATCACGCTTTTACTTATTGACCAAAGCTGATAAAAACAAAGGATCGTTCGTGTTTTCAGGCGTTAAAGGCAATAAGATCAAACTATGAATATGCAGAAAAACCGGTTTTTTTCAGGCAGATTGTCAATACAACAACGCGTGCCGTTGTTGATATGTTTCTTCCTGCTTTCGGCCATAACGCTTTATGGCGTGGCAAACTATTACAGCTTACGGAAGGCGACACTGGCCGAAGGAAAAGTACGGATTGAAACGCTTAGCAGCCAGATAAGCACCATGTTCGGGCAGTCGGCCCAGCTAGTGGTAGCCTCGATGGAGAACGCAGCCAAACAATCGTCGGTTAATAAATGCCTTGAGTCAGGCGGTAAGGACTTTCGCAAAGAAACGCTTGCCGAACTCGATAAGCTTCACCGCGATACAACATGGGTATCGGTGGAATTACTCGACTCCGGCGGAAAACCGGTATTGCGCTCTGAAAAGTCCAAAATAGATGTAAAGACGGATATACGTGCAGTATTATCATTTATGAATGTGCCGCCCAACCTGGCTGTTGTAGGCAAAATTTATAATATCAGCGGAGCGATGTACTACCCGGTTGTAGCGACAATTGCCGAAAAGGATCATATAAAAGGCTATATCATCGGCTGGCAGGCGCTCAGGGTTACGCCGCAGGCGGTATCGCAGTTCACCCATTTGCTGGGGACAGGCGCTGTATTGTATATTGAAAATTCGGATGCTTCCATGTGGACGAACCTGCTTAAACCACTGCCGAACCCGGCGTTTAAACCAGGGCACATGAATGATATTATAGCCTACAAGAACCCACAGGGAGTTGACATGATAGCCAGCGCAAAAACGGTGCCCAACACCCATTGGGTAGCTGTGGTCGAATTTCCTCAAGCGGCCATCCTGGAGGGGGTAAAAGGGTTTACCAACCTGATCATTGTTTCGGGGCTATTGCTGACGCTTATCGGCATTATAGCAGCATGGATAATGAGCCGTAATATTACACGTCCGCTTAATGAACTTACAAAGGCCGCTGCGTCGATAGCACAGGGCGATTATTCATCGTCGGTGGATATTTACCGAAAAGATGAGCTTGGTGAATTAGCGAATGCTTTCAATGTGATGACAGCAAAGGTGTACAAAATGCACCAGGACCTGGAAAGCAAGGTGACGGAGCGTACCGCACAGTTGCAGAATGTAAATAAAGAGCTCGAGGCATTTTCGTATTCGGTGTCGCACGACCTTCGTACGCCACTGCGTGCTGTGAATGGCTACTCGATCATGCTTAAGGAAGATTATGAAGATAAACTGGACGCTGAAGGGGTTAGGATAGTTGATAACATTATCAAAAACGCCAAAACAATGGGGCAATTGATAGATGAACTGCTTGCGTTTTCGAGGCTGGGTAAGAAAGAACTTGCTTTCAGCAACGTTGATATGAAGCCGCTTGCCCAGTCGGTTATCGAAGAATTATTGGAGAACGGAATCAGGGAAAAATATCGCATCGGGATAGGGTCATTACCTTCATCAAATGCCGACCGGGCCCTTATAAAGCAAGTTTTAATGAACCTGATAGGCAACGCTATAAAATATTCATCCAGGCAGGATAATCCGGTAATCGAGATCGGCGCGCAGGAGGAGAGGAACAGGGTCGTTTACTTTATAAAGGATAATGGCGTCGGTTTCGATATGGCTTACGCCGGCAAATTATTCGGTGTCTTTCAGCGATTGCATTCGCAGGAAGAATTTGAAGGCACCGGTGTTGGTCTTGCCCTGGTGAAGAGGGTGATCGACAAGCATGGCGGAGAGGTATGGGCCGAAGCGGAGGAAAATAAAGGAGCTACATTTTATTTCAGTTTACCTAAATAACGATTATATGAATGACAACCGAGTTGAAATTTTATTGGTTGAAGACAACCCACACGATGCGGAAATGACCATCCGCGCATTGCGGAAAGCAAACCTGGCCAACAGGCTGATACATGTAAAAGATGGCGCGGAGGCGCTGGATTTTGTTTTTTCGAGAGGAACCTTTTCAGAACGCAGTATGCATGATAAGCCCAAAGTGATACTGCTGGATATTAAGATGCCCAAAGTTGACGGCATAGAGGTGCTGAGGCAAATAAAAGCCGACGAAAATACCCGCACCATCCCGGTAGTGATCATGACGTCGTCGAAGGAAGAACAGGATATAATTACCAGCTATGATCTTGGTGTAAATAGTTATGTAGTGAAACCGGTGGATTTTGAGGGCTTTGCCAAGGCGGTGTCTGAACTTGGTTTTTACTGGCTTATAACCAATCAGTCTCCTGATTAATGCTGGCAATAAATTTATATTATGACCCGGAGTTTAAGAATATTGCATATAGAAGATATTGAAAGCGACGCAGAATTAGTTGACAGGACGCTACGGAGGTCGGGTATTGCATTTGAGAAGCGTGTAGTAGATACAAAAGCGGAATATCTTGAGGCACTCGAGAAATTTGACCCGGATGTTATACTTTCCGATCATTCTCTCCCGGCGTTCAATTCCCTTGAGGCGCTGAAACTCTTGAAACAGCAAGAGAAGAACATACCGTTTATTCTGATAACAGCAACCGTATCCGAAGAATTTGCAGTAAATGTAATGAAAGAAGGGGCCTCAGATTACGTGCTGAAGGACCGTCTGCAGCGCCTGCCCAATGCAATTCTGAATGCGATAGGTAAATATCAGTCGGACCACGACCGGCAAATGTACCTGGACAAGATATTTGCCAGCGAGAACCTGTTTACCAAGGCAGAATCGTTAGCTGAATTTGGTACATGGCGGGTCGACCTTGACACCAGCATCACCACCTGGTCGGCAGGGACCTACCGTTTGCTTGGTTATGAAAACGGCGAAGTTGAGCCTACGCTGGCAAATTTTTTAAAAAATATTCATCCGGAAGATTCGGGGGAAATTGAAAAAATGCTTAAGGATACGACAAGCAACGCTCAGCCGGCGGAAGTAGATTTCAGGATAATAAATAAAGATGGCACCATACGTTTTCTTCATTCCCAATTCGAGTTTGAGCTTAATGAAAGGGGCGAACCGGCGTATATTATTGGTTTTAACCAGGACGTAACCCGCCGTATGCTTGCGCAGATCGAGATACAGGAAAATATAGCGGAACTGAAGGCCGCCAGCGACAGGCAATCGGATATTTTAAATGCGATGCCGCCAAATGTGGTGTTGCTGAACGAAGCGGGAAAAATAGTAGCGGTAAACGACGCGTGGATAAGGTTTACCCTTGCAAATAACCTGGGTGTGCCACGGCATGGCATCGGGTTTAGTTATTTGGCTATCTCCGAAAAAGCTACGGGCGTCGATCCGGTGTCGGAAAAGCAAATAGCCAGGGGGATAAAAGAGATAATTGAAGGCGAGAGGGACGAATTTTCAATGGAGTATTCCTATTATTCGGATCACAAAAAAGTGTGGTTCCAGTTGCTTGTCGCCCCGCTGACCGATAAAACAAAAAAAGGTGCTGTTATACTACATATCGACATTACCGACAGGAAGCAGGCCGAGGAATTGGTGCTGCAGTCAAAAGCGAATTTGCAGACCATTTTCGAGAATACGGACATCGCTTATGTATTGTGCGATGCCGGGCACAAAATAGTTTCGTTCAACACGAAAGCTAATGAGTTATGCCTTGAGCAATTCAACAAGAAATTGAAGACAGGAAGAAATGCCTTCAGCTATTTCCCCAAAAACAAGATACCCAACCTGAAAGAGGTTATACAGAAGGTAACGAGTAACGAAATGGTGAACTATGAAACCAGCTACGATCTTAGGGATGGCGGAGTAAAATGGTACGAGGTGAGGTGGGTAGGCATCGGCGATGCACAGAACGAACATATTGGCTTTATGCTGGCTTTTAAAGATATTACCGGGCGGAAAATATCGGACCTGGAGCGTGACCGTATTACTGCCGACCTGGTGCAACGCAATAAGGACCTTGAACAATTTACCTATATCGTTTCGCACAACCTGCGGGCGCCTGTGGCCAATATTAAGGGGTTGTCAAATATGCTGAACAGTTTCGACTTTAATATTATCGAGAACCAGGAGATCAAAACTTCACTGGCCACATCTATAGATGTGCTCGACGGTATGATCATGGACCTGAACCATATTTTACAGGTACGGCACGACGTAAGGGAACGACGGGAGGATATCTATTTTAGCGCCCTCGTCGACGATATAAAAATGAGCCTGCATAATTTTATTACCAGGCAGCATGCCATGATCAAATGCGACTTTGCTGCGGTAAATAAAATAGTAAAGGTAAAAAGCTATATGCACAGTATATTTTATAACCTGATACTGAATGCTATAAAATACAGGCGGCCCGACGCCGACCCTGTAATAACCATCTTTACCCGAAAAAATGAGGACGGTATGGAGATATTCTTTAAAGATAACGGTAAAGGGATAGACCCCCGCAACATGAAAGATCTTTTCGGTTTGTACAAGCGCTTTGATACCAGTGTGGAAGGAAAAGGCATGGGCCTGTTCATGGTAAAAATGCAGGTGGAAAGTATAGGCGGTTCGATAGATGTGGAGAGTGAACCAGGTAGGGGAACAACCTTCAAAGTCACATTTCCTGATGCCTGATTTGACACCGATGATTCTTTATTCGCTTAAAGAATAATTACCTTAAAGGCTTGTTACAGATAAAAGGCATGTACGAGCAACTGAAAAGCTACCTGGCAAAAAATACCGAACTGAACGATGACGAATTTGATGTTTTTTGCAGCCGTTTTAAGTGTAAGCATACTAAAAGGGGTGAAATATTGCTGGAGGCCGGTGGCGTTTCCCGTTACATTTATTTTGTAAACAAGGGGTGCCTGCGCGTTTATTTGATGGATACAGAGGGTAGGGAATCGACCCGTTTCCTTATACCCGAAGGGCGGTTTGGTACCGCGTTCCCGAGTTTTATTTTGCAGGAACCGTCGCTGGCCTACATCCAGGCTGTTGAGGCATCGGAAATACTCTTTTTAAGTTACCAGGATTTCAGGGTGCTGCCCGATGTATTGCCGGCATGGGAAAAAATATACCGTGTAAATTTGGAACGGGATTATATCGCTTCCATCAAACGCATCGAAAGCCTGATCACTATGGACGCGAAGGAGCGCTATACCCAACTGATGGAAAGTGAGCCGGGACTGATTCAGCGGCTGCCCTCAAAGATCATTGCCGATTATTTGGGAATTTCGCAGGAAACCCTGAGCAGGTTGAAATCGAAAATTTGATTTATTGACATTTGTCAATACCAGGGCGATTTCTTATGCCGTGCTTTGCTGTATGAAACGATCAATTTTTATAATAATCAGCTTCCTGCTGCCGGTTTTTGCTTTGGCTCAAAACATTGGTGAGAGGACGATCCGCTTTAATGACACGACACGAAAAAGACCATTAGTAACCGAAATATGGTACCCTACTGCCGATGCTGTTAAACCCGGTATGGATTTTAAACCCTTTTTGAACGAAGCGACGGTTAAAGATGGCGCTATCGGCAATGGGAAACATCCGCTGATACTGATCTCGCATGGAACGGGCGGAGGAAGGCTTACGCTTGAATGGCTGGCTGATAACCTGGTCCATCATGGTTTTATGGTGGCAGCGGTGGACCACTGGGGCAATACCTATGATAATAAGATCGCGATCGATTTTGTAACCCCCTGGGAAAGGGCGCGCGATATCAGCTTTGTATTAAGCGGATTACTGAATGATCGGGCGTTCGGCCCTCACATCGACCAGGACAAAATAGGCGCAGCAGGGTTTTCTATCGGCGGCTATACGGTTATTGCGCTGGCAGGCGGCAGGCTTGATTTTGATGCGATAAAGGCTTATACCAACACACCCGGCGGCCAGCAGGAGATCAATATCCCCGAATTTCCCGGTCTGAAAGACATTTTTAAGACGGGTGAGGTAGATGAGTCATTTAAAAAGAGCCCTAAATCGTTAAAGGACAAACGTATCAAGGCATTCTTCGCGATATGCCCGGCTATAGGGCAGGGATTTGTAAAACCTTCGCAGTTCAGGGATGTAAATAACCCGCTTTATGTCGTGGGCGCGGAAAGTGACAGCATAGCCCCTTATAAAACTAACGCGGAGCATTATCATAAGCTGATGCCAGCATCCAAATACCTGCTGGTAAAAGGTAAGGCCGGGCACTATGTTTTCCTGGGCGAAGCTGCCGAACCGGTTAAAAAGCAGGCGCCTTTGTATTTTATGGATGATCCGTCGGTCGACCGCCATGCCATACATCAGCAGGTTGGGGACCTGGCATCAGAGTTTTTTATGAACGAATTAAAATGATCAGCTTCACATATCAGCCAAAATCACCTAAAACCGGGCATGCTTGATTGCCAGGTTTTATTTTTTGATATTGGTTCCAAAATTCCATTCCTTATGAAAATATCCCATAAAGCCTTAATCGTGTTTGCGTGGATTTGTATGTGCGCCGTACGTGCAAACGC
The DNA here is from genome assembly GCF_007971025.1 of Mucilaginibacter ginsenosidivorans. Classification (NCBI taxonomy): domain Bacteria; kingdom Pseudomonadati; phylum Bacteroidota; class Sphingobacteriia; order Sphingobacteriales; family Sphingobacteriaceae; genus Mucilaginibacter; species Mucilaginibacter ginsenosidivorans. Next base: position 4,094,517 of record NZ_CP042436.1, on the reverse strand, counting down.
TCAAACCACGAAGGACCCCGACTCGAAACAGGCTGCCATAATTGCGGCCATGACCAAATCGGCAAATGACTGGAACCGGGGCGACTTAGGCAGTTTTATGAAGATGTATACTGATTCATCCACTATGATGATGCCGACCGGTCCTGCCGGTTTGAGCACCATAAAGAAATTGTACGCGACAAAGTATTTCGAAGGGGCAAAACCAAAGCAGCAATTGTACTACAGTGAGTTTAAAGTTACCATGCTTGGTAAAAAATATGCGCTGCTGACGGGGAAGTTCACGCTGAAGGGCAATAATTTGCCCGAGCGTTCGGGGCGCTATTCGCTGGTAATGGTGTCGACCAAACAGGGCTGGAAAATATTACACGACCATTCAAGCTGATAACATGGGCGAATCGAGAATCAAGAGCGGGGGCGGATTGATAGTTAATTCTGAAATGCGAGGCGGTGAACCAAATAGGCGAGGTCTTCCAGTCCAAGGGATTTGCCGGCAATAGCATCGGCCATAGTACCCTTTACCGGTATGTCTTCGGTAGATGAATACAGGATAACCGGGATAGTTTTGGTTAGTTCGTCGGCTTTCAGTCTTGCACAAACTTCGGCCCCGGCAGTGCCATTCAATTTGTAGTCAATGATAACTACGTGCGGCTTTATTTTATCCAGGTCCTCAGCGGATACAGCCTTGTCGCCTTTGATCACTTCGTGCCCGTTGTTCTCGAACAGGAAAACCAGCATGTCGCGTACATCAGCATCGTCTTCAATAATAAACAGTCTTTTCACTTTTCCGGATTTTAAGTGGTGGTACTAAGATAAGGAATAATTGAGAGGGGAGTGGTTGAAAGTGAGATATTTTATTTTAAGTACGGGTCGTATTTGCCCGCTCCGGTCCTTTTATGATTGTACGTTCAGTGGACTCACCCGGTCATCGCTTCGCTTGACCACCCTCTCTATCGCAAGCGATAAAGAGGGTTGTTTTGTGAACAGGCGCGCGACTATTTGACTCACCCGGTCATCGCTTCGCTTGACCACCCTCTCTGTGCTGCGCATAAGGAGGGTTTGGAATAGGAGGTAGTATCGTTCAGTGGACTCACCCGGTCATAGATTCGCTTGACCACCCTCTCTATGCTGCGCATAAAGCGGGTTTTGGAATAGGATAGTGTTGTTTAGTATACTCACCCGGTCATCGCTTTGCCCGGCCGCCCTCCTTGTCGCGGTGCGAAAAGAGGGTTGTTTTGAATTGATAATAAGTGTATTATGTCTTCCTAATGCTGGGCAAATGACTGTGGCGTGAGCGCTTTGTGTATTTAGTTTCTCATATTAATATACTGCAATGGCTGACCAAAATCCTCTTTGCGGCATAGGGCTATAACCGCCTGCAGGTCGTCTATCTTTTTTCCCTGCACACGCACCTGGTCGTCCATAATGGAGGCCTGTACCTTCAGTCCGCTATCCTTTATTTTTTTGACGATTTTTGACGCGGTAGGCTTGTCGATACCTTCCCTTATCTTAATTTCCTTACGTATCATGTTGCCCGATGCGTATTGCTCCTTGCCGTCGTCGAGCGATGAGGGATCGAGGCCTTGCTTCACCATCCGGCTGATAACAGAATCCTTAATGGCTTTCAGGCGCATATCATTTTCGGTGACGATAGTTAGCTGGTTGGTTTTTTTATCGAGTTCGATGGTGCTTTTGGAGTCGTAGAAATCGTAGCGGTTCAATATTTCCTTTTTGGCAGTGTTGATGGCGTTGTCGAGCGTTTGGCCGTCAATTTTGCTTACAATATCAAATGTTGGCATATTTCAGAGGTTTTATGATGTAAACATACAAATTAATCGTTGTGGCCGTCAGATGAATTTATTGCGCACAATAGTTACTATTTAAAGTTTACTTAATATTATCTTAACAAATAAATAGGCAGTTTTGTAGTTAATGGCTTTGGGCCCTAATATATGGATGTTAAAAAGATACCTTTAATCAACAGGGAAATAAGCTGGTTATATTTTAATGACAGGGTTTTGCAGGAGGCATCCGATCCGACCGTCCCTTTGATTGACCGTATACGGTTCCTGGCCATCTTTTCATCCAACCTCGATGAGTTCTACCGTGTGCGGGTTGCAACATTGAGCCGCCTATCCAACCTGAATGAAAAAGCCAAAGAAATATTGGGTTACAATCCCAAGAAGGTACTCAGCCAGATCAAGAACATTGTTGTAAAGCAGGAGCGGAAGTTTTACAACCTGTATGAGAATATTATCATCAAGCAGCTTGCGGAGGAAAAAATATTTATCCTGAACGACAAGCAATTGAACGTAACAAGGGGTGCTTTTGTGAAAAGCTATTTCCGCGAGCGACTATTGGCAACACTGGTGCCCATTATGCTTGACGAGGGCCAACCATTTCCTGAATTGCGCGACAGGGGCGTTTATTTCTTTGTCAAGCTAACAAAAAAACAAAAGTCGAGGTATGCGCTTATCGAGATACGTGATAGCTTATCAAGATTTCTTGTGTTGCCCGAGACCAACAACCTTAAATTTATAATCCTGCTGGACGATATTATCCGGTACTCGCTCGAAGATATCTTCTTCATTTTTGATCATGATAACATCGAGGCGTATTCCATACAGCTTACCCGGGACGCCGAATTGGACCTGGACAAGGAGGTGAGCGAAAAATTCATCGACGCCTTATCCAAAAGCCTGCAAAAACGAAAAAAAGGCAAACCGATGCGCCTGCTGTATGACAGCGAAATGCCTTTGGAAATGGTTAATTACCTGGTAAAAAATATTGGCTTGCATGCCGAGAACCTTATCCCGGGCAACCGCTATCTCAATTTTAAAAACTTTATCGCATTTCCGAATGTCGGTCGTCCCGAACTGGAATACGTTTCGTATCCGCCATTGCCGGTAAACGATTTGTCATTCGGGAAGAGCCTGATGGAACTGATCGCTAAAAAGGACTACCTGGTAAGTACACCATACCAATCCTACGACTATGTGATACACTTCCTGCGCGAAGCGGCCATCGATCCGAAAGTAAAGGAGATCAATATAACCTTATACCGCCTCGCGGACCATTCGCACGTCATACACGCGCTGATAAATGCGGCCAAGAACGGCAAAAAGGTTGCCTGCCTGGTTGAACTGCGCGCACGTTTTGACGAGCAGAACAATATTACCTACAGCAGCCGGCTTGAGGAAGAGGGCGTATCGGTATTATATGGTGTGCCTAATTATAAGGTACACTCAAAAATATGTTTGGTTACCCGTATTGAAAAAGGCAAACAGGCGTATTATGCCTGTTTTTCGACCGGAAACTTTAATGAGAAGACGGCCAGGATATATGCCGATCATACGCTGTTTACTGCAAATACGAAACTTACGGGTGACCTGGTTGAAATATTTAAGTCGCTTAAGCAAAACAGCCTGGCAAAAGGCCTGAAGCATTTGATCGTTTCGCCGATAGACTCGAGGCCGGCTATATACAAGCTGATCGATAACGAAATAAAAAACGCTAAAGCCGGTAAAGAGGCTTACATGATATTTAAGATGAACAGCCTGGCCGATGAACAGGTCATAAACAAATTATACCAGGCAAGTAATGCCGGCGTGAAAATAAAAATGATAGTGCGGGGTATGTGCTGCCTGGTGCCGGGTGTTAAGGGCTGGAGCGAAAATATTGAAGTCATCAGCATCGTCGATAAATACCTCGAGCATGCGCGGGTTCATATTTATTGTAACGGGGGTAAGGAACTAATGTACCTTACGTCGGCTGATTTTATGACCCGGAATATTGATAACCGGGTGGAAGTTGGCTTCCCGATATACGATGAAGAGATAAAAAAAGAGATACGGGATATCATTGATATACAGTTGGATGATAATACCAAGGCCCGCGAGATCAACAGCCAGAATAACAACAAGTATCACAAAACCAAAAGTGATATGCCTTGCAGGGCGCAGATAGACATTTACAATTACCTGAAACATAAAAACTAACAAAAATTGAGATACGCCGCTATTGATATAGGCTCGAACGCTATAAGGTTGCTTATAGCAGATATTATCGAGAACAACGAGTCTGTTTCGTTCAAAAAAAATACGCTGATACGGGTGCCACTCCGTTTGGGCGATGATGCGTTCCTGGAACAGCATATATCCGACAGGAAAGCCACCGACCTGGTAAAAACCATGCGCGCTTTTCGCAACCTGATGGATGTATACAAAGTGACCGACTATACCGCGTATGCCACCTCGGCCATGCGGGAGGCAAGGAACGGGCAGGAGATAGTACACACGATCAAAACGGATGCTGAGATTGACCTGGAGATCATCAACGGGCAAAAAGAGGCAAAGATCATTTACTCCAACCACTCCGAGGACAATATTGATAAAAGCAAGAACTATCTCTACATCGATGTGGGCGGCGGCAGTACTGAACTGTCACTATTTTCGGACGGAAAATTGCTGGCGTCGCGCTCGTTTAATATAGGTACCATACGGATACTTGACAACCAGGACAAGGAAGAGACCTGGCAGGAAATGCGCGAATTTGTGCGCGAGCACACCCGGATGTTCAAAACCGTCAGCGGCATCGGAACAGGGGGGAATATTAACAAGCTTTACAGGCTATCAGAAGAGAAGAATGGCGCGCCGTTAACCTTCCTGAAACTGAAGTCGCTATACAGTTATCTGAACTCTTTTTCGCTGAAGGACCGCATTAACGTACTGGGAATCAACCAGAACCGGGCCGATGTGATCATACCGGCAAGCGAGATATACCTGTCGGTAATGAAATGGGCGAACATCAAAAATATCTTTGTTCCGAGTGTGGGTTTAGTGGACGGGATCATCCAGACCCTGATCGAAAAAAACTTGCTCCACCGGGATTAAAAAAATATTAAAAATTTGTTTAAAAATTAAAAAACAGTTGTTACATTTGTAGTGCCCTCTCATAGGGCATGTTTTTCATAGGTAGATGTAGGGTCGAGTACTTGTATTCGGCCCTTTTTTGTGCCCTTAACTTTAATACCTACCTTTGCTCACCACGATGAAAAGAAGGATAGTAGTTGCCATTACCGGTGCCAGCGGTGCCATTTATGCAAAGTTGTTACTGGAGAAACTACAACAATTAAGTTCACTGATAGACCAGGTGGCCGTAGTAATGTCGGACAATGCGAAGCAGGTTTGGCAATTCGAATTGGACAACGACGACTATCAAAAAATACCCTTTAAATTTTACACAAAAACCGATTTCATGGCGCCATTCGCATCGGGTTCTGCCCGGTTCGATACCATGGTGATCATTCCCTGTTCCATGGGCACTTTAGGAAGAATAGCCAGCGGCGTCTCCGATGACCTGGTAACCCGGGCCGCTGATGTAATTTTGAAGGAACGCCGGAAACTGATACTTGTTGCCCGGGATATGCCGTTCAACCTAATCCATATCCGCAATATGCAGACGGTTACCGAGGCGGGGGGCATTATTTGCCCGGCAGTACCGTCGTACTACAGCAAGCCCAAAACTATTGAAGATGTGGCCATGACCGTTGTGAACAGGGTGATAGACCTGATGGGCCTGGAGAACGACAGTTACAGGTGGAACGAAGAATAGTAAGTGATCTGCCGGCCTGTTGATTTGCGTCCCGCATTCTCCTTGTGATCGAACCATCGGGCAATAAAACAATAATTCCTATCTTTGCGGCAAAATGAATAAGAAAGTCGCTTTCTATACGCTGGGGTGTAAGCTCAATTATTCGGAGACGTCGACCATTGGCCGTCTTTTTAATAAGGCCGGTTTTGATACAGTCGATTTTACCGACACGCCCGATGTATTTGTGATCAATACTTGTTCAGTAACCGAAAATGCCGATAAAAAGTGCAAAAAGGTAGTTAAGGAAGCGTTGAAAATATCTCCCGCCGCGTATGTTACTATCGTCGGCTGTTACGCACAGCTAAAGCCAACAGAAATAGCAGAAATACCGGGTGTGGATATGGTTTTGGGCGCTGCAGAGAAATTCCAGATCGTCGACTATATACAGGACCTGACCAAAAATCCCAAGGCGTTGGTTTATAACCAGCCTGTGAGCGAAGCAAATCAATTTGTTTCATCCTACTCGTTTGGCGACCGTACCCGTACCTTTTTGAAAGTGCAGGATGGCTGCGATTATTCCTGCTCGTTTTGTACCATCCCATTGGCCCGCGGCGCCAGTCGCAGCGATACCATTGAACATGTGCTGGAACAGGCGAGGCAGATCGTTCAGTCGGGCGTAAAAGAGATCGTACTAACCGGTGTTAACCTGGGCGATTTTGGCATACAGGATGGAAATCGTGAAGATAAGTTCTTCGACCTGGTAAAAGCTTTGGATGAAGTTGAGGGTATCGACAGGATACGTATTTCCTCAATCGAGCCGAACCTGCTGTCGGATGAAATAATTGAGTTTGTTTCACGATCAAAGCGCTTTGTGCCGCATTTCCATATTCCATTACAATCGGGCAATAACAAGATACTGGGGTTGATGCGCCGCCGCTACAAGCGCGAACTGTATGCCGAACGGGTTGCCAAAATAAAAAGGGTAATGCCTGATTGTTGTATCGGGGTGGATGTCATCGTCGGTTTCCCCGGAGAAACGCGTGAGGATTTTATAGATACCTATAACTTTCTGAACGGGCTTGATGTGTCGTACCTGCATGTGTTCACCTATTCGGAAAGGGAAAATACCCCGGCGGCTGAAATGCCAAATCCTGTTCCGGGCTCAACCCGTGCCGACAGGAGTAAGATGCTGCATATTTTATCTGACAAAAAGCGCCGCGCTTTTTATGAAACGCAATTGAATAAAACCGACGAAGTTTTGTTCGAAGCAGACATCAAGGACGGCTATATGCATGGCTTTACACGAAATTATGTGAAAGTTAAAGCGAAATATGACCCTGTTTTGGTGAATGAATTGAAGAAAGTAAATTTAACACATATATCACCTGATGGTGATGTTGAAATAACCGAAGGCGAAGAAATATTGGTACATTAACTTTATATTCGTCTCAAAATACCACTAAATGTTTCCTACCTTAAGTTCTCTCATACAATATTTAACCGGCTGGAATATACCCCTCCCAATACAAACGTTCGGTTTTTTTGTAGCTTTTGCATTCCTTGCCGCGTATTGGGCATTTGCCCAGGAATTTAAGCGCAAAGAGCTGCTGGGATATATTCACCCTTTTCAAAAAAACATCGTGGTTGGCAAACCCGCGTCGACGGAAGAGCTGGTGCTGAATGGGTTGTTCGGTTTTATATTGGGATTTAAGCTGGTAGATATGGTGATGAATTATCACCTGTTACTGGCTGATACCGAAGGATTCATTCTTTCGCTGCGCGGAAGCTGGGTTGGAGGTATAATAGGCGCAGGGCTATTTGCTTATTGGGCTTACGCCGAAAAGAAAAAGCAGCAACTGCCAAAACCTGAAGAGAAGGTGGTAACCGTTCACCCATACGAGCTAATGGGTAATATCCTGCTCTGGGCGGCTATAGCCGGCTTTGCAGGGGCCAAAATATTTAATGCGCTCGAAAACTGGAACGATTTTGTTAACGATCCTGTCGGCATGCTGATAGGCCTGAAAGGGCTTACTTTTTATGGGGGCCTGATATGCGGTGGTGCGGCGGTATTGTACATAGCTAATAAGCACGGTATCAAGCCCAGGACAATGCTTGACATTGGCGCACCGGGTATGATGCTGGCATACGCCGTGGGCCGTATAGGCTGCCAGATGGCGGGCGATGGCGATTGGGGTATTAACAATATAGCTGCAAAGCCGCACTGGCTCAGCTGGGCGCCTGATTGGATGTGGGCCTTTAAATACCCGCACAACGTTAACGACGAAGGCATACAAATACCCATGTGCGGCGGTAAATTTTGCCACGAACTGGCTATTCCGGTATTTCCGACGCCTTTTTACGAAACGGTCATGTGCCTGATCTTATTCCTGTTTTTATGGCAGATAAGGGACAAGATAAAAGCGCCGGGTGTTATGTTCGGTATATATATGATACTGGCCGGTGTCGAACGCTTTTTTATCGAACTTATCCGGGTAAATACCAAATACCATGTTGCCGGTATACCATTTACGCAAGCCGAACTGATCTCCATACTCCTGGTTATTGGCGGCGCTGTGCTTATCTATACATCGTCGCGAACTTATAAACTGAAGCCAGTTGCCCATGGTAAATAGTAAACTTGCTAAAAAACTGGCCCGTAACCAGGTATTTCGGTTTGTTTTTTCAGCAGGTATAGGTTTTTTGGTTGATATTTCCGCCTTCTACTTGTTGTTCCATAATTTGCTCACACAGCCCACGTATAAGATATTCTCTTTTACGTTTCGCAATTTTACGGTTTCACTTGCCATATCATTTTTTTTAGGCGTTGTTGTCAACTTCCTCATAACCCGTTATATGGTATTTAACGAGTCGACCTCAAAACCAACCAAGCAGTTTTTCCGTTTTGTTTTGGTAGCGGTGGTCGGTTTTTTTGCCAATTGGGGCGTGGTTAAATTCCTGGTTGAAATAGTTGGCATGTACCCGCCTTTAGCAAGGCCGCTGGCTGCACTCAGCTTGTTTTTTGCCAGCTATTTTATACATAAGGCATTTTCGTTCAGTTTATCATTAAGGCACCATGCATCTTGAGAATCTAACCAAACAGGTAGTTGACATTGCCAAACAGGCAGGAGATTTTATCAGGCAGGAAAGAAAAAGTTTCAGTCCGGATAAGATCGAATATAAGGGATTGAACGACCTTGTATCTTACGTGGATAAGGGGGCCGAAAAGATCATCGTTGCAGGGCTTGAAAAGCTATTACCTGAAAGTGGCTTTATTACCGAAGAAAAAACCACAACCAAAACCGGCGAGCGGTATAACTGGATCATCGATCCGCTGGATGGAACCACCAATTTCATTCATGGCCTGCCCACTTACTCCGTTAGCATTGCGCTCCGGGAATATGACGAATTGGTAGTTGGTGTGGTTTACGAGATAAACCTCGACGAGTGCTTTTATGCCTGCAAGGGCTCTCCGGCTTACCTCAATGGTCATCCTATTAAAGTAAGCGGCGTTCCCACTGTCGGCGGCAGTCTGATCGCAACAGGATTTCCTTACTACGACTTTGGAAAGCAGGTAGCTTATATCGAACTATTTACTGAATTAATGCGGAGTTGTCATGGCTTACGCAGGCTCGGTTCGGCGGCAGTCGACCTGGCGTACACCGCCTGTGGCCGTTTTGAAGCTTTTTATGAATACAATCTGAATGCCTGGGACATTGCCGCGGGCGTTGTTATTGTGCGGCAGGCTGGGGGCGAAGTGGTGAATTTTAAAGGTGGGAGTGAAGTGCTGAACACCCGCGAATTGTTAGCTACCAACGGAAAGATAACGCAAGAGACGCTCGGGATTATTCAGAAATATTTTTAGAGAAAAGGGATTGCACCGATTTTGGAATGATTACACCGATTGGTCTGTGAAATCACAAACAAATCGGTGTAGTCAAAAAATTTATAATGCCTCCGATACCACTTCGGTAACTTCGGGAACCATTCTTTTCAGCAGGTTTTCGATACCGGCTTTCAGGGTTACGGTTGATGACGGGCAACCGCTGCACGAACCGCGAAGCTCGACCGTTACAACGCCTTCATTAAATGATTTATAAGTGATAGCGCCGCCATCCTGTTCAACTGCGGGGCGCACATAATCTTCCAGTATTTGTTGTATTTTGATCTCCGCATCGGTACCTTCAAAAGCAACCTCGGCTTTTTCTTCTATCTGTGCTTTCAGTTCAGACTCAACAGCGCCTTTTACAAACTCTTTCAGTATCGGCTCGATATCGTTCCAGTCGCTGCCTTCGGTTTTTGTCACTGTAACAAAGTTGCTGGCGAAGAAAACGCCATTAACAAATGAAAATTTATACAGTTCCTTTGCGAAAGGAGAGTTTTCAGCACTTGCTTTGGTAGGGTAATCCACACTTCCATTGATCAGCAACTTGTTCACAATGAACTTCATGGTTGCCGGGTTGGGTGTCGATTCGGTATATACGTTGATATTCATCTTGCTCTATTCTAAAATCCAACAGCAAATTTAGCCACGTTTTTGATTAATATACTATAATGGTATAGTTTTTACTGACTAATGACACCGTTTTTTACTGAAGGCGGAAAGCCGAAAGCAAAAAGCACCGGGCGTTCGGTTTAATAATTTGAGATAAAAATTATCGTATTTATTGAGCCAAAGAAGCTTTGGCCCTTCAGTTTTTCGTTTAAATACCTGTGTAGGTAGACGGGCTAATTTTCCTTATCTCATCTTTAACAGCTTCGCTTACCGCGAGGGTCTCCACAAACGCTGCGATCGTATCGGCATTTATTGCCGCATTGGTGCGTGTCAGATCTTTTAATGCTTCGTAAGGGTTTGGATAGCCTTCGCGGCGGAGGATGGTCTGTATAGCTTCGGCCACAACCGCCCAATTGGCTTCCAGGTGTGCGGTTATTACAGGTTCGTTTAGTAATAATTTATTTAATCCCTTTATGGTCGATCTAATCGCGATCAGCGTATGCGCCACCGGCACGCCAATGTTACGAAGCACGGTCGAGTCCGTCAGGTCGCGTTGCAGGCGGGATACGGGCAGTTTAGCGGCCAGATGTTCAAACAAGGCATTAGCTATGCCCAGGTTACCTTCCGAATTTTCAAAATCTATAGGGTTTACTTTATGCGGCATGGCCGAAGAGCCAACCTCGCCCTCCTTTATCTTCTGTTTGAAGTAATTCATAGAGATATAGGCCCAGATATCACGGTCAAGATCGATGAGGATAGTATTGATACGTTTCAGCGCGTCGCATTGCGCCGCGAAGTTATCGTAATGCTCTATCTGCGTGGTATACTGCGAACGGCTAAGCCCAAGCACATCATTCACAAAATGATTCCCGAACTTTTTCCAGTCGATTTGCGGGTATGCGATATGGTGCGCGTTAAAGTTTCCGGTTGCGCCGCCAAATTTGGCTGAATATGGTATTTGCTTTAATAAGTTCAGTTGGTTCTCCAGCCGCTCAACAAATACCTGTATCTCTTTACCCAAACGGGTCGGCGATGCGGGCTGACCGTGTGTATGGGCTAACATAGGCAGTTTTTCCCATTCGGCAGCGTATTTTTTAAGCTGATCTGCCAGTTCACTTATAGCAGGCAGGTAGCTTTCATCCATTGCCAATTTGAAGGTGTAGGGTATGGATGTATTATTAATATCCTGCGAAGTAAGACCGAAATGAATGAATTCTTTGTACTTATCCAGGCCGAGTTTGTCAAATTCTTTTTTGATAAAATATTCAACCGCCTTAACATCATGATTGGTGATCTTTTCGATGTCCTTTATACTCTGCGCATCGTTTTCCGAAAAATTTTGATAAATGGCGCGTAACTTTCCTGATACATTTTTGTCAAAATCACGAAGCTGGGGCAAGGGATGTTCGCAAAGCGCGATAAAATATTCGATCTCGACAAATACCCTGTATTTGATCAGCGCGTATTCAGAAAAATAGTCAGCCAGCTTTGCGGTTGTATTACGATACCGACCGTCGATAGGGGAAATAGCTGAAAGTGGCGTAAGCGTCATCTGTGGAATTGAATTTCGGCAAAGGTACTAATTCGGTACCGTATTAGGTAACACAGCAGTTCTTTGAAGATGAAATGTCTTTAAAAAGTCATTTGTTTTGGAAACTTTGAAATCAAAAAATGTTTCCATAGTTTTGACCCGAAAAGTCAATGAGTCAAATAGAGAGAATAATAGAAGGCAGCCTTGAGCTTTTTTTACAAGCGGGTATCAAGAGTGTAACGATGGACGACATCGCCAAACATTTGGGTATGTCGAAAAAAACCATCTACCAGTTTTTTAAGGATAAAAATGAACTGGTGATAGCCCTTATCAAAAAGCGCCTGAAGGATGACGAGGATGATATGGCCGAAATAATTGGCAAATCGTCGAACGTGATAGAGGAAATGATCAATATGATGAAGTGTTCGGAGGAAATATTTTCAAGGGCGAACCCGATAGTGATACATGATCTGCAGAAGTACCATCCGGATGCCTGGAAGGAGTTTCAGAATTTTAAATCGGAGGTAATAGTGCGCACGCTGGAAGAACTTTTGACAAAAGGAATAGCGCAGGGTTATATCCGGCCCGATATTGACGTAAAGGTATTGGCGCGCATGCGGGTAATGGAAGTGGAAATGGGATTTAATACGGCCATATTCCCGGCAAATGAATTTAATATATGGAAGGTGCAACAGCAGTTGCTGGAGCATTTCAATTTTGGCATCTGCACGCTGAAAGGCTATAAGTTGCTGGATGAATATAAGACGGTTCACCAGGAAATGAATTAATTAACACTATTGACATAGGGCTGTCACAAGGCTTTTAAATATTTGTGAAACCATACTAAAACAACAACTCACTATATATATGAAACATTTGCTTTTAATATCACTACTACTAATAGGTATTGCGTCGGGAGCCAGCGCCCAGCAGGCGCCGCCGGCGGCAGGAGCGGTCCACAGTTTTTCGCTGCAGGATTGTATCAATTACGCTTACGAGCACCAGGATTCAGTTGTAAATGCGGGCTTAGATGTGAAAAGTGCAGAGTATAAGATAAAAGAGACCAAGGCCACCGGTCTGCCTCAAATCAATGGCTCGGTTACTTTCCAGGATTATACCAGGGCACCTGTTCAGGTTGGACCGGACTTCTCAAAGATTTCAAGTGGACAGCCACTTGATCCAAACGCCCGCCTGGTAGCCTTTCCGATCGGCCCCGTTCAATATAATAATACTTTTGCGTTGCAAGGAACACAGCTACTGTTCAGTGGTACTTTTTTGGTGGGTTTGCAGGCTGCCAAAACCTATAAGGAGCTTTCGGTACGTAGCCTAACCCGTTCAAAAATTCAAACAAACGTAAGTGTTACAAAGGCTTACTACCAGGTATTAGTTAGCAACGAGCAAATAAAATTACTGGATGCCAATATAGCGCAGTTAAAACAACAGCTCGATCAAACCACGCAGCAAAACAAACAGGGATTTGTTGAAAAAATTGATGTCAATCGATTGGAAGTTCAATACAATAATTTGACAACCAATCGCGAAAATGTTGTTCGTGCGTTGACTTTAAATTACCAGGTGCTTAAGTTCCAGATGGGAATGCCAATACAAGAGGAGCTAAGTTTGACCGACAAATTGGAAAACATCAACCTCGATGAGCAAAGCGCGCAAAATAATATCGATACGGCTTTTTATCATAATCGCATTGAATATAATTTGCTTGAAACTAACCTAAAACTGAATCAGTTGGATGTCAAAAGTAAAAAAGCCGCGTATTTGCCTACTTTAAGCGCTAATGCAGGCCTGGCGACTACTTTCCAGGAAAATCAAACTAAATATTTATATGGCAGGAATTATCCCTATAACTATGTAGGTCTCAGCCTTAACATTCCCATTTTCAGCAGCGGTGAACGAGTGAACCAATTACGTCAATCTCAGATAAATGTGCAAAAAGCTCAAAATGATCTGAATAATGTTAAAAACGCGATGAGTTTAGAAGCAAGTTCCGCAAATATAACTTACAGCAATAATTTGCGATCGCTGAATAGCCAGAAACGAAGCCGCGAACTTGCTGCTGAAGTGCTGCGGGTATCGAAGATCAAATACCAGCAGGGCGTCGGATCGAGCATAGAAGTTACACAGGCTCAAACCGACTTTGAGAATGCTGATAACCAATATATACAAGCTTTATACAATGCCCTGGTAAGCAAAGTTGATTTGGACAAGGCATACGGAAAAATACAATAAACACGATCACAGACACAACAACCACAATAAAATGAAAAAATTACTTTATATACCGGCAATATTACTATTTGCGGCATGCAGTCAGCCAAAAGATAAAAAGGCTCAACTGACTGATCTGAAAAAACAACAGGCAGACTTATCTGCTAAAATCTCGAAGCTGGAAAAAGAAGTTGGTACTACAGATTCCGTTAAATCAACCGATGTAGCGGTAATGGATGTACAAAAACAATCTTTTACCAACTACATTAACCTGCAGGGTAAGATAGATGCCAAAGATAACGTACAGGCTTTCCCGCAGGCACAGGCCGTAATAACCGCTATTTATGTAAAAGTGGGCGACCATGTTAATAAGGGCCAGACATTAGTTCAGCTTGATAACAGCGTACTGAAACAAAATATAGCCCAGGCTCAAACCCAGGCAGACCTTGCAAAGACCTTGTTCGAACGTCAGAAGAACCTTTGGGACCAGAAGATAGGCACCGAGGTGCAATACCTGCAGGCTCAGTCGAACATGCAGTCGGCTCAAAAACAGGTGGCGTCATTAAGGGAGCAATCGGATATGTACCGTATCGTATCGCCGATAACCGGTACAGTTGATCAGATGGACCTTAAACTGGGGCAGGCGGCATCACCGGCTACAACTTTTATCAGGATAGTAAATACCGATTACCTGAAGGTAAAAGCCGATGTGCCCGAGTCTTACTCATCCAACATAAAACTGGGTGATAAAGTGAACGTAGTGGTGCCGGATGCAAACGATTCGCTGATGGCCAAAGTTACTTTTGCCGGCAGGGTTATCGACCCCTCATCGCGTAGTTTCCCAATTGAAATACAGTTGCCCGGCCGTAAGACGCTGCGTCCCAACATGACGGTGGTGCTGAAAATTGCGGATTATTCGAAATCGAATGCCATTGTTGTACCGATAAACGCCATACAAAAATCAGAAAACGGCGATTATGTATTCATAAATGTCAACAATACCGCCAGGAAAAAGGTAATAACTGAGGGGGCCTCATACGGTGGGCTCGTTGAAGTAAAAACAGGCTTGAATGTTGGTGATAAGCTGATAACCGATGGCTCGACCGAAGTAGAAGACGGCGACAAAGTAAAGGTTTTACAACCTGGTAATTAATCATACTAAACTGATTTGATATGAAGGACCTGGAAAAAGAATTTAAGCCCTCGAGTTGGGCCATTGATAATAAGACGGCGGTGTACGTGATCGTATTCCTTATCACCGTACTCGGGCTTCTCAGCTACATGAGATTGCCGAAGGAAAATTTCCCTGATATCGCGCAATCAAAGGTGTTTGTGACCACTCCGTATATAGGCCAGTCGCCACAAAACATTGAACTGTTAGTAACGCGACAGATCGAGAAGCAATTGAAGTCACTAAAGGGATTGAAGAAAGTAACTTCTAGAACTCAGCAGAATTTGTCCATAATTACTGCAGAATTCAATGCTGATGTTAAGATAAGAGAAGCAAAAATTGATGTTCGCGAAGCAGTCGACAAGGCAGCCCAAGATTTGCCCCAAAATGACAATAATCTGCAGGCCTCGCAAATAACTGATATTAATGTAGCCGACCTTCCTATTTTATATATCAACCTATCGGGTAACTATGATCTTAAAAAATTGAAGGAATATGCCGACAACCTGAAGGATGACATAGAGGCCATGAAGGAAATATCTAAAGTTGACGAAATCGGGGCACTTACGCCCAATATTCAGGTCAATGTGGATATAAACAAAATGACGGCTGCTCAAATTGGTTATGGCGACATTATCCAGGCAATTGGTAATGAAAATATCATATCCTCGGCAGGTAACGTCGTTATAGACGGCAAGCAACAAGCCATTGACGTAAAAGAGGATTTTAAAAATGCCGCAGAAGTTGCCGCGCTGGTAATCAGGAATCCACAGGGGAAGGCAGTTTACCTCCGTGACATTGCTGACATTCGGGACGGTTTTAAAGATCAGGAAAGTTACGCGCGTTTAAAAACTAATGATGATCCCAATTTCAAGAACGTGATCACACTGAATGTGAGTAAGCGCGCGGGGGAGAACCTGATCGAAGCATCCGATAAAATAAATCAGCTTATCAAGGACAAGCAAAAAACAGTGTTCCCTAAAGGGCTGAATATCACAGTTACCGGCGACCAATCGGATAAAACCAGGTCGACACTGGATGACCTGATCAATACTATCGTTATCGGGTTTATACTGGTGACTATTATCCTGATGTTCTTTATGGGCAGCACCAATGCCATATTTGTTGCCCTTTCGGTGCCGTTATCGTGTTTTATCGCCTTCCTGGTAATGCCGGCTATCGGTTTTACGCTGAATATGATCGTGTTATTCTCGTTCCTCCTGGCGCTGGGTATTGTGGTGGATGATGCTATTGTGGTGATAGAGAACACGCACCGTATTTTTGCGAATGGCAAAGTGCCTATTAAACAGGCAGCTAAGATGGCCGCCGGTGAAGTATTCTTACCGGTATTTTCAGGCACCATGACCACTTTGGCGCCGTTCATTCCGCTGGCATTCTGGAACAGCCTGATCGGTCACTTTATGTTCTTCTTACCCATCACGCTCATCATTACTTTACTGGCATCGTTGGTAGTGGCCTATATCATGAACCCTGTTTTTGCGGTTGACTTTATGAAGCCGCACCACGAGGGCGAGCATGACAATCCAAAGTTCGACAGGAAGGTGCTGCGTACACTGGCCTTTATGGGCGGGATCGCAATTTTGGCTTATCTTGTTAACCGGGGTGTCGGGAACTTTGTGGTGTTTGCCGCATTTCTATACCTGCTTAATCACTTTGTGTTACTAAGGCTGATAGACAGGTTCCAGAAAAATGCCTGGCCGCGTTTCCAGCATTGGTATGCCAGGCGATTGGAAAAAGCCGTACAATCGCCGTGGTGGATATTGGCGGGTACATTAGGTTTGTTTGTATTGACTATGGCATTCGTATTTGTCAGGAGCCCGAAAGTGGAATTTTTCCCGGCAGGTGATCCAAACTTTACCTATGTGTATGTAACGTTGCCAACGGGCACCGACCAGGCGCAAACCAGCGCGGTAATTGCCAAACTGGAAAAGAAAGTTGCAGCTGTAGTGGAGCCTGATAAAGATATCGTTACTTCTATTATTTCGAACGTTACCGTGGGCGTTACCGACCCGACAGACGCGGATCTGGGTAAGTATCCGAATAAAGGAAAGATAACCGTGGCGTTTGCCGAATTTAGCAAACGTAACGGCAAGGACACCAAAAAGATAATGGAGCGCATACGCCAGTCCGTACAGGGCTACCCGGGCGCTAAGATAGCAGTGACACAGGAAAATGCAGGTCCGCCGGTACAAAAGGATATCAGCATCGAAATTACAGGCGATAACCTGGATACGCTGGTAAAAACCGCCAGCAGGCTCACGAATTATATCGGCAAACAGGGCATTACAGGCATCGAAGGACTCGTGCCCGACCTGCAGGCCGATAAGCCCGAGATCGTATTCGACGTTAACCGTGAACGCGCTAACCGTGAAGGTATAACCACTAACCAGATAAACCAGGCATTGGGTGCTACCATATTCGGAGCGAAAGCATCTGATTATCGAAACACAAAAGAGGATAACTACGAGATAACGGTAAGATCCCAGGAAGACCAGCGCAATAATATTGATGCCATCCGCAACCTGAAGATAACCTATCGCGATATAGCGATGGGGGGTACTATCCGGCAGGTGCCTATATCGGCTTTTACCGATATCCGGTACACCAACACGTATGCAAATATTAACCATAAACAACAGCGCCGCATTATTACGCTTGGTTCAAATGTGTTGAAAACCAGCAACGTAAACGAAGTGAACGCAGCCATACAAAGTGCCATTAATACCTTCAGGACACCTGACGGCGTATCCATCAGGATGGGCGGCGGCCAGGAAGACCAGGCGGAAGCTGCAACTTTTTTGGGTACTGCCCTGGCCATATCTTTTGGGTTGATCCTGATCATTCTTGTGGCGCAGTTTAATTCGGTAGGTAAAACATTCATCATATTGAGCGAGATATTTTTTAGTATCATCGGCGTGTTCCTGGGAGTTGCCATATTTAAGATGACCATATCTATTGTAATGACAGGTATCGGTATCATTGCCCTTGCCGGCGTGGTGGTGCGAAATGGTATCCTGCTGGTCGAGTTTACCGATATGCTGATAGAGCAGGGAGCTAGCCTGCACGATGCGGTAGTTGAAGCGGCACGTACCCGTATGACGCCGGTATTATTAACCGCCACAGCAGCCATTCTCGGGTTGATTCCGTTGGCTTTAGGTTTCAATATCGACTTTGCCGGACTGTTCAGTTCGTTTAAACCACATATTTATTTTGGTGGTGATAACAACGCATTCTGGGGTCCATTGTCATGGACGATGATATTCGGATTAGGTTTTGCTACCATCATTACGCTGATCGTAGTACCATGTATGTATATTATCCGGATACGTTTAAAATCCAGGCTTTTCGGTAAAAAGAAGGAAGAGGCACACGAGGCCGAACCTGAATTAAGCCATATTTCTTAATCAAACCATATATTAATGAAGCCGCTTACGAGTTACCGGGGCGGCTTTTTTATGCAATACCAGGCAGCGTCAACCGGGGCATTTTATAAAACTTAAACCCGAAGGGTGGGTTATACTTTTATGAAAACAAAATTGAACCCGGTTTGGCAGGTTATCGGGGTAGGGTTTATCGCCGGAATGCGTTCGGTATTGGCCCCTGCCATTACAAGTCACCTGTTAAGCCGCTCTAAGGCTAAAAACCTGGAAGGGTCGCTGGTAGCATTTATTAACTCGGGTACCGCTGCTGCTATTTTAAAAGTTTGTGCCGCGGGCGAGCTGGTAGCTGATAAGTTGCCGTTTGCCCCGGCAAGGACAGAATTATTGGGCGTTGCCGCGCGTTGTATTTCAGGAGGCTTGTCGGGAGGGGCCCTGGCCAAATCGAACAGGAAAAATGGATGGATGGGAGCGATGCTTGGTGCCACGGCTGCTATTGCTGCTACGTACGCCTGTTACTATTTAAGAAAAAGTATAGTAAAACATTCCGGCATTTACGACCCGGTTATCGGCGCTGCAGAGGATGTTTTGGCGCTCGGTGCAGGCTTAGCTATAATTAATTCGGTGTAATATGGCCCTGCCTATCAAATGTAAAAATGACATTATTATGTGTAGAATTTTTGATAATTTTGTTTAAAAAGTCAGGAATACATCATATTATAATTTCATAAGTGGGTAACGTCGCCGATCAACAGGATATAAAAAGGGAAAAAATATTAGAAGCTGCATACCAGCAATTCCTGCATTATGGTTATTCCAAAACAACCATGAATGAGATAGCCGGGGCGTTATCCATGTCAAAGGCTTTATTATATTACTATTTTCCCGATAAGAGCCAGTTGTACATCGCTGTTACACGGAAACTGGCCGATGATTACCTGAAATTACTGGATGATAAATTGTCGCGGATCAATGATCTTAAAGCGGCTTTTGTATGCCAGATCGATACTCACCACGACTTCATTGTCAACAACTATAACTTTTTCGATTTTATCAGGCTGAACGAGCAAAGCTTACCCGATACGATCTGGGAAATAGTGGAACACATCAGGCAAACTGAAATGGCCCTGTTAGGTAATGCGATAAAAACAGACGCCGAAAAAGGGAACATCAGTAATGTAGAAAACCCCGGCGAAATTGTCGACCTGCTGCTGGATGCCCTGCAAGGTGTAAGAGTAGGGACCATGGGGTATCGCAAAACAACCTTTCCGAAGAAGGAGCACCTGGAAGAAATACACCGCAAGCGCCTGTTGCTGGTTGATATATTCATAAGAGGGTTAAAACACTGATATTCTGTCACATCAGGGTCAAAAAGCCTGTATTTCTATCGAATAAACATTGTTACTTGGTATATTTGACTATTATTTTAGTTTAGTCAATAATTAGCTACTCAATAATATAATTATTAAAGGTACTTCTTAATTTAGAGGTGATTGTTTTAGAGTGATTGAGCACCCTGGTTTTTATAGCCGGGGTGTTTTTTTAATCCTCGCTGATACCGATGAGTTTCCAGTTTCTCTTATCTGCAACGGCCCCGCCGATAAACTTTAGCGTTATCTCGAACGTCGTTACATTTTGGGGTTTTGGCTGGTCGTTCGCTTCCGCGTATGATTTAATGACGAAAACGGAGTCGGGTTTTTGTGCGCATTGATAACCTGATTCGGGAAAAGATATATCATTGGACTTGATAGTAGGCTTTACAAAAAGCTTTGCTACCTTATAAGCATCTTCGCTTCCCGGAGCCCCGTTCAGCAGGGCCTCGCGCGAACCTGAAAGGGCAAACCGGGTTAAAAATACAGTAAATACGATCGCAAGCGCTATTAATACGACCATACCTTTCTGAAAAAATCTTTTTTTCGCCGTTTTATCCTTTAAGTAGGTTTCCGTCATTTTTTATACAATGTCAATAAAATTCATAACAACGCCTTGCACCTTCAAAACGCTGTGACCGGTCGCCGTTGCCGGGCAGTGTTGTTTCGTACCCTATGCTACCTTCCGATGACCCGCTGGTGTTGCCGTAGGTAAGACCAGAAACGGCAGCATCATGGCTTACACCGAACCTCAATTTCTCTCCGCCATCGCGGTTGATGAAAAGATCGAAAATAAGCGATACCACAACCGCACTCGGGCCGGTCTCGTTACCGCTGCGATACCACACGCCCACGTTCACACTCTTGTGTTTATACTGCATACCAGCGCTATATGATGTAGCGTTGGACTGCTTGTAAAACACAACCGATGGTATCACATACGATTTTTCATCATCGTCTATATTATCAAAAGGATTCAGGTCGTACCGGTAGCTTATATGTGCGTTGGTGCGAATGGGTAATTTTACCGGGGTCCCGGTAAACGACTCATTAGGTTTATTGATGTGCTGCACCGCCGCGCCGATATTAAAGTCACCTATTGCAAGGTTTGTGCCAACACCCGAATCGAAGTAAAATTTATTGTTAAAAGGGAACGAACCGGCCGCCGACGACGAGCCCGAAATAATGCCCAGGGTGGGGTCTATCTGGTCGCCAAAAACCAGTTTGCTGAAATCTATGGTACGGTTTGTAACCCCGGCCTGCAAGCCGAATGACAATACAAAGTCCTCGGAGCCAACGCTATACGAGTAAAGGGCCGATATGTTCGTTTTATCAAGATAGGCAGTGCCTTCGCTACTACGGGTCACCAACAAGCCTACACCGCCGCCAAAACGGAGAACGTTGTAATCAATTGAGGCCGATATGTAGGAGAAAGTTCCCGGTACCGAGGTCCATTGATTGCGATAGATGAGATTCATCCTCAGATCGCCCTTAAATTGCCCCGTTAGTGCAGGATTAAGATACAAAGGGGAATTAAAAAATTGAGAATACAGGTGATCCTGCGCGAAGCCCGAAACGCAACGCAGGGATATTATCAAAAATAAAATGAGCCGGGCTATATTCTTCATCACTATCTGATCAAATGGATTACGCCCGTACGTTTTGGCAATGAATGATTATATGACATACCTTTCCACTCGGTGCCGTTAATAAATGTGGCCGATATCTGCCACACATATACTCCCTGTTGCACAGGTATGCCTTTAAATGTGCCGTCCCAGCCTTCGGTAGGCGACCCGTTTCCGTCGAGTTTTGTTGTTTCCCAAACCAGCTGGCCGAAATTATTGAACACCTGCATCTTCCATTCCTTTATCTGCGTGCCTTTTGCTTTGAATACGTTTAGCTCGCTGTTGGTGCTGCTTGGCGTAAAAGCGTTAGGCAAGTACAGGTTGCCAAGGAATTTTACTTCGATAGTTTTTGTTATCACAGCCAGGCACCCACTGGCCAGGTTGGTAGCCCGGAGCGTTACCGTAAACGGCGACCGTTCGTAGTCATAGTGATGCACTTCCGGTGCGTTTGTGGTGTTTTTATTTGATCCGTCACCGAAATCCCAGTAATAGGTAAGCGACGATGCCGGTGTGTTACCATCGTCGGGGGTGGTGTTGGTGAAAGTTACATTGTAATCGTTATCCAGCGTATAAGTGAAGTCAGGTGCGGGGATAGGATAAACTGTGAACATTTTTAATGCTGAAACCGCAGCATCGCCGCAGCCATTGTTGCCCGCGGTAATGGAAACATAATAAGTGCCGGGCGCGGTAGGCGTGTAATTAAAATCACCGGGCCCGCCGGGTATAGTAGCGACAGGGTTTTGTGAAGCATCGTAAATGGTGTAAGTAAAGCGGTCGCCCCCGGTAGATATATTCTGAAATATAATTGATCCGCCCAGGCAAACGCTTTGCTGGTCGTTTTTGATCTGTACCAGAGAGATAACCGATGAGGGTGAAGCGGAAATAATGATCGGGGTAGATTTTCCTTGGGTTCCGCACTGATCGGTAGCGACGAGGTAAACATTGTAATCCGTCACTTTTGTCGGGTTCACGGGCTGGAAAGTTGCATCGCTTTTGTCCGTTTTTGAGATGTGCTGCAGGATATTGCCTGTTGCATCGGTCAGGTAAAAATCATACTGGACATTATTTCCCGGCGATAAATTCTGTGCCGTCAGTGCGAAGCCGCCGCAGGCCGTCGTCTGGCTCGGGTTGATAATAGCTACAGGTACAGCCGGGCTTATCTTTACTATTGCAGTAAAGGGTGTTTTCAGGTTGCAATTGCTTACCGGGGTTAAGGTGATCGTGTACGTTACCTCTTTACCATCCGGCGAAGGTGCAAAAGTATGCGGCGATGGAGTAGTGGCCGTCGATGTAGGCGTTCCGTCGCCAAAGTCCCACAAATAACTCCCGGTAGGCGCCGGGGTTGATGTATTAACGAACGTTATTGTTGTAGGGCCGCAGCCTTGTACTTTATCCATTGTAAAGCTGGCGGTAACATCGGCAGAGACATTCACATTTACGGAGGACTGGGTATCGCCGCATGGTGGCAGTCCTTTAATGGTCCATGTAAAGGTGTAGGTATTCCCATTTGCTAAACCGGTAACCTGTGTATTAGGGTTTGCCGGGTTTACAATGGTTACGGCAGGTCCGGCAGTTTGTGTCCAAATTCCATTGAAAGGTGCCGGGTTATTACCCTGCAACGTGGCTACCGTGGCATTACAAACATTAATATCGGCACCGGCAACCGCCTGTATAGGTGATTGGTTTACAGTAATGGTAGTTGCGGTTGACGGCAACTGGCTACAAACCCCGCTTTGAATAATAGCCCGGTATAAAGTGGTTTGTGTTAGGTTGGAATAGCTCTGCGTGGTACTTACGTTTACAATCGGCTGCCATGATGCTCCGTTGTCAACCGATGACTCCCAACGCACGATATTTCCCTGGTAACCAGCTAATGTTATTTGCCCGGTGTTACCTGTCGAGCAAACTGTCGCATCGCCGGTGGTGGTACCGCCTATGGTCGGCAAGTCGATGAGGATATTAACCGCATTGCTGCTTGGCGGGCATGTTGGCGTAGCAGTGATTGTCCACTGGAATTGATAAAGGTTACCGGCCTGCAACCCGCTTACAACGGCGTTTGGTTTGGTATCGTCCGAAAAAGTAACTCCGGCAGGCCCTTTTACCAGGGTCCATTTGCCCGTTCCTGGTGCGGGGTTATTACCCTGCAAAGTGTAGGTTGTTGTGCTGCACACTTCGTCGTCCGGACCAGGGTTCGACTGTACAGGCAGCGGCTGCACAGTAACCGTAGCCGTTTTCACCGGGCCGGGGCATGTTTTATTGTAGGGTGTGATGGTATAGGTCACAGTTCCGGCCGTAGTACCGTTATTGATAAGCACATCCTGTATCGAATTAGTCGATACCGCATTTGATTGATTAGTATTTCCCGTAATACCTGCTGAGGCGACACTCGTCCATGTATAGCTGGTGTTGGGAATATTCGATGTCAGCGTAACTCCGGCCGGCTGATTACTACAAATCGGGGAGCTAACCGGTACTGCTGTGATCTGTGGTAATGGATCAATGGTAACCGTCAACGTAAAAACATTGCCCGTGCAACTGTTATTCTGTGGTGTTATTTTGTAAACAACGGTAGCAGGGTTGCTCGCGTTAGTATTCGTGATAATATCATTAATGGTATTCCCATTACCCGAAGCTGCAACCCCTGTAGCTGTGCCCGATGTTACCGAGGCTGTCCATGTGAAATTAGTACCGCCACTTGTCGATGTGATGGCATAATTAACCGGTTGGCCCGTACAAATAGTTTCGGCAGGCGGACTGGTCACATTATCGATAGGTGTAATAGTGATGGTAATATTACTGCCTATTATGTTACATGGCGCCGGCAATGCGGTAGTAGCCTGTAAGGTGAGTGTTACAGAACCGGCCGCTATTTCTGCTGCGGACGGCGTATAGTTTGTATTTAATGAGCCACGCCCGGCAGAGAACGTACCTGTACCGCCTACCCATTGCTGGCTGACTACGGTACCCGTTATTTTACCGGTTAACGCTGCTACTGGACTGCTGGCACATATCGTTTGGTTGTTACCGGCTGTTACGGTCGGCGCCTGTACAAAGGTAATAGTTTGCGTTTTGGTGACAGTTCCGCAGGTATTTTGTTCAGTTGCCTTTATAGTGTAAGTAGCGAAATCAGTAAATAAAATCTGCGGGTACTGGCTGTTGGCCGTTGTACCTCCCTGGAAAGTGAAGGCGCCGCCCGTAACCGTCCAGGTGTAAGTGGTAGGTTGCGGCTGCGCCGTCCCTGTAAGTGTCGACTGGGTAGGGCCGGGGTTTTTATCGAATGTCAAAAGCTGGTTACTGCCGCAAAGTGTCGTATTGGGCGATAGGGTAACTTGCGGCATATCATTCACAATTATCGTTTGCTGCCCTGATACCACCTGCCCGCATGTAGCCGTAGTGATGGCTAATTGCAGCTGATAAATGCCCGGCGCCGTAAATACAAATTGAGGTGTTTTGCTGTTTTTATTGGTGCCGCCCGCAAAATTAACGGGAGCAGGGCCGGTTATCGTCCAGATATAAGTATTATTCGGGTCGCATGTGGCGTCGACGATAGAGGTGTTGTTTGGCGAAAAAGGTCCGGCAGTTAAACAATAGGTTGCCGATGGCAGACTGAATATTGGCTGCGGCGGGTTTTGCAAACAGATATTATGAGAAACGTCGGCAGTACCGCAACCGCTAATCGGATTTTGCAGGTGAAGCGTGATAACATGCGAACCCGCCGGAGTAGTGGCGGGTAATATGAAATCCTGGCTAAGCTGGTAGTTTGTAGCTACAGGTACACCGTCGACCAGCCAGGTATACAATGCCTTGGCGTTTTTGGCGCAGGTTGCAGGATCGATACCCGGGTCGGATTGGTTCTTGATCGTATATGGCTGCCCGGCACAACCAACCGGCGGCACAGTAAAAAGGTTAGTAGGCGGTACGATCACTTTGGCATCATTACTTGGTGCAGCCCCGATGGGACCGCAAAACACGTTGCTGGGCTGAAAAACGACAGAGTTACCGCAGGATGCTTTGGTGAAGGTGTGAGTAACCTGGCCGTTTTGTGCCACTATCTGGCAAAGCGTCAAAACATCCGGTGCCGATCCGTCGCCCCAGCTTATGGTGTATAAATTGCCTGGGTAGTTATACTGGATACCCGTGGGCGATGAAATATCGATATTGACTGTCAGGTCGCCTTTGCCGTTAATAAGACATACGGTAAGAGAACCTGTGGCGCCTATGTTGGTATTGATAACATTATTGAGCAGCAAGTATGCGTGTGTACCAACCGTTCCGCCGGCAGATTTGGCTTTTACCAGCACCGTGTAGTTGCCGGTATTTGCATTAAAAGTATACGTAGCCGGGGGAATGGCTACATTATTTACTTCTGTTGTTTTGGTAAGTTCGTTGATAAATGTAGCCGTAGTTGATGTGCTGCCTGCCGATTTATCCTGGAAAATAAATGATGCCCCTGCCTGGCCTTCGCATTGCCCGAATACCTCCGGGTAGGTTGGGCTGATGATCTGTGAGGACACAGCTGCTGTTACGGCAGTACTTGCATTAATGGTGAAAGCAGCCGATGTGGTGCTGGTAACCGAAGGGTTGGTTGATACTACCCTTACTTTGTACCCTGCGCCGGCAGGCGTGCCGTTGGGTATTACGCCATTAACGAATGAAGTATAGAAGCCATTGTATGTCCCGATAAGTTTGCCGCCGGCTACAAAATTTCCCGAGGCGTCGGATAAATAAAGATTGAAGGCATTCCCGGGAGTAATGCAGCCTGTGGCATCGTTTATAGTGATCGGAACTGCAATGGATGAACCCTGTCCATAAGGACCGGGGTCGACCGCACCTGTCGTAATAGTTTGGGCCGTAGCGCCCGCAGCCATCAGCAGCGTGAAAAGTATAGTGAAAAATAAACGCCCGGCGTAAGCTTTAATCATTAATACCCAGTCTTTTATAAATATTTAAAACCCAATCCATTGACGCCGGCCGTGTAAGTTAATTTTTTTTACAGGATGCGAACCAGCAGAAAATCCCCGTTTTGTACGGAAAACAGAGGCTTTTTGTTACGCAAATCATCGCCCGATTTGCCTGAAAAATGTAAAATATCACGCTGTATCACAGCGTCATAGCAACTTGACTTAAAGTTAACAGATTGGGCGTGACGGGTATTGGTTGCCATGATATTAATATAGTTGATTTTCAGTGCTTTATTCGTCCGTTTAAAAATGGATTTGAAATTTTATTAACCAAAGAATAAATACCCGACAAATATCGCCGCGATAATACCGGCCAGGTCGGCTATGAGGCCGAACGGTATGGCGTACCGCGATCTCTTGATACCAACCGAACCAAAATATAAGGCGACAATGTAAAAGGTGGTGTCGGCGGAGCCGTTAAAAATACAACCTAAACGACCCGCAAAACTATCTGTACCATAGGTCTGCATGGTACTGATCATCATTGCGCGCGAACCGGAACCGCTAAGTGGTTTCAGATAGGCAACAGGCATGGCGTCTACAAACCGTGTGTCAAGTCCGGCAGAATGGACGGCCCACCTCAGCCCGTCATTTAGATAACCCAACGCTCCGCAGCTTTTAAATACGGCTATGCCTACAAGCATTGCAACCAAATAAGGAATGATCTTGACGCTTGTTTCAAAACCGGCTTTTGCGCCGTCTATAAATGATTCAAATACATTTATTCGTTTAATGAACCCACCTGCGATAAAAATTACCGCTATAAAGAATATCAGGAGATTACTGGATACTTTCGAGAAGGTACTTATCTGGTCTTTGGTCATGTATTGCGTCATCATCCAAACCAATACGGTGATCATTAAGGTAATTCCGCCCAACCAGGCGATGATCACCTTATCAAAAAGCCTGATCCTTTGTTTGATGGCTACTGCGATCATACCTACTACCGCCGACGCGTAAGTTGCGATTATACACGGGATGAAAATATCGGTTGGATCTTTTGCGTGAAGAATGGCGCGCTGTGCAATAATAGTAACGGGAAGTAATTGCATGCCCGAGGTTAACAGAACCAGGAACATGATCTGTGCATTGGAAGCTTCCTCCTTCTCTTTATTTAATTCCTGGAGGCTTCCCATTGCCTTAAGTCCAAGCGGAGTTGCGGCATTCAGCAGACCCAATAAGTTAGCCGAAAAGCTCATCAGGATGTTTCCCAGCGCCGGATGATCCTTGGGTACTTCGGGGAATATCCGTTGAAAAAATGGCCCTACAATGCGGGAAAGGAATTTAATAGCGCCTGCTCTCTCGCCGATATTCATAATGCCAAGCCAAAAAGTCATTGCGCCGGCAAGTGGCAGCGCGATGTCCATCACTGCGGTTTGCGAAGAGCTAAAAAGGCTGTCGACAATGGCTTTGAAAGCTTCGGTATCGCCTAAAAAAATCAGTTTGATCATGGCGATCAAAAACGCAATAACGAAAAATGCAACCCAAATGTAATTTAGTGCCATGCTTACAGTTCAGGCATTGAAGGTAGTACAAAACATCGCTATCTTTAAGTCAAACTTTTCCATATCATGCCTTCTTTTGTGGATAACCTTACGCCATGCGTCGAACAATTTCTGCAATTGGTTCATAGCAAGCCAGTTGATTGGGAGCTGAAACCTGCGCCGGGCAAGTGGTCGAATAAGGAAATTATCGGCCATTTATGCGATAGCGCCATGATAAACCTGCAACGGTTTGTGAGATGTACTTATGAAGAAAATTTCAAGCTGACCTATGAGCAGGATAAATTGGTTGCAGCGCAGCATTACCAGGAAATGGGAGTGGAAAGTCTGCTTGAGTTATGGCGATTGCTTAACCTGCAAATAGCCAGGGTGCTGACCTTGTACCCTGCAGACCGCTGGCAGGCAAAATGTGACAATAGTAAAACCGATGTGCAGTTGCATACCGTCGAATTTTTGGCGCAGGACTATGTGGAACATTTAAAGCATCATCTCAACCAGATCAGATTATGAGCGCCCTGACCGAAACCTGGCAGATACATAACCGCATCAATATTTACCTGCTTGATGCCATTGAAGAGGCGCACCTAACGGATACACTTTCCTCGAAAGGGAGAAACGTGGGTGAACAATTCGCACACATTAATAATGTAAGACTGATGTGGTTGAAAGCAGCTGATGCATCTTTGCTGGAGGGCCTGCCAAAAATCGAGAAGGGAAACATCAGTAAGGAGAATTTAACAGACGCCATGAACCGCAGCGCCGCTGCAATTGAACAATTATTTGACCGGTCGGTTGATGGCAAAATAAAAGGCTTTAAACCGCATGCAACAGCCTTTTTAGGTTATTTGATCTCGCATGAATCGCACCACCGCGGACAGATCATGCTGGCGCTGAAGCAATCGGGGCACCCGGTTAGTCAAAAAGTACAGTATGGCATATGGGAGTGGGGCGTACGATAATGCAGGCAGCGGGATATTCGGGTACGCCATTGGCTAAAAAATTAGGGATAAAGGACGGGTTTCATATCAGCCTGATCAACGCGCCGGACTATTATCTTGATCTTTTTTCGGACTTGCCGCCCAATTTGTATTTCGAAAGGGATACAGCCAATATCGACCTTACCCATTTCTTTACCAAAAGCCGGGCAGAATATGAAAGTATGATGCCATCTCTAAAGAAACAGATCAAAACGAACGGGATGATATGGGTATCGTGGCCTAAGAAGGCATCCAAAGTACCTACTGATATCACAGAAGACATTATCCGGAACTATGCTTTACAAATAGGGCTGGTGGATATTAAAGTATGTGCGGTTGATGAGGTATGGTCGGGTTTGAAGCTGGTAATTCGGGTTAAAGACAGATAGTTTACTGCAGTCGCTCCTGCTAACCTCTAATTATAGGCTGTTATCCGTTTATCCGGTACAACGTGGATGTCATATTCCCGTTTTAATGGGTCGTAGGGATTAGTATCGGTAACCGTAATATAAATGCTGCCGAGGTCCTTCACCACATAGGTTTGCACATCGGTAGTGCTGCCCTGCTTATCTACATATTGCGCTATCGAATTGTATATCAGGTCGTATTGCGACAGCAAATTGGTTTCAATTTCTACCAGTAACCTTTTGCCGTCCTGCCGCACATTAATATCAACATGCGAACTGCCTGATACAGAACTATATGTCCGGTTATTGCTCTTGTTGTTTTTTACGGAAATGGTATAACCTTTTGCCATCATAAACGTATCAGTCTTTTGGAGGCTGTTGATGAGCATGAATTTCAGATCATCATACGACAGCAAATGCTTCTGACCAAAGCATAAAGAAGCCGAAAAGCCTAAATAAACCAATAATACCAGTTTCTTCATTCGCTAAAAGTAAAGGATTTATTTATAAAAAGTCAGATTATGTCCCAATCGATGTACCAGGCACAGTATTCACGTGTAAAAGTTGTAAATTTGAAGCTTTTAGATAATAATATGCCTACTATTCAGCTATCCCGTGTAAACGGTGATTTTGGTTTTGTTGCAACCGACCAGAACGGGCACTCCATTAAGATGGACAGCAGCCCTGAAAGCGGCGGTGAGAATTTTGGCGTACGCCCAATGCAAACCCTGTTGATGGGTTTGGGTGGATGCTCTGCGATCGACGTGATCAGTATTTTGAAAAAACAGCGCCAGGAGATAGTGGACTATAAGATGACCATCAGCGGCGAGCGTGAAGCGGGCAAGGAGCCATCTTTATGGAAATCGATCAATGTCGAGTTTCATTTGTATGGCGATATCGATCCGGATAAGGCCAGCCGCGCGGTCGACCTTTCTGTCAATAAATATTGCTCGGTTGCCGCTACGCTGATGGGTTCGGGTACCGAAATAAAAACGCAGGTATTTGTTCACCCTGCCGAATAAATAAATTACATCTCTTACATTCACATTAACCATGTCTAAAAAGTTAGATCCTGTTACGCAGGCTATCCGCATTCAAACACCCCGGTCGCAACAACAAGAACACTCAACGCCGCTTTACCTCACCAGCAGCTTTACCTTTGATGAGGCGGAAGCTATGCGCGCGGCTTTTGCCGATGAGACCGATGATAATATCTACAGCCGTTTCAGTAACCCCAATGTCGATGAATTTATAGCCAAAATGTGTGCGCTCGAAGGAGCCGACGCAGGTTTTGCTACATCTACGGGGATGAGCGCGATATTCTCGTCGATGTTCGCTTTGCTGAAACAGGGCGACCACCTGATATGCTGCAGCTCGGTATTCGGAAGTACTTTTACCATGGTTACCAAGTATTTGCCCAAATATGGCATATCGGCTACTTTGGTGCCTGCGGGCGAAAACGAAGCATGGGAAGCAGCCGTACAGCCCAACACCAAAATGGTGTATTTGGAAACACCTACCAATCCACAGTTGGAGATCATTGACCTGGAATGGGTAGGGCAATTCTCAAAAAAGCATAACCTGATATTGAATGTAGACAACTGCTTTGCCACGCCATTACTGCAGCGCCCCATTGATTTCGGCGCCGACCTGGTTGTACACTCCGCAACCAAATGGATAGACGGGCAGGGAAGGGTGTTAGGCGGTGTAATCGTTGGCCGTGCTGATTTGATAAAAGATATTTATTTGTTCTGCCGTAATACAGGCCCGTCCATGTCGCCTTTTAATGCGTGGGTGCTTAGCAAGAGTTTGGAAACGCTGGATGTACGCATGCAGCGCCATTCCGAAAATGCACTTAAGATAGCCGGGACATTGCAAAGCAACCCGAATGTCTCCTGGGTTAAATATCCGTTGCTGCCAACTCATCCGCAATACGAGATCGCCAAAAAGCAAATGAAACTGGGCGGCGGCGTATTTTGTATGGAGATAAAAGGCGGTTTGCAGGCCGGCCGCAAGTTTTTGGATGCACTCGAAATGCTGTCAGTAACCGCCAATTTGGGCGATACCCGCAGCATAGCATCGCACCCGGCAAGTACAACGCACTCCAAGCTGACCGATGCCGAACGCTTATCCGTAGGTATTACGCCGGGCTTGATACGTAT
Source organism: Mucilaginibacter ginsenosidivorans (assembly GCF_007971025.1). Lineage (NCBI taxonomy): Bacteria > Pseudomonadati > Bacteroidota > Sphingobacteriia > Sphingobacteriales > Sphingobacteriaceae > Mucilaginibacter > Mucilaginibacter ginsenosidivorans. Next base: position 4,063,106 of record NZ_CP042436.1, on the reverse strand, counting down.
CTCTACCGGGCTGGAAAAAGCGGAAGATATACTGGCCGATATTGAACAGGCGCTCGAAAAAAGCACTAAGTAACCCAATGCACTAAGTGTTAAGGCGGCGGTGCTTTCCGGGTTAGCAATATGCTGATAACCAATTTTTTGCAGGCTTGCCAGGCTCCGAAACCTTGGTGAGTTGAAATATGCCATTTTAATTTCGATGCCCCAAAGTTGATTATCAGCGGTTACAGGCGCTTGCGAAATCACGGTTCCAGCCGTATTTTTGACATAGATAAGCAACAATAGCCAACAATGAGCCGGGAAATTCCCATTCCAACACTGCATTTGTACCCGCAGATAAATTCCCTGCTGGTTGAATTGCTGCGTTCATTGTCGCCCGGAGATTGGGACAAACCTACGCTTGCCAAACAGTGGACAGTAAAAGATATTGCTGCACACCTGCTCGATACCAGTATGCGCGCAGTCTCGCTGTTAGACGGCCATAACCTGGTACCGGACCGGGAGATCAACAACTACCAGGACCTGGTAGGCTACCTGAACGACCTTAACGGCAGCTGGGTTAAGGCAATGAAACGGGTTAGCCCGCAGCAAATGATACAAATGATGGAAAACGCCGATACACGCGCGTTGGAGTATTACCGCTCGCTTAACCCTTTCGAACCTGCTATATACAGTGTTGCCTGGGCCGGTGAGGACCTGTCGATGAACTGGTTCCACATTGCCCGCGACTATACCGAGAAATGGCACCACCAGCAGCAGATACGCGAGGCAGTTGGAAAGACGGAGCCTTTAATGACGCGGGAGTTATTTTATCCGTGTATAGATACCTTTATGCAGGGTCTCCCTTATACTTACCGTGATGTTGCAGCTGCAACCGGAACAGTTGTGAAAATTACCGTGAAGGGTGATGCAGGGGGCGATTGGTACCTGGCGAGAACGGAGCAAAACTGGGCGTTAAGTGAGCCGCCATCAGACAGTGATATCAGCGCATCGGTGGCTCTTGACCCGGGCGTTGCGTGGAAGCTTTTTACCAAAGGTATTACCCTAGGATCAGCTCTTGAAAAGGCAACTATTCACGGTGATGAGCATCTTGCGACAAGGGCACTTGAGATGATCTCTGTAATGGCTTGATAAACAAATAATTATTTTTCTTTTCTTTAAAGGAAATAATACTTAACTTTCCGGATATATTACCTTAACACAATTTATGATTGCTAAATTTTCGCGGATCGTTTTATTGAGCTTAGCCATTTTCGCCTACGGCGAAGCATCCGCAGTAACAGCCGATACCAGCAAATTTGCCGCAAAAACCGATCAATACCGCACGTGGTCGATAGGTGTATCCGGCGGCATATCAACCCCATATACTATAATAGGCTATAATTCAAGACAAGACTTTACATCCCCGGATGCGCAATTAGGTTACGGATTGTATATCAGGAAACAGCTTTCGCATTCGTTCAGCTTACAGGCCGATTTCATGGGCGGCAAACTGAAGGCGGACCACGCCTATGAAGAGAATGCAAGAGGCGCACAAGTCTACTCAACGGTTAATACAAAATTGAACTGGTCGGCAAGTTTGAGCGGCAACTTCATCGTCGCACATGTAAAAGGCAAGGGAAATAAAGGGTTTATGCAGCCCTATCTTAGTCTTGGCGCAGGCGTTGTCGGTTACACGGCATCGTTACTGCCCGACCGCGCAAAAGAATTTATAACCCTAAGCAGCAAAAGCCAGTTTTTTGTTCCGGTAGGTGCGGGCCTTAAGTTTAATCTTACTCCCAGGCTTAATCTTGACCTCGGTTACCAGGTAAATTATGTTTTTGCAGATGATGTAGACGGCTACAAATACGGCCCTTCAAACGACAGGTTTTCTTATACGCATGTCGGTCTTGAATTTGCCCTGGGTAAACGTTCAAAACGCCAGTTAACTTCACAAAGCCGCGTCGACGCGCTGATCATCGAACATGCGGCGCAAACTAAAGCTATGTCAAATTCCCTTGCCGATGCGCAATTGAGCCTCGACGCTGCAAATGCTAAAAATTTAAAACTGCAAAACGACCTTGATGCCGCTAATGCGAATATTGCCGGTTTAACGACAGATAAAGATGGGGACGGCGTTCCGGATGTAAACGATAAATGCCCTGGCACACCGGCGGGCACTAAAGTGGATGGCACCGGCTGTCCGCTGCCTGTGGTCAGTCCCGAAGTGAAGTTTAACATTACCGAGCAGGATAAAAGGATAGTTACCACGGCAAGCGTTAATCTTGAATTTTACCCGGCCAAAGCCACCATACAATCATATTCATTGTATAACCTCGACCGTGTGGCACAACTGTTAACAGATAAGGGACTTTCGCTGAAAGTGGAAGCTTATACGGATAATGGAGGGGATGCCGATGCTAACCTCAAACTATCTATCGAACGGGCGGAAGCGGTTAAGGCCTATTTGGTTAGCAGGGGAGTTAACGAGTCGCAGATCAAAACCTATGGTTTTGGGGGGGAACATCCTATCGCAAGCAACAAAACAGCGGCAGGCAGGCGGTTGAACAGGCGGGTCGACCTGACCTTGTATTAATCTTCTGCAAAAAAATCCGCAAGGGCGCCAAAGTAGTATTCGTCCCAGCCGGTGGCAAATTCGTCATATACGTTATCGGGTATGTTGGTGTGCCGCACTTCAGCTGATGTAGAATTATTTTTGCCTGGGTGAAGTTTGATGGTTACTATCGAAGCTTCAGGCTCACCATCAAAGTACCATTGCTGCACTATTTTTTTACCCTCTTCAAACTCCAGGTTTTTGCCGACGATGCTTCCACCCCATAAGGAAAATTCAGAACCGGCTTCGGTGCTCATTTCAACATCGTCGCCGGTCCATAGTTCTATCGTTATGGGGTTAGTTAATGCCAGGTACACCTCGTCGGGAGGCGCCGGTATGGTATAATATTTTTTGAAATCTTTCATTTGTTGGAGTCAGGATTTCCAGAAATCAAGAATTGGCAAAATTATCATTATGCTGTTAATAACTCGAATCGTCTTTAAAATAGGAGGCTCCGCAGGAGCCATTATATATTTTATTTTACTATAAACAGGTAGTTCCGTTGGAACTATCGGGCCGATTTATCATATAACTCCGGAGGAGTCACCTGTTTATAGCATAAACAAATTTGATTAACGGCTCCGTAGGTGCCTCCCGGTAGATGTAATGTTAAAAACGCTTCCCGTTACATTTTCAATTCTGAAAACCCTGATCCAGGCTATTTAACCGGCCCTATCGGTAACACGGTCTTTCCGTATACCTCGTTCAATACGTTAGCGATACCAGTATAAATTGCCGATAAGCCGCAAATAATACCTTCATAGCCGGCCAAATGCTTAATAGAAGCATTGCCCGTGGAATCGCCAACGGCCAAAAGTACAAACAGAATAGTTAACGAACCAAATACAAACTGGAGCGCTTTGTTCAGCTTTAATGTACCAAAGAACAGGCAGAAAGTGAACAGGCCCCAAATAGAAAGGTAAGCAACCATGGCATTATCCTTCGGGCCGTCTATCCATCCCCATTTACCCATTAATATCAGCCCGACTAACGAAAGCCAGAAAAAGCCATAGGAAGTAAAGGCAGTAAGACCAAATGTATTGTTCTTTTTCGCCTCGATAATTCCTGCAATAACCTGGGCAAGTCCCCATAGAAAATGCCCATAGCAAGTATCATGGAGTTCAGTTCAAAAAAGCCCGCATTATGAAGGTTGAGCAATACGGTTGTCATGCCGAAGGCGCACAGGCCCAATGGCGCAGGGTTGGCGGTCCCATCCTTTGCGGGGACCGGAGTTGTTGGTATCATAGTAATTTGGGTTTAGTTGGTTTATATTGCAAGATAGTAAAAAAGGTGAAAGCTAAAAGCAGAAAGGTAAAAGCTTTCCAGTTTGTGTGCCATCTGCATATTTCACTGAAAATACCTTTCGCCTTTCACTTTTCACCTTTTACCTTTACAAAATGCAAAAGCTCGTATTGATACGCCACGGCGAAAGTATATGGAACCAGGAAAACCGTTTTACGGGGTGGACGGACGTCGACTTGTCCGAAAATGGATATCAACAGGCAAAACACGCAGGCCAGCTTTTAAAAAAGTACGGGTACACTTTTGACGCCGGCTTTTGCTCTGTGCTGAAACGGTCTATCAAGACATTGCATATTGTGCTGGAAGAAATGGATCTGCTTTGGATACCTGTACAAAAATCGTGGCGATTGAACGAGCGGTTTTACGGGGCGCTGCAGGGACTGAATAAAGCCGAAATTACTGCAAAATATGGCGAAGAGCAGGTACACAAATGGCGCCGCGACCCACACGAACTGCCGCCAGCGATAACCAAAGATGACGATCGCTACCCGGGCAAAGACATCCGCTACAAACATCTGACCGAACGCGAATTGCCGCTTACCGAGAACCTGGCCGAAACCATGGACAGGGTATTGCCCTTTTGGCACGAAAGTATTGTGCCGGCGATCAAACTTGGGCAAAAAGTAATTGTATCGGCGCACGGCAACAGCCTTCGCGCGCTGATCCAGTATATAGACCACCTTTCGGACGAGGAGGTTACCCAGCTTGATCTGCCGACAGGCGTACCTTTAGTGTATGAGCTGGATGATGATTTGAACAGGATTAAGCATTATTATTTGGAATAAAGAATAGTTGCTTATATTTAAGCTGCAACGCTAATCCTTAACATGAACCTATATTCAAAATCTAACGGGAAATTTTATATCCAACTGGTTTTTTCATTATTAGCCATCATATGGATGATAGGCGTTTTTAAAGGTGCCCAGTTTTCACATAATTATTTTATTCCTGCAATCTGGCTTGGTTTATCGTGTATAATATGGGTGCAATTCGCAAGACTTCTTGCTGTGGTGGTCAACCGGAAACCGATGCTTATAATTAATGAGTCATTTGTGTTCGTTCGTAAATATAACCTGAAGTTTCTGTGGAGCGATATCGACGAAATGGTGAACGATGGAACTATGCTACATATAGTGCTTTATGACCCGTTAGTTTACCTGGATAGGATGCCAAACCTTTTTAGCCAAATTTATGGAAAACTATATTTTACCGTGACCCAAAACACACCCTTTAAAATTCGGCTCGATTTGATCGATATTCATAAAAATGCACTATTGGAAACGCTGAATAATTATAGTATAGCCTCAGAACAAAAAACATAATTATGGACGAAGGATTAAAAAACAAGGCCTACATGGAGGGGATGCGCCTGAAAAAAGCCGGGATGGATAATGAAGTTATCCGCGCCAGGCTGGAAAAACTGGGTATCCCGGAGGAATTGATAACCCAGGTTATCAGTAACATGAGCATTCAGCAAAAACAGGAAAAGGTAAAAGCCAATGAGCCGTTATATTATTCTGGCTTGTTAAAAGTCGGGCTTGGAGTTCTGCTGGCGATAATATCTGCATTCATATTCCCGGGGAAGATCATATTTCCGATAGGCTTTGTCGCAAGCGGCATAGTCTACGCCCTGATCGCAAAAAACAATATGAAATCCTAAGACATTCGAAATAAAACCTTTACCCTTTCACCTTTACCCTTTCACCTCAAGATCACCCTTCCTTATCATACAAAACCGCGGCTTTCTCCGCAGAGGTCTTGATCCCCTTTATCATAGCCGAACTAAAACCATTATGCTCCATTTCGTTCAACCCGGCTATTGTACAGCCTTTGGGCGATGTCACCTTATCAATTTCCTGTTCGGGGTGCGACGCAAGCTGAAGCAACAGATCCGCAGCGCCTTTGGCGGTTTGAGCAGCCATTTTTAAGGCATCGTGCGCATGGAAACCGATCTCAGTGCCACCCTGTGAAGCTGCGCGTATGGAACGCAGGAAGAAGGCAATGCCGCAGGCGCATAAAGCAGTGGCCGAGGTCATCAGTTCCTCGTTGATCTGTATGGTAACGCCAACTGTATCGAACAGCGATTTTACCGTACCCATGTTTTCGGCAGAGGCATTATCCGTCGCGATGCAGGTCATGGACTGGCCGATTGCGATAGCCGTATTCGGCATAGCACGCACTACCTGCACCTCCAATGCCAGCTGCTGGCGGATATCAGCACAGGTTACGCCTGATATGACGGATATCAGCAAATGTTTTTGCTCCCATATGGCTGGCTTTATCTCGTGCAGCAGTTTATTTAATTGTTGCGGCAATACGGCCAGTACGACTATATCTGCGTCCTTTACAGCGGCCGAGTTGTCTGATGTAACTTTGTACCCGTTATCGGCAAGCGTCGAAAGGGCCTTTGTGTTTCTGCGGGTCAGCGTTATCTGCTCGGGCTGATAAATACCTGCTTTAACCAGTCCTTTGGCTAATGAAAGGCCGATATTGCCGCTGCCTAATATGGCTATGGTTTTTGTTGTGCTCATTTTTTTTAGCTTAAAGCTGAAGGCAGAAAGCTAAAAGCTTTTCCCTTCTATAATTTAATTAAAATTCTTCCCTTATTATATAACTCAAAAGCTTTCGGCTTTGGTCTTTCTGCTTTCAGCTCAAAGAAAGTTTCGTACCAAATGGTTGTTTATTTTTCAGCTGACCCAAATCGTCCGACCGGCCGATGATAACCGCTTTTACGCCGCAATTGATAGCGGTAAATGCATTATCCAGTTTGGGCAGCATGCCGCTGTGGATGATCTGCTGTTTTTTTAGTTCTTCGTAGCGTTCAGGGTCGATGTCGCGGATAACTGATTCTTCATCATTGATATCATGTAAAACGCCTTTCTTTTCAAAACAATAGATCAGCGTGGTATCATAAAGTTTAGCCAGCGCAACGGCCATCGCCGATGCGATCGTGTCAGCATTGGTATTCAGCAACTGCCCTTCGCCGTCATGCGTTATGGCACAAAAAACAGGGGTGAACCCCGCATCTAATAATCTTCCTATATTTTTCGGGTCGATCGATTTTTTGTCAATGTCGCCCACAAAACCATAATCAATCGTTTTTACGGGACGTTTTTTGGTCCTGATAAAATTGCCGTCGGCGCCGGTTAAACCTATGGCATTCGTTCCAAAACGTTGCAGTTGTGCTACGATATTCTTATTGATCAGTCCACCGTAAACCATGGTAACTACCCGCAATGTTTCAATATCGGTAATCCTGCGGCCGTCAACCAGTTTGGGCTCTATACCCAGCGTTTCAGATAGCTGCGTGGCTACCTTGCCGCCACCATGCACCAATATCTTGTAACCATCAAGCGCGGTAAAATCCTTCAGGAAATGATGCAGGCTTTCCGAATTGTCTATTACGTTTCCGCCGATCTTGATAATATGTAATTGCTGTTTATTCATTATTTGGGCTATCGACCACAATTAAAAGTCCCTCTCCATTGGAGAGGGATTTAGAGAGAGGCTATCAAGCCGCTAAAAATACTAATTAGCCTGTATTTATTTAAAACATATTAATTGTAGCAGGTATTTGTTTATTAAACAGGTTTTATGCCTTATTTTGCATCGCAAACAAAATATCTATGGATAGTACCCAATCGGCGGCAAGGCCACGCGTTGTAATTATTGGCGGGGGCTTTGGCGGGATAAACCTTGCTAAAAAGCTGAAAAATAAACCCGTGGATGTCCTGCTGCTCGATAAGCACAATTACCACACGTTCCAGCCTTTGCTTTACCAGGTGGCCATGGGTTCTATCGAGGCGGATTCTATCGCTTTCCCGTTCAGGCGTATATTTACCGGCCAGAAGAACTTTACCTTCAATATGTGCGAGGTAAAAACCATCAACCCCGAAAAGCATACTGTTACAACCAGTTTGGGGGATGTTTCTTACGATTACCTGGTGATAGCAACCGGCGCCAACACCAACTTTTTTGGTAACCAGGAAATAGAAAATCACGCGATGCCAATGAAGAATGTTGGCGAGGCGTTGAATATCCGCAGCTATATGCTGCAAAACCTGGAGAAAGCCGTTGTAGAGAAAAGTTTCGAAGAGCGCGAAGCGCTGCTCACCTTTGTGGTAGTAGGTGGCGGCCCTACCGGGGTTGAGCTGTCCGGCTCGCTGGCTGAGTTGCGCAATCACGTATTATGTAAGGATTATCCCTCGCTTTGCGAAGAAGATATGAAGGTTTACCTGGTTGAGGGGAAGCCCGTAGTGTTAGGGGCGATGTCGGCCTATGCATCGGCAAAGGCGAAAAAGTACCTGCTTAAGATGGGGGTGATGATACACAATGGTGTGCACGTAAAAAGCTACGACGGGCTTGAACTCAAGATAGATGACGGAACGGTAATAAAAACGCGCAATGTTTTTTGGGCGGCAGGCGTAATGGGCGAGATGCCCGGCGGCTTGCCCGCAGGTGCACTAACCAGGGGCAACAGGATACAAACTGACGAAATAAACAGGGTAGTGGGGTATCGTGATATTTTCGCCATCGGGATGTATCAGCCATGATCACTCCCGAAACCCCCAACGGCATACCGGGCATGGCGCAGGGAGCCATTCAAACCGGGCAGCACCTGGCCAAAAACATTATACACCTGATGAACGGCGAGCCCACCGAGCCATTCAAGTATTTCGATAAAGGCTCATTGGCCACCATCGGGCAAAGCAAAGCTGTAGCCGATATCTGGAAGCTGCATTTTGGCGGCCTGGTAGCGTGGATATTATGGATGTTTGTGCACCTGATGTCGCTGGTGGGATTTTCGAACAAGCTAAGCGTATTTGTAAGCTGGGCAGCTAAATATTTCACCCGCAATACGGATAACCGCCTGATCGTTCGTTTCTATAATGCAAAAACAAGGATGCCGGAGCCGGATCTGAAGGAATTATAGTCTTAAGTCCGTAGTCAAGAGTCTTAAGAAGAATTAGTGTTTCAATTGCTTCATATAAGCCGCTATCTCACGCTCATTGGTGTCGGCGCTTTTTTCCAAGGATTGGATGATATTATCTTTTTCAACTTCAGCCCGGTTTTGGCTCAGTTTCTTCTTGGCCTGCAGGTCGGTCACTTCTATCCCGAATGCGACGATACCATTCATCATCCTGGATCTATAGTCGTCGGGCAACCCTTCCCACTGTTTCAAATAACCCGCCTCAAAAGCATTGATGGTATGTTTCAGCAGTTCGGTCTTTTGCTGAGCGCTTTCAAGTAATGTCGCTTTGCCATAAGCGTGCACGGCTATATAGTTCCAGGTAGGCACGTTCGTTTCCTTTTCGTAATTGGATGGGGAGATATAGGCATGCGGCTCGGCAAAAATCACGAGCGATGTTTTATCAAATATCTCTTTCGATTGCGGATTCGCTTTTGCAAAGTGCGAATATAGGAAAAGTTTATCGCCATCTTCCTTCACCAAAAAGGGCAGGTGAGTAGCAATCGGTACATCATCCACAACGGTAACGATAGCCGCAAAACTGTACCGCTGCATGAAGGTGATGATGTCTTTTCTATCGGTGAAGCTATTGAAGGAAGGTGTATACATCGCCTGGTTGATCGGGTTGACTAAGTTAGATTATGTTGATTGAGTTTGAAATCCGTTTTTAAATCTTGACTTTCATTTAACTTAATCAAGCCATTCAACAACTTAACTCACTCAACTATGACCCCTCCAGCATCCGTTTCAACACCGCTTGCGCGGCCCAAACGCGGTTACCGGCTTCGTGTACCACGACAGCATTTGGCCCGTCCAGTATCTCGTCAGATAGTTCCAGGTTACGGCGCACGGGCAGGCAGTGCATTACTTTGGCATTATTGGTGGCTCTCAGCTTTTCGTTGGTCAGCATCCAGTCTTCGTTGCCGGGCATCACCTTGCCGTAAGGCTCATAGGCCGACCAGTTCTTCACGTAGATAAAATCGGCATCGGCAAGGGCTGCTTCCTGGTTATGGGTGATGGCGGCGCCCCGGGTAAATTCGGTGCTCAAAGCATAGCCTTCAGGGTGCGCGATGATGAAATCCGCATCGGCGCGGCACATCCACTCGGCAAAAGAGTTGGGCACTGCCTGCGGCAGAGCTTTAACATGAGGCGCCCAGGTTAATACCACTTTTGGATATGCTTTGGTCTTAAGTTCCTCTATGGTTACCAAATCGGCCAGGCTTTGCAGCGGGTGGCGCGTAGCCGATTCCAGGCTAACCACCGGCACCCCGCAGTATTTGACGAATTTGTTAAATATGTCTTCGCTGTAATCCAGTTCGCGGTCCTTCAAACCAGGGAAAGAGCGTACTCCGATGATATCCGCATATTCACCCATTACAGCTGCTGCTTCGCGGATGTGCTCAACAGTTGTTCCGTTCATTACGGCGCCGTCCTTTAACTCCAGCGCCCAGCCTTCCTTGTCTATGTTCAGCACCATAACGTTCATGCCAAGGTTCATAGCGGCCTTTTGCGTGCTCATGCGCGTACGCAGGCTGGGGTTCATAAATACAAGCGCCAGGGTTTTGTTTTTACCTAAGTGCGTGTGCGAGTACGGGTTGCGTTTCAATTCCAATGCCTCTTTTGCCAGTGCATTGATATCGGTAACATCGTGAACGGAGGAAAAAAGTTTCATGGGTCTTATAAAACCAATGTCATTTCGAGTGATAACGAGAAATCTTATAGGCTATGCATAACCCGCTATTCGCTTGTATAAGATTTCTCCTCGTTCCTCGTCGAAATGACAAGCTGTTTATTTATGTTAATTGATAATTCAGTACGGTACTAAAGGCCTCCAGAAACCTATCGGCGTGTGCTTTGGTTAAGTTAAGCGCCGGCAGCAAACGGATGACGTTCGGCTTAGCCTCGCCGGTAAAAATATGGTGCTTGAAAAGCAAATCCTTACGTACGTTTGCCAGTTCCTCAGGCATTTCAATACCGATCATTAAGCCCCGGCCGCGTACTTCCTTCACCTGCTCAAATTTCTTTAACTCCTCCGTCAAATAGCCGCCTACGGTTGCCGCGTTTTGCAACAGGTTATCTCTTTCAATTACTTCCAATACAGCCAAACCGGCGGCACAAGCGAGGTGATTACCGCCGAAAGTTGTACCCAGCATACCGTACGACGGCTGAATTTTGGGCGATATAATAATACCACCTATAGGGAAGCCATTACCCATACCTTTCGCCATGGTATAGATGTCGGCATTTATACCGGCAAAATCGTGCGAGAAGAATTTACCTGTCCGCCCATAGCCGCATTGTACCGAGTCGGCTATAAACACCGCATTGTGCGCATCGCAAAGCGACCTGATCTTTTGCAGAAAGCTTTCACTTGCTACGATAATGCCGCCAACACCCTGTATGCCTTCGATAATTACGGACGAAACCTCGTTTTCGTTGAATGCCTTTTCCAAAGCAGCCTCATCGTTCCATGGGAGGAAGACCACATTATCAGTTTCATTTACCGGGGCTACTATCTTAGGGTTATCTGTAGCGGCCACAGCCAAAGATGTACGTCCATGAAATGATTTCCTGAAAGCAACTATTTTCTTTTTACCATTATGAAACGAAGCCAGCTTTAAAGCATTCTCATTTGCCTCGGCGCCTGAATTACACAAGAATAACTGGTAATCCTCCTTGCCGGATACATGGCCCAGCTTTTCAGCCAGTTCCTTTTGCAGTGGGATCTCGACAGAATTCGAATAAAAGCCTATCTGGTGTAGCTGGTCCTCCAATCGCTTTACGTAATGCGGGTTAGTGTGGCCAATAGATATAACCGCATGACCGCCGTAAAGGTCGAGATACTCCGTGCCTTTGTCATCATAAACAAGGCTGCCAACACCTTTTACAATGTTGATCGGATTGATCGGATATACGTCAAATAATTTCATTCTTATAATAGTTAAAAAGCCGTTGCTTTTAGTTTCAACCCTGCTGTTTCATTAAGCCCAAACATCAAATTCATATTCTGAACCGCCTGGCCCGACGCTCCTTTAAGTAAATTGTCTATAATGCTTGTAATCAGTACCTTATTGCCGTGTTTGGCTACCTGTATAAAGCATTTGTTGGTATTCACTACTTGTTTCAGGTCGATGTTCCTTTTAGTAACATGGGTAAAAGGGTGACCTGCGTAATAATCTTCAAATAACTTCAGAGCTTCATCGCCGGATAGCTCGCAATCCATATAAATCGATGCAATGATACCGCGGGTAAAATCGCCGCGATAGGGGATGAAATTGATGCCCCCCATGCCCCTGAAGGGGGAGTAAAACCCGGCTGCAATTGATTCAAAGATTGATTAACCTCATTCAAATGCTGGTGTTCAAATGCTTTGTATATGGACAGGTTGTCGTTCCGCCAGGTAAAATGTGTAGTGGCTTGCAGGCTTTGTCCCGCACCGGTTGAACCTGTGGTGCCTGTAATATGAATATCATTACTCAATAAACCTTTAGCCGCTAACGGCAGCATGCCCAATTCTAAACAAGTAGCAAAACAGCCCGGGTTAGCAATATTCTGCGCATTTTTAATAGTTTCCCGGTTCAACTCCGGTAATCCGTATACAAAGCTTTTAGCGTTCTGCTTTGAGCTTTTCGCTAAACGAAAGTCCTGGCTCAGATCAATTATCTTAATGCTGTCCGGTATCTCGTTAGCTTCCAGGAACTTCCTGGCATCACCATGGCCGACGCATAAAAACAGCACATCGATCTCATCATATATATCGCTTGCAAATTTCAGGTCGGTATCACCAAAAAGATCGGTATGCACCTCGTATACATAATTGCCCGCGTTGCTGTTGCTGTGCACAAAAGCGATATCTACATTGGGGTGGTTCACCAATATGCGCAGCATTTCGCCGCCGGTATAACCTGCGCCGCCAACTATACCTGCCCGTATTTTAGAGGTTGATGCGGTCATTTTTTGTAGATGGATATGAATATAAAATAAATTCCAGGTCGCTTTGTTCTTTATTGCTGATGAAGTGCTGCTGACCGGGTTTTATCTCGATGCCCTGTTCGGGCTTCAATTCGGTTTCAACGCCATCGATGGTAAAAACAGCGCGGCCTTTCAATATGAAAAACACCTGGGTGGCTTTTTCGTGATAGTGCAATTGCTCGGATGTATCCGGCGGCATCAGTTCCTGCTTTACCGACAATGCATCGGTATCGATATAGTTCCAGCCGTAACAATCATCGCCCCACTTATAATGGCTTGCACAATCATTTTTTGAAAATGCCTGGTTACTCATTGCTTGTACTGTTTACTTTATGATAGATCATTACCTGGTTGCCAAATATTTTGGAGAATCCTTTTACATCCTCGCCGGTCCAGGCATTATTCATTTCTCCATAGCTGCCGAATTTGCTCGACATCAGGTCGTGGGCCGACTCGATACCGGTAACCTGGAAGCGGTACGGGTTCAACTGAACAAACACTTTACCGCTTACATTTTGCTGCGTATCGGTTAAAAATGCTTCGATATTACGCATAACAGGATCATGGAACTGCCCTTCGTGCAGCCAGTTACCGTAGAACGAAGATAACTGATCTTTCCACGAAAGCTGCCATTTGGTCAACACGTGTTTCTCGAGCGTATGGTGTGCCTTGATGATAACCATCGGGGCGGCCGCTTCAAACCCAACGCGACCTTTGATGCCGATAATGGTATCGCCAACGTGTATATCCCTGCCGATGCCGTATGGCTGCGCAATGGCCTGTAAGGCTTGTATTGCCTGGGTAGGGTGGTCGTATTTTTTGCCGTCAAGCGCTACCAACTCGCCTTTTTCAAAGGTCAGCTCTATATTCCGGGTTCCGGTTTCGGTCATAGGCGTGGGCCATGCATCCTCGGGCAGGCCCAGGTTCGATGTCAATGTTTCCTTACCGCCAACCGATGTGCCCCAAATGCCTTTGTTGATAGAGTACTTAGCTTTTTCGAAATTCATTTCCACACCATGCTTTTTCAGGTAGGCTATCTCTTCCTCGCGGCTAAGTTTCAGATCGCGTATCGGGGTCAGTATCTGAACATTTGGCACCAGGATATTGAATATCATATCAAACCGCACCTGGTCGTTACCGGCGCCGGTACTGCCATGCGCCACGTATTCTGCTCCTATCTCTTTGGCGTAGTTAGCAATGGCGGTTGCCTGGCTCACACGTTCGGCACTTACCGAAAGGGGGTAGGTGTTGTTTTTTAACACATTGCCGTAGATGAGGTAGCGCACGCAGGTATTGTAAAAGTTTTCGGTTTCGTCAACCACATGGTGCGATGTTACGCCCATTTCGTAAGCGCGTTTCTCAACGGCGTATAATTCGTCATGACTGAAACCACCCGTGTTTACGATAACCGAGTGAACCTCCAAACCTAAATCCCTCGTCAGATAAATGCAGCAGAACGAGGTGTCCAGTCCGCCGCTGTATGCTAATACAACCTTTTTTTTCATATATTTTTTAGCTAAAAGCTTAAAGTAAAAAGACCAAAGCTTTTATTTTCTCAATTTTTTTAATTCTTAAAAGAAGCTTTCAGCTTTAGTCTTTCAGCTTTCTGCTCAAACTTATCCATTCGCTTTTTAATAGCATTTTCGATACGCTCGAGCAAGGTAGCTTTATGCGTTATCTTTTTCATTTTATCTTCGTATTCTTTTTGCTTTTCCTCCGGGTCGAAAAGCATGGCCGTGCACATACAGTTTTTGCGGTCCTTGCTCATCAAAATGTCGTAATTGACACAGCTTTTGCAGCCTGCCCAAAAATTCTCGTCCTGTGTAAGTTCCGAATAAGTAACCGGCTCGTAACCCAGTTCCGAATTGATCTTCATTACCGCCAGGCCCGTTGTGAGGCCAAATATCTTGGCATGCGGGTATTTGGTGCGCGATAGCTGAAATATCTTTTGTTTGATGGCTTTTGCAAGACCGGATTTCCTGAATTCGGGGCTAACTATCAGTCCCGAATTGGCCACAAAGTCGCCATGGCTCCAGGTTTCGATATAACAAAAGCCGGCCCAGGTACCATTCTTATGCAAGGCGATGACCGCTTTGCCTTCCAGCATTTTATTGGCGACATACTCAGGCGAGCGCTGGGCTATGCCGGTTCCGCGCGCTTTTGCCGACTCGGCCATCTCGTCGCAGATCAGCTGCGCGAAATCAACGTGTTGTGCCGAGGCAACCTGAATATCAAAATCTTGTAGTGTCATTGAAATAAATTAACGTTAAATTTTTGACCCGGGGGCCAATACGTAATTTGATAAATTTTGTTGATGGCGGAGACGCAATATTTTGCATCTCCGGGGGCTATTACTGATCAGTAAAAATTAAACCCGGGGGATATAAAGCCTTCGTCGGGAAGGGGTAGTAAGCAAACCTGCCTGCCTGTATGCAGGAACAGGAGAAACCGCAACAATTGAAACCGGGGCAAATAAGGCCCTGATAACTTGCCATAGTATACTTTGCTGTATCACTTTATCGCGTGTTTTTGTAGTTTTTTAAATCGGATGCAAAGTATCGCATTAATTTTAACTTATGCAAGAAAAAATGTGTTTAATGTGAATAGGTTGACTTTTGGGGTTGGTTGATGGAGTTGGATTAAGTAAAGTAAGTTAGATTAGGTTGACTTTTCAACCGGTCAACCTAATTATACTTTCCATCCGCTTTGGGTGCGGGAAAAGCGGGAATTATTTTATGACACCTTTTGGCTGGAACAGCGACCATACAACAAAAGCCGACAAAAGTAATCCGATAACTAATGGCACCCAATACGCCCGCGCCTTATAAAGCGTGGTATTGCCGATGTATCTGTTCCAGAATAACGCGTCGATGAGCGATGCATTAATGAAGGCAAAGAAGATAGTTGCGCCGGCACCAAGACCGAGGCCTCCCGCAATAATCTGTTCAATAACAGAGATGCCAAACCCAAAAAATAAAACCAGCATTACGCCATTGTAATCTTTTGTTTTCCCAATATTTATGGCCATTAAAATAGCGCCAAGGAATGGGCTGAAGAAAAAGGTGAATACTTTGATCACACGCCTTGAATAGAACTCATAGGCGTCGGGATCCTCGACAAGGGCATTCTTGTAGTTATCATTTATGATCCCAAAGCTGGGGGTGGTTTCGGCAACTATCTCCATACGCGCCTGCATATCCTCGTTGATCACCTGCAATTCCTCATCCAAAAACTCATGGCCGCGGCGCTGCAGTTCGGCTACGGCATTCAGCACCGTTTCGGGCAGGTAGTATTCGCGGTTGTCGATGCTTTCCCGCAATTCTTCATTAGTTTTTGACGAGGTAGGCGGGGCATCGGGGCGTAAAAAGCTTATCAGCATAGTTGCAGAGGGTATTAAAGGGGGCTAAGTTAGCAATTGGTTGATTAAGTTGATCGGGTTAAGTAGTTGATTGAGTTGAACAAATTTCAAACTGAATCTAACTCGATCAACTCTTCCCCACAATATCGTTCACGATCATCTCCGCGTGTATGCGCGAATTTTCAATGAACCATAAATGGGTATCCATACCGCCGCAAACCACACCTGCCAGGTAGATACCTTTAAGATTGGTTTCCATGGTCTCCTTATTGTATTCGGGCAGTAATTTAGCGTCAGTTGAAAGGTTGATACCAATCTTTTTCAGAAACTCAAAGTTGGGCCGGTAGCCGGTCATGGCCATTACAAAATCGTTGGCTATGGTTGTCCGTCCGTCCGGGGTCAGTATATCCACCTCGTCTTCGCGAATAGCGGTCAGGTTTGAGTTAAAATAAGCTTTAATGCTGCCTTCCTTAATGCGGTTGAGTATATCGGGCCTTACCCAGTATTTTACCCGGTGACTTACTTCGGCATCGCGTATCACCAGGGTAACTTCGGCACCTTTGCGCCAGGTTTCCAACGCTACGTCAATAGCCGAGTTACTCGAGCCCACTACCACGACCTTTTGCAGGGCGTAATAATGCGGGTCGTCGTAATAATGTTTCACTTTGGGCAGTTCCTCGCCCGGAATGTTCAGCTTATTGGCAATGTCGTAAAAGCCGGTGGCTACGATCACGTTTTTCGCTTCGTAAGTATCTTTTGAGGTACCGATAACGTAGTGTCCGTCCGCTTTGGTAACAGATAATACTTCCTCGAACAGGTTTGTTTTGACCTGGTTCGAAAACGCCACCCGGCGGTAATATTCCAAAGCCTCGGACCGTTTGGGCTTATTGCTGATGGTAACAAAGGGTATACCGCCGATCTCCAGCAACTCCGACGTGCTGAAGAAGGTCATGGTAGTAGGGTAGTTGTACAACGAATTGACCAGGCAGCCTTTCTCCACTATAACATAGCTTAAACCGGCTTTTTGCGCCTGTAAAGCACACGCCAAACCTATGGGGCCACCGCCTATGATGAGTATATCGAGCATTTTATTGAGCTAAAAGCTGAAAGCAGAAAGTCCAAAGCTTTTACTGTACGTTAAAAAGCTTTCTGCTTTGGTCTTTCTGCTTTCAGCTGTTTTTTTATTCTTCTTCCTCCTGAACCCTTACATCCGCAAACTCCGGCGTCCGGTCAAAAACCGACCGGGCAAAGCTGCAGGTGGGCAAAATCTGTAAATTATTTTCGCGGGCGAACTTAACGCCGGTTTCCACCAGTTGAAAGCCTATTTTGTGACCGCCAAGATCGGGCTTTACCTCGGTATGGTAAATATTCATGATACCATCGCGAATAAGATAGCGCATTTCGGCAACACGTTTTCCGTCTTCTTCAACATAAAATGAGCCGGCGTGGTGGCGCTCTTCGTTTTTAATTAACACAATTATTGGATTTAATGGATTAATATGATCATCGCCGAAAGGTAAAAGTAATCAGCGATTAAACTTAATTCAAATAAATAATATGAGATAATCCTGAAAATCCAGCGAATCCTGAGATCGTGTTTTGAAAAGAAAAAAAATAGGGTAAGCTACTTTTATCGCACCGCTACAACCCTCTACCCTTGCTGCGTTCCCACCCTGGGGGAGTTCAAGAGGAGCTGGTCGTAAAAGACTTACCCTGGCGCAAATATAGATAAAAGGTTGATATGGGTTAAGAAAATGTTACTTTTTGAGCTTAAAGCGTAAAGCTAAAAGTCTAAAGCTTTTTGTTACAGGATATTATAATTGGCTTTTTGCTTTGGTCTTTCTGCTTTCCGCTCAAAAAAGGCTTGTCTGGTTCTCATCCACTGGCTTAACAATTTCCTTCCGCTTTTCCGGCAGTACGTTCCACTCCGGCTTGCCTTTAAAAGGTATCTGCCTGAATATTTCCCAGGTGCGGTCGTGTTCATACGTGCTACGATGCAGAATAGTCAGGTATTTTACTTCGAATTCTTCATTCCAGGGGCGGTCCTTAAATTTTGGCCATAGCTTGCGGGCCTTATCGTTGGGCACCTGCCGGGCTATGGTGATATGCGGCACAGCTTTCTTTTCGCCCAGGCATTGGCGCAGGCGTTTGAACCAGTCCTCCATTTCCGGCGTGGATAGAATCGCAGCGTAAATGGTTGTAAAATCCGTCGGCAAAAAGGTGGCAAAGCCATTCAGTTGCAAGGTAACCGGCTCAAGCAGCGACAGTTCCTTTTCCAGTTTATCAAACAGCGGCTCCGTCCAGTAAGGTTTTTGGCGGTGCAGGCGCTTCAGGCTGATATGCGCCTTGCTGTGCATGCTTTCAAAATCGCCGATGAGGCGTTGTGCAGCGTGTTTGTATTTTTTAACCTGTTCAGCGATGTGTATCGGCGGGGTCAGGATGATCATGTAGTCTTTGTAGGTTTCCATTTGTATAGCTTAAAGCGAAAGACTAAAGCTGAAAGCGCTATTTGTTTGGTCCCTAATTAAGCTTTGGACTTTATGCTTTGAGCTCTTAGCTTATTTTAACGATTCAAATTTGCTAAAAAAATTAGCAAAATATCAAATCTTTTTTCAACTTTGTGCTATGTCGGCCAAACGCTATATCATGCATATCGATCTCGATTCGTTCTTCGTATCGGTGGAGCGGTTGTATGATCCATCCCTGATAGGGAAGGCAATCATCATCGGCGGCAATGCGCAACGAGGCGTGGTGGCGTCGTGCAGTTACGAGGCGCGCCAGTTTGGGGTGCATTCGGGTATGTCAAGCCGCGATGCGTTTAAATTGTGCCCGCATGCCATTAGCGTACGCGGCAACCACGAACGTTACTCGGATTACTCTAAACGTGTAACAAAGATCATCGACGAGATGGTGCCCTTGTACCAAAAGGCCTCGGTTGATGAGTTTTACATCGACCTTACGGGTACCGACCGTTTTTACGATCCGTACCAATTGGCGGCGCAGGTGCGGCAACGCATTATCAGGGAAACCAAACTGCCTATATCGTTCGGGCTGGGGTCTGGGCGCACGATAGCCAAAATGGCCACTAACCGGGCCAAGCCAAACGGGCAGCTTTTTGTACCGCATGGCAGCGAAATGGCTTTTTTAGCGCCGCTGCCCATATCGGCCATACCCGGGTTGGGCGAAAGCACCTGCAAAAAGTTTTATGAATACGGTATTGAGAAAATAGGCGACCTGCAAAAGGTGCAACTGCGTTTTTTGCAAACAGTATTTGGCAAAAACGGGCTATGGATATACGAAAAGGCGAGGGGTGTTGATTACGGCGAAGTGGTGCCCCATTCGGACCGTAAATCGATATCGACGGAATGTACCTTTGGCAACAACGTGAGCGACCGCCGCACGCTTGAAACCACACTGGTTTCGATGACGGAAGAGTTATCGTCGAAACTGCGGCGCGAGAATAAGCTGGCATCCTGCCTGGCCATTAAAATACGCTTTGCCAATTTTGAGACGCATACCCAGCAGGAAAAGATACCCCTGACCGCAGCCGAGCATATATTGATACCGGGCATCAAAAACCTGTTGACCAAAGCCTGGAACCAGAACCGGCCGGTACGGCTGATAGGGGTAAGGCTGAGCAACCTGGCCACTGGCAGCTACCAGATAAACCTTTTTGACGATAACGAGCGCCAGTTGCAGCTTTACCAGGCCATGGATAAGATCAATTTTAAATTCGGTGATAAAACCGTGTGCCGTGCCGCAGGAATGAACATTGGCACAAGGAACTTTAACCCGTTTATGCGGGATTAATAGGAGAGGTGAAAGGGGATTTTTGGGAATAAGTGGTCGTAATTGTTATTTTTATCCTGATGAAAAGTGATTTAGACCTTGTTATTGCAGCGTTAGAAGCCGAAAAAAGATCAATTCAAAAAATGATGAAGCAAAGTATGATAGACTATGATTATCTCATAGTCTATCATCATTCTGAAGCGTTGATGAAATTAGAAAGCCGGCTGAATAAACTATATACATTCAAAGACCCCCTGCACAACCGCAGGCAAGAACTAAAAAGACAAGAGCGTTCACTAAAGAAGCCGCCAGAATATTTCAGGGAAAATAAAACGTTGTGGAAGTTTTTCACGGATAGACAGATTGAAGAACTTAAAAAGAACAAGTTGGACCTGGAATCACAATCTCAAAAAAAGGTGATTTTCAATGATAGTCAGCAAATAGACGACCTCATTTTTGATATTGTAGCCCGAAAGATTGATAAATTTCAAATTGTTTTCGGCATATATGATGACGATGACGTGCAAATTATATTTAAAACAGATAATGATTTTTTGTTGATCTGCATAAATATGTTTGATCCTGAAGAACCAGACTTTGTGTTCGACGGCAGAATTTCAGATCCGCTTAAAGGCCTGGGATTTAAATTTGATGCGGATAGGGAGTCTTTTGTTTACAAATACAACCTGCAAAATTTCAAGGATGCAACAGAAATTAAGATACTTTTATCACGGCTATTTTTTGATGTTTTTGGTATTAGTGGCGTGGGGCAATTAATTTCAGTTATCTATCCCCTAACCTAAAATTCCGACGGTATACTCCCGTGGTGATTCATGTTTTCCCAGGATTTCCAGGCGGAAATCAAACGGAATAAAACACAGCCTTAGCAGCATTTAGCTTTAAGTTTCAGTAGTAAGTAATTGGTCGATAATGTTTTATGTGCGATGAAAAAAAACCTGTAATGATTTTGTTACAATCGAATAAATGCTATCTTTACAGTACATATTTGCTAACTACGAGGCAACAATACTTCTCGAAAATATAGATTCACTAACCATTAGCTAATAATACCTATGAAAAAGATATTGGTGATTGAAAGTGACACTTCCGTTAGTAAGCTGCTGGAGGCAACGATCGGGGACCTGGGGTTGGAGTTTTTTAGCTCGGTGCGCCTGAAACCACTGCACGAGATCATTAGCATAAAACCGGACA
Source organism: Mucilaginibacter ginsenosidivorans (assembly GCF_007971025.1). Taxonomy (NCBI): domain Bacteria; kingdom Pseudomonadati; phylum Bacteroidota; class Sphingobacteriia; order Sphingobacteriales; family Sphingobacteriaceae; genus Mucilaginibacter; species Mucilaginibacter ginsenosidivorans. The sequence goes on along the minus strand of NZ_CP042436.1, from coordinate 4,041,914 downwards.
TTATTTTGCTGGAATACAGGCAGCCATTTGGATTTGGCGGCGACCTGTGCCGGGAAATTAAAACCGAGCCGGTTACCATGCGCATCAATGTTATACTAACATCCACCGATCAGCATATAGCCAAAATAGCCCGCGATAACCTTGCCGACGGATACCTGCACAAGCCTTTTAACAATAGCGAATTGATAGCGGCGATATCCAATTGCCTGTCTAAACCCGAACCAGTAAAGCCGATGGCACATAAAAGATCTTTTTGGGATACCCTGAAAGTGTAGCTGATCAATTCAGAACATGCTCAGTTCGTCTTTATTTTTATCCTGGTAACCCCATTCTTCATTATCCAATTCCGGGTAGGGTTTGCTGTCATCGAGCAGGACCGACAGCACCATAATAACGATGGTTATTGGAATGGAAAAGTAAAGAAGTACAGTAAGCAGCGGTGCAGCATTAAAATGCAGCAAAATATAAAAGGCAACCAGGCAGACCGTGGCTACAATAATGGCGGTTATGGCTTTCATGGCAACAACTGTATTGGTTATTATAAAGTTAACAAATAACCGGGATAATAGTTGCGTAAAAGGTTAAGCCAGCGTCCGCTTCATTAAAAAATCGGTCTGAACATCTTTACCAACAACAAACTCGTGACTGCCTGATTTGACAAAACCATTACGCTCGTAGAAGCGCTGCGCGTCCAGGTTATGCTCCCACACGCCGAGCCAGATGTATTGCAGTTTATCATCAGTGGCTTTGTTAATGGCGAAATCCAATAGCCGGTTGCCTATCTTTTTACCCTGGTGATCGGCGTGCACATAAATACGGCTTATTTCAACACCGGCTGGGTCCCGAAATTCCGCCTGGGCGTTGCGGTAATTCAGCTTGATATAACCAACGGGTTCACCATCCATTACAGCGAAATAAAAGGCAGAATCAGGGTTTTCGATCTCGGACAGCAGTTGTTCGCGGGTAAATGCTTTGGACGTATAAGCCTCAAAATCTTCGGGGTTGTTCAAATGTTCAAAGGCATCGTAAAATGTTTTGCGGCTAAGGGCAAGCAATTGGTCAACTTCAGCCGGACGGACTAATTGGATGGTGATGGGCATTGGCATGGCGCAAAGCTAAAAAGCTTAAAGCAAAAAGAGTAAAGCTTAAAGCATTTGTCAACTTTAAATAGCTTTGGACGTTCAGCTTTCGGCTTTTAGCTTCTATTCAAATTGCCCCTGCAGCCGCTCTAACCTATCGATGATCAGGTTCAGCTTTTCCTCTTCGTTTTTGAAAATACGTTTCTTGTACCAGAAGGTAAGGAAAAGGAACCAGGCGATAGTAATGGTATATACCGACCCCTTGTAGAAAGGGGAGGCGTTTTGCAATATTTCGATAAAGTAAAGCGACAGCCCCAGGCTGATCAGTAACAGGTAGATATAGAAGAACCAGCCGGATATTTTTGTGCGATTGCGCTGGTATTCTTTAAGGTCCTGTAAATAATCGGCGGGGTTACGTGTAGCATCGTGTCGGTTAAGAATGCGGTAGTTACGAATGATCATGGCCGCGTAAAGCACCATGGTGAAGAGCATGATAAAAAGCCCAAGGTAGGTTAACCACTGGAAAACAAAGAAAAAGGTGATGACGAAAGTGAGTACCAATACAGCTATCATGGCCACAATACCCCAGTAAAGCTGGTTCTTGATACCACGCACGCCTTTCTTAGCCTGCTTCAGCGCCTCATCCACCGAAAACTGGTCCTGCTTTGGCTGTCCCTGCCAAACAGACATCAAATGATCAAAGTCTTTCATAGTGGTTGTATAACTCTGTCAATTTTTGTTTGATACGATGTATTTTCACCCTCAGATTACCTTCCGATATGCCCGATATGTCGGCAATTTCAGGGTACGGCATTTCATCCAATACCATGGTTATGATAATTCTCTCCGATTCTTCCAATTTTGATATACACTTATAAAGCAGTGCCACCTGCTCATTCTTCTCCGAAAACTCCTCCCTCTTATTCTCAGCGATCTGTGGGGTCAGCTCGTCTTTAGCCTGTCTTTTTTCCGAACGCAGATAAGTAAGACAGGTATTTACAGCAATGCGATAGATCCAGGTTGATATTTGCGCCTGGTTACGGAACTTATCCAGGTTTTGCCACACCTTCAAAAAAGTCTCCTGCAGCAGGTCGTTAGCGGCATCGTCATCGCCGGTATAACCATAGCACAGATGGTATATCTTTTTTGAATTAGCTTCAAATATTTGCTTGAATGCCGCTTCCCTGGTGTTCAAATCAGTTAAATTTATATGGGTTAGATATAGGCCGTCGTAAAATGTTACAGCAGGTGGTCATCCTTGTAAAACCATTTTAATTGCGCCTGCGCGTCTTCCAGCATGGCGTTGTAATCCTGCGTGTAATCAAACTGCAGGTCCTCGTGCAGCTTTTCTATTGCTTTTTTGATCTTCTCCAGTTGACGGGTAAAAATCAGGCGCATCGGCTTGTATGAACCGCGCCGGTCGGCATACTGGATATAGTTGCGGCAAAAGCTGAGGAAAAACTCGATCTCGGCTTCTTTCGAACCCATGAACTTGATGTATTTATTAAGCAACCGTAATATTTTACGCATGCTTTTGGCCATCTGGTAATTGTTGGAAGGCAACTGGCTGAACATAAAACCATTTTCGGCGATCACGTTTTCAATAAAGCTTCGCTCGTTATCAGCCTCGAACAACAGGTAGGCCAGCAGTTCCTTGTTTTCTTTTTTATAGCGTGCAAGGCGAAGCACCAATTCCATCAGAACGGTTTTATCCTGGAATTGTATTTCCTTTTTTATATCTGCTAAACCGTAAACCTTCATGCTCATACCAGCGCAAATATAATGGGTAGCACCTACGGAGCTTAATATTATGGTTATTTATTTTGCTACAAACAGGTAGCTCCTACGGAGCAGGCATATTGCCGGATTTCTACAAACAGGTAGCTCCTACGGAGCATCGCGACTCACCAGATTCCTATAACGGCGAGACTTTGCCAGGATGCATATTTCCATTGCAAGGCAAAAAAAGTGCAAGAATAAGAACATACACCGAAATGCTATCGTTCACCATAATTCCGGTTGCCCCATCGGGGGCTACCTGTTTGTAGCACTAAAGATCAGTAGAAAATTAGTTTAATGAACATTTTAACTTGCCACCGGCATTTCGGGATGCTTTTTTTCTATAGACCTTTGACCCCGATGGGATAGCGATAATGAACGCGCTCCGTCCACTCAACCAGACGACGCTACGCGCTGGTCGGCCCTCTCTTTGCTGCGCATAAAGAGGGCGTTTTAACGCTCTTTACGAAGCAGTGAGGATGGTCGGGCGAAGCAATGACCGGGTGAGCCGAGTGGGCGACTTGCTTAGCTTAATGAAATTGCCCCATCGGGGCTACCTGTTTGTAGCACAAAGTTCCATCCCTAATAAAAAGCCCCATCGGGGCTTCCCGTTTGTAGCCAAATAATTGTAGTTTCGCAATCCCGTTTAATGATGAAAAAAAGTCGGATCACCCTGTATATTATTATAGCCCTGGTACTGGGTGTAGCCGCCGGTTATATTTACAATACCAACGTTATCGGCCAGATCAATACCAACATAAGCGCTGCCGAGGCAAGTATTAAAACCATCGATGCCCAAATAGCCGGGACGGCGGATACCACAACAGCCACATATTCGCAATTAAAAACAGAGCGTAAGGCCCAGCTTAAAGCCAAACAACAATACAGTACCGAAAGAGACGATAAGCTCGTCGGCTTTACCATATTAAGTGATATTTTTTTGCGGCTGATCAAAATGATCGTAGCGCCGCTGGTGTTCAGCACGCTGGTGGTCGGCGTTGCCAAAGTAGGTGACATTAAAGCTGTGGGCAGGATAGGTGGCAAAACCTTGTTGCTTTTTATCGGGGCCACATTCGTTTCATTATTGCTGGGCATGCTGCTGGTCAACCTGTTTTCGCCGGGCAGCGCCATGCACCTTTCACTGCCCGACAGTGCCTTAGGTACCGATATCAAGAAATCGGCCATATCATTGAAAGACTTTATCTCGCACATGGTGCCCCAAAGCTTTACCGAAGCAATGGCGAATAACTATATGCTCCAGATCGTGGTGTTCTCCCTCTTTTTCGGCATTGCAACAGCGGCCATAGGCGAAAAAGGCGAGATCATCATCAAATTTATGGATGCTGTTGCACACGTAGTGATGAAGATAACCGGTTACGTGATGAAGCTGGCCCCTATTGCGGTATTTGGCGCTATTGCAGCAGTGGTGGCTAAAGAGGGGCTTGGTATTATCGCCACCTACGCCACGTTCATCGGCGAATTTTATTTGGGACTGGCCATTCTTTGGGCCATGATATTCTTCGCAAGTTTTTCGGTTTTGAAAGGCAAAGCCTGGACCCTGGTTGGCAATGTAAAAGATGCTATCCTGGTGGCCTTCAGCACCTCGACAAGTGAGGCGGCTTACCCGCGTGTGCTGGAAGAACTGGAGAACTTTGGGTGCAGCAATAAAATAGTGAGTTTTGTGCTGCCGCTGGGTTACTCGTTCAACCTGGTTGGATCGATGATCTACATGACCTTTGGCTCGTTGTTCCTGGCGCAGGCTTATGGTATTCACCTTGGTTTCGGGCAGCAATTGTCCATGCTGCTGGTGCTGATGCTGACCAGCAAAGGTATGGCGGGCGTTTCGCGGGCCGCACTGGTTGTGATAGCAGGAACGATATCGATGTTCAATATCCCGGAAGTCGGTATTGCGCTGTTGCTTGGCATCGACCCGATAATGGATATGGGCCGATCGGCAACCAATGTGCTGGGCAACACTTTGGCCACGGCGGTGGTAAGTAAATGGGAGGGGGAACTTGGAGCAGAAAGCTGAAAGACTAAAGCCGAAAGCTTTTTTAATCGAAAGCAGAAAGACGAACGAGTAAATTTAAAGAGAAATATATCAAAATAAGGAAAGAAAAGCTATTGGTTTTTGCTTCCCGCTTTAAGTTAAAAATGAGGGATTATAAAAAATTGGAAGTATGGAAGAAATCGCATGAGCTGACTCTCTTTGTGTACGGAACTTTGCTTCCAAAATTTCCCAAAAGTGAGCAGTTTGATCTGTTGAGCCAAACAAAAAGGGCAGCTTATTCAATACCATTAAATATCGTGGAAGGTAGCGGCAGGTACACAGAGAAGGATTTTGCTCATTTTCTTGACCAGGCTTTAGGTTCCGCACATGAGTTGGAATACTGTTGTCTTCTTAGTAAAGATTTGTCTTACTTTGATCCGGAATTATTTACAAAAACAAATTTATTGATAAATGAAGTTAAAGCCATGATAATTGGCTTGATAAAAAAACTCAGAGGGTAAAAAGCTTTGGTCTTTTAGCTTTCTGCTTTTAGCTTAAAAAACATGAACAAGACAACAAAAAAAATATTTCTGATAGGGAGCGTGGTGGTGCCGTTTATGATCTACTGCGTTTATTACTATGCGCATGTATTCAAAAATGCTCCTTACAGGTTTGCAGAATTTAAATCGTTCACCTTTGAGTACGGGCCGGGCGATACGCTGATAAATAAATACAATTCGGCTACGGGCGACTACCAGTTTGTGGATACGCACGATTCACTGATCAAAATGAACGTTCACCTGCCTAAGGAACTGCTGCTGGTGCTCCACCGCAAAGCAGCCGAGCAGGGTTTGTGGGACTGGCCGTCGGATGAGCGGGGAGATACTACGCTCAGGCGTAACGGGCACCCGGCACCGCGCTATGTTATCCAGTTCAATTACCAGCGAAAAAGCAAAAAGGTGGTGTTTGACGAGTCCTTTGAGGGCGACCCGAAGCTGAAAGCCGCCAACAGGGAACTGATAAAAACCATCCAGTCGGTGCTGTCTGAAGAGGCCTCGCATCAAAAAAATAATTAGTGTTGATAATTGAATTTGAAATTTCTATATTTGCACCTCGAATTTTAAAAACAATTAATTAATAACCATGTACGCAATAGTAAGTATAGCCGGACAGCAATTTAAAGTTGCTAAAGACCAGCAGATCTTTGTACACCGTTTGCAGGGAGATGAGGGCGCTAGTATTGAATTTGACAGTGTGTTATTAGCAGAAAACGAAGGTAAATTCAAATTAGGTTCTGATTTGAAAGGCGCTAAAGTATCAGCTAAGATCGTGTCTCATTTAAAGGGTGATAAAGTAATTATCTTCAAAAAGAAAAGAAGAAAAGGTTACAAAAAGAAAAATGGCCACCGCCAGCAGTTTACCAAGATCGAGATCACTGGTATCACATTATAAACAAAGGTTTTAACGTGTTCCGGGAAACCGGGACCATAAAAAATATAAGAAATGGCACATAAAAAAGGGGCCGGTAGTTCCAGAAACGGTCGCGAGTCACATAGCAAGCGTTTAGGTATCAAAATTTTCGGCGGTCAGCCGGCTATCGCAGGCAACATCATCGTTCGTCAGCGTGGTACCCCGCACAATCCGGGACTGAACGTAGGTATCGGTAAAGATCATACCCTGTTCGCTTTAACCGACGGTATAGTTTCGTTCAAAAAGAAAGCCGACAACCGTTCATACGTTTCGGTAATACCAGTTGAAGCTGCGCCTGTTGCTGAAGCTCCAAAAGCAAAACCAGCTGCTAAAGCTGCTCCAAAGGCAGAAGTAAAAGCTGAAGCTACACCGGTGGCTGAGGCTCCAAAAGCAAAACCAGCTAAAGAGGCTGCACCTGTTGCCGAGGCAACAGAAGAAGCTCCAAAAGCAAAGAAAGCTGCTGCTCCAAAAGCAAAAAAAGCTGACAAAGAAGAAGGTGCTGCTGAGTAAGCACCCAAGTTTCTTTTAAGAATATCGAAGCCACGATCAATTTTGATCGTGGCTTTTTTGTTTTCCTTTCTTAGGTAGTTCGAAATTAATTGGAATGCTGTACCTATAAGGTATCGGGTTACGGTGATGAGTTCCAGGATTCCATTTGGGAGAACTTTTAAGTACCCGAATAGCTTCCATATCAATATCTTTGGACACTCCTCTGATAACTTTTACACTATCAACATTGCCGTCTTTCTCTATCGTGAAATTTAGATAAACCTTCCCATGGATTTTGCCTTTAACAGCACTCGTCGGATAATGAATACTTTTAGCCAGATATTTATAAAATTGTTTTAATCCACCCGGAAAAGTTGGTCGTGTGTAGTCATCATCATTATATGGATGGTTAACCTCCATATGAGTAGTGTCAATTTGTGCTGATTTGCTCTGTGCTTTTAATGAACAGCAATTTATTATAAGCACACAGATAAACAAAAGCTGTTTCATTGCTACTCAATAATCAATTTTTTTATATAAAACACCTCCGGATCGATCACCGGCAGCGTTTTGCTCTCGATCTTAACACCTTTGCTGTCAACCATAACCCGTTTTGTTCCTGCATCGGTAGCAATGTCGAGCGGCAAAGGGATACTGATGTTTTGCAGTTGCACCAGGTACTTATTCCCCGGCAGGGCCTGTACGTGAATTTCGAGCTTGTCTGTTGTCCTTAAATAGAGGTTGAATAATGGTTTAAGATCGCGACCGGCTGCTTTGGTGAAGAACTGCTCGACATCATTCGTATTCACCAGGTTGTCATAAGTGTACTGCGGACTTGTGACGAATTTTTTCAGGGCCGGAAAGAAAGTGCTGTCGCCCATCACATAGCGCAGCGTGTGCATAAAGAAAGCGCCTTTTGAATAGATATCGTTAATGTATGCCGCTTCTTCGTCCATGTCGGGATGCTGAACTACGGGAAGGTTATTTTGTATACCGAAAATACTGTGCTGGAATATCTTGTTATAAGCCGCCTCACCTTCAAACTCGCGGGTGTACAACGCATCGCCGAAAGAACAAATGCCCTCGTGTATCCAGTAATCGGCCCAGTCCTTAGCGGTCACTTTGTTTCCCCACCACTCGTGGCCAAACTCGTGGTGCATCAGCCAGTCGTAATCCTGGCCGCCAATTTTGGTGTAACGGAACTTGTTGCCATAAGCCACCATGGTCTGGTGCTCCATACCCAGGTGCGGTGTTTCAACCATGGCTATCTTTTCTTTGGCGAAAGGGTATTCGCCGAAATACTTTTCCTGCTCATGAATGGTTTTTTCAAACACATCCAGGAAGTGTTCCGCCTTATCGGCGTGTTCCTTCAATACATAAAATTGCACGGTGGTTTTGGTGCCGTCAACCGTAGTAAACGGCCGGCTGAATACTTTATAATCGCCAACATTGAACAGTATGCTGTAATTATTGATGGTATAGTTGGTTTTCCAATGGTAGGTAGCTGTTTCACCGTGCCTTTTTACATCTTTCAATAAGCCCGGTCCGGCTACAACCAGGTCCTTCGGCACGGTTATCATCATATCTACGCCTTCATTCGGCTCGTCGGAAGGGTGATCCTTGCAGGGGTAATACAGCTTGCCGCCCGCACCCTCGGCAGTAATAGCCATCCACTGGTGCCCGGTCGAATCCTGCGTCCAGGTAAAGCCGTCGTCCCAGGGCGGGCGGCGGGCAACATGCGGCTTGCCGTCGTAAAACACCTTTACGCTGGCCTTTCCGACGGGTAATTCTTTATCAAGATTAACGGTGATAAGGTTGTTCTTATAGCCGAACGCCTGTTTTTTACCGTTCACCAATACGCTTTTCACCTTGTAGGTGTCCATCAGGTCGAACAGTAATACATTGGTTGGTTTGGCCATGATGACATCTATAGCCGTATAGCCATCGATGGTGCGGTCCTTAAAATCGAGGTTTAACGCAATGGTGTAGTGCCTTACATCCATAATGGCCTGCTCGGGCTTTAGTTTACCGCCGGAGGTAAGAACGGAGTCTTTTGCCTGGGCATTTGCGGACGAACTTATACATACGGCCGCAAATAATATTGTCAATAGCTTTTTCATGTTACTTTGGTTTCTTCAAAGAAAAATTAATAGGTAAGTTAAATTCTGTCACGGCCGGTTTTCCGCATTCGGTGGTCGGGTGCCATTTGGGCGAATGTTTAAGTATGCGTACCGCTTCTGCATCCAGATCAGGTGAAACACCTTTGATCACTTTTACAGCACTGACGCTGCCATCTTTTTCGACGGCAAAATTCAGTAATACCTTTCCTTGTATGTGATGAACCACGGCGTGCGGCGGGTAGTGAAGACTTTTTTTGATATACCTGTTAAAATTACGCATACCACCCGGAAATGATGCTAACACTTCGTCATCGCATCCTGTAAAAGTTTTATTTACATGGGCGGCTTTGGAAACCTTTATCTTGCCCTGGGCCTTTGCGACATAGCCAGTTAGTACCAGGAGCAGAAGAAATCCAGCGGTTTTCATATTGTTTATTTAGAAGGAAAACCGGGCCTGATCATTCCGGTGTTTTAAAAGTGATAATAACGTTATACATAACGCGAACAAGGTGTCCGTTTTGAACTCCCGGATTCCATTTTTCTGTGCTTTTTAGTAATCTTACGGCTTCGGCATCACATTCGCGGGATAAACCCCTGTTGATAACTATATCAGAAAATGAACCATCTTTTTCCACAATAAATCCAAGTATGACCCTGCCTTCTATACCGCTGTTTTTTGCTTTTTCAGGATATTTAAGGTTCTCATGTATGTATTGGTAAAATTTCATCATGCCGCCCGGGTATTCCGGCTCATGCTCTACGGCAGTGAAAATCTTATCGTTTTTTGATGTGGTCGTGTCCGTGCCGTCAACAACGATCGCGGCATCCGGGTCTGCATGTTTTGCAGGGAGCGGCGGAGGCGGTGGAGTAGTGGGTTGCTGGCCATGTGTGGTAATAAAAGCAATCAGTAAAACAAGGATCAAAAAAGAGTTTTTCATTATCAAAAACTTAATGGTATCGAATATTGAACTCTGACAGGTCTGCCGTTCTGTATTGCCGGTTTCCATTTGGGTGAAGCATTAAAGACGCGGAGTATTTCCTGCTTCATCTTTTGAGTTACTATGCCTTTGATGATCTTTGTTTCGACAACTTGTCCATCGGTTTCAACGACAAAACTCACCTGCACCCGGCCTTTTACAAAAAGGCTCGCCGGTACATTTATACTATTTCCAAGATATTTATAAAACTCCTGCATCCCGCCAGGAAATTTAGGTTCCGACTCAACCGCAGTAAAAACCATGACTTTCGTGTCGATTTGCCTTGGCATCTCACTTGGAATATCTATAGTATCAACCTTGGCATCATCAGCCGTTTGGGCCTTCGCACCAATTACAGTTACTATTGTGAAAAGAAAAAGGAATAAGGTTTTTTTCATACCCTAAATATACTTAATTCTCCCTCACCATCAAGCCGTCGGCAAAGTCGCGGAGGTACTGTTTGGGGGCAGGGGGCAAGCTGATAGCATCCAGCGCCTCAAAAGCATTGGCGGCGTAGGTATGCATGGTCTCCCAGGCATAATGGCGGATATTCAACTGATCATATATGCCGGTAACGGCTGCTATTTTTTTCTTGGGGTCGAATTGCATTCCTGAAAACCACCGGGTTAAATCAAATGCCTGTTGTTCATCAGCCAATTCAAGCGCTTTGATCTGGAGAAAAGTCTTTTTATTGGAAAGGATGTCGCCGCCAACCTGCTTGCCGAATTTCTCCGGGTCGCCGTAAACATCCAGTATATCGTCCTGCAACTGGAAGGCAACGCCTAATTGCTCCCCGAATGTTTGCAACAACAATGCGTCCTCGGAAGTTGAGCCACCTATGAGGGCGCCTATTTTAAGGGCGCCGCCTAATACCACGGCTGTCTTGAGACGTATCATATTAATGTATTCGTCAATACGTACATCGCTTCGTGTCTCAAATCCCATATCTATCTGCTGGCCTTCGCAAACACCTACCGCCGTGTCGTTAAATATATTCATGATAGGGCGCAGTAAGTGGTCGTCCACATTCATCATCAGTTCGTAACCCTTTACCAGCATCACATCGCCCGAAAGGATAGCTACGTTTTTGTTCCACTTTTCGTGCACGGTCACTTTTCCACGGCGCAGCGGGGCATTATCCATAATGTCGTCGTGCATTAGCGTGAAATTATGGAACACCTCGATAGCCAGCGCAGGGGGGACGGCCTTTTGAACATCGCCGCCAAACATATCGCACGACATCAGTAATAAAGCCGGCCTGATGCGCTTTCCACCGAGCGCCAGGATATATTTTATGGGCTCGTACAGGTCCGCAGGGTATATGGGAAAATCGAGGCGATCAACCTCCCGGTTAATTATTTCCTGCAGTTGGTTAATAGTCCTCATTTAGGGCGTGATTTGGAACAGGGTGCAATTTTAACAAACTCAATCAACTTAATCTAACTCAATTCAACTTAATCAACCAATATTACTCCTGCACCAATGAGAAATCGATCTGCTTTTTAGTGAGATCGACATTTTTTACTTTGATCTTCACCTCGTCGCCCAAGCGGTAAACTTTCTTTTTACGCTGCCCGATGATGGCATAGTTCTTTTCGTCCAGGGTGTAAAAATCGTCCGTTATTTCACGCAGGCGTATCATGCCCTCGCATTTGTTTTCGATGATCTCCACATACATACCCCATTCGGTAACACCCGATATGATGCCCGTGTAGACGCTGCCGATCTGGTCGCGTAAAAATTCGGCCTGTTTGTATTTAACCGAGGCGCGTTCGGCATCTGCCGCCTTTTTCTCCATTTGCGAACAATGCTGGCACAATTTCTCATAGTATGCCTCATTGGCCGATTGCCCGTTGTTAAGATAATGGAACAGCAGGCGGTGTACCATCACGTCGGGGTAGCGGCGGATAGGCGAGGTGAAGTGGGTATAATGATCGAACGCCAGTCCGTAATGACTGGTGGATTTGGTGGTATAAATAGCCTTTGCCATGGAACGGATGGCTAATTGGGTGAGCACATTCTGCTCTTTCTTTCCTTCCACATCTTCCATCAAAAAATTAAGCGATTTGGCTATTTCCTTGTCCGATTTCATGTTGATGCGGTAGCCAAACCTTGCCGCAAACTGGGCAAAGCTGGCGAGGCTATCCGCCTTCGGCGAATCGTGCGTACGGTAAACAAAGGTGTATTTGTGCTTGCCTTTGCCCATTTTGCTTACATATTCGGCCACTTTGCGGTTGGCCAGCAGCATAAAATCTTCTATCAGCTTATGGGCGTCTTTACGTTCTTTTATATAAACGCCAACAGGCTTACCCCTTTCATCCAGCTTGAATTTTACTTCGGTGGTCTCGAAACTGATGGCGCCGTTTTTAAACTTGCGTTCGCGCAGCTTATAAGCCAAAGCATTCAGCTTTAATATTTCCTTAGCAAACTCGCCGGCCTTATCTTCAATTATCTGCTGCACTTCCTCGTAAGCAAAGCGCCTGTCGGAATGAATTACCGTTTTGCCAAACCATTCGTTAATCACATGGGCATCTTCGTCCATTTCAAAAACAGCGGCAAAACATAGCTTGTCCTCCTTCGGTCTTAAGGAACATAAACCATTGGATAAACGTTCGGGCAGCATGGGTATCACCCTGTCTACCAGGTAAACTGAGGTGGCGCGCTCCAGGGCCTCTTTGTCCAGGGCCGAATCGGGTTGAATATAGTGTGATACGTCGGCGATATGAACGCCCACCTCGTAATTGCCGTTTGGCAGCGCATGGAAGGATATGGCGTCATCAAAGTCCTTGGCATCGAACGGATCGATAGTAAACGTGAGCACTTCCCTGAAATCGCGACGGCGGGCTATTTCCTCTTTTGTTATGACGTCTGGTATCTCCTCCGATTCCTGCTCAACCTCTTTGGGAAATGACAACGGAAAACCATATTCCGCCAGAATGGCGTTCATTTCGGTGTCATTCTCGCCCTGTACACCCAGCACATTTTTGATGCGGCCTATCGGGTTTTTAGCCCCTGCGGGCCAGTCGGTAATTTCGGCGACGGCTTTTATCCCGTTTTTAGCGCCGTTCAGGTCGCTCAGCGGGATAAATATATCATGCATCATCTTGCGGTCATCAGGAATAAAAAAGGCGAACCGTTCCGATACCTTAACGATGCCGGTAAACTCCATCTTAAAGCGCTGCAATATTTCTATTACTTCGCCTTCCTGCCGCTGGCCCTTGCTTTTGGCATAAACATAAACCTTAACCCGGTCGCCGTTAAGTGCGTTCCGCAGTTTGCGCGGCGCCACATAAATATCGGTTTCATCCGGGTCATCAGTAACGATATAGGCCGAGCCGTCGTTGGTCATGTCGACTACGCCTTCAATAAATGTTTTAAGTTCGCGCAGCTGGAACTTGCCATGTGAAACTTCTTTGAGCGTACCCTTTTGAGCTTCTTCTTTTAATATTTCGAGAATAGTTTCGCGCGATTCAGGGTCGCGGACATTCAATTTTGCTGAAACTTGCTTGTAATTAAGCGGAGCATTGCCGCTTTGTTCAAATATATCCAATACCAACTGCGTGAGTACCAGTTTGATAGAGGAGTTGTTTTTCTTTTTAGACATAGATAGAATATATAAGGTAAAGGTACGAAGAATGCGTTATTTAACGCTAAAAATACCGTTAAAACACGGGTTTCATAGCAGGTTTATATGTAATAACTTTGAACCTTGAGGGGAAGTGCTGAACACTACCTTTCTAAAACGATCGACCTTGTCATCTAATACATCAGCACTATGAAACGAATTATAACCTGCAGCGACGGCACCTGGAATAAACCGGGCGATAAATATGAGGGAGAATACGTCGAAACGAATGTCCAGAAGATATTTGAGGCCATTTGTAAACGCGTTCGGAACGAGCGTAACGAGATCATTTACCAGGTGAAATATTATGATGAAGGCGTTGGGGCCGAAGGAACGGCCTGGAGCAAAATGATAGACGGCGCCACAGGCAAAGGTATCGACGACAACATAAAAGATATCTATAAATTTATTGTGTGGAACTACGAGCCGGGCGACGAATTGTTCCTGTTTGGGTTTAGCAGGGGCGCCTACACGGCCCGCAGCCTGGCCGGGCTGATACGCAATTGCGGGATATTGAAATGTAACGATCTGCAGCTTATCGACCGGGCCTATGACATATACAGGGACAGGACAAATGAGGCGTTAAACCCCGACGGGGAAGAGGCCAAACTTTTCAGGGAGAAATACAGCCACCCGCTTAAGCCTATAAAGTTCATCGGCGTTTGGGATACGGTAGGGGCACTGGGCATACCGGTACACGCCTTTCAATGGATCAACAAAAACAAATATGAATTCCACGATACCACGCTGAGCAGCCTGGTGGAACATGCATACCAGGCCCTGGCGGTTGACGAGCACCGCGACAATTTTAAACCTGCACTCTGGCAGAAAAGCGATAAGGTTAAATACGGGCAAGTTAAACAGGAAATGGAACAGGTGTGGTTCCCCGGGGTACACTCCAACATCGGCGGCGGCTATCCTAAAGAGGGCTTAAGCGATGTTGCGCTTGACTGGATGGTGAGGAAGGCGCAGAAATGCGGCCTCGGTTTTGACGAACCTTACCTGCTGCACCGCATCAGGCCAAATTGCACAGCAAAAATGTATGATTCGAAAACCGGGCTTTTTAGCTTTTTGCCCGATTATACCAGGCCGGTTATGAAAACCGAACACGCCAATGAGCAAATTGATGATTCGGTTTGGGAACGGATGCACGAATATGCCGATTACCGGCCCGAAAATATTATCTCCCGGGGATTGACTCAATCAGTTTCTTAGTGTATTCCATTTTGGGATGGTAATAGATATCGTCCGGGTCGCCGGTTTCCACGATCTCCCCTTTGTTCATTACCATTACCCGGTCGGATATGTGTTTGATAACCGACAGGTCGTGCGAAATGAAAATATAGGTAAGATTAAATTCCTGCTGTAATTCGCGCAGCAGGTTTAGTACCTGTGCCTGTACCGAAACATCCAGCGCCGATACCGATTCGTCGCAAATAATGAATTTAGGATGGAGTGCCAGGGCACGTGCAATTACGATGCGCTGCCGCTGCCCGCCCGAAAATTCGTGCGGATAACGGTTAAAATATTCCGGCGGCAGGTTTACCCGTTCCAGTAGTTCCAATACCCTTTTTTTGCGTTTGCCGTTATTTTCATACAATTGATGCACCTGTAAAGGCTCCATTAGCGAATCTCCAACGGTTAAACGGGGGTTCAAAGAGGAGTAGGGGTCCTGGAAAATGATCTGGATATCGCGGCGCACGTTGCGCATATCGTGTTTACCGAGCATACGCAGATCGGTGTTCTCAAAATTAACATTGCCGGATGTTGGTTCGATCAGCCTTAAAATACTGCGTCCCAAAGTAGATTTTCCGCAGCCCGATTCGCCCACCAGCCCCAGGGTTTCGCCCGGGTACACGTCAAAGCTAACCTTGTTGACGGCCTTCACCACATCCTTCTTTTTGCCAAGCAAGCCACCTCCAACCGGGAACCAGGTGCACAATTCATTGATCCTGAGAATGGGCTGCCGGGCGTACAATGCCTTACGGCGCTCTTTGATCTCTGCCGGCTTATAGGCGTATTGCTCCCTTATCTTTTCGATGGAACCGCCGTTCTTTCCCGCCTCCTCTAAAAAATCGGCCACAACGGGCAACTTTTTCAAATGATGTTCGGGCGACGGGCGGCAAGCCAGCAAGCCTTTGGTATAGGGGTGTTTCGGGTGCGAAAATATGTCCCGGGTCCTTGCCTCTTCCACAATTTCTCCTTTGTACATCACGATAACCTTATCCGCTATTTCGCTCACAACACCCAGGTCGTGCGAGATGAAGATCAAACTCATGGTACGTTCGCTTTTGAGCCTTTGCAACAGTTCGATGATCGTTTTTTGAACGGTGACATCCAACGCGGTCGTCGGCTCATCGGCTATGAGTATTTCCGGGTCGCAGGAGAGCGCCATGGCTATCATAATGCGCTGCTTTTGCCCGCCGGATAGCTGATGCGGGTAACTTTCGAAGATAATTTCGGGCCGGGGCAGCTGTACTTCATTGAACAGCTCGATGGCCCGCCGTTTGGCCTCCTGCTTGCTGGTCCCCAGGTGGAGTCGGATAGCCTCTGTTACCTGGTGGCCGCAGGTGAGTACCGGATTAAGAGAGGTCATCGGCTCCTGGAAGATCATGGCAATACGGTTGCCGCGCATATCGCGCATATCATCTTCGGAAAGCCGGAGCAGGTCGGTATCATTAAAAAACACCTCACCGCTTATCAAAGTATTAGCCGGGTCGTGCAGGCGCATGATAGCCAGCGAAGTAACCGATTTGCCGGAACCTGATTCGCCCACAATGCCTACGGTCTCACCTTTTTCCAGGGTAAACGAACTCCCTTTGACAGCGCCGACCAGGCCATTTGGGGTTTTAAACTGAACTTTTAAATTATTTACCTGAAGCATTATTCTCCAACCAGTGCTATATTATCGTCTGTTATCAAAGGCTCGCCACGGTAGCGGCGTATGAGTTGTGCAGTGGCCACAACGTCTTTCTGGCAATAAGTGCTGATGCGTTCCAGGTCGCCGTTAACCCAATACACCTGGCCAACCATGCTGCCATCTATGTCGTCCTTTGGGGTCGGGATGTCAAATATGGCTGTGAGCAGACTTAGCGAGGTATAGTTTTTATAATCTCCGAATTTCCATAGCTCCATCGTGTCCAGGTGGTTCACTTCCCATGGCTTTTTACCTGCTATTTCCAGCTGCGACGGGAACTTGAGGCCGTTGATGAGCATTCGGCGGCAGATATATGGAAAATCGAACTCCTTGCCGTTATGCGCGCAAAGGACGAGTGAAGGCGGCTGGGAATTGAGCAGGTCTGAAAATCTGATCAGCAATTGCTTTTCGTCGTGGCCATAATATGATTTTACCCTAAGCCCAACACCCTTTCCCCGCGTAAATATCCCAACCGAGATACAGATGATCTTACCAAATTCGGCCCAAATGCCGGCGCGGCCATAAAAATCCTCCGCGGTTTCATCCTTGCGGGTGTTCAACGTTTTCTGATCCCATAATTTACGGATATGCTCCGGCACCTCGTCATGGTTCCTGTACTGCGGCACCGTTTCGATGTCGAGCACCATCATGTTGTGCAGGTCGTATTGTTCAAGCATCTTCTTTCCTTTATAAGATCACGGCAAGATAATCATTTTCAGCCGGCAGTTTCCGGCAGGCAGCTGGCGGTGATCAAATTTTTTGTGCCCACTGCCAACTTACTTCTCCAGTATCTCAAAATTCACCTGCACCGTGTTACCGTTGGCATCCACCAGTGTAAGTTTATGCAAACCCGGCGGCGGACTCAAAGCCACCTGGTGAAAGTCGGTGGTTTCACCCACATATTTATCATCCAAATGCCAGAAAATTTTGATGCCAGGCTGCCTGTGCGCAGCATTACACACCATGCGACCCCGTTTGCCATCAACCTCAAGGGGTATGTATATCTTCGCACCTTCTTTGGGGTAAATAAGCTCCATCGGGTTGCTTTTTGTATTCAGGGCGCAGTCGGGCCTGAAAGGCGGCAGAACATGGTATTGATAATTTTTCGTTTTATAATAATACTCCATCGATGGCGGCAGGACAAACCAGTTTTTGGTGATCATTTCAGACGGCGGCTCACAGTCGCCGGTAACCTGCCATTTACCTGTTTTATCAAGATGAACCGGCTGATGCCAGGGGCAAACCGCGGCCCTCAATCCGCCCTGCGGCACCCACATGGGGTAGGTATCGTCGCAATAGATGCCTGCGCGGTAACCGCTTTGGCGGCATATCTTTATCTTCACCATATCATTAATGGGCATCGTGAACCATCCGCGCGAAACCGGCAGCAGCCTGAATATTTCGAACATGATAGGCGCTGCGGTAGTGATCCCCGTTAACCCAGGCCGGCCCTCGCCATCGGTGTTACCCACCCATACACCCACAACGTATCGGGGGTAATGCCTATTGCCCATCCGTCGCGGAAGCCAAAGCTGGTTCCCGTTTTCCACGCTACACGCTGCGACGAACTAAAGTGTTGCCATAACATTTCCTCGCCAGGGCGCATTACTTCCTCCATTGCCTGGAAGGTGTAAAAGATAGAGGCAGCATCCAGCAGGCCGTTTTTTTCCAGGTGATGTTCTTTTACTGGTTGCTGCACATACACAGGACTATGGTAATCGGCGGTATCATATTTCCCGTTATAAATACCATTATAGTGATTTAGTACGCGGGCCATATCAGCATAAGCGCCGCTAAGTTCCCAAAGATTATTTTCACCCCCGCCAAGTATCAGCGACAAGCCATAGTGATCGGCCGGTTTATTTAAGGTAGTTATGCCTATGCGATGTAAAAAATCATAGAACCGTTCGGACTTATATTGCTGGAGCATTTTTACCGCCGGAACATTTAGGGAGCGTGACAAAGCTTTGGAAGCCGGAACCGCGCCATCGTACGCCAGGTCGAAATTCCTGGGATGAAATCCGATGATCTGTGTCGGGACGTCGGGCACCAGGCTATTGGGCAAGATCAAACCATCGTGAAGCATATTGGCGAATAGTAGTGGTTTGAGCGTGCTGCCGGGGCTGCGTGGCGCGCTGATAACATCCACATCGCTTTGCATGGTCGAATCTTCCGGGTGCGAGATGTTGCCGCAATAGGCCAAAGTCTGGCCTGTTTCGACATCAAGTACTATGGCCGCTATGTTGTTGATATCGTTTCCCTTCAGCACATCGTGATTGCGCTCCAATACTTCATTTACCTGCCGTTGCAAGGTGGAGCGGATACTGGTTGTTATGCGCGTCGAACTATCGGGCTCATTCTGCAGATCGGCTTTAAAACGCTGCAGGAGGTGGGGGCCAGCTGTGGCAGCGGAACCGGCTGGTCGGGGATAGGTTCCAGCTTCGCCAGCGACGCTGTCGATGCGTCGATGATGCCCTGCTCCTGTAATTTATCGAGCAGCAAATTCCGTTTTTTGAGCAAGACGGCGCGGTTTTTACCCGGGTGAACCAATGAAGGCGAATTGGGCAATATGGCCATTGCCGCCATTTCGCCCCAGGAAAGTTTATCCGGGCTGCGCCCGAAATAACGCCAGGAAGCTGCATCGAGCCCAACCACATTCGATCCGAACGGGGCATTGCTGGCATACAAGGCCAGTATTTGTTTTTTATTGTACCTTATCTCGAGGCGTAGCGCCTTAAATATTTCTGTAAACTTATTCCAGTAGGTACGTTTGTCTTTTGTGGCCAGCCGGATGATCTGCATCGTCAGCGTGCTGCCGCCGCTGATCACGTGCCTGCCGCTGATATTTTGTTTAAAGGCGCGGCCAAGCGCTACGATATCCACACCGGGGTGGTGCTCGAAACGCTTATCCTCGAAAGCGATGATACACTGTTTAAATTTCTCAGGTACGTTGGTATCGTAAGGGAAGCGCCATTGACCGTCTTTCGCTATCGATGCGCCAAGCAACTGGCCCTTTTCGTCGTCAATAACGTAGGAAGTGGGGTAGGTGAACAGCTTTTTAGGCAGGCAAAACCAAAACCATAACAGGCAAAGCACCAAAACCGAGAGTATTATTATTACTTTTGGTTTTTTGATATAATTTTTAACCTTGTTTAACCTGGTTTGCATTGTAATTGAGCCTTTTGGGCCGATTTTATTAAATGGAAATTAAAAAATTATCGATCATTATTCCTGCCTATAACGAGGGCAACACGATCCACCTGATACTCGATAAGATCAGGGAGGTTAAACTTATTCATAATATTCAAAAAGAACTCATCATCGTGAACGATCATTCGACCGATCATACTGAGCAAGCCATTCTCGGTTACCAGGGCGCTCATCCCGATGCAGATATCCGGTACTTCAGGCACGAGGCGAACAAGGGCAAGGGCGCCGCGCTGCATACCGGCATTTCCAAAGCGACCGGCGAATACCTCATCATCCAGGATGCCGACCTTGAATACGACCCGGCTGAATACAACGACCTGCTGAAGCCCGTTTGCGACGGCTTTGCCGATGTGGTGTATGGCTCGCGCTTTATGGGCAGCAACCCGCACCGTATCCTGTTTTTCTGGCATACCATCGGCAATAATTTTCTAACCTTTTTGTCCAATATGTTTTCCAATCTGAACCTTACGGATATGGAAACCTGCTATAAACTTTTTAACACCCGGCTCATTCAATCCATCAAACTAACCGAGCAACGTTTCGGCTTTGAACCCGAAGTAACTCAAAAAATAGCCCGTGTGCCGCGAATTCGCATTTACGAGGTCGGCATATCCTATTACGGCCGCACTTATGAGGACGGCAAGAAAATAGGGTGGAAAGACGGAGTGCGGGCCATTTATTGTATTTTGAAGTACGGGTTGTTTGGGGTGAAGTGAGTTGATTAAGTTAGATTAAGTTAGATTAAGTTGGATTGAGTTGACTAAGTTTACCTTAATCAACCCAATCAACCACTTCACTGAATCAACTACTTCACCACCTCCACCCACTTTCCCTTTTGCACCGCATTGATGCTGTGGTTATACATAGCTTCGCAGTAGGTTGCAGGCAGGTAATATTTGCCAAGGTAAGCTGCATTCAACATCACGTAATAGGTTACCTCCTTACCCTCTGCAACGCTGAAATGGGTGTTCATCCGGTCGTCCCTGATGTCACGATAATCCGAGGGCGATGAGTTGAATGCCTCCGTCGTATCCGACATGCGGGTGTTGATGATCTCCCAGCCCGATGGGAATATCTGCGTTAGCGCCATGTTATCATACCTGCCCTTTTTGCCGGGATTTTTGACATTAACCTGTGCCACAAAATCGGTGCCCTGCTTCAATTTGGTTGGATCGACCGGGTGCCCGGTCAGGCTGAAATAGCCTATCCGCATCTCCAGTACGTCCGGGTTGCTGACAGACTGCACATCCTGGCCCGATGATGGTTGTCCGCGTTGTATGATCCTGGCATAAAGCTTATTGTTCCCATTATTTTTAAGTGTTACTTTACCTCCTGTAACATTCAGATCGGTGTGCCATAAGTACGATTTGGAGGTAACACTGCTCGCGTTATAACTAAACTGCAGCTTGCTGCCCGGGTGGTTTGCGCCGCAATATTCGGATATTGCCACCAGCGAATAGGCTGTGGTTTGCGTACTGTACCAATCGTCCTGCGACAGCCTGTAGGCCACTGTTTTGAACAAAGCGGCCGCCTTCTGATGCTGCCCCAATAAGGTGAGTGTTTCCAGTATCATCGCCTCATCGCGCAGATCGGAACCATAGGTGCCGTACAAACTATAGTAGGGCTTGATAGTGGTTGATAACCCATTGATCAGCTGCATGCCTATTTCGGGCTGGCCCACCAGCTTGTACGCTGCGGCTAAACGCCAACGGGCCTCGTCGCTAATGTATTTGAACTCGCGCAGGCGGTTCATTGCCCCCAGCTCCGGAGCGCGGGCAAGCGCCAGCAGGTACAGGCGATAAGCCTGTATCAGGTCCGATCCGTAGAAGCTGCGGGTATCGGGTCCCCAGGTAAGGGCCTTCATGCGCTGGTATTTCTTCCAGTTCTCAATAAAACCTATCGGCATGGAATAACCTTTGGCCTGGGCGGAAAGCATGAAGTGCCCGGCGTAATTGGTTCCCCATTCGTCGGCTTCGCCCTGGTTTGGCCAGTAACTGAGACCACCATCCGTAACCTGGAAGTTTTTTAACCTGTTAATGGTCGACTTGATATTACGGTCGGTCTCGGCGGATTGTCTTGGTGTCAGGTCGAGCACCTGGCTCAGATACAATTGCGGGAAACCAGATGAGGTGGTTTGTTCCACGCAGCCGTAAGGATATTCGATCAGGTAATCCAGGCGTTTGGCAAGGTTCAATGGGGGAATAGTCGCCACCTCTAAAGAGGCTTTGTTGGTGCCTGCCATGCCAACCGGTACATACGAAGTGCTCCAGGTTTCGCCAGGAGCCAGTTCCTTCTCGATAACCTTCGTGATCGGCGGATTAGGATTCCGGACGTTTAGTTCCACATCGTAATCTGCTGTTTCGCCGGCACTTTTGGCAATTATCTTTACTTTTCCTACACCGACAAAATCTTTAACATCCAGGTCGAAAGTAACCAGCTGATCACCTGTTTTGGTAAAGGTTACAGTCTTTTTATTGTTACCCGCAAGATTGCTGAAGGCGTTCGACTGCACTTCAAGGTTGACGGTTTTTACCTTATCCTCCAATGCGAATACCGTCACCGGCAATTGTATTTTTTCCGATGGCCCCAGCACGCGCGGCAGCGTAGCGAGTATCATCAGCGGCTTTTTCACGGTAACGGCTTTATCGGCAAAGCCATAACCGCCGTCGTGCCCGGCAATGACCATAGCTTTTACCGAGCCGATATATTGCGGCAGGGTGAAACGGGTAGTCTGCTTTTGCCCTGCATTCAAATGATACGGCCCGATGAATTTCACCACCGGCTTAAAGCGATTGACCGACACATTCCGGTTCATGCCATTGGTACCGTCGCCACCTATGCTGAGTATTCGTTCCAAACTACCGCCATAGGCACCTATCACATAGTCGAAAAGGTCCCACGATTTAACGCCCAGCGCCTCGCGGGCATAGAAAGTCTCGTGCGGATTCGGTGTTTTGTAGTTGGTGATATCCAGCAGCCCCTCATCTACAATAGCGATGGTATAGGTCATTTCCTTACCTGACGCCTCCGAAACCGTGATGTATGATCGTGTTTCCGGGCGTATCTTATCCGGCATATTGATGACTGGTTTCAGGATAGTTTGCGGGTCGTCCACTGTAAGCGGGATGACACCGTACATGCGGATAGGCAAATCGTTTATGGTTTGTGAGTGGCGCTGCAACAGCGTTACATTCACAAATATATTCGGCGCCATGGTCTTGTCTATCCTGAACGTGTACTGCGTTTGGCCCTTCCGGGTGTCTATCCAGTTGGTTTGCAATACCTTGCTGCCGTTCTCGATACTGATAAGCGCGCGGCCGTCCGAAGCGGTGGGGATGGTCAGCGTAGCGTCTTCACCCACTTTATAACTGGTTTTGTTGGATGTAAAGGACAACATGGCAGCCTCGGTAGGATTGCTTTGCTGCAGGCGCTCGGCCCAGTTCGGCCAATCCAGGTAAATTATCTTACCAGTTGAGTGGCCCGTTTCCGGGTCCTTCACACGCAGCAGGTAGCGGCCCCATTCGTCATTATCAACATGCAGGGTCCATTTACCACGACCATTGGTAAGGCGGACGTTCTCCGTCTTGATGAGCTTATTGTAGCGGTCCTGCGTAAAATTGCTGAATTCGTTACCGGTCTCGTCCCACCACCAGCGCCATTGGATCTTGTAAAGTTCCACTTCAACATTTCTCGAGCCGGAGAACAGGCTGCCTTTGGTATCCACATCGGCTATATCAACCACATTATCGCGGTTGGTATACAGCATGCCCGAAATATCGCTGCCTTTGCTTGTTTTGATACCGACATAACCGTCGTAAACATTGTAGGGCATGGAAAGCGTTTGTATGCTGAAGTTACCGCCCGGTTCAAATACTTTCACCAGGAAGTTGGCCCGCAATTGTCCGGGGGCCTCTTTGTCCACATCAATATCGGTTTTAACATTCGCTTTGCCGGTCGCATCCAGCCGCCCGTCAAATATAGTTTGGCTTTGCGGGGTGAAATTCAGGGTAGGATCATCGAAAATATAATCGTCATACCCTTTAAAGGTTGTATGCTGCGGCGACAAAAAGGCATCCACCTTAGCTTTCAGGTTTTGCGCAATACCGCCGAAGAGCCAATGCGCATCCAGGCTGCCCGATACATCGCCGCCTTTCGTAAGCTGCGTTGCTCCGCCAAAGCTTAAGTTTAGCTTGAGCCGGTTTGGCATAATGGTCTCTATCTTTATTTTCTTCTCAAACGAGGCCCCACCGACCTTTACCTTTGCGGTCCAGTTCCCTGTCCGGCTGGAGAGTTCCGTGGCCGTATGGAAGCTGTAAAAGCCATCCACCGACTTGTTGGCCGTAATGTGTTTGAACACACCGCCATCAGGGTCGTCCAGCTCAAACTCAACCGGGTGATCGGCAGGCAGTGTGTGCAATTTGTCCTGCAAAATAAAAGTGAGGAATATCGAATCGCCCGGGCGCCAAACGCCACGTTCGCCATAAATAAAGCCTTTCAGGCCATCTTTTATGTCGTCGCCGCCAACATCAAAGCGGGAGAGGGGCAGCGAACTGCCATCATCAAGCTTCAAATAGCCCCGTTCGGCACCCTGGCGTGCAACCAGAAGGTAAGGTTTACGCTTCAGATCGAACTTAGCCATACCATCGGCATCCGATATGGTTTTAAACATCAACTGTTTCTGGAAGTCCAAAAACTCCAACGATACACCTGCCATGGGTTTGGCACTCATAATATTGGTTACAGCTACAACCATGCTGTTATCGTTGCCACGCTTAGCTACCAAACCTATATTGGAAGCGATAATATTGCGCATGGCCCAGCGGTCGCGGGTGTAGTACGAATTGGTACAGGGGTCGCCGCGGTCGTTCCAACGATAATTGTCGGGGTAATAGTTATCATAGCGCTGCCAGAAATCATCGTCCTCATCGCTTACCTTGCCGGCATTGTCACGGTCGCTGCCATCATAACCGTAGTCATCATCGTCCGAGTTCTTTTTAACGCCCGGTCCGCCCAGGGTGCAGTTATACAGCGAATATTCTTTACGGAATCCAAGCACAACGCGGTAAATGGCCCCGGGCTCGGTACGTATCAACTGGTCAAGATCCAGCTTGAACCTGTTCTTTTTATTCAGGTTGACGCTTTTATCCTGGTCGAGGCGGATGGTTTTTTGCAGGATGGGCTTGCCCACCATACGCAATTCAGACGCGCCATCGAAGCCGTTCGACTGGAAATATTGCGGCACGTTATTCTCATATACCTTGATAATGCTTACATCCACCGCGTTCAGGTTTATCGCCTCGAAAGGCATGGCCAGTTTGCCGGAGTCGGGGAGGATAACGCCTTTGCCGGGTATGGTTACCGATGGCAGGCGGTTCTCGAAGAACACGTTGGCCGTATAAGGCTTGGTGATCTTTTTATGAGATATGTTTTCCACGCCTTCGTTCACATAGGCGGTAAAATTACCCTCGAGGCGGTCGGGAGCATAAATTTTCACCTTGCTTCCTTCAATAGTATAAGCAGGGTCGTCGATGTTTTTTATGCCTACCAGGCCCTTTAATTCCTGGCCAACCATAATTGCATCGGAGAACTGCACCAGCACATACTGGTCGTTATCCTGCACGGCAGAGATGTTGAGCACCTTGAAATCCCCAATGGCAGGTATTTCGAACTCCTGGCTCCCTTTTTTGCCAACGTTGAGACTGGTGCCGTCCCAGTTTACTGTTAGCGTGTTAACTTTATCGGCAGCGCGGGTAATATCAGTGACGGTAAACTTATGCGTGCGGCTTATGCTATTATGCTGCCAGGTGATCTGCACCGGCGATTCGAAACCGGTGCTGATAAGCTTTTCAATAGCTGCAGCATCCTCGGCGTCGGCCGTTTGTACAACGCCGTGCAGCTTCATTTTATCGATGGAAGTGTTGGTGGCGGTTTCCAGCCCATTAAAGGAAACGGTAAAATCAGGTTTAACCGTCTGGAAGGTGAATTTGAAATCCTCAAACTTTGAAGGCACCTCCGTCACCTTGCTTAACTTAAAATCGGCCGAATAGCTTTGGTCGGACACCAGCTTCGCTTCCGGTCGAAACTCGATGGTTCGCTCATCAACCCAATAGGCCTTGCCTTTTACGGCGGGCGAAAAGTCGAACACACCGTCCGGCAACTGATCGTTCTGCACATGGGTTGTCGTAACCTGGCTGGCAAGCCGGATGCGAATGGTGTTTTCTTTTGAAATAATGCCTGTTGTGTACGACTCGATGTACTTGCTGAAGGCCGGGTCGACACTGCTTTTTTTGTGGCGCAGGTTGTAAATAAAATAGGCAGCGATGATTACGAGAATGATCGAAGCAGCAACAATAATTGGACGCTTGCCAGCGGGCAGAGGCGTCTCTCCATCTTTCATTGATTAAGGTTAATTTATTAATGAAATTTAGAAATAAAAAAATGATTCTTCCAAATATTTGAACAATTTTTTTTTTGATAATAAAATTATGTTCTGTGATATTATATAATTACAAAATTATGACGATGTATTTCTGAAAAACACCGGCCGGATGTTTGTTGCGAGCGATTAATTGCTTAGTGAATTGATATAATGATTTCGTTAATTTAATAGCGGTGGAGAAATGGATAGAATCCAATTGCTTAAGAATTCATAAATTTATAAATTTATATCCTGTATTTAAACTTAAACTTTTGAAATGAGATTCCTTCTGTTTGTAGTATTAATTTGCCTTTTTGGATGTAGCCCTTCCAATTCACAGGCACAAACGAAATCTAATACCTCTACATTGCAACAATCAGATGTTAAGCAGATCAATGGTTATATCGATAATTTCTTTAAGAAATATAAGACCGAAGGCTCAAGTAACGCAATTGATTATATTTTTAGCACAAATAAAATAACCGTTGATGCGGATAACTTAAAAAGCAAACTTGATTCAATTAAGATTGCTTTGGGGAGCTTTACCGGATATTCATTAATAACTGAAAAAAGTATTGCTAATGGATTAGCCCTTCGTAGTTATTTGGTAAAACATGAGAATCACCCGCTAAGATTCACTTTTGTGTTTTATAAACCCAGGGATATCTGGGTTTTATATAAATTCCTATATGACGCTGAAGCAGCCGATGAATTAACACAATCAGCGAAAATTTATCTTATCAACTAATCACAATTTACCGTATCATCACGCCCGGCTTGTTGACGATGGGCAATTTAATGAAATTAGACTCGACGATACTTTCGGGGAGGAAGATGAATTTTTTGTCGTAAATATCCTTGCCGATATAATAACTGAGCCAGTACTCATTATTCAGGCCGAAGGTGGCCTCATCAATAGGTTCTATTAAAACGAAGGCCCCATTGTTCACTATGGGGAACATGTGGCGCAGGGTTGAGGTTTTGATCTGCTCGCCGTTCTTTTCGCCGTAACCTTTCGATGTGATCAGCACGTTCTCTATCGGCTGGTTTTTCAGGTTGATGAGGTATACATACCAGGTTTTGGCCTGGATATTTTCGCCCTCCAGCGCCACTGCGATGGCAATATCTTTTACAACGTTTTCGGGGAGGTCTTTGATCATTTTTGAGTTGACTAAGTTGATCCGGTTAGATTAAGTTGATCAAGTTACATGGTTACTCAATCAACCACTTAACTTAATCAACTATTCAACTGCTATTTACCTTTCTTCGCAAACCTTTTTGCGCCAGGTTTTTTCGGCGCTTTGGCTTCTGCATCGGCCAGTGCCTTGCATTCCTCGTAGGTTAGTGCCTGCGGATCTTTATCTTTTGGTATTTTAACGTTCTGCTTACCGAATTCGATATACGGCCCCCAGCGGCCATTCAGCACCTTCACATCAGCGTCTTCTGC
The DNA here is from genome assembly GCF_007971025.1 of Mucilaginibacter ginsenosidivorans. Classification (NCBI taxonomy): domain Bacteria; kingdom Pseudomonadati; phylum Bacteroidota; class Sphingobacteriia; order Sphingobacteriales; family Sphingobacteriaceae; genus Mucilaginibacter; species Mucilaginibacter ginsenosidivorans. The sequence continues at coordinate 4,014,393 of NZ_CP042436.1, read as the reverse complement.
AAAGGTTTTTATCACCCGCTCGGCATCGCGCTTGCGCTTATCTACTATTATATCTACGGCCTGGTCCTCGGTAACATCGTGCGGGTCGGTATCTTTCGGCAACGAGTAAAAGGAGCCGTTGTGCCGAATGTACGGGCCAAATTTGCCGATGGCGACAGTCATATCCTTATCTTCGAACATGCCAACCTTTTTAGGCAGTTTAAACAACTCCAGCGCCTCGTCCATCGTGATGGTCTCGATACTTTGCCCGGCCCTTAAGCTGGCGTATAAGGGCTTCTCATCGCCCTCACTGTCACCAACCTGCACGAACGGCCCGAAACGGCCTATGCGCACCGAAACCTTTTTGCCGTTTTCGGGGTGAATACCTAACTCTCGCTCGCCGGTAGCTTTATCAGCCGTTTCGATGGTGTTTTCGACACCTTTGTGGAAAGGGGTATAGAAACCGCGGATCATATCCGTCCATTCCTCCAAACCCTGGGCTATCTCGTCAAATTGTTTTTCGACACTGGCGGTAAAGTGAAAATCGACGATCTCCTTAAAATACTGTACCAGGAAATCATTAACTACCGAACCAATATCTGTCGGGAACAACTTGCCGCGTTCAGCGCCCGTATTTTCCGATTTTTCTTCTTTCGTAATATCCCGGCCCTTCAGCGTCATCACCTTAAAGCTGCGTGCCTTGCCTTCACGGTCCTCCTTCACCACATAACCACGGTTTTGTATAGTGGATATGGTAGGGGCGTAAGTAGACGGACGGCCTATACCCAACTCTTCCAGCTTTTTCACCAGGCTGGCTTCCGTGTAACGCGGCGCAGGGCGCGAAAAGCGTTCGGTTGCGGTCATTTCCTGCAGATCGAGCTTTTGTCCCTTGTTCAGTGGCGGAAGCATGGCGTTATCCTCGCCGTTTTGCGGTTCATCTTCGTCATCCGATGATTCGAGGTACACCTTCAGGAAGCCGTCGAACTTCATTACCTCGCCGTTGGCAACCAGTTCTTCCTTACGGCTTGATATGCCGATCTTTGCGGTGGTCTTTTCAAATAAAGCTTCACTCATCTGCGAAGCGATGGCGCGCTTCCATATCAGGTCGTATAAGCGTTTTTCGGATGGATCGCCGTCGACGGAATGTACATCGAAATAGGTCGGCCTGATGGCTTCGTGGGCCTCCTGGGCGCCGGCGCTTTTTGTTTTATATACCCGGTAGTGATGGTATCTTTCGCCGTATGCCGAATTGATCTCTTTCGCAGCCGCACTCAGCGCCGTATCGGATAAGTTCACCGAGTCGGTACGCATGTAGGTGATCTTACCGGATTCATACAGCTTCTGGGCCACCGTCATGGTACGCGACACCGAGAAACCCAGTTTACGGCTGGCTTCCTGCTGCAACGTAGATGTGGTAAATGGCGCAGCCGGCGAGCGTTTGGCCGGTTTGGTCTCTAATGAATTGATAGTGAAATCAGCACCTATACAATCCTGGAGGAACTTTTCAGCGTCTCCCTGTTTGGCGAAACGTTCGGGCAATTCGGCCTTAAAAGCCTCACGGCCTTTGCCAAATACGGCGACGATCTTAAATGCAGCTTCAGGAGTGAACCTGATGATCTCGCGCTCGCGCTCAACGATCAGTCTTACGGCAACGGATTGTACGCGACCAGCTGAAAGTGACGGTTTAACTTTTTTCCATAGAACAGGGGAGAGCTCGAAACCCACCAGCCTGTCCAGTACCCGGCGCGCCTGCTGGGCATTTACCAGGTTATAATCTATTTTACGCGGGCTTTCTATTGCTTTCAGTATAGCAGGCTTGGTTATCTCGTGAAACACGATACGTTTGGTATTGGCGTCTTTCAACCCCAAAGTCTCGAACAAATGCCACGATATGGCCTCACCCTCGCGGTCCTCGTCCGATGCCAGCCAAACGGTTTCAGCTTCCTTTGCCAGTTTCTTTAACTCACTTACCACCTGTTTCTTATCAGCCGGAACCTCGTATTTTTGAGCGAAGTTATTTTTAATATCTATCGCGTCTTCTGACTTTACCAGGTCGCGGATGTGCCCGTAACTCGACTTCACGGTAAAGTCCTTACCAAGGTAGCCTTCAATAGTTTTTGCCTTAGCCGGAGACTCGACGATCAGTAGATTTTTAGCCATTTAAGCGATTATTTTTTGCAAATAAAACATAAAATGTTGGAATGTTGCAAGGTTGAAAAGTTTTAACGTTGTAATTTGTAAATGAAAAGACGAGCGGCTGCACCATCACAAATGCAGAAAGCAACCTTTCAACTTTACAATATTTCAACCTTACAACAAAAGAAATCACATCAGGAAACCGCCGCCCAAAAGGTCGTTGCCTTCGTAAAATACAGCCGACTGGCCGGGCGCTATGCCCGATACGGAATGATGAAAATCGACCTTCATGTGTTCGCTCATTTGCACGATGGTGCTTTGTGTGCCGGCATCTTTGTAGCGTATTTTGGTTACCGCTTCTATAGGCTCGGTAATGCTTTCGTATTTCACCAGGTTAAGATTACGCACCCAGGCTTGTTTGCGCTGCAATTCGTCCTGCGTACCCAAAACGACGGTGTTGGTGGCGGGATCTATGCGGGTAACGAACATAGGATGCCCTAAAGCAATGCCTAATCCCTTACGCTGACCGATAGTGTAAAAAGGATAGCCTTCGTGCTTGCCGACTACGGTGCCATCGGTAAGCACAAAATTGCCGCCCGCCACGCGTTCTTCCAAATCTTCCACTTTATGCCGTAAAAAAGCGCGGTAGTCGTTATCCGGCACAAAGCATATCTCGTAGCTTTCGCTTTTGGCTGCGAGTTCCATTTGGCCCATATCCAGCGCCATCTGGCGTATCTGCGCCTTGGTAAAGCTGCCCAGCGGGAACTTAGTACGGGCAAGGTTTTGCTGCGAAACGCCCCATAGTACATAGGATTGATCCTTGTTTTCGTCCAAACCTTTGGAAACCACGTAGCGGCCGTTATCATGCTGACGGATGTTGGCGTAATGCCCGGTAGCGATAAATTCGCAGTCGAGTTTATCGGCACGTTTCAGCAAAGCTTCCCATTTAATATGGGTATTGCACAATACACAAGGGTTTGGCGTGCGGCCGGCGAGGTATTCGTCTACAAAGTTGTCGATCACAAAATCGCCGAATTCGCTGCGGATATCTAATATATAATGGGGGAAGCCATAACCCACGGCCAGGGCACGTGCATCGTTGATACTATCCAGGCTGCAACAACCAGTTTCTTTGGAGCTGGTACCGGACGAGGCATAATCCCAGGTCTTCATGGTAAGGCCGATAACTTCATAGCCCTGCTCGTGCAGCATCACCGATGCTACCGAACTATCGACCCCGCCGCTCATCGCAACTAATATCCTGCCGTGCTTACTCATTTCGGGTGCAAAGATACGGTTTTGAAATTTGGGTTTGGGTCAGGGGAGGGTAATTTGTGGTTGGTGGTTAGTGATTGGTGATTAGTTAACTGGTGATTCGTTTATTGGCCGTTGGGCATTAGTCATTGGGGATTAGGGAGAGAACAGTTGACTTGTCATTTGGCGAGTGGACTCACCCGGTCTTTGCTTTGCTTGACCGCCCTCTCTACCGCAAGCGGTAAAGAGGGTGGCTGTATGGAAAATATATTAGGAAAGGTAAAAGAAAAGAAAAATTCAGCCCTCTTTGCGCGAAGCGGAGAGAGGGTCGACCAGCATAGCGCCGTCCGGGTGAGTCGACTGCGACGCGTTGTTATTGGACCGCTTATGTATGTACCGGTAATGATAAAATATCCCTGCATCGCTTACTGCCCCAAGGGCGGCTTTTTACTTAATACCGAAACGGCACTTTGGTAACCTGTGATACATGCTTTTAGTGAGCTCCAGACGGTACCAAAGTCGAAATTCGCAATTGTTTGATACTTAACTATAAATTAATTATAATTAGTAATCAATTATTTGCAATCATCATTTAACTATTTACTTTATATAAATGAACGATGCCCTCCCATTGACCACTCACCATTCACCACTCACTATTACGCCACAAAAACCGTCTTGATATTCACAAATTCATGTATGCCGAACATGCCCAGTTCCCGGCCGTAGCCGGATTGTTTGATACCGCCGAACGGCAAACGCGGGTCGGATTTTACGAGGGCATTGACAAAGCATGAGCCGGACTGCAATTGCGTTGCCGCTATTTTCTCTCCCCTCTCCCTGTCTTTGGTGAACACTGCCGAACCAAGCCCAAAGCTGCTGTCGTTGGCAATGCGGATAGCGTCGGCTTTGTCTTTGGCGGAAATGATGGCAGCTACCGGGCCGAACAGTTCTTCGTCATAAGCGGGCATACCTGGTTTTACTTTGGTAAGGATTGTGGCGGGGTAAAAAGCGCCTTTGCCTTTAGGCAACGTTCCCCCTAAAATACATTTTGCACCTTTTTTGATGGAGAGCTTTACCTGTTCGTGCAGTTCGTTGCGCAGATCGGTGCGGGCCTGGGGGCCAATATCGGTAAGGATATCCAGCGGATCGCCCAGCTTTTTAGCTTTCATTTTAGCCAGGAAGTATTTGGTGAATTCCTTTTCGACTGATTTGACCACGATAAACCGCTTGGCAGCAATACAGCTTTGCCCGCCGTTGATGACGCGACTGTTGACGCAAATTTCAGCGGCTTTTTCAAGGTCGGCATCCTCCAGTATCACGTAGGGATCGCTGCCGCCAAGCTCGAGCACAGTTTTTTTGACGAGCGAGCCGGCTTTTTGGGCCACCTGTTTGCCCGCGTTAGTGCTGCCGGTAAGGGTAACAGCCTGTATAAAAGGGTTCTCGATGATCTTTTCCACCATGGCGCTTTCGACAAGTAGCGTTTGAAAGACGTTTTCAGGGAAACCCGCCTGACGAACGACATCCTCAATTGCCAGTGCACAGCCGGGAACATTTGATGCATGTTTTAGTACGCCGCAATTGCCTGCGGCCAAAGCGGGTGCAAGAAAACGGAAAGCCTGCCAGAAAGGAAAGTTCCAGGGCATAACGGCCAATACAACACCTAATGGCTGAAAAGTTATGTAGCTTTTGGAGGCATCTGTTTCGATAATTTGGTCGGCGAGCTGGTTGCCGGCGTTGGCAGCGTAATATTCGCAAACCGAGGCGCATTTTTCAATTTCAGCCACGCCCTGGCTGGTGGGTTTGCCCATTTCCTGCGCCATCAGGATAGCGAGCTCCGTTTTCCGGGTTTGCAGCACACCGGCCATTGCCGTTAACAGGGCCGACCGTTCCTGGTGGGTGGTGTTTTTCCAGTTAAGCCAGGCCTTATGGGTTTGCTTTATCTTCTGATCAGCCTGTTTAGGGGTATTGGGACGGTATTTCCTGATAACTTTCCCGTTAGCGGGGTCTATTGCTATAATGCTCATAACCGATTTTTATGTCAAATGTAAAACACCCGGACATAAAAATAGTTGCATTTCCTTTTTTCAGGAGGATGGGGCAGGAGGAGGAGCGTCTTCGAGTTCGGTACCTACGGTGGAATTTATGACATGAATGATCTTATCCAATTCACCGGCAGACCGGTTGATGCTGTCGAGTATCCTTATCTTTTCGTCCATCAAAGGCGTAACCTTCATCAGGTTTGTGAGCCCGATAATATTGGCGAGCGGCCTGCGGATCTCGTGCGAACTTAGCCAGGCAACTTCCTTTAATTTTTCTATCTGCCGGCCTGCTTCGATCTGTTTTTGTTTGAGCCCGGTAATGTCGTTATAAACGCCAATATAGCCGGTAAACTCCTTGTTGTCGTCAAACAGGGGCGTGTATTCGCTATGCACGCAAAATTTTTCGCCATTCTTTTTCCGGCAATTAACCTCGGTGGCGAACGCCTCCCTAACTTTTTTATGACGCAGGATAACACTGAGTTCGTCTATCCCCGATTCTCCGTCGATAAAAAACGTAGCAGGCGTATACCCGGCAACCTCTTCAAACGAATAGCCGGTAAAATCTTCGAATGCCTTATTTACCCAACTGATATAGTTGTTCTTGTCGGTAATGATGATGAGATTATTGACCCTGGTAAGGATAGTGCCTAATTTGCGGTTCTCATCGTCCCTGATACGCGAATGCCGTTCGCTTTCGATCAGCTTTTTCTCGTTGGCGCGGATCATCCGGTACAGCAGGTAACCGGTTACAGAAAGAAATATAAACCGACGGGAGTCATTAAAAATAACAAACCAAGCCGGGCTAAGGATGTGCTGATAAACAGTGAGCATCCTGTCGCTAACAAGTATCCACGCCAGGGAAACAGCCAGGTAAATTAAAGCAATCCTTAGCGCGCCGGATCTCATGTACTGAATAGAGGATTTTGAATATTTGCTCTAATCTATACGATGACGATGTTTCGAAAGTTAGCTTTTTAAAAATTTTTAAGAAGCTAATTATCAATAAGATACCGGGTTTATTACGGATTGCGCACCTGTCCGTTGCCTTTAACGAGCCATTTGTAGCTGGTGAGTTCCTGTAAACCCATCGGTCCACGGGCATGGAGCTTTTGGGTGCTGATACCTATTTCGGCCCCTAAGCCGAACTGGGCACCATCGGTAAAAGCGGTGGATGCGTTAACATATACCGCAGCCGCGTCTACCTTGTTGAGGAACTCTACAGCATTCACTTCGTTTTCGGTAATGATGGCCTCACTGTGTTTGGAACTGTATTGGGCTATATGATCCATGGCTTCCCGGAAACCAGGCACCGTTTTGACGGACATTTTATAGGATAAAAATTCGGTGCCGAAATGTTCGGCTTCCGCCTGGTGCAACAAGACGGAAGGGTAACGACCTAATAAAGCCGCATAAGCCTGCGGATCGGCATAAATTTCGACTTCTTTGTCAACCAAAGGTATAGCCAGTTGGGGCAGATCGGATAGGCGGGACGAATGGATGATCAAACAATCCAGGGCATTACAAACGCTTACGCGGCGCGTTTTCGCATTGAAAATGATATCGGCACCTTTTTGCAGATCGGCGGTTTCGTCAAAATAAGTATGGACAATGCCGGCGCCGGTTTCAATTACAGGTACTTTACTTTGCTGGCGGACCCGGTCGATAAGCGCCTGGCTGCCACGGGGAATAAGTACATCGATATAGCCTATCGCATTAAATAAAGCTTCGGTCGCTTCCCGTTCAGGCGGAAGCAGTACGGCTACGTTTTTATTGACACCGTGGTTCGAAAGCACATCGTGGATAAGCGCTATGATAGCTTTGTTGGAATATTCCGCATCGCTGCCGCCTTTCAGCACCGATACGTTCCCGGTTTTGAAACAGAGCGCAAATACATCAAAAGTCACATTTGGTCTGGCCTCGTATATCACGCCGACAACGCCCAGCGGAACGCTGATCTTACTGATATGAAGCCCGTTGGGCATTTCTTTTTCGGACAGGATGTGCCCAAGCGGGTTCGGCAGGCTGGCTACGTTCACCATATCCTTCGCAATGTCTTTTATGCGCGCTTCGGTCAGTTTCAGACGATCGTATTTGGGATCGGAGGGATCCATCCGGTCAAGGTCCTTTTGGTTTTCCTGCAATAAATGGGTGGTATTGGCTATGGCAGATGCGGCAACGTCATTGAGCACAGCCACGATAGTGTCAGGCTCAATACCGATGATATTCCTGCCGGCGGCAAGAGCGTCCTCAAAATATTGTTTGTAGTTCATTTATTTATCTCCCTGTCGGCTCACCCCGGCATCGCTACGCTTGTCACCCCTCTCTTCGCAAGCGAAAAGAGGGGACGAGGTATTTTTTATTATTATTTATTATTTATCATGGCAAATAAAGATAATCATAATGCACCAGCGCCTTTTGATTTTTTTGGCCGATGCGCTCTTTTGCCTTGTCCGAACCGTATTCGGCTATGCCAAGGCCTATCAGTTTGCCCTGTTCATCCAGTAATTTGATGATCTCGCCCTTGTTGAAATTATCCTGAAGTTTTACTATACCTATCGGTAGTAAACTGGTTGCCTTACTGGATGTTAATGCTAATTTGGCGCCATCGTTTACGACCACGGCACCGGTTGCAGTGTGGGCCGAATGTGCTATCCATTTTTTCCTGCCGGATTTTGATTTATCAGGAGCGAAACGGGTGTGCGGAACTTTACCTTCCAGTACATCCGTCAAAATATGGTCCTTTGTACCATTGGCAATATGCACGGCGATACCCAGCTGCGCGGTCTTATGCGCCATGGTCGATTTGGTGATCATTCCGCCGCGACCGAACTGTGATCTGCCCGAAGTGACAAACGCGGAGAAATCAGGTGTTTCGGTGTCTACCTCTTCTATCAGTTTTGAGCCGGGAAGCTTCGGGTCGCCGTTATAAATGCCATGGACATTGGTCAGAACGATCAAAGCCTGGGCATTCAGCATGGAAGCAATGAGCCCCGCGAGCTCATCGTTGTCGGTAAACATCAGTTCGGTTACCGATACTACATCGTTCTCGTTTACCACCGGGATAACCTGGTGCTGCAGCAATACCTCGAGGCAGTTGCGCATGTTTAGGTAGTGCAGGCGGTCGCGGAAATCCTCCTTGGTAACCAATATCTGCGAGCAAAGCATATCAAAATTGCCAAACAGGGCCGAATAGGTGTTGATGAGTTTTACCTGCCCGATGGAAGCCAAAAGCTGCCTTGCGGCGACAGCGTCGGCCTTTTCGGATACGGATATCAGGCTGCGGCCCGAAGCCACCGCACCCGACGACACCAGTATTACCTCTTTCCCTTGTTTTTTGATGCTGGCTATTTGTTCCACCAAATGCGCAATACGGGCGTTGTCGGGCAGGCCATCGGGTTGCGTAAAAACGTTGGAGCCTATTTTGATAACAATGCGATGATAGCCGGCAGACATGGGGTATTGAATTGAAACCCCAATATTAATAAATTATAGCTAATTGGTGGAGATTATATATAATATTAGCCGTAATTAAATACAGGCGTAGAAACTACAATTTTGTTTTCAGCGTTGATGTTTCGAAACAAACACCTGGCTTTAAGCAACCCTTACCCTCATCTTTTATGAACTTCGATATAGACAGGCAAACACTAAATGATCTGGCAATATTTCAAAACAACAATTCCCGTCAATCTATATATAGCCTTTTCAGCCACGCTGATACCATTGGCGGCAGTGAAGTGTTGCAGGATATGTTCAATAGGCCGCTTACCGATCCTGCTGACATACGGGAAAGGCTGGAAGTGTTTTTGTATATAGAGGAGCACAATATAAAAGTCGGCTTAAATAGAAACGATTATGATTTTGTAGAATTTTATTTAAAAAAGCATTATCATGCTAAACCTTTTTCAGTTATAACCAGTTTCTTAGAAAAAATCATCTATGCGTTTAAGTTTAACGATAGTGAGTATTATGTAATCCAAACCGGCGTAGAAAGTTCACTGTCTATACTTGATAGCCTGATCAGGTACGCTGAAGCGCTGCAAGGCGATCTGCCCAGGAAAATACAGGAATTTCGCTCAGCCATTTTAACCACCTTCCAGCCAAAAGAATTTGAATGGCTAAAACAATTGATAAAGAAACCAAAACTCAGCGCTGCGGATATGGCAAAAGCGGACCATTTTTTCAGGCAGCTTGCCTATGAAAGAATGAAGATATTGCTGAGTGTCGCTTACCAGTTAGATGTTTATCAATCCGTAAGTAAATGCGGCAAAACCCTTGGTTTCACATTTCCGGTAGTTAATAAAACCAACGCCAGGGAATTAACTATCGAGGGTTTATTCCATCCGTTTATTACCGATCCTAAAAGTAACGACGTGGAATTTGGTCCCGGCGGCAATGTTTGTTTTGTTACCGGTACTAACATGGCCGGAAAATCATCCCTGCTTAAAGCAATAGGGATCGCGGTCTATTTATCCCAGTTAGGCTTCCCGGTGCCTGCGAAACGTATGGTGACTTCCGCATTTAAAGGGATAATAACGACCATAAACTTAGCGGACGATGTAGAACAGGGGCATAGCCACTTTTATAAAGAAGTATTACGGGTAAAGCACGTGGCCGAAAAATTAAACCAGTCAAAAGATATCTTTGTCATTTTTGACGAACTGTTCAGGGGAACCAATGTTAAAGACGCCTATGATGCCTCGCTTGCCATCATTGCAGCCTTTGCCGAAGTGAAAACCTGTTTCTTTGTGGTTTCTACCCATATTGTTGAGGTTGCCCATGAATTATCATCCATTGAAAATATTAATTTCCGGTATATGGAAACCGTTTTTGAAGATACGAACCCGGTAAACACTTACCAGCTTAAAGCGGGCATTACCGAAGAGCGATTGGGCATGTGGATAGTAAAAAATGAAGGTATACTGGAGATAATAAAGGGCGCTTTGAAGGCTTAGCGTTCTATATCGACCGGGCCATTTGGCGGTGTCGTCGCAGGTAGAGACGCATAATTATGCGTCTCTACGGGACCGCCATTATTTAATAAAAAGTTATGACCTGTCGGCTTGGGGCAACTTTGGTCAGTTTAAGGCAAGAATAAACAAAACTGTGCCGGCGGCCGAAGCGGTAACATACAGGTAGAGACGCATAATTATGCGTCTCTACGGGACCGCCATTATTTAATAAAAAGTTATGACCTGTCGGCTTGGGGCAACTTTGGTCAGTTTAAGGCAAGAATAAACAAAACTGTGCCGGCGGCCGAAGCGGTAACATACAGGTAGAGACGCATAATTATGCGTCTCTACGGGAAGCGGCATTGTTTGATAAAAAGTTATGACCGGTCGGCTGCAGGCAAATGTAGTCAGCTTAAGGCAAGAACAGACAAAACTATGCCGGCGGTCAAAGCGGCAACATACGGGTAGAGACGCATAATTATGAGTCTCTACGGGAAGCGGCATTGTTTAATAAAAAGTTATGATCGGTCGGCTGCAGGCAAATGTAGTCAGCTTAAGGCAAGAACAAACAAAACTGTGCTGGCGGCCGAAGCGGCAACATACGGGTAGAGACGCATAATTATGCGTCTCTACGGGGAGCGCTATTATTTAATAAAAAGTTATGACCGGTCGGCTTTAGGCAACTTTAGTCAGGTAAAGACAAGAATAAACAAAACGGAACTTTTTGCCTGGCAGTTGCCGGGTATTGGCCGGCGGTGTGCTGTAGTTTATAAGCGGGCAGAGGTAACAATTTATGGTTAACACGTTTTTGGTTAATATTTATGTAATATATTGATAATCAATGTATTAATTAATGAGCGCGTGAAAAATGTGTTAACCATGTTAACCCTTGTCCCAGCCTAACTGATATACCCCTTAACGTACTCCTTCGTTAGTTCTTCTTTTGGATTAAGCAGCAACTCCTCCGTCGGGCCAAACTCGATGATCCGGCCCATGTACACGAAGATGATATAATCGGATACGCGGCGTGCCTGGCGCAGGATGTGGGTAACCAGTACGATGGTGTATTGTTCCTTCAGCCTGATGAACAGGTCTTCGATGATGCTCGTCGAGACCGGGTCGAGGGCGGATGTGGATTCGTCGCCGAGGATGATCTCGGGCTCCACAGCCAATCCGCGTGCCAGGCACAGGCGCTGCTGCTGCCCGATGGATAAACGCGTTGCAGGCGCGCTTAAACGGTCCTTCACCTCGTTCCACAGGCCGGTAGCTTTAAGCTGTGTTTCCACTATCCCGTCCAGGTCGGCTTTTTTGCGGGTACCGTGTATACGCGGGCCGTAGGCCACGTTATCATAAATGGACATGGGCAGGGGGTAGGGCCGCTGCGAAAGCAGTCCCATCTTTTTGCGGATATGGGTAACTTCCACATCCGGGTCGTAGATGTTCTCGTTATCTACCAGCACCTTACCGGTTACCTTTACGTCGGCCGTGTCGTCCAGCAGGCGGTTGAAGGATTTAAGCAAGGTTGTCTTCCCGCAGCCCGAAGGGCCGATGATGGAGATGACCTTTTTGTTGGGGATATTGATGGAAATATCCTTCAGTATATGCTGGTTGCCAATAGTGACGTTTAGCTGCTGTATGCTGATATGTGGGTTATTAGTCATTACCTGATGTTGTTTTTTGAGAATTGTTTAGCCAGAACGGAGGATAGGATCGTGATGATCAATACAACGATGGTTAATATCAAAGCCGATGCGTATGCGCGGCCCTGCACTTCCTCCACCGGGCTGCCCAGCTGGAAAAAAATGGCCAGCGGCAGCGTTGCAGCGGGCTGATGTAAAGACGTGGGTATGTTATCGCTGAAACCGGCAGTGAACAGTACAGAGGCTACATCGCCAACAGCGCGCCCAAACGACAGCAGGATGGCGGTAAAAACACCGGGGCGTATCTGACGGATGATGACTTTGGACATTTCCCAGCGGGTAGCCCCAAGGGCCAGCGAGGCGTCGCGCAACTCTTTGGGTACGGTGCGGATGACCTCGTCAAGCGTGCGCACAAGAATGGGGATAACCAGCAGCGTAACCGCCACAATACCACCCAGCAGCGAGGCGCGTATGCCGAAATAAACCATGATGAGAAAACCGAAAGCGCCGTAAACGATAGAGGGTATGCCGAAGAGCACGTCGAAAGCGATACGGAGGCTGTTCGCAACTACATTTCTCCCGCCCAGGTACATGTTGATATAAATGGCGACCGGTATACTGATGAGAAGGCCGAGCACGGTTGCGCCCCCTGCAATATAGAGTGAACCAATAATTGCATTGAGCACGCCGCCTTCCTTACCGATATAAAAACCCCCGCCCGGTATTTTGGTTACCATGTCCCAGTTCATGAAAGGGACTCCTTTGTAAACTATTGTTCCAACGATAAGAAAAAAGCTTCCGCCTACTATCAGCGTAGCTAACACCATAAGAACACGGAAGAAATTCTCCTCCAGTTTGCGCCTGATCATAGGGCCAGTTTCCTTTCCAGCCGGGCCATAATGAGCCTTGAAACAACATTGAAAAGCACGATGATGATAAATAGTAACAGTGCTGCAAACATCAGCGCTGAATCGTACATGGGTATGGACAGCATTTCGCCGTAATTATTGGCGATAAGCGCAGGCAACGGGTAGCCAGGGTCGAACACGGAATGTGGCGTTACCGCGTTATTCCCACAAACCATCAATACAGCAATGGTTTCGCCAAAAGCGCGGGAGATGGCCAATACGGTTGCTGCTACAATCCCCGTTTTCGCCTTGCGAAGCGACACCTTCCGGATTGTTTCCCATTTAGTGGCCCCTAAAGCCAAAGAGGCGTCCTTCAACTCGCGCGGGATGGTGTTAAGTACTTCGCAAACGATACTGACGATAAGGGGGAATATCATCACGGCTAAAACGATACCGCCCGCAAGCACGCTGTAACCCGTGGAAAATTCGACAAAATGCGGCGCGATATGATCCTGGATCAACGGAATGATGAATAACACGCCCCACACGCCGAATATAACCGGCGGTATGCCCGACAGCAGGTTTACAAACGGTACTAATATTTTACGGATGCGGTTTGGTGCGTATTCGGTAATATAGAAAGAAGTGAGCAGGCACAAAGGCAAAGCAATGATAATGGCTATAGCAGTAACCCATAAGGTACCCATAACGAACGGGAAAAAGCCGAACAGGCCTTTCAGCGGTTTCCATTGACTGGAGCTTAATAATGTCCACCAGGACGAGTGATCAAGGACAGGACCGGATTTGAGATACAAGCCTATGCCAATGACCAATACTACCGAAACGGATAGTACCGTTAACACCAGCATTAGTTTGGAATAGATTTTATCTTTTAGTAAGCGTATTTGCATTATGTGACAGGTTGAATAAATTGATTGCGTTGGATCAAGTTGATTGGGTCTGACTTAACATATTCAACCCAATCAACCATTTCACTCAATCAACAGGCTAATTCACTTTTTTTAGTTCTTCAGCCAGTTTTTGTTTTGAGAGTACGATGTAGCCGTTCTCGTCGACAAACTTCTGACCATCGGTCAATACATATTTTACAAAGGCGACCAGTTCGGGCTTATTCGGTTTCCCTTTGAAAAGAAACCCGAGGTTACGTGCCGGGGGCGAAGGGTACCTGCCATCGGCTATAGCGTCAGTTAGGTGGTCTATCGTATCGTAAAAATTCTCGTTCTCGTCTATTTTTCCATTGCCATTCACGTCTATGGGCAGTGCATGCACACCGGCTACCTGTTTACGTGTTTTCAAATCGTATAAATAGGCCAGGTTGTTGTAACCGATGCCCGTAACATCTTTTTTAACGGCCTGCGCCAGGCCCGGATCGCCATAAACACCTACGCCAAGCAGATCTTCCTGCTTTTTGCCGAAATATTTGGCCCAGGTCTCGGCTGCACCTGCCGCGTCGGAACGGGTATAAATGTGGATAGGAACAGACACTTTGCCGCCCAATTGGTTCCAGTTGGTAACCTTACCGCTAACAAATACATCGAGAAACTGGTTGCGTTTTACACCTTTCGCCTCCAGTAGTGTAGCATTCGGATTGCCGGTATTAAAGGTGGGCACCACAGCATCCTTGGTAACATAAATGGTATAGGCGCCTTTTTTAATTTCTTCGGGACTGATATCGCGCGAAGCCAGGCCGATATCGACCAGCCCGGACAAAGCATCAGTTATACCTTTACCTGCACCCCCGGCCGAGATATTGAATACCACGTTTGGATGGAGTTTCTTAAACTCCTGCGCCCATTTAACGGTAATAGGGTAGAGGGCGAAAGCACCTGATATATTGATGGTACCTTTCAGGTCATCGGCTACGGGCTTCGGCTCGGTCTTTTTGAAAGAGGATAGTGTGGTAATTATGCCGATTGTCGCGATAGTAGCGAGAATGGTTTGCCTGCGGAAAAATATTTTTTTCATGACTTTAGTTTTTGTTGGTTTGATCAGAAAGCGATCTGTAATTGTGCTTCGAATACATTATTTTTAATTGGAGAGACCGTTTCTTCATGCTTGAAAAGATAATCGACCGCTAACTTGGTCCACCGGTTAAATATGAAGTTGACGCCACCGGTGTAAACGTAGGTGCGGTCGGTTGTGGTCGTCTTGTTTGGGTCGAATGTGTCATATTTTGCAGCCAGCTGTATCTTTTTGGGCCATACAAAGTAGCCTGCCTGTACAAACCAGCCGTCCTTTTGTATAGCAGCATCGGTACCGTGGATATATTCTGCGTTTAGCGAAAGCAGCCCCAGGGTATAATGCCCGTCAAAGCCGTAACGATTGCGCGCCTGCGATTTGGTGCCACCGGTTGGGATACCCTGCCCCCGGTACCAGCTTCCACCAAAGTCAAGGTTTTTTAGCGGATGAAACACCAGCCGTGCCGATACATCTTTATGATAGTTATTATCCGTCGACACATTGTAGCCTGCGCCGTTAAATACACCAACACCATAATCGAACAGGAACCGGTCGTCTGTCTTTGCAAAATTGCCGCTAAGTTGTAATCCAATATCGCGGCCATTGGAGTTGCCAATAACGTCCTTCGAACGGCCGACCAAGGCTTCGACGCCCTGGGAGCGGTCGATAAACTCGAGCTGACTATCCGAGACCAGGTTCTCGTTTGAAAAAGGGATTTTGAACTGGCCCGCTGTGATCTTTGCAAAGTCGGCAAACTTGTAAGCTGTATATCCGTCGATCAGTTTAACTGATGATGCAAATTCGACATATATTTCATAGCTCCAGCTATCGGTAATATTGCCTTTAGCGTCAAGGCGGGCGCGGTGCAGGTCGAAGGCATCGTTTACACCTTTTTGCTGAAATCCCTGGTACCGCGGCTGCAATAAACCGCTTATTTGCAGAGCCTTGCTGCCTATAGAAATATTATGTTCGTTCTGTTTGTCCCTGTCGCGTTTGGCCTGGTCGCGTAATGCCTGTTCAGAGCGGATAGAATCAGCTTCAGTTTGGGTTATTAAGCCTTTTTTGATGAGGATATTCAAAAGATCCTCGTTTTGCTGCGCTTTTGCCGCAATGCCGGTAATAAGAAGGAATGCTATAAGCAGAATAGTTTTGGGGTAGAAGATTTTCATTGTTGTTCGTTTGGGTTTTGTGAGTAAATGATCAGGTGATTACTTGAATGGCCGATGCTCGCCTGGACAATTGTGCAACGCATCAGCGTTTGGGTGCGACGTTTAGTAACATCGATTAATTAATATTTTATTCATTTATTCTATTAAATCTATATTATCTATCAATTTAGTAGTGTAAAGATAAATGAAACAAAGACAAGTCTCCAAAATAAATTTTATATAAATTTATAATGTGCTTATTTTCAGTATAATAATTTAATTATATAAAGTTAAAGATTGAATCAAATGTCAAAAATTTAAGTACGGGTGATGGTGGTCAGCGGGGTAGCCTACAAAAAAGGCCCCGGTAAAGGGGCCAGTTTAGTTGATTGATTTATTGTGTTTAGATTGATAATTGCGTATCAGTCCGCGTTAGCTCGAAACATCAAGGCGCCCACGGTAACATTCGTACGGCTATCGATGAGTATGGCGCCCCCATTAGCTTTATTATTCTGGAACAGGTCAAACGCCAGCGGGTCGGCGGTTTTAAGTACAATACGGCCTATGTCGTTCAGTCTGAAATCTTCATCAAATTCCTTTTCCAGCGTATTGATGTTGACTTTGTATAATATTTCACGTACTCGGCACCGGGTTACTTTACTGTTATGCTGTATAAAATAAGTGTGGGTAGGATCTAACGCTTTGGTATCCATCCAGCAGAGATCGGCTTCAATTTGTTGGGAGACGATCGGCTGATTGGCCGAACTTACCAGGATATCACCGCGACTTATGTCGATCTCATCCTTTAAATGTAACGTGACCGACATACCGGCCAGTGCTGTTTCCGGTTCTTTATCCAATAATTCTATTTTGCTGATCGTAGAATGGAATCCTGACGGCAGTACGGTTATTTTATCATCAACCCTGAACGAACCGCTTGAAACACGGCCGGCATAGCCGCGATAGTCGTGCAGGTCGTCGGTCTGCGGACGGATGATCCATTGTACAGGGAAGCGGGCATGGTCGCTTTCAGTATCAACCGGGATATCCACAGTTTCCAGGTGAGCCAGCAAGCTGCTTCCTTTAAACCATGGCATCCTGGCAGACGCGTGTACGATGTTATCGCCTTTAAGCGCACTTACGGGGATGTAGGTTACATTTTCCAGTCCAACTTTAGCGGCAAGCTTTTTATAGTCCTCGACGATCTTATCAAAAACTTCCTGGCTAAAATCGACCATATCCATTTTATTGACAGCCACTACAACCTGTGGCAGGCCTAAAAGCGACACGAGGAATGAATGGCGGATAGTTTGTTCGATAACACCTTTGCGGGCGTCGATCAGGATAATGGCCAGATTAGAGTTGGAGGCTCCGGTAACCATGTTGCGGGTATACTGGATATGGCCCGGCGTATCGGCTATAATAAACTTCCGTTTCTCGGTTTGGAAATACTTGTATGCGACATCGATGGTAATACCCTGCTCACGTTCGGCTTTCAGGCCATCGGTCAAGATAGCCAGGTCGATCGTTCCATCGTCGTTTTTACGATTGGAGCGTTGCAACGCTTCTAACTGATCGACCAGGATCGCCTCGCTGTCGTACAATAAACGTCCTATCAGGGTACTTTTGCCGTCATCAACACTGCCGGCAGTTAAAAATTTTAGTATATTCATAGTTAAAAGTAGCCCCCTTTCTTGCGATCTTCCATGGCGGCTTCGCTCACTTTATCGTCCATACGCGCGCCGCGTTCGCTAACGCGCGAGGCGCTTATTTCTTCGATAATATCATCTATCAAAAATGCATAGGATTCAACAGCTGCGGTGCAGGTCATGTCGCCTACGGTACGGAAGCGTACATTTTTACGCTCCACTACATCCTCGTCATCCATATTCAGGAAAGGAGAGGCCGCCATATACTGCCCGCCGCGGGTTATCACATCGCGTTCGTGCGCGAAGTAGATGGTCGGAAGCGGGATGTTTTCCCGGCGGATATAGTTCCAGACGTCCAGTTCCGTCCAGTTGCTGATAGGGAATACGCGCACATTCTCGCCTTTATGAATTTTACCATTGTAAAGGTTCCACAACTCGGGGCGCTGGCGTTTGGGATCCCACTGGCCAAATTCGTCGCGAACCGAAAAGATACGTTCCTTGGCCCTTGCCTTTTCTTCGTCCCTGCGTGCACCACCAATGCAAGCATCAAATTGGTGTTTGTTGATGGTATTAAGCAAGGTTACCGTCTGCAATTGATTGCGGCTGGCATTTTTGCCCTTTTGTTCAACCGCGCGGCCGGCATCAATATCTTCCTGCACGTAACCGACTATCAGCTTCTCGCCGATACGTTCGATCATTTGGTCGCGGTAGATAATGGTTTCTTCAAAATTGTGGCCGGTGTCGATATGTACCAGCGGAAAAGGAAATTTACCCGGGCGAAAAGCCTTAAGTGCCAGGTGCACAATAGTGATAGAATCCTTGCCGCCTGAGAACAGGAGAGCAGGCTTTTCGAACTGGCCGGCAACTTCGCGCAGGATATATATCGCCTCCGCTTCTAATTCGTCTAAATAATCCAACTGCTGTTTATTAGTCATTATTATAAATTATTGATTTATTGAATTACTGGATCATTGAGTGGGAAAAATCAATAGTTCATTAATTCTATAATTCAGTTATTATTTACTTACCTCATGCAAGCCGCACTCTTTTTTTGATTGGTCTTCCCACCACCAGCGCCCGGCGCGGAAATCTTCTCCCGGCTGAACGGCCCTTGTGCATGGCTGACACCCGATGCTCGGAAAACCCCTGTCGTGCAGCGTATTGTAAGGCACGTTATGTATCCTTATATATTCTTTTACCTGGTCTAAATTCCAATCGAAAATCGGGTGAAATTTAAGCAAATTATGCTGTTCGTCCCATTCCAAATTACCCATAAACTGGCGGTTGGCCGATTGTTCGGCACGAATACCGGTTACCCACAATTTATTACCGGCAAGGGCACGGTTCAATGGTTCAACTTTGCGTATGCCGCAGCATTCTTTCCGGTTCTCAACCGATTCGTAAAAACTGCTTGGGCCTTTGGCATTCACCATTTGCTCCAATAGCTCGTTATTCGGATAGTAGGCATGAATAGGCTTGCCGTACATCTCCATCGTCCGGTTCCAAACGTAATAGGTTTCAGGGAAAAGGCGACCAGTTTCCAAAGTAAATACCTTGATAGGTAAATCATTGGTAAATATCATATGCGTGATCACCTGGTCCTCCCAGCCAAAACTTGTCGAAAACACGATCTGCCCGGGAAATTTATTGGTCAGCAAAGCCAGGGCCTCAACCGGTCCCATGTTGTCCAATTCGTGTTTTATCTCCTCTAACTTGGTCATCTTAAAAGACTTTCAATAAAAATTTTGTTATGCTGTTAACACTCACAACGATAACGATAATTGCCACAGCCATCATTAATGTTTTGGCTGATAACTTATTGGATATTTTTGCTGCTATGGGCGAGGCCAGCGCACTGCCTATAACCAGGCCCGCCACAGGTGCCCAGGGCGCTCCGCCAAGCATGCTTATAAATGTGATCGAGCTCATGAGTGCCACGAAGAACCGCGAGAGTTTTACTGTACCCAGCGAAAATCGGGGATGACGACCGCCGGCTATAAGCGTTGATAACACGATTGAACCCCAGCCGCCACCGCCAACGGCGTCGATAAAGCCACCGCCAAAACCCAATAGATTTATCTTTTTTATTTTGCTCCCTGTTCTCTTTCGGCCCACCTGGATAGCTTTTCTTAATATGACGATGCCCAATATTAAAGTATAAACTGAAATGAACGGCTTGGTAAATTTGCTATATTCTTCGAGCGAGGACAGGATATAAGCGCCCATCACAGCACCCAGAATTCCCCAGACAACAAGCATTTTAAATAGTTTCCAGTTGATATTACCCATCCGATAGTGCATCCACCCGGCAATTCCGTTACTCATTACTTCTGATAAGTGCACCCCCATACTCGCCACAGCCGGACTAATACCCATGCTCAGCGAGAAGGTTGTTGAGGTAACACCATAAGACATACCAATTGCCCCATCGATCAATGCGAAGACAAAGCCGGCGCCAAGGAAATAGTAAAACCTATGGTCGATATGCTCCACATATGTCCTGAAATCGGCATCTTTTGACCACAGCGCATAAAATGTTATTGCGATAGCTAATACCAATGTGCCCCAGATTAACCAGATCAAACCTTTCTTATTGATCTCGGCTTTTTTGTCAACCAGTACCGCAGTAACCTCGTTCAAAGTTTTTACTTTGTAGGCAAAATCACCGGAAAGGGAATTTCTAAGCTCGCTCATTTGCTGTAAGGTTATATCCAGTTCCCCGGGCAGGCTTTCGTCTAAAACTTCCCTAAGCCTTTTTGCCACTGTTGGCGATTTCCCATTGGTAGATATAGCGAGTTTCAGGTCGCCTTTCTGTACGATAGATCCTAAATAAAAATCACACAGATCGGGTTTGTCAGCAACGTTCACTAAAAGCTTGCGTTCATGTGCCGACTCCCTGATATAGGTATTTAATTCGGTGTCGTTTGTAGCGGCGATGACGATATCGGCCTTGTCAAGGTCGGTATCGGCAAATGCCTTTTGAATAATTTTTACGCCGTTATACGCCGAAGCCAGCGCATGTACCTCGGGTAAAAAGTTATTTGCAATAACGGTGACCCGCGCCGAGGGACTGTTGGATACGATGGCAGTCAGTTTTTCCAAACCGACATTACCGGCACCAATCAGCACTGTGTGCAGGTTGTTCAGTTTCAAAAAAACGGGAAACAATTGATTGCCTTCCGTTTTCTCGTACTGGATTGTTGCCGAACCGTTATTCCTGGGCGATGATCTCATAAAATTCCCTGATGGGCTGAAATTGCGGGTGAAGCGAAACTACTTCACCAATAACTATTAAGGCAGGCGATTTTATCTTTTTCTCTTCAACCAACTCCACGATCGTATCGACAACACCGATGGCAACTTTTTCATTTTCCGTCGAGCCGCTTTGTATCACTGCGACTGGTAAACGGTTTTTACCTTCGGCCCGGTATATTTTTACTATTTCGGCTAATTTGCGCAACCCCATCAGCACCACAACTGTTGCCTTGGTTTTGGCCGCGTCATACAGGTCGGCTGATACCTGGCCGTCCATCGTGGTGCCGGTGACTACCCAGAAACTTTCACTTAGCCCACGGTGGGTAACGGGTATTTGCTGCAAACCGGGTACACCGATAGAGCTTGAGATACCCGGTATAACTTCAGCAGGGATACTATAGGAAGCTGCATGATCCAGCTCTTCGTAACCACGACCGAATACGAATGGATCGCCGCCTTTTAAGCGTACAACATGGCCATAGTTTAGGGCATAGTCGATCATTAATTTGTTGATAGATTCCTGCGAGTGTGAATGATCGCCGGAGCGTTTCCCTACATAAACTTTAGTAGCATGTTCCGGGGCGAACTCCAGCAATTCTTCATTTACCAGGGCATCGTACAACACTACGTCGGCAGTTTTCAAGGCTTTGATACCTTTGATGGTGATGAGCTCGGCATCACCGGGACCCGCGCCGACAAGTGTAATACGCGGCTCTTTAATTTCCTTTTTTGTTTTAGTATCTATCATGACTGTACCAATGCCTCTCTTTTAACTTTAACCGTACTTAAAAAGCCGTTCGCCGCGGCCAGGTATGTACGGGCGAACTCTTCTGAAGGTTCGTTCTTATTGATCTGCAGCACAAGGTCGCTAAATGTACCGTCGAGGGTAAATTCACCTTTTTCAACATACTGCGCATCAAATTCTTTTATAATACCGGCCTGGGAGCCGCTATTGATATTTTTATCGAGCAGTAAAGCTTTTGCCGAACTTATCATCACATTATAGGCGTGATAGATGGCATCGGCCCAGGCTCCGTTGGCAAATGACTCATCCGCCCAGCCTTTTTTCTCATCAGCTTCGTACAGGAGGGTAGCAACCAGATCGATAACAACACCGGCGCACTCGCCAACACCTATGGCTGTGGCAAATGTTTCTTCGTGGCCCCAATCGACAAACTCTTCGTCTTTTAGCGTGGTCAGGTCGGCCAGCGGTTTCAGCAACTGGTAGAAATAATCTTTACCAAGCCGGTCATAATAATTATGAAAGGGTTCGTTCTCTACCGAGTTAGCCTTATAGTCGTTCAATACCCATCTCAATACATCAGTAGCGCGCTTAGCCGGAACTTTGATCACTTTGTCAGCTGCCCGGCCAACACCGTCGCCCACCGTTCCGCCACCCAGCAATACCTGCATTGACGGCAATACTTTAAGACCCGCTTTTAACGAGCTGCCATGAAAACCTATATGTGCTAAACCGTGTTGACCGCATGAATTCATACAGCCGCTTATCTTTATTTTAATATCGCGGTTGTAAACAAATTCTTCGTACTCGGTATAGATCAGATCTTCCAGTACACGAGCAAAAGTCATACTGTTGGAGATACCCAGGTTGCAGGTATCGGTGCCGGGGCAGGTAGTTACATCGGCAACACTGTCAAAGCCGGGGGCCGACATGTCCAGTTCGGTAAGGGCGGCATACAAAGCGGGTAACGCGTCTTTTCTTACATACTTCAAAAGCAAACCCTGGTTTTGGGTTACCCGTATTTCATCAGCCACGTAAGGGCGGATCGCTTCAATAAATTTACGCGCTTTGTCGGTAGGTATATCGCCCGTAGTAACCTTTACATATACGCCATAAAATCCTTCCTGCTTTTGCTTGAAAGCATTAGTAGTCAGCCACATTTCGTACCGCAAAGGATTATCGATAGTTACTTCCGGTATCAATACCGGCTCGGGTATAACCGGCTCATCTACACCATTACGGTTGATAGGGTAAGTTTTTACTTTATTGGCGATCCTTTCTTCTTTCGCCAGGCGCAGAACTTCGTCCAAACCAAGTTTCTGGATCACATATTTCAAACGTGCTTTATTGCGGTTGTTCCTTTCGCCGTAACGGTCGAACACGCGGATAACCGATTCAATATAAGGTATCAGCTGATCCTCGGGCAAAAAATCTTCAACAATACTTGCCAGCAGGGGCTGAGCGCCAAGGCCGCCTCCTAATAAAACTTTAAAACCGCGTTCCCCTTTTTCATTGATCTTAGGTATAAGGCCAATATCATGTATATAGGAATATGCCGTATCGTCATCGCTTGACGAAAACGATATCTTGAATTTCCGCCCCATTTCCTGGCAAATAGGATTGCGCAGGAAAAATTCGAAAGTTGCCTGTGCATAAGGCGAAACATCAAATGGTTCTTTAGGATCGATACCTGCAGCGGGGGAGGCGGTAATATTACGGACGGTATTTCCGCAAGCTTCGCGCAGGGTAACATCATCACGCTCCAGGTCGGCCCATAATTGCGGGGTACGCTCAAGGCTTACATAATGTATCTGTATATCCTGCCGGGTAGTTAAGTGCAGGTTGTGGCTTGCATATTCGTCCGAAACATCGGCAATGCGCAGCAACTGTTTAAAAGTAACTTTGCCAAAGGGCAGCTTTATGCGCACCATTTGCACCCCCGGCTGGCGCTGGCCGTATATGCCGCGTGCCAGGCGCAGGCTCCGAAATTTCTCGTCGTGTATCTTACCTTCGCGAAAAGCCCTGATCTTTTTCTCAAGGTCGATAATATCCTTTTCCACTACAGGGTTTTCCAGTTCAGTACGGAAACTTTGCATATCCTTTTTATTAATTATATGGCCCAAGCGGGCACTGGTTTTACAATTATTTCCCAAATATATGTATAGTATAGAGAAATAGTAGTGTATGTTAAAAAATATCTTTCTTTTACAGTTTAATTACAAAGATACTTTTTTGTGATAACAGCCAAATTATGCGCCAAAAAATCTAAGGCAACTGTTTTACGCAAATGATGCGTGTATAGATACAAAAACAAGCAATTAGCTATTGGAACGTAATGAATATCCGCACAAAACGATGCCAGGTCCAGCTGTTTGTGTGGAAATAAATACCCTTTCGCCTTGCGATAAACGGGATTGCTCTTAAATTAAAGCCGGTGTTTAAACGTTGATCAGCGTGTTCTCGCGGGCTATAACGTCCGCTATGCTGGTCTCGGTGAGTATTTTCAACGTGGCGTCCCTTACCTCGACAAATACGTCACGAATTCCGCAGGTCGTTTCAGACTTGCATTCCTCGCATTTGTGGTAAAAGTTAAGACTTGCACAGGGAACCATGGCAATAGGCCCGTCGGTTATGCGCATAATACTCACCAGGTAAATATCTTTTGGATCTTTATTGAGGCTGTAGCCGCCGCCCGCACCTTTCTTGCTATACAGGAAACCTGCATTTCGAAGATCGAGCAATATTTGTTCAAGAAACTTCTTGGGGATACGTTCTTCTTCAGCGATCTTGGAGATCTGCATCGGTGGTTTATCTGCATTTTTCCCCAGTATCACCAGGGCCTTAATGGCATACTTAGTCTTTTTCGATAACATTTAATATAATAAAACTTACAAAGATAAGGAAATATATTAAGTCGATATAATTGGTATGGTTGGGGTAATTAATGTAAATGTATTTATTTTTTATCCGAATGTCCAAGATTTTTTTCAGGACTTACTTTATCACGCACCAGTTGCTTCAGTTCTTTTATCTCAGGAAAGCCGCCATGAACCTTCCTGTCAAATATAACATCGTCGCCAATCCGTATGCTGTAATGCCCGGCTGTTTCGCTGGGTTGCAGGGTTACGCCATACAATTCTTCTTCAAAGGTGGTCAGTAATTCCTGGGCCATATAGGCGGCCCGCAGCAGCCAGTGACATTTGGGGCAATACGCTATTGTTACCAGGGGTTTCATTCTGCTAATTTACTAAAGCTTATGAAACAAAAAACACCACGAATGTGAAGCTGAAACACATAGGTGATGTTAGGTAGATTTAGTAAAATAATTTTAAATTTAATGTCTTGTTTAGAAGTTGAAACCTAAAGTGATCTTAGGGTTAAAAGGTGCTGCTTTTTTCCTTTTCTTAAAAATTCCACCGTTGTTTGCTAATGCAGGCACAGCCTTAAGGATAGGGGATAATAAAGTTTCAATAAATTTCATGTTCACTGTTTTGATACATCCACTATTACGGGATTTTGAAAGCAAAAGTTTTGAAAAAAATGCGTTTCCGGTATTGCAGGGCCACTTTTTTGCCCAAATTTAACTTTAGCGAAATACTCAAATCTTGCTAATAATAAGGGAGTTATATTCCGGTACCTAAACCACTGAAATTATTTTTTTGTTTGGATCAAATCCCACAAATTTCCATACAGATCTTCGAATACGGCAACTGTTCCATAGGTCTCTTCCACAGGTTCCCTGGCAAATTTTACACCCTTGTCCTTCATAACAAAATAATCATGCCAAAAATCATCGGTGTGGAGAAAAAGAAATACCCTGCCGCCGGTTTGATTACCGATGCATTTTACCTGTTCACCGCCAGCGGCCTTAGCCAAAAGCAGGCAGCAGCCACCACGACCCCTTGGGGAAATTAATACCCATCTTTTTGCTTCGCTTAAGATAGTATCCTCAACCAATTCAAAGTCAAGCTTTTCTGTATAGAATTTTATGGCTTCGTCGTAATCTTTTACAACCAGGGTTACGTGGGTAATATATTGTGCCATTTGCAAAGCAACATACTAAAAAATCAGGCAATCCGGTGGTAAAGAAGAGATCGATTTCAATAACTCAGGTCGTCGCTTACCAAATGCACCACGAGTGTATCCGACCCCCTGTAAACCGTTATTTCGGTGCTACCGTGTAGGGTTCCGGTGTCGGGCGCGGCATGGGTGAACCAAATACCACCGTCAGTAGTAAACTTCCCCGATTTTAATGCCAGGTTGTTGTCCAGCAACAGGCCATCGCCACTTGTCCTCATGGTTATCCTGTCGCCATTGGTGGTACCTGCAAGTTTAAGATTGACGGTTGCGAAAGTGCCGTCTTTGGTAACATACCATTTTTCGTTGGAAAAGTTAACATATAGGCCATTCTTGTTCCTAAAGGTTTGCCCGGGGGGCACATCTTCTTTTTTTGAACAAGCGGAAAGCAGGATGAGAGAACATGCAATGAGGAAAAGGTTTTTCATTTAATGCGGGTTTTAAGGATAGATACGGATAGTTCCTTGATAACGCTACAGTTGTAATAAGATTATCGGGCGCTGATAAAAAACCGTTCTTCATGGTTTAGTTGTTTAACCTGCAATTCATCGCCAACTGCAATGTTACCACGCCCGTTATGCACCAGGTTTTGGCCGAACAATATCTTATTATCCTTAAAGCGGTAACGGGCTAGGGTCTTTAACGGCTCTTTACCCCGCTCAAGGGTTTGCTGGTCGATAGTAGGGATAGGGCACCGGGCGCAGAGTTTTACGCCGCGAAATTCAATATCGCCCACCGTAAAGGTATGCATCAGGTCTTCCCCAAAAGGCTCCCCGCCTGTAAAAACAATATTCGGACGAAAACGGTTCATCGGTATTGGTTCCCCGAGCCGGCTGTTCAGGTCGTTCAGCGAGGCCTGCCCGATGATCAGGAAAGGGTAACCGTCAGAAAATGAGGTGATACTGTTTTCGGGGGCGTATCGCTGATCAGTTATCCTTTTGGTCCCGTCTGGCATATAAACCAGGCGGCAGCTGGTGTTGAGTTTTGTACTGAACCACCGGTCTATTTCGGCGCCTACAAACTGCCCTGTACAGGTATCGTCCCAAACCGTCACCTCTGCAAATTCATCGGTAGCTGGCGTTAAAGGGACTATCACAGGCGAATTATCGGGCCGATAGCTTACCTGTAGCCCTTCCGCCACGATAACCACGTCCATCAGCGCCATTTCAGGCACTTCGCGTTGCGAGAGGAACATATTATTCGCGTCCACCAGCATCCAGCGGCGATCGTACTCGAACCCGCGATCAGTTACCTTCGCTTTGCTGACCGAAATGCCCGCCATCGACTTGATAGGATAGATGTATAATTGGCTGATCTGAAGCATGGGGTAAAGATACCTGCCTGTTTGGTGAGCAGCAAATCCATCTTTCAACACGAGCTTGCGTTGATAACAAGTTCGTTACATTCCACAAACATTCCTGTCGGTTTAACAGTTTTATTTCTACATTTAGAAACCAATTCTAAATACATCTTAATATGCATCGCAGAAAATTCATCAGGGATGCCTCGCTGGCTACCGCAGGGCTAACCATTCTCAATTTTCCAGTTTTTGGTAAAAATGCGCCGAGCAACAAGGTTGTTCTTGGCGTTATGGGTCTTAATGGCAGGGGCAGTTACCTGGCCAATTGTTACTCGCAGCTCCCTAATGTCGAGATAGCGTATATATGCGATGTGGAAGAAGAAGCCATCAAAAAAGGCTTCGAGGCATTGAAAGATGCACCCCGTAAACCCGAATTGATACATGATATACGAAAACTGGTTGAGAAGAAAGATTTTGACGGGCTGGTAGTTGCCGCGCCGGATCACTGGCATACGCCTGCTGCTATTTTAGGCGCATCGCATGGGAAGCATGTATATGTGGAAAAGCCCTGTGGGCAGAACCCTCATGAAGGTGAATTGATCTCACAAGCGCTGCATAAATATGGGAAGCATATCCAGATGGGTAACCAGCGTCGGTCGATGCCGTCATTGATCGAAGCGGTAAAAGAAGTTCGTAACGGCGCGATAGGCGATGTATATTTCGCAAAGGCATGGTATACGAATGACAGGAAATCTATCGGCGTGGGTAAGCATGTCCCGGTGCCAAAGACCCTTGATTTTAACCTGTGGCAAGGGCCTGCACCACGTAAAGAGTTCCAGGATAACCTGGTACATTACAACTGGCACTGGTTTTGGCATTGGGGAACAGGCGAAGCCTGTAACAACGGTACACACGAGATAGATTGCTGCCGATGGTTTTTAGGCGGGGATTATCCAACGCAGGTAA
This sequence comes from Mucilaginibacter ginsenosidivorans, assembly GCF_007971025.1. NCBI lineage: Bacteria > Pseudomonadati > Bacteroidota > Sphingobacteriia > Sphingobacteriales > Sphingobacteriaceae > Mucilaginibacter > Mucilaginibacter ginsenosidivorans. The sequence goes on along the minus strand of NZ_CP042436.1, from coordinate 3,986,425 downwards.
CTTCATCAGGTGGGCGATATGCTTATAAGGACGACTGGCAAACGCCTGATACACAGGTGGCATCGTTCGAATTTGGCAATAAAGGAACGATTATCTGGGAGGGACGCAGCTGCAATAATTTCCCTGTCGAAGGAAGCAGCCGAGGCTTTATTATATACGGAAAGAACGGCAGCCTCATCAATCTCGGCGGTGGTGACTATAAGATATTGGACATCAAAAACAAAGTGCTGAAAGAAGTAAAATCTGAGGTAGCACCTGACCCGAACAACACGCAAAGCGCCAATGGCAACCTCGATTTTTATCATTTTAAAAATTTTGTGGGCGCTGTGAGGGGCGAAAACGAATTGACATCGCCGGTGAATGAAGGCTCGAAAAGTGTATTGCTTTGTCACCTGGCCAATATTGCGCAGCGGACAGGTGTTACGCTGAAATGCGATCCGAAGAATGGGCGTATCACCAACAGCCCTGAAGCGATGAAATTATGGCAGCGGACTTATCAACCGGGTTGGGAGCCAAAACTGGTTTAGTATGAAATATAAGCTGATCCTTGTTTTTTTATCAATGGCATCGTTGGCGGTCGCTCAAAAACCATTATTTCCGCAGCACCCGGGCTTAGTTTCCTATACTTACCGCGATTATTTATCAAAAGACGTCCCCGGTACGCTGGACAAAATAAAGGACCTGGGTTTTACTGATATGGAGTTTTCGGGCCTGTTTGGTAAAACTGCAGCAGAATTGAGAGCACTGCTCGACGAAAGAGGCATCAAATGTTCGTCATTTGGCGTCAGCTACAACGACTTTGTAAATAAGACAGAGGAGGTCGCCCAAAATGCAAAGACACTCGGTGCACAATACGTTAGAGTAGCGGGAATACCGCACAAATCGGCCCTGACATTGGAAGAGGCGCAAAAAGCCGTTGCAGATTTTAACCGGATTGGTAAGCTGTTAAAAGAGCAATACGGCCTTGGATTTATTTACCACGAGCACGGCTTCGAGTTTCAACCCTACCAGGACGGCACCTTGTACGATTATATCGTAAAAAACACCGATCCCCGTTATGTAAGCCTTGAATTGGATATTATGTGGGCCTTTTTTCCGGGGCAGGACCCTGCGGCACTGCTCAGCAAATATGGACACCGTTATAAGGCGCTGCATCTTAAGGATCTGAAAAAGGGAGTTAAAGGCGATCTTTCGGGCGGTACAAACCAGGACAATGACGTGGTTTTGGGCACCGGGCAAATTGATATTCCTGCCGTATTAAAAGCTGCAAAAAAGGCAGGGGTTGAGCACTATTATATCGAGGACGAAAGCACCCACGTGATGGAACAGGTTCCTCAAAGCCTTGCATACCTGAAGAGTTTAAAGCAATAATTTACCATGAAAAAATACCACTACTTAATTTTAACTGCTCTTTTATCTGGGAGTTTCCTGTCGGTACACGCGCAAAGGCAAACAGGTTGGGTAAGCCTTTTCGATGGAAAAACGCTGAACGGCTGGAAGCAAGCCACCGGCCAGGCAAGCTATAAAGTTGAAAATGGCATGATCGTCGGTACTTCGGCGATGGAAAAATATAATTCATTCCTGGTAACAAAAAAAGAATATGGGGATTTTGTGCTGGAACTGGATGTGAAGCTGGAAAGCAATACAAGCAATTCGGGTGTGCAAACGCGCAGTCATTTCGACGCGACGGGCAACGAAGGAACAGGCAGGGTTTACGGGCGACAGGTAGAGATCGATCCATCCGACCGCAGATGGTCGGGCGGGATAGAAGATGAGGCCCGGCGCGATTGGTTGTATACCATGCAATTGAACCCAAAAGGGCAGCCGGCCTATAACCAAGGCGATTGGAATCATATCAAAATTGAGTGTATCGGAAATTCCACCAAAACATGGGTAAATGGTATTGCTGCGGCATACGTAGTCGATACCATTGACACAAAAGGTTTCATCGGTTTGCAGGTACACGCTGTTTATAAAGCGGAAGATGCAGGTAAGAAATTCTATTTCAAAAACATTCGTATCAAAACAACCGGGCTTGTACCCACACCGTTCCCGTCCGGTGTATATGTGGTTAATTATGTATCAAACCATCTAACCCCTTACGAAAAGAAAGACGGCTGGCGGTTGCTTTTCGACGGAAAAACAAATACCGGTTGGCGCAGCGCAATAAGCGAGGAATTCCCGACCAAGCCGGGCGGCTGGGTGATACGCGATGGCACAATGACCATATTGGGTTCTAAAGGCGGCGAAGCAGCCAACGTAGGCGATATTGTGACGAAGGAAGAATTCAGCGCCTTTGACCTGTCATTCGAGTTCAGAATGAGCAGGGGCGCTAATAGCGGGGTGAAATATTTTGTGACGCTTAACGAAGATACAAAGGGTTCGGCCATTGGACTGGAATACCAGGTGCTGGATGACGCAGTTCACCCTGATGCAAAACTGGGCCGTAATGGCGATCGTACTTTAGCATCGTTATATGATCTTATACCTGCCAACAAACCGCCGCGCTTTGTACATCCTATAGGTGAATGGAACACCGGGCGTGTTGTGGTGTACCCGAATAACCATGTGGAACATTACCTGAATGGCATCAAAGTGCTGGAATACGAACGAGGTTCAAAGGAATTTCGCGACCTGGTGGCCATCAGTAAATTTATCATCTGGAAAAACTTCGGCGAAGCTAAAAAGGGGCATATCCTGCTGCAGGATCATGGTTTCGATGTGAATTACAGGAGTATCAAAATAAAACAGTTGAAATAGGCTAAATCTGTAATTGAGACATTTAATTATTTTATTATATCTTGTGTTTCCAATTAAACCAATCAAATAATTATGTCAGCAGACACCATTAACGTCAATACTAAAGCGAAAGCGCAAAATACCTACGACGCTATTGTTATCGGTTCGGGTATCAGCGGGGGCTGGGCAGCAAAAGAGCTTACCGAACGCGGGCTTAAAACCATCATGCTGGAGCGCGGCCGCAATTTTGAACACCTGAAGGATTATAAATCGGCTTCTGAGAATCCCTGGGATTTCGAGCATAGGGGGCGCATCACGCAGGAAGAACGCAAGCAGCATCCTTACATTGCCCGCACCTGGGGCGCCTATGAGCCAATCATTGACTATTGGGCTAACGATAAAGATTCTCCCTACACCGAAATAAAGCCATTTAACTGGTGGCGGTCTTACCAATTGGGTGGCCGCTCCATCTTGTGGGGACGGCAAAGTTACCGCTGGAGCGATCATGATTTTGAAGCGAACCTGAAGGACGGCTGGGCGATAGACTGGCCTATCCGTTATAAAGACATTGCGCCGTGGTATGATCATGTAGAGAAATTCATCGGCGTGAACGGTTCGCACGAAGGTTTGGAGCAGTTGCCTGACGGGCAGTTCCTGCCGGCTATGCAATTGAATTGTGTAGAAAAGGACGTTGCCGAGCGTATCAAAAAGCATTTCAACGGCAGCCGGCATATGATCATCGGCCGGTCGGCAAACCTTACCGCCCCGGTGCCGGGCCGCACCCAATGCCAGTTCCGCAACAGGTGCTGGGAAGGGTGTCCCTTCGGCGGATATTTCAGTACGCAATCGTCAACACTGCCTGCTGCAATGAAAACGGGTAACCTTACTGTAAGGCCTTTTTCCATTGTTACCAAAATTTTATATGATAAGAACACCCAAAAGGCTACTGGCGTGGAGGTTTTGGATGCCGAGACGAATAAGACGTATGAATACCACGCCAAAGTTGTATTTGTTAATGCATCGGCGCTAAATAGCGCATGGGTTTTGATGAATTCGGCTACTGATATCTGGCCCGAAGGGTTAGGCAGCAGCAGCGGCGAGTTGGGTCACAATATTATGGATCACCACTATAACCTGGGAGCATCCGGGTTGGTGGAAGGTTATGACGACAAATACTATTTCGGCAGAAGGCCAAACGGTGTTTACGTAGTACGTTTTGCGAACCTTTTTGGCGATAAACGGGATTACCTGCGCGGCTTTGGCTACCAGGGAGGAGCCAGTCGCGACAGCTGGAGCCGCGAGATCGCTGAATTGAGCATTGGCGGTAAGTTTAAAGACGAACTGGCAGAACCGGGTATATGGCGTATGGGCATCGGCGGCTTTGGAGAGTTGCTTCCTTATCATGAAAATAAGGTCAGCCTCGATCATAATAACAAGGATAAATGGGGCCTGCCGATATTGGCAATGGATGCCGAACTGAAGGATAATGAGAAGAAAATGCGTATTGATATTGTTGCTGAAGCCAAAGCCATGCTCGAAAGCGCGGGCGTGAAAAATGTGCAAACCTGGGACAGGGGCCACAACGTAGGCGACGGTATCCACGAAATGGGTTCGGCGCGCATGGGTCGTGATCCAAAAACGTCGGTGCTTAATGAACATAACCAGGTTTGGGATGCAAAGAACGTATTTGTGACCGATGGTGCGATGATGGCTTCATCGGCTTGCCAGAACCCGTCTTTAACTTATATGGCCATGACAGCAAGGGCAGCAAATTTTGCTGTGGATGAATTGAAAAAAGGGAATATTTAACCGTTAATGAGTTGATTTGGTTAAAGTGGTTGATTAGGTTGACCGCTGACTAACCAGATCAACGCGATAAGCTTAGTCTAACTCAATAAACTTAAAATATGAAAATATTCATTTATTTCAAGGCGACAATAATCGTTCTGCTGATAAGTTCGGTTTGTTTTGGCATCGCCATGGCAAAGCCTAAAGTGCTGATATTCTGCAAGACAGCAGGCTTTCACCACAATTCGATTGCAGTAGGGGTACCGGCTATTATCAAACTCGGCGCGGAAAATAATTTTGATGTGGATACTACAACAGATGCCTCGAAATTCACGCAGCAAAATCTGAAGCAGTACGCCGCGGTTATATTTCTGAGCACGACCGGCGATGTATTGAATGATGCACAACAGGATGCTTTCAAAAAATATATCGAAGGTGGCGGCGGGTTCGTCGGCGTGCACTCCGCTACAGATACCGAATACGACTGGCCATGGTACGGCGAACTGGTTGGCGCGTATTTCAAAAATCACCCAAGCAAACAGCAGGTGGCCACATTGAACGTCGTCGACCGGAGCTTTATCGCGACAAAGGACCTTCCTACCGAATGGAAAAGGCTGGACGAATGGTATAATTTTAAGGTGGTGCCCAGGGATAAGAATGTTCACGTACTGATCACCATAGATGAGAAAAGCTACGAAGGTGGCAATGATGGCGACTACCACCCGATGGCCTGGTATCATAGCTACGACGGGGGACGGGCCTTTTACACTGCACTGGGGCATACCGATGAATCCTATTCCGACCCGCTGTATCTAAAGCATTTATTAGGCGGAATTGAATATGCAATGGGTAAGCACAAATAAAGATTTGAAATATTTTTAAAAAGTTACAATAGCTTATATAAAAACATTTTATTTCTGCTGCTAAAATCATAATTTGCAGTCAGTTTCCAATTTATAAATCCTTTCAAACAATGAACAACAACCTGAAAAGACTTTTAGGGGTGATGTGTTGCGGCGTAATGGCGCTCAATGCATTCAGCCAAACCGGCAAAGAACATGTTGCTATAATACCAGAACCTGTAAGCATTACTCAAAGCGAGGGCCAGTACGTGCTGCCAAAAAACATCATCGTAGCCACCAGCATCAATCCAGAGATGAAACAGGCTATAGCAACGCTGAAAGGTTTATCCATTCCTACCGGCAACCATGTTACTGTGTTGAACAGCGCGGCGAAGCCAGCTATCAGGCTGATGATTAATGCAAAAAATGATACGCTGATAGGCGACGAAGGTTATTATTTATCGGTAACCAAAAAGGGTGTTGTTATCCGTGCAAATAAGCCGGCAGGGCTGTTTTACGGCACACAAACGCTGATACAGTTATTACCAAAGGAGATAGTAAGCGCCAAACGTGTAACCGGTTTTAGCTGGGCCATGCCTTTGGTACAAATAACCGATTATCCCCGCTTTAAATGGCGTGGGCTAATGTTTGACGTTTCCAGGCACTTTTTTACCAAAGCCGAGGTGGAAGAATACATCGACAATATGTCGAAATACAAGTACAACCTGTTGCACATGCACCTGACCGACGATGAGGGCTGGCGCATCGAGATCAAAAGTTTGCCGCGACTGACCACAGTTGGCGCTTATAACGTAAAGAAAGTCGGTTATTTCGGAAGCTTCCCGGCGCCAAAACCTGATGAGCCGCGCGATTACGGAGGTTTCTACACCCAGGATGATATCCGCGAAATTGTGCAGTACGCAAAGGACAGGTTTATGAATATCCTGCCCGAAATAGATGTTCCGGGCCATAGTTTGGCAGCTGTCGTGGCTTACCCAGAATTATCATGCACACCCGGTGCCGATCAGTACCAGGTAAGATCAGGTGAGCATTTCATGAATTTTACCAAGGATGGCATTAAAGCCGGTATAGATAATACCCTGTGCCCTGCTAATGAGAAGGTTTACGTATTCCTGGATAAAGTACTGACCGAGGTTGCCAAACTGTTCCCGTTTGGCTATATCCACATGGGCGGCGACGAATGCGCCAAAAATTTCTGGGAGAAAAGCGATTCAGTAAAAGCATTAATGCAGCGCGAAGGGCTGAAAACCCAGGAAGAAGTGCAGGCTTACTTTGAAAAACGGGTTGAAAAGATAGTGGAATCAAAAGGAAAGAAATTTTTAGGATGGGATGAGATATTAGAAGGCGGTTTAGCGCCCGATGCTATAGTAATGAGCTGGCGCGGAATGAAAGGTGGCATACAAGCTGCCAAGATGGGCCACGAAGTAGTGATGAGCCCCACCACATTCGCTTACCTGGATTATATGCAGGGCGACCCGGCAATTGAACCGCACGTTTACGCAACTTTGCGTTTGAGCAAGGCCTACCAGTTTGAACCTGTGCCGGATAGCGTGGATTCAAAACTGATCATAGGCGGGCAGGCTAACTTATGGACCGAGCAGGTTTATAACGTGCGCCATTTGGAATATATGACCTGGCCGCGCGCTTTCGCTATTTCAGAAGATTTGTGGACTCCGAAAGCAAAGAAGAACTGGGACGACTTTTTCGGTCGTGTTGAGAAGCATTTCGGCCGCTTTGACGAGGCACAGATAAAATATGCACCAAGCGTATATGATCCAAGCCTTACAGTTAGGATGATGCCGGACAGTACCCTCCAGGTATCGATGGAAACGGAAGTAAAGGGGCTGGATATTCACTATACTTTTGATAATTCGTTCCCGGATAATTTCTATCCAAAATATACCGAGCCGTTGCTGGTTCCCAAAGAATCGAGCCAGTTAAAGGTAATAACTTACCGGGATGGCAAGCCGGTTGGCCGTTTGATAACAATACCGATGGATGAAATGAAAAAACGCGCAACGCGCAGAAACTATGATTGACGGATCATGATCAGAATAAAAAACCCGGTAAATAAATTGCCGGGTTTTTTATTTATAAAACGACAATTCAAAAACATTCAGCTTAAATGTATTATTTACCTTTACGAATTATAAATAGTGCACTTTGTTAAAGGATAATCACGGAAGAAGGATCAATTACCTGCGTCTCGCGGTAACAGACAGGTGTAACCTGCGCTGCTTTTATTGCATGCCGGAAGAAGGGCTGAACTGGCTTTCGCGGGAGGAACTGCTGACTTACGAGGAAATGCTCCGAACCTGCGCTCTGCTGGTGAAAATGGGTATTGAAAAGATACGCATTACTGGTGGTGAGCCTTTTGTGCGCAAAGACCTGATGAAATTTCTATCAGCGTTGTCTAAAATAAGTGGATTAAACGAGTTGACAATTACCACCAATGGTGTACTTACCGCGCCGTTAGTACCCGGGTTAAAAAAGCTCGGTATTAAATCGGTTAACCTTAGTTTGGATACGCTGGATGCAAACCGGTTTTTCACCATAACCCACCGCGATGAGTTCAATAAGGTGATGGAAACGCTGGATCAGTTGCTAAAGTACGACATCGAAGTAAAGATAAATGCGGTGGTAATGGACGGCAAAAATACGCAGGATATTATCCCGATGGTAGAAATGACCAAAGATATGCCGGTTAGCGTCCGCTTTATCGAAGAAATGCCGTTTAACGGCGAGGGGCACATTTACAGCGGTTTAAAATGGGATTATATCCGCATTTTGGACGAGATCAAGACAAAATATCCCGATGTCCGGAAATTACAGGATGAACAGTATTCTACATCTTACAATTATAATATACCGGGCCATAAAGGTGATATAGGGGTTATTGCAGCGTACTCGCGTACATTTTGCGGGACCTGCAACCGCATCCGTATAACACCCGAGGGCGTTTTAAAAACCTGCCTGTACGATGGTGGCGTAATGAATATCAAGGACCTTATCCGGTTGGGTTTTTCAGATGATGAGTTGAAAGGCAAACTACAGGAGGCTATGAATAATCGTGCAAAGGATGGGTGGGAAGCTGAACGGAATCGCGCCTTTAACGACCCGGCGCACGAGTCAATGGCCACCATAGGAGGATAATCCATGACCACAGTTGAACAAGCGGAAAAACTGATCCTGGCGGAAGCAAGAGATTTCGGTACAGAAAATATTCCCTTTGAACAGGCTTTAGGAAGAGCATTAGCAGAAGATATTAAAGCGGACCGCGATCTGCCGCCCTTTAACCGGGTAACCATGGATGGGATAGCCATAAGCTATAAGGCGATAGAAAGCCATATTACCGCCTTCAAAATAAAGGCTACCCAGGCTGCCGGTGATGAGCCTGTTGACATAGAAAGTCTTGATGAATGCATCGAGATCATGACGGGCGCGGCTTTGCCTAATACAGTCGATACTATTATTCCCTATGAACACATCGAAATAAAAAATAGTGTTGCCACCATCTTAAACGCAGCTGTAAAAAAAAGTCAAAACCTGCATTTTAAGGGGGCAGACAAACAAAAGGGCCAAATTGTTGCCACTGCCGGGCAAGTGGTTAGCCCTGCTATTATTAGTGTTGCGGCGTCAGTAGGAAAGGCTGAGTTGTTGGTGCGGAAAATGCTGCGAATAGTTGTTGTTTCATCCGGTGACGAACTGGTTGATATTGACGTGCAGCCTTTGCCCATTCAGATCAGGAAATCGAACAGTTATACTATCCGGGCGGTATTAAGCCAGAATCAGCAACATGCCGACCTGCTCCATATACCGGATGACCCGGAAATAACCGGTGAAAAAATAGGTTATTGCCTTCAAAATTATGATGTCGTCCTCATGACCGGCGGCATTAGCATGGGCAAGTTTGACTATATACCCAGGGCACTGGAAGAAATGCAGGTGAAGACTATCTTTCACAAAGTGAGCCAGCGGCCGGGTAAGCCATTTTGGTTCGGTAAGCACGAAAATGGTGTTTTGGTATTTGCATTTCCGGGTAACCCGGTTGCTACCTTTATGTGCCTGCACCGGTATTTTCTGCCCTGGTTGCGCGTTACACAGGGACTTAAAGCAAAATCATCAGTTTACGCGGTTTTAGACGAGGATTTTACTTTTAAGCCCGAACTGCAATATTTTTTACAAGTGACATTGAGGTTTTCAGAAGAAGGTAAATTATTCGCGACCCCGGTTGAAGGAAATGGTTCAGGCGATTTTGCTAACTTAGCGGATACAGACGCTTTTATGGAGCTCCCTTTGCAACGGAGTGAATTCAAAAAAAGTGAGGCTTTCAGGGTGTGGCCCTTTAATAATATTTGAATATGGAGTTTACACATTTAGATGAAAAGGGGCAGGCGACAATGGTTGATGTAGGCGAAAAACAAATTTCCCGCCGTACGGCTACTGCACGCAGCGTTGTTTCCCTGCCATCAGAGGTATTAGCGCAGCTGGTTAACGGCGATATTCAAACCAAAAAAGGCTCGGTTTTCCAGACCGCGATCATAGCCGGCATCATGGCCGCCAAGAAGACCGGCGATTTAATACCGCTTTGCCATCCGCTGGGCCTTGATAATTGCCAGGTCAGTATTCACTTGAATGAGGAGCAGGAGGTTGTAATAGATTGTACGGCGACTATCACAGCCAAAACAGGCGTCGAAATGGAAGCGTTGGTTGGGGCATCAATAGCGGCTTTGACCATTTATGATATGTGCAAGGCGCTGAGCCATGATATTGTGATCAGGGAAACCAAACTGATGGAAAAGACAGGAGGGAAGCGTGACTTCAAAAGAGCATAACCTGCCTGCCGGCGGGCATAGGAAACATGCCGGCCTGAAGCGGCCGGCGATTGGCAATTTCGGCAGGAACGAATGGGCCATAGTAGGTGCACCATGCGTTTATATCAAATCATTAGCGGATAAAGTGATTTCCGCATTATCGTCAACCTATAAATGTGCTTATGCTGATACTTCTCACAACGACGAGGTGGTATTAGCGCCGGGCAAACTGGCAAGCGGGGCGTTTTTAGAATACACCGATATGGTGAACCATCAGCAATTTAATCGTTTGGATGCGCTGAAAATGGTCCCTTTCCGCCAGCAATTTAATGAGGCCGACCTGGTACTGGTAAATGGCAATCACCAGCAGGCTAAGGCACAGGTGGTGATCATTTATGAAAACAAACGTGCCTCGCTTCAAAAAAGGTTGGAACAACTAACCAATGTCGGGTTGATTTTGTTAGCTGAAAATGCTGAGGGTGTATTCGACTTTATACAAGAATCCCTGCCCAATTTCAAGGATATACCGCTTTACAGGCTGGATGAAACAGAGAAGATCGTATCGTTTTTCAGATCGAAGCTTGAACAAGCCAGGCCGGTATTGAACGGCCTTGTGCTGGCCGGCGGTAAAAGTGAGCGGATGGGCTTTGATAAAGGCGCAGTCAACTGGTTTGGTAAGGAACAGCGTTATTATATGGCTGATATACTGAAGCCAATGTGCAACGAAGTATTCATTTCCTGTCGGGAAGACCAGCGGCAGCAAATACCTGTCGCATATAATGTATTGACTGATACTTTTACAGGGCTGGGCCCTTACGGAGCCATATTATCGGCATTCCGGTCGCAACCTGATAGCGCCTGGCTGGTGATAGCCTGCGACCTGCCTTTACTGGATTTGGATACTATTCAACATTTGATAAGTCAGCGCGACGTTTCCAAAATAGCCACAGCATTTAAAAGCCCTTATGATGAATTTCCCGAACCGTTGATCACGATATGGGAGCCAAAAAGTTACCCGATGCTGCTGGCATTCCTGTCGCAGGGGTATTCCTGCCCGCGGAAGGTGCTTATCAATAGTGATATAAAGTTACTGGGTGCGCAAAATCCGGATGCGCTGACCAATGTGAATACTCCCGACGAATTAGAAAAAGTTAAGCGGACCCTTCACCAAAAGATAGCAAACGCCTGATGTCCGATGATCTTACCCGGTACAGTTGCCAGATAGCCTTACCCGGTTTTGGCGAGGCCGCTCAAAAACTTCTGCAACAAGCGAAAGTGCTGGTTGTGGGAGCGGGCGGACTGGGATGCCCCGCTTTACAATATTTGGTCTCAGCAGGGGTGGGGACCATTGGCGTTGCTGATTATGATACCATTTCTATAAGTAATCTGCACAGGCAGGTACTATATGGTCCCGCGGATGCGGGTTTAAAAAAAGCCGTTGTCGCTTGTACGCGTTTGCAAAAGCAAAATCCCGGTATAAAACTTGTTTCGCTTGACCTTAAGATCACCTCGGATAATGTATTAGGTATCATAAATCAATACGATATTGTGGTTGACGGTACAGATAATTTCGAAACGAGGTATTTATTGAATGATACAGCGGTGATGCTCGGTAAACCTTTGGTCTACGGGGCAATTTATCAATACGAGGGACAGGTGGCTGTTTGGAATGTTAAAAATTTGGACGGTAACTATTCGCCTAATTACCGCGACCTATACCCGGAAGTTGACGCGACGCAAATACCCAATTGCGCCGAAGGTGGTGTTATTCCAACCCTGGCCGGGATAATAGGCTGCATACAGGCTAACGAGGTGATCAAGTATATCACTAAGAGCGGCGAATTATTATCGGGGAAGATATTGGTGTTTGACGCGCAAACATTACAAAGCCGTCTTATTAAAATAGGCGCAACAACTAAAACCGATATAAAAAGCCTGGTTCAAACTGCGGACGTTCCATCTATTACAGCAGAAGAATTGAAATCAGGGTTGGCGGAAAACCGTTTTGAATTGATAGATGTCCGTACCCTGCAGGAACGCGACCTGTTTGACATAGGTGGTACACATATCCCGGTGGAGGAGATAGAAGAAAATATAGATTATTTCAATTCGGGCAACGCCACAGTTTTATACTGCGCTACGGGTAAAAGGAGTGCGGAGGCAGTGAAAGTGATCAAACAAAAGTATCCTGATGCTAACGTCTTTTCGCTGGAAGGCGGATTGGAGACGATTGATACGATCAAATAATTTAATAGGTCAGACAGAATTTGAAGTACGAATCTTGGCAATCATTTAATCCAATAATCGTGTCATGGATGTGCCGCTACCCAAACTTCGCCATCTTCAAAAGCTTCTTTTTTCCAGATAGGTACGGTTTGTTTAAGTGTATCGATCACAAAGCGGCAGGCTTCGAATGCTGCATCACGGTGAGCGCAGGAAACTGCGATGATAACAGGTATTTCGCCAACGTCAAGTGTGCCAACCCGGTGGTGTATCAATAGCTTTTGTACCGGCCATTTCTCGAAGGCTTGGGCCGCTATCTTTTCCATTTCCTTTAAAGCCATTGGTTCGTAAGCTTCAAAATCAAGCCTGACAACCTTTTTGCCTTTTGTTGCATCGCGCACTGTACCAATAAATACATCAATGCCGCCCGATTGCGGCGACATCACCCAATCAATACAGGATTGAATGTTTAGTGGTTTATCTGATATGGTTATTTGCGTTTCCAATTTAGATTATAAGAATGTTCATCCACCGCTAACCGGGGGAATAACGGCTATTTCGTCCGTTTCGTTAATTATACTATTATCTTGCGCATATTCACTATTCACAGCTACCATATAGGAGGCCAGTTGCTTTAGTCGCGGATAGGTTTTTTCGAGCGATTTTTTCAATTCTGCGGTTGTATTTCCATCCAATTCGGCAGTGATCGATGACCCTCCAAATATATCTTTAGCTATGCCAAATGCCAGCACGTTCACTTTCATCGTACAAAAATAAGCAATGTTTAGCTAAGATTTCGCTTATTGAAATACCAATACAAGGGTACACCGATGGCAGCCAGTATCAAGCCAAAAACGGATACAATGATCTGCGATGTGCCGGCTATGTAGTTGCTGATGTCGTTGTAAAGCGTTATCACCACATACAACGTCGAGAACAGGATGAATATAATGGGCAGATAGGGATAGCCCTTCAACCGGTACCCGGGTTGCCTGTCCGGCATTTTACGGCGAAGGATAAATATACCGTAAGCGGCGAAACCATAAAATATCCAGGTAATGAATACGAACATATCCATCAGCATGTCGAACGAGCCGATGAGCACCAAAATTGTTCCCCAGGCCGCCTGGAACCAGAGCGCATTTGACGGCGTACTGTATTTGGGATTGACCTTGCCTGCAAATGCGAAGAAATTCTTCTCGTGCGACATGGCATAGATCACGCGCGAACAGGGCAGGATGTTGCTATTCGTACATCCTGCCGTACTTATCAGCACCAGGGCCGCTATCAGGCCTCCGCCGCCAACGCCCATTATTTTGAATAATGCGTCAGAGGCTACCAGCTTAGAGTTTTTCATCTCGTCAACCGGCATCATGTACAGGTAGGCCTCGGTGGTCAAAACATAAAGCAACATGCAAAGCAGCAGACCAATGATAAGCCCACGGGGGATGTTTTTTTTCGGTTCTTTGATCTCGCCCCCGATAAAACCCAGGTTGTTCCAGCCGTCATAGGCAGCTAAGGCCCCTGTTGTTGCGGCGATAAAAGCTGTGAACTGGTGCCAGTAGGAATGGTCGAAGCCTGGAGAAGCAGTAGTCAGGTTACCCAGGTGTCCATTTCCCGAGAAAAAGATCGAAGCGATCAGGAACATCAGCGCGGCTACCTTTAGGATAGAAAAGAAAACCTGTACCGCGCCGCCGGCCTTTACGCTGCGTACATTGATCCAGGAAAAGATAACGATGAGCGCTATGGCGACGCCTTTAACACCGATGTTCTCCAGCAAATAGAATTTGCCAATATAGGGAATAACGACAGGTACCGCGTGTTCGATACCCGCTGAGAAGCGCGGCAGTTGGATAAAATATTCGGAATACTGCGCAAATACGAAAGCGATAGCCGAAATAGAGGCGGTATCGATCACCACGAATGATGACCAGCCGAACAGGTAGGCAAAAAAATTGCCGTACATGTACTTAAAATAGGTGTACTGGCCGCCTGTTTCGGGCATCGCGCAACCCACCTCTGCATTGATCATCCCGCCAAACAGTGATACAATACCGGCCACAACCCAAACAGCCAGCAGCATTAAAGGCGAGCTTAGCTGGGCAGCCATGGTGGCTGGCTTCATGAAGATGCTGCTCCCAATGACCGATCCGATCACAATGGATATTGCTGCCCACAGGCCAAGCTTGCGTTCGAGGTGCGCCATGTTATTTGTTAATGAACTCGGCTAAAATGCGGTGAAAATGATGGGTACCCTGCTCGCGGGTTACCGAATACCGGCCGTGCTGGTAAAACCGCGACCTGACACCTCGTTGTACATTTTCTACTATCTCTTCGTCCTCCATTTCAACTTTATCCAGTCCTGAACCAGCTCCTTTTTCCAGTTTGGTTTCATCCCAAACGTAAGACAGGAACCTAACCCGGCATTCGCCCACGGAAACCGGCTCGACTACATTAACCGACAATCCCCAGGGATAAAAATTGAACATCATATTCGGGAAAACCCAGAAGTAATAAGCTGCCACGTTTTTTCCATAATCGGGCGACGAAGCAGGCAGATCGAAGCAATTCTCGTTATTCCGGGCAAGACCAAGCTGCAAACTGGAGTAGGGGAAGAACAATTCTGTTGCGTATTCGCCAAAATCGATAACGGCATTCAGCCCCGCGTGGACAAATGGAATGTGGAACCCTTCGAGGTAATTCTCACAATAAAGTGCCCAGTTGCCTTTTACGTTGAATGTTCGGGATAATTCAGGCTGAAATCTAAACTGATGCAGGGGCATCCAGCTAACGCGTTCTATCATATCCCTGAAAAATAATTCGGGCGGGTAAACGGGATTTAACGATGTGAAAAGCCAGTTGCTCCATTTAAAAAGGGGTAAGGCGGGCAGGTCGTCATCCTTCGACGGGAAATTTTCCACCTCCTTAAATTCAGGCATCGAAACAAACTTGCCATCAAGACCAAACAAGCGGCCATGATAACGGCAACGGAGGTTATTCAGCTTACATGCCTTTTCAGCTACAATATTGCCCCGATGGGTGCAAACATTTGACAGGACGTTTGATTGACCAGTTTTATCTTTTGTAAGCAATAAAGGTTCATCAAGATAACCGGACAACAGCGTAAAAGGGTAAACATCACCGGGCTCTTTTACCAATTCCTGGTGACCAATAAACTGCCATGAAGTGGCGAATATTTTTTCCCTGCACTGCTCAAAAACATACTTGCTGGTGTAAAACTCCGCATCAATGGTTTTAGCTTTGGCAATATCCGGGTCAACAGAAAAATCAGGCATACAATGGTTATGGTTTGGATCGTTAAAGTTGGGGCTTTCTGCTTTAGGGCTTCTGCTTTTAGCTTTAAATGCTGTAATTTAGAGGATATGGAAGACAATACCAAGAAATATGATAACGGCGAGATAACGGTGATATGGCAACCGCAATTATGCGCCCACTCTGCCAACTGCGTTAAAGGTTTGCCTGCAGTATTTAACCTGGCTCAAAAGCCTTGGATAAACGTAAATGGTGCAGATACGGAAGCAATAATTAACCAGGTAAATAAATGCCCGTCGGGGGCTTTATCGTGGGTGAAAAGCTAGTTACTGAAAGCGCCGTCGTTATACAGCTCCAGTGCGACAACCGCCGATATAACCAATATGCCGCCTGTGATGGTTAGCAGGCTTTTCCCAAAGTTGTCTTTTTTGTTTTCCGTCAGGTCGACACCTTCGGCTTTATAACCGATGACTTTGCCACTGTCATCGAACATGAACTTTACATACTTCGTAAATTTCTCTTGCTTCATTTGCTGTACCGAATCTTTCACGAGTGTGTCGGGCATGGTTTGCGCAACTTTATTCTTTTTGGCTCTTTTTGTGGGGCGGTTTTCCATGTTGTAGGTCCACTGCTCAACACCGGCACCTTTATTTATCTCGGTAGGCTGACCGAACTGTTTTACCACATCATCCTTCGAGCGGGCGCCCTGCAAAACCTGCTGATGGGTATAAAGTGTATGGGTGCAACTGCATAGTAACAGCGGCACCCATACAAATAAAAAAGCGAACTGCGATCTTTTCATGGTGAAAAGGGTTTTAGTTCCTGTATAACGTATTGGAAACTAAAAACTTATACCGATGGCGCTATTTTGTTTTAAATTTATAAACAGACTCTGTTTTATACGTTTGACCGGGTTTTAAAACGGTTGAAGGGAACTGCGGTTGGTTAGGCGAATCGGGGAAATGCTGGGTTTCCATCGCAAAAGCGGTACGGTAGTCGTCCTTTTCGCCGTATTTCATAATATTTTTAGCCTGCATAAAGTTGCCGCTGTAAAATTGCAGGCCGGGCTCTTCGGTATAGATTTCCATTACGATGCCTGTTTTGTCGCCTTTTACGATAGCAACAGGTGTGGACATGTCGTGCTTATCGAGCACAAAATTATGGTCATACCCCTTGCCGTTTTTTAGCTGCACATTGTCGTCGTTAATGCGGGCGCCTATAGTAACGGGTGTTTCGAAATCAAACGGGGTACCTTTTACCGGCTCTATTTTCCCGGTTGGTATCAGGGTCGAGTCAACAGGGGTATAATTAGCCGCTTTAAATTGCACCAGGTGATCCAATATCGTTCCGCTGCCTTCGCCATTCAGGTTAAAATACGCGTGATTGGTTAAATTAACCACGGTTGCTTTATCCGTAGTAGCTTCGTACTCACATTTAAACGCATTATCATCTGTTATAGAATAAGTAACTTTTACATGCAGGTTACCCGGAAAACCTTCTTCCATATCCTTAGAAAGGTAGGTAAGCTCAAGTGTCTGATCGTTCAATTTTTTAGCATCCCAAACAACATCCTGGTAGCCTTTTTTGCCACCATGCAAGGTGTTGGGCGGATTGTTTGTTGCTAAAGTATACTGCTTGCCATCCAGTGTGAAATGACCCTTTGCGATACGATTTCCGTAGCGGCCTATCGTGCCTCCATAGTATCTTTCGGTCGATTTGATGTAATCATCCACGCTTGCCATCCCTACGGAAACATCGATCATTTTCCCGGCGCTATCGGGCACAAGCAAATTCACCAGGCGACCCCCAAAATTAGTAATGGTGGCGGTCATCCCATTTTTATTCTTTAATGTGTACAAGTGCGTTTGTTTTCCGTCGATGGTTTTTTCAAATGCAGAATCGGGAGGTAGCTGGCCGTAGGTAATAGTATCTTTCATCGTGGTATTTGTGGTTGTTTTAGCTGCTGGTTGCTTGCAGGCGCTGATCGCGGCGATACCCGCTGTTAAAACGCCCAAAGATAAAATCCTTATTTTCATAATCAGTTTTTTATTGGTTCTTATTGTTTAGTTTTTTTATCAGGTCGGCTTCTTCCTGGCTGTAAGGGGTACCGTCCTTGCGGAAAACCTCGTGAAACCACAGCTTGGGTTCTTCGCCGCCGGGCATAGGCGTATCCCAGGCATACATGGTATTAGTTTTACCAGCTACAAGCCCCCAATTTATGGCGCCAACATTCTCTTTTCTCAACATCGGCATGGTATTGGCAAAGGTGCTGCCACGCGGGCGCGCCATATATTCGGTACAAATAACAGGTCTGCCGCTCGCTTTTAATAATTGCACCACGCGTTCGTGCTTCTCAGGTTCTTCGTAATCATGATAGGTGATCACGTCGGAATGTGTCAGTTGGAAAGCATTCAATTTTTCAAAACTCCAGTCCCACAACCCCATGCTGAGTGGTTGGTCGGGGTTTACCGCGCGGCTCCATGCATATATCTTTGATAAAAGATCCAGCGACTTGTCCTTTTTACCGCTGTTGCCTGGTTCGTTATACAGGTCCCACAACAGGATGCGCTTATCATGTTTAAAGGTAGTTAGCACATCGGTAACATATTTTTGGAGCATGGCGATTTCTCCTTTATCATTAAGCCTGTTGCCCGGGTCCTGCAGCCAGCCGGAGTTATGAACGCCGGTTTTTGGTTCGGGTTGTTTGCCGGTTTTAGCGGTCGGGTTCCAGCAATCGTCGAAGAAAACGAAGATGGTTTGGATGTGGTGCTTATCAGCAATGGCAAGATAATCGGCTACACGCTTTTTAAATCCTTTTGGGTCCTCCTGCCAGGCCATACTATGAAGGAATACCCGCATGGCATTGAAACCTATCCCTTCGGCATATCCCAATTCACGGTCGATAGTTTTGGGGTCGAACGTATCCGCCTGCCACATTTCCAATTGGTTAATGGCCGAACTCGGGATAAAATCTGAACCGCTTATCCATTTGTGTTTAGCGTACCATGCATTTGCTTTGGCAGCGGACCAGGGGGCAGCCACCGGGGCTTTACTTTGTGCGTCTGCCGAAGCGAAAGCGAGCATCAGCAGGAATAATGGCAGATATTTTATTTTCATCATATTTAGTTAGTGCCTGATGGTAATGGTATGGACATATTTTGTTTTACTGGTATACCGAAATTCGGGCTACCGTCCTTGTTCCAGGTAAATTTTTGCGCCCGCGGCGACCGGTCCTTACCGCAGCCCTGGCCGGGTTGTGAATTGGCGTGATAGAGTATCCAATCCTCCTTGCCATCGGGCGATTTGAAAAAAGAATTGTGTCCCGGAGCATAAACCCCGTTTTGCGGCGATTGTTTAAATACTGGCCGACGGGATTTGGTCCAGGATGCCGGTTTGAGCAGGTTGCTGTTTGCCGATACAGTCAGCATACCTAAAGCATAAAAATCCGTCCAGCATCCGCTGGCCGAATAAATAAGGAAAAGTTTATCTCCATGTTTCAACAGCTCGGGCCCCTCATTCACATTTACATGCGGCGGATTGGACGCATCGTGCAGGTCGCCGTTCTTTTCCCAATCAAAGGTTGGGTACGACAATTTTACGCGTTCGCCATCCACCGTCCACGGATTTTTTAGTTTGGCAATAAAGATATCCTGCTCACCGTTGGTATCACCTTCCCACCCTGACCAAATCATATAAAGTTGCCCCTTGCTGGTAAATACCGAAGCATCTATGGCCCATTTATCGGTCGGATCTGCTACTTTTCCTTTAAATATCCATGCGCCTTGCAGCGGGTCGGCGGAACTGTTTTCCAGTACGTATATGCGATGATGGTCGTTAATACCGTCGTCGGCTGCAAAATATACATACCATTTTTTATTAATAAAATGTAACTCGGGCGCCCAAAGTTCCCTGGAATAATTAGTTCCGGCAGGGGGCGTCCAAACAACTTTTTTTTGTGCCGACCCCAGATCGGTTATATGGCGCGTCTTCCAAAGGGTAATGTTTGTGCCAGTACTATTGGTATAATAATACCATCCGTCTTTCTGAATCACCCACGGGTCGGCGCCTGAGGGTAAAAGCGGGTTGGTAAATGTTGAAGTTTGCGCCCCAACAGAAACGGACAGGAATGATAGAATTGTAAAAAATACAGTTATAGATATTCGCATAGGTTTACCCGGCAGATGAACGCCCGGGTTTAAAACCAAAGGTAATTTTTTATTTCAAAAAATTACCGGTTAAACGGAGATTCATTTATCCAATGAAAGCCGCGCCGTACCAGCAGGAACTTGTTGACGTCGATTTGATGGAATGCGATTTTTAATGAATCCTTTTTGTAGGCTCCGCTAAGAACAAGCGAATCTTTTTTGGGCAAAGTATAAGTAAACAGCCACTTATGCACCGTATCCGAATATTTGTTCATCACTATCTTCCTTTTAACGGTATCAACATTAAACGCAAAATAATTAGTACTATCGTTCATGAATTTGAGCATAGTGTTGCCTGCGTAGGAGATAGCCATTTTGTTCCAGCGCGTGGTGTCCGTGGTGAGCGGAGGCAGCGTGTCCCTATTCAGAATGAATGTTTTTACCTCGTAAAGCCCGTAAAGCGGTGGTTTTGGTGCCTTTGCGCCGTATTGTGATTCGCCCTGGATTACCCCAACCAGGTCGAAAATAACGGTATAAGCTATCAGTACATATTTAATTGTTGTAAGCGTAATGTTTTTCCACTTCTTACGGAACCGGTGCGGGGTTATGTCCGAAGACGCTGCCACCTTATTAAAAAGAAAAAAGTTGCTGAAACGCTTAATGTCTTTTAGTATCAGGAATAAAGCCATCATCACCAGTGTTGTGGAAAGCAGTTTTACCGGCACATCAAAACAATAGTTAATGGCCATGATGTTCCCGGCGACGATCAAGGTCATCACCGCGCCCAGGGCCGTAGTTTTACGGAACATCAGCAGAAAACCGCAGCTTAGCTCGGCTATGCCGGTGAAATAATTGTACCCGGTGGAATAACCCATAAAGGTCCAGGCAAGGCCCATGGGCGATGAATTTCCGTAAGGCTCCATTAACCTGCCGAATGATGGAAAAGGGAACTGTAGTTTGATCACCTTGAAAAACCCATACGATAACATGGTAATAGCTACATAATACCGCAGAACCACCATGAGCCAATAAAGAAGTTTATTATAATTCCGGGTACCCTTATCGAGCGCCGACCATATAATGGTGCTGATAAGCGCGAGGAATGCTATGAACAGTATGATGATATTATCGTAAGTGGTATCGCCGCTGCCGTTAGTAAAAGTAGTCACGGGTTGGCTTAAATGTAAAATATGCTTACCTATCCAAACAGCCACACCGTGAAACGGCGTGATGTAAAAATTATAAATATCGTCAATGTACGGTAGTACACCGTTGGGGTTAAAAAAGATATAGAGCAGGAAATAGATAAAAAAGAAACGGAATATCAGTTTCTTCCAAAGAGCCCAGTCGGCTGGAGAGGGTAAGGTTGTTTCCATCAGTTATATCGGGAATCGTGATGGAATAAATATAATCAACTGTTACCTGAAATCCTAATTATCAGAGATCAAGCTCACTTAGGTCGACCACTGCCGAGTCGCAAATATAAGTGGGTACAATGCCGGCAGCATTAATGCGGGTCTCGTAATCTTTTGCCTGCGTGTTGCCCGTAAGAACCAAAACTGTGTCAAGACCGAACTTGTTTCCGCCTAAAATGTCGGTATTCAGGGTATCGCCAACCATAACGATGTCACTTTTACTTATTTGCCGATATTCGCGGATGAGGTCATAGGCAAACATGAACATCTGGGAATCGGGCTTGCCAAACCGGATGAATTGCTTGCCCACCACGCTCTCTATCATGGCGGCGATACCGCCGATGGCTATGGAAACATTACTTGCGGTAAGGGGATAGGCGCGGTCGGTATTAGCTACAATAGCCGGGATAGGCTTTTTACGGAGCAGGTTGACGGTTTTATTCAGATCGTTGCACCAGTCAAAGCCCTCATCATCCAGGAAGATCACCACGCTCACTTTATCGATATTGCTTTCGTTCACTTCGCTCATAGGCATGGTTTGCAGACCCGAACGCTCGATATAATGCGCGGAGGCAGGCGTGCCCAGGTAAGCCACAATGCCATCCGGCACTTTCAGGTCGAGAAACTCTTTGGTTAACATACCGGAAGAAACGATACGGTCCTCCGTAATAGCGGTCAAGCCCATACGGTGGTAGGAGGCCGCCAATTGTTGCGGCCCGCGCGATGCGTCGTTAGTGACGATGTAGTACTCCTTTTTTTCCCGTTCCAGGTATTCGAACGTCTTCCCGATACCCGGCACCAAGCCCGAATAAGTTTTTAGCACTCCGAACGCGTCGAAGAAAACGATCTTGTATTTATCAACTATGGATTTAAAATTGTCTATCTGCTTCATTTAATGCTCGGTGAGGGCTATTTTTTTGGGTTCAAGTTTTAACGCTTCTATTATCCGCTCAGGATCAAAATCACGGTCGACGGACGGCAGGTAAGTATCAAAAGCTTCGGCCTGTAGTTTTTCGGCATACTGTTCCTTAAAAAAACGCTTGCCATCTTTGATCACGTAATTCAGGATGAAAAAGCGATAGGCTTCTTTCATAAAGCGGATCTCGTTAGCGGTAAGCGGGTTTACCTTGTGATATTCCTCCAGGAACATAATAAACCGATCCTCCATCAGCGTATTGATATAGTAGCTGAACACGGTCCGGTCGCCGCGGTCGGATACTACGCGGCTGAGGAAGTAAAAATCCAATACCCGGTAGCTCATCCGGAACCAGTCGTAATCCCAGCGCGAGAATAGTTCGAGGTCTTTGGTAACTGAAAAATTCCCGATGTTCCAGTCGATAAAAACCGGCATGATATCAAATGAGCGTACATCGTATTTTGACCGGTTTTTCAGGAATAGTTCGCAATGATACTTCAGGAAGTCGGCCTGCATAGCCGACCCGAATTGCTTTTCGTTGCTTTCCAATTGCTGTTGCAAAGCATAGATATCGGTTCGTAAAGTTTTGATGGATTTCGGCAAAACATTGCTCGCCCGCGAGCAGGCTTTATGAAATTTACCTATCTGCTGGCCAAGTTTACGGATATGATGCTCGTCAAGACGGCGTGGCATACGTTGGTCGATACGGGTTGGATTATAAAACACCACCCATGCATCCATTTTGCCCTGTTTGTGCCGGTAAATGTATACGCGGTTATTTTTGAGCAGCGATTTTGATAATACATTCTCAAAAGGATAGAGGAGATTGTTACAAAGGCTGTGGATAATGCGGTGATCCTCCTTAAAATATTCGTATTTGCCAAAATGGGAGAGTTTGGCAATAACAATATCCTCGTCGTCGAAGGTAATCTTAAAGACGCGGTTCGTAGACACCATCGCGCTGATATCTTCAATATCGCGGATAATTTTTGACGAATCGTAGCCTTCCCAGGCCTTTTTTAATATTATGGAATAGTCCATTATTGTTTTTAACTATCAAGAGCCAAAGATAGCTCCCTATTTTTTTGTCTGAACCGGAATTTACAGAATTTAAGAATTACCTGAATTCCCGGAAATACGATTCAAACTATATTATCTCAAAATACCTTTTCAATTCCCAATCCGTAACAGCTTTGGCGTATTGTTTCCATTCCCACAGGCGGGTTTGGGTAAAATGTTCGGTGAAACCGGCGCCGAATAATTCGGTTGCGATAGGAGAGTTCCGCATGGCCACGGTAGCTTTGTACAGGTTGGACGACAGCACGCCGTTGCTTTTATCCTGGTAACCGCTGCCGACGGTCGGTTTTATGTTTAGCGGCAATTTGTTTTTGATGCCATATAAACCAGAAGCAAGCGCCGCAGCCATGGCCAGGTACGGGTTACTGTCCGATCCGGGTATGCGGGTTTCAAGCCGTGTGTATTTTTCTGACGGATGCAGGATGCGTATAGCCGTGGTACGGTTGTCTATCCCCCAGGTAACCGTGGTTGGCGCCCAGGCGCCCTCAACAAGCCGCTTATAGCTGTTGACAGTAGGGGCATACATCGGTAAAATATGTGGTAAGCAATATAATTGCCCCGCTAAGTAATGCTTTAACAGGTCGCTCATATTGTATTCACTATCAATACTGTAGAATAAATTTTTTGACTTATCCTTGTCCCATAGGCTTTGGTGAAGATGCCCGCTGCAACCCGGTAGATTTTCGTTCCATTTGGCCATAAATGATGCCATGATGCCATGTATGTTCGCAATCTCTTTCACCGAATTCTTGAATAGTACGGCCTTATCGGCGGCGGCTAAAACATGGTCGTGGCAAATAGCTGCTTCATAAACGCCGGGTCCGGTTTCGGTATGCAACCCTTCCAGGGGGATCCCGAACTGCTTAAGCAAATTGAACAGATCGTAATAAAATCCGCTGTTTTGTGATGTCCTCAGTATAGAGTAGCCAAACATGCCGGGTGTTAGCGGCTGTATATTGGTAAAACTTTTATCGGCTAAAGTTTGCGTATTTTCCCTGAAATTGAACCATTCAAATTCCTGGGCAAATTCGGGGTGGTAACCTAACGATTCACATTCGGCAGCAATTCTCTTCAACAGGCTGCGGGAACAGGCGGCTAAACCGGTACCGTCGGCATTGCTGAAATCGGCTAAAAAGAATGGAATATTATCCTGCCAGGGAATAGTGCGGAAGGTGGAAAGATCGACTTTCGCCGGCCTGTCGGGATAACCGGTGTGCCAGCCTGTAAGTTCAACATTGTTATAACAGGTATCGCCGCTGTCCCAGCCAAAAACAACGTCGCAAAAACCATAGCCATCCTGCAGTCCATCGGCAAACTTCTCAGTGCCAATGATCTTGCCACGCAGGATGCCGTCGATATCTGCAAAGGCAAACTTTATTTTGTCGATATCCTTATCCTTTAAATAGGCGACGATCTGTTGTTTATCCATAACGATTTAGTACGAAAAAAGCGCGGTCAAGTTAAGTATAATATCAATTATGCTATTGGCTGATTACGTTTTAATTGATATATTGTTAAGCTGTAGTTAAAGTTAATCATAATTTACGGTCCCCTGTTAACGATGAACGACCTGCTTTTTGTTTACGGTACGCTGCTGAATGATTACAATAAGTATGGCGTTTACCTGCGCGACAACAGCAGATTTTATTCGCAGGCTACGGTGAAAGGTAAGTTATATGATATCGGCGAGTACCCGGGAGCTGTTTTGTGCGACGAATGTGACCTTATATACGGCGTTATCCTGCAAATGGATGATCCAGGTGCTACACTTGGGTTGCTTGATATTTACGAAGGTTTTGGCGCCAGCCAGCCGCAACCTAACGAATTTATCAGGGTGCAGGCAGAAGCTCAAACAACATCAGGGCCTGTTGAGTGCTGGATATACCTATACAATTTACCTACCTGCGGACTTATACTAATCGAAAATGGCAGGTACATCAAATAAGCCCTGTACCCGCTTGTAACATTTGCGTTATTTACGCATTAGCCATTAATCTTTCGCGGTAATACCACATCAAAATAATACTGTATTAATACTAAGGATCTATTTTCATGTACTTAAAACCCGTCATTTATTATGAAAAAAATTACTGTTCTTTTCCTCGCGCTGATTACTGGTGCTGCTGTTTCGGCTCAGCAAAAAAGCCGGGTCACGCACATGACCGTTACCATCGTTGACGATCATGCCGCTTTAAGGGTTGGCCGGCGGCCAAACAACATGTTTATTACCAGGGACGATACCGCCCAGGTGCAAAGAGTGATCGACCTGGATATGCACGTCAGAGCAAGAGACGAACCCGCCGCCTATGAAAAAATGATGATGAACATCCTGAAACCCTATTATGACAATAACTGGAAACTGGTTACTGCGGATGTTGAATTTGTGGCGAGCTCGAATACGGAAATATTCAGGTATTATTTCATTAAAGAAGAATAAGGGTCAAAGAAAAAACCCTGCAGAAATACATCTGCAGGGCCCGGTTTGAATTAATTAGGGAAATTAATTATATCGCTGACTTTACAGTTTTAATAATACGTGCGGCTACTTTGTATGGATCGGCAGCCGAGTTAGGGCGACGATCTTCCAGGTAACCTTTCCATCCTTTTTGTACAGTGTACAAAGGTATACGGATAGAGGCACCGCGGTCGGATACACCATAGCTATAGTCGTGTATAGACGCTGTTTCGTGTTTACCGGTTAAACGCTGGTCGTTATCGGCTCCATAAACGGCAATGTGCTCTGCCACTACAGGACGGAAAGCTTCCAGGATCTTTTTGTAAACGTCTTCGCTGCCTGCTGTTCTCAGGGTAGTATTTGAGAAGTTAGCGTGCATGCCCGAACCGTTCCAGTCTAAAGCGCCCAGTGGTTTGCAATGCCAGTTGATAGAAACTCCGTATTTCTCGCCGATTCTTTCCAGTAAGTAACGGGCAACCCATATCTGGTCACCGGCTTCTTTAGCGCCTTTTGCAAAAATCTGGAATTCCCACTGTCCGGCAGCAACTTCAGCATTGATACCTTCCACATTCAGGCCTGCATCCAGGCAAGCATCCAAATGCTCTTCTACTATTTCGCGGCCGAAAGCATTTTTTGCACCGACAGAGCAATAGTAAGGACCCTGCGGGCCAGGGTAGCCACCTGCAGGGAAGCCAAGCGGTTTGTTGGTTTCGGGATCCCACAGGAAATATTCCTGCTCAAAACCAAACCAAAAATCATTGTCATCGTCCTCAATCAACGCGCGGCCATTCGATTCATGCGCAGCACCTTTTGAGTCAAGTACTTCACACATCACCAGGTAAGCATCTTTACGCTGCGGATCAGGGCAGATAAAAACAGGTTTTAAAATACAGTCTGAAGAACCACCTGGTGCTTGTTCGGTTGAAGAACCATCAAAGCTCCAGTTTGGGCAATCTTCTAATTTGCCGCTGAAATCACCTTCGATCTTTGTTTTACTACGGAGGCTTTGAGTTGGTTTGTAGCCATCAAGCCAGATGTACTCTAATTTTGCCATTGTTTAGTTTGTTTTTTGGATTGGGATTCAAATGTCAGTTTTATAACTAGTATTCAATTATCAAAGGCGAATGTAAATATTTTTTACAAATTTCATCATAATTGTGAGAAAAAATTAGAATTTTTTTCAATTATGTGGATAATCACTGTCCAAATGAATAAAAATTTGTAAAAAAAAGATAATTTGTGACCAAAGACGGATTTAGACCGGGCTAACTGTTAAAAAAGACACTGATCGGTCATCAAACCTCTTTAAGTATAGTAATTACGCCTGATTTTTTGAGGCGATTTATAAAAATGGCAAAAAACAGGTCGTTTTGAACCATAAAATAATCAATATTGTAAAAGGTGACACTCTATAACCTTATTGTTATATTTTCAATTAAATCGGGCTCAGTTATAAAAATTTCTTAAAATTGCGTGAATTTTTGATGGAGCGAGCCTCTGTTTCAAAATAAATGTCCTCTTCTATAAATTAATATATCATTATGAAAATAACAGTCGTTGGCGCCGGGGCTGTGGGCGCTACTTGCGCTGATAATATCGCAAGGAAAGAATTAGCCGAAGAATTGATCTTATTGGATATACGCGAAGGCTTTGCCGAAGGTAAGGCTATCGATATTATGCAAACATCTGCCATACTTGGTTTCGATACCAAAGTAAAGGGTGTTACCAATGATTATGCAGCTACCTCCAACTCGGAAGTAGTGGTTATTACTTCAGGTTTGCCGCGCAAGCCGGGCATGACCCGCGAGGAACTGATAGGAACCAACGCCGGTATAGTAAAAAGCGTTACCGAAAGCATTTTAAAATATTCGCCCAACACAATTATTATCGTCGTATCTAACCCGATGGATACGATGAATTACTTGACGCTGAAAACTTCAGGATTGCCAAAGAACCGTATCCTGGGTATGGGCGGTGCGCTGGATTCATCAAGGTTTAAATATTATCTGAGCCAGGAACTGGGCTGCTCACCAGCCGACCTGAATGCCGTGGTTATCGGCGGTCACGGCGATACCACAATGATACCGTTAATAAAGCATGCAACCTGGAACAGTGTCCCGGTTACCGAATTCCTGAGCCAGGAACAACAGGATAAAATTGTAGCTGCTACCATGGTTGGCGGTGCAACCCTGACCAAACTGATCGGTACTTCGGCCTGGTATGCGCCCGGCGCCGGTACAATGGCTATGGTTGAAAGCATTGTTCGTGATGAGAAAAAGCTCATTAGCTGCGGTGTCGCCCTCGACGGCGAATATGGCCAGCAAGATATTTCGCTGGTGGTGCCGGTTGTTTTGGGTAAAGGCGGCTGGGAAAAGATCGTGAACTTTAAGCTAAGCGACGCTGAACAGGAACAGTTTGACAAAAGCGCCGATGCGGTTCGCAACATGAACCAGGTGCTTTACGATACGAAGGTTATCTGATCGACCTAAACGATATTAAAGCGGCCCCCGGGAACTCGGGGGCCGCTTTTGTTTTAAACTTTTAGCCGCCTCGCGTGTTTCTCTGTAAATAGCTAACTTAGGCTAACCTATTTATATCCTTTATGTCCGCTGATTCCAGTATAAAATTACCCATTGTTAAAGTACATGATGATGAAGCCGATCATTCGTTGGATTCGCTGGCTATTGAGGAGCCATTGGAGATCCGCATAGGCTATGGACCGGCCGAAAACCGGCAGATAAAAAACGTATCAATAACCATGCGCACTCCGGGTAATGATGGTGAACTGGCGGCGGGTTTTCTGTTTACAGAAGGTATCATCAGGCAACGTGAGGATATACTTTCTGCCGATCATTGTGTTATAGCCTGCGCCGAAAACAAGGAGAATGTGATACAGGTAGATCTAAAAGAGGATGTAATACCCAGCTTAAACAATACGGAAAGAAATTTTTATACAACCTCCAGTTGCGGCGTCTGCGGTAAAGGGTCCATTAATGCCATACGCACAGTTAGCATTTATGATGGCGGTGTTGGTGAAAATCACGTCAGTGACGATCGGCTATATTCATTACCGGATATTTTGAAAAGACACCAGCAGGTATTTGCCGATACAGGAGGGTTGCATGCGTCCGCTTTGTTTGATGCGGCCGGAGAGCTAATTCTTTTGAGAGAAGATGTCGGCCGCCATAATGCCCTCGACAAACTGATAGGCGCTGCTTTAAACGCAGGTATGCTGCCGCTCAATACACATATATTATTATTAAGCGGGCGGGCAAGTTTCGAACTGGTGCAAAAAGCAGCTATGGCCGGCATTAATATTATTGCCGCAGTAGGTGCGCCATCAAGTTTGGCTGTGCAGTTGGCGGAAGAATTTAAGATAAGCCTGGTCGGTTTCCTTCGCGGCAGGCGTTTCAATATTTACACTCAACCCCAAAGAATATTACTATCTAAATATGAAGATTCGTATTAAAGGAAATTCGTTACGTTACCGCCTGACCAGGAGCGATGTGAATGCCATCATAAAGGAAGGGCGGCTGGAGGAGCGGACAGAGTTTGGCCATCAAACGTTGGTCTACGCTTTACAAACAACAACGGACTACGACCTTAGTGCCACATTTCACGAGAATAGAATAACCTTGTTTGTGCCTCATATCATGATCGATCAATTGGCGAATACGGATGAGGTTGGCTTTGAAAGTGAGCAGGGAAAATTGTTTTTGCTGGTTGAAAAAGATTTTACCTGCCTGGATAACACGGCCGAAGATCAGAGTGATAATTATCCTAATCCATTAGCGGAGAAAATGAAATGAGCAAATTGAAAACAGAACAGTCCGCAGCCGAAAACCCGGAGAAATTGATCGAACTGAAGGTTACTGAACCGAAGGATTGGGCGGCAGGTGTACCCGCTGTTTATGAAGCTTTTAAGGACCTTGTGCAGGAGACCGGCCTTTTGCGCGGACTTGGTGCGTCGTTAAAAATGAATCAGAAAGGCGGGTTCGATTGTTCGAGCTGCGCCTGGCCCGATCCCGATGACGACCGTTCACAGTTGGCCGAATATTGCGAGAATGGGGCAAAAGCGCTGGCCGAAGAAGCAACTACCAAAAAACTGACGCCAGATTTTTTTGCGCAAAACTCGGTGGCCGACCTGGCTAAACTGAACGATTACGAAATAGGGAAGAAAGGCCGTATTGCGCAGCCTGTTTATCTGCCGGCGGGTGCTACACATTACGAGCCGATAAGCTGGGACGATGCTTTTAAAAAAATGGCAGACAAAGTGAATAGTTTGGAGTCGCCAAACGAAGCTGTGTTCTATACTTCGGGGCGGACAAGTAACGAGGCATCGTTCATGTATCAATTATTTGTCCGGGAGTTTGGCACCAACAATATGCCCGATTGTTCCAATATGTGCCATGAGTCGAGTGGAACAGCGTTAACCGAAGTAATAGGCATAGGAAAAGGTACGGTTACGCTAAATGATTTTTACGATACCGACGTAATCATTATTATGGGGCAAAATCCCGGCACTAACCACCCGCGGATGCTGACCGCTTTAGAGAAGGCGAAAAAGAGCGGGTCGAAGATCATCGCCATAAACCCCCTGCATGAGGCCGGTTTAACCGCATTTAAAGACCCGCAGAAGGTAAAGGGTTTCCTTGGCATGGGTATTAAACTGGCCGACCTGTACCTGCAGGTGAACATTAATGGCGATATGGCTCTGTTCAAAGCCATTGAAAAACTGTTGCTCGATGCCGAAAAGCAAAACCCGGGTAAGGTATTTGACCAGGAGTTCATAAAAGAATATACGGTTGGTTATGATGAATTAATAAAGGACATCGAAAAACAGGATGTGCCGAAATTATGCGAATTAGCGGGTGTTCCGGTTGAACAGGTGCAGGAAGCCGCGGACATGCTACGTTATAAAAACCGCATCATTATTTGCTGGGCCATGGGCATCACGCAGCACGAAAATGGTGTCGATACCATCAAAGAAATAGCCAACCTGGTTTTACTGAAAGGCAGTATAGGTAGGCCCGGCGCGGGCCTTTGCCCGGTGCGTGGCCATAGCAATGTGCAGGGCAACCGCACCATGCTGATATGGGAAAAGCTGAAGGACGAACCACGTAAGAAACTTAAAAAGGTATTTGGGTTTGAGCCGCCGAAGGAAAAAGGTTTCGATACCGTGGAGGCTATAAAAGCAATGCACGAGGGCAAGCTGAAATTCTTTTTTGCGATGGGCGGGAATTTTCTTTCGGCTACACCTGATACCAATTATACCGCCGAAGGTTTACGTAAGCTGGATATGACGGTGCATGTATCCACCAAACTCAACCGCAGTCACCTGGTGCATGGAAAAGAGGCGCTGATATTGCCTTGTTATTCGCGCAGCGATAAGGACATAATTAATGGCGTGGAGCAGATAGTCAGTTGCGAGAACTCGATGGGTGTGATACAATCATCAAAGGGTGTGCTTAAACCCATATCTGATCAATTTTTAAGCGAAACGCAGATCGTCTGCCGCCTGGCGAAAACTACATTCGGCGAAAAGACCAAAGTGGAATGGGATAAATACGCGTCGAACTACGACCTTGTTCGCGACGAGATAGCGAAAGTGATACCCGGTTGCGAGGATTATAACAAAAGGATACGGAAGCCCGGGGGATTTTATTTACCCAATGCTCCGCGCGAGCGAAAGTTCAAAACTGAAAAATATGGTGATAAAGCGGCTTTCTCTGTTCTGAAATTACCAAACCATAAACTGGCGGCTGATGAATATATGATGGCAACGATCCGCAGTCACGACCAGTTCAATACCACTATTTATGGATTGGAGGACCGTTACCGGGGTATCCATAACGAACGCCGGGTAATATTTATGAATTCTAAGGATATTGAAAAAGCAGGTTTTATGGGCGGCGACAAGGTCGATTTATACAATAACCATAATGGCCGCGAAAGAGTAGCTAAACTATTTGTTATTGTGCCATACAATATACCCGAACGAAATACTGCCACGTATTTTCCTGAAACCAATGTACTGGTGCCGATAGATGACGTTGCCAGAGAGAGTAATACGCCGGTATCTAAGCGGGTGATCATCAAGATCAGGAAACATGTGGCCTGAATTTGCACAAAGCTTGCATTAGAAAAACCGGACTTTTTAAACCAAAAAAATCAGACTATGCAGGTTTTTGGGATTTTTTCGGAACCCGCGCGTCTGCGAAAATCCCTTATTTGTTGATAAACGGACTGTTAACAAGAGCCCGGATGTCGACTTTTCAAACAGCCAATAGGCTATCAATCAACGCCAAATTATTGTTAACAACAGGTAGTAAAATTGTTAAGAAACTGTTCATAAAAATGATGAAAAAAACTTGACACGGGTTACTTTGCACACTACCTTAGATAACATCAAGAACGACGTACTTTGACAGTTTGAGGGAAAAACAGAGTGTGAATCGGGCGAATCTTCGGAGGAGCTAAAGATCACAGGAAGTCAACCCGGTAACACAAAGAGCACGATGGCGAGAGCCGCCGGAACCAGCGTGATACTACAAAAGCATAGCAGGAACGAAACAGCGCAAGCTGCTGAGACCTAACAGAAACCGAAACGGCGCAAGCCGCGGACAACACACAGACACCGAAACAGCGCAAGCTGCGGACAACATGAGGACCGAAACGGCGCAAGCCGCCGAAAACGATGCGAAGCCAGACACAAGCACTGCAACACGATCGCGGTATTTTACGGAGTAACGCGAAGACGGGCGCAGAGAACGAAGAAACCGGAACCCGCAAGGGCGACGAGAGTAAACAATCGGTCATGTACACAAAACTTGATGCTTTTGTTCAACTACGGTTGGGCAGGAGTCAGAAAACGGAAGATATTCGCAAGAGTACGCTTCCGTTTTCGTTTTTACACCCCTCCAGATCCATTCCAATATAAAATCATTCGAGAACCTCGCCGATATAACCAAACGTTCCTATGGAACGTAGTCGGGCATTTTATTGGTTTCTACCAACCATGCCTCCTTACAGGACGCTCTTTTATATTCCTCGCCCCATGGGGGCGACTGGTTGGTAGTAGAGAAAATGAACATTTAAAAATGCGTTCCATTGGAACGCCTGGTAAAATTTCAATTTTTATGGGTAAACCTAAGTTACAGGGAGGACGGGATTAAAGAAAAAAATAAAAAAGTCTTGCCTACAGGGGGAGATTTAGAGGGGGCATTCCAAAATTTCCCTAATTTAGCCTTCTATGCCAGCTAACGGGAGAGAAAAGATATTTGTATTGGACACCTCGGTCATTTTGTATGACCATAATGCGTTCGAAAACTTCCAGGAACACGACGTAGCCCTGCCCATACAGGTGCTGGAGGAGCTGGATAATATGAAAAGCGGGAACGACACCCGTAATTTCGAGGCCCGCAGTTTTATCCGGCTGATGGATATTGTTTCCAAAAAGAACCTGCTGAACAAATGGGTGCCGCTGAAGGGTAAGGATAAAGGCAGTTTTAAAGTGGTGATGGATGTAAAAACAACTTCGGTGGACGCTGAAGAAGTTTTTGGCAGCGACAAAATAGATCATCGCATTCTTAATGCCGCGCTTGGCCTGCAGGAGGAGTATCCCGAGAAGAAAGTGATCCTGGTATCGAAGGATATTTGCCTGCGCCTGAAAGCCAAAGCCTTAAATCTGAATGCCGAGGATTACGAAACGGGCAAGATCAAAAATCTGGAGGATCTGTATACCGGTGAGACCATCCTGACCAAGGTACCAGATAAGCTGATAGGCCAATTAGATAAACAAACGGTGCTTAACAACGGCGAACTGGATATTTTACCCAATAAAAGCAATCACTTTTACAGCCTGCACGGCAAGAGCAGAGCGACCACAGCTTTTTACAACAGCAATACCAATGCGCTGGAAAAAGTATCGGAACAGCCTGTTTTTAATATTTACCCCAAAAACCAGGAGCAGGCATTTGCCATTCATGCGCTGATGCACCCGGATATTAAGCTGGTGACCATACAGGGTAACGCCGGAACAGGCAAAACCCTGCTGGCGCTGGCCGGCGCACTGGAACAACGCAAATATTACCGCCAGATATATGTAACCCGCCCAATTGTTCCGCTGAGCAATAAGGATATTGGTTTTTTGCCGGGTGATGTAAAATCGAAGATAGACCCTTATATGGCTCCGATATGGGACAACCTGAAATTTATCAAGGACCAGTTCAGCGATGACGAGAAGATGCAGGCCAAGATAGATGAACTGGTGATCAATGATAAAATATCCATTGCCCCGCTGGCCTTTATCCGGGGGCGAACATTGACCAAAATTTTCTTCATCGTCGACGAGGCTCAAAACCTGACGCCCCACGAGATCAAGACCATCATCTCACGCGCCGGCGAGAACAGCAAATTTGTGTTTACCGGGGATATTTACCAGATAGACACGCCGTACCTGGATGCGGAAAGTAACGGGCTATCGTACCTGATCGATAAAGCCAAGGGGCACCCTTTGTATGCGCATATTACCCTGCAAAAAGGGGAGCGGAGCGAGTTAGCGAATTTGGCGATAGAGAGATTGTAAACATAGTCCGGTTGTCATTTCGGACGACAGAGAAAAATCTGGTATGCTGCGCAAAGTCCGTCCATTTATTCAACATTTCTCCTCGTTCCTCGTCGAAATGACATGACAGGTTTGTTACGCCAATATATTTTCCGTCACCTTAGCTATATCGTAGCTGATCTTATTAATAAAACCGAGTTGTTCTTTTAGCAGGCTTTCGTTAGCGGTCGGTTCTTTTGTTTCCCCAATATTTGCGGCTGATTTCTCTGATATGAAGTCGACGGGGGATTCACCTAATTTCCTGTTACTTTCGTTCAGTACGGCTATACTTTTGCGGATAAGCTTTAAATTCTCCGGCTGCGACAGGTGCAGGTTTTTCCCGGTAATGCCCGAGGCAAGGTTAGCGAGGTAGGAGGAAAGGATGTGGTTGAGCACCACGAATTTGTGTATCTCTTTGATCTTTTTCTGTTTGCTTTTGGGTTCCGAGGTCATTCGCTCGAAAGTTGCCGACAGGTTGGCAGATTTTACGTAAACGTCCTTTCGCGCCAGCTTATAATCGGTGACGCTTATTGCTCTCCCGGTTATATTTTCGGCTATCCTGGCCAGGTAGTTCGTATTAGCGCGAACTACATCGCCGAGACTTTGCTGCACCTGGTTAAATTCCCAGGTCGGAAAAATGGCATAAATTGCAATAAATGCAATAACCGAACCGATAACTGTATCGATGATACGTTCTTCGACAAGGCTGATCTGGGTGACCCCTAAAAACTTGAACAGCAAAAGCACATAAGGCGTCATAAAAATAACGGCCACTACATAATTGAGCCGGGTAAAACTATAGGTTCCGATCATCAAAACAATGAAAAGAATAAACTGTACCTCTTTATTCGGAATGAACTTGAGAATCACCAGGCCGATGATACCCCCGCCGATGGTACCGATGAGCCTTTGATAATTGCGTTGTTTGGAAAGGCTGAATCCTGGCTTTAGTATCACAATAATGGTAAGTAATACCCAATAACTGTGATGCCCGAGAAATAACAGCCGCGCCGTAACAAACCCGACCAAGCAGGCCAGCGATACCCTTACTGCATGCCTGAAAGAGGACGAGGAAAGTGAAAAATTATCAAAATATACCTGCGGAGCATAATCCTGCCGGGTTACAAACTTCGAATACTCAACATTCCGTGGTGTCTCTATGAGCCCCTTTGAGGAACGTGAATTGTAATAGCTGAAAATGTTATGTATATTCTCGTTCAGATCGCGCAGGTTAACTAGTATCTTCTTTAATACCAGGCTGCTGGCACCATTCTGCGTTGCAGAAAGCTCGTCGATGCGCCGCTTCAGGTTATCGAGTTCGGCAATAAAATCGTGCGAATGATTATAGCGTTTATTGGCCAGTACCGCGTACCCGATATTTTCCAGCTCGTGCGCCATACGCTGCAGCAGCCGGGCAATTTCCTCAAGGATGCCCGTATCGCCGAATTTTTCTCTTACCTCGCCATAGTCATAGTGTGTCGCCAGTATTTGTTCATAAAGATCGACCAGGTCGACGAATGTCAGCACTAATATCCGGCTTGCGTTGGTCGATTCTTTTACCATCAGCCTGCTTTTGAAAAGTAGTTCGCGCACAGCATCCTGGTGCTGGCTCACCTCTATCTGCTGCGAAACCAGCTTACGGTAGTTATCATCTATATCCATATCAGGCAAGTAGAAATCGGCCTTTACACGCAGAAATCTTACTACATCCATAATGCTTTCGCCCAAAGCCTGCTGTGCCGCGCGGTAGGGCCTGATACTGAAAAATAACAGGCTGAAAAAGGTATACCAGAGTCCCCCTGCCGTAGCTTCCGCGCTGTAAGCCAACACCTCGGAAGGGCTGATAGGTTTTTCGATCATGAAGATCATCATCAGCATAGCACCGGTGCCAATCGCTGCAGCGCGTGTGCCGTAAACGGCCAGCATTGAAAAAATAAAGGTGATAACCGTAATACCAATGCCAAGTGTCACGGCATTAAAGCGGGCAAACCCGGTTGCTATAGCTACCAAAAAAATGCATGCGGTGCTTACCAGCATGGCATTCCGCTTGTACACCAACGGCCCGGGGGTATCAACCACCGAAACGCATAAGGCTCCGAGTGAAAGCGTAATACCAAGATCGAAGCGGTGAACAAAGTAAAACGCCAGCGCGGGTGCGAGGATACCCAGGCACATCCTCAATCCATCAGAAAAATACTGACTGTAAAAAAAGCCCTTTATTTCTCTCAATTGGATATTCATAAAATACGGCGATATTTTGGGTGCAAATTTACAAAAATTAAATCCTGGGTATATATTTTAATAATTATTGCATTAATATTGATTTTATATTATTAAATACTCATTTTTTTATAGGTTTTATCAGTAAAATTATTAAATTCACGCCGATATTCTAAGAAAACCAATACACCACCATTCTGATATTAATTCTATGTCCTCTACTTTAAAACTCAGCAATAAGGAAACCATTTTCAACCAGGAAGTTGTTACCCGTTTTGAGTTGTATAACAGCCTGTTTCAGACCTTGCCTTTTTACCAGGTAAAGGACACCGGGATATTGCTGCCTTTTTTTAGCTCGCATTGCGAAAAGGGAACGGCTCAGCAGTTATCGCCTACAGAGATCATCGAATCTTTTTTTGAAAAGTATGTGCCGGGTATCGATCATCGCGAGCAGATCAATCGTTTGTTTCGCTTTATCCAGTATATTGAGAGACAGGTTGTTTTGTTTGACGCCATAGAAGATTCATCCTTCGGAAAAATAGGTAAGATGGACGACAGCGGGTCGCTAAGCAGCCTTTTACAGCAGGCGGCGCAAAGCGACAAGGCAAGGGATAAGATCGGCAAAAAGTTAGAGGATTTCTCGTTGCGGTTGGTTCTTACAGCTCACCCGACGCAATTTTATCCAGGGTCGGTATTGGGTATCATAACCGACCTGATAGAGGCATTGAAAGTTAATGATCTGAATAATATCGATGCTCTGTTGCAGCAATTGGGCAAAACGCCGTTCTTTAATAAAACATCGCCCACACCGGTGGATGAGGCTACCAGTTTGGTTTGGTTCCTCGAAAATACTTTTTACCACGCGGTAGCAGCTATCCAGGCTAAACTGGAGGAGGAGTTTGATTTTGACAACGGCCACCAGGTGCTGGAGCTTGGTTTTTGGCCGGGCGGCGATAGGGATGGAAATCCAAATGTTCATGCCGAAACAACCGCTTCGGTGGCGGCTCTTTTGAGGCAGATCATTTTCCGCTGTTACTATCGCGATTTCAGGCTGCTGAAGCGACGCATTACGTTCCGCGGAGTTGAAAAAACAATGGCTCGGCTGGAAAAGCTGCTTTATCAGAACGCTTTCAATGCGCAGTCTAATCCAAAAGATTTACAGGGTGAACTGCTTTCGCTGCTCACTTCCATAAAAGATACGCTGGTAACCGATCACCTGGGGCTGTTTGTAGATATAGTCGATCATTTTATCCAGAAGGTAAAATTATTCGGCTGTTACTTTGCTACACTCGACATCAGGCAGGACAGCCGTGTACTGCGCAGCGTGTTTCAGCATTGCATCAAGCAATCGCAGATAAAATCGGGACTGAAAGGCTATGACACGCTTAGCGAAGAAGAAAAACTAACAGCCATACCGTTTAACGAGGCCGATTACCATTGCCCCGATGACGCCGATGACCTGATCAAAGATGCTTTGGATACCATCAGGCTGGTAAAACAGATACAATATTCCAACGGCGAGAAGGCCTGCCAGCGTTTTATCATTAGCAACTGCCAGCGTGCTTCGGATATATTACAATTGATCAACCTGTTTTTGTGGAGCGGTTGGAAGAAAGAATCGCTGACAGTTGATTTTATGCCCTTGTTCGAGACAGTGAACGACCTGACCCATGCTGCGGATGTAATGGAAAGTCTGTACGTTCATCCTTTTTATAAGCAACACCTGAAACGAAGGGGCAACCGCCAAACGATAATGCTTGGCTTTTCGGATAGTACCAAAGACGGTGGCTATTTGATGGCCAATTGGTCGATCTACAAAGCCAAAGTGGAGTTGACGGCACTGGCGCGTAAGTATGGCATCGACCTGGCTTTTTTTGACGGCAGGGGAGGTCCGCCGGCGCGTGGCGGGGGTAAAACGCATCGTTTTTATGCTTCAATGGGCAGTGAAATAGCCAACGAACACATTCAACTGACGATACAAGGGCAGACGGTAAGTTCGCAGTACGGATCTGTTGAGACGGCACGCTTTAACGTAGAACAACTGATCAGTGCGGGCATTACGTCGGCGTTGAATCCTAATGACAACGACCTGCTGACACCGGAAAATAAGGACCTGATATGCGAAATGGCTGATGAAAGCTACAAGCTTTTTATGGGCCTGCGCGAACACCCGAATTTTTTGGAGTACCTGGAGAAATACAGTCCATTGCGACTGCTGTCGAAGATCAACATCAGCAGCCGGCCAACTAAGCGCAATGCCGATTCGGCGCTTAAACTGGAGGACCTGCGTGCCATCAGTTTTGTTACGTCGTGGAGCCAGCTTAAGCAGAATATCCCGGGCTTTTATGGCGTGGGAACCGCTTTGAAAAAGATAAAAGAGGATAATAAATGGGAAGAAGCGAAAGAGCTTTATCACAAATCGGGCTTTTTCAAAACCATGCTGGATAACTGCATGATGTCCATGTCAAAATCGGACTTCAGGGTAACGGGTTACCTGCTTAATGATAAAAAATTCGCGGCATTCTGGCAGCAGCTTAAAGATGAATTTGAACTGACCAAAGCTATGTTGCTTGAATTGACGGACAGCACAGTTTTGATGGAAGAATATCCCGTTGAAAAACGCTCGATCGCCGTTCGCGAACGTATTGTATTGCCGCTGGTTATTGTTCAGCATTATGCTTTACAGTGCATCAACAAAAAGAAGGATGAAGAACTGACCGATATTTACAACAAGCTGGTGATACGCACGGTTTATGGTATTGTAAATGCCGGGCGGAATTTGGCGTAACTTGGTTGAGTGGTTGATTAAGTTGGATTGAGTTGACTAAGTTCGTCAATCGTATATTAAATCATTTTATCCGTTCTTCTAAAACTACCGTTATGGTGTCGCCAGCTTCCTTGCCGATCTGGTTCCGGGTTTCGGTTTTGAATGATAGTTTGTGCGTTCCATCACCTAAAGCCATAAATGAGCTTTGAAACGGATGACCGTCGACTTTGCCGCGTACTTTTACCAATCCCCGTGCGCCGAAGAATGAAACGGATTCGGGCCACACAACATAGGTCCAGCCGCCTTTTGCCGGGCTTTTTTGAAGCGTCGCTGTAAATTCCTTATTCAATTGTTCCATGGCTATTTTGTTTTGAATGATAAACCCTGTCGTTTTAGCGATTCGCGTAATTTGGGCAATGATCCCGGTCCCATGCCGTGTATCTTTAATACTTCCTTTTCGGTAAATGCTGCCAGCTGTAGTGGGGTGGATATGCCATTATTTTCCAGCGCCCGTCGGGCAGGCGCTGAAAGCCCTGAGAAAACGCCCGCCATCGCTTTTCGTTCATTTTCACACATGGGGCAAGTGGGGCAATCGCTGCTTTTATAGTATTGATGGCCTTTGTCGCAGGTTCGTAACGTTTTTTGTGCAGTCATCCTTTAAATTCTTTATCAATCAAAGATAGGGGGCAATGAATAACCCGGTGAGGTATATATGCGACAAAACAAAGGGGAGATCGCATCAAACAAACAAGGCATACCGATGGCAAACCCGCGACCAGGATAATGACGAAAAACTAATTGCTGTAACAATTGTTCCTTATCTACAGCCCCTCCAATAAAAGATAAAATGAAAAAGATAATCTTAGTAATTATGCTGCTGCCTGTTCTTGTGCTGGTACAATCGTGCGACGACCCACTGAAAGCAAACAGGTATGATAACGAAACAGCCGTTGACACCCCTGGCCTCGATTTTATAAAAGCAGCGATAGACGGAAGTAATACTGAAGTTAAGGTGTCGGAAATTGCTGAAAACAAAGCCACAAATCCAAAGGTGGCAGCATTTGCTAAAATGATGGTAAATACTCATACCGCTGCACTCGCAAAGCTGATAAAACTAAAGAATAAGGAACTGGTAAAAGGGCCGTACCATATTAGTCAACCCCATCAAAAAATGATAGACAGCTTGTCCACGTTGTCGGGTGAGCAATTTGACAGAGCTTACATGCGAGTTATGGTAGCAGACCATGAGAAAGCCGTTGAGCTCTTTAAAGAGGGTGAAGAAGACAGGACAAATGCTGTACAAACCTGTGCCAGGGACCTGCTGCCTGAAATAAAAGACAACCTGCATTCGGGCGAAACGATCTTAGCTTCGCTGAAATAAATACCAGGCGACGCAGATTGTAGTAACCAGTTCGTTGCTCACTTTACTTCATCGCCGTGCAGCTCAATTTTGTGCGCGCCATAATTGAAACTATACTCCACATCGGCGTTCAGTTTCTCGCCGTTAAAATGGCAGGTAATGGTTTCTGCGTGAGGGCTTTCGATATAACGGAATTTCAATTGCAATGTTTTATCGCCGCTCCACCCATAGCTGCAATCCACCTTATACGGCTGCAATAACGAAAAATCTTCCCGCGCTCCGGCGGTTAAACCCGGACCCGGCAGTTGCGTTTCTCCGGGCTGCCATTTGCCGCTCGTAAGGTCGAAAGTATAACTGTCAGCGCCCTTTTTCAGGGTGACACGACACATGTTTTTATCGGCCTTAAACGTAATAGAGCTGATATTCAAATCGTTTTTCTCCAACCTAAATGTTTTATTGAGGCTACCGGGATTATTGCTGTTTTGCAGCGGTGGCAATTTCAAAGCTGCCAAATGCTGTTGAAGAGCAGTTTCGGCAGATTTGTTTGCAGGCAATGCCTGCGGATGCATGGCTGGGAGCAGGTATTGCCAAACCAGGTTAAGCTCGTCCTGCATATTTGCAGTTTCGGAAGTGATGGCGATAACGGCATCCTCATCGGGCAGCACGATGATATACTGGCCAAAGGCGCCGTCGGCCCTGAAACCATTGTGGCGGCAGCGCCAAAACTGGTAGCAATAGCCCTGCATCCAGTCGCTGGAGTCCTTTTTGCTTTGCGGCATTCCCGGTGCATTGTCAATTTTGAAAGTTGTCGCCTCTTCTACCCATTCCTCAGGCAATACCTGCTTGCCGTTCCACATTCCTTTTTGCAGGTAAAGCTGCCCCATTTTTGCTAGGTCCTCCGTTTTTAACCGTAGCCCCCAGCCGCCTGTGTTTATACCCTGTTTGTTGATCTCCCAATCCATCCCTTTGATGCCCAGAGGATCGAACAGTCGCGGTTTAAGGTAATCAACTACTTTTTGTCCGGTCACTTTCTGAACGATTGCCGAAAGCGTGAAAGTCGCCATGGAGTTATACAGGAACCTGCTGCCCGGTTTGTTTAATATGGGCGTTGCCAGCATTCCTTTGATCCAGTCATCGGTACTGAACGGTACTTTGCCCGTAGGGTCGGGGTCCTGCCCAACGCTCATGGTCAAAAGGTCTTTTATGGTCAG
This sequence comes from Mucilaginibacter ginsenosidivorans, assembly GCF_007971025.1. Classification (NCBI taxonomy): domain Bacteria; kingdom Pseudomonadati; phylum Bacteroidota; class Sphingobacteriia; order Sphingobacteriales; family Sphingobacteriaceae; genus Mucilaginibacter; species Mucilaginibacter ginsenosidivorans. The sequence goes on along the minus strand of NZ_CP042436.1, from coordinate 3,944,554 downwards.
CTCGGCCAGGTAAGGCTTAACGGTATCGGGCAAGCTGCCGGGGAAGAACGACACTACCTTGTCATTTACGGATATTCTTTTTTCACTCACTGCAAAGCCAATGGCCGTGGATGTAAAGCTTTTGCTGCAGCTATACAAGCTGTGCCTAAGTGTTGGTCCATAGGGGTTCCACCAGCCCCGGGCGACTACTTTACCGTGCCGGAGCATCATGATACTGTGGAACTCGTTTTTGCTGCGCCCCGCTGCTGTCAGGAAACTGTCTATCCCGGCAGAGGAAACGCCCTGTGCCTCAGGCGAGCTGACAGGCAGGCCCTGTTTTTGGGCGAATAGTTGAGCTGTGAAAAATAAACTTAAGCAGGCGGTTAACAGGAACCTTTTAAAGGCGGACAAACGGTTAGCAGACATAGCGGTTGAAGTTGAGGTTATAATGAAAGTGAAAATAATAATTGTTTGTGAAACATCGGTATAACAGGTACTAATAACACGATTTGTCAACCAAACAACTACAAGGTTTTCAAAAATGTGTTTACAAAAATGCCCTCACGTTGCGCCGTATAAATCACTGTAACCGATAAGCAAACAAGCTCAAAAAAATAGAGACATGGAAATTATTAAGATGTTATTCTTCCCGACCCAAACCCCGATACTTAAGGCAGTGGCAGCCCCGGCAAGCAACGGGATGGGAATATTCAAAAGAAGACAAAAAGCTCCTTTTAACCCCAAGATTACATTAGGCGGTTTCAATTACTAAGATAAGTTTAGGTTTTTCATAGGTTGGCGTCATTCGTGCATGCACGGGTGGCGCTTTTTTGTGGCTTTATAATTTTGCGTGTAGTTCGCCTCACCCTAAATACCTCTCCAAGGGAGGGGGATTTGTTAAGCGTTGGGGTTTTGGTAGGGGTAGCAAAGCACCAGGGGGTATAAATACCCAATGAACCAGGTAAAAATACTTCTTTGTTTATTTGCCAATCGTGGTAACTTAGGTTAATATTAGTTAAAACCTTATTTATCATGGACGACAAAAAGAAAGACTTCTGGGATAAGTTGCAGGCTTCTTCCACGTTCCTTATTCCGCTGATAATCGCTGTAGTTGGTTGGCACTTTACCGAACGTTACAATCAAAATCAGTTAGATCTGCAAAACAGAAGCGCTGAAAAGCAAAATGAGATAGAAAATATAAAATTGCAGGTAGCCCAGGCGCAGCTAACAAAAGACCTTATGCAACAATTGACCAGTACCGACCGGACCACGAGCGATATTGCGCTGGCTACACTGGTGTATTCGGCCCCGGCGCTGGGAAAGAATATTGCAGACCTGGTTGCAAAGAAGGGCGGAAGTTCGCAATTGGTTGTTGCCAATATTTATGACGGAAAGCGGGCCGACCTGATCACCCGGTTATTCTCGACCAGTGCGACGACCAGGCTTTCAGCTTATAACGAGATAACTACCAGCTGGCTGAATGATGAGCAACTGCTCGCTGCGCTCATTGCACAGGCCAGGAGCGCGCTAAGTTCCAACGATATGTTGATTGATAAGAACAACGGCGTGTACAATTCACTTGTAGTGTTTAAAAACTACCCGCCAAAAATGCTGATCAAGTGGAAGCCACAGTTGGATAGCCTTGTCGACGCCATACCGTCGGGCAACGGCAAAACCAGGGCGCTTGCAAACGAACTGATGAGTAAGATTAAAGTTTAAGGGCATTTGTTACCATTATAAAATTCTATTTTTATTTTTTGCTTGTTGTAGCGGCCTTATGTCATGTTAAAAAATCAAAGCAAAACCCATGAGAAAAATAATTTCGTTTATGCACATGTCGCTTGACGGCTTTGTAGCAGGACCTAATGGAGAAATGGACTGGATCAACGTTGATGAAGAAATTTTTGACCACGTGGGTAAGCGGGTAAGCGAAAGCGATACTGCATTATACGGACGGGTAACGTACCAGATGATGGAAGATTACTGGCCCACCGCCGGGGACGCGCCCGATGCGGACAAACATGATATCGAACATTCAAAGTGGTATAACGACGCTCACAAAATTGTATTATCAAAAACCATGAAAAATGCAGATCTGGATAATACCACCATTATCAGCGACGACCTTTCGGGCAGAATAAACGAAATAAAACGACAGCCCGGTTCTGACATCCTGCTTTTTGGCAGTCCAACTGCTACTCATTCCCTTAATCAACACGGTTTAATTGACGGTTACTGGTTATTTGTTAATCCGATTATTCTTGGACACGGCATCGCCTTGCTTGCAAATATTAAAGACAAAGTAAAATTAAAGCTATTGATTTCCAGGCAATTTGCCTGCGGGGTAACCGCGCTGGATTATGTGGTAGATGGATAATAACAGCTGCGCTAATAAGGTATTGCCGCTAAAGCCCAGCCAGCATGCCCGCTAAACTCATGGGAGCTATGTGTGTAAAAACTTATTCTGCTTTTACTTTCGTAATTAAGTATATTCCAGAAATAATACAAATGCCGGCATAAATAGGAGTATAGGTTGCTACTACCGGCAAAGTCTGATATCCGATAGCGAATGCCGTGTTAAAAAAGACATTACCTACATTAAAGCTTAGCATTTTTATTCCTAAGAATAGCCCCCAAAATATAAGAATTATACTTAGTAGAAATTTTGTTTTTTCGAGATGCTTCATTGAGAGGTTTGTTTAAAACAAAATAAGTAAAATATTTGCACTACTTCGCTGTCCAAAATCTACGCCTTTGACGATAATGCACGTAGTTTACAACTACAGTACTGCCTTAAAATAACCTCAACTGCGCCTCCACCGGGGGCTTAGCCTTACCGAAAACCGTACGGCCGCCATATTTCCACGAGTCGTTGCGTTCCTGTTCTATTACTTTATCAAAATTGGCATTGGGTATAAAATCCTTTTCAGCCCTTTCGGCAATGGTATGCAGGCGTTTAATGGCCTCGCTTTTTTCGCTGTTGCCCAGTTTGGCTTTGTGGATGGCGGTTTGCAGTACGCCCAATGTTTCGTCGTATACTTTTGTGGGGACAGGGAAGGGGTGACCGTCCTTGCCGCCGTGGGCAAAGGAAAATCGTGCCGGGTCCTTAAAACGGGAAGGCGTACCGTGGATAACCTCGCTTACCAGCGCCAGCGATTGCAGTGTCCGCGGACCAAGTCCTTCCAGTAACAGCAACTCTTCAAAATCCGTCGGCCGTTTTTCATGCGCCAGCCAAAGTACCGCACCCAGGCGCTTCAGGTCGACATCTTTCGACCGGACATCATGATGTGAAGGCATGGTCAGTTTGCTTATCTCGCTGATCATATTTTGTGGATTTTCGCCGGCTATCTGCATTACGCCATCGCGGGAAGGGGCGGCGGTCTTGTCGGTCATATTCAGGATATAACCGGTGTTTTTACCATAGATAGAAGTATGCGGATCGTTCACAAAAGACGCCAGCGCATCCGAATGCCAGTGATAACGGCGCGCGGTTTTGCTATGCGCACTCATGCCTTGCTGCACCACGGCCCATTTACCTTCGTTGCTTACGATAAAGTTATGCGTGTATAACTGGAAACCATCCTGGATAGCCGTATTATCCACCTTGGCGCTCAGTTTGCTGCAGCGCACCAGTTCGTTGCCATTTAAGCCGGTTTTTTCACAGATTTTTAATAATTCATTGGGCGTTTCGCGCGAATGGTTGCCCTTGCCGCCGCAGATATAAATGCCCAGTTCCCTACTGTGCGGGTTGACCGACCTTTTGAGCGCGCCCATTACCGAGGTGGTAATGCCGGACGAATGCCAGTCCATGCCCATCACCGCGCCCAGGCTTTGGAACCAAAAAGGGGCGCTCAGGCGGGTCAGCACTTCGTTCCTGCCATAGTCCATCACTATAGTTTCCACCACCGCTAAGCCCAGCTTTGCCATACGCTCTGCCAGCCATTTGGGCACATAACCATAATGCAGCGGCAGATCAGCACTTCCCGAACGCTTCATGCTAACAAATTTAGCAAAAAGAAAGATACGATTGAAAGATTTTAGTGATTTTTAGGTTGGATTTAGATTGTGGCTGAAATTTGACCTTAAGTTTTTTACGACGTTGACATGAACACTTATTGTATTGTATTTTTGGCCCTGTTACTTCAATGCATCGAAGGCATATTTCGCGTCGCTCCAGAATTCGTCCAGGGCGATAATGCGCGGTTTGAAGAAGGATATGAGTGCAGGCCAGTCGTTTTTATTGAAGATGCTGACATTATGCAGTTTCCGTACGATGCGGCTGACGATTTTGCCGTCTTCGGTCATTTCGTGCAACTGCCATTCCCAATCTTCATTGAGGGTGCCGTGGAGCAGGTTTTTTAATTCGAGGAATTGTTCGAAAAATAACTCCTGTATACCCGGGTCGGGGTGAGCGATCTCTATGGCGATAGAGGCCGAGCGTTTATTAGCCTCCATGCGGAAATAGAGGTATTTAATACCGGTCTTGTAATTTACCCAGTTCACTTTCAAACCTTCCGCCGATAACTGCGGGGATATGTACTGCCCGAAGGTGGTCCAGAAGGCTTGCTTTAGTTGGGATGCTTCGTCCTTAGAGTACAATAATCGTTATTTTACAGTGAACGAATAGGTTAGCTTTTCATCCTGCGAACTGCTGCCCAGCACTAATTTATATTCGCCGGGGTATAAGCGCCAATCATGCTTTTTCATATCCCATTTTTGAAGGTCGGCAACGGGTATCTTAATAGTTGCCAACTGCTCGCCGCCCTGCGGTACCGATACCCGTTTGAAGCCCTTTAGTTCTTTTATGGGCATGCGGTCAATATGGGGATATTCGATGTAAGCCTGTACTACTTCGTCGCCGGTCATTTTTCCGGTGTTTTTTACGTTGATGGCTACTGTAAGTGTGTCTTTTAGCTTGTACTGCTTTGCCGAGGCGGTTTGTGTTTGATAATCAAAAGTTGTATAGCTCATCCCAAATCCAAAGGGGTATTGAACGGGCTTATCGAAATAACGGTAAGTGCGACCCTTCATGGAATAGTCCTGGTAATCGGGAACGTTGTTGATCGACTTATAAAAGGTTAGGGGCAAATGACCTGAAGGGGATGTTTTGCCGAATAGAATATCTGCAAACGCATTGCCACCCTGTTCGCCCGGGTACCAGGCGAAAACTATTGCATCGGCATAGGGCTCGATAGCCGAAACATCGACATCGCTGCCGGCGGTAATAACCGCAATAATGGGTTTCGTTTTCACGCTCTGCCGCAGTGCCTTCATAAATTTGATCTCGCTTTCAGGCAGGCTGAGGTCCTTTTTGTCGCCGCCTGATTTGGATAGGAACGCATCGCCCGCTTCACCCTCTAAAACAGGGGACAGGCCGATAACCGCGATTGTTACGTCGGTATTGCCGGCCGCCCAGGTGCCGCCGAAATGAGTGGTGTCATCGTAATTGGCACCCAGGTCATATTCTATCCTCGTTTCAGGTCCGACAGCCCCGGTGATGCCTTCAACAAAGTTCACAATCTTACTACTTACGCCGTGGTAATTCCCTATCATGGGATCGAGCGCCGCCGCATTGGGTCCAATGATCATCATGCTGGGATATTTAGCTTTATCCAGTGGCAATAGGTTGTTATTGTTTTTCAGTAACACCATACTCTGTTCGGCAACTTTTCGCGACAATGCGACATGGGCCGCATTATGTACACTGTCAGCGCCGTAAGCATGATAGGGTATGCCGCCCGGGTCATCATAAAAGCCCAGTTTGAATTCGGTTTTAAGCAGTTCAGAAAGCCGCAGATCGACTTCCTTTTCGGTCAGTAATCCCTGTTTGATAGCTTTAACAACATCATTCTGCAATACAGTGGAGCAGTCGAGGTTAATACCCGCTTTGATAGCTGCCGCGGCTGTTTCAACGGGACCGGGTAAAGTTTTGTGTGTCGAAAAAACGTCGTCAAGCGCGCCGCAATCGGTAACAACGTGGCCCTTAAAGCCCCATTCATTCCGCAGGATGTCGGTCAAAAGCATTTTGTTAATAGAGTTGGGTACGCCATTTACGCGGTTATAAGCACTCATAACCGATTCGACGTGCGCTCCGCTAACCAAAGCATGAAAAGCATACAGGTACGTTTCGCGTAGGTCCTTTTCATCCACAATGGCGTCAAATTTATCCCGTACGGCTTCCGGTCCGCTGTGCACCGCAAAGTGTTTTGCTGTTGCTGATGTTTTCAAATAACGCGGATCATTACCCTGCAGGCCTTTCACAAAAGCGCTGCCGATGGTGGCCGTAAGGTAAGGATCCTCGCCATAAGTTTCCTGCCCGCGGCCCCAGCGCGGGTCGCGAAAAATATTGATATTGGGCGTCCAGAAGGTAAGGCCCATGTATTGCAAATGACGATCGTGCGCAATAGCCAGGTTATATTTTGCTCTCGCCTCAGTTGAAATAACCGTAGATACCTGCTGAACCAGGTCACTGTTAAAAGTAGCCGCCATGCCTATGGCCTGCGGAAATATCGTTGCTTCACCCGCCCGTGCCACGCCGTGTAACCCTTCGTTCCACCAATTATAGGCCGGTATGCCCAGACGTGGAACGGCTTTGCTGTTATAGCCAAGCAGGGAGGCTTTTTCTTCCAGCGTCAGCCTGGACACCAGGTCTTTTACCCGCTCGTCAAGCGGTTTACTCATGTCTTTATAAATGGGAGTCTGGGCCAGGGCAGCATGACTTAGAAAGCAGATGATCCCTACGGCAATGGCATATTTCAAGCAGTTTTTCATAACAGGATAAACATAAGCAGAAAAATAATATTATCTAAAAATGTTTATCATACAATTAAAATAGAAAACTACTATTTTAGCAACCACAAGTCAACTACCCCACGCATGAAACGAACCCTTTTTACACTGTTAACCTGTTTTGTATTTACACAGGCATTTTGTCAATCCGCACCAAAACCATACGGACCATTGCCGTCAAAGGGCCAGTTGAACTGGCAGGCCATAGGTATGTACTGCATCGTACACTTCGGGCCGGATACCTATACGGATAAGGAGTGGGGCTATGGCGATGAAGACCCTCAGATTTTTAATCCCACCCAGTTTAATGCGATGCAAATAGTAGGCGCCGCAAAGGCGGGCGGTTTTAAGGGTATCATCGTAGTAGCTAAACACCATGATGGTTTTTGCCTTTGGCCAACCAAGACCACTGAACATAATATCTCTAAAAGCCCTTATAAAAATGGCAAAGGTGATATTCTGCGTGAATACCGCGAAGCTTGCGACAAACTTGGCATGCAAATGGGCGTTTATTGCTCGCCCTGGGACAGGAATAGCGCCTTATATGGCAAACCGGAGTATGTGACCGATGTTTACCGCAAACAACTGGAAGAATTATATAGTAACTATGGCCCCTTGTTTATAGTGTGGCACGATGGCGCGAATGGGGGCGATGGGTACTACGGCGGCGCCAAAGAGGTGCGTAAAATTGACCGCTCTACCTATTACGGCTGGGATATAACCTGGGGCATAGCACGGAAATTACAACCGAATGCCGTTATTTTTGGCGATGTGGGCCCGGATGTGCGCTGGGTTGGTAACGAGGAGGGGCATGCCGGCGAAACCAGTTGGGCCACATACACGCCCCATGCACCGGAAGCCGGCAAAAAGCCGGGGAATGGATTTACCAAAGATTCGGAAGGTACCGAAGGGCAGCGCAATGGTGAATATTGGATGCCGGCCGAGTGCGATGTACCGTTCAGGCCGGGATGGTTTTATCATAAGGCACAGGACGGCAAAGCAAAAACAGCGGACTCGCTGATGAACCTTTATTTCAAAAGTGTGGGAAGGGGCGCCTGTCTTGATCTCGGCCTGGAGCCAGATCAACGGGGAATGCTCAACGACGATGACGTAGACAAGCTGAAGGAATTCGGAAATAACTTAAGGAAAACGTTTGCAGTTAACCTGGCGAAAGGCGCAAAACTGAAAGCAAGCAATGTGAGGGGCGGAAACATGGCTAAATTCGGTCCGGCACATTTGCTTGATAATGATCGTTACAGCTATTGGGCAACCGATGACAAAGTAAAAACACCTGAACTTATTCTTGATTTACATAAGTCTAAATTATTCAATGTCATTCGGTTAAGAGAAAATATTAAACTTGGACAACGGATAGATGCGGTAGCCGTTGATGCGTGGCAAAACGGCAAATGGCAGCAAATTGCCTCGGTCACGAGCATTGGCGGAAACCGGCTGATACGTCTCAATGAAAACGTTAAAGCGAGCAAAGTAAGGCTTCGCATCACCAAAGCGCCGGTATGTATCGCGTTAAGCGACTTTGGACTGTACCGGGAGATCAAATTTCCTCCTCCGGTTGTACATTCGCCCTGAAATTGTAAATTATGAAAAACGTTAAGTTCATTATTGCCATCGCGGCGGCTTGTGTTACGGCGCATGGATATGCGCAGCAGGCGCTGTTTGATACCACCGAAAGACCTAAATTGATAGCGAAGCAGTTCAGCTTTACCGAAGGGGCTTCCGTAGATAAAAAAGGCAACGTTTTCTTTACCGACCAGCCCAACAACCAGATTTGGGAATATAGTACAGATGGCAAACTTTCACTCTGGATGGAGAATACGCAACGGTCGAATGGGACTTACTTCGATGCAAAAGGTAACCTTGTCAGCTGTGCCGATGAACATGACAGGCTGGTATCCATAAGTCCGAAAAAGAAGATCACAGTTTTGGTAAATGATTATAACGGCCGCCTGATGAACGGACCAAACGATGTTTGGGTAGCTCCGAACGGCGATATGTATATTACAGACCCATACTATCAACGTGATTGGTGGCAACGTAAAAAACCGGACCTGGAAAGCCAGGATGTCTATTATTTGCCCAAGGGCACACATAGTCCCATTATGGTGGTTAACGATATGAAACAGCCCAATGGAATAGTGGGCACGCCGGATGGTAAATATTTGTATATCGCAGATATAGCCTCAAACAAAACTTATAAATACACTATTCAGCCCGATGGTAAGCTTGCTGATAAACAATTGTTTTGCGAATTGGGTTCTGACGGCATGACGCTGGATGAACAGGGTAATGTATATCTCACAGGAAAAGGTGTGACGATTTTTAATCCATCCGGAGCCCAGGTAGGACACATTGATATTCCCGAGCCCTGGACCGCAAATTTGTGTTTCGCCGGGAAAAAGAAAGACCTGCTTTTTATAACAGCATCAAAGGCCGTTTATATCATGCAGATGAAGGTTAGGGGAGTGGAATGACTATCCAGATTTAAATTATTAAACTGAAATACAGGCAGATGTAATTTTACTCCTATAAATTCTACTAAATAGATAGAATTTATATACATTTGCTTTTGTTAATATAAATTAATGATAGCAGCTATGAACTCATATCGATATCCACAGTTTGACATGTCCGAAATCGCACCCAACCATGAATACACCTTCAGAACAACTTATGCGCTGAAGCCCGTAAAAAAAGGTGACGCAGTTCCTGATTTTACATTGGAGAAAGACAACTTTCGCTGGCAGCAGTTTTTCAATGGCGTGGAAACGCATGGTCCCATCATGCTGCGACAAATGCTGAACAAGCCGCTGGTTATTAGTTTCTATTCAAGTCATTGGCGCGAATATGGCCTTAACCTGTTAAAGCAATTGAATAATATACAACAGGATATAAGAGGGTTTGATGCGAACCTGCTGGTCATCAGCGCTGAGAAGGAGAGAAGGCTTGAGAAACTGGCCTGGGATAACAACATGTCGTTAAGTTTCTATTTCGACGCCCAAAGAGAGGTGGCCGAGCGTTTTGGTGTTTATTCTGAAAGCGACCCGATATGGACCCGGATATCAGGCGTTGATATTAATGTCCCGCTGCTGGCAACTTATGTCATATCGCCTTCGGGTAAAATAATATACGATCATATCGACTGGAATTTCTCAGAAATTTTCCCGTCTAAGGAAATATTAGCTGCCGTGGCGGAACGACTTTAATATAGTGATTTATTAGTTTTTTGGTTTGAACCGGCGGATCGTGACAGCGGTCCGCCAAATTTTAGTCGGGTGACCGAGTGGATAGGTGATGGTCTGCAAAACCTTTTACGGCAGTTCGAATCTGCCCCCGACGTCTCGTTTATCAGGGCGTACTATACTTACCTCTTATATGCTCCTTTAGTTATTGCCCACTTACTACTTTTCGCGTTAACCGGTGTCAATTTTATAGATATTCATATATAAATTCATGCTTAATATTGTTACAAAATCTAATTTGTTTAATATTGCAGTATCTACCCGGTCGCAAGCCTGTTTAGAATGAAACGCTTTGAAAAAATTACTTTGGATAAATAAAAAACAAAGCGGAATAGACATTAGTTAAATCATTGTTATCCTAATTTTGCTATCAATTATTAACAGGTTCATCTCGTAGACACAATCACCAGCCAATTCAAACCACTATCAAATAATTCATGAAAAAAACCGAAGGTTCTCCACTAAAATTTCTTTCCATCGATATAGGTGGATCACACATCAAAGCCACCATTTTGAATGAAAAAGGGGAGTTGAAGATGAGCTATGAAAAAATTGCGACGCCAAAGCCCTCTACGCCCGAAAGCGTGGTAGCTGCTATCAAACAACTGGCCAAATCATTCCCGGGATATGACAGGATCTCGGTCGGTTTTCCGGGCTACGTAAAAAACGGTGTGATAAAAACTGCGCCGAATCTCGGGACCGAATCCTGGAAAGATTTTGATCTCAGCAAGAAACTGGAGGAAGAACTTGGGGCGCCGGCGCGTGTAGTGAACGATGCGGATATGCAGGGCCTTGGCCTGGTAAGCGGCAAGGGGCTCGAGATGGTAGTAACGCTTGGAACAGGTTTCGGGACGGCGCTATTGGTCGACGGGCAATTGATGCCGCACCTCGAGATTTCGCACCACCCAATTTCCAAAGGCAAGGATTATGACGAATATATAGGTGACAAGGCGCTTCAAAAAGAGGGTGTGCAAAAATGGAACCGGCGAATGAAAAAAGTACTTAGCGTAATTAAAACGGTAGTCAATTATGATACTTTGTATATAGGGGGCGGTAATTCAGATAAGTTAAAATTCAAGCTGGATAAGGATATCAAAATAGTATCGAATATCGAAGGAATAAGGGGTGGCGCCAGGCTTTGGCAATCAGACCACCGCCACGACCTGATAACAGCAACACCGGTAGAAGAAGTAAACTAAAGAATAAGACACAACAATTTCAATACACAAGATGGCTACAGATAAAAAAGACATAGAACAATTAGCGATAGATACCGTAAGGATATTATCAGCTGATGCTGTACAAAAAGCAAACTCCGGACACCCTGGCACGCCCATGGCGATAGCCCCTATTGGCCATGTACTTTGGACGCAGTTCATGCATTATAACCCTAAGAACCCACATTGGGCCAACCGCGACAGGTTTATCCTTTCGGCAGGACACGCCTGTATGTTCCAGTATAGTTTCCTTTACATGACAGGTTATGACCTGACCATGGATGATCTGAAGAATTTCAGGCAGTTGCACAGCAAAACAGCTGGTCACCCCGAATACGGTCTTTTGGATGGTATCGAGGTAACTACCGGCCCGCTTGGACAGGGATTTGCCAACGGAGTTGGTTTTGCCATAGGTCAGAAATATTTGGCAGCACGTTATAACAAACCTGGTTTCGATCTCTTTAACTACAAAATATACGCGGTGTGCAGTGATGGCGACCTGATGGAAGGTGTTGCGTCGGAAGCTGCTTCACTGGCTGGCCATCTGGAGCTGGGCAATATCATTTATATCTACGATGATAACCACATTTCGATAGAGGGTGATACTGATATAACCTTCAACGAAGATGTCGCCAAACGCTTTGAATCGTACGGCTGGCATGTACAGGTAGTGAATGACGTTAACGATACCAAAGCACTTTCCAACGCCATAAACAACGCTAAAATTGAAACCAGCAAGCCGTCTATCATCAAAGTACGTTCGCATATCGCTTACGGCAGCCCAAACAAGGTGGATACGGCCGGTGCACACGGTTCGCCGCTTGGCCCGGATGAGATAAAACTGGTGAAGAAATTCTTTGGATTTGATCCCGAGCAATCCTTTGTCGTACCGGATGAAGTGCTGGAATATTATCGCAATTGCGGTGCGAAAGGTGCGGATACAGAAAAGAAATGGAACGACCTTTTTGCAGAATATAAAAAGAAATTCCCCGAATTGGCTGCGGAATATGAACAGGTAACCAGCGGTGAATTACCAAAAGGCTGGGCCGACAGTTTACCGGTATTTAAGGCAGAAGGCAAGATGGCAACCCGCCAGGCGTCCGGCAAGGTGTTAAATGCCATTGCTTCAAAATTGCCGACATTGATAGGCGGCGCTGCTGACCTCGCCCCATCTACCGAAACCAACATGAAAGAGTACAGCTCTTTCACGGTTGAGCATAGGGACGGGCGTAACTTCCATTTTGGTATACGCGAACATGCAATGGGTTCGGCTTTAAATGGTATGGCTTTGACCAAAGGCATTATCCCTTTCGGCGCCACGTTCCTGATGTTTTCTGAGTATATGCGGCCGCCTATACGTTTGGCAGCGATTATGAAGATACGCCCGATATTTGTTTATACACATGATAGCATAGGCCTGGGCGAAGACGGAACTACACATCAACCGATAGAACAATTAGCGTCTTTGCGTTCGATACCAAATATCGTTGTACTTCGTCCCGCCGACGCGAATGAAACCGCACATGCATGGCGTGTAGCTTTAGAGCATAAAGATGGCCCGGTGGTATTGGTATTCACCCGCCAGGGATTGCCGGTCATCGACCAGGATAAATATACCAGTGCATTTGAATTGGAAAAGGGCGCTTACATTTTATCAGATTCTGAAAAAACGCCCGACGTAATACTGATAGCTACCGGTTCAGAGGTTTCCTTAATTATGGCTGCGCAGGAGAAATTGAAAGCCGATGGCGTAAACGCCCGCGTGGTAAGTATGCCGTCGTGGGAACTATTTGAAAAACAATCGGCTGCTTACAAAGAAAAGGTGTTCCCGAAATCCGTTAAGAAACGCTTGGCGGTGGAAATGGCCTCGCCGCTTGGCTGGCACAAGTATGTAACGGACGAGGGAGACGTCCTCGCTATGCACGGCTTTGGTGAGTCGGCCCCGGCAGAAGAACTCTATAAGGAGTTTGGATTTACCGTGGATAACGTGGTGGCAAAAGCTAAAGCATTACTTAAGTAATATTTACTTAAGAATTTGTATATCAGCTAAAAATGAACTGGAAAAACAGTTTGATATCGCGACTTGAGTGGTCCGGGGAGATCATTAACATCAATGGTAAGCAAAAGGTGGCCTGGGAAATAGCCGCCAAGGTTAAGGATGGAGATATATTGGGCGTAGGGTCGGGTTCGACATCGTACCTGGCACTGGTTGCAATAGCGGAACGGATAAAGTCAGAAAAACTGAGTGTGAAAGCGATAACTACATCGATAGAAATATCGATGTTTTGCAGCAAATTTGGCGTACAGCAAACCAGTTTATTTGAGCATCGGCCCGACTGGCTGTTTGACGGCGCAGATGAGGTTGATCCGGATAATAACCTGATCAAAGGAAGAGGAGGGGCCATGTTTAAAGAAAAATTGCTGATGAGTTCCAGCCCTGTGAATTATATCATAGTTGATGAATCAAAAATGGTTCAAAAACTCAACACCAGGTTTCCAGTTCCGGTCGAGGTTTACCCCCAGGCATTGCTGCACGTGGAAAAGGAGTTGAAGCAACTTGGTGCCAATAGTATTGTTTTAAGACCCGCAAAGGGTAAAGACGGTTCTATCATCACAGAAAACAATAATTTGGTACTGGACTGTAATTTCGACGAGGTGTATACTGGTCTTGAAAAAGATATCAAAACCATCACCGGGGTTATAGAGAGCGGATTATTTATAGGGTACAAGCCCGAAATACTGATGGCCGCAAATAATTAATAAAGGATTTTAAATTTAACATATATAGATATGGAAGCTAACAGAGTAAAACAGATACACAGTTTTGGCCAGAGCATCTGGCTGGATTTTATTGCCCGTAGCATCATCAACTCAGGTGAATTGAAACAACTGATCGATGTGGATGGCATCAGGGGCGTTACTTCGAACCCGGCTATATTCGAAAAAGCGATTACCAGCAGTTCTGATTATGATGACGATATCAGGGAGTTATCCGAAAAAAGTGAAGATAATGAAGAGATATTCTTTGGCCTTGCTATTAGCGACATTCAAAAAGCTACAGATCTCTTCAAAGGGGTTTATGAGGAATCAAATGGTGAAGACGGTTATGTGAGTTTGGAAGTATCGCCTTTCCTGGCGTTGGATACCGAAAAAACAGCCAGCCAGGCAGCTGACCTGTGGAAAAAGGTGGATCGCAAAAATGTGATGATAAAAATTCCCGGGACTAAGCCGGGATTGGAAGCTATCCGCCGATCGATAGCAAAAGGTATCAATATTAACGTTACGTTATTGTTTGGTCTTCCTCGCTACGAGGAAGTAACCGAAGCTTATATTTCGGGGCTGGAAGATCATTTGGCCGCAGGTCATTCTATTGGGCATATTTCATCCGTCGCCAGTTTCTTCCTGAGCCGCATTGATGTAATGGTTGACCCTATGCTGGATGAGAAAGGCGCACCCGAATTGAAAGGCGAAGTAGCTATCGCGTCAGCAAAGAAAGCTTACGAAATTTACAAACGCGTATTTAGCGGGCCACGTTGGGAAAAACTAGCGGCGCAGGGTGCTAAACCACAACGTTTGCTTTGGGCAAGTACCAGCAGCAAGAACCCGGCGTTTAAGGATACCAAATATGTGGAAGCATTGATCGGCCCTGAAACTGTCGATACCGTTCCACTGGAAACTGTTGAGGCATTCCGCGACCATGGTATTGCTGAAAATACCTTAGAGACCGGCCTTGCTGAAGCCACCGCCGTATTGGACAAACTGAAATCGGTCGGCATCAATATCGACGAGATCACACAAAAGCTAGAAGATGAAGGTATCGACAAGTTCAACAAACCTTTTGAAAAATTATTACAGGCTATAGAAGATCAGAAAGCTAAAGTGAAATAATATGGAAGCAGCGGCTTTAAAGGTCCTGTTTTTTGATATTGGCGGCGTGCTTTTGACAAACGGCTGGGGCCGCGATTCAAGAAAGCTGGCCGCCGAGCAATTCGGGCTAGATTACGACGAGGTAAATGAGATACACAATTTCATTTTCAATGTCTATGAAATAGGCAGCATTGACCTCGACGAGTATCTTGATACGGTGATATTTAATCACCCCCGCGATTTTACACGGGAGGACTTTAAGGAATTTATATTTTCACGGTCCAAAGAACTTCCTGATACGCTGGCCTGGTTGAAACAATGGAAAAAGGATTGCGGTTTCAGGATCATATCCATCAATAACGAAGGCAAGGAATTGAATGACTACCGTGTTAAAAAATTTAAGCTGCACGAGGTTTTTGATGCTTTTGTGTCATCTTGTGAAGTGAACATGCGCAAACCCGATCCCGGCATTTTCAAACTGGCAATGGGTATAGCGCAGGCGTTGCCTCAGCAATGTGTTTATTTTGACGATAGGATCATGTTTGCAAACGCCGCGCAAAAACTGGGTATCCGTTCATACCAGCACACCAGTTTTGAATCGACCCAAAAAATATTGGAAGAATTAAAAAAAGAAAAATCAAACTAAAATGAGCGATACAACTAAATATGCCTTTGGCATGATAGGTTTGGGTACCATGGGCCGCAGCTTGCTGCTCAACATGGCCGATCATGGATTTGCAGTAGCCGGTCACGATAAAGATGCTTCGAAAGTAGCCTCGTTAAACGAAGAGGGCAAGGATAAGGACGTAAAAGGTTTTGGCGATGTGGCGGAGTTTATTCACAGCCTGACCACGCCACGCGCTATCATGATGCTGGTTCCGGCAGGTAAAATTGTCGATGCGGTTATTGATGAACTGACCCCATTATTGGACAAAGGCGATATTTTGATCGACGGTGGTAATTCGCATTTTACAGATACCAACCGCCGTGTAGACGAACTGGAAGCTAAAGGCCTGCACTTTTTCGGTATGGGCGTTTCCGGCGGCGAAGAAGGCGCCCGCCGCGGGCCGAGTATGATGCCGGGTGGTGATAAAGAGGCTTATAATGTAATGAAGCCTATATTCGAGGCCATTGCCGCCCACGTTAACGGCGAGCCATGTGTCACTTATATAGGTCCGGGCGCTTCGGGGCACTTTGTGAAAATGGTTCACAACGGTATCGAATATGGGTTGATGCAACTGATAGCCGAAACTTACGAGATCATGAAAAAAGGCCTCAAAATGGATAATGCTTCTATTGGCGAGGTATATACCAAATGGAACGAAGGCAGATTGCAGTCATTCCTGATGGACATTACCAAGGATATTTTCGCTTTCAATGCACCGGGTACCGATCATTTGCTTATAGACGATATTAAAGATGAGGCCAGGGCCAAAGGTACGGGTAAATGGACATCGCAGGTGGCAATGGATCTGCAGGCGCCAATACCAACTATCGACTCCGCCGTTTCTATGCGCGACCTGTCCAAATACAAGCAACTGCGTGAACAGGCATCTACCCTGTATAGCCAGGCCGAACCGGAAATGGATGTGGATAAAGAAGAATTTCTTGCTGCGCTGGAGCAGGCATTTTATTTCAGCATGATCATCAGCTATGCACAGGGCATGCATTTGCTAACAAATGCATCAACAGAATATAAATATGATCTTAAACTTGGCGAAATAGCCAAGATATGGCGTGGCGGTTGCATCATACGCTCAGCCTTCCTGAATGATATTTTCAATGCCTATCAAAACGATCCGCAGTTAGCTCATTTGTTGCTCGACGGCGGGGTAGAGGACCTGGTTTCTGAAACCGTAAAAGGCGCCCGAAAAGTATTGTCTGCAACTATTGGTGCGGGTATAGCCGCGCCTGCTTTTGCTGCTTCGCTTAGCTATTTTGACAATTTCCGGAATAAAAGAATGCCATCGAATCTTACCCAGGCACAGCGCGACTATTTTGGTGCGCACACCTATGAATTGATAGGCAAGGAAGGCGTCTTCCATACCCAATGGACCAAAAAGAATGATTAACAACTGATCAAGACATTATCATGAGTTCAAATACAACATCAGAGCCTACCATATTCATCATTTTTGGTGGGACAGGCGACCTGAACGCAAGAAAAATTACGCCCGCCCTTTATAATCTTTTTTTGGACGGCTGGATGCCTAAACAATTCTCGATCATCGGTACCGGCCGCACACAACTCACTGACGAACAGTTCAGGAAAAACATGCTGGACGATATCAACCAGTTTTCGCGCAGCGGTAAGGCCGATAAAGAGAAATGGGCCGAATTTGAAAAGAATATTTATTACCAGGCTTCGGATGTAAAGGATGCAGAAACTTATAAGGAGTTTGGAAAGAAGATAGATGGCCACAATGCTGAATGGAAAACAAAGGCCAATGTGATCTATTACCTGGCTGTTTCTCCAAATCTGTTCCCCATCATTGCATCGAACCTGGCAAAGGCAAAACTTGCCGAGGACAAGTTGAAAACAAGAATAGTGATCGAAAAGCCTTTTGGTCACGATTTGGATACAGCCAAAGAGCTTAATCAACTATTATCGAGCATTTTTAATGAATGCCAGATATATCGCATTGACCATTACCTGGGCAAGGAGACTGTTCAAAATATCATGGCATTCCGGTTTGCAAACTCCATTATGGAGCCGCTTTGGAACCGAAATTACATTGAGCATGTGCAGATTTCGGTTACAGAGCAGCTTGGGGTTGAGGAACGTGGCGATTATTATGACGGATCGGGCGCTTTGCGCGATATGATACAAAATCACCTGCTGCAACTACTTTGCCACGTTGCCATGGAGCCGCCGGTAAGTTTTAACGCCGACGAGGTTCGCGACCGCAAGGTTGACGTACTCAAAGCAATGCGCAAATTTACGCCTGAAGACGTGCGTATGTCGGCAGTACGTGGCCAATACGGCAGCGGATGGATGCAGGGTAAAGAAGTACCTGCATACCGCGATGAACCCAAAGTCGATCCTCAATCGAACACAGAGACTTTCGCCGCATTTAAGTTTTTTGTTGATAACTGGCGCTGGCAGGGTGTGCCTTTCTATGTGCGCACCGGCAAAAGGATGCACCAGTCATCATCCGTAATTTCTATACAGTTCAGGGATGTACCCCACCTGATATTCCCGACGGAGGCTGCGGAAAGTTGGCAGCAGAACCGGCTCATTATCAGCATACAGCCCGAAATGAGCATCCGTTTGCAGGTACAGGCTAAACGCCCCGGTATAGACATGGTACTGAATGTGGTTGATATGGTTTTCGATTATAAGGGAACTTACAGTCAGCAGGCGCCAGAAGCTTACGAAACTTTGATATTGGATACCATGCTTGGCGACCAAACCCTGTTTATGCGCGGCGACCAGGTGGAAGCGGCATGGGAACTGGTGATGCCGATATTGAGCACCTGGCAGCATAAAAAGAGCCTGAACTTTCCGAATTATTCGGCTGACTCCTGGGGCCCCGAAGCTGCCGAGGCGCTAATCGCGCGTGACGGGTTCAATTGGTTTACTTTACCGGTTAATGGCAAAAAATAAATACTGATGAAAATAAACGTTTTTAAAACGGAAGATGAGGTATTAGATGGCCTGGCTAATTATTTTGTCGAAGTTGCCGCAAAATCAATAGCACATCACGGGCAGTTCTCGGTTGCCTTATCAGGGGGTAATTCACCAAAAAAACTATACGAACTATTGGCGTCGCCTAAATTCAGGGATAAAGTAGAATGGAAAAAAGTACATTTCTTTTTTGGCGACGAGCGTTACGTTCCGCACACCGATCTGCAGAGCAACTACCTGATGGCCAAGAAAGCCATACTTGAACCGCTGGATCTTAGTTACCGCCAGATATTCCCGGTAAATACATCAGTTTCGCCTGAGGAAGCTGCAGCGAGATATATCAATGATATTAATTTATACTTTGCGGGATTCGATGCCCGGTTCGACCTGGTACTATTAGGATTAGGTGATAATTCGCACACCGCTTCTCTATTTCCGCACACACCGGTTTTACACGATAAAACGGCATCGGTAAAAGAAGTGTTTTTAGACGACCAGCAAGTTTTCCGTATCACTATGACTGCTCCGCTGATCAACCAGGCACACCATATTGCCTACCTGGTTTATGGTGCCGGCAAAGCCGAAGCCGTGCATCATGTTATAGAGGATAAAAAGGATATTGAAAATTACCCGGCACAACTTATCAAACCATCGGATGGGGAGTTACAATGGTTCCTCGATACGGCAGCCGCGGCACTTTTGAAGAAATAAAAACATCGTTTTAAGAAAAAAACAAAAAATGTCTCAAAAATTTGAGACATTTTTTGTTTGTACACGTATAAATACGCTTTCTAATTAAGAAAAAGTACGCTTTAACTGTTGGTATAATAATTGTTACTTTACGCCAAAATAGGTTTAGTACCGTACTTAATTTTGATGAAGCCTGTTTAGATATAATTGTTAATTTTAGTTTATAATTAAATACAACCCGTACCCCAAAAAGAAAATAATGCTTGATCTTATCTTATCCGATGAAAAATCTTATGATGTTGAAATAGGTTACTGGAAGGAGAAATTGCAGGGGGCTGCGCCTGTGCTTTTGACTACCGACTTCAGCCGTACATCTGCCGCAGGGGGCAATAATGCTTCTTTTGAGTTTACAATTGATAAAAAAATAATAGAAAAGTTAGGAGCTTTCGGCGAAAAGCCTGATGCTGAACTGTTTGCAAACCTGCTGGCTGCCTTTAAAGTTTTGTTATACCGGTATAGCAACCAGGAAGATATATGCGTGGGAAATATCATCGTTCGAAAGGTCGAAAATGAAAATCCAGGTGATGCAGCATTAAATGTACTCGCGCTGCGCGACTCATTGACTGGGGAAGATGCATATAACGACTTTTTAAACCGGGTAAAAAATACCACAGTTGAGGCATATCAGAATCAGCGCGTTCCCTTTGATACTGTTTTAAGCAGTTTAGCTAAAGATCACAAGGGGCCAAATCCGCTCTTTAACACAACTTTTTCATTACAAAGTGAGGTTAACGAAGCTGTAAAAAAGGAAGCAGCCAAATACGATATCTCATTGGTTATTAACAATTCTGTGTCCGGGGTATCTGCTGAGTTGTTTTATAATGTCAATTTGTTTAAAAAGGGAACCATTGAGCGGATGGCAGGCCACTATGAGCAATTGTTGAGATCAATAGGAGAGGATACGGAGAATAAAACAGGTGCATTGCCTATGCTTACGCCTGCTGAAATAGAGGATATACAAGTAAAATTTAACGATACTTTAACTTACTACCCGGCTGAAAAAACCCTTGTAGATATTTTTGAAGAGCAAGTTGCCAAAACACCCGAAGGGATAGCATTGCGCCAACACGATAAGACGCTGACCTACAGTGAACTAAATAAAAAAGCCAATCAGCTGGCCCACTTTCTTATCGGGCACGGTGTGCAGCGTACCGACAATATCGGTATCATAGCCACGCGTGGGTTCGATATGATCATCGGAATGTTCGGGATAATGAAGGCAGGCGGAGCTTACGTGCCGATTGACCCGGAATACCCGATAGACCGGCAGGAATATATTCTTCAAAACTCGGCCGCGATCAAAGTTATTGCTGATGGCGATTACCCATTGCAGGACCTGGTGCCGCCGGAACAGTTTATCAGGATCAATACGCTTGACTTTAGCGGTTACAGCGCCGAAAATCCAGGGCTCGAAATAGACAGTAAGCAATTAGGCTATACAATATACACCTCGGGCTCGACAGGCAGACCAAAAGGAGTGATGATAGAACACCATTCGGCTGTAAACCTGTGCCTATGGGTAAATAAGGAATATAGTATCAGTTCGGAAGATAAGCTACTGTTCATTACATCCATGTGTTTTGACCTTTCGGTTTATGATATATTTGGGATACTTGCGGCCGGGGGATCTGTTGTGATTGTTGAACAACAGGAATTGATGGATGTTCCGAAGCTTAAAGATATGATGCTTAATTACGGCATTACATTCTGGGATTCTGTACCCACAACCATGGATTACCTGGTAAGGGAGCTGGAAAGCCGCGACCAGGATTACATACAGGAAACACTCAGGGTGGTATTTATGAGTGGCGACTGGATACCGGTTAACCTGCCCGACAGGATAAAAAAATATTTCCCAAAAACAAAAGTTATAAGCCTGGGGGGCGCCACTGAAGGCACAGTATGGTCAAATTTCTTCCCGGTGAATGAGGTGGGCAAGGATTGGAATAGCATACCCTACGGCAGGCCGCTGGCAAATAACTTCTTCTATATTCTTAACGATCAATTGCAACCACAGCCGGTAGGTATACCGGGTGAGTTATACATTGGCGGTGTGGGAGTTGCACGCGGTTATGCTAATGATGAGGCAAAAACAAATTATTCGTTTGTAAAAGACCCTTTTAACAATAAGGCAGGTGGTAGGATGTACCGTACAGGCGACCTTGGCCGCATGCTGCCCAGCCTGAATATGGAATTTATTGGCCGCAAGGACAACCAGGTGAAAATCCGAGGTTACCGTATTGAACTGGGTGAGATCGAAAGCGTTCTGGGCCAGTGCGATGTGGTAAGGCAGGCAGTTGTTTTGGCTAAAGATGATAAAGACAAGAAAAAACGCCTGGTAAGTTACGTGGTAGGTAAAGGGGATTACAGCCGCGATAAGGTGATCGACTTCCTGAAAGCAAAACTGCCTGATTACATGGTACCTACATTGTGGATGGAACTGGACGAATTGCCTTTAACATCAAACAATAAGATCGACAGGAAATCGCTCCCTGATTTTGATGCCGAAGAGCAACAAAAAGATAATTATGTTGCCCCCCGTACGGAAACAGAGCAGGCGGTTGCCGAAATATGGAAGGCTGTTTTAAAATTACAGCGTGTTGGTATTGATGACAACTTTTTTGATATAGGTGGGCATTCTCTGCTTGCCGTGCAAATAATGACGCGTATCGAAAAGAAACTGGGAAAAAAACATGCTATCGCTGTATTATTTCAATATCCAACTGTAGCTCAGCTAAGTGCGTTTATTGAAAAAGAAGACACCCGGAACATTAAGTGGCGTACCATAGTGCCAATAAAAGCTACAGGCAGTAAAATGCCACTTTATATTGTCCATGGTGCAGGATTGAACGTGCTCAACTTTCACGACCTGGCATCGCATGTAGATGCGGAACAGCCCGTGTTTGGTGTGCAGGGGATAGGTCTTGATGGCGAAGATGCTTCGTTTAACAATATAGAGGATATCGCGTCTTTTTACACCGATGAACTGCTAAAACATAATCCAGCGGGGCCTTATGCCATTGCCGGATATTCTATCGGAGGATTTTTGGCTGTGGAAATGGCCCGCAAATTACAAGCAATGGGTAAGGAAGTAAAAGAACTTATCATTTTCGATACCGATGCCGATAACGCAAGGGAAACAGAACCGTGGTATGTAATTACGCCAAAGATCGTAAAACGTTATTTACCAAGGTTCCTGGGTGGTAAGAAATCGCTTCGAAAACAATTGGCGTATAAATTCAGGTCAAATAAAGAGGTGCTGACAAATAAGGTTGGCTTGCAGGAAAAGCCTGAATCGGCTGAATATTACGCTTTACTCGATTCGATAAAGCAGAGGTATTTTGCTGCATTTAAAGATTATAAACTTACGCCGTTGAATATTGATATACAACTATTTAAGGCTGATTTTAATGATCATTATAACGATGATGAAATTTACCTCGGCTGGAAAAAATACACAACAAAGGAAGTTAAGCGGTACCTGGTACCCGGTAATCACCTGACCATGATGGTTCCGCCAAATGTTTCCAGCCTGGCCGAAGGGTTGCAGGAAGTATTAAATAATGCCTGACCGAACAATTTTTTTAAATCAGTGTTAAACGACAAACGCTGCCTGCAAAACATATAGCAGAAAGCCCGACAGTGTTAAATAACTATTGATAATATATTCCAAATGACAATAAGGCCCCTAACCCAAAATGATATAGAGCAATGTGCCCGCTTGTATGTGCTGGCATACAACAGGCCACCCTGGAACTATAACTTCAGTCATGAAAAGGCTGTAAAATACCTCACAGAGTATACCGAGCGAAGCAGGTTTGTAGGATTTGTACTGGTTGAAGGCGATAATATTGCCGGCGCCATGTTAGGGCATTCCAAAACATGGTGGACAAATGACCTTTTATATATTGATGAATTATTTGTAGCTCCTGAAAGTCGTGGAAAGGGTTACGGAAAAAGTCTGCTTGATCATGCCGAGGAATATTCGCGCGAGCAGGGGTTTGAGGTAATAACGCTTATGACGAACAAACACATGCCGGCATTCGAGTTTTATAATCATATTGATTATATACAAGCCGAACATTTTGTGTTCTTATTCAAGCCGGTATAGGCTTTTAGTTATTTTATTACTATCGCAGGGAATTAAAACAGGAAGTGCCGGATAGCCATAAAACAGGCAAAACAAAATACGCCAACACTAACGGTGTATATCGACACGATAAGGATTCGATCAGTTTTTGTCATTTGAGCGGGGGTGGTCATAAATTGGAAATTGAACTTTAATAGCTGGTTAACTTTCTATTTAATTTTTACGGAAGCTAATAGAGCAGGGTTGCAACTTTTTGAAAAGAATTTGAAAAATATTTTCAGATGAGGTAGAAGCAATTTTTGGAATGCATTTAATTCGAATTATTCAAACTTATTTACTGAAAATACGTTTAAGTTGCGGTAGAAAGAAGCCGTTTGTGGCCCAGCGTCTCTGTACCTTTTATGTAAATATTTTTACTTATTTTCGGTGGGCTTAATTAATTAAACTAAAACGTAGATAAAATGAAGCGTACTTTTATCAATCTTGTTATCGTAGGTTTATTGTTTTTCGCGGCGTCTTGCGGCACTTACAAGCAGGTACCCTATTTCCAGGACCTTGACCGTTCGTCTGTAGTATCGCAGGAAATCAAAAATTATTCACCGCTTACTATACAATCGGGCGATATATTGGGTATAAGCGTTACCAGTAACTCGGATCCCGCAGCAGTAGCTGTTTTCAACTATAACTTAAACCGGGTTAATGGTGTCAACTCTGATTTTACGCCGAGTAATGCAGTTGTGGGTTACCTGGTTGACACCAAAGGTAATATACAGGTGCCTTACCTGGGTACAATGAAAGTAGCCGGTTACACAACAACCGACTTAAGAGATCAACTGGAAAAATCGTTGGTAAAATATGTTAATCTGCCGGTGGTCAATATCCGCATCCTTAATTTCAAAATCGGCGTTATGGGTGATGTGATGAAACCGGACGTGTATACTTTCCAGAACGAAAAAGTGTCAATACTCGATGCGCTAAGTAGTGCAGGGGACCTGACCATTACCGGGAAGCGTCAGAATGTTTTGCTGATCAGGGAAATTAACGGCAAACGGGAATTTATACCTATCGACCTTACTTCTAAAAAACTATTCGAATCACCTTACTATTATCTAAGGAATAACGACATACTTTACGTTGACCCTGATCGTACTAAATTCGCTCAATACGATACAGGTTACCGCACGGCATCTCTGATAATCTCTGCTGTATCGGCTGTATCACTCGTTATAACTGTAATATTATATCACAAATAACTATATGTGTGCCCAAACATCTGCTGCAAGTCGAAATAAACCCAAACCGGTTAGTAACGAAGAATTATTAAATTTCCGTGAAATACTAGGTAAGTACTTATATCACTGGCCTTTATATATCCTGTTGTTGATTATATGCGGTGGTGCAGGTTTTGTATACTCTAAACTTGTAAAGCCGGGTTATGAGGTAAAGGCCTCCATTGTTTTAACGGATGACAGAGACAACAAAACAAGCCACAAGGATGTGCTGGATCAGCTTGAGGTTACAGATGCCCCGCAAGTTGTTGAAAACGAAATACAGATATTAAAATCGAGAAACTTGATTAGCAGGGTAGTATACGACCTGAAATTATATATCAATTATAGCCGCGAATCAAAACTTGTTAAAAAAGAGGACCTTTATAAGAAAAGCCCGGTCGAATTTGAACTTATTAATGGCCAGCTTATAGGTGATCATAAATTTGAAGTTGTTATAAAAGACACCAGTACCTTTTTATTAAAAGGTGCCTTTGATAAAGCAAAATTATTCCATTTTTCGAACACGTTGTCAAATAGCTTTGGCACCTGGAAATTGAATCCGACAAAGGATATAAAAGATTATATCGGTTCAACCATCAATATCACCGTATCCGATCCAAATGCTGTTGCAAATGGTTTCCAGGGTGCGATATCGGTTACATTGCTTGATAAACAAGCTTCGACAATTGAGTTAAGTTATACCGATCAGCTGCCACAGAGAGGTAAGGATGTGGTGAACGATGTTATATATCGCTATAACGAGGAGAATATGAATGCGAAAAATCTCCTTACACAAAATACCCTCGATTTTATAGATAAGCGCCTTGCCTCGCTAAAAGGCGAATTGTCAACCGCGGAGAATGATGTTCAAAGCTACAGAAGCAGTCGCGGTATAAATGATATTAGTAAGCAATCCGATTCGTACCTTCAGAATACTCAAGTGAATGATCGGGAGATGCAGGATGTTGATATCCAACTTAGTACGGTGCAGGCTATTGAAAGCTATGTGAATTCGCCTGGCCGGTCAAGTGTTCCATCAACCGCAGGTATAACTGATCAGGGGCTTTCATCGCTGGTGCAAAAACTGGTAGACCTTCAGCAGGAACGTGAGAGAATGCTGGCTAACACACCTGAAAGCAACCCGATCTTCGATCCTATAAACAGCCAGATAAAGGCAGCTCGTTCAGCTATAAAGGAAAACATAGCAAGCACCAAGTCAACCCTGCTTGCAAAGAAACGTCAGTTACAAAGCTACGGAAACAAGGCGCAGACCCAAATTAGAGATGTGCCGAAACAGGAACAGGAATTAGTTAGCCTGATGCGCGCGCAGCAATTAAAAGAAACGCTTTATACTTATCTTCAGCAGAAACGGGAGGAGGTAGCATTAAGCTATGCGTCCACCCAGATCGATGCCCGTACGGTTGACACGGCTTATGTGGTGCCGCCCAAAGGATCGAAGAAAATGATACCTCTTGCCGCCGGACTCGCATTAGGTTTATTTATCCCTACAGGGTTAATCCTCGGTAGGCACACCTTTCGTAACAGGATAAGTACGAATAAGGACATTACAAGAGCAGTGTCCATTCCGATATTGAGCGAGTTAACTTTTGAAAAGTCAAAAAACCCTATCGTTGTACACGACAGGGGTAAATTTGCGCTTGCCGAAGAGTTTAGGACATTGCGAACAAAACTGCACTATCTGCACGAAAAAACAGATAAAGGGCGTGTAACGCTGCTTACATCAAGCATAGCAACTGAAGGAAAAAGCTTTGTTGCGACTAACCTGGCAGTTGCATTGGCTGCCTCAGGTAGAAAAACGATCATCCTGGAAATGGACCTGCGCAAACCAAGGGTTACAGCTGTTTTGGACATACAGAAAGATCACGTAGGTATTTCGAACTACCTTATTGGCGAAGCTACTGAAACCAGGATCATTCAAAAATCGGAATTGTATCCAAACCTGGATGTGATGGGAAGTGGTACAATTGATACCAATCCATCGGAATTACTTGAACAAGAAAGCACAACTAAGTTGTTTGAATGGCTTCGGGAACATTATGACGATATTATAGTGGATACGCCGCCGGTTAGTATAGTTACTGATGCAATTATACTTTCGCGCCTGGTTGATGTAACACTTTATGTAGTACGCCAGGGGTATACGCCTAAAACAATTCTGCCTTTTATGAAGAACCTCGAAGAAGAGCAGCATTTTCCAAAGCTGAATATTGTATTCAACGGGATTGAAAAAGGACGTTACGGGTATAGCGGTTATACTTCATATGGTTACGGGGATTATATTGAAAGTAAGGAAGCCAGGAAAAAATATTCAAGAGGCATATTTAGTGATTTTTTCAAACGGTTTTAAATGCAGCATTTTATTCAAATGATCTTAATTTAAAGCGGGGCGCTGCTTTTCGGGTATCAATTCATCATTCACACTTGGAAGTTTTTTTTACTGCCTTCCATCCCGATACTCCGGTATTAAAATAAAAGCGTAGTGGATTTAATGCGGATGGATTCTTATATGAAATTTAATAAATAGCTGATGTTATCGTATTTAAGAAGCAAGGTACAGGGTTTTTGGAACGGCGGTCATGAGCGTACACTAAAGATTAAAAGAAATATTGCGTACACGCTGCTGATCAAAGGAGCAGGTGTTTTGATAGGTTTCATCCTGATACCTATGACTATTGGCTACGTAAGCAAGGGCCAATATGGTATTTGGCTCACTATAGCGTCGCTGGTTATGTGGATGAATACTTTCGATATTGGATTAAGCAACGGATTGCGGAACAAAATGGCTCACTCGCTTGCCCTGGGCGAGCGGGATAACATTGTAAAATACATCAGCACTACTTACGCTATTTTATTTCTGATATCAGTTACGATCTTTTTAACTTTTTTTATTGTCGGTTCCTTTTTTGATTGGAACCAAATGCTGAATGTTAAAGATACCGTTAGTTACAATATCTGGCCGATAGTTCTTATTGCCATAGGTTCGTTTTGCGTTCAATTTTTTCTTCAACCCATAAATAGTGTACTGATGGCCGCCCATCAGCCATTTAAATCGTCTTTGATACTGTTGTTGGGCCAGGTCTTGACATTCATAATAATTTTACTGCTTACCATGTTTACCCATGGCAGCTTATTTTTATTGGTATTTGCCGTAGCAGGGTCACCTCTTGTCGTGTTCCTTTTTGCCAATATTTATCTTTACAGCACAGAGTTTAAGCTTTATGCGCCCAAGTTCAGTTACATAGACTTTGGGAGTGCCAGGAGCCTTCTTAGTACCGGCGGAGTATTCTTTTTTATCCAGATGGGTGCAGTTGTGTTGTATCAGACGGATAATATCCTGATAACGCGTACACTTGGTCCTGATGAAGTAACAACTTTTAACGTAGCTTATAAATATTTTTCGCTTATTTCTGTCATATTCAGTATTATCATGACTCCTTACTGGAGCGCCTTTACAGATGCTGCA
Source organism: Mucilaginibacter ginsenosidivorans (assembly GCF_007971025.1). Lineage (NCBI taxonomy): Bacteria > Pseudomonadati > Bacteroidota > Sphingobacteriia > Sphingobacteriales > Sphingobacteriaceae > Mucilaginibacter > Mucilaginibacter ginsenosidivorans. The sequence continues at coordinate 3,916,219 of NZ_CP042436.1, read as the reverse complement.
GCCAAAAACGATTGGGGCTGGATAAAGCACTCGCTAAAAAAAATGCGGATGCTATGGGTATATGTGGGCGTACTTACGACGGTCCTTTATTTATTCTCGTCCATTTTTTATCAATTATGGCTTCATGGTAAAGTTGATGTGCCGAATTTTCTGTCGCTTAATATGGCCATATTCGTTCTTACTGTGGCCTGGCAATCTATTTATGCCTATACACTTAACGGCATAGGTAAGTTGCGGATGCAATTGATCTTTGTTGTTGGCACCGCTGTATTAAATATTCCTTTATCTATTGTACTGATCCATTGGTTGGGTGTATCGGGCTCTGTAATAGCAAACACGGTTATGGTATTATTGATGAATGTGATCTTTACCTACCAGGTCAATTTGATAGTTAAACAAAAGGCTACCGGTATCTGGAACAAGTAACTATACCCTTTTAATCCGAATGAAAACACACGTATACATCTATAAGCAGCTTAAAAAAATATATATTGTTACCTACTTAAAGTGGGTGAAAATACCGGTTTGGTTCAAACTGAAAGTAAACGATGTGCAGGTTGGTAAAGGCCTGCGATCGAACGGCGTTCCTGTTATCGATGTGTGGGATACAGGCAAGTTTTCAATAGGAGATAATTTCCTGATGAATAACGGAAAAAGGTTTAACATTATCGGCCGGCAGCAACGCTGTAATTTTATTGTGTATAACAATGGTGTGCTTAAAATTGGTGATAATGTGGGAATTAGCGGAAGCGCTTTTATTTGTTTTAAAGGAATTACCATAGGAAATAACGTACGTATTGGAGGCAACGTGGCTATTTATGACACTGATTTCCATTCGCTTGACAAGTATCACAGGCGGGATGCTAAATTAGATATATTAAATACACAGAGTAGGGAAGTCGTAATTGAGGATGATGTATTTATTGGAGCTCATTCGACCATTTTAAAAGGAGTTACGATAGGTGAGGGAGCTATAATTGGCGCCGGTTCGGTTGTGGCGAAATCAGTTCCAAAGAATGAGATATGGGCAGGTAATCCGGCAAAATTTATAAAAAGTGCTATCAATTAATTGAAATAGGTTGCAAGAAGTTAATTAGTTCAAACTTACAAGCGGCCAGAATCGTTAAATACTAAAAACAGAGAAAAAGGGTACAACCTGCATGATTGAATAACGATGTATTATTTCCTCACTATACTATTTATGCTGGTTTCGTCCCGCGCGAATTTTATCTCGTATATTGAGGCATTTCCTATCATTATATCAGGTATTTTCTTCGTGGCCGGGGTGCAACTAAGGAGATTTACAGAATCTGACTTTCGGTTGTTTGCAAAATTTTCAATAATATACCTGGTTTTTATCACTGTAAGGTTTTTGTTTTTAAATAATGTCAGCTCTTTTTTCTATTTCAGCGACATTAGTTTTCTATTGAAACGTATTTTATTTGCATTTCTTTACTGTGCTGTTCTTAAAGAAAAAGCTGTTGAATATTTCGCTAAGATCATTATTCACGGTGCTATAGTCTCGCTTTTTTTCTACCCATTGCAATTGATAAACGGGCCGCTTGTATTTAGTATTGGCAGTGCTATCCACCTTCCGCCCCGTGTTGGTAATCCTGAATATACAAACTTCCTCATTTTTACTTATGATGGCGGGCATCATATCCGCAACTGTGGTTTCGCATGGGAACCCGGGGCCTGGGGCTGTTATATTGTGATGGGACTATTGCTGCATTTTTTATTGAACAGGTTTAAAATGGATAAGCATGCCTGGATATTGGTTATATCAGGTATTACTACATTATCAACTACAGCTTATCTTGGGTTGCTTTGCATTTTTTTATTGTACTATCGTGTTCATGGAGGAAAGCTGCTGCCTTTCCTTGTAATCGCAGTACCTATTCTGGCTGTTGTTGCTACACAGCTTCCATTCCTGTTGGATAAAATAGAAAAGACGTATTCGGGTGATATGCATGATATTAGTTCGCTTGATGAACTGGCCGGTTGGTATGACAAAACAGGAGAGGGGGAAATTCACCTGAACCGCTTTGGCAGCGCCATCATTCTCTGGAACCTGTTTCGATGGAAATTGATATGGGGTATATCCAATGGCTATCAGGGCGTAACGCCGGTATTGCACAACGTTAATATATCAAATGGCGATGTGGACTTCTTTGCTAAATTCGGAGTTGTCGGATTTATTTACCTGATGCACAAGTATATTCTGTTACTCAAAAGCTTTATTCATAAGAATGAATATATGATCTATTGTGTTCTGATAGTTGTTGTGTTAGCATTTGGAGAACCTATGTTGATATTTAACTTCACCATGGCGTTCCTGTTTTTATATCATTACGTAAGCCCCGAAACGCTTGGCTGGAATGATGAAGAGGAAGATGATGAAGAAGAGGAAACAGAGACAGAAGATATACCATATCAAAAATTATCATTAAAGAATTCAAATTAGTTCATCAGAAAATAGCATATAAATAGTGTCAGCTACTCCATTAAAAATCGCATCGCTTGCATGCTCCTATAACCGGAAAGAAAAAACCGTCGCATTTTTAAAAAGTTTGCTATCGCAAAAAGTCCCCGAAGGATATACATTGGACGCATACTTGCTGGATGATAATTCATCTGATGGTACGGCTGATTATGTCAGGGCGAATTTTCCATCGATAACTTTGGTTGAGGGCACTGGCTCGTTATATTGGGCGGGTGGAATGCGCACAGTATGGACAGCAGCAAGGAAAAAAGGAGACTATGATTTTTACCTGCTGCTAAATGATGATGTCCGCTTGTTCGACGATACGATCCCGAGGCTTTTGGCAGCTCATAAACTGTCAAAATATCCGCAGAATGTTTTGGTGGGAACCGTAAAGGATGATGAGAAACTGACTATTACTTATGGTGGGCACAAACTTATAAGAAGGCAAACTGGCAAGGTGGTTACTGTAGTGCCAAGTGACACCGAATTGCTCGAATGCGATCTCGGCAATGCAAATATCATGCTGGTGGATAAGGCTACTGTTGAGAAAATTGGTATATTGTCTGATTCATTCACACATGGTCTTGCGGATTTTGATTATACGCTGCGGGCTGTGAAGAGTGGCGGCAAAGCCTGGGTGGCGCCAGGCTATTATGGTTATTGCATCAACGACCACGGTAAAAGTTGGTTGCCGGGCAGTATTCCATTGAAAAAAAGGATAGCTTATTTATATAGCCCTACGGGAATATCATATAAGGAATACCTGCTATATACACGCCGCCATTTCCCATTAATATTACCAAGCGTATTTGTAAAAGCCTGGTTAAAAACATTATTTCCGATACTTTACGATAAGTTTAAAAAGCAATAAGATATTTACCGTATGCTCGACCGCCTAAAGCCTGCTATCTATGCCTTTGTAAAGAAAAACCCCCGTATACGTAACGCCGCCATGGCAGCGCTGGGTGTTTTTATGAAAACAAAAGACTTTGCAATACGCGTAATTACACGGCCCGAAACATTCGGGCCCCCGATTGGCATTATTGACTATACAGACGATTTTAAAAATAACATCGGGAGAGGTAACCTTACATGTGTTACCGCTTTTAAAGAGGTATCTGCACCGGCAAGCGTAAGCAGGGACCTTCCTGTTACCATAGATAAAATCCCACATTGGAATTTTAGGCAAAAACAAACCGTCACCGATCCGGCTACCTATGTAATGGAGCTGAAGGACTGCAGGGTTTATGATGATGGTATAGTCATCACCCCGGATAACCTGATGTTCGGGGGCGTTTCACAATTTATAGAAGCAGGTGAATATATTAAAGATATAACGCGACATCCCATATTCTCAAAAAAAGAACTGCCTCCATTGAAGAAAGTAAAGGGTACTGTAGCGGTATTGTCTGCGCCATCGGGAAGGGGATATTATCATTGGATGTTTGATGTTTTACCAAGGATACAATTGCTCAGAAGTGCCGGCTATGGCTTTAATGCCATCGATAAATTCCTGGTAAATAATTATATATCAAGGTTTCATATCGAAACGCTGAATATGATGGGCATACCGAGGAATAAGATCATGGAGAGCCAGTATAACCCGCACATACAAGCCGAAAGGTTAATAGTTCCATCACTGGTTGGCGATACAGGCAGTATACCTAAATACGCCTGTGATTTTTTAAGGGCCGAATTCCTTCCCAAAATCGACAGAAATAAAAAGCATTCGAAAAGAATATATGTTAACAGGGGCCAGGTGGTGCACCGGCGCGTAACAAATGAACCCCAAATTGTTGAACTGCTGCAACAATATGGTTTCGAAAGCATAGCGTTGGAAACTATGTCGCTGTTAGAGCAGATAGCTTTAATGGCGTCGGCCGAGGTTATCATAGCACCACATGGAGCCGGGCTGACCAATATTGTATTTAGTGAACCCGGAACTACAATAATCGAATTTTTACACCCGGGCGCCGTAAATGTTATGTACTGGACAATATCTGCGGATATGGGATACAAATACCATTATCTTCTGTCGGAGGGAGAGGCGCCGCCCGATTTTGTAAACCCTTATCTAAATGGTAATGATATGACCATTAATATAGATAAGCTAAAAGAGTTGTTAGCTTTGGCGGCTATAAATTAAATTTTTAACTGTTTTTATTAACTAAAACTCAATTTTGGCCGTATAAATGACTGCTGTTCTTGCTAATGGCAGTGTGAACTAAAGTTGGAAAACCGATGTTCCACAATGAATAGCAGGATTTATAAATAATGAAAATGAAAAAAGTACTGCTATCCGTATTCGCATGTCAACCAAAAAAAGGATCTGAGTTCAGCAACGGCTGGAACTGGGCTATTGGCCTTGCAAATAAGGGTTACGAAGTACATTGCCTTACATTACGGACTAATCGACCTTTTATTGAGGAGGTTGAGGCTCCCGCAAACCTTCATTTCCATTACGTTGAGATGCCGTTCAAATTGCAGGCTATGCACAGGTGGTCGCAACCTACACTTTATTTGCATTACATTATGTGGCAGCGGCTGGCTTATAATATAGCTAAGAGATTGCACAAAAAGCTCAAATTCGACCTGGCGCACCATATCAGCTGGGGAAGTCCGCAAATGGGTTCGTTTTTATATAAACTGAATATCCCTTTTATTTTCGGGCCGGCAGGTGGCGGACAAAACGCACCCGAAGCATTTAAGAAATATTTTCTTTGTCATTGGGCATCGGAGATAAAAAGAGAGAAGGTTTCCGATTTTTTGGTGAAGAATAATCCCGCCTGCAAAAAGATGCTTCAAAATGCTCATGCCGTTATCGTATCAAACCAGGAAACTTTTGAGTTTGTAAAGGATATCGGGGCAAAAAATGTTTCTTTATCAATTGATCACGCGTTGCCCGAAAGTTTTTTTCCTGAAAAATTTATTGCAAAAACCCCTGTACCGGGTACCTTAAAAATGTTGTGGGTGGGCAGGTTTATGCCCAGGAAGGGTCTCTTGATGACACTTGACGTTATGAACAGGCTGAAAGCGTATCCTAATATTACGCTTACCATAGTGGGCGATGGGGAAATGAAAGAAGATATTATTAAAAAAATAAATGATGACGGGCTTGGGGATACGGTGACAATGACCGGAATGATACCCTATGAGCAAGTTAGAGAATACTATTCGACTTGTGACGTTTTCTTTTTTACATCTCTGCGCGATTCGTGTCCCGCTCAACTTACCGAAGCAATGGCCTTTGGTATGCCCGTGGTTACGATAAACCTTCACGGGCAGGGGTTTGTAATAAACGATGACACCGGCATCCGCTGCAAGTGCGACACACCGGAAACAGCTATTAATGAATTGGAAAAAGCTATCATCGGGCTATATAATAACCCGGAAAAGGTGACGAAGATGAGCCAGGCAGCATTTGAATTTGCAAAAAAACAAACCTGGGCTGCGCGGATCGATGAGCTGGTAAAGCGTCATTACCCGGTTTAATTAAAAGATGAGTTTATTAAAAATTAAGCCTTTCGGTTAGTAAATTAGCCGGAAATAAATAATATCAGGAAGGAACTGAATAATAAGTGAAAGTTTTAATTGTACATAACGACTTTAGGGTATATTGGAAAGGCAGATTGCTATATCTGAAAAACTATCTGTCGGATAGAAATATAGATTTTTATGCTATAGAACTTTTCGGAAAAGGATCTCCTTATTCATTTGATACCTACGAGAATAAGGAACAATGGTGGACATGCCTGTTCCCGGATCGTAGCTATGACGAAATTTCCATCAGTGTTATCAAAGAAACCTTCCTCAAGAAACTGGATGAAATAAATCCTGACGTGGTAATAGCCGGTTCGATCGTTTTTTTTGCCGGAGCATTGGGCTTGCGCTGGGCCAAGAATAATCACAAGAAATTCATCATGTTTGATGATGCGAAGCCGTCGCAAATAAAACGGAACTTTGTTGTGCAATGGGTAAAGGACCTCATCACCAAACAAATAGACGGCCTATGGCTTCCTTCGAAAGACTACGATGACGCTTATCAAAAGTTTATAGACAAGAACTCGATCGTGTTTTACGGATATAATTGTATCGATAATGATTTGTTCAGATATAAAGAGAAAAGATCGATCGATTTTACAACCGTCATCTGTGTTGCAAGGCTGGTGCCAATAAAAAATATTGATTACCTGCTGAGGGCCTGGAAGCTGATTGAAAAAAGGAGGCCCAATTACCGGTTGGTGATCATTGGGGATGGCCCTGAATTTGTAAATCTGAACGAATTGACCCTGAATATGGGCCTGAAAACTATTGTTTTCCTTGGCGCGGTTAATAACAGCGATATCCCTACCTATTTCTATAATTCATCAGCGTTTGTTTTACCCAGCCTCTCGGAAAGCTGGGGCCTGGTGGTAAACGAGGCCATGGCTTCGGGATTGCCCTTATTGATAAGCAATAAAATAAATGCTGCCAATACGCTTTTGAAAGAAGGGATAAATGGCTTCGGCTTTGAGCCATCAAATGTAAAAAGCATAGCCGAAAACATAATCAGGTATATCGATCTCAGCCTCGAGGACAAAAAGCAAATGTCCCAGAATTCATCCAGGATCATAAGCGAAATGGATTACGAGAACATGGGCAAGGAGTTAGTTTGCGCGCTATCGAGATCGGAAACTGTTCCAAACAAAAAGCCAAGTACATTAGCTTCGGTGCTTATCAACAGGTGGCACGGCAGGTATAATACGTCTGGCTGGGATAAATTATAAATTTAAAATCTTCTGCATCTACATATGAAACTGGCCCCTATTTTATTATTCACTTACAAAAGGTTTGAAAGCCTGAAGGATACGGTGCAGGCACTGCAACAGAATCCCCTTGCAGGAGAATCTGATCTTTATATATTTTCTGACGGGTGCAAGAAAGAAGAGGACCTGAAACAGGTAACAAAGGTTCGGGAATTTATAAAGACGATAACCGGTTTTAAAAAGATAACGATAACCGAACAGGAAAAAAACAAAGGCCTGGCCAATTCCATCATCGATGGCGTTACGTCGGTAATGAAACTATCGGACAAAGTAATTGTATTGGAGGACGATCTGTATACAACCCCCAATTTCCTGAATTTTATGAATGAGGCCCTTGACTATTATGTTGATAAACCAAAGGTTTTTTCGGTCTCGGCGTACTCATTTGATTTAGGAGAAAGCAAAACCGATAATGACGACGCTTATTTTGTCAATAGGGGATGGTCGTGGGGATGGGGCACGTGGAAAGACAGGTGGGAAGGCGTTGACTGGCAGGTAAAGGATTACGAGAGCTTTAAGAACGATAAGCGTAGGAGAAAAGAATTTGCCAAAGGCGGAACAGATCTGAACATTATGTTACACAGGCAGGTAAGCGGCCTGATCGATTCCTGGGCTATACGCTGGTTCTATCATCAGTATAAAGTTGGTGGGCTTACGCTGTACCCGGTTCACTCCAAAGTGCGAAATAATGGGTTTGATGAATACGCGACACACACAACCGGGGCAGCTTATCGCTTTGCGCCCTCGCTTGATGCCGAACAATCGACCAAGTTTAAATTGCCCGAAATAATCGCGATTAATCCTTATTATCAAAGTAAGTTTCAGAAGAAAATGGGGATTTTGGAGCGAATAAAGTATCGGTTGAACAATATTTTTAGAAAAATTTTCAAATAGTATGCTGATCGACTATTTAAAAAAGCTGCGCGATCTTTACCTGGTGAAAGTTAAATGGTCGCAATATAAAATCGGGAAAGGATTCCATGCAGGGGCCCGCGTAAGCTTGTGGGCCAGGGACACCCTTATCATAGGTGATGATTTTTATATTGGCCGCGACTCGCTAATAGAGACAGATTGCATTATTGGTAACCATGTTATGCTCGGTAATAAAGTGGCGATGATCGGCAGGTACGACCATAATTTCCAGCAACCAGGTACACCGATAAGGCTGGCAAGCCAGGTGCGCGATAACGACTATAAGTGGCGCGGACTTCACGACGTTATCATTGTGGAGGACGATGTCTGGATTGGTTATGGTACCGTAATAATGGGCGGGGTGTGGATAGGTACCGGAAGTATAATCGCTTCAGGGTCTATTGTAACAAGAGATGTGGAACCTTACTCCATTTATGCGGGAAGCCCGGCGGTGAAGTTAAAAGACCGTTTCGATTCGGTTGAAGATCTTGAAAAGCATAAGCAATTGTACAAGCTTAATTATCAATAGGTTAATTAACATCATAAGAAAAGCTAAGTACGTGCTTGTCGTGGCAGTAGGAAAATAGCACGGATGGGATTATAACCGGAAAATAATTTTTTGACACCGAAACCAAGTTCGTACTATTCCTGTTACATACAGAGTTCAGATTGTATATTTGAATTGCCCGACGAGGGCTACGAATGGCTGAGGCCAGTGATCATATCTCGGAAAATATCTTAAAAACCAGGTTAGATCGCTTTTTTGCACGGTTTTTAAAATACAGTATGCAGTTACCCGGTAATATAATAGCCAACGCGGATGACCTGGGCTATGACGAGTTTGTGAATAAAGGCATTTTACAATGTTTTGAACTGGGCTATATCAACAGCACATCGTTAATGACCAATATGGGTGGTTTTGATGAAGCGGTTGAGTTGGTGCATTCAAATCCGGTAATCGGGAATGTCGGTGTCCACGTTAACCTGGCGGAGGGTAAGCCGCTAACCGGTTTTAAAGAGGATTTCCTGGACTCGGAAGGAAATTTCGATGTCGGGAAAACAAATAAGGTGCTCATAAATTTGAGCGCTGCAGTTAAAAGTGCGTTTGCAAAAGAAATAAACGCACAGATAGAAAAGGCTCTTTCAAAAAAAGTTAGTATCACTCATGTCGACTCGCATTTGCACCTGCATACGCTACCGGCTTTTTATAAATTGTTCCTGGCGGCCGCCAAACAACATAAATTGAAGATCAGGCTTGCTCAGACTTACAATGAGGGAAGCTATATGAAGTTTTATTACAGGAAATATATCAACAACCTGTTCAGGAAAAACAATTGTAATTATTCAGACCGTTTTGAAACGGTGGAAAGGTTTTTGGAGTATAAAAGCCAGCGTGACCAAAACTTAAAGGTCGAAGTAATGTTACATCCCTGGATTTCCGGTTCGGGCTTACTTGAAGATCACTACGATAAAGACACATTAACAAGATGGATAACTTTTTTGAAGAACCAGTAATAATAAATGAAATGGCTCCATTCGAAACAATAGAACTGTTTGATTATTCAATACTTTCTTCCGGGATCGGCTTTTTACAGACCGATGCAAAATGCGTTGTTAATACTATAAATCAATATTCTTATATAATTGCCGAAAAGGATCCTGCGTTCAAAAAAGCATTGCAGAACTCAGATATTTTGCTACCGGATGGGATCGGGATTGTTGTGGCCGCGAAAGTGCTGGAGAAAAAAAAGATAAAAAAAGTAGCAGGAGCGGACCTTCATAAATATTTGCTCGAAAAGCTAAATGAAGAAGGAGGAAGCTGTTTTTACCTGGGTTCATCGGAGAAAACGCTTGCAAAGATAAAGGAGCGCCTTGAACGGGAATACCCTAATATAAAAGCGGAATTTTATTCCCCACCATATAAGCCCCAATTTAGCGACGAGGATAATGCGGCAATGATAAACGCAGTAAATGGATTTAAACCGGATGTACTTTTTGTTGGTATGACAGCGCCCAAGCAGGAGAAATGGAACGATGAAAATAAAGATAAACTAGAGGCTAATGTTATATGCTCGATAGGGGCGGTATTCGATTTTTATGCCGGCACCATAACGCGCCCCGGAAAGGTTTGGGTAAACTTGGGGCTCGAATGGTTTATCAGGCTTTTGAAAGAACCTAAACGCATGAGTAAAAGATATATATACTACGGCTTTCCGTTTGTTTGGATGATCATAAGCAGGGGAGTCGGCAGCGCATTTAGCGGATCAAAATCATAACCTCAGCCCCCCCTAATCCGTATTAGTTCGCACAGACGTTCTTACACAAATTTCCTAATTTCCAATTTTTTGTGTTTAGTATTTAATACAGTGTTTTGTTTCTAATCTGGCAATAAAAATGCACAGGGATTAAAAAAATGCTATTAATTTAATAGACTTTATAGTATTAATTTTATTATGTATTAAATTACTCAAATGGGGAGTTTATTACACAGAGTTCACATAAAGGCAGCGAGTTAGCAAATAGGGAATGAGTATTAAAGTCTAAATCTATACTCGGTTTTTACGCATAGCCTGTGCGTGTATTTACGGGAAAATGCAAAAAAAACGTATTAAGCGGGGTATAATATAATTTGAGCATAGTTATTGCATACCCTTAGTCACAAAACCCTTGAAAATATGGTACACAGGTACAAACAATTTTATAACGCGATCAATTTAACCCTGGACTATCTAGTTCTCAACATTTCGTTGATCGTGGTGTATAATTTATTGGACAGCTCGCTAATTCCCTGGATGAACAATAAAAGCTACCTCCCTGTAGTTTTGGTGTTCAACCTTTTATGGTTACTATCGTCAAATATCACAAGCCTTTATAATTCTGTTTCCGACGATGACCTTAAAGTTTACCATAGCGCTATCAAAACATACCTGTTATACTTAAGCTTAATTTGCACCATTATATTGCTGGTTATAGGTACCAAAACATATTTTATTACAAAAGAATACCTGTTTTACTCCATGTCGTTGTTCGGCATTCTGCTGGGTGCGTGGAAAGTAGTGTTTTTTGCCTTGCGAAAAAGTGACAGGGTGTTGCTTAGCAATTCGCGCAAAGCTATTATAGTAGGAGCAAGCCGTGCAGGGAACGAATTGTATAATCAGTTTAATAATAAAGTACTTAAAGGTTACGATCTGCTTGGATTTTTTGATGATGAACCTTCCAAAGTAAAACAACAACATTTATACCTGGGCAATACCAGCCTATGTATGGATTATGTGCTAAAAAACAATGTAGACGAGATATTTTGTGCGCTGCCTTATTCTGAACATAAAACTATCGAAAGGCTTATGTCTGATTCGGACAAGAATCTTATCCGTTTCAAAATTGTTCCGGAATATCATGAATATTTCAAGAACACGTCATACCTGCAGAACCTTGGTAATATTCCAATCCTTTCGGTACGTGCTGAGCCTTTAGAAAATATACTGAACAGGGCATTAAAACGTGCTTTCGATATCGTATTCTCGCTAATGATTATTTTGTTTGTATTTAGCTGGTTGTTCCCGATCCTTGCGATATTGATCAAGTTAGAGTCGAAGGGCCCTATATTCTTTAAGCAAATGCGTTCCGGACGTGATAACCATGCTTTCCTGTGCTATAAGTTCAGAAGTATGCGGATCAACAAAGATCTTGAGCACAAACAAGCAACGCTGGGAGATCCACGCATAACCAAAATCGGTACTTTCATGCGTAAAACAAGTCTGGACGAGTTACCGCAGTTCTTTAACGTACTGTTGGGTAATATGTCGGTAGTCGGCCCTCGTCCTCACATGTTGAGCCATACAGAACAGTATTCGCAGCTGATAGACCAGTTTATGGTACGCCACTTTATGAAACCAGGCATTACCGGCTGGGCGCAGATAAACGGCCTTCGTGGCGAAACCAAGACAACCGAGGCTATGCTTGAACGTGTTGAAGCCGACGTATGGTATCTTGAAAACTGGACTTTCCTGCTTGACCTGAAGATTGTAGTTAATACTTTATTGAAATCGATCACAGGCGATAAGAACGCATATTAAACCTGCGCTTTATAACAATTTTAAACCCTCATCTTTGAGACGGATGTTTTGTCTGTTCTCTGAAGGTGAGGGTTGTCCATTAAAAAAGCTTTAGTTTAAGGCTCATTCAAGCCCAATGATCACACTTCATTAAAGGTTATACACAACGGCACATTTTGGTAAATCCGGATGGGATATCTTTTCCCGGGACCAAATCCGTTTTTTTTTGCAATGTATAGGGTAATAATAATAGTATACATTGCTGGGAGTAATGATATCAATAAAAAAGTCCCTCTGCTATAAGCGGAGAGACTTTTCCTTGTTTTGTTGAAATGCAAATATTATTCGAACTGATTCTTTATAGCATAGCCGTATTCTTTCAGTAGTTTTTCTTTTCTGAAGTGATCAACGTCGGTTGCAACCATTTCGCTTACCAGCATGGCAAGGTCATATTTAGGTTTCCAGCCGAGTTTGGTATTTGATTTTGTAGGATCACCAATCAACAATTCAACTTCGGTAGGGCGGAAGTATTTAGGATCGACAGCTACAACTTGTTTGCCAATTTCTAACTGGTAGTCAGGGTGAGAACAAGATACCACGTATCCTTTTTCGTCAACACCTTCTCCCCGGAATTCAACTTCAATACCTACTTCTTTAAAAGCAAGGCGTACAAACTCGCGTACGCGGGTAGTAACTCCGGTTGCTATTACATAATCCTCAGGTACTTCCTGTTGAAGGATCAGGTACATTGCTTCGATATAATCCTTAGCATGGCCCCAGTCGCGCTGCGCGTCGAGGTTACCCAGGAAAAGGCTGCCTTGCAGGCCGAGCGCAATTTTGGCTACCGCCCTGGTGATCTTACGTGTTACGAATGTTTCGCCGCGTAAAGGGCTCTCGTGATTAAAAAGAATACCGTTGCAGGCATATATTCCATAAGCTTCGCGATAATTCACCGTTATCCAATAGGCATACAGTTTAGCCACGGCGTAAGGCGAGCGTGGGTAAAACGGGGTGGTTTCGGACTGCGGAACGGCCTGTACCAAACCGTACAATTCGGAAGTGGAAGCCTGGTAGATTTTTGTTTTTTTCTCCAGGCCGAGTATCCTGATGGCTTCAAGCAATCGCAACGTACCGATACCATCTGCATTAGCGGTATATTCAGGAGTGTCAAAGCTCACCTTCACGTGCGACATGGCACCCAGGTTGTATATTTCGTCGGGTTGAACCTGCTGAATGATCCTGATCAGGTTTGTCGAGTCTGATAGATCGCCATAATGAAGTTTGAACTTTACATTGGTTTCATGAGGGTCCTGGTATAAGTGGTCGATACGATCAGTATTAAACAGGGAGCTTCTTCTTTTGATACCGTGCACTTCGTAGCCTTTATTCAATAAAAACTCAGTTAGATAGGCGCCGTCTTGTCCGGTTACCCCTGTAATTAATGCTTTTTTCATTATTTATTATTTTTTGCTAAGGTGGATATTCTTTTTAATTATCTTTTTTACGTAATAAGACCAATTTTGTTTACAAAATAACAAAATAATGCCTTTTTATCATTTACGAAGATAAATTTTTATCCTGTCCGAAAAAATTATTTGAGACGAAATTTTATTACTTAACTTTTGGTACACAACAAGTTAAATAATAACGACTTTGCTTGCCTGGTTAAGTCCGTCGCCACTCACCTGTAAAAAGTAGGTGCCCGGTTTGGGCTTTTGGTTAAGATCGAGCCGGTAACTGGTATCCGTCACTTGCACTTGCTGGTTCATTATCACATCGCCGCGGGTGTTCAGTAATTTGATGTTGAGGTTTTTCACATCGGCACCGTTTAAGTTGATGATAATATACTCACTGGCCGGATTAGGGTAAACGCCAATAGTGGCGTTGCTTTTTTGCGTTGCATTGAAGGCAAGGATATCGTTTGCAGCCTTGGGTTCAGAATAAACGATAGGGGGTTTAGTAATGGTAGTATCTTGTTTTTTTATTAGCAGGACCGACGTGAACGGCGCAAGTGTTGTGCTTACCTTGTAAACGGTATTTTTAGCGTCGACATAGGTGCTTGCAAGCTTAACTACCTTGTTACTCATGGTGTTATTATAAGCAAAAAGTAATTGCGTATTAGGGTCGATCAATGTTGACGTGGTTGAATAGAAATTCAAATTGTCAAGATACAAGCTTACGTCCTCATTCTCAAGCCTTAAAACCACTGCTGTATTAGCGCAAGCAGACGTTGGCGTTATCATAAGGGTGTTTTCTGTCCGGTTGCTATCCAGTAATAGGTATTTTGTTTCGGACACCTGGTTATACGGGGCGCTGTTGTTTAACAGAAATATAGCCAGCCTTCTGTAACCATGGGTAGACTTCATGCTGAATTTGACCATGTAGGGTGCGGTTGTGGTGACAGGCCCTATGTTGAACTGAAGCATAGGGTTATTACCCGCCGAGCCGGATATAAATGAGAAATATCCTTTAAATGTTCCTGCATCTAACACCCCTGTATTGTCCCAGATTGCCTTAAAGTTGCCATTGGCCGACCATGATACACCGCCATTGATGTTTTTGTTAAATGCACCGTTGTTAAAAAATGTCCTTTTAGTAGTCAAAGTGACGTTATAAAGCGGCAACGAAATGGCATTATATGATGAAAGGTCCTTATTATAGTTATGCTGCCATAACACCAGGTTTATTAACATGCCATTATAACTGATGGGAAATATGTTATCTATTGTGTTTGAGTAATAATTCCCGCTCCAGGTGGCAAACCTGGGTATGTCATTCATAATTGACTGTAACGACAACGTAAACTGAGTCTTATAAACGGAGTAAATAATATTATTGGTAACCGTATTATTCTTAATGGTATACTTAGTGCCATTATGCTGGAAGAGGACCTGGCAAAGCCTATTATTGAATATGGTATTGCCATTGAGTACGTTATTGCGCGCATGGTGAAAATATACTCCGGTAAGACAATTTGCTATCGAATTTCCGGTCATTGTAACGCCGGTAGTATTGTCATCCAGGTATATGCCCGAAGCGCAGCCCGGGAATACGCCGGTCGATCCGGCCGGAGCGCCCACCGTATTTAATAAGATATTATTGGTTAACTGTATACCTACGTGATTGGTTAATGAATCCACGTCGCCTGCATAAGTATATATGGCGCCACCGTCGTCCTTTATCAACTCGAAATTGTCAACATAGTTATTTTTAACAATGGTATTATCGCCGCCAAAGTCGATGCCATTGTATCCGACATTAACTATAGAGTTGTTTGAAATAGTTGCCCCGGTGTTTGGCCCTGTTACAATGATGCCTTCATAACTTGCAGCATCGTTCGGAACTCCCATGCCTGCTATAATACCGATATTGGTTAGCGTATCGTTACTTACTGTGGTGTTTGTCTGGTTGCGGCTTACTATCCCATTGCTGGCGGTATTTTGAACACTGCAATTGGAGACAACTAGGTTGGTGGTAACGTTGGCATACAAGCCATGCTGACCGGCATTACTCAAGGTGCAATTGGTGACAGTAAACGCGGTAGAAGTGAAAAGATTGATCAGGCTTAAGTTACTTCCAACGAATGCAAGCCCTTTTATGGTGATATAATTTTGTACGCTAAAATTTACAAGGTAATCATACCCTGCTACCATAACACTGCCATTGGTTGGAGTTGTAGCGCCAAAATACATCAGTATTTTTTTGTTTACAGCGTCATAATACCATTCGCCCGGCAAATCAAGCGTTGCCGGGTGGTTTTGGAAGAAGAAGCCCCAGTTGTTGATGGGTTGGTAAGCTGAAGTTTCTGAATAATTAACTACGGTTGCCGTATTGGAGGTTACCGTTCCGTGAGTAATCACCCAGTGGTTTTTACGGAATACGATATCGGCCCCGGTCCAGTTTACCGCAGTATTTAATTGGCTGCTTACTACCTGGGTATTGGCGGTATGACTATCGATATTAAGGTAGCCGCCATTGGTAGCATTTGCATTTGGGTACCTGCCGATAGGCTGTGAAACTCCGTTAAGCGTTACCATATTTACCGTTGTGCCGGCCAGGGGGCAAGTTGCGGAATATACACCGCCGCCCAAACTAACCCATGAACCCGTAGGAACAAGACCGGTTATAACTGGCCTCGCGCCGGTGCCCCAAGACGAAATAACAATAGGTGACCCTGCAATGCCCGATTTTGTAATGCTGATGCTTCCGGTAAATGTTTCGCCGCATTTGAACAGGATGGAATCACCGGGTTTCATCCTTGAGAAATTTGTATTTAAAGCGGCTATGGTTTTCCAGGGGGTAGTTTTGCTTTGGGCCTGTAAGTAAGTATAAGTATCGTTACCGGTACTTGTGGACAAATAATAATTTATGGCATGGCACTGTATAGCCAGCAAAAATACCGCAGTGAAAGTCAAAAACCTCGCCAACATATATAGCTCAAATCAAGAGGTAGAATTAATCAATAGTGGCTTGTTCTACGGAATTTGGCCCTTTGGGTTTAGAGATTTCAGGAATTTTTTGACTGTTTTTTGCAAGCTAATTCCATAACTGTCAATTAATTAGGCACATTGAAAATGTTACTTAACGAAGAAAAAAAGTGCTTAAGATGACCTTTTGAAAAGGAAAGAGGCGAAAAAGATGAGTATCAGCGCTCCCAAAATGATATAATGGAGCTGCGGAACATGATAATTTTTATCCTGGATTTTGAAAGTTATGTTAAAAAGAGCAATACTTATGATTGGAAACCACAGAAAGTTTCTGAACATCTGGATTTTTTTCATTCTTTAATCAATAGCTAACAAACAGATAATACAAATGTAATAAAATGTAGCATGCTTTTTTCACAGGCGCCGCAGCAAAAGCGCTATTGCGCATCGCTTGCATACCTGATCTTTATGACGAGTTTCTTTACCGTATCGTACCCCTCGACCTTAATATTTGGCCGATGGGCGTCACCGGGAAAAAATAAAAAGACCTCGCCCGGTCCCGCGATGTAGTATTTGCCTTCAGCGGTGTAATTGGCCGCATCTTTAGTCGCGTCATACGGATTTGTTACGGTAGCTGTTGCGACTGGAGCCGAACCTATTTTTTCTTTCCCCCTGATGAGATAATGAAGATCGATATAGTTTTTGTGTGATTCCCATGCTGATCTTTCAAATCCCTTCGAAAGCGCTTCGGTTATAATGGCGTACACATTGTCACCGTCGATTGCATATTTACCGGGCTTTAATGTATCAAGTTTAGGATCAGTTAAAAACCCGAACGCCTTGTCCCAATATGATTTATTGGCATGATATTGTTTTGCAAATTCAAGGTAGTCAGCAGACGGACTCAGTTTGATGGTTGAACCATGGGCCCAATCACGGCTTTTAATCCACTTTTTTGCCGATGCAGAAGTCCATTGTTGCTGGGCAAATGCAGAGTTGCCTGTAACTACAAACAGTAATAGGATTATTGTAATACGGAGAAATTTCATTTGAGCGGATTTAATTGGTTGAACAAAGCTATAATTTGCAAAATATAAATTTATTTGTTTGGTAAATATTTAATCTTTTGCAAGGTTTGTGTACTTAACATCAACATTCATTCTTTCGACCTTGAAGATACTGCACAGCGTTCATCCTGATGATTTCAGATCGTATCAAACCCAGCAAATACGCGAAAGGTTTTTGATAGATCATATCGTGGAGCCATATAAGATCAATTGCGTTTATACACATTACGACCGTATGATAGTAGGGGCGGCAAACCCGGTGAATAAGAGTCTCGAATTGGGGAACTATTCGAACCTTAGATCGCAATATTTTTTGGAACGGCGCGAGATCGGCATAATCAATGTGGGGGGCGATGGAGAGATCAGGGTTGATGGCGAGGTTTATG
Source organism: Mucilaginibacter ginsenosidivorans (assembly GCF_007971025.1). Classification (NCBI taxonomy): domain Bacteria; kingdom Pseudomonadati; phylum Bacteroidota; class Sphingobacteriia; order Sphingobacteriales; family Sphingobacteriaceae; genus Mucilaginibacter; species Mucilaginibacter ginsenosidivorans. The sequence continues at coordinate 3,898,082 of NZ_CP042436.1, read as the reverse complement.
CGGTGAATAAACTGGATTGCCTTTATGCAGGAAAAGGGGTAAAGGACATTATTTTTTCGAGCAAAAACTACCAACACCCCGCGGTGTTTTACATGCTGTCGGCCCCGGCTCATGCCGATTACCCAACGGTAATTATGACGCATGACGATGCAGCGAAAGTTAGCGCAGGCGATGTGTCGACAGCGAACAGGCGAACTATCAACAAATACATCCACATGGATGGCATTCGAAGCTGCCAGTTGGTGATGGGGCTTACCACATTGCAGGATGGCTGCGTTTGGAATACAATGCCGCCACATACGCATGACAGGCGTATGGAGACTTATTTTTATTTCGACCTGCCGCCGGGGCAAAAAGTATTTCACTACATGGGCAAAGGTGATGAGACCAGGCATATCGCTATAAATAATTATGAAGCTGTTGTTTCGCCGCCCTGGAGCATACATTCGGGTTGCGGTACTGCCAGCTACGGTTTTATTTGGGGCATGGCGGGCGAGAATCAGGACTACACGGATATGGATCCTATTGCGATACACGAGATCAGTTAAAATATACCAATGGAAAATAACTATTCATTAAAAGATAAAGTAATTGTTGTTACAGGCGGTACCGGGATATTGGGGAATTCATTTATAAAAGGGATTGCTGAAGCAGGCGGAGTGGTTGGTATTTTGGGCCGAAACGAAGCCACTGCCAACGAACGGGCCGATGCTATCAATAAAAACGGCGGCAGGGCAGTAGCATTGATTGCGGATGCGCTGAATAAGGAACAATTGGTAGCTGCAAAGGAACGGGTACTAAGCACCTTTGGACGAATAGACGGGCTTGTAAATGGCGCGGGGGGCAATATGCCTGAAGGCGTTTTACAGCCCGACGAGGATATCTTCAGCATGAATCTTGACGGGATGAAAGGTGTTATGGAACTGAATCTTTGGGGGACGCTGTTACCCACGCAGGTTTTCGGCGAAGAGATTGCGAAAACAGGCAAAGGGAGTATCGTGAACATATCGTCAATGAATTCAAAACGGGCAGTAACCAAAGTGCTTGGTTATAACATGGGTAAAGCAGCCATGGATTGCTATAACCAGTGGTTTGCTGTCGAACTTGCCAACAGGTACGGCGATAAGATACGTATGAACGCCATAGCGCCGGGCTTTTTCCTGACAGAGCAAAACCGGAGTTTATTAACCAAACCCGAAGGTGGTTACACCCCCCGCGGCGAATCGGTTATCCGTAATACACCTTTTAAACGGTTCGGGCATCCGGACGAATTGATAGGGGCATTGGTTTGGCTATTAAGCGATGCATCTGCATTTGTAACCGGTGCGATGATTTGTGTAGATGGAGGATTTTCGGTATTTAGCGGGGTTTAGGTCGCGGTCATATCTGTTACACCGTCCTTTTTGATGATCTGTATTTGATAGTGATATGGTGTTGAGTCATCAAAAGTTTTATTTTGAAGGTAAATGCTTAATAGAAAAGTTAAGTATCCGCGCTCCGTACAGGTTTACAGCAAATTTTCACAACCAAGCCTGTTTTATATATTTCCGGGAAGGGCAAACAAAAATTACTTCGCCCAACGAACAACAGACCATCAGATCAGGGGAATCAGTTTTGCTGAACTGCGGAAATTATTTTGCCGACCTTTTAAATTATCACGATGCCAAAGCTTTCGAAATACTTGCATTTCACCTGTATACCGACAGCCTGAAAAAAATTTATGCCGATGAAATACCCTACTTCATTAAAAAACCTGATAATAAGGAGTTTATATATAAAGTCGCATCGGTAGATGTGATCAGGAAATTTGTTGAAAGCTTATATTTTTATTTTGACAATCCCGGGTTGGTAAATGACGAGCTTCTGAAACTTAAAATTAAGGAACTTATCCTGTTGCTTATGCAAACAAGCAATGCCCAGTCGATAATGGCTTTGTTTTCAAATCTATTTACACCGAGGTTATTAAATGTAAAGGATGTTGTCAATAGTCACTTATTTTCAGACCTGTCTATTAATGATCTGGCCAAGCTGTGCAACTTAAGTGTATCCACCTTTAATCGCACATTTCAGGATATGTTTGATGATACCCCTGCCAGCTACATAAAAACAAAACGGCTGGAGCGCGCGAAAGAATTGCTTTTAGTGAGTTCATTGTCCGTTAGCGAAATCGCGTTTCAAACCTGCTTTAACGATGCTGCCCACTTTTCAAGGTCGTTTAAAACCGCTTATACTTGCTCACCAACGGAATTCAGGTTATTACAGAAAACAGGTAAGGCGTAACGTGACGAAATTATTCAGCATTTTGATTTTTTTATTCAAATAACTCCGAAAATCACTTCCCATTTTTGATGCTAAGAAGCTAATTAGTATTACAAAATGAAAATCACAAAATTCATCTCAGGATTCCTTGGAATTGCATTATTTACGTTCGGTGTCTTAAAATTTTTCAACCCGTTCAAAGGTTGGTATACAACCCAGATATCCAATAGCGGTTTAGGAGATTTTTCCTACACCATCGGTATTTTAGCTGAAATATCCATAGGTACAGCATTTATTTTACTTTTTATATTTCAGTCGAAGATTTCTGGCAAATACTTACCGCTGATGGTCATTACAGCGTCGACTATTGTAATCTTTATTATGTTGACAGGCATCTATGTTCATCTGAACCCTAATGTACCTGCCGACGTGTTACCGCTGAAAATTAAACCTCCTTTTATTCCCGGCTTTTTTCTCGCCCTTGCAGTAATAAATATTTTCCTGTCTGTAAAGCAATACAGACAATACAATATTAAACCGGTCCTTAAAAATAAGCAGGTCAGTTAATCCGAATAGAAATATATCTTGCAGGCTGGTGCTAATAACTATTAACTCTTAATAAGTCAAATAGGCCTGGCAGCATTTACAAGTTGCCGGGCCTAAGTGCATACCAAAGTGACATAGAATGGAAAAGATTAACTATTTGCGGCGTCAAACGCAGATGAGTCCTCATAGAAACGATATTCTGAAATCTTTTCGTTTTTGACGATACACATAAGAGCCCAATTGCTGCTGAAAAGCTTCCCCGTCGCTATCACCTTATGTGTAAAGTTCCCGTTCGCAAAGGCAACCTGGTCGTTGCCTATTAAGTTTTGTACTGAAAATTCCTGGGGGCTAAAAGTTTTGCTAAAATTGGACAAGAAACCAGCCGCCCCCTTTTTACCGGTATAGGTGCCATACAGGTCTTCAGCGTCCCTGTTTTCCGATGGCCTTACCAATATAATTTGCGCTTGTTCGTCAAATAAATTGATCGCAGCGTCTGAATCGCCTTTTCCAAGTGCTTCAAAAAAATTGCTTACAGTTTTGGTCGATTGATCTGATGTTGTCATAATGCTATTTATTTACAATAATTGCTAATTATTTACAATTACAAAAGAGCATATATTTATGTAGATTTGCATCATTGATTGTAAATAAATTGCAAAATATGACACAAAAAAAAGACTTGTCTTTTGATTACGATTTTTTAAACAGGCTTATAGTAGGGATAGGGGAGGTCGCACAACTAACGGGAATACCTGCGCGACAGATACGTTATTGGGAAGACAAAGGAATAATAGCAAGCATTACAGAAGAGGAAGGAAAGAACCGGCGATACAATTATGAAAATATCAAAAAAATATTACTGATAAAGGAGCTTTTGGATGAAGGGTATACGCTGGATGCCGCCGCAACCAAAATACAGGCCCGCATGCAGATGATAGAGCAGACCTTATTGAAATTGAAAAAATAACAAAGGAAACAGGGTCGTCAAAATCTCACATATCTGGCGATGAGTTCCTTGTCGATATGCTTTTTACGCGCTTTTTTGGCCTGTTTGCGCAAAACAAATTCGAGCACACTCATCCAGCCGGGCAGATTGCTTTCACTAATGTCGAATAGCCAGGCGAGCGCCAGCTTATCTTTAGGGAACCCATTCGGTTTGCATTGTCCGTCGTTGGCCAGGCCGTAGCCGATCTGTAATGAACGTTCGAACCCCTCGCTGGCCGGTCGTAACTCAACAAGAAACTTACAGGGCGAGCCGCTACGATTCCTGAACAGGTGGTTCACATTCGGTTCAGCGGTAGCCGATTCACCGGGCTTTAGGATGCGCATCTTTTTTCCCAGCGCTATTTGTACCTCGCCTTCGATACAATCAAATTTTTCGCTGTAAGTTTTGTGATAATGTAAACCCACGCCTCCGCCATCGGCAAGCTCAACTTCGACAAGGGTATATTCGCCATCGGTTTCGGCCGACGTTTTTAAAAACGTTACATGATCTTTCTGGATTGGATTATAAATTTTTCGGATGCTGGTATCCATAGTTTAGTGTTTAAAATCGGTATGAACAGGTATTAGTAAATATTAAAATTATATCTTTTTCGATAACATACGGGAGAATTTATCGGTTTGGTTTTCCGAAAAAGAGCTTTTGGGAATATTGTTGCCCGGTGCAGGATTCAAGTTAGAATACGGGCCAAAGGATCGCCGGGCAGCAGTACTTAGGCTGTTCGATCAAGTAATTTGACGACATGCCGGTTTCACGTGCAATTAGTTATTAAAATGGATTAAACCGTGCTCAAGATGAAAAACCTGACAAACTTCCGAAAAATTGGTCTTTGGTTCCTGGTACTATCTGTCTGTAGTGCATTCTTTACCTGTAAAAAAGGCGGCACCGATCCTCAAAAGCAGGCTGCAAACGCTACCTCGCATATATGCGGGCAGGTAAATGGCGTTCAGGCTATTTACTGGGACCTGATGAATGGTATACCGCGTACAGATATTCCCGGTGGATTGCCTACTATCAAAAATATTGGCGGTACTTATAGCCACCCTCAGTTTCCGCTGCTTAGTTTTATTTATCCGGCAGGTTACACACCACAAACCGATGGGACATCGGGCGCAGTAGGGGTAAACCTTATTCGGAATGACCAAAAAGCCATTTGGCGCTATACCAGTATTTTTTATAACGGGAACGCTTCAGCGTCGCAAGTGCTTAACAGTGAGGTAACGCAGTTGAGGGCATTCTTAGGGAGTACCGGCGCAATAGCAACTGTTTGCTCCCAGCAAAGTACATTGCCGCGTGCTGCCGGAATTTCGTCCAATATTGCATCTGCTTTTATCAACTTTGATGGTTTTACAGCGGTCTTGAGCGTAAGCATCACCACAGAAACAGGGCTGGGCGCCGAGCAGATAAACATTACCGTAACCGCGGCACCAACCAATGAGTTCAGCAACGAGATTCTGAGTACCTTCCTGCCCATCGATTATGAGTTACTTTATACGGGTAATGGTGAGCTTGATTCAGATGGAGATGGCGTGCCTGATAGCCAGGATGCCGCACCCTTTGATCCCACCAAACATTAAGAGATTTTGGACTGATCTTATTTCCTGTTATTCGCCGTTTTTTTATTTCGGCGAACAACGGGATTTTTCTATTTTTGCAACCCGATATTCTAACAGGAGAGATGTCAGAGCGGTTCAATGTGCCTGATTCGAAATCAGGTGTACTGTAAAAGGTACCGGGGGTTCGAATCCCTCTCTCTCCGCAAGTTTCAATAGCAAAGTACATTAAAAGCTTGTAAATCAAATGATTGCAGGCTTTTGTTTTTGGGGTAAATGCCCGTTTTATCCACCATTTCGCATATAAAAAGTGCGCTATTCGGTGAGTTAATTTTTGAAAATACTTACTCACCAATATCTACGTATCATTTTGATTGTCAACCTGTTCAAAAGTTGAACATCTTGCACAGACCTGATTGCAAGCTTAATTTTGTTTCACTTTTTAATGTCAAAACATTATGAAAACTAACTTCAGCTTGCTTTTTTATTTGAAGAAGCCAAAAAACTATCAAAGCGGCCTTGTGCCTATTTATTTGCGGATTACTGTTAACGGTAAACGGGCAGAAACCAGTACAGGCCGTGAATGCGAACCTGCCCTATGGAACAGTACCGCAGGACGTTTTAAAGGCACAAAAGAAGGAATCAAGTCTTTCAACGCCTACCTCGATAACCTGCAAGCCCAGGTTTACGATGCGCATGGTCAATTAACCGAAGCGGGCGGTATGATTACTGCCGAAAGTTTAAAAAATAAGCTATTAGGCAAAAGCGAAAAATCCCGAATGCTTATTAGCCTGTTTAAAGACCACAATAAAAAGCTTTCGGCTTTGGTTGGTGATGAGTATGCAGCCGGGACATTGGAACGCTACGAAACCTCTTTAAGGCATACCCGGAGCTTTTTAGAATGGCAATACAAAGTTTCGGATATTGACATTAAGCAGATTGACCATGACTTTATAACCAATTATGAATTTTACCTGCGATCTGAACGTAAATGTGCCAACAACTCCGCTATCAAATACATTAAGAACTTTGGCAAGATCATCCGCCTTTGTTTAGCAAGCGGCTGGCTGGATAAAGACCCTTTTGTAAATTACACAGCCAAAGTTAAACGGGTTGACAGGGTATTTTTAAACCGGGAAGAGTTACAGGACATAGCAGATAAAGTGTTTCCAACTGAACGGCTTAACCAGGTGAGGGATATTTTTCTTTTTTGTTGTTTCACAGGACTGGCTTATGCTGATGTGAAAAAATTGAAGCCTGCTGAAATAGTAAAAGGGCTTGACGGGGAGATGTGGATTTATACCAAGCGGAAAAAAACAGATACGCCAAGCCGTATTCCTTTACTGCCATCTGCATTAGGTTTGATAAAGAGATACGCAGATCATCCACTTTGTTGCAATACAGATAAAGCCCTCCCAGTATCTACTAATCAAAAAATGAATGCCTATTTGAAAGAGATTGCAGATGTTTGCGGCATCAATAAAGTACTCACGTTTCATATTGCCCGGCATACATTCGCCACTACGGTAACGCTGTCTAATGGCGTACCCATTGAAAGCGTATCAAAAATGTTAGGCCATACCAATATCAAAACAACCCAGCACTATGCCAAAATCTTAGATTTAAAAGTAGGTCAGGATATGGCATTGCTTAGGCAAAAGTTTGTTATTGATTAGCCTAAGTACCAGTTTGAGGCAGCTTTGTTTTACATTCCTTATTCACCGCCACAGCGAAGATAGCCCACGCCGGGATAAAAAGTAAAGGGTATATAAACGGACAGATGTGTTTTGTTTTTTTATTGGCTTGCCCGCCCTTGACATTTTACCCGGCTTTGCGCTGTTAGTTGCTTAACGGCTGAATAAGGACTGGTTTGTTCAATAGCATTAGAGGCTGCCCGTAAATCTTAATGTCCAAACGCGGCAGCGTGGGGAGCAAGCGGAAGTTGGGCCGAGCCCTACTTTGCTTGCCCTACGCTTCGCTACGGGGGTTTTGAGTATACCCAAAGTATACTTTGCCCCCCTCACGATAGTTTAAAGGCCGTTTTTGCCATGGTGAAGGGTATACTTTGGTAAATGAGACAGGTTAAAAAACAGGTTTATTAAAAACAATTTTCATTGAAAGCGAGAATGTGTTTTTGATAAAACCCATATACTTTAATAATGAAATTCCTTCTTTTAATTCATCTATATTGCTATAAAACCTACCCGACATCTTGTATTTCAATCTACTGTCTTTAACTAAATAAAAACACTTATAACTCCCATATTTATCCTTTACTATAGTATCTATATAACCGTCGAAATAATCAAAAGGATAAGTGTTTGTGATAGGAAGTAAAAACATTTTAAAGGAAATTGTTTTTAAGTCAGAGTCTATAATTGTCGTCTTATAGTTCAATTTCATCTGCGCTATAATAAACAACGGTGAAATCACGGTAAGGAAAATACCTATTATACCTAAACCCGAAAATAGAGGTGTAGGATGTTTGCCAAAGTATATCGCATAGAACAAAAAAACACAAAGGACCAACATTCCGGTCATCACAAACTGTCCAATGAATTGGTAAGTATCAAATTTCGATTTAATCATTTTAAAAAATATCGCTTACTAATATAAATTAATTCAATCAATATACTATTCTTTTCATTGCAACCATCGGGAGCAATGGCAAGTTTGCCCCGAGCCAAAGGCATCGGGGTGGTTATTGTGGTAACAAAAACACAAACTTGCTGCTTATTGGCGGACTAGATTATTAAACGGGCATAGTCGTTCAGATGATCCTCTGTTAAGCAACAAAAAGCGGACGAAGGCAGGGCTGTCAAGGGAACGTGGAATAAATGGCCATGTGCGTGAAAGGCTTGCGGGTTTATGCCGCGAAAGCCCTTTACTGCCCTGCCTTCGCAGGCTACCTTTGCGATTGCAGATGATCAGCATAATAAGCTGCAAATAATCTGTTTTACAAATTCCCAATCGCTATATTTGTACTACAAGATTTGCAATTAATCTGTACAAAAAAAGTGGTGAGTATTTCGGTGAGTAAGAAATAAAATCCGCATAACATATTGAATGCCAAGTCGGTTTAAGAGGCAAACAAATCCCTCTCTCTCCGCTTTGCGATATAATAGCCTGCTAAAGCATTGATCCTTAGCAGGCTATTTCTTTTGAGCATCTTCTGTGCATAAATAATCCATATAAACCCGATATAAATTCTTGATGATGAAGTGATTATGGATGGTCGTAAGTTCGAACTCTTTCTTCAGTAAAGAAAGACGCTGTTTGGTTAGTTATAGTAACCAATATTGCAATTACCACTAAACCTCCCGTCATTATATATACCTCAAAAGAAAATGAAAATAAATTTGCGCAACTCAAAAGTTGCATATATATTTGCAACCTGAAGGTTGCGCATTTATAATTAACAATGAAACAAGATATATTCCAGGCTATATCAGACCCAACACGCAGGGCTATTTTAACGTTGATCGCTATCCAGGCATTGACACCAAATGCAATGGCGGAAAAATTTGCTATGACCCGTCAGGCGGTGTCAAAACATATTAAAGTATTGCACGAGTGCGAATTGATAAAGCCTGAGCATAGCGGCAGGGAGATATATTATCACCTGAATGCAAAAAAAATGCAGGAGTTTGACCATTGGCTGGCCCAGTTCAGGCAAAACTGGCAAACTCAATTTAACCAACTCGATCAATTATTAACAACAATTAAAGAACAAAAACAATGAACAACGATTTGCTATTTGATTTTAACGTTGACAAAACCGCGAAAATGGTTTATATAACCAGGGAGTTTGATGCCGGGCAATCTTTAGTATGGGATGCCTTTACCAAAGCCGAGCTATTGGATCAATGGGGGGCGCCTGCACCTATGCGCGCAAAAACCAAGTATATGAATTTTGAAGTAGGCGGGCGGCGATTTTATGCGATGATAACCCCGGATGGGGAGGAGCGGTGGTCGGTGCAGGAATTTACTTCTATTACACCGAAGACTAATTTTAAGATGTACAATGCGTTTTCAGACAAAGACGAAAACCGTGAACTGCCGGGTTCTGAATGGGATCACAATTTCAGCGAAAAAAATGGTATAACCAGGGTTGACATTACGATTTATAACGAATCGTTTGAGCGATTGGAAAGATTACTGGAGGGCTTCAAAATAGGCTTCACCATGACATTGAAAAACCTGGAGGAATTATTGGCCACTTTATCTCAGAAATAACAAAAAATAAAAAACTTAAAAATAAAATTATGAAAGCAATTAACCCCTGGATCAACTTCAACGGAAATGCGGAAGAAGCATTCACTTTTTACAAATCAGTTTTCGGCGGCGAGTTCGCCAAGATCATTCGTTTTGGCGACCTGGCGAGCGATGAATTTCCGGTGGCCGAAAATGAAGCCAACAAAATAATGCGCATTGCCTTACCTATCGGCAAAAACAATGTGTTAATAGCCAACGACGTCCCCGCATTTTTGGGGCGGGTAGATGAAAACGAAAACCGGTCGAAAATTGCCGTTAGTGCCGACAGCCGTGAAGAAGCCGAAAAAGTATTCAATGGCCTATCGGCAGGCGGAAACGTTGAAATGTCTATTGACGATAGCCCCTGGGGTACCTACGCCGGCATGTTCAGAGACAAATACGGTATTGAATGGATTGTGGAATTTGACCCTAAATTATGATGGACAAATTTAACCAAAGAAAAAAACGCCTCCTTACAAGCTCGAGTTTTTCGAAGCTGGTGGTATCCAGGCCTATGGCCGTTCGGGCGGTGGAGTAGTGCCGGATGTATACTGTTGTATATCCCCGTTGCAAAGACTTACGTTTTTTTAGCGACTAATATCGGGACATTGTTTGCCGGTGACCTGCCGGTTAAAGCCAGTCAATTGAATGATGAGTTATTGATTGCCCTATTGCAATAAATGTTTGTAATGATGCTATTGGCTGTATTACAGCGAGTTAGAATAAGATTTGATTTCTTTAAAAAAACTTAACGCTGTATTTGGCAATTCGGCCCGGTTTTGTACTTTTGCCCCCGGAGAGTTGGCAGAGTGGTCGATTGCGGCAGTCTTGAAAACTGTTGAACTGTGAAAGGTTCCTGGGGTTCGAATCCCTAACTCTCCGCCAATAATATTTAGAACAGAAAACGCTTTAAATCGATGATTCAAGGCGTTTTCTGTTTTAGGGCTCGGTATCGTCATGAAGAAAATTGACACTTCAATATTTATTTTATCTAATGATTAACCCAACCCATCCCTTTTTGGCAACAGAGCAGCATCCCGCCTGTTCTGTTTCATGGGTCCAAACAACTTGGATGAAATTTTCTTTTGTAAATGAGTACAACACTAATTTCCATTTTTAAGGGTATGAGTGAGATGACTTCTTTCAGAAGTAGTCTCCATTTACAAGGAAAAGAACCTGCTGTTTGATAATGGCATATTTTGTGACAACCATTATTGAATTCTCGTCGTAAGCAATTTATCATTGCAAGTAATTAAACCACCTGTAATCTTCAACAATAAATATTTCTATTAAATGATAGAAGGTTTAAATAAGGAAAAGCCAGAGGTAAGGCTTCGCGCATTCAGGGCAATTGATGAACCCGAAACCTGTGAGTTGTTTATTGAAGGGCATACTCATGTTTTAACCAGTATTGGAGTGACAAAGGTTACATCATCTAAAAATGAATGGACAAAAAATCCAGCGGCTTTTGTGATGATCGTAGAATCATTGGACGGGAGGAAAGTATATGGTGGTGCAAGAGTACATGTTGCAGGTGGGTCGGAGCTCCTGCCTATAGAACAAGCCACATGTACCATAGATAGTAATGTCTTTAATTTAGTCTGGCGTTTTGCGCAACAGGGTACCGGCGAAGTATGCGGGTTATGGAATTCGCGTGAGATTGCCGGATACGGAATTGGCAGTATATTTTTAGTTCGTACCGCTATCGCAATTTCCAGCCAGATAGGTGTGCAATCACTTTTTGCGTTGTGCGCCCCATATACTATACCGGCCGCCGAAGCTGTTGGTATGGAAAAAGAAAAAAGCATCGGTAACGATGGAACATTCTATTATCCAAAATTAGACTTGATTGCCACGGTTATGTTATTGAAAGATGTACCGACCCTAAGTAAGGCTAATGCAGAAGATAAAAATGCCATTATGCGAATCCGGGAAAATTTAAATATAACCCGTGTAGAGGCATTAAGAAGAAAGGAAATAACGATCCATTACGAAACTCAAATCCCTTGCCTGGATCAATGGGACCTGAATGCGGCCATTTTACAAGCGGAGAGTTTATTTTTGAAATCAAAAGTAAACCAGCATGACCCAGATGTAATTTAATCTTTGCTTAACTATTTCTTGTAGGTTTAATTTACTATCTTTCCGATATTAAACGTACACATACCCGATGAAAGCAGCTGCCGAAGACAAGCTTATTTATACTCCGGAATTTTTCAGGCTAAATATTCCTGCTGAAAAAAAAGCCTTCGACGATTTACGTACAGCAAATAAGCATTTGTTTGAGCACGACGAGATTTATAGCCAGTTGCGGGAACTTATTAAGAGTCAAAACCCTTCCGTTAGAATAAAGAATGATGAATACGAAAGCCGGATCACTAACCATTTGGGAGGTGCTGCCATTAGGGAGTATGGGGTATGGGTTTATTATCCATGGAGCCGGCGCCTTATTCACTTACTGGACGAGGACGAATTCATCGAAGTTCGCACCAACAGAAACCAGTATAAGATAACAAAAGATGAAAGGAGCATACTCGGCAAAAAGAAGATCGGCATTGTTGGTCTCTCGGTTGGGCACTCCATCGCGCTTACGTTGTCGATGGAACGCGGATTCGGGGAATTGCGATTGGCGGATTTCGACACGCTTGAATTGAGTAATTTAAATCGGATAAAGACAGGGCTTCATAATATGGGCATCCCCAAAGTCGTGATAGCAGCCAGGGAAATAGCAGAAATTGACCCCTTTCTGAACGTACGTTGTTTTTTTGACGGGTTAACAGAAGCCAATATGGATGCTTTTTTTACTGGTAACGGTAAACTTGATCTGCTGGTTGACGAATGTGATGGTTTAGATATTAAAATAATATCGAGGCTTAAGGCACGGGAATTGAAAATACCTGTGGTAATGGATACCAGTGACCGCGGTATGCTTGATGTTGAACGTTTTGATCTGGAGCCAGACCGGCCTATTTTACACGGAACGGTACAAAGCGTTAATCCTGAAACGATAAAAGAATTGACAAATGAAGAAAAGATACCGGTTATTTTACAAATGCTGGGGGTCGAAAACCTTTCTTTACGCGCCAAAGCCTCTATGGTGGAAGTGGAACAGTCGATCAATACCTGGCCGCAACTTGGCAGTTCAGTAACTCTGGGGGGAGCCGTTGGAGCAGATGTCTGCCGGCGCATCCTGCTGGATCAGTTTCATCAATCTGGCAGGTATTATATTGATCTTGAAGAACTTATTCCTGAAAAAGGAGAAAAAGCTCAGCAATCGGCTGCCCCGGTAAATCCGTTTTATCCGTTGTCCGACGAGGCGATGAGGGTTTTGATTAATGGATCACAATTTGAAAAAATAACTAATTGCATAATTCCCGAACCTGAAACAATACGGAAACTTATACATTCGGCGTGTGCTGCTCCTTCAACAGGTAATGACCAACCGTGGAAATGGTTATATGACAAGGGTACGTTGTATCTTTTTCACGATGAATACCGCTCTTTTTCTTTTGGTGATTTTCAAAAGATGGCGTCGTTTATTAGCCTGGGGGCAGCCTATGAAAACTTATATATTGCTGCACTCGCCTTAGGAATCGAACCAATTCTGCAATTTTTGCCTAATAGATCAAGTGAAAAACTGGTGGCAGCGATTAACTTCCGGCAGATTTACAATACTGATGAGTCGTTTTTTTTGAGGCCCTTAAGTAAAAAAATATATGAGCGGGCCACCAACAGGAACTCAGCCCCGAAAGTAACTATTCCATTGAGTACATTGAATATCTTAGGCCAGTTTGCGGAATCAATGGCCGATGCAAAAGTGCTGTGGTTTACAGATGAGGACGACCTGGCCATATTTGCAAAGATCATTGGCGCTTGCGACAGGATAAGGCTGTTAAATAAAGCGGGGCATTACGATTTTGTCCATAGGGAGATGCGTTGGACAAAGGAAGATGCAGATAGTTCAAAAGATGGCATTGATATCAGGACATTGGGCCTCAGTAATTCTCAATTGGCTGCACTTAGCGTTATAAAGGATGAAAATGTGATCAATGCGTTAAAAGGCTTTGACGGGGGGCGCGCATTTGATATGCTTGCCAAACAAACCGTAGCTAATGCGTCTGCCCTTTGTATGATCACATTGCCGGAGTATAATTTAAGGAACTTCTTTGAGGGTGGTCGCTCTATGGAAAGGCTCTGGCTGGCTGCGACAGATCTTAACCTGGCTGTTCATCCGTTAATATCGCCCTTTTACCTTTTCCCGAGAATTACGCATAGTGATGGGGAAGGGTTAGATCCTGAAAGCATCATTGAATTAAACGAATTAAGAGACAAATTCGTCAAATTAACCGGGCTTGATGATAACCGCGCCGAGATATTTCTGACAAAAATTGCTGTAGCACCAAAGCCGGTGGTGAAAACACAAAGATTACCAATTGAAAAAGTATTGACTATAATAGAACATTAGCTGTGTATTATAAAATAAAGCCGGCTAAATTCATCATACCTGAGCTGATCGTGAAATGAAACGAATTTATTTTTCCTTTTTATTGCTTCAAATATTTTCAGTAAAATCATTTTCGCAAACCCCTGTCGTATTTAAAGGGGACAATTTGATTATTGGTAATCATGTTTCCATCCTGGAAGATCCCCATAATCATCTGCCTTTCCAGGACGCAAGGATAGCTACGGGCTATGTACCCTCAAAAAGCGAAGTGCCTAATTTAAATTTAAGCAAGTCTTATTTCTGGCTCAAATTCTCGGTAAAAAATATGAGTCCGGAAAATCATCTTTTGCTATCTATAGATTATCCTACACTGGATTTGTGTGAATTTTATTCTTTTTATGGTAATAAATACATGGTCCAACAATTCAACGATACTGTACCATTCAATAACAGGAAATACAAGCATCAAAACTTTATATTTGATATTTACCTTCCCCAAAATACTACCGGAACCTTTTATCTGAGAGTAGGCAGCAGCGAACAGATGGTTTTGCCCCTCATCCTGGGGACCCCCCAAAAAATAGCGGAATCGATGCTTACCCACGACCTTGTGTGGGGTGTTTTGATCGGCCTTATTATGGTGATGATACTATATAACCTGTTTATTTTTATCTCGACAAAGGACCGAAGCTATCTGTATTACGTTTTATATACTACGTTTATCGGTTTTACACAAACGTCGCTATCGGGTTATACTTATCATTTTATTTTCTACGATAATCCTGTTCTATTTAATAAAGGATTGATCATATTTCCGGCACTGGCGGGTATCTCTGCAGTATTCTTTGTGAGTTTATTTCTCCATACCAGGGAACGTACCCCAAAGCTTCATAAAGTCCTTCCGCTAATTATTATATTATATGTTGCGGCGATTATTCTGAGAATATTTGGTTTCGATCATATCAGTTACAGAATGATTGACATTTCTGCGTTGGCCTGTACGCTTGTGATTTTCTCGGCTGCAATAATAATTTCATTACAGGGATTCAGGCCTGCCCGGCTTTTTTTATTGGCGTGGACCATATTCCTGATCGGTATCGTGTTGTTTGTATTACGTAATCTGGGTGTGCTGCCTTATAACAACTTCACAAATTATACTATGCAGGTTGGTACGGCCCTTGAAATTACCTTATTGTCGCTGGCGCTGGCGGATAAAATAAACATATTCAAGGCAGAGAAAGAGCGATCGCAGCAGGAGACCGTGAATGCTTTAATGGAAAACGAACGGATCATTAAAGAGCAAAACGTGATCTTGGAGTTAAAAGTAAACGAACGCACCGTCGAATTAAGTGAATCGAACCAGGAATTGAACAGCGCGCTTGAAAATCTGAAAGCGGCACAAACCCAATTGGTCGAATCTGAAAAAATGGCATCCCTGGGTCAATTGACGGCAGGCATAGCCCATGAGATCAATAATCCAATAAATTTTGTGACTTCGAACATCAGCCCTTTAAAACGGGACATTGAAATGGTACTGGAGGCGCTAAACGTTATTGAGAATGTGGGGGTATCAGATTCTTCAGCTGCAGATAAACTAAAACAGATAAAAGAGTATAAAGAAGAATTAGACTTTGACTACCTCACAACAGAGATCACGCATCTTATAAAAGGGATCAATGATGGTGCTTCGAGGACCGCCGAAATAGTAAGGGGGCTGAGATTCTTTTCGCGATTGGATGAGGACAATCTCAAAGAAGCCGATATTAATGAAGGGTTGGAATCAACAATGGCTATAGCCAATAATTTGCTAAACAATAAAATAAAAATAATCAAAGAATTCGCCGATCTGCCCAGAGTGGAATGTTACCCGGGGAAATTAAACCAGGTGTTTTTAAATATTATCACAAATGCTGTTTATGCCATACAAAAACGTTTTGGGAAAAACGCGGGTGGTGAAATAATCATCAACACAAGCTTCGATGAAAAGAATATTTCTATAAAAATAAAAGATAATGGAACGGGAATGGATGCTCAAACACAAAAAAAAGTATTTGAGCCCTTTTTTACGACCAAAGACGTGGGAGAAGGTACCGGTTTGGGCATGTCCATTGCCTATAATATAGTAAAGAAACATAATGGAACAATAAATGTTAACAGTGTACAAGGTGAGGGAACCGAATTTATTTTACAAATACCCACCAACTTCACAGAGTAAATAAGAAATCAATTGTAGCATAAGAGATTTACCGATGTTTTCTGGCATCGTAAGCTTTCTTTTCCAAAATTTACGATAATACCTATGTCCATAAACCCAATCAAAGTGGCAGAGAAAGTAAAAGTATTGTATGTGGATGATGAGCCTGATAACCTGTTGGGCTTTAAGGCTTCATTGAGGCTCGATTACCAGATATTTACTGCCGAAGATGTACCCCGGGCCCTGGTTATTCTGGAAGATAATCCTGAAATCAGGGTGATTTTTTCTGACCAGCGGATGCCTGGCAAAACGGGCGTTGATTTTTTTGAAGAAATACGGCGCAGCTATCCCCTCCCGATACGCATTATGCTAACGGCGTATACTGATGTTGAGTCGATAATTGCTGCTATAAACAAAGGGAACATTTTCAGGTTCGTGAAAAAGCCCTGGACAGAAGCAGAGATTATTGGAGCAATAGACGAAGCCAATAAATTTTATCTTGCCAATTCGATGCTGTCTGTTAAAAATGTGGAACTGCAGAAAGCCTATGACGAACTGAACAAGTTTGCCTATAGTGTCAGCCACGACATCAGGGGACCATTGTCCGGGATTTTGGGGGCCATTGATTTGGCAAACGAGATCGACGATGTTGCCGAGATGAAGGAAATGTTGTTCCTGATGAAAAAATCAGTAAAAAAAATGGACGCATATGTTTTAAGTATGCATGACTACTACAGTTTGCAAAGAGGGGAATTAAAGATAACTGAAATTGATTTTAAGAAAGTTATTGGCGAATTGAAATCTATATATTCGGTACTCGCAAAAGTGAATGGGGTGGCGTTTAATATAAGTATTAACCAGGATGGGGTTTTCCGAAGCGACTATGCACCATTAAGGCTTATCTTTAACAATCTTTTATCGAATGCTTTTAAATACCAGGATAGAGACAGCAAAAATAAATCTGTTGAGGTGATTGTTGAGGTGGCTAAAAGTGTGGCGACAATTTATGTGAAAGATACCGGAATAGGTATTTTAGGAAGCCATGTCGGGGAAATATTTAACCTCTTTTATCGTTCAAATTCTTTGGAGGTAGGGTCGGGTTTTGGCTTATACAATGTAAAAAGTGCACTGATAAAACTAAACGGCCAAATAGAGGTACAATCCGTTTTGCACCAGGGGACAACCTTTAAAGTAACTATTCCTTCTATCTGATGAATATAGATTTTTCTTTTATAATAATTGATGATAGCGAACTCGATCGCTTTGTGACTCAAAAATTCCTTGAACTTAGTACTAAATACACTGCCATTAAGGCTTTTGAGAATGCCGAACATGCATTGGAAACAATACGTGAGAATGCCGACGGGAATAGCCCTGTTCCAACGATAATTTTGCTTGATTTGCAAATGCCGTTTATGAATGGGTTTGATTTTGTTGAACAATTTGAAAAATTCCCGAACGAGGTCAAAAATAATTATCGGATCGTCATATTAACTATACTGACGTCTGCAAGTAATCCGGCTGACATATATAAGGTACTAACTTACCCGACGGTAAGCAGGATCATCGAAAAACCCCTTACAAAAGAAAAGCTGCAGTCGCTGCTTATTCAGGTGTAAATAGTTATTTAGCTGTAGTATTATGAAAGGAGCTTTTGTCTTAACAAAAATTCTAATTGATCATTTGAGCCTTCCAGCTTTTCATTCATTTCCTTTAATTGAGCTTTTTCGAGGAACTCCGCATAAGCTCTATTGATGGTCGAATCAAGCTCGTCTTCATTCCATGGTTTGGAAATGTAATGGAAAATTTTTCCTTTATTGACGGCATCGACTACCGCTCCCATGTCAGCATAGCCGGTTAGAAGAATTCGTATGGGGTCCGGGAAATCTTTTAATACCTTTTCTAAAAATTCAACCCCCGTCATTTCAGGCATCCGCTGATCGGTGATAATGATGTTAACCGTGTTAGCTTTCAAAAGCTTCAGAGCCTCATCGCCACTAAGAGCCGTTAGTACACGATATTTTAGCCGGAAAGTGGCCTTGAACGAAAATAGATTGTTCTCTTCGTCGTCTACATAAAGAATAGTTATTTTACTTGCTGACATAACTGTCTTTGCCCGGATAAATTTATCCGTAAAGATAACAATAATGATTATTAACTAATAATTTATGCTTTGTTAACCTGCATGCTCGATTTTTACGTTTTGAAGTTGCCCGAAATATTAAAAGTTAGCGCAACTGAATCGTATCCCCATGAAATGACCCGATAGGAACGATCGGTGGGTATGCCGGATGCCACGGCAGACGGAGAAACAGCGTTATCATATTCGCATAAAGCTATCTTCAACGCCCTCTGTTTGTATGGATAACGTCCCTGCTTTATTATTTATTGCGCGCAAAAAAATATAGTTGAAAAATGATAGTTTGAAGCGCGATACCCTATATTTTTGGCTTGAGACATCAACAAAAGATCACAAGAATGATACCGGAAAACAAACTAGACGCGGTGAAAAAAACATTATATGTACTTGATTTCGATGGGATTGACAAATCAAAATTTATGGCTGTTGGAGGTAAGGGCGCTAATCTCGGAGAACTATCGGGGATCAAAGGTATACAAGTGCCCAGGGGGTTTTGTATTACCACCAACGCATATAAAAAATCAATCGGGAATAACCACGAGCTTAACAACTTGTTGGATGAATTAACTCGCTTTACGGCGAAAGAAAGGAAAGAAATCAGCGAGATCAGCGCTGAAATTCGCATGGTGATCGAAAGAATATCCATTGCTGACGATATTGTAGAAGAGATCGATGGCTATCTTACAAAATTTGGTGTAGAAAGCGCCTTTGCAGTGCGGTCGAGCGCCACAGCGGAAGACCTGGCATCAGCGTCCTTTGCGGGCCAGCAGGATACTTATTTGAATATCATCGGAAAGGACGCCGTATTACAGCATATCAGCAAGTGCTGGGCGTCGCTATTTACCGATAGAGCGGTAATTTACCGAATTCAAAACGGCTTCGATCACCGTAAAGTTTACCTCTCTGTGGTTGTTCAGCAGATGGTATTCCCGCAAGCGGCGGGCATTTTATTTACTGCTGATCCTGTGACATCGAACAGGAAAGTTTCGTCCATTGATGCCAGCTTCGGACTTGGCGAGGCCATGGTCTCGGGTCTGGTGAATGCTGATAATTACAAAGTATCTGACGGCAGGATTATCGATAAAAAGATATCTGCCAAAAAGCTGGCTATTTATGCTTTAAAAGATGGGGGCACGAAAGAACAGGAGATCGAGCCAGAAAATCAGAAGCCGCAAGCGCTTTCGGATGAGCAGATTTTACAGCTTGAGCGTAAGGGCAGAAAGATCGAGGAGCATTTCGGCAGTCCTCAGGACATCGAATGGTGTTGGGCTGATGATACACTTTACATAGTCCAAAGCCGGCCGATCACTACGTTATACCCGATCCCCGAAGCGAATGACCACGAAAACCACGTTTATGTATCTGTCGGTCATAACCAAATGATGACCGATGCCATTAAACCATTAGGGTTGTCTTTTTGGCAGTTGACAACCCCAAGACCGATGCCTATAGCCGGTGGGAGGTTATTTGTTGATATTACAGCTATGCTTGCTTCGCCCGCAGGCAGAGAAACTGTACTAAATGTCACCCTTGGAAAATCCGATCCGCTCATAAAGGACGCACTTACAACCATTTTAGAGCGGGGAGATTTTGTAAAATCGTTCCCGGATGAAAAAAAAGAACCCGGTGCCGGTAAAAACAATGAAGCCGCGTCACCCCAGAATTATCAAACACTTAACGATTATGATCTAACAATCGTTTCTGATTTGATCAAGCGCAGTCAAAAATCGATAAAAGCGTTAAAACAAAACATCCAAACGAAATCGGGACCGGATCTTTTTGATTTTATCCTGGAAGATATTCAGCAACTCAAAAAGATCAACGCTGATCCACAGAGCTTTGGAGTGATTATGAGTGGTATGAATGCTTCATCATGGATCAATGAAAAAATGAACGAATGGTTGGGTGAAAAAAATGCAGCCGACACGCTTTCTCAATCTGTGCCAAACAATGTTACCTCGGAAATGGGACTGGAGCTATTGGATGTTGTAGATATAATTCGCCCCTTTCCTGAAGTTATTGAGTATCTGCAGCATGCCAGGAATGATAATTTTTTGGATGAACTGGTTAAATTTAATGGCGGAAAGGAAACCCGGGACGCAATTGAAGATTTTCTCGACAAATACGGAATGCGATGTGCCGGAGAAATCGATATTACGAAAACCCGGTGGAGCGAAAAGCCAAGTACGCTTATCCCAATAATCCTCGGTCACATCAAAAACTTTGAGCCTGATGCCGGAAAACGGAAATTTGAGCAGGGGCTACAGGGATATTGGAAAAAAGAACAGGAGTTATTAGATCGGTTGAAGCAATTGCCGAATGGTGAACAAAAAGCCAAAGAAATAAAACGAATGATCGACCTGATTCGAAATTTTTCGGGTTACCGTGAATATCCAAAATACGGTATTGTTAATCGCTACTTCATTTATAAGCAGGCCCTTCTGAAAGAAGCAGAACGGCTTGTAAAGGCCGGTTTCCTTCAGGAAAAAGAAGATATCTACTATCTCAGTTTTGATGAACTGCGCGAAGCTATATGTACAGATAAGGTCGATTACCAGGTCATTGACAAACGAAAAGGCGAGTATAAGTTATATGAAAAACTAACCCCGCCACGTGTTATGACTTCCGATGGCGAAATCATTACCGGTCGGTACAAGCAGGAAAATCTCCCGACCGAAGCGATTGCAGGGCTGGCTGTTTCTTCGGGAATTATAGAGGGACGGGCACGTGTTATTTTAAACATGGAAGATGCTGATCTGAAAGACGGCGATATATTAGTGACCACCTTTACCGATCCCAGCTGGACGCCATTGTTTGTATCTATAAAAGGCCTGGTGACCGAAGTTGGCGGACTAATGACCCACGGGGCTGTTATCGCACGTGAATATGGCTTACCGGCAGTTGTTGGCGTAGAGCATGCTACCAAACTGATAAAAGACGGGCAGAGGATACGGGTGAATGGGACGCATGGATATATAGAAATACTATGAATGGATGCTCAGCACTGAATCTGAATTTTTGTCATTCAAAATTGGGACTTTTTTTACGTGTCGTCGGGCAAGTATATTAAACTTCCATGCTCAACATAACCATATCCTTTAACAGCACACCATTATCGAATATCGGTTCGATATAATTGTCGATGAAAAAGTTCTTTTTGAAGCCGGCTTTTTTGAAGCCGTTCCTTTCGTAAAAACTGATCTCCCTGGTGGCGCAGTCGGGTGTGCCAACCCAGATGGTAACGCAGCCCAGTTGTTTGGCTATTTGTTGTATCCGTTCAATTAGACAGCTTCCGATACCGTTCCGCTGGAAGCCCGTCGCCACTGCAATGTTTTTAATTTCAATTTCAGCGGGATTTAATAATTGCAGTACAAAAACAGCTATTGGATTGGTGGAGCCGGTTTGTTTTGCAACATACACATCGGAAGCATTGATATATTTTCCGATAGCCTCTAAGGTTTCATCGGCCAATAGCAACAGTTCGAAAGGAATATTCTCTTTGGATGTTATTTTTTCAATTTGTAAGTCGTAATTCATTTTAACCGCTGCATAAAAGCTGCTTCCTGGTAATTAGTAGTGGTTTTTGTATTTTCCTTACAAATTGCAGGCTGAAACGCTTGTCGTTTCAATGATTGCTTTTACTTTCGGTATGACCGGTTCGAAAGGTGTTGAATTTAGGTTTGACGATCTTAATGCTGCGTTTGGAGAGCTCGATACTGGCATTCAGTTCATAGCCTATCAGTATGATAAGGGAGTTGAGGTACAGCCAGATCATGACGACGATAAGCGTACCTATGGAGCCGTATATTTTATTGTAGGATGAGAAATTATTTATGTAGTAAGTGAACCCGACTGATGTAAGCACCGCAAGCCCCGTGGCCACTATCGCACCCGGACTAAGAAATTTCCATCGCTGTTTATGCGCGGGGCCATAGCGGTAAAGCAACGCCACGGTGACGAAGAAAATAAGTATTACTATAAGCCATCTTAATAACGCTATCACAAATATCCAGGCATGAGCCGAGCTGGCAATGTGCGATTGAAGGAAGATCAATATTTTGTGGCCAGCTATCATAATGGCCACAGCCACCAGCAGGGATACGCTGATAACTACGGTAAGAACCAGGGCCACCCACCGGCGACGCAGATAGCCACGCGTCTCGGTCTGTAGCGACGATTTATTAAACGCCTGCATCAGGCGGTTTACGCCGTTGGTGGCAAAGAATAAAGTGGTGAGGAAACCGAACGAAAATAATTTACCGTTCTGATTCTTAACAATATCGGTAATTGTGTTCTGGAAGGCATCATACGCATCGCCAGGCATGATCTGTTCCAATAGATTTAGCAGGTTGTCCTGGAAGTGGTGGATAGGTATATAGGGGATAAGCGTAAACAGGAATATAGTTGCGGGGAAAAGTGCCAGCATAAAATTATAAGCGAGTGACGACGCCTTGTTAGCGACGGTTCCCCGGCTCAATTCATCAAAAAAGAAAACAGCAACTGTATATAGAGAAATAGGTTTAAAACCCGGAAATTCAATGTACTTGGTACATTCCACCAGGTAACGGTAAAACACAAACCGTCGTAAAAAACGATGTAACCACTTCATTCAAACCAAATCTACTGAAAAAAGGGCTTTAGTCCGTCGATAAAATCCTGCGGGGGCAGGCAGGGACGATTGGTCTTCATGTTAATGAACGCCAATAGGGTTTCGCCGATATTAATCAGCTCTTTATTAGGGTTATACAGCTCGTACTTAAAGTGAATTTTCACTCCGGGCATCTTCGCCATGATGACTTTAATACTGATTTCCTCGTCGTACAGAGCTGGTTTCAGATATTTGCAATGCATTTCGAGCACCGGCATCATAATACCCGATGCCTCCATGCCGCTATAGGTCATCCCCAGGCTGCGCAACATTTCAACACGGCCCACTTCGTAAAATTCGGCGTAGTTACCATAATACATATAGCCCATCTGGTCAGTTTCGCCGTATCGTACACGTACTTTGGTGGTATGCTCAAACATTACTTTTTGATATTTCTCTCGTTCAGCGCCTGCTGGAATTTGCGGGCATTGATCAAATGATCGGCCTGGTTAGTAGCGAAATTATGATATCCCGAAAAATCCTCTTTGGCGCACATATAAATATAATCGGTCTTTTTGTAATTAAGCACAGCATCCAATGCATTAACCGAAGGCATCATAATAGGGCCGGGTGGCAAACCCGTATGCAGGTAAGTGTTGTATGGCGAATTATACGAAAGGTATCTGTTAAGCACACGCCTTATCGTGAAATCGTGGAGGGCAAATATTACCGTTGGATCCGACTCCAGTTTCATGCCTTTCTTTAAGCGATTCAGGTAGAGCCCTGCTATGGTGGGCATTTCATCATCGTGCAATGCTTCGGCGTCCACCACTGAAGCTAAAACTGAAACCTCGACAGGTGTAAGGTTAATTTCCTTAGCCTGTTGTTTGCGTTCGGGTGTCCAGAATTTTTCATAGTTGGCGTACATCCTTTTGAAAAACTTTTCGGGTGTAGTGTTCCAGTAAAGCTGGTAGGTGTTGGGTATGAACACCGCGTAAACGTTATCGCGCGTGAACCCGTATTGTTGTAGGAATTGATCTGAATCAAGCAGGCGAAGAATGGAAACCGAGTCGGGTTCGATCTTTTTGGAAACAAATCCGGCAAAATCTTCCTTCAGCCTTAAATTATGAAATGACAGTTGAATAGGCTCCTGGCTACCCGAGGCCAGCATATTGATAAGGCGGCGGTTGCCCATTCCGGGATGCAGGTGGTAGCGCCCCGGTTTTACCCGGTTAATATACCTCATGTTATGTGCCGAAACGTTAAAGGCAGCGGTATCCTTTACTATTCCTTCATCCTGTATGGTTTTATATACGTCGGCATAGGTCGCACCGGTGTGGATGTACAGGTATTCCTGTTTATTGGTAACATTCGGCCCGTAATATCTTATATAATAGAAGACACCTGTAAGCCCTAACGATAAAATTAAAACGATCACCAGGGCGATGATGATCTTTTTGGTCATACCTGACGATTTCTTTTCCCCGGTCATTTATTTTGATGATGTAATGTTGATAACCATTAAGCTTTGAAATTGATTTGCAACGGGATATGGTCTGATTTATTGCTTTTTCCCTTGTGTGACAGTGAGATTTATTTTGGTGCCAAGCGCAGTTTTTGGTAGCGAATCTGTTCTCATAGGGGTTTGATAAACAACTACCAGGTTGGTCGAATCTGTGATCGTGCCCTGATAGGTTATCAGCCCAACGTTTAAGCCGGCGCCTTTGATGGCAAATTTAGCCGCATCAAAGTCCTGGTTCATTACATCGGGTATTTCTACCTCGCCTGCCCCGGCTCCGTCGCCAAGTACAAGGTCTACTTTCGAACCTTTAGGTAATTTTGTGCCGGGTTCGATCTTCTCTCCTGCAAACCTGACCTCAAGTACGTGATTACGTGCGATGTCCGGTTTGTAAGTAGTGTCACCTATTTTAAGCCCATAGTTTGAAAGGGTGGCCGCAGCCGAGATATAGGAAACATCCATTACGTCGGGGAGCGATACATTGGGTGCCAGGTTTTTAACGATCTTAAGATAAATTATACGGTTTTCCTTCACGTTGGTGCCGGCGTCAGGGTCCTGTTCAACAACGGTCCCGGGTGCCTGGTCGAGCACATAAACCGAGTCGATGCTGACACCAAAGCCCTGGCCCTTGAGTACATCCAGCGCTTTATCTATTTGTATACCTGTTACTTTTGGCACCGGGATACCCGAGCCGTGGCGTGTGTAGTAGCTGAGACTGTAAAATGCTATCAGGACAACGATAATGACCGAACCGATAGCTAATAAGATAGTATTGCGGAAGCTTTTTGTTTTTAAATAGGAGCCAAATTTACTCATCGAATCTACGAGATATTCAGTTATCAAACATAGGGTAAAATTTTGAGATTTGTGTTATAAAGTCGGAAAGTCCGCAAGACCGGAAGTCTGCAAGTTTATTTTATATTTTCTTTCGGACTTTCAGACTTTCCGACTTTCGGACTATCTTTGAATAATATGTCACGCAAAAATATCGCCCTTTTAGCCGGAGGATTTACCGGCGAATACGAAGTTTCCATTAACAGCGCCCAAAACATCAAAGCCAATTTGGACGGTTCGAAATATAATGTTTATACCATCCTGATAACCCGCGACCGCTGGTTTTATGAATCGGAAGACAGAAAGATTGATGTGGATAAGAATGATTTCAGCCTGGCACTGAAAGGGGAGAGGATCAAATTTGATTTCGCTTTTATTACTGTGCACGGCACACCGGGAGAAGATGGTAAACTGCAGGGCTATTTTGACATGCTGGATATCCCATATAACACCTGCGACGCCACAACATCAGCCATCACCATGAATAAGGCCTATACAAAAGCCATTGTTCATGGCATACACGGGCTGAACACAGCGCGCTCCATTCAGTTATTCAAGACCGGTATACACGAGGCTGCCAATGTGGTATCATCCCTTAAATTCCCGCTGTTTATTAAGCCGAACAACGGTGGTAGCAGCGTAGGCATGAGCAAGGTGCAAAATGTTGCCGGGCTGCACGACGCTTTTGAAAGGGCCTTTAAAGAGGACGACCAGATTTTGGTGGAGGAATTTATCAAAGGGCGCGAGTTCAGTATCGGTGTGGCACGCTTGAAGGGACATATCACCGTATTGCCGGCAACCGAGATCATCAGCTCGAAAGACTTTTTTGACTACGAGGCCAAGTACACGCCCGGTGTGTCCAAAGAAATTACACCCGCCGATTTGGATGCCGAAATGAATGAAAAGATAGCCAATATCGTAACCGAGGTTTACCTGCGGCTCAATTGCAAGGGTATGGTGCGCATCGACTTTATCATCCTGGAAAATACCAACGACTTTTATTTTATCGAGATCAACACCACCCCCGGCCAATCTGCCAACAGCCTGGTGCCGCAGCAGGTAAGGGCAATGGGCATGGACGTCGGTGAGTTTTACGGTGAACTGATAGAAGGAGCTATGTAATACGCCTGTCCGCCCGGGGATGGGTTAACATGGTTAACACATTATTTTGTCTTTTGTCTTTAATTAATTGATTGTCAATATTTTAAGTAGAAATTGATAAAAAAGGTGTTAACCATGATTTAGAGTTTCGTGAGAAGTCTGAAATCAGAATATGAATATATAATGGACAGATATCTGACTTCTGACCTCCGGCATCTGTACTCCAAAAATGAGCTTTTCAGCAAAACAACTTGAGCGTTTCAACAAAGCGCTGACTGCATAATCAACCGACCTTTGTTCTATCAAAACATTAAAAGATATGACAAAGATTTGGTTTATAACAGGCAGCTCCCGCGGATTGGGACGCAACCTGGCAGAAGCAGTATTGGCCCATGGCGACACGGTTGCCGCCACGGCCCGTAATCCCGAACAATTAAAAGAGCTGATTGAAAAATACCCCGGTCAGGTACTTCCCTTAAAACTGGATGTGACCAGCCAGGAGCAGATCATCACTGCTGTTGATGACACCATCCGGAAATTCGGGCGGATAGATGTGCTGGTAAACAACGCCGGGTTCGGTATCATTGGCGCTGCCGAAGCTTATACAGAGGAGCAGGTATTGAGCCAGCTGGACACGAATTTATACGCACCCATTGCCATAACACGGGCGGTATTGCCTTACATGCGTAAACAGCGTTCGGGCCGGATATTGCAGATCAGCTCGATAGGGGGCAGGGTGGGCAACCCCGGCCTGACGATGTACCAGGCCGCAAAATTTGGCCTGGGTGGTTTTACCGAGGCATTGGCCAAAGAAGTGGCGCCGCTGGGCATATTTGTTACCAGTGTCGAACCCGGTGGCTTTCGTACGGAATGGATGACCGCATCCATGACCTTTGCGCCCGAGGTGGAAGGCTATGAAAAAACAGTTGGCGCACGTAAAGCGTTATTTACCAGTCCCCAGTTTATACCCATGGGCGACCCGGACAAAGCAGCAAAAGCGATGATCGATTTGGTTGAAAGTCCGGAACCGCCGGTGCATTTGGTATTGGGAAGCGAAGCCGTAGGCATGGTAAAGCAGGCCAATATTTTAAGGAGCGAGGAAATGGAAAAATGGCTGCCGGTAAGCCTTTCCACCAACGCCGACGACGCTGTAAATCCGCTGGAAACGGAAGCGGGTAAAGCTTTTTTTGCTTCGCAGAAATAAGCACCCTGTTAAAAGCGTAGGAAAGTGCGATTCCTCCCCCGGGGAAGGGCAGGAAGGGGTTACGGCGTTAATCAAAGGATTGAAACCCCTCCCTTCAACGCGCCGTCAGCCGCACCCCTCCCCAGGGAGGGAATAATCTGGTTAGGATACTTACTTTTGAACAATGCCAACGTCAATTAAAAAACCGGCCATAGCTTATTCCTGCTACGTAGCCCGCAGCCGCGAAGGGGAGCAATTTATACCTGAATTTGTGTTCAGCTACCAGGTTTCGGGCAGCATGACCATGAACGACGGCAATCGCGAATATTTCTTCGGCCCGGGAAGCTTCCGTTTCAGCAGGCGTAACAACCTCATCAAATTCAACAAAACGCCGCCGGAAGGAGGGGAGTTCAGGTCGCTTTCGGTGCATTTCGATCAGCCTTTCTTACGGAACTTCAGTATGGAAGCCGGGTACCGGTCGGGCCTGCACGTCAATGGTGATGCAGTGATGGAACTGGAGCCAAATCCACTGTACAAAAATTATTTCGATTCGCTGATGCCATACATGCAGTTGAACGGGATTGAGGACGAAGCGCTGCTGGCCCTGAAGCTTCGCGAAGCAGTCATGCTGCTGTTAAAGGTAAACCCGGAGTTGAAAGATATACTATTCGATTTCAGCGAACCGGGCAAGATAGACCTGGAAGCATTTATGAACAAGAACTTCCATTTCAACGTCGACCTGAACCGCTTCGCATACCTTACCGGGCGCAGCCTGGCCACGTTTAAGCGCGATTTTGAAAAGCTGTTCCATAACACACCCAGCCGCTGGCTGCAGCAAAGACGATTGCAGGAGGCACATTACCTCATCAAGGAAAAAGGCAAAACGGCATCCGATATTTACCTCGACCTGGGTTTCGAGGACCTGTCGCATTTTTCATTCGCGTTTAAAAAGCAGTATGGGCTGGCACCGAGCAGGGTGTAATGATGTGCAGATTTCAACTATGCAGATTTGCGAATGGGTAAGCGTCGTATCGACTCACCCGACCGACGCTTCGCTGGGTCACCCTCTCTCCGCCTTTGGCGCAAAGAGGGTTTTGTGAATCGCAATAATTGAAAACCCTCTTTGCTGCTTGCAGCAAAGAGGCTGGTCGAGTGAAACGATGACCGGGTGAGTCAAATAACCAGGCAGCATTCACGCGGTTCCAATGAGAAACCAACAATTATTAAATTCACCAACAAAACCCATACCCGGCCTGTTTAATTACCAACTATGGCAAAAATATTCATCACCGGCTCGGCCGACGGATTGGGTCAGCTGGCCGCAAAGGAACTCATTAAGAAGGGCCACCGCGTTGTGCTGCATGCGCGAAACGAAGAACGTGGAAAACAGGCCCTGCAGCAGGTACCCGGTGCGGAGAATGTACTGATAGCCGACCTTGCGAGCATGCACGAAACAAAAGAACTGGCCTCCAAAGCCAATGCATTAGGCACTTTTGATGCCGTTATTCACAACGCCGGCGTTTACCAGGTGCCGCGCAACAGTATTACAGTTGACGGTTTGCCCTTGTTGCTGGCTGTAAACACCCTTGCTCCCTATATACTTACCTGTTTAATGCACCCACCCAGGCGACTCATCTACATGAGTTCGGGTATGCACCTCAGCGGCGACCCTAGCCTTGACAATATATCACCCCGCGGACACGTAACTTATTCCGACACCAAACTGCACGACGTTATCCTCGCGATGGCTATAGGCCGCAAGTGGCCGGATACCTACGCCAATGCCGTAAACCCCGGCTGGGTACCCACCAAAATGGGCGGCACCAGCGCACCCGACAACCTGGAAGAAGGTTACCAAACCCAGGTATGGCTCGCCGTAAGCAACGATGCGGAAGCTTGCGTAAGCGGCCACTATTTTCATCATAAACAGCAAACCCGCTTTCAACGGGCCGCAAAAGATGTTGCCGTGCAGGAAAAGTTTTTAGCGATGTGTAAGCTGGTTAGTTGGGTGGGATTTGGTGGGAGTGGGGTGTAAATTATACCACCTCGCCATGACGGTCTTTTTTGTGTTTTCTGTGCTCCTGTAAATATGTTTGCTGTTAGCCTTCATGCAAAGCAAAACCATCTCCTTTATCCATTTGTTAACTTAAAAACCAAATTCACTAGTTATGATCAGGAAGCTAAAATCAGGCCAATACCGCATCTACTCCAGGAAAGTCGACCCTGAAACGCATAAGCGCAGGAACCTTGGCACATTCGATTCTATGGAAGCTGCCAAAAAACACGAGAAGGAAATTCAGTATTTTAAACATCATTAAATTAAAAAAATGTCATTTCGATAGAGCAAACGCCGGCTTATGAGGTGGGGCGAAAGAGAAATCCTAAACGAGCGATTGGCACATCATCTGGGAGCGAAGAGATCTTAATCGAACAAACAGTCCGCGATGCAAAGTGTACAAGTTTTCTCCTCACCCTTACGCGCCTGGCCCCAACGTTCGTCGAAATGACATGATGGGGTGAGTTTTCTCAAAAATAAAATTTTAACCATCACTGCTGTAGCATTTTAAACAGCTTTACCGTAATGTATAGTAAGAAACTAACAGATTAGATCACTGTCAGTTAAGAGTTAATTAAGCAGGACGGGGTGGGCGGGTTGTGCAATCCTGCTTTTGAATGTGCAAATTTCAAATGTGCAGATGTGCAAATATTTGTCCGTCTTCATCATCTGCACATCTGTGATCCGCATATCTGCATATCAAATAAGGTAAAGCGCAATAATATCTTCCGGTACTTTGGCGGCGTTGTATCGAATCACCCGGTCATCGTTTCACTCAACCACCCTCTCTGCGTCATGCCGTAAAGAGGAACGTTGCAAATCAAATTCGAAATTGAACATTCGAAATTCGAAATCAAATCAAATAATGCTCAATAATATCCTCCGGTACTTTGGCGGCACGACCGGTTTGCATGTCGATCATGGTATAATCGAACCAGCCGTCGCAGCATATTTTGTTTGTTGCTTTATTGGTGATGGCAAACACCACCCGGCATCCTTTATCGTCGATGCTTTCGATAGCGGTTTTTACGATGAAGTAATCGCCCATGCCTAAGGCGCGCTTGTAATCAACATGAGCGGTGCGCACTACCCAGCCGAAACCCCGCTCCATAAATTTCTCCATCGGCATGCCGTAGCATCGCTCCATCTGGTCGTACCGGGCAGCCAGCACATAGTCAAAATACTTGCTGTTATGCACGTGCTGAAACATATCGATATCATCCGGCCGTACTCGAAATTCAGTTTCGAAGGAGGAGTAAGTGGAAGGAGTGCTCATGGAGCAAAGATAGGTTGTAGTTGAATAAGTTGATTATGTTGGACTAAGTTGATTGGGTTGGATTAAGTTGATCTTTCGCGTTAACGATAGGAGCGGATACCGGCACCGCGCATAAGGCTTTGCAGGCGTATGAGCGCATAGCGTGTTAAAACGCCCTAATTGGAGTTGAATAGGTTAGACTAAGTTGTATTAAGTTCATTGAGTTAGTCTAATTCGTTGTTCTTTTTCTTTTTTATAAATAGAATGTAACCGTTCAATAGTTTCATACACTGGTCATAATCTGCCTGGAAAGCATTGAATACATCGTCTGTGATCAGATTTTCGTCTTTTGCAATTATCATTTGGTCAAGCGTTTCGGATAGTGAGCCTCTGGCAATAACGCAAAACCGAACATTGTCCTGGTAGTGAAAGCGTCCATGTCCCTCGGCAATATTATTCCCAATTGATCTGGAACATCTTACTAGTTGATCACCGAGGCGGAATTTTTCTTCTTGTGGAAAAGATTTGGCCAGCCTGGAAGCATTGATGCGTATTTTCCTGGCCTGTTTCCATGTTTCTAATTCTGTAAAGGATGCCATGTTATTCGAGTTAAGGTTAAGTTATAGCCGAAAATAAATAACCTCATCAACTTTTTCAACTTAATATACCATATAACTTAACCCAGCTGATTCAACTTAATCCAACCCAATCAACCCACTCAACTATTCTCTCCCCATCACTTGTATTTATCCTAAAACAAACCTATCTTTGCACCTCAATTAACATAAGTATAAACGCTTTAATATTATTCAGGTAATGTATTTAAGTAAAGAAGCAAAGGCAGAGATCTTTGCAAAACATGGCAAGGCTGCTACCGACACAGGTTCGGCAGAAGGGCAGATCGCATTATTCACAACACGTATAGCGCATTTGACCGGGCATTTGAAAAAGAACAAACACGATTTTTCGACCCAGCTTTCGCTGCAAAAATTAGTAGGTAAACGCCGCGCATTGCTGGCCTACCTGTACAACAAAGACATTGAGAGATACCGTGCTATCATCAAGGCTTTACAGCTAAGGGATATCATTAAGTAAACTTCCAGGTTTTCTATAAAAGCCATCCGCAAAGTCGGGTGGCTTTTTTACTTTTGAAAAAGTAAAATTTATATATACAATCGGTGTGCTCAAAAGATGAAAAGCACATCACAACAAAAACAAGATGAGTTTAAATGTAATTAAAAAGGTGATCGATTTAGGTGACGGCCGCACCATTGAGATCGAGACCGGTAAACTGGCCAAGCAGGCCGACGGGTCTGTAGTTGTTAAAATGGGCGACACGATGTTGCTTGCTACTGTTGTTTCATCACCTGAGGCTAAAGAAGGTGTTGATTTTCTGCCTTTATCTGTTGACTACCAGGAAAAGTATGCTGCTACTGGCCGCATTCCGGGTGGCTTCCTGCGCCGCGAGGCCCGTTTATCCGACTACGAGGTCCTGATCTCGCGTTTGGTCGACCGTGCTTTGCGCCCTTTATTCCCCGATGATTACCATGCGGATACGCAGGTGATGATCACCCTGATTTCCGCTGATAAAGACATTATGCCGGATTGTTTGGCCGGTTTGGCCGCTTCGGCCGCTATCGCCGTTTCTGATATCCCTTTCAACGGGCCTATTTCAGAAGTTCGTGTAGCGAAGATAGACGGTAAGCTGGTTATCAACCCAACTTTGAGTCAATTGGAAAATGCCACTTTGGAATTTATCGTAGCAGGTTCTGAATTCGACATCAACATGGTTGAAGGCGAATCGAAAGAGATACAGGAAGCTGAACTGGTTGAAGCTATCAAATTTGCGCACGACCATATCAAGGTACATTGTCTTATTCAAAGAGAACTGACAATAGCCGCCGGCAAGACTGAAAAACGTACTTACAGCCATGAGAATAATGACGAGGAGCTGAAAAAAGCTATTTACGCCGCCACTTACGACCAGGTTTATGCGATAGCAGCCTCTGCTTCGGCAAAGGACGAACGCGCCACCAAGTTCAAGGAAGTGCGCGATACCTATATCGAAACTTTGGGTGAAATTGACGACGCGACCAAATTTCTGGCTAAAAAATATTATCACGATGTGGAGTATGATGCTATCCGTAACCTTGTTTTAGACGAAGGCAAGCGTTTGGATGGCCGTACAACTACCCAGATACGCCCGATTTGGAGCGAAGTTGGTTATTTGCCATCTGCCCACGGTTCGGCGATATTTACGAGAGGGGAGACCCAATCATTAACCACTGTTACCTTAGGTGCAAAGGATGATGAGCAAATGATCGACGGTGCGTTTATCAACGGCTACCAGAAATTCCTGCTGCATTACAATTTCCCTGGTTTTTCAACCGGTGAAGTTCGCCCGAACAGGGGAGCCGGTCGCCGCGAGATCGGTCATGGTAACCTGGCTATGCGTTCTCTGAAACAGGTATTGCCATCCGACGACGAGAACCCATACACTATCCGTGTAGTTTCTGATATTTTGGAATCGAACGGTTCGTCATCAATGGCGACTGTTTGCGCCGGTACTTTGGCGCTGATGGATGCCGGTGTAAAGATCAAGGCCCCGGTAACAGGTATCGCCATGGGTTTGATCACTAACGAAATGGGGACCAAATATGCGATCCTTTCGGATATCTTAGGCGATGAGGATCATTTGGGCGATATGGACTTTAAAGTGACCGGCACATCTACGGGTATTACAGCAGTTCAAATGGACCTGAAGATCAATGGATTATCATACGAAGTATTAACAAAAGCTTTAGATCAGGCTAAAGAGGGCCGTTTGCATATCTTAAACGAGATCAGCAAAACCCTTAGCGCTCCGCGTGAGGATTACAAACCGCATGCACCACGCATTGTTACCCTGAAGATCGACAAAGAATACATTGGCGCCGTTATTGGTCCCGGTGGTAAGATCATCCAGGAAATGCAGCGTGAAACCGGCGCTACCATCAATATCGAGGAAAAAGACAACCAGGGTATTGTACAGGTATTTGCCGATAACAAAGCCGCTATCGATGCAGCAGTGTCACGCATCCGCGCTATTGCCGCTAAACCAGAGGTGGGCGAGATATACGAAGGTAAGGTGAAATCGATCATGCCGTTTGGCGCGTTCGTTGAAATTATGCCGGGTAAAGATGGCCTGCTGCACATATCCGAGATCGATCACAAACGTTTCGAAACCATGGATGGCATATTCAAGGTTGGCGACGAAGTACGCGTGAAATTACTGGATATCGACAAGCAAGGTAAACTGAAGCTTTCGAGAAAAGCCCTGTTGCCAAAGCCTGAGCGGACAGAGGCTCCTAAGCAGTGATTAGTAATTGGTTAATTAGTTATTAGTTAACCGGTTCATTAGTTACCGATTATGTAAAATATAGCTCTCGAAGAAATTCGAGGGCTTTTTTGTGCTTAGTGTTTTCAAAAACAGGCGTCCCTGTCTCTCAGACCCTCGCTTTAGTTCTAAAGTCACCCAATCACAAATCACCAATTAACCAATCACTACCCTACAAAATCCCCTTAACCACACCGCCGTCGGCCCGCAATGCAGCGCCATTGGTTGCCGACGATAGGGGACTGGCTACGAAAGTCACCAGGCTGGCTATCTCATCCGTACTTGTAAAACGCTTCAGCAGCGAAGTAGGGCGTACGTGCTCAAAAAAATCTTTCTCAATTTCAGCAACACTTTTTCCCTGCTGTTTGGCCAGGCTTTCCACGAAATCGCCAGCGCCTTCAGAATACGTAGGACCCGGCATTACCGTGTTGACGGTGACATTGGTACCGGCGGTTAATTCTGCCAGGCCGCGCGAAATGGCAAGCTGCGCCGTTTTGGTCATGCCATAATGGATCATCTCGGCAGGTATCTGCACGGCCGATTCGCTGGAGATAAAAATAATGCGACCCCAGTTTTTTTCGATCATCTTATCAAAATACGCACGCGACAACCGTACGCCGCTTAATACATTGACTTCGAAGAATTTGATCCAGTCTGCGTCAGGTATATCTTTAAACGCCTTTGGTTCGAATATGCCAACATTATTTACCAGGATATCGACATCAGGTAGCTGGCTGATGAGGTTGGCTACCTGTTTACTATCGGCAAAATCTACGGCAAAGCCTTTGATGTTTTGATTGCCTGTTTCGGCCTTTAATTTTTTTATGGCGGCATCAACGCGTTTGGTTGTTCTCCCATTAATATAAACTTCTGCGCCTTCGCCGGCCAGCGCTTTTGCTATCGAATAACCAATGCCAGCCGTCGAGCCGGTTACCAATGCTTTTTTGTTTTTTAATTGCAGATCCATAGGGTTAATGTTTGATACTAAATTAATGCTTATTTGGATGCGAATGACTGCCAGGGTGTAAAGATGCCCGAACCGTGACAATACATTGTGAAAATTTTCAAAAAAAATTTGCGTAGTTAAATGGCTACATTTATATTTGTAGTCAAATAGCTACATAATGAATCTAAGAAGAGACGTTTTCCAGGCTATAGCCGATCCGACACGCAGGGCTATACTGCTGCTGGTTGCTTCGCAATCGCTAACCGCAGGGGCAATAGCGGCAAATTTCAACACGGCAAGGCCCACGGTATCAAAGCATTTACAAATACTAACCGAGTGCGAATTGCTTGCTCAGGAACAAAACGGCAGGGAAATTCACTACCACATCAACGCAAAAAAAATGAAAGAAGTCGCCGACTTTATTGAACCGTTCCGCAAAATGTGGGACGACAGGTTTAACCTGCTTGAAGATATTATGAAGCAATACAAAGCCAAAAAATAAATCAATATGGAACTTAAAACAAAAGTACACGCCGAAGAAGGTAAGCAGGACCTAACGATCACCCGGGAGTTCGACCTGCCATTGGAATTGCTATTCAAAGCTTTTTCGGAGCCCGAACTTATCGAGCAATGGATGGGAACCAAAGTGCTGAAACTGGAAAGTAAAAAGTACGGCAGTTGGCAATTTGAAACCAAAGACCCGAAAGGGAATGTCGCTTTCCAGGCCGGCGGGGTTATCCATGAATTTGTCCCTGGCAGGAAGATTACCCGGACATTTGAAATGGCAAATACGCCATTTG
Source organism: Mucilaginibacter ginsenosidivorans (assembly GCF_007971025.1). NCBI lineage: Bacteria > Pseudomonadati > Bacteroidota > Sphingobacteriia > Sphingobacteriales > Sphingobacteriaceae > Mucilaginibacter > Mucilaginibacter ginsenosidivorans. Next base: position 3,862,031 of record NZ_CP042436.1, on the reverse strand, counting down.
GTGTGCAGCTGGAGATAACGGAATTTGAAAAAGTTACCGGCGACACCAGCAAAGTAAATATGCACGTGATTTATGAGTCGGTTGCACAGCGCGACGAAGTGCTGAAGCTACCGTTTACCCAGGGCATAAACTGGGCGCACAATCGGTTAGAAGAAGTTGTAGGTAAACTTAAATAAGCTGAATATGGAAAAGAGAAAGAAACTCTGGTACTGGATAATTACCGCGCTGTTATCCTTTTGTATTTTTACAGGCGGTTTGGCGCAGGCACTGCAATTACCGGGAGTGGTGCAGGGTTTCAAACCGCTCGGTTACCCCACTTACTTTATTTCGGTCATCGGCGTTTGGAAAGTGCTGGCTATAGTTGCGATATTGCTGCCGGGCTATCAATTGCTAAAAGAATGGGCCTATGCAGGTATATTTTTCGTACTTACCGGCGCCGTAATTTCGCATATTGCCAGCGGCGATATGCATGTCCAAATAGCCGCCCCGGCAGTACTGGCTATATTTACAGTATTGTCGTGGTATCTGAGACCGGCGGACAGGAAAATAATTACGGTAATTAAAAAATAACTATTTTGATATGGCGAAAATAAAATGGAAGGGATTTGAAATAGAAGGTCATTTAGACATTTTTGTCGCGGACTATGAAGATGAATTTAAAGGTGAAATAGAAAAATGGCAAAATGTATTAATCTATGGTGATCCTGGAGGATTACGATCTTTTGCTCGGCTTTTAATGAAAATTGCCGACTTGAACCAGGAAAATGAAGCAGGCCTTCCCATTGGAGCAAGGGAGCATTATGAATTACGACCGAACCTGGAATTAAGTAAGAGTTCGGTGCAAACAATTTTAGGCAGAATAGATGCAAAGGGAACAGGCCGGTTTTATGATCGATTTGTTGCAAAAGACGAGAAAAAAAAATCACAGGTCTAAATAAAATGAAAAAGGAATTATCACCCGAACAACATGAAGAACTACTCGGCGTATTAAAAACCCGCTTTGAGAAGAATATGAACCGCCATAAAGGACTGGAATGGGCTAAGGTACTGGCAAAGCTGGAAGCCAACCCTGAAAAACTGTGGTCGTTAAATGAGATGGAACGGACAGGAGGGGAGCCTGATGTTATTGACCACGATACTAAGACGGGTGAGTATGTTTTTTACGACTGTTCGGCCGAGAGCCCAAAAGGCCGGAGAAGTTTTTGCTACGACCGCGAGGCGCTAAATGCAAGAAAGGAATTCAAACCGGAGAACAGCGTTATTGATATGGCACGTGATATGGGAATTGAACTTTTATCGGAACAGCAGTATAGGGCCCTGCAGGAACTTGGCAAGTTCGACCTGAAAACATCAAGCTGGATACAAACGCCTGTGAATATCAGGCAGCTTGGCGGGGCCATCTTTTGCGACCGCCGCTACGATACCGTTTTTGTTTACCACAACGGGGCAGATTCGTACTATGCTGCCCGGGGTTTCCGCGGTTGTTTACGGGTTTGATGGTCCTAAATATTTGACTGATGAGCAGCATGAACCAAAAAGTTGATTGGTTTTTTAATAAAGCCTCGCAATGGCAGCAGGCGTACGAGAAATTACGCATGATCATTCTTGACTGCGAGCTTACCGAGGAATTGAAGTGGGGCCAGCCCTGTTACACCCTCGGGAAAAGCAACATCGTCCTGATACATGGGTTTAAAGAATATTGCGCGCTTTTATTTTTCAAAGGCGCACTGATGAACGATCCGGATGTTATATTGATCCAGCAGACCGAGAATGTGCAGGGACCGCGCCAGGTAAGGTTCACCAGTTTGCTTGAAATAGTTGAGCAGGAGGATGTACTGAAAGCTTATATTTTTGAGGCCATCAGGATAGAAAAAGCCGGGTTGAAAGTGGAGTTGAAGAAGACATCGGATTTCGCGGTGCCCGATGAATTTAAATATAAATTAGATCATATACCCGCACTGAAAGCTGCTTTTGAAGCGCTGACACCGGGACGACAACGTGGATACCTGTTTTATTTTTCCCAGCCAAAACGATCGGAAACCCGCCAGGCACGCGTTGAAAAATATATACCGCAAATACTCAGCGGAAAAGGGCTCGACGACGAATGATGCTTAGATCCGGCGGTTAACATCACATTAATGATCAATATCCGTCAGAAATGGTAGATTTGAAAAAACCACAGAATATTTATGAAAAATCTCACCCGTTTCTTTTTTATTTCCTGCCTGCTTTTCTGTTCCGTAAAAAGCCGTGCCCAGCAAGGTGGCTGGATTTCGCTGTTTGATGGTAAGTCGCTTGCCGGCTGGAAAGTTGGCGATAATGCCGAAACTTTTTCGGTAAAGGATAGCATGATCGTCGTTCACGGAAAAACTGCGCACTTGTTTTACGACGGCAATGTACAGAACCATAATTTTAAGAATTTCGAATTTAAAGCTGATGTAATGACGCACCAGGGTGCCAATTCGGGTATTTATATTCATACCGGTTACCAGCAGGGCGGATGGCCGGCAAAGGGTTATGAGATACAGGTAAATAATTCGCACACCGACTGGCGCAGGACAGGCAGCGTTTATGGCATCGCAGATATTAAGGAAGTTTATGTAAAAGAAGGCGAATGGTTTACCATGGATATTACCGTACAGGGAAAAACCATCACTGTCAAAATAAATGGTAAGGTGGTAAACGAATACACGGAACCTGCCGACCTGCACCGTACCGGCGGTGATGCCGAACGAATACTTTCCAGCGGTACATTTGCCCTACAGGGGCACGACCCGAACAGCCTGGTATTTTTCCGGAATATCATGGTTAAGCCGCTGCCTTAACAGGTAGTTGTTTAGTTGCAAATGCAATAATAGGGTTGTTACATTTGTAGGTGAAAATTTATTTGCTATGATTGTAAGATCATGTATCCCGGTGATAGCCAGCACCGATCTTGAAAAAAGCATGCGCTTTTGGGTCGATGGCCTTGGCCTTACCGCCGACCAGGAAATGCGACAGGAAGGCACGCTGGTAGGCTGCGTGGTGCATAACCAGCATTTGTATTTTTGGCTTAACCAAAGGGCAGACGGACAAATACCAAAAGAATATAATGGCATACGGCTTTATTGGCAGCCTGTTGACCTGCATGCTGCCCGTGAGCGTTTAAAACAATTTGGTTTCGAAGTGTCGGATATCGACGAAAGGGACTACGGCCAGATAGAATTCTTTGTGACTGATGATGACGGTTATTCGCATTGTTTCGGTGTTGCAACACAAACCTGACCGATGAAACCCAAATTTCAATCAAAACAGCAAGTTGACATCAACGCGCCACTTGAAAAAGTATGGGAGTTTAACCAGGACCTTTTAAAGATCCCGTTATATCATCCGCGGGTTGATAAAGTCGATCTCATCTCCGGAAAGCAATTTCGCGAAGCCGGCGTAGCGTATCAATGCCACATAGCCGGCGGAAAACACACTTGTATTGAAAAGGATATAGAAATTGTACCGATGGAAAAAATAATGACCGTTTTTCCGGCAGATACGATGGGCCTGTCCAAATTATTGCCTGATTATGTTGTGGAATCAAGTTTGGCAAAAATTGATCCGGGTACCACACGGCTTGAGATCGCTCATTATTACTCCAGTTCAAATTGGAAAGTACGATTGCTGAATTTTTATGTAAAAAGAAAAATCGCCGCCGAAATACAGAAAATGCTGAATGCTATGAAAAACGCGATCGAGACAGAATATCATAGCGCCAACCCAAATTGAGAAGTCACTCAAATGTAATATCTTTTTCTCATAATTAATATTATGTTAAGTAGTGCCTGAATTTATAAAGCCTGTATTGTAACAGGCTTTATAACTATCCTCCTTCTGCTGGGGTGATATTAATTTTTTGGCAACGCTTCTATTTTCTTTTGAACAGCGTTGGCGTTGGCTTCGTCGCGCGTGCCCAGGTAATAAGATTTTAAATTGGTAAGCGCATCAAGCGACGAAGAATTCAGTTCGACCGCTTTTAGCAAATATGGTTTAGCCAAATCAAATTGTGCCTTAGCCTTAGCCATTTGTGCATCGTAAACTTTTGTTTGAGTTACCGGTATTTGCTGGGCACCGTTATACAGATCAATGGCCGGCGCCATGGTTACATATCCCAGGTTCAATACCGCTTCAAAGTAATTAGGATCAATGGCTACAGCTTTTTTGTATTGGTCGGCAGCTTTACTTAGATCATCTGTTCTTTCTTGCTTCAATTTGGCCAATTGTGGATCGGGAGCAGCAGTTTTCGACCCTTTAGCTGCTGCTTTTTCAAGCTTTTTTATCTGTCCGGCGTTGGTTTCAGCTATTTGCGAATAGGTTAATCCTTCATAGTAATACAAAGTTTTGTTATTGGGATCGGCCTTTACAGCGGTTTCAATTTTACCGATGAGTTCGCCCTGCTGGCCGGCCAGTAAGCTAACTTCAATCTCGCGCTTGCGCAGATCGTTATTTGCCGGATACTTTTCCACTGCAGCTCCTATTGCTTTGATAGCGGCCGTGGTATCCTTATTTTGCATATATAAGGTAACCAGGTCATTATAAGCCTGAACTTTATTTTTGTAATCAGTTGTAACCAGCTTATTGTAATTGGCAATAGCTGCGGTATAGTTTTTTGCGTTGGATGCTGATATGGCCGAATAAAGGATCATTGTGGTATCCTCGGGCAATATCTGGCGTCCTTCGTCGAAAGCTTTATAGGCCTCGTCATAATTTTTGGCCTGGAACGCTTTCACGCCCTTGTCTAACTGAACCTGGGCCATTTCGCGGCCTGCATTCTGTATCAACGAAGTATTTTCGTTCTTTGTGTCCAGCTCACGGGCCTTCTTCAGGGCCTCGGCAGCAATGGCGTAGTCAGCCGCAGCAGCTGAAGCATCGGCATCTGTGGTGGATAAGGAAGCGTAAATGGCCGCTTTTAGTGCAAAAGTTTGTGGTAAACCGGATGTTTTTGAGTTTTCCGCCGCTTTGTCAATACTGGTTTTTGCCAGCATAAGCGAGGGCTTGCCCAGTGTCATATTTGCTCTGAGGCCCTGGAATTTTGTAAAATTCTCGTTGGCGTTGTCAAGTTCTCTTTTTTGAGCAAAAGCGCCTAATGCTGTGTATGACATAACAAGCGCTGTCATCAAAACTTTGATTTTCATGTGTTATTGATTGGTTAATAATTTGAGTTTACTGTTTATTTTATCTATTTGATCCTGGTCGCCGGTTTTTGCGTACACCAACTGCAATAATTGAAGGCATTTAACGTCATTTGGCGATATTTCATTTGCTTTTTCCAGCCATTGTGCAGCTCTGCCTACGTCTTTGCTTTCTTCTTCGCCGTGTTTTGAAACGGATTCTTTAAAATAAAGCAAACCAAGGTTGTAAACCGGTTCATATAAAGCGCTGTTCAATTCAATGGAACGTAAATATAACGATTCTGCTTTATTAAAATCATTCAAATGATCATAACAATTTGCGGCAACATACGCAACCTCGGCGTTGTTGGGGTTCTGATCCATCAGTTTGGGAAGCAAACCGTGAAGCGCCGCATAATCCCTTTTGTTGCTGTAAATGTTTGCTTCGTCCAGCAGCAGGAACCGGTCGTCAGGCAGGTATTTACGCCCTTTTTGCAATATCTGGAGCGCTTTCGATGTGTCGCCGATGGCTTTATAGGTATTTGCAGCCGCCTCAATAATGTCCGCTTTGGTGCTGTCGGTTTTAAGCAGTTCGGTATAATTTTTTGCCGATTCGATAAGATTGCCAAGGTGACTGTTGGCATAGCCGATGTAAGCATTCAACTCTTTAAACTCCGGTGCGTATTTTTTGGCTTGCCGGAAAGCCGACATGGCATTATAATAATCGGTTAAGCGCATATACCCAAAACCACGGCGTATAAAAACGTTTGCAAGGCACCGTCGCGAGAAATCCATCTCGGGCTGATATTTGTAGATGCGCTTATTAGCCAACAGCTTATCAACGTCGCGGCATACCTGGTCGAAAAATGTCGCGGGTTCTTTCAGTTTGTTTAATGAATCGATATAGACAATACTTGAATAAACTACCGCCTTGTATACATTTTTTCGCAGGTCGACGGAATCTTTATGGGTTTTGATAAGACTGTCAACCGATTTTTTGGCACTTGCGAGGTATTTGAGGTCTTTTTTTTGCTTGTAAAAAGCCAGGTTATTGACCACGCTCTTAAATACTTCCGACTGGCCGAAAACATGCGTTACCAGTAACAAGCATATCAATAGCGGAAATATGAGCTTACGGGCTGTCATATCTGTTTTAACAACTGCGCTTAACCAAAGGCACTTCGCCCCTCTTTTTGGAGGGGCATCGCGCAGTTTCATGTTTGTTTATTAAGGTAGTTAAACTATTTATTCTTTTGTTGTGTCATCGGCTGAAGATTCGGCTCCCGGCTCTTCGGTGTTCCCGGTATTTTCCGTATTCTCACCGTTATTGATGATCTCCTCCTCCGAATCATCGTGTTCTATCTTCGCTACCGACGCGATCTCATCATTTTCTTTTAAGGTGATCAGTCGTACACCTTGTGTAGCTCGTCCCATTGTCCTTAATTCGCTGATGGCCATCCGGATAATAATACCCGAACGGTTAATGATCATCAGATCTTCCTTATCAGTAACACCTTTTATGGCAACAAGTTTGCCTGTTTTATCAGTAATGTTCAAAGTTTTAACACCCTTGCCGCCACGGTTAGTAACGCGGTAATCGTCAATATCGGTGCGTTTGCCGTAACCTTTTTCTGATACTACCAGCACGGTTGTCTCAGGATTATCGATACTGATCATACCTACAACCTCGTCATTATCGTCCTCCAGGCTTATACCGCGCACGCCGGTAGCGGTACGTCCCATTGGCCTTACTGTCGACTCGTTAAAGCGTATTGCACGGCCCGATTTCAATGCCATTACTATCTCGCTGCTTCCGCTGGTCAGGTTAGCTTCCAGCAATGTGTCGCCCTCGTTGATATTGATGGCGTTAATGCCATTGGCACGCGGACGCGAATAAGCTTCGAGCGATGTCTTTTTGATGGTGCCTTTTTTGGTACACATGATGATAAAGTTATTTTCAAGATATTCCTGGTCCTTCAGGTTAACGATCTTGATGTAAGCCTTTATCTTTTCTTCTTTCGGTATGTTAATGATATTCTGGATGGCGCGGCCTTTCGACGTACGTGTGCCTTCCGGAATTTCGAATACACGCAGCCAGAAACAACGCCCGGCTTCGGTGAAGAACAACATGTAGTTGTGGTTGGAAGCGATCAGCAAATGCTCGATAAAGTCCTCATCGCGGCTGTTGCTGCCTAACGATCCCTTGCCGCCCCTGCCCTGCCTGCGATATTCAGTAAGTGCGGTGCGTTTGATATAGCCTTCGTGCGATATGGTGATTACCACATCCTCATCCTCGATAAAGTCCTCGGTCTGCATTTCTGCCGATGAGTACACGATCTCGGTTTTGCGCTCGTCGCCGTATTTATCTTTTATTTCAATCAGCTCATCTTTGATGATCTGCATACGCAAACCTTCGTCGGCCAAAACAGACTTCAAATAATCTATGGTCTTCATCAGTTCGGCGTATTCTTCCTTGATCTTGTCCCGTTCCAGTCCGGTCAACCTTCTCAGGGTCATATCCAGTATAGCGCGCGCCTGTATTTCGGACAGGCCGAAAGTGGACATCAAACCGTCGCGGGCCTCTTCCGGCGTATTCGACGCCCTGATCAATTTTATTACTTCGTCAAGGTGATCGAGCGCTATCAGTAAGCCTTCGAGTATGTGGGCGCGTTTCTCTGCCTCGGCCAGGTCGTATTTGGTACGGCGGATAACTACCTCGTGGCGGTGCTCTACAAAATGGTGGATCAGGTCCTTCAGATTCAGCATCATCGGCCTGCCATGCACCAGCGCAATATTATTTACGCTGAACGAGGTTTGCAGCGCAGTATATTTATAGAGATTATTGAGCACGATCGCCGCATTGGCGTCGCGTTTTATTTCATAAACAACACGGATACCTTCCCGGTTCGATTCATCGCGGATAGCGGATATACCTTCTATCTTTTTCTCTTCAACCAGTTCGGCGGTACGCTCGATCATGGTCGATTTGTTCACCTGGTAAGGTACTTCAGTCACGACGATCCTTTCGCGGTCGTTGCCATGGGTCTCAATTTCGGCCCGGCCACGCATTACGATACGTCCGCGACCTGTTTCTAAAGCCTCGCGTACCCCGTCTACACCGTAAATGATGCCGCCTGTAGGGAAATCCGGACCTTTAACATGCTTCATCAGTTCCGCAACCTCTATTTCGCGGTTGTCTATCAATGCCAGCGTAGCATCAATAACCTCGGTAAGGTTATGCGGGGCCATATTGGTGGCCATACCTACAGCAATACCCGATGCGCCATTGACCAGTAGATTAGGTATTTTAGACGGCAGAACCGTGGGCTCCTGCAGCGAATCATCAAAGTTAAGCTGATAGTCGATGGTGTCTTTGTTGATGTCGGCGAGCATTTCCTCGGCTATCTTTTGCAGCCTTGCCTCGGTATAACGCATTGCTGCAGGTTCGTCGCCGTCTATCGAGCCGTAGTTTCCCTGCCCTTCAACAAATGGGTAGCGAAGGCTCCAGTCCTGCGCCATACGCACCATCGCATCATATACAGAAGTATCGCCGTGCGGGTGGTATTTACCCAAAACCTCACCCACAATACGGGCAGATTTTTTGTAAGGTTTATTGTTATTCAAACCCAGGTCGAGCATGCCGTACAGTACACGCCTGTGAACGGGTTTTAAACCGTCGCGCACATCGGGCAAAGCACGCGAAACGATCACCGACATTGAATAATCAATGTAGGCGGATCGCATTTCTTCATCAATATTTATCGGAATTATTCTGTCTTCAGGGGTTGATTTGCCGTTTTCTGTTTCTTCAGCCATTGTAAAAAATAAGTGTAGATATATTGTCTATAATTGAGGCCCGGGATAGTGTCCCAAAGCGACCTGCGAAGTTAAGAAAATAGTTGATTCCGGGGTAGGTTTTTTATGCACATCGGGGTTAAAATGTGAGTAAGAATATAACAAAATTGCTACGTCAAAAAAGGCCCGGCGTCAATAAATAAATGGGATCAGCATTTTGGTCTTTCGGGCGTAATCGTCAAAGTCCTGCCCGTATTTAGACCGGAGATGTTTGTCGAGTTTTGGCGCATTGTAGAAGGCAAAAAAGCAGAACAGAAAAACCGGGATAACAAAGGCGTGCCAGTTTCGTGTTATGATAGCGTAAGCCGTAACCCACAACAGATCGCCAAAATAGTTAATATGCCTTGAATATTTAAAAAAGCCGCCAGTATACAGTTTGCCGTTGTTCGTCTGCTGCTTTTTCCAGATATCCCTGAGGGTTTCCCCTATTGTATTCAGCCCGCAACCTAGCACAAACAGGCCGACAGCTAAGTAGTCGGTCACATCGATTGCGTGTTGGGCGGGCAGGGTAAATAGTGTGAACCCGATATAGTACAGTGCAAACGCAAAAGGCACGTCAATGCTTTCGCCCCACGGGATTCGCCTTTTGACAAGGAAAAACATCGTGTATGCCATCCGGATGAAAATGACGATACTGAAAATAAAGACAATCTCCCTGCGGGATTTTACGGCCAAATTACTGATATGGAGATGCTGCTGCGCCCAATCGCCGCCGTGTCCGAATAATATCCACCACGCTAAATATAGGAAAACAGCCTCCAGCAGATGGATCACTATTTTTTGAGGTATGCTTTTGCTTTTTTGTCCGTACAGGTCCATATCTGATAAACGAACGGACTTATGGCGTTATTTCACCCTCTTCCAGTATTCTTCTATTATCATACCTGTTGGCAGTCTGCCGCTGAAGATTAGCGAATCTTTTCGAATTTCGTAGTGATAATTTACCGGGTGACCGGTGAGCTTAGAAGGCTGTGCGCTATATGTTTCTGTTTCGATGCAGGTATCGCTTTTTAGGAAATAATAGCCCGATTCAAATTTTTCAGGTTTGCTGCCCTTGTCTATCACGAAGGCTTCGAAAGTTGTATCACTGTATTTACGGCGCAGGCTATAGCCGGTTGGCGCCCCTTCCTTTTTGCCATTATAAATGCCACCAACGTAACTCCAGGTCCCCTTGAGGGTTTTGGGACCCGAAAACGCTGCCAGTGCAACGATAAGAAATATTTCGGCAAATATTTTCATTAAACCCAATCTATACCTTTTTTAAGCAAAGATAAGGTTTTCTCCTCCTCGCTTCCCGGTTGGGGCTGATAATTATATATCCATTTTGCGGTGGGCGGCAGGCTCATCAGGATGGATTCGACGCGGCCGTTTGTCTCAAGCCCGAATTTGGTGCCGGCGTCATAAACCAGGTTAAATTCGGTGTAGCGGCTGCGGCGCTGGTATTGCCATTGCTGCTGCGCTTCGGTAAAAGGTTTATCGCGGTTGCGATTGACCAGTTCGGTGTAAACCGGTGCAAAGGTGCGGCCAACTGCTTTAGAAAACTCGAAAATATTATCCCAGGTCATGCCATCGGCAGCAACTAATTTATCGTAAAATATACCCCCTATCCCGCGGGTCTCATTACGGTGTTTGATAAAAAAGTAATCATCGGCCCATTTTTTAAAACGAGGGTAAAAATCAGCGTTGTATTTATCGCAGGTCGATTTTAAATAGCCGTGGAAGAAACAAGCATCATCTTCAATAACATAATGCGGCGTCAGGTCGATGCCGCCACCAAACCACCGTACTTCGGAACCCGGCATTTCGAAATACCGGATATTCATGTGGATGATGGGTACCATTGGGTGGTTTGGATGAATAACGATGGATACACCAGTCGCGAAAAAGTCCTCCTGCTCTACACCCAGGGCCTTTTTCATCACTGGCGGCAATTTGCCCTCAACGGCTGAAAAATTAACCCCTCCTCTTTCCAAAATATTGCCGTTTTGCAGTATACGGGTACGCCCGCCTCCGCCACCGTCGCGTTGCCAAAGTTCCTCTTCAAATTTGCCTTTGCCGTCGCATTGCTCAAGCGCAAGGCATATTTCGTCCTGTATGGTTTGGTAATCGGCGGCTATTTGTTCCTTGGTTATCATCGGCGCAAATTTGCAGAAATATTGCTAAAAGCAGCCGGATTATATTTTTTCTGACACTTCGCTCAGGTTAATATCCTCAATGTAATCCAGGTCCTTATGAAAACTCTCTTTTAACTGGCTAAGCGAGAGCAGTGCCACAACGGTAAGTATGCCCATTACGATATATCCGCTGGTGATCATGCCATAGTGTTTTACAAAAACATTGAAAAGCGCACTGATAGGTATCAACGAACCGCGTACAAAATTCGGGACGGTAGTAGTTACGGTGGAACGTATATTGGTACCAAATTGCTCTGCAGCAATGGTTACAAACGTGGCCCAATAACCAACAGCGCAACCCATAAAAAAACACAGCCAGATAAATTGGTTATTGGTTAACCCCTTCGCGCTTAAATAAGCTACAACCGTGCCGGCAGATACCAGCAGGAATATCAGCATAGTAAGTTTGCGTGATTTGGTGACCTGGGATAGAATGCCGGCAAAAACCCCTCCTACCGATATACCTACATAGGTATACAGAACGCCTGTGCCGGCGCTCAAGGTTTCTTTTGCGCCCAGCGCCTTGCCAAACTCAGGCGAAAGAAAAACAAGTACACCCACAACATACCATAACGGTGCACCTATCAGGATACAATACAGGTATTTAGAAAAACGCCCCCAGTTTGTAAACAGCATAAAGAAATTCCCTTTCGATACATTTTTTTCCGCAGCATTTTTGAACATGCCCGATTCAAACGTACCCAACCTCAGCAATAGTAAAATAATACCCAGGCCGCCGCCAACGTAATAAGCTATCCGCCAGTCCTGCTTGCCAACCATTGCGGCAGCAACGGCGCCAAAAAGACCTATTACGGCAACTATGGTTGTTCCCCATCCCCTGTTTTGTTTGCTTAAAGTTTCGCTTACCAGTGTTATTCCTGCACCTAATTCGCCGGCAAGGCCAACACCCGCCACAAAACGAATGATGGCATAGGTATTTATACCATGTACCATGCCGTTCGCAAAATTCGCAAGGGAGTATAATAAAATGGAGCCAAATAGTACCCTGATACGCCCAAGTTTATCACCAATAACTCCCCAAAGTATCCCGCCAAGAAGCAAACCAAACATTTGAACGTTCATAATAAATTGGCCGGTGGACACCTGCTGACTGTCGGGTACCCCAATGTCCCGCAGGCTCCGAACCCTTACTATGGAGAAGATCAAAAGATCATAGATATCAACAAAGTAACCTAACGATGCAACCAGTACCAGGAAAATGGCATTACGCGTGAGTTTGGAAGGAAGTTGTTCAGTCATATATTGCAATAATTGGCAGGGCTAATTTGATAAAATTTTTTGCATAAAAAAACCTCCCCGCATGGCGAAGAGGTTCCCTCGTTTGATCAGAATAGTCTTTTATATCTTTTTCACTTTTACAGCCTGTAATCCTTTTCTGCCTTCTTCCACATCATACTCTACGTTATCATTGTCCTTAATGGCATTTACGCCTCCCTGTACATCTTTAAAATGTACAAAAAGATCTTTGCCCTCATCGGTAATGATGAAACCGTAGCCTTTTTGTGTGTTAAACCATTTTACTTTTCCAGTTTTCATAATATTGTTATAGTATTAAAAGAATTAGTTCAAAAGTTAAAAAAACAATAGCGCAACTGAAAATACTAAGGTATTATAACTCAGAAAGCAACATGTATTAACCCTATACTACACCAAATATATAAAATTAATTAAAAAATAAAATAAAATTATTTATTTGGTTGCGGAGTAGTCCGAAGATATGGTTTTATGATCTTATGACCTTTAGGAAATTTCGCCGGGATGTCTTCCGTCTTTATCGCGGGTACCACAACCACATCCTCCCCTTCCTTCCAATCGGCAGGTGTGGCCACACTGTAATTTGCTGTCAACTGAAGCGAATCGATAACACGTAAAATCTCCTGGAAGTTTCTTCCTGTCGATGCCGGGTAGGTTATCATCAGCTTAATGGTTTTATCAGGAGCGATGATGAACAACGAACGTACCGTGGCTGTTAACGACGCATTCGGGTGGATCATGTCATACGCCAGCGCTATTTCGCGGTTCTCGTCCCCTATTATCGGGAAATTCACCTCCACGCCCTGAGTTTCGTTGATATCATTTATCCAGCCCTTGTGTGATTCTACCGAATCTACGCTCAAAGCAATAACTTTTACGTTGCGCCTGGCAAATTCATCTTTTAACGATGCCGTTCTACCCAGTTCGGTTGTGCAAACCGGTGTATAATCCGCCGGATGCGAAAATAATACCCCCCAGCTATTGCCAAGGTATTCGTAAAAATCTATTTCACCTTCTGATGTTTTGGCCCTGAAGTTTGGGGCCACGTCGCCTAGTCTTAAACTCATGATATTAATGATTTTGTGGTTTACAAATTTTGATCTTGAGCATAAAGTTACAGCGAATATGGACAAATACAAGTGCGAAAATAAATAATCTACTATTTTGGTGTATTTTATCGTATTTATTGACGGTGGGATTATAATTTATTTGAAAGATTGATGTGGGCGATGTGAAAATAATTCCCGTTTTTTGTTTGAACCCCTGTAAATGGTGCCCGGAAGAGTTTATGTTTAACCTGCCGGTCGCGCCTTATTCATGAACCTGTATTCACACCTATCCCCTGCGCATACAAGGTGGCAATATTTAAGTACGAACATTCTATGCAATTCATTGTTGAACTTATTTAAACTACAATCCGATACTACCTGATGGCACGTCACACCTATCAAACCGGCATCATCGGCAATTGCGCCTATCTTGCCCACATCAATAAAAATACCAATGTCGACTGGCTCTGCTGGCCCAAATTCGACAGTACCTTCATATTCGGCGGGCTGCTGGATAAAAACAAAGGCGGCGAGTTTTCGATATTACCCGAGGGTGAGTTCACTTCGCATCAATACTATATTGAAAATACCAATGTACTCTGTACAGAGATTACTACCGAAAACGGCAACAAATACCGCGTAACAGATTTTGCGCCGCGGTTTTATCACAACCAGCGTTATTACAAGGCGCTGATGCTGATCAGGAAAGTGGAGGCCCTCGAAGGTGCCCCGCGAATAAAGGTAAAATGTACACCAGTGTCGGAATACGGACAGATAAAGCTGGATGTGAACCGGGGCAGCAATCATATTCAGTACCTGGGCGGCGACGAACGTATCAGACTGACGACCAATATCCCGGTGAGCTACGTGTTTGATGAACAATATTTTGTGTTGAACGAGTGCAAATACCTGGTAATGACATACGGCGAGCCGCTGGAGGCACCACTGATAAGCACGGCCGACCATTTTTTGCGCGAGACCACTCGTTACTGGCAAACCTGGATTAAGCACTCGTCCATAGCAACATTTTACCAGCAATATGTGATACGGTCGGCACTGGCTCTTAAGATACACCAGTTTGAAGATACCGGCGCCATTATAGCGGCCAGCACCACAAGTTTGCCTGAGTCGGACGGCAGTGGCCGCAACTGGGATTACCGCTACTGCTGGTTGCGCGATACCTATTATGTGCTTACATCGCTCAATCACATAGGCCATTTCGAGGAAATGGAGAAATATTTTAACTATGTGACAGATATTTCGGTATCTGAGGATTTCAGGTACCAGCCGCTTTACAGTATTACCGGCAAAAGCAGGCTTACGGAAAATATTTTGGAGGACCTGGACGGTTACCTGGGTAATAAACCCGTGCGTGTCGGCAACCAGGCCTATGAGCATATTCAGAATGATATTTACGGGCAGGTTATGATATCGCTGCTGCCCTTATATACCGACCATCGCTTTATTTTTTCGGAGCGAAAAGATTCGGCCAGGTGGATAAGCTTTGTGCTTGGCAAAATAGAAAAGACCATCGATGAGAAGGATGCCGGGATATGGGAGTTCCGTAACATGGCAAATATTCATTGTTACAGCAACCTGTTCCAGTGGGCGGGCGCATCGGCGGCTGAAAAAATGGCGATAGCCATCAATAATAAACCACTGATACGCAAGGCAATTTCACTAAAAAAACGAGCGGCAAAACACATCGAAAGTTGCTACGACCCGAAAAGAAAGGTTTATACCAATTCAGCCGGAAGCTCGAACCTCGATGCCAGTACGCTGCAACTTATCGTAATGCACTACCTTGATCCCGATTCAAAGCGCGCCAAAGATCACCTGGCCGCGCTCGAAAAAGAACTGAAAGCATCCAAAGGCTTGTTTTACCGTTACCTGTATAAGGACGATTTTGGCAAGCCTAAAACTACCTTCCTGATATGCGCTTTTTGGTATGTCGAGGCGTTAGCCACCGTGGGAAGGTTGGACGATGCCCGCAAGGAGTTCGAAAACCTGCTCCAATTCTCCAATCACCTGCTGCTTTTCAGTGAGGATGTGGACGAAAACGACGGCAGCCAGTGGGGCAATTTTCCACAGGCATACAGCCACGTAGGTTTGATGAACGCCGCCTACCGCATAGCGATGAAACTTGATAAGCCGATATTTTTATAGAGACATCATTAAAGATTGTTTATAGCTATTTATCGGCATGCGCAAGCGAGGGATGTTCAGTAAGGTTTTTTAGCAGCCTGCGCGCCTCAGCCGGCGTACGCAGGTAGAACTTTGCTGCGGATACGTTATTACCGATCTTGATGGTGATGGCACTGTCGGGCAGCGATTTAAATATATCTTCATCCGTGTAATCATCGCCCAGCGCCATAATGAAATCATAGTTTTCGTTATCAACCATGGTTAGCGCCGCTTTACCTTTGTTGATCTCGATGTTTTTTATCTCCACAACTTTATCACCGGGCAGCAGCTGCAATCCTTTGTCCGTGGCAATATATTTCAGGTTGTTCATCAACTCCCCTGCCCTGAGTTCTCCCAGTCCTTTTTGCGCTTTGCGGTAGTGCCACACCAGCGAATAGCTTTTTTCCTCGATAAAGGAGCCCGGAGTACGGTCGACGTAGGTTTCCAGTATCGGCGCTATTTCCTGTTTCCATTGCGCCGAAAGACCAGGCAGTTTGTGCCAGCGTGTACCTTGTTTTTTGAACCATGCGCCATGTTCGGCTACCAGGTCGATATCATAGTCGTCAAACCATTTTTCGAGGTTTTCGTGCTTACGCCCGCTGATGAGCACCACATGATTTGATGAGTCCTCACAAAGGCTTTTCAACAACTCATTCAGGTCGCCGTCGGGGCTGGCATCATCTATATTCGAATTAAAATTAACCAGGGTGCCGTCATAATCGAGGAAGATGATACGATTGCGCGTTTTGATATAACGGTTGACAATTGACTGTTCGGTTCCTTCGCTTACATACCGGGTTTGCATGGAACGCTGTAATTGTTTTACCTCTTCCAGCTTATCCATAAATATCTTTACCCAATGGCTGATATTGAATTTTGAAACAATCTGGCGCATTTGGGTCATCCTTGTGCGCTGTTCCTGCAAAGGCATATAAGCAGCCTTCACAATAGTTTTAGCAACTTCCTCGGTATTATTCGGGTTGACGATCAGGGCATCTATCAGTTCCTTCGATGCCCCTGCCATTTCGCTTAGGATAAGCACGCCATCGTTATACACACGGCTCGCGACATACTCCTTGCTTACCAGGTTCATGCCGTCGCGCATGGGCGATACCAGGCACACAGCTGCAGAGGAATATAATGCTGAAAGCATTTCTATGGGGAACGAACGATAAAAATATTGAATGGGAGTCCACTCGACCGTGCGGTGAAGCGAATTAATGTTGCCAACCAGTTTGTCTATCTCCTGGCGCAGGTGGGCATATTGTGGCACCGTATCGCGCGATGGAACCACGATCATGTAGAAGGTCATCTTGCCCTTGATCTCCGGATAATGGGTTAGCAGATATTCAAATGCATTAAGCCGCTGTATAATACCCTTGCTGTAATCAAGCCGGTCAATTGATAATATCAGCTTGGTGTTGCCAAAATTAGCCTGTATCAGCTTAATATTCTTTTGTACTTCAGGCTCATCCGGCAGCGAGCTGTATTTCTTATCGTCTATTCCGATAGGAAATGCCTCGGCAACAATGGTACGGTCATCGGCCGTTATGATATTGGCCGAAGAATTTACCGGCAATATACGGGTTGCTGCATTTATAAAGTGTCTTACATCGTCGTAGGTGTGAAAACCGATCAGGTCGGAACCCAGCACACCCTCCAGCAGTTGAGCACGCCATGGAATAAGCCTGAACATTTCGTATGACGGGAATGGGATATGCAGGAAAAAGCCGATAGATATTTCCGGCTGTGCTTTGCGGATAAGCGCAGGCAGCAGCAGCAATTGATAATCGTGAACCCAAATGGTATCGCCCGGCTCCGCTACCTTAAGCACCACCTCCATAAATATCCTGTTCACCCGCTGATAGTAGTCCCAGTTCGACTGCTCATAATTGGCATAAGTGGAAGCGTAGTAATGAAAAACCGGCCACAGTACCGAATTGGAAAACCCCTCGTAATATTGGTTTATTTCTTCCTGCGACAGGAATACCGGCACCAGGCTCAACTCTTGCAGCTCCCTGGTCACCTTTTTCCGGTCGTTCTCGTCCGTTATCTCCAGGCCGGGCCAGCCGACCCACAAATTGTTGTTTTGTTTATAGATAGAACCCAAACCGGTCGCCAGCCCGCCTTCACTGGGCGATAGCTCGTATTCGCCATCCTGCTCTGTTATCTTTACGGGCAACCTGTTTGATACAATAATAGTTTTAGGCATATTAAAGGAATTACCATTTAATAAGGCTTTTTGATAGGGTTTTGTTTTAAAAATATTGGGAATAAAGCGGTATCGCCTGCGCACATTTCCGCTGTACAGGTAAATATAATGCGACAAAAAAAGCCACCCCTTACGGAGTGGCTTGTAGCTTTTAGACTTTTGCCCCGGTGTTATTTTACTTCTTTGTAGAAAGCGATGTGCGAATCGGGAGTGATGCGTACCAATACGTCTTTAGCATCTTTCTTCAGATCGGCAAAGTAAACGGTAGCTTCTGCGTCAGGGTTCAGTTCAGTGTTGTTCTGTAACACGATAACGTGATCTACAGTGTAACCTTTGTACTGAGCGTCAATTTCTTTCTGTGCAGCAGCAGGAACAGCTTTTGGAGATACTTCCTCTGTCAAGGCCACAAATTCGCCCTGGTGGTTGTAAAAAGCTGAAGTTTTAACGCCTTCCAAAATGAAGTCGGCACGCTGAAAGTTGCCATTAACGGTCCATGTAACATTTTTTGCGTTTGAGAAGTCAGCAGCGAACTGGTTAACCACAGTGTAAGAAACAGTTACAGTATGAGCCTTTTTAGTGCCATCGGCAAAAACACTTGCGCTGAACAAAGCAGCGATTGCGGTAGTTATAAATAATTTTTTCATTGTCTTAAATTTTAAATCCGCAACAAAAGTAAGCTAAGATTGCATATAATTAAAATTTAAAGCAATTTTTGTAATTATTTGATAAAATATGGGCCGTTTTTTGATTTTCCTAAAAATCCACCCCGATAATAAGTGTATTTTTGACATTATGTCAATGAGTATGCCGGGTACTTATTGTAAAATTAACACTAAGTAAATTTCTTTACAATTTCCTTGCAATTTTATGACAAATGGGGTTTTTGCGTAACAAAAACCTTATGTAAGCACTTATAGAAAACGAACAATGGATTGGAAAGACAGTTAGGCTTTATGATCTTTATTGTGTTTTTCCCCTACTCTTGGCCCAAAGACAGAAGGATATTATGAATTTAGCGATTCTTTTTGAAATTTATCCATTATCAGCAAAGCCGGGGTACAATGTCATGCCGCCGTCTATAAATATGGTAGTGCCGGTTATATAGTCGGCCTCGTCCGATGCAAGCCATGCGGCCAGTTTACCAATATCAGCAGCCACACCGGCGCGGTTATAGGGTATCAGCGTAAGCAGTTTCTTTAATGCTTCGGGATTGCTCCATGCCGCCTGGTTAATATGCGTTTCAATAGCACCCGGACCGATGCTCATCACCCTGATCTTATGTGGAGCCAGTTCCTGCGCTATGCTTTTCATCAGCATCATTACGCCGCCCTTGCTGGTGGCGTAATTTACATGTCCGCCCCACGGTATCACCTCGTGTACGCTGCTCATGCAGATGATTTTGCCTGCAGCCTTGCTTCGCCCAGCCACCACTCCCCTCCGTATAAACTCGCGTGCAGCTTCCCGCGCGCACAGAAATTGCCCCGTAAGGTTGATATTGATGACGGTTTGCCATTGATCCAGCGTCATATCCACAAATTTCGAGTCGCGCTGCAGGCCGGCGTTGTTTACCAGGATATCAATGGTGCCATATTGTTTATACATTTCGGCGAACATGGCCTGCACTTCAGCCTCGTTGCTTACATCAGCATGGATGGCATAGGCCTCGCCTCCGGCTGTAGTGATCTCGTCAACGGTTAATTGCGCCATCTCATGGGCATCAACGTGGTTGATGATCACCCTAGCTCCTGCTTTGGCCAATTCAAGTGCTACCCCCTTGCCTATGCCGCTGTCGGCGCCGGTAACCAGGGCGCTTTGCCCCTTTAGTGAATATGTTATCATGGGATGTGTTTTGGCATAAATATAGTAACCCTATATTTATTTAAGGGACGAGGCATGTTAATTGTTTGAGGCACCGGCGCGCTCATTCGTTTGGAACAAGAATTTCAGACTGAGTGGGATCGGACGGCGCTCTGATTTTCTAACTTATCTATGTTGCTGCCAACAAGTTCACATATCCAAAACCAATTACATCCTAAAACCTTATACCTTTAACAAATACTTATCAATACATGAAAAACAACACCCCTACCCCCATCATCACCGGCCCGTACGAAGGCCCAAGCCTTTCAGTTGTTGGCGATACCTACCGCATTTTGGTTAGCGGTAAGCAAACCGGCAGCGCTTTTGCCACTATTGATATGCTGGTACCACCGGGCGGCGGACCCGGTCCGCATGCGCACCCGGATTTTGAAGAGACATTTTACGTTGTGGATGGCGAAGTTGAGGTGAAGTCGGAAGCGGGTACTTATATCGCTCAAAAAGGTGCGTATGTGGTTATCCCGAAAGGCGGCATGGTGCATTGCTTTAAAAATAAGTCGGATAAAATGGCGCACCTGCTTTGCACGGTTATACCCGCCGGATTGGAAGATCTGTTTATCGAGATAGGCCGGCCGGTAAAGTATGACGAATTTCTACCGGCGCCACACCTGGACCCGGAAGGTATAGGAAAACTGGTAGCTATTGCCGAAAAGCACGGACAAAAAGTTTTTCCACCCGATTATTTAGGTTGATTAATACGTTTTCAAAACTTACGAGGCCACCTTTAGCGAATGCTTGCGGATAACCCGGTAAAATTCTTCCAGTTCAAAGGGCTTGGCTATAAAATCGTCCCAGCCGTAATGACCGAGCGAATTCAGCAGGCGCGGATACGCTGTTGCCATGATGACGGGTATCCGGGATGTGGCTGGGTTCTTTTTTATCTGGCTGCAAAGTTCGCCGCCATTGATGCCCGCTATCAGGAAATCAAGCAGCACGATGTCGGGTTGCAATTCGGTGATGTGTTGGATAATATCGTCAGATCCTGCTAAAAATGACAGGCGATAGCCGTCTGGCTCCAGCAGGTCGCGGTAAAGTGAAATCAGTTCTTCGCTGTCTTCCACTACAAGAACATGTTTGCTCATTGAATATAATTGGTGTTGTAACAACAGCCGGCTTAAACGTTTGTTTAAAACCCCGGAAAAAATATTTCTGCAGTTCTGATATCCTCTGCGTTATGGATTACCGGTCTTTAAGACGATCCTAAAAATTATAACAACTACCGCGATAATAAACAGGCAGGTGTAAATAAGTTTATTGTACCTGGCTAATTGATTAGGCAAAAAGATATCAAAGTTGTCCTGATCTGAATTTGAATACTTACGTGCGATCACTGTTAAAGGGCAGCTCCATTTGAACAACAGCAAAACCAACCCCTCTACTATCACAAGCCCGATGCAAATCCAAACCCATTTGTCATTTTTACCGGTAACAGCGGCATAGCACAGGTAAAATATAACAATATTGAAAAACACCCATATAGCAGTATGGATAATTTTGATCACATTGAGTTTAACTGTAGCCGTCATAGCTGGATTAGCAAGCTTCAACAGTAAATATTCAATTTTATTTGTTTTAAAAGAATGATAAATGTCACATACCTGGAGCCGGACGGGAGAATTTTCTGACATTCATAAAAACGTAAAAATAAGCCGCTTTTTCAGATGCTCAATTTTTATGAGAATTGATAACCAACCACTTAAAGCGTTATTGCGTTTGGCAAAACGGTGGCGTAAACACTTGATATATCAGAGCTTTTTGATGTAGTCGAGGAAAAGATAAAGGGCTTTCTTCTTGTCCTCTGTCAGGCTGAAATCGAGTTTGTGCATCAGGTAATCTTCAAGGTCGAAATCGTCGCGTTTTGGGAGCTCTTTAAGCAATTCGATTCGGTGGTCGAGCCCAAATTTCAGCGAGCTGTTAAACTCGTCGATGAACTCCTGCGGGACAGGTTTATTGGCTATCCAAGCGGCAAATGTAAAAGGCAAACCGGTAAAGCTCAGCCATTCTTCCGAAAGATCGTAAACGAATTTATATCGTGCTTTTTTGCCGAATGTGCGGTCGCCTATTTGGACGTAAGCCGTATATTCATCTGTTGACAGGCTGTAATCCGGGGCATTTGTAATAAGTTCAGGCCGCACTTTCCAGTAATTTTTCAGAAGCACTTTCGCCAGGTTATTTGATGTTCGTGACTGAGGGTCGAGCTGAACGGTTTTAACTTCCCTGATATCACAATTACTGAACAGGAACACTGAATTTACCGCCCCGACAGCCCCTATGCAATAGTCCGAAACGATACGCCACTCGGGCAGGTCAAGGACCGCGGCAACGGGTATCAGGCCAATATCTACCTTGTCGTCAATGAGTTTTTGGGCGCAATCGGCGGGGATGTCCACGCTCAGGTCAACCTTATCTATGATCGGCGTATTTTGTATTCCGTACAGGAAGGGTTTGGTATTGGTATAGCTTACAGCAGATATTCTGATCTTTTTCACAAATCGGGTATTAGCGAAGGTGTTTGGCATTATTAAAATCGACGATCTCGTATTTCGAGCCGTCCCAGGTAACTTTATAAAGGACAAGGTTTTGATGAGGGAAACTTTCCATTTCGGTAAGCGGTTTGCCGAGAAGAACACAAAGCAGCAGGCGCATAGCCCTGCCATGCATGCATACCAGGACGTTCTTTTCCTCTGGTCGACTCATGATGATCTCCAGTGCCTTAAGCTGCCGGGCCTTTACTTCGTTAGGACTTTCGCCGCCTTCAAATTTGCTGTCCAGCTTACCGTCGAGCCATTGGCGTATCAGTTTCAGAAAAGCGGCCTTATTGGCAGGCGTGCTTGGCTGTCCCTCCAAAACCCCCCAGGCTAACTCGTCCAGGCCTTCCAGTTTTTCGTAAGGCAGGCCAAGGTCTATAAATTGTTGGACGCTTTGCTGCGTGCGTTTCAGCAGCGAAATATATATCTTATCTAAGGGCACTTTGCAGTAGGCGTCAAAAAACTCGCCTGCCTGGCGGCGGCCCTCATCGTTCAAATCGGTATCCCGTCCCCTGCCCTGCACAATGCCCAGTTTGTTCAGATCGGTTTGGCCGTGGCGAACAATGTATAAAGTCTTTAAAATTAGGGATTCCTCCGATTGTGATTTGATTTCACCGATCTTTGGTTTTTGTGATTTTACCGGTTTACTTTTCATTAATTGATCACCGGTAATTTGTAAAACTGTGGTTTAACCTCTTCAGGGAACTCAAAATTGGTATAGTCGGTCACTACATTATACAGTGTGTCGCGTTCTATCGGCTGCCTGCCAACCTGTTTGATCAGTTCCACCAATTGCTTTGTGCTCATGCCCGGATGCTGCTCCTCGGCCCCCGCCATCGAATATATTTTGGTCGTGTCGTCCAGCGTGCCATCAATATCGTCCACACCAAAATTCAGCGACAATTGTGCCGTATTCCGGCTGATCATCGCCCAGTAAGCTTTGATATGATCGAAATTATCAAGGTAAATACGGGCTATAGCATAATTCCGCAGGTCTTCTATCACGGTCGACTCTGGCACATCCGACATTTGGTTATCCTGGTTGCGGAATTTCAGCGGAATAAAGGTCTGGAAACCGCCGGTTTTATCCTGTAGCTGACGTAGGCGCTCCATATGGTCCACCCGGTGCCAGTGCTTTTCAATATGGCCGTAAAGCATCGTCGCGTTCGACCGCATACCCAGCTTATGCCACTCCTCGTGTATTTGCAGCCATTGGTCGGCGGTACATTTATCTTTGCAAATGATGTCGCGTATCTCCTCGTGGAATATCTCGGCTCCTCCGCCTGGTATGGATTCAAGTCCGGCTTCTTTCATCAGCTTCATCCCCTCAGCATAACCGATCTTTGCTTTCTTGAAAATATAGTGATATTCAACTGGTGTCAGCGCTTTTACATGCAATTCGGGACGGTGCGCCTTGATACGGCTGAACAGTTCCGAATAAAACGGGACATCATACTGTGGCAGTACACCACCCACAATGTGTACCTCGGTAACAGGTTCACCATCATATTTTTTCACTAAATCCAGCATGTCGTCCATGGTGTATTCCCAACCTTCCGAACGCTGTTTGATCAGCCTTGAATACGAACAAAACTTACAATCATATACACACAGATTGGTTGGTTCGATATGGAAATTACGGTTAAAGTAGGTTCGATCGCCGTGCTTTTTGTTGCGGATATAGTTTGCCAGCACCCCGAGATAACTCAATTCGCCCTTTTCATAAAGCAGCACACCCTCATCAAAAGTGATGCGTTCGTTATCCAGTACTTTTCGGGCAATTTGCTTAAGATCAGCGGAAAGATCGGGATCCTGTAATAATACGTGTAAATTACTTTCAGCTTCCATAAGGTAAACTTTGCTGCAAAAGTAACAAATGTTACTGTAATGGATGTGTAAACATTATTTACTCCTTCAAAACTTTTAAGTTTGTCCTATGAAGATCGAGACCATCGCTATCCACGCCGGCAATCATACCGACGAATCTACCAAGGCCGTCATACAGCCCATCGTTATGTCGACCACGTTCGAACGCGCCGCGGATGGAAGTTACCCCTCAGGCTATATCTACAGCCGTTCGGCAAATCCAAACCGGACGCAACTTGAAAATGTGCTCGCAAAACTCGAAAACGGCGCCGATGCCGCAGCATTTTCCTCGGGCAATGCCTCGGGTATGACGGTTTTTCAATCTCTCAAACCCGGTACGCATATTATCGGTCCGGATGATATGTATCACGGGCTCCGTAACCAACTCAAAAACCTGTTCGCCGGGATCTTAGAATTTGATTTTATAGATGTGAATGATGAAATGGTCCTGCAAGATCACATCAAATCCAACACTGGCTTGATATGGCTCGAAACGCCTTCGAACCCATTGCTTAAAGTTACAGACATTAAAAAAGTGGTTAAGATCGCGAAGAGCCATAATATTAAAGTTGCGGTCGATAACACTTTTGCAACGCCGGTTTGCCAGCAGCCTTTAGCGCTTGGCGCCGACCTGGTGATGCACTCATCCACCAAATATTTCGGCGGGCACAGCGATCTGATGGGTGGTGTCCTGGTAACGGCTGAAAAAAACGATTGGTGGACTAAAATACGGGACGTTCAGGGGTACGGAGGCGCAATTCCATCCCCTATGGACTGCTATTACATTACAAGGAGTATCAAAACGCTGCCTTATCGCATAAAAGGCCATGTTCAGAATGCGCAGTTGATGGCTGCATACCTTGAAAAGCATCCTAAAGTTGAATCGGTGATGTACCCGGGACTATCGTCCCATCCGCAGCACGAAACCGCCAAAAGCCAGATGTCGGCATTCGGCGGTATGCTTTCCTTTTGTGTCAAAGGTGGTTCGGATGAGGCAAAAAGGGTGATCAATAAACTAAAACTATTTACCCAGGCTACCAGTCTCGGCGGTGTGGAAACACTGATCGAACATCGAGCCTCTGTCGAAGGTCCCGATACTAAAACCCCGCATAATTTATTACGTGTCTCGGTTGGTTTGGAGCATATTGATGACCTGATAGCAGATTTGGAGCAAGCGCTTCTTTGAGCTGAAGGACCAAAGCAGAAAACTCAAAGCTTTGGACTTTCTGCTTTAAGCTTTTTGTTAACTCCTGAAATATGACATCGCCTCTTTTCCAAGTGCTCTCCGGATAATACCTATCTGGCCGATATGATAAGCCTGGTGGTCGTTTATAAAGGCCCATAAACCGGCAAGCGTGTTATCGAATGGTTGTATAGGATGTTTCCTGTCGATAACTTTATTCAAGGCTTCTTCGGGCAAATTTTCAAGGCCCTTCCTGGTAATAACAGTATCATGGTTCCATTTATCCCTTATTTCGTCCAGTGTTGGCAGCGGGCTTGGCGGAGCATTAAAATCTTCTGCACTTCCACCCTGTTTAGTGTGGAAATGGCCTCGCCATTTTACCTCCACCTGTACGCCGCTGATATTGGCAAGGTTTGAGTTTGCCCATAAAAGATGACCCGCTATCCATTTTACGCAGTTTAACGGATCAGCTATTACCTGGTTTGATTCCGCATCGCTGATGTCTTTGATCACATTGGTAAACAATACGTCGTGCAGATCGTACTGTGCTAAAAGTTGTTTTTTGGTTGACATGATAATTTGTTTTCATCAAAGCTACTTGCAAAATAACCTACCAGTGGGGTGTAAATGCGCCATTTCCCGGTATCGATGCGCCATTTTAAGCTGATAGGCTAAAGCGGAAAGCTTAAAGCTTTGGTTTTTTTGCTTTAAGCTTTCTATTTAAATAAAATTTAATTTGGAGAATTGCTTTTCTATCCACTATCTTCGCAACAATATTTGGTAGCAATACCTCTATCATTACCTCTCAAAAAGGTTTTGATTTATAAAGAAGCGGCGAGAGATCAGGCTCAACGACCCGCTGGCAACCCTCCAGGGTGGAGAAGGTGCCAAATCCTGGCCCGGAGAATGGATCTCCGGGAGATATAAATTAATAACCATGAAAAGTCTGATTTACACTATCAAGCAAGCAATTTTTAGACCCGCTAAAAGTCTCACTGTTTCACGCGTCCACATTTCTATGTGTATGTGCATTTGCTATTGTTGATCCTTCTGTCACGCTAATTTCCTTTTCCGAAAAATATGCGTGTGCCGCTAAGGACCTGACAACTGTTTTGCGCTTTCGCCGGTAACCATTGAAATCAAAATATTATAAACATTTAAAATCTAACATTATGTCAAACCTGAGATTCGAAACTTTACAATTGCATGCGGGGCAGGAACCCGATCCAACCACCGGCAGTAGGGCTGTGCCTATTTATCAAACATCGTCTTATGTGTTCAAAAATGCGGAACATGGCGCCAATCTATTCGCTCTAAAGGAGTTCGGTAATATCTATACGCGCATTATGAACCCAACCACCGATGTATTTGAAAAGCGTGTGGCGGCTTTAGAAGGTGGTGTAGCGGCATTGGCTACCGGTTCGGGACAAGCAGCGCAATTTTTGGCGCTGAACAACATCCTTGGGGTGGGCGACAATTTTGTTTCATCCCCTTTTATATACGGTGGAACGTACAACCAATTTAAGGTTTCTTTTAAAAGGCTCGGTATAGAGGCCCGGTTTGCTAAGGACGATTCGGCAGAAAGTCTTGAAAAGCTTATTGACGATAAAACCAAAGCCATCTACCTGGAAACTATCGGCAATCCCGAATACAACATCCCGGATTTTGATAAAGTAGCAGCGTTGGCCAAAAAGCACGACCTGCCTTTGATAGTGGATAATACTTTTGCTGCTGCCGGCTACCTTTTCCGCCCTCTTGAGCATGGTGCGCATGTGGTGGTTCAATCTGCTACCAAATGGATCGGTGGCCACGGCACCAGCATCGGCGGGGTTATTGTTGATGGTGGTAATTACAACTGGGGCAATGGCAAGTTTCCTCAATTCAGCGAACCGTCGGAAGGTTATCATGGCCTGGTTTTTTCCGACGTGTTCGGCGTGGGCGGTCCCTTTGGCAATATCCAGTTCATCATCCGGGCAAGAGTTGAGGGCTTGCGCGATTTTGGTGCAGCGCTATCACCGTTCAATTCATTTCTTTTCCTGCAGGGTTTGGAGACGCTTTCACTACGAGTCCAGCGTCACGTCGATAATGCGTTAGCCTTGGCGCAATGGCTCGAGCAGCATCCGCAGGTAGCAAAAGTGAATTATCCCGGCCTGGCGTCATCACCCTACAATGCATTGGCCAAAAAGTACCTGAAGAACGGTTTTGGAGCAGTGCTTTCATTCGAGGTGAAAGGCGATAAGGAAAATGCAGGCCGCTTTATCGATAGCCTGCAGCTGGTAAGTCACCTGGCCAACGTTGGCGATGCCAAAACGCTTATCATACAACCATCGGCAACAACGCACCAGCAACTGTCCGACGAAGAACAGCTGGCTGCAGGTGTTACGCCTAACGCGCTGCGCGTAGCGGTTGGTATCGAACATATCGATGATATCAAAGCAGATTTTGAACAGGCTTTTGCTAAGATCAAACAGCAGGAACCTGAATTGGTATAATATAGTTTTTAAGTGATAATAGAAGTTACAGGGCCGGCGGTTCAGAGACTGCCGGTCCGGGTAACAAATGGCTGAAATGAATACACAAACTTTTAAATACAAACAGGGTATCAAGCTCGAATCGGGAAAGCAATTGGCTGAACTGGAAATTGGTTTTCATACCTATGGTAAACTGAGTAAAAATAAGGATAATGTTGTTTGGGTATGTCATGCGCTTACTGCTAACTCTGATGTTTTCGACTGGTGGAAAGGCTTGTTCGGTCCGGCTGATCATTTTAACCCTGACGAACACTTCATTGTATGCGCCAATATCCTTGGCTCGGCTTATGGAACAACCAGCCCTTTGAGTTTTAACCCGGCTACCGGGCTGCCTTACTACCTGGCTTTTCCTCAAATAACAGTGCGTGACATGGTGAAAGCACATCAGCTGCTGGCCGAACACCTCGGAATTGAAGATATCAAAATAGTTATTGGCGGGTCGCTTGGCGGGCAGCAGGCCCTGGAATGGGCGATAATGGAACCGGAGCGTATTAAAAACTTAATACTGATAGCTACCAACGCCCGTCATTCGCCATGGGGCATCGCCTTTAACGAATCGCAGCGTATGGCCATAGCCGCCGACCGAAGCTTTTATGCGAACAAACCCGATGGCGGCGCAAAAGGCATGAAAGCTGCACGAAGCATAGCGCTCCTGTCCTACCGCGGATATAAAACTTACGGCATTACGCAACAGGAAGAAAATGATAAAAAGGTAGACGACTTTAAAGCATCATCGTACCAGAACTACCAGGGTGATAAACTGGTTAAGCGTTTTAATGCCTATAGTTACTGGTACCTTTCCAAAGTAATGGACTCGCACAACGCGGGCCGCGGCCGTCATGGCGTGGAAAAAGCATTAAGCCTTATCAAATCAAGAACACTGGTCATCGGTATAAAGTCGGATGTGCTGTTCCCCATTGAAGAGCAGCAATATTTGTTCCGGCATATTCCTAAAGCTGCATTTGCGGAAGTCGACTCATTTTATGGGCACGATGGCTTCCTGATCGAAACTGAAATATTAACTAACATCATCATATCATTTTTTAAAACCGACGTAAAGGGTAAGATCATCGACCTGCAACAATCCGCATAATGAGTAAGAAACTAACTATTGGACTATTTGGCTTTGGCGTAGTGGGCCAGGGCCTTCATGATATCATCAAAACTAAAAATCTGAATATCGAGATCGTTAAGATCTGCATCAAAGATGGCAGTAAAAAACGCACGCTTCCGGCCGAACTGTTTACCACTGATAAAGAAGAACTGCTTAACAACCCGGAGATCAATACCATTGTTGAGTTGATAAACGATACTGAAGCCGCTTTTGAAATTGTTTCGCGGGCCTTGAGTACTGGCAGAAACGTTGTTTCGGCCAGTAAGAAAATGATTGCTACACACCTGGATGAACTGATAAACTTACAGCACCAATACGGCACCTCGTTGCTGTATGAGGGTGCTGTGTGTGGCAGTATTCCGATTATCCGTAACCTGGAGGAATATTACGATAACGAGCTGCTGCATTCTATCTGCGGTATTTTTAATGGATCATCGAATTACATTCTCTCCAAAGGGTTTATCGAGGGGCTTGATTATGCTTCAGCATTAAAACAGGCACAAGACCTTGGGTTTGCCGAAACGGATCCGATAAGTGATGTTGGCGGTTTTGATGCAAAATATAAACTGGTTATTGCAGCCGCACATGCATATGGCGTAGTGGTAAAACCTGAAGAAGTATTCAATCTTGGCATACAATCTTTGTCGGCGTATGACCTGCAATATGCCCGCGAGAAAAACTTAAAGATCAAGTTGGTTCCGGTTGCGAAAGAGTTGGATGACCGGCACGTGGCTTTATTCGTGTTGCCTAAATTTGTGAACGAAACTGAGTTCCTGTATAATGTAGAATATGAATACAACGGCGTTATTGTACAGGCAGCTTTCGCCGATCAACAATTCTTCTTTGGAAAAGGCGCTGGGGGCCACCCGACAGGTTCTGCAGTTTTATCGGATATAGCTGCACTTCGTTATGATTATCAATACGAATACAAAAAAGCAAAAGCAAAAAAGGACCTGAAGTTCACGAATGATATCGAAATCAATATCTATTTGCGCTATGAGGATGACGACCTTGTAGACGAATTAGGCTTTGAATATATCCACGAACGTTATTACTCCGGCAATTACAAGTTTGTTATAGGGAAAATCAATCTGCAAAAACTGATTGACAATCAACATCGTATATCAGACAAGGCGTTCATAGCGTTTGCCGATCAGCTGAAAGGGGTCAGTTTGGCTGAATCGAAAAAGCAGGCGCTTGAGGTTCTATAACAGCTTTGCAAAGTTGTTGCTAAAAAGGCTCCCAAACGGGAGCCTTTTGTTTGTCTTTAGAAGAAAGCACTAATCACTAATTAACCAATCACTGATCACTAACTACACCGCTCTGTTTATGTCCCAGCCTTCCAGATAATCGGCTATACGGCGCAGGAACGACCCGCCAAGCGCACCATCCACCACCCTATGGTCGTAGGACAGCGAAAGGAACATCATATGCCTGATAGCGATCATATCCCCCTGCGGCGTTTCTATAACAGCAGGTTTCTTTTTGATGGCGCCTACGGCTAAAATAGCAACCTGTGGTTGGTTGATGATAGGCGTTCCCATCACATTGCCGAACGAGCCGACATTGGTGATGGTAAAAGTTCCGTCTTTTACATCATCGGGCTGCAGTTTATTGTTGCGGGCGCGATTAGCCAGGTCGTTTACTGATTTGGTCAAACCAACCAGATTCAGCTCATCTGCTTTCTTAATAACCGGAACTATCAGGTTACCGCTTGGCAGCGACGTAGCCATACCGATATTGATAGCCGACTTTTTGATGATCTGGGTACCATTTACCGAAATGTTGATCATCGGCATATCTTTGATGGCCCTTACAACAGCCTCAATAAATATTGGGGTGTAGGTTATCTTCTCCCCTTCTTTCTTTTCAAAAGCGCCCTTCACCTTTTCGCGCCATTGCACGATATTGGTCACATCGGCCTCAACAAATGAGGTTACGTGCGGCGAAGTTTGCTTGCTCATCACCATGTGGTCGGCTATGAGCTTGCGCATCCGGTCCATCTCGATGATCTCGTCGCCGCCCGAAACCGATATAGCCGGAGCCGCTTTTGGCTCGGCAACTGGTTGTGGTTGAGCAGGCGCTGCGGCAGGCTTTTGTTCGGCAACAGGTTCTGTAATCGTAGCTGCCGGTTTTGGTTTTTCTTTTGGCTGTTCGGCAACCGGTTCCTCACCAGCTGCGACTTTGTACGCAGCAGGGTTTTGGATATAACTCAACAGGTCGTCTTTTGTTAAACGGCCTTCCGCGCCAGTGCCAGGTATTTTGTCAAGTTCTTCAATACTTAAACCTTCCTGCGCAGCAATGTTCTTTACCAGCGGCGAATAAAATCTTCCTGATCCTTTTGCCTCTTCCTCTCCGGTCGCAACTGCGGTTTCTTTAGCTTCTAATTGCTCCAGGCCGGGTACCGCTTCTGGTGAAACAGGTTCTTCTGACGGCGTTTCAACCGCCTTATCAATATCCTGTATCACTTCAGCAGCCTGTGGCAGTCCGGTTGTTTCTTCAACCTCGTCAGTTTCTATCACGGCAATCACTCCACCAACTTGCACCACATCATTCTCGTTGCAAAGTTGTTCAAGCAGCGTTCCTGTTACCGGCGACGGTACTTCGGAGTCCACTTTATCGGTAGCAATTTCCATTACTGTTTCGTCGGCCTCAATGCGGTCGCCAACGGCTTTATTCCATTTTATAATGGTAGCCTCGGCAACGCTCTCGCCCATTTTCGGCAGTAATAATTGGTATTTAGCCATAGTTCTCAGGTATTATAACGGGGCAAAATTAGTCAATTAGTTTAATTCCTTCAGCAAAATATTCAGCATGTTCAATGCCGCTATCGCCGTTCTTTCTATATTTTGCTGCCGCTTATTTCCAAATGAAAATTTCTTTGTGACCGTTTTTGCATTATTTGCCACGCCTATCCACACCGTTCCGACTGGCTTTTCAGGGGTTCCCCCGTCAGGGCCGGCAATACCGGTAACGGCAACTGCATAATCTGATTTAAAATTCAGCAACGCCCCTTCCACCATCTCTTTAACCGTTTCTTCGCTCACCGCGCCATGTTGCCATAATGTTTCGTTTTTTACGCCCAGTACGCTCTCTTTCAATTCATAAGAATAAGAAACGGCACCGCCAAAAAATACTTTCGACGACCCGGCATGCTGTGTTATCAGGTGCGAGATATACCCGCCTGTGCAGCTTTCCGCCGCTGATAGTGTCAGTTCGCGCTCGGCCATAAAATCTAAAATGGCTTTTTCGAGCGGTATATCTCCCTGCGCTACTACCGCTTTTCCAACACGCTCGGTTATCCTTGCCGCAAAACCCTTAACTTTTTCGTTCAGGAAGGCTTCATTATCACCGTAGGCACTTAAACGCAAACGTACTTGCCCGAGTTTGGGCAAATAAGCTAATTTTATGTACGGCGGCAATGAATCTTCAATATCCTTTATCTTTTCGGCCAAATAGGATTCCCCTTCGCCGGCCGTTAATATGGTATGATGAACGATATGCGGCAGTTTTAGCGTAGCCTTAAGTTTAGGTAATACTGAATCCTCCATCATATACATCATCTCGTGCGGCACGCCAGGCATCGACATATAAATGGTATCATCATAATTGAACCACATACCCGGTGCAGTGCCGTTGCGGTTTAAAATAACTTCACAGTTTTCGGGCACCATAGCCTGCTGACGGTTCACTTCGAGCAGTTCAGTAAAAGTACCGCGCAACCGCCTGAATATAGCCTCAACATTGGCCAGTGCCTGCTTATTCTCTACCATCCCCACACCAAAATATTCAGCTAAGGTTTTTTTTGTAATATCGTCCTTTGTCGGGCCGAGGCCCCGGTTATCAGTATAACATTGGCACGCTCATGCGCTTCTTTTAAAGCCGCCAGGATGTGATACTTATCATCGGATACCGAAGATATTTGCTTTACCCTGATGCCTATTGCATTAAGTTGTTGCGCTATCCATGCCGAATTGGTGTCCACAATCTGGCCGATCAGTATCTCGTCGCCTATGGTTATTATTTCCGCCTGCATTTATTGGTATGGATTGTAATATTGATTGCTGGTATAATCACTTCGTTTCGTTAGTTTCAGATCCTGTAATATAGGTGCTTTTACCCTTAAAGTAACATTGTAGGACTTGTAATAACCGAATGGAAGCCATTGAAACGACAGGTCCCAGCAATGAAGATTGCGGTAAATACCAAATGAAGTTGCACTGCTCAACTGGCCTTTTCGCAGGTCGTAGTTGGTTGTATACTGCACTTTCCAGTTTTTAGTCACGCTTACGTCGCCACTTAACATGATGGTATTCGATACATAAGTATTGGTATAGTTATTACTGTAACTGAACGAGTAGTTGATAGAAGCATTCCATGGGACATTAAAGTCGACATAAGCGCTTGGGTCGCTGTTAAGCAATGCCAGCTTCGCCGCCTGGTCGGGGTTTGCGGTCTGCAAAGTTGATCCTGGTGCCGCCGGTTGCACATTTGGGTGAAACAACGCCGGGTTAAGTGAGGCGCTCGCCGATAAGCTGGCTTGTACCAACGTTGGAAATTTTCCGTTTTGCCAGGTGAATTTATTGATAGGGATCCTGTACTTATATATTTGTCCGTTTGAAATGGAGTCTCTGACTAAAGTTGTATAAGGATTGAATGTCCCGCTGAAATTGATATTCAACTTGTCCTTAAACAGCGAGGTATGGCCGGAAAATGAGATTGGCGAAAGGTTCAGCGAGTCTGCCGCGAAGTTGTAAGACGTTGATACGGTAAAGCCCTCCAATATTTTTATTTTTTTAGCCGTGGTTGATGTATCCGTGCTTTTCGGGCGTACTTTGGCTTCGATACTATTGTTCAGACTGAAAGTCAGCGCAGCCGATTTCCCGGCAGAAGGGCTTCCATATACTGAGTTCTGAAAAATAGAATAACGTTGCGAACTTGACTGGTAAGGTACGGTAGCGTCGCTTACAGCCGTTTGATAATAACCGTAGCGGGGGTCGCCAAAATCGGGATGAAAGCTCACGCCGATGGATGGGGTGGCTACATACCTTATGGCCTGTAAGCTGCCTTTTTTGAATGTCATGGTGCCATATATCTTTGTCGACATATTGGCGCCGATATTATATTCGCCTGCCCTTTTAAATCCGCCTATTGTATCAAATACTAATGAGTCTCTGCCGGGCACACTGCCCCTGGCATATCTTTCGTTAATATGCTGGAAATACCAGCGTTCGGTATAGTTAACGCTTGTACTGAACTGGAAATATTTTAAGATGGTTTGGTTGAAGCCGATCGGTATCTGGTGTTCGAAACCGTTTTGCAACCTTTTAGTCAACGTTGTGCTTTTAAACAATTCAGCCTCAGGTACATTATTTACCTTAT
Organism: Mucilaginibacter ginsenosidivorans; assembly: GCF_007971025.1. Lineage (NCBI taxonomy): Bacteria > Pseudomonadati > Bacteroidota > Sphingobacteriia > Sphingobacteriales > Sphingobacteriaceae > Mucilaginibacter > Mucilaginibacter ginsenosidivorans. The sequence continues at coordinate 3,827,662 of NZ_CP042436.1, read as the reverse complement.
TTGTTCCCTGGAGGCTATACCCGACGGTTATCTTTTGATACCATTTTTGTTCTCCTACTCTTTCCTTTGAATCAAACGGGCTAATGGTCGACATGTTGAAGTTAAACGTCGGCAGTTCCAGCGTAACTGTCTTGCGGGTTAGGTCCTGGCTGTGCGATAAGTTCACCGTTAAGTTAAAAGGTGTCCCGGCCCATACCCTGCCATATGAGATGCTCGAACGTAAGGTGTTTTGGGTTAGAGTATTCAGATTGTAACCTTCGGTGGCCGGGTTATGCTGAAAAAAACCTGCCGTACCCGCATTAACCGACGCGCTAAACGTTACACCCGGATGCGCGTTCGGGTTTTGGCTATGCGACCAGTCGATGTGGAAGTCCTTGTTGGAAGGATCGCCCGGTAAACCATAATTGGTCGAACTGTAGCTCAAAGTCACGGTACCGCTATATTTATATCGGTTATAATAGCGCGATGAGGTGCTGATGGCATAAGAGCCTTTAGAGTAAAATGTACCTGTCGTGGTGAGGTCGAGGTAATCATTCAGGGCTATATAATAACCAAAGTTGCGCAGGTAAAACCCCAGTTTCTGGTCTTCGCCGAATGTTGGAATGATAATACCTGATGCCCGTGTGTTCGGCTTGGGGAAAAAACCAAATGGTATGGCAAGTGGCAGCGGCACACCTTCCACCTCCAAAAATGCGGGGCCTGATATGATCTGGTTTTTTTCACCGATTCCCCTGGTGATCACAATGCCAAAGTGAGTATCCGGGTACGGCAGATCACAGGTACTGAATATCACGTGATCGTAAGCAGCATCCTCACCCCCTAATTTCCGTATCTGGCCGCCGGAGATATAGTTCCCGTCCTGGTCTGAAGCCGCATTAAATAGTTTACCCTTCTTTGTTTCATAGTTAAAACGCAATGAATCGGTTATAACCGGTTTATCCTTGCCCTGTTTAAATATCGGCCGCCCTATATACCGGTGTGTAAAGGGATCTATCAGGCCACTGGCGTAAATGATCTTGTTCTTCTCGTCAACCCGTATATAGTCGGCATCCATCTCAAAATCTTCGTAGGTAACCCTTGCTTTGCCATACAGGTATAATATCTGGTGTACATCGTCATACTTGGTCGAGTCCTCTGCGTGCGCGGTAACCATTGATTTCAGTCCATTTTTATTCTTCGTGGTGTCATTATTTGCCTGTAAAGCATTATTTTCCGAAGTTTTTAAGGCAGATTTCCTACCTTTAAGCAACTTCTTGTCTTTTATGGTGTCCAGTTTAATAATGGTATCAATAGCAGGCTTGTGGCCGTAAACGCTGCGGGTGGTAGCAGATGCTGTAACGTTGGCCATTAAGATGAATACAGGCAGAAAAAACAGGCTAACGAATTTCAAAATCGATTATGAATAGTATTTTTGCGGGTATTGTTAACAGCGCTCAAAAATAATGAAACCATCAGATTATTCGTTACAATAGTGATTAATATAATCTGTTGACCCGTTCACCATTATTAAAACAAAACGTATAGATGAAAAATAAGGCATTGAAAAGATTGATTTATAGTTTACTAACATTTGTTGTCTCCTTTACTTTGCTTTCATTTAAACATCCGTCACCTATAATAAAAGACCCTCCGCTTACCGACAGCAGCTTCAGGATCAGAACTATCATCGTCGACGCAGGCCACGGCGAAAGGCCACCGGAAGGCGGACGGTATTCGCCTGGCGCGCAAGGTTCGTATTCATTTGAGAGAAACATAACGTTGTCTATCGCCAAGAAATTGCAGGCCGAATTTGAAAAAGACATGCCCGATGTTAAAATAGTAATGACACGTACCAATAACTACGATGTGCTATGGGGCAAACGGGCAGAAATTGCCAATTCGAATCGGGGCGATCTTTTTATCTCGATCCACTGCAATTCATTACCCAACAGGACGATACGCGAAGTGGTTGGCCATAAACATCATAAACCTATTTACAGGTCGGTAAGCGTGCCCGATCGTTCGGGTAAGGGTGTATTATTGCTGGTTTACAGCACTAACAGGATTGGTCCGCAAAACGAAGCGTTGCGCGAAAACGAAATAATCGGAGACGATAATAAGGTGGAAACTTCGGTAGAAGAAAAAGCTGATGACCCGATGGCGGTTATCATGCTTAACCGCATGAAGAATAAATTCCGCAAGCAAAGTATACGCCTTGCCGACCTGATAAATGATGAATTTACACAAACTGATGGCCGCCCAAGCGACGGGGTAAGGGAACAGGTTGTGTTCGTGCTCGACCACACAGCGATGCCATCTGTGCTGGTTGAAACAGGGTATATTAACAATCACGAAGAAGAAGACTACCTGAATTCTGAAAAAGGTCAAAACGAAATCGTAGCTTCGATAGTCAGAGCTGTAGAAAAGTACAGGGATGAAGCAGAAGCGGTGTCTAAAAACTAAATCAGGCGCGGGATGTTAGATTGGAGATATGGGGCCATACAAAAAGAAAATGATCATCTTTAACCGGTCTCAATTATCCCTCTCAAATTTCAAATCTCATATCCATATATACGACGTATGAAAATCTCGAACGAAACCAAAATTGGCGTGCTTACAACCCTTGCTGTGGCAATATTGATATTATGCTACAGTTATCTGAAAGGCGACGACGTTTTTACTTCGTCGGATAGATTTTACGCCGTATATAATAGCGTTGAAGGACTTTCGGTTTCAAAACCCGTGTTGGTCAATGGCTTTCCTATCGGGCACGTATCAAAAATGAAACTCCGTCCCGACGGACGTACCATAGTCGAGTTCAAGATCGATCCGCAGTATAATGTGCCAGATAATACCCTTGCTAAATTGGTAAGTACGGACCTGCTGGGTTCAAAGGCGATCGTTTTCGAGATGGGTAACAGCAAAACCTTCGCTGCGGATAAGGATACACTTAAAGCGGATATTGAAGGCAGCCTGGCCGAGAGTCTTCAGCCTATCCAGAAGAAGGCTGAACAGTTGATATCGAAAATGGATTCGTCCTTATCCGCCATCAATAAGATCATGAATCCCGATTTTCAGAAAAATATCGACCGTAGTTTTCTCAGTATCGCCAACTCCCTGCAAACCTTAGAAGGAACGACCAAGAAGATAGACGCGCTGGTCGCTGCGCAAAGCGGACACATCAATGGCATCCTGGCTAATTCCGAGGCGGTTTCTGCTAACCTTAAAACAAGCACGTCGCATTTGGACAATATTGCTACCAATGCCGAAAAGTTTACCAGCGACCTTTCAAATTCCAACATCAAGCAAACGCTGGACAATGCAAACAAAGCCATTGCTGACCTCCAGGCGACGATCAGCAAGATCAGCGACAGCAAAGGCTCGCTCAGCATGCTTATCAACGATCAGCGGCTTTACGCCCATCTTGATAGCGCTTCAGCAAATTTGAATAAACTGTTTATTGACTTGAAGGCCCATCCGAAACGCTATGTACATTTCTCGGTCTTTGGCGGGAAGAAAGATTGATTCTTTTTAGTTTACGGTTGCCTGTTTACAATTCGCATCAAAAGTTGCTGTCAACTATTCTATAGCAAAGGTTTTACCTTCAAGTGCCAGTTCTGTTTCAGGGAACACGCTCCGTGCTTCATCAAGCAGTTCGTTCAGTGTTTTGTACCGGGCCGAAAAATGGCCTATCAGCAGCTTTTTTGCATTGGTTATTAGCGCTATCTCGCCGGCCTGTAAAGCCGTGGTATGAAATGTAGATTGCGCCCTTGTTATCATGATATGCATAAAGGTAGATTCATGATAAAGCAGGTCAACATTGCTGATTTGTTTAAAATATCGTTCGTTATAAATCGTGTCCGAACAGTAAGCATAAGTTTTCGGTGCTTCCGGTTCAATAGTAATGTCATCATTTTTATAGACGGTGCCATCGGCAGCGGTATAGTCGGCCCCTTTCTTTATGGCTGAATAGTATTCAATGGGGATACCTATTTTTTCGATTTTTTCCTTGATGAGCTTTTTTAACCTCTTTTTCTGCCTGAACAGGAATCCGGTGCAGGGTATACGGTGATCCAGCGGTATGGTCTCTACAATAATATCCTGGTTCTCCAATATTGTCTCTACAATACCGGCGGTCGTAAAAACGTAGTCGATCGCGAACTGGAGCGTGGTTTCGGAATATTTAAGCTGCAGGTCTATTATTTCCTTCAATTCAGGCGGGCAATACAGGTTCAGCGCCTTGGTCCGCCCATTCAAATGCATGGACGATAACAAACCAACAAGGCCAAGATAATGGTCGCCGTGCAGGTGGCTGATGAAAATATGATCGATACGCCCGGGCTTGATATCAAAGCGCAGCATCTGCTGTTGCGTGCCTTCGCCGCAATCTACCAGGTAAAAATGCTCATTGATGTTTAGCGCCTGCGAGGATGGGTTCCTGTTAAAAATTGGCGTTGCCGAGCTGCTCCCCAATATTGTTACCTCAAACTTCATATCGGGTAAACAAGGTCAGGGCTACTTTGCCTCTTTTTTTAGCTGCTTTTCAACTTCCTCCATGAAGATAAGGTCAATGGCTTCGTCCGTTGTGGGAACAATGGCAAGTACGCTGTCTAGCTGTGAAATAGCTATCAGCCGCGATACGGCATCGTTCAAACCCACGAGGATAAATGTGCCCGATGAGTTTTTGCACAGGCGGTGCCCTACCAGCAAACTACTCAATCCTGATGAATCAGCAAATTTTATCTGCGAAAGGTCCATAATGATATTCCTCTGCCCCTCGGTATTCATCAATATCAGTTCAGACTTCAATTGCGGTGTAACTAATGAATTCAGCTTGGATTCATTTAGTTTCAATAAGACATACTTTTCGTGCTTATCAACAGTAAACTTCATTTTTTGATAATTATGCTACTAAGATATAATTTTTTTATCTACAATAAAAAATTACAAATTCCTTAATGCTGTGTTAATAGCTCTTTCAACCCGGTTCAGTACGCGGGCGTTGTCGCCTTTGATAAATTTTTCGCCTGTGATCTGTTCAAAAAGCTCGATATAACGGTCAGATATTGAGGCAACTATTTCCGGCGTCATTTGCGGAACAACCTGCCCCTCCTTGCCCTGGAAGCCATTTTCTATCAGCCATTTTCTCACAAACTCCTTAGATAACTGCTTTTGCGGCTCCCCATTTTTCTGGCGTTCCTCATAGCCGTCTTTGTAAAAATACCTTGATGAATCGGGGGTGTGTATTTCGTCAATTAAATATATTTTTCCGTCCGCTTTACCAAATTCATATTTGGTATCAACCAATATCAGGCCCCTTTTAGCTGCTATCTCTGTGCCGCGCTGGTATAAGGCTTTGGTATATTTTTCCAATTGCGCGTAATCTTCCGGCGATACAATATCCCTTGCTAATATCTGCTCCCTGGATATATCCTCGTCGTGCCCTACAGATGCTTTGGTTGTTGGTGTGATGATAGGCTCGGGTAGTTTATCATTTTCTTTCAACCCTTCCGGTAGTTTCTCGCCGCATACTTCACGCTTGCCTGCTGTATATTCGCGTGCAGCGTGCCCGGCAAGATAACCGCGTATCACCATTTCCACTTTAAACGGTTCGCATATCCTGCCGATGGTCACACTTGGGTCGGGCACGGTAACAACCCAGTTGGGTACGATGTCAGAAGTGTCCGTTAAAAATTTGGCGGCTATCTGGTTTAATACCTGTCCCTTGTATGGGATCGGCTCTGGCAACACCACGTCGAACGCAGATATGCGGTCGGTAACTACCATAGCCAGATACCTATTATCTATCGTATATACATCCCGTACCTTGCCCTTATAAAAGTTGGTTTGATGCGGAAATTGAAAATGCGTTTCTTTTATTGCGTCCATTGTTGGTTAGATTTGAGATGTGAGATTTGAGATGTGAGACTAAAAAAATCTCTTACTCATATCTCACATCTAATATCTCATATCTATTGGATATCCCCGTATGCCTCCAGTATCCGTTTCACCAGTTTGTGGCGTACAACGTCCTCTCCGGTAAGGTAAATGATCTCAATACCCTTTATATCGGTTAATATTCTTAAAGCAGTATGCAGGCCCGATTGCTGCTTTTTAGGCAGATCTATCTGGGTAACGTCGCCTGTTACGATGAATTTAGCCGTCGGCCCCATGCGCGTCAGGAACATCTTCAGTTGCATATCGGTAGCGTTTTGCGCCTCGTCGAGTATAACAAAACAGTTATCCAGCGTACGGCCGCGCATAAATGCCAGTGGTGCTATTTCGATGGTGCGGTTTTCCAGGTATACTTTCAGCTTTTCAGCCGGAATCATATCGTCCAGCGCGTCGTATAAAGGGCGCAGGTACGGGTCTATCTTTTCCTTCAAATCGCCGGGCAAAAAGCCAAGGTTCTCCCCTGCCTCTACCGCCGGGCGGGTAAGGATAATGCGTTTTATTTCTTTATTCTTTAACGCCCGTACGGCCAGTGCAACGGCAGTATAGGTTTTCCCGGTACCGGCCGGACCTATAGCAAACACGATGTCATTTTTGTCGATGGCCGAAACCATGCGCTTCTGGTTAGCTGTGCGCGCCTTTACCAATATACCGTTGGGGCCGAACACCAAAACCTCGCCGGTGGTCGATTTATCGCCTGCCGCCGGTTCGGCTGCCGCTTTAGGAGTTGTATTTGATCCCAGTATCCTCTCCAGGTCGGTGATGTTCAGGTTCTCAAACTTTTCGACATGGTTTAGCAGGTGGTTGAATTTTTCGTCGAACACAGATAACTCATGATCATCGCCCAAAACCTTCAGTTCGCTGCCACGGGCAACCAGCTTAAGCTTTGGATATTGTTTCTTGATGATCTCGAAGTGGTCATTATTCGGTCCCCACAATACAGCCGGGTTCACATTTTCGATGGATATTTTTAGTTCGGTCAACAGTAAGAGTTTTTTTAGTTCAGGGATTTTTATGAATTAAAAATTGAATATTTGTAGCTTCTAAAGCTTGCACAAGATTAGCAATAAATATTTGAAAAATTAATGGCAATAATAACTTTAACTACTGATTTGGGCGACAAAGATATTTACCAGGCCGCCCTTAAAGGAAGTATCTTAAAATTATTGCCTGCTGCCAGTATCGTCGACATTACACACAATGTTTCCGCCTTTAATGTGCAGCAGGCGGCCTTTATACTAAAAAACAGCTTTCATTATTTTCCTGATGGTACCGTTCACCTCATCGGCATCGATACCGTTTTTACCAAGGACACCAAATACCTGGCGGTTCATTATAAAAATCATTTTTTTGTAGGCGCGGATAACGGTATTTTTTCGCTGATGTTCGATTCGGATCCTGATGAAATTGTGGAGATCAATATTATGCAGGATCTTAAATTTCTTCATTTTCCGCTGGCAGATATTTTCGTGAAAGCGGCCTGCCACCTGGCCGGTAACGGTAAGCTGAAGGACATCGGCCTGCCCATAGATAATATCGAAAGGAAAATGAACTTGCAGCCGGTTATAGAAAAGAATTTGATCCGGGGTGCGGTTATCTATATCGATTCTTTTCAGAACGTGATCACCAATATCACAAAGGAATTTTTCAACCAGGTACAGCAGGGGCGCAATTTTACCCTGTCTTTCAAACGCAATGAAACAATAACTCACCTTAGCTGGTATTATAACGAAGTGCCTGAAGGCGAAAAACTATGCCTGTTTGGCATAAGCGATCATTTGGAGATTGCCATTAATAAAGGCAATGCCAGTGGGTTGCTGGGTTTGGGCCTTGGTGATACGGTTATACTTGATTTTGAATAATTCTGCCTTACCTGCTATGAAAAGACTTACCCTGGTTTGTTTAATATGCCTTTGGCATGCCTCTTTGTTTGCCCAATCTAAAACTAATCCCGATTCGCTTGCCTACCAGTTACAGCGCAATAAAATAAATGCCATGCTGGACCAGCGCCACCAGAAATTCGGTCAATACAGCGAAAGCCTTAAAAAGCATACCGGTATATTTGGCCTGCAAACCAAAAAGGACATCAGGCGGTCGAACGACATCCTGATGGATATTACCAAAACGGACGAAGCCATATTTGAACAGATAAAAATATTGCTCAACTACCGTACCTACCAGCAACAACAGGCACAGGTGCAAACATCCCGCGTACAGGACAACAGCCTGGGTTATATGAATACCATCAACCGCCTGCGCGACCAGGTTGATAAGCTAAAACAGGACGAGCAGGCTGCCAAAAAGGAGCAGGAAAGCACCACCAGGCTGCATTTTATCGTGTTTGTTCTCATGCTTGGGTCAATTTTATTTTTATTATTTCGAAAGCGCCGCGTTACCGCGTAATTTAGCCGGGTTTTATATTCGGATAAATGGCAAGAGGACGAGGAAGTTTAAATAGTGGTGGAAAGCAGGGAGAAGAACTGCCTAAGGCAAAGATAACTAGTCAGAGTTTAAAAAATTCCAGCAAACTTCTTAAGTATATAAAACCATATCGCCTAAAATTTTTCGCTGGTTTATTTTTTCTATTTATATCAAGTTTGGTAGGCCTATCTTTTCCGGCGATATTAGGATCGTTAATTGACGTTGCCCAGGGAACTCATAAATATAAATTTCTCCCGGATAGTCTTACAGCCATAGGTATTGGTGGGTTTATACTTTTATTTTGCCAGGCATTTGTCTCATTTTTCAGAGTGGTTTGGTTTGTTCAGGTTGCTGAACGTTCACTTGCAGACATTAGGCGAGAGACTTATTTTAAGTTAATAACGCTGCCTATGAATTTCTTCGCAAATCGGCGTGTTGGAGAATTAAATAGCCGCATTTCTGCCGACTTATCACAAATACAAGATACGCTTACTACAACATTGGCCGAAATGTTGAGGCAATTGATCATCATGATTGGCAGTATAATATTGCTGGCCATTGTTTCTATAAAACTGACTTTGGCTGTGTTAGCTATTTTGCCTTTCATCGTTGGTTTTGCCGTAATATTTGGTCGCTTCATTCGAAAGCTATCACGACAAGCCCAGGATAAATTAGCTGAGTCAAATACTATCGTTGAAGAAACTTTGCAGGGCATAGCCAATGTGAAGGCATTTGTTAACGAAGCATTTGAGGCGGGAAGATATAACAGCAATTTGCAAGAGGTTATTAAAATCGCCGTCAAAGGTGCAAAATTTAGGGGCGTATTCGCTTCTTTTATTGTTTTCTGTTTATTTGGAGCATTCGTAGGTGTTATTTGGTATGGCTCGGTGCTTGTGAGCCATAAAGAAATGCTCGTTGGCGATTTGACTAGCTTTATCATGTATACTATTTTTGTCGGCGCTGCGATGGGCAGTTTTCCTGACCTGTATTCGAACGTTCAAAAAGCGATTGGAGCCACAGAAAGGGTTCTGGAAATTTTAGAGGAAAAAGGTGAAGATGTTTCGATCCATGAAAGCGACAATGAGATCAAACAGCGCGTTGATGGCAATCTTATCTTTGATAACGTCAACTTCCACTATCCGTCGCGTCCTGAGATCGAAGTATTAAAAGATGTTTCTTTTGAAGCTAAAGCAGGCCAAAGGGTTGCTATTGTTGGGCCAAGCGGTTCAGGCAAGTCAACTACCGCTGCTTTGATACTGCAATTTTATCATCCGCAAAGCGGAACGATATTGTTTGACGGCAAACCGGCTGATAGTTATTCCCTGACCGATATACGAAACCAGGTGGCTATTGTACCGCAGGATGTTTTGCTATTTGGCGGAACTATTCGCGAGAATATCGCCTACGGCAAATTAAAAGCGACGGAAGAAGAGATCGTTGCGGCGGCAAAACGCGCCAATGCGCACCAATTTGTGACATCTTTTCCCGAAGGATACGATACTGTTGTAGGCGAACGCGGGGTTAAACTATCAGGTGGCCAGCGGCAGCGGATAGCTATTGCCCGGGCCTTGCTAAAGAACCCGTCTATATTAATTTTGGATGAAGCAACATCGTCCCTCGATTCCGAATCAGAGCGTTTGGTACAGGAAGCGTTGGAGGAGTTGATGAAGAACAGAACTTCTGTTATAATTGCACATCGTTTGTCCACCATCCGCGAAGCCGATAAGATCATCGTTCTGGAAAAGGGCATAGTGATAGAAAGCGGAAATCACGAGGAACTGCTGGGTAACGAAAAAGGCCTTTACCGCTATTTGAGCCAGCTACAGTTTGAGGTTTAGCTGGCAGTTCATAGTTGATGGTTCATAGTTCATAGCCACTTGGTTTTGATTTGAAGATATTAGCTTTGGATATTAATTTAATAAAAGGGTTCGTTCAGTAAGTGGTCTGTAGTAAATCGTGATTTGCTATGATCCATGAACTATGAACTATGAACCATGAACTAACAAACAATGAAATTAACCATCCACGGCGCGGCGCGCCAGGTTACCGGCAGCATGCATTTGCTCGAGATTGACCAATATAAAATATTAATTGACTGCGGACTGGACTACGAAAAGGATCGCAGCATACAATCCAATGAGAATTTTCCGTTCGATCCGGCTGAGATCGATGTGGTGATATTGACTCACGCCCATATCGATCATTCGGGGAACCTGCCTACTTTGATCCGTATGGGCTTTGAGGGCCAGATATTGTGTACCCCCGCTACTGCTGACCTGACTGAGTTGTTACTGCTCGATTCGGTCAGTATTTTTATGAATAAGGCCAATAAAAGCCAAAAGCATAACCGAAAACGAAGAGGCTATAATCAAAGCCAGCAGCAGCCGCTTTACCTCCAAAAGCACGTAATGGATACGGTCGAGCGTTTTGTTACTATTGGGTTCGATAGGCCCTTTCGCATTAATGGTAATATCGAAATGACTTTTATTCCTATCGGCCACTTACTGGGTGCAGCAGCGGCGGTGTTTAAGATAAATGATCATGGCGAAGAAAAAACTATTGCCTTCACGGGTGATGTGGGCAGGAAAGGTTACCCGGTATTGAATGACCCGGCGGAATTGCCCCATGTAGATTACCTGGTCTGCGAATCGACCTATGGTGGCCGATATCACACCAAAGGAAAAACTGTTGAAGAAGCACTGATAGAAACCATTGAGCAAGCCTGCATCAAAGAATCGGGCAGGCTGATCATACCGGCCTTCAGTATCGGTCGTACGCAATCCCTGGTTTATTCGCTCAATAAGATTTTCAGCCAGGGTTTGCTCCCGCCAGTCAAGGTTTTTGTAGACAGCCCCATGGCGGTTGCTGCCACTGAACTCTTCCGTAAGCATCACAGCCTGGTGAACGATGAAGCACGCGAATTTTACCAAAGCCAGGGCGACGAGTTTGAATTTGACAACCTGGTCTATACCCAAAACATGAAGGACAGCCGGCAGGTATCTAATTACTTCGAGCCCTGCATTATTATCTCATCGGCGGGTATGCTGGAGGGAGGCCGCATACAGGATCATTTGTACAACAATATCCAAAATTATTATTGCACCATCCTTTTCATCGGTTACTGTGCCAAGGGAACGTTAGGGCACCGATTGCTTAGGGGCGATCCTATTGTTCGTATCAAGGACAGGGAATTATCGGTGTACGCCACCATCAAACAAACCGATGTATTAAGCGCACATGGCGATCACGATGACCTGATGAATATTGCCCGTCAGCAGGATAAAAACAAACTCAAAAATATTTTCCTGGTACACGGGGAAAATGCCAGTATGCAGGCTTTTGCCGAAGGGCTGGAAGAAGAAGGTTATGTAGTAACTATCCCGGAGAAGGAAGTAAGCTATATATTATAAAGGCCAAAAAAGTTGTCATGCCGAATCTGGCAGCAGGTTCGGCATGACAACTTTTGACTTGGGTTGTTTTTACGGATTATGCCTGAAATGCTCGATGATCAGTCCCGCCAGTTCAACACCTATTCTTTCCTGCGCCTCGTTAGTTGCAGCGCCAATATGCGGTGTTAAGGATACCTTCGGGTGTTTCAGTATTTCTTCACGCGGCGTTGGTTCGTTGTCGAATACATCCAATGCAGCAAAAGAAACCTGGCCGCTGTTTAAAGCATCTATCAAAGCCAGTTCGTCGATCAAACCTCCGCGGGAAATATTTACCAGCCCAACCCCTTTTTTGGTGTGTGCCAGTTCCGTAGCGCCGAAAAGGGCCTTATCAATAAATGGGGTGTGCAGGGTAATAAAATCCGATTGTTTGATTACGTCGTCAAGCGTAGCGACCTTTACTTTGGCATGTACAACAATGCCGCCGCCCAGGATAACTTCTACATTGGGGATAAATTCATACAGATCATAAGCGATGACATCCATGCCTACCCCCAACGCTATTTTAGCCACTTCGCGACCGATACGGCCAAAACCCACTATACCCAAAGTTTTGCCGCGCAATTCAACGCCTTTGGCATAAGCCTTTTTCAGGTCGTTAAATTTGGTTGCGCCGTCAACAGGCATTTTACGGTTGCTGTCGGGCAGAAAACGAACGCAGCCCCACAAACTCGCGAATACCAGTTCGGCAACCGATAAAGACGAAGATGCGGGGGTGTTATAAACACTAATGCCTTTTAACTTGGCATAGTCAACATCGATGTTGTCCACCCCTACGCCACCACGGCCTATCAGTTTCAGGTTAGGGCAAGCGTCTATAAGCGCTGCGCGCACTTTGGTGGCGCTGCGCACGGTAATGGCATCATATTCCTGTAATTTCACAGGCAACTCGTCCTGTGGTATGTTCCTGGTTTCAACAAAAAAACCGGCATCTTCCAGCATTTGCTTGCCTATCGGGTCTATTCCGTCGTTAGCTAATATTTTGATCATCTTTTTAGTGAATTGTGAATAGTCAATGGTGAATAATAACAGGTGATGGGGTATTCACCATTGACTATTCACCATTCACTAAATTATTTATTATTTTCTTGGAATTCCTGCATTGCGTCAATCAGCACATGCACACTGGTTATAGGCAATGCGTTATAAATCGACGCCCTGAAACCACCCACGCTCCTGTGGCCTTTGATGCCCACAATACCCTTTTCATCACAATATTTCAGGAACGGCTTTTCGTGCTCGGGGTTTTCCACTACAAAGCAAACATTCATGTGCGAGCGATCCTCAACGGCGCAAACACCCTTAAATAATGGGTTGCGATCAATTTCCGTGTACAAGGCTTTTGCTTTTGCATCATTTTCCTGTTCAATACCTGCAACACCTCCTTTTGCTTTCAGCCAGCGCAGGGTAAGCATCGATACATAAATGGCAAAACATGGCGGCGTGTTGTACATCGACCCGCCTTCAATTTGCACCTGGTAATTGAACATGGAAGGAATTTTGCGATCCACTTTTCCCAGGATATCATTTTTTATAATAACAAGGGTAACGCCTGCGGGCCCCATGTTCTTTTGGGCACCGGCATAGATGAGACCGAAATCGGACACATCGACTTTCCGGCTAAAAATATCGGATGACATATCGCAAACCACCGGTATAGGCGATTTGAAAAACTCCTTCATCTGCGTACCATAAATGGTATTGTTTGAAGTGATGTGAATATAAGCGGCATCCTTTGGAATGGTAAAATCCTTTGGTATATAAGTATAGTTGCTTTCTTTGGCGGTGGCAACAATTTCAACCTGACCAAAAAGTTTAGCTTCCTTTAGTGCTTTGTTGGCCCAAACACCTGTTTCAACATAGGCAGCTTTACCACCATCGGGCAACAGGTTATAAGGGGCCAAGGCGAACTGCGAACTGGCGCCACCCTGCATAAACAGAACCGAATAACCTTCGGGAACATTAAAAAGCTCTTTTACCAGCGAAACTGCTTCGTTAAGTACGGACTCGAATTCAGCCGAACGGTGCGATATTTCCAATATGGATAATCCTGTTCCGTTGAAATTCAAGACGCCTTCAGCAGCTTGCTTTAATACTTCGTGCGGTAAAATGCCGGGACCGGCACCGAAATTGTGTTTCATAACTTTTTGTTTGATGATTTATTGGTTCATTGACAACTTTATCAGTTAGCCGGGGCTAAGTTAGTCAAATTGTTAATGTTTGTGGGGATTATTTGCAATATTTTTATCACAATTTGCTATGTTATCAACAATAGTTTAGAAACTGCAGCGACCTTAGGGTAAAGCGGCAGCCGGGAGGGTTAATGCGGGTGTTTAAGTGTCCTTATTGCGGCAGCCGGATCTTTTGCAGAAAATACCGAATTGCCTGCTACCAATACATTGGCGCCGGCGTTTATCAGTTTAAGGGAATTGCTGTCGTCCACCCCGCCGTCTACTTCGATAAATAATTTGGCGTTGCGTCCCGAACTCATTTTTTTTAGCTCGCGTAGCTTTTTATAAGTGTTGCCTATAAATTTCTGACCCCCAAACCCTGGGTTGACCGACATAATAAGTACCAGGTCGAGATATTCGATAATATCCTCCAAAAATCCAACCGGGGTATGCGGGTTTAACGCCACTCCTGCTTTGCACCCCAGGTCTTTAATAGCGTTTACTGTCCGGTTCAAATGCGGGCAAGCCTCGAAGTGAACCGTGATGCCGCTTGCGCCGGCCTCCTTAAAGCGTTCGAGATACCGGTCAGGATCCTGTATCATCAGGTGCACATCCAGTGGCTTGGCAGCATGTTTTTTTGCAACCTCCACGATTGGGAACCCGAACGAAATATTTGGAACAAACATTCCGTCCATAATATCAACATGTATCCAGTCAGCCTCGCTGTGGTTAAGCATTTCAATATCACGCTGAAGGTTTCCGAAATCTGACGCTAAAATGGACGGAGAGATGAGGTGGTTCATGGGTCAAATATAAAAATTGTGTCTGTAAAAATTGCTTTGTTAAGAATTTCAACTAGTTATCAACGTTCCCGAATGTTTATACAGAATTTTCAGATATTTAGCCATCATGGTTGTTTCTGAAAATGTATTGAAGTGGGCGATGAGGTTCTACCCTCCCATGTTCTTTCAACGCATTTGGGTCATCGGGTTTGAAAAAGATTTCCGCGGGGTTAAAGTAAAAATTAACAAAAGCCTGATCAATAGCAATTATAATAACTCCATTTTTGGCGGTACAATTTTCGCGGCCGCCGATCCTTTTTACCCGCTCCTTTTTCACCAGGTACTTACGCATAAGGGCTATAAGGTTCGGGTATGGATGAAATCGGCCGAAATTCGGTACCTGAAGCCGGGACGGAAGGATCTGTTCTTTACCATCAGCATTGCGGAAACGGAAATTGAGGAAGTGGAACAGGTGCTGCACAGCGGGGAAAAGTATATTAAGGAACATCCGGTGACAATGTACGACCGGGACGGCGAACTATGTGTGGAGATGACCTGCGAAATATATATTCGAAACTTAAGTCATCCTGAAACCAAAGACAGCGTGTCTATATGATGAAAGTGATAATGAACGACAAATACTTTTTTGAAAAGGGCTATTCTATATCTACTGACAAGAGCCTTATTGATTTTGATGCGGTTTATAATTACCTTGAGAACGAATCTTATTGGGCAAAGGGCGTTACAGCTGAAAGGCTCAGAAAAGCGATTGATAATTCCATGTGCTTCGGTATTCATAAAGACGGTAAGCAGGCTGGTTTTGCCCGTGTGGTAACCGATAAAGCCACTTTTGCATATCTTTGTGATGTGTTTGTACTCGATGCTTACCGCGGCATCGGCCTGTCCAAATGGCTGATGCAAACTATCATGGAGCACCCTGAATTGAAAGGATTAAGAAGGTGGTCACTGGCCACATCGGACGCGCATGGATTATATCAGCAATTCGGTTTTGTCCCGCTAAGTAAACCCGACAATTGGATGGAGATTTATACGCCTTACACACAAACGCAGGGAGACGGAAAATGAATATAAAAAAAACAATATTTGAGGGTGAAGGTGTAACGCTTGATTTCAAAAAAACCATAACCAGTTGCGAGAAGATAGCACGTACCATGGTCTCATTCGCCAATAACAAAGGCGGCAGGCTGTTGATAGGCGTGGCGGATGATGGCAGCATAAAAGGTGTGAAGTCCGAAGACGAAGAACGCTATATGATAACCCGGGCAGCGCAAATGTTTTCAAAACCGGCCCTTGAGCCAAAGTTTGAAGAGATTTATGTGGATGATAAGCTGGTGCTGGTGGTCGAGATACCCGAAAGCGATACCAAGCCACACTACGCCCTTGCCGAAGACGGCAAATGGTGGGTTTATGTGCGCGTGAAAGACAAAAGCGTGCTTGCCAGCAAGATAGTGGTCGATGTATTGAGACACTCGGCCGATAACAAAGGCGTGCTGATAGAATATTCAACCAAAGAGAAGGCCCTGCTGCAATATCTTGACGAAAAGCGGCGCATCAACGTGCAGGAATATTGCAAACTGTTGAAGCTTAGCCGCCGCAGTGCCCAGCGGATTTTAGTGAATATGGTATTATCGGGCGTGCTGCGGATTCATACTACCGAAAAAGAAGAATATTATACCGCCGCCTGATATCCTGTCAAAGCCGAAATTATTACTTTTGCTCCCCGACCTGCTAATCAAGCAATGAAAAGTCTATACCAAAAATACAAGCCATATTATGGCCAAAGCCTGATATTGGCTGTGCCTGTGGTATTTTCGCAGGTTGGGCACACATTAGTACAGACGGCCGATAGCATTATCATTGGGCATTTTGCGGGTACCATTTCATTGGCGGCGGTATCTTTGGTCAATAGTATTTTCGTGATCGGACTTGTGATAGGTTTGGGTGTGTCCTATGGCATAACCCCGCTTATTGCGCAAAGCAACGGGCGAAATGATCATAATGAATGCGGGCGGTTGCTGTCAAATAGCCTGCTCATTAACAGTATTACCGGCGTAGTTTTATTCCTGTTTATTAGTTTCGGTACGATGCAAATTATAGGTCACCTCGATCAGTCACCGGAAGTGATGCGCCAGGCGCGGCCCTATCTGTTCCTGATGGGCATTTCGCTTATCCCCCTGCTTGTATTCAACACCTTCAAGCAATTTGCCGAAGGGTTGGGCTTTACAAAGCAAGCTATGGTTATATCTATAGCCGGCAACGTAATCAATGTTTTACTCGGGATTACTTTTGTCAAGGGCCTTTTTGGTATTAAACCCATGGGTGTAAGCGGAGTTGGTTATAGTACCCTTATCGACCGTTGCAGCATGGCTGTTGTAATGGGGGTGTATGTTTTTCGCTCTAAAAATTTCAGAAGTTATCTGAAGCATTTCGCCATGAAGAATATCGACCGGCTAAGGTGCGCTTCCATATTGAAAATAGGGACGCCGGTTGCCCTGCAGTATGTATTTGAAATAAGCGCCTTCAGCGGCGCGGCTATCCTGATAGGCACAATAAGCCCTGTTGCGCAGGCAGCACACCAGGTTGCCATAAATTTAGCTGGTTTAACCTACATGGCGGCAAGCGGAATTGCTGCGGCCGCGGCCATCAAATCAGGTAATTTTTTTGGCGCGAAACAGCACCGCGATCTGCGCCTTTCAGCCATATCAAATTATCATATTGTCATCATTTTTATGTCGATGACGGCACTCTTATTTACATTTGGTAATCATCTTTTACCCTGGATGTATACAACAGATAATGCCGTGATAACTATTGCAGCACAGTTGCTTATCATTGCGGCTTTCTTCCAGTTGTTCGACGGTACGCAGGTAGTGGGTCTCGGCATATTGCGTGGTATGGGCGATGTGAACGTACCGACTATTATAACGCTGATCGCATATTGGGTCGTCGGTCTGCCTGTTGGTTACCTGCTTGGCATACAAATAAAAATGGGCGTAACAGGTGTTTGGTATGGATTGGTTTTGGGCTTGCTTACCTCTTCCCTGCTCTTATTTATCCGCTTTCAATCCATCAGCCGTAAACAACAGGTAAAGCAAGATATCATTATTGCGCAGGATTAAAAATGGAGATGGTGCGCCAGGCGGTATGTATTGCAATGTGCCTCGACGATTGCCTTGATATCGGCCGAATAACCGCCGCCCATGCTTACTTGTACCGGGATATGGCGTAGTTTGCATTCTTCTAAAACCAACCTGTCCCGTTCGCGGCAAGCTTCCATGCTTAAGGCCAGTTTACCCAGTTTATCCGTTTTCAGCACATCAACACCTGATAGATAGAATACAAAATCAGGCTTTTGCTGTTCGATAAGGCTGGGTAATGTTCGTTTTAAAATAGCCAGGTATTCATCATCGCTTGTACCATCTGCCAATGGAATGTCCAGGTCTGACCGTTCTTTCCGGTAAGGGAAGTTATTGGCCCCATGCATAGAAAAAGTAAACACGCGCGGTTCATTTTCAAATATCTGCGCAGTGCCATTACCCTGGTGCACATCTAAATCAATAATTAAGATAGATGATGCTAATTCATTATTTAATAGATAATTAGCTGCAATAGCCTGATCATTCAATAAACAGAATCCCTCACCCCAATTCGTTCCGGCATGGTGCGTGCCGCCTGCAACGTTAAAGGCAATGCCGTATTCAAAAGCGTAATGACAGCCATCTATGGTTCCCTTTGCGATCCTTATCTCACGCTCAACCAACCCTGCTGACAAAGGAAAACCGATGCGGCGCGCTTCTTTGGCGGGCAGCGTCAGGTCGCGCAATTGATGCCAGTAGGTTTTATCGTGTGTCCAGAGGATTATTTCCTCATTTAGAGTTTTTGGCGAAAATAGGTTTTCACTTGTTATAATACCTTCGTGAAGCAATTGTTCCGGTATCAATTCATATTTCAGCATCGGGAACCGATGCCCTTCGGGTAAAGGATGGGCGTAAATAGGGTCGTAGGCTATCTTCAGCATAATAATTACACCAAGGCGGTCAAAGACTCGTCCAATAATTTTGAAGCGTTGTAGACGTCTTTAAAAGTGTTGTAGAATGGCACCGGGCTCAGCCTTATGACGTCCGGCTCGCGCCAATCGCCTATTACACCGTTTTGGGTAAGATAATCGAAAGTTTTCTTACCATCCCTTTTGCAGATGATAGAAAGCTGGCACCCGCGCCACTCAGCGTCTTTCGGTGTGATGATCTTGAACAACTCCTCGCCATATTTCTGGTTGATCTGCTCGAACATATATTCCAGGTACCCTGTTAACATGAGGCTCTTTTTACGCAGTTTTTCAAGGCCGCCAACCTTTTCAAACAGATCGATGGCCGCTTTATGCACCGCCATCAGCAATATCGGGCTGGTACTCACCTGCCAGCCCTCGGCCCCGCTTGCCGGTACAAAGCCTTGGGTCATTAAAAACCGTTTGCCTGCGCCATAGCCCCACCAACCGGCAAAGCGTTTCAGTTCTTTGTTTTCAAAATGCTTTTCATGAACAAATATCCCGCTGATGCCACCGGGACCCGAATTCATATATTTGTACGAACACCAGCAGGCAAAATCGACACCCCAATCGTGCAAGGCCAATGGGACGTTGCCGGCGGCGTGTGCCAGGTCGAACCCGCAATAAGCTCCTGCTTTGTGGGCGGTCTCTGCGATGGCCTTCATATCAAACACTTGCCCGGTGTAATAATTGATCCCGCTGAAAAGCACCAGGGCCAGTTCATCGGCATTTTTTTCGATAGCCGAAAGTATGTCTCCGGTGTTTAAAGTGTACTCGCCTTCGCGGGGAAATACTTCAATTACAGCATTCTTCGCATCAAAACCATGAAAATTCACCTGGCTCTCAATAGCATATTGGTCGGACGGAAAAGCACCTCCTTCCACTAATATTTTATATCGTTTACTATTTGGCTGATAGAAACTTACAAGTAACAAGTGAAGATTTACTGTAAGTGAATTCATGATAGTAACCTCTTCCGGCTTCGCCCCGACTATGGCCGCTAACGGTTTTTTCATCTGTTCATGGTAAAGCAGCCACGGGTCATCGCCGTTAAACCAGCCCTCCACGCCATGCTGCTGCCAGTTCCCCAATTGCTTCCCCACATACTGCGATACGCTTTTAGGCTGAAGGCCCAATGAGTTTCCGCATAAATAAATAACATCATTGCCCTCATGTTGCGGTATAAGGAACTCTTTACGGAAAGCTTTTAATTCATCCTGCGCGTCCAGGGCTTCGGCAAATTCAAGGGTATTCTGGTGAATCATGACCAATATTACGAAGAATTATTTATTGGGCTTGCTGACGTAGATATTCCCTTTCACATAAAATCTGTAAGGCAACAAAGCATCCTGGCCCGCGTAGGCCACTCCTATTCGTGGCACTGCTGCAATTTGACCCTCCATAAAATTCAGTCCCCTGTCTTCTATCCAAAGTGCGTCACTCTGCAAGCTTATACCGTTGAGTTTACGATCGATTCCGAGTGCTTTAGCTACGGAACCCGGACCGGCGGTGATGTTCGGTTTTACTTTGTCCATTCCGCGGCGCAACAAAATGGTGTCTATTCCTTCGGTTGGCTCAACGGCGCGGATCAATATTGCCTGGGCGTGTCCCTCGGTGGATGTTACGATGTTAAACATTTCATGTATGCCGTAGCAGAGGTAAACGTAAGCAATGCCGCCTTGCTGAAACATTGTCTCGGTACGTTTGGTGCGGCGATTACCATAGGCGTGTGATGCTTTGTCTATTGCGCCATTGTATGCCTCTGTTTCAACAATATAACCTCCGGTAATTAAACCATCAATACACGTAAATAAATACTTTCCCAAAAGGTTTTTACCGATAGCTACGACGTCTGTCCCGAGGTAATAAGATTGCGGAAGTTTCAAAGCGGTAGTATATTTTTGAGCCATTTATTGATCTCTTCCGATTTGTTAAAGATCATTACATGGGTGCCACCTTTAACAATGGTTGCCCCTTTTATATTTTTGTATGGGAATACCTTGTCTTTATCGCCTGTTATATGATAAACATTTTGAGGTATGATCTGATTATCCCAATGTAAAATAGCTTCAATGGCCCATTTCATAAAAACAGGGGAAGTGTTTTTTAGCATATCAGCAAAAATATGCTGATCGTCGTTGGACATTCCCCCGAAAGTATACTCGGCTATAAATTCTACCAGAGTCAGCCGCTTTACGGGTATGGCCCGGTAAACATGCACTTTCCGGAAAAAATCGAAATACCAGGGCGCTTCATCTATTGATTTAATGCTTGAGATCAGAATTACCTTATTCAGTATTATTTTCTTTGCGACCTCGACAGCCAGCATTCCTCCCAAGGAGTTGCCAATAACGATGTCCCCGGGTTGGATACGATAATGATCGATCAATTTTTGAGCATACGTGGCTAATGTGTCCTCTCTATATGGTTCTATCCACCCGATGTTTACGACATCATACCCTGCAAGGTCAATGTTTTTATAGATTCGGTAGTCGGCGCCCAGGCCCGGTATAAGAAATACCTTGCTCATCAAAAGTTGATCAATTTTAAGATATGACCGAGGTATTTCGCGTCCGTTTCGTCAAATTGGCCGAGGTGCTCACTATCAACATCCAGTACGCCAATTACTTCGCTGCCCCGGTAAAGAGGCAGCACGATTTCTGATCGGGAAATTGAACTACAGGCGATATGCCCCGGGAATGCCTCCACATCGGGTACAATTAAAGTTTTTTCCTGCTCCCACGAAGCGCCGCAGACACCTTTTCCTTTACCGATACGTGTACAGGCCACCGGTCCCTGGAAAGGACCAAGCACCAGTTCGCCATCCTTTATCAGGTAAAATCCTACCCAAAACCATTTAAACTGTTCCTTCAGAGCGGCGCAAGTATTCGCCATATTAGCAACCAGGTCAGGTTCGCCATAAAGCAAAGCCTCAATTTGCGGTATCAGTGATTCGTATTGTTCCTTCTTTTCCGTTGAACGGGCAATGATTAGATCTTCGGCCATGCAACAAAAGTAAACAAGCATGGCGTAAATTTGATAACTGCAATCTCATAAATTAGTAAATTCGGCGCATCATGAGAATCATTGCTGAATTACCCCACCCTGAATTTAAGATATCAATCCTGAACATGAATCAAAAATTCATTGTGAAGATAGAGCAGGGGCCCCTGGAGCAAAGTTATAAGATACCAGAAATGGACCTGACCGACGGCGTTAACAGCGTGTTCGAAGTGCTTGATGAGCAATTTCTGAAGACAGTAGCCGCCCGGTTTGCTGAAATGCGAAAAGACTACAAGGATGCCTACTTTAGGTATAACTATTAGTCAATATAAAAATCATAAGTAATTGTAATATAATATTTTATAAAAATTTAATTTTTATTACCAAATTTTATTTGGCAGTAAAAAGTTGCTTTTTATACTTGCCAGGCAATTTCTTGCCTAATCGACAAATCAACTGAACTTAAATTATTGGTTTATTTAAAACTATTTAACTATTTGGTATTTAACTTTTTATATTGTTAAAACGCCATCGAACAGAATATTATTTCGCGAAGATTTTCGGCTAAAAGGTGCCCTTAAAATCAAATCTAAGAGCTTTCAAAACAAGCAGGAATATTCGTTGTTTATGTCTATACCAGTTATAAGGTTAAAAACTTATATTTTTTGAGCTCCCGACTTCGCGTTAAGGTTGGGAGCTTTTTTTATGCCGGCAGCAGATCGCAATACCAGAAACCGGCAGGCTTTTCAGGCGGTGAGGAGAAACAGGTGTCATCAGTGTTTTTTGGCGCAGCGTATTCCCGGAACACCTTCTCTCCTGTTTTGTACGGAATTTCCTGTTTGAATATCGGCCCTTTAAAAGCGAAAGTGTGGAACTCGCCATTCTCGCCGCATACATCTACATCTTCAGGCAATGACATAACAAGCTCCGGGGTTATCTCCTTCCCCACTATTCTTTCCAGCCGCTCCTGCGTACAGGCTATTACCGTTTCAAAGCCAAGCTCAAAAAATTCATTTATTAATTCAGTAGTATCGCGTTTCCATAAAGGGTAAATGCCCGTCATCCCCGCCTCCGCTAATCTGGCATCGCGGTAATTTTTCAGATCTTCCAAAAATATATCGCCGAATATGGCGTGCGTAATCCCTTCGACCCTGAAGTGTTCCATGGTGCTTCGCATTATGGCGTCATATTCTTTCATACCGGGCATCTCGGGCAAACGCACCTGGTAAAGCGATATCCCGATACTTTCTGCCTGCTTCTCGAGCAATTCTACCCGTACGCCGTGCATCGAAATGCGGTCGACAACATCATTGATGGTCGTTACAAGATAACGGATGTCCAGTTCGGGATTTTGCAGGCAGTGATAAAGTGCCAGGGCGCTATCCTTGCCGCCGCTCCAGTTGAAAATGCATTTCTTCATAATTATTGATTTAATGAATTACTGAATTATTGAATGGTGTTTAACAAAGCGGATTATACCGGTAAGAATCGATAACTCAGTCAATCAATAATTCACCAACTAATTGCGGTACCCCCACCGTAGCCTTCTCCTCTATCTTTATGAAATTATCCGCGGTCATATAAGGTATTTTGGGGTCGATGATGTATTTTGGTACATGCCGCGGTACATAGTTTATGAGGCCGGCAGCAGGATATACAGCAAGTGACGATCCCACAAGAATGAATATATCGGCCTTCATACACACCTTTGCTGCTTCCTCTATCATCGGTACCGCCTCGCCAAACCATACAACGTGTGCGCGCAGCTGCGAACCCAATTCACACAATTCTCCCATTTTCAGTTCCCAGCCATCAATGGGATAGGTCAGGTTAGGGTTTTTGCCCGATTGTGAACGGGTTATTACACCGTGGAGGTGCAACACCTTACCCGAGCCGCCGCGTTCGTGCAGGTCGTCTATGTTTTGCGTAATGACAGTCACGTCATATTTCTTTTCCAGTTCGGCCAAGGCATTGTGAGCACCGTTAGGGACCGCCTCTAAAACCGATTTGCGTCGCTGGTTATAAAACTCTTGCACCAGCTCCGGATTACGTTCCCAGGCTTCTGGTGTGGCTACGTCTTCGATATTATAGCCCTCCCACAAGCCATCACTGTCGCGAAAGGTTTTGAGCCCGCTTTCGGCACTTATACCGGCGCCGGTTAATACGACGATCTTTTTCATGGAATTCATTACTACTGTAGACGCACAATTATGCGTCTACGCCTGTTTAACAAAAAAAGCGACCCGGAGATCGCTTTTCAAATATCGTTAATTCAAAATTACAAAGCTATTTCACGGTTGGCACGCAGTGCGGTGTATTTGCTCTTGGCTAACTCAAATCCACCAAAAAGGATGGCGCAAAATACCAGGTCACCAAAAAGCATGTTCTTTTCAAAAGGTATAGCCGCTACTAACGATTGCCCGTAACCTACAAAGGTATGCGGGTAAAGATTGCCCAACGGCAAGTCGGTCAGCAGCCAGTGCAATACAACCGCTAATAACGATGCTGCCGTCACATTCAATATGCTGGCCTTTTTAATAAAAGTACCCATAAATACAGCTGCGATAAAAAACACATACACCATAATGGAGCTGCTGTCTACTATTTGCCATGAGCCGCTGTAAAAATGGTTCAGGAATATATCGCTCACAAACAGGGCTATCAGCGGAACTACATAAGCTTTCCATTTATCAGTAAAGTAGGCGCCGCCAAACAGCGCCATGGCCCCTATCGGACTAAAATTGCTTAATACATAAGGATATCTTGCGCTCACAAGGCGAAACGCCCCGGCAGCGACGATCATCAGGATGATTATTGTATTTCTGGTGTTTATCTTTTGTAGTGTCATGATCTTATTTGAACCGTAAAATTAAGTAATAATCCGTTTAAACAAAACTCTTAATTGATTTGGTACTTTAAACCGGCCATAAAATTTGTGCCACGGGTATTATAGCCAAGCCAATCCGTGTATTTTTCATCAAATACGTTCTTCAGGTCGCCAAAAAGAACCATTTTTTTGCACGCTTGCCACTGCACATGTACATCCACCAGGTTGTAATGTTTCAGTGTAGCATTGGTTGATGGGAATGTAGAAAAATCCTGGTCAACCCGGTCGCCTGTGTATTTATAATTCAGGCCGAAGGATAAGGTTTTAATCACTTTATAATTTACACTGGCGCCAAAAGTGTTTTTCGGCCTGCGGTAAAGGATGTCGGAACGCGTCCCGTTTGCGCTGGTTAATGCGCCGGTTACGTGGGCCACATAAGCCGATGCGGTTATATTGGAGAGGTTTAACGTCAACTCACTTTCGTATCCTTTATCATTTTCTTTTGAACCGTTCTCGTATTTGCCATAAGGCGGATCGGGTAACGAATTAAAATAGATTACATCTTTGGTGTCGCGTTTGTAAAATACGGTGTTAAATGTCAACGTATTATTGATTATCGTCCAGTCAAAGCCGGCCTCATAAGATGTCGTTGTTTCCGGTTTCAGGCTGATGTTGCCGTATTGTGACGATAGCTGGTATAACGAAGGCGCTTTGAAAGCTGACGCAACGGTACCGAATAGTTTAAACTGACCGGCCAGGAAGATGGATGGATTAATGGTATAGGTGAAATTATCACCGTACTTGCTATGATGGTTATATCGTCCTCCTAATTCCATGTGGAAGATGTCCGATTTGAAAAATAGCGATGTGTAAGCACTGATAATGTTGTTATTAACCGATTGTATCGTATCGTAATTGCTCAATTGGTGGGTACCGTTATACCTGAAGTCGGCGCCGCTGGTAATATCCCAATATTTGCCCAGGTTGTCGTTAAATACAATTTCCGTGTTTGTTATACGGCCAATGTTACCCGCATGATAGTACGACTGGAAATTAGCATCGTTGGGCAGGTCGTTATAGTGGTTCCATACCGTATTCTGACTGACATTAAAGTTTAGGGCGCCTTTGTCGACAAGCAATTTTGCACCTAATCCACCGAAAAGGAAAGTGTTTGCATAAGTATAATTCTTATCGTCGGTAAATGCCCCGTAAGGCAGATGGCCCTTATTATAGCTGGTTTGCAGATTGCCATTGATAGAGAATTTATCCGAAACCTTTTGGCTCAGATTCAGGCTTACAGCACGCTGATGAAAGTCATCTTTCCTGAAGTTACCACTACCCGTTGTATCCGTGGCGCCTGCAAAACCCTTTGAATCGGCATCGGACAAATTGAGCGCGATTCCGGTATTGTTGATATTTCCGTTTACGCCAACGGATTCGTTAAATGTGTTATAACTTCCGCCAACCAGTTGAACGGACGTCTTTATTCCATTTCCTTTCGCATGTTTTGTGATGATATTAATAACCCCTGCCGCAGCATCCGAACCATATAGGGTTGACCCACTGCCTTTTAGTATTTCTATATGATCTATTTGGTCTATTGGAAAGGCGTTAAGATCGTAAGTGCCGTCGATACCGGAAGCATTGCTTACCGGGAAGCCGTCCACCAGGATTAGCGTGTTGCCGCTGGAAGCCCCGCGCAAATAAACGGACGATGATATACCCGGCGCATTTTCCGAACCTGAAAAGGTAAGTCCCGGCACCGTATTCAAAAGCTGAGGCAGTGTTTTCCCCTGCGAGCGGTTGATCTGGTCGGAAGTAATAACAGTGACAACCCTGCCGATATCTGATAATTTTTTTGGTGAACGTGTGGCCGTGACCACAACATTGTTGAGTACCCGGGTGGTGTCCTGGGCCCGGACTGCCGTACTAAGCAGCCCCAATTGTACAAGCCCCAGGCCTGCGACAATTCTGAAGTAATTTTTTTTCATGTTGTTGTGAGTTTAATCCCACAGCATACAGAAATGGAAAGTTTGGAATGGAAACGCTGGAAGCGGGTTTCACATTCAAGCTTCAATCCCCGAAAGCTATGAATAGTTTTGTGCTATGGCAGGTCTTCTGACTTACTCCCCTTGGCCCGGCCTTCCCGTCGCGATAAATCGAAACAGTGGCAAATGAATGGGCCTTGGTTTTGGAGCTTACAGCTGCGGGACAGTCCCGGATTTACACCGGGTTCCCTTTTAATCGCGGTTATTCACCACGAACCAAAAGCGTTGCAAATGTAAGGCTTGGGTGTTGTAAATGCAATAGGGATAGTTTATTAAGTCAAGCGGTTAATTGGGTTGGGTAAGTTGTTTTTAATTTTGAGCCGAAAAGTCCTAACTTACAACTCGATCTAAGTGAATCAATCATTTAACTACTAATGAAATTCCTGTTAACAACCCTATTCTCCATATTTTGCCTTGCTACCATGGCCCAGCAACCCGATACCGTTTTCCTTAAAAACCTGCTTGAGGCACATCCCGAATTATTCAGCCACATCTTAAATCACCCAACACATAACGAGGTACAGATACTATATACGCAGATAGACCGTGATGAGAACAATGTACCGCATTTCAGATCGTACAGTTACAGGCTAAATGCTAATCACTACTTCTACCCCGCCAGTACAGTTAAGCTTCCTACTGCGATATTCGCGCTTGAGAAATTGAATGAATTGAATATTAAGGGCCTCGATTGGAAATCTGTGATGATAACCGACAGCGCTTTCGCCGGGCAAACCAGGGTGACTAAAGATTCGAGTTCAAAAAGCGGCCTGCCCAGTATTCAGAATTATATTAAAAAAATATTACTGGTAAGCGATAATGACGCATACAACAGGCTTTATGAATTTGTCGGCCGCGAGGAGATCAACCAAAAGCTGAAAAAATATGGGTTAACAGGCACACGCATTGTCTGCAGGCTGGCTATCGGCGATCGCGACGAAAGCACCAAACACACCAACCCGGTTAATTTTTATAATAAGGGCAAGCCGGTTTATCAAAAACCGGCTATGTACGATCCGAATGAATATCCGCAAACACCCGAACACATGATCATGGGTAAAGGCTACCTGGATAAGAACGATAAACTGGTAATGGAACCGTTTGATTTTTCAAAGAATAATACTTACCCTCTCGCGGATCAGCAAATGGTTTTAAAGAGACTGTTGTTTCCCGACACTTTCCCTAAAGAGCAGCAATATAACCTGACAGACGATCAGTATAAATTAATTTACAGGTACATGAGCATGTGGCCGACGGAAAGCAAATACCCAACTTACAGTCGGCCGGATTATTATCCTGCCTATTGCAAATGGCTGTTTTATGGCGGCGATAGCCTGGCGGTTATTAACCCACATATCAGGATATTCGATAAGATCGGCGACTCGTACGGTTATGATATCGATAATGCCTACATCGTCGATTACAAAAACAAAGTGGAATTCATGCTGTCGGCCGTGGTGCAGTCCAACGATAACCAGATTTACAACGACAATAAGTACGAATACAAGACGGTCTGCCTGCCCTTTATGCGCGACCTTGCACAAACTATTTACCAGGTGGAACTAAAGCGGGAAAAGAAGTTTTTGCCCGATCTGAACAAGTTTAAGTTCAGGTATTAGTGTTCCGGAACAATTTCGCTTTAACAAGTTTTTGGTCGAAGTATTGGATAAGCATAAAAATAAGGGGGAGCAATAAAAAGATCCATTTGTATTTGAGGACATCACTCCAGGTTATCGAACCGTAAAATGTCAAAATTGCACATGCAAGCACCATTAGGCCGATAAATACCCCTAAGGCTACTATATTATATTTCAACTCGTTACTTTGTTTTTGCTGCGCGGTTATCTTACGGATTACCTTTGCCGCAAAATCATAAGGCAAGCCCTTCTCCGGTTCTTTGTTTAAAGCGGCAAACAGCAATTTGTAAGCTTCGCCATTCTTGTTTAGCAGTTCGTCCGAGGAGTAATTTCCATCCTCTAACAAACGCTGCAACTTTTCATCATTTGATTCGTTCATGGCTATTCGTGTTTTAAATATAATTCTAATTTTTCTTTCAGCAATTTCCGCGCTCTGAAAAGATAATTCTTGACCGTCCCCTCGGGCATGCCAATAATTTCTTCTATTTCAGGCCCCGAAAACTCGTTCAAATGATACAGGGTCAGCACTGTTCGGTACCGTTCGGGCAACTGCATGATCAATTGCTCAATGTAATTCGCCATGTCTTTTTTTTCAAGTAAGTTCTGAGGTGTATCGGTTGTAAAGTGGTAATTTTCAATATCCTCCAAATAATCCCATGCCCTTTCACGGTTATATTTCTTTACGTAGTTTATCGCCGTTAGGTAGGCAATACGCGCTATCCAGGTTGATAGTTTGGATTGAAAACTGAAACGTACCAGGCTTTTGTGCACTTTAATAAAAACTTCCTGGCAAATATCCTCAGCCGCATGCTTATCTTTTACAAGGCGGTGGATGACATAGAAAACAAGTTTTTCATACTGTTTCACAAGCAGTTCGAAGGCACGCACGTCGCCACCGAGCACCCTGGTAATTACCTCCCTTTCGTTAAACATATATAAATTAGTCAACGCTTGCCGAATAAAGGTTGCAAAAAATAAATAAAATAAATCTGCAACCTTTATTCGACGTCCGCTGACTACTACATGATTTTTAATTAATTTTACAACAATGGAGCGTACGGTATTCATCGCAGCGGTAGTTGTTATATTTATCATCATCGCCGTAGTAATTGTAGCATGGTATAATTTCCGCTTAAAAAAACGCATTATCGACTCAGGTCCTATCGACAACGATGCGATCAATTTCCTCAGGAAACTAACCGACACAGGCGCAGAACCTCTCAAATGGGGTTGTGTGTTATTTATGAGCGGCTTGGGACTGGTAATTATCAGTTACCTTCCCAACGACGATTATTCGGTATTGCCCTATGGCATTGAGCTCATGTTTATCGCCTCGGGCTTTCTTATCTATTATTTCATT
Organism: Mucilaginibacter ginsenosidivorans; assembly: GCF_007971025.1. Classification (NCBI taxonomy): domain Bacteria; kingdom Pseudomonadati; phylum Bacteroidota; class Sphingobacteriia; order Sphingobacteriales; family Sphingobacteriaceae; genus Mucilaginibacter; species Mucilaginibacter ginsenosidivorans. The sequence goes on along the minus strand of NZ_CP042436.1, from coordinate 3,797,970 downwards.
ATCACTTTAAGGCATAAGTGATAACCAGGTTTTAATCACCAACCTGTTTCTGGTAACATCCGCAAAAAGCACAAAAAGACTTTAGGGAATTCTATTGACCTTTCGATCAAAATAAGATGAAGAATATACTATACATACTATTTTTAACAATAATCACAAACGCGTCGGTCGCGCAAAGCGTGTATAAAATAAACGGCACCGTGACCGATTCGCTTAGTAAAAACCCTCTGGACAAGATAACGCTGACATTGAGCGGGGAACGTAGTGGCCCGCAAAGCCTTACGACCCAGGCCGATGGTAAATTTCAGTTCGCCGGGCTTCAGAGCGCCGCTTATAAACTTAGTATTCATTCGATTGGGTATAAAACCCGGGATTTTATTATCAATTTAAAAGCTGATACCAGTCTCGGTACGATCAGCCTTAAAGAGGATATCAAAAGCCTTCAGGAAGTAACTGTTATTTCACAAAGACCGTTGTTACAGCAAAGGCCAGGCAAGGTGATCTATGATTTACAGGCCGACCCGGAAAGTAAGGCAAAAAGCCTGCTGGATATGATGCGTAAGCTGCCTTTTGTAACCGTGGATGCTCAGGATAATGTCTCGCTCAAGGGAAGCGCAAATTTTAAAGTTTTTATCAACGGAAAGCCTTCGGCGATGATGGACAACAACCTGGCGGCTGTATTGCGTACAATGCCGGCGTCTTCTATCCAACGTATCGAAGTAATAACTAACCCTCCGGCTAAATACGATGCGGAGGGTATTGGCGGTATCATCAATATTATTACGGCAAAGAAAATAGACAATGGCTATCGTGGCAACCTGAATGTTAGCGAACAAGTACCATATGGCGGACCAAACGCAGGTGGCAGTTTAACCGTCAGGCAAGGTAAGTTCGGCGTTAACGTTTATGCAGGTGCCGGAGTTTACAATACCCCCCAAACCAACTTAGCCAACACGCAACAAAGCTTCGGTAGCGACGCCACCTTGCTTGACCAGAATGGCTATAAAAAAAGTAACAGCCGTAACGGCTATGCAGGTGCGGAGTTAAGTTACGAGATCGACTCGCTCCATTTACTATCCGGGCATTTCAGTTTCAATGCTTATCATAACGATGGCAGCAGTTACCAGTCATCTGCGCTAAAAGACGCAGTGGGTATTTTGCAGGCCTATGATTTGATCAACGATAATAATGGCCGTGGCAAGGGCGGAGACATATCAGCCAATTACCAGGTAGGGTTTAAGACAGACAAAAATCGGCTGTTGACGCTCTCCTATCGTTACGCAGGATATCGTAACAATGGTTTTAGCAACCTGCAATTATTGAATCAGGTAAACTACCCCGTACTTGATTATCAGCAACCTAACAGTTCAACAACATCTGAACATACTTTACAGACCGATTTGGTGTACCCCATAAAAAACGTGACAATAGAAGTTGGCGTAAAAGCCATACTCCGGTCCAATAACAGCGATTACCAGTATCTGCAGCTCAACCCGGCTACAAACCTATACGGCCAGATCGACTCGTTAAGCGATAAATTTTATTATACCCAGGATGTATTGAGCGTCTATAATTCCTATCAATTCAAATTAGGTAATTGGAATGTCAGTGCAGGTGCAAGGGCGGAGGAAACTATAGTGAACGCGCATTTTCTCTCGGGCAGTACCAACATCAGTCCGAATTATTTCAATATCGTTCCCTCGTTGGCTGTCAACCACTCCTTAGGTGCGGGCGGTATCGGGCTGGCTTTTAACCAGCGCATACAGCGACCCGGGATTGTTAGTTTGAATCCTTATCCAAACAAAACAAACCCAAACTTCATCGTTATAGGCAATCCGAGGATACAGCCCAGTATCTCGAACCAGGCCCAGCTAAGCTATAGTACGGGCAACGCCGGTAAAGTATCGTTGTTTTTAGCTACAGACTACATTTTCGTTCGTAATTTTCAGCTTATGGTAACCACTTTTGATCCGGCCACACAAATAACAACGGCAACCTATCAAAATACGGGCAAAGGTGATGGTATTGATTTGATCGGAAACCTGAATTACAATGTAACTCACCAATACAGCATCAGCTTCAACAGCAATTCCACCAGGTTTTCGCTGAGTGGCATGAGCGGCAACAGTATTGTTTACCTGCACCGATGGATGACAATAGAGGAGTTAAACAATACATTGAAGCTGGCTAAGGGCTGGAGCCTTAGTGCGTCGGTTCGGTACAATAGCAGCCAGCCAACCTCTGTGCAAAGTTATACAAACGGCTTTTTCAACACCAGTTTAGGGATGAATAAGGAAATTGTAAAAGGTAAGCTCTACTTTGCTATGGCGGTAAACAACCCATTTAAGAAATTCAGGAACATTGTGAACACCACAAACGGACCGGATTTCCAGGAATTGAATATCAATCAGATCTACTACCGCTCAGCGAGGTTCAGCCTTAATTACAACTTCGGTAAGCTGAGTGGCGAACTGAAGAAGAACAAGAACGGTATCAATAATAACGATATAACTAATGGCGGATTATGAAACAACGGAAGAGCGTGTGCCAATCAGTTGCCAACCCGAAAAGAAAATTGTTCGTCCAGGTTGATCGTATTCATGTTTAAATATATCGAAAAACAAAAAGACCCGCCACTTGGCGGGTCTTTTTTATATCTGTATTGTTCGTAAAGGCACGAACAATAAGCTTACTTTACTGCATCAACAACTGCTTTGAAAGCATCCGGATGGTTCATCGCTAAGTCAGCTAAAACCTTCCGGTTCAAACCGATCTCCTTTGCGGCTAATTTACCCATTAATTGTGAGTAAGAAATTCCGTGCTGACGAGCACCTGCGTTGATACGCTGTATCCATAAGGCCCTGAATTCTCTTTTCTTGGTCTTACGGTCGCGGTAAGCGTACTGTAAACCTTTTTCTACTGTGTTTTTTGCAACGGTATAAACCTTGCTGCGTGAACCCCAATAACCTTTGGCGAGGTCCATCACTTTTTTCCGGCGTCTTCTCGACGCGACTGCGTTAACTGAACGTGGCATTTTTTTTGATTTTTGGTAGTAGGTGCCAGTTGCTTAACTGATCTTGCATACCCGAATACCTGGTTTTAAAATTTGTTAATTTACTTACCGATTGCAAGCATACGCTTTACGTTGCCCATATCCGCATCAGACACAAGGCTGGTGTGGGTAAGGTTGCGCTTACGTTTAGTCGACATCTTAGTTAAGATGTGGCTTTTGTATGCGTTCTTTCTTGCAATTTTACCGGTTCCAGTAAGCTTGAAACGCTTTTTGGCACTGGAATTGGTTTTCATTTTTGGCATAACCGTATTTTATATATTTATTTAATTAATTCTACTTTACAGATATGCGATTTGAGACGTGAGATTTGAGTTTTTTGTCTCATATCTCAAATCTATTGTCTCACATCTATTTTTTCGCTCCTTTCGAGGCTACGGTCAAAAACATCCGCTTCCCTTCCAGTTTGGGTAATTGCTCCACTTTTCCAACTTCCTCAAGGGCTTGTGCAAAGCGCAGTAACAATATTTCACCTTGCTCTTTGTAAACGATCGCACGCCCCTTGAAGTGTACGTAAGCCCTAACCTTTTCGCCCGATTCCAGGAATTTGATGGCATGTTTTAATTTGAAATCAAAATCATGATCGTCAGTATTCGGTCCGAAGCGTATCTCCTTAATAACTGTTTGCTTGGAGTTACTTTTGATCTCCTTCAGTTTTTTCTTCTGCTCGTAGATAAACTTGTTATAGTCTATCACTTTACAAACAGGAGGAACTGCATTCGGAGAAATTTCAACAAGGTCAAGTTCCTGCTCTTCAGCAATGGCCAAAGCATCTTTTAAACTATAGATGCCTTGCTCCACGTTGTCGCCTGTTAAGCGCACTTCAGGAGCCTTGATAAACTGGTTAATGTTATGTTCAGCTTCCTTTTTCTTAAAAGGAGGCCTTGGTCCTCTGTTAAAATTCGGTTTGTTTAAAGCCAAGTTATACGGTTATTTCTTTTATTATTTGTTGTTTAAAATCTTCAATCGTCATGCTTCCCAAATCGCCCTGTCCATGTTTGCGGACGGAAACCAAGCCTTCGGCAGCTTCTTTTTCGCCCACTATCAGCATGTAAGGGATTTTTTTGACTTCAGCATCGCGTATTTTACGCCCGATTTTCTCGTCTCTGAAGTCAATTAGCCCGCAAATATCGGAATCTTTTAATATATCAGAAAGTTTTTTTGCATATTCTTCATACTTTTCTGATATCGGCAGTATCGTAAATTGTTCGGGAGATAACCACAACGGGAAATTACCTGCGCAATGTTCAATCAATACGGCTACAAAACGCTCCAGCGATCCAAACGGAGCCCTGTGGATCATTACCGGGCGATGTTTCTGATTGTCGCTGCCGGTATATTCCAGTTCGAAACGTTCAGGCAGATTATAATCCACCTGGATGGTACCCAGCTGCCATTTACGGCCGAGCGCATCTTTCACCATAAAATCGAGCTTAGGGCCATAAAACGCCGCTTCGCCTAATTCAACTACGGTTTTTAGTCCTTTCTCATCAGCGGCCTCAATGATCGATCTTTCGGCCAATGCCCAGTTTTCATCAGTACCTATGTATTTGGCTTTATTTTCCGGATCGCGTAAGGATACCTGGGCAGTATAATCATCAAATCCTAATGCTGAAAATACATAAAGCACGAGGTCGATAACTTTTTTAAATTCGTCCTTTACTTGGTCGGGCCGGCAGAATAAATGTGCATCGTCCTGCGTAAAACCACGAACGCGTGTCAGGCCATGCAGCTCACCACTTTGTTCGTACCGGTAAACCGTTCCAAACTCGGCATAACGCACCGGCAGATCTTTATAAGAACGCGGTTTCGTTTTATATATCTCGCAATGGTGCGGGCAGTTCATCGGTTTCAGGAAGAACTCTTCCCCTTCCTGTGGCGTTTGTATCGGCTGAAAGCTATCCTTGCCATATTTCTCGTAATGCCCGGATGTTACATACAAATTCTTATGCCCGATATGCGGCGTTATTACCTGCTCGTAGCCCGCTTTAACCTGGGCGGTTTGCATAAAGCGCACCAATCGTTCGCGCAAAGCTGTGCCTTTAGGTAACCATAAAGGTAAACCCATTCCCACTTTTTCAGAGAAGGCAAACAACTCAAGTTCCTTACCCAATTTGCGGTGATCGCGTTTTTTGGCTTCCTCGATTAAATGGAGGTAATCTGTCAGTTCGCTTTGTTTTGGAAAAGTGACGGCATAAATACGGGTAAGCTGTTTACGCGTCTCGTCGCCACGCCAGTAAGCGCCTGCGACGTTCATCAATTTAACAGCTTTAACGAATCCTGTATTCGGTATATGTGGCCCACGACATAGGTCGGTAAAATTACCCTGGCTGTAAAAAGTTATCGACCCGTCAGGCAGGTCTTTGATCAGGTCAAGCTTGTATTCGTCCCCTTTTTCGGTAAAATATTCAATGGCTTCAGCTTTGCTAACCGGCTTGCGGATATATTCCTCACGATTTTTAGCCAGCTCCAGCATTTTGTCCTCAATCTGTTTAAAATCGTCCTGGGAAAAAACTCTGTCGCCGAAGTCCACATCGTAATAAAAACCGGTTTCGATAGCCGGACCAATGCCAAACTTAGTACCCGGATACAGCGCCTCCAACGCCTCGGCCATTAAGTGTGCCGATGAATGCCAGAAAGTAGCCTTGCCATTGGTATCGTTCCATGTCAACAACTTAACTGCCGAGTCATGTTCGATAGGACGGCTGGCATCCCAAACCTGCCCGTTTACTTCGGCTGCTAATACGTTTCGTGCTAATCCTTCGGAGATCGACATGGCGATCTGCATGGAAGTGGTTCCCTTGTCGTACTGACGAACGGAACCATCAGGAAGTGTAATGTTAATCATCTACAACTATGATCTAATTTTCAAAAAGTAATTTATTCGGTCAACTACAAAGTGACCTTTGAATTAATGCAAAGCTAACAAATATTTCGGATATGACAGGTTTACGGGCCTATGGGGTAACAATTCTGATCCTGTTGTTATTGTAATCCGCTACTGCCAGCCGGCCAAATCCGTCGACAATAACGCCCAATGGCGTATTGAACTGGGCGGTTAACAACGGCCCGTCGACAAAACCCAGTGTGCCGGTGCCGGCATAAGTAATGATTGTTTCAGTGGCTGATATCCATTGAATCGTATTGTTGTTTGCGGAATAGTAAATATTACCCCCTCCATCTACTGCTAACCTCGACGGTCCTTTTAAGCCGCTGGCATAAGTTCTTACCTGGCCCGATGTAGTTAATTGGCGAATATCATTATTGGCAGCCTCCGCAACAAAAAGATTGCCCGTCTGATCAATACTTAACCCTGATGGGTTGCGGAATGTAGCAGAGGTTGGCGCCCCATCGTTCGCTCCCGGAGTTCCTTTTCCTGCAAAAGTGCTAACCGTGCCGTTTGAAGCTATTTTCCTGATCACGTGATTACTATAATCCGCCACGTAAATATTTCTTGCTTTATCTATTGCCAGGCCGTTAGGTGCCGAAAACTCCGCGGTTGAAGCGGAGCCATCTTTGTATCCCGCGGTGCCGTCGCCGGCATAGGTTGTTACATTGCCATCGACACCTATTTTCCTGATGACGTGATTGCCCGCATCTGCAACGTACACGTTGCCAACGTTATCAATTACTATACCCTGCGGGCCGTTGAATTGTGCCTTCGCCGCTGCATCGTTTTTGTACCCAGCTGTACCGTCGCCTGCTAAGGTGGTGACATTACCGCCCGCATCTATTTTCCGGATAACATTATTACCCTGGTCGGATACATACAAATTACCGTTAAGGTCAAGGGCAAGATCAACGGGCCCGTTAAATTCGGCCGAGCCGGCGCTGCCGTTCTGTAGCCCGGCGGTCCCGTTTCCGGCATAAGTAGCTACCCCGCTGGTAGGTGTTGGTGTAACATCAGATGTTTTGCTTTTGCCACAGCCAAAGAAAACAGCTGCTGATAAGGCGCAAATAATAATTGATGATCTTTTCATAAAATAGATTACGGAACAATAAGCTTTCGTATAACAATAAGCTGGTCAGTTAATTAAAAATTCTTTAAATATACGTATTACAGCGGCCGATATTGTGTTGTTTGGCCGCTTTTCTGCCGCCATTTGCGGTGGTAGTTTTCCCGCACATACCGGCTGATATAGGTACTTAAGCCACTACCCTGTTTTGCCAGTTCCTGCATCTTCCTAACATGGTGCAGGCCTGGCTTTTCTTCATCATACAGGTAAACCCACCCCTCGTTAAAAAGTACGGTAATGCTGTGGCCGTCAATTTTGTAAGCCGATACCCCGGCAAGGTGTCCGTCCGTACTGTACTTATGCATTTTTGTCGCTGCCTGCATAAGCAAGTCACCGCAAAATATCTGCCAGCCGGCGCTTAAGCCAGGTATTTTTCTTTTAACAGGTTAAAATGGTGCAATTCATGGCCTGCTATGTGATAAGCCAAAGCACGTACGGTAGCGTCGTTAAAAGTACCTGTGCCGTGTCCCATCCGCATGAGCGAGTTTTCCGGCAGACCGTTGAACATGGCAATGGTCGATCTCCTTATCGCTTCATATTCTTCGAATATATTATCAAGATCACGGCTATCCGCTTCGGATAAAGCGGCGTAGCTGTCCTGGTCAAAACCTATCAGGTTATTTTGTTCACCGCGGGCGAAACGGAGTGCGCGGTAAGCAAATATCCGTTCGTCGTCCACAATATGCACCAGTGTCTCCTTAATGCTCCATTTCCCGGGGGCGTAACGATGATAATGCTTCTCTTCAGGCAGCGAACAGATCAATTCCTTCATCATCAAAAAATTATCCCAGAGATGCCTGAGTATAAGCCCGTCGGTCGGCAGCAGTTTCATATATATATAATGGCATAGGGCGGATACTCGCCCGGTTGCGGCGGCGGAATTATTCTCATCTCAAATCAGTGTAATCACAAAAATATAATCGGTGTAATCACAATACAATCGGTGCAATCCCAATCCTACACGTTCCCCCACCCATGCGCCAGCACATCGGCCAGGTGCATGGTTTTTATGGGCAGGTTGTTTTTATCGATATATCCCTGCAAATGCATCAGGCAGCTGGTATCGGTCGAGATAATATAATCGGCCCCGGCGGCCATTGCATTGTCGACCTTTTGCTGGGCCATTGCTGTTGATATGCCCTCAAATTTTACGGCAAAAGTACCGCCGAAACCGCAACAAGTTTCACCGTCCACAAGGTCCACTAACTCCAACCCAAGCACCTTGCTCAGTAAATGGCGGGGCTCCGCTTTGATATGGCATTCGCGGAGGCCGCTGCAACTGTCGTGGTAAACGGCGCGGCCATCCAGTTCGGCGCCGAAGTAATCGAATTGCAGGATATTCACCAAAAAATCCGATAGCTCATAAATATTGCCTTGCACCGCACGGCATTTATTATGCAAAGTCGTATTAGTGAAAAGGTCATTATAATAATTCTTCACCATGCCGGTGCACGATGCTGAGGGCGTAATGATGACGCTCTCCTCCGAAAAACCTTTCAAAAATTTATTCCCTACCTCCTTCGCCTCGTCCCAAAAACCGGCATTAAACGCCGGCTGACCGCAGCAGGTTTGCTCGGCATTGTAAGTGACCGTGCAGCCCGCTTTCTCCAAAACCTTTACCGTGTTCCACGCCGTATCGGGGTGCAGCTGGTCCATAAAGCAGGGTATAAATAATTCTATTTTCATCAGGCCGCTAATTTGAGAATTTTTTTCAAGTAGTCCTATTTCTAAAGTCCAAAGTGTTGAGCCGAAAGTTAGGTGTTCCGTTCTTTACGGAGTGTAACACTTTAAAGCCAGCCTGCCGGCAGGCAGGAACGGAACAAAACAACCTCAATTAATGACCTGCTTCATTCTGCCAAATGATATTCGTCACTAATGTATGGGGCGTACAACGTATTTTAGATAAATTTTTGAGTACAACATGTGGTGGCAGTATGCTTTGGTTTTTATCGGCGCTTTTTTGTTTGATGTGGTGCCTTTTCCTTTTCCCCCGGCTTTCACCATCATGGTGCTTTTACAGGTTGTTTTCGGGCTGGATATATGGCCGGTTATCGTCATCGGGGTTATCGGTTCCGTTTTCGGGCGGTATGTGCTTACCCTGTATATCCCCTACCTTGCCGAAAGAATATTCAAAAGATCGAAGAACGAGGATGTGCAATTCCTGGGCGAAAAAATGAAGCAACAGGGCTGGAAGGGGCAGTTGGCGATACTGGCTTATACCCTGCTGCCGCTGCCTACTACCCCGATATTTTTGGCAAGCGGCATGTCGCGTGTAAACGCTGTGTATATCATGCCCATGTTTTTAGCGGGCAAATTTACCAGCGATGCCATTACGGTGCACTTAGGCAAGTACGTAACCGACAATGCCGAAAGTATCATACAAAATTCGGTTTCGTGGCAGTCGGTTTTGAGTTTTGTTATTGGTACGATGTTTCTTTCGGCCGTATTATTTATCGACTGGCGCTCGCTTATCCAGAAGAAAAAATTCCTGCTCAATTTCAGGATATGGAAACGAAGCAGTCCACAACAACCACCGGCAGTTAATGACTTTTAGAACTTTCCTTATACCGTTACCACCAGGCTTTTAGCTGTATGTCTTAAGCTTATTCTCCCAATAACTTCTTCTTTTGGGCATCGTACTCCTTTTGGGTGATGGCGCCATTGTCGAGCAGCTTTTTAAGTTTGGTAAGCTCATCCGCTACGCTGAACTGCGGCGATGCGTTGTTGGATCTGTTATCGTTGCAGGGTGTAACCTCGCACGATGCAATGGCCTCTTCTATCCAGATATCGCAGGTAGGCAGGCCGCCGGTGCGGATGGTGAAAACCACTTTCTCCTGGCCGCTGGTAAATTGTTTGGCGTTCTTGATCTTCTTGATGACATATCCCCCGCCCGACATGTCCTTGCGGGCGCTTATGCCGCCACTGCGCCGCGGGTCGGGCGGACCGGGCAGCAACTGGTTGATGAGCACATATTTAAAACTACCGTCCTGCATTGAGCCAAGTCCTACGCGCACGGTATCGCCTGGATGATAGGTTTTCCCGTTGGAGGCCTTGTATTCTTTTAAAGTTTGCGAAAACGCCGCGATAGGCGCTATAAACAACAGTGCCAGGATAATACGTTTCATGATGGTATTGTTTTAGGTATAAAGGTTTAATATTAAAAGACGCAGTTGTACCGAAAATGTTTGATAGCATGCAGCCTGAATTACTTGTTTTCGACGCCGGCCCTGCGTGTCAGCTTAAGCAGCGACAACAATAATATGAGCCCGACTATGAAATAAACGCATAACACCAGCGCCGAATTGCGCATGCTGCCGGTAAGATCGTCTATCAATCCAAAGCTGAACATGCCGCCCACAATGGCCAGCTTTTCGGCGACGTCATAAAAGCTGAAGAACGAGGCCGAATCGGGTATATCCTGTGGTATCAATTTCGAGTAGGTGGAGCGCGACAACGATTGTATGCCCCCCATCACCAGCCCTACTACACCCGCCAGTATAAAAAATTCAATATTGGTTGTCGTAAAATAGGCCCCGATGCAAACTAATATCCAAATGGCAACCACCCACGCAAGCACCTTGATATTACCATGTTTATCCGACAATCTCGACATCAGCGTGGCACCGCCTATCGCTACTATCTGGATGATGAGGATGGTAGTGATGAGCTGCGTTTTATCCATCCCCAGTTCCTTTGCTGCAAAGCTGGCGGCTACCAGCATAATGGTTTGTACGCCCATGGAGTAAAAGAAAAATGCCGGCAGATAACGTTTCAGGATGGGCATATTTTTAACCTGTCGCCATACTTTGCCCAGTTCGATAAAGCCGCCGCGCAGGATATCGTGGGTATGTGTTTTTGCATTCGGGCTGCCTTTGGGCAATATGATAAATGGGATAAAAGCAAAACCGATCCACCAGATGCCAACCAGCAGGAACGATAGTTTCGAGGCGGAGCCCTGTGTCATACCGAAAGGTGTTACCAGCACGAAAAAGAAGCAGATCAGCTGCAAAATAACGCTGCCGATATAGCCGTAAGTAAAGCCTTTGGCGCTTACCTTGTCCTGCATATCCAGCGAGGCTATCTCGGGCAGGTACGAATTATAAAAAACAAAGCCGCCGCTATACCCTATCGCCGCCAGTCCGAAAAAGATCATGCTTTGTTCAAGCGTATCGATATTGAAAAAATACAGCATCCCGCAGGATATAGCGCCCATCCAGGTAAAAAACTGCATGAATATTTTCTTGTTCCCGCGGTAATCGGCAATGGAAGTAAGGATGGGCAACAATAAAGCTACCACCATGTAAGCTGCGGCAAGCACATAGTCCTGCAGGGCAGTATTCACAAACTTATGCCCGAAAAAGGTCACCATCCCTCCTATCTTTTTTGGATCGGTAATGGCCACATAATAGGCAGGAAAGATGGTGGAAGTGATGACCAGGTTATATGCTGAATTGGCCCAATCGAAAAAGGCCCAGGCACGTATGGTGCGTTTATTGTTTTTAGGTTGCATGGCAGGTTAAAAGTAGAGAAAAATTATTTTAATGATCAAAGGGATGCTAAACTTGTTTCAGCATCTCTCTATCTTTGGGAACAATAGAATACTTTAAAACTTATGAAACACGGACTCCTGATTGACATGGACGGTGTTATCTACAGCGGCGAAACGCTGATAGAAGGCGCTGATAAATTTATAAAACGCCTGCTCGACGATAATATACCCTTTACCTTTATGACCAACAACAGCCAGCGTACGCGTTTGGAGACGGTTCGTAAACTGAAACGGCTGGGTATCGAGGTAACCGAAGATCACGTATACACCAGCGCTATGGCCACAGGTAAATTCCTGGGCGACCAAAGCCCCAGTGGTACCACGGCCTATGTTTTGGGCGAAGGTGGTCTGCTGACAAGTCTGCACGAGAACGGCGTTACTTTGGTTGACTCCGATCCCGAGTTTGTGGTATTGGGCGAAGGCCGGAATTTTACTTTGGAAATGGTACAGCGTGCCGTTGATATGATATTGGGCGGCGCCAAATTCATCACCACCAACCGCGACCCATCACCAAAAAAACCGGGCTGGAACAACCTGGGTATTGCCGCTACCACCGCAATGATAGAAGAAGCTACCGGCCGCAAAGCTTTTGTAACCGGCAAGCCAAGCCCGGTAATGATGCGCTCGGCACGGAAGTACCTCGGGCTTGAAACTGCGGAAACCACGGTTATTGGCGATACTATGGAAACCGATATACAGGGTGGTGTTCAGATGGGTTATAAAACCATTCTTGTATTGTCGGGCATAGCTATTAAGGAAAATTTAAGCCATTATGCTTTCAAGCCTGATGTAGTTGTAGGCTCGGTAGATAAGATACGTTTTCCGCTTAAATGGTGGTGATTAAAGTCAAAAGTCTTAAGTCACAAGTCTTTTTTCGACTCTTGACTTAAGACTTGAGGTTCAAGACTTATTTCAAATGCGCCCTTAACATCCAGGCCATTTTTTCGTGTTCTTCCATCAGGCCGGTAATAAAATCACTCGTGCCCAGGTCGTTGTATTCGTTGGCGAAGGGATTGATATTACCCCTGATAAATTCGATAATGCTTTCGTGGTCGGCCAGCAGTTCGCGGATAAAGCCCAGGCTATCGTTGTTGCGTTCGGTGAGCTCGGCTAAGTGAGTCAGCTGTAAAAAGCCCTTGAGCGTAGCAGGTGCATAGTGCCCCAACTGCCGTATGCGTTCGGCAACGCTATCCATCGTTTCATCAAGCTGTTCATACTGGGATTCGAAAAAGAGATGCATCGAATGGAAATCGGGCCCCTCTACGTTCCAGTGTGCGTTACGCGTTTTGGTGTATAATAAAAATTCGTCTGCCAGCAGTTTTGCAAGCTGTTCTGATACGGCCTGCCTGTTTGCATCTGTAATGCCGATATTTGGTTTCATGGTTGTAATGTTTTTAAAGTGAATGCAGATGGTGTTTTTACCGGTACAAATATAAGACGATTGTTTACATAGCCGATTTTTTGCTGTCATAATCAGGTTAAAAAGATATACGTATTTTTGTTAAGGAATGAACAAGCCATTGAAGTTATCGTGTAACAAAAACCACATTGTTAAATGCCTCCTGGCAATCATTATGGTTTTGAGTTTGTTCAACTTTGGCGGCATTTCTGCAGCTCAAGAGAGGCCACAAATTTATCACACTGCGCTACAGGCAAATTCGGGTTACAAGGTTAAAAAGAGTGTTACTTACCATTGCCCTTTTTGTCAGCCTCGTGCAAACACCTTTTTTAGCGGTTTATCCCTGGTTAACGATCTGAGCTGCCTGCATAGCAACCTGGCAAAAATTCAACTAATAGAACACAGCGTTCCATACATCGTTGTAAAACCGCTTTCATATTTCTACCGCACCATCACGCCTGGCATCACCGGCGACGACCCCGCTATCCAGGTGTAATTTCTCATCATTTTATTAATTCAAATTAACACAGGATTATCATGTGCTGCCTATCTATTTGCAGCCGGTCTATTTTAAGATAAACATGAAGAAAATTAAAAGGATGCTCAAGCTTTGCAGCCTCGCACTGTTTATGGTGCTTGCTGTAGCAGGCATCGGTATATTGGGCGTTGCCCCTACCTTAACTAAAGACAGGAAACTGTTTCCGGATATCGAGCTCAATATCGAAAAAAGCGAAAGCGGGGACAGACACGAGTCGCAGGACGAGTTATTTAAAACCTGACAACCAGCTTAATGCTATTAAACCTCCAGCGCATCGGGGGACTTATGCTTTGGGTGATCTGCCCACGACAATGATCTGGCAGGGTTTTGAGTAAACTAACTGTGCCTGCTCCGAACTCAGTTTGAGGTTGAAAACACAAAAGGCCGTCTTTGCAGACAGCCTTTTCGTTTCGGTGCGGAAGAAGGGACTCGAACCCCCACGCCTCGCGGCGCCAGATCCTAAGTCTGGTGCGGCTACCAATTACGCCACTTCCGCAGTTAGGATTTTTAAGAGTCGGCAAAGATAGTATTTAAATTGATTTCACCGATTATTTTTTGTGATTACTCCGATTGAAGACTGTTAAGCAGTTCTTTAAAGTATTCCGGTGCATGCAAAAGCCTGCTCCCATACCACGAAAATAACTCACCATCCACCAGTTTTACCTTGGCGTTCGGTAGAAGGGATTCGAACTCCCGAATATGTTTGTCCCTGAACGGGTACGGTTCTGACGACAGCAATACCACATCTGGCTTTGCTGTTATCAATTGTTCATTGGATATTTCGGGATACCTGTCACCGTTAAAAGCATTCACCAGACCGCACTTTTGCAGCATATCTTCGATAAATGTTCCCTTACCGGCAACCATATATGGTTTGCGCCATATCAGGTAAGCGGTACGCAGGTCAGATTGTTGAATTGTTACGTTAAATTGTTGTTCAATCCTGCTTAACAAAGTTCCGGCTTCCGCATCTTTTCCAACAAGCTCCCCCACCTTCCGGATCATATCCAGTGCCCCGTCGAGGTCGCTTATATCGCTCATCCATACAGGGAAAAGTTCCATCAATTCCTCAATTTGAGCCTGTTCGTTCTCTTCTTTGTTTCCGATTATAAGGCCGGGATTTAGTTCTTTTATTAAGCTGATATTAAGCTGTTTGGTGCCTCCTACCTTTACTTTTTGTTCAACTTTAGCGGCGGGTTGTATGCAGAATTTAGTAATGCCGATAATTTCCTTGTCCAGCCCAAGGTCGAACAATAATTCCGTTTGGGAAGGTACGATGGAGATGATCTTTCTTGGCGTGGAGGATAGCTCCACTGCCCTATTCATCTGATCATAAAAGACAGGCATTAACTTTCCGCTAACTGTTATAGATCTGGTAAACTCCTTCTACTGTTTTGTGCCCGACCGATCCAACTAATATGGTGGCTATCTTCTTTTCTATCATCAGGTTCTCAGCCTGGCTGATATATTCTTCCGGGTCGACGATAACCGGGTGTGTTGTCATCATATCATGAATATGCAATTGCGAAGTATCCGGGTTATGCAGTAAAGCCCTGCGCAGGTCGCCGTCCGTTACAACACCTTCTACCAGTTCGGCGCGACCTACAATCACCAGCCCCAGTTTGCCCTCCGACATGCGCAGCAATAGTTCGGTAAATGAGGCATTCTTATCAATAAATGGCAGGTTATCGCGCCGCATCAGGTCTTTTACTTTAACAAGCAGCTTGCGCCCGAGACTGCCCCCCGGATGAAAACGGGCAAAGTCCTCGTGCTGAAATTGGCGGGTTTCCATCAGGGCCATCGCCAGTGCATCACCCATTACCAAAGTGGCTGTGGTAGACGATGTCGGCGCCAGTTCAAGCGGGCAGGCCTCACGCGTAATGCATACATTCAGGTGATGATCGCTGTTTTTGGCTATGGTTGAATTTGGGTTGCCTGTTATGCTGATGATCCGGTTATTGTTCCATTTCAGGAAGGGAATGATCTTGAGCACCTCATCAGTTTCGCCTGAGTAGGATATCAATATCACCATATCATTCGGCTCCACCATGCCCAGGTCCCCGTGAAAAGCCTCTCCTGGATGCAGGAAAAAGCTTGGCGTACCGGTGCTTGCCAATGTAGCCGCTATCTTTCTGCCTATCAGCCCCGATTTACCCACGCCTGCCACGATCAGTTTTCCTTTCGACTCCAGTATGGCCTCAACCGCCCTGGTGAAATCGTCATTCAGCGACGCGGCCACATACTTTAGCGACTCGATCTCGATATTAAATACTTTCCTGGCTATTTCTTTCATTTAGGTTTTACCTCGTACGTCTAAGATAACAAAGGTTTGATTGCCTCTTCCAATTGATGCAATTTTACCATATTCGGCCCGTCGCTCAGCGCGTTATCCGGGTCGGGATGGGTTTCCATAAAGTAACCGTCGGCTCCAAAGGCTTTTGCGGCAAGGGCCATCATCGGCACGAAAGTACGGTCGCCCCCGGTTTTCCCCCCTGCTCCCCCGGGCCGCTGTACCGAATGCGTGCAATCCATACACACCGGGTGACCAAATTTTTTCAAATCGTAAATATTCCTGAAGTCCACTACAAGATTATTATAACCGTACATATTGCCGCGCTCTGTCAGTATAACCTGCTCGTTGCCTGCTTCTATTACTTTCTGAGCGGGGTAAAACATATCCTGCCCCGAAAGAAACTGCGCTTTTTTAACGTTCACTATCTTCCCTGTTTTTGCTGCGGCCACCAGCAGATCGGTCTGCCGGCACAAAAAGGCCGGTATTTGTAAAATATCAACAACTTCGGCAGCTACAGCAGCCTGCCCGGGCTCGTGTATATCCGTGGTAACCGGCAGATCAAAACGCTCTTTAACATTTTGCAGCATCTCCATACCCTTCTCCAAGCCCGGCCCGCGGTACGAATGTATTGAAGTGCGGTTAGCCTTATCAAATGACGATTTAAAAATCACCGTAACGGGATATTTCTGCCCTATTTCGGCTACTTTTTCGGCGACCGTATAAAGCAGGTCCTGGTTTTCCATAACGCAGGGCCCTAATATAAAGAACGGCTTTTGCCGTATCTGTTCGAATAAATTCATGTGCAAAGATGGTAATTTTTGTTGTACGTTAAAGTTGTTAGGTTATACGTTACATCATCGATACAAAAACGTAAAACGTCTAACCTAAAACAGCTAACTTTGTATCATGATCAACTACTTCGAATTCTATAATATTCCCGAATCTTTTCACCCTGATGTCGCTTCACTCAAAAATAAATTTTATGAACTTAGCAAGCAATATCACCCCGACTTCTACGCCAACGAAGCTGATGAGAAGCAGCAGGAAATACTCGAGCTTTCAACCATAAACAATAAAGCCTGGCAAACACTGTCCGATCCGGCCAAACGCCTGGAGTATATCCTGCGCCAGCACGAATTACTGGTTGACGGCGCCAAGCCTCAGCTGCCTTCTGATTTCCTGATGGAAATGATGGACGTTAACGAACGCCTGATGGAGGTAGATGATGCTGAACAGTTAGCTGCTATTAATAATGAAGTGATGGCAGTTGATGATGATATTAACACCCAACTGCATAAACTAACCTCTGATTATCACACCCTTGATGACACAGCCAAAGAAAGCCGCCTGAACGAAATACTGGATATTTACTATCGCCAAAAATATTTGTTGCGGATTAAAGAGAGTTTAAATACATTTGCAGCCCGATTCTGAATGAACGAACTAATCCACCGTTCATCAACCCAATGCCCAGATGGCGGAATCGGTAGACGCGTTGGTCTCAAACACCAATGGCTGCAAGGCCGTGCCGGTTCGACCCCGGCTCTGGGTACCGAAAAAGCTTCAGATCTTCTGAAGCTTTTTTACTTTAGCCTTATGGCATCTGTTTATATTTCATATTCTGAGAAACTCAACACAGGTCTCAAACACTTATGGTAGCAAGGCTGTGCTGATTCGTCCCGATAGTTATAGGGACCGGCCGTGGGTACTTAAAACCGTTTTAGAATATTTCTAAAGTTGTTTTATTTCTACATAAACAATAAATAGCTGTGCCAAATTTATTGTTTTGTAACCATCAACGAGTACGCGAACAATGACGGTAGCGGGCAAAATACAGGATAAAGAAAAAATTGGACATACCGACCGATCAGGATATTAATATCTGGATGACCAAGCTCTAATAACCGGTAACGGTTAAAAGCATCCGGCTTTACGGTGGCTTTGTTGTTCTAAAAATGCACGCTCAAATTTAATCCATCATCGAAACCGGAAAAGTCGTTACGAAGCTCGCGCGATGTAATTTGTAACGTATCCCCCAACCGCCTTACTTCAAGGTAATGAAAAGCCGGCTTATAGCTTTCAGCAAGGTCATGCATGTGATCGTTGTTACTGTTGAGGGGCTGGTGCAGTCCGCCACCACCCCCAATTACCAAAAAATCTTTGCCATCAACTTTAAAGCGTTCAAAATTATGTGAATGGCCCGAAAGAAATAACACACACTTTTTGGATCTTACGAAAGGCGGCACAAAATTCTCCTGCACAGGAACGGAAGGCTTTACGATACGGCTGTTAGTGTAGGGCGAATGATGGCATCCGACGATAACAAACCGGATGGCAGGGTCGTCGTCCAGTGCTTTGAGTTTATTTTGGTACCAGGTATTTTGATTATCGGCCTCTTCTCTCGTCATTGTGGCAAAATTGGAATTGAGTAGTATTACCGCAACTGAATCTACAACTTCGGTATAGCCGGCGGGGTTGTACATCGGGAACCTTGTCTGGAAATTCTTCGTTCCTTTTTTGGTGTTGAACATCACCTCATGGTTGCCGAGCGTGGCATACACGGGTATTGAATCGTGCGTAGTCTGCCGGATATAACCGTCGATGTTTTTCCAGGCTTTATTGCTTTTACCAAGGGAAACCACATCGCCCAGTATAAAAAAAGCTGAGGGATGCAGTTGATCGACATCCCCGAAAACAAGTTTGGTGGCCTCCGGGTTATGGTCGGCCTTCAGGAAGAGCTTCTCAACCCACATCGGTTCCTGGGTATCGCTGGCGAAGGCTATTACCGTCTTTCTTTCCTGGGCCAACGCTAAGAATGGCAAAAAGAATGCGAACAATAGTAAAGAATAACGAAGGACGCGCATAACAACATAACGCGTTTAATGCAACTTTGGTCTGCCGGCTGATTTTGTCGTATTGTAATGGTAGTTTGCTACCGGGAAAACTCCCCGAAATGCCAAAGCACTCCCGAAGGATCGTGCACAAAACATTCACGGCCCCAGTCGTAGCTTTTGACCGGGGTTAACCGCACACCTTTGTATTTCGATGGCAGGTCCAACGTCGTCAATTCGTTCCAAAAGCGATCGACATCGTCAACTTCCATAAATACCATCAGGTTATCTATCCAATCTTTCACGTAACCGTCCTGCAGGTAAAAGCCGAGCCCGCCGCTTGTGAATAACGACATGTTTGGAAATAAAACTTTTTCTTCAAACCCCAGGTCGCGGTAAAAACTACGGGATATCTCAAAGTTTTTTGCCCCGATAAAGGGCCGGATCGATTTAGCTTTATGTTCCATTTTTTAAATTTATAAAAAAACAGGGATAACGAAGTAATCACCTTGCCTGGCTATTCATATTACCGCTTTTTACCAGCATAACCCTTACGAAAACGGGTTTTAAACTGTTGTTTACTTTAACTGGCAGATCGTAAATCACTTAACATAAATATAATATTAGATTTATATTTATGTAACTTACATTTGACATCAAACTCCGTTATGAAAAAAGAAAAATCTCAGGCACAGGGAAAAGGTGCCAAAAAACAGATAAAAGAATCCATCCAAAAGCGCCTCGAAAATTTTTTAACAACAATTACAGCCGAACTGGGTGATAAGACGCATATTGACATTGAAAAGGAATCAAAAAAACTGGCCAAAAAGCTGGTTAAGGGTTTCGCGGTGAAAGAAACTCCTAAACCTGCCGCACCTGCTGCCGCGCCCGTTAAGGAAACTATTGTTAAACCGGTAGCTAAGGCACCTGTAGTTACGAAGGAGGCCAAAGCACCAAAGCCGGCATCTGCAACTAATAAAACTGCCGCTAAGGCGACTGTTACAAAACCAGCCCCTGCAAAAGCCGGAACCGCACCAAAAACTACGGCAAAACCCGCGGCTCCCAAGGCTGTTAAAAATGGTGCCGTAAAAACGGTGAAGAAATAGATCGGCTACAATACCTTACAGAACCGCAGTGTATTGCCGTCGCTGTCGGTTACATAAAACTCCCGTGTGCCCCATGTTTGGTTAAGCGGACCCTGGTGCACGGGGGATTCTTTTTTGCGCGAGGTATCAAGGCCCCTGCTGATATATTTTTGGAACAGGTCATCCACATCATCCACCCAAATATTTACCACCGAGCCAAACAGGCTATCGCTTTCATAGGTGGTCAGTTGTAGTTCCGAGCCGCCTTTTACCAGGTCGGCGCCTCCCCATTGATACGCGTCTTCTTCTGCATACGGCAATTCAAAATCCAGCACTTTGGTGTAAAATGCTATGGCTTGTCTAAGGTCGCGGACCTTGAATACGGGGACTATTCTTATGCTCATTTTAGTTATACGGGCACCGCGTGCCATCCTTCAAAAGGCTTCACTGTCGCACAGTTTGGTCCGCCATCCTTTCCCATGCCCGGCACGCGTGTTTCCAGTATCAATTTATTGTCAGGCTGCAATTTTTCAATAACACTAACTGGTATATCCCTTAAAGGGATTTTTAGTCGCCGTCCCCATTCCGATTCCGGGTTACCGGCATAAGTGCCTATATCGATGTATATAAACCTTTCGCCTTTACTACCTTGTACAAAAGGCCCGGCAAAATCGATGTTACCGTCCTTATCATTTTTTATTTTTACGGATAATACAAATAACAGGTCTCCGTTGCCAGATACCTGTTTTTGCACAGTTTTATACTTATTTCCCGAGCCTGATTGCAGGCCAAAATCAACATCCGCCGGCGGGCTGATCAGTATAATACGCAAATGCAGGTCATCATTCATAAGCGTAAATTTAAGGATAGCTGCGGTATTTAAAAAGGCTGGCCAATCCTGCCTCATCCGCCCCCCGCGAATGTCGCAAACAGCCTATACACCGGGCCGGATACGCCATGTATCTTTGATGCTATAAAACATCAGTTAAAACTTAAAAGAAAACATTATGCAACAGATCACCCCTTTCCTTTGGTTTGAGAACCAGGCCGAGGAAGCCATGAATTTTTATCTTTCCGTATTTAAAGATTCAAAAGTTACCCGAATAAACCGCTATGGCGAAGCAGGCCCCGGCACGCCCGGCGATGTCATGTACGTCGAATTTGAATTGAATGGGGTCGGTTTTGCGGCGCTTAACGGCGGCCCCTTATTTAAATTTTCTCCTGCCACGTCTTTTTTTATTCGTTGCGAAACCCAGGAGGAAGTGGATCATTACTGGGAAAAGCTGGGCGACGGCGGTAAAACCAATCAATGCGGCTGGCTCGATGATAAATTTGGCGTTACCTGGCAGGTGGTACCTAATGTTATGGGCCAATATCTCAACGATCCGGATCCTGAAAAAGTAAGCGCGGTAATGAAAGCTATGATGCAAATGACTAAATTCGACATAGCAAAATTGCATGAAGCCTATGAGCAGGCATAACGAGATAACTCCAAAAACTATCGACGAATATATAGCCATGCAGCCCGAAGCTTTCCGGCCCGCGCTGCATGAGCTTCGTTCCATCATCAGGAGCCTGGCCCCGCAGGCTATCGAATCTATCAGCTACCAGGTGCCATGCTTTAAACATCATTATATGCTGGTTGGTATCGGCGTTAATAGAAATTTCTCCAGCTTATATACCATGAGCCCGCCGCTGGTGAAGAAAATGAAGGACGACCTGAAGGGAGTAAAACTTTCCGGCGCAACTATTCATTTTTCGCCGGGCGTACCGCTGCCGGTTGCGCTTATAGAAAAAATTGTGAGAGCAAGGATACAGGAGAACGAGGTAAAGGCCATGTCAAAAAAATAGCCGCTTATGCGGCTATTTGCATTATAAAATGGAACGCCGCTTATTGGCGACTTTCCGTTCGTTATCGCGGTTCGAGGTTTGGTCGGCCCGCTGCCCACCACCGTTGCTTATACCTCTTGATTTCGTGGCTTCTGCACGATCTGAAAAAGCTCGGTCTGACGTCGGCTTACCTTGCACGCCGGCGCTCCTCTTTTCGTTTTGTTGCATTCTCTTTCGCGTTTATGATTAAATCCTGTATATTAAAACATCCTGCGGCGGAGTTGTTTTATAAAAAAATTATTACCGGTTGATGAAAGCTGATCCTCAGTCCTGCACAATTAAACTGAAGCGGTGCGCTTATTTAAGCCTCGTGATTTCAATGACCCTTCCCTTTTCTTTTAGCGCACGGGCGCAGCGGTATGTCAATTCATATAAGCTGTATCCCAAGGATTCCTCCTTTCGTTATCTGCAGCCTGATATTCCTAAGAAACATTTTGGCCGTGCCGCTACCGAATTGGTGCTGGCCGAGGTAGTTCCCTGGACAATAGACCGTTATATACGGAAGGCTGACTATGCCAAAATATCTTTCAAAACGGTGGGTCATAATTTGAATCTCAACAATTGGGCCTGGGATAACGACGAATTTCAAACCAACCAATTTGGCCATCCTTATCATGGCAATTATTTTTTCAATACATTTCGGACAAATGGATACAGCTTCTGGCAGTCGGCCCCTGCTGCCTTTGTAGGGAGTTATATATGGGAAACAGCCGCAGAGAACCAGGCGCCTGCTCCAAACGACTTTATTAATACCAGTTTCGGGGGAATAATCCTGGGCGAAATGACTTACCGCCTATCCAACAAAATTGTCAATAACCGTTCGCGCGGGCTTAAGCGCCAGGCAAGCGAAGTGCTGGCGTTGCTGGTTAATCCCGTTAATGGTATCAACCGACTGCTCGACGGAAAATGGGGAAAAATTTATGGCAATTCTACCGATCATGATTCTTCGCGCCTTCAGGTAGAATTTGACGCCGGTTTACGGAATTTTAGCGTAAACAACAAAAGCCCTTTTAAGAATGGGCGTTTTGGCTGGTACGGGCGCATCAAATTATTATATGGCGATGCCAACCAAAATTTTAAGGTGCCCTTTACCAATATCACCATACTAACCGAATTTGGACAGGATGACAGCACCAAACTGAATATAGTAAGCGTTTATGGATCGCTAACAGGTTGGAAGATATACGGCAAAAACAACACACACCTCGCCATCCTTTCAGCCAATTACGATTATTACCATAATGCAGCTTTTTTCTTTGGGGCCCAAAGCGTTAAAATGAACCTATATTCCCAGGTTAACTTACCAGGCAAGTTCGTCCTCAATACATCGTTCGGCCTCGGGCCAGTGCTACTCGCGGCCGTGCCCGACCCTCATCTTTATAACGGTCGTAATTACGACTATGGCCCGGGTTTTGCCATTAATGCCGGCGGCAGGGTTAGTTTCGATTCGAAAGTCTCGCTCGGCGTCAATTATCGCGGCGGCTGGATGAAAACATTGAATGGTAATAAGTCCGATTATTTCCTGCATGCTATCTCCAATGAATTTATTTACGCCCTGCTGAATGGATTTTCACTTTCTGCCGAGGCCGGCTATTTCAATTTGCACGGCAATTATGCTGATTTCGACGATACGGATAAAAAATATCCCTATGTTCGCCTGTCGGTAAGGTTTATTACGGGCTACAATAAAAGCATCATTAAACAATAATGAAGATATTTCAACAGGAGATCGGTCTGCGCGAACGTAAGAGGGGCTTCCATTTAATAACCAATGAGATAATAAATGCTTTACCCCAGATAAGTGGCATTCGCACAGGTATGTGCCAGGTTTTTATTCAGCATACATCAGCATCGCTTTGCATTAACGAAAATGCGGATCCCACCGTAAGACAGGATTTTGAAATGTATTTTAATAAGGTTGTGCCCGAAAACGATCCGGGTTACCTGCACGATGACGAGGGCCCCGACGATATGCCCGCGCACCTGAAAGCTGCCTTGTTGGGTAGCTCAGTAAGTATTCCTATCCGCAATGGCCGGTTGTATCTTGGTACATGGCAGGGCATTTATCTCTGCGAACACCGCAACTACGGCCACCGGCGCAATATCGTAATAACTGCCTGGGGCGAATAAATCTATACTATGAACCAAAACGTTGATCCTTCACCGGCGGTGCTGTTCACCCCTATTTCCCCATTGTGCCGCTTTACTATCTCCGACGAAATGTACAGCCCAAGGCCTATCCCCGTAAAATATTTCGAGGAATTATCCACACGATAAAAACGATCAAAAATATGCTCGATCTTATTCGTCGGGATGCCGATCCCACGGTCTATCACTTCTACCTTTACACTGCCGTCCCGCAGTTTGGCAACAGAAATTGTAACCGGTTTACTTTCATCTGAGTACTTAAAAGCGTTAGTTAATAAATTACTTACAACCTGTTCAAGCCTGTTCCGGTCAGCATGTATCATCACTACTTCGTCGCCTTCTATAGTTACCTCATGCCTGTCGTCCGCGCCGCATTGTTCAACCGCTTCACTGATCATTTCCATCAAATCGAATTCAGTTTTTACCAGTTCAAGTTTTCCACCCTGAATCCTGGTTACATCCATCAGGTCGTGAATGATCTCTGTTAGTTTGTTCACCTGTTTTACCGCTTTGCTGACAAAGGGCGCAGCTTCCTGCATGTTTCCGTCTTTTTCAGCTATACGCTCGATAATTTGCAGCGAAGCCTTAACACTGGTGATCGGAGTTTTTAATTCGTGGCTGGCAATACTCATAAATTCGTCCTTCCGGGCCATCAGTTCTTCCGCTGCGTGTTGCATCACCAGCCGTGTTTCAGCCTCCTGTTCAGCCTTTTTTCGTTCGGTTATCTCAGCCTCTACATCGCTTAATGTCCGCAGATTATACACCATCGGCATTATTTTATATAAAGCATAAACTGTAAAAATGGAAACAATTCCGGTCAGCATCCTGACTAATGCACTCAACCGATAAGCCGGCCACCAGAATATGATTGCGTCCAGCAAATGCGTGGTGCCGCACAACAAAATAAAAGCAATGAACAAAAAGAAGATGGTATGGAACGGGATATCTTTCCTTTTTTTCACCATTCTGTAAAGCAGGAAAGGAATTGCAAAATATGCCGCCCATATTGATAGGTCCGACAGGATATACAGCCACCCATGAAAATCGGTCCAGCTGCCGCAATGCCATCTCGGCGGCCAGTCGACTGTACTGAACATTTTAACAAAGAACTCTTTCACTTGTGCAAAAAAGCTGAGATTTGGCTGACCACTTATAGTTGCGTGCTTGTTGCACATGGAATCGCAAACAGCACTGCTTTGAAGCAATGCCCTGTGTGTAGTGTCTGTCATAGTGGATGTTTCGTTAGGGCGATATAAAAATAGTGATTATGCACCTTATTATGTACACATAGCTATTTTAGATCATCTTTCAGGAAAAAGGCTATCGTCTTACTTTATGTCCCCAGGCGGCATAATAAAGTATAAAGAGGTAAATGGGAAGCAGGATAACGTAAGCCGTGCGTGCTGTAAAGACGTCGATAAGATGTCCATAGAGCAAAGGAATCACCGCACCTCCGGCAATACCCATAACTAACAGCGACGCACCCGTCTTGGTGAATTTTCCAAGGCCGTTTAAAGCCAGGGGCCAAAGTGCAGGCCACATCAGCGCATTAGCGAGACCAAGCAGTGCGATACAAAAGACAGAGACGTATCCTTCAGTGACGACAGCCAGAACACTGAAAATAAATCCCAATATTGCCGAAACCACCAGGGCTGCATTCTGACTGATATATTTAGGGATGCAGAAAATGCCGACAAAATAACCAACAATCATGCATATCATGGTGCAGGTAGCAAAAAATTTGGCTGTCGATAGCAGGATATGCTGTGAAGACCCGTAACCGATGATGGAATCAGCAGACAGTACTTCGGCTCCCACATAAAGGAAAAGGGCCAATACTCCCAAAAGCAAATGCGGGAACTGAAAAATACTGGTTTTATTGGTATTGGCTAAAGCCGTGCTTTCGTCCTCTTTTTCGGTGTTGATCTCGGGTAAAGTTGAAAAGTAGATCAATACAGCCAGTACGATCAGCGCCGCCATAATGCAGATATAGGGCACAATAACCCGCGATGCCAATTCGTTCAATAGCGGAATTTTAGCAGCCGGGCTAAGTGTCGCCAGCGTGATTTTTAGCTGATCGACATTTTTTAAGGCAACGGAGCCCAGTGCAATGGGCGCTATGGCACCGGCAAATTTATTGCAAATGCCCATAATGCTGATTCGCCGGGCAGCGCTTTCAACAGGCCCCAGTACTACCACGTATGGGTTTGAAGCAGTTTGTAATATCGAAAGTCCGGCCCCTTGCACAAAAAGCCCGGCGAGAAAAAACACGTAAGTGCGCGTTAATGCGGCAGGGATAAATATTACCGCGCCTACCGACATGATAAGCAGGCCAATGGCCATCCCCTTTTTAAACCCGAACACTTTCAGCACCCAGGCAGATGGCGCCGCCATTACTAAGTAAGCAATATAAAATGCTGACGCCACCAGGTACGATTCCAGGTTGTTCAACTGGCAGGCGATCTTTAGGTAAGGTACCAGCACCGAATTGAGCCAGGTAACAAAGCCAAATATGAAAAACAGGGCGCCTATAATTGCTATCGGGCTAAGAATAGCCGACTTTTGAGTTTTATCGGCAACCGGGGACAATTCTTGCATAGGGCTCAGTTAATAGTTTATCAATAATAACGAATAATCTGATCAAATACCAACGGATTCACCTCAGCGCCAACGCCACCATATACCAGGATGCGTGCGGCAGCCACTGCTCGGCCCAGCGCCAGTCATTATCCTTGCCGGTTTGAGAATAGGGTAAATTGAGATCGATATCGTCTTCATCGTTCAACCCCGAAGTAATACCATTGACAATGCCGCCCGGTGCATTGGTATACTCAAACGTCCCGAAAAAACCATATTCCGGGTTATTGTGCCCCACGCCCTCCAGCATACATGCATCAAACGGGTTAAGCCCTAATATCCAGTTCAGTTGGTCGATCGCGAAACTTTCCAGCTTATTATGGAAGGCTTTATCATCTGCAAACAATGGCGCCGCCATCCTTGCCGCTGCCGCCATTGAACCTAAACGGGCATTCTCGCCCTGCCACCACGGTGAAGCGTCACTGCCATGCGGAAAAAAGAAAGCGCTTTTCCGTTTGCCTAAGGTGTCCTGTGTCAATTGGCGGCTATAACCGAAAGGATTATTCACTTCTGACGTTATAGCCAGTTCAAAGTCAAGTGATCTTTTAACTGAACTTTTGATACGTTCCTTTGTGCTCCCGGAAGCATAAGGATAATATTCGAGCAAACTTACAACCGGCAGCCCGGCGTCTGACGGATGAAAGAATGGCCTGTCCTTATCGTCTGCGCGCCAGTAGTCCCTGTAATTTTTCCACGAAGTAAATCTGCCCATCAGGCTGTTCGCCCTTTTTTCAGCAGCAATTTTATACTTTTCATTTTGTGTGGCCCTGTACAATTCAGTCGCAGCCATCAGTGCACAGTAATCATCCAGGATATTTTCCTTGCCATCGTTGGTCATGGCGATGTTGTTTCGCTCTAAAAAATCAAATGCATTTTCAGCCGCCTTCAGGTAGTATGCATTGCTGTAATCGCCCGAAACTTTGTATGTTGAAGCGAGTGCCAAAGCGGCAATGGCCACTCCTCCGCCCGAACGGTAACTGCATTGATAGCTGCGCCAGTTGGTATCCAATGAACGGCTTTTAAACGAATCATCGTTTTTCGATACCTTGATGCGGTAACTTTTACCTTCGGGTCCAATAGCTCTGTCCTGCGGCAATTTGCCCGGACTGGGTGCACCGACTGAGCGGTAGAATGCGCCGCCCTTGGCCTGCATCCTGCAAAGGTAATCAGCGCCATACATCGCTTCGTCCAGTAACCGCCTGTCGAATTGGCGAAAATCGGTACCGGGCCTTTTGCTAAACAGTTCGTATGTTTTGAACAGGCTCCAGGCTGTGAGTGATATTTGTTGCGGGTTGAAATAAGAAGAAAAAGTGAGGTGTGAAAGGTGTTTTCCATAATCACCTGTGGCGTCGTACCAACCGCCATGGGCGTCGACAGTATCCGGGCGGCCCTGTAAATGAGAATGACGGTCGGCCTTATCTAATAGACCCGAGCTTCTCTGACCTTTGAAGTAATAGATCACATCCGATAAAGTAGCCTGCTCCAATACATTTTTACCAATAACGAATGGGTACGAGTAAATATATCCTTTAGGTGTCTGTACCTGTAATTTATAATCGCCTTTTGTTTTAAAAGCGCTGAAGTCCATGGTCCAGAATTGCCAGTTCTTCCATTTATTGACGGCCCCGGCTGCTACCGGCTGTCCGTTGAATACTTGTTTGCCGGTTTTTGCACCGATCAGCGAGAATGACGCAAAAGCCAGCTTTTCATCAGAAACAATAATAGCCTTTTTCGCCAGGTCAGATTCATAGCCAACATGATTGGTTACGATCCTGACGGATTGTGCCAATAAAAGCACCGGAAAAAATAAAAGAAAAAGTAACAGCCTTGTTTTCATAATGATTCAAATAAAGAGCCCCTGCAGGGATATTGCAAGGGCTTAAATTACTTATTTTTTTATTCCAATAAAACGCTTCCGCTTTCGGGGCTGGCTATACGAGGGTCCCTTTTTTCAATTCCTTCACCGCATGATCTACAGCACGGGCTGTTAGTGCCATATAGGTTAGTGATGGATTTTGGCAGGCCGTCGATACCATACAGGCTCCGTCGGTAACAAACACATTCTTAGCGTCCCAAACCTGGTTCCATTCGTTCAGTACTGATGTTTTCGGATCGCGACCCATACGCGCGGTACCCATTTCATGTATACCCCTTCCAAGCACACCTTCCATGGTACGGGTTTTTACATCCTTCACCCCTGCTGCCTCCAGCATTTCTTTGGCGTCGTTCATCATATCAATTCGCATCTTCAATTCATTGTCACGGATGATCGCGTCGATAGCCAACACGGGTAGTCCCCATTTATCTTTTGTATTCTTGTCGAGGGTTGCTTTATTTTCATGATATGGCAGTGTTTCGCCAAATCCACCGATGTTCATCGACCAGTGGCCGGGCTCGCTTAACGAATCTTTAAAATCAGCTCCGATGGCAAGTTCAGGGATATCCCTGCTCCACGATTGGCGCGAAGCGCGTCCCTGGTAGCCAAACCCACGTATATAATCACGTTTCTCACCGTTCAGATTGCGGTAGCGTGGAATGTAAATACCATTGGCCCTCCGGCCAAAATAGTACTTATCCTCATATCCTTCAACAACACCGCTTGCACCTACACCCAGGTGGTGGTCCATCAGGTTATGGCCCAGTTCGCCGCTGCTGCTACCCAAACCATCGGGCCAAACATCAGTTGCCGAGTTCATCAGCACCCAGGCGCTGTTTAAGGTCGATGCGTTCAGGAAGATCACTTTCGCATAAAACTCGTAGGTTTTGTTCGTTTCAGCATCCAGCACCTCGACGCCTTTGGCTTTTTTTGTATCCTTATCGTAAAGTATTTTAGTTACTATCGACCATGGTCTTACCTTCAAATTACCCGTCGCCATAGCAGCGGGCAACGTAGACGATTGTGTACTAAAATATGCGCCGAAAGGGCAACCCAACCAGCATTTGTTGCGGTACTGGCAATTGGTACGACCGGGAAGCGGCTTGGTAATATTGGCCGTACGGCCTATAACCATGTGCCTTGATCCTTTATAATATTGGTTCATCCTTGCTGCAACATCCTTTTCCACGCAATTCATTTCCATCGGCGGCATAAAATTACCATCAGGGAGGATGTCGAGCCCATCGCGGTTACCTGATATGCCGGCAAAACCTTCAACATAGCTATACCAGGGTTCCAGGTCTTTATACCTGATGGGCCAATCAACTGCTATACCATCTTTCAGATTAGCTTCAAAATCCACATCGGCCCAGCGATAGCTTTGCCTGCCCCACATCAACGACCTTCCACCCACATGATATCCGCGGAACCAGTCAAATCGTTTGATCTCCACATAAGGGCTTTCTTTTTCATTCACCCAGTAATCAAGGTTGGTTTCGTTCAGCGGGTAATCGCGTTTAAGTACCGGATAGTCTTTCTCCATTTGCACCGTCCGCCCGCCCCTGTGCGGGAACTCCCACGGACCTTTGTTGGCATTTACGTAATCTTTAATGTGCACTATATCCCTACCCCGTTCCAGCATAATGGTCTTGAGGCCCTTCTCTGTAAGTTCCTTCGCTGCCCAACCGCCGGAGATCCCCGAGCCGATCACGATGGCATCATAAGTATTGGTATCTGACATTTTGTTTTATAATTGGTTTGATAGACTAATGTAGAAAAAAATATTGTTCAACCGGTTATCATTGCGTCATTGTTACACAATAATTAATGCAAACGCACGTCCGCGGCGGTGCTTGTGTTTCTTTTGCAGGCAGATCAGGCAAGTGCCTTAGCAGCAAACTCCCTGCACTTTATCACCTCCTTAACCGCGTCCGAATCTTTTGGTATGTCGTACTCCAGTTCAATTGTAGCCGGGAACTTATATTTGTTCTTTTGCATCAACTTGACCACTTCGGCAATCGGGGTATCACCCTGCCCCCAGGGAGCATTTGGACCATCATGGTATTTACGGTCTTTCAGGTGCATGCTCATGATACGATCGTGGTTTTTGAGTATGAAATCAACCGGGCTGCTGCTGGTGCCGGCCGTATAGTGACCAATATCCAGGTTAATAGCGTTATATTTCGACTGACTAAGGGCGGTATCCCATAATGTCGGCGTTGCCTGTGTGTGTGCGTGATAGCCCACATAAATTTTGTGTTTTTCGGCAAATTCTCCCAGGCGTTTGGTTTGCGCGTCATCGGTCGGTAATTCAACCGTAACATGGGTAACACCCAAAGCCTTCCCCGCATTAAAAGCATAGTCTATTTCGGCATCCGTATTTTTAGCGCCAAGTGCATTGGGTTTCCATGCATAGATCGTTACACCGGCATCATTATACATTTTGCGTAATTCTTTAAATTTATCCATCGAAACACTTGCCCGCCAGTCGGCAACCTTTTTAAAATATCCCGCCATATCTTCACCACTTTCACGTTTAGGCATACCGGCGAACGCCTCCGCAGGCTGTCCCATTAACTCAATAGCGTTGATATTACATTGCAATATGTATTGCAGCAGTTGCTCGGCACTGCCGGGCATGCTCCTGAACGAGTAGGTTATTACACCTATTTGTACACCATTGATCTTTGAATTTGGTTTTGCCTGGAACAGCGAGGCAGCAAAAGTCGATTTTGAAGCAAATGCCACGCCTGCGGCAGCCAAAGCGGTGCTGCCGATGAAACGGCGCCGCGAAATATTATGATCCTTCATAATTTGGTAAATGGTTGGTTTAATGAACTAATTTACCAAGTTACTTTTTGATTTCTACAAATCGCAATAGCAATTGTAAAAAAAGTGTTAGGTTGGTTTAGTGATTAGTTAATCCGTGATTAGAGATCAGGAAAAACTCTTTTGATCTGGCTGCCGACTACAAACTATTCACCAGTTAACTAATCTCTAATCACCAATCTCTATTTCGCTGCCCATATCAAAGCATTCAATATCAGCTTAGCTTCCATAGGACTGTCGAAGGTATGGGATAATGTGGCGTTGGTATGCCCATCGTAATCCATATCGTTATGCCCCATGTTGAAATAAACCATTTTGTAATTCTTATTGGTCCATACAACGGGGTAGTATCCGCTGTGCCATATTTCCGACTGTTTGGGCCCGTTACCTAAAGGGAAACTGCTGGAATCGATAGAGAAAAGTATTTTAATGTCCGGGTTTTTTGCCAGGTCCCTTTCCCATCGGTACCATTCGTTAGGCGATGTTTTGAAAGTCTCCGGCATATCCGCTGTTACCGGGTGGCTTTTTCCCCCTTCATTTCTCAGGATAGCGGATGTGGGGTGCCAGGTATTGCTTACATATTGACCTGAACCTAAAAATTCATTATGGTACCAGTCCCAATCAGCATTATACTCTGAAGGGGTCAACGCAAATGCCGCAAAATGGAACCCTAACCAGCCACCGCCATTTTTCATATACGTTTCAAATGCCTTACGTTGTGCGGGGTCTTCGGGGCGCGAATCTAAAAACAGGATAACCTGGTATTTGGATAAAAATTCTGCATTGAGTTTTGTCCAGTCTTTCGTGCTGTCATAGGTGAAGTTATATTTCTTGGCCATTTCGGGAAAAAACTTATTGGCGTCGTGCACAAAACTGACGTGTGCCAGGTCGTGATATTCGTGATAGAACGCGATGACGTGAAAGGTTTTATATTTCGCGCTTTGTGCGAAAGTGTTTGAAAAACAATATAAAAAGCCACATGACACGATAATACGCAATGTGGTGTGTCTGGTTTTGGTCATGATATCAGGTTTTTGGGTTTATATCCGGCTTGATCTCTGCAATATCATTATTTCTTTTAACCAACTAAAATACTTTTTAATTGTCAGCATTTTTAAGAAGCCTTTTAGCGAGTCCACCGATAGTAAGCCCATGCACAAGAATGGAATAAACCACGATGACATAGGTTATCAGTACAAATTCATCCCTGTACATTTCAGAACTTAGCGACAGCGCCAGCGCTACCGATAATCCGCCTCTTAGTCCGCCCCAAGTTAATATCGCTATTGTGTTCTTTTCAAATTTGATCTTGAAACGTAAAAGCGTGATCGGTAAAAACACCGACACCCAACGGGCGAATAAAGCTACACAAATGCCGATTATACCTATAAGGAAGATAGTTGTATTGGTTTTGATCACTAGCATTTCAAGCCCGATAAGTAGGAAAAGTATAGCGTTAAGTATTTCGTCTATTAACTCCCAGAACTTGCCCAAGTAGTCGCGGCTTGTCTCTGAAAGCGCTTCGGCTTTTGCTTTGTTGCCAGTTATAAGTCCGGCGACAACCATTGCCAGCGGGCCCGAAATATGCAGATAGCCTGCAAGAAAATAACCGCCGGATACGATTGCAAGCGTGATCAGCACCTCTACTTTATAATCATCTATGGACCGCAGGGCGTAGTAGCCTATATAACCTAAAATTGCCCCGAATAACAGGCCCCCTACCGCTTCCTGGAGGAAAAGTTTGCCAACCGACACAAGGCTGATATTTGCTGAGCCAGGCTGAGCAGCTTCCAGCAGCGTGACGAAAATAACCACGGCTATACCATCGTTAAATAACGACTCGCCGGATATCCTGACTTCGAGTGACGAAGGAATTTTGGCAGCTTTCAATATCGCCAGCACGGCAATGGGGTCAGTAGGCGATATTACTGCGCCAAAAAGCAGGCAGTATATGAAAGGCACCGGGAAGTTGAATAGGCGGAACACTTCCCACATGACAACGCCGACAATCGTCGTCGAGATCAATATCCCGATGGTAGAAAGTGCAAGCACCGGCCAGGCCTCTTTTTTTAGCTTAGCGGCGTCGATGTGTATGGCGCCCGCAAAAAGCAGGAAGCTAAGCATGAAATTCATGAGCACATCCCGGAAATCGATCGACTCCGCCAGTTGTTTGGCCCGCAAGGTGAGGGAAGGGTATAAATGCCCGGCGAACGCAAGTATTAATGAACTCCCCAGCGACAATATCATGATACCGATGGTTGGGGGCCATTTGATGAACCTGTGATTGACATAGGCGAATACCGCGGCAAGCACGATTGTCGTAGCAAGTATCTGACTGAAGTTCATTTGGTAACTTTAGATGTATCCGGACAATATAGGAAAAATTGCAGAGTTAAGGATGTAATGCCACCATCTTCGCCATTTCCGATCCGGCCAGTAAAAATGCGCCTACGCCATAAACTTCGGTATCATCACCAGTTACCTTTTCGGGCTTCTCGCCTATTTGCTGCACATAACCGAGTTTACCGTCGGGCTGTACACATCCCATCAAAGCTTTCCAGGCTTTTTCAACTACTTTGTGATACTTATCATAGGGTAACAGGCCCTTATTGATACCGTAAGCTAAAGCATAGCAATAAAAACCGGTGCCGCTGGCTTCCTTAACCGGGTAGCTTTTAGGGTCCAGCAATGCCGCATGCCATGTTCCATCGCGGTTTTGAAGCGAAGCGATCTTTTCGGCCATCTTTTGATACAACTCAACAAACCTCCCGCGCTCGGGATAATCAGAAGGCATATTATCCAGCACCCTTACAAGGCCGCCCATTACCCAGCCGTTCCCACGCGACCAGAATACCTTTTTGCCATTGGCTTCCTTTTGAGTAAAAAAGCGGCTGTCGCGATAATAAAGGTTTTCATCTTTATCAAACAGGTAGTCGGTAGTTTTCCACCACAGTTTACTGGTTATATCAAGGTATTTTTTTTCGCCGGTAGCCGAATATAGGTAGGCCAAAGCAGGCGGACCCATAAACAGTGCATCGCACCAGGCCCATTCGCGGCTTGCTATGTTATTTTTCCATTCGAGCGATTCGGTATGCGGTTTAGCAATAATGCTGTCGGCCAAAGCTCTAAAATGTGCAATCATTGCAGGCTCCTTATAGTTAATGTAAACCTGCGAATACATTTGCGCCACACAATAGTCATCAGCCATAAAGCGGTTGGGGCCGGTGTTCCATCTTAGGCTGTCGCCAATATCTTTCATTTCGTGCAGGTAAATGGAGTTATCCCCTATCTGATACAGCGCCATAAAACCTGCATAGCCTGCCCCCATGGTCCAGTACCATTTGGGATGTTTGCGCCCATGCTCCTGCCATTCGCGCAATTGCCAGCTGGCTACTTTGTCCATAATGCGCAGGATTGAATCTTTTTTTACTTTTTTCTTCGCATATACAGCCTGGAAGGTTAATAACGTCAGCAGCAGGATAGCAAGGTATTTTCTCATAGTGGTTGGTTTGGAAAATAAAAGTATAAATTATTACCAGATCAAGTTTATATAAAAGTATTGTTTGCCGATAATTGTTCGTTCAAATAAAAATATCTATTTGTCCAATACAGCCAAAGCAATTCGTCATTTCCTCAAAAAACAAAAATTTAAAAGCTATGAAAGAATTTGTTTTGATCTTCAGACTTGAAGAATTGCCCGAAACCAATTTTTCACCCGAGGAAATGCAGGCACGAATGGGTGTATGGGAAAAATGGGTCGATGGAATTATCGCCCAAAATATCCTGGTTAGCAGGGGAAACAGGCTTAGCAAGGAAAGCCGCGTCGTTAGGGATAAAAAACTGTTAACCAAAGGACCTTATGTCGAACTGAGTGAGATCATTGGTGGCTACATTATTATCAGGGCCAATTCAATTGACGAGGCTGCTGAAATTGTTAAGGAGGCACCTATTGTCGGCAAAGGAACTATTGAGGTCCGGGGAATTTATGAGGGTGACGAATAAAAAAGTTCAGCGGGCTGTCCAATAACCGCGGCGCCAGTCGTCATTCAATTATAAAACCAAAAAATTAAAGACATGAATGAATTTGTATTGATCTTCAGGAATGATTTCCGGCCAGAGTTAAAATTTTCACCGGATGAAATGCAGGCCATTATGCAAAAATGGCAAGCCTGGATGGGCGGCATAGCTGCACAGGGTAAAATGGCCAGTACCGGCAACCGTCTCGGAGGTGAAGGTAAAACCTTAAAACCCGGTAATGTAATTACCAATGGCCCTTATGCCGAAATAAAAGAGATGGTGGGCGGCTATATCATCATTAAGTCGGATACCATTGATGAGGCCACTGAAATTGCCAAAGGCTGCCCTATCCTGACCGTTGGAGGGAATGTAGAAGTAAGGGACATCGTTCCAATGAATCGTTAACCGTTTAACCTTAAACTAAAGAGAATGAAAGAGTTTGTATTGCTATACAGGTCTGAACCACTGGGCGAAATAAAATTGACGCCGGAAGGTACGCTGGCCGTGTCAAAAGAATGGGAAAACTGGATGGGCGGCATCGCCGCACAAAATAAACTGGTATCCAACGGGGCGCGTTTAGGAAATGAAGGACGTAGTGTAAAGCCCGGCAACGTAGTTACCAACGGGCCTTACGTTGAGATCAAAGAGATAATAGGCGGACTTAGTATCATACGTGCCGAATCATTAGACGAAGCCGCTGAAATAGGCAAAGGTTGCCCGATACTTAACGTCGGCGGATGTGTCGAAGTAAGAGAAATCATCCCGATGAACGGATAAATTTAATTTTATGCCAGGCTTCTGCCGTGTATTTTTACCGGCAGAAGCTTAACTATCCATGCACGACAAAGAGCTGATACCACATTTATATCGTACCGAATTCAGGAAGATAGCGGCCGTTTTGTGCCGTTTGTTCGGTATCGAGCATATCAGTATTGCCGAAGATATTGTAGGCGATACTTTCCTACTGGCAGCAGAAACCTGGGGATTAAAAGGCGTACCGCAAAACCCGCCTGCCTGGCTTTATACCGTAGCCAAAAACAAGGCAAAGGATTTTCTTAAGCGCAATACGATATTTAATGACAAAATTTCCCCAGCACTTCAGTATACGGCATGCGGCAATACCGAAATAGATGTCGACCTGTCCCCCACCAATATAAACGATAGCCAGTTGCAGATGATGTTTGCCATCTGCCACCCGGGTATTCCACCCGAATCCCAGATAGGACTATCGCTGCGCATTCTTTGTGGTTTTAGTATCGACGAGATTGCCGACGCTTTCCTGACCAACAAAGAAACTATCAACAAACGGCTGTTCCGCGCACGCGAAAAACTAAAGCAGGTAAAAGTGAGGATAGAAATGCCTTCGGCCTCAGAAATTGGTCAAAGGATTGAAAATGTGCTCATCACGCTTTATCTTTTGTTTAACGAAGGTTACTATTCCTCCAATCGCAACACGGTACTGCAAAAGGATCTTTGCCTGGAGGCAATGCGCTTAACGCACATGCTTACCGAAAATGAAAGCACCAATAAACCCGAAGTAAACGCCCTGCTTTCGTTAATGTGTTTCCATGCGTCCCGGTTTGATGCGCGTACTAATAAGGATGGTGAACTAATACTTTATGAAGACCAGGATATTTCATTGTGGGACAAAGAATTAATTAACAGAGGAGAATGCTATCTTAACCTCTCGGCCAAGGGCGATGTCATCACCAAATACCATATTGAAGCGGCCATAGCCTACTGGCACACCGGCGAAAGGGATAAACCGGAAAAGTGGGAAAAAATTCTTAGCCTGTATAACAGGCTGCTAATGATCGAGTATTCGCCCATCGCAGCGCTAAACCGTACTTATGCCTTAGCCAAAGTATATGGAAGTGAGGTCGCGATTATCGAGGCTGAAAAATTGAACCTCATAAGCAGCCATTTGTATCATATTTTATTGGGAGAATTGTACAGTGACATAGATATACACAGGGCCATTGATCATTTTAATTTAGCTTTGAAATTAACCAAACCCGTTGCTGATAAAAATGTGATCAGGAAGAAGATTGAGGGGCTAAAAAATAAATTTAACTAACTTGCAACATGGCTTACGATGAAAAACTGGCCGACCGTGTCCGCGAAGCTTTAGCGGATATACCAGATGTGGAAGAAAAGAAGATGTTCCGCGGCGTTACCTTTATGGTCGACGATAAAATGTGCGTCAGCGTGAGCGGTGATGAACTGATGCTCCGCCTCGATCCTGATCTGACCGAACAGTTGGTTGAAGAACCGGGCACCCGCCCGATGGTTCATGGGGACAAACACATGAAAGGTTTTATCTATATCAGCGAGGAACGTTTCCGCAATCAAAAGGACTTTGACCGCTGGATCAAGTTGGCATTGGATTATAACCCGAAGGCGAAGTCTTCTAAGAAATAACAAATGGTAACGCTGAACTTGTTTCAGCATCCCATATGCAAAGTTTGTAACTTGCATGATGAGATCCCGAAACAAGTTCGGGATGACATTATTTTACAGTATACTCTGCCAGACTACTATTATCCTTCCCATAAATCTTTGCTATCGCCTTAATAACCTTACCCTTACCTACAGCGACGGGTTTGGTATAGAGATGCTCCGCGGTAAATGATGGCGTAGAATCATCGGTGGTATAATAGATCTTTGCGCCCGGAGTGGAGCATGCGATGCTTACAGTGCCATCCTTTGCGTTTATTAAAGGTTTTTTAACAATACCAACATATTTCGCGGTTCGTGCATCGTGTATAACACCTTTCCAGTTCATCCCGAAACCAAAATCGTAAGTATGATAGTCGGCATCGGTATAGCAGGCCATATCATGCGGGATGTCCTCGTCCTGCAGTTCTACCGTCTTCATATTGGCCGGCATCTGGAACGGCAGTAAGCCCGAAGGTTCAGCTGCACCGGTAATGATATCCAAAATGGCCTGGTTTTGCACGCCAAAGCTGATAACGATGGCATTGGCATCTTTTTCAAATTCGGCGGGTATCGCGGGTTTGCTGGCAACCATTATTACAATAACCGGCTTGCCTTTCATCGCTTCTTTAGTTTCGCGGATGGTTTTCAAATCGGCATAATTACCGGCTG
Organism: Mucilaginibacter ginsenosidivorans; assembly: GCF_007971025.1. Classification (NCBI taxonomy): domain Bacteria; kingdom Pseudomonadati; phylum Bacteroidota; class Sphingobacteriia; order Sphingobacteriales; family Sphingobacteriaceae; genus Mucilaginibacter; species Mucilaginibacter ginsenosidivorans. The sequence goes on along the minus strand of NZ_CP042436.1, from coordinate 3,759,684 downwards.
TTATCGTCTTGTTTTTGTACGAACGGTTATCGACACCCGGTTCAACCGGGTCGCCGGATGCAATGCTGTGGGCCCTCGCATGGGTTGCTTTATATTCTCCATATTGAAGCGTTATAGGTACATAACCATTGCCGCCCTTTGCAACATCTTCTTTATCGTATCCGGCTCCACCATACGGACTGCTGATAAAAACAACGGCGCAATCGGCTTTGGACGGATCGTCCGTCGACTTAAAATATTTACTCAGTAATTCCGGTTTTACCGCTTCATCCCAGCGCTCCTTTGATGGCGGCCCAAAAAAGCCCTGCATGGATGGTGTATACTTTTTGGGCAGATAGACGGTGATGTCCTTCTTCAATGGCAAAACATGGTTGCTGTTCTTAAGCATCACGATGGATTTCAGTTGCGCATTATAACCTGCAGTCATAAATTCAGGCTTACCGACAGTAGCTTTGGACGCCTCAACGTCCAGGTAAGGGTTTTCAAATAGCCCCGTCCTGAAAATATTTGTCAGCAACCTTACTGCCGATTTTTCGAACCGGGCACGCATAAACGCTTCCCCGTGCTCCTTTACCCCCATGTTGTAAGCCTCTATTACCGGCTTCGAATCATTGTTCCCGCCAAACTGGTCTACACCGGCCATCAATACTTTATAGTGTCGCTCAGCTACGCTCTTCGTTTCCATCCCCCACGATTTTCCCGCGAAAATATCGGGTGTTTTACCTTCATCGGCAGTCACACCCCAGTCGGTACAAACCACGCCGTCATAATGGTATTTAGTGCGCAGCAGATCAGTTATCAGGTACTTGTTATAGCTATTGCCCTCATTTTCCTTGTTCTTTGTATCGCGGCCGTATGAAATAGTATAGTAAGGCATCACCGCTGCCGACATCCCGGTTTTGCCGTGCAGTTTCAATGCGCCGTCAACAAAAGATACCAGGTGTTCGTCAAAATTATTGCCAGGGTAAACAGCGAATTTACCATAGGCAAAATGCGCATCGCGACCGCCCTCTTCCGGACCACCGCCGGGCCAATGTTTCATCATCGCATTTACGCTATGATAGCCCCAGCCATTTTTGATCTCGCTGCTGCCTGTCGAGGTTTGAAAACCATCTACGTATGCTCTGGCCATATCAGCAGACAATTGCGGATCTTCTCCAAAAGTACCGTTGATACGCACCCAGCGGGGCTCTGATCCAAGGTCGATCTGTGGCGATAATGCCGTTGATATACCCAGCGCCCTATATTCCTGAGCGGCTATATGGCCGAACTGTTGAACCACAGCCGGGTCGAATGTTGCTGCTAAACCCAACTGATCGGGCCATTGCGATATTTTACCGCCCGCGCCGGCTGTATATTCTACGCCCGAATTAGTGCTATGCCGCGGATCGCTGCTGTTATTGGCTGGTATGCCGAAGCCTTCACCCTCAACCAAAGCCTGCACCTTGTTGTTCCATTTAGCCGCTACCTCGGGGCTTTGTACGGATGTGATCAGCACATGGCGTAAATTATCCTTGATCAGAAAGTCCTTTTGCTGATCTGTTGGCTCCGACGCATCCATTCCCTCGGCATAAGCTTTCCCGTCGTAAGTGCCCGCACCAAACCCGCGCGGCGACATCGATGGTAGGGCCTGGTGGGCGCTATATAACATCAGTCCGGCTATTTGTTCAACCGATAGTTTTGAGGCAAGGTCCTTTGCCCTTTCCGCCACCGGCAAACGCCAGTCTTCATACTTGTCCAGTTTGCCATTCTTATCCAGGTCCTTAAAAGCAAGTCCATCCACCGTTAATATTTTTACGCCCGATTTGGACGAATACCCCAGTGTAGGGCCATTGGTATTCTTTACCAGCACAATACCGTCGCCATCATCAATGACGGTCCAGTTTTGCTTTGGTTCGATCTTGTTACTTGTGATAGCTACAGCCAGAGCTATCAATGATACTGAGCCAATGGCATAGAAAGGCGCAAGGCGGATAAACGGTTTTTTCATAAAGGATCAGATAATTGGTTAAAAATCTATTGTGTTATAATGACACAAACTAAAGGTATGTATTTGATTCAATTAAACCGAATGTTATAGACAAAAAAGATGAGGATGTATACCGGCGTGCTTTTTTGATCGATAAGTAGCATCAAAAAAATATTGAATAAACGTAAGGAAATCCTGTCGTCGACGACAAAGCCTTAAAATTATCTTTTATCGAATAGAATTATACATGAAAAAAATCCGGGGAAGTTGTCGTAAGGCTACGCTGTACATTTTAAAAAATAAAGGTAAGGCCCTCTCCTTTTCAAGAAAGCTTTTTTTGGCTTATCACCTGCTTATCTGCGAGCCTTGCAGAATGTTCAAAATCCAAAACGACAGGATAGACCAGGCGATGAAGGAAATAAGCATAGACATTAAAAAAACATACGATATAGACAAATCATGAAATCAACCAAGATCATTTACTGGGCGTTCACCGTCCTTCTATCAGCTTTTATTGTTTCCGGGGCCATTCTGGATATTTTGAAAGGACCCGATGTGGTATCATTTTTTAAACACCTGGGTTACCCTGAGTATTTTCCACGTTTTATAGGCCTGCTAAAACTATTGGGTATTGCGGCGATACTTACGCCGGGCATACCAAAGATCAAAGAATGGGCCTATGCAGGCCTCACTTTTGATGTGGCCGGAGCGCTTTCATCACATCTGCTGAATGGGGATCCGCCAACCATTTGGATGCCTGCATTCATAGGTCTTGTGCTGGTTACAGGTTCCTACCTGTTCTACCGGAAAAAATTGAAATTATCTTTAAAAATAACAGAATGAAAACATCTAACTTATTATATAACAATACTCCTGCCGTTGTAGTTACCACTTTAGGTTTAGCCATTGTTTTACTTTGGTTCGGCATTTTTAAATTTACTGAAACTGAAGCTCATAATATTGAAGGCTTGTTAAGTAATAGCCCGTTAATGAGCTGGATGTACAAGTTGTTTAGCTTAAGCGCAGTGTCGGGCATTATTGGTGTATTGGAAATATTATCGGCGGTTGGCCTTACGATAGGTATATTTTATCCCCGTGCAGGTTTATATGGCAGCGCTTTGGCTGTAATTATTTTTGTGGTCACCTGTACTTTTTTACTTAGCACACCGGGAATGGTTGCTAAAGTAGACGGTATGTGGGTACCTTCCGACACCGGATCGTTCCTGATCAAGGATATAACCCTCCTTGGGGGCTCTCTATTTCTTTTGTCGTATTACACTAATAAATTATGATGAACTCACGCGTTGCAATGCTGCTTCTCCTGCTATCGGCCGTTACAGAGTCGTGCTGGAACGTTTGCCTGAAAAAAGCCACCAGCTTTACCGATTGGAAGATAATGGGCCCGGGGATTTTGTTTATGATAACCGGTATCATTATGTTCAAGACATCTCTCCGGATCATACCGCTTGGTGTGGCTGTGATGATATGGAGCGGCGTGTCACTTGTCCTTACTATCGGCCTGGATGTGCTTTATTTAAAAACTAAGATCGACTGGCTTACCGCTGTGTTTATGGTTATGTGTATGGTTTCTATATTGGGATTAAACTACGCTTCGGGCAGGTAATTTTTTTAAATTTACCGCTACAAATCCCATACCCATGAAACCATTTGCAGTACCCTCCTATGAGCAGGTTGCCGAAGAGGCAAGGCCTGCGTTCGATCGTTTTATCAATTAACGGGCAAAATGCCTAACCTGTATGCCACCATCGGCTATTCAGCCAATGCGCTTAATTCCTACCTGCAGTATGTGAACGAGCAGGCCCGCGGAACTTTTCATGCGAAAGAGCGTGAGGCTATATATCTTATTGTGTCTCAATTTAACGGGTGCGAATACTGTTTGGCCTCGCATACGCAATCGGCAATAAAAAACAAATGGACCGAAGAAGAGACGCTTACACTGCGGGCGGGCACTTATCCCGAACAAAAATGGCAGGTGATCTACCAGGTTATCAAATCGGTGATCGAACAGAAAGGCCTTGTAAGTGATGAGCTACTCGCTGAGTTTTATACCCTCGGCTATAACGAAACTGCCCTTATCGACCTGATGGTGCTCATCAATGTGATGAGTTTTACCAATTATACTTACAGGTTAACCCAAATACCCATCGACTTTCCGCCTGCAAAGGACCTGTAAAAAAGAAAGCCTCCCAATATTCAGGAGGCCTTCATCAAACTAAACCAACAACTTATTATGAAAACAGTCTTCAGATAACCGGCAACGTAGTTGTTACCATTACCGGTCTCAATTTCTTCCGGGGCCTCAAGCCTTTACCAAATCACAACATTTAATCTCACAGCTCTCGGCGCCCGGTCAAATTACTTTACCGAGATCTCTCTCGATTGAATTTTAGCTTCTTCTTTCTTAGCTACATTCAGCTTCAATACACCGTCGGTATATTCAGCTTCGATCCTGGCATAATCAGCCGCTTCAGGCAAGGTAAACGACCTTACGAATGAGTTGTAGCTGTATTCGCGCTTGCTGTATTTCTTACCTTCGTCCACGTTTTCAGTTTTCTTTTCAGCAGATACGCTCAATACGTTTTTGTCAAGGTTGATCTTAAAATCTTCCTTCTTTAAACCAGGAACAGCCAGTTCGATATGAAACTCGTTCTCAGTTTCAGCAATGTTTACCGCAGGTACTTTATTTACGAACCTGTCGTTAAGAAATGAGTCGTTAATGATCGAATCAAACACATCACCAAACCATGGGTTCACTGCGCTTTTCTGTCCGTTGTTAAATTTTACCAATGTCATTTTTATATCCTCCAGAGTTTTATATTTTTTGTTTTATTAACTTCGGCAGGTATAAATCAACTCTTATACCAAGGGGCAAAAAACGTTTGTTTCAGACAATTTGTCCTGTGTATATTATTTCTTACCGACATACTGTCACGCAATGAGCGAAAACTTAGCAGATTATAAGCATCGGACCCCTATACAGGTCCGCTTCTCCGATCTCGATTTTTATGGCCATGTAAACAATGCCACCTATCTCACCTACTTCGAGACCGCACGCGTACACTATTGGAAAGACGTGATTAAATGGGATTGGAAAAACAATGGGATTATCCTTGCACGGTCAGAAGTGAATTATATAAAACCCATAAAACGAGGCGATGAGATTGCCTGTTACGTGCGAACCACGCGTATAGGTAACAGCAGTTTTGACATTATGCATGTCATAGTGATTGTAACCCCTGAAGGCGAAGAAATTTGCACCACAGGAAAAACGGTATGCATCAGTTACGATTATAGCATCCATAAGCCGGTGAAAATACCCGCCGAACAACGTGCACGCATGATCGCATTTGATGAACCCGGGATGATATTGAATACGAATTAACAGATGTGCAAGTGTGCAGATGATGCGATGCAAGCTGTATTAGTAACTCGCCAACGACCTAAATATTTGATATTAGGTAATTTGCAAATCAGAAAGCTTTTATGCCGGGCGTGATCAGCATCTTTTCATACAGCCGGTTGATGTGTTTCTTGTGCCCGCCGACGACGATTGTTGCGTGCAGACAACCATCTTTTTTGGTTATAAGCCGCCTTCTCGACCTGAGATGCAGTTGACGGATAGTATCTTCCAGTGTTTCCAGGTCGGTGTAGTCAATGGTATCAAAAACGACGAACAGGACCCGCTCGTGGCTCACTTTATCTATGTAGTCTTCCAAAAGATGAAATAGTACCAGCACAACAAGGGTAAGTAAGGTCGAAATAAGGCCTAGGAGGTAATTCCCCGACCCTACCGCCATGCCAATAGCTGCCGAAATCCATATAACAGCCGCAGTGGTAAGTCCGTTAACTGATATGTTGTCCTTAAAAATAACCCCTGCGCCAATAAAACCAATGCCTGTTACGATATTGATATTTACCTGTTGCCCGCTTTGCTGGGCGATCATGGTAAATAAGGCGGACCCGAGTGTTATCAATATAATCGTACGGAAGCCGGCTGTTTTGTTTTTGTACTGCCGCTCCAAACCAAGTATGGCCCCGCATACTACCGCTATCCCTACTTTAATAAGGTCCTGGGTTGATATGTCAAATTCTGAGGGAGACATTTTTTAATAATTTAGTCCGGAAAATCGAATTTAGGTATATCCTGTCAATCAAAGAAATCCTTAAATCGCCCCCGAAATCGGTGCAATCAAAAAATAATCGGCGCAATCGCCAATTCAAAATATCTTTCCCGGGTTCAATATCCCGTTAGGGTCGAACACCTTTTTAATGCCCCGCCATAATTCAAAATGAACATCAGAATATTTTATTGGCATAAACTCCTTTTGCACCAACCCAATACCATGTTCACCCGATAACGTTCCGCCAAGCGACACGGTCAATTCAAATATCTCGCGGATGCCATCCTTCAACTTATTATGCCAGTCATCGTCGCTCATCGTACCCTTCAAAATATTCACATGTAAATTTCCGTCGCCGGCATGCCCAAAGCAAACTGACTCAAAATTGTAACGGCTGCCTATTTCTTTAATACCCTTAAAAAGCTGCGGCAGTTTAGCCCGCGGAACCACGGTGTCTTCTTCCTTAAATACGGAGTTAGACCTCACCGAAACTGCCATGGTCCGCCTTAATCGCCATAACTCTTCTTTTTGTGCCGATGTGTCGGCAAACAGTACATCCTTGCAGTCAAACTGCTCTAATACGGTGTTGATCTTCTCGCAATCATTAAAGACAACGTCCATGTTGGTGCCGTCGACCTCGATAAGCAAAAAAGCTTCGATGCCATCCTTCAGGTCAAAATTGATCCCATCGTATTTTATCACCCACTCCAACCCCTTTCGTTCCATAAATTCTAATGCCGACGGAACTATTCCCGCCCTGAAAATAGCCGAGACCGCGGCACAAGCTGATTCGGCCGTTTCAAATGAGGCGAGTAAAAGCGCGTCCTGTGCCGGCCGGGGTATCAGCTTAGTTACGATCTTCGTGATAATACCCAATGTCCCCTCCGAACCGATCATCAGTTGCGTCAGGTTATAACCCGATGCATATTTAAGCGTATTGGCTCCGGTCCAGATGATATCACCGTCAGGCAGAACAACCTCCAGGTTCAATATGTATTCTCTTATCGTGCCGTATTTCACCACCCTCGGTCCACCTGACCCGTGCGATACATTTCCGCCTATAAAACAACTGCCCTTGCTCGCGGGGTCAACCGGGTACAGTAAACCCTTTTCGGCAACCGTGTCCATAAATACTTCGGTTATTACTCCGGGCTCTACCGTAGCCTGCAAATTTTCTTCATCGATATCCAGGATATGATCAAAGCGTTCCATCGAAATAAGCAGCCCGCCCATAACGGGTAATGCTCCCCCGCTCAAACCCGTGCCAGCCCCTCTTATCGTCGCGGGTACCTGGTGCTCATTGCAAAGCTTCATTAATGCCGATATTTCTTCCGGCGACTTTGGTTTAACAGCCACTTCCGGATAATAAATAAGGTCCTCGGTCTCATCGTGGCTGTATTTTTCCAGGTCTGCATGGTCGGTGATAACAAAGTCATCTCCTACAATAGCTTTGATGGCCGATAATATCCTGCCTGTTATTTTATTAAATTCCATTTCCAGGTTTGTTATAAGTAATGGTAACGCTTGAGTGATCAACTTTGCCCCGTAGCGGCGGATTTAGCTTTTTAATGGTGACGGTGACGATGGCTACGTAAGGATAATGCTTTACTATATCCTCAATAATGGCCTGGCAAAGCGTTTCAATCAATTTTCGAGGATGCTGCATCTGTGCGAACGTGAGTTCATACAAGTGCTCGTAATTTACAGTATCGGCCAGTTTATCATTTTGCAAAGCCCCCTGCGGCTCAAAATCAGCCGATATATCCACCACGAATTTGCTTCCCAATAATTGTTCTTCCGGGTAAAAACCATGTTTGCCAAAGAACTCGGCGCCGTGCAGTGCTACGTTGATCATGGGTCAAATTTAGTTGATTGAGTTGAATAAGTTGGATTAGGTTGACCAGGTTATTTACTTATGGCGGTTGGCACCTTACCGAAACCCCGGTCAGGGAAACAGCCAATTAACTTATTCAACATATTCCAACCCAATTAACTTAAACTCCTATCTTTGCCGCACCAATTATTTTTCTCAATGGCAAAAACTGATCTTTTTGAAGCTCCTGATTACTATTTAGTAGATGAACTGCTCACTGACGAGCATAAACTGATACGTGCAAGCGTGCGCGACTGGGTAAAAAAAGAAGTAAGTCCAATTATAGAAGACTACGCCCAAAAAGCTGAATTTCCGAAGCAATTATTAAAAGGATTGGCCGAAATAGGCGCCTTCGGGCCGACAGTGCCCGTTGAATATGGCGGCGCCGGGCTGGATTATATATCCTACGGTATCATTATGCAGGAGATCGAGCGCGGCGATTCGGGCATACGGTCAACCGCTTCTGTTCAGGGCTCATTGGTAATGTACCCCATTTATGCTTACGGTTCCGAAGAGCAAAAACACAAATATCTGCCCAAACTTGCCAGCGGCGAGTTAATGGGATGCTTCGGATTAACCGAACCCGACCATGGCTCGAACCCAAGCGGTATGACCACCAATATTAAAGACGCAGGCGATCATTATATCCTGAACGGCGCTAAGATGTGGATATCAAACTCCCCTTTTGCGGATATTGCCGTAGTATGGGCCAAAGATGAGAGCGGAAAGATACGCGGTATGGTGGTTGAACGCGGTATGGAAGGCTTTTCGACGCCGGAAACTCATAACAAGTGGTCGCTGCGTGCATCGGCGACGGGTGAACTGGTTTTCGATAATGTGAAAGTCCCTAAAGAAAATATTTTCCCTAATGTGTCAGGTTTAAAAGGTCCGCTTGGTTGTTTGAACCAGGCACGTTACGGCATAGCCTGGGGGGCTATTGGCGCAGCTATGGACTGCTATGATACCGCACTGCGTTATTCCAAAGAGCGCGTACAGTTCGGTCGTCCTATAGCAGGTTTCCAGTTGCAGCAAAAGAAACTGGCTGAGATGATAACAGAGATAACCAAGGCCCAGTTATTGGTATGGCGTTTAGGCACTTTAAAAAATGAGAACAGGGCGACTCCAGCACAAATTTCTATGGCCAAACGCAATAGCGTCGAAACCGCAATTACGATAGCCCGTGAAGCACGTCAGATGCTTGGCGGGATGGGTATAACTGGCGAATACCCTATAATGAGGCACATGATGAACCTGGAATCAGTGATCACTTACGAAGGCACGCACGATATTCATTTGCTGATAACAGGTATGGATATTACCGGGGAGGACGCATTCAAATAAGTCTCATAAATATTACAAAAAAGAATTTCCCTGCTATAACATCGCCTCGCTAATTATCGTATAAAGCAATGTTTATGGGTTATTCTTGGAAGTTTCAGGCAGGCGTTACGGGTGATATCAAAAAATTAAAATATTCAAAGATATTCCTGTTTCTATTCCTGTCCGTAGTTTTCAGTTCATGCGCCAAAAAAAATACTGATTCAGCAGGGTATACTGCATCTTTCAAGCCGGTATTTGATTCAGTAACTCATTATTACGATCTTAATCAACCAGAAAAGGCCATATCCTATCTCGACTCGAATTTTCCCCTGTTAAACGATCCTTCTGTCAACGACAAGTTCAGGTTCTACGCATTTCATTACGTTTACTGGCAAAAAGCTAAACGTGATTATAAAAAGGCATTGCCGTATGCTGATAGCATGCTTGTTATGGCGCACAAAAGCGTTGTAAAGGAGCAGTATGCCGCCAATTTTGCGGAGGCCAACTATGCGAAGGGTGACACCTACTTCAGCCTCAATCAATACAACGATGCCTATCAATGCTATTTCCAGGGTTACCTGATGGGGAAGAATTATCTTAACCAGGCTTCTGCTGCCGATTATACCTACCGGATGGGAATGATCATGTTTAAGCAGGGGCATTACAAACTTGCCGCCGGGTACTTTAAAGAAAGCTACGCAAAAAGTCTTTTAGTAAAGGATGATCACGGTTTCGTCTGGTTCTATCGCCGCCAGGAACTATTGGATAATATCGGCGAAAGTTACACCCATAGCGGCGACATAGACAGTGCGATAACTTATTTTGATAATGCGCTAAAATATGTGAATGCAAACGATGGAAAATTCAAAGTAAAAAGCCAGTACATTGATATTGCACGGGGCGTTATTTATAACAATAAGGCCCAGGCGTTAATTGCACTTAAAAAATATGATGAAGCGGAACAATTGCTTAAAAAAAGCATAGCAATCAATATTCAAAAGGGTGGTGACAACGGCGACGCCGAATTGGCCCAGCTTAAGCTTGCGCAGATCTATTTAATAAAGGGCGAAAGCGGCCTCCTCAGGTCTTTGCTTTCAGATTTACGCAAACAATTGGATGTTATAAAAAATGACAATGCTGAAGCCGATTGGAACAGGTTAATGGGGAGTTATTATCTTAAAAAGAATGACCTGGCAAAAGCAATAGTTTATACCCAAAATTATAATGCGCTTAAGGACTCGACGATCAAACGGCTTACCCTGTTAAAAGAAAGCGATGTAAATCAGCAATTGGCCAACCTGGAAAAGCAGTACCAGATCGAAAACCTGAATGATAATAATAAGATGCAGAGCATCTACCTCAATGTTGCTATTGTTTGTGCCGTGCTGCTTTTAGCTATCGCGTTCCTGGTATGGAGAAACTGGCGCCAGTCAAAATTCGATGTTGCTGTGGTTATTATGCTTAATAAGCAGATCAACCAGCAAAAGGCCGAGCTTGAAAGGGCCCTCGACGAAGTGAAATTCAGCAGCCGTGAAAAGGACCGCATATTGCGTGCAGTAGCACACGACCTACGCAATCCTCTTGGTGGTATAGCTTCGCTTACCAGCGTAATGGCTGAAGAAAGTGAACACGACAAGGACCTCCAAAGTCAGCTAATTCTTATCAAACAGACGGCTGCAGATACGCTTGAGCTTATTAACGAGATATTGGAAGCTACCAATAATTCTTCTTCCGCGTTAAAAAGGCAGTCGGTTGATGTGAATGCTTTAATAGCCAATAGCGTAGAATTATTGAGGTTTAAGGCCGCTGAAAAGCATCAGCAGATCGTACTTGAAGGTCTTGATCACCCGGTGGAACTTGACATAAACCGCGAAAAGATATGGCGGGTTATCAGCAACCTGATCAGCAACGCCATCAAATTCAGCCCGGTTGACGCTATGATAAAAGTTAAAGCTGTTCAGAAAACTGATAGCGTTATCATTTCTATTAACGACCACGGTATTGGCATTCCCGATAATATGAAAGACAAGGTGTTCAATATGTTTACCGACGCTAAAAGATCGGGCACCATGGGCGAAAAATCCTTCGGTTTAGGCCTTTCTATCAGCAGGCAGATCGTCGAGAAACACCAGGGTGAAATCTGGTTTGAAAGCGAGCCTAAAAAAGGAACGACATTTTATGTCAGCCTGCCGCGTTCGGTGAAGCAAGATGCTGGTCATGATCAATTGCCGGCCGGTAAAGAATTGGCCCGCCACTAACCGTCTGCCAAAAAATCGGCATACCAGTGCCCTGACGCCTTGATAATGCGCTTTTGCGTTTCAAAATCGACATAGATCAACCCGAACCGGGGATGATAACCTTCGGCCCATTCAAAGTTGTCGGTTAGTGTCCATACAAAATAGCCATCTACCCGGCATCCCTCCTCCTTTGCTTTCAGTATCTGCTCCAAATTAGCCTGGATATATCCTGTTCTTTTCAGGTCGTTTACTGCACCGTCAATAACGGTGTCCGGGAAAGCAGCTCCGTTTTCCGTCACGATGATCTTTTTGATCTGCGGATAGGCATTAAACTTTTTAAGGATATGATAAATAGCGGGAGGATATACTTCCCATTTCATGGCCGTTATTTCCACGCCCCGCTTTTCAGCTTTTACTAAACTGGCGTTGACGTAGGGCGTGAAAAATGAGTATTTTACGATCTCACGCGTATAATTTTGTAAACCTATGAAGTCGAAATCAAAGACCATGTTTTGTTCGTCGCCCGGTTTATAGAATTTTTCAAGTCCTTTTAAAACAGGAATATCACCTACCGGATAACCCAAACCCAATATCGGTTCAATAAACAAACGGTTTACCAGCGCATCAGCACGATGCGCAGCAGCTATATTCCTGCTGCTGTCCGAATATGGTTCAATATGCGAACACGAAAAGGTTGAACCGATGATAGCCCCTGGTAATAGCTCGCGCAATTTTTTTGCGCCTGCAACCATGCTCAACACAATATGGTGGATGGCCGGCAAAAAGTTTTTTATACCAGTGCGGCCCGGTGCATGTATGCCAAAAAAATACCCCGCCCCCGAAAATACAGATGGTTCGTTCATCACCATCCAGTACTTTACCCGGTCGCCAAAGTGTTCCGCACAAATCCCGGTATAATCGGTAAACCACTCAACAATATCGCGGTTTGTCCACCCGCCTTTGTCCTCAAGCGCCTGGGGAAGGTCCCAATGATAAATAGTTACCCAGGGTTCAATGCCTTGTTTGATGCAATAGTCTATTACCCGGTTGTAGTAATCTATCCCAGCCTGGTTGGTTTCCCCTGTGCCGCCTGGTAATATGCGTGTCCACGAGATGGAAAAACGGAAATTGGGGATGTTGAGCTTTTTTAGCAGGTCGATATCCGCTTCGTAATTATTATAAAAATCACAGGCTGTTTTTGCGTGATGACCGTTCAGCACCTTCCCCTTTTTAGCCGTAAATGCATCCCATATCGACTCACCCTTGCCATCAGCATCATGTGCGCCTTCGATCTGGAACGCCGCAGTAGACACGCCCCATTTGAAACCGGTACCAAAAAGACTTTTATTAAATTTATCCATAGAGCAGCATCACCTGTGGTTGCTGTAGGCAACCAAAGTATGACAATATGCAAACCCCAAATTGTACAATATAATTGGATAAAAGAAGAGCAGCAAGTAAAGAATTTAGTGAATAAATGATGACCTCATGTTCTTCATGAGCAGCCATTCACGGAAATTCCGGATAAGCTTTGAAAAATTGATGGTGAATCTCATAACACTTACTTTTACGATACAAAGTTGCAATGAGTATATGTAGTTAAGGTAATGATTATATTATGCTTGTGTTAAAAATTATTGCTTAAAAGTTTAATGACCTGGTGAAATATTGCACACAAATGAGATAATATATAACATTTGCAATTTGTTGTTAATTAGTTTTGAGGCATGAAGGAATATTTTACCCGTCTCTTTAATTACGATAAGTATACGAATCTGCTGGTTGCTGAGAACATTGTCAAGGCAGGCAGCCCTAATGATTCAACCCGGTTAATGGCACATTTATTAACTGCACAACAAATATGGCTCGCCAGATGCAATGGGGAGTCTGCCACCGGACGGGTATTATGGCCCGAAGACTGGAAAGCGGACGAATTGGCAAAGGTTGCCGAGGAAAACGGCAAAGCCTGGCTCGATCTTTTAAACACATACACAGCGGCCGACTTTGATAAAACCATCAATTATCAAAACCTGCAGGGAGATAGTTTTGAAAATAAGCTGAGCGACATTTTAGCCCACGTTATCAATCATGGCACTCACCACCGTGCGCAGATAGGCCAGCAACTTAAACTATCTGGAATTGAGAAACTTCCGGTTACCGATTATATATATTACATCCGTACGCATTAGTGTATAACTCGTCAATACTTACCGAATTAGCGATTAAGGCTAAAAAAGGTTAGTTTTGCCCCATAATTTAACCATCCATGAAACATCTTCCCATATTAGCGCTCATCGCTTTATTATTTTTTTCATGTAAAGACAACACCAGGGATGAAAAGGCCCTGCTAAGCGATATTTTAAAGGTGCACGACAAAGTGATGATGAAAGATGAGGCACTGATGAAAAATAAATCGCGCGTTGACAGCCTGTTAAAATTACCGGCGAAGGATACCACCGAAAAAGCCGCCCTGAAATCTATCGGCATGAAACTGACCGCTGCCGATGATACAATGGGAAGCTGGATGAATAAGTTCCAGACGGATATGAGTGGCAAATCGCATGATGAGGTAATTAAATATTATACCGATCAGAAAAAACAGGTAATGGCGGTCGATTCCCTGGTTAATACCGCTATCAGTGACGCGGATAAATACTTTTCAACCCATAAATAAGATGAAAAAGCTGGTTTTAGGATTTTTAGTAGTAATAGTGTGGAGTGCCTGCAAATCAAATTCCGGCAATAAAATGACCCTGCCCATTTTTGGCAGCAGGCGGGCCGTTTCTAAAGTAGTCGACGGCAAAACGGAAGTGGATACTATTTATCAAACCATCCCTAAATTCGGTTTTATAAACCAATATGGCGACAGTATCACCAACAAAAGCCTTGATGGCGACATTTATGTGGCCGACTTTTTCTTTACCACTTGTCCTTCTATCTGTCCCATTATGGCCCGCAATATGCTAAAGGTATATGATACCTATAAAAGCGACGGAAACTTCAAGATCCTGTCACATACGATCGATCCGAAGCACGACAGCGTACCTGTACTTAAGAAATATGCAGATAAATTAGGCGTAAACGGCAATACCTGGTGGTTTGTGCAGGGAAAAAAGGAGGAAACCTACGACATAGCCGAGAAGAACTACCTGGTTGCGGTAAAAAAGGATAGCACCGCTGCGGGTGGTTATGTTCATGCAGGTTATTTTGTGTTGGTGGATAAGCAAAAACGTATTCGCGGCGCTTATGATGGCACAGACCCAAAACAAGTTGATCAGTTGATAGAAGACATTAAAGCGCTCCGGGCTGAACCTGACGAAGTTATTGTACAATGATTTACAGGGTAACCAGCTTTATCGTAGTACTGTTGGGTATACTTCTCGCCTTGTCCTGTGAGAACGATCACACGCTCGAGTTCAAACGATATTATTCCATCGGCGCCGAGGTTTATCAAACCCATTGCCAAAACTGTCATGGTACCAATGGCCAGGGACTATTAGCGCTGGTTCCCCCATTGAACGATTCAACCTATCTTAAAAATAATAAGGCATCCTTAGCCTGCTACGTGCGTTCAGGCTTAAAAGACACAATAGTTGTCAACGGAAAAAACTTTGAAGACGTTATGCCTCCAAACGACATCGCCCCTATGCAAATAGCGCAGGTGCTAACCTACGTTGGTAATTCATTCGGAAACAAGATCGGGACGATCACCGAGGAACAGGTGACAGCTAACTTAGCTGCATGTAAATAAACCGTATCTTCCGGACTTTCCGACTTATGCGGACTTCGGACTAAAAAAACTACCTTTGTATTGCAAATCGTTCTATCGCTCCCGGCTCCTGGCCGGGGGAGGAAAGTCCGGGCAACACAGAGCATCCTGCTTCCTAACGGGAAGGCGCCGTTCAGCCGGCGACAGAAAGTGCCACAGAAAATAAACCGCCGCGACTTGTCGGGGCAAGGGTGAAAACGTGAGGTAAGAGCTCACGGCTTTCCCGGGCGACCGGGATCGCGGTAAACCTCAGGAGTTGAAAGACCAAATAGGTCCCGGATCGGAAGCTGCTCGCTTCTAATTCCGATTTATCGGGATAGTCGGGATGGGTAGGTTGCTTGAACCTGTCAGCGATGGCAGGGCCAGATAAATGATAGAAGTTCACAGAACCCGGCTTATAGCTTTGCTGCTGAAAAAATAACCCTATTCTGCAAAACAGGATGGGGTTGTTTTTTGTATAATTCCAGGTGTTTATTTTTCTATACAATTCTTATAACTTAGCGCGTTAATATTACTACCACCTTTATACTGAAGCATGGCTAAAATTCTAATAATTGATGATGAACGGGCTATTCGCAGCACCCTTCGCGAGATACTGGAATATGAAAATTACGAAGTTGACGATGTAGATAACGGTGTCGATGGTATCTCGATGATCGAAACCGGCGACTACGACCTGGTGCTCTGCGACATCAAAATGAACCGGATGGACGGCATGGAGGTACTGACCGAAGGGCTGGCATTAAAACCCGATCTGCCATTTATAATGATATCCGGCCACGGTACTGTTGAAACGGCGGTTGAGGCCAGTAAGAAAGGCGCGTTCGACTTTATTTCCAAACCACCTGACCTGAACCGTTTGCTCATCACCGTGCGCAACGCCTTAGACCGGGGGAGCCTGGTAAGCGAAGCCAAAGTATTAAAGCGTAAGGTGTCTAAGGTAAGGCCAATTTTAGGCGAGTCTCAGGCCATCATGAAAATAAAGGAAACTATCGACCGGGTCGGCCCTACCGAAGCCCGTGTGTTAGTAACCGGCGCCAACGGCAGTGGCAAGGAACTGGTGGCACGCTGGCTGCACGAAAAGTCGAGCCGCGCCAGTGCCCCCCTGATCGAGGTGAATTGCGCCGCCATTCCTTCCGAATTAATAGAAAGCGAATTATTCGGTCACGAAAAAGGGTCCTTTACTTCGGCAGTAAAGCAGCGGATCGGTAAGTTTGAATCGGCTCATGGCGGCACGCTTTTTCTTGACGAAATTGGCGACATGAGCCACTCGGCGCAGGCCAAAGTACTTCGTGCTTTGCAGGAAAGTAAAATAACCCGTGTAGGCGGTGAAAAAGAAATTGAAGTAGACGTAAGGGTAATAGCGGCAACAAATAAGGACCTGCTAAAAGAAATAGAAGCAGGCAATTTCCGCATGGACCTTTACCACCGTTTAAGCGTTATCCTTATACATGTACCGCCCCTGGTCGATCGTAAAGACGACATACCATTGTTAACGCAGAATTTCCTTGAAGAGATATGTAACGAATATGGCATGCCCACCAAAAAAGTGTCCGACAGTGCGTTGGAGGCCCTTAAAGCTTTACCATGGACAGGTAATATCCGTGAGTTACGGAACATGGTCGAGCGGCTTATCATTTTAAGTGATAAAACTATTACCGAAAACGATGTCAGGTCCTTTGCCAATCCTGCCGGGCCGGTTACGGCGATAAATGGATCGGCGCCCGCTCCACAAACGGATTTTGAACAGTTTGCCAATTTCCAGGAGTACAAGGACTTTGCCGAGCGCGAGTACATCAAATTCAAACTGGAAAAAAACAATTGGAACGTATCAAAAACAGCCGATGATATTGACATACAGCGGAGCCACTTGTACAGTAAAATAGAGAAATACGGTTTAAAGCGCGGCGAATAGGTTATTTCAGCGCTTCAATAAAGCTATTCTTAAAGACTCTTCCAACGGGCAATTTGATATTGCCCGTTATTTTTACTTCTGTTTTGCTGTAGGATATGATACTTTTAATAGCGACGATATAGCTTTTGTGTATCCGGACAAACCCCTTTTCAGGTAAACTTTGTTCAAGGTCCTTAATGGCTGCTAAGGTGATAAAGGTTTTATCGGGTGTATATATTTTTACATACTCGCCCAAACCTTCGATATACTGAATGGAATTAAAAGGAACCTTGCTAAGCTTATAGTCCGATTTAATGAGGAGATGGCCATCATTTTCTTCCTCCTCTCCTTCTTTTCGTAAAGCGATATATTCGGCAGCCCGGTTAACCGCCTTTTCAAATCGTTCAAATTCAATTGGTTTTACCAGATAGTCCAGCATTTCGAGATCGAATGCCTTTACAGCGAAATGCTGGTACGCAGTGGTCAGTATAACTATGGGCGGTCGCTCCAGCCCGGCCAATACTTCAAAACCATTCAGTTTTGGCATCTCAATATCGAGGAAAAGAATATCGGTTTTATTTTTCTGAAGCCATTCCAAAGCTTCCCCGGGCTTTTTAAAGGTCTGCTCAACCGACAACGTTTCCACCTGCGCACAGTATACCTTTAGCACCTCAATGGCCAGGTATTCGTCATCAATTATCACGCAGTTCAGCTTCATGGCAACGGGATAGTTAAGTGAAGGATAAATATCTTGGTAGCATCGGATATGTTGAACTCGTAGGCCCCCGGGTAAGCCATATCAAGCCGTTTACGGATATTGCTCAAACCTATTCCCCCTGGTTGGTCGGGGGCGTTCTTTGTATCAATATTATTTTCGCAGCTTATAAAAAGTTTCCCGTTCACTTCACGAACATACAGGTTAACGTACGAACTCTCATTTATCCCCAACCCTGAGTACTTAAAGGCATTTTCAAGTATCGGTATTAAAAGCATAGGCTCCATCAATTTATCCTTCTGTTCCACATCAAGCGTAATGCTTAACCGGAGTGGGGTATCGTAACGCAATTGGAAAAGTTCCGCATAAAGCTGTAGCGCATTTTCCTCCTGCCGGTAAGTAACCTGCTTGTCGCATTCGTAAAGCAAATAGCGCAGCAATCCCGATAGCTTAAGTAAAAATTTCGGTGCCTTATCCGATTTTACCAGCGTAAGTGAATAAATATTGTTGATGGTGTTGAACAGGAAATGCGGTGACATCTGCGATTTTAGAAAGCGTAACTCGCTCTCGAGGTGCATGCTTTTCATCGCTTCCATTTTCTGACGGTGGGCCAGGCTGCTGGCCGCCAGCCGCACAAGACACGCAAATGCCCCCACTGCTATTTCGGAGAAAACTATCAGGCCAAAGCCTACCCCATTCCTGTGCTTTAGATTGACGGCAAAAACGTGAACATTGGCAAAATGCTGTTCGATCAATATCCGTATCGGGGTAAGAATCATAAACAGCAGCACAAATGCTATTACTGTCGAGGCATACTTCTTTGCCTCAAAATACCGTGGCACCACAAAGCTGTAACAGGCATAGAACGTGATCACATGACACCCGAAAACCAGTATTATCCTTTCCAATGCTTCGGGTACGTCGGACGTGTTGGAGGCTGATACGTAGAGCACAATACTGAACAACACCGCCCAAAAGGCTATCTGCAGGGCGACGGAAAATTGCTTGAACGAATTTGGCATACTTAGCTTAACGATCCAAAAGTAAGATAAAACAAATCAATTGATTTACAGCAAAGTGGTAGTTGATTGAGACTTTTCAGCAGTTGATTGAATACTCCTGAAGGCGATGAAACTTCTGCCTTTATTTGCCGTCAACAGTGATAAATAACAAAATTATTATGACACATCAACATCCCATTTGGATAGCCTACCTGGTAACTGCACTGCGGTACTTTATATTCGCAGGACTAACTTACATGGTGTTCTATATCTGGAAGAAACAAAAGTTCGGCAGATATAAGATACAACCGGCAGAACCTAAGAAGAGCGCCGTTAGCACCGAATTGAAATATTCCATTTCCACCATTTTTATTTTTGCTACAGTTACTTTATTGGTTCTGCGCTCGCCACTGAATGAATACACCAGGATCTATAAGAATTTTAGCGACCATTCTGCCTGGTATTTTATTTTCAGTGTGTTTGCAGCAATATTTATTCACGATACTTATTTCTACTGGACACACAGGCTGATGCACTGGAAATATATTTTCCCCTATGTGCATCATATCCATCATAAAAGCCATAATCCTACCCCTCTTGCGGCATTTTCATTTCATCCTATCGAAGCATTGGTCGAGATAGGGGTATTGCCCCTTATCGTATTAGTAATGCCCATACACCCTATCGCTTTGGGAATATTTGGCACCTACATGATCGTGCTAAATGTGATAGGCCATTTGGGGTACGAACTGATGCCTGAGAGTTTTATGCAACAACCCGTTTTGAGGCTGATGAATACATCCACCCATCATAATATGCATCATCATTACAGCAAATGTAATTACGGTCTCTATTTCAGCGTGTGGGACAGGCTGATGGGGACGCTGCATAAGCAATACGAAACCCAATTTAAAAACATAGCCCAAAGGGCCCGAAGAGCTAATCAACAACAAGTAAATAAACAATTAAACATCATCGATTCTTAAAAACATGAAAACAAATTTAAATCCCTTCCGTACCGGTATCCTGATGGCAGCAATGCTGCTATGTACCATTTCCTGCAAAAAAGACAGCACCAGCAGTCAAACAGCAGACGAACAAACCACCGTCGATCTGGCATCCTCTTCAACCGGCGCCGAAAGCCTTTATGACGACGCTTTTGATGTTGTTGTTCAAAGCAGTGAGGAGAGTGGCATAAGCACAAGCTCTACAACTGGTTTAACGACCAATTCAACACAATCAGTTAACGCATATACAGCGGTTTCGGCCTGTGCTGTAGTTACTTTATCGCCGCAGGACCCCAGCGTGTTCCCCAAAACCATGACCATTGATTATGGCACAGGCTGCACCTCGGTTAATGGCGTTACACGTAAAGGAAAACTGACCGTTAACCTGTTGGGCAAAGTACGCACGCCCGGAAGCGTTATATCGGTTACATTTGATAATTACTCGGTGAACGGCTACACGCTTACCGGTACTTATGCCTTAACCCCGGTGGTTGCCGGCGGTGGTGGCATTAATTACAACATTGCAATAACCAATGGCAGCATTACCTTGCCTACAGGGGTAGTTTACACCTATAGCGCAACCGAGACATTTACACAAACAGGCGGCATTGGCACTTCAACGGTTACCGATGATACTTACAGTATTACAGGCAGCTTTAGTTACGGTGGCAACGGTAACAGCATTACCGGGACAGTTACCACCCCGCTGATCCGGACGGCTGATTGTAAGAACATCACCATGGGTACCATAGCTTTTACTTATAAGAATATCAATGGTACTCTTGATTTTGGTACAGGTGATTGCGACAACACAGCTACTTTAAAAGTGGCGGGTAAAACCAGCACCGTGACATTGCCCCGGTAATTATAACTATAAATGCGGCCGGTGATTCAACCGGCCGTTTATTCAAAACATCATGAAAAAGTTCCTTATTTTAATTATCATAGCATTTGCAGTGAACTATGCGCATGCTCAAAAGCTTAACCAGGATACCCTTGCCAAATACAGCAGGAAAACAGAGCAGTTAAAGGTATTCAGCAGGATAGCTGCCGACATACATCTTAACGCAGCACAAAGCACAAAATTTAACGAGGTAAGTGTGGTTTACGCTGATAAGGCGATATCCATAGTGAAAAACACTAAGGCATCACGCTGTGATAAAATGGAAATGCTGAAGAAAACTTTGCAGGAATATTCTGCAAAGATAAATCAGGTGATAACGCCTGAACAATTTGCCATGCTGAAGGGCGAACGTGAGAAATACCATTTCGGCAGAAGGTTTGTCACCTTTAACGACTGAAGCAGCGGTCCTGCATCTACCTATTTTAAGCAGGAATTTTAAGTGGTTACTACATAAAATTCCTGCCTTTATGAAATACTTTATTTACCGGGTTCTCACCCGCTGGAATGGTATTACGCTCATTGGGTACCGGGGCCGTAGTTTCATCGCCCCTGGCCAGGGTAAGTATGGGTGCATCCTTGAATTCAGGGGTCAGTTTTTGTAATAAACCCGACAGGTTAAAACATTTATTGACGACCACGTGGATGACCTTACCTTCTATCTGCACCTTCCCTTCAACCATCAGTAAGCGGGTTTGTAATATCTCTTTGCGGTACTGATCGAACTTATCCGCCCAAACAACAAGGTTAGCAAAACCGGTCTCGTCTTCAATAGTAATGAATAAAACACCTTTAGCGGTCCCGGGGCGCTGCCGCACAGTAACCAGCCCCGCTACTTTAACCTGGTCGCCGTTCTTTAATTCAGTTAGCTTACAGGTTTCCAAAATATGCAGCATCTGTAGTTTTTCACGTACAAAACTTACCGGGTGTGCCTTCAATGATAAGCCTGTCGAGGCATAGTCATGCACCACATGTTCAGCTTGCGACATAAATGGTAAACTGATCTGCCCTTCAAAAGTGCTTTCGGATGGTTGCCCGTTAAATAAACCGATAGGCTTATCACTTAATGCAGGTACTTCCCATAAAGCTTCGCGGCGATCGAGCCGGATGGAACGAAAAGCATCAGCGTCGGCCAGCTTTTCTATGGCCGCTTGTGGCACGCCGGTATCGCTTAACCGGTTAATACTGTTGTAACCTTCTCCCCTTGCATCAACCAGTAATTGCATATCCTCTTCGCTCAGTCCCTTTACCTGCCTGAATCCTAACCGTACCGCGCAATATTTGCCGTCTTTTTCTTCCAGCGTATTATCCCACAGCGAATAATTTACGTCTACAGGCCGCATCACAACGCCATGTTTTTGTGCGTCGATGACGATCTGTGCCGGCTGGTAAAAGCCCATCGGCTGACTATTGAGTAAAGCGGCAGCAAATACATCAGGGTAATGGTACTTGAGCCAGCATGAAATATAAACCAGGTAGGCAAAGCTAATAGCATGGCTTTCGGGGAATCCATAACTGCCAAAGCCTTCCAGTTGTTTAAAAACCCGGCTGGCAAATTCTTCAGCATAGCCATTATCTACCATGCCCTTCACCAGTTTATCCCTATGCCGGCTAACCTCGCCCTTGGCTTTAAAAGTTGCCATGTTGCGGCGCAATACATCCGCTTCGGCAGGCGTATACCCCGCGGCTTCTATAGCTATCTGCATTGCCTGTTCCTGGAAAAGCGGGACCCCTTTGGTTCTTTCCAATATTTCCTGTATAGCCTTTGATGGATATTCGATAGGATCGATGCCATCGCGCCTGCGCAAATATGGATGCACCATATCGCCTTGTATAGGACCGGGCCGTACAATGGCCACTTCTATCGCCAGGTCATAAAAATTCCGGGGTTTTAAACGCGGGAGCATGGACATTTGCGCCCGGCTTTCTATCTGGAATACGCCTAATGTATCAGCTTCGCAGATCATATCATAAACCTTCTTATCGTCATGCGGTACATTAGCCAGTGTCAGATGGAGCCCGTAATGCTGTTTTGCCAGGTCAAAGGCTTTACGGATACAGGTAAGCATACCCAGGCCAAGCACATCTACCTTTAAAATACCCAGGTCCTCCAGGTCGTCCTTGTTCCATTCCAGTTGGGTACGGTTTTCCATCCGCGCATTCATTACCGGGCAAATGTCTGAAAGCTTACAGCGCATGATAACGAATCCGCCGGTGTGCTGTCCCAACTGCCTGGGGAAACCCATTAGTTGTTGTGTTAATTCAAGTACCTTATACAAATAGGGCTCATCCGGATTTAGTCCTTGTTCGATGATGCGCTGACGATCAAAGGCCTCCTCCGAAAAACTCCATATTGCACCGGCCAGCCGTTTAATGGTATCTTCTGATAAACCCATTGCCTTTCCAACATCACGAATGGCGCCTTTATGCCTCTCCTGGGTTACAGTGGCCACAATGCCCGCATATTCGCGTCCATAGGTCTCATATATCCATTGAATGATCTCTTCGCGGCGTTCATGCTCAAAATCCACGTCCACATCGGGCCATTCGTCCCTCGCGTCAGACATAAACCGGGAGAAAAGCATTTTTTGTTCAGTTGGGTCGACCGGTGTAATGCCCAGGCAAAAACAAACCGCACAATTGGCTGCCGAACCGCGCCCCTGGTGTAGGATGCCCAGCTCTTCCGCTTTTTGCGTGTATTCATATATCCGCAAAAAATAAGGCGCCAGTTTACGCCGCTTAAAAAAGTCCAGTTCAAATTGTATCTGGTCGAAATGCTGCGGTTTCATCCTGTCGCCCATCCTTTTTTTGGCGCCGGCCCAGGTATGTTCCGCAAGATGCTCGTCGGCAGTCCGGCCATCCGGGCTTTTCCATTCAGGTTCAAGGTACTTTAACTCATCGAGCGAAAAATTGCAGGCGCCGGTTATTTCCTCAATTCGTTCAATGGCATCAGGATAATCCCTGAAAAGCCGCTCCATTTCATCAATCGATTTCAGGTGCCGCTCGGCATTGGGATGAAGTTTGAATCCTGCATTATGGATGGTGCATTTTTCGCGGACACAGGTTACAACATCCTGCAGCCGGCGCCTTTCGGCTAAGTGGTAATAAACGTTATTGGTAGCCACCATAGGCACCTTTAATTGTGCAATGCGATAGAGCCATTTGGCATCGTCACCCGCATAGGCACGGCAGGCAGCTATGTAAAGCTCACTCCCGAACACCTTACGATATTCATTAACATCTTTTTTGAAATCATCGTCAAAATCAAAGCGGGAATTGAGCGATGATGGCGGCACCATTATAAATTTGATACCTTCAGCATGTTCAAAAACATCCTGTTTATACAGGTGGCACTCCCCTTTTTCGGCCCGCAGGTTACCTTTGGAGAGTAAGGCGCACAAACGCCCCCAGGCAGTGATGTTGGTAGGGTAAGCCAGTAACGACGTACCGTCGAGCAGGTCAAGGCGGCAGGCCGGTATAAATTGAATTTTCTCTTTCTCATCCTGCGAATCGTTTGCGGCCTTTGCAACTTTAAACGCACGTACTACACCGGCTACGGTATTTCTATCAGTTATGGCAATAGCTTTATACCCCAGCCTGATGGCTTCCCGCACCAATTCTTCGGGATGCGATCCGCCACGCAGAAAGCTAAAATTACTGGTTACCTGTAATTCTGAATATTTCATAGCATTCAGGCAAAAAATCCATGTAAAAACCATTGCCGGTTTTTATCATTATCGTAATGTCCCAACCTGAACAGCCAGTAACGCTGCCCCTGGTTGTCCTCTACATAATAATAATCGCGATGCTCACCTTCTTCTATCCACCACTCGTGCTCAATGCGTTCGGGGCCATCTGATTTTATAACATTGTGCTTTTGCCCTTTATATATAAAAAACTTAGGCGGATAATCCGGCGTTTTTACCATCACTTCAATAGGCTCCGGTCGGGGAAGTATCAATGATGGGCGTGGTTGTGCCGTACGCCATACCGTGGTTGGTTTTTCTGTTAACGATGTTGCTATTTTGATCGATCTTTCGGGCCAGTGATGTTCCTGCGGCAGATAACGTTTTATTGCGGCAGCACCTATTTTATTGCTCAGTTTGTCCAGCAGCTCTGCCAAACGGTTATCTTCCAGGCTGCACTCGTTACCTCCCCATAAGGCTTCCTGTCCGGGTTCAACTTCCTCCACTTTTGGTGCATCAAGCGTGAATAATTCGATGCCCAGCCCCGGCTCAATGGTTGGTATTTTAAGTTCGAATAGTTTGAA
The DNA here is from genome assembly GCF_007971025.1 of Mucilaginibacter ginsenosidivorans. NCBI lineage: Bacteria > Pseudomonadati > Bacteroidota > Sphingobacteriia > Sphingobacteriales > Sphingobacteriaceae > Mucilaginibacter > Mucilaginibacter ginsenosidivorans. Next base: position 3,734,586 of record NZ_CP042436.1, on the reverse strand, counting down.
TAAATGATTGGTGTAATGTGATGGCAAACCTGTTCCGATGCTTACCTGCAATACCTGACCGTCGACCCGGTAACATTTTAAAATGGCTGTTCGCAGACCCATGCCATCTTTTTGCAGCCGATGGCAAAGTAGCTCCAGTAACTGCCTGATGGCTATTTCGATACCCGTGACGGTACGGATGGGTTCAAGGCAGGGTAAGCGTTCGTGGTATGGTATCACAGGCTCCAATAACTCCAGGTGTTCATCCTCCATGCCCAGTGCCTGGTTAAGCCTGAGCAATAGCTCCGGCCCGAAGCGGCGGCGTAATACGGAACGGCCTATACCCATAAAGCCCTGTATGCTATAGAACCCCAGTTTGGTAAGGCGCTCAATGACGATGTCGTCCAGGCGCAATGCCGCCGGCGGTAACGTTAATAATGCTTCCGTTTGTTTGCCGGGCTCCACTATCGGGTCTTTCTTTGCGAAACGGGCCACGGCCCAGGCTGCACCTGCGGTATCGGCCATTGCCCCGCGTGCATCATAACCTTTGCTGCGCAGTACCCGGATAATATTCCCCAGGTAGGCCCTTTCGCCGCCCCACAAATGCGGGCAGCCCGATACATCCAGTATCAACCCATCGGGAAGGTCAATTGCTACCAGGGGGGTATATCGGATACACCATTCGCCCAAAGCCTTCAACAATTTAGCATTCTGGCCCGGCAAATGATCTATTACTTTTAATGACGGCACAATAGCTTTGGCATCGGCGGCAGCCATACCCGCAGTAATGCCTTGCTTTTCGGCCAGGTAATTGGCGGCTACAACCAGTATACGCCCGCCCGAAGGCTCGACAATAATAAAAGGGACAGTCTTTAGTTCGGGCCGGCGGAGGGTGAACCAGTCCGCCAGTAAATGACGAAACCATATGGAAACAAAGCGCTTTTGCATATCAGCCTGCTTTACGTTGGGGCAATTGAATGATTTTCGCTCCCTCTTCAAGTATAGTAAAGCCGCTACCATCCCATGAAACAGCCCAGCTACCCGGTTTTCCGTTCCTTACCTTAAGCAGTTCAACCTGCCAGCGCGGGAACCATACACCCGGCAAACCTTCTTCAATTTCGCTTTCGAGCTGGGTAACCTGCCAGCGTGCGACACAGGTTGAAGCTCTTGCTTTTTGGGGATCGTTATGGAGTATAAACCCGGTTACTTTACTGCGTTCAACAGCCAGTTGTAATCGTCGTGATTGTGCGAAAGTGATAGTTTGCAGTTCGGCTATCACGGCTGTAAGGCCTTCACATTTCAAAGCCTCTTCCATTACCCAAAGAGCATCCTTTTCCTGCTTTACATCTACAAAAATGAAATGATGCGGCGGCATATTAAAAAATGACAGCGATGGAGGGAACAACCGCTGATACCGGTTGATCCACAGGCATACTCCGCCTTTGGAGGCTAGCGCCGATAACGTACCGGCCATAAAACCGGTACATGCGGCAAGGTGCTCGGGCGTGGGGCAAAGCATTTCATGTATGGCGCCAACCGGGAAAACTCCATTGGGGAAAGCAGCTTCAATACAACCCAAACCAAGGCTGCCGGCCCCATCAGCCAAAGCCGGCTTAAAGCCCTCCAACAGTAAAATATCTTTACGCAGCTTATTGATCGTATCTTGCTTGGTGGCCTGCATCTGGTAAAACCTGGGTAACAAATTTGCTAATATTTTTAGTATTATTAGCAAATTATTTTCATTTTTGTTTTGTTATGATAAAGAATACCGAACTGATAACAGAGGCAAAAGCCTGGATAAGGCGTAAAAACGGACCTGACGAGATCATCCGCGTGGTGCCGGAACTTGAAAGCAAAAGCAAGGTTTTGGTTTATAATCTATATACAGCTTTCGAAGAAACCCCGGATCATTTAGGCAGAATACTATTTGATGAGCAAGGCTATTGGATATACGACGGCGAGGTACTGACTATAGCCGAGCAGGAGCAACTGGCAAAGTTTATTATCAATTATGTTGAAAGGTTTTGATCATATATCTTTAGTCCTAATATTTCCGGTAAAATGACTCCAATCATGGTTAACACTTTTTTCGCTAACTGTGATCTAATATACTGATAATCAAAAGTTTAACGATTAAAGATTTGAAATTGTGTAAACCATGTAAACCCACTTGGTTGTTTAAGCTATGCCATCCCTTAAAGGCTATTGATAAATTCCTTCTAAATTTTTATCTTGCTTCTCTAAACCCTAAACAATGGACGCACAATTAACACCAGCCAACGATTTTACCTTTTGCAAATCCTGTACTTCAACTGTTACCACCAACGACCAATTTTGCGCAGATTGCGGATATCCGCTTACGGGAACTGAAGAGGAGCAAAAGAAATTTTTAATGGACAAAAGCTACAAGGAGCTTAACCTGGAAGAAGCTAACAGAATGGTAAAAAAGGCTAGCTATGCGTTGTATTACGTTGCCGGCGCTACCCTGGTAGGCGGCCTGATAGTTTATGGCATGGACAAAACCGGGTTGGGGAGCACTGTTCTGCTTGTGAATGCGATATTAGCGGTACTTTTTGCTGCGATAGGTTTCTGGTGTACACGTATGCCGTTGGCCGGGGTGATCACCGGCACATCGTTATATGCGTTGATATTTATCCTGAATGCCATCGAAAACCCATTAACAATAGTAAGCGGTATTATTTTCAAGATATTCATCGTCGGCTGTTTTATAAAAGGTATCAAATCTGCTATAGAAGCCGAAAAACTTAAAAAGGAACTAAATATTGGCTGATCTAACCCTTATTAACGATGCGGATGAATCGCAATTACCCCATTGCGGTAACTGTGATCGGCCCGTATATGAAAGCAGCAGGTTTTGCAGTCATTGCGGTCATGCTATTATTCTCTCTTCTGAAAGTTCGACTGAGGAAAAGTGGAGAGCAATAAAGCAGGCGGCGCTGTTTTTTGCTATACATGCCGTTGCCTGTTGTGTATTTAGCTTTGTAGATTACTTTAAAACATTTACCTGGTCAATTGTTATTGATGTTTTCCTGGCAGCAGTCGCTGTCGTTTTCTTTTTTATCAATTGGTCAAAACTAAAAAGCGTATTTCTATGGCATAGTTTTTCTGTTCTAAAACTGCTGGGGTATTGTGCTATTGCGGTCGGGGGATCGTTTGTGGTAAACTTTGTTGTTAGATGGCTTAACAGGAGCCTGTTTTCTACCGACTTCTCTTATTACGAGTTCTATGCATCGCATAAGAATAGCGTTGTATTGGCGATCTTTTTTGTCGCGGTAATGCCGGCTTTGTTTGAAGAACTGGGCTATCGCGGGTTTTTGCTGGGAAAGCTTATGCTGGTAACTGATACCAAACAGGCAATTTTTATAAGTTCTTTTGTTTTCGCTATTATGCACAGATCAGTAATTTCACTTTTCTGGCTTATCCCATTTGCCTTATTACTCGGCCATGTGCGCACTAAAGAAAAAACGCTATGGTATGGGGTATGTATGCACTTCTGCTTTAATTTCACTGCCATAATGCTCGAAATAATACAATGGAACCACCATTTATAAAACAGGCCTAACTCGCCGCGCGGGCCTTTCTTAATCTCGCCTTAAAAAGCTACTTTTGCGCTGAAAATGGAGCACATTCGTAATTTTTGTATCATAGCGCATATCGACCACGGCAAAAGTACTTTAGCCGATCGTTTGCTTGAATATACCAATACTATCTCGCAACGCGATGCACAGGCGCAGCTTTTGGATGACATGGACCTGGAGCGGGAGCGCGGCATCACCATCAAGAGCCATGCTATACAGATGGACTATGTGCTCGATGGCCAGAAATATGTTTTGAACCTGATCGACACACCCGGGCACGTGGATTTTTCCTACGAGGTTTCCCGGTCGATAGCAGCCTGCGAAGGCGCATTATTGATAGTAGATGCGGCACAGGGCATACAGGCACAAACCATATCCAACTTATACCTTGCTTTAGAGAACGACCTGGAAATTATCCCCGTTCTGAATAAAATGGACCTTCCAGGCGCTATGCCCGAGGAGGTTAAAGACCAGATCGTCGACCTGATAGGTTGTAAGCGTGAAGAGATATTGGCAGCTTCAGGTAAAACGGGTTTGGGAGTTCATGATATTTTGCGGGCGATAGTGGAACGCGTCCCCGCTCCTGTTGGCGACCCGAAAGCCCCTTTACAGGCTTTGATCTTCGACTCGGTATTTAATTCGTTCAGGGGAATCATCGCTTACTTTAAAGTAGTTAACGGCGAAATACGAAAAGGCGAAAAGGTAAAGTTTGTGGCAACGGAAAAGCAATACCTGGCTGATGAAGTTGGTACGTTAAAGCTGAATCAATTGCCAAAAGATGTCATCAAAACAGGCGACGTAGGCTATATCATATCAGGTATTAAGGAAGCCCGCGAAGTAAAAGTTGGCGATACCATAACCCATGTCGACCGGCCCTGCGCGGAAGGCATACAAGGCTTTGAAGAGGTGAAACCCATGGTTTTTGCTGGTATTTACCCGGTTGATACGGATGATTATGAAGAGCTGCGCGAATCGATGGCCAAATTGCAGTTGAACGATGCTTCGCTGGTTTTTGAACCGGAATCGTCTGCGGCATTGGGTTTTGGTTTCCGATGCGGGTTCCTCGGCATGTTGCACATGGAGATCATCCAGGAGCGTTTGGAACGCGAGTTTGACATGACGGTTATCACCACAGTGCCTAACGTATCCTACAAGGCGTTTACTACCCGCGGTGAGGAATTGCAGGTAAATAACCCTTCCGATCTGCCGGACCCGAGCCGGATCGACTTTGTCGAAGAGCCCTATATTAAGGCGACCATAATTACCAAATCGGAATTTGTAGGGCCGGTAATGTCATTATGTATACAGAAACGCGGTTCTATCGTTAATCAGTCGTACCTGACATCGGATCGTGTTGAACTAATATTTGAAATGCCGATGGGCGAGATCGTGTTCGATTTTTACGATAAACTGAAAACGATCTCCAAAGGCTATGCGTCGTTCGATTATCACCAGATAGGTTATCGCCAGTCGGACCTGGTACGCCTGGATATTCGTTTAAATGCGGAGCCTGTGGACGCCCTGTCATCTCTGATATACCGGGGAAATGCTTATGATTTCGGTAAAAAGATATGCGAAAAGCTGAAAGAATTATTACCACGCCAGCAGTTCGAGATCATCATACAGGCATCCATCGGTGCAAAGATCATTGCCCGTGAAACGGTGAAGGCCTTGCGTAAAGACGTTACGGCCAAATGCTACGGCGGTGATATATCGCGTAAGCGCAAGTTGCTGGAAAAGCAGAAAAAAGGAAAGAAACGCATGCGCCAGGTAGGTAACGTGGAAATACCGCAGTCGGCGTTTATGGCGGTGTTGAAATTAGATTAAACCCCTAACCCCTGAAGGGGGAATTGATAAGGGGCAATAGACATATAAAATTTTACTTTTAACTCCCCCTTTTGGGGGACGGGGGGCTAATGAATTTACTCGACGGAAAATACGTATCAGAAAAGCTAAAGTTGGAAATTGCCGATGAAGCGGCTAAAATATTGGAACGCACGGGCCGTAAGCCGCATTTGGTGGCGGTTTTAGTGGGTCACGATGGTGGCAGCGAGACCTATGTGGCCAGCAAAATGAAGAATTGTGAGAAAGTGGGTTTTAAATCGAGTTTGGTTAGGTACGAAGACACAGTTACCGAGGAAGAATTACTGGCCAAAGTAGCTGAATTGAATGCTGACGCTGATATCGACGGTATCATTGTTCAGTTACCATTGCCAAAGCACATCGACCCGGAAAAAGTTACAGAGAAGATCGACTACCGAAAAGATGTGGACGGCTTCCACCCTATTAACCTCGGCCGGATGCAGCGTAATCTGCCATCGTTTATACCGGCTACGCCTTATGGCATCACGCTGATGCTGAAGGAATACGGCATTGATACCACCGGAAAGCATTGTGTGGTGGTTGGCCGCAGTAATATTGTCGGTTCGCCCATGAGTATACTGATGGCCCGGAACACCACACCGGGCAATTGCACGGTTACTATTTGCCACAGCCGTACGCCTGATATCAAAAAATTCACTTTAGATGCTGATATACTCATCGTAGCCATTGGCAAAAAGAATTTTATTACCGCCGATATGGTAAAAGATGGCGTAGTGGTGATCGACGTGGGTATGAACCGCGAAACATCAACCGTGACAAAATCGGGTTTTAAATTATATGGCGATGTCGACTTTGAAAATGTCGCCCCGAAATCATCATGGATAACACCGGTTCCGGGTGGTGTAGGTTTAATGACCATAGTAGGATTGCTAAAAAATACGCTGGCCTCAGCTAATAAGGAAGTTTATTCTTAAAGTTGATCGAGTGAAAGGTTAATTGTTGATTAAGTTGAAAAGCAGGAACTTAGCCAGCCTGTTCAACCCATCCAACCACACTATTGCATATATTCCTGCGGAATAAGATTATCCTCGTTCTCGTCGCACCAGGCAACAGAAAGGATACGCCAGTTACCATCTACCTGTACAAACTGCATATAATTAACACCCCTGGGCAAGCGGCCAGATGTTTCTTCGCCTAAGTTATATTCGTAAACGCTTATTCGCTGGGCCAGTTTACCAAAAACCTCCGTTTTGGCGTGCAATTCATGCTGAATGAACTGATCCATGTTGCCCTCGGCAATGTCCGATTCCAGTGCCGATACAAACGATTCAGCAGTAAATCCTATGGGATGCTGAAAACTGTTGTTTACCAGGATGCCATCGCCAAAAAAAAGTATCTGAAGCTGGCTCAGGTCCGGCGCTTTCTCATTCCTGAAACTAACGGCTTTATAAAAATCCCTTGCCAGGTCGTTTATCTCGATGTTGCCCATTATTTAAATGCTTGTTTAAATTTCTCCCAGAACGAACTGATGCCAATATAAACAGAATCATCCTTTATTTCAACAGGATAACTGTCTATATAATCGTTTTGGCCCTCGCTCCCTTTCCCGGTTTCCAGGCTATAGGAGTATCTGTGTACCGGGCAAATAAGTTTCCCTTCTTTACACCAGCCCTGTGTAAGATCGCCCCCGGCGTGCGGGCATTTTGCGCCTAATGCAAAAACCTTGTTGTCATAACCGACGAGACAGATGGTTTTTCCGCCTGCTTTTACCCTTTTAATAAATGTTTGTCCGGTGTATTTCAGATCAGGTATTTTATACCATTCCATGCTTTCAAAAATCGATCTTCAAATTCATTACTGAAGGATCTTTGATGATCTCGTCCATGTTGGTTTGCAGGGTGACCCGTTTTCTGTCGGCCGAAACCAATGCCCTCGGATTATTTACTTTTTTTACAGGTTTAGCAAAATTAAGCACCACTTTATAAGGCATATCGATAAGCATAGCTTTTGCCATAGCAAGCGTTGATTGCGCTTTTTTTAGGAAAGCGTTAAACTTAGCCTTATCGATGACACGGTAAAATTTGTGCGGGGTAACCTCGTAAGCATAATAATCCTGCCCGCTTATCAATTGTTGTGCGTCAAAGCCCTTTACGTCACTTTTATTCTTCGAGACCGAATTTAGATTACTCTCCGATTCGATCTTCGATATGTTCCTGAGATAATATTGCAGGTCGGCAGCATCTTTTGCCTGGTGCGAAATACTTACCTTCATTTCGCTTTTGGGCAGGTTCATTCTCACAGATAAATTACTGCTTTTTGCCAGGTTCGTTTGCTCAAGCGTCATCTTTTGCTGGGTGCTATCAGGCATGGCGCTATAAAAATTCAGCGTGGTATCCTTTACCATCGAAAACTGCGGCGTAGCCTTTATTGAATCCGGCATCAAATTCATTAATACCGACATCGCCTTGCCCATGTCAAAAGTATAAGCCACTTTACACGAGCCATCAGCTTTGAAATCGTAATGTTCCTCCACGTCAACACAGGATGTGAGGCAAACTACAGTTAAAAACAGTATGAAAAAGTAAGCTTTTCGCATAAGCGAATATTTAACGTAATTGTAAAAAAATTAATTGAAAAATTCAATTAATTTTTTAGGTGACCAGTGATTGGTTATCAGTGGCTAGTTATGTGCTGACACTAATTAACTAATCACTGATCTCTAATCACTATATTTGCCTCTTCAAAATATGGCACACCAGGTTCCGGACGACGGCACATTACTTCCTTTGATGGAAGAATTTTATACGATACAGGGCGAAGGATTTAATACCGGTAAGGCGGCCTACTTTATCCGTTTAGGTGGTTGCGACGTAGGCTGTCATTGGTGCGACGTAAAGGAAAGCTGGGACGCTGAACTCCATCCGCTCACCGCGGCAGATAAGATCGTGGAGAACGCTTTAAAATACCCTTCACGCGCCGTTGTGGTTACAGGCGGCGAACCACTTTTGTATAATCTTGACTATTTAACCTCCGGGCTTCGCGAAAACGGCATTAAAACTTTTATTGAAACATCTGGCGCCTATCCAATGTCGGGACAATGGGACTGGGTATGCCTTTCGCCAAAAAAATTCAAAAAGCCCGCTGCAGGCATCGCCCAACACGCTGATGAACTGAAAGTGATCATATTCAATAAGTCGGATTTTGCCTGGGCCGAAGAGCATGCAGCTATGGTATCGGCGCAATGTAAATTATATCTTCAGCCCGAATGGTCGAAAGCGAAGGAAATGACGCCGCTTATTGTTGATTATGTGATGAATAACCCCAAATGGGAGATATCGCTGCAAACACATAAATATTTGAATATCCCCTAAATACCGTAACTTCGGGCTTTAAATACCGTATTACGTCGGATGAAAGTTATTTTCCTTTCGGTGTTTTTTCTCCTGTTTGCTTCGCTTGTTTACGCTCAGAGGCAATACTCTACTACCGACAAACAAGCAATTCAATACTTCGCACTGGCCAATCAAAGTCTCGACGATCGCTTATATGACGAGGCTATTGAGCAGTTGCAAAAAGCCATTGGTGAGGATGCAAAATTTATAGAGGCCCATGTTCTTTTAGGTGATGTCCTGCGGGGCAGGTGGCGTTATGGAGAAGCATCGGAACAATTCCTCAAGGCGATTGCCCTCGATCCAGAATTTAGCCGGGGCATTTATTATAAGCTTGGCGATTGCGAGGTTCATAACGCTCAGTATGCGCAGGCTAAAATACATCTCGAAAAATATCTTTCATACGATAATACAACCCCGCAGACGGCGGCAATCGCAAAAAAATTATTGAACGACTGCGCCTTCAGCCTCGATGCTATACAACACCCGGTACCATTTAAACCTATTAACGTTGGAGACGAGATCAATACGGCTGATGATGAATACCTGCCGACCGTTACAGCCGACGAAAATACTTTGATATTTACCCGCAAAATCAATAACAACGAGGACTTTTATAAAAGCGACAAGGTTAACGGCAAGTGGCAAACGGCAACCTACCTGAGCGACCAGATCAATACACCGAGATATAACGAAGGTGCGCAGTCTATTTCTCAAAATGGTAAAGTGCTGTTTTTTACGGGCTGCAACCGCCCGGACGGCCTCGGGCGATGCGATATTTACATTGCAACCAAAAAGGGTAACGACTGGAATAAACCCTTTGATATAAGTCCGCCGGTAAACACAAATGGCTGGGAGTCGCAGCCGTCTATAAGCGCTGACGGACGTACACTTTATTTCGTGAGCAACCGGAAAGGCGGATATGGGGGTTACGACCTTTATAAATCGACCCTTAGCGAAAAGGGCTGGTCGCAACCGGAGAATATGGGGCCGAATATCAATACGCCATACGACGAGCAATCGCCATTTATTCACCCCGACGACAGTACCTTTTATTTTTGCTCGAACGGCTGGCCGGGCCTTGGTGGAATGGACCTGTTTGTAAGTCACCTGGGCAAGGATGGGAAGTGGCAAAAACCAATAAACCTGGGCTACCCCATCAATTCAAACGGTGATGAGAACGGGCTCACCTTAACTGCAAATGGAACTTATGCTTTTTTTGCATCAAACAAGTTAAACGGCCAGGGCGGATTTGATATTTATACTTTCGAACTGCCGCCTGCACTTCGGCCGCATGAGGTTACCTATGTCAAAGGCATTGTGCTGGACGCGGTAACCAAACAACCCCTGGAATCGGCAGTGGAGATCGTCGACCTGGTTAAGAACTCACCTGTTTACCAGGATTACAGTTCGGCCGAGCAGGGCGATTTCCTGGCGACCATTACAACAGGTAAAGATTACGGGCTAAATATCGCCAGGGACGGCTACCTCTTCTATTCGGCTAATTTCTCACTTGCAGGACATGTAAATACCGAGCCATTCCATATCACCGCTTATTTGCAGCCTATCGAGGTTGGCAATAAGGTTATTCTAAAAAACATCTTTTTTGATACCAATAAGTTTGACATCAAAGACGAATCGAAGCCCGAACTACAAAAACTCATAGATTTTCTTAACCTGAACAAGACCGTGCATATCGAAGTATCCGGCCATACGGATAACGTAGGTACTGTGCAATCTAACCAGGTACTGTCTGAGAATCGTGCCAAAGCTGTTTACCAATATTTGATAGCTAACGGTATTCAGCCCGAAAGGTTAACTTACAAAGGCTATGGCGAGACGCAACCCATCGAATCAAACGATACTGACGATGGCCGTAGTAAAAACCGCAGGACGGAGTTTAAGATAATTGCGAAGTAGAGATTAGAGCCGGTGATTAGAGATCAGGCCTGTATGGACAAATTGACAACAATCGTGTGAAAGCAAAAAGCCGGCTTATCACCGGCTATAATATTATAAACTTTAAGCTTTCTGCTCAATTCCCTATTTCTGATATGAATTTGATGCGCATTAATTGTACCTCCTCACGGGTATAGTCGTCGGCCCCTAGTTCTGCAAGGGCATTATCGATCGAATCGATCTCGGCCGTTTTAAAATAGTCAAAAACCTCTTCCTGTTTATCTTCGTCTATCACTTCATCAATAAAGTAATTGAGGTTAAGTTTAGTGCCCGAATTAACGATAGTTTCCACTTCACGAAGTATCTCTTCATAAGTTAATCCTTTTGAAGCGGCGATGTCCTCCAAGCTCAGATGGCGGTCAATATTCTGGATGATATAAACCTTTAACGCCGATTTGTTGGCAGCGCTCTTGATCACCATATCTACCGGGCGGTCTATTTCATTATCCTCGACGTATTTCTTGATTAGATCGATGAATGGCGCACCAAATTTCATTGCTTTGCCCGTACCTACGCCAGAAATTTGCTTCAACTCCTCCGTTGTTATCGGGTAATGTGTGCACATTTCTTCGAGCGATGGGTCCTGGAATATCACAAACGGGGGCAAACCCTTTTGCTTGGCTATTTTCTTGCGCAGGTCCTTCAACATCTGCAGCAATTCGGTATCAAGCGCTCCTCCGCCTTGTTTCGGGCCGTCTTCCGACTCATCATCGTCCGTAGCGCCCATCGGGCGGTTCAGAACAAACCTGATGCTATGCGGATTATCAAGGAAGTTGATGCCGGCTTTGGTTAATCTAAGCAAGCCATACTGATCAATATCTTTGGAAAGATAATTATTGAGCAGCGCCTGGCGCATCAATGATTTCCAAAGGTTTTCTCCATCGTCTTTACCCGAACCGAACTCGTCTATCAAATGATGGCCATAATTATGCACCTGCGGGTTGTCTGCACCCATTAGTACACTGATGATATGCTCGTCATCAAACTTCTCGCCCAATTTTTTAACCAGGCTCAACGCCTTATGCAATTGTTCCTCGCCATCAAAATGTTCTTTGTGTGCGCAGCAATTATCGCACATATTGTTGCAGCCCGCTTCATTAAAGTTTTCGCCAAAGTAGTGCAGCAACTGTTTCCGGCGGCAAACAGATGATTCGGCGTAGTCTATTACTTCCTTCAGTATCTGGGTGCCTATCTCGCGCTCCGATACGGGTTTATCTTTCATAAACTTTTGCAGCTTGTCTATATCCTTTTCAGAATAGAAGGCAAGGCAAACACCTTCGCCGCCATCACGCCCCGAGCGGCCCGTTTCCTGGTAATAACCTTCCATGCTTTTCGGCATATCGTGGTGTATCACATAACGAACGTCTGGCTTGTCGATCCCCATTCCAAAGGCAATTGTCGCCACAATAACGTCTACATCCTCCATCAGGAACTTGTCCTGTGTGTCGGCGCGTACCTTCGATTCTAGTCCGGCATGGTAAGGCAGGGCCTTTACACCGTTAAGATTTAAGGCCTCGGCCACTTCTTCCACCTTTTTACGGCTAAGGCAATATATGATCCCCGATTTTCCCTGGTTTTGCTTAACGAATTTGACGATCTCCTTGATCACGTTTCTTTTCGCCCGTACCTCGTAAAACAGGTTGGAGCGATTGAACGATGATTTGAAAACCGTTGCATTATTCATTTGCAGGTTCTTCTGGATATCTTGTTGTACCTTAGGGGTTGCTGTAGCGGTTAATGCAATAATGGGGATATCGTCGCCTATGTTGCTGATCACCTGGCGTATCTTGCGGTACTCGGGGCGAAAATCGTGCCCCCATTCCGAGATACAATGCGCTTCGTCCACGGCGACGAACGAAACATGGTTCAAACGGAGAAAATCGACATTTTCCTGTTTGGTTAACGATTCGGGCGCTACGTAAAGCAATTTTGTTTTCCCACCCAGTACATCTTCCTTCACACGTGCTATGTCGGCCTTGGTCAACGATGAATTTAAAAAATGTGCTATGCTGTCCGAACCTCCGAAGGCTCTCAATTGGTCTACCTGGTTTTTCATCAGCGCTATCAGCGGCGATATAACGATCGCCGTACCATCACTCATCAGGGCCGGCAATTGATAGCACATGGATTTGCCCCCGCCCGTCGGCATAATCACGAAAGTATCATTTCCGGCGAGGATGTTCGTGATGATCGCTTCCTGCTCTCCCTTGAAGTTATCAAACCCAAAAAAATTCTGCAGATTATCAAAAAGCGACCGTTTCGTTTCAATCATTATAGGTAATTATATTATTGTATTTAAAAGTTCAAAATAACAAAATTTTCTAAATAAACGATGGGTTTTGTTTTAAATTTTATACAAAAATGATTTTTAAATGAAAACAATTTGTTTATTTACAGGATTTATAACTTTGATAAAATTTCGGGCGTTTGATGCGATTTTATTTAACAAATACTTTACAGAATAATGTCCAATTTTGTCACGGCCTTTGAGCTATAAAATTCTTTAAATTCAGATGAATAAAAACTATTATGCTATTATCATGGCAGGCGGTATCGGAAGCCGTTTTTGGCCTATTAGCAGAACATCCTATCCAAAACAATTCTTAGATATACTTGGTACCGGTAAAACACTGATTCAAAATACCTACGACAGGTTCCTGAAAGTTTGCCCGAAAGAAAATATTTACGTTGTAACTAATGAAAATTATGCCGGGCTGGTAAAAACTCAGTTGCCCGATATGCAGAACAGCCAGATACTTACCGAGCCGGTGATGCGCAATACGGCGCCTTGCATTGCCTATGGCTGTTTCAAAATAGAAAGTATGAATCCGGATGCCGCTATTGTTGTGGCGCCATCAGATCACCTGATATTGGACGAGGCGGCTTTTATATCTGCTATCGAGAAATCGCTAAAAGTGGCTTCTGAAAAAGAATGCCTGATAACACTCGGTATAAAGCCATCGAGACCCGATACCGGTTATGGCTATATCCAGTTCACAGACAATGCCATAAATGACGAATTTCATAAAGTTAAGACGTTCACGGAAAAGCCTAATCTCGAATTAGCCAAAACCTTTATCCAAAGCGGCGATTTTTTATGGAATGCCGGGATCTTCGTTTGGTCAGCTAAGTCTATTGTAAAAGCTTTTGTCCGTTACCAGCCGGAGATGAACGAAATCTTCGCGGAGGCGCGTTCGGTTTACAATACCGACGGTGAAAAGGCCCATGTACACAAGGCCTATCAGCAATGCACCAATATTTCTATCGACTACGGTATTATGGAAAAGGCCGATAACGTCTATGTACTTCCTTCAGAATTCGGCTGGTCCGACCTGGGTACCTGGGCATCCATATACCAGCTTGCTGAAAAAGATTATGTTGGCAATGCGGTCATCCCATCAGAGAAAGTGATCATGTACGACTCATCGAACTGCATGGTGAACGTACCCGCTGATAAGTTGGTTGTTTTACAGGGCCTGCATGATTTTATCGTAGTGGAATCGAATAATACGCTCCTTATCTGCCCCCGCGACCAGGAACAAAATGTGAAACAGGTAGTAGCAGACGTAAAAACGAAGTTCGGAACGAAGTATATTTGAGGGTAGTGATTAGAAGATTAGTGACATTTGCAACTGATCACCAGTTAACTAATCACTAACTACTGCGCCTTTGGCGCACAGCCTCGTACAATATCACACCCGTCGATACCGAAACATTCAGCGACTCGATCTCCCCAAACATCGGTATTTTGGCTAAATGGTCGGCCATACGGATGATCTCGTTGCGTATGCCATCCTCTTCCGATCCCATAACGATAGCAGTAGGCACGGTATAGTCCGGGGTATAAATAAATTCCCTGGTTTTTTCTGTACAAGCAACCAATTGCAGGCCCGATTTCTGCAAAAAACGCATCGTCTGCATAAAATTGTCGTGACGGCAAACCGGTATTTTGTATAGCGCCCCGGCCGACGTTTTGATGCCATCTGCATTGATCTGCGCCGAGCCCTTTGCAGGGATAACGATAGCATGCACGCCTGCGCATTCTGCCGTGCGGGCAATGGCACCCATGTTGCGCACATCGGTTATGCCGTCTAACACCAATATCAGGGGTGCATCTCCTCTCTCAAATATTTCGGGGATGATATTCTCTATTTTCTGGTATATGATGGGCGAGATAACAGCAATTACCCCCTGGTGATTCTTCGCCGTGATGCGGTTCAGCTTCTCGATAGGTACCTGCTGGGCAACTATGCCGTACTGATGAAGCAGTTCTTTCAGTTCGTGTAATAAACCCCCGCCCACGCCCCGCTGAATGTATAACGACTCGATCTCCTTACCCGACCTGATCGCCTCGATAACTGCACGTATACCAAAAACCATCTGGTTGTTTTCCCTGGGCGGACGAGTATTAAAGGACATATATTTTGAAGTAAAAGTTCGCCAAAAATAGCCATATTAATTGATTTTCAGCACTTATTGAATTAACATATCCGTCGACTTAGTGTACCGCGTTTTCAAAATAATAAACATTTCAAATGTTTATCCACATCGTTCTTTTTCAATTGGTTGCCACGGTAACTCACATCTTATTCACACAAAGTGTTAATACCATTGTTTGAAATTTGTACAATCATCGCGGTTTATTTGTAACAGAAAAATTCCAATGTTAGGTAATCCGAACATTTTTTGTATATTTTTGTTTCCTTATGATTCCTGATAACGATACACCCTATAACAAGCCGACAACCAACGAACGCCGAAGCCGGATCACCAACCCCACTCCCTATAGCGGGCTTGGTAAATTGCCCCCGCAGGCCGTCGACCTGGAGGAAGCAGTTTTAGGCGCTTTGATGCTGGAGAAGGACGCTCTTTCATCCGTTATCGACATCCTCAAACCCGAGGTTTTTTACAAGGATAATCACCAAAAGATATTTGCGGCCATACGACATTTATTTGAGCGCACGTCGCCTGTGGATATTCTGACTGTAACTGCTCAGCTGCGCCAGCAGGGCGAGCTGGAAATGATCGGCGGGGCATACTATATCACCGAATTGACCAACCGCGTGGCCTCGGCCGCCAATATCGAATACCACTCGCGTATCATTATCCAGAAATTCATACAGCGCGAATTGATCCGCATCTCCACCGAGGTGATCAATAACGCCTACGAAGATACCACCGATGTGCTTGACCTGCTGGATAAAGCCGAAAAGAACCTGTTCGATATAGCCCAGAACAACCTTCGCCGCGACTCGCGCAAGATGGACGACATCATACACGAAACACTGAAAGAGATGGAAGCGCTGAAGGATAAGAAAGACGGCCTGACAGGTGTCGCCTCCGGCTTTACAGATCTGGACAGGATGACCTCGGGCTGGCAGCGCTCCGACCTGGTTATCATCGCCGCCCGCCCTGCAATGGGTAAAACGGCCTTTGTATTAAGCTGCGCGCGCAATGCTGCGGTCGACTTTAGCAAGCCGGTTGTTGTATTCTCTCTCGAGATGTCCTCAGTTCAATTGGTAAATCGTCTAATATCCGGCGAAACGCAGATAGAGCAGGAAAAGATCCGTAAGGGCAACCTGGAAGAATGGGAATGGCAGCAGATACACTCCAAAATAGGCAGGCTGGAACAGGCCCCACTGATCATTGATGATACCCCCGCATTAAATATTTTCGAATTCAGGGCCAAATGCCGCCGTCTGAAGTCGCAGCACGATATACAACTGATCATTATAGATTACCTGCAGTTGATGCAGGGCAAAGGCAGTGACGGTAAAGGAGGCGGCAACCGTGAGCAGGAGATCGGCAGTATATCACGTGCGTTAAAATCGGTTGCAAAGGAATTGAATGTTCCGGTTATAGCTCTTTCGCAGTTAAGCCGCGCCGTTGAAAACCGCCCGGGCGCCTCCAAACGGCCAATGCTATCAGACTTGCGTGAATCGGGCTCTATAGAGCAGGACGCGGATATGGTATTGTTCCTTTACCGACCCGAATATTACGGTATGACGGAGGACGAAAACGGTATGCCAACCCAGGGCGTCGGCGAAGTTATCATTGCCAAGCATCGTAACGGCGAGACCGGTACCGTACGCCTGAAATTCGTTGGTAAGTATGTTAAATTTACTGACCTTGACCAAGGCATGGATAATTTCGCGCCGCAGGGAGGCAACGCCTTCGCCGGGCTAAACCCATCGCAAGATTTTGAAAAGCCAAGCAACTTTATCATTCGCCCTTCAAGGATGGATGATATGGATGATGAGCCCTTTTAAAGGGTTACACTGAGTCTGATATTGGTGATTAGAGATTTGTTGATCGGTGATCAGTCCCCCCTTCACCTGCGGAAGAAGGCCGGCGCACACAGACCCGCTGGCGTCAGTCCCAACGAAACGGACATGGAATAGTTTATAACTCAGACACCCAATTCACCCCCCTTCAGGCGCCGGGGGTTTAAAATATCAACCCCAAAACCACTCCAATAATAATCACAACGGGCGTTTTAATTTTAGTAAATGTAAGCAGCAGGAAAGTACCGGCCATTAAACCATAGGCTTCCCAATGCAGGCCGAACGGTATGGTAAGCATGATCAAAGCCGTAGCCATAAACCCCACGGCGGCAGCACTGATACCACTTAATGAATTGCGGATGCGGGTTATCTTCTTCAGGTCCTCCCAAAACGGCACGATAAACAGGATCAGGATAAAACCGGGTAAGTTAATACCAATAACTGCAACAATACTGCCGATGATCTGCCCGCCAACGCCGAAACCCTTATTCCCCAGGGTCATACTGCCGATAAACGAGGTAAAGGAAAATGTAGGCCCCGGTAAGGCCTGCTGCAGCGCAAAGCCCGAGAGAAATTCGGAATTGGTGAGGTAATGCTTCACTTCCACAAATTCGGTGAACATCAGCGGTACCAGAACTTGTCCGCCACCAAATATCAGTATTCCGTTGCGGTAAAAGTTTTCGAACAGGCGTATAGGCAGACTTAATGGCGATGCCTGGTTAATAACGGCGCCCAATGCCGCAAAAACCAGCAGAATGCCAATAAAATAGGTCACCTTTTTAGGGTTCACATTGGCAAAAAGTTTTACGCGTATCTCATCTTCCTGCGGTTGCGTTTCCAGCGCCGATGAAATAATACCACCCAGCAGGATCAAGATCGGAAACGCGTAGGCGTTCCTCAAGATCAGCGTAGCTATCAACGAGCCTATAGCCAGGACGATAGAAACGTTTGTTTTCAAAAATTTGATAGCAAATGTATAAGTTGCATAAGCCACTATGCCTACCGCCATTGGTTGCACAAAACGGAGCACATCTGCAAATTTGCTGTGTGTGAGCCACATTTTGTAGCTGATGGCCGCCAGGCACATAATAGCGGCCGACGGAAATACCCATATCAAAAAGGTGATGATCGCCAGGCGAAGACCCCCCACTTTCCAAGCTATGCCTACCAGGGTTTGTGTTGACGATGGGCCGGGCAATATTTGGGCAAGCGCATTCAGCTCCAATAATTCCTGTTCGGTAATATAACGCCTTTTTTCAACAAACTCACGGAGCAAAATAGCAATATGCGCCTGCGGCCCGCCGAACGCCGTAAACGTATAGATCAATACATCGCGAAGAAATAAGAGCTGGCGTTTTCTCATTGGTCAGTTCATTGGTTCATTAGCTGGTTGGTTCATTGGTCCGTCCGCCTGGTATTATTAGTTAACTAATGAACCAGTGCACAAACGAATGTCAATAGTCGTCATCATCAACCCCCGTCGCTTCCTGGTAAACTACTTTTAATTCGGCAAAGGCATGGTTGTCGCGTTTTTTTTGCGCCGCTTCCATACCACGCTCGTATATTTTTATGGCATCGTTTTTCCGGTTCAATGCCTCGTACAATTTACCCAGGTGATAATAAGTGCCCACATAGCCCGGGTGATCGGTCACTAGTTTTTCGTAATATTCCAGTGCCTTTCCGGTATTGTTCAGCCGCAGGTATTCCGTAGCCAGGGCGTATTGTAAAAACTCGTCGTTGGGTTCGTTTTTCAGAAACTCAAGTAACTTTTCTAAACGGCTTTCCTGCATTTTAAACTCTCTCTTTTTTATCTAACTTTGCACACCTGATTTTATGGAACTATTGAGGTGTGTTTACTGCAAAAACAGGACACCTTATAATTCATTACCAATTAAAAACATAGCTGAATGAAGATACTGGTATGCATCAGTAATGTCCCTGATACGACGACAAAAATAACTTTTACTGATAACAACACGCAATTTAATACGAACGGTGTACAATTTATCCTGAATCCTTACGATGAGATAGCGCTTTCGCGCGCTATTGAGCTTACCGAAGGCGGTAAAGGTACCATCACCGTTATCAATGTGGGCGAAGTTGCTACCGAGGCCACTATCCGAAAGGCCCTGGCCATAGGGGCCGATGATGCGGTGCGCATCAATGCCAAACCGCACGATGCCTGGTTTGTGTCTTATCAGATAGCCGACTATGTAAAACAAAATGCGTTCGACCTTATCCTGGCCGGGCGCGAATCCATCGACTACAATGGCTCCAAAGTTGCCGGGATGCTGGGCGAATTGCTTGATATCCCTTCGGTGTCCATTATCAAAAAATTGGATATTGACGGTGATAAGGGTATTGTGGAACGTGAAATTGAGGGTGGCAAGGAGATACTGGTTATCCCCTTCCCTTTTGTAGCCGGAGCGGCCGAGGGCGTTGCCGAACCTAAAATACCCAATATGCGTGGTATCATGTCGGCACGTACAAAGCCATTAAATGTGATTGAACCTGTAGAAGTTAAGGTTACTTCGGAAATATTAAACTACGAAACGCCTGCGCCACGCGGCCAGGTAAAATTGATAGCGGTCGATGATAGTGCCAGCCTCATTGGCCTGTTGCACACCGAAGCACGCGTTATCTGATTTTTTTTGACCCATAATTAATAATATATATGCCAGTTTTAACGTATGCAGAAAATGCCGGCGGTAAGTTCAAAAAATCGACTTTTGAAGCTGTATCCTACGCCCGGGCAATTGCTGATCAAACCAATACCAGCCTTACAGCTATTTCCATTGGCGATGTAAGCGCGGATGAATTAAATGCTTTAGGAAAGTACGGAGCAGATAAAGTTTTAAATGTTTCTAACGATCAGTTAAAGCAATTTGTTAACCAGGCCTATGCTTCTGTTATTGCCGATGCTGCTGCAAAAGAAGGTGCAAATATTGTTGTTCTGTCCAATTCATTTTCGGGGCGGGGGCTTTCGCCGCGTATCGGGGTTAAGCTGCAGGCCGGCATTGCCGATGGCGCCGTAGCGTTACCAGAGATATCGGGCGATAAATTCACCGTTAAGAAAACTGCTTTTTCGGGCAAGGCTTTTGCTACTGTACAGCTAACTTCGGTTAACAAGGTTATTGCTCTTGTACCAAACTCTTATAAAGTTGTCGAAAAGCAGACAGCAGGAAAGGTTGAAGATTTTAATGCCGACATTAAACAGTCTGATCTTAAGGCTATAATCAAAGAAATTGTACAGGCTACGGATAAAGTTTCATTGCCCGATGCCGAGATAGTAGTATCTGGTGGGCGCGGTTTAAAAGGCCCCGAGAATTGGGGCATGATAGAAGAACTGGCCGGTTTGCTGGGCGCGGCCACCGCTTGCTCAAAACCGGTTTCCGATGCCGATTGGCGTCCCCACAGCGAACATGTTGGACAAACCGGCATAGCTATCAGTCCAAATTTGTATATTGCGGTCGGAATTTCAGGGGCTATACAACACCTTGCAGGTGTAAGCTCGTCAAAAGTTATCGTCGTTATCAACAAAGATCCCGAAGCGCCGTTTTTTAAGGTGGCAGACTACGGAATTGTTGGCGACGCTTTTGAAGTAGTACCAAAATTGATAGCAGCGGTAAAAGAATATAAAGCTACGGTATAAAGGTTTGCAGTGATGGGCAACAACATGAAAAAAATTAAACTGGATATAGTGGGCCTCTCCTACAGCCAAACACAATCCGGCGCATACGCTTTGGTTTTGGGCGAAGTAAATGGCCGCCGCCGGTTGCCGATCATCATTGGAAGCTTTGAGGCGCAGGCCATTGCTATTGAGATCGAAAAAATGACGCCGAGCAGGCCCCTCACCCACGATCTGTTCAAAAATTTCGCCCAGGCTTTTGATATCACCATACAGGAGATCATCATTTATAACCTGGTCGACGGGATATTTTACTCGAAACTCCTCTGCTCCGACGGCAAAAAATCTATCGAGATAGATGCCCGTACTTCTGACGCCATAGCCATGGCCGTCCGGTTCGATTGTCCTATTTATACTTACGAATTTATACTGTCGAGCGCGGGTATCGTTATCGAAGGAAACGATTTTGTCTATCTC
The DNA here is from genome assembly GCF_007971025.1 of Mucilaginibacter ginsenosidivorans. Lineage (NCBI taxonomy): Bacteria > Pseudomonadati > Bacteroidota > Sphingobacteriia > Sphingobacteriales > Sphingobacteriaceae > Mucilaginibacter > Mucilaginibacter ginsenosidivorans. Next base: position 3,713,447 of record NZ_CP042436.1, on the reverse strand, counting down.
GAAAATATGGCCGACGCCGCAACTGAAGAAAAGGCGGTTTCTTCGTCAGCTACGGGTTATGCTTCGCTCAGCAACGATGAGTTGAAAAGCAAACTGCAGGAAGCCTTATCCGAAGAAGCTTACGAAAAAGCCGCAAAAATACGCGACGAACTTAACCGCAGGAAAGCTTCTTAACCAGGTTTTAGACGTGAGATATGACATTTTGAGATAGTAACTTGTTCGCTGGTCTTATTTCTGCATTGTTTCTCACATCTCATATCTCAAATCTCACATCATTTTTCTACTTTAACACCCATTAACTTTTAACGCAAGGGATAACGGATGAATATTAAGCTTCGCTTAACGCTGATGAACTTTATGCAATATTTTGTGTGGGGTGCGTGGCTTCTAACTATTGGCGCATATTGGTTTCAAAACAAGCATTGGTCGGGGGCACAGTTCGGTGCAATATTCTCAACCATGGGCATATCATCCATCTTTATGCCGGCATTAACCGGTATCATAGCGGACAGGTGGATCAATGCCGAAAAACTATACGGCATTATGCATATCCTGGGCGCTTTATCGTTATTGTCGCTACCCTTGGTAACCAATCCAAATGCTTTTTTTTGGGTGATGCTGCTCAATATGGTTTTTTATATGCCAACCATATCGTTATCGATAACTGTAGCGTATTCGGCGTTAAAAAGAGAAAATATCGATGTCGTAAAAGAATATCCGCCCATACGGACCTGGGGTACAGTGGGATTTATTGTGGCATTATGGGTGGTCAGTCTTACCCATAGCGAAACCACGGCTAACCAATTTTATATTTCATCAGGGGTAGCATTTGCATTAGGGGTTTATGCGTTTACGCTTCCAAAATGCCCTCCGCTCTACACTAAAGTCAATAACCGGTCGTTTGTGGATGTATTAGGCTTACGGGCGTTCACATTATTCGGCACCCCCCGCTTTGCGGTCTTCTTTGCTTTTTCGATGCTGCTGGGGGCAGCCTTGCAGCTTACTAATGCCTACGGCGATACTTTTCTTCACGATTTTAAAAACATACCCCAATATGCCAGTCTCACAACCGTAAAATACCCGGCTATTATCATGTCGATATCCCAGGTTTCAGAGACGCTTTTTATCCTGGCTATTCCCTTCTTTCTGCGTAAATTCGGTATCAAATATGTAATGCTTTTCAGTATGCTGGCCTGGGTGTTGCGGTTTGGCCTCTTTGCGTTCGGTAACCCGGCCGACGGGCTATGGATGATCATCCTGTCCTGTATCGTTTATGGTATGGCTTTCGACTTCTTTAACATTTCCGGCTCGCTATTTGTCGAGACGCAAACAACGCCCGAGATACGCGGCAGCGCCCAGGGATTATTTATGATGATGGTGAACGGCTTCGGCGCCGTATTCGGCAGTGTTACCAGCGGGCTGGTTATCGATAAGTTTTTCACGATGCACGATCAAAGCAAAAACTGGCACGGTATCTGGCTCACGTTTGCCGCTTATGCTTTGGTAATTGCCTGCATATTCCCTTTTGTGTTCAGGTATAAACACAACGCCGCGTTGAAACATGCTATTGAACATGCCTGAAAATAGCCGATCATGAAAAAGCATTACCGCAAAGAAAATAACTGTTTGAACTGCGGTACTACGCTCCAGGGTAAATTCTGTCATAATTGCGGGCAGGAGAACCTGGAAATAAAGGAAAACTTCGGCCACATGATGGCCCATACCATCAGCGATTATTTCCATTTCGACCACCAGTTTTTTCACACGCTAAAACCGCTGCTTTTTAAGCCGGGTTACCTTACCAATGAATATACCGCAGGCAGGCGAACACAATACCTGCACCCGGTAAAGATGTATATTTTTATCAGCCTTATTTATTTCATTTTATTCTTTAAAACGGGGCACGACGTGGTAAAGGTGAAGGATACCGGGGCAACACCTCCAAAATCGGGACAAAATACCGATTCGGTAAAAAAAGCCATTGCTGCTAGCCGATTTATACCTGAGGCGACAAAAAAAGAAATAAGAAAGGACATTGATAAAGATAATGCTGCCGAACCAAAAGGTTTAGAGGATGGCGATGCCCACGGGCCAAATAAGTGGTTCCATCCTACAACCCACGACACTTCGTATGTGCAATACCTGGCTAACCAGCAGAAATTACCCGCTGCCCAAAAGGATGGGGTTCTTATAAGGTTATGGAACAAAAAGGTTTATGGTTACCTGGAAAGATACGGCTCGTTGGCAAGGGAGACATTTGTTGAAGAAGTTCAGCATAACGCCCCAAAAATGATGTTTTTATTGCTCCCTTTATTTGCTTTGATATTGCGGGTAGCTTTTTGGAAAAATAAAAAGTTTTATGTCGAGCACCTCATCTTTTCCTTTCACTTCCATTGTTTCCTGTTTTTATTTTTAACGATACTGATGTCGTTGCAGGTCATTCTTCCGGCAAGCTGGGACCCGGTAATGCAATGGGTAATGCTTTTTGCAACCCTGTATATCCTCTGGTATGCTCACCATGCGCTAAAGGTAGTTTATAAGCGCAGCTGGTTCCGCACAACCACCAAACTCATCGGCATGAGCACTATGTATTTCATGTCATTTGCGTTTTGCATCACGCTGTTGTTCCTGGTAACTACCATTATTTAATTTGAAAAGGCATCAAGCGCTATAGTCGGCTTGCCGGTGTTGTCAAACGCACCGAGGCCATATCCCTGCCAGTTGTAGGCTTCCGGTTCCCAGTAAAACACACCCAAACCGTTGTTATTGGAGATCGCATTTACTTTAGTGATAATATCCGTCAGGAAGTCGCGCGATATACCTGGCTGGTTGGCTTGCATCCCAATTTCACATAACATTACCGGTGTTCCGTACCGCGCTACCATATCATTGATATTACTTTGACACTGCGTATCAAGCGTGGTGTAATTGGTTGTCGAAGGATATAAGGACATCCCGATAATGTCCCAATGCGCCCCGTTATTTTTCAAACCATCAAACAGGTAGCGGAACAGGTCGTTGTCGAAGCCATTGGACACGTGTACGATCACCTTGGTCGTACTGCTTACCGATTTAACAGCCTGGTACCCGGCTTCAACCAGCGCCGCGAAATTGGCCATGTGCGCAGAAGCCCGTCCGTCCTCCCAAAGCATGCCATCGTCAACTTCGTTGCCAACCTGTGCCCAATCCGGTGTAATACCGTTGGTTTTTAGGGTATTCATGGTAGCCACGGTGTAATCGTGCAACGTTGTTACCAGGGTAGCAAAGTCAAGACCCGTCCATGCAGCCGGCTTAGGTTGTTTACCCGGATCGGCCCAGCTGTCGCTGTAATGAAAATCGATCATGATCTTCATCCCGGCGTTTTGCGCCCGTTTGGCTTTAGCTACCACATCAGCGGTATTGCACCAGCCATCCGATGGGTTTACCCAGGCCCGTAGCCTGATGGAAGTAAACCCGAGGCTTTTAAGTAAGGCAAACAAATCCTTTTGTGCGCCCGATTTATCGTAAAATTTAACGCCCGATGATTCCATCTGGGTAACCCAGCTTATATCCGCTCCTTTGGCAAAACCGGCAGCAACAACGGGGGCTTTATAAACAGGCGGATTGGTATGCACATCGTTACCGCTTTTTTTTGAACACGACGACAGCAATAAACCAAGGGCCACAGAGGCCAGCAACACTTTTTTCATAATTCGGGTAACGATCTATAATGGAACGCCAAACAGGTTCTCACAAATATAAATCATCAAACCGAAAAATAAAATGTTGATTTAACATTTATTCTGGTGGATCAAGTTTTGATGCAGGAGATGAAAAAAAACCTTCAGTTATTTTAATTGACTTTGCAATGCTTCTATGGCGTTTGCCAGGTAAGCCATTGGCGCATTCCAGTTTATGGCAATTTCATTAACCGCATAAGCCTGGTCATTATCGATATAAGCCTCGTCAGGCACAGTCGATGGCACTTTTATATGATCCTGCATACCCGGATTAGGGCCCCCAGTAAGAAGGCCGGGTACCGGCTCCGCGATCCCATCGGAAATGGATGGCCGGTGGTGCGGGTGCATGGGGGGTTTACTTCCGAAGCCGGTTACAAAAGAATACCCGGTTCCGTTCCGTCCCAATAAATAATCGAGATTCGATAACGCGGCGTCAAGGAATTTTTTATCATGGGTGAGTTTATAAGCCTGTAAAAGCGCGACACCTTCATTTGCCGCAACCGCATTGCTCCCCCAAATAAAATTCGACCGTTTTGTTTGCATTACGGTTTGGTAAGCAGTACTGTCCCATCCTTTTGTAAGGTCGTCAGCAAAGCTGATCAGGTTCTTTTTTAATTTATCCAGACCCGGGAAGCTGCTCTTTAGGTTACCGCTATTTCGGAGGATGGAATAATATCCCAACAAACGCACCTGGCTCCAGCTTGGTAAGGGCATTTTATCATCAGGAATGATGTTTACAGCTTTTGTATATCGATCGTCACCGGTCGTCACAAACAACTCTGAGGCAGCCCAGATAAACTCATCGCTTACATACCGGTCGCCATATTCGCCGGTTACTATTTTCGGCTCAAACTTTTGATTGATAACATTCTGGTTGTAAATAACATCCCGATTTTTTTGCGCCCAGTCCCAGGCCTGTTTTGCGGCTGCCAGGCACGAATCGGCCAGGCCGGGCAATTGTTTTGGAAACTGCTTAAATACTCTTGCCGATTGCGCCATCACAGCGGCAAAATCTAACGCCGCCGCCGTACTTTTTTGAACAACATAGCGGGTGGTTGTCGCTTTATCGGGCATAACCATCTTATCGAACTGGGCATTAGTCAGTTTATGATAAACGCCGCCGTCATTAGGATCCTGCATGGTAAGCATCCAGCGGATATTCCACAAACACTCGTTCAACAGATCGGGTATTCCATTCCCGCTTTCCGGTGTATTAAGTTTTACTGTCTTTGTATAGGCCGGAAAATCCTCGTAAAGCGACAATAAGGTATAAATAGAAATACCGCTGTTCACAATATATTTATTGTAGTCTCCCGCATCATACCAGCCGCGCGGCGAGGCTATTACCGTTCCTTCGGGCCGTTCGGCACTTGCAGCCGATGCATGCACAAGCACTTTATCGTCCGGGTGCCCTTCTGCCCTCGCCCATTTGCTGGCGTATTTTTCCGGTAATGATACCGAGACACGTTGAAAGTAGTATGCTTTGATGAGGGCTTTCGCTACCTGGTCATGTATAGATTTACTGATCTCAAATGAGTAAGAGTCGCCTAAACCTTTTACCTCTAATACATATTTTCCCGGTTTATTAAATGCCGAAAAATCAGCAACAGAGGTATATTTCCCGTTAAGCGCAGGTTCATCACATCTTTTTAACCTGCCTTTAAATACCTGCTTGCCGCCTGTAGTTTTTACGGTGTAATAGCCCGTGACCCCGCTTAAAATAATGGCTGTTTTTGGGCCATTTGGATAAAAACCAATTTGGTTTAGGCGTATTTGCTGCGTGGCGCTGTCAGCAGGAACTTGCGCGGCAGCAATGCCTGCGCTCAGCAGAAATGATATCAGTGCTGAAAAGTATATTCGTTTTAACATCTGTTTGAAGTTGGCCCTAAATTTAGTGCGAACTATACAACAAGCATAGTACTAAAACTGCAAAATATCAGCATATATTTTAACAAATATCAGTATCAATAGACGGCACAGGGGGATTAAAATGGAAATATCCGGCAAATACTCAGTTTACGGAACCTGATAGCATTTACCGGATATTATGTTTGCCTGATATAAATTTCAGCAAATATTTGGCAATTCCAAATACTAATTCATTTTATTTGAACGATGATAATTTGCCCTGGTAATAGTCGAGTATTTTGATGCGTGTTATATAGTCGTAGCGTGCGCTGATGAGGTTAATATTAGCTGCATCTAAATTCTGTTTTGACAAAACGAATATATCGGCCGTAACTACACCATTCTCAAATTTTGCCTGAGTCACGCGGTACGACTCTTTATAAGTTTCCACCTGTTGTAAAAGGACATGGTAACGATCGTATGCAGTTGTCATGTTTGAATAGGCCTGGGCTATTTGCTGTTTCAGCTGAACCTGGGTGCCATCACTTGCGTTTTTTGCATCTTCCAGATCGATTTTTGCTTTGGCAACATTATTCCTTGTTTGGAACCAGTTTAGGATAGGTATTTGCACCTGCAGGCTTGGCCCATAACTATAATTATTCCGGAACTGACTGGTAAAGCTTGCAGGGTTTGTATTTGAAAAGTTTGTGCCTATACCGGCTCCTAAAGATATGTTGGGGTAATACTTGCCTTTAGCTGCCGAAACCTCTTTTTCAGCTGCTTTCACCCGCAGGTCTGCCGCTTTAACTACGGCAAGGTTACTTAAGGCAGAAGAATATATCTGATCTGGTCCCTGATCGTAATTAGCAGGCAATTGATCGGCCGTAAGCCTGGCAAATTTTACTGTGGTACTAAATGGAACGTTCATTGCTTCCAACAAATTCAGCTTTGCGGTAATTACAGCATTTTTTGCGTTAACTACTGCAAGTGCGTCGTTATCGTGCGTACCTTTTATATTAAGATAGTCCGTTGGTGTGATCGAACCGGCATTATTCAAAGCAGTTACGCGGTCTACGTTAACTTTTGAAGCATCAAATTGAAGATTTGCCTGGTTCAATTGATCTTCGCTGCTTAGCTCTTGAAGGTATAAAGCGGTAATATTTATAGTTGTAATATCCTTTATTTGTTGAAAATCCATCTTTCCGGCCTGGTACAGCAACGAGTTCTGTTTGATGATATTGATCAAGTTCATACCATTGAATAAGGTTACGTTAGTGCTAAGATTATACTGGCCGTAGGTGATCCTTTGGGTTACATAATTGTAAGTTGTAGGGTCCTGGCTGCGGCCGTTACTAATACTTTCGTATATGTTTCCATTCAGATTTGGCAGCAGGTTTTCACGCGCCTGCCTTGAGTTAACCTTGGCTCTTTCTAACTGCGTACCACTCTTTTTAACATCCAGGTTGTTTTTTATCGCCAGATCGATGCATTGCTGAAGCGTATAAACACTGTCTGCTTGCTGTGCCTTAGCAGAAACGATTAAGGTTAGTAATAAAAGTATTAAAGCTATTTTTCTAAAAAACATGGTTGTATAATATTTATATTTTATTTCAGAACTTGCGCGAGGACTCAACCTTTCCATCCAGTAAATCAATTATCCTCGTTCCGTATTCCGCATTCTTTTCAGAGTGGGTTACCTGTATAATGGTCACGCCGTCCTCTTTATTTAGTTTCCTGAAAAGTTCCATTATCTCCTCCCCTTGCTTCGAATTGAGATTACCAGTAGGCTCATCAGCTAATATCAGTTTCGGACTGGCTATAAGTGCACGTGCAATACCTACAAGCTGCTGCTGTCCCCCGGATAATTGAGCCGGGAAAAGGTCTTTTTTGCCAACTATCTGGAACCTGTCCAGCATATCGGCCACCATGGCCTTGCGTTCCGAACCTTTTACATCCTGGTATATAAGCGGAGTTTCAATGTTTTCGTACACGGTAAGCTCGTCTATCAAATGGTAAGCCTGGAAAACAAAGCCGATGTATTGTTTGTAAAGCGCCGAACGCTGTTTCTCTTTGAGCTGATGTACCGCCTGTCCCATAAAGTAATGGTAACCTTGTGACGGTTCATCAAGCATCCCAATTATATTCAATAAAGTAGATTTACCCGAACCTGATGGGCCCATGATAGAAATGAACTCACCCTGGTCGACATCAAGGCTGATATCATTTAGTATAAGATTCTTGTTGCCGCCAACCTGGTAAAATTTAGTTACGTGTTGTAGTGATAGCATTTTTTTAGATTATTAAATGAACGAATCAGTGGTTTATTGATTTAATAATACTAATTCATTTCGGCATTAGACAATGAATAATATACCAAAGTAGTAATTTACTATTTATCAAATAGTTATGGGTGGATTGATTTTGTACAGTGTTCGCTTATGTAACAGGGTGCGTACGATTATGATACAGTCTTAAAAGAGAGTTTGCTGTTTGCGGTAAACAGTTTGTAGTCGTTTGTATATTAGGGAACGACTGCAAACTTTGCACAGGAAGCAGTCAATTGTATATTACTCCGACCTTAAGCTCCGCACCGGGTTGGCTAAAGCCGCCTTAACCGCTTTAAAGCCGACCGCAGCCCAGGCAATTACAACAGAGCTCATAATTGCGATGATAAATATTCCCGGACCCATGGTTATTTTGTAGGTAAAATCCTGCAGCCACTTGTGCATAAAATAATAGCCTAAGCCTCCTGCAATAGGAAACGCAATTAGGATAAGGATAGTAAACTCTTTCGAGAAAAGATAGACAATGTGACCAACAGAAGCGCCCAGCGTTTTGCGTATACCAACCTCTTTGGTGCGCTGTACGGCCATAAACGAGACCAACCCATATAAGCCTAAACAAGATATAAAAATGGCTATTCCTGCAAATATTTTGTAAAGGTCCGACAATTGCCGTTCGCTCTTGTAAAAATTAGCTATTTTATCATCCAGGAACTGGTATTCATACATACCCTCGGGGAAGGTGCTGTTCCACAGTTTTTCTACCGAGGCCAACGTCTGGCTCACATTCTGCGGTTGTATTTTGATGTTCAATTTTTGATAAACATCTTTCCATGGGGCCATTAGAACAGGAGGTATGGGGTTTCTCAGCGAGCCGATGTTAAAGTCCTTCACTACTCCTACAATTCGCGCATATTTCGTTTTATCGTCCCAAAGCTTAATATATTTCCCGATCGCATCTTTCGGATCACGCATACCTAATTTATGCATCAATGTTTCATTAATTACATAACTGTTTATGGTGTCACTTTTCAAATATGGCCCTCCCGCTGCAAATTGCAGGCCGTATAATTTAAAATACTCCGCATCGGCCCATTTTAAACTGGCGCTAAAATCGGTTTGCTTTGGCGAATTATTAAATTTAAAGTCGCTGCCCCACCCGTTATTGTCCGACGGGCTTGCGAAACTGAAACTCACATCGTTGATGCCCGGTTGAAGCATGAGTTGGTCTTTCAACGAATTTATTTTGGTCCGGCTGACGCTATCGCCGGGGAAATCGACAGTAATAACCGCTTCTTTATTAAATCCCAGTGATTTATTGTTAAAATAATTCATTTGGTAAATAAGCACAAGGGTGCCTATCACCAATACCTGTGCAATACCAAATTGAAATACTACCAGTACCCGCCTCAACGATATACCCGTAGAGCGGCCAGCCCTGATCTTGTTTTTAAGCGCCTCTATAGGATTGAACCCGGAAAGCACCATGGCGGGATAAAAGCCCGACAACAGCGTTACGGCCATAATAACACCAAGCAGGAACAGTAAAAGCGTTGGGTCTAACAAAAAGCCGGCGCTAAGCTTAATTTCGAGAAGACTATTCAGCATGGGTAATACCAGTTGCGCTATACCCACGGCCAATACGACCGCAAATACCGTTATGATAAGGGTTTCTGTAATGAATTGACAAACCAGCTGATTACGCTTGCTGCCCAACACCTTTCGGATGCCAACTTCTTTTGAACGGTTAACCGCCTGTGCGGTAGCGAGGTTAATAAAATTGACACAGGCTATAATAAGCAGAAATACACCGATCAGGGTGATAACATCAATAAGCTGCTTGCTGAACGGATGGCCGCTGAATACATTCACCTGGGTATTGTAATGCATATCGGCCAGTGCCTGCAGCGCCAGTCCGTCTTTTACATAATCTGCCGGCTTGTGCTTTTTTACAAAGGCCTGTAAATTAGCATTGAAACGGCTCACACTTATATTATCAGGCAAAATGATATAACAGTTGTTATCGCCAAAGGTGCTCACCCAGTCATGCGCATTGCCCTCGTGTTCCCCTCCTTTTCCTGCGCTGGTAAGCCATGAGACCACCAGTTTTATCGGGAAATCGGTATTAGCCGGTACATCCTCCAAAATACCGGTAACCTTAAGGTCTTTTCTATTTTCATACCTTACTATCTTTCCCATGGCATCGTGCCAGTCGCCAAAAAACTTATTTGCTTCATCGCGGGTAAGCACTACTGTGTTGGGTTCGGCCAAAGCTTTCTTTTTATCGCCTGCCAACCATTTAAAATCAAATATGTCAAAGAATTGAGGTTCGGCAAAGTAAGCCAGGTCTTCCTTGAATTTCTTCGCCGTTTCGCTCTTGGTGCTATTACCAACAGAATAATGGCTCCCATCATTCTGCATAATTGCTGCTACCGACTGCAGTTGCGGAAAATCTATTCTTAACCCTTCCGAAAGCGGCAAGGGTGTGCCGCTGGTTGGGAATACGCCATCCGGATTATGAAAAACTGTCAGCACCCTATAAATGTGATCCTTTTTCGAATGGAAATTATCAAAACTGGTTTCGAACTGAACGATCAGGAAAATAAGCAGGCACGATGCAATGCCTATAGCCAAGCCAACAACATTAATGGTCGCATAGCCCTTATTTCTCTTCAAACTGCGCCAGGCTATCTTCAAATAATTCTTAAACATATAATTGCGATTTAATTTCTCAGAAGACCACACCGGGGCGGCTTCTTTGTACGAAATTATAGTCCCCGAATGGGAATAAGGTGTCAAATGATAAGTTGGGCGCTCTTTTTTATACTCGGCCGGGCTTTTTCCGGTCATTTGTTTGAAAGTACGGTTAAAGGTAGATTTAGAATTGAAACCTGATTCAAATGCAATACCCAGCAGGGTCATCCGGTCGTAAACAGGATTCTGCATTTTCCGTACCACATCCATGATGCGGCATTCGTTAACAAAATCATTGAAGTTTTTTTTAAGGGCGATGTTGATGATCCGTGATAATTCATGCGGATGTATGCCAAGCCTTTCGGCCAGCGTGCCCAAACTCAGCTCGGCATCCTGGTGAAACAGGGTGGTCTCCATTACCTTTTTCAGCCACGCACCCTTCTGCTTTAATTCGGTCGAAGGCAGTGGTTTTGAAAACGCCTGCGGTTCGACCGATGCTTCATTTTCTGGTCTTAAAAAAGCAACCGCGCCCAGCCGGATGATCATAGCAGCTAAAAGTATATACAACGGATAATATGCCTGCCTGTCTAACTGGTTGTGGTAGGCAAAGTAGTCAATTGCTGTTAAAGGTATCCATAACAACCATACCAGCCCCAGCCCGATCAGCAAATCATGCAGCCATTGCAGTTCCCGGCGATAGCGATCACCATCGTTAAATTTCAAGCCCTTATAAAAACGATCGATCAACTGGCGCGACCAATACAGGTACACGGCGACGGACATAAATGCTATCAGGTGCACTAAGGTGTTCAAGCGTTGAAAGATAACCGTATTATCGGGGGCTGCACCAGCCCTGCTGCTTACCGTTATTTCTAATCCCAGCATAAACCATGGTAACAATAACGGACAAAAGTACAGCAGGTCCTTTCGGCTGAAACCGCGCGCCTGCCAGGTTCTTTTGCGCATATAAAAAAAGATAAGCGGGCCGACTGCCAGCCAAAATTGGGAAGAAAACCAACTCCAATGCGATAAAGAGCCTACCGGCCGGCTATCTGAAACCAATACCCATACTATCTGTAAAGCAGCTGTAACAAGAGCAAGGCTTAAAAAACGGTTTGCAACCCGGTTATTACCTCTCGAAAACCATAAAAGCCACGCAAAAGTAAGCCCCACGAAGATCGTTCCGAGGAAGATCAGCCCGTACAGGTCAATATGGAATAAATAGGTATTCAAAATAATATATTAAACTGTCCTGTTAGCGCCTGCATTGGTTTTGTAACAACCAACGCAATATAGTTATCCAAAACTAATCCCTAATCATCGGTTAACTAATCACTCACTCCTCAGACTTTTTACCGGGTTCATCAGCGCCGCTTTTATGGCCTGGAAACTTACTGTAGTTAACGCGATCAACATAGCAGCTACCCCGGCGACCGCAAATACGACCCAATTGATATCTATGCGGTATTGATAGCTTTGCAGCCAATGATGTGTCGTCCAAAAAGCTACCGGGAACGCGATGACACAGGCTATGCACACCAGTTTCAGGAAATCTTTTGATAGTAATCCTACCAACCCTGATACCGAGGCGCCCAGCACCTTGCGGATACCTATTTCCTTTATCCGGCGCTCGGCAGTATAAGCCGCAAGTCCGAATAATCCCAGGCATGAAATGAATATGGCCAATCCGGCAAAAACACCTGCAAGTGAACCTGTTAAAGTCTCTGTCTTGAATAATTGGTCGAAGTCGTCATCGATAAATTTGTATTCGAACGGATAACCCGGATTGTTCGCTTTCATCACCTGTCCTATCTTCGTCAAGGCATCCTGCACGTTTACATCAGATTTTAACCTGACATTAAAAATCCGGTTTTCGGCTTCTTTACAATAAAATAGAGCCGGAGCGCTTGTTGCATACATATCGTTGTACAAAAAGTCTTTGACAATACCTGTTATTTGATAAGACTTATTGCCATCTCTCAAAATGCCACCTACCCGGCCCTCTTTACCCATCTGCCTGGCAAATGCTTCGTTTATGATCACATTGCTGCTGTCGAGTTTGGCGTCCGCATAAAAATCTCTTCCGGCTACCAGTTTCATGCCCATGGTCGAAATAAATTGCGGGCTTACTTTTTCCCAGCTGATCAGCGGATTTTTGGTGGCGTCTTTACCTTCCCAGGTATAGCCATCAGTGTTACTGCCTACCTCCAATACCGGATCGTCGCTTAACGCTGCGTTTTCTACTACACCGCTCTTGTTCAGATCGTTACGGATGGCAGCGAAATGCTCAACCATCTTACCCTGTACGTCCATGTAGATAAGGTTGTTCCTGTCATAACCAAGTTGCCTGTTCTTGACATGCTGTATTTGCTGATAAATGATAACGGTGCCTATGATCAAGATTATGGAAGCGGAGAACTGTATAACCACCAAACTTTGCCTGATGAACCCTGAAGCCGCGCCGGTTTTGATCTTTATATTCTTTAAAACAGTGATCGGATTGAAAGATGAAAGGTAAAAGGCGGGATAGCTGCCTGCCAGTAAGCCGGTTATGATAGCTATGGTGAACAAAAAGATCAAATGACCGGGCTCTAAAATATTAACGGACAGCTCCTTTTGAACCATGTCGTTGAAGGACGGTAACGCCAGGTAAACTATGCCAATAGCTAAAACAACCGAGACAAAAGACATTACCACAGCTTCGCCGATAAACTGCCCGATAAGCTTACCCCTGCCGGCACCCATAACCTTGCGTACGCCCACCTCCTTGGCACGTTGCTCAGACCGCGCCGTCGAAAGATTCATAAAGTTGATACAGGCTATGAGCAGAATTATCCAGGCGATGAATGTGAAGGTTTTCACATATTGAATTTTACCACCGCTCATTTTGCCGTCAACAAAATTGTCATGAAGGTTCCAGTCATTCATCGCGAATAGGAAACAAACTGTTTTATTATCGTTTTTTGTTTTGGTGCTGATGTAGTTCTTTAATTTTTGGTTTACGCTTGCCACATTTGCAGACGGTTCTAATTCGACATAAGTACGCGCCCAGTTGGCTCCCCACATGGTCATCCAGGGCTGGGAATGATCAATATTTGCCAATGGCACCAACCAATGGAACTGGAGCGTGGAATTTTTTGGCAGGTCATGGAAAACGCCGGTAACGGTAAACTCTTTATCATTGTTCATTTTCAAAGCCTTGCCTATCGGTTCAGCATCACCGAAGAATTTTTTGGCCATGGTTTCATTGATCACCAGCGAATGCAATTCCTGCATGGCGGTTGCAGGATTACCCTTTACAAATGGAATATCGAGGATGGACAGTATTTCCTTATCCGCATAGTCACCCTGCTCGTTAATATACTTATCGCCCAGTGAAAAAAGCGATGCGCTGGTACCGCTTAACCGCGCGGCACTTTTAATACCCGGTATCTCGGTTGTTATGGTTTTGGCCATTAACCCCGGCGTTGCATGAAAAGTAGATACCTTGCCCTCATAGGTTTGATTCTCATATATCTTGTAAATATTGGCCCTCTTTTCAAAATTGTGATTGAAAGTAAGCTCATCCTGTACCCATAAAAATATGAGCGAAGCACAGGCAATACCCACCGCTAAACCGGTGATATTCAAAAAGCTGTACGACCTGTTCTTTAACAGGCTGCGGAATGTGGTTTTTAAATAATTCTTTATCATGGCTTATGGTTCAAAGGTTTACTAGTCGATGGTTTTGCCCCCTCTAAATCTCCCCCTTGTAGGGAAGACTTTATATTTTTAATATAGTTTATAAAGTCCTCTCTACCGGGGAGGATTTAGTTGGGGCCTATTCGCTCCGAAGGCTCTTCACCGGGTTCACCAAAGCGGCTTTCACAGCTTTGTAGCCCACCGTAAGCCATGCCAGCAATAACGAAGCTAATACAGCCGCAAAAAACACATCGGCGCTGATATGGATGCGGTAAACAAAGTTTTGCAGCCAACCGGTCATCATATACCAGGCAACCGGCACAGCTATCACAAATGACAGCGCTATCAGTATCATAAACTCTTTTGAGAATAAGTATACAATGCTACTGATAGATGCACCAAGCACTTTGCGTACACCAACCTCTTTGGTCCGCTGCACTACCATGAACGACACCAGTCCATACAAACCAAGGCACGAAATAAAAATGGCTATACCGGCAAATATTTTGTAGATAAGGGCCATCTGGTTTTCCTGGTTATAGAAATGAGCGATGTTTTCATCCAGGAAATAGCCATTATAGGCATATTCGGGATAAGTACTCTCCCACTGTTTTTGCAATCCGGCTACCGTTTGGACGAGATTTTTCGTCTGGATCTTGATAGCTACTTCCGATTCAAATTTTTTAGCCGGGGATATTACTATCGGTTTAACCGCCTCTCTGAGCGAATTAGTTTTAAAATCCTTCACCACACCGGCTATTCGGAGCCAGGGCGACTTATTTCCGCCCAAACGTACCGTTTTACCCACGGCGTCCTGCGGTTTTATGTTCAGTTTAGCAACAAAAGTTTCATTTACAACAACCTGCCGCGCTGTGTCGCTTTGTTCGAAACCTTTACCGGCAGCAAAATGCAGACCGAAGGTTTTAAAATAATCAGCATCGCCAACCTTTAAAAAGGTAGTGATCCCATTTTCTTTCGTCGAATTGTCAAAATAAAAATTAGTACCCCAGTTATTGTCGGATGACGGCGCATCAGATACAAAACTTGCCGAGCGCACCGCCGGGTTTTGCAATAGTCGCTGCTTATACGACTCCATTTTACCCAGGCTAATGCTATCCGTGTAGCCTGGTATGATCAGGACCGCCTCTTTGTTAAACCCCAGGTTGGCCTCATTAACAAAATTCATTTGTTTTATGGTGATCATCGTTCCTATGATCAGAAACTGTGAAATAGCAAACTGTCCCACCACCAGCGACTTCCGCAAAGGTATGCCGCCAATGGAGGCAGCGGTTATTTTATTTTTTAACGCCAGTACCGGCTTAAAGCCCGACACCACCAACGCGGGGTAAATACCCGCCAGCAGTATCACGGTTATTGCAACAATTGCAAGGAACAATATGCTACCAATACTTAACAGACTGATCGAATCGGGTACGTTGGCAACATTCTTTAAATAAGGGAGTGCCAGTTTGGCTGCGATGACCGATAAGATAACCGCTCCAACAACGATGATGGCTGTTTCGCCCATTACCTGCGCAATAAGTTGCTTGCGGCTGCTGCCCAGCACCTTGCGGATACCCACTTCTTTCGACCGGCCCACTGATTGCGCTGTAGACAGGTTAATAAAATTAATAGAGGCCATAATGATGATGAGCACCGCGATAAACGACATGGTGCGCAGTGACGCGCGGGTGGTCATATGGTCGCCGAGGGTGTTCCCAAACCGGGTATCAAAGTGCATATCCGCCAGTGGCTGTAAAAATTCTATCGTCCCAACCTTACCTTTATCACCCGAATGCTTTTTTACGAAGCCTGCCAGCTGAGCATTGATCCTGACCACTGATTCGCTGGCCGGTAGTTCCATGAAAACCTGGTGATTGCTGCTTATCGAATGCCAACCGCTTTGGAAGTAGTAATTATCAGGGTATTTTTTTACCGTGAGGAAGGATATCAATATTTTGAGTGGCAGGTCGCTGTTTGGTTTTGCATCTTCTATTACACCGGCCACCTTTAAATTGATCAGGTTATCCATTTTTAGCAATTTTCCCACCGCATTTTTCCAATCGCCGAAATACTTTTCCGCGCTGCTTTTATCTATCACAGCCATCTCCGGCTGCGCCAGTACCGATGGGTTACCCGCGAGCCAGTCGGCCTTAAAAATGTCAAAGAACTGGGGTTCCATAAACATAACCCCCATATTTTCAGTGAATTTCTTGTCGCCTGCATCACCCGCGGTTCCACCCCTCAATACCGTGATCTGGCTACCATAGGCTGTATTGATAGCGGCTACTTTGGCCTGCGGAAAATCAAGGCGCAATGCCTCTGTCGAAGGGATAGGTACTCCCGGGTTATAAGCAAAGCCTTCCTCGCGTTTTTGCTGGGTTACTACATGATAGATATTCTTATAATTTGGCCTGAAGGTTTCAAAGCTTGTTTCGAACTGGATGATAACGAAAATAAGCAGGCAGGCTGCTATGCCAACTGTAAGGCCCGAAACGTTAATAGCTGCGTACCCTTTGTGGCGAACGATATTGCGCCAGGCAATTTTGAAATAGTTCTTAAGCATAGAATGGGTTATTTATAAACAGATCGTTAAATCGCGTACCAAAATGTCAATAATCTAATATTCAGTCATTTATCCTTATTCTGAATGTACGAATATGTTCGTAAATATGACACGCACTGTACGGTTTCGATACAATGGAAGTTAGTTAACCGGTGCTTTGTGATCAGTGATCAGTTTTTTTCGAACTTTCCGACTTACGTAGACTTTTGGACTAATCTCTGGTCACAAGTTAACTAATCACTCGCTCCTCAAACTATCTACCGGGTTCGCAATAGCCGCTTTTATGGCGTGATAGCTTACGGTGATGATCGCTACTGCCACAGCAAGAATTCCTGCCGAAACAAACATCCACCATTGGATATTGATGCGGTAGGCAAAGCCCTGCAGCCAGTTGTGCATGGCCCACCAGGCCACCGGCGACGCAATGATAATAGAAAGCAGTATCAGTTTTAAAAAATCTTTGGAAAGCAATGTTGATATGGACGACAAGCTTGCGCCAAGCACTTTGCGTACGCCTATTTCCTTAGTTCGCTGTTCGATGGTAAATGCTGCCAGGCCAAATAGCCCCATACCGGCAAGGATTACAGTTATTATGGTAAAAATGCTGAATATGGACGCCAGGCGATCTTCGGCCTGGTATTGTGAATTGAAAGCATCATCCAAAAAAGTATAAGTAAAGGGAGTGTCCTTGTCATATTTTTTGTAAATGCCTTTTATGGCATCGATCAGCGTAGGGAGATTTGTCTTCGGCCCGATCCTGGCAAAAAGATTACAGCCAAATTTAGTCCAGTAACGTGCTGTATCCTGTGCCATGAATAAGCCCAATGGTTTTATGGGTTCCTGCAACGTACTAAAGTTAAAGTCTTTTACAACCCCCATTATTTCTATATTTTCTGTACCGGCTTTTATAAAACTGCCAACCGGATTAGCGTCCAGCTGCAGTTTTGATAATGCCTCCTCGTTTATCACCACTTTATTACGACCCGCAATTTGTGCGTTCAACAATGGTGGATATTTCCATTTAAGACCCAGTACGCTTATAAAATTTTCATCCACGGTTAAAGCCGGGAGCATCGACGATTGTTTTTGATTTTTGCCGTTAACCATATACATATCGTATCCCTGGAACATGCCGTAATGCGATGTTGCCACGGCAGTTACGCCGGCAAGGTTTTTCACCTCCTGGTTAAACGCATGGTAGTGCTCGCCGAAGGTGCTGTTTACAGGTATCATAACCACATTTTCCTTGTTGATGCCGGTCTCTGCATGTCGTAGATAATACAATTGACGGTCGATAACGATGCCGCAAATGATAAGGCCTACCGATATGGCAAATTGCAGCGTCGTAAATACCCTGCGCACCGTTACTCCACCTGATTGTTTGCTCATTTTTCCCTTCAAAGTAATAACAGGTTTGAATGATGACAATACCAGCGAAGGGTAGCTTCCGGCTATCAAAACTGTAACCAGCAACAGCCCGGCCATAAGTAATAATACCAATGGGCTATACAGGAAACTGTTGTCGATCTTAAGTTTCAGGGCGTTTAAAAAGAGTGGTTTAAAGGCATAACACAACACGTAGCCCAATAGGAACGATAAAGACGTAAAAAGTGCTGATTCGACATAAAACTGCCTGGCTATATTGGTGCGGCTTGCCCCGGTTACCTTCCGAACGCCCACCTCTTTGGCCCGCAAAGCGGCCCTGGCGGTCGAAAGACTCATATAATTGACTAGCGCCAGCAGTAATACCAATACGGCAACTATAGGGAATATTTTGAGATACTTTGTGCCGGCCGTATCACCGTAATTGTTTTCAAGATGTGTAATTGCAAGCGGTTCTAGCGAAAACCGCTCATCATCAAAGGCTTGCTTATCGGCCTTAACAATCGACTGCATTACGCGTTTTACTTGTGCTGTGTCGGCCCTGTCTTTCAGCAGCAGGTAAATATTGAATGATCCCGGACCTATGCGTTGCTGCTCGCCTATCCGGTTGCTCATATCCTTCATAGATGACAAGCTCGCGTTCGAAGCTATAAAATTGAAGTCGATCGATGAGTTTGACGGTGCGTTTTCAGCAACGCCGGTTACCTGATAAGTATAAGCGCTATCGCTTTTTATGGTGAGTGTTTTCCCTACCGGATCGCTATCGCCGAAATATTTTTTTGCCATGTCCTTTGAAAGCACAACAGAGAATGGCCTGGTCAAAACTGTAGATGGGTTGCCGGATGATAACTTAAAAGAGAAAAAATCGAAAAAGCCCGCATCGGCAAACATCATTTTACTTTCGGCAAATTTTACGTCTGGTTTGGCCGGGTCATAAACTATAACCTGTTTGACATTATCCATCGTGCGCATATAATCCTGCACCTTAGGTTGGTTTTGCTTCACTATCGGGCCCGCAGCAAAGCTCATATAGGTCATGTTCAAAGCCTGCCCGCCAATTTTTATACTGGCGTGCAGGGTATAAATACGCTCGCCATTTTTATGGAAACGGTCGTAACTGTGCTCATGCGCCACATACAGCATGATAAGCATACAAACAGCAAGCCCAACTGCCAGGCCCGTAATATTGATGAGACTGAAAAGACGCTGCCTTACAAGGTTACGCCAGGCTATTTTTAAATAGTTTTTTATCATGGTGTTAGTTCATTTGTTCAATGGTTCGTTTGTTTATTGTAATTGCAAACTGCCAGCTAAAAACTGCAATTTTTACTCGCTCCGTAGGCTCTTCACAGGGTTTGCCAGGGCCGCCCGTATAGTATGGTAACTCACCGCTAATATTGCTGTCAGCATAGCAATTGCTCCGGCTATGGAGAATAATAGCCAATCAGGTTTAATGCGGTAAACAAAATTATCGAGCCATTGGTAGACAAGGTAAAGCGCTATAGGCACGGCAATAATAAATGAGCCTATAGCAAGCATGATGGTTCCTTTGTTTAATAGCAGGAACAAATTGGATATGGATGCGCCAAGCACTTTGCGTATACCGATCTCTTTTGTACGATTAATGGTGGTTATGCCTGAGAGCCCAAACAGGCCGAGGCAGGCCAGGATAATCGCCAGGATACATGAAGTAGTAATAGTAGCCATCCAGCGCATATAGGCATCGTAACTTTTGGCCACCTCCTGGTCCATAAAAGTATATTCGAAAGGTGAATTATCGGTAACCTTATCCCAATAGGTTTTGATATCCTGTAGGGTCTGAGCGATGTTTTTTCCCGCACTTATTTTGATCCATATTTGTCCGGCTATGTTTTTATTGACGGTATGGTAAGCGGGCTGAATTTTTTTGGTCAGATCGTCAACATGATAATCCTTGCAGACACCGATGATAATTCCACCCATCTGGTTATTTAGCACACCCAGCTCGGGTTTGCCCAGCATACCGTATAACGTTTCGTTTACTACAACCGCATGCCTGGCGGTGCTTCCTTTCAGATCGGGATTAGGTGGAAGGACAATTTTGGCGCTGTCGCTCGGAATGGCCCGCGAAAATGCCCTGCCCTTTACAATTGGGATCTTCATAAAGGAAAAATAGTTGAAATCAACATTAAGTTCCTGCAACATAGTCTTTTGCCCGTTGATAATATAACCGTTGCTGTTATACCCGGCAAAAACAAACGATGCGCTGGTAATATCCTGTATAGCAGGCTGCGTGGCGGCATAATTATACATCCGCTGCTCCAGTACATTTAGTTTCTCTTTATCCGACCAGCTATAAGGCGAACCCAAAACAACTACCTGGTCTTTATCGAAACCCATGTCGGTTTTATTAATAAAGTGCATCTGCTTATTGATCACCAATGATGAAATGATCAGGATAACACAAATGGTAAACTGGACAACTACCAATCCTTTTGACAAAACAGGGTTAAGCTTGTAAGCCGAGAAACTGCGCATAATATTAAGCGGTTTCAGTCCCGACATAGCTAACGCCGGGTAAATACCTGCGATGAGCCCTAATGAAACAGCCAGCACAAATAACAGCAATGCGATCTGCCCGAATGAGAAATAGGCCAATTGTAATTGCGACCCTGTAATTGAACTGAAAAATGGCAGGCAAGCCGAGGCGATCACCAGGCCAACCAGTACCGAAATAAATGCCAGCAATTGTGTTTCAGCATAATACTGAAGGATTATCTGGAGCCGGCCCGCGCCAATAGTTTTACGCACACCCACATCCTGCGAGCGCGACATAGTGCTGGTGAGCGTTAGCAGGATATAATTTAAACAGGCTATGAATAAAATAACAAAGGTAAGGCATGTCAGCTGGTAGATGTTTTTCAGATCGGTGTAGTGGCCCCACGGACCGCTTTGATTATAGTGAGCATCCGCAAATGGCCGCAGGTACAAATGCATATCTTCAACTTTGTTGGGGTTGTTCTTCTGCATAGATTCAACTACTGATTTAAAGTAGGTTTTTGCGAAAACATTCAATTTTGCATTGAATTTAGCTACATCAGTACCTGCCTTCAATTTTAAAATCAAAGGATGACTAAATGAGTTGGTGCCATTCTTCAACCTTTCTTTATAATCCGGGTCAGCCTGGATAGGGATCACCATATCATACTGCAGGCTTGAATTTGCCGGGAAATTTTCAGACACACCGCCCACAGTAAAAAGCATATTGTTGTCGTTTGGAAATGAGATAACTTTCCCTACCGCGTTTTCATTTCCGAAATACTTTTTCGCCAGCCGTTCGCTGATCACCACCTTATTTTGTTCGGAAAGCACAGTGGCGGGGTTCCCTGATATTAATGGGAAATTAAATACCTTGAAAAAATCAGCGTCAGCGTAAGTAACATTATCTTTTTCCTTAAAACTCTGATTACCTGCACGTACGATCTCGTCACCCAGTCCGCCCAACCGAATGGCACTTTCAACTTCCGGAAAATTGCGTTTCAAGTCTTCAGCTAAAATTGGCGGGGTTACCACCATATTTTTCTGTTCGGCATCCTTCATCATAAACGAGAAAAAGCTTTTTTTAGGCTGTTCGTGCTGAAGCGATGCAAACAGATCCGACTCTTCCAGCCTGAACAATTGTGCCTGGTCATGATGGAAGCGGTCAAATGATCGCTCATTTTTTACATATAAATAAACCAGTATACAAAAGGCGCTGGCTACACCCAAACCAATAATATTAATGGTAGTGTACAGCTTGTTGCGGAACATGTTCCTGAACGCAAGTTTAAAGTTGATTTTTAACATGATAATAGTTTATAAGTTCATAAGTATTAAAATATCCTTTAGCCGTTCCCTACCCTGTCCGCTTCATCTGCAGCACTGCCTTCGGTTCTTTTATTGATTTTATAAGCTTTGCCAAACCGGTAAGTAAATGAAAGCGTTACCACCCGCGAATCACGCTTAAGCTTAAAATATTCTGTTGCTCCGGGGAACTGTGTCAATCCCTCCATTGCATTAGTATATAGAATATCCCGTGCCGTCAGTTTAATAGTTGCTTTTTTATTCAATATGGGTTTCGAAATACCGACCGAAAGTTGCCCTGTTGGGTACAAATATTCCTGAATATCATTTCGTGCGTGTGTGGTGTAAAAACCGGATAATTCGGCTGTGTACTTTGCTACGGTAAACTGATTCGTGGTGCTCACATTTAACTGATCGATATAACTGCTGTAATTATTGCCGTTAAAGCCATTCAGCTGTTTGTGGTTGTAAACCGCCTGCAAATTGAGCGACCACCATTTGAAAGGCGAAACCGACAAAGCTTCGGTTACGCCAAAGTTGTTGGTGTGCCCCACGTTGCCCTGCGAATACAAAAGGACACCCCTTGCCGGATCGGCAAGAAATAGCTGTGAAAAATAATTGGTTATGCGGCTGTAGGAAACACTGCTTGTAAGCAGGTCCTTGTATTGGTGACTAAGCTCAAGGTTCCAGCTGTATTGCGGCAGCAGGAATGGGTTGCCTGTTTGGTAGGTGTATTTGTTGATGATAAAATAGAAAGGATTCAGGCTTTGAAAGGGCGGCCTGTCAATACGCCTGCCCGCTGTAAAGGTGAACGTATGCGACGAATCCGCCTGTAGACTAATATTGCCGCTCGGAAAAAATCCGCCGTAATTACGGGAGAAAGCCGAGTCAGCCTGTATGGCATTGCCCAGCTGATGTGCATGGTAGTCAGTATGTTCGTACCGTATCCCCGCCTCTACGCTTACTGCCCCGAAACGCCCGTCGAAATTGCCGTATAGCGCATGAATATTCTCGCTGTAAATAAAATGATTGTTCTTGGTATTATCGTCAACCCATTGGGCGCCGTTATAATTCTGGTAAAAAGCGCTGTTATCCGTCGCGCTGTGGGATGTTTTCCCCCCGGCCGAAAATGTGCCTTTCTTGCTCGTCTTCAGGGTATAATCCACTTTTCCAGAGGTTATATTAATAGTGGTTGGTATGTTCCCCCGCGATTTTTCATCGTAAC
Source organism: Mucilaginibacter ginsenosidivorans (assembly GCF_007971025.1). NCBI lineage: Bacteria > Pseudomonadati > Bacteroidota > Sphingobacteriia > Sphingobacteriales > Sphingobacteriaceae > Mucilaginibacter > Mucilaginibacter ginsenosidivorans. Next base: position 3,690,227 of record NZ_CP042436.1, on the reverse strand, counting down.
CACCCTCTGCCAAAAACTGGTTGTCAAAATTCTCATTTGTCCGGATGCCGTAATGGAGCCAGTCAAAGTCGGCGGCAATGTCCTGTTTATCTGATATGGTATGCCGCGCATTCAGATTGATGGAACCATTGCGGAACCGGCTGCTGTTTTTATTGGTCGTTGCAATAGCCGAGTCGGCTGTACCGCCCGCATCCAGCCAGGTGGCTATACCTTTATTGTTTCCCGATCGCTGGATAGCAGTTGCGCCCAACACTATTCCCACCGTAGTTTTTGAACTGATAAAATAATCCAGTCCTGTTTTGATTGTATTGTTTGCAAAATTTCCCTTAAAATAAGCCGGCTGTTGCAGCATCGAACTTAATTCGCCCTGTTCAGTATAGTATTTTCTCAGGGCATACAGGTCGGTGAGGTACTTAACCAGGTTCACGTTATAATTGACAAATGCATTGATCCTGCCGTTACGGTAATTCATTACCAGGCTATTGGTGTTCTTAGGGTAAACGCCCTGCCCTACCGACGTGGTCAGCGAACCGTTAAAACCCTTTTGCTTGTTCTTCTTAATTTTGATATTAATAACACCAGCGTTCCCGCTGGCATCGTATTTAGCAGAAGGATTGGTGATCAGTTCGATCTGTTGCACCTGCGCGGCACTCATACTACTCAATAAATTGTTCAGGTCGTCCCCGTTAAGATAGGTCGGCTTATCATCTATCATCACCAGCACCCCGTTTTTACCCTTAAGCGATATACCGCCATTGCGATCGACAATAACCCCGGGTGACTTTTCCAAAACCTCCAGCACAGTAGAACCAACACTGGTAACCGATGATTCGACATTGACGATCACCTTACCCTGTTTTTGCTCAATCAGTGGCTTACGGGCGGTTATGCTTACCTCCTGTAAAGTGGTGCCAGAAGGCTCCAGCGCAAGTGTGCTGGTTTTTAGGTCTGAAGGAAAATGATAAACCGCTGAGTTTTTCTTTACATACCCGGTATATGTGATCGAAAAAGTATAATCGCCCCCGCTGATGTTGCTGAATGCAGCCACCCCCTTTCCGTCGGTTATGGCTGCTTTTACTAATTTGTCCGCCTTTAGCAATTGCACCGTGGCACCATCAACCGGTTGCGATTTTTCATTCACAACAGTCAGCGTAAATGCCGATGTATCAGGCGCCTGGCCATAGGCAATAACAGATAATAACGATAGAACAATCAACGCACCTGCTTTCTTCATTCAATACTTAATTTAATATTAAAAATTACCTTCAATTAATCTCTATTCACTAATTAACTGATCACGAGTAACCAATCACTCGCTACGCAAACTCTTTACCGGGTTCATCAGTGCTGCTTTTATAGCCTGGTAACTGATGGTGGCAAACGCAATTATTACTGCCAATAACCCTGCAACTGCAAATACCCACCAATGAATATCAATGCGATAAGCAAAATCCTGCAGCCATTTATTCATTGCATACCATGCAACCGGCGAGGCTATGGCTATGGCAATCAGCACCAGTTTCAGAAAATCGAATGATAACATGGCGGTAATCCCCGAAACTGAGGCACCCAATACTTTACGTACACCAATCTCCCGGGTACGCATCTGTGCGGTGTAGGCCGCCAAACCTAATAAACCCAAACAAGAAATGGCGATTGCTATAGAAGCGAAATAAGTGAACAGGGTACCTTCCTGCTGTTCGCTTTGGTAAAGGCTGTTAAACACATCGTCCAGAAATGCATAGCCGAAAGGGTATTGCCCGTTATAGGCTTTAAACTGTTTTTCTACGACTGCAAGTGCCTTTGGCGCATCACGACGGATGGTTTTGATATACATTTTGTTCATGTATTTGGGAGCATACCAAAAAATCGCCGGCGCTATCTTTTCTTTCATAGAAGCATAGTGAAAATCCTTCACCACACCAATAATAGTTCCCTTATTCCCCTGCATGGTAAAACGCTTGCCAACAGGGTCTTTTATGCCCATTTGTTTGATGGCTGCTTCATTTAAAATGTAATGTGCAGTATCATTAACTGCGCCGGTAAACGAAGCCCCGGCTACCAATTTCATTTTAAAGAACGATATCAGGTCTTTATCAACCACTATCGGGTGCATAATAATATTGTCTTTAGGATCCTTTCCATCCCAATCAACTGACCCGGTGAAGCCCTGAAACCTTACAATGTTTTGGTTTGAACGCGTTACATCCAACACCCCCGACGCTTTCAATAATTCGGCTTTGGCCGCGTCGTAATGTTTGTCCATATCGCGCATCCATACCGATATAACATCTGTTTTATCAAAGCCCAGGCTCTTCGACCGGATGTAATTCAGCTGACTGGTGATAACAATGGTGCCGATGATAAGTAAAACGGAGAATGCAAACTGGATAACCACCAATATCTTGCGGAACATAATATCGCCAACACCAGCTGATACTTTACCTTTCAGCGCTTTTAATGGTTCGAAAGACGATAACAGGATAGCCGGGTAAATACTCGAGGCAGCCAGCGTGGCTACTATAGCTGCGCCTATTACCATCCAGATATGATAATCGGCCAGGTTCAGCACTAATTGTTTACCCGCAACCTGATTAAACACTGGCATCAGCATATAAATGAGGCCCAATGCCAACACAGCGGCCAGTGAAAACAGCAAAGCTGTTTCAATAATAAATTGAAAAAAAAGCTGCGCTTTGCCAGCGCCGACTATTTTCCGCATACTGATCTCCTTCGACCGCAGCATAGACCGTGCTGTTGATAGATTAACGTAGTTTATACACGCTATGACCAGTATCAATAAAGCAATTCCAATAAACATCCTGATGGTACTTATGCCCTTATCCGTCATGTCGGCATTATACAAATGCATTTTAGTTAAAGGCAAAAGCAGGTATTCGGCATCAGTATCATCGGCTTTATGGTTCAAATGTATCTGCCTGATTTGCGTTGCAAGCGTTTTTAACGATGTCCCCGGCTTCAACACCAGGTAGGTATCATAATCCAGGTACCCAAAATTGTTACTCATATCCATGCCCTGCTTCAGCATTGCTTTCATATGAAAGCTCATCGGCATTAGCATATCATAGCGCATGCTTGAGTTTTTCGGAAAATCAGCAATTACACCGCTGACGATAAGATTTTGCTTATCATCGGCAACAATAACCTTTCCAATCGGATCGGCGTGGCCGAAGAATTTTTCTGCGGTTGTTTCAGTAATTACCACAGAGTTGTCATCAACAAAGGGTTTTGCATTGTTGCCTTTGATCAATGAAAAATCAAATACAGAAAAAAAAGAGGGGTCTGCAAACATCGCATATTCGTCGCCAAATACTTTATCCTGGTATTTATATAACGAATAAAAACCGTTCCCGGTCAATCGCACCTGCTCTGTAACATCAGGCAACTGCTGTTTTGAAAGCGGACCTATCGGCGCCACGCCGGCAGTAAATATCTGTTTGCTTTTACCTGTTCCGCCAGATATCTCCAGCCTGTATATATTAGCCGCATTTTTATGAAAGCTGTCAAAACTAAGTTCATCCTGTACCCATAATAAAATAAGTATGCCGATGGCCAGCCCCAAGGTTAATCCTGCAATATTAATAACCGAGTAAAACTTGTTTTTTACAAGGTTTCGCCAAGCGGTTTTAATGTAGTTCCGTATCATGGTATTTGTTTGTTAGTTCAACGGTTTATTAGTTTATTGGTGTCGCAAATGGCCAACTTTTCACTCGCTTCTCAAACTCTTTACAGGGTTTGCAATAGCCGCCTTAATAGTCTGAAAACTTAATGTAATTAATGCTACTGCAAGCATTCCGGCCCCACTTAAGGCAAATACCCACCAGCTCAGCGAGGTTTTATCGGCAAAATTCTGGAGGAACAGCTTTTGCAAAACCCACCACGATAAAGGTGTTACAATAACAAAAGCCAGCAAAACCAGCACCACCAGCTCCCTCGATAAAAGCGTCACTATTTGCGTTACCGTTGCGCCAAGCACTTTGCGCACACCAATTTCTTTGGTACGCAAGCCCGTAGTGTACATTGCCAGGCCTAACAAACCAAGGCAGCTTATCAGTATGGCAAGGCCCGTTGCCCAGGTAAGTAGTTTTGAGGTATGCTGCTCGCTTTCATAGAACTTAGCGATGCTTTCATCATAAAACTGGTATTGAAAATCGTTATCAGGATATAATTGCTTCCAGGTCTTCTCCATCCCCGCGATAGCGGTTTTCCATTCATTCCCCCCGGCGGTTTGCGGTTTCAATGCTATGTGGAACGTGTTGTTGTTATATTTAACAGGATGATACACAATAGCAAGCGGCCTTATAGGTGCCCGTAACGATTTTTGATAAAAGTCACCCACTACGCCGATCACTTCGCGTGGTTTGTCGCTCCGGTCAATCAATTTGCCGATAGCCTGCTGCGGACTCTTGAAGCCAAGTGTTTTAACAAAAGTGTTGTTGATAACCATCTGGCCAGCGGTGTCCCTTGCCGTGAGGTCGCGACCAGCCAGCAGCTTTATTTTATATAAATTGATATAATTTTCGTCGCCATATTTTATTTCAAGATCGGTTTTTATTTCTTTCTTCCCGTCCTTGTAGGTTACTGTCGTCGAATTGGTATTACCCGACGACGGAGGAGCATTTCCGATACTGATCAGTTCGACCTGCGACAATGCTTTCAACTCGTTTAAAAATACTTGTTTTTTACCTGGGGTATTGTTTTTATATGGAGTGGTCACATAAACAATAGCATCTTTCTTAAACCCAAGATCTTTATGCAGGGCATAGTATACCTGCTTGCTTACCAATATGGTAGCGATAATGAAAAATTGGGCGATGATAAATTGCGTAACGGTCAGCGACTTACGTAGCATAGTACTGCGGGTTTTGCCGGTGCCGCTGAGTGCCTGATTTTTCAATACTTGTACAGGTTGAAAATTGGACAATACCATCGACGGGTAAAAACCGGCAATAAAGCTTACCAGTACGGTCAAGGCCAAAATGAACACGATGAGCGCCGGGTGGCCAAGCGGATCGAACCTGATGTTTTTTGAGACAAAATCCGAAAAAAGCTTCAGGATAAACGGGGCTAAAACTACCGATATTACAACGGCAAATAATGTGACCAGGAAGGTTTCGCTCAGGAATTGGCCGATCAACTGTCCGCGGCTGCTGCCCATAGTTTTGCGTATGCCTATTTCCTTTGCACGCTGTGAAGCCTGTGCAGTAGTAAGGTTTATAAAATTGATACAACCGAGTATCAACAAAAATGCAGCAATAAAAAGGAGGCCGTATAACGTGCCTTTATTGGCAACGCTTCCCGAATCAAAATTGCCATATTTCGAATTGAAATGCAGGTCGCTCAGCGGCTGCAGGCGATAATCGGTTGTGGTTCCTTTGTCTTCGGGTTTGGGCGGGTTATGCTTTTTGTATAAAGCATTGATCTGTTTTTCAACATTCGCGACTGTGCTCCCCGGCGACAGCTTGACGATAAACTGCGACGCCGAGGTAGTACTGCCCCATTCTGTCGGTTGTACCTGGTCTTGCAGGGCGTGCGAGCTTTTAATTGTGCTATACGAAATAAAATCCTTAAAAGTAAGATCGGAGTTTTGTTTTAATGTTTCTACCACGCCTGTTACAGTTGTGCGTAGCGTATCCTCAAAAATGATCTCTTTTCCCAGCATTTGCTGGTAGGAAAGTGTGGGGAAATAGTTTTTGGCCTGTTCTGACGTCAATACTACCTGGTAGGGACCATTCAGCGAAGCAGAAGCCGAACCAACCAGCCATTTATACTGAAACATATTAAAATAACGGCCGTCTGCAAGCACCGAGCTTTGTTCGTGATTGAATTTTTTTGGTGATTTAGAACCATCAGGGATGCTTGCTGTAAAATCATACAAAGTAAAGAATGGCGCCGATGACACAACCCCTGTCACTTCATTGCGCACTGCCTCGGGCATGGGCCCTGTGACGCCCCCATTATAACCTGTATTACCGGCAAATGAAAAATCTGTTACAACGCGGTAAATCCTATCCTTATCCTTATGAAATTTGTCGAAAGAAAAATCATAATTGACAATAAGAAAGATAACCACGGCAGCGCTTATCCCTATCGAAAGGCCGATAACGTTAATGAACGTAAAAAGCTTGTGCTTTTTGAAACTGCGAAAGGCAATTTTGAAATAGTTTCTGATCATGATATTGATTCAATGGTTCATCTGTTTGTCTTTGGTCAACAGGCCATAATGTTTAAATAGTTATGGATCAAAGATCATTCGCTTCTTAAGCTCTTTACCGGGTTGGCTATAGCAGCTTTTATGGTTTGGAAACTCAAGGTTAAAAGCGCAGTTAACAGCATTCCCACTCCGCTCAAAGCAAATACCCACCAGCTTATCAATGTATGGTCAGCAAAATTCTGTATCCATTTATTCATCGCGTACCAGGCTAATGGAGTTACAATCATAAATGCCAGCAGCACCAGCAAAACTAATTCTGTCGATAGCAAAGTAACTATCTGTGATACAGTGGCACCAAGTACCTTTCGTACACCAATTTCCTTGGTGCGTGCGCCGGTTGTGAACATCGCCAGTCCTAAAAGACCAAGGCAGCTTATAAATATCGACAACCCCATTGCCCACGTAAGCAGTTTGGATATCTGCTGTTCCTTCGTGTACATTTTGGCGATAGATTCGTCGAAAAAGCTGAACTGAAAGTCGTCATCCGGAAAAAGTTCTTTCCACTGTTTTTCCATTGCTGAGGTGGCCGCTTTCCATTCATAGCCGCCAGCTGTTTCAGGTTTCAGGGCTATGTGCAGGCCGTCGCTGTTATATGCCTGCGGAAAAATCGCCATCGGTTTTATTGGAGCATGTAGCGATGCCTGGTGGAAATCCGCAAAAACTCCTACTATCTGGCGTTTGTCTGTTTTGCCGAACTCGACGAACTTACCAACCGCGTCAGATGCATTTCTGAAACCGATTAGGTGCGCGTAGTTCTCGTTCACAAGCATGGCCCTGGCAGTATCTACTGGTTGTACGTTCCTTCCGGCCAGTAATTTGATATGATAAACTTTGATATAATTTTCATCCCCGGCCTTATTGTACAACTCTGACCGTATCTCCTTTTTCCCGTCCCGGTAAGTAACATCGTTCGAACTCCAGCCATTCGTCGATGGTATATCGCCCCCTCGGCTTACAAGGTCAACCTGTGGAAGTTGCTTTATTTTCTCGGTATAAACATCCTTCAGCCCCTTATTTTTAATATTATAAGGCATAAAAATATTAACGATAGCATCTTTCCTGAATCCCATATCTTTGTGCAATACATAATGTATCTGCTTGCTTACCAGCACAGTTGCCATAATAAAAAACTGCGCGATGATGAACTGGGTTACCGTAAGCGATTTGCGCAGCCATGCGTTACGTGTTTTATTAGTACCGGTGTAAGCCTGGTTCTTCAGCACAAGCACCGGGCGGAATTTGGAAAGCACCAGCGCAGGATAAAAGCCCGAAACAAAACTTACTACAAGGGTAAGTACGATCATAAAACCGATAAGCGCCGGGTGTTTAAGCAGGTTGAAAGTGATATCCGCTGAAATGAAATCGGCGAACAATTTCAATATGAAGGGCGCCAGCACTACCGAGATAATGACAGCCAGTAGCGTTACCATAAACGTCTCACTAAGATACTGCGCAATTATCTGCCCGCGGTTGCTGCCCATGGTTTTACGTATACCGATCTCCTTGGCCCTTTCCGACGCCTGAGCGGTGGTAAGGTTGATAAAATTGATGCAGCCCAGTAAAAGCAAAAATGAAGCAACGGCAATCAGCAGGTAAAGCGTTGTTTTGTTAGCGACAGGCGTATCAAAAGCGCCGTAATGGGCATTAAAATGCAGGTCGCTTAACGGCTGCATATTGAAGGTAGGTTTATAACCTCCCGGCTTATTCAGTTCGGGACGGTTCTTTAATAAAATGGCGTTAAGTTGTTTGGTTATGTCCGAAACTCTGGTTTTTGTCCCAAGTTTAACAAACATCTGCGAGCTCGACGTGGTTCCCCCCCAGCTTATCAGCTGTTTTTTCATGTCGCTCATGCTATTCATCGTCCCGTATGAAATGAAGTCATGAAAAGCCAGGTCGGTATTCCCACGAGGTTCTGCTACAATGCCTGTTACAGTAGTTCTGATAGTGTCTTCGTAAACAACCTGTTTACCTATTATTTGGTCATAGGCAAGCGACGGGAAATATTTTTGAGCTTGTTTTGAAGATAGCACTACCTGGAAAGGCGCATTCAGTGAGCTTTTTGCCGAACCAGCCAGCCATTGTCGCGGAAACAGGTCAAAATATGTTTTGTCGGCATAAACCACATCCTGGTTTTTAAACTTAGCCGGCGTTTTAGCCTGTATGGTAACCTTATAACTCAGGTTGTAAAGCGGAGCAACAACATCCAGCCCTGTTGCCTCATTCTTTGCCGCCTCGGGTAACGGTCCGCAAACGCCGCTGTTATAAAACGGTTCGCCCTGGAAAGCGTAGTCGGTTACTACCCTGTATATCCTTTCGCCATCCTTGAAATTCTTGTTGAAGGTAAAGTCGTAGTCAACGATAAGGAATATCACCAATGCAGCGCTGATGCCAATTGCTAACCCAATTACATTAATGAAGGTGAATAGCTTATGCCGCCTGAAACTGCGGAGCGCAGTTTTTAAGTAGTTTTTGAACATGGTCCATACGGTTAATCACTAAACGATACAAAAACTTGTACCAATCAATCAATTAGCTGATAATAAGTCATTTAAAATAAAAAACCGCACACCCATTGTACGCAAGCGGACATAGGGTGTACGGTTATGATACAATATCAGTTTTTTGATGATTCGTTGAATCGTTGTTAGTGACCTATGATTTATGATCAGTTAGATCGTAACGCGCAACCGGCCGAAATGTACTAATCACAAATTAACCAGGGCCGAAATTCTCTTCCGGCCATAACTTATTCCGAACGAAGGCTCTTCACGGGGTTTGCCGAAGCAGCTTTCACCGCCTGGAAACTTATGGTAACAAAAGCAATAACAAGGGCGATAATTCCCGCAAGTGCGAAAACCCACCAGCTTGCGAGCAGGCTTATCCGGAAAGCAAATTTAGTTTCCAGCCATTCATGCATCAGCCATCCTGCCACCGGCAATCCTATGGCCCCGGCAAATAGAACAAGCAATAGAAAATCTTTAGATAATTCGGTTACTATTTGTGACATGCTGGCTCCGAGCACTTTGCGTATGCCGATCTCTTTTACCCTTTGCGATATGGTAAATGCCGAAAGGCCGAATAAGCCAAGACAGGCTATAAATATAGCAAGACAAGAGAATATGGTAAACAACTGGCTCTCTTGCTGTTCACTCTCGTACAGCTTCTGAAAACGTTCGTCAAGGAAAGTGTAATCAAAAGGTACGTCAGGCACATATTGGTGCCAGGTATCGCGAATAGTGCTAACCGCCGATTGCGCATTGTTACCATCAACTTTTATCGAAATGGTATTATAATAGCCGCTTGTTGGTGGCGGAAGCAAAAATATCATGGGAATAATTCCCTGGTGTAACGATTCGAAATGAAAGTCGTGCACCACCCCTATTACCTTTCCTTTTGTACCCCCGTAGATCATATCTTTCCCAATAGCGTTCTGAGCTGTTTTCCAGCCAAGTTGCCGAACGGCTGTTTCGTTAACAATATAATTCGCAGTATCGGTAGGAAATGCGCGCGAGAAATTACGGCCGGCCGCCATCTGCATACCATAAGTGGAAACAAAGCCATAGTCGGTGGTTATGTATTTAAGTTCGATGTTGGTCGGCGTGGTTTTACCGCCCTCGATAACCTGGGCTCCCTGGTCGTCTAACAGGCGGCCGGATGGAATACGGGACGAACGGCCCACATCTTTAATAGCCGGGTTTTTCAGTAATTCATCGCGGAACGATTCAAACTGTTTGGTTAATGTCCCAGAATAAGCCGTTGTCAGTATATGGTCTTTATTAAAACCCAATGACGTAGTTTGAATAAAGCGCAACTGCTGGAACACAACGGTAGTTGCTACGATCAGGATGATAGAAATCGAGAATTGCAATACCACCAAAACTTTGCGGAAAGAGATATTGCCACCTCCAACTTTCAACATGCCTTTCAGCACTTGCGCCGGTTTGAACGATGACATAAAAATAGCAGGATATATACCGCTTACCAGCCCTATCACAAATGGTAAACATAAAACGCCCAGCAGGATATTCCATTTGAATAAACTATTGAACTGAAGGCTGAGGTGCGACAACCCGTTGATATAAGGGAGCAAAAACCATGTAAGCGTAACCGCAAATATCAAAGCTGCCCAGGTTACCAGGACGGATTCGCCCAAAAACTGCCTGATTATCTCTTTACGCTGAGCGCCTATTACTTTACGTACGCCTATCTCCTTGGCACGTAAAGCAGAGCGGGCTGTAGACAGGTTCATGTAGTTGATACAGGCAATAAGCAGGATAAATGCCGCAATGATGGAGAAGATGTACACCCGTTTGGTATCTCCATTCGGCTCCATCTCATCGTCCAGGTGCGACTGCAAGTGAATATCAGTTAGTTTTTGTATGGTCAGTTTAGTTGCCTGGTGTGTTTTTACATTAGGAGGCATGCCTGGAAGGTGCACATATTTATCTAAAAAGGCATCCAGTTGGCCACTGATCACCTGTATATTATACTCTTTCGGCATAAGCAGGTAGGTATAAAAAGAATTATTGCCAAAATTGGTTTCAAGCTGCTTTTCGCCATAAATCGCGGTATCCTTAAGCGTATTGAATGACATCAGTATATTAGGATGCATGTGCGAATTGGATGGCAGCGCCTCGAAAACACCCGTTACCTTGAATTCATGCTTAATATTATCCAAAATGATCGTCTTGTTGATAGGATCTTCATCCCCAAAATATTTCTTCGCTATTTCGGTGGTCAGCATAACGCTGTAAGGGTCATCCAGCGCTGTTTTTTTGTCGCCTTTGGTAACGTTCACGCTGAACACATCGAAAAAATTCTCATCAGCAAAAGCGCCGTTCTTTTCGTTAAAAAGCTTTTCCTTGTATTTGAAAATGGTGGTGCCGTTGGGCAGTATCCGTGTTACTTTTTCAATGTCAGGAAAGGCATTTTTCAATAAGGGGCCGAACGGTGGTGCAACAGCGCTCAGGTGCAGGTTTTCGTCGCCATTACGCGAATAGAAAATGCGTGTTACGCGATAGGTGCGGTCGGCGTTGACGTTAAATTTGTCGTAGCTCAGCTCATTAATGATATAAGTAATAATGAGCAGGCAACAGGTAAGGCCTACAGTAAGACCAAATATATTGATAAACGAAATGAATTTGTGCCGGGCAATATTACGCCAGGCACTTCTGAGATAATTTTTTATCATGACGGGAGGGTTTGATCGTTACCATACTAATCAATAAGACTCTGTTCCGGAAGGAAACGTGACAGATTATGACTAGTTAATTGGTGATTAATGATCAGTAAACGACGTCACACAGAACTACAATTTAACCGATCATTCACTTCTTAAACTCTTAACCGGGTTTGCAATAGCTGCTTTAACCGACTGAAAACTTATGGTGATAAAGGCGATCAATAAGGCCAGCACACCCGCCGCTATAAATACCCACCATTGAATATCTATACGATATGCAAAATCCTGCAACCATTTATACATTGCGAACCACGTAAGCGGGAATGAGATAATAACAGCTATCAACACCAATTTCAGGAAATCAGCCGAAAGCATAGCCGTTATCGTTGCGGACGACGCACCCAGCACCTTGCGGATGCCTATTTCTTTTACCCGTTGTTTTATCATAAATGCGGCTAGTCCAAAAAGGCCCAACCCTGCGATGATCACGGCCACAACCGCGAACGAAGTGAATATTTTACCGGTGCGCTGCTCAGCGGAATAAAGTGATGCAAATTGCTCATCAACAAAATAGTAGCTAAAGGGCCCTTCTGCCTTGTAATCCGCCCATTGTCTCTTAATGTTTGCCAGCAAACCACCGATATCGGCAGTTTTTACTTTCAGTATAATAGCCCCATGCCTGTGGACAGGCAGTAACATCAGCGGGGCAACTTTTTCTTTCGCCGAGGTATAATTAAAGTCCTTAACCACGCCTGCCACGGTATAAGTTTTCCTCCCCGACCGTACAATATTCTTACCGATGGGGTCAATCTTACCCCACCCCAGCTCGCGTTGCGCTGCTTCGTTAATTAGCACCGCCGATGAGTCGGCCGGAAAATCAGGCGAGATGTTCCTGCCCTTTGCCAGTTTGATCCCGAAGGTTGGGAGGTAGTTACCATCCACCTGGTATATATTGCAATGAATTTCGTTTCTTGCTTCGTCTGTAGCATGCTCCTGGGCGTATATCTGGGTGCCGCCTATGTTGCCGTTGCCGGGAATGTTGGTTGAAACTGTGGCGTTTACAATGCGGCTGTCATGTGTCAGTTCATCTTTAAATGCATATTCATTGTTTCCCAGGGTATAAGTGTCGTTCAATACCAATAGCTGGTTTTTATCATATCCAAGTTTTTTATTCTGCATAAAGTTCAATTGCTGGTATACGATAAAGGTGGCGATAATAAGCGCTGTGGAAACGGTAAACTGGAATACAACCAGGCTGCTTTGCAGGAAATTCTTTTTAGCAGGTTCAGTTCCGGTAGTTCCTTTTAAAACATTGAGTATTTTGAAAGATGAAATAAAAAAAGCCGGATACAAACCGGCAGATACTCCTACCAACAGTATAACGCCGGCGCCAATTGTCAATGCTTTTAAATTGAAAAAGAAACCCATGGTGATGTGCTTTCCTGCCACGTTGTTGAACCAGGGTAACAGCAGGAATACAAACCCTAAAGCCAGCAGCATTGAAAACAGGGTAAGCATCACCGATTCCACTAAAAACTGTGTTACGAGCCATTCCTTTAACGATCCCAATACCTTACGGATACCAACTTCTTTAGAACGCCTGGCCGAACTTGCCGTGGAAAGATTGGTAAAGTTGATACACGCCAGCAGCAAAATAAATACAGCAAGCGCACCAAAAATGTACACATAGCTGATATCGCCGTTTGGCTCCATATCAAACTTGGTGGAGGTATGCAGGTGGATGTCGGTTATCGGTTTTAAATAGAAAGTGAAAGTATTTACCGACTTTTGGGCCTCGGCCAGGCTAACACCCATATCCCGCTGTACTTCGGGCACTACATATTTTGCCACGAGTTGCGGAAACTGTTTCTCCAATTTTTTCGGATCTGCATTTTTATCCAGCAGCACATACGTATAAAAACCAACATTGCTCCATGTCTGCTGCAATTGCGGCTCTATGGTAGACATGCTGATAAACGCGTCGTAATGGAAATGGGAGTTGTCTGGTACTTTATCGATCACCCCGGTAACCTTTAATAGTTCATTTCCGGCTTTTAAGGTTTTTCCGACCGCCTTTTCATCGCCGAAGTATTTTTTAGCAAGGGCGCTGTTAAGCACTATATTATGGGGCTCGGTCAATGCGGTTTTATCATCACCCTGCAGCAGAGGTATCGAAAATAATTGCAGAAAATTCGCATCTGCATACACGGTCTTCTGTTCCTTAAATTCCCTGTCTTTATAACTAAAGAAGGTCGGTTTACCGCCTGTAAGCCTGGTGTAAGCCAATATTTGCGGGAAGGTACGCTTCATTCCCGGACCAACGGCCACATCCGGCATGGGGAAATCAGAAGTGCCTCCGTTTCCCAATGCGTTAAGCCCTACCCGGTAAAGCTGTTTATAATTGACCGGATAAGTATCGTACGAAAGTTCGGAATGCAGGTATGATGCGATCAACATGCAGCAGGTTAAGCCCACTGCCAATCCGAATACGTTAATGAATGAAAATACTTTGTTTTTGGCCAGGTTACGCCAGGCGCTTTTTAGGTAATTCCGTATCATGAGCCTTTTTTAACAATTCTGTATTCAAGAATGTGCCAAATTCATATTAGATTAATTATCAATTATTTACGAAAATAGCAGATATACGAAAGTGTTCGTAAATAGAACACTGCATGCCCGGAGACGATACAAAATTGTTAATAGTGATTAGAGACTTGTGAATCAGTGATTATGTTATCACGCTGATCAAACCATCAGTCACAAGCTAACCAATCACGAATTGTCAAATCACTCACTTCTCAAACTTTTCACGGGGTTCGTCAATGCCGCTTTAATAGCCTGCCAGCTTACTGTCGCCACGCAAATAACAAGGCTGGCGATTATGGTTGCCACAAATACCCACCAGCTTAGCGATGTGTGGTAAGTGAAATCCGACATCCATTTATCAACCATGTACCAACTGAAAACGGCCCCTATCGGGAATGCTATCAATACCAAAACCACGAACTCGCGCGACAAGCTGTACCATATACTGCTGATGGTGGCGCCCAATACTTTTCGTATACCTATTTCCTTGCGGCGTTGTTCCGCAGAGAATGAAGCCAGCCCAAACAAACCGAGGCACGAAATGATGATAGCGAGGCATGTAAAACCTACCGCCATAGTGCCCAGCATTTTTTCGGTACGGAACTTATTCGCAAATTTTTCGTCAACGAACTTATATTCGAACGGATATTCGGGGTTATACTTTTTATAAATATCCTGGATAATGGCCATGCTGGCGCTTACCGTTTTCGCGGGATTTAACCTCAGGCCGATACTGCCAGTCCAGCCTTTTATAAACCCGATAATGGCGGGTTTAACAGGTTCATGCGGAGACCCCCAAACAAAGTTTTCGACAACGCCTACCACGCTGCAATTGTTTCCCTGGTATTTTACCGTCTGGCCAAGCGGTTCTTTAAAACGCATCAGCTTTACAGCGGCCTGGTTAATAATAATGGCGGTTGAATCCGCAGGATAAGCCTCGGAAAAATCGCGCCCTTCTACCAGCTTAAGGCCATAAGTACTAATAAAATGATAGGTTACCGCTATCTGGTCTATCGGCAATTTATCCTCGCCAGGCAATTGTTTTGCCCATGTAATTCCCCATGAACTGCTGTTGTTATTGGAGATGCTGTTACCTGTCAGGGCCGCATCGGTAACCGCGCCAGCGCTTATGAGATCCCTGCGGAAACTCTCAAACTGTTTGTCCATATTGCCTTCATCGGGCAGCTCAACAAGTCCACGCTGGTCATATCCCACCGGGCGGTTTTTGATATAGATGATCTGCTTGTAAATGAATATACTTGATAAGATAAGGAACGTTGCGAAAGAGAACTGTAATATTACCAGCACTTTCCGCGGATTAACGGTCGATTTTACCGATACCAGTTGCCCTTTTAACACTTTAACAGGTTTGAACGAGGATAGGAACAGCGCAGGGTAGCTTCCGGCGATAACACCTGTTACCAATATAACTCCCAAAGCCGCCAGCCATGTATAAGGATTACTGTATGGAACTGCTAATTTGGTATTAATTATGGTAGCAAACTTGTCTATAAGCAGGTATATTAATATCACCGAAAACACAAACGATATAAAAGCCATCAGGAGCGATTCGCCCATAAATTGCATCACCAAACCACTACGCCGGGCACCGATAGCCTTACGAATGCCCACTTCCCTTGCACGCCGTTCAGAACGCGCGGTTGAAAGGTTCATGAAGTTTATACAGGCTATCAGTAAAATGCCTAAAGCCAGGAAAAGAAACAACCGGACATGTTCTATTTCACCGCCTACCGCAACACCATTTTTGAAATCGCTATACAGGTGAAACTTTGCAAAAGATGAAAGGAAGATCGTATTCTCTTTATTATTCGGATCATGTTTGGCTACGATGTTTTTCAATTTTGCGTTGACAGCCGCAAGTGAAGCATTGGGTTTCAGCATTGCATAGGTCATGAACGAATAATTGCCCCAGCTCGATGTTTTTAACCAGGTTTGTTCGGCAGCAAGCTGATCCCAGGAGATCAGCGCCGCGAAATTAAAAGAAGAGTTAACCGGGTTGTCCCGGATAACTGCGCTCACTTTTAGCAAATACTGGTTATTTAATTTGATGGTTTGTCCAATTGGGTTGGCATCGCCAAACACCGATCTCGCTGCCGATTCCGTCAGTACAATGGACGACAGATCCGACAAGGCCGTTTTCTTATCCCCATGCACAAACTCGAAGGTAAACATATCCAGTATAGCCGGATCGGCCGCCATGGTGTTAAGTTTAAGGGCCTTATTTTTATAATTTACCAGTATATCGTATGGCCAGTTGGTGCGAGCCACTTTGTCAAATTCCGGGTAGTCTTTGATCATAGCGGGCGCCAGCGGTATCGGCGTTGCGGAATTAGTCATCAATTCCCCATTGCTTGGCTGGTTGCGCAACACACGGTACAACCTGTCGGTGTTTTGATTGAATTTATCAAAGCTAAACTCGTTATAAACATATATCAGCAGCATAAAGCTGACAGCCATACCAATAGTAAGCCCGCCAATATTGATCAGGCTGTAAAGACTATTTTTCCGGAGATTGCGCCACGCAACTTTGAAATAATTCTTGATCATCAGGTTATACTTTTTAATTTATATATAAATGGGCATCACCCACCCATCGCCAAACACTGGTTAAAAAATCACTCGCTTCTCAGGCTCTTCACCGGGTTGGCCAAAGCGGCCTTTACAGCCTGGAAACTTACTGTAAGCAACGCAACAACTATCGTTATCAAACCGGCAAGTGCTATTATCCACCAGCTTAAGGCAACATGGTATTCATAATTGTTGAGCCATTTACTTAACGACCAGATTGATACCGGTACAGCCAAAACGATAGCTATGCTTACCAGTACCAGGAAGTCCTTCGATAACAAAGCTGCAAGGTTGCTTACACTGGCCCCCAGCACTTTGCGCACACCTATCTCTTTGGTGCGCTGTTCTGCGGCATAGGCCGCTAATCCAAACAAGCCAAGGCAGGAGATCACAATAGCGAGTCCGCCAAAAAGGTTAGCCAGCATCGCCAATACCTTCTCGTTCTCAAATTTTTTGGCAAAGTCGCTGTCAACAAAATTAATAACAGGAGGGTATGCCGGGTTGATCTCTTTCAATGTCCTGTTGATCTCGTCCACACATGCAGTAATGCTTTTTTCCGGATTTAGCCTTAAATCTATTTCGTCGGAACCATTACCGACAAATGTGCTGATCATCGGCGGAACCTTTTGATAAGGTGAGCCGCGCACAAAATCTTTATAAACACCGATAATGGTGTATGGCCTTCCGCCCCACTTTATCTCAGCGCCAACCGTCTGCTTCAGGTTCATCAGCTTAGCGGTGGTTTCATTGATCATCATCGTTGTACCTGCGGTATCGGCGGAATATCCGTTCGTGAACTCGCGACCGGCAAGCAGTTTAACACCTGTAGTTTTTGTAAAGTCAAAACCGGTGTTCAGTATCTCGAAAAGTATTTTTTGATCGGGTTGTTTACCCTGCCATTCCACTCCCCAGGTATTATTGCCGGTTTCAGAAATGCTCATCGAAAGCTGCGTGCCACTTGTTATAGCACCCTTTCGCTTCAACTCGTCGATAAATACATCCGATTTTTTATCAAGATTACCTTCAGTAGAAATCTCGACCATGTTATTTTTATCAAACCCTATCGGTTTATCCTGTATATACCGTATCTGCCTGTATATGCATATGGTCGCGGTGATCAGGAAAACAGCCAGGCCAAATTGCAGTACCACCAAAACTTTACGTACCGAAAGCGCCCCCTTGCCGCCTTTGAACATCCCCTTAAGCACCTTGATGGGCTGAAAAGACGACAAATAGAACGCAGGATAACTCCCTGACACAAACCCCGCAACGGCTGCCAGGCCGATTATGAATACCCATGCGGTCCAGTCGCTGTAAGGGAACGACATTTTGATATTAAAGTAATTGTTGAATGGTGGTATAACCAATATCATAACAGCAACAGCCACTATCGTCGACAAAAATGATAATATCATGGATTCGGTGATGAACTGGCTGATGATCAGTTTCCGGCTGGATCCTATGGCTTTGCGGATGCCTACTTCTTTAGCTCTTTCTTCAGATCGTGCGGTGGAAAGGTTCATGAAATTGACGCATGCTACCAGCAAAATACACAAGGCAAGTATTTCAAACAAATGCACCTGGCTTATCATTCCGCCTACAGATTTTCCATTTTCAAATGTTGAGTAAAGGTGAACTTTGGCGAACGGAAAAAGAAACAATTCGTTTTTGTCGTTCTTATCATGGCGCTCTACCATTCCCTTCATTACCCGGTTTGCCTGGGCAAGCGATGCGGCATCTTTTAGTTGCACAAATGTGCGAGCATAGTTGCTGCCCCACCCGGCATCCTTTGTCCACGGGTTCTCGGCCTCAAATAGTGTCCAGGGTATTATGAAATCAAACTGGAATGTTGCATTGGCAGGCACATTATCAATTACCCCTGTAACCATCAACGGCGATTTATTATTGCGTGTCAGGATCTTCCCCATCGCTTCCCCGTCACTGAACAAGGTATGAGCAAGGTCTTTTGTAATTATAATTGAATTTGGTTTTGTTAATGCTGATGCTGCGGACCCTTCTAAAAAATGATAAGAAAGTATCGACACATAGGCAGGGTCGGCAAACAGTCCCGCTTTTTTAAAGCTATTGTTGTTATAAGTAAGCAACCCGTCGGCATTGTAACTTATTACCCTTGCGGTTTGTACCACGCCGGGAATTTCTTCCTTTATTGAGAAAGCAGCTTGTTTTGGCGTGGCAGCAAAAGTATAAATCTTGCCATCACCCGGCTGGTTGTTTTCGACCAGGTAAATATTGTCGAGGTTTTTGAACTGGTGATCAAAATTCAAATGGTAGGAAACGTATAGCAGCAATAGCAGGCAGCTTGCGATCCCCAAAGTCAGCCCGCCGGCGTTGATCAGAGAAAAACCGGCATGTTTTTTAATGTTTCGCCATGCTGTTTTGATATAGTTTCTTATCATAAGTCAGGGTATAAATTCAATGATTGATTCGTTTGTTGTTGGCCCTACATTAAAAGATCAGCTTTACTATAAAAATAATAAAGCTGATCCTTGGTAATCAATATTTTTAAATAATATTAGTTCAAGGTCAGGTTAACACGGTTGCTGCCATTTACATCTACCGAGATACCACCGCCGTTTAATTTACCTTCTACTCTGTCCTTTTCTTTTGTTCCATTGAAACTGCCCCCGCCAAGTTCCGCTGTTACCTTATCGGCACGCAGGTTAAGGTCAAAACCTTGTTTTGATGGTAGCTCCAGGTCTACATGGCCACCGCTGGCATCTATCTTCACAAATTTTGAGGCTTCCTTCAATTGCGCATGGATACTGCCGCCACTGGTATAAGTATCCAGGCTACAGGCCAGGCCGGTAAGGTTAATGCTGCCACCTGATGTGCCGGTTTTCAGCTCGCCTTTAATATTGTTAGCTGCAACGCTGCCGCCACTGGTTTCAGCGCCGATCTTGCCATTCAAATCCTCAAGACGGATAGAGCCGCCAGATGTTTCCAAATGGATGTTGCCCGAACAATTACTGGCTCTTATGCTGCCGCCACTTGTTTCGAGGTCGATATTGTCTTTTGAGTTCATAAGCGTGATGCTGCCGCCCGAGGTACGCCCACGGATATTGCCTGTCAGTTTATCAATATGCAGGCTGCCCCCGCTTGTCTCAAATACTTCCTGGCCGCTGAGATTATCGAGGTGAATACTGCCGCCGCTGGTCTCCAGCTTGGTAGCTACATTTTGAGGCACATATACTTTAAAACCGATGTTTAACGATCTGCGCCAATCCCAGTTATGATCGTGCTTGTTTTTTGCTACCGCTTTTAATTCGCCGCCGCTTGTAGTTATATCAAGTGTATAGTTTTCCTCAAGGCGTTTTTTTATCTCGTCTTTCGACAAGTTAGACAGGCCGTTGTTGCCCGAAACGTAAACCTCGATCCTCGGTTCTTCACCTGGAGCGCCGCTTACCGTGATGCTGCCGCCCGATGTGGAAACATATACATTTTTGATGCCCGCATTGGTGAGCGATTTGGTTATATAAGGGGTTTTGTTATCCTGCGCTAAGGTGGACAAACCCTGGCAGGCTGCTATGAAGAGAATTAAATATTTTTTCATGGTCTTATGGTTTATTGTTGATTTACTGATCTGTTAGTTGAAACGCACACTTACATTCCCGTTTGCCGAAACATCGACAGGGGAACCACCGCCGTTAACCTTGCCACGTACGTGTTCTTTATCCCAATCGCCTTTAAACCCGCTAAACTGGATTTGTTCTACCCTGTCGCCGCGTAAGTTAAGATCGAGACCCTGTTTTGCCGGCAGCTCCACTTCTACATTACCGGCGCTACTGCTTAGCCGAAGGTATTTGCCTACATGTTTCATCTCGGCCGATAAACTGCCGCCGCTGGTATTAGCCTCCAGGCTGCAGTCCATATTCCTGAGTTCAATACCGCCACCGCTCGTGCCGGTAACTAATTCACCCCGGATGTTGCCGCCCCTGATGCCGCCGCCGCTGGTGTGCGCATCAATATCTCCTCTCAGGTCGTCCAGTTCGAGGCCGCCACCCGAAGTTACCAAACGTATTTTTCCACTGCAGTTCCTGGCAGTTATGCCTCCGCCGCTGGTGTTAAGGTCAATATCGTTATCCGAATTAGTAACCCGGATGCCCCCGCCCGACGTTCTGCCATGTATCACTCCGGTCAGGTGGTCAATATTTAAACCACCACCGCTCGTTTTGAAGGTTTCATTCCCTTTCAGATAGTCGAGGCTTATCCCGCCACCGCTGGTTTGCAGATCGGTTGAAACGTTTTGCGGCACGTATATCTTGAATGAAATGCTCATGCCATTGTTCCAATTATGAAAATCGTGCCTTGTTTTAACAATGGCCCTCAGTTCATGACCGTTTACGTCAATGTTCATCTCATAATCTTCTGCCAATTTCTTTTCAATTTCGGCTTTTGAGAGTTCGCGATTGTTGTTACCCCTGATATAAACTTCGATACGTGGGGCTTCGCCTGTTCTGCCGCTTACCTGTATACCACCTGCCGAGGTACTTACCACAACGTTGCTGATTGCATCGTTGGCCAGAGATTTGGTCAGGTATGGGGTTCTGTCGTCCTGCGCCAAAGCAAATGTGGTTTGGCAGGCTACGATAAATAATGTTAAAAAGGTTTTCATTGCTTTTGAGTTGTTTATATCTATCAGACAGCTGTTTTTCCAAATACGTTGCACGGCATTATATTTATTTTATTCGCTCCGCAAACTCTTTACCGGGTTTGCAGTAGCCGCCTTTATCGTTTGATAACTTATGGTCATGATCGCTATAGTAATTGCGCCCAAACCGGACAATGCAAAAAGCCACCAGTTCAGCGTGATTTTATAGGCATAATTTTCCAGCCATCTATTGGCAAAATACCAGGCCACTGGTGAGGCTACCAGTATAGCGATTAAAACCAGCTTAATAAAGTCTTTAGATAATGTAATCGATATAGCTGATACAGAAGCTCCTAATACTTTTCTTATACCTATTTCCTTTACTCTTATCTCCGCAATAAATGTTGTCAGCCCAAATAGGCCTAATGCAGCCAGCGTTAGTATCATGAAGCTGAATGTGGTAAACAACTGTTGAAGTTTTTGCTCAGCGGCGTATTGCCTGCTAAGTTCCTGGTCCGACCAGGCGTATTCAAATACCTTATCCGGAAAGAAGTGCTGCCAGACCTTGTATAGTTTTGCTAGAACAGTTTTTTCCGACCCGGGCTGAATCCGCATCAGCATGCATCCATAGCGCATGTTTTTTGACGCGCTGATGAACACGGGCTTCATGTCCTCTTTTAACGACTCGTTGTTGAAATTATTAACAATACCTACTGGTATTCCGGTTGCACCTTTAACAGATTCCCCAAGGCTCTTAACAGAAAACATTTTTGCTGTAAAAGCTGATATCAGCATAGATTGTCCGTTCCTGGCCGAATCAAGTTTATTTCCGCCCTGCATCATCAACGAGTCGGCGTTTATGGCATCCCTGCTAAATTTCGGGTCGAGCAGACGACCTTTTACAAGGCGAAATTTCATAGTCCGCACAAAATCAAAATCACCATTTATGTACCAAACCTTCAATTTGTTACCTTTCTGGGCTGGGTCATCCGCGCTGAGCGTCATGTATCCGCCACCGCCGCTTTCGGGGTACCAGGTAGCTATACTTGCATTTTCGATACCCGGAATGGTCAATACCTCGTGCTTAAAAGCATCTCCCTTACCGTCCCAGCTGATGTTGGTAAAATGAAGTAAATTATTCTTATCGTATCCCAGATCCTTATTGTTTATAAAGTGCAGTTGCTTTTGTACAATAATGGTTACCGTAAGCACCGCCACAGAAATGGCAAATTGAGTGACCACCAGTGTTTTCCGGAGAAAATTGCTTCCGATATACTCGTTTATCTTTCCTTTTAATGTCGAAACCGGGTTCTGCGCCGAAACCAGTAAAGCGGGATAAATGCCCGTAAGGACACTTACAATAAGCATGGCACCGCAGGTGATGCTAAAAAGTAAAATATTGGCTTGCAGCGTAATAGTAAGCGGGTGACCAAGATAGGCTTCCACCGACCTCAAAAACACCACATAAAAAAACATCCCCGCGGCAAATGAGATACAAAAAAACAATAACGACTCGAAAAGAAATTGCGCTATCAGTTCGCGCCTATCGGCACCCAACACCTTTCGTATGCCAGCTTCGCGGACGCGTTTCAGCGCGCGTGCGGTCGTCAGGTTCACAAAGTTGATACAGGCTATCAACAGCAGGAATATCGCCACGCCTGAAAAGATATATACGTTTTTAATATCGCCACGAATCTCACTGTTGCCAGAAAGGTCAGTCGATCTAAGATAGATATCCCTTATCGGCTGAAAGGTGAATGAATAATGCATCTCCTTATTGGTAACATAGCCCGCAAACCATTTATTGGTCTTGGCTTCCAATGCTTTTGCCGATGCACCATGTTTGAGCAATAAATATTGTTCCGAAAAAGTACCGTAACCTTCTGGATGCAAAATATCATCGTCCGGCCGCATTTCGTTAATCGTAAGGATGTCTGAACGCAGCGTGGAGTTCGCCGGAATATCTTTTATAACCCCTGTTATCAAATAACTAACCGGCTTACCAAATTCAGGCAGATCAGTAATCACCTTGCCTACGGGATCGGCGTTGGAAAAATATTGTTTTTTTATCTTTTCGGTGATGACCATATTGATGTAGCCCTTTGTAAAAGCCCGGGGATTCCCCCCCGTTACATCAAAATTTAACACCTTCCACACCGATGGTTCGGCCGATATAATATGCATTTCGACCCCATCTTTATTACCTCCCATTTTAAAGCGGTGTTTTGCTATATGCATCCGGCAATATTCTTCGACTTCGGGGAAATTCCTTTTGAAAGATGGGCCCAGCCCGGTAAAGCTTTGCGGAAATTGCTGAATAGCGTTTTTGCTGCTTTTGTCGATGCTAATAATGCGATAAATACGGTCGGCTTTCTGCCATTGGTGATCATACGACAGATCGTCTAAAACCACGGTTGCTACCAGCAAACATGCTGTAAGGCCGATGGTAAGTCCGGCAATATTGATCAGCGAATAAAGTTTATTGCGCTGAATATTCCTTAGAGCGATCTTAAAATAGTTTTTTATCATAGTTTTAACCTAGTTGTTAATTGACGACCCATTTGCAGGCAATTTCATTCACTTCGTAAACTCTTTACAGGGTTTGCAGTAGCCGCTTTTACGGCCTGGAAGCTGATTGTTACCATCGCGATAATAACCGAGACCAAAAGAACCGCTACAGCCACAGTTGCCGACAGATCGATACGGTACGCAAAATCCCGCAGCCACCGGTTCATTGCCAGCAATGCCAACGGAATAGCAATTACATTAGCGATTAATACAAGCACCAGGAAGCGGCCGGAAAGTAATATCACTATCCTCTGAACCGATGCGCCCAACACCTTCCGTACCCCTATTTCTTTCACCCGCTTTTCTGCTGAATAAGACGCCAGCCCGAACAGGCCAAGGCAAGATATGAATATGGCAAGCCCGGAGAGTATCCCCACGATCTGGCTTTGCTGGCTGTCAGCTTTATAAACCTCATTAAAATGATCGTCAAGAAACTGGTATTCTATCGGGCTGTCTGGGTTAATTGCCGCCCATTTCGCTTTGATGAACGCCAGCGCCTCGGCCGTACGGCTTCCGTTTATTTTAACGGAAACGTTACCAAAACCAAATTTTCGCGCACTTATCATAAATAAAGGTTCAACTTTATAATGCAGTGAATTAAAGTTGAAGTTTTTAGCGACACCTACAATGGTGCCCAGCGAATCAAAACCAAAATGCTCGCCTACCAGCGACGATAACGGCCGCTTTGGATGATCTTTTAACAACTCGTGACCGAGCGCCTCGTTCACAATATATTGCCTTGTGTCCATCGCAGTATCTCCCGAAAAATTGCGACCAGCCACCAGTTTCATATTGTATAGCGACAGGTAATTACTATCAACCACCAGCAAGGTTGTGCCCAGATCCTGGCGTGGGCCGTCGTGAGGACGGAACGTAACACCGGTTTGATCGAGATGGCTACCCAGGATGTCTTGCGATGCAGTTACACCCTCGACCAACGTATTGCCTGACAGCGCATTTTTAAACTGGTCATATTTCTTATAAGTAACGCCGTCCAGCTTCACGTTTACTATCTGGTCGCGGGTATAACCTGGGTCTTGTTTTTGCATAAAGTTTAATTGCCTCAGTACAAAAACAGTTGCTATCATCAGGAAGATTGCACTCGTGAATTGAGTTACCACAAGGATGTTTCGCATGAGACCCTTGTTTTTCCCAACCTGGATAGAACCTTTCAGTACCTTAACTGCCTGGAACGAAGACAGGTAAATTGCCGGGTATATACCTGACAGCAGGCCGACGAGTATAGTCCCTCCAAACACTGCACCTATCACGCCAAAACTATTAAACACATTTAATGTTATATCCCTTTCACTCAGGTTGTTAATATAAGGCAGCGACAATTCGACCAGTACAATTGCAAACACAAGCGAGAGAAACGATATCATCACCGTTTCGCTCAAAAACTGGGCAGCCAGTTGAAAACGGTATGCCCCTATCGACTTGCGGATGCCGACCTCTTTGGCCCTTTCAACCGATCGCGCGGTGGACAGATTGATAAAGTTGACGCAGGCTATAACCAGCACGATAAGCGCAATGATCGCGAAGAGGTTGGTGGTCTTTTTATCGAACTTTTGAAAATTAATATAATCCAGACCTATATCGGCCGAACCCGCGTGAACGTCTTTGTACTTTAGCAGGAACAATTGGTAATACTTCCAGCTATCGCCCTTCAAGTATTTCTTCAGGTATGCCGGGAATTTGGCTTCCAGCGCTGCCTGATTGGTGCCCGGGGTCAGTACAAAATAAGTATCAAGCCAGTTACCTCCCCAGTTTTTATACATATCGGGCCTGATGATGGTATTGAACGAAAATAATGCATCGAACTGCAACTGCGAGTTTTTAGGAACATTTGCCAAAACACCTGTAACAATGAAGCTTGTTGTATCGTTGCTGTAATGGGTAATAGTTTTACCTATCGGATCCTGATCGCCAAAAAGCTTTTTTGCGGTCTCTTCGGTTATCATAGCCGAATGCGGTTTAAGCAGCCCGTTCAGTTTGTCGCCTCTGATAACCTGGAAATTGAATATTTTGAGAAAAGTAGAGTCGACAAAGAAAGCCTGTTGCAGGAATATTTTCTTATCCTTTTCGGTCAGTTGATATTTATCGGTCCAATGTATCCGGGAAAATGTTTTTATCTCAGGGAATTCCTGCTGCAGTGTAGGCCCCATGGGGAACATGGACAACGCTACTTTTTGTTTAGCACCTTCACTGCCTATGGTTTGCACTTCGTTCAAACGATAAATATTTTGCGTTTGAAAGTCATCAAAGCTTTTTTCGTAGTGTACAAAAAGCATAATAACAATGCAGGCCGCCATGCCAACAGCCAAACCGATAATGTTGATGGCCGAAAAAACCTTGTTTTTCCACAGGTTGCGCCAGGCAACTTTGAGATAGTTTTTTATCATGATCTTTAGTTCATTTATCCTTCCCGATAGCTATCGGGGTTTATTGTTGTCATTAGTTATTTTTCTGTCAATCGCCCGCGATTACTAATAAACCACGTCATTCACTTCTCAAACTCTTCACGGGATTGGCAAGCGCCGCTTTGATTGCCTGGAAACTGATAGTAATAAAGGCTATAAGTATGGCCGACACACCTGCCAATACAAATACCCACCATTGTATAGAAGTTTTGTAAGCATAGTTCTGTAGCCACCGGGTCATCGCATACCAGGCTATAGGGCAGGCTACGATGAGGGAAAGGACGACCAATAACATAAAATCCTGGGAAAGCATGGATGTAATATTGGCAACACTGGCTCCCAATACTTTCCGTATACCTATTTCTTTAACTTTTACCTGTGCGGTATATGTTGCCAGGCCAAATAATCCAAGGCACGAGATAAATATGGCTATACCGGCAAATACGCTGAAAAGCAAACCCGAACGCTGATCGGTTTTATACATCGAATCATAATCCTGGTCCATAAAGCTATATTCGAAAGGGAAACCGGGATTATATTTTGTCCATACTTTCTTTGCGGTTTCAACAGCAAGCGACGCGTCTTTCCCGTTTGTTTTAACAAACATTTTCCAGCACGATGGCTTGTATACAAAAATTGCCGGCTCGATCTTTTTTCTGAGCGAAGCCATATGGAAATCTTTTACCACGCCGATGATAGTGCCCCGGGTATCATGTAAGCTAAACATTTTTCCTATCGGGTCTTTTATACCAGCTTCTCTTACCGCTGTTTCATTTAGTATATAATGTACCGAATCGCTTGCTACACCGGTGAATGGTTCGCCCGACTCCATCTTCAATTTAAAAAAGCTGATGTAATACTTATCGATATGCATCGGGTGGATGAGGAAGGACTCTTTGGGATTTTTCCCATCCCAGTTTGTATCCGAGGTGGTATTATCAGCGATCATGATATTACCTGCCCCGCTCGCTATATTGTGTATTGCCGGCTGGTTCAATAGTTCGGTTCGAAGTGCTTCATAGTTTTTTTGCATTCCGCCCATGCCAAAGGCAAACACGTAGGATTTATCATAACCCAATTCTTTTTCGCGAATGTATTTTAGCTGGCTGTTGATTACCAGCGTGCTAATAATAAGGCCGATTGAAAATATGAATTGGGTAACTACAAGTCCCTTGCGAAACAACGTATTACCAACTCCAATTGAAAGTTTTCCTTTAAGTGCATTGATGGGCTTAAAGGAAGACAACAACAAAGCCGGGTATATGCTGGATGCCAGCAATGTGCCTGCAACTGTAAACCCGATCACTTTCCATACACGCGGATCAAGCAGGTCGAACTGCATCTGTTTGCCGGAAAGATCGTTGTAAAACGGCATTAGTATTTTCACCGTAAAAAATGCCAGGGCAAGAGCTACAGAAAAGAATAACGATGTTTCGATCACGAACTGCGCAAATAACTGTATCCTTTCCGCACCAATGATCTTGCGTACGCTTACTTCTTTTGATCGCAACATGGCCCGGGCGGTGGACAGGTTCACATAATTAATGCAGGCTATCAGCAGGATCAGTATGGCTACAATAAGAAATATCCTGACGGTTTGCATACCCGATTCTGTACCATCTGCATGGTACAGGTGCAATTGTGTAAGTGGCTGCAGCAGGTAACTTACTTCCGAGGCCTGTGCACCGGGCTGATTGACGATATGTATCTGCGTCAATTTATCCTGTACCGACTTGAGGGATACATTGGGTTGCAATTGAAGATAAGTGGTAGCATAATAATTACCCCAGTCCGAATCCATGGATTTCCAGTAATCTGTAGCGCTATATGATTTAGCCTGCAGATTAATGGAAAATAAAACATCCGCTTTAAAGGTTGAATTTTCCGGGAAATCAGCCATCAGCCCGCTTACTATATAGTTATCCCTGTTATCACCTTTCAATACTTTACCAATGGGGTTGACATCGCCAAAGAAACGCTTTGCTGTGGTTTGGGTGATGACAATGGACTGATCATTCGGGAATGGCCGGTTACGGTCACCTTTGATCATCTGAAAATCAAGCACCGTGAAGAACGATGGGTCAACCATGAACATGCCGTTTTCGCCCGGTTTCAGTACTTTATCCCCATAACGGAAAACGCTATAACCATAACTGGGAACCATCCTCACAGCAGCCTTTACACCTGGTACTTCACGTAAGGCGAACGTTGCTATCGGGGCCTGTACACCACCCCATATTTGTTTAGTGCTGCCGGTGCCAATCTGGGCGTTTACCTGGTAAAGCTGCGATGCCTTGGTATGAAAAGAATCGAAACTCAGCTCATCACTCACCCAAAGTAAAATAAGTAATCCGACACTAAGGCCAACGGTAAGCCCGGTTATATTGATGAAAGCGTAAAATTTGTTCTTTAAAATATTACGCCAGGCGGTTTTGAAGTAGTTTTTAAACATGATGTGAATGCCGGTTTTAAAAGTTCAATTATCCTGTTTATTTTTACATTAAACTAAGTGTTCACACCTGCGCCGCTTGCCACTTCCTGCTACACTACAAGCGCTTACAAATAATTACGTTAACTTAGCACGACATCGAAGCAGTGTCCCATTTTGCATTTTCGTGAACGTCTGATAACCTCTTGCCTCTGCCCTTTCAACTACATCGTTACTCCGATCTCAAACTCTGCACTGGGTTGGCCAATGCTGCCTTCAAAGACTTAAAGCTGACCGTAATCAGGGCAATTGCAAACGTTATTGCGGCTGCCAACACAAATATCCACCACGACAATGGCGTGCGGTAAGCAAAGTTTTGCAGCCAGCTATGCATAGCATAATAGCCTACCGGTATAGCTATCCACGTAGCTATCATTACCGGCTTCAGCAGGTCCTTTGAAAGCAATAGCAGAATATTGAGCACAGATGAGCCCAGCACTTTACGTACCCCTATCTCCTTGGTGCGTTTTGCCGCAGTAAATGACGCCAAACCGAACAGACCCAGGCAGGCTATAAAAATGGCCAGCCCCGAAAATATGCTTAGTATCGTTTGCTGCCGCAGATCGGATTTATAAGTAGTATCAAATTTCTGATCGAGGAAGGTATACTCAAAGGGGTACACCGGCGCTACCTGCGCATAAACCTTCTTAATTTCATCGAGTGAAGACGCTATGTTGCCCGGTTTTAACTTGATAACGGCCACTCTCCTGTCTTCGGAGGGTGAAATGATCAGCGCGTCCATGTTTTCTTTCAGCGACAGGAAATTGAAATCGTTCACCACGCCTATTATCCTTCTTTTATGATCGTCGCGGATCGTATTTCTTATCCATTTGCCCACAGCTTGCTCGGGACTGAAGCCAAGCTTTTTAGCCGCCGTAGCGTTTATCAGTACCGAGTTCATGGTATCGGTTGCAAACGTCGGAGAAAAGTCGCGACCTGCGATTATCTTCAATCCAAGTGTCTTTACATATTCAAAATCTGCAAATTCCGAGCGTTCCTTTAAAATGTCCTGGTGCCCTTCGGCTTCATACGCCTGTACGTCAAAAAAACCGCCCGGTTCGCCCGACATTAGGGATACAGAGGCTATACCGGGTTTATTTTGCAGTTCGGTTTTAAATAGATTACGGTGATCATAAATATCGGCGTTATCTATCTGCACCACCACGCTTTGAGCCTGGTCGTACCCAAGAGATTTGTTTTTAATATAGTGCATCTGGTTCATGATCACGATAGTACCAATGATCAGGAAAACGGAGATACTAAATTGCACCACAACCAGTGCCTGCCTGAAAAAAGATCCGCCTTTACCCAACCGCAATTTTCCTTTTAATGCCTCTATAGGCGAAAAGGCCGATAGGAAAAATGCCGGGTAACTACCTGCCAGAAATCCGACAACTAAAATAACGCCCCCGAGGAACGTATAAATCGGCCACGAATTCCAGGCAATGGTCAGGTTATAGCCAAGGATGTTATTATAGGTTGGCAACAGTGCCAGCAGCAACCCGATGGAAAGGATACAGGAGATAACGGATAGTAAAATAGATTCGCCTATAAACTGTGATACCAGGTGATTGCGCAGTGCCCCCAAAACTTTACGCAGGCCCACTTCTTTTGAACGTTCCACGGCACGCAGCGTAGCCAGGTTTGTGAAATTGATACAGGCAATAAGCATAATAAGCGCGGCAATGGAAATAAATATATAAACCACTGTTTTGTCACCATGCTTTACGTTGTCAAACGCCGATGAAGGTTCAAAATATATATCTGGCAACGCGGTTAACATCAAGTCCTGGTGCAATCCGTATTGTGCCATCTCCTTACCCATATATTTTTCCAGGAACCGGGGAAATTTAGCCTCTAGCTTTGCAACATCGGTATTCGGGTTTAGCAGCACATAAGTGAATAGGAAATTATTGATCCATATTTTACCATTAGCTCTGTCCGGAAAGCTGGAAAGCGTGTTCACCATATCAAAGTCCATGTGCGTATTGGAAGGTGGATTTTTGCAAATGCCGGTTACCTTCATTGGCAGGGTTTTGTCAAAGGATATGATTTTACCCATCGCATTGTCAACCGTTCCGAAATATTTTTCAGCGACCTTTTGAGTAAGTACCACACTTCCGGGGTCTTTAAGCGCTGTTGCAGCATCACCTCTTAATAGCGGAAATGAAAACATGGTAAAAAAACCGGCGTCGGTAGTGTAAACCTTGCGTTCGTCAAATGCCTTATCCCCAAATGATACCAGGAAATTCGCGGTCCAAACGCGTACCGCCATCTTGATATCAGCGGGATAATCAGTTAACAAAGCTTGTGCATAAGGAGCCGAAAGATAAGGAACACGTGCTTTCTCTTTATCAAAACCACGCATTACGCGGTATACCTGTCTCCCGTTCTTATGGAAACGATCAACACTGAATTCATTGGTAATGTACAGGAATATCATCAGACAAACCGTAATGCCGATGGTCAATCCCAAAATATGAATAAGCGAGAAAACCTTGTTCTTGTACAAGTTTCGCCACGCGATCTTCAGATAGTTGCGAATCATGAGGTATACAATTTTTGTAGTACACCGAAAATAAATACCAAATAATTAATTAATTGATTTATAATAAATTAAGAAACAATCAACTTTGATATTGTCCGCTTGCGTAACACTCCGATGTCCGGTTATGATACAGTTTTTGGTATTGAGATTAGTGATTTGTTAACTGGTGACCAAGAATTCTATTCTTACCAATCGTCAGTTAACAAATCACTAATCCCGATCATTCGCTCCTAAGGCTTTTCACAGGATTGGTAAGCGCCGCTTTGACAGACTGAAAGCTGATGGTTATGAACGCTATCAGGATAGCCCCAAGCCCTGCAGCCGCGAATATCCACCATTGTACATTCCGATGATAAGCAAATCCTTCAAGCCAGTTATGCATGGCCCACCATGCAACAGGCGCGGCAATGGCTATTGCAATTAATACCAGCCTGATAAAATCCTTTGATAACATACCTACTATGGTCGATATGTTGGCGCCCAATACTTTACGGATACCGATCTCTTTTGTACGCTGTTCTGCGGCGTATGCCGCTAAACCGAATAACCCCAGGCATGCAATGACAATTGCCAGCGAAGTAAATGATACGGCTATTTTACCCGTTCGCTGTTCGGTGCGGTACATCTTGTCAAAATCCTGGTCCATGAACGAGT
Organism: Mucilaginibacter ginsenosidivorans; assembly: GCF_007971025.1. Classification (NCBI taxonomy): domain Bacteria; kingdom Pseudomonadati; phylum Bacteroidota; class Sphingobacteriia; order Sphingobacteriales; family Sphingobacteriaceae; genus Mucilaginibacter; species Mucilaginibacter ginsenosidivorans. The sequence continues at coordinate 3,658,345 of NZ_CP042436.1, read as the reverse complement.
AATTGAACTGGTGGTTAGGCGAAAAAGATGTCCATTTATTTTTTACCTGTTCTACTACGGCCTTTAGGTTGGCCGACTTTATGCGTATAGATAGCGCTCCCCTGTCTTCACTGTTAAAAAGGATCATCGGCGTTACATTTTCGCGCAGCGATTTAAAATTGAAATCCTTTATAACCCCCACGATATGATAAGGCTTCATAACTTTGGCCATGTTATCCTGCGGAACGTAAAGCTTTTGATTCAGCGGGTCAGGAAAAACCAACAATTTTGCAGCTGCTTCGTTTATGACAATAGCAGTAGAATCGGTTGCCATTTGGTTTGAAAAATTTCTTCCGGTCACCATTTTCATCCCAAGTGTAGGTATGTAGTCTTCATCCACAAACCATGTGCAGGTAAGTATTGCGCGTTTTTGGTCCAGCACCGGATCCTTAAATACAGACGAATTATTATTGGCACCATCAGTGGGTAAGTAGCCCGACATGGTAGCATTTTGTACGCCTGCAAGTTGTTTGATTTCCTGTTTAAAGGTTTTAGCCTTTGAGCCCAGCGTCCACGTATCCCATACGGTTAGCACCTGTTCGCGTTTAAACCCGACATCTTTACTCTGGATAAATTTTAATTGATTGTAGATCACCAATGTACCAATGATCAGTCCTATGGAGATAACAAATTGCCCCACCACTAGTACATTGCGTAGTATGCTCCGTTTAAAGCCCGCCGCTAATTTACCCTTGAGTACTTCAATAGGCTGAAAACCGGACAGGTAAAGGGCCGGATACGACCCAGCGAGGCAACCGATAACCAAAATAAAAACAAGTAACGAGGGCAATAGCCACAACAAAATATTTGAGGTAATAGCCAGTTGTTTGCCCGACAGGTCGTTAAAAAATCCAAGCATCGCCCAGGCGCCAAAAATGGCAATAACGGCACCAACAAGCGTTACGATAATAGACTCTGTTAAAAACTGTGCGATCAAATGTTTACGGGCCGATCCCAGGACCTTACGTACCCCCACCTCTTTGGCCCTGTTTGATGAACGAGCTGTCGACAAATTCATAAAATTGACACAGGCGATCAGCAATATCAGCACAGCGATAGCCGAAAAAATATATACCGTTTGAATATTGCCGTTTGCTTCAAATTCATCGCGTATATTGGATTGAAGATGAATTTTGGTGAGTGGTGTCAAGCTGAACCTGTAATAATTGCCGCTTTGCTCGAACCTGGCAAAAGTTAAATGCAAAATATCCTGTAACTGCGGACCTGCATGGTTACGCATAAATTCAGGCAACTTGGCTTGTAGCTTGTTGATATCAGCACCAGGCCTCAGCAATAAATAAGTTTTGAAATTATTACTGAACCAGGCGTTTTCCTTGCTTTCCGGCAATCCGGCCATCGATATAAAAAAATCAAAGTGAAAGTGCGATTGTGAAGGAATATTTTTGATTACACCAGTCACTTTGTAAAGCGAAGTATCATTGAAGGTAAGGATTTTACCAACGGCCCTGGATGTATTAAAATACTTCCGGGCAATTTCTTCGGTAATAACTACGGTCCGTGGTTCTTTTAATGCTGTCTTTGGATCGCCGCTGATCATCGGCAATGTAAATACATCAAATATAGAAGCGTCCGCGAATACCATGCGATTTTCCTGGATGTTCTGGTTACCTTTTTTAACCGGGTTACCACCGCGGTCCCTAAACCTTACAACTTGTTCAACTTCAGGGAAATCAGCTTTTAAGGCAGCAGCAGTGGGCGCCGGGGCGTCTGCAGATGCGCTTTCATTGCCACCAAATTTTATTTCGTTATTGATACGGTATATACGGCTTGTGTTAAGGTTGAATTTATCGTAACTGAGCTCATCGAACACATAAAATACGATTAGCAGGCAGGTAGCCAGGCCAAGGGCCAGCCCCAGTACATTGATGGCGGTGAAACCTTTATTTTTTTTAAGATTACGGAACGCGGTTTTGAGATAATTCCTGATCATGGCGTTAGTTCATTGGTTGAGTGGTTCGTTCGCTTATTTGGTATCCAAACTTTATTATCAGACGCTATGAACTGGTAACAGGTTGCAGTGATATTTACTTTTTTTAGAACGATCTCACTGATTTATTTGGGATTGCCCCGACGACCGTCGTCCATCTGTAACTAACTCGAACCGTTAGTGACCTAATCACGGGTTAACCGGCCACAAATAACAATTATCAGATCACTCCGACCGCAGGCTCTTTACGGGGTTGGCCAGCGCAGCTTTTACCGACTGGAAACTGATGGTAACAAAAGCTATGATCACGGCCACAGAACCGGCAATAGCTAATATCCACCAGTGCACTGCAGTACGGTAGGCAAAGTTTTGGAGAAAAAATTTATCCATTGCCCACCATGCTAATGGGGAAGCTAAAACGATGGAAATGAGCACCAGCTTCATAAAATCCATCGACAGCATACCAACTATGCCCGATACACTCGCACCCAGTACTTTGCGAATGCCTATTTCCTTATTACGCTGTTCGGCGGCATAAGCCGCCAGCCCAAATAAACCCAGGCAAGCTATCAAAATAGCCAGTGTGCTGAAAGAGATGAACAGTGTGCCTACCCTTTGTTCCGTGCGGTAAGTAGCATCAAAATCTGCGTCCATAAACGAATAGCTGAATTGTTGGTTTGGCGATAATTCCTTCCATTTACTTTCCACCTTTGTCATAAGGCCCTTAAGATCGGCAGTTTGCATGCGAACATTAATAGCGCCGTTATCTTGGCTATATACCAAAGCCAGGGGTGTTATTTCGTGCCTGAGCGATTCGAAATTAAAATCCTTTATAACCCCAACTATATGAAACTCCTGCAAGCCGACAGAATTACGGAAGACGGGTTTATTTAAAGGATCTTTCCAGCCGAATTTCTTTACAAGCGACTCGTTTACGATAATGGCCGTACTGTCTGATGCAAGTTGTTTGGAAAAATTACGGCCGCTTAACAGTTTGAGACCCATGGTCGGTATATAGTCTTCGTCGGCTGACCAAAACTCGGACAGCACGTCTTTTTTAACGTCTATGGTGCGATCTGGGAATAAACCGGTTTTCAAACGATCTTCTCCGGTAGGTTGGTAGGGCGACATGCTGACGTTAGTTACCCCCGGCAATTGTTTTAGCTCGTCCTTCAAAATTTTTGCCTGGTTGCCCAGTACGTTGGTGTCTTTTACGACCAATACCTGGCTACGATCGAAGCCGAGGTCCTTATTCTGGATAAAATTCAATTGATTATAAATAACAAGCGTACCTATTATCAGGAAAATAGATATTGAGAATTGAAAGACAACCAGGAAGCTACGCAGGAAACCGCCTTTTAACCCGGCGGAAAGCTTTCCTTTTAATACTTCGATAGGCTGAAATGCAGATAGGAAGAATGCCGGATATGAACCTGCCAGGAAACCAATCACAACAATACTTATAAGCAATGAAGGGATTAGCCAAGTTAATGATCCCAAGCTGAAACCCAATTGTTTACCCGCCATCTGGTTGAAAAGCGGCATCAGTACTATAGCCAATACCACCGCGATAATGGTCGAGACTAGTGTAACAATAACGGACTCTGTAAGAAACTGGGCAACAAGATTTATCTTAGCGGAGCCCAATACCTTGCGTACGCCCACCTCCTTTGCCCGGTTTGACGAACGGGCCGTTGAAAGGTTCATAAAATTCACACAGGCTATCACCAATATAAAGGCTGCTATAACCGAGAATATATAAACGTATTGCATGCTGCCTCCCTTTTCTGCTTCGTATTCGTAACCCGAGCTCAGGTGAATTTTAAGCAATGGCATCAAAACGGTGCGAAAATAGTTGCCGTTTGTGGTCCATATTTTAGCCGGAGCTGGTGAATTTTTTAACTCGAGCTGTGCAATGCGTAACTCCAGGCTTTTTACATTAGCGCCTGGTTTCAGCAATACATAATTGTGCACACCGCTGTAACCCCACCCCGTAACCTTACTTTCAGGCAGGGACGAAAAGGATAAAAAGAAATCGTATTTAAAGTGGGATTGTGGCGGTATATCCTGTATCACACCCGTTATTTTATAAAGACTTGTATCATTAATGGTAAGTGTCTGCCCAACTACGTCCGTTTTATTAAAGTATTTCTTTGCCGCACTTTCTGTTAGGACAGCCGAATGCGGTTCGTCTAGCGACTTTGCCGGATCGCCGTCGATCATAGGCAGAGTGAACACATCAAACAAGCTCGATTCTGTGAAGACAACTTTTTTCTCCTGCACATTTTCATTCCCCTTTCTTACAGAGAATTTCTGTGGGGAAAGAAAGAGGCCGTCCTTATCTATCATCCGGGTCGTGTTTTCGATCTCAGGAAAATTTTCTTTTAAAGCAGCCTCAAGCGGACCTTCAGATGTTGCGTATTTTCCTGCATGTCCGTTCAGGCTCGCGTCAAGCGAAACCCGGTAAATACGGTCGGCTTTGGTGTTGTATTTATCGTAACTTAGTTCATCCACTACATAAAATACAATAAGCAAACAGGTAGCCAATCCTACCGACAGGCCAAGTACGTTGATAGCCGTAAACCCAATGTTTTTCCTTAGGGTACGGACAGCAGTTTTGAAATAATTTTTAAACATACGATTGCGATTTGATTGCCCGGATGACCACTGTACTGCGGTTTCCCGGTTCAAAAATACCGGTGTAAGTATGTTCTGATTTCCCAAATTATAAGATGAATACTCTTTTTTTATGCTGTTCTTATAATCCACAGGGCTTTTGCCGGTCAACTGCTTGAATGAGCGATAAAAGGTACTTTGTGAGTTGAAGCCCGATTCAAAAGCAATACCCAGAAGTGTAATATGATCATAGGCGGGATCGCGCATTTTGATTATCACATCCCGGGCGCGGTATTCATTAATAAAATCATTGAAACTTTTTTTGATTATCGTATTTATGATCCACGATAGTTCATGAGAGGTTGAACCAAGCTTTTCAGCTAACATGGTAAGGCTCAGTTCCGGGTCCCGGTAATAGCAATTGGCCTCCATCGTCTTCTTTAGCCAGGCGCCTTTTTGTTTCAACTCAGACGATAGGGACGGCTTTGCCGTAGCTGGCTGTTGGGCCTCCAACCCCGCCTGTGGTTTTAGGAACGCCGCAGCGGCAGTCCAAATCATAATCACTGCAAAAAAAATGTAAAAAGGATAATAAACGTGTATCTCTAATTGATTTTGGTAGCCGAAATGATCAACTGCGGCATACCCGATCCACAATAGCCATAACAACGCAGTAGCCGCCAATAAACGACGCAGCCAACGGAATTCGAGAAGCGACCGATCCATCAGCATAAGCGGCAATCGCCGGTAAAAATCTTGAATGAGCTTATCTGATCGGTACACGTAAGTTATGATCGAAATAAATATGAGTACTTGCAGTACAGGGTTTAACAATTGAAAGGCTGAGGTTTTGTAAGTGGTTGTTCCTGTCATGATACTCTCCCGTATCTCCAATGCCAGGGCACCCAGTTCAAGCAACAAAGGGCTAAAATGAAGTAGATCACTCCAGGTGAATTTATGACTGGGGTGCGTTATTTTCAGTACATAAAAATAGATAAGCGGCCCAAGGGCAAGCAGGTATTGCATCGGCAATCTTTCCAAACCAGGCAGGTAGGTTTCGAGCCGGATGTCTGTGACCAGCATCCGTACCATCGACAAGATCATGGTGACCAACGCTAAAGCAAGAAATCTGTTCGCAATGCGATTGACACTTTCGCTTAACCACAACTGCAAAGCAAAAGTCAACCCTATGAATGTTATTCCGAAGAAAAACACATCATAAAGGGTGATATGCAATGTATAAGAATTCAAATAACCCGATTGTTAATTGGTGATCACTCACTCCTCAAACTATTCACCGGATTGGCGACCGCCGCCCTGATGGTCTGAAAACTCACCGTTATCAACGCGATCAATAATACAAAGCCTGCCGCGACCAGGAATATCCCTGCATTGATATCCACGCGATAGGGATAGTTTTGCAGCCATTTGTGCATGGCCCACCATGCAACCGGAGCTGATATTACCGCTGAGATCAAAACCAATATGGCAAAGTCGGTAGATAGTTTCCTGACGATACCTTGCACGCTTGCGCCCAATACTTTGCGTATGCCTATCTCCTTCTTGCGGCGCTCAGCGGACAAAGTAGCCAGCCCGAACAAACCAATGCACGAAATAAATATGGTCAGCACAGCGCCAAATGTTACGATCTGTTTCCACTTGGATTCCTTGTCGTACTGTTCAGCCACCTCAGCATCTTTGAATTTGTATTGATAAGGAATGACAGGGAAATCCCCTTTAAATTCCTTTTGAATACGGTTGAGCGTTTCCGATTTATTTTTATCGCTGATCTTTACAAAGATGTTGCCCCATCCGTAGTCGGGTTTCATGGTAAACAATACCGCCGGCAACTTTTCATTAAGAGACACAAAATGATAGTTTTTAACTATTCCAACTACGGTATATTTTTTGGCGTCGTAAAAGAAGTCGACAACCTGACCTATTGGATTTTTCCAGCCCGCCTGTTTCACAAATTCTTCGTTAACAAGTACAGAAGTTGCACTGTCGGAAACCATGGTTTTGGAGAAATTGCGCCCCTTTACAATAGGCACCTGAAATAAAGAGAGGTAATCTTCATCGATATGTTTCATGTCAAAGTGAATATCCTGGCCATTATTAACATGCGCCCCTGTGATCCAGCGCCCGCCCTGGTCTGCAGTTACACTGAGTATGGAAGGGTCTTTTAACAATTCATTTTTGAAAATCGGCAACTTGGTTTTATCTAAACCCCACGAATTTATCGATACCACATTTTTATCGTTGTAACCCAGGTCAAAATGCATCAGGTAATTGAACTGGGAGTAAATGGTAATGGTAGAGACAATAAGAAAGGTAGCGAGGGTAAACTGTAATATTACCAAACCTTTAGACAGGTAATTTTTCCCTGCATATTGGTTGCGATTGTACAACGACTGCACGGGATTGAAGCCTGACAACACCAATGCCGGATAAAAGCCTGCCAGCAAACCTGTCAACAGGAATATGGCGATATAACCCGCCACCAGCTTAAAACTTAACAAATAGGAGAAAGCCAGCGCTTTATTTGCGAGGGTATTAAAAAATGGTAACACGAGCACAACCAAAACTACGGCTAGTACAAAAGCGATAAAACTGAGAATGAACGATTCGCCTAAAAACTGCATGATCAGTTGTTTGCGCTGCCCCCCTACTACCTTTCGGATACCTATTTCTTTAGCCCTTTTTAACGACCTGGCAACTGTCAGGTTCACAAAATTGATACAGGCTATTGCCAATATGAACAGGGCTATACCGCTCAGGATATAGGAATAGGTCGGGTTGCTGGCATCAACAAGGCCGTTATCAGCCGGGTAATCGGTATTGGTGTGCATGCCCAACAGCGGCTGCAGGCCATAGCTTACTTTGTCTTTAAATCCATATTTATCGGCTTCTTCCTTCAGCTGGCCTGCAGCGTCGGTCATGAAGATCTTGTTGATCTTAGCGTCTAATTGTTTTATATCGGTACCCGGTCTTATTACAAGAAAGGTATTCTGAAAGAAATTCAGCCAATGATCGTCAATGTGATTCGTTTTTTTGGGTAATAGCATTTGTATCTTGATCGACGAATTCTGTGGCGATTTTTTGATAACAGCTTTTACTGTAAATGGCTGAAACTTGTCGTCTACTTTCAGGTCCAGCGTTTTTCCTATCGGGTTTTGTTTGCCGAAATATTTCTCTGCTACTTCTTCGGAAAGCACTACAGAATGCGGGTCATACAAAGCCTTTTGTGTGTTGCCCTGCACCGCCGGAAATGTAAAAACAGAGAAGAAATTGCTATCGGCCAGCAGTGCCGGCTGGTCAAAAACCTCGGTTCCTTTTTTAAGCGTAAAGGAATTACTTTGGATACGAACAAAATCCAAAATCTCCGGCAATTGCCGCTTAAAACTGGGGCCCGGAACATCCCCGGTACTCGATATTTTATCGACATGCCCGTCCGGTTTTTGAAAATTCGCCACCAGATGATAGATATTCGGAGCGTTTGAGTGAAAACGGTCATAACTCACCTCGTCCATCGCATAAAGAAAAATGAGCATACAACACGCCAGACCTACGCTAAGGCCCGTAATATTGATAACAGAAAACGCTTTGTTCCTCCAAAGGTTTCTGAACGCGGTCTTGAAATAATTTCTTATCATGATATTGGTTGATTAGTTTAATTGGTGGTGATTCCCTCCGGCTCAAAATCTACTGATGTTGCCGCTGCCGCTTTTTGTACTGTTAACTAATTTTGCCGTGCCGGTATAGCTTACGCCACCAGATCCGCTGATGGCAGCATCAACGCGTTCGTTAGCATTTACCCTAGCGCCACCCGAACCGGAAACCTTGACAGCCGAATTGGAAGTAACCAATTCTGATGCATCAAAATTACCCGAGCCGGTCATCTTTACTGCTGAGGTTTCGGCCGTGCCTGATAGTTTGATATTACCTGAGCCGGAAATGGCACTTTGCAATTTTTTAACATCCAGTTTGCCCTCAATATTTCCGGAACCATGTACCGTTAATTTCATCGTGTTAGCGGCTATACCTTCTTTAAAAGATACACCTCCCGAACCGGACAGCTTAATATTATTTAACTCTTTCACCGTCACATATACTTTTATTTTGACGTTGTGCTTGTGCCACCAGCTTTTGTCGCTGTACCAGCTCTTTTCGCCCCAGCCCCAGTTATCATGTTTGTTATGGATATCCAAAGTATTTCCATGCACTTCAGTTACAATGCGGGGTACTATCTCTTCCGGAGAATCAAATTTCACCGATTCGGTAGTGCCCTGGGTAACAAAAACTTCGAATGGGCCCTGCACATGTAAGCCATCGAATCCCGAAACACTTCGCGTGGTAGTAATTGTTGAATCGGTTTTAACCGTAGTATGCGTATTTGCAAATACGGGGGCAGAGCCTGTTGAAAATGCAGCTGCTATTAATAGGACATTTATTGTTTTCATATTATTGAATTCTAACTATGCTTTATTAACTATTCTGAACGCAGGCTTTCGACCGGATTAGCCAATGCAGCTTTAATGGATTGAAAACTTACGGTGATAAAAGCTATCAATACCGATACACCGCCGGCCAGGACGAATATCCACCACTGTATATCTATGCGATAAGCAAAATCCTGCAACCATTTATGCATAAAATACCACGCCAGTGGCGATGCCAGTACTACGGCAGCCAGCGTCAGTTTCATAAAGTCATTGGCTATCAGCATTACGATCGATCTCACATTTGCTCCCAATACCTTGCGAATACCTATTTCGCGGGTGCGCTGTACGGTTGTAAAGGCAGCCAGGCCGAACAAACCCATGCAGGCCAGCAGTATAGCCAGCGTTGCAAAAGTGCTGAACACCGTAGCAGTACGCTGTTCCGAAACATACAGTTTATTGTAATAATCATCCAGGAAATGATACTCAAACGGGCGCGAAGGCACACGTTCCTTCCATATCTGGCTCAATGATGCAATTGCCTGCGGTATGTCGTTTCCATGAACTCTTATGAAAATGTAATTGGTCCATTGCCTGTCAAGAAAAAGCATCAACGGGCCGACCGGTTCGTGCATCGATGAAAAATTGAAGTCTTTTACCACCGCTTTTATCTCGCCGGGCGCATTTTTTTCAACCTGTTTGCCTATAGCCTGTTGTGGCGTTAACCCCAAAGCTTTTACAGCACTTTCGTTCAGGATAAAGGAATAACGAAAGTTCTTGTAATTGTTGGATGTATCGCCCAGCTTCAGGTCACTTTCTGTATAATCGGTTCCGGCGATGATCTTCATACCCATGGTTTTGATAAAACCAATATCCGATGGCAACGCCTTTATGGTCAGGTCTATTTTACCTTTCCCGAAATCGCCCTTTAAACCATCTGTCCATTGTACCAAAGTTGGTGTCGCGTTGGCCCCACTTACGCTTACCACCTGCGGCAAAAGGCTTATCTGTGCTTTTATGGCCTCGTAGCTTTCGCGGGCCTTCTGCCCCATCGGCAGCACGATCACGTGTTCCTTATCATAGCCAAGATCCTTCTTTTGGATATAGTTGATCTGTTGTACCACAATAATGGTGGCAATGATGAGACAGACTGAAACGCCGAACTGGAATACGATCAGCGATTTCTTGAATATACCGCCCGACGATGTAAGCCGGACCCCAGCCTTTAAAATGGAGGTCAACCTTGTGCTTGATAGTACAATAGCCGGGTAACTACCCGATGCTAAGGCGATAAGTATACACAAAGCCGCTAAGGCCATCAATGGAAGTGGTTGTATCAGCAGATGAAATGTGAGCACTTTTCCGGTTGCGTGATTAAAGTATGGAAGTAACACATAGGCAATCAGTACACCGGCTAAAAGCGATATCAATGTGATTAAAAACGATTCGCCAATAAATTGCCTGAATAGCTGGCCTTTACGTGCTCCCAAAACTTTACGGATACCTATCTCGGCACTGCGCATAGTTGATTGTACCGTAGCCAGGTTGGTATAGTTTATACAGGCTATCACCAAGATCAGAAGCGCTATTACACCAAGTATGTAAACTGTATTGATATTGCCGTTCGGTTCAAGCCCATCCAGTTGCGAATACAGGTGGACACTTAACAAAGGCTCGAGATTATAAAGTAATGGGCTGTTTGCTTCAAGGTGGAGCTCGTTGTTACTTACACCACGCATGTAATCATTAAGCTGGGCCTGGAAACCTTTTAACTGATTTTTGTCCTTTAACAACAAATATGTAGTGTAATTAGCTGTCCACCATTCTTCCGTTTTCGATACGTCAAGTGAAGTAAATGAGCCTACAAAATCATACTTGATCTGTGAGTTTTCGGGTGCGTCTGCAAGCACACCCGTCACCAGGTATTCTTTCGTATCATTAATAATAATGGTTTTCCCTATTGCATCTGCATTGCCAAAATACTTTTTAGCTGTAGTTCGCGATATTAAAACTTTATTAGGTGCGTTAAGCGCGGTGCCCGCATCGCCCTCAAGTAACGGGAAAGAGAATACTTTCAGGAATGACGAATCAGCATACAGGAACCGGTTTTCCGTAAATACTTCGCTACCATACTTTACAACCCTGTAGTTGTCGATGATCCTGACAAAAGCCTCTACTTGCGGAAAAGTACGTTGTAACTGCGGACCAGCTTTGGTGCCGCTTAAAGCAACCTTTTGCTTACCTCCTTCATCATATTGCATCGTCATTCGCACAATGCGGTCGGCTTTGGTATTAAATCTGTCGTAGCTTAGGTCATTAATAATAAACAAGCCGATAAGCAGGCAACTGGCAATACCGGCAGTTAAGCCTATGATGTTGACAAAAGTGTATGGCTTGTTCTTTTGTAAACGACGAAAAGCGATCTTAAAATAGTTACGTATCATATTGAATTATTATTTCATTAGTTCATCAGTATTGCAAACTGCCAGCTATAAACTGCTCACTCTCTTTAAGAGTTATAGCTCATTCTGAGCGAAGGCTCTTAACCGGGTTTGCCCCTGCTGCTTTTACCGCCTGGAAACTTATGGTTGCCAGGGCCACCATTATAGCGGCGATACCGGACAAGCCAAATATCCACCAGCTTATGCCGGTGTGGTATGCAAAATCCTGCAGCCACTTGTGCAGGATGATCCAGGCAATCGGAATGGCAATCATAATAGCTATTACCACCAGTTTGATAAAATCGCGCGACAACAGCAGTACAATGTTGGTTACTGAAGCTCCTAAAACCTTCCTCACTCCTATTTCCTTGGTGCGCTGGATGGTGGCAAACAACGATAACCCCAGCAGACCCAAACAGGCGATAAAAATGGCAAACCCACCAAATATGCCAAAGGCTTTACCAAATAAGGCATCGTTCTTATACTGGTCGTTATAACGCTGGTCCAAAAAGCCGTAATCGAAAAGATTACCCGGGAAAAATTTATCGTACAGAGCCTTGATCGATGCGATGGTCTCAGTTGGATTTGATGTATTCATCTTTACAGATATTTGTGCGCCTATTCTGAGTTGCGGCCTGAAGAATGTAGGTTCGATAGCGTACCGTAACGATTTTTGATGCGAATCCGCAACAACGCCAATAATGGCCCATTTGCTTTGCCCGTTATACATAGTTTGGCCTATTGCCGCTTGCGGCGATTTAAAACCAAGTAATTTCGTCGCATTTACATTAAGGATCGTGCTGCGCAGGTCTTCATATTTTTTGGCGTAGTCGGTGGGCACAAAATCCCTGCCTGCAACCAAAGTCATGCCGTACGTTTTGATATACTCAGTACTAATACCATTGAAACGCATAGTATAGTGTGCATTAGGATCTGTATGATCGGCCCTGATGTTAAAGTTTCGCCCGGTTTCGTTGCCCGGCACCCAAAACGAAGTAGCCGCGTCCTTAACTGTCGATAACTGCTTCAACTCCGCAAGAAAAGCCTTTGCCCTGGTGTCGCCGGTATCCGGACTCATAACCTGCGGGCCTCCAAATACCAATACCTGGTCTATATCAACTCCCAGTTTTTGGCTACTCATAAATTTGATCTGCTTAAATACCACGAATGAACCTGTGATCAGCACCACGGTTATGGCAAACTGGCCTATTACCAGGGCTTTGCGTAATGCTATGCCTTTTTTTGAACTGCTGTATTTCCCCTTCAGAACAAGGATCGGCTTGAACGACGATAATACGAACGCAGGATAAAAGCCGGATATGAAAATACCTGTAAGTACAAGTACAATGAGCCCGGCGCTGATGACGTAGCCGCCGAGGCCTTTCTGGAAAAGAAACGACAGCGATAACCGCTGTTGTACCAGATCGTTGAACACCGGCTGCGTCAAAACAGCAAGTATAATGGCAACCCCTAATGCAAATACATTAATTATCAGCGATTCCGTCAAAAACTGCCTGATAAGCTGCCCCCTGGTGGCGCCGGTTACTTTGCGCACCCCCACTTCCATAGCCCGTTCGGCAGCGCGGGCAGTTGCAAGGTTAATGTAATTTACCCACGCGATACCAATAATAAATAAAGCGATGATCAGCAGTCCCCAAACAACGGTGGAGCTCGCGGTTTTTATGTTCTCATATTCGGTGTCTGAGTACAAGTGTACATTCAACAAGGGTTGGAGATAAAACTTTTCCACGCTCCCGGATACCTTATTACCCTGGAAGTGGCGCTGGCTGAATGCAGCCATTTTCGCATTAAATGCTTTATAGTCGGTCCGTGGTTTTAACTGGATGTAATGCCAGAAATCGGAGTCGTGGAAGTCGTAATCAGCCTCCTTATAGCCATAGGTGTGGATGAGCGTTTGGTAAGATATCAGTATATCAAACTGGAAAATAGAGTTTTTCGGCGCATCCTTAAGAATTGCTGTGATCTTTGTCGGGAAAGTATCCGTGCCCATTTTTACCATTTGCCCTACGCAAGAGCTGAAATCTTCACCCTTTACGTCAAATAACTTACGGGCCAGTGTTTCCGAGATCACCGCGGTATTTACTTCCGCGAGGGCGGCTTTTTCGTCGCCCGCCGAAGCTGGAAAAGTAAACATGGATAGCAACGAGTTATCTACGCAATACGTTGGGTTTTTGGGTATCTTTTTGTCTTTATAGGCGATGGTGGACTCTCCAAAATTAAGGACACGCGCATTGGCCGCCACTTCGGGATAATCGTCTTTCATTGCCTTACCCACCGCCGAATAGGTTATCGTCCCGTGTTGTATCAGCTTGCCATTCTGATACCGGTCGTTAACCACGCGGTAAATGTTATCAGCGTTCTTGTTGAAATGATCATAACTCAGCTCAAAATTCACATACTGGAGTATAAGCAGGCATGCAGCCATGCCAAGGGACAATCCTAATATGTTGATAGATGAAAAAACCTTGTTTTTCCAAAGGTTCCGCCAGGCGGTTTTTACGTAATTTTTGATCATGTTATTAGCTCAATTATTCGTTAATTCACTGGCGCGCAAACTGCTGATGGTATTCCATAAATCACTCTGACCGAAGACTCTTTACCGGATTCGCCAATGCTGCTTTTATCGCATGCGAACTGGTAGTCAGCAAAGCAAAAACAACTGCCGTTAATCCGGCTATAATGAACGCCCATAAGCCTACATGTATCCGGTAGCTAAATCCCGTCAGCCATTTATTTATCATATACCAGGCAATTGGCGATGCGATAACTATGGAAATGAGCACCAGTTTTAAAAAATCGCCCGTCAGCAGCCTTGCAATGCCGGGTACACTTGCCCCAAGTACTTTCCGGATGCCGATCTCCCTTGTACGTTGTTCGGCAATGGATGCGGCTAATCCGAACAGGCCAAGGCAGGCGACAAAAATGGCCAATATTGAAAATACCGTAGCCGTCCTGGCAGTGTGCTGCTCGGATGCATAAAGGTTTTGAATATGGGTATCGAGAAACTCGTAATCGAAGCTGGAATTTGGCACATCGGCTTTAAATGTATTTTGTACCTGCTGCATAAAAAACGAAAGTGCTCTTGTGTTATACCGGATAAGCAGCGTATTCAATGGCTCGGTTCGCTTGTTGGTAATATAGTAGACATAGCCCCCTATGTCATTTTTTAACGATTCGTAATTGAAATCTTTCACCACACCTGTAATAATGGAACGGGGGTGCATCTCTGTAGAGGCATATCTGCCTATGGCGTCCTGCGGCGTTTTGTAACCAAGGTATTTTATTACCGACTCGTTAACCAGTAAATAACAATTGGTATCGCCAGCTGCGAGCGTTTGCGGTATGGTATTGCCGGCAAGCAATTTTAACTGCATAGTTTTCAGAATAGAGCCCTCGGTATTGCAGGTTCTTACAGGGAACCTGTCTTTATCGGTGGTGTATTTTCGTATGCTTTTACCGCTTTCTATATCACCCGGGATGGACTGCGATGGTGACGCGCTTTCTACACCGGTCATTTTCTGCAGGTCGTTTATGAAAGACGCAACCTGCTGCTTGTTCTGGGCTGCTTTGATAGATACGGAAACAATTCCTTTGGGATTATAACCAAGGTCCTTATTGCGGATATAACGTATTTGTTGCAGGATCAGGATCACCGATATGATCAGTATGATCGATGAAGCAAACTGGAACACGACAAGAGATTTGCGGATAAGATCGGCTGCGGAGTGTTTCATTTTTAGCTTATTCATCAAAACAAGCGGCGATATACGCGACATAGAGAACGCGGGGTAACTACCGGCCAAAAGCGTTACCACAACCCATGTAAGAAGCAAACCACACAAAATGGGTGTTGCAGATAGCGCAGACGGCCTTAGCCCAATACCGGTAATATCCTGGAAAAATGGCTGCAGGACAAAGCAAGCCAAATAACCAATGATGATAGCTACAAAAGAGAGTACTGCCGTTTCTGTATAAAACAGTGCCAGCAAATGGCGTTTATCAGCACCTAACACTTTATTTACCCCTACACCTTTAGCGCGTTTTTCCGAGCGGGCGGTAGCGAGGTTCATATAATTGATACATGCTATGGCGAGTACCAACAACGATAACAGCAGCAATGCTTTTACAGTGCCTACGCTTCCTATCCTGGACGAAAAGCCGGCTCTTATATCGGCAGAGTATAAATGGATGTCGGCCAGCGGTTGAAACAAGAATTTAGTAAAAAACTTGTTCTTTTTTGCGATGTTTTTATCAATAAGCGCATTAGCTTGTTTTTGTACCCGTTCAACATCAGCTCCAGGCCGTAAAAGGCAATAGGTTTCGTAGCTCGAATTTCCCCAATATACATCTTTACCCGCCCACGAATCCATAATATTGTAGACCATATCGCAGTCGATGGTGCTATTCTGAGGCAGATCTTTGTATACACCCGATACCTGCAAGGTATCCTTGTTTTCTACATAAATAATTTTGCCGAAAGCTGGCTCTTTACCATAAAGCCGTTCCTTTGCCGATTCGGAAAGCACGACCGATTTTGGATGAGCAAAAACCGTTTGGGCGTTCCCTTCCGTAAATTTAAAGTCGAACATGCCGAAAATCGAGGAATCAGCCATATATAAACCTTTTTCACTAAAATTCTTGTCGTCGGTCTTTAATGATATTATCGCTCCAAAATCGTGTTTAAGCAGCCTGGTCATTGCTTTTACCTGCGGAATATTTTGTATAAATGCTGGACCGGCAATACCGGGAAGTTGTGCCCATACCTTTGAATTATACTCCGGAGAAGACTGCAGGTTTACGCGGTAAATATCTTTTGAGTTTTTATACATGCGGTCGAAACTCAATTCGTACGAGGCACATGCAAACAATGTGATGCAAACACAAATACCAATAGCTAATCCTGCGATGTTGAGCGTAGCAAAAAGCTTGTTGGCAGTAATGTTTCGCCAGGCAGTTTTGATGAAGTTATTTATCATGGCGTCAATTCTTTGGTGACCTATATTCAACTCATTGTTTATTCCGACCGCAGGCTTTTCACCGGGTTCACTAAAGCCGCTTTTATCGTTTGATAAGCTATAGTTAAAGCTGCTATGACACATGAAGTAACTATTGAGATAACAAACAGACCTGCATTAATGTTAATGTGATAGGCATAGTTGTTCAGCCAGGCATTCATCACCCAATAGCCTACTGGTGCCGCTATCAAAAATGCGATGCCAATAAGGACAACAAACTCGCGTGAGAACAAAGCCACAATACTCATGATAGGCGCACCTAATACCTTCCGGATGCCTACCTCTTTAGTTCTTTGAGCAGCTGCAAACATGATCAAACCATATAAACCAAGGCAACCGATGATGATGGCTATAGACGAAAACAGCTGGAAAGCCAGGTATACCTTTTGCTCCTGTATATAAAACTTTGCAATATGCTCGTCAAGGAACTGGTAATCAAAAAGGTTATCGGGGAACATTGTCGCCCATGTTTTACCCACTTGTGCGATGGTTTTATTCATGCTGCCCGGGCGTATTTTTATGCTTGCCATAAAAAACCCTCCCGGGATATAACTCAGCACACACGCCCTTCGTTTTTTATGCTTCGATTCACTTTGAAAATCCTGGACAACTCCAATAATGGTAGCGGGAGTTTTATCAAAGAATATTTGCTTACCAATCGCTTTGTTGGGGTCCATGATGTTCATTTCATGGATCATCGTTTCATTAGCGACAACTGTAATGGATGAGTCTTTTTGCGGTTTTTTAAAGACCTTTTGCCCGGCCAGCATTTTCATACCAAACAGGTCAATGTAATTTTCGTCGACGAATTTCAATTCGGTTATGCCATCTTTTGTAATACCAAACTCAGGAGCAGTAAAGCTGTTAAATGCATTATTGTAAGATGGTGCGCCATTCGAAAAGGTAACTTTTTCGACACCGGGATTGCTGAGAAGCTCATGCCGCAAAGCATCTGCTTTTTTACCATCAGGGATGTAAAATGAAACAACAGCATCTTTATTAAAACCCATATCCTGGTTTTCAAAATAATTCATTTGCCCGGCTACCACCAGGGTACCTACGATCAGAATTTGGGAAATAGCAAATTGTGCAACTACCAGGCTCTTACGTAGCGTAAATCCTTTGACAAATTTTCCGGCTTTATCTTTAAGTGAATCGACTGGCTGAAACGCTGATTGAACAAAAGCCGGGTACAGCCCGGCGATAAGTATAACAAGCAGCGTGACACCTAAAATATAACCCACAACCATCGGTTGTAACAATTGATGCGAATCGAGTTTAACGCCGATCCAGTTATCGGCACCAGATAAGAATAAAGACGCGAGTACTAGGCCTGCGATCAACGACAATAGCACTAGCATGGTAGTTTCGCCCAGGAATTGTTTGATCAGTTGCGGGCGTGTGGCACCCAGCACCTTACGTACCCCTACCTCCTTGGCACGTTTGATAGCCTGTGCAGTGGCCAGGTTAACAAAGTTGATACAAGCTGTAATAACAATGAGCAACGCCACACCAAACAAGGCATAATAAGTGTCCTTAGAGGTGGGCGTAATAACGTTATTAATATAACGCTGATCGAAATGGATGTTCTTTATGGGCTGAATTGGCAGCCTAACCTCTTTCGGGTTAAGATCCCAATTTTTATGGAGGAATTGAGGGATACGCGCCTGGATACGTTCAACGGGGTAATTCGGTGGCAAAAGAATAAACGTGAAAAAGCCCCCGCCGATATTCCAAAAATTGCCCATTCCTTGTTTCACCTGGTCCTTTATCGTTTCCAATGAGACCAGTATTCGCAAAGGCACGCTGCGATTACCGGGCTGATCTTTAATAACACCGGTTACTTTTGCATTGATTCGATTTTCTATATTGATAACCTTCCCCATAGGATTATCTTCACCATAGTATTTTTTTGCAACGCTTTCGGTAAGTACTATGGAGTTTGGTTCGGCCAGGGCAGTTTTTGGATCCCCGTGTATCCATTGGAAATCAAATATCTGCGGCAGGTATTGATCGGCAAAGGCAACGTCATTTTCCTTGAAGCGCTGATTATTGATCTTAATAATAGCGTTGTTGTTGTACATAATCTGCGAAACTTGTTCAAGCTCCGGAAAGTCGTTACGCATTTTGGGCGCTACAGCCAGTGACACGTTGGAGTTAAAATCAATAGCATTTAAAGTAACGCGACATATCCTGTCAGCTTTAGTGTAATTGTCGTAAGTAAGTTCATTTCGTACAACCAAAAAGAGAATAAGGCACGAAGCGATACCCAATGTCAGCCCAAATACATTAAGGAAAGCATAGCCAAAATTGCGCCGGATATTCCTGAAAGCGATGATTACATAGTTTTTCAACATAGCCTTTAGTACTGAAAATGGGCAAATAGACTCTCAAACTAACCCCTTCTCTTATGCAAAGAAGGAGTTAGGGAGACACATTAATCAACTGTTATTATAAAACTATATACAGTCCCGGACTGACCTGGTGTATCAGATCATTATATTTTCAACTACCGTTTGGCCGTCGAGCAGGCGTATGATGCGGTGGCTGTAGCGGGCGTCATGTTCAGAGTGCGTTACCATGATAATGGTCGTACCCTGTTCGTTCAAATCGGTCAGCAGTTCCATTACTTCATTACCGTTGCTGCTATCAAGATTACCGGTAGGCTCATCAGCCAATATCAGCTTCGGTTTGTTCACAACCGCACGGGCTATGGCCACACGTTGTTGCTGACCACCAGACAACTGCTGCGGATAGTGGTTTCGGCGGTGCATGATCTGCATCTTATCCAACACCTCTTCTACCCTTTTTACCCGTTCCGAACTTGGTACGCCTGTATAGATCAGAGGCAATTCCACATTTTCGAACACTGTAAGCTCATCAATCAGGTTAAAGCTCTGGAATACGAAACCGATGTTGTGCTTACGCAGGTCGGCGCGCTTGCGTTCGTTAAAGTGTGCCACCTCAACGTCGTTGAATACGTAGCTTCCGCCATCAGGATCATCAAGCATACCCAAAATATTGAGCAATGTTGATTTTCCGCAGCCCGACGGACCCATGATCGCAACGAATTCACCTGTGTTCACATTCATTGATAATTTGTTCAATGCGATGGTCTCCACCTCTTCGGTGCGGTAGTACTTTTCTAAATCAGTAATCTTTATCATTTGTGCCTCCTAATCCTATTGTTTAATTGTTAAGGATTTGATTTTTATGTTAGTTAAATAATTAGTTTTTCTTTATCGATCCCCCGAATCTCTTTCATCAGAGATTTGCCTCTTCACCTCTCCGTCATCGCGGAGAGTTTTGGGGTGAGGCTATTTCTGCAAAACTAGTTCCTGTATATCCCCATAATTTTCATAGCTCGAAGTAATAACCTTATCACCGGGTTTCAATCCGCGTATCACTTCAAAATAGTCGGGATTTTGCCTGTTTACTTGTATATCAACTTTGTATGCTGTCTTACCATCGTCGCTTACTTTAAATATCCAGTTACCGCCTGTCTGCTGGAAGAAGCCACCTTTTGGTAATAATAAAGCTGGTGCCTCATCGCTGAATACCAGCCTTATCTGCAGGGTTTGTCCCTTTCTTAAACCTTGTGGCACTTCGCCAACAAACATCATATCCACCTGGAACGTTCCTCCTGTACCTACCGAGCTGAAAACCTTTTTTACAACTAGTTTGTAGTTTTTATCGTCGGTCGGGTAATAGGCTGTCATCCCTGTAAAAACTCTTGATATATAATGCTCATCCACATTGGCACGTACTTTCAGGCCCGAAAAGCCGTCAATCTGCGCTAGGTGTTCTCCCTTATTTTTATTCTGACCGATCTCAGCATCAAGAGAGGTTAACTGGCCGTCTATCGGTGCACGCACGGTGAGGTCAGATACTTCTTTCCGCATTAACGCCAAGCTGGCCGTCATTTGTTTGTATTGTTCTTTTGACTGTTGATCCTGTACTTTAGTTAAGATCGTATCTTCCCGCAATATTTCCCGGGCAAGGTTCCTTTTATGCAGTTGGTAATTATAATTGTTTTCCGCAATCTTGAACTCCTGTAAACCGATAGCTTTTTCAGCATACAGTTTTTTATCCAGGTTATAAACACGTTCCGCCTCTTTATAAAGGCTCTCAACATCTGCCATGGTTTGCAGCTTATTCACAGTATTTTGTTGTGCGTTATTTTTCGATATCTGCATTTGAGTTTGGGCCGCATATACCTGGTTTTCCGAATTTGCCAGGTTGAGCTCCACATCGGTGTTTGAAAGTTTAAGTATCGGATCGCCTTTTTTAAGCTTAGCGCCATCCTCTACGTATTTCTCTTGTACCGTACCACCCTGCACTGCATCCAGGTAAATGGTTGTTTGGGGCATTACTACGCCGTTAACCGGAATAAACTCCGAAAATGGCCCTTTCGTGATTTCGCTGATCGTAATTCTGTCTACCGGAACATTGTACTTGCTTTTTCCGGAGGTAAAATAAATGCTGCCTGCAACAAGTAATACAATGCCCGTAATACCAGCAATGGTCATTATACGTTTAGTGTTCCAGCGGCTTTTTTCAATTTTTCTATCCACAGTTATAAATTATATTTTGGTATTGTTTACAAAAACACATGCCACAAATTAAAATGCTGTTTTTCAGTAATTTACTATCAAATTGACTATTTAAAGCGTACGCTTCTGTTACAGCAAGTGTCCGTTTATGATACAATGCGCCCGGCGGGCTTCGGCAAACAGATCGCGCCTAATGGTTCATAGTTAATTAATTACGGCGTTAACAGTCGAAACCATCATTATTAGCATAAAAATTGCGTCCGGGCACTACATAACATAGCACGCTTTCTGTAATATTACTAATTTAGGGGATTGCTATGAATTACGAACCTTTAACCATTAACCAAGTGTATGATATTAAAAAAGGCGACCGTTTTAGTTGTTGATGATGATACCGACGTACTGACCGCAGTAAAGCTGCTGCTTAAGACCGAGGCGGGTGAAGTTATAACTGAAAAAAATCCCGAGAACCTGAACTGGCTGCTGCAGCGTAACCAGGTTGACTTGGTATTGCTGGATATGAATTTCAACAGTGCCATCAATACGGGCAACGAAGGCATATATTGGCTACGGAAAATAAAGGAATGGAAGCCGAATGTATGCGTTATTATGATAACAGCGTATGGCGATATTGACCTGGCTGTACGCTCGTTAAAAGAAGGGGCCGACGATTTCGTGGTAAAACCATGGCATAACGAGAAGTTAATAGCGACAATAAAAGAACTATTGGATAAGCAGGAAGGTGTAAAGCCAGCAAAGGCTTCGGTAAAATCTTCGGGTGATACTTCTATCCTGGGCGAGTCGGAAGTAATGCAGGACATATTCCACAAAGTCAATAAGATAGCTCCAACCGATGCTAATATCCTGATACTGGGCGAAAACGGCACCGGAAAGGACCTGATGGCAAAAGCCATTCACGAGCGTTCCCTGCGTGCCGATAAACCTTTTATTAAGGTGGACGTTGGAGCCCTTACCGACACTTTATTTGAAAGCGAGTTATTCGGCCATAAAAAAGGAGCTTATACCGACGCACGCGAGGACAGGCCGGGACGGTTTGAAGATGCACACGGCGGAACTTTGTTTTTGGATGAAATAGGGAATATTTCGCTGCTGCAACAGGCCAAGCTGCTGACTGTATTACAAAACAGGCAGGTAACGCGCCTTGGCACCAATAAAGCTGTAGATGTCGATATCAGGTTGATATGCGCCACTAACCTCCCGCTGCAGGAGCTTGCCAACGAGAACCGTTTCCGAAAAGACCTGATCTACCGGATCAATACGGTTGAGATCAATATGCCGCCTTTACGCAGACGCAACGAAGATATCATTATATTGGCAAGACACTTTGCCAAACTTTACAGTTCAAAATACTTAAAGCCGGTGATCGACTTTGACCCCGGCGCAATGCAGAAACTAAAGCAGTACAATTATCCAGGCAACGTGCGCGAATTGCAATATACCATAGAGCGCGCCGTAATTATGGCGGACGACCAATTGTTGAAAGCAGACGACCTGATCTTCTCTATACTGGAGGCCCCTGCAGACGAAAATATCGAAGCAGATAACGTTCCGCTTAGCACGCTTGAAAAGAATGCTATATTGAGGGTGATCGAAAAGAACAATGGTAATATTACCCGCGCCGCAAAAGAACTGGGACTAACACGGACGGCTTTATACCGCAGATTAAGCAAATATGATATTTAAAAGATACGAATGGCGGCTTTTGCTGCGGGTGCTTATCCTGTTTATCACCCTTACCGCAACTTCCATTTTGGCAGTTGAAGGGCAGGGTTATTACCTGTACCTGGTTATTACCTGTCCCCTGCTGGTCTATGAATTGATAGAAATGATACGCTTTCAGAAAAAGGCGCAGGACGAGGTGAGCCAGTTTGTTGAATCTATCCACTACCGCGACTTTTCGCGACACTTTGACGTGCGTCGTGCGCCTACTGAACTTAAACCCCTCCGGAAGGGCTTTAACGAGATCAACAGTACCTTTAAACTCATCAGCCGCGAAAGGGAGACCCAATATCACTATTTGCAAAAAATACTGGAATTGGTAGACACCGGGATACTATCCTACGATAACGAAACCGGCGAAACCGGCTGGATAAACGAAGCGTTCAAAAAGATAATAGGTGTACCGTACCTCAAAACCATCCATTCGCTTGAAAAACGCGAAGAAGCGCTTTACCAGGATATCGTCAAACTGAAACCTGGCGAAAGCAAAGTAATTACGATGACGCGGAATCAGCAACTGGTGAAAATACTGGTTTCGGCGAGTGTGCTGCGAAGTGATGACCGTATATCCAAGCTCGTCGCCTTTCAAAACGTAAGCGAGGCCTTGGACGAAACTGAGTCCAAAGCCTGGCAAAAGCTATTGAGTGTAATGACGCACGAGATTATGAATTCCGTAGCGCCCATATCTTCCCTGGCCGACACGTTGAAGAACAGGCTGCAAAGCCCCGAGTTAAAAGGCGGCGCTATGAATGGAGAACTGGAAGATCTTGAACTCGGCATCGATACCATAAAACGCCGCAGCGAGGGCTTGCTGAAATTTACAGAAAGTTACCGCAACCTGAATAAGATCACCAAGCTCGATTTGAAAAAGATATTGGTTCGCGACCTCTTTGAGAACCTCAGCAGCCTGATGTCGCCAACCATGGAGAAGAAGCATATCGAGCTGGAAATAGTGCTACGCGATCCTGCGTTGGCCATCGAAGCCGACTTAAACCTGGTTGAACAGGTATTGATAAACCTTGTGGTAAATGCTATTGAGGCGGTAAAGGAACGTGAAGACCCCCGTATCACGTTAGCGGCTGAAGTAGCCAACGGCCGTACCATCGTTAAAGTTGCTGATAATGGCCTTGGTATGCCACCCGAGTTGCTCGACAAAATATTTATCCCTTTTTTCAGTACCCGGAAAACCGGTAGCGGTATCGGCCTCAGCCTGTGCAAGCAAATCATGTTATTGCATAAAGGTAATATACAGGTTCAAAGTACCGAGGGAAAGGGCTCTGCATTTTTATTGCAGTTTGTGGGTTAAAAAGCGAAATATATTCAATAAATTTTATCGATATAGTCGATATACGGGAATTAAAACAATATTTCCCCAAACCCGTTGTTTAATTGAAAAACAGCTTATACCGATCATAAGATAATCTTTATGAAAGATTTTGTCGTCAAAAAAAGCATATCGATCCATGCACCGGCCGAAGTGGTTTGGGATGCGCTGACAAATCCGGAAAAGACAAAAAAATATTTCTTCAATTGCAAGGTTTTTTCCGACTGGAAAGTTGGCAGCCCAATCGTGTTCCAGGGCCGTATGTTTCTGCTGATACCTGTGAAATTGGAGGGTGTAATAACAGAGGTAAAACCGAACAAGTTACTGAGATACAAACTATTCAGCGATGTTGACGACCGCGGCGGATCATCAACAGTAACCGATGAACTGGAATATTTGAACGGTCAAACGGTTTTACACATAACGGATGATGTAGGTGTTGGCGAAGGTGCGGAAGGTAGGTACGAACGTTCAGTTAAAGGCTGGGATAAAATTCTTAACGGGCTAAAGGACCTCGTCGAACATAATTAAATGAACCAACTCAGTAATTCTGCATCTTTCCGATGATGACCGAAAAAATTATTACTAATGAGAACAGGATGAATAAATGTACAAGGATAAGTACCCAGGTGCCGCGGTTAAGCCCGAAAAGGTAATATAGTCCAGAATGCTGTTGTCTTTTATTCATCAGATCAAATTTAACTAAAAAAAGACATATGCAATAGCGCGTGATCTATTCAAAATATTCACACATTAATTTCATGCGGTGTCCGCCGTTGAGTCTAAACGCTTAAAGGCGTGTTATCTATCAGGTTCATTACCTTATCTACCATAACCTGCACGTCGAAAGGTTTGCGCACATAATCATTTGCCTTGCATTCCTCAACTATCATCTCGATATTATTAGCTGTCGAAAGAATGATCACAGGAATCCGGCTAAGTTTCTCTGATTGTTTGATCTTCAGGCAAAAGCGATGCCCGGGCTGGTTATTAATAAATTCATCGATAAGGATAACATTGGGCTTAAACTCGTGTATGGGTTCAAGGTCTTTGGGCTCGGGACAGCTAAGCGTCTCAAAACCTTCTTCTTCCAGAATAAACGAAACCAGTGTCCTTATATCCTGATCGTTTTCGATGATCAAAACTCTTTTCTGCATACATTCAATAGTAAAAATCTAATCAGGTTAACAAATATATCAATTCAGATTAAAATCTTATTATCATAGTTAAAAAATTATCGATACGATTTAGGAAACTATCACATCACTACTTTTACCTTAATTTGGCCGTTTGATAGGGTGCGTATGATCAGTTGTTCGTTGGTTGGGTAAATAGCCTGTATGTCCAGGTCGTGAATCAAAACATCAGACCTAATGCCATTCCCAATGTCCCTGCTCATTTCCTTTTGTATCCTGGTTTTACTATCGACTAAAAACTGTGTAATATTATATGTGGCCCGCTGGCGTATCATATCAGTTATCTTGCCGTTGAACATCCATTTTGCTGCCTTCAACATCCACGCTTTGGTTTGCAGGTCGAAACTCAGATCAGGAAAAGATAGTTCATGCGTCTTTGCATCATAATTGGGGGTGCCAATAAGATAAATGGTACCTGTGCTCGAACCTTTGAAATCAACCTGCATCACTACCTGTTTGCCGCTTCCCCATATTTTGGTGTTATCCACAATAAATTCTTTCCCGGCCACATCAGCCTTCATCCCGGCTACCTGCTGGTTTACCGTCTTCGTTAAATGATCATAATTCTCGTGTAGATCCAGGTAAACATTAAAGCCGTTCGCAGGAGTGTATGCCGATAAATTGGGCAAGGGTTTTATTGACCGTTGAGTGCTTACAGTTGTAAATACCGGTTTGGCCGATAAGCCCACCGAAAATGTGAGGCTTGAACCATTAAGGTTAAAACTGCTCAGCCGAACCGACTCTGGGTTAATGTAAACGTAACCCATATCACCGGCCTTGCTCTCGGTTGAAAGATTTTTCCATATCTGCTCAACCATCGGTCGAATGTTGTACGCGGCTATACGGGCGTCAACCTGTTTCCCCAGATCATTCAAAGGATCGCTGATGTACTGTATCAACCTATCGGTTACATCAATCGTTCCCATAACTACGTTGCAACGGTCAAGTGGCTTAGGCGCCGGGTAAAGGATGGTTTTCGAACGCAAATGATAGTCAGGGGTGATGCTGATGGTCGACTGATAGGATATCTGCATGCGCCGTGGTTGCTCGCCGGCCCAGCCGCACTGTGCCGAAATCACAGGGACTATCGGCGTTTGTCCCGTACCGGGGAATATGGCGCATTTGGCACAATATGATGCCGCAAAACCATAGCTACCTGTAAAACTAAGGTTGACTACATTGTTGCTACCTGTAATTGTAAAAGGTGTCCGTGTAAACACATATTGATACCGCAGACCCTCGCAGGGCTGCTGGTTATCGGTATATTTATTGGGTACCGAGCGTTCGGCCTGCACAAAATAATTTTTCAGGTCGACGGTAACGGGCACCTCGATATCAGAGACCGGCTGAACTACATTAGGTATTTCCGCCGTGGGCACAATTACAGGGGCAAGCAGTTTTGTGGTCGCGCACGAATAAAGAACGAGCGGCAATATTATAACCGCGAGCGATTGTGTTGGTTTAAGCTTCATTTATAAGGATAATGGATGCAAAAATAGTAAAGGTTTGTGAATTTGACCCGCCAAATCACAATATGCTAAGTGTTCATGGCACCGTAAAAAGTGCCCCATTTTTAACATTTTCGTGAACATGGCTCTAACGCAGTTTTATTATTAAAACTACTCTTTAAATGTTCCAGCCTATATAGTGAACCTTGATGCCGATCAATACAATTATTGTTATCAACGCAATAAGAGACACCAGGCTATACTTTTGCCACAGATAGAGTAAAAATATGAGCAGCGCCGATGATGCGGCCACCAGCGCCCCGATAAAATACATATCTAATTGGGCATTCGTTAAACCGGAGCTGGTTTTAAAATGGTACAGGGCGTCCGCCAGCGTACGGATGATCACCATCAAAATAATGATGACGGCTGCCCTTGCAATAAAAAGGCGATGCTTACTGTAGAAACTAAACATGGAACAATGGTTACTCTGCGTCAAATTTAATTATAAATCCCTCTGTCTATTGAAAATTTGACAGGCCGCTAACCTTTCATTTATTATAATTGACACTGCAAATAAAAATCATGAAAAATATCTTTTCTATTTCAGGCAGCCTGCGGCCCGGATCGTCGAATCACATCATTCTTGAATATTTAAAAAGCATGGTAAGCGAAAACATTACGTTTACTATTTACGATGGCGTTGCATGTATTCCAGCGTTCGACCCGGGGCTTGATAACGACGATCCGCCGAAAACGGTGGCCGGCCTGCGGACGCAATTAAGCGAAGCCGACGCTATTTTAATTTGTACGCCCGAATATGCCTTCGGCGTCCCCGGAGCATTAAAGAATGTATTAGACTGGACAGTATCCAGCGGTTCGTTTTCGGGCAAGGCCACCGCATTAATAACCGCGTCTACCGGGGGTGAGAATGCCCATGCAGCAATGATCAAAATATTAGGCGCCATAGATGCTAAATTGACACCCGAAACTACTTTGCTTATATCATTTATTCGCACCAAAATAAATGATGGAATTATTACGGACAAACAGACTGTTGAAAAACTAGGCCATTTATTTCACGCGTTGCTAAGGACTATTAAATAAAGTACTTATATCTCAACAACTGATCGGCATATTTTAACTTGATCAACTTTCATTCGTCTGCCAATTTGACAACCTTATCCATTTTGGAACAAGCATTGATAATAATGGATTACAATATTAATTACTCCAAAACCATTATAGATTATGCAAGAAAAAGGAACGATCTCGATACACACCGAGAACATTTTCCCGATCATCAAAAAATTCCTGTATTCCGATCACGAGATATTCCTTCGCGAATTGGTATCGAATGCGGTAGACGCAACACAAAAACTGAAGCGCTTAAGCTCGCTTGGCCAGGTAAAAGGTGATATCGGCGACGTGCGTGTTGAAGTGGCTTTCGATGAAACAAAAAAAACCATCACCATTTCCGACAATGGTATTGGTATGACCGCCGATGAGATCAAAAAATATATCAACCAGATCGCTTTCTCGGGCGCAGAAGAGTTCATGGAGAAATTCAAGGAGGCGAAAGACGCCAATGAGATCATTGGACGCTTCGGGTTGGGTTTCTATTCAGCGTTTATGGTTGCCGACAGGGTAGATATTGAAAGTTTATCCTACCAGGAAGGCGCCGAACCCGCTCATTGGACCTGCGACGGCAGCACCGAGTTTGAATTAAGCGAAGGTAGTTTGACCGAACGCGGTACCGAGATAACCCTGCATATCAATAAGGATAACGAAGAATTCCTGAGCAAATATAAGCTGCAGGAGATACTGGATAAATATTGCCGATTTCTGCCGGTGCCTGTTATCTTCGGCATAAAGACAGAAGAAGAGCCCGATGGAGAGGATGAAGAAGGCAAACCAAAATTCAAATCGGTCGAGGTTCCTAATATCGTCAACGATACCAACCCGATCTGGACCAAATCGCCAAACGATCTGAAAGAAGAAGATTACCTCGATTTTTACAAGCAGCTTTACCCGTTCTCGGAGGATCCTTTGTTCTGGATTCACCTCAATGTCGATTATCCGTTCAACCTTACCGGGGTTCTTTACTTCCCGAAGGTGAAGAACGATTTTGATTTCCAAAGAAACAAGATCAAATTATTCTCGCGCCAGGTGTTCATTACCGATGAAGTGAAAGACATCGTACCCGAGTTTCTGATGTTATTGCATGGCGTTATCGACTCGCCGGATATCCCGCTGAACGTATCGCGCAGTTTTTTGCAGGCCGATAGCAATGTGAAGAAGATCAACAGCTACATCACCAAAAAAGTAGCCGATAAATTGGCAGAACTGTTCAAAAACGATCGCCCGGCGTACGAGGAAAAATGGCCCGATATAGGTCTCTTTGTAAAATACGGCATGGTAAGTGAAGATAA
Organism: Mucilaginibacter ginsenosidivorans; assembly: GCF_007971025.1. Lineage (NCBI taxonomy): Bacteria > Pseudomonadati > Bacteroidota > Sphingobacteriia > Sphingobacteriales > Sphingobacteriaceae > Mucilaginibacter > Mucilaginibacter ginsenosidivorans. The sequence continues at coordinate 3,629,136 of NZ_CP042436.1, read as the reverse complement.
ATTCTATGATAAAGCAAAAGAATTTGTTCTGCTGACCAATACTGAAAAGAAGAATTTCACATTGGAAGAATACAAAGAGAAGGTTGCCCCTGCCCAGACGGATAAGGACGGTCGACTGGTTTATATCTACACCAACGACCCGCAAAAGCAGGATGCGTTTATTCAGTCGGCTAACAAAAAGGGTTACGATGTGTTGGTGATGAACTCGCCTATCGATAATCATTTTATCAGCAGCCTGGAGCAGAAACTTGAGAAGACCTCGTTAAAACGTGTCGATTCGGATGTAGCTGACAAGCTGATCAAAAAAGACGAAAACCCTGCCCATATCCTTACCGAGGAACAATCGGCCCAGGTAAAAACCATTTTTGACAAAGCGATCAATAAACCCGCTTACAAAGTCGAGTTGGAAAGCCTTAACCCAGACGAGTTGCCTGTTACGGTCACCATGGATGAGTTTATGCGGCGCATGAAAGAAATGGCCGCTATGGGTGGTGGAATGGGCTTTTATGGTAACATGCCCGACAATTATAAGGTGATTGTCAATGCCAACCACAAATTGGTAAGCAAGATATTGGAGCAGGAAAATGAAGAAACGCAGGCACAACTGGCCAAACAGGCGTTTGATCTGGCGCTGCTTTCGCAGGGATTACTTACCGGTGCTGAATTGACAGAATTCGTTAACAGGAGTGTAAACCTGATATAAATATCATTTTCATAAATATTTCGGGCCCTGGTTAAACCGGGGCCTTTCTTTTTTTGTCTAACCAACAGCATTGATTATCTTTAACTATAAATTCTAAACCTTACCATGAAGTCTGTCAAAATTTTACTCATTTTATTATTGGGTACTAGCGGCGTACCTGTTTATGCTCAGTCCACAAAAGCTGAAAAGGCTGCGGCATTAAAATTTGCCATCCTGAAAAGCGTTGATAGTATTGAATATACATTTGTGACATTCCAGGGAGGGCAAACTTATCACCTGCAGGTCACCAGGGACAGTCTTACATCTGTACTGCCATTCACTGGTAGTTCTATATCAGGTAATGGTTATGTAGACCAAACTGCCAACCTGAACCTAAGGTCTTTAGATTTTGGATATACTGTTAAAGCTTTGAAAAAGAACGGCAGGCAGGTTACTATTACGCTTAACGATGTGGATGACATCAATAAAATAACACTTGAGATTTATGAAAATGGCAATGCTACCCTTATCATAAACAGTGTGCGGCGTTCGCGAATGATATACCAAGGGTATCTTTATCCCGGCCGCGCAAATTAATACTAAACAGTTTCTGCAGTTGATTATAAAAAACGTTGGATAACTTGGTCAATATGGAATAAATTTTGTATAATTTTGTGGAAAAGTTCTCCGTTATTCATCTTATGAACGTATGAAAACTTTAAGAAACCTATTGATCCTGGTGCTGATAGTTGGTATAGGATCTTCTGTAGCTGTTGCTCAAAATAAAAAAGAGAAAAAAAGAGCAACCATTAAAAATAACATCGAGAACAAACACTACACCTTTAACGCTAACAATGCGATACCGCTTAGCGGCGGAACTATCCAGCTTACTTCGGAATATGATCTGAAGATAACCCCCGATAGCATAGTTTCCTTTTTACCCTATTACGGCGTGGCCCATTTCGATGTGCCCTACGGCAGTACCGATCTTGGTATAAAATTCACTTCCACAAAATTCGAATACAAAGCGGTACAAAAAAAGAAAGGTGGGTGGGAGATCATTATCAAACCAAAGGATGTCAAAAACCTGCAGTCGATGACGTTGTTTATATCTGCAGACGGTTACGGGTCATTGGCGGTAAATAGCGTTAACCGGGATAACATCAGTTTTGACGGATACCTCGAATAATCTTTAATTATGCCCTCATCATATATGATTTTGTACCCTTTTGGGTACAAAATGTTCTCTTTTTGCCCCCTTTTTTAACAATCACGTAAGCACATGTAGCGTGGTATAGTGTTTGAATGATTCTAAGCATCTATAAAAAGTTAATTATTATGAAAAGCCTAGGTAAAATAATTTTTGCATTCGCCCTGGTTTTATGGGGATCGGGTGCAGTTTTTGCACAATCATTAAAACAGGAAAAGGCTAAAAAAGCGGCAGAGGTAAAGAGCCTTGTAACCAGTGGCCGTTACACTTTTGAAGCCTCAAAAAAAGTTATGAATAACGGCGACAGCAAGTACCTCCGTCACGGTGGTGATATGGACGTTTCAAAAGATACGTTGATCGTTTATTTACCAGAGGAAGGCAAGGAACCGGGAACTCCGGTGAAGGCCATTAATGCCGGAATAACCAGCACAAATTTTAGCTATCAAATGAATGATGCCGCAAATGGAGGCTGGAACATCGACGTAACTCCGAAAGGCGATCATGCAGCCGAAATCAGAGAGATCACCCTGGCCATTTCGCCCGAGGGATATGCAACGTTGGACCTTATGCGGCCAGGGAAAAAGTCCCTGATATTTTATGGATATATTAAACAGCATATTGCCGAGTTTCCGCCGTTAAGTGCTGCACTCGTAAAATAACAAACTTAATGAAGGGCGGTAGCCTGGTAACCGGGCAGCCCTTCATTATCCTTCAGCCCCACTCCCGATATCTTTCTTCTAAAAGCCTCCTGAACCAGGTAAAATATTTTTTTCGACGCTTGTTTAACACTCAAGCCATGCGTCCTGATGTTCGAGATACAGTTACGCGATTCGTCAGTAAGTCCCGGTTTAGGGCCAAACGTCAGGTACGCCCCCATACTGTCGGCCGCACTTAACCCCGGCCGCTCACCTATAAAGATGATAGAAAGCCCTGCCCGTAGCTGTGATCCGATATCGTCGGCTATCGCTACCCTGCCCTGTTTAACCAGGCATATCGGGGCAATTTTAAACCCGGCCGCAAACAACTGAGGTATCAATATCTTCAGTAAATTTACAGCGTTGTTATTGACTGCGGTGGCCGAAAGACCGTCGGCGATGACGATCACTATGTCACTGGCGCTGCTATATTCGGCTAACAGGGTTGCCGATTCATCGCCCAATTGCCTGCCCAGGTCGGGCCGCTGAAGATATTGCTCGCGATAAGCTGCCTTGCTATGTAACTGCAGCACAGGCAAATCAAATTCCTTCAGTTCATCCGGTAACTTATCCTGGTCAAGTTCAGAATATACCGCATCGCGCGCATGGGCATGCGCCAGGTTAAACGCCAGCGATTGTTTCAACGGAATGCTGGCCCCCGTCCGTCCCAAACCTATCCTGGCGGCTGTAAATTCTTTCAAGGGCTCTAAAAAGTCGTTATCTCCGTCTATCTGATCCATAGCCTTTTCATTTCTTTCACCAGTTCAGCACTTCTGCGGCTCACCAGTTTTCCTTCCATATCCATTATCCCCTGCTTGACCAGCCACTGCTCAAATTCAGGTGCAGGCCGTAATCCCAACACCTTGCGTAAGTAAACAGCATCATGAAACGAAGTGGATTGGTAATTGAGCATGATGTCGTCCGAACCAGGAACGCCCATGATAAAATTGCACCCCGCCACACCCAATAGTACCAGCAGGTTGTCTATATCGTCCTGGTCAGCCTCGGCATGGTTGGTGTAACAAATATCAGCGCCCATAGGCAGGCCCAGCAATTTACCGCAAAAATGGTCCTCCAAAGCTGCGCGAATGATCTGTTTACCATCGTACAGATATTCCGGGCCAATAAAGCCTACCACTGTATTTACGAGGAATGGGTTGTATCTGCGTGCCACAGCGTAAGCCCTTGCCTCACAAGTCTGCTGGTCGACACCATGACTCGCGTTAGCCGAAAGCTCGCTTCCCTGCCCCGTCTCAAAATACATAACATTTCGACCAACCGTGCCGCGCTCTAATGATAGCGTTGCCTCATAGGCCTCATCCAGCAAACTTAAACTGATACCAAAACTTGAATTGCTTTTCTCTGTACCCCCTATCGACTGAAAGCACAAATCGACAGGTGCCCCTTTATTGATGAGTTCTATCGTTGTTGTAACGTGACTCAAAACGCATGATTGTGTAGGAATATCAAACTGGTACCGTAGGGTATCCATCAGCAGCAATAGGTTGTTCACCTCGGTCAGGCTGTCCGTTGCGGGGTTGATACCGATGACGGCGTCACCGCTACCATATAATAAACCGTCGATAATACTGGCTGCTATTCCTTTTGGATCATCGGTGGGGTGATTAGGCTGTAAGCGTGTTGAGAAGTGTCCCTTTAAACCGATTGTATTTCTGAACCGGGTAACTGCTTCGCACTTCCGGGCCACGGCTACCAGGTCCTGGTTACGCATTAATTTTGATACCGCTGCCGCCATTTCAGGAGTTATCCCCGCTGATGCGACCTTCAATATCTCACCCGTAACATCATCGCTTAAAAGCCAATCTCTTAACTCACCAACAGTTAAAGTATCTATTAACCTAAATGACGTAATATTATGACTATCAATAATTAATCTTGTTATTTCATCCTCTTCATAAGGTATCACTGTTTCTTCAAGAAAAGTTTTTAAGGGAATATCAGCCAGCGTTATCTGAGCTGCTACCCGCTCCTCGTAACTTTCGGCAGACAGACCAGCCAACACATCGCCCGACCGGTGTGGGGAGGCCTTGGCAAGGAGGGTTTTCAGATCTTTAAACTTGTATGTTTTTCTGCCGATGGTATGCTGGTATGACATGGCTTATAATTGGTTGATCATTACTTCGGCCTGTTCAAGCAGCACATCGTCCTTTATCTTCACCTTGTGCTTGCCCATAAGCATAAACAAGACAATTATGGCAACCAGTCCGCCGAAAAACCAAAGGCTTAGCCATGGATTAAAATAAATTATGGCAAACAGGCATAATGCTGACAAAACTAATGCTATCGCTGGGAAGTAAGGGTAAAACGGCGAAGCAAACGGCCGATCAAGCCCGGGTTCTTTTTTTCTGAGGCGGAACAGGCTTACCATGCTCATCATATACATTAGCGTGGCCCCCATCACCGAAATAATGATGATCTGCGCCGTTGTACCTGTTAAAAGCGCTATAGAACTTACTATTCCAGATGCGATTAATGCCCAATGCGGTGTTTTAAAGCGATGATTTACACTTGCTAATCCCCGTGGCAGGTAGCCGCTCCTGGCCATAGCAAAAACCTGCCGCGATGAGGCAAGTATGATACCATGAAAAGAGGCTATCAACCCAAACAAACCAATACCCGCAAAGACCTTGGTTAAGCGGTTCGATTCTCCCAATACAAGGCTAATAGCTGCAGGCAATGGATAATCCAGCCTGCTTAGTTTTCGCCAGTCTGTAATACCGCCGGTTAATATCATCACTCCCAAAGCCAGGAAAACAAGTGTCAGGATGCCATAAATATAACCTCTCGGAATGTTGCGCTTTGGTTCCTCCACTTCCTCGGCTACCGAAGCAACCCCTTCTATCGCCAGGTAAAACCAAACAGCGAAAGGCAATGCGGCAAACACGCCGCTCCATCCAAATGGCATAGGATTGCTCACATAATTGCTCATTTTGAACGATGGCCCTATAATACCCATAAACAGCAGCAACTCCCCTACAGCCAGGATGGTAATGAATACCGAGAACGCAGCCGATTCCTTTATACCCATGATATTAATGCCAATGAATACAATATTGAATATGATCGCCGAGCCCACCACCGGAATTGCAGGATATAAAAAATGCAGGTAGCTGCCAAGCGCAAAACCAACGGCTGGTGTGGCAAAAAGGAAGTCGATCAAAGTAGCGTAACCCGCTACAAGCCCTGCCACCGGTCCCATTGCACGGTAGGCATAGGCAAACGCCCCTCCGGCATGTGCAATGGAGGCGGTTAGTTCGGTATAACTAAAGACAAAGGCAATGTACATTATCGTAACCACCAGGGTTGCTATCAGCATGCCTATGGTACCTGAAACCGCCCATCCGTTGTTCCAACCGAAATATTCACCCGATATCACCAATCCAACCGCAATGGCCCATAAATGGATCGGTTTAAGTGCTTTTTTTAGTTTTTCGGGCTGCGTATTACTCATGAACGATGAGGTAGAATAATTTCTGCATTAAAATACTTAAAGGTGTCGTTAAATCAAAATTGCCCTTGTTATCATATTGTTAACAGTTAAGCCGGCACTGAATTGAAACATACTTGTGCTAAAGCTGTTACCTTACTGAACAACCATATTTAATATGTTACGAATAGAGGTTTCACCCGGCAGTTTGTCGGAACTTGATTTTACAAAATTAGTCCAGTTTGATATACCAAAACCTGCGGCAGGTGTCGCGCAGGAAATCAATAATAACGCGATCCTAATATTTGAAGATGAACAGGAAGCGATAGATTATGCGCACCTGGTAGATGGTTATGCTGAATCATTGGAAGATCATAATAGCACGGAATACCTGGCAGCTAACGATATCATTAAGGCTATCGGCGACGACGAATTTGTGCAGGCTTACATTCAAAGTTGATGAATTTTGCTAAGCTTCGATAATGACACCTGCAAAGGTTAATCCCCCGCCAAAACCCAACATTAATATTTTATTCCCGGGCTTTATTTTGCCCGCATTTTTAGCAATGTTCCAGGCAAGCGGTATAGATGCTGATGATGTATTGCCAAAATATTCGATACTGCTCAGCATTTTATCCATCGGCGCACCGATTTCAGCAGCGACGCCCTCGATGATACGCATATTGGCGCTGTGTAAAATTATCCAGTCAAGGTCATCCAGCGTAAGCGAATTTTTCGCAAGCAACTCTTTCACTTTCACACTTACTGTTTGAATGGCCCACTTGAATACAACTTTCCCGTTCTGATGGATCTTACCATTGGATTCTATCGCTTCGCCATTGATCACTGAAGCATGCTGCGATAAATAAAGGTCCTTCCCATGGCTTCCGTCCGACCCGGTAACGGCATTGAATATTTTTGACCTTTCTGAAGGTTCAACTAACGCGACTCCTGCCCCATCGCCAAAAAGTATACATGAGGTGCGGTCATGGAAATCAGTGAACTTCGATAAAGCTTCAGCGCCAAACACCAACACCTTTTTGTGCGTGCCGGATGCTATCATCCCTTTAGCTAATATTAGCCCGTATACAAATCCGGCACAAGCTGCCATAATATCGAGGCAGCCGCAATTCTGAATATTTAGACGATTCTGTATCTGGCTGGCCATGCTTGGCATCACCTGGTCGGCGCTGGTGGTGGCCACCAAAATAAAATCAACGTCGTTAAATGATGTTCCCGGGTTTTCTGCTAACAGATTTTGTGCCGCTTTTACGCACAAATCGCTTGTAAATTCATTCTTGTCGGCAAACCTGCGTTCTTTTATCCCCGTCCGCGAGATTATCCATTCATTATTGGTTTCGATAAACTGTTCAAAATATTCATTGGTTATCCTGTTTGAAGGGGTATAAACAGCAATAGCAGTTATTTTGGATTCCATGTTTTAATTTGGTGTTTCTGGTTAAATCAAAGATACTAACTGTTTAATATGATTTAACGAAAAGTGAATTTAAAGTAAACAGTTTGCAACCAAGCCGGTCCAGCCGGTTTGATGTGACGCTCCCAAACCCCGCCCGGTATCTCCGTCAAAATATTCGTGGAAAAGAATATAATCTTTGAAATTCGGGTCATTTTGCAGCTTTTCGTAATCGCCATAAACCGCCCGGCGACCATTCTCTTCCCGCAGGAATATTTTCAAAAGGCGATAATAAAGATAATCGGCTATCTCTTTAAGGTTCATAAAATTGCCCGAATTTGTAGGGCATTCCACTTTATAGGCATCGCCGTAGTATTGATGGAAGCGATGCAGACTGTCTATGATCAGGTAGTTGATCGGCACCCACACCGGTCCGCGCCAATTGCTGTTGCCGCCAAACAAACCGCTGTCACTTTCGGCAGGTGTATATTTAACGCTGAATTGCCTGCCATCTACCGCCACCGTGTATGGGTTGCCAAGATGATATTTTGACAGCGCCCTTATCCCGTGCGGACTAAGAAATTCATTTTCATCAAGCATATATTTCAGCAGCGATTTCATCCGGTGCCCGCGCAGCAAACTCAACAGGTGTTTACCTTCACTATTTTTTTCGTTCCAGCGCGACACCAGCCCGGCGAGGTCAGGCCTGTTGTTCTCGAACCATTTCATACGGTCCTTGAAGACAGGGCTGTTCATAATATACTCGTCGTCAAGCACCTCGGTGGCAAATAGTGGAATCAGACCGACAATACTTCTAACCCGCATTTTCTGAATTGCTCCGTCCGGCGAACGTAACTGGTCGTAAAAAAAGCCATCCTCATTATCCCAAAGACCCTCCTGGTTATTTCCCAGGTTATCCATCGCACCGGCAATATAGATGAAGTGCTCGAAAAACTTGGAAGCAATATCAGCATACGCAATATCGTGCGTTGTCAGTTCCGCGGCTATCCGCACCATATTAAGCGAATACACGGCCATCCAACTGGTGCCGTCTGCCTGCTCCAAATGTTGCCCATACGGCAATTGCGCATTCCGGTCAAACACCCCGATATTATCCAGCCCCAGGAAGCCGCCTTCAAAAATATTGTTCCCCTGTGCATCTTTGCGGTTAACCCACCATGTAAAATAAAGCATCAGCTTATGGAATATCCTTTCGAGGAACATGGTGTCACCTTTGCCTTCATTATCACTTTTGTCCCTGTTGTAAAGCGACCATGTAGCCATTGCAAGCACAGGCGGGTTTACGTCGCCAAAGTCCCATTCATAAGCAGGCAGTTGACCGTTGGGGTGCATATACCAATCGCGGGTCAGTAACAACAATTGTCTCTTTGCAAAACTCATGTCCACGCTACCCAGGGCCAGGCAATGAAACGAAAGATCCCAGGCCGCAAACCAGGGATATTCCCATTTGTCCGGCATCGAAACGATATCGCGCGTATTCAGGTGTTCCCATTTGCTATTGCGCCCGTTCAATCTTTCGACCGGTGGCTTTGGGCCGGCAGGGTCGCCATGCAGCCATTTATGAATATTATAGTGATAAAATTGTTTGCTCCACAACATGCCGGCAAAGGCCTGGCGCTGTATCATACCATGATCTGTAGTATCGCTTGCGTGCTGCTGTAAATTGTTATAAAAGTCGTCAGCCTCAGCCTGCCGGGTCCTAAATATCTCGTCAAAGTCATCGAATGATCTTTTGGCCTCTTTGGTAAGCCGAAGCCGTAACGTCACACTTTGCTTTGCCGGTATTAAGAGATCATATTTTGCGGCGGCCTTGGTGCCGGTTTTCTTTGGGTTGATGGTTTCTGCGCCGTTTACAATAAAATCGTTTATGCCATCCTTGTAATATTGCTTACCATCGTCATAATTGTAAAAACGCTTAGTATTTGTTTCGTTATCACAAAACAGCAGTTCAGGTTCCCCTTCGGCTTTTAACCAGAATTGTCCTAACTCTTTATGGAAGATATCAATGATCCCATGCGAGTCGTCCTCAAGAGCAGGTTTGTAATCATTATTTCCCCAGGCCCACCGGTTGCGGAACCAAACCGTAGGCAGCACAATCAGCGGTCCAGCTTCAGCGCCACGATTATAAATAGTGATCTTGATCAGGATATCATCGGCAGTGTTCTTGGCGTACTCGGTGAATACATCAAAATATTTGTCCTCATTAAATATCCCGGTATCAATCAGTTCAAATTCCCTTTCACTTCTCGACCGGCGCTTGTTCTCATCCAGCAGCCAGGCATAAGGATATTCAGACTGGGGATACTTATAAAGCATTTTCATGTATGAATGTGTCGGAGTGCTATCAAGATAATAGTAGAGCTCCTTTACATCCTCGCCGTGGTTCCCTTCCGGGTTCGACAGGCCAAAATAACGCTCCTTAATAATAGGGTCTTTTTTGTTCCACAAAGCAATGGCAAAGCAAAGCAATTGTTCATCATCGCAAATACCGGCTATACCTTCTTCGCTCCAGCGGTAGGCCTTACTGCGAGCCATGTCGTGGGTGATATAGTTCCACGCATCGCCGTTTGCGCTATAATCTTCCCGCACGGTCCCCCATTGACGATCGCTAACATAAGGCCCCCACTTTTTCCAGCCGTTGCCCTCCTTTAATCTCGCTTTTTCTGCATCCATTATTTTGTCCACACCCTTCTTAAAAATCTCAACCAATTACCATGCATCATGTTTTCTATATCCTGCTCAGTGTATCCCCGGTTTACCAATAATGCAGGCACTTTTTGAAGATCAGCAATGGTTTCGAGATCACACGGGCACTGTTCCCGCCCAAACGCCCCGTCGAGGTCAGACCCAATACCTACGTGCAAAGTATTTCCGGCCACCTGGCAAATATGATCTATATGGTCAATCATGACTTCCAGGTCACAATTCATCTCTTTTGGGGTCGATTTAAACCTCACCCAGTTGGGCACCATCATCCAGGCATCAAGCGCCGCGCCGATCACCGCATCACGGCTCACGAGTTCTTTGATCATCTCATCGCTGAACTGACGGTTGTGATTCACCAAAGCGCGGCAGTTGTTATGGCTGGCCCAAACATGACCGTTAAATTTATCCATGGTCTGCCAAAAGGCATCGTCGCATAAGTGAGTGGCATCCAATATGATGTTAAGGCGTTCTATCTCTTTCAATAGCTCCAATCCCTTTGGCCCCATTTTTCCGGTTGCATCTGTACCATTGGCATACCGCCCCGGCCCGTAGTGCGCAGGGCCGATAGCCCTTAAACCATAATTGTATGCCCTTTCCAAATGGCCGACTGTAACGATCGAATCTGCTCCTTCTAAACTTAGTACATATCCTATCGGCTTCTTTTCCAGTTTATTATTACGCCAAAGTTCAACGTGTGCTTCAAGTGAACGAAGGTCTTTGATCTGCACCATTTCACCGTCGTCTTCCATGGCTTTGTACCAGGCTGCCTGTCCCTGTGTTTGCGCCCAGGCTTGTTCGGGCGAATGCCATCCAGGAAGCGGGTTGTCCGGCGCTACATAGCGGCCTATTTGGGTGGCCACCACCAGCCCGATGTTTCCCTTGCGCAATTCATGCAGCGAAACTGTAGCGTTGCCGCGGTCGGGCTTATCGGTTAATCCGTTTTCGCGTGCATTAATTTCACAGGCCGGCCTGCGTAGGTCGCGGTTCCATTCCAGCGCGTTCATACTCAGATCGAGGTGGGCGTCTATAGTAAACATTGGGATAATTTCTTTTATGTAGAGACGCAAAATTTTGCGTCTCTACGAAGTTAAATATTGATTTTCCTGTCCCTCGCCACATTCATCCACTCCCCGACAATGTAATTGTCTTTAATTGTTATTGCCCGTTCATATAATGCTACTGTAGGGCATACATGATATGGCAGCCCATACAACACATCGCCTGGTTTGTAGGTATGGCCCTCAACTGCTTCCACCACCAAATGCTCTTCGCTATGTGCCACTGGTATAAGCTCTGGTGCGTTTAAAAACCATATACGTTTTGCCAATTCATTTTCAGCAGAAACAGATTTATGTCCCACATCAAGACAAATCTTTGAAGCATCGGGTAACGAGATCGCCCTTGATATAATAACAGCTGCCGGCAAAAACGGCTGCTCAGGGCAGATCAGCAAATATCCCCTGTCCCAATAAATGAATGTTCCCGGGCTGCATTCAATATCTTCCCTTTTTGCATGTATAGGAAAAGTCGGCGACCCACCCGCTACAATAACCGGCTCGGCATAGCCGGCTGATTTGATGTCCTGTTGTAACTGCCGGGCTTTTTCAAATGCCTCATTACATCTTTTGATGCGGGATTCCATTTCAGCGTCATGGATATGCCCATCATACGCGTGCAAACCAACAATCGTTATTCCTTTTAATCGCTGGGATTCGGTATAAAGTGATAACGCTTTACTGGGAACTATCCCTGTTCTATTTTGTCCGACATTCAAATCGATATAAATTGGAATTATAATGCCATTTTCGAGTGCAGCTTTCGAAATATGTTTTGCTGCCGCGATGTTATCAATTAAGCAGGAGTATTGAGTATCGGGATAAGTTTTGATAAGCTTAACAAAGCGCTCAAGCTTCGGCCCGATGGGTTGGTAAGCCAGTAAAGCATCCGGCGCTTTGCATAGGCCAAGCATTTCGGCCTCAGCAATGGTGGCGCATTTGAATTTGGTGATACCTGCATCGATCATCAAAGTACACACCTCGCGGCATTTATTGGTCTTAACATGCGGCCGCAGGCGCGAAACATCATCGATCATACTTTTCAGTATGGATATGTTTTGCTTTACTCTTTCAGGGTAGATTACCAATGCAGGCGTATCCAGCTTGTCGACATCATCAATTATATACCAATTTGAGTCATCCATGGTTTTCGGACTAAAAAACTAAACCAGCTCGAACATCGCCTCTATCTCTACCGGTATATTATCCGGCAGCGAACCCATACCAACAGCGCTTCTTACCCCTATCCCGTTATCTTCGCCCCAAACCTTAGCGAACAACTCGCTGCAGCCATTAATGATAAAAGGGTGTTTCTCGAAATCGGGTGTGCAATTAACCATACCCAAGACTTTTATCACGCGTTTGATCTTGTTCAGGCTGCCTAAATTAGCTTTAAGTGTTGCCAGTATAGCAAGCCCGACCTGTTGCGCTGCCAGTTTGCCTTCCTCAGAAGTAAGGCCATCGCCTATACGCCCTATTATAAGTGTTCCGTCGTCCTTTACCGTTCCGTGTCCTGAAACAAATACGTGTTTTCCGTCAATTAAAAAAGGTTTGTAAACGCCGAGCGGCTTGGGTGCGGGCGGCAGGTTTAGCCCAAGCGCCGCGAAATTTTCATCAGGTGTGTTCATACCGTAAAACTATGAAGTTATGGCAATACAATCTGGATTTTTGCATAAAAATATTCTTATGGAAGATGATTTTGGGGGCTATAAAGATTTTGTCGGCAGCAAAAAAAAGGCCGGGTATCTCACGCCCGGCCTCAGCTAAATCAATCTCAAAGTATGTATGTTCAGTTAAAATTTAAAAGTTAAGCCGATGTTTACCACGTAGTCGGCAAATGCTGCATCGCCGTGGGTATAAGTTCCAGTTAGCTGCGTAGTTCTTATGTCCGGTACGCTTTGGGTACGGTCACGCATAATGGCTATCGGGAAAAAGCCATATATGGCAAAATTCTTAAACCGGTAGGTTACGCCGGGTTCAGCTGACAAAATATAACCGGGCCTCCTGAAACCATCACTATTACCCAAAAGGTCCTTAACTGGTAAACAATCATCGCGCACACCAGCCGAGAAATCAAAACGATTAACTGACCAGCTTGCGCCAATGCGGACCAGGTATTGATCAGGAACACTTTCAACATCACCAGTCGCAGCAATTGTATTAGCGCTTGGTGTACTAAGCGACCTTGGTGTTCCATTGACATCTCTTGGATTCGCCAGGTAGAAAAAATTACCGTAGAAACCGAACTTGTGTGTGATGTTATAATAGGTATTTATTTCGAGGGCTATACCGGTGCCACCGTCACCCAATTGGATCGACTGGTCAACCGGACCCAGTAATTTGGTGGTGCCATCTTTCTGTAAAAAATAGTCCTGCAAGTTATATGCACCTGTTGCAAACTTAGCGCCCAAACCAAGCTGGATATTGAAATTGTGGATCTTTGCAGGATTTAGCAGCCAATAATAACCTGTTACCCGTATATCACCTAAACCGAAGGTATGCGTACTGAAACGGGTCCCAGGCTTATTATTCAATTGTGAGCGGCTGTTATCGGCAAAAGGGATATCTACAGCTAATGCCCAGCGATCATTAAATAAACGGGTAAAAGTAAAATCCTGGGTCACTACTTTATTTATCACGTTGTTCTTGTCGGCAACGCGTTCGGTTTGTTCTGCCTTCCCCACGAAGTGCCGGAACGACTTGTAATAACGAGTGTTGCTGTTGAACAACCAGGCGCCTGTCTTTACGGCGCTGTCGGGGTGTTCGTCCATCGTGCAAAGTCCGCCTGTGCTCCTAATGGCCACACATCCCTGTGCGAAAACGTTGGTTTGATTAAGCAATACGAGAAATACTATTGTGGTTAAGAATTTTAGGGTTGATTTCATGATATTATTTTTAGGTGTCTGTTGTTGTGTGATGTTAAATCATTTTTATACTTGCTGGTACTTTTACTCTTTTACCGGCAAGTAAATTTGATGCGGGCAGCGCAAGCCATAAAGCCAGTATGGCGCCGTAGCTTCCCCCGCGCTCTATAAATTCAAATAGTTCCCAATGAGGGTAGAACAATTCGCTGCCCATTTTCCATACCAGGAAAGCTAATAGCAAAGGACGTAACGGTTTGATGAGCACTGAAATGGCGGCCAAGATTTCGAAGAGGCCAACAATGTGTGCGACATTAACGGGGTTTGAAAAACCAAGTGATGTATATTGCTCAACTATTCCTTTCTTTTCGATAAGATTGAGCCACCCGTGACCAATAAAAAGCAGGCAAACAATTATTCGTAAACAAATGACCATGCGTTTCCGGGTATCGGGGCTTATTTTTACATCCGGACTAACCCTGGTAAACCAGCTTTTGATATCTCTCAGGTTAAAGCCGCTTAATAATAACAGAGTAAACGGAGCGCCGAAATTCCCCGCCCTTTCGATAAACTCGGCAAACGGTTCGCCCGACATTGGCCTGCAAAATGCAGTAACTGCTCCCCAAATCATAAGCCATCCTAAAACGGCTCTGGTAGGATATAGTAATATGGATATTCCCATGAGAATGTCGATAGCGCCAAGCCATGGCATTAACTGTGTCCCTAAGACAGAATTGATCCCGAATACGGCAAAATAGTTCAGCCATATTTTTTTACCGATGATACCAAAAGTTCCATGACCGATAAAACACATGGCCGAAGCAAAGCGCAGGGTGTAGTGTATTTTAGTTTCGTTATGTTGTAATGTTAATTGGTTCATGCTTTTATCAGTTATTCAGTTTTAGTTTTTGCCAAATGAGTTCCCCTACCTGTTTACCTTGTTTGGCCCCCAGCAGCGAACTGTTCAGGTAGTGTATGCCGCCATAGAACCGGCTCATTGCCGTCTCGTCCGAGGCCTTGATGAACGATTTGAAGTCCCGCTGCAGGCCGATGTATTTCAGGTCGCTGGTGTCATGAAAAGCATAGTTGTCGCCAAATTCATGCGTCAGTACCACCGCCGATGCTGCTGATATGGTGCTGTGCCCTGCCGTGTATTCCGGGAAGGGCGGGGTTTGCAGCAGCGGCAGCCAGTTGTGGTCCACCTTTTCGTTGATCACCGTTACCGGCCTTACATAGGCATAGGTGTATTTTACTTCCCAGCAGGTGATGAACGATTCGAACAGGGCGATCGAGGTCAGGGCATAGGCCTGGGCCGTTTTGGTGGCGCTGGCTTTGCTTTGCCTGCACGCTATCGTGGTGATGCCGATCCAGTGGCCTCCCGGGGTGATCTTCTTGTCGGCAAACATCATGTGCCCGTTGTGCATTACCACAAAGGGGTTATCGTCCCAGTAACGGGCTATCGTTTCCTGTTCTTTGGTCAGGTGCTTGTTGGTGTCGTAAACCTGTTTGGCCTGTTTAAAGAAGGCGCTTGTCGTATCCTCGCTGTAGGGCGGCGGCGGTGGCGGCATCAGTATTTTGGATGATTCGACCAGCAGCGGGCGCATATCGCCCCAGCAGTATTCTACCCCATCCATATAATCGGGTGGTGTGGGGCGCCATTTGCCCGGGCTGTTGCTGCCCAGGTATTTGGGTTTGCCACGGGTTTGGGGGTAATCGTCCTTCATGGCCCGTTTCAGTACCGTGTTGCCGATCTGTTCGCCCAGCTGCATCGAATTGGTATAGGTGGAATCGGGCAGGGCGTCTTTATATTCTCCGTATACCTTGTCCTCGTATCTTTTCAGCGTATCGATGGAGAAGGTGACCTTATGAGCAACGGTGAAAAAGGCTTTAGTGGCTGCCAGCACATAGTTGTAGCTTTTGCCTTTCTGTGGTTCGGGCATTTTCTCAAAGTCGCGCAACTGTGCGGTGATCGAGGCCAGTTTCGGGTCGGCATAACGCATGGCTTCGTAGCTGGCCAGGTTGGTATAGCCGTAAATCCGGCTGGCTACAGGCGGGGTGAATACATCGTAGATGATCACCTGTGTCAGCGCATCTTCATTGGCATGCAAAACATCGGCACCCGGCGGTAAGGTGCTCTTGCGGGTGCAGGAGCCCAATACCACACAAATGACTAATAACCCGATCTTATTTAGAAACTTCATTACAAAATAGTTTATTAATTACTGCTTATACCGGCCCCGTCCGACATTCCCCTCTGAACCGCATACTGGCCGACTTCCGCGCCCGTCATCAGGCCCACTTCTATATCCTGGCGTGTATGAATACCACTAACAAATCTTGAAAGTGCTGCCTGCTGCGCCATATTGGTAAATTTGTTACCACGGTCGGGTAATAAATACGTAAGAACGGTAGCCGCAGCAGCGCTAAAATTGGAGTGACCTGAGCTATATGACGGGAAATTGGGTATGCCGGTCAGTGTTTTGATCTGATCATTTATTTGGGTTGGGCGCGGATTAAAATAGAAATACTTGGTGTCCCAGCAAACGATGGCTGCATCCATTTCGGCCATATTCAGCAGGGCAAAATTTCGCGCCCAACGCACTTCGCTGTAATTTTGCTTGACGAATTCATCAGCAGCAATAGCATTCCAATGTCCCGGTGGAGTATAGGTACCTATACCATCGGCCCAGAAAGCTGTCAGGTCTTTATTGGCCCTTGTAGCATTTTTAGTATAACTTAGTACTTCATCATTGTCCTTCTTAAATTCTGCCGAACCAGTAGCATGTGGCGGCCCCGGCCTTAATGCAACAACTGTCAGCGTATCAAACAAAAATGGCTTCACTTTAGTAAACAATGGAAGCATCGGCGGCCTCCTTGGGCTTTCCAAACTTATCCAGGCTATCTCACCTTTTGCTGTAGTTTGTGTTGCCAATTGCGCCCAGTAAGCAGGGGTGCCAATTGCCGCTCCGGCTTTATCCGTACGTGCACGGGCCGTAAATACATCAGCTACCTGTTTTCCCAGTGATTCACCAGCATCCAATTCACCTCTCACATTTGCACCGGCCATAACGCGGTATTGTTTCTCTTCAGCTGCTTTTTGTTCTATATAAGCTATCTCCGTTGGGAAAAGTAATTTCATCATCTCAACAGCTGCGCCAGATACAACAGCGTCCTCGCTTGGATACGAAGGCAGATCGGATTGCGGAATTAATGCCTGGATACCCGCATCATTTTTATAAGGTGCCGGCCTGTTATAAAGTTTCTTGAAATGATAGGCGGCGATCAAAGCGTCATACTGCGCTGCGCTCACATAGGCATACGCCCTGGCTGCAAACGGCGGGTTTGAAAATGGGAATTGCGGGTAATTAAATGGATTAGCCGAGCTTGGAGCCGGGTAGGTACCATCTGGATTTTGATACGGTGCAAGATTGTATTTTGCCACCAATTGGCGCAAAATTTGATTCCACCGTAATACTGCACCGGCGCTCCAATACTTGATTATTGCGCGTTGATCACTCGTCAGGTTTCTCTGGTAACCTTTTATCTCGTTCAGATCGGCGATATATGCTGGTGAATTAACTGCATCTGGCGCAGGAACGCTGAATGCCTCCGGATCGGTTATAAGTACAGGTTTCCATGTATCGGCATTCAGGTCAAGATTTGACGGTGCAAGGGCCGGGTACACAGTGGTCCGGTCGATAATATCCTTTTTGCATGAAGTGAAAAAGGAAGCCACAACCGCAAAAAATAAAATAATAGAATATCGTAAAATTGTTTTCATCGCTTTAGTTTTTATTGTAATTAACCTGCGGTTGTTTTTTTGAAAGACCGAATATGTAAGTGAGGCTACTGTGAATAATATTACTTTGGCCAACATTTCTCCCATTGGTTACATATTGATCGCCTGCGGTCAGCTCGAGCCCATAGAAAGATTTCAATCGAAACCTCAGGTTTATCCCTACACTGGTCATATTCATCCTGTTACTTGGAAAAGGCATATCGTTCTTGCGGATATCAAAGCCACCTAATGAAGTGCTTATATCGCCAACCGCCTCTGCAATAAAATATTTGCTGCGATAACCTGCCCTGAAATTGTAATCGCTCATATTAGGTAATTCTACCTGGTCGCTGTAAATAAGATGCGTAGTATAGTATGAATTCCTGTCGATCGTGATGTTACTCCTTGTTGTATATGCTCCCGAGCCGGTGAAAAATACCTTGCCATGGAGATAGTCGACCACCAACCGGCCGGTGAAGTTTTTACTATGACTGCCCAGCGCAAGCGGAACAAAGTCAGCTTCGTAATTATTGACAGGGATAGAACCTGTCACACTGGCAAAAAAGGTCAATTTATTACTTCCGGATTTAAACTGATAGGCCTTCCATTTTACATTGAGGGACAGATCCTGTATACCTTTTTCGCCATGAAGCGTTCCCGCCGATGCATGTGTTGTAACGTACGGCACGCTTAAGGTGGCTATTACATTGTTGGTAATGCCGTAAGTGGCCCCGATACCGATAGCCTGGGTGTTAAGCGTTCCTATATTGCCGTTGTCTCGTTTAAAAGTTCCCTCCCAGTAGTTTGTCCAATTGGAAGTGCTGTAGGATACTCCGGCGCATATATAATTTTTAGGTATCATTATACCGTCGTTTTCCATTTGAGCCGATGCGGAATAACACCATAATAAAATACAGCTAAAAACTGCGGTGCATTTATAAAAATGCTTGTAAAAAGATTTCATTTATCTTTTAATTAATTATTAAATTTTGATTTTAATGGATGCAAGTTCAAACAGCCACACATGCCGGGTAAAGGCAAGCCACGAAAAGCTGTTGCGTGTAAAAACCGCTATATGCTACATTTCCTATCGTAAATGGAAATACATATCAGTTACCTGAAAAAGGTAAATGAAACATGTTTGAAGCTAACAGCAGTTTCAGCAGGAAGTGTTTGGCGGTTTGCCAGGCGACTCGATATAAGGATGGTCGGGGTGTTGTACTGAATGGTAAGCTATGGGTTTAGCCAGCTCTGTAAATGACCGGTTGTCGTCTTTTAACAGCTGGTAAGGTTCGTTGTATAACTCAATCAATTTTTTAGTGACCGGCGCAGCGCCCTTTTTACTCAAAGGCACATCGTTAATGTCTTTGGCAATAATCAGGTTAGCTTTTACAAGCTTATCTTTAACATGGTTTGGTAAGCAAAGCAACGACATGGTATCCCTTGTCATTTTTATGCCTACGTAATTGTAATAGCCGTCGCTCAGTTGAATCTGACCAGTAATGTGCTCATAATCAGCCCAGTCCTGTATGGTTGGCATATGAACGGGCACTTTTAATTCGATAAGTTTTGCTGAACTTTCCTTGTTGTCGTACATCCGTTTTACGATCTCGACATCCGACCGTTGAATGAAATACTGGAACACCAACGTGTAACCTCCCAACATAAAAAGATGGGCTCCGAGGAGTACTATGGCAACCAGTTTTTTCAAGAAAAGTTTATAATCAATGGTTATTTGACGGTGAAAATATGGAATCAAAAACTTAAATGCAAGTAATTTGTTACAATTTGCCAATATTTATGACGGTCAGGCTGGCCTCAACCCTGTTAATGAAGCTTAGAATAAGCTAAGCTGACCGGGATCTGAGATATTTCTTTCCCTGGTTTGCAGTTCTCCAAAATTAGATAAGGTAACACCCAATAGTCGTATCCTCGCATCTTCGGGTTGTGTATTCAGTAATAGTTTCTTGGCCGTTTCGCCTATGGTGGTCAAATCGCCTATGGGTTCCGCAAATGATTGGTTACGGGTTATCTGCCTGAAATCGTTGTATTTTATCTTAAGGGTGACGGTTCGTCCTTTCAGATTGTATAGCTTAAGCCGGCTTGCAACAGTTTGTGATATCTTGTCTATCTCGTTGTACATCTCATCAATTTCAGTGAGGTCGTACGGAAAAGTGTCCTCTGCCCCTATCGATTTGGTTTCGCGGTTAGGCTGTACTTCACGGCCGTCAATACCACGTGTAATCTGGTAATAAAATCGCCCGGCCTTGCCAAAATGTTTTACCATTTCATCTTCACTTAGCTTTTTCAGATCAGCGCCGGTATGCAGGCCCATCCCTTTCATCTTATCTGCTGTTACCTTACCAACACCAAAGAATTTTTCTACCGGCAACTTCTCCATAAAACTTTCTACGGATGACGGGCCAATAAACGTCATACCGTCGGGTTTATTGATATCAGAAGCGATCTTGGCTACAAACTTATTAATGGATACGCCGGCGGAAGCTGTTAACTGTAATTCATCTTTAATAGCCTGTTTGATCTGCTTCGCAATATCAATGGCCGAGCCAACGCCCTGTTTATCTTCGGTTACATCAAGATAAGCTTCATCAAGTGACAGCGGTTCGATCAGGTCGGTGTGGCGCCTGAATATCTCTCTTATCTTTTGCGATACTTCTTTATACGCCGCAAACCTTGGTTTGACGAAGATAATGTATGGACAAAGCTGCAATGCTTTTTTGGACGACATTGCCGACCGCACGCCAAATTTCCTCGCCTCATAACTGGCAGTGGCAACTACCCCGCCCCGGCCTTCCGGCGAACCGCCGACGGCTATCGGCTTGCCACGATATTCAGGGTTATCCCGCTGCTCCACTGATGCGTAAAACGCATCCATGTCGATGTGGATGATCTTGCGGTATGAAGTATTTTGCCTGGCTTCCATTGTTAATTGATAGCCGAAGATAAATAATCACTTACTGATTAAAACCCGAAACGTAGTCGAAATCTTCTTATTACCACTCAAAATCCACCTCTCTCCCATTCAGCTTCCACTTTGCCGGTAACTGGTTATTCATCCAGTCCAGCGGCTCGCCGGTTGGCTGTACTTTGGCTGCCTGGGTAAAACTTAGTTTGATAAAAGCTTTCTGTTCTTCGTGCAGTGCCGCAGGATCTGGCGAAACAAATAAAGGCGTCCCGCTTTCAGCTACCAATTGCATCCACTGCTTATTCTTTTCCCAGGGGATATCATTGGTAAGGCCCACACAATCGGCATCAGTCGCATAAAAAGCGTTATGCTGCGGTATCCTGAAACCAAGTGTATTTACCCCCATTTTACGCGTTCGCTCCCATTGCTTCCCGCTTGTATCGTCGCCTATACGGTTCAATTCAAACACACCTGCCGACAAATGACTCACCGTATTGCATCCTATAACATACATATCATCGGCCGCCTCGCGAATAGCGCCGTACAGCTCATTCATTATTTCAGCTGTCGTTTTTGTTTTATCATAAAAACTCCATCCCGGCGCAGTAAGTGTGTCCGTCATCTGGAAACCCCACTTGCCCATAATATCATAGGTAGTATAATCATGCTTCACCAGTTTGTAGCCCCATTGTTTGTACAGCGAGATATTATGTTTCACTCGCGCCGTATTTTCAGCAATGGTCGGATCGAGTATAGGCGACTTTGGGTCATCCCTGCCGGGGATGGATGGCAGTAATAAGGTTTTTGGATCATCATGTTTGGCACAAAGCGCCCGGGTCCATAAACCGGGCTGCATACCCAGTTTCTTGATATCATCGGCCATCTTGGTCATATCTCCGAATTTTTCATTCGGTTTGGAAAAATCATCCATAAAACCGCCATCGCCCGGTAACAAAGGCGAGTACGTGGCCCAACCGGCATCGATCACCGAAAAAGGCCGGTTACCGGTATCTGTCGCCAGGTCGGTCATCAACCCAGTTATCTGCTTTATCAGTTCAGCCGAATTATTGCCATAAGCAAAATACCAATCGTTAATACCGTAAACAGGTTTTTGCGTTAATCTCGGGTTTGGGCACATCGTTTTGCAAAAACGCTGCGTTGTTGCAAATGCAGATTCACCATGGGCGCTTTTTGTTGTAATAATATCAGCCGCGTGCAGTTCGCGTTGTCCCAACTGCACCCCCACTCCACCCGAAGCGGTATCCATAACCAGTTCGATCGAATTACCGGTTAGGGCCCACCAGCATATCGTGTTACAGCCGGTCTTCACACCATATCCTGTCGTCGATATCCCGTCATTGATCATCATGTACCACGGGCACTTTTTCATGATATAATTCAATGTCCATTGCAGGTCACCATACGAGCGTTCCCAATGGTCACCAAATATTTTAACCAAAGGAGCCTCTTGATGGCGCCATTTGGCACGTACTGCATTCAATTCCATCGCCGGTGACGAAACAAAGGCTGATAACGCCCCGCTGTTGTGACTGAGTCTAACCCGGATATCCTTATAAGTAAATACCGATCCGTTTGATGATTTAAGCTTAAACCAATTGGTTCCCGATTTCCCCCAAATTTCGTCGGGCATATTGACTACTGGAAGATTAGTATCCGCATAGGAGGTTAAGCGATTAAAAATAAGCACCGCACCTGTGGCTGTGGATAGTTTTACGAAATGACGTCTGTTCATCAGGGGAAAAAATTGGCAGGTGAAATTAACAAAATCGGTAAATCTTTTGCTTGCAAATTAAATTTAATTAATTTGGAAAAGAGCTGATCAAACTTTATATATTGCGTTTGCTTAGCTAAATGCGCCGTTGCTTCACGGTAAAGCATCATCAATTGTAAATTTTACGGGTTTTAATCAAACAAAAAAGTCATGGCATCCGACCGCAGGAAATTCTTGAAACAATTAGGCAGTACAATAGTGCTTACGTCAGCAGGCCTCACCTCTCTGGCCGCGCAGGAAGAGCATGAACGCAGGATATTACAGGCGCAAAAGCGTGTAATGCCTAATGACAAGATCCGTATTGCTACAATTGGCATGGGCATAATGGGTTTTAACGATACCCGTGCTGCTTTAAGTGTACCCGGTGTTGAACTTGCTGCTTGCTGCGACCTGTATACCGGCAGGTTAACGCGCGCCAAAGAGCTTTACGGCAACGACCTGTTTACTACCAGGAATTTTCACGAAATACTCGACCGCAAGGACATCGACGCAGTGGTGATAGCCACAAGCGATAACTGGCACAGCCGTATAGCTGAAGCCGCCATGCGAAAAGGCAAAGCCGTATACAGCGAAAAGCCTATGGTGCATTTGCTTAGCGAAGGGCTTAACGAAATAAAAGTGCAGCAGGAAACAAAAATGGTTTTCCAGGTAGGCAGCCAAAGGGTAAGCAGCCTGGCATTTGCCAAAGCTAAAGAACTTTACCAGGCAGGTGCTATCGGGAAGTTAAACAGTATCCAGGCATCATTTAACCGGCAAAGTGCCCTGGGTGCCTGGCAGTACACCATCCCGCTTGATGCATCTCCGCAAACCGTCGATTGGGATACCTTTCAGGCGCCGGAGGGCACAAAACTTCCGTACGATAGTAACCGGTTCTTCCGCTGGAGAAATTACAGGGAATACGGTACCGGTGTTGCCGGCGACCTTTTTGTGCATTTGATCTCGGGCATCCATTTTATAACAAATTCCAAAGGGCCGGACAAGATCTATTCCGTTGGCGACCTGGTTTACTGGAAAGACGGGCGCAATGTTCCGGATGTAATGAACGCCATCATCCATTATCCCGATAGCCCTGAGCACCCCGCTTTCCAGGTATCACTGCAGGTTAACTTTATAAGCGGCGAAGGCGAGGTTGGTTACACGCGGTTTGTTGGCTCCGAAGGTGTTATCGATATTTCGGATGATACGGGTTTCACCATACATAAAAACAAAATGCCGGTAGCACCTGGTTACGGCGGCTGGGATTCGTTCGATACTTATCCAAAAGCAATGCAGCAGGCTATAGCCGACGATTACAATAAAAAATATTCAGACGCTGATAAACAAACACCAAAATCCGAAACTACGACTTACCATCAACCCGAAGGTTCCGATTCATCCCACGACCATTTCGTGAATTTCTTCGATTCCATGCGCACAGGCAAACCGGTAGTTGAAGATGCAATATTTGGGTTTAGGGCAGCGGCACCTGCACTGGCCTGTAACGAAAGCTATTTCCAGAACAAAGTGATCCATTGGGACCCTGTAAATATGAAACTGGTCTGATACAACTTATTATAGCAAAACAGGATCGCTGCAGGCTAATATTACAGGTATATTATGCATCTTTTACGATATCTTACTTTATATAAGCACTGTAATTCGTTCAGGTTCAATTTTTTCATCAGAGTTAAAAAATGTTGATAAATATTTATTAACTTATTGATGTTTAATTACTTAACTTAGTATCGTATTTTCGTACTTACGCCACCCTATTAAATGAACTATGAGCAAGCTGATTTTGATAGACGACGAACCTATCTTTCATAAGATAGTTCAAATGACGCTTAAACATAGCGAACTTTCAAACAAAGCCACTTATAGCATGGATGGCGAGGCGGTACTTGACTATCTGGAGGAGAAAAGTTCCGAGACTACCTCATTACCTGATTACATTTTCGTCGACCTGTACATGCCCCGTTTCAGCGGCTGGGATTTTTTGAATCGTTTTCAACAGATTTATCAAAGCCTGAAAAAGAATGTCAATATCTACATTGTATCCTCTTCGATAGATCCACGCGACATCGACCGTTCTAAAACCTATCCATTTGCCACCACTTTTATTTCAAAACCTGTGATGAAAGAGGTATTTGAAGGCATCAGCATAGCCTGAACCCAAACCAATTCCTGATTTTTCCCTCTGTTACACGTACTTGCCGGGAGCGACTATTTTTTACTAAATAATTTTATATTTTAGCGGTCCGATAACAAACCAGGCTTACATTTTTTAGTCAACCAAATCCATTTAACTGTTTAACATCTATTTGATGAAACTGATTACTACTTTTTTGTTATCGCTGAGCTTAGTGTATAATGTACAATCACAGGATAACAAATCACTGAAGACGAGTCTGGAAAAGGTAAGCCTCGAATTTTCCCTGAACAACGAGGGAAGGCCCCTTTATTCAGTTTACTATGCCGACAAGATCGTTATTAAACCATCCGCATTGGGCTTTACATTAGCCGATAATAGCGCCTTTGATAAAAACTTTGAAATAACCGGTTCAGAAACGTCATCATTTGACGATACATGGAAACCTGTTTGGGGCGAGGTTAGCAGCATCCGTAACCATTACAACCAGCTTACTATTCACCTGAAACAAAAGGGCTCGAATAAACTAATGAATATCATCTTTCGGGTATTTGCTGATGGCATTGGCTTCAGGTATGAATTTCCGCGACAGACCGGCTTAAAATATTTTATAGTTTCAAACGAGCTTACCTCCTTCAACATGGCCGGCGATCACAAAACCTTTTGGATCCCTGGTGATTATGACAGCAACGAATACTTGTACACCACCTCTAAATTAAGCGAGATTGACAACAAACCTGTTGTCGACGCCGCAACATCCATCGCCGTGCGCGTAGCACCTGATCGTTACGCCGTACAAACCCCTTTGATGATGAAGAGTGCGGATGGTCTTTACATTAATATTCATGAGGCCGCCCTGATCGACTTTCCGGCCATGCAATTGCATGTTGACCGGAGTAATTACAGCCTCACCGCGAATCTCGTTCCTGACGCCGTTGGCAACAAAGCTTATGTACATGCTCCCTTCAAAACGCCCTGGCGAACCATTATTGTAAGCGACAAGGCAGCAGATATACTTTCGTCAAAATTGATACTGAACCTAAACGAGCCATCAAAAATTGAGAACACGTCGTGGATAAAACCCATGAAATTCGTTGGCGTTTGGTGGGAAATGCAGACCGGAAAAAGCACCTGGAATTACGCCAACGATGCCGACACGCTGGATGCGTACGGGCGGTTAATACCAAATGGCAGGCATAGCGCCAACACAACCAATGTAAAAAAATATATAGATTTTGCTGCTGCTAACGGTATAGCCGGCGTTTTGGTAGAAGGCTGGAATACCGGCTGGGAAGATTGGTTTGGCAATTGGAAAGAACATGTGTTCAGCTTCGTGACCCCCTACCCTGATTTTGACGTTAAGGAACTTAGCCGCTATGCGGCATCAAAAGGTGTTAACATCATTATGCATAATGAAACATCAGGTTCGGCAACGGATTATGAACGACAAATGGATACTGCTTATCGCTTCATGAATAAGTTCGGCTATACCTCAGTTAAGACGGGTTACGTAGGAAAGATCATCCCCCGCGGCGAGCATCACGACGGGCAATGGATGATCGAACATTACCTCAGGGTAGCACAAAAGGCGGCCGACCACCATATCATGCTCGACGCCCACGAGCCTGTGCGGCCAACCGGCTTACAGCGTACTTATCCTAACTGGCTGGCAAGTGAAGCAAGCCGCGGTAACGAATACAACGCATTTGCCGAAGGCAATACGCCCGAACATGAGACCATAATGCCGTTTACCCGGTTCATCGGCGGGCCGATGGACTACACACCGGGCATTTTCAAAATAAAAGGTTATTCCAACGTTCCCGGTCGGCAGGTACACACTACATTAGCCAAGCAACTGGCTTTATATGTGGTATTGTACAGTCCACTTCAAATGGCTGCCGACCTGCCAGAGAATTACGCGCAACACATGGATGCATTCCAGTTTATAAAAGATGTAGCTGTTGACTGGGACGATACCAAAATATTAGAGGCCGAACCCGGCGATTACATCACGACGGCACGTAAAGCAAAAGACACACCCGACTGGTACATCGGTGCGTTAATAGATGAGAACAGCAGAAGCAGCACCATATCTCTTAACTTCCTTGATAAAGGCACTAAATATGTTGCCACTGTTTATGCTGATGCAGATAATGCTGACTGGAAGGATAACCCGGAAGCCTATAAGATCACCAAATACCTTGTTGATTCAAATACCAAAGTCAAGCTAACGCTTGCAAAAGGCGGTGGTGCGGCAATAAGTATCAAACCCGTTACTACTACAGATAAGGGGTTGAAAAAGTACAAATAGATACAATATAGTTTTATCATTTGGGAAATGATATAAAAAGAGAGCCCCGGCATTGCCAGGGCTTCTTATCAACTAAACCTCAGGTTATCTCACGACCAGAAGCGTCTTTACGCGGTGATTTTCCGCTTATTTTTTTTCATTTTGCGGCGTAATGCCAGCTTGTTTTATTTTGGAAACCACATAATTTCCAACCATTTGCCCCTCGGTCACACCGCTGTTCACACTTTCTAAATAATGTATACCACCGTAATAACGAGAGACCGAAGCTTCGGCAGCTGCATCGCGGAAAGACTTAAACGAGCGCTGTCCGCTTCCAAAAGGTATTTCGGTAACATCAGTGTACGAAAAATTATCCCCCAATAAATAAGTTAACACTTCCGCCGAGGCATTGGAAATAACAGAATGTGCACTGGTATATTCAGGGAATGGCGGCGTTTGTAAAATCGGGCGCCATTTGACATCCATATACCGGTTGATATAAGTCTCAGGCCTGATGCGGTTGCTGCGATATTTTTCATCCCAACTGCTGATGAAGGCATCCATGATCGTACTGCCTTCAATGGTTAGAGACTCAACGGTCTGATCGAAACTGAGTTTCGCCTGGCGGCAGGTTAGCCCTGTTACATTCATCCAGTGCCCGCCGGGGCTTATCTTTTTAAAACCGATCATCATATGGCCCGATGTGGTTATTGCAAACGGATTACAATCCCAAAACAGGGCTATATTAATTTGTTCGGTTGTTAAGTGCTTTGATATATCATAAACATCTTTGGCATGCTTAAAAAAAACTGAAGCGGTATCTTTACTAAAAGGTGTAAGCGCTGCCGGCCGGAACTGGTTTGCCGAATCGATCAGCATCGGTTTAATGGTTTTCCAGTTAGGTTCAACAGCTTCAAAATATCCCGGAGGAGTCGGATACCAATAGGCATCCCCTTTTAGCGGTGTATACCTTTTAAGCGTGCTCAGTTTATTGTAATGATCTGTTTTCGAAAAATTGACGATAGATACCGTCGCCAGCTTTGCAACCTTTATCGAATTGTCAATAATATCTTGTTTTATCCCCAATCTTTGAAGAAACTCGACAAAACTATCCTGGTCATCCTTTAACATATAGCCTGAAGGCAGCAATTGCCTGCCAATTTCCAATATGCTGTAATATGCAGCTACGCGATAATCATATTTGTAACTTATCGTGTCTAGCGTATTATCGGGATGATAGCTTGTGATAAAACTTTGTAAAGGAGGAATATGTTTATTATTGGCACTTACGATATTGTAGGCCCCCTGCATACAATAGGCATAATAACGCGCAGCAACGGGCGGGCTTGTTACATCATGTATCATCACCATCGTATTGGAGTTGATGGCATGATCGGGCCGCAGATAATCAGGATAAGCGTTCTGATCGTCCTGGGCGAAACAAGGCATAGCCAGTGAGGCCCAAACTGTTATCAAAACTAATTTAAAACAAGTTTTCATTCTTTATAAAATTGTAACGGCCCATCGGTGAGCCCTACCAGTAAATAAATAGCATTACCGATACTGGTTTCAACCGCTGATTTTACATCTCCAATAACCGATAGTCCGGACGCAGGCTGATCAATGTATTTAAACCCTCCCTTTCCGTCTCCTTTTAACAGGCAACCATAATTGGCATCGAAACTTCCCAATTTAAGGCGGTTATCAGAATGATTACCCAACATCAGTATATCCGTAAAGCCATCGTGATCAAAATCCCCTGTAACTATCTGGCTAACCGGCGAAAATTGGGCCTCCACAGGCAACGGGGCAGGAGTAAATTTTCCGTCATGATTAATGAAGAGTGTTGTTTCGGTTGTATTCACAACTAATTTCCCGGCTTTCGAAAGCTCCTCAGGGCTGAAAATATCATTGATCGTAGCGTCGGCATACACCTTATATGAAGGGAATTTTTTGCGCATAGAATACATTTGTTCGTTCAACTCGTCGCGGCTTACAAACGGATAACTTTTACCTTGTATATAGAAGCTAAAGAATGGGTCGATGGAACCATTGTTGTCAAAATCGGCATAATAAAGCTCGGCAGGTTCCTTTTCAGATGCACGCACCTGTGAGTTTAAACCCAGGTTACCAGCTACCAGGTCGGGCTCCCCGTCGCCATTTACATCCGCAAAAGCCATAGAAAACCAAAAACCACTTTG
Source organism: Mucilaginibacter ginsenosidivorans (assembly GCF_007971025.1). Lineage (NCBI taxonomy): Bacteria > Pseudomonadati > Bacteroidota > Sphingobacteriia > Sphingobacteriales > Sphingobacteriaceae > Mucilaginibacter > Mucilaginibacter ginsenosidivorans. The sequence continues at coordinate 3,599,929 of NZ_CP042436.1, read as the reverse complement.
CGGTTTGCCAAAATAATCAGTTGTCTTATCCTGGAAGCCGGCAGGCGTATTAACAAATAATGAGATGGGCATCATTTCGCCGCAGACAACCAGGTCTTTGCGGCCATCTTTATTAAGGTCAACCCATTGCGCATCGGTAACCATACCTAATTTATCAAACGCCATTTTTCCTTTGGTAAATTTTCCTTTGCCGTCATTTATAAGCAGGTAACTTTCAGGTGCAGCCGGGTACTGACCAGGTATAACCCTGCCACCTACGAAAAGATCAATATCACCGTCCCCATCAAAATCACATGGTCTGACACACGATTTGCTGTCAGCATTCATCACCGGCAATGCGTTTGGTGATAATACAAAGCCACCCTGGCCATTATTCAGGTACAATTCGTCCTGCAAATCAGGAGTATTGGGCTCATACAGCGAATAACCACCTTTAGCTATGTACAGATCAGGGTTTCCATCCCCGTTAGCGTCAAAAAAGACGGCGGCTGATACCGACCCAATATTTTCATTGCTGCCCCTGGTAAGTCTTACAATTCTATACTTTGCTCCCGGTTGCTGCAAATATATTGTGCCCGGACTGCCCTGTTCGCCACTTATAAAAAGGTCTTCTAACCCGTCGTTGTTTACATCGGCTTTGGCAATTACCGGTGATGTTTTTGAATACATAAATAACATCAGCAACTGTCGTTTAAAGTCGTTGATGGTTATATCTTCAGGTTTAAAGTCGATCAGGGCATCAGAACGTTTAAATATAGGCTTAACAGCGACAGCTACAGGCATATAAGGTTTTGAAGCGGCGGGATAAGTAATTGTTAATAATTGATCTGCCTTAACAAAAGTCAGGAGTTCGGAAGTTTGGTCGGGCCAGATGACGCGAACAGAATCAACCGTTTTATTATTTCCTAATCCAAAGTTCAATGTGGTTGAAACACAGGACAAGTATCCCCTGTTGGGATTAACTTCCTGGTACTGTAGATTTTTCTGAGTATATACATAAACCTTTGCACCTATGGCATCGGTGTTTTTCGCAGCCCCCTTTAATTTTACGGCGAGGTAATTGGTATGATTGTTTTCGCGGCTCATGTTTTGATAAACCGACGCGGGCTGATTGGTATTATTGATCACCAAATCCAGGTCCCCATCGTTATCCAGGTCGGCGTAAACAGCGCCGTTTGAAACTGAACCATCATTTAAACCCCATTCTGTCTGTTTATTTGAAAAAGTCAGATCATGGTTATTCCTAAAAATGTAGTTAGGAAGTATTGTTGAAGGCATGGCCTTAACCAGGTCCATCAATAAGAAAGGCTCGCCGGCAACAGCTTTTTTTATCTTATAATCGCCCCAGTAACGCAAAAAGTCCTTATTGGTATAATCTCTCAAATAGCCATTGCTGATAAAAATATCCTTATAGCCGTCATTATCAAAATCGGCAATAAGCGGGCACCAGCTCCAATCGGTATTGGATAATCCGGCCAATTGCCCTATTTCGCTGAATGTGCCATCGCCGTTATTTAGCTGTAGCATGTTCCGCATATATTGTTTATACAGTCCCTGCGTTTGCATCAGGGCAAAGGACTCGTAGTTTTCTTCTAACTGAAGTGATTTTTGACGGTGATTGTCCTCCGGTAGCATATCCAGTGTCATCACATCCGGCAACCCGTCGTTATTAAAGTCGGCTATATCTACACCCATCGAAAAGTGGGACATGTGCCTGAATAGTTGTTCCGATTTTTCGGTAAAAGTACCGTTGTGATTATTGATGTATAAATAATCCGGCTCGTTATAATCGTTGGTAACGTAAATATCGGGCCAGCCGTCTTTGTCGATGTCCGCTATGGCTACTCCAAGGCCGAATGTAAGCGGATTCTGAACGATACCAGCTTTATTGGAAACATCGGTAAAATGCCCACCATCGTTGCGGTACAACTTATTACTTGCAAGAGCATCGGTCTGATCCTTATACCTTGCCAGTTCCATATTGTCTATCTTTTTTACATTATGATTCAACAGGAACATATCAAGGTCCCCGTCGTTATCATAATCAAAAAAAACAGCCTGGGTGCTGTAGCTTGGGTCGTCCAACCCATAAGCTTTCGCCTCTTCTTTAAATTTATTGTTCCCTTGGTTAATAAACAACTGATTACGGCGGGCATCATCACTCGTTTTGCCCGAATAACAAACGTAAATGTCTATCAACCCATCGCCATTTACATCAGCCATAGTGACGCCTGTCTTCCAGCTTCCGCTCCGGCCGGAAAGATCGGGGCAGGCATCTTTGGTGATATCCTTAAACTTCATTTGCCCCAGGTTCAGGTACAGTTTGTTTGCACCCATGTTACCTGTAAAGAATATATCGGGCAGACCGTCATTGTTTATATCGCCTACAGCAACCCCGCCGCCATTGTAAAAATATTCGTACGACAATACATTTAGCGACTCCGTTTCATTGATATCGTTGCTGAATTTAATATCAGTTTCTTTTGATGACAGGAGCTTAAATAAGGGCTGTTGGGAATAGGCAGCGATGCTGTTTAAACTTATAAATGCCGGGATTAAAATGATCTTGGAAACGTACCTGGAAAAAATTGAAATAGCAGCACCCATCATAACCTGTTGATCTGATATATAAAAGAAGAAACGCCTGTAAATTTAACAAAATAAGGAGGGAGACAATATTGTCTCCCTCCCTGATAATTAGATCGTCTTATTTATCCCACCAAACTCTGGAGGTGAATAGATCGCCGCCGGTAAGTTTACCAACAGCAGCGTTATAATTTGCGCCATTTGTTGACGGCAGACTAACAGGATATTCCATTCTTCTTGGGATACTACCATCAGTAAACTGACCCGGGTAAGTTACAGGAGTAAGTACCGGGAAGCCCGATCTCCTCCAGTTGGCCCAGGTTTCGTTGAAGTTGAAAGTAGTTGATGTTTCTACAAAGTACTCCATGTTGATCTGCTGCAATGCAGTTGCGGGAACCAGCGGATGCGCTGCAACATAAGTGGTTATAGCAGTTGGGTCTACAACAGCCTGTGCAGTTTTGTTCAACTGAGCAAGCGTCAGCATATCAGCAGTAAGCGCATTAGCATAGTGCGTAGCTGCTGTTCCGGTATTCCAACCCAACGTAGCTGCTTCTGCAAATAACAACTCGGTCTCCCCATAGGTAATAATATAGTTCGCCCTGTTACGGTCGTCATACACCGCAAAACGGGGACGTGAATACTTACCATCTGGTGCCGCAGCGTCTCCGCTTACGGAAGGATCGGCCGGGCTCGTGCCAGGGTAATTTGGGGCGTGTGATATATCAGTGGCGCCGCCATTCTGATCGTAACCATTCGGCATACCAATTTGCAAGGCAGCTGTACTAACGCCAGGCGCTTCGTTTTGGTTAGCCGCCTTACCGGTACCAGCAGACACTTCTCCAACCGCGCTTATGCGCGGATCGTTTGTCGATTGTAAATAGTTCATCAATGTTGCAGACCAGCGAACTTCCCTAAAGTCGTCGGTAACCAACAAAGCTGCAGCATCCGAGTTACCGTTGCCATTGGAGTAGTCGGTATATACTTTGGCGTCGTCAGCAACCGAGGACATAGCTCCGCCGGCATAAGCCATTTCAGCATATTTCTGAGCAGTTGCTGCATCGACTTTGGTTAAGCGCATGGCAACCCTTAACATTAATGAATAACCCAGCTTTTTCCATTTCGATATATCACCGCCATAAAATAAGTCGGCGGTAGGCGCCGCTTTTGTCGCGTCAAGTGCAGCTGTTGCTGTAGCAAGCTTATCTAACATATCCTTGTAGATGCTCTCTTGTGTATCAAACACGGGCTGAGAAACACCTGCTTTCGCCTGCAACGCCTGCGAATAAGGAATGTCGCCATAGGCATCAGTAATCCGTTCAAACATCATTACCAATAATATGCTACCACAATTGTCAAGATTACTGTAAGCTGCATTTCCGGCCACTAAATTCTTCATTTCATAAACCAGCGTAGCAGCTCCATAGCTTGTGTTCCAGGTACGGCTTTTATAATCCTGGAAACTTCCGCCGTATACATATTTATCACCGTTGCTATAGTAGTTATAAGTACCGGCAAGTGATTGCGACCACATGCTTTGATACAACAACTGGTCATAACCGGTATTTGAGAACTGTATTTGAGCCTGCGACATCAGGAAGTTTGGATTGAACAGGCTCGAGCTCGTAGCATTTGGATTAGTATTTAGTTTATCGAAGTTTTTCGTACATCCAACACTAAGAGAAACGCCCGCCATTACGAGGCAACTATATATAAGTCGTTTTTTCATGTCTTTTAGTTTTTAAATTTGAAGTTTAAGTTTAAGCCAAAGGTCCGGGTAGATGGTAGGCTTGTGCCTTCGATTCCGGCATACCTGATGTCAGGAGAGAAGCCGGATTCCGGATCGATATTATCAGTATGCTTCATAATGGTCCACAGGTTACGAGCTACGAAAGACAGCTGAACTGTGCTAAATGGAGTTCCAACCATCAAGCTTTTTGGAAGAGAGTAACCAAAAGTTACCTGGCGCAGTTTTATAAAGCTGCCATCCAGAACGTTCAGAGCCGAAACTCTTTGGGCCAAAGCCTGATAATAGGTTTGTGCATTAACATTTGTAGTATTTGCTGAACCGGATTCAGTCACACCTGCACCTACAACACCACCATCACGACCGGGAAGAGTCATTTTGTCTAAACCGCGGTAAATTGCGTAATAGTTGGTTGCAGACAGTATCTTGTTACCAAACCGGTAATCAACAAGGAATGATAAATTGAATTGCTTGTAATTAAAGCTGTTGTTCAAACCACCATAAATTTTCGGTACTGTACTACCCATTGGTTTCAACCCGGTTGCTTCAGGCAAGCCGCTTGAATCATAAACTATCTGGCCCGATGCATCGCGCTTGTAATCGTTAGCCATTACCTGCGGGCCTGCCATACCTACAACAAGTGCAAGGCTGGCATTCAACGGACGATACGTTCCGAAACCTACATTATTGTTCTGCACGTCGGTGTGCAAAATTTTGTTGGATACGTAAGTGAAGTTAAATGATGGTGTCCAGCTGAAATCTGATGTCCGGTACGGTGTACCATGAATTTCTAATTCGATACCCCTGTTTTGAGTAGATCCTGTACCCAGATACTGGTTTGTATAACCGCTCGAGATGTCGATACTGCCGTTGATTATCTCATTATGCGTTTTACGTGCAAAATAGGTCAGGTCAAATCCAAAACGGTCGCCCCAGAATTTCATTTCGGTACCAGCTTCAATTTCGTCCAATGTATATGGTTTTAAGAACAAGTTTGGTAACTGCTGGCTGAAACCACCTGCGGGGATGCCGTTAATGGAGTTGTTGATATTATAATATACCGCAGTTGCATACAGGTTTGCAGGCTGACCGCTGGTTTGTGCATAAGATAAACGCACCTTACCAAAGTCGAGGCCATTGATGTGATACAGGTCAGAGAAAATAAAGCTACCTGAAACAGACGGCGAAAATATACTCCGGTTGCTCGATGGCAGGGTGCTGTAAACGTCATAACGGCCTGTTGTACTTAGCACAAGGTAATCTTTGATGGCAAAGTCAGCAGTATAGTAAGCCGAGTTTGTCTGCAACTGACCAGGTGTACCCGAATAACCACTGCTTCTGCTTGGAAGGTTGGTCAAACTGTAGAAGTAAGGGATAATAAAGTTACCACCGTTGATATTGGTGCCGTCAACCGTATTCTTACGGATGTTACCACCCACAGACAGATCTAAATTAACCCAGTTTTTGATCAGGTCGTGCTTTGCATTGATCAGCACGTCAGAGTTCAATTCTGTTATCTGGCTGTTGGTCTGTGATATACTACCGTTTCCGCTTACATAAGCAGTTCCGGTCGGCGTAATGTCAATTCGCTTGTCGTTGATATTGTCATAACCCAAACGGCCCTGCAGGTATAACCAGTTAAGGATGTTGTATTTACCCGACAACGAGCTTATCAAACGTGTCCTGCTTGTTACGCTCGAGAATTTGTAAGCAGCAAAGTAAGGGTTTGTAACATAGATATCGTTCGTAAACGAGGTTTCTTTACCTGTAGCGTCATAACCTGGCGCAAGAATACGGTAATCTTCGTTCGGAGCTATAAACTGAACGTTATTCGGGTTACCCGGACCGTCGCTCAAACCTGGTCTGTTGTTTTCATTATCAACGATGTAGTTTGCCACTACGTTTACATCGAACTTTTTGGTTACCGATTGCGAACCGTTGAAGTTGAATGTTTTCCTGTCCAGGCCACTATTAGGTACAATAGAATGGTTATTCAGGTCGGATACTGATAAACGGAAAGCACCTGTTTCACTACCGCCTGTAAATGAAGCTGTGTTAGTGAAAGTGTATCCTGTTCTGTAAAAACCGATATAGTTTTTCGATGGCAATGAATATGGATGGTCTTTACCATCAAACTGCGGCACCATAGAGCCGTCGAGTTTGGCACCCCATGCAAGGCTGCCATCATTCAGAGCGTCGGCAGCATTTAATGGTTTGTTGCCGAATTGGCCCTGGCCGTAAGTAGTTTGGAAATCGGTGTTATCTACCGGTTTATCTGCCTGGTAGTTGGTGTTAAATTCAACACCGAAATTAGAATTCTTCTTACCACCTTTGGTAGTTATCAGGATAACGCCGTTGGCAGCACGAGAACCGTAAAGAGCCGATGCAGCCTGTCCTTTCAGAACGGTCATGCTCTCAATATCGTCCGGATTGATGTTGGCTATACCGTCCCCATAGTCAGCACCGCCCCATTCGCCCGATGCGCCTCTTTGAGTGTTATCCATTGGCACGCCGTTAATAACAAATAAAGGCGAACCTGCGCTGAAACTGGTCACACCGCGTAACAAAATACGGGCTGATGAACCAGGACCACCATTGGTACCGCTGATACTTAAACCTGCAACGCGGCCTTCAAGTGAATAGGCTACGTTGGATTCTTTAGCTTTATCCAGATCGCTGCCGTTTACCGTAGATACTGAATAGCCTAATTTTCTTTCATCTTTCTTGATACCCAAAGCCGTCACCACAACTTCGTTAAGGCTTTTGCTTGATGCAACGAGTGTTACGGTAATAGATGTCTTACCGCCTACAGGTACTTCCTGAGTCTCGTAGCCGAGGTAAGAAATTACCAATACCGCGTCATCCGGCACATTGATGGAAAACCCACCGTTAATATCAGAAACTGTCCCGGTAGTAGTTCCTTTTACCTTAACGGAAACGCCGGGTAACGAAACTCCTTGTTCGTCAACCACTTTACCGGTAACCACTTTGTTGTTAACAACATCATTTTTACCGGTAATAACTATCAGGTTATTACTCAATTGAGTGTAGGTAAACTCGGAATTCGCGAGCAATTGATCAAGAACAGAGGTAACATTTTCATTCTGTACATTAATCGAAATGTTTTTTGCAGGGGGTATTTTACGTTCACTAAAAACGAAATGGTAATTCGTTTGATCCTGAATAGCAGAGATGATCTTTTTAAAATCGGCCGATTTCAGGTTTATGGTTACTTTTTGCTGGGAATAAACATTAGCTAATGATTGCAGGTTGAATATTACCAAAAACACAAATATCAATTTCATTATCAATAGAGACTTAAATAGCCAATATTTATCTCTTACACCCTTCAGGTGTTTAAAATATTTCATACTTTTACTGTTAAAGGTGAATGATTAAATAGCTACAGTCGGTTCCAGAGACCGTAGCGTGATTAATTATCGGATTTTCATCTTTCACGGGAGTTACTATCAGTAGCTCCCGTTCCTGTTTTTGAGTATTTTTTTCAATCCATATGCTCTTAATTTAATTAGGGTTAATAGATATAAACTGTTTCGTTTTTATACTTGTAATTAAAAGATTCTATCAATTTCAGCGCATTCAATGCCTCGAAAACATTCTCCTTCACAAATACGCCCGTAAAATGATAGTCCCTGGTGTCGTCGTTTTTAAATTTGAATTTTATGCCATACCATCTTTCCATCTGGTTGGCAAGGTCGCCAAATGCTTCATCCTTAAACACAAGCTCGTTATTAACCCACGAAGTTTCCACAATAGTTGTGTCATTTGATTTTAAATGGGTTAAGCGGGTAAGCGAGTAATTGGTATTAACCTCTTCAGGCAGCGCGGTCAACCTTTTAGTCCCCTCCTTTTGAAAAGTCGTGTTATTTAATATCAGTTTTTCGTTGGGTTTTAGAATGATCCTGTCCGACGGTCTGTCAGATAAAGTCACTTCTATCGCACCTCTTATCAATGTAGTTTCAATATTCTTATCGTTGGAATATGATTTGACATTAAATGCCGTACCTAACACCTTGATATTCATTTTACCGGCATGCACGATAAACGGATGGGTATGATCTTTAGCTACGTCGAAAAAAGCCTCGCCGCTTAAATACACTTCGCGGGTTGGACCTGTAAAAGCAGAAGGATACTTTAATACTGTTTCCGAGTTCAACGTAACTACCGACCCGTCTGTCAAATAAATTTTCGACTTAGAACGGCTTGGCGTTTTAGTAACTGTTATGGTTGGTGCTAAAGTGCTTTTATAAGAGTAAGCGGAATAATAATGATACAAAAAAACGCAAAGACCCAACAATAATATTGCGGCGATACTGCGCCATATGATAGGCATTCTTTTCACACGGCCTGTCTCTTGTTCAGGATCATCCTGAATTTCTTCTATATCAATACGGCTTTTGACCCGCTGAAATATCAGTTCATCGTTAGAATATTTTTCCTGGTCCTGTATCCAATATCCTTTGAAGAAATTGTACTGTTGCCTGCATTCCTCATCCTCAGCCAGAATCTTATTCAATTCTGCCAATTCACTTTCGCCGATCTCGTCTGAAAGTCTTTTACTGAGTAACTCAATAAATCTGTCGTTTACCATTAAATGGAATGCCTGTTTTGAGCTAGGACAAAATTTTATTGCAAATTGCCTACAGGTTTTAAAAAAATATTTTTTTTGCCGATTGCGGGGTAAGTTATCAGGACGTCAACCCGATAAAAGGCACATTCGCAGTGGGTTCAATTGTAGACCTTGACGTTGATTGGTGAGCCGCAAGAATTACACTTAACTTTTTGATAGCCCTGAAAAGTTGTGTTTGAACAGTACGCGGCGAAATATTCAAAATTTCGGCTACCTCTTTATATTTCATGCCGTCTTCTTTGATAAGCCTGAAAACGATGCAGGCTTGTTGCGGCAGTGACGCGATCGCCTGGTCGAGCTGAAAATGAAGCTCTTTTCGTTCCATCTCTTTTTCAGGGTCGAAAGTATTTACAAATTCAACCCTGTCCGACGATTCTATTTGGACGAGGTGAATATTCGAGAATTTTTTAAGGTAATTAAAAGACTGATTTTTTACCGCAACGAATAGATAAGTTTCAGGGTTATCGATATTAATCAGCTCTTTTCGGTTATTCCAGCATTTTACGAAAATATCGGATACAATTTCTTCTGCTGTTTCTTTCTGCCCGATATAAAACACGCAGAATTTGATAAGCCGTGTATTGAGCATATGAAACAATAACTCAAACGCCTTGAGATCGTTCTCAAAACACACCTTTTTCCACAGGCTTAAAGTATTTGTTTTATCAATTTTCAAGAAACAACCAATTTACATGCCCCAAACAATCTTTGCTATGCAATCTAATTGCGATGCAATGTAACAACTTTGCAACAAAATTTAAGATATATTTCCAACTTTATAAAAAATAATGTTAATAAAACATTTATTGAAGATTATTTATCGCCCGTGTAGGCAAATTGGCCCCAAAAATTGTCCAATCAGAACATAAAACTGATTCACTATGGCTTATTTTTCACCCCAGAACCTATTATATGTAGACTAAAAACAATTTAAACATTTTTTTGCCAGGAATTAAGCAAAATCATTACCTTAAAAAGTCATTTTTTGAATTTATTGCTGGTGTTTTAAATACACTAAGTACAATGTTTTATATTTTCTACCTGCCTGATTATTAAATGATATACCGATATTTCACCCCATCTATTCTAAAACCACTAATCCGCACCTTACAGATAATGCCACAACAAATATTTATGAAACTTAAAAAGTCAAAATTAATTCTTGTCAATCTTTTGTTTACACTATCGCTGTCCACCGGCTATGCCCAAACCAGTTATGAGCTAAACAGCGGGTGGAAATGCGCACCGGCAGGCAATTTAAAAAATACAGGTTACGAGCTTTCAAATACAAAATTCAGTATAGCCGCCTGGATGCCCGCTGTCGTACCCGGAACTGTCCTAACGACGCTTCTGTATAATCAAAAAGTTCCCGATCCATTTTTCGGAATGAATAATCAGCAAATACAAGATATATATAAAACAGGACGCGAATATTATACATACTGGTTTGTTAAAGATTTCAGAGAAGCGCCTGTTCAGAGAGGCGAACAGGTGTACTTGAACTTCAGGGGGGTAAATTATTCATGCAACATTTACCTGAATGGCCATAAGCTCAATAAAACGGCACAAAAGGGCATGTTTTTAAGGTTTAATTATAATATCACGTCTTATTTGGGAAAAACCGGCAGCAATCGCCTTGCTGTTTTGGTTTACCCTCCGGATGTAGCAGGCAACCCGAATGGCGGGCAGGGAGGCGACGGCACTATCGCCAGGAACGTTGGCTTGCAATACACTGCCGGGTGGGACTGGATTCAGCCGGTAAGGGACCGTAACACTGGTATATGGGATAAGGTTACTATCGAAAAAACAGGACCTGTTCGCATTACAGATACACATATCATCACCTTAGTGCCTGGTATAAGGCTTCCGCAAGGCCCGCAAAAACCTGCCATAATTCAAGTTTCAACAGAGCTTAACAATGCATCGGCCGTCGCTGTAACCGGTGTATTGAAGTACGAACTTGACGGCAAGATCATTTCTAAAAGGGTTTCCTTAAAGCCGATGTCTTCCCAATCTGTAAGCTTTGATGATTATAAGTTACAAAATCCAAAACTTTGGTGGCCTAATGGCTATGGCCCGCAGGACCTGTATGATATAAAAGTAAGCCTTGTAACAAATGGCCAAAAAGTATCTGATCGGCGTGTCCTTAAGATCGGGGTACGACAATTAAGTTCTGAATTTAACGAACATACCGGGAGCCGGCAAATAGAAGTAAACGGTCAGAAAATTTTTATAAAAGGCGGTAACTGGATCATATCTGACGAAATGTTGCGTCTGTCAGACAAACGATACGATGCAGAAGTACGTTTTCACAGGGACATGAATCTGAACCTGATTAGGGTGTGGGGTGGTGCAATGATTGAACGTCCGGAGTTTTATGATGCCTGCGATAAATACGGTATACTGGTTTTCCAGGATCTTTGGGGCTCCGGCGATTGCAACGGGCGCTGGCAGGACCCGATGAAGTTGGACGATCAATGGGCCAGGAGAAAATACCCTGATGACCATAAATTATTTCTTCAGTCAGCAGAAGATCAGATTAAAATGGTACGCAACCACGCTTCGCTGGCAATATGGTGCGGAGGCAACGAAATAACACCTCCCGAGGATATTCTGACCGCTTTACGGGATACGATTTTACCCCGGTTGGATAATACCCGCTGGTTTGTAGATTATTCCAATTCCGACAGCATGTCTCATAATACTTTAGGTGGAAATGGAGACGGGCCCTATGGTATTCAGCCTTTATCTATTTTTTGGGAGCATCGAACCTTCCCTTTCAACTCTGAAGTGGGATCGGTTGGATTAAGCGATTATGAATCGCTTAAAAGATTTATTCCTGCAAACAACCTTATCTCACCGGTGTATGATGAGGTTACCCGGAAAACGACGACCGATTCGGTTTGGGATTATCATAAATACATTGGCTACGATACCAGCATAAGTAAATATGGAAAAGCAAAGAATGCCGAAGATTTCGCGTTCAAGGCACAATTGGTCAACTACGACCAATACCGGGGCCTGGCTGAAGGGTTCAGCTCTCACATGTGGGATTGGTACACGGGTTTCATTATCTGGAAAACACAGAACCCATGGACGGCCATGCGCGGGCAAATGTATGATTATTACTTAGACCCTAATGCCTGCTTATACGGGCTGCATAACGGGAGCGAGCCATTACACATCATGTATAACCCTGTAAACGGTATGGTAATGGCCGTTAATAATACTTTTAAAGCAAGGCGAAGTATGATGCTGGTGGTGAAAACTTATGATATGGCCGGCAGGGAAAACCTGTTGACACAAGTGTTTGCAGACATCGGTCCAACTACGAGTAAAAGATATTTTTCAATTAAGAGCGAAATTGACAAGATAGCGGCCAAAGAAGGGGTATTCCTTTCACTACAACTCCTTGATGAAGAAAAAAAGCCGATCACAGAAAACCTGTATTGGATAGCCGATCATACAGGAAATTATTCGGGTTTGCAAAAAATGAAGCAAAGCAATCTGCTTGCTAAAGCCCGTTCAATACATCCGGGTTTGGTGGAAGTAACTCTTGAAAATGGAAAGAATAACACGTCTGCATTTTTTAACAGGATATCGCTGGTAGATGCCGGAGCCGGGTCGCGGCTGTTGCCTGTATTTTACAGCGATAATTATGTAACCATATTACCTGGTGAGAAGAAAACGATAATTGTAGATTGCAAAAGCATCAACGGAAAAAACAAATCGGCAATAGCCATAAACGGCTGGAATACCGAACAACGCCTGGTGCCTATTGACACAAACTAATTTATCATAAACAGCCAGGCAATATTTAACGTAAGAACATTCTTGATGAAAAACACCATAAATACCATCATTCTTTTGATCCTGTGTACAATTTTCGGGGCGTCTGAAATAACACACGCACAATCAGTTGGGGCAAAATACGACCTCATCCCCTATCCTCAATCACTTATTCCTGGAACCGGCGCGTTCAGGGCAACCCCGGCTACCACAATTATTCGGGGCGACCACGATAGATTCGCTAGTGAGGTCAATCAACTAAATAACCTCTTTATAAAAGCTTTTGGTACACCGCTTAAGAAAACGAGTAACAAGACAAACGCCAACGCCATAGAAATAAAGTACAACCCAACACTCGAAGGCCCCGAAGGGTATACGCTTACGATAACCGGAAAAATGATAACTATTTCTGCAAAAGAAAGTGTCGGCATATACAGGGCAATAGAAACAATAAGGCAGCTTCTTCCTGCTGAAATTGAGAATAAAAGTGGTAAAAAAACCAAGAGTGTAATACTGCCAGCTTTAAGCATTACCGACTATGCAGCCTATTCGTGGAGGGGTATGCACCTGGATGTTTCGCGGCACTTTTTTTCTATGAGCTATCTCAAAAAGTTTATTGACATCATGGCACTTTACAAGATGAATAAACTGCATCTGCATTTAACAGACGACCAGGGCTGGCGCATCGAGATAAAAAAGTATCCCAAATTGACTGAACAAGGCGCATGGCGCACCTTTGACAAAAACGATTCGGCCTGCATGAAAAGATCAAAGGATAATCCTGATTTCGCTATCGATACAGAGCATATTATTCATAAAGACGGTAAAACACTATACGGGGGCTTTTATACGCAGCAGCAAATGAAAGGCCTTGTTGTTTATGCTGCGGCCAGACATATCGATATAATTCCAGAAATTGATATGCCGGGGCACATGATGGCTGCCATTACTGCTTACCCATTCCTGACCTGCAATGGTGAAAACAAATTTGGTGAACTTTTTTCAAAACCCATTTGCCCTTGCAATGAAAGTACTTTTGAATTTGCCGAAAACGTATTTTCCGAGATAATGGACATCTTTCCTTCCAAATATATCCATATCGGCGGTGATGAGGTCGATCGGTCGGACTGGGCAAAATCAGATGCTTGTAAAGCCCTGATGCAGCGCGAGGGAATTAAGGACCTTCCGGCACTCCAAAGTTATTTCATTAACAGGATGGAAAAATTCTTTAATTCAAAAGGCCGTAAACTTATTGGCTGGGACGAGGTTATTGAAGGGGGCATAAGTCCTACGGCACTCATTATGTACTGGCGGGGCTGGGTGCCGGATGCTCCTGTAAAAGCAGTAAAAAATGGCAACACGGTAATAATGGCGCCTGGAGAGCCCCTTTATTTTGATAACCAGCCTGATCAATATTCGCTTTATAAGATATATCATTTCAACCCAATCCCTGCTAAACTGAACGAACAAGAAGCGAAAAACATCATCGGCGCGCAGGCTGAATTATGGTCCGAAAACCTGCCTTCGGAAAAGCGAACCGATTATATGTATATGCCAAGGATGACAGCTCTTTCTGAGCTGCTTTGGACGAACAAACAAGGAAATTATGACTCCTACGTGGAGCGTTTGCAGTTAAACTATAAACGCCTTGATGTATTGAATGTTCATTACCGGTTGCCCGACCTGCCTGGGATAATCAATGAAAATGTTTTTACGGATGCAGACACGCTAACCATTAAAAAACCGTTACCGCAAATGCGGATATTTTATACAACGGATGGCACCCTTCCAAAAACTTCGTCGCAAGAACTGAAGGCGGCGCTAATTATCAAACAATCCAAGGTCATCAAACTGGCTGCTTTTATGCCGAATGGCCTGCGTGGCGACATTTATACGCTTAATTACAAAAAACAGGAGTACGCTCCGGCAATACAACTAAATAACCCGAAACCCGGTTTGATTTGCAATTATTACAAAGCCTTTTTTAAACAAACCAGTCTCATCAGTGCAGCGAAAAGTGATAGTACTTTTGATACCAACACGATTACGGTGCCCGCAACTGTGAAAGCTCCATCGTTTGCCATAACCTACAGGGGATATATTGACATCCCTGCCAACGGAGTATATAGCTTTTATTTAACATGCGATGACGGGGGCGTACTTAAAATAGCGAACTGCACGGTAGTTGACAACGATGGCCTGCATTCCGCTATCGAAAAAAACGGCCAGGTTGCGCTAAGTAAGGGCTTACAACCCTTCGTACTTGATTTTATTGAAGGCGGAGGCGGCTTTACGCTCAAATTAAAATACAGCATCAACGGATCGGAGCCAAAGGAAGTTCCTTCGGACTGGTTCAAGAACTAATTGAATCCTTCAGCTTTTACTTGCCGATACAAAACTTCGAAAAGATATTATCCAGCAGATCATCCGTTGTAACGGCGCCTGTTATTTCACCAAGGTAATGCAGGGCCTGTTTGATATCCATTGCGAGGAAGTCGGAGGTAACCTGGGTTTCCATGCCATTTAATAACCGGGCTAATGCAGCTTCTGTTTTTTGCAGCGCCTCCAGGTGGCGAATATTGGTAACCAAAGTTTCGTCGCCGCTTAATTGATGTTTTACTGCTGAACTGTATATCTTACGTTTCAATTCATCAATATGACGCTTCAATTTGGCCGAGATGATAATGGCGCTTTGGCTATGGGGTAGCGATAGTAGCTGTTCCTTTGTCAAGAGATCTGCTTTATTGGCGACAACCAGCATGGTTATGCCCGGCTTTTGAAGACGTTTAAGGTCATTATTCAGTTGTTCGATCGTTATCTCCACTGCATCAAAAACGTAGATCAGCAAAGCTGACTGGCTGATCTTTTCCATGGTCCGCTCCACTCCCATCTTTTCAATCGCGTCGGTCGCTTCGCGTATTCCGGCGGTATCTATTAGTCTGAAGTTGATCCCATTGATATTTAGAATTTCCTCAATGGTATCCCTCGTAGTACCGGGTATATGGCTTACAATGGCACGCTCCTCGTTTAGGAGGGCATTCAATAAAGTTGATTTACCGGCGTTGGGCCTGCCCGCTATTACTGTATTTACCCCCTGCTTGATAACATTTCCCAATTCAAAAGACTCGATCAGTCGGCTTACTACCTGGTTTATATTGATGATAAGTTGCTTTAGCTGGGCGCGGTTAGCAAACTCAACATCTTCTTCCGAAAAATCCAGTTCCAGTTCCACCAGCGAAGCAAACTGCACCAACTGGTCCCTCAGCTGTTGCAACTGGCTGCTGAAACCGCCGCGTAATTGTTGTATAGCAACTTGCTGGGATGCTTTAGAGTTTGATGCGATCAAATCGGCAACAGCTTCCGCCTGGGAAAGATCAAGCTGACCATTCAAAAATGCCCTAAGCGTAAACTCCCCCGGCTTCGCGCCTGTTGCACCTTTTTTTATCAATAGTTTGATAATAGACTCAATTATATAACCCGACCCATGGCAGGAAATTTCCACCACATTTTCTCGGGTGTAGGATCTCGGTGCGATAAACAAGGAAACCAAAACTTCGTCCAGCACAATGTCGCCATCGATGATCTGCCCGAAATGGATGGTGTGCGATTCTTGCTTGGTCAGGTCTTTCCCTTTAAAAACGCTACCAGCTATGCTAATAGCATCCGGGCCGGATAGCCGGATAACGCCAATAGCGCCGACACCGTTCGGAGTAGCAAGAGCAACGATGGTTTCTTCTTTGTTCATTCGATCGCAAAAGTCGCCATTTATCGCCAATCTTTTTATTCGTTTAATGTAAAATGTTATGGCTTAACTTTGTATATGCCAAAAGTTATCCCTTTTGATTTTGTATTTGATTACCTGCCGCACAATGTGGTTACCAAATCCATGTTCGGGATGCAATACATTTACCTCGGCACGAAACTTATGCTCATGCTTCGTAAGTCTGTTAAGGAGGTGGAGATGAACGGCGTTTGGGTAGCGACCGCAAAGGAGCATCATCAAAGCCTGGAGAAAGACATACCGGCTATGGTGGGCTATGTGCTGGATAACGGTGAAATCTATGAGTCGAACTGGCGGCTGATCAAAGATGATCGCGATGATTTTGAAGAGGCTGCGATAAAAGTGTGCGAACTGATAGCCCGCAGCGACCCACGTATAGGAAAACTGACCAAAAAGGCGCCGCTCTGAAGCGCAACAATATTTCCTTACTTTCGCCCCATTATGGTAACTTATTTCGAAGCATCACTGGAGTCAGTGTCTGTTCATCACGTCGGCAACCAATCGCAAAACGAATTTTATGCGCTATCTAACGAACCTCTTACTTTTAAGAATGAGGTAATACCGCAATTACTCAAACAATATTTTCTGAAGCCGTTTGAAAAGGCTACCGAAGTTTATCACCTTACGCACACAAGCGGCGACCTCAGCCTGAACGAAGTACATCACTTTATCACGCAAGCCTTCGAGGATAAAGACAAGTTCCATGAAATGTCCGAACAGGTGGCCAAACATTTGTACAATGTATCTAATCATCCGAGTATCAAACCTGGGGAATTGTATGTGGCTTATTTCAGCCAGGTACAGATAGAAGGTAATTTGCTGGATGCGATGGGTATTTTCAAGTCGGAGAACAAGGAAATTTACCTGAAAGTTTATCCTGACCAGGGTGGCTTTGGGATAGATTACGAAGAGAATGCCATCAATATTAATAAACTGGATAAAGGTGTGTTGATATTCAATATTGAAAAGGAGAATGGCTATAAAGTTGTGGTTGTCGATCATACCAGCCGCGGGCATGATGCTGCTGCCTATTGGAAGGACGATTTTTTACAGTTGAAGATCAGGAACGATAGCTTTAATCAAACCAACAATGCCCTGGGCATCTATAAAAACTTTGTCACTCAAAAGCTGGATGATGAGTTCGAATTAAGCAAAGCCGACAAGATCGACCTGTTGAATAAATCAATGAAGTATTTTAAGGAGAAGGATACCTTTGATATGGATGAATTTGCCGGCGAAGTAATCGGTAACCCCCAGGCTATCGAGTCGTTTAAAAACTACAAAAGCCAGTACGAGCAGGAGTTTGAATCGCCTATTGCCGATGTATTCGAGATATCATCCAACGCGGTAAAAAAACAGCAGCGTGTGTACAAAAGTGTGCTAAAGCTCGACCGGAATTTTCATATTTATATTCACGGCGACAAAGAACTGATAGAAAAAGGTTTTGACGAGGGCAAGTCGATGAATTATTACAAGGTTTACTTTAAGGAAGAAGCTTAGCGTATGATTACACCGATTTTGATTGTTGATTTCACCGATTAGCTGTCGTACGCTATTTTCATAAATTTTCGCACCTCATCGTTCACATCATCTGTATGGAGCATCCTAAAATGGTGGTTGCATTGCACATCGCCTGGCACTTGAGCTATTTTCTGGAAGCACAAGTTATCCTCGAATCGTTCTTTGAACGGAAACACCACGTGAATAAAATTCTTTCCTAACTGGGTAATATAAACGACCCGCTTATGCGAATTGGCTAAGCCGATCATGGTTTTAGCTGGGTGAACGGTGACTGGGCCTATTTTTTGGAATTCGTTGATTAAATGATCGAATAATGCCAAAGTTTCTACAGATTTCCCTATCAGAAATCGCCTCAGTTCTATTTCTTCCGCGTCTGTTCCGGTATAGTTTCGCATAGCATAAAATTAGAACAAATCCTGCAAAACTGCCCCATCACCCCAACGTTCCTCAATCCCCAACCCAAACAAAGCAAAATCATATTTAACCGGGTCTGATGGATCAAACTCTTTTAGTTGTTCGGTTAGTTCTATTGCCGTTTGCCAGTCGGTCTGCTTGCGGGTGATAAGATTAAGTTTTCGTGCCACACGGTCTACATGCAAATCGCAGGGCATGATCAGGTCAGCAGGTTTCAGTTTGTTCCAGATACCGAAATCGACCCCGGAACTATCCTTGCGCACCATCCACCGCAGGAACATATTCAGCCGCTTACATGTCGACTTTTGTGATGGTGCGGAAACATGCTTTTTAGTGCGGTTTGGGTAATCTTGTAATGAAAAGAAATAAGAACGGAAATAATTAAGCGATTCCTCTACTCCTTTCAGGGGGCTGGGCGGTATAAAAGCATCCTCAAGTGAATCATGTTGGCTATAATGATGCTTGAAAAATGAAATGAAATACAGTGTATCGATATCGTTAAAGGTGCGGTGTTTAAAACGTAATAATTTCTTTAAATCCGGCTCCTGGTGATTTATAATAAAATCATGGGGTGCGCCGTCCATCAAGCCAATTAATTCTTTACATTTATTGATGATAGTGAACCTTTGCCCCCAGGCTAAGGTTGCCGCCCAAAAACCCATGATCTCGATATCCTGCTTTTTGCTGAACAAGTGCGGTATGGATACCGGATCATTTTTGATAAAATCAGGCTGATTGTATTGCTCAACTTTGGAATCGAGAAAAGCTTTGAGGTTTTGTATCATGTAGTTGATTGAGTTGACTAAGTTAGATTGGTTGATTAAGTTATTTTTAATTATTTGGCAGAGATAAGCTCAGCGAAACACCATTCTAACTTAATCAACCACTCACACAATCAACTATCAGGCTAAAGCCTGACTTAAATCGGCTATCAAATCCTCAATATCTTCCACGCCTACGCTCAGGCGCAGCAAGTTGTCCACTACACCTGCTTTTTCGCGTTCTTCTTTGGGTATAGAAGCATGTGTCATCGTTACCGGGTGATTGATCAATGATTCGACCCCGCCCAGTGATTCGGCTAATGAAAATACATGAAATGAAGATGCTACGCGGAACGTTTCTTGCAAATCAGCATCTTTCAGCGTAATAGAGATCATGCCGCCAAAATCAATCATCTGTTTTTTGGCGATGTTATGATTAGGATGATCTGTAAAGCCAGGCCAGTATATCTTATCTACTTTGGGGTGTGTCTTTAAAAACTCTGCCACTTTACGGCCGTTCTCGCAATGCGCCTTCATGCGCAGGTGCAGTGTTTTGATACCCCGCAGCACCAGGAAACTATCCATTGGTCCAGGTGTGGCGCCGCAAGCGTTATAGATGAACCAGAGCTTTTTGTAAAGCTCCTCGTCGTTCAGCATTAGACAACCCATTACTACGTCGCTATGTCCGCCGATGTATTTGGTAACCGAGTGCATCACAATATCGGCGCCCAGGTCTATCGGGTTTTGCAGATAAGGCGAAGCAAAGGTATTGTCAACCGCAAGCAATAAACCTGTAGTTTTGGTGATCTTGGCAACAGCCTCTATATCAATAATCTGCATGGTTGGATTTGTCGGTGTTTCTATCCAAACCAATTTGGTATTTTCATTGATATAGTCATTAATTATCTGGGGGTTCGACAAATCAAGAAAATGGAATTTGATACCGTAATTAGCAAATATCTTTGTAAATATCCGGTACGAACCACCATATAGATCGTTCCCGGTGATCACTTCATCGCCCGGTTTCAGCAGTTTCATCACCGCATCGGTAGCGCCCATGCCGCTCGAGAAAGCAAGGCCGTATTTGGCATTCTCTAATGCCGCCAGGCAACCTTCCAATGCTTTACGCGTCGGATTCGTACCGCGCGAATACTCAAAGCCCTTATTATCTCCCGGCGATTTCTGCCAGTAGGTTGAGGTTTGATAAATAGGCGTCATGATAGCGCCGGTAGACGGATCGGGCTCCTGCCCTGCATGTATAGCTTTAGTTGCAAATTTCATAGCGTGCTTTGGTACGGTCCATAGTCGATAGTCAATGGACCATGGTGAAAACTTAAATGTTCAAAGCCATGGACTATCGACCATTAGCTATGGACTCCGCGTTTAATAAGCGCGTGCAAACAACACCCTTTGCGTCGACGGTTTGCCGGTGCGGATACATTTACCTTCTTCCAGTTTATTATCCAAAGGTATGCAGCGAATAGTTGCTTTGGTTTCGTCTTTTATCAGTTGCTCGGTTTCGGCGGTACCGTCCCAATGGGCTGACAGGAAACCCGGCTCTTCATCCAGCATTCGTCTGAAGTCTTCGTAACTGTCAACTTCCTTCGTGTTTTCTTGCCTGAAGCTTAATGCCTTTGCATAAATGTTAACTTGGATATCTTCAAGTAATTGTTCAATAACTGCAGCCAAACCTCCCTGGTTTACGGTTTCTTTTGTTTTAGTATCTCGACGCGCCAGCTCCACCGTGCCATTCTGCATATCCCTGCTGCCGATGGCTACCCGTAATGGCACTCCCTTTAACTCATACTCCGCAAATTTAGCACCGGGGCGGTGCGTATCGCGGTTATCAAACTTAACGGTGATGCCCTTTGCTTTTAATTCTTTGGTTAACCCCTTCACGTAAGTCGCGATGTTTTCCAGTTCTTCTTCATGCTTGTAAATAGGCACCACAACCACTTGTATCGGCGCCAGTTTTGGAGGCAATACCAACCCGGCATCATCGGAATGCGACATAATTAATGCACCTATCAGCCTCGTGGACACGCCCCATGACGTAGCCCAAACATAGTCCAGCTTATTTTCTTTGTTAGTAAACTTCACATCAAATGCTTTGGCAAAGTTCTGCCCCAAAAAGTGCGAGGTGCCTGCCTGCAGGGCCTTACCATCCTGCATTAAAGCCTCAATGCAATAGGTGTCCAAAGCTCCGGCAAAACGCTCATTTGGTGTCTTACGGCCACGTACCACCGGTAAGGCCAGCCAGTTCTCCGCAAAGTCAGCATAAACGCCAAGCATTTGCTCAGTTTCTGCGATTGCTTCGTCAGCGGTAGCATGGGCGGTGTGCCCTTCCTGCCACAGGAACTCACTAGTACGCAGGAATAGACGTGTACGCATCTCCCATCTTACCACGTTGGCCCATTGGTTTATTAACAGTGGCAGATCGCGATAGGATTGAATCCAACCTTTATAAGTGTTCCAGATGATGGTTTCCGATGTTGGGCGAATAATTAACTCTTCTTCCAGCTTGGCATCTTCATCAACAATAATATTACCGTTACCGTCATTTTTTAGGCGATAGTGGGTTACAACTGCACATTCCTTGGCAAAACCTTCAACGTGACTTGCCTCTTTCGAGAAAAAGGATTTCGGAATAAAAAGCGGGAAATATGCATTAGAATGACCGGTTTCTTTAAACATGCCGTCTAATACCGACTGCATTTTCTCCCAAATAGAATACCCATACGGCTTAATGATCATGCAACCTCTAACCGGCGAGTATTCTGCCAGGTCGGCTTTGATCACTAAATCGTTATACCATTGCGAGTAGTCTTCCTCTTTACTTATTATCCCTTTGCTCATATAATTATATAAATGTTAGAGCGCCAAATTTATGAATTTAAAGCTAACACCTTGCTACTTTCTATATAAACCTAAGCACCGAAATGCCATATTTGTAAAATGCTGTGGCCGTTCATTCTTCATTCATTCAAAGCCAATGTGTGGCGATTGGAAATCGACAGTCTGACCGACACCATATTTATTGAAACCCGCGACCCGGCCGATAAAAAAGTATTTTTCTCTTCCATCAGCCTAAAAACCGGAAAGGTAAACTTCAAAGACATTCAAACTGAAGAGCGGTGGCTTACCGGCATCGAATGTGGTTATGACGGTGTTTTGTTGTTACATAATTATCAGTCGGAATCTGCCCCAACTCACAAAGGATTAATTGCTCTTGATGCTTTTACCGGAGCGTTATTATGGCAAAATTTCAATCTTGCTTTCGATCATTTGAGCATCAGCGGACCAGTAATATATGATACGCGGCTACAGCCGCCCAAAATGATGACAGGCGATATAAGAAGTGGTAATATGCTAAGGAAATATGAGCCGTTAGCGGACCTTGAGCTGGCAAATTTTTTTGCTTTCCCGTCAGATGCTGAGCCAGAATTAATACCATCATTTCACTTGCCAGTACATCCTTTAGAAAATACAGTTCATTATCTTGACCACAATAATTTGAGAATTGTATCTTTGCACGCGATTGCAGAAGGGACACTGCAGCAACGTTTGTATATTATGAAGAACAGTGAGATGGTATATGAAGATTTGTTGAATGATTATATACAAAAATTGCAGCCCGAATCGTTCCTACTACATAAAAGTCAGCTGATCTACCTAAAAGACCGTTCACAATTAAAAGTTTTAACCCTATAAATGCTTTTAAAAATACGATGAAATTCAAACTGTTACTGATAACCGCAATACTCACCATATTTTCAATTAATGTTTTTGCCAAACCTGTTGTCGATTCTATCGGTGTTGAAAACCACAATGGTAAAAAAGTGATCGTTTACAAGATCAAAAAGAAAGACAACTATTACTCATTAGGCCGCCGTTTCCATGTACCGCCGAAGGAGATCATTGCTTATAACGATAATGCCAAAATGACCATCGGTCATGTTATAAAAATACCTACCGACAGGCCTTTTAAAGAACCGAAACACGAAACCGCTTCTTCTGAAAAGAAACATAAAAAGAAAGAAATAGAGCAACCAACCGAAGCAGAACAGCCTGAACAGCAACAGGTAGTCCAACATGCCAATCCGGTTCAGCAACCCCCTCAACCGCAACCACAGCCGGCAGACAACACTCCGCCAACGCAGTACAAAGTATCACCCAAAGAGACGCTGTACAGTATAGCAAAACGCTTTAATACTACGGTGGATGACATTATGAAGCAAAATAATCTGACTTCTAATAACATACAGCCGGGCCAAATATTAAACATCAAAGCCAATGTTCAGGGCGCTCCGGCTGCGGCAGCTACCACCCAAACAACCGCTGCGCCGGCACAGGCTTCTAATACAACAGATAGTATTGTGGCAAAACGCGACTCTACAACCATGGTTGTTTCTACACAGGACAGCAGCAATATAGAAGCCTACCACGCCAGTGCCAATAAATTCGGCTTATATGAAAAAGACGAAAAGGGTGCCGCTACCTGGATAGACGACGAAAATCTTGACCCTAACAAAAAGCTGGTATTGCACCGCACTGCTCCTATCGGTACGGTTATCCGCATAACCAATATCATGACCAACCGTACTACGTTCGCAAAGGTTGTGGGCCGATTTGCCGATAATGAGCAAACCAAAGATGTGATCATCGTTATGACCAAAAATGTAGCTGAATCGTTAGGTGCGTTGGACAAACGCTTCCAGGTGACCTTAAGCTATGGTGTACCAAACGAGCAATAATTTTTGATGGGAAAAAAGCCGTTCATAATAGGAATAGCCGGGGGAAGCGGGTCGGGTAAAACTTTTTTCCTGAAATGTTTCCTTGAACATTTTACAGCTGATGAGGTTTGCCTGGTTTCCCAGGATGACTACTACCATCCGGTTGCAGCCGGCATGACGAAGGAGGAAATCGCGCTCTATAATTTCGATCTGCCCAAAACGATCAACAACGGTCAATTAATAGACGATATTAACCTGCTGATCAATGGGCATACGGTTTATAAGGAAGAATACACCTTTAACAATCTCGATATCGTTCCGCAGATACTGGAAATAAAACCTGCCCCGATCCTGATCGTAGAGGGCCTTTTTATTTTTCATTTCAAAGAGATCGCCGAAAAGCTAGACCTCAAGATTTTCATCGAAGCTGAAGAACAGGTAGCATTATCCCGCCGCCTCAAGCGCGATCTGGAGGAACGCGGCTATTCGCACGAGGATGTGTTGTACAGATGGGAAAACCATGTAATGCCCGCTTATAAAGAATACCTGCTGCCCTACCGCGACGAATGCCACCAGGTCATCGTGAACAACACACAACAAGCGGATGAGATCATTATGGTGACCGAGGTAATATCCAGGGAATTAAGGGAGAACGTACTTAGTGGCGAATAGTTCATAGCAAAATTACTATAGCTATATTACCATCTCAGGTACGTCACCTTCAATTATCAATTTACCCTCTGTCGCATCTTTTATATGTTCCACGCTTACACCCGGCGCCCGCTCTAACAGTTTAAAACCGCCCCCGGGCAACACATCAAGAACCGCCAATTCAGTAACTATCTTTTTAACGCAGTGGACGCCCGTTAAGGGTAGGGTGCAGTTTGGCAATAATTTTGATTCCCCCGCTTTGTTGACATGCTGCATCGCTACAATAATGTTCTCGGCTGATGCCACCAGGTCCATGGCCCCGCCCATACCCTTTACCATTTTTCCCGGTATTTTCCAGTTCGCTATATCGCCGTTTTCAGAAACTTCCATTGCGCCTAGAATGGTCAAATTAACCTTCCTGGCCCGAATCATCCCAAAACTCATTGCCGAATCAAATATCGCCGAACCCGGCAGCGTAGTAATAGTTTGCTTTCCTGCGTTAATGGTATCCGGGTCTTCTTCACCCTCGAACGGAAATGGGCCCATTCCTAAAAGCCCGTTTTCAGATTGTAATACGACGCTGATACCATCTGGGATGTAATTGGCCACCAGCGTGGGTATGCCTATTCCCAGGTTCACGTAGTAACCGTCTTTTATTTCTTTAGCAATTCGCTTTGCTATTCCTTCTTTATTAAGCATGTTTTCTTACCGTACGTTGTTCAATCCTTTTCTCATAATTGGCACCCTGGAATATCCGATGGACGTAAATCCCTGGCGTATGAATGTGATCCCGGTCCAGCTCGCCTGGCATCACCAGTTCCTCTACTTCAGCAATTGTTACCCTGCCGGCCATAGCCATTACCGGGTTAAAATTGCGGGCCGTAGATCTATATATAAGGTTACCCATTGTGTCCCCTTTCCAGGCTTTTACGATAGCAAAATCCGCATCAAAGGCCATTTCCATCAGGTAATCCTTACCGTTAAAATTACGGACCTCTTTACCTTCCGCTACTTCGGTCCCGATACCCGCAGGAGTAAATATCGCCGGCATGCCATAACCTGCTGCCATGCAACGGGTTGCCAGGGTGCCTTGCGGTATTAATTCAACTTCCAGTTCGCCACTCAATAGCTGGCGTTCGAATTCAGCATTCTCACCCACATACGACGAGATCATCTTCTTAACCTGTCGCTGCTTCAGCATCAGGCCGATGCCAAAATCATCGACACCTGCATTATTGGAGATACAGGTAAGGTTTTTTATGCCTTTTCTTACCAGTGCAGCAATACAACTTTCGGGCAGGCCACATAATCCAAACCCACCGACCATTAGGGTCATGCCGTCCTGTATATCCCGGATTGCTTCGTCGGCATTGCTAACAATTTTATTCATATAAAACATGATCGAATGATTTAAGCGATCAGCACGATGCTTCTTTGGTCACAAACATAAATCGCTTACATAATAATTGGTGGATAAAACTAAGAAATAAATCCTATGCATGCATAATAATAAAAAGGCGGTTTTTTAAAACAATTGAAAATATCTGCGATTGTATTAGTATCAATTACTCTAAGATATGTTAAAGGAAGATGAAACACCGCATTCTGATCGGCGCGAACGCGATGCGCAGCACAACGAAAATTCAGCTAAGCCCGACGCCTACCGTGTTAAAGATGATAACAACCTGGAAGAAAAGGATCTTAAAACGCACTACATTTTCGGCGATAGTAAAATGAAAGATACTAATGCTCCGGGAATGGAAGGTCAGGGCATGGGTGGACAGGCTTTCGGCCAAAATAACCTGACGCCATCCGGTGATGATAAAGATAACCCGTCCCGAAACGCAGGCAAAGGCAACGCTTATTTTAACCGCACCCAGCCTGCCGAGGAACATCCTGAAAACTCAAACTTTAAGCCTGGAGACGACGCAAATAATTACCAGGAAGGTACAGCTGACAATGATGGAAAGGGCGATGCTCAACCCAATATTCCTGGTCCGAACGAACTGCCGGATCAGCAGAAAGTAGGCGAAGATAAGAACACGATTTAATGATTTAAGCGATCAAATGTGATCCTGCAAAACCATTAAAATCCCCAATAGTGTCACCATTTAATATTTTGCTCAATAAAAGCGATCAGGTCGTCGGCCATTGCCTGCTGTTCTTTTACGCTGGGATGACCGGGTGTGTTTTTGTAAGGGAAAAAATGTGTTAAAATATTTTTATCACCAATTTGTTCCGCGGCCTTTTGTATATAACCGGGCCAGGGCGAATCCGGGCTTACGGCATCCATACTACCCAATGCACAAATGATCTTTGCCTTCGGGTACTTGTCGCGAACAGTCTTCACAAACTCTTTATAGGCTTTTATTATTTGTTCTTCCGTTGGCGCCTTGTCGCCAAACCTAGCTTTAAACTGGCCATTTTGTGGTATTTTAGTTATCCACTTGTCGTTCTGAAACAGGTTGATAACCACCAGATCAGGGGTGTATTTTGAAAAATCCCATTTACTTTCAGAATCGGTCGCGTCGATCCGATTATACATTTCCGGCATTATCAGCGGGTCCCAACTTACCATGATACCAATTCCGCTGCGTGCCGTAAGGTTGAATTCGGTGTCAAAATGTTTAGCGGTTAGCGTAGCATAGCTGAAATAGGCATCTTCGAAAGGCGCTGTGCCCCTGTCGCGACCAGACGAATCGATATCCGCATAGCCGCACGTGATCGAATTGCCAAAGAATTCCATTTTACGTTTTTTAACCGGTGGCGCGGGCAATATCGATGCGCCCTTGTCGAGTGAGAACTGGTAAAGCCAGGTTTTTCCCATGGCCCATTCAGTACGTTTAAACAATTCAATGCTGTGATTACCTTCGGGTAGGCCGCTTGCAAGCGTGTAATCCCTGCGGATGCTATCTGGTTGCAATACAGAAGTAACTTTCCCGTCCAAAATGACATCTATATAATTTATACCGTGTTCATCCTTTAAAGTAGCCTTTAGCCCCGTACCCCTGAAATTTATTTTAGCGGATGAAGCAGACCATGAAAGTTCCGCAGCCTCATCGAGCATTTTTATACGGCCCATATATTTGATATGAGTGTCGTGGCTCCTGATAACAACTGTTTGAGCGTGGCATATAAAACTGCCCAGACTAATAAAGAAAAGAAAAAGGAATTTAGGTTTCATGGTCAATGGTTTATTTCAAATATACGTAAGTAATGCCGTCTCCGCCCCTGTCTGCGTGTTCATCTTCTATGCGGCTCACGGCATCGTATTTTTTTAAATAATCGCGAATTAATTTACGCAAAATACCGTCACCTTTTCCATGTAATATTTTCAGGCTCCCAATGCCCATCATCAGTGCCCGGTCCAACAGCTTTTCAATTTCATACAACGCCTCTTCTCCCCGCTTCCCGCGTACATCAATCTCCGGACTAAAATTTGCCACATCCCCGGTACCGGCACTAAAGCTCCTCCTGATTTCTTTCGGAACTTCTTTTTTTGATACCTTTTGTACCCGGTTCTTCCTGGCTACGGTACGCAGGTTGCCGATGGCAATGATCACGTTATCCTTTGCTATTTCCATCACCTGGCCGGTAGTTTCCGAATCGGTCAGTTTCACCCAATCGCCGGGTTTCAATTCTTCATTTGCTTTTGCAGCCTTGGTCGGTTCGGTTTTTATCGTATTCTTTTCCAGTTCCCGGTTCAGGTTTTCCCGCAACATGCGTGTCTTTTCTTTATCGGCGTTGCTATTTTTTATACCCGCTATGGTATTTTCAACTAACTTATTGGCATTTAGTATAATGGTGTTAGCCTCCTGTTTGGCTTCGCGAATAAGGATTTTTTTATTTTCTTCAAGATAGCTTTTTAATTTCTCGTTCTCGCTCAACAGGTTATCCACCTGCCTTTGCTGCCTGTCCAGTTTCAATTTGGTGTCGTATATTTCCTTCTTCTCTCTTTCAAGGTCGACTAATAAGGTATCGACTTTCTTTTGATTAACGCCTATCTTATTTTTGGCAAGGTCGAGCACTTGCTTCGGCAACCCGATCTTTTGCGCAATTTCAAACGCATAAGAGCTCCCGGGTTTACCCACTTCAAGCATGTAAAGCGGCCGCATTTCTACATTGTCGAACAGCATCGAGGCATTCTCTATCCCTGGTGTGTTACTGGCGAACAGTTTCAGGTTTGAATAGTGCGTAGTGATAACCCCGCGAATGTGCTTTTGGTTAAGTGTCTCCAAAACAGCTTCCGCTATCGGGCCACCAAATTGCGGGTCGGTACCTGTGCCGAACTCATCTATCAGCACCAGCGTTTTGCCGTTAGCCATCTCTACAAAATTCTTCATTTTGGAAAGATGCGCACTGTAGGTACTCAAATCACTATCAATGGATTGATCGTCTCCGATATCAACAAACATTTGTTTGAAGACTCCTATGGTACTTACCTCTGAAGCTGGTATCAGTAACCCGGCCTGTGTCATCATTTGCAGTAACCCAACCGTTTTCATACAAACAGATTTGCCCCCTGCGTTCGGCCCTGAAACTACTACAATCCTGGCGTCTTCGTCAATCGAAATATTCAGGGGTACAACCGTTTTCTTTTCTGCTTTAAAGCTCAGGTACAATAAAGGGTGTCGCGCGTTTTGGAGGGTTATTTTAGCATCATTCACCAGCACCGGCATTTCAGCTTCTATATCAATCGCAAATAATGCCTTCGCACGAACAAAATCTATTTTGGTCAGCAAACCATGATACGATAACAAAAGCGGAACATAAGGCCGCAATTCGTCTGTCAAACCGGTCAATATCCTTACTATTTCGCGACGCCGCTCAAATTCCAGGTCGCGGATGCTATTATTCAATGAAAATACTTCTTCCGGCTCGATATACACAGTTTGCCCGGATGCCGATTCATCGTGAATAAAGCCTTTTAGTTTGCGTTTATTTTCGGCGAGCAACGGTATACATAGTCTCCCGTCGCGAACAGTTAAAGATCCGTCGGCTGTCCATCCGTTAGCCGAGGCATTTTTAAATATCTGATCGATCTTCCGCCTTGCCTCGTGTTCGGCTTTGGCAATGCCCGCTGTTATATCAGCCAGTTCGCGCGAAGCGTTTGGCCTGATCTTGCCTTTCTGATCGATAATCACTCCTATTTTTTTGAGAATTGATTTTTCAATCGGTAAATGCTCAAATAAGGCTTCAAGGTTGGGATACTGTCCTTCGCGTTCATTAAAATAGTCAATAACCGCAAATACGGTTGACAATGAAGCCTGCACCTGGAAAAACTCTTCTTCACTAAGAAAGGCACCTTCTATCTTCGCTTTATTTGCCAGCGATTTAATATCGAAGAAATGATGGATGGGCAATGCCTCATCATTCTCTAATATATTTTTGAACTCATTGGCTTGGTGTAAGAATTTCAGGACCTGGTCATAATTATTCATTACCTGTATCTTGTCAACCATTTGCTGGCCCATGACACTCAGGCAATGCGCTTTTATCAGTTCCTTTATCTCAGTAAAGCCAAGCTTTTCAACACTATTTGATGGGATCAGCATTCGGTTTACGCTTAAAAGGTACAAATCGTTTGATCGGGGCGGGTTGAGTACGTGGTTTGATTTTGGGCGTATCAATTGGCTTTGTTTGTGTCGCCGGCTGTTTAGGTAATTTTTTGATGGAGTCCGCCTTTCTTTTTGCGTCCGCGGCTATCTGCTGTTGGTTAACTTTATTGAGTGAGTCTGACTTCTTTTTCAACACATCCGATACCTGCTCATACATTTTCACAAGCAGTTCAGGGTTTTGGGAATAATACTGAAGGCTTTTTTTGAATTGATTAGAATCTGTATGGAAACTTTTGAACACCATCAGGTATTTGGCGGTGCCATATTTGAACAAACTATCGGGCACCTGCATTACATTATACATACTGCCATCGGTAATATGTATCTCGGTTAACAGCCTGGTCATCCTGTCAGGCTGAATTATGTTGTCAGGTACGCGGTCGCCGCCGCAAGCCCCGCAGAAAAGCAATAGTGAAAAAAACAGGATATTATATTTTTGCATTCTTTATTTTAGCGGCATTATTAAGCAAAACTACGGATAAATGAGCATAGCAGATAATATCAGAAGCTTAAAAAACGAAACCTCGGTCATTCATGTAACGCTCATAGCCGTATCCAAAACCAAATCGAACGAGGAAATAATGGAGGCCTATGATGCAGGACAACGTTTATTTGGTGAAAATATGGTGCAGGAACTGGTAGAAAAGTATGAAACGCTACCGAAAGATATCCAATGGCACCTTATCGGGCACCTGCAAACCAACAAGGTAAAATACATTGCGCCGTTTATTACAATGATACAATCCGTCGATAGCATCAAGCTGCTGCAGGAAATTGATAAGCATGCACAAAAAAACAACCGGGTTATTGATTGCCTGCTGCAAGTGTACATAGCCGATGAGGAAACAAAATATGGCCTGGGTTTCGACGAAGTGATAGAGATGCTCCGTTCCGAAGAATTCGTTAATATCAAACATGTGAGGGTACGGGGAATGATGGGAATTGCGACGAACACAGAAAGTGAAAAGCAAATAAAAGAGGAATTCTACGAGTTAAAAACGTTTTTTGAAGGTATCAAACAAAGCTATTTCCGCAAGGAAAACAGTTTTGATACCTTGTCAATGGGCATGTCGTCCGATTACAAGATCGCTATCGAACAAGGCAGCAATATGGTGCGCTTGGGGAGTACGGTGTTCGGGCAGCGGGTGATCAAACACTGGAAAAACAATTAAGACGCAATTTTTAGATTTTAAAAATCGACACGATTTAACCGGTCACATAATCCACTGACCTATTATGAATGACAAATGATCAATAACCAGATACAATTAAGAATTGCAAAAAGGGAAGATTGCCCACGACTGATGGAGTTGGTAAATGAACTGGCTCTGTTTGAACGCGCCCCTGATGAAGTTACCGTAACGCTTGACGAGTTTGAAAAAGCCGGTTTTGGCCCGAACCCGGTTTGGAAAGCCTATGTTGCCGAGTGGGAAGGTTTTGTCGTCGGTTTCGCTATTTACTACGTGCGTTACTCTACCTGGAAAGGTTGCCGTCTTTACCTTGAGGATCTCATAGTTACTGAAAGCTGGCGCGGAAAAGGAGTCGGTAAATTATTATTTGATAAGATGATTGAAGAGGCAAGCGAACTGGGATTTAACGGCATGACCTGGCAGGTGCTTGATTGGAACGAGCCTGCAATTAAGTTCTACAATAAATACGAAGCTACTATCGAGGACGGGTGGCTGAATGGCTCGCTCTCAAAAGAGCAAATAAAAAATTATAAATTATGAATCGTAGGCTTAGTCTGTTAGTTGTAGTTATATTTAGTTTATACTCATGCCATAGGTCGGCTCCTAAAAATAGTGGGGCGACCACGACAAAAGACACACTTGTGTATACTTATAAAGTTGTTAAGCAACGGGCCTCTGACTGTGGTGATAAGCCCGATACTTCCTGTACGGTTGCCAAAGTGACCTACCCTTTTTTCCCCGACCAGAAAGTCCTGAACGACACGGTTGTTAAGAGGTTGCTTATTGCGTATTACACAGGTGATAAGCCCGATAGCAGTTTGCAGCAACAAACTCAGAAGTTTATCCAGTTTTACAATTACGATACGACGCGTAATGCCGATCATCCGAATGTATTTTACACCCTGGAATCAAGTGCAACCGTTGTCAGGCAGGACTCCAGCCTTATCACTTTGCAGATAGACCGGTATACTTACGATGGCGGTGCACACGGAAGCGACTATACCGGCTTTATTAACTGGGATACCGGCGCCAATAAAAAAATTGAACTCGGCGATATCTTGTCGCCCGGGAATGAGGAAAATTTGAGAGCTATCGCCGAAAAAAATTTCCGGAAGCAGGAGAAATTAAGCGATACCGGTTCGTTTACAAATTATTCTTTTAAGGGCCGCAAATTCGCCCTAAACAATAACTTTTTGGTGACCCCTATCGGGATCAGTTTCCTGTACAATGAATATGAGATAAAACCATATTCAGAGGGTCAAACGACCCTTTTGATACCATATATGCAAATCAAATCCTTGTTGCGGACAAATACTGTAATAAGCCAATATATCAGATAATGCTTGTATTCAAATTCGGAGGTGCATCGGTAAGGGATGCAGCCGGGGTGATAAACCTTTCGGAGATTGTCAGAAAATACACCGGTCAGCAATTGCTCATTGTCGTTTCTGCAATGGGCAAAACAACCAATGCGCTCGAACGGCTCACTAAAGCTTATATGAACGGAACTGACGAATTACCCGATATTTTTTCGGAGATCAAAGATTATCACTTCAATATAGCAAAACAGCTTTTCGACCCGTCCCACTCAATATTTAATGAAGTTGCAAATACGTTTGTCGAGATAGACTGGATGATAGAGGACGAACCGCACGACGACTATGATTTTGTTTATGATCAGATTGTATCGATCGGAGAATTGGTATCGACCCGTATTGTTGCAGCATATCTTAATCATGCGGACATAAAATCACAATGGGTTGACGCACGCGGATATATTCATACTGATAATAACTACCGGGAAGGAAATGTGGACTGGGAGAAGACCATGGTCTCAATTAAAAATGACATTCCAAAATTATTGGAAAAAGGCATTGTCGTGACCCAAGGGTTTTTAGGCGGAACATCGGAGAATTTCACAACAACGCTGGGGCGCGAAGGTTCGGATTATACAGCGTCTATCTTTGCTTCATGTCTCCAGGCAGAGTCGGTTACTACATGGAAGGACGTACCCGGTATACTGAATGCCGATCCAAAATTTTTTAGTGATACCGTCAAATTTGATGAGTTATCGTATACCGAGGCCATCGAAATGACTTATTATGGGGCTAGTGTAATTCACCCAAAAACCATCAAACCTCTACAGAACGCCAAAATACCGTTACTCGTAAGATCATTCAATCATCCCGACGAGCCAGGCACTATTATCAAAGAAACGGCGAACACTGCTTTTGAAAAGCCGGTGATCATCCTTAAACAAAACCAGGTATTACTGTCAATTTCAGCAAAAGATTATTCATTTATCTCCGAAACCCATTTAAGTGAAATATTTAGCTTTTTTGCCAAAAACCAGGTTAAAGTAAATATCATGCAAACATCAGCGTTGAGTTTCAGTGTATGTTTCGACCTGAAACATGAGCGGTTTGAAAAGCTGCTGGTTGCCCTTGCCCCGAATTTTAAAGTGAAATATAACGAAGAAATTTCGCTGATAACCATCCGTCACTATAAACTTGGGGCGTTGCGCGACCTGGTAGGCGGTAAAACCGTTTTGCTTGAACAGATCAGTCGGAATACGGCACAAATGGTTATAAAATAATTACCAGGCCAGGCTCACAAAGGCCAGCACAGATAGTGCGGCGATCAACGTATTCAGGAAGTTGACCGAATCGTTATTTAAGCCACCCTTTCGTTCGAAGACAGCACCCAGAACAGAATCAGCCAGGTTGCCGATTGTTCCTGCGCAGATGATCCAAATGAACGTCATGTGCGATAGATGGCCCTGCGAATAAATAGCAGCAATAAGAGCAGACCCGATGATGCCAATCAACAGTCCTTCAAGACTGATAACGCCGTCAAGCCCTTTTGTTTCTTTTTTTAACGTGATAATATTAAAGAAGCTACGACCGTAAACCATTCCCAATTCGGACGATAAAGTATCTGCTGTTGCCGAAGCAAGCGCGCCTGCCATCATTAGCCCGAGTAAATACGTTTGCTGCGGGATGAATATCGCAAGCAGACCCATTATTGCAGCCACGCCCCCATTGGCCAATACCTGCCCCGCGTTCCGGCTGGCTGACTGATCGGATTGAGCTTTGAATCGTATTTTGTCTTGCTTTTTCCAACTTGTAGCCAAGGTGCCTGATATAAAAAAAACCGTGAGTATGCTTAAACCAATATATCCGAAACCTGCGAATACCAATAAGCCTACGGTTCCGCCGGTTAACCCTCCTGCTGCGGTTAGTTTGCCGGTCCTGATACTAAGTAAAACAGCTACAACCAGGAAAATTGCAACAATTAAATAATCGGAAACGGCCATTTTCTAAATAATACAGCCGTAAATTTATAAGGATTATTCTTCTATTATAATGCACTCTTTGCTTTTGCCCAACTCCTCCAGGCATTTTACCATATCTTCTGTAAACTTATCAGGACCGCACACATAAAAATATTTCATGTCATCTGTGGCGTACTTTTGGATAAGTTGCTTATCAATATGGCCCTGGAGGAATTTAGGGTTGTCTGTTTTATCCAGGATATTGATAAAGTTTTCACCAAGCATCATTCGAAACTCATCATTCAAAATAATGTCGTTTACCGACTTGTTAGCAAAAAGCAACTTGCAGTTATTTACATGCCCATCCCTATACAATTGTCGCAGTATAGCGATGAAAGGCGTTACTCCTGCCCCACCTGCTATAAATAAACCAGGGCCTCTAAAATTGATCGCGCCCCAAACATCATGAATGATCAATTCATCGCCGCCGTTTATATGCTGTAACTTATTGGTCATTCCGTCATGATCCGTATATATTTTGACCGTAAACTGCAAATTGTCCCATTCATTAAGTGATGTGAATGTAAACGGGTGAAGGTCATCTTTTAAACCCTTTTTATTCAGGGATACATCAGTGGCCTGCCCGGGAAAGAATTTGTATCCTTTTGGCTTCTCGATATCAAATTGCTTTACGTTATGTGTAATGGAGCGTGTTGCCAATACCTTTACAATATGTTTTTCCATGGCCGTAATATTTAAAGTACAAAATTCGCATCTAATTGTTGGAATACCATCTAATTCTATCAAAATGACGATCGAATAAAAATTTATTTTACATTTGTACCAAAATAACCATTAATGAAAACAACAAGCATATTCATCACTCTTGCAGGCATAGCTATCCTGATAACTTGCCTTATTTATTTCAGGCCGGCGCTGAATGTCGTTGATTCTGATCCTATGACCATTAACCCTAAGGGCGGCATGACCTCTGAGTGGCCTTTGTTTATCGGCATATTAACAACATTTGTAGGTGTGATCTTCTTTTTCATATCCACCAACGATAAAACCGCAAAGAAATAAATCATTAATTATTTCCGGTTTCATAAAAAAGGACATACCTGTTGCAGGTATGTCCTTTTTGTTTTTTGATGTAGGCATATCAACTCACGTTGATCTGTTTATTAATGTCTGTGCGATTGGCGGTTAGTTCGCTCCCGGCACATGCTTTCATTTTACTTTCCAGGTAAGGCTGGTGATATTGCCTGTAATAATCTTTTTTTGAATCCTTGTATGATTTTACAGCTCCTATCATGCTCATGAACTTGATATAATACCATGCAGTATCAACCTGGTATGGCCTGAAGCCGCTGCGGGCGCTTTTGGGGTACAGGTGATGATTATTATGCCATTCGCCGGCTACAAAACCTGGCCAAAGCTGGTTGATGGAATTATCTTTCTGATTATGGTCAACCCCTTCGCGTTTTTTGTCTTTTCCTTTTCCATGTCCCTCGTAGTTAAATGTACGTACGCCTATGGCCCAGAATCCTGCTGAACCGAATATGGTGCAGGCCAGAGCATGACCGCCAACGAGGTAAAAAGCCAGATACCAAAACGACCAGTTGAGTATCCACGACATTACGGCGCGATATGGGTTTACATACGAACCCCATTTTTGATATTGCGCGTAAGTATTCGCTTTAACTCCCGTGTGTTTCATTAACGCTTTTACGCGGCAATAGTCATCTTCACTCAGGTTTTTCGCAATAGGCTGATGATTGACGTCGGCAAGGAAACAATACCAAAAACCAGCTTCGGCGTTGTATGGGTCGCCCGGTTGATCTGATTTGGAATGATGGACGTGATGTGATATAGCATATATTTCCTCAGGGATGATGCTTATGGTAAGGTTTTGTGTAAAAAAACGCCAGAAAGGGTTACGAAAATGGTACGCGCCATGCGTACAGTACCTATGGTGCCATATGGTGCCATGCGTGCCTAATATGACCATGCTATACATGAATCCTACCAGCAACATCCAGGGGTCCATGTATTTGAACAGGAACAAAATAAAAAACGGCACCAGGCAAAGCACCTTGAACCAGCTAAAAAAAGGCAACCAGTTTTTACGGTTACTAAAAACATTCAGCCGTGAAAAAAACTCGCGCAATATTTGCCTGATACTTGGTTTGATCAAGTCGCCCTGTACGTCTTTCCATCCGTAGGCCGGGGCTTGCAATACATGATCTAAAAATGCCATTCAATTTAATAAATTAGGGTTCAAAAATTGGGTTCCTCAATAGGTTTAGCGGAGCCTTTTTGGACTAAAGGCTATAATGTAGGCAAGACCGTCGCTTAATACCGTGCGAAGATCTATCAATTGTTCTTCTTTACTCATGGATTGCTGTAGCTTTGATTTTACAGTGTGAAAGACGTCGAGGATCAATTCAGGATACACCTTACTTGCTACCGCAGGATAATACTCACGCTGGATCTGCTTTTTTTCTGCTTCAGTTACCAATTTCAGGCTCCATGGCTCGTCAGGTTTAAATCCATGCTCTTTGGCTTCATTCATCAGGTCATAGAGGTATAGCCTTGCCTGACTCTCCAGCGCTTGCGTGTCCATAAATGGTTTCTATTATTTGCCCAAAATGAATTTCGCAGGAATGCATTCATCCTCTTCGTTCACGTGGTGTAAGTTTTTGTACAATAATTGTTTATGCCTGCCTTGGTATGTAGCTTAAAGATCACCGAAAATGGAAACAGGCAAAGTCTAAGGAATATGACCCAGAGTGGAACGTACTAAAGGTACGTATTTTTTACGTAAAACTGACATTCCTGCAATTTATTTTCAACTCCTAAAAGGTGCCGTTGTAAAATCCCTGCTTTGTGCAGCTTTTCTGTTGGGCTATGGTTTCAGCCGAATAACCAACCAGGTCAACAGCGGTCCGAGTGTAACGGGTGTCGGCGGTATTTTTTTTAGGCCAAAGACCCCACGGCGCTGAAAGCTTGGTACAGCGAGAATTTGGGTATCTGTATGGGAGGATACGGTTCAACTTTTGAATGGCACCAGGTCATGGACAGCACCAAAGGGGTTTACCGCATGGGCGCCGTTTAAGGAAACCACCAAATACTTTCAGCCTTCTGAAAAGCAATTCATGATCAATTACGGCGTGGAAGGCTTGGACCAGCTTTTGACCCAAATGAGAGCGGCTGGCGTTATGCCGACTAATAGCGTCGAAAAGACCAGCTATGGTAATTTTGTAGACCTGATGGACCCAGAGGGCAATAAGATCGAACTGTGGGAGCCTAATTATGTGGAATATACCAAAATGGGCACCCTCACCACCAAATAAGCAGTCGGCTTACAGATTTAGTTAAACGCAAGAAGGCCCTTTCAGCTTAATTTCATCGGTATTTAAGAATTAATTTTCATCCATTACCAAAGTGTAAATGGACCGTGGCCTTATATTTAAAATGTCATCAGGTCTCCCTTTCCGTTCCGCTTTCATATTGTCATCAGCCATTGCCGTAGTTACATAGGATTGACAGGTTTTAAACTTTCCACCCGGTATATCCAGGTGCAACTTTTTCACCAGGCCGCCGTTATTAATGATAACTACTATCAATTTCTTATCGCCGTAAAAAGCGCTGGTAAGTAAATCCTTACTTGTTTCCTCCAAATTAAGCCTCGCCATTCCTGGCCGGATAAACCTGCTAAAATGCCCCAGTGCCCAAAGGTTTTTGGTGATTTCAAAACTGCCTGATTTAAAATCGGTCGAGGGATGGAGAGCGAGCAAATAATAGCGCGGATTGATATCAGCTGCGCCCGGCTCCCATGAATTCCAGAACTGCCAGCTTGATGCGTTGCCGTACGTAAGGTCATAATATATAAGTTTGGCTAAGAACATAGCACAATCAAAGCCACTCCGGTTACCCCGCCCCCCTTCCTTAAAGCCATCACCCAGCATAGAATATTCCGATTGCCAATATTCTACTTTATATTTTTTTGCGGTATCGGCCACTTGTTGCCTTATATTGATCGCTTTTTGCGTCGTATCATCAGTAAAATAGCCATGCCCGGCTATAAATTTACCCAGGTGCGGCAAATTCCCCAGGTATAAGGCGCTGTCTGCAGACCAGAAATTTTGTATTTGGCTGCCGTTCATACTGTTTTTGGGTGTACTGTATAAATAGTTAAGCATACCTGCTTCAGGTATCAATATACGGTTTGACAGTTGGCGGGCCGTCAAAGCCTGATCAAGTGTTTTAACCACTTTGAAAATTTCTTCATTGGTATACGGACTACCCTCCTGGCTCGCTTCACCAAATTTATTATACCATTGCCATTGCGGCTCATTTACGGGGCTTATAAAGCTGAAGTAAATATTTTCGTTATTAAAATGTGTCAACACCACGGCCAGGAAGTCCGCATAGGCACTATATTTATCTGCTGGCAGATTAGCATTTCCGTCTTTCGTGGTTTTATAACCTAAATGGTTTTGAGTGTAATAAACGGGTGGACTGTTTACAAAAGCTATTAAATTTTCAACCCCGTAGGCACGGGCCTGTTTAACAAACCAAAGGTATCCTTGCTCTTTATTCCAGTTGTAAGTACCGTCGGCATTTAAAAAGCATTCAGTTCTTCTGTTAACATCTTTAATGCCGCTGCTGTCGCCCTGTTCTGCAGTACCGGCACCTATATTAAAGCGCCAGGCCGAAAGGCCAATTCCTTTTGGATTACCTTGCTTGTCTATTGCTTTACTGAAAAGTAGCTCAGCCATACGTTTTTTTGTGCTATCTGGCCAATAAAGCCCTATGGACTCAGAATACCAACATCCCGAAGCGCCAAAACTTTGAATGGTCTGTGCTTTATTTTTAAGGTCGATGGTTATTGTAACAGGTTTTTGCGCCCGCAGTTGAGTTGAAATTGTGAGAACCAATATGATAACAGCAAGACGGGATGTGTATGGGATAGTGAACTTCATATCAAAATGTTAAAATATCAAAAGTGCCATTTTAATTTAACGCATCATTATTCATTATCATTTCATTTATAGAAATCACTTATAAACCGATAAATAATGGTATGAGGCGGGTTTTTACCCGGATTGAATGTTATGAGCGGAAGAGCGAAGCGGTTTAGCGAATCAGATAATGACTGTGGTGCCATGCAAAATCCTGTACGGGAATAATTTTCCATCCCCTCATTTATTGAACCTGTACTTTTTTTAAGGCTACCAGAATAAAAGTGTAGCGCTGGTTGGTCGGTAAACACCTCCATCAGAATACCACTTTTGTCCCCACTAACTTTTGCTACCGATGTTCTGTTACTATGCTTATTCAACACAAAATTGTGATCATAACCTCTACCGTTATTGAGCTGTACATGGTTATCATTGATGCGGATGCCGACAGCCGTCGGTTTTGTAAAGTCGAAAGGCGTGCCTTTCACCATATCTATTTCCCCGGTAGGTATTAGGGCAGAATCTATCGGCACGTAATGATCCGCTCTGATCAGCAACAAATGATGTCCAATGGTTCCGCTTTTTACTCCATTAAGATTAAAAAAAATATGATTTGGCATATCGATCGTGACAGCCCGATCGGTATTCGCATTGTACTCGATCTTCAACTTATTGAAATCATCAATGGTATACCTGATCGTTAGCGTTAGGTTGCCCAAAAACTCACCTGCATAATCTCGAGACTTATAGGTAAACGCGATTGTCTGCGCCCCTTTCAGAACTATTTTCCAATTTTTTGACCGAACATTATATTGTTCATCATGGATGATCTTGTGGTCGTTATTCGCAACTAATTGGTAATATTTTTCACTTAACTTCAAGTCAAGGTAATTATCAATTGCCGATATATGATTGGGTTCAGACAAACGAACACATTGTTCTGCTCCGTCGAAATTATGTACGATATTAATGCGATTCCCATTTTTGTCGGGAATTTTTAAATAAACAAGTTTGGCACCGCAGGCAGTAAAAGCAGCTTCCATACCACGACTGTTTCGAATAACATATAGGTCCCGGGTTTCAGTCTGTTTTTTATAAAATAGCATATTTGCTCTGCTTGGTAAAAAGGCGCTTCCATCTCACCTGAAGCGCCCTGGAGAAATCAACTAATCATCAATCAATCTTTTTATATTTTGAAACACCTATTCCAGCTCATTCAAAATAGGCGTCCCGATACTTTTTAATATTGTTTGATCCGTTTTGATCAATTCAAAGACAGCCACCTCATTTCGGCCTTTCTTTAACCATTCAGCCGGCAAATAAACAGTTTGTTGTGGCCCAACAGACCAGTACCTGCCCAGATTATGGCCATTAACCCAAACCACACCCTTGCCCCATTTACGCATATCCAGGTAAGTATCGGCTACGGTGTTAAGGTAAAATGAACCTTTTTTGACGACAGGCGCGTTGGTACTTACCGTATTATTGCCATTAAAATTGATTGTATTGATATGGTTAAACGGCAGGCTGTACATTTGCCAACCTTTAACCTGATTGCCAGAAAAATTCACGCCCTGGGTTATACCCTTTTTATTTTGCAGCAAGTATTTCCCGAAATTGATACGGCCCAGGTTTTCAACCAGTATATCCAGTTTTACCTTTCCTTTTGGCAGCGCAATATTGATACTGTCTTGGTTCTGCCTTCTGTCTAATATTCCAGCCCTTTTACCATTAATTAATATAATGGCATAATCGCGCAAACCGTCCAATTTCAATATCCCCGCCCCCCCACCGCTAAGTGTGGTACGATACAGCATAAAACCATAGGCCTGATTCAGATCTTCAAAAGTAAGCGGTGTTGCATTTTTTACCGCAGCTGGTAAAATATCCAATATACTGCGTGTTTGCGACAGCGTTATCCGGGGTATGATTATAGTAGGTTTAGATGAAGGAACATCGGAAAGGACCTGCCCCTCAGGCAGGTGCTTTCTGATGACATCCCTGAATTTCATAAACTTATCCGTAGGGTTGCCCGCTTCATCTAACGGCGCGTCATAATCATAGCTGCTGATCTGTGGTTCGTAAGGTGTTCCATCTTTAAAATTAGCACCATTCATAAATCCACGGGTAGTCCCACCGTGAAACATATACATATTGATAGATATACCGGCAGCCAGTACCGAATCAAGCTTTGGCAAAAATTGCTCGGCTGAAACTATATGATGTTTGGTTCCCCACCAGTCAAACCATGCGGGATACCATTCCGCTATAAAATAAGGGCCTTTACCATCGTGGTTATTATCAATTACTTTCTTAACTTTTCTTACATCGTCGATACCATTTACAGCAGGCAGCAACCCCGGCAGATGCCCGTTTTTAACATCTGATTCAGGGTCACAAGTATAAAGCAAGCCATCGAAGCCCGCCTCTTTGAATAGCTTTTGATTGATACTGAGATATCCTTTATCGGCACCGTAAGAGCCATACTCATTTTCGATCTGTACCATCAAAATATTTCCACCATGGTTTACCTGCAAGTGCGCCAGTTGCTTACCTACCTGCATAATGTATTTTCTGTATTCATCCAGGTATCGCGCTTCTTTACTGCGAACGATCAATCCTTTTTCCTTTTCAAGCCAATACGGATATCCTCCAAACTCCCATTCTGCACATACATAGGGGCTTGGCCGAAGAATAACCCATAGCCCTTCTTCCTGGGCTATTTTAACAAATTCAGCAACGTCGTTATTTCCTGTAAAATCAAATACACCTTTTTGAGGTTCGTGCAAATTCCAGAAAACATAAGTACCTATTGTGTTCAGACCCATAGCTTTGGCCATTTTCATTCTTTGGCGCCAGGCCTCACGGGGCACCCTTGGATAATGCATCTCTCCCGAAATGATCTGGAATGGTTTATTATCAAGTAAAAAGGCATCATCGCCTAATTGAAATGTATGTATTTGAGCAAATGTATTCCCGACATTTAAAAAAATAAGTACAAATAATATCAGTTCTCTCAGTTTCATTTTAGTATTTAAAAAAGTTTTTCTTTGTGTCTTATCCAGATGAGGGGACTCTAATTTGATTGTTCGATCAATAATTTTTACTGATCAAAAATTTGCAGGTTCCATTTATCAAGCCAGTTAATTTGTATATCATCATCCTTAAAAAGGATGGGCAGCCATAAGTATCTTCCGTCAATTGCATTTT
Organism: Mucilaginibacter ginsenosidivorans; assembly: GCF_007971025.1. NCBI lineage: Bacteria > Pseudomonadati > Bacteroidota > Sphingobacteriia > Sphingobacteriales > Sphingobacteriaceae > Mucilaginibacter > Mucilaginibacter ginsenosidivorans. Next base: position 3,557,039 of record NZ_CP042436.1, on the reverse strand, counting down.
GGGGTTCCCATTTATCTGCCATAAAAATAAATGCGTCCTTTTTCCCTTCAACAGGCAACACGAAGGTACTTTGCCCGTTAAATGTAAGTTGCGCATCCGGTCCTTTGCAGGGGTTTCCATGAAAAGTCCAGGGGCCCCATATACTGGCAGCAGTAAACCAGCGGGCTTCATTCGGCGCCCAGCCAGTACAACCCGACCCTATCATATAATAGATGCCATTCCTTTTAAACAATGCCGGAGCTTCTGTTTGGTGGCCTATATAAACCCTCGCAAATTTTCCTGTATAGCCAGTGTAACCGGCATCCAATTCAGCTATTTGCAGGGTATAATTCTCTTCGGACGAAAACACATGATAAGCTTTCCCATTATCATCCATGAAAATTGTCATATCCCGCACCATTTGCCCGCCAGCAAAATCGCGGTAAAAAAATTTATTGGCCTTATTGAAGGTATCGGCGCAGTTAACTTTTTCCGTTTCGGGGGTCCCGTGCGGATAGAAAGGCATTTTACCCGCATTGGCCCTGAGGCTTTTTAAATATTGGTATGGCCCTGTTATTTTATCGCTAACTGCTACCCCGGCTAAGGCTGCTGCATATCCTTTTCCTTTCAACTCCAGATGGAACCACATGACGTATTTTTTGGTTTCCTTATTGTAAACCACTTTTGGTCTTTCAATGATGCTGCCCTTGGTTATATCACTTTTCGGATCGTCACTTACCTTTAAGACGACTCCTTCGTCCGCCCAGTTATACAGATCTTTTGACGAGTAACAATGTACGCCAACCTGTGCTGAATTACCTTTTTTACCCTCAATTTTATGTTCGCCAAACCAGTAATAGATGCCATTTTGATACCATATTCCTCCGCCATGCGCATTGATATGCAGCCCATTGTTATCGGGCCATATTGCCCCCGGGCTGAAACTGGTGTTCGGAATGTTAAGTTTTGATTGTGCTTCTGTTTGGACTATAACTGCCAATAAAAAACACAACAATGAAGCATAGTGTATTTTTCTTGTTACTATCGCTATAAATAAGTTATTTGCCACAGCTTCAATTGTTAATAAGGGGTTGCATTACCCTTAACTTTACTTAATTTACTTAACACCCACTGCCCTACTTTGACCCCCTGTATCATCCCATTATCAATTGCATCTTTAAAGTGGATACCACCCCAAAAGCGCGACATTCCTGCTTCGGCGGCAGCCTCGTTGAACGAATTAAAGGTGCGGGGAGCGAGGCCATATTTTTCTTCCACATTATCCGTGTAATGAAATTTATCTCCAAAGTAACCGGTAAGGATTGCCGCCGATGTTGACGATATCACCGAATGGCCACTAATATATTCGGGAAACGGCGGCGTTTGCAGAAAAGGCTTCCAGTTAACATCAATATACCTGCGGATGGCTGTTTCGGGGCGGATACGGTTAGTACGATATTTATCGTCCCAGCAACATATAAAACTATCCATCAGACCGACGCCTACAATGGTATGAATCTCCATCGCCTTCGAAAAGCCTGTTTTTGCCTGCTGGCAGGCTATCCCTGTAATTCCCATCCAATGCGCTCCGGGCGATATCTTTTTAAAGCCGATCATCATATGTCCGTTATCCTGCAAGGCGAACGGGTTGCAGTCCCAAAAACCAGCTATGGTGCGTTGTTCGTCCGTTAATCCGTAACTGCTTGCCTTATAGTTCATCACCATGAATTTGTAAAAGGCAGAGTTCTTATTGGTAGAAAAAGGTATGGGCGGATCGGGCAGAAACTGCGAAGCAGAATCGAGGGTGAGCGGACGGATCGTGTTAAAATAAGGTTCAACCGGGGACATATAAGCGGGTGGTGTTGGATACCAGCTGCTGTCCTTTCCCAGGGGTGCATATCTGGGAAAATTACTGATCTTGTTATACTTGTCTTTTTTGGCATAACCAAGTACCTGCTTGCTGATAGCCTGCGCATAGTGCTTCGAACTATCAATAACGTCATAAGTAAAACCACTCTTTTTACAAGAGTCTAAAAAGCTCTTCTCGAATTTGGTCATCAAATATCCGGATGGCTGTAGTTTGGCCGCCGTCTCCATCATGGCGATCACCGCACTCAGCTCATAAGAGTAACCAGCAGCATATTCTGGCTTTTTAATAAGCGGGTATCCATTTAAAATACCATGCATGCTTTTAAAACTCTTGTCGTTTTCCGATACCACTTCATAACCCGCCAGGCAGGTATAGGCAAAAAAGCGCCCGGCAAGAGGCGGATTGGTTACATCATGTACCATTATGCCCGTCACGTTATCTATTACTTTAGCTATATCGGCACTGGTTAATACAGGCATCGGTTTCTTATTGCTGCAGCTATTATACAAAGCAACAGCGGCCAGTAGTATCGTTATTAATAAAACCTTCGCTTTCATGCATTTAGTTTTCCTTATAGGCCCTTATCCCCTGCTGGTTGATACCGAACAACAGCACATGATTTACCTCCGTAACACTTCTGACATCTCCCCATAGCTTAAAGCCAGATTGCAGCTGTGGAATGTATTGAAAATGACCTTTGCCGTCCCCTTTTAATAAAGTGCCATAATTGGCATCATATTTTCCGAAACGCAGTCTCGCCCGGTTTATATTACCGCACAAAAGCAAATCCTGATTGCCATCATGGTCATAATCTAAAACAGTTATGGTATATACCGGCGCAAATTGTACCTCTAAGGGTAATGCGGATGAATGCAGCTTGCCTCTTGCATCGCTCAAAAAACAAGTTGTGGCCAAATTATCTGCCTGCAAATGTCCTGCACCTTTTAACTCGGCCGGCGTGAATATATCGGTAATAGATGCGTCAGCATAGCTTTTATAATCCGGAAAGCGTGAGCGCATCATACTGATCTGCTCCAGCAATTCGTCGCGCGTAACGTAGGGGTAACTTTTGTGTTGTATATAAAAACACAGGATAGGGTCAACAGCTCCATTAGCTTCAAAATCTTTATAATACATTTCGGCAGGTTCGCCGATACTGGCCTTGCACTGTGTATTTAGCCCTTCATTGCCAATTACAAAATCAGGATGACTATCGTGGTTCAGATCAGCAACGAGTATTTTGTTCCACCACCCGCTAACTGGCTGGTCAAAGTAATCTTTAGTGTGGTTTACCAGTTTGTCGCCTTCATTGATAAGGATTGTCACGGGCATCCATTCGCCTACTAAGACCAGGTCGGGTTTCTTATCCCCGTTCATATCCACCCATGCGGCATCGGCAACCATACCTATATGCTGTAATTGAGCATTGAATTTTGCGGTTTGATCTGTAAAGTGTCCTTTGCCATCATTGATAAGAATATAACTCGCTGGCGTTTCGGGATACCTGCCTGGTATTACTCTGCCGCCAACAAATAAGTCGGGAAAACCGTCGGCATTAATATCCGCCACTTTTACGCAACTCTTGCTGCTGAGCATGACAGGTAAAGCATTTTTTGCTTTTGTAAAATTGCCTTTCCCATCGTTCAGATAAAGTCTGTCCTGCAATAAGGGGTCATCGGGAATATAACTATCATATCCTCCCGAACTTATATACAAATCTGGTTTACCATCGCCATTGGCGTCAAAAAACACAGCATCAGCGTCTGTACTTTTTTTATCCGCCTCAAAAACCGCCTCGGGCTTTGCAGTGAATTTACCATTGGCCTGCTGTATATACAATGAACCGGATGAGCCATTGCCTCCGCCTACATAAACGTCTTCAAGCCCATCGCCGTTCACATCCCCTTTTGTCATACATGGTCCCGAAAACGATAAGGGATTTATCATAAGTGGCTGCCGCTTAAAATCATTGATGTCATTTTTGCTTTGCCTGTTTACTATAGCGGGAGCAACTTCGGTAAAAATAGGTTTAACAGTTTTGGGGTGATGTACAATGCTAACCGCATCTTTCTCGTTAAGCGTTAGTTCCTGATCGGCTTTAATATTTTTTATTATCTGCTGCTTCCCTTGCTGCCATACAATGCCTAGAGAATCGACCAGTTTATCTTTCCCCAATCCGAAATGAAGTATCGGTGATACGCTGGATTGAAAGCCCCTGCTGGGCATCTGTTCCAGATATTGTTTTTTATTTTTTATGTAGATGGTAACCTTAGCGCCTATGCCCTGTGTATTTTTCCTGGCACCTTCAAGCCGGAGTTGCAGATAATGATTACCAGATTGTTCATTGGATTCATTTTGATAGATAAACGCCGGCAGATTGACATTATTAACCACCAGATCCAGATCGCCGTCATTATCAAGATCGGCGTAAGCTGCGCCATTACTATTCGACGATTGCGTAATACCCCAGGGGGCGCTTGTATTAGTAAATGTTAAATTGCCATTGTTTTTGAAAAAATAACTCTTGACTTCCGAGGATGGCATTTGCTGCACCAGGTTATATATATCCTTTCGCATCAATCTTTTATCCTTCATAAAATCGCCCATGTATTTCATGAAGTCCATATTGGTAAAATCGCGGGTATAGCCGTTGGTTATAAAAATGTCTTTCAAGCCATCGTTATCATAATCGGCCAACAAAGGAGCCCAACTCCAGTCGGTATTCGAGATGCCGGACAACTGACCAATTTCGCTAAAGGTGCCGTTGCCGTTGTTTATTTGCATCATGTTCCGCATATACTGATAGTAAAATCCGGTACGCAACGACAGATCAAATTTTTCGTAGTTATCCGGTGCAAACAATAGTTTTTGCCGGTGATTATCCTCGGGAAGCATGTCGAGCGTAAAAATATCAGGTAAACCATCGTTATTTATATCCGAGATATTGTTGCCCATGGAAAATTCGGAGGTGTGCCCAACAGCTTTTTGCAGCTTGTTAGTGAAAGTACCATTGCCGTTGTTGATATATAAAAAATCAGGTATGGTATAATCGTTAGAAATATAGATATCCGGCCAGCCGTCCCCATTGACATCGGCTACGGCCGCACCCAACCCATAGGTAAGATCGGAACTGCTTATGCCAGCCTGCCCGGTTACATTTTTAAAAACACCGTTGTCATTTCTGTATAACCGAACCCCATTGGGCGAATTGGATTTTTTTAAGATCGCAGCTGTATTTGCTTCGTCCAGAATGGGTAATTGAGTAGGACTGTGGTTTAGCAAAAACATATCCAGATCGCCATCTCTATCATAATCAAAGAAAACGGCCTGGGTACTGTATCCGGCATCAGCTAATCCGTATTGCCGGGCTTCTTCCGTAAAATGAGGGATTCCGTCCTTATCATTTCCCTGGTTAATAAACAACTGATTTTCGCGCTTCTCAGGGCGCAAATTGCCCGAATAACAAACATAGATATCCAGTTTACCGTCACCGTTGATGTCTACCATCGTTACACCAGTTTTCCAGGGCCCGGGCCGGCCGGCTACTTCGGCGGTTTGGGTAATATCCTTAAACTGCATGTGCCCTTTGTTCAGGTACAGCTTATCATCGGTCATATTGCCGGTAAAATAGATATCCAGCAGGCCATCGCCATTCACATCGCCCGTAGCCACACCACCGCCGTTATAAAAATACTCATACATCAACACATTGGTATTCAGCCCCTCGGTTAACACATTGTTAAAATCCACGTGAGTTTGTTCAGGAGGAAGTAGTGTAAATAGCGGGTGGATCTCGTTGTCTGTTGTTTCTTTATTTTCAACTTTATGCGTACATCCTGCTGATGCTAAAAGTCCAATAAAAAGTAGTCTAAGAAATAATTTACTGTGTGTATTCACAAAAATGGGGGTTAAATTTAGATAAAGAGTAAAATTTAAGAGAATGCCGGCCTTTTATAGCCGACATTCCCCTTAGTAAATATAAACAATTTTATACCCCATTAATTAGTACCCGGGATTTTGAAAATCCTTAAGCTTGCTGTTTTTATTAATCTCGTCCCTGCTTATAGGCATGAAATAAAGCTTATCATCCCATGTTCGGTTTTCAACTCCGGGATCAAGATCTTGTACCGTGTAAGTATAATTGTAGTTATCGGTGTTGTACCTGTAAACACTAACGGATTTCCCAGGTTTTAATGTACCGGTAATCTTAATGATCCTGGCTTTATTGCCAAGGGTCGTCGGAGCAATCATCCAGCGGCGCGCATCATAAAACCGTTGCTCTTCAAACATCATTTCCACATTGCGCTCGTTCCTGTACCGTTGTTTAAGTGCATCCCCCACATCGGTTATTGCCGGCATTCCAGATCGGAAACGGATCTTATTAAGCCAGGTCCGCGCTTCGTTTTCTTGTCCCAGTTCAATACAGGTTTCTATGTAATTGAATACAACTTCGGTATACCTTATCAATGGCGACGGTACTTCCGACCGGGTGTTTTGGTCTACGATGGCTGGGTTAGGGTCCATAAACTTCCTGATGGCATAGCCGGTCCGTGTTCCGTTCCAGTTTTCAATAGGGCCGTTCCTTGTATCTAAGCCAAAGTAAGTTACAGGACTGGCAGCGCTGCCGGTTTGATAAGTTCCCATTTGTATTTCATTGTAAGGATCTATACCTGCACCGTCAGGGGTGCGCGGTTTCCACGGAGCGCCATCATACAAAACAGATGCATAAAAGCGTGGGTCCCTGTTTGTATAAGGTGCTCCGGCTTCCGCAGCGTTGTTCCAATCAAATTTAGTTCCATCCATCATTTCATAATCATCTACCATGTTTTGGGTAGGTTCGCTCGACGTCCAGCCATGATAACCATTGGTACAGTTGTTTCTGCCATACCATGCACCCCATTCGTCTTTGCTGTTACTATAATACCTCGCAAATATTATTTCGGCTTCTCCGCCATTTCTCGACAAATAAGAATTTTGATAATTCGTAAATCCATCTGCCGCACTTGCCGGGGCAGATAAATCAAGAGCATAACCATATTTGCCTAAATCCATCACCGCCTTTGCCGCTGCCTGTGCCTTTTGCCAGCGAACGGTGCGGTCGCCGCTCACATAACCCAACAATTCTGGATGGGCATAACCGGATATGGTGCTTGATTTTGTTTTTGCTGTGGGTATGTCATGCAAATCGCTAGCTGCGTATAGCAACACCCTTGCCTTTAAAGCTAAACAAGCATCACTGGTAGCACGTCCTTTTGCCAGATTCTTACCTTGAAGCAAGCTGGCTGCTAAATCTAAATCGCCTGTTATAAAATCAACACATTCTTCATATGTATTCCTGGCAATCGAAAAATCAGGTGTGCTAAGTGAATAGGACGATTTTACAATCGGAACGCCACCATAATAGCGCAGCATTTGATTGTAGAAATATGCGCGCATAAAATAAGCTTCTCCTTTCAATCTGTTAACCAATGTTGAATCAAGCGGAGCCGTCGCAAGATTCTCTAACGCCAGGTTAGCAGCCCTGATGCGGGCGTACATTTCACCCCATTCGTAGGTATTATTTACCCATCCTAAATGCGACGGGCTAATATTAGCCTCCATAATATCCTGTTTACCAAAATTATAGAGTGCGTTGTCCGTTATGCAATCCATACTTTCCTGGTTCAACTCTGCATCGTGCAAGCCATTATATAGCTCGGTTACAAATGCCTCGGAAAGGGCCGGATCAGACCATGTAACCGATGCCGATGCCTGGTTTAATGGTTTTGTGTTCAAAAAGTCCTTCTTACACGATGTAAGCAGCGCCCCCGATACAATGGTTATTATTGAAATATTTCTTATAAATGTTTTCATATCGTTCAAATTAAAATTTAACACTTACACCGAGATTAACGACTCTTGCCTGCGGATAATAATGACCATCTGAACTTGTGGATTCAGGATCATAGATATCCTCTTTTGCAAACGTTAACAGGTTAAGACCATTTGCATATACCCGCAAGTTGCTTATGCCAATTTTGCTGGTTAATGAAGTCGGAATGGTGTATCCCAACTCAACGTTCTTAAGACGGATATAATTCGTATTAAGTAACCAATAGGTGTTTCCGCCAGAAAAATACTGGTTATTTCTATCAACCGTACGCGGGTATTTAGTACTCGGATTGTCAACGGTCCAACGATGATCATAACTCCATTGCAAAAAGTTACCAATCGTTCCTGATTCGGTCTGAAGGAAAAGTTGACCGCCGGTGGCGCCCTGCAATAAAACAGTTAAATCGAAGCCCTTATACTGTAAACCTAAGTTAAAACCTCCTTGAAAAGTAGGCTGATTGGTCTTATCGTTCCTTACCTGGTCGTCCCCATTAATTTTACCATCGCCATTTACATCTTTATACATCATATCGCCTGGGCGAAGTGTGCTCGCACCAACGCCGCTGTAGTCAACCTTATTGGCATCGATTTGGGCCTGGGTCGAAAATATACCGGTATATATGTAATAAAGCTGGCTACCGATTGGATGCCCTGTTGATTTTTGCCAATCAGGCGCTCCGGGAACTTCTGACCAATAATCGATCTTATTTTTGGAATAGCCGCCGTTAACACCCAGGTTGTACCTCAAATCGCCGATCCTGTCGTGATAGGCTAATTGAAATTCCCATCCTCTGTTGCTAACCTTACCGATATTTATAGGAGGTATTAAGTTTCCTGGAATTGCAGTTGCAGGTATAGCGCCGTTATATGCCAATAATATCTGAGTACGTTTATTTTGGAATGCTTCAAACGTAAAATCAAGTTTCCCGTTTAACGTGGTACCATCTAAAGCGAGATTTATATTATTAGCTACTTCCCATGTAAAATTTGGATTTGGAACCGCGTTCTCATATAATGTTTGAGCGGGCACTCCATTAATTATATATGAACCAACATTATATAAGGGCAAATAAGCGTACTCATCTAAGGTATTGGAATTAGGTTTAACAACATAGTCATTGCCTAATTGTCCCCACGACCCGCGAAGTTTTAAACTTTGAATAAACCGGACATTTTCTCTAAAGAAACCTTCTTCAGAAATTCTCCATCCGGCTGACACCCCAGGGAAAAAGCCAAAACGATGCGTTTCAGGGAACATATAGGAACCATCCAGGCGCCATAAAAACTCAAGTAAGTATTTTTCTTTATAGTTATACCCTACCCTGCCAAAATAATTTAAACGGGCTTTTTCCCATGCGCCACCACCATCATTTATCTCAGCGTTACCACCGGCATCTAACTGATCAATAGATGTTGAATTAAAATACTTACGGGAAGCATTAAAATAGCTGGAATTTGATTTTTCTTTGGTTACACCTGCAAGCAAGACAATGTTGTGACTGCCGAAACTATGATCATAACTTATTATGCCTTCGAGCATGGTGCTTAACTGGTCTTCCGAGCCCTGATCAAGATGTGCCTGGGCAGGCCCGCGTGCTACTTTGGTAAGGACAGGCACACCGTTGTCATCCTTAGTTACATTATCCCAACTGTATACGTACCATGGCGTTTGCCAGTCTTTGGTTTGGCGCATATATTTATCTATGGCCACATTGCCGGTAATTTTCAGCCCAGCTACTCCAGGAACAGAAATTTCTATTTTTCCGTTAGTCTGAGCATAATATCGCGTGTCTTTGCTATACCCGGTTTGATTAGTCGTGATCAATACAGGTTGCTGGCCATTTTCAATATCTGGTCCCGGCAAACCATTGGGCCAATAAGCCGGCCTGTAGGGATAACCGCGCATTAACATCCTGAATATATCACCCGCACTTTCACCGGCAGGGAAGAAACGGTTTTCCTGCCGGCCCGATACGCCAAAGCTTGTAGTGATATATTTGTTGACCTTGGCGTCAAGGTTTAAACGGATATCGTATTGTTTATACCCCGTAGCAGAATTTTTGTAATAACCATCCTGATCTTCGTATCCAATGGAGGTAAGATATTTCACATCTTCTGAACCGCCTGACAATTGAACATTCTGACGCGATTGCGGAGACCAGTCTTTTAAAGTAGCCTTGAACCAATCTGTATTAGGGTGTCCCCATGGGTCAGAACCATCGGCAAACTTCGCAAAATCATCTGGTTTAAATGTAGCCGTAGTAACCGCTCCGTTGTCCGGCCTGGTAAAACTACCTGTCGTTTTAAATGCCTCTGAAGCGGCTGCCCAGTACTCTGAAGGCAAACCATACAGGTCTATTTCGTTAACCAATGTGGCATATTGGGTTGAATTAGCCATTTTGGGTATAAGTGTAGGCTGAGCCCATCCGTGATTGTAAGTATAGGAAAGCTGAGGTTTGCCTACTTTACCGTGTTTGGTGGTGATCAGAATAACGCCGTTGGCCGCCCTGGCCCCATAAATAGCAGCAGATGCATCTTTTAATACCGATATACTTTCGACATCAGCCGGATTTATACGATCAATATTATTTTGTCCGGCTGGGGCTGGAACTCCATCTATTACAATGAGTGCATCGTTATTACCCAAAGTGTTAGTACCGCGTATCCGGATAGTTGAACCATCATAACCAGGTTCGCCGCTTCCATTCATCGCGATAACACCCGGCATCCGTCCTGCTATGGAATTGGAAAGGTTAACAGCAGGCGATTTTACCAGGTCTTCACCCTTAACGGATGCTACTGAACCGGTAACCGTTATTTTCTTTTGTACACCATAACCGACAACCACTACTTCCGTTAGTCCTTTGGATGATGGTTTTAATTTAACATTAATAGTGGATTGGCCGTTGACAGGTACCTCTGCTGTAGTATACCCGATATAGGATATAACCAATGTAGCATTATCAGCAACGGTCAAGGTAAAATTTCCATTTGCGTCTGTCAGCGTTCCCAAACTAGAACCTTTTACCTTTACTGATACACCGATCAGGGTTTCACCAGTCGTCTGATCTGACACATTCCCTGAAACTTTTATTTGAGCATTTTTTGCTCCCGTTATTTTTGTAAACTTCGCTCCCTTAATATTTATAGTGCCGGCAAATGAAAAGCTCACAAATATTAAAGCTAATAATACCTGGCCTAACACTACTTTAAATATCTTGAACAAGTTTACAGTTCTATGTAAATTGTATTCCATAATAGCTTATTTTTAATTAGTTAAAATTTAATGCACATTATAAGGCAAGATGATTGAGGGCAAGAAATCATGTATTGATTTTGTCCCTTCCGTTCCGGGGTCAGTATAGTTTATTTATCATGCTCATGAGTTTTTAGGTTATATGTTGAATTAATATTGGTTCAATTGGCAAAGGGCTATTTAGGCAGCCCGAATAACTACGGCCTTTAATAATTTCGTGTAATAAAATTCATAAACCTGCGTTTACTTCATCTATCAACGTGATTGACAGTCGTTCAATCAAAATAAATGTACTTACTACAATTATAATCGGCGACACTAAATTGACTATAAATGGCAAGAAGAGTGCGGGGTAAATTCTTAGAACTTGAGGGGGTAATTGGTAAAATCGGGCAATTTTGCCGTCTTTATCAATATTGTTACTTAATGAAATTAATATTTACCCGATTTTAACTTTACGGCGTTTTTGGTGATGTTATTATGAAAGGGTGTACGGAACTTCTTTATATATTCGGAAGGGTTTAATTCAAATAATTTATTGAACTGTTCCCTAAAATATTTAGGATCATTTATACCAACTTTGTACGCTGCTTCAGAAACAGTGCAGTCTGTGTTGAGGAACATTTCAGCAGCTTTTCTGAGCCGTATAAATCGTATAAAACCATTTGCCGATTGCCCGGAAATAGCCCGGATCTTCTTATAGAGGTTAGAATGGCTCATTCCAATCTCATCAGCCAAAGTTTTAATACAAAAATCACTGTCAGCGAGGTTGTCTTCTACAACTTTGATGCATTCTGTTAAAAACTTTCTATAATCCGGTGGTATCTTAAAATCATTTACTTTTAACGTTATTTCGTTGTAAAAATATTTTTGGAGATTATTTTTACTCTTTAGGATGCCATTAACACGAGCAACCAGCAATTCCTTTTCAAAAGGTTTACTTATATAATCGTCCGCTCCCCCTTCAATCCCTTTAAGCTTAATTTCGGGCGACGAACTGGCAGTTAATAACAAAACGGGAATATGGCTTGATACAGGATCTTCCTTAACTCTGCTGCACAATTCAATACCACTAAGGCCTTGCATCATCACATCGCTAATGATGATATCCGGTAAAAATTGAAACACCATGTCCAGGCCTTCAACTCCATTGGCAGCCTCAAAGATCTCAAAATCAGATGAAAAAATTTGCTTCAAATACTGCCTGATCTGGGCATTATCATCAACTATCAGCATGGATTTGCATTCGACATTAAAAGGTTCTTCCTTTCTGCCCTTCACTGAATTAAGTTCTTTATTCTTTGGTAACTCCTCATAACTTTCAATAAGTTCGTCCAAAAAAACAGAATTTTCCAGGACGTCTTCGAAAATAAGATTAGGGCTTAAATGCTCCTTGCCTTTTAACAAACTTATTTTAAAGGTTGTACCAACTCCTTTTACGCTTTTATAACTAATATTGCCCTTATGGTTTTCAATAAACATTTTTACAAGATAAAGGCCAATTCCAAAGCCCCCTGTCAATGGTAATTCATTTTGTGCCTGGTAAAATTTATTAAATAATTCTTCGCCAATAGCTTCGTCTATGCCGCAGCCTGAATCTGTTATTTCTATATTAACCAAGCTGGCAGTTTCAGAAATCCAACAATTTACTGTCCCGTTATCCGGTGTAAACTTTAATGCATTTGATATTAAATTAAATAGAGCGATTTCTATCTTTTCCCTGTCGGCAAACAATTCGATATTTTCAACATCGCAAAAAAAACCGAACTGGATATTTTTCCTTTTCGCCTGGTGATTAAAGCATAAAAAGACCTCCTTAGACAAATTTACAACGTTTAACTTGACTATTTTGAGTTTATCTGCTTCACTATCCGCTTTCCTGAACAATAATAATTGGTCAACTAAACTTAACAACCTGCGCGCATTACGATATACTATATTCAAATTAGTTGTGTCATTCGATCGTTCCCCGGTACTAAATAGCAATTCTTTCACAGGGTTTATGATCAATGTTAAGGGAGTTCGAAATTCGTGAGAGACATTTGTGAAAAAAGACAGTTTCCGTTCGTTAAGTTCCTTTTCTTTTTCAGCCGACATTTGTGCAATTTTCACTTCGTATTTTAACCTGGCCTGCCTACCGCGATAAAGCAGGTAATAATAGATCAAAGCAGCCGCTATTAGGGAATAACTCAAAAATGCCCACCATGTCTTATACCAGGGCGGGAGGACTTTTATTTTTAGAGTAGCATAATTTTCAAACCATATTCCGTCCTGATTAGCTGTTTTTACTTTAAATGTATAATCCCCAGCCGGAAGGTAACGGTAAGTAACTGATTTTTGATTTTTTACGTAGTTCCAGGTTTTTTCTAACCCAACCAATTGATAAGCGAATTGATTCTTTTCGGCGTATGCATAATTTAACGCGACATATTGTATGGAAAAAACCGATTGGTTGGGTTTTAAAGTAATTTGAGTAGATTCATTTATAACCTCACTTAGTATGTTATCTTTTTGACCAACCTCAACTTCTTTACCAAATAATTGAAAACCAGTAATTAGCACCTTTGGTTTAAACATATTCTGCTTAACCGCTGCAGGGTAAAAAACATTATAACCTTCGGTTCCGCCAAAAATCATAAACTTTTTCTTACTGCAATACATTGATGAACTTGGATTAAACTCACCCGCCTGTAATCCGTCCGAAGTATCATAATTGGTGATTTTGTTAGTATTTACCTCAACCCGCGACAACCCATTATTTGTACTTATCCAGACGTTCCCTATCTCGTCTTTCTGTATTGCATTTACCGTATTGTTCGCTAATCCATCCCTTTCCGTGTATCGTTTGATTTTTTTTCTTTTGATGTCATACACAACCAACCCATCTCCTTCGGTGCCGATGAAAAGGTGATCATTTTTATCTAAATACAAGGAATATATAACCTTGCTCGGCAGAAACTCTTCGATTTGAGCCTTACTAAAATAGTCGACGAATTTTTTTTGATCTCTTATGAAGTATTTTAACCCTGAAGCGTATGTCCCGATGTATAGGTTCCCATATTTATCTTCAGCAAGGGCGCGAATATTGTCAGAACCGATGGTGCTGTTTTGCGGATTATAGTTTACAAATTTATCCTTTCCCGATGTTAGCAAACTTAAACCTCCCCCGTTTGTCCCCACCCACAAATTGCTTTTTGAATCCTCGAGAATAACCCTTACATCATTCTGACTTATACTTGCCGGATCATTTGCTTTATGAATAAAATTGATAAAGGAATCTTTTTTTTTGTCATATCGAAAAAGCCCCTGAGAATAAGACCCAAACCACAACGTATTGGTATGATCCTTATAGGCACAGAGTATTGCATTGTCGGTTAATGAGCCTTTTTGTCCATTTGCACGATAGTATTTTACAACCTCTCCGCTTAATTTCTTTTTGTATATTCCATCACCGTCTGTTCCAAGCCACAAGTAGCCGTCATCGTCAATGCACATGCCATAATATCTCAAAAAACTAACACCGTAATTATCAGTCAGTTTATTCTGAAATTTTTGAAATTTTTCAGGCGCTTTGCTCAATAAATATATCCCATCGCCATAAGTACCGGCCCATATGTTCTTGTCCTTATCCTGGAATAAGGCTTGAACAGACCGTGCTGTTATACCATAGTTATCTTCAGATTTTACCGGGTCGATAGTCAAATCCTTATACGCTGATTTTTCGGCTTTATCGAGATCGATATGATATAAGCCACCATCCTGTAAGCCAACCAACAAGTTTTTATTGTCATCTTCCAGGAGAGAATAAAAATAGTTGCTCCTGAGGTTATACTTTGAGCCCAAAAAAAAGTGGAATTTATGCTCCGATCTTCTATAAAGAAATAACCCTTTGCTGGTTGCTATCCACATATCATGGTTGTGATCCTCATAGATAGAATTCACCCTGCATGGAGGGATTATATTTACGGGGACCTGGTTATTTAAATTTTTTGAGAGCGCCCCGTTGGCTGTGCTAAAAACACTTAGCCCGCCGTTCTGTGTGCCGACCCATAACAACCCATAGGTGTCCTCAACAACATTAATGACTAAATTGCCTGACAGACCACGCAATTGCTTTTTATCATAACTTTTAAATTGCTGACTTTTTAAATTATAGGACGATAAGCCCAAACTGCCACATGAAAACCACAGTTGATCTTTATTATTTTGAAAAATACTGTTAACATTATTTAGATAAAGTGATTCGTTACCTGGTGGATCAAACTTAATAAAACGTTCGGTATTGGTATCAAATTTGTATATTCCCCTTCGTGACGATATCCATATTCCATCGCTATTATCCTTAAATATAACCTGGACATAGTTGCTCGGTAAACTATACGGATTATTAAATTCAAATTTGAATACTTTAAAATTGGTACCGTCAAAACGATTTAAGCCATCGCCTGTGGCAAACCACATAAATCCCTTACTATCCTGGGTTATCCCATTAATAATCCCAAATGAAAGTCCATCTTTCAATGAGTATTTTATCACTTTTTTATTAAACAGATCTTGGGTAAAACCGGATGAACAAGCTATTAACCCTATCAGGATAAGTATAAATCTCCTCATTAATATTAAATAATAGGTAAATATTGGCAGTTGTAAATTTATGTAACAAAAGCGCTACAAAAACTCCATATTCAAATGTAGTTTATTTTCATTGAAAAAGAAATGTATAATTGACAATCATAAATACTTCGATTTTGCTTTATTTCAGCCTATTTACATCAACTTCACCAGTACAGGGGTACTTCAACACCACACCTATTCCGCTATTGACACGCGAACAACACAGAATGAATATTGCTTTAGAATTAATTTCACATGATTGCCCATAAACTCAATTTTGCTTTTCTTCGGGCTGATGTTAAGCGGATCATCCAGCGAATTGACGCCATTAAGATCGTCGCTCTGTAACACCGTCAGCGTTCCTTTTGACCCCGGTTTTACGCCATTAACCACCAAATCGGCTTTCTGTTCCATTTTGCCGGTATTAACTATTTTAATGATCAACTGATGCCCCTTACTATCCAAAACGGCCGAGGCAAAACAACCTTCCTGCCCGGTGACAGCTTTGTTATCTAAAGTAAGAGGCACCACGTCTGTCCCTTTATTTAATGAGTATAACTGCTGTACATAGTAATTCGGTGTACCGTATGATTTCAGGTTATCAAACCATATCAGGTCAGGTGTCCATTGCCATCCTTCAACATGGGCGAATAATGGTGCATAAGATGCCATACTTACCACGTCGGCATTTCTCTCTAAACCCGTCATAAAAGCAGCTTCGGCTATTGCACATTGCCAGTTATTCTTATTATCCGGGCTCCCTGCACTCACACTTTGAGCTGCGTATTCGCCTGCAAAAATCTTTGGACCCTTGCGGGCATAATTGTCATATCGCTTTACGTTTTGCAAAAACCATTGGGGTGCCCTGTAATAGTGTTCATCTAAAATGTCAGCATTCAGCTTCCGGAAGCTCTTATTCAAATCGTCAAATATTTCGCCATCGGGATTGGGGCCAAGGCTGCTTACAAGTTTGATCTGCGGATATCTGGCATGAATGGCCTTCTCGAAAATTTTATACCTCTCAATATACTGTGGTCCCCATTGCTCATTACCAACACCCATCATTTTTAAATTAAATGGCTTCGGATGCCCGAGCTGCGCACGCTTTTTACCCCATGTTGTTTTGACAGATCCATTTGCAAACTCGATGAGGTCCAGCGCGTCCTTTACATATGGGCCAAGCTGATCTAACGGCACTAATTCGCAGGTGTTAAACTGGCAGGCCATTCCGCAATTAATTATTGGTAAAGGCGATGCCCCGATATCTTCGGCCAGTTCAAAATATTCCAGGAAACCTAATCCAAAGCTTTGATAATAGTCGGGAGTCGGCCGGTGAGCGAACTCGGTATTCCAGCGATTGATTATCATTCTGCGATCAGCCACATCGCCTATGGTTTTTTTCCATTGATACCGCGTGTCCAATTCGCGTCCTTCGACGATACAACCTCCGGGAAAACGCAGAAATCCGGGTTTCATGTCGGCCAGTTTTTGTACAAGGTCGGCTCGCAAACCGCCCTCCCGTTGTTTCCAGGTATCTTTTGGAAACAGCGATATCATATCAAGATCAACAGAGCCTTTGCCGTTTACCAAAACTCTAAGGCTGGCTTTGGGATCTGTTTCAGTAGCGTTAAAGTTGGTTGTATATTTTTTCCATTCTTTTGATGAAGGCGAAACTGTGGCACTGCCAATAACTTCCCCTTTTGCACTAATCAATTCGATTTGGAGGCTTATACCGGCAACCCAAGGAAGTTTGGCAAGAACGGAGAAATTATATTGATCATCCTTTTTTACGCCCATGCCACGAAACCCCTCGTTGCTAAGGCCATAACCCTTTGGCGTTTTAGAGGTAACATGTATAAATCTGGGGTTATCGGGATTGGCAACGCCCCTGTTTAATACCAGCACACTGCCATCGCCACCATCCTGCTTAAGCTCCTTCCATCCCATTAAAGGAGCTTTGAACTCAAAAGACCGGTTTTTCACCAATTCAGCATAAACACCGCCATCGCCGGCCATATTGATATCTTCAAAAAACACGCCGTACATAGTTGGCTGCACATGCGCCTTTATATTATCGGCAGCAATTACATACACCTTTTCTGTAGTGTCTGATTGGCAGAAAGCCGACAGATAAAGAAAAATGAAGCCTAATAGTAAAAGGATTTTTTTCATTATAAGCGGTTGATCTATTATGGCGGCCTATGAATTGTGATCGAGTTATTCTAATTCTAGTGTAACGACAGATTTTGCCGGTATAATTACTACCAATTTATCACCATCCTTTTTGGCTCCGGTAAAATTCGCCAGGTGCAATTTATCGGGTTGTTGAAAGGTATTTACATCAGTAATATTTGCCGACGTAAGTATCTGGCCGGTTACTGATTTCCATTTTATATCCTTAAGGCTGGTAGTAATGGTTATATCGTTATGAATATCCAGGTTGGCAAGTGAGATATGTACCTTTCCCGATGCATCCTGTGACGCAGAAACATTTATAGCGGATATTGTCTTACCGTCTACCGTGTAATCAGGTGAATTTAGTTGTATTGGTAGATATTTGGCATCCTGGTGCACTTTGTACATATCAAAAACGTGATAAGTAGGTGTCAAAAGCATTTTATCCTTATCAGTAAGGATTAGAGATTGCAGCACATTGATTGTTTGCGCCAAAGCTGCTGCCCGCACCCGGTCGCAGTGGTTGTTAAATATATTTAAGGTAGTTGCAGCTATCAGTGCATCCCTCAAACTATTTTGCTGATACAAAAATCCGGGGTTTGTGCCGGGTTCAACATCGGTCCATACCCCCCATTCATCAACTACCAGGGCTACTTTCTTTTTAGGATCGTATTTATCCATTATGGCCGAGTGCTTGTTAACAAGCTCCTCCATTTTAAGGCAATTGACCATGGTATTAAAATACTCCTTTTCACTAAAAGCGGTAGCCGATCCTTTATGCCCCCAATCTCCTGTCGGAACAGTGTAATAATGTAACGAGATACCCCACATCATCCAATCGGGGATATTTTTCATGATAACTTCCGTCCAGTTATAATCATCGGAGTTGGGGCCACTTGCGATCTTTTTAAGTGGCGCGCCCGGGTAGTTTTTAGCAAAGGAAGCATACCTTTTAAACTGATCAGCATAAAACTCGGGGGTCATATTCCCACCACAGCCCCAGCTTTCATTTCCTATGCCCCAAAAAGTCACTTTGTAGGGGTCGGGGTGCCCGTTTTGCTTACGCAACTGAGCAACCGTACTGGTGCTGTTTGAATTCACATATTCTATCCATTTGGACATTTCTTCTACCGTACCACTGCCAACATTAGCAGCTATATATGGTTCGCAACCCAATAGTTCGCAAAGCTTTAAAAACTCATGCGTGCCAAAGCTGTTGTCTTCTGTTGTGCCCCCCCAGTTTGTATTTACCATCCGTGGCCGTTGTGCACTTGGACCAATGCCGTCGCGCCAATGATATTCGTCGGCGAAACATCCGCCGGGCCAGCGTAAGTTGGGTATCTTAATTTTCTTAAGGGCGGCAACTACATCCAGCCTGATACGATCCTGTTTAGCAACGGGCAATGATTTATCCACCCAAAAGCCGCCATAAATGCCATGCCCCAGGTGTTCGGCAAATTGCCCGTATATGTGCTTGCTGATAGTTAGCTTTGAATCATTGCTTATAACTATGCTAGCTGTATTTTGAGCATAGCATGTAATATTTAAGCCTGCAAATAGTAAAAAGAGGTACTTTTTCAAGAGTTGTAATTTTTTTAGATGATTGATTCTTGGTTGATAATCGGAGCACGTTGTCGTGCTTAATAAAATCTAAGTAAAGTAAAATATTTTTAATTGTAAAATAAACAATTAAAAATATTCTCAATTTTTATATGTACTTTGTACACTAATAAAAGCCAAAATATGGCTTCAGCAAGCGGTTTACCACAAAAAAATTACCTTATGTATTTTTTATTGTACGAAAAAATATATTTGTTTGGCTTTTTCTAACTCCTGATCCCACAATGCACAAATACTCAAAACAAACCCGCCTGTTACTGGCCGTTGACTGTATTATCTTCGGATTTGACGGCGAGGCCCTAAAGATCTTATTGATCAAAAGAGCTTTTCAGCCTGAAAAAGGCAATTGGAGTTTGATGGGGGGCTTTGTGCAAACAACTGAAAGTATTGACCAGGCTGCCAACCGTATATTAAAGCAATGTACCGGTTTAGATGGCGTTTACCTTGAGCAGTTGCATACATTTGGCGATACAAACCGCGATCCTATAGAAAGAACCGCATCTGTGGCCTATTTTGCATTAATAGATATACACAAATACGAAACCCAGTTAAGTCATAATTACCATGCGGAATGGTTTCCTCTTAAACGTATTCCAAAATTGATATTCGATCACCAGGAAATGGTGGAAGCTGCAAAAAGAAGAATTCGGTACAAGGCTGCTCTGCATCCAATTTTGTTCGAACTTTTACCAATTAAATTCACCTTACCCCAACTTCAAATACTTTATGAGAGTGTTTTTAACACCACAATTGACAAAAGGAATTTCAGCAAACGGGTTTTAGCGACCGGGTTGTTAATTAAATTGGCGGACAAGGACAAAACCGGATCTAAGCGGGGTGCTTACTATTATCAACTCAACATGCAGAATTATTATGCTAAATTTCAGGCTTTTCTGAATTTTATTCCTAATCCTGACACCCTCCGCCTATAGCGTCTCCGGGCAAATTTTGTAAACTATTTTAAATGTTTTTCTAAAACACTTTCTTTTATAAAAAATTAAGTGTTATTTAAACACGAATTATAAAATCTATTACCGGTTATTGCCTATGTTTGGGTTGGGACCGGATTACAGTTCCAACCAGTTTACGTTGTATTAATCAATTCTGCCAAAATAGATGAAAATGAAAATTCTATATCTGCTATTAGCCTTCTGCGCATGTTGGACTAATGTTTATGCGCAAAAAAGCGACATTGACTCAGCCCCGCCCATGGGTTGGAACAGTTATAACTGCTTTGGCTCGGCCGTGCATGAAAATGAGGTTAAGGCCAATGCCAATTATATGGCCAAATACCTAAAAGCCCACGGTTGGAATTACGTCGTTGTGGATTTTTTATGGTCATACGATAATCCTCCCGGCAGTAATATTGGCAATCCTTTTCAAAAGAACCTGCAGGATGGTTCATTTGTTCCATGGTTAACCATGGATAAGTGGGGCAGGTTATTGCCTCAGCCCACTAAATTCCCATCAGCATTTGGCGGACAAGGATTCAAACCGCTTTCAGCCTATATTCACAAACTGGGTTTAAAATTTGGGATACATGTAATGCGCGGTATTCCGCGCCAGGCGGTATGGGCCAAATCACCGGTTTTGGGCGCCACTGGTATCACCGCCAATATGATAGCTGATACCACCTCCAAATGCGATTGGTTAAACCATATGTATGGTTTAAATATGGATAAGCAGGGTGCACAGGATTATTTAAATTCATTACTAAAACTGTATGCCTCATGGGGGGTAGATTTCATTAAAGTAGATGACATTGCCCGGCCTTATCACAAAAAGGAAATAGAGGGATACCGCAAGGCTATTGAGCAATGTGGCAGACCGATAATACTAAGCATCTCCCCTGGGGAAACCCCGGTAAATGAGGCTGAACATGTAAAACAAAATGCAAACATGTGGCGCATGGCAGATGATTTTTGGGATAATTGGAAAGAGATATTGCACATGTTTGATTATGCCAAACAATGGGAAGGTTTCGGGGGTAATGGACACTGGCCAGATTGCGATATGCTGCAGATTGGCAAATTATCAAAACGGGGGCCTGTAGGTAACGAGCGGTACAGTCGGTTTACGAATGATGAATTGTATACACACATGACGTTCTGGTGTATTTTCCGGTCGCCTTTAATGATCGGGGGGAATCTTCCTGAAAATCGGGCCATTGAAAAAGCATTATTTACCAACGATGAAGTACTGGCTGTGAATCAGCATGGCACAGCTCCACATCAATTGTATAAAACCGATAGCATCATGGTTTGGTATTCTCATATACCTGGAAGTAAGGATATTTATGTCGCCCTGTTTAACATAGGAGAGAGCGCTCGGGATGTAGCTATTGACTTTTCATCAATAGGTTTTAAAGGAAAGGTCAGGGTAAGGGATCTCTGGAAAAAACAAAATATTGGGATTTATAAAACAAACTACTCCAAAACAATTAATAAACATGGAGCTGCGTTAGTAAGACTTACACCTATAAACTGAATACAAGCCGTGTATTGGCCACCTGTTTTAATTAAGGCTAAAAAAGATTTGATCTTGACTGAAAATCAAAGTTTTAATGACAAAAGAGGGTCGATTATAATGCAAATATCGAACAAGTTTGGTGTTGGTGCACTTTTCGTTGGACGTTCCTTCAAAGCATTTTGTATAAAAATCTTTCCACTTTTAAAGGTCAGTTGTCCAAACTGCTACATGTTCCAGTGTCATACTCTTTAATTAAATAGCGGATGTATTTGATTTGCGGGGTCAGTATAAAAGACATACCAGTTATCATAGCGATACAATATGCCGGTTATCTTCACAGGCTCAGCAACATAGTTTAGCACCTGGTTGTTAATTTTTTCTCCCCGGGGTCCCTGCAGAATGGCGTATCGCATTTCACCTTTTTCATCTTTAAAAGTAAGGATGGGCATGATGCCACCACTGATGCATAAAATGGCGCAGGCACGGTGCGGTTTGCCTTCGCCCGGATTCATCGCACCGAGGTAGCATTTCGGATCGATTATTTCGCCTAGGATCGACGTGTCCGCCAATTTCTTTAATTCGGCAGCAGGCAGATTATTGTTTTTGTCTGATACTTTAACTGAAAGCTCCCCTTTACTTAACTCCATCGCCGTGACGTCATTACGCTGAATAACAGCCCCGTTAATTGAGGTTAAATAATGATCTGTATTAAAATGCTTCATAACAGAATCGACCACTCCGTTTGCACCAAACTTGGAATCGTTTACCAGGGGATAAGTTTTAATAATCGTTTGCCCGCTTTGGCCCTTCCCGGCAATAGTTCTTATAGCAGGGAATGGATAAGATACCAACTGTCCCTGGATCGTTTTGAGGTCTTCGTAATCAAAGGATGACTTAGCCACGTGTGTCAGCCTTGTAGTAAAACCAACGGCAACCAGCAATGCAACCGCGCATAAGCCCAGTGCTGCTCTTTTAACAAATTTGATAATAGCAATTGGGTTTTGATCGCTCCAACCAATGAAAAAGGAAGTCGGGTCAGTCGCCTTTTGCTCACCGATCGTTGCGGGTTCAACGGAGGTTCCTTCAGGCAAAGCATTCACGTTAACGTATACCGAATTGCCTTTTAACTTCAATCGGTAAGTGGCAAGTTTCTCGGTGAATGGCGGTGGTGCGCAACCATCGCCGGGCTGGTATTGATAGCCATGCCAGGGACAGGTAATACAACCATCGACAATCTTCCCCTCGCCTAACGGGCCGTTCTGATGCTTACAAACGTTATGTACAGCACTCAATTTATTACCGTACTTAAAAACGGCAACTCTTTCATTATTTACAATAGCCATTTTGGCCCGGCTATCTTCAATATCGCCTGCCTCGCATACGTAAACCCATTCTCTATCTTCTATGGTCCGTTGCCTGCAATCAAATTTCCACTCCTTAATGCCCGCAAGAATGTGCAAAGTGGCAACAGTGAGCAAACCTGTTATCAGCATTAAAAATATCAGCGGGCTGCTCTCCAGTTGGATAATTCCAAGCATCACATGCATGATGATGAGTGCATAAGCCAGGTATACCATCATGTGCATCGCTTTCCAGGTTTTTGGCGAGAGAAAATTTAGCCAGAAATCGTGGCTTGTAAATGCCATGATCATGAATATGATGTAAGCAGTGAACCCGAGTGTCTGAAAAGGAAAAAACCGCAGTGAATTATAATGCGTATTGCCCGCGAAAAGCGAAACCAGCGGGTGCAGCATTCCACCCGAATGAAACCAAACCAGGCTCAGGACAGCATGTACGGACGCCACACAAAACATAGTAACTCCAAGATGCCTGCGATTGTATAGTAACGGCAAAAGCCAGGGCTGCAGTCTGCAAAGCGGGCCAATGATGAGTATGACGTGTAAAAGAATAATGGCCAGCGTACCAAATGCTCTTATCACGATGGTCATTGCTATGAGCTGCGGAAAAAGCAGCTTGCTTAGCAAAATAAACGAAGCCAGGTAAATAGCAATGAACGACCAAAGGAAACGATCGTATTTCTTTTTAAATGGGTTCCATAAAACCGGTACGTATGAGGTGCTCATGTCTGTAAAATTTAATGCGGCAGGTATGGAATACTAACATATGCCACGATGGTTAACGTTGTGATGACCACAGCTATCAGCAGCCAGGCTATCAAATGTCTTTTGCGGTATTTGGCTATCATGACCTCAGCGATTTAAAAAGAACAACCGGCCACAGGACAACGCAGCCCGGCAGAATGATAAATTTAACACCCGTGGCTATTCCTGAATTCCAATATGTGTGCCTGATAAATAACAGCCACAAGGTCGATACCAGGCCAGTTGCCAGGTACAGGTATAAGATGTATATCGCCATCATTTCTCTTGAGTTTTTAGGGTTAATAAATGCTTTTGTATGATATCGAAATGTTCCCAGGGAATAAAGTGGTTTGCCCCCGGTATGATGATCGTTTTCACGTTTTTGTTGCCTGCAAGTTTTTGTTGGCCATAGGTTACATTCCTCACGGTAACAAGCGGGTCTTTATCACCATGGATAAAAGTTACCGGCATGGTCAGTTCGTTGTAATGAGCGTCCATCGTAAACAGGTCCTTTTTGTAATAGTATATTTCAGTATTGCAAGTTCTGAATGCCCCCGGGATCAGGAACTCCAGCGGAGTGTCAACAAAAATTCCTCGCCAGCTTTCCTTTGGCTCCTCGTAAGGCGAGATCGATCCTGCAAGGACAGTAAGCGATGCGTAAGCCTGGGGATGTTCCTGTGCCAGCTTAACTATAATAGGCCCGCCCAGGCTATGGCCTACCAGGTGAAGCGGCCTGCCATTGGCTTCATGCTCTATGATCTTGTAGATAAGATAGGATTGCTCATCAAGGTGAAATGCTCTGCCGAAATCACTATAGCCAAAACCAGGGCGATCGATAGCAATTACCCTGAAGTATTTGAGCAAACTGGTATCCATCAGGTATCTTTTGTAGGCGCTCCAGCTGCCCGGCGAACCATGGATTATGAACAGTGTCGGAAATTTTTCATTGCCGGTTTTAACGTAATGCAAGGGGATATTGTCGACGGTCAGACGGCAAAAAGAAGCGGTGATACCTCTTTGGCTAAATTCCTTTTCAGCATCCCTGTCGGCCTCCCTCATCTGAAAACACGATTGGGAACAGATCATCCATGCAGGGATAATCAGCCAGAAAAACCATCGCTTTTTGATTCGTCCCGCCATATTAATCGTTGAGCAAAAATGGCCTGTTCTTTAATGGCAGCGACGAAATATAAAACTTGTCCTCCAGCACATCTGTGTGATAAAACATAACGCTATTGTGCATAACCACGGCTTGCGTTACACTTGGCGCCTGGCATAGCTCTTTGTGGAATGTCCGGATAGCCGAAGCATAAGGCTTAGGTTTCTTCACCAGGAAATTTTTAAACTCCTCCTTCTTCCCGGTCGAGTAGTGCCTGTAATAAGCAGGCATCGACGACCAGATATGTTCTTCACTTATCTCAAGGTCGAGTATTGTTTTCTCTCCGTTATCCCAGGTCATATCGTAAAGCTTATCGCCTGCATAAAGGATCAGTGAAAACGGCTCGAAATACCGTAAGTCGTATTCAGTAAAAAAGCTTATCGGGAAATCCGAGCAAACAATATCCAGCAAAAGCAGGCTGCTGCTTTTCAATTTATTTTCTTTCCGGGTCAAGTCCGATTCCTGGTGGATCATCACAGCCACATGCCCTTCTTCGCTTGCCGCAAACCATGATCCGCCAGTCTTTTCATCCCGCGTAAACATGATCTTTTTGTTGTTGCGCGTGGTCGTCAATGGCGGCAATGCATAGCCACGCTCCACATTTCCATCCCAGTCAGAAGTTAATATCGTCGAATATTTATTTTTCAAAAACGTCACATTACACATAAAATCGATCACTTTATATTCGGGTACCCTAACTTCTGTCAGCATTTCATCCATCAGTTCCATAGTGAAAATCATTTTGTTAACCCTTTAGTTCGTTTACTCGGTTATTCTTAAAGCATGGCCGTCCGGGTCCTTTACGATGAAGTACTTCATCCCCTTGTCACCGGCCACTATTCGTTTTATAAAATGGGAATGAGCGTCATCCAGTTTTTTGTACAGGTTGCCGATCTTATCGGCAACCACCGTTATTTGCCAGTACCAGATGTCATTCACCTTTGTATCCTTTGGGAAAGGTTTGCCAGGACCGGGCACCAAGTATTGCAAAAACTCAACTCCCGGACCGCCCTCTGCACGCAAACCTGTAATATGTAAGCTGGCACCCTTTACATTGCTTAAGTCCATCTGCTCCATCCCCTTATTCCAACTGTCGCCTTTTCGGTCAAAACCTAACAGGTTTTTGTAAAAATTCAGGCTTTTTTCTGTGCTGGTGATACCAATGGCAGTATGGTCGATACCTAAAAACAATTTACCATTGGTATTTTGCCATTTCGGCTGCCCTTTTCCCTGCGGGAAGTAGATCAGTTCGAGATCGTGATGATCAGGATCATGAAAGTAAAAGGCCCTTATCCCAGCTGCAGCAGCGTTTGATAACGGAATAGTTTCCGGCATCTTGCTGATCTGGCTTGCCATGTTCTTTTTGAGGACAGCATAGGCTTTGTCCATGTCGCTAACCACGATGGCGATGTGCTGAAAATAGACGTCGTTACTTTTCATATCCGCAGGGACGGGCCTGCCTGCTGACGGATTGTATTCGGTGAGCTCGATCATCTCGTCGCCAAGCTTCATCCTTACCGTGCGGGTATATGAGCCTTCAGCATTGACCTCTGATCTGTTTTCGCTTATTTTCTCAAAAGCCAGTACTTTGTTATAAAAATTTACTGACCGTTCCATATTCTCCACCGTCATACCGACAGCTTCTACTCGTTTAGCCTGGCCAAAGCCTGCGGTTGAAAAAAACAGCGCGGGCACAATGAGAATCAACCAGTGATATTTAAAAGATCTTTTCATGTTCAATTTGCGTTTGGTTTGATAAAGGAATAGTTCCGCTGCGGCCAGCATACTTACAATGGGAATGATGATATATATCCAGAACGAGGTATATATACCTGAAGGGATGGCGCTGGCCAGGCTACGCGCCGGGTTCATCCCGAAACCGGAAACCGGTCCACCTACAATCACGTAAGTGGTGACGAAACAAGCAGCGATTATGCGGGTGTATTTGCCATACTTGTGGCTTGACGAAACGTTGAGCACCATGGTCATCATGATGAAACCCATGATAAACTCGGCAATGAATGCATTCATTTCGCTGCCGCCAGGACGTGTTACAACATAATCGACCGGCGAAGCTGTAAGCGCGTTTCCCAACAGCCAGGCCATCAGGTAAACCATTAGCGTACCACCTGCTATCTGAAAAACAATGTAACAGACTGCGTCGGTCTGATTGATGCGATTCACCCTAAGAAATGCAAGCGTAACCGCAGGGTTGATATGTGAGCCCGAGGGAGCTGTTATTGGTGAATAAAATATCAGCAGAGCAGTCAGCCCCATAGCAAAACCGTTGATGACGTGACGCAGCATTGCATTGGATATAGCATAGTGCCATGCCGAATGCGGACTGTCGAACATTGCCGAGAAAAAGCAGGCCGATGCCATAAATATGGCCAGCCCCACAGCTTCCATGATATAGAGTTTCAGTTTCACTTTAAAGCGTATTGATCAGGTGTTCAGAAACGCGCAGCGCATTAGCCGCAATAGTTAACGACGGGTTGAACGCCCCGCAGCTTGGGAAAAAGCTGGCATCCACGACATATAGATTATCCACATCATGTGCCTTGCAGTTCACATCCAGTACCGAAGTTTTGGGGTCAGTCCCGAAGCGGAGCGTTCCGTTCTGGTGGCTCATTCCGCTGATATCAAGGTCGTACCCGTTCCATACAGTATCTTTAAAATCTGGGTCTATCTCGCCCAGCCGTTCAAAAACCTCCTTTAGTTTATGCTTCAGTTTCTCAAAAGCTTCGGGATTGGTACGGGTGTAGTTAACTTTTATCTGCCCTTCGTCAGTAAGGGTAACCCTATTATCCGGCGACGGCAAATCCTCGGCGGTCAACCAAAAATCGATCGCCATTTCGCGGATCTCATCAAAGCTTTTTTCAGGATAAATATCCTTTGCAAGCGACATGATCGTTTCCGGGTCGTTCTTGCCCATTAATTGAATCTCACCGAGCGGAAATGCACTGTTGTCAGCTTTATGGTAAAAATCCGCAAGGCCAAAGCTTTTTTGGAACGAAGTGCGGTTCTTCATCTTAGTGAATGCCACCAGGCATCCGTTGTGGTGCAACATAAGGTTTCGGCCAACTTGTCCGCTCGAATTGGCCAGGCCATGCGGGTGCTTTTCGCTGGCGCTTTTAAGCAACAACGCGGCAGAGTTCACCGCGCCGCACGCCAGTATCACCGTATCTGCTTCAAACGATTGCTGTTCCCCGTTTATATCAGCTATGACATTGCTAATGCGTTTACCGTTTTCATCGGTTTCGAGCTTGGTTACCAGCGCCTGCGTCACTAAAGTTACGTTAGGTAAATCGAGAACATGACGCAGGCCACTACTGTATCCATCAGCTTTCGAATCTGTCGGATCGGGATAACCGTCGAAATTTTCAAGCATTACAGGCGGCTGGTTTTTGCTGCCGTCCTGCGGAAACTGCATACCCATGGGCAGCGGAAAAGGTCTCAAGCCTAATTGTTCCATCTTACCTGCCAGCGATACTATCTCCGGTTCGTAAGGTATTGGCGGCAATGGATATGGGTGTTCTGCAGGTGGCTCCGTTGGGTCCGCCCCGCGAAGGCCGTGCACGCTGTAAATATTTTCTGCCTCGGTATAGTACTTTTCAAAAACATCGTATTTAACCGGCCACTCCGGCGATATGCCTCCATAATGGTGGACTTTCTCAAAATCCGACAGCCGGAAACGGAACATCGCCGCACCGTACACCTTGCTGTTACCCCCAACATTGTAGTGGATAAATGGCTTAAAAGGTTTGCCGTCGTTATCCAACCATTCTTCTTTGGGCCGGTATTTGCCCTCCACCATCACTTTATGCGGATCCCAGTTATCCTTCTCTTTCGGAATAAATCCGCCGCGCTCCAGTATCAGGATATTTTTGCCGCTTTTGGCCAGCCTTGTAGCAATGGTACTGCCCCCGATCCCTGTACCAATAACCACGATATCATATTTTTTCATCTTCTTTTTATTTTTAATTGTCCTCTATTTTGTCTTTACCAGCCAGTATATCCACATGGCTGTATTAAGGGTCAGCCCCACCCACGGGTTGAAAGCCGTAACTGCTGTTATGGAAATATTGCAGAACATGCCTGTAAACTCAATCTTTGTCATTTTTCTTACCAGATTATCGCTGACATGATCGTGTAACATTTTTCTTTCATGTTTCACCACAAACCAGAGTGTGATGAACGCGACGCTAACCAGCACAAAAAAACCGGTGTAAAGAACTGCAGCCGTTTTGAAAGCGCCTGAAGCAATATAATCGCCCAGGACTCTTGTAGGAAAGGGCGTTAATACGGCCAAAAGCATCAGGAATCCGTTGGCAATTATCAGTTGCACATTCACATGCCTTATCAACTTAAAAATGCCGTGATGTGCGATCCACATTAGCAGGATAGTCACAAAACTGTTGGTATAAGCGAAGTATTTTGGCCATAACAACAGTAAACCTTTAGCGAGGCTTGCATTCGTTTCATGCTCGTTGAAGGGGTAACTAATATCCAGCGCCAACAAGGTTATGGCCACAGCGAATATCCCATCGCTGAAAGCTTCAAGCCTGGCTGTTGCGCGGTCGTTAGTGGCTGAGTTGTGACTTAATTCTGAACTCATTTTATACCAGCTTGTAAGTATTAATAACTCTTAACAGTTCTCCTACGCTCCATGCCTGGGCGATACAACCTTTTGGTGCGTGGGGCGCATCGCCATCAAATATTTCAGAGATGGTACCAAAGCCGCCCTCTTTAAAGTGGTAGCTGAAATCGCTGATGATTTTTTTCAGTTCCGTCTTTGGCGTCTTTACTTTCGCCAAAGCATCCACGTACGGACCGAGCAGCCAGCTCCAAACGGCCCCCTGGTGATAATTGGAATCGCGGTGCCATTGATCGCCGCCGTAAAAACCATTGTAGTTTACCGAGCCGGGCGCCAGGCTGCGCAAACCAACAGGCGTATACAGCTTCGCTTTAATTTTTTCGAGGATGATCTTTGCCTTATCACCGCCGATCAACGGGAACGGCAGGCTGATCGCAAATAACTGGTTTGGCCTGAACGTTTGATCAGGAACGTTATTCTCATCTATGGTATCATATAGGTATTGCCCCGCTTCGTACCAAAATTTTTCCTCAAAACTATGTTTGATGAGGCGTGCCTCATCGCTGTATCGTTTCGCATCCTTTTTTCCGGCCAGGGCGCAAAACTCACTTACAATGCAAAGTGCATTATACCACAGCGCTTCTATCTCAACAGGCTTGCCCATACGTGGCGTTACAACCCAATTCCCCACACGCGCATCCATCCAGGTAAGCTGCTGGCCCTTTTCGCCTTCAAAAAGCAGGTGATCGGTCGGGTCATCATGGATGTTGTAGCGCGTTCCTTTGTAATGCCACTCGATAATATCCTGTAACACCGGGAGTAATTCGTTCAGTACAAAATCTTTATCCTTGCTGGCATTATAATAATGGTATACCGCCAGGAAATACCACAGCGTGCCATCCACATTGTTGAATTCGGGAGTGCCGTTATTATCGCTGAAAAAGTTCGGCAACATACCTTTACTAACACTATGCGCAAATGCCTGCAATATTTTCTTAGCATCATCCAATCTTCCGGTACTAATGCAAAGTCCGGGCAGGGATATCATCGTATCACGGCCCCAATCGGTAAACCAGTGATAACCGGCAATAACGGTCGCGCCTTCAGTAGGGGTGTCATTGCCGTTCAAATAAATATCTCTTTTGACTATAAATTGGTCGGCAGCAAGTATCAACTGCTCCCTGGTCGCATTACGTTTGCCCGATCCGAAGAGACCTATCCTCCTGTTGATCTCATCATTAAATGCTTTTTCAGCGTCCAATACTTCGGGGTCTTCAGTGGACAGAACCACAAAAAGTTTTGATCCTTTCTCTAACGAAACCTCGAATTCTCCATATTGAAGCAGGTCCTCATTATAATCCAGGCCGCGGTTTACCTCCTCTTCGTAACGGAAATTGTAATACCATTCGGGCTGATGGCGATAGCTTGAGCCCGGAACGCTTATATAAATATTCCAGTCCGAACCATAAGGCTTGTTGTGAAATATGCCGTTTTTGAAATCCACATCCCAATGCAGGCTTTGATTTACGTGCCCGAGAGAATGGTAATCCCTTGCGATTAGGAAAGGCTGCAACAGTAGTTGAAATTGAGAACCAGCTTCGGTCACTTCATACTTAATGATCGTGGTATTCTTCCTGTGCAATTGAAGCAGGCTTTTCGTTATCACAACGTCGTCAACATGATAAGTCCATTGCGGATAAAGCTCTTTCGTGAAGCTTTCCAGGTACTGGTAGCCCCGCGGGGCAAATACACCATTATAATTATTAGTACCCAATTCGGTCCTTTTGCCGTTGGCAACAATGGTTTCATCAAGTTTCGACACCATCACCGTGCGCCCCGTAGGCACCTGAGTGGCGGCTACAAGCAAACCATGGTAGCGCCTGCTATGGCAGTTGGCAATAGTGCTGCTGGCATACCCTCCCAGCCCATTGGTTTCCAGCCACTCGGCACTGGCCTGGTAGCTGATATCTTTTAATTGTTCTTCTTTGATCGAGATCATCTTAAATCAATTTAACGGTTATTGCCATGCGTACTTGCCACCTGTCAGCACCCGTATTTTGTATAGGCTCGTGTGAGCCGTCATGTATAAAGTTTTGCCGTCCTCATCACCCCAGGCCATATTAGCAGGGCGTTCGGGGGTAATAATTTTACCCAGTAATTGAGCCTTATCCGAAATGATCCACATGCCGCCCGGCGCCGACACAAACAAATTGCCGGCCTTGTCAACTTTCATCCCGTCAAGCGCTTCGTCGCCTTCGGTTTGGTTACAGTCGAAAAATATCTTGCCGTTGGCTAATGTGCCATTATTTTGCACGTCGTAGCGCCAGATAGTTTTGGTTCGATGGATATCCCGGATGTCCCAGTTGGTCACATACAGGTACTTTTCATCCGGCGAGAAAGCGATCCCATTAGGCCCGCCGCAGTCTTTGGCAACTACCGATAACTTCCCGTTCCTGATCATGAATACGCCCTGGTAATCCAGGTCTTTACGTTTATCGTTATAAAAATCAGGTAACCCGTAAGGTGGATCGGTGAAGTAGATCGTGCCGTCGCTCTTCTGCACGATATCATTGGGGCTGTTCAGGCGCTTGCCGTCGATTTGATCAGCCAATATGGTCACATGGCCCTTCTTTTCGATGCGTATCACGCGCCGGTTGCCATGCTGATCGATGATGAGGCGGCCTTCTTTGTCAATGGTCAAACCATTGCTCCCAGGCTGATGGTATTCGCCAATATCTTCCCCGGTATAACCACTATGGCTCAGGTATATGCTTACATCGCTATTTTTAGGATCGTAGCGATAGATTGTATTCAAGTTAGGATCACTGAAAAGCAAGTAACCATCAGGGTGCCAAACCGGCCCCTCGGTAAACGAAAAACCATCGGCGATCTTTTGTACATGAGTATCTTTATCGATCACCTGGCTTAGCTTATCGTCAGTAGTGTATATCTGCCCGATATTCTGCCAGTCGGGCATTTGATATGCCGATGCCTGCTTATAAAAATCGATGGTGGCATTGCGCACCCATATATAGTTGGAAGGAATGTTTCCCAGCACGCCGTTAACACCCAAAATAGCTATATTGAAAATCTGTCCGGGCTTTGCATCATTGGTCAGCACTACACGGTTAGGTGCATTGTAGCCGCTTATTACGCCGTTGCCTACCTGCCCGAAACCCGGCATTTGTTTGCCGTTAACCCAAATCTCGCTATAGTCATCCATCACGATCTCAAGAACCGCACGGCCTCCTTTTACGGCCGTATTGCCGATCTTTTCGGGTAGGGTTAATGTTAATTTATACCAAACAAATGATACCAAACCGGTGCCCTGGCGGTCCTCCAGGTCAGTTGGTGCTATACTCTTGAACCCCTTATCAAAATCCTTGTCGCCAATTCGCGGACTAATATTGTTTGTCCTGTTTACTGCCCCGGTCGGATAAATCAAAAGAGGATCATCAGCCGCAGGCCCAGGCCCGCGGAAATCCTGGCTCACTACAGCGGCGTTCCGCACAAACCATTTCGCCTGCACATCCCCGGCTCCTTTGGTAGTGCGCAGATCAGCAATAGCATCCGGCTTGGCAACGGTCAACTGCCTGTTCTCTTGCGCAGCCGCATAGAATGCCGCCGGTATGGTCAGTGCGAGAGCCAGCGTTATTAATATCTTCTTCATGGTGTTTATTTCCAATCTGTGTTTTTTGATTACCAGGCAGGGAGTCCGCATTAATTGCGGTCCCTGCCCCTTTCCGCCCAAACCGGGGTAATCAATTCATCACTCAAAATCAACTATCAATATTTCTTAAATCTTTGTTGCCTTTGGCTTACATTTTCACTTTACTGCCTGCAACTGCTATGTCCTCGTCTTGTTGGGCGCTCGCGCTGCCGCTTACCCCGATAGCTCCGATAACTTCGCCATTATAAATGATGGGAACTCCCCCTTGCAGAAAAGTGTGCCCGACTGTGATCAGCGCGCCGCGTCCGCCGTTTATACTGTTTTCCAGTTTCGACGAAGGCGCCTTAAAAAGAGCAGCTGTGTTAGCTTTCCTGATAGATACTTCGGAAGCTGCTGCGAAAGTGCCGTCGAGGCGTTCAACGCATATTATATTGCCGCCTGCATCTACCACTGCTATCGCAGCTCCGGGCGCATTCTTGTCGTGAGCAAACCGCACCGCTTCGGCGATCACTTTTTTGGCGCCGTCCAATGTCAGTGAATGAGTTGCCATAACCTGGGCTTTTGCACTGATTTGCATCGCTACAATGCTTAGTATTATAAAAAGGTATTTTTTCATTTTTTTGATTTTTATCGGTTAGGAGATCATCTTGTTATCAGGCGACATAGCGGGCGCGTCGTACCCTTTAAACTTACCTGCCTTCTTTTTGATCAGGACCGGCCAGTTCTCGTCAGCTTTTTTCACGTTGCTGTCCAGATCCTTGTTAAAATGGTCGTACGCATCCTGGGTATGCTGAAGGATCAGTTTGCCGTTATATAATTGGTAGATCAATGGATTAACCGGGCGCAATTTGCCAAGGCTCACTGCGTAACCGCAGAAACCACCGTATTGCGGAGCATACTTTTCAGGATTATCCTTGAACTTGCTGGCATTTTCCGGGGTCGAGAACCAATAGGTAGCGCCCTGGTAGCGTGCATCAAATTCCTTATTGCCCATCAGCGGTTTTTCGCCTGTGAAATAGGAAACAACGTCGTAGCCTTCCAGAATCACCCCATCTTTATCCACATTGTTCAGGAAGCCCTTCTCAGCATCGGTTTTAATCTGTTTGCCGTTGTTGGCAACTACCGCGGGCCAGTATTGATCGGCCAGTCTCAGGTTACCTTGTACATCCTTGTTCCAGCCGTTAACTGCACGCTGGTTGTGTTGCAGCACCAGGCGATCATTCACTATAGAAAAAGTCCTAACGTCTATAGGTGCCGTGCGCCCCAAAGAGACTGCGTAGGCACAATAGCCACCAAATTGCGGTTTGTATTTTTCGGGGCTAGTAGTGAAAGCATCCAGGTGCTCCTGGCTCGCAAAGTAATAGATGGCGCCCTGGTAACTGGTTTGAAACTTTGGATCGCCCATTACCGGTTTATTATCGGTAAAAAAAGCCACCGGGTCGTACCCATCGATGATAACGCCTTTGCCGTTCAAATTCAGCAGCGTCCCGGGTGTCTTCTGTGCAAAAGCAGCTGCTGCAAGGCACAGTATCAAAATGGTAAAAAAGTGTTTCTTAAACATAATATTCAATTTTAAATGGTTAATGTGCTTATGATTTTGGATGTAAAAGTTTGGCGACAAGCCCGGTCCAGCCGGTTTGATGTGAAGCGCCTACGCCGCGTCCTGTGTCGCCGTGGAAATACTCGTAAAACAAGATGTAGTTGTTGAACAGGGGGCTATTCTGCATGTATTGGTTTGTACCAAGGAATGGTCTTTTGCCGCTCTCGTCGCGCAGAAACAATTTTGCCAGTCGTTTTGAAAGCTCGTTGGCTACATCTTCCAGACTGAGGTAGTTACCGCTGCCCACCGGATGCTCTACTTGAAAATCGGGCCCATAATAGGCATGAAATTTATGTAGGCTCTCGATAAGAAGATAGTTAACCGGCATCCAGATGGGGCCCCGCCAGTTGCTATTGCCACCGAATAATCCCGTGGTCGATTCACCCGGCGTATAGTCTACTTGCAGATCCTGCCCGTCGAGATAAAAATGATAAGGGTTCTGTTCGTGGAATTTGCTCAAAGCCCGTATACCGTAATCGCTAAGGAATTCGGATCCGTCGAGCATCCGCAACAATATTTTTTTCATCCGGTGCCCGCGCAGCAGCGAAAGCAGGTGTTTATCCCCCATGCCTTTGTCGCTCCAGCGGCTCACCAAATTGGCCAGTTGCGGGTTGTTTACG
The DNA here is from genome assembly GCF_007971025.1 of Mucilaginibacter ginsenosidivorans. Taxonomy (NCBI): domain Bacteria; kingdom Pseudomonadati; phylum Bacteroidota; class Sphingobacteriia; order Sphingobacteriales; family Sphingobacteriaceae; genus Mucilaginibacter; species Mucilaginibacter ginsenosidivorans. Next base: position 3,521,437 of record NZ_CP042436.1, on the reverse strand, counting down.
AGGAACCAATTGAGTCTTTCGGCGAATTCGGGATGATCCGTCAAAATTTCATCATCCAGCACTTCAACTGCAAACAATGGTATCAAACCAACCATCGACCGTACCTTGAGTCTTATGTTATTGTCATGCGAAAATTTGAGATTATCGTAGAAGAACTGGTCCTCCTCGTCCCAAAGACCATCCCCCATACCTGCCATTGCCGAGGCGATGTACAGGAAATGCTCGAAGAACTTGGTGCTCATATCCGCATATATCTTGCGATGTTTGGCCAGTTCGAGCGAGATACGCATCAGGTTTAGCGCATACATCGCCATCCAGCTTGTACCATCTGACTGCTCGATATGTCCGCCGGCAGGCAGAGCATTGCTACGATCGAAAACACTGATGTTATCCAGACCCAAAAAACCGCCTTCGAAAATGTTGTTGCCTTCAGAATCCTTGCGGTTTACCCACCATGTAAAATTGATCACCAACTTGTGGAAAATCGACTCAAGAAAATCAAGATCGGCTTTGCCGCCGTTATTTTTTTGATCAGTTTTATAAACTTCCCATGCCGACCATGCGTGCACCGGTGGGTTGACGTCGCCAAAGGCCCACTCGTAAGCCGGCAGTTGGCCGTTGGGGTGCATATACCACTCTTTGGTGATAAGTTGCAATTGATTTTTGCAAAATCGCTGTCGACTATTGATAAAGGGATACAATGGAACGCCAGATCCCATGCCGCATACCAGGGATACTCCCATTTATCAGGCATCGAGATAATGTCGGCATTGTTAAGGTGTTTCCATTCATGGTTCCTACCATATTTGCGTCCAGCCGGAGGTTTGGGTTGCGAGGGATCCCCCTCGAGCCACTTGTCCACATCAAAATAAAAAAACTGCTTGCTCCACAGCATGCCGGCAAAGGCCTGGCGCTGCACCAGTTTTTCATCTTCCGAAGTGATCCCTCCCTGCAACTCGGCGTAGAATGCATCAGCGTCAGCCAGGCGCTGCGCGAAAACTGAGTCAAAATCTTTAAATGGCGATTTGTTCTTTTTATTTTCTAACCGCAGGCAAATAACCTGCGAAGAGTGCGCTGCAACAGTAATATCATAGTCCACTGCTACCTTAGTTCCAAAATTGTCATCGTTAATAGCGGTGGAGTTACCATTGACCAGGAATTCATTAACCCCATCCTTCTGAAAAGGCGCCTCGTTGGAATAATTATAAAGCTTTTGCATATTGCTCTCGTTGTCGCAAAAAAGCAGGCGCGCATTATCTTTATAATGAAGCGCAAATCCTGGCAGCTCATCGTGATTAATAGCTATACTACCCTTTTTTATTGCTGTTAACGATGGTTTATAGGTATCGTAACCCCATGTCCAGGTATTCCTGAACCATAGCGTTGGCAGTACATGCAGCGATGCATCCTCATCACCCCGGTTATATACCGTGATCCTGATAAGGATATCCTCTGCATCAGCCTTTGCATATTCAACAAATACATCAAAAAAGCGGTCATCATTAAAAACGCCCGTATCTATGAGTTCAAATTCAGGCTCAGATTTTGAGCGGCCCCGGTTTACATTTACAATGTCCGCATAAGGAAAGGCCGATTGAGGATACTTATAAAGCATCTTCATATACGAGTGCGTCGGCGTCGAATCCAGGTAATAGTACAGCTCCTTCACATCCTCGCCATGATTGCCTTCGTTGCTGTTCAGGCCAAAATACCGCTCCTTGATTATAGGGTCTTTTTTATTCCAAAGGGCAAGCGCGAAGCATAGCAACTGCTGATCATCACTTATGCCGGCTATACCTTCTTCGCCCCAGCGCCAGGCTTTGCTGCGCGCCATATCGTGCGTGGTGTGATCCCACGCTGTACCATGCTCGCTATAGTCTTCCCTTACCGTACCCCATTGCCTGTCAGACACATAGGGTCCCCATTTTTTGCTCATGGGTTCGGTTAATCTATTTTTTTCAGACATAATATTCTTCTATACGGCGGTAAAAACCGCCGTTCGGTGTTCTTAATTGATTCGTTAGGATTGCTTAGCCGTTCGTGGTGAAACCGGGGTACAATGTCATACCGCCATCCACAAAAAGCGAGGCTCCGTTCACGTAGTCGCTGTCATCACTTGCCAGCCAAACCGCAGCCTTGCCAATATCTTCAGGCACGCCGATACGCTGATAAGGAATCAATGTCAAAAGATCTTTTAATGCTTCCGGAGTCTCCCATGCCTGCCTGTTGATGGGCGTTTGGATGGCTCCCGGGCAAATGCTGTTGATCCTGATCTTCTTCCAGGCAAACTCCTGTGCGATACTTTTCATCATCAGCATAATGCCACCTTTGCTTGCCGCATAATTGGCATGACCTGCCCATGGAATAACCTCATGAACACTACTCATGCAGATGATCTTGCCTGCAGCTACCGACACATCGGGTCGGATACCACGACGCAGGTATTCGCGTATCGCTTCGCGGGCGCACAGGAATTGACCGGTCAGGTTTACGCCAAGTACAAAATTCCACTGGTCAATGGTCATTTCTTCAAACGGCGAGTCCTTTTGCAGACCGGCATTGTTTACCAGGATATCCACTGTTCCGTATTGTTCCCGCGTAGCGTCGAACATCGCTTTCACGTCCGCTTCCTTGCTCACGTCGCATCGCAGGGTGATCCCGTTACCGCCGTCGGCCTTTATTTCCGCGAGCACTTTTTCGGCGTCTTCGCGCGAGTTTTCGGTCGGGAAGTTTACCACTACATTGGCGCCTTCACGGGCCAATGATTTGGCTACCCCCGCACCTATGCCACTGCTCGATCCGGTTATAATAGCTGTTTGATTCTCTAATTTTCGTTTCATTTCGGAATGAATATTTAATAAGTTTCTTCTTGTTTTTATTTCTTACACAAAGGTGTTTACTAATTCAAAACAGCTTTGTCAGGTAGCTTACACTTAAAGCATATTTTCCAAAAATTTTCCAGTAAATAACTAACAATAAATGATTTATATATGGACCGACACTAGTTGAACCATTAAAATCACTGCTTAAAAACCAAGAAAGTTTTTTTAGTGGGATCCGGCTCGCATATTAACCGGTTTTAAAAAGTGCGACAAATTAAAACAGGATAGTTGCACTGGTACGAAAACCGTATTTTATAGCATCTGGATGGTCGAGATAGTTGAACCTGCGGACCAGGCTGACGCCGAAAAATTTGAATATGTTCTCGATGCCAACACTGCCCTCCAGGTAGGGCGCCTTTCCCAGAGAATAGGTGAGCGGCCGTCCTGCCCCATCAACCGGGAATTGGTAAAGCGATGGATGCAGAGATGGGTTATTCTGATCGGTCACCCCGCCAAACAAGGCCTTGAACGAAAGTGTCTCACGCCATTTCAGTCGTTTGAAAAGCGGTATCTTATTCAGGAAAAATCCGTTCAGGTGCTGCTCATAGCTCAGGCTTTCGTAGTGATCGCTCACAAACTCCAAAAAATTCATCAAGTTGTAAGTATCGGGATCGTCATCGTACGAGTAAGTTTGGTTCGCACGATGGATCGTAAGCAGCGGATAAGGAAGCTGACCAAAAGTATGCGACGCCTGTACCGTCACATCAGCATAGCCCAGTTGCGACAGGTACAAATGTTTGTCGACCCGGCCGTGCAAAATTTGATAGCCAAATCCGCCTCCAAAAACACCCTTAACGCCCCTGGTATAATCGACCGACACAGCCGGGTATTTATTTGGAACCGGGATACGGTAAATTCTTCCCTGGTAAAATTCCTCATGCGGTGCATAACGTAAACCAAGAATTATTTCGGTCGACGTTAGTTGGTTGATCGTATTTGGCACCCCGCTTACCAGGTTGGTAAAATAAAGTGAACCGGCCGGCGATTGGGTCAGGTTCCGGAAGCCTAAATTGTATGAGAAATGATTTTCGAATTCACGGACATAGTCAAATCTGAAAAATTTGTTATACAGGTACTTATCGTTATTGCCTCGTTTAAAGGATAAGAAAAGGTTGTTCTCCACCACAAATTGAAGGGGGTTGCCCGGTATGCCGGCGTCATTCTCGTAATAGGCCCGAACGTAATTCTGAGGAAACTGGTATATATATTTATTGTCGAATGAATAAGTGCCGCTTAAAAAATATTTCCATCTCTGGTCCTTAAACCCGTACGCTCCGTAAGTCTCAAAATAATAACGCTTACTCATTTCGGGGGTAGTGCGACCGCCAAACCGGAGGCGCGCACCTTCAATGTTATTAAAACTATAAAAGGCATTTGCAGGGCCAATCTCAAAAGGGCCTACCGTATTGTAGCCTGCAATAATCCACGTAATAACGGCCATGGTACGACGGAATGATTTGAGCGATTGCAACGTATCGATATTATGGTACACTTTTGCTTCGGCGTGGGTCAGTGTGTCCAGTCGATTTTGAGCCCAGTACTCATCGTCCCTGTTATTGGCGCCCGGGTTAACAACTTCGCCCAAGCCGGAATATGTTGAATCGGGCAGTGCCTGGTTTACCTGGTAATCTTTGAAAGTTGTGGTCCTGGAACCTATCATACCACCTTTACCGTTCCGGTTCAGGCTGAAATCGACCAGGATGTTGCTTTTGCTTACATGATAACGCTTATCCGTATTTTGTTCAAAATCAAGATCAATACGCATATCCTTTACGAAGTTGATGTTCGTATTTTTATTGATATACAGGATAGATTTCTGGACAGCATAATTGCCATCAAGGGTAATGTATATCTTACCGTCAAACAGCAGGTCATTATTATTGCGGGGAGTGAAACTCAATTCCACCACTTTGGTATTATTAACGATCACTGTATCGGTAATGAAGAACTTATAGAAGGACGGTGAGCTATTGGCAATGGGACTAAGAAAAAGTTTAGACAACAAGTATATATCATTTTTGTAGATATCGACATCATAAAACAAATGCCTGAAATATTTGGCGAGGCCCTCATTATCGATGTAGAACCCAAGCTTCACATTTTTTTGAGCCAGGGTGATCGTCTTTTTCTTCCCGGGCTGTTGGCGGTAGTAGTTTTGGGTCAGCTTTTCGTCAAGGTAAACCGGCGTTAATGACTTACCTGGTACAAGAGTAGTGTCGCGGTTATCAAACAGGAACTTGTATTTTTTCCAAAACTTTTTGTCAGAAAAGCCGGGCGATACATTAGCAAAAGCCAGCAGCAGTTTCCCATATTCCTTGTATTGAACATAGTCATAATTTTCGGGCCTGTTCTGATCTTTATGGGCGATCACCTGCCTGATCAATTCAACGGCGGGGTTATTTTTATTGCGGTACCGTTCTTTTTTACCGGCACGAATAACCACAGTGTTCAATTCATCCGCCCGGGGCTGTAGTTTGATGTTCATCAACTGTGTTTGTCCGGGTTCGACTTTGACCAAAGCAGGAATATAGCCTACGCAGGTGGCTTTGATCAAACTAAAGGGTTTCGTATCAAGGATGGCGTATTTGCCGTTTTCATCAGATATACCAACGATCTTTGTGTTGACGACCGATATAGTTGCGAACGGCAATGTCTCTTTCGACCTTGCATCAGAAACCACACCGCTCACTTTTGTTACCTGTGAAAATGCTGTCAAAGGCAGCAGGAAAGTTGCTGTTAAAATGGTAAAAGCCCTGAAAATGCTTTTGAAGTTTATCGAAGTATGCTCGTTCATCTTCGCCAGTTGAGGTAAGGAAGCACAAGTAGCGCTGCACGATCATAATTGCGTGAACGCTCGCATAAACCGGGTAGAAAATTTTCAAGAGGTAAGTGTTTTTTACTCTCGACAACAACACAGTTGATCCCAACCTGGCTGGTAATCATTTCAAGTGCATATTCTTTTGCCTTGCCTCTTATATTGCGCAGGAACATTTTATTGTAATTCAATCTGCCTGCAAAATCGGCCAGCGTTTCCTGGGCATATCGTTCTTCCATATCCGTCATTCCGGGCAGCGTCATATGGGCAACATAAATGCTGCAGCCAAAGTGTTTCAAGAACCGAAGCGCATCGAGCGTACAATAGCGCAGGTCGGTCAAATAAACTACTTTATCCGGGTATTCGTAATGACCTTCCGGCAGCAAAAGCACCGGGCAGGTTAGCTTATTGACAAATGCCAATCTTTCGTTCGGGGAGAGGTTCATCAACATATCATCCTCTTTCGACATGATGATCAATTTAATATTCTGTGCTATCAGCAAATCGCTTATGTTGCGGGCGCCGATGCCTCCTTCAGGAGAAATGGCGAGGCCAGCCCCGGTACTATTCGTGTTAAATTGCTCCAGTTTTTCTTCCAGCGTACTCATATCATCAACCGGTTCATCCCCGGCACCTAAGGCCAACGCCGGAACACAGAGTGCCGGAGTTCTGCAATAAATCGTAATGTCATATTTAAATTGCCTGCTTATCGTGGTCGCAAGCTTAGCAAAGCCCCATGTGTTCAATACGGAGTTATTAATAATCAAAATATTTCCCATAAAGGTTAATTGGTTTTTATTGCATAGTCTGGTCTATATAAATGAGGCATTTAGTTCGAATTGCTTACGGTCGTACTGGATGACACCAAGACCCTTAAGTTCATTCAGCAGCACATTCACGCTTTGGCGCGAGGTAGATATTACCGCTGCAATATCGCTGTGGGTAAGATCGTTGCGAACAATGATCTTATCACCATGCTGACTTCCATTGGCTTTGGCCCAGGTTTTTATAAAGCGAACAAGGCGCTCTTTGGCATCAAGATAAACAAGGTCGGAGTAACGCGACTCCATTTTGCGAAGTTTGCGATTAACCATATTTACATAATGCATAAACATTAGTTGATTATCCTCCAGTATCCTCCGGAAGTCGGTAGCCCTGAAACAGCAAACAATAGTGTTATCGGAAACAGCCTCTGCACATTGATCGGCATGAATATGCTCTTCCAGGCTCAGGTCGCCGAAAATATCCGGGGCGTTTATGATGTCGATAAATTCATTCCCCATCCGGTCCGATGTCCGAATCTTAATATTTTCTTTGATCAGCAGGTATATTTTGCTGTAATCATTTTCTACAAAATACAGCACATCACCGCGCTGCACAATTTTTACACGGGCAACGGAACGGGCTTCGCAAAGCCTCTTCTCGCATAGGTTGTTGAAAAGCGGGTGGCTTCTCAGGTAAACATGTTTGATCTCTTCTAACATTGTGGTTGATATTTAGCGTTAACTCTTATGTTCGGCACGATTATTAAGGAAATAGTCATGCCGGGTTGCAGTTTGCGCCATTTTCATTATATGTTTCTGATTTTCAGATTTTTACAATCAGGTCTCGTTATTTACTTCATTATCGAGTTCCCGAAATGTTGGGATTTTCTAAAATTTTAGGAATTTACACCCGGGCGTTCCATGAAACGTTTTCCAACTATCGCCATCTTTTCAAAGTCCAAAGCATCCCCACTCCGGGTATTTGCCAGGTCAGAACAACGTGAATAAATCGGATGGGAATGCGTCAATTACGACGCTTTACTTTGGCCATTGTACTTAATCTCGTTTTTTAAACTCATCCGGTTGGCGATGAGTTTATAAGCAAGCAAAAGTCCGGTAAACAACAGGGTGGCCCCGAGCACCCAGTTTATAAAATTATGCTGCTGTTTAAATACGCCTGTCAAAAGGTTACCTATGAGTCCATAAACAATGAAACATAAAGCTGTGCCGGCGCCTATAGCGGCAATGTATATATTGTACGATCTCGCCGAACTTTGCAAAATCTCTCTCTTTTTCAATACTGCCGTCCAGCCCATCCAAAAAGGAAGGTGCATGGGATTGAGCAGGCTCAGAACCATCCCTGAAAAGAAAGGGTTAAAACCCACCAGTGGCAGCACATCGTTAAAGCTACGCATGTGGAAAGCGGCTTGAAGTGTTTTATATGCCAATACCAGGATGGCCACGCACATAATGGCGCTTAATACCCTGAACAGCCAGGTGAAGCGGGTCAATCTATCGACAATGACTAAAGCCAGCCGAACGATGATAGTCTCGATCAATATTGCGGCAATACTAAATTCAATAGCCCCCCATGCGTTGTCGTTTAAAACATAACTTGTCACGTTAGCTGTTAGAGTCCCTACGGGCAACGAGCCGAGGAAACTAACACAAAATGCTGCCGAGAATAGTTTCAATTGCGTGGCCATGATCACGAGATCGATTTAATATATCTTGAATTGTTCCTTAGAAGGGCAACGCCTTCTTTGAAACCCAGGTAATTTATTTCCAGGCGGTTCCGGTTTATCCGGCTGATCACGTTCAAAAGTTTCCAATGCCGCATGATCTCGCGCCAGGCGAAAAAGATGGAGTGCATCGGGTCATAAATGTGTGTCGGCTCACTACCCGCACCGTTCAGCTCGACAATGGTGAAATTTTTCCCTTCACAAAGTTCTTCCCAGTTATTGTACATTACGTCCAGCCTGCCGAAATAAAAACCAGGTATACGATGGCAAACCTCATCAATGGTCTCAGTCAGTTGCCGGGTCACCTTTTTACTCAGGTCGATAAATTTGGCCCCCCTTGCATGATTGCCGTACGGCACCAGCGTGTGGGTTTTACCTACAGGCAGTACTTGTTGCAGAAAGTGCCCATAAGTTTGCCGAAGCACTTCTAACTGGAGCAGGTACCGGGGCTCGCTGATCACCAGTTGTTCGATGCTTGAGCGACCGTCCCCGGTCACAGTAAGAAAATGTTTACCAACAACACCTGATATTTTGCCTTTCATCGCCCCCGGGATACGGTAATAGAATATACCCACTTCATTTTTATATGGTATACATTCCTGCAGTAAAAAGTCGACTTTGATTGCCCGCAGATAATCAGATAATTCAGCTTCGTTATTTACTTTTTTAACCAGCACGCCCTTCATCCCAATATCAGGTTTGGCGATAAGGGGAAAATCCATCAAATTATTCCGGAGCGATTCCCTGATCGTTTCAAGGCTCGCCCCAGGCCTAAATGCCATAGTTTTGGGTGTATATTTTTCAGGGATCAGTTTATGAATCAATTTCTTGCTTTCCATGGCAAACCCTCCATTTTCGATTGACGGGTTCGCCGTATTAAAGAAGAAGAACGATCTGGCTTTTAAACTTAGCCAAAACCAGTAAGGTAATATGGGCGCATAAACTATGTTAAAGGGCCAGTATTCCCAATTAAAAAGCCTTATGAAAAATTTTCTAAGCGCAAAGAACCTCGTTTTGGCCGGCGTTATGGCAGTGATGTCTGCCTGTTCTACCTCTATTTCGTTTTGGTATACACGATTATCGCGCATATCGTGGTAAAGCATGCTGATCCTTGAGGGTTTAACCTGCAAGCTTGTAATACTGATAGTCTTCATTTTTCCGTCGCGGTTGATCACCAGGCCATCCTTGTCATCGCCGTTGCCTCCATAACGATGGAAGTTGATAATGCCCTCAGTATTTTTTGATAAGTCCGACCGACGCCAGTCGTCAAACCAGCTCCTCCTTTTCGCCGCGGCCATTTTATCGTATAATGTAGCCGACGACCAGATATACTCTTTCCGGTTGTCAAGCATGGTGATATGTTTATCGGATCCGTCCCAGCGGCATTCAAATAGCCTTCCCGATGTATAAAGCACAATAGTAAATGGCTCAATATCATCAAGGTCCATTACTTTGTAAAACTGATCGGGATATTCAGCTCTTATGATGTCCATCAATACCAGTCCCCGGCTCTTCCGATAATTTATTTGACGTACATGCTTCACAAATGCACCATTCAGTAATACAACCACGTCGCCATTATTTTTGGCCACTATCCAACTGCCATTTTTATCAGGGTCTTTCGGATAAAGCAAGCGCCGCTTGCCGCTTGCGTACTCGCGTGGCGTAACTGCCTGCCCGCGGCTGATATGTTCATCCCTGTTCGATGTGAGATGAAAACCGCCCGCAGTAGGTATATAAGTTACTGTGCACATGTCTTGCGGTATTTAAGGGTTGAAGAGGCAACTCCAAATTCTTCAGGGACATTAACGTCAGCTATCGCGTTTACACCGATGCGTATTAGTGCCATGTGATGCACGGCATGCTCAAGGTTGTAAACAAGTTCTCTGAAGTAATTGGTAAATACCGGGAAGGAATAACTGTCGCCATCGTTTTGTTCGGTTTGGAGGATCAGGTCGCGGTCTGGTTTTTCCAGGCTGTCTTCTATCTCCTGTATCTTTTCGAGTGCGAACTCTTTGTCGGCTTCGATAACACGATTGCGGACACGTTTGTCGTAATCAATGATACCGCTTTCATATCCTTTATTTAATTCGATAAAAAATTCAAGTATATGCCTGTTATGCTGACCTATCGATGAGTTTGACAAAACGCCCACAGGTTGCATGTACTGTTCATTACTCAGCTCGCTTAGCACGTATCGCAGTTGGTTTAAAATATTCCGAATTGGTTCTTTGAGTTTCATGATGTTTTTTGTTTTTATGATTGATTCTTTTTTCTATTGACGTACAAAAGGGATATAGGATATCGCCTGCTTTCTGAAAATAACAGCAAGCGCGGCGCTGCATCCAAAAGTTACCAGGGCAAGTATGAACAACTGCCCACCGTCGTCCTGTACCACGATGCCCAGTTTGGTCAGGTGAAACATAAGCGCTCCGGCCATAAGACCAACCGCCAACACAGCGCCCAGACTGGTGGTGCGGGGTATAAGAATAAGTATCGATGCGACGAGCTCAAGGCTTCCGATACCCAAGCGTCCCCAGGGCTCCATATGCAATGTTGAAAAAATATAAACCGATTCAGGTGCCGCGGTGAACTTGAAAAACAAGGTTTGCAGCATAATGGCCGCTGCTATAAGGCGCAGCATCCAGGTTAGTACGTTTGATGTAGTGTGAGTCATGATTGTTTTTTGTTTAATTGAGGTTAATAATTGGCTGAGGATTTAAAACGTTGTTCCTAATGTCCACAGCAATGTCAGCGATATCCCTGGCGACAGCATGCTTATCCTTTAGCGGGAACCGCTTAAATACAAAGTCGCGATTGATGATGGTGATCTTGTTGGTGTCGAAACCAAATGCGGCATTATTATCCCGGGTGGAATTCAGCACCACCAGGTCCAGATTCTTTGAGAAAAGTTTCTTCAATGCATTTTGCTCTTCATCGTTGGTCTCGAGCGCAAAGCCGATCGAAACCTGGTCATCTCTCTTCACTTCGCCAAAAGCGCGGGCGATGTCTACATTTTTTATCATTTGCAAGTTGAACTCAGGTGCCAACTTCTTCATCTTTTCAGTCATCACTTGAGCAGGTTTGTAATCGGCAACGGCGGCAGCGAAAACCGCTATCTGAAGTACTGGGAAATATTGCCGGCATGCGGCAAACATCTCGTCAGCAGTGTTAACATTTACAATAGCCAGATCAGGATGAGCCAGCCCGATACTTACCGGTCCCGACACCAATATCACACGGAACCCCCTGTCCAGGAACGTCCCGGCAATGGCGTAACCCATTTTGCCGGAAGAATGGTTTGTGATGTAACGCACCGGATCAATGGGCTCCCTCGTCGGCCCTGCGGTTATCAGTACGATCGGTTTTTGGCTGTTTGTGCTCATCTCTGATCTGCGTTTTAGTTAAATAAGATTATTGTGCTTTTACTTCCGGCCATTTCTTGTCGGCAACAATGATCAGGCTATCCCTGTCCTTAGTCCAAAGTTCCTTTACTTGCTTGTTGTAATTGAAGTAAAGCTTGTTGTTCAAAACGGTCCATGTTTCAGCTTTCGTTGGCGCTTTGTGACCCTGCGATGTACCATAAGCGCAGTAGCCACCATATTGCGGAGCATACTTTTCAGGGTCGGCTTTAAAAGCCGCCAGATCCTCTGCATTGGCAAAGAGCCATTTTGCGCCCTGCCACTCGAACGAAAAGCTGTCCGATCCTTTAACCGGTTTCGATTGGGTAAAGAAGGCTACGGCGTCATAACCGTTAATAGCTTTCCCGCCAGATACATAGATTTCCGATTTCTGCGCCTTAACCTGTGTCATGCCGAAAATGATGAGTGCGGCAACAATTAGTGTACGTTTCATTAAAATTGATTTTTGATATTTGATATTTGTGTTAATTCGAATGATGTTAGTGATTGATCTTATCCCAATTCGTGTCAGCTTTCTTTTTCAAATTAGCCTCATCCTTGTTCCAGCTTTTTTTGGTGTTATTAAAAAACTTATTGTAAAACAGGTAAAGCTTACCGTCCAGCAATTTGAAAGTCTCCGGGTCGACGTCAACTTTCTCGCCTGTAGCACCCATTGCATAGGCGCACCAGCCACCATATTGAGGTTGATATTTTGAAGGATTGGCCTTGAACAACTCCCTATCCTGTGTAGTTGCGAAGCGATAGGTAACACCTTCGTAGCTTAAGCTTATCGACTCCTTCCCTTCAACAGCTTTCTGGGTGGTGAAATAAGTTACCGGGTCGTACCCGCTGATGGCCAAACCGGATTTGTCCAGGTTGTAATTTTTTTTGTGGGGATCGTTCTGTGCAAAAATGCTCCCTGGTAATGAAGCTGTTAACAATAACAATACAAATAGTTTTTTCATGATGTCGTAATAAACTGGTGTTCTGAATTTTTACTCTTTGTCGCAGGTACATCACAAAACCTTACAACTATTATTTCAGAAAACCACGGAACTGACCTCGCGATGATGGGGAGTTAGAAGACGCAATAAGAAAAATGAGAGACTTGCAGGGCAGGGAAACTCACGACATATTAGGAATTCCCAAAATGTTGCGAAAATCCAGGGGCGGCGCTAAAAAGATGAACTGACAACAAATTGATAATCAAACAATTAAATAACGTGAAAAATAAAGAAAGATTGGCATCGTTTTTGGCCCGAGAAACCTTCGTCAAAAAAAAAAGCGGCAGTGCGCCGCAAAAAAAAATATTTTTTTCAGGAAAAATTTGATGCAATCATTTCAAATATTGATCTGATTTAACATAAGCATGACGGATCAGTCCTTACCGCGCTCAATCCCCAGTTTCTTCATTCTTGACTCGAGCGTGGTGGCATTAAGACCGAGTATTTTTGCGGCTCCTTTTTCTCCGCTGACTTTCCAGTTCGTCTTTTTGAGTATAGAAATAATATGATCGCGTTCAACGTCGGTCATTTTCAGCAATGCGGTCTTTCCATCATTGATTTGCATGATTGCTCCTGTGCCGGCCGGCACCCAATCTCCGTATTCAAGTGTATCGCCCCGCGATAATATCAGTGCCCGTTCAACTATATTTTCCAGTTCGCGTACGTTACCCGGCCAGTCATATCCCATTAGCGAAGTGACTACTTTTTCAGGGATATTTTTTATCTCGCGACCCATTTTTGTTTGGTATTTATTAACAAAATGTTTGACGAGCAATGGTATATCCTCTTTCCGTTCGCGTAATGGCGGGGAAAATATCGGGAATACATTAAGACGATAAAACAGATCCTCGCGAAACTCTTTTTTTGCGATAGCCTCCTGCAGGTTACGATTAGTAGCTGCAATGACCCGTACATCAACCTTAATTGTTTTAGGGTTTCCGAGCCGTTCGAACTCACCTTCCTGCAATACCCGGAGTAACTTAGCCTGTAATGACAATGGCAGTTCACCTATCTCGTCCAGAAAAATTGTGCCCCCGTCTGCCAATTCAAAACGACCTATTTTACGGTCGAGCGCGCCTGTAAATGCTCCCCGCTCATGTCCGAATAATTCGCTTTCAATCAATTCAGCATGTAAGTTTGCGCAGTTGATCTTGATCAGCGGCCGCTTATTTCTCCTGCTTATATTATGAACCGCACGCGCTAACAACTCCTTTCCGGTGCCGCTTTCACCAAGTATTAAAACTGTAGCATCGGTGGATGCAACCTGCTCTATTTGTTGTAATACCTTGTGGAACTTTTTGTTATGGCTTACGATTTCTTCAAAGTTGTGGTTCAGTTTGATCTCGTCCTGCAAATACTGGTTCTGCGCTTTCAACCGGGCTTGTTCCTGTTCCATTAAAACCCTGTCGGTTATATCCAGGAACATCGTACGGGTAAACTGCCCGCCAATATCAGGTTTCGACCACCATTCAATAAATATCGGCTTACCGTTGTCTTTCCGTCGAAGTTCCAGTATAACTCCGCTGGTATTTTTCCCGGTATTTATTGATGCGAAAGCGTCTGTTATCCACCGTTGCGCCGTAGGCGTGTCCGGAGCAAGCGATTTGCCATATGTGTAAGGTACTTCCTCGGGCCGTACCCCTAAAATATTAAGCGCAGCCCGGTTTGCCTTGATAAAACGCGAGTCGAGCCCTTCATGTACATAAGCTATCGGAGCCTCGTCAAATAAATCACGGAAACGTTCCTCACTTTCTTTTAATAAGCCTTCCAGGCGGGTATTGGCTAATTTAAGAGCTTCTTCATCCTTGATGCGGGCACTGATATCTTTTACCAGGGCGCAGGCCAGTTCATGTCCATTGTATTCCAGGTAACTGCAAATGATCTCGACATCGTAAGCCATTCCTTTCTTATGTCTATGCTGGGCCTGGTACGAAATTTTTTTCTGGTCTTTTAGCTTTGTCCAAAACAATGGAAAATTCGCCGACTCTTCCGAATTGCTTATCTCTTTCACCCCCTTCCCGGTGAGTTCATCAGCCGTAAAGCCCAGCATATGAGCCGCAGCCTCATTGGCATAAAGAATTTTCCCTTCGGGGTCAACCCAATAAACCGCTTCGTACAGGCTCTTAAAAGCATATTGAAATAAGTCTTTATCTTTCTGAAAATCAAGCATATTATTCTACTGTAAAATTATTGTGATAACATTTTGCTAATGGATTCTCAGATAAAATTAGTAATAAACTTGTTACAGAAATAAGCTCATAAAACATTTTTTTCTTATCTCAAAAAAAGCAAAACCAATTCTTGAAATCCCAGGGGATCCATATAGCTTTTCACGAAATACCGTGAATTCCCAAAATTCAGGTAAAAGCTCATGCAGCGCTCCCGGACTAATTTTATTGCAAATGGCTGTAAATCTGCTTATTAATATAAAGCAACCGAAATGGCACCAGTTTGGACATAAGAACTATGCCAAATAAAAATAACGTGACCAGAATAACCGACCAAAGAGAATTTAAGAAGCTGATTTTAGACAAACTCGGGCTGCACATTGTAAGGTTTTGCGCCGAATGGAGCGGCCCAAGCCAAATGATGGCGCCGGTATACGATGAGTTGTCAAAAATATTTCAATACCGTGCTTCATTTTATGTAGTGGACATTGACGAGGCCCCGGTTTTAAAAAAAGAGCTTAATGTTTCCGAGTTGCCGACACTACTGTTTTACAAGGATGGGATTTTGATAGGAAAAGCGATTGGGATGCAGTCAAAAAGTGTATTGATCGAACGATTTGAAAACGCTTTAAGTAATAAATATTAATCACTAAAACCATGCAAACGACTGTAGAAATAGATAGAAAAGCGGTTAACACCGATATGGCCGACCTGGGCCGGTCATTGTCGACACACTGGGATTATTTATTCGCATATGCCAATATGCGTTTGCAAAATGAAGATCAGGCTAAAGATTTGGTCCAGGACACTTTCCTGTCGGCGCTCGAAAAATTGGATCGTTTCGAGGGGCGATGTATGGAACGCACCTGGCTCGTTTCTATACTGAAAAATAAAATAGCTGATAAATACCGCAGGAAAACCGTCCTGATAACTTATGATGTTGACAATATTGCGGACGAAGACGAAACTTCTGATCTGCGCGACACGGAAACCGGGTACTTAACAGCCGCCGGTACATTACGATACCGACAAGTGACGCACAATGACGGAGTTGAAAAAAAGGAATTTGACCAATTCCTTCGGAATTATATGCAACGCCTTCCAGCATTATGGTCGTCTGTTTTCACGATGAAACACCTGGAAGATCAACCCACAAAGACCATTTGCAGCGAACTTAATGTAACAGCGTCACATTGCTGGGTTATTATGCACCGGATCAAAAATAACTTCAGGCAATACCTGGAACAAAACTGGAATTAGTAATTAACAAATTATGGTTGAACCGTTAAACCCAAACACTATGTTTTGCCAAAAAGCCCAGACCATCATCGACCTACAGGAACGAGGTTATGATCATGATTTTGTCCTCGACAAGGAAACTATATGGTGTGTCCAACATGAAGTACCTGTTTATCCTGACGATTTTGAAATCGTAGAGGTCCATCATTGTGGCGCTCAACTTGATGAATTGTCATCATGTGTCATTTACGGCATCAGGTTATATAACTACGACATCAAAGGAATTATGATGAGCAGGTACACTACTTTATACAACGGGGTGTCCATCAGGATGTGGACTAAATTGAATAATGCGGTCGCAGCTTTGACCGGTGAACTGGCTTGTGCCTGAAAAACATAAATATTAAAAATGAAAATAGTGATCGTAACCGGATCAACCGGTAATATGGGTCAAGCCATAGCTAAAAAGTTCATTACCGAAGGGCATTTTGTTATCGGGACGGCTACTGCAAATGATGCAACTACACCTGATTTGCCCGCAAACAGGTTTGAAAAAGTAATTGTTGACCTTTTAGACGAAACAGCGTCGCAACAATTCGTCGACGATGTAGTATCCAGATATGGCCGTATTGACGCCGCCTTGCTTACGGTGGGCGGCTTTGCTATGGGAACCATCGAAACAACACCGGTTACCGACATCGCAAAACAGTATAAGCTTAATTTCGAAGCAACTTATAACGTGGCGCGCCCGGTATTTGTGCAAATGCTAAAGCAAAGGGGCGGCCGCATTTTTATGACCGGATCCAGGCCAGGGCTGGATGCTAAAAACGGGAAGGGTATGGTGGCTTATGGGCTTGCAAAGTCCCTTGTTTTTCGCCTTGCCGACTTGATGAATGATGAGGCTACGGGCAGGAACGTGGTTACCAGCGTGGTGATCCCCAGCACTATCGACACTCCCTTGAACCGCAAAAATATGCCTGACGCCAGTTTTGAAAACTGGGTAAAACCTGAGTCCATAGCCGATGCCCTGTATTGGTATTGCACTGATGAAGCATTAGTATTGCGCGAGCCCCTGATAAAAGTTTACAATAATGCTTGACTGATCAAAACAGCCGGTTGTTGTGGTAATGTTTAGTCATCGCTCAGTTACCGCCGGGAATGACTGTAAAGTATTTTACGACCGGGCCTCACCTCATAGTATAGCGCGATCTTACTCATACCTGGAAATTTCAAGCTTATTCTTTGCTTCCGATCTCCTTAAGTTCTTTGCCGAGAAAATAATTCAACAACGTTCTGATGACTGCGATGGCCGCCAGCTTCCCTATGTCGTCCCAGCTTGGGGCAATTGCCGTGGCCAGCACATCTGCGCCTAACAACAGTTCAAGTGAAACGGCAACCGAACTCCCAAACCTGACGCGCAACTCCTCCTTCGAAATCCGGATGCTGTTTCGCTTTATGGGGATAATATAATTGAACAGGGTTTGCACCACGGCTATTCCAATGATGAGTGCGGCCAATATTTCGACCGCCCTGCTTACATCAAGTGTTATTTCTTTTGCTAATTCTTCCATTCCGAAGCAAAATTAGTCCGGCTATTCAGACTCCTTTGTCGGCTCCGCGACAATCGTCCTGTCTTTTTCATCCACAAATTCGCCGGCAATGTCGGTTACACGACAAAGCAAGATCGTTTACCATCTTATTTTTGTTCGTCGATAATAAGAAAATTAAGTAATAAAGACACAGAAGTTATGCAGACAAATGAATCGGTAAAGAACGTATTTACTCAACTGGAAGAGTCGCTGCGTCAATTGACGGATGCAGAATACAAACAGCCCTGTGCAACATTGTTCAATGCTACCATTGGGCAACATGTAAGGCATATCATCGAACTTTTTATTTGCTTATACAAGGGGTATGATATCGGCATAATTGACTATGATAACCGCGAAAGAGATATCAGGATAGAAAGCCATAAGGATTTTGCCATAGAATTACTACAGGTTGTTATATCTGATCTTAATAAACATAATAAGGATCTGCTGCTGGCAGCAAGTTATGGAGATAATTCTTCGCCCCTGCTAATTACGACAAGTTTTAACCGTGAGGTAATTTACAACCTGGAACATACCATTCATCATATGGCGCTGATCAGGGTCGGGATAAACGAGGTTTCGGATCTGGCTCTCCCTGATGAGTTTGGAGTTGCTGCATCGACTATCAGGTACCGGAGAAAGTGCGCATAAAAATCGCCGGCCAGTAGATAAAAGTAAAAGGGCCACCTAAATAATGATTGGAGCTTGCTAAAGCAAAAATGAAATTATTATCGAATAATTTACAAATAAAACTCTTGAACCTTATTATAGAGCTCGAACACTTATGCATTTTCTAACTAATTGATTTTGTTTTAATTGCAAAAAAAATCAGCACCAGTGTTCGCTTTGAGTAAAAATCACCAAACACCATTTCCCCCTAAAACAATGTGTTAAATACCTAAAAATCAATGCATAAAAAAACCTCCCGTTTTCGCGGGAGGTAGTACGGGTAAGCAATGGGGCTCGAACCCACGACCCCCAGAACCACAATCTGGTGCTCTAACCAACTGAGCTATGCCTACCGTTTGGAGGTTGCAAATGTAAAAAAATACCCCCGAAAATCAAGCAAATTTTTAATATTACATTCAACTTACCGGCACCCTGTATATATTACCGAAATTTGCAGCTATGGCAGATCAATTAGTTGAACTGAATGTGACCGGGATGCATTGTAATAATTGCGCCATTTCGGTTCATAAATTACTGGAAAAAAAAGGGTTCCATGATATCCTTGTCGACTTCGCATCTGAAGAGGTAAAGTTTTCGGCTGATAACGATGCCGCTGTTAAAGATGCAATTAAAAGTATCGAAGGCTTAGGCTATAAAGTGATTGATGATGCGGCAACCCACAAGGAGAAGTTTTATGATAAGGTCGAAAATAAACTGATCTTTTGCGCGCTGTTCACCATACCCCTGCTTGTTTCAATGTTGCTTCCCTGGCATTTTTTGTCCGATCCATGGGCGCAGTTTGCATTGTGCCTGCCAGTTTTTATTGTCGGATGCCAGCATTTTGGCAAAAGCGCGTGGAGTTCTGTTAAAGGCGGTGTACCTAACATGGATGTACTGATATTTATCGGCTCATCGTCCGCTTTTATTTATAGCCTGATCGGCACGCTCCAGCATTTAGGAATGCGTTACCAGTTTTACGAAACCTGCGCTACCATTATCACCCTTGTACTGCTTGGCAACTTATTTGAAAAACGCTCGGTTACGCAAACCACTTCAGCAGTAAAGGACCTTATTAAAATACAACAAGTTAATGCCCGCCGGGTTGTTAACGGCGAAATTGAAGTGATCAGCGCAAAGGAAGTGCGTGCAGGCGATACCTTGCAGGTTAACACGGGCGATAAAATACCGGTAGATGGTGAGGTGATCTCTGGCAATGCTTCTGTTAATGAGTCGATGCTGACCGGTGAAAGCATCCCGGTTGAGAAAGCAAAATACGATAAATTAATAGGCGGGTCCATTCTTGAACATGGTAATATCACCATGATGGCTACAAAAGTTGGCTCGAACACCGTTTTGGCCCAGATAATCGAGTTAATGAAAAAAGCGCAAAGTGCGAAGCCGCCCATCCAAAAAACGGGTGATCAGGTTGCTGCAATATTTGTTCCGGCTGTCATTATTATCGCTTTGGTCACCTTTGTGCTAACCTGGATGGTCGGCCATGCAGGCCTGCAGCACGCCATCATGAATGCCATAGCCGTGCTGGTTATTTCCTGCCCTTGTGCCATGGGACTGGCCACACCAACAGCGGTTATGGTGGGCCTGGGCAGGGCAGCAAAAAATGGTATACTGATCAAAGGCGGCGACACAGTTGAGACGGTAACCCGGGCAAAATATATCGTTTTTGATAAAACCGGCACTTTAACTACCGGAAAATTTAGCATAAATGATATAAAAGCAGAGGCTGGTTTTGATACCAGTGTAATAAGGGGGACGATCACCGCTATTGAAGAGCGGTCGAACCATCCCATTGCCCGTTCATTAGTCGACGGCCTGAAGGGCTTACCTCAACAAAAGCTGATACTAAAGTCAGTAACCGAGGAGAAAGGTTTAGGCATGCGTGCCGAGGATGTCGATGGGAACCACTATTTCCTTGGCGCCTCAAAAGACAAAAACAAAGATGCCTTATTTAATGTGTCGCTGTATAAGAACCAAGTGCTAATGGCCCAGATAGAAATAGATGATGAGATAAAACCTGAGGCCGCTTCTTTAATAACCCAATTAAAAGGCATGGGCATAAAACCTGTACTGCTAAGCGGCGACAGGCAGAGCAGGTGTGAAAAAGTCGCCCTTGCGTTGGGTATCAAAGAAGTACATGGAGAAAAACTCCCATCTGAAAAGCTTACAGTTATTGACATTTATAAAAAGAAGGGCCAAACAATTATGGTTGGCGATGGGATTAACGATGCACCTGCCCTTACCCAGGCCGACATTGGTGTCTCGATGAATGATTCCAGCCAGGTAGCTATCCAGTCTGCAAAAGTAATACTGCTGAATACGAATCTTTATTCCCTTGTAAAATTCCTGCAGATAAGCCGGCACACCTTAATCACCATCAAACAAAACCTGTTTTGGGCATTTGCCTATAATATTGTTGCCATCCCCATTGCTGCTTTTGGTTTTTTAAACCCAATGTTCGGCGCTTTGGCTATGGCTTTTTCCGACGTGGTAGTCATCGGCAATTCGTTGAGGTTGAAGGTGAAAAAGGTTTCTTAGCCGACGGCCGATAGACAATAATCCATAGTTCTGTATAATTATTATATTTTTGACCACTGGCTATAAGTTGTCAACCGTGGTCATTGGACTACAAAACATGATTGAAATTTTCACTGACGGTGCATCAAGCGGAAACCCGGGACCGGGCGGTTACGGCGTTATCCTGCGCTCAGGCAAACATTATAAAGAACTTTCGCAGGGTTTTCGCAAAACCACCAATAACCGTATGGAATTGTTAGCGGTTATCAAAGGCCTTGAAGCGCTGAAAAGCCTAAATCAATCTGTTACTATTTACTCCGATTCCAAGTACGTGATCGATGCTATCGAAAAGCGATGGGTATACGGTTGGCTTCAAAAAGGTTTTAAGGATAAGAAGAATAAAGACCTGTGGCTGCGTTATCTTGAAGTAAGCAAACTGCACCAGATCAAATTCGTTTGGGTACGCGGGCACGCCGGTCACCCCGAAAACGAACGGTGCGACGAACTGGCAGTGGCGGCCGGGAAGCAGAAAGACCTGCTTATCGATTCAGTTTTTGAGGCAGAAGCAGGGAAAGTAAATTTGTTATAAGAAGGGCCGGCGGATCGTTGCTTCCAGGCTTCTCAGATCCGGCAAAACATGGTTAACACATTTCAACGCATTTTTAAGTTAAATTGCTTAAAATCAATAGTTTATATAAGACGGGTGTAAACCATAATATTACTGTATCGCCACCAGTCCTTCAAACGTTTTCTTAGTCACCTGCGGCGAAAAGTAAGCCATCATTTCTTCCGCTTTGTGCACCATATTTTCCGAACCGATAAATATGGCCGAACGCTGGTGTAATTCGGTCACTTCGAGGTCCAGAATGCGTTCGTAGCCGTTACTGGCCTTCCCTCCCGCCTGCTCTATAATAAAGGCCATAGGGTTACACTCATAAACCAACCTCAATTTGCCTTTAGGTGCACTGGCCGTTATCGGGTAAATAAATATGCCCCCTTTAATCAAATTACGGTGAATGTCGGCCACCATCGAACCGATATAACGCGAAGTATAGGGCCGCTTTGTTTTATCGTCTTCCACCTGGCAGTATTTGATATATTTTTTTACGCCGTCAGGAAAATGCACATAATAACCTTCGTTGATTGAGTAAATAACACCATCCTTTGGTATTTTCATTTCTGGATGTGAAAGGCAAAATTCTCCGATAGATGGATCAAGTGTAAAGCCATTGACGCCTTTACCTGTAGTATAAACCAGCATTGTAGATGAGCCGTAAATGACGTAGCCCGCGGCAACCTGTTCAACACCACGTTGCAAAACATCTTGCAAAACCGCGCGGCCTTTGGTCGACTTACGCCTGTAAATGGAAAAAATTGTTCCAATGCCAACATTCACATCGATGTTTGAAGATCCGTCAAGCGGATCGATCGCGACAATGTATTTGGCGTCGGTCGAAACGTCTGTATCCAGGTGAATATAATCATCGTTTTCTTCCGATGCTACTATGCAACATTCGCCGCCGTGCTTTAGTGCTGATATGAATTGCTCGTTTGCATAAACATCCAATTTTTTTTGTCCCTCGCCCTGGATATTGGTCGTTCCGTTCTCGCCAAGGATGTCGGCAAGACCTGCTTTATTAACCTCGCGATTAACGATCTTGGCTGCAATACCGATGTCTCTTAGCAGTCTTGAAAGTTCACCCTTAGCGTACGGAAAGTCAGCCTGCTTCTCGATAATGAACTGGCCCAAAGTTTTAGCTATCTTCATTTACTTAGTGTATTAAATACGTCGTTATTTTTGCAATTCTATGGCCTCTAAGGTATGGATTTTTTCCTCAGAAATGCAAAATCTAAGTAGTGTACGTATTTTATGCCAACCTTGTTTCCCTGCTGCTCCAGGATTTAAGTGTAACAAACCAAGTTTTTGATCGTAGATAACCTTTAATATATGAGAGTGCCCGCAAATGAACAATTTGGGAGGCTTAGTGTAAATTTCCTGTCGGATTGACGGATTATAATGCCCCGGATAACCGCCGATATGCGTCATCCAAACATCTACCTCTTCGCAATTGAAACGCAGGTGTTCGGGGTAGCTTATACGCACATCTTTTCCATCTATATTTCCATAAACGCCACGCAATGGTTTAAACGCAGCAAGCTTATCCGCTAGCTCGATATTGCCAAAATCACCGGCATGCCATATCTCGTCGCAGTTCTCAAAATGCTTAAAAACGGAGTCATCCAGGTGACCGTGGGTGTCGGAAAGGAGGCCTATTTTGACCATTCAAAACCAATAAAGAAGAACATAACTAAATAAAATACAATCAACGTACCTGAGAGTATAATATCTGCGACATATTGTTTTTTGAAATATAAAAAGATAGTAATAATTAACGAAACAAGATATATTGAAAATAGGATCATATACGGTTTTTCCAATTCAGTGACCCTTTCTGTTGAAATACCAAAAGCATGTAAGGAAGGAAGTCCCCAGTAAAGAGTTGTTGCCTTGTTTAGAAGATAAAGCGTTGCAATAGACAACAACGCAATGGAAATTATTGAAATTGTTCTCATTTAAAACACGGTAAAATAAGGTTTCAGCAATTTAACGTATTCCTCTGAATAACTGTCCTTCGATTCGTAAATTAAAAAGCTATCCTTCTTGATTTCTGCTTTCTCCAGGCCCAGGCAGACAATCACTCTATGCGGTTGGGATAACGGGAAAGAACGCACATTCACCAATTGCTGTGGACGCATATTATACTTAAGATATAAATCCGATAACGCTTCAGCAGTATCCAATGGCAATATCATACAAAACACCCCCGTCTCGTTAATGTGTTCTGATACTTCTCTGATCAATGCTTCAAAGAAATCGTCACCCGCATGTTTAGCAACCTGTTTATTTTTCTGTGGCGATTTAAGAGAATTGATATAAAACGGCGGATTAGATACGATCAGATCATATTTCTTTCCGGGATTTTCAGCAAAGAACTTTTCAAACCCCATGGAATATGCGGTTAATCGTTCCGCAAAAGGTGAGTTACTAAAATTGCGTCCTGCTGTTTCAGCCGCCTGTTCGTCAATCTCTATGGCATCAACTTGCGCTGTTCCAAACCTTTGCGCCAGCATTAGGGCGATAACGCCTGTACCTGTACCAATATCCAGAATTGCTTTCGGGTCATCAGCATCAGCCAAAGCACCCAGCAATACACCATCCGTATTGATCTTCATGGCGCAACCGGTTTGATCGACCTCAAATTGCTTAAATTTAAAAACGCCGGACATGGCTCAAATTTCGTAAAACTCTATCGGCAATCCATCCGGGTCGGCAAAGAAAGTGAAACGTTTGCCGGTATATTCATCTACCCTTATCGGCTCAACATTAACCCCATGTTTTTGAACTCCGGCAATTGCCTCATCAATATCATCAACTTCAAAAGCCAGGTGGCGTAAGCCTGCGGCCTCCGGCCTGCTTGGCCGTGCGGGTACATTGGGAAATGAAAAAAGCTCCACCTGGTATACGCCGTTAACTTCCAGGTCGAGCTTGCATGAGTTTCTTTCAATGCGAAAAACTTCGCGCACTATTTTTAAGCCGAGTACTTCTGTATAAAATTGTTTCGATTTTTTGTAATCGGTGCAGATGATAGCAATGTGATGTACCTTGTTAATCTCAAGCATAATAGGGGTTTAAAAAATGTTCCATAGGAACATATCGTCGGTAGTAGTAGAATAAAGTGATACAAATATTAAGCGTTCCATCGGAACGCATGGTGTTATTCCAATTCCTGAAATATATATTTTTCATTCCAGTCAATTTCAAACGCATTCAAAAATTTCCGGTATTCATCTAAAAAGGATTCTTTTTGATGATGCTTTTCCTGATTCTGAATATAACGTATTACATCAGGTACCTGGCTTTTTGCGTGAGAAAAAGCACCATACCCTTCCTGCCATGCAAATTGCGGATATAAACGCTGTGCTTTGATCCACTTACTGCTATCTGTCTTTACATTTTGTATCAATGCAGATACGGATTGATGCGGCCGCATTCCAATAAAGATATGAATATGATCGGGCATGCTATTTGTTTGAAGCATCTTGTGGTCATTCTGTTGAAAAATGCCGGTGATATATTGGTGCAATCTTTCTTTCCATTCAGTATCAATAAGCGCAGCCCGGTATGTTACGGCAAATACAAATTGAATATGGATTTGGGTGTAGGTATTGGGCATAGAAAATGAAAACAAACAACAGCAAAACACCATACGTTCCGATAGAACGCTAAAAATGCACATAATTTTCTACCGACCAGCTGTTCCTACGGAACACTTCTGCTATAGCTTGGTCGCCTAAAATAGAGAACAATACATTGTCGTAAACCATTTTA
This sequence comes from Mucilaginibacter ginsenosidivorans, assembly GCF_007971025.1. Taxonomy (NCBI): domain Bacteria; kingdom Pseudomonadati; phylum Bacteroidota; class Sphingobacteriia; order Sphingobacteriales; family Sphingobacteriaceae; genus Mucilaginibacter; species Mucilaginibacter ginsenosidivorans. The sequence goes on along the minus strand of NZ_CP042436.1, from coordinate 3,496,239 downwards.
GTATCGGTTATATGCCCGAAAGATTCTTCATCAACCGTCATATAACCATCTGTTCTAACGGAACAGCTCTGCTATTGCTTAGTCACCTAAAATAGAGAACAATACATTATCGTAAACCATTTTGGTATCGGTTATATGCCCGAACGAATCTTCGTCTATCATCATGTATCCATCGGTAACAGTACCCAGTAAACTGAATTCAACTTCGCTGGTTGCCATCAGTTCGATAAATCTTTCCTGTTCTTCCGGCGACACGCTTACCACTACCCTGCCCTGCGCTTCGCCGAACAGAAAGGCATCTTTGCGCACCGAGTTATCAGAAGCGATGTCAAAACCAAAATCATTTGGCAAAGCTGATTCCACAAGGGTAACGTATAGGCCACCATCGGAAACATCATGAGCCGATTGGATCACTTTATGTTTGATGAGCTCTTTGATCACCTGGTGCATGGCATATTCCTTATCCAGATCGAAATAAGGCGCCGGGGCAGCCAGGATTTTATGGTACGATGCCAAATACTGCGACGAAGCAATATCATTAACCGATTCGCCGATCAGGTATACAAGGTCGCCGGGCTGTTTGAAATCTGATGTTGTTATGGTCGAAATATCATCCAGCACGCCCAGCATACCAATGGTTGGCGTCGGGAATACCGGGCCTTCGTCCGATGATTGATTATAAAAGCTCACATTACCACCGGTAACAGGTGTTTCAAATTTGGTACAGGCTTCGCCCATACCTTTGATAGCGCCAACAAACTGCCAGTAAACTTCTGGCTTGTAGGGGTTACCGAAATTAAGACAGTTAGTTATAGCAACCGGCTCGCCGCCTGCACAGGTGATATTACGGGCAGCTTCGGCAACCGCAATGGCACAACCTTTCTGCGAATCTGCATATACATAGCGCGAGTTGCAGTCAACCGTCAGGGCAATGGCCTTGCTGGTACCTTTTACTGCAACCACTCCGGCATCGCAAGGGCGGTTAGTGGTCATGGTCGATGTACCTACTGTCGAATCATACTGGTGGGTTACCCAGCGTTTTGACGCAATGTTCGGGTGCGATATCAAATGCTCAGCCACTTCTTTCAGATTGGCCGGCTCTTTAACATCGTCTATTTTAAACTTCTGATTTTCCTTGAAATATGCAGGCTCACGGTATTCTCTTTTGTAAACCGGGGCGCCTCCACCCAATACCAGGTCTTCAGCCGGAACGTCGGCTACCAGTTCGCCATGCATATAATATAACAGGCGTTTTGTATCGGTTACCTCGCCAATAATGGCACAGTTCAGGTCCCATTTATCAAATATGGCCTCAACTTCAGCCTCGCGACCTTTGTGAACGACGATGAGCATGCGCTCCTGCGATTCAGAAAGCAATATCTCGAACGGTTTCATGTTTTCCTGCCGTGTAGGAACCTTATCCAGGTCGATACGCATACCATGCTCGCCTTTTGCCGACATTTCAGAGTTGGAGCAAATTATACCGGCAGCGCCCATGTCCTGCATACCTACCACAGCGCCGGTTTTGATCACTTCAAGCGTAGCTTCTAACAGTAATTTTTCCTGGAACGGGTCGCCCACCTGCACCGCAGGCAAATCGTTTACCGAATCTTCGGTAATATCTTTTGATGCAAATGCCGCACCGTGTATACCATCTTTGCCGGTGGCCGATCCTACAATATAAACCGGGTTACCAACACCATAAGAAGTAGCCGATACCGTCTCGCCTGCTTTTACAATACCCGCCGACATCGCGTTAACCAGCGGGTTCACATTGTAGCAATCGTCGAAAAACAGTTCACCGCCAACCGTAGGAATACCAAAGGCATTGCCGTAATCGCCAATACCCTTTACCACACCTTTGATCAGCCACTTGGTACGGTCAAGGCTCAGATCGCCAAAACGCAATGAATTTAATTGCGCTATAGGCCTTGCACCCATCGTAAATATATCGCGGTTGATACCGCCAACACCAGTAGCGGCCCCCTGGTAGGGTTCTAATGCCGACGGGTGGTTGTGCGATTCTATTTTAAAAGCGCAACCTATGCCATCGCCCAGGTCTACCAGCCCGGCGTTCTCCTCACCTGCTTTGGCAAGCATTCGCGGACCGTCCTTTGGTAACGTTTTAAGCCAGGTAATTGAGTTTTTGTAAGAGCAATGTTCGCTCCACATCACCGAAAAAATAGAAAGCTCGGTAAAGTTGGGCACGCGTCCCAAAATCTCTTTTATTCGTTCAAATTCTTCGGGCAGTAAACCTAAATCTTTAGCTGTTTCGGGGGTGGTTAATTCCAGGGTCTCCAAGGCAATTATCGTTTGTTGAAAGGAAGCACAAAAGTAGGAAAAAAGGTGAAAAGCAGAAAGGAAAAAGCTTAGGGCCAAAAAGTGTATAAAAACAAAAAGGCGATGAATTTAAAACTCACCGCCTCGCTTTATATATGATCAGTTAACGTGTGCTAATTATTCCTGTGGCAACTGAAAGTTAAACGGCAAATTAAATTTCACGCGTACAGCATGCCCATTTTGTATGCCAGGTTTCCATGCCGGGGCTAGTTTCAAAACCCGCAATGCTTCTTCATCCATCCCATACCCTGCACCCCGTTCAACGGTAATACTGGATAAGTGACCATCCTTTTCCACTATAAAGCTTAGCCAAACCTTTCCACCTACCCCGGCATCTTGCGCCTGGCTTGGGAAACGCAAATTTTTCTGAAGAAATTTCGACCAAGCAGCAGCCCCGCCCACTGGTTCGGGCATTACTTCCACGCTTCGCATGTCCACCGGACCTGTCTCTTCAGTCACCACTGTTGTTCCACCCCCGCCTTTTGAAAGCTCGGGGATATCAATTTTACCGTCGTCGCCCTTAACTGTTTGTTGCCCCGGGTCTGCTGTCTTCAGGTCATCTATTTTGGGTGGATTCTCGGCATCCCGATCATGTGTTACAACAAATGGCGGCATCTTAACAGTACTTTTATGCGGGGGCTCCGGTTGCTGTTTAGGAGGCGTAACCGGCTGTTTTACAACAGGGGGAGTAAAAGTCCTTGGTCGCAAGGTGACATCAATAACTGGGCCTTCTTTGGGTTGACGAGTCATAAAAAAACTGCAAACTAGCATCAAAGTCACAAATCCTCCAATGGTAAAGCCGAGTGCTTTGAACAGGTTATCAGCATAATGTTTCCTGAGGTCGTAGGCGCCGTAGGCTTTATTACGGTCGTCAAATACAAGTTCGAGCCACCCGGACTTGTATAAATCTAATTCTGTGATAGGCATTTTTTCAAAATTTAATTTTACTTAATAACGATTAAACAATATTAAATATTGCATCGTTGCAAAATAAAATTTTGTATGCCTATAAAAAACTATGATAAAATTTTGCCCGAACCGGTTCTCACCACTTATCCGTAACGATCTTTTTTACCACCGGCGCGGTAGTTTTTTTCATAATATGATTTTGCGCCATATACTCTTTCAATTTTGAACCTAATTGCTGGCAATACGCCCCGGTCTGGTCGAGATAGCCGCTCAACTCCTTTTTTTCAAGTTTTGACGAAGCATCATCTAATGACACCTCTTTGCCGCTCGATGGTACAAACGCCCCATACCTGTCTCTTTCATAAGGAGTAAATACGAAGTCGGTGAACCAGAAGCGGTATTTTGAGTCCTTACATTGTATGGTAAAAGTGCAGGCTATCTCGCCATTCTCGTGCTTTGAAAATGAAAGGCTGGAATGGGTAAGAAATTTATCGTGGATAACAAACGTTGTATCCGCTGCCAGCTTTCCCTTAAGTTTATTGTCGATTGCAAAAGTTGACGCTTTTTTGGTCAAACTATCGGCCCCCGCGCCGGGAAGATCAACAACCTGGTAATAGATATACTTATTTTGCTCGTTAACCGATAGCAAACTTTTTTGCGCATTGGCTACCTGGAGTACAAACAGGCAGGCTAAAAATATCAGTATCCTTTTCATAGTATAAAGATAAAGCCGCTCTCCGGTAATTGAAGAGCGGCTTGAAATAAAATTTAACCGGGGTATTATTAGAAGGCGTAAACAGCAGCCAACACAAATTGAGAAGCTGATTTTGTAGGTGCGCCATTGCTATCTGTAAATATTTCGTCGCCACCGTTATCAAACCTGATCTCAGGAATGAAGGTTAAAGGACCTGCTTTGATGTTTGAAGTTACAGTGATGCCGGTAACATGAGCCTTTGGCGTAGTGCCGATAGCTTTAGTTTCGAAATACTCACCTCTTAAACCAAAGGTTACTACTTTAGAAACTGCAAGCTGAGGATACAATGCAATACCGTCATAACCGCCGCCGCCATGAGCAGGTGTAAATGTAGCCCCATTCAGGCCTAATTTAAATGCATCGGTGATCTGGTAAGCAGTGGTCAGGTCAAATATAGTACCAGATGTAGGGCCTGTAGCAAGGTTGAAGTATGCTGTCCAGCCTTTTGCAGGCGCAACCATTAACTGCGCGCCGAAAGTTGATACGTCATGAGTTGAAGTGTACACGTTCCAGTTGTCATTAAATATACCGGCCATCAGGCTAACCTTGTCTGAAAAAGCGTAGGTTGCTTTAAAACCCGCATTCTGGAACGGTCCGGCTCCAAACAAATATGAGGTTGAGTAGTTGAAGTTACCTGTAGGGCTAATTACTTCGTAACCAACAAAAGTTGCCATATAACCCGCAGCTAAGCTAAATTTATCGGTCACCGCGTAATTTACATAGAGGTTTTGTATGTGAAATGAATTATTGCCATTTCCGGGGTTTCCGTCGCCATTAGGTGTTGACTGGTATTGCCCGCGCGGACCGAATCCCAGTTCACCTACAAAGGATGCTTTACCCACGGTTTTCTTTAACCCAACGTCGATCATGCCGATCGACACAGAATTATTGTCTGAAGCGAAATAGGTAGGAATGTTGGCATGACCCGAGAAGTCGTCTTTGTAATAGGTATCTACCGAACCGAAGATAACTAAAGGGGCATCTGAAGTGGTTTTTACAGTATCCTGCGCTTTAGCAAAACTAAAAGCAGCGACACCGGCGAATAAAAGTAAAAATCTTTTTTTCATGATTAGTGTTTTGGTTAATTTGATTGACTGATTGGTTGATTGATTATTATTTAGTTAAGTTGATTTATTTGTTAGTTGCGACATAATAATTTAAAACAGGGGTCGCTTTCCGGGTCTTTCTCCACTGTAAACTCTACGGGTAACCCAGGCAAGTTTTGGTTTTGCCGGTAAAAGCTTTTTCAGCAGGCCTCGTAACAGGTGTTTAGTGAAAACAATCTTCATATAATGACTAATTTGGTTTGATTAACATAAATTATTACACCAAATCTTTATAAGTGATGATTTATTGAAATAAATCATCCTTATTTAATTAATAAAATCACATAAATTTGATTTATAAATACAATTTTATTAATTTTTTCATGAAATTATGAATGTTTTGATAATAAAACAAATTTTTAGTGTTAAAAATCACATAAAACAAGTAAGAATTATTAAATTCATAAAAATTGATTGAAATTTAACATTGATTTTGCATAATTTTCAATCGAAAAACTTATTAAGGCCTCAAAAATATATCAAGTGTTTAAAAAATTGGATTAAACTATATCATCGTTCGTGTATTTATTACAATTTGAAACCATTTGATGTCATGTCCGGGTAAAACCCCAAGCGGGGCCATTGCCGGGCGTATCAGATACAGCCGCCCTTAAAGCCTGTCCCATCATCAATTTTCTTGATCAATATTATATTTTGGAGAAATATTGAATTGTTTTAATGAGGATAATTATACATTTGAAGTAAATCACATAAAAAAATTCAATAAAAATGTCAAACTTCAGGTTTCAGGCTCTGCAGGCGGTTCTCGACAGATCAATTCCGGAAATAAAACTGCCTTCAAACAAAATCTCTGATTATTTCAATTCGAATGTTTTCGATAAACAAAAAATGAAGGACTTTCTTTCCAAAGATGCTTTCCAGGTTATTGTTAGTTCAATTGAGAAGAGTGAGCCGATACCGCGTGATATGGCCGACCAGGTTGCTTCTGCTATGAAAGCCTGGGCGATAAGCAAGGGAGCCACACACTATACGCATTGGTTCCAGCCTCTAACCGGCACTACTGCTGAAAAACACGACGCTTTTTTTGAACCAACCCCCGATGGCGGCGCGATCGAGGTATTTTCGGGCGACGCCCTGGCCCAGCAGGAGCCGGATGCATCAAGCTTCCCAAGCGGAGGGCTGCGTAACACGTTTGAGGCCAGGGGTTACACCGCATGGGACCCTTCGTCTCCTGCTTTTATTATGGGGCGCACCTTGTGTATACCCACTGTATTTGTATCCTACACAGGCGAAGCATTAGATTATAAGGTACCGCTGTTAAAGGCGTTGAATGCATTGGACAAAGCAGCTGTAGACGTTTGCCATTACTTCGACAAAAGCATAGAAAAGGTCAATGCATCCTTAGGCATTGAACAGGAATATTTTTTAGTAGATATAGCCTTATTTAATGCACGCCCCGACCTCTACTTAACGGGCCGTACACTTTTTGGTCACATGTCGGCCAAGAACCAGCAATTAGAGGATCACTACTTCGGATCGATACCTGAACGGGTGTACGCCTACATGCAAGACCTGGAAACAGAAGCTTTGCAATTAGGCATTCCCCTTAAGACGCGTCATAACGAGGTTGCTCCTTCCCAGTTTGAATGCGCGCCGATATACGAAGAGATCAACCTGGCCATTGATCACAACCAGCTATTGATGGACCTGATGGACAGGGTTGCCAAAAGGCACAACTTTAAAGTACTGCTGCATGAAAAGCCTTATGCAGGCGTTAATGGTTCGGGCAAGCACAACAACTGGTCGATGATAACCAATACAGGTAAGAACCTTTTATCGCCCGGAAAAACGCCCAAAAACAACCTGATGTTCCTGACGTTTTTTGTCAACACCATTAGGGCTGTTTATGAACATGCCGATCTGCTGCGCGCGTCTATTGCTTCAGTTAATAACGATCATCGGCTGGGAGCTAATGAGGCGCCCCCTGCTATCATATCCATTTTCCTGGGCAGCCAGTTGAGCGATGTGCTCGACGAGATAGAAACTTCACGCATAAGTAAGAAAATAAAAGACGATGCTTTGTTATGGCAAGGTATCCCAAAAATACCACAAATATTAAAGGATAATACCGACCGTAACCGTACATCGCCTTTTGCTTTTACCGGTAATAAGTTTGAGCTGAGGGCCGTTGGCTCGTCGGCTAATTCGGCTTATCCCATGACCATCCTGAACATGATAATGGCCGAGCAGCTCAAGAAGTTCAAATATGATGTTGACAGGATATTGAGAAAAGGCGAGAAAAAAGACGTTGCGATACTGATGGTAATAAAACGGTACATCAAAGAGTCGAAAAATATACGTTTTGAAGGCAATGGCTACAGCCAGGAATGGGAAGAAGAAGCCGGGGCGCGCGGACTATCCAATTTCAAAACAACACCCAGGGCTTTAGATGCCTTATTAGCCGAAAAATCAGCAATTTTGTTCGAAGACACTGCGGTATTTAGCCCGCGTGAGGCCCATGCCCGCCACGAAGTTTTACTGGAAAGCTTTTATAAAAAATTACAGATAGAAGCCCGCGTAATTGGCGAGTTGGTAATTAATGTTATCATACCCACTGCAATTGCCTACCAGAGTAATTTGGTAGAGAATGTAAGAGGCCTTAAAGATATCGGACTCGACAGCGGCACCTATGCGGCACAACTTGATATTATATCGAAAATATCAGAGCATGTCAATTTCATCAAATCCAATGTGGGTTACATGATCGCAGAGCGCAAACAGGCCAACGGTATCGAAGATATACGCGAAAAAGCTATCGCTTATGATGAAAAGGTTAAGGCTTTCTTTCAGCCGATCCGCTATCACGTGGACAAACTTGAGCAACTAATAGACGACTCGCTATGGCCCTTGCCTAAATTCCGCGAACTGCTGTTCATAAAATAAGCTCAGGCTAAAAAGACAACTAAGCAGGGCTTTCGTTTTTTAGTGGTTCTATTACCGCCGGGGTGGGTTCTTCCTGTGCGTTCTCCTTTTCCTCCTCAGCCTTGAGGTCGATCATGTATTGAACTTTAAGGTGATCGTATAACGAATGTTTGTCTACCAGCATCGCGGCTAAACTTGCTATCATACCTGCCAGGATAAGGTGAAAGATAACATTATTTCGATCGGTCATTTCCAATACCAGGATAGCCGATGTAAATGGCGACCTTGTAACGCCTGTCAGGAAGCCAACCATGCCCGCCAAAATAAGCATGTTGGTGTTAGCTTCGGAGAAATTGAACCAGCTTGCCACGAACGATCCCACGCTTGCGCCTGCTCCCAGGGCAGGTGCGAATATCCCTCCTGCTGCACCCGTTGTAAACGACAGCGCAGGACCGATAATACGGAACACCGGCATATACCACGTGGAATACTTATCTGAAGTAAACAGGACGCGTTGCATCACATCCTTACCAGACCCCAGCGCCGCGAAATTGACAAAGTAAGCAAATGTAACCATGATAAGCGCGCAGCAGACCAGGTAGATCACATGTTCGCGCTGGAACCGAAACTTAGCCTTCCATTTAAGTATGACCAGTATGAATTTAGACATAGCGCTTCCCAATAAACCTGTAATTGCTGCTACCAGTGCCACGCTTAGGAAAATAAAGGTTGAAAGGCTGTCGATCTTAGGATAACCGAGGTAAAGATAAGGGCCTAATATCCCTTGTGCGGTTAAGCCGGCGATGATCACCGACGAAAAAATAGCCGTTTTGAAATAGCTGAAGTGGGTTTTGGTTAGTTCTTCTATAGCAAAAACTATCCCGCCGAGCGGCGTGTTGAAGGCAGCAGCGAGCCCGGCAGCTGCGCCGGTAATTATCATATTCCTTTTAGCAACTTTTGGCCACCAGGCCGGCAAAATCTGATTTATCTTTCTAAATACCGAAGCAGCTATCTGTATTGTAGGCCCTTCACGTCCAATCGCACCACCACCTATCGCCAACACAAGGCTTGATATTACCTTGACCACAATAATTTTGATACTTAAAAGCTTATTTACCTTATCATCTGTTTTAGGGCCGGTAATTTCTATCGCGGCGGCAACTTGCGGTATCCCGCTCCCGCGCGAATAGGTAGCGAACCGCTTTACTATCCACCAGGCAGCAATAAAACAAACCGGGGTTAATATAAACAGCAACCAGGCGTGCCAGTGAAAAACTTTAGCGGTCAGGTCCTCCGCATACAAAAAGAGCCTTGCATACACTACCGCTATTAAACCTGTTATTACTGATGCGATCCAAAATGGAATTGCCTGAAGTACATTTTTTTTTAGTTGTTCGTTATTCAGGCGGTCAAAACTATGTTTAAGGTGAAGGCGAATTTTAGACAGTATATTGTTTGACATCGAATGATAGATAAGAAAACGCAAAAGTAATGTTTAAACCTCATTATACACTATATTTGCCCATGATTTCTTCGCAAAGGTACGATCAGAGAGGCGTCTCAGCCTCGAAAGATGACGTTCATAACGCTATAAAAAACATTGACAAGGGCATTTTCCCCAAGGCTTTCTGTAAGATAATTCCTGATATTTTAAACAACGATCCTGCTTACTGCAACATTATGCATGCCGACGGAGCAGGCACCAAATCGTCGTTGGCATATACTTACTGGAAAGAAACAGGCGACATTTCCGTTTGGCGTGGAATAGCACAGGATGCCATCATCATGAACCTGGACGATCTGCTTTGCGTTGGCGCTATTGACAATATTTTACTTTCATCAACCATAGGCCGCAACAAAAATTTGATTCCGGGCGAAGTTATCGCAGCCATCATCAACGGCACTGAAGAGATATTGGCCGAACTGAGAGATGCTGGTTTAGGTATCTTTTCAACCGGCGGCGAAACGGCTGACGTTGGCGACCTGGTGCGGACCATTATAGTGGACTCCACCGTTACCTGCCGAATGAAACGGGAAGATGTAATATCAAACGACCGTATACAGCCCGGGGATGTGATCGTGGGTCTTGCATCGTTCGGAAAAGCCAATTATGAGCAGGAATATAATGGCGGCATGGGCTCGAACGGGCTGACGTCGGCCCGGCACGATGTATTTGATAAAAGCGTAGCCGAAAAATATCCTGAAAGCTATGATCATGGCGTGCCTTACGATCTTGTATTTTCCGGCAGCAAAAAACTGACAGACAAAATTGATATTGGAGACGGGGCGTTAATAACAGCAGGTAAACTGGTACTTTCCCCTACCCGGACTTACGCGCCAATAATAAAGACCATGTTGGAAGAATACCGCCATCAAATACACGGAATGGTACATTGCAGCGGTGGTGCGCAAACCAAGGTGTTGCATTTTGTTGATAACGTTCATATCATAAAAAACAACCTGTTCCCTGTTCCGCCTCTATTCAAATTGATACAGGAAGAATCCAAAACAAGCTGGCAGGAAATGTATAAAGTATTCAATATGGGACATCGCATGGAACTATATGTGCCGAAGGGAATAGCGGCAGACCTGATCAGTATCTCAAAGCGTTATGGCGTTGATGCCAGGATCATCGGTCACGTTGAGGCCGGCAATCAGAAACAGGTGACCATTAATTCTGAAAACGGCGACTTTATTTACAACTGACGATCGATCACGCAAAGTAATTTATTGTACCTGCGCAAAAGTAGTTCCGTCGTATTGGAAAGTTTAGTGGCTGAGATAGTTGTATCATTGTAAACCTTATACCGTATTGTCGGATATCCAGGGCAAATTGCGGGGCTATATTTGCGAGGCAGGCGTTTTAAATTTAAAGGCCCCGGATAAATTACAGGTTTTGTGTGCCTTTCGGAAAGTCATTGGGAACGGCGGGTGCCATGCCCTGGCGGGCGTAAATTAATTACCTGGTTTTACGATGACATCCGCGCTTGTGTTGGATTTTGCTGTAATATCCTTTATCGCGTTATCCAGTTCATTTGCCGATAATAGTATGTATTCCATAGCCTTTTCTTTGTCCCCGCCGGTTGGCAATTCTTTGAGTATACTAATGAGTCCCATTATCCTGGCCAGCGGTGCGCGCACTATATGAGACTGTATCCATGATATCTCTTTTAATCTTTGATTTTGTAATTCGATCGCCTTTATATAGGTCAGCCTTTCCGTAACGTCAATTGCCAGCGTAACTACGGCTTTTTTCCCCTGGTACTCTATTACTTTACTTTTAGTATCAACCTGTATCAGGTCTCCATTTTTTTTCCGGTGTATATTATTACATTGACACTCCGGTTGCCCGGTCAGTATAGCAGATTCAATGCCCTTGTCTATTTTCGCAAACTCTTCCTCCGGGCGAACGTCTTTTATTGTGATCGACAGGAACTCCTCCCTGCTGTAACCGTATTGCATTATAGCGGCATCATTAACATTAAGAAAGCAAAGTGTGCTGACGTCGAAAACCCACATAGGTTGCGGGCTTAAATGAAAAAGATCGCTATATCTTTTTTCAGAATCTTCGAGCCCCTGCGTTGCCTTTTTGCGCTCGAGGCTATAAACAATACTTTTATATAATGATATCGGGGTCAACTCTTCTTTCAGCACATAATCCGAAACGCCCAGGGAAAGAGATTTTATTCCGAAAGCGAAATCAGTATAGCCCGTCAATACGATAACAGGTGTGTTCATACACAATTTCGTTATTTCGCTGATCAATGGCGCCCCGGTTTTATCAGGCAATGAAAGATCGAGAAGTATCACATCAAACTGCTCGCATCTGCCCGTTAAGATATCTTTTGCCTCGCGGTAGTTCTTGGCGTGGATTAAGTTTAGTCGCCTTATTTGTTCCAGCAAAAACTCTTCAACAAGGGCGAAGTCGCCGGGGTTATCCTCTACAACTAATATATTGAACTCTTTCTTCTCATTCACTATTTCCATGCGCTTAAAAGGACTAATACATTCATCATTTTATGATAAGCACAAATCGTTTTTTCCCAAATGTATTAGGATCAGCTTCATCAATTTCGAAACTACAGGTTTCTGAACGAAGGTCGACACTGTCTTTTTTGTAATTATCTTTTAACCATATCTGTTTATCTACGGGCATGCTGTATTCTCCGCTGATCTTCAAAAAAAATAGTCCGCTCGATTTTGTATGGATATCCAAACCGATGTTCATTCCGGGTACATAGGGTATACAGCTTATGGAAAGGTCTGTTCCGTCCTGGGATATGTTGGCCAGGCTAACATGCCCGAACCCATCCAGGTGGGGTGCGTCTTCGCTAAAAACATAATCAGGACTCGAAGACCGTTTAAATATGATGCAGGTTTCGTCGTAGGTTGTACTGTCCTGGTATAGCTTGATCTTGAATCCCGATTTGTCAGGAATCGTGTCCGTACTTGCCGCAATTATCGCGGTCGTGACCGGGGACTTTATTTCAGGTGCAATTTTTTTATCTTTTTTACAGGCAACAAATAAAACCAGTGTAAATGACAACAGGGTAGATGTTTTCATGGCATATGGATTTAAATAAATGCTTTAATTTTTCATGTAGTTTTTAAGGTCAGGTTTTACCACATTAAGATTGGCAAGTGTATATTTTATTTCGAGATCGATTGCAGAAGCCAGGGGCTGACTGCAATAGGTGCAGCAATGCCGCGATAAAAGACTCTCTTCAGACAACGGCATCTGAGTTGCCATCATATTATGGTAAATTGAATTTTGGCATTGCAAATTCATGCAATACAGGAAATAACGTTCTACAGACTTATCCATCGGCTTTGTTTTTAACTATTCAAAGTTGTTAAACAAGCTGTTGACTGATTATAGTTCTGATTATGAAACTCTTGTAGTTGTTTGGATGACAGGAAATAGATTACACCAACTTTTGGCTGATGGCATAGTTGGTAAGCTCCGCATTATTTTTTAGTTTCATTTTCGCCAGGATGCGGGCACGGTAGGTACTTATGGTTGGAGTACTTAAATAAAGCATATCTGCAATTTCCGAAACAGTTTTCCCCGAAGCGATGAGTAAAAGTGTCTGATATTCCCTGTCAGACAATAATTCATGTGGTTCCTTCATAACATCGTCGTCCATCATCTCGAGAAATCTTTCTGAAACCGCCGGCGATACATATTTTTTCCCGTCCAGAATCTTATTAATAGCCTTTATAAGTTCCTGGTCGGCAGTATCTTTTGACAGGTATCCCGATGCCCCCATCTTCAGCGCCCTGAGGGCGATTTGCTCCTCACCATGAAAACTGAACATCAAAACCGGCACTTTGCATTTATCTGCCCTTATCTGTTTCAAAACATCCAGTCCATTACGGCCGGGCAAATCGATGTCGAGTATAACAATGTCCCAGTCCGATTCTTTTAATTTTTGAAAAACTTCCGCGTAGTTGGTTGCTTCGCCAAATTGAACAAATGGAAATTCGCCGGTGCAAATTTGCCTGACGCCAATTCTAATTGCTGAATGATCATCGGCTATCAATATCTTCGTTGCCATTTGTTTTTATTTTAAGTTCGATATTGGTGCCTTTACCGGGCACACTATTTATATTAAGTTCCGCACCTATCAGGCTTGCTCTCTCCCGCATGTTGAGTAACCCCATCGAAGAAGAATTTTGCAACGTCCGGGTATCAATACCCTTGCCGTTATCGGATATATAAACCTTGATCATTTCTACCCCGCTTTCCAATCTTATCGATACGAGCGAAGCTGCTGCATGTTTAGCAATGTTGGTCAATGCTTCCTGGCATATACGAAAAATGCTGATCCCGGTAGTTCTATCGATTGAGGGCTGATCTATTTCTACATATATTTTACTCTGTATACCAGTTTTTCGCTCAAATTCACTTACCAGCCACTCAATTGCTGCAAATAGCCCCAATTTATCCAATAATGCAGGCCGCAATTCGTTCGCAATCAATCTTAGGGTTTGTATGCTGTTATCTACATCGGTAACTATGGCTTCGATCACCGGTTGTAAATCGGAGCTGACGCCATTATTTTTTTTCAAAGAGGCCATTGACATTTTCAGCCCCGACAATTGCTGACCAAATTCATCATGAATTTCTCGTGCTATACGCAAGCGCTCTTCCTCCACCACACTATTTAATTGTTTCGCAAATCGCCTGGCGCGCTTTTCTGATGTTTCAAGAGCAAGGGCGATTCTTTTGCGTTCGGTACTGTAAACGATGCTTTTATAAAGCGACAACGAAGTAAGCTCGTCCTTTAAAATATAATCTGATACCCCCAGTGAAAGCGACCTTAATCCAAAACTCAGGTCCGAATAACCTGTCAAAACTATTACCGCCGCATTTGCGCTAACCTTAATTATTTCCTCGATAAGGGGTGTCCCTGTTTTATCAGGTAGTGAAAGGTCCAAAAGTATGATATCAAAGGCTGTCGCCGCGTTTGTGAGGACGTTTTTCGCATCAACAAAATTTGAAACATGTGATAAAACAGGAGACTCGATCTGCTCAAACAAGAACTCTTCAACCAGGGCAAGATCACCCGGGTTATCCTCTATAATTAATATATTATGATCACCTTTATTGGGCATCGGCGTTAATATTATTTTTGAAGTGTAAAATCATCATCTACAGCAATTTTATCTGTAATTTTTTTGATTACCTCATCCAGTTCATTTGCGGATGACATCAAAAAATCCAATGTCATTTCTTTTTCTTCATCATTGTCCTTTAATTCCCTTATTACTTCAACCAACCCCATTATCCGGGCCAACGGAGCTCTGACTATATGCGATTGCATCCATGATATTTCCCGAAGCTTTTCATTTTGCTGTTCAATCGCGTTAATGTAACTTAACCTTTCGGTGATGTCGCCAGCGATTGTGATCTGAGCTTTTCTACCCTTGTAACGAATAAAGTTACTTTGTAAATCGACGTGTATAACCTCGCCGTTTTTCTTAACATGCTTAGCTATTCCTGAAACTCCGTTCCTGCGTTTAGCATCCGCTATAGAGCCCGTTATAGTTTCAGTTAATTTGATGTCCGCTAAATTCATCTGTAGCATTTCTTCCCTCGTATAACCATAATTTTTTATGAATGCATCGTTCACATCCAGGAATATTGACGTCTCCAGGTCGAAAACAAACATGGGTAACGGACTCAGCTGAAATAACTGACTATATTTCTTTTCTGACTCTGCTAATTCCAAAATTGTTTTTTTACGTTCAAGGTTATATACTATGCTTCTGTACAACGTTATAGAAGTCAGTTCATCTTTTAGCAGATAATCTGAAATTCCGAGAGAAAGCGATCTTACACCAAAATTTAAGTCGGCATAACCTGTCAAAACAATAACAGGTGCATTCGTTGCAATTGCTATTACTTCCTTTATTAAGAGTATGCCGGTGCAATCGGGCAATGAAAGGTCAAGAAGTATCAGATCAAAAAGGGTCGCTTTGAAAAACAGGATTTCATATGCCTCTTTAAACGTTGATGCTTGTACAATAAGCGGGGCCTCAATTTGCTCAAGAAGAAATTCTTCGATCAGGGTGAAATCGCCCGGATTATCCTCTATAATTAAAATATGATAATTGCCTTTGTTTAGCATTGTCGTATTATTTACCAGGTATGGAAACTATATTTATCCAAAACTCTTCAATTTTTATCATTGCATTCATGAAATCGGTTACCTCAATTGGTTTGGTTATATAACAGTTCACATGGTTTTTATAGCTTTTTAAAATGTCCTTTTCCGACGATGAAGTAGTGAGTATAATAACAGGTATGCTCGCATATTTTTCAGCATTTTTAATATACATCAATACTTCATGGCCGCTTACTTTTGGCAGATTGATGTCCAAAAGAACAAGATCCGGTATTTCGTCTTTCACAGTTATGGATTCAAAAAAGCTGATTGCAGCTTTCCCGTCCCTAATTACCCTGATCTTATTAATTATCTTGCTATCCTCGAGGGCCTCTTTTGTAAGTAAAATATCGCCTTCGTTATCTTCCACCAACAAAATGTTTATTTCTTTCATGTTCTTGAACTTTTGGGAAGTGTGAAATAAAATGTACTTCCTTCGCCCTCTGCCGATTCAATCCATATCTTTCCACCAAGGTTTTCGATGATCTTTTTTGCAA
Source organism: Mucilaginibacter ginsenosidivorans (assembly GCF_007971025.1). Taxonomy (NCBI): domain Bacteria; kingdom Pseudomonadati; phylum Bacteroidota; class Sphingobacteriia; order Sphingobacteriales; family Sphingobacteriaceae; genus Mucilaginibacter; species Mucilaginibacter ginsenosidivorans. The sequence continues at coordinate 3,480,080 of NZ_CP042436.1, read as the reverse complement.
TGGCCAGCCCCATGCCGGTACCCGAATATTCATCCTTATTATGCAGCCTTTGAAAAATGACGAATATTTTGTCGAAATACTCAGGGGCTATCCCTATTCCATTGTCTGTTACCGAAAACTGAAAATTCGTTTTAGTTTCGACGGATGAAATTTTGATAACCGGTGCGCTGCCCGGCTTGTGATACTTCAAACTATTACTAATGAGATTTTGAAACACCTGCCTTACCGGGGTTTTATAAGTTTGAAGTGTCGGAAGTTTTTCTGAAACAACAACCGCCTGCAATTCGTCTATCTGCCGCCGGTAAAGAGCGAGCAATTCATCAACAAGCTTATTAAAATTCAGGGTTTCCAGGTCATCGTCTGTCCTGCCTACCCTGGAAAAGTCAAGCAGGTCCAGTATGATCTGGCGCATCCTTTTAGCCCCATCAACCGCAAAATGTATGTATTGCCGTCCCTTATCATCTATTATATCACCATACTTCCTTTCAAGTTGCGTAAGAAAACTGGTCACCATTCTAAGTGGTTCCTGCAAATCATGTGACGCCACATAGGCAAACTGTTCCAATTCTGCATTGGAAACAGCAAGGTCCTTTGTCCTCCTTGTTAAATTTTCATTCAGTTCTTTCATCCGGGCCTCGGCGGCTTTTCTTTCAGTTATATCTTTAAAATACACTGACAACCCGGCGGCCGAAGGATAGGCGCTTATTTCATACCATTTATTTAAAGGCGGATAAAAGTCTTCAAAATGAACTGCGCGCTGTGTTTGAATGGCTTCGTGATAACACTTGTACGATTGCGAACCTACGGCTGTAGCAAAAACCTCCCATAAATTCTTATTTATGATGGCAGCTTTCGGTGTCCCCAGTACCTCCTCAGCTGTATTGTTCCAGTAAGTAACAACCCAATCCTTGTCAACAGCAAAAAAGGCATCATCAATGCTTTCAAGTATGGTATTTCTTTCTTCGAGCGCCTGTATACTTGCTAATTCGGCCATTTTCACTTCAGTGACGTCGTAGATAAGCGAATAGAAGCCTTTGACGCTGTCACCCTGTTTATCGGGGAGGTATTGGGTGTCGGAGTCAATTGCTTTGCCATCAGCCCTGTGAAATGTATGTTCGAACCTCTGTGCTTCTCCCTCCAAAACCTGCCTGATATGATTTTCCTGCAGATCAAATTCTCTTTTACCCCAGAGTTCGCTCATACTAATGCCAAGTATTTCTGACGACGGCTTCTCAAACCAGTCCATATATGGCTGATTAGCGAACAGGCAATGCAGACCGGCGTCCCAATAAGATATCATTGCCGGCAAACTGTCTGTTATCGTTTTAATGAACCGCTCACTCTCAGCAATCCTTTCCAGTATCAATTTTCGATCGGAAATATCAATAAAATTCGAAACCATGGCATTGATGGCCGGCTCATGCAGCATGTTGGTAGTAAAACCCTCGCACCATATCCAACTCCCATTTTTATGGCGTAAACGAACTTCGTTGAAGACGGAGTTGCCCGGCGCGTGAATTATCCCCTCTCTCTTATTGAGAAACGCCGGCATGTCGTCATCATGAACCAGATCAACGATAGATTTATGTAAAAATTCATCAATAGTGTACCCAAGTGTGGTTGTAACCGAAGGACTGGCGTAAAGAAATTTACCATCAGGGCTGCTGAGGGTTTTCATTTCTGTGCTCTTTTCTATAAGGGCCCGAAAGCGCATCTCGCTTCGAATTAGCTCATCTTCAACTTTACGCTTTTCCCGCCTTTCCGCAACATCATCAAGCGCCCGCCTTACTTTAATAGCCAGCGTATACAGCTTATCTTTCAGCACATAATCGGTTAATCCGTCCTTCATATAACCGACAGATTTTTCTTCCCCTATAGTTCCTGAAATAAAAATAAATGGCGTATCTGGTATTAATTGGTTCCTGATTTTGAACGCGGTATCTCCGTCAAATTTTGGAAGGGCAAAGTCGGAAAGGATAATATCAGGCACAAAATTGCTGATCGCAAGCCGGTAATCGTTTTCATTTTGAACAACTTCGGATATATAAGACATGCCACCCTTTTTCAATTCATTCTGCGTGAATTCAACGTCGACAGGGTTATTCTCGATCATCAATATTTTCACAACGCCGGGCGCAACCTGGTTACCAGCCGTGCGGGAACGGTCGCCTTTACCTCCCTGTTCGTCACCAGGTCGTTCACCCGGCTTTTTAACCGGCTTGCCCTTTGTGAGAATTTTTGGCATAACATTTATAAGTTTAGAAATGGATCAATTCGCGGCATTCCTGAAGGCTGTTGGTTAACCTTTACGGAAATAACGCTTTTTGTAAATATTGCCAATTAATAGTTAATATTCAACCCGTGTTTTAACGGTATTTTCGCTATAATTAAGCCCACTATTTAATTCGTAACGACAAATTCTTTAAACCGAAGTTAAATTGCATTTTCCAGGTCAACAGATTTGATTATTGAAATGTCGCTATAAAACACTATCAATGAAGTTGATATATTTTGTTAAGGCCGAATATTTTTCCTAAGTTAGTTTCGTTATCTGCTTGCACACCTATCAAAATTTCAGCCATGCCCAATCACCTCTCAGTTCTCGGAATCATTCACACGGCCATTAGCATTATTGCCCTGCTGGTTGCTTATTATGCTCTTTATCGCTCAGGTAAACTCGATCCTGCGACGGGCCCCGGAAGAACATATATTTTACTGACTATACTTACCTGTGTCACGGGTTTCCCGATCATGAAGACGGGACATTTAACTGCCGGACATTTTACAGCGATCATTATTTTGGTGCTTTTACCTATTGGAATATACGCCCACCGTATTTTTGGTAAAGCCGCAAAATACGTGCAGGTGATCGTAATGTCTACTACGCTTTTTCTTTCGATGGTGCCTGCAATTGTTGAAACGCTGACAAGGCTACCTATCAGCAGTCCGATTGCGACAGGGCCAAATGACCCTATAATTCAAAATGGTTTATTGATTTTATTTATACTTTACATCGCCGGCGTGATATACCAGGTCATCAAAATCAAAAAGAGAGGGAAGACGACACCGCCACAGGCCACGCCTTCGGGTGCTTAAACCAAGGTACAAGGTTGCCCCGTGAAGGTCATGATGTTTATTTATGACGTTGTTTGTATCGCTTGCACGGTTTAGTGCGTATATGTGAAAAAGTGCAAACGATTATGAAAACCTATTTATTAAAAACGGCAGCAGCAGTTATCGGAGTAATGGGCCTGCTGTCATTATCTTCATGTTTAAAAGACAATAACAACAATTACAATCCGCCAATTGCTTTGGTATCGTTTTTCCAGGCTGCGCCTGATGATCCTGCCCTGGATTTTTACCTTGATAACAACAAAGTAAACTGGGGACCTATCAACTATGGAGATGGTGTAGATTATTTCCGGGCCTTTGCAAGTAAACGCATGGCTAACTTCTACCTCCCTTCGACAATGGACAAACAGTTTTCGGATACGATATCCTTTAAAGACGGGAATATATATTCCCTGTTTCTGGCAGGACCAAAAACTCACCAGGAACTTGTTTTATTAAGCGATACCGTTGAAAAGCCTGCAGGCGGTAGGGCAAGCATTCGTTTTGTCGACCTAAGCCCGGATGCGCCTGCTGTTGATGTGGCCGTAAAAGACAGTGCAGCTTTTATTACAAATAAAAGTTATAAGCAATACACGTCATTCGCACCATTGGTGGGTGATAAAAATTACACTTTTACCATTTTACAAAAGGGAACGAGCACTGTTTTGGCTACGCTTGACAATGTCAGCATTGCTAACGGCGGAGTGTACACGATAATTTTTACCGGACTTTCAGCCGGAACTACAAATACTGATAAATTGAAGGCGTTTATTGTTACCAACGCACGATATTATTAAGAATCAAAAAGGCGGATAGTATTGATTGTCCGCCTTTTTATTATCCCACCAGATCGGTAAAATATTTATCTACTACCATATCGACGCCGTTGTATTTTACCTGTATCTGGTAAATACTATGCGTTGCGATATAGATCATATAAGGCTGGCCTTTGATATACCCGGAAAAGCCCTTTCCCGTGTAGCGTAAATTTTGGCCTTCCGCCAGTTTCATGTTTTTTCTGATCATATATTTTAAATAGCAGGCCATCCATTGTTGGTTCCTGCGCTGTAATTACCTGTACCGCTTGGGGTTAAATGCAACCAAATATTGCATGTTGCTATTAGCCTGGTTGCCGGTATCCAATTTGTTTTGGATATTACTTCTTGCCTGCACAAGTTTATCTTTCACGAGTCCAAATAGTTCGACCAGTATCTCAGGTAAAACCTTGGTTGAAACAATTGGATAATATTTCTTTTCGAGAGCCTTTCGTTCATCCTGGGTAGCTAAACTCAATTCCCATCCTTCGTCGTCTTTAAAACCAAATTCCCTGGCGCAATTATTCAGATCGTATACATAAACTTTAGCCTGGAAATCAACTATTTTGTTTGCCATCTTATTTTTTCTTGTTGAATGAAAATACGTCATTTTGTGATACCGAGCTTTTGCCGGCCTGGTAATCCGATTTTGCTTTTTTCCCCGTGGGATCGGGTGCTTTTTTCTTTTCCCTGCTCCCTTTGTCTTTGCTCATGAGTTATTTTTTTAATGTTCGTTTAATAAGAATGGCGGCTGATGTTCGCCATAAGCATAAAAGCGGACAACCGCTATCATGTTGTATGACTTGTTATTAAGCCACGATGTATGTTTTATTGCTTAAATATTACCTGTAACAGAGGCAGGCAATGCCCAAGTGAAGGAGAATTATACGCACTGTTCCATGCGTTTTTTCTAAAGGTAACTATAAAATACCGATAAATGGCATTTACAGGGTTATTTTCTTCATTCGCGATTTTTTGGCAGCAAAATTGCTTTAAATCAGGTATTCAAACCAACAACAAATGATAACGATATATTGGGCGCTTAGAGTGAGCGCTGTACTTATAAGCCTGATACTGCCGTTCGAAGATCCCCGGAAAAAGAAAAACAGGGGTTATATAGCCTTAAGTGATTGGGTGGTGAACGAAAAAGGAGAATTAGAAAACCTGGAGGAGATCGAACACAACAGTCACCCTATTAAGATAAGGCACTAATAAAGGCATTATATGCACACAAAGGCCCCGCTGAATAGCGGGGCCTTTGTGGTTTTAACGGGAATTATTGCCCCGGTTTGAATCTTTGATTTTCTACAGGCAACCCCGTGGGTATGGTTATCACATTAAAACCATGCTGATTATCTTTATGGCAATTGTTGCAGCTATTGGTGAGATCGGTGAATGCTTTTTTAAATTGCTCCACACTTTTTTGTTTGATCGCGGCATCGATGCTGCTTATCGCCGGATCGATAATACCTATACTTTTTACTTCGGGCCTGTCGGTACAGTATTGTTTGATGTCGTCCACCGTCTCGCCAATTTCATGAACCTCGAAATCGGCTAACGGCCAGTTCTGGTTGATGCCTGCGAACCAAAGTTTCGCATGATGCTCCTGCACCCCCATCATAAATTCTCCCAGGCCCGGTTTGTAGGTGTGATTGAGCTGTTTTTGAAGGCTGTCTACTTGATGTTGCAAAGTAGCCATATCATTATTCCCCTGACCGCACGAAACCAGCACGATGGCAAGAGAAAGGCTGATGATTATTTTCATGGATTACAGTTTTTACACCCACAACTATTTCCCGAATGGAGGCAAGCCGTTCAACTGGCGGTACAGCGGCATATCGGGCCTTGGCTTACCTGACTGATGAAAGTTTTTGCAGTAGTACACTTGCAGGTGCAGTTCATCAACGCCATGCCGTATGATAGCGATATCTGGCAATTGCTTTACATCGTCGAAATATGGCTTAACATCATCTATCACACTTTGCTGCTGATCCTGGGCTATGATAATGGCATCATAGCCCAGCACAGTGTTCGGGTCGACAAGAAATGCAGTATTTCGCGGATCGTTTGTAAAACTGATAACTTCCTTTTGCCCTTTTAATGCCCAGTCAACTTTACCGGTAAGCCACCAGCGTGTACTGCCTGCAAACAGATGCTTATTTTGGGTCCATCCTTCTTTGGCGAAACGTGTACCGATGTCGTCATAATCCACCCCCTGTATGGTTGGGTCTACATTGTCGCCGTGAAAACGGTGGACTATCCATTTAGGCCCATACCAGGTCCAAAAGCCGGTAACCATATGCAGGCTCAATACACCGATGGTAATGACCGTAAAATAAGCAGAGAATGTTATCCATCGCCGGGTAAGTTTTGTCCATTGTACCTGGTTCGAAAGGCTTTTATCAACAGCAAAACCCAGCGGGATAAACAGCATCATATAACCGGGTGCCTGCCAGTGAAAATGGTATTGCAGATCGGACCATAGTGTAACGACTGTAAAAAATACAATCGGCAATATCGAAAGCCAGAAAAAGAACCCATATATTTCTGATGTCCTTCGGAGAATGAAAGACTTAAACAGTTGCCGCACCGTCGGGAACCATATCCACGGCAGCAGCCATAATGCCTGCCCGCCTATGCTGCGGAAAAACCAATCAAAATGGAGCTTAAAATTTGAACCTGTGCCGGCCCGTGATCCCTGGAATACAAATGACGCCCAGTTATTATTATAGTTCCACCACAACACGGGGAAAGAGAAGATCAAAGTGATCAATATAGCAATATAAGGCCCGGGGTGCCAAAGCCAGTGCCGCTGACTTTTACTAGTAGCGAAGAACATGAACACACCAACGAAAATAAAGAGCACGTGATACTTGCTCAGCGTGGCCAAACCAAGACAAATTCCGGTCATTACCCATAAAAACCAGGTACGGCCACTGCTCCTGATATACCGTACATCTCTCGAATCCTGGCCAAAGATCAGCTCGACAATAAAATAGATGCTGGCGAGCCAGAAGAACATAAGCGGGGCATCGGGTTGAAACCAACACGCTATAGCGACTGTAAAAACAGCGCTCAGGTTCATCACCACCACGGCCCAAAAACCGGCCCTTGCGGTAAACAGCTTTTTGGTGATCAGGAAAAGCAGCCAGCTTGTAGCGGCAAACAGCAGTACCGCAGGGAATCTCAATCCAAGATTCGTCAAACCAAATATTTTTATACTTGTCCCGCTAAGCCAAAAGAAAAGAGGCGGCTGGTCGAAATAGCTCCACTCCAGGTGGACGGCGCCCCGAAAATAATAAGCTTCGCCTATCCCCAGCCCGGTGTACGCTGCCAGCCAGATGCGGATGAGAAATGTGATTACGATCAGGATGGTAGTGTAAAGGGCCGCATTGGCCTCTGTTAGTTTTCTCATTAGCTGGGGTGGATGTTTCTGATGTGCAAAATGAGCAATTATTTTATAAAGTTCCTAATTCGCGGGTTCACTCAAATGGTTGATATACGACCAAAATAATTGCCACATTAATTTTACTTTGATTTTTAGGGGAAATACTTAGCTTTATTATTCATAAACCTCGCTCACTTTTTTTAATTTTTTAATAACATGGCACAAACCCAGGCTGATGATTTTCAGCAAACCCCTACCCGGCTCTATTCACTGGATGCATTGCGCGGCTTTGATATGTTCTGGATAATGGGGGCCGATGCACTATTTCAAAGTTTACACGAAGCGGTGCCCGGATCGGGCATTTTAAAAGTAATTGCCGACCAACTGGAGCACCCCTTATGGAACGGCTTTCATTTTTACGACCTGATCTTTCCTCTATTCCTGTTTATGGCAGGTGTTTCCACTCCTTTTTCGGTGGGCCGCGAACTGGAAAAAGGAAAAACGCGCAGCCAGCTTTTGCTTCGGGTTATCAAACGGGGATTGATACTGGTTATACTTGGCCTGATCGCCAATAACGGTCTGCAGCTTAAACCGCTTGCCGATATACGCTTCCCATCCGTTTTAGGGCGAATCGGTATAGCTTATATGTTTGCTAACATCATCTACCTGTACTCGAAGGAGGTTGCGCAGATGGCCTGGTTTTGGGCGCTGCTTATCGGCTACTGGCTATTGCTTAAATTCACCTCAGCGCCGGGGTTTCATCCTGGTGATCTGACACCGGAGGGTAATTTTGCATCTTACATCGACCGCACGATATTGCCCGGCCACCTGTACGTTCCCTTCCCCGACGGGCGACCCAATATGCACGACCCGGAAGGTTTATTTTCGACCATACCCGCCATAAGTACGGGTTTGCTTGGCATTTTAACGGGCATCACGCTAAAAAAACACAACCTGACACAAATTCAGAAAACGGGCAGAATGGCCATTGTCGGTGTGATCTTTATTATACTGGCTCTGATCTGGAATTTTGATTTCCCGATCAATAAAAACCTTTGGACAAGTTCGTTTGTGTTATTGGTGGGCGGTATCAGTTTATTGTTAATGTCGCTGTTTTATTATGTGATCGATGTACTTGGACATCAAAAATGGGCCTTTTTTTTCCGTGTGATCGGGATGAATTCCATCCTCATTTACATGTCGGGGAAGTTCATCAGGTGGGAGTATACGGTAAACGGTTTTTTTAAATGGCTGGTGCAGTGGGCGGGTGACCCATGGGGGGCGGTGGTATTTGCTATTTGCCTGCTATTGATAAAATGGTTGTTTTTGCATTTCATGTATAAAAAGAAAGTGTTTTTGCGGGTCTGACCTGCGCTTGTTATATTTCAGAAACCTATGGAGAGAAGAGCATTCGTTCGATTATCGGCTTATACGGCATTGGTGCTTGCAATTCCTTTAGCCGATGGTTGCAAGACAAATCCGAATGACCCGCTGAGCCAGCCCTTTCTTTTTTCCCGCATCGCCGATATTAAAACGCTGCGTGAGGCCGGTATGGCTTATCGTAAATTAGCCCCTCATGAAAACGACCCGACATCGCTCCGGCAGTTGTTATCTGAAGGCAAGCCTACAACCGATGCAAAATTGCTGACAACACTGCTGAACAGGCAGGTGAAGCAGGATTTTGCATCAGCAAAGGTCATAACCGTTGCAGGCTGGGTGCTGTCCGTTACCGAGGCCCGTCAATGTGCCTTATTTTCTATTCTTAACACCTGATCCATGCATATCGACGCTAAACTAATACCCGATCATTCTGTAATTGAAGGCGATATATGCATCATCGGTGCCGGCGCGGCAGGTATCAGTATGGCGCTGGAATGGATAAATACGCCTTATAATGTAATATTGCTTGAAGGCGGGGGCTTTGATTATGAACCAGCCATGCAGGACCTATACCGTGGCAAAACTACCGGGCAGCGGTATTACCCGCTTGAATCCGCAAGGCTGCATTATTTTGGCGGTACCACAGGGCATTGGGCAGGCTTTTGTTCGGTATTCGACCCAATAGATTTTGAAAAACGTGACTGGGTGCCATACAGCGGTTGGCCTATTAAACGCGGCGACCTGGATGCCTTTTATGTTCGTGCACAAAGAAATCTCGACCTGGGGCCATACGAGTATAGTTATGAATACTGGCGGGAGAACGACCCATCGCTGGTATCACTGCCTTTTGATCCGAACGCTGTATTTAATAAAATGTGGCAGTTCAGTCCGCCAACCAGGTTCGGTTCGAAGTATAAGGACACTATAGTAAATGCTCCCAATATCTACTTGTACACCTATGCTAATGTTACCGATATTACTGCAAATGAACATGCATCGGCCATTAAACAGGTTACTATAAAAAATCTGGCCGGTAAACAGCATACCGTGAAGGCCAAATGCTTTGTGCTCGCCTGTTGTTCCATGCAAAATGCCCGCCTTTTGCTTGCCTCAAACAAACAGGCGCCAAAAGGCCTGGGGAATGACCACGATGTGGTTGGCCGTTATTTTATGGAACACATTGAGATCAAATCAGCAGAAATGTGGTTTCCCGATCCCGAACAGCTTAAATTGTACTCGATAGATTACGGCAAAACAAAGGTACGGGCCGAACTGGCCATTACCGCCGAAAAACAGCGTGAACATCGTATATTAAATGGCACTGCTTCTTTCTCGCCCCTGGAAGCGGCAAGGAACCAGCCTGCGTTTATAGATATCTGGAAATCGAGCGATCCGAAGGAACGCGCAAAAGCATTTGGCAAGTTTGATGAAACTGAACGGAAATCAAAAAGCAGCAACGGGCACAATTCCTTCCAGCTTTTTACCCGGATAGAACAGGCGCCCAATCCTAATAGCCGCATCAGCCTGGATACCGAAACCGATGCCCTTGGGATGAGGCGTGCTATGCTGCACTGGGAGCTTACGCCGCTTGAAAAGCGAAGCATCCGGATGATCTATGAAATAATCGGCCGCCAGATAGGTATTGCCGGGAAAGGCCGCGTGCGTTTGATGGAATACCTGCGCGACGAGCACGACGATAGCTGGCCCGAATTTACCGGCGGCGGCTGGCACCACATGGGTACTACCCGCATGGGCACCGACCCTAAAACCAGCGTCGTCGATGCCAATTGTAAGGTGCATGGCATTTCCAATTTGTTCACGGCAGGCGCGTCAAATTATGCGACTGCCGCCGCACCAAACCCTACGCTAACCTTAGTGGCGCTCACCCTCAGGTTATCCGATCACTTGAAAAGATCGGCCGGGATATTTGTATGACAATTGCTGACAACTGTACCGCCTTCTGTCACCCGGAAATAAAAAACTGCCAATTGAGAACTTCAAATTAAAAACTGCTGACACCTTGTCGGATTTTGTGCTATGGCAGGATAGTTGATTTGCACAGTTGAATCATGAATTTTAATGATATGTTGAAAAAGAAAAAAAACGAGAACACCGAAAACACTGATAATAACAACGAAGCTATTGCTACCGAAGGCAATGATGTCATGACATCGGAGTCGACTCCCGAAGAATTACTGAAACAGGAAGTAGCATTGGCTAATGACAAATACTTGCGTTTGTACGCCGAGTTTGACAATTTCCGCCGCCGGACAATGAAGGAAAGAAGCGAATTGCTGCAAACTGCCGGACTGGATGTAATTGTATCCCTGCTGCCGGTACTTGATGATTTTGACCGCGCAACCCGTTATATGGATAACGCCACTGACGTAAATGCCGTAAAAGAGGGCGTTGGACTGATCCAGCAAAAGTTAAAAAATATATTGGGGCAAAGGGGTTTGAAAGAAATGCAGGCCGTTGGTACTGATTTCGACCCTGAACTGCACGAAGCCATAACTAATATCCCCGCGCCTTCTGACGATCAGAAAGGCAAGGTGGTAGACGAGGTGGAAAAAGGCTATTACCTGAATGACAAGGTGGCCCGCCACGCGAAAGTAGTGGTTGGCAATTAATTATTGATTTATTGAATTATCGAATTACTGAATTGATTCCGTATTGTGTTCAGTAAATCAATAATACAACAATTGGAAAATATACATGGCTAAAAGAGATTATTATGATGTTTTAGGCGTTCCGAGAGGTGCCGATGCCGATGAGATAAAGAAAGCCTACCGCAAGATGGCTATCAAATATCACCCGGATAAAAATCCAGGGGATAAGCAGGCTGAAGAGAACTTCAAAGAAGCCGCCGAAGCATACGAAGTGCTGAGCAACCCTGAGAAAAAACAGCGCTACGACCAGTTTGGTCACGCGGCCAACGCGCACTCGGCCAATGGTGGTGGCTTTGGCGGGGGCGGTATGAATATGGAAGACATATTCAGCCAGTTTGGCGATATATTCGGAGGCGGCAGTCCGTTCGACGGGTTCTTTGGTGGTGGTCGTCAAAGCGGTGGTGGCCGAAGGGTGCAGCGCGGCAGCAACCTGCGAATTAAAGTACGTTTGACGCTGGAAGAAATAGCCAACGGCACCGAAAAGAAAATAAAAGTAAACAAGCAGGTAGCCTGTAAAACCTGCGATGGCACAGGCGCCAAAGACCGTTCGTCGGTTCAAACCTGTAAAACCTGCGGCGGCCAGGGTGCTGTACGCAGAGTGACCAATACCATACTCGGCCAGATGCAAACCACCAGCACCTGCCCTACCTGTAACGGCGAAGGAACAGTTATCACCGCAAAATGCACAGTTTGCCATGGCGATGGTGTAGTTCGCGACGAGGAGACTATCAGCATAAACATACCTGCCGGCGTAAGCGAGGGTATGCAGCTGAGTATGAGCGGCAAAGGTAACGCGGCACCCCGCGGCGGTGTACCGGGCGACCTGATCATCCTGATAGAGGAAATACCGCACGAAACTTTAAAGCGCGACGGCAATAATATCATATACGACTTGCACATCAGCTTTGTTGACGCTGCATTGGGCACCAGCGTTGAGGTACCAACAATTGACGGTAAAGCAAAGATCAAGATAGATCCCGGAACACAGGGTGGTAAAATATTAAGACTGAAATCGAAAGGTGTGCCTGAAGTAAACTCCTATCATCGCGGCGACCAACTGGTGCACGTTAACATCTGGACACCCAAAGCGCTGAGCCGTGAGGAACGCGAAACACTGGAAAAACTACAGGATTCGCCCAACTTCAAACCAAGTCCCGGAAAGAATGAGAAATCGTTTTTTGAGCGGATGAAGGAATATTTTGAGTAGACCTTAAAGGTAACAGCATAAAACTAAAGCCCAATATCGATTAGATTTTGGGCTTTTTTAGTTATGACATATCAGCTTTCAGCTTTAGTCTTTGCGCTTTTTGCTCCCAACAGGCTGATGCTGTATCAGATCGTTGATCAGTTTTTGTACTTCTTTGTAATCCACCTTTTCTACCAGGTATGCCTGTCCCTTGCCATTATCGTCCCACACATCGCTTCCATCATCAGCTACTTTCATCCTTCCGGAGTGCAGCGTGTAGTATTGGGAATATCCCCGTACTGCCACTAAAGCTGCTGTTTCGTCCCAGCTCATCCGCCCTGCAGAGTCCTCTTTGGCCTTAGGTATCGATATTCTGAATACGTCTTTAACTGGATCGTTTTGAATAGCCGAATTGTTTATCAGGGGAATTCCTGCATGTATCTTCGCTCCTATCTCGAAACCACTTAATATGACTTTGGTCGGCCAGTTTTGATAAACATTTTGAGACGCCTTGGCATCCTTCATCGCATTAAATTCAAATCCTGATGGAAATTTCCCGGCCATGCAAACCAATAGTTTTACTTTTTTGCCGACCAATGCTTTACCATCCAGGTTTGAATAGCTATCGGGGTTTGAATTAAGCAGGTTGGATAGATTGGTAAGAAAGCCTACCGTTACAACCGTTACACTTTTATCGGGCTGCGCTGCCAGTACCTTCCGGTAAAGTTCTACTGCGTCCCAGGCATCTGTATTACTTTTGAGTTTATGCGGATATTTGGCCAACAGTGTATCTGTCCAATGCTGCCAGTCGCGCAATTCAAGGGCATCGCCCTTAGGTACGCCGACCGGTATGCCCGGCCTGTTGAAATAAGTGTTGAACACACTGAACACCCCTGCAACTCTTTCGTATTTTGTACTGGCTATGGTAGCAAGTATTTTGCAGTCACCCTTATCGGCCAGCGCATGCAGGATGGTTATGGCGCCTGCATCGTCATAATCGGGACCCATGTCACTATCGAATATGATATTGACTGGTTTAGACGTGTTTTTTTGCGCATAAGCACCATTTATTGCTGTTATGCCAAAGCAAAAAAGGATAATAAGACTTCTCATCATAACATCTAAGGTATCAAATTATTACTTTTAAGCGCCATCTATCGAATATCAAAGTAATAACCCGTAATGAAAAAAATCAAGCTCCCGATATATATCACACTCTTATTTATTACCTGCCACAGCGCAAACGGCCAAAACCATTCACCTATCCGGAATAATTACCGGACCGAAGCCGGCGTGCCTCATTTAAAGATCGGGCGGAGTATGATCTACTCTCCGGGTAAAAGCTGGCTTTACAATCATCACCCGTCAATTATTCATTTCAAAAATAAGTTTATTGCACTTTGGTCAAACGGCCTGATAGATGAAGACTCGCCGGGTCAGCGCGTGATTTTTTCGGTCTCCACGGATTGTATCCATTGGTCGGCTCCTGCTGTTTTGGCGTCACCACGCCTTGACCATGATACGTTGACCGTACTTACGGCTGCGGGATTATACCAGCACGGTGGCAGATTGGTGGCTTATTACGGAGAATATACAAAACACCGTACCAACACTCACCTTTGGGCAAAAACCAGCATCGATGGCATGCATTGGAGTACTGCTATAGATATGCATGTTCCGCTTATTCCAAATCATGGGCCCGAAATGACAAAGAGCGGCAGGCTCATCATCAGTGGTAATTTTACTTTCCCTTATACTGATGACGCGTCCGGATTATCTGGCTGGAAGATGAGCTGCTTTTACCCCGACTCGCTTTACTCGCAGGATAATTCCGCTACCTTTTATGCCCCGGCTGCAAAACTTGGCTTACCCCCATTATGCGAGGGATCGTTTTTCCAAACCGATGACAGTGTCCTTCACATGCTGCTAAGAGTTACGGGAAAAGGGTGGAAAGGCCGACTGTGGCTAACCGAAAGCAGCGACAATGGCAAAAAATGGTCGCACCCGGTTGAAACAGCATTTTCTGATAATGACAGCAAGTTTCATTTTGGCCGCCTGCCCGACAAACGCTTTTACTATGTTGGTATTCCCGATACCCTGCATCACTACGATCGTACACCGCTCGTTTTATCACTATCAAACAACGGCGAATTGTTCGACAAGAACTATATTATAGCCGATGAACCATACAAATTAAAAAAAGCCGGTTTATGGAAAGGCGGACAATACGGTTATCCGCACACCATGGTTTATAAAGGATGTTTGTATGTGATAGTCTCAAGACAGAAGGAATCGATAGAAATTATAAGAACTAAGTTGAATAAGCTACCTTCAACATCAATACCACCCGGCAATAATTGATACCTTTATCGTAACAAATAGGCCATTGTGCTATCTTATTACCAAAACTGATCCACAACAATATGCTTAGTATTCGACACATCGAAAAGCAGTATGCCGGTCATAAGGCATTAAGCGATGTGAGTTTGGAAGTAGAAAACGGGCAGATATTCGGACTTTTAGGTCCGAACGGCGCCGGCAAAACTTCACTCATACGCATTATTAACCAAATCACAGCTCCCGATTCAGGCGAGGTATATTTCAACGGCGAAAAGCTTAACCAATCGCATATCAACCGCATCGGTTATCTACCCGAGGAACGCGGCCTGTACAAAAAAATGGAGATAGGCGAGCAAATGATCTACCTGGCGAGGCTGAAAGGTTTGAGCAGGGACGAAGCTACCCGCCGGCTGAAATTATGGTTTGAAAAACTAGGTATGGAAACCTGGTGGAAAAAGAAGATTGAAGAACTATCAAAAGGTATGCAGCAAAAGGCGCAATTTGTAGCTACGGTGCTGCACGAGCCTGACCTGATCATATTAGATGAACCTTTCAGTGGTTTCGACCCGGTAAATGCCGAGCTGATCAAGGATGAGATCCTGGAACTGAACCGTAAGGGGGCTACTATCCTATTTTCCACCCACCGCATGGAATCGGTTGAGGAACTTTGCGACGCTATAGCGCTGATAAACCTTTCACATAAAATACTTGATGGCAGGATCAAGGCCATCAAGGATGCTTACCGGAATGACACCTACCTGGTGGAATATATTGGCAACCGCGTTGACAAGGATAGCAAGCAGCCTTATGATGTATTAGATGAACTTGCCGGAGAAGATAACAGTTTTACCATTCGTGTTAAACTTAACGAAGGTAAAAGTTCAAACGACGTATTACACTACCTGTTACCCAAAGTGCATATTAATATGCTGAAAGAAGTAATACCGAGCATGAACGAAATATTTATTGAAAAAGTCAACCAAAAATCAGCCTGACCATGAATAAGATTTTTTTGATCATCCAGCGTGAATATACCACCCGTGTAAGGAAAAGGGCATTCATAGTCATGACTTTGCTGGTTCCTTCATTATTTGGCGGCATGTTTGCAACCATTTCCTACCTGGCTAACAACAAAAACCAGACGATTCATATCGTCAACGTTATTGATAACAGTCACCAGTTCCAGGATAAATTTACAAGTACAAAAACTTTAAAATTCCAAAATACCAATAAGCCGCTTGACTCCGTAAAGGCCTCGCTTAATGACGACGACATTGTCCTGATGATCCCCGAAGGGAAAAACGATACTGCGGAATTGTTTGCCCGAAAAAAGAACACACTTGCGCTTTCGGATGAAATTCAGCAACAAATGAATAATATCGCGTCGAACGAAAGCCTTGTAAAAATGGGTATAGATACCGCGCGGCTCCATAGCGTTAAAAGTAACATAGTGCTAAAAACGCGCGAAATGACCGCTGAAGGTGATAAAAATGCCAATATCGGGTCGGCCTACGCGCTGGCTTTTGCCGGGGCCATTCTTATTTACATGTCGTTGTTTATTTACGGCGCACAGGTTATGCGTGGCGTTATTGAAGAGAAAACAAGCCGCATTATCGAAGTAATTGTTTCTTCGGTAAAGCCGTTCCAGCTAATGGCGGGTAAAATTATTGGCGTTGGGCTGGTTGGGCTCACGCAATTTGCCTTGTGGATCGTCTTATCTTACCTGGTTGGCAAGCTATTAGGTCAGAACGGGGCATCGCAAAGCTCTACCTTTAAATTCGTCCAAACCATGGCTTCAAGCGCCGGTTATGAACTGGCTTGCTTCGGCTTTTACTGGCTAACGGGCTTCCTGTTGTACAGCGCACTGTTTGCAGCGGTAGGCTCGGCAGTTGACAGCGAAACTGAAACACAGCAATTTATGTTTCCAATAACGTTGCCTTTGTTGTTCACATATATTCTATCAGTATCGTATTTGTTCCAGGCGCCTGACAGCACATTGGCAGTTTGGCTATCTATTATACCGTTTACAGCTCCGGTGGCCATGATGGTGCGTATCCCGTTCGTCGTTCCACCCTGGCAGTTGGGATTGTCAATGGGATTAATGGTAGTGGCCTTTATCTTTTGTACTTATGTAGCTGCAAGGATATATCGGGTTGGTATTTTGATGTATGGCAAAAAAACCAGCTTTAAGGAGTTGGCCAAATGGTTCTTTTATAAGGAGTAATCTCAGTCACAATAATTTTCCAATAATCCCTCTGACCCTAAACAATTCGAGGGATTATTTATTTTAGAGGCATGGACAAGCGCTTCGCCGTAATGGACCTCGGCACAAACACTTTTCATTTATTGATAGCTGAAGGCAGTATTGAGGATTTTAAAGAGATCGTGCACAAACATATAGCCGTAAAACTGGGAGAAGGTGGTATCAATAAAGGGATTATCCTTCCTGCGGCGTTCGGACGGGGCATGGACACGATGAAAGATTTTAAGCGGCAAATAAACGAACATAATGTTCAAAAGATTAGCGCTATAGCTACATCCGCCTTAAGAAACGCTTCAAATGGAAAAGATTTTGTTGACGAAGTGAAAAAGGAAACAGGCATAGAAATAGAGGTGGTGGACGGCGAGCGTGAAGCCACATTCATTTATGAAGGTGTAAGGGCGTCGGGCCTTTTGTCGGACGATCACTCCTCCCTGGTAATGGATATCGGCGGAGGAAGTGTTGAGTTTATCGTCTGTAATAACAGAAAGCTGATCTGGAAACAAAGTTTTGAGATCGGCGCCGCAAGGCTTTTGGAAAAATTTCATCATAACGACCCCATCCCGCCGGCAGCAATTGAAGCCTTATATCATTATCTGGAAGATGAACTGACTAGCCTGTTCGAAGCGGTAAAAAGTTTTAAAATCAATAATCTTATAGGTTCGTCCGGTGCATTTGAAACATTCGCTGAACTGGCAGCCTTTAAAAGAAATGAGGAATTTGATCTTAAAAAGATCAAAAGCTACGAGTTTGACTATGATGAGTTATTTGCAATTACCGGTGGGCTTATATTGTCATCTCACGCCGAACGCGAGGCCAATCTGTTAATCGTACCGGTAAGAGTTGACATGATCGTGGTTGCATCGCTGATTACCCGCTACGTTGTACAAAAGCTTGACATTAACCACGTGGCGTTGTGCACTTATTCGTTGAAAGAAGGTGTTTTAGCACGAATGATGAGTTAGTGAGTAAAGATGACTTGTCTACCAATTGGAAGAGATATAATCTTTTATGTCCGGTGCCAAAACAGAATAGCTTCCCAGTATTCCCCTTACCCTGATCCACACATTTTTAGGGCGCGAACTCCTTGTTTTGACAATCACAACTTCGCCCATGCTTACTGAGTTGCTACTCAAGGCTATTTTGTATGATGGATTATCATTTTCCTTTACTAAAATTTCTTTTGTTTCATACCCAACGAACGATATTGCAAGTTTAGCATTTTCTGCAGGTACGGTTATTTTGAAATCGCCGTTAACATTCGCTTCAGCCATGATAGTGGTACCTGTTAGTTTAACCACGGCGCCGGGTAGCGGCAGTCCATCCTCTTTAGCGGTTACGTTTCCTTTTATCATGATTTTAGATTTATTTTTCATGACAGCATTAATGTCTTTTGAATTGTCGCCGGTCGTAGGTTTTCGATCATTTTTGTAAATATCGGTCTTAGCTTCAGTGCCTTGTTTGACAAGATCACTGACTTTGCAGGCAGAAATTGTTCCCGCCAGAGTTAAACAAACAAGGGCGCGCTTCCACCAGCTTGCGCCAGGTAAATTATCCGCACAAGGTGTATTATTGATATTGGCCAATTGATGTTGTTCAAACCGACCACATATATTACTGACATTGGAAAGTTGCCTGATGACCTCATTGTTGGTCATTCCGCTAAAGTCTACTACGGTTTTACAACAGTTTTCACAATGGCGTCCCTGTTCAACGGCTGTCATTTGCTGCCACGACTGACTGCATGGATTTGGAATTGTGATTTGTTTGATAGATTTCATACGGTCTTTTTATTAACAGATGCAAATCGCTTATCAATTCCATAAAAAAAATATTAAAAAAACGGATTATAACTATAACGTAATTAAACCTTAGCCCCATTATCAAATCAAATACAAAATATAGCTATCCTTTGTATATTGCGACCCTTATTGCGGCACCTTTATGAAATTACGATCTATACTCACCTGCCTTATCATTCTGACAGCATTTTTTGTACAGGCGCAACGGAAAAACCGGCCGGTAACTGCGGATACTATCATATCCAATTACCAGCCCGCCGACCTTTTTGCCCCGATGTTCTATCCCGAACGCGGCAACGATCAGCACGCAGCTAACGGTGAGCCTGGTATTAAATACTGGCAGAACAGGGTGAATTACCAGATAAAGGCCGCCATCGACACAAATACTAAAACGCTTTCCGCTACGGAAACTATTGACTACCTGAACAATAGCCCTGATGCATTACAATATTTATGGCTGCAACTGGATCAGAATACTTACAAAAAAGACGCGCGGTCGAATTATTATACCGATGCTGCGCCCACCCAGCATACCAGTGGCTATGAGATAGAATCGGTTGCTATCGATCGCGGGGATGTGGTAAAAAAAGTTGACTTCATTATTACGGATACTCGCATGCAGGTGCGGCTGCCTAATGCCGTTAAACCAAACGGCGGCGTGATACGACTGCGCATTACGTACCACTACACTATACCGGGCGTATTCGGCAATCGCACCGACTACAACGACACTAAAAACGGCAAGATATACGAGATTGCACAATGGTTCCCGCGAATGTGTGTGTATGACGATAATGAGGGCTGGGATACATTGCCTTTCCTGGGAAGTGGGGAGTTTTATTGCGAGTACGGCGATATCGATTACGAGGTGACGGTTCCATGGGATATGATCGTGGCCGGTTCTGGCGAGTTATTAAACCCAAAAGAGGTATTGACCCAAAAACAAATAGATCGCCTTGCGGCAGCCCGCAATAGCGATAAAACCATTATGATACGTGATGTTAAAGAGGTGAACGACCCTGCATCACGACCTGTACGCAAAGGCATGCTAACCTGGCATTTCAAGATGAATAACACGCGCGATGTGGCCTTTGGCGCATCAAAGGCTTATGTGTGGGATGCGGCACGGGTTAATTTGTCCGGCGGAAAAAAATCGCTTGCCATGTCTGTTTACCCGGTGGAAAGTGTTGGCGACAGCGCCTGGAACAGGGCTACAGAATATTTAAAAAAATCGATAGAGTATTTTTCTGAAAAATGGTTCGTATACCCTTACCCTGTAGCTATTAATGAGGCCGGTGTCGCCGGTGGTATGGAATACCCCGGTATTGTGTTTGATGGTATCACAGACAAGGGGAAAGACCTTTTTTGGGTAACAGCGCACGAGATAGGCCATAATTGGTTCCCGATGATAGTTGGGTCGAACGAGCGTCGCTACGCATGGATGGATGAGGGTTTTAATACATTTATTGATGTTTATGCATCTGACGTAATCAATAATGGTGAATTTGCCCCTAAACGCGACAGCGAATACGCCCCGGGCGGTGGTAATCCTGCTGATGAGATTATTCCAACCATACTCGATCCTGATGCGCCCACTATCATGACCGCTGCCGATGCTGTGCCGGAAAAATACCGTCACCCCATTACCTATTACAAAACCGCGTTTGGGCTGGTGTTGCTGCGCGAGCAGATACTGGGACCAGACAGGTTTGATTATGCCTTCAGGAACTACATCAACAAATGGGCGTTTAAACATCCTCAACCTGATGATTTTTTCCGGTCGATGGATAATGGCGCCGGCGAAGACCTTTCCTGGTTCTGGAAAGGCTGGTTCTACAATAATCTTAAGCTGGATCTGGAACTGCTAAGCGCCGGATATGTAAACAACGACCCGAAGCAGGGCCTTAGTGTTACTGTTGCCAACCTTGAGCAAATGGCCATGCCATTTACCGTTGAAGTAAAATTAAAGGACGGTACAAAGCAGCGTGTAAAGATACCGGTTGAGGCGTGGCTGCAAAATAACATGGTGACCTTTATGGTTCCTACAACAGGCGAGGTTAAAAGCGTAATTGTGGACCCGGATGCTACGCTGCCCGACATAAACAGGGGTAACAACGGCTTTATATTCAAATAACCTGTTATAAATTCTTTAACAAGCCAAATAGATCAGGATATAACCCTATTACGAATTGCAGTATACCAAGAGCAAACAGGACGAGGCTGACATACCATAACGGCTTTTTCTTTGACAGTAGCGACATTGCCGAAATGGATATCGCTATCTGGAAAAAGGTAACGGCCCGAGCAAGCAGCATGTCTTTGTTCAGGTGCTCTTCCGACTCTGCTTCCAACTTCCGGGCCTCTTCCTGTATCTTTTCCTGGTCCTTCTTTAACTTTTCTTTCCTTGCTGCTGCCGCTGCTTCGGAGGCATCAGATTTATTGGTTTCTTTTAATTGCAATACCGCGTCGGCCACTTCGGCTTTGATACCTTTTGCATTGTAGTACGACCATTGATCGGAAGCCTTTACCTGTGTGATCAATGCCTCGTTGGATTGGTGCCCCGCCATCAGGCTGCTTACAGCTGCAAAAGCGGCCATAAACGCGGTTGAAATAGCCACCCGCATCGACCATCTATCATGGCCCTGGTGCGCAGCTTCGTGAATATGTTCGTGTAAATGTTCGGTTGGGACTTCTGGCTCTTCCATTGTGTCATAAGGGGTTATGACGTAAATTTAGAAAAATTATATTTCTGTTAACCCAGCCTTTTCAGCTGCTGATATAATTTTTCTGTAGGCAAGCCAACAACATTGGTATACGAACCGTTTATACGTTCAATGCCTATAAGCCCTATCCATTCCTGTATACCGTAGGCCCCGGCCTTATCAAGCGGCTGATACTTATTAACGTAGAAATTGATCTCCTCATCCGTCAGTTTACGAAAGAAAACTTCAGACACATCATGAAATAAATTGTATTTATGCCTGTATAACAGGCAAACACCGGTGACAACCTTGTGGACTTTTCCTGAGAGCGTCCGCAGCATTTCGGCGGCCTGTTCAACGGTTTCCGGTTTGCCCAATATCTGCCCGCCTACGTTAACTATGGTATCGGCGGTAAGAACAACCTCATCTTCTACCGACTCATCAAACGCTTTTGCTTTCTTTTCGGCAATATAAACCGCTGTCTCTTCAGGAGTCAGGTTTTCAGGGTACGATTCATCGACATCTTTCAGTACAATGCGAAAATCGATATCCATAAGGCGCAAAAGCTCCTGGCGGCGCGGAGACTTGGATGCGAGAATAATTTTGGGAACAGTATTCAAATCGTTATTCGTAAATCTAAAATCGTAAATCAAATCACCAGCTATACGCCTGTTCGCTCATCCACTTGCCCTGCACCTTCAGCACCTTCTCGATAACATCGCGTACAGCGCCCCTGCCACCGGGCAGCGGCGATATATACTGGCTTATGGCTTTTATTTCTTCGGCGGCATCCGCAGGGCAAACGGCAAGGCCCGCCAATTTCATTACTTCCAGGTCGGGTATATCATCACCCATAAATAGTACACTGGCCGGCAACACATGCTTCTCTTCCAGGTACAGCCTGAAATTGTCTGATTTGGTATGCGCACCTACATAAACATCCTTTACACCAAGACTGTTTAAACGGTGAATAGATATCTTGGACCGGCTTCCTGATATGGCGCAGACATTATAGCCCGTTTTTACCGCAAGCTGTATCGCATATCCGTCTTTAATGTTAAACTGCCTGAATTGTTCACCACTGTCTGTAACATAAACAGAACCATCGGTCAGCACCCCGTCCACATCAAAAATGAAGGTTGAAATATCTTTTAATTTATTTAGAAACGATTCCACTGATTATATTACGATTACACTGATTGGTTTAGATGATTACACCGATTTTGCTTGTAATCTGGTATTGGTCATCGTAAAACTTACAACTTCCCAACCTTACAACATTTCAACTAAAACTATTGATTGTCCCGCCACTCGTATACCCAAGCCGACTGTATCTGCTCCAGGTGGCCTTCATTCGATTGCTCGCGGGTGCCGGCAAAGTTAGGCAGACTTAGTACCCATTCCAAAAGATCGGTGAAACGAATGCGGTATATCTTCGATTCGTCGAAATCGTCGCCGAACTTTTCATAAAGCTCCATGGCAATATCCTCGTAATCGTTCCAGTGTATGGGCAGGGCAAATTTATTGTCGTTCATTTTTGTCGTACGTTATACGTAAAATTCTTTTTAATGACCCAGGAAATTCGACTGATCGGGCAAAGTAACCTCAATATCCCCATCGATCACCACACACTGGCAACCAAGCCTCGAATTAATACGGGGATTGACAGCACGGTCTATAAAATCCTCTTCTTTATCCGATATTTCCTGGATGTTATCCATCCCCTTGTTCACGTAAATATGGCAGGTGCTGCAACCGCATACCCCACCGCAATTATGCTGAAGTTCGATGCCGTTCTCGAGGCAAACGTCCAGCACAGATTCACCTTCGGCAATGGGTAACTCAACCGGTTCGTGTCCCTTCTCCTCAAAGCTGATCTTAACTTTATAGATGTTCATTGGGGCAAAAGTAACAAAATTACCTGTGCAGGGTTACGCTATTTATCCATTTTGATAATCAACTGACTTAACAGCGCATATACCTGCTGCAAATCAGCACTATTACCCAATAATTTCATATGCCCGGCCATCGTTTTTTCATCGTTGCGCACTGCTGGACCCGTCTGTACGTTTTGGGGCAAATGGTCCATCATTTTTTCTGCCGTTTCAAGTATCAGCGGTCGCAGCATATTGAAATCAAGGCCATGCTTGTCAAGAATGGAGCCGGCAGCATAATACAGGTAATTGGGGAAATTACAGGCAAATACCGCCGCCAGGTGCAATATTTTCCGTTTTTCCGAATCAACCCGGTAAACATTTTGGGAAATAGATAGCGCCAACTCCTCCAATAACCGGGTAGTTTGTTCATCGGTGCCTTCAATACAAAGCGGAACCGTATTGAAATTTACTTCTTTGGTTTTGCTAAAAGTTTGCAATGGATAAAATACTCCAGCTTTTGTTGTGAATTGCGACAACTCGTCCAATGAAGTAGCTCCGGATGTATGCGCGATCAGTTTGCCGTATTTACCAAGTTCTTTGGCCAGCCCACCTATTGCGTCATCCTTTACTGATATAATGAACAGATCAGTATCTGGGTTAATTTCTGCCAGTTCGTTAATTGCTTCGGCTCTGATATGATAAGCAAGTATTGAGGCGTTTTGTATATCCCTGCTATACACCTGGACGATATGGTGCCCGGCATTTTTAAAAGCCGCCCCAAGATGTGTGGCCACATTGCCCGAACCGATGATGGTGATGCGCATATTTAAGTAGTTGTCTGTGGGGATACAGACAGCGGATGTAATTTTGTAAATATAAGCCGAATTTAATCCGTCTTCAACTCCTTGTTTCTCCTGAATATAGACATCAGGAAACCGATGACCATAATGATGGTACCCGACCAGAAGAAATTGATATACGGAAACTCTATAGCCCGCATTACAATAAATTTCTTTTTGCCTTCAGGTTGCTGGTAAACCGTTATCTCGGCCTGTTTGGTAGCAGGCGTAATTTTAGTGAGGGCAAGTTTTAAGCCTAAATCGTCTATCTTTTTTGGAAAACCGAATACCCCGTTGCTTTTCATCACATACAGCGGCCGTGCTGTGTAAGTTTTGCCGCGAGATACCACTTCCAGGTCGGCGCCAATGGCTGCCTCGTTCTTTCCAAGCTGCAAATTGGCCACTTTATTATCCAGGCCCAATCCTTTGAACACGATATAGCCGTCGCGATAGTGTATGGTATCGCCTACCCTTACCTGGTGCGGCATGGGCGGGTCATAATTTTTGTCATCGTCTTCACCATGCTTTTCGTCACCCTGCGAGTTTTCTTCGGGAGTAAGGGCGTTAAACATGGTGATGTGTGTATACAGATCGTGGAAAAAATAATGCTTGGTGTCAGGCGATGCGGCAAAGCCACCCATTTGCTTGTTTACCTGCGCTTTGGGCTTTAGCATAAATTCTTCCTTAACGTTGCCCGCAGCATCAAGGCGCTGGTATAATATTTTGAAGAAGTGGTCGGGGGCCGATACGGAATCGCCCACGTAACTTACCCGGTATGGCCCCATCTTTACGGGTTCATTACGGTAAACTATAATATTTTCTTTAGGATTGCTTTCTTTGGCAAAATCAGGGCTGAATTGCTCCCCTGTTGTGTTCTCAGATATTACCTTGCTCGTTCCGGCAGCTATCAGCGCGCCAACCATCAGCAAACCAAAACCGATATGCGCGACAGCCGACCCGGCCAGTTTGAATTTGCCTTTGAAAGCATCCACCAGTACTTTCCCGTTTACAAAAACAGAATAGACGGAGCCGAGCATCAGCAATATGAACACGACTTTCAACCGATATATCCCGGTGAAATAAACCACGATCACCGTTACCAAAACAGCAACGATAAGGTATGTGATGGCTTGCGCCAGGAACTTAGCGCGATCCGTCTTTTTATATTTCAGGAACTGTGTAAAACCGGCAAGTATGGTAACCAGGATCGCAAAAGCCGACTGGAAAACATTGTATAGCGCTACCTGGTTTGAAGGGGGTGCTATTTTGGTGCCGAATATGGCGTTCCAAACAGGTACCGAGGTAACCACAACCAACTGCAAACACGAAAGAGCCAGGAAAACCGAGCCGACGAACATCCAGAATTCGCGCGAGTAAGTATCTTCGTCTTTAGTTGAACGCGGCAGTTCCTTCCATCTTATTACCGGCAGGTAAACTGCCAGGAAAAGAAAAACGAGAATACCAGTAACCAGGTGCCAGAACATGCCAAGATCGGTAAAGGCATGTACAGAAGTATCGCCCAGTATTCCGCTGCGGGCAAGGAACGATGAATACCAAACCAGCACAAAACTAATAAGCACCAGGAAGGTAGCCATGATGTAGGAGTGCCCTGTATTTTTGTATACGATCATCACGTGCAGCGCGCCTACCAAAGTGAGCCATGGAAAAACTGAAGCGTTCTCAATAGGGTCCCAAGCCCAGAACCCACCAAAGTTCAATGATTCGTACGCCCAAAACGATCCCATGATAATACCTGTACCCAGTACCATACCCGCAAACAGCGCATAAGGGATAGCCTGGGTAATCCATTCTTTATATTTTCGCTGCCAAAGCCCTGCTATTGCATAAGCAAACGGCACAACCATAGACGCCAGACCAAGAAAAAGCGTTGGCGGGTGAATCACCATCCAGTAATTCTGGAGGGAAGGGTTCATCCCCTGCCCGTCCTTAATAAAGGAAAGATAATCGGGGCTTTGGAAGATAGGCGCCTCCATGGCATTCCGCAACAGTAAAAACGGTGAACTGCCTATGCGCTGCCCGAAAATGTCAATCCCCAATATCATGGTAGCAAGTATGACCTGCGAAAGTGCAATAACGGTCATTACCGGGCGCTCCCACGATCTTGCTTTCCATATCAGGATATTACCCAATACCGCCTGCCAAAACGTCCAGAGCAGGAAGCCGCCTTCCTGGCCGTTCCAGAAACCGGATACCAAATAGTAAACAGGCAACGAGCGCGACGTATAGTTCCAGGCGTAGTGATATTCGAAATAGTGATTATACAGAATGTAGAAAAGACAAGTACCTACACCGATAATGGATACCGAGTTGATAAAAAAAGCGACGCGGGCAAGTTTGTGCCACGATTTATCATTACCTGTTTTATCCGTAGTGGCGTAGTAGTAGCTTATTAACGACAACAGGGCCGCCCCAAAAGAAAGTACAACGAAAATCTGACCTAAATGCCCCGGGAAAAGGTGTTCACCTTTATAATCTATTGCCATTAATTATATGTCGGCCTTTTTTGCTGAGACCTCTGTAGTTTCTAATTTATCCTGGGTGTACTTGGACGGGCACTTCATCAATATTTTGGATGCATGAAACTCGTCGTTCACCATCCGGCCGGTAAGTACAATTTGCTGCGAGCGTTCAAAGTCCTCGGGCTTGGTACCTGTAAATACAACCTTGCACTCATCTCCCTTATCATCCTTTACATAAAAGGAAAAATAGTTAGCATCTTTAGTAGCGTCATAATACAGCTCTTTTTGCTTGTCCAGGTGTCCTATTACGTGTAATTCGCTATTCGTTTGTTTTGCTTCGCGGAAAGAAGCATAAGTGCTTGAACTGGCATAGGTGCTGATAATAACAGCTATCGCCACTGCAATAACAACTATACCAAATATTGAACTTTTCTTCATTAGCGGTTTTCAAAAATGTTTTGGTTCTGCAAAAATACAAAACGTAAAATTAATAACGATTGATACAAATCATTAAAATGACTGTTACAAGTCATTAATCTTATTTAGAATCAATTTAAAGAATTAGCAACAGGAGGCAAAAGGTGATGATTGCGGGAGGAGTACCTATTGATCGACAAGTTCCTTGTATGTAATTATATAGTATCCAAGGCCTCCTTTGTGTGCGGTTAGAATGATATAATCTGACGGGCCCATCAGGTATTCCTGTATGCGCTCAATATCAATATCCTTACTAAAATCGTCGTATTCAATATTAACCCTCGAGCCTTCGGTCTTGGCCGACTTAACAGCCTTGTTTAATATCTGCGCCTTTATCTTTTCTTCCCTGCTGCTGGCGAAACTGCGGTTAATTTTGAACAACACCGCCATAAACAAGCTTCCGAATAATATGATAGAAAAGAGATAATATTTAAACTGGCGCTCGATAATAAAAGATAATATAAGGCCCGAAATTATACCGGTTACCACGACTGTCTGAAAACTGACGAGCGTAGCGGCATATTCCCTTTTGCAATAGAAAAAGCAATAGATACCCAGGCCGTAGAGGATCGCTTTTATGATCCACACCGGCTTGATCTTCTTTAAAACCTTCCTAACATTTCTGCTTGTTCTGTTTGTTCGCCTTGATCTTCTTCGTCGCTCCATGTATAATTAGATGCAAACTATAAATAATTTATCAATTACGCCCACTAAAGCCACAACCGGGGTATAATTGCGGCCTAATCTGAGCTTAGCTGTGAAACTTATAAACAATGATGTTTTATAATTGGTCATTTTATTTTATCCACTGATAAGGAAAGACAGCGTAAGTTACTGATATTAAATTATGTTTAATAAATCAAAAACTCTTTTAAATCATATTTCTAAAAATATATCAACAAAAAAAGGCGGATATAATACCCGCCTCTCCTTTTTCTGTTTTGAATACCATCACGGCCAAACGCCCAGGTTTTTATAGGATACGGCTATTTTATTGATGGCCCCTACAAAAGCTGCGGTGCGCAGCGTATCTATTTTTTCAGTATTACTATAAGTTTCCCTGATCTCGTGATACGATCTGATCATGGTATCTTCCAATCCTGAATTTACCAGTTCAAGTTCAGACGCTCCTTTGATGATCGTAGACCGCTGCATAGGGGTCAATGCCACGCCTGTTATACCTTCAACCATATTTACCAGGTTGGTATTGGCAGTTTCCTCAAAACGACGGTTCATCCGGCCGAACGCAACATGCGAAAGGTTTTTCAACCACTCGAAGTAGGATACCGTAACACCACCGGCGTTGGCATACATATCCGGGATGATCAGGCCCCCTTTGGCGTAGAAAACTGTTTCCGCATCTGGAGACGTCGGCCCGTTGGCACCTTCGGCGATTATTTTTGCCTTGATGTTTTTAACATTGGCGTCAGTTATCTGGTTTTCCAGCGCAGCGGGTACCAGGATATCGCAATCCTGCTCCAGCCCTTCCATCGAGTTCTTGAATTCGATTGCAGCACCTGCATAGCCCAAAATCGAACCGGTACTTTTGCGATGCTGAAATACAGCTTCGACATCCAGTCCATCCGCATTGTAAATAGCGCCTTCAAATTCGCAAAGCCCCACAATGGTAGCTCCAAACTCGGCAAGGAATTTCGCCGAGTGATAACCTACATTACCAAGGCCCTGCACAATAACCCGTTTACCCGATATACCTGTTGTGAGCCCTATCCTCTTCATATCCTCAGCCACGCTCACACATTCGCGGATTGCGATAGCTACGCCACGGCCCGTTGCCTCGCGGCGGCCGGCTATGCCGTGCAGGGCAATGGGTTTGCCGGTTACTGCGCCCATGGCGTCTAACTGGCCGGGGTTCATGGTTGCATAGGTATCAGCTATCCAGCTCATCTCGCGCTCGCCCGACCCATAATCAGGTGCAGGCACATCGATGCTTGGGCCGATAAAGTTTTTCTTGATCAATTCCACGGTATAGCGCCGGGTGATATTCTCCAACTCCTGCACTGTGTAATTCTTAGGATTGATCTTGATACCGCCCTTTGCACCACCGAAAGGAACGTTTACAATAGCGCACTTATAGGTCATCAGGGCCGCAAGCGCCATTACTTCGTCCTCGTTCACCATCTCGCTGTAGCGGATACCGCCCTTGGTTGGCGACTGGTGCTGCGAGTGCTCAACGCGCCATGCGTCTATTACTTCAAAGCCATCACCCTTGCGGATAGGGAAGCGAAAACGGTAGACACTGTTACATGATTTTATCTGATCTAATAGCCCGGCATCGTGTTTAGTAAATTGCGCCGCGTAGTCAAAATTCTTGCATACGTCGCCGAAAAAATGGGTTTCCTCATCGGCGAGCAGAATATTATTTGCCATAATTTAGAATTGAATAATTATAAGATTCTTAAAAAAGTGCACAAATTTGGTACTAAAATTACCAATATTGCAAATTTAAAATTATTAGTGTTTTAGCTACACCATTGAATAATTACCGCAAATCCGTGTTTAAACCAAACAGGCATATTTTTTTGCCTAATTCCCTTTTTCGATTTTTTTCAATCGCCTGTCCATCGAGAACAGGTAAATGGCCAAACCAATGAAAATTATGGCAACCGTTGCGATAACGACGTATATCCTGCCCGACTTGTAAAAATCGTCAGCCATACCCGTTCCGCCTTTTCCCTGTGCAAAAACAACAATGTTTGATAAGGTCAATAAAACAAGGATCAATAATTTTTTCATCAGGTATATTGGTTCAAATTTGGTTCAAAAAACTTATTTGTACAACAACAGAATTATAAGTCTATGTTATTTCTTTTATGCTCTATCAAACGTATACGATAGCGGATAGTTGCGATCCAGACAGAAATGATAGCCCAACCCGCCATTGCCGGGTAAAAGACCATACGCATACGGTTATCAAGATCGTATTTGCCGAAAGCCGGGTTTCCTCCGTTACCGGGGTGTAGGGAATCGGTCAGCCTTGGTAAAATGAATATCAATACGATCATCACCGGGAACGCGAAAATATTGTAAATGGCGGATATTTTGGCCCGTTTTTGCTCCTCATCCATCGAGTTGCGGAGTACCAGGTAAGCGCAATACAACAGGAAGGCTATCGCGGCGCTATTCTGCTTGGGATCGCCACTCCAGAATTCGCCCCAGGTAAACCTGGCCCACATCATGCCGGTTACCAGGCCCAGTGTAAAAAATAACAAGCCTACATTAACACATTCTACCGACGCCAGGTCATACTCTTCTTTACCCGTGTTGAGATACATAATGCTGAAGACGACGGAAATTGTTAATACCGACATCATTGCTATCCACATAGGTACGTGGAAGTACAAATTGCGAATAGTCTCGTGCAGAATGGGTAATACAGGTACTGGAACGAGGAACCCGGCAATAAGTGTATAAAATATCAGCGTTACCGCTAATACTTTCCACCAGGTTTGATAAATGATCTTCATGCTTTATTTGAGGCTGTAAAAGTACGCTTTTAAGGTGAAAGGAGAAAGCGTAAAGCAGAAAGGCCAAAGCAGAAAGCTCAAAATAATCAGTTGGAATATAAAGGCGTTTAGCTTTGGACTTTCGGCTTTCTGCTCAAAAGCTTATTTATCGTCCTCCGGTGAATAGTTAAACGGGAGCAGGTCGGCTATTTTGGATTTTGACCATGTGCCCTCACTTAATGGAACATCTTTAAAAATTACGCCATTCATATCAAACACCGCATAAGGCCCATGCAGAGTTAGGATGCTTGTTTCAAAATTCTCCATGTCCAGGGGCCTGTACAAATCCTTAAAATCCGTCTCTTCGTGCCGGCGAGTGTAGATAACGTAAAGACAATCTGTAAAATGCAGCAGAAATATACCGGGTTGACTTGTTGTGGCGCAGACCTGGTATGGCTGCAAAGGCTGCCTGATCAGGTTTTCATGATAATACCTCGACATATTCTGTTTGGATATCCAGTAATTTAACGAATCGCGGTAAAAGCTTTGCTGAAATTTTTTGATATTGTGTAAAATGACACCCTCATCCGGCCTGTCAG
The DNA here is from genome assembly GCF_007971025.1 of Mucilaginibacter ginsenosidivorans. Classification (NCBI taxonomy): domain Bacteria; kingdom Pseudomonadati; phylum Bacteroidota; class Sphingobacteriia; order Sphingobacteriales; family Sphingobacteriaceae; genus Mucilaginibacter; species Mucilaginibacter ginsenosidivorans. The sequence goes on along the minus strand of NZ_CP042436.1, from coordinate 3,448,691 downwards.
GGTTTAGCTCGCGTGTCAGTTTATACACAATGAAGCCCTCCTGACCCAATGTGTTTTTATAAAGTGAGCGTAAAAAATGACGCGATGACCCATAATAGGTTTCGGCACGCTTTTGTTTCCATGCTTTTTTCTGCGATACGCTGCCCGGAAGTTCCTGGAAAACCACCTGCCCCTGCCATTGGGTAATGTCCTGTATACCTGATGAAGAAAACGTATCGACAAGGAATTTGACACGATAACCCAACGCCTTATTTTCGATCACCAGGAAATCATTTGTCCAGGCTTCTAATTGCAGCTTTTTGCCATGGTAAATCAGGTTCAGCTCGTGGGGATTTTTCACGTCGCACTTTTTGGCATTGTCGTCATCGCCAATGAACTGCTTCCTGAACATTTCATAATTGCGTTTCCAATCCGCCTCGCTGCTGATGACCACACCCCTGAGCTGGGTAACCTTTGGATTTAAAGTAATATCGAGATTTATTGGTTCGTTTCCGACCAAAACGGACTGCGTATATTCCTGGAAACCGATAGAACTTGCCACCAGGGTATACTGCCCCGGTTTTACACCTGCTAATCTGAATGTACCGTCGTCAGCAGTTTCTGTACCGAATGACGAATTACTCAAAAAAACGCTCACCTTACCTATGCCGGTATGCGAAACGTTAGTGGTAATTTTACCTGAGATGGTGGTAGTTTGCGCCCGGCTTATGAATGGGAAAAGCAGTAAGATCAGAATAAGCCTTTTCACGCTCATTTAACAAAAATACTTTACAGGGATTTATAACGCGAAGAAAAGTATTTATTGTGAATAAATAATGAAGAGGGCGCCGCAAATCGACACGGCGCCTGTAATAAATCATTTACAATGAGTACAAAAATTTCAGCACAGCATCCCTGTCGGTTTTGGAAAGGTGTGCGTAATAAACTTTTGACTGTTCCGCTTCGCCGCCGTGCCACATGATCGCTTCGACAATGGTTCGCGCACGGCCGTCATGCAAATAATAGCCTGGATTATTTACTTTTTCATACAAACCAAGGCCCCACAAAGGTGCGGTTCGCCAGCTTTGGCCGTCGGCTTTAAAATCGGGGCGGTTATCGGCCAGCCCGGGCCCCATATTATGCACAAGCAGGTCTGAATACGGATGAATCACCTGGTTCGATATGGCCGGGAAAGCCACATTGACCCTAGTAATTAGTGTTTTCCTGTGGCATGTGCCGCATTTAGCCAGCATGAAAAGCTGCTGGCCACGTTTTACTGTCGCATCAGTCACATTGCGGCGGGCAGGCACAGACAGCGTCTGAGCGTAAAATTTAACCGCGTTAAGTGTGCTGTCGGGTAGTTCCGGGTCGTCCTTCAGACCATCGTCCTGGGCCTGGCCGTAACTATTCTCAACAGGTAGTATTGTGCTTGTAAGCCCCATATCCTGGTTAAAGGCCGTAGCCACTTGTGTAACAATGGAAGCAGTATTCGCTTTCCAGCCGAAACGGCCAAGTTGTATAGACTTTGTGGTGACATCCCATACATAATTCGCCACGCCCTTAATTCCATCGCCATTGGCGTCATTCGGGTCGGCGTAGGCCACTATCACGCTTTCCGGAACTGCTTCCAGTAAACCCAGGCCGATCATCGGCGGTGCAAGCCGGGGCGATAACAAGTAACTGCCGGATATGGGTGTATACAAGTTCGATAACGTGTAAATAGGGGTTCGGAGATTATATTCCTCGCCATCGTCAAAAGAATACGATTGATAGGTGTAGGTCAAATTAACCTTCGCCTCTGGCTGTTTGCCATAGGCGGCTTTGTCCTGCACCTGTAAGCCGTAGCCAGGCACCGCTACAGGGCCACCGTGTTCGTCCGTTCCGGGCAGGCTGATCCGCATCAGCAGCGATGAACGGTTGTCGCCGGCGGTGGGTAAACCTATACCGTCGTTATGATGGCATGATTCGCAGGATGTATTGTTGAACAAGGGCCCAAGGCCACTATGTATCGGAGCCGGTGCAGTAACAAATGTCTGGCTGAAAACCTGGTCGCCCTTCTCATGTACGTACTCGTCATAAGTTGAAAGTGTCGGGAATGCGGCTCCGAAAGCCTTCGAAGTAGCATCAAAAACCGTTGCGACGCCAGCAGAAAGCCGTTCGTCATATTGATCTTCCGGAAATACGGCTGATTTCTGGCACTCGACCAAAAACAGCACCAGCAATGCGAGAAAACCTGTTATTTTAAACTTCTTCACGCGGCAGATCAGTCCTTAATATTAACATTAACAAAATCAGACAGATCCCCTTCAATCGTTTCCTTTAAGGTCCTTATGGCTGCCTGGACGTTCTTTACCTGTGTTTGCTGGCTGTATATAGCCTTTTCATAGGTAGTGGTTATGCCGCTGAATGAGGATATTGCAGCGCTGATCTGCGCCTGTATCCTGCTGTCGAGCGAAGTATTTTTCGAGGCGACCAATTCACTTAAACTGTGGCCCGTTACACCACCATACTGGCATTTATAAGCATTCAAAACACCGGTGATGTTATTCCTGAAATCGTTTACTGAATTATGCGAAAATGACGACTCGTCAAGTGTTGAATCTTGCGCCGCAAAAGGGGTTTGCATTTTTTCATTGGCCACCTCGTTACAAATATCTGCCATCGACCCAACCAGGGCCAGGAAAACATCCTTACGTGTAGTGAACCTTGTGCTGCCTTTACCCGCATTAATCACCTGTGCAGTAAAATTATTGGATTGGGTTGGGTCCCAGCTATTCCGAAGTTCGGTAGTGGTATTATAAAGGCTTTGACCAAGAGAGGCCAGGTAAACTTTATCCCGATCCGTAATGTCCGCTGCTTTTTGTGTACCGCCAACGCCGAATATGATATATTCAATAGCATGAAAGCCCTTTAGAGTCGTGCCTAATTGCTCTATGTCGGCAACGCCGAGCGGGTTGTCGCTGGCAATAAGATTATCAAGATCGGCTTTGTTCAGCGGCCAGTCGTCCATCGTGGGGTCGTAATCAAAATCCTCAACCGGGCCGAACAAGAAGCCTTCGCATTGTTCCCATGCAGCGCGGGTATCTTTCCATGCGGTGCGGATAGCTTCCAGATTAACATCGTTAGGTGCAGTGTTGAAGGCTATAATAGCATTGTTCATGATCAATGCCTTGGCCTGTATGTCCTGGTAATTGGGGTTCACCAGCACGCCGGCAAAGTCGGTCAGGACATTCTGCTCTGTTGAGGCAGTCGCGTTCTGATCATTGGTAGTATTGTCTTTTTTACAACCGGCCATTGCTATGACCGCCAGGAAGAATGCTGCGATAAATATATTTTTCATAGGGTTAACTTAAGTGAATGATAATTTTGTCACCGATTATTTCGGTTGGATATTTCAGCAATGATCTTTCAGCAGGGCCCTTTGTAACCCGCCCCTCTTTATCAAACGTGCTGCCATGAAGGCTGCATTGGTAACCTTTACCGGTTGATGTAAGCTGGTTATCGGCGTGAGTGCATCTCAACAGCAGGGCAGTATAAGTGCCATCCTTTTCTTTTTGCAGGCCAATGCTGTAAAAGAATTTATTCGGCTGGATGACCCGGAAATCGTTTTGGGCAAATAATGACACCGGAACCGCTACCTTGCCCGATTCAACAGCAGATTGGTACACCGATGCCGTGGCGCACGATGACAGCGAAGCAATCGATATACCCGCGCCAAGCGCTACACATACCGTACACGACTGCCTGATGAAATTTCTTCTATCCATAATTGTCAGAATGATAATGCAACACCCAGGTTAACCAGGTTATAATTTTGCTGGTAAGGTTGTGCGACGGGGCTCGGATTAATGACCAGATCGGGGTTTTGCGCGCCGGTGTGGACCAAACGCACGTCGCCTTTGATAGCAACGTTGCGCGTTGGGAGGTATGTAAATCCCGCCACTACATGGTTCTGATTCAGGGTGCCATCTGATACGCCGTTAGAGGGAACAGAGGCATTCACATTAAACTTCTCATCACGAACGAAGACGATCAGTTGCTTGTCATGGTCATTTCTGAAGGTGTGCAACAGGTCATATCCAATTTCGGCGTAAGCGCCATACTCGGTTTTAGGAGTGTTATTGGCGTATGCCTGGTTGATCTTATTCGCATCGGGGATCGAGACTATCGTACCTAAAACCCTTACTTCAAAACCGTTGTGAGCGTAGATTATATCTGCTTCGCCGATGGCCACGGGTGTGCCAAAGGTGCCCGAATTAAGACCGAGACTATCGGCTTTGCGTTTGCTTACGCCAACAGTTCCCCCGTAGTAGCCTGAAACCTGGAATTTGAAATCGCCGGGGCTATACTGCACCGCCGCTGTCACAGCCAGGTTATTTGCGCTTGCGTTGCGCCCCTCAAAGCGACCCTCGCGGATGCCGGAGCCATGTTCGAAACCTTCGGAATTTAACCCGTTGAACAAGCCAAAGCTGTAGTTTAAAGGCAGGTTATTAACACTGCCGTAGAATCCGACACCTAATTCGCGCCAGGTAGAGGGCAGGATAAAGGTCTCCACATAATTGCGTTCGTTGCCGTTGAATGTATTAGGCAAATGGTTCTCGTTCAGGATGCCAATGCGTGGGAGGAACAAACCTGCGGTAATGTATTGATTGGCATTCAGGTTGAATTTGAGGTATGCTTGTTCAATGGCCACTTCGCCGCCGTCTTCGCCCCCTGATACTTTGGCGTCCTCAACTTCCAGTTCGGAAAAGAAGGAAATTTTATCGTTGAATTTATGGCCGGTGAACAATACAAAACGCTCCAGGTTGATCTTCGAGGTTTGCAAAGCCGAATTGCGCTGGTAAAATACGTTTCCATAACCACCTATGGTGGTAGCGCTCTTTGACATATTATTATTCAGGGAATCCTCGGATGTTGTTGCTTTTTGAGCGAACAGGCTGGTTGATACCAGCGAAAAAAATACAAATGCAGTAAAAATTGTGCCTTTCATTATATAAAGTTTGATGCTGCAAAGTAAATTCTTATTTAGACTTAATCCAAATAAAGATTAAAATAATTCTAAATAAGACTGTAATTAATTGATTTAAAGTTGATTATAAAGTGCTATTATGAAACTTAATCCTTCCAGAGATACGGAAAGAGTAACAATGAAGTGGCGATGACGATAGCATTGATGGCAAACAGCACGCCCATATTACCATAGCTGGCGCTACGGTCGAGCCCGTCCATTGCACTTTTACTTAACCTGACAAGCACGAGGATAACCGGGATAACAACGGGGAAGCTCAGGATAGCCATCAGCGTGCCGTTGTTACCGGCTTTAGAGGCAATGGCGGATATCATAGTGAATATGGTAGAAAAGCTGATACTGCCGAGTATGACCGACAGAAAATAGAAAAGCGGGTCGCCAATAGTATTATTGAAGAAAAGGATATAGACCAGCAAGGCAAGCACGCTCAGCAGCGACATCAACAGGATATTGTAAATTGTTTTGGATAAAATAATAGCTTGCGGGCTTGCAATGGAGTAATAATACAACAGCCTGCCCTTACTTTCCTGCAAAAAGCTTTTGGCGATAGCATTGACCGATGCGAAAAGCATGATGATCCAGAAAAGGACGTTCCATACAATGGGGTAACCGGCACTACCCTCAAAACCAGGTGTGAGGCGGAATGAGATGTAGCAAACAAACACCGTTGAGACCACATAGAGCAAAACCCCGTTGAAGGCGTATTTAGACCGCCATTCGAGCAGTATCTCTTTTTTGAGCAGGTGAAGGGTTTGGTTGTAGAGCTCCATTGAATGCAAAGATAGTTTTTGTGAAGCTGAAAGCAGAAAGACTAAAGCAGAAACCATTTGAGCTTGTGTTTCATTGTAAAAACTTAATTTTACCGTATGCCAACTATTTATCATCCATCACCCATCGGTATCATAAGGATAAGTGAAAACGACGGGTTCATATCGTCTGTCAACATCCGGGACGTTGCGGGTGAGGAAGAAGAAGGGCCCACTCCCCTGCTTAAAATGGCTGCCCGACAACTGGATGAATATTTTGCCGGCACGCGTAAAATATTTGATTTTCCGATACAGCAGCCTGGTTCGGCTTTCCAGCAACAGGTATGGGAATGCCTGTTGAAAATAGGTTATGGGAAGACTATAAGCTACCTGCAACAGTCGAAGATGATGAACAACCCCCTGGCCATCAGGGCCATTGCTTCAAGTAACGGGAAAAACGACTTGGCTATAGTCGTTCCGTGTCACCGGGTTATTGGGTCGGATGGCAGCCTTACTGGGTACGCAGGAGGTATTTGGCGTAAAAAATGGCTGCTTGAGCATGAAGCCAGGGTGCTTGGCGTTGGGCAAACGAGCTTATTCTGACGGGACTATCCTCCCATTTTTTGATAAATATTAGCCTTTGAATTGATAGTCTTAAACTTATGCTTCATATCGGGGAAACGGATGGTCTCCTTTGTACCCAGGCACAGGAAGCCGCCGGGCGCCAGGCTATTATAAAAAAGTGTCAGTATCTTTTCCTGTAAAGCAGCTTCAAAATAAATAAAAACATTCCTGCAACTGATCAAGTGAAATTCGTTGAAAACACTGTCGGTAATTAGGTTGTGGACCGAAAACAGGGTATTTTGCCTGAATGTACTGTGAACACCGGCCGCGTCGTGCATCATGGTAAAATGATCGGTAAGTGAGCCTGGTAGCTCCGATTGGGTGTAATTTTCCTGGTAGGCCTTTATTTTCCGCAGGTTATAAACGCCCTTCCGCGCTTCATTCAGCATTTCAACATTGATATCGGTGCCGTATATGAACGACCGGTTGCCAAACCCGGCAAGGTTGAGCAGGATAGATAACGAGTACACCTCCTCGCCCGAGGAGCACCCTGCGCTCCAGGCCCTTATATGATTCAGGTTATCAAAACAAGGCAATACCTGGGTATTTAGCGCCTTGAAAAAAACCGGATCGCGAAACATCTCGGTGACATTCACGGTGATCTCTTCCAGGAACCACTGAAAAAAATGCGGATCGGAGTTCAGCTGTTTGTGAAGTTCGTCCAGGCTCATTTTTTTGAGCATGATGATACGCGATAGCCGCCTTTTTAAAGATGCTTTGGAGTAGCCCGAAAAATCGAAACCGTGCAACTTTCTGACCAGGTCCGTTAATTCATGAAGTTGCAGGTCGGTTATCCCGGGTATTTCGCTCATTGGAGATCGGTGATATGGCTAAATCAGGTGAAAATGTACAAAATTATTCATTGGACTCATCCACCGGGGACCGGCGGCTTATACCCGGGTTTTTTCTTTAGCGTTCCGGCTATTGCCAACAACGGGGCCGTCGCAAGCAGCCACCAGCCCCATTTAAATTTGATCTGCCTTTCCATAAATCTCTCAAACGAGTGGAACGGGATAAAAGTAAACGAGTAATGAATTTTTAACAGCGACAGGAAATAGAACAAAATAACCAGCACGAGAGACAACCAGGCCGCCAGGCGTACTATTTTACGCTGCATGAAAACGACCCCGACAATGCCAACCACTGCTATTAGCAAAACGACAACACCGTAGGGCATATTGGCTTTGTACATATTCCAGTTGACGATATGCAGGGGGCGAAAAAGTGGGCAGTAGGTTGCTGCTATGAGCATCACAAAACCCGCGAAGGAGATGAATGATGAGAGTCTCATTATTTTATTTTTGGCTGATTTCCATTTTATCGGCAAAATGCGCACAATAATCGCGAAGGTCCTCTACAATGTTCTTTTCGCCGGTTGCACGCAAAAAGCTGTCGCCCATTGTTTGCAGCGTTTCGTAAAAAAAGCGTTTCATTTCATCAACGGGCATGTCTTTCGTCCAAAGGTCGATGCGGAGCGTATTCTTGTAATTGTGATCCCATAGCGCCAGCATCATTGATTTTACCGGCAAGGCTTCTTTATTTTCTGCATCGGTCGACTCCCAGGTTATGCTTTGGGGTACGTTTGCATCGTCAAGGTCTATTGTGAGTTTGATCTCGGCTTTTTTCATTTTGTCATTTAACAAGTAAAAATATAATAATCGCCAAAGTTATAAAGCTTAGTTCAACGATCCACAGTTTTTTGGTTTGAGGGAAAAAATTGCGCAGCATGATATCCATAAATGACACCACCATGGCGAAAAGCACGAATATACCTGCAAATAGGCCGCTTTTAAGTGCGTGCGGATAGTGTCCGCCCATTACACTTACGCCATAAAACATAATATAAGCCGCCATAAACAGGAAAAAAGCAGCTGCAAAGTTTAGCGGGGTTATCCGGATCTTATTTTTCATTATAAGCGTGTTTACCTTTTGCCTTTCGTTTTTCCACCTTTACCCCTGTATTTCTTGTCCTTAGCCGCATCAAATTTTTTCCGCTGATTGACGGTCTTCTTTTCGTGAAAGGCCCCTTTAAATTCGGGATTTTCTTTCCGCTTCTGCTCGTCTATTTCCTTCGCCTGGGCCTGGCGCTCTTCATAAGGCGTTTCCTCCACAAATACTTCACCGGGCAAAGCCGACACGGGTATTTCCTGCCGTATCAGCTTTTCGATCTTCCGTATATAATATTCTTCCGCCGGGGTACAAAATGTTATTGCCTCGCCTGAATTGAAGGCGCGGCCGGTCCGGCCTATCCGGTGCACGTAATCCTCTATCACAAAAGGCACGTCAAAATTGATCACATGACTCACATCGCTCACATCTATTCCGCGGGCGGCCACGTCCGTCGAAACCAGCATTTTTACCTTATCGTCCTTGAACGCGTTGATGGAATTAATACGCGTATTTTGGCCTTTATTGGCATGTAGCACTTTTACCCCCTGCTCGCCATACCGGCGATGGAGAAATTTATATACCTCTTCGGCATTGGTGCGGGTTTTGCAAAACACCATCAGCTTTTTGATCTTCGTTTCGCCGTCCAGCAGGTATTTCAACAGGTTGATCTTCGTGCGGATATTAGGTACCAGGTAAAGTTTCTGCGTGACAGTTTGTGCCGGCGTGGCCTGCGGCGTAACTTCAATAACGGTAGGGAACTCCAAAAAATTAGCCGAAAGCTCACGTATCTTATCTGACATGGTTGCCGAAAAAAGCAGGTTCTGCCGTTTTCGGGGCACTACTTCCAATATCCGGTTTATCTGGGGCATAAAACCCATATCCATCATTTTATCAGCCTCATCCAGTACCAGCACCTGCAGCAATTTGGTAACCAAATGTCCCGCCAGATAAAAATCCATAAAACGCCCCGGGGTGGCAACAATGATATCGGCTCCCTTGTATACCTGCTCAATTTGCGTTTTCGGACCCAGGCCGCCATAAAGTGTTACTACACGTAAATCGGTGTAAGTAGCAAATGTTCTGACATTTTCCTCTATCTGGATGGCGAGTTCCCGCGTTGGCGCCACAATTAAAGCACGGGGGTGTTCACCCTGTGCATATTTGAGGCGCATAATTATGGGTAACACATAGGCAGCCGTTTTGCCGGTACCGGTTTGGGCTATGCCCATCACATCCTGCCCGTTCAGTATCGGCGGTATGGCTTTTTGCTGCACAGCGGTAGCTTCGGTATAACCGGCATCAGCAATTGCATTCAATAGTTGTTTGTTAAACTTAAAATCTTCGAAGCCAGTTGACATGCGGCAAAGATAGTGTTTGAGTCGGGAAGTCCGAAAGTCCGCGTAAGTCCGGAAGAGCTTGCGTCTTACAGCACCTTTTTAAGCATGAGCGTGCCAATATCTAAGAAAAGGTGAAAGCGTAAAGGACTATTTCCAATTTTGAATATTCAATTTCAAATGTGTTCTTGTGTCACGTTTTCTTAGATTTGCAACATTAATCTTAAATCGCTCGATGTCAACTATCCTCATAAAATCCGCCACCATTATTAATGAGAACAAACAATTTGTGAGCGACCTGCTGGTGAAGGAGGGTTTGATAGAACGAATAGACGGACAGATAGATGTTAAGGCCGATCAGACAATCAATGCAGAAGGGCTTTACCTGCTGCCGGGCTGCATCGATGACCAGGTGCATTTTCGCGAGCCGGGGTTGACACATAAGGGCGATATCCATTCCGAATCGAGAGCGGCAGTGGCGGGAGGTATCACTTCTTTTATGGAAATGCCAAATACCGTTCCCAATACTTTGACAAAGGAATTACTTGAACAAAAATATGAAATAGCAGCACGCAACTCGCTGGCTAACTACTCGTTTTACATGGGCGCGTCTAACGACAACCTTGACGAAGTACTGAAGACGGATATCAAGAATGTTTGCGGCATTAAAGTATTTATGGGTTCGTCAACCGGGAATATGCTGGTGGATGATCCTAAAGCGCTGGAAAGTATATTCGCCCAATCACCTATGCTTATTGCCACGCATTGCGAGGATGAGGCTACCATCAAAAGCAACCTGGAGCATTACAAACAACTGCTGGGCGAAAATATACCGGTAAGGTTACATCCTAAAATCAGGAGCGAGGAGGCGTGTTACCTATCGTCTTCAATGGCGGTGGATATGGCAAAGAAATACAATACCCGCCTGCATATTTTGCATATATCGACGGAGAAGGAAACTTCCCTTTTTGATAACAAAACTGCACTTAAGGATAAAAGAATAACTGCCGAAGCCTGTATTCATCACCTGTGGTTTAGCGACCAAGACTATGAAGCCAAGGGCAATTTTATTAAATGGAACCCGGCTATCAAGAAAGCGAGTGATCGTGACGCTATTTTAAAAGCGGTTTTGAACGGCAGGATAGACGTTATAGCTACCGACCATGCCCCGCATACGCTGGAGGAGAAATCAAAATCGTATCTGCAGGCACCGTCGGGCGGGCCGCTGGTGCAGCACGCGCTTCCTGCTATGCTCGAACTTTATCATCACGGCAAGATCACCCTGGAACAGATTGCCGAAAAGATGGCGCATAACGTAGCGATATGTTTCGAGATAGAAAAACGCGGCTATATCCGCGAAGGGTACTGGGCCGACCTGGTATTGGTTGATTTAAATAACCCATGGAACGTTAACAAGGACAACCTGTTATATAAATGCAAATGGAGCCCGTTTGAAGGCTCCACATTCCGGTCGAAGGTTATGCATACGCTCGTATCCGGCAATTTGGCTTACAGCAATGGAAGTTTGATTGAAGGTAAAAGCGGCAAGCGGTTGAACTTTAACAGGTAAGTTGTCATACAACGCCTACGTATATCTCCGTTTCTGTTTCTTCAAAACTGTTCGCGCCAGCTTTATACAGGTCGTAATCGGCAATATATTGTCTGCCGGAGCAATTTTCCCATATGTGGCGCCAGGTCCCTGCTACACATTGCGGAAATTCTCCTTCGGGTTTATACATCCTGTAACTGCCATCGGGCACAAGTGCCATAAACAACCCGGTGTTTATTTGGGGTTCCTCTATCCGGCAACCTATCACTGCGCGGTACCAGTCATTATGATCGCTTTCATAATCGGTATACACGCAATAGATATCATTCGATAATTTTCCCGGTATCTTTTCCCTGATATTTTCAGACATGAACCTTTCCCACAAACTACCTATATCTTTTGATGACTGGTCATTTTTATTGATGGTTTTAACCGCTATACCGGCTACATAAAATTTTTCCTGGTCGGCTAAAGTATACTGCATCTTGGTTATTCAAAAAAGTTATAATGTAATATAAATAATTTATTAACAAATATTTGTGAAATATAATTAAACAAATACTTAAACATCTCCATTCTCTACCATTTCTTTCATCTTACCAAAAACTGATTGCCAGTTTTGTTCGGAGTGACTCTTTGCTTCCTCGCTTTTTATTTTCTCCTGGGTAACAGTAAGCAATGTTTTCCGGTCCTTTTCGGACAGGTCATACGTAATGTCCAGGTAGTTTTCCGGGGCGTCATCCGTTCCCGACATACTGCTCCAGTAATTATATTTTACGGATCGCCCGGGATCGACGTCAAGTATCTCGCCTCTATCCTGGTAGGTTTTTCCATCCCACTCCCCTTCCCAAACTATCGGGCTTCCTTTCTTCCAATCGGTTTTTACATTGGTGCCGAAGAAATATTGTTTGACAATTGCCGGGTTTGTCAGCGCTTCCCAAACCTTAGCTGCCGGTGCATCGATCTCGATCGCTGTTTTTAAAGTTAGATTTGTCATGATTTTATTGTTGGTTGCTATTTTGTTAAATTGATGTATGACTTTATTGTTTTTGGACTAACATTTTTTCTTTCAATAAATTAAAATCGTGTTGGCCTATCTCAAAAAAGCCAAAGCGGAAACGGAATCCCCAGGCCTTTTTATCGCGGATAAAATCCAGCGAGCCTATTAACGGAACTATCGGTACATCTTTGCACGTATAATATTTCACGTTTCGCCGGTAGGGAATAAAATCGTCGGACATTTTATGCTGATAGATTTCACCATCGGCTACCTGCCCTATCGCCGTAAAGGCCTGCAGCTTTTCATCTCCTTCATAAGTTACCTTGGGCGAATAAAATATCACCCAATCGTTCGGGCGAAGTTTTTTTAAAGAACCCGGCTTACCATGATTAGCCTGCATAAAGCTCCCAGCTACCCCCCGCTTTATATGATCTTTCGATACAACTGTTACCCAGTATCTTTCCTTATCCATCATTTATCGTCGTTTTCTGCTACAAAATAACCGCGCGAGAATGACAGCCCTATGTCAGCAGTAAAAAAAATGTTTATAAGTTGTTACAAATGAACCTGCATTTTTAGTTGGTTAACCCGGTAATAGCCGTATATTTACCAACCCCGCAACCTAAATTGACTTATACACAGATATAAACCTGTCAGGATGGCGACTAATATTTTCGATCTATGTACCAACCCGGTAACGGGTGAAACCTTTAAAGCCGTTTCTTTAACGCCATACGCTTTTACAATGCAATGGACCGTACAATCGGGGCGCCACGTTCCGTTTGAGCACCTGCATGTGTACCAGGATGAGATATTTTATGTAAAAAAAGGTGAAATAAAAGTACTGGTAGAGGGTAAAGAACATATAGCCCGCGAAGGGCAACGGGTGATAATAACCAAGGGCAAGAAGCATGCCGCATTCAACAACGGGGAAGATGAGCTGAATACCTGGGTTGAATACAGGCCCCCACTGGACCAGCACCGGTTATACCAATGCTACAACGGGCTCATCAATGACGGATGCCTCGACAAAAACGGCGCCGTGAGCATGCCTATGATGTGCTACATGTTAAAAAAGATGAAGTGCAAAGCCATGGCCCGGCCAACAAGTATACCTGCACCGTTGTTTAAACTGACGCTCAATTTGTTTTACCTGATGGGTACCATGAAGGGCTGGGATAAGTTGTACGAGAAATACACCCAATAACTCAACTGTTCCGCAGCATAATAACATTGGATAGTTCTTTGACCTTTTCCTTCAAACTGTCCGGGCTCACGATTATAGCCATATCTCCATACATCATTAGCCACCGTACAAAACCCTCGACAAATCCCGTCAGGAACGTCATTTCGATCAAACCGTCAACTTCACGTTCCGAAACAAAGCCGTTGTAATATTTTTGTTCGTTCAGGTACGGACCTATGCTTTTTTCCACCCTGATGATCACTTCCTCCAGGTTCCGCTCCCTCGCCTGTTGCGAAATGTATTCATTAAGATTTGGGTGCATTGTTTTGAAGCGTTCGCCCGTCAACGATATATTGGAAATACGGTCGAGCCTGAAATCGCGGTAATCCTCACGTAAACGGCACCAGGCGATAAGGTGCCAGTAATTATCCTGGTAAAAAACACCTACCGGCTCTATACAGCGTTCGCTCCATTGCTGGTTGTGCATGGCGAAGTAATGGATAGATAGTACCGTCCGCTCTCCTATACCTTTCAGAATTATCTGCAGTGGGTTCAGATCGAGCTTCACACCTGATGTGCGCCTGCTTTTCAAAACCTCGATATGCCCGTCGATATTATCAAGGAAATCTTTTTCGGCCATACGTAAAACCGACCTTATTTTATACATCGCCGATTTATAGTTCTCGTCCGATGATGGGTCGGTAAGCTTTTCCATCAGTTTTTCGGCCGTAAGAAACGCCGTCGCTTCTTCGCGGGTGAACATTACCGGCGGCAAGCGGTAACCATCCATAATGGAGTAGCCCACCCCTGCTTCACCTATCAGCGGTATACCTGCTTCTTCCAGTGTTTTCACATCGCGGTAAACCGTGCGCAAGCTTATATTGAACCGGTCGGCAATATCACTTGCCTTAACTACCCTGCGCGACTGCAGGTGGATTAATATAGCTGATATGCGGTCGATGCGATTCATAATAATGCCAAATTAACCAAAACAAATCCTCATTTTTGACTACGTGAATAATTAAACTTTAAGATGCATAAAGAAGAACAAATCGTAACTTTTGAAACGTATTTCGACCCTATGCTGGCCGAGATCATCCGGGCCAAACTGGAGGCGAACGATATACCCTGTTTTTTAGCAGATGAAAATATGAGTATCATTTACCCGGCGTATAACCAGGGTGGCGGCGGCATCAAACTCAAAGTATTTGCGCGGGATTGGGAGCGGTGCCGGGAGATCATTAATAATGATGAAGAAATGGGGAATGATTAGTTTATCAAATACAACACTAACCGTGAATACGATTGTTAAATATTGAAAATACCGGCCATGAAAAAATACATATTCCTTTCAATTGCACTTGCAGCTTTAACTTTTTCCTCCTCCGCCCAGCAGGTTATAAACCCAGGCAAGACACAATTTTTATTCATCATCCGGTTTAAGGCTGATTTTAAACCGTCTTCGGACGAAGCGGTAAGGGCCAATATCAAAAAATGGCAGGAATACATGGGCGAACTGGGCAAGTCGGGGAAACTGGCAAGTGGTTACCGGCCGGCGAGCAATGGCTTAACCATAAGCGGAACAGGCAAATCGTTAAAAAGTGAACCCTATGTTGCCGACGGCGACCAGGTGAGCTCGATACTGGTTATTAATGCCGAAAGTATGGATGCAGCAAAAGCCATTGCAGACAAATGCCCGGTATTTGAATTTGGCGGCAGCGTTGAAGTAAGACCGGTGATGAATACGGCAGGACAATAAAGCCGAATATTGAATAATCCATTTCGAATAACCAGCACCGAAGTTACTTTATCATTCGATGTTCGTTATTCGGTGTTCGTTATTAAATACTTTATATTAGCGGCATGTACAATCGCCGTAAATTCATCAAAGTCTCCGCTGCGGGCGCTTCGCTCGCCGCATTGTCACGGTCGGCCGTGGCTGAAACTCTTGCTCAAACCGCCGACGCAAAATTCCCCATTGTTATTTCGACCTGGGATTTTGGTATAGTAGCCAATAAAGAAGCGTGGAAAACCCTCGAAAAAGGCGGGCGGGCGCTTGATGCTGTGGAAGCAGGTGTGAAAATACCTGAAGCTGATATGAAGAACCATACTGTGGGCAGAGCGGGATATCCGGATCGCGATGGTCACGTAACGCTGGATGCCTGCATTATGGACGATTTTGGCAATTGCGGCTCGGTTGCAGCCATTGAACATATTGCCCACCCCGTATCCGTCGCACGACTGGTAATGGAGAAAACACCGCATGTAATGCTGGTTGGCGAAGGAGCCACCCAATTTGCAGTGGAACAAGGCTTCAAAAAGGAAAAGCTGCTTACGCCAGAGTCGGAAAAGGCATGGAAAGAGTGGTTAAAAACTGCCAAATACAGCCCGGTTATCAATATCGAGAACAAACAGGGCATTCCGGGAAATCAATATAATCACGATACCATAGGCATGCTGGCTATTGACGCTAAAGGGAACCTGTCAGGCGCATGTACCACCAGCGGCATGGCCTTCAAAATGCATGGGCGCGTAGGTGACAGTCCGATCATCGGAGCGGGCTTATATGTAGACAATGAAGTTGGTGGCGCTACTTCGACAGGGGTTGGCGAGGAAGTGATCCGTAATGTGGGCAGCTTCCTGGTGGTTGAATTGATGCGTCAGGGTTATTCGCCGGAAGACGCCTGCAAAGAAGCGGTAAAACGCATCATCAAAAAGAAACCCGAGACCGCAAAACAGATACAGGTTGGTTTCCTGGCTATCAATAAAAAAGGTGAGTACGGTGCTTACGCCATTCAAAGCGGTTTTTCATTTGCAGTTTGTAACGCTGAACAACAGGATCTCTTGATAAAAGGTAAAAGCATTTATTAGTTTTTGGTTCATCGATTCATAATTGATAGTTAGAAGTTATCATAAAACTTGTAAATTATTGATTAACTTAGATACTTATTAAGAAACAAACCGGACCCCTCCCTTTAATTACCGGCCGTAAGCTATTGACCAATTGATGCCTATGAACAAACAAACCAAACCTGTCATCCAACTTGAGGTATGCGCTAATTCGGTTGCTTCCGCGTTAGCGGCTCAGGAAGGCGGGGCAATACGGGTTGAATTATGTGAAAATCTTTCTGAAGGAGGTACAACCCCCTCGTACGGCCAGATCGCTTTAGCCCGGAAATTGCTTTCGATCAAACTTTATGTATTGATACGTCCGCGTGGCGGTGATTTTCTCTATTCGGATGTCGAGTTCGACATCATGAAGGCCGATGTAAAACATTGCATTGAAACCGGCTGCGACGGCATCGTTATAGGCATACTCAACGCCGATGGTTCGATAGATAAAAAGCGCTGCAGCCAATTGGTTGGCATGGCAAAAAGCAAAGGGCTTGGCGTAACCTTTCACCGGGCAATTGACATGTGTGCCGATATAAGCCAGGCGCTTGAGGATATTATTGAACTGGGTTGCGAACGTATACTTACCTCGGGCGGAAAAAGTACAGCCGTAGAGGGTGTTAATACTATTGCACACCTGATAGAGAAAGCCAACGGACGAATAAGCATTATGCCCGGGGCCGGGGTAAATGAAAAAACGGTGGCCGATATCATCCATTTTACCGGCGCAACAGAGATTCATTCATCAGCGCGCAAGGCAACCAAAAGCCAGATGCTTTTTAAGAACGACCATATCCTGATGGGTTACGGTGAAACCGATGAATATAGCTATTCCATGACAGATGTGGAGCGCGTGAAAAATATCATAACAGAGGCCAATCGCTAATTTCACATCGAAATAAATTATATTTGTATATGGACGCACTGATTGTTTACCCGGAAAATAAAGAGCAGTTAACTGCCCTGAAGGCTATAATGAAAGCCATGAAAGTAACTTTTGAGCAACGAAGCGAAATTTACCCTGATCATGTAATTGAAGGTGTAAAAGAATCGTTAACGCAAGCCGACGAAGGTCAGCTGATTCGATATGCCGGAATTAAGGATATGCTTAATTAAAAAATGGGCCTCACCATTTTCTATACTCCACGATCTAAAGAAACTTTATTATCTGTTTATAACTTTATTAAAAACGAGTTCGGTGTTATTGCGGCGGAAAAATTTTCGGCAAAGGCAGAAAAAACAATTTCACTCGTAGCTGAACATCCATTTTTATTTAAAGCTTCTATGATTGATGAAAACGTGAGAGTTGGTTTGATAGCCAAACAAACATCATTGTTCTATAAAATTACCGATACTTCGATAACTCTTTTGTTTTTCTGGGATAATCGCCAGGAGCCTTTTTTTACTGAAAAGAATTGATCTCGAATTTCTTTTTCGGTAATAAACAATTCCATTTCGATATTTAACAATTAAAACACCGCTACCGGCAATATGATCTCGAAACGGTTACGACCTGAACCGCCGAATACATCAGGATCAAGCAATCGATCGTAGCGGAAACCGAATGATATGGGCACTTGGTTGAACCATTGCGTATCGAAGAATATGGCCGCACCGGCCGACCGAAAGCTGCGGTGATGCTCGCCGACGGTAAACGCATCTGATACCCTGCTGCAATCATAAAACAAATCGCCGCGCAGTCTTAAAAAGTAAATGGTGTTGGCGGCACCTTTATCAGGATAGGCTATCGGGAAATGATAGTCGGCTCCTATCTTATTCATGCTGTACAGGTTTTCGGCGACATATCCCCTGGCAAACGGGAAACTGTTGGTGAAATCGATCTGGTTATCATCCCCTTTTTGCTGGTGTGCAGCATTGATCACCAGATTATGGTTTATGGCAAGCCCCGGGAAAAAAAAGTTGCCCGATGCCAGGAACTGGCTGGCGGTAAGGCCTGTAATGGCATTTTTGTAATTAAGCGATATGCTTTGCCCGAAGCGCGGGTATATATTCTGCCTTGCCTGCTGAATGTGGGTTGCAAACCTGACGTAGTTATTGAGGTACGTATAACGGCTTGAGCCTATATCGGCGGTGTGAAAATTTGCCTGGCTGTAGTAAACGTCGGTACCAAAACTTAAACCGGTGATTTGCCTGCCGCGGCTTAAATTAAACGGGAATTGAAGGCCGCCGTGAATATTCACCTCGTTCCAGTAAATGTTACCGGTCTTGAAAAACCCTTTGCGGTCGATCGTATAATCCAGCCCCATGCGGATAAAAGGGAACCATGCACCGTAAATGGCATCAAAACCAATATCCTTGTACCCCTCATCGCGGTTATATCCAAAGGATATTTGTGACTGAAAAGTGTTCAACACATTTTCGCCTATGATGGCAATCGAATAGTCGGGATCGCTTATGGTTGGAATAATGCTGTGAAAGTTGAACAAATGATAGGTTTTCGGGTATTTGGCAACAGGTAGTGGTTGCTGTTTCACCGAATCTAGCAAATGGGCTGCGGCATTATTATGCAAAGCGGCAATGCCCATATCGGGCGTAACAGAGGAGTTTATTGCGTCCTTAACTTCAAACCACTCAACGCTTTTCCTGTTTATCTCTGTTATCTTGTAACCATCGGCGGTAAATCCTACCCAGGCTAACTTATGTTCGGCAACTGCAGGTTGGTAATACCCAATTGCCCCATGATTTTCCGGGTTTGGCAGCCAATATTTTTTCCCGCTAACAAGGTCGTAACAAAACAGATCGTCAACCCAGCCAGACTGTGTATAATAAACCAAATTATCTTTAACCTTCAGGAAAGCAATAGGTTCAAATGTGAAGTGCACCAGGTATTTAACCTGACCTGTTTTAATATCGATCTCGGCCACGGACATTTTGCCTTCCACGTTCCTTACAGCGGATATCAATTTATCTTCGCCGTAAAATTTAGGGTAGGTAAAAAACAGCTTATCAGAGTTAGCGACAATTTGTAACCGTTTACCGCCAACAGCACTTAGCAAGTGAATTTCGCTTTTACCTGACGGGCCAACTTGTACCGCGACAATTGTTTTACCATCAGGACTAAAATCAGGTGCAAAATACTTCGAGCTTTTGGTCAGTCGCTTTTCTTTGCCTGTGGCCACATCAAGTAGTTGCAATTCGCTGTAGTCGCGGTAGGTCCAGCGCAGGTCGGACCGATAAGCCGCATAAATGATCTTACCATTATGATACGCGAAATAATTATCCAATGAGGCGTCCCGTGTTCGTATGCTCTTCTCTTTATTCCCGGTTTTGATTACAAATGCCGGCAGACGATCATAAGTGCTTTTCATGTAAATGAGCGTACTGTCATTTACAAAAGCGGGATATTCCTCGTTGGCAACGAAATGTTCAGGGAGGTTTGTGTTTTTACCATCAGAACCAAACTCTTTTTTAAAATGATCCAGTGCATCGTTCCTGAATTGGGGATAGCTTACGCCTGCATATTTTTTTACGGCATGCTGTAAGGGATAAACACCGCCTGTAAAAGCTGCGGCATCCTGCGTTACTTTTCGCCAAAAATTATCGCCATACTTTTCCCGCCCATAGGCTACCAGCATATAGCCCATGGGGTACCAATCGGGTATATAATCCCGGTACGATCCGTTGCGCAGCTTCATCCAGCTATAGTCTTTCCCGGCCGCCCATAAGGCGCGGTAACCGTTAAAAAAGTAAGGCAAACGCCCCCTGCCCTGCTCGCTTACCAGCGTTTCGTTAAAAACAGCATCACCCTCAAAAAACCAGTTGGGTATGGCCAGGTCGTTACCCAGTGCCTGCCCGCCTTCACCAAACAGGATACGCAGGAAACGCGAAAACCCCACATTAAAATTATTGTATTGCTGCACGTGCCGGAACTCGTGTATCGATAGTTGCGATGCCCAGGGCAAGCTGCCTATTTCGAAACTATTTTGTTCAGGTGTCAGGTAAAATTCGCTGCGGAAGGGCGCCAGGCCCACATAAGCATTGGCGACCGTGGTTTGATTTTGCAACACGATGCTCACCTGTTTTTGCTTTGTACCGATAGTAGGTTTAATAGCATCGTTCATGCGCCGGATAATATCAGCAACTTCAAACGCTAATGAATCGAGTCCTTTTGGGAAAATAACCTTCGCCGCCGGGGTTTTTACCTGCTCCCATTTGATGGATGGCGGATTACCCCCGAATTGCTGGGCGCTGCTTTTAGTGGCAGTTGCGAGTAATAGTAGCAGTAAAACCTGTACCGGGCATTTATTCTTCAGGGCAGATCGGATCATCGGGATGAAAGTAATGACAAAATAGCTGTTATGCAATGGAAATAAGGCACCTGTTAATTTGTTTACTTGCGGGATATATTCGTTATCTTAGATCAACTATTGAAAACCGATTATTCGCCTTGTCTGAAATATGCTGCTCAAAAAATATCATCTTATTATATGCCTGTTTGCGCTGGTTTTTATTTCGTGTAAAAAAACCAACCAAAAACCTGTTCCTAAAACTGTGGATACTGATACGGTCGACAATGCCGACATCTACATTGCGGGCTATGTGAACGGTACAATTCACGGTTCGACGGCCGCCTACTGGAAAAACGGCACACTGGTTAAACTAACCGGCGATAGTATTGTTTCAAAAGCCAACGCACTTGCAGTGAGCGGCACGGATATTTATGTGGCCGGTTATATAACCAATGGAAGCCATAACGCCACTTACTGGAAAAATGGTGTGGCTGTCACCTTAACTAACAATAGTTCGTCTGCTTCAATCGCAAGCGGTATAGCGGTACAGGGTTCGGATATATATGTATCCGGGTACCTGGAAGGCAGTCCTCAGAAAGCTGTTTATTGGAAAAACGGAACGATGGTCGATCTCTCCACCGTTAACGCATTTATAGAATCCACAGCAAATGCCATCTTTGTAAAGGGAAGCGATGTCTATGTGGCCGGCTACAGTTACTCTGCCGCAGGCACAGCGGCTACCTACTGGAAAAACGACATGCCGGTGTTCCTGGATGACCATGGTGCGGTCTCGGCTGTGGCGTTTGGCATCACGGTGATAGGCGCCGATGTGTATGTTGCCGGTACGGTATCGTTTGATGAGTCGGGAGCGGTATGCTGGAAGAACGGCATTGAAATACCAATAGGCAGCACCTATGCAACAAGTATTACTTCCGATGGGGTGGATGCCTACGTATGCGGGAACGGCTATGACAATATAGGTTACTGGAAAAATGGCGAACTGACACCGGTAACCGCTAATAGCATCGATATCAACGCGAGAGCACAGTCCATAGCCGTGCTGGGCAAAAATGTTTATCTGGCCGGCGAGGTGAAAAATCTTGCAACTTATTGGCGGAACGGAAAGGCTGTGTCTATCGCCCCAGCTGCATACGGATCAGGAGCGACGGCGATTGTCGTTTTACCGCGTTTATTATAGGCCATTCCGCCAGCGTCAAATTCGAAACATTTAGATGACACTCCGTGAGCTAAAACTAAGTACATTTGCCGCTTGTTGATCGTTTAACATGGCTAAAGTTTCCATCAACCTGGCAACGGGTTCCATACAAAAAGAAGATATTATTGTCGGCATCGACCTGGGCACCACCAATTCGCTTGTCGCCTTTATCGACCCCGATAAAAACCCCAAAGTTATTAATGATACCGGCAAAGGTGTTTTAGTGCCTTCTGTTGTCCATTTCGGCCCGGCAGGAGAAATTACTGTCGGTAACGAAGCTAAGAACTATTTAATAACCGATCCGCAGAACACCGTTTTCTCGGTAAAACGGTTGCTGGGCCGCTCCTATCACGATATTGAAAATTATAAGGATTTCTTCTCCTATAAAGTTATCGACGATGATACGGAAAGCCTTGTCAAGATCAAGGTCGGCGATAAATTTTATACGCCTATCGAACTTTCGGGCCTGATATTAAAAGAACTGAAAGAGCGTGCTGAGCATGCCCTGAAAACGCCGGTTAACCGCGCTGTTATTACTGTACCCGCGTACTTTAACGATTCGCAGCGCCAGGCTACGCGCGATGCCGGTAAATTAGCCGGGCTCGATGTATTGCGTATTGTAAATGAACCGACAGCCGCCAGTTTGGCCTATGGAATCGGGTTGAACCCAGAGGAAACAAAAACCATTGCGGTATATGATCTTGGTGGTGGCACATTCGATGTTTCCATTCTGCAAATACAAAACGGCATTTTTGAAGTGCTTTCTACCAATGGCGACACCTTTTTAGGCGGCGACGATTTCGATCATGCCATTGTAGATTACTGGATTGAAAAGAATCAACTGGATAAAACTGAACTACTCCAAAACAGGGAGTTAGCGCAGGAACTGCGATTAAAAGCCGAAGAAGCTAAAAAAGCCTTTGCTCACCAAAGCCTGGTGAATGACAAGATAGGTAACATCTGGTGTACGCTTGACCGTAATACTTTCAACGAACTGATAATGCCCAAAGTGCAGCAAACCATTGATAGCTGCCGCAATGCCCTGAAAGATGCCGGCTTAACTATTAAAGATATTGATGAAGTGGTAATGGTGGGTGGGTCGACCCGCACAGCTTTGGTGAAAAAGATGGTAGCCGAATTCTTTGGCCGTGAGGTACACGACGATATGAACCCGGATGAAGTTGTAGCTTTGGGTGCTGCCATACAAGCTGATATACTGGCCGGTAACCGGACTGACATTTTATTACTGGATGTTACCCCGCTTTCACTTGGTATTGAGACCATGGGCGGGCTGATGGATGTTATTATTCCCCGAAACTCCAAAGTGCCGACAAAGGCTGGTCGTCAATATACCACCTCGATAGATGGGCAGGCGAATATGAAAATAGCCGTATACCAGGGCGAACGCGATCTGGTAAAGGAAAATCGAAAACTGGCCGAGTTCGACCTGAAAGGCATACCGGCTATGCCGGCAGGGTTTCCTAAAGTCGATATTAATTTCCTGCTAAATGCCGATGGTATATTGAAGATACAGGCAATGGAGCTGCGGTCGGGTGTAAAGCAGGAAGTTGAAGTAACGCCGACCTACGGCATCACGGACGACCAGGTGGAGCAAATGCTGATGGATAGTATTACCCACGCAAAAGATGATGTGGCCCAGCGTATGCTGATCGAAGCCCGCACTGAGGGTGAACAAATGATTTATACCGTTGAACGCTTTTTGCAAAAAAACAGCGATTACGTTACGATAGCTGAAATAGGCGATACCACTAAACTGATCCAGGCGCTGAAAGATTCGCTAACCAGCGGTGACAAGGACCTGATCCATAAAAGTATTGACGAATTGAACGAATTTACCCGCCCCTTTGCCGAGCGCCTGATGGACCAGGCCATCAGTACGGCAATGAAGGGAAAGAGTATAGATGAGTGATTTGTTGATTGGTGATTTGTGACTGGTTAATTCGTGATTGGTGATTAGTGGGGATAATCTGTTACTTTCGCGAATCAATTCATATCTATGCTTAATAAAAAACTGCTTTTCTCTGTTGCCTTTGCCTGCTTTATAGCAGCTGCCCATGCACAGGTTACTGATACTGCCACCCATAAAACTGCTGTTGATACCACCGTCAAAGCTGTATCGTTGACACTTGATACGCTGAAGTACGATTCGCTTATGCTAAATGTAGCTAACGGCGACCGCAGCGGAAGGTGGCCCGTTAAAAAAGCACCCTACCCATTACCCGGCGCCGTTTTACCATTTAACCGCATAGTGGCCTATTATGGCAATATGTACTCCAAAAACATGGGAGTACTTGGGGAATATCCGCCAAAGATCATGATATCGAAATTGCAAGCCGAGGTAAAAGCATGGGAAGCTGCCGATCCGAATACCCCGGTTGTACCGGCGCTGCATTATATATGTGTTACTGCACAGGCATACGCAGGAAAAAACGGCCTGCATAACCTCCGGATGCCTTTTAACCAGATAGATAAAGTGCTGGATATGGCAAAACCCATCAATGCATTGGTTTTCCTGGATTTCCAGGTTGGCTTTAGTACGGTACAACAGGAAATACCCCCTATAGAAAAATACCTGCAAATGTCTAATGTGAATGTGGGCATTGATCCGGAATTTTCGATGAAGGAAGGCAGTGTACCGGGCAAACGTATAGGGACATTTGATGCTGCGGACATCAACTTTGTATCGGATTACCTGGCGCAGATCGTCAGAAAATACAACCTGCCACCGAAGATATTGGTGGTACACCGCTTTACCGAAAGAATGGTGACCAACTATAAGAATATCAAGTTACACCCCGAGGTACAAATAGTTATGGATATGGATGGCTGGGGCGGCCCCGATCTGAAGAAAGGCACTTACAAATATTTCATTTCACAACAGCCGGTGCAGTTTACCGGATTCAAGCTGTTCTACAAAAACGACATAAAAAATCCGCCGAAGCGGATGCTGACCAAACAGGAGCTACTAAACCTGAAGCCTGTGCCAATGTATATACAGTATCAATAGTGAGTGGTGAACAGTCAATGGTGAGTTTTTTAAAACTTACTCCTTATTCACCATTGAGCATTCACTATTCACTTACTTGTTCAGCGCTTCCTGTTCCTTCAACGCTGAGATATTGTTCTTATCGCTGTAGGTGTCGGTCTTGCCTGCGATGTCTTCCAATATGCTGGCTATGGTATCCAGGTTATCAGATACACGCTGGTGCATATCAGGCAGATCCTTCTCCAGCCGCTTATCGCCCAGGTCCATGTTGTCTACTTCAATTTTCGCTAATTTTTGTATGATGGCCTGCTGGCTATTCTTTAAATCTTCAAGTTCATGAACAATTTTTTCCATCAGCTCAAACTTTTTTAACTTATCCATATCTTAATTTTCTTTTGTTAAACGGTGTGAATTGGTAACACCCAAAACGGCTTTTTTGTTTAAAATTTGCGATTATAAATAATAACTAATAATTTAGTTATATGAAATCTATCCTACTTTCTACGCTCCTGCTTATTCTTTTCATGAACACCCGCGCGCAGGATAAACCAGTCGATGAGCAATTGGTCGACTATTATCAGACACAACGCTACGCTGATGCATTGGAGTTGCTAAAAAGCACTTACCATGAACCGGTTACCGATCAAAAAGTACTTTCAAGCATGGCTTACGCCTCGCAGATGGCGGGGCTGCTGGCCGATGCCGAGACCTATTATCAGCGGGTGTATGATCTTGATTCGGCCAATTACAGGGTACTGTTTAGTCTTGGTAACCTGAACCTTCGAAAAGGGAACAACCAGAAAGCCAAGGGGTATTTCCTCCGCCTGCTGCAAAAGGATAGTTCCAACTTTATTCTTTATAAGGACCTGGCGCAGATCAGCATTGATGAGAGCGACAGCGTAAAGATCATGACCTGCCTCGAAAAAGCTAATCAGCTTCAGCCGAAAGACGCTGACGTGGCAGGCCAGTTAAGTGGCTTTTACATAGGCGCTAAAAAGTATCCGGCAGCCGAGAAAGTACTGGATACCGCCATAAATGCCGACCCGCAGAATATTTTCCTGTTACAAAGCCTGGTAAAACTCGAATATGCGCAACGGAAATGGAAGGATGTTATCGCCACCGGCGAAAGCCTTTTCCAGGCGGGGGACAATTCGCCCTATGTACAAAACAAGGTTGGCGAGGCTTATTATTTTAACAAACAATATGTTTGCGGCATCGAGACCTTGTCGGCTATTCAAGGGATCTACAAAACTGAGGGGACGTTCTATTTTATCGCATCGTGCTATAAAGGGTTGAAGGATCAGGCTAAAGCGATTGAGTTTTTTAACCGCGCCATTGAAGCCGGCCTTTCACCTAATATCAGCAGTTATTACGACGAAATAGCCGATAGTTATACAACATTAAAAAAGAACCGAAGCGCTTTACAAGCCTATCAAAAGTCGTTGCAGTTCGAAGAAAGCCCTTTGACCTATTACCTGATAGCAGGTTTATATGACACCGGGTTAAAGAACAAGAAAAGCGCGCTGAGATATTACAGAAAATACATCGCCTCGAAACCGCCGGAAAAACAGAAGAAATACGTTGACTACTCAAAAAGCAGGATAGAGGCTTTGAGCCATTAACGTTGCATCAGCCGTGCTACGTACTTGCCTATAATATCGAACTCGAGATTGACCTTTGACCCTAACCTAACCTGCTGCAGGTTAGTATGTTCGAAAGTATAGGGGATAATGGCCACCGAGAAACTATTGTCTTTAGAATTGACCACCGTCAAACTAATACCGTTTACACAAATCGACCCTTTTTCGACGGTAACATTGCCCAATGCCGCATCATATTCGAAAGTATATTCCCAACTGCCCTCCAATTCACTAAATGCGGTACATACCCCAGTCTGGTCGACATGCCCCTGGACGATATGCCCATCCAGCCGGGCATTCATTTGCATACAGCGTTCCAGGTTTACCAGGTCGCCTGCTTTTAGGTCGCCGAGGCTGGTTTTATTGAGGGTTTCCTCGATAGCTGTTACGGTATGGTTTCCATCTTCCAAAGCAACCACAGTTAGACAGACGCCGTTGTGCGCCACCGATTGATCGATCTTTAATTCGTTGGAGATGGCGGATTCGACCGTGATGTGCAGGTTGCCCTGCTCGTGCCGCAGGTTGGTGATGGTTCCTAAAGTTTCGATGATACCGGTAAACATTTGCCCCCCATCCCCCTAAAGGGGGTGTTTGATAGGCAAAAGTACAACATTCATTTCAAAACTCCCCCTTTAGGGGGTAAGGGGCTATTTAAAATTGCTGCCAATATCCATACGCTTATTGCGCAGGTCGATGCCACCCTCGAGGATGGATTTGAGGTTGGCGAGGTAAAATGTCCAGCCTACCTGGCATTGTACGAAGAGGTTTTTTGAAGGATCGGGTTCTTCCTTGATATTTTCCTGGGTTAGCTCGAGGATCGTAAGACCGTTACGGCTTTCGAGCGAAACGCTTACGATGGTATCGTCTGAAAAGGTGAATTTGAAAAAATCGATACTATTAACCTCCAGCACAGCGCCTTTTTCGACGGCAGAGTCGTCAAAGCCGTGCCAGTACCATTCATAGGTATCTTCCTTCAACACCGATTCGTGCGATTCGCGCAGACGGCCGGTTATGGTATAAAAATCGGCTTTCCGCAAAAACCAACTTTCCAGCCCGGCCGGGGTTGTCCAGGCGGTGTAAACACTTCTCATGTCCACATTGAAGTCGGCTGTTACGGTAAATTTTGTCCAGTTATTTTCGGCCATAGCGCATTAAGTTTGTTACTGTAAAAGTAATTATTAATGTTATCTCTTTTGTTAACTTGCCTTTAAATTCCTATGGCAAAACAAAGCGCAGGCATATTGTTGTTCCGCTTCAAAAACAGGCAGCCCGAAGTATTCCTTATACACCCCGGCGGACCATTTTTTCGAAATAAAGATGAAGGCGGTTGGTCGATACCCAAGGGAGAATTTACGGATGATGAAGAAGCGCTTGGAGCAGCCAAACGCGAATTTGAAGAGGAAACCGGGCAGGCCTTAACCGGTGAATTTATCCCACTTGATCCAGTCACCCAAAAGGGCGGTAAAAAGGTGTATGCCTGGGCAGTGGAGGGTGACATTGACCATGAAACCATCGTAAGCAATACTTTTGAAATGGAATGGCCGCCGCGGTCGGGTAAAAAGCAAACTTTCCCGGAAGTGGATAAAGCCGGCTGGTTTGATATGGAAACGGCGAGGGTGAAGATCAACGCGGCACAGGTGGGACTAATTGAAAGTCTGATGCCCCTCCTAGATCCTCCCCTGTAGGGAGCTATCTAAATCCACAAGTTGCAAAAACATTTAAGCGGAATGAGCCGTCGGCTCTACCGGTTTGTAGAAAAAAATAACGAACAAGATTTATGCCTCGGCGAGGCTACCCGCCACCAGCAAAGTAACTCGCTCTTACCGCATTGTGTCACAAATGGCGACAACGGGTAGCCTCTACGAGGCAACAAAACGTTTATTCCCATTTGCTACAAACCGATAGACCCTACGGGTAATAGAAATAATATCGATAGTTAGTATCTATGAAGTACAGCTAAAAATTTAAACAAGCTTCTTCCTGTTCTTCACCCAGGCCGATGTTTCCGTTGCCATCATTTGCCCGTTTTGATGATAGCTTCGGTCGCCCAGTAGTTTTTCCATTACAATGGCCGCTATCATTGCTTCTTCGGCGTTGCCGGTTTGCAATACTTCGGGAGTAAAATATTTCTTAACAAAGTGCGTATCAAAATTACCGGAGGTGAATGCCTCATGCTGCATCACAAATTTGCCAAAACCAAGCGTCGTGGTAATGCCCGTTATCTGGTATTCGTCGATAGCGCGTATCATCCTTTCGATGGCCTCCTTACGGTCTTTACCATAAGTGGTCAGCTTCGCAATCATCGGGTCGTAATAGATGGGTATTTCCATCCCCTGCTCAAAGCCGTCATCAACGCGCACACCGGGCCCTTTGGGGGTAACATAAGTTTGCAGTGTGCCAATGTCAGGCAAAAAGTTATTGGCAGGATCCTCAGCGTACACACGTAACTCAACCGCATGCCCTTTTATCTCCAGGTCCTGCTGCTTAAAGCTGATGGGTTCACCGCGGGCTATCTTTATTTGTTCCTTCACCAGGTCGATGCCGGTTATCAATTCGGTTACCGGGTGCTCAACCTGCAAACGCGTATTCATTTCCAGGAAGTAAAAGTTCAATTGGTCGTCCATAATGAACTCGACCGTACCCGCACCGGTATAATTAACCGACCGCGCCACATCCACGGCGCAGCGTCCCATCTGTTCGCGTATCCCAGGCGTCAAAACCGAAGACGGCGCTTCCTCAATTACTTTCTGATGCCGGCGCTGTACGGAACAATCGCGTTCGAACAAATGAACAATATTACCATGTGTATCGCCCAGCACCTGTATTTCGATATGCCTTGGCGATGAAACATAACGTTCGATAAACACCGAACCGTCGCCAAAGGCCGATGTAGCCTCGGATACCGCGAGGTGCATTTGTTCTTCAAAATCTTCCGCTTTTTCTACAATACGCATGCCCTTGCCACCGCCACCCGCCGCTGCTTTGATGAGGATCGGAAATCCAACCTCCACAGCGCGCTTTTTTGCTTCGGGGATGTCCGAGATCGCTTCCTCCGTTCCGGGTACCATCGGGATGTTATATTTCAAAGCCGCTGCCTTGGCCGATAACTTATTACCCATCACCTCCATTGCCTCGGGCGAAGGGCCTATCAGCGTTAGCCCTGCTTCCCTTACCATACGGGCAAAAGCAGCATTTTCGGAGAGGAAACCATAACCGGGGTGTATACCTTCAGCGCCTGTCTGCCGGCACGCTTCTATGATCCTTTCGCCAACGAGGTACGATTTGCTGGATGGCGCTTCGCCTATAAATACCGCTTCATCGGCATAACGGACGTGAAGCGCATCACGGTCGGCTGCAGAATAAACAGCCACCGTTTTTATACCCATTTCGCGAGCCGAGCGCATCACCCTTAAAGCTATCTCGCCGCGATTGGCTACCAAAATTTTTTGCATATCAGCAAATGTATAAGATTTGAGTACAATACAAATAAATTTTACCGCTGGATGTGTGCCACCACCATGCCCGCCAGTTCCTTAATATAATAGTTCCAGGTAATGAGCGCGTACAGGTTCGGTATGATATAATCCGGCGTAGCCGTATTGGTATTCCCGGCTACATAATCACAGGGATACGGCAGCACATCCACTCCCTTCTTTTTGAAAATATACATTGCCCGCCGCATGTGGAATGCCGAGGTCACCAGCAAATAAGGTCCTTTTAACTGGCTTTGCTGCAGCACCTGCCGGGTATATTCCGCATTTTCCATCGTGTTGATGGATTGATGCTCGGTTAATATCACGCTATCGGGAAAGTTAAATTCCTTCAGCGTTTTATTTACCCAGGCGGCTTCTGTAAACTGCGCCCCGGCGCCCGCCCTGTTGCCGCCGCTCATCATGATATGAGATACCCTGCCCGTAGTTTTAAGGTGCATGCCTTCTATCAGCCTGTCGCTGCGTTCATTAAAAAAGCCCTTCCCGGTGTTGTCTTCGCTGGTGAATCCGCCCAAAATAATAGCCGCGCTGTAAATCTTTCCTTTTTCTAAAGGCGCCGGCGGAACATCCCACCAGCGGGCATAGCAGTTCAGCAAAAACATATTTGAAAAAACGA
The DNA here is from genome assembly GCF_007971025.1 of Mucilaginibacter ginsenosidivorans. NCBI lineage: Bacteria > Pseudomonadati > Bacteroidota > Sphingobacteriia > Sphingobacteriales > Sphingobacteriaceae > Mucilaginibacter > Mucilaginibacter ginsenosidivorans. The sequence continues at coordinate 3,418,242 of NZ_CP042436.1, read as the reverse complement.
ATAATATCAACACTGCCGACAGCAAGCTTTTCTTTTTCCATTTCGGATTTTTGGACAACAGTACCACCAGCAGCAATGCTACGATCCAACTGAAAGGTGACAGAAAAAGCACTGCTAAATTTGAAAAGAATATATACATGGAAGTTTAGCAAAAATTATGGTCAAAATAAGGGTAAAGGAGGGAGATTGGAAATTAATCTTTGAAAACAGAAAGATTGTGATGCATGGCGGGGACTCACCCGACCGACGCTTCGCTGGGTCACCCTCTCTACCGTGAGCGGTAAAGAGGGTTTTTGGTTTTTCCTTAATTCAAATACGTCTCTATGCTGCATATAAAAACGGTGTAATTGTGAAAAGGAACGAAGCAATGACCGTGTTGGTCGACGGTAAAGTGATCGGATCACCAATTATACGCCCAATCAATTATTTTTTAACTTTATTCAAAATCCACACCATGGACAGCACAACAGCTAAAATGCCCGAAATTGAAGGCATAGCACCCTATATCGAAGTATTTGACATGCCCATTTCCCTGCATTTTTACCGGGATATACTTGGCTTTGACAAAAAGATGAGCTCGGGTGAGGGAGATGACGTTGACTGGGTATTACTTGAACACAAAGGCGCCGTCCTAATGTTGAATACGGTCTATGAAAAAGAAAACCGCCCGGCTCAGCCCGATAAAACCCGTGTCAAAGGCCACAGGGATCTGTGTTTTTATTTTGACTGCCCGGACATTGATGGCCTGTATCAGTATTTTGTATGCAAGGGGATTGAACTGGAGGCTCCCATCATAACCGGTTATGGATGGAAAGCTATTTATGTGAGAGATCCGGATGAGTATGGGTTATGTTTTCATCACCCGGTTTGCGAAACACCACCAGATTGACGCCTTAGTGTAAATAGCAAATAATTGATAAAGAGGGCATTTTAGGAGAAACAGGGTTGGCAAACGGCGGCGGCGTGAACACTTAATGTAGCCGCATGTTTCGTGATTTCGATTATATCAACTTAGCCGAACATTTTAAAATATTTTAATAACTTAGGTGAGCAATTTTACAACTTAAAGCACATGAGCCAGGCCACCCTTTCCAGCAGTTCCCCTAAACGTCTTTTATCCGTCGATGCGTTTCGTGCGCTCAACATGCTATGTATGATATTTATCAACGACCTGAGCGGCGTTAAGGGCATACCCGAATGGATGGATCATGCCAAACGGATGGATGATAAAATGGGCTTTGCCGATACCATTTTCCCGGCGTTCCTGTTTATCGTAGGGCTTTCGATACCGCTGGCAATAAACCGTAAGTGGCAAACAGGGGCATCATCAGGATCGATCGCTTTTTCGATCATATCGCGTTCGTTCGCACTTTTGGTAATGGGTTTTATGCACGTGAACCTGGAAAGCTATAATTCGGCCCACGCCGTGCTGCCCGAATCCGTTTGGGAGATACTGATCACCGTTAGTTTTTTCCTTATCTGGCTGGATTACCCTGAGACACTGGATAAGGTTAAAAAATACTTTTTAATAGGCCTGGGATGGCTCGTATTGCTGACGATGGCTTTTCTTTATGTCGGTGGTCGCGGCGAGGAGGTTCACGGCCTGCGACCCGAGTGGTGGGGTATACTGGGTATTATCGGCTGGTCGTACCTGGTTTGCGCGTTTGTCTACTTTTTGGTGAAGGGAAATTTCACAGGAGTGATCATCGCCTTTATTGTATTTATGGGACTCAATATCCTTAATCACAGTATGAAGCTGCATTTACATATCATAGGCATTTATGACGGCTCGTCGATATCACTGGTACTGGCTGGTACAGTAGTTTCGCTGTGGTACTCGCGCATGGTTGCGAAAGGTTATAATACCAAACTCTGGGCGTTGCTTTTGCTTGCAGGGTGCCTTGCTATAGCAGCAGGATTACTCATCCGCCCTTACACTGAAGGTATCTCCAAAATACGCTCCACTCCTGCCTGGATATTTATCTGTATTGGTATCAGTATCCTTGTGTTTGAAGTGATGATCTACCTCGTCGATTTTAAAGGAAAGAAAAATTGGTTCAGCCTTATATGGCCGGCAGGGACCGCTACCCTTACCTGCTACCTGATACCTTATCTGCAGATTGGTTTTTATAAGCTGGTACATTTTCATTACCCCGAATTTCTTAATTACGGCTGGGGCGGGTTTTTCAGATCGTGGGCGGTTGCTTTTGTGGTGGTAATTATTGGAGGGCTACTGGCTAAAAAGCATCTGAAGCTAAAAATATGATGCGATAACCTTTCGATCATCTTATAAGCTTATTAACAAGAAATCCCTGCCCGCGTTAGCGTAACAGGGATTTTGGATTGGGTAAAGAACGTATTTGTTATTAATCTTACCTATAACAGATCGGGTACTTTTACGCCTGATGGTTGTAAAGGTTATTACGACTTTTCCACAAAATACTTTCCTATCAGTAATGTTACATTAATTTACAATTAATCAACTTTAACCAATAGTCTATAATAATCAGATTATCAATTCCATAAACTTAAGATCTAACCAACGGCCAAATTTGTAACCCACCTCTTTAAAATGTGCAACCTCAACAAAACCGAATGAGCGGTGAAGGTTATGGCTAATTTGATTGTCAGCATCTATCCCTGCGATCATGGCGTGCAAGCCCATTTCGCGGGCCCTATCTATCAGCGGTTGTATCAGTAACTTGCTGATACCTTTACCTCGATGGTCGGTGTGGACATATACGGAATTTTCAACCGTATAGCGGTAACATGGCCAAACCCTGAAATGCCCGAAACTGCTGAAACCGGCCACCTGCCCCTCAGCGTCAGCGACAAACACAGGGAAGCTATTATTAATACGGTCATTGTACCAACCCAGCCGCATTTCATAGGTATGTGGCTGCTCGCTATATACCGAGGTGGTATTCAGTATCACATGGTTGTAAATATCAAGGATGCCCTGAATATCTTCTTCCCTGGCGTCACGAATAATAATGTTTGATGACATGGTAATGATGAGTTAAAAATAACAAAGGCGCCTCATACATGAAGCGCCTTGCCAATATTATTTTTGTCCCGGAGGCGGGCCGCCCGGACCAGGTCCTCCCGGTGGCGGGCCACCAGGTCCGCGTCTTCTTTCGGGTATTTTTGCTTCGGGATGTGCTGTGCCGTTATGACAGGTATAGCAATTGACGCTGCTTTCCATCACCATGCCCAGCGAATCTTTTTGAGCTTTGAAAAATTTCTTGTTGATCTTAGCCGCCATTTTATACATTTCGCGGGCCATATTCTTTTCGGGCTTGGCATCACTGGCGAAGTCCATTTTATTGGTCTGCTCGTTGCGTACATGGCAAAAATTACAGTGTACACCCAGCGAAGCCGACCAGACATCCATGGTATGATCCAGTACTCTGAATGGTATGTTCTTAGGGAAAACCTTCAGGTTAACCAATTTTGGCTCCTGTCGTTCCTGCGGCATCGACGCTGCGATACCCAGTGCCATAGCGCCGAACAAGCCGGCGGCAATAGCTATTTTTTTGTTGATCATCATAAGGTATTAATTCAGGAAACTAATATAGTGATTGGAATGACAATTCCATGACTCAAGCGAAAAAAAGTGGTTACAACATATAATTGTACTTAAATTTTTACCAACTTTTCGCTGATTGCCCATAGTTTGTTCCGTGCTTCTGCGTTATCCGCTATCAGCGAGTTTTTAGCAACCTTGCATTTAATAAAGTATTTACCGCTGTTCTTTTCCAATTTTGGTTGTGTTGCCAGGTAAATAATTGTCTCGGCGCCTTTCTCAGGTGTTATCATAAATAGTTTTAACACGCCTACAAACAGGCGCGCTATTCCTTTCACACCATCCCAAATATTGGTGTTTACTACGCCCGGGTGCAAAGCATAGGATACAATACCTTTATCTTTATATCTTTCCGCGAGCGATTTTGTAAAGTAGATATTGTATAGTTTACTGATACCATAGGCCTTCATTACTTTATAAGGTGTATGTTCCCACTTAAGATCGTCGAAATTGGGTTTTGCACGTTGATGTCCTTGTGAACTTACATTGATTATACGCGCCTGGCCGCGCTCGAGCAGGGGCATTAAGCTTGTCGTTAACAGGAAATGGCCCAGGTGGTTGAGCGCAAACGTCATCTCGAAACCATCCTTACTCAATTGCTTTTCCGTGAATGCGCTCCCGGCATTATTGATCAATATGTTAATGCCGAACAATTTTGCCTTTAGTTCTTCAGCCGCTTCGCGTACGCTTTGCATATCGGAAACGTCGCACCGTACAACGAAGATATTCTTATTGCCCGTCTGCGCCATTATCTCTTCCCTCACCCGTTCGCCCTTTGGCGTATTGCGAACGAGCATATAAATTGCATGCCCTTTTTTAGCCAGTTCGAGCGCTGCAACTTTCCCTATACCCGATGTTGAACCTGTAATAACCGTTGTAATGGCTGCCATAGTGCTGCAATTTATTGATGGACAAGATAGAGAGATAATTGTTTTGTAGGTGTCACTCAAAAATAAAATGTTAAAAAATGTAAAATAATTTGGATTATTACGAAATGTTCGTAGATTTACGAAACAATCGTAATTGACATGGAAAAATTGACCAAACAGGAAGAAGACGCAATGCAGGCCGTATGGCAATGCGGGGCAGGATCGGTAAAAGATTTCCTCGAAGAGATGAGCGAGCCAAGGCCGCCATATACTACGCTGGCGTCGACCATAAAAAACCTTGAACGCAAAGGTTTTCTTACCAGCGAAAAAGTTGGCAACGTTTATCGTTACAGTGCATCCATACAGGAAGAAGAATATAAAAAGAAGTTTATGAATGGCTTTGTAAGCGACTATTTCCAGAACTCATATAAAGACCTGGTAACATTTTTCGCCAACGAAAAGAAGATCAGCGCGAGCGATCTGAAGGAAATAATCAAACTGATCGAAAACCCTAAAAAGTAAACATCATGCCTGCATTGTTCACATTCCTGTTTAAGGTAAACATAGCCCTAGTGCTTTTTTGCCTGGGTTATTACCTGGTATTGCGCCATCTTACCTTTTATACACTCAATCGCATATACCTGGTAACAGCCATCCTGTTTTCCACCATTTATCCATTTATTAATGTCAACGGCTTTTTGAAGCGGCATCAGCAACTGGCCGCCCCGGTGCAAAAGGTGATACTGCAATGGAAGACCCCGGCCGAAAATTTCGCCATGCCGCTTAACCAGCCCAATTATTGGCAATGGGCCGAAGTGGTCTTTTGGGTAGGCGCTATCGTGTTTGCATTGCGCCTTGGCGTGCAATTATTTTCGCTGTACAGGCTCTACCGTCATTCGACACCCGGCCATGTGAATGATCGTCCTGTGCGACTGATCGAAGGTGATGTGAGTCCCTTTTCGTTCTGGCAAAGCATTTTTGTGAACCCCCGCACGCTTGCTCCTGCCGACCTGGAAAAAGTTCTTGAACATGAACAGGTGCATGTAAATCAATGGCACACCCTTGATATTCTACTTGCCGAATTGAGCACGGTATTCTACTGGTTCAATCCGGGGGTATGGCTCATGAAAAAAGCCGTACGCGAAAATATAGAGTTTATTACCGACCGAAAAATACTTGAAAAAGGTATAGATAGTAAGCAATACCAGTACAGCCTGTTGAACGTGAGCATGGCGGGTACACCAAATACCATAGTTAACAATTTCAATATTTCAACAATTAAAAAACGAATTATCATGATGAACACTAAAAGATCATCCCGAATAAAACTGGGCCGTTATATATTAGTAGCGCCTATTGTTGTTGCTTTGCTGCTTATTTTTAGCATATCCAAGGCTGATATTGCCAAAAAAGGGCTTAATAGTATCAAATCTTCGCTTAGTTCGGCCATTAAAAGCGTGACTATTAGCAGCGACGACAGACCGATCAAACACCCGGTTGTAATAGCTGAAAAAACCAATCCGGTTCAAAAAATCAAAACCAGATTCAATGCCGATACTATCTACGCAGGAAAATCAAAGAACGGAAAAAAGAATATGCTGATAACAAGTGATAAAAGGGTCGACTCGGTTGAATTTGTAATTAACGGAGCCAAAGCGACACGAGAAGAAGCTAAGGCACTCGATCCGGATAAAGTGAAAAGTTTGGACATGGTGCCTGCAACGGATGCAAAGCAATTTGTTGATTTTATGCTGGATAAGCCGGAAGTATTGTTTATTACTACCGACGACTCCGACAAAGGCAAGTATTTGAAAGAAAGATTAGATAAAGCCATGGGAGGCGGCACACTGGCCAGGGCGAGGAACATGGCCACCGCGTCGACAGCGGCAAGTTCTGATGTTGCGCCCGCCGCCGTATCTGCGGGTTCTGGTGTATCAGGCTCGTCTTCAACTTCATCGTCTGACGAAGCGCCCGAAGTGACTGTATATACCAAAAATGTTTCTGGCTCCGATGCAGCACCTGTAAAAGCTGAGGGTTATGCCAAATCTGCGTTCAGGAACAAGGTTTATGTAACGGCCTCCACTAACACCATTGTGACAGCAAACGGAACTTACACTGTTGCCCCTAAAGCTGCGGACAAAGTTTATATCACCGGCAAAGACAAAAAATCTACCGGCATAACCTACGTGGTCAGAGATGCCGGCAGTGAGGGAGGTACAGAGCCCCTGATAGTTGTGGATGGCAAAACAGTACAGAGTATAAAGAAAGTGGACCCGGACGATATCTCATCTATACAGGTATTAAAAGACAAGGCTGCAAAAGACACCTATGGTGAAAAGGGGAAAAATGGGGTTATTGTTATCACCACAAAAAAAGGTAAAAAATAAGTTCAGTTGACCCTCCATCATCGCCCCGTCAATTGTGCGGGGCGATGTTTATCCAACATATTTTTGAGCCATGCGCAGATTTTTTTTCAAACTGCATTTATGGTCCTCCATAATAGCAAGCCCGTTCATACTCGTGTTTGCTGTTACAGGCTGCTTTATGGCCTTTGAGCCGGAGCTCGACCATTTGCTACATGCACGTCTTTCCTATGTTGAGCCTAAGGGCAAGCAATTGTCACTTGGTGCCATAAGTGATGCTATTCACAAGGCTTATCCCCTTGATACAATTGGCTCGTATGATATAGCCACCTCGCCCGGGATTTCATATAAAGCTTACACCAATAACCAAACTATTTACATCGATCAATATTCGGGTAAAATATTAGGCACGATGACGGAGCCTGATTTTTGGGAAAATACACAGAACATCATTCATCAACTCCATCTTCGCCTGGCTTTTCACGACAAACACAATATCGGCAAGTCGATCATGACATGGGCCGGTGTTTGCATGCTGATCATACTGCCTGCCGGCCTGGTTTTGTGGTGGAAGCAAAAACAGTTGTCAATTCGTTCAGGGAGTAACTCACGGCAATTTTGGTTCGATCTGCATAGCATGACAGGGGCGTTTGTATTTATATTCCTGCTCGTTCCTGTCGTCACAGGCGTAATTATCGGTTTCGAACATCAGACAGTACCGTTGATGTACAAACTCACATCAAGCAGACCTACACCTATGCCTGATATAAAAATCATTTCTCAGCCTGGCAAAAAGCAGATAACGCCAGACAGTGCGTTGCAGGCAGCCCGTAATGCTTTGCCGGGTGTTACCCCTTTTAATATAAACGTCGCCGGGCCAGCGGACGCATATTTCATCCGTTGTCGCTATCCGGAGGATCTTACCCCTGGCGGAAGGAGCATGGTAATAATAGATCCGTACACAGCAAAAGTACTATATGCCGAAGGCTCACGCACCGCTCCGGCCGGCACACGCCTTAAGGTTGCGACCCGTGCTATACATACCGGCGATATTTTCGGAATTCCTTCTAAGTTTTTTGGCTTGCTGGTCTGTCTGGTTCTTGTTGTGCAAATTGTAAGCGGGCTGAAAATGTGGCTGGGACGAAAATTAAAAAAAGGCGCAGCATCAACCAAAATAAGACAATAATTGCACCCATTAAAATGACTTACCAGGACACTGATAAGTCATTTTTGTTTGAAAACAATTGAAATGCGTAAATTAGAATGAAAATGGGTTAAATCATTGATCTATAGCATTGTTTATGGCAAAACCGGTTGCTGTTGAACTTAAGTTCGGTTTGATCATTGGCATTGTCGTAGTTGCCACCGCAGCTATTGGCACTGTGACCAAATGGAAAGAATTTTACGAATTATTCGTACCGGGCGGAATTTTGCTTAATTGGCGCTTTGTATTTCTTGTCGTCTTTTTGGCCGTAATTGTTGTTTGGTTTATTATGAACCATTTCTGGCAAAAAGAATTTGACAGGCACGAGATCACAAAAAAAGACCGGGACAATTTAAGAGATGCCTTAAAAATATCGGAAAATGAGCGCTTAACCGATGTGATTACCGGTATACCAAACAGCAGGAGCCTGGAAAAGGATATTGACGAATTTTTCTCGAACCGGTTGAATAAAAAGATGCAGTTCATTTTTATCGACCTGAAAAATTTCAGGAAGGTGAACAGCAAATTCGGCTTCAACAAAACCAATGATCTTTTAAGGACAATAGCTCAAACCATTTATAAACGTATGCGCCGGAACGAGGATATGTACAAATATTCTGTCGGCGATGTGCTGAATAAGCACGAAAAAGAAAGCTTTTATCGTGTATACCCCGGTGGCGATGAGTTTGCTTTTGTGATCGAGGGCGATCAGGCCGATGCCATCGGCTTTTCCAACAGGTTGGTAGCTCAGTTTGAAGAAATTTCTAAAAAAACGATTCAAATATTAGGAGAGAATATTGACCTTTCTTTTCATTGTGCTATTGTAGAAATAGACCCCCGCGATTCCTTCGACGATATTTTCAGAAAAGCAGAGGATTGTTACCGTATCTCCAAAGAAGGAACCGCCAGTTTTACCATATGCTGGCATCCAAATACCATTGAAAAGGTACTTTCAAAAGACACAAAAAAGAAAACGGATTACGACCGGGTAAGGAAGTTGTTTGAGGTGATGACCATTGTCGATAAAGACTATGAGTGAAGGCCCCAAAAAACGATGTATGACAAAAAACTCGTCTTCAACTCGCCTCTGCCAGCTTTTCATTTGCTAACAGGTCCAGCAGCGCTTTTTCGGCTGTGTTTAGTTCAACCACGTTCACGTCCTTATCTTCGTCCAGTTTGCTGATGTATTTGAATATCGTGCCTTCCTCATAACTTTTTATCACCGTGGGATGCACATAGTATTTTTTGCAGACCGTACGCGTGTTACCTAAATTAATGGCCACTTCGTCGAGCACGCTGACGATCTTCTTTTTGCATTCAGAAACGGTTTCAAACTCGCCGGCTTCCCTGAAAGCATACAGCGCGCTTACACTACCCGCCCAGGTGCGGAAGTCCTTGGCGGTAAAACTCTGCCCGGTTATCTCTTTTAAATAATCATTCACATCACCCGAGCCTATCGAATGCCGTTTACCTTCCGCATCGTAATATTGAAAAAGCTCCTTACCAGGTATGTCCCGGCATTGCTTTACCAACCGGGCCAGCTTTTTGCTATGCAGCGCCACTTTATGATAAACCCCTTTTTTCCCTTTAAACTCGAAACTAAGGTCGGAGCCGTTTATTTTGACGTGCCTGTCCATTAGCGTAGTTAACCCAAACGAACCATATAACTTTTTATAAGATTCGTTTCCCACACGAATACTAGTCAGCTCCATAACCCTGACCACCAGTGCGACTACTTTTTCATGATCGAGGTGAGGGCGGTTCATATCTTTATCAACCCTTTTGCGGATAGCAGGCAAATATTCAGCAAATAACTGGAGGCGATGGTACTTGGATTGATTGCGGAGTTTGTTCCAGTCGGGATGGTAGCGATATTGTTTACGGCCTGCGGCATCTGTTCCTGTAAATTGCAAGTGGCCGTTCTCTGCCGGCGATATCCACACATTGGTATAAGCAGGTGGTATCACCAGCCGATTAAAGCGACCGATCAGCTCTTTGTCTTTAACAAGCTTACCATCAGCGTCATAAAAGGCGAAACCCTTACCTGATCTTTTGCGGGTGTACCCCGGCGTCGAATCAGCAACATAACGTAACCCCGCCGCCCTGGCAGTAATCACCGGGTCGCGCCCGATCTTTTCGAGCTTCTTTATCAGCCTGTTCATGAAGTGGAGAACAACGACAAGGCGCCATAAGTTTTGGGGCCGATCCAAAAAACAATCGCGCTCTGCTTTCGGACCTATCCGAACCAATATCTCACACGCCCTCTAACCCATATTGCCTCAAAACGTCATCCGGTACACCCTCCCATTTGCCGGGCGCGTTTCCTTTATAACCCAGGTCATCAATGCCCATTTTGCTGGTAAAAAAACCAATGGCTGTCAGATCGCGCATTTTATTGAAGAACGCCACGCCCTGCTGCATGGCTGGCTTAGCGGTGGAAGGATAGGCGATCTGGTCCAAAACCGCCAATTGTTGTTGATGGGTACAATCTTTAAATGCATTGTTGTATGTATTTAAACAATAAACATCCAGCCATTTCAGTCCTCCGCGCATGGGAAGCGCGTGCTCGGGTTCGTCTTTAACAATAAATTCGATAAAATCGGGGACTTTGGCATCAGTAGCGCTCCCGCTGTGCGCGTCCTTAGGTATGATCAGGTCGGCCAATATGGCAGTGGTCGCCATTTCGTGCTTATCAAAAAAGATCTGTTTAGACAATGCCTTATCCCGTTCCGCTTCAAATGGCTGCCTGCCTGTAGTGTCCACGGCAGCGGCTTCGCTCCCACTTTCTTCCCCTGTTTTTGGGTGGCAACCGGCCAGCACTGCGCCTGCCGATATAGTACCGATGCCTAATGCTTTTAAACTGTCTCTTCTGTTCATGGTTTTAGTTTTAATGCTTAAACATTCTGTTTTTTACGCTGCTCTATCAAATATTCAGCCGTACGCATAGACAAGGCGAGTATGGTCCATGTCGGGTTCTTCTCCGATTGCTGGGTAAATACCGAACCATCGGTTACAAACAAATTCTTACAATCGTGCGCCTGTCCCCATTTATTCAGCGGCGCCTGTTTGGGATCTTCGCCCATTCGCACCGTACCGACTTCGTGAATACCTTTACCCGGTTTATCCAGTCCGTAATTATTTTCTGCTGTCGCCGGTTTCATCAGCGGGATGCCCCCCATCAGTTTCAATATTTCTGCCGAGGTTTCTGCCATATGTTTGGCCTGGTTCACATCATCCTGGTTCCACTTATAGCGAAAGCGGAGCACCGGTATACCGTATTTATCAACCACATTCGGGTCTATTTCGCAGTAATTGTCCTCCCGCGCTGTTGATGCGCCGTGACATCCGAAACCTGCCATGGTTCCATAGAATCTCCTGTAATCGTCCTTAAGGGATAACCCATATCCGCCGCCGGGTTTCATTTTTCCATCGGCGCCGGGCAGGTAGCCGTTCAGCATCGGTACCAAAGCGCCCTCAAATCCGAAGTAGCCGCCGTAGCTTGGCATCATCATGCCACCAAATATCTCCAGGTGGTACCCGCGCGCAAAATCAAGTTTTTTATTGTCCAGCCACCAGGGCGCGTAAAGGTGCAGGCTGCCTACCCCATCTTCATTAAAACGTTTGCGGTTCATCAGTTGCGGAATGATAACTGCTCCGCCTCCCTGTGTCGAGTCGTGCAGATACTTACCCACTGCATTACTACTGTTGGCCAATCCATTTGGATGACGGTCCGATTTTGAATTAAGCAATATCCTGGCCGATTCGCAGGTACTCGCTGCCAATATTACCGTTTTTGCTTTAACCTGGTACTCCTGCATATCGTCCTTCAGGATGTATGAAACCCCGCTGGCATTGCCTTGTGCGTCAGTTAATATCTCGCGTACAACAGCATTGGTAATAACTTTTAAGTTGCCTGTTTTTATAGCTGGGATCACCAGGCACGACGACGACGAAAAGTCTCCGTAAATTTTGCAACTGCGATTACATTGCCCGCAAAAGAAACAAGCATGGCGATCGGTATTTCCCGGCAGCGGCGCTGTTAATACTGATCCGCGGCCGGCTATAACTTTGATACCTGCGGCGGTGGCAGCCTTTTTTACAAATAACTCATTCAGCCGTGGTTTTGGTGCGGGCAGGAAGATACCGTCAGGGTCATTTTCAAGGCCTTCCATAGAACCATACACGCCTATCAGCCGGTCAACCTTGTCGTAATAAGGTTTTATCTCGTCGTAAGTAATCGGCCAGTCGTCCCCCACACCATACGCTGTTTTTGATTTGAAATCTTTGGGGCCCATTCTTAAGGAAATGCGTGCCCAATGATTTGTACGACCGCCGAGCATTCTGGAGCGATACCATTGAAAATCCGATCCGTCCTTTTGGGTATAAGGTTCACCTTCTAATTGCCAGCCGCCGTAGGATGCGTCGAAATCGCCCATTGGCCGGGTGGCATTGCCCCCTCTGCGTGGCGACTGGTACGGCCACTTCAACTGATCCGAATCCTTTGCCGGGTCGAAAAATGGGCCGGCCTCCAGCATCAGCACTTTAATACCTGCATTGGCAAGTACATAACCGGCCATACCCCGCCGGCACCTGAACCGATAATGATCACGTCATACACGGTTGATGATTTCTTTATCTCCATTGCGATCTGTTTTGCGATTAGGTTTATGCCATCTTTCCTGCCTTTATTGCAAGGTTTTTGGTAGCGGTAACGCCTGCGTAATCGTCCAGATATTTGCTATCTTTCGTGTACATCTTAAACAGGCCGCCTTCATATTCGATACTGGCCCATCCTGTAAAACCTGATTTTTTGATGATCTTGAACATGCGATAGAAATCTGTTTCCACATCATCGCCCTTTGCATCAAACACATGCGATTTTACGTGAATGCCCTTGGCATACGGCATCAATTCTTCAATACCTTTATATTTATCATATTCTTCCAGGCATTTGGTTTTCATATAACCGGCAATGTCGTTGGTTTCGGGTTTCGTACGGTTAATGCAAAAATTGCCAAAATCGGCCAGGGTGCCACAATGCGGGCTGTTAACTTGTTTCATAACCCCTGCCAGCCATGCTCCATTGCAGGATATTCCAATATGATTTTCGACGATCACATCAATATTTTGCTTGCGCCCATATTCAATCAACCTACCTAAACTATCCACCGCTGCTTTAGCCACTGCATCATGATCGCCCTCACCCTCTACGTTTACCCTTATCATAGGGCAGCCCAGTGTAGCCGCAGCATCCATCCACTTATAATGATTTTCAACAGCTTTCAATCGCACTGTATCGTTCAAGTCGCCCAAAACGCCTTCGCCATCGATCATGATGCGCAGGTTATAGCTGCCATTATCGGCCGCACGTTTCTTCAATTCGCCCAGGTATTGCGTGTCTTTGGCTTTGTCTGCAAAAAACATGGAACAGTAATCCAGGCCCAGTATACCAAGCTCTTTCGATTTGGCTGCAAAATCGAGCGCGTCGAGTTGCTTGGTCCAAAATTCGCTGGCAAATGAAAATTGTGAAATGGCGATCTTGAAAAAAAGCTCTTTCTCCGCATTCGCATATAAAAACTCCGGTAAGCTGGCGGCTATGCCTACTCCTGTTGCGCCTATGGCAGCTTTTTTAATAAACGATCTTCTGTTGAATCTGGTCATGATATTGATGAATATAATTGGTTATTTGGTAGATTTTACAAAATGAAGGTAGTAATTAATTTCACATTTAGTAGAATTCACTAAATAAATTTTTCTACACAGTTTGATAAGTGTATTTTAGGCCATGCAAACCGAAGAGCAGTTAAGAGATTTTATACTGAACGGACAACTCTACTATATTCCGCACGTGTCGCTTGATTGCGCCATCTTCGGATATCACGAACAACAACTTAAATTGCTACTGATAAAGCACAAAGCCATTAAGGATTGGTGTTTACCCGGCGGTTATATAAAACGGACAGAAACGCTGGTGCAGGCTGCTAACCGTAATGTGAAGGAACGGACCGGTATCGACAACCTTTTTCTACAACAATTTAAGACCTTTGGCGACCCCGACCGCGCAAAGACAAGCCAATTTGATGAGGACAAATGGTTTGAAACCGTGGGCATACGTATCGACAAAACAAACTGGCTGATCGATCAAACCATATCTGTCGGTTTCTATGCGATAACTGATTTTTCGCGCACCGAGCCTCAGTCAGATGTGCTGGCCGTACAATGTGCCTGGTTCGACATAGATAGCCTGCCTAAACTGGATTTTGACCATGATGAAATGGTGAAAGAGGCGCTGCACACCATGCGGGTGCAGCTATATCACTATCCAATCGGGTATAATTTATTGCCTGAGAAGTTCACCTTGAGTGAAATACACGCCCTTTATGAAACTTTGCTCGGTAAAAAGCTGGATATAAGCAATTTTCCCAAAAAACTGATCGCTCTTGGGCTGCTTAAAAAACTTGATGAAAAACGCAGCATCGGTGCTCATCGTTCTCCGCATTTATATATGTTTGATAAAGAGAAATATGATGAGGCGCTGAAAGAAGGGCTTGTTCTGAGTTGAATCGGCCCCTTTCGGCTTCCCGGCTTCTTTCATTACATTTGGTAATGAACCTGTTACCTATAAAAGAGCATCTTCACGAAAACACCGAATTTATCGGGCACCCGGACTGCAAAGATAGCCTGGGAATGTGTATCGATTTTTATCAGCGTGTCGGTTTTAATCCGCCATGGATATGTTATTATGTCCAAATTGACGATCAATTGGTTGCCGCAGCCGCCTTTAAGGGAAAGCCGGTTGAGAATAAAGTAGAAATTGCTTACGGGACCTTTTCCGCCCATCAAAATAAAGGCATCGGCACAAAGATCGCAGAAACGCTGGTTAGGCTGGCCCTCGAAGCGGACCCATTGATAAGGGTAACCGCCCAAACCTTAATGGAAGAAAATTACTCGACCAAAATACTCCGCAAAAACAATTTTGTGATCATAGGCAAAGCCATGGACGACGACGAGGGCGAAGTCTGGGAATGGGAGTATCAAAAGGGTTAACATCCGCTATTTGATCAATCCTTCATTTTTGCGCCCAATCATTAAAGCTATACTAACCTAAGATAGTGTTTTGACCTTTTCCTGACTTTTATATCCGTACAAAGCCACAACTTTACGATAATTCAAATCACAAACATTTTATGAAATACAATTTTTTAGGGAACACCGGTGTGGTGGTGTCTGAACTTTGCTTTGGTACCATGACCTTTGGCGGTGAAGGCGGCATTTGGGGGAACATCGGCAAACTTCAGCAGGACAGCGTAAACGAGTTAATGAAAGCGGCAGTAGATGCGGGCATTAATTTCATTGATACGGCAAACATTTATTCTTATGGCCTTTCTGAAAAGCTGCTCGGACAATCATTAAAAGATGCGGGTATCAGCCGGAACGAACTGGTGATAGCTACGAAGGTCCGCGGTCGCATGGGTGAGGGCAAAAACTACGTGGGCCTCTCCCGTCTCCATATTTTCCAGTCGATTGACGAGAGCCTGCAGCGCTTACAGATGGATCATGTGGATATTCTTTATGTACATGGCGTCGATCCGAAAACTCCGGTAGAAGAAACCGTAAGGGCGTTGAATGATGTGGTGCTGACCGGCAAGGTTCGTTATGTGGCTGTTTGCAACTGGCCGGCATGGATGGTAATGAAAGCCATCGGCATAGCCGAAAAGAATGGCTGGAACAAATTTGTCGGCCTGCAATATTATTACTCGCTTACCAGCCGCGATATCGAGCGGGAGGTCCTACCGCTGGCCATCGACCAAAACCTGGCCGTTATGCCGTGGAGCCCGCTGGCCGGCGGTTTCCTGTCGGGGAAGTACACCCGAGACACCGAAAAGGCAGGCGACTCGCGGCGCGATGTTTTCGATTTCCCGCCGGTGAACAAAGAGAAAGCCTATGATATCATCGACGTAATAACCCAAATTGGCAAGCAATACAATGTTTCTGCGGCGCAGGTGGCATTAGCGTGGGTTCGCCTTCAAAAAGGTATTACAAGCACCATTATCGGAGCGAAACGGGTAGATCAGTTACTTGATAACGTAAGATCGACGGAGCTTATCCTATCAGATGATGATCTTAAAAAGATCAATGAAGTAAGCGCCCTGCCGCGCGAATATCCCGGCTGGATGGTAGAAAGGCAAAGTGCCGACAGGGAAATTAAGTAAAAGTCTCACCAAACCCCTCTCCCCGGAGAAGGGTTCTTTCTAAACTGGCACAACAGGGTTAACATGGTTAACACAATTTTGCGCATTTTTAATCTAAAGCACTGATTATAATGTGATTACAAAATCAAAGTGTAACCATAAATATTTCGTTTTTAATCGAAAATATTTTCGTGCCGCTATTTGATATTCACCCTTGGATAGCAGGTATCGTTTTAAACTTACGCTTAGAATTCCTGGCCTAAAACCTCAACAATATATTCCACCTGCCGGGGGTGTACATCCAGGTGTGTAACAAAACGAATGCGGTGTGTATCGGTGCTGTTGGCCCTGATACCTTTAGATAAAAGCTTTTGGAGAACTTCGATCGCTGGCGCAACTGTATCGAATAAAACGATATTGGTATCGGCCGGCATTACATAGCTTACCCAGCTTTGCCCGTTCAAAGCATCAGCCAATATTTGGGCATGGGCATGATCTATTTTTAATCTTTCGACATGATGATCGAGCGCATAAATTCCCGCGGCGGCTAAAAAGCCCGCCTGTCGCATGCCTCCGCCTAAAACCTTACGCACCCGCCGGGCATATTTGATAGTTTCCTTATCCGCGAGCAAAACCGACCCAACCGGTGCGCCAAGTCCTTTTGACAGGCAAACTGATATGCCGTCAAAATATTTACCATAATCTGCAGCGCCGTCACCGGTGTTTGCCAGCGCGTTGAATATACGTGCGCCATCCAGGTGCAACTTCAGTCCTTTTTGTTTACACAATGCAGCAATCGGCTTTATATCGTCAAGTTTATAGCAGCTCCCGCCGCCTTTATTCACCGTATTTTCCAGAACAACCAAACTTGTGCGCGGATAGTGGACATTTTCCGCATTGATCTCGGGCGCTATCATTTCGGCGGTGATACGCCCCCGGTCGCCGTTCAGTAATCGTGTGGATACCGCCGAGTTGAACGCTATGCCACCACCTTCGTAACGATAGACATGCGATGCCTGGTCGGCTATCAACTCATCCAGCGGCTGGGTGAAACATTTGATCGCAACCTGGTTCGTCATCGTCCCGGATGGACAAAACAATCCTGCTTCCATGCCAAAAAGCTTTGCTGCCTTTTCTTCCAAAGCATTTACGGTTTCGTCCTCGCCAAAAACATCATCCCCTACTTTGGCGCCCCACATTGCTTCCAGCATGCCGGGCGTAGGTTTGGTAACGGTATCGCTACGAAGATCAACGGTTATCATATATAATTGAAAATTGCGTTATTTTTGTATCGAATTAATTATGCGCCCAATTTTAATCATTTTATTGTTCATGCTAATCGCTGTATCAGCAAAATCACAAAAGTGGCAAAAAGGCTCGTTCACCGATATCAAAGGTAATAAGGTGACAGGCCTTATTCACGATGATCTTTCCGGCAAAGGGCCGATCAAGGACGAAGGTTATATCGAATTCAAAGACGATAGTAAGGCAAATCCTTATAAGCTCAGCGCCAGCGACCTCAAATCCTATATGGTTGGACAGGATAGCTTTGTGGTAGCTCATGCCCCGCACAATACAACCTGGACCAAAAAAGAGCTTGATTTTGTTAAAGTCGAACTGGATGAGGAAACCAAATTATACGTAGCCGAAGTGGGCACAGTATCCGGCGGAGGAAATGGCATTGGCGTACGCCCGGCAGGTGGCGTCGGCTTTGGGACGGGCCCTTACGGAGGCGGTTATGGCGGTGTTTCAATTGATATTGGCGGCGGTCGCGGCAGAAAGGGCCCTGTACAGGCAACTTATTATTACGGTGCAAACACGGCTGAAATGGATCAGTTAACCCCAATGAACTTTGAAGATGCCATGAGCGACATTATGGGTGACGAACAGGAAGTAGTTGACAAGATCCGCGCTCATCAATTCAACCTCGGCAATATCCAAAAACTGATCGCCTATTTTAAGCAGGTAAAGGAAGCTGAAAGCAAAAGGCTTAAAGCTGAAAGCAATCCGAATTAAAGCTTTGGTCTTTCTGCTTTTAGCTTTTTGCTTAAATATTCTGTGCTATCACAAACCCGGAGGCCCAGGCCCATTGAAAGTTGTAGCCGCCCAGCCACCCGGTAACGTCGACACACTCGCCCCCGAAAAAAAGACCGGGTACCTTCTTAGCTTCCAGTGTTTTTGAAGATAATTCGTCGGCAGATACACCGCCGCGCATTACCTCGGCTTTATCGTAACCCTTATCTCCAGCCGGCTTTACCTTGAACTCGTGTATCAACGCACCGATATTTTCCAACTCTGTTTTGGTTAGTGATGCCAGGTTTTTATCAGACGGTAATTTATCACTCAAAGCCTCCGCAAATTTTCGGGTGAATAAGCCTGACATAAAATTCAAAAGCATCTTTTTACCGTTTACTTCGCGTTCCTGTTGGATCAGGTCGACGATATCCTGGTGCGGCAACAAGTCGATATAAATAAACTCGCCCGGTCGCCAGTACGATGATATCTGCAAAATAGCCGGGCCGCTCAATCCCCAATGCGTAAACAATATATTTTCCTCAAAACTTATCCTATCGTTCCAAACGCGGCAAAAAATGCTGTTGCCGGATAACTGTTCGTACCAGGGCTGATCTTTACCGGTTATTGTCAGCGGCACCAAAGCAGGTGCGGTTTCTGTAATTTTCAGGCCAAATTTCCGGGCAATTCTCAAACCAAGGTCTGTCGCTCCCATTTTTGGAATTGGCAACCCTCCCGCAGCAACAACAACTTTTTCAGTAGTAAGGCTGACGTTTCTTCCATTTCTTATAACCGATATTTCAAAGCCATTATCAGCACTTATAACATCTGTAACCTCGGTGCCACACCATATTTCCTGCCCAAAGTCCTCGCATAACCCGGTAAAAACCTGCACCACATCCTTCGCCTTATTGCTTACCGGGAAAAGCTGGCCTAAAGTTTTTTCGTGCCCGGTGATGCCATAAGTTTCAAAAAAACTGATCGTATCCTCTACCGACCATTGCGCAAAGGCCGATTTACAGAAATGCTCATTCTGCGAAATAAATTGCTGCGCGGAGGCATACAGGTTAGTGTAATTGCAGCGCCCTCCCCCGCTTATCAATATTTTGGCGCCCGGCTGTTCATTCTTTTCCAATACCAGCACACGCTTGCCCAAATACCCGGCCTGCACGGCACACATTAAACCGCAAGCGCCTGCGCCTATTATTATTGCATCGAAATGGGTTTGTTTTGTTAAATTTGTGCTCATGGATGGCATTTCGCAAATATCAGAATTTGGAAAGATACTTATCTTTTTAATAACCGGTATCCTGGCCGTCGCTTTTGCCTTCTTTGTTTCACGGCGATTATCGCCCAATAACCCTAATGCTGAAAAACTTACCTCGTACGAATGCGGCGAAGAGCCTACAGGTAGTGCCTGGATGCCGTTCAACTCGCGGTTTTATGTGATAGCGCTTATTTTTTTATTGTTTGATGTCGAAATGGTATTTATACTCCCCTGGGCAACGGTCTTTGGCGATAAAACCATCATCAGTATCGATAACCGCTGGGGATGGCTATCGCTTATCGAAATGTTTGTGTTCCTGGGCATCCTGATACTCGGCCTGGTTTATGTTTGGGCAAAAGGCGACCTCGACTGGATAAAGCCGAAGCCTGTCATACCAACTACCGATACGCAGGTGCCGGTGTCGCTGTACGATCAGTTAAATAAACAGCAAAGCGCTTACAAAGTGAAAGATTTCGCTCTTGAACTCACTGCTGTTGCCCCAGAGCAAACTGCCACCGCTACTGCAACTCCCTTAAGAAAGCCCATGTTCAAACCAACATTCAAAAAACCGGATAATGAATCCTGAAAACATGAACGAAAGCGGCGGTGTGGTTATCACCAAAATGAACGACCTACTCAACTGGGCGCGATTGTCGTCGTTATGGCCGTTGAGTTTCGGTATAGCTTGCTGCGCCATTGAAATGATGGGGTCCTTTGCTTCCACTTACGATATGGACCGCTTCGGGGTATTCCCGCGGCCATCGGCAAGGCAGGCGGATGTGATCATCATAGCAGGCACGGTCACTTTCAAAATGGCCGAACGCATCAAACGCCTGTACGAGCAAATGCCCGAACCCAAGTACGTTATCTCCATGGGTTCCTGCTCCAACTGCGGCGGACCTTACTGGCAACACGGTTATCATGTTGTCAAGGGGGTCGACAGGGTAATACCGGTTGATGTATATGTACAGGGCTGCCCCCCACGTCCCGAGGCGCTAATTGGCGCTATACTCGAACTGCAAAAAAAGATCGAGACCGAGCAATTGATCAAAGGCTGATTTAGCCTGTGCACCAGGTTTTCATGTCACTGCTGCTTGCCACGCATCAATGAACGACAAAGCACTCCAATTTTTTACATTTCCGTGAACACCGGAATCGGTGATTAGGAATCAGTATTTGTGATTAGGTTTAAATCCCCCCAACCCTCTTTACCGCTCGCGGTAGAGAGGGTCGGCCAGCGTAGCGTCGCCGGGGTGAGTCAACTAATGGACTGATCAGTTCTTCTCCCTTTGTCTGTGTCTCCACAGACAACTCATACCGCTGACAAACTCTTATCACCACTTTATTCAACCTAAACACTTAAATTTGAAAATATCGTTATAACAACATTAACCACTGATCTCTAATCACCAATCACTGACCACTAATCGCCCATGAAAAAGATCATCCTAAGCCTCTTATTTTCTATTGTCACCCTTTCTGTATTCTCCCAGGCCACCAACCGGGTCATGAGCATTTTTCCGAAAGGAACCTTGCTGTACGATGACCTGCCCTATGCCGGCGATACTACGCATAAACACCTGCTGGATATTTACCTGCCGCCGCAGCACAAGGACAAATATCCTGTGGTGATATGGATACACGGCGGCGCGTGGATGTCGAACGATAAATATGCTGATATGGGCTATATGACCCAGACTATCAAAGGTTTTATCGACAGCGGCTATGCGGTAGCCTCCATCGATTACCGCTGGAGCACCCAGGCCATTTTCCCGGCACAAATACAGGACTGCAACCAGGCCATCGAATACTTGTACCAGCATGCCGAACAATTCCTGCTCGACCGCAAGCGTTTCGCCGTAATAGGTTTTTCCGCGGGCGGCCACCTCGCCAATTTACTTGCCTTATCTGCAAATAACGATATAAAAGATTTTTATACCGGCGGCAAAAAGCCGCATTTTAAGATAAAACTCGTGCTTGATTTTTATGGCCCTTCCAACCTGGTTACCCTAACGGCGACCGATAATAAGGACCTGAAAAACCCTGTGGCGTTATTGCTGGGCGGAGCAGTAAGCGATAAAATGGACCTGGCAAAAAAAGCAAGCCCTATCATTTATATCGATAAGGATGACCCGCCGTTCCTGATCGTACAGGGTGAAAAAGATCAATCGGTAAACCCCGAACAGGCCAAATCATTAAGCGCCGCGCTGACTTCGTTCGGTGTAAAAAATGAATTGATTATCGTACCAGGTGCACCTCATTACGGTGAAATGTTTGATGCCGAAAGTATAAGGAAAAAGGTATTTTTTTATCTGGGGAAATACTTGAAATAAGTAACTACTACCCTTTTTACCGCTCGCAGTAGAGAGGGCCGACCAGCGTAGTCCTGATAGTTATCGGGATCGGGGTGAGTCGATAAAATTGCTGGTGGCAAGGAATATATTCAGTACTCCGTTACAAACCCTTGCGTATGGTCCGCCTGCTTCTCGAGTACTGCCTGGTTATCTCTTTCAACAGCGATTGCAATACGACTGCGTTCCAGTCAATAGAGAAAACACAGCATTTGTATTGCCGCGCATTATCGGCGTGGTGGATCATGAAGTAATTCTGGTAACTTTTTACCGCTATCTTATCCCAGGGCAGGTAATTGTTCTTATCCCAGCTTATGCCATCGTTATGAAACGTTACGCCAGCCAGTTCAAAGGTTTGCTGAATGTTGTATAGTTCGGTATAATAACTAAGCTGGTTATCCAGGTAAAAATCCCATATATTTTGCAGCAGTTCGGCCCAGGTGCGATAATACTCTTTTCGTTTTATACCAAACAGGCTATTGAGTTTTATCCGGTAAATTTCGCAATTGAAATTTTTGATCTCGATAAAATACTGGCGGCCAAAACTGAATTTATATCCCCGCAGTTCGCGTACACCAAACCTAAACGCAGCTATACTGTCACCGGCGATAAACCTGTCCGGCCCGAAACCCAGAGATTGCTCAATAGTTAATCCATTATGAGCAAAGACAATTCTCTTGAATACCCGTTCCTGTATCAATCCGGTTATAGTAATAGTGTTTTGGGGGTCGGTCATTAATATTTAAATGTATGCAAAACAGCCATTAATAATCAAGAGATGTTTATAAATATTGCTTTTTTGTTAAAACAAATCCGCCGCGTTCTTTGTAAACGTAAAATTTAGCTTCTATAGTATTAATTGTCAGTTGCTTATAGCATACAACCAAACGTTGTGAAAAAATGCTACTTTTTCAACATTACAGATTCATGACACTTACTTGTTGATAACTTATCGTCTTTGACTTGAATTTGAATACCAGCCAGGTATCTTCCCGTCACATTTGCCGGCCTTAAACCCGCCTGGATAAAAAGCACGCCGCCTGGATGAACGCCTGGCATAGCAACTTCGTAACACCAGCTCACGCGGACTTCTTAAAAACAAAAAACCCGGGAATAATAGCCCGGGTTTTGTTTTTTATACTTGAAGTATCTCTTTACTTCAGCAGCACATCGCTCAAACCATGTACCACGCCATTGCCCGCCTGCAGGTTATAGAGTAGCACATCAGCTTTATTTCCCTTATCATCGGTCAGGATCAACTTCCCGGTATAAGAAAGTGTTAGTGTTCCGCCGTCAAGCGTCTTGAATTCTACCTTACGATCTTTTGATGCGTTTAACGCTTTTACAATATCGTCTTTCGCAAATTTTCCAACTACAGTATGTGCCTTAAGCAAAGTAGCCAGTTTTGTAGGATCGCTTACTAAACTGTCGAGTTTAGCAGTAGATAACTTGGCGAACGCATCATTGGTTGGGGCAAAAACAGTAAATGGTCCGGCAGCGCTTAATGCGTCCTGCAGATTTGCAACTTTTATCAGGAAAGCAGCAACACCACCTCGTTCTGAACCCTGGGCTGCATCAACAACAGTTGCAGGCGGTGCCGTCTGCGCGAATGAGGTTTTTACAAATAAGCAAAATGTCAATAAAGCGGTAATAATTAAAACTGGTTTTTTCATATAATTCAATTGGTAATTTGTTAAAAAAATATTTAAACGGCTTTTTGTTTTTAAATATTATAAAAATTCGCCACAATTATCAAAAACAGCGGCTTTCCTGAATAGTTTGCGAAAAATAAAAAAGTTTTAGTTTAAAACACCCCTTATCTGAATGTAAATTATATGTTACAGTTTGATAAGTATATCAAAACAAAAAGCGCCGCCCGTAAGCAACGCCTTTAAAATATGTTAGTTTAATTATTGAGCGGATTATTTGGCTTCCTCAAATTTATCAGCTGTTAGTCTGATCTGCCTTTCAGCTTGTTCGGGACTTACTGCTACCAAAGTTATTTTTCCATCTTTACCTTCTATTACCAAATTGAAATCCCTGGTATCACCATTGTCCCTTTTTAAAGTAACGCTCATCGTGGTCTTTCCGGTCTTGAAAGGCACAGACCAGTCGCAGGTAAAAGATTTGACATCTCCGGTCATCTTTTGGTCCCCATTATCGTTAGCCGTATAAACTGAAATACCCGTTTTGCTGAATTCAACTGTGGTAGTTTCATCCTGGCTATCCTGCACCGTGCCTTTATCATCCAGGTGTTCGGTCTTCGACGAAATGAAAGATACTTTTTTGTCGCATTGCGCCATGGCTATTGTGCCGGCAGTAGCCAGCACCAATAAACTTAAAATTAGTTTTTTCATGTGTGTTGATTTGATCTTTTTTAATGTTTAAGCGAAGATAAATATTTAACATGGTATTATGCAATACATAGTTCTATAATTTTATCCAATTAGGTGATTATCACGCATATATTTTTATCAAAGGCAAATAAAAAAGTCTAAATTTACCTTTCAGCAAACCTAAAGCGAATGATAAATACGGAGAACAAAGTAAAAACCCTGGTAAGTTTATGCCTTTTAACTGGTACGTTAGATGCTATGGCTGCCCTGCTGATAGGGTATAAAGTCTCCCCTGCGGTTATATTCCAATTTATTGCCAGCGGCTGGTTTGGTAAAGCTGCCTTTGCAGGAGGAACAGCAATGGTGCTTTGGGGAATATTATTTCACTATCTCATAGCATCTGCTTTCAGCATCGTTTTCTTTATACTTTATCCCGGTTTTATACAGGTTTTGAAAAATAAATATCTTACAGGCGTAGTTTTCGGTCTGATGACATGGGCCATCATGAACCTGGCAGTACTGCCATTAACCAATATTCCCAAACGCGCAGGCGGCGTTAAACCGCTTTCACTTATCGAAGGCATAGTTGCGCTTATTATTGCCATAGGCATTCCTGTAGCCGTAATAACCGAAAGGTATTATAGGAAGCGTTTATTACGCAAGACACTGGACGTATAACTATCAACTTCTCATCTATACTGCAAATCCCGCCTAAAACCAGTCATCAACCCCAACTAATCACCAATCTCCGGCTAACCAATCACTCATCTTCCAAACATTTACGCTAAATTTGCCTGCTCAGAATGAAAGCATTTTACGGAGATCTCAAACTCGGAATTTTAGGCGGCGGACAGCTCGGCCGCATGCTCATACAGCAGGCAATCAATTACAATGTAACCGTTAAAGTACTCGACCCCGACCGCGAGGCGCCGTGCCGCAAATTGTGCGATGAATTTGTTGTAGGTTCGCTTGGCGACTATGAGACCGTTTACAAGTTCGGTAAAAAGGTGGATATGCTTACCATCGAGATAGAAAAAGTGAATGTGGACGCCCTGGAACAACTCGAAAAGGAAGGTGTGCTGGTTTATCCTCAACCGCGTATTATCCGCCTGATACAAGACAAAGGACTGCAAAAGCAGTTTTTTAAAGAGAATGGCATTCCTACTGCCGAGTTCCAGGTAATATCCACGCCGGAGCAACTGAGAAGCAGCCATATCCCCTTTCCTTATATTCAAAAACTTCGCCGCGACGGTTACGACGGTAAAGGCGTGTATAAGGTGATCGACGAATCGTATCTCGCCAATGCTTTCACCGAACCCAGCCTGATAGAGCGCTGGATAGATTTTGAAAAGGAACTCGCCGTTATCGTCGCCCGTAATGCCGATGGCGAAACCAAAACCTTCCCGATGGTAGAGATGGAGTTTAACCCGCAGGCCAACCTGGTGGAATTTTTAATATCGCCCTCAACATTTCCTTTTGAGATACATGAGGAAGCCGAGCGCATAGCAAAAAAAGTAGCCGAAAGCCTCAATATAGTTGGCTTGCTGGCGGTTGAGATGTTCCTGGATAAACATGGGCGCATTTTGGTGAACGAACTGGCGCCGCGCCCGCATAACAGCGGTCATCAATCTATCGAGGGCAATGTAGTTTCACAATTCGAGCAACACCTGAGGGCAATATTTAACCAGCCGCTTGGCGATACATCCTGCCTTAACAACGCCATTATGATCAACGTGCTTGGCGAAGCCGGTTTCGAGGGACCAGCAGTTTACCAGGGTATCGAAAAAGTGCTGGAATGTCCGGGCGTTTACATACATTTATACGGCAAGGCGCTTACCAAACCCTTCCGCAAAATGGGGCATGTGACTATCGTGGATGCCGACAGGGAAAAAGCGATTGAAAAAGCGAGGTTTGTGCAGAAGACGTTGAAAGTTATAAGTTGACCGATCAACAAGAATGAAAAAACTGACCCTTATATTCCTGATATTTTATTCTGCCGCGGCCTTTTGCCAACACCCTTACAAACAAGACCTGCAATCTGAAGCACAGATTATTTTTCCGGATACCCCCAAAGTTGATTTTGCCGGAAGTGCAACATACTATGTATGTCAAAAAGACCAGCGTATTTATTTTGCCCAAGTAATAGATTTGAATAAAATTAACCCCGACTCGCTAAATTTAAGGAACCGGAGTGGGCTATATGATCAATTCATTGAATCAGTTATTAAACCCGAGAATGGGAAGCTATTCTACAAGGGAGACATAGAAAGCAACGGACTTAAAGGGATTTCATTCAATTATACCTGTGTGCTAAAAGGGAATACATATTATGCGTATCAGCGTGCTTTCCATGCTGATAAAGCAATTATCAGTTATTCGGTGCTTTCGACTGATTCTCTTCAAAGCGACGACTATGTAATAAAGACTTTTTTTGACACCTTTAAGCTAACTCCTGCAAAGGCTGCAGAATTAAATAAAAAGAGTGGTATTTTAGCAGCAGTTCTTATGGGTGCTGCGGCGGTCTTTTGGGTAGCGATCGTAATATTTTTGATCAAAAAGCTTCGCAAAAAGAAAGTATACACCTGGCCGGACCAAAGACAGTAAACGTACAGAAAATTATGAGTCAACCCAAAGTCGGTATCATTATGGGCAGCAAGTCCGACCTGAACGTAATGCAGGATGCTGCTGATGTTTTAAAGGAATTAGGCGTTGCATACGAGATAACGGTCGTATCCGCCCATCGCACCCCCGAGCGCATGTTCAGCTATGCCAAATCAGCCGCCGACCGCGGCCTGAAGGTGATCATTGCAGGCGCCGGCGGCGCAGCGCATTTACCGGGCATGGTGGCCTCACTTACCTATTTGCCGGTTATTGGCGTACCCGTAAAATCAAGTAACTCTATCGATGGCTGGGACTCTATCCTGTCCATCCTGCAAATGCCGAACGGTATCCCTGTAGCTACAGTGGCACTTAACGCCGCTAAAAATGCCGGTATTTTAGCTGCTCAGATCGTTTCGACAGGCGATGAAACGATTATATCAAATCTTATCGCTTACAAAGACCAACTGAAACAAAAGGTCGAAGAATCGGCGAGGGAGATGGAAAGTAGTGATTAGTTAATTTGCTGTGATCAGTTAACTGGTGACTTGTTAACTGGTAAACAGTCAATTGGATAGCGCGTAAATAATTCACTAACGACAAATTAACGAATCACCAAATCACAAGTCAACAAATCACTAATCACCAATTAACTAATCACTGGTCTACACCCACCGTTCATCAACCACTGATATAACCCACCTCAGAACACCTTACCTTTGCTGGGGTATGAACGACTTGAACATATATACCATTACCTCAGCCATTGCCGACCCGGTGCGGCTGTCGGTGATGATCTATCTCATCAGGGGGCGGGCGTCGTATGCCGAAATACAGCAGCACCTTGAAATTTCGCAAAGTAATCTCTCAAACCATCTTGCCATACTTGTAAGGGCCGGCCTGATCAGGAAAATTGCAAATGGTCGGCGAAATAATTATGAAATAGCAAGTGCCGATGTGGCGCAACTGATCGAACTGCTGCAAAACCTGCAAAAAGTACCCGCTCACCGTCCCATTGTAAAAAATATAGCCGTTGCACGCACCTGTTACGACCATGTTGCAGGTAAGCTTGGTGTGTCCATATTCAATGCACTTAACCAGCGCGAAGCGATCGTATATCACGCGCCCGCAACAGGTCCATCCTACTTTTCAGAGGAGGTTACACTCGGCATCAATGCCGGTAAAACCTTTAAGGCACTTGGGGTCGATCTGCCGCAGGCAACACCATCGCGCCGCAAATACATCTATGCCTGCCTGGATTGGACCGAGAAAAAACCCCACCTCGCCGGCGCCATTGGCGCTGCGTTGTGCCACGCCATGATGGAACAAAAATGGGTAGTGCGCAATGAAGAGAAACGCGTACTCCGTGTTACTGACGCCGGCCGCGCCGCTTTGACAGAAATAATTGATCTTGATTTTGATGCTTACTGCAACCGATAACAAAACTTACCGCACCATCAGGCCCAAAATACTTTATTTTGGAACACCTGTCGCGCTCATTACAACTTTGGACGAATCCGGCAACGCTAATATCGGGCCTATGTCATCCGTTTGGGCGTTGGGCTATAAGCTTGTGCTTGGCCTTGGCTGTAATGGAAAAACATTCAGCAACCTGTTAAACCAAAAGGAGTGCGTAGTCAATATGCCTTCGGCACATTTGCATGAAAACATCGAAAGGATAGCCAGGCTTACCGGGGCTTATCCCGTTCCGGATAGTAAAAAAGCATTATATACTTACGAAAAAGATAAATTTTCGGCAGGCGGCTTCACAAAAATGGACTCGCAAACGGTGCGCCCACCGGCTATAGCAGGTTGCCCGCTCCAGTTAGAGGCAATACTGGATAATTATACTGTTTTGGAATATGATGAGAATGGGGATCCGGGTACAGCAGCTGTAACTGTTGAGGTGATCAATGTAAAGGCGCATGAAGATATTATTACCGGCACCGATCATATCAACCCCGAAAAATGGTCGCCTCTGATCTATAACTTCCGCCACTATTACGCCTTAGGCGAACACCTCGGCAAAACCTTTAAGGCAGAAGTATAGTTACTTGTGACTGGTAATCAGTGGTTAGTAAACTTTGCACACCAACTGCAAACTGGCAACTGTAAACTGCTAACTCTAATTCAACTCCGGGTTCTCCGGGAAATTGGCAATATGAGCATAGCGCTGGCCCAGGCTTTTTACCACGTCTTTCCACAAATTCTGCTCGTCGTGGGTAAATAATATCTCGGGCGTGTACTTATCGGTCACTATCCAGGCGTCGCTGCCTATCTCGGCATCAAGCTGCCCGGCTACCCAACCGGAGTACCCAACAAAAAATTTGATCTCTCCCTCCGACAATCCGTAGTTGGAAACCAGGTCTTTCACCGTTTCAAAATCACCACCCCAGTAAATGCCGTCCGCCAGTTCTATTCCGCCTTCAATTTTGTCGGGCACACAATGTATAAAGTGCAGGGTATCGTTCCCCACTGGTCCGCCTACATATACCGGGAACTCGGAGTATTGAATATCCGGCAGCAGGTCGCCCAGCAAATATTCGCTCTCGTGGTTTAAAACAAAGCCCATGGCGCCTTCATCACCGTATTCGGTAAGTATCAGTACCGATCTCTTAAAATTCGGATCGAGCATAAACGGTTCAGATATAAGCAGCCTGCCGGCGTCGGGTGCAATAAGACTAAGCATTGGTATACGTTTATTTCTTTATAACGACTAAGGTAAAAATATGTTCATATTATCAAAATATGAAATACGTCATTAATTTACGGTGTATTTAATTTGTAAGTTTGCACAAATGAACCAGCAGGATATACAAAATATACGCAGCGAATACGCCGCATCTTCTCTTTCCGAAAAAGATACCGCCGCCGACCCGGTAAAACAATTCGAAAAATGGTTTAATGAGGCCCTTAAATCAGAGCAGCACGAGCCTACCGCTATGACCCTTGCCACAGCTACTCATGACGGCCGCCCTTCGGCACGTATTGTACTGATGAAGGGTTTTGATAAAGAAGGCTTTTCATTTTATACCAATTACCTGAGCCGGAAGGGAAAAGAACTTTCAAAAAATCCGCTGGGCGCATTGCTGTTTTTCTGGGATTCGCTCGAAAGACAGGTACGTATTGAAGGAACCATCGAAAAACTGGACAGGGCAACCTCTGAGAAGTATTTCATGACACGTCCGCGTGCAAGCCAGTTAGGAGCGGTAATATCGCCGCAAAGCCAGGAAATTGCCGGCCGCGAAGTGCTTGAAGAAAAAATGAAGCAGGCCGAAGCGCAATATGAGGATAAAGAAGTGCCGAAACCCTCGCATTGGGGCGGTTATATTCTGAAACCACGGCTGATCGAATTCTGGCAGGGCAGGCGTAGCCGCCTGCACGATCGCATAGTTTATAAAAAGATCGATAACAAAACCTGGAAAAAAGTTCGCCTTGCGCCATGATTTTAGACGAGATCAAAGCAATATTGACGGCTAAATTCGGCGACGAAGTTGTTACCGGCGAGGAAACCGGCGGCTTACAACCGGCTTTATTAATTGATGCCGACCGCATTGCAGATGTTTGCCTTGAGCTTCGCGACAACCCGAAAACTTACTTTGATTTCCTGTCATGCCTTAGCGGCGTCGATTATGGGGTAGAAGCCAACCGCTTCGGCGTGGTTTATCACCTGGCGTCCATCCCCTACCAAACCCAATTGACATTAAAAGTAAGCAGGGAAAATAACCGAGATCCGGATAATTTACCTTCGTTCCCAACCGTAAGCCAAGTGTACCGCACTGCCGACTGGCACGAACGCGAAGCATTTGAAATGGAAGGGATATTTTTTGAAGGACATCCCGATCTGCGCAGGTTGTTATTGCCAGATGATTGGGAAGGTTACCCGTTAAGGAAGGATTATACAACTGTAGATAAGTATTATAAGGGAATAAAAATAGATTAATATCGAATTTCGAAAGTTCAATTTCGAATTTTATGGACAGTGCCGAATTAAAAAGAAGGGCGCAAAAGTTTGCAGCCGAAATCATCAAATTCACAGAAACCTTGCCTTCAGGACGAGCACTTAATGTACTATGCACTCAATTAATTCGATGTTCGACTTCTGTTGGTGCAAATTATCGGTCGGCATGCAAAGGAAAATCTACGGCGGATTTTATAAATAAGATAGTAATATGTGAGGAAGAGGCCGACGAATCGATATATTGGTTAGACTTAATGGAAGAATCAGGTTTAGTAAAACCAGAATTATTGATTAAGTATAAACAAGAAGCAAAAGAGTTGACCGCGATCTTCACAGCCATCGGTAAAACAACTAAACAAAATCAAAAAGATAAAAAATAAGATATTCAGATTTTGAAGTTGAGATTCTAAATAAAACAATTCGAAATTGAACATTCGAAATTCGATATCATAAAATAATTTAAAATTGGAAGTCAGGAATTCCACATACGAAGAAGCCTTACTGCGCTATCAGCAAAAGATCGCTGATGCCGCGACGGAAGAAATGGTGCTCAACATGGGCCCACAGCACCCGTCAACGCATGGCGTTTTACGGCTGGAGCTGATCACCGACGGCGAGATCGTGCGCGAAGTGATACCGCATATCGGTTACCTGCACCGTTGTTTCGAAAAACACGCCGAATCCCTCACCTACCAGCAAACCATTCCTTTTACCGATCGCATGGACTACCTGGCATCCATGAACAACAGCCATATCTGGACGATGGGTGTTGAGCGGATGATGGGTATTGATAAGGATATCCCAAAACGTATCGAATATATCAGGGTGCTGGTTTGTGAATTGAATCGCATAGCCTCGCACCTCATCGCCATTGGTACTTATGGCATTGATATCGGCGCCTTTACCCCGTTCCTATGGTGCTTCCGCGACCGCGAACACATCATGGGTATGCTGGAATGGGCATCTGGCTCGCGAATGCTATATAATTATATATGGGTGGGTGGTTTGTTTTACGATCTGCCCGTTGGATTCGAGGAACGCTGCCGCGAATTTGTAGAATATTTCAAGCCAAAGCTGGTGGAGTTAAACGGGTTACTGACCGACAACCAAATATTTATCAGTCGCACCGCTAACGTTGGCGTTTTGCCGATGGACGTTGCCATCAACTACGGCTGCTCCGGCCCTATGTTACGTGGTTCGGGTTTGAAATGGGACCTCCGACGTATCGACGGCTATTCCGTTTACCCCGAGCTGGATTTTGAAGTGCCTATCGGTACCGGCAAAATGGGTACCGTTGGCGATTGCTGGGACCGTTATAAAGTACGCGTAGATGAAATTGAACAGTCGCTGCGCATAGTTGAGCAATGCCTCGACCGCCTGCAGAAGGAACTGAAACGCACACCGGATTTCGATCCGCGTGCCAAAATGCCGCGCAAGATCACCCCAAAACCGCAGGACTATTATGTTCGCGGCGAGGGCGCCAAAGGCGAATTGGGCTTTTACTTTATAGCCGACCCTGCAGGGCGCTCAGAGGTACCCTTCCGTGTAAAATCGCGCGGACCGAGCTTTTGTAATTTGTCCGTTCTCCCCGCCCTGGCCAAAGGCGTCATGATAGCCGATCTGATCGCTATTATAGGATCTATCGATTTTGTTTTGGGCGAAGTGGATAGGTAGATACTATCCCATCAATGGAGGTAATTTTAACCTAACTTCATCAATGCCATCAGCAACAATACCCACGCAGCAAATTCCGGCACTAAACGCAAAGGGCTCAAATCAGTCCATTGCTTTACGATACGCTGTAACGTTGCCGCATCAAACTTTTCCGGCTGCATGATCTTCCTTATCATAACCGGAATAAAATAGCTGAAGGTAATAAGCCGGGTAACAAAGATTATGATAGCCGCAGCCAGCCAATAACCCTGGCCTGAGCCATGATGCCAGCACGCAAGCGCGATATTAAGCATCGCCAATAATCCCTGCGCCGGCGAAACCAATGGCCAGAAACGTTTTGCCGCATTATTTTGCCCCGATGATTCTAATTTATCACGTAAAGTATGCGGATGCACATGGTGTTTCCAATTGGGGTAGATCACCAATATCTCGTACAAACCGCCTCCCATACTCAGTGTTAGGGTCAGGAGTAGTAACATTATGCTTATCGTCGTCGTCATGATGCCAAATTAGCGGTGTGGCAACCTGTGTCCTAAAACTTTTCGGTCAGTAGGCGTGTTTCGTCGGTAAATCCACGATAACGAAAGCAAGATGTTCTTTTTGGAGTCAGTTCGATCCATATAAACCGCGAAAATCTCATCCAACGAAAAAGCCCTGCAAGCAGGGCAATTCCTTATAATATGGCCAGGTTTGGTTTACATTAATATACTTTAACCATAAACACATAGTTCTGCAATTTCTTCACCTGCTGAACCCTGCTTAAATTGGTCAATGTATTTTTTGTATTCAGAACCGGCTTTTTTGTCAATGAGTCGGTTGGGATGTTATCAATAGCATCCAGTAAAAAGTCTGATTTCAACGCAAAATGAGTTCCTTCCAACCCGGTTTCCTTTGCCTTAACCAAGCCGACGATGTTACCCCTGCTATCCAGCAAAGGCGCACCGCTGCTGCCCGCATTTATCGGAACAGAAACCTGGTAATCTATAGTATCACCGTTCATCCCGTTTAAGGAAGTTACCCGGCCATCGTTGTACATCGGCGAATCCTGCGGATACCCGTAAGTATAAACACTTTCAGCCAAATCACTTTCCGTCCTTTTGAAAGTATAAGGAATAGCACCTAACCCTGTAAATGTAGTGTCGCTTATCTTCAATATCGCCACATCGCGTTTGGCATCAGTATAGATCACTTTAGTTTTAAAAACGCGCCCGGCAAAATTTTGTACATATACCGAATCGGCCCTGTAAATAACGTGATAAGCCGTTGCTATTAAACCATTTGATGTTATTGCAAATCCGGTAGCGCTGCTTTTGTTTGGCGGTAGTACCCTGGGCTCATGCTTCAAAGCATTATCCAATTTATTATTTAACCTGCTTATATCCCTGCGTTGATTTTGAAGTGTCAAACTCAGTTCTGTGTAGGTTGATTTATTATCCATCTTACCCGTTACAAACAAGGTTGCCAGTATCGCAAATATCGCTATGGAAGCTGCTACCGATATTTTTGAATGATGGTTGCGCCACAGATTAATAACAAACGGAGGCCGCTCGGTAACTTCTTCTACCAAGGCATGAACATCAATCTCGTCATGGATAGCATTAAGCCTTTTCTCCAGTTCCACACGTTCGCCATATTGCTTCAGCAAACCAACAAACTGCTGATGTTCTATAACCCGGCTGTCAACCTCTGCATTCTCTGTACGAAGCTGCTCAAAGGCACGGCGCTCGTCGGGGTTCATCTCCCCGGCAAGGTAGCGTTCTATCGCTTCTAAAAGTTGCTCGTCTCTCATGTCTTTTCTCTCTATTTCTGCTGAAAAAATAATTTCTTCAGCCTTTGCAGGCATTTATATTTTTGGGTTTTGGCATTGTCGGCATTAGTATAGCCAAAACTTTCGCAGATCTCCTGCATCGATCTGTTATGGATATAAAAATCCTCGATAATAGTTTTGCAGGGTTCACCCAGCATCCCCAGTGCGCC
The DNA here is from genome assembly GCF_007971025.1 of Mucilaginibacter ginsenosidivorans. Taxonomy (NCBI): domain Bacteria; kingdom Pseudomonadati; phylum Bacteroidota; class Sphingobacteriia; order Sphingobacteriales; family Sphingobacteriaceae; genus Mucilaginibacter; species Mucilaginibacter ginsenosidivorans. The sequence continues at coordinate 3,383,851 of NZ_CP042436.1, read as the reverse complement.
CTGCATTTTGCCGAACTGTATATCCCGCTCACCCTGCTCCTCTACATCGTCCTCCACAGGTAAGTGATCCTGGAAATCGTGCAGATCGCCGCCGTACCGGTTCATCTGGCTCAGCCTCTTCAGCCAAAGCCGCCTGCAAACCGAGTACAAGAAAGTCTTCAGTTTGCTGTTCAGCTCAAAGTCGCCCTTTTTTATCTTATTATAAAGAACTATGATCGCCTCCTGGTAAATATCCTTGGCATCGTCCGGCGTGCCGCTGTTGTTAACAATCAGTTGCAACACCATCGGAAAGTAAGCCACGTATAAACGTTTAATAGCATTTTCCGAGTTATTGAGGATACCAAAAACAATTTCGCTGTCTGTAGGCGCCGAAGTTTTTAACTCTTTATTCACTATTAATACGATTTATCCGGAATTGTAACCCACTCATTGTAAAAAATTTAAACAAAATCAAAAGTACGAGGTTACCTACTTTGATTCAGATTTCAATTTTACAACAATTATTAATTAATCCACTATGAAACACATAAGCAAATTAGGTTTGGCCGCCTTTATAGCATTGTCCTTTGCGGCATGTAAGGGCGCCAGCTCAACCAGCACTACCGACACCACTAAAGTAACCGATTCTACCAGCACAACTGTTGTTGACACAACCAAAAAAGACACCGGCAAAATGATGGATACTTCTAAAATGAAGAAGGACACCATAAAATAATGCTGATTTAATTCCCCGGAATACGCCAAGGTAACCCTCATCGGGTTGCCTTTTTTTATTTATTTTTCGTACGGGTTACCTTGGAAAAGTCTGCAGTATCAATGCAAAACTTAAATTAAAAACAATGAAAAATTTATTGAAAGTTAGCGTTGCTGCATTGGCAATTGCACTGTCGGCCGCCGGATGTTCCGGCTGCGGCGAACAAGGTAAAAACAGCCCGGTTTCAAAGATCGACACCAACAAGAAAAGCGTCGATTCGCCGGTAACAAAAATCGACACCGTTAAAGAAGCCGGCATCGATTCAACAAAAAAGGACTCAGTTAAAAAAAATAATTAAAAACTGATACCGTCCAGGGTAACCACGGCCGGGTTACCTTTTTGCAAAGACAATATTAACTACAAATCAGGTAGATTAAATATAATTATTTTCAACTTTCATGGGTTACCTTTTGTTTTTTGGGGTATTAATGCAAAAAACAAAATATAATAAACATGAAAAATTCATTCAAATTTGCTGCCCTTGCTTTGGCAATCACTGTATCTTTCGCCGCTTGCAAAGGTTCATCTTCTGCTTCTACTACTGATTCAACTACTACCGTTGATTCAACTAAAACTACTACTGTAGATACAGTGAAAAAAGCTGATTCTACTGCAGCTGCTGCTGACACCACCAAGAAAGACACTACTAAAAAATAATTACCCCGAAAAGACTCAACATTTTAGTTTTATCTGTTGATTTTTTAGTTTTTTTCTTAAAACGAAGGTAATCCTTAATTTTTTTATAAAATGATGGGTTACCTTTTGTTTTTTCAGGTATTAAGAAGCAAAACTATTAATCACTTATTAAAAAACTCAAATGAAAAATTCATTCAAAATCGGTTTCTTAGCATTAGCTATCGCTGTTTCAGCTGCTGCTTGTAAAGGTAACAGCGGAGCTTCTTCTGCTGATTCAACCAAAATGGCTGACTCTGCTAAAATGGCTGACTCTGCTAAAATGGCTTCTGACACTACTAAGAAAGACACCAGCATGAAAATGTCTGCTGACACTACTAAAAAAGACACTACTAAAAAGTAATTTCTTTTCAAGTCAGAACAAAAAGCTCTCCGGTTTCACCAGGGAGCTTTTTTGTTTACCTGCGGGTAAACATGGAGATGATCCAGATAATAAGGGCTATCAGAACAATTACGGCCACAATTCCCACAGCGAAGCCCGCCTTAAAAATACCGCCGATGACAGAACAGCCGCTCAATACGGTCATCGCCAGTACAAACAATATCAGATTAATATTTTTCATATAATTTGGTTAGATATAAGCTTAACTACAAAAATCAACTTCGAAAGTTTCATTGGTCGTGATACCCTGAAAAGAATTTCTAATTTAGGCGGGCATGGATATTCATTTGTTATCGGTCAATAATGCCGTCCTCAAATTGGGTGGTAACACCGTTTTTAATAATTTAAATTTCCAAATAAAAAAAGGCGAACACTGGGCGCTCGTAGGGCAAAGCGGGTCTGGAAAAAGTGCCTTGCTCGGTCTTATCGCCGGAAAGTTCCATTTGTCGGCTGGGAGCGTACAGTATCATTTTCACGAGGATTTCCTGGAACAACACCCCCACCCCAATGCACACCTCACTTTTCACAAGCTGCTCGCCCTTGTCGAGCCGCGCCATCATTTCCGTAACTTATCCAATACCGGCGACTTCTATTACCAGCAACGCTATAACTCATCCGACTCCGAAGATGCACAAACCGTAGAAGAATATCTTGGGTCGATAAAACCGGGTCCTGCCTTAAATACCTTCTGGACCTTCTCCCTTGTGCTAAAAACGCTTCACCTTGAGGGTTTAAAAGACAAACAACTTATCAAACTATCAAATGGAGAAACCAAACGCCTGCTGATAGCGGCAGCATTGCTCAAAAACCCTGTTATTTTGATGCTCGATAACCCGCTCGCCGGGCTCGATATACAAACGCGTGCCGAATTTGATACTATTATAAGCCACATTACGGCATCAGGAATTACGGTGATAATAGCAACGTCGCCTTCTGAAATACCTTCCGCTATTACCCATGTAGCTTTGTTGAAAGATAAAAGCATCGTACAGATGCCGGCTTCGCAGTTTGATACCAGGCTTTTTTTTAACGGTGAGACAGATAGAATAGACAAAAAAGAGCTTGCGGACCTGCTGAATTTACAAATAACACCAGCCGCGTACGACTGGGTCGTTAAGATGGATAAGGTAAACATCACCTATGGCGAAAAACAAGTTTTAAAAAACGTTGACTGGCATATACGGCAAGGCGAACGCTGGGCCTTACTGGGACCGAATGGCGCCGGCAAGTCTACTTTGTTAAGCCTTATCAACGCCGATAATCCCCAGGCTTATGCAAACGATATCACTCTGTTCGACCGCAAACGCGGTACCGGCGAAAGCATTTGGGATATTAAAAACAAAACCGGCTTCATATCGCCCGAATTATACCAGTATTTTCCGACAGATAACAGCTGCCTGCAGGTTATCGAATCTGGCTTTTACGATACCATGGGCCTTTTCCGCCCAAGCGATCCTAAAAAAACGGCAATAGCTTTACGCTGGATGCAGGCATTGGAGATAGCTCAGTATTCGAGGCAACTACTTAAAAATATCCCGGCAAGTGCGCAACGGCTTTGCCTGCTGGCACGTGCCCTGGTAAAGAACCCTGCTTTATTGATATTCGATGAACCCTGCCAGGGACTTGACGCGCATCAGCAGCGGCATTTTAAAAGCATTGTTGACGCTATTTGTGAACTGAGTAACGTGACTCTTATCTATGTCACCCATTACCAGCACGAGATACCGGATAGCGTGACACAGGTTTTGAGATTAGATAAGGGTGAAGTTGTTTCATAAAGAAGGTGTCGCTATGCTTCCCCTTTCAGCATTGCGAGCGAATAAAAGCTATCACGCCAATAAATGCCGCCCTGTTTAAGCGTAATATAAGTAGCCCTTAAAGTAGTATATGCCATAAAAAAGCCTGCGAATGGGATAACAAGGGCATACCACCACTTATTAGGCGGAATAACAGCCATGTAAACGACGTGTGTTAAAAGTACAACACCGGCCATTATGCGGATAGTGGCAGAGCCAAAAACAAACATCAAAGGCATAGGTAAGGCTACAAATATCAGCATCAGCGCACAATTTGCCACTGACCTGACTGTATTGTAGTTGGCCACCGAAAATGAGTTTTTTAACAATCCATTGGCAAGCTGCCCAAGATTTTTATACCATTCCAGGCTAACATATTCGTTACCGATCAATACATGCTGGCGTAAACCGGCCGATTTGATCTTAAAGCCCAGTTGCAGGTCGTCATCGGGCCGCAATTTTATAAGGGCGTGTGTACCGGCCTTTTCATAGGCATCGCGCCTGACAAGATTAAAAGCACCAATGCCTACGTATGCTTTCGATCTGGCCTTTTTTGCGTCCCAGGGCCTGAGGTGAAGCAGCAACATAACAGTAAATGTGGCCAGCACACTATTCAAAATAGCCGACCTTGATACCACTTTAGGCAGAATTGCCAGGTGGTCCACTTTATTAACAACTGCATAACTTAACGCCTTGCTTAAAGCATCCGGGTGAAACACAACGTCGGCATCAGTAAATAACATCCATTCTTCATTGCTGCTCAGATACCCCTGGTAAAGCGCGTTATTTTTCCCAAGCCAGCCCTCGGGTAGCGTGGTAACTGTTGTGATAGTAAGCTGAGGGTACTTCACCTTAAAATCACGCAGTATATCGGCAGTGCGGTCGGTCGACCGGTCATTCACTACAATGATGCGACTATTGCTGTAATTAATATTGCAAACGCTTTGCAGGGCTTTGGCAAGGTCCTCTTCTTCATTCCGCACCGCGATAATAATGGCAGCAGGTGGCAGATCTTTTATTATGGGTTGCTCATTCACACTCCTGATCTTTCTAAAACTTACAAAAAGGTAAATGTTAATCGCAATGGTGATTAGGCTTATGATTAAACTACAGTAAAAAAATAGCATTGTTTTTTTTCCAAAACTAAGGAAAGGGTATTTATGTTCGGTGATTTTTATGCTGTAAAACAATACTAAGTTTTATGACCTTCATAATCCCACCGTCAAACTTAGCTATGTAAATACAACCAAGCCCTCAAGTCCTTATCTTTGCCTGTATGAATACCGCCGATCTTTTACAGCGCGCTTTAAATTTTGATTTTCTTTCCGTCGAGGAAGGCGTACACCTTTATCACCATGCTCCAACTGCTGAGTTGATGTTCGTAGCCAACGAACTTCGCAAAAAGCAGGTGCCGCATGGCAAGGTTACCTGGCAGATAGACCGTAACGTAAACACTACCAATGTTTGCATAGCGAACTGCAAGTTCTGCAACTTCTTCCGTCGCCCCGGTCACGATGATAGCTATATTACCGATATCGAAACTTATAAGCAAAAGATAGAGGAAACTTTTCGTTATGGCGGCGACCAGCTGCTTTTGCAGGGCGGCCATCACCCAGACCTGGGATTAAAGTTCTACGCCGACCTGTTCAAACAATTAAAAGAATTATACCCCGCGCTTAAATTGCACTCGCTCGGTCCGCCCGAAATAGCCCACGTGGCCAAGCTGGAAGGCATGAGCCATATTGATGTATTGCGCGAATTGAAAGCCGCCGGTCTCGATTCGCTGCCCGGTGCAGGCGCCGAAATATTGAACGACCGTGTGCGCAGGCTGATCTCAAAAGGGAAATGCGGCGGTAAGGAGTGGCTGGATGTAATGCGTGCCGCTCATCAGCTTAATCTGCCCTCTTCAGCTACCATGATGTTCGGGCATGTCGAAACCATTGAGGAGCGCTTTGAACACCTGGTGTGGATTCGTGAGGTACAATCGGAAAAACCGGAAGGCGCCTACGGTTTCATCGCCTTTATCCCCTGGCCTTTCCAGGACGACGGCACTTTGCTGCGTAAAGTTCGTGGCATTACTAATAATGTTTCCGGAGATGAATATATACGCATGATAGCGCTTAGCCGCATCATGCTTCCCAACATCAAAAACATCCAGGCCTCGTGGCTCACCGTGGGTAAGCAGGTCGCCCAGGTATGCCTCCATGCCGGCGCCAACGATTTCGGCTCAATCATGATCGAGGAGAATGTTGTTTCGGCCGCCGGGGCGCCTCACCGCTTTACGGCAAAGGGCATTCAAAACTCGATTATCGAGGCCGGCTTTCAGCCGCAGTTGCGTAACCAGAAATATGAGTGGCGTGATGTACCTTCCCAGATCGAGGAGCAGGTAATAAACTATTAAGCAAAGATTATTTTCTTAAAACTTAGGGCAAAAAGAAAGGCCGGGTACTCTCGCAGTTTCCGGCCTCTACATCTACCTATGAAAAACAGCCCTTTTTGGGGGTCATGTATATATATCCAAATGTTGTGCCATTACCTAAAAACCCCGTTATGAGCGTAAATAAACTTAACTTTTAATACATATATCATTTATGCGGGGAAATTTTTTCCGAAAAGTGTTGCTTTTTTTCCCACATTTTTCCTTTCAGACAATATATTCCCCACTAAAATTCCCCAAATGTTAATATCTCCAGGTGCCATTTTTTTAATCTTTTGGCAATATCTTTATCTTTCCGCATCTTTAAAACTCCAAAAAAAATAAATGGAAAACCCGGAGCTATATATTGAAGCATTAATCTTTTCATCGGAACAAAGCATCCGTACCGAGGAAATAATCTACTGCCTGCAATCGGTTTTCGAACGCGATTTCAGTCGCGAGGAGATCATGTCCTGCTTAGATAGTATCAAAACCAAATACCAGGATCCTAACCTGGCCATCGAACTGGTAAATGTTGCTAACGGCTACCAGTTCCTGACAAAAAAAGACTACCACGCCGTTATCAATTTATTACAGTTGCAGCGCTCGAAAAAGAAATTAAGCCCCGCCGCTTTAGAGACGCTTGCCATCATTGCCTATAAGCACCAGGTCACCAAACTGGAAATAGAGCAGATACGGGGGGTTAACAGCGAATATTCGATACAAAAGCTGCTTGAAAAGGAGCTGATCACCATTGCCGGGAAGTCGGAAACCGTCGGTCGTCCTATTTTATACAGCACGAGCCAACAGTTTATGGATTATTTTGGAATAAACAGCCTTAGTGAATTGCCACAGATAAAGGACTTTACAGATAATTCCTCGTCCATTGGCGAGCAGGCAGAATAATTTTTAAATGTATTTTCTTTGAAATTGATTTTAATTATTTTTGGGATAGCAGAAAACTGCGTTAAACAAACATTACATTAACAACTGACCCCAATTTAATTTAGACTGTAGAAAATTTCACCGCAATGGAAACGCCGAAGAAACCAGTTAAGAAAGATTCAAGTGCCAGGAGCGCCAGCGTAAAGAGACCAGATGAGAAACCGGCGGATGTGCCTGTGAAAAAAAAGATCATCGACGACGATGATGACGAAGATTTCGATATGCCCTTAGACGACCTGGGCCGCTACGAAAACTTTGATACTTACGATGATGACGACGACTATTGATAACATTTATTAACTATAAACGATCTTAAAGCATCCGCAATCCCCCCGGATGCTTTTTTATTTAAACAGCAGTACTACTTTCTATGAAAATAACCGAGGTCAATAACAAACAAACCCAACAAGCATTCCTGGATGTTGCCCGTATCATTTACAAGAGCGATGAAAATTGGATATGCCCGCTGGACAACGATATTGAAGCTGTTTTCGACCCGAAAAAGAACAATTTTCATCAGCATGGCAAATGTACACGCTGGGTATTGACCGATGATGACGGAAAGCTGCTGGGCCGCGTTGCCGCCTTTATAAACGACAAAAAAGCTTACAACTATGAACAACCTACAGGCGGGATGGGGTTTTTCGAGTCGGTAAATGATGAGAAGGTGGCTTTCTTGTTATTCGATACAGCAAAAACGTGGCTGAAAAATAACGGCATGCAGGCAATGGATGGTCCCATCAACTTTGGGGAGAACGACAATTTTTGGGGGTTGCTTGCCGAGGGTTTTGTACCGCCGTCGTACGGAATGAATTATAATCCTCCTTATTACAAAAAGTTTTTTGACGACTACGGCTTCCATACCTTATATGAGCAGATCACAAACCATGTTGATGCTCACAAGCCCTTCCCTGAAAGGTTTACAAAAATAGCAGAGTGGGTTGCTCAGAAACCGGGTTACGAATTCAGGCATTTCGATTCAGCACAAATAGAAAAATTCGCCGCTGATTTTATTGAGATTTACAATGACGGCTGGCGCGATTTTGAAAATTTTGTGCCGATAACCCATGCCACCATAATGGAAAGTTTCCGGAAGATGAAACCATTGATGGATGAAAAACTGATATGGTTTGCCTACGTCAATGGCGAACCGGCATCGTTTGTCGTTATCCTGCCCGACGCCAACCAGATGATCAAGGGTATAAACGGAAAGTTGAACCTTATCGGAAAATTGAAATTTGTTTATAACCGGTGGCGGGGGGTAAAGCGCATGAGGGCCATTGTAATGGGTACCAAACAGGCTTATCAAAAGCACGGCCTCGAGTCTGGTCTATTTATAAAAGTGAAAGAATATGTCTTGCCTTTAAAGCAATATGACGAATTGGAACTGTCGTGGGTGGGGGATTTCAACGATAAAATGATCGCATTGCATCATAGTATGGGTGGTGTTTTTGGCAAGAAACACGTCACCATGCGCTACATTTTTGAATAACAAAAAGAGCTGAAACTTAATTATCAGGCAGTAACTTTAGCGTGGCGAAGCTCTTCAAAAAGCTCGATCACCTTTTTTTGCAGGTCGATCACTTCCGACTCGCGGTCGAGCAATTTCTTGTTGACCGACTCCAACTCGTTCACAAATTTCTGATCCTGTTCCGAATCATTAAATGTAAGCAACTGAACCACAGTCATGTCAAACAAAACAGCTATTTGCTCTAATCTCGAAAGGTTAATATCTGTAATTCCAGTTTCGATCTTGGAAAAAGCCGGGATGGAGATGTCGAGCTTTTTTGCAACATCTTCCTGGCTCCATCCTTTTTGATGGCGAAGTAACCTGATTTTTTTTCCTAGTGCTTTCATTTAGTTTAATTTGGACAAGGTTTTCCAGTAGTTAATAAAGTTACTAAAAATATCAATATCAAAAATATTATTTACAATTTTTATAATATTTTTACAGAAAGCGAGGCTAAGTCTATCCCGCCGAAGTTTCCGGAGCTCATCATCAACAGATTTTTTCCTCTGAGATCAACATTTTCCAGGTAATTTGACAGCTCCCCGGGCTCGTTAAAGAACAGGAGGTCACCCCTTGAAAACGCTTTTTTCACCGTTTCCGCGCCATAAGGCGACATTTTCTTTTGCTCGAACGTTTTTTTGTCGATAAAAACAATAGCGGTATCTGCTTCTTCCATACTGTCCGAGTATTGATCCAAAAAATCTTTGTTCAAACTGCTGAACGTGTGCAGCTCAATGCAGGCAACCAGCTTTCTATCAGGAAATTGTGTCTTAACCGCATGGATCGTTGCCTTCAGTTTGGATGGGGCATGCGCAAAGTCCTTAAAAAAGTTCGCGTTCTCATTTTTTCCAACCAACTCCAGCCGGCGGGCCGCGCCTCTGAAAGTAGTTATATGGTTACAAAAATCTGTGGCGCCTATACCTAAGCTTTCACACGCCAGCCGGGCTGCTTCAAGGTTCAAAAGGTTATGATCGCCGAATACCTGTAACGGGTATTCCTTCTCATCAACTATAATATTAGTAACGCCATATTTAATATTATAAGCGGGTAAATCATAAGGAATTTTACTTATTGCGGATGTATCTTCATGCACTATTTTATTTACAACTGCGTCCGTGGCGCTATAGATAAGTTTACCCCCGGGCTGTATGGTATCGATAAATATCCTGAACTGATCGACATAATTATCGAAAGTAGGAAATACGTTGATATGATCCCAGGCAATGCCGCTTATAACCCCGATATTGGCCTTGTACAAGTGAAATTTGGGTCTTCTGTCAATAGGCGAAGACAAGTACTCGTCGCCTTCTATCACTATTACGGGCGCCTCGTCTGATAGCCTCACCATGGTGTCAAAGCCCTCCAGCTGCGCTCCAACCAAATAGTCAAAGTCTTTGCCTGCGCTTTTCAGCACATGCAATATCATCGACGTTATGGTGGTTTTACCATGACTTCCGCCTATAACAACACGCAATTTATTTTTTGAATATTCATATATATATTCGGGATATGAATATATCCTAATGCCCAGTTCCTGCGCTTTTAGCAATTCAGGATTATCCACCCGGGCGTGCATACCGAGGATGATCTCATCAATTTCCGGCGTTATCTTTTCGGGGTACCATCCCATCGCTTTAGGCAGCAAACCATATTTCGCCAGGCGTGATACCGAAGGTTCAAACATCACATCGTCCGACCCGCTTACCTCGTGTCCCCGTTTATGCAACGCTATCGCCAGGTTGTGCATGGCACTGCCGCCAATGGCTATAAAATGTATTTTCATGCAGATGATTACTTGCAACAAAGAAAAGCAAATTCCAGGTGTTTACGGCAATTTTCCTATTTCAGCAACAATACCGGCACCGCTGATTTTACCGTTAAACCCTTCGACACGCTATCATGAAGCAGCGATTGGAAAAAACTGTATTTATGCGGCAAAGCAATAACCATTTGGGCTCCACGCGCTTTGGCAAATTCAAGTATGCCATTTATAACATCGTCCGACTCGCTGTAAAAGTATTTGGGATGATATTCTTTCAGCATCTTATGCAAAACCGTTTCCTGGGCAAGTTGTTCCGGGTCGGCATTCTTATGCCTGGCCTGCCGGTCGATATTGACCACCAGCAGCTCTGCATCGTGTTTTTGTAAAAGCCGCTGCAATCCCTCGAGTGGGAAGCTCTCGGTTATTTTTTGAAAATCACAGGCCATTACCACCCGCTTCACCGGCTCATAACAACAACCGGGGGGTACCACTATCACAGGCGCCGGGCTTATCTTGGATATATTGATCGCATTAAGGCCCACATGGCTTTCACACTCATCACCCGAGCCGTTACTGCCAATGATAACCACATGCATATTATCATCAGACAGGCTTTCCAGCACTGCCCGGGTAAGCGGTTCCCTGCTTACTTTGGTTTCTATTTCAACGCCTTCCCGTGCAGTTTTGAGTAATTTGCTTCGCAGATGTTTTAATTGATTTAGTTTTTCTGCCGTTTCAGCAGCTATTTCATCTTCGGTTATGATAACCATATCCGGTGTGGGTAAAACGCTTTGATAAACAGAGATGTAGTAGGAGTTTAGCAATACGATACGTTTAACGTCGGTTTGCTTGCTCAGCAACGCAGCGTATTCGGCAGCATGCACAGATGTTGCCGAGAAATCGACGGGCACCACGTAAATTTTCATCAGCAAATAATTTAGGTCGAATTACGATCGGCTATTTTAGCCTAAAAGTGAAAACACTATCAAAGTTACGAAGGGTTTGGCTCACAATTGTCAGTTTCAACATATATTATAACGCCTGAGCGAAAATTGTGTTTTACCTCATGAATTTGGCGGCAACCCATTCCCTGGTTTTTTGGTGGCTGACGTAGCTTAAACCATACTTGGCGGCCTCCTGTTTAATGATCTCAAGGTCGGGGTTTTCATAAAACCCGCTGAAGTAAATTTCGCCGCCGGGCTTCAGTACCCAGGCATAGCGGTCCATCTGATCTATCAGTATGTTGCGGTTGATATTGGCAAGGATAATATCAAATTGCTCCAGGGGAATAGCTTCCTTAGCACCGCAAAATACCCTTATGTGGGTGCAATGGTTTAACTGGGCGTTTTCAATTGTACTGTCATAGCATGCAAGGTCATTGTCAACAGCGGCCAGGTCAGTTGCACCAAGTTTCTCGGCCAAAATAGCAAGTATACCCGTTCCGCAGCCCATATCCAGTACTTTCTTGTCTTTAAAATCGGCATCGAGCATCATATCCATTATCATCGAAGTAGTCTCGTGGTGTCCGGTACCAAACGCCATTTTAGGGTCGATCACTATCTCGTACGGAAACCCGGGCCTGGCCTGATGAAAGGTCGCCCGGATCCATACTTTATCCCTTATCTGTATCGGCTCAAAATTACTTTCCCATACCTCGTTCCAGTTTTTTTGCGGGATAAGGTTTATCTCGTAGCTGAAACTGAATTGCGGGCGAAAAACATCCAGCCTTTCGTCCATCAATTGTTTATTGAATTCCGTTTCGACGATATAAGCATTGAATCCGAATTCGGCTTCCTGGAAGGTATCGAAACCGATATCAGCCAATTCGTTGATCAGCAGGTCCTGCTGATAATTCTCCGGGTCTATCAAGGTAAAGTGCAGTTCGTAGTAGTTCATGCTTCAGGCTCAGTATCGTTGTTTTCGGCTTGTTGTTCCAGTCGTACATTTAATAACGACATCACTAATATATTCATTACCCAGTAGCTAAGCTGCACACCGGTCATAAAAAGAGATAACCTGTATAAATGGTATAGCCCCGAACGAGGTTCCCAAATGATATAGGCAACACCAAATGCAAATAACAGGCAGATAAGGGTCAAAATAGCAAAAGCGGTTATTTTCGTTCCTGTTCCCTTCACTTTTACGTTATACCATACCGGCACAATAATGAGTACCTGAGTTAGCAGCCCCACAACAAACAGCAGGGGCCAAAAAAAACGGTAATAAGCCATAAAGCTTCTTAGCGTGCCCTCACCCATTTCATCCGTCCTCAGGCTATAATATTCCGAACTGTACCGTACGGCAATAAAAAGCACTGTAAAACCGATAAGCGGTGGCAGCAGAACTTTAAGGAACTTTCTCATCTACAGATTTGAGATATGATATGTGAGACCTATCGGCGAGCTTCATTACCAATTTGATTTTGTAATAAAACATAAAAACTCAAATCCCAGGTCTCACATCTGAATCAATTGAACACCTTCACAATATCCAGAAAATCACGCGACTTCAATGAAGCACCACCAATCAGGCCGCCATCTATATCACCCTGGGCAAACAATTCGCCTGCATTCTTAGGGTTGCAGCTGCCGCCATAAAGAATAGTGGTATTGTCTGCTACTTCCTGGCCATATTTTGCTGCTATTTCCTTACGGATGAACACGTGTATCTCCTGCGCCTGCGCTGATGTAGCGGTTACGCCCGTACCAATGGCCCATACCGGCTCATAGGCTATCACTACTTGTGCAAATTGTGTGGCATCCAAATGAAACACGCCTTCAACCAATTGGCTCTTGATAATACCAAAGTGCTCATTCGCTTCACGTTCCTGCAAGGTTTCGCCAATACAGAAAATAGGCTTTAACGAATTCTTTAATGCTGTATCAACTTTCTTAGCCAGCAATTCGTTGGTCTCACCAAAATATTGGCGGCGTTCCGAATGGCCCAGGATTACATATTCGGCACCTGTCGAGTGGATCATTTTCGCCGAGGTTTCACCTGTGTAAGCGCCTGATTCTGCCTGGTGTGCATTTTGTGCGCCGATAGACACTTTTGCATTTGATTTTGCCAGTTGAGCCAGGCTGTGCAGGTGAATGAAAGGACTGCAAACTACAACATGCTGTTTGCCGGTCACTTCATCATGTACCATATTTACTACTTCCGAAAAAAGCGATAAGCCATCTTCGTAATCCATGTTCATTTTCCAGTTGCCGGCAACAATTTTTTTTCTCATGAGTATTTAGTTATTGAATTATCGATTGATTGAATTATTGATTGTTTATTCTGGTTAGCTTAATATATCTTTTGTTGACCTTTCGTTATAAAATTATCGATACGCTTATTCAATAAATCAATAATTCAGTAAATCAACAATTAAAATCTCCGGAACTCTTCCGTCAGTTCAAAAACTTTCTTTAGTATATCGTGCTCCACTTCATTAAATTCCCGGTTTTCACGACGTTCGAAGACCTTCTCCGTTGTTTCGAACATTTTTTTTAAGGTATACACTTCGTATCCCTGCGCTCCACCCCACGAAAAATCGGGCACAAAATTACGCGGGAACCCGGCACCAAACACATTGGCGCTCACCCCTACCACAGTCCCGGTATTGAACATGGTATTGATGGCGCATTTGGCATGGTCGGCCATGATCAATCCGCAAAACTGGAGGCCTGTTCTCCGGAAGCGTTGTGTGGTATAATCCCATAACTTCACTTCGGCATAGTTGTTTTTCAGGTTCGAATTATTACTGTCGGCCCCTATATTACACCATTCGCCCAGTACCGAATTGCCCAAATATCCTTCATGTCCTTTGGACGAATATCCCCATATAACAGCATTATTGATCTCGCCGCCAACTCGGCAATAGGGACCGATAGTGGTGGCACCATAAACCTTGGCGCCCATTTTTACCTGTGAGTGTTCGCAAAGCGCAAACCCGCCGCGTATGTGGCATCCCTCCCAAACCTCGGTATCGGCGGCCAGGTAAACAGGGCCGCGCGTTGTATTAAAAGTAGAGCATTCGGCTACGGCACCTTCTTCAGCAAAAAAATCGTCGCCTATGATCACATTAGTATTGCTGATGGCTGCGCTCGTTCGCCTTTTTGTCAACAATTGAAAGTCCTTGCGAAGTTCGGTATCATTCAGTCTGAATATGTCTTCGGGATATTTGATCATCACAGGCTCGCCGGTATAATTTACTTCGCTGCCAAAATCTGCAAACGGATCAAAGCTTTCTGCATCCGATCGAGAAAGTTTTACCGCCAGCAGTTGGCCCTTGTATTTTAACGCCTCGCCTCCGTGCAGTTTCAGGATTGCTTCTATAAGCTGTTCATCCGGGCATAAAGCCCCATTAATGAACAGGTTCCTTTCTTCAGTTGTCTTTGGAAATTTTCCGGTTAAATATGCCTGGGTATGATAGGAAAAGTCGAGATCATAACGCTTTGCCCACTTTTCTGCTATCGTTAGTATCCCAAGGCGCAGGTTAGCTACCGGGCGGGTAAATGTTAAAGGCAGCAGTGTTTGATGTGCTTTGTCGTCAAAAAGAATGATCGCCATGGCGCAAAAATAAAAAAAGTCCCCCGATGTACCGGGAGACCTTCAAATAATTTATCAATAACAACAAATTACTTTTTGTTGTAACGGGTGCGGAATTTGTCAATACGTCCTGCAGTATCTACCAGTTTCATCTTACCTGTGTAGAAAGGGTGCGAGGTGTGCGAGATTTCGAGTTTCACCAACGGATACTCATTGCCATCTTCCCATTTCACTGATTCACGGGTGTCGATGCAAGATTTGGTTAAAAAAGCATAGTCGTTAGACATATCTTTAAAAACAACTAATCTATAGTTTTTTGGATGCAGATCTTTTTTCATTGTTATGTATTCTCCTAAAAGAGGGGCAAATATACCAATATAAATCAAAATTTAAAAGCAAAACTCAAAAAAATCCGCAACCGTATGTCAGGCTTTTTAAAAAATTAAATCCCTGATTATCAATACAAAAACAGATTTACTTAAAAAATATGGCTAAAACTATAACCTTGTCAACTTTAGGTGCGTACAAGTACGTGGTTAATAAATAAGAGATTAATACTTTTAATTGGTTTGAAGAATGGTTAAATCCCCGGTAGTGAATGGCCGGGGATTTTTTTGTTTGATAACTATAGCCTGCTGCGTTCCTCCCCTGCCCCGCTATCTCTTTTCTCCTGATTCTTGTTCCCGCTTGAACCAAACGAACGGTAATAAGTAAGTTTAACCATGGTTGCCACATTCGATTCAGAACTATAGTTCACATGTACTTTACTGTTAAATGCATCCTTGGTAAGCCGCCCAAGGTCGCTTTTGTAGCTACTTCCCCTGAAAATATCAGCTATCGATAACTTTATGCTGCCTTTACCAAGCTGTTTCTTTACGCCCATGTTAATGATGGTATTACCGTACGACCGCCAATTGGCGTTATAAGACGGTGAATTGCTGTAACCTGATAGCTCGGCGGAAAGGCCGTGTCCGAGTTTAAAGTTCTCGCTGAAATTAAATGAGCCGGCAAGAAAGGCTTTCTCAAAGGGCTGAGGGGTGAACGATATCCTGTATTGCCTTAGCCCTCCGGTCAAAGTGTATGTCATATCCCACCAGTCACTTATTTTGACGGGGATTGTTGCCTGCAGGGTAATTGAATTCTGCCAGTCGGCATTAACCGGACGTAAATAGACAACCCCGCTCACCGGGCCGGTGGTAACCTGCGTCCCTAAAATGGGACCATTATCGCGACTGAACAACAACGAGAACAAGTAATCATGATCATTGTAGCCAACCTTTAGATTATGCGTGATAGTTGGCTTCAGCAACGGGTTGCCGGTGAAAACCGATACCGGGTCGTTATAGCTCACATAAGATGCAAGATCGTCATAAGACGGTCTCGTGATACGTTCGGTATATGACATATTCCATGAGGAATGATCGTTTATCTTCCTGGTAAAAAAAACCGAAGGAAAAAACCGCCCCAGTTTGCGATCGACCCGGTAATTAATATCCGCCGACCTGTCCGTATAATTATGCGAATACTCATACCGCGCGCCTGCAACAAGGCTGGTTGCCGAATCGAGTTGCATATTGAAAGTTAAATAGCCTGCGTCTATGGCCTCATAAGTGATAAAGTTATTGGCCAGCCCTACCACGTCGGGCACCCAAACACCGTTCTCAAAATTTTCGATGCCGGAGCGGGCATTAGTGCGGCTGTAAGTAACTTTGGCACCGGCTTCAAGCCTGAGCTTCTTGTTGAATTGCTTTGAGTAGTCGAGCTTTCCGACTAAAACGTTGATCAGCGTATTACCAAAATCGCGCTGCACTGGTGAAAACAGGCTGTCCGTGCCGCCGGCCTGGTTACCCTGGCTATCGGTAAAAGAGCTTTGCGAATTGGATAATGACCGCGTTTTGTAATACAGGTAGTTAAGATCGGCGCGCAGCTTTTGTCCTTCTGCCATGTCTTTGTCCAGATACAAATTGGTAGTCGCGATACCGGCATGGTTAGAGTTATTGAAAAACGAATTATAGGTAAGCGTTTGTGCATCTTCAAAGAGGTAATAACCGTAATTATGAGGATGATTAGTATTGCCTCCTCCCCAATAATCAACGCTGACGCCTATCGTAGTTCCTGAGTCAAGTTTGATGTCTGTCCCCACCGCCGCGCTGCTGTAGTTGGAAATCGGCTTGCTGATCCCAGTGTAGCTAAAATCTGCCTGCCCGCCCAATATCGCCGCATTCTCAGAACCGATTGCACTAAGGTAGCCGTAGTCATGATTGTGCCAGTAGGAATAATATCCGTAAAGGTTGACCTTGCCGGTATTATGATTGACATTGAAAGCTGCCGAAGCTTTTTCATACACGCCATAGCCGCCGGTTAGCGTTACCGAACCGTTCGTGCCGCGTTTCTTATTCTTCTTGGTTACGATATTAATAATGCCCGCATTGCCTTCGGCATCGTATTTGGCCGGCGGCGTATTCATCAACTCGATCTTGTCGATATTATCCGCACTCATACTGATTAATAAAGTTATCAATTGATCCATCGACATACGCATGAGGCGTCCATCTATCATCACCATTACGCCTGTTTTTCCGTTGAGCGAGATGGTATTGTTATGCTGATCGACAATTACACCCGGCGACCGCTGCAGTACGTCCATTGCCGAGCTGCCCTGCGTTATGATACTATTTTGTACGTTCACCGTCACGCCTTCGGCCGTTTGTTGCACCTGTGGCTTGTCTGCGCGGATCACCACCTCACCTAACTGCCTGCCGGTTTGTGTAACGATCAGCCGGCCCAAGTCCGCTTGCCGCCCCTCACTTACACCAAAAACTGCCGATCTATACATACGGTACCCTACGGCAGTTATGCGCAGGGTGTATGTTCCGGGCTGTACACCATTCATACGAAAAATCCCGATATCATTCGCAGTGGCTGAATTTGCAATTGTACTATCTGCTGATCGCAGAAGCGCGGCAGTAGCGAACGCCACGGGCTTTCCGGCAGTGTCGGTTACGTGGCCCGATATCTGCCCAAAGGCTCCGGCTCCAACAAAAAGAAAATATAAACAGATGATGACAGGTCTCATATATGCTGTATTTACCCAAAAGAACTGTAGTTATTCCGGTCAAAAAATATCAATTGATGAGTGCTGCTATCCTATTGACGAAATGCAAGGAATTAGAGGGAAACAGGGAGAAAAGGTCGTCGTGACCGGTTGATTACCGTATATAAGCTATAAGACGTATTTGGTCAATTATTTACCGCCATTCATCTGCGGCATCTTCAACTTTCAGCCAATTGATCTAAATTAGCGTCATGGCGCTTATGCTCTCGAAACAAAACTGGTTCATCAGGTACAAATTGTATCATATCCCTTTTTGGCTATTATACAACTATGTACTATGGGCGCTGTACACCGGAAGTCCGTATGAAGCAGCCCACGAACAGTTTTTTTCTACCTTTTGGGCCAAAAGTCTCTTCTATACGATCTTTCCGGCGTTCGCGGTTTATTTCAATTTATATTTTCTTATACCACGTTACCTGCAAAAAAGGCATTACGGTTGGTACATTATGTTCATTATACTGATCGTCGTTGTTTCTTCGTTTCTCATAGTGCCGGGATACTACATAACCGCCTGGTTGAGCGGCAGTAATGCACAAAAAATGTTTGGCATTACCAGCAACTTTAGCGGCTGGTTCAATGCGGCCAAATCAGAACCGGTGAAGTCCACTTTAGCAGCAATTACGCTGGGTATGAGCATTAAACTGGCAAAAAACTGGCTTGAAACGCAAAAGCGGCAAAGAGAGCTGGAAAAAGAGAAACTGGAAACCGAGCTTAAGTTTTTGAAATACCAGTTCAACCCGCATTTTTTGTTCAATAGCATCAACTCGATATTTTTCCTTATCCATAAGAATCCGGATATGGCTTCTGCCTCGCTGGCTAAGTTCTCCGAGTTGTTAAGGCACCAGCTTTACGAATCGAACGATAGCCTAATACCCTTAAAAAAGGAAATCGCTTACCTCGAAAATTTTATTGAACTGGAAAGGCTCCGTCAAAGCCCAAACTTGCAATTGAATATTAATATCGACGATGGTTATTCGCCGGCTTTAGGCATTGCCCCGTTTATTTTGATGACATTTGTCGAAAATGCATTTAAGCACGTTTCGCGCGAAAAGGATTTCCTGAATTGGATAGATATTGAATTAACGACAGAAAAGCATCACCTGAATGTCCGGGTGGCGAATAGTAAGGGCGAAAACAAATCAGCGGAAGCTGTAGTGTATGGTGGTATTGGTTTAAAAAATGTAAAAAGGCGGCTCGACCTGGTTTATCCCGGTCAGTATAAGCTGGACATACAAGATCGTGCAGACGATTTTATTGTGAAACTTGGTCTCGAACTTTCTGAATTAACTTTTTCCCCGCCTGTAGAATTTATAGCATGATCAATTGTGTAATCATCGATGACGAACCGCTGGCCCGCGAAGGCCTTGCAAATTATGTAAGGGAGGTTGACTTTCTTCAATTGGCAGGCGTTTGTGAGAATCCGCTTGAACTGGTGCCGCTGATCGATAACAACACCATCGACCTGATCTTCCTCGATATCCAGATGCCAAAGATGAACGGTATCGAGTTCCTCAAGATCATGCAAAAGCCGCCTATGGTGATTATTACTACGGCCTACCCGTCTTATGCATTGGAAGGCTTTCAATTGAATGTGCTCGATTACCTGCTTAAACCTATTACGTTCGAACGTTTCTTTAAAGCGGCCAGCAAAGCGCGTGATTATCATCGATTAATTTCGAGGCCTGCGACTGAACAAAGCACAACTTTACCGGATGACGACTATTTTTTTATAAAATGCGGCAACAAATACGAGAAAATACCTTTTGAAGACATCTTATATGTCGAAGGAATGCAGAACTACGTCAATATCTACACAGTAAAGGGCAAATTCATGACCATCCTGTCGCTAAAAAACCTGGAGGAAAACCTGGACCAGCATGCGTTTATCCGCGTACATAAATCCTACATCGTAGCCACCGGGAAAATTGAAAGTATAGAAGGTAACGAAATATTTATCCGGGACCATCGCATTCCTATCAGCCGCAATTATCGCCAGCACGTGATAGACCAGGTAGTAAACAAAAAGCTTTGGGACAATGTCAAAAAGAAAATGTCTAATTAGCCCAAACCTTATTTTCTACCCGTATTCGCACCGTCAGCATAATAGCATTCAAAACTGTAAATATAACCGCTGTATAACACAAATGGAACACCAGCGGGATAATGGCGATCTCGCATACTACGTCAACATAGTTGGGGTGTTTAAATAGTTTATATGGACCCTTTTTCACCGGCCCGGCTCCCGGCACACGGTATATCCTGGTGTTCCAATAAGTTCCCAATGAGCTGAGCACCCAAAATTTAAACAGTAAAAGCAAAATAAACAGCCCTAAAAACAGGTAATCCATTTGTTTATCTCCGGCCAGGTAATATTCGGCCACGATAGAACAAATAAACAACGTATGCATTCCCACCATAAACGGGTAATGTTCGCGCCCATATTCAACCGCGCCTTTCGATAGCAGCCACTTCTCATTCCGCCTTGATATATAAAGTTCCGTAAGTCGCTGAATAATCAGAAAAGAAATAAACAGAATGAAATACATGTTTTATAGTCCGTAAGTCGCGTAAGTCAAAAAGCCCGCAAGATAAATAATAAGTCCTGTTAGCACGATCCGTATAAATCTTTCGGACTTACGGTCTTTCCGATTCAATTCCCCATCTCCAGCAATACCATCTCGCTCGAGAAACCAGGCCCCATCGCCATCATCAATCCGTAGCCATTTTCAAAGCCTTCATTCATAAAACGCTCCAGCACATATAATACCGTCACGCTCGACATATTGCCGTAGTTATTCATTACCACACGCGAGTTTTGAAGAAAGTCTCCTTCCACAGGCAAGGCATCCGTGTAAGCATCAAGCACTTTTTTACCTCCCGGATGAAAGATGAAGTTTTTAATATCTTCCAGTTTCAAACCTTGTTTTGAAAGAAACCCGGTGATATCGTTACGCACATTTTCATTGATAAAGGTGGGTATATCTTTGGAAAAAAGCACCTTAAAGCCGTTATTAGTAAAGTCCCAGCCCATCACCTCCAGCGAATCATAATACAATTTACTGCTGGCCGACTTATACCGCACGCGGTTATCGCCGGGGCGATTATCACCCATCACCAGGCAGGCTGCTATACCGTCCGAGAAGAGGCTCGATCCGACAAAATTACTTGTGCTGTAATCATCGCGCAAAACGGTCAGCGAACATAGTTCCACCGCTACCATTAGTACTACAGCATCCGGATCTGCTATCGCTATCGAATTCGCTTTCGCCATTCCCGACACGCCTCCCGCACAACCAAGCCCAAATATTGGCATCCGGTTAATATGCGGATCCAGTCGCATTCGGTTAATGATCAATGCGTCCATACTGGGGGTGGCGAGACCCGTTGTAGATACAAATAAAATGTCCGTTATCTCATTTTTACTAACGTTTGCCCTTGTTAGGCATTCCTCGATAGCCTCGACAGAATATTTCAATGTAGTTTCGAGGTACTGGTTATTCCTGTCCTCAAACGTAGACGGCATCATATAGTACCCCAATGGCTTACAAAAATTACGGGTAACAATCTGCGTGTTGTCAAAAACATCCATCAACCGCTCCATATGCGGCGACCGGCTGGTAAAGGCTATCCGCGCCTGCTCTTTTACCGCCTGCTGGTCTGTCCGGCATGGAAGATCTATCTTGGATACTGCTGCTATATAAGGCATAATAAGTTTGATGGATGAAAAATATCTATTGTATAAAGAAAAGTAGCGACTGTTAGTTTTAAAAAAACAAGAGCGGATACATCTAAATTACGAAACATGACCATACCCGGTTGCCCGCAGCATAAAAAAGCCCCTTGCGGGGCCTTTTCGTGAGATTGATGGATTTAGTTGATTTATATGTTGGTTAATTAGACCCGTATGTAAATTTTTCGTTTGTCAAGTATATAACCTACAAGCCAGCAGGTAAGCATAACAGTGATGGCAAATAGCAACGAACCTATTTTGCCGTGTGCAACAGACTGCCAGAAATTGTCCACCCATTGCGGGATACTTTTTCCGCCAAGTACCACCCATGAAAGAATGATCAGGATCAATTCAGAAACGATGTAGACAAAAAGCGGGTTTTTGCCGACGACGGTAAAAAATTGGGCCAGTTTACATTTCGCCACTCCTTTATTTCCACGATAAAAATAAGGAATGAGATAATAACCAGGTCGATACCGGTAGTGATAAAAACGAACGAGCTTGTCCAGAGTTTTTTATTGATCGGAAAAACAGCATCCCAGCATATTGCAATAAATATAAAAAGGCAGCCGGTAAGCATTAATCGCGCAATAGTTTCGTACCCTTTGCCCTTTTCCTGGATGAACTTACCGGCGTAAAAGCCGATGATTACGTTTACAATGGACGGTATTGTACTCAGGATACCTTCAGGGTCGAAAGCGACGCCTTCGCCATGATACAGGTGCGCGTCTCCCAACACCCATTTGTCAAGGTAGGTGCCTGCATTTGTCAGCATTCCAAGCGGGTTTGCAGGATCGCCCCAAACAAGCAGAATGATCCAGTATCCCAGCAAAAAAACTCCTGACAGGATATACACCGTATTCTTTTTAAGGTAATGCACCATCAGCGAAGCAAAACAGTAACATAATGCGATGCGCTGCAATACACCCATAATGCGTGTTTCGCCGACCGGCCTCAAATTCCAGTGTCCGTTTTGAACATTGAAAAACGGGAACCAGTACATCAGGTAACCTATCAGGAATATCAGGATCGTTCTTTTGAATATCTTTCCAAGCACAGCGCTATTGCCCATCTGCTGATATTTTTTCATGGTAAAGCTCATTGCGTTACCAACTGCAAACAGGAAAGAGGGAAAAACCAGGTCGGTAGGTGTAAAGCCGTTCCACGCCGCGTGGTTTAGCGGCCAGAATGCACCGTTGCTTCCGGGGGTATTTACAATGATCATGAAACAAATAGTCATTCCACGAAAAACATCGAGCGATAAAAATCTCGGTGAAGCTTCGGCCATAAATTAGGTTCGTTTACAGCCACAATGTGCGAATACTATTTTAATTTTACAAGAAAATAATAATACTTTTTAATTGTTTTTAAAAAGTATCGCAAAACGGCCCTAAGGCAGGAGGCAACCGATTGCAAAGAGGTTAGTCAAGGTAGTCGGCAAGCTCCGGCTCGTTGTACTCACGGATGAACTGCACGATCTTGAATATCGTTTCGTGATCAAGATTCTTACTGCCGTTCCAATCCCATTCAAACAATTCACCGTCAAACCTGATCTCTCCCACACCTTCGCCGGCCTCATAAAGTATATACCGACCTGTCGGGAACAAGTCGCCGCCGCCTATCTCTTCATATATCGGCTCAATATTGATCAGCCGTTCGTCGCCCTGCGTATCCAAATGATATTTAACCGGGTTAACCATAACATTAATTTCTACATATTTAAGACGCAGCGTATTTTGTTTTGTTTCAAATAGAATTTGTTTATCTCTTAAAAATTCTCACCGGGTTTGAAGAATAACGGATCCCACTTCCAAAACACAATCATTAAATAATAAAGCACGCATAATCGCACTTCTTTTATTAAAGATCAATCAGCTTAAACTTAATTCAGGTTATTTACCACGGCAAAAGATCCGCGATGTTTTATTAGTAAACTATCATCCCCAATTGGTCAACTATATAAAGGCTAAATTAACGGGGGAACTTATCACAGGCAATTACTTATTAAACATAATATTTAAACATCAGATTTGCAAATATTAAATGCTGTATTTCCAAAAAAAGTCGGAGCGACAGATGCAATTTTCCTCTCCGCAAACCGGCGCTTATTTTTAACACTTCCACTGGGATTACGGTAAAAAACTGACTTGCGATCAAAGAATGACCGGTAGCAAAATATTAATGTTTACCATCGCCGCGCAGACTTTAGTTAACTTGCGTGAAATCCTTTAATACAGGCATTTATAGTTTTCAACCGTAAACGGTATCAACAAGTTGTGTGTTAATAAATTCAACGCTAAAGTGGTACATTTTTTGACAAGTGTTAATAAGAAATCAATTATAAATGCTATCCACTAATTTTTACATTATCCAAACCGAAGCTGGTGATATGATCCGCGATGTTAAATCTATGTTGCGTATCAGCATTCGCAGGCTTGAGGAAGCTTTTGAGCCGAATCCAACCGAACTCCAGTTCTATAGCAAATACAATGAAGGCCTTATTGTTTTCGAAACAGTGAATATTAAGGACTATTTAAGGCCATTGGTGGCATCGGCACTGCAGTGGTATGCCGAGCATATCGGCTATCCTGATATGCACATCAGCAGCCAGGACCCACGCCATTTGCTGAAGGCTGTGTAATTACAGCATTAGCAAATATTTCTCAAATTGTGGAATAAATTCATCAAACAGGGCGCAGCCGCTTGCTTTTTCGTATCCGCCTTTTGTAAACGAAAAAATAATATAACCATTTTTTACACATTCCATATCATACTCCCAGTCGCCTATGTTCCAGGCCATAAAAAGGCTGCCTGACAACGTGGGCCTGAACCGTATATTTTTCTCCAGGTTCAGGTCATCTATGTAGTTTAGAACCCTTTCTGCATTATTTTGGGCAATATCGTTAGGCGCCTGTGCGTATACACTGGCCTTATTTACAACAGCGGTAATTTGCGGGTGCATTGGTTATAAAAAAAATATTATTGATACCGGTTGTATACGATAATATCGTCAATAGGTTCACTTGCGTATTGGTATAGCCTTTGCGTATAAATTAACACGTCATGCTATCAACCAAAAACTACTAACCTATTAAAGATCATCACCATGTGTAAAGTTGTTTTAATTGACGATAATCCCATTGATCATTATATCATGCGGACAATGTTATATAATAATGACAGATGCCAGCAGGCAACTTATACTTTCGATGGCGATATGATCATTGAGTATATGGAGGAACACCAGTCGGAGAGCAATCGTTTACCCGACGTGATTTTCCTGGACCTGACGATGCCAGATTTTAGCGGATGGGATTTTCTTGAAAAGTTTGAGCGGTTAAAAAATCGCCTGAAGAAAAATATCGAGCTGTATGTAATGACATCGTCCGTCCGTGAATCGGATAAGGAGCGATCTACCAAATATGCCTGTGTAAGCTCATTTATCAGCAAGCCATTGTCAAAACAAATGCTGAATAGTATTTGCAGCCATGGACTGGTCTGACAACCTTTAGAAATCCAAACAAGTGATCATATTTTAGTTTTTATGCCGGGTATTATGCCCGGCATTTTTTTATTTAAAAGCTAATTTTATCTCACTCAGCGAGACACCAAGTGTTTTTAAGGCGATCTTATTCAGCCCGGCTTTGTCGCCGGTAAAGTGAAATATACAATGCTGGTGGGTAAGTTTTTCACCGGGTTTAAGAAATGCCCCCGGCGATACGCTTTCTATCTCGTAAAATGGTCCCATCTGCGTGCCGTCTGCCAATGGTCCGTCGTTGTAGGAATTGACAGCGTCACCTATCATAGGGTCTTTGTCCGGCGTCCATTCCTGGTTAAGGTAAGTGGCCTTGCTTTCCACATCAAATACCGCTACTGTCAGCACATTATTAATAGCATCATAGCTGCCCGCTATGGCTTTTGTTCGTGATGCCGGCATGCCAAGCTTGCCCCGCGATTTACCATCGGCTTTAAAAAACAAATGACCATTCTTATAAATTACCCTGTCGGGCGGTATCTGGCCAAAGTAATCCGTGGTTGCTACTTTACCGCTTGCGTTTTCGTTATAGGGGATCACGATCACTACGCCCGGGGAAGGGTTAAACATATCAAGGTTCCATAGACAGGGCGCGCCGGTTTGCTTTGTCCAATCTGTATCGCCTGTGTTAACGATGCTGTTGTCCGTTTTTATTCCGACTGCCTTTACCGAGCTGTCTGGCTGCACATCCAGTGCTTTTTGAATATCTGCCCTGTCAAGCAGGCTGATATTGCGTTCAATGCGTAATTTAAAGTTAGTACTCGCATAGTTCTGTAGTTGCATATCTTTGCTGAACGATACTTCTTTATCGCCTGCGTTCGCCAGTTTCCAGCCTTCATGATCAAAAGCGGCGGGGGTATGCCAGTTAGCGAACTCCATTTTTGTTCCGGGTTTAAAAAACAAGGCAAACTTGCTTCCTTCCGGTCCCAGCCACAGGCGGTCTTCTCCCCCATAGGCATTCATATGCGGATCTATCTTTGCATCAAAGGCCTTATAATTTATCCAGCCAAAACTTTTTCCGGTATCACCGTCAGCTGTGGAGGTAAATACTTTGCCCTGGTATTTTGGGGAAATGATAGCTTTGGCCGATCCGTCGCTGCTTTCCAGCACAATAACACTGTCCCTTTTTTGGAGGAACGCGAGATCATACCCAAATGAGCCTTTTTTAAAGTCTTTAACCGATGATTCCTGCTTACCGGGGTTGCACGAACAAGCCATCATCACACCTGCCAGGAAAAGATATTTTGCGCTAAGCTGCATGGTAATATTAGTTTACTTCCAATTGATCTTTTGCCGGCAGCTTTGGGAACGGCGTGTGGGGTTCTGCCTGGTACCAGAATACAGTGGAAGCGATATCGTCCTGCAAAGGCATATACCGGCCGTCGTTGTGCCAGCCAAGGTCCTGGATGGTTACTTTCAGGTCCTTATCGAACCTTATCGGATCCATAATATGCCAACGGTACAAACCGAAACGCTGGGCAATATTATAGTGGCCGTCGCCCCTTAGTACTTGCGGTAAGCCGGTATAAGGTCCGCTGAATTCCGTATAATTACTTTCTTCAACACCCGCACTGTTTTTCTTTTGACTGTCAAAATCGTACGCACCGTTAAAGTAGTCTTCTGTTCCGGTACCTGCTATTGTCGGAAACTCGGTATCGCCGTCCATGAAAAACTTGATCTCACCTTCGCCCCACCATCCGTTCTTATTCGATCCGTAAGCCATGTAGGTACCAACATATTGGCCTTTACCTTTAATGCTATCCACAAGCACGTAATCCTTTTTAAAAGGCAGCGGGTTCACCCTCCGGAACTGGGCGTGTAAATAGCCTGCATCCTTAGGAACATCTGTAAGCGCGTAGTCTATCTGGTAATACAGTACCATGTCCCTGTCGTCAATATTTTCCATTGTTATGCGGCACTTCTTATGAAAAGGCATGGGCCAGTAGCAGTTAAGCCCACTGCCTGGGTTTACCACTACGGCGAGTGATGTTACAGGCGCATATTTGCCCCATCCCATACAGAAAAAGTCACCAACGGGGACTTCAACCGATGGTGTTGTCTCGTCATCCCAGTAAAACCGGATAATGGAATAACGCCAGTTACCTGTCGGCGTCATCCAGATATGTTGTACAACACCCGGGCCATCTATTTCCGCTATTGTATAGGTTGTTTTCTTCCTGATCACCACACTTGGGCTTACTTTCCATTTCTGCCCCAGGTCGCGGGCTGCGTTCGCGCCGGTACCCGTAGTGGCCATACCACCCTTGCCTTTTTCTCCATTAAAATTCTCGGGGC
The DNA here is from genome assembly GCF_007971025.1 of Mucilaginibacter ginsenosidivorans. Taxonomy (NCBI): domain Bacteria; kingdom Pseudomonadati; phylum Bacteroidota; class Sphingobacteriia; order Sphingobacteriales; family Sphingobacteriaceae; genus Mucilaginibacter; species Mucilaginibacter ginsenosidivorans. The sequence goes on along the minus strand of NZ_CP042436.1, from coordinate 3,356,382 downwards.
TTATCGAACGGGTCTTCGCATCCGACATGCGATATATGTTCCCCATATTCATATCAAGGCCGTTAAACTTTTGCTGGGCACCGGCCAATGCCGTTATCATGATAAGCAGCGAAAAGATGGTGATCTGTTTTTTCATATATCAAAATTTTATTTCATGGTTTATAGCTAACTGTATTGGTCAACTCGCCGATACCAGTTATCCCGATCGATACCACATCCCCGGGCTGAAGCGTAAAATCGTTAGGCGGCACAAGGCAGGTGCCGGTCATCAGGTAACAACCATGCGCAAAATCGCACTCCAGGAATAGATAGTGTGCCAATTCGGGCAACGACCGCTTCATCCTGCTGACACTGGTCTCGTCACTGTAAACCTGCTGATCATTCCTGTAAATACTCATCTTTATAGTCGTATCGGGTGGTATCGGCTCTTCCGGTACGTAAAGGCATGGACCCAGCGCGGCGCTTCGCTCGTATATTTTCGCTTGGGGCAGATATAACGCGTTCTCGCCTTCAATACTGCGCGAACTCATATCATTACCAGCGGTATACCCTTCTATGCTTCCTTTCGAGTTGATAAACAGCGTCAATTCGGGCTCGGGCACATTCCACGATGAGTCGCGCCGGATATATACCTGTTGATTATGCCCCGCAACCCGATGTGGCAAAGATTTGAAAAACAATTCGGGCCGCTCGGCCTCGTATACTTTGTCGTAAAGATCGGCTGCCCCCGAATCTGCAGACTCTTCCATACGCGCCTCACGGCTGCGCAAATAAGTAACACCTGCAGCCCATACCTCCTGGCGGCTTATCGGCGGGAGCAAAGTACCTGCGATAAGTTCTGCGGCATTTTCAACTGAAATATATTTTACCCCGGCAGCTTTTTCTGTAAGATACTGATAAAGGTTATCCCGGTTTATAAGGTCGTCCCATTCATCATTAAGCAGATAGCTTTTTGATTCGTGCTGTAAGATAATACCCCCGGTAATTTTATAAACTTTCATGTAGTAACAAAAAGCGAATGCACTGATTGCAGTTTAAATTGGCTTTACAATATAGTACTTTTAATAAACTTTAAAAACCAACAAGACAAAAACGGCCGGTAATTACACCGGCCGTCAATTCGGGTTGCTCCAATTGTGGATATCTCAAAAATTATTGAACTACTATATTATTGCCTATCGACGCCCCGTTTTGTGTATAAGATGCTACCCCGCTTGGGGTACTGGTAAGGACAACTCCCGACATTTGTACGTTGTTAGTAACCAAACCGGCTTTCGTATTGGATATTGCGATAGCACATTTGGTAAAATTAGCTATGCTACCTCCGCTTAACGTAAGATTACCCGGACAGCTATCCAGCATAATGGCCAGGGTAGCGCCGCTTGTTCCTTTAAATGTTGTATTCGATATAGTAACAATGTTTGTACCCTGCAGGTTAACGGCCTTTGTTGTGGTAGTGAGGGTACAGCCTGTGATCTTAATATTTTGACTACTGGTATACGAATGGATACATTCCTGTGCGCAACCCGAAATAACGTCATTCATGCACTCTATTCCATTACTTCCATTGGCACCGTCAATTAATATCCCAACACCCGACGAACTGGTTATGATGTTCCCCTTCGAGCGGCACCCTGTGCAATCAGCAAACTCCAACGACTCTAATTGTGAATTACTGAATTTATTAGCTGCTGCCAATGTACCTGACGACCGAACAATGCTTATACCTATGCTACCGCCAACAAGGGTATTCTTATGCATCGTACCATTATTACAATACCTAACCTCAATACATTCCGCGGCCCAGCTTGTCGGGTTAACCGGCATTTTTATGGTGTTGTTGCTAATATCCCATCCTGAGGTGGTAATAGCAGGGTTGTTAGTACTGCCCCTGATACCCACCGCCAGTTGCTGAACGGTGGAAGGCGGAAGCATGCTCCGGTCCACAATATTATTATCGAATATTCCACCTGATGTAACAATAGTTTCGGCATCGAAGTAAAAACCGATATAGCCGGTTTTGTCTATTGTGCATTTGGTGACAGCGGGTTTATTAAAAGCCCCCACCAATATACCATAACTTGCGAATTGAGTTACATGCACATTCGTTATAATACAATTATCGGCGAGTATACGCATACCTATTACGCCATTAACATTACCTGCGGCTGTGTAATCCCAGGTCCCTTTAACGGTACCGTTTATAACGCTGGCACCTGCCGCGCTAAGCCTTATAGCGGCGCCCGAACTCGCGGTCATATTAATTGTGGCGCCGTTCATATCGAGCGCATGAGTAACTGTCAGCCCGGTTACATTATAGGTGGCGCCCGCAGTAAGGGTCACATTCCCAGCCGTTAGCTTTGCCTGCAAAGTTGCCGTATCATCTGCATAACTGTTTAGCACCGATAATAAGGCAAAAAGAATAAGCGTTCCTGTCATTTTTACCGACCTGAAGAATGGTTTTTTAACTGTTTCCATTTGTTTATCGTTTGGGTCCTTTATATAGTTTAATTTAATTAGTGGTATTTCGATCAATGCTCAGCTGTTTTAACAGTGACAAGTATAAACTTTCTCTATGATTAAGGTTTATATATCTACAATTAAATATCTGTAATTGAGCATTTTATACAATAAATATACTAAATAAAAGGGGCATTTGCAATGAATTATCCGGCTTTTTTATATGCCTGCATTTGTTCATTTTTCCCTTTTTTTACGTTTAATATTATGATTTAAATATGTTAATAGCGTACCTCGTAATGTCGTTCACAGCAACACTCTTGTTTCTTTTGCCTTGGGCTGATTTCTATCTTTGTAAATACTATTTCTTATACGATTTGCGACAATGCTAACTTTGTAATAGAACTTATCATATTAATGTGGTTGTTTGCTCTATAAATATCCATACTTCGACAAATAACAGTAATGTGGATTACCGTTTTTCAATGATTTTTGCTAAATCTCTTAATTTCAACACGTTGAATATCTGATTGGCAAAAAATTCCACACATTTTATTCCCCTTTCATTAAATCCTTCAATAAACACGACGCTTTTTTCACAATGGTTAATATTTATTAATATTAATTAAACTATTGTAAAAGAAGCACTTACACCCTATAATATGCAAAAAACGCGCCCACATTTTTGCAACAACATGTATCGCACGTTTACACCCTGAAATTCTACCAATTCCCGCGCGGATGGTATGATTCTTGAAATCAATTCAGTAATGGCAGGGGAAGATCATATGTCGTCAGGTTTCAACGACATTTTACTATAAACGACCATAATATTATATCTGCTAAAATTTAATATTTTTATGAGGATTAAACTTTCCCGGGAACGATTCATCTATAAACAAAAATTGCAACCATGAAAAAACCATATCTTGTCATAATTCCGGCATTGTTTGCATTCTACTCGTGCCACCATAATGAAATAAAGCTTATTGACGGGCCAAAGTTTGCGGTTAACAAAGGTAAAAAGGATAATGCCGACCTAAACAACACCGGGGCCGGCACGGGGAACGATAACGGCACAGCGGATGCCGGTGGCGCCGCTGCGTTAAATGGGTTTAACCTTAACAGTAATGAGGCCATGTCGAAAAAAGACATACCACAAACAATTGTAGAAGAATTGCCGAGATCGTATAAACAACGGAAATTCATGAATGATGTCTCGAGCATCAGCTACGATCTGTTTATGATACCTGGCAATATAGTTACCTTCAATCCAACCGACACTACTTATCAAATGAGGACGCTAAGGGCCATAACCAAAAACAACAAACCTCCGGTGGTCACTTCAATAAACGATGGTGTGCTTTATAGTGCAAAGGTCAATTCTACCACCAGTTTTAACGGATCTTATCTTATCGGCGGGCTTAACGTTAACCGGGACGAGATAATGGAATTGAACATTCAGGACGTAGCGATTTCGACTGTCCCCGACAGCCTGATAGACGTGGATGCCATAAAATCAGCCATCGCAGATATTCCGGCCGACGAAAAGAAAAACTTGTATTACATAAAGTCGGCAACCCTAACCCTGATAGAAAACAGAAAATATACCGAATCCAAGTTTGACGCCAGTATTAATTCCTTTTTTGTAACATCCGGCGGAAAGACCTATAGCAGCAATGAGAAATTAAAGAGAGACAGAACGGTTTCTATATATATTGTACCGCTTGATCATATCATAAGTGCCCATTAATTTTACTTATACAAAAAAGCCCCGACGCAGTTATTCCTGCGTCGGGGCTTTTCATTTTATAACTTGCTTAGCTTAAAAATTGTTCCCTGTTTTAGTATTGGTCAGGAAGCCAGTCAGCCAATAAAGACAATTGTAAAATTTATTATTGATAAACGAATAACCGGTATAGGTTAAGCCTGCATTATCCATAGCTACAACCTCAGCTCCGGATGAGCTTTTCACAGCATTGCCGTTAACTATATTTCCGTTTAATGTAACATTGTTAGTCGTCGTATAAAAGACCATTTCTTTCCCTGCTCCGCCGTTAGCACTCGTAGCATAGTTAAATGTATTGTTATTAAGCGTAAGAAGCTGGGTATTTGTTTTGGTTGAAGGATAGGTGACAACCGCCTTCCGCACGCCCAGGCTCGGGGTTGTAATATTAAATACATTACCGCTTGCTGTCAATGAATAAGTAGAAGCGTTGGTAATTATATCAAGACCAGTCGCCTTGGGGTTAGTAATTGTATTGTTAGTCATACTCACGCTTGGAGTATAGTTACCGATAACAACAATAGCATCCAGGCAACCTGTGATTTTATTATGATCGATCACCGATGTCGTACGTGTAGCAGCTCCCTGGAAATTGTTTGGCGTTGTATTTATAACTATTCCCTCAGCTTTGAGGTTATAGTCAACAATCGTGTTATATTGAATCACCTTATTGTTAGCTGCAACCTCAATATACTCTGCCTGCGCATCATAAATAGTATTGTATGAAACTGTGGTGTTTACAGCTACCGCCTGGATTCCTTCGCCATAAAGGGCTTCACTTGGGCTTTTACCCGAGCCGTTGATAGTATTGCCTGTTATTACGGTGCCGTCTATATTACCATAGTCAACAATACCGTTACTTCCGGACTTATTAATTACGTTGTACAACACCTGGTTATCTTTACCGTAAGTAGCAACGTTACCATACGAGGCAAAACCATTTGAGTGTGGAGAGTTAAGTACATTACTCATACAAATAGTTTTATTTGCACCCGCTTCTGCATATGTAATACCCACAGTATTACAAGTGTTCCTATAAATGTAATTCTGTAACGATGCTGTACCAGTTACCCACACAGCTTCTATACCTATGGGCTGGTAAGGACATTTAAAACTGAATTTATTGTATTGTATTGATAAATACTGGCTGTCCCTTATGTAAATACAAGCATTAGCCCACGATCCAAGATTAAATGCCTTGTCGGAAGTGATAAAATTTATATTGGTAATTGCTGCCCTGTTAATACCAATCGCCGAGAAATACCAGGCACGGCTAAGCAAATAGCCGGACATAGAGTTTCCTGCCTTGATTGCAGCTCCGCCGGTGCCGTATATTTTAACTCCGGTACGTAAAGTAAGCGTCGAATTAATAATATAAGTCCCCTTACTAAGCAGGATCGTTGATTGAGCGTTAATAGCATTTTGAATTGCCTTGGTGTCGTCGGTATAACCGTCGCCTTTTGCGCCATAGGTTTTCACATCGACGGCATTTGAAGGGGGGATGGTGTCTGAATTGACCTGGACACCATTGACAGTTGTTACTGCCAGTGAATTGGATGCCGACTTAGAGAAGTCGGTAGTTGGGGTTACTGCGTCTTTTTTGCACGAGAACAAAACGAATAAACAAAGACATCCCAAGAGTGCTGTAATTCTTTTCATAGTAATTTAAATAAACTAGGTAGTTTTGTTGCCTATTCCTTACAATCTTTGAGGCAACAAGGGTTAAAAAATCTGTTAGTTAGTTAGTACTGTATATAAATCGGTAGCTGGCCATTAATTTGCGAGAGTAAGACCAATTTCCCGACGGTAATGCAATTTATAAAAATTTATTTGCCCTGGCGCTTATCGGTTGATATTGCGGTTTGGGGCCATTATTGACATATATCCACAATTGCGAGATTGTGCATAATGCATCAGTTAAAGTTTTTTTAAGATTAATTAAATAGCCAAGGTTCGAAAAGCGCTTTTGAAACAGGCGCATTGTAGTGTCACCTTGTAAATTCGTCAAAAACAGACCGTTGGTACTATTTTTCTCTGAAGCGTCCTTGTTCCGGGATTTCAAATTCATTTAGTTATTAATTAATTCAGGGTTGTTTACGACAAAAATATTAAAAAGTTTCTAAAATGATAAAAAAATTTCAAATAAATGATTAAAATTTAATTATAAATTATTAAATACTTAGCATTTTTTAGTATTATTAAAAATAAGGTATTTCCAATAAATTCATATTTTCAAGTTTTTCATTGTAAAAAACTTGTTACAATAGGAGTTGCTGAAGGTAAAAGCATATTTACTAAAATATTTAGAGCGTTATATTAATTTTTAATATTTCAGCAAAAAATATTGTACACATGCGAGGTTAACAATAGTAAATTGCAATTGTTTTAATTTTATTCATTTTTTTGTGATGAAAAAAATTCAGGCAGAACCGGGCATACGTATGTAGCGACGTTTAATGACAACTTATCCCTCATTCGTTTCCACCCACCGGTAGTGGGCGTTTTGGCATTTCATAAAAAAACAAGTCATAATAATGGCTTGCTTACAGTGAACCCTGTGTGGAATTTTTTTCAAACCGCTTCATGCAAAATTTGAAGTCATTCGCCTGGCTGAAACCGGGGTTCGATTCCCCATAAAGGCTACTTATTAAAGCAAAATGCTGAAGGCTTTTTCTTTACACAACAGCCGCCCCAACCTAAGCAACCTGTTTTGCAATATTATTGGTTTTAGCAATGTTTCGAATTTGATCCCCTTCGGCTATTCGTACGATTAGAATAATTCTCCACGACCCTCAAATCAGTTTATCCCTTTTGATTCATTTCAGCAAACTGGCGGATGTCTTCTTTATTGAATGTTACCAGTTCGATGATATTGGCATGACGGCGTAGAAAAGGCGGAACGGTTTGAAGGGCCTCTTCCCTGCTGTCAAACTCGCTTATAAAATAGGATTTATGAACACCGGATTTGCAGCCCCAGTAAGCATGCGAAAGCAGGTGTGAACCGGATTCTACGAACAATTTGATCACGTGCTGGCATTCAACAGTATCTTCTGAATGGGGGATCTCGATTAGGTACCTTGTCATTTCTTTAGGTTTTAATAACGATTAAATAATTATTTGGTTACTCTAAGCCAAACCAGCGGGCTTTCCGGCTCGAGCCAAAGTGTTCTTTGTCGATGGTCAGTGCCTCGGAAGCATCATGGTGTACGCCAAAAGGTTTTGGGCCCGAGAAAAAATCGACATCAACCCGCGCAACCTGGCCCTTGCCAAATTCAATGTAACATGATCCGGCGCCGCTGTAACCTGTTTCGTTTTGCCGACCCTGAAACCTGGCTAATATAGATGCCGCCGCAATTTTTGCCGCGCCTTCTGCGAATACACCGGCCTTAGGTGTGCCTACGCTGGTCACATCGCCAATGGCATATACATCGGGGAACCGGGTCATCAGGGTTTTCCTGTCAACCGGTATCCATCCATCCACTGCCATGCCGCTCTGTAATACCACATCCGGGGCAACATGCTTCGGAATACCAAGAAACAGGTCGAAGGGCATTTCGCTCCCATCGTCAAGAACGGCTTTGTTCATGTTAAGGGATGCTACTTTATGCTGAGGAATAAACCGGATACCCCGTTCGTCAAACGCCTGCAGCAACGCCTTTGATGAGTCGGGCGATGGCGGAATGGGCGAACCAAACGGCATTACAATACTTATGGTACAGGCGTTGCGTCTTCCTGCTTTAACCAGGTAGTCGTGTAACATCAACGCGGCCTCACTTGGTGCGGGCGGACATTTGAATGGCGCTCCGCACACCCCGATTATCGCGTGGCCTTTTTTGAATTGTGGTATCACATCCCGCAGTTTCAGCGCGCCGTCAAAAGAATAATATTCGTTGCCATGTTCGATAAGGCCATGCGTAGCGTTAAAGTCGTAGTTAGCCCCGAGTGCGACAACGAGGACATCTGCCTCGTAGGCACCGCTTTGTGTAGTAACGGTCCTGGTCACCGGGTCGATGGTTTTTATAGTTTCTTTACGGAACTTTACGCCTGTCTTTACAATGCTGCTGTAAGGGATCTTAACCGAACCAGGTTCCTTATGCCCGAACATTACATCGAGCTTTGAGAAGCCAAAGAAAAAAGTATCATTTTGATCTACCAGGGTAAGATCAAGATCGTTACCCATGGTGTCGGAAAGTATCGAGGTAAGTTCCAGGCCGCCAAAACCGGCGCCCAGCACCACTACAGGTAGTTTTTTCATTTTTTTGAAGATTAGAGATTTGAGATCATGCCGGATAATTTAACAACATGCTATCTCTTTAACCAAAGAGTCGGCGTCTTAAACCTCACAGTTCAAATCTCATACCTAATTTAGTTCATCACCGTCTCATGGGTGCCTGGCTGAGCAACGTAGCGCAGGTAGGGCTTAACCACCCTGACGCCGGCAGGGTATTTTGCATTTGCATCTTCCAATGATAATGTTGCCGGGATGATCACATCGTCGCCATTGTTCCAGTTCACCGGAGTAGAAACCATATATTTTGCGGTAAGCTGCATGGAATCGAGTACGCGCAATATTTCGTTAAAATTGCGGCCTGTCGACATCGGGTACGTCAAATGCAGTTTTACTTTTTTATCTGGACCAATAACAAACACCGTGCGTACGGTTTGGTTGGTTACCGGCGTTCTGCCTTCTGAAGTTCCGGGCTCTTCGGCGGGCAGCATATCGTACAATTTGGCAACCGCCAGGGTTGGGTCGCCGATCATAGGGTAGGGAATGGGTAGCCCCTGCACATCTTCGATGTCTTTTTCCCAACGGAGGTGGCTCTCAACCGGATCGACGCTAAGCCCGATGATCTTGCAGTTCCTTTTTACGAACTCAGGCGCCATTTTGACCATGTATCCGAGCTCGGTGGTACAAACGGGTGTGAAATCTTTAGGATGGGAGAAAAGAACGGCCCAGCCGTCGCCTATCCATTCATGAAAATTGATGGGGCCTTTTGTGGTGTCGGCGTGAAAATCTGGTGCGATGTCGCCTAATCTGATACTCATGACGTTTACGTTTTTAATTGTTTGATAATTGATTTCGATGTGATGTTTACTACTATAATAACAAGATGTGTCTCTTCCCGCATTTTTCACATTCGTAAATCCGGGGCTTCACCCTTCCGAACGAGATCAGCGCGATAGAGCGACTCATCAAAGTTTTTTTTTTGAATCAACCAAATTACCCCCGCACACCGTGCAGCGTATCCCTATCACCGTTCGTTTGATAATGATCTTATCTAAATCCATCAATGCCATAACAGGAATGAAATTGCACCGGATTTAAATGATCGTGAAATAAAAGGGATAGACGTCAGAACTTAGGGACGAATGGAAGAAAGTTTGTGATGAGATGTTACACCTCTTTTATTCCCAAAGCTTTAAAGAGATCATCTTTGTACGATTTACCGATGGGGATCTTTACCCCGCCGACTGCAACTTCTGTTGGAAAGACATCATCGACAAGATTGATATTCACGGAATAACTGCGGTGGATACGCATGAACATTTGCGTATCAAGTTGCACTACAAAATCATTAAGCGTCGATCTGACCATGACTTTCTTTTGCGACTTCAGATGCAATGTCACATAGTTAGCCTCGCTCCCGAGGTATAACAGATCGTTAAAAAATATCTTTTTAAAAACATAGCCATCCCGGACAAACATGAAGTCCTTTGCCGGGCGAATGGCCTGAGGCTTGGCTCCGGGCGCATTGCGGCCGCCGGTAAAGTTGCTGAAGGCTATCTCGATGGCCGCGTATAACTCTTCCCTGCTAAACGGCTTGACGATGTAAGCGTGAGGCTTCACCCTTTTCGCCCGGTCGATAGTGTCGCCATCGCTGTTCGCAGTCAAAAAAATGAAGGGTATCCGGTAAAGTTGATTAAGCTTTTCGGCTATGTCAATGCCATCCTTTTTTCCAGAGAGCTGAATGTCAAGTAACAGGAGGTCGGGTTTTTCATGTTCGAGCATTTCCATTGCCTCGGTGTAGCTTATTGCGGGTCCGCAATGATCATAGCCCAGTTCATTAAGCGTGTTCAGAATGGTACGGCCTATTACCAGTTCATCTTCGACAATACCTATTTTTAAAACGCTCATGGGTTTTAGTCTTCTTTTTTACGCAAGCTGCGGTTAGTAAAATTAATGATAAAAGTGGCCCCATTTTTATACACATAGTTCACTTTGCCACCAATTTGCCTGCTCAGATCGTAGATCAGCTGCATGCCCATGGTGGTAGCATGAGCCAGGTCGAAATCTTTGGGTAGCCCGGGGCCATTATCAGAATAAGTCAATTCGTATCTCCCTTCCGACACAATGCTTATTTCAATATCTATTCTTCCCGGCGCGCCGTCATTAAATGCATACTTGAACGAATTGGTTAGCAATTCATTCATGATGAGGCCCAACGGAACAGCAGAATCAATATCCAGGTACAAAACAGGCACTTCAATATTCAGCCCGATGACGGCCTGTTTTTTATATACGCTCTCCACCTGGCGGCACAGGTCGCTTACAAACTGCCTTAACTCGATGCTGCTCAGGTTCTCGACCTGGTAAAGATTCTGGTGTATCAAAGCAATACTTCTGACGCGATTGCGGCCCTCCATCAAGGCATCTTTTGCTGCTTCGTCGGCGACGGCTTTGCTTTGCAACTCGAGCAAACCCGAAATAACCTGCAGATTGTTCTTAACGCGATGATGGATCTCCCGCATCAATATATCTTTTTCCGAAAGTAATCCGGCCTGCTCAGCCAGGGACTGCTTCAGTTGCAAGGTCCGTTCACCAACTGTTTGCTCGAGCCTGATCGTTTCTTCAGCCAGTTGTCTGGTTCTCCATCTTACGATCCAGTAAATGGTTATCACCAGCATCAGCGTCATTAAGCCAATAAACCACCATTTGAGATAAAACGGCTTTAAAACCATCACCGGGATAATTAACTCACTTTTGCTCCACGCCCCTTCCCGGTTCTGAGCCTTTATATGCAGCGTAAATTTTCCATAGGGCAAGCCGCTGATACGGATAGAATTCTCAGTGATGTAATTCCAGTCTTTATCCAGGCCGACTATCCTGTAGGCATAGTGATCGCCTTTTGCAAAATCAAGCAATTGAAATTCGAGCGTAAAAAAGCGGTCGGAGGGTGCCAATGTTATCTGCTGATCGGTCAACAGTTCACGGGTCATATTAACCAGTTGATTTTGAGAGCCAACAAACTGATTGAATGCGATGACGCGTAGGGGCACGTTTAATGCCAGGGCGTCCGTTGCAAAATCCCGGGGATCAAATGCTATGATACCATCCAGCCCTCCAAAATAGAGCTTCCCGTCAGCCGCTTTAAAGGACGAGGTCCGGTTAAACTCGTTGTTGGTGATACCATCCGCCGTAGTATAGGTGTTTACTGCAAATGTTGTTTTATTGAAGCGGATCAGACCGTAGTCCGAACTGATCCAGAGATTATTATATTTATCCGGCTCGATCCGGTACAGGACATCAGACGGCAATCCGCTGGCTATATTAAACTGCTGAAATACGTTCGCTTTTCTGTCCCACCGGTATAAGCCCTCACCGTTGGTAGCCAGCCAGAAAATACCGTCTTTATCAGCATAAGCATCCAGTAAGCTCAACCGTGCAATAAGCGCCGACCGGTCATTGGTAACCGACCATTGGCTACCGGCTGTATAGGTAATCTTATACAAACCATTCTCGGCAACCGCCCAGATCATTCCTGATCCATCTTTAAAAAAACGATAAACGAATTTAGCATCCGGGACATTCTTGGGGGTGTAATGCGGCGAATAAAATTTCCTGGTGTTTGAATTAAATACTGAAAACCCGTTGGTTCTCCCAAGTAACAGCACACTATCGTTCACCGAAAACATCGACCAGATTTCGTCTCTCCGGTTATCGCGAAACTGTGTGGTCGAATTTTTATTTAGGTCGTAGTTGAATAAATCATAACCGCCGATATACAACGACCCATTGTGCCTCACCAATGCGTAGTTGTATTGCTCGTTGGCAACGTTTTGCACTTTCTCACCCCGCTGCTGAAAAATGTGCGTCCATATATTCGCCACGACCCTATTGCCGTCGGCATAGATGCCGCGCGCCTGGTTATTTGTTTCAACCAATTGCTGTTTGGTGGTAAAATAGGGCCTAAAACGGTTCTTTTCTATTTTCAATTGCAAAACACCTAATGAGGTGCAGAGCCACAGGTTGCCGAAATTGTCGGGGAAAAGTTTGTAAAGGAACAGGTTATCAAAATTTTTGATCTCCTCGCTTGAAATCACCTTTAAAAATGTGTTTTCGTTCCACAGGTAGAGGCCATCTGTAGGAATATCGAGGATGCCCGATGCCCCGTCGGCTGAACAGGCTACCTGGTACCAGTACCTGCCTTTGATCCCATCGGCATGGTATTGCCGGGTATCCGCCGGGAAGATGCTGTGGCCGGTATGCGTTATCGCGCCGACATCAAAGCCGGTCGCATTTGCCGAAGTGTTATAAGTTATCAAAAGATCGTTTTGATTATCAAAGCCAACTGGCAACGACCTCAGCGCATCTTTTTGTTTGAACGTGATAACAGTATCGGCGCTGACAAGGTATTGCGCCGACTGATTAAAGAACTTAACCAGCGCCTTTCCTTTTGCGAACAGGCACAGCGCCCCGGTTTCGCGATAATCAACAAATGGGTAACTATCGGCTTTGTCCGTCCAGTCATTGAACTGGTAACGCAATCTGAAGCTATGTGCCGGTGAATATTTCCAAAGCCTGAAAGGATGAGCCGTAAGGAAACTGACCTCATCGGTGCCGTCATTGGCTACCCAATAAACATCCTGTTCCCTGAAAGGCAGCTTTGGAAAAGCAGCTGTCAGGGTTTTTACATCCTGGGTTACAGCGTTCATTACATCGACCCGGCCATTGGTAGTACGCTGAAAGCCAGTGCCGCCATATTCGATAAACAGGTTATCAGCGTTGTCCTGTGCAAGCTGTACTATTTTGTTGTCCTGCAGATGGTTTCGCTGGTGGGTAAAAAGCAGGCAATTCTTTCCGTCGTAACGATTGAGCCCATTTCGTGTGCCAAACCACATAAAGCCAGCCTTATCCTGTAACCCGCAAAAAACCTCGTGTGAAGCCAAACCATCCTCGGTGGAGATCAATCTTTTAGTGATCGTGTATTCCGGTGTACTGCTATGTTCCGATTTGCCCTGGCCAAAAGCGAAAGGACTAATTATCGCCAAAACCAGGACCTGAACAATACCATAAAAATGTGTGCGGCTCATTCTGACGATGAAGGTACATCACATTTGTATTAAAAAAGCCTTAAAACCTCCAAAAATTTTGACATTTGTAGCTTTCCTCTTAGCCCCGGCGGGAAGCTTTCCGAATTCTTTTTTGAAAGATTTGCGCAGACTGCGAGTTGAGGTATATATTCTTAGTTGCAAAATACAATTTGCAGATATAAAGTAGCTGTGCCTATATCTAATGTATTCAGCAACTTTGTGATCCCATCAGGATTCGAACCTGAGACCGACAGATTAGAAATCTGTTGCTCTATCCAGCTGAGCTATGGGACCATTTTTTACAGGTGCAAAGATGCGAAATCCGCACAAATAATTAAAATGATTAATATAATATCCTCTATCAGGCGTTAAAAAAACTCTTTTCCCGAAATCTTTTTTGTAACTTATCTTCAACTTAAGAAGCGCTGTATATATACAAAATCGGCTTATTATATAGATTTGTATTATAATTGCATTTTTAAAATTACAAAGTGTTTCTTTTACAATTAGTAAAATCATACTTTTAACCAATTTTTTAGATAAACTTAATTTATGATCATAATTGCTGACGGTGGCTCCACCAAAACCAATTGGTGTCTGGTTACCGAAGAAGGTAAAAAAGTGTATTTTAATACCGAAGGTTACAACCCCTATTTTTCAAGTACGGCCTATATCGTCCAGTCGTTGATGGAAAATCTTCCAACTGACCTGGAGAAGAGTGAAATTACCGAAGTTAATTATTACGGTGCGGGTTGTTCCACGGATGAAATGCGGAACATCGTAGCAGAAGCTATGAAGGCGGTGTTCACCAAAGCGCGGGTTTACATAGGTCACGATCTCCTTGCCGCTGCGAGAGCTCTCCTGGGTACAACTGAGGGTTTTGCAGCTATATTGGGCACCGGAACAAACACCTGTATTTACAACGGCCGGGAAGTTACACACAACATCGACTCCGGCGCTTATATATTGGGCGACGAGGGCAGCGGGTGCTATATCGGCAAAAAATTACTGGTTGATTACCTGCGCGGGTACATGCCCGAGGCCGTACGTAAGCTTTTTTGGGAAACATTTAAGCTCACTCCCGACGATGTAAACGAACAGGTTTACACCCAGCCGCGTGCGAACCGTTTCTGTGCAAGTTTCAGCAAGTTTGTGTACGATAATCCTGTTAATATTGAATATTCGCGAAACATCGTACGCACGTCATTCGAGGATTTTTTCCGTAATCTGGTAACTCATTATCCAAATTATCAGAAATACACCTTTAACTGCATCGGCTCTGTAGGTTATAATTTCAGGAACGTATTGGAGGAGGTAGTTACTGAAAACGGCATGGTGATAGGCAACATTATCCGCTCGCCTATAGACAACCTTGTAAAATATCACTTAGAACTGGCTCCAAGTCAGCTTTAAGACCGAGGATTTTTATAATCAAAAGCGCCGCGAAATCCGCGGCGCTTTTGTTTTATGCTGACTTAAGACTATTATTCAAGATTAACATCTATATCACCTTCCCCTTATTCTCCAGGTTCAATTCGTTCTGAAATATTTTGGAATATTTACGGCGGTCGAATTTATAAAGCTTAGCCGCACGGTATGATACCCCCTTTTGCTTCTCATCAAGTTCCTTCAAAAACCCGTAACTGAGCATCTTTTTTCTGAAATTACGCTTATCAAGCTTCTTGTTCAATACAGCCTCGTAAAGCGACTGTAATTGCGTAAGCGTAAATTTCTCGGGAAGCAGCTCAAATGCAATGGGCTGGTAGTTAAGCCTGCGGCGTAATTTATTAAAACCTGTTTTGAATATCTCGCTGTGGTCGAACGCCAGTTTCGGCAATTCGTTAACCGGGTGCCAGAAAGCCTTCCTGGCGTACTGCGTTATCGGGCGAAGTTCCTTTTGCCCGTTAATGCGGATCAGCGCATAGTAAGCTACCGTAATAACCCGTCCCTGCGGGTGGCGGTTCACCTCGCCAAAGGTGTGAAACTGCTGCATATGCAGGTCGCGCAAACCGGTAAGTTCATACAATATACGCTCTGCAGCATCGTCGATACTTTCATCCTGCTCAACAATATATCCGGGCAAAGCAAGCCAATCCTTATAAGGCTCCTCGTTCCTCTCGATCAGTAATATCTTAAGCTCACCTGCTTCAAAGCCAAAAATTACACAGTCGATCGAGAATACTGAATTAAATGTTGGTAACTTTACTTCCAATATGTATTGTATTTTAGGTTTACGGGCTAAAGATATGCTCTAAAAATCCGAATATAAAAAAAATAAAATAAAATTCAATGGTGTAATCTACACACACTATATTCGCACCTGAAAAACAGCAATAAAAATGCAAAAGATTTCAAAACTTGGCGTACTAACATCTGGCGGCGATGCCCCCGGCATGAACCCCTGCATAAGGGCCGTTGTACGTACAGGTATATACAGTGGGCTGAATGTTGTAGGGATACGTAAAGGTTACCAGGGACTTATCGAAAACGATATGTACGATATGAACCCGCGTTCGGTTAGTAACATTCTTAATTTAGGCGGCACGATACTAAAAACGGCCCGTTGCCTGCCTTTCCGTACCGACGAGGGTATGGAAACAGCATATCAGAACTTAAAGGAGCAGGGCATTGACGCCCTCGTAGTGATAGGAGGCGACGGTACTTTTACCGGGGCATTACGCTTCTCAAAAAAATACCCGGATATAAAAGTAATGGGGGTACCGGGTACTATCGATAACGACCTTTATGGCTCAACGTATACGCTTGGCTTTGATACCGCGACGAATACGGTAGTTGAGGCTATTGATAAAATAAGAGACACTGCTGATGCGCACGACCGCTTGTTTTTCATCGAGGTAATGGGTCGCGATTCGGGCGCTATCGCTCTCAGGGCAGGCGTTTGTTGCGGTGCCGAAGCAATTTTACTACCCGAAAAAGCTACCGCTATCGACGACCTGATTGAGAACCTGCGTGCCGGTCAGCATAATAAAAAATCATCCAGCATTGTAATTGTTGCCGAAGGCGACAAAAATGGTGGTGTGTATGACATCGCCCGCCGGGTTCAGAACGAAATAAAAGTATACGATATTAAGGTTACCATCCTGGGACACTTACAACGCGGAGGAAGCCCGTCAGCTTTCGACCGTGTATTGGGAAGCCGTTTAGGATATGCGGCCGTAAAAGCTTTGCTTAACGGGCATACCCAAAAAATGGTCGGCCTGCAGGCAAACAATATAAAAATTACCAGCCTTGAAGAGGCACTTACCCAACACGAGTTTAAACTGGAGCAAGATTTGATGGAGATGGCCGACATACTATCAATCTGATTGAATGATCGCAGTTGTTTATAGTGGATCGAATTATGCCGACTGGCGGCTCGCTGATAGGGGCCGCACGATAGCCTCGTTCAAAACAGGTGGCATTAATCCCTATTTTAATGACGAAAAGCAGATAATTGCCCTGCTCAATAAAAATATTAATCTCATTCATCACGCCGAGGAGATCAAACGCATTTACTTTTACGGCGCCGGCTCGTTTTCCAGTGACCTGAAAAATATTGTTCATAACGCATTTTCAGAGTTTTTTAAATTCGGAAAAGTAACCGTGGAGCATGATATAGATGCCGCCGCTATAGCTTGTTGTAAAAACAGGCCGGGCATTATTTGCATTTGCGGCAGCGGATCTAACGCAGCCTGGTACGATGGGCGCAGGGTAAAGCCAAATAACTATGGTCTCGGTTTTATTTTGGCTGATGAGGGCTCGGGTAACTGGCTGGGGAGGCAATTGCTAAAGGCTTTTATGAATGAGACCCTTCCGCCCAACATCCGAAAAAAGTTTGAACACCGCTACGACCTGGACCGCAGGAGCTTGCTGGAGAAGATTTACCGGCAAAAACAACCTGCTGTGTTTCTGAGCTCATTTGCAGAGTTTTATCTCGATAATAAGGACGATAATTATCTAAAGAGCGTCATAATTGCCGGTTTCACCAAGCTAATTCACACTTATTTGCTACCTTTACATAAACAACACCCGGGAGCCACGGTAAATTTCACCGGCTCTGTAGCCGCTAATTTCCAGGACTATTTGGTTGAGGCCGCCTCGGGTACAAATATTACTATCGGGAATATTGTAAAAGAACCTATAAACAATCTGTTAACATATTATTCTAGTAAAAATTAAAAAATCATGAAAATAGGAATTAACGGTTTTGGCCGTATCGGACGCCTTGCTTTCAGAGCTGCAATTGAAAGGCCTGACATCGAGGTTGTTGGAATCAATGATCTTGTAGAGCCTGATTATATGGCTTACATGCTGAAGTATGACTCTACCCATGGGCAATTTAATGGCACCATCGCTGTTGAAGGCGGCCATTTGGTTGTTAACGGCAAAACCATCCGTGTTACTGCTGAAAAAGATCCTGCTAACCTGAAATGGAACGAGGTAGGTGCAGAAGTTGTTATCGAATCGACCGGCCTTTTCCTTACGCAGGAAACCGCTCAAAAACATATCGACGCAGGCGCTAAAAAAGTTGTGATGAGCGCTCCCGCAAAAGACGATACCCCAACCTTTGTAATGGGTGTTAATCATAAACAATTAAAAGCTGATCAGACTATCGTATCAAACGCATCGTGCACTACCAACTGTTTAGCGCCTATCGCTAAAGTACTGAATGATAAGTTCGGTATTGAGGAAGGTTTGATGAGCACCATCCATGCGGTGACAGCTACTCAAAAAACTGTCGACGGTCCTTCACATAAGGATTGGAGAGGCGGCCGCGGCGCTTACCAGAACATTATTCCTTCATCAACGGGTGCTGCTAAGGCTGTTGGTTTGGTTCTGCCTGAATTGAAAGGGAAATTAACCGGCATGTCATTCCGCGTTCCGGTTCCGGATGTCTCGGTTGTTGACCTGACCGTGCGCCTTAAAAAGCCGGCTACCTATGCCGATGTCAAAGCTGCAATGAAAGAAGCATCTGAAGGAGAAATGAAAGGCATTTTAGGCTATACTGAAGACGAAGTTGTGTCAGAGGATTTCAAAGGCGACGCACGCACTTCAATTTTTGACGCTAAAGCCGGCATCGCGCTTAATGACAACTTTGTGAAAGTAGTATCATGGTACGATAACGAATGGGGCTACTCAAATAAATTGATCGACCTGGTTCAGCAGATCGGTAAACTGTAAGAAAGGTAAAAGGTTAAAGCAGAAAGGTTAAAGGTTTTGCTTTTCCTGTTCAAAATATGAAGGCGGCCTGGAGTATCTCCGGGCTGCCTTTTTTTTATTATAATAGTAAAACCACCGCCTAAGGCGGTAGGTAAGGTGTGAAGGCTAGGCCAGAAACCGCTATCTTAGTATTTGTGACGAAATACAGGAAATTATCTCATAGCTTTTACTATTGTGTTTACCATGTTGTGTGGACGCCGAAATATCGCTTCAGGGTATTAACAGATGTGGTGGCCGATACATTGGAGAATAAGATTCGAGCAATATGCGGATGGAAAGAAGTGGAGATATTGGAGATGAATATTCAAGCCGATCATGTTCACATGGTTTGTAGCATCCCGCCAAAGATGAGTGTGAGTGATTTCATGGGGATATTAAAAGGTAAAACAGCACTAATGATGTTCAGTAATTATCCGAGTTTGCGCAAGAAGCCATATTGGGGTAATCATTTTTGGAGTAGAGGTTATTTTGTAAGTACGGTAGGTGTAGATGAAGAACGGATAAAGAACTATGTAAAATATCAGGAAACAGAAGAGCGGAAAGAAGACGGAACAACTGACCTGAAATTGTTTTGACGACCATCCCCTTTAGGGGTTAGGATAAAGCCCCCACCTTAGGTGGGGGTTGTTTACTAGAGCTTACGCTTGATCATTCCGCTTTCAGCTTTAAAACAACAAACCACCTTTATTTGCGTTTCTTAATAAAACCATAACTCTCCGCATTGGTTTTACAATGAACACCAAAACTCTTAAATCATGCCAAATACAGCAAGTTCAAAGCAAACGGTGTTGTCGTTTATCAAAGCGCTAAATGAAGAAGATTTTGAAAGCGCCCGCAAGCATACAAGCGACGATCTGAAATTTATCGGCGTACTGGGAACCCGCACCAGTGCCGATGCTTATTTTAACGACATGGCGAAAATGAAGTTGAAATACGATGTACAAAAAGCATTCGCCGAAGGAAACGACGTTTGTCTTTGGTACGATATCGACATGGGCGGCCGAAAAATATTCAGCAGCGGATGGTACCATATCGAACATCATAAGATAGCCTGGTTCAAAGTATTATTCGATCCACGGCCGTTACTGGAGCCTGCTCATTAGTTTACCATTTCGCGGCATCCACATCCTTAATAAATTTTATTACCCCATCCATAAACACCTGCTGATCATCCCAAAAACACAGGTGGCTTCCGTTAGGACAATATAAACTTTTGCCATTTTTTACCTGGGTGCTCATCCACTCCATGTATTTTGGATCCATCGAGTCGTATTTGGCGCCAACCATCAGCGTTGGCACGGTAATTTCCTTTAGCCGGTTGCTGATATCCCAGTGCAGCAGCCTCCCTCCTGTTTTAAACTCACTCGGACCTTGCATCATTACATAAATTTCTTCATTAAGATGTTTAAATGCACGGTTTACGGGCTCTGGCCATTCGGGGAGGCGGCATAAATGCTTATTATAAAATTCAGAAAAGATAAGCCTTTGGTAAGTTGTATCCTTATACATTCCCTTAGCCTCATAATTCATCAGTGAATCAACCAGCGATTTGCACATCTGGCTCCTCAGCACCAGGTTATATTTTTCATACGCCGGGATACTGGCCATCATGTTGGATACGATCATCCCTTTTAGGTTTTTCTGGTATTTCAGTGCGTACTCCATAGCCAGTATTCCGCCCCACGAATTGCCAAAAAGGTAAAAGTTACTGCTGTCCAGTTTCAGGGCCTGCCGCACCTGTTCCACCTCTTCTACAAACCGAGCAGTGGTCCATAAACTACTGTCGCGCGGCTGATCGCTATAATACGAGCCTAATTGATCGTACTCTATCATTTCAAAGCCTTCCTTTGGAAAAAAGCTTTCGAAACACTCCAGGTATTCGTGTGTAAATGCCGGGCCGCCATGTAACAACAAAACCTTGATGCGCGGGTTGGTGCCGATACGCTTGGTCCATACTTTAAAGTTGCCCACCGGCGTTTTGATGCTGACCATTTTTATGCCAGCTGCCTGCACACCTGAATCGACCGGGGCGAAATATTCGGCAACAGTAGGCCTATTGCTTTGCTGCTTGCAGGAATAAAGACAAATGATAGCTGCCATTGGCAGAAAAAGGAACTTTTTCATTGATGTAACCTGGTTTGGGATTTTATACAATATAGCAATAAACTTCTCAAAACCAAATAACACAGGTAGTTACATCAGCTCACATTAATTCTTCATCGTCGCTTTCGCGGTGTACTTTAAAAGCAAGATAAGCGAGTATACAAGCGGGCATTGCACTCAGTACGATCTCTAAAGAATCTAAGGACCCATGGTAAACGACAACCTCATACCCAAATATAACAGCTGCGACGATGGCACCAGCCAGGTACAAATAAAGGGGTTTAAAGCGCTTCATGATACCATTTACGCTTTAAACCCTTTAAATGCAGTTATGTTTGCCTACTTACTCTTTTTGAATACGACGGCACTTAACGGCGGTAAGGTTACCAATATGGAGTTTTCTCTTCCGTGCCAGTGCTCTTTATCTGCTTTTATCGCCTTGGTATTCCCCATTCCGCTACCCCAATAAGCTTTATCATCCGAATTGAACATTTCTTTCCAGCTGCCGGCGTCAGGTACCCCGACACGGAAGTTTTCATGAGGATTTGGCGTCATGTTTAAAACTATCACGAGGTCGTTCTTAGGATCGTGCCCCTTCCGGGTATAGATCAGAACCGAATCTGCTGAATTACCGCCGTCTATCCATTCAAATCCGGTTCCTTCAAAGGCCTTTTCATATAGCGCAGGTTCTTTTTTATACAGTTTATTCAGTGCCTTAACCGTGTCTTGCACGCCTTTATGATTAGGGTATTCAAGCACATACCAATCCAGCGATTTGCTGAAGTCCCATTCGGTGCCCTGTCCAAATTCAGCCCCCATAAACAACAGCTTCGTACCTGGGTGGGTAAACATATAGCTATAAACGAGGCGCAGGTTAGCAAACTTTTGCCATTCGTCGCCCGGCATTTTATTTAGCATCGATCCTTTGCCGTAAACCACCTCATCGTGCGAGAAGGGCAGCATAAAATTTTCGGTAAAGGCATAGATCAAACTGAAAGTGATCTGGTTGTGGTGATATTTACGGAACAACGGATCGGTAGAAAAATATTTGATGGTATCGTGCATCCAGCCCATCATCCATTTCATTCCAAAGCCCAATCCGCCGGTATAAACCGGGCGGCTCACACCGGTGAACGATGTCGACTCTTCAGCTATGGTTTGCGTATCAGGGAAGTGACTATAACAAGCTTCATTAAATTCTTTCAGGAAGGATATTGCTTCCAGGTTCTCATTGCCTCCATATATGTTAGGTTCCCATTCACCATCTTTGCGCGAGTAATCCAAATAAAGCATCGATGCAACAGCATCCACGCGTAAGCCATCCACATGGTAACGATCGAGCCAAAACAGCGCGTTGCTGATAAGAAAAGCGCGTACTTCGTTACGGCCATAATTGAAGATAAAGGATTTCCAATCGGGGTGAAATCCTTTACGGGTGTCGGCATGCTCATACAAATGCGTGCCGTCGAAACGATACAATGCATGAATATCACCCGGGAAATGCGATGGTACCCAATCCATGATCACACCTATGCCTTCGTTGTGGAACGTTTCTATCAGTCCCATCAACTGCTTCGGTGTGCCGTACCGGCTGGATGCCGCATAATAACCGCTAACCTGGTAACCCCAGCTCGGATAATACGGGTGTTCGGCTATCGGCATAAACTCGACATGCGTAAAACCCATTTCCTTTACATAAGGCACTAATTTATCGGCCAGCTGCTCGTAGGAGTAAAAAGAATCGGGGCTTTCCGGGTTACGCGCCCATGAACCAATATGAACTTCGTAAACCGAATAGGGCCTGTCTATCCCGTTGTGCTGGTACCTGTTCTTCATCCATTTGGCATCCTTCCACTCGTAATAAGTGTCAGCGACGATAGACGCCGTACGCGGAGGTTCCTCCCAGCGTAGGGCAAACGGATCACTTTTTTCAAGTTCCTCGCCCGACGATGACTTGATAAAATATTTATAGGTTTCACCATCGCCTACGTTAGGGATAAAACCCTCCCATATGCCCGACGAATCCCACCTTGAAAATAACACATGCGAACCCCGGTTCCAGTAATTGAAATTGCCGATAACGGAAACAAACTGCGCATTTGGAGCCCATACGGAAAAATAGGTTCCGATAACGCCGTTAAATTCAACTACGTGGGAGCCGAATTTTTCGTATAATTTATAATGCTTCCCTGATTTGAACAGGCTGATGTCAAAATCGGTAAAACGGCTGTATGGTTCTACGCTGTTCTTTATAACACTTTCAGGCATGGTTTTTTTGGTTGACGGCTTGGTTGCTTTATTTGCCGGCGCCGCTTTGGCGGGCTTTGCTGCATCTTTTGTTGAAGATGCGGTTTTTTTAACTGACTTTTCTGCAACTACTTTCTTTTCTGCAGGTTTAGCCTTTTTGGCACTGCTTTTTTCAGCAGGCGCTTCTTTGCCGGTACCAGTTTTCGTTTTAGCCATATCTGTATGCCCGCGGGCGTTTAATTAAATTTCTCTATTTCGAATAATACGTGCTGGATGCCTTTCAATGGTATCCGTATCCAATCGGGGCGGCCATTAAGCTCATAACCAAGTTCATACACGGCCTTCTCCAGCAGGTGTAGCTGCAGCAGGAAGTTTAGCTCCGTCCTGCCTCCGAAGGTAGCTGAAATATCTCCCATTGTATGCATATATGCATCGATATATGCATCGGTTATCAGTTTATACCAACGGTCGGCGGCCTTTTGTAATCGTTGCGGGTCCACTCCTTTTGTCTCATTACTAAAATATAATTTGGAGCAGACAGCGTAGTGGAAAGACCGTATCATACCCGCAACATCCTTCAGCGGCGAATGTTTTATTTTGCGGTCGGTTATAGAGCTTTCAGGTTCCCCTTCAAAATCAATGATGAGATAATCGCTGCCTGTAAACAGCACCTGGCCCAAATGATAATCGCCATGTATGCGTATGCGCGACGACACCAGGTCATTGTTACCTATCTTCTCAAAAAAACGCCCGATAATTTTTTCGCTATTTATAAAATCATCAGCCAGCGCTTTGGCATTTTTGTCTAAACGGGCATAATTTTCTTTTAACAGGCTGATCCTTTTAACCAGCAATCTGTTTAGGTGCCCCTGTAACCAGGTGATATATTCACTATCGAACTTTTCAGGTTTAAAATCTTTATTCTTTTTATCCGATAACAGCGCCAGGTGCATTTCGGCGGTCCGCCGTCCCAACAACTCTACTTTCTCAAATACGTCATCGCGCACACTGAACAACTTATCCACAAACATGAAAAGAAAATCATTCAGGTCGTCACCTGTCGCCACCCAGCTATCACACTTGCTGGATACTTTTTGCATCATCAAGCCCAGTGTAACAGGTGGAATGCCCGGCCGTTCGTATATCAGGCTACCGCAAAACGACGGGATATTTTTAAATCCGCCCGTTTCAGTAAGAAATTGCAGCATTTCTACTTCAGGATTAATTTCGCGGAAAAGTTTACGGTACAGTTTAAAGAAGTATTTGTTGCCGAATACAAACGAAGAATTACTTTGCTCCAGGTCGGGTATAACACACAGGTAACCCATATCCTCGTCAGTAGCAGCAAGACCCTTGCCCCGGTGATAGGTCAGCTGCCCATTTTCCTGCGGCACAGCAGCATTTTCCCATATATTCTTATACAGCTCCGTTTGGAACCGAAAATCGTAAATAGCATCTATCAGCCAACCGGCTTTGCCGTCGGTTGTAATTTTGGTGATAAACGCTTTGGGATTGATCTGTCCAATCAGTTCATAATCATCGGGCAGGAATGAAACAGGTAGAGCATATTTTTCCTCGTCACCATACGTGTAACCAACATGTACGATCACTAAATATGCCTTCCCCCCGTCTATGGGCAAATCAAGCAGTTGCTGTACCTTCAGGAATTTGATCATGCGCGCCTTGCCGGCAAACCAGCGGCACTTGCGCATATACTCATAAAATACGTTCTCCTCCAGCCATTTAAGGGCCTTCTTATCCTGGGCAAAATCCTTCCATGGCTTGGTCAGCTTTAAAGAATTCGTGTTCGCTAAAACATCAATATTGCCCATTTTCATACTTTATACCTCTATTCTGAATAAATGTACCGGCAGGTCCCAGGGTTCAAATTGCACATAGTTCCATTCCTGGTTCCAGGTGTAAGTGTTGCCTGTTAAAATATCGTAAACAGAAAAGTCCTGCCCAGCTTCAATGCCCAATTCCCATAAGGGTGTTTGCACATGGGCAAATTGTTTGCTATACGGATCGAGTTTGACAACGCAAAGGATATGGTTATCGCCAGTCCTTTTGTAATAGGCCAGTATGTTATCGTTATAAGTTTCGCAAAAGCTTATGTTATAAGTGGTTTGCAGCGCCGCATTAGCTTTGCGGGCAGCATTTACTTTAGTGATGACATCGATCAAACGGTTTTTCGCCGACCAGTCCCAATGGCGAACCTCGTATTTTTCCGAATTAAGGTATTCCTCCTTACCAGGATAGGCATCGTGATACATCAGTTCATAAACCGGTCCGAAGATACCATAGTTGGACGACAGCGTTGCAGCCATAACATACCGGGTGATAAAACTGATCTCATTACCGTTTTGGAGTGAATACGGGTTAATATCATGCGTATTCGGCCAGAAATTGGGGCGATAATAATCTTTCATTTCCGACTGCGTCAACTCGTTCATGTATTCAATCAGCTCATGCTTGCTATTGCGCCAGGTGTAGTAAGTGTATGATTGCGTATAGCCTAATTTTGCCAACTCCTTCATCACTTTGGGCTTGGTAAAAGCTTCCGAAAGGAATATTGTACCGGGGTATTTTTTTTGTACTTCGGCAATGCACCACTCCCAAAAATTGAATGACTTGGTATGCGGGTTGTCCACCCTGAATATCCTTATCCCCTGCTCGCACCAGTAATCCAGTATACTTTTTAGTTCCTTCCAAAGGTTTTCCCAGTCGTCATTTTCAAAATTGACGGGTAAAATATCCTGGTATTTTTTTGGCGGGTTTTCAGCGTACTGCACAGTCCCGTCAGGCCGCCATTTAAACCATTTGGGATGCTTTTTTACATAAGGATGGTCGGGCGAACACTGAATTGCAAAATCCATGGCAATTTCCAGTCCATGTGCAGCTGCTTCTTTTATCAAATGTTTGAAATCATCGAGCGTACCCAGGTCTTTCAAAATATCCTTGTGCCCACCATCTTTCGAGCCGATCGCGTATGGCACACCGTCATCGCCCGGCAAGGCATTTACCGTATTATTTTTCCCTTTCCTGAAAGTTTGACCGATTGGATGTATTGGCGGAAAATAGAGTACATCGAATCCCATTTCCGCTATGCGCGGTAATAACGCCTCGCAATCTTTAAAGGTTCCATGCTTACCTTCAACAGTCGAGGCCGACCTTGGGAAAAAGCAATACCAACTACTAAAGCCAGCTTTCTCTCGGTCGACATATACTTTTAATTCACGCAGGTAGGTGGTTGCATTCTCCAGGTTTGGATACTGGTCGATAAGATGGTGAACATCTTTCCCCAATACCAGGTTTACAGCAAGATCGTACTTGTTTTCATCCCGTAGTGTTGCAACAATTTTATTGATGGTTTTCTGATCGGGCTTACTTGCCCGGGGCAGCATCGCCTCCAAAAACTCGGCGCCGATCAATAACTCCACACCCATGTGTTGTGTGTCCTGGTATTTTTTTACGAAACCTTCGTGCCAGGTCAAAGGATGGTCTACCCAACCAGTTACGGTGTAGCTGTAAAACCCGGTCTTCTCTACATTGAACGATCCCTGCCAGCGGTCGTTGCTCATCAGGTGCATGGGAACACGGAGCCAATTTTTATCACTTTCGTGTTTATACAATACCTGACCGCGTACATGATCGTGCCCGTCGGTAAAAATATCCGCTTCAACGCCGATGGTTTCGCCGGGAATTTTTTTAATATAAAACCTGCCCGCGTCAATTTCGGGTGTAACGTGTTCAACTATAACCCGTTGCAAGCCGTGTTTAGTCATTGGTTCGAAGAAATAGTATTATTCGGTTAAAATTGATCTTCTCTATAAATTTAGCATATGATTAACCGGGCCGCAAGTGCGTACGGCCCGGTTAATTAATTGATCACTAATTGCGTGAAATTCTTTCTCAGTTTCAACTGCACGGTTTTGTCCGAGGCGATCATAAAATCTTTCACCTCATGATCGTCAACAATAATCCGTGTCGGCTTAAATGGCAACCCAATTATATTCATGTGGTAATTTTCGTACCTCGGTGTATAAAGGCCTTCCATGCTTTGTTGTATGGTAAGCTTATTTTCCTTGCCTCTTACCACAAATTTCTTTTCAAGGTAAATATCCTGCTCATAAGCAAAGGTCTCTCCATAATCTTCAAAAATGAATGAATTAGCTTCGAAATCGCTGTAATAAACATTCATTTTTACCTCTTCTATTTCCTTCTCGCCAACATATTGCATCACGGGATATTCGGGTATTACCGACCCTGCCTTTACAAAAATGGGCATTGTTTCCAGCGGAGCCGCTACCATTAATTCCTTGCCACCCTCAACAAGCTCGTGTGTCCAGAAATTATACCATTTACCCTTTGGAAGATAAACTTTGCGGTTCTTTTGCCCTGCAGCCAGTACCGGGCAAACAAGTATCTTATCTCCGTAGGTAAATTCATCCTGCCGGAAATGATTCGTCGGCTCAAACTGTTCGTGCATAACCACCGGGCGCACTATAGGAAAACCATAGCGGTGATGCTCCCAAAAAGCAGAATATAGATATGGTAATAAACGGTAACGTAATTCGATGAATTTCCTGTTAATAGATGTATATGGTTCGCCAAAGCTCCAGGGCTCACGTTCCTTGGTATCGCCGGCAGAGTGAGCACGCATAAATGGCGAGAATGTTCCCAGTTGTATCCAGCGCGTAAACAGCTCTCCGTCAGGCTCTCCGCTAAAACCGCCAATATCTGTTCCGCAGAACGAAACACCCGATATTGACAACCGCTGACACATAATATTACCTAATATCAAATGCTCCCATGATGCCACATTATCTCCCGTCCAAACGGATGAGAAACGCTGAACGCCGGCATATCCTGCCCGCGTAATGGTGAACGGGCGTTTATTTTTCATGATCTTGCGCAAACCCTCATACGTTGCACGCACCATTTGCATACCATATACGTTATGGGCCTTACGATGCGACCCGCGCTGGCCATCATATTGATGCCGGACATCATCGGGAAAAGTCCCTGTGCCGAAGACAGCGGGTTCATTCATATCGTTCCAAACGCCAGCCACGCCTAATTGCACCAACTCATCAAAAAGATTGCCCCACCACTCACGTACTTCGGGGTTCGTAAAATCAGGGAATTGGCAGCGGCCCGGCCACACATGGCCCTCCATAAAGTAATCGTCGCAACGACGACAGAAATATCTGTTCTCCTTACCTTCCTTAAACACCGAATAATTATCATCAACACGTATGCCCGGATCGATAATGACCACCGTTTTGAATCCTTGTTCCGAGAGTTCTTTGATCATTTTCTTCGGATCGGGGAAATATTTCCGGTTCCAGGTAAAGCAGCGATAGCCATCCATGTAATCGATGTCAAGATATATCCCGTCGCATGGAATCTTCTTTTCGCGGAAGGTTTTGGTCACCATCCTTACTTTTGATTCAGGGTAATAACTCCAGCGGCACTGGTGGTAGCCCAGCGCCCACATCGGTGGCATTGGATGCGTACCCGTAAGTAAATGGTAACGCTTTACCACGTCCATCATGTGCGGGCCGTGGATGTAATAATATTGCAGTTCACCCCCTTCGGCCCAAAAACTGGTCTTGGTCGGGTCTTCGGCCCCAAAATCAAATTCGGCCTTGAATGTATTATCAAAGAATATCCCGTGAGCGACCCCTTCATTTAAGCTGATATAAAACGGGATACTACGGTAAAGCGGATCCTGGTTCCATGCGAATGAATAAGCATCGGTGTTCCAGTTTTTCAATCGCTTACCACGCAAATTGAGCTCAGTAGCCTTATCACCCATGCCGAAGAAACTCTCATCCGAATGGCAGGTCTTTGTGCAGTAAACGTAGTATCCGCCAAACTTCACGTTCTCTTCCCAGTGCATCGGCACAGCATCTGAACTTGTAATAAAGTTCTGATTATCAGAGAACGAAACAAAGAAATCCGCTTTCCGGATGTGGCAATTGATAATATTGGTGTAGACGATGTATTCTTCTTCCAACTCATTCAAACCAAATACGGAAACTTTCTTTTCGAGCTTCGGGACGGCATAAGAGAATTCGTCCAGGAAAACACCATGCGGCGCAAGGCGCACACGGATGATCTCATCAGTCACTACTGTAACTTCAACTTTGGCGTCGCCATCAGAAAAGTAGAATTTGTTATTTTTTTGCTCGGCTGAAACAGGCCGGCTGAGGTATTTTTTTACAATGGGTTTAATTCCGGCCGCAGGGTTATTAACGTGATGAAATTCATCTTCCTCCAGCTCGGCCAATTTTGCAGGTATTCCTTCGGGGTTTTGTATGTTATTTTCTTCCATTCAAAATAGTCGTATCGTCAGTATGCTAATGTGTATCTTTTACGCAATATAGCGATTGGAGTTCGTAAATCGGCCTTAAATTTTCATTTCCGGGTGTTAAAAAGGCAACTTTTTACTCTATTCAAATCACAACGAATTAATAATCAAATCCTGTCGATGGTAGGTATCCTCTTACCATCCTGTACATATAACACAGATATGGCCCCCAAAAACATAAAAACACCAGCCATTATTAATGCGTAAATCGCATGGTTATGGTAAAAATATTTCACAATTGGTCCGCCGATGACGCCATTTACTATCTGGGGCATGGTAATAAAGAAATTAAATATCCCCATATATACCCCGATTTTCTTAACCGGGATAGAACTTGAAAGTATTGCATATGGCATAGCGAGAATACTGCCCCATGCCAAACCAATGCCGATCATAGACAGCAGAAGCAGATAGTGATTCTCAATGAAATAAATCGATATCAAACCCAAGCCGCCCATAATAAGTGAGAACGAGTGTGTCTTTTTCCGGCTGGTTATTTTCACTATGCGGGGTAATAACAGCGCATAAATCGCAGATACAAGATTATAAACGCCAAAACAAACATTAACCCAATTCGCCGCGTCGTTATAGGCTACTGATGAAGTGTCGCCAGCTTTAATATGGTATACATGATCTGCGACCGCAGGTGTGGTAAATACCCACATGGAGAACAGAGCGAACCATG
Organism: Mucilaginibacter ginsenosidivorans; assembly: GCF_007971025.1. Classification (NCBI taxonomy): domain Bacteria; kingdom Pseudomonadati; phylum Bacteroidota; class Sphingobacteriia; order Sphingobacteriales; family Sphingobacteriaceae; genus Mucilaginibacter; species Mucilaginibacter ginsenosidivorans. The sequence continues at coordinate 3,326,193 of NZ_CP042436.1, read as the reverse complement.
AAAAAAACTGCACCACACCCAACTGCCGCATGGTTTTAGGCATATTGGCCAGGTCTGAAAAAATCTCCGCCAAGCCGCTTTTATGTGTATTTTCAGGTTCGTCCTCCTGGTGGAAGGAAGCAAACTCCGCCGGTGGATATTCTTTTGTCGATATTACTGTCCAAAGAATACATCCTATTAGCACCGCCGCACCTATATAAAACGAATACAATAAATTGTTGGGAACTATGCCAGGTGCTGCTGTTTTTGCTACGTGGAACCATTCGGCAAAAACATAGGGTAGCCAGGAACCAATAACGGCGCCGACACCTATCAGGCAGGTTTGCATCGAAAACCCGGCATTGTGCTGGCTATCAGGCAGATTATCAGCTACTAACGCTCTGAAAGGCTCCATAGCGACGTTGAACGAAGCATCCATGATCATCAGCATACCGGCGCCCACAACTATCGGTGGAATAATAACCGCCAAAGCAGATGAATTGGGCATAAATAATAGCGCCAGTCCTGACAAAATTGCCCCGGTTAAAAAGAATGGCCTTCTGCGGCCCAACCGTGTCCAGGTTCGGTCGCTGTAGTGGCCTATTATTGGTTGTATAACCATGCCCGTGATAGGTGCGGCCAGCCAAAACCACGACAAATGTTCAACATCAGCTCCGAAAGTTTGCAATATACGGCTGGCATTACCTGTTTGAAGGGCAAATCCGAATTGAATGCCCAGGAAACCAAAGCTCATATTAAATATTTGCCAAAAACTTAAGGCGGGCTTTTTCTTGATCGCTAATGTTGCCATAATTGCTCTTCAGGTTTATTTTGATAGTATAATTGGTTCAAAATCCAAGCAAAAAACCGCTGCTTGCAGGCAGGTTTACAGTTACACCGTTCATAATATCTTCGGCGTTAAACTTTGCACCGCTTAACAGGTCAGTAAACTCGTAACTACCATTTAGCTGCAACAATTGCAGCAGATCGGCAGGCATCAATAACTGTATGTTTCGCTGTTCGCGATTAAAATTGGTTATCACTAATATACGTTGTTTATCGGTATATCGTAAAAACAGGTATAACCGGGTATCAAATCCCGGCTGACGTTCATTCGCCACCATCAACTCCCAGAATTTCCCTTCCCGTATAGCTTCGTTTTGCCTTGAAATATTTAAAAGTTTAGTGTAGAAATCACGAAGGCTCTTTTGGATTTCAGACAATTGCCCACCATCAAATTTTCCCTCGTTCAGCCATTTCTGGTGTTCCGGGACGCCCCAGTAGTCAAATATAGTAGTGCGGCCGTCATCGTTACTGAAGCCCTCATTACCGTTGCCGGGTTCACCACATTCCTGCCCTGAATAAATCATAACCGGGCCAGTATTCATGGTTGCTGTCACTATCATTCCCGGGACAGCCAGCCATGGATCTCCGGCAAAAAAACGGGAAGCAATACGCTGTTCGTCATGGTTCTCCATAAAACGCAGCATATGCTGATCGATACCCAGGCAATCGCGGTTCCACACCTGGTTGATCTCCCAGGTGGTAGCATCCTGCCAGTTGCAGGTTAACTTGCGGACAGCATCGTAAAGACCCACCTTATCATACAGGTAGTCGAATTTTCCGATAGAAATATAATCGTGATACTTGCCAATTTCGTAAGCTTCGCCGATGAAGATCAATTGCGGGAAGTTGTTTTTCAATTTCCCAATGACCCAACCCCAAAACTCAAAGGGCACCATTTCCACCATATCGCACCGGAAACCATCGATACCTTTTTCACTCCAAAAGTGCAGGATATCATACATTTTATTCCAAAGAGGCGGTGTGGGATCAAAATAGGTTTTACGGCTATCCAGGTAATCGACGCCGTAGTTCAGCTTTATGGTTTCAAACCAATCATTAAGTGAGGGTGCAGGTGTGAAACGGTCATTTCCGGTCGCTTTGGAAGGATATTCGTCAAACTTTCCGTCCTTCAGCGGGCTGGTAAATTCATCGCCTCCGGGGTTATATCCGGGAGGAACAACGAAAGACTGCCCCGGCAAATAGTAAAAATCATTAGCCGGACTGAACGCTTTGTTTTTATCATCATCTTCCCCAAAATCGTGCACACCTTCCGGCTTTTGGTCCGACGCATAGGTACGGGCCACGTGGTTGGGTACAAAATCCATAATGACTTTCAAACCATTATCGTGTGTCCGTTTGATCAGCGCCTCATATTCCGCCATGCGGGTATTCACATCAACAGCCAGGTCGGGGTCTACATCATAATAATCCCTGATAGCATAAGGCGATCCTGCACGCCCCTTTACCACATCCGGATCATCAGGCTGAATGCCGAATTGCGAATAATCGGTCATTGTTGCATGTTCAATAACACCCGTGTACCAAACATGCGTAAATCCCATTGATTTAAGCTCTTTTAGCGCCTTACCCGAAATATCATTGAATTTGCCACAACCATTCTCCTCTATGGAGCCATAAAATTTATTGAGCCGTTTGGTATTGCCAAACAAACGCGGTAGCATTTGATAGATGATGAGTTTACGATCGGTCGCCAATGGTATGATCTTTATTATGCTTCAACAAGCAGTTCGTTATTAGCTTTTATAATTTGATCCTTACCGTAAATAGTGACTGTAAGTTCATTACCCGACAGGTTTTTGATTTGTACGCCCTCTTTACCCATCCTTATGTTGAGCAATGTACCGCGGAAGCCGACATGGAACGAAAAAGATTTCCATTTGGCAGGCAGGAATGGATTAAAAGAAAGTTTTCCGCCTTTTACACGCATACCGCCAAAACCCTGTACTACAGCCATCCAGGTACCGGCCATCGACGTGATATGGCAGCCGTCTTCGGTATCGTTATTATAATCATCCAGGTCAAGACGTGAGGTACGCAGGTAGAACTCATACGCCCTTGCCTCGTCGCCTAACTTAGCAGCGATGACGGCATGAACACACGGCGATAATGACGATTCATGAACCGTACGCGGCTCATAAAAATCATAATTGCGCCGGATGGTTTCAATGTCGTATTTATCTTCAAAAAAATAGATACCCTGCAATACATCGGCTTGTTTGATATAGCATGAACGGAGTATGCGGTCCCAGCTCCATTTCTGGTTAATGGGCCGTTCGGTTGCGGGCAGGTCGTTCACTAATATTTGCTCCTTATCCAGGTAACCATCCTGCTGCAGGAAAACACCCAGTTTCTCGTCGTAAGGGAAATACATTTTTTCAATAATATCCCTGAACTTAGCCGATTCATTTTCCTTATCGAAGCCGATCCTGTTCATTAATGCCTCGTACTTTGCAGGCTCCATGGCTTCAACTTTTTCAGCTACATCAATGGCGTATTGCATACACCAGCAAGCTATGGTATTGGTGTACCAGTTATTGTTGACGTTATTCTCGTATTCATTCGGCCCGGTGACGCCAAGCATCACATATCGCTGGCGGTCATCACTCCAGTTTACGCGTTGCGACCAGAACCGCGCAATTGCTATTAATACTTCCAGGCCATAATCGGCCAGGTATTTTTCGTCGCCGGTGTAGCGTACATAATCGTAAATGGCATGGGCAATGGCGCCATTACGGTGTATCTCTTCAAAAGTGATCTCCCATTCGTTGTGGCATTCCGTACCATCCATCGTTACCATGGGATATAAAGCCGCACCGTTCCTGAAGCCCAATAATTTTGCATTGTCGATAGCTTTATCTAACTGCTTATAACGGTAAAGCAATAGGTTGCGGGTCACTTTCTGATCAGCGGTTGCCAGGTAAAAAGGAACGCAATATGCCTCAGTATCCCAATAAGTTGAGCCGCCATATTTTTCGCCGGTAAATCCTTTCGGGCCGATGTTCAAACGATCATCCTCACCGGTATAAGTCTGGTTGAGCTGGAATATATTGAAACGTATCCCCTGCTGCGCAGATGCATCTCCTTCAATAATAATATCGTTGTGCTGCCATTTCTTTTCCCAGGCCTCAGCTTGTTCTGCAAGCATCTTTTCAAAACCTTTTTCGCTGATCGTTTTCAAAGTGGTTTCAAGCACCTCTTTTAAGGCATCGGCCGGGTAATTTTGAGAAGATATATTAGCTGCGTATTTTGTTATTGTAATAGGCTGACCTGCAACTACCTCCAATATAATGGCGGAGGCCACATATTTATCTTTTTCGACCTTTTTAGCAGCGATATCTACCGGCAAGTTATTTTGGCTGACGGTGAACCTTTGTCCTGTAGCTACCTCAAAACCAGTTTTTTTGGTTCGAAGCTGCACATATCCACCGTCTGCCCAGCTTTCCTTAGTTACTTCGTCCCAAAATTTTTCGTCGTAGTTCGAATCTTTATTAACAACATCCCCATCAATAAACGGTGAAATGGTTATCGCACCGCTATAATTGACCGGAGTAATGGTATACCTGATAGCGCCGGTCTCGTCGTCCACAATACTACAAAAACGGGTTGCCTCAACCTCAACTTCGATACCTCCTGCGGTCGTGGCGCGAAAATTTCTTCTCAGGAAACCTTCCTTCATGTTCAGCTCACGACGAAAAGCGCTTACCTTACACCTCGCAAGGTCGAGCTGTTCGTTACCTATCTTAATATCTATGCCGATCCAGTTAGCCGCGTTGATCACTTTGGCAAAGTACTCCGGGTAACCATTTTTCCACCAGCCTACCCGGGTTTTATCGGGATAATAAACTCCTGCAACATAATTTCCGGAAAGTGTTTCGCCACTATAGGCTTCTTCAAAATTGGCTCGCTGGCCCATGCGGCCGTTGCCAAGACTAAAAATACTTTCGGATATGGTATTGTATTCGGGCTTAAAGCCTTCTTCTATGATCCTCCACTCGTCAACTTTTATGTAGTCCTTCATTATAAATGTGATGTGTTTTTGTTCAATAGGGGTTACCATTTCGACCAGGAGGCAGAAATGACATCGTTTTTAATATATTATAGTTTATTCAACTTTTCTAAACTCATTTCATTTAAGCCATTTATCACCAGGTTAGCCTTCCCCAAAACATCGGGCGAGCCTATTCCTACCACTTTCATTCCACCGTTAATAGCAGCCTCAACCCCGGCTATAGCGTCCTCGAAAACCACGCAATTTTCCGGCGCAATACCTAACTCTTCCGCGCCTTTCAAAAACACTTCCGGATCGGGTTTGGGCTTACTCACTTTATTACCATCGATTACAACGTCAAACAAATGAGCGATACCAACCTTTTCCAGTATCGTTCTTGAGTTCTTGCTCGCCGAGCCCAGTGCCGTTTTGATGCCTGCATTTTCACATGATTCAACAAACTCCTTTGCTCCTGGCAGTACTTCATCCGGCGTCATTTTATTGATCATCTCCACATACCAGTTGTTCTTTCGCGTCGCCAGTTCTTCCTTTTCGGCATCAGTTTTTGAAAGGTCGCCCCATTGCAATATCAGGTTGAGCGATGCCACGCGGCTCACACCTTTCAGTTTTTCATTGTCTTCTTCGGTAAAATCAAATCCCAGTTCATTCGCCAATCGCTTCCATGCCTTGTAATGGTAAACCGCAGTATCCACAATCACTCCATCCAGGTCAAAAATGCACGCTTTTATCTTATTCATTCAATTTCTTCAGCAAATAACCGGCTGATTTTAAAGTAGCTAAATATATTTATTAATGTGTACTTTTTGGCAGTAATTCTAAAACTAATGTCGCCTTCGCCGGCAGTAAAAGTTTAGAAACATCAATAGTCTCGCCTGTAATTACGTCCTTTGCTTTTTCAGCGCCGTTAATACGTTCAGCATAGCGCTCTGTCTTAACCTCCTGTTCTTTCTCACGGCTATTATAAGCGATCATTATCGTTTTCGCCGCATCATACCTGAAAAACACGTACACGCCATTTTCAGGAATGTATTGCATCATCTTGCCCGTTTGTAACGCAGGCGTGTTTTTACGGTAATTAGCTAAAGTTTTAACATAGTTAAGGGCCTCATTCTCTTTAACGCTTCTGCCTGTCGGCGAAAATTTATTATCCTTGTCGCCCGGCCAGCCACCCGGAAAATCCTCACGCACCAGGCCGTCAGGGTTTGAGAAGTTTTTCATCAGTATCTCATCCCCATAATACATCTGCGGTACGCCGCGCATGGTCATCAGCAAAGCCATTCCCGATTTATATTTTGTAAAATCCTCTCCTACTACCGAAAGAAAACGGCTCATATCATGATTATCCAAAAAGATAACATTCTTAGTGGGGTCTTTATAAAGAAAATCCTGGGCCATTACCGAATACAGGCGGTTAACACCTTCGGTCCAGCCCTCATGTGCGTTCAAAGCATCATAAACCGCTTCTTTCCAAACCCCGTCCGTGACGCCAGGCAGATGTGTATCCAAACCGCGGTTTACTACATTTCCTTCGGTAAAAAATGCCTGGTTGGCTGCCGACCACACCAACGTTTCGCCGAATATGGAAAGACGCGGAAATTCGGTTCTTACATCTTTCGCCCATTTAGCCATATATCCAGGATCGTTGTAGGGATAAGTATCCAGCCTGAAGCCATCTACCCCTGAGTATTCCACCCACCAGATGTGGTTCTGCGTAAGGAAGTTCTGCAGATAAGGGTTATTTTCATTCATATCAGCCATCCGGTGGTCGAACCAGCCGTCGAGCATCTGTTTCCTGTCCGACGGTGCTGCATGCGGGTCCATTACCGCCGCGTCGCGAAAGTTTGATTTAGTATATTTCGGCCATTGATGTACCCAGCTTTTCATTGGCATATCCTGTATGGTGTAGCCTTCGGTGCCGGCATGATTGTGCACCAAATCCATCACCACCTTCATACCCATTGCATGGCATTTTTCTACAAACTGTTTATATAATTCGTTGGTACCATAGCGGGGATCGATCTTATAATGATCTGTAACCGCGTAACCGTGATAAGATGCGCTTGGCTCGTCGTTTTCAACGGCTGGGGTTAGCCAGATAGCCGTAACACCCAGTTCCTTTAAATAATCCAGGTGGTCCATGATACCCTGCAGATCACCTCCATGCCTGCTGAACATTTTAGTCCGATTGATCCCTTTTTCGCGCATACCGGCGACGGAATCATTTTTGGGGTCGCCGTTGGCAAAACGGTCCGGCATGATCAGGTATATCAGATCTTTATTGGTTACACCCTGTGCACGGTCGGGCGAACGATCACGTTTCTTCAAAGCGTATTGATACATGAGTGTTTTTTCGCCCGCTTTAGTGAATTTTATCGGGAACGTTCCCGGAGTTGCACCTGAAAAAATGCGCAAGTCGACAAATAAATAATTAGGATTTTCAACTTTATGCACCGCAATAAGCTTCACGCCGGGGTAGTTCAATTCTACTTTTCGGGAGGCAATATCCTTGCCGTGCACGATCAGCTGGAGGTTAGGATTACTCATACCAACCCACCAAAACATAGGTTCTACACGCTCCAAAGCAGGAATTTGAGCCGAAACGCCCAACGCCACCAGCAGGCAGCCAACTGTCAAAAACAATGATTTTCTCATACCAGGTTTATCAGGAAAAGTAACCGGATGTCGATTTTACTATCAACGGTCACGGCGTTTCAAATTTAATATAAAAATGATTTCCTGCATGAAAAAGTAAAAATAAGGGGTTGGTGATTGGTGATTAGGGACCAGGCCTGTTTTATTAGAAGATATACCATGAGCAAATTCCTATTCCGCAGGCCTGACATATAGCCTATACCTCGCCCTTGCTGCAGATTTTTGGTGATGTATTTTTCAATAAAATTTGCGTAACCCAAACATTACATATATATTGCGTAACTCAAACATTACGCATTCATGCAAAGAGATATTATTGTTAAATGGTTCTTCGCCCACCCGCCCGAAAAAGTATGGGAGTGCCTGACAAAACCGGAATTGGTGAACGAGTGGTTAATGAAAAATGACTTTTTGCCGGTTGTTGGCCATAAATTTCAGTTCCATAGTAAACCGTTGCCAAAAATGGGTTGGGATGGTATCGTTTATTGCGAGGTGCTGGAAATAATTCCTTATCAAAAACTGGCATATAGCTGGCAGGGCGGTCCAAAACCCGGTGTTATAGGCTTAGATACAGTCTTAATCTGGACACTGGTACCGGAAGCTGGAGGAACCCTGATGATCCTGGAGCATAAAGGTTTTAAGGGCTGGAAAAACTATATCGCCAGTATCTTTATGGAAAATGGCTGGAAAAAAGGCATTCAGCGGAGATTTGATAAAATTCTAAACGATCATATTAATGGCAAGACTAAATTCGGACCCCTTCCAGGCGATTGCAGATACTAACCGCCGGCAAATATTGCTGATGCTTACTGGTAAAAAATTATCTATCAATGTGGTTGCTGACAATTTTGATATCAGCCGGCCGGCCATATCCAAACACATTAAAGTGCTTTGCGAAGCTGGCTTTGTTCAAATAACTGAAGACGGGCGCGAGCGCTATTGCGAATTGAACCCGCAGGGTTTCGACGAAATAAAGGAATGGATCATTTACTTCGAGCAGTTCTGGAAGGAAAAATTGCAAAACCTTGAAAATTTACTGGACAAGCGCTCAGGGAAAAGCGACGATAAAACAATTTAACCAAACAACAGGAAATATTATGAAATCAATTTCAATCATCTCTATCCCGGTAACAGACCAGGAAGCAGCTAAACAATTCTATTTAAAGCTTGGATTTAATTTATTGGTAGAAGCGCCGTTTGACAAGGATCAAAAATGGGTGCAGCTGGCTTTATCCGGGCAGGAAGCAGTATCCATTACCCTCGTTACCTGGTTCGAAAATATGCCGGCAGGTTGCCTCAATGGCTTTGTTATAAACACTGACAACCTCGATAACGATATCGAGGACTTATCCGCAAAGGGTATAACTGTTGGTAAAGTGGACCAGACACCGTGGGGAAGATTTGCGGCAATAATAGATCCGGACGGCAACCGTTTAAGCTTACATCAAAATTAACAACGCAGGGACATGGTGTAACACGTCCCTGCATACGCCTGGTCACCAGCGGTCCAGTCCAAGCAGCTTTCGTCCCAATGGGCTTAATTCCGCAACAGGGTTTTTCTTTTCCCGTTCCATCGGATCGCCCGGGAAAGCGTACCCTTGCATAGCTTCGCGGCTTTGCCAGCTGTTGATACGCCATTGGCGTAGTTCCTCGTTATCTTCCTGGGCAGGCATCATCGCTATATATTGTGCGATACGCACCTTGTTACCGCTTGTATTCGGGCGAATGCCATGTGGCTCCAGGCTGTTGAATATCAGCAGGTCCCCTGCTTCCAGCTTAACCTTTACTATTTCAAACCCCGTTGTATCGGGCTTATAATGATCGCGGTCGACAGGTTGCATTAGTTTCCATGCGTCATAGGTCCGGTATAGTTCAGGCACACACTGAAAACCTCCCATATTTTCATCCGTCTGGTCGGCCAGCGCCAATACCCCCTGTACATTTTGCGGTTTGGTTTCCGGATCATAATCCCAATGGATAAACCCTTTATATTCAAAGCCCGGCCTTAATGGAAAATTCAGATTGGCCCTGTCAATGGTCACCCACAATTTTTCGGTTCCCCAAACATCAGCAAATGCCTGGTGAACCTTTGGATATTGCCTGTTATCCCACATGTATTGCTGGTTATATATTTCTACCATGCCGGTATTGTTCAGTTCCGTCATTTGCATTTGTGCATTGGGCCGTTTGTACCAGCTTTCGATATCGTTGGGGTCTTTATCCTCATACTCCCATAAATAATCCGCAAGCCTTTTTGCCTGCTCCTTCGGCACGGCATTTTTAACAACTACATATCCATTCTCTATCCAGAACTTCCAGTCATCCTCTGTCAATACCCGCAACGGTTCGCCGTTGCTACGGTCATTTAATTTAATTTGACTCGATTTTGCGGTAGACGGGTTACCAGGAATTTCCTTATGAGCATTTCCGGGGCTCATTATCATGGTGCCCATGGTTTGATTTTCAGTTTTCATATCTGCTGTTGATTTACATATCAAAAGTAGCACTGTTATAAGCAGTAATTATACTTTGCAATGACCAAAATTTGCTCTACATTAACATTTTTAATAACTTCAAGCAAATTATTAAAGCAATAAAGATGAACGAGATCCAACTTGAAAAGGTAGTTTTTGAGCCCGGAAAGTCGTTTAAATTATTCTCTCCGCGACTGCGTAATACTTTTTTATGGCATTATCACCCCGAATACGAGTTGGTTTATGTGGAAGCCGATGCCGGTATACGTCACGTAGGGTCGCACATTTCCGGTTATACCCAAAGCGATCTTGTGTTCATAGGCGGCAATCTCCCCCATCTCAATTTTGATTATCGCCTGCGGAGCGAATACCACCAGGTTGTTATACAACTACGCGAGGATTTTATGGGCAATGCCATCAACACCTCGCCGGAATTTTCCGTTATTAACCAGTTGTTCAAAAGGTCGGCCTCAGGCGTCGCTTTTTATGGTGAAACCAAAACGATTGCCGCCCAACGGCTTAAGCGGCTGGAAAACCTGTCATCGTTTTACCAACTGATGGAATTGATGGATATTTTCCTGTTCCTGGCAAATTCGACGGAGTACCAGGTACTTAATGGCGATGACCTGAGCCTTCGGTTCTTTTTGAAAGATAAGATACGTATGGGTGCAATATACGAATATATCGATGCCAATTATAACCGTAAGCCCGACGTGAACGTCGTGGCCGAAAAGGTATACCTTACAACACCTGCATTTTGCCGTTATTTTAAAAGGCAAACCAATATGACGTTTACTGATTTTGTGAATCAATATCGTATCGATATGGCAAAAAACTTATTGATGCAGGACAAAAATATTACCGAAACCTGTTACGCGGTTGGGTTCGAAAGCCTGTCCTATTTCAATAAATTATTCAATAAAATCGTCGGACAGAATCCGTCTGAATTCAAAAGATCGTGGCCCGGACGGGATGCCGATCATCATTGAGTTTGTTTAAATAACAAAACACAATTAGCTTATTACCAATTCACTATAACATTTATTTATGATTTTCCGGCATTAAAAATTGTTAATAACTATTAGTGAACCTATTCTTTTTGCCCCCGTATAAAGTGGTGTTTAACAGAACATTTTGTTGCCGACCAGGCAATTTTATACGACCGGACGATGAAAAGAGAAATTACCGCACTGCTATTACTTTCAGGCTTAATGTTTTATTCCTGCAAAAAAACGGCAGTTCAACCAAACACCGATGGCATTACCATAACAACCCCTACAACTTCTACATCGACAACGGGGCAAACGTCTACGTCCAGCAATGCAGACGGACCAAGTGTAACAGGACTGGTGCGACTTAAAATGACCAAAGACTCAATTAATTCAGATGGTATTCTCATCAATTTCAAGCCGACTGCTAAACCAATATATGTGATCGGAGAAGATGCTCCTGCCTTGCAGGGTTATGGGGTTGTGACTTTATCAAGTATATCAAGTGATAACGTCCCCCTTGCTATAAACTCGTTACCATTGTCTGGCAAGGGTCGGTCAATCAACCTTAGCGTCTCTTCTACAATGGAAGGCGTTTATAAACTGCAAATGGAATCAATAACCTCTGTCCCCTCTGGTTACGAGGTATGGCTGATGGATGGTTATAAGAAAGATTCGGTTGATATGCGCCAAAACCCAAGCTATTCCTTTAATATTTATAAGGCGGATACAGCTTCATCCGGAAGGAGCAGGTTTAAACTTACATTCCGTTATAAGGTGAATTAACCAACGCCGATTTTCAACTTTTAACTTTACGGTTACTTCCATTTCACTATATTGGTCGGTACCAATTCCGACCGATGAAATACTTAGCCATTTTAGTATTTGCCGTTACCCTGGGGCTCATTTACAGCCTGCAGATCAAAATCGGCGATATTCCCCCTCTCGGAAAATTGCTTAATCCCGGCACCGGCTTCTGGCAGAACGCTGAAAGCAAAAACACAGGGTCAGATGAACAGTTGCAACTCGACGGATTGACCGGTAAAGTTGTAATCCACTATGACGAACACCGCATACCGCACATTTTCGCCGAAAACGACCATGATCTGTATTACGCCCAGGGATACATAACAGCGCATGACAGGCTTTGGGAAATGGACATACAGACACGCAGCGCCTCGGGGCGGCTTTCGGAAGTCGTTGGGGTGAAGGCGCTCGAAGTTGATCGTTATCATCGCCGCATAGGTATGACTTACGGCGCAGAAAACACCTTACGCGGAATGATGAAAAACCCGGTTTCCAAGATGATGATCGGGGCATATTCCGACGGGGTAAATAGCTTCATCCATCATTTGAGCAAAAAAGACTACCCACTCGAATTTAAGCTGCTCGACTATGCTCCAGAAGAGTGGAAGCCAATCGATTGTGCATACCTGTTAAAACTGATGTCCGAAACACTGGCTGGCGGTTCCGACGATTTTGCGATGACCAATGATCTAAAGGTGTTTGGGGCTAAGGATGTGAACGACCTGTTTCCTGACTATCCTTTTCATGAGGACCCGATAATTCCGGCGGGAACGAAATGGGATTTTAAGGCTCTGCCGCTCCCAAAGCCTTCAGCTGATTTCATAGCTCAAATGACCGGTAGAATAAAGCCTAAAGAGCGCATTCCCGGTATTGGCAGTAACAACTGGGCCATTGCGGGAAGCAAATCTGCAAACGGCTACCCCATTTTGGCCAATGATCCACATCTCAACCTCACTTTCCCTTCAATATGGTACCAGGTCCAGCTATCATCCCCTACTGTAAATGTTTATGGAGTTTCGTTACCGGGCGCACCATGCGTGGTTGTAGGCTATAATCAAAATATTAGTTGGGGTGTAACCAACGTGGGCGCCGATGTGCTCGACTGGTACCAGGTCAAATTCAGGGATAACACCAAAAACGAATATTGGTACAATAATAAGTGGAAGAAAACGAGCAAGCATGTCGAGGTCATCAATGTGCGCGGACAAAAGCCGCTTTACGACACTGTAATTTATACCCACCACGGGCCTGTGGTGTACAACAGTACGTCACAAAAACCCGAAGGCGATCACGAAAACGTACCCGTTGGCGATGCGCTACGTTGGATAGCACATGATGAGTCGGATGAATTTATGACCTTTTACCTGTTAAACCGGGGAAAAAATTACGATGATTACCGAAAGGCGCTTACCTTTTATACTGCCCCGGCTCAAAATTTCATTTTTGCTGACAAGGAAAAGGATATTGCTATCACACCCAATGGAAAGTTTCCATTAAAGTTCCGGGAGCAAGGTAAATATATTCTGGATGGCAGCGACCCTGCAAACGATTGGCAGGGTTGGATACCTTATGATCAGAATCCAACAGTTAAGAACCCGGCCCGCGGTTTTGTAAGTTCGGCAAATCAATCGTCAACAGATCAAACTTATCCATACTATATCAATTGGGATTTTGAATTATACGACCGCGCCAAACGAATAAATGACTTGCTTTCAGGAATGAAAAATGCGACAGCAGATAGCATGCGCCTGATGCAAATGGATGATTACAGCATGCGGGCCCACGACGTGCTTCCGGAGATGCTTGAGTATATCGATGCCTCTAAATTTAACAAAGACCAGAAATGGGCGCTTGAACTTGTAAGGGATTGGGATAAACGTTTCTCCGCAAATTCTGAAGGAGCAAGTATTTTCAACGCATGGTGGCTCAGTTTTTACGACATGGTTTGGGATGAGTTTGATCGCAAAGATATCCTGTTGAATTACCCCTCGTTTGACCGCACTGAGAAATTATTATTAACCGAACCCGGCTCGAAATGGTTTGACGTACTCAATACACCAGGCAAAGAAACCTGCACCGGCATTGTAAACAGGTCATTTACCGTCTCTGTTAGCCAGCTGATAAAAACTCACGGAAAGCCCGGAAAAAACTGGGAGTGGGGCAACGTTAAGGACACTCATATCAATCACCTGGCTAATCTCCCCGGTTTCGGAACGGGGCATTTTTCCGTTGGCGGCAACGGATCGGTTATCAATGCATTAAAAGGCGGAAATGGTCCGTCGTGGCGGATGGTGGTACAACTGGGGCCGGAAGTAAAAGGTTACGGCGTTTTTCCGGGTGGTGAGTCGGGCAACCCGGGTAGTTTTTATTACGACGATATGTTTGAAACCTGGAGAGACGGCAAACTGAACGAATTGTTATTTCTTAAAAACATCAATGAAAAATCGGCAAGAATTAAATCAACCCTTATTTTAAGCAGCAAGTAAAAATGTTATTCTTAGCTATACTTATCCTCACCATTATCTGCAGCTATTTTTTGCCCTGGTGGTTTTTGGCGGTTATTGCTTTTGCGACTGCATGGTTTTTTAGGAAAAACCCCGGGATATCGTTCTTCGCAGGGTTTTCCGGAGTGTTCATTGCGTGGACGATACTGGCTCTTGTAAAAAGCGTCCCGAATGATAACATTTTGGCAACCAGGGTAGCCCATCTCTTCCAGTTACCTAATTGGTGGCTACTGCTTATTGTTACAGGGTTTATCGGTGGGCTGGTCGGCGGCATGTCCGCCTTATCCGCTACGCTGATAAGAAAGGCTTTTGCAAAGGGCTAAACAAAAAGCCCTCCGGAGTTAACCGAAGGGCTTTATTACTAAAGGGAGAAAAGATTAATTAAATATATACCTTATACCAAACTGTGCCTGCCATCTTGAAAACTGGCTGATGTCAGTTTTATAAGAGCTGGTTACAGGTACAAGATTGTTTGCATCCAAATATGGGAATGAATATTTCGCCTTACCTGTTGAAGCGTCAATGCCCTGGTAACGCAGTACGGTTACCGAGCCACTGCTAAACCCGTTAAACGCTGTCTGGTACAATCCCCAGTCGCGATTCAGGAAGTTACCAAGGTTAATGATGTCAAAGGTAAACTCCAACGTATTTTTCACTTTCCCTGATTTGATATAGAAATCCTGTGCAAGGTGCAGGTCTGCTCTTTGGAAATAAGGCAGTATGGCACCGTTACGTTGAGCAAATTGTCCTCTATGGGCGCTAAGATATTTATCCTGGCCGATGAAGTTGTTTAATTGCACCCATAATTGATCTGGCGTACGCAAATCTTTTGCATCGTTAGGTACCAGGATGATATCACCCTTGTTTTTCGGGATATACATCAGGTCATTAGTAGCACCATCGTTATTAGGGTCTCCCGCTGTAATGTACGATACGGCACCGTTGTTCGCCCTCTCAAACACTAAACCAATAGTTGTGGTAGCGTGTTTGATGTAATCTTTCTTATAGGCGAAAGACGCGATGATCCTGTTAGGCTGTACAAATGAACTGTTCGACAGGTTGTCAGCGTTCGGGTTGCCCGCTACGTAGCGTGTGCTCCAGATAGTTGAAGCTGTAGAGCCGCCGTCGTTCACGTCTTTTGTTACAGTATGCGTATACGCCACATTGGCATATAAACCATTTGAGAAGCTTTTTTGCAACTGGCCAGTAACAAACCATGAATAACCTTTGTTGGTATTTGTCATATAATATAACCCTGTGATAGACGGATTAGCTGCAGTTGCTGCAGCAGCGGCCGGGGTAATATTTTTTGAATCGTAACGAATTTGTCCTTCAACACCCGGTAACGTGGTAAAACCGTCTGAAACCACCAGGTTCTGGTGATAAATAGCATTGATATCTTTAGTGTATGCACCCTCAATAGTTGCTATAATACCGCCCGGTAATTTCTGGTCAACGGCCAGGTTTGACCTCCATATTTTTGGATATTTCAGATTCGGGTCAGCTACGTCAAGCTCGTATGAAGTATTGGCAGCGGCATTTGTCGGCCTGTTGGCATTCACATTTGGGTTGAAGATCAGCTGTGCATTTTGAGCCGGTGTATTAGATGCAGCTCCTTTGTTTATTGTGTAGGAGCCAAACAACACACCGTTGTTTGACGCCTGGTTTGATATCCATACAAAAGGCACTGTACCGGTAAAGAAGCCAGTACCACCACGAATTTGCGTAGACTGGTCGCCATTTACATCCCAGTTAAAGCCGATGCGTGGCGACAACTGGATCCTGTTTTTAGGTAATACTGACGGATCTACATGGATACCTTGCTGGAAAGCCAGTCCCGGTACATTTGGATTCTGTTGCAGCGTGGTCGGGAATGCATCATAATCGGCACGGATACCATAAGTTAAACGGATGTTATCTGTTACGTGAAACTTATCCTGGGCGTATAAGCTGTATATACCTGCTTTGATCTTTGCATAAGGAAAAGAACCGTCAGGCAACGCCGAAAAACGTGTCGAATAAGCGAGAGCCGGCAAGCCGTTCAGGAAATCATAAGCCGAATTGTAAGTGTACAAACCGTTATAATTTGGAGCAAAACCATTGGTATAGCTCTGTATTTGATCACTTGTACCGATCACAATCTCGTGCTTACCGGCAAAAATTGTAAAGTCATCGGAGAACTGGGCGATATTGGTACTCAATAAGTTATTGGCAGTAAACAGTTCGTAACCAAAGCTGGTTTGCACTGCCGAGGCCGTAGTTTCTGTAACAATACCTGTAACCGGATCAGTACTTGCAACGCCATTGCCAATGTCAACCAATGGAATAGCAGTGCCTCCCAGCGATGCACGATAATCACGCAGCGCTGAATAACCTACAGTTAACCTGTTTGACATGCTGCTGCTGATACGTGTATCCAACTCGATGATGCCAATGTTAAAGTTATTATTGATACGATAACCTGAACCGTAGAAAGGTAGCGTTGTAACGCCGGGAGCACGCGTGGTATTGCTAATGCCTACTATACCCGAGTTGCTGGCAGGGTTATCCCTATATGATTTCAAATAGAAATATTTGGCGCTCAAAACATTGTTTTTATCAATGTTCCAGTCCAGCTTCACAGTCATTTTATCGCTGTGTGTCTGGTAGCTATAGCCCTGGTAAGGGCCTGGGTTGTATCCATAATTGGTCTGGAGGTACTGCGCTATTGAATTCAACGTAGCTGCATCGGCCTGTGATACGTTGGCACCTGTTGAACCACCGCTTGAAGCAACATAAGAAGTAGCAGGAGCGCTTATTCTTTCCTGCTCGCCTGATAAGAAAAAGAATAATTTATTCTTGATTATCGGACCGCCAACGCTTAACCCGGTTTGGCGATAGGTGAACGGAGTTTTGGTAATATCCGTAGGGCCTGCGTGATAACCGGTAAGTGTAGTGCTGCGAACATAATCGTAGATCGTTCCTTTAAACTCATTAGTACCCGATTTCACGACAGTATTAACACCGGCACCGGTAAAGTTACCCTGACGAACGTCATAAGGCGCAATATCAACCTGTATCTGGTCAATAGCGTCGAGCGAGATCGGCTGAGAGTTTGTCTGGCCTCCAAGTGTGCCTGACAAGCCAAACGAGTTATTAAACAAAGCACCGTCAACAGTGATGTTGTTAAAACCGCTGCTGCGACCGCCAAAGCTCAAGCCGTTTGCCGAAGGGGTTAATTTAGTAAAATCCTGCAATGAACGGTTAATTGTCGGCAACGCCTCGATCTGCGCACGGCTGATGGTTTCGCGTGCGCCTGTCCTCGAAGTGTTGAATACCTTTCCTTGTGTACCGGTAACTTTTACTTCTGCTAAGGTAGTGCTGTTTTCTTCCACTTTAGCGTCGATACGCTGATCCTGGCCAATTGATAAAGTGATGCCATCCTGCACAAAATCTTTGTACCCCACAAAAGTGACTTTGAATGTATACGGCCCGCCCACCCTAAGGTTGGGTATGTTAAAGCGTCCGTCTGCACGGCTGGCGGTAGAATATACCGTTCCGGTAGGCGTATGGGTCATCGTAATAGTCGCGCCGGGTATCGTTCCTTTGCTATCGGTAACGATACCGTTAATGGACGCAGTTGTTACACCCTGGGCAAAAGCATTCTCGCCTGCGAGAAATGAAATGCCGGCCAGTAGTAATAAGAGTAAATACTTCCTCATACTTGTCTTTTTTTAATAAATAATTGAATGAACTGATGTGGCGCAAAGATATGTAACAGCCTCATGACATTTATTAAATTTGTGTTAATATTTATTGTACAATTTTCAACATTTAACCTGTTTGACACACAATTATTTAACACAATGACTACATTCTTGTAATATTTACATAAATAACTGTATTTTAGAGGATTAGTTAGACTATAATTTTGGTGGGATTTGTGTACATTTGGTAAAAATTTGCGCCTGTTATCAGTGCTTTTTTCTATTCCCCCCTTTTTACTTAGCTTTGCCTCAAATTCAAAAAGCATATAAAAAATATGGACTACGATTTAATTGTTATTGGGTCTGGCCCGGGCGGATATGTAGCAGCTATACGCGCTTCTCAGCTTGGCTTAAAAACTGCAATAGTTGAGAAAGAATCATTGGGTGGTATTTGTCTAAATTGGGGATGTATACCAACCAAAGCATTGTTAAAAAGCGCCCAGGTATTTGAGTATATCAATCATGCTGCCGATTACGGCCTGAAGGTTTCGGGTGGTGAAGTAGATTTTGAATCGGTGATAAAACGAAGCCGTGGTGTGGCCGACGGAATGAGCAAAGGCGTTCAGTTCCTGATGAAGAAAAACAAGATCGAAGTTTTGATGGGTACCGGCAAGCTTAAATCGAAAGGCACCGTACAGGTTACCGGAGCAGACGGTGCGACAAAAGATTATACCGCTAAACATATCATATTGGCCACAGGCGGACGCTCGCGCGAATTGCCAAACATCAAACAGGATGGTGTAAAAGTAATTGGTTATCGCCAGGCAATGAATTTACCGAAGCAGCCAAAATCGATGATCGTGGTAGGATCGGGGGCTATCGGGATCGAGTTTGCCTATTTCTATAATGCGCTTGGCACAAAGGTTACCGTGGTTGAGTTTATGGACAATGTAGTGCCACTTGAAGACGAGGAAGTGTCGAAAGCGCTGAACCGTATCCTTAAAAAACAAGGCATAGACATTATGACCAGTTCAAACGTCGAATCAGTCGATAGCACCGGGGATACCTGCAAAGTAAAAGTTAAAACAGCTGCTAGTGTAGTAGACCTCGAAGCAGAGATCGTTCTCTCGGCAGTTGGCATCAGCACCAACCTGGAAGGGATCGGGCTTGAAGAGAATGGTGTTAAAACCGACAAAGGCAAGGTTGTGGTTGACGATTTTTACCGTACCAATGTTGAAGGCGTTTATGCCATTGGTGATATCGTTAAAGGACAGGCCCTGGCACACGTCGCGTCTGCCGAAGGTATTATTTGCGTCGAAAAAATTGCCGGGCAGAATCCTGAACCATTAAATTACAACAACATACCGGGCTGTACTTACTGTAGTCCGGAAATAGCATCCGTTGGTTACACGGAGAAAGCCGCTAAAGAAGCGGGTTACGATATCAAAGTAGGCAAATTCCCTTATTCTGCGTCAGGTAAGGCATCTGCCGCAGGGGCTAAAGACGGTTTCGTAAAGGTAATATTTGATGCGAAATACGGCGAGTTCCTGGGGGCGCACATGATCGGTTTTAATGTGACCGAACTGATCGCTGAAGTGGTTACTGCCCGCAAACTGGAAACTACCGGGCACGAGATCATCAAATCTGTTCACCCTCACCCAACCATGAGCGAAGCTGTAATGGAAGCTGCAGCAGAGGCTTACGGCGAGTGCATACACTTATAATTCAAGTCCATAGTTGATAGTCCATCGTCGATAGAAAAATATAGACTCGATGGACCATCGACTATGGTCTATTGACTTTCGAATAAAGACTTTAGACTTTGAACCTCTACACCATCGACACCGGCTTTTTCAAATTAGATGGGGGAGCTATGTTTGGTGTGGTTCCGAAGACTATCTGGCAAAAAACCAACCCGGCTGATGAGAATAATCTTTGCACCTGGGCTATGCGTTGTTTACTTGTGGAGGATGGGAACAGGCTCATTTTGATAGACACGGGTATCGGCAACAAACAGGACGCCAAATTTTTCAGCCATTATTATCTGCATGGCGATGCCAGCCTGGATTCCTCCTTAGCAAAACATGGTTTCCATTGTGACGACGTAACCGATGTTTTCCTGACGCATCTGCACTTCGACCACGTTGGCGGCGCAGTAATACGCGACGGAGATAAATTGACTCCTGCTTTTAAAAATGCTACCTACTGGAGCAACCCAAAACACTGGGAGTGGGCGGTAAACCCGAACGACCGTGAAAAGGCATCATTCCTGAAAGAGAATATATTGCCCATCCAGGAAAGCGGCCAGCTTAAATTTATTAATACTGACCAGGAGGGCGCTGCATTCACAAAAGATTTCGGCTTGCGCTTTGTTTCGGGCCATACCGAGTCGATGATGCTGCCGCTTATCCGGTATAAAAACAGGAAAATATTGTATATGGCAGATCTAACGCCTTCCGTAGGGCATTTACCTATCCCCTACGTTATGGCTTATGATATGTTCCCGCTGACGACGTTAAATGAAAAAACAGCGCTGCTTGGTGAGGCGCTTGCAAATAACTATGTGCTGTTTTTCGAACACGACCCAATAAATGAATGTTGCACTTTGCAGCAAACCGAAAAGGGTATCCGGGTTGAAGCAACTTTCGCGCTTAATGAACTATAATTGGAGTTAAAAACAGGCATTGTTTTTACTCAAAAGCAATATTAATAATTTAAATGTAAAGATATAATTGCTTGTATTTTTTTCATAACAATTTTGTACCTTTGCACGTTCCATTCTAAAGTATAGAATCGAGGTAATAAAAATAGATGAGACAACTCAAAATAACCCAATCCATTACCAATCGTGAGTCCCAATCACTTGACAAATATCTCCACGAAATTGGTAAGGTTGACCTGATAACAGCCGAAGAAGAAGTAATATTAGCCCAAAAAATACGTGAGGGAGATCAGGCAGCACTGGAGCGGTTAACCAAAACAAATCTTCGTTTCGTCGTTTCGGTGGCGAAACAATATCAAAATCAAGGACTTACATTAGGCGACCTGATAAATGAAGGAAACCTTGGCCTGATAAAAGCTGCAAAGCGTTTTGACGAAACCAAGGGCTTTAAATTTATATCATACGCCGTATGGTGGATCCGCCAGTCTATCCTGCAGGCTATTGCCGAGCAGTCGCGTATCGTACGTTTACCATTGAACCAGGTTGGTTCGCTAAGTAAAATCAGTAAGGCTTTTTCAAAACTGGAGCAGGAATATGAACGCGAGCCTTCACCCGAAGAGCTTGCTGACATGCTGGAAACTACCGTTGACAAAATATCCGATACGCTGAGCAACTCGGGGCGCCATGTATCTATGGATGCACCGTTTGTACAGGGCGAAGAAAACACGCTTTTGGATGTATTGGAGAACCAGGAGCCTAACACAGACTCGATCCTGATAAACGAGTCATTATCGGAAGAGATAAAACGCTCGCTTTCAACTTTAACAGAGCGCGAGCGCGAGATCATCGTATTGTTCTTTGGTTTGGGAACCAACCATCCCCTTTCATTGGAAGAAATAGGTGAGAAATTTAACCTGACACGCGAACGTGTAAGGCAGATAAAAGACAAAGCACTGCAACGGTTGCGGCATACGTCGAGAAGTAAGATACTCAAATCCTACTTAGGATAAAAAATAACGAAAGCCTTCGTCAAAAACGAGGGCTTTTTTATGTTGCATTATATCAATTTAACATTTAATCAGCTACATCTCGCTTTTTTCAAGAAATAAACTAAATTTATAGGTTGTAAATGTTGCTTTTATAACCTGATGCGCCTCTTACTTCTGGTTTCATTTTTATTCCTGGTTATCTTTTCTATACCGGGTACAACCAACGCACAGGTTTGTACCGGCAGTTTAGGCGCGCCGGTAGTAAACGAAACCTTCGGAACAGGGAAAACATTTGGAGAAATAGGTGCCCCGCTTGCAACCGGAATAACCAATTTGAAATATAATGCTACTTCGTGCGGTGGTGAGGATGGTGAATATAGTCTTCTGTCATCGATGGGGACGTCCTGTAAAGGAGGCACCTGGAAATACATTGGCCATGATCATACAGGTGATAAAAACGGCTACATGATGATCATTAACGCTACAGATGAGCCCAGTGAATTTTTTACTTACCGGGTGAAAGGCAACTTGCTATGTGCAAACACTACCTACCAGTTTGCGGCCTGGATATTAAATATTTTGCGTGATCTTCCGCAAACGCAGGGCTATTCCGAACCTAATATTACTTTTAGTATTGAAAAACCGGACGGCACAGTTTTGAAAAGTTTTAACACAGGGAATATCAAAGCGGATGACCTTTCAATTCCATCGTGGAAACAATACGGTACATTTTTCACGTCTCCAAATGACGGATCGGATGTCATCGTAAAAATGACAAACAATAGCAGGGGTGGCTTAGGTAACGACCTTGCGCTTGATGACATTACGTTCAGCCCTTGCGGCCCTTTGATACAAACAGGTTTTGCCGTGATCGGGAACACAGCCGATAAAAATAACTGCATCAACGACGATCTGAATTATACATTGGTTGCTCAGCAACAAGGGTATCCCGACCCGGGTTGTCAGTGGCAGAAAAAAATACTCGGCGATACCGTATGGACCGACATTCCGGGCGCCACAACGACAAGTTATCATGTTGTCATTCCGACCGCGCAAGTAGGGCTTTATCAATATCGCATCGGCGTGTTAAGCAGTACAAACGCAGGGTCGGAAAAGTGCCGTATTTATTCCGATCCGCTTAATATTAATGTATATCCGTTGCCGACTTATCCCCTTTCGTCAACTACCACTACCTGTATAGGCAGCCCGCTCATTTTAAGAGCCGATGGCGGCGATAGTTATTTGTGGACCGGTCCTAACAACTTCACATCGGGCGAAAGCAGTCCGACAGTTACCACCAATGCCGACCACAGTTACGAGGGTGACTATACACTCAGGATAATCAAAAATGGCTGCCCGTTTTTCGCCACTACCATCGTAAAGGTATATGACGCCGTAACAGCAGAGCCGTTAAGTGACGTTGCAATATGTGAGGGCGGTTCGGTACAATTCAACGTGGTGAGCACTAATGCAACCAACTTCAAATGGTTCCCGTCAACCGGGCTCGACCATGATGACATACCCAACCCAACAGCAAGTCCGGGTGTGACGACAACTTACAAGGTCGAAATAAGCAATGACGCATGCCCGGGATACATCAAATCTGCAACATCGACTGTAACTGTATACAAAAACCCGGTAGCTGATGCCGGAAAAACATTCAGCATGAATGAAGGCGAAACGGCGAAACTCAAAGGGAAGGCGTCAGGCGATAACATTATCACCTACTGGACACCGGCTGATTACCTAGATGATCCCACGTCGCTGACACCCGCAACCAGCGCCACTGCCAACATCACCTATACGCTTCATGTCGAATCGACCGTAGGTTGCGGAATAAGCACCAGCAGCGTCTTCGTTCGGGTTTATAAAAAACTGGGCATCGTAAATACGTTCACTCCAAATAGTGATGGCATAAACGATACCTGGAATATCAAAAACATTGACGACTACCCAAATGCGCAAATTGACATATATGACCGCAGTGGTCAGCGTGTATTTCATAGTATTAGTTATGGCAAACCATGGGACGGTACAAATAAAGGTAGTAAAGCCGTGGCCGGCACTTACTATTATATCATCGACTTTAAGGAAGGTGACCTGAAAAAAAAGTCGGGGTGGGTTTTATTGGTTAGATGATTGGGTCATTCCCTTACACTGAACAATAATTTGAACAGTAATCTGTTTCATAGTTCGGAAAGCCCAGCATTTGAAAAGATTAAGCATTTTAACTATTCAGTTTTACCTGCTAATATTTTGGTACAACGTTGCGTGTACGGTGGCGGCACAGGTCCTGGTGCTATTCGGCGGGCTGCCAATAAATGCCATTAGCTTTTTGATAGCTAAACTATTGGGCTACCTGGGTGCAATCAGCCTTGATTATTATACTTCGAAAAACCATTACTACTATTTTCGAAACACCGGCTATAGTATGCGATGGATATTTATTAGTGCCCTTATAACTGATATATTCGTTTACTTAATTATCGCGCTTATATGTTTAAACTAACGGTCGACAGTGTAGAACTTGAATTTAATGGCCGTAAAATATTACAGGATATTTATCTCGACTGCTCAACCGGCGAAGTGGTCGGGCTTCTTGGGCGTAATGGAAGCGGCAAGTCATCGCTTTTGAAGATCATTTTTGGCGTACTTACCCCTACTCACAAATATTTGAGCATTAACGAAGATGTTCTGGATAAGGGTTACCATAAAAACCGGGTAGCCTATTTACCACAGCATAATTATTTACCGAAAGGAATTCCTGTTAGCAGCCTTGCAAAAATGCTGGTTGCCACGGAATATTGGAACGAATTTTCTAACCTCGAGATTTATAAAATCCACCATCGTAAAAAAACAGAACAGCTATCCGGTGGGGAACTAAGGCAGCTTGGCATGCTGATGATCCTTTACAGCCGGTCGTATTTTATTTTACTGGATGAGCCTTTCACCCACGTAACTCCCATACAGGCGGATTATTTTAAAGGCATTATTAACACCGTAGCTAAGAACAAAGGGATCATTGTTACAGATCATCAATATCGCAATATTATGGACGTGAGCGACCGCCTGATCGTAATCGCCGATGGTTGCACAAAACCTATTACAAGCACTGAGGATTTGGTTACTTATAACTATCTTAGTGGCAACAATTAAATCGTAATGACTATCCCCATTTACCAGGCTGATGCCTTTACAAACCGTTTGTTTGGCGGCAACCCGGCTGCCATTTGTCCCCTGAAAGAGTGGCTTCCTGACGAAACGATGCAAAAGATCGCCACGGAAAACAACCTGGCCGAAACCGCTTTTTTTGTAGCTGACGGAGATGGATATAAGCTGAGATGGTTTACTCCCGAGTTTGAAATAGACCTTTGCGGCCATGCCACTCTCGCTTCGGCTCATATCATCTTTACCGAATTGGGTTACCAAAAGGACACTATTAATTTTCAGACCGTAAAAGCGGGCGTATTAACTGTAAAAAAAGACGGTGATAAATATACCATGGATTTTCCTTCCAGGCCACCTATAGGTATTGAACTACCTAATGGCCTGGTTGAAGCTCTTGGAGGAAAAGAGCCTGTTGCTGTGCTCCGGTCGAGGGACTACTTCCTCGTGTATGAATCGGAGGAGGACATACTCGATATTACACCAGATTTTTCCGCCATGTCAAAATTTGATACTGTGGGCTTCATCGTGACTTCGAGAGGTAATGAGGCGGATTTCGTATCTCGTTTTTTTGCTCCCGGCGCAGGTATACCTGAGGACCCTGTAACTGGGTCGGCGCATTGCAACCTGATACCCTACTGGGCCGATAAACTTGGAAAAAGCAAATTACATGCTTACCAGCTATCTGCCCGTAAAGGTGAGTTATGGTGCGAATTGAAAGGGAACAGGGTATTGATGAGCGGCAATGCCGTTACCTACTTAAAAGGAGAAATTTATATTTAAGCTAAAAGCATAACCAGTTTAGTACTAAAAATAAAAGCTTTGAGCTTTCCGCTTTAAGCTTCCGCCTTAAAAATGCAGCTTAGTAAGTTAGAGATCAAGGGGTTCAAAAGCTTCGGCGATAAGGTCACCATCAATTTTAATGAAGGTGTCACGGCTATCGTTGGTCCAAACGGCTGCGGCAAATCCAACGTGGTTGACTCCATTCGCTGGGTGCTTGGCGAGCAGAGCACACGCATGCTGCGGAGTGAGAAGATGGAGAACATCATCTTTAACGGCACCAAAGGGCGCAAGGCCGCTAATCTTGCTGAAGTTTCTCTTAGCTTTGATAATACCAAGAACATCCTCCCAACCGAATTTTCACAAGTTACCATAACCCGTAAATTATACCGCGCCGGCGAAAGTGAGTACTGGCTTAACGATGTGCAGTGCCGCTTAAAGGATATCACCGACCTTTTCCTTGATACCGGGATCGGGGCCGACTCCTACTCTATCATCGAGTTAAAGATGATCGATGAGATCATCGCAAACAAGGAAGGTTCGAGACGCAACCTTTTCGAAGAAGCCTCGGGCATATCCAAATATAAGCTTCGCAAAAAACAAACTTTTAATAAGCTTAAAGATACTGAAGCCGACCTGGAGCGGGTCGAGGATCTGCTATCAGAGATCGAAAAGAACCTTAAAACGCTTGAGAACCAGGCAAAAAAAACAGAGCGATATTACAGATTAAAGGAACAGTACAAAAACCTCAGCATTATGCTGGCCTCGTTCCGGATCATCACTTTCAGCGAATCGCTGAAAAAGATCGAAGAACAGGAACAAAAACAGCATGACGAAAAACTCGGGGTTGTCACACAAATCGACAATACCGAAGCATCGCTGCAACAGCAAAAAACTGATAGCCTGGTAAAAGAGAAGAATCTTGCCACCCAGCAAAAAGCTACTAATGATTTTGTTGCGAAGATAAGGGCCTATGAAAATGAGAAAAAGATAAAAAACGAACAGCTTAAATTTCAGCAGGATAAGGAATCGCGACTGAACGAGGAACTGGAGCGCGACCGCAACCAACTGAATCATGTGCTGTACAACATTAAAAGGCTTGCTGAAGAAAAGGTACTGGAAGATGAAAATCTGCAAAAGGTACAGGTGATAGTTGCTGAACTTAAAGAATCTGTAGACGAACTAAGGGCGCAGCAGAATTCAGCAAGGGCCGAACTGAACGAGATCAATAGCGCAAATAATGCGTTGCAAAACGAGATGTACAAGGCAGAGAAAGACTTAGATATATTACAAATACAGCAACAGGCGCTTGAACAGGAAAGCCAGCGAAATTTGGAGGATACTTCCAACAAGGAAACTGAACTATCCCACTTTAACCAGGCGGTGGCTGAGTTACAGTACAGGTCGGACTCGATGGATAAAGAACTGCAAACGATGACCGAGTCGGAAGATAAGCTACAGTTGCAGATAAAGGAAGCTGAGACTGAATCGGAAGAAATTAAGGAAACCATAGTTAAAGAGAGCCGGAAACTTGACGCGAAGCAGAACGAGTACAATCTGACCAAAAGCATGGTCGATAACCTGGAGGGTTTTCCCGAGTCCATCCGCTTTCTCAAAAAGACATCGGGCTGGGCGAAAAATGCACCTTTGTTCAGCGATGTGCTTTTTTGCCGCGAGGAATACCGGGTAGCCATCGAAAACTACCTTGAGCCTTTGATGAATTATTATGTGGTTGAAGATTACAATGAAGCCATAGCGGCTATTAATCTTTTAAGTAATTCTTCGCAGGGAAGGGCTCAGTTTTTTATATTGAATAATTACAAAACTGAAAAGGTGGCACCGGCGGTCATTGAGGGCTCTGTAGCAGCCCTGGATGTTATCGAAGTTGAATCCCGCTACCAAAATCTTTGTACCCATCTTCTCAGGAATGTTTACCTGGTAAATGATTCTGCTGAGAAGGATCTCAATGGGTCTGCGTTGCCTGAATGTGTAGTTGTCATCGGCAAAAGCGGGAAATTCAATAAGTCAAAGCTGACCATGGCCGGCGGGTCCGTAGGCTTGTTCGAAGGGAAACGCATTGGCCGCGCCCGGAACCTGGATAACCTGGCAAAAGAGATCAGATCGGTTGAAAACAAGATAAACGAGCAAAAAAATCGCCATAGTGATCTTCAAAGTAAATTGTCAGCCTTAAAAATGCTGGGCAAAAGTGCAGAGATAAAACAATTAAACGACGACCTGAACAGGCTGAACACCGAATTGATCACCGTAAAAACGCGGCAGGAGCAATACCAGGCGTTTATAGAGAACAGCCTGAATCGTAAAGCGGATATAGCAGAAAAGATTACGAGCATTAAGGAAGAAATGGTCCGCCTGCAGCCCGAACTGGCCGGGTTAAAAGCGAAAAGGCAGGTACAGGCTGATCTGCTGGCCGGGAAACAACTTGCATTTAACGAATTGAACGAGACGGCTACTGTTCAGGCCAATACCTATAACCAGGAAAATATCCGCTTTCATCAGCAGCAGAATAAAGTATCCGGCTTAGTGAAAGATATGGAATACCGGGAAACGCAGAAGGAAAGCCTGGAAAGCCGTATTGAACAGAATAGCGCCGAACTGGACAAAGTGAAGATAGCCATAACTGAAAACCTGGCTCAATCAGATCACTCCGACGAGGACCTGATGGAAATGTATAAGCAAAAGGAAGAATTGGAGAAAGCTACCCAGCAGGCCGAACAGGAATATTATGCGTGGAGGAACAAAATAACAGAGACTGAAAATGATATAGCGGCGTTAAGGCGGAAAAAGGAACAGTTTGAAATGGTTGAAAATGAGCTAAAGGACGAACGGAACAACCTAAAGCTGGAACTAAATGCCTTAAAAGAAAGGCTTTCGGTTGAATTTAATATCGATATACAGGAACTGCTGGATGCTGAGCCTCCGGCCGATGAAAATGAAGCTGAGCTTCGCGACAAAACCGAAAAACTAAAACGGCAACTTGACGATTTTGGACCGATCAATCCGTTGGCGGTAGACGCATATAACGAGATGAATACCCGCTATGAGTTTATACAGGCGCAGAAAAAAGATCTCAGTGAAGCTAAAGCATCACTGCTGGAAACGATAAAAGAAATAGACGACACGGCACGTGACAAATTTATGCAGGCATTCGGCAACGTGCGGGAGAACTTCATTAAGGTGTTCCGGTCCCTGTTTAATGAAGAGGACTCATGCGACCTGATACTGACCGAACCGGAGAACCCGCTGGAATCGGACATTGATATTATTGCCCGGCCAAAAGGCAAACGGCCACTGTCTATCAACCAGCTTTCGGGCGGTGAGAAGACACTAACCGCTACGGCCATACTTTTCTCGCTCTATCTGCTTAAACCTGCCCCATTCTGTATCTTTGACGAGGTTGACGCGCCACTGGATGACACGAACATCGATAAGTTCAATAATATCATCCGCGATTTCTCAAGCCAGTCACAATTCATCATTGTATCCCATAACAAAAGAACCATCGCCAGCACCGATGTTATTTACGGCGTGACGATGGTTGAACAAGGCGTCTCGAGGGTTGTTCCTGTTGATCTTAGGGAACTGGCGGATTGACCGAAAAGCCCAAAAATCAAAAAGCTGAAAGCTTAAAACAAAGTAATGCTTTATGCTTTCAGCCTCCTGCTTTTACAAATTGGTTATCTCAATTTAAGCTTCTTGTCAAATATCATCCCGGTAAACTTGTGTTTTTCTAACTGTTTACCGGCTATTCCCTGTGCTTCTATAGAAAGTGTCCTCTGATTTGCAGCAAGGCTTTGTATCGTGGTTCCTCTTATTGAATAAGTACCCGTCTTTACATAGTTAAGCGCATGAGCCAGTAAGCCTTCGGTAGGGTCGCCAAAATCCTTGGTAACGTCGTCATAATCCTGGACACCCGGATAGCTTGAGCTGCCCGGAGTAAAGCCTGCATAATAATCGCCCTGGCCGGCGGAGTTCTTAGTCGAAAATTCAGGGATATACAATTGATATTTATTAATATCTATATCGAAGAAACCAACTGGTTTACCATAACTGGTTCTGCCGATAAATTGCACATCCATATTGGGGCGAAGGTTATTGATCGTCAATTCGCTTGCCGAAGCTGTAGAACCCGTCACGATGAAAAACACGCGATTCACATTCAAAGATCCCTGTTTCGCAAAATTCACGGCATTGCCCGCTACCGAATAATCAAACTGTGCATAGTTATAATCCTGGCCGGACGACTGATCTTTCCGCCATTGATTTTTAAGGAGCACCTCTTTGTTACCAGTTAAAATATCATTGTAATAAGTATTGTACATCAAACTACCCGATTTGCCGCTTGGAACAATCAGGTTATCCAGGTATTCCGCTGTGGCCACATATCCCCCACCGTTGTAGCGAAGATCGACAACAAGGTCGGTTACATTTTGAGCCGTAAAATAATTGAATGCAGCATTAAGTTGCGGGCTTGCATTTGATGGCGATGTAAAGCTATTAAATACGATATATCCAACAATATGACCGTTACCCTGGTCGAATGTTTTATAGGTCAATACTGGATTTACTGTATAATTTGCCACTGCAAGGTTAGTCACCGTAAGGGTTGTACCATCAGGCTTCTTTAAATCCATGGAGATAGTATTACTGTTTGCATAAGCATTTATTATAAAGTTCAGGTTGACACCAGACCCATCCCCATCGTAAGCTAAAGCGGTTCGTCCGTTAATTTTGGTTATCTGGTAACCACGCTTTATACCCGCCAGATCGGCTGGTGAGCCTGGATAGACAAACTTGATCCGGAGATCGTTAACATCGTTATATAATGGTGCAAACCCAAAATCGCCAATAACACCATTTAACTCGCCAGATACCGTTCCGTCATCTATAAACGAATATTTCGATTCGCCGGGATTTGGAGAATAATACTCGTAAGGCTGGCTGGTAGCCGGGTTAATTGCTATTTGAGATAATGCGTCTACCTCTTTTTGCAACGCGGTTATGTCATCTCCGCCCGAAAATGTCCGGGGCTTGAAGGTTGCATAATCCGGCAGCGATTTATACCACAGGTAATCTTCCTTTGCATATAAAAAAATGGAGTCCTTGATCTTATCAAGGGTCGTGCCCGGTGCATCTGGTCCTGTAACATCAGGCGTCGGGTTTATTTTCTTATTGCTTTTGCATGCCGCAAAAAGCACCACAGAAAGTATAAAAATTGAGTAAATAGTTTTTTTCATATTGGTTTGAATATAAATATATCTTTTGAAAATATCTTGATTTTAACGAAATATACGAGAATATGTTATAGCCAGACTTTTTAAAGTTCGCTTAGTTTAATAAAATCTATTCCCGATGCTTCTGCACATTGCTCATCGGTTTCATTCGCGCCTATCATTAATACGTTTCTCCGTTGTAAATTATGGTCCTTTATTAACAGGTCAATACAATCCGTTTCGGGCTTTGGAACCAGCTCATTAGCAAAATAACAGGTAAGGTAGGGTTCAAGGCCATTCCATTCCACCTGTTTTATTTTATTCAATTGCTGTTCGGGGTTGCCATTGGTCACAATAAATATCTTTTTCCGGTCCACCACAATTTCCTGCAACAACTTTAGCATATTCTGAAACAGCAAAAGCTTTAGCGGAAGTTTCGCTGTGTTACTTAAGTGATTAAAATTAACCCGATACTTTTCGTCAAGGTTAAGCTTTTTCTTCAAATTATCAAACACCTGCTCCTTCCCTTCCGATAAATACGTACCGGTCATACTGTTGGTTGCTTCTTTCGCGTCTATCATTTCAGTATACTCTAAAAAGCTGGCGAATAAATAATAAACCTGGTACCAATAATCCTTTTCAGGGTAAAGCACATCATCCAGCTCAAAAATAAAAGCGTCCTTACGGGAATCTATATCAATGTACCGTATCATTCAGAATATATTAATGCCATATTCAGTAAACAATTGCTTTGAATTTTTCAACAATTGCTTCTCCTGTTGGCGTAAAGGATATATCGCATCGATATTTTTGTCGAGGCACAGCGCTAACATACGATGTGTATAACTGATCTCCAACGGATCAGGCAGTTGAACTACTTTGCCGGATTTGATCAGTATTTCTGGTAGTTCAAGATAGTCGCCCAATAAAACATCAGTAGTATTTAATGAATTTTTAAGCGCGTATGCTTCCGATGAGTTTGCTGCTGTAATTAGCGTATACATCAAAATTTATTATACAATTAAACCATCCCTCATCAAAACTTTCCTGTCCGAAAGCTCAGCAAGATGCTCGTTATGTGTGACGATCACGAAGGTTTGATCGAACTCGTCGCGAAGTCTTTTGAACAGGCTATGCAATTCACCGGCATTGGTCGAATCAAGATTACCAGACGGTTCATCGGCAAAAATAATAGACGGATCGTTGATCAACGCCCTCGCCACGGCCACGCGCTGCTGCTCGCCGCCTGATAACTGGCTTGGTTTGTGAGTTAGCCTGCCCGAAAGGCCCAAAATATCAAGCAGCTTTTGGGCTTTTTTTTCAGCGTTGTTTCTCGATTCGCCTGCTATTAATGCGGGAATACACACATTTTCTATTGCATTAAACTCGACCAGCAGATGATGGAACTGGAAAACGAAACCGATCTTACGGTTCCGGAACGTGCTGAGATCTTTATTGCTCAGGTTGCTGACATTAGTGTTGCCAATAACAATATGCCCGGAATCAGGCTTATCAAGCGTCCCAAGAATGTTCAATAAAGTACTTTTTCCTGCACCGGACGCGCCGAGAATGGTCACTATTTCGCCTTTCTTAACTTCAAGATCGACACCTTTAAGTATCTGAAGTTGTCCGTATGTTTTGTGGATAGCATGAGCCCTGAGCATGGGGCTAAATTAGTGAATAGTGATTAGAGATTGGAAATTACTTGGCATTATTGAAAACTAATCGCCGAACACCATTCTAAGCGCGCTGAATTTGTGAAACAAAATTGTAGATTTGCCTCAAATTCTACTCACCATATGAATATTCACGAATACCAGGGCAAGGCTATTTTAAAAAGCTTTGGCGTACGAGTTCAGGAAGGCATTGTAGCCGAAACCGTTGAACAGGCTGTTGCAGCCGCTAAAAAACTAAAAGAGGATCTAAATTCAAGCTGGGTAGTTGTAAAGGCGCAGATACATGCCGGTGGTCGTGGAAAAGGCGGAGGTGTTAAGCTGGCAAAAAACCTTGATGAAGTAAAAGAGAAAGCAGGCAATATTTTGGGTATGCAGCTTATTACCCCCCAAACGGGCCCTGAGGGAAAAAAGGTAAACAAGGTACTTGTTGCACAGGATGTTTATTACCCGGGCGAAAGTGAAACCAAGGAGTTTTATATCAGTGTTTTGCTCGATCGTGCAAAAGGGCGCAACATAGTAATGTATTCAACCGAAGGCGGTATGGATATTGAACATGTTGCAGAGCATACCCCCCATCTGATATTTAAAGAAGAAATTGACCCGAAAGTGGGTTTGCAGCCTTTCCAGGCACGTAAGATCGCTTTTAACCTTAATCTCTCGGGCGAGGCGTTTAAGGACATGGTAAAATTTGTTACCGCACTTTATAAGGCTTATGACGCGACTGATTCATCGCTGTTCGAGATCAACCCTGTTCTAAAAACATCGGACAACAAAATACTGGCAGTTGACGCAAAGGTGAACCTGGATGATAACGGCTTATTCCGTCACCCTGATTTTGCCGCCCTGCGCGATCTGGCTGAAGAGGACCCAACCGAAGTAGAAGCGAGCAAATCGAACCTGAACTATGTAAAACTCGACGGTAACGTAGGTTGTATGGTGAACGGCGCGGGATTGGCTATGGCCACCATGGATATTATAAAGCTTGCCGGTGGTGAGCCTGCGAATTTTCTCGACGTTGGCGGTACTGCCAATGCCGAAACGGTGAAAGCCGCCTTTAATATCATATTGGAAGACCCTAAAGTAAAGGCTATCCTGATCAATATATTCGGTGGTATAGTACGTTGCGACCGTGTTGCGCAGGGTGTCATCGATGCTTACCAGGAATTAGGAAATATTAATGTACCAATAATTGTCCGCTTACAAGGCACCAATGCCGAAGAAGCAAAAGCATTGATCGACAATTCGGGATTAAAAGTTTACTCGGCCATCCTGCTTAAGGAAGCCGCTGAACGAGTTAAAGAGGTCCTTGCGTTATAAATCAGTGATTGGAGCTTAGTTGCTTGATTAGTTAAGATATATAAGCCCGTAAACGGGCTTTTTTTGTGCCGCTTCCGAACAAATTATATCATCTAAATGTTAATGTCTACGTGTTTTGTCGACAAAATGTAATCTTAACAACATGATAATAGATGTTTAAACATATATTTTTATCTTTGTTAAAGATTTACAAATAAAACAATCAAAAAAGCTATGGCAAACGTAACAAAATGGGTTATTGACCCAATGCACTCAGAAGTACAATTCAAGGTAAAACACCTCGTAATTTCAACTGTAACCGGTTTTTTCAAAAGTTTTGAAGGAACTGTAGAAACGGAAAATGAAGATTTCAGCGATGCGAAGATCAATTTTTCGCTGGACATCAACAGTATAGATACCACGCAGACTCACCGCGACGAGCATTTGAAGGGCCCTGAGTTTTTCGATGCCGAACAATACCCCCATATTAAGTTCGCTTCTACATCGTTTACGAAAACAGGCGATGATGAATATGAATTAAAAGGTGACCTGACCGTTAAAGACGTAACCAAACCTGTAAAACTTGATGTAGAGTTTGGCGGTTCGGCAACTGACTTTTATGGCAATACCAAAGCCGGTTTCGAAATTACCGGCAAAGTAAACCGTAAAGAATTCGGCCTTACCTGGGATGGTGTAACCGAAGCTGGCGCTATTGTTGTTGGCGAGGATATTAAATTACAGATAAACATACAGCTTGCTAAACAAGCGTAATAATTTTTCATACCTATATTTCGAAGAGCCATTTGCATTTGCAGATGGCTTTTCTTTTTTAAAACTATCTAACGGTATATTTGCTAAATCAATATGTTACTAAAGATATATCCTGAAAACCCTAATCCAAAAGCTATTGAGCAGGTTGTTGATGTGCTGCGTAAAGGCGGCATCATCATCTACCCTACCGATACAGTATACGGCCTGGGTTGCGATATTACCAATCACAGGGCTATTGAACGTATCTGCCAGATCAGGCGCATTAAACCTGAAAAAGCAAATTTCTCATTCATCTGCTACGATCTGAGCCACATTTCGGACTACATCAAACCGATAGACACCACCCTGTTCCGTATGCTGAAAAAGGCACTGCCCGGGCCGTTCACCTTTATTTTTAATGCGAATCATAATGTACCGAAACTATTGAGTTCGAATAAAAAAACGGTGGGTATACGCGTGCCTGATAATGATATTGCACGGGAGATAGTGAAGCAATTAGGCAATCCTATTGTATCTACCTCTATCCACGATGATGATGAAGTGGTGGAATATTCAACTGATCCGGAACTTATCTATGAAAAATACCAGGATCTGGTGGATATTGTGATCGATGGCGGTTACGGTGGTAATATAGCATCAACCGTGGTCGACTGCACGTCGGGTGAGCCTGAAGTGATTCGTGAGGGCAAGGGTGAACTGGAATTATATCTGTAAGAAAGTTTTTGACTATGTTTGATAAAACTTTAAAGCCTTGTTCAAGACGCAACTATCCAGTAATTTAATTCCCGAAAAAGTGATAATCGCTGTGGTCCCTGTCATTACATTTTTTTCCTGGGCAGCGCTACCTGCTATAGTCGCAGCTTTGCTGTTCGTTTTGATGCTGGTTCTGGTGCCCTACAGTATTTACACCATTTATATGGCGCCTTTGAATCTTTCTTATGATGAATCATTCCTGTTTGTGACGAGCAGAAAAACCGAGAAGATAATCCGGTTAAAGGACATCATTCGCATAGAGCCTTCGGCTGGTTACACGAGCCTCAGAAAAAGATGGCAGATAAGCTATGCAGAAAATAGCGCTGAACAGGAACTGTTTTTCTATCCGAATGATACGGCAGACGTATCCCGGTTCAAAAAAGTTGCAAGGGCAAAAAACCCTATGATCTTTGTGGCAGATTAAGGTCTTATTGATTGGATAAACCCGGGAATCCGTTCCAAATAATTTTCACTTCCCAAAAACTTTACGAACGCGCTGCCTACAATAGCCCCGCGCGCATATTCACAAGCTTTGTTAAAAGTGTCGGTATTAGATATGCCGAAGCCAATAATAGCCGGATTTTTCAATTGCATCGATTTAACGCGCTTGTAATAATCCTCTATTGAATTGGACACCTCGAGGTTTTTACCGGTTATTGATGATGACGAAAGCAGGTAAATAAAGCTATCACTCAGGCCGTCTATCTTGCGGATGCGTTCTTCAGACGTCTGGGGGGTTACCAGGAAGATATTGCTGAGGTTATTATTCTTAAAATCTTTGGAGTAAAGGCTTTCATACTCATACATAGGCAAATCAGGTACGATAACGCCATCGACACCAACTTCAGCAGCTTTTTTGCAGAAACGTGCTACACCATATTGCACCATTGGGTTTACGTAGCCCATCAATAAAATGGGTATGCTGACACGCTGCCTGATATCTTTCAACTCTTCAAAAAGCCGGTTCAGGTTCATCCCATTTTCCAGTGCAACTTCTGAACTATGCTGAATTGTCGGTCCATCTGCCACGGGGTCGGAATACGGAAAACCGATCTCCAAAAAGTCAACTCCCGCTTTTTCCAGTGCTTCGGCGATCTCAACTGTCGTACTAAGCGCCGGGTAACCCGCAGTGAAGTAGATGGATAGCAGGTTATCTTTTTTCGAGTCGAAAAGTTTATTTAATCGGTTCATGTTTCAGTCGATGGTCAATGGTCGATGGTCGATAGCTACAATCGCTATGGTCAATGGACTATTGACTATGGTCAAAAATTAAAATGTTTTATATACGTATTCAAATCCTTATCTCCCCTTCCCGAAATACAGATCACTACGTTGTCGGTGGGTTCAAATTTCATTTTTTCAAGATGCGCCAGGGCGTGCGCCGTTTCTATTGCCGGGATAATGCCTTCCAACTGGCAGCACAATAAGCCCGCTTGCAAGGCCTCATCATCGGTGGCACTTACATATTGTGCACGTTTTATCTTATATAAATGCGCGTGCTGTGGCCCTATGCCCGGGTAATCCAGCCCAGCTGATATGGAATATGGCTCAACTACCTGCCCGTCATCAGTTTGCATCAGGATGGTGCGGCTGCCATGCAATACTCCTTCGCGACCAAGAAAGGTTGTCGCTGCCGAATGGCCGCTGTCAACCCCCTGTCCTGCCGCTTCCACAGCTATTAATTTCACCGACTCGTCATCCAAAAAATGATAAAACACACCCATGGCATTGCTGCCACCGCCTACACAGGCAATAACATATTGGGGTAATTCGCTTCCGGTTTTCTCAAGTAATTGTTTTTTTGCTTCCAGCGAGATAACGGACTGAAACTGTGCCACCATTTCGGGGTACGGATAAGGACCAACCACCGAGCCAATGATATAGTGTGTGTCCACTGGGTTATTGATCCAGTCGCGCATGGCCTCGTTGGTAGCATCCTTTAAAGTTTTACTTCCGGACGTAGCCGGAACCACCTTAGCGCCAAGCATTTTCATACGGGCCACATTTGGCGCCTGGCGTTCCATATCCACTTCGCCCATGTAAACCACGCATTCGATGCCTTTTAGTGCACAAACTGTCGCTGTTGCCACCCCATGTTGACCAGCGCCTGTTTCGGCGATGATACGTTTTTTCCCGAGACGGATGGCAAGCAATATCTGGCCTATCGCATTGTTGATCTTATGCGAACCGGTATGATTCAGGTCTTCCCGCTTAAAAAATATGTTTGTCTCGTA
The DNA here is from genome assembly GCF_007971025.1 of Mucilaginibacter ginsenosidivorans. Classification (NCBI taxonomy): domain Bacteria; kingdom Pseudomonadati; phylum Bacteroidota; class Sphingobacteriia; order Sphingobacteriales; family Sphingobacteriaceae; genus Mucilaginibacter; species Mucilaginibacter ginsenosidivorans. The sequence goes on along the minus strand of NZ_CP042436.1, from coordinate 3,288,669 downwards.
TTTTTCCGAATATCGCCTGGCATGGTATAAGGGCGATGGTCGCCCCACGTAATCGCGCAGCAATTGGTCATATTCGGCCTTAAAATCAGCATCATTCAGGATACGTAAATATTGCTGCCGCAATTCCTCGACGTTGGGATAAAGCATTTCGGGGATGTATGCCCCGCCGAAATCGCCATAATAGCCTTGCTCGTTTACTCCGTATTTCATTTTAGTATTTCAAATGCCTTTTTCAATTTATCAATATCCTTCAACCCCGGCTCCAGTTCGAACTTACTGTTTAAATCGACGCCGAAAAATTGAGGGTGATCTATTGCCTTTACCTCACCCAGGTTGTCCAGGCTTAAACCTCCGCTCAAAAAAAACGGGACATTCAATTTATAGCCGTTCAGCAATCTCCAGTCAAAGCTTTGTCCCGATCCGCCATGTTTAGGAGTTTTGGTATCGAACAGGAAATAATCAACCTTACCCGCATACCCGACGAGCCTGTCGAAATCAAAATCCTCGTCGATACCAAACGCCTTGATAACCGTCGCTTTATCGCGGAACAATTCACAAAATTCAGGGCTTTCATTGCCATGTAATTGAACCGCGTCAAAGTTATAGTTATCAATAAGTTTAGTTATAATTTCTTCATCTTCATTTACAAACACCGCTGTTTTATAAATACCTTCAGGCAGAGCGGCCAATATTTCGTCCTGGAGACCGGACGCATATCTTGGTGATGGCGCGTAGCAGATAAAACCCACATAATCGGGCCCCAATGCTGCTACGGCTCCAATATTTTCCGCATGCTTTAAACCACAAACCTTTATCCTCATCTTAATTACTGCTTATTAAAGTATTAAAGCTTTTCAGCGCCTTCTTGTTCAGTAACGATTCTTCGGCTTCGTAAAAACAATCACCAAACGATTTTCCCGGATCGATCGTCCTTATTGCAATGGCGGCATTACATAAAACCACGTTGGCCTGTGCCGGGGTCGATTCATTGTTTAACACGCGCATGAATATATCGGCCGAATCTTTAACAGTGCTTCCACCCATTATTTCGTAAGGTTTAAGTTTTTCGAACCCGAGGTCTTCTATTGTATTGATCTTTTCGCCTTCTGCGGAAAAAGTTTTAAAATCCCCCGTTAGCGAAACCTCATCATAACCATCCAAAGCATTCAGAATGGTATATTTTACATCTGATTTTTGATACAGGTAGGCATACATCCGAGCCAGTTCAAGGCTAAAAACGCCTACCATTTGGTTTTTTGGTTTTGCCGGATTTACCATTGGCCCAAGCATATTGAAGAAAGTTTTGACACCCAGTTCGCGGCGTATCGGGGCTACTGTTTTCATTGCCGGGTGAAATAACGGCGCATGTAAAAAACAAATATTTGCTTTATCTATGTTTTTCTTCAAATGGTCGGTATCGTTAGTGAACTGGTAACCCAGAAACTCGATAACATTGGATGACCCGCATCCCGACGACACCCCGTAATTGCCGTGTTTGGCAACCTTATACCCTGCTCCGGCAACAACGAATGAAGCCAGGGTAGATATATTGAATGTATCCTTCCCGTCGCCGCCGGTTCCGCAAAGGTCCACCACCTCGTCCGTTCCCAGTTCAGCAGGCAGGCATAGATCGAGCATCGCATCACGGAAACCCTCAAGTTCATCCACAGTGATGCTGCGCATGCAGTAAGCTGTCATAAATGCCGCCATTTGCGAGTTGTTATACTGGCCCTTCGCAATATTGGTCAGTATTTCCTTCGACTGCCCGCGGCTGAATGTCTTATTTTCAAAAAGATGGTTAAGTATCGCTTTCATATACCCCTACCCCATAAAAGGGGAAATTTATTTATGATTATCAATTTCCAAATCTCTCGCCCCAAAATCGGCTTTCCCCCTTCAGGGGGCCGGGGGCCATAAAAAAAGGGCTACCTTGCGGCAACCCTTTGCGTATATTTTTTACAAACAAAAACAGGACTGCCTTACGATTACTCGTTAAGCCACCACCAGTTATTGTTTAATATATTTTTCATTGTTATGGCACAAATATGGAAATAGTTTTTTCTAAAAGCAAGGGGAATGATATTTTTACGTGATCAGTTAATTGGGTTGATCAAGTTAAGTGATTGAATAAGTTTAAATGATCACAATAACTCCATCAGCTTAACCCAACTTAATCAACCAAGCCATGCCCATTAAAAAACAAAAATATAACCCTGAAGACGATCTCGGTTTTGGTTCGCAGCCGGTGATAAAAAGCCAGCCGCTTATCAGGCAGGATGGCTCCGTAAACGTAAAGCGGGTAGGTTTGCCGGTTTTCAGGCCATACGATAATTATCACAAGCTGATAACGATGAAATGGGGGAAATTCTGGTTACTGATACTGGCGTGTTACCTGGCCATCAATGTCATATTTGCAAGTATTTATTTAGCTATTGGTGTGCAAAATCTTAATGGTGCCGAGGGTACAAATACTTTCGAGCATTTCTGGGATGCTTTCTTCTTTTCGGCGCAAACCATCTCAACCGTGGGCTATGGGCACATCAGTCCGAAGGGTATGGCCACCAATAGCGTTGCTGCGCTCGAATCGATGATGGGTCTGCTGGCCTTTGCTTTAGCTACCGGTTTACTTTATGGACGTTTCTCAAGGCCATCGGCTAAAATTACTTACAGCAGTAATTTATTGGTTGCACCCTATATGGAAGACCATCATGGATTGATGTTTCGCCTGGCCAACCTGCGACGCAATACGCTGATAGACCTGGATATAGAGGTCATCTTTTCATTCAATGAAGATGTGGACGGAAAGATCATGCGGCGGTTTTACCAGCTTGAGCTTGAAAGGAAAAATGTAAGCATTCTTACTCTGAATTGGACCGTAGTGCACCCCCTGAATGATAAAAGCCCTTTGAAAGACATGACGCCGGAAGATCTTCAAAAATCGCAGGCGACATTTGCGGTTCTGTTAAAAGCATTTGACGACACCTTCTCACAGACCGTCCATTCCCGAACTTCGTACCAGCACAGCGACCTGGTATGGGGTGCCAAATTTAAACCCACTTTTGACCGTGACGAAGATGGCCGTATAGTATTGGATTTGAGCAAGATAGGAGATTTTTCCAGTATAGAACTACCCCCTATCCAAAAAAACTAATTAAATAGTTGATAATTGGGCTTATTATACATAACTTTACTTATACCCTGATTTGATAACCTTATTCGCCATGAAATCAATTTTTAAACTCATTTTTACCACATGCGCTGTTGGCGCTTTGGCTGGTCTTACGGGTTGCGCTAAGAAGCAAGGCCCCGCTCCTTCCAATACAGATACAACCCCTGCTATTGTTTACAATGCAGGCAACCATGCGGCTCAATATCCTACGACGGGCATGATGATTGGTGCTAACGGGAATTTGTACTTAGCAGATGTTGCTACCAATACCATAAAAATGATAACTACAGCCGGCGATGTTACCCTTATTGCAGGCAGCGGTTCAGTTGGATCAGCCGACGGCAAGGGCGCTTTGGCCAGTTTTAATTTGCCGGAAGCGCTTTTTATCGACGCGTCCAATACGATCTATGTGGCAGATGCTGCAAATAATTTGATCAGGAAGATAGCGCCGGACGGCACGGTTTCAACCCTGGCGGGCAGCGGAGACATCGGACACGCCGACGGGAAAGGAACTGCTGCGAGTTTTAATTTCCCGCAGGGTATATCTGTCGATAAAAATGGGAATGTATATGTCGCCGATACAGGTAACGATCTGATCAGGAAGATAACGCCGGATGGGACGGTTTCAACGCTTGCCGGAAAAATTGCTTTAGGAAATACAAATGGGGTGGGCGCAAATGCCACTTTCAACATTCCACAAGGGCTTGCCGTAGATGCAGCCGGTAATTTATATGTGGCCGATGCCGGCAACAACCTCGTGCGGAAAATAGATGCGTCGGGATTGGTAAGTACTTTTGCCGGTAGTGGTAATGCCGCGTCGTTCAATGGTACAGGCATAATGGCAAGCTTTAATTTCCCTGATGCTATCACCATAGGAACAAATGGTAATTTGTACGTCACCGAAACTTTTGGCGGGCATGTCAGCAAAATAACTCCCGAAGGAAAAGTAACCGGCATCAGCGGATTTGATATAGCTGCTTATACAAAGGGCTATGACATTTTAGGATATAACAATAAGTTTGGACCGCCCAGGCCATTGTCGGTGGTACGCCCGAACGGCATTGCCGTAAATACGGCGTCATATACTATTTATATAGCCGATTCGGGCAATAACCTGATAGCACAGGCGAGCGGGTTGTAGTTGGGCGCTATTTGATCCCCTGGCAAAGTTCTATCAATACCCCGTTTGTGCTCTTTGGATGAACAAAACAAACCAGTTTATTATCTGCCCCGGGTTTAGGCTTGTCATTTAAAAGGACAAAACCCGCGGCTTTCAGACGTGCCATTTCGGCTTCAATATCCTCTACATCAAAGGCTATGTGATGGATACCCTCCCCCCTTTTCTCAATAAATTTGGCGATGGGGCTACCCGGCGAAGCAGATTCGAGTAATTCAATTTTATTTGGGCCCGATTGCAAAAATGCGGTTTTAACTCCCTCGGATTCAACATCTTCAATTTTATACACCAAAGTGTTCAATAGTACTTCATATATCTTGCCCGCATCGGCTATACTATTTACCGCAATCCCGATGTGTTCCACCTTTCTCATTCCCAAATATTGCAAATAATTACGTTTATCTGATTATTTAACCTTGTTTTGAATGATTATAAATAAAAACTTTGCGTATCTTTGTATTGTTAATAAAACACGATATGGATCTGCCAATATACCTCGATAATAATGCAACAACTCCCATGGACCCACGGGTACTGGATGCCATGTTGCCTTATTTCAATCAAAAATTCGGCAACGCTGCCAGCCGCAATCATGCGTTTGGCTGGGTAGCTGAAGAAGCTGTTGACTATGCCCGCGAACAGGTGGCCAAACTGATAGGTGCGAACGAAAAAGAGATAATCTTTACCTCCGGCGCCACCGAAGCAGATAACCTGGCTATCAAGGGTGTTTTTGAAATGTACAAGGAAAAAGGCAACCATATTATTACTGCAGTTACCGAACATAAAGCGGTTTTAGATACCTGCCATCATGTTGAGAAACTTGGCGGCCGGGTAACTTACCTTGGTGTTAAGGAAGATGGACTGGTCGACCTGGTTGAATTGGAAGCCGCGATAACCCCTGAGACGATCCTGGTGTCGATAATGTACGGCAACAACGAGATTGGTGTGATACAGCCTGTAAAAGAAATTGCTGCAATTGCGCATAAATACGGCGCCTTGTTTATGACAGACGCTACGCAGGCCGTGGGTAAAATACCGGTTGATGTAAATACTGATGGTATTGACCTGCTGGCTTTTTCAGCACATAAAATATACGGCCCTAAAGGCGTAGGCGCACTATACGTTCGTCGCAAAGGACCGAGAGTAAAAGTTACCGCACAAATGGACGGAGGCGGCCATGAGCGTGGCATGCGTTCGGGCACATTGAATGTACCGGGCATTGTAGGCTTTGGAAAAGCATGTGAGTTATGCGGCCAGGAAATGGAAAGCGAGGCAAAACGTCTATCCGCTTTGCGTGATAAACTACAGGCCGAGTTAACTGTACTGGAAGAAAGCTATGTAAATGGCAACCAGGAACACCGTTTGCCGCATGTGGCTAATATCTCCTTCAAATATGTCGAGGGTGAGGGTTTGATGATGGCTATGAAGGATCTGGCAGTTTCGTCAGGTTCGGCTTGTACTTCAGCTTCGCTTGAACCATCATATGTATTAAAAAGTTTAGGCCTTTCGGATGATCTGGCACACTCTTCGATACGTTTTGGCTTGGGAAGGTTCACCACCGAGGAAGAAGTTGATTACGCTATTGAAGTAACCAAAAAATCCGTACTTCACCTGCGCGAGCTTTCCCCGCTATGGGAAATGTTCAAGGAAGGCGTTGATCTGAGCAAGATAGAGTGGGCGGAACATTAATTTGATGAATAAATTTGCGGATATGCAGCTTTGCAAATACCGTTTTAACTAATAAAATACAGAGTTTAAATTATTCAATAACTCACTAATTCAATAATTACAAGATATGGCTTATTCAGATAAAGTAATCGATCACTACACAAACCCCCGCAACGTGGGCACTTTGGACAAGAGCAATGTAAAAGTAGGTACCGGTTTGGTAGGAGCACCTGAGTGCGGCGACGTAATGCGCCTGCAGATACAGGTTGATGATAACAATGTCATCACCGATGCCAAGTTCAAAACATTTGGCTGCGGTTCGGCTATTGCCTCATCGTCATTGGCCACCGAATGGCTTAAGGGCAAATCGATAGATGATGCGATGAAAATTGACAATATGGATATTGTTGAAGAATTGGCGTTGCCGCCAGTAAAAATTCACTGTTCGGTATTGGCGGAAGATGCTATTAAGGCCGCTATCAACGATTACCGCGTAAAAAACGGTATGGCTCCGATAGAAGCGGAAAAAGCACACCACTAATTTGGTGAATAGTGAGTAGTGAATGGTGAATTGCCATTTGCTCACCATTCACTATTGACAATTGACTACAATGGTAACTATAACAGATAAAGCAAAAAGTAAGATAGACCACCTGATGCAGGATGCGGGGCTCGACGGCTCTTATTTCCTTCGGGTATCGGTGAAGGGGGGTGGTTGCTCGGGGTTATCATATAATCTTGATTTTGATAACGAAATAAAAAAAGGCGACCAGTTTTTTGAGGACAGAGGTATCCGCATGGCTCTTGACATGAAGTCGTTCCTTTATCTTGCCGGCACCGAACTTGATTTTAGCGACGGGTTGAATGGCAAAGGTTTTAACTTCCATAACCCTAACGCGTCGCGTACCTGCGGCTGCGGTGAGAGTTTTTCCGTATAAAGTATTTTGATCTAAATAAATTAAATGCCTGGTATATTAATGCCGGGCATTTTTTTGTTAATGCCGTAATCATTACTTTTATAACTGGAATCAATATAAACCCGACTTATTTTAATGAATTCTGTAGCTGAGCGAAAGACCGTACCTGACCTGATACGCAATATTGTCGCAAACATTCACCCCGAAACGCATCCATTCCTTGTTCATAAAGTAAAAGAGGATTGGGTTGAGATATCCTACAAAGAAGCGATTGAAAAAATCGACGCGATATCGGCATGGTTCCTGGAAATAGGTATAAAAAAAGGGGACCGCCTGGCCCTTATCATTGATAATGGTCCGGATTATGTTTATTACGACCAGGCATTGCAGCAGATAGGCGCAGTAAATACCTCTATATACCCTACCCTTTCTGAAACGGAGATAGAATATATCCTGAACGACTCAGGAGCCAAGGCTATTCTGGTCGGCACGCCTTTCCTGATGAGGAAGGTATACAGGGTTGCGAACAGTTGCCCTAACTTGATAAGGATAATTCTCGGCTTTGATGAGATGGAAAAATATGCCGACAGGGGCGGCAAGTTCAATCCCGGTATAACCTGTATCAAAAATATAATAGAAGAAGGAAAAAAGATAGTTGAACAATACCGCCAGGCTATTAACAGCGCGCGGGAGGCTATTTTGCCATCCGATCTTTCCTGCCTAATCTATACTTCGGGCACAACCGGTACCCCTAAGGGCGTTATGCTCACCCATTTTAACCTGACGGAAAATGTCCGGGCAAGCTTGGAACAAATACAGGTGTTGGAGAAAACGGATAAATTCCTTTCTTTTTTGCCGCTTTCGCATGTATTCGAACGCACTGCTACGTATCATATTTGCCTTTTTGAAGGATGCACTATCGCATTTTCGCAAAGTCTCGATCTGCTGGCCAAAAATATGGGCGAAGTCAGGCCCACTATAATGTGCTGCGTACCCCGTTTACTGGAACGCATACACGACCGCGCCATGAAAAACGGCACTTCGGCAGGTGGTGCAAAAACGAAAATATTCCTTTGGGCACTTGGTATTGGTCGCAAATACCGCCTGGTGCTGGAAAGCGGTAAAAAGCCCAACATCATACTTCGCCAGCAGCAAAAAATTGCAGAAAAGCTGGTATTCAGTAAGATAAAAGAACGTACCGGCGGACAGTTGAAATTCCTGATATCCGGCGGGGGCGCCTTGCCTAAAAATATTGGCGAGTTCTTTGGAGACCTGGGTATCAAAGTATTAGAAGGATTTGGTTTGACGGAAACATCGCCCGTAATGGCCGTTACCGAAAACGAGCGTGTTATTTACGGCACCGTTGGCCGTATCATTCCGCGCATAGAGGTGGGCATACAAAATGTTGACACAAAGGAGATTTACACTATTCAAACCCATAATACTTTCAAAGAGGATTTTCAATCGGAAGAAGGTGAGATCATTGTACGCGGCCATTGTGTGATGAAAGGCTATTGGAACAAACCGCAGGAAACGGCTACCGTTATTGACCCGGATGACTGGTTTCATACGGGTGACATCGGCCGTTTTTACAAAGGGAACCTGCAAATTACCGACCGCCTTAAAAACATGCTGGTTAACGCCTATGGGAAAAACATTTACCCAACTCCTGTGGAGAATACTTATTTAAAGAGTTCAAAAATAGAACAGGTATTCCTGGTGGGCGACAAGCGCGAATATATAACGGCTATAGTGGTGCCGGCGCGGGAAATATTACAGGAAACTTTTAACCTAAGCAACGAGTTTTTTGAACAGCCCGTAATGTTTATTGAGGAGAAAGAGATCGTCGATTGGATAGGCCAGGATATTAAACGGCTTTCGAACGAACTTGCCAAATTTGAACGTATCAAAAATTTTAAGGTTAAACGCACACCTTTCAGTATGGACGAGGGGGAAGTAACCCCAACCATGAAAGCCAAACGGAAAGTGATAGAAAAGAAATATGCTGAAGCTATAGACCAAATGTATTTGCAGGAAGCAAAAGCAGACTAGGCTATGGCGTAACCATGTCAAAAAAAGCGCTATGTATAAAAATTTGAAGTATTTAGTGCTGATATTTTTATTGGGGTTCCTTTTTTCGTGTCATAAGGAGAAAAAGGTTATTCCCGAAACTCCGCCGACATCATTCGGCACCTATGTTTTGTTTGCCGCTGATGAGGAGTTTAACAATGGCCATGTCAATGCGCCAAGCGACTACACATCTCTATACTATGCTAAGCTGGATGGTACAGGCATTACCGCAATTACGCCGTTTGAGACCGACCATTACAGTTACCGCGGCTCGTGGTCCTTTGATGGGACAAAAGTAATTTACACCCGCGGCAATAAAGATGACAGCGACCGCAGCCTGTGTATTATTGATGTTCCCGGCGGCAATTTCAGGACCGTTGTACAAGGACACCGGGCGGATTATGGCTCATTCTCGCCTGATGGTAAGCAAATAGCTTATGGTAAGGCACAGGTCGACAGCCTTTACGATTACGATGTTTATGTAGCTAATGCAAACGGCACATCCGAACAACGTCTTACCTTTTTAGCAAACGACGACGGGGCCGTTGCTAATATTCATTGGGGAGCGGATGGCAAGATATATTTTAATGCCATAGGCGACCACCACCACGTCGGTATTTACTCAGTTGATCCGGATGGTAATAATCTTACATCGGTAATACCCGATGTGGAATTTTTGGGCATATCCCGTGATGCCAAAAAAATACTCTATGATACCAGTACCGGTCTTTATACCTGTGACGCAGATGGCAGGAACGCCAAAAAGATCGTCGCTTACGACAACAACACACCCAACTCGATATTGGGCGCATCATGGTCGTACGATGGTATGGCAATTTATTTGTCCTATACCGATTACCCTTATGGCCTGTTCGGCATCTACCGCATCAACAGGGACGGATCGGGATTGAAAAAGATACTGGATGGGTTTTATCAGTTCCCTGTGGTGTATTGATCTCACCAGGGGCTTACACCCGTTTCCGGGTTATTATCATCGCTAAAAAAACCGCCGGTTGGCCCATCCTGTCCTATTGTTGCATATTTGACTATGCGGGCGGCGGCATCTTCTACTGTTCCAGTCCCTTGGTGCTGGTTAAAATCGGTAGCGGTGTAACCGGGGTCAACTGCATTAATCTTAAAAGGGGTATCGCGCAATTCAAACGCGAGAGCAATGGTGTATGCGTTCAAAGCTGTTTTCGAAGGACCATATGCAGCACCTTTAAATTTATAATACTTCCAGTTTGGGTCGCTATGCAAAGTTAACGACGTCAGGCCGGATGTAACGTTAACTATCCGGGGTGCATCGGATGCCCTTAACAGATCGAGAAAGGCTTGGGTCATTTCTATCGTTCCGAAGAAATTGGTATTGAACACGTCCCTGATGGCTTTTGGTGTGATGAATGATGCGCTTGGGTCACCTTCTCCCCTGATTCCCGCGTTGTTAATCAAAACATCCAGCGAAGTGATCTTGTTTCCTAATTCTACTCTTGCAGTATGAATGGTTGCCGAATTGCTTACGTCAATCTGAATAACTTCTACCTGGTCCAGTCCTTGCGACTTAAATTTAGCAACCGCCTGCTCTCCCTTTTCCGAATCCCGGCTGCCGAGGTAAACGTAATAGCCTGCCTGCAACAATTGCTGCGCTACTTCGAAGCCGATGCTTTTATTTGCTCCCGTTATCAATGCTGTTTTCATAAGCGACCTAATGATTTTTCTATAACATCCTGTAAATCGCGGATACTCCAGTGATCTGTATATTGACCGTCCTTAAGTATAATGATGTCTATTATGCTGATCGTCACTTCCCTACCGCTTGCGGGAATTCCCATAAAGGCTGCAATGTGAGTTCCTGAGATAGTTTTACGTGTAACAACTTTCTCGTCCTCAAGTACCTGGTCGTGTATCTCAACACGGATACCGGATAATGATTTTTGCAGGATGTTGATCGTGAAGTCAATTATTCCCTGCGGCCCTCGTGCACTTGCAGGGGCTGTGTGGTTAATAAAATCGGGATGAATGACCTCATTTATAACGTCGATATTACCTTTTTCAAGTACTTCCTTATTAAAGCGAATTACAATCGCTTTGTTTTGTTTTTCCTGTTCCGTCATCTTTTGCTTTTTTTAAAACGAAACAAAAGTACTGGTGCAGAAAATGCTAAGGATAGGACAGAAACGGGGATCAATGGTACATTTCGCGGGAGCTATTGCGAAACATTAAGGGGGTTTGACCGCTTATGCGTTTAAAAAAGCGATTAAAATAGGAGGCATCGTAAAAACCAAGGCGGTAAGCTATTTCTTTTATGGAATGTTCGGTATGGAAGAGCAATCGTTTGGCCTCCAGCGTCAGCCTTTCATGAATATGCTCAATAGCAGTTTTACCACTTTGAAATTTCACCACATCATTCAGGTGGCCGCCGGAAATATGCAATAGGTCGGCGTAGCCAGCTACGTCATGTAATTCAAGATATCGTTCTTCAATCAACGCCTTAAATCTATTCAACAGAACCCGTTCCGATTGTCCCGCCGGCTTTACAAATTGCTCTGTATAAATGCGGCTTAAATAAATCAACAATACGCGCAGGTAGGCCAGCAACATGCTATAATGTAAGTTATTGTTAGCACTATTTTCAATTAACATTTTAGCCATTATGTCTTCAATGAACTTTACATTTTCTGTTGTAAGATTAAGTTCATGGCCGTTGTGTAAATTTTGGATAACGGGTAATTGCCTTAGAGACAAATTTTCTTCCATAGCTAAGAAATCGTCTGTAAAACAAAGCATCGTGCCGATCAAGGGCCTTGAGTGCTCCTTTACATGTACCTGGTGTGGCACAGAAAAATAGAAAGTATCGGGCTTTAAGACATAAGGTGTCATATCAACCCAATGCCGGCTGCTACCATCTTTTACAAACGCAAACAAATAATAATCCTTGCGGTGCGGTGCCAGAAATATAGAAGGGTGTTGGCTGTATTCGCCATTAAGTTCTTTTATCATGAACAGATCGAACTCGGCATCGCTAGCCTGTTTGAGACTATATTTGGGAATGATATTTTCGACAAGAGACGCATACATGTAACAAAGTTAGCCATTTTTGCAGTTGATACAGCTGATAACATCCCCGGTGTATTACAAAAAACGCTATTTTTGCAACCTTATTGAAGCACCGTTTTATACATGAGTACTAACCTATCCGAACAGGAAATTTTACGCCGCGAATCGTTGCAGCAGCTTCGTGCCCTTGGGATCAATCCATACCCGGCCGAGGCATTTAATGTAACCGCATTTGCGCAGGATATACTGGATAATTTTAACGCCAACGCCGATACTTATCAGAATGTGGTTTTAGCAGGTCGTATCATGACGCGCCGCATCATGGGCAGTGCCTCGTTTGCCGAGTTGCAGGACTCGACCGGGCGTATCCAGATATACCTGAAGCGCGACGACATTTGCCCCGGCGAAGATAAAACCATGTACAATACCGTATTCAAAAAGCTGTTGGATATAGGCGATTATATTGGGGTGAAGGGTTACGCTTTCATAACTCAAACGGGCGAGATATCTGTGCATGTCAGTGAGCTGTTCGTTTTATCAAAATCAATAAAGCCGCTGCCTGTTGTAAAGCGTGAAGAGGATGGCACCATTCATGACGGGTTTACTGATCCTGAAATGCGTTACCGCCAGCGGTATGTGGATTTGACCGTTAATCCCGAATTTAAACAAATATTCGTTAACCGCTCTAAGGTGATCAACACTATGCGCGATTACTTTAACAAGCAGGGCTGGATGGAGGTGGAAACTCCCATTTTGCAGCCTGTTCACGGTGGCGCAGCGGCAAGGCCATTTAAAACGCATCATAACACTTTGGATATGGAGCTCTTTCTCCGTATCGCGAATGAATTGTACCTAAAAAGACTGATCGTGGCCGGCTTTGACGGCGTTTATGAGTTTGGCAAGATGTTCCGCAACGAAGGTATGGACCGTACGCATAACCCGGAATTTACGTCAATGGAGATCTACGTCGCTTACAAGGACTATATCTGGATGATGCAAATGGTTGAAAACTGCCTTGAAGAAGTGACGCGGGCCGTACACGGCATTCCGGTGGTACAGGTAGGTAATAACGAGATCAACTTTGCAGGACCCTATGAAAGATTATCGATGTATGAATCGATCCAAAAATACACCGGCATTGATGTGTCGGCCATGGATGAAGACGGCTTGCTGAAAACATGTAAAGATCTTGGCATTGAGACCGACGCTACCATGGGCAAGGGCAAACTGATAGATGAGATATTCGGTGCTAAAGTGGAGGCTAACCTGATACAACCGACCTATATTACCGACTACCCCATTGAAATGACACCGCTTGCTAAAAAACACCGCAGCAAGGACGGGTTGGTTGAACGTTTTGAGCTATTTGTGAACGGTAAGGAAATTGCTAATGCCTACTCGGAGCTAAACGACCCGATAGATCAGCGTGAGCGCTTTGAAGAGCAGCTGAAGTTAGCCGGGCGCGGAGATGAAGAAGCTATGGCGATGGATGAAGATTTTTTGCGTGCCTTAGAATATGGCATGCCGCCAACCTCGGGTTTGGGTATCGGTATCGACCGTTTGGTAATGTTGCTTACCAACCAGCATACGATACAGGAGGTTTTATTTTTTCCGCAGATGCGCCCTGAAAAGAAGGCTAAAGTGGCAACTGTTGATGATTTTATCAATATCGGCGTGCCCGCAGAATGGGTACAGGTGTTGAATAAAATGGGATTCAACACCGTAGAAGAATTAAAAGCCGCCAACCCGAACAAAGTTTTTAATGACCTGGGCGGTATGCGTAAAAAGTTGAAGCTGGATATTACGATGCCTGCCAAGGAAGTTGTGATGAGTTGGTTCTGAGCGATAAATCAACAGTTTTTAATTTGCGGTTGACATCGTTATTTTTTGCAAACCGCACATTTTCAACAGCCAACTGTTTACAATTTGTTAATAAAATAATAAAATTGATAAAACTTTGGCATCAAAATGTCTGTATAACTTTATAATTACACAAGTTATGCAAACATTATGACTAGCTCAATATTAGAAATTACCGAAAACGAATATCTTATCAAATTGAACAGGAGTACTTTCGACCTGTCGTTTATAAGAAGTCTGCTGAAAATAGTTGAGGTGGCGAACCCATCGGACGACCATCTGCCGACGCCAGAGAAATATGTACCGGCAAGATTGAACTCTTCATCTGAACCGGACTATTACAGCTTTATTGAAGAGAAATAGGCTTTAAAGATCATCTTTTTAAAGCCTATTTTTTTGACTAATACTGGCGGTATCCGCCACGCACTGCCTGCTGTTTATCCATTTGCGCCATCTGCGCCTTCATCATCTTTATCTGGTCGGCAAGCAGTTTATTCTTATCATCTTTACTTGCCTCAGAAAGATACATCTGCGCTTCGCGCTTATTACGTTTAGCCATCGCAATGCCCGCAAGGCTCAATTTAGCAAGAGCAACGTTGTGTGACATTTTCATGCCTAACGACAAGGCTTTCTTGAAGAACTTTTCTGATTTCAGCGGCGCCTTGCGCGATTCCATCAAGCCAAGCAACAAATTATAGTAACCATGCTGATTTTTGTTCAGTTGCTTTTCATAATCGGTTATTTTGCCAAGCCATTGGTCGGCTTTTTCTGAATTCTCCTTGCGCAGGTAAAACTGCGCAATGATCATGTTTTCGTTAAAGAAATAAGTTAGCAGGATAAGCCCCCCAATAAAAAACACCAATATCCCCCATCCCCAAAAACCGAAGCCACAAAGAGTAACGCCCGCTCCGGCAACAACGCAGGCAATAATAAGCCGAACAAGATTTGACATAATTTTATGAACTATAAAACAGATTGCAAATATCCGTTTATTTGTAGTCTTAACCAACATCTGCATAAATATTTATGGCGATAGATTTAGAACCATCCTGGCTGAAAGTTTTACAGGGCGAGTTTGAGAAGGACTATATGATCAAACTCAAAAAATTTTTAAAACACGAAAAGGATGCAGGCTATAAAATATATCCCAAAGGCGCGGATATTTTCAATGCATTCAAAAAAACACCTTTTGATGGACTGAAAGTAGTGATATTGGGCCAGGACCCCTATCATGGAGTTAACCAGGCGCATGGTTTGTCATTTTCGGTGCAAAAAAGCATAACACCGCCGCCATCACTTAAAAATATTTATAAGGAACTGGCAACGGATATCCCGGGTTTTACAATACCAAATCATGGCGACCTGACCGAATGGGCGGAACAGGGTGTTTTATTACTAAACGCAACGCTTACAGTGAGAGACAGCAGCCCTGCATCGCATCAAAAAAAAGGCTGGGAGGAATTTACCGACCAGGTGATCAAAACTATATCTGACAAAAAAGAAGGTATTGTTTTCATCCTGTGGGGAGCGTATGCACAGGCCAAAGCCGAACTGATCGATAAGTCTAAACACTTTATCATCAAATCTCCTCACCCATCGCCGTTTTCTGCTGACAGGGGATTCTTTGGTTCCAGGCCGTTCTCAAAAACAAATGAGATATTGGTAAAAGAAGGGAAGGAACCTATTGATTGGCAAATACATTAATAATTACTGAATGATTGAATTATAGAATTATTGATATTCAGTCATTAAATAATTCAGTAAATCAACAATTAGTATTCCAACGGCACTATCGGCTCTTTTTTGCTGGTCGACATGATCATCATGGTTTGGAAAGTTTTTACAACCGGTATGCGGCTGATCTTTTCCATGATGAGTTGCTCGTATGATTTAATGTCTTTAACGTATACCTTAAGCAGGAAATCGCACTGACCGGTTACGTGATGGCATTCTGTAACTTCCTTTATCTTTTGTATCTCGTCCAGGAATACCTGGATCGTATTATTCTTGTGAAAATCAAGCGAAACCTGGATAAATGTTTTGATGCCGAGGCCCAGCTTTTCCTCGTCTACAAGTGCGTGGTAGCTTTTGATGTACTCCGCATTTTCCAGTTTACGTACGCGTTCCAGGGTGGGCGCAGGCGATAAGCCTATTTCATTGGATAACTGTAAGTTGGTTATCCTTCCATTGTCCTGTAAAATCCTGAGTATCTGCAGGTCAATTTTGTCAAGTTCAGCAGCCATGATGGGTACAAATATAGTTTTTCCTTAATCAACAGAATAAAATTTCTTTTAAAACAATTTAGGCCGAAATAAATTTTATAGATTTTTTTTAGACTAATCTAAATTTTTAATTAGATTTGCTTAAATGCATACATTCACAGAGGAGAATTATTTAAAGGCCATCTACCATCTTTCCATCCAGTCGGAAAGCGTCAGCACCAACCAGATCGCCGCGTCGTTAAGCACAAAAGCGGCGTCGGTAACGGATATGCTGAAGAAGCTGGCCGAAAAAGAGTTGATCAATTACACCAAATACCAGGGTGTAACATTAACAGGCGCCGGTGAAAAGGTCGCGTTGAGCATCGTGAGGAAACACAGGTTGTGGGAGTACTTCCTGGTGGAAAAACTCAATTTTAAATGGGACCAAGTGCACGAGGTTGCCGAAGAGCTTGAGCATATTTCGTCAAAGGAGCTTGTCGATCGTCTCGACGAGTTTATGGGTCGCCCGAAATACGACCCGCATGGCGACCCCATACCCGATCAGCATGGAAAATTTAAGGCGCACGAATTGAAACCGGTGTCTGCTTTGCTGGTTGACAATACGGGAATAATTTCAGGGGTCAGGGAACACTCCGCCGCTTTCCTCCAATATCTTGAGAAAATGAATTTGATCATTGGTAAAAAGATCAAAATAGCAGAAATAAACACCTACGATCACTCGGTGATCCTGACGGTTGATAATAATAAAATACATATCAGCCGCGAAGTAGCCAATAATTTGCTGATAGCACTATGAGCCACGAACACGGCAAATCGCTGAGCAATGTCCATAGCTCCATTACCACCGACAACAAAACAGGCTGGCGGAGGTTAATGGCTTTTATAGGTCCGGCATACCTCATCAGCGTTGGTTATATGGACCCGGGCAACTGGGCCACGGATATTGCAGGTGGCAGCGCTTTCGGGTATAAGCTGATCTGGGTGCTTTTCGTATCTAACCTGGTGGCACTGTTACTGCAATCATTAGCCGCAAGATTGGGGATCGTACGAGGGCTCGACCTGGCCCAGGCATCAAAGAACGCTTATCCGCGTTTTGCTAACTTCTTTCTTTACCTGCTGGCGCAAATAGCTATTATAGCCTGCGATCTCGCCGAAATAATCGGTATGGCAATCGGTTTAAAGCTTTTATTTAACCTTCCGTTGATATGGGGTGTTTCGCTAACATTGACGGACACCATACTGATGCTGTTCCTGATGAACCGCGGAATGCGCAAACTGGAGGGCTTTATTATCTCCATGATATTTATTATCGGCGTCTCGTTCCTGGTGGAGATGTTTATTGTACAGCCAGACATTAAAGAGATAGCAAAGGGATTTATTCCAACTAACCTTTTTAAATCCGACCATGCAACGCAGCAAATGCTGTACATTACTATCGGTATAATTGGCGCAACGGTAATGCCGCATAATTTATACCTGCACTCGTCATTGGTTCAAACCCGAAGAATAACAAAGACCGACGAAGGTATTAAAACAGCTATCAAATTTAACCTGTTTGACACAACCATAGCGTTAAACCTGGCCTTCTTCGTGAACGCGGCGATATTGATACTGGCAGCGGGCGCCTTCTTCCGCAATGGCTATTTTGAGGTTGCGGAGATCAAAGATGCTTATAAGCTGCTGGAACACATTTTCGGAAAGGTGGCCCCCACCCTGTTTGCGATCGCCCTGATAGCATCAGGACAGAGTTCCACCGTAACGGGTACACTTGCCGGGCAGATCATCATGGAAGGGCATATCAATCTGCGCATCGAACCATGGTTGCGCCGTTTGCTTACACGCTTGCTGGCAATAGTCCCGGCTATGTTCACCATTATTTATTTTGGTGAGGATGGCCTGGGTAAACTCATTATCCTTAGCCAGGTTGTGCTGAGCCTACAATTAGGGTTTGCGGTGATACCTCTTATCCACTTTGTATCCGATCGTAAACGGATGGGGATATTCTCCATAAGCAATAAGGTAAAGTTACTTGCCTGGGCATGTGCCGTACTGATACTCGGCTTGAATGCAAAACTGGTGATCGATCAGATAAAGGATTGGATCGCTGCTTACCCGCAGTCGGGAGTATTGATTTATGGTTTGGTGGTACCCATAACAATTGCGGTCGGTGTGCTGTTAATATATGTATTTTTAAGACCTTTATTGTTTAAACATAAAGATATGCCTGCACAGGTGCCACATGGTTTAGCTACTGCTATTACCGACCTTGCGCCGATAATTTATAAAACGATTGGCATAACCATCGATTTTTCTAAAAACGATAAAGACTGCATCAGGCATGCGATTATGCAGGGCGGGAAAAGGGCGCACTATAAGTTGATACACGTGGTTGAAACTGCGGGGGCGCGTTATTATGGAACGGACACCATGGACCACGAAACACAAAGCGATGTGGACAACCTGGAAAAATATGTTACTTCGATGCAGGAGCTGGGGTACCATGCCGAAAGTAAGATCGGTTTTGGAAGAGCTGCGAAGTCCATTGCGCAAATTGTAAAGGATGAACAGATAGAATTCCTGGTGATGGGCTCGCACGGGCATAAGGCTCTAAAGGATCTGATATTTGGCACAACAGTAAATTCTGTTCGGCATAAGGTTAATATCCCGGTATTGGTGGTAAAACCGCAATAATTCGCATATTTGCACCGCGATGAGCCAGGATATCTATATAAAGAACAAACGTGCCTATTTTGAATACGCCATACTGGATAAATATACAGCCGGTATAAAATTGCTGGGGACCGAGATCAAATCTATCCGCGAAGGCAAGGCGAATCTGAATGATGCATTTTGCACCTTTATAGATGGGCAACTATTTGTCCGAAACCTTCATATTTCGGAATACTCCTACGGCTCATTCTACAACCACGAAGCCAAACGCGATCGGGTGTTATTGCTCAACAAAAAAGAACTAAAAAAACTGCAAACCCGTGGCGAGGAGAAGGGATTAACCATTGTTCCTTTAGCTTTGTTTATAAGCGAACGCGGTTTTGCCAAGTTGGAAATAGGGCTGGCACAAGGCAAGAAAACCTATGACAAGCGTGAAAGTTTGAAAGAGCGCGATACTAAAGTGGAAATGGAACGGGCGATGAAGCGGTAGGTTTGGTTTTTGAAAAATCAAATTAACTCCTTATATTCATCTACGTGTATAACAGTTATAAATACAGACCTGGATTAGTCAAGATTATTCCTTGGGAGAAGCTTGAGGAAAAGTATGAGAATTTGGGGTTCCCCTATGAAAGCATGCTCGCGCTAATTCGATTTATTCGTAAGGGTAATTTGGATAAAAAACTCTTTGCATATACATCTATGCATAATTTAGTAGTTACGATTTATAATCCGGCTGAACTTGGCAGAGAGACCTTGCATATTACATTAAATGTGAACAATATGCGTTGGTATTTTGAATATCGCCCGAAACCATTTGAACCTTCAGAGATGATCCGATATTGTGACGATGACGAATTGATAGTTACATTTTATAAATATATCAATCGACTCAAATGGTAAATTCGAAATTGCACATCCGAAATTCGAAATCCTACCAAGCCTTATCCCCCACCAACGGCACAAACCTGAAAGTATCCAATACGTGTTTCTCGTAATCGTTTTCAGCTGTTTTTAGTACCGTCACCATTTTCTGTTTGTCTTCATCTCCCACCGGTATCACCAGGATACCGCCAATTTTAAGTTGTTTTAATAGCTCGTCGGGTACGGTAGGCGCGCCGGCAGTTACGATGATCTTATCATAAGGTGCATGTTCTTTTATGCCCCTGGAGCCATCGCCTAAAAAGAATTTGGGTTTATAACCCATGTAGGGCAAAACCTGTATGGTGCGCTGATATAGCTTTTCCTGCCTTTCAATGGTATACACATCAGCTCCAAGCTCCATCAATATGCAAGCCTGGTAACCTGAACCTGTGCCAATTTCCAGCACTTTATCGCCTTTTTTGATATGTAGCAGTTGGGTTTGGTAGGCAACAGTATAAGGCTGTGATATGGTTTGCTCCTCGCCAATCGGGAAGGCAATATCTTTATAAGCCTGGTTCCAGAAAGTTTCATCGAAAAAGAAATGGCGGGGAACTTTGCCGATCGCTTTTAATATCTGCTTATCATCGATGCCCTTTTTCTCCAATATCTCAACAAGCCTTTTGCGGGCGCCTTGTTCACGGTAATTGTCTATAAACTTATAAGCCATTTGCCAACAAAGTTAGCACGATTTCGGTAGTCTGAGCAGGAATGTTTAGAAATTCAGGTTACACAGAAATTCAGGTATTAGATTCTTCGCTGCGCTCGGAATGACAAAAATCAGACTGGGTCGACGTCTGCCTGTATGATTGCACCCTTGCTCAACTTAGTCGTTTGAAACTGAGTGATGACATCCTTAATGATTGCCTTTGCGCGGTTAATGGACTCCACATCCCGCTCAAATTTGAGCATGATGGATTTGATATAGTAATTACGGATACGGCTGATGAGCGGATATTCGGGCCCTATAACACGGTCGCCAAAGTTCTTGCGGAGCTCGGTTGCAAGGTATTCGGCCTGGTTATATAATATGTCCTGGCTTTTGTGTTTTACATCCAAATTGATAATACGATAGAACGGCGGATATTTGAAGCTTTTACGCTCTTCCATTTCTGTAAAGTACAGATCCTTATAATCATTTTCTATTACCTGCCTGATAACCCGGTGGTTAGGGTCATATGTTTGAATAACTACTTTACCCTGTTTGCCCCTGCGGCCTGCCCTGCCGCTTACCTGCGCCAGCATCTGGAAGCTGCGTTCGTTGGCATGGTAATCAGGATATTTTAACAGGCTATCTGCATTGATAATTCCAATAACCGTAACATCAGAAAAGTCGAGTCCCTTGGCCACCATTTGCGTACCTACCAGGATATCTATCTTTTTCTCTTCCAGGTCGTTCAGGATGTTTTGTAAAGAATTTCTCGAACGTGTGGTATCCAGGTCCATGCGGGCTATCCGTGCCCCGGGCAGCAACATACTCAATTCATCTTCTACCTTCTCGGTACCAAAACCCTTATATTCCAGGTGCGTCGATCCACACGCCGGGCAGATGGATGGTGCTTCTTCCTTATATCCGCAATAATGGCAATGCAGTTTTCCGCTGCTTTTATGAAAGGTGAGGCTCACATCGCAATTGACACATTTGGGCGTATAAGCACAAACCTTGCACATCATTAATGGCGCGTACCCACGGCGGTTTTGGAACAGGATCACCTGCTCCTTGTTGGCGAGAGCGGTTTTTATATCATCCATCAGCACACTGGTAAAGTGCGACTGCATGGTTTTCTTTTTCAACTCTTCGGTAATACTTACCACTTCAGTTTTGGGCAGTTCAACCCCGCCAAAGCGCTCAGCCAGCTCAGCAAAACCGTACTTGTGTGTACGGGCATTGTAATACGACTCGAACGAAGGTGTGGCCGAGCCAAGCAAAACCTTACCCTGGTACATGTTACCGAGGTAAATAGCAGCGTCCCTGGCGTTATAACGCGGAGCCGGATCGAACTGCTTGTATGATGTTTCATGTTCCTCGTCCACAATGATCAAACCAAGGTCAGCAAACGGAAGAAAGACGGATGACCGCGCGCCGAGGATCACTTTATATTCATGATTCAGTACTTTCTGCCACACCTCCACACGTTCGTTATCATTGAAACGCGAATGATAAACACCTATGTTGCCGCCGAAATATTGGCGAAGGCGTTCGATAATATGCGTTGTTAAAGCGATCTCGGGCAGCAGGTAAAGCACCTGTTTGCCGGAATTGATCATATCTTCTATCAGCCGGATATAAAGCTGTGTTTTGCCGGATGACGTTACACCATGAAGCAGTACCACATCTTTTTCGCTAAACTGTTGCTTTATATCATTCAATACCTGTTCCTGTGTGTCACTAAGTTGAAAATTATCCGAGAACTCATCCTCATCAAAATACAAGCGGCTCACATTCTTTTCTTCGGCTACTAATATTTCCTTTTCAATAAGCGACCTGATACTTGCATCGCCCGCACCGCTTTCTTCTATCAATTCATTTTTTGATATCGTCTTTTGTGTCCTCGCCAATTTGATATAGGCCAGCAGGGCATCGGCTTGTTTGGGGGCACGCTTTTCAAGGATCGGAAAAAGCTCGCGTAGATTATCCGGATCGTTGTAAATGGGGTTGAGTGTGAGAAAAGTCCTTTTCCGTGGTTTATAACGTTCGCTAACTTCTTCCGAAATATTAATGATATTCTTTTCAAACATCGATTTCAGGATAGGCATCACTGTTTTCTGGCCCAACAATTTGACTATATCGCCAACCGTGAGCTCGTTTTGAATCTCGAGGGCTTCGGTTATCAGGAACTCTTTGTCGTGCAGGGTGCTTTTATCAACCTGGAAATCCTTGTTCAATTCGATTTTGGTCTCACTGGCCAATTTCAATGCCGAAGGCAATGCTGCATTCATTACTTCGCCCATATTGCAGAGGTAGTAATCCGCCAGCCATTGCCAAAACCGGAGTTGCCTTCCGGTTACCACGGGCCTGTCATCTAAAATATCGAGCAGGTATTTGGCCTCATATTTTTCGGGCGCCTGGTTGCCAACAGCGGCAATAATGGCGGTATATAACTTACTTTTACCAAACTGCACCACTACCCTTTTACCAATAAAGACCGAATCGTTCAACGAAAAAGGCACCCGGTAGGTATAGTTCTTCGATATCGCCAATGGCAGGATAACCTCCACAAATAGCGTTTCCCTGTCGGTATGCTGTATGTCGGCAAATTCGAGCATGAGATTATTTATTTCTGATGGCTCCCAGGGCCAGAGCGGCCCAGCCGGCTATGAACAGCAACCCGCCCAGGGGTGTTATTGGGCCTATAATATTGGATATGTGCAATCCAAGCAGATCCTGGCATGCAAGGAGGTATAATGAACCTGAAAAGAACACGACCCCTAAGGTGAACAGCCAATATGCGGGACCAATGAATTTGCGATCGGCAGGAAGCATGGAAAGGAACAGCAGCGCGAAAACATGATAGAACTGGTACTGTACAGCCGTGTGCCATACATCCAGCTGATAAGCGGTTAGTTTGGGTTTTAAACCATGTGCGGCAAAGGCGCCTGCAATAACCCCAAACATTCCTAATACAGCAGCCGTAATAACAATTTTCCTGTTCATCGGTATATAAAGTGCTAAGTTACCATTTGAAAGTATTACTTTACCGCTGACCGCCAAAAATCTACCTTTGTGTGATTTGAATCCATGAAACGACTAATTATCATTACAGTTCTGTTATTTGCTGCAACCGCATTGGTAACGGTCGTTTATTTTCGTCACCTCAATACTGCAGGCAAATACGCCAACCTGGCTATGCGCACCATCCCGAATGATGCCTCGCTGATATTCGAATTCAACAACGATAAGGAATTTTATGACATTTTTGCCGGGAGCAACCTCTTCAGTAATTTACTTGGCCAGGATAACCAGGATGAGTTAACTGCTTTACAAAAGCTATTGCTTCAAAATACCCTGCTCAAAAAATATTTTAACGGGCAGGATATTTTTGTTTCGCTTCACCCGCAGAAGGATAATTCAATTGATTTTCTGCTAACTGTATCCGTTTCAAAGGAGTTCAGCGAGGCTGCATTGGAACAATTATCAAAACAACCAAAAAACGGCATGCTGATAACACCAACGGAGTTTGACGGCAAGCCAGGTTACATTATTTACCTGAACGACCTTAAAAAAAGGTTTTACGTGATCAATAAAGATGACTACTGTCTGTCGGGTAGCTTTTCGAAAGAGGTTATTAACCGCTGTGCGGCTTACGATTACCGACGGGAAAAACAGGCATTTGTATTACTGCCTGATCAGCAACGCTCCAACTCGCTCGCGAACCTTTATCTGAACTACCGCGCGCTTACCCCCTTAGTTGAACAGGTGTTTTTAAGCAGGAACTATGATATCGTTAAAAACTTCCGCCAGTTTCCAGGGTTGGCTGCATTGAGCCTTAACTTTAAAAGCGATGCCCTGATATTTAATGGAACAAGCGAGCCACAAAATAACGAGCCGGAAGGATATCTGGGCCTTTTCAGCGGCCAGCAACCGGTTGCTAATCACCTGAAGGAGCTATTTCCTTCCACCACAGCTTACTTTACAAATTTCTCAGTTTCAGACCCGATAAAATTTGAGTCGGAATTGGCAATTTGGGAATCAGGAAGTGATTTTGGCCCGCAACGAAGCAACATACTTGGTAAGATAAAAAAGGAAACGGGCATTTCCTTACAAAAGGAGTTTCCGCGGCTACTGGGAAACGAATTTGCCATAGTAACCACACATTACCACGAAAAGATAGGCATAGTACAGTTAAAAGATGGCTCGAAACTATTAGGGCTACTCACCAATACCTGCAAAATGAGTTCTGATAACACCGGCCAGTTCACCTACGAAAATGTACCGGAGATATTACTTGGCGAAGCTTTCAGCCAGTTTAAAAGACCGTATTTTAAAGTGATCGACAATTACCTGGTACTAACGAACAGCACCTCCGAAATTGTCAGCTATACCGATACCTACGTGAACCGGAAATTCCTGGTCAAGACTAACGGCTATAATGATTTCAACAACCTGCTGGCCGAAAAAAGCAACGTGTCATTTTTCATCCAATTCAAAAATGCAACCCAATTATTCAGGCAGGATATGAAATTATCTTTCTACGAAAACCTTGACCAGGCAAATCCGGGCTGGAAAAATTTCTACGGTGCTTCGTGGCAACTTTCATCGTCCGACAAAAGCTTTTATACCAACTTTTGTATGCGTTTAAACACCGATACAGCATCATTAAAAAGCTCTTTCTGAAAAAATCTGCTGTATTTACACAACCCAACACCTAAAATCCCGTTTAAGGGATAAAGCTGTTAATTTTTAATTTTTAGTATAAAAATAGTTTTTGAAGTTTATCTTTAAAACGCATAAACTAACATATAGCCCCTGAGATACTTATAATGAAGAAGTTTTTACTGGTTTCTTGTTTTTTATTGTTAGCAGCAAAGGGGTTCTCGCAACAGTTTTCACAATACAACACCGGAACTTTATACGATTCGTTTGAAAACCCTTCGCAAAGGGCCTTTGTACCAGATACCAGTAAAATGTATGCCTTCAATTTTTTTGTTCCTAATTTTAACGCCGGTTTCTTTTTAACTGGCGATGCGCAATCCACCCTTGTGGACAGGGCGTTTGGAGGGAAATACAATAATAGCGTCCTCGAGATCGGTAACAACAAATTCAACCACGTCAATATTAGTGGAAATGCATACCTGCTTATGTTCAAAATGTTTTCGAGTTTGAAGGGAGACGTTGAACTTGGTTTTTTTGCACAAACAAAGCTGGAGGGCAGGGGATATTTTTCCGATGAGTCTATTGCCGTTTTCAACGGACCCGGAGCATTCGCCAACAGCACGTATAATGATATTTTCAATGACCACTATTACTACCAGATATATAACTCGATAGGCTTTTCGTATCGGGAAAAAGTAACCAATAGGCTTGCCATAGGCGTAAAATTGAGTGCTTTGCTTGGCATTGACTATAATAAGGTGGACATCTATCAGTCGCATATCAATTTCGACAATGAAAACGACGCTGCAATAATTTCCCTAAGGGGCAAATATTATCAAAGCAAGGGGCCCGGCAATTTCGATAGCCGGAGCTTTTTACCTACCACCCGCAGCCCCGGTGCACAGATCAGCCTCGGCACTTCCTACAGGACCGAAGACAATGTTACCATACAGGTTAATTTAAAAGATCTTGGTTTTATCCATTGGTATAGCGAATCGGGCGTGTCCAACTTTAATGGTACCGAAACCATAAATGGTGTCACTACTCCGCACCGCGAGGATAGCATTTTCAACCAGGTAAACAATATACTCAGAAGTAAAAAAGTATTTCAATCGTTTACAACGCCAACAAATGCACTATTCGAGTTAAGCGCTACAAAGTCATATTGGGTAAACGACGATCACTCTATCAAATATTCCCCTACTGTTGTCGTATCAAAGGAGTTATATTACACAAATTATACCGGCGCGCTTGTAAACCATTTTCAGTACAAAAACTATCACTTTAGCTTGACCGCAAGCTACGACGACATGAATCTGTTCAACCTGGGCACCCAGTTTATGATCAAATCCTACAATGGGGAATTTTTTATCGGCACAGATAAATTATTAAAGACCGCGGCGTTGGCGGGAGCAACCAATAACTATTCATCATATGGCAACAGTTCGTTTACCGGCGCCAGCTTCTTTTTAGGATTCTCTCTTAAATTCGGACCGGTAATAGAGCACCCGCTCAACGCAAGTACAATTCCTATGGGCGAAAAAGGATTCATTGGCCGTTTATACAACCGGCTATTCAAGACTTATCAGTAGCCCTTTTTCCTGCTATAAAATCCTTCAGGTAATAAGGTTCAAAATAAGCCACATCTTCAAACTCCTTTGCAAGATATTTCTCCGTCGCTCTTTTGGTAAGGTATTTTGCAGAATTGGCAAAGTCGCTTAATATCTCTGCATTTGAATGGATGCTTAATACTTCGCGGCACTTTTCGGCGCCATCTCCAAAGAAAATGATTTTGTGATCCGACAACAGGTTCTTGAAGCTATTTTCGTCAATTATTTCTGCAGATGTTGGCAGTATCTTATTTCCATCGGGATCGAAGACAGCTGTGTAAACTTCCATGCGCCGCGCGTCTATCATCGGGCAAAGCAAAGTTCCCGGATCAAAAGTACTTTGACCGATGAGGCCCCATGCCATTGTTTCCAGCGTTTCGACAGCGATCAACGGTTTATCCAGGGCAAAGCTTAACCCTTTTGCCGCCGAAACACCGATACGTAAACCTGTGTAAGAGCCTGGGCCGCTGCTTATAGCTATGGCGTCAATATTATCGAAATTTTTACCGGCTGCCTGCAATACCTCGTTGACAAAAACCGTGATCTTTTCAGCATGGATATTCCGCTGGTCGGCTTCCCTGCAGGCCAAGATCTTTCCGTTTTCCGACAAAGCTACCGAGCATACTGTTGTGGCTGTTTCTACCTGAAGTATCATTTTTTAAAAGCTGAAAGCCGAAAGCATAAAGCTAAAAGCTACTATTGGGTTCATTTAATAATTGTCGATACCTAAGGGACAGGATCGTGTCCATGCCCACCCCACGGGTTACAACTTGCAATTCGTTTTATAGTTAACCATCCGCCTTTAAAGGCACCATGCTTTTTTATTGCCTCTAACCCGTATTGCGAACAAGTGGGTGTATAACGGCATGATGCACCGGTAAGCGGCGAAATAAAATATTGATAGATTTTTATCAGCAACAAAAATATCCAGCCGATAACTGTCTTTAATATTTCTATTATCAGCATCATTTGGCGCTAAGTTCGGCAAGCCCGGTCAAAAGCTTCAGCATTTTTTTATGGATCAGGTCGGAATCGTTAATTTCCTTGCCAATATAGCCAACTGAAAAAATTATCCGTTTATCTAAAGGCTTAAGAGCCGAATAAAGGTATTGTTGTTTATTCAGCCGATAAGCCTCGCGCATGCGCCTTTTGAGCAAATTGCGGTCGACAGCGCTTTTGAAGCGTTTTTTTGGCACCGAGAATAAAACCTGCGCGGGGAAATCCTGGGGCTGGCTTACTGCCATCCACGAGACCTTAAAGGGGTAACATAAAAAAGAAGAACCATTATGAAAAAGCTCATAGATGAGCCTTTTATTACATAACCGTTCTTCTTTTGTAAAGCTGTATATTTTGCTCATACCTCAACTGCAGTTTAAAGCAATAACCGGTCGGAGCCTGTAGACAAGCAATTATGCTTTGTGCGAGCGCTCGTCAGAAACAGATAATCTTTTTCTGCCTTTTGCTCTTCTGGCTGCCAATACTCTTCTGCCGTTAGCAGTTGCCATACGCTCACGGAAACCGTGTTTATTTCTTCTTTTTCTTTGAGAAGGCTGAAACGTTCTTTTCATCGCTATTTATTCTATTCGTCGTGTTTTAAAACAAGAGCGCAAATTTAGTGCTTTTTTTATACTTTTCAAATAGAATTATAGTATTTGTTAAATGAGCTGTTGTATTGTTATATTGCTTAACTGTTTATTGCCAGCGCAATCAGTAAACTTCCATATTATGAAATATTTAGCAGTCTTAATATTCCTGCTGGCGCCGCTGCTGACGCTAAGCCAGGAGAACCCGCATTATAAAATATACAGCACCAGCCAGCAAAAACTGGTATCGGCAGATGACATTATAGCAGGGATAGATAATGCCGACGTGCTTTTTTTCGGCGAGGAGCATAACGATTCGACCTGCCACGTACTGGAATCGCTTTTATTTCAAAAACTTGCGGGAAGATATCCAGGCAGGTCGGCCCTGAGTATGGAAATGTTTGAAACCGATTGCCAAAACGTATTAAATGAATATTTGGCCGGATTGATACGTGAAAAAAACTTTACCACCGAGGGTCGAGCCTGGAAAAACTATAAGGACTACCGACCGATGATAGAGTTTGCCAAAGCGGGTGGAATACCTGTTGTTGCGGCGAATGCGCCCGCCCGTTACGTAAATATGGTAAACCGGATGGGATTAGCCAGCCTGGATAAACTGGACAAAACAGGTAAGGCTTGGCTCCCTCCTCTCCCGATCGATACCGCTACAGGTGCCTACTACGACAAGTTCCTGGAAATTATGGGCGGGCATGGCGCAATGGGCAATATGCAGATGTATCAGGCGCAAAATGTTTGGGATGCAACGATGGGCTGGTCGATAGCACGCTTCCTTAAAAAACATCACGGCTATAAAGTTTTCCAGGTGAATGGCGGGTTTCACAGCCAGGAAAAGCTTGGTGCGGCGGCCCAGCTTAAGAAGTATGACAAAAAGGCCAGGATAGTCAACATCGCCTGCTTTTCGGATGATAGTTACGATAACCCGGATTGGAGTAAATACAGTAAGGATAATGATTACATTATCCTTACTGATCCCAAATTGCCTAAGACATATTAATACTTAATGTCTAACCCGGACTTACGAGATATTATTTTGATTAGCTCGGGGTCGTGCGACGAACAAAGAATTTTCACGTTATCACCATATTTATAAATGTACGACGAGCTAAAGGCCCGCTGGTGATATAATTTTTTGTTGACATAATATTCTACACCGGCAGAGAAAAAATAACCGGTCCTTGAACCATCAACGCTTGCTGCATCGGTTATTTTACCATCAACTAATAGCCCATATTTCTGTAGCTGCGATCGTTCATAGATATCTTTTAAATTGACCAGCAAAGAGCCTGTGACAGCGATTATTAAAAAAAAGCCAATCCTTCTGCCGAGCCAGTGAAGTTTATTTATCTTAAGCCAATCACTCCAAATGTCCAGCAGAAATATATAGGCGATCAACAAGAATGTAACTGGCAAGATAACATAGCCGCGATTATATTTATGGCCGTAACAGACAAAAATGTAACTGCAAATCAATACAATAGCGACAAGCGCAACAGAATACCTTATCTTACTATTTTTAACAATAAGATATCTCGAAGTCATTTACCTTTAGCCAGCAAATCTCTTATCTCTGTCAGCAATACTTCTTCCTTAGTTGGCCCTGGGTCAGGTGCCGGAGCCGGGGCTTCCTCAGGCTTCTTTAACGAGTTTATAGCTTTTACCACCATAAAAATGCAAAAAGCCACGATGAGGAATTCAATCACCGTATTAATAAAGTTTCCATAATTAATAGCCACTTCAGCGACCTTATTAGCCGGATCGGCAGGTTTTATCAAAACTTTGAGGTTTTTGAAATCTATGCCGCCGGTCAGGTAACCAATAGGGGGCATAATAACATCGTTAACCAACGATGTGACGATCTTTCCAAAAGCAGCGCCGATGATAACGCCGACCGCCAGATCGACCACATTGCCGCGCATCGCAAATTCTTTAAATTCTTTTACAATAGCCATAAGTGAGGTTGTTTTGAGTTTGAAGTTTTTCCTTAAAGTTTAATAAATATACAAAGTGAAATGATGATTAAAATAACTGCCGTTATTTTTTCTTAAACACTTGCTGTTTATTTCCGTTTAAAGGGAGTCTTAAATTATCAAAAGAGTTAATTTTTTCGGGTTTAGGGTTAATTGATGTATTTTTGGGCCGATACAATTTATGTTAAAACAGAATCTTCAACAGAAACTTTTACAAAAGCTTTCCCCGCAGCAAATCCAATTTATCAAATTGCTGCAGGTGCCCACCGTTTCCCTGGACACACGGATAAAAGAGGAATTAGAGGAGAATCCGGCGCTTGAGGATCTGAGTTTAACTAACCTGAACGAGCCGGAGGAGCAATACCCCGACCGTGACCCGGAAGAAGATACATTTAACAGCGACGAAGAGCAGGGCCCGGCCGACGAATTTAATATTGACGACTACCTGCAGGAAGATAATCTGAACGAATATGGATCGCGCTATGACCAGAATGGCGATGATGACGACGACCGCAAGGAAATACCGATAGCCGTTCAAAGCTCATTTTTTGAAAATTTGCAAGCCCAGCTAGACCTGGTACCGCTTTCCGATAAAGATTTCAGGATAGGCCAACAGATCATCGGCAGCCTGGATGACGATGGCTACCTGCGCAGATCGATCACTTCGCTCACAGACGACCTGGCGTTTTCGCAGAATATATTTGCGGACGACGACGAGGTGGAAGAAATGCTGAAGGTTATTCAATCATTCGACCCACCGGGCGTAGGCGCACGCAGCCTGCAGGAATGCCTGCTCATACAATTAAGGAAAAAGGATCAAAACGACCCAGTAATAAGAAAAGCCATGCAGGTAGTAGAAAACTACCTTGATGAATTTACCCGGAAACACTACGATAAGCTCGAAAAATCGCTGAATATGACCTCGCAGGAATTGCGTGCCGTTATATCTGAAATACTAAAACTAAACCCCAAACCCGGAGACTCGAACGAGGTTAACACCAAGCAAATGCAGGTTATACCGGATTTCCATATCACTAATAACGATGGGTTCCTGGTGTTAACGTTAAATTCCAAGAATGCTCCTGAACTCCGCGTAAGCCGGTCGTACCAGGAAATGTTCGAACATTATGATAAGGCATCGCAAAGAGATAAAAAACTGAAAGAGGCTGTGCAGTTTGTGAAGCAGAAACTGGATTCGGCCAAATGGTTCATTGATGCCATAAAACAGCGCCAGCAAACGCTGCTGAAGACCATGAACGCGATCATGCAGTACCAGTATGAGTTTTTCCTGACAGGCGACGATAAGAACCTGAAACCCATGATATTGAAGGATATTGCGGACAGGATAGGCATGGATATTTCAACGGTTTCGCGTGTGGCGAATTCAAAATATGTACAAACCGAATTTGGCACTTTCCTGCTAAAGTCCTTCTTTTCAGAAGCTATTCAAACCGAAAGCGGCGAGGAAGTATCGAACAAAGAGGTTAAGAAAATACTGGAAGAGAACATCGGCGCCGAGGATAAACGCCATCCGCTTGCGGACGAGAGACTTACCGAAATACTTAAAGAAAAAGGCTATAACATAGCGCGCCGTACCGTAGCCAAATACCGCGAACAGATGAACATTCCTGTTGCAAGGCTGAGAAAAGAATTGTAAATCAGAAATTTTATTTAGAATGAATGGGCAGGTGCTATCAGGTGGTCCCTGTTGTTGAGCATGATGCCGATCACGATCTCGTGGGTACCATTACTTACTGTCCGCAGGGCCGAGGTTGTGTAATCGTAAGAATAGCTGATGTTGATAAGCGAGCTGATGTTCAACCCGAACATGCCTGCTACAGCATCGCCGTTACGGTATGCGCCGCCTATCCAGAAGCGGTCCTTAAAGGCCAGTTTCATATTGACATCGTAGGTAACCGGTAAGGGTTTGATAAACTTAACAAGCGTTGATGGAAGCAACGTGACATCATCCGTCAGGAATACCTTAAATCCACCCGAAACCAGAAACTGCGGTACCGTTTTTGCCTGGTTAACCGAATTTTTTGTACTGAAATACTGGTTTTGGGATAATAGCTGCAAAGCCGAAATCCCAAAAAAGTAATTGGATGAGTAACCCCAGACACCTACTCCAAGATCGGGCTTCCACTGGCTGTTGCTGCCATTCGCGATGGCCGGGTCAAGCGGGTTTTCCAGGATGAGTTCGGAAGTGTTTAGACTAATGTGGTTGAGCCCTGTCTCGACACCCACGGCCAGGTTAAACGTACTTGTTAAGCCAAGATGATAAGCGTATGTCAGATCGAGATTGGTTGTGCTTATCGGCCCGGCCTGGTCCGAAACGGCCATAAAGCCCAAACCGTGATGCGGTGCAGAAGCTTCGTAATTTTGTGTATAAAGACGGCTGTAAGGATTAGCATCGTTGCCACCGGATAATGCGGCTGCGTCTCCCCCAACAAAATCAGACCCGAACGGTATACTGCCTGTAATATAACTGGTAACCGGCGCTCCTTGCAAACCGGTCCATTGACTACGATATCCTGTTTTTATGTCGATGTAGTTTTCAATGCCGGTCACCGCCGGATTGATAAGCATATTGTTTAATACATATTGCGTGTACTGCGGTTTTTGCTGCGCAATAGCAACCTGGAGGGTCAAAGCAGAAGTAAAAACTACGAGTAAAAGTCGCTTCATTCCGATATTATAGGTTCACCTGCCGCAATTCTCTTTTTTAGATTCAGGGCTGTTAAGATAACAATTTCAAAGCAATTATTGCCCTGTTTACGTACAAACCGACAAATAGGTCATAATTAATTACTTATTGTGCAAATTAATGGTTGCCCCACATAAATTTATTTGTTCACGAACGCGATCTGTTCAACATCTCCAATTCGATGTTTGCCAGTTGTAATTTATGCGCCAGCTCTTTATTTTCCTTACGCAACTGGTATATTTCCAAAGCATTCTGGATATATAGCTTAAGCTCGTCGTTTTGCCATGGCTTAACCAGGTATTTATAAACCTGTCCCCTGTTTATCGCGTCCATAACGGCATTCATGTCAGAGAAACCGGTAAGTAATATTCGAATCGTATCCGGGTAAACGGTCAAAATTGACTCCAGAAATTCGATACCGGTCATCCCGGGCATACGCTGATCGGTTATGATCACACCTATTTCGTTGGTATCAAGTATCTTGCGCCCATCGCGGGCTGATTGTGCAACGTGTATATTAAAGTCGCGCCGGAAGGCGGCTTTAAAACTATTGAGATTATTTATCTCATCATCAACATACAGCACTCCGAACGACATATATTATATTTTATTTTGAGGGTATCGACAGACAGCTATTTTAACACGATAAATTCTTGAAAGTTTAATTTTCTGCGCAAATTTATGGTGTTCAGAATATGGCCGCCGGCAAAGCAAATCGTAAAAATGAAAAAAATATTGTTAATAATTTGCCTACTACTACAAAATAGTTCTCTTTTTGCGTTCCAGGCCGATACGCTTACTATCCGCGAAAACGAAAAAAAACTTCTGACAAACAATTATTTCGTCCAGTTGGACGACCCGTCCGGCGTTTACAAGATCAATGATGTAAGGGGCAATCCTGGTTTCCATACTGTCGAAACCTCGCTGCCGGTAATGCAATACGCAAAATCAACCATCTGGTTAAAATTTGTACTTCACAATAAAACTACGCGGGCATTTGTCCCCATCTCAATAGGCGCTATAGTAATAGATGGCTTTGACCTTTATTTCGCCGATTCGCAAAACGGGCGGATGATCCATTTTTCTTCTTCCGTTCCCGACCGCGATTCGAGACTGCTCAAACAAAACAACACTTTCATCAATTGTATTGTCCTTCCGGATTCAACCCGAACATTATACTTAAGGATAAAAAGCAGTGTGTCGGGCACCGTTCCCATCGACATCAACAGCGCTAACACGTATTTTAAAAATGCGGATTACGAAAACCTGCTGGTGGGCGGGTTTATGGGCATTGTACTTGTAATGGCCCTTTACAACCTGGTACTGTTTGTATTGGTCCGCGATAAAAGTTATATATACTATGTGGCTTATATCATTTTTTTAGGGTTATCGCAGGTACTGGTACGGGGTTATGGCGCAAATTTTTTTGTGAGCGAAAAAACTATGATAAACAATTACCTGATACCGCTCATCAGGATAGGGTTTGGGTATTCCGTATTATTGTTCGCTGCAGAATTCCTTCAACTGAGATCTAAATTAAACTCCTATTTCAAATACTACTATATTTTATTCGGGCTATATACTATTGCGTTGATAACCGTCATTATCGGTAAGGTTCCTTTTACTTACGATCTTATAACAATCTCTGCCACGCTGTTGTCGGTTTCGCTTCTTAGTATCGGCAGTGTATTATATGTACAGGGATATAAACCGGCCAAATATTTTATGATCGGTTTTGGGCTATTTTTCGTTACCGTGCTTGTTTCGGTCGCCCGTAACCGGGGTTATATCGTTCATAACAGCTTCACTGCCAATATTATCATTTACAGTTCCATTTTGCAGCTCGTTCTATTCTCGATATCCCTGGCCGAAAAGATCAATTTTTACCGCCGGCAAACAGCTGAGACGCAGTTGCTGTCACTGACCATTGCCAGGGAGAATGAAAAGCTGATAACCCAGCAAAATATTTTGCTTGAAACCGAAGTTAATGCCCGCACTAATCAACTCATAAAAACAAACCAGGACCTTTCTTCGATCATTGAAAACCTGAAATCGACCCAGATGAAGCTTTTTGAAACCGAAAAAATGGCTTCGCTGGGGCAATTGACGGCTGGTGTAGCACACGAGATCAACAACCCGATAAACTTCGTTGGTTCAAATGTTAAACCCTTACGGCTCGATTTCCTGGAGTTGTTTTCGTTGATCGATAAGTACAAAGAAGCAGGGGCGCATCCTGATCAGAAAGAATTGCTGAAAGCAGCCATTGAACAAAGTCAAAATACCGACCTTGATTTTATCAAAGAGGAAATATTGACCTTGCTTGATGGAATTGAAGAAGGTGCAAACCGTACAACAGAGATCGTGCAGAGCCTGCGGACGTTTAGCCGCACAGATGAATTAATACTGAAGCACGCCGATATTAACAAGGCGATCCTGAATACGCTGATATTGTTAAGGAGCACCATCCCTTATGACATTGAGATAATGCCTGTATTAAACAAGCTGCCCCTGCTGAACTGTTATCCCGGAAAGATAAACCAGGTTTTCATGAATCTTATTAACAATAGTATCCAGGCCATCAAGGAGAAACCGGGCCGTGACCATGAAAAGGTTATTATCACCACCACAGATCAAACTGATAATATTACGATACAAATAACCGATACCGGCGTGGGGATGAGCAATGAAGTTCGCCAAAGGATATTTGAACCGTTTTTTACCACAAAAAATGTGGGCGAAGGCACCGGGTTGGGCCTTTCCATTGTGTTTGGTATTATCGAGGATCATCACGGCGCAATCGATGTGCAATCAGAACCCGGCAAAGGAACATCGGTTACAATAACGCTGCCGAAAAATTTAGAATAGATCAGAAGAACTTATCCGGATTGGGTACAAGGTTAAGGAACGACTCAAAGTTCTCTTTATAGTGCGATTGATCGAGCTGGTAATAGAATGCCCCTTTTTTGGAGGAGAGTTTATCCTTTTCGGGCAATTTGATAAGCAAGCCTGTTGAGAGCAACTTGCGGCTGAAATTACGATCATCAAACTTGGTTTGATAAACGCCTTCGTAAAGCGCCTGCAATTGTGGAATGGTAAATTTCTCCGGCAGCAACTGGAACAATATCGGGTGCAGTGCTGCCTTGTAGCGCAACTGGCGCAAAGCCAGCTTCACCATTTCGGAGTGATCGAATATCAATTCCGGCAATTCATCCAAAAGAAACCATTCGGGATGGAACTCGTCGTTGATCTGCTTTTCATACTGGTGAATATCGATAAGAGCGTAGTAGGCAATGGAAAGCGTCCTTTCAACCGGGTCGCGATCTGGCTTACCGAAAACATGGAACTGGTCCATGTAAACATTTTTCAATCCTGTACGATGTTCCAAAACCCTGTTGGCAGCGTCTTCCGGCGATTCGGACGGCTGTATAAATCCTCCCATTAAACTCCATTTATCTCTTTCGGGGTCCATGGCCCGCTGAACAGCGAGCAATTTCAAGTTCCAACCGTCGAAACCAAATATGATACAATCTACTGCAACAAGGATGCGTTTCTGACCGGTATATCTTTGCATAATATTATTCTGTTACAAGAATAAAAATAAAATGGGAGTAATAAAAAATTAATAATTAATGATACGATTTTAATAATCATTCCTACCAAAACAATTTTAACAAAGGTTTGATAAATAAAGGATGAATGTTTTAGCTTTATCGGGCAAACCTATTAATACCTGTAAAAATGATGAATGCTGAACAGAAAGCCGCTTATGAGCGTGACGGGTACCTGCTGGTGAAAGGTTTTTGCTCGCGGGAAGAGACCAATAAATTATATAAAACCGCGGTCGAAGATGATGCTATGCGAAAAAATGCGCTGGATCTGAACGACCTGTCGGGTAAGAAAACCAGGTTATCCTTATGGTTTACGCCGGGTAACGATGTGTTTGGCTACCTTACACGGAGCAAACGTATGGTTGAATCGGTGGGTGAATTACTGGATAACGATTCGCCGGTGTGTCACTTTCATTCAAAACTGATGCAGAAGGAACCCAAAGTGGGTGGTGCATGGGAATGGCACCAGGACTACGGGTATTGGTACAAAAACCAATTTATGTTTCCCGATCAGTTGATCAGTGTGATGGTAGCCCTTACCGCTGCCAACAAAGAGAACGGCTGCCTGCAGGTGATCAAAGGTTCGCACAAATTAGGCAGGGTAAACCACGGCTTTTCGGGCGAACAGGTTGGAGCAGATATGACCATGGTGAATAATGCTTTAAAAACAATGGAGCTGGTTTATTGCGATCTGCAGCCGGGCGATGCTTTGTTTTTTCATAGTAACCTGCTGCACCGGTCGGAGGCAAACCTATCCGATTATCCGCGATGGTCGATAATCTCGTGCTATTGTTCACAATCTAACCTGGCTTATAACGAAACATCAACATCGTGGAAAACACCGGTAGATATGGTGCCGGATGAAGCGATACTGAAATGGGATGCAGCATCACTATCAGATAACGACTTCCTTAAAAAGGAAAACGATCCTGCATTGAAGGAAACCGGCTGGGAAAAGGAGGTGTGACCTTAGTTGAGCGGGCTGTTTGGGTTAGATTAAGTTGATTAGTTATCCAACTTAATTCATTACTATATTCAATAGATCTAACTCGATCAACATATTCAACTCATTCAACCTAATCAACATATTTAACTTAATCAACTCATTCAACATATTCAACTCAATCAACTCTAACACATGAAAATAGCCATGCTTGGTTCGGGCTTTATAGCCCGGTTTTATGCTGACTCGCTTGCAGCACAACGCAGAAAAGACATTTTGGTAAGCGTTTATTCCCGCTCGACAGAAAGGGCCGAAAAATTTGCAAAAGATTACGGCCTGCCCCACTTCAGTAATAATCTTGATGAAGTAGTAGGCAATCCTGATGTGGATGTGGTAGTGATCGCATTATCGAACGAACTGCACTTAGCCGCTGTCGAGGCGTGCGCTAAAGCCGGCAAGCATGTGCTTTGTACCAAGCCATTGGGGCGCACAGGCGCCGAGGCTAAGCAAATGATGGAAATGGTGGAAAAAGCCGGCGTTATGGGCGGTTATTTAGAGGACCTTTGCTACACGCCGAAATTCCTTAAATCATTAGCCAGTGTCAAAGCCGGCAGCATAGGCCGTGTGTTGTGGGCAAAATCAAGGGAAACACACCCCGGTCCGCACAGCGACTGGTTCTGGAACCTGGAATTGTCCGGCGGCGGCGCCATAGTCGATTTGGGGTGCCATTGTATAGAGATATCGAGAAACTTTATAGGCAAGGATATTAAACCCGTGGAGGTTATGTGCTGGGCGGCAACACAGGTACACCCTATTGCGGCAGAGGACCACGCATTAGGCTGGGTAAAATATGCAAATGGCACAATAGGTCAGTTCGAGGTAAGCTGGTGCTTCCGCGGGGGCATGGACCTGCGTGACGAGGTTATGGGCAGCGAGGGCACTATCTGGCTTAATAACTTCCTGCGCACAGGTTTTGATATGTTCAGCACCGGCAAAGGCAATAACTATGTGGCCGAGAAGGCCGAATCATCCAGCGGCTGGCTTTTCCCTGTTGGCGACGAGGTAAACGAACTCGGTTACAACCACATGTTCACCGATATGTTCGACGCCATAGAACAAAAACGGGAGCCCTCTGAAAGCTTTTACGACGGTTATGTGGTGAACTGCATCATCGACGCGGCTTACAGATCGGCCAAATCGCGCAATTGGGAGCCCGTGCAAATAGACGACTGGCGCGGCAGAACCGACGTAACTGAGGGCCATGAGTTTGCTTCATACGATGATGAGTTCTACCTGATCAAGGAAGAAATATTACCGAATGGTGAGAAGAAATTGATATTGAAGCATAAAACCACCGGGGAAGTGGTGCGAAGAGATCTGTGATTTCGTGCAGGGTGTCATGTTGAGGATCCCGAAACATGTGGGTAAAGGCCTATACGCTTACCCTTCGAGAGCCTGCGTGACAACCATGATACTAAAAGCCTTACGAAGTTGTTAAAACTTCGTAAGGCTTAACCACATTTAAAACTTTCGACTTACATGGTCTTCCCGACAACCAATTACTAATCACTAATCTCCTATTAACCAATCACTAACCACTAACTCACCCTTTTCCCCTGTAACAGCATATCGATAGCATGATCGAGCGATCCGGCGGCAATTACTTCGCCTGAATTAACGAAGTATATCTCATCCGCATTCTCGATCGTATTCAGGCGATGAGCAATGATAACGCGCGTGGTTGATTCCGGCAGATTTTCCAGGATATCACTTAGCAATTTCTCGGTTATGGTGTCGATATTGGCTGTGGCCTCGTCGAGTATCAATATATCCGGGTTGCGCAAAACCGCACGCATAAAGGCTATCAATTGTTTCTGCCCCAGGCTGGTGCTATCGCCCGACGATAGCACTGGTGTATCCAGCCCCTGGTCAAAAATATCGAGCAGCCCCTGCAGGCTGGCCTTCTTAAGCTCCTGTTCGATTTGGTCGTTGCTCAAATTTTGATAAGCCTCATTGCTGTACAATATATTATCCCTAACTGTACCGGTGAAAAGAAAAGGTTCCTGCAAAATAAAGCCGATCTTCCTGGTACGTTCGTCCGGTTCGTATGAGCGGATATCCTTCCCGTCAAGGAAAATTGTTCCCTCGGTCGGGTCATACAATCGGGCGATAAGCGAGGCCGTTGTGGTTTTACCGCCACCGGTGGGCCCAACCAGCGCATAAGTTTTGCCGCGCTGCATTTTAAAGCTGATGTTATGCAATATTTCGTTACCGCCCGGGTAAGCAAAATGCACGTTCCTGAACTCGAGCAGCGCATCTGACCCTTCTACCGCCCCGCTACCGACAGTAACCAGGTTGGTTTCTAATGAGAGTATGTTCGATATACGGTCCCAACCTGCCATGGCCGTTTGGAAAGTTGCCCATAAGGTAGCCAGTTGCCTTAGCGGGTTGTAGAAACTGTTTACATACGAAAGATAACTCACCAACAGGCCGACACTGAACTGGCCTTTCGATATCAGGTAAATACCAAAAGCCAGCACAATGAGTTGGGCTACACCGGCCAGCAGGGTATAAACCGGCAGAAATATATTGTTGGCAATGCCGGCCCTTATGGATGTTGTGTAATTCTCTTTATTGGCTTCGTCAAAACGTTTCCGGAAATAGTCACGGCGGTTAAAAGCGATGATCACCTTAAAGTTGTTCAGGCTTTCCTGTATCTCGGCGCTCATCCCTCCCACACTCTTTAAATTGACAGCATTCTTCCGTTTTACCCATGGCGACAATATTTTGGTAAATATCCACGCCAATGCAGCCGGGGCGATGGTAGCCGCACCCAATTCAGGGTTGATACTCAACAGAAATATACCTGCGCCGACCATTATGGCCAGGTTACTGACAAACTGCATCAGCGACTGGCTGAAGAAGGTATTGATCTTGTCGGTATCATTATTTACCCTCGATATCAGGTCGCCGGCTTTATTCTGGTTAAAAAACGCGACCGGCAGTTGCTGTAATTTGTTAAAAATGGCGTTGCGCAGCGTGTAAAGCATCCGCTGCCCCACGCCGCCCATTAGTATGGTTTGCAGGTAGCTGGCCACTAAACCGCAAATGTACATAGCCAGCAATACGCCCGAAATTACCAGCACGCCATGATAATTGCCCGGTATTACATACTTGTCAATGGCATGGCCTATCAGCAATGGGCCGAACAAGTTTACCGAGGCATTGACCAATATGGCCAGAAACGCCAGCCACAGGTTTTTCTTTTCGTGCGAAATAAAGTCCAGCAGCTTTTTCAAAGCTCCCAGGGTCGATGCCTTTTCCTGTTCGGTTGAAAGTTTATTTAGATCGTAATTCATAGTTGCTGGTGCTTTGTTGCGAATCATATATCTGTACGTATTCGGTACTGCTGTTCATCAGTTCATTGTGTTTGCCGCTGGCTATAATTTCGCCCTCCATTAAAAGGATTATCTGGTCGTAATGCCCAACGGATGCTATTTTCTGCGTTACCGATATAAGGGTTAATCCCGGGTAGTTCTTCTGTACGTTCTCTAATATCTTTTTTTCCGTATTGCCATCCACCCTGGCGGTAAAATCATCAAGCAGTAAAACCTTAGGGTCCAATGCCAATGCCCGCGCCAGCATGATGCGCTGTTTTTGCCCGCCCGAAAGGCTTGCGCCGCGTTCTGAAACCACAGTACTCAACTTTTCCGGCAACGAGTCGACAAACTCGTGCAGTTCGGCGGTATCGATGGCTTTTTGAAGAGACTCGTCGGTTACCGTGTCGCTGAAGGCAATATTCTCGCGGATACTCATGTTGAAAATGATGCTGTCCTGGAAAACAAAACCCACCTGGCTATGGAACGATTCGCTGTTGTATTCGTCGATGCTTCTGCCATCAAATAATATCTCGCCCGAATTTGCTTTGA
The DNA here is from genome assembly GCF_007971025.1 of Mucilaginibacter ginsenosidivorans. NCBI lineage: Bacteria > Pseudomonadati > Bacteroidota > Sphingobacteriia > Sphingobacteriales > Sphingobacteriaceae > Mucilaginibacter > Mucilaginibacter ginsenosidivorans. The sequence goes on along the minus strand of NZ_CP042436.1, from coordinate 3,247,262 downwards.
TCAGGTTGGTAAGCAGGTACAACAACTGCGTTTTACCGGCGGCGGTCGGGCCAATGATAGCGATCTTCGATCCCGCCTTTGCCGAAAATGAAATATTCTTCAAAGCCGGTTTCTGGCCATATACTACTTTTACATTTTTCAATTCAATATCGCCATGCAGGGGTTCCGTTACTGTTCCTGTTTCTACGGTATCCGGTGCATCCAGTACACCATTGATGCGCCCGAACGAAGCCTGCGCCTGTGCAATAACATTGCTCATAAAGCCGATCATGATAATGGGAAATATGAGTATGACCAGGTAACTGTTGAAAGCGGCAAAATCGCCCAAAGTCATGGTTTTATTAATAATAAAATGCCCGCCCAAAACCAGTATGCTCAATGTAGCGGCGTTGGCGGTAAAGGTTATCACCGGGATAAGCCCTGCAAAAAGTCTTAAAATGGAAAGTCCGTATTCCTTTGCTTTGGTGTTCGCTTTAAGGAACTTATCAAACTCCAGCTGCTGCGAATTGATAACACGGATGAGCGCCGATCCCAGGATACTTTCGTTGATAACCTTATTCAGCCAGTCGATAACCGCACGGCTTTCAATAAATAAGGCCCGTACTTTTTTTAGCACAAAAGCGAAGGTGATACCGATAATTGGGATAATAGCAATAACGCACAGCGCCAGTTTCCAGTTAATGGTAAGCAGCATAACGCTGGCACCGACAATGAGGAATGCGGAGGATATGATAGATACCAGTGCCTGCGAAACGAAAAGCTTGATAGAATCGACATCAGCAGTTAGGTTTGTTAGCAATTTAGACGGATTTACCTCGGCAATGAAGGCATTGCTCTGGCGCGATATTTTATCTGAAAGGCGGGTACGCAGATCGCGGGCAACTTTCTCGGAGGTATAAGTTTGGATGATACTTTGCAGGTACGAAAAAACAAAAATGAACGCAATGGCCGACAAAAATTTGATCATCGTCGGGTTCAGGTCGAAGTGTATCCGGGTCATCAGGCTGCGCATATAATCATCTATCCCATGCGAAATTATCTTCGGCAGCCACAGGTTCACGCTGTTGCTGAACACCGCAAACAGGATGAGCATAATAACCAATAACCGGTACGGTTTCAGCAGGCTGAATATTCCGGGTTTTTTCTCTTTGGGTTTATTGTGTTCAGGCATGGGGCGGGAATTTATTGTTATTCTAATGTCACTTAAGCAAAAATAACGATGCACAGCTATGGTCGTGCATAAAATCAATTATAATTGCAGGGCCACACTAAGGCAGACGAACAACGCGTTAAAACATTTTAGACCATGCCACAAATATTTGACCGCAATGCCGCGTACATCCTCGAAGATGACCGTGTTTTGCTGCGACCGCTCAAAGAATCGGACATCGAATTCCTTCTTCCCTATGCCCTGAACGAACAGGATACCTGGAAATATTCAGGCATCAGCGCACACGGCGAAGAGCGCATGCGGGCCTATATCAATACTGCCCTGTCTAACCGTACCGAAGGAAAGGAATATGCCTTTATTGTATTTGATAAAACAACCGGCGAATATGCCGGCAGCACCCGGTTTTATGATATACAGCCTGGTAATGCTATGCTGCAGCTTGGCTACACCTGGTACGGCGAGAAGTTTCGCGGTACCGGACTAAATAAGCACTGCAAATTCCTGCTGCTGCAATTTGCGTTTGAGGAACTGGGTATGTACCGAGTCGAGTTTCGTGCCGATGCACGCAACGAGCGCAGCATAGCGGCCATGAAAAGTATAGGCTGTACCGTCGAGGGGATCCTCCGCAGCAATATGTGGCTGGAAGCCGGCGGCAGGCGCGACTCAATTGTGCTCAGCATTCTGAAAGAAGAGTGGGAAGGCGGTGTGAAGGAAAACCTGCAAAGCAGGCTATAGTCCCGAGTCGTAAGTCTAAAGCCTTTTAATTTAACCAACAACCATTGGCGGAGTGCTTATCAGGTAAATTCTCAAGAATATTTAATTAAATAAAAGCTTCAATTAAAATAATTAATAATTTGATTATAAATTAGTTAATGATACCATAAAATCCGAATAAAGAATTTTCTTTGCACTTAATTTCTGTAAATTTCTATTATTGAAAAGGTGGCATACCAGCCAGCCTCTTAATTTTCAATACCCGCCTCATTTCCTCAGCTCAGTAAGTTCATTTCTTTTGCCCAGGTAGTAACCCTTTTAAATTCAAATAGACGTGTATTAACATTTGCCTCTATAATTTTCGAACCCTTTAAGTGGATAATCAGTCTATCATGGCAATACATTGGAAAAAGTCCGTAAAAAACTATGCGTTTATCTGAGAAGAAGTCATAAAATCCCTTGGCGTAATCAATTTTTGAAATATCCTCTATTTTGATGGAAATATTTTTATTCCAGAATGTGATATAGTTTATTTTGATCTCATAATAGTCAATTGTTATCGTGCAACAATACCGGCAGAAGACGATATAAAATCCCATCCATATTGGCACCATGTAAATAATCCACACTGGATTGAATACAGCCTCCCAAATCAATAATATCATTATTGCACCCAACACAAATGCGTTTATAGGGGGCCTTGTTCTTAAGTTACCAGTCATTTCGTTTAATCACTACAACTTCACAAATATTTTCCTCTTCGCCAGCCAGTAACACAGCCCCCACTCCAGCACCCAGGTTGTCAATGCCGATAATACTGCCGATGCTTTAGGCGCAATGCCGATAAGCCCCGCAAAGCCTTTTACAAAAATGGCCACTGCCCCGTTGAGCCATTGATAGCCGACGGTGTTGAAAAAGTAGTAAATAAAAATAGAATTCATCCCGACCACCACAACTATCCAGGCGTATTTGTTGAGCTTTTTCACATCGATAAGCCAGTACAAAAGTGCCATCAGCAGAAACACCCATCCACCCGATGCGAGGGTAAACGAACTGGTGGCAATACGTTTGATGATCGGGGTGATCTGCGTTTTATCCAGTCCGAAGCCTAATACCAGGCCGATGATGCCGGCGATAATAAGGTATTGTATCTTTTGTTTTGCTGTTTTGCTTGACATCAGCAATTTGCCCGCCAGCACACCCCAAATGGTGTGAGCAGCTGTGGGTATGATGTTGATGGTTACCCAGCCGTCGAAGTTTATCTTGCCCATAAGCACGGTATCCATATAAGCGCCAAAGTTGTGGTATTCCATAAAAGGCGAATCGAACCCGTTCATCAAAATGGTGCGGTACAGTATTTCGGTCAGGATGAGCAGCAATGCCGAAACTATAATTTGAAAAGTATAAGAGCGGTTGATAATAAGGTAAGCGATAAGGCTGGTTACCGATAACTGGGTCAATACGTTCCATAGTTCCCAAACCAAGTGTCCCTTGTAAAAACATTGCACCGCCGTACCCAATATGAATAATTTAAGCGACCGCAGTGCAATATGTTTAAAGTTTTGCCCCCAGGTGATACCTTTCTTTTGCTTGTTGTGATACGAAATATACATGGCCGTACCGGCTATCAGCATAAAAGCGGGCTGTATCAGGTCCCACAAACGCAGGCCGTGCCAGGGATGATGGTCGAACTGTAGCAAAAGGTTGTCGAAAGCGCCGCCGACATGCAGCTCTCTCAGCGACTCATAAACCGAGCAGGCTTCGCCCGCCAGGAAGATCATGATGAGGCCGCGCATGACATCGAGCGATAACAGCCGTCCGGATTTTTGCGGAACTATACTTTCCATTTGTGATGGTTGGGTTATTGGTGGTTTGTTAAAGATAAAATTTATCCGACAAATAAGTACAACAGTATTTTGCCAATACTTTTCCCGTGACCCTCTGCGTAAAACTCAGCGTTTTTTGTGGTTAAATTTTACCACAGAAAGTACTAAGAAGACACATAGTTCGCAGAGAAACTTACTAAGATCCATCACAAAAATTCCACTTCCCCGAAAAATTCAGGCAAATGAAAATTGGGCTCAGGGGCGATAATATTGTTCCAGGCCAGGTAATGCGGATGGGTAAGGTCATCGCCACATTTGTAAAAATTCATTTTGGCTTTCTTTTGCTGAATAGTCGCCAGGTGATGAAAAACGAACACCGCTATCGGTACCGAAACGGTCAGCGTCCAGTTGATAACGGGCTCGTCATTTTCTACAACCTGCTTTAGCGTGCGCTCGTGCTTTATGGTGCGCAATACATCTGCAGGCAGTTCGGCGCGGTTTTCCCGCTCTGTTCCATAGCGGCCAAGACAGGTACCGAGCCGGTTGAATTCGATATTGTAATAGGCGTCCTCCCCGTCGAAAGCGATGAAAAATTCCACACAACTATCCTTATACACCGGATCGTTGATGTGTTTGTATCGCGCCAGAACTTCTTTTTCGATCACGTCATATTTGATGTAGATATGGTCGTGGCAGTGCCCTATGGCGAAGGATACTTTGGGTTTGTCGGGGAATGCTGGCCAGGGCACATAGTCAATGGGATGATGCTGATTGGCGAGCATCAGCGAAATATCATGCAAAATAATGCCTTTACCAACAGGCGGTAAAAGAGGAATCTGCAGCGATCTCACTTTAGGTTGTAGATTAGATGTTAAAAATTGGTTGACAGTTGCTAAATTGTGTGCGCACACACAAAAAAATATTTCATTAACTTAGCATTACTAAAGTTAAACCAAAATAACCAAATAAATATGTACCGCAGAGAATTTATTAAACAGGGCGCTTTGGCCACCGCAGGGCTCACGTTATTGCCTTCGGGTTCGCTTTTTGCAGCAAGTTCACAAAAGGTCAGGTTGGGCTATATTGGTGTCGGTCTCCGCGGCCGCAGCCACATCGGCGAGGGTTTATTAAGGGACGATGTGGAGATCGTCGCCATCTGCGATACGCAGGAAAGCTCGCTGCATTATTGCCGCGAACAATTCAAAAAAGCCGGCAAACCGCTGCCGAAAGAGTATACCGGCGGGCTGGATGCATACAAAGGTTTGGTCGACCGCAAGGATATTGACGCGGTTATCATAGCCACACCCTGGCAGTTCCACCATCCACAGGCTATCGACGCTATGAAAGCCGGCAAGTACGTGGGTTGCGAAGTGGTGGCCGGCCTGTCGCTCGACGATCACTGGGATATTGTCAAAACATCGGAGAAAACGGGTATACCTTACATGACTTTAGAAAACGTTTGTTACCGGCGCGATGTAATGGCTGCTCTGAATATGGTACGCCAGGGCCTGTTTGGCGAAATAGTTCATCTTGAAGGAGGTTACCAGCATAATTTAAGGGATGTGTTGTTTAACGACGGCAAACCGTTTGGAGGAAAGGGTGTAGAATTCGGGCCGAAAGCTTTCAGCGAAGCCCAATGGCGAACGCAGTTCAATATCGACCGCAATGGCGACATTTACCCTACCCACGGTGCCGGACCGGTAATGCATTACGCCAATATTACGCGCGGTAACCGGTTTACCAACCTGGTTTCATTTGCTTCAAAATCAAGAGGATTGAACGCTTATATCGAGGAATTGGCTCCCGGAAGTCCAAATGGCAAGATCAATTTTAAAAATGGCGACGTGGTTACCACCATGATCAATTGCGCCAACGGCGAAACGGTAATGTTAAGTCATGATACGCATTTACCGCGACCGTATTCTTTAGGCTTCCGCGTGCAGGGTACCAAAGGAATATGGATGGATGTGAACGAATCTGTTTATATCGAAAATCAATCCAGAAAAGAAGATCAGTGGGACCCGGCGAAAGAATGGTTCGATAAATACGACCACCCGCTCTGGAAAAAATACGCCAGCGATGCTGCCGGAGCCGGGCATGGCGGTATGGACTGGTTTGTGTTTAACGCTTTTGTTGAAGCGGTGAAAAAGAAGGGGCCTACCCCCATTGATGTGTACGATTCGGTTACCATGAGCGTGATCACCCCCCTGTCGGAAAAATCACTCGCCGAAGGCAATATGCCGCAGCAGTTTCCCGATTTTACAAATGGCAAATGGAAGGAGCGGAAAAATAATTTCGCCCTGGATGATAGCGGGTTTTAAGCCAAAAGCAAAAAGACCAAAGAAGAAAGCTGTAATTTTCCACAAACATGGCTTTCCGCTTTGAGCTTTTAGCTTTCTGCTTATCTTCGCCGCATGGCAACAACAAAACTGACAATAAACAGCAACGGATCGGTTAAAGTAGACGGCGATTTCGAAATAGTAGACGCACAAGGCAATGCATACGGTTTGCAGGGCCGTACCATTGTATCCATATGCCGTTGCGGCTTATCACAAAATAAACCTTTCTGTGACGGATCGCATAAGGGCCATTTTGAGCATGATGCGCAGGCATTTGATCTGCCACCTAAAAAAGTCTAAGGATTTCTGTCTTTGGTATAAAAGTTTAACAAGGGAATGTCCACTAATATGGAGAACGACCACCTTGTGTAAAGTTTATTGTCGCCATAGCCATTTGTCACTGTATTATTCGCATTCAGGCTCACATTGCGAAAATTAGGGGCCAGTTGAAACCCTCCTGAAAACGAAATTGGTGTTCGCGGTATACCTATAGATAGAAATACTCCGGGGCTAACTATATCCTTTAACTGTATCCGGGGCACCTGCGCCACCTGTGCTGTGCTGTCGGTACCTACCTTTGAATTTCCTGAACTAAACCGATAAGAGGTAAGGGCCCCGATATCAATGAGGGATACAAATAATGAAGTCGACCATTTCGATTTTGCCGTCGGGAAAAACAATAAACGATGCCCCCAGCTTACGGCAATACCCACTGGCGCTGTTACCCCGAATGCACCCATTTTTTTGGCATCAATACCGTGTATTTTCTCGTAACCTAAATACGGGCCCACGTAAGCGTTGAGGGAAACATTAAATTCCGACTCTCTTTTCACCGTCGAGCTTCCTGCAGGCATAGCAACTGCTTCAATAGCTTCTTCAACTTCATCGCTATTTTGCGCCTTAGCTAAAACAGATGCAAAGTTTCCGTATTTGATATAAAGCTGGCTAAGATTTGAGGGATTGCCGGGTAGCAGGTCCAAAATCGTGCTGGCCTCTATCACCGCCGAGGGGTACTGTTTTTCGTAGATATCCACATATATATTGCCTAAAGAGCGGCCTACAGACAAATACTTATGAACCTTATCCTCATTCCTGTCAATAACATTCATTGTAATATTGCTTTTCAGGTTCAACAGCGTGGGCGCCGGCAGCATCTGTTCAAAAAGAGTAAGGGCTGAGTTATACAAACTGTAATAGTCCTGGTAGGTAGGTTTGTCCTGCCCTTTTTGGATCAATTGCTTGATAGCAATGAAATATTTTTCAGCTTCATTTGCTTTTTGTATCAGTTCGGACAGATAACTATTGTAACGTTCTTCGTCTTGTACAATTTCCGCTGCATGTTTTGTAAGGAAGGCTTTAAAATCCACAGGTTTCCCCTCTTTGTCGTAAAAGATAATTTCCCTATTGGTCAATTGCTGGTAAACCAGGCCCATGTATATCTGAAACGTTATTTTATCCTTAAACAAAAGTTTCAATGAATCGGCACTGATCCAATATTTGTCCTTCGCACCGGACCTTAGCGACTGAGAGAAAATATCGAGAATCTGTAACGAGGGGTATATATTTTTGTTTATTAAATTGAGCGTAGTATCGGCCCGGTCAGTGATATAATCGTGAAATACCTGCCCGGGGTGCTTCCCTTCATTAAATTCGTTTATAAGAAATAAACCATCTACCATAATGATTTTCAGGTAAGGGAGCGCCTTAAATACCGGCTGCATACTCGGATCCTGCACAAGCAAGCCAAGGTTAGGCAGGATCATAGCAAGGTCCTTCTGAAACGATTCCCTCAACAGGTCGACATAGGCTGCATAATTATAAATTTCCTGGTCAATTGCACCCAACGCCTTATAAGTTGTCGGAAAGAGTATCCTAAGTTGTTTTACGCTGTCGAGTTTATCTTTGAACCGTTCGAAAAAAGCGGTAGCCAATTCCTGCTTTGTCCTTTTAACCAGGAATTTCGCCAGCCCGTCAGCAAAGTTGGTAACATCGAGGTTACCGATGCTTTGAAATGATAAGCCTGTACCGGATGATTTGGGTTCATTACCACTATTGGGAGCATTGGGGATCAAAGGTGTCAAAAAAGGGTTAAAATTCGGGTCCGATGTAAATTCGTCATGGATGACATGCCAATTGACCGAATCAATTTTTTTATCCAGTATCATGTAATTGTATAAAATATTACCGGCCTTCAATAACGAGTCTGCTTTTGTGTTAAAATGCGTGCCTTTATTATCCGTTACGATCAGGCGCCGTAGTTTAAGGGCGTCATAATATGCGCTTTGACCGTATAAACAATCAAAAGCCAGGGTCAAAAAAGCCGTTATTACTAAATACTTTTTCATAAGGTTGATGAATTAGTTTTTCTGAATTATGGTTTGATGATGCCAATGGGCACAATTAAATCAGGTTCATTATAAAGTTGCTGTAACTGATCGCGTATGCCATCGCGGCTGCCTGCAGTTTGTTTCAACTCATCGGCAATATCGATAGGCGGCTTGCCCGATGCTGCCATAAGTAATGCGACGACACCAGCCACATAAGGGGCTGAATAGCTGGTGCCGCTATCAGTGGTTATTCCTGCGTCGCCTGGGCCTATTAAAACAACATTAACTCCGGGTGCTAAAATATCGATGTCAGGATTTATGGTCGTTCCGGGCCAAAGGGTTTTATTTTGATCGCTTGCCCCAACGCCGGCGCTAAAGGGATACGAAGCGGGAAAGGTTGGTTTTGTTACGACAGGCCCCGAATCGCCGGTAGAAGCAACTATCAATACACCATTGTCGCTTGCATGTTGTGCAGCCGTTTGTAACAAGCCGATATCTGCCTCTCTGTTAAGAAAGCTGTAGCTTACCGAAATTATGTTGGCCCTTAAGCCAACCGCTTTAATAATAGCGTTCGCCAGATCTTTGCATAGCATATCGCCGTCATCCGTTGCCTTTATGATCAACAAATCTGCCTCCGGAGCTATGCCATAAACATCGGGGCCCTGCGAGCAAATAACCCCGGCGCAATGGGTGCCGTGACCGTTGGTATCCAAACAATCCTCGCGCTTTGTTGAACCAGTGGATAAATTTAAATATTCAATGTTTTTTTTGTTCCTGATGTTGGTATGGTTGTAATTTAAGCCTGTGTCAATTACCGCTACCTTCACTCCCGCTCCTTTTGATTGTTCCCATAACTTATCAATTCCGTAATCGGTAATTTCCCAGCTGTAAGTTATGCGTGAACCGGCCGTGTCAGTTTGCACATCGATTTCTTCGTCCAAAACGCCCGCATTAGGGCCCGGCAAATTTTCCGTTTCTGCCTCGTTGCCGGCATCATTCTGTTCATTCTCTTGAAGATCGTTATCACCATTAGCAACTTCTTCTTCGCCGCCTGATACTTCTACGCCTCCTCCCCAATAATACTGCCGGGCGCCTTTGTCGTTGATTTTGAAATACCATGTATTTATCCCCTTCCACGACTCACCCTCTTCCTTGCCATCCATTACGACCACGGCGCCGCTGGGCGTTATCCTGCCCATTGGCGGGTCAAAGCTTCTCCCCGGTCCTCGCCGGATATAAATTGCGATCCTGATCTTGACGTTGATTGCCATGACTATCCGTCGGTATTATCGTCTGACTTATTGGTTTTCGTAGTGCTGCCGCTCGACTTAACGGTTTTTCCTGATGCTCGTATATTGACAAATTTGTTCAGCAGATCAAACCAAAACGGTGCGCCAAGACTGATGGCAATGGCCGAAATAAATATGCCGAAGAAATTTGTCCATGAAGTTGCGAATGTTCCTTTTAATACGGTAAGGATTTCGTCAGAGGGATGGTTACTGGTGTATTTCCATCCCAGGCCCAGCAAGGTATTTACGGAATCTTTTTGAGCCTTTACTTCTTTTAATATTTCGGCAGTTATTACAGAGTCTTTATAATGTGAATTGGAAGCAACCGCTGTACCCATATCAGCCAGTTTAGCGGCTATTTCTTTATTTCTTGACAGATATTTGGTTATTTGTATAGTGTCGATATTGAGCGCCATCGCCAGAAAAAAACCAATTATAAAAAGCCAGGTTTGGGTATTTCTTTTATACCAGCCGCTGACGCGTTCCATACTATCGTCAAACCATTTTTCAAGCCTTGCTTTAAAAACATCCAGGTCGCCGGCGGCTTCATTCAAATGAAAATTTAATATTTTAAATGTTTCGCAATCGATATAAGCAACGACCGGTTCGGTCCACCCGGGAAAATTTTCCTGTAGTTCTGCAGGCAGGTTACTGTACTTTACTATAGTATCCTGTATCATTTTAAAATCGGCAGGCTTTATTTCGTTAGCCGATTCAAGGTTTTTTATGGTTTCAACCAGGATCGTAGCAAAGTTCTCGGACGTGAGGTAAGCAGGCTTGTTGTATAAAGCATTCTCGCCATAATTTTTTATTATAGGGTGATGATAGAACCTTTGATATAAGGTAATGACCTCCGGCTTCTTAATTAGTGCCCTGGCCCATTGCCAAACAGACCACGAAGTGATATAAGCCCAAATGCGCGAAAAAAGGTTCCCTTGTGCGGGTGTATCCGTTAACATACTAACCACACCCCGGTACAAGGTGCCTCCCCGCCGCTGAAGTATACTCGAAATGGCTTCCTGAACGGCGGTCGCGAAAAGACTATAAATCAGAAATATAAAAATAAGCCCGATCACAACATTGAGAACTGAACTGTCAAACATATCTTCTAAATTTATTGCCTACTTTTTCATCCGTTTTCGGCATAACACGGTACCTGTTTCAATTAACTGCTTTCCAGCCAATTAAACAATTTTAATTAAAGTGAATTTAGTTATAGTCAAACAATTTAACCAGCGTGTTTTCACGGTATTTGCTTGTGGTTTTTACGCACTTTATTGGTTAAGAAGACCGTTTGGGGAGACCTGACAAAAAATTAGTTAAAAAGAAAAACTCAACCTAAAAAGAATCAGCAAAAACTAAGGGCCGGGCGACCACTAAAGCTTTACAATTAATGAGGCATTCCTGCTGTGCTTTCCTGTATTTTATACATTCCCCTTTTTCAACTCCTCTACAGCGTGGTTTGCTGCACGGGCAGTTATGGCCATAAAGGTGAGTGACGGGTTTTGTGTGCTGGTAGATACCATACAGGAACCATCTGTCACGAAAACGTTGGGGCAGCTGTGCACCTGGTTCCAGGCATTTAAAATGGATGTTTTGGGGTCCTTACCCATACGCACGCCACCCATTTCGTGAATATCTAGGCCGGGCGCCTGGTTGGTGTCGTGCGTACTGATGTTTTTACAGCCGGCTATATCCAGCATTTCCGATGCCTGGGCCATAAAATCCTTCATACTTTTTACATCGTTGTCATCGTAGGCAACCGAGGTTTTAAGCAATGGTATACCCCACTGGTCCTTTTCATCCTTACTCAGGCTAACATGATTGGTTTCCTTCGGGATGGTCTCGCCCTGCATTTGGGTATAAACAACCCATTGTCCGGGTTCCGCTATGTTTTCCTTGAATTGCCCGCCCAATTGGGGTCCGTCTGTCTCGTGCCCCCATCCAGCTCGAAGCACCGAATAAAAGGTCATATACCCACGGCGGAAATCCATTTCCTGCTTTTGCACGTTCCTGAAATTAGGCATCATGATGGCTGTAGGACGCCGGCCGTAGTAGTATGAATCAAGATATCCGTCCATCGTCGCAAAAACATTGCCGCGGTAATTATGAAACGCCACGTATTTGCCCAGTACGCCGCTATCGTTACCCAGCCCGTTCGGAAAGCGGGATGATGTCGAATTAAGCATGATCAGGTTACTGTTCATGGTTGCGCCGTTCACAAATACGATCTTTGTATAGTACTCGGTGGCCTGTTTGGTGTGTGCGTCTATCACCCTAACCCCGGTAGCTTTACCCTTTTTTTCGTCATAAATGATAGAATGCACCACCGAATCGGGTCTTAAAGTAAGGTTCCCGGTTTTCAGTGCCCAGGGAATGGTCGACGCGTTCGAGCTAAAATAACCACCAAACGGACAGCCGCGTTCGCACAGGCTGCGAGCCTGGCACTGTCCCCTGCCTTGCTGTTTATGTATATCGTTTGGTTTGGTCAGGTGCGCACAGCGCCCTATGATGACATTGCGACTGCCTTTGTAATGCGCATTGATACGGGCGCTCATGTCCTTTTCCACGGCGTTCATTTCCCAGGCGGGCAAAAATTCGCCGTCGGGCAGCGTTTCCAAACCGTCGTGGTTGCCGGCTATGCCTGCAAACTTTTCGACATGGCTGTACCATGGCGCTATATCATCATACCTTATTGGCCAATCGACGGCAAAACCATCCCGACCGGGACCTTCGAAATCAAATTTGCTCCAGCGCTGGGTCTGACGTGCCCACAGCAGCGATTTACCACCCACCTGGTAGCCGCGTATCCAATCAAAAGGTTTTTCCTGTATATACGGATGTTCTTTATCCTTTACAAAAAAATGCTGGCTGGTCTCATTAAATGCGTAACATCTCTCCACTATCGGATTTTCCTTCAAAACCGATACCGGTTCATAAGTGCGGTGCGGAAAATCCCAGGGATTTTTCAACGCGGTCGGGTAATCTTTCAAATGCACCACATTTCGGCCGCGTTCCAGCACGAGTGTTTTTAACCCGTTATCACACAACTCCTTCGCAGCCCAACCGCCGCTGATACCTGAACCTATAACAATAGCATCGTATGTATGTTGGTCTGCGCCTTTTGAATTGATATTTACCATAACCGTTTATAATTGGTAGCCTAATTTAAACGTTTCAAAGTAAAAAACCGAAAGGTTGACGATTTTATCAAAATATAAGGCCATGCATGGCCGATGCACTACCAGGTAAAAGTATCGACGTACAAGTCTTCCACTTTTTTGCGCGCCCAGGGTGTTTTCCGGAGAAATTTCAAACTCGATCCGATACTCGGATCGACCAGGAAACAATTGATGCGGATACGGTATGCTAGTTCAGGCCAGCCGTATTTATCTACCAGCGCATTCAGCACCATTTCTAATGTTTTGCCGTGAAGGGGGTTGTTTGCTTGCTTTTGATCGGCCATAATACGGCTACTAAATTATCGAATTTACAAAGCTTTCGATATACTATAATATTCAAAATAAATTTGCGTAACCAAATGGTTACATCTATATTTGAAACCGAACGGTTACAGATAAATAAAAATGAGACGAGATGTATTCCAGGCCATAGCCGACCCTACCCGGCGGCAGATAATTAATGTGGTAGCCAACAGGTCGATGAACCTTAACGCCGTGGCCGACCAATTTGATGTGAGCAGGCCGGCCATTTCCAAACATATCAAGATATTGACCCAGTGTGGACTGATCACCATAAAACAAGTGGGGCGCGAGCGTTATTGCGAGGCCAAACTTCAAAAGCTGAACGAAGTTTCGCAATGGGTTGAGCAATACCGGGTATTCTGGAACCAGAAACTGGATGCGCTGGAGAATTTCCTGGCGAATGACATCGAGCCAAATAAACAGGTTGAACCGATAAAAAAGAAGAAGAAATGAAAAACGAACCATTTGTAATTGAGCGCACATTGAACGCGCCTGTCCAAAAAGTCTGGGAAGCAATTACTGACAGGGATAAAATGAAGCAGTGGTATTTTGATATTGCCGAATTTAAACCCGAGGTAGGCTTTGAATTTACTTTTAACGGCGGCAGTGAGGAAAAGACCTACGTCCATTTATGTAAAATAACGAAGGTGGAACCCGGCAGAACGCTGCAATATAGCTGGCGTTACCAGGATTATCCCGGGAACTCCTTTGTTACATTTGAATTGTTCCCCGAAGGCAATGCAACCAGGCTAAAGCTTACGCATGAAGGGTTGGAGAGCTTCCCGACTAATAACAAGGATTTTGCGAGGGAAAGCTTCAGTGCAGGCTGGACGTATATTATCGGCACATCGATCAGGGAATTTGTTGAGAATGAGAGTTAAAATTATTAGTTAAGTGCCCCTGCGTGTTTTTTTATATCTAAATGCTTAATTTCGATTCAAATCTAAATTAATATGTATTTCAAGGGAACAAAAACAGTCAGGGGCATTTATATGCTTGCCCTCGTCTTTTGCATATGTGGGGTATGCTTCAGCTCTTTTGCACAAACGCCAAAAACCATCGACGGGCACCCGGCGTGGATAATGCAGGGTAATATTTACGAAGTAAATGTCCGTCAATATACCAAAGAGGGAACTTTTAAAGCATTTGCCAGGAGTCTCGACCGCCTGAAGCAAATGGGTGTGCAAACAATATGGTTCATGCCCATCAACCCCATCAGCAAGGTCGACCGCAAAGGTTCGCTGGGCAGTTACTATGCTGTTTCAAATTACACTACCATTAATCCTGAATTCGGGAACTTTGATGATTTTAAACAGGTAGTAAACCAGATTCATGCAAAGGGTATGAAGGTGATCATCGACTGGGTACCTAACCATACCGGGGCCGATCATTACTGGCTCAAAAAATACCCCGATTTTTATGTAAAAGACAAAAATGGCAAGGCCGCTATCCCCTATGGCTGGGACGATACCCGCCAGCTGGATTACAAAAACATAGTGATGCAGGACAGCATGATCAATGCCATGAAATTCTGGCTGGTGAATACCCATATTGATGGCTTCCGCTGCGATGTGGCCTGGAACGTCCCTGAAAGTTTCTGGAAAAGATGTATAAGCCAGCTACGCAAGGGTCGCGACCTATTTATGCTTGCCGAAGGCGATAAGGATTACCTGCACAGGAGTGGTTTCGATGTTACCTACTCATGGGATATGTTCCATAAAATGATCGACGTGGCGAAGGGTGCTGCGCCTGCTTTTGCGCTGGATAGCATCAAAGCCAAATATGACAAGGAATACCCAAAGAACGGCCTTGAACTGGGCTTCACCAGCAACCATGATGAAAACAGTTGGAACAAGGCTGATTTCGGTACTTTTCCCGGCGCTTCACATGCGCCGTTCGCAGTTTTTTCGGAAACATTCTACCACAGCGTTCCGCTGGTTTATAGCGGACAGGAAGAGCCTGTATTACGTGCCATCAAATTTTTTGACAAGGACCCGATGGGCTTTAAGAATTTTGCAAGGGCGAAGTTTTACAGAACATTGCTCGATCTCCGTAAGAACAATATTGCGTTATCGTCCGATGCCTCGTTTACCAAAGTAGTTGCAGGCGATCCGAGGGCTGTATATGCTTATGTGCGTTCTAAGGCCGGCAAAAAAGTGTTTATCGTTCTTAACCTTTCATCTAAGGAGCAAACCATCAGTGTGAAAGACAAATCACTGTATGGCAACCCTTATAATGTGTTTATGGGCAACAAGGAGCCGCTTTCGGGCAAGCCATGGAAGATAGAGCCCTGGGGTTATGTCATCTATCAATATTAGCGGGCTGTCATAAAAACACCTTGCTATTGTCGCTTTTAACCCTTTGCTGCCAACATAGGGGGGTTAACTTTGTATTACATATACACCAAAACACAAACCTATGTTAAAGGACAGCAAAGCATTCAGCAGTTTTTCGGTAGATGATATTGAAAAGGCTAAAGACTTTTACCAGGACACGCTCGGCCTGGAAGTGAAAACCGTCAAAATGGGGATCGATCTGCTCGAGATACATACCTCCGGCAACAACCCGATCATGGTCTACCCGAAAGAAGACCATAAACCCGCCACATTTACGGTACTAAATTTCCCGGTAGACGACCTGGAGAAAACTGTTGACGAATTGATAGGCAGAGGCGTCAAATTCGAGCAATACGATTGGGGCGATATGAAGACCAACGAGAAAGGCATTATGAAGGGTGATGGCTACGGCCCGGACATCGCCTGGTTTGCCGACCCGGCAGGGAATATTATCGGGGTGATGACGAGGGATAGGTGATCAGTTAACTGACTATTAGTTAATCAGTTATTGCCCTGGTTTGTCTGAACCAGAATTTAAATATGTGAAATTGTGTTAATTCTTTAATTCCATAAATTCTGGTTCGGACAAATTAAAGACTCAAGACTTCCGGCTCAAGGCTTTCGACTTCCTTCCCTACCACAAACCTGTTACAATCACCCGCTTGCTTAGCAGCGCAATTTTGCGCAATATTGTTTTTCAATATTAACTGATCCGCGATGAATAAACTTTTCCTCACCGCCATACCGCTGGCGTGTGCCTTTACGGTAAATGCACAAACCGCGTTAACCGTCAAAGATTATGAACGGGCCGAAAGCCGCCTCAATTACGGCACCGAACCTTATATTGACAATGCATCCGTGCGGCCCAACTGGTTACCGGGCGATAAGTTTTGGTACCGGGTACTGACAGCAGACGGCAGCCAATTTGTACTGGTTGACCCGGTAAAGAAAAGCCGTACAGCGGCTTTCGACCATGCAAAGCTGGCGGCTTCACTTTCTACCGCTACGGGCAAGCAATACACCGCGGCTATGCTGCCTTTTCAAAGCATTAGTTTCTCACCGGATTATAAGTCGGTTATTTTTCGGGCCGACGGGCAGCAGTGGAAATGCGACCTGGCAACCTACGCCTGTACTAAAGATGATTCTAAAATAACTCCCGCCAGCGCAGGGCAAGCGGGCGGGCGTCGCCGGGGAGGTGGCCTGGAAGTGCCATCGCCCGACGGTAAAAAAACAGCGTTTATTAAGGACTGGAATTTATGGATAAAAGATGTGGCCACGGGTAAAACATCCCAACTGACCACCGACGGCTCAAAAGATTACGGCTACGCCACTGATAACGCCGGCTGGAAACACAGCGACGGCGCCGTATTAAGGTGGTCGCCCGACTCAAAAAAAATAGCGACTTTTAAGGACGACCAGCGCCAGGTTGGCGATATGTATTTGGTGAGTACCAATGTGGGACATCCTGTTTTGAAAGCCTGGAAATACCCACTGCCCGGCGATAAGGTTATACCGATGATAGAACGCGTGATCATCGAAGTGGATAACCCGAAAGTGATCAAACTACAGGTTCCGGCCGACCCGCACCGGGCTACGCTGAGCGACGATATTTCAAGCAGCGGCACTTTTGACGATAACGACTGGAGCGACGACGGCAGCCAGCTGGCCTTTGTATCTACCTCGCGCGACCATAAGCAGGAGAAATTCCGCATAGCAGATGCCACTACGGGTGCCGTGCGTGAAGTATTTGAAGAAGATGTAAAAACCCAATACGAATCGGGTTGGGGGGCCATCAACTGGCGCTACCTGCCAAAAACCAAGGAGATAATCTGGTTTTCGGAACGTGATAACTGGGGGCATTTGTATTTGTACGATGCCACCACGGGTAAAGTAAAAAACCAGGTCACCAAAGGCGAATGGGTAGTTACCCGGCTGGTAAAAGTGGACGAAAAAAAGCGTGAGCTTTATTTTGATGCCGATGGCATGGATAAGGTAAACCCTTATTTTACCCATTTCTGCAAGATCGGTTTCGATGGTAAACACCTTGTGGATCTGACGCCCGACGCAGGCAACCACCAAATATCTTTCGCACCCGATGAAAATTATTTTGTAGATACCTACTCGCAGCCCGATGTACCGCCCGTTTCCGCGGTGCGCGATATGAACGGAAAAATGCTGGCAACACTCGAAAAAGCCGATGTATCAAGGCTTACGGCTACCGGCTGGCATGCCCCTATCCCCTTTTCGGTAAAGGCGCACGATGGTAAAACTGACATTTACGGATTGCTGTTTACCCCGGCCAATGCCGACCCGAACAAGAAATACCCCATCATCGATTATATCTACCCCGGTCCGCAGGGGGGCAGCGTGGGTAGTTGGTCGTTTGCAGCCTCCCGGGGCGACTGCAACGCGCTTACCGAGTTGGGTTTTGTGGTGGTGCAAATTGAGGGCACCAGCAATCCGCTGCGTTCCAAAAGCTTCCACGACATGAGCTATGGCAATATGGCCGAAAATACCCTGCCCGACCAGGTAGCGGGCATCCGCCAGCTGGCGCAGAAATATACTTATATCGATACCAATAAAGTAGGCATCTGGGGGCATTCGGGTGGTGGTTTTGCTACGGCATGCGCCATGTTCCGCTACCCGGACTTCTTTAAAGTGGGTATATCCGAATCGGGTAACCACGATAACCGCAACTACGAGGACGATTGGGGCGAACGCTACGACGGGCTTGTTACCAACTCTGACTATGACGCCCAGGCCAACGAGAACTACGCCAAAAACCTGAAAGGCAAGCTATTACTGGCCCACGGCCTGATGGACGATAACGTTCCGCCAACAAACACTTTGCTGGTGATAGATGCGCTGGAAAAAGCCAATAAGGACTACGACCTGATTGTGTTCCCGAACAGTCCGCACGGCTATGGTCAGTTCTCGCCGTACATGATGCGCCGCCGCTGGGACTATTTTGTGAAAAACCTGGCAGGCACTGAACCACCGCACCAATACCAGTTACATGCCAAACCCGACCCAAGGAACTCGGCACGCGGCGAATAAAATATTGTTTGATTGATTGTTTGTTAAAGCGGCCGGCGTAATGCTGGCCGTTTTTTTTGTGGATGTGGCAGGGTTAACATGGTTAACACAATTTGTCGGTTTTTCAAAGCAACAAGTTGATCATCAATTAGTTAAAAATAATCGGTGTTAACCATAAATTTTCCGTTTTTAATAGAAACTATTTTCGCCACGGCAGATAACTGCATTTTTGCACCTGTTGCGAACTTGTCATAACACCAAGTGTTTATGGTAACTTTCCCTTCGGGGTGTTACACAAAAGTAAAAACCAGGTTACCAGCTATTTACTTATTACACTAATACCCGCCTTAGTGTTAACCTGCATCGTCGCCATGAACACTAAGGTTGCTTGTTAATTGACATACAGTGATTTCGAAAAAAGCATCAAAACACCCTTTTCAGGCAACACCAGGCGGCAATTATCACTTTGAAACATTTAACATACCAGTTATAACAAATTGTTGCTTTTTTTGCGCGTTAAACAGGCTTCGTGTAACAGGTTTTGTGCATATTAAAAAGTAAGAATGCCCGGGAATAGTACACTATACCTGTTCAAGAATTCAGTGCTGCATTCTCAACCGCACAGCGAACTTAAGATAGAAACTTAAAACCGCAGGGCCATTAATTACATCCCCGGTTTTTTTGCGGAGGCTAATAAGCTGACATCTTCCAGTTCCAAAGATGTCACCATGTTTTTTACCGTTTCTTTATACTTTTTAAAATGTGCCGATCCAATATGCTGCTGGTAGGCCACAGTATCGGCATATATTTCGAATATGGTGATATTTTCCGGGTGCTGTTTGTCGGCTACGGCATAGTAACTCAGTACGCCCGGTTCCTCCTTGATGGCAGCATTCATTTGCTCGTTAAGGGCCGATCTGTAACTGTGTAATTGAGCGGGATCGACCTTTATTTTGGCTATCCGGTACATCCTGTTATCTTGCGCCATAACCTTTGTGTTTATCAGCAGCAACATCGCTATAACAATCGAAATATAAAATATCCTGGCTTTCATATTTCTAAGGTAGAGACATTTTTCAACAAAAACTGCGCCGATGGCTTTAACCGCCCCGGGGTGCCTGAGAACAAATTAATCAAATATACTCAGCTGCTTGCGCTGTTCGAAGTTTTTAGCCCCCGCTGTTCGAAGTCTCTGACTTCGAATTGATATGCCAGTAGTCTTCAGAGGAGACTATATATATATTCAAAATTAAATTTTACAAGTCACTTGCTTAAACTAAATAATTAGTTTATCTTTAATCATTCACGCTATTAAACCGCAACTCATGATAAAAAACATCCTTAAAACGGCGTTCCGCGGGCTTGCCAAAAACAAAGGTTTTACCGCTATCAATGTGCTGGGGTTAGCATCGGGCCTGGCCATTTGCCTGCTTATCACTTTTTACGTATTCGATGAGTTAAGTTATGATAGGTACAATATAAAAGCCGATAGGATCTATCGCTTAAATACCGATCTGAAAACCGGCGGCAGCACTACCCAATTTGCAATAACTGCTCCCCCGGTTGGCGAAGCCATGGTGAGCGAATTCCCCGAAGTTGAAGGGTCGGTACGTATAGCATTGGCCATCAATATCCAGTTTAAAAAGGGCGATGAAATCATAACTGAAAATAAAGCGGTGTACTGCGACCATTCCATATTCGATATTTTCACGCTGCCCATGCTTTCAGGCGACCCTAAAACTGCTTTAAAAAACCCGAACGCCATCGTGATCTCGGAATCAGCCGCTAAGAAATATTTTAATACCACCAATGTTATAGGGCGAACGCTTATTTCCGTCAATAACGAAAACAGCCTGCACAAAATAACCGGCGTTATTAAGGATATGCCTGCCCAGTCGCATTTCAGGGCCGATTTTTTCCTGGCGCTGGATGCTAACCAAAGCCACAACTGGATGGGGTTCAGCTTTAATACCTACATTTTGGTTAAACCGGGAGCAGATGTCAAGCGCCTCGAATCAAGATTTGACGGCCTGATACGCCGGCACATGAATACCGACAGCTTCAGTTATGATAAGTTTGCCTCGGGCGGCGATTTTATCAGGCTAAGCCTGACACCGCTTACCGATATTCACCTAAAATCAAACCGCCAGCGCGAACTAAGCGCCAATGGCGACATCCAGTATATCTACATATTTTTGGCCATAGCCGTGTTCGTGCTGGTGCTGGCCTGCGTCAATTTCATGAACCTTTCTACCGCCCGGTCGGCCAACCGTGCGCGCGAGGTAGGTGTGCGTAAGGTTTTAGGTTCGCCGCGCAAATACCTTGTCGCCCAGTTCCTGTCCGAATCTGTGCTTGTTACGCTTGCATCCTCCGTCATCGCTATACTGCTGGCCTGGGCATTGCTGCCTTTGTTCAATCAATTATCAGGTAAGGATATGGCCCTGTCGCTGCAAATTTTCAGCTGGCTTATACCCGCGCTGCTGGTCATTGTTTTTGTGGTGGGCGTATTGGCCGGCGCTTACCCGGCATTCTTTTTATCTGCTTTTCAACCCATCAGCGTTTTAAACGGCAAATTATCGTCAGGTTTCAGGGACAGCGCACTCCGCAGTTTTTTAGTGGTTTTCCAATTTTCCATATCCATTTTCCTCATCGTAGGCACGCTGGTGGTTTATAACCAACTGAGTTATATAAAAAGCAAGGACCTCGGCTTTAACCGCAGCCAGGTGCTGGTTATAAAAAATGCGAACGCCGTAAGTAACCCCAATACGCTGCGGCAGGAGATGAAGCACCTGCCGGGGGTGATCAACGCTTCGTTAAGCAGTTTTTTACCTACCGGCGTCAATCGCTGGCCAAACCAGCTTAGCCTCTCCTCCGGCAGTTCGGTGCAATCCGAATTGTGGACGGTGGACGAGAACTACCTGAACACCATGGGCATGCAGCTGACCGAAGGCCGGAATTTTTCGGATAAGTTCCTGTCCGATTCATCGGCCATGATCATTAACCAGACCGCAGCAAAAAAATTAGGTTATAAAGGCGATCCGACAGCCCTGGTAAACAAACGCTATCGTATCATCGGCGTGGTAAAGGATTTCAACTTTTCTTCGCTGCGCGATAATGTTACGCCGCTGGCTATGGTGATGGCGCCCGACTGGATGGCATCGCTAAATGTAAAATTGCAAACCGGGAATTTGCCGCAGCTAATGGAACGCATTGAAAATAAATGGAAAACACTTGCCCCGGGTCAGCAATTTGAATATTCATTTATGGACGATGATTTTAACGCCATGTACAGCAACGAGCAACGTATGGAGAAACTCTTTTTTATTTTTACGGCCCTTGCGCTCGGTATAGCCTGTTTGGGTTTGTTTGCCCTGGCAGCTTACGCAGCCGAACAGCGCCGGCGCGAAATTAGCATCCGCAAAGTTTTGGGTGCCAATGTATCCACATTAGTGTCCCTGCTCTCCAAAGATTTTATCAGGTTAGTTTTGATCGCCATATTTATCAGTGTGCCTTTAGCTTGGTGGGTAATGCATCAATGGCTGCAAAGTTTTGCTTACCGGCAAAATATACCGTGGTGGGCTGTGGCATCGGCAGCTACCGGCACAATCATCATTGCTTTTGCAACCATCAGCTTTCAATCAGTTAAAGCGGCAATGGCAAAACCGGTGGATAGTTTGCGGGGAGAGTAGTAAATCACCCCGCGTACGATCTGATCAGGCCCGTCAACTCCTCCAGGTCAAATGGCTTTGAAAGAAAAAAGTCGGCACCGCACATGGCAGCCAGTTGGGACAAGTTCACCACCGCCGATATCAATACTACCGGGATATGTTTAATAGATGCATGGCTTTTTATCTGGCGGCAAATGTCGCCGCCCGAAATAATAGGCAGCATATGGTCAAGCAGTATCAGTGCCGGATCGAGCTCTTCGATCTCAGCAAGCGTTACATGCGAATCTTTCGCTACTGGCTCAACACCCTGCGATACAGCAATATGCTGCAATACTTCCAGGATATCATGATCATCGTCTACGATTAATATTTTTTTTCGCATAAATAGTATCAGGGGCCGGAAAATAAATATTTTAATTAGCAACCCCGCTTGGGGATTAAAGTTTTACCTGTTAATGATTTTTTATACAAAAAAATAACCGGTTAAGTTTGCGTCCCGACCTTTTATGCGGCGCTTATGCTTGTAACCGCCGATATTATAATTTAAATAAACCTTTTATGTAAGGTTTCTCGCCGCCGGCCGACCAAGCAATAAAACGAGATCAGTTATGAGATATTATGCAGCCGTTATCCTGCTCGTAGTGGCATTTGCTTCGTGCAAAAAACACAGCGCCCCAACGCTGGCTCCTACCGTAAAATTAGAAGAGAAAGTCGACACCACTTTATCCACACTGGAAAAAGATGGCGGCGGCTTTATCAGCCGGTCGGCCTCGGAGGGTGTTTCGGGCAATGTCAAAATATATTCTACCAACGGCCTGTACGAGGTGGCACTGGTTGATTTCAAGTCGTCAAACGGTCCCGCATTAAAGGTTTACCTCAGCAAGGAGATCAACCCCATTAATTTCGTAAGCCTGGGTTCGCTCAAATCAACCATGGGCGACCAGTTGTATGATGTTCCGTCTTCGGTCAATATCAATGATTACCAGTATGTGCTCATTTACTGCGAGCAATACAGGTCGTTATACGGCTACGCGAAATTAACCAATTAGTGATGAAGTATTTAATTGTGCTCGCACTGTCGGCGTTAACAGTAACGCAGGGCTATGCACAGGGCTGCAGCGACGCTGGTTTTTGTAGTCTTGGCGTATTGAAAAACTATACCGAAAGCCCGGCACGCCATACCCTAAGCATCGGGAGCAGCTATGGACTGGGCGAAGGCAGCACCAGTACAATAAACCCTTACCTTGAGTATGGCGTAAAGCCTAACGAACATTTTTCGTATTCAGCCAAAATAACCGCAACCTATGCTACAGGCTTTTTGGGCAGCGTGTTTGACGCCGGCGATCTGTATGGCAATGTAACCTATTCGTCCAAAACAGCCTCGGGGAACACTGTCAATTTCATTGGCGGCATTAAAATACCGCTTACATCATCAAACGATAAAAACAGTGCAGGCATGCCGCTTTCCCTGGATTACCAGTCAAGTATAGGCACTTACGATGTTATCGGCGGGGTTAATTATATCGTCCATCAAACATGGGAATTTGATGCCGGCTTGCAGGTACCCGTTTATCAGCATAACAAAAGCACGTTTTTCCCGGACGACTATACCGATCCGCGTACCGCTAAGTTCGCCCCTACAAACAATTTCAGGCGCAACAGCGATGTATTGGGGAGGGTTGGCTATTACATCAGGCTTAACAGCTCGTTTATGCTGAAGCCAAATGTGTTGGGTGTTTATCATTTAGGGAGGGATACGTACGAGGACAGGTCGGGTGTCCGGCAGGCGATCGACGGTTCAAAAGGGATCACCATCAACGGCGCGCTGACAGCGGTAAAAACCTTCAGAAACAAAAGCTCGCTCGAGATAATTGCCGCTACGCCTTTTGCTGTACGCAGGATACGCCCGGATGGGCTGACGCGCGACCTGGTGGTCAACCTGCAATATTCAATAGCATGGTAGCCGGCCAGCGGTAATTTTGCCCAATTCTAATCCCCGGAAAAAAATTTTAAAATCTTTTTGTCCCCCATCCGTCTTTATAAGGTAGATGAAACGCAGACTACCATTTATTTTGCTGGCATGGATCGCCAGCGATATTTACTTTTTCCAGGCCGTAAGGACCCTCACTTCAAACGAATTTGTTTTAACCGCCTATTGGCTCATAGACTTACTGATCGCATTCGGCTTTGTTTACCTGGTCACGAGGGGCAGGGGCGGCGAACGATCGCAAAGGCTCATTGCAGCGCTGATGGCTTTAACTTTGCTGGTTTTTGTGCCGAAAATATTTGCTCTCCCTGTTTTGCTGGGCGAAGATATAACACGGCTGTTCAGGCACTTCCCGCCAAGAAGCACGTGGGTTAGCGAGCTGGCCATGTTTGTAGCGGCAGTTCCGTTCTTCAGCCTGATGTACGGCATGACAGGCGGGCGGCACCGCTACAAGGTACACCGCATTACGTTGAAATTCCCCGATCTGCCCGACGCTTTTGACGGCTTTACCTTAACACAGCTTTCGGACATTCATGCGGGTAGCTTTACCAGCCGGAAGGGTGTGGAAAAAGGCATCAGCCTGGTGAATAAGCAAAATAGCGATATGATCCTTTTCACAGGCGACCTGGTGAATAACAAGGCCAGCGAAATGGACCCATGGAAGGACACCTTTGCCAAACTACAGGCGCCCTATGGCAAATATTCCGTATTGGGCAATCACGACTACGGCGACTATACCCGCTGGGAAAGTGAAGCCGCCCAGGCTGCCAACCTGCGCGACCTGAAATCCGTGCATAAAGAGATCGGTTTTGAGCTTTTGCTGAATGATTCCGTTGCGATCAATAAAGACGGGCAGGACATCAGGCTGATCGGCGTAGAGAATTGGGGAAAGGGCGGCTTTCACAAATACGGCAGCCTGGGCAAGGCGACGGCCAACGTAGCCGATGATGATTTCAAGATACTGATGTCGCACGACCCATCGCACTGGGAGGCTAAAACACTGGAACACGAAAAACACATCAACCTTGCCCTGGCCGGGCATACACACGGTATGCAGTTTGGTATTGAATTGTTCGGCTTTCAGTGGAGCCCGGTGAAATACATGTACCCGCAATGGGCCGGCTTGTACGAACGGAACGGAAAGTACCTGTATGTGAACAGGGGATTCGGATTTCTTGGTTTCAAAGGCAGGCTGGGAATATGGCCCGAAATAACCGTCATCACCCTGAAAAAAAACACCGCGTAATAACGACGAGGCAAGGTTTTTTGGAGACATTTCGGTAAACTTGTGCATGCACGAAATACTACTGCTATGCCTTGGGCTCATCTTTTCTGTTTCGTTACTGGCCGTCGTAGCGCGTAAGCTGCGCATTGCCTATCCTATTTTCCTGGCGCTGGCCGGGCTGCTGCTTGGTTTTTTGCCGTGGGTGCCCATTATACCAATAGACCCCGACCTGGTGTTCCTTATCATCCTGCCTCCTATTCTTTACGATGCGGCCCAGAATATCTCGTTAAAGGCCCTCTGGAAGTGGCGGCGTATTGTCACCGTAATGGCCATTGGGTTTGTGTTGCTTACTGCCACAGCAGTAGCGTTTGTGGCCCGCTGGCTCATACCGGGATTTACCTGGGCCGAAGGCTTCCTGCTGGGCGCCATCATCTCTCCTCCCGACGCCGCTGCGGCATCAGCCGTACTCCGGTATATCAGGATGCCAAAGGCAATCGTGTCGATACTGGAAGGCGAAAGTTTGTTAAATGATGCCACCAGCTTAACTATTTTCCGGTTTGCGCTTATCGCTATCAGCTCCAGCAATTTTGCTTTTCACCAGGCCGTAACGGGTTTTCTTTTTGTCAGCGTTTCAGGTGTTGCCATCGGAGTTGTGTTCGGTCTGATATTTTATGCCATTTACAAATGGATGCCCACCACGGCTAACCTCGATGTCGCTTTGTCTTTCGTGTTGCCCTACCTCATTTACCTTACGGCTGAAGGGCTGCATTCGTCAGGCGTACTGGCTGTGGTAAGCGGAGGGTTATACATTTCGTACCAGAATCATTTTGTATTTTCCCATACCAGCCGTCTCAAAGCAAATGCCATCTGGCCGGCCATTGTGTTTATTCTGAATGCTGTGCTGTTCTTCCTCATCGGCCTGCAATTGCCGGTTATTATGGAGGGCATCAGCAGCATGTCAGTTGCCGGGGCGCTCAAAATAGCGCTTATTATAACCTTCGTTATCATTGTCGTGCGGATGGCAGCCGGGTGGTTTTCCGGCATATTTACCACCTTCATCAGCCGCTATATAACTGTGGCACAGAGCCGGCCCGGGTGGCGAAATCCCTTTATTGTGGGATGGGCGGGTATGCGTGGCGTGGTGTCGCTGGCATCGGCGCTGGCTATACCCCTGACAATGTCTAACGGGCAGGTTTTCCCTTATCGCAACCTTATCCTGTTCATCACTTTTGTCGCCATCGTCATTACCCTTGTCGGCCAGGGCCTGGCGCTGCCGTGGATAGTCCGCAAAGTAAAACCCGAATATTTTTCAGAAGCTAAGACCGATGAGCAACAGATAGTAGAAATTGAGATCCAGTTACAAAGAGAAGCCATCGGCTTTATGAAGGAAAACTACGCGGACGACATAAAAAAGAACAGGCTGCTGAAAAACCGGCTCGACCTGCTCGAATGCAAAAGCGATCTGTACAAGGATGCGGATACACAGGACGATAAGCGGGGCTTGCTGGGCAAACTCACCAAACATTACAAAAAGATAATGGTGCTGGTTACCGAACATCAGCGGCGCGAACTCCACACCTTCCGGCGTAAGGACCATTATGACGACGATATCATCCGCCTGATAGAACGGCGGCTCGACCTGGAAGAAGAGCGGCTTGAGGAGGATGCAGAGTAACGGCGGGAATTATCGAAAACCTTATATTGCACTTGAAAACCTTCCTACAATGCCTAAGATAAAACGACGCGAATTTATCAGATCAACCATCGTAGCCGGTGCAGGCGCTGCCCTTGCTCCGCAATTGGCTTTTGCCGCTACGAACATTCCGGTCCCCAAAAAAATTATTGTTGCCGGTGCAGGCATAACCGGGCTTTGCTGCGCCTATGAACTGATGAAGGCCGGGCACGATGTAACCGTGCTTGAAGCCTCGGGAAGGTACGGCGGGCACGTATTTACCGGGCGCGATGGCCTGTCGGATGGGTTGTATGCCGATTTCGGCGCCGACCATATCACCAAACCCGGCTACGAGAAGTTTTTTGAGTATGTCGATGAGTTCAGGATTGAAGCCATCCCCTATCCCAATGCCGAAGGGTCGGAACATGCTTATGATAAGAACGCCCTGAAAATGATCGGCGGGAAATTTTATACCGCTGAACAGCTAAAGGACCCGGCAGTGCTGACAAAAATGGGTTTCAATGAAAAGGAAATTCAGTTTCTTTCAAAAAATTCGTTTTCCGGATTGAATGACCTCTATGTAAAGCACTACACCGATAAATTCACCGACCCGTACCAACCCTTCGGCGTGGGTTATGACGAACTGGATAAGATACCGATAGCAGATATCTATAAAAAGGAAGGCGCTTCTGCGGCGGCGCTGGGTGTGATGGGCGGCAAAGGTACGTCGGCGCTTTACTACCTGTGGCGGTTATCGCTGATGTATTCGCGTGGTATACCCTTGTCCGAAGGTGAAACCTTTCATTTAAAGGATGGTAACGAACAGTTGCCCATTGCTTTTGCCAAACGATTAGGTGATAAACTAAAGCTGAATAACCCAATAACAGCCATACAGCACAACGCGCAGGGCGTAACCGTTACATACAAGTCGTACGGCTCGGACAGGGAGAAGCAAATGAGCGCCGATTTCCTGGTCAATTGCATTACGCTACCTGTTTTCCGGAATATCCCGGTAACTCCGCCCCTTTCGGCAGCCAAACAATATGTGGTTGATAACCTGGCCTATTCCTCTCATCCGTTCTTTGTATTTGAGGCGGCTACTAAATTCTGGCTCGATGACGGCTATCAAAGCATCAACATGGAATTTGAGCACCCCGATATTTATTCCATCTGGCAGGAAACCAATCACGTGGATACAAGCCGTATCATTTTAAAAGCATTCGGGCCAAGCGGCGTCTCGCCGCAAAGGGTGCTGGCAGCTTTCAGGGAAGTATATCCCGGCAAAAAAGACACCATAGAACAGGCCCTGACGCTCGATTGGTCGAAGGATCGCTATGCCCCGGTATGCGAGATGGAACCTTTCCCGATAGGTGAAATGCATAAATTCTGGCCGCAAATTATGCTGCCCGAGGGGCGAATTTATTTCGCCGGGACCTACGCCGATAACATGAGCCGTGGTATGGAATCGTGTATCCGTTCGGCGCAGCGGGTGGCGCAGGAGATAGCTAAAATATGATGGCAAAACAGTTTCTGTTTATTCTGCTGCCATTCGCACTGGCAAGCATGTCGTACCGGCAGCAACCGCAAAACCATGCGCCGGTTGTAAAGATCATCGCGCCCGCAAACAATGCCGGGTTTAGTCCCGGGGCGCAGGTAAGCTACCAGGTAAGTGTGGCCGATAAGGAAGATGGCGACACCAGGTACGATGAGATCAATGTCAAAGAAATAGTGCTGGAGCTGCAATATGTGAAAGATAAGGCAAAGGCCTCAGCCATGGTGAATAAACCCTTTGACGATGCGCCGGGGCTGGCCGTGATGCGAAGTTCCAATTGCTTCAATTGTCATGATTTCAACGGAAAATCCATAGGTCCATCCTTTTTGGAGATCAGCAAGCGCTATCCTGCCACCACAGCCAATACCGACTCATTGGTTAAACGCGTAAAAGATGGCTCGGCGGGGATCTGGGGCCTTCGTGAAAAAATGCCGCCCCATCCCGAGTTATCTGCGCAGGAAATCAAAAGCGCTATCCAGTGGATATTCAAAAATGCCGCCGACCAGGGTATGATGTATTATGATGCAACGCCCGGGATCATCCGCCTGCCCGCTATCAAAACGGGGGCCTATGTGCTAACTGCAAGTTACACCGACCACGGGATAAAAAACACCGCTGAAAAACATTTGACGGGTTATGACAGGATTGTGATCGTTGCTAAATAAAACAGCGGCCAATAACTCAGCCGCTGTTTTATTCCGGGTATAATGGCTATTCTCAGTCGCGATCATAAAAATGGTCTTCATTGAAATGGCGGTGCCGGTAAAACTCGTCTTCTTCTCTCGAGGCAGTGTCCGCCGGCTCCAGGATTTTCCTTATCGCTATTTCTGTATGCCTGGATAAATGGCCCTTCTCGTATAGCGGAAGCGAGTCGAGCTGTTGGGCGCTTATTGTGGGAATGTAAACCACATTGCCGTCATTCGCCGGGTCGTAGGCATCAAAAGCCGGATCGAGGTGCCTTTTCCTGCTGGCTGCTTTTGTATAAAGCTCGGCTATGCCTATAGGGATCAGAACTTTCCTGTCTTCGTCCAGTTTCAGTTCATTATTATCAAGGTCAGCTACAATATACCTCACCTTTCCATTGTCAGGGTCGAACAGGAGGTCGTCTACCTCGCCTGCCTTCCGGCCGCTGCGCGTGCGTATGGTCCAGCCGGTGATATCGGGCTGTCCGTCGGTTATCTCATATCCGCTGCCATGGAGTTCCTCCAGGCGGGTTGCTACTTTTTCATGCGTTGTCATAAAATGTACTTTTTAAGATTAACTATTTATTTAAGCGCAACGGAATCAGTGGCAGTACGGGTCGTATCTGTTGTTGTACTGGTTGAATCCGTTGTTGTGGTTGTTGTAGACGGTAATCCGCCGTATTGGCGCTGGTATATAAATGCTGCTGCAATGATGATAATGATGATGATCACCAGCCAGAGCCACCAGTTACTGCTTCGCCTGGGTTTTACTTCTAAATGGGCCATAATTTGATCGATTGGTTATTGAATAAACAAGCGAACCAGGATTAGTTTTTGATTTTTAGAATTTTATGGAATGATAGATTCAGTAAACGATCTTACTGAACGGGATGCCAACAGTAAAGCCCACGGCTGTTCTATTAAACGGAAGAGAAGTGTTTTTGATGCTATTCGTGATGTCGGAAAAAAGCACCTGGGCTTCGAATGTGATGGCCGGAACGGTATTCTTATCGATCAGTACGATGGGTATCCCTAAAATTCCGTTTATGGCATGATAGGTGCCAAAATTCTTTTCGATGCGCAAACTTAATCCAAAGTGCGAATCGAACGGAAGATAGGCCAGTTTGGCTGACACCACAGGGGTTATAAAGTTTTTGTATTGACCGGTGAACAAATTGCCCTGGTTTAAGAATAGGGCATTTTCTGCTACGCTGGTTTCCCCAAAGGCATCCGCATGAAATAGTAACCCGCTTTGAACGGAATTGTTGATCCAAAACTTCCCGTTCAGCGTTAAGAATAACCGGCCGAATTTGGTGCTTTCCCAAAAACGGGTATGCGTTACAGATAACTCTGCGGGATAATTCTGATGCCTGCTTGCCGCGGAATTTACATCGGCGGCTATCATAAACTTTTGTGTAATGACCGGAATATAAACGCCTGCGGTGGTCCAGTTATCCGTTACCAGGTCGAAATTGTTGGTATTGATAAGCAGTGTAGCCTGTTGTTCCGAAAACTTTTGAAGGTATTCGGCTCTCAGACCTGCGTAAAAATCCTTTCTTAATTTAGCCTTTACCCCATCTAAATTTTGCCCGGGCACTTCAGCTTGCCCGATCGAATCCAGCCCATGCTCAAAATCTGTGGCTTTTCGCTTCAGATCTGTTGCAAGGCTATGCACAATCTCGGCCCTTTGGGCATCCATCGTCATTTTCTGGCTGCCGCAATTGTTGTAGTAAGTTCGGGGCGTACCCATCCAGGTATGCTGCACCACAAAACCGAGCCTGTTGTCATAATATTTATTGGAAAACCTGGCCGAATACGTATTGGCGATATTTACCCTGGCGCCCAGCACAAAAAACGACCGGACCCAATCGTCGCTGTCAACCAGCTGATGGAAATTATGATCGATAGCAATGCTGCCCTCCGCCGCATTTAGTACAACATAATTTTTATAAAGCGACAGGTCGGTCCCGTCGGACAGGTATGAGCTTACCTTGTTCGACAGGAAAATGTTCATCGCCTTATTCGAAATAAGCATCCCCTGCCCTGTATTGCAGGGCGTATTGGTTACTTTCGCATTGATCGCGGTTAATTCGGCTACTATTTGCGACGTTGACTGCGCCCCGGCCGGGACGACGATGAACAGTGCCGCAACCACGGCGACCGCCCTGGCTATTATCAAACCAATATCCTGTCTAAACCCCATTGCGCCAAAAGCGGATTGTTAAACACTTTCATCGTATCCGCATCTAATAGCCTGTTACGGGCCTCTATCCATTTATCAATGCGGTCGCCATACATATTTTCCAGCCGCTGCGGGGTCAGTTCATTTACTTTTCCCCAATGGAACGTAAATGGAATGCCTTCGTCTTCGAGTCTCTTCCAAACTTTCGTGTAGAAACTGTATGTCGTATCTGAGAACGGCGCATCCAGTTCCATCACGCATGAACGTTCGAAACGCGTAAATCCCAGCGTGGCGGAGGATTGCTTAACAAACCGGAACGAAAATATACCCGTAAACGGACCGATATCATTATTGATACTTAGCATCAAATCGGCTACCTGTGGAGCGTTTTCGGCGGAAAAACTTACTGCGGCGCTCAACAGCTTTCCGCGCAGCGTAGTATTATCAAATATTTGCGCATGTGTGCCAAATTGTTTTTCAAAAAGTGTCAGGCTGGTTTTTATTACCGTATTCACCAGCGTCGAATTCAGGTTTGGGAACAGTTTGATAAGCGCGCTCATAATAGATGCGGCGTCATCCCCCGGCCCTATTCCCGATGCATTATCCGCCGGGCCCTGGTAATTGGGCCGGTACGGGCGTTTGTACATCGAAGTAACGTACGCCCCATGATCCATGTCGTATGGGTTTAACAACACCGAAAAATGGAAGGGCCGTTCATTACCGCAGGGCATGGCCGGTGTGGTATTGTTACTGAAATCCAGCGTGCGCATAACGGCCTTTAACGAGTCGTCATAATTGATCCTCGTCATATAGGATTCGAGCAGAAACTTCTCTTCTGTTTCGATCATCACCCCATGAATGATACCGAAGCTGCCGAAGCTTACCAGCGCCGCATTGAAAAGTTCGTCGTCCCTGATCAATTCAGTTTGAAGGTTTTGAATAAACGAATCGGATACCACCGGCGCCGATGCACGCTCAAGATATACATGCCTGTTTGGGCCGACGATAAGGTGCAGGCCCACCACAAATTCGGGCGTGGCGCCAAAATCAAATGCCGAACCGTGTGTGCCGGTACCCAATACCCCGGCTATGGTTTGCCCGTTACTTGCGCCCGATGTTTTAAGCGAGCGGTCGAGCGGCTCAAGATATTGGTTAAGTTCCCATATCCCATTCCCGCTTTGGGCGAATACCAGGTACGCCGGGTCGCCGGTATACGCGGGCGAAACGCTGTTGGAACTGATATTGAACACCGTATTAAGGGGTTTCGTATCCAGCATAATGCCGTTATTTACGGTCGCTATCTTCATCCACGACCATCCCCCACCCAGGGCCCGCAGAGGGGTTTGGCTGGCAATGGCATCTGTTATTATGGCCTGGTAGCCTTTGGTGGCATCGTTATAGCTGTTAAGCGCGTTCATAGCGGGTTCGTTCCCCAATTCGTACAGGTCCTTGATATTCTCTACGAAGGTTTCATGGCGGTTCTCCCAGGTTTTTGCACCGGTTTTGATCACTTTCATGGCTGTAAATTTTAAAGGTCACCTACTTTTTTACATGGTTTGGCACATTTCCATTCAAGGCGTGTCGGGCTCCAGATGCCCAATGTGATTACGGTTATAAGCGAATAACCAAAGTTGTTTTTGACGGTAACTTCGGCCATGCCGTTCGCCCCCAGCGAATCGCATATCGGCGTAGTTACCCTCTTGGGGCTTTGCAGGGCGCCCCACAGGAAGAAATTAACTGTTTGGCCCGAGGTTTCGGTGCCGGCCTGCGCGTGGGTAGTTACCCGGGCAGTATAGCAACTGCTCATCATTACGGTAAGCGACAGGGCAATAAAGAATACGGAAAGTTGCGATCTCATACGAGTTAAAGGTTAATTAAACTTTGCGGATACTATAAGTTAAATTTAAGCACAAACAATTGATATTCAATACAGTGAAAACCCTGTATGTGATGCGTATTTTTACGCTTTTTTGCGTTTATTGATTAACTTCGGTAACCAAACCAATGTAACCTTCCATGAGAAATGAATCACTAAAAGGCTTATTGATCTGCTTATTGGCAGGCAGCACGCTTTGCAATGCCCAAACAGGGAGGCCCCTGATGACGCTACAGCAGTTTGATCCGCAATTTGCGACGGTAGTCAGTAAAAATGCAAAAGCTAAAATATTGGCCGACGGGTTTTTATGGAGTGAAGGACCGGTTTGGGTCGAGAAATATAAAATGTTCATTTTCTCCGATGTGAAAAAGAATGTGATCTACAAATGGACGGCGGCAAAAGGGAAAGAAGTTTACCTAAGCCCCTCGGGTTACACGGGCAAGATCCCGCGTGGCGGCGAACTGGGTTCGAACGGTTTGGGGTTGAACCTTAAGGGTCAGCTGGTGA
The DNA here is from genome assembly GCF_007971025.1 of Mucilaginibacter ginsenosidivorans. NCBI lineage: Bacteria > Pseudomonadati > Bacteroidota > Sphingobacteriia > Sphingobacteriales > Sphingobacteriaceae > Mucilaginibacter > Mucilaginibacter ginsenosidivorans. The sequence goes on along the minus strand of NZ_CP042436.1, from coordinate 3,213,387 downwards.
TATGCCAGGACGGCGACCGGGTGGTGTCGGTCATGGATGCGCCACTGGATAAGCCAAAACCCAAATTCATCAAAATAGCGACAGGGTACGCGGGCAAAAAATTTGACAGCCCCAACGACCTGGCTTTTTTAGGCAATGGCGATATTTATTTTACCGATCCGCCATACGGTCTCGAAAAAAATGTGGACGACCCGCTGAAAGAAGCTCCATACCAGGGTGTTTACCGCATTTCGGCCACAGGTAAAATAACTTTGCTTACCGATACGCTCACCCGGCCAAACGGGATAGCATTTTTCCCCGGTGGCAAAACCATGCTTATAGCCAATTCGGATCCAAAGAAGCCCTACTGGTACGCTTATGACCTGGACAGAAAGGGGTTACTAACGCATGGGAGAATATTTTACAGCGCCATGGCGGCTTCCAAAACTGCCGAAGGTATGCCTGACGGCATGAAGATAGACAGGCAGGGGCATGTATTTGCCACCGGGCCGGGTGGTATCTGGGTTTTTAACCGATCGGGAAAATTACTTGGCAAAATGCTGATCAACGACCTGGCATCCAACTGCAGCCTCTCGGCAGATGAGAAAACGCTTTATGTAACATCGAATCACCGGGTATTAAAGATCGATATGCGGTGAACTGTACGGGTAAATATTCATTTTAAAACGTGGGAACGCGTCATTAGGAAGGAAGTTTTGCGGCCAGATTCTATTGCAGGTGTTTTCGAACAGCAGGTTTAACATTAAAACAATTCATTTATTTTTATACCAAAATAGGAAATACCAAACTGGCTATCTATGGCAATCCACTTCGACTCGTTCATCAATTTGGTTTTTATTGGCTTCGTTGCCCTCTTCCCTGTTGTTAATCCCATTGGTACAGCATTTATTGTAAGCCCATATTTCACGGAACTATCCCGCAAGGAGCGACTTAACGTCGTAAAAAAAATTACATTTTATTCCTTTGGAATTTGTGCAGTTACGCTATTTGCCGGCCATTGGATATTAGAGCTATTCGGACTGTCCATACCAATCATTCAGCTTGCCGGCGGAATTATGATATGTAAGATCGGCTGGCAATTTCTTTCGTCCGACACCCCTAAAGAAACACCGGCTGACGCACCTCAATTAGATCATATTCCGCAGATCGAAAACAAGATCTTTTACCCTATTACATTTCCTATTACTACAGGAGCAGGTACTATCGCCGTTCTCTTTACGCTGAGCGCCAACAGTGCAAACAAAGACATTTCGGTTTATTTGTTGAATGTTGGTGCGCTGTTGGTGTCGGTAATTGGAATATGCATACTCATCCTGGTGTTTTATTTGAATACCAACCGTTTAATAAGCTACATCGGCTCTCATAACGAAATCATCATCAATCGTATAATGGCTTTCCTGATATTTTGCGTGGGCCTGCAGATAGCGTCGGGAGGAATTATCCATCTGATAAAAACAGCTTTTTCTTTACATTAATGACGAAAGGGCCCTGCCCCGGACTCGCGGTCATGACTTCAGGGTTTGCCTCCGTGCCGGGCCGGAATGGTAGCTATATTTATCACAGGCTTTACTTGTCCGCACAGAATAGTTGTTCAGGATTTAGGCCGCGCAAGACGGTAATTAATATCAAAGAAGTATGAAAGAACTATTGACTTTTTAAGTACTATTCCCGACCCATTGTTGCCATTAAATCGGAAAAAATATTAACATTGCAATATGAACGATCTTAATACAGCTGCACCCACCGACTTTATAAGCCTATTGGACGACAGCAATAATGTTATTTTTAACATGACTATGGAGGACGCTGCTGAAGCAGTGATTTCGGGCGATGCTGCAAGGGTACGACAGATAGAGGGACAATTTGCAATAGTAAAAAAAGTGGGGCAGCAGGTTTTCCTGGCGCGTTCCATTGGCAGGCCTATGCGCTATTTCCTGGCCAAGCAAGTAAGCGGCCCCTTGCTTATTGTAGCCGAGCGGATAGATGAAATTTACGAGTACCTGAAAACTAAAGGGTTGCACACCCAGTTCCACCCATCATATACCAGGATGGTGCCCGCACATTATGTGGTGCGGTTGGAAGTAATCGGCTGCCCCGATCCTAACCCTGTTTACACGCGATATTTTGAGCCTAAAAGGAATAGTTTAACAAATGACCTGGATAAAATCGGCAAAACCTATATAGAGGCGCTGGCTAACGAATGCCAAAAATGGCTGATGTCTATACCTGAGAAAGAACCCATAGGCGTCCTGTTTTCGGGGGGGATTGACAGCGGATCGGTTTTCCTGGTGCTTTATCACCTGATGCTTAAACTTGGCCTTTCGCCGCAGCGGCTGAAAGCCTTTACCCTGTCGGTAAACAATGGGCCCGACGCAGCCCAAGCTCACGAATTCCTGGATAAGTTGGGCCTGTCTATTTTTTTGGAGGTGATCGATGTGCCACAATCGGCAGTTGATTATAAAGAAGCGATTAAAGTAATTGAGGATTATAAACCCCGCGACCTTGAATCGGCCACGATGGCCCTGGCTTTGTGTAAACAAATACGCAAACTATACCCCGAATGGAAATATCTTGCAGACGGCGACGGTGGTGACGAAAACCTGAAAGATTATCCAATTGAAGAAAATACAGAACTTACCATTCGCAGCGTATTGAATAATATGATGCTTTATCAGGAAGGCTGGGGAGTTGACAAGATCAAACATTCGCTAACGTATTCCGGCGGGCAAAGCAGGGGGCATGTTCGTTCTTATGCCCCATGCCGGTTATTTGGATTTAAAGGCCTTAGCCCATACGCCTTGCCTAACGTCATTGAAGTTGCCGAAGGTATCCCTTTCATACAATTGACAAATTGGAGCGAGGAAACATTATATGCACTCAAGGGAGAGATTGTGCAGAGGGGCGTGAAAGCCGTTACAGGTTTGGAGATGCCGGTATTTGAAAAGCGCAGGTTCCAGCTTGGTGCTGCGTCCGAAAGCACGTTTAAACAGTTGTTTCCGCAGGATGAAATGGAATACCGAACCTATTTTAATTCACTCTATGCATGATAATCGGGAAATTGAAAGGCTTCGTCCGCATAAGAACTTTTCGAGTCCCGATATACCTTATCATTTCCTGCATGAAAACGAACCTGCCGCCAATGGACAACTACAAAAGGTAAACACCATTTTCCTTACCGGTAAGGAGTGTGCGTTTAAGTGCCTGATGTGTGATCTCTGGAAGAATACCTTAAATGAGCCTACCCCTCCGGGAGCCATCATTAGACAAATAGATTATGCATTAGCCAGGCTGCCCGGAGCGGATGTAATTAAGCTGTATAATAGCAGCAACTTCTTTGACCAAAAGGCGGTTCCTCCGGCGGATTATCAGGGAATAGCTGAAAGGCTTCGGCATTACCAAAGGGTGATCGTCGAAAATCATCCGAAACTTTGCGGTGAGGCCTGCCTGGAATTTAATGACATGCTTAATGGAACCCTTGAAATAGCCATGGGGCTTGAAACTATTCACCCGGACGTGTTGCCCAGGCTCAATAAACAAATGACCGCCGAAGACTTTAAACAGGCTGCGGCATTTTTAATAAGTCATAAAATCGATGTACGTGCATTTGTACTGCTAAATCCCCCCTATCTTACCGGTAGACATGAAAATATCCAATGGGCATTTAACACCGTAAAGTTTGCCTTCGAGAGCGGAGCCGGGTGTTGCTCCATCATCCCTACCCGTCCGGGCAATGGTATTATGGAATTGCTTTACGAACAGCAGCATTATATACCCCCGACATTGGACATGCTGGAAGAAGTATTTGAACGTTCCCTACACTTACAGCTCGGCCGGGTCTTTGTTGACACCTGGGATATTGGTTTTCTTTCCAATTGTCCAATTTGTTTTGAAAGCAGGAAGCGTCGCCTGGAAGCCATGAATTCCGATCAAACATTTCACCAGGGGATAGCCTGTAGCTGTCATTTAGGTCATGCGTGAAACCCAGCATCATCATTACGATATTTTAGTGGCTGGGGGTGGCTTTGCCGGCTCCCTTACCGCGTTAATTTTGCATAGCCAGGGCTTTAAGGTTTGCCTTATTGAAAAAGACCAGCATCCCCGTTTTGCCATCGGCGAGTCGTCAACGCCTGTAGCCGACATGCAATTGCGCGACATTGCAGTAAAATACAATTTGCCCTGGCTGTATGATTTTTCGCGCTATGGCAGTTGGCAGCAATCGCATCCCGAAATCGTTTGCGGTCTTAAAAGAGGTTTCAGCTTTTTTAAGCACTATCCCGGGAAAGATTTTATTACCGATGCGGATCATAAGAACGAACTGCTTGTTGCCGCAAGTACGGACGACATTCAATCGGACACGAATTGGTTGCGTGCTGATTTTGACGCCTTCCTGGTAAGCAAAGTAAAAGAAACCGGGATCACCTATTTAGACCTTACAAAAATTACATCCGGAAAAAGAACCCCGGATTGGGAATTTGAATGCACCCGGCCCGGAGAGACCCTGGCAATTCACACCGCCTTTTTTATAGACGCTACCGGCAATGGCATTTTGCTTGATCAGCTGCTTGGCGTCAAATCCGCATCTGATAGTTTCTTAACTGATTCATTCGCCGTGTATTCTCATTTCAACGGTGTTGCCAGGTGGACAGACATACTGAAAAAAGCATGTATTACTACTGATGATTTTCCGTATGACCCGGACAACTCTGCCCTGCACCAAATTTTGGATGAAGGCTGGATATGGATGCTGCGGTTTAACGACAAGCGTACCAGTTTTGGATTCGCGCTTAGTGGCCGGGAGCAGTCGTTAAAGGGGCTGCAAACCGATGAACTATGGGATATCATGTGTAAGAAGTACCCGGCGATTAATAACATCTTAAAAGACAGCAAACTTGCCCACGCACCCGGCAAAATAATACAAACGGGCAGGTTACAAAGAAAGATAGCTAACTGTTTTGGACCAGGATGGGCAGCACTTCCACATACCGCCGGCTTTGTTGATCCCTTGTTCAGTTCAGGCATCGCGCATTCACTTGCAGGCGTACAGAAATTAACCGTTATCCTCAAAGAGAATTTTAACGATCCTGAATCACTGTATACAGATCTAAAGAAATATGAAGATGCGGTTTTTGCGGAACTGAAATTGATTGACCGGCTTGTCGCAGGCTGTTACCTCACCATGGCTCATTTTGAGATCTTCAACGCCTGGTCGATGCTATATTTCGCAGCAACTATTGCTTATGAGCAACGCCTTTTGCAGAAAAAGCCGCCCGGGTATTTCCTCGGTGCCGATGATACTTACATTACAGATATGGTGCAGGAATCTTATGCAGATCTGTTGGAAATAATCGATTGCCAACAACCATCTGATGAAGATATTAAGCGCTTTACCAAACTCGTAAGAGAAAGGATAAAACCAATAAATACGGCCGGGCTGCTCAACCCATCATTCAAAAACATGTATCGCCACACAGCAGCAGCGCTATAATAGAATATCTGAAAACTCCCGCCTTCGGGTGTTATTACAGCACCCAAAACCGCAGCTCAGGTGCCGTAATTAAAACAAATATCATCGGGTCGACTTAGCTGATTTTTTAGACATCCCCGGCTTTAAGGCATTTTTAAAATCAAATGTAGTTACTTTTCGGGTATTGTATTTTTGCTGGTACTCCTGGTGTTCTTTGTCTGCAGGATAGGCAATATTTTTGCTATACGGATAGGATGGCATGCCGTGGAATGGCAGCGGGGCAACTGTTTGACCGTTGGCTGTGTTTAAATCTCCGTCCTTTACCCATCCTTCACTATAAATCAGGAAATCCCTTTTCCAGCCTTTGGGAACTTTAGGTAATCGCTGTTCATCGAAGTCAATGCTTATCTCGTCTCCGCCGTCTGCAATAATATATTTATCGTCTCCCTGTTGTAAAAGTGGCAATACATCGCCATAACGTGTATAATTACCCGTAAGGTCGCGCCACTTTTGGCCACCTGTTACATGATCGTAATCAAACCACTCAGGGCCGTAAGGGCCGCCTTTTCGGTAAGACGAGGAATAGCCCCTGAAACCCAGCGTTGCACGGGTCATTACAAGGTCGGTCATTCGCACAGGTGATTCTACACGGCCGGTAGTAAAGAATATATGGTCCCAATAGATCTGCATGTTGGTCCTGATACGAACGCGGTGGTCGTTTTTGGTCAGGAACTTACCCGAAAGGTCAGCAATAACCATCTTATCCCTCCCCATCGGGAACCCAAGATTAGAAATTACGGTTCTCCATTCTCCTTTGCCATCGATCACCTGTAAGCACGGCGGGTGGATTTTATATTTATCCGATTGTGTCATCGCCGTATTGATGCTGGCATCGGTCGGGAATATCCAGCCGCGCAAAAACAAACGCAGGCTATCGCCTTTTGCATTGTTCCCTAAATCAAGGATCAGATCATGGTCTTCGGCAAGTCCCTGGAATTTTCCTAACGAGAAGCTGGAGGCATACTGGAAATCATACCGGCTCACCTTTGGCAGCAGGTCATTACCCTTTTCGTCCTTTGCCGAAACCGGCAGGTATTTTCTTGCGGCCTGGTATACCTTCCTGCCCGGAAAAGGCGGAGGAACAAAACGCTCATCTACGTAAGTATCTACAGAATCAGGGTGATCCACTGCCACCAGCCCGGCTTTATCAAAGTATACCGCTTCCCATAGTTCTTCGGTGATCTTTATTCGGTACCGGCCATTTTTTGCCTTTAGTTTCTCGCCGGGTATCAGCAGGTATTCCTTTGAAGCATCCGAAAACGAATAGGTGGTATCCTTTCCATTTATGGCCAATGGCATGCCAAGCGCACTACGCCAAAGCATATCCTTAATAAACTCATATCGCTCTCCATTCCACGTAAATAAAAACGGACACGACCCTTTTAACATTTCCTGTTCAATGATCCTTTCACTGCTACTTGGGTCCGCAATGGTTTGGGGCATGCCATTTGGCCATACAACACGTACAGCATCGAGCTTGCTTCTGCTTCCAACCCCTAAATTTAAAACCGACCTTTTAACTGTTCTGGTCTGGTAAAGATCCCCGGCCTTTAGCGCAACCTGTGCCCCTATTCCCAGCCTGTTATTTTTACTATTGCCATAAGAAAGTCCTATAAGCTGTACCTGTAAATAATTATTTAAACTGCCTCCATCATTTCTGATCAATTGTGCACCATTTGGCCCCGAAAGGAAAATATCATCATCCCCATCGGCATTAAAATCAGCGATACCGATCTGATAAGCTTGCTGAACCGTTGGCGGTAACAAGTAAGACACATTGGTAAAACGTTTAGCCCCCTCGTTATGAAATAATTGCACGCCTTTCCCATTTGATTTATCAGTGGTTCCTGCCACCAGCAAATCAAGATATCCATCATTATCAAAATCCAAAAAAGCAACAGCATGAACGTCCAGGGAGCCCAGATAAGTACTGATTAATTTTGAAGACGGATCAACAACAAAGTGATTGTTTCCTGCATTTTTAAGCAGGCACGAAGGGGAATTTCTCTTTCCGGCAATAAATAAGTCCTGCATACCATCATTGTTATAGTCTGCAAAAGCCACTGCCGTGCCTGCAATTTTCAGTCTATTCAAGCCTGTTGACGATGTAATATCCTGAAATTTTGAATGCCTGTTATTATCAAGTAAAGCTATCCCGTTCTTTTCGCTGACGGTTACGATATCCAAATCTCCATCTGAGTCCCAATCTGCATAATCGATATCTTCTCCACCGTTTCTGGTGGAAGTAAGGCCCATACCTGCGGACTGCTCCGTAAATGTCCCATCGCCGTTATTTCTAAAAAACTTATTTCCAGCTTTTTGAGCAACATACAAATCCAGGTCACCATCCTGGTCAAAATCTGCAAATAAAAGCTTCTGTCCATTAACTGCATTCTTTATCCCTATGCCATCTTTTTGCTTGCTAAAAGTGCCGTCGCCATTGTTTTTATACACTAAAATTCCTTTTGTGTTCGCAATAAAAAGATCCTGGTAACCATCGTTATTATAATCCGCAAATGTCGCATTGTTATCTATGCCATCGTGACTTAAGCCACCCAAAACATTAGCCTCCCTAAAAGCACCTATCTCGCTGGTGAGCAAATGGCATTCTGTAGCGTTGCCTGTCGAATTACCAGTATACAGGTACATTTGCCCCATATTGTTATAATCCGTTACGGCTATTACCGAATGATCGATTTTCCCACCTTCTGAAATGCCGGGGACCACGTTCTTTGTAATGTCGGCGAAACTAATATCGTGTAACGTAATTTTTCTCGTTATTTTATTCTTGTGCGCTATTTGACTGGTAGTAAAATCGACGTTACCTTCCGGCAGTTTCGGACCTTCTATATCAGCTAATCCATCGGCATAAATAACTGTAGTTTTCATTAAATTATGAAATTGCCTGATGGAGGACAACGCGCTGGAAAACCGATTTGCCTGGATGGCGTTTATTGATTTTCTAAAAGCAATTGCAGCGGAAGAAGAGAAACCTGGTGAAATCTTTTTTATACTTTGAAGATATGACAATGCCGAATCGGAATTGCCATTCTCTGCAAATAACTCGGCTAACTCGAGGCGCAGGACAATATTGGCGGGGGCAAACGATAGTATTTTCAGCAAAGAAGCTTTCCTATTTTTATCGCCGGTACCGGGCGAAGTAAGATTCATTAACGTGTAATAGGCATACACATTTTTGGGGCTTTTACTAATTATCGTTTTTAGTTCTTTTGCCGCAGCGGGTTTGTCACCTTTTTGGACATATATTTTAGCCAAAATTGATCTTATTTCTAAATTGCCATTTTGAAATTTCAGGGCCGTGTTAGCTTCTTTTTCAGCTTCATTGTATCTTTTTTCCCTCAGGTAAAGCAATGATAGGTCTCTATAATTTGAGATTTTTTTGGGGTCGATTTGTATAGCTTTTAAAAATGCAGCTTCGGCCTCATATGGTTTGTTTTCTTGCAGGTATTGATAAGCAAGCATCCGAATGCTTGTTGTTTTATCGAATGCAGTATTTGCAGATTGAGCTTTACTAACGGTAGCAAAAAACATAAAAAATATACTCTGCAATAATATCCCCCAAAAAAGTGAAGAGCAAGTATGATAGCGTGTGGATGTATTAACTTTCATTGGTATTGTTATTAAATAATTTTCCCGCCTTATTGCCTCGTCCGTAGAAGGATTGAATTTTCTTCGAAGATGATCAGATATTATCATGCTAATCTATTACCGGTTTATTCTGTGATGCGCCAACGAAGTTAGAAATTATCCGGTAGCATTGAAAGGAACGCAATAGCGCTGCTAAATTCTTGTTTAATAGCAGGAGTATTATTTCCACCTAAGGCACTCTTGCGATATATTTACCGGGCTGTCTGATATATTTTCCCGGCTGTTCGAAGTTTATAAACTTCGGACTTATATGCCTGTAAATTGCATCGACAGAAAATCACCAAAATAAAAAAGCGAATAACTCTCGTTATCCGCTTTTGTGCGCGTAACTTGGCTATATGCCAAACTTTATTATCGATTGATTTTCAGCTAATTAATGTGAATACAAGAAGCCTGGTAGTCGCTTTGGAGTTCACCTTTCAGACACTCAAAACAGGCAAAAAAGAGCGATTTTGCAAGCAAAATTATACTGGGTTCCTGGATCGGGCACGACCAGGAGTGGACGTCCCGGAGTCATTGACCAGCTCGTTCCGATATAGCAAACAACTGATTCCCCATCGCTTTGATCCTATTAATTTGTTGGTGGTTAATCCCGAATTTCCTGACTGCCTGCACAACCTGTTAGTCCAAAGTGCACGGAATTGCCTGGTCAAAGTTCCGGGGAATCCTCAAGATGATCCCTGGTTCAAACATAAAGATATCTATCGATCACCCAGCCAGGATAAGAATATCTTCGTCTTATCTTTACCAACCAGTAACTTTTCATCGGTTGGTACTATTAAGGTGATATGTAACTTCCTTGCGAAGTAGTGTTCTACTTCTTTGATCGCGCTGAAAGCAATAAGATATTGACGGTTGAGCCGGAAAAAATCATGTTCATCCAGCTGCCGCTGAACTTCTTCGAGGGATTGGGCGACCTGGTATTGCTGACCATCCAGGGTCACCAGCGTAGTTGATTCATTACGTATATAAAAATAAGCCACCGCATCCGTGCCTATCGTATGATATTTATGCCGGCTGGTTACCAGGAAGTATTTTCTGAATGACCGGGGCTGAAGCTTTTCAATCAACTGCGATAGGTTTGCCGAAGTATTACCTGCCTGCTGGAAAAAATTTTTAAGATTCCGGACTTTCGCTAATGCCGCCGAGATTGTTTCCGCTGAAAAGGGTTTCAGAACATAATCTACGCCATTGGCTTTAAAAGCTTGCATCATATACTCATCGAATGCGGTGCAAAAGATGACCGGGACATCGACTTGTACCCGATTGAATATTTCAAAACAAAGCCCATCAGCCAGCTGAACATCCATAAAGATAAGATCCGGTTTTTTCCCTTCCCGAAGAAAGTCTGCGGCCGACCTGACGCTTTGGATAAATTTTATGATGCGGTTTTCCGCGTTCGCAGCCGTGATCAGCCTGGCAAGCGCCCGGGCGGTTTTTAACTCATCTTCTATGATCAGAATTTCCATGATACGACAGGGAGCTTAACCCTAAAAATATCAGCACGCCTCTCGACAATGATCGGGCTATGGTTAAGGTGCAGGTAACGCTCATTGATGTTCTCCAGTCCCATCCCGGTTGAAGGCTCGGGTTTTAGTTTTGGCTGCAGGTTATTTTCCATGACCATAAATTCACCATCTGTGTAGAGTTTTATTTGGAGCGGCATTTCCAGAGAGATTACATTATGTTTAATACAGTTCTCTACAAGTAATTGTAAGGTGAACGGCGGTATTGCCATCCCCTTTTTGTTTAGGGGCAAATCAATACGCATGGCTATTCCATCTTCAAACCGCGCTTTTAGCAAAAACAGGTAAGCTTCCAGGATTTGCAATTCCTCATCAAGGGTAATCAGGTCATTTACACGATTCTCAAGCGTGAAACGATAAAAATCCGATAGCTTCAGGATAAACTCAGAGGCATTAGCATCCTGCATGTCGACCATTGATTTTAGGGTATTAAGGCTATTGAAAAGAAAGTGTGGATTCACCAGCTGTTTAAGCAACTCAAATTTGGCACTGACATGGTCCGCTTTGGTACGCTCCAGTTCAATGCTGATCAGTTGTGTATGAAAGTTTTGATAAAGCAGGAATAAAAAAACGTATATGGTTAAGTTGATCAATATGCCTCTGAACTCATACATCATCAGCATGGAGTCGAGGGGATAGCCGGGTACCAATACCTGGTGCAGCAGTACCAGGGCGATCATTAATCCAATGCCAACAAGCAGGCTTAACGCCAGCCTGCGGCTGAAAAAGCGGTCGTTAATCGGCGCCCCCGAATATTTCGGCAATTGATACAAATTAAAGTACCAGGTGAACAGGGTAAACAGGAACGCGATCGATGCATCGATCATCAGTTCGCCTATGGTGATATGCAACTGCAATATCTTGGGAATAGATGCCAAAACACCCATAAATAATGCGCTAATCCAAATCATCGGTCCGGAAACCTTGAAAACGTTTCCTGATGCATTGGTTATTTTCTTTGAGTAGATCATGGCATGATGCTGGCTTGCATCGCAAAGATACTTTTAATACGGCCATTTTGGCCGGTCGTGTCCCGGACAATGCCGTGTTGTTTACGCATATAGCGCGAATAGTGAATGGTTTGGGGGTCACTTGCTGTCGTAATTTGTTCGACAGATTCAACGTCGGCGGGGATATTGGCACCGAACCAATGCTCATCCGGCTTTTGTTTCCAGGTCACGAGCACCAGTTTTTCGCCCGGCGCAATTGGGCCGTTTGAACGCGACCGGCTAACTGAAACCGAATTTCCATATAAAGTCGCCATAGTATGCTGCCTTTTATTGATGGATGAAGCTATTAGGCCCAGGTTGCTAATGCCAAATGCCGACGGCACCGATGCCTTATAATTAATATCTTCGTCAGGGGCTTTATCTTGCTTGCACGCGGTTATCGATAATGCGGCCAACACGAAAAGTAGGATATGAAATTTCATTGTTTTAATTGTTTAATGGCGAGGTGAATACAAAATCTTGGTCTTCCTGTGGCTTGTGACAGTTCATACATTCATTGGTAAACATCACGGTTTTTCCATAGGGTACCATTCTAGGCGTTTTAAACCGGGCAAATCCCCAGCCATGGGTAGACTTAAAGCGTTCGTGGTCTTTGATCATATATTCAATTTGTTTGAATGCGCCGGTGCTTACATTCCCTGCTTTGTCCTCCAACTGATCCCAGGCCACTTTCGCAAATATGGTGCCGTCAGGCCAGGGGTTGATCTTATGCGAATGAATTGCACTAACAGCAATATCATTGCCAAAAATTACGCGCATCGTGCCGTTATCCATGCGTTCCGTCGTACTAATGGCCTGCCAATGCTTATATTCCGGCATATAGCTGATCCCGTTAAGCGATACGGGTAACTTCATTGGGCTCTGAGCTGTAGGTATCACATTTTTTTGTTTTTGAGCTGCATTTATAATGGAGGTGTCACCTGGTTTTCTTTTGACCATTGCTGCCATGTAGTCTTTTAAAACAGCCAAGTCCTGCGGAGAAATCTTCGATTCATGATGAACGAATTCGTAGTCCTTAAGCGGCATGGCTCCGGCGATGATTTGATTGACCGCTTCCCAAAGCTTTGCCTTACGATCGCCTGGGGCAAGTTTATCCCATTCGGAAAAATTTAATCCGGCCCGGCCGGCATTCACATGAGCCGCAACGCGCCAGTAAACAGGTGAAATCTTATCGAACCAACGCAGGTTGGTCTGATTGGAATGGCAATCGTAGCAAGCCCGCCTGACGATCGCCTTGACATGCTCAGGGGCCTCGAAATCTCCTGTAACCGGTTTCAGCGGGATCTGCGGCCGGATAAACTGCAAGCAAATCAGGATAACAATGCCTGCAGCCGACACGCTAAATATTATCTTCTTGTTTTTCATAACAATGCAAAATAACGGTATTTCTCTGCAGCGGGAAATGAAAACAAGGCGCTGTCCGGCAAAACTGGCGGTGAACACGGCATTGGGGAAGACGGGTCGGGCATGAGTCGAATTGGTAGCAATCCAACAAATGCCGAATTCAGGATCCGACATGGCGGGAAACAACGAGTGTATAAACAACTTGCAAGGAATCAAGAGGCGGCTAATGGTTTAAATCGGCAAAAAAGGGGTTCGAAAGTAACCCGGGCTGTCCGAAGTTTATAAACTTCGGACTGGCTGGAACGATATGTATTTTACTAGTGGCCGTAACGGAAGTCAAAATGCGCTTTACCGCAATTTATTATTTCCTAAATTTGAAGATGTTGCCTGCGGATAGTCCCCAACTAATAGAATTTTCTGATCAGAACTTTTTCCTCGTTCATCATTTATTGAAGGAATCGAAGGCAGACGGGTATAATTTCATAGAGCGAACGATAGATGACTGGAACAGCGGAACGAATAAATTTTCGAAACCGGGCGAGAAATTATGGGGGCTGGTTTTGGTGACAGATCCGATCGCCATCGGCGGCCTTAATCATGACCCTTATGCCGGTGATGAAAATGTTGCGCGGGTCCGTCATTTATATGTCCGGGAGGCTTACCGTCGAAAAGGCCATGCCTCTGTATTAATGAGAACTATTATTGACGAAGCCAAACGACATTTTACCCATCTCCGGCTATATACGGATAATCCCGCTGCCGGCAAATTTTATGAAACTTTGGGTTTTCAAAAAGTCTCCACCCCGAAAGCAAGCCACGTGCTGAATTTTTGAACTGAATTCATGTTAGCGGTCATCCTGGTGTCAACCTCTTGGTGACGGCTTGTCGTAATTCACATAAAAATTGATAATTTTGCACCAGTCACTCCAAAACCACCATGGCCCGACCCAGAACGTTTGATGAAGATACAGTAATTGACAAAGCACTACACTTGTTTTGGAAAAAGGGGTTTTCCGAAACCTCGTCACGCGATTTGATTGCCGCCACAGGCATGAGCAATGGCAGCCTGTTCAATAGTTTTGGAGACAAGACAAACTTATACCTCGCGTGCCTTCAAAGGTATAACGGAACATACATCACTGCCCTGGAAAATTTGCTTGTTTCCGAACTTCCCTTTAAAGAAAAAATACAAAAAGTGTTCAAAAGCACGGCAAAGAAAGTTTCCGTTACCGGTGATTATGAAGGCTGTTTTTTTTTCAATAGTTCGGTTGATAATGGTATCCACGATGCCGCCATTTCAACTTTAATCGCCGCCATTCAACAAAGGCTTGAACAAGCCTTCTGTACTGCCGCTGACCAGGCCAGGGACAACAAGCAATTGGCAATTAAATCCGACAGCACTCAAATAGCGCAATACTTAATGATGATCACCAATGGTCTGCGTGCGATGGTAAAAGGCAACACTCCCGTTGAAGATATAGACCAGGTTATATATTCGGCGCTCAAATTCCTGCCATTTTAAAATAGTAAAATAATTTTGGAGCATTCGATCCAATATTATACTTTTGCCTTGTTTTGGAGCAATCGCTCTTAATTATTATTCATTATGAAAACAAAGTTAGTTTTACTCATGTACGCCTGGCTGGGCTTCAGCGGCGTAACGACAGCTCATTCCGAATCAGGGATCAGGGACCTAAAGTTCAGGACCGCCAAAGTGGACGGATTAACCATCTTTTACCGCGAAGCGGGCGATCCGGCAAAGCCGGCAATCCTGCTGCTGCATGGATTCCCTTCAACTTCACACATGTATGATGGGTTAATAAACGACCTGGCCGGCAATTATCACTTGATTGCGCCTGACTATCCGGGCTTTGGCAATAGCAGCCAGCCCGACCCCGGCATCTTCGTTTACAGTTTCGATCATATCGCTGCCGTTATGATGGATTTTATTGAGACCCTGGGTTTAAAGAAATTTAGCCTGTACATGCAGGACTACGGAGGACCAATAGGATTCCGCATAGCATCCGCTTATCCCGGCAAAATTAGTGCGCTTATAATCCAGAATGCCAACGCTTACACGGATGGATTAGGCAATGGTTTTAGTAACATTATGAACATGCAGCGCGCGGGCGATCAAAAAGGTGTAGCCGATATTCTTCATAAAATCATTTCGCTCGATGGCATTAAGGTGCAGTACACGCAAGGCGCAGCAAACCTGGAAAGTATTGCGCCCGAAGCCTACCTGACAGATTTTTATTATGTACAACGTCCGGGTAATGCAGATATCCAGGCAGTGCTGTTTTACGATTATCACAACAATTTATCTCAGTACCCTATTTGGCAGCGTTATTTTAAGCAACATCAGCCACCGGCGTTGATTGTCTGGGGTAAAAACGACCCGATTTTTACAGCACCTGGCGCAAACGCTTATAGACAGGACCTACCGCATGCGGAAATCCATTTACTAAACAGCGGACATTTCGCCCTGGTGGAATATCACCGTCAGGTCGCTGCCTATATAGTTTCTTTTCTCCGAAAAAAAGGCATTAGATAACTCTGCCCCGCTGTCCGGAGTTTATAAACTTCGGACTTATATGTTTGTAAATTGCATCCGCAGAAAATCACCCAAATAAAAAAGCGAACAACTCTCGTTATCCGCTTTCAGTGCGCCCACCTGGGCTCGAACCAGGGACCAAAAGATTATGAGTCTTCTACTCTAACCGACTGAGCTATAGGCGCTGAAAATGTCTTAAATTTTCGGCTGCAATATTACGGATTCACAGCGGTATTTCAAAAATGAATTTTGCGTTTAGTTGCCGGCGGTGCAGAAGTTACAAAGATTGAAGCAGTTATGTTTTATAACCACCTCAACCTTTACCATCATTGTAAGTACATTACTTACCAACCTCTATCACATGGAACGAGCCTGGCTCCATCCGTGGGCGGGGCCGTGGATTGTCCGTTGTTGCCGCCGGAGCCGGGCCAAATTTGGCAGTCGGTAAATACAAATGATGCGTTACCAGGTCGATACCGATGGTGCGTGCGCCGGGTTCGGTCGGTATGTTTTCGATAAACTCGTATTTGTCAGCGCTGATCTCTTTAACTACTGTTATGTTGCCTTCGCCGTTTGAAACGTAGATCATTTTCAATTGGGGGTCAAATACTAAACCGTCCGTACGGCCTGCCGGAAATTTGGCAACCGTTTTGCCGTTCGAGGCATTCATAACAACCAATGTTTTACTATCGCCGCAGGCTATAAACAAACGATTGGTTTTGACGTCGATACCCAGGCCCGATGGCGACGAACCGCCATCAATTTTATAACTCGTGATTTCCTTAAAACTGGTAGCATCAACTACGTGGACAACACTATTGTCTTCGCCGTTAACAAATATCTTCCCTTTTCCATCAGAAACAGCCGTCTCCAATTTTTCACCTAATTGAACAGTGGCCACAACTTTTTCGGTAACCGGGTCAACAAAGCTCAGGTCATGACTTCCCCCATTGCAGGTGATGATCTTTTTCGAAAAATCGTCATAAAAAATGGCATCGGGGTTCTTTGCCGGTAACGCTATTTCACCCTTTGTCGCCAGCGTTTTCATATCAAATACCGTTATCGTGTTACTGCGCCCGTTACTGGTATAACCTTTACCCAATGCGGGCACAAGCGCTATACCGTGCACTCCCGCAGTTTTGGGTATATAGCCAACCGAATCGCCGGTGGTACTCAGAACATTCACCTGTGTTCCGTGCGATACGTAAACACGTTTGTTGGCGCCATCTGCTAAAATATAATCCCACCCGCCCGGACTGGCGATCTTATAATCATTCAGCACTTTAAACCCGGTGGTTTTTTGTGCCCAACTGTTGCACGGAACGATAGCTGCAATACCGGCGGTCGCCAGCGCTGCTGCATATTTCTTTAATAAGTTCATTGTTTGAGGTTTTTTTATGCTATGTTAAATACAGATTCTGAAGTAATATTGTAGAAAGCTTTACCAGGTGCCCGGGATTGCGCACTTGCCGACTAATCAGCATATTTGCCTATGCAAAATATCAAAAACATCATCTTCGATTACGGCAACGTTATCTTCCTGCTCGATTTCCAAAAATTAAGGGAAGGCTGGGAATCTATCGCCATCAGCGGGCCCGACGCTTTTTTCAGTCACGGTGTACAGCACCCCATATTCGACCAGTTTGATAAGGGGCTAATCTCTCCTGCCGAATTCAGGAATTTTATCAGGGAAAAGTCGGGCAAAGAGGGAATTACTGATGAAGAAATTGATGCCGCCTGGAACAGCCTGCTTTTGGGCGTGGATGACGGCACGCATGATATTTTAGCTGAATTGAACAAAAAATACCGCACCTTTTTGCTGAGTAACATCAACCCGATACATTACGGGTATATTATGGATTATTTGAAGGAAGAATTCGGCTTTGAAAACAATGATCACCTGTTCGAAAAGACCTATTACTCCCATTTTGTCGGATTGAGAAAACCCGATTCAGCTTTTTTTGAAAAGGTTTTGAACGAAAACGGACTGGTGCCCGGAGAGACTTTGTTTATAGACGACATTGCAGCTAATCTTGAACCCGCCAAAGCGCTTGGCATTCAAACTTTCCTGATGCAGGCACCGGATACAGTTCAGGCATTTATAAAAAGAGAAGGACTGCTATGATGAGTAAACTGCTGACCTCACAATACGAAGCGGTAAAAGGCGCAAGGCATGCCTTATTTACCTATTGCGAAGATATGTCGCCTGCCGACTTGTTTAAGCAGGTCGAAGTTTTCAATAACTCCAGTATTGTCGATCTGCTGGTGCATAATGTAAATACCTATATAAGCTGGGTCAATAATTTCGGGCTTAACAGGAATACATCGTTCTATAAAACTGCGGATGTCAAAAGTCTTGATGAAATAAGAATGCTATTTGAAAAAGTGGATAGCATTATGGCCGAGTTCCTGGAAAAGCACCGTAACAATTTAGAAGAGCCCTTCACCGCTATGGTCAAACATCGCGGCTTTCCCATGACTTTGAGCCCGCTGCAGCTTTACACCCAGGCCATCACGCATGAGTTTCATCATAAAGGACAGATAGTAACCATGAGCCGCTTGCTGGGCTATACGCCGGTGGATACAGATGCGATCCGGTTCTAAAGTTTTCTTCTTTTTCTTTCCTTCAATATCAGCCCCAACTCCCGGCTCATTTGCCCGGCTATAGCCGTGTTCTCCTGCGCACGGCGGAACAAATACGGCAGCACTGCCTTAACCGGTCCGTAAGGCACATATTTAGCAACATTATACCCCGCATCCGCCAGGTTAAAACTCAGGTTATCGCTCATGCCCAGCAATTGAGAAAAATAAACATGGGGATGGTTATGGGCGAAGTTCTTTTCGTTCAGCAGATCGGCCAGCAGGCGGCAGCTGTTTTCGTTATGGGTACCGGCTACGAAGGCCACTTTTTCAACATTCTCTACACAAAAACGTACCGCTGCATCATAATCCCGGTCGGCCGATTGCTTATCAGGTTGGATCAGGCATTCATAACCCATCTCGGCAGCGCGTTTGCGTTCTTTTTCCATATACGCTCCGCGAACAAGTTTCGCACCTAAAATAAAATCTTCGGTTACTGCTATATTGTGATCGTCCTTTAACGACTGTAGTTTATCGTGGCGGTAAAGCTGGTAAGTATTGTAGACAATAGGCTTATCCTTATTAAACTTGCGCATCATATTTAACGCAAGCATGTCTATAGTTTTCTGTATCCATGTTTCTTCGGCATCTATCATTACCGGCACACCGGTTTCATAAGCTTTGGTGCATATCGCCAATACCCGGGCCTGCACTTTTTTCCATTCAGCCTCCTCGGCGGCGCTCAGCTCGACGGCCGCGTCCAGTTTCTCGAGCAACCCAAAACGCGCAACGCCGGTAACTTTAAATACCGTGATCGGCACTGCCTTATCGCCTGTAGCGCGCCTGATGGTTAAAATGATCTCGTCGCGGGTGTTATCAAATACCTGTTCATCATCTTCGCCTTCAACCGAATAGTCCAATATGGTACCTACCCCGCCCTGCGAAAGATTTTTGATGGTATTATCACATTCTTCAATGGTTTCGCCGCCGCAAAAATGTTTGAATATGGTTGCTTTTATCAGGCTTTTTATTGGCAGGCCTATGCTCATTGCGAAATTGGTTATCGGCGGACCAATTTTCACGAGGAAATTAACATTGATTATCCTGAACAGCCAGTAGGCACGTTTCAGGTCGGTATTGGATGAATGACGGAATGCGATCTCGGTATTTTCAAAAGACAGGGCCCCCTTACCGGGACCGGCAACAGTTTCATTATTGAGCATGGCGCAAAATTAGAAAATGCAAAGCAAATAACTCATTATCCTTTGAATAGTTTATTTTTGCCCACCCATGATCGAGTTCAAAATAGAAGGCGACTTTATACCGATGATCCAGCTACTGAAAGCCACCAACCTGGTGCAAACCGGCGGCGAGGCACAAATTGTGGTTGACGACGGCAAAGTAAGATACAACGGCGAAGTGGATTACCGCAAGCGTCTGAAGGTTAGGAAAGGCGACCTGGTCGAATTCCGCGGGCAAACTATTAAGGCTATATAATGATGAATACGCTACAAAGCATAGGCTACCCTATATATTTTAACGATACACTACCCGAACTGGTGAATTTTATCCAACAGGGTAATTATTCACGCTTTTTCATTTTAACCGATGAAAATACCGGCAAACACTGCTTGCCCCTTATACAGGCGCAGGTGGAGAAAATGGATAATTTTGATATCATCGAGATCAACGCCGGGGAGGAAAGCAAGAACATCGATTTTTGCGTAGGCGTATGGAAAATGCTGATCGATTTTGGTGCCGACAGGCAAAGCTTGCTCATTAACCTGGGTGGCGGCGTTATCAGCGACCTGGGCGGCTTCGCAGCCTCTACCTATAAACGTGGTATCGATTTTGTGCACGTGCCCACTACCCTGCTTTCGCAGGTGGATGCTTCTGTAGGCGGTAAAACCGGCATCGACCTGGAGAATATCAAAAACATTATCGGCACATTTACCCAGCCCAAAGCGGTATTTATTGAGCATGCTTTCCTAAACACATTGCCTGCCAGGCAGATACTTTCCGGCCTGGCCGAAATGCTGAAGCACGGGTTAATTGCTGATGCCGGGTACTGGAATAAATTGAAATTCAGCGATCTCCAAAATCCATCTGCAGAATTGGTTCATCATTCGGTTGCGATAAAAAATAAAGTCGTTATCGAGGACCCGCACGAAAAGGGCATCCGCAAGAGCCTTAATTTCGGTCATACCATTGGTCACGCGGTAGAGACCTATTCGTTGATGAACGACGACAACCCGCTTACACACGGCGAGGCAATAGCCATCGGGATGATCTGCGAGTCAAAACTTTCGGTGATGAAAACCGGGCTTAAAGACGATGAGTTGAACGAGATCGTTGACATCATCGGCGGCTTGTATCCGGCGTACGAAATAGATCGGCCGTGCTACAAAACGCTGTACAACATTATGCTGAAGGACAAAAAGAACCAGAACGGGAAGATAAATTGCTCGTTACTGACAAAAATAGGTGAATGCCGTATTGATAATGTGTGCACGGAAGAGGAACTTTACGCAAGTTTAGCCTACTATTCATCTCTATAGCCATGCTTTATTCTTCGCTTGTTTGCCGGCTTAAATCGCAGCACCTCGCCTTGTCCGAGATCGTCAATCACCTTGATGAAAAGCAACTGAACAGGCAGCCCGAACCGGGTAAATGGAGCATTAAAGATAATATTGCACATATGGTAACTTACCAGCCGGTTTTTATGGCCCGTGTTCACCAGATACTGAAAGGCGGCACGCCGGCATTTAACGCCTACCGCGCGGATAACGAGCCCGATTTTATAGCAGCGCGCGAATTGCCATTGAACGAACTCATGCGCAAACTGATGGGCAACCGCAGGCAGATACTGGAACTGATAACCAACCTGACCGACGACGACCTGCTATTACAGGGCACCCACCCCAAATATGGCACCCTGACCATTACCGAATGGACAGAATTTTTCCTGCTGCACGAGGCGCATCATTTGTTCACGATATTCAGGCTGGCGAAGGGATAAAATCGATTATCGTTAGAATGCTAGACAATTAATTTTAAAGAGGAACATGTTCGAGCAATTCTTCAAGCTCTTTAGCGGTAATATTCTCCTTTTCCGACTTATCATAAATTATTAGCAGGAAAACAGTCTGCTCATTCACCAAAACATTGGTGATCACCCGAGCACCTCCGCTTTTCCCCTTTCCTTTGGAAGCAATTGAAATTCGGATTTTATAGCAGTTTTTACCAAGTGGAGTGCCTTGTACGGGATTCTGCTCGAGGCTATCTAACAAATCTCCATACTCTTTTTTAAGTGATGGATATTTTTTCGCTAGTTGTTTAAGCTGCCTGTCAAATGGCTGTATCGATATTACATTATAGCTCATCCAGCAATTCCCTTGCAGGTCTTCCTTTTAGCTTACCTTCCCTAACCAGTTTAAGGTTTTCAACAGCCTCCTTTATTTCTTCCATCAGTACAGCCTTCTCGCCCGAAATAGGCTTAACTTTTACATAAGACAACCCATTGAGTACATCCAGTAACGAAGATGCCTTGCTATCTTTTATATCTAATAACACTCTCATTTAAGCAAAAATAACGAATACCGGGAGCATATCAAAGCTAAATTTACGTGCATTTCTATATTTAAGGTCCATAATTTGTTTGCGATATTCAGGCTGGCGAACGGGTAAAGCTACCCCCTATTTCCTGTGAGCACAGAGGAAACCGCGTAGTCGCATCTGGGGACACGGCCAACGGGTTTGAATCCGATAGACAGACTTACAAAGTTTTGAAAACTTCGTGAGCCTCAAACAGCAAATAATATTCTGTTCAACCCTCATTTTTTCAGAAAAATAAAATTTTCTATTGACAGAACATTTTTTTCGTGTACATTTACAGCGTAATAAAAACAATGAAGTTTAACAGCGCATATTTTTATGGTTACTACTTTTACTTTAACAGTAAGAGCCGGGACTAATATGCGTAAACAACATATAAGAAAAAACTGAAAAGTCCCGGCCAAAAACCGGGACTTTTTGCATAAAAGGGTTTATGAAGGACAAAAAACCAAGAGTTGCGATACAGGGTATCAGGGCCTCTTTCCACGAGGAAGCCGCGTTTATCCATTTCGGCGAGGATATTCAAACTATCGAATGCTCATCGTTCAAACAAACGTTCGAGGCGCTGCAGAACAAGGAAGCCGATTACGTGGTAATGGCCATTGAAAATAGTATTGCCGGCAGCATACTGCCCAACTACTCGCTGATGATGAGCTATAACTTCCCGGTTGTGGGCGAAGTGTACCTGCCCATCCAGCTGCACCTGCTGGCTTTGCCGGGCGTAAAGTTCGAGGATGTGAAATATGTCACCTCCCACCCCATCGCCATACGCCAATGCATCGATTTTTTCGATGAATACCCGCACCTGAAAGTAGTAGAAAGCAGCGATACCGCCGCCTGCGCCAAACGCATCAGGGAAGAAGAGTTGACAGATACCGTGGCCATAGCCAACACCCTGGCCGCCAAACTTTACGGGCTCGACATCATGGAGCGCCGCATCGAATCGAACAAAAAGAACTTTACCCGTTTCCTGATACTTACCCATCATGAAAACGTGGAGAAGAAAGATATTGATAAAGCTTCATTATGCTTCCAGGTGAGCAACCAGGTTGGCGCGCTGGCCAAAGTGCTGCAAATATTCGCAGAGCAAAACATCAACATGAGCAAAATACAGTCGATGCCGGTTTTAGGCAAGCGTAACGAATATAATTTTTATGTGGATGTGGAGTGGGATAACACGAAACAATACGACACCGCCATCCGCCAGGTGCTCAAATACACCCACAACTTCAATATCCTGGGCGAATACCAGCGCCACGAAGATGAATTTGTGCAGAACGAACGCGAGCAGAAATTCCGCGCCCAGGAAAAGATCACACGGAAATACATTAACGTTAAGAAAATAGTAAAATGAGTCCGGAAGTCGGAATTCAGAAGTAAGAAAAATAACAATAAAACAATCCAGCAATACAACAATAAAAAGACATGAAACTTGAACTAAACATACAGCCGCTTGAATCGTGGATACAGGCGAAATCTGAGCCGCTGCTGATAGCAGGTCCCTGCAGTGCTGAAACAGAAGAACAATTAGTAGCTACGGCACATCTGCTGGCGCAAACCGGCAAAGTAACCGCCCTGCGTGCCGGTATTTGGAAACCGCGTACCCGTCCGGGTGAGTTTGAAGGCATCGGTAGCATTGGCCTCGAATGGCTGAAACGCGCCAAAGAAGAAACCGGCCTGCCAACTGCCGTTGAAGTTGCTAACGCGAAACACGTAGAAGAAGCCTTAAAAGCTGGTGTTGACATCCTTTGGGTAGGCGCGCGTTCGACAGTGAACCCGTTCACCGTACAGGAAATTGCCGACGCTCTGAAAGGTGTTGACGTACCGGTAATGGTAAAAAACCCGGTAAATCCTGATCTATCTTTATGGATAGGCGCTTTGGAGCGTATCAACGGTGCAGGTATCACCAAACTGGTTGCCATACACCGCGGGTTTTCATCGCACGAAAAATCGGCTTTCCGCAACGAACCGATGTGGGACCTGGCCATCAACCTGAAAACACACGCACCAAACCTGCCGATCATTTGCGACCCGAGCCATATTTGCGGTAACCGCGAACTATTAGGCTATGTTGCTCAAAAAGCGCTCGACCTGGATATGCAGGGATTAATGATAGAATCTCACATAGACCCAAGCGTTGCCTGGACCGACGCCAAACAGCAAGTTACTCCTGCTGTATTGGTTGAGATCATCGACCGTTTGACCTTACGCAAGCCTGAGCTGCAAGGTGCTGCGAAAGACGTACTGGCAGAACTGCGCACGCAGATAGACAAGCTCGATGACGTGGTATTCCAGAAAATGGCCGAGCGTATGAAAATTGTAGAGAAGATTGGTAACTATAAAAAGGAAAACGATATCACCATTTTACAGGTTAACCGCTGGGACGAGATATTGAACAAACGCGTTGCTTACGCTAAAGCATTGAACCTAAGCCCTGAGTTTGCTGAAAAATTACTGGAACTGATCCACAGCGAATCTATCCGCAAGCAAACCGAGATCATGAACAAAGGCCAGGAAAACCAACCACAGGAAAAACTGACGCACGCGTAATCAGATATGAGATGTGAGATTTGAGATATGAGACAGCGTTCATTTTTTGTCTCATATCTCAAATCTCACATCTCAATACTCACGAAAGATGAAGGAAAATATCATCCTTACTAAAAAAGGCAAATCTGTTAACGGTACGATACAGCTCACCGGTTCCAAAAGCGAATGCAACCGGGCGTTGGTTATTGGTGCGCTGAGCGGCGGCAAAGTGAAAGTGGAAAATATTTCAGATGCGGCGGACACTGTTACTTTGATGGAAGCCCTGAATCCGAAGTCTCGAGTCTCAAGTCAACATGAAGACTCTGGACTCAAAACTGAAGATTTAAGACTCGTAAACATCGGCCCCGCGGGGACAGCCATGCGTTTCCTGGCTGCTTACTTTACTTTGCAGCCTGCCGGCCGGAAAGGCGGGGATGAGGAGGTAATACTGACCGGCAGCGAACGCATGAAACAACGCCCGATAGGTATTTTGGTGAATGCTTTGCGGGAGATCGGTGCTGATATTGGATATGCGGAAAATGAAGGCTTCCCTCCGCTTCGCATCAAGGGCGGTTTTGAGCAGAAGACCGACACCATCAGCATTAAAGGGGATATCAGCAGCCAGTATGTCACAGCGCTGTTACTGATCGCTTCGCAACTGCCGTTGGGTTTGACTTTGCAAATTGAAGGTGAATTAACTTCAAGGCCTTATGTCGAAATGACTTTGGCCATGCTGCAGCAAGCCGGTATTCAGCATCAATGGGATGGAAACAGCATCTATATCACGAAACAGGATTTTAAGGAAACAACGCTTTATGTTGAACCCGACTGGAGCGCAGCCTCATACTGGTATGCCATTGCAGCTTTGGCTGATGAGGCTGAGCTATTTCTGCCGGGATTGACCGCTTACAGCTTGCAGGGCGATAGCGTGATCACCGAGATCATGGCAAACTTTGGTATCACCTCGCAGTTTAAGGATGGCGGCGTGCACCTGAAAAAAGAGCCGAAACCTTTGGCACGAAAGATATTCGATATGAAAGCCTGCCCGGACCTGGCGCAAACGGTAATCGTGGTATGTGCAGCTTTAGGTCACGATGCCACGTTCACAGGTTTGGAGACTTTGAAGATCAAGGAAACAGACCGCGTGGCAGCGCTGCAAAACGAACTGGCCAAGATCGGGGTCAAGCTGATCGAAAAAGGCCAGGTTTATAAGCTGGATTGCAGCCAAAAGCATATCCCGGAAAAGGTCTTCATCAACACTTACGACGATCACCGCATGGCGATGGCATTTGCCCCGCTGGCTTTGATAGTGCCGGAAATCGAGGTGGAAGACTACATGGTAGTTGAAAAATCGTACCCGGCGTTTTGGGAGGATTTGGAGAAGGCGGGTTTTTCTTTTGAGGTGAAAGGATAAAAGGTTATACGTTGGACGTTTTACGTAATACGTAATATCTCCTTCAAACGTAAGACGTACCACATATAACGTACAACAATAGTAATTTAGCAGGCAATCGGTGTAATCATAACCACATCGGTGTAATCATAAAATCATATGGCAGGGAATTCATTCGGGCAATTATTCAGGATAACAACTTTCGGCGAATCGCATGGCGAAGCTATCGGCGTCATCATCGACGGCTGCCCGGCGCAATTGCCTGTCGACCTCGAATATATTCAGTCCGAACTGGATAAGCGCCGGCCCGGTCAATCCAAGATAACTACGCAACGCAAGGAAAGTGATACAGTGCAAATTCTGTCGGGTATATTTGACGGAAAAACAACCGGTACGCCAATTGCCATGCTGATACCTAACGAGGACCAGCGCTCAAAAGATTATTCGCATAATGTGGATGTGTTCCGGCCCTCACATGCCGATTATACGTACCAGGCCAAATATGGCATCCGCGATCATCGCGGCGGCGGGCGGTCGTCCGCAAGGGAGACCGCGGCGCGTGTTGCGGCAGGTGCGATTGCCAAACTATTGTTGAAGACACAAGGTATTGATGTTGTGGCCCATGTGAGCAGCGTGGGACGCATCAATGCCCCGAATATTGAGATCAGCGATGCACAGGAGTTTATTGACGAACGCGAAAAAAACATTGTCCGTTGTGCCGACCCGGCAACAGCCGAAGAAATGATAGCGCATATAGATGCTGTCAGGAAAAGCGGCGATACCGTTGGCGGCAAGGTAACCTGTTTTATCAAAAACTGCCCGGTGGGCCTTGGCGAACCGGTTTTTGACAAGTTGCATGCCGACCTGGGTAAAGCCATGCTAAGCATCAACGCCGTACATGGCTTTGAATACGGATCAGGGTTTGAAGGCAGCGAAATGAACGGTTCAGAACATAACGACCTTTTCATCAAAAACAGCAAAGGCGAGATCATGACCCGCACTAACTTTTCGGGCGGCATACAGGGCGGTATCAGCAATGGCATGCCTATCGAATTCAGGGTAGCATTTAAGCCCGTGGCAACCATCATGCAAAGCCAGCCTACGGTTGACAGCAAGGGCAATGAGGCCGAAATCTCCGGCAAAGGCCGCCACGACCCCTGCGTAGTACCGCGCGCCGTGCCTATCGTCGAAGCAATGGCCGCTTTGGTTATTGCTGATCATTGGCTGCGGAACCGCAATTCTGTGTTAAGCTGAAAGCGAAAAGACTAAAGCTGAAAGCTTTTCTCAGCAATGGGGAAATTACCGTAAGCTCAATGTCAAAAGTTAAATATTTCAGGCTTTGTGCTTTAAGCTTTCTGCTTTCAGCTAAATTTGGTAAATGCTTTCCTCTCCTATCCAATTATACAAAAAAGCATACAGCGGCCTTTCACGAAACAGCTGGTACCTGTGCCTGGTGATGTTCATCAACCGGAGCGGCACCATGGTTATTCCGTTCATGACCATCTATTGCCGCCACGAGCTGCATTTTTCCATCAGCCAGTCGACATTGGTGATGGGGGCCTTTGGGGCGGGCTCCATTTTAGGCGCCTTCATCGGCGGGAAAATAACCGATAAGATAGGGTTTTATTATGTACAGGTGATGGCGCTGCTTATCGGCGGTTTGCTGTTCATGGTGTTGGGTTACCAGGTGTCTTTTGCATCCGTGATGGCAGGATCGTTTGTACTCAGCATATGCAATGAAGCATTCAGGCCGGCAAATTCAACCGCTGTGGCCTATTACAGCAGCGGCGGAAATCTAACGCGTTCCAATTCGCTCAACCGTTTGGCCGTTAACCTTGGCTGGGCATTTGGCGGCCTGCTTGGCGGTACTTTGGCAGGTATTAACTATCACCTGCTGTTTTGGGTTGACGGCAGCACCAATATCCTGGCGGCCCTGCTGTTGCTGAAACTGATACCCGCCTCGAAGGTTATGAAACAGATCCGCAAGTCTATCATGACCGGTAAAGCCGCATCGCCATACCAGGACGGCGTCTACCTGGCATTCATAGTTTGTGCCATTATATTCGCTACCTGCTTTTTCCATGTGTTCACCATGCAGCCACTTTATTATAAGGGCCCATGGCATTTCAACGAATTCTTTATCGGGCTGCTGATGGGCATAAACGGTTTGCTTATTGTTATTTTCGAAATGGTGATCATCCACAATCTCGAGAACAAACGGCATCCTTTAAACTATATCTGTGTTGGGTCGCTTGTTATAGGCGCAGGCTTTATATTGCTCAATTTCCTGCCGCCATCCTATTATTCGGCATTTGCCGTACTGATATTCATTACCGTGGGCGAAATGCTGGCCATGCCTTTCATGAACTCTTTCTGGATAATGCGCACCACACCCGCCAACAGGGGGCAATATGCCGCCATGTACACCATTGCCTGGTCGGTGGCACAGATCATATCCCCCCTGCTTGGGGGCCAGGTGGTAACCTATTCGGGTTATTATGCCCTGTGGTGGGTTACGGGCGCTATGTGCCTTGGCGCGTCCATCGGGTTCCTGGTGTTGTTCCGCAGGAATTTTAAACAGAAACATATACCTATTGAAGAAACCGTATTCTGATGAAGAAAGCTGTAATATTTGATCTTGACAATACCATTTACCCGGTAAGCTCTATCGCCGGCAATTTGTTTAACGGCCTGTTTGCTGTGCTCGACCAAAATGCGCACACCATAAACCAGAATACTGATGATACCGTCGGCAAAATCAAGGAGGAAATGACCCGCCGCCCACTCCAGTACATCGCTGATAAATATGGTTTGGATGAGCATATTCGCAATGAAATGACCGAGGTATTGCGTAACATGACCTATGACGAACCCATGCGGCCTTTTGACGATTATAATCACCTTCGTCAAATACCGCTCGACAAATACCTGGTAACAACCGGCTATCTAAAATTACAATACAGCAAGGTGCGGCAACTGGGAATTGAAAACGATTTCAGGGAAATTATCGTAGTGGACCCGGATGTGAGCCGGAAAACCAAAAAGGACGTGTTTGCCGGGATCATAGAGAAATATGGTTACGAGCCGCAGGACCTGCTGATCATTGGCGACGACCCGGACTCGGAGATCAAAGCGGCTTTAAGTTTGGGCATCGACACTTTTCTGTACGACCCAACCGGCAGGTATCACCAGGAAGCATCTACCCACCGTTCTGATAAATTAAAGGACGCCCTGTATCTGTTGTAGCTTATTTTGATTATCACGACCCTATTTCTTCAGTGGGAGCATACCCAAATTGCCTCTTAAAAGCATAATTGAAATGGGAAAGGTTTTCAAAACCGGTTTCGAGGTATACTTCTGAAGGTTTCCTGTTTTTTTGCCTTACCTGGTAATGTGCCAATTCAAGCCGTTTGCGGGTGAGCCATTTTTGCGGCGTGGTTTGAAACGCCTTTTTAAAGTCGCGCTTAAAGGTAGTAAGGCTGCGGCCCGTTAAGTAGCCGAACTTCTCCATCGGCATATTGAACATATAATTCCGCTCCATAAAATTAACCAGGTTTATCTTTCCAGGCTCGGCAAAATTAGCCAGGTGCCGGTCGATACCGGGTGCAATGGCCCTGAGTACATGGATCGCCTCTTCTATTTTGAGCGCCGCGATAGCGTCGGGCAATTGCTCTTTCAGGTCGAAATACGGAACCAATGAGGCCAGGCAGCTTTTCAGCAAAGGGTGTTGCCCCAGTGTCTGAAAAGTAAGCTGATGAGCGACAGTATGCCCGGGCGATGCTTCGTTCTTCTCATAATATTCTTTAAGCCTGGTGGTGGTAAGATGCATAACTACTGACCGGTGCGGCAACCCGTCTTTTGGATAATTAAGCACCGTAGCCAGCATATGGCGCGGGAACAGCAAGGTATCTCCCGCGCCAACCGTATACGTATTATCAGCCTGTACTATCCTGGTTTCACCGGAGATGAGCCAAACCAGCAGGTGGTCCTCGAACAAGACATCGGCTTTAAAAAAACGATCCTCAAAACAGGATCGTTTGATGTCATTATGGATGTATTCTATCTGATATGCCATAACCTGCGTGTTCTGTAAAATTAATAAAACGAAACCCAATACCCGCTCAGACGGCAGTAAAGGTTACACCGGTCAGTTTTTCGCTCAAACTCCAAAGCCGCCTGGCATTAGCCGCATCTACCGAATAAGGCTGTACACCGCGCAGCGTTGCGGGGTCGCCGTACTGATGGTCTATGTTGCCAAGATCAAGTTCGGCCACGTCACCATCTTCGCAATACACGCCGCCTATCCCGTTAAGCCGCGGACTTGTAGCGCACCATAAAGAGGTAGCCGCTCCCTGCGATACGGTTTTAAGCTTTTTGGCAACTTCCGGGTAGATGTTTCCATCTGCATCATGCGTACCCATTTGCTGAAACAGCTCCATAGGGGCCACGCGTCCCAGATCGGTGCCATTTACCGCGCCGGGATGTACCGCAAACGCACGCACGCAGGCATGTTGACCACGCTGATCTAATTCTACCGTAAACAGTATATTGGCAGTTTTTGACTGGCCGTAGCCTTGCAAGGTCTCGTAACTGCGGCGTTCAAAATTTGGGTCGTCAAAGTCAAACGGCGCCATCTGGTGCCCGAAGGAAGATAAGTTGATCACCCGGGCGCCTTCTGCCCGTTTTAATGCTGGCCAAAGCCGTGCGGTAAGCTGAAAGTGCCCCAAATGATTGGTGGCAAGTTGCGACTCATAACCGCGTGAGTCGCGCTGAAGAGGCACCCACATTATTCCTGCATTATTAATGAGGATGTGGAGCGGGCTATTCGTTCCTAAAAATTCTCCGGCAAAGGCATCGATGGATGCCGGGTCCGCCAGGTCGAGCTGCCCGACGGTGACGTTGGTTATACCCGCCAGGTTTTTTAGTGCCTTATCCATATCGCGCGCCGGTACTATCACATTGGCGCCCGCGGCGGTTAAAGCTTTCACCGTTTCCAAACCTATGCCCGCGTAACCGCCGGTTACGATAGCGGTTTTCCCGGCCAGTTCAATACCCTGCATTACATCTGCAGCAGTTGTGGTGGCGGAAAAGCCCGAGCCGATCTTTTGTTGCAAGGCCTCATTATAGTTGCCTGTTCTTTCTTTTGTTTTCATCTTCGATTGCTATTTGATACAAGCAAAAGTAGATGAATACCAGGCGGGCGGTTTTGTTTAAAAGGCCGAATTATTTTGTTTTAAGGGCCATTTTTAGCAGCGGTTATTTTGATTTTTCCGCAGTGTTTCGCTTGTTGATAACCAGCTTTCTCCGCACCGTGCCCAAGTTTCCATTCAGGTCGGTCCCTTCAGCAATGATGGTGTAGGTGCGCGGCTCGGTTCCGGCATAAAAAGTTACGGTCGCTTTGCCGGCGGTATCGGTATTGATATTGGGTTCCCAGTCGATTGTTGGCCGCAGGTCGGCCATGCGCAATGTGTCGTTCAACTTGTATTTCGGCTTATAAAATTGCCTGGGCCAGCTTAGGGCCAGCGGCTTGAAAAGGAATGTTCCGGGGGTGTTCTTGATCAAAGCGCTGTGGCCGTATCTTGTTGTAACCTCGATAAAGGCAAATTCCCGTACCGACCGCTCCATTACAGGCGCCATCATCCATTTGCCCCGCCTCAGATAGTTACTGTAATATTGGGGCGAGATGTTCACCTCGATTCCTTTAATATCCTCGGCCGAATGTGATTTCAGGTACAATTTAAAATCGCCAAAGGTAAACTTAGGGAAAAGGTCGTCGATATCAATACCATCGATGATGAGTATTACAGGGCGGTCGTAAATAAAATACCAGCCACTACCGCCTCCATGAGTGATATAGTTATTTTCAAATTCTGTAACTTCCCTAAAATCTTTCCTGTTTAACCAGTTCGGCGTTGGAAAAGAAGACTCCCTGAAACCTTTGATCTTCTCTTCAAATAACTGGAAGAATGTTTTCTTACCGGCAGCTTCCAGTTCTTTTTCATCCACTACAATATCAGCATTACCAGGGCCATTAAGGTTTTCCGACCCCTTTACCGTCTTTTTGGCCGTGATCTTTACTTCCTTCAACATCTTGCCACCGCCGGGGTTATATTCCTGCTCCCGCATACGGATATTGCTTTTTACCTGGTTTATGCGTGTGGTATCGGTGTTTACATACCATGGTATCGCCAACGGGTATACCGGGGCAGTAAACAGCGGAGGTACAAACTCATCCATATCAATATTGACATTAAAACTTTTACCGTGTTTTGTACGGGCCTGGAGTATAAATACTGCGGTATCGACCCGCGGGAACCCGTTAAATATAAATTTGCCGTAGTTGTCGGTCACCGTGTCCATCACTATCGCCGGTGATTTAGACAATAATATTACCGGCGATCGTTTCAAGGCCGAGCCAAAAACGTTGTCCACCTTCCCGCTTACTGTATATTCTTTCTCAGCAGCAAAAGGCATTGTTTTGCCGGCCGGTTCATAGCTCACCCAACCCTGTGTAAGCAGCAAATTATCAAGCGCTTTCCACGCCGTTGTGTCGTTTTTAAAATACCATGCGGCGTCTTCCACATAGCCCTTCAGGTCGGACGTTAGCAGCATACGGGTGACGATATTATTCGGGGTATCGGCCCTAACCTGTGTATCATCAGTAACCGCCAGCGAGAAATTACCGGAAACAGGCTGACCGGCAGCATTTGTTACGTTAAGCTGTAGGGCTATGCTGTCCTTGGTGGCATAAAACGCTTGACCAGGTTCTATATTGATATGTAATCCATCATAATGGTCGATAAAAACAAGCCGTTCATTCAGCGGCTGGCCTCCGGATGTGGCGAGGATAAAATGCGTGATACCCGACGGGAACAAACTTTTTGCGATCCGGTGCCGGATGACGTTCCCTTTTTCGAAACTAAAAGCCGCCGCATAGCAAACCAGGCCCCTTGCTTTGGCTATTAGAAAATATTGATTACCCGGCCGGGCAAGATCGGCGGTACAGGAAATTGTAACCCCAACAGAATCGCTTTCCATCGGGTTTTCAAGGTGCAGCGATGTCCCCGAAGCTGTTACCGGTGGCAAGGTGTAATTCTTTGTTATGCCCGGCGAAAGGTTAACGCTTGCGGTATAGGTTTCACCGGCTTGCGGCGTCAATTCAAAACTGCCCATGCCTTTATGAGCCGGGGCGAAAGAAGCAACCTGCTTTCCCGACCTATCGACTATAACTCCAGTCACATCCCGGCCACGGCCATCTTCTCCTAATGCTTTAAACCCGACAAGATTATGCAATCCGCCTACAAAGGCACCGCCTTCTGGCATAAACTGCAGATCAACGTCGCCCGTCGCGTTGGTCGTAACAGGGACTATCGCCTTACGCGTTTTATCCTCATTCTCAACCTGTATTTGCGGGTTTACTGCTTTATCCGGCAGCAAAAAATTAACATCGACCAGGCCGGTATGATCCGTTTTTACTGATTGTTTATAAAGGGCCCTTTTGCCATTAAAAACTTTTAGCTGAAGCAGGGAGTCGGCAAAAGGACTTTTATTTATATCGGTCAATTGCAAGCGGGCACGCACATTATTCGCTGGATTTATGCCTATTTGGCTGTTTATGAGCCAACTGTTTTCGCCGTAACCGGCTACCCTGAAATGCTTGTAAAAGAAAACCTCAGCAGGAAAATTTCTCATCCAGTTGGTATAGGCCCTCAGCGTGTATTCACCGGGTGTAAAGTCTTTTTCGTTTAAAGGTATATCGCCCCAGGCAACTCCCCGGGCAACGGCGAAAATATATTGCTTCACAACCCGGTTGCTGTCGGCAGCGATGTCGATATGCAGGATACCGCTTTGGGCCGAAAGTAAAAAAGTAGGTGCATTAAATATATAAGCTTTGAACCAAAGTGTATCCCCTGTAACGTAATCGGGTTTATCGGTTTGCAGGTACAGCTTTTCGGCTTGTGATATTTTGGCGACGCTATCCGAATGCGCCGTCAGTGTAACCAATCGTGATTGTGAAGGCGTTGCCTGGGCAAAGGCGCGGATATGCACACAAAGGAGCGAAAACACCACCAGGCACGACAACACATACCTGTATAAATACAGATGCTTCTTCAAAGGATTACAGGTTTATAAAACTAAGATAACGAATATTTTAGTTTTGCAAAACTCTAACTGTAACTAAAAGCTGGCCGGTGTGCCGCATGGTGTGTTCGGCAGCGTGTGTAAGCAGGCCAATAACTGTGGATGGTATCTGCATTCGCCCTACGCCACGTACATCGGTCAGCGTGTTCTCGTCAGTACCGGCGAGTTGTGCCAATGCTTTATCAACCTGGGTATTGAAACGGTTTATCAAACCTTCCATATCCAGGTTATTGGCGGCTTCCTTGCCTTCGGCTATCAGGTCGCCACGCTGTTCGTCGGTCAGCGCCTCGCCACGTGCGTAGGTAAAAAGCCGGTCGAGCACGCCGGCAAGATGCTGCAAATGAAAAGCAGGACAGGCCATGCCCGACGGCTTTATCCAAAGGAACACTTCGGGAAAATCCATCATCATGGCATTAACCTCTTCGCGCGATTGCAATAACGTATGGGCAACAGGCTGAAGCAGCGGCGGGATGCCTTCAACCGGGCCGCGCAGCCAAACCTCGGGTTTTTTTTCTGTTTCCAATAGATGCTGATGTCTTAATAAAAAAATAACAGGTAAAACTTTCCGGGCAAATTCAATATAGCTAAATTCGCGCCGCTTAAATGTTCGGTACCCGCCATCAAAATTACCGCAAAATTGTTATATTGTAATGGTTAATAATGAACGACAAAAGCTGAAAGAGAGAAAATTCAATATGACAACGCCGGGCCGATCCCCAAAAACCTTATTATATACGTTGGCATTACTGTCCGGTTGTTTGATGATCACCATAAACGGGTGTAAGAAAAAACGCACTGAAATGGGGCAAACGCTGTATAAGCATACCCATAACCCCGCATTTAAAGACGCCGACCCGGAAGAGTTTGCCGCCGTATTCAAAAGAGTGCTCGCGGTAAACCGGGCGAAAATGTCGAACCCGGATTTTATGAGCCATTACTATGCATCAAATGGGTACGAGCCTGTCTTCGTACTTAACCATCTGTGGAACGGCGACGTGGAAACCATGGTGGCATACTACAGAAAAGCGAACGAACATGGCCTCGATCCGAAATTATTTAAGCCGGATCATCTTGTGGCGATGGCCAACCGCTTCAAAGCGGCAAAAAGTTCCATCAAAACCACCCGTGAAGCTTATTACGCTATGGCGAAGCTGGAAATTGCATTGGCGAACTCGCTTATCAATTACTCCGGCGATCTGCAATTTGGCGTGCTGAACCCGCGAAAACTTTACTCGCGCTATTTTATCAAAACGGCACGTCCCGACAGCATATCCATGGGCAGGGTCTTCAACATCGGCGATATGCACGCTTACCTGGATAGCATACAACCGAAGGACCCCGAATACCTGGCCCTGCAGAAAGCTTATCTTGATGGATTTGTGGCAAAAAAAATGAGCAAAGAGGAGACCCGCCGCATATTATTGGTAAACATGGAGCGCCTGCGCTGGAAAAACAAACCCGCAGAAACCCGCTATGTGTATGTGAACATTCCCGACTTCCGTTTGGACGTGATAGACAGCGGTAAATCTGTACTGAATATGAAGGTGTGCGTTGGTGAGGGCCGTAACAAGCAGTACTTAAATTCGCTGGAAAGCTACAACGATACCTGCAAAGAGGACAAACCCTTTCCGCATGAAACGCCGTTGCTGTACAGTGTGATACATAGTGTGGAGGTGAACCCGGTTTGGAACATCCCGCGCAGCATAGCAACCAAAGAGATCATTGTGCAGGCCGCCGACGATCCTTATTACCTGAGTAATAAGGGTATTAACGTATACCATAATGATAAGCTGGTAAAGGATCCGGAAACCATCGACTGGTCGAAGGTTGACCCGCGGAAGGATGAGTATGAATTTAAGCAGCAACCCGGCGACCAGAATTCGTTGGGGAAGATCAAATTCCTGTTCGAGAATCGGAGTAGTGTTTACCTGCACGATACACCCGCAAAGGATGCTTTCCACTATACCATGCGGGCGGTGAGCCATGGCTGTGTCCGGCTGGAAAAACCGCTTGATCTTGCCCATAACCTGTTCAGGGACACGACACGCTACAACCTGATAGCCAAAGATATGCAGGAAGAAGATCCGTCGCCCGAGGATATCGCACTACGGCCAAGGGTACCAGTATATATCACCTATGTAACCTGCTGGGCCGACCAGGATGGCCAGCTGCAATTCAGGCGCGATGTGTACGGGCAGGATATTGTCCTTTACGACCACATGAAGAAATTTCTTTACGGAAATATGTGATGATGAGGAGTGAATGGTGAATAGTGAGCTGTGAATGTTTATAAATCAATTGACGATTCACTATTCACCATTGACCATTGACTATTCACAATTGTCTTATAAACTCGCGTTCTCTGCCTGGCTGCCGTCTATTCCGGGGTAAACATAACTGGCCGCAGTCATTTCATCCAGGTACTTTGAGTTGTACGAATTGTCGTTGCCGTTGATAAATAAAACAGTCTTCCCTTTAATAGTAGCGATCACTTTTTTGATGAGTTTACTGGATACTGCTGGGCAACCCTCGCTCCTGCCCAAGCGGCCAAGGGCGTTGATGGTGCCTTCCGAAACATATTTAGCGCCGTGAACCACGATGCCGCGCGAACGGGCGTTATCATTAAAACCAGCGTCCATGCCATCCAGTTTAAGCGACTGGCCATGTTTGCCATTGTAAATACCATTGGTGATATAAAAGCCGAGGCTGCTGGCGTGCGAATCGTTTTCGTTTGAAAAATATTGAGCCATATCGTCACCGCTGCCGTTACCATGGGCAACCCAGGTATGCAGCAAAATATCTTTATCCAGCAGGTCGATTATCCACATGCGTTTGGCGGTGCTTGGTTTTGCCAGGTCGACGATAGTAAGTACCGTGCTGGTTTGCGGTACTTCGTCCGAAGCCTTCAGGTTGAAATAGCCGGTTATAGCTTTTTGAAAAACGGTGTAATCCAAACCGGCCTCATGTAATTGGGCGGTGTTGTAAATATCTTCAACGTATTGTGAGAAAAGCTCCCTCGCCGACCGGTTTTTGTGAAACTTAACAGAATGAACTTTATTGCGGTGTTTTGTGATCGATTCAGCCTTCCAGCTAATGATAGTAATTGAGAGTAGTAATAAGATACAGGTTACCCACGAGAAACGTTTCTTCATCTTTCTTCCTTTGCTTTTGCTTTACGTTTAATCAATTAACAAGGCTAACCAGCTGCAAATAATCGTGTTATGAACAACAGTTATCCACAAATGTAAAAAATTAACTAAGAAAACAAAATCTTTATTTAAGATTATTTAAACTTTAGGTTAATTAATTTACATTAATATTAACTTTAGCCTGCTTACAATAGCTTGTACGAAAAAGAAACGCTTTTGTTGGGGAATTATTTGAACCAAATGATTTTTTCTTCAATAGGAATTGTCCTGCTCCCTTCCGTGGTTTTGTCGGCGTAGCCGAGGTAGATGATCCCTGCTACATGATCATCCTCGCCTAAATGAAGAAAATTCTTCATCGGCGGGCGCAGCGCCATCCCGCCCGTGCTCCAGAACGAAGCCATGCCAAGCGCTGTTGCACCGAGCAGTATATTCTGCACCGAGCAGGCCACGGCTTCCATCTCCTCGACAACCGGGATCTTAGGCAGGTTGCCGCGCTTCATGGTAACGATAATAACATGCGATGCTTTATCGCCCTGCGTGTACAGGTTCTGGTATACCCCTTCGGCAAAGTTTTCCGGCTCCACATTCTGCTTATATAGTTCGGCATGCTGCCTGCAAAAATCAGGCGGATTAGAATAGACAGTGAACCGCCATGGCTCGGTGTAACCGTGCGTTGGCGCCCAGTCTGCCAGGTCAAGCAGCGATTGCACCTGGTAATCGGGCGCTTTTTTGCCGTTCATCATAGCAGGTTTGGTGCTGCGGCGGGATGTTATAATATTTGATATCGTAGCGAAAATGTTATCCATAGGTAATTTGAGTTTTGAAATACGATCCACCCGGAGTGTGAGTTATATACTTCCTGCATCTGTCAAAAGGGACCGGTGCGACAACGACCGGGGCGAAAATAAGAAAATAAGCAAACCGCCGACCAAATAATTCGGTAATTCAATAAATCAATAATTCAATAATTAATACAGCTCCGGATATTTTGCAGGATTTGCTTCGTGCATAACGGCGTAAACCGCCTCCACGATATCATCTACAGACGGCTTGCTGAAATAATCGCCATCGGTGCCGTAGGGCGGTCGGTGCTCCTTGGCCGAAAGGGTGCGCGGCTGTGCATCCAGCGAATAATACCCCTGCTGATCCTCCATTATTTTTTGCAGGATGTAAGCGGAACCGCCGCCGGGTACATCTTCATCAACCACCAGTAACTTGTTGGTTTTCTTTAATGAAGAAAGGCAAACCTTTTGATTATCAAAAGGATATAATGTCTGCGGATCGATCACTTCGATATGAATACCGATGCTTTCCAATTCGTCGGCGGCTTCCTGTACCATACGCAGGGTCGAGCCGTAAGATACCACGGTAACATCGGCGCCTTCGCGCAATACTTCGGCATGGCCAAGCGGAACAGTAAACTCGCCTACGTTAGCGGGCAGCTTTTCTTTCAGGCGGTAGCCGTTCAGCGATTCGATCACCAAAGCCGGTTCATCGCCACGCAGCAAGGTGTTGTACATACCTGCGGCCTGGGTCATGTTTCGCGGCACACAAATGTGCATGCCCCGCATCGAGTTCAGTATCATACCCAGCGGCGAGCCTGAATGCCATATCCCTTCGAGCCTGTGCCCGCGTGTGCGGACAATAACCGGCGCCTTTTGCCCGCCGCGTGTACGGTAGCTTAATGTAGCCAAATCATCGCTTAAAACCGTTATGGAGTATAGCAGGTAATCCAAATATTGTATTTCGGCTATCGGCCGCAGGCCACGCATAGCCAGCCCCATGCCCTGCCCTATAATGGTTGCTTCGCGTATGCCGGTATCAGAAATGCGCAGGGCACCGTACTTGTTCTGCAAACCGGCAAAGCCCTGGTTTACGTCGCCTATGGCGCCCACGTCCTCGCCAAAAGCCACAATACTTTTATCGCGCTCAAAATTGGCGTCGAAACAAGCGTTCAGCACCTCGCGTCCGTCAATCGACTTCGCATCAGTTTCATATTGTGCAGGCACAACCGGGATATTCAGCGGCGACTGCAGCGTGCCTGTAAAAAGTTTTGAGTTGAAACGTTCATTGTTCCGCTCCTCCTCCAGTTTAAGCCAGCCGATCAATGCCTGCCTGCTGTATAGCTTTTCTTTAACGGTAAGGCGCAGAGCCTTGCGCCCCGCTGCTATTACATCCTTACGTCCCGGATCTATTACCGCTTTCAGTTCGGAAACAATTGTTTTGAGCACGTCGCCGGATTCACTTTCATTGGCTATTTCCTTTATCAGCCCGGCAACCTGGTTCAGCTCAATCTTTACCTCGTCCAGCAATTCGTTCCAGGCCTCCTTCTGGCATTCCCGCACATGTTTTTTTGCAGCGGCTTCCAGTTCGTTCATTTCCTCTTCGGTCGAAATAGCCGATTCGACCATCCATTTACGCATTTGCAGCAGGCAATCGTGCTCATTCTCCCAACCCAGGCGCTCCTTTGATTTATAGCGTTCGTGCGAACCCGAGGTAGAATGCCCCTGCGGCTGTGTCATTTCGGTAACGTGTATCAGCACCGGCACATGTTCTGTACGGCATAGTTCCACGGCGCGTTCATAAGTTTCGCAAAGCGCCACGTAATCCCAGCCACGTACCTTAAATATCTCGTAGCCATTTGTACCCTGCTCGCGCTGGAAACCTTTTAATATTTCGGATATATCCTCCTTGGTGGTTTGCAGGCTTGCCGGAACTGAAATAGCATAAGCATCGTCCCAAATAGAGATGGCCATAGGCACCTGCAAAACCCCGGCGGCATTAAAGGTTTCAAAAAACAAGCCTTCGGAGGTTGCCCCGTTGCCTATGGTACCAAAAGCAACCTCGTTGCCATTAACGGAGAGCTGCTTTAGATACTCAAGTTCCTTATTTTCCCGGTATAATTTTGATGCATAAGCCAGGCCAAGCAGGCGGGGCATGTGCCCGCCGGTGGTTGAAATATCCGCGGCGCAGTTCAGGCTTTCGGCCTGGTTTGCCCAGGTGCCGTCGGCATTAACATAGCGTGTAGCATAATGGCAATTCATTTGCCGCCCCGCCGAAGCCGGGTCTTTTTCGATATCGGGGTGAGCATATAACTGAGCGAAAAATTCTTTAAGATTGCTCATGCCCGTTGCGAACATAAAGGTTTGGTCGCGGTAATACCCTGCGCGCCAGTCGCCCGGCCGAAACGCCTTAGCCATAGCCAGTTGCGCAACCTCTTTACCATCGCCAAAAATGCCAAACTTAGCCTTACCAGTTAAAACTTCGCGCCTGCCCAGTAAACTGGCCTGGCGGCTTTCGTAACCTATGCGATAGTCGTTAATAACGATCTTCTGGAAATCATCAAAACTGAGTTCAGCCGCATTGAATTTGCTGGTAGTGCTTATTGCAGTTTCTGGCATATAATATTTGGATTAGAAGGCAAAATTATAAAATTCTATTTTGTATTTGTCATACCCGGCACACAAAACCCGTCGTTTAACTAATAGTTTTATATTTACATTAAACCTTTTATATTTGTAATAATCAATACAACTATATGAAAAGATTAATATTACTATGTGCCGTTGTAATGGGTTTCGCCCTTACATCGGGTACCGCTTCGGCGCAAGATAATGAAAAGGCTGAATTTAAATTCAACGAGGAAAAACATGATTTTGGTAAAATTCCGCAGGGCACACCTGTTACTACCGAGTTTGTGTTTACCAACGTGGGCACCGCGCCACTTATTTTAGCCGAAGTGCGCCCTACATGTGGCTGTACGATAGCCGATTACACCAAGACACCTGTAAAGCCAGGTGAAAAAGGGGTTATCAAGATCACTTACAATGCCGCAGCAGCGATGCCGTTCAACAAAACGATCGTTGTAAAATCGAACGCCAAGACGCCCGAAAAATATTTGAATATCGTGGGCGAAGTTATCGCGAAAACCACGACAGGTACGGGCACCAATTAAGCCTTACCCCGCCCCTCTCTAAAAAGCGAGGAAATTTTAACAAGATATTTGCAGAGCCCCGGTTACCCCGGGGCTCATTTTATTTTTATTGCTATTGGTAATAGATCAGTTTGATTACGAACTACAGAAACCTGCTATTATATAAATAAAAATAAAGCGAGATTTGAAAATACCACGCAATTAACCGTAAATTCATTGTTGCATATGAACGTACAAGAACAAATTGAAGAATATATCACCAGCCAGCCTGAACCCAAACGCAGCAATATGCAGGTACTACACAAGCAGATACTGCAAGCACTGCCCGGTTGTAAACTATGGTTCGAAGATGGTAAAAACAGCGAAGGGAAGGTTGTTAGTAACCCTAATGCTGGGTATGGCTCCTATACAATAAAATACGCAGATGGAAAAACCAGGGAGTTTTTTCAAATCGGGTTAAGTGCAAACACGACTGGCATCTCTGTTTATATACTGGGTATCCCGGACAAAACGTACCTGGCCCAAACCTATGGAAAAGAACTGGGCAAAGCGAGTGTGACCGGGTATTGCATCAAGTTCAAAAACTTAAAAGATATAAACCTTAACGTACTGGAAACAGCGATACGCGATGGGGTGAAAATCACCGGCGGCGACCCGATTTCAAACTAACACATTCCAGCCGTTCAAAAGGGAAAGACTTCAAAATATCTTTACTAATTTTGCAGCATGCCAAAAATTTCAAAAAAGGGGCTGCATATGCCGGCCTCGCCCATACGCAAGCTAACCCCCTTTGCCGATAAAGCTAAGCTCGACGGCAAGAAAGTATATCATCTCAATATTGGTCAGCCGGATATTGAAACACCGGAGGGTATGCTGAATGCCATTAAGAACATCGACTTTAAGGTTTGGGCCTATACGGCTTCGGAAGGCACTTTGGTGTACCGCAAAAAGCTGACCGAGTACTATAATAAACTGGGCTATAATATCACCCCCGACAATATCCTGGTAACCACGGGCGGTTCGGAAGCTATTACCATAGCAATGATGACCTGCCTCGACCCGGGTGACGAGGTGATCATACCGGAACCGTTTTATGCCAACTATAATGGGTTTGCCTGCCAGAGTGATATTGTGGTAAAACCGATACTTTCCTATATCGAAAATGGTTTCGCCCTGCCCCCTATCAGCGAATTTGAAAAGCTGATAACCGAACGGACCAAAGCGATCATCATCTGCAACCCGAATAACCCAACCGGTTACCTGTATTCGAAAGAAGAACTGGATGAGCTGAAAGAACTGGCACTGAAGCACGACCTTTATATTTTTTCGGACGAGGCATACCGCGAATTTTGCTACGATGGCCGGTCATTCATTTCACCAATGCATTTGGACGGACTCGAACAGAATGTGGTGGTGATGGATACCGTAAGCAAACGCTACAGCGCCTGCGGCGCACGTTTGGGCTGCCTCATCACCAAAAACAAAGAGATATGGAACGCGGGGCTAAAATTTGCCCAGGCAAGGCTAAGCCCCGGTATGGTGGAACAAATTGCCGGTGCTGCTGCGGTGGATACCCCGGACAGCTATTTCGAAGCTGTAAATAAGGAATATACCCATCGCCGGGATACATTGGCAAGCGCGCTCAATAAAATGGAAGGTGTATTTTGCCCGAACCCGGGCGGCGCTTTCTACGTGGTGGCGCAATTACCCATAGACAACGCCGACAAGTTTTGCCAGTGGATGCTGGAGACATTCAGCTACAACAATCAGACGGTTATGATGGCGCCGGCGACCGGCTTTTACAGTACACCCGGCGCAGGACAAAACGAGGTACGCATGGCCTACGTTTTGAATAACGATGACCTGGAAAAAGCCATGACCTGCCTAAATGAAGCATTAAAGGTTTACCCGGGAAGGGTTGTTGAAGCTGAAAGCAAAAAGGCGAAAGCAGAAAGCTTTTGATAATACGAATGGGGTAAAAGCCGTATATTTGAAAGCTTTTAGCTTTATTCTTTCAGCTTTCTGCTCCAAATGGGGTCGACCGGAATTGACAGGATGGAGATAAGTAGGTAAGCATGCAGCGCGTTGGGTGAATTAGCGCTATAATCTGAACGCTCAAACTTACAAATGGCGAAAATAACTACGCCTTGGCTGCCTAATTT
The DNA here is from genome assembly GCF_007971025.1 of Mucilaginibacter ginsenosidivorans. Lineage (NCBI taxonomy): Bacteria > Pseudomonadati > Bacteroidota > Sphingobacteriia > Sphingobacteriales > Sphingobacteriaceae > Mucilaginibacter > Mucilaginibacter ginsenosidivorans. The sequence continues at coordinate 3,170,256 of NZ_CP042436.1, read as the reverse complement.
AGAATTAGCATAGCCTTTGTCCCGCCGGTTCTCCGTTTCATTGGACCGGCAACCGGGGCATCGAAAAATGAGACTGGCCCGCTGGCGGTGCGATAAGCGGGTAAGATAAAGCACCTAAGGAAGACGGTACAGGTGAGCCACTGACCTTCCCCTTCCCGACAACCTAACAGGGCTAAGCATGTAGAAAGCTTACCTTATACCATGTTTGGACGAGGGTTCGAATCCCTCCGGCTCCACTTAAAAATAAAGAGACTGGCCTGGAAGGTCGGTCTCTTTATTTTTTATATGAACTTGATGATTCGAACCCGGCAAGGAGGGTTCGAACTCTTCTCTTGAGCGGGTCGTGCCTGGACGGCGGGTGCGAAAACTCCCTCCGGCTCCACAAGTTTAAACCAGGCGCCGGGCAAGCGCGATTCCTTCCCACGGGAAGGAGGAGGAAGGGGTCAGCCGATGTAAAAGGTCACCCTCCGGCACCCCTCCCCCTAAACCATGGTTAACATGGTTAACACATTTTCACCCTTTTTCAAGTTATATAACTGAATATCAATCAATTAATAAAAATAGGTGTTAACCATGATATTGCCACCTCTTTTTACTAAATAAATTAGTAAATTTAAAATCTATTGCTTATCTTTATAGTCAACACCGGGCAACTCTGCGCCCGAAAACGCCTCCTCTTCTTTTACTTCTGTTAACAGCCGCCAAATTAATGGCAACAACAGGCAACACTATTTTCAAAATTTACGCATATCATAAAAAAACCTGGACAAACCACCATGACAAACCTTCCCGCTACAAAAGTCGAACACCTGCTTTCGCTCGAAAAGATCACCACCCACGACATCGGGGACCTAAACCAGCTCGAACGCCAGCAGCTTGCCGAAACCGCCACCCAAACCCTCGCACAGTTAAAAGGTACCGAACGCGACGACTTTCTAAACAAGATCGACCTCATTATTCCCGCAAGCACTAAACAGGATATCTGGGAATACAACCACTCGCTCATCAACGCCGCCGTTGCCCGTTATATGGGCCAAAACGGGGTAATGCCCGATAAAAGCACCATCGCCCGCGAAACCGGGCTCAGCCGCCAAACCGTGGCCAAACATTTTGCCGCTTATCAAAAGCACCCCGGCCATGCCGCCCAAATGGAGCAATTTAAACTGATGGCCCCCAACGTGCTGGCCCATGTTTTCAAACACGCCCTCAATGGCAATATGCGCGCCGCCAAACTCTACCTCCAAATGGTGGGCGCAACCCATAAACCGCCCGCCGGCGCCATCATCACCGAGCAAAACAACTACATACAGGTAAACAACACCATCCTGAGCCAGGAAAACCTCGCCAACCTAAGCGCCGACCAGCTAAACCAGATAGAAAACATCATCCGGAATAATGGTTAAAAGGGGTTTTTGACCGGGCCGGGCTCGCGGGTGTCATATATCCTGCCGTCGTTGCTGTGTCAAAGAAATTTTAAAAAGCGGTGGACGGTGCGATTCCTTCCCCCGGGGAAGGGCAGGAAGGGGTTGACGCGTCGGCTACAAAAAGTCGGAACGCCCTCCCCAAATCCAAGTGCCACTGCAACTAAAAAAAGAAGGGCGTTCCCCGCGCGCTGTCACGCTGAGGGCCCTCGAAGCGCGGGTCAGGCTATCCGCTTATACTGCGCAGGCATTAGCCACAGGCCGGTATACCTGCCTGCCGGCAGGCAGGCACTCCTATCCTTAACGCAAAATATGTCTTTAAACCACCGCTGTCCGAAGTTGCAAACTTCGGATAGCGGGTAAGTTGAACGGATGTTTGGCTTACGTTTTTTTGTTATTAACTACAACATATAATTATATTCGTACTATATCAAGAAGGCCAAGAATATATACCTAAATCATGCATGAACATATATGAGTTACGATTTACTTTTTTACAAACAAAAAGGCAATGAAATTTCAACAGATAAAATTTCTAAATATTTGTCAGATAATTTGGTTCCTGTAGATGAAGGTGGCACACAATGGTTTTTTGAAAACAAAGACACAGAGGTTTATTTTTCATTTGACTACAATGAACCCGATGACGATTATCAAGTTGAAGAAGATGTGGTGCCTATTGATGATTTCGATGACACAAACTTTTCCTTCAATCTAAATTTCATGCGTCCAAGCTTTTTTGGGAGTGAAGCTTTCATTTTTGTAGAACAATTTTGTAAAGATTTAAATCTATTTGTTTTAAATCCCCAATCTGATTCTGAGAATCCTTATAAACCAAATAAACAGGAGCAATTTGACATTTGGAACAAAACAAATTTGTGGGCAAGTAAAGATCATTTCAGCGAAATGCAAAGTTGTTACTTGGGTGAGCAGGAATGTTATAAAGTTTGGGAATACAACTTCAACAGGCAGAAATTGCAGCAAAAACTTGGAGATGGTTATTTTGTTCCGAAAGTTTTCTTTTTTAAAATCAAACAAAACAATCAGCCGATTACGTTAGCCACCTGGACTGAACACATCCCTATCATTTTGCCAGCCACCGATTATATTTTATTAGTCAGACAATACAAGAAACTTTTCCGAACAGTTAAAGACACCGTTTTAGTTTCCCGGGACAACCTTTTAAATGAGTTTGGTAACTACTTTGACGAATACGATTTTCCTAACTGTAAGATAATACATCAACGCAAAGCCGATCAGGTCAAAAACAAATTCAATTCGATAAAGCCAGAAAAGGAACTTGGCGAATTTGCGGAAAGATTAGCGATGGAACACTTATTCAATGCTAAACCTGAATAAAGCGTTAATTATCAATGATGACTTTCCGGCGCTGTTCGACGTCCCCCCCACTCGTTTAAGAGTTTAGCGAAGCGACTCTTAAATGATCAAGCAAATGCAGCACTCCGTGCGGTTCCCCTGCACAAACATCGTTCAAACTAACAACACCACCGGCAATAAGCCATTCTCCTGCCTGTAATAATCAATGGCGCTGCTATATTTATAATCAGCAGGCTCCCAAACCAACCCGGCTTTAACCGGGTTATTATGCAGATAGTCCAGGCGTTGGTCCATCATTTCCTTAATTCTTAACTCGATAGGGTGATTATCCTGCTGCCAAAACTGATTCTCGTTATTATTACTGTTTTTCGCAGCTGCACTTTTAAACAACCACAACATCCAATGTTTACGGCTTTCCTTCGAGCTTTCCTCTATCGCCTTAATTATCATGCGGCTCGTAAATTTCTTTACATCACGCATAATGCCGCTAAGGTCGTTCCCTGGCTGTGCGGATATGACCAGGTGAACATGGTTTGGCATAATCACCCAGGCATGTACAATTAGCCCTTTATTTTCAATACTATACCGAAGGCTGTCCACCAATATCTGTTTGTAATCTTCACGACTAAAAACATCTATCCATTCCACAACCGAAAAAGTGACAAAGTGGGCGCGCTCGCAATCGCCAAAACGGTATCTTGTTGCCATCGTGGCCGAAAGATAATCATTCACCGAATAATATTGTGCTTCATTAACCGCACGAGTGCTTGTTTTACTTCCCTGATTTTTTCGCTTTTGTTTGTTTTTAAAAGCGCTCAAGAGGGCTACGCCGTTAAGAGCGCTGCGCTGAACTCTTAAACCAGAGAGGGAATTTCGTTATCGAAACAATCTTTAATTTCTATCTTTAGTGGCTTGTAATGTTCATATGGACTTAAACAAAATCGGGTATTTGGTTAATGAGGGTCTTTATTACCCGGCGGTGCTTAATGAAGTAGGCAAAAACGGTGTACCACTTCAGCCTTTGTTTGAAGGTTTTACCAACGCTATTGAAGCAATTGCTGGATTGACGAGCCCTGCATCTCAACATCAGATTACAGTACGGGTTTATTATGATCCTGATCTGTTCGACGAAAAACAGATGAATCAGATTATTATTGAGGATACAGGTATCGGTTTCAATGACCAGGAATTCCAGCGCTTTCTAACCTTTAAAGATACTCGTAAAGGATTTCACAACCGAGGTTCTGGCAGGTTGCAACTTATCCATTTCTTTTCTAGCGTTCAATACAACAGCGTTTTTGAAGAGAATGGGGTATTAAAAGCAAGAAAATTTCATCTAAGTAAAAGCGCACCTTTCCTGAAAGTAAATGCAATTGCCTACCTCGATGAATACGGTTTAAGTGAAGATTCGTATTCACATACTTCGTTAAGTCTATCAGGGTTGTTGTCCGCAAAGGACCAGGCTGCCTACAATATGACGTTAGCGAATTACAAGGAGGCGATTATCAATAGATATATCCAATATTTTTGTATACATAGGAATACCTTACCCAAAATTATATTACAAGCTTACAAGGGGAATGTACCGGATGAGCTACTCGAAATAACCGCCGCCGATATTCCGGCACTTGATTCGCAAAAGGATTTTTCTTTAAATTATCAAACGCTTGACGGCCTTCGGTTCCAAGAAAAAACGGAAGAATTTACTGTCCAGGCATTCCGGATTCCCAAAACAAAACTTGGCAAAAATGTAATTACTTTAACAAGTAAGGGGGAAATTGTAGAGGAGAAAGATTTCCAGTTAACACTTGACATCTTAAGGCCTGAAGACCATGTCGGGGACAACCGCTTCTTATTCCTTGTCTCCAGTCCTTATATCAATGATCGAGACTCCGATATCCGTGGTCAACTGCGCATCCCTTGGCGTAACGACGACCTTTCTCTATTCGATGGAGACATCATCTACATGGATGATATTGAGTCAGGGACTAATGAGACGATCGTAAAGATGTATGATGAGTTAGCAGATAAGGCGGAAGAAAAGTTGGCACGGCTGTCGGCTTTAAAAGAAATGTTTTTATTAAACGATCATTTCCTGAATAGCCTGAATATTTCTATTAACGATACTGAAGAAAAAATATTAGAGAAGGTTTACGTACACGAATCAAGACTGGCAGCAAAAGGTGATGCCGAACTGAAAAAGCAATATGATCAACTGACGCTGTTAGACCCGAAAGCCAAAGACTACGACAATGAATTGAACCGGATCGTCAATCAACTAGTCAAAGAAATCCCTCATCAGAATCGGGCGGCGCTAACTCATTATGTGGCTCGCCGGAAATTGGTTTTGGAGCTTTTCCAACAAGTACTGGACAGAAATTTAGAAATCCAGCAGAAGGGCCGGAATGAAGACGAAAAGTTATTGCATAATATCTTATTCACCCAAGGCGGAGAGGCGGCGGAGCAAAGTGACCTTTGGATCCTGAACGAAGACTTCATTCTATTTAAGGGTGTTTCCGAAACAAGATTAGAAGATATAACTATAGCGGGCGAAAAAATCTTTAAAGAGACACGTACTGCCGAGGAAGAAGCTTTTGTTAATGCCAATCGGGAGAAAAGGCTGACTAAGCGCCCGGACGTTTTGCTGTTTCCAGCTGAGGAAAAATGCATCATACTTGAATTTAAAACACCGGATACAAACGTGGCGGATCACTTAGCAGAGATCAATTATTATGCATCCCTAATCCTGAATCTGACCAAGGATCAATTTCCGTTTAAAACATTTTACGGTTACCTTATTGGCGAAACACTAGAACCTTTGGACATAAAATTTAATGATTCAGATTTTCAGGACTCGGCTCATTTTGATTATGCGTTTAGGCCCGCTAAACGCATACTGGGCGTATTTAAGAACTTTCAAGGATCGCTATATACGGAGGTTCTTAAATATTCAACATTGTTAAGACGAGCCAATAAAAGAAACGAAGCTCTGATAAGCAAATTATTTCCTTCAGCCGACGATAACGATGAACCTTTTTGATAAACCTCCTTCCCCCACTCGTTTAAGAGTTCAGCGCAGCGACTCTTAAATGCAATATGAGATACAGCACTCCGTGCGGGTGCTTTGAACAAACACCGTTTATCGCCCCACCATCACTCGTTTAAAAACTTAAGCACGGCGACGCTTGAATGCAATAAATATTTTCATTTTCCTTAAAATGTTTTTCCATCCCGCCCGTCTATATCAATATGGAAACACATGACAACCTGCAGAAAAGGAATTTTACCTTCCTGCCTGCTTTTACTGATACCGATAAACAGCTGCTGATGCTGTACCATGATATATGCGATTACTTTGGCTGGCCTGCGGGCCAGGATGAGCGGGTTGCCCCAAACCCAAGTGATCCGGCCAACCAGCTCGACTACCTGCTGGCTATTTCCGGCTAAGCATACTTTTACCCTGCGGTGGCACACGCGCGACGAAGTCTGCCCCATTATTCCCTACCTTTGCCCCACCATGAAAAAGATCGGATTCCTATCATTCGGGCATTGGTCAAACCACCCCTCCTATAAAACCCGTACCGCAGCCGATACCCTGCTTCAGTCTATCGACCTGGCCGTTGCCGCCGAGCAGATCGGTCTGGATGGCGCTTATTTTCGCGTCCACCATTTTGCGGCGCAGCTGGCATCGCCGTTCCCCCTGCTGTCGGCCATAGGCGCCAAAACCAGCAAAATAGAGATAGGCACGGGCGTTATCGATATGCGTTACGAAAACCCGATGTATATGGTGGAAGATGCCGGCGCTGCCGACCTGGTATCGGGCGGGCGCCTGCAACTGGGCATAAGCCGCGGCTCGCCCGAGCAGGTGATAGAGGGCTGGCGCCATTTCGGGTACGAACCTTTACCCGGCGAAACCGATGCCGATATGGGTCGCAGGAAAGCGTTGGAATTTTTGAATAAACTGGACGGTGAAGGCTTCGCCGAGCCAAACCCCTATCCTATGTTCCCCAATCCGCCGGGCCTGTTACGTTTAGAGCCCCATGCCGAAGGATTGCGCGAACGCATCTGGTGGGGAGCCGCATCCAACGCAACCGCGGTTTGGGCTGCCGAAAATGCCATGAACCTCCAAAGCTCTACCCTCAAATTCGACGAAAGCGGCAAACCTTTTCACATTCAACAAGCCGAACAGATAAGACTTTATAAGGAGGCCTGGAAAAAAGCAGGCCATCAGCGCGAACCGCGGGTTTCGGTTAGCCGCTCTATTTTTGCGCTGGTAACTGATCTTGACCGGGCTTACTTTGGCCAGGCCAAAGGCGCCGACAGTTTCGGTTATATCGAACCCAACAAACGCGCCGTCTTCGGCAAAAGTTATGCCGCCGAACCCGACCAACTGATCAAAGAATTAGCCGGCGACGAAGCCATCCGGGAGGCGGACACCCTGTTGCTCACCATACCCAATACCCTCGGCGTGGATTATAATGTGCATGTGCTGTCAATGATACTGCAGCATGTGGCACCGGCCCTGGGCTGGCGTTAGGTTGATGCCGGCAGTGTACGGACGTAAAGTTATTGTTTTATCAGCCCTTCCAGCCGTTTGATGCCGGTTTGGTATTGTTCCGACCGTTCTTTATAATCATCAGCATTTTTATCCAGGTTTGCCAGGGCTGTTTTGAGCGCCGATATGGCAGCCGGATAATTTTTCAGGTTTTCTTCTGCTTCGCCCAGGTCTTCGCTATAGCCGCTGCTGCCCGGTTTCATTTCCACCGCTTTTTTTAGATACGGCAGAGCCTCCGCGTATCTTTTTCTCAATAAAAGCTGCCCGCCCACATTGTTCTGGATACGGTCGTCGGTTGGGTCCTCGTCAAACCCATACAATTTTTTGATGAGCGCGTTCCTTTGGTTGTTGGCGGCAACAGGCTCCACACTTTTATCATAAAACAGGCCCCGGTACCATTTGGCAATATCCCAGTCGGAAAATACAAAGCCGAAAGCGTCGAGCATAGTGTATAACGGTGTGTTGTTGTGGTATTTGCCGGGCAGATCAACATATTTATACTTTAGGAGTGGATTCGGGTTATCCGCCAACAGTTTACCCAGCACCCCGGACGCCGGCCTGAATGTAACCTCGTTGATACCATCAGTGCCTGACGACCAGCAGAAAAACGTTTGCCTATCAAGCTTTGAACGAAGGGTTTTTTGCAGGTTGCTGAATAAGGTGCTGTCGCGGTTCATCTCCAATGCCGGGCTGAAGGCCACAATGGCATTAAAAAATCCCGGGTCTTTGGTGAAACTATTCAGCAAAAAAAGTCCGCCTAAGGAGTGGCCTATACCAATTTTAAAGTCCTGTGTCCGGTAGTTCTTTTTTAATTCTGGCAAAAGTTCCTCTTTCAAAAAATCAAAAAATTTATCACCGTTTACCTTACTGCTGTTCGGGTTTGATTTTACGGCATAAAGCGGCCCGAAATCCAAAGCCCGGTTTCTTTGAATAATCCCCACTATAATGCAGGGCGGAATCTCTCCTGTTTTGGTTAGCTGGTCGGCATCAAACAAAATTAAGTTCCTTAAAAACTGTTCATCGCCGTCAAAGAGGAAAATTATAGGGTAGCGGTCGGTGGTCTCGTTGTAGTCTTTAGGCAGGCTAACCCAATATTTCCTGACGGTGGGGATCATTTTGGGTGGCATTTCATAATCTTTGGGCTGCTGGTACATCATTAATTCCTGGGCATTAACGCCGGCAAAACCGAATAAAAGGCAGGTTAGGGTGATCTTTAAAAGTAAGTTCTTCATATTTTCCTGCACAAAATAGCAAATCTGCGCACATAAACCGGGTTCAAAACACCGGTTTTATAAACTGTAGCGCTTATACGCTAAAAGTCAGCGGATTGAGCACAAACTGTCATTACAGGTGGGTATTCTCTGTTTGTCCGATTATGAAAAATAAAATTCCGGCTCTACCCCAAAAAAAAAGCCCTCGGAGAATGACCCCGAGAACTTAAAAAAGAAATAAACTTAGTCTTGCGACATCGTAAAAACACGAGAAATTTCGATAAGTTGCCTTGCTGCTGTTCTTAACTCTAACGAGCGCTATACGTTTTCACGCTTCGCGTAAACCCCAACCAAACTATATACCAAATCAAACAGTATAAAGATAAGTTTTTTTTAAATTATCAAGAAATTTAGACATCAAAAATTCTGCTCTGATTGATCCTGTAATAATAGGAAAGGGACCCATCGCCAATTACTGTTGCACCATCGTGAAGTAATACAAATGTCCCCCCTTTCGGAACACCGCCGGTGTACTCCAAACCGGCAAGATCCTTAAGCACAACTATTTTTTTCACATTCGGATCGTTAACTTCAACAAGCGCATCGTTATACCCTTTAATCAGGGCCAATACCTTATCTTTATTAACAGCAGCGTTATATTTGGCTATCACATTCGGATCGGACAATGGATTGGTAGCGGTGCCGGCAGCAGCGGGCTTAGCCAAACCCGGCTTGGCATTGCCTGCATTGTAAAACACGTGCGAATAGGCATTCAGATTGTCTACAATACCCTTTATCTTGTCCGGTTGACGATAGCTGGTTTCTAAATTGTTGGCCACCATTTTTTTAAACGGGTCATAAGCATAAGTTGTTTTAGGCTGATTCGGGTCTGCCATTGCTGCCTTTAACGCCTTTAAACTATCATTTAAAAAAACAGAGAAATCGTTATACCAGTTGTTCCATGAGGTGGGCCCCTTGTAATTCACGTTGCAATCTATCAATTGAATTGGCAAATCATCGGCTACTATCATTTGATTTAACGCAGAAATAACGGCGTCCTTTTGAAGGCCAAGATGGCCCTCTATCCTGAAAAAGCCCTGGTTTGTCCAATCGGCCATAGAAAGCTTCGCCGCCATATTAGGATTGGTATTTCTTGTCGGTATTTGCGCGTCGTAATAACAGAAAATATTCTGGAGGTCTCCGCTTTGGGGGTTCCAGTTATTTAAAATTTGATTATTGGCAACCAGCACATCGTAATAATAAGGAATAGCGCGGTGAGCAAGCTGCGAGTCGCCTGCAACAGACGGAATAGCCAACACTTTATTTATTTTAGCGGCCTGCGTTTTGATGATATCCTGTGTTACAAAATTATTCACCAGCGAAACGGCACGCATAAATAATTGCTTAAGGCGGTTTCTGTCAAATGTAAATGCCGGCTGATCGCCTGCGGGTAAAAAATAATAACGCCACTTATCAACGCTACCCTGCTTTAGGCCGCCAAGCACTAAAGCACCCTCTATCCTCGCCTGCGGATAGTTGGGATATTTTTTTGCATAATCATTGTAAAACTCAACCAGCTCATTTATCGCTGCTGATAGATCAGAGGCAAAAGCATTGTAATATTGCTCGCACTTGGCTGCATTTGCCGATGCAACAATGGCGGTAAACTTAGCGACGGCTGCCGTAAAGGCCGTTTTCTCGGCAGAATCGAGCAGCGTTGAAATAATACTCAGCTGTTTTCCTGAGCTTGCAACGGCAAAATAAGGCTGAAAGATTGTAAAATTTGTGCTCCATGCGGTAAACGAATTTTGATAAAAAGCAGCGGTACTGCCTACCTGCGAAAGTCCCTTTATGCGTGTTGCCATACATAAAGGCATCTGGGGGCTTAACGTATTTGATGGCGGAACCGGCGCTACGCTGAATTGGGCGGCAAGCACCAGGAATAATCTGGTCATATAACTTCTTTCGGTACCCCTGTCGTTACAATCGCCTTGCTGGCAATTATCATAGCTATCATCTTTTACAAAAACGCCCGCGAAAACGGTATAATCAGAAACAGCCTTTGCCGCCGGGATAGCCATAGAGTCCAGGGTATTTGAGCCGTCGGGCAGATCGGGCAGGTTACTTGTAACGTTAAATATTTCAATTGCATTCAATATTTTTTCGGTAGCGTTCAATTTATCCTTCACTTTATCGTAGTCGGCCTTCTCCATCAGCTGCTGAGAATTATCCGGCAAAGTAATTAAGCTTAGATCGATCGCATGACCTTTATCAAACACCTGGTTGCCGGTTTGCTGAATGATATAACCATCAACCGTGCAGCCGCTTCCTGCTGTAATGCTGATCTGTTTAAGCGAAACGCCATCTGTAAAGCTTAAAGCAAACCCTTGTAGTATGCCGTTCCCTTTCAGCAGGTATCTCGCAGCCTTTTCCTCCTGCCACAAAAAATCGGTTGTCTCATTAAGCTGTTTACTTGTAAGGTATTGGCTGCTTACATAAACAGGGAAAGAATTTGGTCGGGTTTCCATATTAAAAGTTTTAAATCAACATGAAAAAAATCAATTACTACATTGTTTTTTTAGCGTTTTTGATGTTGCCTTTTGCGTTTTGGCAGGTTTAACAACAACTATTTATTCAATAACTCAGGGCTGTTTTTTTTCAAAAACAAACCATTCTTCTTTACCATCGCTGCCAAGCGCCGAATAATCAAGTATAACCGGCACCTTTATTTTGTCTGCTTCTTCATTGTAATTAATGTCGTCACATTCGTCAAGGATAGATGGCAGGTACATATTTTTCAGTAAGCCCATCATGGTATAAACGTCGAGCAGGGCGGCATTAAAATCCGTAATATCCTGGGCAACAGGCACTGCTCCGGCAGCTTCTACTTTTGCCAGCGCGGTAAAAAACACCCCGGTTGTCTGCTCAAACAGGTACATCAGCGCCGGATCGAGCCAGCAAATTTTCAATGTTACGTGCGCCGGCGCCTCGGTGCGTATAAGGCTTTCGGTAAAGGCACGAAAATCCATATTGTTGCTGATAGAAAGCCATCCCGGTGCAACAATGGTCATCTGCATGCTATAATTATCAGGTGTCAGGCATTCCGCGTGTTCGTTATTTGTTCCGTTGCCGCATAATGGCAGCAATTTATCGAGCGGCGCCGTGCTTTTATAAAGGGGTCGTAACAAAATATGTTCTAAAACATGTATCCCGAAATTTGCGTCAAAATCGTCAAAACGATTATCGGTAATAACCAATTTATCCGCCGCCGTAGGTACCACCCCCGTAGCTATATTCTGCAGTAATAATTTATAGTCAACCGCATTGGTAGGTACCGACAGTTTTTTATTTTGGGAACTGATAATACCCAGCATTTTCTGGACCCTCAATTGCAGCCCGCACACATTATCTGCACTCTCATAAAAGGGTTTTGTATAATCAAAAGCGCGGCTTCGCCCGCAACTAATTTCAGGATACACGCTCAGGAACTGGATCTTGTCATTGATCAGCTCGTCTGCGGTCGCCTCATCAAAAAAATCGCCCGTCTTGTTCTGTTGAAATTTAAAAACCGAATAATCAACAAACAACTCGTTAAACCGTGCCAGTAAATGATCTAAAAGCCTGTTGCGCCTTTGCTTTTGCTGATCGGGGGTTTCAATTAATTGTGCATACGAAGTATAAGTTGCATCAAATTTGTTTGGATCTGTATCCGACTGAAGCAACATACCCAGATCTTTTATTATGTCCTCACTTAGCGGTAAAGGCAGCAATACCGGCGAGGTTACGCCCCCGCGCCATGTGAATATATTTTTAAGCTGATCCAGCTGTTTCAGGTAATCGGCAAGCAACTGATCAAAAAATAACAAGTAGGCTTTTGATTGAAGCCTTTGCGCTTTGCGAAGGTTGGTTTCCCCCTTGGGTATGCCATCCATACCGGTGTAATAAAATAAGGGGAAATCATTTTGTACGGAATAATAATTTAAAATATCCCGGTTTCCCCCCGCAGGTATCGGCAGATCGTTTTCAAAGCCGGCCGGTAACTCAGGATAGTCGATAAAGTCGTACGTGCTGTATTCCGGTTTTCTTTTGGGCGTAAAATAGATGAGCCCTTTAGAAAAGTTTATGCTATTAAATATTTTGGTTTTATCCTGCGCATCGGCGTCAAGCATAAATTGGAATACGGCATTTGAAGTATCCTGCAGATGTAAACAGTATTGCTGCGCATTTTGCAAAACCGAAAAAGTACCGTCACCGTTGTCCTTATAACTACTTAGATGTATTTTTTTTATTTGCAATATTTCGGGTATATCCATCAGCCGGTTAATAATATCGCTGACATATAAAACATCGAGGTGGCCGTGTGCATTGAGTTCGTCTTCGTCAATGAAACCGCGTGTGGCAGACGGCCCGTTGAAGATATCTTCGGTGCGCTTTTGCTTATCAATAAGCTCTTTAAACGAATAAAATTTGAGGTTGGGGTTTATATAGTTATATAATTCACTGTATATTTTAAGAAAAACAACATCCGCGTTTGCATCGGGCTTTAGTTCAATATCCGCGCATACCGCCACAAATTCCGCATTCGGAACATTGATTACTTCAAAGTCTTCGCACAGGTTACGGTTCTGGCTCAGCAGGTCCTTTACATAATTCTCTAAACAGATCTTATATTCGTCGGACTGAACCACTGCTTCTGTATGGGCCGAATCCTTATTCCGGAATTGCGCAAGCGTTGTTAAAAAGGGCTGATGATGGTCTACGATAGTTTGATAATCTTCCACCTCGATTTTAACAATGTAAAGCCCCTTTAACTTAATAATTTCAAAAGGATGGCTCACCGGTTGGGTAAGGGATGTATCTACCGTTTTTTCATCAAAATAAATGGCAGGATCATAATTTATATCATCCATCGTCTCCAGCCAAACATTACGTACACCAGGCGTGCGGTCCAGTATTAATTTTCTATAATCGTTGAGCGTGACGGGGCATGTTGTAAGTATCTTATCTGCGGTAAAAAAATCATCGGCGTTGGGGCCCTTTTCACCGGCGCCTGTCAGCAGATCAGCAACGGGGAACGAAGTGCGGTACGCAAGATCAGTTAAGGCATAACACAATAGCTCCCAAATGGTTACGCCGGGATCATGGATATTATAATCGGTCCATAACTTACCCGAAAATTGCTGTATATAACCCAGGCCCGTATTGCGTAACCACTCATAGTCCTCCGACTGTGTTACAGGCGTTTTGCTGATTACGATATTTCCATTGTCTGTCAGCATATGGCTTGTGTGTCAATTTGATGTGAAGAATGAGAAGTAAGGATAACATCTTCGCCGCTGCCGGTCGCAAATTCTTTCCAGCTTATTGTTTTGTTATTTTCTATTTTAAAGGCCTCAAAATTTGTTAAATAATCTATGTATGGCCTTTCTTCTATAAAATTGACGATGGATGATGCGTATATCTTACCCGAGAACGAGGGCGAAATATTTTTATTCAATATCCATGGGGCTATAAATTGCTGTATATCCGTATTTAGCTGCTCGCGGTAGAAACTCTCATCAAATCCCGGGTTAATTTTTACGCTGCATTTAACAATGATGGGCTCATAAACCGGGTTTATAAATTTCACATGGGCAAAAGTTGTCATAAAGCTGCTGATATATTCTTCGGCTTCTGTAAGGGTGCCCTTACTTATCCTTGGCTGCAGCAGGTCTTTTTCAGCAATGTTGACGGTAGCGGGGAGCGCTACGCACAGCACGTTCCCCGGCTCATACATACAGTCCTGGGTGGCATGTGAAATACATTTGATCTTGTATATGGCCGGAAACTTTTCAAGCACAAGGTGCTCATAGTCCCAAATGCTCCAGCTCCTGTTCTTATGCCTTAATCTTTCGCTTACGCGGGTAAAAAAATGTTCGGCCTGCTCGGCCATTGAACCGCCATAGGAAGCCGATGGCTGAGATACAGCCTTTACCCCATCTATTTTTACAACCGCCTTTGTAATGGTACCCGCAGGCAGCGGTATTTGCAAATGATAGGGGTCATTGTCGCGGTCATCAAACACAGCTTCAACCGCATTGGTATTAATATCAATTATAGAGGGGTACGCTGCTGCACTTGATGCCGAAACTACTTTTATCCAAACCAGGTTCTCGCCCATAAGCGTATTGGACATCAGTGCAGCTTCAGGAATGGCGAACGAAATAAAGCCGCTTTCAGTAAAATCAGTAGTTGTATTTACAACTATCTCGTCGAAATCAAACTGTATCCACTGATTGGACGCAAGGTAATACCATTGCGTTTTTTCATTGATCAGCGCATCTATCTCCTCGGTGCCATCGAGCCTTGAAAAATAGAGATTAACAGTTTGTGCAACAGGGCAATTGCTGAGGCCAATAAATAGTTGCCCGCTTACGTTGTAATCGCCCGAAACCAAGGTATCCTGGGTTGAAGTAATAACTGAAAACCCAAAGGGGTGAATTTGCATTAACTGGTGTTCGGGCCTGGTCACAACATCAAATGCATCTTTTTTTACATAATCAAGATGCAGGCTGTTAAACTCAGGTGTATAAGGCTGCGGAGGAATAGGAAGAATAGCCGCTGCTGTGGTAACTTTTGCATTATTGGTCACCGTATGGGTTAATACATTCGAAAAAATCTGGTGGCCAAAATCATATCCCACGGTTACTTTGGCAAAACCCCACCGCGACGTTTCCGTATAGTCGTTTGATTCTGTAATATCAAAATCGTTATTTATGATATTATCTGTATGAAACGTATTATAGCTCTTCTTTTTATCGGGGTTTATATAATTTGCCATGGCATCCTCGTTAACCTGGGTCCATTTGCCGCCGCTCAATAATTCAACTTTCCCGGGTACATTTCCCTGTTTAAGCGCTTCCCATTGCTTATTAAATGAATCAATCGTTTGCGGACTTACGGAGTTATCCGGAACGGTTTTTAAATACGTCTGGTAAGCCGAATAATACTTCTCCATATTACCGGGTGCACCCTTCCAGTTAATAGCAAAATGCAGGGTGGACAGGTATTTATTGAAAACCTCGGTACTTCCAATGGTAAAAAATGATTTGTTTTTTACAGGCGTATTGCCAAATGGCTTAAAGGCCTGTAATGGGTTCAGCTTTCCGTTATCGCCGGTGATCGTATACGACTTGACACCCTCAACATTCATTACAACCTCTTTTAATGCGCCTACGGTTAGTGTCGACAAAAAGCTGATCGCCTCTGGAAAATTTGCATCGTTATTGATCAAAAATTTTATAACAGGATACTTCGCTGGGTAATTAGATTGGTGCGTTTTTTCGTCGTAAGCTGCTATGGCGGGTAACGATTCATCAATTTTTACACGCAAATACGTTTTTGCTGATGTTCCGCTGCCAACCCCGGGAACAAGATCGACCGTTACACCCTTACTTATCCATCCCTTTGGCCCGGTATAGCTTGCTGTTAACGATACCGGCGGCAAATTTTGCACACTGTCAATTTCTATGGTCAGCCTGCGGCGGCCCTCTTTAGCTAATAAAAGCGGAGAGCTGAAAGCAAAGCCGACATTGGCCGGTGCATTATTAATTGACCCGAACGCCCGCCAGCTGGTAATGTTATTTTGTTTAAAACTGTTGTCGGTAGCCGCATCGCCGGCTGCATATAAGCCATTTATAATAGCCCCTGTTTTGTCTGCGAAAACCGTTTTCTTTTTAGCTATAGCTGCCTGGTTTACGATAATTTCGCGGGTAGTTTTATAAACAAGGCTTTTTTTTGCTGCGTCTTTGCCGGCATCCAACTCGCGCCCGGCTACTACCCTGGCGGCGACGGTATTTTTCTCCGGCTCAAACAAAACGGCTACCTTGTCGGGTTCCGCCGGCTTTTTTGCAAGCTGTAAAACATCCTCGTAATAAAAATCAACGTGGCGGCCGGTAAAGCCATTAAAGTTATCGCGTAAGGTTTGAAATGTTTTCAAAAAGGAAAGCAATAACCCAAGGTGCGGCGGAACGTCTCCCCGTTGCAGCAAACTATCGATATTCGCAAACTTTAAAGCCTTATTTTGATAGTCGTAAATAAAATCATAAAACTCCTGCCATCTTCCCCATTCATTCAGCGTAGTATCATAGTATTTTACAAAAGAAGCATATTCAGCCGCCTGCATTACCAGTTGTTCAATGGTACGGTCATCGGGCTGGTAAAAGCCTTGTTTTAACCCTGCAGGAAAGCGTTGCCACTGGTATGTGCCTTCTCTTTTTAACGGATGCGGTATGTTGCAACTACAGCTCATTCGGTAAATGATATTTAAAAATTACTTTTCAAATCAATGTTTACTATGCCCCGCTATTAATTACCAGGTTTCCTTCATCTAAATAGAAAGGAAATACAAGATTATGCCTTGAGTTGGTAGTGCGGATGGTGTACTCAACATCTACCAGCACTATTCCTTCTTCTTCTGTGGCCGTTACAGATACGTCTTCGGGATTGATCCTGGGCTCGTAATAGTAAATGGCCGTAAAAACAAGGTCCTTTACATAAGCGATCAATGATTCGTTGATCGCCTCAAACATTAACACATCCAGGTTACAACCATAGGAAGGCTGCATGATCCTTTCGCCGATCCGGGTTAAAAGAAGCACGTGGAGACTGCTTTGAATATCGTCTTCATCGCTTAACATTTCAACATTGCCGGTTGTCTTGGTAAACTGTATCGGGAATTTCCACCCCGTACCTAAAAATGATGTTAACATGTCCATATCGTATCTTATTTTACCCGCCAATTATTACCGTGGGGCAGCCAACAGCCGACATAGCCCCGCATATACACGCGTCTGTTGTTCTGATAGCAGCCACACCCCCGATCTTTACGGTAGCGCTCCCAACCGGGAAGATACTCGCCGTTATGTGCCCCGACGGAGGGGGTATTACACATACATGATTATCGCCCATCACACTGGCTGGCATACCGCCTATCAATACGGTGGCACAACCGGGGCCCACTATGGTACCACCGTGATTTGTAACATCTCCTACTCTGGCTGCTGCAGGCATATTTTAATTTTTATATGTTTTTAATTAATATTAACCGTGCTTCCTCTCACAATTGTGGTGGAGCTTGATGACAGCTCGGCACCACTCCCGCCCGACGCTTTGAACTGTGAGTTTGCCTTTAATTCGGAATTGGTCCCTTCAACAGATATATCGCCGTTTGCCTTTATCTTAAAATCTTTACTGCTTGTTATTTCAATACCATTATCGTTCATCACTACCTTGTTCCCATTTTCATCTTCCAGTGTTATCCCTTTCTGATCCTCGCTTATTAATATCTTGTTTCCTTTTGGCGTATCGAACAATATCTCCTTCTTGTCGTCATCAAATTGCCATCTCATTTTTTCGCGACTGTAAAATCCCTTGATCTGATTGGCATCTGCCGGGGTTATGGGCGAGGAGTTTTTGCTGCTGTGCATGCAGCCAACAATTACTGCGTGCAGCGGGTTATTATCAATAAAACCAACTACCACCTCATCACCAATTTCGGGCCTGAAATAACTTCCGCGGTCTTTGCCGGCATCAAGTGTTGCCATTCGTGCCCAAATCGCTTCATCGGCGCCGCCGAGGGTTGGCAGTTGTATCAATACCCTGAATTCGCTTAAAGGATCTGATTCAAGTTTGTTTACTATCCCGATCTGTAATCCATTAATACCAGGCATGTAGCCAAGCGCCGGACTGGCTGTAACATCATCGTATTGTGCGGCATAACTTTTATTTTTCCAGCCAAACTGAATATCAGTATCCCATTTTCCCTCGCGTATGCTGTGATGTACGCCGGTAACATAAGCTTTGCCATTAAAGCGGTCTCCTACCCCATTTAATTCAACTATATCACCCGGCCAGATAGTGGCAAAGCCAATGCATTGCGCCCTTCCGAATGTTTTACTTAAATGATGCCTGATAACGGCTGCCTTGGCTACGGTATCAAGATTATCTGTCACGGTATCGCCCTGCCAAAACATGTCGAGAGAGCTATTGCCAACGGCATTTGCAGCATCATTTGATGTAAAATTCCCGGGTTCTTTGCCGTTCCATTGATTACTCTCCGTGCTGTCTATCACCTTTTGGTCTGATGCGCTCCAGCCGCTTACCTTTACCTGGCTGTAACTGTTGCGCGCATCCATTTCAGCCTCAAATTCAAGAATAGATGAGCCGTAATACAAACTCAAAACAGGAGCGGCGTCAAGAACGGGGGCCTTTACCTGTATTTTATCATATTTTGGCAAAACAAACATGCCGTTTGCTTCGGCCCTTAAGTTTATGAAATCCCAGTCGGTACAAAACGACTGCAGTAAATGCTTGTGCTGGGTGGTGGTAGCATCAACATCGCTGCTTCCTGTTATCAGCGATTCGATTACTTCGCTATCTTTTTTATCTTTAAACGATGCATTTTTTCTATTGAGCGTGGTTTTGAAAATATCATGCTTGGCCACAATATTAAGCACCGACGATTGCCCCTGTAAAATTTTCACAGCCTGCTTTACCACCATCCCTTTAAAAATGGTGTCTTCCTGGCCATGATACCCCGCTTTGATCTCAATTTCCACACCCGGAATAAAATCGGCGCTATTACTTACTTCGAAGGTTGCAGTGCTAACATCCCCATCCAGTAAAACTATCTGGGCTTCGGGCACTTTATGCGCCATGTGGCTCACGGCGACGCTTAACACGCTATAATTGCCGGCGATAGCAGTTCCGTTTACCAAAATTGTTTTGGTAGGCAGGTCGGCAGGCGCCGGGGTTGGTACAACTCTGCTATTATTGTCTGGCATTTACGCTTATGTTTTTGATACAGGCGGAAAAAAAACCGTGGTCCCTTCCGGCAGATTTCTGAAAGTATTAAAGTTATTTGCCCTTGCAACTTCCAGGTAGTAAGTATTCTTTTTGTATATGAAATTGGAAACCCCTATCAGTTTATCGCTGCGCGTCAATTTTCTTTTATGCGTCAGGTCGGGCGAATTGGGGTTATTGATCATTTCACTCAGCTCCTGGTCAAGGCAGCTGGTAAAAACGGCATTTACCTTTGCACGCAACGGTTTTGCGGTTGAAGAAAAGAGATTGTAGGTAATATCTACCGATTTTAGAACACATTTAAGCAGCACAGAGCCGTAAAGAATTTTGACATACCTGTTCTGGTGTTCTTTCCCGTCGAATACATACACCACGGTTAAAAAATCGTTCACTTCTTTGGCCACCTCTTTCTTTGGCTCCCCGTTCGCCCCGGTGCCATCGATGATAAATTCGAACGTATAATCCTGCGGTTTAATTCTTTTAAACCTCATCGGGGCGCTTGTAGCGCCATCGGCCTGCGTTTCGTCCCTGTCAACCTGTAATTTGATAGCAATGTTGTTGGGGTTAAACATAACCGTATAGGCCTGCCCCAGGTTGTTATCATTGAGCACAAGTTTTCCGTCCTCAAATTTTACATCGTTGTAGGGAATGAATTTTAATTTCTGAAGGGCCCCGTCCTGTTGAATTAATCCAGCCATATCTATTTCTAGTAAATGGTTCTAAAAGATCTTCGGTATGATCACCGTTCTTCTTTTTCGTTAATTTTTTTCAACACCTCGTCCAGCAACTGCTGAATTTTCTGTTCGTTATCCGAAGCAGGCACAGCAGCCTGCCGGGGAGACTCAGGCGCCGTAATGCTGGCCCTGATCACCAATTCATTTATTTCTACAGGCATAACTTTTGGGGTTAAAGGTTATAAATGGCCGGCGCTATATCATAAAGATATCCCTACTGCCGAAGTAAGTTTATCAAGCAAACTTTCCCGTTTAAAAAACTGGTAGGCCAGCTCCATGCTTTCAATTAAAAAACCACTGTCTATCGCTTTAAAGTCACCCATGGTTAGTTTAACCGGATATGCATTTTTAAAACTCCATATTTGCGCCGGCATGTGCATGTCATTCAATAAGATCACCTGGACCTGGCAGGGCTTGATGTCGAAGTTTGCAATAGCATCGTTTGCCCATGTTATGAGCGGGGATGGCAACGAAGAAAAATAACCGCGCTTTAATACCAGGTTAGGATATTTTGCCCTTTGGGGTAGTTTATGCACAAACCTGTTTTCGCCTCCTTCTATTAATTCTTCGGTAGTAATTTCTGCTGCAAGCCCGTTAACTTCTGTCCATCGTGTATCTATATCTGCCGTACTCACTGAAACAGGCCCTATGCTTACACCCGATCCAATGCCTTCAAACCTTACAACAAAATGGAAACCTACAGAAGGATATTTAACCGCATCAAGTAATGCCATAAATGTTTACTTAATTATTATTTTCAACACTAATGCCTTCATGGGCCAGCTCAAGGGTTTCAATACTTACTTCGTTACCGGTTGCCTTAAGCGACCCTCCGTCGGTTTTAACGGGCCACGCATTACGCACACGCCATACAATAACCGGCTCATGGTTTTCATTAAGCAGGCTAATGGTTACGTCGCGCCGGTCTATCTTATTTAACTGGTGCGTATTCCACCAGCTGAAAAACTCGTTGTCGCCTTTAGTTACGCCCCGTTTTAAGGTGATATTACCGTATTTTTGCATACCGGGCATTTTGATAGTACTATAGTCCGGCATGCTTCCGTCGCGGTATTCAATAATTTGTGTTTCAATATTCAACCCGGAGACCTCAGAGAACCCGATATTCGTACCGCCCCATTCAACGCGGAAGTGGAAGACAGGTATAGGATATTTAGTTGCCATAAGCTTTTTAATTAAAAATCAATTTTATAAGTTAAATACCATAATAATTATTGCTGGAGTTTGTGAGAGAACCTCAGTATAACAAATTCAGCCGGCCTTACCGCAGCCATTCCGATCTCGACGATCAGTCGCCCCTCGAGAATGTCCTGCGATGTCATTGTAATTCCAAGGCCGCAGTTTATATAATATGCCTGTTCGGGCTTGGCTCCGGCCAGCGCGCCTTGTCGCCACTGGTTATTTAAGAAATTGTCGATCTGGCCGCGGATACGCGCCCAGGTGTTGGCATCATTCGGTTCAAACACGCACCACGATGTGCTTTTCTTACAACTTTCTTCAACAAAACTAAAAAACCTCCGTACCGATATATATCGCCACTCGTTGTCGTTACCGGCCAGCGTTCTTACGCCCCATACTAAAATACCTTTCCCGTAAAATGCCCGGATAGCATTGATTGACTTACCGGCATTAGGATCGACATTTAATCCTTCCTGGGTATCATCGTCAATAAGTTCGCTTACATCGCTGACGGAATTGATAGACACATTTCCGGGAGCTTTCCATACGCCCCTGTCCCTGTCAACAGATGCATAAACACCAGCTACCGCACCCGATGGCGGCAGGGTATTGATGGATGTATTCAGTACCGACAAAATTGAATTATAGATCGGCAGATCGGGCGTTAAAGCATCCTCAGTGGCCGATTCTAATGCTAAACCTATGCTGACAACAGAATCTAGACCGCTCTTCGCAGCCCGGAAAATTTGTGTCAGTGCGTTTAATGCCTGCGTTCCCTTATCAAGAAGGGTTGCACCGTTAATCAGGCCGCTATCAACGGCTGCAGCCGGCACCCATTTGGCATCTGTAAAAAGGGTAAAATCGACAACGGCCATGGAAGCAGCCGTATTGGAAATATCCGGTGTAGCTATACGATAGGCTTCGTTGTCAAGATTTCTGAACGTTTGTAAACTGGTTTTCAGGTTGCTGGCCAAAAAGTCCTCCACGGCTGCTCTTAAAACCGTCGACCCTATAACCCTGGTGATTATGGGCAGCGCGGCAGTAGGCGTTGCAGGTGTGGCCGTGTTTATTTTATTTGTTGGGGTAGCATGATTAACAACAAACCCTTCAAATTGCGCATACAGGTAATAGACAAATTCAAAGGCCGCTTTTAATTGAACCAATCTTGCGGCGTCATTCGCGGCTCCGTTAAATGCATTTACAATTGCCTGGTAACTGGCGTCCAGTTTTGAGCTGCTGAAAGTATCAGTGGCCGGCGCCCCCGTATAAACTGCCAGCCTCGAATTCATAAGGTCGTTGCTGGCGTATACAGTTGAAAAAGTATCAAGCTTTGTTTTAATTGGTGTTCCGCTTGCATCCTTGTCACTATCCTTAAAAAGCGATTTTAATGCCAGTGCCGTCCCCGTGCTATCGAAAAGGTTTTTCATTATATCACGCAGCCTGAATGTTTTATCGTAAATAGTTTTTACGTAGGGCGAATAGGCCGCACCGTATTTAAGATTATTCATCCCGATCTTGCTCCGGAAAAGATCCGCTTCTTCTTCCACCAGTTTAGTGGGGTCATCAGGCACGTCCAGCACAGCAAAGCGGTCGCCCAGGTCGCCGCATTGTTTTAATGCGGCCTGCTGTATGCCGGCAATTTTGTCCCAGTCGACAGCGCCGCCCGTTTTTATATTTACGGCATCGGGGAACAGCAGGATGGTTGGCTCATCAAATTTTCGTACTTCTGCCAGCCCTTCCGTAATTTTAGTGGCGCGTGTGGCATCATTATCGTTGCTGCTGTATTTATCTACCGAACAGATATAGCAAACGCCCCCGCCGTTATCAAAAAACAGCCTCATACTATCGTACAAATTGTAAATACTGTTGTTGACAACCGTTGTTGAAGTGTCGACCACGTTATTAATATCAAGCTGCACATGGATTGATGAATAAGATGGCCCCTGACCAAAATATTGCACATAGTCAAGCAGGCTTGATATCCTTGTGGGTTTTTTGATGAGGTCATCAGCAACAAATCTTTGAGCTTTCTCAGTATAGCCAATGAACGCCGGAACGGCTGTATCTACTTCGGCTACTGACGGCGGAAGTTTTGTAATTTCTTCCACATAAACATTCGGAGTTTTGTACGTACCTGCCATAATGAAATTGATTAAATAATGAATGTTATTATCTATTGCTGATCCAGCAATTTGTTTTTAGTATAAATAGCAATTTTATGCCTGCGGAATAAGCAAATCAAACTCGGCAAAGCTTGTATCCGCAAGGCTCGTCTTATATTCCAAAAAGTCATTTTTTAATACACGCACAAGCGAAATGCTGTCTAAAATTTCCGCATCGCTCACAATAAAAAATTTCTTTATGAAATTACCGGCTTTAAAACTATAAATTCCGGGCTCCAAGCCCGAAGCATCCACACTAAACGCAAACTCAGGTATAGCAGAAACTCCGTCAATGCTTTTATCATTGAGGAGTGTAGGAGGTATATTCAAATCAACAAGGGCATTTTTTTCATCCCGTATTTCAAGCGCAGCATAAGCCGAGGTAAGCCCGGTCTGCGCCTGGGTTACTGTAAAAGTAAAAACAGGGGTAATAATTTTTACATCTTCCTGTATTGAAACGGTAGGCGCGCCGCCGGAAACAGAGATCAAAGCGTTGTATAACACCGGGAAACCGATGTCTTTTGCTATGGTAGCCGTCGAATGAAATTTCAGGTTCTTTATTTTTTCCTTGTCGGAAAACCCGATACTCAGATAGAAATATTCGTCGGTATCAATAACGATAGCGGGCACACAATCAACCGGTGCATTTGCCGGCATCTCTTTGCCCTCGAAATAAATATTGGCCACATTACCCTTAAATTGTGGTTTTAATTTAAGATCGGACATGGTACCAAGGCTGAAAGCCGGCGCCGTTAGCGTAATTCCATCAGAAATAATACCTATACCCGCCAGGTTATAGGACGTTGTAAACGAAAAAAGAGGTTTGTAGCGGGTAACCATCGTTTTTAATTTTCAAATTTTTTCTGGATTACATCTATTCCAACCGCCCTTACCTCTCCTGATGTATCAAGCACTCTGTTTGCCTGTATCGCTATAACACGTATTTTATATAATAAACATGGGGAAAGTTTTTCGCCGAGCGCCTGCCACATATTGCTGTTTTGTTCAATAGTCTGGCTGTACAGGTCAACCACTATTTGTTGTAGTGGTTCATAAGCAGGCTTTATAAAATCCGGTTTTGTAAAAACATATTTCCCCTGTAAAACAGTTACCACATTGGCCAACTGCTTTAAAGCTTCCTCATAGTTTTTCCCATCATACTGATAGGTAACAAGAACGTATAAGTTTAAACGAATTTCGGGATTAACAGTAGAGTAAAAGTCATCCCCGGGGTTTACACGCCGGTTATGATTTACTTCTTTTAATATTTTTTCTTCTTCTATGTTTAAAAGAGAAAGGTGGATCTTGTCTTTCTCTATATCTGTATCCTTGGTTATGTTTCCTAAAACGACAGGGTTGGCCGGGCTGGTTATTTCCTGATTCAAGAAATCTCTCAAAAATTTCATTGCTACATCAAGCATAACAAAGAACAGGTTTATATAAACGAATCTAAATTAAAAAAAACTATTCTGCAATAGTTTTAACCTTTTCTAAAAAAAAATTAAATTAGATGAAATAATTATTTCAAAGGAAATAATAATGCAAAAACATCATATCAACAGGGTACTTTTGCACTTCTCGTTTGCTCCAGAGGAAAAAAACACAGCCCTGCTGCAAACAAAAAAAATTTTTTACGACAACACTCTTCCGCTTATCAGCTCCATTTTTGACAAAACAGAGAAAAATATTTACATCGACAAGCTGGAAATCGACGTCGGTAAAATAACCGAATCGGAGTTCTCAGAAAAATTTTCCGCGGCTTTAACCGAGGCCTTATCAAGGCTCTCTTTTCAAACCACTCATCAAAATAAATATGAGCCAAAAGCCGGCTTTAGTGCAGATGAAATTACGGGCCTGCTTGTTGAAGACCTGGTTTTCTTTTTGAAAAGCGGTTACTGGCCATGGTACGTTCAACGGAAACCGGAAGAAGAGATCAGGGAAATGATCATCGCTTTTTGGGAGCATAAAGAACTTGTTTTCGCATTATTCAGTAAGATCAAAGCTGATCATTTAATTAATGTACAAAGAATTACTTACCTGGCGGCAGATTCGAAAAAGCTAAAAAGCACATTGTATGAAGCATTTTTAATGATACACCCCTATTTGAAAGAAATTTCTTTTTTTTTCAAGGAGGTTTATTCAAAAGTTATTGCCGGCGATCAATACTTAAATGCAGCTTTCATTAATAAACTGTATCGTTACAGGTCGCTCGAAACCATTGGCGACTTTAAAAACTTTGTTGCCGAACTGCTTGAGAAAAATCTCAACAGCAGTATAAAATTGCCATTGCAGGTTCAGCAAACCGCAGGCAACATTAAACAGCTTTTGCTGCAGCAGGATGTGGTTGTAAAAGACAAATTATTGCCATTGCTTGAAAAGCTATTTTCAACAGGCAACAAATTTTACAATGCTGCCGAATCAACCAATCCTTCAAACAATACCGTTTTTCAACCGGGCACCGAAGAAGATAAAATAAGCATTGGCAATGCCGGCCTTATTTTGTTGCATCCGTATTTACCCTTCATGTTCAGAGAACTGGGCTGGGTTGATAAAGGGAACAATTTTATTGATCAGAAAGCGCAGCAAAAAGCTATCCTGTTTCTTCAATTTTTGATCAATGGTAAAAGCAGCCAGCCGGAGCATCTTTTGGTTTTAAATAAAATACTGTGCGGATGGCCAATTGACTTACCTTTAGATATAAAAAGACATCAATTCTCTGAAGCGGAAAAGAAAGAAGGGATGGAAATGCTGGACAGTTTGATCGAACACTGGTCGGCTTTGAGAAATACTTCGCGGAACGGGTTGATAAAAAGTTTTATTACAAGGGATGGGCTGCTGCAAAAAAGAGAGGACGGTTTCCTGGTACAGGTCGAAAAAAGCACCATTGATATATTGATCGAATTTCTGCCCTTTGGGATCCTTACTATAAAGTTACCATGGAATGAGTACATTATTTACACTGAATGGACATACTGATTTAAAAGGGCCGGATGTTGCTTTTGTAGAAAAGCAAATTGAATGGCTAAGCAATGTAATTGATACCAGGCTTAAGATATATTTTGGTCATGAAGCGTCGTGGGCCGAAATTGAAGACGTGCCGGATGAACAAAACGACTGGTACAAAACATTCTTCAAAAACCAGCAATTGTCATTTGCCGATAAAGTAATGCTATGGTTAAGCATGGCGCCCGTACTAAAGCCGCAGCTGCTTGATTTTTTTTATGTCAAAAACCAGGATATTGACACCCGCTTTTCAGAGTTCGGTGCTTTCAAGGCAGCCCAGCTAAACGGCCTGGTCCCAACCATGGATACGCTGTTGTTTATTTTAAGCGGCGACGATCTGCAAAAGCGCATTTTTTATCTCAATCATTTCGGGCGCGATCATTTTCTCTTTTCGTCACACCTTATACAATTAGAAAGCCCTTCTGCTGCCGAACCTTTCACCGCTTCGGTTATCGTAGCCGCCGAAGATCTGATCGAGATCATACTCAGGGGAAAAGAGTACGCCCCCGAATTCTCGCATTCGTTTCCTGCAAAAAGGCTTACCACCGAACAAAACTGGGACGAACTGGTATTGGAAAAAAAGACGCTTGTTCATATCGAGGAGATCAGGACGTGGATAGAAGTTGGCAATGAAATGCTGAATACCTTTGATTTGCGCAGCAAATTAAAACCGGGTTACAGAAGCCTGTTTTTCGGCCCTCCGGGAACAGGTAAAACTTTTACCGCCGCCCTGCTTGGCAAATACACCGGTTACGACGTTTACCGCATCGACCTTTCGCTCATCATCAGCAAATACATTGGCGAAACAGAAAAGAACCTTACCAGGATATTCGACAGGGCAGAACATAAAAAATGGATCTTGTTTTTTGACGAAGCAGATGCACTATTTGGCAAAAGGACGCAGGTAAAAGACTCTCACGACCGCTACGCGAACCAGGAAGTCTCGTTTTTACTGCAACGTGTTGAAGATTACAGCGGCCTGGTTATTCTTGCCACAAACCTTAAATCAAATATCGATGAAGCATTTGCCAGGCGTTTTCAAAGCATCATCGATTTTCATATGCCGTCGCCTAAAGAACGGCTATTGATATGGCAGAAGACATTTTCACAAAAAACAAAATTTGCCGATGACGTTGATCTTAGCCTGATCAGCGCTGATTTTGAGATCAGCGGCGGCAGCATTACCAATGTGGTTCGCTATTGTTCATTACTTGCAATAAAAAGGGAAAACAGAATTATTCATCATGCCGATATTATTGAAGGCATCCGCAGAGAATTTTTAAAGGAAGGAAAGACCATTTAAGGGTTTATACCTGGCCCGGGGCTTCTCCCTCTTCTATAATAAATAAGGCATATCAAAAAAAGCCGACTTAAAATAATAAAGGGGTATTGATTGAGAAATTATTTCCCTTTAATTTTAAATTAAATTTACGCCTGTTCTCATGCCAGTAAAAGCTGCTACGACAAAATCACGCGCAGTAAATTTATTGACCCCGGCAAAAACCGGTGGCGGCAGAGCTATACAACGTAAAACTCAGGTATCTCCCCTCCCCGCCACAATTCAGCGAAAAGAACAACCGGGCGGCTGGGCGCACCGCCGGCCGCAGAAAGCAGTTAGCGGCAGGTCGCTCATTCAACCCAAGGTAAACATCCACGCCGCAAATGATCATTTTGAAAAAGAAGCCGATCATGTGGCAGATAAAGCCACGGGCAACCAACCGGCATCTGCGGGCACGCGCATAACCAGTATTAAAAGCGGCACCCAAAGCAAGGGTGTTGAATGCCAAAGCAAAAGCATACAATCTAAAATAAACAATCCCGGGTCGCCCGACGTATTACACAGCGGCGATGCCAGCCCGCCATTGCCCGATATCCATACAACCCACCCGTTAACTGCTGTACTTTCTAACCAGAGTACGAGGGGAAGTCCTTTGCCGGCACCTGCCCGCAGGCAAATGGAAAACCGTATAGGTGCAAACTTTGAAAATGTTCGCATTCATACCGGGCAGGAAAGCCATGATGCCAGCGCATCTATTGGTGCAAGGGCATTTACCCAGGGTGCAAATATCCATTTTGCAAACGGACAGTTTAACCCAAACACAAGGTCCGGCCAGCATCTTTTAGCGCATGAGCTAACACACACCGTTCAGCAGGGAGCAAGCCCTGCAACCACCAGCACCGTTTCCACAATTCAGCGAAGCACCACCAGCCACGCTCCTTCCGACCCGGGCACCCTGCCTTCGGAGGCCAGGGGTCCGCCGCTTCAAACCAAATGCGGTGATACCACTATCCAATGTTCATTTGTAGATACCGCCATCTCAAGGATCGGCGACCTGCTCGACGACCTGCCTTCGATCACAGAAGGTATTGAAGGTGCGAAAAGATGGCTGATGGGAAAGGCACGCCGCTTTGCGGGCTTTATTCCGGGTTATAGTGCCTTAGGCGTAGTTATGGGACAGGACCCTATAACCGGCGAGCGCATTGAACAAAATGGAAGAAATTTTATTAATGCTGCGCTTGATATTATTCCCGGCGGCAGCCTTCTAAAACAAAAGCTGGAAGAACTTGGCGCCATTGACCGGGCAGCCGCATGGATTGACCAGCAGATACAAACCCTTAGCGGTATTGTTGCCAATATACGCAGTGATTTTACCACTGCCTGGAACGCCCTGGGCCTAACTTCTATCCTGGATGGCCCGCTGAATGTTCTCCGAAACCTTGGCGGTATTTTTGAACGGGCGATCACCGGTATCGTCGGCTTTGCTGAAAGAGCGGCATCGGAGCTACTTTCCATAGTAAAAGAATTCCTTCTCACACAGATCGTCGACTTTATAAAAACGCGCACCAATGCCTATGAATTGTTAAAAGTAATTATAGGCCATGATCCGGTGACGGGAGAAAATGTAGCGGCAAATGGCACCACCATACTGAATGCGCTGCTTGAATTGGGCGGCGAACAAGGCAGGGAGCAACGCAGGCAAATGGAAGATACTGGCTCGTTCCAGAAAGCGGCAGATTGGATTGACAGGGGCATCGCAGTATTTGGCAACCTATATCAAACTATAAGAGACAATTTCGGACTGATATGGAACGCCGTTTCTATAGACAGCCTGATGCATCCTGTTGATACGTTTAACCGGCTGTACGAAAAATTTGCCGAACCGGTAAGGCAGGTATTGAATTTTGTTGGCGAAACCCTTGTGGTAATACTCGGGTTTATCAAAGAAGCGCTGCTGGGACGCTTGTCTGCCTGGGCCCAAACGGTAAGGGGCTACGCATTGGTAACCGTGTTGATAGGTAAAGATCCGTTTACTAACGCTGTGGTACCAAGAAGCATCCCCAACATCATCCGCGGCTTTATGAGCCTGATGGAAGGCGGCGAGGAACAATACAGGCAAATGGAAGAAAGCGGCGCCATTGCCAGGACTACAGCGCGCATTAATGCAGCAGTGGCGAGGTTAAATATGACACCGGCCTCTGTTCTGCAGCTATTTATCGACCTGTGGAACTCGTTCAGCTTCAACGATCTTACCAGCCCTGTACAGGCCTTCCACAGGATCATTGACCGGTTTGGCGAGCCGATAGCAAGGCTGATCGCTTTCATTGTTGAGATCGTAAAGATCGTGATCGAAGTATTGCTCCAGGTAATGAACTTCCCTACCGATCTGATCAATAATATTATTACCCGGGCCATGGCGGCGTTTGAACGGATCAAGCGCGATCCTGTCGCCTTCCTCAGGAATTTGCTAAGGGCAATAAAACAGGGCTTTATCCAATTCTTCGACCATATTGGCACACATCTTATGAATGGCCTGGTAGGATGGCTGATGAGTGAACTACGGGATGCAAATATCCC
This sequence comes from Mucilaginibacter ginsenosidivorans, assembly GCF_007971025.1. Taxonomy (NCBI): domain Bacteria; kingdom Pseudomonadati; phylum Bacteroidota; class Sphingobacteriia; order Sphingobacteriales; family Sphingobacteriaceae; genus Mucilaginibacter; species Mucilaginibacter ginsenosidivorans. Next base: position 3,139,937 of record NZ_CP042436.1, on the reverse strand, counting down.
TCCGCTTACAGATTTCTCGTTGCGGGGAGTAATCGGGTGGGTACTGCAGGTACTGGGCATCAGCATGGAAGCTATCTGGACTAAACTTGCGGCACATCCAAGAGTAGGGCCCGAACGGGTTGCCAGGCTGCGTAGTATGATCAATACCCTCGAAGGCATCTGGACATTTATCCGCGATGTCCAGGAAAGAGGGATGGCCGCTATATGGGATAAGATACAGGAACAACTGAGCAATCTGTGGAACACCGTATTGGATGCAGTAAAGAACTGGATCATGGAAAGGATCATTTCTCAGGTAACCGCAAGGCTATTGAGTATGCTCGACCCCACCGGCATTATGGCGGTTATCAACAGCGCTATAGCCATTTACCATGCCGTGCAAAGCTTTATCCGCTATCTGCGGCAGATACTGGAAGTGATCAATTCATTTGTAAATGGCGTGGCAGATATTGCAGAAGGAAATGTTTCTACAGCAGCCAATTACCTTGAAAGAACAATGGACCGTGCAATGCCTATAGTTATAGGCTTCCTGGCCAACCAGGTAGGGTTAAGCGGTATAGGCAGAAGAATTGGCGAAATGATAACCCGGGTGAGGGAGATGGTGGACCGTGCATTGACCTGGCTGGTGAACAGGGCGGTAAATACGGGAATGAACATACTTGACCGGGTAATGGCCGCCGGGCGAAGCGCTGTGCGTGCCGTTTTGGGATGGCTTGGCATAAGGAAAGAGTTCAGGGCCAACAATGGAGAATCGCATGAACTTTACTTTGAGGGCGCAAATGAACAAACATCCAATTTATGGGTGGCAAGCCGGGAACCGATGAGGTACTCTGTCTTCTTAGATAGAATTAATGCCGTAGCTTCAGGCGGCGACCAAACAAGAATTGCTCAAAAACAAGCAGCGCGGGCCAAACTCGATGAAATAGAAACCGCCAAAAACAGGCCTCTCGACAGTTCGGTGCCCGAAGAACAGGCAAGGTCGGCTAAATATGACATTGTCAACGCGAAAGTAATAGAGCTGAGTGTTTTAACTGCACCGCTTTTTGGCGGTCCGGCGCTGCCGCTGGTATTTAATTATAGTGGATTAAATGCCGAGGGCTTTGCCACCGGCATGACCATAAGGAACCTGAATAAAAACAACCGTCCGCCGGTTGGCAGTTCCCCCGGGGTGTCTAATGCCGCGTATGAAAAGCTTGATCACAGGAGGAGGCGCAATGGCAGCTATTACATAAAAGGACACTTATTGAATGGTTATTTAGGTGGCACAGGGTTGGATTTCAGGAACCTGACACCGCTGTCAAGAACAGGAAACGGCAATCACGAAAGAGAGGTTGAAAGAAAAGTCATTGAGAAAATAGACCAGGGTAAGACGGTAGAATATATTGTTACACCGGTGTATGGCTCCAGGTCTTTCCCAACAGACCTTCAAATTACAAATTCGACTTTGGATACGCAGCGAAAAGCAAGGCTGGGAGAAGTTATTTCTACGGAAAACCTTGTGCCTTTAGGATTAGAGTGCGTTGCCAATGTGTTAAATGAAGCAAGCGGGCAATACGATACCCCGATCGTGCACGAAACGGTAACAAATCCGGTTGAATCTACGGTTTCATCTTACGAGATACAGCCAAAACTGAAAAACGCTGTCTCGACCACGCATCATGAAAAAGAGGCAGATCGTGTGGCGCATAAAGTAGTGAGCCGCGAAATATCTGCACCGGTGCCTATCAGCAAGATTACGCCGGCTGCGCGCCCATCACCTGCACCGGTGGCACTGGCCGCTGCTGCGCCGCCTGCACGGGCAAGCCCATTGCCGGTTGATACCCGCAGGCAAATGGAAAAACACATGGGCGCCGACTTTAGCAATGTGCGCATCCATACCGGGGAAGCAAGCCAAAAGGCAAATGCAGCTATAGGTTCGCGTGCATTTACGCAAGGCGCCAATATTCATTTTGCACAAGGCGAGTTCAATCCGGGTACCCGGAGCGGCAAACAGTTGCTTGCGCACGAATTAACACACACCGTGCAGCAGGGGGCTGCTCATCAAAATACAACGGGTATTGCCGAAACGGGTAAAAAAGTAACCCAGGTTCAGGCCACGAAAAAAGATGCGGTGATTCCCGCAGCAAAACCGGTTGCCGATCATGGCGTAGCTGCGCCCGGTGATGCGGCCAAAGCGCCAGCAGGTAAAGCGGTCAAAAAGAAATCGCCGTCGTCGCCTGAAGAAGACCCTGCATTCCAGAGAACAGTAGGTAAGGCACATGCCAGGGCAAATGAACAAAGGGCGCATGCTCCTCCGGCAGCAAAAGCCGCAGATGCCCAAAATGCCGCAGGACCGGTGCCTTTTGAAGCGCAAAGCAAGGCGCAGAACAGGAAAGCGGAAAGCATTGAAGCTGCCGGCAAAGAAGAGAAATTATTTGATGCTGCTTCCTTTAAGAAAGACCTGCTGGCAAGGATAACCGAGGTTACCCCCAAGACGCTGGAAGAAGCCGATGATTTCAAGGAACATAACAAAATTGGTGAAGTAAAAACTGAAGTTGGGCAAAAGGTATCGGCTGAAAAGGAGAACACGACAGGGCCGATGACCCACGCAACCGCCGATCCGCTGCATGTAAACGAAAGCGAGAACAAGCAGCCTGTAACCCTGCCGCCAACCAACGCAGGAAGTAGTCCGGCGTCTATCGGAGCAAAAAATGCAGCTCCGAAAGCGAAAACGGACGATGAGGTTTCCATGCAGGAACAAAGCGCCTCTCTCGATGATGAGATGAAGCAAAACAATGTCACCGAGACCCAATTACAAGGCAGCAATGAACCTACGTTCCAGAACGCGGTAAAGGAAAAGAGAAATGCGCAAAAGGATGCCATAGAAAAACCCGCTCAATACAGAAAAGATGAAAAAGCAGAATTAAAGGCCGCTGAAAGCGAAGCCAGCTCAAAAGCAGCAGGCTCATTGGCGGGCATGCATAAGGATCGGGACAAAAACTTTGCCGCCGTTATTCTTCAGCAAAACGATTCGAAGAAAAAAGACGAAGACGCGCGGGCAAAGGTGGCAAAGGATATCAATGATAAATATGCCGCCACCGAAAAAACAGTAAACGACCTGCTTACACAGGCCGAAACCTTATCAGGAAGCATTTTCGACCAGGGCGCTGAAGATGCGCGTAAGATATTTGAAGATTATACCGATAGAAAAATGCGGGCCTACAAAAACGACCGCTATTCCGGTTTGCTTGGCGGGGGTTATTGGCTGAAAGACAAGTTTATGGACCTGCCCGATGAGGTGAATGTATTTTACGTAGACGGCAAACAACTGTACCTGGATAAAATGGACCAGGTAATAACCGACGTGTCCAATGTGGTAACTGATAAGCTGAACGCCGCAAAAAAAGCTATCGACGACGGTAAAAAAGATATTGACACCTATGTTGCCGCGCTTCCGGATAATTTGAAAGAAGTTGGCACCGAAGCCGCGGATAATATCAAAGATAAATTTGACTCGCTTGAACAGGGCGTAAAAGACAAGGGCCACCAATTGATCGACGGGCTTGCCAAAAAATACGTTGACAATGTTAAAAAACTGGATGACCGGATAAACGAACTGAAGGAAGCCAACAAGGGCCTTATCAGTAAAGCCATCGGCTTATTAAAGGAGGTTTGGAAGGTTATCAAAAACATTTACCAGTTATTCAAAACCATATTACAAAAATTGGCCCAGGTGGTCGGGATCATTATAGGCGAACCCGGCAAATTCTTCAGCAACCTTGGTGCTGCCTTCAGCAAGGGATTCGACAGGTTCAAGAGCAGGCTGGGCGAGCACCTGGAAAATGGGCTGATGGCATGGCTATCCAGTCAGCTTGGCGTTCCGGACCTTAAACTCCCCGACAAATTTGATATCGCCTCCATCTTCGGTATGGTTCTGCAGGTAATGGGTATCAGCTACGCGCACATCCGCGAAAGGGCCGTTTTGCAAATAGGTGAAGAACGGGTTGCGCTGATGGAAACAACTGTGGGTATATTCCAAAGAGTGTACAAAGAAGGGTTGGGCGCGATATGGGAAATTATCAAAGAGAAATTCACCGATTTTAAGGATATGATATGGGAAGCCATAAAATCGTTCATCAGGGATGCGGTAATTAAAGCGGCCCTGGTCTTTCTATTAAGCCTGCTTAACCCGATAGCGGCTTTTGTAAAAGCCTGTATGGCCATTTATGATTTCCTGATGATGCTGGTAAGATTGAAAGACCGTATCATCGAATTATTGAATTCAATTCTCGATGCGGTGTTGACAATTGCTACCGGTAATGTTGATGCTGCCGCTGCGGCTATCGAAATGGCATTTGCCAAATCAATACCGATCATTATCGGTTTCCTCGCAGCATTACTTCATTTAAACGACCTCGGCGCAAAAGTACGGGACATAATACTTCGTATCAGGGCGAAAGTTGATAAACTGATAGATTGGCTCATCACGAAAGCCTATGCATTTGTTGGCCCTGCCGTGGAATTGGCCATGTCATTAAAAAACAAGGGGAAGGCACTGCTCGACAAAGGCAAAGAGAAGGTGGTCGCTCTCGGAAAAAGTGCCGTCGGCAAGGTTGCCGGCTGGTTGGGCATAAAGAAGAGCTTTACCGCTGATAATGGCGAAACCCATGAACTCTATTTCAAAGGCTCGTCCGATGAATCGTCCGAATTGTGGGTTGCCAGCCGTGATCCAATGAAATACGACGAGTTCCTGGCTAATATCAAGAAGGTAAGGCCCGATGGCGATAAAAAAATAATGGACAAGAAAGCCGAGGCAAAGGACCAGCTCGAGGAAGTTGAAAAGGCCAAGAACAAGCCAATAGACCCTTCCATTCCGGAAGAGAAGGCCAGGGCCGATAAGTACGATAAAGTTAATAAAGAAGTAATTAAGCTAAGCGCCATAACGGCCCATCTTTTTGGTGGTCCGCTGGAGCCGCTTGAGTTTAACTTCGGCGGGTTGACCGATAGTGGGTTTGCTACCAAAATGACCATAAGATACCTTAACAAAAATAACCGCCCGCCCGTTGGCGGCCCGCCGGGCGTATCTAACGAGGATTATAAAAAACTTAACCTCCGGCGAAACGGCGACAAGCCTTATTATGTCAAAGGGCATTTACTAAACGGATTTTTAGGTGGAACCGGCAAAGATTTCAGAAATCTCACCCCGCTGTCCATTTCAGGTAATGGTGTGCATGAAGCAAGTATCGAAAGTAAAGTTATTGAGAAAGTGGACGAAGGAAAAACGGTAGAATACATTGTTGAGCCAGATTACAGCAGCCCGATAAAACCCCCAACCAGCGCCGAAATACAAAAGTCAAATTTGTCAGCAGCAAAAAAGGCAAAAATGGAAGAGATTGTGGCCGCAGAAAAGAAGGTCCCTAAAACAATGAAATGCGAGGCCAACATTTTGAATGAAAAGAAAGGCACATTCGATACCAGTATTGTTAACACACCCATTCCTAACCCGGTCGAAACCGATCTGAAATCATACGAGTTGTAAACTGGAAAAGAATAGCTTGCGCCGTGTTCCCTGGTTCAAAGGTGTAAACAAATCCCTGCTGATTCCCTGATTTTGGCATCAAGCCCATCCGTGGAGAACCCGGGTAACAATCCCGTATCTGCGGAATTTCAGTCTGCCGCATGCACCATATTTGCTAATTTTCCTATTAAAACACGGGCAATAATATGTTATTAATAAAGAAATATCTTTACTTTTGATATAATTTGCCCTTACCCGTCAAAAGCCGGGTCAAACCAAAAAAATTCATTCCAAAAGCAGCCAACGCGCACTTTCAAAAACCATGTTTCCTGCATGGCCCTGAGCCACGATTTTCTGAACCAAAATCAGGCGCGCTGCCATTGCACCACAGGAAATTTTACTGGTGGAAATAAAAGGACTTGAACCTTTAACCATCACCGTATAAGGGTGCCGCTCTAACCTGATTGAGCTATATTTCCTTTAATATCAGTAGGGTAACCCGGACTCGAACCGAGAGCCTCTCCGTTCCAAACGGAGTAATCTGCCAATTGATATACTACCATGCAAAAATGGCCTGAAAACAAAAAATCCCCTTAGATTTTCTAAGAGGATTCAAGTGTTTTTTGATATGTTAAGTCAATACATAGCTATCCTCTCTGAAACTTCAGTTGGGGTATAAAGCTTTGTATCGATTTTGTTTTCATGCTGCAATGATACGTATTATTTTATAATATCCAAAAAAATCTTTAAAAAATTCAATGCCGCTCCTGCGGGATCTTTTTTCGCCCCTGCTGATAAACCAACAACCCAAACATAACGGCACTAAAAGCGGCATAGGCATATTGGGTACGGGATACGCCAACGCCAAACGGGAACCAGATACCCTGGATGTGCAATTCGGATAGTTCCTGCGCAAATAATCCGGTCGAGATCAGCAATACCGCAGGTAAATAGAGCCACCCCTGTTTACCCTGCTGCCGGACACCCACCCCGATGATAATAGCCAGCACCAGGGCGAATAACAAGCGTGAATAGTTAGAGATAGCCTGGAAGACAGCATGAGGGACAGTATCAGAAACCCATGGCAGACTGAAAAGCTGGCCGCACATGTAAACTAAGGTAAGCGCCAGGATAACAGGCGGTATCCAAACCGGGCGTTCAACCCTGTACCAGTCCCGCCACGCCATCAGCCAGGAGCCAAGTACCAGCGGCATTAGTATAACGAGTGTTATGATATCAATTTGATGGCTGGTTTCTGCCTGTAACCAGTAGTAAAAAGCCTGGTTTGCCCGCACCAGGCCCAGCAAAACCAAAGCGATGATAAACCATGTATGCTGTTTAACCGGTTTGCGCAATAAGGCGATGGTTACCGCCAACAGGATAAATGTGGCAAATTCGGCCACCTCTACAATATATCCCTTGATGGTTTGCCTCCATCTGAATTTGTAGCGGGCTTCTATATCGCTTTTCTTTCCAAGTTCCGGTGCAATATGGATGCCGCCTAAATCGGTGCCCTGGCTCAGTGTGGCGGCACTTACCCATACCCTGAAAGCTATGGTGATCACCTTCCTGTTACTTATGCTATCCGGTAACCCGAACATGCGCGGCTGTATGCTGTAGGCAACGGGCACCGGGCCCGAAAAGTCGCCGGCGCTCCCCAGCAATCGTCCGTCAACAAATAATTGATAAGCCTCGTCAACCGCAGGCGGACCGGCTAACGCCAAAGAATTCCCTTTTAAACTATCCAATGAGACTTTCAGGCGATACCATGCATAGCCCGAATAATCAGCATGCCCCCTTGCCGCCCAGCCGGGAACATAACCGGTGAGCCCAACGTCGCCATCGTGTGATCCCGGAGGCGCGGTCAGGTCCACCGTTTCCCACCCTGCATCATTAAAATCCGGGGCGGCCCATTGCAAACTATCACCCGTTTTAAATTTCCATGGCCCGTTAAGTATTACCGTTGGCTGCTTATGGTTGACCGCGTGGGCATCGGTAAACGCCAATAGCAGCGCCAGCAGGGTAAAAATGATCAAGTTTTTCCGGTCCATTAGTCTAACGGCTGATGACTTAAAAATGCCTCGTTTTTTTGGCTCTAAAGAATAGTTTAAACAGATTGGTGCAAAAATTATATATTACGGGTGATTTCCTCAACCTTTACAATCCCCCTGCGCTTTAATAGTAACCGGTATCGCGTAGTCTCGAAAAGCTCTTTTGGTCACACAAACCCATCAATACAAATCCGCAAATTGTTTATTCCCCAGCGGTTCGCGTACGGTGGCGGGTAAGGTAGTGAAGAACCGGTAACCTGTGGCGCGTTCGATATCGCTTACCGTGCAAACGTATCTTCGCCAGTCGGGCGATACAGCTTCATCGTTAGGGGTGTCTATGGCTATTACATCCGTACCGGCATCTATCCGGTCCAGGTCATCGTTGTTGTCGGGTATCACCAGGGCTATCTTCCAGATATGCGCAGGCACGCGGATATGGCCATCGGCTATGTTTTCGCGGTAGCCCAGCCTGCCGGTTCCGCCCTTGCCGTAGCATCCCATAATGATGTAAACCTCGTTGCCCTGCCTCACCTTTTCGCGGCAGTAACTTTCAAAGTGTTCCCAGGTGTGCTGGTTATTGTTTTTGGCCTGCGGTATAATGTTATCCATCAAAAACGTGGAAGAGTTAGCTTCGGCGCTTGCGGTGCGGTCGCCGCTGGGGCAATTATGCCCTTTATCAAAACCCGAACCCCGGTAACCGGCATTATCCGCCGCGAACCATCCGCGGGGAAGCGTGGTATCCGGCCTGAAATCATTACTGCGGGCTACGGCGCCGATATCTCCGGCACACAGGTGCCAGCTAACCCAATTCGGTTCGCCGGTGCTGCGGTTGTAGCTTTCGATATAGTATTTATGATCGATGAGGTAATTGGCCGAGTCATGAATATCATTTGTTGCCAAACTCGGGTTTCCCAGCAGCATATTGTTATCGTCGCCCGCGTGCCGGGGCAATCGGGCCTCTGTTCTCCGCTTATAGGTATGGTGACGTTTGGTATGCTTCTGCGGCTGCTGACAAGCACTAAAGCCTAATGTTACAAATAATAAAAGGTGAGCGAAAGTGCGTAAGCTGCGGTTGATCATCACCGGGGCAATTTCCAATTTTTTAACGACATGCCAATGGCTTCAGTTGAAAACTGGAAATATAAAACCAACGGCTGCTGGTTCACGATAGCGAAAGCGCCTGAACTGGTGTGGCCCAAATCACAAATTCCCGGCCATGTGCAATCCTCTCTGTCGGGCAACAACAGACAAGTTTACACTGAAAAGAATATTGGCTAAGAAAAGAAATGAGAACAAAAAAAGCGATGCTCCATCCACTTTAACAAATCGTACAGAGCATACAAACCTGCTAATGCCGTTCCGACTGATAAAAGGTAACTTTGTACGACCTCGCGACAATGACGCGTCCGACTGGCTTTAAACTCACTCCAATAACCATCGAATTTTACACCCTTAACAGTCACTATATATAAATTCAATTTCTCTTCGAAGAATATATATCCATCTTCTTGAAGTTGATATAAAAACCTCTTAATCTCTGAATCCGATGCTTCGACCTTTTGATGTTTTAGCATTCCTTTTATCTCGTGTTCTGGAATACCTACTTCATCTTTTCTGAATAGACGTAATAGCGTGTCTATTTTATGTAATTGCTCTTTGGCGAACTTCGTCATACCCAAACATACCAATTTTTAAAAGGTATTTTACACTATATTTGGGGTATGGAAATTAAAGCAAAAGCAGGGATAGATTATAAAAAACTGGTTTTAGGTTTTTGTACCGAACATAGCATACCTAATCTTTGGGAAGTTCAGCAATCAAGAGAGTCGATAGATGGATATGTAACAGTTAGGGTTAATCAACCATTTGCGAAAAAGATGACGGAGTCTGATTTGGAAAAAATCAGTCAGTTTTTGCAAACTCTTCGCGCATAAAGTTATAGAAACGTTCCTTTGGGGTTGATATTAAGAATTGCGATTTGCCGTTTTTGATTATTTCGATTGTGCAATAGTCGTCACCAAGCCATATTTTTTGGTCACCTATTTCAAAAGAAATATCTATATCATCGGCATTTTGAGTATCATACGCAGGAATTTCCGGCATTGCCATTCACTAAATATTTAAGTTAGTGTAAACATACATGTTATTGCCCTCTGTCGATCCTACTCTATCAGCTTGGCTATCTTTTGCAGCGGTATCGTATCTGCAAAACCCAATATTTCGGTATCCGTGCAATCGTCGACCTTAAAGGTGATCATGGCGCTGCCTAAAGGTATCAGCAGTTCATAGTCATTTTTGTCGGCGGTACTGCCTGCCTGCTTTTCGAGCCTTGCCTTGTAGCCCTGCACTTTAACCGTCTTGCTTTTACCGTCACTCATCATGCCGCCCAGCATCGGGGTGTTCAGTATCGAATTGGTCATGGCAACCAAAGGCGAGTTACTAATGATAGAAATATCGGCCTTTTTGGCATCTTTTTGAGCGTAGGCGCGGTGTATGGTAGCGCCAACGTAGCCGATATTTGAAGTTACATTATCGTCCTTTGCTACAATTTCCATCGCGTCCATTTTTGTGGGCAGTAATTTCAGCACTTCCTGGCCCACCACCAGGTCAACTTCCTGCATGGCCTGTTGTAAGGCAAAATGAGTTTCCTCCAGCTTGCCCGCGTTGTAAGAGGTTTTGGCGGTGGCCATTGCTTTGGTAAAATCCTGCGCCTGGCTGTAGCCGGCAATAGTGATAAATGCGATGAATGTTAAAAAAGTCTTCATAAATATTTTTATTGCGTATCTGAAATTATTGTTCCCCAAGCATTTTTTTAATGCCATCTATATCGAATGAATTAGCAGCGGCCATTACTTCCTGCTCGTTGGCAAAATTGATGCATTCCCAAACTATCATGGAAGTTTGACCAAGCGACGCGATAAGGGTATAGCCCTTGCTGTCCTCGTATTGAATGATGGCTTTATTGCCCTTAACCCTCACCTGCTTAAAATTTTGTGTCGAACCGTTGGCCTGCATCATGCCCGCATTTGAAAAATACAGCGTGGCCAGGCCGGCATACACGCCTGCATTTCCGACCGTAACCGTCATTTGTTTATCGGCCGTATTTTTCCACACACGGTGAATGCTCAGGTTGCTCCAGCCCCATTGGGTGCTCATTACCACATCCTGCGCGGTGTCCACGTTCAATGCATCTACCGTCGGCGGTAACGATTTTAATATCTGCCGGCCCAACTGTATCTCCACGCCCATCAGCGCCTGCTGCAGCGAATACCGGGCATCGCTGTAATTTTTTGCAGCATGTGCCGTTTCGGCGTCCGCCATTTCTGCCTTTACATCGGGCGGAGCGGTATTGCTCAATCCGCCGCCGCCTTTGTTAACGGGCTTGCCCGACGAGGAACTGCTATTATCGGCAGATTGATTTTCGGGCGGAATGCCTGCCTTTTTATCGACTTCTTTATCTACCACTTTGTTCACTTTATCCTTGAGCTTTTTGAAGAGCCCTTGCGACGATGCCGTGTTAGCGGCCGTAAAGGCGATGAGGAAACAGAGACTGTATAGAACTTTTTTCATAATTGGATATTTGCACAGTTAGTAAATATAGGGTTCATAAGGTATTCAAAACTAATGATTTAAAATAATTTGGCAAAAAATATGCTGGCTATTTTTACTTGTTTTGGGCGAGTTTATGATATAGTTCACTGCATCTTTTCCGGCACGAACCATCACACAACTATACTAAACGCAGGTTGTTTGATCATCGAAAAACAGATAAAATTCTATACCAATTGCTCCGGGGATATCTTACCCGTTTGCAGATTCAAAGTCAGGAAATCGAAAAAGTTCCATCCCTCCGTTATCTTGCCTTCCTGTACCCGGGTTATAGACGTACCCATAAAATTAACGGGCTTGCCGCTTTGTTTATGCGTGGCCGTAACGGTACAAATTGCCGTTACATAGTCGCCATCCACCAGCATTTTTTCCACAGTTACGTGTATACCCGCATAGTCGTTGTTAAACGCCTCGTAAAATGGCCTGAAGCCATCCGATCCCACGATTGGTTCGGGACTGAGCCCAAAGGCGTTTGCTTCGGGGTGCATCATTTCGGCAATGGCTCCGGCATTACCGCTGTTCCAAACTTCGTTATACCAACTGCGGATCGTGTTACTTTTTTCATTCTCCATAACCAGCAAGTGTTATTTAACTGACATTTATAATCGCAAAAATACAAGGTAGTTATGCGTTATGAAATAGTAAAAACACCTATTCTGACGAGTAAAAACACCTATATCAACCAGGCGGTTGCGGGAGGCTACCGTAATGCACCAAAAAATTCTATCCTTTCAGCTTTGGGGGATTTTTGCCGGCGATGCTGTCGATATAGTTGCCAATAGTTCTTATCAGTGATGCATCGAGAAAGTCTTCGATACGCTGCAGCCATTCGTTACCGAATTTGTATAGCATGGCCTGTTTGCCGTCCATAAACTGAACCAGCCAAACCTTGAGTTTTTTAAAAGTGGTACGCATAATTTGTACCGGCTGGACCGATCCGTCCTTTAACCTGATTTTATGGATCATACGGCGCTAAGACTTTATTAAGGGTAGTATTTCCTTTTCTTTCGTTTCGAGCAGTTTACCTAAACGCCGGATATTTTGCTTGGTAAAAAATTTCATTTTCACCTTTTCCCCTATCCAGCCTTTGCCGGGCAGGCGTTTGATGATCATGGATTCGCCTTTATCGTTCAATGTTTTAACCAGGAAACTGTAGGGGGCCATAGCTAAAGGTGTCACCACCAGAGCTAAAGGTGAATTATAAATGTGGAGGATGATGGTGAAACTCGTCATGGCAACTATGGTAAAGCAAAAAATGAGTAATTGTTCTGATCATAGAAACGCAGCCTGGGTTATTCCAATAGGTTTTAAACGTTAATTGCGCCGAATAATTATACACAAATCAATTAAAAACCACGTAGGTTTGCGGTGATTGACATATCATAAAAAATGACGGTTAGTATTTTAGGCTGCGGCTGGTATGGCAAAGCTTTTGGCCGGGCACTTGCCGCAAAGGGTTTTACAGTAAAGGGGTCGTCTACTTCGGCTGATAAGCTAAGCGCACTTGCTGAATTTGGTATTTTACCTTTTGAAGTGCGCGCCGGGGCTGATAGTCTTAGCGCCGATCCGGCGTTCTTCGATTGCGATGCACTGGTCGTGAGCATCCCACCCCGGTTTCGCAGGGGCGAAACGGCTGATTATCTGCCAAAGCTTGGGCATATCATCAATACGATAAAACAGTACGGCATTAAAAAAGTGATCTACACCAGCTCGACGGGTGTTTACGGCGATACGAACAGCGAGGTTGATGAACTATCCAACCCGCAGCCCGCACCCGTCACAGGCGCCATATTACGGGAAGCTGAAAATCTTTTTGAGACTGAAACAGCTTTTAAAACCGCCATCCTGCGCTTCGGCGGACTGATAGGCGAAGGCCGTGAACCGGGCAGGTTTTTTGCAGGAAAAACCGGGATACCGAATGGCCGGGCCCCGGTTAATTTGATCAGCCTGGAGGATTGTGTGGGCATAACCGAAGCGGTAATCGCAAACGATGCCTTTGGATATGTGTTCAATGCCTGTTCGCCGGAGCACCCACCTAAGGCAGAATTTTACCGCGCCGCTGCCGCCAAAGCCGGGTTACCCCTGCCTGAATTTCTCAACGAACTCCTCAACTGGAAAATTGTGAACAGCGTGAATGTGCCGGAAATTTTAGGATATCGATTTACCGGTAGGCTTATCGCTTAACCCCTCCCGGTTGTAAGAATCAACCCGGCCGGAACGCTGAGTTACAATACTTTCTTTACATTTGATGGATATGACGAACCGCGTTCGGCAATAGTTATTACTAATGGGGTTTATTATTGACCGGCATAAGAAATGAAGAAAATTAAAGCGTACATCGAAAGCGGTAGCCTGGAGCAGCATTGCTTTGACCTATCCAATGCGGAGCGTGCGAAAGAAGTCGCTGAACTTAGCGCGTCACACCCCGAGGTCAGGCAGGAACTTAACGAAATTGAACAAACCATTGAATTACTTGCCCAAAGTTATGCCATTGAACCTGACGACCGGCTTAGGGGCAGGTTGCTGAATGTACTGGGCTTTGCCGGCGATGAGCAATTGGATATCAATAACCTGCCCACCACTGGCAAGTATTCCGATCCTGTTAGTTGGCTGAATGCAGTTGAGCATTTGCTGCCGGCCGAACCCTTTGAAGATTTCTTCCAGCATATTTTACGGCAGGACGAGCAAATAGCCCAAATGCTGGTCATAACCCGGCTGAACGTGCCACCGGAAATTCACGAGGACGTAGCCGAAAGTTTTTTCATCCTGAAAGGCCAGTGCACCTGCACCATAGGCGACAAGCGGGTTATCCTTACCCCGGGCGATCATCTGGATATCCCGCTGCATGTCAGTCATGATGTAAAAATAGATTCTCCCTACGTCATCGCCATTTTGCAACATCAATTTTCCTGATCCGATGAAAACTACCCCGGCTGAGCAGGAGCTGATCAAAGCGATCGCGCGGCGCGACGTTGCGGGTGCAGCGTCGTTATATGATCAATATGCAGGGAAGCTCTTCAAAATTATTTGTTGTTCTATTGCCGACCAACAGTTAGCCGTTGCAGTGCTGGAGGAAACAATGCTATACATCTGGAACAACTGCAAAGATTATCACAAGCAAGACTCGCGCCTGCTATTATGGATGGCAGGGGTTGCCCGGCAAATGGCCCGCAAAAGGGTCCAAAGTCAGCAAGGAAGCGCCTGATTAACGCCAGGTATATCTGCCTAAACACTCATCAATTCACAACAGGGAAAGCCGATATCCTCAACCTTGAGCCGCCCATAGGTACCAGGGTAATGCTGGTTTCAGCTTCATCAGTTTTTACCGGACTTTCGGGCAGCAGCCCGCACAAGCCATACTGATCTATTTTCCACCCGGGTATTTGTTTGCCTTTCGCTTTCAGCACTATTGGGGCCGACTTGTTAGTGAATGGATTATTATCTTTTGGCCAGGCCCTTTTTTCAACCTGGAATGACATGGCCGGATCTTTATCGTTTAGTTCCAGCCCATAGTTCCATGCCGAAGCGGGGTATATCTCGTAAGTCGGCCATTTTGCCTGGTCGGCATTCGGCTGCCATTTCGCATCGGCCACGGCGTTTTCTTTGGTCGAGGCTACTTTTACATATTTCTCGTCTATCTTCAGCGAAAATGTAAGCGGGCCATAATTCACGCTCACGCTGTTTTTATTCTTCTCCCACTCGCGCACCTGTATCTTCATTGGCAGGTGCAGGGTTATCCGGTCGCCGTTTTTCCAGGTATTTTGCAGTTTGATATACTCCGCCCCTTCCGAACTAACCGGCACTGCCCTGCCATTCACCTGTACGCTTGCATTCACACACCATTTTGGTATGCGCAGGTAGACAGGAAATTTATTAGGGGCCGCAGTTTGAATTTTAAGGTTGACGGTCTCGTTAAAAGGATATTTTGTTGTGGTAACTATGGTAACCGCCTGCCCGTTGCCCGCTTTAGCGGTAACAGAGCCTTCGGAATACAACTGGTCGGCCAAACCGTTATCAGGCGTAGCCATCCAGCTATTCTCCGCATAATATACCCACCCGGCCGAATGATTATGCTGGCAGCACCGGCTGCTGAAAGGGTTCATGTTCAGAAACGGACCGTCATTGTTTATACCTGGTGCGTGGTTCTTACTGTCGCTCACCACCATGTTTGGGGCGGTAAGGTAACGCAGGCTTTTATAATCCGGCATAAAGGCGGCAGGGAAGGTATTGAAGGCCACATCCTCGCAGTTATCGGCCCAAAAAGTATCGCCGGTAAATTGCAGCAGGAACTCGTCCGAGGTGATTTGCTCCACCATGCCGCAGGTTTCCACGGCCTGGCGGGGGTCGTCATAACCTTTGCGGGCATTCTCGTCGGCGCCAAACATACCACCCGGCACCTGCCCGTAAATATTGCGGATCAGTTTAAAGTCGTTATAGGATGCTGCCAGGTCGGCCGGGTTATTGCTTTGCATAAAATAAGTTGCCGGCTCGCGGAACGACTGTGCCACGTTTACATTGTGCCAGTTGGGCAGGTTATTGGCCTGTCGCCAGTTGGCCGTATTGCGGTCGATCTTGGTGGCCAGGTCGAGCAGCCATTTTTCGCTGGTACGGTTATAGAGCCAGTAGACGCTGATGAGGTTATCCCCGCCCCTGCTGTTCTCCCAGTAATCCTTCAAAAACAGGCTATCCGGTACAGTTTGTTCGTATTTGAAAT
The DNA here is from genome assembly GCF_007971025.1 of Mucilaginibacter ginsenosidivorans. NCBI lineage: Bacteria > Pseudomonadati > Bacteroidota > Sphingobacteriia > Sphingobacteriales > Sphingobacteriaceae > Mucilaginibacter > Mucilaginibacter ginsenosidivorans. Next base: position 3,124,066 of record NZ_CP042436.1, on the reverse strand, counting down.
ACCGCGACATCAGCTTGAGCACCCTGGGATCGCTTGAGTATTCGTAATATGATTGCAGGCACCAAAGCATAGGCATATTGCCCCAAAGATCGCGCCGCCCGGGTTTGGTATAATTCAGCGGACCGAAATCGCCGTTGGCACGCTGGTTTTTGATGACGGTGTTGATCCAAAATTTCGTTTCCTTCAGCATTTTCGGGTCGCGCAGCATGTAGGCAATGTCGCCGTAACCTTTCAGCCAGTAAGGCAATTCCTCCCAGCCATATTTGCCTTGCCGCTTTTGTTTACCCAGGCGTTGTCTGTCTTCGAGAGCCATACGCTTATCTCGCCGAGGTTGCCGGTGAGGCCCCCGCGCTGCAGCTCCAGTTGCCTGCGCAGCCAGCCGCCGGGTTTAATGGCTGTTACCGGCAGTTTTACAAAGTATTGCGGTTTAAGAGGAGCCTTATTGGAGGTATAATAGGCGTTATGTCCTTTATCACTAATCTCTTTTATAGCGGTTGCCGTTTGAGCGGATGATTTGTTACAGAAGAATGCGGCCAGTATAAAACAGCCTGTTAAGGCGGCTTTGCGGGCCTGCGAAGTTGTGCTTTTCATAATCGGTCTAATTATCGTTGCGCAAATTATGAATAGACGGGTAATATGGCAAATAGATAAGGCCTTTTTCCTGCTTCGCGTAAAAGTAAATCCAAACGTCGCTTAATATGTTATCTATATAAGATCAAAAAATCCACCATGCAAAAGAAAACATTCCCTGGCGAAAAGGAAGAGATGCCCGTGACGCCGCATAAACCCGAAATAGAACGCCCCGGCGATCCAAAAACACCGCAGATACCCCAAGAGGATCCGAACCGGATACCGCCCGAGATAACGCCGCAGCAGCAGCCACCCCAGGAAGCGCCGCCCGGGCAATCAGGCAATGTCCCAGCAGGATGATTTGGCGGATTTGGTAATATTCGCTATTCTTGACGTTAGTGTCCCTGTTAATAGACCAACGGGATGAATAAGTATGGAGCTACAAACACCGGCGATATTAAAAACCAAACCACATTTTGAAATTCTCGATGGATTACGCGGGGTAGCTGCGCTATCAGTCGTGACCTTTCATTTTATGGAAATGGCCATTTCCGATTACAGTAAGAACTTTATCGGGCATGGATTTTTGGCTGTGGATTTCTTTTTCTGCCTGTCAGGTTTTGTGATCGCTTATGCTTACGACGACCGTATCGGGAAGATGGGTGTGATGGAATTTTTTAAATCACGGCTGATACGGCTGCACCCGATGGTAATTATGGGTTCGGTGCTTGGCCTGATAACTTTCCTGTTCGACCCGTTTGGCGGCCACCCGGAGTTGTACAGCACCGGGCGAATAGCGTTGATATTCCTTTGTTCTATCCTGCTTATCCCCTTCCCGGTGGTAACGGAACGGGCGTTTAACCTTTTCAACTTAAATGCACCGGCGTGGTCGTTGTTTTGGGAGTACATCGCCAATATTTTTATGCCTTTATTTTGAGCAAACTGCATAAACGCTGGTTGTTGTTGCTTACCCTTTTAATGACTGTTCCGCTTTGTTTTGTTTGTTACCGCACCGGCAACCTGATGGGCGGCTGGAGCGGCGGCACCTTTTGGGACGGGGGAGCCCGGGTAGCCTATTCATTTTTGGCGGGCATGCTGGTTTACCGTTTTAACTGGATCATCCGGTCGAAGCTTGGTTTCGGGCTTATGTTGGTACTGGTATTCGCGGCCTTTATTATGCCATTTTCCAAATGGAACTGGCTGACCGAACCTTTAGTAGTATTGTTCTATTTCCCGCTGATAGTTGCCCTGGGTGCCGGCGCCAAACTGAGCGAAGGGCTTAGAAAAATATGCGTGTTCTCCGGCAAAATATCATACCCGCTGTATATGACCCATTATGCGGCGCTATGGATGTTCGGGAACTATTATGCATCGCATAAACCAGGCACTACCGAGTTTTCCGTGGTTGTAATTACCTCTGTCATTTTGCTGGTTGGCGTGGCCTGGCTGGTCATGGTATTTTACGATATACCGGTGCGCAGGTATTTGGGGAGGAAGAGAATTGCAGACGGATAAATTTTCTCAGGTACATCACCAAATATATCGGGAAGATCTAAATCCCTCCCTCGGGAGGGGTGCGGCTGGAAAGTGACGAGACCGGGAGGGGTTTCGCCGCTTTATTACCCCTTCCTCCCCTTCCCCAGGGAAGGAATCGCACAAGCCCGTTTTTATTCTTATTCTTACAGGCGCCCAGGCCGCAAGACCAATAAAGCCGGCATTCCTATAAATTTCCAGATCGGCTGAAAGCCATAAAACAAAAAAGCACCCGCCGTATGGCGGATGCTTTACGAGTAACTTATAGTGATTGCTTAAATAACTTTTACGTTTACTGCGTTTAGGCCTTTTTTGCCTGTTTGCTCTTCGTACTGTACGCGGTCATTTTCGCGGATGTCGTCGATGAGTCCTGTTGAGTGAACAAAGATGTCTTCTCTGTTGTCACTCGGTGAAATAAATCCAAAACCTTTAGTGTTGTTGAAAAATTTCACTGTTCCTTCTTTTTGCATTATGCTTCTTTTTAATTAAGTGCGCAAGGTAGGCATTAATATCGGCATTATTTTCATTTTGGTAAAATATATTAACAATGTGTTAAGGAGCGCGTATTCGGGTAGCGTTAAAAAGTCTTAGATCGTATTGGGGCGACTGACATGTTCCGTACCATAACCGAACGCCCTACTGTCCGTTTTCGATACAGGATTTTATTACAACCACCATTCACACCAATAAGGAAAGCAAATTTTCTATAATTTTTATTACTGATAATCAATAAGTTATAATTAACTGATTATAAATACTAATCAATTAGTATTTGTCCTAATAGATTAGTATTGTTTTTGCTGAACTTTAGCGATCATCAATTAAAAAAATAAATCGCATGAACAATTCAACTATACCGGCCCTTTTCCGCAAGTGCCTTTTGGCAGCAGGCAGCCTGTTGCTTTGCACCACAAGTGTTAACGCCCAGGTAGTTACAACGGTAGCACCCCTGGTTAGTCCTGTTGTTACCGCAGTTATTGCACCGGTACATCCTGTTATACCGCCGGTAAACCCGGTTATCGCAGATATCAGCCCGGCAATAAACATCGACCCGCAGGTAAGCGTAGATGATATTGACGTGGGCGACATTGATGTAGATGTAAACGTTATTGGCCCCGATATGACCGAAGGCAAATGGTTTGCCACAATTAAAGGAGACAAGATCAGGATAGAGTTCCGGGCGGACAGCGACGATAATCATTGGTCGAACGATGCTGACTTCGCGCTGAGCGAATTCCCGAACCTGCCGAAAGGCCAGAAAGGTGAATTCTCGTTGACGCGCGACGCCGGGACAATTGTTTTTAACGGCAAGTTTGATGACGATATGGGTTTTGGTACTTATAAATTCAGCGCCAACAAAGCGTTTGACGATTATATAAAAAGCTCGGGCGTTACCGATGTAAAGGACCGCGACGCATTCTCGTTTTTCATGGTCGACCTGAAAAAAAGCTATGTAGACATGCTGGCTAAAAACGGTTTTAAAGATATTAAGTCACATAATTTGGTTGCCATGTCGGCTATGAAGGTGGACGAATCTTTCATACAGGGCATCAGGTCGGCTGGTTATAGCGACATTTCCGTTCACCAGCTTATCGCCATGAAATCAATGAATATTACGCCTGCTTATATCAATGAACTTGCCGCTATGGGTTATAAGGATGTACCCGCGCATGATGTTGTTGCCTTTAAATCGATGAATATCGATGCCGCCTACATCAAAGGTTTCAATGACATTGGTTATACCAACACCCCTATCCATTCGCTGATCTCTTTTAAATCGATGGATATTACGCCGGAGTTTATCAAGGGACTTAACGATATGGGCTATAAAGATGTAGCGGCCCATGATATTATCTCGTTCAAATCAATGAATATAACAGCCGCCTACATCAAAGGCTTTACGGATATCGGTTACACTAACATTCCCATCCGTTCGCTGGTAGCTTTTAAATCGATGGAGGTTACCCCTGCTTTTATCAAAGGCTTTATGGATATGGGCTATAAGGATATCGATGCGCATAACATTATTGCCTTGAAATCGCTGGATATCAAACCATCGTTCGTGGATGGCTTTAAGAAACTTGGTTTTACCGATATCCCGCTGAACGAACTGCCCGCATTGAAATCGAACGGCGTTACGCCCGAGTATGTTGCCTCGATGCAGCAAAAAGGATTCAAATCCACCAGTCTGCGCAAGTATATACAGATCAAGAATTCGTTTAATTAAGGTGGTGAATGGTGAGTGGTGAATAGAGACTAAAAGCAATAAGAAAATTTTAAAGATGAATAAGAAAACAATCATAAGCTGCTTTGCGGTGCTTACTTTAAGCACTTCATTTGCGGGTACCGCATTCTCTCAGCAAAAGGCGAAATCAGAGGACGAAGAGCAGGACAGGTGGGGGCATTCGCCCGGCACATGGGACGCTGTGGTGAAGGACGGGATAGTGAATATCCAATTTTATGGCAGGCATTGGAGTAACGGCCGGAATTTTACGATGGCCGAGTTGGGTACACTGCCTGCCGGAAAGATAGGCGAATTTACACTAAGCCGCGAATCGGGAAAGATGACCTTCAAAGGCGTGTTCCAGGACCACTGGGGCCACGGCTCTTATACGTTTGAGCAAAATGCATCATTTAAATCGTACCTGGAGCAAAAGGGCTACAGTGGGCTTGACGATGAGCTGATGCTGGCGGTTTTCTTCACCGACATTAATAAGGCATATTTTGACTTTATGAAGGATAATGGCTATCCCTCCATTTCAAACGACCAGTTTAAGGACCTGGCCGAGCAAAACATGAGTCGGAAAGTGCTGGAAGATTATTTTACTATGTTTAAAGCGGAAGGATACGGGCACCAGCCGATAGACAAATTGGTGGAACTAAGGGAGCATGGGGTGACGGCTAAATACATAGCCAGCATCCACCAGATGGGATATAAAGGCTTTTCGCTGGACAAGGCGCTGGAACTGCGCGACCATGGCGTTACTGCGGATTATATTGCCAGCCTCAAAAAAATGGGCGATCCGAATGTAACACTCGACCAGGCACAGGATCTGCGCGATCACGGCGTGACTACAGAATATGTTGCCAGTTTGAAAAAGCTGGGTTACCCTAACATGACGCTGGATAAGGCGCAGGAATTGCGCGACCACGGCGTTACTGTAGAATATGTGAACAGCATGCAGAAATTAGGCTACAAAGATATCACCCTCGATAAGGCCCAGGACCTGCGCGATCACGGTGTTACCGCCGGGTTTATTAAAAGCATCAACGATCTTGGGTTCAAAAACATCAGCCTTGAAAAAGCTGAAGACCTGCGCAACCATGGTGTTACAGCCTCGTACATCAAAAAAATGAAAAGCAAAGGCATCAAGCTGGATACGCTGGACGATTTTATCAAACTGAGAGATACGGGATTTGACGATTGAGATAGTAAATGATAAAATGCAAAGAAAAGTCCCGGCGTACCGGGATTTTTTTTGCATAGGCAGGGAAAGCTGGAAAATATTTTGACTTTACTATTACCGGGAAACTTCCGCACCCTAACATTGCGTTACTTACTTTTACAGCAATGGAAATAAGATCACGCCTGGCGGAGGTGTTCCCGATGTTACAACGGCCCGACCTGGAACGGGAAATAATGGAGCATGCCACCTTCATTACCGCAGCCGCCGGCGAGGTTATCATACGCGAAGGGCAATATCTGAAAGTGTTGCCGCTGGTTATCAGTGGATCACTGCGGGTATCGCAGCAATCGGACGGGCGGGAGATATTGCTATATTATGTTCAGCCCGGCGAAACGTGTATCATGTCGTTATCATCATGTTTTTTCAACGTCGAAAGCCCGTCGACAGCTATCGCAGACACCCAAACCGGGATACTTTGCGTACCCACCCGCTTTATCAAAGAATGGCAGCGCCGGTATGACCCCTGGAACGAATTTGTGATCCGCACCTTCCAAAGTCGCTATAATGAATTGCTTGACCTTTTCCGAACCGTAGCATTTGATACCATAGAGGTACGAGTTATCAATTACCTTAAAAGCTATTCTTCGCGGGAAAACACCCGAAATATACCCATCACTCACCTCGCACTGGCAAACGCGTTAGGCACAACCCGGGTTGTGATCTCGAGAATATTGAAGCGTTTTGAACAGGAAGGCAAATTGCAATTGCTCCACGGCAGTATCAGGATTACGGGGCTATAATTCGGGCTTGTATCAAAAGATACCTTTTTGAGGGATAAGACGGCCGTAGTTTTGTGTTGAACAACAATATCAATACAAAATGAATACGGTAAAATTAGTGCGCCTGCACGCTTCGGTCCTCATCATTTGCAGCATGGTTGGCCTTTTCGGCTATTATTTTCAATTCGGTTTTTTCCAGGTTACGGCGTGTATACCGGCTACGGTAGGTATGGTGCTGATGATCATTTGTTCCATGCAGTTCAGCAATCCCACGGTTAAATATGCGATCTTGTTCCTGCTAACGCTCGCTTTCGGCATTATGCTGACGAGGATGTCCATTAAATTCATTCCACAACAATTTCAGCCGTTACGCAAAAGGATATACTTTCCTGTGATGGCTGTTTCCTCTATCATCACGATCATCGTCATGATCAGGAATTATTACCGGTACCGCTCAAATTAATTTATCCCGGTTGTATCTTTTGATACCTTTTTGCGGTCCGTGGTCAAATTAGTTTTGCCTAATAACATTAAAACAAAAAAAAATTATGAACCCAAAAGATTTGATCGCAGAAATTGAATTTGAAGCAACTTCAACCAGGCGCCTATTAGAACGAATACCGGCAGAAAAATTAGCTTGGGCGCCGCATGATAAAGCTATGCCACTGGGACAACTCGCTTTCCATGTTGCTACCATTCCCGGCAATAACCTGTCATTTGCCAATGATGGCCGAACCAATGTGGAAGTTCTGACGGCCCACCACATACCAGCCTCAAAAAACGAGATACTGGAAAATTTCGAAACCAGCCTGGCCGGGGCACTACAGTTGTTAGGCCGAATAAGCGATGATTGGGGCGCGCAAAAGTGGGACCTGATAAAAAACGACCATAGTATTTTTTCCATATCCAGATCGTTATTTTCAAGGCTGCTGGTACTAAATCATTTTTATCACCACCGCGGCGAACTGGTAAGCTATCTCAGGATATTGGATGTACCCATTCCTTCCGTATATGGGCCAAGCGCCGACGAGGACCCATTTGCCTGATCGTTACCCCTCTTAATCAAAAAAGCTAAAACGCCAAATCAGCGTTTTAGCTTTTCATTTGAGCTTATTTTATAAACTTGCCAAAGTCGTTTTTAGCAGTTTAACGGCATCGGTATTACTGTTACCGTTGGCAAAAACATCGCTGGCGGTTACATTATCGCCGTAGTAACCTTTTATAGCATCTTTATCTATGTTCAAACTGGAACCATTGATGCTAACACCGGCAAAAAGCCCCCGGCTGCGGGAATAAGAATAGATCTCGGCCTCTAATTTGTAATCTGTGTTAGCGGAGGTTGTTCGCCCAACCGGTCCTGCGGCGGCCGATGCATCACCTCCTATGGTAAAGTCACCGTCTTCGACTTTGGTTAACACCCCCTTATGCTTAAAAACCATCACCAGGTCCACCGACTGTACACCGATCTGCGGACCGATACTGCCACCTGTCAGGGTAATAAAAACCGGGTTGCTCCAACTGCCGTCAGCAAGTTTTACAATGGCCACACCTTTTCCGCGCTTACCACCTATCCCCAACCCGGCGTTTATCAGTTTGGGGATTATCACAATACCTTCGTAAGATTCTATCAGGTCGTGCGGGATCTTTTCTTTCATGGTGCTAAAGTCTTTTAACACGTTTGCCGCTGCATGTATCCGCTCGGTCTCCTTATCGCCTATGGGCTTAGCCGATGTCATCAGCAGGAATAAACTCAACATTAATGGGATACCTAAAAATTTGATCGTTTTCATAGTCTGTAACTTGATATTTCCTAAACGGCAAAGTTACCTACTTGTTTTGTCACGGGATTTTCAAAGTTATACATGCCGTCATGGCCGCCAAACTTATCCCATTCGGGCATCTGTATATTTTCACATTTGCATATCTGCACATCCGCCTATCTTTGCACCATGGATAAGCCTAACAAACAGCAGGTATTTTCGATAAGCAACAACCGGCAATTTATTGATGCAGCCTTGCAGGTATTTCGCTTCCAGGCCAGTTCTTGTCTTGTTTACAATGATTTCATTACCAATCTTGGTGTCGATGTAAATTCGGTTAAAACAGTTGAGGACATACCCTTTCTGCCTATCAGTTTCTTCAAATCGCACGATATATTAAGTACAGATGAAGAGGTGCAGGTCACTTTTACAAGCTCCGGCACAACCGGGATGATCAACAGCAAACACCTGGTTACCGATTTAAGCTGGTACGAGGGAAGTTTCCGCCGCGCATTCGAAATATTCTATGGCGATATTAAAAATTACTGTGTACTGGCGCTACTGCCCTCCTACCTCGAACGCGAAGGTTCTTCTCTGATTTATATGGCAAAAGACCTGGTAGAAAGCTCTAAAAATTCCGATAGCGGTTTTTTCCTTTATAACCATGATGAGCTGTTCGCACAGTTGAATAAGCAAAAGACTATAAATAAACCAACCTTGCTTATCGGGGTTACTTTTGCGCTGCTTGATTTTGTGGAGAATTATCAAATAGATTTCCCGGAGCTGATCGTAATGGAAACAGGCGGCATGAAAGGCAGGCGAAAGGAAATGATACGCGAGGAACTGCATCAAACGTTGTGTAAAGGCTTTGGCGTAAAGTCAATTCATTCAGAATATGGCATGACCGAATTACTGTCGCAGGCTTATTCAAAAGGTGAGGGTATATTCAATTGCCCGCCATGGATGAAGATCATCACCCGCGATACAAACGACCCGATGTCAGTTCTCAGTAATGGCCAAACCGGCGGTATTAATGTTATCGACCTTGCCAATATCAATTCCTGTTCGTTCATTGCCACGCAGGACCTTGGCAAGCTTTATGCCGATGGATCGTTCGAAGTATTGGGGCGATTTGATAATTCGGATATACGCGGTTGTAATCTGCTGGTCAGTTGATCAGTTAAGTAGTTGATTAAGTTAAAAATAAAATCGCAGTAGCATGGTTCAACTTAATCAACTTAATCTAACTTATTCAACCATACCAATACAATTAATCATTATTTTTGCGTTCACATCAAAAATTGATGAATGTTATGATGGACAAATTTTTGAACGACCAGCAGGACCCCAAAGCGGTTGAAAAAGTATATACACGATTAGTCGACCTGCTGACCACGGGCGAGGAGATAATTTACATAGCTACGCAAAAGAAACCGCTGGTAAATATATTGCCCGATTGCGTGGCGCTGACCAATAAAAGGGTCTTGTTTTTTACGCCGGCTAACCTTGGGCTTTCTATAAAATTCATAGATTTTGTGTGGAAGGATATTGTGGATGTCTTTATCAAGGAAGAGATAATCGGCGCTATATTTACGGTAAAAACCACCAACCAGGCCGAAATGGGCGTAGATTACCTGCCCAAAGTTCAGGCCCGCAAATTGTACCAATACGCACAGGGTCGCAAAGAAGAAGAACGCGAACTGCGCCGCCAGCGCGAACTGGAAGAAAAACGTGCCGAATCCGGTTCATTTAATTTTGACCACGCAGCAACAACGCCCCAGCCTGCAGCGCCGGCACCTGAACCGGTTACAGCTGCACCTTCAATAGCAGCTGCCCCGCCTGTGCAGGAAGAGCCAAAAAGGGATGAATTAACGGAAAAACTCAAAAAGCTTCGCACTTTGTTCGACCAGGGCCTTATATCGCAGGATGAATACAACGCCAAGAAACTGGAGTTGCTGAGCGATCTTTAATAACTACTGTCCTACCAACCTGTCATCAAACCTGAACGGGGCTTTATTGATGATCTTCACTTTGGCTGCCTTTGGATGCAGCGGGTTCATCAGGTAATTGAATTCCTCGGGCACCAGTGCCGAAGGCACTTTTAGCAGCAAATACTCATTCCTTTGCAAAAATGAATTGCCTATTTGTTTCACAATATGCTGTTCCGGGTATTCATTCCAGTTATCGGGCAATATATTTTCAGGTATGTCCAAAAAATCGTCAGGAGCCTCGATAGTCAGCATCAAAAAGTCATCCGGTATATTCGTTGCTACAAAATGAGCTAAAGATTCCAGCACAGCCAATGATCGGGACGACGCCAGGTATACCATGGGTTTGCCTTCGCTGTTCCAGCGCCCGCCATATAAACGCGCACCATTACCGCTAAGGTCATCAGCATATTTGGCATTGGTTATACGGTAAAGGATCATCAGGCAAAAATACCGTGCTCGATACGGCCCAACTCTTTAAAAACCATATCGAAGCCAACGGACGAATCCAAAAGAGAAACGGGTGTTTCACCCTTGAAGACATGAAGCGGGGTTTTCATCCAGGTTTTAAATTTATCAAGCGAGCCGAATACTTCCTCGCCGCGTGTATACAGGCGGGCAAGCTCAACAGCTTTTTCAGCGTATTCGGTTTTGATAATGGCATTATCATCGTAACGCTGCAAAGTGCGTTCAGAAATGTGCATAATATCCGCAAACTCCTGAATGGTAAGGGATATCCGCTTGGCTAAAGACAAAAGTAAATGCTTGGGCAAGCCACTGCGGGTAAGCTGCAGCATGTCGAAATCAGTCATCGCGGCAACCTGTTTGGCATTACTGCCGAACAGGTTATTGAATAAACTTCCACTGCTTTTAGTTACATACAGAGCCATTGGCTCGTTAACGTAAATTTCCGGATTATGTTTCTCTTCGTACGACATTTATCCAAAAATAATTACATTTTGTCTAAAATCCAAATTATTCCCCGACAATTAAAAAATAATTCTTCTTCCCTTTTTGAGCGACAAGGAATTTGCCGCCTACCAGGTTATCGGCGGTGTAAGTATCATCCGGCGAGGCCACTTTGCTTTTGTTGATAGCTACCCCTCCCCCCTGTATCATTTTCCGGGCTTCGCCTTTTGACGGAAACACTGCGGTATTTACCGCCAGCAGGTCAGTAATATTGACCCCTTGCTTTAGTTCTGTCAACGAAACTTTAAAATTGGGCACACCCTCAAATATCCCCAGTACTTCAGCCTCACTTAACTCCCCAAGAAATTCGATACCGGTATTACCAAACAAAAAATCGGATGACTGCACGGCTTTATTGTATTCCGTTTCGCCATGGGTGCGTATGGTAATATCCCTTGCTAAAGCTTTCTGCAAAGCACGCTGATGCGGTGCCAATGCGTGTTCGGCTTCTAAAGCCTCTATCGCTTCGCGGTCGAACAAAGTAAATATGCGGATATATGATTTTGCATCCTCGTCGCTGGTATTGAGCCAAAACTGGTAAAACTTATACGGCGACGTCTTCTCTGGGTCCAACCATATATTTCCCCCTTCGGTTTTACCAAATTTGGAACCGTCCGCTTTTTTTATCAATTGAGTAGTTAAAGCAAAAGCCTCACCCCCGTCCTTACGGCGTATCAGTTCGGTACCGGTCACAATATTGCCCCACTGATCCGAACCTCCCATTTGCAGCACACAATTGTTATGCTTCCATAAATAGTAAAAATCGTAGCCCTGCACCAATTGGTAAGTAAACTCCGTGAATGACATTCCGGTATCGCCGCTAATACGGTTTTTCACCGAATCCTTGGCCATCATATAATTTACCGTGATATGTTTGCCCACATCGCGTATGAAATTCAGAAAAGTATAATTCTTAAACCAATCGTAATTGTTCACCATCTGGGCGCTGTTGGCGCCGCGGTCAAAATCAAGAAATTTCTCCAGTTGCTTCTGGATGCCCTGCAGGTTATGCTGCAAAACATCTTCAGATAATAAATTACGCTCGGCCGATTTACCCGACGGGTCGCCCACCATACCGGTTGCGCCGCCAACCAGCGCAAACGGCTTATGCCCGGCACGCTGAAAATGTATCAATGTCATTATCTGCGCCAGGCTGCCAACATGCAGCGAATCTGCCGTCGGGTCAAAACCGATATAGCCAGAGGCCATACCTGTATTCAGTAATTCTTCAGTTCCGGGCATAATATCGTGCAGCATACCCCGCCAGCGTAGTTCTTCAACAAAATTCATTTATCTAATTCTAAAAAGCGCAAAGATATACGAAAATCGGCGTAATCGTTCTTAATAAACCGTGTAATCATTCCATCAAATCGGTGTAATCATTGTATAAAATCGGCGCAATCAAAAAAAAACTGCGTATCTTGAAAAATAAAACTATCCGGAAGTGAACATATATGAATTTTCTATCGCATTTTTATTTCGACCGGGACACCACGAACTGTTACCATACACTGGGAACAGTATTGCCCGATCTTTTGAAAAATGCGGATAAAACGATCGTCATCCACCCCGAAAAACTTGTCCATCCGGATACCCAGATAAACGACATTATACTTGGCTGGCGCAAACACCTCCTGGTCGACCGTTTTTTTCATTCTTCTGTTTTTTTTATCACACGCTCAAGCGAGCTTAGAAAATTGCTGACCCCGGCTGTCCAAGGCTCACCGGTAAAACCTTTTTTCCTCGGGCACATCGCCCTGGAGTTAATACTGGATAATTTACTTTTGACCACCGATAAAGTATCCGTCGACGATTTTTACAGCCATCTCCGCTCCTGCCACCTGGATACTATAAAAGAGTTCCTCAACTTTTCTGGTCTTGCAGAAACGGCCAAATTTTTCCGCTTTTATGATAACTTCAAAAAAAGCCGATACCTGGAAACCTATGCCGATACCCAGCAGATATCATACGCCCTTAAACGTATCTGCATGCGTATCTGGAACGATCCTTTTACAATAGAACACGAAGGGCGGATGAATGCGGTATTATCAGCTTATCGCGATGGCTTGCAGCATAATTTTATGTCGATATTTAAGGAGATAGATTTAAAGCTGAAGGCCGAAAGCTAAAGACAAAAACCTGCAATCGGTGTAATCTTCTTACCCCCATCGGTAAAATCATCTCAATAAAAACCGTGCAATCCTCATCAAAATGCTTCAAAGCCAGTATTTAACATTAAAATATTTTTTATTACAATAAAATATATCCGTACCTTTGCAGTCCCAATTGCATTGGGAAAAGGAGAAAATTTATTTTGGCAAAAAAACAAGAAGCAGAAAAAGAATTAAAAGCTAAGGAAGCAGAACTCGATGTAGTTACCGCGACCAAGGAAAAAGAGAACATTGAATCAGAAGCTGATTCATTGTCGATCGAAGAGATCAAATCAAAAATTGCAGCCGCCGCAGAAGATTTCGACTGGGACGCTGACGACAAAAAATTCGGTAATTATAATGATGCCGACCGCGAAAAATTCGAGAAAATGTATGATGGAACTTTCAGTTCTATCAACAAAGGCGAGATCATCAGCGGCATTGTTGTAAGTATCAACAGTAAAGATGTGGTATTGAATATCGGCTTTAAATCCGACGGTTTGGTATCTGTGTCTGAATTCCGTGATACACCTGATCTGAAGATCGGTGATTCGGTTGAGGTTTTTGTTGAATCGCAGGAAGATGCTAACGGACAGTTGGTACTTTCGCGTAAACGTGCAAAAACCCAGAAATCATGGGAAAGAATAAATAGTGCATTGGATAACGACGAAATTATCACCGGTTTTGTTAAGAGCAGGACCAAAGGTGGTTTGATCGTAGATATAATGGGCGTTGAAGCCTTTTTACCAGGCTCGCAAATTGATATCAAACCTATCAGGGATTACGATATCTATGTGGGCAAAACAATGGAATTCAAAGTTGTTAAGATCAACCACGAGTTTAAAAACGTAGTGGTATCGCACAAAGTGCTGATCGAAGACGATTTGGAAAACCAAAAAACCGAGATCGTGGCCAAACTCGAAAAAGGCCAGGTATTGGAAGGTACCGTTAAGAACATTACCGACTTTGGCGTATTCATCGACCTTGGTGGTGTTGACGGCTTACTACACATCACCGATATTTCATGGGGCCGTATCGAGCATCCGCGCGAAGTATTGTCGCTTGATCAGAAGATCAACGTGGTTGTACTCGACTTTGATGACGAGAAAAAACGTATCGCCCTTGGCTTGAAACAATTGACCCCGCACCCTTGGCAGTCGCTTGACGAAAACATCCAGGTGGGTTCAAAAGTTAAAGGCAAAATTGTTACCGTTGCCGATTACGGCGCGTTCCTCGAGATCATCCCGGGTGTTGAAGGTTTGATCCACGTATCAGAAATGTCGTGGTCTCAAAACTTGCGCAACCCGCAGGAATTCCTGAAAGTTGGCGACGAGGTTGAAGCACAGGTATTGACACTGGACCGCGACGAGCGCAAAATGTCACTGGGTATCAAACAACTGACTCCCGATCCATGGCAGAATGCTGCTGATAAATATGCAGTAGGCACCAAGCACGTTGCCACAGTTAAAAACATGACCAACTTTGGCGTGTTTGTTGAACTGGAAGACGGCATCGACGGCTTGATCCACATCTCTGACCTTTCATGGTCCAAGAAAGTAAATCACCCTAACGAGTTCACCAAAGTTGGTGAGAAATTAGACGTGGTTGTACTTGAACTGGATGTTGAGAACCGCAAGCTTAGCCTGGGTCACAAACAACTGGAAGAAAACCCATGGGATACTTTCGAAACTATCTTCACCCTGGATTCTATCCACGAAGGTACCGTATTGAAAGTAACCGATAAAGGTGCAGTTGTTGCTTTGCCTTACGGTGTTGAAGGTTTTGCCCCTACCAAACACATTGTGAAAGAAGATGGCAAGAGCCTTAAAGCTGAAGAAGCTGCCGAATTCAAGATCATTGAGTTTAACAAGGAAAGCAAACGCATCGTAATTTCACATGCACGTATCTGGGAAGAAGCCCGTAACGAGGTTAGGAACCAGGAGAACGACAGCCGCAAGAAAGAAGCAAAAGCTACTGTAAACGCGGTTAAGAAAGTGAAAGACTCGGTTGAGAAATCTACTTTAGGCGACCTGAGCGTGCTTGCCCAGCTGAAAGAACAGATGGAAGGCGCTGAAAGCAAGGCCAAAAAGAAGAAATCAGAAGAAGAAGCCAAATAAGCTTAAATAAATTAAATCCTTTAAGCCCTGCCCGGAAACGAGCGGGGCTTTTTAGTAGTTTTACTTTTAATATGGCCGGGGAAACTAATATCAATTCTTTATTAAAAAACATGACCCCTAAACTGAATGAGGGTGAATATGTTTTTTGCGCTGTGGCATCACTGGCTGAGATAAAACCCGAAGATATAATAGGACTATTCAGAGAGGCTGAGACTATAACCGTTATCCTCAACAGGCATACAGCGGACCGGCTTAATTTAATTTATTCATACACTGCTGCATGGATAACGCTGGCCGTTCATTCGTCGCTTGAAGCTGTTGGACTAACAGCCGCGGTTTCGGCAGCGCTGGCCGAAAATGCAATAAGTTGCAATATGGTCGCAGCTTATCATCATGATCATATCTTTGTAGCCCATGCCGACGCCGGCAAGGCTTTAAAAGTACTGGAGCAGTTATCGGCCGATGTTGAATAAATGAAACTATTATACGCCGCACCCTACATATCTTGCAGCAGCAAAGTCAGTGCCACTCTTCCATCTTGTAGGGAGGCACATCTAAGCATTGGGCTTTTCAAATTGAAGTAGTCTATCTTGGTCTACGTGTCTCAAAAATTCAACTGCAATGACGCCCAAATTTTCAAAATTCCTTTTTACATCATCCAGTGTCATTTTATTAACGCTGCTATACCTATTTGCATCACTTCCACTTAAACCATCATCTTCCCAATAGCAAACCATACAAATATCATATTCACTTCTCGTGGGCAATGTCTTATACCCACAGCAAGGGCAAGATATTAATTGGGGACTTTTACCAATTATTTCAATATCAAGCCTTAAGTAATTTGACATCAAAGCCTTTAAATAATCATTATGATACAAATTAAATTCAGATTCGACGTACTTTCTGCCATAATAATTGGAGATATCCTCTGATAATTTTCTGTCGATTCCTGATTCCGCTAAAGCATTTTCAATCATTCGTTCCCTTTCTTCCGCGGAAGAATTGAGGAACTTAAGAAAAGATAATAAAACTATCGCCTCTTTCCTTTTTAATTTCATTTAATTTTGCGTTTACAATTCCGCAGTCGCTTTCCGGCACGAGACAACGCACGCCTCGTCGTCAGCTTCCCCACTGACGACAGTCCCTACTTCAACTCCGGAAACCGCCCCATATCAAAAACACTTTTCTCCGCTACAGTCTTTTCAACGTCCTGCCATTTGCGGGGCGCATCGCCTGATAACAGTATCCCGTGGTCTTTACCTATCTGAACATCGTCCTCGATACGCACGCCAATGTTCCACCATTTTTTATCACAATCGCTGCCGGCAGGGATATAAATACCCGGCTCAACGGTTATCACCATATTCTCTTTTAACGGCCCACCGTATGCACCTTTATCATGAACGTCCAGCCCCAGGTGGTGCGAAACGCCATGCGGGTAGTACTTGCCTACATCTTTCGCATCCTTGATCAATCCTAATTTTATCAGCCCGGCTGAAAGCACTTCCCTGGTTTTTACTTCCAGGTCACTGTAAGGCACACCGTCCCTGCACAATTTAAAAACCTCTTCCTGCGCATCGTACACCAGTTGGTAAATGGCTTTTTGCTCTTCCGTAAACTTGCCGTTGGCAGGGAAAGTCCGGGTCACATCGGCCGAATAGCCGTGATATTCCGCACCTACATCCATCAGTACCAGTTGGTTTTTTACCTGGGTGGCATTATTTTCTTCGTAATGCAGGATACAGCCGTTCGCTCCTGCCCCTACTATCGGCGGATAACCCTCATCCTCTGCACCGTAATGTTTATGCACATAAAGCATAATGCCCTCCAGTTCTGTCTCAGACATTTGTGGTTTTACTGCACGCATGGCTTCAGCATGGGCAAGGCTGGATATTTTGACGGTCTTCCGCATCAGATCCATCTCTTCAGCAGTTTTCACACCCCGCAGTTCGTTCGTAAAGTCACTGTAACCGGTCACTCCGCCAAATTGTTCGCTGTATTTCGCCTTAAATGCAACCAGCGAAACCGAATCATGCTTACTGATAACCGACTGTAACAACTCGTTATTCTTAAAATCAGGGTCATCCTGTTTTCCCTTCGCATAAAAATCCAGTATCCTGTCGATATTTCGTGGCGAACCGTATTTGGCAATTATCCCTAAAGTTTGTGATACCCCCGGCGCGATACTCTGTACTTCGGCCTTAGCCCTGAAAGCATCGAAAAGTGGCTTCATATTACCTTCATCAATTGGGAAATTATCATAAAACAATTTATACTTTTTTAAGTCGACCGCGTATTTGGCAAACTCTTCGCTGTTATAAACTTTAGCAAAACCCAGTTGATTTTTTACACCTTCCACGCCCAATCGCCTGCCTGTCCACTGTTCCCGCCGCGGATCACGGCTTTGCACAAAGAATAATTCATTATAATCTCCGTCGGCTCCATGCTGCATTTCTTTAAAAATAAGCAGCACAGCGCTGGTCTCCTTGTACCCCGAAAAATAATACAGATCGGGATTAGGGTGATAGACATAATTCACATCATTTGAAAATACCCGCTCGGGATAAGCAAATACCACAGCCACCGAGTTGGCAGGCATCAGTTTGCGCAGCGCATCCCTGCGCCCGGCATGGAACTCTTTTGTAAGGTAGTCTTTTGGCAGGCTCTCCGCCGCATTCTCCTGCGAAAAGCATTGAACAGAGGCCATACAGGCAATTATTGCCGCAAACAGCGCTTTATGGATAAATTTCATTGTGATGTATGATTAGTTTTATTAAGGTAAATATATCAGCTAATTGCCGTATTTGATGCAGAAAAAATTGAAAGGTGAGTTTACCCTATCGTATGTATTTCTGAATTTCGAATGTTCGATTTCGAATTTACCTTAACCATTGTGCAGCAAACAATCTCAAATCTCCTATCTAAAATCTCACATCTAAACTATATCTTTGCCCAAATCCACCCAACGATGCAAAACCTCACGCTGCTCGACGGTCCGAAGTTCCAGATAACCATACAGCGTTTATGTCGCCAGCTTATTGAAAATCATGACGATTTTTCAAACACCGTATTAATAGGCACACAACCGCGTGGTATTTACCTTGCCCGGCGCGTTGCCGAAGAATTACGCAAAATATTACCCGGCAAAACCATTTTGCAAGGCGATATGGATGTCACTTTTTACCGCGACGACTTCCGCCGTGGCGAAAAACAGCTGGTGCCTAATCAAACAAGAATTGATTTCATAATTGAAGGTAAAAAAGTGATACTGGTTGACGATGTGTTGTGGACAGGCCGCACCATTCGTGCAGCCATGGACGGCATGCTTTATTTCGGCCGGCCGGAAAAAGTGGAATTGCTGGTGCTGGTAGACAGGCGGTATTCGAGGCACCTGCCTATTGAAGCAGACTATGTCGGCATCGAGGTGGACTCTATCGCATCACAAAAAGTAGTAGTAAGCTGGAATGAAACCGACGGGGAGGATAAAATTGTCTTAGTATCAGAAAGTAAGTGAATTTGAATATCGAATATCGAACACCGAATATCGAATGATGAAGTTTTATAACAATGAAAGATAATAAGTACGATTTAGAAGAAAGACTGATAGATTTTGCAATTATAGTATCTGACATTGTCGATAATTTACCCGGCACAAGACTTGGAAACTACATAGGAGGCCAATTGGTGAGATCGGGGTGTTCGCCATCTTTAAACTATGGAGAGGCGCAATCTGCAGAATCAAGAAATGATTTCATCCACAAAATGAAAATCATACTAAAGGAATTGCGCGAGTCACTTATCTCTATAAAAATCATCGAAAGAAAAAATTTGCACGATATAGATAAAGTATTGACTGCCAAAGACGAGTGTAATCAACTGATAGCGATTTTCGTCAAAAGCATTGAAACTGCAAAAAAGAATAACTTGAAGTAACTTAATGAAATTTTGAACGCCGGCTAAATAATAAAGCGGTACTTCATTATTCGACATTCGATATTCGGTGTTCGATATTAATAGACGGTGTTTAACATTCAAAGAATATAATATGGCAAAATTAAGCACAAGGCACTTATTAGGCATCAAAGATTTAAATCGTCAAGATATTGAACTGATTTTCGAAACCGCGGATGAGTTCAAGTCGGTATTAAACCGCCCGATAAAAAAGGTGCCTTCGCTGCGTGATGTGACTATCGCCAATATCTTCTTCGAAAACTCGACCCGCACACGCTTATCTTTTGAACTGGCCGAAAAGCGCCTGTCTGCTGATGTGGTAAACTTTGCTGCGTCGTCATCGTCCGTAAGTAAAGGCGAAACGCTGATCGATACAGTAAATAACATCCTGGCCATGAAGGTAGATATGGTGGTAATGCGCCACCCCTATGCAGGCGCAGGAATATTCCTCTCAAAGCACGTCAGGGCACAAATAGTAAATGCAGGTGACGGCGCACATGAGCACCCAACCCAGGCGCTGCTGGATGCTTTTTCTATCCGTGAGAAATACGGCGATGTTGCCGGCAGAAAGGTGGCCATTGTAGGCGATATCCTCCACTCGCGTGTTGCGCTTTCGAACATACTTTGTTTGAAACAATTAGGCGCCGAAGTTATGGTTTGCGGACCGACAACCCTGATACCAAAATATATAGGCGCACTGGGTGTTAAAGTTGAACACGAGCTGCTGAAGGCCCTGAACTGGTGCGATGTGGCCAATATGCTGCGTATACAATTAGAGCGCCAGGACATCAAATATTTCCCTTCGCTACGCGAATACAGCATGCTCTACGGTTTAAACAAGCAAATACTCGACTCACTGGATAAAGAGATAACCATTATGCACCCGGGCCCTATCAACCGGGGCGTTGAAATTACCAGCGACGTTGCCGACAGCAAGCAATCCATCATCCTCGACCAGGTTGAAAACGGCGTGGCCATACGTATGGCGGTATTGTACCTGCTGGCGGGGCAAACACAATAAAAAATGAACAAGATTTTAAAATTCGTCATGAATAACTTGCTATCGATAGCTGTTGTTCTTGGCGTATGTTCATTTATACATGATGCATTGCTTCATTTCAGGAACGATTTCACGTTGACTAAATATTCAGGAGCATTTATCGTATTAACTGCTATTTACACCAGGTATAAAGATTATGCACTGTTTTCCGGCAAAAAGAAAAAAACGGTCCTTAATAAAACAGGCGTTTTTGTTTCCTTATTTCACCCGTTTACTGGTTGATTAGTATCTTTATGCTATGAATCTCGACCTTTTTAAATTATTTTGGAGACATGCTTATAAAGGACTGATTATATATTTCAGTATCTCTCTCTTACTTTCTTATTTTGTTGCCTGGTACTGGATAGTAATATTTCTAATCGATGTAATAATCTCTTTATTTCGTTTCCCGGAAAGACTTAAACAGATCAAAAAATTAAAGGCCAAAGGGCTCACCCAACAAGATATTATCAATATTGAATTTACCAAAAAGTGGGGAGAGACAAGGAGTTACGGTATATGGCGATATTGCATCAGGGACGGCGGCATTATTACCGGAGCCGGTTTTTCCCTGGCATCAAGCCTGGTATTTGCTGTATGTTTTTCATCGCTCTTCTGGAAAATCTTGTCTGAACCGGGCAGTATGTTTGCCTATATTGGATATTCTTATCTTTCCGGTATTATTACGGGGATTATTTTATTTAGAATTTTGTGGGTTTTTAAAGAAAAAAGATTTGCCCGGTTGACCGATCCTCTGAGCACTGATTTTATATCAAATAAAATTTCGTTTGATGACCTGATATGATAAAAATTCAAATTGCTGTTTTGCTTACACTGTTTTCTGGGTTAGCTGCATCGGCCCAAAGCGTTCAGCAGTATAAAACAGATTCTGTATTTAATCTTGTAAAAAAATATTTTAACGCCAAACAGCCGGATTCTATTTACGCTTTTGCCGGCGAAAAATTCCGGGAGGCGCTAACTCCTGACGCCTTTCGGTACGTTTGTACCAGCCAATTGTTCCCGCTCGGCCAGATAAAAAACTCCTCGCTGATCGCCTTCGTCAATAATAAAGATGCCCGCTACAAACTTACATTTGATTCCATGGCCCTGCAGCTTTGGATGAATCTGGATGACAAGGGCAAGATCGGGCTCTTCCTTTTTCAGCCTTACAAAGAGGAAGCCGGTAACAAGCCAAAACCGGTTGCAACTACCAACCTGATGAGAAATCAAACCGACAAAAAGGTTGATTCGGCCGTAAGGCCATACATCCAGAAAACCAACACGGTTGGCCTGAGCATCGGCATACTACGCAATGGGGCGATCACTACCTATAACTACGGCGAAACAAAATGGGGGAACAACCAATTGCCCGGTGCGAATACTTTATTCGAGATCGGGTCCATCACCAAAACTTTCACCGCGACTTTGCTGGCTTATTATGCAAACGAGGGAAAAGTTAAATTGGACGACCCGATAACCAGATACCTTCCCGACTCGGTATCGGTCAACCCGGAACTGAAAGGGATCACGCTGCAAATGCTGAGCAACCACTCCTCGGGTTTGCCCCGGCTGCCCGATAATTTGGATAACCACGATCTTGACCCGCTGAACCCGTACAAGGACTACGAAAAGCAACACCTGTTCACCTACCTGAAAACCTGTAAGCTGGCGGGCAAACCGGGCGAGAAATATGCGTATTCTAACTTAGGAGTTGGGCTGCTTGGGACCATATTGGAGCAGGTTAGCGGCAAGACTTTTGAGCAAATGGTTGAAGAATTGATCTGTAAGCCACTTGGCATGAATAGCACCGCACAGCATCTTACCCTCGCGCTTAAACAACGATTTGTTGCTGTGTACAACGAAAACGGCAAGGAAACCCCTGCCTGGGATTTTGGCATATTGGCCCCATGCGGATCGCTGCGGTCAACTGTTACTGATCTGCTCATCTACGCCAAAGCAAACATGACGGCAGCAAATACCAGGTTATCCAAAGCGTTTGAATTAACACATAAGGTTACGTTTGATAAGGATATTAAACTCGGCCTTGGCTGGCATATTATCAATATAGGTGGGGCAGAATATTATTTTCACAATGGCGGCACTTATGGTTGCAGCAGCTTTTTGGTTTTCAATCCGGAAGGGAAGCTGGCTGTGGTGGTGCTTTCAAATTCAGGGGCAAGTATTGACGCCGTTGGAGGAGAGATCGTTAAAAGTCTGCAATAATATTTCGATCCGGGTACTTTGGTTCAGTAATCATCGTTTGAGTTCTATGCCTTTCAAATATTTCCCGGCTATTTTAGTTCTATTATCCATCAGCATCATTGCAGGGGCACAACAAGCGGCTAAACCCTTTCCCCAGCATGTTCCGTATCACAAAGGGGTAATTAAACCAAATCATATTTCACAGCAGCGATTAGACGGGCTTGCACTCGATTTTTACAGGCAGTGGAAGCAACGCTACATTAAAACAGGTTGCAATACCAATGAATATTATGTGTGGTTCGAGCGAAAAGGCGAAAAACAATGTGTGTCCGAGGGTCAGGGTTACGGTATGATCATTACTGCTCTTATGGCAGGCGCCGACCCTTCTGCAAAGGCAACTTACGATGGTCTCTTTAATTATTACAAGGCACACCGCAACAATCACCATTACCTGATGGCCTGGGCGCAAAATAAAAGCTGCCGCGACATTGACCAAAGTTCGGCCACCGACGGCGACATGGATATTGCCTATTCCTTGTTGCTGGCCAATAAACAATGGGGAAGCAAGGGCGCCATTAACTATCTGAAGGAGGCCCGATGGATGATCAATGCAATAATGAGGTACGAGATCAACCCAAACACCTGGTCGGTGAAGTTAAGTGATGCAGTTGAGTATGACAGTAAGGATTACTTCGATATGCGCTCATCCGATTTTATGCCGGCAAACTATAAGGCTTTTGAAATAGCGACAGGCGACGCCCGATGGAAAAATGTTGTCAATGGTAATTATAATTTATTTGCTTACATGGCGCAAACGTATAGTGCCGACGCGGGACTGATACCTGACTTTATCATCAACATCAACAAGAAAGCCGAACCGGCTAAACCGCATTTCCTTGAATCAAAATACGACGGTTATTACAACTACAATGCCTGCCGCGTACCCTGGCGCATAGCTACGGATTACCTTTTGACAGGCGACCCAAGGGGCAAAGCCATCAACGACAAGATAAACCACTGGATACGCGAGACCACAAGCGGCAACCCGGATAATATTTCGGCAGGATATACTTTAGCAGGGAACGATATCAAGGGCCGGTATTTTGAAGCACTCAGCTTTATCGGTCCGTTTGCGGTTTCTGCAATGGTGGATAAAAAGAACCAGCAATGGTTAAATGCCGTTTGGGATTACCTGGTACATTTTAAGTTGAAAGATTATGATTATTACGATAATAGCATCAAATTATTGGATATGATCATCCTGTCCGGAAATTACTGGGAGCCCCGTTAAGGCAACCTGCTTAGGATTGTTCGAGCTTTTTTACCACATCCAGCCCGCTAGACAGGGCGGCCTCCACAGTACCCATAGCCGGACCTTCGTACAAATATTCACCGGCAAAGTAGACGACATTTTCAACAGGCTGTTCTAATACTTTGCGTGCTGTACGGGAGTTTACCATATCATAAGCATACGAGCCACAAGTGAACGGGTCGGTGGTCCAATTCACAATTTTCCAGGAAACAAGTTCGTTTTCCAGGTCTGCCGGCTTACGTTTGAAAATATTAGCGAGCGACCTGATGCCCAAACGCAAAAATTCAATTTCCGACAGATCCTTCCTTCTTTCAGCAGGCGGCCCGCCCAGCCAGCCGGTAATTACAGTGGAATGGGCTGGATATTGTGTCCACCAGGTGGGGATATCCTCCTCTGATAAAACAAATCCTAAATGAGCAGCTTCGCTTGTTTCCCAAAACCGGTCCTTAAATTGAAACAACAGCTTTACAATTGCCCCAAACCCTATTTGCTTTAAGGCTTCCGTATGCGCATCGATCCCAGGGCTAAATGTGATCGCGTCGTTGTGCAACACGCCCAGCGGTAATGCGATGATCAATTTAGCAGCGCTATATTTTTTCCCATCCGTCGTCAACACTTCAGCTGTACCGTTACCCCATCTTATTTCTTTCACAGCGGCGTTCAACAATATTTTCGCGCCATTCGTTTTACTGTCATCCGCCAGGAAATCCATTAACTTCCCGTACCCGCCCGTTATGCGGTATTGAGCCCCTTCATCCTCATTTTCCCATTCCTCGCGCAAGGCAAAGGTGCTTGCCATAAACGGGTCGGCTGTGTCATAGCCCGAAACGTACCTGCTTACCGAATCCCTTAATGCCGCATATTTATCACCGCTAAAATTATCCTGAAGAAAATTCCCTATACTCACATCATGATCCAGGTGGCTTAACTTCTCCATTACCTTATCCCAGCCATCTATGTCCCACGCTCCTTTGACAAGTTTCCCGTTGCCGTAATGCCACATTTCCCCTTCTGCCGAAATATACTCGATACCTGCTTTTTTTAGCAAATGCAAAGTAACCGGCAGGTTACCGTGTACAAATTCGGCCCCGAGCTCGGCATGTTTAAAGAAAGACACATCACTTATGGTATGAATGCGGCCGCCTATCCTATCCCGCGCCTCCAGCACAGTCACCTTTTTGCCGGCTTTTGACAACGCATAAGCCGCCACCAGGCCCGAGGCACCCGCGCCGACAACGATCACATCAGCATTTTTCATATAAGCGGCAAGTTAAGCGGTATTTAGCTTGATAATATCTTTTAAATGCAAAAGGCCCCGGTCAAACCGGGGCCCTGTTACCAGAGATGACCGTTTGATCGCTATTTTGTTTTAACCAATGAATTGATGGTTTGTTTCTCAATGTTCCAGCCTTCTACAACAATCGCAGGTGTATTACTTCCCAACTTAACTGCCGGTGCGCTTACCGAGACTGTTATATCACCGTGTGGGGCCAGTGTGAAATAATTTGAACTCCAGTAAGCCGGCATCACTTCCTCTCCGTTAACCATGAGCTGCGGCCGTACAAAGAACGCCAGCTTATCCGAATTATTTGTGACCTGCAATATCCACTTATCTTCATTTTTCCCTTTTGACGCGCCCAAAACTTTGACGGAGACTTTCGCATCGGGCATATTGTTCAAAGCTTTCAGATCGTTGCCCGGCGATAGCCAATAGCAATTATGGGAAACTGCTTTCCCGGCCTTATCCTTTAGATCCATCACCACGAAAACCATTTCGTTTATGCCCTGCATGGCTTCTTTTAGCGGCATGATCTGTTTTGTTCCGGCCGAATCGAGCTTCACACCACCAGCATTAAATGTTTTGAGCAGTTTGCTATCTGCATTATAGATAGAGACGGTCGCTCTCAGATCGGCTGTCGGATGATGGTATCTGTTGATTACCGCCACAGTTGAATCGTCCTGGTTAAACTGCATATGAACCGGCTCGCATGCGTTTTGCATGGCATAATATCCGGCATTCGGCTCCAGGTACCAGTCATATATCTGCCATACAACGCTCGGGAGCGCGGCATTCAACTTCCACAACATTACGCCACCCGTTTCATTAAGCTTGTGACCGGCGGCCTCAAATATGCCCTGGTAGCCAACGTAATTCATCAGTTGCATTTTGTCCGAAAAGTTCACCATGGTCGCAGGCTGGCCATAGCGTTTTACCATTTCTTCGATATATTTATCGTATTGTGCCGCTCCTGTTGCCGCATCGTGGTAACCCCACGAATTATTGAGCGGAAACGGCAATTTGGTGTCCCATACCAGGTTAGGTATTACTTTGGCCAAAGTATTATAAGGCGGTTGCGAGGGTATGCCGGTTTCGTCCTTAAATACCCAATCACGACCGGCATCGGCTAAACGGTAATATATTTTAGGATCGCGCCAGGCGTATGGTCCGCCACTGTAAACTCCCGAAGGCATATTGTCCGGGTAAGAACCCTCCCACCCCTGCGGCAGTTTGGCGAAACCCGATGAACTCGGAATAAATGGCCGTGTACCATCAAGATTGATAATATTATTGCGCATTGCATCATACAGCTCCCTCCGTGCATGCCCCTCGTTGCCACCTGTCCAAACTAACAGGCTTGGGTGGTTTCGTATGCGGTAAATGGTGCTCACCACATTAGTAACGAACACATTTCCCTCAAGCGGCCAGTCCGGCGATCCTTTGAATTCGCCCTGGGTATCACCGGTTACCCAAAAATCCGACCATACCATCAGGCCATATCTATCTGCGGCGTTCCAGAAGGCATCGGGAGGCGTAACACCTCCACCCCAGATACGGACGAGGTTTACGTTGGCATTGCGGCACAAATGCATCTCATAATCGTACCTGGCCGAATCGCGGTTTACCATCATATCGGGTACCCACGCGCCGCCGTCAAGGTGCACGCGTTTGCCATTAACATAAAAGTCGCGGCGGACAAAGCCCTTTACTGTGGTCGTTTTTGAGCCGACCGTCCGCACTCCGAAAACAAAAGAAGTATCGTCAGCTACCGACCCATCCCTGTTCACATATTGCAGGCGGACTCGGTACAGGTTCGCCCGTCCGTAGTTGTTCGGCCACCATAGATGCGGATTGCTAAAAAGCTTATTTAATTTAACCCCTTTCGATTCATGGCCCCCCACATTTACATCTTCAGTGTATTGTACCGGGGCGGCACCTGTGAAATTTTCGGGAGCGATGTTGATCCTCAATTTACCGGCTTCAGCACGGGCGCTGTGATTGGCTAAAGTAAGATTCAGTTTCAGGTTAGCAACCGACGTATCGGGCAATTTGGGTAACTCAGTTATCAGTTGAGGGCGGCTGATGGTTACCGCGCTTGTCGTTCTCAAAAAAACGGGCTGCCAAATTCCCATATTCCGGTCGCGCACGGGCGGTATCCAATCCCAGCCTGCGGAACAAAGCATAGTAACATTTTTACCTATATCACCAGTGGGGCCGCCGTTCTCATAAAAAGGGCCCAGCGCCTGTAATTGCTCCTTGGATGGATAACCGGGGTAATCAAGCGGATATATTTTGACAGCAAGCGCATTTTCTGCACCTGCCTTTATTTCACTGCTGACATCCAGGTTATGTTCGGCGAACATGCCTGCCATTTGGGCCGAGTCGGCTATCAGCTTACCATTTAGCCAAACGGCTGCCCGGTAATTGATTCCCTTGAATATCAGCTGAAAATAATGCCCTTTATCAGTAGCTGGCACTTTAAAAGTGGTGCGGTACCAATAGGGTTTTTTCCACGGATTAGGCTCATTGGGCAAATAACTGTATTGTTCCAGGTTGTATTCTTTATTGAACTGATCCGACGCATCGGGTATCAGCATGTTGTTCAGGCCCTGGTATGGATCAGGATAAATATGATTCGCGACAAGACCTGTCAGTACCGTCGAGGGTACTTTTACCGGGAACCAGTAAACGCGGGAATGATATGCAGGGTTGGATATTTCGCTACCCGGCTCTTTTACCAGGGCCGATGATTGCAGATCGAAGTTTGTCAGTTTCACTTGTTTGACCACTCCGTTCTGCGCAAGGGCATGACTGGTAAAGATCAAACTAATTGTGAACAGGAAAGCCGGGATACATACAAGTCTTTTCATCAGTATAATATGGTTTGTAAAACTACTTAACAAACAGGCCTGGCAAATTGTACTAATTTACCCTTTTGTTATACTATTTTTTAGAACTGAGCGGGCTGGTGAAATCATCACAAAAGCTTTACATAAAGTCTTTCTCAAAAAACAAGTTCAGCGACCCTCAATCGGCACTTTCCGCCCTGGTAATAAAGTTTTTACACGATACGGCGCCTTAACTTCAGGCCACCGGGTTTACATTCGTTTACCCTTAATCAAATACTGCTGATGTGTCTTAAATGAATAATCGCAAATCATTGCTTATTTGTCCTGTTTTCAATTTACCACCGGTACATCAACTCAAATGTCTTATTTATCCCTCAAAAAGGGCTCTTTATCTACATAATATGGGCGTACGTCTATCGGTAAAAATTAAAAACTAAAAAAGCAGTTATTTTACTGCACAAGCAACTAACCGTGTTAATATGATGTAGATGTTATAACAGACAACACATCACCCTCTGCCGCCTATGTCCAAAACTAAACTTATATTATGTGTAGCTGTCCTTATTCCAATGGTTATCGCCTTGTCCGAATGTTTAAACACAAAAAAAAATGCGGACCCTCGGGGCGAAAATTATGCAGGATCGGCAACATGTGTAAGTTGTCATAAAAGTATTTACGATTCGTACCTGCATACGGCCCATTTTATTGCGTCACAACCGGCAGATTCAAATACTATCCAGGGCAGTTTCGTTAAATGGGAAAACGAGCTGGCATTTAACCTGCATACCAAAGTTGTTTTGGATAAACGTAAAAGCGGGTATTACCAAATAACTTACCGGGATCAAAAAAAAGGTGAGTCGGGCCGGTTTGATATTGTTTTTGGGGGTATAAAAGGGCAGACTTATGCTTACTGGCTTGCCAACGAATTATTTCAATTACCGGTATCATACGTTAGCAATGCTCACAAATGGATCAACAGTCCGGGGTATCAGAATACTGAGCCCGACTTTGAACGGATGATCACCTCCCAATGCCTGGGATGCCATATGTCCTACGCCAAAGTGGAGCCCGGTAAACTTCCTTTATTTGTGCAAAATCCCGAAGGCTTCGACAGGAATACAATAATTTACAATATCGATTGTGAAAGGTGCCACGGCCCGGCGGCGCAGCACGTGAAATTTCAAACCGAAAACCCGGATATAAAAGAGGCAAAGTACATCGCCACTTACAAATCGCTTACCCGGGAACAAAAGATAAGTATGTGTGCGGTGTGCCATTCAGGCGCAAACAATGTTATGTTAAAACCGACATTTACTTTTAAGCCTGGCGATACTTTGAGCAAGTTTATGAAGATATTGCCGTCAAATTTGTCCTCTAACTACAAAAATATAGACGTTCATGGCGACCAGGCCGGTATGCTTGCGACCAGCAAATGTTATATAAGCACAAATATGAGTTGTGCTACGTGCCACAATACCCACGAGAACGAACGGGATAACGTAACATTATTTGCTGCCCGTTGCATTAACTGCCACAACACCGGCAAAGACCATATTGGTAAATTAAGCGATCAGTTGGATGCCCCCACGATAGCCAAAAATTGCATCGCGTGTCACATGCCCGCCTTTGCCTCAAAACTGATCGTAGCCGGAAAATCAGGCGCCATGGTTCACACACATCATATTGCGGTTTATCCCGGGGAGACGCAAAAGATATTGGACTATTTGAAGGTGACTGCCAACGGCACCCGTTAAAAAACATTTTCGGAGCCGATCGGGAAAAAATTTCCTAAAATGCCGAGGTACCTGAACTTTATCATATGTGTATTTCGGGGCGAATCGATGTGATCGCCAAAATTCGAGTATAGCGAGAATATAAAGAAATTGGCATCCCTCCCCGCAGGATCATTATCCCGATTTTCGTGTAAATATGACTTAAATTCACGCAAACCGGGATTAGTCACTACCAGTAGCAGCAAGGGGATTGCCACCACATAAACAATAGTCCTTCTCATTGTAATTAGGTTACTACACGAATATAGTAATATTCGTGTTACAATTACAAGAAGAAAATTTCCATCGCGTAGCGACGATAATAATGGCAGACAGGTGGCGCTTTCCTATTTCCGGGTATGATTTTCAAGAACAATGAAAGGCAGATGCTGGTCCCAGGATGGTTTAACATCTTCTATCATAAATCCATTTGAATAATTACCCAGTACGATATCCAATTTGCCATCATGGTTCATATCCGCCGCTTCCAGGGTCATCCAGCGCCCGTATTTATTCACAGGTATAGCGTGAGGCTTAAAATTCATTGGCTTATCCTGCTCAAAATAGATAAAACTTTCTGCCGGGTTATTTTTAAAGTCTGCAAAAAAAGCAACTGTAGCTAAATCGATATCTCCGTCACCATCAAAATCGGCTGCAACTACTTTTGTACACCCATTGATGGGGTAAAAGTAAGATCGCTTTAATTTCCAGTCACCTTCGTTGGTGTAGATATATAAACCGTGGTAAGGTTTAAAGATCCGCGAATTGTGATAATTATAACCGCATGCAAGTACCAGGTCAGGCTTGCCATCATGGTTCATGTCGGCCAGTTGAAAGCTGTTACAATCATAAGCCGGCGGAAGCTCCAGAATAACCTTGGTTGTAAACCCTCCTTTTTGATCGTTTAAAAACATCCATACGCCTTCATCCCCTCTTCCGAATAAAACCATCAGGTCAGGCCAGCCATCATTATTAAAGTCTCCGACAATACCTTGTGCCGCACCTGCTTTATCCGAGATTGTGTTTTGCGTAAACGTATGATCGGCGTTCTGTTTCAATAAATAAACGCCGCCGATAGCATTGCCCTGCCCTAAGATCACCCAATCTGCCAGGCCATCTTTGTTAAAATCGCCTCCAATGGTTTGCACCGGCCTGGCCAGGTCCGACTGAACCAGTGATGGTTCGATGTTGGTCTTTTTTGAATCCAGGTCAACTTTCATTACCCTGCCGTCAGGAAAGTCCATCGGCATTATCTGGCCCACACATGAGAAAATTCCCTGGCGAACGCCATTTTCAGTAGCGAAAGCAGCATCCAGGGCCGCCGAGGGAAGGTCGGCTACCGTACGGCTTTTAAGGTTTGCGTCCCATTCGTATAGCTTTGTTGTAATGACATCGCTGGTGTATAATTTATTTGTGGACGGATCTACAGCGGTCAAAGTAGTATATGCGATATTCTTCGGGGCCTCTGGCTTTCTCAGGCTGAATCCTACCCAATCGCTAACCAACGGTGCGGGCTTGTTGGCAGCATGTAGTTCCGTTGGGGCCGCTTTAACGTAATATGCTACTATCATCTGCCATTCGGGTAATGAAATACCACTGGTGTCGGGCGCCTTTTTATAATAATCGATACCATAAGTCGATAATCCCAGGTAATGCGACATAGCAGGCAATGTATGGAACTTCCACACATCTTTTGTCAGCGCATCCGGTTGAACTGCCTGGTGGCATTTGGTGCAATATTTTTGAGCCAGCATCTTACCATCGGCTAAGGTGTCCCCTGTTGGTTTATAAAGGTTGGTCGTATTATTCTTGCAGCTGTTAAATAGCATGCTGCCCGTTATAAGGAAAACAAAAAGCAGCAGGTAAATTGTATATAGCCCTGTTTTGTTAAGTTTCATAATTAATATCGGGAATATTATCAGTTATTGAGTTTTAGTTTTTGCCAAATGAGTTCCCCTACCTGTTTACCTTGTTTGGCCCCCAGCAGCGAACTGTTCAGGTAGTGTATGCCGCCATAGAACCGGCTCATTGCCGTCTCGTCCGAGGCCTTGATGAACGATTTGAAGTCCCGCTGCAGGCCGATGTATTTCAGGTCGCTGGTGTCATGAAAAGCATAGTTGTCGCCAAATTCATGCGTCAGTACCACTGCCGATGCTGCTGATATGGTGCTGTGCCCTGCCGTGTATTCCGGGAAGGGCGGGGTTTGCAGCAGCGGCAGCCAGTTGTGGTCCACCTTTTCGTTGATCACCGTTACCGGCCTTACATAGGCATAGGTGTATTTTACTTCCCAGCAGGTGATGAACGATTCGAACAGGGCGATCGAGGTCAGGGCATAGGCCTGGGCCGTTTTGGTGGCGCTGGCCTTGCTTTGCCTGCACGCTATCGTGGTGATGCCGATCCAGTGGCCTCCCGGGGTGATCTTCTTGTCGGCAAACATCATGTGCCCGTTGTGCATTACCACAAAGGGGTTATCGTCCCAGTAACGGGCTATCGTTTCCTGTTCTTTGGTCAGGTGTTTGTTGGTGTCGTAAACCTGTTTGGCCTGTTTAAAGAAGGCGCTTGTCGTATCCTCGCTGTAGGGCGGCGGCGGTGGCGGCATCAGTATTTTGGATGATTCGACCAGCAGCGGGTGCATATCGCCCCAGCAGTATTCTACCCCATCCATATAATCGGGTGGTGTGGGGCGCCATTTGCCCGGGCTGTTGCTGCCCAGGTATTTGGGTTTGCCACGGGTTTGGGGGTAATCGTCCTTCATGGCCCGTTTCAGTACCGTGTTGCCGATCTGTTCGCCCAGCTGCATCGAATTGGTATAGGTGGAATCGGGCAGGGCGTCTTTATATTCTCCGTATACCTTGTCCTCGTATCTTTTCAGCGTATCGATGGAGAAGGTGACCTTATGAGCAACGGTGAAAAAGGCTTTAGTGGCTGCCAGCACATAGTTGTAGCTTTTGCCTTTCTGTGGTTCGGGCATTTTCTCAAAGTCGCGCAACTGTGCGGTGATCGAGGCCAGTTTCGGGTCGGCATAACGCATGGCTTCGTAGCTGGCCAGGTTGGTATAGCCGTAAATCCGGCTGGCTACAGGCGGGGTGAATACATCGTAGATGATCACCTGTGTCAGCGCATCTTCATTGGCATGCAAAACATCGGCATCCGGCGGTAAGGTGCTCTTGCGGGTGCAGGAACTGAGGAGCAATACGAAAGCAGCAGCTAAAATCAGGTTTAAACGTTTCATTTTCTTAATCAATTAAGAGGAATATTTCTTGAATGACCATCGTTATCGGTTACGGTTACCGATGCCATTGAGCTATCAATGCTGAGGTACCTGCCCGACTGGGACAAGAAAGAATCACCGTAATAAAACTCCTGCCTTGCTGTCTTGCCATTCTTATATTTGATAATAGCGAACATATCCATCGGCTGTAATTTTACTATATGTACGGCTCTTTTTAATTCAAATATCTTCATCGGCCCCCTGTTTTGACTTGCCGCAAGCAGGTAATCGCCTTTTGCCCCCATTACCTTAACAAGGGCCTTCCCGTTTGCAGGAATATAAATACCGCTTTGCATAATAGTAAGCGGTTTAAATGCGCCTTTACCATCCCCTTTCAGCATCAGCCCATTCAAGGCATCATAACGGCCGGTAGTAAGTTCTGTACCATAATCATTACCATTCATTACGACATCCAGGTTACCATCGCCATCAAAGTCGTCTACAACCATGCCGCATAACTCCGAAGTCTGCGCCTCCAGCGGCAATGGTATCATAGTAAACTTTCCATTTCCGTCATTTCGCAGGTAAACCGACTCCTGTATATTCGCTTTCAAACGCAATGCACCCTTGCGCATGTCAGGTGGCAACACATCGTCCATCGTAGCCGTGGCAAACGATTTATAGTTCTGATATTTTGTGCGCATCATCAGCACCTGTTTTATAATGTCGTCCCGTGTGTGCACCGGAAACTCCTTCATTTCGCCGTTTTCATCTTTTAAAAACACTGATGGAAATGCATCATAACTTCCGTTATTATCAAAATCTTTCGCCGTAATATAAGCGGGGTACTGGTCGCTTGCCGTGAAGAATGTATTGAGGCCGGTATTACCAACTATATAGTCGATATCACCATCATGATCGAAATCGCCTGCTGCAATGGTGTTCCACCAGCCCAATTTATTTTCAATACCAGTATTAGCAGTTACATTTTTAAAGACACCATGGTCGTTTTTCAGAAAGGTTACCGGCATCCATTCTCCGGCCAGGATCAGATCGGGCCAACCGTCGTTATCGAAATCGGTGAATTCCGCATCGCAAACAAGTCCGACATTAACCAGACTCTTTGCGACAGAGGGGGTAACATCGGTAAACTTTGCATGACCGTCTTTGCTGTCATTACGAAGAATAAAGCTGGAAACAGGCTTTGGATAATTCCACGGATCAACCCTGCCGGATACGAACAGATCAAGCTTTCCGTCCTTATTGTAATCAACCGCGCGCACACACAACTTACTTGTAAAGTTTTTGGGCAATGCATCAGTGGCTTCGGTAAAGTTGCCTTTTCCGTCGTTGATGTAAAGCCTGTCCTGGTAAGGGGGCGAACCGGGCTGGTTTTCGTATCCCCCGCTGGCAACATACAGATCAGCCTTTCCGTCTCCATTTGCATCAAACAGGATCAGTCCTTCGTCCTTGAAATCATCACCAGGCTTAATTTGACCAGATGCCAATAAATTTCGTTGTGTGAATTTGCCATCAGCGCCTTGCAAAAATAATTGGGATGGGTGCTTCGAGGTCCCGCCGACAATTATATCGTCCAAACCATTACCGTCGACGTCTCCCACGGCCAGGCCCGGTGAATATTCTGATAGTTTATGAGGTAACAACTTCTGGATATTAAAATCGATAACATCTTCGTCCTCATGTATATAATTAACCCCAAGCATTCGGGTCACTTCGCTAAACAATGTCTTTTTGTCGATTGCCGGCTGTGTGAAGGTATATGGTTCACTGGCATCCTTTATGCTTACCTGTAACACCTGGTCGGCTTTCACGTTTCTTAGAACCTGTTTTTTCCAGTTCTGCCAGCGTATCACTACCGAATCGATAGCCGTAACATTACCCAGACCAAAATGAGCTATATTCTGAATAGTTGAGAGGTATCCCCTGAACGGGGTGTTTTCATATACCTGGTGTTTGCCGTGGTCATAATAAATGTCGGCCCACGCACCAATGCCATCCCTGTTGTTGGGCCCGCCGGCGAACTTGATATGAAGGTAATGACTGGTATTCGGATCCTTCTCGCGCGACGTATTTTTATAGATCATGGCCTCATCATTGGTATTATTGATGATAACATCCATGTCGCCGTCATTATCCAGGTCGGCATAAACCGCGCCGTTTGAAAATGAAGGCGTTCCCAATCCCCAACTTTTTGTTACATCGTTAAATTGAAGATGACCTGTATTTTTGAAGGCAAAATTTGATATTTTAACTACCGGTATCTGGTCCAGCACCTGCTTTTTACTGGCGATAAAATAAGACTGTGCCCTGAAATTCATAAAATCATGGTCCGTAACATCGCGCGGGTAACCATTTGTAATGATAAGGTCGCGATAGCCGTCATTATCAAAATCGGTCAATAACGGCCCCCAGCTCCAATCGGTTTGTGAAACACCGGCCATGAAAGAAATATCGCTGAAAGCCGGATCTCCGATCGAATCATTTTGCCCCATGCGCGGCCCCTGGTTTATCTGGAGGACGTTACGCGAATACTGGTACTGGTATCCATACCGGTCCATGTTCTGAAAAGCCTGGTAATTATTGGGGCTCATAAACATCTTCTTCCTGTAATTATCGCCCGGGTTCATATCCAGCTCCACAACATCGGCAAGGCCGTCGTTGTTAATATCTTCGATATCCTGCCCCATGGAGCTTAGCGACGTGTGCTTAAAATATTCTTTCGACTTGTCGGTAAACGTACCGTCGTGGTTGTTGATGTAGAGTATATTGTCTGGCAGGAAGTCATTGGTCACATAGATATCCTTCCATCCATCACGGTTAATATCTACCGTACTGGCAGCATGACCAAAACCTTCGATAAGGATACCGGCTTGTTTGGAAACATCATGAAATACCGGGTGCTTCAAAACCGGGTCCCAGTCATTGCGGTAAAGATGCCCGGTACTGTGCCCGGTACCATCTTTTATAATTGGTTTAAACAAGCTTACATTATCCGTCGACTCCGCATCGTTAACGGCCAGGTACATATCCAGGTCGCCATCATTATCATAATCAAAAAAAGACGCCATGGTTGAATAAAGATTAATATTCAAACCGTATTCTTTAGCCATTTCCTTAAAATGCGGAACGCCATTTTTATCGGGCCCTTGATTGATGTAAAGAAGGTTGAGCCGTTTTGTGGAATCGCTTAATAAAGTATTGCATACATATATATCAGGCCAGCCATCATTATTGATGTCAACCACCGAAACGCCCCGTCCCCATCCTCCTTTACCGCCAACACCGGCCTCAGTAGTAACATCTTTGAATTGCATATCGCCTTCATTGATATACAGCTTGTTTGAAACGGCATTACCGGCAAAATAAATATCCTGCAGGCCGTCGCCGTTAAAATCACCTACGCCTACACCTCCGCCATTATAGATGTTTAATTTATCAAGCGGGTTTATCGTGTCGTTCTCGACAATAAGATTATTAAAAGTTACACCTGAATGTGATGAAGATATCTTTTTGAATAATGTATTATTCTTGCAAGAAAACAGAAAAACAGGCGCGAGTAAATAAAAAAGATAGGAACGGTATCTCATTAAGAAATGTAAATATTGGTCAGTTAAAACTACAAAAAAAAGGGGAGGAGATAAAATCTCTTCCCCTTTTTTTAACACCCGATATAAATCACGGATAATTTGGATTTTGTTTTAAAGCACCTTGCTCTGAGCTGATTTCACTTGTCGGAATAGGATAGATCTCATTCCTTCCTGCGGTAAAGGTTGCATTCTTTAATACTGTGTTTGCAAAGAACGCTGTTGGGTAGGCTGTATTTTTTGCGATATATGCATTTAATACTCCGGCCATATAACCCGCAGGCTCAGGACCACCGTATAAGCCGTCATAACGTTGCAGGTCAAAGAAACGTTTCCCTTCCATTGCAAGTTCCAGTCTTCTTTCAAACCATACGGCCTGACGGGCAAATTCTTTTGAACCCGTTGCGATTTGAGTTGTATATAAACCAATTTTGTAGTTTGCTGCATTCTGAGAGTTGTCTACAATTGGTTTGCCTGCATCGCCGCCGGTGTAACCGGTCAAACGACCTTTTACCCAGTTCTCAGGATGATCAGCCATACGCGAGCGTACCATATTTACATAAGTTTGTGCCTGTAGTTGGCTACCAACCTCAACCTCGCATTCAGCAGCCCATAACAACACTTCCGAAAAACGGATCATGTTAAAGTTCATAGCTGACGCCTGGCCAGGGGCCCAACCACCATAAGACTGGCTCGCTGTAGCAGCCTGGCTTTGTTTG
Organism: Mucilaginibacter ginsenosidivorans; assembly: GCF_007971025.1. NCBI lineage: Bacteria > Pseudomonadati > Bacteroidota > Sphingobacteriia > Sphingobacteriales > Sphingobacteriaceae > Mucilaginibacter > Mucilaginibacter ginsenosidivorans. The sequence continues at coordinate 3,086,851 of NZ_CP042436.1, read as the reverse complement.
TAGACATTTTTCATGTTGATATACGGACCAGCATCGCCCTGGGCACGAGCCCAGCTTGCACCCGGCATAATACCGTAATCAAGGAAAGGGATACCTCTTCTACCTGCTGTCCAATCCAAACGTGGGTCAACAGGGGTGGTTTGATCTGGCATGTATGTAGCATCCTCTGATAAAACACCCTGGTCTGACTTTAACGGGGTCGTGTCAAAATTACCCATGCTGCCATCGGCATTTATTAACGGAAGCCCGGTAACGGCATCAACCTTAAATGCGTCAACCATGGTGAACGAAGGCTGATAGAAACCGCAACATCCGGTAGGACCTGCTGCCGGCCAGTTAAGTACGTCGCCGGGGTTACCGTTTGCTCCGCTTGAACCATCATTCACTGCCATCTGGATAGCGAAAACTGCTTCCGGACCATTTTTCATGTTGGCATTAAAGTTATCATTGAAGTTGGCGTTTAAAGCATATTTTACGCCAGCATTTGTTTTACCATTGTTTATCACATCTGTCAATGCAGTTTTCGCTGCGGCGTAATTGTGATCAAACATATATGCCTCACCTAAAAATGCTTCGGCAGCATATTTATTAGCACGGCCGGCCTGAGCTTGAGTTTCAGGCAAATCAGCAACAGCAGCGGCAAAGTCGGCTTCTATCTTATCCCATATAGGGCCTGGGTTACCAACATTATAGTTACCGGCTGAATAAGTTACCGATTCGTCAACATAAGGAACATTCCTGAATATTTTTGCTAATTCAAGGTTCATTACGCCGCGGATAAATTTAGCTTCGGCGGTTGCCTCTTTAGCATACTCAGCGCTAACTGAACCGTCCTGTACTAAAGGAAGCTCGCGGATAACGTCATTTGCACGCTGTACGCCTGCCAAACAAACCGTCCATTTTTCCAAAACATAGTGGTTTGAACCGTCAACGCTGTGGTTCATGATCTGAGCAGCATCGGGCTGGTCAGTTGCGTTTGATCCCTTGTTAGCGTCGTCAGAAGCAATGCCTCCAAAATGCCAGTTACTTGGCGAAGCGCCCCATGTACCACCTACAGTAATGTTGGAGTTCATCTCCAGGGTAGCATAGGCGCCAATCAGTAAACCGTCCACACCGGCTTTGGTTGCCAGAACCGAAGGGCTTAGCTGGTTTACCACCGGCTGGTTCAGTAATTTCTTACAGGAATAAGACACCGTAAGAAAGACCAATGCAGCCGGGATAATAAATTTAAACATTGAATTTTTCATAATTTAAAATTTTAAAATCCTATATAATTATATCTTTTTTTTAGAATGTTAAACTAACACCTACTATATATTGCCTTTGGTTGCTAGGGTAGTTACCATAATCAATACCAAAATCATTCGCACCACCAGCTGCAGGAAGCTCAGGATCCAAGCCCTTATATTTGGTAATAGTGAAAGGATTGGTTGCCTGCACATATAAGCGCAATTTGTTAACACCTACTGCTTTTATCAGCTTTGGATCAAATGTATAACCTATTTGAGCAACCCTAACTTTCAGGAACGATCCTGAAGATACGTAAAACGAACTGGTTTGGGTTGAGCCCATTGTATTGGTATAAGTTGCAATTGGCAATATCGGGTTAGTTACACCCGGAGCACCGTATGATTTTGTCAACAGGTCGTTCGATTTTGCACCATTAAACGATCCGTAGAAATCGGTCCAGTACAAAGTGTAGTTGTATACATCGTTGCCATAAGAACCGTACAACACAGCTGAGAAATCCCATTGCTTGTATGTTGCACCCAGGTTGATACCGTAAGTAAAATCGGCATTAGGGTTACCAATGAAAGTACGGTCAGCATCGGTGATCTGGCCATCGCCATTTACGTCAACATATTTGAATGAACCTTCTGCAGCGCCTGCATATTTAGGCACATTGGCATTGGTTATATCAGCAGCACTATAGAACCCGTTGGTTTTAAATCCATAGAAGGCACCAATTGGGTGGCCTGGTTGCTGGCGAACGATCGGCAGCACACGTGTGCCTGCTTCGTCCTGGAACGCTTTAGGCATACTAACAACCTTGTTTTTGTAAGCGGTAATGTTAGCACCAACGTTAAACCTAAAATCGTTACCAACATTGCCATGATAAGCAACGGCCAGGTCAATACCTTTGTTCTCAACGTTACCATTGTTAACTGAAGGCGGGTTTGAACTTGGTGCGCCCAAAGTACCCGGTAATGATGCTGGGAACAATAGACCGCTAACGGTTTTCTTATAAATATCAAGTGTTACTTCCAAATGATGGAACAATGATGCATCCAAACCAAAGTTTAAGGTTTTATCCTTTTCCCAGCTTGTTTTTTCGTTACCGTCAAATGATGCAAAGAAACCCTGTGAAGTTACACCGGCTCCATTGATGGCATAATAACCATTGCCCGGATCAGAACCATAAGCATTGTAACCATTGGCACCACCGGAGTTAAAGTCGCTACCGGCAACACCATAACTGGCGCGGATCTTCATGTCATCAATCCAGGTCACTGATTTCAGGAAGTCTTCCTGGGATATTCTCCAGGCCAGTGAAAGCGCAGGGAATGTACCCCACTGATGGCCGGGATAAAACTTCGAAGAACCATCACGACGTACTACAGCGCTAACATAATATTTACTGTTGTAGTTATAATCGAGTGTAGCAAAAAAGGATTGAATAACTTCCGGCTGATTTTGCCCGCTAAAATAAGTTTTATCAGCAGTTGCTGCACTTAAGCTGGCGTATGCCGGGTCGGTAGAGAACAAGTGTGTTCCATTGCCGCCTACATACCTGCCCTGACGAAGTTTCTGCTCGAAACCAACCAAAGCATTAACGGTATGCTTGCCAAATATCTGGGAATACTTTATTGTATTCGTCCAGTTGTAATTGCTGAAGTAGCTGGCGCCCTCGTAAACAGAGTTACTGCCGCCGTGCGACTCATAATCCTGGTATTGAGGTGTGCCGAAGCCATAGTAATAATCGTTCGCAACATTACCACCCATACTCATGTGTGCGGTAAAGTGCTTCAGGAAGTCAACTTCCGCAAATACGTTACCTTGTATATTCCAGGTTTTATGATGTTGGTTTAAAAGTTGTGCAGCCTGTGCTACAGGGTTTGATGCATTACCCAAAGGTTCACCACCCGGGCCGTCGTAACCACCGCCGTAGTTTACACCGCTGATATCATAAACAGGTATCTGAGGAAATTCGCGATAAACCATTGAGATTGGAGCGCCTTCATTCTGGTTTGACAATGCGCCTTTACCACTTGGAGTTTCAGAATAGAATAAGTATCCAGTCTCACCTACACGTATATTATGAGCGATATTAAAGTTAGTATTAATACGTGCTTCATAACGCTTGAAATAACTGAACTGCTGTGTACCCTGCTGATCAAGAAATCCTAACGAAAAATAGTAGGCATTTTTGTCATTCGCACCGCTGGCAGTTACGGTATGATACTGCTCTGGAGCGGCTTTAAACAATTCGTGGAACCAATCAGTACCTGCCTGGTTGAATTTTTGGATCAGGAAGTCCTGGCTATGATCGCTCGCATTGAAGTTATATTTCGAAAGCAGATCGCCAACTGCCGGAGCACCAGTGCCGCCGGCTACGCCGGCTACACCGCCCGGGCCCTGGTAGCCATATTCAGGCACTGTGCCTGGGCCGCCCGGATAAATTTTCTGCTGAGCAGTAGCGTCACCTGCAAGGTAAGCGATCTTTGACTGACCAGCAGGCGAAGCGATGTTGAACACGTTACCGCCTTTAGGTACCTGCGTACCATAATATGCGTCGTAAGTAAGTGTCGAAGCACCTGCTTTACCGTGCTTGGTTGTTATAATAATAACACCGTTACCACCCGAAACACCATAAATAGCTGCGGAGGCATCTTTCAGTATCTGGATACTTTCGATGTCGTTCGGGTTCAGATCCGACATAGAGCCTGTCTGAACACCATCGATAACATACAGCGGCTGAGAGTTACCAAGGTTTGATATACCACGGATCAATACCGAGCTACCACCACCAGGTTGTCCGCTTGTTACTACGGAAACACCTGCTGCCTGGCCCTGCAGTATCTGATCTGTACTACCACCTGTAGGGATCTTCTTAGCGTCTGTCAGGTCAACAACGGCAACAGCGCCGGCGATATCCTTTTTACGCTGGGAAGAGTAACCGGTAACAACAACTTCATTCAGTGTGCTGTTGGTCACCTCAAGGGTAATGGTACCAAGGTCGGCGGAATTTACGGTAACCGACTTGGGTTGGTAGCCAATGTATGATACGATCAATACATAGCCTACTTTTCCGCTGAGCGTAAAGTTACCATTAACGTCCGTCACAACACCTGTGTTAGTACCTTTGATTTTGATGGTAGCGCCAATTACAGGTTGCTTGTCATCGCCGCCGATGACTTTACCTGTAATCTTTGTTTGGGCTGTAACTACCAACGAGGAAAGGGTGCATAGTACCAGCAAGCACATCGTCCTTCCTTTTTGAAGTAAACTTTTAAACATGAGATTGAGATTTAGTTGATTAATTTATTGATTTAGTTGATAATTGAATTCAAGAGAGAATTGACCGCAAGCTACTGGCTTGAATCAAATAGATTTACGCGATGCCCCATAAAGTGAGAGTATGGGGTACGTGAAAGACGGCCTAAAAGAAAAAAATGTAAAGGTTTTATCATCTATATTTTTTTATAACAGATATTAAAAAACAATCGCTGTCCTTTTTATTCTAACATGCCAAACACGTCCATATGTCGGGAATATTAAATTTCTATTATGTTATAATTATATCAGGTTCTATTAACCTTTCCACTACCTGGAAAAGCTAAAATTGGCATTCCTCTAATTTAAATAGAGTGTATTGTTTACACAAGAATTATTTTCAGATTTATCAATTAATTATTTTTAAGGCATAAAATCAAAAAAAATATCAACATTACACAGATATGACGATAAAATGGGCAATAAAATTGGCCCGTCGTTAACAAAAATGCAATACAAAAACGAGATGTATAGTAGAGTTTCGCTCCAAAAATTCATCATTCATATCATAATTCATTATTTGGTAATAAATATTTTACCCGGCGCTATTGGTTGAAACTGTAAATCCTGATTTATAAAAGGTACAGAAAATGTTAAAATATCATCATACCCCTGCCAGGGGTGTCGTAACAGGTTTATCGTCCAATAAGGGAAAATCGCCCCTCAAAGTCAACGTAAAATCAAATAAAACAGCTGATAAAAAAAATAGCAGGCGCTGGCCTGCTATTTTCCTGATAAAATAATATCAGCTCGTTTACTTTGTCCACTGTACTGATGCCGAGCGGGTTTCAGCAGAATTCGTCCCGATTTCGACAACGAACTTACCTGGTTCCCAGTCGTATTTAAGTTGAGTATTGTAAAATTTCAGGTCGTCCGGAGTGATGGTGAACGATACCTCTTTTTGTTCGCCGGGCTGCAGGCTTATTTTTTTAAATCCTTTAAGTTCCTTTACCGACCGGCTGATACTTGCCACCGGATCGCTGATATAAAGTTGTACCACCTCCTCGCCGGCAACTTTACCTGCATTGGTTACAGAAACCGTTGCGGTCAGTTTTTCATTTCCCTTCAAATTGGTCTTGCTAAGTTTTACGTCGCCATAACTAAAGGAAGTATAACTTAACCCGTAGCCAAAAGGATAAAGAGGATCGTTTGAAATATCCAGGTAATCCGACTTAAATTTAGCAGGGCCCTTTCCGTCAAATGGCCGGCCTGTATTTTTGTGGTTATAATATATAGGTATTTGCCCCACACTGCGCGGGAAGGTTGCAGTTATTTTGCCGGCCGGGTTATAGTTACCAAAAAGCACATCGGCAATAGCATTACCAGCCTCAGTTCCGGGTGCCCAAACGTCCAAAATAGCATCAAACGTTTTATCTTCCCAGGTCAGCGCCAGGGGCCGTCCGTTGAACAGCACGATAACAACAGGTTTTCCCGTTTTGGCAAGCGCCTTCAATAATTCCCGTTGGGTTTCCGGTATAGTTATATCCGAGCGGCTTGATGACTCACCCGACATATTGGCCGACTCCCCTACCACCGCGACAACCACGTCTGCTTTCTTTGCCGTTTCAACAGCTTCGTCTATCATCTCCTGCGCGGGGCGTTTGTCTTTTATCTGCCTCATGCCAAAAAACCACGAGCGTTCATTCAAAAGGGAATCATCAGTAAAGTTCGAACCTCGCGCATATAATATATTTACATCGTTACCCACCACATTCTTTATGCCGTCGATCACGCTTACCGATTTTCTCGGGTCGCCGGCCACTACCCAGGTACCCAGCATTTCGGAGTGGTTATCGGCCAGCGGCCCTACCAGCGCGATAGTGCCCGATTTTTTGAGTGGTAATATGTTGCCTTTATTCTTTAACAGTACAAACGAATGCTCAGCAGTTTCTCTCGCCGCCTTGCGGTTTGCATCGGTCATTTCTGCTTTTGCTTCAACATCTGCACTGATCGACTTATAAGGATTGGCAAATAATCCCAATTTATATTTAGCTTCCAATACCCGGCGGCACGCCTGATCGATCTCGGCCTGGGTGACTTTACCCTCTTTTAATGATTTTTTCAATGTGGTAAGGAAGCCCTCGCCTACCATATCCATATCCAGCCCGGCTTTTAGTGCAAGCGCGGAAACTGTTTGCAGGTCGCCCAATCCGTGTGCGCTTAGTTCGTTAACTGCGGTATAATCCGAAACAACAAAACCTTTAAAACCCCATTGCTTACGCAGCAAGTCTGTTAGCAGCCACCTATTAGCAGTAGCCGGAACACCGTTGATGGTATTGAACGAACTCATGAAGCTTCCGGCCCCTGCGTCAAGTGCGGCTTTGTAAGGTGGCAGGTAATCCTGGTACATTTTGATCAGGCTCATATCAACCGTATTATATTCGCGGCCGGCCTCGGCGCCGCCGTATAGCGCAAAGTGTTTTACGCAAGCCATTACCGCATCGCTCTTGGTCATATCGTTGCCCTGGTATCCCTTTATCATGGCCCTGGCTATTTGTGAGCCCAGCCATGGATCTTCCCCCGACCCTTCCGATATGCGCCCCCAGCGTGGATCCCGGGCAATATCAACCATGGGCGAAAAAACCCAGTTGATACCCTCGCCGGTCGCTTCTGTAGCTGCGATACGCGCAGATCGTTGTATCAGCGCCATATCCCAGGTTGCCGACATCCCCAGCGGGATTGGAAAAATAGTGCGGTGGCCATGTATCACGTCCAGCCCGAATATTAAAGGTATATGCAGGCGGCTGTTATTAACTGCTATTTCCTGCGCCTTTTTGATATAATTTGTTCCCCACACACCAAATATGCCGCCGATATTGCCCTTGCCTATCTTGGCTTCGATATCCTTATTGACAGCCGACCCGGTGACACTTTGCCCACCCGTTACCAGGTTAAGCTGACCTATTTTTTCGTCGAGCGTCATTTTACTCATCAGGCCGTTTACAAAAGCTTCCATCTTTGCATCGGAAGTTTTTAGTTGCGCAGATACAAAGCTGAAGGGCGACAACATTGCGGCTAACAAAATTACTTTTTGTACCGAACGGTATATAAAATTATTTTTCATCTTTGGATATTGAATTGGATTTTAAAAACGCAGGCAGTTCATGGAAAAAATATTTCTGAGCGAAATAATAAATCCTGTTCCTGATGTATTTATAAAATTATAAGTTTAAAAATTGGTTCAACACCAAAGCCGTTGGCCTCTTGGTGTATTTTGAACACAATACTATTTATTATTATTGGGATAATCAAAGTATTTTTGTACTATAGCGTAAAATGTTTAATAAACAGGAACTTATAGACTTTTGCAATACCGCCAGGGAGAGCTACCTAGCACATATTTCTATCGATTGTGTGGTATTTGGATTTCATGAAGGGCAGCTGAAAGTGCTCGTGCTTAAAATGAAAAACGAGCAGTCGTGGTATTTGCCGGGGGGATTTGTATTAAAAAACGAGCCCATTGAGGAAGCCGCCAACCGTATTTTGAAGGACCGGACCGGGCTCGACGAAATATTTTTACAGCAATTTCATGTATTCGGCGACCCCGAACGTTCGAGGCCCCACCGCGAAATGTACGCCAACATGTTGCCACCATCTGAAAATTGGTTTGCCAACAGGTTTATGACCATAGGTTATTACGCGCTGGTTGATTTTATCCATGTTACGCCAACCCCTGATAGCCATTCAGAGGCCTGTACCTGGTGCGACCTGGCTGATACCCCTCAACTGGAACTTGACCACGGCATTATATTGAAATCGGCCCTTGATACCCTACGGCTGCAATTGAACTACCAGCCCATAGGCTATAACCTGATGCCCAAGGAGTTTACCATGCCCGAACTGCAGAAGCTATATGAGACTATTCTTGATAAGAAACTTGACAGGCGTAATTTTCAGAGGCGCATGCTTGGGTTTGGCATACTTACCCGGTCGGAGAAACCACGGAAAGGCGGGGCGCACAAAGCACCCTACCTCTACTCGTTCGACCTGGCCAATTACCAGAATGCCCTAAAGGAGGGGTTAAAGGGCGGCTGGTAATTGATCGTTCAGTTTTGCGAATGCAGCCCGATCGTGTTCCCCTCGCTGTCTATAAAGAAAGCCATGTAGCCAATGTCATCGCTGATCTTGCTTTTTGGCATGGTCACCTTGCCACCGGCAGCTTCTACTTTCAACAGTACCGTATCCAGGTCGGGGTTGCCGTTGAAGTACACCTTTACCCCATCAGCGCTGGGTTTGTGCATGTCGCTTTGGGCCAATCCGCCTGATAGCTTACCGCTCATCGGGTCGTATGGGAACATGGCCATTTTCATACCCATCATTTCCATTTCGTCCATAGTGATGGAAAAAATCGTCTCGTAGAATTTTTTAGCCCTGGCAATATCTGCCGCAGATATTTCAAACCAGTTTAAAACGTTTACTGTGCTATCCATAATATTGGTTTTTGAGTTTTATGATCCGATCTTTAACGCCATGCGGTAATTGTTAAGTTATGGTTCACTTCATTTAAAGGAATAATAGTATACTATTTATCACAAACCTAAGCCGAATATCTGCGGGCGATGGTGGGTAAATACGACAACCTTAGGGGTTGATTGCGCCAAATTGTTAGTTTAACTTTGATTTCTACATTTAGCAAATTTTACCGAGATCCATGAAACACGTATCAATAGTAATTCCGCAGGGGCCCATTATACTTAGCAGCGTCATCGGCACGTACAAAGTTTTTAATTTTGTTAATGGATTTATGATGTCCAAGGGCAAAAACCCTCCTTTCGATATTCATCTTGTAGGGCTAAGTAAGGAGACTGAATTATATGGCGGCCTGTTTGCCATACGCCCGGATTCTCTCATCAGCGACATTAAAAAAACCGATCTGCTGATGATACCGGCGTTTTCGGGCGACCCATGCGCTGCTATGGAGCGTAACCAGGATTTCATTCCCTGGATAGTGGAGCAATATAAACACGGCGCCGAGGTAGCCAGTCTTTGTACCGGGGCGTTCCTGCTGGCATCGACCAACTTACTGAAAGGAAAAACATGCACCACCCATTGGCTGGCTGCCGATGCTTTCCGCCAGATGTTCCCTAACATTACCCTGATGCCCGAAAAACTGATCATCGACGAACTGGGTATATATTCAAGCGGGGGGGCCTATTCGTTCCTTAACCTTGTTATTTATCTTGTCGAAAAATATTGCGGGCGCGATGTGGCGGTACATTGCTCAAAGGTAATGGAGATCGAGATCGACCGCGAGAGCCAGTCGCCCTTTGTTATCTTCAGCGGTCAAAAAGAGCATAGCGACGAACCTATTAAAAAGGCTCAGATATATATCGAACGCAATGTGGGCACCCGGATAACCATCGACCAGTTATCAGAAATGTTTGCCATAAGCCGGCGTAATTTCGAACGGCGCTTTAAAAAGGCCACGTCAAATACACCTGTCGAATACCTGCAGCGCGTAAAGATAGAAGCCGCCAAAAAGAGTCTTGAATCAGGTCGCGAAAACGTGAACGAGGTGATGTACGCGGTAGGGTATTCAGATCATAAGGCTTTTCGTACTATATTCAAAAAGATAACCGGGCTATCGCCGATTGAATACCGTAACAAGTACAACCGCGAGGCTGTGCTTAATTGAGGGCGTAAACAGGGGACTCCAAGCCCGTGGTGAGTGCCAACCTATTTTCGGAACTGACAGGTAATTCTGCCAGCATTATCGGTCCGTAGCCAACATAATTCTTTATATTTTTGCCTGTGTTATAATGTTTAGGCGCCGAAGTAACATCGTAAGTCAACGATGCAGCTTTATAACCATTTGAATTTCCCGCAACCAATAACCGGTCGGTTTTATTTGCCCGGCTGCGATCATCAGCCCCGCTTACGTAATTATGTTTTATTTCACGCCCACCGGCTGGTTTATATCCCTCGTCGTTAACTATTTTCCATTTGCCGGCTGCGGTGATATTTATCTGCGATCTGTTAACTGATTTGTCCAGGTTAAGGAGCATTGCAGTATTAATATTTTTTTTGACCGCTGTTTTAACAACAGCTTTAGTAAATGATAACGCCAACATGGCTACGCCAATAAATGATAACAGGAGTGCGATAATTTTCATGTGAGAGATTAGTTGCACGTTCTACGCAGCAACTACAGGCTAAGTTTCAACGCTGTACAAATACTATCTAAACAAAAAAGGCCCGCAGCAAGCGGGCCAGTCAACTTCACACTCCTCAACTTAATGGGGCACGCTATCGCGCATCGTTTTAATTTCGTCATGGGCCTCCAATATGCCCTGTAGCTGTGCATCCAGCAGATCAATAACATAAGCCGGAAGCACCTCGCCCATCAGCGCATCTTCGTAAGCTTTCTTTATCGCATCCTCGCCCCGCTCACATTCTTCCAGCAGGCTGTGCAAATCATGGCCGGTAAAGGTTTCTTTTACAGCTATCCAGGCACGGTGCAGTTTACCGCTGGCACTTGTACCCTGCTCAATGTCTTTACCCAGCGCCTGAATCTCGGTACCTATCTCCATCTTGTACCGCCGGCTGTCGTCGATAAACTTCAGGAACACCGGTTCAAGGTTCAACCCCTCGCCGCTTTCCTTCAATTCTTTTATCGCGCGTTCAAAGCCCTCTATACGGTCGTTGTTGATCAATACCAGGTCGTTCAGTAACTCCAATGTTTCTTTCGTAGTTTCCATGTTTTTCTCTTATTTAGTTTCTTTAACAACCCTGTTTTTATCGCATTGTTTAATTTTTTTTCGTTCTAAGGAAAATCACAATAGGCGTTCAAACCTCTCTCCGTTAACAAAAAAGGCGGCCTGATAAGCCGCCTTTTTTATGCTTTTTTCAGTTTAAACCGTTGTTGACGGCCGGATAAGCGCCAATACAAAAGCGATGATAGCTATCACCAGCAAAGCGTGAATTAATCCTGTTGCCGAATAGGCAAACACACCGACGAGCCACCCGATAACGAGGATGACAGCGAGTATATACAATAATGATCTCATAACGATAAATATTAGTTTGTTTAAGTGATTAGTAGTAAAACCGTGCCAGAATGATCTTAAAGGCTACAAAACTCTGTTGTGTGCGATATTATGTACAGAATAGTATAATTATCACTAAACGAAAATTTTTTGCGTCCCGTGATGTTGCAAAGGGAGTGTTGTTTCAATTATACAGGATTAATCCTACTACTAATTTAAACGGCCCGCCCCGCCAGGTAAAACCGGCGGGGTTTTTTATTTTTTGCGCTTTCCGGCATAGTTTGGCATTGTTTTTGGTTGTCTTAAAGAGTAATTTATTATAGTTTAAATTAATTAGGGGAAAAAGAAGCCGGCATGCGAACCGGCTTCTTTTTTTTATATACCCCCAGTCCTGTTCCAGCTAAATGCCGCTTGACTTTTTATATTAAATGCACGTTCCGCCATAACCCGCACAGGTTCGCAAACTTAGCCACTGCGCTTAGGTCGTTATAGATATTACCTATTAAGTATAGAATTAATTGATTGTGATTATAACTATTAAGGTGATAATTTTATGCCACTTAGTAACGTGTACCTGCACGTTGCTACAAACCTGGAACAGAAACTTATAGCTATGGAAAAAGAATCGAATGACATCAGCAAATGCCCTTTTCATAACGGCACGATGAAAAACAATGTTGGCGGCGGCGGTACGCGCAACCGCGACTGGTGGCCAAACCAATTAAAATTAAGCATCCTGCGGCAAAATTCGTCGCTATCCGACCCGATGGGAAAGGGTTTTGATTATGCCGAAGCATTTAACAGCCTCGACCTGGAGGCCGTGAAACAAGACCTGCACGCGTTGATGACCGACTCGCAGGACTGGTGGCCGGCAGATTTCGGGCACTACGGAGGTTTATTTATACGCATGGCATGGCATAGCGCGGGCACTTACCGCGTAGGCGATGGTCGTGGCGGAGCAGGGGCCGGTATGCAGCGTTTTGCACCACTTAACAGCTGGCCCGATAACGTGAGCCTGGATAAAGCGCGCAGGCTGTTGTGGCCCATCAAACAAAAATATGGCAACAAAATATCATGGGCCGACCTGATGATACTGACGGGCAACGTTGCACTGGAGTCGATGGGTTTTAAAACCTTTGGCTTTGGCGGCGGCCGCGCCGATGTGTGGGAGGCTGATGAGTCGGTTTACTGGGGCGCCGAAAACACCTGGCTGGGCGGCGACTTACGTTATGCACACGGTTCGCCGGGCGTAGCCGACGATGGCGGCGTACTGGTTTCTGACGATGATGCCGATGGCGATGTGCATAGCCGCAACCTTGAAAAGCCGCTTGCTGCTGTACAAATGGGCCTGATATATGTGAACCCCGAGGGACCCGACGGCAACCCCGACCCGGTGCTTGCCGCTAAGGACATACGCGATACGTTCGGCCGTATGGCTATGAACGACGAAGAAACCGTTGCTTTGATAGCAGGGGGGCACAGCTTTGGTAAAACCCATGGCGCCGCTCCAAGCACCAACGTGGCCGAAGAGCCTGAAGCTGCGGGTATCGAAATGCAAGGCTTTGGCTGGAAAAACGCTTATGGGTCGGGCAAGGGCGCCGATGCCATAACCAGCGGCCTTGAAGTTACCTGGACAAAGACCCCTACCCAATGGAGCAACAACTTTTTTGAAAATCTTTTTGCCTACGAATGGGAGTTGACCAAAAGCCCGGCAGGCGCCCACCAATGGGTTGCCAAAAACGCCGAAGCTATTATTCCCGATGCATTTGACGGAAGTAAAAAACGTTTGCCAACCATGCTCACCACCGACCTGTCGTTAAGGTTCGACCCGGCGTATGAGAAAATATCAAGGCACTTTTTGGAAAATCCCGACGCATTTGCCGACGCTTTTGCGCGGGCATGGTTTAAACTGACTCATCGCGATATGGGTCCTAAGGCTCGCTACCTTGGCCCTGAAGTACCCCAGGAAGAATTGCTGTGGCAGGACCCTATCCCGGCGGTTGACCACGCATTACTAGATGAGGGTGACGTTGCGGCCCTGAAAGCGAAGATATTGGCCTCGGGATCTGGCGTTGCTGAACTGGTTTCGACAGCATGGGCATCGGCATCTACGTTCCGCGGTTCCGACAAGCGGGGTGGCGCCAATGGTGGTCGTATCCGCCTCGCTCCGCAAAAATACTGGCAGGTGAACAATCCCGTGCAACTGCAAAAGGTATTGAGCGCATTGGAGGGTATTCAACAAGAATTTAATGGTGCACAGCCAGGCGGCAAAAAAGTCTCGATGGCAGATTTGATCGTACTGGCGGGCTGCGCCGGTGTTGAAAAGGCTGCCAGCGATGCGGGGCATAATGTAACCGTACCATTTACGGCCGGACGGGCAGATGCCTCGCAAGAGCAAACCGACGTTGAATCATTCGGTTACCTGGAGCCTCTTGCCGATGGTTTCCGCAACTACCGCCAGTCGAAGGTCAAAGCCTCGACCGAGGAATTGCTTATAGATAAGGCTCAATTGCTCACGCTTACCGCGCCGGAGTTAACCGTGCTGATAGGCGGCATGCGTGTGTTAAATACCAATTTCGATGGTTCCAAACATGGGGTTTTCACCTCGCGTCCGGGGCAGCTTACCAACGATTTCTTTGTGAACCTGCTGGATATGGGCACCGAATGGAAGGCAGCATCTGCCGACAGGGAGGTGTATGTTGGCAGCGACCGTGCTACCGGCAACGTAAAATGGACAGGCACTCGTGCCGACCTGGTATTTGGTTCCAACTCGGAACTTAGGGCCATTGCCGAAGTTTACGGAAGCGCAGACGCCGGTGAAAAATTCGTTAACGACTTTGTAGCTGCCTGGACCAAGGTAATGAACCTTGACAGATTTGACCTGAAAAAGCGTTAAACGACAGTCAAAATAATACCATTAGAACCGGTAAAAAGCAGCGGGATGCCCCGCTGCTTTTTTTATTTCCGGGAACAAATTAACGGGGTGAATATGGCCGGGCAATTCATACAAATGGCTATTTTATCAATTTTTGCAAACATTTAGCCCTTTTCCGGGTTGTATATATAGTAATTTAATAGTTTTAAATTAATTAGGGGAAAAGAAGCCGGATCGTGATCCGGCTTCTTTTTTTATCCACACGCGGGAATACCACTGTTGCGACTTTCCAGGGTGAAGCCTTATCTTTCGCTCAAATACCGATCTCATGAGCAATATTCCTTTCCAAACCGTCGACTGGAGCGCCATCCCGAAAACCGAGCATACAGGCGAAACAGGCACCTCATTTTGGCAAACGCTGCAATACCCCGGCCTGCGCGTCCGCATAGTGGAATACTCAGCCGGCTACCTGGCCGATCATTGGTGCCAAAAGGGGCATATTGTACATTGCCTTGATGGCGATTTCGAGAGCGAACTGCAAACCGGCGAAACCTTTTCGTTAACGGCTGGTATGACGTATATCGTATCGGATAATTTGAGCTCGCACCGTTCCGTTTCTAAGAACGGTGTTAAATTGCTGATCATCGACGGCGATTTCTTGAGGAATGAGGGTTAACATGGTTAACACAATTTAATTTGTTTTACCGTTAAGTATCTGACTATCAAATACTTAAATATATTGCTAAAAAGATGTGTTAACCATAAATACTTGCTGCTTATTGAAGTCGCCAGTAAGGGCCGGTACCGCCTCAAAATATTTACAATTAGCCGTCCCTCCTTTTTTAAATTATCCCTACCTTGGTTTCACAATTATTAACCGCAATTGCTTTGTGCCCCCACACACAAGCATCATATTTAAATTCATCATGAAAAAAAACAGTCTTCTTAAACTCTCCTGCCTTATTACTTTCATTTGCCTGGCTTTTTATGCACAGGCACAGGATTCCATCCCCAAACCACCAAAACTTGACGAGAAAGGCTGGCGCCAGCTTTTTGACGGAAAGGACCTTAACGGCTGGAAGATGGTCGGTCCCGGCAGCAGGTATGTTAAAGACGGCGTAACGGGTAGTCATGGTGGCATGGGCCTGCTTTACTGGACGAAAGAGAAATTCAGCAACTGTAAGATCCGCATCGTTTACCGGATGCAGAAATCCAACAGTAACTCGGGCGTATTTATCCGCATACCTATCGAACCCCGCGAACCCTGGATGCCGGTATATTACGGCTACGAGGTACAGATAGATAACCATCCCGAAACATCAAACGAGGACGATCACCACATTACCGGAACGCTGTATTCGCTTACAACACCACTTGCAAAACCCGGCAAACCGGGTCCGGAATGGAACGTGATGGAAATTACACTTGACGGGCTGAGAACCATTGTTACTGTAAACGGCAAAAAAGTTACCGATTACACCGAAGGACAACCTGTACCCGAGCGTAAATTCGATTTTGAGCCTTATCACGGCCCGCGCCCTTTAGCCGGTTATATCGGTTTGCAAAATCATGGTGATGATGACGTCGTGTTCTTTAAAGAAGTAGCTGTTAAACCGCTTGCAAAAAAATAAGGATGGCCATGGAAGATCAAACTGAAAATAAAAAAGGAATATCCCGCGGCGAGTTTATTAAAAAAGCCGCTGTGGCAACCGCAGGGTTCTATATCGTTCCGCGTTATGTTTTGGGTGGCAAAGGTTATGTGCCGCCAAGCGATAAGTTATATATTGCCGCAGTAGGTTGTAGTGGCGAGGCTGAAAATGATATTCACCACTATGCCACCGCGCCCAAAAAGAACGCTGAAATTGCTTTCCTGTGCGATGTGGACGACCGCGGCGCCGCGCCACGCATCAAGGAGTTTCCAAAAGCAAAATTTTACCACGATTGGCGCGAAATGTTTGAGAAGGAACACAAGAACTTTGATGCCGTTACGGTAGCTATTCCTGATCATAATCACGCCATAGTGGGCCTTAGCGCTATGCAGCTGAAGAAACACCTTTACCTGCAAAAACCGCTTACGCACGATATTTATGAGGCCCGTGTATTAACCCAGGCATCAGAAAAATACAAGGTGGTAACTCAAATGGGCGACCAGGGCGCATCATGCGACGGCATGCGTACCCTGCGCGAATGGTTTGAGGCCGGGCTGATAGGCGACATCAAAAAAGTATACTGCTGGACCGACCGCCCCGTATGGCCGCAAGGCATTTCGTGGCCGAAAACTGGTCCGGCTATCCCCAAAGAACTAAACTGGGACCTGTGGCTGGGCACTGCGCAGCAAACCAACTATA
Organism: Mucilaginibacter ginsenosidivorans; assembly: GCF_007971025.1. Taxonomy (NCBI): domain Bacteria; kingdom Pseudomonadati; phylum Bacteroidota; class Sphingobacteriia; order Sphingobacteriales; family Sphingobacteriaceae; genus Mucilaginibacter; species Mucilaginibacter ginsenosidivorans. The sequence continues at coordinate 3,070,088 of NZ_CP042436.1, read as the reverse complement.
TTGATAACCTGGTGCCTTTTAACTGGCGCGGCTGGTGGCAATTTGGTACAGGGGCGTTAGGCGATATGGGCTGCCACATTATGGGGCCGCCGTTCAAACTGCTCGAATTAGGCTATCCTACCGAAGTTTCGGGCAGTGCCAGCACGGTTTACCAGGGTATTTTTAAGGAAGGCATTTATCCCGAAAGCGGACCGGTTTCGAGTTCGATCAAGTTCAAGTTCAAACTAAAGAATGGCAACGATCTTGACCTTTACTGGATGGACGGCGGCATTACGCCTGAACGCCTGGAGGAACTTGATCCTGATGTCAACCAGAATGAAGCTTTAGGCGATATTCCAAGCGAAAATGATTTTGAGGGCTGTACGCTGTTCGTCGGCACCAAAGGGAAAGCGTCTTGCGGCTGGGGTGGCAGCCACCCACGGTTATTACCACTTTCGCTGAACAAGGATGTGAACGTACCAAAAAAATACCCGCGTGTTGAAGGCGATATGGACGGTCACTGGTGGCAATGGGTGGATGCGGCTATTGCCGGTTATGGAAAAATGGAGGTCGATTCGCCGTTTGTTGGCTACGCCGGGCCATTGACCGAAACTGTGCTGATGGGCAACCTGTTGCTGCGCACCTTCGATATACAGGAAAAGATAAAGTATAAGGACCCCGTTTACGGCGAACAGGAGCGTTACCAGTTTAATGGCCGTTACAAGGCCCTGCAATGGGATGGCGCCAATATGAAAGTGACCAATTACGAACCTGCAAACCAGTTCATTCGCCGCGAATACCGCAAAGGCTGGGGCGAAGTGAAATTGTAAAAATATGATCTAACCCTCTTTACCGCCCGCGGTAAAGAGGGTCGACGAGTGAAACGATGTCGGGGTATTCTAGGTTTACCATATATGCAAATTTATCAGAAAAAAGTTCTTTTTATGCTGCTCTCTTATAGTTTTGCGCATACAATTCACCTCTTTTCACTAATGAAAACATTCTAAGGATCAGCTTGAATTTAACGTTGTTTAATACTAATGGGTAACATTTATTTTCAAGCTTTCTTTCTGCATAAGCCTTGAGTTCCGGATCGTGAGCTATTGCTGTTTTGGCTGCCTGGTTTAACTCATTTTTTAACCCTTTGTGGGCCAGATGACTTACCTGCTTTCGTCCTTTGATACTCGTGCCTGAAGTGTGCTCAAACGGAATCACTCCCACATATACTGCGTATTTCCGCGCATCTGTAAAGCTGGTAAAGTTCTCGGTGTAGGCTATGGTCATCCATGCATTGACCGGCCCTATGCCTTTAATACTGGTTATGATCCGGTAGGTTAATAACATCGATTCGTCGCCTTTGATTACTTTCATGATCTCCTGTTCTACCTCGATTATGTATTTTTTATCCGCTTTTATTTTGGACTGAGCAATATGAGTAACTGTATCTGCTTTCTTCATGGAATACATATGCCCTCTTTCTTTAACCGTGCTTTCCAACCCCGCCTTTTCACGAACCAGTCTTTTACGGAATGATAGCAACTGCTTCAGTTTTAATATATTGTTATCCAGTGGTTTTGAAGGCTTCAGACGTTTACTTTTTTCTTCGCCATATTGCCCGATACGGAAGGCATCAGCCTGGTCGCTTTTACCCCTGGTCATACCCATTGATTGTTTGATCTCCAAACCAGGTATCCGGCTATAAGAAATAGATAACGACTCGCAGAACTGCATGAAACGGTATTCGTAACCACCGGTATATTCCATCACCATTAGCGTTTGGTTCAGGTCTATCTCATTGGTCCTGCACCATTTTTTAAGTATGGTGAACCCTTTGGAGCAATTATCAATCTTGATGTGCAGGTTCCGTTCTGCACAACAGATGTCGAGCGTTAACTTAGACACGTCAACACCTAAAATAACATTCCAGCTTTTCATACGTTTATCCTTTAAATACGTTAATAAATTGCCTTTTGCCAATCACCTTTGTTGTCGCAAAGAAAGTATTCTAGTTGGGCCTTAGGCAATCATAAAAGGCAGGGACTATTACCCCGATAAGCGCTTAGCTAGTGAGTCGAAAAGTTCACCCTGCCTTTTATAATAACTTTCCACAATAACTCTGGTTTGCTAACACCCCCCTTAGAAACCCCCAATTTTAATAATAGCAATATCTAAGTAATTGGACATCCTTTAAACCAAAGGTGAGTCAAATATTGCCACCTATTCATCACCAAAATTTAATCCTACCTTCGCTTCAGATAAACTCGACCTATGGAATCCTATAATGATCTGAAACTGGCGGTGCTGATAGATGCCGACAATGTGCCTTACGTTTATGTGAAAGAGATGTTTGAGGAGATTGCCAAATACGGCACCCCTACTTTTAAAAGGATATATGCCGACTGGACAAAGCCAACAGTTTCGGGCTGGAAGAAGGTACTCCTGGAGAATGCCATCACACCCATTCAGCAATACAGCTACTCCAAAGGCAAAAACTCATCTGACAGCGCTTTGATCATCGATGCGATGGACATCCTTTACACTGGCAAGGTGGATGGCTTCTGCATCGTATCCAGTGACAGCGATTTTACAAGGCTGGCTACCCGCCTGAGAGAAGCAGGGATGAAAGTGATCGGCATTGGCGAGAAGAAAACATTGGCTCCGTTTATCACCGCCTGCGACAAGTTCATTTATATTGAAATTCTTAAAAAAGAGCGGGAAAGCCAGCCCGAACCGGATAACCGCGAGCCTTCAAAAACTGCACCCGAACCTGCAGCAGGTCCGTTAAATAAAATTGATCCCGCGATCATCAAACTGATATCCGACAGCATCACCGACCTTGCCGACGAAAACGGCTGGACCTATTTAGGCGACCTGGGAAGTTTGATCATCAAAAAGAAACCTGATTTTGACCCGCGTAATTATGGCTTCGCTAAAATGTCGCCCATGATCAGGAGCATCAACCTGTTCGAGATAGACGAACGGGATACCGGCAAAAAGAACGTAAAACACATTTACATCAGGAAGAAATAACACTATTACTTTAATGACTCTGGCACCAATACAAACAGACGGCCTTATCTTCGATCTTGACGGCACTTTATGGGATGCTTCAGAAGCCTGCACCGTGGCCTGGAACCTGGCTTTAGCCGAAGCAGGTGTGACCGAACGGGTTTTAACGCAGGATAATATTCGCTCCTATGCCGGTATTAAGATTGATAAACTTTTTGAAGAACATCTGACCTTCATCCCGAAGGAAAAACACACCGATGTATTTACAGCCTTCAAATACCATGAACCAGCCATGATGCGCTCCCGGGGAGGCATATTGTACCCGGGCGTAAGGGAAACACTGGTTGAATTACAAAAGTCTTACCCACTGTTCATCGTCAGCAATTGTATGGCAGGTTATATCGAAGATTTTATCGAATTCTGCCAGTTGGATGGGCTTTTTACCGATTTTGAGTCGTCGGGCAATACGGGAAAACCAAAAAGCGATAACATTCAAATGATAGTTGAACGGAACAGCCTGAAAATGCCTGTATATGTGGGCGATACCCTTTGGGACCAGCAGGCGGCGGCAGGTGCAGGTGTACCCTTTATTTGGGCCGAATATGGTTTTGGCAAAGCCGATAGCCCGGCTTACGTTATTAATAATTTCTCTGAGCTGGAAAGCCTGGTAGTTTGATCAAGCCGCCCTTCCGGCAAGTAATCCTAAATAGGTAGCCAATAGTCCGAGCAATATGCTTCCGGCCGTATAAAGGAGGAACACCAGGATATGCTGCTCACTGATCAATTCACTGCTTTCAAGTGAAAAGGTCGAAAAGGTTGTAAATCCTCCGCAAAGCCCGGTTGCCAGCAAAAGTCGCCATGTATCGGCCCGCTCACCATACCGTTCGGTATAAAATATAATAAATCCTATAAGAAAGCAGCCAGCTACGTTAACCACGAACGTGCCAAAAGGGAAGTGGGAAGTTGACAGGCTATTGATAAAACGGCTCAAAAAATAACGCATCAGGCTGCCTGCGCCGCCGCCAATGAAAATCAGGAGTATATTTTTCATGAATGATAAAACGCTGTAAAATAAAACACAAAACTCTTTATTTCGCAGGCGTCATCAGAACTGCCTTTACGGGCCGAACGGTTCAAATAGGTGGAACACCATCACCTTGATAGTGCAATTATACATAATAGGTATATGTTTTACAAATATGCCGTTCTCACCCAATCACCTATTCTTTTAGTTTTAAAAGAAATTTTGTATAATTTGGTTCTTACAATCTGGTAAATAACCTTTTATGGAAGATTTTAGCAAAATATGGCGGGCGTTCTTCGCGCTATCTGTTATGGGGATAGCTGTTCAGCAATTCATTTTTGCTGATATGATGGCCGTTATTATGCCGCCTCACTACCCCGCATGGCTCGCTCCCCGGCTCCTGTGGACATCAGTTAGCAGTATCGGCCTTATCGCTGCTTCCATTTGTATCCTGTTCGAATTTAAAGGGCGGACGGCGTCGCTCCTTCTCGCATTTGTGTTGTTTTTATTTGTGTTGATCTTTCAGGTACCGGGCACGCAATACCCCGGTCATATAGGATCGTGGATAAATGCCTTTAAGGAATTTACGCTTGCCGGCGGTGCATTAGTTGTAGCCGGTTCGCTCCCGCCGGACAATAACATGCCTGTTTTTTTAAAATTTGTCGAAAAACTGATCCCTGCAGGAAAATACATGCTGGCGATAACGCTGGTTACTTTCGGATCGACACATTTTATTTACCGCGATTTTTGCGCCTCGCTGGTACCCAACTGGATACCGTTCCACTATTTCTGGTCGGATTTTGCCGGGGTGGCGCTTATTTCCGGTGGAATTGGTATTATCCTCGGGATATTTGGCACATCATTATTGCTCTTTAAACATCTATCCAAACTGGCTGCAAGGCTGGTTGGTATCATGATATTTTTGTGGTTTATTATGTTGCATGTCCCTCGTGCCATAGCCGACCCGCACACCGGAAATGGCAACGAGTGGACAAGCGTTTTCGAGGCGCTGGCTTTTAGCGGCATTGCGTTTTTGATAGCGAGAGAAAAAAAACAAAATAAAGAAGTGTTAACATGAAAACTTATGCTGTCATTTTGTCGTCTGCATTGGCCGGGCTTCTTTCAGAAGCGCCCTTCCCTCCCCTGCAGACCGACCCGGTTTCGGGCACGTGGACAGGCACATCGCTGTGCCAGGTAAAAGGATCGCCCTGTCACGATGAGATCGCGGCCTATCATGCTACAAAGCTGCCGGGGGGCAAAGCTTACCGTTTCCAGATGAATAAAGTCGTCAATGGCAAAGAGGAGGAAATGGGTGTGCTCGATTTTGTCTACGATGACGCTTCAAAAACGCTTACCGCCACCAATGTGGGCCGCGGTGCTAAAGGCTCGTGGCGTTTTAAACTCGACGGTAAAAATATACACGGCACCCTCACCCTTGGCGACAGTACGCTTTACCGCATCATTGAGATCCACAAAGCCGATTAAACAAGCTAACCGCCCCCCGCAATAATCCTGTTACAACGCAACAGGCATATTGATTTTAAGCCAAGTACTTGCTACTTTTAAAAAATGAAGAAGTGCTTGTTTTTATTCCTGCTTTTCCCTTTTGCGGTACAGGCGCAAAGCGTAACCAACCAAAATCTGTTCGATACCATACCGTTCATACCCGAGCATACCCCGCAACGCATCGCGCAATTTGCAAAGGAGCCCATTGTAACCGGCAAGATCATGTTCCTGGGTAACAGCATTACCGAGATGGGCAACTGGAAAAAAGTATTAAATGACACCACGGTAATTAACCGGGGCATCGGGGGCGATATTACCTATGGGGTATTGAAACGCATGAAGGATATTACCGACCGGCAGCCTTCGAAGATATTTATTTTACTGGGCATAAACGACATCGGCAGGGATATACCCGATGTGGTTATTGCTTATAATTACCTGAAAATAGTACGTGAGATACACGCAAAATGCCCGCAGACAAAAATTTATGTGCAAAGCGTGTTGCCGGTAAACCCTACCCTGCCGCGCTTTCCGCAACATTATGATAAAGAGGAACATGTATTGGCTTTGAATAAATTATTAAAAGCGAACGCTGTTTTGGGCGGTTATACTTATGTAGATATTTTTCACCTGTTTGTTGATGAGAACCAGCGGCTTATTGCCAAATACACATACGAGGGTTTGCATCTGAAACCCGAGGCTTATGTAATATGGACCGACTACCTGAAAAAGGAAGGATACCTTTAGTTAATAACCCGGGTTTTGTTTCAATTTTCCTCCGGATGCGGTTATTTCTATCAATGGTATCGGGTACACCTCGCTTCTGCCGGCGGTAAACTGTGCAGAGGTTAGTTCCGTAGGAGTTTGCGTGCCCGAGCCAAGCGAATTCTTTTCATGGGCTATGTAGGCATTTAATACGCCCGCCATATAACCATGCCCGGCCGGTCCGCCATATAATCCATCCCAGCGCTGCAAGTCGAAAAAACGATGCCCTTCCATGCCAAGTTCTATCATACGCTCAAAATAAACAGCTTTGCGCGCATACGACTGCCCACCTGCCGTAAACCCGGTTGATGGGTTGCCGCCTGCGGCGCCGTAAAGACCAACTTTATAATTAGCGGCCGGTGCGCTGGTATAACCATTCATCGGGTTCGACGGGTCCTTATAGGTGTGCACCCAGCCTGTCGGGTCGGCGGCACGTGAACGTACCATATTCACATAATCTTCGGCCTTTTGAAGGCTGCCTGTTTCAACTTCCACTTCGGCGGCCCACAACAGCACATCGGCAAAACGTATGGCATTGTAGCTGTTGGATGTTGCCTGGTTGGTTGCCCAACCGCCGTAGCTTTCGGTTGTTGCAGCTTGCGCAGCCTGGTAGTACACTGTTTTGATATTGACATATGGGCCCGACGTCCTCTGGCTGGAATTTGCACCGCCGCTCCACGTATCACCCGGCATAAGGCCCCAGTCAAGGTAAGGTATGCCGCGGCGCCCTACCGACCAGTCAAGGCGGGAATCAATTGCAGCAGTGGTCGGCACAAAAGCGTCGGAGGCAGCGATACCCTCGTCGTTTTTCAGGTCGGCAGCATCGTAAGTATCCAGTAAGGGCAAACCTGTACTTGCATCGGTTTTAAAAGCATTAGCGAAACTGAACGAGGGTTTAAAAAATCCGCAACAGGCGGCAGGGCCCGCCGTAGGGAAATTGAGAATATCCCCCGCATTACCATTTTGCCCCTGCGTTCCGTCGTGCACGTAGGCCTGTATCACAAAAACGCCTTCAGGTCCGTTCTTGGTCGACGGATTAAAATTATCGGCATATCGCCCCAGTGCATATTTTGCCCCGCTTGATGTAACACCATTAGTTATCAGGTCGGTCAAAAGCGGCTGAGCCTGGTTGTATTTATGATCGAACATGAATGTTTTTGCCAGGAAGGCTTCCGCGGCATATTTATTGGGGCGGCCCGGCGATAGCTGCGTAGCGGGCAAAACATCCTTGGCTGCGCTGAAATCGCCTTCAATTTTATCCCATATTGCCCCGGTATTGCTTATATTTTTATAGCCCTTGTCATAAACAACAGTTTCATCTATATAGGGCACATTATGCCATAATTTTGCCAGTTCGAGCTCAAAAAAACCCCGAAGGAACCTTGCTTCAGCTGTAACCTGGGCCGTTTCAGCCGCACTAAGTGAGCCGTCCTTAACCAGGGGCAACTGCTTAAGTACGGTATTGGAGTAATATATCCCCAGCATAGTGGCCTGCCATTTAGGATCAAGCCATGTATTATCGGGCGTTTCGATATAGTTGTTAAGCGTAAAGGCGTCCCCCTGGTCGGTTATATTGCTGCCGCGATAAGCGTCGCCGCCGGCCACACTGCCATACATCCAGTTATCGGTGCCGGTGGTCCAGGTGGCTGTTGGCTGTCCCGAATAAGTACCGTCGAGCAATCCGTAGGCATTAAGCAAAAGATTCTCGACACCGGCTTTGGTCTTTGGCGTATTGTTAAGCAGGGAATCCCCCTGGTTTGGATCGGACGGCTTTACATGTGGTTTCTTACAGGTTATTACGCCTGCGGCGATAGCAAGCAGGGCAAGAAAAAGCAGTTTGTTTTTCATAACTAAGTTGACTGGCCATCAACGATTTACAATTGAACAAAGAAAGGTTTACCTATCAAATATAACAATTTTAGCTGACTTCCAAAAGCTGTTTTTCGTGTAACATAAGCCATCGCTCCGGGTCTAAATAGAAAATACGACCATGACGAAGGAATCATTTTCGCTAAACGGGGAAAACCTGTTAAAAAAGGTAAAGGAGCTGATCGCGGAAGGGAATGTCCGTAAGATCACGATCAATGATAAATCGGGTAAGGAACTGGCCAGCTTCCCGCTGACAGTAGGCGTAGTGGGCGCGCTTTTACTGCCAACCATGGCCGCTGTAGGAGCTATTGCGGCGCTGGTTACAGAATGCACCATAACGGTGGAACGTGACGATGAACCTGAAGCAGGTAATTGATCGGGTTGATTAAGTTGAATTAAGTTTTAACCTGATCAACCATTAAACTTAGTCAACTCAATCAACCCTTAAACTCAATCTGCTGGCTGCATCCTGCTGCTTATCGCCAGCCTGTTCCACGCGTTAATGACAATAATGGCCGCTAAAACCTGGGATAAATATTTCCTGCCTAACAGCGCTTCTGCTTCTTCATAAGTTTTGTCAGATACTCCGTGGCCACTGATCAGCGTAACCTCCTCGGTCAGGGCTAAAATAGCTCTTTCTTCAGGTGTATAAAGCGACGTTTCGCGCCACGCGTTCAGCAAATAAATACGCTGCTCGGTCTCCCCTGCCTTCCGGGCATCTTTGGTGTGCATATTGATACAAAAAGCGCAGCCATTGATCTGCGACGCCCTTATCCTGATCATCTCGGCATGTATCGGGCTGATGTCCGTAGTTTCCAGGTACTTTTCAAAACCCATCATAGCCTCGTACGCTTTAGGTTCTATTCCAACTCGTTTGCTCATTACTTTTAAGATTAAATGTTGAGACAAAGTTCCCCGGTTGGCAGGAAAAAAAAGTTAATCAGGATTAAGAAATGGTTAGAATCGGAAAGTCCGGAAGTCCGCATAAGTCCGAAAGCAATAGTTTATTAGCTTCTTGTCTTTCAGACTTTCGGTCTTACCGACTTTCGGACTTCTTAGCACGAATCTTACTCAAAAACTGTGGAGTAAATCCCAAATAAGATGCCAGCATGTATTGCGGTATGCGCTGTATAAAACCGGGAAACAGCGATGCAAAGTGGCGGTAACGCTCCTCGTCCGTTTGATCGCGAAAATATTCGAAGCGGCGCATAGTAGCCGTGAAGGCTTTCTGGAGTATTAACCTGAAATACCGTTCGAGCCCGGGCACTTGCTGGAACAATCCATCCATTGTTTTTTTGTCGATGCTGATGACCTCGGAGTCCTCTATGGCTTGCAGATAATAATTCGATGGCTTACCGGTCTCAAGGCTGCTGTAATCAGTTATCCACCAGTTCTCGATCCCGAACATAGTTATCTGCTCCTGCCCGTTCCTATTGATAAAATACAACCGCATACAGCCTTTACTTACAAAATAATTGGCACGGCATATTTCATCCGGCCGCAGCAGGAATTGCTTCTTTTTAACGGCAATCGGTTTAACTGCTGCTGTTACTATTCCAACTTCGGCTTCTGTTAACTGAACAAACTTATTGATATGGGTTATCAGGTTATCTGTCATTGCTCAAATGTAAAATATAAAGTCCCTCTCCGTTTGCAGAGGGCTTGGGGTGAGGCTGTAACAAAACTAATACATTCTGCAATCCTATACTTATTTTCGTGATCATGAAGATCACCACATTACCCATTGGTTTCGCCGCATGTTTATTATCGGCGACATTGTGCTCCGCCCAGGGCACCATGCAGACAAAAGATCCTATTATCGAACAGATAGTTAAGGAGGAAACTGACAATTCGCAGCTCGAAACACTGGCCCACCAATTATTCGACGGAATAGGACCGCGATTGGTCGGGACGCCGCAGATGCAAAAGGCAGGCGATTGGGCGGTAGCTAAATACGCCAGTTGGGGAATAAGCGCCAAGCAGGAAAAATGGGGCGACTGGCGGGGCTGGGAACGCGGCGTTTCGCATATCGACCTGGTTTACCCGCGTGAGAAATCATTGGAAGGAATGCAACTGGCCTGGAGCCCGGGCATGGGCAAAAAAACGGTTACAGCGGAGTTGGTTATCATCCCGGATCTGGCCGACAGCAATGCTTTTAAAGCCTGGCTGCCCAATGTAAAAGGTAAATTTGTGATGATATCCATGTGCCAGCCAACCGGCCGGCCCGACTATAACTGGACGGAATTTGCCACCAAAGAATCCTTTGAAAAAATGAAGAAGGAGCGCACGGCTCAAACCGAAGCCTGGCGCGACCGCCTGCGTAAAACAGGGCTCACCAACAAAACCCTGCCGGTAGCCCTGGAGAATGCCGGCGCTGTTGGCGTGGTGATCAACAACTGGTCGAACGGCTTTGGGGTGGATAAAATTTTCGGCGCCTATACCAAAAAAGTGCCTACTATCGACATCGGGCTTGAAGATTATGGCATGCTTTACCGCCTCACCGAATCGGGCGATAAGCCAAAGATCAGTGTACATTGCGAATCAAAGGAGCTTGGGCCGATGCCTACCTTCAACGTGGTCGGCGAAATTAAGGGAACTGAAAAACCAGATGAATATGTCATACTTTCGGCGCACTTCGATTCGTGGGACGGCGGCACCGGCGCCACCGACAACGGAACAGGCACCATAACGATGATGGAAGCCATACGAATCCTGAAAAAGGTTTATCCGAACCCTAAACGAACCATTTTAATATGCGATTGGGGCAGCGAGGAAGAAGGGTTGAATGGTTCGAGGGCATTCGTGGAAGATCATCCCGAAATAGTTAAAAATGTTCAGGCCCTGTTTAACCAGGACAACGGCACCGGGCGCATAGAGAATATTTCGGGCCAGGGATACCTTAATTCGTACGAATATATCACCCGCTGGCTGTCAAAAGTGCCGTCAGAATACAAAACCGACCTCAAAACAAGCTTTCCGGGCGCGCCCGGCCGTGGCGGGTCCGATTTTGCCTCATTCGTGGCGGCAGGCGCACCGGCATTCTCGCTTAGCTCACTCAATTGGTCGTACGGAATTTATACCTGGCATACCAACCGCGACACTTATGATAAAATTGTATTTGATGATGTGCGCAACAACGCCATACTTACTGCGATCTTAGCTTACGAGGCTTGCGAAGATCCGGCAAAAACATCAAACGAAAAAAGCATATTACCCATCGACCCCAAAACAGGAGAGCCGGCCAAATGGCCCGAACCTGTTAAGGCCAACCGCCACGGCGGGTTTGATTGATGGCCTGCTTCATTTACCGGCTGATATTCAACGACTAATAAATGGCTAGCGGCACAAAATAAATGGTGATTGATGACCTGCGTCATTACACTTAGTTTTAGATCATGGGCGCTTCGGCCCATGATCTAAAACTTAAGCCATGAAAAAAAATATGCTCTTTTCCCTGCTGCTGGTCATAACTATAAGTTCTGCCGGCATGGCCCAATCTGGCAGCACGGCATTCAGTAACGGTGACAATCTTTTGAACGCCGGGCTTGGCTTCGGCAGCCCGTTTTTCGGGGCGGGGTATACGACTTCGCTACCCGTAAATCCGATCGTATCTTTCGAACATGGTGTTACTGATGCCATAAGCGTAGGCGGCACATTATCGTTCGCCAGTTCAAAGTATAAATACAACCTTGTGGGTGCAAATTATACGTTTAAAGAAAATGCCATTTACGTAGGCGCCCGGGGTTCGTACCATTTTAACCAGCTTTTGGAGCTTAATAACAATATCGATCTTTATGGCGGCGCCAGCCTGGGGTATGTTATAGTAAGTGTAAGCGATAACCAGGGATATAGCGGAAGCGCAGCAAGTGCGGCAGGGTTTGGGCTATTCGGCGGAATACGGTATTATTTTCAGCAGAATATCGGGGTTTACGGCGAACTGGGCTACCAGAGCCTGTCAGTGATCAATGCCGGTATTACGTTTAAATTTTAAGCTTTATTGAAGCAAGCCTATTTCAGGCTTATATCCAGCGCGGCTGCCGTTAAGGCGCTCACTTCGCCGTCGGGGTTAAGCCCCACCGAATCCTGGAACTGCTTTACAGCATTGAAGGTGCATTCGCCAAAAATGTTGTCGACACCATCGGTGTCGAAACCCCGGCGGTTCAAAGCGGCTTGTATCTTGCCTACATCCGGCGACACCATATAAGGGTGCATCAGCCTGTAAATAATAATAGACGGCGGTGTATAAGGGATAACGGGGTTGGGTTTGTACGTTACACCGGGCACCAGTACGCCCATATCCCAGCGGCGTCCGTCGACCACCGAATTTGTTATGCCGTCGGCCTTTCCGTGCGCCTCGACGGTTCCGCCGTTGCCGTCCGACACCGCAATATGGCCCACATCGCCATTACCTGCAAAGCGGATAATAGCTGCGCCCGGAGTAGCCTTAGCTTCTTCTACCGTAATGATGCGTCCGAGCGTATTAGCATCGCGCGCCCATTGGCCGCTGTAAGTTTCGTAGGTGTGCGGATCGCCCTGGTTATTTTCACAACCATAAAGGATACCGAAAACCTGATAATAAAGCCACGATACGAACTCGGTGCAATCCCAGGGTCCTTTGTATGCAGCATCATCCTTAGACACATGCACGCCCAATTGGTAGGGTTCGCCAACATGCTTGTCACCTAACAAAATGATATCGTCGCCAGTCATTAAGTATGCTTTACCTAATAAAGATAAATATTTTTTATTTCAGGTGGCCAAAATACAATTTCTGACCCTTTCAAGTCAAATCGCGGCGACATTCAATAAATATTTCCCATTAAGTAAAACATTATATCAGCATTAAATATTAGTTAATGATAGATTATTTTACTGTGCCGATACAAATTTCCGATGCCATGATACCAACAGAAGATCCCCCGTTTTATTTTTCGGTTAATCATATCATTAAACCGCATGCCTCAAAGCTTATTTATGGAATTCGTTATCACGAGGTGGAATATTTTATACTAAAAACCCATGGTATAAACGATTGCGAACAACTGGATAGTAATGCGGCTTTAAAACCGGAAATAATGGAAAAGATATGCGGCGTAATTTCGGCGATTGAACAAGACTACAAAAAAGCCCCGCCTTTAGAGTTCATCAATATCGAAATATTCAACATTCTGGCAAGGGACAGGGATAGTGACAATTCTGAAGATACAGACAGGTATCTTTAACGTTTACTTTAGCTCAATATCTCTGCTATTTCGGCAAATCCTTTCTCCCGGGCAAGATCGGCCGGAAGTTTGCCGCCTTCCATACGTGCCTCTGTCGATGCACCATGTTCAAGCAATAATATCAGCAGCTCAAGATTACCGTTTTGTGCAGCAGAGTGCAAAGGTGTGGCGCCTGCCTGCTGACGCACGTTTACCTGTGCACCATTGTCAACCAGCATGCGGACAATATCGGTATAATTCCCCGCAGCGGCCGAATGGATGGGGAACACATTAAAACCGTTATTCGAGGGTAAGTTTACATCGGCGCCTTTCAAAACAAGGTAACGTGCCACTTCAAATTGCCCGAAGTAACAGGCCAACCCCAGCGGGGTAAAACCGTCGTCGGCATAATCGTTTACCGCTTCGGGATGGGTATAAAGCAGGTGCGCTACGACATCGAATTTACCCGCAGCAGCAGCTTCGAACAGGCTGATGTCCTCAATATATTTAAGCAGCAAAGCCGTAACATCGGGTTTTTTATAATAACAGGATAACATCAGGGGCGAAACCTGCGCCGAGGTCTTAGTCCTGGCAAGCGCCGGATTTTGCTGCAACAGGTTAACCAGGCTGTTCAGGTCGGCTGCAGCAATATATTCTTCCAGTAATTCCACGCTCATACTCCAATATTACTAAAAAATCAAGCACATATAAGGCAGGCGTTAATAACTTGGCAAATGTGGAAAAAATTAAAAAAAGTCGCTGACACACGGCTGCTGTTCACTCACCCCCCTGCCCCCTTTTCTGCCGGGCAAAGAGGGGGCTTGTTTATTAAGGAAAATACCAAAGCCTCTTTATTGATTGCAATAGAGAGGATGACCCGGCGAAGCGCCGGTCGGGCGAGTTAATTGGCGAAGCGACCCTTCTTGAACCCCGACAAATTCTTTCCCTTAAACCGTTTCCAATGTTTGTTTAATCTGTTAACTTTACAGTTGCGTAATAACGCGCTTATGTAAGGATGCCGGCTAAAGGAAACCAGTTCAAAACAAACACTTTAAGGGACGATACCAAACCCGACCGTTCCACGTCAAAAAGCGAAAAGGAAAAGCCATCTAAGCAAAAACAGGACAGGCAGCCTCCGTTTAACTTCAAAGACGGGCGTGCCATCAAGATCCTGGGCTTGTTTTTACTGATACTATCGGTCTTTTTTCTTATCGCCTTTACATCGTACCTGTTTACCTGGCAGGAAGATCAAAGTTATGTATCCGTTGCCAACGGCGGCTGGCACAACCTGTTCAAGACCCAGCAGGAGCTCATTGATAATGGCATAAAAAACCCGGTTGTCGAAAACTGGCTGGGTAAATTCGGCGCGCTGCTCTCCAACCAGTTTATCTTCCAGTGGTTCGGGATAGCTTCATTCCTGTTTGTATTCGTGTTTTTTATCATCGGTTACCGGTTGCTATTCAAGGTAAGGCTTTACCCTGTTGGCAAAACGCTGGGGTATTCTCTTTTTCTACTCGTATTTGTATCTATCACACTCGGCTTTTTTCATGCCTTTGTTAGTGATGTTCCGCATTTCCTTGAGGGCAACTTCGGGTTTTGGAGCAACAGGCTGCTTGATGCCCAGGTTGGCGAAGCCGGAACAGCGGGGATACTTGTATTTGCTGCGCTTACCGTATTGATCATAGCTTATAATATCGACTTCCGTTTGCCACGGTTAAGAGCAAAAACACTGAATGATGACGTAGTTGAAAACCTGGTGCCCGAACCGGTGGAATTAGAGGACGATTTCCGTTCGAGACCGGTTGAATGGCAAAAGAACGGCAATCAATTAAAGAACGAAGTACTAACCCCCGACCCTCAAAATAAGGTAACACCGGAACCGGTTTTCCACGAGCCTGTCGTATTAAAGCCTGACACATCGGTGCATGAACCTGAGTCTGAAGAAGAAATACCCCTTACTATCGATACTGCCAGGCCCACCAACATCTTAAATATCGAGCAGGCCGATGACGATAAAGCGAAAGGGCTTGTCGATCAGTTTGGCACCTACGACCATAAACTCGAACTGGCTTCGTATAAATATCCGTCGCTCGATCTTTTGGAGAATTATGGGTCGAATAAGATCACGGTTAATTCCGAAGAACTGGAGGCGAACAAGAACAAGATCGTTGAAACGCTGAACCATTATAATATCGAGATAGACAAGATCAAAGCCACCATCGGGCCGACGGTTACGTTGTACGAGATCATACCGGCACCGGGTGTGCGCATCTCCAAGATCAAAAACCTGGAAGATGATATTGCGCTGTCGCTGGCTGCATTGGGTATCCGTATCATTGCCCCAATGCCGGGCAAAGGCACCATCGGTATAGAAGTACCTAATCAGAACCCGGAAATGGTCTCCATGCGTTCCATCCTGGCAACGGATAAGTTTCAGAATACAACGATGGACCTGCCGATTGCTTTGGGTAAAACCATATCCAACGAAGTATTCATTGCCGACCTCGCCAAAATGCCCCACTTACTGGTTGCCGGTGCAACGGGCCAGGGTAAGTCGGTTGGTATAAATGCCATATTGGTTTCGCTGCTTTACAAAAAGCACCCGGCCGAATTGAAGTTCGTGCTGGTCGATCCCAAAAAGGTCGAATTGACATTGTTCCGCAAAATAGAGCGCCATTTCCTTGCTAAGCTGCCCGACGAGTCGGACGCCATCATAACCGACACCAAAAAGGTGGTGAATACGCTCAATTCGCTTTGTATCGAAATGGACCAGCGTTACGATCTGCTGAAGGATGCGGGCGTGCGTAACCTGAAGGAATACAACCAGAAATTTATAAACCGTAAGATCAGCGACCCGGAAAAGCATCGCTACCTGCCTTTCATCGTGTTGGTGATAGACGAATTTGCCGACCTGATGATGACGGCAGGCAAAGAGGTTGAAATGCCGATTGCCCGGCTGGCACAGCTGGCCCGTGCGGTGGGTATCCATTTGGTTATTGCTACGCAGCGGCCGTCGGTTAATATCATCACCGGTACCATAAAGGCCAACTTCCCGTCGAGGCTTGCTTTCAGGGTATTGTCAAAGATCGATTCGCGTACCATTTTGGATGCAGGGGGCGCCGACCAGCTGATCGGGCGCGGAGATATGCTGCTGTCCACCGGCAGCGACCTGATACGCCTGCAGTGCGCATTTGTGGATACGCCCGAGGTGGAAAGAGTGTCCGACTTTATAGGAAACCAAAGGGGTTACCCTACCGCCCTTCTGTTACCGGAATATGTTGGCGAAGGCGAAAGCAGCAGCAGCAAAGAATTTGACCCCGCCGACCGGGACCCAATGTTTGAGGAAGCTGCGAGGCTGGTGGTTATCCATCAGCAGGGCTCTACCTCGCTTATTCAACGCAAACTGAAGCTGGGTTACAACCGCGCGGGCCGTATCATCGATCAATTGGAAGCCGCAGGGATTGTGGGTCCTTTTGAAGGCAGCAAGGCCCGTGAGGTACTGTTCAGCGACGAATACAGCCTTGAAAGGCATCTGGAAGTTATTCAGAAAACAATTTAATATTAAACCCTGTTCACCAGTCGCGGTCTCAATTACAATTGACCATTGACTAATGACCAATAATTATGACTAAGAAAATATTTGCATCTATCCTGGCAGTTTTGTTGACCTTAAATATCGCGTTCGCGCAAAAAGACGTGGAAGCAAAGAAAATTTTAAGCGCAGTAAGCAAAAAATACAGCCGCTATAACATTATTAAGGCTGATTTCACCTTCTCCCTCGAAGATCCGCAGGCACAAGTCAATGATACCCAAACGGGTACGCTGATATCGCAGCCAAAAGCCAATAAATTTAAAGTGACCATTTACGATCCGAAGGAAAAAAAAGCTACCGTAATACAGGAAATAATAAGCGATGGCAAAAGCCAGTGGACCTACAATAAAAAGGATAAGGAAGTGGAATTAAATGATGTGGACCATAGCGATGACAACCTTAACCCGGCGCAGATATTCACCATTTATGAGCATGGCTATAAGTACGTTTACAACGGCGACGAAAAAATAGACGGCAAGTTGTGCCAAATAATCGATCTGACGCCCGAGGACACAAAAAAGCAGTTTTTTAAAGTGCGCCTGACCATTGACAAGGCCAAAAAAGCAATATACAGCGCGTTAATTTTTGATAAGAATGGTAGCCGCTATACTTATACCATTCGCAGCCTGACTTCGGAGCCGAAAATGCCGGAAAGCACATTCACTTTTGACAAAAAAGATCACCCGGGTGTGGAAGTGGTAGATCTGAGATAAACTTTGATAGATATAAGCCTTGTTGAGGAGAGAAGAAATAAGATTTAGATCTGATCCTGAACGAAAGTAAAAAACATATCCCGGAACTAAATATTTAATTTTCAAAAACTGACGCATTGGTCAGTTAATAAATATTCCGTTCCGGGATAAAAATCGAATAACCGCGCTGGCTATTTTGTAAAGGTCAGCTGCTCATAGCGCTGGCCACCGGGCGTACTCACATTTGAAGTAAGCACCATGTTATGATCGTCAATAGTAGTAACAATGAACGGGAACGAATTACTTTGACCGCTTACAACATTTCCGTTCTGGCTATAATATAAGTTGGTCCATGAAACCTGTAAATTAAGCGATGAAAGCGTATATATCGCAGTATCAATAAGATTACCCGATGTTATGTGAATATATAGGTTGCTGTATTTGGTAAACTTAAAATGGTCGCCGTCCACCCCTGTGTATACATTATTGACCCCATTCAAAAAAACGGAATCCTTCTTCAGGTTCCAGTCGCCAACTATCAGGGTGCTGCCGACAAGTGTTGTACTGGTATCCACCTTTCCGACAACGGTAGGCGTAACCGAGGTTTTCCCGCAGGAAAAAATAGTTATTGTGATAAGAGCAATGGCAACTGTTAAGAGTAAAGTTTTCATAATTTGGTTATTAACTGATTATTAACGAATAAATGTAGTTTCTATTTTGATATTTATAAAAATGTTAAGGCATATTGCGGGCTGTTCAATTTTAACTGACAAATGCAATACATCATACATTACGGCTATTATTGCCTTTATGCTACAAAAGAAATGATAAAATAATTTCTTTTAATCATTCTCAGCCTTTTTCCTCCTTTCCATCACCTCCCGCCAGGTGGTAAGAATGTAGCCATTTTTAGCCAAAAATTCCTTCAGCCTCGGGTCGAGCATGGCCATCATATCGCCTTTACGTTTTTTGCTTTCGTTACAAATGTATTTGAATGTCAGCGACGGGTTGGTACAATGCATGATCACCATTGTCAGGCCCGGGCTAAGGCGGCCTATGCTTTCAATATAATGATCGGTGTACCATTTTTGTATCTCGGCGTCAGTCTTATGCTCAATATCCGGCATCTGCCAGTCGTAGCTCGAATTATGCAGATCGTCCAATACAGGTAAACCATTTTTCCATATCATGGCGCCTATATCTTTGGCTCCGGTAAGTTCAGCCGGGTCGGGTATGGCCATACCTTCTTTATAAGTTCCCTTTTTCTTCATATCCGCAATTAATGCTGCTTTCGCCTCCGCCTTGTAAAAAAGATCATCACCGCCGGGGAACATTACCGGTATCTGCTTTTCAATACCTAACTGGATATACTTTTCCATAAAAGCCTTTTTCGCAAACAGCGTACCCATATGCGAATCGAGGTGTGTGGGCTTAAAACCCATAGCCAAGGCCCTGTCAAGCTGGGCGCGGATCTCTCTGTCAACCTCATCGCCCGATGCGCTAAAATAAACCGCCGCAACTGCCGGATAGAAACTTCCCTCTTTATCAACCAGGCCGGGCACGGCTGCTTTGCCTGCCAGCGGCCCCCAGCGGTAATTTTCCCATTCGGAAGTAAGCGTCAGGTGCAGCCCGGCATCCAGATCCGGGTGTTCTTTAATATATTTCACTATCTCGGGCACCCAGGGACAGGGCATCATCACGCTGGTTGAAGTAGCCACTCCCTTGCCGGTAGCCTGCTCCACGCCGTCGTTCGAGTCGTGCGACATGCCTGCGTCGTCCACATGCAGTATCAGCACCTTAGCGCCCTTGGGCCAGCCGAGTTTTTCGGCATAGGTTTTAGTTTCCTGCGCGAAACTATAAATGCTAAAAGCAATGAATAACAAGACTAGTAAAGACTTTTTCATAGAGGTTTGATTGGAAACTAAATATAGGCTTTTGATCCCGAAAGTTATAGTCCGTTTCCATTGGGAAGTGATATAGGGTGAGGCAAATCACACAAATTTCTTTAGCTTTATCCCGTTCATGAGCAAACTGCGATTCAAAGATAAATGGGTACTGGTTACCGGGGCGTCTTCGGGCCTGGGCGAAGAAATGGCGCGTCAGTTGGCTAACAGTCACGGCGCTAATTTGATCCTGCTGGCGCGAAGAAAGGATAAACTCGAAAGCCTGAAATCTGAACTTGAAAAACAGGCCGGCGTCAAGGTAAAGGTGATAACGGCCGACCTCTCGAAATTGGATGAAGTTGACCAGGCGCTGGATGAAATTTTGAAAGGCGGCGACCTTTATGGAGCAATTTTGAATGCAGGCATCACTTATTTTGGTAAACATGAGGAATTGACCTGGGACTATTTTCAAACCATGCTGCAAACCAACGTCAATGCTGTTGCACGGATGACCAACCGGCTTGCCTTTGATTTTGAGAAAACGGCGAAAGAAGGCGGCATACTCATCGTATCCAGCATGGCGGCGATATTTCCAGTGCCGTACCAGGCTGCATATTCGGGTACCAAAGCATTTATTTTGAGCTTTGCGACCGCACTATCGCATGAATTAACGAATAAAAATTTCTCGGTCACCGTATATACCCCCGGCGGCATTGTTACCGAAATGACCGCAGGAGAGAAATTCAACGATCTTAAAAGCTGGCTGATGCCGGTGGACCAGGCGGCAAAGGAAGGTATCGATGCCTTTATCAAACGAAAGCTCGTACACATCCCGGGCTTTATGAACCGTGTCGGCGGCTTTTTTATCAAATTTCTACCAAAAGGATTTGTGATGAAACAAATGAGCGGCGTTTACCGGAAGTCATTGGATAAGGCTGAAAAAAAATAACGTTTTCAACCTGTCGCCGTCTCGACCCACCCCGGCATTGCTTAGCTCGCCGACCCTCTCTATTGCAGGCAATAAAGAGGGTTAGAGTTTTCCTGTTAAAAGCCCCCCCTTTTTGTTGTGCGAAAACAGGATGGTTCTATCAAATAAAATATCCTCACCTCATAAATTCAAATTATTTCAAAAACTCACGTCTCAAATCTCACATCTCACATCTATTCTTGCTATTTTTGGGACACATGCTCACGCTAACTACCCATACGCTTGAAAAACTGGAAATCTTACTCCGCAGCGCGGGCTACAAGGTGCGGTACGAGAAGGGGAACTTTAAAACGGGTGCATGTATGCTACTCAGCAGTAAGGTTATCGTGGTTAATAAATTCTCGAACCTCGAAAGCAAGATACATGCGATAGTTGAGCTGGTGCGCGAACTGGACCTTGATTACGACCTGCTTGATGATAAACAGATCACCTTTGTTCAACAAATAAAACAAACCAGGCTGCAACTGTGACCATTACTTTTTTAGGAACCGGAACCTCGCAGGGTGTCCCAGTAATAGCCTGCAATTGCGAAGTATGTACATCGCCCGATCCCCGCGATAAACGCCTGCGCTCCTCTGTCATGATAGAAGCGGAAGGCAAGGTTATCGTCATCGACTCAGGGCCCGATTTCCGGTACCAGATGCTGCGCGCCAAAGTAAGGCACCTGGATGCCATCGTTTTTACGCACGAACACAAGGACCATATTGCAGGTATGGACGATATCCGCGCGTTTAACTACCGCCAGGAATCGGCTATTGATGTTTATGCCACTACCCGGGTACAGGAAGCTTTAAAACGCGAGTTCTCTTACGTTTTTGCCGAAATGAAATACCCCGGCATTCCTGAAGTGACCCTCAAAACCATCGACCTTAAGCCATTTTCGATTGGGAATATCCTGTTCCGGCCGATCGAAGTTATGCACTATAAATTGCCGGTACTTGGTTTCCGTATAGGCGATTTTACTTATATCACGGATGCCAAAACCATTTCGGAACCCGAAAAGCAAAAGATAAAGGGCACCAAAACGCTCGTCATCAATGCCCTGCAGATAGAGAAGCATATCTCCCATTTTACATTCGTTGAAGCTATCGCTTTCGCCAAGGAGATCGGCGCTGAAGAGACTTATTTTACGCACATCAGCCATCGGCTTGGGCGGCACCAAGCCATATTAGGCCTGCTTCCGAAAAATATCACCCTGGCTTATGACGGCCTGGTGCTGGAAGTGTAAATTACAGGCTCACCAAACTTACCCTGTCTATAGTTGCTTTGCAGCGTTTATGACTGCCTTTGTTGTGCACATCTATCCTGCCCCGTAGGGTTACCGACCGGTTGTTGAGCTGTGTAAACTGGCCATCGTTGTATTCAAAAAGCCCATGCCGTGTACCCGCAAGGTATAAAGGGCAATCGGGATTAAAATTAACCCAAAGGGCGTCATCCCCTGCTGCGCCGCTCAGCGTGTTGTCATTAAATAGCGCCGACAGTTCCTTACCTTCTTCGTATTTACCCGAAACCTCGATGTATTGCCGGTCGTAGTTTTCAATACTGTCCATCAGATGGTTGAAGCTGACCTTTTTAAAAGCGACGCCATCGTCGCATTCGCTTTTATACACCTGCCTTTTGTGGCTGCACGATTGCAATATAAGGACAGTAACAGCAAAAATGATAGGTAATATCCTGGCGCGCATGTAACCAAAGGGATATTGTTGTGGTTGGGGTAACGCCATAACAACTATTTTTAGACAGATGTACGAAATTTATTGCCGGATATTTTATCCCCGGGCTGCAAACACACTTAAAAGGAGAACATGAACATAATTTTTACAATAGCGGCAACTAAATGACGAAATAGGCTTTGACAAGGCTCTGAAAAAACCTGATATTGTCACCCATATCTGCCATAAACTTAACCATGAAGAAGAAATTATTGACCGCGGTATTTGCGGTCGCGGTATTTGCCGTTCAGGCTCAGCAAAAAGTAATTCAACTGTATAACGGCGCAGCGCCCGGCTCGGAAAGCTGGAACTGGGAAGAAAAACAGCTCGACAGTAATTTGTGGCACACACCGGTAGTTTACAATGTCACCCATCCGTCGCTCACTGTGTTCCAGCCCTGGAAGGATAACAATGTGGGCACAGCGGTTATCGTGTGCCCGGGCGGGGGTTCCAGGCATTATCCATAAAAAGCGAAGGTACTGATGTTGCCGACTGGCTGAGGTGGCGGGGCCTCACCGCGTTTGTGCTGAAATATCGCGTAATGCACACCCTGACGAACGACCCCACCGAGGAACAGCGGACCAAACCCGTAAAACAGATGGAGGAAGATGCCAAAAAGGTTATCCCGGTCGCCATTGCCGACACACGCGCGGCTATAGCTTATGTGCGGAAGCATGCGGCGGAATACGGGATCTCGCCCGACCGTATTGTTATCATCGGTTTTTCGGCAGGCGGAACGATGGCTGCATCAAGCGCCTATAACTATACGCCCGAAAACAAACCCGACTATGTGGCGCCCATCTACGCATATATGCCCCCCGAATTACAGGGAACCATACCGGCCGACGCCCCGCCTATGTTTTTGGCAGCAGCAAGCGATGATGGTTTTGGCCTGGCGCCGCACAGCGTCGACCTGTACAGTAAATGGCTCGCATCCAGGCATTCGGCGGAAATGCACCTTTACGCCAAAGGCAACCACGGTTTTGGGATGAAACACCAGGGTATACCCACCGACAACTGGATAGACCGCTTTTATGAGTGGCTGGGATTAGAGGGCCTCTTAACGCCCCTCGACCCGCAGGTTGCGGAAGCGCGGCGAATAGCCAGCCAGCCCGACTGGCCCAACCTGAGAAGGTATGCAGAAGCCAATAGCAAAGTACCGCCGCCGGCGCCGAACGAGAAACGCGTGGTGTTCCTGGGTAACTCGATAACCGACGCCTGGATAAATACCGATTCTGCCTTCTTTGCAGGGAAGCCCTATTATGACAGGGGCATCAGCGGGCAAACCACACCACAGATGCTGGTTCGCTTCCGCGAAGATGTCATCGAGCTGAAACCATCGGTGGTGGTTATCTTGGCTGGTATTAACGATATTGCCGAAAATACCGGGCCCAATAAGCTGGAAAATGTTTTCGGTAACATAGTTTCCA
The DNA here is from genome assembly GCF_007971025.1 of Mucilaginibacter ginsenosidivorans. Lineage (NCBI taxonomy): Bacteria > Pseudomonadati > Bacteroidota > Sphingobacteriia > Sphingobacteriales > Sphingobacteriaceae > Mucilaginibacter > Mucilaginibacter ginsenosidivorans. Next base: position 3,046,438 of record NZ_CP042436.1, on the reverse strand, counting down.
TGGTTCAGTTGGCACGTAAAGCTGGTATAAGGCCCGTTATCTCGTCGGTTCTACCGTCCAATCATTTCCCCTGGAGGCCCTCTATCATCCCCACAGAAAAGGTCATCGCCCTTAACAAAATGCTAAAGGATTACGCCGACAGGAATGGTGTGGTTTACCTGGATTATTATTCGAAGATGGTAGATGCGGAAAAAGGCCTGCCAAAAAATCTTTCTCATGACGGCGTACACCCAACATTGGAAGGTTACCGGGTAATGGAGCCATTGGCTGAAAAGGCCATTGCTGAGGCGTTGAAAAGGAAGCAATAAGCCCAAAAAGACCTGTCATTTCGACGAGGAACGAGGAGAAATTTTATACATGCGCAAAGCAAACTATGCAGCGTGAATAAGATTTCTCCTTGCGCCAGCACATAGCCCGGGCTGGCTCGCGTTCGAAATAACATTAGTTATTTTTCAGCACCGGCAAAACAACCTTCGACTGGTCATGATAAACATTGACCGTCTCCTTCACAAAGTCCGAATCTTTCGCGTGATAAATATCCATAAACTGCTGCGGGTTGCGGTCGACTAAAGGGAACCAGCTGCTTTGAATTTGTATCATAATACGGTGCCCTTTTTTGAAGGTATGCGCCACATCAGGCAACGTATACTTTACTTCAGTCTGCTTGCCGGGTACAAATGGCTCAGGTTTTTCATAGCTGTTCCTGAATTTCCCGCGCATGATCTCGGCCCTTACCAACATTTGGTACCCACCCATGGGATAGGGCCCTTTCTGGTCCTCTTCGGCGTAAATATCCACATTATTGTACGACCCATTATCCGGGTAAACATCTATCAGCTTAACCACGAAATCGGCATCGGTATTGGATAAGCTTACTACCAGGTCGGCAATTACAGGTCCGCCAAGGGTTACATCCTTATCCAGTATCCCGGTTTGGTAGCTTAATACATCTGTCCTCCGCGAAGCAAAACGCTGATCGTCGGACATATAGGTACGCGTGCGGTTAAAATGTACGCCCTCATCATAAGGAACCGGTTTTGCCGGGTCGCTGATGTAGCTGTCTGATGTGTTCTTATCATTCCCCTCTGCACTGAAGGACAGATTTCCTTTTGGCTCTAAATAAACCGGTGTCGGTGTCATATCTGCAGGCGGCCACTGCGGTGAGCGGTGCCATTTGTTTTCGCCGGTAAAGTAAATAGTGGCTTTCGTAATGCTGTCAACCGACCCCTTTCCCTTCAGATAATAATTAAAAAACGGCACCTCGATATAGTTGGCATACCACTCGCTGGTATTGCTGCCGAACTGGATATTGCCGTGGTGCGTCCCGTCGTTATTTTCCCACTGGCCATGGTACCAGGGTCCCATCACTAGCCTGCTATTGGTAGCAGGGCTTTGTTTTACCAGCGCCTGGTATAAGTTCCACGCACCAAAGCAATCTTCAGCATCAAATTCACCGCCCACTATCATTATTGCAGGTTTTACATTCCTCACCCCAACCCTTGCATTTCGTGCCTGCCACCATGCATCGCGGTTTGGATGGTTCATCATTTCATTCCAGAATTTAAGGCTGTCACCAACCAATTTTGTCAAATTTGGCAGGGCGCCGGCACGCAAATAGAACTCGTAATTATCGTGTACGGGGTAGTCGTATTTCTTAGCCGGCAAAGGTGTTGGTTTGGGATGCGGCTGACCGAAGCCACCGCCAAAATAAAAGTCAAATGCGTCCATCACAAAGAAAGCGCCGTTATGATGAAAATCATCACCCACAAACCAATCAGTTACCGGCGCCTGGGGGCTAACCGCTTTTAACGCCGGGTGCCCGCTCAGCGAGGCCATATTGGAATAAAATCCGGGGTACGAGGTACCCAGGACACCTACATTCCCATTATTATTTTCCAGGTTTTTCACCATCCAGTCGATCGTATCATAAGCATCGGTCGACTCGTCAATATCCTGCTTTGTTTTCTTGTTTGGGTTGAAGGGCCGCACATCCACAAATTCGCCCTCGCTCATCCATCTGCCGCGAACGTCCTGTATCACCATGATATACTGCTCTTTGCAATACTGCATCAGGTGTGTTTTCCAGAAAGGCAGGAACGCGGTTCCATAAGGCTGACAGCTGTAAGGCGTGCGCTCCATTAAAATCGGATGCTTTTCAGCCTTGTCCTTCGGCAGGTAAACAGAAGTAAAAAGTTTGATGCCATCACGCATGGGTATGGTAACCTCCTTTTTGGTGTAATGGTTAACAAACCAAACAGAATCGGCATTTTGGGCGCTGACAAAAAAGGGGATCAACAGCAGGGCAAGCAGGCAGGTTCTTTTCATGACGATCAGTTAATAATTTTAAAGATGTGGAATTTAAATGATGATTGAAAATCGCCGGTTCCGGGCTTGGATTATCGCATAAAGCTGATAAATTGCATCATGAAATTTTTTATAAAAGCTGTTATCATTCTTTTGATCCCTGCCGCGTCGCTTGCGCAGGATACGGTAAAACTTAAACACCAGGCGCAAGCTGTGGCGGATGCCCTTGTAAAGGGCGACTATGCAACAGTGGTAGATCACACCTACCCCAAAATAGTTACACAGATGGGCGGCAAAGAAAAGATGATGGCCACCATTAAACAGGGAATGGAGCAGATGAATGCCCAGGGATTTTCCTTCGCCGATGCGGCGGTTGGCTCGCCGGGCAAGTTTTACAAAGCCGGTACCGAGATACACTGTCTTATCCCGCAGCGGATAGCGCTTAAATCGCCTAACAGCCGCATAGTTAACAACAGCTATTTGCTGGCCGTTACAAAGGATGGCGGGAAGTTTTGGTATTTTATTGATATTAACCGGGGTACCTATAATAAGATACCTCAATTATTCCCGAACTTTAACAAAAAGCTGGTGATACCAGAACCAACCCAGCCCTCGATGGAGTAACCGAACTTTTTTGAATTCGGATTGTTAATTTACCAAACAACCAAAGCCTATGAACGAGATAAAAGAACAATTCGGAAACGTTTCAAAGAGATACGATTCGCAGCGCGAATTCCTGATCCCTTGTTTTCAAGATTTTTATACGGCCTGTATGCCGCTGGTAAGGAGTTTGACCCATGCCAAAACTGCATTGGATATTGGTGCGGGAACCGGCCTCTTCTCGCAATTTATTCACCGCGAAAAACCCGACCTGAAATTTACCCTGCTCGACGTTTCGGGACAGATGCTGAACGTGGCAAAAGAACGTTTCGAAGGTGAGAGCAATTTTGAATACATAGAACTGGACTTTGGTAAAGACGCGCTGCCCGGCAAATACGACCTCATTATTTCGGGTTTGGCCATTCATCACCTGGAAGATGCGGACAAGGCCAAACTGTACAAGAACATTTACAAGGCACTTAACGACGGCGGCCTTTTCATCAACGCCGACCAGGTAGCCGGGCGAAATTTATTGTTCGACAGCCTGTACAAATACAACTGGCGTGAAACGGTGACCCACTCTGGTCTGGACCACGAAGCTCTTATCCAGGCTTTTGAACGCACTAAACTGGATAAACTGGCCCCGCTGGAAACTCAATTGCATATGCTGGAAAAGGCAGGCTTTAACGACGTAGATTGCATCTACAAGAACATGAATTTTGTAGTCTTCGGCGGGTTTAAAGACGAGAACGTGGAAACGGCGGTGATTTGATAATAGTCCATGGCTTATAGACGAAGGTCGATGGCCGCGATTGCAAAATCAAACACTATGGTCTATCGACTATCGTCCATTGACTAAAGTTTCTTCTTCGCCTCAATATTCGGCAAAAACCCTGTCAGTATCCCTATCAGCGGTAAAAAGGCACATACCTTAAATACATAGTTGATACTGGTATGATCGGCCAGGTTACCCAATAATGCCGAACCTAATCCGCCCATGCCAAACGCCAGGCCGAAGAACAGGCCGGCCACAAGGCCTACTTTGCCGGGTATCAGTTCCTGCCCGTAAACGAGGATGGCCGAAAAGGCGGAAGAGATGATCAACCCGATGATAACAGATAGTGCACCCGTCCAGAATAAATTGGCATAAGGCAAAAGCAGCGTAAATGGCGCAGCGCCGAGGATAGATACCCAGATGATATATTTCCGCCCGAATTTGTCGCCCAAATGCCCGCCGGTAATAGTACCCACAGCTACTGCCACAAGGAACAAAAACAGGAAATATTGCGAATGCTGAACGGAAAGATGGAACTTGCCGATAAGATAAAAAGTATAGTAACTGCTGATACTGGCCAGGTATACAAATTTTGAAAAGATGAGCACCAGCAGGATGAACATGGAAAACATAACTTTTTTCCTTGAAAATTCGGGGTGCCCGGCACCGGCTTGTTTTCGCGCGGCAAGCCTGTTGAGCATTTGCTTTTTATACCAGCCGCCTACTTTAAATAGGATAACAATGGCAAGCAGCGCCCCTATTCCGAACCAGGAAATACTTTTTTGGCCCTGCGGAACGATGATCCATGCAGCCAGCAAAGGCCCTAAAGCGCTGCCGGCATTACCACCCAACTGGAATATGGACTGCGCCAGCCCGCGCCTGCCGCCCGACGCCAGGTAGGCCACCCTTGACGATTCGGGATGGAAAATAGACGAGCCCATACCGATCAGCATAACCGACACCAGTATCATAGCGTATGACGGCGCCTGCGACAAGCATAATAAACCGATGAGCGTGAGACCCATCCCAACGGGTAAGGAATAGGCATGCGATCTTTTATCGGTATACATGCCGACCAGCGGCTGTAATATAGAAGCCGAAAGCTGGAACACAAGTGTAATAATGCCAATCTGCGAGAAATTAAGATGAAAGCTATCCTTAATGACAGGGTATATCGCCGGCATAAGCGATTGCACCATATCATTCAGCAAATGGGAAAAGCTGATGGCGAATAAAATGAGGAACACCGTATTTTCGACAGGAGCCTCGCTGGTTGTGACAGACCCGGTTTTCATGCCGGTAAAAGTAATAGTTAACCGTTATCGGGGTAATGAAAATTTAACACATGGCATTTCCATGATACTTATCTACCATAAGTGTCCCATGCCGCTTTGGCAATTTTTGCTATGACGGCATCACGTGTTGCTTCGTCGGCTTTGGAATTGCAAACCATTACGACTATGGCCAGGTGTTTGCCGTTGGGTAGCGTTATAATACCTATATCATTCGTTGCCGGGCTTAGTCCTTCGGCATTTGTTGGCGAGGTGCCGGTTTTGTGAGCTATCACGGCATCCTTAGGCAGCAATCCTCTCAGCCGGTGCGGACCGGTAGTGGTAGCCAGCATTGCCTGCATCAAAAAATCGTTGCTCTGCTTAGATAAAGCTTTACCATGATAGAAAATATCGAGCAAGTACACCAGGTCGGCAGGTTTGGCCCAATTGGTGTACTGCACCTCCCAGGCCGAGGCCATATCGGCCTCCGAAGCCTTTATAGCAATCCCCTTTACACCCAGGCTATGAATATATTCTTCCACTACTTTTGGGCCTCCTATTTTCTTCAGCAAAAAGTCGCAGGCAGTATTATCGCTTTGCGAAACCATATAGCCAATTATTTCACTTAACGGCAATTCGGCGCCATCAGGGTACTTATCGCGCATGGGGCTCCAGGTATTGGGGTGCATATCACCCTTCCCAACTTTCATTTTTTTATCAAGCTTGTATTTGCCCTTATCCACCAGGTTAAGCACGGCCATTGCTATCGGGAACTTAAATACACTGTGCATCACCAGCCGCGACTGGCCGTTGTAATTAAGCGTATCGTGGCTTTCAAGTCCGAGGATGGACACGCCGACGATCCCTTTAGATTCGGCCGAGATAGTTTTAATTCGGCTTAGCAGTTCCTTATCCTGGGCCCGGGCCGCACTAAGGAATGAAAGAATGAATAAAAGGCAGGATGAAAAAATCTTAGGCATAAAAAAGGGCTTTAACCTTTAAGATTAACGCCCTGCAAATTAAAAAATTTCTTACTCTTCTGTTTTATTTGGATGATGGCTTTTGAAATACCTGTACGAATAAATAACAGGTATAATAATAATAACAAACATCACGCTCATAAAGGCGATAAGACTAATTGTGACAGGCAACAGCAGCACAAGCGCTGTAAGTATCAGCCCCCCTGCAAACCAGAGCTTCCCGGCGAGGCGGTGTGTGGCACGCCAGTTATCAGGGTCTTCCAGCGTCCAGGGCGTGCGCAGGCCGGCAAAGTAATTGGGTTTGATGCTGTGCATCAGGTTGCCCATAAAGGCAAAAAACAGACCGATGGCCGGCAGGATCACTTTATCGATCCTGAAGCTTTTGTCGACAGTTGCCACCGTGATACCAATAGATAGAACCGCCATCAGTAATACGATACCTAAACCGATCTTTTGAAAAGTCGAGTCGCCATATTTTACCAGTTTTTTGGGATCGATGGCAGGAAGGAACTTAAACAAAAAATAAACAAGGCACGACATACCCATTAAAATAAGCGGGCCGATGAGGGATTCGTTCTTACTGCCGTACCTGTCCGGCGTACCCCGGATACCGAAATGAACGGGAACCGTGTCGGGCAAAGCAGGAAAAACATATAGCAGGTAAGCCAATGGCAGCAGCCATATTACCAGCGCAGCCACATCCATTTTGTTAAATCTTTTCATTGTTTTTATCTTTTTGTGGTGATTTAAATTGCATTATCCATTTCAGCATTTCGTCCATTACCGTGGTATTTATGGAATAAAAAATAAACTGGCCCTCTTTTACCGACACCACCAGCCCTGCCTGCCTTAACAGATCGAGGTGATGCGATATGCTGGGCTTGGATATGTTAAACTGGTCGGCTATATCTCCGGCCGTCATATCCTTGTCCTTCAGCAGTTCCAGTATATCCCTGCGGGTCTGGTCGTTCAATGCTTTAAATAATATATTCAATTTTTTCTATTTATATATTTAGACAAATGTCTAAATACTTTGTTACAAAAACAACTGCTAAATTATTTTTCCTATAATCAGCCTGTTATCTCAGTTCTTACAAAATTTCGCAAGATTTTGAATAGCTTCAACCTGTCCAAGGCCGGCAAGTACACTCCAATCGGCGCAGGCCTCTTTCTTTTTACCCAAATTGGTATGAATAAACGCTTTCAGATTATAAGCGTTTAGGTTGATACTATCGACCTGGAGGCATTGATCGAGCAATTCCAGGGCCCTGTCATAATTACGATTGTTTGACTGTTTAATAGCCTCATTAATGGTCTGTTGTACGGCATCAAATTCCTCTTGTGATAACGGGCCGTAGGGAGAATGAGGTATAAACGGGCAATCGACACTTAAGGTGTTTACGATGTCAGTAGTGCCCTTGTATAGCCTATGGTCTGTTTTAAACGTAACTTGCACCAATGTGTTAACGGGCATATCGTTCTTTCGTGCAGGTATCCAACTCAGGCTCCCTAAAGCGTTGCCCACGGTTTTTGCGAAACCATTTGAAATACTATCTGCCTCTAAAACGGTAAAGTTTTTCACCCTGCCTTTTTTATCGACAATAAAACTTGCTTTTAAAGTTCCCTCGTCATAACGTACGTTGATCCATGACATCAGGGCACCCAAAGTACCCTTACACACAGGGAAAAAATCATTGGTAGCCTGGTAGACCGAGTCTTTCAGAACTGCGTTAAATGTGGCGGTAGTCTTTACATTTTGCACGGGTGTTTTGACGAAATAATAAACCGGCAACTGCTTGTCCTGAACGCCAAATGGGGCAAAAAACGAAAGTTTCAGCGTATCTTTTATCGGAGCCAGTATATTGTATACCGTCCCACCTATAATTAGCGAGTCTCCCAAAATTTTTGTTTGCATCCTAAACCCATCGAAGAATACCTCATTACTCATATCGACAAAACCATCTCCGGTGAAGTCGTACTTCAGGAAATCCATACCGCAGCCGTTGTGGTCAACAATGCGGCTGCCATCTTTCATTTGTGCTTTTACTTTAACCCAAAGGCCTTTTAATGCCTGGTCGGTTACCTGCCCAAAAGAAAACAAGGGCAAAAAAATTAGGAGTAAAAAATATTTCATTTGTAATAAGTTTAGGTTATCAATATACTAAAAATCAGGATAAGAACAGGTGAGTGCGATTTAATCAAACATTCCCTTTTCTCTTTCGATAAACTGCGGCCGGTGCAAACTGAGGCCGAGCGCCTTGTTCAACTCGTCCACTACATAATCGCAAAGTTCGGGCGAGTAGCGTTCGTCGTGCTGGTGCATAAAAAACCATACCGATTGCAGTCCCTGCTCTTTCCAGTCCTTTATGCGGGCAACCCAGTCGTCAACGCGTTTATAATCTGTCTTATCAAGACTGTTGCCAACAAAACGGATAAAGGCATGCGGCGTGGGCAATTCCATGTGCACGCAGTCGCGCCGGCCCGATGCATCTGTTATCACTGCACCAATATTCAGTTCGTGCAATGTATTGAATAAGTTATCCCTTACTTCAGGCACAGCATACCAGTCTTTATGGCGCACCTCAACAAACACCGGCACATCTTTCGGAAGGTGTTCAAGATAAGACTTCAGTTCAGGAAAACTCTTTGGCGTATAATTGTCGCCGACCTGCAAAAACAGTGGACCGAGCTGATCGCCGAAGGCCATAATGCCATTATAATATTGCGTAGTTAATTCATCAGCATTTTTTAACCTGCGGATGTGTGTAATGGATTGGGAAAATTTAGGGCAAAATTTAAAGCCCGGGTTTGCAGCGGCTTTTTCCTTCCACTTACTAATGGTTTCGGGCCCGTAAACCTGGTAAAAGGTGGCGTTCAGTTCGATACAGTCGAAATGCTTTACGTATTCGTCCAGGAAATTTGCTTCCTTGGTTTTCGGCGGATATATCTTTCCCAGCCATTCCTTTCTTCCCCACTTGGCGCAGCCTACGTGCACCTGCAGTTCGCCTTTGCCTTTGGCTGCTTTCAGGGTTTTTATGGTCAGCTCCGGATCGGCCGGAAGAGTGTAATCGATCAATGCTAATTCGTGGGGGTCAACGCGGCCAAATTCCATGTTCAGATAATTTTGAAGCAAGTTAATATTTACCCGCGAACCCTTAAAAACTTTCGTTGAAAAAGTAATTCAGCATTGCAAAAAGCGGCCAAAAACCGTCCGCCAGTGCACGGCAGGTGTACGGTTGCGAACAGTTAATCCTTTCATTTAAAAATTTTCCTATTGACTATCAATTATTTACAAAACAGGTATCAATTTTGGCATAGGGGTGTAAACAATTAATATTTAAAACAGGAATCAAAAACATTAAATAAAATGAAAACCTCAATTTTAACTCTCACAATTGCATTACTGGCCTTATCAGGCGTAAGTCAACGGGCCGGCGCCGCAGCTTTTGATAAAGACGCAGTAACCACTTTAACGCAGGTTGGCCCGATCAACAAGATCGAAGTACACGGCAATGTAGAACTTTATGTATCGTACGCTACAACCGACCAGGTAAAAGTTTATAACAATTATTATGCGGAAAGCGCCATGGTGCAGGGACAGGACGGCGTGCTGCGCATAGCGTCTTATAAAGATCAGAAACTGGTGGTTTGGGTTAGCGCTGTTAACCTGCAAAAATTGTCGGTATACGACGACGCCGTAGTAAGATCATTCGGAAAGCTTTCCGCGCTCGGACTGGATGTAAATTTATACGACCGTGCATCCGCTCAATTAAATCTTGACGTGTTTGCGGTAAGTTTTAAACTAAATGGTCGCGCTAAGGCTGATCTGTCAGGTTCGGCTTACAGCGCCAATTTGCGCTGCGAATATTCCGCAACGCTGAATTATGCGATGCTGGACAGCGAACACCTGGTTAAAAAAGTAAACCCTGACTACTTAAACACAGAAAAGGGCCTGGTATCAATACAGTAATTATCCTCTTCGAAATTGATGGGCATGAAATTCAAGCTTTCATGCCCATTCTTATTTTAAGCCAAAAAAAAATTCCGCGCAGCTATTTGATTTTTAAAATAAAGTATCTAAACTTGCGTAAGCACTTACGTAATAATTAGAAAATGGACTTTTACAATAAAGTTGGCAAAATGGCAATCGGTTCAAGATTAAGGGGTTTAAGTGACATGATAACAACCGATGCCGCACAATTGTATCACATTTATGGTGTGGATATACAGCCGCGCTGGTGGCCGGTATTTTATGTACTGACGCAAACCATTGAAAATTCGATAACCGTTATTGCACGCGAGATAGGCCAGAGCCATGCGTCGGTGAGCCAGGTTGTGCGCGAAATGGTGAAATGCGGCTTTGTTACCGAGCGCAAGAACAAACACGACCAGCGCAAGAACTTTGTATCGTTAACCGAAAAAGGAAAGGCAGCGGCCATGAAATTAAACGACCAGCACCAGGATGTTTCGGCAGCCATTAACCAGGCTTTCAGCGAAAGCCAGTACGACCTGTGGAAAGCCATTGAAGAATGGGAGTATTTACTGGAGCAAAAGAGCCTGCTGCGCCGGGTGCAGGAGGAAAAGAAAAAACGCGAGGGGGAGAAAGTACAGATAATTGATTACACTCCTGCTCATAAGCAGGCGTTTAAACAATTGAACGAGGAATGGATAACCCAATACTTCCGTATGGAGGAATCGGACCATAAGGCACTGGATCACCCGGACGAATACATCGTCGATAAAGGGGGCCATATTTTTATGGCAGTTTACGAGGGTAACGTAGTTGGCGCCTGCGCCATCATCAAAATGGACGATAAAAAGTACGAGCTGGCGAAAATGGCGGTGTCGCCTAAAGCGCAGGGTAAAAGCATCGGTACGCTGCTTGGCCAGGCCTGTATCGAAAAAGCAAAGGACCTGGGCGCTGATACTGTTTACCTGGAAAGCAATACGATGTTGAAGCCAGCCATCAATTTATACCTGAAACTGGGTTTCGAAAAAATAACCGGTCCGCCATCGCCCTATGAACGGTCGAATATACAGATGGAGTTGAAGGTGTGAGATTAGTTGATTAGTGATTAGTTAATTTGTGATTAGTCAACTGGTGATTGGCTCACCTGGTTTACTTACCCCCTCTTTGCGTCGCAGAGATGGCTTTTTGAACACAGGAAACTATAAACCCTCTTTATCGCTTGCGATAGAGAGGGTGGCCGAGCGAAGCAACGACCGGTTGAGTCAACTGGGCAAAGGGATAAACAAATCACCAATCAACTAATCTCCAACTCACAAATTCATCCCCCCGAGGCTTCGATACGCTGCGCATTTATCCAGCGGGCATCCTCGGTACAAAGGAAGGCTGTGATGCCGCCGATATCATCGGGCATGCCGGGGCGACCTAATGCTGTTATTTGTGATACGCGTTCCTTCATACCCGGATTGGAGAATGCCTCGCTGGTAAAATCTGTTTCGATGATACCCGGGGCGATAACATTCGCCGCTATTTTCCGCGGACCAAGTTCTTTGGCCAGGTAACGGGTAAACACCTCGATGGCGCCTTTCATAGAAGCGTAGGCAGCATACCCCGGCGTAGAGAAACGTGCCAACCCGCTTGAAAAGTTGATGATCCGCCCGCCGTCAGCGATTACCGGCAGCAACGTTTGGGTAAGAAAGTAAACCCCTTTAAAATGAACATTAACCAGGTTATCAAAATCCTCCTCGGTTGTTTTACCAAATGGCGAGGGCGCATTAATGCCTGCATTGTTTACCAGGAAATCGAAATGTTCCCTGCCCCATTTTTCTTTCAGGATAGCGGTAAGCTGCTGCGAGAAGGCGTCGAAAGATTTGACAATTCCGGTATCTAACTGCAGCGCGGCCGCCTTTTGTCCGCTTTGCTCAATTTCAGCTACTACGTCTTCGGCTTCGTCCTTTTTGCTGCGGTAGGTAATAATAACATCGATACCCTTTTTTGCAATATGCAATGCAGCGTTCTTGCCCAGTCCGCGGCTGCCGCCGGTGATGAGCGCTATTTTATTTGTTTGTTCCATGTTTCTGATCGTTTAAAACGATACAAAGTTCCGCTTTAAACAACACCCCGGCATGGTGACTGTTTCAGAAAAAATGGTGAGCAGTTCAGTTTTTTTGTGAATGGTGAATGGTCAGTGGTGAATGGTGAATTGGCCGGCCGTTGAAATGATATGCATTCACTACTGACTATTGACCATTCACATTGAACTCATAAACATTTCCTCGCGGTACTGTTTTGGGGTCACCCCTTCAAAGCGTTTGAAGAATTTGGTAAAGTTTGATGGGTCGAAGGTGAGTTTTGCCGCGATGTGCGCGACAGGGGTATTGGTTTCGCGGAGCATAAATTTGGCGATATCCATTATCCTTGCCTCGAAAAAACTGCAGGGTGATTTGCCCGTAGTTAGTTTGATGGTATTGCTAAGGTGTGTTGGGTGAATATGCATGATATCGGCAATATCCCTTATCTCGTACATATCCATAGCACGCCCCTCTATAATATCGGCCAGGTGTTTGTCTACCTCCTTTAAAAAATCGGAGGTGATCTCGTGCTGGCGGGATAATATTTTTTGGGGGATCTTCGCGGGCATAGTCAAATTTACACAATAACCTTAGTAAACTTCGGCGGCACCCTTTTTTTCGAGGCCTGCTCATAAGCATAACCCAGGGTGATGATACCCGCCTCGTCGTAGGCCGTACTTACGAAGGATAACCCGATCGGCAATTCATGAAAATAACCCATAGGTACGGTGATATGCGGGTAACCGGCCATTGCTGCCGGACCCGAGAATGAATAGCCATTATCATAATCGCCATTTACCAGGTCAATACAATTGGCGAAGCCGTTGGTTGGGGCGATGATGGCATCCAACTTGTTATCCTGTAATATTTTATCAATTACGCCGCGGGTGATTGACGTTGTGTTTTTCACAGCGTCAAGATATTCTTTAGCATCGAGGCCATCTTTTTTCTGGGCCAGCTCCAGGGTCTCCTGCTTAAAGTATGGCATAGCCCTGGCCTCATTCTTTTTATTGAATTCGATCACATCGGCGAGGGTCTTCATTTTGCAATTAGCGTTGCTCAGGTACTTGTTCACTCCATCCTTAAACTCATAAAGCAGTACGGTAAACTCATCGTGCCCGGCCTGCTTTATTTGCCCATAAACATCTACGTCCACCATGGTGGCACCCTTGCTTTTCAGCACGGCAATAGCTTCCTCAAATAATGTCTTCATAAATGGGCTGGTTTCCAAAGCCGATTTTTCCACACCGAGGCGTTTTCCTTTCAGTCCGTTTGCATCCAAAAATTTAGTGTAATCGGCAGGCGCTTGAGTCTCAGCCTGGATCATGCCGCTATCGTGCGGATCATACCCGGCAAGCGCTCCTAACAGTATCGCAGCATCCTTTACTGTACGCGCCATGGGCCCCGCGGTATCCTGTGTTTTGGATATGGGGATAATACCCGACCTGCTCCATAAACCCACTGTCGGTTTGATACCCACCAAACCATTCACGGACGATGGCGATACAATAGAGCCATCCGTTTCGGTGCCTATCGCAATAGCGCATAAATTTGCCGAAGCTGCCGAGCCCGACCCTGCGCTTGAACCGCTTGGGTTACGGTCGAGGACATAGGGGCATTTGGTTTGCCCTCCCCTGCTGCTCCACGCGCTGGTGGAGTGCGTCGACCGGAAATTGGCCCACTCGCTCAGGTTAGTTTTTCCTAATATAACGGCCCCCGCTTCACGCAATTTATGCACAATGAAAGCATCCTGCTTGGCAAAGTTGCCTTCCAGTGCCAGCGCACCCGCGGTCGTCATCATATTATCGCCGGTATCAATATTATCTTTGATCAGTACCGGGATGCCATGTAAGGGGCCGCGTACTTTGCCGTTTGCCCGCTCTTTATCCATTGCATCGGCCATATTCAGCGCATCAGGGTTTACTTGTATCACCGAATTCAGCTTCGGCCCGGCTTTATCAATGTCATCTATCCTTTTCAGGTATTTTTCCGTTATCGACCTCGAAGTGTGCTCCTTAATGCGCATCTTCTGCTGCAGCGTATCAATGGTCACCTCGTTCAATTCAAAATCATCAAGGGAAGCATCCTCGCTCCCGGTGGTTTTTTTGTCGGGTGTAGCCGTGTTGCAGGATGCTGCTACAAGCGTAGTGATACCGGCGATGGAACCGGTCTTAATAAAATCTCTTCGTTGCATATTGATCGGATAGTGTTGTATAAAGCCCTTACAAGTAACGGAATTTTGGAGAATTAAGCAACCGGCACCGTTAATAATCCGACACGTCGAATTTCCTGTTCTTATAATAATATTCGTGGTCAGCTTCGGTAATAACGCGCATTACTTTACAGGGGTTGCCTACGGCGACTACGTTGGCGGGAATATCTTTAGTAACCACGCTGCCCGAGCCTATAACCGTGTTATCGCCGATGGTAACACCGGGATTGACCACCGTTTGCCCGCCTATCCAGACATTATTACCAATAGTGATGCCGATGCCATATTCGTAACCCGAATTTCTTGATTCATGATGAACCGGGTGCCCGGCCGTAAGCAAGGAAACATTCGGGCCGAACAGTACGTTGTCGCCGATGGTCACTTTGGCAACGTCCAGTATAACGCAATTGTAATTGGCCATAAAGTTATCCCCAACCTCGATGTGTTTGCCATAATCGCAATGGAACGGCGCCAGTATCATTACATTTTTACCCGCTTTTCCAAGGATTTCGCGGATCGATTTGTCGATCTTCCCGCTTTCATCGGGCCGGCAAAGATTGTAGTCGTAAATCTTTCTTTTGGTCTCTATTTGTTCTTCCGCAAGCCCATCCATCCAGGCCTTATAAGGCAGTTCGGCCAGCATTCGTTCTTTCTGGTTCATTTGATTTCTCGTTGGTACTACTAAAGATAGCTTTTCAAATCAAATTGCCGGTGCCTCGCTGTACGCTTTCCACAATTCATCCACCGTTTTACCGGTCAACTGTTTCCAGCTGTTATCGGTGTAAGTGTGTTGACGTAATTGCGCATCCAACGTTTTAACTATGCCGGGTTTAACTTTAGCTTCGAGCCACGCCAGGAAACGTGCGGTAATGCGGTAGGCGTTGTCATAATTTTGCGTTGACTTATAATCAGGCAGTGCCCATTTGGCGGCAACGTTATTTACCCCGAATTTGTACCGGGCGTAATCGGCGATACCCTCTGTGAGCCAGCCGGGACCAACACTCTCGCCATAATCCTGTACAATGTGCATCACCTCGTGGGTTATCACATCAATATCCTCCGGGTGCTTGTGCATCCAGGCCGCACTGATGGTCACTTTGCCATTATCCGTTTCGGCAACGCCTTTATAGGCGGTATCGATCACCATGGTCACTTCTTTTAAAGTATTTGGATTATACTCTTTGGCCAGTTCGGGATAAACTTTATAAAAAGTATTGATCATGCGTTGCTGTAACGCAGCATCGAGCGTGGCATCCTGGTTAATGAAGGTTAGCTTGTAGCCATCTTTATCTATCACTTGCATTTGCTGTGCGTTTGCCACTACCGCAATTGCAAGGATTGAAAGCGTTAAGAGTATATTTTTCATAATAAGATATAAGCCGCAAATATAATTTTTGAAATGGCTCCCGATTGTAAAATTACCGTATACAATACGCGCTTGTGGCCTACTTCCCGAAAAACTTTTACTTTTACAACGGGTTTTCCCGTTTATCCATGACAGACATCAACTTACTATATTCCCAGGCAGTGGTATTGCTGCAGCAACTTATTATGATACCGTCCTTTAGCCGGGAAGAGGCCCTTACAGCCGACCTTATAGAGAAGTATTTAAGCGATAAAGGGGTTGAAACGCATCGCAAGATGAACAACATCTGGGCCTTCAATCTGCATTTCGAAGAGTCAAAGCCTACAATATTGCTCAATTCGCATCATGATACAGTTAAACCGAATTCGGGCTATACCCGCGAACCATTCGACGCAAAAATGGATGAAGGGAAGCTTTATGGCCTTGGCAGTAACGATGCGGGGGGTTGCCTGGTCTCGCTGATACATACCTTTCTTTATTTTTATGAGCGGGAAGACCTGAAGTATAACTTTTGCCTGGCCACGACAGCGGAGGAGGAAATTTCCGGCGTGAATGGGCTGGAATTGATCATACCCGAGCTTGGTCACCTTGATTTTGGCATCGTAGGTGAACCAACGCTGATGCAACTGGCCATTGCCGAAAAAGGTTTAATGGTGTTGGATTGCGTAGCTCACGGAAAATCGGGGCATGCAGCGCGGGAAGAAGGGGTGAACGCCATTTACGAAGCGATGGCGGATATAGAATGGTTCCGTACCTATCGCTTTCCAAAAGAGTCGGAAGTATTTGGACCGGTTAAAATGTCGGTGACGGTTATCAACGCCGGCTCGCAGCATAACGTGGTACCTGCAAGCTGCAATTTCGTGGTGGATGTGCGGGTGACCGATGCTTACCGCAACGAGGAAGTACTGGAGATCATCCGGCAGCACGTAAAATGTGATGTTACCCCACGGTCTATCCGGTTGAAGCCATCGAAGATTGCAAAAGAGCATCCAATTGTACAGGCGGGCATTGCTTTGGGCCGGACAACTTATGGTTCGCCTACCACATCCGATCAGTCATTATTAGATATACCATCGCTGAAAGTCGGACCCGGCGATTCGGCACGCTCCCATACTGCCGATGAGTTTATTTACCTGGAAGAAATCAAAGAAGGTATTGAGCTTTATATCAAAATGCTGGAAAGCATTGTTTGATTTGTGGGCGGCAATTTGTAATTTCGGGGCAGCAATTTAAAATAGACCTGGCCTGTCAAATGAAACTCATTACGATTTTTCTTGCCTGTAGTATGCTCTGTGGCATACGTAAGCCTTACCACGAAATAAACCTGTACAATTCGTCGGGCAGCGCAACCGCCTATATTGATGATTACCTTACCGACCAGGTGGTTTATTTATGGGACGGCACACCTGTCGCTTACCTTCATCAAAATTTCACTAACACCGATGTTTATTGGTTCAATGGCAAACACCTGGGATGGTTTGAAGATGGCCTTTTGAGAAATAACGAGGGTTACATTATCCTGGCTACCAAACAAGCAGCCGGCAAGCTTACCAATGGTGAAACATTGAAAGGATTAAAAAGTACGCCGCCTGACAAAAAATACCGCGAACTGGAGCCCGTAAAACCTTATTTCGGAACTTTATGGGCACCGGCAAGCGCCGCCGAATATTTACAGGCGGGTACGGGAAATTGATATATATTTGGTAACAATTAACCTTTTCATCAATCCAACAATAAACAATTAAGAAAATGGACCACACATTTGTTACCACCAGCACCGGCTTGGAAGGATATAAAGTAACCAAACAACTGGGCCTTGTACGCGGCATTACCGTACGCAGCCGCAGCGCCCTGGGCAATATTGCAGGCGGTTTCCAGTCGCTGTTTGGCGGCAGGCTTTCTATTTATGTTGAACTTTGCGAGAACGCACGCGAAGAGGCTTACCAGCTGATGCTGCAGCACGCCAATGTAATGGGCGCCAATGCCATTATCAACATGCGTTACGATGCCAATGAAGTGATGCAGGGTGTTACCGAAGTTTTGGCTTACGGCACCGCTGTAGTTGTAGAACCGGCTTAATATTGGAGTAGCAGTGGCAGTTGCAGTAAGATTATTTCAACTGCCACTTACGAATCAAAACAAAGGCGACAATAGCCTCGCTAACTTTTCAGGAAATTGGCGCATGAACGGGCGCCTTTTCCACGAAGTAGGGTTTATCTTTTTTGCATCCTTTATATCGTTGAAAAAAACAGCGCGCAGTTCTTCTGCTGTAGCTGTATCATAGATCATGCTGTTCACTTCAAAATTCAGCTCAAAACTGCGGTGATCCATATTGGCGGTACCCACAATACAAAGCTGGCCGTCAGATACCAGGGTTTTGGCGTGGACGAATCCTTTCTGATACATATAGATCTCGACGCCGGCGTCGAGCAGTTCGCCATAGTACGACCGGGCGGCAGCATTAACAAGCTTCGAATCAGATTCGCCGGGCACTAATATTTTTATTTTTACGCCGCTCATGGCGGCTACATGCAAGGCATCCATAATGTTGCTGCCCGGGATGAAATACGGCGTTGTGATGAGCAATTCCTTTTCGGCCAGCCCTATGGTTTGCGCCATGGAGAACATTAATGAAGGGAAGTCTGAATCCGGACCGCTTGCCGCAATTTGTACCGTAGCCTTGCCCCGTGTAACCGGTTGCGTGCAAAAGAAATCTTTTTCGAGTTTCAGCCGCTTTCCCGAACAAAAGTTCCAGTCGCAGATGAACAAGTATTGCAGATAGTAAACGCCGGGCCCTACTATCTTTACGTGCGTGTCCCGCCAAAACAGCTGGCCGGATTTATTCACATACCGGTCGCTTACATTAATACCACCTGTGAAACCGGTGCAGCCGTCGATAATGATGATCTTGCGGTGATTGCGATAATTAACCCGGTTTGCGAGTAAAATGAAATGAACCTTATAAAAAGGGTAAGCCTGCACGCCTGCGTCCTTCAATTCATCTACAAGTTCCTTACGGATAGAACGGCTACCAAAATCGTCATAGATAAACCTGACATCAACACCCTCCCGGGCCTTTACGATCAGCGCATTTTTTATCTCCTCTCCTATTTCGCCGTCCTCAAAAATGTAATACTGGATGTGGATATGGTGTTTTGCCTTTTTGATGCACTCCAATACTTCCGGGAATTTATTTTCACCGTTTATCAAAAGTTTCACCTCGTTACCGCCGGTCAGCGGGCTCATGCCATCGTTTAGCAGATATAGCGCCAGTTTCTTATGTTTTTGGATAGCCGGCTCATTGGTATCCCATGCCTTTTCCGACTCCAGCCTTACCTGTTCGCGCAGCCTTTCCCGCGCCGACTTATCGGTGACGATCTTTTTATTATACAATTTCTCTTTGCGATAGCTGATGCCGAAGGCAAAGTAAATGGCTATGCCGATGACCGGTAAAAACACGGTTACAAGCAGGTAAGCAACCGCCTTATCGTTCGACCGCGTATCGTAAATAATACGCAGGCATACGGCTACAACTATAATAATGTAGATAACGGCGCCTATGAGCACCCAATCGACCAATTCGGTTAAGTTGGATAAATGTTCAGCCATAATTCAGCTGTATAAAGATTATAGCGTCAAATTGTTTTCGCCGGGCTTCAGCGGGTATATTTTCCCCTTCCATACCAAACTCCCGGGGGTACCCGAAGGCAGACTAATCGCTATCTTCCAGTTGCTTCCCTGCTTATCGTACCGCGCGCTTACCGTTCCTGCGGGATGTGGTATCGACCCGCCGATATGCGTCAGAACGCCCAAATGCGGTTCTATCTTCACTTTTTTAAAGCCGGGGGCTGCGGTCTCTATCCCCAGCACAGTACGAAAAAACTCGATGTTGGGGCTCGAACCCCAGGCATGGCAATCCGACCGCGACGCGCTGATGTCCGACATTTCGGCCCAGGTAGTCATTCCCATTTTAATGTTTTGGCGCCATATATCCAGCCAGTTCACATAATCGTTGCCCATGCCGGTCTTCACCAGCGCCTGGTAAACGTAATATTTAAAGTAGATAGACGCCTGAACCAACGATGTGTCAGTCAGCAATTTACCGCTGATGGTTTTTGCCTGTTCGGGCGTTGCCACCCCGCTAAGTATCGCTAAAGCATTGGCGTGTTGCGAAAAAACATCTTTTTCAGGTCTGTCAGCATAAAGTCCCCTGGTTGCAACCCAGTATTTACTACGGATGGTTTGTTTAAGCTGCTCCGCCAGCTTTTGATATTTCGCGGCAAATTCCTTGCTCCCCAACGCGTTTTCCAACCCGGCGGCTGTTTGATAAGCCCACAGCAATTGCATATCCAGTACCGACGAATTTCCGTCTGCGCCTACAGGCGCTACGCCGGCATCCCAGCACTTGCCGTTTGCCCAGTCGGTAAACTCCCAGTAAGGTGCGTTTTTCAACGACCCGTCGGGCTGCTGGTATTTGCCAAAAAAGTTGAGTACCTGTTCCACACCCGGAAGCTTGTCGGCAACGAAGCTGTTATCATTCCGGTACATATAATAGTCATTTATCATGGCTATCCACCATAACGAAAAAGTTGGTATCTGCTGCGGTATGGCCGTAGGGTAACGGCTTTGGGTAATACCCTCAGCAAGGCGCGAATGATCGAGTAAGGTTATCGCATTTCGTCCCAGCTTATCATCGCCACTGTCATAGTACGATACCATGGCCTGTATACGGGTATCGCCCACGTATTGTAACTGTTCGTAATACGGGCAATCCATATAGGTTTCCCACGAACATAGTTTTGCTGTGTGCCAGCCAATTTGCAGGATGGTATCCAACTGCTTATTTTCCGATTCAAATTCAGCCTTGTATTGAAAAGGATAGCCGGTGGCTGTTCCGTAAATATCGTTGATCAGCAATGGCTCATCTTTTGTCTCAATTACCAGTTGCAGATAACGGTATGTGCGCCAGTTAAACGGTGTAAATTCCTGTTTGTCGCTGCCATCACTTATCAAACTATCCTTGCGCCCTACAAATCGTTTGCCTTCTATCTCGTTCCGGTTTCCTTTACGTTCCTGCGCACGCCAGTTTTTGTTGCCAGGTTCAATAATATACAACCCTTCGGCATAGCTCATGGATATGCCTGCATCTTTCCCCTTGCTGAATATGATGGTAGGGTAAGCATTTGTCAGGTAGGTTTGATCGAGCAATATGGTCGCTTTGGTGTTGGCCGGTATGGTAACCGGGTTTTGTTCGGATGGGAAAGTTGATGGTAAATTAATGCCGGTTGCGCACCGCATGACTTTCAACCGCTGCGGGATCATCTCCCTTGCAGCTATCGGCGAGGGTACCAGCATCCAGCCATCGTTAAACGACATTTGCCCTTTGGGCCCGCCTACCGCCATTTGATTAGCCTGCGGCCACGTGGCATCATTAAAACCGGCCGACTGCCAGTTTTTTGGCTGATGATTCATGCTCACCAATTCGCCCGGGCCCGCAACGTAATAGCTGTAAACAAGTTCAACAGGTAGGGGCGTGTAGGCGGTATCGCGCAGGCATTTCCAGCTTTTATTGGTGTTCACTTCCTCTTCGGCCGCTGTAGCACCCTGCAAAATAAAGCCCGTACCGTACGACATTTGCGCCGCCGGTTTCCACGAACCTTCATTTGCTACTACGGCGCTTATTACATTTTTCCCTGCAACCAGGTAAAACGCCAGATCGACAGTTTCATAGTTCCAAAAGTAAAAATCGCTGCGTGCCGGACCGACCGAAACCAAATGACCGTTCACATAAAGCTTATAACGGTTATCGCCTGATACGAAGACTTTATAGCTGGCGGGTTTACTTTCAAGGTTCACAACTTTTCTAAGTAAGCAAACCTGGTAATCCGGAGCGGGCCCGGGAACGTTTATCCAATGAGCGTTCCATCTTTTGGGGTCGATGGTATTCTTTTGAGCGAAAGCGGTATTTGCAAAAATGAAAAAGCACAGCAACAAGGCTGCAGGCAGCGTGGCGTTAAATTTCATGGCAATGGTTTATACCTGAAAGATAGAAAGTTTTTCGGCTAAAGCGTAAAACTTAAGCCAACCTCCCGAAAAGGGCAGTCGGCAAGCCGTCCAGGCTGACCCGGTTCTTCTCTTTTTTATAGCTCTCCAGCCCGTCGACGCCTTTGGATGCGGCCCATTTTTGGGCATGATCGCGTTCGCCCACGTATTCGTACAGTGGCACGCTGAAACCACAGGATGTTTGCACTTTATCTATTTCGGCAACAATGATCTGCCTGGTAGCTAATTGCAATTCAAAAAGCCCCGACAGGTTTTCCCATTCTGCGTCGCCGGGCAAAACCGTATATCCCTTGCCGTATAGGCGCAAAATGTTTGGCGGCCCGTCGTAAGCGCAAAACATAAAGGTAACGCGCCCATTTTCGAGCATATGAGCTGATGTTTCGTTACCGCTGCCGATAATATCCATGTATGCCACTTTATTGGGCGACAACACGCGGAAGCTATCAATCCCTTTCGGTGAAAGATTGACATGGCCCCCGGCATTAAGCGGTGCGCTGGCTACAAAAAACATTTTTTGCTTATCAATAAATTCGCTGTGCTGCGGAAGAATACCGTCTGAAAACTTCGCCATAAATTAAAAATAGATAGTAACCAAAGTTACTATCTATCATTTATAAAGCTAATTGTTGAGACAATTTTATTGTGCAGGAGGATTATTTCCGCCTTGAGGATTAACGCCACCAACCGGGTTACCGCCGCCAGGAGCGTTTCCCCCCCCGGGTTGATTATCTTTATCGCCAGGCTCGGGCTGCGGCTGTGGTGCAGTGTTTTCCTTAGTTTTTACACCCAGGTATGCGGCAGAGCTTATACCCATAAGCCCCAGCAATGTATTGGTGATCACTTTATCATCCGGCAGTTTACAATTTGAACTTACAAATGCTATATACACCACACCTACCACAAGTGTCCAGATAACATTTTGCAGCCTGTGAATGCTCACACCTGTTTCGTCAGAAATGATATCAACGAAAAAGAAGCCCGTGCCCGGGTGGTTCTGTTGTTTATCAGCAGGATTAACAGTGGTATTTGACTGCTGGTTGCTATCGATAGCTTTACCCACAATGGTTGTTCCGGCCGCTATGCCGAGTAATGTAAGGTTAACGGCACCTATCTCTATATTAAATCTGATACCGTTCAGGCCGGGAGTAAAAAAGGCGACGTAAAAATAGGAACCTATTATAATTACGGACCAAAACGCGAGCTGCGTCTTCGCCAGGCTAAAGGCAGGGCGTTCTTTTTTCCCATCTCTTTTAGCCAGTCCGGCAATGGTGGCCAGGTTAAATACGGTGTTCCGGAGCATATCTGTGTATAACGATATGGCAATAACAATAACCGTTAGAACAAGCAAAATTACAATGTAGGGCGTTGGCATGACAGTGACTTTAGGTGAATGATAGGCAGGAAGTTAATTAACACTAAGGTAATTAACATGCACCCTTCTGTCAACCCGTGTTTTTACGGTATTTTTTGCGGAAATTACGCTTACTTAAAATAAGACAGCGGTATTTCCTTCCACATACCATGCGAAAGGTGCCCGCTCAACACTTCATACAGCAGGTAAATGGGCCAGAATATATAGCAGATAATAAGCAGGATGATAGAATGGTTAAAATACCAGCTTACCATAAGAGAATATATCCCTAATAACATGTAAGCTATCCCCGAATCGCGTTTGGTATTGCTCATGGCTAATGTTTTTCTTATACAATATTAATAAAATAACCCGTGTATTTCACCAAACCGGATTGCGTAAAACCCGTGGTTAAATTGGGTGTTAACACTGCCATTTGCAAACAGGGTGCTTTTTACCTTTAAACCAAAATAAATTAAACCTGTCAGATGGTTGAAAGTTACCAGGATATACCTTTCTTTATCGTGAGAAAATATTTTACCACAATATTTGTGACCGGCATAATTGCGTTGCTTCTATTTGTGCTTTACCGCAACTATATGCAATTCAATTCTACAGTTTCTGTTACAAACTCCCGCTGGCAAAAAGTACACATCCAGGTAAAAAAGGCGCTTCGATCCGGGCCGGATCGTGCCGGTATCATCTTCGACCAGTACCTGGTAAAAGGACAGTCGCGGTCATTCACGGTTGACGACAGTAACGATATTTTATACCGGCGCGACCTGGACCCCGATCATGCCGACGGCATACATTTTACTAACTGGACCCACGCAAACAACGACGGATCGGCCGTATGTACTATTAAAGACCCCTGAATGACGACTTTTTTTATCTTTCTAACATATATTCTAAACAAAAACCTATTTTGTGGGTTACCTTTAAATTAAAAACAAACTTATCATGGCAAACGAAAGTGGAATTACCGCCTACTCGGTAAAAACAAAAACTAAAAATGTTCCAATGATCGATCCGGTGATCGACGTAAAATCAGGCAGATATATTGCAAGCGGTAAAGACGCTGCAGGCAATAAAATGTCGGCTATCATGAGTAAAGCAACTGCAGAGGGTCACATCTCGAGCGGCGCTGCTAAAAAAGGCACAGGCTGGAGTTAAAAAACCCGCCACCTGTTATTCTCGCTACACAGACGCGGGTACTTAAAATAGTAAGCCCCACGGTTACAAAACCGGGGGCTTACGTTTTTCAGCCAACTTTGATATAATTTTACAAAAAACCAAAGGCGTTTTAATTACCAACCACCACAGTGGCATTCGCCATCATCGAATGGATGGTGCAGTGGTAAGTGTACGTACCGGCAGTGGCAAACGTCTTTTTGAAAGTCTGGTCAACGGCCAGGCTGCCACTGTCAAACGCTCCGCCGAGATCGGTAGCCGTATGCGGCGTCGCATCTTTGTTTGTCCAGGTAACCGATCCGCCAATTTTGACATGAACGGTTGCGGGCGAAAAAGCAAAGTTTTCGATACTCACATTTGCAGCAGCCACCGGCGTGTTTCCCGATGATGTAGGATTTGTTGAATTACCAGACTTGCCACAGGCCCCTAAAAATAAAACACTTGCCATCAGCAGGATGGCCGCACATACCATTTTCGTTTTCATAATAAATGTATTTGATATAGTTCTCATACCTACATCACGGCAAAAAACGCAGAATGGTTGCCTTGGCGCGGCGGAAATTACCACCCGCCATGTTCATAAAAAATGCAAAAACGGGGCGCTTTTGACGACGTCAAAATTTCAAATAACTGAAAATAAGCCAATTGATCCAAAGAACGACGCGGCAAGCGGTAGCGCCGTGAACTCTAAATGTATCGGTAAAAAAAACGAAAACTGCCTGAATTTTTATTGCTTGCTTGTGCCCAGATTATCTACCCGGTCATAAAATTCGTCCTGCAACTTAATTGTTGTGGTGTCTGCTTTTATTTCCTTCAGTACTTTAATGAATGATGCGATCTCGTGGTCAGTTATAAACTTGCCAAAGTCGGCAGTAGCTTTTGCCCCTTCGCCTGCATAGTGATTTGGGAACGAAGCATACCACCAGATAGGCGTATAAACTCCCGGCAGGCTCAGCCGTTTCTGGTCGGCACCTGACTGTGATGTAGCCCTGTCCATGCGCATCAGGTCGGGGCGGTAATACATCAATACAGACGTTTCACTTTCACCTGCGTGCTCATCGCCGCGCATATCCGATTTGTGCATCTTGCGGTATTCGGCCTGGAAGGTGGGGTCGTTCTCGGGGTCGTAAAAATAGATGGCGTAATTGTGTCGTTTGTTCAGGAACGATTGCATGAAGAACCGAATAAATTCGGGGTTACCACCATGTCCGTTCAGTATCACTATTTTTTTAAAGCCGTTGCGGGCGATTTCGTCGCAGGTAGCTTCCAGCAGATTATAGATCAGTTGGGCAGGAAGCGCGAAGGTACCGGGCTGCTGCCGGGCCTCGTTGATCTGCCCGTAAAAGTAATCGGGAAATACCACGGCATATTCCTGTTTGGTAGCGCGTGCGGCCCATTCGCGCACATGGATCAGGTCGGTTCCGATCGGCGAATGAGGGCCATGCTTTTCTAGTATCCCAAACGGGAGTATACAGGTTTGAGACGATTTATCGAGCGCTGCCTGCCAGTCGGTAGCGGTTAGCTCGTCCCAACGAGCGGGCACTTCCTGCGCATAAACAGTGCTGCACAGCAAAAACGAAGCAAAAAATAAAAAGAGTTTCATGATCGGGTGAATTGGTTAATGCAATGAAGTTATGAAAAAAGCAACATTCCGGTTTACTGCGCCTTTTAAAACTTCGTAAATCTTATGTTACCAATCTTTAAAAGGGTGTTTAGACAGCGCCGCGTTGGTGTACCTGCCATCGTCGGTAACTTCAATAGTTACCCATTCGGGCCTTTCAAACTGTTCATCTTCACTTTCGAGTTCTATTTCCGCCACTATTAACCCTGCGTTATCCCCGCTGAAAACATCCACTTCCCATAACTTACCCGCAAAGTGGATGTTGTATCTTATTTTCTCGGTCCCGTTGGTCGTAAATTTTTCAAGTATCTCCAAACCCTCGTCCAGCGGTATCTCATATTCATACTCGCTGCGCGACATATGTGACGAACCCGACTTGCTTTTCAGGTTCAAAAAAGCTTTCCTTTCCGAAACCCGTATGCGCACCGTCCGGCCGCTATCGGCCACAATATAGCCCTGCCGGTAGTGTGTTCCTTCCGGCTTGCTTACCTTTTCCCATTTATCATGGTCGACCAAAAATTTCCGTTCTATTTCTACACCCATACCCTTGCTTCCTGTCCGTTATCAATGGTCTGGCCCGCAAACGTCGCTTTCTTCCAGAAATCAGCGGCCAGGTTGCTTATCGACTTCCGCTGCCGGGTATTTTGCCGCTTTATTTTGGCGACAACAGTTTTGGCATTTATTCCCGCCGCCGAAAAAAGGGCTATAGCCAGCAGGCCATCGTGCCACTGGCCTATGCCTTCCTGCAATTTATCCAGGTAATCGTTATCAATTCGCAGGCTGCTTTGCAGGGCTTCGGCGGCTATCTTACGGTTATATAAAAGTGTTTTTATTCTTTTACGGCATTCGTGCAGGCCCTCGTTAAATTCAAGCTTATTCAGCGTAACAGTTATTTGCTCTAACTGGCTTTTGTAAAATTCGCTTATATGTTCGTCCTCAACAGCCTTAAGGCCGTCTTCAATTCCGGCATGCACCGCCCTCACCGTCTTCAGGTATTGTTTCGAATTATCCATGAACGCCTTGATATCTTTATCCATGTCATTCACCTGTTGCAGGATAAAGTCATCGTTTTTCAGGCCATATTTCGAGCTCAATTGCAAGTTAAGGTAAGCTTCGCGTATTTTGCCGCCGTCCTTAAATATCTGCCTGATGGGTTTAAAGGCCTTCAAAAGCTTACTATTCGGCAGAGTATGATCGACCAGCAACAAAAAGGCCCGCAACTTTTTTACCTGTACCCTGAAATGATGGAGTTTTTCCTGGTCGCCGGTTTTAATAAAATCGCGCAGATCGCTTTTCATCTGGTACCATAGTTCGTTAAAATAAGCTTTCCCGGCTTTTCGCTTCATTTATTATACTGGATTATAAAAATCTGGTTACTTAACTGCTTCTTACACTTTTACAGCTATGTAAGCCGTTGTAACAATCAATGGTTTGTTTTGAACGAGGGTAAGTGTAAAAAAATGTTAAAGACTTACTCCTTTTCGGGGCTGTATTCAGAAATAACTATATTTAGCCCGTTCCTTTGATGCAAATAATTTGATGAATCTAAGAAAATTTTTATTCGCTTTATCCATTTTACTTACTATCATCCGTTTATCGGCTACAGCCCAACGCGATAGTGTAGCCCTGACCACAATAATTGAAAAGACCCAGAATTATACGAGCGGCCACCCTATCGAAAAAGTTTTCTTACAATTTGACAAACCCTATTACGCGGTAGGCGATACCATCTGGCTAAAAGCCTATGTAACTGTGGGCCTGCACATGCCTTCGCCGCTGAGCAAGATCCTTTATATCGATTTCATAAACCAGCAGGGTGTGTTATTGAATGAGCTTAAGCTGCAACTGGTTAATGGTATGGCAAACAGCTTCCTGGCGCTTGCGCCAAATAGTTATAAACGAGGCGACTACCGCATACGTGCCTATACACGCTGGATGCGCAATTTCGACCAGGCGTATTTTTTTAACCGCACGTTAAGCATTGGCAGTACCGAAAGCAACCAGGTTATCCCGCGCATAACATTTAAAAATTCGATCTCGGAAAAAACGGCCCGTATTGTGGCCGACATCGTTTATAAAGACCAGAACGGCAACCCTTACGTCAATAAAAAGGTGAACTGGCGGGTTATGAGCGACGACCAGACCATTGAAAAAGGCAGGGATCAAACCGATGCGAACGGGAAGCTGAACATCAATTTCCTGACGGATAAAGTTTCGGCGCTTAATACGGCAACTGTCCAAACCGATCTGGAGCTGGATGACAAAAAACTCATAAACAAGGTTTTTGCGCTCGAGACGACACCACCCGATGTGGACGTACAGCTTTTCCCCGAGGGAGGATACCTGATAGATGGCATACGCTCGCGTGTCGCTTTTAAGGCGCTCAAACCCGACGGCCGCGGCATCGACGCTAAAGGCAACGTGACGGATAATACCGGTGCGGTAATGGCAAGTTTCGATTCGCAGCACCTGGGTATGGGTGTATTTGCCGTACAGCCGGAAAACGGGAAAACCTACAAAGCTAATTTTACTTTTGCCGACGGTACAAAAACCAGTATCGACCTGCCCACACCACGGGATGAAGGCATCAATTTATCGTTGAATAACTCTGATGCTGATACTCTGGGCATAAAAATTGCCGCGAACGAAGCCTTTTTTACAAGAAATCAGAATAAACCTTTCTATGTAATTGCGCAAAGCAACGGCGTTATATGCTACGCGGCCCAGGCAAGTTTACGAAGCCCGGTGTACGCAGCAAGCATCCCAAAAAATAAATTTCCGACGGGAATAGTGCAGGTAACTTTATTTTCGGTGAAAGGATCGCCGCTTAGCGAGAGGATCGCTTTTATAAGGCACGATGACCTGATGAGCCTCACGCTACGCTCGGACAAACAAAATTACGGGCGCAGGCAAAAAGTAAAGATGACGGTCTCTGCAAAAAACAAAGAGGTGCCGGCTGAAGGCAGTTTTTCCGTTTCCGTTGTTGACGAGACGCTTGTCCCTTATGATGAGAACGACGAAACGACCATCCTGAGCCACCTGTTGCTGACATCGGACCTGAGGGGCTTTATTGAGAAGCCGAATTACTATTTTAATCATCCGAACAGTAAAACCGAGGCCGACCTGGATGTGCTGATGCTGACGCAGGGTTACAGGCGCTTTTCTTACAGAAATATTGTTAGCGACAGAAATCCCCCCATATCGTTTTTACCCGAACAGGGCATTGAAATTTCGGGTATTTTGCGAAGCAATACAGGCATACCGGTATCAAAAGGTAATGTGCGGCTGATAATACCTGATAAAAGTTTTTCGACCCAGACGCAAACCGACATGAGCGGCAATTTCAAGTTCTCCAATGTACTCGTATCCGACTCGTCGAAGGTGACACTGAATGCACGCGATAACCCTGGCGGCAGTAATATGGTATTAACCGTTAATCCTTTTGTGCTGCCCCCGACAAGCATATTTAATAACTAAACGGGTTATGTTGCCAATATTGACAGTACCATACGTCCTTACCTCGAAAATAGCTTAAAGCAGCAAAATGCTTTAAACAAAACCCACACCCTGGAGGAAGTGGTTATTAAGGATAAGGCAGGACCAAAAAAGGTCAGTCACTCCGATTTCAGCACTTTGCAGGGCTTAAATATTGTTGCCGACCATACCATTAATGGCGAACAGTTTAAGGGTTGCCCGGTGTTCTTTCAGTGTTTGGCGGCGCAAGCCATCGGCCTGACTTCGGATGGCAATAACCTTTATATCACCCGCGACTATAATTCCGGTGCGCGCACGCCGGTTGCGGTGTATGTTAACGGCATGGCAACTGACTATAATTATTTGCAGAATATCAATTCGGACGCTGTTGAATCGGTTGAAATATTTTTGAACGATGGATTATCGGGTATAAACCGCGCTACCAACAACAAAGGCGTTATCGAGATCAACCTAAAAAAACAGCCCAAAGGAGAAAAAATAAGCAAGGAGCAACTGGCCGATCTTTTGCCAAAGGGCTACCTGGTTGAATTTGTGCCGGGCGGGTATGATGCAACGCGTGTATTTTACGCTCCCAAATATGACAATCCTGCTGCCCCACGGGCGGGGGCCGACCTGCGCAGTACGATCTATTGGAACCCTTCCGTTATAACAGATAAAACCGGCGCGGCATCGTTCGATTTTTTTAACGCCGATGGTGCCGGCACGTATAAAGCGATAATTGAGGGAATAGATAAGGACGGCAATTTGGGCTGGTATATTTACCGCTATAAGGTTCAGTAGTTTCAAAATATTTTCTTAGATTTATTTAACTAAGATTAAACCTGAAACACATGAATCCTTCATCAATTAACTGGCTGGCCGTAATTGCAGCCGGTATCTCAGCATTTGCCGTTGGCGGCATATGGTATTCGCGCGGTATTTTTGGTAACGCCTGGATGACCGATAGTAAACTCACCGAAGACGATATTAAGCAAGGCAACAAAGGAAAAATATTCGGTTTTACAGCTATTTTCTCTCTTTTAATGGCAGTAAACCTTGCCATGTTCCTTGCCGATAGTCCCGGTCACATCACCGATGTAAGTTGGGGTGCAACGGCCGGATTTCTTGCCGGTATCTGGACGTTTTGTGCCATAGCCATCCATAGCTTGTTCGAACTCAAAAGCTGGCGCCATATTTTTATCAATGGCGGCTACAGTATTGTATCGCTTACGCTGATGGGCGCTATAATAGGCCTGTGGCGGTAGATAATCCGCCAAACCAAAATATTCTTTAAATATGCAATTTGAACCGGCTTCGGTCAAAATCCGGTTCAAAATTATTGTCTCCGGGCGTTGGGCGCCACGCCGCGTATTGTCTGCGCAAAATAATATACTTTTGTAACAGGCGCGTTACATTTAAATGTCAGGTTAGTTCAAGGGATTAAACCTATTGTCCTGTTCATAATCATACCTGTATAATTGATAACAACGCTAACCTTATATTGAGATGAAAAGAGCATTTTATTTGATCATACCCGCCGCCACCCTGCTTGCAGGCTGCGGCGCCTGGGTGCAGAGTACTGTGTACGAGCCTGCACCAGTATACAATGATTCGCAGACTGGTTATAACCAGCCTCCGCCCGATTACCAGCAACCGGGCTTTAACGATAATTACCCTGATTATGACGACTCGCCGCAAACCGACCAGGTGTTTTACGACGAGTTAAGCCCTTATGGCCGCTGGGTAGATTATCCTGACTATGGTTATGTGTGGATACCCAATGTCGGTAACGACTTTCGGCCTTACGCAACAAACGGGAATTGGGTTTATAGTGATTATGGCTGGACCTGGGCCTCCAATTATGATTGGGGCTGGGCCACGTTCCACTATGGCCGTTGGTTTTATGACGGCTATTACGGCTGGTGCTGGCAGCCGGGCGATGACTGGGCACCGGCATGGGTTACCTGGGGCACTTCGGGCGATTACTTTTGCTGGGCGCCGCTCCCTCCGCGTGTTAGTATAAAAGAAGCCGAACTGGGCTGGTGGAAACCTGCACCATATACCTGGAACATGGTACCGGCCAGGCGGTTTAACCAGGTAAGCGTTCACAACTACATTGTTTATAATAATATAACTATCGTTAATAATATTAGGGTGATCAGGAACAGCAACACCGGGTATACTGACTCCTATCATCGCGGAGCTAATTATGGCGGCATCAGGACGGCGAGCGAATACAACCGCGGACCGCAGGTGTACGACGTGGAAAGGGTTACCAACGACAGGATACAACCGGTTACCATTACCGACAGGACAAAACCCGGCGCCGTAGTAGTAAATAATAATCATATTTCTGTTTATCACCCGGTGATAAAGCCGGGCAATCAACCCGATCACAGGCCGGCACCGCGGAAATATGATCATTTCAGATTAGGCGTTCAAATGCCGCAACGGGATAATGGGAATAACGGGCAAAACCAAAATCCGGGTCAGTACCAAAACCCCGGCCGTAATAATAACGGGCAGAGTCAACCCAACCGCCCCAACGGGAACCCGAACCAGGGGCAAGGGCAGAACCAGGGGCAGCATAACGGACAGGGACAGCCTAACCAATCAAACGGGAACCCGAACCAGGGACAAGGGCAAAACCAGGGGCAGCACAACGGGCAGGGCCAGCCAAATCAGCCAAACGGAAATCCGAACCAGGGACAAGGCCAAAACCAGGGGCAGCATAACGGACAGGGACAGCCTAACCAGCCTAACGGAAATCCGAACCAGGGGCAAGGGCAAAACCAGGGGCAGCATAACGGACAGGGACAGCCTAACCAGCCTAACGGAAATCCGAACCAGGGGCAAGGGCAAAACCAGGGGCAGCACAACGGGCAGGGACAGCCAAATACAGATCCCAATGCCGCGCAACCGCAACGGCACCGGGGAAATCCAAATCCCGATAAAAATTTTTCGCCGCAGCAAACCGGGCAACAGCCTAATCAACCAAACGGAACAAACCCGGCTCAGCAGCCTGCTAATAATCAACCTGCTCCGCGCCCGCAGGCAAACCCTGCTCTGCGCCCGAATTTGCAGCCGATCCATAACAACAAAGGGAACAATCAAAACCAGCCGGGCAATCAAAAGCCGGATACCACCAAACGCAGGCCTAACATCCGGTCTTAACAAAAAAGCATCCCCGTGGATAATTACGGGGATGCTTTTATATCTTCATCAGGTTCCGCTTCAGGCCCGGTGATGATCGGCCCTCCATTGAACGACAGCCTTTTTTATTTCTTCAGAACTCATGTTTTCAACTGCGGCCTTACCGGCCAGTTCGGGAAATTCCTCATCGGGTGCAAAGCGCAGGGCAATGGTTTGTGCCATGCTTAAACGGGCGTCCAAAAGCTTGCCGGTAAGCACATAGTGCCTCAGGTTCTCTTCGGCCCTGATGGCCCGGTCCTGCGCTCTCAACGCGAACTGCCGTGCGTACCAAAACAAAAGCAGGCCGGCAATAAACATTACCTCCAGCAATACAGCGCTTACAAAGCCCCCTGTGTAGGGCGGATGCCTGAATATATTTACTATTGCGGCAATAGCGCCCAGGAACAGCAACGAACTTGCTAAAAAATGAAAGCCGGGTACAATCCGTTTGTGGGTGGCATAGGTTTGTGTTTTCTTCATGTTCAGGATTTTAAAACTAATGTACTATTTCCCTGTCAAGAGATTCTGATATGCAGTTGTTTTTACAATCTAATTGCAGAACATTTAAGCGCAGGCCGTGTTAAACTTTTGGTTAAACTATTTTGATATGGCAACTGCAACAACATTTGAACAAACATTCTCCATTGGCGGCGACCTGACCGTCAACCGCCTTGGTTACGGAGCAATGCGCATTACCGGCAAAGGCATTTGGGGACCGCCCGACAGTAAAGATGAGGCTTTGAAGGTATTAAAACGGGCTGTCGAACTGGGTGTCAATTTTATCGACACTGCCGACAGCTACAGCCCCTACGTATCCGAAGAATTGATAGCCGAGGCCCTTTACCCCTATACAACCGGACTTGTAATTGCAACCAAAGGAGGATTAACCCGCACCGGCCCCGATCAGTGGCCCGTCAACGCCCACCCCGACCATTTAAAGGAAGCGCTGGAAGGCAGTTTGAAAAGACTAAAGCTTGACCGCATAGATCTGTATCAACTGCACCGCATCGACCCAAAAGTACCTGCGGAAAAAACTTTTGAATTTTTGAAGACAGCCCAACAGGAAGGCAAGATCAAGCATATTGGTTTATCGGAAGTAAGCGTTGCGGACATCAAAAAAGCGCAGCAATACTTTGATGTGGTTTCGGTTCAAAACAAATACAGTGTTGATAACCGGGGCTGGGAACCTGTGCTTGAATATTGTAAAGAAAATGATATCGCATTTATTCCATGGTTCCCCCTAAGCGCCGGCAATGTCGATGCGGACGAGAAAATAAAACAGGTTGCCGATAAACACAATGCAACTGCTCACCAGGTGGCCCTGAGCTGGCTTTTGCATCATGCCGACAATATTCTGCTGATACCGGGGACGTCGAGTGCTGAGCATTTGGAAGAAAATATGAAAGCGAAAAATGTGGAGTTAACCAGCGGTGATATGGAAATATTAAATGGTATTTCATCACATTCGTAAGATTATCAGCGCTTTGCGCGATTCATGTAATGCCGCCGATAGTTTTGTATCTAATAGATTATCAGCAAGATAGCTTAAAAAATGTTAATAACTTTTAATACTTCAGCATAACTTTCATCTAAGGTATTGCGTAAAACACGATACATAAGTTTAATTAGTAATTCATAGGTGTAAGGTTAAATTCAGTTTGAGCCCCTGTTAAGGCAGGGGCTTTTTTTGAGCCCTTATCCCTTTTAAAATAGCTAAAGGTTAACACAGACGAAAAAAGTGAAGTACATTTTATCCACCGATTAAACCATTAGATCATCGCAAAGTCATATCCAGGCAAACAACATTAAACCCCCTTTAAAAAATGAAAACATTCAGACTATCTATTATCGCGCTTTTGATGCTGGGCGCGTTCTCGTGTAAGAAAGACAGCACCTCTGCATCAGGCAATTTAACAAGTGACCAGGCTGCCGACATGGCGGCAAGCGCATTCGCATCAAATTCGGGTGGCGTGGCATCCATGAGTGACGCAATAGCAGTAAATGCACAGGGTCTTGCATCAACAGGCTCACAAACAGTCAATTCACTTGGTGTTAACGATCATCACCAGGAATGTGGTACCACCCAAACCGATAGCGCCACTTATACAGGTTCAAACAGTTCCGTTTCGTATGATTATTTTGTAAAATATGCTCATACACTAAATTGTAATGCTGAAAATCAGCCCGATAACCTGGTAAACGCGCTTACTTACCATGGTACTTTTGACGGTCCGCGCGTATCTACCACGGCTGAAGGCACGGCTACTGCAACTATCGCGGGCCTAACCCAGGCTGCTCCAAATTATGTGATCAACGGCGAATATAAAAGACAAGGTTCGTTTGTGTCAAAGGTTGGCAATAAGGCTACCGGCAACAGCAATATTGATATTGTGATCACTAACCTTACCCTGGCAAAACCATCAAGGGCCATAAAAAGCGGCACAGCGACAGTTACGGTAAGCGGAGTTGCCGGAAAATACACTTACAACTATACCGGCACAGCAACGTTCAATGGCGATGGCACGGCTACCCTGGTTATAACAGGTGGCGCTACTTATAACATCAATCTGCTGACTGGCGGATATACCAAACAATAAAAAAAAAATTATCCGTAATTTTAAGCGGGCAGCTAAAAATAGCTGCCCGCTTTTTTGTGCCAAACAAATCGGCCTAAAGGTATTTTCCATTGATTTTCAGCAGTTTAAAAATAAAAAGCAGGAATAACTGTAAAAATTACAATATTTGTTTTCGCATAACATTTTGAGAATGAAGAAAGACCTTTACGGGGAGTATAAAAAGATATTTAATAAAGACGCTGAGAATGCCTACTTCTCGCCCGGCCGTGTAAACCTTATCGGCGAGCATATCGACTACAATGGAGGGTTGGTGATGCCCTGCGCCATTACCTTTGGCACTTATGTATTTGTATCCGCTAACAATGACAACGTTTTCCGGTTCAGAAGCCTGAACTTTAACGACAAATTAGACATCCCGGTGCAGGACGGGTACGGGAAGACCGGTGAAATATGGTTCAATTATCCATTGGGAATTATTGACTATTTCCTGGCTGAGCATAATAAAATAACGGGGCTTGACCTGCTTTATTACGGTGATATTCCCATCAGTTCGGGGCTGTCATCCTCGGCTTCAATCGAAGTGGTTACAGCTTATATGTTGAATGACCTGTTCGAATGTGGCTACTCAAAACTGGAGTTGGTACAGCTATCTAAGCAGGTTGAGAACGTTTTTATCGGTGTCAATTGTGGTATTATGGACCAGTTTGCCGTTGCGTTCGGCGAAAAGGATAAGGCCCTGATGCTTAATTGCGATACACTTGAATATAAAGCAGTGGATAGTAATTTAGGCGAATATGTGCTTGCGATAATCAATACCAATAAACCCCGCAAACTAGCTGAGTCGAAATATAATGAACGGGTAAGCGAGTGCCAGGCAGCATTGAAAGCGCTGCAGCAGGAACTGGATATACAAAACCTATGCGATATTGATAGTGCCGAATTCGAAAAATACAAACATTTAATAACCGACGAGATTGTGCTAAAACGCGCAACCCATGTTATACAGGAAAACGACCGTGTGAAATTAGCGGCCACCGCTTTGGCAACCGGCGACCTGGGGGAATTTGGCCAGTTAATGTTTGATTCGCA
Organism: Mucilaginibacter ginsenosidivorans; assembly: GCF_007971025.1. Taxonomy (NCBI): domain Bacteria; kingdom Pseudomonadati; phylum Bacteroidota; class Sphingobacteriia; order Sphingobacteriales; family Sphingobacteriaceae; genus Mucilaginibacter; species Mucilaginibacter ginsenosidivorans. The sequence continues at coordinate 3,010,334 of NZ_CP042436.1, read as the reverse complement.
CAATTCGCTTAAAAACCTATACGAAGTAAGTGGTAAAGAATTGGATGCCGTTGTTGAATACAGCCAGACCAATCCTGATGTTGCCGGTGCGCGCATGACCGGTGCAGGCTTTGGCGGATGCGCCATAGCGCTGGTTAAAGAGAGCGGTTTTGACAAATTCAGTAACGAGGTTAGCGAATATTACACGTCGAAGATCGGCTACGCACCTTCGGTTTATAGTTCGCTTATCGGCGATGGCGTGGGAATACTGAAACAAACCGTAAATTTGTAGTTGTTTCACTAATCACAGATCTCCAACATTGAGGAAGCTAAAACTCGACGAGCTTAACCGCGCCTCCGTCCCAGAATTTAAAGCACAGGAAAAACTCCCCGTAGTTGTGGTGCTCGATAACGTGCGCAGTATGCATAATGTTGGCTCGATATTTCGCACCTGCGATGGTTTTGCGGTCGAAAAAATTTGCCTTTGCGGTATCACAGGTCAGCCGCCACACCGCGAGATAGAAAAAACGGCGCTCGGCGCCACACAGTCTGTCAATTGGAGCCACTATCCTACCCCCCTGCAGGCTGTCGAAGAATTGCGAAACGAAGGTTATTCCATTATTGCCATTGAACAAGCCGAAAACAGCATTATGCTGAATGACTTTGAGGCAGAAACTAATAAAAAATATGCCCTTATTTTTGGTAACGAAGTTAACGGCGTAAGCGATGAGGTAATGAAGGAGATCGACGCCTGTATCGAGATACCACAATTCGGCACAAAACACTCATTTAATATCGTAGTATCTGCAGGTATTGTACTTTGGGATTTCTTTGGAAAGATCATGGTTAATAATTCATAGCAAATTATTAATCGCAATTTCCGATAAGTGGGATTCAAAGATTTGTCAGATATTTATAGAAATTAAAATCTATTGAACCGTGTCCACCATTGCCAAAAAACTCCAGATGAAGCCGGGCCAGTACTGGCTTTTGTATAATGCCCCGTCAGGCTACCTAAGTTTGCTCGAACCCCTTCCTGAAGGTGCGGCCGTTTCTTATAATACAGCTGGCGATTTTGATGGCGTTCAATTGTTTGTAAAAAGCAGCCACGAACTGGCGGACAGCCTGGAAATCGTGATGCCTTTATTAAAGTCCTTGTCCGTATTTTGGATCATGTATCCCAAAAAAACCTCCGGCATTGAAAGCGACCTGGAGATGATCAGCAGTTGGGACGAGCTGGGCAAATATGGTTATGGAGGCGTTGCTGCGGCTGCAATAAACCATACCTGGACAGCATTACGTTTTCGTCCTAAAGAACTAACCAAAACATCCGACACCCGCAACGACGAGCTCAAACAAAACGAATACAGTCAATGGATAGACGTAGACAACCGAATTGTCCGGCTGCCCGATGAGATCAAAACCGTTCTCGAAAAAAGTCAGCAGGCCCTGGCCAATTACGAAAAACTCTCTTACTCCAACCGAAAAGAGTATGTGCTTTGGATATTAACCGCGAAGCAGGAAAAGACCAAAGGGGAAAGATTAGTAAAATTGATTGAGAAATTAGAGGCAGGGAAAAAGAATCCGTCGGATAAATAAATCTGTTCACGTAAATAACAAAGCCGGGCCACTTTCGCGGCCCGGCTCATCCTTAGGTTTATTAACTGAACTGTATTAAAATTCTAGTCCGAAAGTCCGGAAGTCAGTAAAGTCCGAAGACACATCCGGTAAAATTGTGCAATCATTTGCACATCTGCACATTTACATATCTGCACATCAAAATACCTGCTCAAACTGGTTCACTGCGTCTTTGCTCTCCAGTATCGAGTGGCCCATCAGGAACTCGTCTACCTTGCGCGCACATTCGCGGCCCTCTGATATGGCCCATACTACCAATGACTGGCCACGGCGCATATCGCCTGCCGCAAATACCTTGCTCACATTGGTGCGGTAGTTGCCCTCTTTCGCTTTCACGTTCTTGCGGTCGTCCAAATGCACATTCAGGCTGTTGATCATGCCTTCGTGCTGCGGATGTAAAAATCCCATGGCCAGAAAAACGCGCTGGCATTCTATCTCACGTTCCGAGCCTTCAACTTCGTTAAATTTGATCGGGCGCCCCATTACATCAAGCTCCCAGCTTACGTCGGTTACCTTCAAAGCGCGCAGGTTCCCCTTATCATCACCTAAAAACTCCCTGGTATTGATACCCCAATGCCGTTCACACCCTTCCTCGTGGCTGCTTGTCGTCTTAAGCACCATCGGGTAAGTTGGCCATGGCATGTGCTGTGTGCGCTGTGCAGGCGGCTGCATCATCACCTCAAATTGTTTGATGGATCTTGCGCCCTGCCTGTTAGAAGTCCCTACACAGTCGGAACCTGTATCACCGCCACCGATGATCACAACATCCTTACCTGTCGCCAGTATATCTTCGGCGTCAAAACCGGTATTGCTTACACGCTTGTTTTGTTGCTTCAAAAAGTCCATTGCGAAATGGATACCTTTCAACTCCCTGCCGGGTATCGGCAAATTACGCGGGATGGTAGAACCCCCGGCCAATATAACCGCATCATTATTGCGGGTCAATTCATCTGCCGGGATATCTTTACCTACTTCCACGTTACATTTAAATACTACGCCATCCTCTTCCATTACCTGTACACGGCGCTCAACAACCCATTTTTCCAATTTGAAATCGGGGATACCGTAACGAAGCAAGCCTCCCGGTTTGTCGTCTCGCTCGTAAACTGTTACTGAATGCCCTGCTTTAGCCAATTGCGCGGCCGCAGCCAGTCCTGCAGGACCTGAACCAACTACCGCTACTTTTTTACCAGTTTTGATCAGCGGCGCTGTCGGCTTTACCAAATTCTTTTCGTAGGCTATTTCGATAATATGCTTTTCGATCTCCTCAATAGCAACCGGTGGTTTATTGATACCCAGCACACAGGCCGATTCGCATGGAGCAGGGCATATCCTTCCTGTAAATTCAGGGAAATTATTGGTAGACGCTAATATTTTGTACGCCTCTTCCCAATTCTTCCGGTAAACAGCGTCGTTAAACTCCGGTATAATGTTGCCAAGCGGGCAACCTGAATGACAGAACGGTATGCCGCAATTCATGCAACGTGCCGACTGCTCGTTCAGCTTCTCTTCGGTGTAAAGACTTTCAAACTCATTGTAGTTTTTTACGCGCTCGGCCGGCGCCACTTTTTCGGGAAGCTCCCTGTTATACTCTTTAAATCCTGTTGGCTTTCCCATTAGCTTACTGTCTGATATTCTGCCCTTAATAAAACCTTTTTATATTCCTGCGGGAACACTTTTATGAATTTGGTTGATGCCTCGTCCCAGTTCTTCAACAGGTCCTTAGCCACTTTACTGCCTGTAAGGCTTGCGTGTTTCTTCAACAGGGCTATGATCTGCTCCGAGTCTTTATCGGTCAGCGGATCAAGATCCACCATTTCCTTATTGCAGTTATCGGCAAAAGTGCCGTCTTTGTCATAAACCCAGGCAATACCACCGCTCATACCCGCGGCAAAGTTTCTGCCTGTATTACCTAAGATCAGCGCGCGGCCGCCGGTCATGTACTCGCAACCATGGTCGCCCACGCCTTCCACAACAGCCGTTGCGCCCGAGTTGCGCACTGCAAATCGCTCGCCTGCCATGCCTCTTACAAACATTTCGCCTGATGTGGCGCCATACATGGCCACGTTGCCGATGATGATGTTATCTTCCGGCGTAAAAGTAGCTTCCGCCGATGGGTAAATGGCTAACTGCGCACCCGATAATCCCTTGCCTACATAATCGTTGGCTTCGCCTTCCAGTTCGAAAGAAATACCCTTGGTTGTGAATGCGCCGAAACTTTGACCTGCCGAGCCTTTGAATTTATAATTGATAGTGTTATCAGGCAAGCCTGCCGAACCATATTTTTTTGATATTTCGTTCGATAGCATGGTGCCGATGGTACGGTCGGTATTTTTTACATCGAACGATGCAAACACCGGCGTCTTATCCTCCAAAGCAACTTTTGCATGCTCCAGCAACTGCCAGTCTATAATAGCGTCGATACCATGATCCTGGCCTTCGCTGTTATACAGGGTTAAACCTTTGGCGTTGGTCACCGGGTGCAGCATGCCTGAAAGATCAATATGCTTAACCTTCCAGTTTTGCAGGCCATCCTTAACTTTCAGGAACTGAACCCGGCCCACCATTTCGTTGATGGTACGGAAACCCAGTTCGGCCATTATCTCGCGCAATTCCTCGGCCATAAAGCGGAAGAGGTTGACGACATGTTCCGGTTTGCCGGTAAATAATTTCCTTAATTCGGCATCCTGCGTGGCAACGCCTACCGGGCAGGTATTCAGATGGCATTTACGCATCATGATACAGCCGCCGGCAACCAATGCCGCTGTAGCAACACCCCATTCCTCGGCGCCCATTAAACAGGCTATAGCCAAATCGCGGCCAGTTTTTAGCTGCCCGTCCGTTTGCAGCACCACGCGGCTGCGCAGTTTATTGCGTACCAATGTCTGGTGCGCTTCGGCCAGACCAAGTTCCCATGGCAAGCCGGCGTGTTTTATAGAGCTTATTGGCGATGCACCTGTACCACCATCGTATCCGGCTATCAGGATCACATCGGCATGTGCTTTGGCAACGCCTGCGGCGATAGTGCCGACACCTGCTTTGGAAACCAGCTTAACATTAATACGGGCAGCGCGGTTGGCGTTTTTAAGGTCGAAGATCAGCTGCGCCAAATCCTCGATAGAATAAATATCGTGGTGCGGAGGCGGAGATATCAAACCTACGCCCGGAGTTGAGTGACGCACCTTGGCGATCCAATCATCCACTTTATGGCCGGGCAATTGCCCGCCTTCGCCGGGTTTTGCACCCTGCGCCATTTTTATCTGCAACTCATCAGCGTTTGTAAGGTAGTTCGATGTTACCCCAAAACGCGCCGACGCTACCTGTTTGATAGCTGAGCGCATCGAGTCGCCATTTGGCAGTTTTTCGTAGCGCAGTTCGTCTTCGCCTCCCTCACCTGTGTTGCTTTTCCCGCCGATTCGGTTCATGGCGATAGCCAATGTACTGTGCGCCTCGTGCGAGATTGACCCGAACGACATGGCGCCCGTTGCAAAGCGCTTCATGATCTCTTCGGCCGGTTCAACCTCTTCCAGTTTCACTGATTCGCGGTGATGCGCAAAATCGAGCAAACCACGTATGGTATAATGTTTTTCGCCCTGCTCGTTGATCAGCTTAGCGTAGTTTTTATAAACCGAATAATCGTTGTTGCGTGTGGCATGCTGCAACAGGTGCACGGTTTGCGGGTTGAACAAATGCTCTTCGCCCCGGCGTTTCCACTGGTAGATACCGCCTTCAGGCAGTAAACGGTCTGCTGATTTGGAACTGCCGAAGCCGATCTTATGCTTGCAAAGCGATTCGCGGGCTATTTCATCCAAACCCAGACCGCCGATGCGCGTAACCGCGCCGTCAAAGTAGCGGTTGACAACGGTCTTGTTCAAACCCAATATCTCGAACACCTGCGAGCCGTGGTACGATTGCAGGGTAGAGATACCCATTTTGGAGAATATCTTAAGCAAGCCATCATTAATGGCTTTTACATAGTTTTTACGGAGTGTTTTATTATCCAGGCTGGTTTCAAGCGTCCCATCATTCTTTATCGTTTCGATGGTCGACAGCGCCAGGTATGGGTTAATGGCTGTTGCGCCAAATGCCAGCAAAGTGGCGAAATGGTGCACTTCCCAGGCATCACCCGCTTCGGATACCAAACCTACTGCACCGCGCAAGCCCTTGCGCACCAAATGGTGATGAACGGCTGATACGGCTAATAAAGAAGGTATCGGTGCGTGTTCAGAATCGATGGCACGGTCGGACAATATCAACACTTCAAAGCCTTCGCCAACAGCATCTTCCGCATAGCGGCAAAGTCTTGCCAAACCTTTTTCCATTGAACCCGGCATACCATCGGCTACAAAATAAGTTTGCAGCGTCTTGGCGTGGAACATGCCGGTATCTATACTGCGCAGTTTCTCCAGGTCGTAATCAACCAGGATAGGATGTTTGAGCGTAACGCAATGGCAATGCATTTTATCCTCGTCGAGCAAATTGCCATTGTTGCCAATAAAGGTTGCAAGACTCATCACCAAACGTTCGCGTATTGGGTCGATTGGCGGATTGGTTACCTGTGCGAAGAACTGTTTAAAATAACTTGATAAATGCTGCGGCTTATCGGACAGGACAGCCAGCGGCACGTCGGTGCCCATTGAACCGATAGGCTCTTTCCCATCTACAGCCATTGGCTTAATGATAGTATCTATATCCTCGCGGGTATAGCCGAACACCTGTTGGTAACGGAACACCGCATCGGGCGAAAGGCTGGCGAAAGCTAAACGTGGTTCGGCCAGGTCCTCCAGTTTTATCTTATAATTCTCGAGCCATTGGCCGTAAGGCTGGCGCGATGCCACCTGGTGCTTGATCTCGTCATCAGTAATGATCTTACCTTTCTGGGTATCTATCAGCAGCATCTTACCGGGTTGCAAACGTCCTTTACGCAACACATTAGCCGGATCGAGCTGCAACACACCGGCCTCAGATGCAGCTATTGCCCTGCCATCTTTGGTGATAACAAAGCGCAATGGGCGTAAACCGTTACGGTCGAGCAAAGCGCCTATCAATTTACCGTCGGTAAAAGTAAGCGCAGCCGGACCATCCCAGGGTTCCATCAAAGTAGCATGATATTCATAGAAAGCCTTTTTGATCGGGTCCATCTGTTCGTTACCATCCCATGCTTCAGGTACCAGCATCATCATTACGTGCGGTAACGAGCGGCCCGAATGGAGCAATACTTCGATGATATTATCTAAACATGCCGAATCCGACTGGTTATTATCAATAACCGGGAGCAGCATTTCCATCTCTTCGGAAGTGAAATATGAAGATGCAAACGAACGCACACCCGAGTAGAACCAGTTAAGGTTACCTGTTAATGTGTTGATCTCGCCATTATGCGCCATCAGGCGGAAAGGCTGTGCCAGTTTCCATGATGGGAACGTATTGGTTGAAAAACGGCTGTGTATCATAGCCAGGCCCGACGTCATTCGCGGGTCGGACAGGTCAGCAAAATACTGGCGTAATTGATAGGTGGTTAGCTGACCTTTATATACGATCGTTTTGCACGACAGCGAGGTGAAATAAAAATGCTCGCCGGCGCCCGGTATAGTTTCAACAATGGTTTTATTAATATAACGGCGCAAAACGTAAAGTTTGCGCTCAAAATCGTCTGCATTGGTTATGCGGTGCGGCCTCAGAACAAAAAGCTGCTCCACGTCAGGTTCGGCCTGCCTGGCGGTTTCGCCTATTACCGATGAATTTACGGTTAGTTTGCGGTAACCCAGTTTCTGCATGCCCAGTTTCTCTATCGCGTTTGAGATCACCATGCGGCAGGCCTTTTTCAGCGAAGGGTCCTTGGGTAAAAACATCATGCCCACGCCATACTCGCCCGGTTCAGGTAAACTGATCTCGAGGTTCGAGCATTCTTCCATCAAAAATTCGTGGGGCAACTGGATCAAAATACCGGCACCATCGCCTGTTTCAGGATCACAACCGCAGGCACCGCGGTGTTCCATGTTCTCCAGCATGGTAAGGGCATCATCTATGATCTGGTTGCTTTTATGGCCGTTAATATTGGCAATAAAACCGGTACCGCATGAGTCGTGTTCAAATTCAGGCCTGTAAAGGCCCTGCTGGGGGCTGTCCGTCTGATCCATCATAATCTCTCTGTTACGTCAATTTATAAAAGGTGCGTAATCACGAAATTACAAAATATATATCTTTTTTATAAAATATTCATAAATTTTTCCGATTCTGTTAAAAAATATCATATCTAAAATTCTAAAATTACCATTTTGTTAATAAATTGATAATTACAATACGATTTTCACAATCACGCTTTGCAATTTGATATGCTTACATAATATTCAAATTGTACCTTATTGCAATATTTAAGTTCAAATCGTGTGTAGAATATACACTATGCCCGATATTTTAAGGAATTGTTACCTTTGCGCCGATGAATGATTCTGCCAAAAATAAAGCCGTTTTCCTCGACCGTGACGGGGTACTTAATAAGGAAATGGGCGACTATGTATGCCGTATTGAAGACTTCGAGGTGCTTGAATATAATATAAAGGCCTTAAAAGAATTGCAGGACAAGGGGTATCTGCTGATCGTAGCTACCAACCAGGGCGGATTGGCAAAAGGATGGTACACCGAAGATGAGCTTGCCAAAATGCATGAGAAATTGCGGAGTATTTATAAAGATGGCGGTGTCGAATTCACCGACATTTTCTATTGCCCGCATCACCCTGATTTTACCGGCGACTGCGATTGCCGCAAACCAAAACCGGGCCTGTTGCTACGTGGAATTAAAAAATACAACATCGACCCTGCCCTATCCTATTTTATAGGCGACCGTGAACGCGACGTTATAGCCGGAACGGCAGCAGGTGTAAAAGGAATTTTAATAAACAGCGATCAGCCGATAAGTGAGGTACTGGATTTGATCGACTAAAGTTGTAGATGTTGAAGATGTTGTAGAAGTTAACCATATTTTAACTTCGAAAAACTTTATAAACTTACAACCTTTACAACTATTACAACATCTGCAACTAAACACGCATGAAACTTAACCGCTACATAACCAATCTCGATTCCTTCATCTTCGCCTGTATCGGTTTCTATGCTATTTACTTATACACTTCATATAGCGGCGTTGGGCTTTCGCCCGATTCGCTGATGTATGCCAGCGCTGCCGACAGTTTTAGCGCGCATGGCAACATGGTTACATTTACCGGCACACCGATTACCTTTTTCCCGGTTTTTTACCCGTTCTTTTTAGGCATTATACAGCTATTTTCGCGCACTAACGCGGTGCAGGCGGGTTACATCATCAACTGTTTCCTGTTTGCGGCGGTGGTGTTTACCAGCGGATGGATAATGGAGCGTTTTATGTCGCACTCGCGTATTTACAAAATACTGATCCTGATAGCTATTGTGATCAGCCCCGCATTGCTCGAGATCTATTCGTTCTTGTGGTCGGAGACCTTATTTATATTGGAGATACTGCTCTTCATCATTGCCTACTGGAAATACACGCATGGGCATACCTTAAAAGCACTCGTAATAACGGGTATCATCACCGCTATTGCCTGCATTACCCGTTACGCAGGTATCGCCATAGTTGGTACGGGATGCCTGCTGATATTGCTTGATTTTGAATTGCCTGTTAAAAAGAAGATAGGTCACCTGTTCCTTTACGGAACCCTATCCATATCGCTACTGGTGGCAAACCTGGTCTATAACAGCAGCGTTACCGGGCTTAGCACCGGCACGCGCGAGCCATCGATAACCCCGTTCAGTCAAAACCTGTTCCGCGTGGGCACTGTCATTAACGACTGGGGCGCGCTGAGCAGCAAGGCCGATTCGTTTGCCATACTGGTTACCTGCGTCATCGTGCTGTCGCTGATAGGCGTGCTGGCCTGGAAAACATTTAAACAGCGCATTAACAGTTACGAGAACGTGGTGATCGGTTTTGCCGTGGTTTACGGTTTGTTCATGATCATTTTGGCTACGTTCTCCCGGTTCGAGCCTATCAACAGCCGGCTGTTGTCGCCCATGTTTATACCCTTGTTAATAGCTTGTACCAGTTGGGTGCCCGATGTATTAAAGATGGCTCATTCGGCGGTATTAAAATATAGCCTTGCTGTAATTGCCGTTGCTGCCATGCTGATGTTTGAATATTCCACGGTGAAAATAGACTACCAGCGCTATGATGATGAACTGGATTACGGGGTACCCGGTTATAGCGATGACAGTTGGAACAAGTCAGAATTCGCGCCTTATTTGAAGAAACATAAAAGTATTTTTCAGCCGGGCGTACCTGTCTATTCCGACGCCAACGAGGCCGTGTGGCTGTTCACGGGCCTGTCATCGCAATTGGTGCCGCACAGTTTCTTTAAAAAGGACGTGGAAAAATTTTATAACCAAAAGCGTTTCTACCTGGTTTGGTTCGACTCACTATACAACAGCGAGCTGGTACCGCTAAAGGACATTATGGCCCACCGCAAGCTGGTAAAAATTGGCGGTGCGAAAGAGGGCAAAGTGTACTTGTCGGACGAAAAAAAGTAGCTTACTTTTTTATTTATAAACGAATGAAAAGGAGAAAATTTTTGCAGAATGCAGGAATGCTTGGCGTAACTCCTTTAATTCCGTCTATCGCTCCGCAAAAACCATTGCCGGAGGACAATCTCAAAATAAACACACGGCAGGTTTGGTTAAATTATCTCGAAAAATTGGCGTCGCCTGTATTGAATGCCCTGGCAGCAGATCGGCTTAAAGAAAAAATGCCTGTCGAAACCCGCGAACCGGCGCTGGCAAAAGACAGGGCAAAATACACTCACCTGGAGGCTTTTGGCCGTTTATTATGCGGCATAGCGCCCTGGCTCCAGGCGGATCATGAGGATGGCGATGAGAACCAGCTGCGGGAAAAACACTTCCACCTTTCGCTGAAAGGGATCAAAAATTCAGTTGATCCTGAAGCGAAAGACTATATGAACTGGGGCGAAAAGGGTGGTCAGCCGCTTGTGGACGCCTCGTTTTTTGCCTATGCCTTGCTTCGCTGCCCAAAACTATGGACAGGCCTCGATGACCCGACACGGCAGCAAGTTGTTAGATGTTTACGAAAAACCCACGATTTTAAACCGCCTGAAAATAACTGGCTCCTGTTCGCCGCTATGATCGAGACGTTTTTTATGACGATAAATGAACCGTTCGATCAAGAAAAAATCACCTATGCTATCAACCGCCATATAGAATGGTATAAAGGCGACGGCTTATATGGCGACGGGGCCGAATTTCACTGGGATTACTACAACAGTTTTGTCATACATCCTTATTTATACGACATCTTAAAAATAAACGCAACCGGCGAACCTGGACTGGAACCTATACGAAAACAAGTGCTCGAACATAATCGCCGTTATGCAGTTATCCAGGAACGCCTGATCGGCACGGACGGGTTGTATCCGCCAATTGGCCGCTCGATAACTTACCGTACCGGGGCGTTTCATCACCTGGCCAACATGGCCCTTCACCACGAGTTGCCCGGAGAGATACCCCCGGCGCAGGTGCGTTGCGCGCTAACGGCGGTTATTGATCAATTGACCGGAGCAAAAGGCATGTTTGATGATAACGGCTGGCTGCAAATAGGCTTGTACGGTCATCAGCCGTTATTGGCGGAAAACTACATATCAACCGGTAGTCTTTATTTATGCTCGGCTATACTTCTCCCGCTTGGACTGCCTGCGTCCGATCCTTTCTGGAGTATGGCGGATGAGGGTTGGACGTCGACGAAAATAGCGAAAGGGGTCGATTTACCCGCAGACCATAGTATATAGTAAGGTTGCCGCCTATATTTTTATTTTGATTTCCAAAACCAATCCCTATATTTGCGGCACTTCATCTATAGCTTAACTATACAAAATGAACGCTAACAGGTTACATCATCTTCATCTGCACCATCGCCACCAGGCGATAAGATAATGTATTGTTTCTACGTGAAATAACCTACCCCGTTCCATTTATAGTTTAATAGAAAATTAGTGAAAACACTCAAAATAGCCATCCAGAAATCGGGAAGGCTCAACGAAAAATCAGTTGAATTACTGAAAAATTGCGGCCTTAATTTCGAAAATTACAAGAGCTCGCTCATCTCCCCTGTCTCCAACTTCCCGCTCGAAATACTTTTCCTCCGTGATGACGATATCCCCGAATACGTGCAGGATGGTATTGCCGACCTGGGCATCGTAGGCGAAAACGTGATTCAGGAAACCGAGGTGGAAGTTAGTTACCTGCAAAAGCTGGGCTTTGGCAAATGCTCGTTAAAAATAGCTGTTCCGAATACCCTGCCGATCAAAAACCTGTCTGAACTGGACGGAAAATCCATAGCAACCACCTACCCGGTTATATTAGGCAAATTCTTAAAACAAAAAGGCATCGAATCTGACATCCGTACCATATCCGGCTCGGTTGAAATATCGCCTGGCTTAGGTTTGAGTGATGCTATCTGCGACCTGGTATCAACCGGTGGCACACTGAAAAGCAATGGCTTAAAACCGTTTGCCGATGTGATGTCGTCGGAAGCAGTTTTGATCGGCCGTAAAGGCAGCGAGAATGAGGACCTGATAAAGGAACTCATACAGCGCGTGCAATCGGTGCTGCGTGCCAAGGAAACCAAATATGTGGTGCTGAATGTGGAGAAGGCTCACCTACCGGAGATCATCAAACTATTGCCGGGAGTTAAAAGCCCATCCGTAGTGCCATTGGCCGAAGAAGGCTGGGTTGCAGTGCATACCGTTATACCTGAGAGGGATTTTTGGGAAAGGATCAGTCAGCTGAAACAGGCCGGCGCACAGGGCATTGTGGTGATGCCGATTGAGAAGATTATTTTATAAGCCAAGCCCCCTGCCCCCTAAAGGCGGAATGGGCAAGGCGGATCAAATTTAAAACTCCCCCTTTAGGGGGTGGGGGGCTTATGAAGCGATTTAACTATTCAGACTTAAGCAAAGCAGCTATTCAAAAACTGGTTCAGCGCAATGTTGACCCGGCCGAGGAGATACGTGCCGTGGTAGAAGATGTGATTAAAAACGTCCGCGCTAATGGCGACAAGGCTTTATTTGACTATGCCGCTAAGTTTGATAAAGTGGAGTTGAAGAGCTTGTTTATTGAAAAGGACGAAATTGGGCAGTTGGCGTCAACACTTCAACCCGATCAGAAACAAGCGCTGCAAATGGCTTACGATAATATTTACAAATTTCACCAAACACAGCTAAAAACTGAGGACAAGGTAGAAACCATGCCCGGTGTTACCTGCTGGCGTGAACTGAGGCCGATTGAAAAAGTCGGCTTATATATACCGGGTGGCACCGCGGTGTTGCCAAGTACCTTCCTGATGCTGGGCATCCCGGCACAGATAGCGGGCTGCCACGAAATTGTCGTATGCTCGCCGCCGCAAAGGAACGGCAAGGTGAATGCTTATATCGCTTACGTGGCGCATTTGCTGGGTATCGAAAAGATTTATCTGATTGGCGGCTCACAGGCTATTGCGGCCATGGCTTATGGTACCGAAAGCATTCCGAAAGTTGATAAGATATTCGGTCCCGGGAATCAGTATGTAACCAAGGCCAAAACCATTATACAATCCACCACCAATACCGCTATTGATATGCCGGCAGGGCCGTCGGAAGTATTGGTGATTGCCGATGAAAGCGCCGTACCGGAATATGTTGCTGCCGACCTGTTGGCACAGGCCGAACACGGCGTGGACAGTCAATCGGTTTTAGTGACAACGTCAACTGAGCTGGCCGAAAAAGTACAGGCCGAATTAACCAAACAATTGCCGGTGTTACCACGTGCGGAAATTGCCGGGAAGGCCATAGATAACTCGTACATCGTAATTACAAACACGCTGGACGAGGCGATGGATTTCAGCAATCAATACGCGCCGGAACACCTGATATTAGCCACTGCCAGCTGGCGACAAATAACTGGCAATATCATTAATGCAGGCTCGGTGTTCCTGGGTAACCTGACGCCGGAAAGCGCGGGGGATTATGCATCGGGCACCAATCACACTTTGCCGACAAGCGCTTATGCACGGGCTTATTCGGGTGTGTCGGTTGATTCGTTTGTGAAAAAGATCACCTTTCAGCATATCACCCCGGATGGCATTAAAAACATAGGGCCAACAGTGGAGACTTTGGCGGAACTGGAAGGCTTACAGGCGCATAAGAATGCGGTAACAGTGAGAATGAAATAAATTGTCATTCTGAGCGACAGCGAAGAATCTATCACGGATCATGATTTAAACGGGTCATGAAAATAATCCTCAATAGATGCTTCACTACGTTCAGCATGACAAATAGATTAGAAAAACAATGTTTGATATAAATAACCTTTTACGCGAGAACATCAAAACCCTCAAACCCTACTCTTCCGCCCGGGATGAGTACCAGGGCGAGGCCAGCGTGTTTTTGGATGCCAACGAGAATGCCTTTGGTTCGCCTTTGGACCAAAGCTATAACCGTTATCCTGATCCGCTGCAATACGATGTTAAGATGCGCCTGAGCGAGATCAAGGGGGTGCCTGCCCGCAATATATTTTTGGGTAATGGTAGCGACGAGGCGATCGATATCCTTTTCCGGAGTTTTTGCAACCCGGGTGTTGATAACGTAATACTGGTACCGCCAACCTATGGTATGTACGAGGTATCGGCCAATATCAACGACATTGCTATCAAACGCGTTCCGCTTACCGAAGAATACCAGTTGAACCTGGAAGGCATTGCCGAGGCCATCGACGCTAAGACAAAACTGATCTTTATCTGTTCGCCCAACAATCCAACCGGCAACTCGATGAACCGGGACGATGTGGAAACACTGCTGGCAAATTTTAACGGTTTGGTTGTGGTGGATGAAGCTTACATCAACTTCAGCAGGCAAAAAACTTTCATACAGGAACTTACCGAATATGCCAACCTTGTAGTGCTGCAAACGCTGTCCAAAGCCTGGGGACTGGCGGGCTTACGTGTGGGTATGGCTTTCGCGAGCGAGGAGATCATCGAGGTGATGAACAGGGTGAAACCGCCTTATAATGTGAACGAAGCATCGCAGCAGTTAGCGCTTAAAGCTTTACAAAATATAGACCAGGTAAACAACTGGATACGAGAAACTTTAATTCAACGGGATAAACTGGTACTTGAATTAAAGAACTTCGATTTTGTGGTGGACATCTACCCTTCCGATGCTAATTTTATACTGGTTAAAACAACCGACGCAAGGGGCATTTATAACTTCTTAGTGGGCAAAGGCATCATCGTTCGCGACCGTTCCAAAGTGGAATTATGCGAGGGGTGCCTGAGGATAACGGTAGGCACGCCGGATGAAAATATAACTTTATTACAAACTTTACAGGATTACAAATGAGCGCACCGAAAAAGGTACTTTTTGTCGACCGCGACGGCACCCTGATACTGGAGACTGCGGATGAGCAGATCGATTCGTTCGCCAAACTACAGTTCTATCCGGGCGCATTAACTTACCTGCCGAAAATAGCAAAAGAACTGGATTTTGAACTGGCGATGATCACTAACCAGGATGGATTGGGCACTGCGTCGTACCCGGAAGAATCTTTTAAGATGATACAGGACTTTGTGGTCAATACGTTTGCAAACGAAGGGGTTAAATTTTCCGCATTTTATATCGACCGCACTTACGCAAAAGACAACGCCCCTACCCGCAAACCGGGCACAGCTTTACTGACCCAATATTTCGATACAGGGAAATACGATCTGAAAAACTCCTTCACTATAGGCGACCGGAAGAATGATATCCTGCTGGCTAAAAACCTGGGCGCAAAAGCCATTTGGCTGAATGACGGCTCGAACTTAGGCGGCGCGGAATTTAGCCAGGAACAGCACGACGCCCTTCATGAGACCATCGCACTGGAAACTACCGACTGGCAAAAGGTTTATGAATTTCTGAAACTTGGTGAACGCGTTGCCGAACATCGCCGCACAACCAAAGAGACTGATATCTATATCAAAGTTAACCTGGATGGCAAAGGCGAAGCAAAAGTATCCACCGGGCTTCATTTCTTCGATCATATGCTGGACCAGATAGCTAAACATGGCAGCATCGACCTGGAGATAAACGCCAAGGGTGATCTGCATATCGATGAGCACCATACTATTGAGGATACGGGCATAGCTTTGGGAGAGTTATTCGCCAAGGCATTGGGTGATAAACGGGGTATAGAACGCTATGGCTTTTGTCTGCCCATGGACGACTGCCTGGCACAGGTGGCCATTGATTTCGGCGGACGTAACTGGATAGTTTGGGATGCGGAATTTAAGCGCGAAAAAATAGGCGAAATGCCTACGGAAATGTTTTTCCATTTTTTCAAGTCATTTTCAGATGCTGCAAAATGTAACCTGAATATCAAAGCTGAAGGCGAAAACGAGCATCACAAGATAGAAGCAATATTTAAAGCATTCGCCAAGGCAATAAAAATGGCCGTAAAGCGTGATGCTGATAAGATGGTTTTACCGTCAACTAAAGGGGTTTTATAGACTCAAGAGCCAGGAATCAAGAGCCAGGACAGGCATTTCTTGATTGTTGACTCTTGGTTCTTGATTCTAAATAGAAAAATGATAGGCATAATAAGATACGGCGCCGGGAATATTTTCAGCTTGACTGCAGCTTTGGAGCGCTTAGGCATAAAATATGGTATGGTATATAGTGAGCCCGATTTTGAACAGTTTGACCGCTTTATTATCCCCGGAGTAGGACACGCCGGCGCTGCCATGAACAAGTTGGAACAAAGCGGCATGGTTGATAAGATAAAATCGCTTAAAAGGCCTGCCCTGGGCATTTGTGTGGGTATGCAACTGCTCACGGCCCATTCCGAGGAGGGCGATGCTAATATGCTGGATATCTTCCCGCTACAAACTATACGCTTTGCCGACAGCGCCGGATACAAAGTACCGCATACCGGCTGGAACCGGGTTGAACTGGAAATGGACAATCCACTTTTTAAAAATATTCCTAACGGTTCACATTTTTACTTTGTACATTCATACTTTATTGAGTTCAATAAAGCATATACTTTGGCTTCAACCACTTATAGTACAAAGTTTTCGGCATCAATTTGGAAGGACAACTTCTACGCTGTGCAATTCCACCCCGAAAAATCGGGCAAGTACGGCGAACAATTACTAACTAACTTTTCAAACATATAAACAGACATGTACATAATACCTGCAATAGATATTTTAAATAAAAAAGTAGTAAGGCTGCGCGAGGGTGATTACGAACAGGTAACAGAGTACGACGTTACGCTGGAAGAGATGATAGAGCAGTACCAGTCATATGGTACAGATATGATCCACATCATCGACCTTAACGGCGCCCGTAATGATTTCAGCAACCAGCAATACCTGTTTGATGTTATCCGTAAAACCGATATGAAGGTTCAATATGGCGGCGGAATCAGGAGCATTGATAAAGTTAAGGAGCTTATCGACGCGGGAGTTTTCCGCGTTATTGTAGGTACACAAGCTATCACCAACCCTAACTTTTTGACCAGTCTTGCCCAGGAAATATGCGGTAAGGACAAGTGTTCGGACCAGGTGATCGTCGCTATCGATGTACTTGACGAAGTGATCAAATATTCGGGCTGGATGGAAAGTTCGCCCATTAAACTAATGGATTACGTTGATAAATGCCTGCAGTTGGGTTTCTTCCGGTTCCTTTGCACTGACATTAACAAAGACGGAAAATTGGGCGGCGCCGGTGTCGACCTGTATCAAAAACTGCTTGACCATTCGCCGTTCATTAAACTTATAGCTTCAGGTGGCGTAAGTTCAATGAAGGATATTATCCAGCTGAGTAAGATCAAGGTTGAATCGTGCGTGGTTGGCAAGGCCATTTATGAGGGGAAGATCACTATCGAAGAGATCAAAAACTGGAACTTGAAGTCACTTATTTCAATATAAAGCCCCCGACCCCGTGCTTTCAAAGAGAATAATCCCTTGCCTGGATGTTAAAGATGGCCGCACTGTAAAAGGCGTCAACTTCGTCGATCTGCGCGATGCGGGCGACCCGGTTGAACTGGCCTGGAACTATTCGCAGCAAGGTGCCGATGAATTGGTTTTTTTGGATATTACCGCCACACACGAGCGCCGGAAGACCATGGTCGAACTGGTAAAAGCCGTTGCAAGACAGATCAACATCCCTTTCACTATTGGTGGGGGCATCAACGAAATTGCCGACGCGGACGCCTTGCTTGAGGCAGGAGCTGATAAAATATCCATCAATTCGGCTGCAGTGCGCAACCCGGCTCTGATAGATGAGCTGGCAAAAGCTTTCGGGGTGCAGTTTGTTATCGTGGCGGTGGATACCCGGCGTGTTGGCGATCAAAACCTGGTACACCTGAACGGCGGCCGCATAGCAACCGAAAAAGAAACATTTGACTGGATACTGGAAGCTGAAAGTCGCGGTGCAGGCGAGATCCTGCTTACATCCATGGACCACGATGGCACTAAGGGTGGATTTGATAATAGCTTCCTTAAAAAAATAAACGATGCGGTGCATATACCGGTGATCGCGTCAGGCGGTGCCGGTTCGGTACAGCATTTTGTGGATGTGTTTGAGCAAACCAATGTGGATGCGGCTTTGGCGGCTTCGGTTTTTCATTATGGCGAGATTTTGATACCGGATCTGAAGGAGGTTTTGAGAAAGAACAATATAGAGGTGAGGCAGACTAATTAAAACATGAATAGCTATTCAGATAGTTTCTTACGGACCTGCAGAAATGCTTATTTCGACAAACAACGCCCATTTAATATCGAAATAGGCAGAGGCGAGCTTTATCAAAAACTATCTTCTTTAGCTAATTCACTCGAGCTATCCATTTTTATTGGCTTTCTCATGGAGTGGCAATATTATATTAATTTATGGGCTTCTGTTTTGATTTTAGAAGAATTTCGACCTGAAAAGGAACGGAAATTAATAGGGCTCAATTATAATGTATCAGTCGTAGACGAGTGTATTGAGACAATTGAAAGATATTCTGAGAATTTTGACCAAACACAAATGGATAATTATAAAAAATGGCTCTCTTTAGTTAAAACTCGATACCTGTTACCTTAATACTTCAAAAACTAAATGAATATCGATTTCAACAAAGGCGACGGGCTGGTCCCGGTAATTATACAGGACGAGCATACACTGGAAGTACTGATGCTGGGTTATATGAACCGGGAAGCCTACGATAAAACCGTTGCTGAAAATATAGTTACCTTCTTTTCGCGCTCGAAGAACCGGCTGTGGACCAAAGGGGAAACCAGCAACAACTTTCTGCATGTAAAAAGCATAGCTGAAGATTGCGATAACGATACCCTGCTGATAAAAGTAACGGCCGACGGCCCTACCTGTCATACGGGCGCCCGCAGTTGTTTCAATACGGATTATAATCAGAATTTCATCCTGCAACTGGAACAGATCGTTAATGATCGCTATCAGAATCCACAGGAAGGCTCATACGTCAATAAATTACGCAATAAAGGTCTGAACAAGATCGCCCAAAAAGTAGGTGAAGAAGCCGTCGAAACCGTAATTGCCGCGCTGGCGCAATCCGAAACTGAAATGATAGACGAAACCTCTGACCTGATATTTCACTTGATCGTTTTGCTTCGCGAAAAAGGGCTGAGTTTAGAGACAATAGCGAAGAATTTAGAGGAAAGACATAAATAAGTCTTAAGTCCATAGTCAATAGTCCATAGTCGACAGTGTCGTTCGACTCAAACTATGGCCTATGGTCCATTGACCATCGACTAATGATCACCGCAGAAAAAATAGCAGAACTTACCGGTCACGGCAACCCGATATTTACCCTGGAGCTTTCGCAAAAGCCTGGTATCCTGTTTACGGGCGGGAATGATAAGGGCCTTGTGGAATGGAGCCTGAAGGATAATTCCTTCATTAAAGTGATGTTCCCGGTAGCTGCTTCCATTTATGCCATCCATTGCCCTGCCGGGTATCCCCTGCTGTTTGCGGGTTTGCGTAACGGCGACGTTTTGGTGTTTGATTTTATTGAGCAAAAGATCATCAAAACGCTCCGTCACCATAAGGCGCCCATCTTCGATATTAAATCAGCAGGAAACAAGAAGGAGCTTCTGGTGGCATCCGAGGACGGTACGGTGTCTATCTGGAGCCTGCTGACTTTGGAACAGGTTTATACGGTCAAGGTATCACATGATACCATACGCAGCATCTCCATTTCGCCCGATGAAAAAATTGTCGCGTTTGCCTGCCGCGATAATACGGTAAAGATTTACGATCTCGCAGATTATTCGCTATCAAAAACTCTTCACGGGCACATCATGCCTGTTTTCGCCGTACAATTCTCGCCCGATGGTACTTACCTGGTCAGCGGTTCGCGCGATGCGCAGTTGAAAATATGGGACACCGCGTCATTCGGGTTGATCAAAAGCATCCCGGCACATATGTTCGCGGTTAACCACATTTCATTTCATCCCTCCAAACCCTATTTTGCAACCGCGAGCATGGATAAAAGCATTAAAATCTGGGGTTCTGACGACTTTAAACTGTATAAGATCATCAGCCGCGAGAAGGGTCACAACACTCATAAACTTTCGGTTAATAAACTTACCTGGAACGGCGATGAGCTTATTTCGGTAAGCGACGATAAGGCCATCATTATCTGGCGTTTATCATTTGACTGAAACAGCATCTCAAAAACGCCATCTTTCGAAGGTGTAACAAACTGGTTACCAATTTATTAACTTGAGTTAAGCGGATTATTCTGCTGTATAACAGTATACTAAAAATTACCCTTCCGCTTTACGCAACTTTTACTGAAACCAGGGCGTAAAATAACCGTATGGTTATTGGATTTCCCCTATGTCATTAACCTATAATTACATCTGCCTTCTATTAATTGTTATTTGTTTATCCATGCATTCAACTCTATTCACAACCGATAATCACTTAGCCTTAACCGACTATGGAACGAACATTTACTTTACTAAAAACAGCCCTGATCGCGATCGTGATCATACTGTCCGGTAAAACAGCCCATTCACAAACAACCTATTACGACAATTATGCTTTCCGCATTCCGTTAACCATCAACAATACTTCATTAGGGATAAGTACCGATCAAACCAACTTTGTAGCGCTGCTAAAAGTGGTCAGTCCGACTTTTGTTACAGGGCCCTGTCAAAATCAAACGGGGGGTTCCAGTTCTATTCCGCCATTTGCTATTATCGATAGCGCCTATTCCACCTCTACTGAACTGAATTACCAGATAGAAAGCTGGGACAGCACCACCGGTACTATCTATTTTTGGGTAAAGGTACCCACCTTATATAAAACCGGTTCGGCCAACGGCTTAAACAAGTTCTATGTTTATTTCGGGCCTACGGGTACTACATTGGTTTCGCACACCACTGCCTGGCAAAAACAAACCTGGAGCAATGTAACGGCAACTGCCGGCATTACTTACGGCGGCGTTTACCACTTTAACGAGGATCCGTCGGGCACTGCGCCACAGTTTGCCGACGGTACGGTACACAGTAACGATGTTTCAACAGTAAGTACCGGTACCGTTACCCAAAACACAGCGTCGGAAATTGGAGCCGGTATCACTTTATCGGCAACATCCGTAATGGCCACAGGAGTAACAGGCATGCCAAACTCGCAGGATGACCAGTCGTTGTCGCTATGGGCAAGCTACCCGAGCACGCCGCCGCATACAGCAAACTTCATCGTGCTTGAAAACAGCACAAACCCGGCTACAACAGGTAACGGCACGCAGCTGGGTATACTTGTTGAAGCCGCGGTTACGCCGCTGCCCCGCGTGCAAACCTGGCGATGGGCCAACAGGAAGACGCCCCTGGTTCAGTACGGCACGGCGCCAAGCGCGAATGTATGGCATCACTACGCTTATACCTACAAGGCATCAACCAAACAAAGCTGGCTTTATATAGACGGCGTATTGGTGACCGGCCCCACTTCGAACAGCGGGAATCCGCCTTTCTCAGGCGCAGTGGACATGGTTTCTTTTGGCGATTATATAAATAATAATATTGGTGGCAGCGGGCTTCACACTCCCGGCGGCCAAAGTTACACCGGCACCATGGACGAGGCCCATATCATCGGCGCAACGCTTTCTGCCGATTGGGTGAAAGCCGAATATATCAATCAGCGGGACGCCGCGACATTTACGACGGCCGGATCGATGCAAACTAACTCTACCCGGGCGTCAACCGTTGCCGGCTATCTTACTTACACCTGGAAAGGGGTTAATACCAATGCCAGCGATCCTAATAACTGGAACAACACAACATCCGGCGTTTCCAACGAGGCTCCTGTCAATTCAAATGTAAGCTGGATTATTCCTGCGGGGTTGTCCAATTATCCCACGCTTGGTGCCAGCACAGGCTGTTATGCGCTCACCATCGGTTCGGGCGCTTATGTCAACCTTAACGGGAAAACTTTAAGCGTGGGCTGCAATATTTACAACAGCAGCGGCGGGCAGATACTTTATAACAACAATTACTCATCAAAAATAACCTGGAACGGCGCCCTTACTTCGCAGTATTACTACGGCAGCAACACTGCCGGTACGGCACAGCTTGGCGCAATGGAGGTGAATAACTCCGTTGCCGGAACGATAGATATCAGCGGTGGACCGGTAGACATTTACAGCCTGCTTACGCTCACCAAGGGCAACCTTGTGATCGAATCGTCGCCGGCTTCGCTTACGTTGAAGAGCACCCAGGCACAAACAGCAAATTTTGCCGCTATACCTGCGGGATGCAGCATTACCGGCACAGTAAATGTTGAACGCTTTGTGAAGGGAAGCTACCCGACAGATATTTCCAAACGCGCATACCGGCTTATCTCTTCTGCAGTATATACTGGCACTGTCTCAGGCGTCAACGTTTACGATATCAACTACCTGCAAAATAGTGTCCTGGTATCCGGTGCATCCGGAGGAGGCTTTAACGCCACGCCAAGCACCAATCCATCCACCTATTTATTCAGGGAAGACCTGTTACATAGCGACGCTAACTATACCACCGGTCTTTGGAAGGGCATCGCCAAGATCAATAACGCTAATGCTTACGATATTGGCACGCAAAAGCGGCTGACAACGGCTAATATTGCCGACACCACAGTAAATATCCCGGTGGGTAACGGCGTACTGTTCTTTTTCCGCGGAAATAAGAACAACAATGGAAGTACCGCCGGAACAAAAACCACACTCCCGTACAATTACCCTGAAGATGTTACCCTAACACAAACCGGCACATTGAACACCGGCACCATAAATGTTAAACTATGGTTCGCTAACAGCGCCAATGGACTGGGTAACAACCTATCCTATACCACTACATTAGCCAATTCTACAACACGTGGTTTTACCTTTGTTGGCAACCCGTACGCATCAACTATCAACTGGGAGAAATATAACAGGAACTCAACCGTTTCAAATTCATCTATTTATGGAAGCGGCGGACTTGGTTCGACCATATATATGTGGAACGCTACTACCAAGCAATTTGAAGCTTATATGCAGAAAGCGGGCGCGGTATCAACTGCCGACACTACAACAAACCTTGACCCCGGCACCGCCGTCGGTTCGGCTACAAATATGATAGCCAGTGGTGAGGGCTTTTTTGTAAGGGCAAGTTCGACCACGCAAACCCTGTCGTTCCGGGAAACGGCCAAAACAACGGCGCAGCCATCTATAACCAAAATGAACGACCTGATGGGCAAGCCCAAGGCCACTACCGTTGCACCGGAGCCTTTGGTACGCTTGCAATTAATTAAGGATGCTAAAAATAACGACGAAATAGTTATTCGGCTGAACGATAAGGCATCCGCGGTTTACTCAAGCCTGGAGGACGCCGAAGATATGGGCGGTATGGGTGCGGAAGAGAGCATGTCGGTTTTATCAAGCGACAGTGTAAACCTATGTATCAGCACGGTGCCATTTCCCCGAAAAACAGTACAGGTAATGCCATTGTTCATCAGTGCGACAGCCAGCGGCACTTATCAGTTTAAACTATCAGAGTTACGCGACCTGCCGGCTATATACGGCATTTGGCTGAAGGATAATTTGAACAGCGACTCGGTAAATATGCGCGAGGCTTTGACATACAGCTTTGATATCAACCTGAGCGATCCCGCAAGTTTTGGGACCAATCGTTTTCAGCTGATCATTGGCCAAAACCCTAAATTGACCGCGCAATTGCTGAATCTCGACGCCGTAAAAACCAAAGACGGCTCCCTTGTTAAATGGAAGGCAAAAAATGAGTATGATTATACTATTTATTATGTCGAAAGAAGCGCCGACAAAGGCGGCTCGTTTGAGCAAATAAGCCGTATGGTTTCAAACAGCAGCGGTAACTACACTTTTCTTGATAAAAAGCCAGTTATTGGCGACAACCTGTACCGTATAAAACAATTCGATCTTAATAACGATGCTACTTATTCAAATGCAGTAAACCTGAATTATTCCATACAGCAGGATAATATTAGTAAAATAAGCATCTATCCAAACCCCACTGCAACCACAATTAATTTGACCATGGCACCGGCCAACCCGCAGGCAGCTTATACCATCAGGATCATGAACTCGGCTGGGACCGTCGTCAAGCAATCTTCGTCGCAGCAATCGAACTGGAAGGCCAGTGTCGGCGACCTGAAGCCTGGTACATACCTGGTACAGGTAACCAATACCAAAAGTAAAAGTCTGGTTGGTATAACCAGCTTTGTTAAAGATTAAAGCGTTTAATGATACGCAGCTTATGGGTGTATCTTTTCTGTTCTTCAGAAAAGATACCCTGGCTGTCTATAGGGTCGACCTTGACACGGCCGGAGGCATGGATGATCCGTCCGCTGTTAAGCATAATGCCTACGTGTGTTATGCGCCCTTCTTCGTTATCGAAGAACGCGAGATCGCCGAGTTTAGCTTCTGATATAAAATTGACCGTTTCGCCCTGTTCAGCCTGCATCCAGGCATCCCTGCGCAGGTGAATCCCCTGCAGCTTAAACACAGCTTGTGTAAACCCAGAGCAGTCAATACCGTAATGCGTGCGCCCGCCCCAAAGGTAAGGGGTGTTCAGGAACGATTTTGCTGTCACGTCAAGGGCCTCGGTCTCACCTATTTCGCCGATGATCTCAAATTTTTCGTTATTAATATGACAGGTAGTACCCTTCAGGAACACCAGGGAACTGCCAACCGGCAGGTAAAGTACACTGTTGTCGGGTTTTTTCCACGCCTGGGTTACCGCCCGGTAGGTTATCGGAGCTGGGGTTTGCAACAGGCTCTTATAGGCTATATGGCCCAGCATGGTAAATTGCAGCCTGCCGATCCAGCCTTCGTAATTGTCGGCAGCGGTAATTACTTTTACCCATCTTTCCTGCCATTCAGTAATTTCAAACGCCTCGCCAAACAATATCTGCGAAACCTGTTCGCTTTTATCACTTGGTTCGGCGCGCAGGGGTATTACAGCGAGATTACAAATACCGTATTCCATTATTCAGGTTTCGATGGGTATAAAAAAATTACGCAACGATAGTTTAAAAAATTCATAAAAAAAATAAGGGGATGTATATTTCGATACATCCCCTCGTTATAAAACTAAAATATTTAACTACTCATTCATATGCAGCCATTCTTTTTTGGCTAACAATTCTTCTTTGCTTTCGCGAACATCCTCGTCGTCCACACAGCAATCAACCGGGCAAACGGCTGCACATTGGGGCTCATCATGAAAACCAACGCATTCTGTACACTTATCCGGTACGATATAATAAATATCATCCGACAATGCAGCCTGGGTTTCTTCTGCATTCAGCGTATTGCCATCGCCAAAATCGATCAACCCCTTTAATCCCGTTCCGTCCGAAAAACGCCATGCTGCGCCTGCATCGTAAATTGCATTATTTGGGCATTCAGGTTCACAAGCCCCGCAGTTTATGCATTCATCGGTGATTTTAATCGCCATATTTTCTTAATATCTTATAATCTGATATACCTTTGCCTTGCTAAAATAGCATGCAAATATAACAAAAAAACAGTTTGAGGGTTTAATTACCCACCATTTCTATGTCAAAATTTGAAATACCCTACTTAGCAGATGTATTTTCTACGTTAGGAACGCAATTAAGTTGCCCCGACGATGAACTATCTGCTATAATTCGTGATGAACATTACTATAACGCCTGGTTTACAGCGGATAGCGTGGAGAAAGCCGTAAAGGCCGTAGGCCGAATGCTAAACAAAGAAGATCTGCTAACATGGCTGAACAGGTATCCAATAGAGCGTATGGGGGTCAATAAACAGGTGGGATTGGTGCTTGCAGGCAACATTCCCCTTGTTGGTTTTCACGATGTATTATGTGTACTGATATCTGGCAATCATGCTCTCATCAAATCATCGTCGCAGGACAACAGGTTGATAAAAGAGGTGTTAAAAAGATTAGCGCTTATCGAGCCGGCCTTGGGCGATAAATACACATTTATAGAAAGATTGACCAGCTTTGACGCCGTAATAGCTACCGGCAGCAACAATACCTCGCGTTACTTTGACTACTATTTTAGCAAGGTGCCCAATGTTATCCGTAAAAACCGGAACAGCGTAGCGGTACTGACCGGAGATGAAACGAAGGATCAATTATTTGCCCTGGGCCGCGATATTTTTGATTACTATGGCCTGGGTTGTCGTAATGTTTCCAAACTTTTTGTGCCGCCAGGGTACGACATTGTCCCATTTTTCGAGGCAATAGAGCCTTATAAAGCCATTATCGATCATCATAAATACAATAACAACTACGATTATAATAAATCGATCTACCTGGTAAACAGGGACCAGCATTTTGATAACGGCTTTTTATTATTGAAGGAAGATAAAGCCATGGCATCGCCGCTGGCCGTGCTATTTTATGAAAATTATGATAGCATTGACTCGGTTCAGGAATTATTGCAACAACAAAGCGAAAACATACAATGTATTGTTAGCACGGCGCGTTTAGATGTGAATAACCAGGTGGTTGACTTAGGGCAAAGCCAGCAGCCTGCCCTATGGGATTACGCCGACGGCGTGGATACAATGGATTTCTTGACAAAGCTTTAAAATAACAATACCTTTGGAAAGAGCAGAAAGCTTAAAGCGAAAAGCAGAAAACTAATGTATCATAAAAGCTTTGAGCCTTATGCTTTCAGCTTTCAGCTAAAATGTATATTATCAAAGTAAAGGGCGTTGCCAAAATACCGGATTATGTGCAACTGCGCGACGACCAGTTTACCTTGCTTGCCTATTTCAGGGTTGACAGGCCGGAAAAATCGCTGGACAAAGTGGGTCTGGGCAGCCAGGCAGCGTATATTATGAATATTGTAAAGGATCTGCCATTCGGTCAGATCCTGAAATTAGAACTATAGCAAATGATCGGAAATTCAATTATAAAACTTAGTGGTGTAAATATCTATCAGCAGAAACACCTGGTGTTAACCAATGTGAACCTGCATATTGATAAGGGCGATTTTGTTTGGCTGATAGGCGCGACTGGTTCGGGTAAAAGCAGCTTGCTTAAAGTGATCTACGGCGACCTGATGGCTGCCGACGGCAACGGACACGTATGCGGGTACGAGCTTAAAACCCTGAGCACAAAAGACATTCCGTTCCTGCGCCGGAAACTGGGTATTGTTTTCCAGGATTTTCAACTGCTTACCGACCGTACCGTGGAAGAAAACCTGCAATTTGTTATGCAGGCAACCGGCTGGAAGGATAAAAAATTGATAGCCGAACGTACCCTTGACGTACTGGAAAAAGTGGGACTTCGTTCCAAATTGAAAAAGATGCCGCACGAGCTGTCAGGCGGCGAACAACAGCGCGTTGTAATAGCCCGTGCACTTATTAACGATCCCGAGATCATTCTTGCTGACGAACCTACCGGAAACCTTGATCCGGAAACTTCTGAAGAGATAATTTTGCTGCTAAAACAGATCAGCCAATCATCAAGCACCGCCGTGCTTGTTGCCACGCACGATTATCACATCATTCGCACTTTTCCGTCGCGTATTATCAAGTGTGAAAGCGGCAAAGTGCTTGAGGACGTGCAGATAGCTTAAGGCAACTTTAAAAATCATTCAAATTCAGTAGTTTTACGTAGTTGCAGGCGCTAAAAAAGGTGTTTTTACGGGTTGACAACTGGCGGGGTAAGCCGTAGATTTAGTTATTAAATCTCATCATTAAAACACCCCCATGAATTACCCAGGATTTAGCATCAAAAGAAACAGCACGCACGCCGACATTGTCCGGGCTGTGCAGCAACAATTGAACGCCATGGGCTGCGGCCCTATAGGAGTTGACGGAGGTTTTGGCGACGACACCTTCAATGCCGTTGAACTATTTCAAACCCGGTTTCCTGATGCCAATGGCAACCCGCTTACCGTCGACGGTGTTATCGGGCCCGCCACCTGGTCGTCGCTGTTTGGCAGGGCCACAGTACCACCAGTTTTAAACGCGCCTAATCCCCTGTTAACCGAGGTCTTGAGGGTTGCCGGCAGCCATGTTGGGGTAATGGAAAACCCATTAGGGAGTAACAGCGGTCCGGAGGTTAACGCCTACCTCGCAAATGTCGGCCTCGGCCCCGGCTTTTCGTGGTGCATGGCATTCGTTTATTCATGTTTTAAAGAAGCCAGTCAAAGCTTAGACATCGCGAATCCGATGTTCAAGACAGGTGGAGTACTTAACGAATGGGAAAACACAACGGGTACTAAAATATTGCATGATGACGCCGTTGATAACCCATCGCTTGTACTTCCGGGACAAATATTCATTATTTCCACCGGCGGCGGGCATGGACATACCGGCATAGTTGAAAAAGTAGTCAACGGTTTAATGACAACCATTGAAGGTAATACCAACACCGGAGGCAGCAGCAACGGGATAGGGGTATTCAGAAGAAATGCGCGTTCGATCAATTCGATCAATGTTGGATTTATTCAACATTGAAATCCTTTTGTATTATCGTATCATTTATTCGCGTTACACCCCCGAATAAATGATACACCCCAAACCCACGATAAAGAACAGGAACATACATGAAAGCAAAACGCCTACTCCTTTCGGCGCTTTGGCAAATTCCTTCCAGATAAATACGCCCCAGAATGCAGCTACCAGTGTGGCCCCCTGCCCTAACCCGTAAGAAATAGCAGGACCAGCCTTGCCCGCGGCTACCAGGTTAAGGGAATTGCCGATGCCCCAGATAAGGCCGCCCAAAATTCCGGCTAAATGTATAGGTAAACGGTTGGCAAAATATTGCCGGTATGTGACAGACGACCCGTCTATCGGTTTACGCATCAATAAGGTATTGAACAGAAAGTTGGATATGAATATCCCAACCGAAAATATAAACACCGCCGTATACGGTGTCATTTTACCTGCTGCGGGGTGAACAAGATCATCCAGGTCCATGGCCCTTGCTATAAACCTGTAAAAGAACGACATAAGTAAACCGGCAATAAGCGACAGGATGATTCCTTTAGCCGACGCCTTTTTGTTGCCACCAGATCGCATGTAGGCCATGGCATTAAGCAAAATCGCCAGTGTGATAAATGCAACGCCCGCGAAAAGAAAAACCGGGTCTCCTTTTTGCGCGACAAAATAGTTAAGCAGAACGCCCAGAATGAGTGCCAGGCCGATGCCTACCGGGAAGGCCACGGCCATGCCGGCTATGGCTATAGCGGCTGAAAATAAAATATTAGCCACGTTGAAAACCACCCCGCCTATAAACGCGCTTACCAGGTTTGAAGAAGAGGCCTGCCGCAGGTCGGTGATAAATCCCCTGCCCTCGCTGCCAAAGCTGCCAAGGGTAAACGCCGAGATAAGCGAGAACAATAAAATGCCCAGCACATAATCCCAATAAAAAAGCTCGAACCTCAGTGTTTTGCCGGCCAATTTTTGCGTATTGGCCCAGGAACCCCAGCATAGCATGGTGACGATACAAAGCGCCACTGCAAGCGGGTAAGTATGAACAATGAACATAGCTTAAATTATGATAGTTTAAATTGCATATCTTCTATTTCTTTCCGGTAAGGCGCTGCGGGTTGGGCACCCAACCGGGTTACACTTATTGCAGCAGCCTTACAGGCAAAGCGTGCAGCATCTTCCAAAACTTTTCCTTCTGACAGCGCCACAGCCAGTGCGCCGTTGAACACATCACCGGCCGCTGTCGTGTCTACTGCCTCCACTTTGGGTGCGGCAATAAATTTTTCTATACCCGGGCCACTGATAAACGCGCCGCGCGAACCCAGTGTAACAATAACTGTATTTACGCCCTTTGCGCGAATGACCGAGGCTGCCTCCCTTACGCTTTTATCGTCGGTAATACTTACGCCCGATAGTACTTCAGCCTCTTTTTCATTGGGAGTAATAACCGATACATGCTTAAGCAATGTTTCGGGCAAGGCGCAAGCCGGTGCCGGGTTGAGGATGAGGGTACGTGAACGTGCAGCGGCAAGTTCAGCCACATAACTTACGGTTTCAATGGGTATCTCCAGCTGCGTTAAAACAACCGATGCGGCTTCCACCAACCTGGCTACCGGGGGTATATCGGCAGGCGTTAACGAACCATTTGCGCCGGAAGCCACGGCAATGCAGTTTTCCGCATTCTTATCAACGGTGATAAGCGCTACGCCCGAAGCAAGCTCCGCGTCAATTACACGGTGGTCAATATTAATCCCCTCCTGCCTGAACAATTGTACCGACCGCTCGCCAAAAATATCATTGCCTGTTTTGAAAACGAACGTGACCTATCCACCGAGTCGCTGAGCAGCCACCGCCTGGTTGGCGCCTTTACCGCCCTGGGCCATAAAAAAAGTGCCGCCTATTACGGTTTCGCCCGGCGCGGGTAATCGGCCGGCTTTCACCACCATATCAGTATTGGTGCTGCCAACCACAAGGATGGATGATCTCATAATCTTAGGTTCTGTGTGCGAAGACACCGCCGGGCAGTTACCCCCGGGTTTGACTAAAGATATAAAATAAATATGTGGAAAATAAAAAGGACGTTTCAGGCGGTGTCAACCACTGTTCCGGCGCTGTCAGTAGCGGCAGTATCCGTTTTGGCGGGCGCACCCGGCGCGGCATAACCAAACAACGAACGGCCTTTTATCATCGCGGCAACTTCGGCAGGTACATATTCCTCCCATCCTGCTTCGCCATGTTTTATCATCTGCAATACCTTGTCGGTTTGTACATGAAGGTTCTTTTCGTTATAATGGCGAATATCCTCAATCTTATTATTTGCTATCAAATAGCGGTAAAGATCGATCAGGTGTGGAGGCGGATAGAAGCGCAGGCAATTATAGATGGTTCCATCCTTAAACGTAGGATAAACGAACAGCTTAACTTTACGGCTGAACAATGTGGCGAACGACTCGAGGATGCCGCCGGGAAGATCCTGGTAATGAGCTTCGGAGAAAATATATTCCAGGTTGGGATACCCCAGTACCACACCCATTTTCAGTTTGGTGATCTTTGAAAGAAAAGCAACGAGTTTATAATACTCGTGAAAATTCGAGATCATTACGGTTTGGCCCAGCGAGCAAAGGATATCCACGCGGTCGAGGAAATCTTTTTCATCTATCTCCGCGCTTTGGTCGGCATCCCGTTCTTTCAGCGCCTGTAATGTAAGCTCAGTAATAACAACAACGTTATCCTTATCCACATCAGGTTCCTGCAAAAACTGCTTCACGCCATTGTTAAGCATATCCAGGTGCACGTTGATAATGGGACGGAACCGCCCGCGTATCATCACGATGTGCTTTTTATATAAGGCCTCCGATGGCTGCAGATTTTGGCCGTCGGGACCAAACAGGGCAGCATCCGAAAAACCGTATTTAACCAGGTGAAGGCTCATCAGCCGGTTATCAACTTTGTCAAAGCCCGGCCCGTCGAAACGGATCATATCTATCTGGATACGATCGCGGGGCATATCGTCCATTAGCGAAAGCAGGAAAATAAGCGGGTTGCCGTGATAATAGAAGCAGGCGTACAACAGGTTAACCCCAAGTATGCCTACCGTTTGCTGCTGCAGGTTATTATCGGTATCCAGCAACTTGACATGCAAGATAACATCGTTGAACGGCCCGTTTGGCTCCAGCTGAAAACGCACGCCCATCCAGCCGTGTGCATCGTTTGTCCGGTGGTAATTAAGCGCCGAAACCGTATCGGCAAAAGCAAAAAAAGTTGTGTTTTCGCCCCGTTGTACCGCCAGTCGCTCGATAAGCAGGCTGTATTCGTGTTCGAGCATTGCCATCAGGCGCTGCTCGCTCACATAGCGCCGTACTTTCTGCGCACCGTAAATAGCATCTGACACCACCATATCGTAGGCCGACATCGTTTTAGCTATGGTGCCCGAAGAACCGCCCGCCTTAAAGAAGTTGGCCGCTACATCCTGGCCGGCGCCTATTTCGGCAAACGAGCCGTAAATAGATGGATCGAGATTGATGGCAAGGGCTTTTTGTTTTGTTCCAAGATCTTTATTATGGATGATACTCATACACTTATAGATGGATAGTGCGCTGACTAAGATAAACGGGAAAGACAGCATAAAAATAAGACTTTTTCCCGGAATAACAGTTCAAAAAATGAAATACCGATGTAATGCGCTGAGGTGTAAAATATTACGATAAACTACAATTTATTAAATACAAATTAAAAAAATTAAAACAAATGGTTTACCAAACTTGTAATTCTCAGGGTGTCGGTATTACACGGACATCACCTATGAATTTAGACAAGTAAGAAATGAAGTTATTGAAGCTAAGCCTGTTGTCATTAGCGATATGCTGCGCAGGCTGTAAGAAAAACACTCCTGTTGATCCTCAGAATCCAGATCCCCAACCCCAGATTACACCTACCATAGTGATCCTCGGATCGTCCACCGCCGTTGGAGATGGCGCCTCGCCTATCGATTCATCTTGGGCAAAAAGAATGACCGCAACCATCAACAAGGGCGGCACAAAAGCCAACGTGATAAATCTCGCCGCGCCCGGCTATGTAACTTACCAGGCGATGCCTACAGGCTATCATGTTGCCTCAAGGCCCGATCCGGACACAGCAAGGAATATTACAAAGGCGCTGTCGTACAAACCTGCGCTGGTGATCATCGCGTTTCCAACAAACGATATTGCTGACAATTATTCGGATGACGAGATCATGAACAACTATGCAAAAATGGCTCATACGCTAGATTCGGCAAAAGTGCAATATATCATCGGAGGTACACAGCCGCGCAACTTTGCAACTGCCGACCAGCGGATGCGCCTGAAGACTTTGGACGATAAGATCATCAGCACCTACACTATCCATGTGGATGATTCGCTGGACGACCTGAGCAACCCTGACTATTCGATCAAAAGCGTTTACTCGGCCGGGGATGGCATTCATGTAAATAATGCGGGGCATAATGTGATCTATGTGGCCACTATGAAACAGCCGATATTGACCCAGGTACTTGGGTTAAAATAATGTAAAAAGCAGGTTTTGTCAAAAAAATACCGGCCAGTATTATTAACTAAAAATACTGGCCGAAGATGCCACCATGGTGAGTATCTCCAACTTGGGCTCAACTTCTAATCCGCTGGCCCAAAGTTCCTCATCAAACTTTTTAAAGGATTCAAGTTCCGTTAAAAGCTGGTGTGATTCTTCGCTGTCGAAATGATCCAGGTGCATAAATGTTTTTCCATCGCGCAGCAGATAGGTGCTGTAACGGATGCCGGGATGGTCAAGTGCTTTCACCTCATCCGCAATGGCCCTGATATTTTCCTGGTTTGTCGGTGCAAATTCAGCGGTGGTAGTATAAATTACCCTTACAATTTTCATGATGGTTATCAAATTATAGAAAGTAAAAGTAGCCCGCCATCAGGCATAATCAAATGTGCAAATGCGGCATATCACAGGGCGTTTTACGACAGATCTTTACTGAATGGCAAGCTCATCGGCCCATATTAAATTTCTTTGATATCAGACTGCTGTATCCAGCCTTCGCTGCCATTGGCCAGTCTTATTTTTACCCAGCCGCCGCTATTGTCGAGAACATCCACCTTGGTGCCGTCATGCAGTACAAATAAGGTTCCTGACCGTTCTACTGGACCACTTTTTACGTTAACCGAACTGGTGAATACGATAGCTTGACGATGATTGTCGAAATAGCTGGCCTGGCTGCCTGCGATGAAAATGGCAAAGACGCCCAAAAAGAACAGGGCGATAGCGAAATAGAAGGCCGTTTTTTTAAGTATTACTACTTCTGCAAAGAAATAAAGTGTCAAGGCTGCTGCTCCGGTCAGTACAAAAATAATGCTCAGCACGGATAATGTGCTTAATGGGACACTTAAGATCAGCCCCTTCCACCACCTGCTTAAAAAGAATTCCGGGGCGGCATCCACTTTATCTGCGGTTTTCAAATTGGCGTATTTCAGGTTGAAATTAATATCGTCGTCGCCGGGTGAAAGTTTGTGCGCCTTTTCATAGTAAAGTATAGCCGAAGCGATGTCGCCGTTTTTATAGCTTGCGTTCCCTGCATTAAAATAAAGCGCGACGGATGCGTACCCATCATCCATCAATTTTTTGTAATCCTTCGTAGCAGCGCTGTACTGCCCTTTTCCATACAAAGCATTGGCCTGCGAAAAGAGATTGTCTGCCTCGCTGTCGCCAAAACAAAACAACGGCAACGAAAACCATCCAAAAAAGAGCAATATCCTAAGCGATCTTTTAAATCTCATTTTCAATGTCATTAATAATACCTTTTGCTTTTTCAAATACTTCCTTTTCCGAAATATGTGTTACCGGCGCATAGCGGGCCATTTCGCATAGGTCGAGGGTATCCAGCAACTGTGTGGTAAGCAACCCGCTCACCGACCTTGCTTTCAAGGCCGATACAATGGTTTCCCGGTCGAGGTTAGCATATTGAATGTTTAACTTATCGCTCAAGTAGCCATACAGGCCTTTTGATATATCTTCATAAAACGCTTTGGTATTGGTAGCAGTAAGCTGTTTTTGTGCGTTGGCCAGGTGTTTGGCGGCCACCTTTCCCGCTCGCCGGCTTTTTACTTTTACAACATCGCTGTTGTATTTGCGCAACCTGTTGCGGTAAGCGTAGGCGCCGAAGCATGCCACCGGGCCGATCAGCAACATCAAATAGTAGCCGAAAGAACCAAAGAATTGCTCGCCGGCTTTCGCGAGTTCCAAATCACTTGTTTTAATATAGCGGATATCTTTCTCAAGCATTTTCACATCTTGTTTATCTGCAGAAAATGCCGTTACATTGCTTTCTGTTAAGCCTTTAGCAACCTTGATATGAAAACCTTTGCCGTTAAGCGTGCTGTACCTGCCAGTAGCAGGATTGAAATATGAAAACCTAAGCGGTTCGATATCGAAATCGCCCTGGTGCCTGGGAATAAGCAGGTAATTATATACCCGGGTGCCCGATACCCCGTTCTCGTTCTCATCAACAGAGTCGGTTATTTTCGGGTCGTATTTTTCAAAATCAGCGGGGAAGCCGGTGTTCAGTGTTTTCAGAAGCTTGATATTGCCCGAGCCGCTCACCTTAACCTTATAATTTAAGGCGTCATTAGCTTTGAGCTCCGTTTTATCGACCGAGCTTTGTACGCTAAAATTACCTACGGCGCCTGTGAAACCGACGGGCTTGCCCGCTTCAGGAAGGGGTTTTACATGCACCACCAGGGGGGCGCTGCTTACTTTATATTTCACCTCCTTATAAGCTCCAAAAAACTGGTCGAAAACATCCCTCGACGGAGCCTGCACCCTTAATATAAAGGTCATCTTCATCGGGTCGATGGTAATGTTGCCGGCATGCTCGGGGAACAGGATATTTTTCTTGATATCGGCCACATTGTAACGCTCGCCCTTGTAGGACTCGACACGCCATTGCGTTTGCTGCGGCTGTTTAATATCCTCGTTCCAGAAACCATTCAGGTCGGGTACATTATCCACCTGGCTCTGTTCGATACCTACTTTGGTGTACAGCCGAAAAGTAAGCACCAACTGCTGCCCCTGGTACACACTGTTTTTATCGGCTATGGCTTTTATGAAGATGGATTTGGATAGATCGGCGGAGCTGCCTTCGGTAATGCTATTATCCGGCCCGCTTTGTGCCTGGTTTCCCTGTGGTACGGGCTTTCCTTTTACTACCTTTATTTTGATGGGGTTTGTGCTGAGCCGGCGCCCGTTCACCACAACCGTGGCTGGCCCTATCGTATAATCGCCTTCCTTTACCGGCATCAGGATGAAGCCGTAAGAACTGCTTACGGTGGTATTACCGTTTATGGACTCCATACTGGTAGACATGTTCGGCCCGGATAATATCTGGAAATTTCCAAAATCGGGAGGATCGAACTGCCCGCCATTGCCGTTCAACGAAAAGCTCACCTCGAATTGCTCGCCCGTTCCAACCGTTGTCTTGCTTGCAGATGCTGTAAACTTCACATCCTGCGCAAGCACCGGTCTTATCGCAAACAACAATACTATTAATATGAGATACCTGGCTTTCATTGCTATAAAAAGTTTACCAATCCTTGTCGATTTTCAGCTTGGCCCCTTTCAATTTTTTGTTCTTTAATTTTTCCTGCGTTTGTTTCTCATCGTTGTTCAAAGCGTCTAACATCCTTTCGGCATCATCTTTTGACAGCTTATCCGGATTTTGCTGTTTCTGCTGATCTTTCTTGTCCTGATCCGGCTTGTTTTGGTTTTTATCCTGATCCTTTTTGTCCTTATTCTGATCGTTCTTGTTATTCTTATCCTGCTTCTGCTGGTCTTTGTTATCCTTATTATTTTTGTTGTCTTTATTGTTCTTGTTTTGCTGCTTTTTCAGCTTTTCCTGGGCATAAGCCAGGTTATAACGGGTCTCATCATCCTTGGGGTTATTCAACAAGGCTTTTTTATAGGCTTCGATACTCTCCTCCAGTTTTTTGTTTTCCAGCAGCGAATTACCCAGGTTATGATAGGCCTGGGCGGTCAGCATCTTATTTTTCCCGTCCGATTGTGCCAGCTTATCAAATTGAGCACCGGCATCGGCAAACTTCTTTTGTTTATATAGTGCGTCGCCTAAGTTAAAATTACCCTCCACGTTCCCGCCTTTTTTAGCGACGGATTTGCGGTAGCTATCTTCGGCTTCTTTATATTTCTTTTCGCCGTAAAGTGCGTTACCTTTTTTTATATAACTTTTTTCCTGCGCCAAAAGCCGCGGACAAACCAATGAACATAATATGACTACGATCAAATACCTCATGTCTTTTTCACTTCAAATAGCCTCAAACCGCTTAGCTTTAAATTCTTTCGGTTCGAAATAAAAAATTCGATGATCAATAACAGGAATGCAAAACCGAGGAAAAATTGGAAACGGTCCTCAAAATCCTTAAAGGTTTTACTGTCGTAAGTTTTTCGCTGCACTTTACCTATCTGATCCATCACGATATTAAGCCCGCTGTTCGCATTCGTGGCCCTTACATAAGCGCCTTTGCCTGCAGCGGTGATCTCTTTACACATATCCTCGTTCAGCTTGCTTACCACCGTATGCCCGGCGCTATCGGTATGAAAGCCAACCTGTTTCCCGTTTTGATAAACCGGTATCGGCGCGCCGTTCTCCGACCCCATCCCGATCACGTTTACCATCACATCCTTATCTGCGGCCTCATGCGCGGCGGCAACCGCGTCATCTTCGTGGTTCTCG
The DNA here is from genome assembly GCF_007971025.1 of Mucilaginibacter ginsenosidivorans. Lineage (NCBI taxonomy): Bacteria > Pseudomonadati > Bacteroidota > Sphingobacteriia > Sphingobacteriales > Sphingobacteriaceae > Mucilaginibacter > Mucilaginibacter ginsenosidivorans. Next base: position 2,972,938 of record NZ_CP042436.1, on the reverse strand, counting down.
CCATCGGTTATAATGATCATTGCTTTACCGGTGCCATCCTTAAAATCAAATGATTTCATCCCAAGGTCTATCGCGGCGCCTATCGCTGTGCCCTGTGTCGGCACCATGTTGGTATTGATGGTGTTCAGGAATAGCTTGGCAGCAGAATAATCGGTAGTTACGGGCAACTGCACATAGGCTTCGCCTGCAAAAACGATGATGCCGATGCGGTCGTTATGCAGGTTGTCAATGAGCTGCGTAATGGCCAATTTAGCATTTTCGAGCCTGTTAGGCGACATATCCTGAGCGAGCATGCTGTTCGAAACATCAAGCAGGATCATGAGGTCAGCGCCTTTTCGTTTTTCCTCCTCCATTTTCGAACCTATCTGCGGGTCGGCAACGGCAACTATCATAGCGGCATACGCTATCATAAACAGGATAAACTTTAGCCAAGGCCTGGAGAACGACACCTGCGGTATCAGCAGGCTAACCACATTTTTATCCCCCAATTGAGCAAACGCACGCTTCTTCCACCTGTTTATCATAATATAAAGCAGGATGAAAGCCGGTATGATGGCCAGCCCCCACAAAAATTCGATATTTGCAAATCGCAGCATCAGGTTAACGCTCCTTTCAACCAGGTATTCTTTAATAAAAACTCCGCTGTCAGGCACAGCAGCGCGATCAACGCGAAAGGCAAAAACAATTCCGTCTTTTTGTGATATTGCGTCACGGCAATTTTTGCTTTCTCCATCTGGTCGATATGCTCATAAATATTCTTAAGCGTCCTGTTATCGGTAGCCCTGAAATATTTCCCACCCGTGATGTCCGCTATCTTTGTAAGCGTTCCTTCGTCCACATCCACCGGCATACGCTGGTATTGAATACCAAATGGTGTTTGTATAGGGTAAGGGGCATAACCATGAGTGCCTATACCCACGGTGTAAACCCTGATATTGAACTGTTTTGCTATTTCGGCAGCGGTAATGGGCGGTATCGAACCTGTATTGTTCGACCCATCTGTAAGCAGGATGATCACCTTACTTTTTGCTTCGCTGTCCTTTAACCTGTTTACGGCAGTGGCCAGCCCCATACCAATAGCGGTACCGTCGTCTATCATTCCATTTTTGACATCTTTAAAAAGGTTGATCAGCACATCATGATCGATGGTCAGCGGGCATTGGGTAAAGCTTTCGCCGCTAAAAATAACCAGGCCGATACGGTCATCAGGGCGGGCCTTGATAAAGTCGATGGCAATATTTTTCCCGGCCTCCAGCCTGTTTGGCGTAAAATCCTCGGCAAGCATACTTCCCGAAATATCGGAGGCGATAACTATATCAATACCCTCGGTGGTTGTATTTTGCCAGCTTAACGAGGTTTGCGGCCTTGCGAGCGCAACGATAAGGGCAGCTACGGCAAGCGAGCGTAAAACTATCGCCAAATGCCGCATCCGCGGAAGGATACTTTTAGACGAGAGGGAAAAGCCTTTAACCGCCGAAACGCTTAAAGTGCCCTGCAATTTTTGTTCGCGCCATATATACCAGGCTACCATTACCGGGATCACGAGCAACAGCCAAAAAAATAGTGGATGGGCAAATTCCATTCCTCTAAACATGAGTATTGCCCCCTTCCCTGTTTTCACTGAGTTGTACCCGTTGCGTGTTGTTAACAAACGCGACCGCGTTGTCCATGCTTTGCTCGTTATCGGCAGGCAACGGTTTTTCCTTTGCGAACTTTACCAGGTCGGCCAAAACTAAAATCTGCCTTAACAGTTCCTTATTCACGCCGGCAATGTCTGTGTACTTTAAGCTGGTAAATATTTCGTCGGTAGTTTTCTCATGCGTTTTTGTCTCGTACCGATGTTCGACATATTCGCGGATAATATCACTTAATTCGATGTAGTATTGCTTTACCTGCCCTTGTTGCCAAAGCTTTTTGTCGCGCAATTCATTCAGTTTATTTAAAGCAACTATGTGTGGCGGTACTTTCGGTTTAGCCACCTGGATAACGGGTTCGGTTTTTGGCCGTTTCCGCAGGTATAAGATGAGTCCGATAATACCTATAAGCACCACCAGCGGAATGGCTATCCAGTACCAATTATCGTGCAGCCAATCCCAAAACGTATAGCTTACCGCCATAGGCTGCTTAATATCGTAAATGGCCTTGGTGGTATCCACTTTTACGGTTTCAACCTGCAACGTCAGTTCATTTGTTTTAAGCACGCCGCCTTCAGAACCTATCGAGAAAGCGGGAAGAGTATAGGTACCTGCGTCGAAGCTGGTGATGAGATAGCTTTGCGTTACCGTTACGTCACTGCGGTTATCCTGGTCGTAGGCGGTATCCGGTTTGTTGGCTTTTACGATAATGACCTTGCCTGTAATGGTGTCTGTTAACCTGGGGAAATTGACATGGGCATTTGCCGGCTGATGAACGCTGATAAACAGTTTGGTTTGATCGCCTATACGGATGGTGTACTGCTGCAGTTTGGCTTCAGCTTGTATATTTTGTGCACCGGCTTTATAAAAGGAACAGGTTAAAATTACCAAAGCCAGGACAGTTCTCAAAAACTGGTTCTTCATTTTATCACCTTCTTCTTTCCCGTTTTTTAAACAATGTCATTAATGGTTTTACATACGATTCGTGTGTGCCGATACCCGCAGTATCCACACCCGAGCGGCTGAATACATCCTTTACATGGGCGTTTCGTTTGAGTGCCTCTATCTTAAAAGCGTCCCTTATTTTTTTGTCGCCGGTGTTTATCCATATCACTTCGCCTGTCTCCTCGTCCTTCACCGGGATCAATCCCAGGTCGGGAAATTCCTCTTCGTGCTTATCAAACAACCGCAAAGCGATGATATCATGTTTTTTATTGGCTATCTTCAGTTCGGCTTCAAATTCCGGACTTATAAAATCGGATATGATAAAAGCTGTGCATCGCTTTTTTATCGCGCTGGTAAAATATTTAAGCGCTTCAGCCACATTCGTGCCCGTGTTTTGCGGTTTGAAATCGATCAGTTCCCTGATGATCATCAGGATATGGCTGCGTCCTTTTTTCGGCGGGATAAACTTCTCAATTTTATCACTAAAGAATATCACGCCAACCTTATCATTATTTTGAATAGCCGAAAAAGCCAGTACGGCACATATCTCGGTAGCCAGGTCCAGCTTTTGCTGGTTGATGGTACCAAAATTACCTGAACCGCTTACATCCATCAGCAGCATAACCGTAAGTTCCCTTTCTTCGTCAAAGGTCTTAACGTAGGGGTGATTAAAGCGTGCGGTTACGTTCCAGTCGATTGTTCGTATCTCGTCGCCTAACTGGTATTCACGCACCTCGCTAAAAGCCATACCCCTCCCCTTGAAAGCCGAATGGTACTCGCCCGAAAACAGGTGGTTGCTAAGTCCCCGGGTTTTTATTTCGATCTTCCTTACCTTTTTAAGCAGCTCTTTGGTGTCTTTTGCCATCGCTATTAAGGTACTTCAACCGCATTCAATATGCCGGTAATAATGTCTTCGCTCGTCATGTTTTCGGCTTCGGCCTCATAAGTCAGCCCTATGCGGTGCCGCAATACGTCGTGGCAGATGGCCCGCACATCTTCAGGGATCACATAACCCCTGCGCTTGATAAAAGCATAAGCCTTTGCCGCCAACGCCAGGTTAATGCTCGCCCTTGGCGATGCGCCAAAGCTTATCAGGTTTTTATAGCTTGAAAGTTTGTATTGTTCGGGGTAGCGCGTTGCAAAAACAATATCGATTATATACTGCTCTATCTTTTCATCCATGTACACTTCCCTTACCACCTGGCGGGCGCGAACAATGTCCTCTGGCTTTACAACCGGACTGGGCTTCAGCATGCCCTGCGGTGCTATATTGGCGCGTATGATCTTCTTTTCGTCTTCCTTGTTCGGGTAACCGATCACTACTTTCAGCATAAAACGGTCAACCTGTGCTTCGGGCAGCGGGTAAGTTCCCTCCTGCTCTATGGGGTTTTGGGTTGCCAGTACCAGGAAAGGACTTGGGAGCGGAAAAGTGTTATCACCAATGGTAACCTGCCGTTCCTGCATGGCTTCCAGCAGCGCACTTTGCACCTTGGCCGGGGCGCGGTTTATTTCATCAGCCAGGATCAGGTTCGAAAATAAGGGCCCCTTCCTGACAATAAATTCTTCTTTCTTCTGGTTATAGATCATCGTACCTATAAGGTCGGCGGGCAACAGGTCGGGAGTAAACTGGATACGGCTGAAATCGGCCTGTATAGCCTTCGAAAGTGTGTTGATAGCCAATGTCTTCGCCAATCCGGGCACGCCCTCCAGCAATATGTGTCCATCGGCCAGCAACCCTATCAACAGGCGCTCCACCATATATTTCTGGCCCACAATTACCTTATCCATCTCCATTTTTAACAAATCGACAAAGGCGCTTTCGCGCTGTATCATTTCATTAATTGCCCTGATGTCTGTTGAATAAGATGAAGTCGCTGCCGGTGCATCGGTAGACGGATGCCCGGCATTCGTATTTATATCTTCCATGAAAACCTTTTTGTTTTTTGACTGGGCAAACTTAACCACCCTGTCAATTTTATGCCAACAAAATTTGACCTATAAATGTTAAATAATGTTAAATCGTATAAATCCAGCTTCGGCAAACGCGGTTTTATTAAGAAAATTGAATATAAAAACCGGGCCCGGCCAACCATCACATACGCAAGCGTTAGTCGCCATGTAAAACGCTTACTGATTAGTGAATCGCCAAAAATCGGGTACTTTGTTGGTACCCTGCAAAGTGCAATCCACACAATAGGGTGATGAGCCGGTATGGCCTATGATTGTGCCGGTAAGGGGGTTGTAAATGCCATATACCGGTATCTGCAGTACGGCGGGTTCAGTACCTCTGTTCAGATTAAAGGCAGTATTCTCCTGGTTTACCCGCTTCACATTACCTCTCAATAGTGTATCCAGGAATAACGAATCGATCTTGCAGGCATCATAAGGCGTATTGAGCGTCCATAAGGTAGGTATGTCGCCATTAGCAATAAATAACCTTTTGGTGGTCGTGGTACCGGCACTTATATAACCAAGTACGGGCTCCAGTGGATCTGTAACCGAATGGATGTTACCACGAATTTCTGTTGGCTGCGGGTCGAATATCTTGCCGATATCCTGGGTATTCTTCTTAAGGTTTGCCCAATAACGATAGGCATCGCCGGTAAGAGCGAACTGTTTTACCAGGATGGTGTATGCATTGGTTTCAGGCTGTTTCTGTATAAATACCTGGCTTTGTTTACCATCCAGTTTGCGCGATCCGGCTTCAATGAACGTTATCGGCGCATTGTTGATAACATCAGCGGACAACCCGGAAGATGAGGCCAAAGTAATTGTAGTGGAAGTATCGGAACGCCAGCATTGATATATCTGGTCGTTCTCCAGATCGCGATCCAGCACCGTATCACCGTTTGATTTAAAAAGGGAAAAATATGCCGTATGCAGTACCCAGGTCTCTTCATATTCCCAGCGGTAAAAGCGTGTGGTGTTCGTTGGGTCGTGGCTGCTTACATAAATTTGGATCCCATTATTTTTAACTTCAAAGCTTACGTTATCGACAGGAGGTGCATTAGTAACCGGTACAAAATCCGAAAAGTATTCATGATTGTCGGCCGTTTTTATATGCAGGCGGTAATGTGCGGTAATATCAAGGACCTGCTCCGCCGAAATATATTTTCCACGCCCTGCCCCGGGTACCGGGTAACTTGCACCTTTGTCACTTTCGATCATTATTGTCGCATTCAAAACAGGATTAACAGTATTTGAACTGGATAAGTCGACGGTTTTGCTGAGCATGATGGTGGTCTTCCCTGGTCCTGCATTGATCACCCCTTCAACAACGAGGTAGCTGCCAGGCGCCACAATCGCCGGCGGTCTATAGGATTTTTGACAACCAATTACAGTTATGATCAAACACAAAAATAAGCCAGGACTATACTTCGTCACTCCTTTTTGATACAACAGCACTGCTATATTTTACTTTTAACCTGCTGAGCGATATAAGATATGCCGGATAACACAATTAAATATAAAGACAAATATTTTTAAAGTAACAAACTATACTGCCGAAACAAATGTGCGATAATCATCGAAAATGGCTGCAAAGAAGGATTATCGTGACCCGTCAAAGGATATTACTACTATAAGCGCAGCAGGGTTGCCTCATGATCGTTTAGCGTGGTCAAAAATCAATGCTTTTTGTTGTAACTGCAATTCTTCATCCTGTCACGGGTAATCTGATTTGCATATATTTGAAAACAGAGTTCTGTCCTGATCTTTCAAATATGAAACAGTTTTTCTTTTTTTTAATCTTATGCATGGCAGGGTCATTGGCCATAGCACAACGTAATTCACCGGGTAAGCACCTGCCGCGTATTGCTATTGCGGGCTTGGGTATCGAGTCGAGCACCTTTTCACCAGCATTAACTGATGAGGCCGCTTTTCATGCGAAATACGGCGATGCTATTTTCTCAATTTATCCATTCTGGGCGCCCGATTCAGCGGTGCGCAAGGCCGCAATATGGGTTCCGACCATAGATGGGCATGCCTTGCCGGGCGGGGCAGTTACCCGGGCTGCGTACGAGTCGCTGGTGCGAAAAACCCTGGACTCACTTAAAAAACACGGGCCATACGACGGCCTGTTTTATGATATCCACGGGGCGATGAGTGTGGTTGGTTTGGATGACCCGGAAGGAGATTTTATTGTACGGATAAGGAAAGTTGTCGGCAAAAAAACACTCATTTCAACAGCAATGGACCTGCATGGCAATGTATCGTGGCGGCTTGCCGAGAACAGCGACCTGATTACCTGTTACCGCATGGCCCCGCATGAAGATGCGATACAAACCAAACGCCGTGCTGTTACTAACCTGATCGACCGTATTACAAGCGGGAAAGGTAAACCTGCTTATAAGGCCTATATAGCAGTACCTATTTTATTACCTGGAGAAAAGACGAGTACCAGAATTGAGCCCGGGAAAAGCTTATACCAGAAAGTATGGCCGGCTGCTAAACAAGAGGGTATTGTTGATGCAGCGATATGGATAGGTTATGCCTGGGCCGATGAACCACGTAACCATGCCGTGGTGATGGTGACCGGTGACGATAAAGCTAAAGTTAAAAGCACTGCTGAGTATTTGGCCAAAAGCTTTTGGGATGTGCGAAACGAGTTCAAGTTTGTTGCGCCCACCGGCAATTTGAAAGAATGCCTGGACAAGGCTATAACAAGCACCAGGCATCCGTTTTATATCAGCGATTCGGGCGATAACCCGACAGCCGGCGGAGCGGGAGATGTCACCTGGACACTAACCCAGATATTAAAACGGCCAGAGTTTAAAACAGATAAGGGACCATCGTTGATCTACGCCTCGATTCCGGGCCCCGAATTAATTAAAAAGGCGATTGCAGCAGGTATTGGCCACCATGTGGATGGCTATGCAGGCGCTAAAGTGGACGCACGGCTTGCGTCGCCGGTGCACATCGCCGGCACGGTGGAATCAATTGTGAAAGGTGATGTTGATGCCGAAGTGGAAGCGTCTATAAAAATGGGCTGTGTGCACATTATCGTGACGCAAAAAAGGAAGCCTTATCACCACGAAAAGGATTTCACCAGGCTGGGTCTTAATCCTCGGACAGCTGATATTGTTGTGGTAAAGATCGGCTATCTTGAACCCGAATTATATGCTATGCGTGCCGATTGGTTGCTGGCTTTAACGCCCGGCGGCGTAGACCAGGGTATAGAGCATTTACCCTATAAAAGATTGACGAGACCCATTTTCCCGCTGGACAAAAACATGAAAGATCCTGACCTGAAGGCTAAATGGGTACCTTCATCCAATCAAGCAGAATAACGATGGAATTGGCATTGCTGTTCTATCGTTATTCTTGAGCAATCGTATCTGATGAGATTATCCGTCGTGCCGATTAATGAAATGCGGGTTCAAACAAGAAAGCAAAATATCATGATTGCTTAGGTTACAAATGCAGTCACACCGGAATTAGATCCTTTATGCTAAAGTTTCGATCAAACTGAAGTCTTTTTTGGGTGCTTCGCAGACGGGGCATTGATAATCTGTCAACAGTTCAAAATCAACTTCTTTGCCAATTTCGTTTACACAATCGCCGTATGTTTTATCATACCGGGTTAAACAATGATTGCATTGGTATACCGCGGCCTTACATTGTTGCGGGATAATTTCTTCAGCGACTTCTGCAGGTAAACTGCTATTGCTTTGTACTGTAAAGAACTCCGTGCATAGTGCAATTAAGTGTGTGCTTAATTTCGGAGGCGGTACTTGCTGTAAATAAGTGATATAATCTTTTGAGTTGGGGTTAAAATCCCGTGTGTATAAAATGTCATATAGATTATTTTCACTCTTTTTGATAATAATAGAGCCCGTTAAACCGGTTTTGGGCTGGGTTTTGATAGCGAAACAAAGCTGGTAAGTACGCAGATCCTCCTCCTCAAACTCACGTACTAACTGTTGCTTTAGCGCTAAGCCTTCATTACAAATATCTTCTATTTGCCAGTTAAGCTCATTTGCAGCATGGCGCACATTTAAACGATATTTGCTTAATATAAATCCCCATTGATTGCGGTCGGCCTGTTCAATGCCTTTTACGATGATCGATTTCCATGGTGTGGTATAGATTTGGCCTATTCGCGTTTTAAGACATAATAAGCACACCTCTTTTAAAAAATCGAGTGAAAAAAGCTCATTACGGCGATAGATACCGAGCCAATACTTGTTATTATATTTATTAAACCCTTCGTAATAGGGCAGGTAAAAATCGGGCAGCCGCAGCATTTCTGTTACCGGTTGAAATGCAGCGCCACTTTTTTTTAGAAGCATTTTATAAAATTGCTTATCATCTATATCTTTTCGGTCATAAAATAATGCCTGGTTTTGCAAAATAATTTCCTCTGCTGTTTTTGCTGTAGTGGGGATATCGTCGGAATACACTAATGACGGACAGCAGCAAAGTTTGCCGGTTTTTGGGAAACGGATATATAAATACCAGTAATTGTTAGTGCCGGATGCAATAAAGTTAATGTTGCCGCTGAAGAATGGCACAAAAGTTTGATGGTTATCGATCAGGTTCACTTTTAAGTGCGGCTGGTGGTCAAAACTATCCAGGATATCCTTGTAAACCCCTTCACGCAGCCAGCCCTCGTAATTAAATATCGTATCAGCAACGTAAGAGCTGACGATATTGGGGTAGGAATCCGCCGATATCTCGTAATTGATCTCTGCTTTCAGCATATCCAGTTCCATATCCTCCCGGTGCGCCGCATCAATACTAAAGTACAATTGCTGGCGGTTGCCGAAACGGATGTTTTTAGCACCTGCACTCTCGGCTACAACCAGTATTTCATACAAGTCGCCTGCTGAAATGAAACCACCAGGCAGGTTTATTTTCACTAAATACTGTTCCATAAGCTAATTAAACTACTTTCACCATCGCCATACTTTGCAAAGCTTCATCCAACAGGCGTTTTACTTCGGGTCTGCACGAACCACAGCCAGTGCCAGCGCCGGTAGTTGCACAAAGGGTTTTCATGGTGCCGCACCCTTCTTCTATTTTCTTCCTGATGTTTTCACTACCCACATTATTGCAACTGCAAACCAGTTTACCCAATGCCGGATCAACCTTGCTACCGCTGCGTAATAATTGCAGCCTCTTCTCGCTCAACTCGGTTTTGTTAGCAATAAGGTCCCTGAACTCTAAAAATTCACTTTTATCGCCAATCAATATCGCACCTACCAACCGGTCCTGGTGAATGATGCATTTTTTATAGTAGCGTTTGGCTTTATCGATAAATACCACCTCTTCATAATCGCTATCATCCGGGCATTCGGGCAAACCAATACTGCAAAGATCAAAATCATGAATCTTGATAATATTCATCAATAAACTGCCTTTATAATAGCTTGCTATGTCACCGTTCAGATAACCGGCAACTACTTCGGCCTGTTGCTCGGCGGCGGCGGTGATACCATATAACGCACCTTCAAATTCCGCTGTTTCGCCAATTGCATAAATATCCGGGTCGCTGGTTTGCATACGCTCGTTTACAATTACGCCACGACGGCATTCCAACCCGCATTCTTTTGCTATTTCAAAGTTCGGCGTAGTGCCTATAGCAAGTATCATCGCATCGCAATTGATCTTTCGACCACTCTTCAGGCCTATGCCGGTAAGCTTTGAACGACCACAATACAGCTGCACCTCATCATCATAATAAATATCGCAGCCCTGGTCAACCATTTCGGCATGTAATAAGCGGCTGCCAAGGTCGTCCAATTGCCGGTTTAAAAACTTTGACGTCCGCTGAATGATAGTGATCTTCACTCCCATCTCGCGTAAAGAAGCGGCCATCTCTAATCCAAGCAGGCCACCACCAACAATAACCACATGCGCATCGCCGGGTATATGCTTTTTGAAATTATCAGCATCTACACGGCTGCGCATGGTAAATATTCCGGGTAACGGAGGCAAGTTTTTAGGCACAGCCGCCCTGCTTCCTGTGGCTACAAGTAAAATATCATACCCGGTTTTTATCCCCCTCGAGTCGGTAACCTGTTTATCTATCCGGTCAATTTTTTCAATACTCACACCACGCAACAGGCGGATATTGTAGCCTGGTTCCTCATCATCCTTCATTTTTACCAACTGCTCCCACTGTTGCTCGCCGCTGATATAATCGGGCAGCATAACGCGGTTGTAAAAGGGGAAATTTTCCTTGCTGAAGATGGTGATCTCATCATCGGGATTAATGGCTCGGTACGCTTTTACAAAACCATAAGAACCGGCGCCCGCACCAATGACCACAATACGCTGGAATGGCTTTTTATACTTGATAACGTTTACCGCGCAATACTTAAAATCAGGCTCTTTTGAAATTGGGTCAACCTGGTCTGAGGTTAAATTATTGACACGATTAAGATCGCTGCCTAATATTTTACCCCAATGCATCGGCAAAAAAACCACACCCCGCTTTATTTGGGGCGATATTATTGCCTTAACCCGGACCTCGCCACGACGTGAGCGTATAACAGCAATATCCCCTTCGACTATTTTTAATTCAGCAGCGTCAATTGGGTGAATTTCCAGGAACGACTGCTGGTAATGCTGGTTTAGCTTGTTTACTTTACCCGTTTTACTCATGGTATGCCATTGATCGCGGATGCGGCCCGTTGTAAGAATAAAAGGGAAATTGCTATCCGGAAATTCGCTTGTCAAAGTGTCGGGTACAGATTGAATAATGGCTTTTTTTGAATCTGTATAAAATTGCTTATCGATAAATAATCGTTGTGTGCCCTGAGCAGGGCCTCTTTTTTTGTATGGCCATTGCACCGTTCCCTGCTCTTTCAATATAGTATAGCTCAATCCGCTCATATCCATATTGGTTTTAGCGGTGAGCTTTACATGCTCATCAAAAATTTCGGAGGGGCCGGTGAAATCAAATCCCTTGTAGCCCATTTTCCGGGCAAAACGGCAAATGATCTCTGCATCGGGCAAGGCTTCACCGGGAGCTTCAATTATTTTATTCAAGTAGCTTATCCGTCGTTCCGAATTGGTCATCGTACCCTCTTTTTCGGCCCAGCCCGCCGCGGGTAATATTACGTCGGCATAGTCCAGGGTTTCAGGCTTGTTGCTTATCTCCTGCACCACTACAAATTTTGCTTTCCTTAATGCCTCTTCAGCCAAACGTACATTGGGTAAACTGGTTAAAGGATTGGTGCACAATATCCATATCGCCTTTAATCGTCCGTCGTTCAATGCCTCGAACATTTCGGTTGCGGTTAACCCGGCTTTGGGATTGATCAGCTTGCCGCCCCAAAACTTTTGCACTTCTTCACGATGTAATGGATTGCCCAGGTCGCGGTGTGCAGGCAGCAAATTAGCCAGGCCACCCACTTCACGTCCGCCCATAGCATTGGGCTGCCCGGTTAGCGACATCGGCCCCGACCCGGGTTTACCGATATGTCCGGTAATAAGGTTCAGGTTTATAAGGCTAAGGTTTTTATTGACGCCGATCGAACTCTGGTTAAGCCCCATCGTCCACATCGAGATAAAGCCTTTTGCTTCGGCAATATATTTTGCCGCAACGCGGATGTTATGTTCACTTACCCCGCATATTTTTGCGGATTCGGCAACGCTTTTTTCGAATACCAAAGCGCTGTATTGTTCAAAGCCTTCGCTATAGTTGGTAACAAATTCAAGGTCTATATCACCATTTTCAATCAAAACCCTGCCAATGGCATGATTAAGGGTAACATCTGTTCCGGGGTTGAGTTGCAGGTGCAGATCTGCTATGCTGCAGGTATCCGTAACACGTGGGTCAACAACGATTATTTTGATTTCGGGGTTAGCCGCTTTGTGGGCCTCAACCCTCCGCCATAAAACAGGATGGCACCAGGCCGGGTTAGCACCGGTTACGTAAAAGCAGTCAGCCAATTCGATGTCATTATAACAAAGAGGCATGCTATCCTCGCCCAAAGCCATTTTATAGGCTGCCACCGCACTACTCATACATAAACGTGAATTGGTATCGATATTATTACTGCCGATAAACCCCTTCATCAGTTTATTTATTACGTAGTATTCTTCGGTAAGACACTGGCCCGAAGCGTAAAAGGCCACCGAATCGGGCCCGTATTTATCAATGAAAGTTTTGAAAACAGCGACGGTGCGGTCAAGTGCTTCGTCCCAACTAACGCGCTGCATAGGCATGCTTTTATTGTACCGCATTTGCGGATATAAAAGTCTGTCACTGGTGTCGTTTACCGTATAATGCAGGTTAAGGCCTTTGCTGCAAAGCATCCCGCTATTTACGGGATGCTTTTTATCGCCCTCAACTAAGATCTGGCCACTTTTATCCTTATGGACAAGTACACCACATCCCACTCCGCAATAACAACAGGTTGAAGCAGAGGTATCTGTTTGCTGTTTTTTAACCGCCATTTATTAGTTTCAATTCTTAAAAATCAGGCAACGCTGCCTACCAATATGGGTTCTTCTTCAACATGTTCAATTTCGGCCTCTCCCGGCTTCGTGAATCTCGTTATCAAAACAATTAAGGCTACGGTAATTACGGCATACCCGATATAGGTGAAAGCCTGAACGTAAGTAACGGTTGTTGATTTAAACAGGAAACCGAAAAGCATCCCGCCAAGGTTGCCACCAGCGCCAACTATACCGCTTACAAGTCCCACATTTTTTTTGTTTACAAAAGGCACAATGCCATATGTGGCCCCATTGGACATTTTGAGGAACAACGCGAACAAAAGCATGGATATAATGGCTATAAATAATGTGCCCGATTGCGCAAATAATATTAGTCCGCAGCCTTCGAGCAGTAAAACGCCGGCCAGCAACAACCCTTTGCCTTTCATGCCAAATTTGCCGCCTACTTTATCAGATACGATACCACCGAGTGCTCTTGCAAAAAGGTTCATAAAACCAAATGTGCCTGCCCAAAAACCAGCCATACTTTGGGTAAGGTGAAAATTATCTACAAAATGCAGCGATGCCACGTTATCAAAGGTTATTTCCATGCCAAAACACATTGCATAAGCGATAGTTAGCGCCCATAAACGCCAGTCAGCCAAAACGGACCAATCGGTTTTCGATGATTTCCCTTTGTTATAACCCGTTTCATCATAATTACCATTTGGCGTATCCTTTGTATACTTTGCATACAGGTAAGCGATGACCAGCATCATTACGCCCGGGACGATCATAGCATACCGCCAGGCTTCCCCTTTGGTATAGCCAAAGCCTACTATTGCTGCAAAGATCAATGGCATCACCATGTTGGTTACGCCACCGCCCAGGTTGCCCCAGCCGCCGGTTATAGCGTTTGCGGTACCTTTTAACTTTGGCGCGAACATCATGGACGTATGAAATTGCGTGATCACAAACGAAGCTCCGATCACACCTATCGCAAGCCTGAATAATAGAAAGGTCATATAGCTATGCGCAAGCCCAACAAAAAACACCGGCAACGAGCCCACCAGCAATAATCGGATAGCTGTTTTACGCGGTCCCCAGGTATCACATAATTTGCCGATTATCAAACGGGCAATAATTGTAGCGGCTACCGAAGCGATGATAGTATTACCCACCTCTGCTTTTGTTAAGTGCAATTCGGCCCTGATGGTTGGCATTAAAGGCGCAAGGCCGAACCAACCGAAAAAGCACACGAAAAACATAAGCCAGGTAATATGGAAGGTGCGCATTTGCACGCCTTTGATTGAAAATATGTTGAGTTTAGTAAGTTGATTTTTCATTTTCTTAAAATTTATCAGGTTACAAATCCAATTATTTGTTCAAAAATTCGGGCAGTATATTGAGTTGCAGATAGGCCCAAACCGGACTTAGTCTGCTACTGCCCGGCGCGAGGTTCTTTGCATACTCCATACTACTTGTAGCAGCCATGTAGGATAGTCCAAAATCAACCGCTGTAAATTTGTTCAGCTTATAGGCAGTCGTGAGGTCGAACTCTGTACCCAGGTATTTACTTACTGCGGTCCCGTTGATATCCTTCTGATCATTGGAAAGAAAGAAATAATGATTTGCCAGCTCCGTTGTAAATCTCTTATTTGACGATGCGTATTTAACTTTCAAGTAGGGGTTGCTCAGGCCGCCTGTTGGCGAACCGCTTCCGGCATAGAAATAATCCATGGCACCCCAAAACTTATGCGGCGTTCCGTAAAGAGGATCAAAACGATTATCATTTTTGCTGCCTGATATTGCATTGTTCCCTGAAAGATAATCCCAGCCCGCTGCGATACTAAATTCGGACGGTTTAAATAGTAACGAGGCGGTAAACATATAAGCGCTTAGCGAAGCGCCGTCCCTGTCATGCCCTCCCTGGTAGTAATATCCGCCATTTGCCGACCATTCGTTTTTACTGCCGAAAACCGGGTTAATTAAGAAACCTGTTGTAAAACGCGCGTTCGTTCCCGGTTGGTTAAACCGCCGTCCATAGATGTAGCCGACATCGGCGCCCGAAACATTTGTTACTGAATCAAGCTTATATTTCCCAAACTGATCGGTTAAAAACAAGCCGGTGACCTTGGTTTTATCGAACTTTTTGGCTATATATAAATACTGGAGTGCTTTATAATTCTGGTTAAGCGCATTGGTGCCGGGGGGGCTCGAAAATGCCGGGTTACCGGTTTTTGCACTATTTCCCGAGGCATTGATCAAAGGGATAAGTCCCGCAGGCGTGTTTGCCAGGTTTCCCTTACTATCCTTTATAGTAGCCGGCAAATTACCTGGTGTATAATAGGTACCATTATAATTAATAGCATCCGTATTTTGGTTAAATGCGCCGCCCAGGTCAAGCTGCCAGCCCTTTTCAATCATTTTCAAAACAAGCGCATCATGCCTGCGTCCTTGCTGTAGCCAATCCAGACCGCCCAGCAAACGTTCATCATCATAAAGCAATTCCTGCCTGCCTATTTTAATTGCGAAATAGTCGAAAGGTGATATTTTAAATGATGTGTCTTTTTTGTTGGATAGGATCATTTCAGCCCATGCCTCATGCAGTTCCAATTTATTACCGTCGGCGCTGCTGATGGTGGATGCATCCTGCCCCCATATTCTGACATCCTGGATGGAGGTATGAAAAATAATTTTGTTGCTATTGTAATTGAAGATAAGTCGGGTGCGCTGAGAGATAAACGCAGCATTTTTGTTAGCGGTCGGTTCTAAAGTTCCGTACCCGTCGCGCTGTTCGCCACGCGTTCGCAGCTGACCCGTTAAAGACAGTTGGGCAAATACCGATTTTGAACAAAAACATGATGAGAATAATAGTATTAGCGCAATTGTGTATTGATTTGATACATTTTTGTACATTTGATTTGGTTTTTCTTGTTAAAGCGATAAAAACTGTTTAACCCTGCCCGGGAATGCGACCTCCCGGCAGGGATTTTTTATGTCTATTGATGTTTACTTTTCGTCATAGGCCATCTCTTTTTTATAATTTAATCCAATTAGTTTAATTTTCTTGTTATAAATATAACCAATTTAATGTATACAGTCAATAAATAGTGTAAATTTTACACATTTTTATGATTTAAATTATATAAATACTTGATTTTTATCAAATTATTAAAAACTATTACTAATTTTTTAACCACAATGTGAATTTAATAATGAATTTTTATTCATTTTATTGGATTTAATTATGATTTAACTGATTTTTATTCAAAAAAAAGTCATAATTTTATGACAATAATCATGAAAAAGATAAAAGACTCAGATCAGTAATAATAAATAGGGCGAATTTTAATTATTTAACCTTAATAGCTACCTAAACTTTGTTTCAATTTTAATATTCATAAGATTTTCACTAAAAATGAAGAAGAGCAAAAGCGAATGCGATATCAATAGCTGTTTTATGTGCCGAAGTTGTTTAAAACAATGGCAACCTGCTATAGCTGCTAATAAGAAGAATTTTAAGGTTAGAAAAGGAGAGCTAATATTTAAGGAAGGCGACGAAGTGAAAGGCGTTTACTTTGTTTATGAAGGAATTGTCAAAGTTCACAAAAAATGGGGAGATGAAAAAGAGCTGATCATAAGATTTGCTTCCAGCGGCGCAATTTTAGGCCACAGGGGACTTGGCGGAAATAATGTTTACCCTATTTCGGCGACTGCACTTGAAGATGGAATACTTTGTTATGTTGAAATTGAGTTTTTTGAATCGACGTTAAGGGTTAATACAGATTTCACATATAACCTGATGATGTTTTTTGCAACTGAATTACAGGAATCGGAAAGAAAAATGCGGAACCTGGCTCACATGTCGGTGAAAGGAAGGGTAGCTCTGGCGTTAATTTCATTACAGGGCCAATTCGGTAAAAAAGAAGACCAGTCAATTAACATTGAGCTCTCCAGGCAGGACCTGGCATCGTATACCGGCGCTACTTACGAAACGGTATTTAGGGTAATGAATGAATTACTGAAGGAGGATATAATAAAAACCACCGGCAAAAAAATAGTCATCAATAAGGCCGACAAGCTTTTAGAATTAACATCTCAGCAGTTATAAAACCAAAACTCCCCGCGGGAACGGGGAGACTTCAGCATCATTCTCAAACTATTTAGGTGCAATATATTGCGCTGCAATACATTGAAATATCGTTACCATGGCTAAGCGATACCTATGTACACCTTACCGTCAACCACTTTTACAGGATACGTTTTAATAGAAAATTCTTCATTGGTCAAACATCGACCACTTGACAGTGAAAACGTGTTTTTGTGAAACGGGCAGGCGACTTTAGGCTCGCAATTTTCACCGGTGCTGCCTATCATGCCTCTCGACAAAACCATTTGCTGTTTGTGAGGGCAAAGGTTTTGCGTAGCGTACCATTCGCCGCGACGGGTAAAATTAAAAATAGCGATCTGCTGATCTTTCAATTTCACACAAGCGCCGCCATTTGCAGGAACATCATCTGCGTAGCAGGCCAAAACCCATTGTATATCTATTACCGTAGTTGTTTCCATACTTTTCAATTTTTTATCAGGTTATTAAAATCACCATTTGGCTTTCACTTGCTCCCGCATCGGCTCGAACTGAACCGAAGGGTCCTTCTCTTCGGGCATGTTAACAAAGTGGGTAAAGCGCTTGCGCAGATCAGGGTTGTTGATGACTTCCTTCCATTCGCAATGGTAAGTATCTACCAGCGATTGCATTTCTTCTTCCAGTTGAGCCGCTATACCAAGACTGTCGTTTACAATTACATTTTTTAAATAGCTCAAGCCTCCTTCCATTTTATTCAGCCACGTGGCGGTGCGCGATAATGGCTCAGCGGTTTTAATATAAAACATCAGGAACCTGTCGAGATATTTTACCAATGTTTCTTTATCGATGTCGGTTGCCAGTAGCTGGGCGTGTTGTGGTTTTGAACCGCCATTGCCGCATATATACAAGTTCCAGCCTTTTTCGGTGGCAATAATTCCAAAATCCTTGGCCTGGGCCTCAGCACATTCGCGGACACAACCACTAACGCCGCCTTTGATTTTGTGGGGGGCCCGAATGCCTTTATATCTATCCTCTATCTCGATAGCGAATGTTACGCTGTCGTGCAGCCCGAAGCGACACCAGGTACTGCCTACACAACTTTTAACAGTTCTGAGTGCCTTTCCATAGGCGTGCCCGCTTTCGAAACCGGCATCGATCAATTCCTCCCATATCGCGGGCAAATCATTTAAATGCGCGCCGAACATATCAATACGCTGGCCGCCCGTTATTTTCGTGTATAAGCCATATCGTTTGGCAACGTGGCCCAAAACAATAAGTTTGTCCGGGGTAATTTCGCCACCGGGAATACGGGGCACCACCGAATAGGTGCCGCCTTTCTGAATATTTGCTAAAAACCGATCGTTACTATCCTGTATGGTATCCTGCTTTACAATAACATCATTCCAAAGGCTTGACATAATACTGGCGACTGCAGGTTTGCAAACCTCGCATCCATCGCCTTTGCCAAAATGATCGAGCACCAGGTCGTAGCTTTTAATTTTATTGATCTTAACCAGGTCGAAAAGTTCCTGCCTCGAATAATCAAAATGCTCACATATCACATTTTTAATGTACTGCCCGTTCGCTTTCATGGTGCCGGCTATCAGGTCCTTAACTAAAGGTACGCAGCCACCGCAACCTGTACCGGCTTTGGTGCACTTCTTTATGCCGTCAATACCGGTCACCCCAAGGTCGGTGACCGCCGAGCAGATAGACGCCTTGTTTACCGCCTCGCACGAACAAATAAGGGCATCATCAGGCAAACTCATGATACCTGCGCCCTCATTTTCTGCGCCACCTCTTGAGCCTAATATCAAATTCTCAGGATTTGGCGGAAGAACGAGTTTATTGTTTACGGTTTGAAGTAAAATATTGTAAGCGTCAGCGTCGCCAATTAAAATCCCACCCAGCAGGTATTTACCATCCAGACTGATATTAATACGTTTATATACCCCCTTATGCGTGTCTTCGAAAACTATGGTACGGCAATCAGGTTCGGTAATAAAAGCATCGCCGAAACTGGCAACATCCACACCGATCAGCTTCAGCTTGGTGCTCATGTCGTAACCGTAAAACAGTTTACTGCCATTGGTCAGTTGGTTTACTACAATGTCGGCCATTTCATAGCCGGGAGCCACCAGCCCGTAGATCATACCTTCATACAACGCACATTCGCCAATAGCAAAAATGCGCTCATCGCTGGTTTGCATTTTTTCATTCACCATAATACCGCCCCGGGTACCCGTCTGCAAACCGGCAAGTTTTGCCAGCTCATCGCGCGGGCGTATACCTGCCGATATTACCAGCATGTCAACAGCCAGTACGCTTTCGTCATTAAAATGCAGCGCCTCTATTTTATGATCCCCGGCTATGTAAGATGTACTCCTATTTAAATGAACATGTAAACCCAATTCCTTTAGTTTCGACTGCAGCATGGCGCTGCCGGCCGAATCAATTTGCCTTGGCATCAAACGTGGTGCAAATTCAATCACATGGGTTTCCTGGATGCCTAAGTCGATCAAAGCTTTTGCGGCTTCCAGACCTAAAAGTCCACCGCCCATCACTGCTCCATTTTTCGCATTTATGGCGCAGGACTTAATAAGTTCCAGATCCTCTATAGTACGATAAACAAACACTCCTTCCTTTTCAACCCCCGCTATATCGGGCACAAAAGCAGATGAGCCGGTGGCTAAAACGACGTAATCGTACTTTAGCGTGAGACCAGATAACGAATGGACAGTCTGAGTTATACGATTTATTTCCTGTATAGGGTCGCCAAGATAAAGCGTTATCCCGTTTTCGGCGTACCAGGACCGGGACGAAAGCGAAAGGTCGTCAGCCGATTTCCCGTTGAAATATTCACTCAGATGTACCCTGTCATAAGCATGGCGTGGTTCTTCGCCAAAAACAATTACTTCGAAGCCTGGCGATTTGGATACAAGTTTTTCGCAAAACTTGTATCCTACCATACCATTGCCAACTACTATGATCGTCGGTCTAGACATACTGGTTTTTTTAAGTGTTAAAGCAATTTTATCGATAAATACATCTTAGTTGCGACCAAAAATGCATTTACAATAACAATATTAATCAATATTAAGATAGCGGCCAAAAAAATGACCCATTTTATGTTTAATTTTAAGTATTTTTATGATTATTGCAATAATCAATTGAATTTAACCTTAATTTTTTAGATAATTACATGATATAAATCATAATTAAAGATTTAAATTTGATTTAAATATTAGTTTTTTGATTTTTAAACGATTTTTTATCATTAAAAATCATATTAATCACTTAAAAACATGAGTTTAACACCGGAATTGTTTGTTTTGGGGGCCGGACCGGGCGATCCGGAGTTAATTACTGTTAAAGGCTACCGGATTTTGCAGCAAGCCAGGGTTATTTTATATGATAACCTCGCCAATAAGGAGTTACTTGACCTTGCACCTGCTGATTGCGAAAAAATTTACGTTGGGAAACAGCCTTACGGCGATTATACACCACAAGAACAAATACACGAATTGATCAAACACTTTGCCTTTGCCCAAGGAAGCGTGGTGCGACTAAAAGGCGGCGATCCGTTTATATTCGGCAGGGGGTTTGAAGAGGTTATGTTTGCCAGGGAAAATGGCATTAAAACACATTTTATTCCGGGCATCACCAGCATGCAGGCATCGGGGTTTGAAGATATACCGCTTACACACCGGGCCATGAGCGAAAGTGTTTGGATGGTTACGGGAACCAAAAAAGATGGCCGCTTGTCTGCTGATTTAAAATTGGCAATTCAAAGCAAGGCAACCGTGGTTATATATATGGGCATGAAAAAACTGGATGAGATATCGCAGACTTACATACAATCGGGAAACGGAGATATGCCTGCCGCAATTATACAACATGCCTCGCTTTCTAATCAAAAATCAACAAGGGGTAAAATAAAGGATTTGCCAGCAATAGCAAGGGACCAGCAACTAACTTATCCTGCCATCATAATTATAGGAGCTGTAACCAGCCTAGTTAACTAAACTAATGAGAAAATGAAGATACGCATCAAAGGGAACTCACTTCGCTATAGGTTAACTAAAAGTGATGTAGCGCTTTTTATTAAGAAAGGCTATATTGAGGAGGCCGTTGATTTTGGGAACCAGCAATTTATCTATGCCTTACAACAAAACAACCTTAATAATTTGTCGGCAATATTTGAAAATAATAAGATCACGCTGTTTATGCCCGCGAAAATGATGGAAGAATGGTGCCTGACTGATAAGGTTGGTTTTGAATACGAAGACGGCGGGTTGTTTTTACTCGTCGAAAAGGATTTTAAATGTTTGGATAACGTTGCTGAAGACCAGAGCGACAATTATCCAAACCCGTTAAGCAAATAACGACAAACCATTTTAACGCAGTATTAGCTTAAGATAAACCTCAGTGGACATTTATTAGAGGTACAGTAACAATATTTATCGCGCATAAAACAATGAGGGCGTTAAAGAAACAAAAAGAGCGCTATCGTTAAACAGAGCGCTTTTGCCGTCCGGATACCAGGCAATTCGAGAGCTACTTTTTGCAGGGTTTGAAGAAGTGGATGGGTTACATGTTTTTTCTCGCCAAATACATACCCGCCCCCGGCCTTAACCGGCAGGTATTGTTGGGTGCCTTCCCGTTGGTACAAGCAATGGAACTATCTAAGTGCATGGTTCGACGAATAATCTCCGGAAGTGGGGATGGTAGGATTAGATAAGCTGACCGTGGGGTGGGATAGCCCGAACCGGTAAAAGTCGTTTACACTATCGCGCTCCCGGCAATTTTTGCTTTCTTCATTTAGCTGAACTGAATTCAGCACATTCCGAAAACAAAAAAAGCCTTGACTAACGTCAAGACTTTTACCGGTTTTGTCGGGGTGGCAGGATTCGAACCTGCGGCCTCCACATCCCAAATGTGGCGCGATACCGGGCTACGCTACACCCCGTCGGGGCTGCAAAAGTAAGATTTTTATACGTTGCTGCAAATATTTTTTAAAAAGATAGTTTAATCAGCTGAACACATTTTTGTTACAGATGCCTAAAGACACCGCTTCACCCCCTTGTTTTGAATGCCCGGTCTTCGCCACCGCGAACCTGTCAGGCAGCAACTGACGAGCTTATAATGATCTCCGGGACAAGTTTTATCGTTGACTTAACAGAGTTGGAGATGAGGCAGGCAGCTTCTGATTTTTGCAATATGCGTAATGCCCGTTCTCTATCTTCTTCCCTGGTTATGGTTAGCTGCGGCATCAGCGTCACTTCACTCATTATATACTTGCTATCAACTAATTCGAGTTTTCCGACTGCCTTCGAAGTAAAACTTTCAAAGTCCAGCTTCGAGTTTTCGGCTATCGCCAAAAAGGTGGTCATCAGGCAACTATTTACGGCCGCCGTAAACAGATGCTCGGGCGACCATATCTTATCCACCCCTTTCGGGAATTGCGGAGGGGTGGCTACTGTTATCCCGTCAGTCAATTCGGGCGAATGCAATAACCCGATCCTGTTGTTCACCCAGCTTACCTCTACTTCATAATTATGTTCTGTGTTCATGTCTTTAATTTTTAATGTGTTCCTATAACTTGTTTCAAATAGCCGGCCGGCACCACGCCCGACTGCCTCCACACCGGTTTACCCTCCTTAAAAAGCACCAGGGTCGGCACCCCCGAAATATTGAATGCCTTTGCCGCGGCAGGGTTTTTATCCACGTCCACTTTAATAATTGTAACTTCTTCACCCATGTCACTCTTCAATTCCTCCAGTATAGGTTTCATCATTTTGCACGGGCCGCACCATTCGGCGAAAAAATCCACCAATACCATTTTAGTACCGTCTATCAGCTCTTTAAAACTTTTCGTTTCCATCACCTTTTACTTAATTTCTTCGTAATCTATTTCGTTTGGCGGGCCGGCTGTTCCATTGCCATTGGGCACCGCGCAGCCATTTACCCCGCAACAGCCTATACCACCGATGGCTGTCGCTACAAAAAATGCGCTAAAAAAAGCCATAGCCATATCCTTTGCCTGTACTGACATAACCAGGAGCCACACGCCCAGGCCAAGCCGTATCACCCGCACCAGGTTCCAATTGGTAAATATTCTTTGTTTTAATGTGTTCATTTCGTGTATTGCTTCAGATCGTTCCAGCTTCCGCCGTTGTAAACCATGAACCCGTTTGATTGCAGTATCGACCGGGCCGCCCTGCTTCTCATACCCGACGCACAGCATGTAATAACCGGTACCTCTTTTTTTAATTTTTACAAGCGGCTTTGCAGGCTACCCAGTGGTATGTTTACCGAATTGCTGATGTGGCCCGAAGCGTACTCTGCCGGGGAGCGTACATCGATGATCACCGCACCATTGGCAATAAGTGCCGCCATATCCGTTTTTGAGCCGAAGCCAAATAATTTTTTTATTGCGTTTATCATTTTACCGTGTGTTAGGGTTTGACATATTTTTTAAATTAAGCCACGAGCCGCCGTCGTAACAGCTGATGCCGTGTTGTTTCAGGAAACTTATCGCTTTACCGCTCCGGATACCCGATGCGCAGCAAACAATAATTTCCTTTTCATCCTTAAGCTCGCCAATGCGTGCCGGTATTTCATTTAAGGGAATATTGATACTTTCACTAAAATGCCCCTCGCTATATTCGCCCGGCGTTCGCACATCCAGCACAAGGGCTCCCGACTTTATCAATTCTGGTATATTATTCATGTTCTTTTATTTTATGATACAAAGTTCTGGAAGGGTACGTTGTCGTACCGGAACATTTGTTGGATAATGCCGATTTAATGAAATAAAAAAGCCCATATCAAAGCTGACAGGGCTCGCTGATCTGGAATATATGCCTTGATTTATTTTCGAAGCGGTGTCTTTTTGCAGGTATTTATGCCAAGCAGTGGGTATAACGGGCAGAAGCCGACGAAGCTTGTCAAAACAAATACTGCCGTAAATACCAACAATATAATAGCGATTGTTCCGGTAACGACGCCCGTAAAATACAATATCAGCATTACCGCGGCTGCCAGCAAGCGCAATACCCGATCTGTTGTACCCATATTCTTTTTCATGATTCAATCCTTAAATGTTAAACAAATCTATGGCTATTGATAATCAAACACGGGAACAATTGTTCCATTAGGCCGGCAAAAGTTCGATGGTGTTCCTGCCAAGTTTCACGATGTTCTTTTGTTCCATTGTTCGTAACAGGCGGCTGATGGCCTCGCGGTGTGTGTGCAGTTCGTCGGCTATTTGCTGGTGAGTTATCTGGATGAATTTTGAATTGACAGCTCTCGAGCGCTCCTGCAAATAATGCAATACCTGTTTGTCCATGTTATGAAAGGCTATCAGGTCGATAACTTCTATCAGTTCGGCAAACCGGCTACCGTAAGTGCTATTGATGTAAGCTTTCCATTCGGGGTATTTAAACCAGTCCTCCACTATGTTTACGGGTATTTGCAGGACTTCCGAGTCGTCTTCGGCAATGGCTTTGACCATGCTTTCCCTGTTCGACTGGCAGCAGTTGATAGCCATGGCGCAGGTCTGGCCCGGGTACAAGTGGTAGAGAAATATTTCTTTGCCATCCAAATCCTGCCTTACGATACGCAAAACCCCTTTCTGCACAATAGGTACAAACAGTATTTTATCGCCGGGATTGATCAGCACATCGTCTCTGTTGACGGTTTTCGTCCGGGCGAATTTTTTAATATCGTCCAGCAGTCGTGGATCGGTAAATATTTGATCATTCATATTTCTTTAATTATCTGCTCTTTACTCTATTTCTCCATTTGACGGCCTCGTACCAAATTACTGACAAAGATCCGGCGAAAATGCAAATTAACAACCCACTTAGGTTTAATGCCTCAAAGCTGAAAAAATTAGCCGCTATTTTTACAAAGATCAGCGTTGCGGTTATAGCTATTGTTAAAATGATGATATAGAATATCATATCATTCCGGTATTTTAAAGTTGCAACAACCGAATAATAGAACGACCGGTTAACCAGCGTCAGCATAACATTGGCAGTTATAAGGGTAGTAAAAACCATCGAACGGGTATGCGCTTCACCAAAGCCCTGATAGACCGAATAACGGTAAACCGCTAACGTACCAGCTGTTATCGCCAATCCCTGCATTACACTTATGGCAAGTTCTTTCCAGTTAAAGAATGTTGACGCAAAAGGGCGTGGCTTTTGCCGCATGATATGCTTCTCCATGGGTTCATTCTCATAAGCTATCGAGCACGTGGGGCCCATGATCAGTTCCAGGAAAATGACATGCACCGGCGAAAAAATATTCGGGTACACCCACCCAAGAGCTAATGGTATAAAAACGGTTAGGATAATAGGTATGTGAATGGATATGATATATTGAATAGCCTTTTTGAGGTTTGCATATATTTTTCGGCCGATGGCCACCGCATCCAGCATTTTTGAGAGGTCATCTTCCAGCAGTATCAGTGAGGCCGCCTGTTTTGCTATTTCTGTCCCCTTTTTTCCCATAGCTATGCCAATGTGTGCTGCTTTTAAAGCGGGCCCATCGTTTACGCCGTCGCCTGTCATTGCCACGATCTCGGTGCCTGCCTTCAGCGCGTTGATAATTTTCAATTTGGCGTCAGGAAACATGCGGCTGAAAATATTTGTCCCGGCCGCCTTTGCCCTTATCTCATCCTCCGGCAGTCGCATCAGGTCATCACCTGTCATACTTTTTTCATAGCCTTTAAATCCGATCTCCTTGGCTATTGCCGTTGTAGTGGTAGCATTATCGCCTGTGATGATCTTTACGGCGATACCGGCAGTATAAAAACCTTCAAGAACCGACTTTATATTCTTCTTCGGCGGATCGTAAAACGCCACCAGGCCCCTGAACTGAAAATGAAATTGCTGCTGCTCAACCGGGAAACCGTCGCCTTCAAAACTGGTTTCGGCCACACCCAGCACGCGGCAGCCATCCTGCGACATTTTCTTAACGATGTCCATGACCTGCTCCTTTTCTGCCGCAGTGAGATCTGACACCGCCATTAGAGCCTCGGGCGCTCCTTTCGCAGCAATTATCCGGACATGCTTGTCATTTTCAAACAGGTGGGTCATCATGGGCGGTTTACCTCCGAGGGGATATTCGTGGATCATCCGGTATCCGGGTCTTTCGTCGCCGGTTGCCTGCCGCTCGTAAGCGTCGTGAAGCGCTATTTCCATCGGGTCGAACGGTATAGGTTCGCTCGCCCACATGGCTGTCCTGACAAGTTCTTTCTCATCACTGCCTAAACCCGATCCAGGATCAGTAACTTTTTTTGAGGGCCATGCACAAAGTTTTGCCAGGGTCATCCTGTTTTCGGTAATAGTGCCTGTTTTATCAACACAGATAACCGTGGCGCTTCCCAATGTTTCCACGGTTTTCATTTGTTTCACCACTATTCCCATTTTCATCAGCCGCCAGGCACCCAAAGCCATAAAGGTTGTTAGCGCGACGGGTATCTCCTCGGGAAGGATGCTCATGGCCAGCGTAAGCGCCTTCAACAAACTATCGAGCAGGTTTCGGGAGTGTGTATAATTGATACCCCAGACAATGATAAAAACGACAATGCCTGCCAATACCATTTTTTTCACAAAGTTTCCGATCTGTTTCTCGAGCGGGGTCTTCTCTTCTTTGATCGATTCGAGGCTTTTGCCGATCTTCCCGATTCTTGTTTCATTGCCGATAGCCGTTACCTCGGCAATGGCCAGGCCGCTAAAAACGGTGGTCCCCCTGTAGATCAAATTGTCGCTTTGCGAGCGGTCCTTATAAACGGGCAACGACTCGCCCGTGAGAAGGGATTCGTTTACTGCAAAGTCGTTTGAGTGCACAATTACCCCGTCGGCAGCTATCAGTGTCCCTTCTTCGGCGACGATGCTGTCACCCTTTACCAGGTCGCCGGTATTTATCTCTATTATCCTGCCGTCCCTGATAACTTTGCAAACAGGCTGATTGTAGTCTTTCAGCTTTTCCAACGCATCGCGGCTTTTCTTGTCCTGGTATAGCGAGATAGCGGAAACCAAAACAATAGCGACAGCCAGGAAAACAGCGTCGCCCGTTTTCCCGCTGATCAAATAAATTGCCGATGCGACAAGCAAAAGAATAACCATCGGCTCACCGGCCAACGCTTTTAACGCGTCCAGAAACCCATTGCTCTTATGATAAGCAAGCCTGTTATCACCGTATTTTTGCCGGGCACGGGCTACCTCGCCGGAACTCAAACCTGCTATCCCGAAATTATTTGACGCGACTGCGGACAGCGACTTTTGCTGCATTTTTCCTTTATTGATTATCAAAACAAATTAAGCCAGCTAAACAATCAGGATACGTGCTTAATATCAATCACTTGTGTGACTTAGGTCATTTATCCCTTTGGCTATTCATCCGTTCTTTGCTGTCAGATGCACAACCGATCATGAAAAAAATACTCGTACTGACCGATTTCTCTGACAATGCCGCAAAGGCATCTGAATTAGCAGTTGAATTCGGTAAAAAGCTCAACGCAAATATCCTGCTGTTCAACAGTTACAGCAAATTCCCGACAATAGCTTCCTATGCAGGCGGCTCGTGGGCCGTTGACGAAGTTATGCATAAACAGGGTCATAGTAAAAACCATCTTAGCCTGGTAGCGGAAAACCTGCAAAATATTCCGGCGAAAAATAGCTTGGACCCCGAAATGCCCACGATAACCTATTTATCGGAAGAAGGCGATCTTGGCAGCAATGTGGCCGAAATAAGTAAGCTTAATAATATCGAACTGATCATGATGGGGGCACGCGACAAAAACTCGCATGATCATATCTTATTCGGAAGCGATACTAAATCGGTGCTCAGAAAGGCTAAGCGGCCCGTGCTTTTTATCCCGGCAAAATTCGCCCTTGAAAAGTTGAACAAGGTGGTATTCGCGACCGATTTTGAAGCGGATGACATTGTGGCCATTAAATACCTGCTTAAACTGGGCGGTTTGTTTAATTACAAACTGGAGATCATTCATGTGTCGGGATTGAAAAAAGAGGCGCCTGACGAGGATGAACTGGCCTTCATCAACAAGTTCAAAAAAATACGTTACGAAAATGTCTCTTATCAAAATATAAGAGGTGCAGATATCGTAACCAGGCTCAACCGCTTTATAGACGAGACAGGCGCCGGGATGCTGGCGATGGTACATCACCAGGAATCATTCCTGATGGATCTACTTCGCGAAAGCACTACAAGAAAGGCGCTGTTAAACCAGAAAATACCGCTGATGATTTTTCCGTCAAGGATGATGGATGAGTTATTATAGTTATGAAATGATCGATGATGTGTCTTAAACCGTTATTCGTTTCATTTCTTCCTTAGCCTTAGACAGCCAAACGCGATTGCTCTTTCGTTCAATGCTGCTCAGATGCGGTGCTTCGTCCAGCATTTGCTCAAAAATGGCGTAAGCGTCCTCAATTCTATCTGCCCTTTCCAAAAACAATCCGTACTCGTAACGCTGTTCAAAATTGGAATAGCGGCCCTTCATCAATTTGAACTCATGCTCGGCAGCTTCTGTATTCCCGGTTAGTTCGAGTGCCCTGGCGTAAAGGACATGTACGTGCGACCGGGCGAACTGGTGTGTATTGTATATCTTTTTTAAGGTGCTGATGGTATCGGGATAGCGTTCGTTTTGAAAATAGGCAGTTGCCAGCTGCGCTATTCCATGCTCATTTTCAGCAAATGCACCGGTAAGACTCTTTTCGTACAATTCGATAGCCCTCTCCGTTTGACCGGCGGCCAGGTATGCATCGGCGAGTTTTATTTTATTATCAAAAGTGTCAGTAAATTTAAGATTATCTTCCAGCTTTTTCAGGTTTGCCGACGGGTTGATAACCATTCCAATGTCTATTTTGGGCGTAGTAAGATTTCTGCCCGGGCGCATTTCTGAGAAAATATAAATGAGGGAACCTACCAATGGCAAAAATATAATGATCCAAAGCCATTTGCCCTGCGTACCTCGCCGTACAGAATGTATGGCGCAGATAACCTGCAGGCCTATTTCGATATAATACAAATAATTATTGCCAAACGGAAGCATAACATGGTGATAAGTTAGTCAAAAATAGAAAATCGTCTTGGATTTCGTAACAGGTAGCGAATAACGAAAAAATTTTTTGCCAGCTTAGCTGAATTACTATATTTGCAGTCCCCAAAAACGGGGTTGTATTAATAATAAAGGTGAGGTGCCTGAGAGGCCGAAAGGATCAGTTTGCTAAACTGACGTACGGGAAACTGTACCGAGGGTTCGAATCCCTCCCTCACCGCTGAGAAGATTAATGCCTGGCGAATGCTGGGCATTTTTATTATTGATCCCCTCCGATCAATAATCAATCCTCACATGGTAAATACTCATCAGCATGCGCTTGAATATTTCTTTAATGGTTTCGATGTCCTTCAGCGTAATGTCACTGTCTTTCAGCTGATCCTGGTTGAGTTTGTATTTAACGATGCGGTCCACCAGGTCGCTGATAGATCTCTGGTCGGGTTCGCGTAGCGAACGGGAAGCGGCCTCCACCGAATCGGCGAGCATCAATACGCCCTGCTCCTTCGAAAACGGAATTGGGCCGGGATAGCGGAAAATATTTTCGTTAACAAACTTCTCTGGGAAGTTCTTCAGGAACGACTGGTAAAAATAGTCGACCCGCGTGTTGCCATGGTGTGTACGGATAAAGTCGATCACAATTTCGGGCAGGTTAGCTTTGCGCGCCATTTCCACCCCGGTACTTACGTGCCTGATGATGATTTGAGCACTTTCCTCATACGGCAGCTTATCGTGCGGATTGAAGCCTGAGCTTTGGTTCTCGACAAAGAACAATGGATTCTCCAGTTTGCCGATATCATGATAAAGCGCCCCGGCCCGAACCAGCAAAGCATTGCCGCCGATCCTGAAAATGGCATTTTCGGCCAGGTTGGCCACCTGGAGCGAATGCTGGAAAGTACCCGGCGCGGCAAAAGCCAGTTCACGCAGCAACGGCGAATTGGTATTGGTCATTTCGATAAGTGTAATATCGGAAGTGATGCCAAACACTTTTTCGAACGCATAGATAAGCGGGTAAGCGAGCAATGTTAGCAGTACACTTACAGCAAAAGGCACAAAATCGAGCCAATCGATACCCATAAGCGTACCTTCGCGGATAAACGATATCCCTAAAAAAGCAACAAAATAACCTGAAGTGATGATAAGCGCCGATACCAGGAACTGTTCGCGGCGGATGAGGTTTTTAATGCTGTAAATGGAAACCATGCCGGCGGTTATTTCGAAATAGGCGAATTCGAAACTGTTCGGCACAAAAAAACCGGCAACCAGTATCACCAGCACATGGATGTTAAGTGCCAGGCGGGTATCGAACAGTATGCGGATTATAATAGGGACAATGCAATAAGGTATGTAATACAGGTTTGGCAACTGTAGCCTGATAGCAAACGACAGGGACGCCAGCATAGACGTAACCACCAGCAAAATAAGGCCGACAAGGCGGTTATCAAGATAAATATCCTTGCGAAACAGGTACAGGAACACCATAAGCAGCGTGATGACGATAGAAACCAGCAGCAACTGGCCCACCAGCACCAGCCTGTGGTCGCCGTTTACCCGGGCGTTATCCTCAAATGCTTTTTTATACGATTCAAGCTTTTGAAAAACCACATCGTTAACGACCGATCCTTTTTGGACAATAACCTCTCCTTTTTGGACCATCCCGCGGGTAAGCGACAGGCCTTCAAGCACTTCTTTTTCGAGCCTGGTGGTCAGCTTATCATCGTACCTCAGGTTGTTTTGTAAACGGTTTTGTACCAGGTCCAGCACAAAAGTTTTATCAAGGTTTTTACGTTTGGACAATTCCTGGTCGCAATAAGCCACTGCTTTGTCCTTGGTAAACATATCGGCCGTATTTTTATCGGTGGCTACATTTTTATCAAGTACGGTTATGGCATAATTTTGCTGATTCTGCTGGTACTTTGCATTTAAGGAGAGCAGCCCCTTACTGTATATATTTTTTAGCAACTGCTCGCCCGCGTTAAAATAACTCTGCTTTTGCTGTTCCTTCAGCCCGGCATCGTGCCACTTAATGTCGAAATCATTTTTATAACCCTCCAGCGCCTGTGTAGCCACATCATCATCCAACTGGTATATAGGCGTAACACTGCGCAGCGCCGCCTGCCTGTCGCTATCTATCTCCGCCTGGGTTTTCAGTATTGCGAAACTATATGGCGATACCAAATCCTTTTGTGCCCATATCCTGCCCCGGTCATACTCATACCTGAATTTGGCTTGCTTCGGCAGCGTAAAAACGATGACACAGATACTTGCCACTATCATCAGGTACCTGAGGTAGTTGGAATATTTTCGCAAAAAAGCCTTCTGGCGTGAGGTAGTAAGCGTAGCCATTTATTTTATTAACAATCAAAAATAAGATAATTTCGTTGGGTTGGGTTGATTAACTTGGATTGGGTTGATCAAATCCGCCTCAACCCCGCCTATTGACGGGATAGTAAGGATCATTTTATCTGCTGTCATTTAACTCAATCAGTCATTCAATCAAACGTCAAATATTATGCATGCATAGCATTTCCTTCCGGCAAATAATTTAACTTTGCGGCACCAATTATTATTGTGTTCATGAAAGAAGTATATATCGTTTCGGCAACCCGTACGCCTATAGGCAGTTTTGGCGGGGCCTTGTCGCCCCTGACGGCCACCCAGCTTGGCGCCATCGCTATCAAGTCGGCAGTAGAAAAAGCAGGACTCCAACCGGGGCAAATACAAGAAGTTTATATGGGCAATGTGCTTTCGGCCAATGTTGGGCAGGCACCGGCTACCCAGGCGGCCATATTTGCGGGTCTTCCCTATTTACCGGCCACAACGGTAAATAAGGTGTGTGCCTCGGGCATGAAAGCGATCATGCTTGCTGCACAAAGCATTTCGACCGGTCAGAACGATATCGTGGTTGCAGGTGGCATGGAAAGCATGAGCAATACACCCTATTACCTGGATAAGGCCCGCAACGGGTATCGGCTCGGTAACGGGCAGATCATTGACGGCCTGATAAAAGATGGTTTATGGGATGTGTATAACGACTACCACATGGGTTCGGCTGCCGAGTTATGCGCGACTGAGTGCCATATCAGCCGCGGGGACCAGGATGCTTTTGCTATTGAATCGTACCAAAGGGCACAAAAATCGCAAGCCGATGGAAAATTTAAGGACGAGATAACGCCCGTAGAGTTAAAAGATAAAAAGGGTGATGTCATGTTATTTACCGAGGACGAAGAACCCAAGGCGGTCAAATTCGAGAAAATACCTTCATTGAAGCCGGTGTTCAAAAAAGACGGGACAGTAACGGCAGCTAATGCATCCACTCTTAATGATGGCGCCGCCGCGCTGGTATTGATGAGCAAAGAAAGAGCTGGTGAAATGGGCATAAAACCATTGGCAAGGATCGTTTCCTTTGCAGATGCGCAGCAAGCGCCCGAGTGGTTCACCACGGCGCCGTCGAAGGCGATCCCTCTTGCACTGTACCGGGCTAACCTTTCTTCGGAACAAATAGATTACTTCGAGATCAATGAGGCGTTCTCTGTGGTTTCCATTGCCAATAACCAGCAATTGAGCCTGGACCCGGCCAAAGTGAACGTTAATGGTGGCGCGGTTTCACTGGGGCATCCCCTTGGTGCTTCCGGAGCGCGCATCATCGTAACTTTGCTACACGTATTGCAACAAAACAGGGGCAAATACGGCGCTGCCGGTATTTGTAACGGCGGAGGCGGCGCCAGCGCAATGGTTATCGAAAATTTGCGTTAATTTGATTAATGAAAAAACTGTTTACTTTTTTTCTCGCAGCCGGGATGCTGCCATTATTGGCCCGCGCCCAGCATGCGGATGACAGCGGAAATGTAAGACAATTGATGCGATACCAGGACAGCCTGGTAGCCATTAGCAAACAACTGGTGAATAATGATACCGAAATGGAGCGCCAGAATGCCAATGTCGAATTGATCAAAACCCTGGTAAAAGCGCTTAAAATACCCCATTCCTTTAATTTCAACTTCGACTCGCTGAAGGCGGTGCGCGTGCTTAATGCGCCTGATAACCGTTTCAGGATATTTACCTGGTGCCTGCAGTATGACGACGGCAGTTTCCGCTATTACGGCACGGTGCAAATGAATACCGGCGAAAAGTTGGTCATGTTCCCGCTGAACGATTATACACCCTATATAAAAAACGCGGAAGATACAGTAACTGACAATACCAAATGGCTGGGCGCTGTCTATTACCAGATAATCCCGGTGTATGCCGAAAAATACCCTTACTATGTGTTGCTGGGCTGGAAGGGTAACACAGTAAAAACAAACAAGAAAGTGATTGACGTTATCACGTTCAGGAATGACAAACCCGTATTCGGGCATTCGGTATTCGATGGGAACGGCAAAGTGCGCAAACGTGTTGTTTTTGAATACACCCGGCAGGCGTCGATGTTGCTGAACTACATACCTGACGAGCATCTGATCGTATTTGACCACCTGGTGCCGCCGGATAAAAAAATGACGGGCCGCTTTGATGTTTACGGCCCCGACCTGAGCTACGACGGATACCGCTTTAAGGATGGCCGCTGGGAATATGTGGATAACCTGGACATGCGGAACAAACCAAATAGCCATGACGGGGAATATATCGACCCACGGAAGCAGCGGGAAATAGACAAGGCGACGAGTGGAAATTAATTGAATGGGTGATTAAATTGCCTGGCAAACTGATCAACCAGTTAACCTGACCGAACTCAATCAACTATACCACAAAACATAAATAAGCTTAACTGTAATAATTCCGGTATAAAATTCTGATTTACGGGAATAATAGTACATTAGTCAAATTTTCTCAAGAAATTAACTATGCAAGAAACCCCCATCGCGGTTGCTAAAACCAAATCTCGATTCCCCAAAGCAGTGCCTTATATTATTGGCAACGAAGCTGCAGAACGATTTAGCTACTACGGCTTACGCTCTATCCTTGTAACCTTTTTAGTAGCGCAGTTTTATAATCCGACGTTAGATCCGGCCCTTACCCAAACTGCCGAAGCGCACGCCAATGCAAGCACGCACTTTTTTGTGGCGCTTTCTTACTTCATGCCCCTTTTGGGTGGGATAATGGCCGATTGGTTTTTTGGAAAATACAAAGTCATTTTATGGCTGTCTATTGTGTATTGCCTTGGCAATCTATTTACTTCTTCGTTTACCACCAACCTACCGTTGTTTACAACGGGCCTGGTGCTGATAGCAACCGGCGCGGGCGGCATAAAATCATGCACAACGGCCAATGTAGGCGATCAGTTTGATAAAAATAACCAGGACCTGATGTCAAAGGTTTATGGCTGGTTCTATTTTAGTATCAATGCAGGTTCCATGGTATCTTTCGCTCTTATACCATGGGCGTATAAGAATTTAGGGCCGAGAATAGCATTTGGCATTCCGGGCACTTTAATGGCTTTGGCTACCATCATATTCTTTTCGGGCCGCAAAATGTATGTACGGGTACCGCCGGCAGGTATAAACAAAAACAACTTTGTATTCATATCAGTATACGCTCTTTTCAATATGAGGAAAAAACAAAAGGGCCAATCATTGCTGGATGTTGCAAAAGGGGCATTTGACCCGGAAAAAGTAGAGGGTATTAAGGCTGTTTGGCGTGTAATGGGTGTATTTTTCTTCACGCTGGCCTATTGGATCGTATGGGACCAAAACCTTTCCGAATGGGTGTTGCAATCAAATAAGATGGACCGCGTAATTAATTTTGGCTTTTTTAAATACGAATTTATCCCAGGCCAGATACAAATAACCAACGCCATCTTTTTGTTGATATTCATACCCATATTCAATTACTGGATCTATCCCAGGCTGGATAAGATGGGATTGAAAACAACCCTGCTCAGAAGGTTTGGTGCGGGCCTGGTACTAACGGCGCTTTCTTTTGTTGTTATCGCAATGATACAAACCAATATAGACCATGGCGGCCATCCAACGCTTTGGTGGCAGGTATTCGCTTATATCTTACTTTCGGCAGCCGAAGTTTTGGTTTCTATCACCGGCCTGGAGTATGCCTACACACATTCGCCAAAATCAATGAAAAGCACCATGACGGCTATATTTTTAATGGTTGTGGCGCTCGGTAATGTGATCACCGGCCTGATAAACGAAAACATTTCTGAAAAAGGATTTTTAGCGCCTTACATGCGGGGCGCCAACTTTTATTGGTGCTTTGTAGGTATGATCGCGGTGTTCGTCGTTGCGTTCCTGTTCGTTTCACCACGTATGAAATTACGCAATTATATAGACGACCCGGAAGTCGACAAAAACGAGGCAATAGCCACTATTGAGTAATTTATGATTTTGATAATATAAGCCCGAAATCGCTGTTATAATTTTCAAACGATTAGCTAATACGCTATTTTTGCCAGCTTATATTTTAAACTTGTTTCTGCCGTGCCCGACAGCATAGTTATTATACCTACCTATAACGAGATAGAGAATATCGAACGGATCATCCGCAAGGTATTTTCGCTTCGTCACGAATTTCACGTGCTCGTGATCGACGACGGGTCGCCTGACGGCACACCCATTATTGTTAAAGAGCTGCAGCAGGAATTTCCCGAAAAGCTTTTCCTGGAGGAACGCGCCGGGAAGCAAGGCCTGGGCACGGCCTACATACACGGTTTCCGCTGGGCGATAGAGCGGAAATACGATTATATCTTCGAGATGGATGCCGATTTTTCGCATAACCCTGAGGATTTGCGCAAACTCCGCGAAGCCTGCGAAGAGGGTGCAGATGCGGCAGTAGGTTCAAGATATATCAAAGGCGTCAACGTGGTTAACTGGCCCATGAGCCGGGTGTTGATGAGTTATTTTGCATCAGTTTACGTCCGCTTTATTACCGGTATCAATATCCGCGACTGGACGGCAGGCTTTATGTGCTACAAACGCAAAGTTTTGGAAACTATTGAGTTAGATAAAGTAAAGTTTGTCGGATATGCTTTCCAGATCGAAATGAAATATACGACCATCAAACATGGTTTTAAAATAACTGAAGTACCCATCATCTTCACCGACCGCACCGAGGGCACATCCAAAATGTCGACCAGTATCTTCCGCGAGGCCGTATTCGGCGTCCTCCACATGAGGATAAATGCGATGTTTAGAAAATATCCTGAAGGGTAGAGATAGGTGATTAGAGGTTCACAGGTTAACTGATCACTAACCCAAACACATCAATATTTCCGTTTCCAATTTGGACTCATCCTGGCTCCAGTGCCCGTAAATTTCCAATCCCGGAGAAACTGCTTTTAAGTTATTTTCAGCTAAATATGCCCTCATTTTAGCATAAGCATAGGCTAATCCGCTGTAAGGGCCTATATGTTTGTAATAAGCATATTTTGACAAACTTATTTGTTTAACCTCCAGGCCGGTGTTTTCTTGCATAGCGGGGTCAAATTCTACTCCTGCAAACACCTCCTCGTTGGGGCCGTACACCCAAACATTCATGCCTTTATGCTTCAAATTCTTCGTCCGTATGGTCTCCCACATTTTGTTCATTAATTTGAACCCTGTATCACCATAGTTTTTGTTTACCGCTGTGCCGGAAAAGCCATAAAGCGTGAGGTTGAAATCTTTAGTTACTATTTCTACGATCATAATTTAAAGGGTTACATTCCGGGTTGAGTTAAATTTAGCAATTTGATATTAAGAAACGTATTGAAACAATATTCTTACGGACTTTCCGGCTTGCGGACTTTCGGACTAATAAAATAAATACTAATTTCGTTCGCAATGAACGAGAACCTGGATCCTGCTCCTGAACGCCTCTCATCTGCCGAGCGTGATATCGAAAAAGTACTTCGTCCACAGGCATTTGAGGATTTTACGGGCCAGCATAAAATACTGGCCAACCTGCGGGTTTTTGTGCAGGCTGCACGCCAGCGCGGCGAGGCGCTCGATCATGTGCTGCTTCATGGCCCACCAGGATTGGGCAAAACCACCCTATCGCATATCATCGCGAACGAAATGGGCGTGGGCATCAAAATAACCTCGGGCCCGGTGCTGGACAAACCCGGCGATCTGGCAGGGCTGCTGACCAATCTTGAACCCGGCGACATTCTTTTTATCGACGAGATACACCGCCTGAGCCCTTTGGTTGAGGAATACCTTTACTCGGCCATGGAGGATTTCAAGATCGACATTATGCTGGAGACCGGCCCTAATGCGCGATCGGTCCAGTTATCGCTAAATCCGTTTACGCTTGTGGGCGCCACCACCCGTTCGGGCTTGTTGACGGCACCGTTACGGGCGCGTTTCGGCATCAATTCAAGACTGGAATATTATGACGCGAAATTGCTGACTACCATCGTGCTTCGCTCAGCTTCGATACTGAAAACACCGATAAGCGACGAAGGTGCGTTCGAGATTGCCCGCCGCAGTCGCGGTACACCGCGTATTGCCAATGCGCTGCTGCGCCGCACACGCGATTTTGCCCAGATAAAAGGTGATGGAAACATCGATACCGATATAGCTAATTATGCGCTGAACGCACTGAACGTGGACCAGCACGGTCTGGACGAAATGGACAACAAAATATTGCTGACCATTATTGATAAATTTAAAGGCGGCCCGGTGGGTTTAAAAACCATTGCAACCGCAGTTGGCGAGGATGAAGGCACCATTGAGGAGGTTTACGAACCATTTTTGATACAGGAAGGCTTTTTGATGCGCACGGCGCGCGGCCGCGAGGCTACGGATAATGCTTATAAGCATCTGGGTAAGTTGAGAACGGGCGGTAGTCCGACGTTGTTTTAGTTGATTTAATAATAAAGATGGAGAGGTGTAGTTTTTTCTGCGGAACGAGCTGCCGGGGATAAAAGATCAATTATATCTTTTTTGGGCGCCTCCTCCTTCGTCGGATCGGGCTATACGTTCATACGCCTGCAGGCGTTGGGCGCAGGCCGGTATCCACTCCTATCCCTGGCGCGATGATTTTTTAATTATTTGCTTTATATACCTATGAAAAAACCACTTCTGTTACTGTTAACCCTCATTCCTTTTTTTTCCTTTTCGCAAACAAAAAAGAGTGCCGACCTGGCCGAATACGTGAACCCGTTAATGGGTACGGATTCGAAATACGACTTGTCGAACGGTAATACATACCCTGTTATCGCTTTGCCCTGGGGTATGAATTTTTGGACCCCCGAAACCGGTAAAATGGGCGACGGCTGGCAGTACACCTATGATGCCCACAAGATAAACGGCTTTAAGCAAACACACCAGCCATCGCCGTGGATGAACGATTACGGGCAGTTTGCCATTATGCCCGAGACCGGGCACCTGAAAGTTACCCAAAACGGTCGCCAAAGCTGGTTCTCGCATAAAACCGAGATCGTGAAACCTTATTATTACAGCGTTTACCTCGCCGACCATGACGTAACGACCGAGATCACCCCTACCGAACGTTCGGCACAGTTCAGGTTTACCTTCCCGAAAAATGATAGCTCATTTATTGTGATCGATGCTTTTGACAGAGGTTCGTATGTTAAAGTAATTCCGTCGGAAAGAAAGATCGTGGGTTACTCAACCAAGTTCGCCCGCGGACCGCTGAAGAATTTTAAGAACTTCTTCGTTATCTACGTGGATAAACCGATCAGCATCTATCATACCTACAGCGACAGCACCATGACCGACTCGCTTGAATTGCATGCCAAACATGCCAGTGCAGTTATCGGCTTTAAAACGGCTAAAGGCGAAAAAGTGCACATGCGCGTGGCGTCCTCGTTCGTAAGTATAGAGCAGGCGGAGTTAAACCTGCAGCGCGAGCAGGGCAAAGACAGTTTTGATGTTACCGAGCAAAAAGCAAAAGATGTTTGGAACAAGACACTTAGCAGGCTTACCGTTGAAGGCGGCACAATTGACCAGAAACGAACCTTCTACTCCTGCCTTTACCGTATGCTTTTCTTCCCGAACAAGTTGTACGAGATAGATGCGAATGGTAACCGTATTCATTACAGCCCCTACACCGGCAAAACCGAACCGGGCTACATGTTTGCCGGCACGGGCTTTTGGGACACGTTCAGGGCCTTATATCCATTTCTGAATTTGGTTTATCCATCTATCAATAAAGAAATGCAGGAAGGATTGATCAACGATTACAAAGAGGGCGGCTGGCTGCCCGAATGGTCGAGCCCGGGGTATTCAGATGTGATGGTGGGCAATAATTCGGCATCGGTAGTGGCGGAAGCTTACCTGAAGGGCCTGCGCGGCTACGATATCGAAACCCTGTACAAAGCGCTGATACATGGCGCCAATAACGACGGGCCGCGTGCTACCGGCCGCAAAGGCGTTGAATATTACAACAAGCTGGGCTACGTACCTTATGATGTAAAAATAAACGAAAACGCAGCGCGGACGCTGGAATATGCTTATGACGATTTTGCCATCTATCAATTGGGCAAAGCCCTGGGCAAGCCAAAGGACGAGATAGAGGTTTACAAAAAACGCAGCATGAATTATAAGAATTTGTTCGACCCAGCTACCGGTTTGATGCGGGGCAAAAACCAGGACGGCACTTTCGAAACGCCTTTCAACCCTTTTAAATGGGGTGATGCCTTTACCGAGGGCAACAGCTGGCACTATACTTGGGGTGTGTTTCACGATATCCAGGGCCTTGAAAACCTGATGGGTGGCAAAAAGAAATTCGTAGCTAAGCTCGACTCTGTTTTCTCCCTCCCTCCCATTTTTGATGACAGCTATTATGGCGAAGTGATACACGAGATACGCGAAATGCAGATAGCCGGCATGGGTCAGTATGCGCATGGTAACCAGCCGATACAGCACATGATATACCTGTACAATTACGCCGGCGAGCCCTGGAAAACCCAATACTGGGCTCGCGAAACCATGAATAAATTATATAAAGCCACGCCCGACGGCTATTGCGGCGACGAGGACAACGGGCAAACATCGGCCTGGTATGTGTTTTCGGCGATGGGCTTTTACCCGGTTTGCCCCGCGGCAGGGCAATATGTGTTAGGCGCGCCACTGTTCAACAAGGTAACGCTGACGCTGGAAAATGGCAGGAAAGTTATCATCAATGCGCCAAAGAACAGCGCTGCGAATAAATATGTGAACACCTTGACCTATAATGGCAAACCTTACGACCTGAATTATTTGGATCATAAAACCTTAATGCAGGGAGCGGTACTTAATTTTGAGATGTCGGCTGCACCGAACAAGCAACGCGGTATAAAAGACAGTGATTTTCCTTATTCGTTATCCAATGAAAAATAAAATTATCGCCACTATTGGCACGGTGGTTTGTTGCATCAGCATGGCAACAGCACAAAAATTGAAGGTATGCGTGGCCGGCTTAAACCACGATCATATCTGGAACATCATGAATGCCTACAAAAACGGGCAGGTGGATATCATCGGCATTGCCGAACCCAATCATGAGCTTTGGGCCAAATATGGCAAGCAGTTCAATTTGCCGCCGTCAGTATTTTATGATGACCTGAAAACCATGTTAAAGGGCAAGAAACCGGATGCTGTGCTGGGCTATAATGCTGTTGCCAACCACGTTGATATTGTGGAAGTATGCGCGCCTTTGTGCCTGGCCGTTATGGTGGAAAAGCCCCTGGCAGCTACGCTGGCACAAGCCAAACGTATGGAAGAACTGGCCAATAAATACCATACGCTGGTGCTTACCAATTACGAAACTACCTGGTACGCATCGGGCAAATACATTTATGATGAAATTGCGGCTGATAGTATCGGCCCGATCAAAAAAATGGTGGTTCACGATGGTCACCAAGGACCGAAAGAGATAGGCTGCAGCAAAGAGTTTCTGGCCTGGCTAACCGACCCGGTATTGAACGGCGCGGGTGCCCTGAATGACTTTGGCTGTTATGGCGCCGACCTGATGACCTGGCTGATGCACGGGCAAAAACCTATAGCGGTTACCGCTATCACCCATCAATATAAACCTGATGTTTATCCCAAAGTAGATGATGACGCAACAATATTGGTTGAATACAAGGGCGCGTCGGGACAAATAGAGGCCTCGTGGAACTGGCCGTTCGGGATAAAGGATATGGAAATTTTTGGCGAACACGGTTATCTGCATTCGCTTAATGGGACTGATATAGATATCCGCATGCGCGAGAACAGGAGAAGCTCGATAAAAGCGCCGCCGCTGCCCGAGCCGATCAATGATCCATTAGTTTATTTGGCAGCGGTACTTCAGCACAAAATACCGGGCACTGACGACCAGGCCTCGCTGAAATATAACATGATCGTGATGGAGATACTGGATGCGGCAAAACGCTCGGCAAAAGAAGGCCGGAAGATCGTGCTGTAAGCTACATGCTCATATTACTTTGTTTCCGCCCCCAAAAGAAATAAATAATGGAGGCGGGAATAAAGATGATGTTCAGAATTGTTTCGTAATTCAGTTTAATAGCATCGTGCATGGCCATAAAGCCGGTTTTGGGATGTTTGGGTATCCAGCCCATTACATCGAAGCTCACGTCGACCAGCAAACTTGCAATAATAATGCTAACTGCCAGGAACAGCAGCAGCGCCAGCATAGTTTTGGTACCGTAATAGCGGCGGTACACAGCCAGCATAGGTATCGTCACCAGGTCGGCAAGGATATAGGCTACCACGCCGCCAAAGGATATTCCGCCGTGCCAGAACACCGTTGCTATTACCAGGTTCCCTACCGAACAAACAAAACTGATAATAGCAATAAACACGCCCATAAGTATATTCCAAAGCAATACCACAAAATGCGGCAAGCCATGATTATTGGTTAAAAAGAGCGTGTTCCAAAAAGTGAGCGGCACAACCGCCATCAATACAGATGCAATAACAACGCCGATAAGAATATCCTTCCCGACCATCATTACATCCATATAAAAATGCCCGCTGGCTGTGGCGAGTTTCTTCCCAAACGAATTACCGGTGTGATGGTGATGAGCACCGTGATCATGTTCGTGTCCGCCGGGCGCATGCCCGGTATGTTCAAGATGCTTGTCGCCGTCGTCCTTTACCTTTTTGGGGTAAAACCATGCAATAAGCGATGCCGAAATGATGATAAATAATAAGCCGCCCGCTACTTCGGCACCAAAAAATGCCCAGCCAAGCAGGGTGACGATAACGATGAATATTTCGAACACCAGGTTGGTGCTTGCAGCCATAAAGGTTACCGCATTGGGCCACGTGGAGCCTTTCAGTTTAAGCGTACGCGCCATGGAGGCCGCTGCGTAGGAACAAGACGACGAGATCGCCCCAAAAAAAGTTGATAGCGCAATAGCCTTTAAATTGTTTTTTCCGAGTCGGGAACTGATGGTTTCCGTCGAGATAAATGCCCTTACTAGCGAAGACAAAATAAAGCCCAGCGCCAGGCCCCAATAGATCTCCCATATCATGTAAAATAATTCGGTAAAGATGTTTTTTACCATGAGCCACATAATAGATCAACGTTATTTCTGTTTAATTGTTGATAATTATCGTTTATAAAACAGGTATTTATTCTAATTTCGCGCTTATAAAATTACCCCTTTATTATGTCAAAAATAACCTCAGCTATCTTAGGATCAGCCTTACTGTTAACATCAGTTTTTACTTCATCTGCACAGGAAAATAAAGCCGCAATAATGGCACGCAAACAGGTGCCGATATTATGCTACCACCAAATACGCGACTGGCGGCCAAAGGATTCTAAAGTTGACAAGGACTATATCATTCCACCGGCTGCTTTCAAGGCTCACCTGAAAATGCTGGCCGACAGCGGATACCATACTATATTACCCGATCAGTTGTATGATTACCTGACCAAAGGCACGGCGCTGCCCAGCAAGCCCATTATGCTTACTTTTGACGATACCGACCTCGACCAGTTTGAAATAGCCCGCCCGGAAATGAAAAAATACGGGTTTAAAGGTGTGTTTTTTATCATGACTGTTTCTATCGGGAAAGTTAAGCATTACATGAGCTCGGCGCAGATCAAGCAGTTATCGGACGAAGGCAACGTGATAGCGAGCCACACCTGGAACCATAGCAACTTTAAGAAATTATCAACGGCGAAGGATTGGGAAATTCAATTAGATAAGCCTACTAAAAAGTTAGAGGAAATTACCGGCAAACCGGTTAAATATTTTGCTTACCCGTTTGGTGTGTGGAGCGAACAGAACCTGCCCCAATTGCACAAACGCGGGTTTAAACTGGCTTTCCAACTGGCCGACAAGCGCGATGCGAATGACCCGTTAATGACCGTTCGCCGTATACTTGACAGCGGTTACTGGACAGTAAAAAACCTGAGCAATAGTATCAGGCATAGTTTTTAAGCCCCCGGCCCCTAAAGGGAAGCCTGCTTTGTCATTTCGAACGATAGCGAGAACTTTCTGTTTAGCGGGCTTGCGGCTGGACTATGCGAGCGAAAAAATCTTATACACTATCCGAACGTCGTTTGTATAAGATTTCTCCTCGTTCCTTGTCGAAATGACATGGTTTTTTATTTACGATATGCTTTCAAAAGCTCTTCGATATTTACCCCATTAATAATTAACCCACTGATGTTGCAATCGGTGATTGAAACACCTTTAAGGTTGCAATCGGTGATTAAAACACCTGCGAGGTTGCAATCGGTAAAGGTGCTGTTATTTAGATTGCAATCTTCAAAGCGTACAGGGCGCTGCTTAAAATTGGGGTCATATGCCGGGTGACCTTCCAGGGGACCGCCGATGTTATGAATAAATGCTCCGCCTAATTGCGCGCCTTCTATTTCCAGATCGCTCAAATTGGCATTGATGATCTTGACGTTCGTCATGGCTACATCGTTAAAATAGGAGCCGTTGAGCATAGCGTTCCGGGCGTCGACTACTTTGCAGTCTTCTTTGATTTCGATCTTATCCATTACTATTAATTTTAGATCAAATTTCGCTATAGTAAATTACAAAACAGGTGGCCGGGAAAGACATTGATGAGGTGTATTTGCGACAAACGACCTCACCCCTAAGGGGTGATTTTTAAAATAACGCTTTATCTAAATGGCTGTGTGTATGTACATTTAATTATGCAAATAAAAAACAGGGTATATATTTTCGGCAGCGCCATTATAAC
Organism: Mucilaginibacter ginsenosidivorans; assembly: GCF_007971025.1. Lineage (NCBI taxonomy): Bacteria > Pseudomonadati > Bacteroidota > Sphingobacteriia > Sphingobacteriales > Sphingobacteriaceae > Mucilaginibacter > Mucilaginibacter ginsenosidivorans. The sequence goes on along the minus strand of NZ_CP042436.1, from coordinate 2,928,679 downwards.
GTTGACGTTATTAACACTTAACGTTATTGCGCAATCGCAAAACGTTATCGAAGGTCACTTTAAAGCGCTGAACAGCCACGATGTAAAAGTCATTGCCGCGGGATATACTGCCGACGCCCAGGTATTCTCCCCCAATTGGGAGGGTGCCAAAGCTGGCGAAGAGAGCCTCAAAGAAACTTATGGGCGATATTTCAAATCGACACCGGACCTGGCCTATACCGTTACGAACACCATCGACGCCGGCGATAAAGTAATCGTCGAGTACACCTGGACAGGTACCCTGTCGAACCCCGAAGGTGGCGAACCGGAGTATATGAAGGGCAAAAAGTATTTGCTTAAAGCCTGTGCTATATTCGAACTGAAGGGCGACAAAATTGCTAAAGAAACCGTTTATTTCGACCAGGTAGCCTTTTTAAAGCAGGTAGGTTTCTTTGATCAGCATTGATCGTCACTTATCTGCCCCGGGTGCCTCATCTTTGTTTCTTTCGCTTTCGGCCGGCGGCCCCGGGTCGCCGCTATTATTGTCCGGCGTTGCCGTCGGCACCTGTACATCCCCCTTTTTAGGCTCATCTGTTCGCCGCGCGCCTCTTTCCAGGTAGTTGTCGCCGTCCTTATTGGTTACCGAGTCGTCCCTGTTCGTTACCTGTCCGTCTTTCGGGTTATTTACTGCCGTATTTTCCATAGCTTTACAGATTTTCCCCTGCCGGTCCCTGCCCTTTATTAGACGACCTTCCTGCAACATTCTCTTTAACCTCATCGGATGATATTTCGGCAGGCTCGGGTTCCTCGTCGTGCGATACCCAATCTATGGCGTCATTTAATTCGCTTAGTTTGTAGCCCCTCGACTCGCCGGGAATAAAATGTTCAAAAAAATCGGTGAACCATTCCACGCCCTTCTGATCGGTTACGACGGCTATTTTTTTCCATTTGCCAAAATTTTTCAGGCCAAGCTTAAAATCCTGCCACCACGCAGCGGCCGAAAAATTTTGCACGTCCGTTTCCAGCACCAGCAGGTAACTGATCTCGCCCTGTTTTTTTGCCAATTCTTCCATACGGGGAATAAGCACTCTCTCATAATCTTCTTTATTTACCTCGCCGGAAGCATAAACTCCAACTACATCGGCTGGTAAATCATTAATGAATTTTAACATAATCTTTCGTATTTATATGAATGCGGGTCCGGGATAAGCTATAACGTCACCTCATCCCAACCTTTCTCCGGAACATAGGCGCTTAAAAAGGGAAAACACATTGTTTTTGCCAGTCAAAGTCTTCTTTCGTCGGAGAGGAACCAGGTGAGGTTAATAAGAAGCTTATCGCGAACTTACTTTATATTTATACAACGGTAATAACCCGATTCTGTTTTCCATTAAATTCAGCATTTACGCTGCCGCATGCCGTTCCGCCGGGTTATTGTATCTTTGCGCTGATGCAGCAACACCTGACAGCATACAGCAAACTCATAAAAAAGGAGGCCAAAAACCTTGGCTTTATGTTTTGCGGTATCGCTAAGGCTGATTTCCTGGAGGAAGAGGCGCCCCGCCTTGAAGCCTGGCTAAAAAAGGGCATGCAAGGCGAGATGCAGTACATGGAAAACCACTTTGATAAACGGCTGGATCCACGCTTATTGGTTGATGGAGCAAAGTCGGTCATTTCATTGGGGTTAAATTACTATACCAATCAAAGCCAGTTTGATCCAGCTGCGCCAAAAATATCTAAATACGCGTATGGTGACGATTATCACCAGGTGATCAAGGCCAAACTGAAACAATTGCTCGAGATCATAAACGAAAAGATAGGTGAAGTACATGGCCGTGCCTTTGTTGATTCGGCGCCGGTATTGGATAAGGCCTGGGCCAAAAAGGCAGCTCTGGGCTGGATAGGTAAGAACACCAACCTGATCAATACAAAAAAAGGTTCGTTCTTTTTCCTGGCAGAGCTGATAGTAGACATCGAGCTCGAATATGATGTACCCGCCACCGCCGACCATTGCGGCACTTGTACCCGCTGTATCGACGCCTGCCCTACGGAAGCTATTGTTGCGCCTTACGTGGTTGACGGCAGCCGGTGTATATCGTACCTGACCATCGAACTAAAAAACGAGATACCGGGCGAATTTAAAGGTAAAATGGATAACTGGATGTTCGGCTGCGACGTATGCCAGGATGTATGTCCATGGAACCGTTTTTCGGTGTTGAACCACGAGCGCTCCTTTCAGCCCAAAGAGGATCTGCTTGGGATGAACAAAGGCGATTGGGAAGATATTACCGAAGACATCTTTCAGAAAGTATTTAAAAACTCGCCTGTAAAAAGGACGAAATATTCGGGGCTGAAGAGGAATATTGAATTTTTGGGAAATAGTGATTTGTGATTAGTTAATCAGTGATCAGGCCGTCAAAAACAACTAATTACCGGTCACTAATTAACCAGTTAGCGAACTACCAACCAATCACAACCCCTTCTTAAACTTATCCCTCAGCATGCTCAGCATATCATCGTCAACTGGTTTGGCGGGCCCATCATCCTGTTTTTTGAATTGCGGGCGATTTTGATGCTGGTTGTTACGGTTATCGGGTTTGTGAAATTCTTTTTTGGGTTGAATTGCTGCCGGTCGTTGTTCTGCCGGTTTTGCTTCCGCTTCAACCGGTTTGGGTTGAACGGGTTTAGAGGTATTGTCAGCGGGCCGGGGTTGAACAGGGCGCTGCTGCTGGCGTTCCGCCGCCCTTTTTGCGTTCCAGCGGTTGTATACTTCTTCGAGTTTTTGTTTGGTATAAAGCGGAAAATCGCCCTGCATCATCCACGAAAAATAGCTTGGCTCGGCATTGAAAACATCTTCAACCCGCTTGCCTTTATGCTTGCCAAAGTTGAAAAGTTCCTCGCCTTTGTCGTTATAAACCATACGGCCTGCAAAATCGAGCGGCCTGTTCAGGTTAGTAAATTTGTGAAGGGCCTCGATATCGTTAACTACCGGTTTCGATATTTTACCTGCCTTATCCTCCCAGTCCTTACCTTCATATTTTTCTATCTGCGCCAGCAAAACCTCCATGGTAGCCCGGGTATCCGCCTCGGCCGAGTGGGCATTAATGATCTGTTTGTTGCAATAAAACAGGTAAGCCGCTTTTAATGTGCGCTGCTCCATCTGGTGAAAAATGTTCTGCACATCGACAAAAAACCGGTTCTCCAGGTCAAAATTAATCCCAACGCGCAAAAACTCCTCCATCAGCATCGGTATATCAAACTTATTGGAATTGTAACCCGCCAGGTCGCTGTCGCCAATAAATTCCGCTACAGACGCGGCCAGCACACCAAAAGCAGGTTCGTCCTTTATATGCTCATCGTATATCCCATGCACCAGTGACGATTCGAGCGGGATCGGCATGCCCGGGTTCATGCGCCAGGTTTTTACCTCCTCGCTTCCATCCGGGTTCATTTTGATAACAGACAGTTCGACTATACGGTCGGAGCCCACATTAGTGCCGGTAGATTCGATATCAAAGAAGGCCAGCGGGCGTTTTAGATTTAATTTCATTTTATAAATGCAGAGGCGTAAAGGTCATAAAAAGTTTCGAGCCGATTAAATTTTTTAAATATTTATATATCCGTTTAATTTTTTTTAATTTGAACAAACCAAACTTTATATACAATATGAGAAAATTTATACTCCTTATCGCCATCACTCTAATTTCATCCGTAACATTTGCCCAGGATTTTCCATTCGGCGAGGTGAGCCAGGAGGAGATGGATATGCAAAAATATGACAAAGATACATCAGCACATGCCCTTGTTTTGAACGAACATGGCCGTGCCAGGATAAGCGAAACCAATAGCGAGGATGTTAACCTTATATTTGACCATCACATTAAGATCAAGTTTTTTGACGATAAAGAATTTGAGCGATACGGAACCTTCGAGATACCGGTTTATAGCAGTGATGGATTGGTCTATGAAAAATTGGTTGATGTAAAAGCGATCACCTATTACAAAGATGATGCGGGCAACCTGCAAAAGGCAGAGCTCGATCCCAAAAAGATATTTCGTGTTGAACAGGATAAACACCATACGCTGGTTAAGTTTGCCATGCCCGCACTGCGTAAAGGCTGTATTATCGATATCAAATATGAGATCGAGTCGCCCTATTATTGGAACCACTTCCATTCGTGGATGTTCCAGGATTATCTTCCTAAACTCAACTCGCAATTTGAGGCCCTTATACCCGGCTTCTGGAACTATAACGCATCATTACGTGGCTATCTCAAACTGACAGACAGCAAAGCCGATATCGAACGCGAGTGTTTTACCTTTCATGGCGCCAAATGCGATTGCTCGCACCTGACATTTACCATGAAAGACGTTCCGGCATTTGTGCGGGAGGAATACATGACATCGCCGAATAACTACTTGTCGGGGGTTTACTGGCAGTTGGTTGAATTTACAAACCTGCAAACCGGCGCAAAAGAAAAGTATTCAAAGGACTGGAAGGACCTTGACCGCGAGCTAAAGGAACAATATTGGTTTGGCGGGCAACTGAAACGGAAGGAGATGCTAAAGGACAGGGTTGCCCCCGCGATAGCAGGAAAAACGGACAGCCTGTCGAAAGCAAAAGCGGTTTACACATTTATTCAGAAGAGTTTTAAGTGGAACGAAAGAGACAACGACGGCAGTGTAGACGGAATAAAAAAAGCTCTGGATGCGCATACCGGCGACGCAGGGGATATAAACCTGGCGCTGGTAAACGCACTTACATCAGCGGGCGTACCGGCCGAAGCTGTTTTGATCTCGACCCGGGAGAACGGTTCCATCAATAAATTGTACCCTACTATCAACGATTTCGACTACGTAATAGCCAGAACTTCAATTGACGGCAAGGTGTACCTGCTGGATGCTACCGATCCCATGCTGCCCTTTGGTATGCTGCCTTTGCGTTGCCTGAATGACGAGGGCAGGGTGTTCAGCGTCGACAAGCCATCGTACTGGATGGACATGAATACGGCACAACGGGCTAAAACAACCTACAATATTGACCTTACCCTTGGCGACGATGGTAAGTTAAAAGGTAATATTATTCGCTATTCGTCCAGCTATAGCGGGTACCTGCGGCGAAAGGAAATAAAAAAATACAACTCGCTTGACGAATATGTAGATCATTTAAGCACCGATATGCCGGGCACCAAAATTTTAAAGTCGGACATTGTAAACGTGGACAGCCTGGATATGCCCGTGGGCGAAACCTACCAGGTGGAAATGAACGCTTTCGATGGCATGAATCATGACCGCCTTGGGTTTAATCCGTTTATTATCGGCAAGATCAAGACCAATCCTTTTAAACTTGCGCACCGCGACTACCCCGTTGATATGGGCATACCATCAGAAGAGCGGTATATTATTACCGTTCATTTACCGGCACAGTATGCTATCGAGAACCCGCCGCAGGGGTTGGCGTTTTCGATGGCAAGCCAGGGGGGCCGGTTTATAACCGATTTCCAGAACGATGGCAGTACTTTCACATTTTCGTATGTAACACAGATCAATAGTTCCGTTTTCGGGACGGATGAATACACCAGCCTGAAGGAACTTTTTAACCGGATAGTGACCGCGGAAAAAACTCAGCTGGTGTTTAAGAAAAAATCATGAGGCGAACACTAACTTTTTTATTGCTGATCGCCGGCATAAAGGTATCGGCCCAGAATAATTATGCCGCAAGCCTTATCCCCGGCGAACTGCTGCCTTACGCAAGTGCGGTTATAAGAAACGAGGAGATAATTACCGAAGTTAAAGAGCCGGATAATGTCATCTACCACGTAAAGCGGGTAATTACCGTACTGAATAAAAATGGTGACGAAAAAACTGATTTGAATGTGTTTTACGATAACCTGATGTCGGTAAAATATATCAGGGGGTTTATATATAACGAATTCGGGAAGGTTGAGCGAAAAATAAGCGAACGTGAGTTTGACGACGAGGCGGTGAGCGACGGTTTTTCGCTTTTCCAGGACGACCGTGTAAAACATTATTCGAGAGCGGTAACCAGTTACCCTTATACCGTTGAGTTCGAATATGAGATGAAGGTGAAGCAATCGTTAGGATTTGCTCCCTGGGAACCACAATATGAAACGAATGTAGCGGTAGAAAAAAGCACTTACACTTTTATTTGTAAACCCGGCTTCAATATCCGGTATAAGGATTTCAATTTACCCTCAAAAGTGAGCCTGTCGACCGATAAAGAAGGCAATAAAATTTACAACTGGACCGCGGCCAATCTGAAGGCCCGCAGGGACGAGCCATGGAGCCCGGTTGATGATCAGTATAGGCTGAAGCTGATGATAGCGCCCGAAAAATTTTACTACGATAAACATTCGGGTCAGTTTACCAACTGGCAGCAATTGGGCAAATGGGAATACGACGACCTGCTTACCGGCCGTACCGATATCCCCGAAGAAACCGCGCAATACATTAAAAACCTAACGGCCGGCATAAGCGACCCGAAGCTGAAAGCAAAAAAGATATACGAGTATATGCAGCAAAAAACCCATTATATCAGCGTGCAGGTAGGTATCGGAGGTTTTCAGCCTTTCCTGGCTTCGGATGTAGACAGGCAAGGCTATGGTGATTGCAAGGCACTCGTGAATTATACACGGTCGCTGCTGAAAGTTGCGGGTATCGACTCGTGGTATTGCGTGGTTTGGGGCGACCACGACGAGAAAAAAAGTATGTTAACTGATTTTGCCAGCATGCAGGGTAATCATATTATTCTATGCCTTCCGTTCAAGAACGATACCACTTGGCTGGAATGTACCGCCCAACATCTTCCATTTGGTTTTTTGGGCGATTTTACAGACGACCGCACCGTGCTGGCCTGCACCCCGGAAGGTGGTAAGCTGCTACACACGCCAAGGTACGAAGCCAAAGACAACCTGGTAAAACGGGATGCCAGTTTTGTATTGAATGACGCCGGCGAGCTGAGCGGCGAAATTAGATCGGTGTTCAGGGGACTGGAGTATGACGACCGCGAATCGATGATAGCCAAGTCGCAAACGGAGCGGCTGAAAGACTTTAAACGATACTATCCCATTAACAACCTGGACATCAAAGCACTTGACTACAGGCAGGATAAAAGCCTCGATCCGGCTACGTACGAAAATGTAAAGCTGTCGGCACGGGAATACGGAGCGGTTAGCGGTGGCAAGTTCTTTTTCTCCCTTAACTCCATAGACAGGATCTCGCTGGGCCTGCACCAGGTAAGGAACCGGGTGAACCCGGTATATATACCCCACGGTTTTACAGAACAGGACAGGGTTACCTATACCCTGCCCGAGGGTTATGTGCTGGATTCCGAACCATTAAACTTGTCGATAGATAAAGCCTTTGGAAATTTTACAGCTAAAATGACGGTAAAAGGAAATGAGCTGGTTTATGAACGGAAATTACAGTTAAAGGATGGCACGTTCAATAAGGCTGTTTATGAAGACATACTCGACTTTTATGATAAAGTGCGCGCCGCCGACAATTATAATGTTACACTGTCCAAAAAATGATCAGCTGAAAATAATGATGCCGAGGATGATGCCGACGATCATGATCACGTAGAGCAATATTTCGGTAGCGGCGAACTTCTTATACTTTGTCCAGAAATCGTATCTTTCCTTTTCGTCAGCCATACCGCAAAATTAATCAAATATTTATTGAAACTGGCATCGCTGAATATAACGGAGAATGTGGTAAAAGGATGCGCGCTCGGAGCAGGCTTCTATTTGCCCGCCGACGTATCGGCGTCGGCTGTAACCGAGCCGCAACGCGAAAAGTATTTGTAAGTGTAGGGATCGTGCAGCTTGACGATGATAACGCCTTTAGTGGAACTGGCGTGTACATAGTACCCATTTTGAAGGTAGACACCCACGTGGCTGAATTTCTTGCCGTCGTAATCGAAAAACACCAGATCACCTTCCTGTAATTCTTCTTCGTATTTGCGTTTGATAACGGCCACCTGCTGCCCGGTTGTACGCGGGATATTGAGGCCATATACCTGCTGCTCCAGTAAAAAAGAGAGGCCCGAACAGTCGATACCGTCATGGTCGAGCCCGCCGAACTTATAGGGCGTGCCCATCCACTGGTCGATAAATGCGTACAGGCGCCCGTTTTGGATCTGGTTTTTATCTACACCTAAAATTGAAGAATACTTTTCAGCAATCGATGGCTGCGGGGCAACAACTTCGCCTGGTTCGCCGCGCATCACCGCTTTTTTTGAGTGACAGGACGAGAGGATAATTACCGCAAACAGACAGATCAATAAGGCATATCTTTTCCGCATGGTATAAAAATACGGTGAATGCGTCCGGTGGGTTACATGGGGTTTTTAACATATCAACATACCCTACCTCAATTCTTCCTTAGTTTGGCGGAAGGACTTTACAGATTTATGGTTTAGGGGTGATCTCCTTAACCATGCGCCAGGTAAGCAGGCCAAGGATAAGCAAAACAACGGCGATAGATACCCATATCAGCAGGGTGTAATCGCGCTTAACGGCGAAATGGCGTGCACCGAAAGCTGGGTTCTCATAAACGGCCGAATGGCTGATCAACGAGAATTGTGACAATGGTTCCGAATGCATAAAGCTTAAATCGTAGCTTACTTCATTAGCGGTTGAATCGCCTGCGAGCAATGCATAATGGTGCCTTTTTTCGAGATAGCTTACAGCGAATTGTTTTTGCTGGTAAGCCCGGATATCTTTAATAATTAGAGGATTATCATCGCCGTTGACAATATCGACACGCAGTTTATTGGTCTTGGCCGATATAATAAAATAGTTTGAACCAGATGAACTGATACGGGTATCAATAAGGGCCTGGTTTATATTATTACCCACATCATAAATGCTAATGCGCCGGTTATAGTATTTCGGCGAAGAAACATCGAGGTGCAACTGATTAACCAGGTAACTATCGCCAAGTTCTACAAAATAGCTGGTCTGTTTGCTTTCGCCCCTTGAACTGAGCCTGACAGCGGGCAATGGTGAGAGCATCATTTTATTTAAGCCGGCTTCGTCCGAAACATAGATACCCGAGCGAATAACCTTTACCATGTCCTTATTTTTATTGCGGATGGTCACCCTGAAATAGCGGTAATCACTTGCCGGGAAATTGAGCACCTGATCAAATTCAGTATTCTCGCTTTCACCGCCATCCTGCAACCGGATATCCTCGCGTATTGCGAACCAATGCTGCAGATCGTCACTGCCCGACAGGTTTGCTAACCGGCTTACAGCAGTATTTTTCAGTTGCAGCCATAATTCGCTAATCCTGGTTTTGCCTTTATTTTCGGCAATATAAATTGTTGCGCTATCAGATGCGGTATTTGGCTTTACTTCCGGAAAATCGACAAAAACAGGCTTTACCTTATCTAAAGGGTTAGTGATGATGGAATAGGCCACAAATTTCCCGGTTTCATCATCTATGCGAATATCATACAGCTCCCCTTTTACGCTCTTAGCTATAAAATCAGGCTGTAGTTCGATCTTGTAAACTCCGCTGGAATCGATGTTTGCAATATCGGCCCTATATTTAAACTGATGCACCGATTGCGCAAACGCGAACCAGGGCAGCAGGCAGCCGGAAAGTATAGCTGATATTTTAATTTTCAGGGTTGGCGTCATCATCCTTAATAATATATTTCACTTTTTGGTACATAAACGAAATGATCAGCAATAATACGCCAAGACAGAAGAATGCCGCAATTTTTCCACCTGCCGGGATATTTTCGATATCGTAAACAAAAAGCTTTACCAAAGTTATGCTAAACAGTGTTAACGAAATAATACGCAACACCCTTGTCTTGTAACGCATACCAAGCCACATCAGCGCGAAGGACGATATACCCCACAACACAGGCAGCCCGGTTTTGATGTACACGAGTTGTATATGTTCGAGATATCTGCCCGGCTGATAAAACACTGAATTGACAATGAGGCAAACCTCAAGACTAAGGAAAGTTACCAACGCGGCGGTTAAAAACCATGTCGCTGCTTTTCCGGATGCTTCAAAATTGGCGCGGAGAATGCTGATCAGTTTATAAAATAACAACAATACAAACACATCGGAGAGCCAATGCGCCCACAGGTGCGAAGGATCTGTTTTATGACTGATCAGTACCGAAGCCTGCATATCAAAATATTTGCGGCTGCAAACCAGGTAAACAAATATGGATAAGGTCAACAAGGCAATTTCGACCGGCATGTGTGTTTTAAATGACGCTATGCGGCCCATAACAGACAGGAAAAAGTAAATAAAGGCCGGCACGTAAAGCATCAGGTACAGGATATTCAGACCGGTGCCTGGATAACGGCTTACGAACTGATGATTTACCTCGAGCAAGCCTGCGGCAAACAGCAACACAAATGCGCCATACCTGAACACATCAGGCGGAAGCAATCGTCTTTCCTTTTCCGAGCGATTGACGAGCAGGTATAACAAGAAGCTGCAAACGGCCGAGAAAACCGCAGTTATAAACCCTTTATTGGCAATGATAGGTAAGATGTGTATGGTCGGTTTATCATAAAAGGCCGGAGCCGAATACAGTTCGAACCAATCCATCATCAGGCTCATCAGCATAGCCACCCAGATAACAGTGGAAGCCAAACGCATCAGCCTGATATCAGACTTGGTATAAAGCCAGTAAAGCAACGCGCTTTCGGCAGCCCAGAACAAGGTGATAAAATGCCCGTGCAGTTGTATAGGAGCGGTAAGCGACAGGAATGTTAACGTGATGCCGATAAGGAGATAAAGAATATTGATATCGGCCTTTTTGCTGCGGAACAGGATGAATGACAATAGCAGGTTGAGCCCGCCAATAGCTGCGCAGAATAACCCCCGGTATTGCCCGTATTGCATGATGGTAAGCAGGTACAGGCCGGCGCCAAAATACAGGGCGGTGTTTACCAGCAGTATGGTAAAATCGGAACCTACGAAAGCCTTATTCTCTTTGATATTGTTGGCGATATTGGTGAAGAAAAATACCAGGTACAAGATGCTTACATAAACAAACATGGTGCCCGCCTCTTTATCCGGCAGGGTGTAGATTACGCCGCCGAGTACCAATACAGTTAAGCCGAAAGCCAGTATATTGAGTATCCGCCATGATTTGAAATAGGCGATGACCAGCAAGCCGGCATTCAGCAGGATATAATAAGTAAACAGGGCATTATAATTGGCCTGCCCGGTACTGACCATAAACGGACCGGACATACCGCCGATAAGGGCAATAATGGCCAGTTCCTGCCGGTTGTAAAGCAGCGACAGGGCCACCGCAAATGCAGTGATAACGATAAGAATGATGAACGAAACCGTTTGGCTGAACAGGTGAAACTGGTGGAACGCCAGCGTAATGGTAAAGTAAAACACCGCAATGCCGCCGCCAACCAGTACCGAACTGAACGCCGCATAAGATTTGCGCAGACGGTGCGCTATACCTACCAAAATACCCCCGCACAAAATACCGATGGCAACGCGGCCCGCCGGCCCTACCCAGTTTTGATCGATAGCGTATTTGACAAAGAAACCGATGGCCAGTACCAGTATGGCGATACCGATCTTGTTCACCAGGTTTTCGCCGATGAATTTTTCCAGGTCAGGGTGGCGCTCAAAAAACGAGGGCTGTGGCTCAACAGGTTTCCTTGGTGGTGGTATGGTTACCGGTGGCTTGCGCAAAAGGGCCATCGGGTCGTTGATCACTTCTTTGTGGCGCTCGATGATGGGCGGGGTTACCGGTTCAGGCGTATACGACCGCGTTACCTCCGGTACGGGCTCCGGCGGTGGTGGCAGTACAGGCTTGGGTGCTTCCGGCGTTTTTATCACCGCCGGTGGTGCTGCGGGAATATCTAAATCCTTCTTTAGTTTATTGATGAGGTGATGCAAATCGACCATGATCTTCTCGAGATTATCGATCTTTTCGGAAAGGCGGCTGTTATTGATGATCAGTAAAACGATGATCAGGATAAAGGCAAACACGTAAATTACTTCCATGTGTATTAGGTTTGGTATGCTAAGATAAAGGAATAATTATAGTCCGAACCACGATTTATCGGATTAAAAGAATTTACAGATTTAAAATCTGCTGCAGCAATGAACCTTCCCGCATAGAGAATTTCATTTCTCCTCATGCCGCCGACTCATCGAAATGCCGTGGTTGATTTTTACTTTCGGACTTATGCGGACTTCCGGACTTTCCGACTACCCTTTAATCACCCGCTGTATCTCATCCAGCTTCATCAGGGCCTCAACAGGGGTAAGCGTATTCACATCGAGGTTGTTCAGGGTATCGCGAATCTTTACTAATACCGGGTCATCGATGCTAAACATCTGCATCTGTACGGCTTGTTTCTGCACTTTGCGGATGCTTTCTTTGATGTGTTCGCCGCCGGTGCGTTCGGCTTCCAGCTTTTTGAGGATGTCGTTGGCGCGCGCCACCACTTTGTGCGGCATGCCGGCCAGCCTGGCTACGTGGATACCAAAGCTGTGTTCGCTGCCGCCGGGTACCAGCTTGCGCAGGAAGATGACCTGGTGACCAACTTCCTTTACCGTAACATTAAAGTTTTTGATGCGGGGGTGCGAATTGCTGAGTTCATTCAGTTCATGGTAGTGGGTGGCAAACAGCGTCTTTGCCCGTGCCGTTGGATGATTGTGCAAAAACTCGGCGATGGACCAGGCGATGGAGATACCATCGTAAGTGGAGGTACCACGACCGATCTCGTCCAGCAGGATCAGGCTGCGGTCGGACAGGTTGTTGAGGATGCTGGCCGTTTCGTTCATCTCCACCATAAAGGTTGATTCGCCGGCCGAAAGGTTGTCCGACGCCCCCACCCTGGTAAATATTTTATCCACCAAACCTATCGAAACCGATTTAGCGGGGACAAAGCAACCCATTTGCGCCATCAGCACGATCAGGCCTGTCTGCCTCAATAAAGCTGACTTACCCGCCATATTGGGCCCGGTAATAATAATGATCTGCTGCGATTCACTGTCGAGATACACATCGTTGGTGATGTACTCCTCGCCTGGCGGCAGGTTCTTTTCAATAACCGGGTGGCGGCCGCCCTTTATATCGATGATGCGGCTGTCGTTTATCTCCGGCTTTACATAATAGTTTTTAATGGATATCGTGGCGAAGTTCAGCAGCACATCCAGCCGGGCTATCAGCTGCGCGTTCAGCTGTATGGGCCTGATGTATTCGGCCAGCGAGTAAAGCAGGTCGTTATACAGTTGCGTTTCCAGCGCGAGTATTTTTTCTTCGGCGCCTAATATCTGTTCTTCGTATTCTTTCAGCTCGGGGGTTATATAACGTTCGGCATTAACCAGCGTTTGTTTGCGTATCCAGTCGGAGGGGACCTTGTCGCGGTGTGCATGCGTTACCTCCAGGTAATAACCGAATACGTTGTTAAAAGCTACTTTCAATGATGGTATACCTGTTTGTTCAGCCTCGCGTTTTTGTATCTCTAACAAGTAGCCCTTGCCGCCAAAAGCTATTTTGCGCAGGCGATCCAGTTCTTCGTTAACACCTGTATTAATGACCGAGCCTTTCACCAGCATTACCGGTGGCTCGGGGTTCAGTTCTTTTTCTATTTTTTCGCTGATGCTGGTGCAGGGGTTCAGCTGTTCGCCGATGGCTCTCAAGGGTTCACTTTTGGCTTCCAGGCATTGTTGTTTTATCAACTCTATCGCTTTCAGCGCCTTTTTCAACTGGCAAACCTCGCGCGGGTTGGCGCGCTGCAGGCCTATTTTGGAGATCAGCCTTTCCAGGTCGCCTATCTGGCGGATGTTGTTTTGCAATTCTTCGCGCAGGTGTTCCTCACCGATCAGGTATTCCACAACGCCCAGGCGGTCGTTTATGGGTTTTATCTCCTTCAGCGGCATCACTATCCAGCGGCGCAGCAAACGCGCACCCATGGGCGAACAGGTTTGATCCAGCACATCCACCAACGTAATGGCATTCTCGTTGGATGAGCCTACCAGTTCGAGGTTGCGCACGCTGTAGCGGTCGAGCCACAGGTAGCGCCCCTCCTCTATCCGGCTGATGGCCGATATATGCTGCAGGTTGCGGTGTTCCGTCTCGTTCAGGTAATGCAGCGCCACCCCGGCCGCGGTAATGCCCAAAGCCAGCCTTTCGATACCAAATCCTTTCAGGGATTTCACACCGAAATGTTTCAGAAGCGTTTCCTCCGCATAGTCGCCGCTGTAGGGCCACTCGTCCAGTTTGTAGGTATAGTAGCGGTCGCCAAAGGCATCAATATAATCGCGGTGACTGCTTTTAGGGTATATCACCTCGCTCGGGTTAAACCCCTGCAGCAGCTTATCGATGTACTCCGCATTACCCTGGGCGGTTAAAAACTCACCCGTCGAAATATCAATAAATGCCACGCCGATGGTATTCTTATCGAAAAACAGCGAGGCCAGGTAGTTATTGCTTTTTTGGTGAAGAATGTTATCGCTGATGGCCACGCCCGGGGTCACCAGTTCGGTAACGCCACGCTTGACGATGGTTTTGGTGGTTTTTGGGTCCTCCAATTGATCACATATCGCTACCCGCTGGCCGGCACGCACGAGTTTTGGCAGGTAGGTTTCCAGCGAATGGTGCGGGAACCCGGCCAGTTCTATATGCGTAGCCGCGCCATTAGCGCGCCGGGTTAGCACAATACCTAAAATGCCCGAAGCCTTGATGGCATCCTCGCCGAAGGTCTCATAAAAATCGCCCACGCGGAACAGCAGCAGCGCACCCGGGTATTTGGCTTTTACCTGGTTGTATTGCTGCATTAAAGGGGTTTCCTTAGTGTGATCCTTGGCCAATGAGTGCTGGTTTTTACAATCGGCTAATTTAAGATATTGGGGGCAGCGAATAGGGATTGTGGAAAAGTTGGGCTTTGGTTGAAAAAGTTGGGGGTGGATTGTTGGATTGCTTTAGTGCCGGATTGTTTTATTGTTGAATTGCTGGATTGTTTTATTGTTAGGTGTTGTGAGGGGGTGGGGTTAACATGGTTAACACTTTTTCATATATTAAACTATTTAAATAATTGATTATCAATATTTTAAATTAAAATAGATGAAAAAAGTGTCAACCATGATTAGGGTGCACACTGCTCCCGCAAGTTTAGCACAGCGTAACTCGTGGTAAACCATTTAAAAGTTTTCGGCTTGGTTGAGTTGGAAACTGAATTTTGAAGCAACACCAGCTGCAAGTTCGCGGCAGCGTACGAGAGTCGGGAAGTCCGGTAGAAATTAGCAAATTCTGTTATTAAGAAAAATACTACCTTCTGGTAAACCTTAAGCAATGAGTGATAGTGATTCCCAACCGGGTCTACCAGTTATTGATTTTCATGCAAGTATTAACAAAGGAAAGTTAGTATTTCAACGAAGCACATTCCTTATATTAGATAATATTTTTACCTATTTCGCGGGCCTGGGTTTGATTTTGTGCGCATTATCTATTGCAAAAGTGTTTCTATTTCTCTCATATTTTATTTCTGTTCTGTGCCTGCTATTTAGTATTTGGATGGCCACAAACTTATTTCTAACAAGAAAGCTAATCATATTTCGAGGTGAGGAGACAAAGAATAAAGAGTTGATCAAAACTCTTATGGTTAATTTGTATGCCGAACTCACAATAGAATGCGATAGCCCAGATGTTTTAAGGTTTGTAGATTAACCGGATTATTCGCTTTTGGGAAAATTGTCACATTTCTTATGAAAAATGATGATATCTATTTAAATATGATCGGCCTTTCACGGGGTGATAATTTTTCTCCATTTCATGGCTTGGCAAACTACCTGCGATGCCTGGAATTAAAGAAAATCATTCAAAATCAACTTCGAAATATCGCATAAACCAGAAATCAGAAAATCAAGCATTCAAATAGCGAAGTTTCGTAAGTCTTACTATTTTATCTTCGGTGCATCATGCGGGCCATTTTGATATATAATGGCCTTTACCACTTTGCCATTATCATCTTTAACAAACTCCACCTCGATAGGTGCCACTTTTAGAAAGAACTTAGTTTGCGATTCAGGGAAAAGCTCCAGCTTGCCCTGGCCGCTTGCCTGGCCGTAAAGATGGTTACCGTCGCGGGTGATGGTAAGTATCAATTTCGGCTGAAGTTCGTAATCGCCGGTGTAGGTTTGCAGCACGGTGTCGGCTACTTTCGCCGTTTTCCGGTATAGTACATGGTACAGACCCTTAAATCCGTAAACTTTAGCTACGCTGTTGACTACCTCGTTTATTATAGATCCGTCGTCCGAATTCACCATCACCACCACGCCGTTGCCGCCTTCCATGCTGCCCGTATAATCACTTCGAAAACCTTCGTTGGCGCCGTTATGGTTGAAGTATTTATTGCCATCCAGGTCGGCAATGAATACGCCCTTGGCAGCACTTTTGTCGATATATGGCGTCAGCCGTAGTTTCGTAGTTGCCTGGTCGAGCACCTTGTGCGATCTGCCCTCCAGCGCCAGTTGCGTTTCGATAATGTATTTAGACAGGTCGGTGGGATTTGTCCACAGTCCGGCGGCGGCCTCCTCCGGGTAAGTATTGTATTTGCCCGGAATCGGTTTACCATCGGCGCGGTAGCCTGTCGCCAGCAGCGAAGGCTTTTTATCAACAGGCGGCTGCTGGTAGGTGCTGCTGGTCATGCCCAGGGGTTTCAGCACGTTATTGTACATATACTTGTCATAAGGCTGATGGGTAACATCCATCACGATCAGCTGCGAAATGGTTATACCGCCGCCCGAGTACTCCGACTTAAGGCCTGGTTCGTACATGGACCGTATCGGGTCAGAATTGGCCGGTTTTTTCCCGTCCAGCACCTGTACAACAGTCGGCACCGCTTTTCCCGGTGTATAGCCCTCAAAGCCGTGCACCGTTAAGCCGGCGGTATGGCTTAGCAGGTTGGCCATGCTGATCTTTTTACCCTTGGAAAGCGAATCATAAGGGAACTTCCAACTGGTTAGGTAGTTGTTGATATCAGCATACAGGTCTATTTTTTTGTCCTGCACCAGCTTCATCACCCCTACCCCGTTCAACGATTTACTGATGGATGCTGCCTGGAAAAGCGTTTGCGTCGTTGCCGGAACCTTCAGGCTGTCATCGGCCCAGCCGTAGGCTTTGGCCCAGGCTATCTTATAGTTTTGGACAACGGCTATGCTCAGGGCTTTTACATGGTAATGTTCCATGCGTTCGCGGATGGTCCAGGGGCCCTCGCCTTCCATTTGTATCATACCGATGAGGTTCTTTTCAACCTCTTTTATTTTGGCACTGTCAGCAGTTTGAGCATATGCCACCGGACCGGCGAGTAACGCGAGAAAAAGGGCGAATGATAAAGCAAGTGGTTTCATGGTGCGGAATGATTTGGCAGGAACAAGATACGGATATTTTGGCTTGTCGTTTCCCTTTGCCGGCATCATTGCCTAATTTAAAAAGAGAGTTTTGACCAGTTGCTTATCAACAACTATCTCTCCGGGTTTCAGGGGAGACCAAATAGGGTAATATAAGGGCGCATGAACGGGCTTAGGCCAATGTAATTAAGTTAAGCAAAAAGCAACACCTCAAAAAATCCCCGCTTTATGCGCAGCATAGAGAGGGTGGTCGAGCGTAACGATGATCGGGTGAGTCAATTCACCGTTATGTTGCCCGGGTGTAATGATGCCTATGATCTATCTCCTATTTCAATATCATCCCAAAATACGCCACCCACAGAATGAAGAATACCTGCATAGGTATGCGCAGCCAAAGGTACCCTACACCGCGACCCTGGTAGGTAGCGTTCTGGTAGTCGACGCTTTTTTGCGCAGCATTAATATTGGCGGGCAGCACCAGCAAAAAGAACAGGATAAGCAGGTCGGCAGCAAGGCGGCGGGTATCGGGTATGCACAGGCCTATGGCAAAAGCAACCTCCATAAAACCCGTCAGGTAAATCAGTTGCTTTTTGGCTGGTATAAATTCGGGTACCATCATACTCATACCTTCCGAAAACTTAAAGTGCCCCATAGCCGTGAAAAGCAACATAACGGCCATGGCGATATTGCCCGCAAAAATATAGTTCCACTCGCCCTGAATGAACCTACAGCCAAAAAACAGCAATAAAAATGTGATCAGCAATACGGCAAGTGGTTTCATGCAAAAGGTTATGTAGCATGAAGTTAACAATTTATTTGAACTTTTAAAGTGAACATACAGCACCAGCCGGTTAAGATATTCCTTATTTTAAGCAAAAAAGCCATTGCCCGTATGACAGGCGAACGATAGTTTTGCCTGAACCAATTATGATCGTATGGCAAAAAAACTGCTGTTTACTACTCTTGTCCTGATATCGACGGCTGCGAACCTGTTTGCGCAATTACCTAAAGTGGCCTGCGGAACCGTCGAGCGGCTGGAAAAATTTCAATCAAAATTTGTCGATCCGCGTAACGTCGATATCTGGCTGCCGGCCGGTTATTCCGGGGATAAGAAATACGCCGTACTGTACATGCACGATGGCCAGGCGCTTTACGATAGCACACTGATGTGGAACAAGCAGGAATGGGGCGTTGACGAAACCATGTGCAAACTGCTGGCAGAACACAAAATAAAAGATTGTATTGTAGTGGGCATCTGGAACAATGGCGTGAAACGGTTCCCGGAATATTTCCCGCAGAAGGCATTTTACAGCATGGCCCAACAACAGCAGGAAAAAATATTGGCTATCGGTCGCGATAAGGGTACACCCTTGCTGGGAGACGGCCCGGTATCAGATAATTACCTTAAGTTTTTAGTAACCGAGCTAAAACCCTATATCGACAGCCACTACAGTACAATTCCTGACCAGCAACATACTTTTACGGTGGGTTCGAGCATGGGCGGACTGATCTCGATGTATGCCATTTGCGAGTATCCTGATGTATTCAGCGGAGCAGCCTGCCTTTCTACGCATTGGCCGGGTACATTTACTACGGAGGATAACCCAATACCCGCTGCTTTTTTGGAATATCTGAAAACGCACCTGCCATCGCCCGCTAACCACAAGCTATATTTCGATTACGGCAGCGCGACGCTCGACGCCATGTACAAACCCTATCAGCAACAGGCCGATAACATTATGAAAGAAGCCGGATATACAGAAAACGACTGGATCACGCGTGAATATCCCGGCGCCGACCATTCGGAGAATTCGTGGCGTAAAAGGCTAAGCGTACCCTTATTGTTTCTGCTGGGTAAATAATTACCGCACCAGCGCCCGCTAATTTCTTTATATTACAAAAGAAGGGTATGATTTGCATCATACCCTTCTAAAATTTCTTATTTAAAATCCTATTAATTCGATGTAAATACTTTTACATAGTCGATAGACATGGTACCGCCCTGTATATTTGCCGTTTTCAACTGGCTGTAGTATAAGCCGCCAATAGGAAGGCTGAAAGTAAGATACTGCGGTTTGCCAAACAAGCTGGAAACGTAACCGCCTTTGGTTTTTGTTTCAACTAGTTTACCATCGATGTACGAGTTCAGTGAATTTTGCGTCCATTCCATTACATAAAGGTGATAGCAGGAAGAAAGGTCCTCGGTAACGGGATTATATAAGATACCGCCGGATACTACGTTTGAATTCGCGCTCGACCCGTAAGCATAATCTGTTGCATATACTTTCGTATTGTCGCCCTGCGTTTCGGCAAAATCGATCTCGCCGGTAGTCGGCCAGGCACCGCCGCCAAAACCATAGAAAAGAGAAGTAAGACCGTAGCCTGATGCCATTTTTATCCTGGCTACTATCCGCACCTTAGGTGTGGATGAATTTGCCACGAAGGTTGATTTGCTTACCATCCAACCCGAAGTATAATTAAAGTTCTGCATGGTATCATTGCCTACAGTTTTCGGTCCGCTCACGGTTTCCTTTTTTGCGGCAATTTGAACAGCCCCGCCCGCAATTTGCACGTTTGCAGGCTCGTAGCATTGCTCTTCCATAATCAAACCTCCTTTAATAAGGTTCCATTTTGACAGGTCGCCGGTAAAATCGTCCTCAAATGTTTTGGTCCAGCCGTGGTTGGTGTAAGCAGTATCGCTCACATCATAATCGCAGATCACACTCGTTGTGTTTGGATTAGTGTATTTTCCCACTGTTCCGCCGTTGTTACCGCCGTTATTGCCGCCATCGCCTGAGCCCGAACCATTGGCTAATTTTTTACAGCCGACCGACGCAATGCATAGGGAAACTAAGAGAATTGTGCAGATAAAAGGTGTCTTCATATTTATAATACTTTTCATTCAGTAAAAATTAAACTTCAAATCGTATAATAATTTTTACCTGTAAAATGTTTTACCCTATACGTAAATAAAGATTTTTAGATACGCAAAATGTGACTTTTTTTTCTCCTTAAGGTTTAAAAAGTAAAAATAAATACTAAATCACTGATAGTTAATTGCTTACCACGAATAATTATTTCTTTTTAATTATTAGCCTTTTACAACGGTTATCTAAAGAGAATAAGATTTACTTTGAATTTAAAAGTACTTTTTCCTATATTTGAAAATATGTTAAAAATTGTGGAAAAGTTTTTTTCAGGCAGGACCATAACCATGGGGAAATCAATGAAAAAAATACAGTTTGGTTTCTTCAAAACATACTTCGAGGCTGCTATCTTATTGTTTTTCACAGAATTGCTTATTGCACGCTTTGCTCATGATAGCATCATTCGCCCGTATGGCGGCGACCTGCTTGTGGTTGTTCTTATCTATTGCTCGGTAAAAAGCTTTGTAAATATGCCGGTTGCGCCTGCAACATTAGCTGTGCTGCTTTTTGCTTATGCAGTTGAAATTACACAGTATTTCCACCTTATTAGGCGTTTGGGCTGGGAACATTCGACATTGGCTTGCCAGGTGCTTGGAAGTAGTTTTTCATTTGCGGATATGTTGCTTTATACCATCGGCGCCATGCTGATAATTACTGTTGAAAATATAAGACCGGCGGGTAAACGCGTTTCAAAAGTATGAGTGATTATTTTGTGAGTAAGGACTCTATTGTGAGGGAGATATGGGGAAAGGCCGATACCGTGCTTTTCATCTTTGCCGGGGCCGCGGCCGAGTTTGCCCTGAACCGGTCGGTCGACTGGCTTTACTTCACCGGGCGCCTTCCCGCCGATCCGCTTGGCAGGCTGTTTAGTACGGTAAGTTATTCTCAAAAGATCATTTTCTCGGAAAATGAAAAAGCATTGCAAAGCATCGACCAGATAACGTCGATCCATAAAGCCGTTGAGGCAAACCGCAGGGCGAACATCCCGGCAGAGGCTTATCTTGAGGTACTTTATATGCTGATCGATTATTCTGTCCGCGCGTTCGAACTGATGGAACGCAAGCTCACCAGGGCTGAAAAAGTTGAGGTTTTTGATGTTTTTTATCGCGTTGGCCTTCGCATGGGACTGGACAAACTGCCGGCAGATTATGCGCAGTACCTGCACGAGCGGGAGAAACATTTAAACGAAAGGCTGATACGAAGCCGCTTCACCCGTGATCTTTACAAGCAATACCGGAAACATCTTGGCCGCATGCGTTACCTCATTTTGAAACAGGCACAGGTGCTTGTAGTTCCGGTCCAGGTCAAACGCCTGCTTTCGCTTGGCAACATTCAATGGCTCATGCCGGTTGTATGGTTGTATAAGCTATGTCGCAAACTACGGCTCGAAAACCTGCTGAAGCTGGCCATTCTGCCGCCTCAATACGTTCCGCAGGTAAAAGCGCTTGATACAGTTTATTAAGTCTGTTTCGTCATTCAGCCAAATAGCCCCTTACTCCGGCCATTTTTGAAAATTGCTCCAGCATTTAACGATAGTTGCTTCCTGGGATATATTTGGGAACACTCAATAGAGGTCCATTATTTTCCATTTTTATCTTTTTTATAAAATATTAAGAAATAATTTTAATTAAAACATTATATACATGTTCATGTTGCTTATTAATCATGTACTACTAAAATAATGACATCATGAAAAAATTAAGTGTTTTAATAACCGCAGTAGCGCTGACGGGATTTTTTGAGTTAGCGGCTGCACATAGTACTTCAAATACAGCAAGTGATAAAACGACTGCCCGCGCATCAACGAGCCGTACAGATACTATACCTTCTAAAAAGAAGAACAAGAAGACAAAGAATTATCGCGATACAACGCCACCGGCCCCTACACCGGCCCCGAATCCAACACCGGCGCCAAACCCGAATCCGCCAAATCCGAGTCCGATTCCACCGAACCCTAACCCAAGTCCAACGCCAACGCCGCCGGTTCCAAATCAGCCTACAAACCCGCCAAGCACACCGCCCTCACCTTCAACACCAACTAATCCACCACAGGCTTAAAACTGCGCCTGATCAAATACGATGGCCGATAGTAAATACCGGCCATTTTTAAAAAACGTCCCTATGAAAAGACAGTTTTGTACTATATCCACGACAATGTGCAGCCATGCCATGAAGCTCGAATTTCGTTCAGATCACAGGTTACACACAACTGATTATTAAGAGATTATTAATGTACTATACACTCAACAGGCCGTTTATTGGCTTGCCTTTTGGACTACACACTTCAAATTACACTAACTAAAACAATTATGAAAACAAATTTTAACACCCGAAGCCTTAAACCGGCATCACTATTATTTTCAGCGATTATATTGGTATCCGTAGCCTTCACTTCGTGTACAAAAGATAAGGCAAATACAAGCTTATCTGCCTATGTCCAGGTGGCTAACTCGGCTGAGGGCTCAGCGCCGCAGGATTTTTACCTCGACAACTCAAAAGTAACCACATCGGCTGTTGCATATGGTCAAAGCTCAACTTTTATCGAGAGTAGTGCCGGCGACCGGATGGGCGCCTTTAAAAATACCGGTTCGGCCACAACCAACACAAGCGTAAACCTCTCTCTATCGGCAGGGAAGTATTACACCGTATTTTATGTTGACGGGAACACCCACACTACGGTACAGGACGACCGTACGGCCCCACCATCAGGAAAGGCACGGATCCGTTTTATTAACCTGAGTTCGGCTCTGTCGTCCAACGTGGATTTTGCGTTAAGCGGCGGCGCAAAACTCGCATCGGCAATAGGCTTTAAAGGCGCATCAGAATATTACGATGTCGACCCTGCAAGCTCATTTTCGGTAAGCGCAAGCGGCTCGTCTTCGGCCCTGGTAAATATTCCGACAACTATACAGGCCGGGCATATCTATACTATTTTCGTTTCGGGCGACACAAACGCAACCGTATCTTATCACCTGGTAACTGAAAGTTAATCAATTACGTTATAGTCTATAAATGCATAAAGCCCGTTGTCTCAAAAAGACAGCGGGCTTTTGGTTGATAATATTACCCGGTTTAAAAATTCACCGTCAGGCCAAGCGTGGTTTGAAATTCGCTTATAGGCAACTTTGTTACATACCTGCCCATCACATCGGTATGATTATCATTCTTGACCGAAGGACCGGGCGAACTGATATAAGCGCCCTTTAGTGCAAGGCACCAGTTATCCGAAAATTTCCAGCGCAGACCTGCACTTCCGCCGTAACCAAGTACAAAAGCAGACGCCTTGCGCTGGTAAAAAATGGCAGTTTGATCGGGTATACCTGTCAGCTGTACCGACGTTTCGGGGGTGGAAAATATTTTGATGAGGCCACCCGAAGCCCGCAAATCCAATACAAACTTGTGATAAACAAACGAGTATTGCGGACCCACAAGGATGTTCCAGTTATGGTAACGGCCGGTTGCTGTTACCGAGGTTGCATCGGCCGAGTAAGAGTCTGTATAACCCTGTGCAAGTGCATAGGTATCATCGTAGGTCAATTTACCCTGGTCCTGGAACGTTAGAGTGTAGCCAACGGCGAGGTTTTTGTAAACATAAACCGCACCGTCGAGGCCGAATGTTACGCCCCTTTTTGCGAAGCCCGATTTATTATTGCTATAAGCTGTACTACCATAATTACCGTTAGGGTTTGATATGCCGCCATATAAGCCTATATAGCTTTTTTCGTAGATTTTATTATCCTGTTGTTTATCGTTATCCTGGGCCTGCACTTTGGATGCAGAAAATATGATAGTGATTATGGATGCTATTGTAATAACTTTTTTCATGTTGTGATGTACAGTAATACTTTTTTAAACCAGTGATTATTGGTTGTTAGCGTATTGGTAGGATTTATTAGTGAACTCTCCGGAGGTGATGTTGTCAACTGTTATCGAAACAACGTTGCCGTCACCGTCATAAATTGTCGACCTGGAATAAAAATTGAACGTACCGGTTATCTGTTTCTTTACCGAATCAACAGCAGTAACAACAACGGCCCCGGCCCCTGGTTCGATGGTGCCATGAGGTAAAAACACATAGCTGCCGTTAGACAGTTGCTGCGTATTATATTGAGCAGTAACACTTGTTCCGTCAACGCTGTAAGTACCAGTGGTAAAGCCCGGCGTATCGCCCGCTCCGGCAAGCGCTACAGAAAAAATAACTTGTTTCTGGCTTTTGGTGCCCACACAACTTAATGTTTTAACTTTCGTGTCGGGGTTGTAGGTGATGATCATACTTACCGTATCCGGGGCCCAGGTGCTGCCATTGATATTGGCCTGGAAAGCCTTGGAAGTGTAAGCTGTGGCGGTGATCGCGTCCTTATTGCAGCCTTGAATAATAAAAGCAAACAAAGCGGATAACAGTAAAAAGGCAGGTAGTCGAAGTTTATTCATATATTTTATTTACGCTGATAACGGGATTTAAACTTTTTAATTATGGTAGTCACGATTATTTTACACCGGGTGAAAGTAATACGGCGCAAAAAAATTACTTTTTTATCGAAAAACCGTAATTTAAACTGATAAAAAAATAAATATCTTCATACCTGTTTTTTTAAAGCATCCCATCGGGGGCAAATATATCCTTAAATAAAATATTAATCCCCGATAAAGTATCTTATTACCTGAACATGGATACGACCGGCAAAAAGCACGACATTTTTATATGCAGCGCAAGGGAAGACAATGGCGTTAGCCTTGCGATGTGTGCCTATCTCGAAGAGCGGGGCTTCTCGTGCTGGTTAGCATCACGCGACATACAGGCGGGGAAGGACTATGCCAGCACCATTATCGGGGCCATACAGTCATCATCCATCCTTGTTATTTTATTAAGCGAATATGCTAACCGTTCAAACCATGTCCGTATCGAGGTTGAACGGGCATTCACCCATAATATAAATATCCTGCCATTCCGCATACAGGATATTCAGCCCGTGCAATCACTCGAGTATTTTTTAAGCTCGTACCAATGGCTCGACGCGATCGGCGGGAACCCGGCCGGTCATTTCAATGCTTTAAGCCGGAATTGTGCCGCCTTGCTGGGGCGCGAACTGAAGCCTCCACGGCAAAAATCTAAAGCCGAACCGGAGCAGCATCTATCAGAATTAGCGTTAGAGAAGGAGGTCCCACAACCGAAACCTGACGAACCGATGGTGCCGGCACCAAAAGAAGAAGTACGGGCCGAACCATTGCCACCTCCCCGGCCGGTCGTTCCGCCTCAACCCCTCATACAAAAAGACGAGCCTCCACGGCCAATAAAGCCGCCTGTTCCGGCTTTTGGCCAAAAGCGTTCCAGTAAAACCTGGTTATGGCTGGCTTTAAGCTTTGCCGGACTGATCGCTCTGTTCTTTCTGTATAAATCTGCGTTTCAAAAGCATACTATCACCTTTAAGAACAATACGCTCACATCCATTTTTATAGAACTTGACGGGGATATGAAAACCATACCTGCGGGGGGAACATTTGATTACACGGCAAAGAACAAATACCGCCTGCAAACCCAGGCCAGCACTTATATCCTGAATTCGAAAGGAGGGATATTGGGGCAAAAGATAGTCTGGCACATCGATACCGTGGTAAATTCGTGGAAAAATTTCAGCTACCCTTTGTATATCGGTCCCGATTTTTTCCTGCTCCGGGTTGTCAATAACTCGCCGGCCAATATCAACTACATGAAAATGACCGCGAGCGAATTCAATTATACATTCGACTACAATATATACATACCAAACGATGGGCGGTCATACGATATGGGTTATTTCCGTACATTATCCGACCTGAATGTTTACATCAGGGATGCCAATAACAAGTACCTTACCTGGGACAATGGCAAAAACCTGAGCTATCCCAACCTGTACAATCAATATGTCAGTTTTCCTTATAAGTACTGAAGACGATCATGATTCCTTGCCAAAAGGATGTTATATAAAATGCCGGCCAAAAAATAATTAAAGATTAAAGGATATAATCATAGATTAAACTTCCGCAATCAAGAGTTAATCGTCTGAAAATTAATCTTTTACCTGTTGTTTTTTTGTGAAGTATTGCTGATATTTATAATACAAGGAAAATCCTGCTGAAAAACTAAAAAATTGACGACAAGCGGCCGCTTTTCATCATTATCATACATCCGTCCTTGTTTTACATGTTAAAGAAATCTTTTTTATTATGAAAAAATTTTTACTCCCGGGTGCGTTGGTTCTTGCAGGCTTATTGTTCATCGGCATGTCGTTTTTCAACTTTGGTAAAGACGCGCTCTCTGTAAAGATCAGCAATGCAAGCTACATCATGCCCTCGGTTTACAAAGTTTACGCCAACCCCGAGGCGCTTAATGGCGAATACTACTTTTTTAAGATGCTGATGACCAATAATGGGAACGCATCCATGCAGGATGTCAAGGTATCTTATGACATTCCGGGTTATATCGACTGGACCGAGCTGCAAACCATCCCGGTAATATATCCGGGGCAACATGTGGTTATCCGGTGTTACCCGCATTTTAAAGATGATATTGTTAAAAAGATGACCCAGTCGCAGGAGACGGGGGAGATCAAAATAGAATACAACGGCGGCAAAACAAAAAAAGAAACCTTCACCTTCAACATGATGGGCAGGAACCAGTTTGTTTATACCGACATACCTGCCGATGAGGTTACCAGCTACCCGGATATGATGCACAACACCCAGTTGCTGCCCTGCCTGGTAACACCCGAGGACCCGATAGTAAAATATTACACCTCACAGGTGCAGGATAAATTTATGCAGGGCGAAGCGGCATCGGTAGAAAATGATCCGCAGAAGGCCATGCAGGGAGCGAAAGACTTTTTGGTGAAGCTTTACGCTGCCACTGTAGCCAGCAAAATGGTTTATAGCGGCACCGAAGGTATCCCGCAAAAAATGGGCGACATCAGCTCGACCGTACAAAGTGCGCGCCTGCCGCGCGAGGTTGTAACCGGTAATACCGGCCTTTGTATCGAGCTGTCATTACTCTATGCCAGTGTGCTTAAAGCCGCCGGGCTGCATCCGGTTATATTCCTGATACCAGGCCACGCATTCCCGGGCGTACTCATTAATAATTATTATTTCGCCATTGAAGCCACCGGCGTAGGCGGCCAGGGCCTTGGCGGCACCATGACCCCTGAACAGGCTTTTGAAAAGGGCTCGCAGGAGCTGGCTACTTTTATTGATGGTTATCAGAAGGGCGATACGCGTAACATTGTCATCGACATCAACGACCTGGAGGCCAAAGGTGTAATACCTATGGAACTTTCTGACGACGAATTCCTGAGAAAAAAAGTGGACGACATTGCCGCTACTTTTGGCGGAGGCGGCACTTCTCACACCACGGTTGTTGTTAATAACGACCGCCGGGAAGGTAACAACGAACACCGGACCAATAACAATTCGGGTTCGGGTATGCGGTCCTATTCGGGTTCTATCAGTTTCAGCTACCCCGCCGGGTGGCAGCGTTCGGGCAATTACCCCGTTCCTCAGATCAATACCCTTGTATCGCGTATAGTTGCACCGGACCAGCAAGCGGGCATCAGCGCATGGGACATCCCTGCATCCAGCCCGGATCAGGCGTTATACATATTACGGAACCAGCTGGCGGCCCTGGGGCAGTATATCACATACCAGCGGGTTAACCAGGCAAACGGCTATTCTATGTACCAGGGTTCCACAAGTTATAACGGCGGCACTTTCCGTTGGGAAGGTGTGTTCCGGAGCGGCGGCAATGGAATTGTCGGTATCACCATGGGTGGCACCAATTTCAACGGCTACCAGGGCGTATTTAATTCAATTATCACCACTATACGTTAATAAGAATCATGAAAAAGATATATCTCATCTTAATAATAATCGCTTCGTGTGTAAAGGTAAACGCACAGCAGGTCGATCCGCTGAAAGAGAACATGTCGTTCGACATTGACAACCTGGGTGATGGAAAAATAACCATGAGCATGACCTATAACGCAAGCCAATGGGATAATTTCCAAAAGATTTATGGTTCCAACGCGCTGAACCTGCTGAAAAGGCAAATGGAGCGGTCGCTTCCCGCTTATTACCTGCAGGATTGGGATTATAAGGAAGATGCGGCCAACCGTACTTATACCTTGTCGTTCCAGGCGCTGGGGCTGGCTAAAATTGATGACAATGGCAACTGGGTTATTGACCTTGATCAAAAGAAGCCAGACATTACCAAAATGAGCGACCGCAATTATGCCATGACCACTACTTACAACTCATACGGCGTGCTGGTACAGGAACTGATCAAGATCAACCTGCCGGATGGCGCCGGGAATGTAACGCAGGATAAAAATGCATTTGGCAAAGCCATATTTACGTACGAGTTGTCTCCTGCGCACAAGGGATCGCGCTGGATATTTCTGAGTCTGGCCGCTTTGTTGATAGCAGCCGGAGTAGTGCTTTACCTGAAGCCGGACATACTTGCAATGGGCAGGCACAAAGTGAAGCCGTTTACTGTGGTAAGCTCGCAGGCGGCACCGGCAATTATCACACCCGAACCACCGGCCAATCCTAATATTGAAAAACAGGCGTAGGGGATCACACCCCTGCAGATTTGTTAAAGGCGGCCAAAAGGCCGCCTTTATTTTTGCCTGCTTATCTTATACAAAACATGCCTTTCGAGCGGGTGCCCTTTTTCAATGTCGGGATGGTCAAATTCGCCTGCCTTTTGCATACCTGTCTTTATCATCACCTGTTCCGACCGTTTGTTGTGTACAGAGGTAAATGAATAGATATCGTTGAACTTTAAAATATCAAAGCCATAATCCAAACAAGCTTTGGCAGCTTCTGTAGCAAAACCAATCCCCCAATTCGCCTTACTTATCCTCCATCCTATCTCGATGCAGGGTGTAAACCATTCGTCGAACGGAGCATGGGTGAGCCCGGTAAAACCGATAAACTGCCCGTTATCTTTTCTTTCCATTGCCCAAAAGCCAAATCCGTACTTTTCAAGGTGCGAAGTAAAGCGACCGATCTGTGCCAGCGTTTGCTCCGGCGTACGGACTGAGGTGAAATATTCCATCACCTCTGCGTCGGCATTAAGGTCGATGTAAGGCTGATAATCGCTTTCCTGCCAGTTGCGAAGGAAAAGTCGGGGTGTTTCTATGTAAATTCTAGGCATCGGATATGAATTACGATTTACGATTTTAATAATTATGATTTGTAAATTACAGCTTCCTAAACCAAGTTATCATGACCAAACAAGAACTGATTCTAAGAACAAAAAAATACGCAATAGCCAACGCAAGATTAGTATTAAGTATTCCAATAAACATTGTAAATCGCAACTACGCTGATCAGCTAAACAGAAGTTCAAGTTCGGTTGGGGCAAACTATCGTGCCGCTTGCAGAGGTAAATCGAAAGCCGATTTTTTGAATAAACTGAAAATAGTTGAAGAGGAACTTGACGAAACTTTATACTTTATGGAACTTTTAGTTGAGTTAAACCCCGAACTAAAGGAAAAAATTGATATAATTTATAAGGAAGGCAACGAACTTCTTTCTATAATTGTCGCTGCATTAAATACACTGCGGGGCAATTAAATTGATTTGTGATTTCGAATAAAACATATTCGTAAATCGTAAATCGTAAATCGTAAATCAGCATGAGCAAGCTATGGCAAAAAACAACGACAGTTGATGAATTGGTAGAAAACTTCACCGTTGGGCGCGACCGCGAGTTCGACGCACAAATGGCCGCGTTTGATGTTTTAGGATCATTGGCCCATACTCGGATGCTGCAAAGTATTGGGTTACTTAGCAGCGAGGATCTTGATCTTGTGCAGAAGGAACTAAAGTCGATTTACAAAGACATTGATGCAGGGAATTTTACGATCGAAGCCGATGTGGAAGATGTGCATTCGCAGGTAGAAACATTGCTTACGCGTCGTATAGGCGATGCAGGGAAAAAGATACACAGCGGCCGCTCACGCAACGACCAGGTTTTAGTCGACCTGAAATTATTCTTCAGGCACGAATTGCAGCAGGTGGTTGAAGAAGTTAAAGCCTTATTTGACCTGCTGATAGAACTCAGTGAAAAACATAAGGCAGTTTTGCTGCCGGGCTATACGCATTTACAGATAGCTATGCCGTCATCCTTTGGCCTTTGGTTCGGCGCTTATGCAGAAAGCCTGGTGGATGACCTTGAATTGCTGCTTGCGGCTTATAAGATAACCAACAAAAACCCGCTGGGATCGGCAGCCGGGTATGGCTCGTCGTTCCCATTAAACCGAACTTTAACCACGCAACTATTGGGGTTCGAAAGCCTTAATTATAATGTTGTTTACGCCCAGATGGGTCGCGGGAAGACCGAAAGAGTTATTGCGCAGGCACTCTCGTCTATCGCCGCTACATTAGCCAAAATGGCAATGGACCAAACGCTTTACCTGAGCCAGAATTTTGGGTTTGTAAGTTACCCTGATAACCTGACCACCGGCAGTAGCATTATGCCGCATAAAAAGAACCCGGATGTGTGGGAGATTATGCGCGGCAAATGCAACCGCCTGCAGGCCTTGCCGAATGATGTGGCCATGATGACCACCAATTTACCATCGGGCTATCATCGCGAACTTCAATTATTAAAAGAATTGCTGTTCCCTGCTTTTGGCGAACTAAAGCAATGCCTCAATATGGCCGCTTTTATGTTGCAGCATATTGAAGTTAAAGCTGATATCTTAAACGATCCCAAATACGCCTACCTGTTCAGCGTAGACGAAGTAAATAAGCTGGTGCTGCAAGGCATGCCCTTCCGCGATGCTTATAAAAAAATCGGCGCGGATATCGAGCAGGGAAATTTCAATGCTGATAAAAAAGCGAACCATACTCACGAAGGCAGCATCGGCAACCTGAATAATGCTGAAATAGCCGGTGCGATGGAAAAATTGCTCAGGAGTTTCGACTTTGATAAAACAAAAAAATCGGTGGAATCATTAGTTTCTTAATCGGTGGAATCCTAAAATAATCGGTGTAATCATGGGCTATCAAAACAGAAACGATATTTACCCCGGCCTTGAAGTCGATATCATCCTAAAAAAAGATCAGCGCAGCGGCCGGCGCACACGCGGGATCGTAAAGGATCTGCTGACCAGTTCGGCCTTTCACTCACGCGGCATTAAAGTGCGGCTTGAAGACGGGCAAGTTGGCAGGGTGATAGAGATTTTTGAGTAGAAGTCGGGAAGTCCGCATACCCGCCTGCCGGCAGGCAGGGGCCCGGAAGTTCATAAAATATATTAAATTGCGTGACCGTCTTTCGGACTTTCCGACTTGCGGAGTTCCGGACTAATAGAAGCCATGCCTAACAAAGTCAAAACCAATCGTTCCTTAATATTCCGGTTGGATGCCAATTATCGTTTACTGATAGCACTGGTGCTGGGAGTGATCGCTTATTTTGCTTTCGGGCATATAGCCTCGCCCCCTGCACAGATCCTGACGATATGGATAGTTGTTGCGCTGACCATCATTATCCTCGACTGGCTCATTATTTTATGGGCGCATCCCATGGAGATACATAAAATAGCCAAACTCGAGGACTCGAGCCGGACACTTATTTTCCTTTTCGTCATCATTGCTTCACTCATGAGCCTGGGGGCCATTTTATGGCTGCTGGTAACGACGAATAAGCATTCGGGCGCCAATATTTCAGAACATATTCTGCTCACGCTGGCTTCCGTTTCTGTATCATGGTGGTTGGTTCATACGGTTTTTGCCATGCGTTATGCACGGCTCTATTATACACCCGATGCCGACGACGGCAAACCCGGAGGATTACAATTCCCTGAAGAGCCCGAGCCTGACTACCTGGATTTTATTTATTTTTCCTTCGTTCTCGGCATGACCTTCCAGGTATCCGATGTTGAAATCTCTTCGCGGACCATACGCCGCCTGGCCTGGCTGCATGGGCTGATCTCCTTTGTTTTTAATACAGCCATCGTGGCCTTAAGCATCAATATCATATCCGGCTTAATATCAGGATAAAACAGAATTTTCATCGGCAGTAATGGACTTCATTCCCGTTTAATTTTTACAACTTAAACCTGTAGCCCCCCGTATAAAAACACTTTCAGTGAACGAATAGAAAATGAAGAAGCTTATTTTTGCGGTATCGGCAATCATCCTGCTGGGTTTTGGTTGCAAAAAAGATAACCCAAAGGGTGCCATTGACATCGACCTCTCGAAGGGGCTGCATGTACAGGTGGTGGGCGGCAACTTCCAGCGCGATACGGTGGGGAACATGCTGAAAGACTCGGTCATTGTCAAAGTAACCGATAACGGATCGCCTGTTGAAGGGTATATCGTTCAATTCAAAAGATCGGGTTGTGAGGATATTATCGTAACCGAAGCAACCACAACAGCAGCCGGCCGTGCGTCATTTGCCTGGTACCTTAGCGGCGAAACCGGGCAACAATCAGCAAACGTTGTACTAATGGA
This sequence comes from Mucilaginibacter ginsenosidivorans, assembly GCF_007971025.1. NCBI lineage: Bacteria > Pseudomonadati > Bacteroidota > Sphingobacteriia > Sphingobacteriales > Sphingobacteriaceae > Mucilaginibacter > Mucilaginibacter ginsenosidivorans. The sequence continues at coordinate 2,895,896 of NZ_CP042436.1, read as the reverse complement.
CGCAAACCGCAACAAGAAAGACTCAACTTCGGCCGGCGCCACTGGGGTGGCTGCTGAAAAAGGCTGGCACCGCGGCGGCTGCCTTCAAAATTTCCCGATCAATAACGTAAAGGCGTTAAACTCGGGCCGGATACTGGCATCACAAAACTCAAGCGGTTACGTTTATTATTCAGACGACAACGCTGTTAGCTGGCATCCGCTTAAAACTTTTTCCAAAAACTACTTTGTAAGCAAGATCATTACGTCAGGAGGCGATATTTACCTCGCTACTCAAAGCGACGGTGTCTTTTATTCATCAGATAACGGCGGAAGCTGGACCAATATCAGCAGCGGTATTTTAAGTGTGCTTAATTTCTCGGACCTTGCCTATACAAGCAGCGGGCATTTGATATACACCAACGATTATGGCGTATTCGTTTCGGATGATAAGGGCCAAAACTGGAAAGAAGAAGACTATGGCCTGCCTACAGGCGCGTCAACCTACCCCTGTGAAAATGCGACCGGCGACCTGTTCATCATCGGTTCTGACGCAACGGTATATAAATTAGCGTTGCACACCAGCAGCTGGGTAAATATTGGTTCGATGGGTAACTATATTCTTTCAAGTGTAGAGTCTATCTATGTCGACGATAAGAATAATATGTTTATTGGCGGTCCGCATAACGGCCTTGCCAATACGGGATATATTTACGAGTCGGCTGATAACGGGAATTCCTGGTCCCCAGCATTCAGCCAGCAGCATTTTGGGCCCATTTACCCTAATATAACCGACATCAGCCAGGTAAATGGTCAATATTATTTTTCATTTGCGGGTTTAGGCGTATTCCAGACCAGCGACTTTAATAATTATACCAACCTAACCGCCTCGGCATGGAATACAGGTTTGCTAACCTATACCGTTTCGCCAAAAACTTCAACAATCGTCTTGGGCAGCCCGGGGTTTGGGATATATTATAGGGTGCCTTAATCTTCTATCTTAGAGTGCTTCCTGGTATCCGGCATCACAATATAAGCTATCAAAGAAATAGCTATACAAGCACTTACATACCAGTAAAACCATTGCGTGTGATGGTGTTGCTTGAACGATAGCGCAAACGCCTCGGCCGTACCGCCGAATACGGATACTGCTATGGCATACGGAAGCCCCACACCAAGCGCACGTACATTTACCGGGAACAACTCGGCTTTCACCACAGCATTGATCGATGTATAAGCGCTTGTGATGACGAGGGCACACAATACCAGCAAAAAAGCAGGCAATACCTCCTTTGTTGTACTTAAGGCGGTCATGATAGGCACAGTGGTTAGCGTCCCCAAAACACCAAAACTAATAAGCAAAGGTTTGCGGCCTATCCTGTCGGATAAAGCGCCGAATGCAGGCTGCAAAAGCATGAAGATGACCAGCGTCAGCGTCGAGATCATCGTGGCATCAGCATTGCTGAACTTAGCCGAATTGACCAGGAATTTTTGCATATAAGTAGTGAACGTATAAAACGCCACCGTGCCTCCAATGGTGAGCGCTATAACCGTAACCACGGCCCTTGGATGTTGCCCCAATGCTTTTAACGTGCCCCTGTCTTTACTCCCGGCTTCTTTAACGAACGATTCGGGCTCCTGCAAGCTTCGGCGCAGGTACATAACGGTAATGGCCAGTACCGACCCGATAACAAAGGGAATGCGCCAGCCCCATTGATAAAGTTGATCTTCAGTCAGGAAAACCTTTTGCAGCAGCACCAGCACCCCAGCTGCCACCAGCTGACCCATAATGAGCGTGACATACTGGAAACTGGAATAAAATCCGCGGTGCTTTTTAGAAGCCATTTCGCTCAAATAAGTGGCGCTGGTGCCGTACTCCCCTCCTACGCTCAAACCCTGTATAATTCGCGCCAGTGACAACAATATGGGCGCGGCAATGCCTATCTGCTTATAGCCGGGTGTTATGGCGATAATGAGCGACCCGGCGCTCATCAGTAATACCGAATAAGTGAGTGCAGTTTTACGGCCCTTCCGGTCGGCGAAGGTGCCCATCAACCATCCGCCAATGGGCCGCATCAGGAAGCCGATGGCAAAAATCCCCGCGGTATTAAGCAGTTGCGCCGTCTGATCAGCCTTGGGGAAAAACGAACCAGCGAAATAGAGCGACAGGAATGAATAGATATACCAGTCGTACCACTCCACCAGGTTGCCCAGCGAGCCACCGATAATGGATTTGATGCGATCAATGGTGGAGAGTTGGGACATGACGGGTGAAAGATAAAAATTAAATATTATTTGGCCGTGGGGTAGGCAGTCGTTTTACCTGGCTGACGTTTGACTCACCCCGACGACGCTACGCTCGTCGACCCTCTCTGCTGCGGGCAGCAAAGAGGGTTGTTCCTAAGTTTAAGAAATTCGTCTTTACATAATTGTAAGCGGATAGTGCGGGTTGGGGTTTGTGTTTTACAGCCCTCTTTCCGCCAAAGGCGAAGAGAGGGCCGACGAGCGGCTGAGCGATGTCGGGGTATTCTAGGTTTACCATATATGCAAATTTATCAGAAAAAAGTTCTTTTTATGCTGCTCTCTTATAGTTTTGCGCATACAATTCACCTCTTTTCACTAATGAAAACATTCTAAGGATCAGCTTGAATTTAACGTTGTTTAATACTAATGGGTAACATTTATTTTCAAGCTTTCTTTCTGCATAAGCCTTGAGTTCCGGATCGTGAGCTATTGCTGTTTTGGCTGCCTGGTTTAACTCATTTTTTAACCCTTTGTGGGCCAGATGACTTACCTGCTTTCGTCCTTTGATACTCGTGCCTGAAGTGTGCTCAAACGGAATCACTCCCACATATACTGCGTATTTCCGCGCATCTGTAAAGCTGGTAAAGTTCTCGGTGTAGGCTATGGTCATCCATGCATTGACCGGCCCTATGCCTTTAATACTGGTTATGATCCGGTAGGTTAATAACATCGATTCGTCGCCTTTGATTACTTTCATGATCTCCTGTTCTACCTCGATTATGTATTTTTTATCCGCTTTTATTTTGGACTGAGCAATATGAGTAACTGTATCTGCTTTCTTCATGGAATACATATGCCCTCTTTCTTTAACCGTGCTTTCCAACCCCGCCTTTTCACGAACCAGTCTTTTACGGAATGATAGCAACTGCTTCAGTTTTAATATATTGTTATCCAGTGGTTTTGAAGGCTTCAGACGTTTACTTTTTTCTTCGCCATATTGCCCGATACGGAAGGCATCAGCCTGGTCGCTTTTACCCCTGGTCATACCCATTGATTGTTTGATCTCCAAACCAGGTATCCGGCTATAAGAAATAGATAACGACTCGCAGAACTGCATGAAACGGTATTCGTAACCACCGGTATATTCCATCACCATTAGCGTTTGGTTCAGGTCTATCTCATTGGTCCTGCACCATTTTTTAAGTATGGTGAACCCTTTGGAGCAATTATCAATCTTGATGTGCAGGTTCCGTTCTGCACAACAGATGTCGAGCGTTAACTTAGACACGTCAACACCTAAAATAACATTCCAGCTTTTCATACGTTTATCCTTTAAATACGTTAATAAATTGCCTTTTGCCAATCACCTTTGTTGTCGCAAAGAAAGTATTCTAGTTGGGCCTTAGGCAATCATAAAAGGCAGGGACTATTACCCCGATAAGCGCTTAGCTAGTGAGTCGAAAAGTTCACCCTGCCTTTTATAATAACTTTCCACAATAACTCTGGTTTGCTAACACCCCCCTTAGAAACCCCCAATTTTAATAATAGCAATATCTAAGTAATTGGACATCCTTTAAACCAAAGGTGAGTCTACTCACGGCTGTACCCTAGGGCAGCAAAGCAATTTCAAATAATTTGCCTATTTTAGTTCGATGTTTTTCACCGAAGACTTTATCCATTACATCTGGAAATTTCGCCTGTTCGACCGCGATAATTTGCAAACCACGGCAGGCGAAAGCATTGAAGTATTCTCGGCCGGGTTGCCGAACAGTGACTCTGGGCCCGATTTCCACAACGCGCGGCTGCGCATTGGTGATACTACCTGGGCCGGGAACGTGGAGCTGCATATCAACTCGTCCGACTGGCATAAGCACAAACATACGCACGATGGCGCCTATAAAAATGTGATATTACATGTGGTGTACCGGGATGATGAACCGATCGTGCTGCCGGACGGCCGCCAACTGGCCACTTTAGAATTGAAGGATCGAATATCGCCCGACCTGTATAACCGTTATCACGGCCTTGTATTTGGCAACCAGCAGTTTGTCCCCTGCGAGGGAACGATCAGGCATGTAGACGATATAACCCTGCGAAACTGGCTGACACGGGTTTTGGTTGAGCGGCTGGAAAAGCGTTCGGCTGCTGTAATGGCGGCGCTGGAGAAGAACAAAGGCGATTGGGAGGAAACTTTTTACCAGTTTTTGGCGGCCCAGTTTGGCTTTAAAACCAATGCCCTGCCCTTCGAACTGCTGGCCAAATCGCTGCCACAAATTACGTTGTCCAAGCATAAGAACAATCCCTTACAGGTTGAGGCATTGATATTTGGCCAGGCCGGCTTTTTGGAAGGAGAATGGAAAGACGAATATCCCCAAAAATTGCAGGAGGAATATGCTTTCCTGCGGAAGAAATATAACCTCGCACCTGTTGAAAAACACCTGTGGAAATTTATGCGGATGCGCCCGCAGAATTTTCCGACCATCCGGCTGGCGCAATTTGCGGCGCTGATCGTCAAATCCAATCATTTGTTTTCCAAAATGATCGACATCAAGGACGTTACCCACCTGCGGAAATTATTCACCGATCTTGAGGTTAACCCGTATTGGGAAACCCATTATCGTTTTGATGCGGAATCCAGGGCGTCGTCAAAAAGTTTGGGCGAATCTTCCATAGATATTCTCTTATTAAATACTTTTGTACTAATTTTATTCAGTTACGGAAAGCACAACCAACAGGAGTATTACGTCAACCGCAGCCTGAAATTGTTAGAAAAATTACCTGCCGAGGAAAATAATATTGTAACAAATTTCGGTTTGCTGGGTATAAAGGTTAATACCGCTTTTGATTCGCAGGCGTTGCTGGAGCTGAAAAACAATTACTGCAGCTATAAGAAATGCCTGCAATGTGGCGTTGGAAATAAAATACTTAGAATGGCCTGATATGTTGCAACGGATAATTACATTTTTTGAACGGTATTCTTTTGGTGTTTGCACCTACCTTGGCGAACGCTTTAATATCTCTATCTCTAAAATAAGGCTGTTTTTTATCTACTCTTCATTCCTGGCTGTCGGCTTCCCGCTGATATTTTACTTCTTCGCCGGCATTGTGCTCGATTTTCGCAAGTACATCAAAAGGAAACATACCAGGGTAACGGATCTTTTTTGAGCCCGATCAGTCATCCCGAACTTGGTTCGGGATCTCACGGGATCATTTATCAACCTGACGTCTGCCTTGCAATTGAGTTGCTGAAACAAGTTCAGCAGGTCATACATTTTTAGCAAAAATCACTTCGTTTTATACACTCTCACTACCTGGCCGCCGCCTGCGGCTAAGTTGGTATCAAGAATGGTTTGGTTATTTACCTGCCTGATAACTTTTACCAGGTGGTCAGGGGCGGTATTTGCATCCGGCGCATCACTATAAATTTCAGCAGTGTAGTCGCCCGCGGGAAGGAAGGATAATGCCGTTTTAATATCATGCGCCGTATTGTTGCTGATGGTACCTATGTACCATTCGCCCCCTTGCGGCGGGCCACGGTAACGTAGTCGCTTACTTTGGCGTTCAGCACCTTGGTTTCGTCCCAGGTTAGGGGTACCTGCTGCAAAAACTCGAAGCCTGGCTGATCGATATAGGCATCTGGGTAATCGCATACCATGCCCTGCTCGTTCTCCAATACCACATACATGCCCAGCATATGGCAGCGCGTACCCAACACCATAGGCGCAGTATAATGCTGTTTGAAGGTTTTAAGATTTGCTGCGCGAAATCCACCCAAATGATAATCTGTCGAACCGGCGAGCAGCCGGGTAAAGGCGATATTCACATCCGCATCCGGCGTTACAATGGTGTTCCATTTATCATTCTCGTAGTTCAGCGTGCCCTCGCGGGTAAATTCATTGGGATAAGTACGGGCAGTACCGGTGGGTTTGTAAGCCCCGTGAAACTGGATGTGCAGATGGTGCTGCGCCGCTTTCTCCAATATTTCCGTCTGCATGTTAACCATTTCCTGGTCGTCGCGATCCATAAAATCGCACATCAGGCCCTTGATACCCCATTTTTCATATTGGGCGAAAGTTTCATCGAGTTTGGGATACAAAGCATAAAAATGCACCCACACGCGTATGCCGACGCCTATTTTCTTAGCCGAATCGCACAACTGCTGCATGTCAAGTCCGGGGACGGCCCTTGACGGGTCGGCATGAGGACCGGGTTGAAAACCTTCGCCATCGTTCACGTACCATTCGTGCAGTCCGTATTCCACGACCGTATGATAACCCAGGCCATATTTTGCGCAGAAGTTGGCGTAATACATATTGAAATCATAGTTGTTCCCCGGCGCCCAGGAGGTATCGGGCGATACATTGCCGTTCCACCAGGGGAAGGTGGTTTTACCGGGCTTTATCCAGCTCAGATCTTTTATCCGGCAGGGTTCACTCAGGTTGGTCAGGATATTAGATTCGATGAACGCCCCCGCCCGGTCGCTTATCTCCATTACCCGCCAGGGGCTGTTATGCGGCAATTGGGCTATAACTTTTAATTCCTTTTGGTGCGGCAAGGGCGAAAGTGCGCTTTGGATAATTCCATTATGCTTTATCAGATACATTCCGGCATAATCCAGCAGGTTAGCCTCGGTAATGGCCATGTAAATCCCTTTGGGATATTCAAATAAGGCCGGCATATCCATCAGCGTATCAGGTTTTATTTTGCTAACGGCAAGGCGGTCGTACAAACCCTCGTGCGAGGTAGTATAGCTTTCCCTGAAAAGCGTTAGTGCAGTCGGGTCGCCGGTAAAGTTAAATTGATCGGCTTCATCCGTTATTTCTACCTTCTCCCAACCGGCTTTCGCGGGCATTACATAGCGGAAGGCCGCGCCATCGTTAAAAATTCTGATTTCAACATTAAGTTCTCTTTTTGATCCTCCGTTTTCAATTACCGGCACCACCACATTGTTACTCAGGCTGTGTACATGACTTGATCGGCCTACAACCAGATCATAGGTTTCCTCCATCTTTTGGAACACCGGTTTGCCAATTTTCACATTTCCGCCAAACTCACCGCCGTTTTTAAAACTGATAGCTAAACGCGAGTTGTCGATCAGTATATTCCCTTTGTAAGTGATCCTGTAGATAAGGCCCTTCGGCCCGGCATCCAAACGGAAGATTATGTTTTTATCGGGCGAGGTAATGGTTACAGTTTTTGCCGCAAAAGCTGACGGCGCGATGATCACTAACAGCAGAATAATAAAACGGCGATACGAAGTCATAATTGGTTTATTGAACCATAAATGTAGAAATTTTTAATTGCAGGGAGCAGATAGCCTTAAAAGGAAGCCAAATAAACGCACGTTGCAGACTCACCCGGTCATTGCTTCGCCGACCACCCTCCCTATGTCAAGCCATAAAAAGGGCTTATAAATATTTTTTGCCCTCTTTACGCCAAAGGTGGAGAGAGGGCCGACAGGCGACTTAGCGATGTCGGGGAGAGTACTAAACGCGGATATACCCGCGTTTATATCGTTCGCGAAGGGAACTATCCCTTCTGTTTTAAACAAAAAAGCGTTCCGTATCTCACCCCGGAACGCCATCACCAACTAAACCTCATATCCCACACTAAGATATAAGCCGTCTATTTTACATTAATTATAATGCCAGCAACTAATTATTTGATTATCAGCAATATAATTTTTTAACCCCAATGCCCTGTTGCATCAAAAGCGAACATCGCTGTCCGCTTTTGCGCATTTACAGATCAGTTAGATATTATTCGGAACGGAGATTTTTCACAGGATTGGCCACGGCAGTTTTAAAAGCCTCGTAACTCAATGTAAATAAGGCAATTGCCAGCGACCCTATCCCGGCTGCCACAAATATCCACCACGATAGGTCGATCTTATAAGCAAAATCCTGCAGCCAGCGGCTCATGGCGTACCAGCCCAGTGGTGCAGCCACCAAAAAAGCGATTAAAACCAGCTTTAAAAAGTCGGAGGCAAACAGGGCCATCAGCTGGCTGAGCGATGCACCCAGCACCTTGCGAACACCAAATTCCTTGATACGCTGCTCGGCCGAGAACATCACCAGCCCCAAAAGGCCGAGGCAGGATATCAGGATGGCTACTACCGCAAATACGATGGATAACTGCGAAATGATCAGTTCGCTGCTGTAGAGTTTTTTATATTCCTGGTCGACAAACTGGTAGGAAAAAGGATATTTTGGATTGAGGTCCCGATACACTTTCGCCATGCTTGCAATTGCTTCGCGCGTTTTACCGGGCTGGGTACGCACGACGATGACGCCAAAGTACTCACCTTCCTTAATATCCAGCAGGATGGGTTTGATAGGCTCGTGCAACGATTGGGTATGAAAATCCTTCAGCACACCAATGATATGACCCTTCTTCGCCCAGGCCTGCACCGATTTTCCGATCGCATCTTTCCAGCCCATTTCTTTAACAGCTTCCTCGTTAACCAAAAAGGCGTCGGTGGAGTCGGTTGGGTTCGCCGGGGAAAAATCCCGGCCTTCGGCCATTTGCAGTTTCATGATCTTCACAAAATCAAACCCTACCGAAGCAGGTTTAACGCCAACAACATCGGTCCTATTCTTACCCTGCCAGGTGATCTGGTCATCATTAACCACAAAATTCATGGCTTGCGGCACCTCGGTCGTACGGTCGACCATGGCGATGCCGGGCATCTTCAATGCTTCCTGCTTAAACAGCAGGTATTTGTTCTTTTGGGATAATTCACCCTCGATACGGGTATAGATCATATTTTCCTTATCATACCCCAAATGCGCATTTTGCACATAGCTGGTTTGCCGCGTGATGACCATGGTAGCGATGAGTAGGATAATGGACATGACAAACTGGAAAACAGTAAGCCCCTTGCGGAACCAGGTAGCGCCACGGGTAAAGCGCAGCGTACCTTTCAATATCCTAACCGGTTTTAGCGACGAAAGATAAAGGGCCGGGTAACTGCCCGCCACGAGGCCGGTAATCAAAGCCAGGCTGACAAGAGAAACCCAAAATGACAGGTGTACTAACGGGAAACCAAATTGCTTGCCCGTAAAGCTGTTGAACGCAGGTAGCAGGACAATCAGCAATACGATGGAAAACACCATGGCCAGGAATGAAAACAGCAATGATTCACCGAAAAACTGGCCGACAAGATTACCGCGGCTCGAGCCTACTACTTTACGTACGCCCACCTCTTTGGCCCGTTTTACCGAACGGGCAGTGGCAAGGTTCATGAAATTTATGCAGGCGATGATGAGTATGAATATGGCCACCTGGCTGAATATTTTCACATATTGGATGCGCCCTTCGGTGGGTTTGCCGTTGACAAAAATATTGTGCAGGTACCTGTCGCCAAAACGTTGCAAGCCAACATGATATTCAGAACCCTTCGATATTACAGGGTATATAAAGCCCCCGGAAAAAACCAGCCGGTTGCGCAGGGACCGGTTCAGGGCAGCTTCTACTTGCTTCGGATCGGCACTATCGGCTAACTGGATATAGGTATCAAAATTATTGGACGACCATTCCAGCATGCGATCCTGTAATTCCCAGCTAAGAACAAAATCAAATTTCAGCGAACTATGTTCAGGAACATCTTCAAAAACGCTGCTGACAATAAAACTATACTTATTTTCATAGCGGATACTCTTACCAATAGCATTTGCAGGCGTTCGGAAAAAGACCTCGGCCGTATGGCGCGATATAGCCATATTAGCCCGGCTGTTTAGCGCGGTTACGGCGTTGCTGCCTGCGATAATGGAAAAACTGAACATCTTAAAAAAATCCGCGCCTGCGCGCGAACCGTTCATTTTTACGATCTTCTCGCCAACCTGCAAAGTTTCGGGATGCCCCCAGGGCAAATCGTAGCCCGTGGCGTAATTGGCATAATCAATAATACCAGGTACTGCCGCTTTTGCATCCTCCACCAGGTAGCTGCGTTTATACGGCCGCGTAGTGGTATCAAACTTTGTGGACATATTGTAACTGGCAGACACCTGGCCGTTCGCCTTGGTAGTCGCATACAAAACATATAGATCTTTGCCGTTCGAGTGAAAATTATCGATGCCTTTTTCATCCAGCACCCAAAGGAAGATAAACAGGCAGCAGGTCATGCCCAGGGCAAGGCCCGTTACATTGATGGCGGCATGTGCCTTATGGCGGACGACATTGCGCCAGGCTATTTTGAGAAAATTCCGGATCATGGCTTCAATAGGTTTTAACGACAAGGTTCTTGTAGGCGCATTCTAAATTGTTACCGAACCAGAAACCGACGAAACCGCTTTTAAGTCCGGGATCAAGGCTGTTATAGATCATTGCCGGTTTATCCTGGTGATCGACATACACCGTCAATTGCCGCCCTTTGATCACCGCTTTTACATGGAACCAGGTTTTTGCCGGCAACGTAGCTTTCGCCTGGTGTTTGGCATCCTCGTAATCCCACCAATTAAATTCGGCCTTTTTCTCAGGCATATACTGGATGGCGTTGATGGTGCCTGATGACGCCGGCCGGAAGTAAACCGTTTCGTAATGATGCGCGTCTTTTATCCTGAATGCAAAGCCGAGGTATTCGGTACCCGTGGTGGATGCCAGGTCGAGTTCGATCTCGCCATCGGTGAAATTCAGGCCTTTTGGGTAGGCGACCGCCCCGAACTTATAGTCAGCAAAATTCTTTCTGATCATCAGTGCCGTCGAACCCAGGTAATTGCCCATGCTGTAACTTACCCCGCCCGAGTTGGGGATCACCCATTGGGCAGGCTTGATCACGGAGTAATCGTGTATCTTTTTTTGCTGCGCGAAGACCAGTCCGGTCAAAGTCAACAGCAGCACTGTGAACAAAGCTTTCATCTCAGTTATCTTTATTGATGGATAAATTGGCAAAGTCGGCAGTTGTCAGGTCGGCCCATAAACCTACCTGCCCGTTTGGTCTCATTTGCAGGTTTTTAGTCACCAGCGATGGCTTATTCATGCCGTTCACATAAACTTTAATGCTATCGCGGCTCACAACAATTCGTGCATGCAGCCAGCCCCCAGGTTTAGGGTTTGGAAATATCTCACTTTCAAACTGGCCTGTGTTTTCTTTTCGCAAACGATCATAGGGATAGTATGGCAGGCTGACATACTGTACAGACCATTTGCGGCGCGCAGTATCGGCATGTTGAAAATTAAAAGGCCGGAAATACACTACGTCATAATTTTTGGAAGTATCCGCGGCATGGAATGCTATTCCGGGAAAGCTATGCAGAAACTCATTGCGACCCTTTATATCTACCTCGATAGTCCCATAACTAAAATCGACGCCGGTGAGCCATACATTATTTTTGATGGTAATGCCTTTTTTGTCGCCATCCTGCATCGGCTGTGCGTCGCTTGCCGGAACTCCAGCCAGCTTGTGTCCTGCGAGCATTTTTTGCAGATCGAGTTTTTGGCTAAATGCTGTGCCTACGGACGTGAGCATTGCTAATAAAAAAAAGAGCTTCTTCATGGTCTTAATTTTTAAGGTTTTCCTTTTTCAATTTGGCCAGAAGATAATCGAACCTCACCCATACTATATGGCAGTCCTTCGGGCCATGCCCAGTTGAGTAGAATAGGTATTTGCCATCAGGCGATACATATTCACCCCAGCGATGCGCCGCACCATTATTGATCAGCGGACCAAGACTAACAGGCCTCGTCCAGGTTTTATCCGGTTTATGAAAGCTGATCCACAACTCGCATTCAAAATCTTTGGTCTCCTTAGCGCTGACGATGATGTAGGATTCGTCTTTGGCCACAAAAAAGTCGCCATCGAAACCCGGTGTGTTAATGGGCGGACCAAGGCTTTTGACCACCGTATCTTTCGCCGACATGGTAAGCGAACTTATATCGTAATCACTAAAATCACGCATCTTCCCTTTATGTACATTGCTGCCCACATAGCACACACCGCTGCTGGTTGGCATAAAATCGTACAGGCCGTACTCTTTTTTTAAATAGACGACAGGATCGGTCCAGCCGCCGCCGGGCTTACGATGCACCTGTGATACAAATGAATGCTTACCGTCTTTCACACCGCCTAATAAATAAAGTGTGTTACCGTCCGGCGAAAAAGTTGGCGCATAGTAATAGGGCTGAAATATGTAAGGGCCGTGCCATTTACCTTTCCCGAATTTGAAATACCGTATTTTGTTGGGTTTGCTATCGAACCAGGTATTACTGCTGGGGTAATAAAATTCCGTGCCATCGGCCGAAAAGGCGACCCTGTCGAACGCGAAAGTATCTTTCTTCGTCAATAATTTTTGAGCGAACACCTTTGGCGTATCACCGGGTGGTTTTTGCCCCAGGTAAGCATCAGGTGTATCCCAAATACCGGTTTGGGCATACGATTCGCCGGCAGCAAACAGGCATAGCATCGACATAATTAGCTTCTTCATATTGGTTAGTTGAATTTGATTTAAACAGCGTGGGGCAGCTTTAACTCAAACTTAGGTTTTCGGAAAAACCGGGGCAATTCATTTCAGGTTCAAGTTTTTTCAAGTTTCATCATGCTGATATACAGCACATTGTTAAAGTGAAAATACCTTGTCACAAAAGCCTCATATTGTTCGTCTAATCAGATAACTGTATCTTGACACGTTTTCTCCGTTACATGGAAAGTTCAGCCGTAAAACAACTTTTGTCCATTATTGAACAGCAGCTTGACTGGGGCGAATCATCGCGCTGGCAGGGTAAGGATTTTGAATTGTTGAACCAGCTCATCCTGGATAAAACCAAAGTCTCGTTAAGCGCCAGTACATTACGCCGGCTTTGGGGGCGTGTTGAATACAATCATCTGCCAAGCAGCACTACTTTAGATACTTTGGCGAAATTTGCCGGATTCGATAACTGGAGAGCCTTTGCCCGCAAAGCCAGTCCGACAAGGGAAACTACTTCGGCCCCGGCTGCCAGAACCGGAAAATATCGCAAAACCTGGCGGAGCGCCGCATTATTGATCATAGCCGTGGCGATGATCAGCCTGGTAGCGATGTATGTGAGGAAACCTGGGCCTATTGTTAAAGGCGTATTTTCTTTCAGCAGCAGGCCCGTAACGCGCAGCATACCCAATTCGGTTATATTTGATTACGATGCCAGGGTAAATCCATCCGATTCAGTCTTCATCCAGCAATCCTGGGACCCAACAACGCGATCGGTTGTTGATAAGGCACGGCATACTTTTACATCTGTATATTATCGTCCCGGTTTTTATCATGCAAAGTTATTGGTGAATAATAAAATAGTGAAAGAACACACCCTGATGATACCTACCGATGGCTGGCTCGCATTGATAGCTAATCAGCCCATCCCGGTATATCTCGATACAAAAGAATTTATTGGCGATGGGGTTATGAACGTGACGCCTGCTACCATCACCAAAAAAAACATCCCGCTCGGACCCCAGCCACCTGTTACCGAGCTTTATAATGTTGGCAACTTCGCTCCTGTTCCCTTAAAGAACTTTTCATTCAGTGTGCAGATAAAAAATGATTTTCACGACGGTGCAGCCGCCTGCGAGTTCATCAATATAATGTTATTTACCGACAACAGTCCCGTTATTATTCCTTTGTCGGCCAAGGGCTGCATATCCAACCTTGCACTGCTTAACGGGCGCTATTTCGAATCGGGCAAGGACCATGACCTTTCCGGGTTCGGGTCCGACCTGTCGCAGTGGGTAAAGGTTGATTGCCGCAGTGCAAAAGATAAGATACAATACTACGTGAACAATAAACTGGTTTATCAATCGCAATTACCGCCTTACGATGAAAATATTGTAGGCATGGGCTATACTTTCCAGGGTACCGGGTCCGTCAAAAATATCACTTTGAAGCAGGGAGATAAATTGATCTTCCAGGCTTATTAAAAGCAAAAAACTATTACTATCTGCTACTATGACTAAATACATTATCCTGGTACGCGAGCCCGACGGTCGTGCCGACCGGCCTACTGAAGAGCAACAATCAACACATCGTGCCAACTGGAACAAATGGTTTGAAAAACACGGCCCAACCGGAAATTTTTTAGGTGGAAGCGCACTTTCACTTAACGGAAAAATAATAAAAGGGCCGGATGCCGAAGTGATAGACGGCATACACAAAGTTGGAGCAGAAATAGTAGGCGGTTACCTGTTAATACAAGCAGAGAACATGGATAAAGCAGTTGAGATGGCCCGCGAGATACCGGTATTTGAAGTAGACGGGTATTTGGAGGTGAGGGAACTACAGGTGACAGGATAGTCCGCGCTGCAGACACGGAACGAAGCAACCCCAAACCGGAAGGTATCTGGAATTTGAAAGCTGAGCCCGCCGATAGAGGCTACTCCGTTCCCTGCCTGCTGCTAAAAGAATATCTGCCTGTTATCTTTATTCGAGCCTTCCGCTTTTAACGGCCTGCTGCAGATTATAAACCCTGAACTTTGGCGTATATAACCGGTTTGCCAGTTTTTTTACCCATGGCGACCGGTAGCCGAACAGCCGGCGTATCACTTCGACAGTTGGCGAGCCTTTTGGGTACCCGTACTTATACCAGGTGAACCTCGAATTATCGATGCGAAATGTATCGGTAAATTCGGCGAGAAAAAGGTCCATTTCAATATCAACTATATCCAGGTCGAGGTCGATACTTGTGTCTACGGTCAAAGCTTCGGGATCGATCTTGGCTATCCTGTACCGTTCGCAATAGCCTGTAATAAACTCCTTTAATTCGGGCAATACTTCTTCCATCTCAGATACTTTGGGGTGATCAGCTGGTTATAAGACACCCCTTTTTCAAAACAGGTTGCATCGTTCCCGAAAAAAAGAAAAAAAAGACCCCGGGAGGTTCAGGCGAACAATTCCCGGGGTCTTTTAATTAAAAACTTGTAGTAGCCGGCTTAATTAGTTTTTTTTATGCCTACGAAATGATCTGTAAAATCGAGCAAATACTCGTTTTCGATAAAAAAATCAAGACCAAACACTGAAATACCAGAACCTGAAGTGGCAGGATTTTCAACAAGAGTACGGTTTTGATTTTCGCCTACGCTATAGCCATAGCTAAACCCGGTACTGGTGGCAATAGTAATACGGCTATTAGTTGGGATAACAAATACATTCCCGGTTGGCGCATTCGGTTCCATAATGTAACTATAGGGGGAAGTCCCCGTGTCGAACAGCATTTCTGCCGCCACACTGTCATTCGAAACCCCGATTAAACCAGGGACAACTGGTATATAGCCGTCACCATTTAAATATAGCAACTGCACTACGCTAAAGCCCGAATTAATATCGGCTTTGGTCAACCCCAGGGTTAGCGCAGGCACATAAGTGCCAGCATCGGAAAAATGAGATAAACCAAGAGCAGCCATTTTAAACCCTCTTAACAAACCTTTACCCGGATCATAATAGCTGAATGGGCTGGTAATGTACGCTCCGCCGGCAAAAGTGATATCATACTCCGAAGAAACACCCAGTACATCAAAAGAATGTGCGCCAAATTGGAACCCTTTATTATTTACCGCCTTGTAATACAAGAAAAAAGGCATGTGCTTAACCACAATGTTGCCATTGGCATCGCCAACGGTAACGTCGGCATAGGCCAGGTTGCCGTAAACCGTATCCTTGGTATTGTTATCATCGCCATAAACCACATGCGAAGTTTGCTTGGTTACCGTGATACCGTTGACCACGGTCGAATCACCCGAAAAAGTAAAACCATCAGCAGTGATCATCGATACAGGTAAAATGCCATTGGCATCCATCACCATTCCGCCCGACCCCGTGTCGAATACCAATTTATAGCCGGTTGCCTGCGTGCCTATCTTCGATACAGCCATCATCAATATACGGTTCGAATTGACATTGGTCTCGTAAAACCCGAGCGTCTTCGGCTTTGCAACCTCGTCCCCGGGAGCTACCTGTGTTTTGCTGTCCTTTTTACAGGATGTTATAGCGAAAAGCAGTGAACCGGCGGCGATAAGCAGTAAGTTTTTGAGGGAGTAATTTTTTATCATTTTGTCAAAAAGTTTAGGATAGCGCAATATATGTATCTTTTTTTGAACAATTATTACCTCTAAAGCGAAATTCTTGACCATCAAAAACTTATTATTGCATCGATTTTGGTACGATGATGAACATTAAAGTTATTGCTTTTGATGCCGACGATACCCTATGGGTAAATGAGCCTTATTTCCAGGAAACTGAAAAGAAATTTTGCGAGCTGATGGAGGATTTTATGCCGCAGCATACGCTATCGCGCGAGCTTTTAAAGATCGAAATTGAAAACCTTGCCTTATACGGCTATGGTATAAAAGGCTATATCCTGTCGATGATAGAGGCGGCGTTGAAAGTGTCCGGAAATACCATCAGCGTTGATGCTATTGAGACAATCATCGGTTTTGGCAAGGAATTGTTGAACGAACCTATCGAACTGCTGGATAATGTAAAAGAGGTGCTTGAAGCGCTGAAGGGCCACTACCGGATTGTTGTGGCCACCAAAGGCGACCTGCTGGACCAGGAACGCAAACTAAAAAAATCGGGGTTGAGCAATTATTTTCACCACATCGAAGTGATGTCGGAAAAAGGCGAGGCTGATTACCGCAAGCTGATACGTCATTTGGATATTCCGCCATCTGAATTTATGATGATAGGCAATTCGCTAAAGTCGGACGTGATTCCTGTCTTAAACATTGGCGGGCATGCCATTCATGTTCCGTACCATACCACCTGGGCACATGAGCATGTAGAAACAAATTTAGAACACGCTAATTTCAGGCATGTGGAGCATTTGAAAGAAGTATTGACATTGTTGTTGAATTAACGGCAACCAGCAGCCAATACCATCTGCAAAAGGATCATTTCCTGAAGTGACCTGCATCATTTTTCATGATAAAAAATCGGCCTATCATTGTATTAAATAGGTCACTTTGATGCGCCGTTCCAGGACCATGAGTTCGGGCTTCCTATTTTTGAAAACCAGGTTTAACACTTAAACTAAACATCGCAAAAAATACCATGAGTGGGATTGAGGCACCGGCCGAGGCCGAACAAAAATTAGAAGAAATACAAAGCAAGTACGATATATTCTTCCGGGTGACGAATAAGCATATTTTAGACTATTTTGAACTACAATTCGGTCCTTATGCCACACTGAAATTAAAGGAGAACTGCAAAGTACCTTTCCCGATGGTTAACGACTTGAAAGAGATTTTCATTTTCGCAGAAAATTAGACCTTCAATTTGTCTTTTGGGGGTCAAACTTCTTTCTCCAGCACCATTAATTCAATATGAGCTTTCGGTATCCCGAAACGCGTGCCATCGTGAAAAGGCTCCCGCTTACCTGTATCGACATATCCCCTTCTCTTATACCAGTCTATCAATTCGGTACGCGTGGTGATCACCGTCATATAAATAACCCCGCAATTAAGTTTATGGCACCATATCTCGGCCTCGTGCAGTAACTGCCGCCCAATGCCCCCTGCCTGCAAGGTTGGTGACACGCTGAGCATCCCCAAATACAGGCGTTTGTTGTCTTTTGGCTCCAGGTAAACGCAGGCGATTATCTTTCCTTCGCTGTTGCAGTATTTCAAAATGGTTATATCACCCGACTGCAGGTAACCCTTCATGGTTTCCTCGTCGATGCGAATACCGTCCAGTAAATGAGCTTCGGTGGTCCATCCTGCCTGCGACGACTGCCCGCGGTAGGCGCTGTTAACAAGTGCGGTTAATTCCGTTGTATCGGCAATTGTAGCTTTAGTAATTGACATGGCGCAAACCTAAATGTTTGCAGGGAATGGAGCAAATTTTGTCAGAAGCGTGTTTTATATTTAAGTCCCTCCCGGGATGAGAGGGACTTTTTTGAAACAAACTCACAACGAAGTTACCTGCTCGTCTGTTTTGTTAGCCTGGATTGCAACATGCAACCGGATATCTTTATAAATAAAGGTGTTATATTTAATGTTGTTGGTGGCCACGCCGAAATCTTTACGGTTGAGCGTAATATCAGCTTGCCCTGCGAAATCGTTATAATTGCTTTTGGCAACATCTGCTGTAAAAACTATTTGTTTGGTGATACCATGCAAGGTGATATTGCCGAGAACAGTGACGAAATGATGCAGCTTCTCCGATCTGTGATCAACCGAAACTATCTCAAGCCTGGCCTCCGGAAATTTTTCTGTGTCAAAGAAATTATCGCCCCTCAAATTATTTTCGAGCTTTTGCTTGTCGGGCGCCGCCAGGTCGGTTACCGACACGGCGCTCATGTCTATCAGCACCGTTCCTTTAGCAAGTTGTCCGCAGTACATGGTGAGTGTGCCAGACTTAATCGCGACTGTGCCGGCATGGGAGCCGGTCGCCTTTTCTGCCTTCCAGTTAATTGTGCTCGTTGCAGGATCAACTTTTAATACGCTTACACCTCCGGCACCTGTTGCCGGGTTGGTTGGTTTGCTACCCAGGGCGCTACCGAGGATGAGCAGGGAAATGAATAATGTTTTCATGATGATTCGTTTTAAAATTCCGGGACAAGATTAGGCAGCGCCTCCGGCGATTTAAAATAAAGTAGACCAAACCCTCAATTAATAGATGTATATTCAGTTATGGATATGCTCCTTGGCGTTCGTCTATTAAATCGGATGTTGGTCTATTCAATTAGCCGTTTGTCTGTTTTATACTGATCATTGCAGAAAAAATTCTCTTATGAACCTGAAATGGCCAACCGTTAAAAAATTGCTTCACCTGGCTTTCTGGATCATTATCACTATGATATTCCTGTACGACCGGCGTTACCTGATATTAAAAGCCGGGCTGGGCCACTTTGCCGAGTGCACGGTAGTCAGGTTAGCGCTTATTATATCGTTATCGTATTTTCATATCTTTTACCTTATCCCCAAATACTTTTCGGCACGAAAATATGCAGCCTATTTTGCTTTGTTACTGCTATCCATTGCTGCCTATGTGGGTTTGCAAAGCTTGTACGATTTTTACCTGTACGGTGAGGTGTTGAGCTGGAGGACCTATAAAAGTTTCCGGGCATCTGTTCCGTTTAACCTGTTAACCACTGCCTGGTATTTAGCCGTAACAGTCGCTTTTAAATTGAGTATAGATTGGTATGAGCAGCGACAGCAACTGAAGCACTTGCAGGAGGAGTTGAAGCGCGAGGCCTCCATCGTGATCACTAGTCACAAAGACACTGACTATATTTTCCTGAAGTCAGGAACCAAAAAGATCAAGACCCCGCTCGATTCTATTTATTACATCCGGGGATTAAAGGATTATTCGATCATCTATACCACCGAAGGTAAGATCATTGTAAAAGGATCACTTAAAATTGTGGAGGAACTGTTCCCGCCGAAACATTTCGTACGTGCGCATAAATCGTACATGGTGGCCAACAGCAAAATAAAACACCTGCAGGGCAATAAACTGGTGCTAATCAATAACGAAACCATACCGATAGGACGCAGCTACAGGCATTTGCTGGCGAGTTAGCATTTTATCCTATCATCGGGCTTTCCCTAAGTTCAGCTGAAAGACCCGGACAGCAGGGGCTTTTGTGCGCTCACATTTTGCCCAGCAATATCATCGTCAGCATAAAAATATCGTAGGTAATATGGAAGAAGATGGCATACCAAAGGTTGCTTTTAAAGTACCGGTAAACCGCTGTGATTACCAGCGCAAATACAAATATCGCCACCACTGCGCCCCAGCCTTCCTGTATGTGATACAGGGCGAACAGTACAGCAGACAGGATACCGCTGACGGAAAGTACCGTGCCTTTATCGCCGAATATGGTCTTCAGGCGGTTCAGCACAAAACCGCGAAAAGCGATCTCCTCATACGGTATCACCAAAACCGAGGCCAGCACTATCAATAACAGGTATTTAGCTACATTATGTTTCAGGTAGGCGAAATCGGACAGATTTGAGTGCCTGAATCCTAAATGCGTTAGAAAAGGGCCCAGCAAATAAAAATGGAATACGGCATAGATTACCCCTATGGCTCCACCTACGTAAAAAGCGCGCCATTTCAGATCAGCAAACCGGAAACCGATAGCGGTAAAACTTTCGCCGTTAAAATTGAGGTACACCCAAATCACTCCCAGCACCACAAAAGGATAGGCGTACATGGGCAAATGCCCGTAATGCGGGAACAGCATTACAAATGCAATTAAAAGGACATCAAGAATAATCCGCAGATTGTTATTCTTACCTTTCATCACTACTGGCAGATATAAACGGTCTTTTTATAAAATTTTGGTTTCAATATGTTTATCGTTTTCCCAAATACATAACACTTTATTCCCGACCAATACCATGGTTTTCAGGTAGCTTCCCTTGCCTACAGTTGTTTCGGCAGCAGTTTGTATGTTCCGGTACTTTATTTCGTCACCGGTAGTTAGGGCAACTATAGTCTGGCCATTGTCAGAAATGATGCTACAGTCCCTGCCTTTGCCAACTTCTTTCTCCGTAGTGCCTGGTTTACAGTAGTATACCATCCCTTGCCTTTGCCATGTGGTGTTAATGGTGTTATCGGCATTAAAGGTCAACCCTCCACCATCCATTGGGCAGGCATTGAGTTGCCAGGTGCCTTTTCCAAGTTTTGCCGCGTTACCGAAGGCCAGGCCCTTATTGTCTGAGGTAACTAAATACAGGTCGCGCGAGCCGTCGAGCCAGTTTCTGAACATGACGGCGATATTTGATCCCTTAACCGCTATCGAAGGGCGGCAGCATTCGCAAACATGCCCGTCGGGAGAGCGATAAATCAGCTTATTTTTAAGCCAGCTGCCTTTCCCGGCCACCATTGCCGAAAAATAAATATTATTCCTTTTGTTAAGCCTTATATCCAGCCAAGTAGCATAAAAGTTATCCTGACTATCACAGGCAATGTTCATTAACCCTTCGGGAGCCGAGGACCTGGTATCATTAACAAAACCCATGTCCTGCCACTTACCTTTTTGATGATCGAGTACGAAATAGTGAATATCCCCCTTTTTATCCATCGCAGTAACAACACTATATCGTGCCGAACTCGCCAGTTGGGGCCCTCTTGCCATACCCAGGTGCATCTGGGCAACATGACCGACAAGTACAGAGGTCGAAAATGATGCGCCCTTATCAGTCGAGGTAGCACAAAATATATTATCATTCCGGCCGAATACAACTCTTATAACCCCCTTAACATCCGTACTGATCTGCGGCTGGTATCCCATGCCAATAGTCTTTGCAACGGGTAGCTTAATTGCCCCTGCACATAGAATGACCGATAGAAAGAGTGCGGTTGTGAGTCTGATTTTCATAACTATAATTGAATTTGTTTTGATCAGGCTTCAAATGCTTTTACAACTGCCTGTAATCCTCGCGTACCGGGCTAAAAACATCCAGCAGTTTACAATCGGTAACGGCCACGCCGCTATGGTAAGCCTCTGAAGGTATCAGCGCATACATGCCGGGGTCGAGTACCTGGGGAACATCATTTACTGTTAGCTCGAATTGCCCTTCGAGCACAAAAGTATACTGCTGATGAAGATGCTTGTGACGAGGCACAGCGCGACCGGCAGCTACTTCGATGAAATTGATGGTGTTATTATCCGTATGTATGAGTTTGGAGAAGTATCCGGGCGCTACTTCTTTAACCGGGATGTCGGCGAAATACTTGAAAATGGTGGTGTCCATAGTAGGTTTTAATGAGTGTCTAAAGATACAACCGGGCGACTATATCGCCAACAAAAAAAAGCCGTCCGCAATTGCGGACGGCCCCTAACACTATGTAAACCTAAACCTATTATGAAAAATTCTTATTCAAGGCCTGCCAGTGCAACTTTACCTGCCTGACCGACAATTTTGTTTTCGTTGTTATGAGCAACCGAAAGGCCCTTGTTGATCACCATGGAACCCAGGGTACGGTTTACGCCAAACTCCTCGACAGTACCGCTCAGTTCGATAGTTGCGTTGTCTCTCAGTGTTACATTGGCGCTATATGCATCAAAATCTAACTTGGCAGATGCGTTATCGTGCAGGTCGATATTAAATTCGATCTTCGAAACCTTGCCGAACGATTTGATCTCAGCGTTATCAAATGCCGAAACAGAGCGAAGGCTTTCCGAGCTAACCCAAACTACCAGTTTTTCAGGAGTGTAGGATGATATGCGCAACACGCCGTTTTTGCTTTGTACCAAAGCGCTCTCAGCATAGTATTTATTATAAACGGTTACTTTTTCGGCGGCGTTGTCCGAAATAAACAATTCAACATTGCCGCGAACTTCGATCTTATTAATGGCTTTGATATCGTTCAAAACTGTGTAGTTACTACCGGCCGAAGCAGCGGCGTAAGTGTTTTTGGTAAATCCTGCCAACACAACGGCTAACAGGGTTAAGGATAAAATCTTGGTTTTCATTTCCTTTTGTATATTAATTATTTTCTATATAAACCGATTGGTATTATTACCCGGTTTAATATGCCGCAAAGGTGAGATTTTATTCGACATGATTTATCATAATAGTGTCACAAACACACTAAGTGATAAATATCATAAAATTTACATAAATTACTAATAATCAAATACTTAAATTACATTACCTGATACAAATTACCCGTTTAAATAAATAAACCGATCGGTCAGGTAACCAAAAATCGTCGTGTTTTTGGTTAAATCCAAAAGAAATTTTAGATGGCGCGCCTATTCCGCCAAAGATATTTTCGCCCCAAGTGACACCCCCTTCTGTCATTTTTGAATATGATGGTTGTCATACTTTTGTTTCCCCGATTAGTGCTAATTTTATATCAATAAAACTTATAACATCCGCAAGGGTTAATCAGCTAATATGGCCTTTATTGATTATTACAAGATACTGGGTATTGAAAAAAGCGCTACCGAAAAGGATATAAAAGCCGCCTACCGCAAACTGGCAAGGCAATACCATCCCGATCTGAACCCGAACGATACCGAAGCGAACAAAAAGTTTCAGCAGATAAATGAAGCCAATGAGGTTTTAAGCGACCCTGAAAAGCGCAAGAAATACGATAAATACGGCGAAAACTGGCAGCACGGTGAGGAGTACGAGAAATACGCGCAGCAACAGCGGGCACAAAGCGGCCGTCAGTACAGCGGCTTTGGGACCGGGCAGGGCCAGGGATTTGAGAATTTTGAGGATTTCAGCGGAGGTAGTGACTTCTCGGACTTTTTTCAGTCGATGTTTGGCGGCGGTGGCGGCCGCAGCGGGGGCAGGCAGGCCAGGTATCGCGGGCAAGATTATAACGCCGAACTTAAGCTAACCTTAAAAGATATAAGCGAGACGCACAAGCAAACGCTTGCCATTAACGGGAAAAACATTCGTATTACGATACCCGCAGGTGTTGAGAACGGGCAGATCATCAAAATTGCAGGGCATGGCGGGCCGGGCGTAAACGGCGGGCCGACAGGCGACCTGTATATTACCTTCCTGGTTGCCGCCGATCAAAACTTTAAAAGAGAGGGAGCAAATCTTTACACCACCGCCAAACTCGACCTTTATACAGCAATACTGGGTGGCGAAGTAACAATCGATACATTAAGCGGCAAAGTGAAGATCAAGGTAGCGCCTGAGACGCAGAACAACAGCACCATCCGGCTGAAAGGCAAGGGCTTGCCGGTGTACAAACACGAAGGGCACTCAGGCGACTTGCTGGTAACCTATGATATACAGATGCCGACTAACCTGACCGAAAAGCAGAAAGAATTGTTCACTGAACTATCAAAATCCAAATAGTATGGCAACCAAAGGATTAATAGCAGCTAAAGAGTTTTGCACCTATCATCATATCGAGTACACATTCATTGATTCGTTAAGCGAAGCAGGCTTAATAGAGGTAAGGGCGACAAACGAAGGAACCTATATCCCGGAGACTGAGTTGCAAAAACTGGAACGCATGGCCAGGCTGCATACGGAGCTTGAAATTAACCTGGCCGGTATCGAAGCTATAACGCATTTGTTGCAGCGCGTTGAGCGTATACAGGAAGAAATGCGAAACTTACGCAACCGTTTGCGGCGGTACGAAGAGGATTAAATAGCCTATGTCCGATTTGAACCTTATCTTATTGCGGCTGCAAAACCAGCACCTGGCCGAACCGCAGTTTACCCGGCCCGCCGATATGGTAAAATGGCTTGGGGCCGTGCAGGCACAGGATTACAACGGCGCCAAATGGGCTATCGGTCAGCGGATAATAAGTGGGACTGATAAAATAATTGAAAAGGCTTTTAATAACGGCGATATCCTGCGAACACATGTAATGCGCCCAACCTGGCATTTTGTGGCCAGGGAAGATATCAGGTGGATGCTGGACCTCACCGCCGCCCGCGTGCAGGCTATTGCAGCAACCAGGCACCGGCAATTGGAACTGGATGATAAGGTTTTCTCCAAATGCTCGGACACGCTGATCAGGGAATTGGAAGGCGGCAAACAACTGGCGCGCACGCAACTTATTGATACATTAAAGAATGCGGGCATAAAAACCGACGAGCAGCGCTTTGTGCATATTATGATGGAGATGGAATTGTGCCAATTAATTTGCAGCGGCGGCGTAGAAGGAAAACAACTGACCTATGCCCTGCTTGATGAACGTGCACCGAAAATAGCAGCAATAAATCGTGAGGAAGCGCTGGCTACAATCGCCGGCCGCTACTTTATAGCCCACGGTCCAGCTACTTTACAGGACTTTGCCTGGTGGAGTGGTCTGACCATTGCCGACTGCAAAGCCGGGCTTGAAATGGTAAAGCCCAAATTGGCGAATAAAGAAGGCTATTGGTTTGCTGAATCCGGCATAGAACCAATCAAATCCAATAAAGCCTACCTGCTGCCAAACTATGATGAGTATATTGTAAGCTATAAGGACCGCAGCGCGACCATTCTTGAGAAGAATATCAACAAAGCTGATCCGCGCGGTACTATATTTAATCATACGGTTATTGTCAACGGGAAAATAGAAGGCATTTGGAAACGGGAGTTAAAGAAGAGTGCTGCTGTTATTAATATTACTGTTTTCAAACAGCTGAGCAAACCGGCTTATGCCGCTATTAACAGCGCAGCTAAACGATATGCCAAATTCCTGGGGCTGAAAGAAGCTGTCGTAAAAGTGCAGTGATTCAGAATTTGAAATACTGGTTTTGTATGGCATACAACACCAGCCCGGTACGCGATTTCAGGTTTAGTTTCAGGAATAAAGCTTCCCGGTAATTGTCAACTGTTCGCGGGCTGACGAACATTTTATCAGCTATCTCCTTATAGGTAAGTTCGGAGCAGCAATATTTAAGGAATTCCATTTCCTTTTTTGAAATATCGGCACCGTTATCTCCGTCAGCGACCGAACGGACCAGCTTACCGGAGACCATGTCGTTGATATAGACCCCTTTAGCATGGATGGTCTTTATCGCTTCGAGTAGGTCCCTTGGCTTGGATTCTTTCAGCACATAACCGCATGCCCCGCATTTGATCATTTTTATAACTGCCTGGTCATCTTCAAACATGCTGAGCGCCAAAACTTTTACGTCGGGTCGATTCTTCTTTAGCCAGGCCGTAGCTTCATAGCCATCCATAACGGGCATGTTAATATCCATCAGGATAACATCCGGGGCAGAATATTTGGCCAGGGCCTCCTGCATCTGTACGCCGTTTTCCGCTTCAAAAACAACCTGCAAGTCATCAAACTCGCGCATAAGGCTTGCTACACCGTTCCGGAAAAGCGTGTGGTCATCTACAATGGCGATTTGGATGGTTTCGGTTTCCATTTTTTTAAGGATAAGGTATAAATATATCGACACAGGTGCCTTCACCGGGCTTGCTTTGAATAAATATAGTGCCGCCGACTATCTCGGCACGTTTCTGGATATTTTTCAGCCCCATACCCTTTTGCTCCTCGGGCAACTGATCAATTTCAAAGCCCTCACCATTGTCGATAACCTGCAGCCTGATGCCGTTCTCCGGGTAGTCCAGTTTAAAGGTGATCTCGCCCGCGCCCGAATGCTTGATGATATTATTCAATATCTCCTGCGTTATACGAAATAATATCAGGTCCTTATCCGCATTATTTGCCAGTGGCCTGTCACCACAAATATTGAAAACTATCGCAAACCGGCCCGACTTTTCGATCCAGCCAACCTCGCTGCGGATAGCTTCTTCCAGGCCCAGCTTTAATAATTGTTCGCCATGCAGCAATTTGCCCAGCTGGCGCATTTCTTTGATCGATTTCAGATTCAGCTCAATGGCTGCGTTTATCTTTTGCCGGGCTTTGTCCGGATTATCCAGTTCGATAGAATTCAGCGTCAAAGATGTAAGGCTCAATAATTGGCCAATGTTATCGTGCAGGTCGGTTCCAATAGTTTGGAGAGTCTGTTCCTGTATCTCCATTTGGGTTTTGATAAGCTCTGCTTCGAAAATTACTTTCATCTGTTCTTTTTCTTCCATGTGTTTTTTCCTTCGCTGATTATAAATAAGCAAAAGCAAGATCAAACCCAACGCTACTGTCAGAAATATTACCGAAGTAATCAGGATTGCTGTATTAATTTCCTCTTGCTCTTTGTACATACGATGGATATTATCCAAAAGCCATATAATACCGGATTCAAAAACTTCATTATGATATATCGTAAAGAAATTGAATGGATCTTTGTCGTATCAACCAACTTTTTAAAAAAGGTATCTGTGCCTATCGAAGTGGTATAGAAAATGAAATATCCCGACACAAACCAAAAAGCCGGTTCTTTCAAAAGGTTCACATATTTTTCTTCTTTAAATAAAGAAAAATAGTAAATCATGCATAGTACCATCATCACTTCCGACCCAACCGTGTCGGCGGTATTAAAGAAAATAGCAATTCCGTTGTGGTTTAAATATTCGACGAGATAACTCCCGCAGAACAATAACCAGGCGATCCAAAAAACAGGCTTTATATTTTTTAAATTAATTAAGTGCGATAACATCCAAATCCCATAGCCATACTCAAAAAGAATTGAAATATTATACAGCCAGTTGTTGGACGAACACCGGGCGACGACGATCATATAATAAGCTATGCTTTCGGTATATACTACAAAGCCGAGATAAAACCGTAGGGTATTCCAATATTTGTCTTCATGCTTTAACAACAAAATGGCTAAGACAAAGCAAAGCCATTCTGCTATTAAAGGATAGTGAATATTTAGCATTGAACACTAATCTTCGATAGTGGAAACATCTTCCATGGAATCAACCTTGCCGGGACAATCCGGCGGGCATATTGTGGATTTATCTAAACCGGTACCTGCACTTGAACCAATTATTACATTATCGCTTAACATGTCCCTCCATATCTTGCCGATTTTAGGTGAAGCTAAGTCCTTTAATTCCGTATTGCAAACTATCACAGTATCTCTTAGTCTGTAATCTTCACGGCGGTCCGGGCAAGTATCCAGATCATCGGCATGATTTGCCATGTAAACCTTAATGCCAAAAGGCACTATTCGTGCGTGTTGGTCAGTTGACAAAGGGTCGATTATGTTATTAGCGACAAACAGTTCTAAGAGCTCAGTCAATGGTATGTGCGCAAATTTCAAAGAGCTTTTATCAGAAAGTCTTCGATTTTTGCGATAATAATTAACCATCTTTATAACCATGTCTTTGGTAACAGGAGCTGGCGCTGCTTCCAGCGTAATAATTTTTCGGATTGACATTTTAATTAGGGTTTTAAGGTGAACTAATTTAATTAATTAACACCACTAAATTCCTAAACAACAGCCATTTAAACACCGTTTTTTCACCCATTTTTATACCGTGAAAACACCCTGTCAGAAAAGCTATTTCTACGGCAAAGCTCCTTGTTATTCGCTTCGAAATTTGAACTATTAAATATTCATCCAAATTTCAAAAATCATGAATACACAGGACATCTTAAAAAATGCGAACAATATCAGCCTTGATGAAGCTGCATTGGCAGGACCAGGCAAACTTTGCGAATTATGGCCGACTGTAAAGGAAGGACTCGAATTACTTGAAGCTGCGCTGAAAAATCCGGCGCTGAAAGTAATAATTGGAGTAATAGTTGCGGCCGGGGACGCGATAATAGGAAAGATTTGTAAGTAGACCCTAAGCCCTAATCCCGGCAGCTCCCCCTGCCGAGCTTTTTTATACATTATGTGCGGCTGCTTCTTTGGCCATTTCGTGGATGATCTCGTCCAGCCGGTCGACTTCGGCTTGCAAGTGGGCAAGTACTTCGGCATCTGCAGGGTGGTCCTTCAGCATTTTGGCCAGGGCCTGCAGGTTGGCCACGGGGCTGCGTATCAGATGCGATTGTTTCCAGGCCATACCCTTAATGCTTTCGATATGGTTTTGGATGCTTTCGTAGGCTTCCCGAAGGTTCTGCTCGTTTGCCTTTCTTTCGGTAATATCATATAGGGCCATAAGCGTGCCCAGCACTTCTTTGCGCTCATTCATTATCGGCGACAATCTTACATCGTACCAAACCTTGCCCCCTTTCTTTTTAGGATAGTCTGCTTCATAGTTGATGTGTTGCCCCTGCGATATCATTTTCAAATACTCAACAAACTGCGGGAAACGGTCGCGTGGGAAAAAGTCGGCAAGGTTATCGCCCTTCTCCGGGACATGGTTGTATTGTTCAATAACAAAATCAATAGCCCTCTGGTTAAACGCCTGCACCTTCAATTGCGTATCAAACATCGCGTAGGCGGTATCGGTGGTATTCAGTATAGTTTGCAGGTTGGCTTCGGATTTTTTTAGCGCTTCTTCTGCAAGCAATTTCTCGGTGATATCGTTGGTAAGTGAAAGTCTAACGGGCCTGCCGTCGAATATTATATCATGGGCGGTTACTTGCACATACATTATCGTCCGGTCTTTTTTTATATGCCGGATGATGCGCCCATTTGCCGAACTTGTCAATTCCTCCTTATAGCCTTCAAGTTGCTTTTCCCTGTCTTCTTCGGCACGCAAAGCTTTAACGTCCATGGTCAACAATTCGTCTTTGGTGTAACCGTACAGCCGGGCAGCAGCATCATTAACCGCTATAACAGACAGGTCGTCCTTCGCTATCATCCAAAGCGGCAGCGGGTTACTATCAAAAAGCAATTTGTATTTCTGCTCCGATGTTTTAAGCTCTTCTTCGGCTTGCTTGCGCTCGGTTCCATCAACCATCGATCCGATGATCGTTGGAACTCCTCCCAGAGTTGCCCTGCTGCCGTAAAATTCCACCCAATTGGTTGTGCCGTCCTTTTTCAGCCCCATCACCTCGTAGTGTACGCTCTCGATCTCTCCCTCCATTCTTTGCCTCACGTTCTCCGTTGTAATGTGCCTGTGGCTTTTGTGAATAATCGTTTCCACGGGTACGGTATTTATAAGTTCCGCAGGTTCATATCCAAATATTCCGGCAAACCGGGGGTTTACGTAGATGAATTTCCCGTGCTGTACAATATAAACCCCCACGATTGATTTCTCGGCGATTGTCCTGAATTTCAGCTCGGCATCCTTCAATTCGCTCTCTATGCGTTTTCGCTCCGAGATGTCGCGCGCCATAACCAATATCCTGTTATCCGAAAATTTCTTGACATTGATCTCGACGGTAAACACCGACCTGTCCTTTCGCATGAACCTTCGCTCGCGGACAATTGACTGCCCCGTTATGTCCGGAGAGGTGGTTAGCGGGTCAGTTTTCAATTCTTCAGGATCGATAATCGCCCCCACGTTCATTTGCAGCAGTTCTTCACGGGTGTAGCCCATAATTTTGCACATGCTGGCATTTACTTCGGTAAAGTTCATGCCAAAATCAAGCACGTAAATAGCGTCAGAAGCCTGTTCGATAAGCGACCGATATTTTTCCTCGCTTTTTACAATCTCCGCCGAGCGTTCTGCAACCCGTTGTTCCAGCTCTGCATTCATCAGCTTTACTTCGGCCTCGGCTTCGGAGCGTTTGGTGTCGATCCTGTTCAGCCATTTAGCCGTGCTCCATAAAATAATGATGCTGCCTAACAGAAAGCAAACCGCAAGCAACGAAATACCGATATCAAGTGTAAATATTTTTTCGTAGCGCGCCTGTAATCTTAACGACCCGAAAGCGATTACCATTATCAGGATAAGACCGAAAAGCCGGCGCGCTAATTGGTTGCCGATCTGCTTGCCGGTAAATAACCTGACCAAACCAAGAGTTGGATTCAACATTGCTGCGCCAATAGAAAGCAACAGGAACAGGATGGCAGTGTGTGTAGCCATCGAGCTTACATAAAGAAGCGTGTTGAACAGGGATACGCCATACAAATAGCCTATTAACGCGACAATGGAAAGTATGCTGACGGCGTGGAAAAGATATTGTGCCAAAAGGTTTGCTATTCGGCTTTTTGCGGTAAGTAGTATAAAACCAACACCCAGCAGCGAGAAATTGACAGCTGCGTTGTAAGCCATGCGCCCAGGGTATAAGTGGCTCGACGATACTTTCTCGGCATCAGTTATAAACAGTTCATCCAACCCCGTATTAAAATGAAAAAGAAATTGCAATAACGTTATTAAACCGATAAAAGCGCCTGATACAGACAGCGTCGCAAATATTGTTTTACTATATCGCATTTTTGAGCTTTGCCGGACAAGCAACGCACTACCAAACAACACGAAGCAAAGTGCGGCATTGAAAACCATCGGCACAAAGCCGGGTATTATCTCCTTTAAAACCAGGACGTTAAAAACCCACCCGCACATTACAATAACGCTGATAACAATTGTAACTACGCTTACAGCAATAATTACTTTACTTTTCTTTTGATCAGACATTAACAGAGCCTACGCTTTTTCTTACCTTATAACGATTTAAATCCAACGGGGTTTCACCGTAAGTTTCACTAAAAAGAAATAAAATACTAAATCTAAAGTTAAAAATCAGAAAGATCAGAAGGTTAGCAGAATAAGTAGCAATACAGATCAGCGCTTCCCGTCAAGAAAGCTATTCAACGCATGTTGCGTAAATTCCGAAAGCACCAGTTCGCCGCTGATGGCAGCGCGTTCGGCAAGCAGTTTGTCCCAGTCTTCGGTACCTTCCCACAATATTTGCTTTAATCCCGTAAGTGCATCAGGATGGTAGGATGCCAGTTTCGCGGCCAACGCATCAACCGCTTCGTCAAGACCTTGAATATCAGCAAACACATCGTTGTAGAGCCCTTTCTCCTTTGCCCATTGCGCCGTCTGAAAATCGACCGCCCGAATAGTAAGTTGCGAAAATGCAGGTAATCCTACCTTACGTATTACTGCGGGAGAAATAACAAAGGGCCCGATACCTATTGCGAGTTCGCTTAATTTGATAGCGGCAGCTTCAGTAGCCATGCAATAATCGGCTGCAGCAGCTAAACCTACTCCCCCGCCAACAGCCTTACCCTGTACACGGGCGATAATGATCTTCTCAGACTTGCGGCAAGCATTAATAACATTGACAAAGCCGGAAAAGAATTGCGTGCCTGCTTCTTTATCTTTTATTTGTAAAAGCTCATCAAAACTTGCGCCTG
Source organism: Mucilaginibacter ginsenosidivorans (assembly GCF_007971025.1). Lineage (NCBI taxonomy): Bacteria > Pseudomonadati > Bacteroidota > Sphingobacteriia > Sphingobacteriales > Sphingobacteriaceae > Mucilaginibacter > Mucilaginibacter ginsenosidivorans. The sequence goes on along the minus strand of NZ_CP042436.1, from coordinate 2,864,182 downwards.
CGCAAAAAGTACGTTCGCCCTCACTTTTTAGCACAATAATCCGTGTATCCGCACTTTTTCCGGCCTTTTCAATCTCGGAAGCTAAGCGGCTTAACAGGTCGGCCGGCAACGAATTCTGCGCGGGATGATAAAAAGAGATAGTGGTGATCCCGCCGTTTGTTTGTGAGGTTACGTTTCCGTTAGGTGACTGAGGCATAGTAAAGCGGTATAACCATGTAAAATTACGTCGCAAATATCAGCAGATTTTAATTACTAATCAAAAGTAACGGTATTACCTGATGTTTAATAAGGTGCCGGATTAATCTGCTACAGAAATAGTTCAGAATTAATCCAAAATTGCTTTCATATCTTTATGGAAATATCTTAAAAATATGTATTTTTAGTTTCTAATTTAAAATTTTAATCAACAGTAAACTATTGAAAATTTTAGTGATCGAAGATAACCTGGACATCAAAGAGGTGCTGGATTATATATTGCAGGATGAAGGACATGAGGCCATACCTTGTTCTGACGGCTCTTCGTTATCCGCTCTTGATTCCATAAACCCCGACCTGATATTGATGGACGAACTGTTACTTGGCGTACGGGGCAGCGACCTGGTCAAGAAGCTAAAATCGGACAAAACAACGAGTAATATCCCGGTAGTGCTGATTTCTGCCGTACCTCACTTGAAGGACCTGGCTGAAAAATGCGGTGCCAACGCTTACCTGGAAAAACCTTTTAATATTGACGCACTGACCGACATTTTAAAAAGATATTCGTAAGTGCGCCGTATTGTCCAGATCGTTATTTTTATAAAAAATACATCTGAACATGTTCCATATTCAAAATGCCTGGCTGTTTTTCACCGTTACACTATTAGTTAACATCACGCCCGGCAACGACGTCCTGTTCGTTGCTTCGCGAAGCATTTCTAATGGAGTCAGGATAGGGATGATCTCGGCCCTCGGAATTTTCTGCGGTTGCTTTGTACACATTTCAGCGGCAGTGCTGGGGCTATCGCTCATCATAGCCCAATCGGCTTACCTTTTCAGTATTATTAAGTTTGCCGGGGCTGCGTATTTGATCTGTCTCGGAATAAAAGCGCTTTTGATTAAACCCGATACCGATGCAAAGCTTTCAGTTATGAATCGCAGCAGTAACTGGAAGCATTTTAAACAGGGTTTTATTACGGATGCGCTTAACCCCAAAGTGGCCATTTTCTTTTTGTCGTTCCTGCCGCAATTTATCGATCCGGCCTCCCATTTTTTTAACCTGACATTGGCTTTCCTTGGATTTTGGTTTGCAGTACAAGGCACGTTGGTACTTATATTGATCGCTTACATCCTTGGTAAAACCGGCAACTTTTTTAAGCGCAACCCAAAAGTTTGGCTGATACAGGAAAAAGTAACCGGCCTGATGTTTATCGGCCTTGGCATTAAAATGGCGATGGCAACCAAAAAATAACCTGCATGTAGTCATATCATCCAACATCTTATCCTGGTAGCAATGAAAAAATACTTGCTTGATACATTCTCTTACAACGACATAACCAATAAAAAGCTATTGGAAAAAATAGGGCAACTGCCCGATAAAACAGAATGTATCCGGTTGTTTAGTCATCTCATCAATTGCCAGTATAAGTGGATGGCCAGGATTAAACACGACCGTGCCGCACCGCAAATGAGTTGGTGGGACCCGCTTTATGACCTAGACAAGTTGGAAACAGAATGGGATAAAAGTTTAGCTATCTGGCTTAATTATTTGGAAGAAATGCCGGATAACGAATTGACGAAAGAGGTGATTTTCGTAGGGCTGGATGGCGGCCTGTGGGCTGCAACCCCGCAGGATATTGCATTGCAGTTAAATTATCATTCGATCCATCATCGCGCGCAAATTCAAACTATTATCAGGCAACAGGGCATCGAGCCTGATTTCGTTGATTATATTGGTACTAAATACCGAAAACTATTATAACCGGGAAAAAAGTGACTGACCTTGAAACCGCCCGCAAAATCGTTCTTGCACAACCCGAAACTGAAGAGTTCGATCATTTCGGGCGACCGGCGTTCAGGATTAAAAAGAAACGGGTATTTGCCACGTTATGGCCTGCCGAAAACCGAATGATGGTGAAACTGACGCCAATAGACCAATCGGTATTTAATTCGTTCGACCCCGCTATATTTTACCCTGTGCAGAATAAGTGGGGATTAGATGGGGCGACATTTGTCGAGCTAAGTAAAGTACGGCTGGATATGCTTGAAGATGTCATTCACACCGCCTGGGAAACTGCTAACACCAAACCAACGAAAAATAAGAAATTATGAAGAGGATATTTTTTACCCTGTTTGCATTCTTTTCAGTTGCAACCATTTTCGCACAAACGAAAAGCGGCATTTATAATGCAAAAGACTTCGGAGCCATTGGTGACGGTAAGAACCTCGATTCAAAGGCCATTAATAAAGCGATAGATGCAGCAGCAGGTACGGGCGGCGGTACGGTTTATTTACCTGCAGGCAATTACCTTTCGGGATCTATTCATTTGAAAAGCAACACCAGCTTGTATATCGACCAGGGCGCAACAATTATTGCCAGCGATAGGGACGTTTACGACCGCGCGGAACAAACCGTAAACACTACCTACCAGGATTACGGGCACAGCCATTTTCATAATTCGCTGATATGGGGCGAGGATGTGCACGATGTTTCCATACTCGGCCCGGGCACTATTTATGGCAAGGGATTATTGAGGGACTATAAAAAAGACAGCCCGATAGCTGATAAGGCGCTGACGCTGTACAAATGCCGCAACATCATTATCAGGGACGTTACTTTTGCACATGGTGGCTGGTTTGCCATATTGGCGACCGGCGTGGATAACCTGACCATAGATAACCTGAAAATGGATACTAACCGCGATGGGATGGATATCGACTGCTGCCGCAATGTACATGTTTCCAACTGCAGCGTTAATTCGCCTTATGACGATGGCATCTGCCTAAAGAGCACCTTTGCTTTGGGTTGTGCCAGGGCTACGGAAAATGTGACCATCACTAATTGCCAGGTAAGTGGCTACGATGAAGGTTCGTTCCTTGACGGCACTTATAAACGCACTTCGCAGCCGGAATATGGCCTGCACCCGACAGGCCGCATCAAATTCGGCACAGAATCCAGCGGCGGTTTCAAAAATGTTGTGATTTCCAACTGCACTTTTGATTATTGCCGCGGCCTGGCATTAGAAACCGTCGACGGGGCATTGCTGGAAGACGTTTCTATCACTAACATCACCATGCGCTATATTGTAAACTCCCCTATCTTTCTTCGCCTCGGCGCCCGGATGCGTGGCCCGCAGGGAACATCGGTTGGCGAATTGCGCCGGGTAACAATCAGCAACGTGCGGGTTTATAATGCCGACCCGGAGTATGGCTGCCAGATAACAGGTATACCGGGACACGATATCAAGGAAATTGATCTGAGCAATATCCGCATTTACTACAAGGGCGGCGGCAAGGCAAGCGACAAACCTGTACCCGAACAGGAAAAGAATTATCCTGAACCCGGCATGTTCGGGCCGGTGCCGGCTTACGGATTCTACATCCGCCATGTAACGGGTATCAAACTAAGAGACGTGGAGGTAAGCTACCTGGATGAAGATACCCGTCCGCCATTTGTTTTGGATGATGTAAAAGACGCCGATATTCATAACATCAGGGGCAAACAGCGAAAGGTGTGGAGGAGGTCAAAAGAATAAATAGCAAATAACTATTACTTGTAACCTCATCAAGTTTTGCGTAGTCACAACTACACCAAAACTTAAAATATGAGTACAAAACTTTACGCAGCCTCCCTTATCCTGGCGCCGCTTTGTTATGCGCTTTCCAGCTTTTTCTGGCACACAACAGGGCAGTATACCGAATATACGGTCACATCAGGCACATTGCTTATTGTAGACAGCGTGTTTTGGGTATTCGCCTTTGCAGCGCTTTTCGACCTGCTAAAAGGTAAAGCGCCAGGGTATGCTGCATGGGGATTCTTCATTGCCGTGTATGGCTGCCTTTGCGGGGGAGTAGGTTTTGCTTTACGCGATATTTTTACGCTTGCTTTTCATATCCCGCATAAACAAATGCTGGAGACTTTTGCCAAATATCCCGTGTTTGATAATATCGTATTCTGGATAGGCGGACCTGCATTTCCTTTGAGCCTGCTGGTACTGGGCATTGTGCTAACCGTTACCAAAAAAGTTTCCCTATGGGTTGGGGTGCTGATCGCTCTAAGCGGAGCACTGTTCCCGGTATCGCGTATTATGCGCATAGAGATGATCGCGCATGCGACGGATGTTTGTATGCTGGTGCCGATGGTTTATTTGGGGCGGCGATTAATCACCAATAAACTTTTCATTTCGAACTATAGAGAGAAATCTTAAACGTAATACATGTTCGCATGTGCTAAATGCATAAGATTTCGCTTCGCTACGTTCATCGAAATGACATTCGTTTTTGTCACTTCACTATCTGCCCAAGCACCTCTTCCCGCAAATACTTACTCATGGGCACTTTGTAATCACGGATATGCAGGGTGTTGCCTTCTATCGTTCCAATCTTATCAATAGCCACCACATAGGATTTATGCGTTTGAATAAACTGTTTTAAAGGGAGTTTCTCCAGCAAGGCTTTGATAGTAGTGTGGGTGACGATCTTTTTATTGTCCAGGTAAATGGCCACATAGTTTTCCATACCCTCAACGAATAGTATCTCATCAAAATTTATCTTCTCCAGTTTACCGTTTGATTTTACAAAAATATAAGGCGCGGCCTTTTCCGGTTGTTCCCTCAAGGCGAAATAATCCCGCGCCTTCCAGGCGGCTTTCAAAAAACGCTCGTAAGGAATGGGTTTCAGCAAATAATCCATCACATCCAGTTCAAACCCCTCGATGGCATATTGCGTGTAAGCGGTGGTGAAGATCACTTTCGGCGGATTTTTGATAGCACGCAGAAACTCAACCCCGGTAATATGCGGCATCTGTATATCCAGGAATAGCAGGTCGACCGGCTGCTTTTGCAGCATATCGCCTAATTGCAAGGCGTCCTCACAAACACCTTTCAGATCAAAAAAACCGATCTTTTCGATATAGCCCTGTAAACCTTTGCGCGCAAAAGGCTCGTCATCGGTAATTATGCAACTGATCTTAGTGCCCATATTGTATTTTCATTTCAGCCTTAAACCCACCATTCTCATTCTCTGTCACCAGCGAATGTTTGCCGGGGTAAAGCAGGTCGAGGCGCCGCCTTAAATTCTCCAATCCTATACCGCTTGTTTGTGTGCTGACCGGCTTGATATTGGGAACGGAATTTTCAACCCTAAAGACAATATCTTCATCCTCAATTTTGGCTTTTATATCCAAATGGTATTTACCTCCAACATATTTAAAAGCATTTTCCACCAACGGCAAAAACAACAATGGATAAACCAATTGCCCGTTTAGCTTTTTATCGAAGTCGACATTCAGTTTCAATTTATCTGTGCTGCGTATTTTTTGCAGTTCAATAAAAGTTTGCAGATATTCTATCTCCTGCATTACGGGTACCTGTTGCTGCTGGTCATACAATTGGTAGCGCAATAACTCCGAAAACTTTTCGATACTGCGCTTGGCACCCTCATGATCCTCGTCCATCTGGAAATAAATAGTATTCAACGCATTGAACAGGAAATGCGGATGATACTGCGCTTTCAAAAACTTCAGCTCTGTTTGCAGGTGTTCGTTAGTTACCTTTTCCAGCTGCACTTTATTATCCACATAGGCTTTCAGGTAAGTACTGGTACGCGCAATGCCATAGTAAACAATTACATAAAGCGTGGGCACAACATTAATATCCACTATATCTGCAAGCGAAAGCCCGTCGTCTGTAAAGGCCGCCATCGGCGTTAGTATCGCGTTCATCAAAAGCAGGTTGGCCCCTACCATGATCAGCAGTTCGCGCACTACGCCCTGGTAACAAAATTGTACCGGCCAGCGCCTGTCGTAAAACCTGAAAAGCCGATCGAAAAGAGCGATCCCTAAATAGCCCACCAGTATGCTGCAGGCCATTTCAAACTCATTCAATGCCCAGTCGCGTTTCCAGAACCGTTCACCGATCACCGTGTCGTGCAGCAGTCTTACCGTAAAGTAGATCAATAAGCCGTACAGGGCAGGGAAGATATATTTTCTGAAGAATTTCATTTTATTGCTGAACAAATATCATTAAAAACCTGTGATTTTACTGTCTCCGCCTTCACCATAACCCCTCTCCTTTGGAGAGGGGCTTTAAAAAGATTTTGATTAAAATATCTTATCAGTATCGTAACATTCACTTTTATGCTGATAATACTACGACCGTTTTCACCTCCTCAGGCTCAACATGCATTACCGGCTTTGGCTGTTCCTTAGGCTTCATACCGAATAAGAACCGCATCAGCGCGTAAGGACGTATCAGCAGGTGATAAATAAGCACGGATACGAAGAATGTTGCGGCTACCAGGAAAATATATTTTGACAGTATGCTCTCGTTAGGCGCCTGAACAATATAATAGGCTATGATTACCATAACCGTTTGGTGCAGGATATAGAATGGATATACAGCCTGGTTAAGGTAATTCAATACTTTGTGTTTGTAGTTAAAATAGTGCTTGCCATAACCTACCAGGGCCAATACCCATCCCCAGCCGATAACCGCACGCAGACCGCGGAAAGATGCATAAGCAAATTGGGAGGTAAAATGCCAGTTTATATTGTCAGGTTCAATTTTGTTCCATCGCAGATAGTTCATGAGGATAAAACTGACGAAACCGATGGTTAGTGCGAAACGGCGATTACGTTCCAGGCTGTCCATTAGTTTAGGCTGAAGGATACAGAAGAAGCCAGCCAGCACAAATAACAGCCAGTAAACAAAGTAACAGCCATCGTGCGCCAGGTCGTTGGTTTCGGGTAGCTTCCAGCTCAACAGAGCATACCAAACAATACCGGGCAATGCCAGCACATACACCCATTTCCCTTTTGCCAAAACGGTTAAACTGTTCCTGAATTTTCCGCTTTTGGGCGATACCAGCCAGGCAAATACTGGTGCAAACACCAGGTCGTAAATAAACAGGTAAGCGATAAACCACAGGTGGTGCCAGCTGAAGCTACCCTTTGGGTAAGGCACAAAATTGAATACGCTGGGATAAAAATCCCAGAAACTACCTTTAAATCCATTGGCGACACGTTCCATGTATATCTGCGGCGGAACAATGAAGAACATGCCCACCAGCAACGGGATAAATAACCTGCGGAAGCGCAGGCCGATAAAACTCAAACTGCTGCGTTTCTGCATCATGTAATAGCTTACCGTGCCCGAGATAAAAAACAGCAGCGGCATGCGCACCAGGTGCATAAAGAATACCACTTCGGCCATCAGGTCGCTGGTCTCTTTGTTTTTGATGTGCCACCAGTCGCCGGTATCAAAGGGCATAGCCGAGTGAAAAAATAGTACACCCAGTATGGACAGTATCCTCAGCCAGTCCAGGTATGTTTGTCGTTGCGTTGTTTCCATTGTCGTGATTTTTTATTTAAAGGAACCACAATGGCCACAACCGGTAAACAATTTTTGACCACCGGCCGATTACTGTTGACCAATGGACAGAATTGATTCGAATTCAATATTGACAAATACATCAAATGTTATAGTTAACTTTGAGTTGAGCCGACTTTCCTAAAAGGCAAACCTATGCTTAAAACAATTTCATTGCTTTGCATGCTATTCGTGTTCACCGGGACCAAACGGGACACAACTAAACCAGTGGAGGCCACTGAGGTAACTATTAATATGCTGCCCGCAAATCCTATAATTGAGCACGATCAGTACGGCCAGTATCTGAACTTTGATATCAGCATTAAAAACACTGGTACCCATACGCTTGACCTGGCGGCTATCGAAATGTCGGTAGTAGACGCTTCAGTTAAGACTGTCGTAAAAAAGACAATCAATAGCAACGGGCAATCTCCGGGCATCAAAATGCTCGGTAACACCATCATTAAACCAGGAGCAACCATCAGCATTTTTAATCCATTTTACACTCTGACACCAGATATCAGGATCACCTTTCTGCGATACCAGTTCTTTTTCAATTATGCGGATTCGCCGCAGCAATTGGAAAAAAATCGTCACCGGCTATCAATGGATGTTGATGTATCGGTCGAAAAAATAATTACCCCCCGGCTTTATATACCCAAAAACAATTTCACCCTGCCATTAAAAGGCAAGCTACTGGTTTGGGATGGGCACGATTTCTATTCGCATCACCGGCGCTTCCCGGTGGGCCTTCCCGAAAAGGAAGAGAAAGGCATCACCGCCAATTCAAACCGCTATGCATGCGACCTGGTGAATATTGATGACAAGGGGAATATGTACCAGAACGATCCCTTTAAAAAAGAGAACTGGTATACCTTTGGCAAACCTGTTTTTGCGCCGGCCGGGGGTATTGTTGTGGAAGCTCAAAACGGCGTTCCGGATAATGAATTTAATGGTAAGAGCATCAAATCGCCCAATATTCCAGCTGATGCCGATCCGCTTGGTATGGGTAATCATGTGATCATTGACCACGGAAACGGCGAGGTCAGCGTATTGCTTCACCTCGAAAAAGGCAGCGTGCTCGTCAGGAACGGCGAAATGGTAAAACCGGGACAGAAGATTGGCACTATCGGATTTTCAGGCGATGCCATATTCCCGCACCTGCATTATACGGTGATGAGCGGACCAAAGGAACAGGTTTCGGAAGGTATCCCCTGCTATTTTAATGATTTCAAACTGTACCGGGGCAGCGTCTATTTTCCTGTCAAAAAAGGACGCGTTGACAGCGGGGACATTATCGAATCGATGAAATAAATTATATCCGCCCTATTCGGCATTAATGTAACCTTTTTATATTTTTAATAGTCGAATAGAAAATACCTGCACAATGAAGTCAAAAACTTTACTATGGGCACCTTTCGCCCTGGCAGCGATCGGGATAGGTGTTTACCCCCTTAAGTATTATATAGTTGATATGCATGGCCGGGGTCTCTGGGCAAGCAAAACGCCTGAATTATTGGCAAATTCCGCCTGGCATACGGCTTTTTACATGCATATCACTTTTGGTGGCATAGCCATGCTTACCGGGTGGACACAATTCAGTCAAAAACTACGCAACCGTTATTTGAGTGTTCACCGGCTCGTAGGGAAAATATATGTCGCTTCGGTTATGCTAAGCAGTATTGCGGGGTTCTATATAGCGATGTTTGCATCCGGTGGCATTACCTGCATGCTGGGTTTTGGCAGCCTGGCGCTTTGCTGGCTATTTACGGATATTATGGCTTATACCAGCATTATTAAGCGAAGGTTTAAGGATCACGAGAACTGGATGATCCGCAATTACGCACTTACCTTTGCTGCAGTTACCCTGCGTATTTACCTGCCGCTATCGCAAATGGCACATATTGATTTTCTTTCCGCTTACCGGGTCATATCGTGGATATGCTGGGTGCCAAACCTGCTCATCGCCGGGATCATCATCAGCAAAAGAGCAGGAATACCCGTGCAGGTACCGATGCCTTCGAAAGGCTAAAACTTATAGGTCAGCCCTGCGCCGAATATTTGTTTCACCTGTAGCAGCGAATGTTCAGCCGTTATGCCATTCTCGGTAACCGGTATTTTTGCATTCGGGTCGGAAATGAGCTCAACCCCGAAGTTAACGGTCACCAGTTTGTTCACCTTCATAAAGATATTGCCAGTGTAATCGGCATAAATATTTCCAGGTTGTTTTAAATAGTTGGAGTACAGTTTGAGTGCATTTTCAAAGGTGATATTGGTTGCGATATTGAACTTTAAATAGCCATCCAGCGAAGCGCCAAACTCAAACAGGGATTTATCACCCGATGTTACGCCAAAAGATCCTGCATTCGAAAGTGAATCGTTGCTTACCATGGTGATACGGGCTGCCAATGGCGAGATATTCACCCGGAAATTATCAGATTTTTTATAAGCAAAGCCGGGACCGAATGTAAGATAGGCCGGTGCAAACGGTGCAGATATCAAAGTGCGGGTATTGTCGGCGTTGTAATTATATCCTTTGGTAAATTGGGTTTGAAAGTTAGCATAAAAGGTATACAACCAGTATTGCGCCGCCTTGTACCCGGCCAAACTATTCAGGATAATGCGGTCATCATTCTTGCGCCAGCCGGTACCAGCCTGTTTGCTCAGGCCGTAGCCGACAATTACCTTATTATCCCAGCTCCATTTGTCCTTTTTGTAATTAAAATCGTAATCAAAAACCACGTTGGCAGCAAAAGCATTGGCGCCACCCGCGGCCCAATGCGTAAACGAGCTCTGGTTAATAAGGAAAGTGTTTTGCCCGTGTATTTTCCAGGCGGTGTCCTTTTTTGTTGTGTCGCCCGGAGTGGTTTGAGAAAAGCCTGTGTAACTGGCGGTCAATAATGTTAGTAATAGTAAGATGCGTTTCATAAGTAATTATTTAACAGGTATCTGATTAGTTAATTAAAAGTGAAGGTACGAATTTCCAAAAAACAGCAAAAACGCACCGTTTATAACGTTTTGATATATATTATACCTGTATGTTTTACAATTATCCAAATAATATCCTGATTAATTTTATAATTCCTCAATAATCTTTATCTTACATTAAAATTAATTTAACATTATGTTCAACCCCAAATTATTTTTTTATGAAAAGATATTTACCCCTTATTATTGCCATTCTATTATGTAGCCAGGCCTTAGCACAAAATATCAGCGTAAAGGGTACCGTTGCCGATGCAGCAACCAAAGAAAAGCTACCCGGCGTTACCGTCCTGGTCAAATCGACAGGGCAGGGAACCGCAACCGACCAAAATGGTCGCTTCACCGTATCCGCATCACCGGGCGACGTACTGACATTCAGGTACACCGGATACAAAGTTCAAACCATAACCCTTAACGGACAAACTACCGTCGATGTAGAACTGGTAAGCGACATTTCTCAACTGAATGAAGTGGTGCTTGTTGGTACGCGGTCGGCGGGCAGGGTTAAACTGGAAACACCAGTCCCGGTGGATGTGGTTAATGTGACGAAAGCCTCTTCCAATACTGGCAGGCTTGATCTGACCGACATCCTGAACTACGCCGCCCCATCGTTCAACTACAATAAACAATCAGGATCCGACGGCGCAGACCACGTGGAACTGGGTACCTTAAGAGGGCTCGGACCCGACCAAACCCTTGTGCTCATCGATGGCAAGCGCAGGCACTCAACGGCTTTTGTATCTGTGTTTGGCACCAGAGGCCGTGGCAACTCAGGGGTCGATCTTAGTTCGATCCCTGTTTCATCTATCGACAGGGTCGAAATATTGCGCGACGGCGCCTCGGCACAATACGGGTCGGATGCCATTGCCGGGGTTATTAATATCGTTTTGAAGAAAACAGTTAATCAATTAACTGTAAATGCGGGCTATTCCGGCTATTATGACCCGGCTTTTAATAGCAGGAACGCATTGGCAATGGGTCAATATCCGCATGGGGGCGCTATAGATGGCAATGGCTTCTCTTTAGATGCCAATTATGGCTTGCCTATCGGGAAGAATAAAGGCTTTATTAACTTTTCGGTCGATTATGATGTCAATGGCAAAACCTTCCGGCAAACCCATGATACCGCCTTTGGTAACCCTAAGGCATTGCCGCTCAACAATGTGAGGCGTGCTAACGGCGACGGTTCTGCCAGCAGCATAAGCGCCTTGTTTAACTCTGAAATCCCATTGGCCGGAACCAAAACCACCTTTTACAGTTTTGGCGGATTTAGTTATAAGGGTTCCGACGATTATGCCTTTACGCGGAATTTTTCCGGTTCGCCCGGTCGTTTCCCAACAGACGCCAACGGCGAGCTGATACCTGTAAGTGGTATCATATTCAATACACCGGATGGGGACAGTTATTACAACCCCATCATCCAAACCCACAACACCGATCTGTCCCTCGCCGTGGGCTTCAAAGGCACAATAGGCAAAGATGTGGATTGGGACATCAGCAATACCATCGGTAACAACACCTTTCATTTTTATGGCGATAAAACCTTCAATGCCTCCCTGGGCACCGGGCAAACACACTTTTACGATGGCGGGCCGCAGTTTCTGCAAAACTCGACCGATTTAAACTTCAGCAAGCATTACAGCACAATATTTTCGGGGCTGAACGTAGGTGCAGGTGCCGAGTATCGTTACGAGCGTTATATGATCAACGCGGGCGAAGCCGGCTCCTACAGCAATTACAATGAAGATAAGGCCACCGGTTCGCAGGGTTTCCCCGGTTACCAGCCAGGTGACGAGGTGACCGCGCACCGTACCGTTGAAGGTATTTACCTTGACCTTGAAGCGGACGTAACCAGCAAATGGCTGGTTGATTTTGCCAATCGTCTTGAACATTACAGCGACTTTGGATACAACCTGAGTACTAAATTTGCGAGCCGTTATAAAGTGACCGACAACTTTAACATTCGTGGTTCATTGGGTACAGGTTACCGCGCGCCGTCTTTACAACAGATCAATTACAGTTCGTCCTATACCAATGTACAGGGCGGCGTGATTTCTGAAGTGAAAATAGCACCCAACTATAGCCCCATAACCAAAGCAGCCGGCATACCAACATTGAAGCAGGAAAAATCGAAGAACGCAGGTCTTGGATTTACCTTTCAGCCGTTAAAGGAATTAACTTTCACTGTCGATGGATACCTGATCAAAGTAAAAGACCGCGTGGTACTTTCGGGGCAGTTCAGCGCTGATAATACCGACCTCGACCCGGCATTCATAGCGGCGTTAAATTCGCTGCACGTAACGCAGGCACAGTTTTTTGATAATGCAGCAAATACGACTAACAAGGGTTTGGACGTAGTTATCGAATACAATAAGACAGTGGGCGACGATCGGTACCGCTTGTTGTTCGCCGGCAACTTCCAGCACATGACCATTGACCAGATCAACTACCCTCCGAAACTGAGTGCCACCGACCAGCTAAGACAAACGTTTTTGAGCGACCGCGAGCAGAAATTCATCCTCGCTTCGGCACCACCGGAAAAACTCACATTGAACCCTGAATACGGCCATAAGAAATTCACTTTTGGCGCACGGGTTACTTATTTTGGCAAAATAGACCTATTAGGGTATGGTGAGAATTTTGACGGCATACACCCTGTGGTTCCTACCGATGCAAACCCTGATGTAACCGTACCCGATGAATATATTTACAGCGGAAAGTTTGTACATGATGCTTATATCAGCTTTAAGGCTAATAAAAACGTACACTTTTCAATAGGTTGCGATAACGTGTTCAATGTTCACCCCGATTTAGGCGCGGTGATAGCTGCCAAAGGTTATGCTTACAATAACGAACCGGGCGGCCCATCTGATCCTGTCCAAATGGGCAACAACGGACGTCGCTTTTTTGTGAGAGCCGGCTTTACTTTCTAAGCCTCCTCAACCCCTCTCCTTTTGGAGAGGGGCTTTTTATCACCTTCTATTTAACTAAGGCGATATGATATTCCTGTATCAAAGCAGGGTTTTCGGGTGTTAGGGTAAAGCTTACTTTGATATTTGCCTGTTCGCCTTTCATGATAAAATACCCACGCAATTGATTCTCGGGTACTACTTCGCCTACTGATGTAATATTCCCTGCCTTTTCAAATATGGCGGTTGCTTCAGCTTTTAACTTATCGGGGAAGTAATCCATAAAGAAATTGATGGCGAATATTCCGCTGGCTTTGGCATTATCCCAGCCGGGCAATAATTTTATCAATTGATCCTTCCGTTTGATTAGTATATCAGATGGCGGCAATTGGCGCATTTTTATGCCGGACAGCCTGATCAAAGTATCGGCAACCTGCAGGTTAACCGTTCCGGTGTTGGCATAAGTTAGGTTGGCAAAACAGACAACACCTATACCGTATTCCGGATAGATCGTCCATTCGCTGCCAAAGCCGGGCAGACCGCCGGTATGTCCAACCGCCGTCATGCCATCGATATATTTTCGCCAGCGCAAGCCATAGCAATAGGCCGATGCGAAAGGATAACTTCTGCCGGTAGCAGTTTTATAATTCACATTGAACCCATTAATATCCCAGGGGTATTGCATTTCGCGCACCGAACTTCTTTTAACCGGCCCCATTTCCGCGGCGTCGCGCGGAGGCCAGGCTGAAAGGTGAAAGGCTTCGTACTTTGCAAAATCTTCTATTGTAGTGATCATCCCTCCCATCGCACCGTATGACCCATCGTGCAGCATAGGTTGTTCCACCCATTTGCCGTCGAGCCAGCGGTAGCCATGGGCAAGCAATTGTTTGGGCGCTTTGGTGTATTCCCAATAGGTATGGTTCATACCCAAAGGCTTCAGGATATTGTCGGTGATATATTGTTCATAGGTTTTACCCGAGACCTTTTTAATGATATAACCGAGTGTGGCAAAACCAAGATTACTGTATTCGTACCCAAGCCCGGGATCGTTAGAGAAAGAGACACCTTTTTTGTATAGATCGGTCAATTGCTGATCGGTATTGGCCAGTTGACGGTCGCCCCATGGATTATCCTCCGGGAAACCGGCGCTATGGGTCAGCAAATGGCGTATGGTTATCGCCGGGGCGTCTTTAGTAAGGCGCTTCATGTTTTTTGCTTCGGGAATATACAGGGAAATAGGATCGTCCAGCCTTAGTTTGCCCTCGTCACGCAGCTTCAATATCGCCATGGCTGTGAAACTCTTGCTCATGGACGCGATACGAAAATCCGATTTGGATGTTGCTTCTGTTTTATCGGCGATGCTGGTGTAGCCTATACCACCGGCGTGCACCAGTTTGCCATCGGCTATGATACCATATACCAGGCCCGGGAAATGATTTTGTTCAGCATACTCTTTGTATAGCTTATCGATAACCGGGAACGTTTCTTCTATCTTTTTGAGGCGGTCTGCGTCAGTAAATACAGGTGGCTTGTAGGTTTGGGCATCGACCGCGCGAACTGATACAAAAAACACAAAAACTAAAAGGATAAATGAGTGCTGACGTTTCATAGCGTAAATATTGTTGAATACATATTTACTAAAACATCGCCAAATGTTAAGTATGGGAAAGCTTATTTTTCCAGCGGCAACTCAAAATAGAATGTGGAGCCCTTACCCGGCTCGCTTTCCACACCCATCGTACCATTGTGGGTGCTCATTATTTGTGAAGAAATATAAAGACCCATGCCAAGGCCGCTGGTCATATATTTTTTGTCCTCGATACGATAGAAACGTTCAAATATCTTTTTCTTCTGATCCTGATCGAGGCCTATACCAAAATCGGTGACCGATACCCGTACACTATTATCGCCTTTCTGTTCGGTTTTAATAATGATGTGTTTGTCCGTCTTTGAATATTTTACGGCATTATTTACCAGGTTTGTTATTACCTGTTCCAGGCGTTCTGTGTTCGCCCTTATCATATAATCGTGATCATTATCTACCACGAAAGTAAAACCGTTATAGATGTGCCTTGAACTTTCCGCACAGTCATCAACAATATCCTTCAGGTTAATTACTTCCATCCGGTAATCAAGCCGTCCGGCGTTTATTTTACTTACATCCAGCAGATCGTCCACCAGGTGCTGCAGTTTATTTGCTACGGCATTGGCCTTATCAAGGTAGGTAGAAAATACCGGCGGATAATTGTCCTTTAGCTGCATTTTCATCAACTGCAGGTAGCCTTTCAGGCTGGTTAAGGGCGTTTTTAGTTCGTGGCTTGCTACCCCGATAAATTCGTCCTTTTTTTCCAATTCCTTTTTCTGATCTTCAATATCGGTCGCTGTCCCGATCCAGAAAACAATCTCTCCGTCCCCGTTCAACTGTGGCATGGCCCTGTTCAGGTGCCAGCGATAAGTACCATCGTGCCGTTTATAGCGATTCTCCACCTCGAATACCTGGCCGGTTTGCAACGCGGAAGTATATTTTTGCAAGGTATTTTCCAGGTCGTCGGGATGCACAATGGTTGCGCGCCCATGATTTTTTAATTCCTCAAATCCAAGCCCGGTGTAAGTAAACCACCTGTTGTTGTAGAAATTCACTTCCCCGTCGGGAAGGTTTGTCCAGGCCATTTGCGTAATGTTATTTGCCAGCAGCTTAAAATGCTCCCTGCTGTTGTGCAGATCGACCGTACGTACTTTTACAGTTTCTTCCAGTTGATCGTTCATCCGCTCAGTTTCATTACGCGCGATTTCCAGCTTCTCATTTTGTGATTTAAGCTGCCGCTGTATTTCTTTCTGCTGGGTAAGATCGGTAATGATAAGGCTGAGCGCGGTAACGCCGTCGTCAAGTTCGAGCACATTGCACGAGAACAGGCAGGGCGTGCGTCCGTCATTATAGTTCTCCAGGGCAAACTCCTGTTTAACATCGTCCTTCCACCCCTCTATGATAAGCGCCTTGTAATCTTCATAAGTTTCCTCGGGTATAAAAGTATCGAATGACATGCCGATCACTTTTTCCAGAGGTAAACCCACCATTGCTGCAAAGCGGCTGTTGCTATAAATAATGGTTCTGACGTTATCGAGCGTTACCGCGCCTTCACTCATCTTTTCTATAAAAACGCGGTAAGTATGATCGGCCGTTTTCAGGGAATACACCTTGTGGCCGTTGGGTCCGTTAACCACAATGGCATCAACCTGGCCGGTACGAATAGCTTCAATGGTATCATTAGCTTCTTCCAGTTTGAAGTTCAGCTCCTGGTTCTCATTCAGTAATTGCTCATATGACTTTGATGTATCCATTAAATGGCTGCGTCTTTTATTCCTAATCCTTTCAAAACTTTGCCGGTATCTGACATATCGCCAATAAGCCTTCTTTCGGTTCCGGGCGATTTTTTTATGACCATTGGCAGCGCGATCAACTGTTCAAACTCAGCTTTTTCGGCCTGTTGATGCACATCAATGATCTCCAGTTCGTAACGGCCTGCGAGATATTTTTCGCAAATAGCCTTTAAATTAGTTATTGCACGTATGGAATTGGGCGATGTACCGGCGACAAACAAGCGCAACACGTATACATTTATCCCTTCGTTTCCCCTATCACAATCTGTACCGGCTATTTTCATTAGTTATCTATAAGGGTTCAAGCAGGGATAATGTTTAAACCCACCAGTACTTTTTCTTCGTTTGAGAGGTCGCCAATTATTTTACGTATCGGTTCGGGTACTTTTCGTACCAATGTTGGGATGGCAAGTATCTGGTCTCCTTCGGCCAACTGCGGCTTTTCTAACAGATCAATAACTTCTATCCTGTATTGCCCTTTCAAATGCTCTTCGCAATATTTTCGCAAATTAGTGAGGGCCGTTACAGAACGTTCCGTTTTACCGGCCACATATAATCGCAGCTCCCATTTTTTATCGGTTCTCATTCTTTTTTCTTTTGTTTTTTGCAGCTGCACCATTTTCATCATCTCCCCTCCTCATCTTCGTCATCGTCTCCCGTGTTTTATCTATTACCTGTTTGCGTAGCAACTCCTCGTTATATATCCTGTTCAATTGCTCTTCAGCCGACTCAAACTCATTCCTCAGGCTGGATATCTTAGCTTCCAGGGTCTTCCGTTGCCTGGTTATTTCCCTGTCCTTGGCGTTTACTGCATAATCGCGCAGCGCAAGTCCGGTTTCTTCTTCTATCTTGCGTGCTTCACGTGCCGAACCCGTCAATACGCCGTCCGGACCAAGGTAAACATCCACCAGGTCGAGTCCGTGATCGGTGATGATAAATTCGCGAACCTGGTTAGAATGCTTCATACCACGCGATTTGATCACATACAATCCCCGGTTACGCTCGCCGTTCGATTCAATGTCCCGTACCAGCAGCCAGGTGTCAACCAGGGATGATACGCCCTCGTCGGTTTGTTCGCTCACCGTAGAATTTAAGGTAAGCGCTGTAAACATTACGGTTATCTGCTCGTCCTGCAAAAAATCGATCAGCCTGACCAGCATCGCTTTAACCTCGCTCATGGCGCCAACGGTTACCAGGTTAGTGATGGGATCGAGGATCACCACGTCGGGCTTAAAGTCCCTGATCATTTTATAGATCGATACCAGGTGCATCTCGAGGCCGAACATGGTAGGCCTCGAAGCATTGAACCTCAGCAATCCTTTATCGATATGCTTCTCAAGGTTCATGCCTATCGACCTCATGTTGCGTACGATTTGCCGGGGAGATTCTTCAAAAGCAAAATAGATGCACTTTTTGCCCTCGTTACAGGTTTGATTGGCAAAATAAGCCGCAATACTGGTTTTACCGGTACCGGCTGTGCCCGACACCAGGATACTGCCACCTTTGTAAAAGCCCTTGCCACCCATCATCTTATCGAGCGCCGGTATGCCCGAAGAAATGCGCTCGGTGGACACCTGTTTATCGAGACTGAGCGAGGTGATAGGCAAAACGGATATGCCATCCTCATCTATAAGAAATGGATATTCGTTGGTACCATGTACCGATCCGCGGTATTTTACGATACGCAAACGCCGTGTTGATACCTGGTCGATAACCCGGTGATCGAGGAATATAACGCAATCGGATACGTATTCTTCCAATCCCTGCCGGGTTAACATGCCGTTGCCCTTTTCGCCGGTTATCAAAGCTGTAACACCTTTTTCTTTCAGCCAGCCAAATAATCTGCGCAGTTCGGAACGCAGTATACCCTCGTTCTCTAACCCTGAAAAAAGATTTTCAATAGTATCTAGCACCACGCGTTTTGCGCCTATGCTGTCTATGGCATATCCAAGGCGGATGAAAATACCGTCGAGATTATATTCACCAGTTTCTTCTATCTGCTCGCGCTCGATGTGAACATGGTCAATTTTTATTTTATTTTCCTTTTGCAGGCGTTCGATGTCAAAACCCAGCGATGCCACATTCATTGCGAGATCTTCGCGGCTTTCTTCGAACGCCATAAATACTCCAGGCTCGTCATATAGTGTTGCACCTTTTACGATGAACTCTATCGACATAAGGGTTTTGCCGCAACCGGCATCGCCACATATCAGTGTCGGGCGGCCTTTAGGGAAACCACCCATGGTTACTTCATCAAGCCCTGAAATGCCTGAAGGCACTTTTGGCAGTGTTTGGTAAATTGTATCTGTTTTCTTGTTTTTCTTTTCCCTGGTCATTGCGAACAATAATTAAGGTTGAACTTTTTTCGGCTGATATTAAAATTTCGGCTGAACTATGAGGCTTAAACAGCAACAAGGTAAATATGTTTTAACACACTTATATGTTTCCTACTAATATATTTTTTTTATTAAAACGATAACCAAAAGTTACTAAGTCCGTTTAAAGAGAAATATCAGGCACGAACAAGGCATTAAAAACCGGACATTTTTTAATAATTAAAACAAGTTTTCGTTACCGATTAAAATTATTTACCTTGATTTAGATTTCGCACCACGATCATGGCCGATACTTCTACCGATAACCTTAACGAAGGTCTATTTCAGTTGCTATTTGAAAAATCGCCGGGATCACTTTTGGTTAAGGCCGATGCGCCGCGTTTTACTATTGCTGCCGTAAGCGACGCTTATTTGCAGATCACATCGGTACAGCGGGAAGACGTTGTGGGCAAAGGTTTTTTTGAGGTTTTTCCTGACACCGGCGACGATCCAAATGATGAAAATACCGCCCGAAAAGTATTCACGAAAGTTATAGAAACAGGCTTAAAGATAGACGTCCCTGTTTACAGGTTCGATATGAAGGACCCGGTCACAAAAATATCGTCCGAACATTACTGGTCGTGCTCCAATATACCCATAAATTGTTCTGAAGGCAAGGTTGCTTACGTCCTGAATACCGTCGTTGATATTACAGGCGAAGTAAAGGCAAAACAAGCCGCTATTGAAAGCGAGAACAGGCTGCTGATGGCCGCTGATGCAACCGGCCTGGCCTTTTGGGTGCTGGATATTAAAACTGCAGATTTCAGTTTTTCGCCGCAGATGGTAACCATTTTTGGTCACCCGCCTAATACCGGGGTCTCGCTCTCTTTCATACGCAACCAGGTGCACCCCGACGATATGCAAAATATTGTTTTAACTGCCTATAACCGCGCGCTGGTAACGGGTCAATACGAATACGAGGTGCGTATTTTTTGGCCGGATGAATCGATGCGGTGGATACGCACGAAGGGAATGGTATTGTTTAACGATAAAAACCAGCCCGAAAGAATGCTGGGCACCATTGTGGATATTACCGAAAGCAAGCGCGACGAGGAAAGAAAAAATGACTTTATTGCTATGGCAAGCCATGAGTTGAAAACGCCACTTACCTCGTTGAAAGCCTATATACAATTGCTCGAGGTGAAGTTATCTGCCTCGTCGGACCCATTCGTAATCACCTCGCTTACCAAGGCGCTTAACCAGGTTAACAAGATGGGGGCGCTTGTGCATAGCTTTCTTGATCTTTCAAAAATTGAGCCGGGTAAACTGCAGCTCAAAAAAAATGTATTTGATATCAATAAGCTGGCTCAGGACATAATTGCCGAGAGCCGGGTGATAGCCGGGACACATTCCCTGAAATTTTCGGCGAATGGTGATATCAAGATTC
The DNA here is from genome assembly GCF_007971025.1 of Mucilaginibacter ginsenosidivorans. Taxonomy (NCBI): domain Bacteria; kingdom Pseudomonadati; phylum Bacteroidota; class Sphingobacteriia; order Sphingobacteriales; family Sphingobacteriaceae; genus Mucilaginibacter; species Mucilaginibacter ginsenosidivorans. The sequence goes on along the minus strand of NZ_CP042436.1, from coordinate 2,843,586 downwards.
ATGCCGACCGGGAAAAAATAGGCCAGGTGATCAGTAATTTTATCAGCAATGCTATCAAGTATTCACCTAAAGGGAGCACGGTAACTTTAGCCACTGAAGCTATAGAAAATCATGTACGTGTTTCGGTAGCCGACCAGGGTATTGGTATTAAACCAAGGGACCAGGAAAAGATCTTCCAGCGTTTCTACCGCGTCGAAGATGACGACATGAAGCACGTTGCCGGTTTCGGTATTGGGTTGTACCTTTCGAGCGAGATCATCCACCGGCACAAGGGACAAATAAGTGTGGAGAGCGAGGAAGGCAAAGGTTCTATCTTTAGTTTTACCCTGCCTTTAGAAAAGTAGGACATGAAAACCTATAAACTATCCTTAACCGTTGCGGAAAAGCAACGCTTAAAGCAAAACAAATGCAGGGTCGGCGAGCTTCACGCCTACGCTGCCGATGAGTTGTGCGAGCTATTGAATACTACCACGGAAAGAGCGAAGAATATAGCTGCGCTGATAGAATTTCAACAGATACCTTCGGTAGGGCCGCGGTTTGCAGCGGACCTGGTATCCCTTGGCTACTATTCGTTAAATGAACTGAAAGAAATGCAGGGCCCCGAATTGCTGAATGCATACGAGCGCAGGCACGGTTTCCGGGTGGACCCGTGTGTCGAAGATCAGTTTTGGCTGGTTGTGCATTTCGCAAATCACCGCGGCAATAAAAACTGGTGGGATTTTACCACGCTTCGAAAAGCTTACCGGGCAAAGCACGGCTACCCTCCTGACAGACCGGGTCACAATTGGTTTGAAAGCGAAAGATATTCCGGCGCTACAAATTCATAAAGTGTTTGGTCAGGCCGGTAAAATTATCGAACCGGAGATCGTGATCATCTGTATTTCCAAAACCATAGCTTACAAACACAAAGGGTATACCAGCCAGCCTGCTTTGTTCGCCGTCGCCTTCGGTGTCGCCGACGTAAACGGGGGTTTTGAGATCATGCCGTTCGATAAGTTGTCTGATATTATAATGCTTAGGCATATAATTGGTTCCATACGCTATCTCGTCGATGATATGCTCGTTAATTCCGGCCCAATCCATAAATAGGCGAATAATGCCTACAGCGCAGTTACTGACAATATACAACTGGTATTTGGCCGCAAGCTGTTTCAACCCGTCCTTTACGCCCTCATACAGTACCCCGCCATTTTTGGGTAAAAGTTCCCGGCGCAATTCATTCACCTTCGCGTAAATATACTGGCGTTTTTCTTCGTCAAAGTCGGGCATAAGTACCGCATGTACCTTTTTGCCTTCCCATCCTACCATTTTTGCAAGGTCATCGCGGCGCACAACCATATCGATGCCAAGTTGCTGAAAGACAATGTTCCATGATTCGGCATAGGTGTCGACAGCATCCCAAAGTGTGCCATCCATATCAAAAATGAGGCTGTCCGGTTTATTTATTAACATTCTGTTACGTTTTTGTAAATATGTGAATTATTTCCGCATAGATTTTTGAAAAAATTTCATCCGTTATTCATAAAAATTTCACAAATTTGCAACGATAAGGTTTAGGTTTGGTCCGAATTAGCGAGTAAGACGGACCACTATATCCCCCGCCTCCCGGCGGGGGATTATTTTTTTACAGGCATTTTGTACAATATTCCATAGCAATCGGTAAAAAGTACCATTACGGACACGATAAATACTTCCTGTTGTTGTACTTTACGTTTACTTTTGTACGATAAAAATGAAAGCTGCATTTCCTGTATATGACATTTGCAAACTGTCTGATTTTCAGCAGGAAGACATACTGGTAAGCCGTTTCGGTATCTACCTGGAAAAGCACACCGATCTCCACTTTCCTCATAAACACAGTTTTTACCATTTGGTGTTGTTTACCAAAGGCGGTGGTACCCATGCTATCGACTTCACGACGTTTAAAGTTGAACCGTACCAGATCTATTTTATGGTACCCGGGCAGGTACATTCCTGGGACTTTGCCGGCGATGTTGACGGTTACGTGGTCCATTTTTCAGAAGCCTTTTTCCAATCATTTTTACTGTCAAACGATTACCTGCAGCAATTCTCCTTTTTTAGCGGTAACGCAGTTGACCAGGTAATTGACCTGCCGGATGATATCCGTCAGCAGGTGATCAATTTATTTGAAAATATAGTTGACGAAAGCGAAAATCCCGCTTACATGAGTGTGGATATGATCAGGACACTGCTGTTACAGGCGTTTATACTTATAAACCGGAAGAATGCCGTACCCAGGCAAAAACAGCCATCGGCCTACAATTATACGCTGCTTAAAAATTTCAGGCTGCTGATAGAAGAAAACTTTGCCACGCTGCGACTGCCAAAGGACTACGCTCAATTATTGTACATCACTCCCAATCATTTGAACGCCCTTTGTAACGATATGCTTGGTATGCCTGCAGGCGATGTTATACGTAATAGGGTATTGCTCGAGATAAAAAGGCTGCTCATCAATCTCGACCTGACGGTTGCCGAAATAGGCTACCGCCTGAACTTTAACGACAACTCTTACTTCACCAAATTCTTCAAAAAATATACAGGCCTGACACCCGAAGATTTTAGGAAAAATACTTTAAAAAACCCAAAGCCATGACGACGACGCACGATACCGAAAAAACCGTAGTACCCATGTCAGAATTTAGCGCGGCATTACATGCCAAATGCCCCAAATGCCGAAAAGGTGATATGTTTGTAAACACGAGCCTTGGCTTCCTGGGCCAAAAATCGCACGCTAACTGCCCTTACTGCAACTTCCAGTTCGAGATAGAGCCAGGATACTTTTACGTGGCCATGTTTGTGAGCTATGGCATGATCGTAGCTGAAATGGTGACACTGGCCGTTGGCACCTTCCTGCTCACTGGTTCAGAATCGCCGTGGCTTTATATTGGCATATTGCTGGGCGTAACCCTGGTGTTGTCGCCGTTCAATTACCGGTATTCGCGTGTAATATTGTTGTACTGGCTCACGCCCAACCTGCATTACGATCCGGAAAGGGCAAAGAAGCCTTATAAAGAAAAATAATATTCGCTACACGCTGATCTTATATAAAAAAAAGCCTGTGCCCTGTTCCTGCTTTTCAAAGCCAATTGCCTCGTACAAGCGCTGTGCGGTATGATTGTCTGTGGCTGTTTCCAGTTGGAGGTCGGCGGCGCCGGCGGCTTTGGCAAATGCTATGGCAGTTCGGATGAGCGCTTCGCCTATGCCTTTTTTCCTGTGGTTCTCATCCACGTAGAGGTCGTTCAATATCCAGTTTTTGCATGCCCTTACTGATGAATAGGTTGGGTACAGCTGGGTAAATCCCGCAGGCGTACCATCGGCAATGGCGACAAATATTACCGATTCGTTATTCGCAAGGCGCTGGCTGATATACCGCCCGGCAAGTTCCCGGTCGGCTGGCTGTTCATAAAATTGGCGGTAACGGTCGAACAGGTCCGTTACTATCCCGGCTTCGTCTACCCCTATTCTTTTTATTTCCATGGCCATAAAAATAAAATAGCGACGAGCATAAACCCATCGCTATTTTTATAAAGTTGATATTGGCTTATTGGCCCGCCGGACCCATAAGCGACTTAAACTTACCCTCGTAATCCTTTAGCTGGGCCGATAGTTTTGTACTCAATGCATCCTGGTGTTTTTCTTTTGCCAGTTCACCCATCTGGTTCAGGATATACATGCCCAATTGTATAGTGCGCGGGTCGACAGCGTCGGGGTTACCCTGCATCTGGTTATAGTTATAATTCAACTGGTCAACCAGGTAATTATCAATACTATTGGCATACCGGGTAGCCAGCGGTATATCATCCAGGTCGAACGCCTGCGTCACCAGGAAGAATTTACTACGCGCAATGTCAATATATGGATAAATATCAGGCATCTCCTGGTCATATTTATTCAGCACTTTGATGGCTTTGTCGTGTTCGCCCCTTGCTCTCAGGTTTTGTACCAGGTCAAGAACTGTAGAGGTAAGTACCGGGTAGAACATGGTTGTTGATTCAGGATCGAGGTACGTAGCCTTTTTAAAGTTCCCCCATTTAAACTTGTTCATGATGTTATCATACATCGTGTCCGTATTGGTTTTACCCAATTGGTCGCGTGTTGTTGTATCCGCTTTGAACGGGATAAGGTGGTAAGTAAAGCCTTCCTTATATAAATATGGCTGCAATCCCATCATATTTTCCTGGCCGACAGTTATGGTAAAACAGATGGGCCTTTTCCAGTTATTATGCGCCAATATGTCGATAAATGCCAGGTTATCTTTGGTTACGAAGTTGGAGGTGTATTTCCACTTCATGGTATCGGCAAGCCTGCCTTTTTGCGCAGGAGATATCACACCATTCTTAATAACCTCGTCGGCATTTACTGGTATAGCAAAGTTTTTGGTTGGCAGGTAATTTACCCATTGACCGCTTTGCAATTGCGCCATGGTACTGGTATCGTCCGAAGTAATAAAATCAAAAACCTCTTTAACGTTTACGTAACCGGCCACTTTTTTATCGTAATACTGGATCGCATCCCTTACACCTTCTTTGTATTTGCTATAAGGCATGGTGATAGGCAGCGGCTCCGACTCGTTCATTTTTTTCTGCATTTGCCTGATGTACCAGTCGCCACTGAACAGGCTCAGGTTAACAATGCGCACGTCGGGGCGTATGCCTTCCACTTCCTGGTCGTACCAAAGCGAGTAGGTATCATTATCGCCATAAGTGAACAAGATCGCATTCGGCGGGCAGGATATGAGGTAATTATAAGCCATATCATGCGGCGTCATTTTAGTCGAGCGGTTATGTGCGCGCCATTCCTTACTGGCTACCAGCACGGGCAGCAACAGGCATATTGCGGTTGCACCTATGGCAGCCGTTCTACCGTCGATCCATTTTTTAAGGAAATCACCGATAGCTATAGCACCAATACCTATCCATATCGCGAAGGCATAGAATGAACCGACATAGGAGTAATCCCTTTCGCGTGGCTGTATGCTTGGCTGATTGACGTAAAGTACGATAGCGAGGCCTGTAAAGAACCACAATAAACCGACTATCAGGGCATCCTGCTGTTTGCGTTGCGAATGGTAAACGAGGCCTATCAAACCCAATATTAAAGGCAGCGCATACAATGGCGTATAAGCATTTGCAGCTGACATAGGCGTATTGGGTGCAACCGTAGTAAGGCTGGCCGGCAGGTTTCGCGCGCCATCAAAAATACCGCTGGTCCAGTCTCCGTCAACGTATCCTTTAAAGCCGCCCATTTGCTGCTGACCATCCAGTTGGTTGGTGCGGCCAACAAAGTTCCACATAAAATACCGGCCGTACATTTGCCACATTTGCCAGCTGAACATCCATTTCAGGTTGTCGCTAAAGGTTGGTGCATCGCTATCGCCCATATGCAGCCACTGGCGGTAAAATTGCGCGTCAGACGCAAAAGAAGCATCCGTATTTTCGGTATTGTACATACGCGGCAGAATGGTGGTATGGTCATATACCGTATTCAATTTTCTGCCCGCGTTTTCATATTTCTTATCGCCTTTGCGGTAAATGATACTGCCTTCTGTTTGGTCGATAGCTTTTGCGTCGAAATAAGGACCTGTAAGCAAAGGTGTTTCGCCGTATTGGATACGATTAAGATACCCGTATAAGGTAAAAGCGTTATCCGGGTGCGAGTTGTTCAGATCGGGGTTAGCGGTGGCGCGTATAGGAATATAAGCAAACGAACTGTAGCCGAAATAAATAAAGGCCACACAAAGAAATGCCAGGTTTAAAGCTGGCTTTTTGTATTTAATACTCAGCCAGATACCTAATACGATCAAGCCTATCAGCAACACAAAGAAAAACATAGCGCCGGTGCCAAAGCCCATGCCAAGGGTATTTACAAAGAAAAGATCGAAATAGGCGGAGAACTTCACCGTATATCCCCTGATACCATATTGCACCAAACCAAGGATGACGATGCTGGCTATAAAAGCCAGGAAGGCCCCTCTGCCCGAAACGGCCTTTGTGCGGCGGAAATAATAAACCAGAACGATGGCGGGAATGGTCAATAAATTTAACAGGTGGATACCGATAGACAAACCGATTACATAAGCTATAAATACGATCCATTTATCCGCGCCCGGCTCGTCGGCATGCGCGTCCCACTTCAGTATCGCCCAGAAAACAAGCGAGGTACACAGCATGGATAAAGCAAATACGATAGTTTCAACAGCCGAGAACCAGAAGGTATCGGTGAAGGTAAAAGTCAACGCCCCTACCAGGCCGCCGCCCATGATCAAGATCAGTTTGGTATTATCGGCTTCTTCGCCTTTAGTCAGCAGTAATTTTTTGGCTAAGGCAGTAATGGTCCAGAAAAGGAACATGATAGTAGCGCCACTTGCCAGGGCCGAACCCATGTTGGTAAAGTATGGCACTTTGGCTTTATCGCCCATTGAGGCAAGGGAGAAAAACTTGCCCAGCATAGCAAAAAGCGGGTAACCCGGCTGGTGAGCTACCTGCAAACGGTAAGCGCAGGAAATGAACTCGCCGCAATCCCAAAAACTTACGGAAGGCTCTAAAGTACTGATATAAGTAAGCGAGGCGATGACAAAGCATAGCCATCCTAATAGGTTATTGATCTTTTTGTATTGCATGGATCGTGTTTAGTAATTGTTTTATGCGCGGGCAAATATCCGCATTTTTATAACTTATTTTTAACAAATAGCAATTGCGTTAACATCTTTTAACAAAGTGCTTTCGAAATTATAAAAATAAATTGAAATGAGTGTCGGTTGGCACTGGGCGGGTGACGTGGGGCGGCGAAAGAAAAAATAACAATAATGTCATTTCGAACGACAGAGAGAAATCTTAAACGCTACGCTGTGCGGCTATGCAAATCGTACAAGATTTCTCCTCACTACGCTCGTTCGAAATGACATCGGTTGTATGGGTTACCGCTGCATTATCCCCGAAAACTTCTTTGTATAATCATCCAGCTGCCCTTGTAATTTTCCTGACAATTTCGGGTCGTCGTATTCTTTGGCCAAATCGGTGATGCCGTTAAGCACTGAAACCTCGAACTGCACCGTCTGTCCGTCCACATCCGCCGGACTATCCTGCATCAGGTTGTAGTGATAATCCAGCTGGTCGGTGAGGTAACTGTCCAGGCTGGCCATATATTTATTGGCGGTGCTTTTATCGTGCAGCTTATAGGCGGTATCGATAATAAAATATTTGCTTTGGGCGATACCCGCATAAGGGTAAATATCCGGCATTTCTTTATCGTATTTGTGCAGGGCGTTCAGGGCGAGGTCGCTGCGACCCTCCTGCACCAGGTTTTGCGTCAATTCTAAATAGGTTGAAGTGATGAAAGGATAAAATAAATTAGACGATTGCTCATCCAAATATTTAGCGTGTTTAAAATTGCCGTATTTGAATTTGTTCACCACGTTGTCATACATCACTTTGGTATTTACTTTAGCCTGGCGTTGGTTTTGACTTTGGTCGTTTGGTTTGAACGGTATAAGGTGATACACAAAGCCTTCCTTATACAAATACGACTGCAAACCATTCAGGTCCTTATTGCTCATGGTCGCTGCGAAGCATATCGGCCGCTTCCAGTTGTTATGGACAAGTATGTCCATCATAGCGATATTATCCTTTGTCAGGTAATTGCCGGTAAATTTCCATTCCATTTTGTCGGCCAACCTCGCCTTTTGATCGGGAGTTACTACGCCGTTCTTTACGACTTCATCCGGGTTAATGGTAAGTTTAAAGTTTTTTGTTGGAAGGTAATTTACTACCTCACCATCCTGCATTTCCACTTTTGCCTGCGGGTTATCCGATGTTATAAAGTCGAAGACCTCTTTCAGCTCGATCGAATCGGGTAGTTTCGCGTCGGAATACGGCACAAAATCTCGCGTGCCCGACCGGTACTGATCGTACCGCATAGAAATGGGCAATGGCTCCGATTCGTTCATTTTGCGCTGCATCTGGTGAATATACCAGTCGCCGCCAAACAGTGTGGTGATACAGATACGCACATCGGGCCTTATGCCTTCCACTTCCTGCGCGTACCACAGCGAATATGTATCGTTATCGGCGCCTGTAAACAGGATGGCATTTTTAGGACACGACATTAAATAGTTGTATGCCATATCGTGTGCTACTCTTTTGGTCGAACGGTCGTGCGCCTTCCATTCCTTTTTTGCCATCAATATGGGCGCTACCAGCATACATAAACCAATGGTGGCAAAGCTTGCCACGCGCGCGTTTACTTTGCGGCGCATAAATTCGGCTATGCCGATAACGCCCATCCCTATCCATATCGCGAAAGCATAAAACGAACAGACATAGGAATAATCCCGCTCGCGCGGCTGCAAGGGCTGATTCACGTAAAATACAATAGCCAGCCCGGTAAACAGCCATAGCATCGAAATAACGATAGCATCGCGCTTACCATATTTGTAGTGATAAAACAACCCTATCAATCCTAATACCAACGGCAAGGCATATAAAGGCGTGTAAGTCCTGTCATTCAATACCGATTTTGGCAGATGTTTGCTATGGTCAAATATGCCGGTGGTCCAGTCGCCGTCGGTATAGCCGTGGAAACCGCCCATTTGCTGCTGGCCGTCCTGCTGGTTATAGCGTCCGGCAAAGTTCCACAGGAAATACCTGAAATACATTTGGCCTATCTGCCAGCTGAACAGGAACTTCAGGTTGTCGCTAAAGGTGGGTACATCAGTATCACCGAGGCGCAGCCATTGGCGATAAAACTGGGGATCGGTACTATCCGAACTATGGATGCGGGGCAGTATAGTGGTATGGTCATAGGTATTTTCGAGCGCGTGGCCAGCCACTACATATTTGTCCTTACCTTTTTGATAAAAGGGACCGCCGAAGGTTTGGTCGGTAACTTTGGCGTCGAAATAAGGCCCGCTAAGCAATGGCATTTGCGGGTATTGGATGCGGTTAAGGTAGCCGTAAAGCGTAAAAGCATTATCCGGGTGCGAATTATTCAGGTCGGTATTGGCCGTGGCACGGATTGGAATATACATGAACGAGCCATAGCCGAAGTATATAAACACAACACACAGGAAGGCCAGGTTAAGCATCGGCTTGCGTTTTGTTATACTGTAACGGATGCCCCAAACAAGCAGCCCCGCAAGCAAAAGGAAGAACACCAGCGCACCGCTGCCAAAGCCCATGCCGAGTTTGTTTACAAAAAAAAGGTCGGAGTAGGCTGCCAGCATCACGGTATAGCCCCTTACGCCAAACTGCACAAAAGCCAGTATGAATATGCTGATAAGTAAAGCTATAAGCCCGCTTTTAAAATTGATATTTTTATACCGCCGGAAATAGTAAACCAGGGCGACCGCCGGTATGGTGAGTAAATTGAGCAGGTGTATACCTATGGAAAGGCCGATCATGTACGCAATGAAAACGATCCATTTATCGGCACCGGGTTCATCTGCATGGGCATCCCATTTCAGTATTGCCCAGAAAACGATAGCCGTGCATAAGGCCGACATGGCAAAAACGATGGTTTCGACAGCCGAGAACCAGAAAGTATCGCTGAAGGCAAAAGCCAAAGCGCCTACCAAACCGGCGCCCCATATTAGTATGTATTTTTGCGTGGTTAGCTCGCCACCACGACTGATCATCATTTTTTTTGCGATGAGTGTTATCGTCCAAAACAGGAACATGATAGTAGCCGCACTGGCAAGTGCACAGGCCATATTGGTAAAATAGGCCACTTTGGTATTATCGCCCAGGGACGCGAGTGAGAACACTTTGCATATCATGGCGAACAAAGGGTAACCCGGTTGGTGCGATACCTGTAAACGGTAGGCGCAGGCTATGAATTCGCCGCAGTCCCAGAAGCTTACCGATGGTTCGAGCGTTAAAATGTAGGTACAGGCGGCAACCAAAAAACATAGCCAGCCCAAAAGGTTGTTGATGCGGTTATACTGCATAGGTTTTAGTGTAAAGTTTTATCAATACCTAAATATCCATGCTTTTTATAAAGTATTCACCATCAACGGCTTCGGTTTAACATCTTTTAACAATATTTAACTATTGGCGGATAGCCCTGCGATGAAATCGCTTTAATACAGGAGGCTCCGATGGAGCCATAAAAAACTATATTTTACTCTATAAACAGGTAGTTCCTATGGAACTCACCGAGGGTTCAGTCAATGACTCCAGCAGAGTCACCTGTTTATAGCTTAAAATAAAATGAGGATAGCGGCTCCGGATGAGCCTCCTGATAGCCTTAAATTTTAATAGCGATTTCCCTGGATAACGATGCGATGATCCCCTCTGTTTTCTTCTGATCCTCTTCGCCCAGGCATCGGGTCGCACTTAAATAGCTGAAGGCGCTTAATAGTTTATTGCGGTCGTTTGCAGTGCCGAGGTTGCCCACATAGGCGGGCAGTATCATGGATAATGGCCTCAGTTCTTTACGTTCGCACCAGCCATTGATCAGGCTTTTTACCTGTTCACCTGCCGGGTTTGTTTTACCCACCCGTTTCAAACCTGCGGCAATGCCCGAACGTATCATATCCGAATAACCACCGGCAGGCAAATACTCACTGCTTTCAGCCGCCTTTTGGTAGAAGCCTGTCGCCTGCTCCGGATCGCCTAAAGTTTCATACGATTTTGCCACATTCAGATACAGCGATGGATAATAACCATTCATGCCGTCCGGTTCCAGCATATCCGCCAGGCGCAGGGCCTCCAGGTTCCATTTCAGTTCGATGTTGGGATCGGCCTGGTTTCGGGCGAGGTAATGCGCGGCGGTAAAGGCCTCGAAATTATTGGTTGCTGTGTCCCAGGCCTGCTGAAAAAGCTGTTTGGCTTGGTCAATTTTGCCCTCGCCTTCGGCGGTCATTCCTTTTACGCAAAGCTGTACTACGGCATTGTTGGGGTCGAATTCCATTTGATGTTGTTTTCCTCAAAAGTATAGGGCCTGGCTTGTCAAAACATTGATCCAGGTCAAAAAAATCATTTGGATTTCAGTCGGCTCAGCGTTTCCTGCGAGATATCGAGATAAGTGGCAAAGATATGATTAGGCAGCCGCCTGATGTATTCGGGGTGATGTTTCATCACTTCCTCAAACCGCTGTTTTGCGCTAAGTGATACCAGGCTCTCTATCCGACGGTTTTGATAGGTATAAGCCTGCTCCAGCAGGTTGCGGTAAAATGCGGCCCATCGCGCATCTTCATCAACGAGCTTATAGAAATTGCCACGGCTGATAACCAGCACCTCGCAGTTTTCTACCGCTTCCACAAATTCAAATGACGGGGCCTGGTTGATGAAACTATCCAGCGCTGTAACTATGATACCTTCGAGAGCAATATATCTTGTGCGCTCTTTCCCATCTTTGTTTAGATAAAAGGTGCGGATACATCCTTTATTGATGAAGTAGAGTTCGCCGCAAGTGTCACCCGCTGCTAACAGGGTTGCCTTCTTCCTAACTGCTTTAGGCTTATACAGGTTGAGATGTTCGTGATCAATTTCCGTAAATCCGTTAGCAATCAAATATCTTTTTAGCAGGCCGTACATTGGGTTAAAGATAATATTAACAGCAGTTATTTTTTTTGCTGCGCTCCTTCAAATGCGATTACCACTCCCTGTTCCTGTTTCGCTGCCGGATACCTGAAACCGTTAGCACCAGCGCTATGGCTACAAGAAAGCCAATGTATCTATCCTCGGTGGCTATGCCGATAAAAAGGCCAACAAGAATGGCCAGCAAATAATAAGTTTTAAAGTTGGGTTTCTGCTTCACAAAGCGCCAAATATATGTTTTTCGCTCAAACCGGATTTACATACTTATAGCGTAAGTGTTAACAAATTTTAACATGCCCGATAAAATACATTAAACGCCAGCCCGTTATTGCATTAAATAGTAATTGGTCGTCATCGGATGTTTTTAATGTTTTATGAAGAAATTTTACTTAATCACCCCAATTAAATTACCAAACAACAACACTTATGTTAAACCGCATTTTAGTACTTGATGACAACCAGGACCTGCTGAATATTGTTGAAGAGACGCTTTCGTATGAGAACTACCAGGTGCTGGTTACCTCGGACAGCCACAACCTGATAGAAATTGCCAAGATATTCCGCCCCGATCTTTTTATACTTGATTATAAGGTAACCGGCATGAAAAGCGAGGAGATATGCCGCCAGATAAAATGGCACCCGCAGTTCGGCCGGGTACCGGTTATACTATCGTCGGCTTATTTTCATAAAGATATTAACTATGAATCGATGGGCTGCGATGATGTGATTGCAAAGCCCTTCGGGCTGGATGAGTTGGTGGGTAAGGTAAGTAATTTGGTGTCGGCGAGGGCGTAGGTTGCGCGGGTTTTGCGTGATGGTGAAGGGACTCACCCGACCGACGCTTTGCTGGGTAACCCTGTCTATCGCAAGCGATAAAGAGGGTTACGTTATTCTATATTTTTAGGGATAAGTTTCATTTTAATAAATAAATTCAACCCTCTTTGCGCCGCAGGCGGAGAGAGGGGCGGCAAGCGCAGCGATGCCGGGGTGAGTCGACAGTGAAGCGACCGCCTCTACCCTCTTTTTATATAAGCCCGTGTTCACGAAAACATCAAAAATAAGGCACCTTTGAGCTTAGCTATCGAATTAAAAACCTAATTATCAATTAATTAAAATATATCAGCAAGGCAAAGGATGGATACGTGAACCCGCATCTTTTTGACCATGAGTGAGTTAACTGTGTTTTTCGCAATCACCTTCATTCGTTTTCTTCAGTTGACTTAGGTAACACGCAGTGTATCAGCTACAAAAAGCCTGTTAAAATCAAACCTTTTCTCTCTGCCTTAGTCTATCAGGAAACAACCACACCATTAATTATCATGACAAAGCGCATTCTTATCCTGGACGAAGGCCAGGAGCCCCCAAGTTGCAGCCGGGGCGAATTTACCTACAAACAGTTCAGGGTGCTTCTCACCTCTGACGGAAAAAATCTCATCCCTATCACAAGGAAATTTAACCCGGATCTGTTCATACTCGATTTCAGCATGGCTGGTCACAACAGCGAGGACATCTGCCGCCAAATACAATGGCGGCGGGAATTTAAGCACGTGCCCGTCATTTTATCCACCGCCTATTTGTACGACGCTATTGATTATGAAGCGCTGGGCTTTGATGATATTCTTTTTAAGCCTTACGACCTTGAGGAAGTCATCGAAAAAGCGAACGGACTTGTTATGCAGTGATCTTTTTCTTTTTCAGCGTTAAAACGGTTATCTCGGGCCATATACCTACCCTTCCGGAAAATGCCAGGAAGCCGAACCCCCGGTTTACATATAACTGCCTGCCGTTATGTTCGGCAAGGCCGGCCCAGTCCAGGTAACGGTATTGCACCGGGCTCCAGCGCAGGCCGGCGGTTTCCACGCCGAATTGGGCACCGTGGGTATGGCCGGCTAAAGTGAGGTGTATTTTGGTTTCGTGATAGCGCACTTTTTCTTCCCAATGGGTAGGGTCGTGCGATAACAATATCTTGAATGCATCCTTATCCACGCCGTGCAGCGCTTTGTCCAGGTCGCCGATTTGGATAAACCCCCGTCCCCAGTTTTGCACCCCGATAAGGCTTATCTTCTGGCCGTCTTTTTCGAGTTCGACGTTTTCATCCAGCATCAGGCGGTAATCCAATTTGGCGTGCTGGCCTTTAAGCTTCTCCAGGTTGGCAGCCTTTTCCTCGGGGCTGTTCCATTGGATGTAGTCGCCATAATCATGATTACCTAATATGGAAAGCTGCCCGTAAGGCGCTTTCAATTGTTTAAACTGTTCGATGTAAGGTTCTATCTCCCAGGCGGCGTTATTCACCAGGTCGCCGGTAAAGACGAACAGGTCGCTTTTTTGCGCTTTGGCCATATCGATCCCGCGCTGCACAGCTGCACTGTTATCAAAGCTACCGGAATGAATGTCCGATACCTGGGTGATGGTAAAACCGTCAAATGCTTCGGGCAAGTCATCAAAATAAAGGGTTTCGCGATGCAGCTTATAATCATACTTTCCCTTAAACATTCCGTAAAGAAAACTTGTGAAAGGTACAGCTGCTACCAGTATTGCTATTTCGCTGATGAATTTTCTGCGCGCAGGGAAATAAGATATGTTCTCTTTTTTACCACGGTTGATCACGTTATCGCCAACACCGTATAATAGCCGTCCTATATCGCCAATGACCAAAACCAGCGAGAAAACAACTTTGGTAATGAAAAAAGTAAGAAAGAAACTAAGTACCCACTCGTGGTATGGCGTCATCCCCTTCGCCGTACTGAAACTTCCCAGGCCAACAAGAAACAAAGCAGTAACACCAAGAGATAGTGCCAGGTAACCCCAAAGCAATACCTGTTTCCATCTTAGGGAGGGCCAACCTTTTGTTAATGTACGCAGCCCGTTGTAAACGTACCAATCGAGCAGCAGGGTTAACCCCGTAATCACCAGGAATATGGTCAAAAAGCTGCCTCTATGCATAAAAAACGCTGAATATCAGTGCGCAATTTCTAAAAGCGTTGGTAATTAAAGTGTAAAATAGCTGTTGTTATTAGTAATTTTCGTATCTTTTCGCTTTCAAAAACCAATTAGGGAGCAAAACCTGCTACGTGTAGATATGAGAAAAATGCTGCTTTGCTGCCTTGTGCTGGCAATAGGTGCCGTGGCCGGCTGTAAAAAAAACAGTCAAAACGGACCCGTTTACCTTTTACGCCAACAGATAACAGATGACCGCGCCGACGGATACCCGCTTGATACAGCAAACTACAGTTATGACTATAAAAACCGTATCACCGAGATAACTGATGGCACCGGAACGGATAAAATAAAGTATGTTATTGATTATGACAACAAGGACAGGGTGACCAGCGCCCGCAAATACAATAGCACCGGCGGACTCATTATTACTTTCGATTTCTTCTACAACAACTCCGAAACCGGCTATTATTTTTACGGACCCGGCGACCACCATTTAGCTGATACAGCTTATCTCACGTTCAACGGCAACCACCAGCTTACCAAAATAACCACAAAGCACTCGGGCGCGCAGACGTTTACGTACGATGGGATGGGGAACGTAGCTACAACCCAGGCCTTCAGGAGCGATGGTTCTTCAGACCTCGGCAGCCAGACATCGTTTACGTACGATAATAAAAAGAATCCATGGTCGCAGGTGTACCCCAATAATTACTTTTACATGTACGTGGTAAGGATTGGAAACCCAAGCACCCTGCTGCACAATGTAACTATCAGAAACTCCGACCGGTTTACTTATACTTACAACGATAATGGATTTCCTGCCAGTGTCATCATCTACACCGCTTTATCTAAGGTATTCATCGATTATAAATACATTACCAAATAAACATAATGAGAAGCATTTTACTACTATCAGGGTTAACCCTTTTTACTGCAACTGCTTGTCTTGCTCAAAAGCAGAAGAAATCCGATACCATTTTTTTTGAAGATTTTAACGGACCGAAACTCGACCGGACCAAATGGAACGTGGAAGTGACCGGCAATACTGTTAATGATGAACAACAAGCGTATATCGATTCATCGTCGGTACTTTATTTTGTGCACGGTAAAGCGGCCGAGGGTGCCAAAAATGGGGCCCTGGTCATTAAGGCCATTTATCATCCCGGGTATACCAGTAAGGAAAATAAGAAGTATGATTTCCTTTCGGGACGGATAAACGGGCAGCATAAAATGGAATTTACCTACGGCACATTTTCGGCAAGGATGAAAATAACTTCAGGCGCGGGACTATGGCCTGCATTTTGGGCATTGGGCAATGGCGAATGGCCAGACTGCGGCGAAATAGACATGATGGAAACAGTAGGCGATTCGAGCTGGATAAGTAATGCCCTGCACGGACCAAAATATTTCGGGAACACTCCCCTGGCATACAGGTATTTTCTGCCAAAACACCAAACGGTAGACCAATGGCATATTTATTCTGTCGACTGGACGCCTGATAAACTTGTTTTTAAAACCGACGGGGTGGTAACCTATACCGTAACCAAAGCAATGGTTGAAAAATACGGACGCTGGGCATTTGATAACCGGAAATTTATTATCCTGAACTTCGCGCTCGGAGGCGGCTACCCGGGTGGCGTTAATAAAATTACAAAGCCTTATTATGGTATATCGCAGGCTACGGTTGATAAAATAAAGGCTGGTAAGGCAAAAGTATTGGTTGATTGGGTACTGGTGACGAAAAATAAGTAAATTTTGTTTTTTACAAAAGTGGAGATACAAATTTTAGCCTGGGCATACCTAATATTTTTTGCGGTTTCGGCCCTCACCGTGAGAAGAGTAATTTATGCGAAAAGGGCGTGGGTTAGTATTTTTATATGGTCTTATTTGTTGCTGATCTATTTTTATTGCAATTTAATATTACTTGTTTCTGACTTTTTCAAAAACAACTACGCGATGCACATAAATTGGGGTCATGCATACGAATATTTGGTTACTTTCGCTATTTTCTGTTATATATCGGCTATTGTTATGATCACTTATTTACTTGTTCAACGAAGATTAAAATCGGGTAAAGAAGGGTAATATCTTAATCTTATCTGAATTAACAAACAAAAGAGGCTGACTCATAAGTAAAATGGAGGGCATTAGAATCGTCTGTACGAAAACGGTCTCCGCCATCTATCCGAATACGTCAAAGAAAAAGAGGCTGTCCTCGGACTTATAAAACTGCCTCTTTTGTTTGCCATTAATTAATGATGGTCGTCGTGATCATGATCATGACCGCGATGGTCATTATCCCAATGGTGCCTGTGATGTTCACGGTATTCAACTGAACAGCTTGATACGGTTGCCGATACGAATATCAGCAGCGCAAGAAGCCTGAAAATTTGCTTTTTCATAACTCATAGTATTAGTAGATGAGAGTATAACCGCCAGTTATTCAAATTGTTTAATTAAACTTAAACCGGGCCGCTATAGTTGGATAGACCTGCAAAAGGTTCTCCGTAGTAAGGACATGATAATACATATTGATCTTCGAACCCAGCGCAAAGCCATTGTGAATCCTGAACCAAACCTGTGGTTCGCCAAAGAACGATATCCTTTTGCCACTCAAATTACCGGTGTAGGCATCGCCCAGGTTCTTATTCAAAGTGTAAAGCTCAATATCGCCGCTGAATTCGAACTTGTAATTCCAAAAACCCCGCCCCCAGTAAAAGGAATAAAGAAGATCGTGGCTCGGCTTTTTAAAAGAATTATAGGTGTATGATAGCGCTGTGCTGAACCAGGCCCCTTTCCATTGAAACGGATATACGGCCCCGGCAGAAAACGCATTGGTAATGTAATACCCATAGGAGCCGGGCTCGGCTATCCCCATACCGCCGCTGTATTGCAGCTGCATATATACTTTTGGTTTCCAGAACTTAAATGACTGTGATACCTGCATATAAAACTTGCCGGTGTTATGAGCGGCGCCGTTAAGGTCGCTTTCCATTTTGAACAGAAAAGACCCCGAAGTATCCCTGGATTTAAAGTATTCGAAATAGATGGTTGGGAAATTGGCCCGGTTATGCGACGGATCGAGCGTATGCCTTGGGTCGTAGTGGAACTGTAATGTTTGGGCCGCTGTTGTAAGGCCCCACGCTGTCATCAGTAAGATCAATATTGCTTTCATTTTATAAAATTTACCTGTGCCGGATATTGATTCACCTTTCTTCCGGCTTTTTGTAAATATCTTTAGGCTGAAAATTACAGGACGTAATTGATGCGGAAATCTCGCGTAAATGTGTTAATCTGTTTTAATTTATTGAGCATAAGCATTTTATGAACAAACCGGACAGCCTTATTTTTGCAGCATTATTCAGGGAAGCCTGGCAAAAGTGCTTCGGGCAAAAGCCGGACGGCCCTGTTACTGAAACCGAAAGCAAGCTATTCTGCAATAAAATACTTGATATCACAGGTCTTTCGATAGGCTGGAAGAGTGTAAAAAACTATTCCATCTTCATCGCCGGCGATGCATCCGCTAAAGAAGAAAACCCTTCCGTGGCCACGTTGGATACTTTGGCCCGCTACGTGTTGGGCGCGCCCTACACTACCGAGATCAAAAGAAAAACGGATGAAGGCCATTATCCCTATTGGTTTTTATACAGGGAAAAGGCCGGGGGAGCTGTCGTCATAACGCACCCTGCTAAATGGCGCCACAATTTACTCATGAGCCTGGGCATCATAGCCGTTGCTACAACATTTATCTTTTGGCTCAGCATCAAACTAAAAAAAGCTGATGTGTTTACCGATAATTTTGCAAAAGTATCGGCCAGCGCGCTTTCGAAAAACGGTTGGTTTTTGCAAGACCCGGACCCCGTTTACTGGGACAAAAGGGCGATTGTTCGCGGGCAGTTATCACTATACACATTAAACGGCGACAACTGGCCGGGCACAGCAAAAAAACAAGGCATCAGGAACTTGCTTCTAAGGCCAGTACCCTATGATTGCTTCACCGCCGAAGTACACCTCAATAATTTTGTGCCCAGAGAAGAATGGCAGCAAGCCGGCCTGCTGTTGCTTGAAGACACAACGCTTACCGGTAAAAGCATCAGGCTATCCATCGCTTTTAACGACAATTTCGGGGGCTACAAAAAGCCGGCCGAAGTACTTATACAAGCCATCACCTGCCTTGGCAACGGCTTTGGGAAACCGGAAGAAATAGCACACAAACCAATATTTTTCCCTGATAGTGCGAAAGCAAATCCCGTGCTGTTAAAATTCATGCAGAATTCGGCGCTCCGCATCGAAAAGCAGGGAAACAAGTTCCGGTTCCTGTATGCCGGGGGTGAAACTGAGAACGGTGCATTTAAAGAAATTGTAAGCCAGGAATTTGAAATGCAGCCTAAATATATCGGGGTTTTCGCTATTAAAGGATTTAAAGACAGCAGCACGGTTATTCCCGCCCATTTCACATTTTTCAGGATAGCGGGCAACAAATGCCAGTGATAAATCTTCCCGCTACCTGTTGTTTACAAGCAACTTGCATTCGTTAAATTTCGTAACTTTAAAAGCCGGTTTGTAAACTTATTTATGCTGAATGACCCATCGTTACCCATTAAAATTGTTCGTTATTTGCGTTACGCTGCTCATTTTTAACGGAGCCATACCAGCTTTTGCACAAAAACCTGATATTTCATATCCAACTCCACAAAATTATACTACTAACAATCCTATTACTCCTTTAACTCCAACCAATAAAGGGGGTGCCGTACCTACCATTACAAGCCAGGTTACGACGTTTGCCGGAAGCGGCACTGGTGCAAGTATAGATGGTTTAGGGACCGATGCCAGCTTTTCGGGACCCGAGGTGGTCAGAATAGATAGGACCGGAAATATTTATGTTATTGATTACCCCGATAAGATACGCAAAATAACGCCAGGTGGACAGGTCACAACAATTTCAGGCAGCTTCGGTCAACTGCAAGGGCTGGCATTCGATGCATCAAACAATGCTTATGCATCAGATATTGATAATTGCGTTATCTGGGAAATAACCCAGGCCGGGGTGGTAAGCAAGTTTGCAGGAACCACGAGGGGTTTTGCAAATGGCACAACTGCTACGGCCAAATTCGATGCACCATTTGGGATAGTGTTTGATAATGCAGATAATTTATACGTAGCTGATCACAATAATCGTGTTATCAGGAAAATCGACAAAACCGGTAATGTCACCACATTCGCCGGGCAGCCCGGCATATCCGGTACAACAGATGGTTCGGGCTCGTCGGCGCGGTTCCTTGCCCCTAACCCGATGACGATAGATAAAGCCGGAAATATTTACCTGGTAGATAATAATTGGTTCGTCCGCAAGATTACTCCTGCAGGTGTTGTTAAAACCATTGCAGCGGGTTCCAATGGGGGCCATGCTGCTGATGCGCCATTTGGCATTGTTTTCGACCTGGCAACTGACAACCAGGACAATATCTACATCGGCGATTACAGTGAAAATTTAATAATTCGCATAACGCCCGGCGGTTCTATCTCTACGCTTGCCGGAAACAGCGATGCGGCGTACAAGGATGGAACCCCTTTTGCGGCAAGCTTCAATTCCCCGTTCGGAGTAGCTTTTGACGGGACGCACAACTTTTATATCGGCGATTTTATAAATCGGAGAATCAGGAAAATAACCTTGAACGGCTATAAAATTGACAAAACACTACCGCCGGGTTTAACATTTGACTTGCAAACGGGTGTCATCAGCGGCACGCCGACGCAAATATCTCCATCTACTGATTATATCATTACTGCTTACAACGCAGGCGGCAGCAGTTCATTTACTGTTAATATCGCAGTTACCAATTCGTTGCCCGTATTGCAGCCGCCCATTATCACCTATCAAACCCCGCAAGTTTATAAAGCAGGTGCGGCTATTCCACCGCTCGCTCCCAATAATACCGGCGGTGCAGTTCCTGCCGATGCTTACGGAGTAAGTACTTTCGCGGGAAGCACCGGGTCGAGCGGAACGTTTTCTGCTCCTTATGGGTTACGAACGGACGGTGGGCGAAATTTGTATGTCAGCGACGCGTCTCAACGCATCATGAAGGTAACCCCCGACGGCGTGCTGACAGTAATTGCCGGTACTAAAGATGTAGCAGGCAACAAAAACGGGCTGGGCTCCGCAGCGCTTTTTAACACCCCCGGCCAGATAGCCACGGATTTGCAGGGAAACATTTATGTTGCCGACATTAATAACAACGAGATAAGAAAGATAACCCCAGCCGGGCAGGTTACAACTTACGCAGGTACAGGATTGCCGGGCTCAAAAAACGGCGGTGCCGCAACGGCAACATTCTTTCATCCGATTGGTGTGGCGGTTGATGCCGGAGGAAATGTTTATGTAGCTGACCACGATAATAACGTCATCCGGAAAATAGCGCCGGATGGTACAGTGAGTACTTTTGCAGGACTGGCCGGCGTGCCGGGCGTCGCTAACGGCAACGGAGCATCGGCTCGATTCTCGGGGCCAACTTACCTGGCGATCGATGCGGTTGGGAATATCTATGTTGCCGATAATAACAATCAAATGATCCGCAAAATAACACCGGCAGGCGATGTGACCACCCTGGCCGGTAACGGGACAGTTGGTTTTAACAACGGTGCAGGCTCAAATGCGACGTTTAACGGGCTCGGTGGCCTGACTGTCGATAATATCGGTAATGTTTATGTAGTGGATAAAGGGAACTACGTGGTACGTAAGATCACTCCCGCGGGTGTTGTGAGCACTTTCGCCGGCTCAGGCGTGCGGGGTGCGGTAAACGGGGACCCGTCAACTGCAAAATTCGCAGGCTCGACAGATATAACCATAGACTTGCAGGGCAATTTGTACCTGGCTGATGGAGGACAGGTGCGAAAAATCGTGACCGGTGGATATACTATCGACAAACCATTGCCGCTTGGTTTGAATTTTGATAAAACTACGGGTGTTATCAGCGGCACACCTGCCGCCGCCGCGCCTGCGGCCAATTATACGGTGTCTGCTTACAACCTTAGCGGAAGCAGTTCATTTACGATACAGATCACCGTCGATCCGGCGGATGCTAATGCCATACAACCGCCGTATATATCCTATGCAACTCCCCAGGTTTACAAAACGACTAAAACTATACAGCCGCTTAGTCCCGCCAATAACGGGGGCGCTGTGCCACATACAGTTTTCAGCCAGGTTAGCACCTTTGCCGGCAGCGGTGTTCCCGGGGCGAATGATGGTGTTGGAAAAGCTGCGAGTTTCTCGTACCCCATCGCAATAGCGATAGATCCCGCGGGGAATTTTTATGTGACAGAGACCGTCAACTCGCTGGTAAGGCAAATAACACTCGGTGCGGCTGTAAGTACCTTTGCCGGGAAAGCCGGGAAAACGGGTTATGCCGACGGACAAGGATCAGCTGCACTATTTGACAGCCCGGGCGGGGTGGCTGTAGATGGCGCGGGGAACGTTTATGTAGCTGATGCGCTGAATAACCGCATACGCAAAATAAGTCCCGGCGGCCTGGTGAGCACCTACGCGGGTAACGGCTCGGCGGGCAGTACAAACGGGCCGACATTGCAGGCAAGTTTTAACAACCCAACCGGTTTAGCGATCGACGCATTGGGCAACCTGTACGTGGTCGATCAAAAAAACAACCTTATCCGCTTAATTTCTGCCGCTGGCATCGTAAGCACCTTTGCCGGCAACGGCTCGGCAGGCAACGCCAACGGTCCTGCTTTGCAGGCAAGTTTTAACCAGCCACAGGGCATAGCCGTCGACGCATCGGGCAATGTGTATGTTTCCGATCAGAACTATATCCGCAAAATAAGCTCAGGTATCGTAAGCATATTTGCAGGCAGTGGGGCACAGGGTTTTGCGGATGGGCCCGGTACCATTGCAAGCTTTAATCATCCCTATGGCATCGCCATCGACGCTGAAGGGAACTTATTTATTGCCGACACCGGTAACGACCTGATACGCAAGATAACGCCACAGGGCAAAGTTACAACGGCAGCCGGTGATTTGCAGAACCCTAACAATACGGATAAGAACTTCAACCAGCCCACCGGAATTGTAATTGACGCTGTTGGCAATGCCTATATTACTGAATTTTGGGGAGGGCTTGCCAATAATAACAACCAGGGTAACGTGATCACCAAGTTGACGCTGACGGGCTATGTTATAGACAAACCTTTACCTCCTGGCCTGGTCTTCGATTCACCAACGGGTACAATAAGCGGCACACCCACAGCAGTTTCACCCGGCACAGATTATACCGTTACAGCTTATAATGGCGGAGGCAGCAGTTCGACCATTGTAAACATCACTGTGCTCGAAAATATTCTCTTGCCGGCCGAGATCACATTTGCTCCTGTGGCTTTCAAGACCTATGGCGACGCCGATTTCGATCCCGGGGCCACAAGTACCAACTCCGAAGTTCCGATCAGTTATCAAAGCGATAACCCGGCTGTCGCTACCATCGTAAATGGAATGGTGCATATTACCGGCGCAGGAACGGCAGCTATCACGGCGTCGCAGGATGCCAACGCCGATTATCTTGCCGCCAGCCCCGTCACACAAATATTAACGGTCAACCCGGCATCGCTCGTGATAGCAGCGGACGATCAGCAAAAATACCAGGGCAATCCTAATCCGGCGCTTACAGCTACCTATTACGGCTTTGTGTATAACGAGGACCAATCGGTATTTACAACACCGTTGTCCATAAGTACTGCAGCAACCACTGATTCACCGGTCGGGCAATATCCGATTGCAATTGGTGGCGCAGTAGCCGCTAATTACATAATTACCTTTTTGCCGGGCACGCTCACGATTAATTTGTCGCCACTTTCCATCCTGGTACCAAATGCCTTTACCCCCAATGGTGATGGGGTAAACGATCTGTGGCATATAGACAAGCTTACCGAATCGTTTCCGCAATGCATGGTGTCAGTATACGCACGTAACGGCAGCCTGGTATTCCAGTCGCGGGGCTACCACGTTCCCTGGGATGGCACTTACAAAGGCACCCTGGTATCGGCCGGAACATATTATTATGTCATAGACCCGGAACCAGGCGCACCGAAACTGGCCGGATATGTGGCTGTTTTGAGATAGGTATTCGCTTTTTCAATAATATCTGTTATTTTTAACACCATTGATAATTTTATCACTTAGTCAATTTCAATAGTTACTTATCACGACTACCACGATTGGGAAGATAATAGTGCAGATATAACCTAGACTCATGAAACGGTATTTACAGTGCATAAGTGTTATAATTTTTCTTTTCTGTATATGGCTTTCGGCAGGCGCGCAAACTGATCAAACTGTTAACAACGGGGGAAGCACTGCACAGGCAAACTTTCCCACGGCGGGCTGCACAATTAAATGGACCAATAATAACCCGGGAATAGGACTTGCTGCAACCGGAACAGGCAATATCCCTTCCTTTAAGGCTGTAAATACCGGCTCAACACCCGTTACTGCTACCATAACAGCAACCTCCCAATCAGGCGGATACGCTTATATTGCCAATAGCAGTTCTTCGAGTGTATCGGTGATCGACCTCGCAACTAATACAGTTACGGCAACCATACCGGTCGGCCAATCGCCCATAGGCGTAGCAATTGGGCCCGACGGCAACAGGGTGTATATAACCAACCAGGGGTCATTTTCTATCTCCGTTATTAATGCAATTACCAATAAGGTGACCGCTACTGTACCAACGCCTCCGGGCAGCGCCCCCAGCGGCATAACAGCAAGCCGGGACGGAAAATTTGTTTACGTTTCCTATTATAATGCTCAGTCAATTGGTGTTATTGATGCTAAGACCAATACTGTAATCAAAACAATTGTTGTTGGGGCCAATCCTTGGGACGTGGCTTTAAGCCCTGATGGCGGCAAATTATATGTCGCTAACTTGGGGGACAATACCGTGTCGGTTATCAATACAGCCAGTGGAACTGTAACCGCTACAATACCGGTAGGCACTGGCCCCAATGGGCTAAGTTTGAGCACCGACGGCAAGGTTTTGTATGTTTCAAACGTTCTGTCGAACGACGTTTCTGTGGTCAATACGGCAACAAATCAGGTAACCGGCACGATAAAGGTAGGTACAAGCCCGGTAGCCGTTGTGGTCAATGCGGATGGTAGCAGAGTTTATACAAGCAATATAGTAGATAATACTGTCTCCGTTGTAAATACCGCAACCAATTCTGTCATCGCAACTATAGCTGTAGGTGACCATCCAAACGGCATTTCGTTAAGTCCGAATGGCGGGCGGCTATATGTAAACAATGAAAACGGAAAAACTATTTCTGTAATCAATACAGTAAATAATTCGCTCCTACCGCCGGTTACTGTAGGATTTGCGCCGTTTTCAGTGGGAAGATTTATATCGGCCGGTCATGATTGTATAAGTTCGCCTATTTCATTTACGATCACGGTAAACCCAACAGCAATTACTTCAGTAATTACATCCGGCCCGGCTTCAGGCATTATCTCCGCCTGTATTGGCTCACCGTCAGCAAGTCCTAATATCCAGCAATTTACTGTTTCGGGTAGTAGCTTAACCGGCAATATCACCGCAACAGCGCCAGCGGGCTTTGAAATATCCCTCAATGCCACTTCCGGCTACGCAAA
Organism: Mucilaginibacter ginsenosidivorans; assembly: GCF_007971025.1. NCBI lineage: Bacteria > Pseudomonadati > Bacteroidota > Sphingobacteriia > Sphingobacteriales > Sphingobacteriaceae > Mucilaginibacter > Mucilaginibacter ginsenosidivorans. The sequence continues at coordinate 2,818,431 of NZ_CP042436.1, read as the reverse complement.
AACGGTTACTATTACTCAGTCAGCCGGTTCGGCAAATAAGATCGTTTACGTCCGTTCAGCGGCTGCCGATCCCGCGGGAAATATTTCCGGCAATGTAACACTGTCATCGCCCGGTGCGGCGGGGCAGAACGTAGCCGTGAGCGGGGTCGTCAATGCGATACCCGTCGTTAACCCGGTAACAAGTCAAATGGTAAATGCGGGTAACAACACAACGGCTATAAATTTCACTGGAACAGGCAATGCTTATTCCTGGACCAATACTACACCGGGTATTGGATTGCCCGCAAGTGGTACAGGTAATATCGCCGCCTTTACCGCGGTAAATAACAGCACAAGTCCGGTAACCGCTACCATTACCGTCACGCCACACACAGCCGGGTACGCTTATATTGCGAACTATGGCAGCAACACAATATCTGTCGTCAATACTGCAAATAATACCGTGGTGGCAACCATCCCGGTAGGTACAAGCCCCTGGGGAGTTTCGGTAAGCCGCGATGGCACCCGGGTTTATGTTAGCAACCAGGGCTCAAATAATGTCTCTGTAATTAACGCTGCAGGCAATACAGTCGTCGCTACTATACCCGTTGGAACCATGCCCGAGGGGATAGTCGTTAGCCCTGATGGAACGCGGGTGTATGTTACCACCCTGACCGGAAGCGGTATTACTGTTATCAATGCCACCAACAACACCGTAATTAACGGAACTATTGGTACCGGCTCGAACCCGCAGGGTATAACGTTGAGCCCTGATGGAAGCAAGCTTTACGTAGTAAATGCCGGGGATAATACGGTTTCGGTAATAAACACCAATACCAACGCCATTGCCGCAACCATCCCGGTTGGATCGGCGCCTTCGAACGCGGTAGTTACACCCGATAGCCGTTTTGTTTATGTAACCAACCGGGGGGCAAGCACAATATCTGTCATTAATACTACAACAAATGCAGTGGTAGCGACTATTCCGGTTGACAACAATCCTACCGGCATTGCCATAAGTCCCGACGGGACCAAAGTTTATAGTTCTGATTCTAATTCGAGTTCGGTATCGGTCATCAATACCGCCACAAATACGGTGGTATCAACGATCACAGCAAATTATACCCCGGATGGTATATCTGTCAGCGCCGATGGCTCGACCCTGTACGTGGTAAGCTTTGGTGCCGACCAGCTATTGATCATCAACGCAGCTACTGGCTCGCTCCGGTCGGCCGTTGACATTGGCCGCAACCCCAGTTCAGCCGGTAACTTTCTTGCCACGGGCACAGTTTGCCCGGGAGTGCCCGTTACTTTTACTATTACCGTTGCCCCGGCGGCTATCCCGGTCATCACAGCTACAGGCTCTATAAATGCACTAACCACAACCTACGGTACACCATCAGCCTCCGCAAATTTCAATGTATCGGGGGTTGGTATGACGGCGGGAATCCTGGTTACTCCGCCACCCGGATTCGAAGTCAGTACGGACAACATAAATTTTAGCGCGACGGTTACCGTCGGGGCTGCGGGCACTATTGCGCCAACAACGGTTTATATAAGGTTAGCCCAAACAACCAATGCAGGGAATTATTCGGGGAATATAGTTCTAACCGGTAACGGCGCGGCAAGCGTCAATGTGGCTACAGGGAATAGTACGGTTAATCCTGCGGCACTGACCATTACAGCCAACAATGTTGATAAGCCTTTTGGTACAGTGCTCACCGGTGGACCGGGCTCGACGGCATTTTCCCCTTTCGGTCTGCAAAATAATGAGACCATCGGTAGTGTGACCATAACTTACACCGCCGGCGCAGCAGCAACAGACCCGCCTAACTTTTACCCGGGTGCAGTGACGGCCAGCAACGCCGCCGGAGGTACCTTTAACCCCGCCAATTACATCATTTCCTATGTACGTGGCGGTGTTACCGTTATTGTGCCATCGGCCATTACAGCTACCGGTACCCTGGATGGACTGGTCACTACCTATGGCACACCTTCTTCACCGGGCAATTTCTCTGTATCGGGCACTAATCTTAGCTCGCCTATCACCATCACCCCCCGGCAGGATTCGAGGTAAGCGTCAATGATATCAATTTCAGCAGTACCATTACCATCGGAGGTTCGGGGAATGTATCAAATACCGTCATCTACGTCCGCCTGGCCGCGACCACCCCCGTGGGCGATTATTCGGGGAATTTCTTGATGACCAGTGCCGGCGTGCCTGACGCTAACATTGCTATACCCAATAGTACGGTTAACCCCGCATCGCTTGTGATAGCTGCTAACGACCAGGAAAAATACCAGGGGCAGCCAAACCCGGTGTTAACGGTTACTTACTACGGTTTTGTAAATAACGAGGGACCGGCTGTTTTCACCAAACCGTTAACAATAAGTACTACGGCAACAGCAAATTCGGCAGTTGGGCTATACCCCATTGTTGTGGGCGGCGCCGAAGCGGCTAATTACACCGTCACCTTTTTGCCGGGTACATTAACGGTTAAACTATCTCCTCTTTCTGTCCAGATACCAAACGTGTTCACCCCGAACGGTGATGGTGTTAACGATGTGTGGAACATCGAAAGTTTGTCTGCCTACCCGCAATGCCTGGTGTCCGTGTACTCGCGCAATGGCAGCCTGGTCTTCCAGTCGAGGGGGTATGCGATAGCATGGGATGGCACCTATAAAGGCTCGCTTGTACCGGTAGGGACTTATTATTACGTTATCGACACGCAGCCCGGCGCGCAAGAATTAGCCGGCTATGTGGCCGTTTTGAGGTAACATTTAAGGCATACAGCGCTTACAGCAACCTCCCTCCCGAATTTTCCGTATTAAATAATATTATTATGCGTGGTTATATTCTTGTTCCTGAATCCGTTTCGTGCAATGTGTGCAAATATTGCGGCGCCCGCCCTATTATCGCCATGGCAGACGTTGCGGAATACGTAGTAAAATGCCCGAATAGCGACTCGCATTATCACACCGAACCAGGTTTGATCGATATTGAAGACTGGAACCTGCACAATATCCCTTCAGCGAACGACCAGGTAGATGTAGCGCCCAACAAAGCTGCTCTTGATCATTTTTTCCATCTCAACGGCGCCATAATTTCGCTGGCCAATGCCGACTAAGCCATTTTTTTGTATTTTGCCGGTACAAAAATAAACCACCGTATTTAGTCATTACGCTATGAAGATCATTAAAACTTTCCGCCTGCAGGCGCTTTTGTTCGTGTTGGGCCTGCCATCTTTTTGCATGGCCCAATCCAACGCTCCGAGCGTTAACCATGTTGCCATTTGCACACACGACCTGAAGAAAAGTGTTGCTTTTTACAGCGATGTAATGCAACTAAAAAAAATACCCAATCCCTTTAAAGATACGGTACACCAGTGGTTCAGCATTGGTGGCGGCGCTGCGCTGCATGTTATAGCAGGAAACTGCCCCACCGAAGAGCACAACATTAATAACCATCTATGTTTCAAAGTGGCATCGCTGCCCGACTTTATGAAGCGCCTTGATGAATATAATATAAAATACGGCGACTGGCAGGGCAATTACAAAAAGACCCTATTGCGGGCCGATGGCGTGTTGCAGATCTATTTCCAGGACCCGGATGGTTACTGGATTGAGGTGAACAACGACAAATGATCATTTCCTAAATAAAAAATTACACTTTGCAGACCAATTTAATAGATGTTTAAACATGTAATAGAAAAATTACATTTATATTTGCGGCATAAAAAATTAAAAAACTCGAATTCAATCAAAATGAAAAAGACATTTTTATTAATTGCCGCAGCCTTATTAAGCACGGCAACTTTTGCACAAAGCACTTGGAAGGTTGATAAAGCGCATTCGCATTTAACTTTCACTATTACTCACCTTGCCGTGTCTGATGTTGACGGTACATTCAAAGATTTTGACGCTACCATCACTGCATCAAAGCCTGATTTCAGCGATGCTAAAGTATCCTTCACTGCCAATACTGCGTCGGTAAATACCGGGGTTGACCAGCGCGACGGTCACCTGAAAAGCCCTGACTTTTTTGATGTGGCAAAATACCCTACACTGACATTTACAAGCACGTCCATCAAACCTGCGGCTGCTAATCATTACACAGTTACCGGCAACCTGACTTTAGGTGCGGTTACGAAACCTGTTACTGTCGACCTATGGTACCGCGGTACAATTACCAACCCGATGAGCAAAGCGCCTGATGCAGGTTTTTCGGTTACAGGCACCCTGAAACGCTCTGATTTCAATTTCGGCAGCAAATTTGGCTCCCCTATGCTGAGTGACGAAGTTACATTCAAGGCTTCGGGAGAATTTGCCAAAGCAAATTAATATCCCGATATAACGCACACATTGATCAAAACGCCCGGTACAACCGGGCGTTTTTTTTTGCTAAATCCGTTTGAAGGTCATGGTTTTCCCAAAAATCTTTAGGTGCCAGTAACCCTTCACTTTTAATACCCCCTGTTTATCGATATAAGCCGAGGCATTATATTCCCTGCCGTGCTGGGCGTCGTATATCATACCGTCCTCCCAGGTATCGTCGCCGGCATCATATTTAAGATCGCGCAATACATCCATACCCAATATTTTACGGCTGCGTAATGCCGGATTAGGGTTATGTTTGTCGGTCCATTCGTCCATGGCCTTTGCCGGGTCGTCCTTATACCAGATGATCTTCCCCCTAAACCTGTCCCCGCTTTTATATACCTGTACCACCAGGTTTTTTTCCGACGAAATCCATTTACCCAATATACGGTCGCCATTTGGAGGCGTTGTTCCGGTGGATGGCGGGCTGAAAAAGATAAGAAGTGTTATGAAGATGTTTTTGAACATGGTAGTGTGACAACAAGCGAAAATAGCTTAATGTTAACAGCACGGAAATAAAATGTTTAAATTACCTTTTTACTGCCTGTTCGCAAATATCTATCCACTGCTTTACAGTAAGTTTGGAGGCCAGTTCGCCAATAAGGGCATAAGGTATGTCGTCCATTTTTTTGAAGCGGATACAGGCTTTGCCCATATCCAGTTTTGTTTTACAGTGTTTGGGATATTCCTGTGCAAACCATTCGTGCAATTTGCTATTGCCGTAAACGCACATGGCGTGCAAAGCAATAAAATTCTTTTGCGACCCCAGGTTCATATAAGGCAGCGGCACTTTCGGATCGCAGTGATAACCTTTGGCATATATGGAATGTGGTACCACATAGCCCAGCATGCCGTATCCCATGGTTTCCTCAAAACCCGCGGGAAGATTTTTCAATATTGCTTCGCGAATTCTGCTAACCGCTTCTTTCCGTTCGGGCGGAAGCGAGGCGATATATTCTTCGGGTGTTTTGGCCGGAGATTGCATAGTAATTCGGTTTACTTGATATGAATATAGCTAAATTCTTAGATCAAAGAAAGAAGATAAAGTGGATGAAGGCGCCACTTTTTATTTTACTTTGCCCGAAGACTAATTGTTGAACGAAACGCCTGGATTACGGCACCCGTTTAAATACCAGCGTTCGCCCTATAAATTTAAAGTGCCAGTAGCCTTTAACCTTAAGTAACCCGTTGCGGTCGATATAAACAGAAGCGTTCCATTCTCTGCCGTGTTTGGCGTCGTAGATCATTCCTTCCTCCCAGGTATTGCTGCTTTCATCATATTTCAGATCGCGAAGCACATCCATCCCTAAAACTTTCCGTGTTCGCAACGCGGGATCGGGATTGCACGAGTCGCGCCATTCATTCATAGGATAGGAAGGATCATCGCTGAACCAAATGATCTTCGCCCGGTACTGGCCTCCCTCTTTATAAACCTGTACGATAAGGTTTTTCTCAGCGGCTAGCCATTTGCCGCATATCCGGTCGCTTTCGGGTACCATACTTGCTGATGATCGCAATCCACCCAAAATAAAAAATACAAATACAAGGCTTTTTAACATCATGGCAAATAATAGCTGTCAACGGTACAAAGTAAACCATGCCTGCTGTCCCGCTTTGTCAGCTACTTTACTCGTTTACAACATTTTCCAGATTTTCGACCGATAGCGGGGAACAGGTTTGTTACATACATTTACCATAAAAGTTGAAGGATGAACCTCCGATTTCCGAAATCACTTCTATATTTGAAACAAACCTATATTTCTTCCTCCATGAAAAAGCTACTGCTACCGCTGTTACTGTTGCCCCTATTGTCATTGGCCCAGCAAAAAAGCATTTACCATAAGGGCTGGATAGACTTTAATAAAAATGGCAAAATGGACGTGTTCGAGGACCAATCACAGTCCATTGATAAACGTGTTGCCGACCTCCTGAGCCAGATGACCGTTGAGGAAAAAACCTGCCAGCTGGCAACCCTATACGGTTATAAAAGGGTTTTGAAAGAGGAAATGCCTGCTGAATCGTGGAAGAACGAGGTGTGGAAAGACGGCGTAGCCAATATAGACGAGGAGCTGAACAACCTGACATCGCATACCGATGCCGCACCCACACAATACTCCTACCCTTACAGTAAACACGCCGCCGCTATTAATACTATTCAAAAATGGTTTGTAGAAGAAACGCGCATAGGCGTCCCCGTTGATTTTACGAATGAAGGTATACACGGATTGAACCACGACCGTGCCACCTCGCTGCCCGCCCCTATCGGTATCGGCAGCACCTGGGATAAGCCATTGGTTCGCCTTGCCGGCGATGTTGTTGGCCGCGAAGCGAAGGCTTTGGGCTATACCAACGTGTATGCACCAATACTCGACCCCGCCCGCGACCAGCGATGGGGCCGTGTGGTGGAATGTTATGGCGAAGATCCGTTCCTGATAGCCGAACTGGGTAAACAAATGACGTTGGGGATACAGGAGCAGGGGGTAGCATCTACACTCAAACATTTTGCGGTATACAGCGTGCCTAAGGGCGGCCGCGATGGAGCCGCCCGTACAGATCCGCATGTGGCGCCACGGGAGATGTACCAACTATATCTTTACCCCTTCCGCCGGGTAATACAGGAGGCGCATGCGATGGGCGTAATGAGCAGCTATAACGACTGGAATGGCGAACCCATTACGGGTAGTTATTACTTTTTGACCGAACTGCTGCGCCAAAAATTCGGTTTCAAGGGATATGTAGTGTCCGACAGCGAGGCCGTGGAGTTTCTTTACTCCAAACACCATGTCGCAGGGGATATCAAGGAAGCCGTACGGCAGGCCATTGAGGCCGGGTTGAATGTACGTACCAACTTTACCATGCCGCAAACTTACATTATGCCGCTGCGCGAATTGGTTAAAGAGGGCAAAGTATCGATGAAAACCCTCGACAGCCGTGTAGCAGATGTATTAAGGGTAAAATTTGAATTGGGGCTTTTTGATCATCCTTACGTGCAGGACACCAAAGCGGCCGATAAAATAGTACATAATGAAGAGGCGAAAGCAATGGGATTACGCATGAACCGTGAAAGTATGGTATTGCTCAAAAACGAGAATAGCACCCTGCCGCTGAACAAATCGGCCATTAAAAATATATTGGTTACCGGTCCGCTTGCTGCGGCCACAAGTTACGCAACCAGCCGTTACGGCCCGTCGCACAACCCCACTGCCAGCGTTCTGGATGGTATCACAAAATATGTCGGCAGCGGCACAAAGGTGAGTTACACCAAAGGCTGCGATATTGTCGACGCAACCTGGCCCGAAAGTGAGATCATCGAAACACCGTTAACCACACAGGAACAGGCAAGTATCGACTCGGCAGTCAATCTTGCCAAACAATCCGATGTAATAATCGCTGTTGTGGGCGAAGATGAGAACCGTGTTGGTGAAAGCCTTTCGCGCACCGGTTTAAACCTTCCCGGCAGGCAGCTGAAACTAATACAGGCATTACAGGCAACCGGCAAACCGGTAGTGATGGTGATGATAAACGGGCAGCCGCTTACCGTTAATTGGGAAAACAAATATGTACCTGCGATACTGGAAGCCTGGTTCCCCGGCCCCGAAAGCGGTCGCGTTATAGCTGAAACCTTGTTTGGCGATAACAACCCCGGGGGCAAATTATCCATCACCTTCCCTAAAACGGTTGGGCAGATCGAGTTCAACTTTCCTTTCAAACCTTCCTCGCAAGCCGGACAGGGCGGACCAAATAGCTGGGGGCATACCAGCGTGAATGGCGCTTTGTATCCTTTTGGTTATGGATTGAGTTATACCACGTTCGACTACAGCAACCTGCAGGTGTCGCCTGAAAAGGAGCACCAGCAGGGCGATATTAAAGTGACGGTGGATGTAACCAACACGGGGCGGCGAAAAGGCGACGATGTGGTGGAGCTATACCTGAAACAGGAACTAAGCGACGTGACAATTTATGATTACGATCTCCGCGGCTTTGAACGCATCAGCCTTGAGCCCGGCGAAAAGAAAACGGTCGAATTCACGCTGCATCCAAACGACCTGACTATACTCGACAAAAACATGAACTGGACGGTTGAACCGGGCAAGTTCCAGGTGATGATAGGCGCTTCGTCGGAAGATATTAAATTGAAGAAAGAGTTTGAGGTGGAGAAATAGTCCCCGATGCAAATTTACGAAGTTTTGAAAACTTGGTAAGTCTTAAATAACCTTTACTCCCCAGCATAAGGATCTTTTATCTTCCTGTTTGAATAAGTGATCTCTGAGAAAGTCACTTTATTCTTCTCACCCGTTGGCGATTGCGCCATAAAACCGAGGTGAAGCGGCCCTTTGGCATTGAACTGCAAATGCCTTACAAGGAACCATTTTTTGCTATCGGTTGAATAATACAGGGTGATCACATTATCAGCCTTGGCAATTTTATAATAGACCTTATCGCCGGCAATGGCCACCGAATTGCAATCGTCCGAAATGTTATTGGTAACCACGCTTACTACACGGTGTCGCCCGGTATAGTCCTTTTCAAAACAGAATTTTATCCAGTTGAGGTTGTCAGCCTTTAACACGATGGCGCCGCCATCCCATTTGTATACAAAGTGATGTTCGATGCAGGTAGTCAGCACAAAATTGTCATCCGGCTTAAAAACCAGCTTCGGCGCGTTATCGGTATTATAGGTTACATTCGGGTCGCGAAACATATCCGTCTTTTCGCCAGCCTCAATGGTGATCGAGCTGGCATTCATCGAATAGCTCAAAGGTTTATTTTCCCAGGTAAGCGGGTAGGGTATCTTTAAGAACTTTAAAGGTTTTTGCGCATAGCAGTTAACGGAGATAAAGGCAGCAAAAAACAATGCCACGCTGTAATTACATGCTCTCATTTATTGTGGTTTAGCGGTTTTTACATAAATGTAAATACTTTCGGAAACTTTATTGTTGTCCTTGTACTTTATGTCATAATTATTACTTTTATAAATAATTTAAAAAGTGCTTGCCGTAAACCCCGATTGCGGCCAAACCTGAATTGTTTGAATGGAAATTAAACCTAAAAGTGTAATAAAAGGTTCTCAATTAAAGAACATGATAATCAAGCGGCTTTATTTCGACAAAGCCATGTCATGCGCCGAACTAAGCGACCTTTTTGATAAAAGTATCCCTTCTATAGCCAAGGCTATTAACGAGCTGATAGACGAAGGTTTTGTGGTTGAACAAGGCTACGCCCCCTCGAGTGGTGGCAGGCGCCCGCTGTTGTACTCCATTAAACCCGATGCCATGTATATACTGGCTATCGCTATGGACCAGCTTTCGACCCGTATCCAACTGCTCGACCTGTTTAATCATCCGGTGGCTGAAGCATTATCAATAGACTTAAAACTGCCTAACAACCCTGAGGCGCTTGGCATACTGGTAAGAAACATCAATCAATACATAAGCAAAGCGCCGGCTTCTAAAAATAAGATAGCCGGTATCGGGATAGGGATGCCGGGGTTCGTCAATGTGCTTGAGGGGATAAATTACACTTATTTGGACAATGGTGGCAAAAGCTTGTCGCAGTACCTGACGGAAGAAACCGGCCTGCCTACGCATATTGATAACGACTCCAGCCTTATAGCTCTGGCAGAACAGAAATTCGGAATAGCTAAATCACAAAAAGATGTAATGGTGATCAACCTGGGCTGGGGCATCGGGTTGGGGATGATCGTTAAGGGTGAAATTTACCGGGGCCATAATGGGCTTGCCGGTGAACTGAGCCATATCCCGCTGTCGGATGATGATACCTTATGTGCCTGCGGTAAACGGGGCTGCCTTGAATCGGCAGCATCGATGCTTGTAGTTTCTGAAAAAGCGATAGAAGGTATCCGCAGCGGCAGGGTGACCAGTTTAAAAAATGCGGATACCTCGCCGACCAAAGCTTTAGGCGATGCCATTATGGAAGCCGCCGCCAATGGCGATCAGTTTGCTATCGAACTGCTTACTGACGCGGGTTATAAGATCGGCAAGGCATTAGCCATCCTCATTCACATCATGAACCCCAAAACCATCGTACTAAGCGGCCGGGGCGCACGTGCCGGTAAGATACTGATGGCGCCAATTCAACAGTCGCTTCATAAATATTGTATTCCAAGGCTTGCTGAAAGCACTGAGTTGCTGATATCAGACCTGGGGTTTGACGCCGAACTGATAGGCGCCGCTGTGCTGATGATGGAGAATTTTGACAAGGACCATAAAGTTTTAGTACACGCCTGATATATTAACCGATGCAAATCCTCGTATTAGGCGGTACGGGCCGGACAGGCAGACTGGTGATAGACGAGGCACTGAAGCGGGGACATAGCGTTAGTGTAGTGGTGAGCCATGAATATCGATTGAAGCATGCCCCCAGGCTGCTTGATGTACACGAGGGAACACCACTGAATAAATATACCCTTTCCGCAGCCATGAAGGGCTGCGACGCTATCATTAGTACGCTGAATATTTCAAGAATGTCGGATTTTCCGTGGGCCGCATTACGCACCAGCGAGGATTTTCTGTCGGTATCCATGAAAAATATCCTTGAAGCATCTGCCGAACAAAAAGTTAAGCGCATTATTATGACAAGTGCCTGGGGCGTAGGCGAAACATGGAAAGATATACCGTTTTGGTTCAGGTGGCTGGTTAACAACAGCAACATTCATTACGCTTATTACGAACACGAGCGGCAGGAAGAGTTATTAAAAAATTCGGACGCTGAATGGACCGCTGTACGTCCCGCCGGTCTTACCGATTCGATGAAAGAACGGGAAATAAAAGTCTCGCTAAATAATTCGCCCAAACCATCGCTAACCATCAGCAGGCTTAACACCGCAAAATTCATGCTCGATGTTTTGGAAAAGGGCCTTTATATCAGGCAATGCCCGGTGATTTCGGAAAAACGATAGCTGTTACAGTAGCTCTTTCAAGTCCCCAAACGTATCTATTGTAGCCACCATTCCCTCTGCTACCTTGCCAAACCCATACGAAGCAAAGATGAAAGGCACTCCGGCTTTAGCGGCCGAATCGCGGTCACCGTTTGTATCGCCAATATAAACTGGCGCCTGCAGGCCATGATCGTTTACTATGTCCTTAATGTTCTCGGCTTTGGGCTGCCCTTTAGTGCCGTAGCATTGATGGGCCAAAAAATGACCGGACACAGGGCAATGACTCAAAAAGGTTTCGATGTAGCCGCTTTGGCAATTGCTTACAATGTACAACTTATACCTGTCGGCAAGATATTTGATAGTTTCTTCGAGCCCGGGATACAGGTCGCCGCCAATCTCTTCCAACGTATCTATTTCACTTTGTGCACATACCGATTTAAAATAGTTCCGCCGTTCAATATCCATATCAGGCAGCAGCACCTCGAATATCACATCGTAAGCCATTCCTGTTATCGAGCGTACCCGTTCGCGGGTAATACTGTCCACCTCTTCATATCCTACCTGCAGCCTCGCTTTTTCCCAGGCCAGGGCAACGTTGCCGGTCGAGTCCCAAAGGGTACCATCGAGGTCAAAAATAATGCTGTCGAATTTATTTTTCAGTAAAGCGGCTTCTGTTTGCATGGCCGCAAAAATAGCAGATTCGTTGGTTATTTCAGCGCTTGTTTTATCGCTTCAAAGTCAGCAATATAAATATCCGACAGCCCGTTATTGGCACTTTGCAGTTTTCGGTTCAATTGTTCCATATTATCCGCTTTCTTTGGGGTCACCGGATCCGTGCTGCGGGTGCTGCCAAAGTAAAACCATTTGCCATCGCGTGTTACTTTTGGCGACCAGTCTATGGAGTTTGAACTGATAGGCTCCGGTAATTTTTTTGCCTTTGTCCAAACGCCATTTTGCTTGTAACTGATATAAAAATCGAGATTCTTTAAGCCATTTGGCCGGCTCGAATTGTAGATGAGATAAGACTCATCCGGCGCTATAAAGGCCTCATAATCGTGGTAGGGCGTATTGATGGCATCACCAAGGTTTTCGGCGGGCTGATATTTGCCATCCTGGTATTTGCAGCACCAGATATCGCTGCCGCCTTTACCGCCATCCCTGGTCGATCCGAAATAAATATTGCCATTGTCGGCCAGTGTGGGGTAGTATTCGTCCTTTTCACTATTAACCGGCACATCGAGCCTGATCGGCACGCCCCAACCGTCTTTAGTCATCATCACTTTCCAGATGTCGGTATCATCTTTTACGGGGTCGCCATCCTTTAGCGGCCGGTTCGACATAAAATACAATGCCTGGCCATCCTTCGCCACAAAGGGGTCGGCGTCCATATATTTACCCGAAAAAGATGCTACCTCAGGGTCCGTCCATTTACCTTTACGTTTGTAGGAAACGCATATGGCCGATATTTTGAGATCATAAGTGCACTTGATAAAATACAAGGTGTCTCCACTTGGGGTAAATGTTCCGTGGGACTCATAATCACCTTTGCTGATAACTCCCGGCTCAAATATTTGCGGTACCAAATTTTTACTATTTTGCGCCCGGCCAATTATCGAAAAACCAAGCAAAGCGATTGCGGTAAGTATTTTCTTCATTTGTTTTTTAGTTTAAATCAAAGCTATGCTACAACCAGCAAACAACACTTTCGATATAAAGTATTTTGGCAGGGTTAACTTTACTTTTTAAGGTTTTTTATGAATAAAAATTTGAATTACAAACCTTTGGACGATCTGAGCGCTCACATACTGGAAGAGCTGCAGTTAGACGCGCGCTTACCGGTGACCGAGATAGGCCGGCGGGTTGGTTTAAGCGCGCCGGCTGTTGCCGAACGCATTAAACGCATGGAAGATGAGGGTATCATCACCGGCTACCGGGCCATGATCGATCATGATAAGGTTGGGCTAACCGTTAACGCTATCATTACTTTAAAAGCCAATATGACGCACGCGGCGGCGGCCAAAAGGATAAGCGAAATACCAGAAATAATTGAATGTTATAATATTACCGGTTATAATTGTGTTATTATGAAAGTAGCCACGCCGACGACGAAACGGCTCGAGGCTATTATCGGCCAGTTACAACTGGTAGGCGAAACCAATACATCCATTATACTTTCGCCAACATTTGAGCCGAAAATTATCCGTCGCAGTTAATTAATAATTTGATCAAAAAGTTAATAATATGAAAGCCACAAAATTCCTCGCAGTTCTTTTATTACTTGTCGCGGTAACGCATGTACAGGTAAAAGCAGCTGATCTAAATTCATCTATCAATGCCGCTGTAAAAAGCTACCTGGACATCAAAAACGCACTCGCAACCGACAATAGCAAAGCGGCGAATGACGCCGCTAAGAAATTCACCGAAGACATTAAAAATATAAACGCAGGTCAAATGGACGCCAAACAAAAATCGGTGTGGCAAAAATATGCCGAGAAGCTCCGTTTCGACGGGCAGCATATCGGCGAAAGTACCGATATCAAGCACCAGCGCGAACATTTTGGCAGCCTGTCGGCTAATATGTTTACCGTGTTAAAAGCGCTTAAGGGTAATGAAATGGCGCTTTACGAGCAATATTGCCCAATGGCAAAAAAGACATGGCTAAACGAGACCGCCACCATTAGAAACCCATATTTAGGTAAAGAGATGCCGACCTGCGGCGTGGTTAAAGAAACGCTTAAAGCAAGCAAATAAAGTGTACCCCCAAAATAAAAGGCCCCGTCACCGGGGCCTTTGTCGTTAAGGGCAAGTATTAATTACACCTGCCTTTACAACTATTCATGTCAGAACAGGTTGCTTTATCCTTGCAGGTGCCGGTTTTAATATTTTTAGCACATTGCCCCGTGCACTCCTTTTTTACCACTTTGGTATCAGGTTTAACAACTGGACCATTTGCAAATACGGTTGCGCCGGCCAATAACATGGCCACTACGCCTAAGCTTATTTTTTTCATTTTAATGAATTTAAATGTTTAATAAATTATCCTTATCGTTTCAGAGTGAAGTCGATTGTTCAGGATAATAGCTCAGGCGGTCGCCAGCAATCAGGTAAATAGTTCGAAACAATATCGTCGTTGGTTGCTGGAGTCAAATTATTAGTTAGTTCGCGTATCACCGCTTTAAAACTATGCACCGGTTTAGTTGCAGGCATCGACGTCCCGCAGGGGACAAAAGGATTGCAGAAATCGCGGTTGCAACTCCCGCCGCTATGATCTTTTCCCGGCGCTTCGTCCTCGTGCTTCGCCTTTTCCTTACAGCACATTTCATCTGAGCGGCAATTGGCAGGTTTATTCGCTGCCTTCACCCCCATATGGGCAAACGGCTGCCCCATGAGCAAACCGAAATACATGATCAATATGGACGCTGTGATCTTCACAACTCAAATGTAAGCAACCTTTATAAAAAACAACATGATCTGAATCATTATAACATTTTTTTACGAAATTTATATATAACCTTAAAAACTTATGCAAAGCACCCCACAATTATTTGATGCTATCCGTTCTATTTTAGGTCCGTTGAGCCAGCCACAAGTTGATACTGTAAACGCCATTCTTCAATCGTGCGAAAATCATAACGTGACTGACCACCGGCAAATTGCCTATATTATTGCGACTGGTATACACGAATGTGGATTGAAACCCATACCCGAATCCCTGGGTTCGCGGGAAGGGAGAAGATACAACAATCCCGACCCCATTACCGGGCAAACGTATTACGGGCGCGGCATAGTGCAATTAACCTGGAAAGACAATTATCAAACCTTTGCCAATCTTTTACATATCGACCTGGTTCATAACCCAGACCTGGCGTTGCAAATTCCCACAGCAGCCGAAATAGCTGTTATCGGCATGAAGGGCGGGATATTTACCGGGGTTGGCTTGTCAAAGTATTTTAATGATACGATTACAGATGCTATAAATTGCCGCAAAGTGATAAACCGTTTGGACCAGGCCAGCCTGATAGCAGGATATTACGGGAAAGTTTTTAACGCAACTGCCTGACTGATCAGGTTATTAATTCATTTACACGATTTTTTCTTTTTTTCCCGAATCAAGGCTGCGGTAAATAGCGTCAACCACCTTCATGTCCTTCAGCCCTTCTTCACCCGGAACGCGCGATTGCTTATTTTGACGCACGCATTCTGCAAAGTCGTCCATTTGCATAGCCTGGTGTATTACCTGCGGAATATGCATGGGCCCGGCGGGTGTATAGCCTTCCACGCTGCCATAGCCGTAAGCTGGCTCTAAACCGAACTTACCTTTTTCCGCCTCGACGTGCAAATAGCCCCAGTTATGATTATAACTTGATTTGCCAGTGGCAACAAAGCCGCCGGGGAACTCCAGCTCCCAATAAACAGTTTCATCTACTTCATTAAAAAATTCGGGTCGCGTTTTCTCTTGCCGCGCTTTTACCGCCACGGGCTCCTGCCCAAGCGTGTACCGAGATCCCTGTATGGAATAGATGCCCATATCCATAAGTCCGCCGCCGCCGGCCATAGCTTTTTTTAAACGCCAGGCGCTGTTGTCGGTGCCACCATATACAAAGCCGTTACCCGTATCTATTGCAGTCACCTTGCCATAAATTTGTTTTTGCCCCAGCCGCATGATCTCCATATTGTGCGGCTCGAAATGCAGCCGGTACCCGATAGATAATAAACGATTCGCCTTTTTGCAGGCCGCTATCATCTCTTCACATTCTTTCGCATTAAGCGCCATTGGCTTCTCGCAGATCACGTGTTTGCCCGCCTGTGCGGCACGTATAGTATATTCCTTGTGCATCGATACCGGCAGCACAACATAAATGATATCGATATCGGGGTTGTCCTTAATATTATCAAAAGTTTCGTAGTTGTAAATGTTCTTATCAGGGATGTTGTATTGCTTTTTCCAGGCCTCGGCTTTAGCCGGATGGCCCGTAACAATACCCGACAGGTAACAATTTTTGGTATGAAGCAACGCCGGACCAAGTTGTCCGTAACTGTAATAACCCAAACCAACCAGGGCGATGCCCAGTTTCTTGCCATCTTTCGGGGCAAAGGACATTAAAGTATCACTCAATGCAAGTGCGCCAACGCCTAATGAGCTTACACGGAGGAAATCGCGGCGGGAAAATGGATGATGTATATTCATAGTGAAGGATTTGATATAAAATTACTTTTTTCGCTGGAAACATTGCAATAACATTTTTGTGATAATGTTTTCTTAAGCATTGGAGAAATTCGGTAAATTGCTGACAGCTAAGCAGTCAAGATCACATGAAATTACGCAGCACTATTTTACCTTTGATTTTATTGGCCTTATTGCTCTTTTCGGCACAGCCTTCGGGTTACCATCTGGAGAAACAAGAAACTATTTCTTCGCAAACCTATTTTAAGGCGTACACCGTTAAGGCCGCCCTCTGCGTCCCGCTTATCGATAGTGCTTCGGACATTCCGGCATTAACAGGGTGGGGAAACTATAAATGGAAAATATCCAACGCCAGCGACAGCGCCCAGTTTTACTTTAACCAGGGCATCAACATGTATTATGGGTTTCACTCTATTGAGGCCATTGCATCATTTACCAAGGCCACGCACCTCGACCCCAACTGCGCTATGGCCTGGTACGGAAAAGCGTTAGCAGAAGGGCCAACCATTAACTATCCCAACGGCTACCGGCCGCCGTCGGACGCTTTGGAAGCCGCTATAAAAAGCAAAGAGCTTTCAACAAATTGTACTGCCGTTGAAAAAGACCTTATCAACGCTATACAACAGCGTTACAGCTCGGATACCACAATTGCAGTGATAGACTTGAGAAAAAAATACGCCGATGCCATGCAGGCAGTTTACGAAAAACATAACACCAATGCCGATGTAATAACCTTGTATGCAGATGCCTTGCTGCTGCTGCATCCCTGGGACCTTTACGCACACGACTTTACGCCAAAACCATGGACGCCAAAGATACGGACGCTTCTTGAACATGCCATTGCCCTTTCACCCAAAAACCCTGGCGCCAATCACTACTATATCCATACCATGGAAGCATCGGCAACGCCTCAACTGGCACTTAAAAGTGCGCATATGCTTGATACACTTATGCCAGGTGTATCACACGTTACACACATGCCATCGCATATCTACATACGAACAGGTTATTATAAGCAAGGCATAAAGAACAACGACCGTGCCGTGGCGGGGTATGATAATTACCTTAAGCAGTATGCGGCAGTACAAAACAATGCGCCCCTGTACGCGCTTCATAATATGCACATGGGCATTAATTGCGCCCAGATGGCCGGTAATTATAAAAAGGCTATATCCGGTGCTATTGAGTTGCAAAATGCAATACCGTCTGACTACCTGGCTTTAAAAAGTGCCGATGGCAATTATATTCAATACCTCTATATGCAACCCATCCTGACAAATCTTCGTTTCGGAAAGTGGGATAATATCCTAAAGTCGCAAGTAGCCGACAGTCTAACTTACTGCGGTGTTTTACAGCATTTTGCCAAAGGGATCGCTTACAGCCGCAAAGGCGATGTTGCATCGGCGCAACAAGAGCTGCGACTTTTGGAAAAACAAATACAGGATAAAGTGCTGGATAGCGCTTTGGACAATTTCAGCCCGTTCAGGGAGCCTGCAACTGTCGCCAAACTTATACTTGAAGGCGTTATCGCAGAAGAACAGAAACAATATGGCTTGGCTATCAATTACCTGCAACAGGCCGTAAAGGCGGAAGATCATATCATTTACGACGAGCCGCGCGACTGGGCCATACCAGCCCGCCAATATTTAGCGAATGTATTGGTCAAAGCGGGAAAGTATGAAGAGGCAACAGCCGTTCTTAAACACGACCTTGTGATCAACCCGAAAAATGGGTGGTCGCTAACGGGGTTAAAAGCTGCTTATACCCGCACCGGCAACGTTAAGGCCCTGGCAGGGGTTAACGCTCAATTGAAAGACGCATTCAGTATAAAAGATACTGAAATAAGCAATGTGGTGTTTTAACCGTCAGTTTTTTTGCTGTTCGATATCCTTCTTGTATTTTTTGATCGCACGTATAATAGATTGAACGATCTCTGCCTGCCCTTCTGATGAATTGAGATAAGCTTCGTCCTTGCTGTTATTGATAAACCCTGTCTCGACAAGCACAGCCGGCATAGCGCTTTGCTGCAGTACAAGTACTCCCTGCTCCTTTACACCATGACTGTGGCGACCGTCGACGCTTTTAAATTCATGGTTTACCAGGTCGGCAAAACGGATGCATTGCTTGCGGAATTTTTGCTGGTAGGCGCTTAACAAGATAGCATTTACAGCGCTGTTCGGGCCGTAACCCTTGTATTTCTTTTGGTAATCCTTTTCCAGGAATACCGAAGCATTCTCGCGTATGGCCTCCATTTGCTCGCCTTTGCGGTGATACCCGTAAACCAGCAATACCACTCCATTTTCGGCAGTTGCCTTTTCTGGGTTTGAATTGCAGTGTATAGAGATGAACAGGTTGCCTTTGTTTTCGCTGGCAATATCATCACGGCGGTGTAGTTCTACAAAATTATCCGTAGTACGCGTCATCACCACGTTAAGCGCAGGTATCTGTTCGGTTATGGCTGTGCGAAGTTTCTTTGCTATGGCAAGGGTTACATTCTTTTCCTTCGAATACCTGCCATGTGCCCCCGGATCCTTGCCACCATGCCCCGCATCTATGATCACCGTCCTAAACCTGAAAACCGGCGCCGAAGGTTTTTTTGCAACCGTCTTCCTGCGAGTGATTCTTTTAGTAGTAGTCTTTGAATGCGTAGCTTTTTTTTTGGTTTGCTGCGCGAATACCTTTTGGCTATTTGAAAGTACCGACAGCAGGATAACGAGGGGCAGTATTTTAATAAAAGTGAGATTTTTTTGAACCATAGGCTGCGGCAAAGTTAAGTTGAAAACAGCACCCCGCAATCGTTTTTTACAAAAAATTACGGCTAAATAATTCTCAGGAGGTAGAGGCAACTGTAGAAACTATCGGGGCGTAATTATATAAAATACGGTTAAGAATTACATGGCGAGCGTGATCGTGACAACAGTAATCACGGTAATGACGATGGCAGCAATCACAATTAATGATTGCATCAGCCTGATCATTTATACGTACCGGCCCGGGTTGGAAATATGTTTCCCTGTTTTTCGTATCTCCTCCCGGCCGGTTTTTTTATGTTCCGATAATACTAATCAAAACCTTACCGCCGGGCAGCTCCAGTCGTCCAAAATTTGCTATATTTTTTTCAGGGATATTATTTTCGCGCAGCAACGCTTCAAATTCGATTTCGTGCCCTGGTTCGACGGCCACCAGCAACCCACCGCTGGTTTGGGGATCGGCAAGTATGTGCTTTTGCCTGTCTGTTATTTCGCCTATCTTATTTCCATAGCTTGCCCAGTTACGATTGGTACCGCCGGGAATGCTACCCTGCTCCAGGTATTCACTAATACCATCGATCTTCGGCACTTTGTCAAAATTGATCGTAGCCTGCAAACCACTGCCTTCGCACATTTCAGCAAGGTGTCCCAACAATCCAAAACCAGTAACATCGGTCATAGCTTTTACATAGTCCAACTGCCCTATTTTCTCACCGATCTTATTCAATTGCACCATACTTTCAAAGGCTACCGAAGCATGTTCCGGCTTTAATATTCCTTTCTTTTGAGCGGTGGTTAGTATACCAACGCCAAGCGCTTTGGTAAGATACAAGCTGCAACCGGCTGTTGCAGTAGAATTCTGCTTCAGGTTTTTTATATCGACAATACCATTTACAGCTAATCCAAATACAGGTTCGGGGCAATCGATACTATGTCCGCCAGCCAATGCGATGCCTGCTTCGGCGCACACCGCGCGTGCACCCTCCAATACCTTTTGCGCGGTTTCGGGGGGCAGTTTATCAACCGGCCAGCCCAATATCGCGATAGCCAGCACGGGCTTGCCACCCATTGCGTAAACATCGCTTATGGCATTGGCCGCGGCAACCCTGCCAAAGCCGAACGCATCGTCAACTATCGGCATAAAAAAGTCGGTGGTAGATATCAGGGCCGTACCATTGCCCAGGTCGTACACGGCAGCATCGTCGCGTTTATCGTTGCCAACCAGTAAACGGGCGTCGGGTGCATATTGAACCGGACTGTGCAACATTTTATCAAGCACTGCCGGACTTATCTTACAGCCGCAGCCTGCGCCATGCGAATATTGTGTCAGTTTTATTTCTTCAGCGATCATTTTGATTTCTTTTACTGAGCGAGGGGCTTTAGTTTATGGATGTTGGCCAGGATATCACGGGCATTCTGCCGGGCATCATTATCCTTGCAATCCAGGGTGAAAATGCTTTCACCTGCACGTTTATTGAGCCCTGCACGATATGTTTTATCATAATAAACCAAAACTATCTTTATAAAGTCGGCCATGCGGCCTTCATTGATGGCCAGTATGGCGTTTTTGGTTTGTTCGGGCCCGAGGCGTTTCCATATACGCTGGGTACATTCTATTAAAAAGCCCTTGTCCAGACTGCCATATTCGTCAACCAGGAACCCCACACGATTTTGCATGGGCACTTTTATATCAACCATTTGCGCTACCCTCATCTGGTGCCACAGGCCGTTGGGGATAAATCTTTTGCCTATCGTGATGCTTTCATCTTCGAGCCATACAGACTTCGTCTTATCAATGCCGTTAAGCTGCCACGCCAGTTCATTTTCGAACTGTTCCTGCGTCGGTTGCACCAATTTGTTCATGGTACCATAGGACGAGCCCTGGTGCTGCGCCAGGTCTTCCAGGTCTATTACCTGCTCGCCTGCTTTTTTTAGCTCCCGCAGGATATGGGTTTTCCCCGAGCCTGTCATACCTCCTAAGATCAGGAGATCGTATTTTTCGCCAAACTTGTCCAGCGCCCAGCGCCGGTATTTTTTGTACCCGCCTTCGAGCAAATAAACATCAAAACCATATAAATTTAGCGCCCAGGCCATCGCGCCGCTCCGCATACCGCCGCGCCAGCAATGTACGCCTATCTTTTTTTCGGGCGCTATTTCCAGCGCCTGCTTTATAAACCCCGACCACTTAGCCCCCGTCAGGTCAAAACCCAGCAAAATTGCCTCCTCCCGCCCCTGTTGCTTATAGGTAGTGCCAACCTGTACCCGCTCTTCGTTGGTAAAAAGGGGAAGGTTGTGAGCGCCGGGTATATGCCCCTGTGCAAATTCAGCCGGTGTGCGCACATCGGCCACGGGTATATTAAGGTCAATAAAATCTTCTATCCGAAGGTTTTTGATCATCAGCAATCAGTGATATGTTATTGTTGCAAAAATAGTTTATTTGCCGTTGGATTTTCCATTTAACAATTAACCAGTGATGACTGAAGAATTTCAAATCCTACGGAATTTATTAAGAGGCAAATGGGAAGGTGAAGGGTTTGCGCAATATCCTACCATCGACAATACAAAGTACGCTGAGAAGCTTGTTTTTAGGCCGGATGAATTTAAAGACGCCATCTATTTTGATCAGAAGACGTTTTATAAAAATGATACCGAAAAAAACGGCCAAACTGTGTTTTGGGATACCGGGTTTATCGTACTAAAAGAAGGCCGGGTTCTCCTGGTCAGTTCACAAATTAGCGGCCGGCAGGAAACCTATGAGTTAGTCCGAAATCAACCCGGAACCTTCATATTCGAGAGTCTGCACATCGAGAACGACACGAAACAAACGCTGAGATCTCAACGGGTTTTTACCATAACCGACTCTACCTTAAGCTATGAATTGAACATGGCGGCGTGTGGCTGTAACTTTCAAAACCACCTGTCGGCGAACTTAAAACGAATCGCTTGACCTATTTCTGGGCCTTGGCCAGCATAAAATCCAATCCGCCTTTACCGGGTACCTGTTCGGCTTTTGAATTCACATCGAACACCATAACCTGGTAAGCGGTTGTATTGTACTTCGGCCATTGAGGCAGCCCTTTGCCATTCGGGTTACCGGTTTTTATAAAGTTTACCCAATAATCAGACATCATATCGGCCAGTTCATAATCGGCTTTTTCCAACGGGCGGTTTTTCAGGAATTTCAGGTCGTTCATGATGTACGGTACCTCCGCTGTGTGAAATGCGCCGAATTTTACATACTCAGCCGTGGCAGGTACCTTGCGGTTGAAATTATAAACATATACCGGCGAATCGGAGTACTGGCTTTGTATGTTGGCCCAGTTATAACCCGACAGGGCAAATATCTGGTTACGGCTGATCTCGACCTGCGAGCGTGCCGCCTGCTCGTCCGTTTCGGCCGGGAAATATTTCAGGAATTCCGCCGCGTCCGCCCCGTACTGCTGTTCCACCTGTTTTTTATAATCTTCCTTATTCTTAAAACCGGCTATGAACGATTCATCAGCGTTCCAGCCTGTTATCAAACTCACATGATTTTGTTTATTAGCGGCAAATATATCGGGTATGCTTTCCGGGAGCACGTAACCATCCACTATTGGCGAATACCGCCCCTGCACTTTTTTCATCACGTCCTCAGCAGGCATGGCACGCAGATCGGCCAATGACCTGGCCCCCGCTTTTTCGGCCGATTTTACACCCTGTTCTTCCGCTACCTGTAAGGTAGTGGCGGGTAATACCGGGTTTTTGATGGTTAGCGAGCCGCTTTCGGCAATGGCTTTTTTGAACAGGCCTTTTGCCTGTGGCGAAGCTACCAGCGCATTAACGCTCATCGATCCGGCCGACTGCCCGCAGATGGTCACATTACCCGGATCGCCGCCAAAGGCTGCTATATTTTTTTTTACCCATTTCAACGCGGCGATCTGGTCGAGCAAGCCATAATTGCCGGATGCTTTCTCCGGCGATTCTTTGGTTAACTCCGGGTGTACGAAAAACCCGAACACCCCAACGCGGTAATTGACAGACACAAATACAACCCCCTTTTTTGCCAATGCCTCGCCATTATAGATATCGCAGGCGCTGCCGCCACTGGTAAAACCGCCACCATAAATGTAAACAAACACCGCGCGTTTTTCCGTTTTGCTTTTAGCCCCGGTCCATACGTTAAGGTACAGGCAGTCTTCGCTTATCGGTTTTTCCGGTATCAAAAACTCAGCTGTGTACACCATGAAAGGCGTAGGTTTAGCCTGCATTGGGCTCGGCCCGAATGCATCGCATTTGCGTACACCTGCCCAGTGTTTTGCCGGCTGGGGGGCCTTCCAGCGCAGGTCGCCAACAGGCGGAGCCGCAAATGGAATGCCCTTAAAAGCAGTAATATCGCCCGTGCTGTTCTTTACGCCCGAAACCGTACCGGCATCAGTTTGTGCAACCGATAGCGACACCAGTCGCCCCGTTTTTACAACAAATGAATACAAAAATATCGGCGCGGCCAGCAGCACGGCGCAAAAGGCGAGCTTGATTTGCTTTTTCATAGGTTACCAGGAAATTTTAATGTGTCGGTTTGACGCAATGTAATATTTGTATTTCAATAAAGCAAAGATATCAGCAAGTATATATTCAAAAGATGAAAACCTTTTCTATTCTGAATAGTTGTACAAAAAGGCAACTTCTCGGATCATGGATTTAGACTCTCACATTGTTAACGAAGTTGAACGCACTCTTTGTCCCGCCCATCACCAACCACCTTTATTGAGCATTATTGATAACCGGATTCAAATTGAATGCTGCTGCCCCGATTTTAAGATCACTTGTTTTAAAAACGTGATCAGGATGTTGAATAACGATATCGAACACTTACACAAATTTGGGCGGCAAGAATATAGCTAACACCCATTTGCTATATCAAATGCTCACCTCAATCAACCTATAGTTCGCCCCGGCTTTGTAAAATAATTTACAGCGCAATAAAATGCAGATATGTATATTAGTGCTTGTTTACGCCAGAATAAAAAACTTTAAAATGTACCGGGTGAACCGATCTGACATGCGCATTCTTGTCCTGTTATTAACGCTTGCGCTTACGGCCTGCTCAGCAAGCAATTCGCCGGCGAGCATCGATAAAAATCAAAAAGCCATTGTTTCGGCCAACGGTGCGGAACTAAAAAAGGTGATGGTTACCGGCGACGGCAAAAGTGTAACTTTTCAAAGTACCGGCGATGCAGCCAAAAATTCGATCATTTATTTTAACCGTGTAAACCCGGGGTTCCTGGTATCAGAAGGTTTTGGGTTGAACCAGAATTATGTGTTAAAACTTTCGCCCGGCAAAAAGTATACGGTTTATATCTACACTAACCCAAAGGATGAAAAGGCCTATCCTATTTATTTTAAAACTGACTATAACGGGAACATCATTGACAAACCCGATGACGAATGATCTAAAAAAATAACCGGCTCATAAAGCCGGCTATCCCCTAATTAATTTAAATCTGTTTTCGATAGATGTAATAACATAACGCCAGATAACCGAAAAGGTTTTATTTAATTAATCAATAGTTAATGAGGGTTTGCAAAAATCGGATACAGCAAATAAAATCAGAAGAGTAAAAAAACTCTACTCCATATTTGAGTAAAGAATTTAATATGAAACAATACCCGATTCCCGCTGTTGATAAATTAGTTAAGCAGCCGGGTCACAATTACCTCCATTTGTTTAATAATTAAATGCAGTTATATTCAAAATATAATTGTATATTTAATAGTCTTATCTACCCTCCTACAGGATCTGAAGAGATCTTTTTACTGTTTATTTAATCCCATATCATGACCAAAGGTAGTTCTCCTCATCACATTATAGCCATTGGCGCATCCGCCGGTGGCATGGAAGAGATCAATACTTTTTTTGATCACACCCCTTTAGACGGCGTCGCGTACATCATTATCCAGCATTTATCATCCGATTTTAAAAGCCGGATGGCGGAATTGCTGGCAAGGCACAGTAAACTGGAAGTGCTGGAAGCTGAAGACGGCCTGATGGTAAAAACCAACCTGGTGTACCTGATCCCCAATGATAAATACATGACCATCCGCGACAACAGGCTGTACTTAACTAATAAACAAAAAGAAGATAACCATTTGCCGCACCTCACTATTAATCGTTTTTTTAATTCACTTGCTGCTAATAGCGGCCGTAAAGCCATTGGTATTGTCCTATCGGGCCTGGGTTCGGATGGAACCGAGGGGGTGAGGGCCATAAAAAAGGCCGGCGGGATGATCATTGCCCGTAACCCGGAGACATCGGAATTTGCCAGTATGCCTTCGCATGCTATTGCTACCGGCATGGTTGATTTTGTTCTGGAGCCGGAGCTGATGCCCAACGCCATAGAAGATTATATCAAATACGGTGCAGAACTGACTTATGACAACGAGGGTGACGATAAATATCTGAAAGAGATAATAGAACTGATAAAAGAAAAATCGCCGCTCGATTTTTCCGATTATAAGCCATCAACCATATTGAGAAGGACCAAGCGGCGGGCCGCCCAGCATAATTTTATGACACTGGGCAACTACCTGGAGTTTTTAAAGACCGCTCCCGATGAGGTGGATGCACTTACCAAAGATTTCCTGATAAGCGTTACCTCATTTTTCAGGGATAAGGAGGCTTTCGAATTTATTCAAAAAAGCGTATTACCCGATATCCTCCATAAGCTTGGCCCGGGCGAAGAGCTGAAAATGTGGGTAGCTGGCTGCGCTACCGGCGAAGAAGTTTATTCGTTAGCGATATTGATAGCCGAACAATTAAAAGGCAAATTGAAAGATACGGTTGTAAAAATATTTGCCACTGATATTGACAGTATTGCGTTGACACAGGCAGGTAAAGGTGTTTACCCTGCAACTATTGAAAAAGCCGTTTCAGTGCACAGGCTCGAGAAATATTTCCTAAAAGAAGCGAACAATTACCGGGTGAAACCCGAAATACGCAAGATGGTGATATTTGCCCAGCACGACCTGGTTAAAAATCCGCCCTATTGCAACATGCACCTCATCAGCTGCCGAAACCTGCTGATATACATGACGCCGATACTCCAAAAGAAAATATTTACCATGTTGCTTTTCGGCCTTAAGATGGACGGCTATTTGTTTTTAGGTTCGAGCGAAAATCCGATGCCTATTATAAAAAACCTGCAAGTGGTAAATAAAAAATGGAAGATATACAAGAACCTTGAAACAAAGCGTGTGGTACGCTTTGATGCATTTTCGATCCCTGAATTGTTCGATATTAAACGCGCCCCCGCCCTTGCCATATTGGAGGATAGCGCCAAAAGTGCAAGCAATACTTTAGCCGAGGCGATAAATGCGAGTTTGATTACGGAGCTTGAGCAATTGGTTGTTTGTGTAGACGAGTACAACCACGTGGTAAAAAGTTATGGGGATACCACAAAATACCTGCTGCAAAAGAACTTCAACCCGAACCTGGAAGAACTTTTGCCAAAAGCGCTTGCAGTGGCCTTCAATTTACTGCGAAACGAGGCTATGAAGACCAATAAAAAAGCTTCGGTAAGCGGTATAAATTTAAAACAGGGCCATGCCGTTATAAAGGTGAGCCTGTCGGTTACGCCGTTGATCACAAAAAAAGATACGCAGAAGATACTGATGGTTATTTTTAGCGATGACAAGCCAGATGATGCGGATGGGCAGGAGAATACGGTATTTGATGAAAAAATATACGTTGACCAGTACACCCGGAATTTAGAGGAGGAATTAAAGGACCTGAAAGATAAGCTGCATTCCACTTATGAGCAACTGGATGCATCAAACGAAAATATGCAGTCGTTCAACGAGGAGTTGATATCGGCAAATGAAGAGATGCAAAGTACCAATGAGGAAATGCAATCGGTGAACGAAGAATTGGATACCATTAATGCCGATTACCAGCTAAAAAACAAAGAGCTGCTTGAACTTAACGACGATCTGAACAACTATTTCAAAAGCAATATCAACGGTCAGCTGATCATTAACAACGAATTGCTGCTGATGAAGTTTTCGCCGGGTGCCGTTAAACAGGTGAACCTGCTGGAAACAGACATCGGCAGGCCGCTGAGCAATATTACCACCAATATAAAATTTGAATCGATAATAGAAGATATAAAGCAGGTGATCAGCAAGGCCAGTGTTATCACCAAAGAAATAGAAACCAACGACGGCAAATGGTACCAATTGATGACTATGCCTTATGTACAGCAGGCCGATAACAAAGTACACGGCGCCATAATTACCTTTAATGATATTACGCAGCTAAAGAAAACGCAACTGGAGCTTGATAAAAGAAATGAAGGCCTATTGCGCATTAATGAGGACCTTGATCATTTTGTAAAGGCGGCATCGCACGATCTGTTGGCGCCCCTGGGCAATATTGAGTTAAGCATCGACGTCATGAACCAGATACCGCTGGCCGAACCCCGCCTTCATGATTTTTTAACGATCATCAACACGTCCATTAAAAAATTCAGTTCGCTTATTAAGGATATAGGTACGATAGCTAATGTGGAAAATGACATGCTGGCTATGGAAATGGTAGACATGAACGACATTATCAATAACGTGGAATGGAGCCTTGAAGGGAAAATTGAATTATCAGGGGCAATCATAAAAAGGGATCTGCCGGTTAAACGCCTGCGCTTTTCGAGAAAGAATATGCGCAGCATAGTTTACAACCTGGTATCCAACGGCATTAAATTCAAGCGCGATGTAGCGCCCGTTATTGAGATCAGTACGAAAACGAGCGGCGACAATGTAATATTAACCATACAGGATAATGGAATGGGAATGTCAAAAAAAGAGCAGGACGATATCTTTAAGATGTATGGCCGGCTTCACCAGGATATTGAGGGGCACGGCATAGGTTTGCACCTTGCGAAAAAAATAGTAGATGCAGCAGGGGGCAATATTATTGTGGAAAGCGAGCCCGGTAAGGGAAGCAAATTTATGATATTTCTTAAGGCCGAAACGGAAGTATTGGCGTAACGATAACTATACTGTAAACCGAAAATTACTCTCAAACCAATTTTGTCTGAGTGTGATCCAAAAGCGCCTGATGTTGCCTCAAAAATGCCGAATGTTGACTCGATGTTGCTTGATGTTGACGTGAATTGATCCCTTGATGCTGTAAATCAGCTTTTCGATTTAAAAACTACTTTGAAAGTGCTGCCCTGGTTGGGTTCGCTGTCAACCATGATATGACCGCCCTGCGACTCGATCTGGGTTTTAGTAAGGAAAAGGCCCACGCCATGTGAGTTCTTCCCTTCGTGGAAGGTTTTGTACAGGCCGAACAGCTTTTTACCATGTATCTCCAGGTCGATGCCCAGGCCGTTGTCCTGGCATTCAAAAACTACGCAATCATTATGATCGGTATAGGTGCGCAAATTAATAACCGGCTGCACGTCAGGTTTACGGTATTTGATAGCGTTAGTTAGCAGGTTCATCACAATGCTTTCGAGGTATAACCGCGGGAACTGTACTTTTTCGGTCCACAGTTCACGATTTATTGTAGCGTTATTAGCTTTAAGGTCCGGTTCAAGCACGGCCACCACGCTGTCTATAATTTCCGAAAAGTTCAGGGTATCCGGCACGAGCTCCGTTTCCTGCACTTTTATTGCTTCTGCCAGGTCGTCGAGCGTTGCGCTTAGTCCCTGCGATACCTTCTCAATTTTTTGAAGCATATCTGCGTTATCCTCATCAAGCGTACTGTCATCCATCAGCGAAGTAAGCATGGCAATGTTATTGGCGTGGTTGCGGATGTTATGCGACAACAGGTGCGTAAAGTTTTTTAGCTGGAGGTTGTTCTGCGTTATCAGTTCTATAGAAGTGTTCAGGGCTATCTCATTGGTCTTATATTTTTCAATATCCATGAAAACGCCTCTCAGTTTGATGATCTCGCCTTTCGCGTCAAAAACAGGCTCGCCGTAAGAACGCACCCATATCACTTTACCTGTCCCAGTAAGCAACTGTAGTTCCAGGTCCCATATAATACCATGGCTCACTGTTTGCTCCACAGCTTTTTTCAGCATCTCGTCGTACGGCGGCAGAAAATAAGTGTAAGGATTGTCAAACGCAAGGTTATGGTTGTACGGCAGTTCATAAATATCATACACCGTTTTCGACCAAACATTTTCTTTTTTGGCAATATCAAATTCCCATCCGCCCATCCGGGCCAGGCGCCCTGCTTCCGATAGCAAATATTCGTTCAGTGCAAGTTTGTTCTCCAGCACTTTACGCTCGTTAATATCCATGTTACACCCGGCCATACGTACCGGCTTGCCATTTTCAAAAATGGCCTTGCCTGTACATTCAAAATACTTATAGCCATTATCCTTCGTACGCAAACGCACCTCAACACGATATGGCGCCCTGTCTTTCAGGTGAGCGTTCAGCGCTTTGGTTAAAGGCGCTTTATCCTCGGTATGCAACAGGTCGTAAAATGTTTCTATTTTGGCAGGTATCTCGCCGGGTATATAACCTAACAGGCCGTAAAAGTTCTCGGACCAGAAAACCTCGCCAGTTTCAAAATCCCAGTCCCATATTCCGGCGTTGGTGCCTTCAATGATCAACTTTAATATTTCGGCAGATTCTGTTAATTCCACAAGCAGGTAGATAGTATAAATTAATCAGGGGTATTTATTTCAGGCTTCTACGTAAAATGTTTAAAAAGGTTAATTTTAATTCGGCTCCATTTTCTATAACAATCGTATTCAAAGACAGTTTCACATCGCCTGATATTCTTAATTTATTAATGAGCGTATTTTGAATATTAAACAATTTGCTATGTTTGGATATGAAAACTTCCCAACTGGACAGATCGGCCTCGGTTACTTTAAAATACATGCTGCATTTTCTCAGCGTCGCGTTATTTTACGGTTTTATGTTGTATACAACGATCGAATTCTGGATGCCCTTTCTAATCCACAGATTTAGTAAAGTGTACTATGCCCCCGCCTCGTCGCCAATGAATAAGGTTTTCGTTATTATGCTCATTGCTTATTCCCTATTCTGTTATTTTGCGAACAACTTTGTACTCAACCTCTACCAGAAAGGAAAAACCGGGCAACTTATCGTTTCCATCGTATTGGACGCATTGATATTGCCCTTAAGCATGATCATCGTTATCGTGTATAACAACATTGCACCCAAAACCTCTATCCCGGTTATAGCAGACATCTATAATGTTTACCTGATAACCGCATTGCTGGTAATAAAGGTATTTATCGCGTCGAAAGTATTTTCAAAAAAAGCCGCACACAGGTAACAACATCCGTAGCCACGCAATCCATTTTAGTTCAAAATTTAACAAACTATTTGGAATTGATAAATTAATCGTAATATTGCGATGATTTATGGGCTTAACTAAAACGGAAATATTTACTGAAGAACAAAACCGGCTCGCGGCAATGCTTAAGGCATTGGCACACCCTGCCCGGATAGCTATTTTGCAGCAAATGATCAGGGCGAACGCCTGTATTTGCGGCGACCTGGTGGATGATCTGGGGCTGGCGCAGGCAACTATCTCCCAGCACCTGAAAGAACTGAAGAACGCAGGATTGATACAGGGTACAATTGAAGGCGTTAGCACCTGCTATTGTATTGAACCAAAAGCCTGGAAAATACTTCGGGATGAACTTGAACTATTTACGGGCTCGTACTGTGAGCCGGGCAAATGCTGTTAAAAAATTTTGAACCAATTAATCGCAATATTACAATGAATACAACAAGTAATGACCAAATTAAGTGGAGCGGTTTCAAGGAGATACTGCTTGCCAATCCCATGCTCGATCTTCAATTCCAATATGCGGATGATAAAAAAGTGGCAGCATCCTATCACATCACAGAAATAAAACAAGCACCTATAACATCGGTTGATTGCGGTGGGGTTATGAACGCATGGACCGAGATCATCGTTCAGCTATACGAGCCCAACGGCGGCAGCCAGTTACGGCCGATGAAGACCAGGAAGGCTTTGTCCATTATCGATGTGGTCGAAAAGAAACTTCCGCTAAACCCGGCGGGCACTGTGAAGATCGAATTCGGTAACGGTTCCTTTGATACACGACAGATGTACCCGCACCAATTTATTGTTAATGACGAAGAACTTGTTATTGACCTGCGGCCCGATACGGTACAGTGTAAAGCCATTGAACGTGGCGGAAGCTGTGGCGCGCCTTCGGAAAAAACTAAAGTAGAGCTTAAAAACCTTGCAACAACTGATGCCTGCTGTACACCCGGCGGCGGTTGCTGCTAATTTGGTACGAAGATGGAAATATCAGGAGCTATTGACTACCAGGCAGACGTGGAAGCGATACTTGCCGCTGAAAAATTGCCCGTAAGCGACCTTCCCGCATCACTTGACAATTTTCTTGTTGCAAAGCTTGATGACAGGATAGCAGGTACTGCCGGACTGGAGGTTTACGGCGAATACGGCCTGCTGCGCTCACTGGCCGTTGAGCCCGCATCGCGGGGTAACGGTATTGCCGGAGAATTATTAAAGGGTGTAGAAGAATTGGCGCAAGGCAAACGCGTAAAAACCTTGTACCTGCTGACTGAAACCGCCCCGGGTTATTTCAGCCGGAAAGGATATTTAACCATAGGCCGTGCCAATGTCCCCGCCGAAGTACAGCAATCGTCCGAATTTAGTTTTGTATGTCCTCAATCGGCCATTGTAATGATGAAAAATTTATCAGCCTGAAAAAAATGAAGAACATATTAGTACTGTGTACCGGCAACAGTTGCCGCAGCCAGTTAGCCGAAGGTTATTTACGATATTTCGCAGGCGATAAAGCCAAAGTATACAGCGCCGGCATCGAAACACACGGGGTTAATCCTAGGGCTATACAGGTTATGGCCGAAGATGGCATCGACATCTCGCATCATACATCGAACAATGTTGATGAATACATTGACATACCCTTCGACTACCTGATAACCGTCTGCGACAATGCGAATGAGAATTGCCCCTACTTTCCCGGCAAAATGGAACGTTTTCATCACAATTTTCCCGACCCGGCAAAAGCTCAGGGCACACCCGAAGAGATAATGAGCGAGTTCAGGCGGGTTAGGGACATGGTCAAAACATATTGTGAGGATTTTGTAAAAAAGCATTTAGCCGCCTGATGAAAAAATACCTGGCTGAATTTCTGGGTACCTATGCCCTCGTTTTCGCCGGCACCGGCGCCATAGTTATCGACCAGCAAACACACGGCAGCATAACTCACGCGGGCGTGGCCATTACCTTCGGCCTCATCGTGATGAGCATGATCTATACGTTCGGTGATATTTCCGGCGCACACCTGAATCCAGCCGTGAGCATTGCGTTTACGGTTGCCGGGAAATTTCCGGTTAGGGAATTAATACCTTTTATCCTGAGCCAGCTGTTGGGCGCACTTTTTGCAAGCCTGACGCTCAAATTGTTATTTCCATCCAACCAGTATTTGGGTAGCACTCTGCCGGCTGGCAGCGATATGCAATCATTCATTCTTGAATTCATACTTACTTTCTTCCTCATGCTGGTCGTCATTAATGTAGCTAAGGGCAGCAAGGAACAGGGGATGTTCGCGGGTCTTGCTATCGGCAGCGTGGTGGCCCTTGAGGCGATGTTCGCAGGCCCGGTTTGCGGCGCTTCCATGAACCCTGCAAGATCATTCGCACCGGCGATTGTTTCGGGCCATACGGCGCATTTGTGGATATACCTTGTGGCCACAGTATTTGGGGCAGTTTCAGCAATTCCCGTCTGGAAGCTGTTGAATTCGCCCGCACAACCTTAAAGACAGTATATTTGCAGCAGCATGAATTTCAAAAAGATCACCTGGTCACAAATATCTACCGTACTGATGGTGCTTTTCGTGGCGGTGTACCTGTACAGCGCGCGCATGAAAAGCTGGGTAATAATGGGCCTGATGATGATCGGGTTTTTCAAACCAGATATCCCTCAAATTAAGCCCGGCGAAAAAAACCAACCGGCACCGACCATGCTTGTGCAAAATCTCAGCGGCAAGTCTATCGATCTTCAGCAACAAAAGGGAAAAGTTGTGTTTGTTAATTTTTGGGCCACATGGTGCCCGCCCTGCCTGGCCGAACTGCCGTCCATCAATTCGCTTTATGAAAAAGTGAAAGCCGATACCAATATCGTTTTTGTGATGGTAGATGTAGACAACGACCTCGCAAATTCAACAAAATTCCTTAAAAATAAGAGATATCAATTACCGGTTTACGGGGGCGATGCAGCACATGTGCCCAATAGTCTTTTCGGTGAAGGTATACCTACAACTATTGTTGTAGATAAAAAGGGGGATGTGGTTTTCAGGCATCTTAACCGTGCCAAGTACGATGACGAAAAATTTGTGCAATATATAACCAACCTGGCCGCAGAACAATAGCATTGTTAATCATAATGCCCTTTTCGCTGGGAATCCTCGAAAAAATAAGACAGGTAAATTTTCTGTTCCGTACGTACTGAATAAATCGGTGGCCCCTGCTTCAGAAAGCGGTCGTCATAATATTCAAAATGTTCAAAGCCTATGCTCAGGTTCTTGTATACCCGAACATTGATCCGCGGCCTTAAGATCGCTATATAATTATTGCCTGCAGGCCCAACAAAGGTGTGAAGAATATAGTAGTAAAATGCAACCCCGGTATTAACATACTTACCAAAGTTAAGCGTCGTTTCAAATTTGGTTTCCAGGCCATCGTTGTAGGTATAGTCTCGTACCTCGCCGGTACCGGGGCCGTACCTGGTGCTATTGCCCGCTAACGGGATAGCTGAAACATGGAAATTGGTATAAAGGTCGAGCGTTTTGCTGATATTGTACCTAGTTATTACGCCCCCGCCGAAGCCGATTGCCCCCAATTCAAATGTCTTGTTATCCCAGTAATCGTAATACTGAAAAGCACCGTATAGTACCGATAACCTGTTCCATTTTACAGTATTGCCGAATAGAATTCCGTAACCGATAATATTATCCAATATTTTCCTGCCGGTGCCTATACTGAGTTCGGTACGGAACCTGAAGATATCGAAAGGCTTACGCCTTATCTCTTCGAAAGGGTTACCATAGTCAAATTGTACCGTTAAAAGCTGATTGGTAGGGCCACTGCCAAAAATGGTCTTATTGTCTACGTTTATCTGGTGTATACCCCCATAAATTGTGATATTAAGCGGTTCTTTCTGGTATACTTCAGTCAGGGTATGCCTGAAAGATTTACCTTGCAATAAACGATTCAACCCACGAACGGGGTTTATCAGGCCGGCAACCAATTCTCTGAAAAACCTTTCGCTCCCGCGTGTCCTGTCATCAAGAACGTTGGAACTAAGCCTGTAAAATATCTCCCCCAAAAATGCTCCGTTTACAGGCGTGTTAATAATATCGTTGTACGATGGCCGTGTATTTTCGCCGAGGTATTCCCACATTAAACTTCCGCCAACCGCATAAGGCACCGACTGCAGGTAACTATACCCCTGAGATCGGGCAGCATTGAAATACATCGATCCGGTATAAGGATGGCCAATAAAATTAATACCAAAGCGGTCCGAATCCCATTCCCAGCCTTTATTAATATTATAATTCCACGTGGATGGCCCAATGTGTGAAAAAGGTTCGTTAAAGATAAAACGGTCCATCGTCCAGGTAAACAGGTTAATGCCAACCACATTAACAGCCGGCTTCCACCAGGGATATTTTTGATTATACTTAATATCGTCGTTCAGCAAGTCGCCGTAGTGATTATGCGTGGTCGTATCTACCAGCGGGCTTTTTGCGGGTTGTCCTCCAGTCGAATCTGCAAGAACCTGCTTTTTTATCGCTTTCGATTCTTCTATCTGCTGTTTAGGCGTTCCCCTGCCGGGAACAATGGTATCGAGTTTGGCAGGTGTTTGGGCGAGCGAAACTGTTACGGTAAAAATCAATACGCATAGGCAAAGGATTTTCCTGCCACGCAAAAGAAAAAGGGCGGGCGATTTAAATATAAATACCAGCACCGCATAGAACATGCTTGTCATCAGTAGGGTCGTAATTGGTATACATTATAACTAATAAGTTACACAAGTGTTTGCCCCCATGGGTGTTGTTATGTTTACAGCCCCTATTCACTGTTTTCGTCTTTAACTCTTCCATTAAATTGCCTAATTTTAACCCATGTTAGAGTGTACACCTGCTTTATTAAAAACATTTGAGGCGCTTAAAGAAGTGCCCGACGAGCAATTACAATGGATCATCGACCACAGCATCTGCCGTGAAGTGCCGGATGGCGAATTGTTGTTCGAGCCGGGAATGCCTATAGATTGGACCAACTTCATCATAAGGGGCAAAGTGCGCTTATATTTTTATATGGGCGGCGTAAAGCGCGAGATAGGCGACTCAGTTGAAGGTGACATAACAGGTTATCTCCCCTATTCGCGGGGTAAAATAAGTTCGGGTTATGGTGTGGCAATAGGTAACCTGCAACTGATGTCGTTCCCGAAAAATAAAATGACGGAACTGATAAAAACGCAGTTCGAGTTGACACAGGCCCTTGTCCATGTGATGACGAACCGTGTGCGCGACTTTACGGCGTTGCAGCAGCAGAACGAAAAAATGATGGCTTTAGGCAAGCTTTCTGCCGGGTTGGCGCACGAATTGAACAATCCTGCATCGGCTATCGTGCGCGATTCGGAATCGCTGCTTAAGCATTTGCAGATGGAGCCAGAAACTTTCAAGTCGGTTATTGCGATACGTATGGAGCCGGAACATGTTGATGTAGTTACCAAAAAACTGTTCCGCGTGATGCAGGAGAACCGGGAGGTTAAACTTACGCTGCGCGAACGCACGGCCAAAGAACAAGAGCTGACCGACCTTTTTGACGAAATGGCCATCGAGAACAGCGAGGAAGTGGCTGAGAACTTTGTGGAGTTTGGTTTTGAGAACGAGGACATCGAATTATTCAGGAGCCATATCCCGTTTCAATACTTCTCCCCCATTTTTAATTGGATAAACACCCTGTTGGTTACCGAGAAGATGGTACAGGATATCAGGGAATCGTCCAAGCGTATTGCCGAACTGGTAGTTTCTGTCAAAACCTTTACCCACATGGATCGCGGACAGGATAAGCAATACGCCGATATTCATATTGGTATCCGCAATACGCTTACCATGCTGGGTTA
Source organism: Mucilaginibacter ginsenosidivorans (assembly GCF_007971025.1). NCBI lineage: Bacteria > Pseudomonadati > Bacteroidota > Sphingobacteriia > Sphingobacteriales > Sphingobacteriaceae > Mucilaginibacter > Mucilaginibacter ginsenosidivorans. The sequence goes on along the minus strand of NZ_CP042436.1, from coordinate 2,782,066 downwards.
CCGGTTAAAAAAGCTAAATATCACCAAGATCAAAGATTTTGACGAAACATTGCCGCCGGTAAAAGCATTAATAGGAGAAATGAACCAGGTGTGGACAAACCTGATCGACAATGCAATAGATGCTATGGAAGGTGTCGAAAATCCGACGCTTACGATAAAAACGGAAAAGGATCGTGAGTTTGTGCAGGTAAGTATCATCGACAATGGCCCGGGCATACCCGATGATGTTCGGGCGCACATTTTCGAGCCTTTCTTTACAACCAAGGAAATGGGCAAGGGCACAGGAATGGGTCTGGAAATGGTGCACCGCATTGTAGTAGATCAGCATAACGGTTCCATTAAAGTAACATCCGAACCGGGGCGAACGGCTTTTGTTGTTTGCTTCCCGATAGACGGATAATTTTATTAGAAGTTGATTAAGTGAAGTAGTTGATTGGGTTGATTAAGTTACCCCATTCAGTTCTGACTTATACAAGATAACTTAATCAACTTAGTCTAACTTAATCAATTTATTCAATTACCTATGAACAAACCGATCATATTTTCAGTAGACGACGACCCGCAGGTTTTGCGTGCCATAAGCCGCGACCTGAGAACACAGTACAATTCGGAATACAAGATCATCAGCACCACTTCGGCCAAGGAGGCCCTGGAGGCGCTGACAGATATAAAGAACAGCGGCGATACCGTCGCCATGTTTTTGGTCGACCAGCGCATGCCCGAGATGGAAGGTGTTGATTTTCTGCAAAAAGCCATACGAATTTATCCGGAGGCCAAACGGGTATTACTCACCGCTTACTCTGATACCGAGGCTGCCATAAAAGCCATTAATGTGGTGCAACTGGATTATTACCTGACCAAACCATGGAACCCGCCCGAGGAAAAATTATACCCCGTTATTTCGGATCTGCTGGACGACTGGCAAAGCCATTACACCCCCGATTTTAAAGGTATTAAATTAGTAGGTTATCAATTTTCACCCAAATCGCACGAGATAAAAGACTATCTCGCCGGTAACCTTATCCCCTACCGCTGGTACGATATTGAGACCAACCCCGATGCAAAAACCCTGGTTGAGGTGAACAATATGGGTACAGGCGACCTGCCGATGATCATTTTTGAAGATGGTAATTGCGCCTGCAAACCGACTATCAGGCAGATAGCGGAGAAAACCGGCTTGAGTCCGCAAATAACCAATGAAATATACGACGTGGTGATCATCGGGGCCGGCCCTGCAGGTTTGGCAGCGGCGGTTTACGGCTCATCAGAAGGGTTGAAGACGCTTTTGATAGAACGCCGTGCGCCGGGTGGGCAGGCAGGCACCAGTTCGCGCATCGAAAATTACCTGGGCTTTCCTGCGGGGCTTAGCGGCGCTGATCTTACACGCCGGGCCATAAGCCAGGCCACCAGGCTGGGCGCCGAGTTCCTGTCGCCACACTCCGTGAAGGAGATCAGGCAAAAAGACGGTTACAAAATGATCGTGTTGGATGACGGTCCCGAGATCGTGAGCCGTTCGGTGGTGATCACTACTGGGGTAGATTACCGGAAACTGGAAGTGAAAGGAGTTGAAAATTTCACCGGCGCCGGCGTTTACTACGGTGCAGCAACCACCGAAGCCAGCGCTTGCCGCGGGCAGGACGTATTTGTGATAGGCGGAGGTAATTCGGCGGGGCAGGCTGCCATGTATCTTTCTAAATTTGCCAATAAGGTACATATTATTATTCGCCGCGATGATCTTACAGCTACCATGTCGGCCTATCTCATCAACCAGATCGGCCAGACACCCAATATCGAAGTACTGCCGAATACCGAGATAATTGAAGCCAAAGGCAATAACTCGCTGCAGGAACTGGTTATCCTGAACACAAAAACGAAAGAACAAAAGAGCTACGACGCGGGGGCGCTCTATATTTTTATCGGCGCAAAACCTTACACCGACTGGATCCACCTGGACATTATTAAAAATGAAAAGGAGTTTATTGAAACCGGCCGCGATCTGCAAACTTACGAGTCGTTTAAAAAAATATGGAAATCAAAACGCGACCCATTCCTGCTCGAAACAAGTTGCGCCGGCATATTTGCCGCTGGCGATGTACGTGCCGGGGCAATGAACCGTGTTGCGTCGGCAGTGGGCGAAGGCTCGATGGCCATAAGTTTTGTACATAAATATTTGGCTGAAGTTTAATTTTAATTGGAAGATGCTGAAATGATGCGGCCCGGATCTTACTTTAGAATATTTGCCATTTGCACCTGGGCGCTTTTTCCGTTGGGAGCATCCGCGCAAATTGTGCTTAAGAATTCGAATTGGAAATCGGCGGCGGGTAATAGCAAACTTTACTTCGGCAATGATACACTTGTCATAAAAAGTGGGCCAGAGGGTAAGCACTCAAGCTACGCAACTTTCCGACAGAAAAACGACACGCTGATCATTTCTGATATCGCAAATAAAAACAACAAAGCGCTTTATCGGATCTTGTTTCAGAATAACGGCAGCCAGGTGACCCTGAATGCGTCTAAAAAAGGTATATTTTTCGGATCCGAATTGTTGAACGGTGTTTTCGCCAATATTCCCGATAATAACGGAGCCGCCCGTGATTGGCCTTACAAAGACGCTGCTTCAGATTCTGTTGCCGGCATCAGCCTTTATAAAACTTATCAATTGCTAAAAGGGAGAAAAGCCAAAACGGTAATCGTAGCTGTTATTGATAACGGTTTTGACATTAACCATGAAGATCTGAAAGATGTCATATGGACCAACAAAAAAGAAATTCCGGGTAACGGCATTGACGATGACCATAACGGTTATATTGACGATGTGCACGGCTGGAATTTCAGAAGTGACAAGAGCGGAAAAAGTATTCCACACGAACAGTCTGCCGCAACACAGATGTATGTTGTTTTCAGGGACAAATATGATAATGCAGATACGAGCAAGCTAGATCAGATTGAAAAGCAACAATGGCATTATTTTCATCAGGCTAAGGCTAAATACAACGAGATATTAAGCACAAGTAAGGATTCGGCAGACCTTGCCTATGCTTATAATATCAATTATCACTCAGCTGATCTCATCGGCGACAGCAAGTCAAACGATCGCTTTTATGGCAGTGGCCACATTGCTGCATCAGCGATATTGAGCCATGGAACGCACGTTGCAGGCATAATTGCGGCCAAAAGAAACAACGGCAAAGGAGTAGATGGTATAGCAGGTGATGTTTTGATAATGCCCGTAATTGCTACCACCGATATTGGTGATGAAAGGGATAAAGATATTGCTAACGCTATCCGTTATGCCGTGGATAACGGAGCTGCTATCATCAACATGAGCTTTTCAAAAAGATTTTCGCCCGATAAGGCACTGGTTGACGAAGCTGTACGGTATGCTGAAAAAAAACATGTGTTGATCATCCATGCAGCCGGCAATGATGGCAACAATATCGATACTACGAACTACTACCCGGTAGCGCATTACATCGACGGGAAAAAAGCGGTTAATTTCATCACTGTCGGGTGGAACCGCCCGCTGTTTAATTACAGGCTGGCGCATCCCTATTCAAATTATGGAAAATATAATGTCGATCTTTTCGCACCTGGCAGTGATATTTTTTCAACTGTTCCTGGCAACGGTTATGATTATAAATCCGGGTCGAGCATGTCGACCCCAACGGTTACCGGAGTTGCGGCACTGCTGCTTTCCTATTTCCCGGCATTGTCAACCGAACAGGTTAAGAAAATTCTGCTTGAATCATCCTCAAAACCTGCAACAATAGTTAACAGGCCCGATTCTAAGTCTCCTGTACCATTTAACAGTTTGTCGGTGACCGGAGGTATTGTAAATGCTTATACCGCTGTAAAAATGGCAATGACATTAGCCGGGAAAAAATAACTTATCTTAATATCATTTTAGTTTATAGCTTATGGACGACCAGATCTGCAAACACTTAAGTGCGATAAAAAAGTTAAAGCAACCCGAATATTATTTGTGCGATGAATGCATGAAGCATGGTGGCAACTGGGTACACCTGCGTACCTGCCAGGAATGCGGCGTAACGCTTTGCTGCGATAGCTCGCCATCAAAACACGCCTCAAAACATGCGCGCGAAACGGGGCACCCGGTGGTTATATCCGCCGAACCAGGCGAACGCTGGCTATGGTGTTATGTGGATGAGGAGATGGTAGAGTATTAAAAAAAACACCCATCCCGTCCGGCAGGATCATCCTGCCGGGCGGAAGGGTTTCCCTCACATTCATGTTTTTTATAGGCAGATCAGTGGCTTGTGCTCGGTACACCCATGTCAGCCATGATGTACTGCATTTGTATCGAGCTTTCAAGATCGTCAAAGGTGGAGGCGTCAGGTCCGGTGTGCAACCACGTTTCACCGTCCGCTTCGCCATATTCCACCTTCGCACCGTATCGCCACTGTATTAAATGATAGTTCCACGTTATAGTCGTTATTTTGGCGCCTTCGTCCAATAACCTTACAACTTCATCTTTGCTGGTTTTAACACCTTTCCCAAAACCGTTCGTAGCTGTATGGAGAAATACGTCTGTTATGCATTCATTCCCGTTGATTTTTTCCTTCCAGATACCCGATATGTAATAATCCCAATTTTCCATACTGCACATTTTTTTTAGATGTACAGCTAAGTTAGAACATTACAAAACATAAAAACACCGTGAAAAACACGGTATTTTTATGTAGGTATTCACCCTTTTTTTAAGCAGTGGCTTCGGCAGTTTCAAACACATTTTCATCTGCGCTCGGTCCATAACTGCCTGGTATGGGCACGTTTAATAACCTCAGGAACACCCCCAGCTGCGCCCGGTGATGCACGATCTGGCAAAACGACATCCTGATCACTTCAGCCTTGGTATCCACGCTGTATACCTGTTCGCCATTGCGCAATGTCCATAGTTTCTCAAGTTCAGTCTCGGTGGCACTTGCAAGACTTGCCCGCCCTTCGGCCAGGTTCTTTTCAAAATAAGCCAGCAGATCGGTAGTGTTGTTGATCACTGTCGGCTGGTAATCGCCCGACGCAAAATCAAGCTCGCTTGTTTCCAATACCATTTTTATCCAGCCGGGTAATTCGGCAACGTGTGCGGCTAAACGGCTAAGGGTCATACTTTTTGGGTGTGGCTGCCAATCATATTTGTCGTTGGGTACCACGGCCAGCATTTTGCGCGTTGTTACCGCTTCCTGGTCCATTTCTTTCAAAAGCATTTTAATGATGTCCATAATGTTGTGTTTTTAAGTTTGTGATCCAAAGAAACAAAGCGGTAATGACAGCAGTATGTCAGCAGGGTTTTGGAAATGAAACTCACTCCATCAGAAAAATCATTATGTTTATATGCCGAAACTTTTGATGATGAAGAGTCTTTATTTTCTTCTCGCTATAATTATATGCATATTTCTAAATCCGTCTTGTAATCAGAAAACAGCGATCACAAAAAAGGGCGATGAAAAATCTAAATGCAAGTTGATCATCTTTGAATTGATGTATGGAAGTTCAGGAAATGGCTTTACAAATACAAAACAAACACCCCAAATTAGCGCTGCTGTTTTGCTTGTTAACAATTCTGATGATACCTTAAAATTCACATATCTGCCGTGTAATCTTTCAAAGATATATCAGGTGGATAGCAAAAATTTAAAGCTTCGCGATACCGGGTTCGCTTGCGTAAATGAGCGTGTATGGAAAATTGTAATATCACCACATTCCTATTTTGATTTCATAGTAAATTTGGCTTATCGGAAGATTCCAGATACAACTTTTACTTTTAGGTTAGGTCTGAGCCTGCTGCCATGGAAAAGCGTTTACACCAATAGCCCACCTGATGATAAAACAATAGCAGGGGCGGATACAATCTGGTCAGGTACCCAGCAATTTAATGCTGATGAGAATAAAGAAATTGGTCAAAAAATACCCGAAGAGTACAAGAAAGAACTTCAGATCATATACCCGCCGCTTACAGCCTATCAACAAAAAGGATATGTATTAAACGTTATCACTGGAAAAATGGCCGGTCCGCGTGATACATCTGACCGGTGCCATAAAAAATGCAAATATTTATCAGTACCTATAAAACTTGAGAACAATACTAATGATACTTTGCAATATAAGGACATGACATGCGACTGGCAGCTCATCTATCAAACCGACAATTCAAACATCAGCATATTAACTGTATGTGGATGCGACGCCAATTTTGATGATTCATACCGAATAGCACCCGGTAAAGACAGTTTATTCTATATACCGGTATACTATGATAAAAAAATCGTCAAGCCTGGTACGCGCTTCCGTATAGGTATGACTTTATTAAAAACAAAAAGAGGACTAATTTTCGAGAATTTTCCCGGGTCGGTTGAACTGCTCAGAGATAATCCCCAATATAATATATGGACCAATGAGGTAACCATTCCCTAATGACCAATTCACCGCGTTTCGTATTACCTACAAAGACTATAAGTAATATAGTATTAAAATAATATTGTAACTTTATGATGCGTTTTATCGTTTCGGTGAGTAATTGTTAAGTGTACACCAAGTCCTTTAAAATCATGCGTTTATCAAAGTTAATGCAGGCAGTTGATTCGGTCATCAGCAGCACCATCCTATTTGTGTTTGGCGCGCGACCCGGCAAGCCCGCATCCCAACCGGCGTTTTTGACTTTGAGGCGACGCAGATAACAGGCGTTTTTATTTACCTTGTGAGCAATTACCCCGAAAGCAACCAATTGAGTGCGATAGATATGGATAAAGAATTTTATCAGCACATTTTAAACAAACAGCAGATCACCGGCGCGGTGCCGTCCAACAAAGAGATTGCGGGATGGGCATTGCAGGTTATTCGTTTGCTTTACCCCGAACAGTCTAAAAAGCTGTACACCTTCGTGCATCAGTTAGAAGCTGAATTTATGAAGCTGGAAAGCGAGCTTTGCGAACTGCTTGACGCCACCCGCGGAAAACAACACGACGAGAACCAGGAAATAGCCAGGAAATTTTTCACCGGCGTACCGGAACTATACCGGTTGCTCAATACAGACATACAGGCTACATTTGCCGGCGACCCGGCAGCCAAAAGTGAATTTGAGGTAATAAGGGCCTATCCCGGTTTCTATGCCATATCGTTTTACAGGCTTGCACATTTGCTTTACCAGTTAAATGTACCCCTGATACCGCGTATCCTGACCGAGTATGCACATTCCAAAACAGGTATAGACATACACCCTGCCGCCGAGATAAACGATCATTTTCATATCGACCATGGTACAGGTGTGGTAATAGGCGAAACCTGCAAAATTGGCCGCCATGTTAAAATATTCCAGGGTGTAACACTGGGTGCGCTTAGTGTCAGCAAAACTCCGGCGCATGCACAACGTCATCCTACGGTAGAGGATAACGTGGTGATCTACGCGGGGGCAACCATCCTTGGCGGCCGCACGGTTATAGGCGAAGGAAGCATCATTGGCGGTAATGTATGGCTAACCAAAAGCGTTCCGCCTTATTCAAAGGTGTATCATACGCACGAGGTTAGCCTGCTGAAGGAAAAAATTAAAGAATAACAATGGTTATTAGTTGATCGAGTTGGATCGGGTTGATTAAGTTCAATTCTTTTCATTGGCTTTAACTAGTATTCAACTCAATCAACCACTTAACTTAATCAACTTAACAACAAATGCCCGGCATAATCGACCTTATAGGGAACACTCCCATGGTGGAGCTGAAAAAACTCAACCCTAATCCGAACGTAACCATATACGCAAAACAGGAAGGCAACAATCCCGGCGGCAGCGTGAAAGACCGGGCTGCGCTGAATATGATACGGAGCGCCCTGGAACGTGGCGACATTAAAGCGGGCACAAAACTGATAGAGGCCACAAGCGGTAATACCGGCATAGCCCTGGCCATGATAGCCTGCCTGTACGACCTGGAGATAGAACTGGCGCTTCCCTCGAACTCGACCCGCGAACGTACGCTGGCCATGGAAGCCTTCGGCGCAAAGGTTACCTTGCTGGAAGGAATTGAAGCCTGCCGTGATTATGCCGAAGAAAAAGCCGCAACAGGTGAGTATTTTATCCTGAACCAATTCTCGAACCCCGACAATTACGCGGCACACGTTAAAACCACCGGCCCGGAGATATGGCGCGATACGGATGGCAAGATCACCCACTTTGTAAGTGCGATGGGCACTACGGGCACCATCATGGGTTGTTCAAGGTATTTTAAGCAGGTTAACCCCGATATACGTATCGTGGGGTGCCAGCCTACCGAAGGCTCATCCATACCAGGCATACGGCGATGGCCCGAGGCCTACCTGCCCAAAATATTCGACCCTGCAAGGGTGGACGAAGTAAGGGACGTTACGCAGGATGAAGCGACTGCAATGGCGCGTTTGCTGGCTAAAAAAGAAGGGATATTTGCTGGTATGAGCAGTGGTGGCGCGGCAGTGGCTGCTATAAAGCTTGCCGCCGAGTTAAAAGAAGGTGTTATCGTGTTTATTTGCTGTGACCGGGGCGACCGCTATTTGAGCAGCAACCTGTTCGGATAACTGAGTTATTAACATTCTGTCAGCCGAAACTGGCTTTTTTTATCATTATGTTGAAAAAAAATAATATAAAATAATAAAAAAATATTAGTCTGCTAACCCGATAGATTTTATATTTGTAACAGATTCATTATTATCAATCTAAAACACACACTCCGTTCTTTATGGTTTAATTATGAGTTCAGTTAATTATTGAGAAGAAGAGAGAAAGCCCCAAACTTTCTCTTTTTCATTTATTCAACCTAAATATTATTCGCAATAATACCCTCCCTGGCTTTGTGTGCGCAAACACCATTTTTAACCTTTTTTGGCAAATTCAATTTTAATCCAAATTTCTTACCGTATTCCTACAGATTAGTTCGCGATACTTGGATAAACCAGGATAAAAACAACTATGAAAAGGACAACATTATTATTCACCGCGATGACAACCTGCACTTACGCAGTTAACGCACAAGACCTGAAATCCAAAGATGTTCCGGCAATTGTGAAGGAAACATTGGCAAAAAAATACCCGCATGCGGCTAAAGTGAGCTGGGAAAAAGAAAAAGGCAATTATGAGGCCAACTGGGGAGGAAGATCGGGCGAGGATACATCTGTATTATTTACACCTAAAGGTGCATTTGTAGAAGAAGTGGATGCAATACCCGTGAGCCAGCTGCCTGCAAACATCCCTCATTTTGTTAAGGCCTACTATAAAGGCGCCAAAATAACTGAAGCGGGCAGAGTAACCGACGCTACCGGGAAAAAGATGTTTGAAGCTGAAATAAAAGGTAAGGACCTGTTGTTTGATGAAAGCGGTAAGTATATAAAGCAGGACTGAACTATCTGCGGAGTTTTGTCTCTATCAGGCGCTCTAATTGATCGAGAGCCTGATCGAGATAGCTTTTGTCGCCCGATATTTTTGACAGCGTGAAACCGCCTTCTATCATAGCTATCATCAACGAAGCAAAGCCGGTTGAGTTAACACTCTCCCTAAATTCGCCCTGCATTTTTCCCTGCTGTATGATCGCCGAAATGCTTTTGTGCCATCTGCCCAGGGCGTCGTTCACCCGTTCATTTAATTTCACATGGGTGTCATCAGCCTCGGAGCCTGCGTTAACTATCGGGCATCCGTTAGAAAGTACAGGGGATTGCAATCCGTCCCGGTAAACGTCCATAAATGCCTTAAGCTTGCCGCTTGCCGTCCGTTCCGATGCCTGCCGTATCCGCACCTGTTCGATCAGTGCCGACATGTTATAGTCAAACGCAGCAAGCGCCACTTCGTCCTTATCAGCAAAATTGCCGTAGATGGAGCCTTTTGTGAGGCCGGTGGCATCCGTCATATCGGTAAGCGAGGTGCCCGCATAACCCTTTTGATTAAACAGCGGGGCCGTTTTTTCCGTTATAAATTTCCTGGTACGCTCAGCTTTTCCCATACCCAAATATAATGAAAATACCTTTCGGTATTTTAGTCAAATTTACCGGGCATATTAGCCGGTAACTTATTTATCAGCCTGCAATTTTTCCAGCTTCTTTTTCGTCTCCTGGTTATCTTTCAGCTCCAGCGACTTCTTATAACTTTCAATAGCTTTATCCTTATCTTTCTGCGCGGTGTAATAATCGCCCATGCTGTCGTAGGCATTGGCACTTTCCGGGTAGTTATGGATATTCAGCGAAAACATGGAGAGCGCCTTATCCTTTGCCCCTTGCTGCATATAATAATATCCCAACTCATTTACAGTGCTTTCGGGCGGTAACATCGTATAACCCATCCGGCGCGACACATCCTGGTAATGTGCTGTAAGCGCCGGTAACGGGTCAATTTTACCATGTACATCACTCAATTGCGACTTCAGTTCATCTGGCATATTATAAAACCCAAAAAGGAAGTGAAACGCATCATATTCTGTGATCAAAGGCACCGAACCGTGATCGTCATCCTTATAATATTTGTATGAAAATTTCAAGCCATCAGCCGGGTTATCCTTGATAATATCCTTCAGGGCAATTATCGAACGGATATGATTTGTACGGCCCGAAGTGTCCAGCCTCACCTGCAAGGTATCCATCCCTGCCGGCATGGTATTGGCAATACCAAGAAACAGCGATTTACCGTCAAATTTCTTTTCTTTAAAAACGGCCCCGGCTTGCGTTAATAGCCTCTTTTTATCCCACCACATGCTGGGATCAATAGCAACATACGAAGTAAACATATCCGGGTGATTGATCACGATATTCATAACCGTTAGTCCGCCGAACGAATGACCGACCAGCACCTTATATGGCGCTACGGGGTAAGTTGATTCGATATGGGGCATTAGTTCCTTGTCGATGAAGGACACAAATTTCTCCCCTCCGCCAGATGTTTTGAAGTCTTTCTCGATATCACCGTCGGGTCCTAAAAGCGATTTTGTCGGTGTCAGGTCGCGCGTCCGGTCGGTGTTGGGTATACCTACGACGATCATTTCGGGACAAACGGTATTTCCGTTCACACTGCTCAACTGCTGTATCATGCCTACGACACTCGAAAAATGAGCATCACCGTCGAGCAGGTACAGCACGGGGTATTTCTTTTTAGGGTCACTGGCACCTGCGGGTACATATACCCATATCTTCCTGCTTTCCCCCAGTATTTTGGAGTAAACGCTGTCCGTTTTACCGATGGATATCTCATCTACTTTCAGCGGGCGGCTGCACGAAAAGAGTATTAACAACAATAACAGGAGTACAAGAGGATAAAACTTCATACGGCATCTAATTGGTTATGCTTAAAATTACTTAAATTAATAACAAAAGAAAAGAAACTGCTTTTGCTTTAAATTGTGACGCGTACAACAAAATATTGCCCGCAGTTGTTAACCTTTAAATAAACGGGTAAATATGGACAGTATAAGGAAAATGGTATCAACCATCAGGCTCGACCTCGATAACTTGTCGCAGGACGGCTTTCGCAAGCTTTTTACAAATGTGGACCAGGTAAGCGTAAAGAAAAGCGTGGACCGGCAAGGTATAGATAAATTCGTAGAACACTGTGCCCGCATGGCTGCAGTTAGCGGGGCCATCTCGGGCGGCGGCGGCATATTTACTGTCGCAGTGGGCATTCCGCTTGACCTGGTTAACCTGGTTACCCAGCAGATAAGGGTTACACTTGGAATAATCTATTATACCAGGGGCGCCTATGAGATCACGTTCGACGAATTTTTATCGTACATGGCTGCCGCGTTACAGGTTGAAGCCGGAATAGCGATAACAAAAAGCATATTGGAGCGCGGTTCGGAAAAAATGCTGCTGCGTATGGGAACCAAAACCGCCACACGGCTTATCCCGGTCATAGGCGGGGCCATTGGCGGCGCAACCAATTACCTGTTCATCAAGCGTATGGCAGATACAGTGAAACGCCTGCAGCCGCAATTTCAGACGCTAACCATCCATGTTGAATAGCTTGTTAAGACGGACGAATTTACTTTATAAGCAATGGAGGTTTTCCCGCCTTGCCGATTAGTCTTGCCTGCGCGAAGTGGCAAGTAAAATAATACCGCCTATAAACAATATACCACCGGGATACAACATCCAATCAAGCGACTGGCGCTTATCAGCCGATACCTGTAACGGACCGAAATCAACTACTTTCTCTTTCTTCTTATAAGTTACCACAGATAAAATCAGCATCGCTGCTCCTATTATTGTCAATATGGCGCCAAGTTTCCTGTTCATAAGGCCGTATGATTAAGAAGTTCATTACTAATATCTTATTAAATATTTACAAATGGAATTTTTAGCGCCCGGCATTTTTCGTTTATCAAAATTATTAACACAAATAAACCTGATACACTATGGCCAGTTAAAAACGTGCAAAACACTTGAAAAATACCGTGAAAACACGGGTTTTTTTATTGTTTTTTATAATTTATGTTTGAGGAACGTAACACTAAAGCCATGGCTACTTTTATACCGCGCACAAACAGGCACTCCATGAAGGCATCTGAATACTTTATAAAGCTATCTGCCGAGCTTGATTTGGAAAAGTATAAATTACAGAAATACAAAGAGTTGTTTATGCTTGCCAGTTTCCAGCTGATGCATGACGCAGATCTCGCTTATTATGATATATACACTAAGTGTTCAAAAAATGCTTCATCAAAAGATAGCTTATTAAGTTGCCTTGAACAGGAGGAGCAGCTCTCGTACAAAAATCCTGATTGTTTTGATAATAACACATACAGGCAAAGCCTTTTGAAAGTAGCATCCGAAATAAAACACCAGCTTGTCTCGGGATCGCTCGATTTCCTTTTTATGTAATTTGGCAGGCATAAGTGCCTTGCTGCAACCCCGTACGTTTGTTAATAAATTGTTACAAAATTTCCTCCGGGGTAGCACAAACAAATTGAGGGTTAATGTCATTATAATATAAATCTAACTTATTAACCTATGAACAAACACCTACTTATGAAAAAGCTTGTTATTATTGACGATGATCCGATCGATCACTTCGTAATGAAGCACGCCCTCAGGGGTAAAGATTATTTCGATACCACAACCTATACTATTTATGGTTCGCTCATTCTTGATTATATTGAAGAGAATCGTTCGGAACCCGAAAAACTGCCCGATGTGATCATTCTCGATCTCAATATGCCGATATTCAGCGGCTGGGATTTCCTTGAACGGTTTCAGCAAATGCAGGCGGGTATTCAAAAAAACATCAAGGTGTACGTCCTTTCATCGTCTATCAGACCAAGCGACAAGGAAAATGCGGAAAGATATCCATTCGTCAGATCTTTTATGTCGAAGCCATTAGAGCCTGCCATGATCGATAATATAGCGAACAAACAATATTCTAATTAACAGGTAACTTTCAAAAAAACCCTTCCATGACTATTTACCATGGTAGGGTTTTGTTATAATATAGCTCTACAGTCGTTTACTTTACATTGGCCGCGATACACAGCTCATTTGTTGTTGCTTCTGAATGTGGCTGATGAATGCGTTCTTTTGACGGTCCGCTTTCGGGTTTCACCACGATGTCCTTTGTGCCTTTGTCCTTGCGGTATTTGCTTAAATTAATGAGCAATACGCTTACCAGGATTACCACCAACCCACTTATCTGCATCAGGCTGATATGCTCGCGGGCAAACAACACGCCGAGTACCACTGCAATAACCGGGTTCACATATGCATAAGTGCTTACCTGGGTTGCAGGCCGAACCTGCAGCAGCCACACATAAGCGCTAAATGCGGCTATTGATCCGAATAGGATAAGATAAACTAATGCAAGCCAGGACTGTACCGGCACATTGGACAGGTTAAGTCCCGAAAATTCGTGATTCAACAGGCTTCCTGGTAAAAATACTATACCCGCTATGATCATTTGCCACGCTACATTCACTGCCGCCGATCCTTCGCTTGGATGGTGTTTTGAATATATCGACCCGGCCGACCATGAAATTGACCCGAAAATAAGCAGTACCATTGAAAATATCTTTACGCCCGAATTACTACTTCCAAACATGCCATCCAGTTGTTCGCCAAACAGCAGCAAAACGCCGATAAATCCAACAATAAGACCGATGACGGTGGATCTGCTCCTGAAGTTGATGCCCCAGTTCTGCCTGTCCAGCAATACAAACCATATAGGTGCGGCCGAGACCAGTATGGCAACCATGGCGCTTGGCAGCGTTTGTTCTACCCATATTACAACCCCGTTGCCCCCACCCAGCAATAGCAAACCCACAATAGCCGACGTAATGAGACTTTTGCGGATAAATATTTTCTCTCCCTTTATAATACACCAGGTAAGCATAATGATACCGGCTGTGAAGAATCGCATAGCACCCATAAAAAGCGGTGGGATACCTTGTATAGCCATGCGAATAAAAAAGTACGTTGAGCCCCAAACCAAGTACACCGTTGCGAAGGCAATGATGACCATTAAAGTTGAGGTCTGTTTGGTTTTGTTGAGTGTCATGATAGATTTATTCTTCAGGTATTACTAATTGTTGTTGTTCTTTCACCGTCTCCAGCACAATAGTAGTACGTGTGCTTAACAGGTTCGGTATCTTGCTGAATTTGCCGCGCATCAGGCTCATCAGTGTCGATGAATCATAAGTACGTACCTTAACCAGGTAACAATCTTCGCCGGCTATGTGATGTACTTCCTGCACTTCGGGTATCCCGGCCAGCATCTTAGCCGTATCATTGCAGCCCGGCCCATCGGCGGCTTTCATAAAAATAAAAGCCAGCAGTTTTTGTTGCAGTGCATTCGGGTTAATGTGAGCCGTATATTGCAGTATAACGCCCTTTTGCTCCAATTTCTTTACACGTTCCAACACGCCGGATGGCGCCATGCCCAGTTCCCGGGCCAGGTCGGCATTGCTGATACGGGCGTTTTCCTGCATCAATCGCAGAATGTGCAGGTCAACTTTGTCAAGCGTAAATTCCGTTTCTGTTATCATACAATAAATGTACAGCACAATCGAACATAATTCATAATACTATTATAAAAAATGAATTTAATTCGACAAAAACTAGCAATATGTGTTTAAACGCCTATTTAAAGTTCTCATAACTTATCCGTTATCATCGGCTAAGCAGCACAAATTTGAAGAAATCTTCGGCCAGGCAATTCACTTTTCAATGATGATTATTTGTTAACTTTGGGTACTTATGAAAATAAAATCATCGCTCTTCGCTTTGCTGATCATTGCCTCATTCAGTGGCTGCCTGAAGGATAGTAAGCAACCGGTAAGCCATGGCAACGACGTAAATGTTAGTCTAACGGGCTCCTGGACCGCAGCTTCAGGAAAGATAGTTTATTATGATGCGACAGGCAATGTTGCATTTAATGCAATAGTGACACCAAACAACCTTGAATTTGACGGCAGTTCGTCAGTTAAAGAAACGGATGGAACTGGCTCATCCACGCCAGGAACCTACAACATCAGTACAACAGGCAATGTTGATTATATAACGATCCAGGAAGCTACAGTTAATGACAAATATGCTATAGTGAGTCTGCAGCCCAGGAAATTGACCTTATCCGAAACCATTTCGTATCCGGATGGGAATAGCCTGCAGGCCGGAGAAAATACTATCATTTACTATTCGTCCGTACAGATAAATACGTATGCAAAAAATGATTTGCCCAGGAACTGAGCGGGCTTGAGAACGTAACGATCAAACAGCTTTGCGCCCCTCACCTTCCAGGCTTGTGCGCAGTTCTTTCATTTCTATTTCATAAACGCGCATGCGTGCCTGTAGTATATCCACCTCGGTACGGAGCATTTGGATCTCGGTGATGAGCTTGGCCGAATCGGGCTTGTCGAGCTTTTTTTCACCGGTGCCAATAATCAGCCATTCAGGCGAATACTTGAGTTGGAAACACAGTTTACGGATAAGGTAATAGCTTACCTCCTGCTTTCGGTTGATCACTTTACTGATAAACCCCTGGTCGACGCCAATAGCATTCGCCAGCGCAAGCTGTCCACCATGATCCTTTACGATGATCTTTAACCTTTTTACTATTGCGTCGTCGGTCATGCCGCTCTTTTTCTGCAATAATAGTCAAAGCCTTTATAAAAGCAAATATTAAATAAAATCCGGATTGTCCTCAGTCCGCAGATGTGAAAATATGGGATTTTGAAATGAGATCAGGAAACCTCAACTCCATCGGATACACCCCGCAATTCGTTTACTTTTATAAGTAATGCGCCAAGCCGGGTATAATAAATTGCGAGGGTTATTTCGCGGTTTTTGTAATCGTCCATTAACTGGTCAAACTGTGCTCTTACTTCTTTTGCTCCCTGCTGATCGACCAATTCCATCGCCGGGTTACTCAACGCTGCTTTAATGGCGTTTACCTTTAATTCGGCCGACCTGAGCATAAAAAGTGGTGGTACGTTTTTATTGGCTCTTAAGATCACATCAACTTTATTAGAATTTTGCTTGTCGTAACGGGCAATCAGGTAGATGACAGCAAAACCTACTACCAGGAAAAGTATAACAACATTCATAAACCGTAATAAATAAGTTAAAAGAATACCACCGGTGGATATTTTATCCCCCTGTTCGTTTTCTACGTGAACACAGTCAATAAGTTACAGAAATATTCAGGATTTTTTGAATACCACCGCGTGTTATTACGGAACTCTCCAGCCGGTTGTGGT
This sequence comes from Mucilaginibacter ginsenosidivorans, assembly GCF_007971025.1. Lineage (NCBI taxonomy): Bacteria > Pseudomonadati > Bacteroidota > Sphingobacteriia > Sphingobacteriales > Sphingobacteriaceae > Mucilaginibacter > Mucilaginibacter ginsenosidivorans. The sequence continues at coordinate 2,765,372 of NZ_CP042436.1, read as the reverse complement.
TTTTATCTCCTGGTAATCATAGCCGATATTACCGGCCATGGGTATGCCATTATAAAAGGCATAAAATGAAGTTTTTGTGTAATCGCCGCCAACATCAATAGAAAGCTCATCACCCTCCTTACCCACAAATTCGTAAGTGAACGTACCTTTCATATCTGCCCTGTTGCTTAATATGATCGAAGTATCGGCCGGAGCTGCCAATGCAGCATGGCGCACGGCAATTATTACACTATAAGTAACAGATGAATCGCTTTTAACCACAACCCTAACAATGTTTCCGTTAACATCGGCACCGGTTTGCTTTTTCAGCAAAATATTTGATATACTTTGCGCAGATACAGGTGTACTGTTTGTATAATAGATATAAGGCTGGCTTACAACAAGTTTCAGCGTTTGCCCATCGGCAAATAGCACTTGGTAGTTTACATCGGTACCATCCGGCTCTGTAACATCCAGGTATACAAAACCATTGGTGGTGCTAAGTGTGTAGGTGCCTTCTACTTTAGTTTGAATATCTTGAAAAATAGTTACGTGTGAAAACCCATCGAATTGTAACGCTGGCGAAGCAACATATTGTAAAGGCGCCAATGCTTTGCCTGTTGTATCCACTATCTTTTGGCTTTCAATAGGGAACAGCCAGATACCCTTAAGCTGGGCGTTGATGTGCGAAAGGTCGGCAGGTGTGATATTCACTACCGTGCTGATATCCTTTTTGCAGCCTGCGAAAATAGCCGCCGCAAACAAAACGTATAAAAACTTTTTCAACTTACTGAATATTAACTTACACTAAAGTATTTATACGCTGTTGCGGCGGTATTGTTACAGGTTTTACTAATAAGTAATGGGCAACAGGAATTATAACTGGCGTATTTTAATATTGCGGAACGAAATATGATGCCCGTGATCTTGCAAAGCGATATGACCTTTATGAAAAGCAGCAAAGCCTTTCCAGTTCTTGAATTTGCTTTTGGCGACCAATTCGGGCCAGTTAGCATCCCAAAGGTCTGTTTTTACCGTTTGCGTACCATTTAACCAAAAGGTCAGTTCGCCGTTTTTCATGCGGATCACGGTGTGGTTCCATTCGCCAGCCGGGTTCTCAACTTCTTTTGATGGTGCTATAATGTCATAAAGTGAGCCCGCCAGGTGATTTTGCTGTTTGTTGTCTTCAGCTTTTTTATCGTCAAGCAACTGATATTCCGGGCCGGTCAGGTAAGTGGCGTCGTATTGCTTGTCTTCATTCACCAAAAAGATTATTCCGCTGTTGCCTTCTTCGGATATATTCCAATCTATCGAAAGTTCAAAATTCTCATACTCGCCGTCGGTAACAATATCGCCCCTGTCGTCTTTAACCGACGGATCAAGTTGCAACACGCCATCGCTCACGGCCCATCCCGGCCCCGCCGTTGGTTTATGGAAAGTGTGCCAGCCCGTGGTGGTTTTCCCGTCAAACAGCAAGTGCCATCCCTGCTTCTTTTCTTTGGCGGTTAGCTCATTGTTGGTTTGCGCAAGCAGGCTGCTGCATGCAACAAGCATTGCAGGAACGATAAGTAGTTTTTTCATAAATAAATGTTTTGAGGTTATCTGGTAAAAATAGAAAAACCGGAATGATTTACCTGTCTGAAGAACAATAATTTTACATCGGCGGCAATGGCTATGCAAATTTTTCGCATAAATACTATTTAAAAGAGTAGAACCCTAGGCGTGAGTCAAAACCGGCTTTTCATTTGTAACATTTTTGTTATTGAAATTCAGTGATTTAAGCCTCTAAACAAAAAATTTCTTGAATTGAAATTAAATTTCTCAAAACATTAACAAAATTATCGTGTTGCTTTTTTAATTGTCTAATTGATTAACTTAATAAAACACTATGAAAAAGTTATTTGCAGCGTTGATCTTATCAACATTTACTTTAGGGGCATTTGCGGCGACCGGACCTGTGATGAAACAGGACACCAGTAAGCACAAAATGAAAAAAGACACCACGATGAAGAAGGATACTTCAAAAAAACCACCAAAGAAATAAGGTTCACTTCATCCTTTCGAAAGCCCGGAATATCAATATTCCGGGCTTTTTTGTGTTAGTCCTGTGAGTTTATAACTATTTTCTTTTTCCGGTAATCATTCAATATCCCTATTGCCTTTCTTACATTACCCGTCTCGAAAAGATGAATAACCCAAACAGTAAAACGAGCAAAACCTTTTGTGTGCGCCAGGCTTTCGCCTAACCTCCGGATGGTCGTATCGCGCCGGGCAATAAATTCGTCCCGGTCAGGGCCTTTTTTCTGCGAAAGATCTTCGGCAAAACACCACGCACCGTCCCTGGCATTATCGATACTGAATTGAATGAGCGCGAAATTGCTGTTGGACGCGTGCAGGCCCAGTAGCGACAGCAATGGTGATACTTGTCCCAGCTCGTTGAGTACCTGGTTGGTTAGCGACCCTATAACCAGGTTAATGGCATCAAAATCCGATTTTAAAACAGCTATCGGCCTGTCGCCGCAAACATCGGCGGCTGCTATGCCGAGATCGAAGTTGATATGCGCATTCATCCCCAGCAGCAAGTGCTGCAAGATGAGCACCTGCGAACTTTCGGCTTCCTCAAATGCAATGGCCCACGATTTTGACGTCGGCTGTTTATTTTTCCATTGGCTGTAAGCCTCCAGGTAGCGGTTAGCGAACATCACATCCAGTTCGCCCAATTGCTTTCCGTCGCTAAACTGGCCCGATTCAATACCTTCCTTTACCGCTTTGGTAACCTTCAGGTACAAGGCGGCAAAATAGCCCAGGCGGCTTTTGCTGCTGATACTTTCAGCAATGATATGATCAAGTGCCGTTATTACATCGTCGATAGTTTTTGCAGGGCCGGTCTGTTTAAACTCCATTTCAATTGGTTGGATGAATTGCAATTAAAGCTATTGTAATATTACCAATAAACCAATAGGTATTAAACGGTCATTCGAAACGCAATACAGCAATAAAACAATATAACAATGCGACAATTATTTCGTATCCAGCCTCTTTTCATAGCAGAAAAACCTCAAGCCCAGCCTGAAACCCAACCCTATCTCGCCTGCAAAAACATAACCCATCTTTGGGAAAAGGCGTTGGGTGGCAGCGTTGGCTGTATTGGTATCCACCCGAAGGATTTTGATGCCGTGCCTGATAGCTTCCTCTTCTGCCTGCTGCATTAACAGTCCGGCTATGCCCTGTCCCTGGTAGCGGGTGCTTACGGCAAGGCGATGCGTTACGATGGACGTCTCATTTATGTCCCAGCCCACCTCAGCATATTCAGGCTCCTGTTCGGTTGTAATGGCGGATACACCGGCTATGTCGCCTTCGGCATCGGCAACCCAAAGCCGGTTCAACCGGATATCTTTTTCAAATACAGCGGCATTAGGGTAGGTACTGTCCCATTGAAAGTTGCCGGCAGCATTCATAATGGGCACCACTTCGGCAATCAATTTCATTATACCGGGAATGTCTTTTAAAGTGGCCGGGCGAATGTTCATGCTTTGAAAATAGCTAAAGCGGAGTGTAGTAATTTTCTTACTTTGATGTATGACTTTTGATTGACGAAAAATTCCCCTAAGCCAATTTAAAGGCTTCTTTATTGGATTTCACAAAAAATCAGGCAATAATTTATAACGCAATTAAAATCACTTTTCCATCAATTTTTTAATCAAGGCAATTAGGATAATAAGAATAAAAACAGTTGGAGCTATCAATAACCGTTTATTAGCCACAACTTGATGGCGCTTTATTTTGTCATATCCTGACTTGAACACCAAGGCCACTCCGCTAATAATAAAAAGGGCGACAATGCTTTCAAGTATCTTGTTTGTCAAGGCAAGCATAGTTAACAGCATGGCAACAAACAAAAAGACCGTTGCAAGACTATATTTTTGATAAATAGAATACGGCCCATCAATCCAAATCGGCGAGCTTTCTGCAATTACCTTTTTTAGTTCATCATATCCATCAATGGCATAGGGTATCACTAAAATATTCTTTTTTGAGTCATAAACGAAAAGGCTTCCCCTGGAGGTCTTAACTACATACGCTATTTGGGAAAGCTCTATTATTTTGTTTTGGTTATTCTTATTGGTTTTTCCAATAACTCTGTCGTTCAATGTAATCATATAACCTTCATATTTCGAGCCTGCGGTAAAATAGATAATGACAACTGTTATTACGGAAAGGATAGTAAACTGAGCGACATTTAGCCAAAGGTTCAGAGTTGGGGATACATTTTTACCATCACTTTGCCAACTACCTGGTGCGATTTGATCTATTATAAATAGCAATACCCAAATTGATGTTGCGAATACGATGTATTTGCGTTTAATGCCTCGCACAAATTCACCATTTATATGGTATTGCTGAAGTAAGTCTGTATTAGCTGCCATAATTCAGGTTAGTTACCGCAAAATACAAATTTTCGGTTTTTGTTGCATGATACGGATATTTTACTTTACTTTGAATAACAAAGTACTTTTACAATAATCACTTCAATTATTCAAGTCATGAAAAAAATTGCTCCTGTATTCAAAAGCTGGTTCGCCTACGCGACGGCTATTACATTGGTATGCGGTATCATTTACGTTACCGTGCAGCAGAGTTACCGTACGTCGGCCAACGACCCGCAATTACAAATGGCCGAAGATGCCGCCAATGCTATAAGCAAAGGCGCTGCGCCTAAAACCGTTATCGGTGCGGCAACACCGGTTGAGATATCTGAAAGCCTGTCACCCTACCTTGTTATCTATGATTCGGCCGGCAATATGGTAGCCAGCAATGCCAGCCTGAATGGCGCACCGCTGAGGATACCCAAAGGCGTGGTGGATTATGTAAACAAGTATGGTAAAGACGCCGCCACATGGCAGCCCGAACCCGGAGTGCGCCAGGCCATGGTGGGAATACGAAGCATTGGGAAGGGTTTTATAGCTTTCTCCGGCCGTTCGCTCAGGAGGGTCGAAGAACGTATCAGCATCCTCGGCGAACAGGTGGCGTTGGGCTGGATCATGTCGCTTATCGGCATGGCGGTGGTACTGTTCATCATCAATGCATTTACCCCGCGGTCTGCCTTGTCATAAAAAGTGGTTTAATATAGTTGGTTGTGTTTAGATAGCCCGGCGAAACTTGTTAGTGATAGTTTTAGCCGGGCTTGTTTACAACACCTGGTTAAACTCCAGCCGTTCCCCGTCCGGACCCAGGATATTAAAATAACGGCAGCCTTTTTTCCAGAATGCCAGGAACACCGGCGCGGGCTCGCGAATGTCGAACCCTGCGTTTTTTAGTACAGCGTAGGTTTGTTCAATATCATCCACGTCGAAAGCAATATGATCGATATGACCGTTTTTCCGGCTGCGTATTTCGGGCAATTCTGTTTCGGGCAACTGATACAGCTCAATGGTAATATCCTTCAGCCGCATCATTACAGCTTTGCCCCTGTGTCCGTTAAAATCGAATCCGGCCGTCATTACGTCCGCAAAACCAAGCCGTTTATAAAACGCAACCGACACTTTCATATCGGTAACCGGTATGCCAATATGCTGCAGGCTATTTATCTTTAAATTGATTCTCAATTGTCAGGGAATTAATATCTTAAATATAATATGTGTTTTTCAAAAAACATTGTCTTTTCCCGGGAATCCTTTGATAACTAATCACTAATTAACTGATCTCTAATTAATGATTATGCTTCTTATGTATGTCCTTCACCAGGCATAGTTTCTTTATCTCTTCCAGTTTAATTACAAAAGGCGCATATTTAAGCCGGTTGCCTATCATTTCGGTAACATTATCGCTATGGGCTATCACTTCATCTTCCTTATCGCCGGCAAGCAATCGTTTATACATGCGGTAGTCGCCCCATTCTATATAATAAACCTCGCCGGGTAATATCTTTCTGTCATGTATCACTTTCAATGCTACCCAGCAGCCATTCTCCAGGTAAGGGTACATACTATGGCCCCATACAGGCAAGGCAAAATCACAATCTTCGATACCGGGAAAATTCATATGGCCGATGGGCGTCGTATCGTTAATATCCTTGTAAACTTCCACCCCCGATGCCGTTGCCACAACTTCATACATAGGTATGCCCTCAAAAGTACTTATCGTTTGGTTTACTACAGGAGTCTTTTTAACAGAAATAAATTCTTTATACTTATCTTTAAATATCTGTAACTTATCCGGATCAATATTCTGACGGCTCTTTATGATCTCTGTAATAGATGCCGGCGAATTAAAGCCCAACGCTTCTGCAAGTTCGGCATTGCCTTTAAAAGCCCTTCCCTTTAGCTGATTATAAAGGATTATAAATTCCAGGGTTTCAGGCCGCACCCTTTTCACTTTGTTTGATTTGGATTGCTCTTCCATAAATGTGGATAACTTTTTCGAATTATTTCTTTACAAGAATACAGATAATTCTTTACATTTGTTTTGTTATTCTTCACGAAAGTAATACAATTTCAAACAAAAGCAAGAATGAAAATTACAGAATTTAAAGAAAATTCATGGGATAGGTATGTCCCCGGATCATCAGCGGAAGGGCCGTAGCCGGTTATCACATTTTTCCGTTTTACCCGCGATATACATAAGTTTAAATAAAACGCCTAAACCTTATCACTTATATATAATATATCATGCACCTTATCTATTCCGCCTTGCGGCCTGAGCAGGAAAACGACACCCCGCCGCCCGACCCAAAACTCATGCAATGTTACAGCGCGTACCTGGCAGCCTGCGCAAAACATCGTGAGCACATCATCGAGATACAGAAGTATTTTCCTAAATGGCAACCTCGTTTCCGGTAAGAATTCGATAAATGAATCTTACCAGTCAAACAGGCCCGGCTGCGCTCATCCCATAACCTTATTCAAATAAATTAATTAACAAGCAATGATAAAACTAACTCAAAAACTGAAGGACGAGCTATGGTGGCTCGTGATCTCCGTGAACTATGATTATAGCCGTATCAGCATCGCCGACCACGAGATCAATGGCGACTTTATTACCCTTTGGCTCGAAGACAAGCAGGATTTCAAAAACTCGCTCGATGAATGCCTGCAACTGGACATCAGCCTGAAAAACTTTGCCAAAATGATCCGCGCTGATGGCCTCAATAGTTATGAGGGAACCAAAATGCATCCCAAAAAAGGTTTCGTTTACAAAACACGTATCGAAATAAACGAGCCTATTAAATGGTATCGTGAAGATGCAACCGCCGCCGAACAGCAGTGGGCCCGTGAAGCTGCCCTCAAAAGCGTGTTGACGCAACTGGTGGAAAGCGAGGTATATGACGAACGATGAAGGCGATAAAAAAATTTCCAACAGAATATGCCATATAACATATTCGGCATAAATATTAACCCGATCAGACCACTCCTATTTCGCATGGAATAAACTGTTTTGGAAATAGATCGGGTAGTTGTTTAAAGTCAGATTATTTGGATCGCTGCTGCGTGCACCGGAGTTGTAAAAGTAAATAAACTTAGAATCGAGCATAGAGGTATCGCTGGTGTTCTTTTTCGCGAAATCGTACAGCGCAGTGCTGTTCACAAGTTTCAGTCCGCCCACATTATTAATACTGTATCTATCGGTCCAGGTAGCCGAGGCAATATCTTTCGACGTCTTTACGTTCGCGATATTTAACGAATAGGTTTTCTCGCCGGTAACCTGGCATGTTCTTGCATCGAAATCTGCCACTTCAAACGATGGATTATTACCGTAATTCGGACTTACAGACGACACAACGCGTGCGTACGCAACGGGAGCACCTGCGACATTGCTAAAAACCAGGAAACTGTTGCGATGTGTGTGCCCCGCTATACCAAATGCGATATGGCTGCTATTAACGGCCATAATGCTGTCAAACGTGGTTGTGTACCCTGCGCTCCACATCAGGGTATCTGTCCGCCGTTTATCAGCCGGTTTTGATTGATTAGCTACGATCTTATAAGTATCATCACCCGGGGGCATATGATATATGATCCATGATTTTTTGGTCGAATCTTTTGACAGGGTACTATTTAGCCATTGAAGCATGGAAGCCCCGTCTTTGTAGGTAACCAGCGAGTCCTTGCCTTTATAACGATGGGAATTATCACTAACCAGCGTACTGTTCAGCGCGATAAAATTCAGGTTAGGGAAGTTGTCGCCTTTGATAGACGTGGCATAATAACCGCCTGCTTTTACAAATTCACCGGTATCAACACCAATACCGTTTAAATTCCACGACCGGGCAAATGCGCTTAAAAAGGCTGGCGATTGTTTTACATAATCGCCGGCATCGCTGTCGTTGTTGCCGAACACCGGGATAATGGGTATTTTCTTATCAAATGTTGCATGAAATATCTGTGCAACTTTGTCAATTATCGCAGCCTTCTGCCCGTCCTGCACCTCGTGCCCGACAAAGTCGCCTGCGATGACGATAAATTTGGGTTCGGGCAATACGTCATGCATCTTTTTTACCACGGCCTGTATCAATCCAAGGCTCGGGTCTTTGCCATAGCCGGTAGAGTCGTTATCAAGCTGCAGGTGAATATCCGATACAATAAGGCATTTTTCGGCTCCGCAGCCACAGTTCTTACACGCCCATAGCAAAAATGAACAAAGAACAAATGCAATAGCTGGCAGGAATTGGTTGTTAAGGTTTCTCATAGTGATAAGAATTGATGAGCCGCTATATAGCACACGACTTTTTATGCTAATTTACAACACATGCTGGCAGCAATCAAAGGGTGAAAACACGGTATTTTTAACGCGGAAAGTATGTTCCCTAAGGCAGCAATTTCCATTTCTGGAATTCGCTTTTTATCGTCCCTATGATCTTATCCGATAATTTACCATTGATAACAATTTTCGCACCTATCCAAAGCAACCCCCTGGTGAGCCAGTTAAACTCGGTTATATTGAGTAAAGCTGCCTGTATCCGCCCTTTGATGGCTGAACGATACTTATCAATATCGCTTTCTTTTAAAGTGGGCCAGTTAGTTCCTGAACTGAATTTAAAATCGGGGAAAGTATAATTTGTTGCATCTGCAAAAATCGGGATGATCTGGTAGCTGTTATCCTTTGTCGACTTAAAATCGTCTTTATTGGTGTTTGCATACCCGGCGGCAAATATCGGATTCTTATCCAGGTTTTCGGCCGGGATAGTAAAGTAATCACGAAGGAATATCTTGCAGTTGTATCGTCCAAGGAAGTAATCATGCACCCTAAACTCTTTATTAATAAAGCCACCAAAGCCGCCGAGTGCCCCGCAGGCAATGGCAAGGTCGCCGGCTAACTCAGTCTCATTTCCATCCGGCCCTTTTACTATCCTGGCCGGTGTTATCAGGTATTGCCCCGCGCAGTCGTCGTCAAGGGCATTTTCAAGGTTTATCGGTTTCGCCCGCATTTGCTTAAGCATGGTTGCCAGCGTATTACTGATAACATTGGGCAAAGCGGTTGAAAGGGCGATGATCGGTGGCGCCGATGTAGGGAATGGCTGGATCATCAGCACCGTCGACTGAAATTTATTGAAATTATTATAATCATCCGGGTTGTCCTGCCCGGTCACATCGCTTAATACATCGCGCACTTTGTCAAATGGTTCGTTATTGATAAGGCCGCCGTCTACGTTCAAAGTCTGGTACTTGCCTTCGGTCAGGGGATTTTGTTTAAGATAACCCTTAAGCCATTGGTTATTATTCACATACTGCGCATCGCGGGTAACTATCCTCGATTGCAGCCCAACGGGGAATGCACCGGTAGCCATAGCTGCGGCGGCCGCTATATCGGTATTGGTTTTATTTTTCAGGTTAAGTGGTATCCAGCCGCCATTGGGGCCGTCAATATTGCCCTCGGTCAGTTGGAAACAAGCATAATCATTATGGATAGCCATAATATACTTGCTTTTACCGGTGCTATTGACCGATTTGAATGGGATATTATAATCAAAGCCCTGCAGGTTGCTCAGGGTAGTAAACACCTTTAATCCCGGTGTGATGAAAGCGGGCAAAGGCTGCCATTTTGCAGGGTCAGCGTCAACCACGCGTTTAGCTATAGGATCTATAAAACTTGAGTTAAGCGCAGACAGCACCGCGCCAGGCTTAATGTCCGAAGTATCAAGCATGGTCGAAAACATATCCACCCCCGTAAGATCGACCCATGAATGATAAAGTTTATTTTCGGGATGCTCTGCCAGCAGGTCGGCTGCCGGTACGTCGATAGGCGTAAGCGGGTTGTTCATTGCTGAGGCACCCATTACACTGGTCATACCACCTGCAGAGGCCCCTCCCATTACGGGTATCTGTACCTTGTGTGCAGGAACACCGGGCTGTCCCCGGCGTCTTTCCCATTCGGTGAGCGCCTCTATCAGGTAATCCATTACCCCGGCCGTGTAAGCGCCCGCCGATACCGCGCCTGCCATACAAAGGCCAACATAAAATGTGTCTTGCCTGGTTGTCGTATCCGTTGCCATAAATAGTTAGGTTTTATCACATAAATTTCCAAATTAATTTTGACAGATACCTGCGTTAAAACACGGTATTTTATATAGTGTAAATACGCAATGTGAGCTCAAAATTTGCCCTATCCGTTCAAAAGCCCGCACGCGCTGTACAAAAAAACAGACACTTCAGATAAATGAAACAGCGTTTTTAGTAAAATTTGAAGGAGTGAAAACAATGGCACAATATTTTCAATAGCCTATACAACTAAACAACTAAAACCATGAAAAATTCAACTCAAACCACCGTAACAATAAAGTCCCTGGATCTCGAGCTTAAAAGCTTACTCGAACAGGATCTGAAAAATTTCAGGGCAACGCAGAATAAGAACAACCAGGCGCCCGGCAAACAACTAATGGCTGCCTGACCATCATACATCATCTGCCTTTGTGAAACGGGCCGCTTGAAAAATATCCAGGCGGCTTTTTTATTCCGTGGTTTTTGAGGATCTAATCGGCAAGCAAAGCATCTTCCATTGCTTCATCTGCTTCATCATACGCTAACGGGATGCCCTTAGAAGTAGTGATCAGTGGCGCGGAGAGGTTTCTTTCGGTCGTTTTGGTATTGATTACTTTCGTTGTTGTACGGAAGCATTTGGTGCACCGGATATTGTTCCCTTCCTCAACCCAGTTGTGGTCGCAAGGTACTTTTACATTAAGTTTAGCTGTGAATAAGGCAATAAGAATAACCAAAAGGCTAAAAGAAATCAGGATTAGCAGTAGCATCGTTGTAAGTTGAACATTTCACTTGCATAACAACAAATTGATACTTTTGGTTTTTATTTGTAATCCTACAGATAATTTTTTTCTTTAAACTATTGTTAGCAAGCGTGTTTAATTTTATCAATGTTGATACAACAAAAGTCCATACGGCACTTTTGGATCTATCCATGTCGATTTTGGCGGCAAAATTTCGCCGGCATCCGCCACATGGATCAACTGATCGATACTTAAAGGGCAAAGGGTAAAAGCGACAGCATCTGGGCAGCCATTTATCAAACCTCTTATTTCGCTCAATGCACCTGCGCCGCCTATACATTTGAGCCGTTTATCATTCACTGGGTCAACAATTCCGAATACCGGCGCCAGTAGTTGCTCCTGCAATATTGACGCATCAAGGCGCGATGCAAAATTACCAATTGGAATGTTTCGGGGTGTCAATTCGAACCATTCGCCAAAGGCGTACATACCTATCCTGTTAAAATCCCGCGGTTGTACCGGCGCATCTGCCCGGGTTAGTTCAAAACGTTCGCGTATCCTGTTCAAAAGATCTTCTTTCCCGGGAGCCGGATCAGGGAAAACCACCCTGTCAAACTCCTGGATACGTAATTGATCGGTGGCCATATAAAGCGCCGATATCGTATTAAATACAGGTTCGCGATTTTCCCGCTGCTCGTGGGCAAGCCGGTAAGCCGATTCAAGCCTGTGGTGCCCGTCGGCAAGGTAAACTGTTTTAACCCGCGCGAAGGCTGCTACCAATTCCTTTAAAGTGGCCTCGTCCTCAATTCGCCATAACACATGTGCGGCTTCATGATTACTTATAGATATTTTGTTATGTCCGGCGGCCATCGTTTCTGCAATAATACGGTTGACTGTGACACTCGGTGTATAGGTCATCAGGATGGGGCTGCCTTCAAGGCGTGTGTTTTTCCGGTAGTTCTTTATGCGTCGCACGCTATCGGCAAAAGTAAGTTCATGGGTTTTGATGGTGCCGTTCGTATAATCCTCCAAACCCGTTAAAGCCCATATCGCAGTTTGACGGTAAGTTTTATGCGTCACTTCGTATACATACATTGCCGGCTTGTCACCCGACTGCAGCAACCCTTGTTTTATAAGTTCATTCAGCGTATGCCTGATGTCTTCGTATGCTTTCGCCTGCCCCTCCGTCGTTTCAGGACGGTGACGAGCCCCTATTTCCAGGGCTATTTTCAGCACCGGCAAACCGTCAGCATAATGCGAGTCGCCGGCTACAGATTGTACCTGCGGGGATGTTTGTATCAAGCTGGTTGCGTACAGGGGGTTGGGCCGTAGGGCCCTAAAGGGTTTGATTGATGCCATAGAATATACCTGGGCACGAAAATAGATAAATTAATACACTTTGCCCACTACATTCTACCGTGCTCAGATAAACAATTTAACGAATATGAAGCTATTTAGTTGTTTTTTTTATTTGGTAATTCACCTGCTTTATGTTGTAACTGATACACTAAGTAGCTCCTCTGTCCCCAGTATTCAATAGCAAAACCATAGTGTTACCTGGCAGAAAATCGCACCCCGGCCGCCACTCGGATAGTAAAAATGATGAGCCATATCGCCCTGGCAAACATAGCCATACGCTCAAGCAAGCCGGCATAGGCGCCATGATTGTTGATAGAATACCCAAACATAATGATCAGAACTGCAACAATAATCCCGGTGATAAAGGAAAAAGTGGACCACCCTTTCCACCGGGTATCTCCTTTAAACCGCTGCGCAAACAGGAAGAAACTAACGATCATTGATGTGAAAATCACGACGCTCGCAATGCTGTGCATCGGGTTATGAACAAACACGCCTGCGATGATAAGCCCCAGGGCCGTAAGTTCGTGCATTAAAGGTAACATCTTTGAGCTGCCCCCTTCACCTAACTCCCTGCGTAAACCGGCAGCAAATGCCCACATAAAAAAACCGAAAATTATAAAATCAACTGATTGGATCCATCCGTTGGGTAGTAACTCCAGATCGCCGATAGGTTGCCGCACAATGATGTAATCAGGATGGAATGCCGAAAATGAGAAATTTATAAGGCCGAAAAGTGCAGAACCGATTATAGCGCAACAAAGCAAAAAAGTATTAAAGGGCGGTCGTTCTTCTTCGGCACGGTACGGCATAGCGGGCAGTTTCACGTTAGGTTGAATTGCCAAAAATACTTAATTAATAGGTAAGACGAAAGTGTCGCCACACGAAAGCACCTTTTCCCAGTTGATATGGCTGACAAAAGATACTAATGCCGGGGTTTGGTGAGATCGCTGGTGGAAGTAAAACAACATACCACGCCACAATATTGCTTTACTTTAAACGCATTGTTTTTCAGGTAATTATAAATTTATTCTGAGTTCTTCGATTCGTACAGCGGCAGCATAAACCAGAAAGTAGCGCCTTTCCCGGATTCGCTCTCAACGCCAATAGTACCTCCATGCTTTTTAATGATTTCCGAACTGATATACAGACCCAGCCCCAGGCCCGAATTGTGGTATGCAGGTTGTCCGGCACGATAATAACGTTCAAACAGGTGCGCCATTTTATCGGCTTCTATCCCCGGACCGGTATCCCGTACCGATACCTTTGCCATACCGCCCGCTACTTCGGCACCAAGGTAAATGGTATCCGATTCAGGCGCATACTTAACAGCATTATTCACCAGGTTGGTTATCACCTGTTCTATCCGTACTTCATCTGCCCAAACTATTATATTTTTATTACCGTTGAGCACCAGTTCGCGTTTCCCCGAAAGTCTTATGTCAGTACAACAGGTTTCCATCAGTTCCGTTATCCTGAAATTTGTTTTGTTCAGATGCAGTTCCCGCTGGTTTACCCGGCCTGCATCAAGTAATTGCTCAATTAACGATGTTATTTTTTCGGTGCTTCGGTTTGCCTGCGTCACCAATTTGGCGATGATCGGCGATGAAGGATCATTTTTAACATTGTCGAGCAACTGGAGCGAAGCTTTAAGGCTTGTAACCGGTGTTTTTAATTCGTGACTTGCAATGCTGATGAAGTCGTCCTTCTTTTGCTCCATCAAAATCCGTTCGCTTACATTATAAAAATTTGCAACTATCGCTTTAACGGCCTCATCTTCCAAAAGATTGGTGATCGAATTCTCCAGCCATACCCAATCGCCGTTTTTGTGCTTTATCCTGTGTACAAACGAAATGTTTTTGCCCGGGTGCTTTTTCAATTCTGCCATATCTCTTATCATTTCCGGCAATTCATCCGGGTGGGCCAGTGCCCATGGTGGCATGTCGATAAATTCATCAGCGGTGTAGCCAATTATACGTTCGATCGACTGGCTTACATATATTCTTTTATTATCTGCATCTGTCAGTACAATACCTTCAGTACCTTTTTCAATCATCGCCTTAAATAGCAATTGGTTTTGCCGTATTTGCCTGTATGCTACGGTTACGCCCGAACTTAGCAAGGTTATTAGGGAACATTCACATAAAAATATAATGGTTTTAACCAGATCCTTTGGCAAAAGTTCTATTGTGTCAAGCGGGGGTATAAACAGGTAGTCCGCTAGGAAAGCCGAAAAAAAAGCTGCAAATATCGCCGGCCCGATGCCGGAAAGAATGGCGCTAAGGCAAACAATACCAAAATACAACAGGTAGGGGCTGCTGATACCGATAGTTTGCTTGAAATACAATTTAAGGCCCGTTGCGGCCAGCACCAAAAATAAAGTGATCAGGTACCGGATATAAGCCGGTCTGCTTTTATTCTCGCCCATCCAGATAAGCGAACTGCTAAGCTGTCCAAATGTATTGAATATCGATCTATTCCTTTTTTGTGCCATGTTTCCAGACCGGGCCTTCCAGCAAATACTTTTTCAGAGCTCAAAATATTGAAGTTTTAACAACCACAATATGAGTATGTTTCAATAAATATATTTAAAAAAAATAAAATAATTGCACTTACCTGTTGCAACGTACGTTTTTAATACATACCTTTGATTTATGATGATGCCAAAAAAGGATAAAAGTGAAGGAACAGTGCCCACAAAGACCGAAATGGACGTATTGCAGGTACTCTGGCGATATGGCCCTTCGACAGTGCGTTTTGTGCATGATAAGCTGAACGAACAAAAGGAAGCGGTGATCTATACCAGTACGCTAAAATTGATGCAGGTGATGAAAGAAAAAGGTATGCTTAACCGTGACGAAAGCAACATGAAACACGTCTACAGTGCGGCGGTAGGCGAAGACAGTGTAAAGGGTAACCTGCTTGGCCGCTTTGTAGATTCGACGTACAATGGTTCCCCAAGCAGCCTTATGGTGGCCCTGCTGGGTAACGACAAAACATCGGCAGAGGAACTGCAAAAAATAAAGGATCTGTTAAACAACATGGATAATCAATAAAATAATGCAAACGCTACAGGCAACAGGCACGGTGTCACAACACTTCTTCCAGGCATTCGGCTGGATGCTTATCCACTCACTGTGGCAGGGCTTGTTGTTAGCAGTTATCACCGGGCTCATACTCACATTCGCTAAGCGCTCCGGCGCCGCTGTAAGATATAATGTAATATTGGCTCAATTGGTGCTATTTATTGTGGCTTGTGCGTCGACTTTTGTTTGGGAATGGAACAAAGCACCCCTGCAAACTACCGCCCACCCCTTAGCAGTTACCATCAACACAACCTCGCTCCCGTTCGATATTAATGCCGCAAGCATAAGAGCATTTGCGAAAATATGTATCGGCTACTTCTCTGCTAACGCGCCGATGATCGTCCTGCTGTGGTTTGTATTATTCATTTTCCGTTCGCTCCGGATGATGGGCGGCATGGTTTATATTCGCCGCGCCAGGAACCGCTTTATATATCAGCCGCCAGCTGAATGGAAGGACAAAATTGAGGTATTATGCCACAATCTGCAACTGAAGCGGGCTGTGACCCTGCTCGAGTCAGGCTATGTAAAAATGCCTATGGTTATCGGTCATCTCAAGCCGGTTATTCTTGTACCAGTGGGCTTAATAGCCGGTTTACCTGCCGGCCAGGTAGAGGCCATTTTGTTACACGAACTGGCACACATCCGCCGGCACGACTATATGGTCAATTTCCTGCAAACCGTTGCCGAAACCGTGTTCTTTTTTAATCCCGGCTTGTTGTGGATATCGTCGCTGCTGCGCGAAGAACGCGAAAATTGCTGTGACGACATCGCCCTCGGGCAAACCCAAAATAAGCGTGAATTTGTACAGGCTCTCATTAGCTTTAAAGAGCACGCCCTTTATGGTAACAATTACCAGGTAGCATTTCCCGGCAAAAAGGATCATCTGCTTAACCGGGTTGCACGTATCCTCAATAACCAGCACAAAGCTTTCGGGCCCGCTGAAAAAGCGTTTTTTATGGGAGGTGTGGTGGTACTGTCAATAGTCGTGGCTACGGCAGCCATAGCACAGGTAAAGAGCTCGAATTATGCCACATCGCATAAAGCTCATATCCCGGCCGTAAAGCAGATGGCCGTGAAACAACACAATGCCTTACAAAACGAACGTGTGTTTACAAACGGTGCTCTACCCGGGCATGAAGCGATAAGCAGGAGACGCGCATCAATAACGGTTACCGGGCGACTGCAATATTCAAATGCAATTAAGACATCCGATATCGTGTCGACTGTAATTTCCAACGGGCTGCAAAGCAATGGGACGTCCCCGGCGGCAACCGATCAGCTGAGCGCCAGGCAACAGCAGGACGAAGCGCTCCGAGACCAGGTGCAAGCTAAAAAAGACCAGGTGCAGGCGGTGATTGACCAGGCGCAGGCTAAGCGCGACCAGGAGCAGGCCCGTTTGGACCAGGTACAAGCTAAAGAGGACGAAGAGCGGGCCAGGAGGGACAGGGACGAAGCCCGGAAAGATCAGGCAACACAAAATGCTATTCAACAACAAAAGAACAAGGAGCAGGCTGACCTGAACCGTGACCAGGCAAAGAGAAATGCAGAGCAGAATGTTCGCAACCAGGAACAGGCTAAAAGGAACGCCCTGCAGGCCGTACGCAACGAAGAGCAGGTAAAACTAAATGAAATACAAGCACGCAAAAACCAGGAACAGGCCATAAAAAATCAAACCGGCATACAGCAATAAAATAACTGATCATAACATAATACTGGGTAATGTGCGGAACGCGCAACCGCAACTACCATTTTGCTAACAATTAAAATTTGATGTTTTTAATACCATTGCTTTTACGGCGATGCAGATAAGTATTGCCTGATCTTTAAACTTTAATTCAACAAAAATGAAAACAAATTACAGGAACAGCTTATGGCTGACAGGGATGCTATTGGCCGCATTTTCGGCCAGTGCACAAACAAGCGTATCAGATAAAAAGGCCGATAATGAAGGTATCCGCCATAACTACGATATCGTACATAATGAAAATGGCAACCGGACGGAACGAATTCAGACTGAACTCAACAACAGGATATACAAAATAGAATTTGTGAATGAGAAGATGACGTCGCTGTTTGTTGATGGTGAGAAGATTGCCCCGGCCGATTGGCATAATTACAATGAGGCAATTGCCACTATTCGACGGGAGATGAAGGAACAGGCCAGGCGTAACGCCGAACAGGCGAAAAGGAACGCCGAACAGGCTGTGCGGAACCAGCAGCAAGCGAAGCTTAATGCTGAGCAGGAAGTGCGCAACCAGGAGCAGGTGAAACGCAACGCCGAGCAGGCCCGGCTAAATGCAAGCCAGAACGCTGTAAACGCCGAACAGGCTGTACGGAACCAGGCACAGGCATTAGCTAATGAAGACCAAGCTAAGCGGAACGAGGAACAGGTAGCCCGCAACAAGGAACAGGCAAAACGCAATGCCGAACAGGCGCAGCAAAACGAACTGCAGGCAAAGAAAAATGCGGAACAGGCGCGTGCCAACGAACAAATGATGAAGGATATAACCGAGGACCTTGTAACCGATAAGATAATCCCCGATTCTTCGGGTTTGCGCGAGATGAAGCTAAACAAATTTGGGATGAGCGTGAACGGCGTTAAGCAACCCGAAGCCATATTCAGGAAATACAAAGAGAAATACAGCAAGTTCTTCGACGGCAATTTCAGTTACTCGAGGGATGGTGTTATCCGCGGAAGCGGTGACTGAGAATTTGGCACCCTTTAGGGCACCAACTATAACTTAGAAACGAAACAAAAGCGAATTAAAACTTTAGCCATATGCTCTGTTATTGCATCGCTATTTTTCTAACGCTCTGCACCACTTTTCTGATCTTAAAGTCGGGGAGGAGATAATTTAAAATAATCAGAATCAAAAAAAATGAAAACAAATCACATTAAAGGCGGCATGCTGCTGATAGTCACAACCGCCTTGACCATCAGCGCTTTTGCGCAGCAAAATGACACGATGAAACGTGCCTTCAACATGGGGCGGTACAACAATAGCGACGTCATCGATAACTCGGTACCCGGAAAAGCGCGTGAGCATATCAGTACCAACTGGAAAGGACGGTACTATGAGATATTGCTGGTAAACGACAAAATAACCGGTTTATATGTAGAAGGCGAAAAAATACCATCTGAAAAATGGGGGGCGTACAGTAAAACTATCGCGGCCATTCGCGAACAGGTACGCAAGGACCGCATACAGGCAAGGAAGGACCAGGAACAGGCCCGGCGCGACCAGCGGCAGGCTATGCTTGATGAGCAGCAGGCGAAGAAAGACCAGGAACAAGCGGCCCGCGACCAGGAGCAAGCTAAACGTGACCAGGAGCAGGCCCGGCGCGATGAACTGCAGGCTAAGGAAGAACAGGAGGATGCACAGCGCGACCAGGCACAAGCCAGGCTGGACCAGGAGCAAGCCGGCCGTGACCAGGAGCAGGCACGCTTAGACCAGGCTCAAGCGAGGAAAGACCAGGAGGAGGCCCGCAAGGACCAGGCGCTTATGAAGCAACTGATAGCTGACCTATTAAGTGATACGATCGTACCGAACGAGAAAAGCCTGCACGAGATGACCCTTAACAGTGAGGAAATGACCGTGAATGGCACCAAACAGCCGGACAACGTATTTCAGAAGTATAAAGAGAAATATAAACGTTTCGCCGGTGGGGAATTTTCATTCGAAAATTCCGGGAACAGGCACGGTATTCATATGAGCCGTCAAAGTATTAGCAGTAATATGTCGCAAGACGTACGAAGTTTTTAAAGACTTCGTACGTCTGTTTTTAATCCAGCGTGTAATTTTTTTGCAGTGCCTTCAGTAGCATCCGAAAAGCCTTCCAGCAAGTATTCCTTCCAGGGCTTGGGCTTATGTTCTAATTGCGGGTGGTGGTGTACTTCCATGGTGATGGTTTATTGGTTGATAAAATATTTCCGGCTTTAGACCTCAACTTCCCTTCATCGAATGCCAAATGTATGCTATCCCGAATCCCACGACAGTGTAAATTATGGCCCTGATCAAAAGCGCTTTGGTCTTGCTACTCATTGTTCAGCTTGTACTCGTAGTTTATTTTGCTTATCAACGCTGTGTCAACAGTTTTTTGTACCGTCAGCCGCCGTATCTCCCCCATAAAGCTCGACTTCCGCTGATGGATATAATAGATCAGCATATTGATCTTTTCCTTATCGTTACTGATCAGCTGCGGATTACCAGGGGGCATCACCAAATTATTGGTCGACCCGCCCGCATATTCCTGTGCCGTAAGTTCACTTGTTTTTACCGAAACCATTTGGTTAAATATTTTCGCATCAAACAACTGGCCCAGCAACGGGTAGCTTAAAACATCTTCTTTTTGCTCAATGTCCTGTAAATTGCGGTATTCCTGGACTACTTTTTCATAGTCCATCAAGCCATTCACTATCTCCCTGTTATGTATCAGCCTCAGGTTTCCTGAACTTTTCATTTCCAGGATAGTATTGTCTCTTGGCTCGAATACCTGGTTACGGGTGGATAACCTGGCCAGGTAATACATATTCGAGCCATTTTTCACCGGGCCTGAGGCTTCAAGGTAGTTGATGAGCGTATCGAATTTAGCTATCCTGGTCATAAGAGCCGGAATCCAAAAGTTGATATTAGCGGTATCACTCACCAGGTCTTTTTTTAAATTAACAGCATATTCATGTTCCTTCGAGCGTTCGCTCAGATGCTCCCGGTAGCTCTCTGCAAAAAAACCGGTCATTACGGCTAAAAAGATCATAAAATATTCCAGCAGGTATTCCTTCCAGGGCTTGGGCTTATGTTCTAATTGCGGGTGATGGTGTACTTCCATGTTTCCTGTTTTTGCGGATGAATTTGTTATGAACGTTTTCGGGCTTTGCGTAGCCGGACCCGTCTTTCTCGCAGTCATCTCTCTCCACCCTCCAAGCCGTGGCAATTGTGTTTGAAAAATGAAAAGCGATATGATTTTAATGACGAATAGCGATCGGGAACGACGCTGCGGAATATACCAGGTAATATCAATTGTGCAGGCAGGTAGGGCATTTGCTATCGGCTAAATGTTTATTGCCCTAATATATTCAAAATCAGTCAATCACAGGTAATTGAAATAATATTTATAAACATCGGCACAGCCGGAACAATCAGGGCGGCAATAGGTATAGATTTTGGCCAATTAAGGCCCATCGGCCATCATGGCCCTGATGCTTCGCTCCAATTGCTCATCCTCAAAATTTGGCGCCTGGTGGCCCAGGTCATTGTTCAGCACCACCAGTTTTGCCGAAACGAATTTGGCAAAAGCCATGGCCGGGACCGGATTTACAAAATGGTCCTGCCGCGAAACAATGATGAGCATCCTCGCATTGATATGATCGGCGGCTTTTTTCAGCGATCCATCATAATCGCGTGCTATATCATGCCCGATGATGGCATTCAACTGGTAATAGGTATCGTTCCAGTCAGGTTCCTCCAGGGTGTCAACGCGGCGTTGCCAAACGGAAAAACTGTCTCTCGACATGATACGCGTCTTATAATCTGGTGTCGTCGAAGCAAATTCAAGCATCATCGATGCAGCGGGAATTATGGGATTGACCTTGTATTTTCCATGCTGAAAAGCGGTATCAGCTTCAATTATCCTGCGAAATATATTATATCCTATCAGGTCGTAACTGGTGGGTTGCGGCGAACCCACAATGGGTATCAGCCTTTCCGAAAAATTAGGATAGCTTATCCCCCATTGAAAAGTTTGTGTCCCACCCATAGATATACCCAGCACAGCCTGCAAATGCTTGATGCTCATTTTTTTCACCAGCATTTCGTGTTCGCTCTCTACCATATCCCTGATACTGAAAGCCGGGAAATCGGCACCATGTTGTAACTGGCTGTTTGACGGCGACGAGGAAACACCGTTGCCCAGCGCGTCGGCTATGATGAGGTAAAAGCGATTGGTATCAATAACGTGCCAGGGCGGTGCATATTCCTCGATATTTTGCGAGGTACCTCCAAACCAGGTCAGGAATAAAACACCATTATCTTTCTTTTTATTAAGCTTACCAAAGGTTCGGTACCCTATATGGCAATCCTTTATCTTCGCGCCCGACTCAAGCTTAAAGTCCCCGATATTTGCAAATTGCTGCCGGTCAGGTTCGTCATCCGGATCTTTGCTTTGCGCCCGGCCCAGCACTGAACTTAGTATAAATAAAGCGGAAAGGATATATTTCATCCAATGGAATTTTAACCGCACAGCGGCGGCTTACCAATATGGGGCAATAATTGGCTGTTAAATATATTGAAATTGAATTAAATGGTGAAAGATTACCGTTGCCGGACCCATTATCAGGCGCCATTTAAAAAAAGATGAGTTAATTTGTGATGTTATGAAAAGCCTTGATGATCTGTTATTGCTTGGCGATCCGTGTCTTTACCAGGTTTGTGAACCGGTGATACAGGAAGAACTCCCGTTGGTCAAAACCTGGGTGGCCGATATGGACAACGTGATGAAACAAATAAGGGAGCGTTATCACTTTGGCCGGGCCATAGCTGCGCCGCAGCTGGGTATTATGAAAAGGCTTATCTACATGAACATTGATAAGCCTGTTGTATTCATCAACCCGGAACTGACCGGTTTAAGCGATGAGAAGTTTGAACTTTGGGACGATTGCATGAGCTTTCCTAACTTACTGGTAAGAGTATCGCGGCACGCTTCGCTTACCATCAATTACCTGGACGAAAACTGGCAGCCACAGCGATGGCACATGACCGGCAGCCTGTCCGAACTATTGCAGCATGAGTACGACCATCTCAACGGTATCCTTTGCACCATGCGGGCCATCGATGAAAAGTCGTTCAAATGGAGGCCCTGATAGCCTTATTTTTTTAACAGATGTGTTGCCAGTTCAAGGCTGATCATATCGATCAGGAAATGGACTACTATTAGTATCTTTATGTTCCGGTATTTTTGGTAAAACGTGCCAAACGCGACACCGATCAGGAAAGCGAAAATGAGCTCCTGCAAACTGTTATAGCCGTAGTGGAGCGCGGAAAAAAGTACAGCTGAAATTATTACCGGTAAATATTTACCCTTTAGCAGTTTCGTTAGCCTTGTTAGAATGTAACCCCTGAAAATGACCTCCTCTGTCACCCCGGCCGTAAGCGACATGAAAAATATTAGGGCATCATGACCGGTAAGCACTTTCTGGACCATTTTTATCACCTTATCGTTTTCGTGCATCCCGAATAGCCTTGGCAATGCCGACAATATGCCACAGGCTACACTGATAAGGTACAATACAAAAACTGCAATAATAAAAAAACCAACGTCAGAACTCCCTTTCTCCCATAGCAGTAAAGGCTGCTTTTCTATTTTATTAGCGTAAAAGAAAAGGAGCGCAACCACACCCCAAAATATAAAGCGCGAATAAAACAATTTGTCGTACAAGTCTATCGGCAAATAGCGTATTCCGAGGATCAATACTATTTGCGCCAAAAATGCTAAAGCAATACCGGCTGCAATTATACTTCTGTGCTTTCGGGTATATGAAATAAGGCCAGGTTCCGGGGTCATTCGTTATTAAAACAGTTTTAAAGTATCAGCAATATAATGGTTTTATCAAACAATCAATTACCCTATTTTAGCGAACTATAATTCGACTGTTAGTGGACACCGCATCAGCCCCCGCCATATCGCCCCGAAAGATCCGTATTGCCAACGCGTTCTTCTTTTTTGTTTCAGGTTTTGGTTACACCACCTGGACATCGCGCATCATCTATATTCAGCAATCACTGCATCTTAACGAGAGGCTGCTTGGCACTGCCCTTTTGGCCCTGCCGGCAGGCTTAATGCTTACCATGCCTATAACGGGGCGCATGCTTTCAACTATAAGCAGCAGCCGCATTATGCTCATTGGGGCACTCGCTTTTAACCTGATGCTGGGCCTGCTGGGTTTTACCAGCCAGTACTGGCAATTTATAGTGATATTGTTTTTCTTCGGCTCCTCACGCAATATTCTTAATCTCAGCATCAACACGCAATCGGTCAGCGTGCAAAAGTTATATAAGAAAAGCATCATCACCACATTCCATGGTATATGGAGCTTTGCGGGGCTGGCAGGGTCGGTTTTGGGGCTCATTATGGCTTATTTTAAAGTACCGCCTACGTGGCATTTGCTGGTGGTGAGTATAGGGCTTTGCATTGTGGCCTTGATAGCCTGGCCAAATACCCTGCATCAAAAACCCGAGCCGCCCGAAAAAAAACCTATCTTTTCATTACCGGATAAGGCCCTGCTCAAATTCGCGCTGATCTGCTTTTCGTCCATGGCATGCGAAAATGTGATGTACGACTGGAGCGGCGTTTACTTTTATAAAGCGGTGCACGCTTCCAAAGTTACCGCAACCGCAGGGTTTGTGATCTTTATGATAGCCGTTACCATAGGCCGCTTCTCCGGCGATTCGCTGGTCAATAAATGGGGAATTAAACATGTGATACAAAACAGCGCCATTCTTATCGTAGCCGGTTTTGCGGTGGTAGTTGGGTTAACCTATAATATCCCTGTGCTGCTGGGCTACGCGCTTATAGGTTTCGGCGTATCCTGTATGGTTCCGCTGGTACTTAGCGCTGCCGGCAGGTCAAAATCAATGAGCGGCGGGCCGGCCATTGCCGCAGTATCAACAGTTGGTTACCTTGGTTTTTTACTGGTGCCGCCGGTTGTCGGCTTCATAGCACAAGCCGCCAACCTGCGCTGGGCATTTGCAACCATTTCGCTTTTAGGGCTTGTAATTTTGTGGATGACCACGAAGATGCACGATGATGAATAAAAGAGTGGAAGGAATTCCCTGTCGCCTTCTTTATTGTTCTATAATATCCTGCAATCGTGTTTTATTTTATCTTCAGGTCAAAACTTCCGTCTACAACGTTAAAGTTCGACTCGGCCTTGTTACCCGTGGCCAGGTAGGTATGAAAGGTTCCTTTAGCCAAAATGCCGTCCTGGTTGTACTTATCCATTAATAAGGCGCCATAGTCCTGCGGCTTTGCATTTTGGGTCAGCGTATATTCAACATTGGTCTTTTCGTTTGGATGCAGCAGGAACTGGCAGCCGGATATATCGCCGGCCATTTCGGCGATGGGCGTGCCCGGCGAACTGATGCCGAAACTAACTGTATGTTCCTTGTTAATAGCGGTAATGCCGTAATATTCTTTGCCGTCCAGGTCCAGGTTTACAAAAACTATGGAATCGCGGGTCGCATCAAATACGTAGGTCGAATCTTTTAGCTTTACTTCTAACGTTCCCTGGATGGCCAGGTAATTCCCTGGTACCGGTGTTACATTTAGTTTTTGGGAGCTGTCGGTTAATAGCTGTACAGAGGTGTCTTTTGCGGCTTTTACACTCTCATCCTTCTGGCACGACGATAACACCGCCATCACAAGCAAAGCAAGACATACAAACCCGGTAAACAGCCTCCTCATAGACATCACATAAAAGGTCAATTAAATCTACGAATTAATTACGTTTTAAAAGTACAAACAGGTTGCTTTCGCAACAGATTTAACAATTTTTAACTTTTTAATTCGAAAATGATGCAGCGATGATAAGTTTATGCTAAAACAGCTCCCCTATCTTTACAAACAACCCTCTCGATCCTTCGTGGCCAAAACCATAGTCGATAGCGATATTGGTTTTTGAAACCTTATTAAGTTTTATACGCAGGCCGGGACCGTACCCTGGTTGTATAGCCTGGAAATGGGTGCCCGGCGCTGCCGAAAAGGATTGGCCGTTCAGGAAAACCACGCCCCCGATCAGACCATTGGCTGTAATGGCATACCGGTATTCTGCCTCGCCGTATACCATCTGTGCCCCGCGGAATCGCCCCTGCATGTAGCCCCGCCCGGTGTTATTGCTGTCCCAAAAAGTTGATGGCATATCCAGGTACGGGGGTCTTCCGCTAAGCGTGAGTACATTGTACGACCAAAATGCAAGCACGTTGGTTGAACTGGCCGGGAACCGGAAATACTTACGCACATCAAGTGTAACCGAGTTCCATGCCGCGGTGCTGCCTAACAAGGTCATGTTTTGACGAAATTGCGACATCGCGTAAAACCCGTGCGATGGATTGACCGAGTTATCCCTTGAATCGAACAAAGCGTTGAATGTAAAGCCCGATGACACCGTATGTTTTGCGGCGCCATAGGCTGAAAAATCAGAAACATCGGCATCCCCGTCCGCCTTTTGATGAATGCTCCAGTGATTATCCATAACATAACCTGCACCGGCATAAAAATTTCCGGCAACGCGGCGGAATGCGGTTCCCGAAAAGCGGAGACAGTTGTAATTCAGCTGGTCGCGGTCATGTGTCGTCGAGCTGCTGCCGAGCCCGAAAGTGCTTTGAGGATAGCTATAGAATTTCAATTCACCCGCAAAATTATAAGCGTTGTCCCGGTTCCAGATGTTCCATTTAATTGGCAAAGTAAATTGACCATTTTGATTGTAGGATGTACCAAAATCAACCAGCGAGATCCGCGACGCTGCACCCGCGCGAAATGCGATGTTACCTTTTAAAGAGGCCGACATGCGCGATTGTGTGCTGTAACTTAGTAACGGAATAAGGGACATTACAGGTTTTGTGCCAACCTGGCTGCGATGAGATATTGGCAGCACTCCCGAACGAAACAGCCCATGCATTACATCTACCAGGTCAAGTTGTTTAGTTGAATCCCGGTGTGTGTTAGGTAATTTCTGCTTGCTGGTGTCGGCCCTGGCGCCTGCAAAAACGGGTAAGGATAACAAACATGCGAATACTACCAATAACATTCTCGTCACACCCTTTGCTGTATTCATTCGCCGGTTCAAAAAAGCTTCGTTTAGTCTTACTTTTTTTACGTTCGGATGACATTGATTGTTGTTGCCGACACTCCCTTTTTGAACAAGAGTTTTCAACAATGAATTAACCTATGATAAACACTGATAAAGAGTCGGTTATGATCAAAACAACTCACCAACGTTAACAAAAAGTCCATGCGAACCCTGTGTACCAAAGCCATAATCGATGCTGATGTTGGTTCGCGAGACCTTATTCAGCTTCACCCGCAGGCCCGGGCCAAAGCCTGGTTGTACAGATTGCAGTCGCGTGCCCGGCGCCGCAGAAAATGTTTGCGCATTTAAAAACACTACACCGCCTATAAGACCGTTTCGGATTATACGGTACCTGTATTCGGCTTCGGCATATACCATCTGCGCACCGCGGTAACGTCCCTGTATGTATCCCCTGCCCGCATTGGTGGATGCATCCCACAATGTCGACGGCAGATCGAGGTAAGGGGGTGCACCGCTCAAAGTCAGCCAGTCGTACGACCATAGCGCCAGCACGTTTTTTGACCCGGCCGGAAAATTCACATATTTCCTGACATCCAGTATAAGCGAGCTCCAGGTCGACGTGCTTCCCAAAACTTTCATATTCTGCCGCAGCTCAAAAGTTGCGTAAGTGCCGGTAAAGGGATTAATGGGCGAATCACGGTTATCATACTGTCCGTTTAGCGTTAAGCCCGAAGAAGTGGTGTGACTTTTAACCCCATAATTAAGATAATCGGGTACGGTGCCGTTCTCGGTGCTCTCTATGGTTATATTGGTGTGATAGTCGATTATGTAACCGCCCCCGAGGTAAAAATTGCCGCTTATTTTACGGAGGACTATCTCAGAAAAACGCAGGTAATCATAATTCATCGGGGCTTCGCTCTCTATGTCCGAACTGCTTCCGAGGCCGAAGGTGCTTTGAGGATAATGATACAGGCGTATCTCTCCCACAAAGTCATAATGATTGTTGTGGCTCCATATACTTGATTGAATAGGCAGTGTTACCTGCTTGTTTTGCGTATAGGCCAGGTTCGAAACAATAGTCGATACTTTGGATTGTGGTGCCGTACGGAAAATAGCGTTCCCTGCCAGTAAAACCGCCAGTCGTGATTGAAGCGAATAGCCCAGCGCAGGTACAACCGATATTTCGGGCCGTGCACCTGCGGTGTCCTTTTTCTTAGCTGCGGGCGGAAGGTGAAAAACCGAATGCAGCACATCGCCCATGTCCGCCTCGGCCACGCTATCGCGCGATGAGCGCTGCGTAGCCGGATCGCGCAACGGTATATATTTTCGTCGTTGCGCACTCAACGAACCGGCGGCCAGCAGTCCCGGCAGGATCAGCATAAAAATTTTCTGAATGGTTCGCGCCATAAGATTGCTGATCGGGGGATGGGTTTTTTTTATATTTTCGACAGGCAGACCGGTGTTTAGTTTAACGCAATGTATAAAACGAATATTACCAAATTGTGCATCTTTTACTATCATTCGTTTTACCATAATATTTTTACAGGACCCGGCTTTAAGGCCATTCCCCTTCGGCAACTATACCAACAGAAAAGTTCTTATCTTGGTACCACAAACCATACAATACAAACTTCCGAACAAATGAAAAAGTACCCGGCAAACAGGCTTATTGCTATAGTAATATTTTTATTCATTTGGTCGTGGAACACGGTTGCCCAGCAACAAACCATCAACCGCAAATGGTGGAAAGAAGCCGTGGTTTACCAAATTTACCCGCGCAGCTTTATGGATAGCAACGGCGATGGCATCGGCGACCTGCAAGGTATTATATCGAAACTTGATTATATCAAAAGCCTTGGGGTGAACGTCGTTTGGCTTAACCCGATATACAGTTCACCCAATGATGACAATGGGTATGATGTAAGCGATTACCGCAACATTATGAAGGATTTCGGCACAATGGCCGATTTTGATGAGTTACTTAAAGGCCTGCATAAGCGGGGTATAAAGCTGGTTATGGACCTGGTTGTTAACCACAGCAGCGACGAGCACGAATGGTTTAAGCAAAGCCGTAGTTCGCGCACAAATCCATACCGCGATTATTATCATTGGTGGAACGCAGAACGGGGCAAGCCAACGCCGCGCTATAGTTTGTTTGATGTGAACCACGATGCGTGGCGGTATGATTCGCTTACCAATGCTTATTACCTGCACTATTTTTCGAGGAAACAGCCCGACCTCAATTGGGAAAATCCGAAATTGAGGAAAGAAGTTTACAACATGATGAAGTTTTGGGCCGATAAAGGGATAGATGGTTTCCGGCTGGATGCCTTCCAGTTTGCCGCCAAGGACATTACCTGGCCGAAATTTCCTGATGGCTATGAAAAGAATTTCTCAAAATACTATGCTATAGGCCCCCATTTGCATGATTACCTGAAGGAGATGAATAAAGAGGTATTGAGCAAATACAATGTAATGAGCGTTGCCGAAGGTGCCGGCAATTCCATGAAGGATGCACATAACCTGGTGGACGCCGACCGGAACGAGCTTAACATGGCCTACGCTTTTGACGGGGTCGATATTGCTAAACAAGGGGGGTACAGCCTGCTGCATTTCAAACAGGTATTTTCCAAATGGGATAGTGCCTTTGCTCAAAAAGGCTGGCTATCCATCTTCCTTGCTAATCACGACCAGGCGCGGATGGTAAGCCGCTTTGGTAACGACGGTCCCGATTTCCGTGATGCATCGTCAAAAATGCTTACCACTTTTATCATGACCATGCGCGGAACGCCTTATTATTACAATGGCGACGAATTGGGCATGACCAATGCAGGCTTCGATAAAATAGAAGACTATCGCGATGTTGCCACCCTGAACGAATACAAGCATCAGCAAAATATCGGCGGCGATATGAAGGCCTATATGAAACGTATAGCATTCGAGTGCCGCGATAATGGTCGCACACCTTTTCAATGGAACAGCACCGATAACGCGGGTTTTACCACCGGCACGCCGTGGATAGGCGTTAACCGCAATTACAAAACAATAAATGAAGCCGCTGAAGATAAGGACCCGAATTCCATTTTAAATTACTTCAGAAAGATGGTGCAACTGCGCCGGCAAAACCTGGTGCTGGTTTACGGAAAGTACACATTAATCGATAAGTCAAATCCTGATGTTTACGCTTATACCCGGCAACTGAATGGCAAAAAGCTATTGGTTCTGCTCAATTTTAAAAGCACATCGGCTTCGGTAAAACTAAGCTACGACCTGGAAAAGGCGAAGGTTTTGATCTGCAATTATCCGCAGGACTCAAAAGACGGAACATTAAAACCCTACGAAGCAGTTGTTTACGAGTTGTAAAGCTATTACTACTCTGCCGTCAAAATACTTCTCCTACCGTCAGGAAGAGCCCGTTCGACCCCTGCCGCCCAAAACCATAGTCGATATCCAGGTTGGTCTTCGAGGCTTTGCTGAGTTTGATGCGCAAACCCGGGCCATAACCAGGTTGTATCTTTTCCAGTTTGGAGCCGGGCGTTGACGACAGTGTCTGGCCGTTCAGGAACACCACCCCTCCTATCAAGCCGTTGGTCGTTATCTTAAAACGGTACTCGGTTTCCAGGTACAACATTTGAGCGCCCCTGAAACGGCTTTGTATATAGCCGCGGCCAGTGGTCGAATAAGTATCCCACGAAGTACTCGGCAGGTCGAGGTAAGGCGGCCGACCCCTTAGCACCAGCCAGTCGTACGACCAGAATGCGATCACATTATCTGATCCTTCAGGGAATTTGTAATATTTACGCAAGTCGACCACGATCGATTGCCAATTACTGTTGCTTCCCAACGCCGTTGTATAATTGTAATATTCAATTGCACCGTAAAATCCTTTCGACGCATTAACCGAAATATCGCGGCTATCGAACAAGGCATTAAGGCTGAAACCCGACGAAGCCGTGGAAACATCGTTCTCGTAACGTTCATAGTCCGACGTGCCCCCGTTTAGTGGCTCCTCGTGCGATATGTTCCAATGCTTTTGCAGCTTATATCCCACCCCTAAAAAGAAATTACCCCATACCCTTTTAAAAGCTATTTCAGACACCCTCAAAAAATTGTAACGCATAGGCTGTTCGCCGGCAATATCCGAGTTGCTTCCTAATCCGTAGGTGCTTTGCGGATATACGTAAAACCGGGTATCGCCTACAAAAAGCCAGCTATTATCGAACGCCCAAATATTCGATACGATGGGTAAAGTAAATTGCCGCCGCTGCGTAAAACCCATACTGGTGGTAATTGCCGATATTCTTGAATTTGGCGTCGACCTGAAAACGATGTTGCCGGTAAACGTAGCCGCTGTTTTTGTCTGGAGCGAATAACCCACGGCTGGCACAAACGATATAATAGGTTTGCTGCCGATAGTATCATTTTTGGCGGGCTTATAGTTTTTAGTGAAAATCGATTGTAATACATCGTTAAAATCCTTCTGCTCGGTAGTATCGGTCTCTGCCTTGCTCGATGTATCCTTTACTTTTTTTGCCGGGTACCTGGTTATCGGGATAAGTTTTTTATCCTGCGCATGCAGATCTGCCGCAACAAACACCACCGATATTGAAAGTACAAGAGCGAAAAACCGCTTCATTTATGGCGTATATGAGATAAAAGTTTACAATTGGACAGTGGTACGGCAATAATAAGCCTTTTGTCACAATTATGAAACATCCGTAGCCTTTATCACAAGGGAAAATTGTCCATGTGCTTACGCCTATCCTCCATTCTCCGGTGTCTTCAAACTGCACACCTTTGTACTGTAAATCAATCACGCCGAAAGGCTAAAAAATTAAAATTAAAGAACATGAAAACATTTTCAGTACCAACCCGCGAACAGGTTTCCCCGGCTAACCAGGCTATATTCGATAACTTACAAAAGGCCATCGGAATGGTTCCAAACCTTTATGCCGCCATGGCACATTCCGAACACGGGCTTGGCAATTATATCGCTTTTCAAAGCGGAAAAAGCTCGCTTCGCGCTAAAGAAAGAGAGATCATCAACCTGGTGGTGAGCCAGGTAAACGGCTGTATTTACTGTTTAAGCGCCCACACCGTATTGGGTAAAATGAACGGCCTGACAGACGATCAGTTAATCGAAATACGCAAAGGCAGCGCTTCTTTCGATGCAAAGCTGGACGCCTTGGTGAAGCTCGTAAAAAGCATAACCGAAAACAAAGGCCGCGTGGATTCGGCTTTAGTAGATAATTTTTACGCGGCAGGTTACAACGAAGGTAACCTTGTCGACGCGATAATGATCATCGGCGACAAAACCATTATGAACTACCTGCATAACCTGACCGGCATTGCTGTAGATTTCCCGCTGGCGCCATCGTTATAATAATTTTACTTTAAGCAAACCCGGCAATACCAGCCGACGGCTATATTTGCCGGGCTTGCTTCTTACCCGGAAAACCTGGAATATTATGGAAAAAAGATACCCTGTGCCTCCCTTTAATATGGAAACCGCACTGCAAAAAGTACAAGCTGCCGAGGATGCCTGGAACACGCGTGACCCTGAACGTGTCGCATTGGCCTATACCATTGATACCGAATGGCGCAACCGCACCGAATTTATTAATGGACGCGATGAGGTAGTTGCCTTTCTGAAACGTAAATGGGTAAAAGAACTCGATTATAAGCTAAAAAAGGAATTGTGGGGTTTCCGCGAAAACCGAATGGCTGTACGATTTGAATATGAATGGCACGACGAGTCGGGCCAATGGTACCGCAGTTATGGTAATGAACTTTGGGAGTTCGACGAAGACGGCTATATGCAAAAACGCTTTGCCAGCATCAACGACCTGCCCATCAATGAAAACGAAAAAAAATTGAAATAAAATGACGGCCGGGAAAGCGCTCACGATGGTTAACCCGAAGAACGGTAACCTTGCTTTTAAAATATTTTCGTTCAACGATGCCAGTAATTTCGATCATATCCAGCGAAATAATTATTACAGCATGATCCTGGTTTTATCAGGTAAAGGCAAAATAAAGGCTGATTTTTCTATGTACGATTTTGATGGTTCTTCACTGATGAGTTTCGCGCCCTATCAGCCTTTTATGATCAGCAGCGATTCGGCTTTTCACGGCATAGTGATCAATTTTCACCCCGATTTCTTTTGTATCCATCAACACCATAAGGAAGTAGCCTGCCATGGCGTGCTGTTCAATAATATCTACCAACCGCCATTTATCACACTTCAGCCAAAGGATGTTGACGCACTTTGTTTGCTGGTAGAACAAATGCGGACCGAGATGCAAAATGCCGGTCTCGCACAATATGAATTACTGATATCCTACCTGAAGATATTCCTGATAAACGCCTCACGATTCCGGGTCGATCAAACTCCTGCTATCCAACTTGACATTGCCGGAGCTAAGGAGCCTTTTGTTCTTCAAAGCCTGAAGGACGCCATCGAGGATAATTTCAAAACCAAGCATTCCGCAGGCGAATACGCCGATATGCTCAATATCTCGGCAAAGGCATTGGCAAAGATCACCCGCAGCCACTTTAATAAGACCTTGACCAATATGATAGCGGAGCGCATTATTATTGAAGCTAAACGGGAACTATACCTTACCTCGAAACCGGTTAAAGCAATTGCTTATGAGTTGGGCTTTAACGATGAGTTCTACTTCAGCCGTTTTTTTAAAAACAATGCCGATGTATCGCCCCAGCTATACCGCGAAACCGTAGGCTTCGCCCGCGCCGAAGCTTAAAAACCGAGTAACAGGAATGCTGTTGTGCTATAGCTGGCTCGTTTGTCCCAGTTGCTTCAACCGGCGGACATGTGAACCAAATGCATAGGCGAACGAAGGTTTCAGATTATAGCTAAGGCCAAACTCGCGTGCGGTCCTTTCTACAATCGGGGCTATCTTGCGGTAATGCACATGGCATATATTAGGAAACAGGTGATGTTCGATCTGGAAATTAAGTCCGCCGGCGTACCAGTTCAGCAGCCAGTTGTTCCGGGCAAAGTCCGAAGTGGTTTTCACCTCGTTCACCGCCCATTCAGTATGTATAATTCCGTCGGCGTCGGCCTTAACCTGTTCGGTGCCCTCAACAATATGGGCCATTTGAAAGATGGTGCTTAAAATAAAGCCGGCCGTCCAATGCATAATGAAAAAACCGATGAGTATCTGCCACCATGAAAACCCGGTTACAAGCATGGGCAGACCAATGAACAAAAACAGGTACATCGCCTTAACTATTACCATCTTAGTATACTCAAGGGTAGGCTTAATATTAAACTTCCGGGTTATACCCTCTTTGTTATAAAAGGCTAGCTGGCCAAAATCATTGGTCAATTTGGTGATGGACATTAGCCCATAAAACAAAAAAGCATGAATATACTGGTAACGGTGGATCCTTTTTAAAGGAGTATATTCTGAGAGCCGGATAGGTCCCTTCGCTACTATATCTTCATCGTAGCCATCGATATTGGTATAGGCATGGTGCATCACATTATGCTGTATTTTCCAGTTGAAAACGTTGCTGCCCAACAGGTACATCGAACTGCCCATCAATTTATTGACCCAGGCCTTGCTGGAGAATGAGCCATGAACGGCATCATGCATTACGCACATACCAATACCCGCCATGCCTATTCCCATAACGATCAGTAGGCCAAGCGCAAGCCAGGCGCTCATAGTAACTGTTAACAGCATCACGAACGGAGCCAGGTATAATACAAACATTGCCGAGGTTTGCGTAAAAAGAGTAAAATTACCTTTAGTGGATATCCCTTTCTCTTTGAAATAATTGTTTACGTTTTGTCTTACTGCGGCAGCAAAGTTCTTTTCCCACACTTCTTTACCTACAAATTTTATTGTTTTCATAACTATTTTTATTAACCACAGGTGTTAGCTGCGGCTTTAGATTTCCAACATAAATTTGAGGGAAAATTATTCTTTGTTGATGGTCCCCGTCAAACAAGATCACAATTAAGGACGATCTTTCGGGACCTTATAAATAAACGCGGATTACCTTCAATTGTTACAGCCAAACCGCAAGATAAATTTTTAAAGATCGTATGCGGCCTTTTACTATAAGGGTCAATTCAAAACAGACAGGGTAAGGCTGATGATATCGTTGAATACCCTCCTGTCGGCGGTAGAGCGTGCCGTAACACGCACGCCTTTAACATTGTTTAATATGAATTGCGCCAGTACCCTGGCATCCTGCTTGTTGGCTATCTCCCCGCTTTCCTGTCCATGCTTAATAATGTCGTAAAAATAACCTTCCACCTGCCGGTCGTTCTCGCAAAGCATGGTACTTACTTCCTTATCCTGCGACGCCATCTCAACACCGGCGTTCACCAGGAAACATCCTTTATGCTCCTTGTCCCTTACAAGCTCGCTGATAATATATTCCAGCATCCGCCTGATCTTTTCCCTTGCCGAGGGCGTATTTTGTATGATCTTGCCCATCTTCCCGGCGGTATGTTCCTTATAGTGTTCCAGCGACCTAAGGAAAAGCGTATGCTTGTCAACATAAGTATCATACAAACTCGACCGGCTTATCCCCAATCCATCCACAAGGTCCTGCATCGAGGTACCGTTGTATCCCTTCAGCCAAAAAAGGTTCATCGCCTTTTCAAGCACTTCATCTTCATCAAAATCTTTCGTTCTTGCCATAGCAAAAAAGCCTTGCCTGTTTCAAGGCAAAGCTATTTATTTATTATGATTTATTTACAACCGTCAAAAAGCCCCCCTCCTTTGAAGAGGGATTTAGAGTGTGGCCGCTTTACCTTATACCACCGCTGGCGAGCAAAGTCTCGCCTGTAAGCCAGCGCGAATCATCAGATGCCAGGAACACAACAAGCGGTGCAATGTCATCTGGCTGACCGATACGGCCCAGCGGGGTTGTCTTTTCGGTTTCCTTCTGAAAATCGCTGCCTATAAACCCTGCACTATGCGTTCCTTCGGTTTCAACCATACCCGGGTTGATCGAATTCACACGTATCTTTTTGGGACCAAGTTCCTTAGCCAGCACCTGGGTTATTGAATCAACTGCACCTTTGGTTGCTGTATAGATCGAACTTCCCGGAGGAGTGATCCTGGTAACCACTGAACCGATGTTGATCACACTGCCGCCATTTTCACCAAAACCCTTAACAGCAGCTTTTGTGGCTAATAACAACCCCAATACATTGGTGTTGAACTGGCGGTGAAATTCTTCTTCGTCTACTTCCTCGATGCCAACAAATTTATATACGCCAGCATTATTCACCAGGATATCGACGCTGCCAAATGCCTGCTTTGCCTCCGCGAATAATTTGTCAACATCGGCAGAACTCGAAACATTGCCCTGGATGGCTACAGCCTTACCGCCATTACTGATGATGTCGGCCACTACCTTTTCTGCGCCTTCTTTTGCTGATGCATAGTTAACAACTACCGATGCCCCCGCGGCGGCCAGGTCTTTTGCAATACCGGCGCCTATACCTTTTGAGGCCCCGGTAACTACTGCTACTTTATTTTCTAACTTTTTCATTTTCTGATCTTGATTATCGTGAGTATATATTTTTAATTAAAGTGTTTTGAATCCGCCGTCGAGTAAAAGCTCGGCGCCCAGCATATAGGATGAGTCGTCCGAAGCCAGGTATACATAGCCTTTCGCCATTTCCTGTGCTGTTCCCAAACGTTTCAACGGGGTCAGCGACGCCATGTAGTTCTTAGAGGCGTCGATTTCTTCCTTGGTGCCGCCGTTTTTCCCGAATATTGGTGTTTCTATAGGACCGGGCGACAATATGTTCACGCGTATTTTTCTGTCGAGCAGTTCTGCCGAGAATGTCCGTGCCAACGATGTTACCGCAGCTTTGCTGGCAGCATATGCCGATGCGGTTGGCAATGCTTTTTCATTTACTGTCGACGCGGTGATTATTACCGAGGCGCCATCATTCAAATAATTCAGGGCTTTTTGAACCGAAAAGAAAGCACCTTTTAAATTGATGTCAATTATCTCGTCGTATAGTTCTTCGGTAAAGTCGGCAAGCGGCGCTCCTTTAAACACACCTGCATTCACCACAAGCACATCAAACTTGCCGAACTTGTCCGAAGCCTCTTTGTAAAACTGGTCTATTTCTGCCAGGTTAGCCACGTCAGCCTTCACGCCTATCGCATCATGCCCTATCTCATCAACTGCCGAATTCAACGTATCCTTGTTGCGGCCCGATATGGCCACCTTTGCTCCTTCCAGCGCAAATTCTTTGGCCGTTTCTAAACCTATGCCACTATTACCGCCAGTAATAACAGCAACTTTGTTTTCTAATTTTTTCATTTTTACGAGTGATTATTTTATATATTTGGAACAATCGTTCCGCAAATATAAACACATATCGGAATGCTTGTTCCGGCAAAATTCAAAGATTATTTTGGAATGACAATTCCAATAAGAAATCACTACTTATCGCTTAAAAAGCCTGGAGTGAGGGCGGGAATACTTATTAAGGCTTTAGTCTCTTATCAAAAGTAAAGGGCCGCACTTCGGATATTTTTATCTTGGTAAAGTCGGCATGTGCCGGGTTAAACAGGAAATTGTATTCCAGGTCGATAATGGCCGATGGCACTTTCAGCACTGCAGTGTCACGCCGTTGCAGCCAGTCGTCCCCTATCGCCTGAGTAATGGGATAGTTGAGTACTTTGTACCATTCCGCATTTTGTTTTTGAAGTTGGTTCAGGGTGATCTCGGTGATCTTGATCCTTTCCGGAATCTGGTAAACAGTCACCGAAAAATTACCGGCATATAACGATGTTCCGGTAGTGTGGGCAAGTTTTTCGAGGCACGAAAGGGCAAGCGAGCCACCGGTATAGATCATATACTGCCCGGCAGAGTTCCAACGGCCGTCCACACCCGAGCCGTTGCGGTCATTGGCATATTTGGTCTGGCCTATCCGGTAAACTTGCATCAATCAATAATTCAATAACTCATTAAATCAATAATTGATCAGGCCGTCGCGCCGTAATCGATGCGGATAAGTTCGTTCATGATAATCCCTATACCGGTAATGGTATCCAGTAAGTCAAAGGGGACGGCATCAATACCTATGTTATAGCTTTTCAGCCAGTGTTTAAATTCAGTAAGCGAGCCAAAAGTATCTATCCCTTTATTAAAAAGCTCAAACAGCTGTATAATGTGTTCGCTAATACCCAAATTCAATTCCTTTGTATTTTGAATATGCTTGCGTAAGGTAGGTTCAGTGATGTCGAGCCAGCGCGATACATCGGTTTGGGTAGCGCCGGTAACTACTATCAGATCGTTGATAGCGCCCGGCTGCAGGCCCTTGCGTATAGCATCAAGTTTAGCTATCGGCGACTTAAAGTAGCTGGTATATGGCACAAGCAAATCAGAAAAGTAATTATCCCTGGTTACAGTATTTGTATCGTATGCTTTGTACTTTTTCCCGCCTTCGTAAATATACTCCGGCCTGGAGCTATGTCCCTGTTTCTTTTCGCTCATATACAAAGGTAATATTTTTCCTTTTGAAACGAAATTTTTTACCATTTTGTTTTCAAAAATTTATACCTCTCTTTTTCAATTATTTATATTTTCCTTTTAAAATTATTTGCACAAAACTAAAAATATTAGTATCTTTGATTATTCCATTATGCCAATTGGCAATATAATCATAATTTCCTGATGAGTTATAAACGACCTTTTAAATCGGTCAGGGAACTGGACCACCTGATCAATTATTATTTCACTTCCGCTAACGGTAACCCGCTGTCCGAAACACAGCAGCCGGGAGGTTATCCTATTCCGCCACCGGCCGGCCCGCCCACATTATCGGGCCTCGCATTCTACCTTGGCTTTAATACACTTGAAGAATTTGAGGCTCGCGAAGCCAAAGGCCGGTTTGCCTCGCGTCTGCAACGCGCCCGCTTATATATCGAGGCCATTTACGAATCGAGGCTGCATTCGTCTACCGGAGCTATATATGCACTAAAAGCAATGGGGCATGGCGAAAAAGCCATCGGCAAAACCCTGGAAGAACAGGATAATACTTTTAATATAGAAATAGTAGGCTCAGGCCCTAAACTTGCTGCTTCGGAAAAAGAGATAGTTATTTAATAAAGCTTATTTGCTGTAGCTGTAATCTCCTATGGTTTTATAAGTGTCCGTTACATTATTAACAGTTAGCGTATAAACAACTTCGATATGCAACTTTAGGCTGTTAGCTGTTAACTCATTTATCACAACCGAGTTCGATACAGCGGAATAAGTTGGAATGGCCACATTGCCTGCAAAACCATAAGAACCTACCGTTCCGTCCGCCAAACCGGTAACGTATGGCGCTGACATATGAAATGAATTATCACTAAAGCTATAAGTACCATGTGTAGTTGCCGACTCACTAGTGGGCCCGGCACCCGGGTTTGCCGCCGGGTCCGATGTATATGTGCTCGCACTGGCAAAAGTACCGTCTTTATTGAACTGCACAGTAGCAATATTGTTAGCCGATGTGGTCATCGTAACATTCTGTCGTTCTATCGCATCAATGTATTGCACGTACTTTTCCTGTTGCAGGCTCCATTTTCCTACAATAAGGTTTACCTGCAACTGGCTGGGCGCGACATTGTTTCCGCCCTTTCCGCACGAAGCCATGCAGATCGGAACCGATACTGCCAGGAGTAAAAAATAAAACTTACGCATCATCTTAATTTAAAGGTTATTGGCGTAATAAAATTAATTAAATCAAATAATAAAATCAATATGCACCTGGGATGGAAAGCCTCTGCCTTATTTATCGAAAACTATTATACCGGTGCACATACCATTGTTAACCAGGGCGGTACCAATTCAGGCAAAACCTATGCTATTCTCCAGGTGCTTTTTTGCCTGGCCGCTCAGCAATCCAACCAGGTTATCACCATAACCGGGCAGGATGTCCCCCACCTTAGATCAGGTGCGCTGCGCGACGCGCTTGGCATTTATTCGGGTTCGGTTCAACTGGCTAAAAAAATACAGGCTTACAATAAATCCGATCGTATATTCAAGTTTTATAACGGCACCATCATCGAATTTAAAAGCTACGCCGACGCCCAGGACGCCAAGTCGGGCAAACGCGATTACCTTTTTGTGAATGAGGCCAATGGCATAAACTGGGAAGTATACAGCGAGCTGACATTGCGCACCCGGCAACGGATATATATCGATTATAACCCCAACTCCGCATTTTGGGTACATGATAATTTGCTGGGGCAGCCGGGCGTTCAGCTCATTATTTCCGATCATCGTCATAACCCGTTTATCGGGCAACGGGTAAGGGATAAGATCGAATCGCTAAAAGAAAAAGACGAAAAACGCTGGCGTGTGTATGCACGTGGTTTGACGGGGCAGATTAGGGGACTGGTATTTGACAACTGGCACATTTGCGAAACCATCCCCCCGGGCGCCAGGTTTATTGCCGCAGGACTCGACTTCGGTTTTTCTAATGATGAAACAGGCTGCATAGAGGTGTATAAGCAAAATGGCGAACTATGGATTAATGAACTTTTATATGAAAAAGGACTTACTAATCCAGATATTTCCAGGAAACTTGTTGATGCCGGGTTACCCAAGAACGTAGATATCATAGCAGATAGTGCTGAGCCCAAATCGATAGAGGAACTAAGGCGCCTGGGTTGGCATGTATTTCCCGCAAAAAAGGGTCGCGACAGCGTAAAAAACTCTATTGATATACTAAGAAGATTCAAGCTGAATATCACCCGGGGGAGCACTAATCTTCGCGACGAATTAAGCAGGTATAAATGGAAAACCGAACACTCGGGCCGCGTTATTAATGAACCAGTTGATACCTGCAACCATTTAATTGATCCGCTGCGATATATTGCATTAAATAAATTAAAAATCAGTAACTTGGGTCGGTCTAAAACCATATTGCCGTCTATATCTCCGTCTTCTGCAGGCAACATGATTAAAGACATGCTGACCACGTAACTAAACAAACCATTATACTTTAAAACCTCCCTTTGGGGAAGGAGGCTTTATGATAGAAAAAACACTCAAAACCACCGATGGTAAAATATTGGTGCGCATACCTACTGTGCTTAACGAACTGACACTGGGTCAAATGATGGCTATGCAGGAAAAGCACTATCTCGATGACCTGGATGCCATAAGTATACTTTCGGGTGTACCGAAAGAGGAACTCAATTCGGTCAGAAATTTCGAAGATTTCCTGGTATTCGGCAACTATGTAATGGCATTATCCAACCAGATAAAATATTTGTACGACAGCGATCTTATCCCGTCGAGGATAACTTTTACCATCGGCCAAAAAAAGGTAGTTGTAAATGTCATCCGCAATCTTTCCGTCGAGCCCGCAGGCGCTTTCCTGGCTGCACGCGATATTATTGCCGACGAAATAAATGAACACATAAGTCTTTATGGTGAAGAAGACTGGCGCGAACACTTTCAGCCGTCATTAAAAGCTTGCTGCAGCGTACTGGCGCATTACTTCTTTTGCCGCGTGACGGGAAAAAGATACGACGAGTATGAAGCTGAGGACTTTTGCGAAGAAGTAAAAAAACTAAGGGTCACGGAGGCGCTGCCCATAGCCCGCCATTTTTTTACCTCTTATCCCAACTTATTGAAACAGAAAATAGCCTTCTCGCAACAGTTCCGACTGTACTGGAGAAAAAAGCAGGTATCCAGGCGTTTGAAAAATTCAAGTATATAAATACCGTCAACTCCCTTGCCGGTGGCGATGTTACTAAATGGGCAGATATTCTTAATCTGCCATACGAGCGCATGCTTACCAAACTTCTGCTCAATAAAACCGAAGCCGAATACCAGCGCAAATACAACGAACTACTAAGCGCACAACGCTAATTACGAATTTAGATTTACGAATTATGACTATAGTCTTATACACTCACTGATGTATTTGTCGTGTATTTCGTTATACTAAATCGTAAATCTGAATTCTTAAATCTAAAATCCAATATTCATGCCCATACGCAATCAAATTGAAGCGATAACGCAAACGCTTACCGGACAACCTGCTTTCATTTACGGCACTGTGAACGAGATCAATCAGCTCGCCGACGATGCCTCTTTCCCCTGCGTCTTTATGTACCCGCTGCAGCCTATCGGGATTTCGGCACAGGTCAATGGCTCCGTAGATAATAATTTCTCGGTCTACCTGGAGTTTCTTTACAAAACCGAATTTGATCAGTACACTTCGGATAACGAGACCTACGTTAATCAAGCCTTACGAATGGCCAACGAATTCATCGTCAAAGCCTCCAAATACCGCGAAGGTGATGGCCGCTATTTCAGGATAAAAGCCGGCGACAAGGCAAAATGCCTGCCTGTTTATAATAAATTCGACGTCAACTCCACCGGCGTCAACCTAACTATAACTTTATCTACCATGTACTATGAAGCCTTTTAGGCGACCAAGGCTCTAAAGGGGGAAATCTACTTTTTAATATAACGACCCATGTCCAACGACAATTTAAATTCGCCCTTCAGGGGATTAGAAGGTTTGCTCGAATCCCTCAAAACAGATGTCATCCATTCCCTGCAGGCAAATGGAAAATATGCAACAGGGCAAACTGCGCAGCAAATCACTATAACAAGTGACGGGAATGGTGTGCAGCTAAACCTGCCAGCTCATATACAGGCTTTGGAGACAGGGCGCCGGCCAACCGGCACAAATGCTACCCCAGGCAATCCACCCATGATCGAACGC
Organism: Mucilaginibacter ginsenosidivorans; assembly: GCF_007971025.1. Classification (NCBI taxonomy): domain Bacteria; kingdom Pseudomonadati; phylum Bacteroidota; class Sphingobacteriia; order Sphingobacteriales; family Sphingobacteriaceae; genus Mucilaginibacter; species Mucilaginibacter ginsenosidivorans. The sequence continues at coordinate 2,723,186 of NZ_CP042436.1, read as the reverse complement.
ATCAAACAATGGTGCCACGCAAATGGTATTCCCGACAAAGCAGCGTGGGCCATTAAAAAGTCGATCGATAAACATGGATTTAAGGGTACTCCCGGCATACTATCCGAACCATTAGGTATCGAAAACATAAATCTGCGTTTAAAACCAGTTGCCGAAGAAATTGCGCAAACTATTACGCAACAAATCGCCGGCGCTATTGACCCGCCGGGTATTTGATCGACCATTTCATATATCGCCAACACATTAACCTTTCAACATTCTAACCTTTCAACAAAACTACTCCATGCCCATTTTAGCACGAATAGCCTACGGTCCTACCACGGTTACAGGCACGCAGGTTAGCGGCCCCGTTTTTATCGAACTGCGCGATGCTGCCACCGGTCAACTGGTAAACGGAAATAACGTTACCGTTACCTACGATATGAATATCAATGGAACGGTCACCGAAAATTCGGTCACCATTGCCGGTCAATCGCAGCTTATTTATTATGGCATATTAAGTGACAGCGACCCTTTCTTCTTTACAAAATTCCAGGCCGGCACAGTAAGTGCCGCACCCAACCCTGATCCGCCGGTTAACCGCTGCGACCTCGTCGTCGATTATATTTCAGTCGACAGGCCCGAATCAGCACCGGGTTCGCTCGATGCACAGATCACGATCACTGCCACATCCAGTTATCTACCCATTCAATACAGTAACGATGCCGGCACTACATGGCAGTTATCGCCAACATTTGATGGCTTAACCGGGGGATTGCACCAATTCGATATCAAAGATGCCAACACAGCCGGCTGCATGACCACTCGTTCGGTCACCATCCCCGTACTTAGCAATTTGCTCGTCTCAGACCCTTCAGTCAACCTGGGCAATGGCAATGTATCGCGCTGGAATGCAGCCTTCAATCCTATCGTATTTACCTATCAGCGTAAGGATTTTGAGGTAACCTCTGTTTCAAACGATACCTTAAGCGGCAAAGCTTTGATATCGCTCAACGCGGCCCTATCCGATCCCGATACCGGCTATACCGTATTACCGGGCGATATGGTATATGTAAATGCCGGCAACTATAAAGGAATTTATGAAGTAAATAGCATAACAGGCAATGCCCTGCTGATCGAAACTGCTTTTAATGGCGATGCAACAGGTTTTATTAATATCAATCGCCTTCGCCCTTATTATAAACTTATTACCCGTATAACCTACCAGGACCCGCTTTCCGGCCAGCAGAAAACGATTACCGCGACCAACCGTCCGGGCAATACGGGTTTAGTAAAGGCCGATTTCTCTAATTTTCTCCAAAGCTTGCTGCGCCCTAAGGACGATAGCGATTATACCGAGGTCAAACACCGCGACTTAAACTTGAGCGCCAGTTATCAAATTCAATATGCCGAAAGCTGGGACGACGGCACTACCGGCGGGCACACGTCTGATTTTATATCTGTAAGCAATCCTTATTACGTAGTTTATGCAGCCAAACAATTAGGGCAGCTAAACGGTGGTAACCTCGCAGCTTATGTTCCGTTCGGCACAATCACCGAAGGCTTGCCATTAGCAAAATGGATAACAGATTTTGATGAGCCTGCCTTTTCAAACGGCTACCCTTTCGACATTAGCTTTATTTATAGCGAATATTTACTTGGCAGGGATATTTATTGCGAGGTCGTACCGCTGGATATTAACCGTGACCCGCTTCCCGGCGATTCCGAATCAAACGATCTGCTAAACGAAGATGGTTCGTGGCTGCTAAACCAGGATGGCAGCAAGTTTATCATCTCGGGGCAGTTACAGTCCGATACCATATTGCCCGCACAACTTGGCCTCAACAGGCTGCTGATCAATTCATTGTTCCCCGCAGAGGCTTTCTATTTTACAATAGTTTTAAAATATAACGATGAAGATGATACCAGCCATGCCATTATGCAAACGCAAACCATTCGCATTGATGATGCCGTAGACGAAAATTCGGTTTACCTGCGCTGGATCGGATTAACAGGCTCGTGGAATTACTATCGTTTTGTTTATAACCAGGAAATCTCGCTCGATGTCCAAAATGCCACCATCATCAAAAACTACGTTTACGATTGGGAAAACCAGCAAGGTGTCGAGGAGGTAATAGCCAAAAGTGCCGGGCAAAAAATGAAGGTAATAGCCGAAGATCTTTCGATTAATGATATCAAAGGCCTTCAGTCGATCAAATATTCACCCAAGGTACAAATGCTTGTAAATAAAAACCCGGTAAAGTGGCAAACCATCGTCATCAATACTGCCACCTACAGCGAGTATGAAACATTAAACGGCCGGGCCCCTTTCAGCATCACTTTCAATATGCCATCCATTAATATTCAAACGCAGTAAGCTCCCACCTACCGAATAGGAACACGGGGATGAATTACAATAAAATAATTAACAAAATGAACATTAAAAACTCCCCCTTTAGGGGGCTGGGGGGCCTATGAACCAACTACAATTATACATCAACGATCAACTCGTCGACCTGAACGACGACACGCCCATCGCTTTAACCTTCCAGATCAACAACCTCGCTGAGGTGCAAAATCAGCAGGGAAATACAAGCAACCAGTTTAAGCTTCCGCTAACCCAGCGTAATCGCATGATACTGGGCTTCCCTGATGACATAGCTTTCACCACCGCGGCGCCATATAAACAATATCCCGCCAAACTGGTGCAGGATGGTCTCGAAATAATACCTTATGGCGTTGCCGAGCTTAATAACATCGAGCAGGACAACGCCAACATAACCGTGCTGTCGGGAAACGTCGATTTCTTTGATGCCATCGACGGCAAATTTTACGACATGGGAGATAGCGCAAGCCAATGGAGTGGCTACGGTAAAAATTTACTGTGGAAACCTTACGATCATACTTGGAATGTGCATAATGTGGCAACATCCCAAACCAAAACCGACGGCTGGATATGGCCAGTGGTCGATTATGGGTTGATAAGCAATTCAGATTACGCTACACCTATTAACGTGCGGTACCAGCGGCCTGGCTTTTTTATCAAAACCGCCATCGACCTGTTGTTGAAGTCTGCGGGGTACAAGGGCTCAGGGTCGTTATTGCAGGATCAGTTATACCCGAAACTGATATGTCAGTTCGCCAATGATTCCTTCGATCATGGCACCGATGTTCAGAACAACGTCACCTACAAAAGCATCACAGTACAAACCGGCCAGAATGTCACAAGGTCGCACCCCACAACCGCTAATAATATTGGTTCAATTCCATTCGCTGTTATAATTTCAGACACCAGCCATTATTACGATGCCGCGCATAACGGGTACTTCGTCTCAGAAATCACCAGCGTAACAGCCTCTGTAGCTTTTGGAATTTCCTTATCTGCAACAAATCCATCCCGAAGTCACGACTATTCTTCTAAAATTGCCATACAAATACGCCTGTATGATAATATAAATGTGAACATCAATGCAGGACAGGTGCTCGTGGACACTATTGTTGACTATGCCGACCGGGGCGATCAAACCACCATCACATTAAAAAATCTAACGGTTTCATACGACCAGGTTTTGCAGCCGGGCCAGGGCATTCGCATAACATACGAATTTTTAGGTTATACCGGTGGAACATTTACTTTGTACAGCGGCGCCACGTTTAGCATTCAAAATAAGGCTCAGGGTGTACAGTACGGCCAGCAAATACAATGCGAACGCATTTTCCCCGATATCTCGCAAAAAGATCTGTTAAAAGATATTCTTCAAAAATTTGGCATTATCTGCCAAACTAACAATGCTGATCGTACCATACATTTCAATTCCCTACGGGATATTGTAAACAACATCCCCGCGGCAAAAGACTGGACTACGAAATGTATCGACCAGGGTAAACAGGTATCATTTAAATTGGGAAACTATGCACAGGCTAACAATATGAAATATAAGGATGATGATGGTGTGCAGCCAAAAGGGTTTGCCGATTCGCAGATCAGCGTCAGCGATACTACGTTACCCGCGTCGGCTGATTTGTTCCAAAGCCAGTTTGCCGCCACGCTGAACAGGCCATTTTATGGCGGCTCAATAAGTCAAATACTGAAGAAGGACCCCAAAAGCGATGAGAACGATTTTTCATTAAGCACGCAGCCACGTATTCTGATCGATCAAAAGTTCAACCTGATGTCTATTGGAAAATCGGTCACCTTTAGCGATGGGAATATGTCCAACAATGTCGTTGTCAATGATTGGATTTCCATCCCCTACTTTTACAAACCCGATGGCGAATTCAACCTGTGTTTTGGGGACATGCCGTCTGTTAACAATAAAAAAATACCCGGCCTCAAAACCATGTATTATCCCGAGCTGGAAAAAGTACTTAAGCAAACCAAAAAGGTTATCAGGTATATCATGCTTACACCCCGCGATATTTTAGAGCTGAACCTGATGATACCCGTATATCTGCAGCAGGATAATGCTTACTATTATATTAATAAGATAGATGCATGGAGAAAAGCGCAGCCTTGTAAGGTGGAGTTGGTGAGGATATCATGAAAAATTAAAAAAGATTTGCTGGTAAGTATTTTAATTTTTAATTTTACTAAAAAAATTAGCACCCTAAATCGCAATCTCATGAAAAAGAATTTATTTGTCACTTTATTACTTTTTACACCGTTATTCAGTTTTGCCCAAACCTTTAAACCAATAGATGGGGCAATAGGAATAAAATTTGGTGATGAAGGCTTGAAAGCCAAAAACATAATAACTGCACATGGAGGGGAATTCGATATCCTCGGCAGTCATTATCCCGAATCCCTACACTTCACACATGTAAATTTCGGGCATTTTGCGTCCGAACTGGCCGCTGTAAAATTGTTTCGGGGAAAAGTGTATGAAATGGGTTTCATTTTTCGTGTCGACACCGGGGCGAAAACCATTTCTTATTATAACGATCTCGTAGCAAGTTTGAACAAAATCTATGGGGAAGGTAAATCTACGTGGGATTTTAAATCTCCTTACACCAAAGGAGACGGAAATGAGGTTGAAGCGATCAAAACTGGCAATGCCGACGTCGAAACACTTTGGATAGACAAAACCAATGCTATCCAAGTCAAAATAGTGCCCGATGCCTACGTTATCATGCTTACGTTTCAGGATAGCAAAGTAGCCGAGCAGGCTAATGCAAAAAAATAGATTTGCCCGCCACATTTATTCCGCTTGCGGATGCCAATCGTGTCAAAATCGGTGGACTAAAATCAAATATCTTTTTGGGTGCTTAATTTTGCACTATCGGCATCAGCTTTCCCCTTTTGGTCAAGGGCTTGCTCTACAGGCATATTAATGTAACTAACTATTGTGCCTTCAATGGTCTTGTGTTGATATATATGAAGATTGTTTTTTATCCAGTGATATTGTGGGTTATTTGTATTTATGAGATCTGGCTCCTTAAAAAAATCAAAGCTCGTATACTTTTTCATATACAAAAGAGCAGTTTGCTGATAAACCAGATCTTCAGTTATAATATCATCGGTCGGGGTAATAATTAAAGTTAATTTGTATAATTTATTGTCCTTGTAATCTGGCGCAATACTTGCGTTTGCCTTTATCAAACCTAAACTCAGCCGATATTCATAACGCTGATCATCCTCGTTAATAAATAATTTTTTTTCTTTTATCAAAAGATTAACATGTGAATTTACATCCTTCCTTGTCATACCAAAAATAAAACCAAGAAAAACGGTGTCCGTCGTGGGTTGTTTGCGAATGTTCGCATTGATGATCGCCTGCAGCGTATCTTCTGATTTTACAGCTTCCTTAACCGCTTCATTTGATATGCTTTCTGCTGGCGTACGTTTAGGTTGCGACTGATTGCATCCCAGTGTAATGGCTAAAAATAGGTAACCAACTACTTTCTTCATAAAGATAGGCAGGCGATATGTTTCAGACATGTGTAAAAATGAATAATAAATATCAAAGCAACAAAAAATACGAATTATTATCGTCAATGGCCCATTGCCTTTCTGTTCACCAAGATAACTCAAATCAAAAAATCAAATTACTTTAAAATTATGGCAGACGACATTAATAAAAAAATAACCGTTGACGTACAGGTAAACACCGACGCACAGAGCCAGGTCGACCAATATCAAACAGCGTTCGATAACTTGCGCATCTCGATAAACAAATTGGGTAAACCTATCGGTGATCTTTCAAAAAATATCAATTCGCTTGGTAAGGAGGTATCAAAATACACCGATTCAATAGTTGATTTAGCAAAGCAAAACCAGGAATTTAATTCAACAGGCGAAAAAACCAAAAAGCAGGTTATTGAGCTGGCAGAAACGTTTACAACACTTAAAGAAGCAACCGAAGCAACTGAGCTTGTATCTGGCGGCTGGATAACCGCTATTGCCGCTGCATTATCAGTAATAGTTACTTATGGGTCAGCAATTGCAGATTGGATTGGGAAACTGGTTCAGGGCGAAACCACCTTGTCTGCTTTTAACAAAACACTTAAGGACAACAAGATCATAACGGAATCAGTAAACCGAGCAAAGGACGAAGGTAATGCCAATGCTCAGGAAGAGTTGGTTCACCTTAAAATGCTTTACACAGCTGCTCAGGACCAGAATTTATCATTACAGCAACGGAAAGCAATAGTTTCTGAACTAAAAACCCAATATCCGGATTACTTCAAAAACTTATCCGATGAGAGCATAATGACCGGAAAGGCATCAAAGGCATATAACGATCTGGCCGCATCAATTATCGCTTCGTCCAGAGCGCGTGCTGCTGAAGATATGATGGTAAAGAATAATCAGCGAGATTTGAGCAATAAGCTCAAACTTGAGAAGATCGACAAAGAACTGAAAGCCAAACAAAAGGAGCTGCGGGATGCAAAAAAGGAGCATGAAGATATTCTCGAAGCAATGCAAGGTTCACCCGGCGGTAACACATATAGCACAGGTCCTACTGACTCAGTTGGCGATGCAAAAATACAACGGCTTGAAGCTGAGCAAAAAGCCATGCAAAAACTGCATGATGATATAAATACTGATTCAAAACTCCTCGACGGTCAAAACGCGGCATTGGTAAAAAATGTTATTAAAGACACTGAAAAATACGGCGCAACGGTTGTCGGAGTTACAAAAACGGCGAGTGTTCACCACGCTAAAGCTATCGAAACCACTACAAAAAAAGAGCAGGAAGCTTTAATAAAGCGGCTGCAAGCCACGAATGATGCCTATGCAAAACAAGCAGTTGAGGAGAATCAACATTACAACGATGAAAAACAAAGGCTAGATAAACTATTGAATGAAAAATATATCAGTATAGAACAATATCATAGCGCGGTTGAAAGACTTGAATCTGAACATCGATCTAATATTTCAAATATCATTGATTCCTATGTAAAGCACGACTCAGCAAAAACGCAGGAAGCACAAAAAGAGTTAGTCGCAAGTGCGATGGGCATAAAAGACATCGAGAACAAGCTTGCAGAAATTCCGGTTGTAGCTAAGGATATTGTAGGTCCTTACATCAAACACAGAACCGCCGAAGAATTAAAAGCTATACAGGATCGCGCCGACTTCGAGATCCAAACTACCCAAAAAGTTTCGGACACGGCATTTTCCATTTTGAGTAAAGGCCTCCAATCGCGCAGTGATGCCAAGATCAAATCGTTGGAAAATGACAAGGCCAAAGAATTAAGCAATACAAGCCTCACCTCCGCGCAAAAACAGACCATCGAAGCTAAATATAAAAAACAGGAAGACGCCCTGAAACTGAAAGCTTTTAAATCCGAACAAAAAGCGTCGATAGCGCAGGCAATAATCAATGGCGCTATTGCAATAACCAAAGCCGAGGCTCAAACAGGTGTCTTAGGCACATTCGTTATTCCGGCTATCATCGCGCAAACTGCCATACAGGTAGCCACAATTGCTGCTCAAAAACCGCCCGCTATGGCAAAAGGCGGCTACTTCCACTCTGACGGTAAAGGCGCTGTACTATCCGGTTACAGCCGCACGGATAATACAAATGCTTACTTGCGCTCGGGCGAAGCGGTAGTTGTTTCCGAAGCCATGCGCGACCCCTGGGCGCGCAACCTCGTCAGTGCCATTAATGTAGCTTATGGCGGGCGCGATTTCTCGGTCCCCAATCCGTCACGCGGGTATGCTGTGGGAGGTATATTTACCGACGGCGGCAATGCCAATCGTTATTATAGCCAGCCTGTTACCGATCAAAAAAACCTCGCCAACACTCTCGCGTACCAGATGATTAATAATTTTCCTCCTGTTTACGTTGATGTAAAGGACATTAACAACCAGCAAAACATTCTCGCCCAAACGGTAAATAGGGCAACCCTTTAAAAATCTGTTTCCTCCGGAGAGTAATTCAGGATGATGCTGAAGTAATTGGACCTGATCAATATGTCTACCTTTCGGCTATTCCAACCATTCAACTTAATCAACTTAATCCAACCTATTCAACTCACCTCAATGAATATCGAACTTGCAAACACGCTATTTGACAATGGCATATTCTCTGCCATGTATAAAGCCGGTTTTATAACCGACAAAATATTTAATTACCGCGAAATGTACCTGTGGGTGCATGCTCAGCTAAAAACCCGCAGCATAACCAAGCATCAGGCAGTGCTTGAAGCTGCAGCCAAATTTAACCGTGATGAACGCACGATTTGGCGGGCGTTGAATTGTTTTGAGGAATAATTCATCTGAAAATAAAGCTCGATCATTGTTGCTTTGTGGCTCAATGATAATTAAAAATGAGCCACAAAACCACGCTCCATGAGCTCTAATTTTATTTAAAGCTCATAACCCGTAACTGGCATTCAAGCGTAGCATCCCAAAATTTAATGGCATTCTTTTCTCCGCAGGCAGCCAGCACAAATTCAGAATAAAACGTTCTGCCTTCAGCTACCTGGGTATCCCTGTAACCGCACAAAGCAATTGACCTTCCGTTTGACAAATGAAAAATAGTATCGACTTTCCTCGAACTCGAAAAGCCAAAATCGTTTGGGCAATTGCAGTTCTGCGCTCGGGCATAGGAAAAGTTTAAAATAAATAAAGGCAATAATGTCAGAATGATTTTCATAACGATTTAGGCTATAATACGAAGTTGTAATTTTTAAACAGATTAAAAATTCAACCTACTGACAAAACACTGTCACCGCTTTAATAAACTTCTTTTCCGACATTTGAATATGCTAATCTTCATAACAATCATTCAATATCTTCTGGCCGTGCTGGCCTGGTCCCTGCGCGAAGAATCAGAAGAAGCAAAATAAAAATCAGTGCTTTCAAAAAGATATTTATAGATCAGTTTGAATTTGCTGTAAACACCTATTTCTAAAGTTCTTGAAATCCAAATTGCCGGACTGTTTGGCGGGCATCAAGCTGTTTTGAGGGTGGAAAATAGGTTAACTTTATTTTTTTGCAGGTTCCGTTAATGCGCCTTCTGATTTTGATCCGTTCAGAAAATCATTCCGGGTCCATGTCATCTGATCTTTGTATAACTCTTTCCGATTCTCATCCGCAGTATTATATAGTTCTTGCAATATTTTTTGAGCCTCCGGTATCCGGTTCAGCATAACAAGGTCCTCAGCTTTAGTGGCCTTGATGTTATTATAATGTTTATTATTAATACTCATCGAGGCCAGGGCCCTATCCAGTTGCGTCAAAGCAATATTGTAATATTTCATTGCTGTTAACGTATCGCCTGATCTTTCGTAGGTCATTCCCACAATTTGTGTGACCGTTCCATCGTTAGGAAGCAGCCTGGTCATTTCCTTGCCACTTGTAAGAGCATCTTTATATAGTTTTAAATGTGTTTGAGCACCCATTTTATTCAAATAAGCAATAAAGTAATCACCATCAATTTGTGTGGCTTTATTCAACAAATCGATCGCTTTTTTATATTGACTTTCATCGTTTATAACAGTATCCTTCAGTTTATTTCTACTGTGACGTCTTTCACCCCGTTGCTTCGCTTGTATATTAATTTCATTTAATATAGAGCTATCCTCATTAGAGATAACCGGCGATGCCATCATTAATTCTACAGCAGAGTCATTCAACTTGATCGCTTCGGGGTTAGGCTTGTGTTGGCTGCAAGCCAAAAAAGGAATTTGCAACAAAAGAATCAATAACTTTTTCATATGCTTTAAAAAAAATTCAGGACGGTGTGCTTCAGGATGGTTTTCATGACGATTTAGGCCATAACACGAAGTTAAGACTTTTCATAAATAAAAATCTCTGATACTGACAAAACACTGTCACCACTTTAATAAACCATTAACCCGATATTCGATTATGCCAATCTTCATAACAATCATTCCTTATTTTTTGGCTTTACTGGCCTGGCTTTTGAGGGAAGAATCTTTCGAATCAAAGTAACCGAATCGATGAAATCTCACTCATAACCGGTGAAATCATCAACTGACAAAACACTGTCACCACTTTAACAAATAATTCTCCCGATCTTTGAATATACCAACCTGGTAAGCCGGATCAAACAACTTCGATCCTGAAATCTTCCAGACCTTCTGACTCCTGCCTGCCGGCAGGCAGGTATGCGGACTTTCGGACTCAAAAAACTCAAATCTCACATCTAAAATCTCATATCTAAACAAATGAGCTACAAAATCTACCTATACGATACTGATACCGACAGCATCGGGACCGGAACCTTATCATCAGCCTATATACAAACCCAATTAGAAGCAGCAGCCGGCCAGGATGTCGATTTGCATATCAGCTCAGCGGGCGGCAGCGCCTTCGACGCCATTGCCATATACGATTTGTTAAAAAAATACCCGGGCAATGTTACTACCTATATCGATGCGCTTGCCGCCTCAGCTGCTTCTATTGTCGCCATGGCGGGTGAAAACATTATCATGAGCAAGTACGCCTTGCTAATGATACACAAACCCATGGTGATTTAATTTATTTTTTGGAACGTTCGAAAGGGTCTTATACGTGGCTGCCTTTAACATCCTGTTTATATTAATCGTAAATAAAAAAGCGAGTTTTTTAAAAATCCGATGGCTTTTATTCCTGGGTGGAATTTCTTATGCTTTATATTTAACTCATGAAAGCCTTGGTATAAACGTGAGTATTTACTTATTTAATGCTATCAATATACCTTCAGCTTTAATTTGCGGTTTTATTACATCAGTGGGCATGGCTACTCTAATTACCTATTTTTTTGAACGGCCTATTCAAAAATGGCTAAAGAGAAAATATTTTACCCACTAGGTCGGAGCCAATGTACAATTCGATTAACTCGGACTGTAAGAAAACAAATTCAACCAAACTTACCTTCGTGCCTTACGGCAGCTCAAAAACAAGTATAATCCTATAAATTCTCCTAATCGGAAGATTTCTTGTCTCGAAATTTCCAAACCAATTAGTCTTTAAAAATCACCTATCAAGGGTGTGTTTGCAATAGCATGTCCCTGCCCCTTTTGGTGCAGATGTGGCCCATGCCGGCTAATTCAAAACCATCCTTCCCATGAAAACAAGTACCTCGGGCGTTAGCCTTATCAAAAATTTCGAGGGGCTCAGCCTCTCTGCCTATCGCGATGTCGCCGGTGTGTGGACCATCGGCTATGGCTCCACACGCTACCACGACGGCAAACCCGTAAAACCCGGCGACAAATTAGCCACACGCGAACAGGCGGACGCCCTGTTGCTAAACACCCTGTCGCAATACGAGGAAGCGGTAAATTATTACGTAAAAGTTCCGCTGCAGCAGGCGCAGTTCGACGCCCTGGTATCTTTCACTTATAACGAAGGCACCGGCGCGCTAAAAGAATCGACCCTGCTCCGAAAACTTAACGAAAAGAATTATGCCGCCGCCGCCGACCAACTGCTGCTTTGGGATAAGGTAACCGACCCTAAAACAGGCGAGAAAAAAGCCTGGCCCGTCCTCTCCCGCCGTCGCCGCCAGGAACGCGACCTGTTTTTTTCCGTCTCACCAAACCAAATCCCAGTATGACAACCATTGAACATAAAGAGCTGAGAGGCATCACGCTCAAAAATCTCATCGTCACCATCGTAAGCACCGCCAGCATCGTTGCATCGGTGATGACAACCTATTTCCAACTCAGGAATGATCTTCACGATATCCGTCAAAAACAAGAAGCCGATGCCCGCGTAAACGACCTGCGGCTGAAAGTTTTGGAAAGTGAAGTATCCATACTCCAGCAACAGGTTGATGAGATCAAAAACGAAAGAACGGTCGCGTTCCGGCAAAAAAACTGACCAAATTCAATAACACCCTGCAAATCAACCATTCAATAATTCAGTAAATCAATAACTAAACAGCATGAGCTTAAAATCTTTTCTATCAAAAATCTGGGCCGAAGCAAAAAGACTATTTGAAGGCATTCCGCCCGAATTAAAAACGGCCATCAAAATTGGCGTAGTAGTGACGGAGAATATCAAAAAATTCACCGATTCGCCTGCGGCAGATGTTTTAACGGCCATCATTCCCGGCGACATTGACGATAAAATAAAGGACCTGCTTCGCGCTAAACTCCCCGCTATCCTGGCCGAACTTAAACTGGCCGACAGTTGCGCCGGTTTGACCGATCCGGCTGCTATTACATCGTGCGCCGTAAAAGTACTGCAGGGTATCGGAGGCGATACCCAGAGCGCCTTTCTGCATAACCTCGCCATACTGGTAGCCGAAGTTGCTGCCGACGGTAAATTATCGTGGAGTGATGGAGTGTATTTACTTGAGTGGTATTACAAACATGAGTACAAACCGGCGGCGTAAACCAGCGGCACGTTGTGATTTTTAATTTTAACAATTTACGCGAAAAACATATATTTGCAGCCTCGAAACCAGGAGCCGGTAATTTCGGCTTTTGGTTTCATAGGCCCGGATGGCGAAATTGGTAAACGTTGCGGTCTCAGAAGCCGTTGAGAATTGTCTCTTGAGAGTTCGAGTCTCTCTTCGGGCACATCCGTTCGAGGTGTTAGATATAGCTACTGAGATGTGAGATAATAAATTTATTGTTGTCTCATATCTCAAATCTAACATCTCAAATCTCATTTTAAGGCCCGGGTGGCGAAATTGGTAGACGCACCATCTTGAGGGGGTGGCATTCGTAAGGATGTACGAGTTCGAATCTCGTTCCGGGCACTCCCTGATTCTTCTCATCTTCCGTCTCTTTGTTTGAATAATAGTAAAAGTTAAGTTCGTTAAACCAATTGATAAGCGAAATGATAAAGAATTACTGCTTAATAGTCCTGCTGGCTGTCATCTCCTTTACCGCCTCGGCTCAAACCGCCGACGCCATATTAGGTTCGTGGGCCAACCCCAGCGGCGAGGACCATATCCTGATCTACAAAAAGGGCAACAAATTTTATGGCAAGCTCGACTGGATAAAATACCCGAACGATGAAACGGGGAAGCCCAAGACCGATAAAAATAATCCTGATGAGTCCTTACGCTCCCGCCCGGAACTGGGGTTGGAATTGCTGAAGGATTTCACTTACGACGGCGACAGTGTGTATGAGGACGGCACCATTTACGATCCCAAAAACGGGAAAACCTACAGTTGCAAAATGACCATCGACGGCAATAAACTTAAAATAAGGGGTTATATAGGCATCTCGTTATTCGGACGATCAGAAGTATGGACACGTGTAAAATGAAAAAACTACGCTACTATATCGGGCTGCTTCTGTTTTGCATAACAGCAGCACAAGTGAAGGCCCAACGCATCGAAACGTTACAACAAGGCAAACCAGCGAGCTTTCGGGGGTTATCCGTGGTTGATGATAAGGTGGCCTGGGTAAGCGGCAGCCGGGGCACCGTAGCGCTAACAAACGACGGCGGCAAAACCTGGGACTGGAAACAGGTAAAGGGTTTTGAGAAATCCGATTTCAGGGACATCGAAGCCTTCTCGGATAAAGAAGCTATTATCATGAGTTCGGGCACACCTGCGTTGATATTAAAAACAACCGATGGCGGCAACAACTGGCAGGTAAAGTATAATAACGCCGATAGCGCCTATTTTTTCGACGCAATGGATTTTGACACGCCAAAGCATGGCCTGGTTTTAGGGGACCCGATAGCGGGAAAATTCGTGCTGATGGAAACGAATGACGGCGGCGAAACCTGGCACCCGTTTAAAAATCCACCCGAGGCTTTACCCGGCGAAGCAGCTTTTGCCGCAAGCGGTACTTGTCTGCGCATTTCGTGCGGCCTCACTTACATAACGACCGGTGGCAGCGCGGCCAGGTTGTTAACTTATCACGGGAAGAAGTCGTGGGATTATCAAGATGCCCCGCTCCCCCACAGCAAACCAAGCCAGGGAGGATTTTCTTTTGTATGTGGCAACGACCGGGGGATTATGGTTGGCGGGGATTATGCAAAAGACAAAAGGGCCGACTCGGTTTCAGCCACCCAACTTACCCGCAACATTTTTGAGCCTGCCGAAAAAGGGCCTGCCGGCTTTCAATCGTGTGTAGAATATATTTCCGGGAAAATTTTCCTTTCCACCGGCACCCCGGGAAGCAATATCACCACTGATGGTGGCAAAACATGGAGCAAGATCGACGATGCCAGCTATAACGTTTGTCGTAAAGCAAAACACGGCAGCCTGGTGCTTTTGGCCGGCGACAAAGGCAGAATAGGAATTTTTAAACCATAGTTTATTGGTATTTAGGTGTTTATTTTACACCTGAAAAATATTTTAAAAACAGGTTGCGGGCTATGCGAATAAACTCTATATTTGCACCACTTTTAACGGAAACGTTATTAGGATTCCGTAGCTCAGCCGGTAGAGCATAACACTTTTAATGTTGGGGTCCTGGGTTCGAGTCCCAGCGGGATCACAAAATCTCAGCAAGAACCTGTAAGTTTAATACTTACAGGTTTTTTTGTTGTAATGGCTTTTGCGATACGTTTTGGTGAAGCATGCTGCATATCCGAACGATCGCAAAAAACATGCTACCCGACTTATTTAATCATCAACGTTCTGTCGTTGCTGAACACGGCCAAAACTTCCTCCGCGGATAATGGTTCCTTGTATATTTTAACATTTCCTATATATCCCTGGAACTCCCTTTCTGACGGGAACTCATCATTCCGCCCAAGCACCCATTTATTATTAACCGATAGGTTTGCGGTTTGATCTGTTGTGGTTGTTCCTTTTAATATCCCGTCGATATAAACATGAAGAATCCGGCCTTCACAAACTCCGGCTATATGATGCCAATGGTTGAGCCAGTGAGGTGGCAAGTCAACGGTACAATCGCCCCTGCCCCAGCCCCCAGCAAAAAAAGTAAGTGACTTGCCCTCCGCTACCTGCAAAACATTGGTATCTCCTTTGGTAAAAATATCCGTTAATCCGCTATTTGAACTGGTTGGGTAAACCCAGGCCATCATGGTGATAGTTTCCCCAAGCTCATCCAGGCCTGGCGATGAAGGTAATTCGATAAAGCAGTTTTTGCCGAATAACAACCTGTTATCCGGAGTTTTGGTGTGATCGGCTACAAATATGATACGCCCCTTATTACCCAACCCCGACATATCGTTCACGAGGGTATCCTTATCGTTATATTGGGGTGAAAGGTCAAGTAAAACAGACTCCCTGTTATACTGATAAACCTTGTAAGGAATTTTGTTACTGCCGATCTTGACATATTGAAACCCAGGCTTGCCTGCCACCATATCGTGATTCACTATTTTTTTCTCCCCGGGCGCAAGCATGACCTTATCGTCGAAAACGAGAGAATCGCCGCTCATTACCGGGATGGTGAAAGCATGTCCTGCACCTCCGGTGTTCTGAATAGTATAACTTACCCGTTGCGTGTTGTGCAGCTTCACCAATGGGGTAGCGGAATACGCTGTTATCTTATAACATTGAGCTACCGGACGATCAGGGCTTTTAACACGAACCTTTAGCGGGGGCAGGCCTGCAATTTGCAACGTGGTTTCTCCCGTTGGGTATAACCGGCAGGGGATAGAATCTACAAGCGCCTTGCCCGAAGCCACCAGGCAATTTTTACGGGCGTATACTTTTTTATTAACTATCAGATCAACTGTCTTTGTGCCGGCGCTGCCTGTATTTGAGATGGAGAATTTCAGGAAAAATAGTTCATCCGGTTCAACGGCTTTTTTTGTTGCCGAGAAACCTGAGATTTTAAATACCGGATAGCTCGCGGTCTCGGAAAGCTCGTTAGTATTTATTTTCGACGACGACTTAGCGGGTTTGTTGTCCATATCAAAGATCATTTTACCTCCCGCCGTTAATGTGGCATGCGACAATGTCAAGTGATGCCAGGGTTGTCCATTGACAAATAGCCTGTTCACATATCTGTCTTTCACAGACAATCGAAAGCTATTGATGATAAACTTTTTCCCATTCGGGAGGTTTAGTGTTGCCGATTCAAATAGCGGCGAGCCTATTGCGTACAAGGGCCGGCCAGGGCATACCGGGTAAATACCGATTGCGCTAAAAACATACCAGCTGGATGTTGAACCCAGGTCATCATTCCCCGGTAAGCCGCCAGGCGCATCGCTAAATCGCTCCTGCATAATTTTTCTTACCCATTTTTGGGTTAATTCAGTTTTACCAGCCTGGTTGAACAGGTAGGGTATATGAAACACTGTTTCGTTGTCGAACAAAATAACATTGTGAGTAAGGGCTGAATCGAGTCTTGCCGCAAATTGATCATTACCGCCCAGCAAATTGATAAGATCCCTCATGTTATGGGGCACGAAATAGCTGTAAACCCATTGATCGCCTTCCTTGTACCCAGACATTCCGGGCTGTATTTTAAACTCATTTTTATTTCGTGGAAGCAAAAACAATTCGTTGACGTTCAAAAGATTGCGATAGTTAAAGCCGCGATCATGCAAAAGTTTAAAATCGCTGTCATCATGAACAATCTGCCGTGCATATTGCGACAATGCCCAATCGTCGTAAGCATATTCGACCGTCCGGGTTACTGATTCGGAGTGAGTATAGGGAATATAACCGCTTTGATGATAGGCTTCCATATCACCCTGTAGAAAGGGGGTATCGACAATATTGCTTTTCATCGCGTTGTAAGCCAGCTCCTTATCAAACTTATCCACTCCTTTCAGGTAACTATCCACAATAACAGGGATCGCATGGTTTCCGGTCATCGATTCGGTTGGTAAATGGCCCGTCTGCTTATAAATATCCAGCATGGATAGTATAATATCGTTTTCCTTATCGGGGTAAAGGAGGGTAAGCAATGGATTGAGCGATCGGAAAGTATCCCAGGGAGAAAACCCGCCGTATTGGTTTTGTCCGCTTTTTTTATGCACTTGCCCATCTGCGCCAAGATATTGCCCATCTGCGTCGTCAACTACCCAGGGTATAAGCAGCGAGTGATAGAGAGCCGTATAAAAAATTGTTTTATTCTGCTCGTTCCGGTCCGAAATATCTATAATACTCAGTTTCTTACCCCACTCTTCCTGCGTTTGCCGTCGAACGGCGTCAAAGTCTTTGTCACCTATTTCCTGGTCGATATTTTTTTGCGCACCGGTAACACCAATTGTTGAAGCACTTATTTTCAGGGTGATCGTCTTTTCATTGGTAAATGAGACGATCCACCCGCCGGATACTTTTTTTAGATCGCTATAATCAACGTTAAGATTAACAACCGTATTACCGCGTGAGAATTGCAGTATTCTTTTCGACTGCTGCCTGATATCACCCGCATCGCCTATAAATATGCGTGGCATAACGGTTGCCGGGAACGTAAACCGGAACATACCTGTCCTGGTTGTTGCTGTTGCTTCTGCACGAGTGTGGTCGTCATCAAACACGACCTGGTAATAACCCGGCGAGGCCATCTCACTTTTGTGCGAAAAACGCCTGCTATATTTCCTTGGTTCCAAATCATTTACGCCGCTAACCGGCATCACCTGGAATCGCCCCGCCGAACCGCCGGGAAAGCCACAGAAATGCCTGTAGCAACTGAAATAACAAATGGTGCTATCGGTATAATCGTATCCTTTCCCCGCTTTCGTTTCGGGGCTTAATTGAATAGCGCCCGAAGGTGCAACGGCGCCCGGATAGGTACCACCTTCATTGCCCCATTTGGTAGGCACATTGCTTTTTGCTGTGCCGATAAAGGGATCTACAAATCGGATATTATCGCGATGCTGGGCAGAAAGCCTGACGCTAAAGCCCATCAACAACACTGAAGCTATTAAAAATCGGGAAAATGCGCCGGGCATAATTATATTTTGATGTATATCTTATTTTTATCCAGCAGGTAAGCTACCAGCCAGCATACAAACATATAGCATAGTGCAAACATAAGCGTACCCGGCGGCCCGGGGAACAACCGCTGATAAAACACCTGGTTTATCCAGTCGTAAAAGCTTAACTGCGGCCGTAGCCATATCAGTTGCAATGTGGTTAGCAGCAGTTCGGACAGCAGGTAAATAACCAATGCATTTTTTCCAAAGGCGAGAAAAAAACGGGTACCCGTTTTCATATTTTCAATCTCAATAGCATAAACCAGCAGAGCCAGTATTGCCAGGTCGGTACCAATCGTCAGCAACGTAAAAGAGCTGGTCCACAGCTTCTTGGCAATTGGGAAAAATTGGCCAAAAAACAAGGCAAGAATAATGAGCAGTCCGCCGCAAATAAACAATTTGGCTACAGATTCATAATTTTTACCTTTTCGCTGGACAAAGGCCCCCGCCAGGTAACCGGCGATAACATTGACAATTGCAGGAAAAGTGCTCAATAAGCCTTCGGGATCAAAGGCGATCGGACCGCCCTTGTCGTGATATAGATGTGCGTTACCCATGATCAGGATATCCAGCTTTGTGCCCGCATTACCAAGCATCGTAAATTCTTTACCCGGCTCGCCAAATAAAAATAAAAACACCCAATAGCCCGCCAACAATAAGGCAGAAATAATGACGGCTGCTTTTTGCGAGGAATAATGAACAATTAATGCCCCAAAGAAATAACAAAGCGCGATACGTTGCAGCACACCCATAATGCGCGTGTTTGCCAGGGTATTGAACACCCATGTGCCACCGGTTCGGTGAAAGAAAGGGAACCAATACATTAGGTAACCGAGGAGGAAAATAATGACGGTCCGCTTAAATACTTTGCCCAAAAATGCCGAATCATTATCAAATTTATTTTTTGAAAAACTAAGCGCGTTCCCTACGGCAAACAGAAACGAAGGGAACACCAGGTCGGTGGGTGTAAAGCCAAACCAATAGGCGTGATCTAAAGGTGTCCAAACATCAGCCCCCGAGCCCGGTGCGTTAACAATGATCATAAAGCATATGGTCATCCCGCGGAAAACATCGAGCGCGGTAAATCTTTCCTGTTTTGCTGGCATATTTTGCAAGGAGCTTATTTGATAGTTGCAGTTAAATTCGTTATTGTTCGTCCGGCGGCAGGTTCAGCTATGACGTTTATATCTTCGGGTGTTTTTCCATCTTCGTCATAGATCAAAAGCTCATTCGGACCGTTCCTTAGCCAGCATTCGGGGATATATAACCCCGGAGCATCTATTTTTTCGGGATACCGGCCAAGATTATGCCCATTTACCCAAACGGAACCGTGGCCCATATTCTTCGTATCGACCCGCCAGATGAAGGTATGCGAGACTGAAAAATGAACAGTAAATTTGGAACGATAAAAGCAGGGGCCCGGATTACGTTTAGGAGAAAGGGCAAGCCATTTTTCCGCAGCCGGCGAATTGTCAATGCCGCCCTTCATCGCCCAGTTATTTACCATCGCAGCATTGCCTATGGTATTAACCTTTACCGGCTGATCGATACCTCCCTCGTTCGAATAATTCTCTACAAACACATCCAGTCTCACCGGCGCCTTTAAAGCTTCCGGGTCGGTAACTGTTACCTCGAACGGGTCGTTCCAGCCATCATGATGATATACCTGCTTACCATTTATAAAAACCGTTGCATTTTCGTCAACACTCCGGAACGACAAGGTGATCTTTGAGGTCCCGGCCGGTGGCTGCGCGATAGTTGTTTCGAACCAGCCGTAGCCTTCACGCTTATTAAAAACATCATCGCCTATTTTATATTTTTTATAGAATGCTGTATCAAATTTCGGCGGTCCCGATCTGGCATCTTCTTTGCGATCTGCCCTGGCAAAATACCAATTGCTCAACCGGGTGATAAAAGGGCCACCCTGCTTAATAAACGCCGTACCAAAAATTCCCTTATTATCGACGCTTTCAATTGGGCCTATGTAACCGGCGAGTTTATCCCTGCCGTCGTGAGCGGTAAAAATCGCTAGTGTATGCCTGCCTTTTGCAAGGTTAAGCGACACTTCTCCATCATCTAGTTTCCATTTCGCAGCAGGCTTTCCGTCAATATAGGCTTGTCCCCGTCCGCCTCCTTTTACCTGCATGGTATAGTTACCAGCAGCGGGTACGGTGACCTTCGTTCTGTACCAGGCATTTGGTGTAAGGTCGCCATCCGCGCCCATCTGTAGCGGAGTTCTGCTATGCAGCCAATTCCCGGTCTTGAATCCTGGCAAAGCGGGAGCGGATGCATCGCTTTGCATCCACTTCGTTAATTTAAGTTTTTGCGGCTGGCTAACTGCTTGCTGGCCACCCTTTTCCAAACGCAATGTTTTATTGGCAGTATATAGCCACACCTGCCCCTCGTCATTTGCCAATAAAGGTGTTTCTGCTGCGACTTTAATCGTCCTGTCATCAATCCTCACCGTACCCAAATAGCCGGCACCGTTTACCACATAATTTTCTCCGCCGCTATCCACTATCCACGTTTTATCGGTCTGTTGCCTGTTCATTGCCAATATGCGAATGGTTTGCGAACCTGCGGTGAAAGCATATTCCAACAGTTTATCACTGTCAGGCATTGCCACATCTAAATCTATCTTATTCCCGGTTACTTTTATTCCCGGCGACCGTGGCTTTGCCATCATCCCTGGTCCAGTAATAAAATGCATAGAGAAATTCATTCCCTTTTCACAATCGGCTATGATGGTTGCTGTATTGTGTTGTTTTACTACGGCAAATATCCGGGTGTATGCCCACTCGAGTGTGATCCCGGAGCTGATCTTAAAATTATGTACCAGCGGGTATAGTTCGCCGGGAGCTACCTTTATCGTCACCCCACTTTGTTGCAGTTTGGCGCTAACCGGGTTTTTACCCGAATTGTCAAGGAAAATGATATCGCCCGAGGGGCTCGTTCTTGCACTTATCTTTAAGCCCGTATCCCGGCTTATATCGCTGTATACAAGTGTCGCGTCAGTACTGTTTTCCAAAATATCCTGGAAACTCCGGGCAAACCACGCCGCCCGTTTAAAGGTATAATAGATCGGCCTCAAATCCCCGGCCTGCCCTATGGCTGCTCCATAGTCGTACGATGCAGCATCTTCGTCGTTATTGGTATAACCAAAATTGGAACCGCCGTGAGCCATATAGTAATTATAGCCGTTACCGCCATGCGCTATGATCTTCCATGTCCGGCGATCATACACACCCGCGTCACCTGGTTTCGGGCCATATTGCGAGTACCATACACTCCAAAACTCGGTACTGAACCAGGGATTTGGTCTTTTTGCATCATCCGGCTTGCCCTCGCCACCGGGGTCGCTGGAATGGTGCAGTCCGCTAAAAAAATAAGGTACCTCCAAGCCCAAACTCAGTGCTTTGGCCTGCAAATGCCTGAAATATCCATTTGGCATAACAGTACCCCATCCCTGCGTATGCTCGTTTTCCAACTGCACCAAAATAACCGCCCCTCCCCGGTTGACCTGATTTTTGAACACAATGGGCAATAACTTGTCAAAAAAACGGTCGACGTAATATTCGAACACTTTGTTGTCCTCACGCACTCCCAGTCCTTTTTTAAATTTGAGCCATAACGGGTAACCACCGTTATTCCATTCGGCGCAATAGTAAGGCCCTACACGAACGATGGCGTACATGCCCATTTCTTTTACCATTACCAGGAACCGCCCCAGGTCATGGTCGCCCGTAAAATCAAATTGATTTTCCTTCGGCTCATGAAAGTTCCAGAAAGTATATATCTCAACACAATTGAACCCGGCCCGTTTTATGCGAAGCAGCCTGTCGTACCAAAGCTGATGCGGTACACGGGCATATTCCATCCCGGCGGACACGATAAAGGTACGTTTACCATGGATCAAAAACCCCTTATTATCAAAGTCGATACCCGACCTGGCTACCCTGGCAGCGGGAAATATATGATCGTTACTGCTTTGACCGCGGGCAGCAAAAACAGGGGTGAATAACAATAGTACCAGGTAAATCCACTTATACATTTGGAGAAGATAAATTCTTAGAAAGATTGTTGAATAATACTATGGTATTTTTCGAACAGTTGTTTTGACTTCGAAACCGCATTACCTTTGATAACATCCGGATAGGTGTCGTCGTGTGTATTAACCCACTTCCATTCCCAATCCTTTACCTGTTTGTCAAATTCTTTTGCATCAAAGGACACGCCCGCGGCTAACGCTTTATCCATTTGTTTAAAGAACATAGCCCACCGCTGTTTATAATAACCTTTTATCAGCCCGGCCCATTGCCTGTTCGAATATTCGCTCAGGCCACTTTCTTTATCTCCCCAAAGCGTCACAATGTCGCGTGCATTAAATTCATACAGGTTTTTCTCCTGTTCCGTTATGCCATTCGCCCTCGCTTCATTGATCCATTTACCTAATAAGAAGTCTTTCCTCGTACTTAGCAGGTCGTCCATATCATCCATCAGTTCCAAAAATGCGGCGCTATACTTTTTGGATAGAACCCCATCCCTGTTATTGTAAGCTACGGCTAATTTTTGTTGCAAAGGCGATGCATAATTTGCCAGCACCTGCCGTGTTACGTCCACAAGGTCGTATTGAAAACCGTCACTTTGCTTCAGGCTATCCGACGCGTGTACCAGCAGATACCATGCTTTAAATAATTGTTCCGGGTCGTAATCCAGTTTGGTCAATACCCTGTCCACCGATTTCTTCAACGTAGGCCTGGCGACGATGATCGATTCGGGCCCGCCTTCGGTAAGTCCGCTGCTGTAAACGGTATTCAACAGAATATGCCAGGCCTCATCAGCCGATTGGTTGGGTTTGCCATAACGCCTGCGAGCGTAATCTTTCGCCCAGGCATCGGCATCAATGGGAGTATCGCGCCAGACATTTTCGAGCATCAATTCAAACAGGGCCGGGTTTTGTTCTATCCCTTCCGGGGTGACACCAATGCCTGTCATGTTTTTTGATTCCGGATCGTGCAGGGCTATGGCCGGGTCGGCAGCTACGTGTCTCATACGGCCAAAAAGGCTTATGTTACCGCCAAAGTTCTGCAACATGCTCCATATCCAGGGCTTGCCATAGTAAGCTTCGGTACGATTCCATACCGGGTGCGATTCACTGTAGAGATCCAAAATTATCATTTGATCGTCTGGCACCGCGTTGAGCAAAGCCTTTATCTGCTGTTGTTGCCAAAACTTACTGTTATAATGAAACATCCATCCCTGCATTACCCAAACGGCCTTAGGGTCGGCTACCGTCATCGAGTGGAATACTTTTTTGCTCATTTTATCCAAGTAAGTCGAATCGTTGGTCGGCGGATCATTCTCATTAAATGTGTCGGCCGAATACAAATGATCGGTACCAAATTCAGCAGTTTGGGCCTCGATATATTTTTTCCCTACCGTTTCAAACATAGGGTCCTCAGGGTCGAGGATATATACATCCGGGAACCCTGCGCCCCAATTTGTTTTTTTGACTTTCGCCGAAGGGAACCTGTCTTTAAATGACGGCGGCACATGCCCGGTAAATGAAGATAAGACAGGGGTCATCCCAAATGAACGTTCACGTTCCAATATCTTTTTTTGTAACGTCTTGTGGGTATCCATCCAGTGTTGCGGCAGAGGGCCACCCCACGCATCGAGGTTACCCATCCAAAACCATGAAAAATAGGCCGGTCCGCAAAAAAAATCATCCAGCTGTTTGCCGGTAAATCCCATGCTTTTGTAAACGCCCTGCCAAATGGCTTCTTCGCCGGTGATAGCCAGCGGCATATTGATACCATTTAACGCCATCCAGTCTATCTCCTTTTGCCAGCGGTCCCAATCCCACCACGACATGGAGTAATTGAATGTGCAGTAATTAAGATAATAGCGGTATTTGTAAGGGGTATTTTTATGTATCCTTTTTGTAACGGGCGGCAGGTTAACCGGCAAGTCCAGGTTGGTACCATTCCAGCCTATATCGCAAAAGCAATAGTGTTTAAGATAAAAACTCAATGCCGAGGCAATGGACAACCCGTTATTGCCCCGCAATATAATTTTTCCAGCTTTTCCATCCAGTTCGAAAACGTCTTTGCCGTTTTCCTGCGGGATGCTTTCTATTAAAAACGAACCTGACCGGCCCGGGATCACCCGTTCGATAAATGCCTTTGAATCGGCCTGGCTGACCTGGCCGTAAGAATAACAACTTAACGAAAGAATAATCAGAGTAAACAGGTGTTTTTTCATGCGGATAATATCGGATTTTCTCCGTTAGTTAATATAGACACCCCCTCCTTCAGGGGTGTCACCGGTTACCCGGAAACACCCCAGGGGGACTGCTTATCAGTGTGCTATGATATATTTATAATTTAACCGTTGAAGGCAGGTATTTGGCGATCAGGTCCTCGTAATACGGCTTCAGCTCAGATACTACCGGCGCAACGGGGCTTTTTGAATAAAGATCATACGGGTTGAATTTATCTACCCATTTAAACATCTCCTGGTCATGGCCATTTAGTAGGTGGTCATAAGCGTGTTCGCGGTGCTGCGAATAAAAGGAGTGGTAACGGATCATATACAAAGCGGGCTCGGGAAGGTAATCTTTAACCAAATGGTACAGGTACTCATCGTGCCCCCACGACATATGCACATTGTCCAAACCACACTGGTGCGAATAAACCCCATATTGCGTGTTAAAACGCTCGTCATGAATATCAGGATTAGCCGCAAAAAATTCAGGATAAACAATCTTGTCTGAAAACTTGCAGCCCACCGGGAACGAATCCCCTACCACATTCCATTGCGGTTCGCCAAAAAGGCAAAGCACTTTTCCGAGATCGTGTATGAAACCGGTAAGTATAAACCAGTCGGGGTAACCGTCGGCCCTGATGGCTTCGGCAGTTTGCAGCAAATGCTGTAACTGATCGAGCTGGGTATCGGGGTCTGAATCATCTATCAGGGTATTCAGGTATTCCATAGCCGACCACCACGGCATTTCTTTTTTATCGAATTGCAAAAAGTTCGCTTTTTTGGCCAGTACATTATCATAGGTTTGGTATTTGTGGTTAAGACGATAAAACTCGCGTACGCCGTCTATTTCCGGGCTGTCGTAATTCCTGTACTCCTCCTTGCTTTTTGCCGGCTTGCCAGGTTCGGGGTATCTTTTCAATACATCGTTGTCCCAATCTTCAAGTGACGACATGGGCGACATCTCATCTTGATTTTGATTTTTCATAGTTATGTTATTATATCATTGATTAAATAGTTCTTTAAGAAAAAATTAATGGGCTCCTTGCGGATCACCCATTAATCAATCAACTAATCTTAGAATTAATACAGACCCTGTTAATAATTAGGGTTTTGCTTGATAACTCCTTTACTTTCATCAATTATCTTCTGCGGTATTGGCATAAAGTAATCCTTTGGCCTTTGGAAGGTCCTCGCCGGTACAATAACGGCGCCGTTATAAGGCGGCAGCGGCGACGCTTTCTTTGGCTTACCTACAATGGTATCAAGATTTACTATCTGGTCTTTATCCCAGCGCAGCAAATCCTGCCAGCGTACATTTTCGCCGCCTAATTCCACTCTTTTTTCATGGATGAGTTGCTTCATGCCGGCTCCGGCTACCGGCTCAAGACCGGCTCTTACTCTCACGGCATTAATTTCCGCGTCGCCGCTGCCTGCGCCTGATTGCCTGATCTTTGCCTCGGCAACAATCAGGTATATCTCGGCCGTTCTTAGCAGGGGTTGTTTCAGGTCAAAATTCAGGTTGCCGTCGCCGCTTGGCATATAGGCCGTATATTTCCGGATATAGTAACCTGTGGTAGACATACTTGGCAGCATCCTGCCCGTTGATTGCCCCGCTTTGCCCGTAAACATCTGTACAGCGTCTTCAGGCGATATAACCGATAGGTTGGTTTGATAAGGGATAGAATCGCCCACTGCTAAAACAGTGGTTTTTTCCCGCTTATCACCGGTTTCAAATTCATCTACAAAGTTTTGTGTAGGGTGATGAAAGCCCCATCCCTGCCATGGCCGCGGAGAGAAATAGATAGCCATAGGCGATTGTAATGAGCCCGAAATTTCGCTGTTTTGGTTCCACACGGCAAAAAGCAATTCGTTGCTCGTTGTTTGCTGGATACCCGGGGTAAAGTTATCGTCATAATTAGGCGCCAGTGAATAATTGGCATCATTAATTACCGCGGTACCATATTGAATAGATTTGGCAAAATCATCTTCAAACAGGTACAATTTACTCAGCAGTCCTTCGGCTGCGCCTTTACTTACCCGCCCTTTATCTGCAGCGTCATAGGTTTCGGGGAGCAGGTTTATCGCTTTCAAAAGATCCGACTCAACCTGTGCTCTTACCTGGTCCAATGTTGCTTTCGGAACATTGTAGTTGCTGGCCTGGACATTCGCTTCTGTTATTATCGGCACCTCGCCATATATCTGGCTCAGTAAAAAATATGCGTACGCCCTCAGAAAATACGCTTCGCCCATCGACCGGCTGCGGATGGCATCATCCATAACCGGAACTTTTGGGATATAAAATATAGCATTATTTGCCCTGCCGATCTGTTCGTAAGCGAAAGGCCATGTGTAATAGATCACCTGCAAAGATGGGTCGGCGTTCAGGTTTCCAACTGCCTGGAAGTCGGAGTGGTCGCCCGCCACATAAATATCATCAGACTGGTCGTCGTACGTATATAACGCGTGGCCCACCCAGTCTTCGACGTAAAGGACATTATATATGCCCAAAACATTGGCAATAACATCATTTTGGTTACGCCAATAGGTTGCCGTAGTGTACGAGCCCGTCGGTTTTTGGTCGAGGGGCTTTTTAATACAGCTTTCCATACATATCATGCTAATACATAATATGCTTAATAATTTGTATCTGTTTGAATTCATAATTCTTTGCTCTATTAAGTTAAAAATTAGCTGTCACTCCAAAGGTTACGTTTCGGGCGCTTGGGTACTGGGCAACGTCAACCCCCTTTTGCGAGTTTGCCGGGTTATTGCCCGAACTCGTGTAGCCCAATTCAGGTGTATAACCTTTATACCCCGTGATCGTGAAAACATTATATGAACTAACATATACCCGTATATCAGGCAACTGTACGCCAGCTATGCTCTTTTTGGCGAAGGTATACCCGAGTGAAACGCTCTTTAAAGCTAAATAGGTCCCGTTTTCAACCCACATATCTGATGAGCGGTAGTTATTATTCAAATTTGAATTGGACAGCCGCGGGATAGTATTACTGGTGCCCTGCCCATGCCATCTTCCCTCCTGTTCTGCATACCAGTTGAAAACCTGGGTTGCGTCCAAACCTGCAAGGCGGTCGGCATTATATAATTTAAAACCCGCTTCGCCGGCAAAGTTGAAGGCAAAATCAAAATTCTTGTAGGCCAGCGAGCCATGAAAGCCGAATACAACCTTGGGATTAGGATTGCCGAGATTGGTACGATCCTTATCATCTACAACGCCGTCACCGTTCAGGTCCAAAAACCTTACATCGCCCGGTTTGATGTTACCCTTGTTCGGGTCGTTCTTGATATTGGGATCATTGTCTATGTCTGCCTGAGTTTGATAAAGACCATTGGTTTTAAACCCATAGAACGATGCGATGGGCTGCCCCTCGTAAGTGCGGGAAATATCAACGTTCTCCCTGCCGTACGACGTGGACCCGATATAATCTGACTGCCCGTAAAGTTTGGTCACCTTATTTTTCAGGAAGGATGCATTTGCGCCGAACGAGTATTTTAATTTCCCGGAGTTGTTGTGATAGTTCAGATCTATCTCGATACCATGATTATTCATTTCACCAATGTTTTGATTTGGCAAAGTGATGTTTCCGGGATCATCGGGCAGGTTGGTTTGAGCGCCGAAAGTTTCAACAAGCTGGTACGGGATCAGCATGTCGGTGGTGTTCTTGTTAAAATAGGTGACCGATCCAGTTAGGTGATCCTTCAAAGCGGAAAACTCTAACGCGATGTTAGTCTCGCTGGCCCTTTCCCAGGTTATGTTAGGATTAGCCAACCCCGTTATAAACGCACCGCTTTGTAAAACCGTACCTGTGCCCAGGGCATATCCATAGTTAGTGGCATAGCCCAGCGTGCTTAAATATTGAAAATTGCCGATGTTTTGATTCCCTAACTGCCCCCAGCCGCCGGTAAGTTTTAAGGAGTTGAAGATGTTTTTCAGGCCATCGCCATAAAAGTTCTCGTCAGAGATACGCCAGCCGGCAGAAAACGCAGGGAAATAGCCCCATTGTTTACCCGGTGCAAATTTGCTCGAACCGTCGGCACGCATGGTTACTGTCAGCAGGTATTTGTTGTTGTAAGCGTAATTGCCCCTTACAAAATACGACTGCAAGCCTTCGGTTGGGTTATTGTTGCCGCTATTGTTGGCGCTATTGCCCAGGTTCAACACACGCTGATCTGGGTCAATATCTGTAAAGCCCGAACGTGAAGCGTTTACATAATTCCC
This sequence comes from Mucilaginibacter ginsenosidivorans, assembly GCF_007971025.1. Classification (NCBI taxonomy): domain Bacteria; kingdom Pseudomonadati; phylum Bacteroidota; class Sphingobacteriia; order Sphingobacteriales; family Sphingobacteriaceae; genus Mucilaginibacter; species Mucilaginibacter ginsenosidivorans. The sequence goes on along the minus strand of NZ_CP042436.1, from coordinate 2,694,434 downwards.
CTTGATCAACTGTGCAGAATACCCCCCTGTAAGTGTTACTTCGTGCACATTGTTGAATATTTTATTGTAAGTCAGGAAATACTCCTCCAAAAGGGACGAGCCTTTGCTGTACCCCTGGTTAAGGGACGCAATGGAAGGCCCGCGGGTTTGATCGGGCATTGGTACCTGGAAATTATAATAGTCTGAGTAATTACTATCATAGGCATAATTAGCTTTTATTTTTAATCCTTCTACTATTTCAACTTCGGCATAACCGTTGGCGAGCAGCCTGTTCACTTTGTTGTAGGCATCGGTCAGCCGTGCCGTTGCAACAGGGTTATTGATGTCGCCGAGCTGGTTATCTGCCTGGGACGAACCGTATGAGCCATCGGGATTCATGACCGGTATGGCCGGGTTGAAACGAATGGCGCTCCAAACTAATCCTGCCTGGGTCGATCTGGTGTCGGGCGATGTACTGTTGGAATTTGAATAAAGTATATTCTCGCCGACTTTTATTCTCGAGGTAACCTTATGTTCGGAGTTGATCCTGAAATTATATCGTGTAAACAACGAGTTTGGGATCATCCCTGTTTCGTTATAGAAGTTACCCGAAAAGCTGTAAACTGAACTTGCGCTGCCTCCCCTCACGGCAAAATCAGCATTTTGCACATGACCGGTACCCATAAGTGCGCGTTGCCAGTCGGTCCGCTGAACGGAGTAATAAGGGTTACCCCAAATTGTCGGCGGGGTCAGATCATCATTGGTATACGATTCGATCTTAAGTTTCGCCAATTCAGGCGCCGTCAGCATCTTGATGAATTTTACAGGGCTGTTTTCACCCGCATAAAGGTTCACACTGGTTTTCAGCTTTTCATTAAAGTTTCCTTTTTTCGTTGTTATGATAACCACGCCGTTAGCCGCTCTCGAACCATAGATAGCAGATGCAGACGCGTCCTTCAAGATATCGATGGTAGCGATATCGTTGGCATTCACATCATTTAACCCTCCTGCGGGTACGCCATCAATGATCACAAGCGGGTCAGCATTATTGATCGTACCGGTTCCCCTGATACGGATACTTGGGGTACCGCCTGGCGCTCCGTCATTCCTGACAATATCCACGCCGGAAGCGCGGCCCTGTAAAGCATCGGCAGGGTTACTCACCGGCAGGTTTTTCAGGTCTTCGCCTTTTACGCTGACAATAGAGCCGGTAACATTACGCTTTGACTGCGAGCCGTAACCGACAACGACAACTTCGTTCAGGACGCCCACTGCAGCGGGAAGAACAATAACGATGTCGGCCGGCGTGCTGTCGCCTACGATGATGTGTTTGGTAACCGGTTTCATGCCTATGTACGATACGTACAGGTCATATTCGCCCGGCGGCACGTTCAGTTGAAACCTGCCGTTAACATCGGTAGTTCCCGCTACGCCTAGCTTTTTAATGGCGACGGTAGCGCCCGGAACCGGGGCGTTGCTTTCATCGAGCACTACGCCTTTGATGATCGTTCCGGCGGATACCGCAGGACGCTTCAGATCTGCCGGAACCCGTTCCCCGGCGATCCCGGATGCCCTTGTTTGCACGATCAAAATCGCGACAAAAAAGAGAGTAAGCACACTCGGCTTTAATAAAGATCTTTGATAAAATCTTCTCTCAACAAGGAATTTTTCTTTTAAAATTTGAATCATGGAGTTTGGTTTTATTTCAAAAGGTTATTAATAATTAATTAGTGAATATGTGGTTGGATAGTTATTTCAATCTGTTTTAATTCAATTCATGCTTTGTTTCTAATGGTCCCTCTCCCAAACTTGTATCGCATCATTACTTTTAGCGGCAATCAGCCAATAGCCCTCCTTTGCGTTATTAACCCGTACCAGGTTCCTGACATCACCGCCTATATTTAAACCCGTTTCGTAATATCCGGCGGATGAAAAGCCCCCTTTTCCGTCTGTCCTTAAGATGGTCCCGATACCGGCATCCAACGGGCCAAACTGTACCCGGAACGGATAGAAATTACCCGCCACGATAATGTCCTTTTTCCCGTTCGGGTCGATATCTCCCGGCACAATACCGTTAACCATACTTGTTTGCGCCGAAGACGGTAATTTTTTTATGGTAAAATGATGATTACCAGAATTTTTGAGCGCAACAGATTCCAGCATATTGATCTTCACGGTTGTGGCTGCGGCAAGTTTTTCCGGCGGGAAAAGATCAGTCAACTGTGCATCTGCGAAGTCGGCGTAACGCGCGAATTTCTTTTGCAACCAGGGCATTTGATCCATTAGTTCATCGCGGGTGTAATAAGGATAGCTTTTGCCCTGGATATAGTAACACAAAACCGGCAGCATCAACCCGTCGTTGTTAAAGTCGGAACAAGTAATGGTAACGGGCTCGGTTGCGGAAGCTTTAAGCTGGGTGTTCAATCCCAGGTTCCCTACAACCAGGTCGACATTACCATCTCCGTCCAAATCCGTAGCGACTATACGGCTCCACCATCCATTCGTCCCGGAAAGACCGTATTCCTTAGTCTGGTTAACCAGCGATCCTTTCTGATTTTCAAATACCGTGACTGGCATAAACTGCCCGGCTATAACCAGGTCCATCCATCCGTCTTTATTCAGGTCAACCCAAACGGCGTCCGTCACCATGCCGGGATTGCGGAGCGTAGCATCTTTTTGAGAATTATCTACCTCAAATTGGATATTCCCTTTGCGGCTGATATTTTTCAGTATGTAGCTCGAAGGCGCCATTGGGAACATGCCCGGCTTGTACCTGCCACCGATGAAAAGATCGGGTTTCCCGTCATGATCAATATCTGCTGCGCGGGCACAACTCGCGCTGATGAATTCTTTGGGCAGGGCATTCAAAACTTGTTTAAAATTGCCCTTGCCATCATTTTCAAATATCCGGTCCTGGTAATTCTCGTTTCCCGACGGATATTCAGCGCCGCCACTTACCAGGTACAGGTCCATATCCCCGTCACCATCCGCATCAAAAAACAAAGCATCAGCATTGAAAGGAAGCGTGTTGTTATTCCATGGTTGAGATGGCGCAAGTACAAAATGCCCATCGCGCGTTTGAAGATAAAGCTGGCTGGACTGGCCCACACCCGCGCCAATAAACAGATCTTCCAATCCATCACCGTTTACGTCGGCTTTAGCGATGCAGGGTCCCATCTTTGAAACCTGGTAAGGCAGCAGTGGGGATATTTTAAAATCGACGTAAGACGATGCCTTATCGGTAAAGTTAATTCCCGATGTTGCCGTTACGTCTTTAAACAGGGGTTTAGTATTTTCGTTGTCAGTAGCGGGTGCACTTTTACCCGGTGTGGCATTTTTTTGCTCAACTACAATTAAGCGGTCGGCTTTGATATTCTTTAACTCAGATACTTCACCGGTCGGCCACACCACCTTTAATGACTGTACAATACTGTCTTTTCCCAAGCCAAAGTGCAAAACCGGGTCGACCGAGGACTGAAAACCCCTGTTGAAATATTGCTCCTGGAATTGGTTGTTGTGCGTAGTTGTTACGTAAACCTTAGCGCCAATGCCCGATGTGTTTTTGTTAGCGCCTTTAAGTTGAAGGCGTAAAAAGGCAGGTTTTTTTGACTGTTCCGAAGTGTTATTCCTATAAACTGTGGCAACACCGTCCAGCTGATTGATGACAAGGTCCAGGTCGCCATCACCATCCAGGTCAGCATAAACAGCACCGTTGCTTACGCCCAATTTGGTAAGCCCCCAATCGGCAGTAACGTTTGCAAATGTTAAATTCCCGCTATTTTTGAAAAGGTAATTGGTCAGCATGGTTGTAGGCATCTTTTTAACCAGCTCCCATATCTCGCTTTTATCCTGTTTTTCCTTAATGTACTGCGGCGAATAGCCCGACGAATACTTCACAAAGTCGAGGTTTGTCATATCCTTCAGGATACCATTGGTGACAAAGAGGTCTTTCCAGCCATCATTGTCCAGGTCGGCGAAAAGCGGCGCCCAACTCCAGTCGGTGTTCGATACACCGGCCATCTGTCCTATTTCAGATAATACAGGGGTACCATCGGCATTGTTCCCATTATTAAGCTGCAGGGAATTCCGCATCAGCTGTTTATGGAAACCATGTTCTACCAGCAACTGAAATTTATCATAATTATCGGCCCCACGCAGCAGTTTTTGCCGATGATTGTCCTCGGGCAGCATGTCCAATTCCACAACATCCGGGCGGTTGTCGTTATTGAAATCCGCTATGTCGCTACCCATGGCGAATTCCGAAATGTGCCTGGTTGCTTTGGTCAATACCTCCCTGAAAGTCCCATCGTGGTTATTCAGGTATAAAAAATCGCGTTCATCATAGTCATTTGTAACATAAATATCCGGCCACCCGTCGCCGTTAATGTCACTTACCGAAGCACTTAGGCTGAAATTGAGTCCACTTCCATCAATATGCGCCTGCTCGCTTATGTCGGTAAAATGGCCGTTATCGTTCCTGTACAGCCTGTTCCCAAATTTTGCATTTCTCGTCTTCCGGAGTTTTTCAGTATTGAAAAAAGGGTTGAAAAACTCATTCGCATGGTCGACCAGGAACATGTCCAGGTCGCCGTCGTTATCCATATCAAAAAAAACAGCCGAGGTTGAAAAAGTGCCCGCAGCGTCCAAACCATAGGTCTTAGCGCTTTCGGTAAACGTGGGGATGCCATTTTTGCTGCCGTTGTTAATGTATAATTCGTTTGCTCTTGCTGCGTCGCTACCGACGCCCGAATAGCAAACATAAATATCCATCAGCCCGTCGCCGTTCACATCGGCCATTACCACCCCGGTTTTCCACCTATCGCGACCCTTAACGCCGGCCCGGTCAGTGATGTCTTCAAATTTGAAGTTGCCTTTATTGAGATAAAGTTTATTTGGCGACATATTGCCGGTAAAAAAAACATCGGGCAAGCCATCGTTATTCAAATCGCCGACGGCAACTCCGCCGCCGTTATATAAATACTCGTAGGTAAGGATATTTTGCTCTTTGGTTTCTTCTATATCATTCCTGAAATTAATATTTGAATAGGAAGGTTTGACCTCGGTGAACACCGTACCCGGTTTGCGTGTGCACGCAAACAACGACAAGCAATAAAGAATAAGAAATAGTTTTAGTAGAGATTTCATTACATGTCAGGGCAACACTTATTGTAAATTATACACTAATTCTTTATTCATTTTTGTGGCTCAACTACTTGCAATCCGCTAGTTTTGCTATACGAATGTAATTTTTGATAAGACAAATTCGCCGTGAGTAAGCGAATTTATTTACGAAACCGGTTGCGTTTGTGTGTAATTTTTTAAAAAGATCAAAATCTTTTTAAAAAGATAAATAAAGTAAGGCTTCGATCATGATCTATTGTTTTTTAATATTATTTTGATAACTTGTTATACTTTTATAACTCCTTCCGGACCTAATGAGTGGTTTTCAAAGCAATACTTCCATCAAACTCCTTGCTGAAAAGCTTGGTTTATCAAAAGGTACTGTCTCCAAAGCATTGAAGGATAGCCATGAGATCAGCGTTGCAACCAAGGCGAAAGTATTGGCAGCTGCGCAGGAACTTAACTATATACCGAATCATTTTGCGAGCGGGCTCAAGAGCAGGAAAAGCAGGACCGTCGCCGTTATTGTTCCGGAAATTGTAGATAGTTTCTTTTCACTGGCCATAAAGGGTATCGAAGCGGTAACCCAGGAAAAAGGTTATCATATTAACGTCTACATAACGAACGACCTCCGGTCGAAAGAGGAGGAGATCATTAAAGTCCTGTCGGATGGACGGGTAGATGGGGTCCTGATATCGGTGTGCAGGGAGACTACTGATAACTGTCATCTGAAAAAGCTGGTCGATTACGGTATTCCCCTGGTTTTTTTTGATAGGGTAGCAGATGATATTGAGGCAGGTAAAGTAGTAACCGATGATTTTGAAGGCGGTTATATTGCCGCCCGGCACCTGGTAGAACAAGGCTGCAAAAAAATTTATTTCCTTTCTATATCGGAAGGGCTGTCTATCCTGCGAAAGAGAATGGATGGATTTATCAGGGCACTTCACGAAAACAACGTTGAGGACCCTTCGAAAAATGTTTACCAGATACCCACAGATAAAACAAAAAGTGAGGAAGCAATTAGAATACTTTTATCAAGTCCGCATCATCGTCCCGATGGTATCGTCGCTTCTGTTGAATTGCTGACCATCCCAATGTATAATGCCTGCAAGCAATTGGGCATTGTGATGCCCGACCAATTGAAAATCGTTTGTTTTTCGAATCTTTTGTACGCATCTCTTTTGTCCCCATCTTTAAGTACCATTACTCAGCCCGCCTTTGAAATCGGGCAACAAGCCGCCAGCCTTATCTGCAATTCGATTGAAAGAGATACTTTTATCAAAAATGAAAGAATCATCTGTCCGTCAAAGCTTGATGTGAGAGAATCGACATCCACAGCAGCGCTATCTAATTGAGGGGACACAAAAAAAGGAATAAACTTACGCCCGCCCCTATCCCGCGTTAAATGTTCAGGTTTATAATTTCACAAAAGTGGTCTCACCTACAAGATTGTTGTTGTTATCAACCACCTGCAGGATATATGTCCCCGGCAACAACCTGCTTACATCGTTTTGCCAATTGGTTTGTGTAGTTGTGGCAGTTTTCATCAAGCCGCCGGTGGAACTAACTATCCTTATATTGTAAACTGATGTAACCGGTGTGGCTGCAAGATTCGTCATTCCGATGCCCGATTGACTTATCTTCTGGCTTGAGCCGAAGGCAGCATTGATAGTCAGGTTGATGGTGCTTTTGGCAGGATTCGGATAAAGGGAAATATTACTTTTTGCAATGCCGTTCACATTCTCCGTATACATAAGCGTAACCACATTTGAATAAGTAATATTACCATTCAGGTCTTCAATCTTCAAACGATACATGTCTTTGGAAGCCGGTGAAGTATCCCAAAGGTTATATACCCCCGTTGCATTAGAAGGTGTACCACCCAGCACGTTGAACGTTGCACCGCCATCCGTGCTTCTTTCAACGGTAAAGCGGGTGTAGTTTTGTTCATTTTCGGTTGTCCATGACACCTTCGATCCCTGCGTAACCTTAACCGCAGTGAAGTTGAGCAAATGAACCATTAGAGCAGGATCTTCGCGCAACACCAGTTTAAACCGGCTTTTGCCGAATGTCGTCGTATCGCTGGTAATATTAAATGCGTAGGTCTGGTTGTGACGCATATCCAATGAATCCTTTTTATAACTATCCATCAGCCAAACCTGGTAAACCTGGGGTATTGCTTCCAGTTCGGTCATATTAAGCGAATAAACTCCGGGCGTGCGGGCTGTCACGTTCAACGGGATTTCGGTTTGCTTCGCGGCTGCAGGGAGAGGCAGCCTGTTGATAGCAAGGTTAACGCCATCGCTCGAAATACTTGATAAACTTACTTTCCCGCTTCCCTGCCTGTACGGCGCATCTTCGTTGCTGATGAACTTCTCGGTTGCGGCTGAGTTGAAACCGATATAAATATCATCAGTATTTATCGTATCCATGGCCATTTGCAAACGGAGATGCTGATCGATCATATTATTGCTTAAAGCAGCAAGGTTATCCTTAGACGACATAAAGAGATTAAGCCCGGTATTTTGCGCAGTAGACTTAGATGTCTCATTGAATATAAGCTGAGCGCTGCTGTTGCTGGCAACTACAAAAAAGCCTTCACCGCTTACGATATACCGGCGGCCGTGATTAGTATAGACGCCGCCTTTCTGATAAGTATCAAAATTGCTTGTCAAAGGGTTTAATTCGTATACTGTAGTCCCAACATTGCTGCCGTATATGCCACTTGTGGTGGTGGTTGTATTGAACGATTCCCAATCGATAGTACTTGCATAGGGATTACCAACCAAATTGAACCCACGTACCAGTGCATTTGTGCCCGCGCCTGAACCGGTGTAATTTAATGTTGCCGAAGCTGCATTGTTCCACGGATGGACTATTACCTGGCCCTGGTTAAGCGTACCGGAGGCGGTAAGTGCAACCGAACCCGGGGTATAGGTAGTTACCGTTTCATTGGCAACTGTTGTTGCGGCCCTGTTTCCACGGTAGAAGAACAGATAACCATTGCCTACCGGAATATTATAACCGGTTGAACCGCTATTAAGATAATACGTGTAAGAAGGCGAGTTATTGATCTTGCTGATACCCCACCAGTTTCCGCTGATATATGTAGCGTTTGAAGGAGTTATGTCTTCACGATACAGGTATAACGTCGGGTTGCCTGTTTTGTCAAACCCGCCTCCTGCATCGCCGGTAAGGTAAATACTGTTTTGCAAATAGTTAATGCTATATACATTATTTGAGCTTACCGTTCCCGCGTATACCGGCGACGATGTAAGGCGGTAGCTGCGATAGCCTGAGCCGCCCGTTATATAACGCTGTACATTTACCGTGCCTGTAATGCTTGGCCCGGTGGGTATAGCAGCGATCGATGCCGAGCCCGACGACACTGAGAGCAATGTAAGATTACCATTGGCAGCCAAAATAGTGGAGCTGCTACTGCCCTGCATGGTCAAAACACCGGATTTTGAGATATAAAACATACCGCTGCTCATAGTTTTTGTCCCGGCTCCACTAAAGTTCACGTTGGTAAACGTCGTACCATTGCCCGATCCGGCGCTCAAAGTTTGGGTTGTCCCGTTAAATGTAACTGTAGCACCTGTGAAGTTGACATAATTTGACGCGTCATTTGCAAGGGTATTGGTAAAATTACCGGCAATATTCAAATTGCCCGACGCTGTTTTTATACCTGTGCCCGAAAAAGCAATATTCTGGTAACTGACACCCGAAGACAAACCAGTAATGCCCGTTGCCGTGTAAACGGTTTGTGCCGCGCCCGAATATTCCACAGTCCCATTCGTGGCATTAAAAGTAACAACGTTGGTTCCGGTGGCTGACAAACCAGACAACGCGGTTGAGCTGGCCAGCTTTAATGTGGTTGCGGTTGTGGGCACCAGGGCAAAAGTTGAAGTGGTACCCGACGCATTTGTAGTTTGAACAGTACCCGTTAGCACGGTTGTACCCCCGGTGAGGTTAAAAGTTGAATTAAAAGTAGTGGCACCTGAAGCCGTGGACGTTAACGCTATATTGGTAGCTATATTCAGGTTAGTAACGGACGAAGCCATCGTACTTGTGTACGAACTTCCCAGCGTCGTATTCGAAATAACGCTTATGCTATTCGCTGTTATTGTTCCCGAACCGGTCAATGTCGCATTGTATCCCAGGCCCGAGCTTGCATCGCTTTGGTAAGTTATGGCGCCCACCACGTTCAATGTGGCTCCGCTATTTACATTGACACCAGGCCACTGGCTGCCAACATTGCCAAATTGTATCGAACCAACATTCACTGTACCAGACGCCGTCAATACATTCGGAAAATAGTTAAATGACTCGTTAACACCGATGAGCGCTGATTGCGCACTGTTTGGCACCACACCGCTCCTCCAGTTTGAAGCCGTATTCCAGTCGGTACTTGTCACACCTATCCAGTCATTCGATTGAACACACGACAGGGTTACGGTAGTTGAACCGCTGCCTGTAATGTTATAAGCAGTTATAGTATACGTTGTTGGCCCAAATGTAACAGCAGGTGTTCCGCTGATCTCGCCTGTTGTAGTGTCGAAACTCAAGCCCGATGGAAGTGGTGAACTGATACGATACCCGCCGTTTGCCGCAAATTCCTTAACTGTATTATTGGTAAAATCCGAAACATAGAGGTTACCGTTGCCGTCGGCCACAAAACCTTCCACGTCGTTAAAGCCGCTGATGGTATTAAGCAATACACCGTTTGAGCTGTATATCTTAACCTGGTTATTGTGCGAGTCGGCAACAAATACGTTACCGGATGGGTCGCAGGAAATAGCTAAAGGATCTTCGTACCCGCTGCTGAATACCCCAAGGTAAGTACCTGACGAATTATATTTAGTTACGTAGCCTTTGTTGGTACCGGCCTGGTCCTGTGCACGGTTCAATACATAAATATTTCCTGAACCGTCTACCGCAACACCGTCCGCCTGGTCCATTTGTGAGTTGTTCAGGGTCATAAGCAATGTACCCGAAGTGTTATATTTTGTTACCGAACTGGTGTAAGGTGATGTATAAACATAGGTAGCAATATATAAATTGTCGGACGGATCGATGCTGATCCCAAGTGGGTGGTTTAAGCCCGAAATAATAGTGGACTGGTAGACCCCTGAAGAATTAAATTTATAAATAGCACCAGCCCCTGTATCTTCCACATAACAATTGCCCGCCGAGTCAAAAACTATACCTTCGGGGTTGGTAAAGGTTTTGCCTGATGTATATGTCCCGACGTACACGTTGCTGGAATTATATTTGCTTATCGTTTTATTATAATAATTGGCCACATAGATGTTGCCTGACGCATCAATGGTCATCAAACTTGGCCCGCTTAAAGATGCACCGGTGAGCGACGTGCCCGAAGGAGAATAACTGTAACCCGTAACCGCACCACCGGTATTAGTTGGGTCCAAATTAGGTATGGTCGCATTAAGCCGGTAGACATTTGTTGACGGCGTATAGCTAATAACCGGAGCATGCGGACTAACAGTGATGATCAGGTTAGTGCTCGAGTTACCTGATGAGTTAGTTGCCTTGATGGTAAACGTCGTTGTCGGAAATACTGCCGTCGGAGTACCGGATATTACACCGGTGCTGGTATTCAACGATAACCCGGATGGCAGCGAACCTCCGGCGGTAATGGCCCAGGTTGACGCGGCGCCGCCTGAGTTGGTTGGCGAAGCAGGTGTTATCGTGGTACCTACCGAGTAGGTAACCGTTCCAGGCGAGTAGCTGATATTTGGAGCATTATTATTGACGCTGATAGTGACCGTTGTGTTTCCGCTCCCCGTAGCATTCGTGGCGGTTATGGTATACGTAGTTGATGCCTTTGTGGCCGTTGGTGTACCGGATATTACACCTGTGGATGTATTAAATGACAAACCTGAAGGCAACGCCCCGCCGGCGGTAATGGCCCAGCTTGTTGCCGCGCCGCCCGTATTGGCCGGAGTTAGTGAACTTATTGTGGCTCCTACGGAGTAAGTGTTTGTTGATGGCGTGTAACTAATAACCGGCGCCTGGGGGTTAACTGTCAGGGTTATGGTTGTACTGGCACTGCCCGCGGCATTTGTAGCGGTTACGGTGTAAGTAGTAGCCGATGATGTAGCAGTAGGTGTACCGGTAATCGCACCGGTGCTGGTATTGAAGGATAAACCGGCCGGCAGCGGTGTATTGATAGACCAACTGGTAGCAGTTCCTCCTGAATTAGTTGGTGTCCAGGCTGTAATAGCCGTACCTACTACCGCAGTTTTGGTAGACGGGCTGTAACTGATGTTAGGAACGGACGGGTTGTTACACGTTATAGTAACAGAAGTCGTACTTGTACCCTTGTCATTATCGGCTGAAATAACATAGGTTGTCGCCGGGGACGTTGTTGTAGGCGTGCCTGAAATTACACCGGTCGTTGTATTGAACGACAAACCGGCAGGCAATGACGGACCTATCGAATAGGTATCAGCCGGCCCCCCTGTATTGGTCGGCGACAACGGGCTTATCGAAGTCCCTACAGTATAGGTCACTGTTGATGGCGAATAACTTATCACCGGAGCTTTCGGAAGCACGGTAATATTTATTGTAGCAGTCCCGCTTCCGCCTGCATTGGTTGCTGTAATTGTGAAGGTTGCTGTATCAGTTACAGTCGGCGTTCCGGAAATAGCTCCCGTAGAAGTATTAAATGATAAGCCAGTGGGTAACGACGGACTTGCAGACCAGCTTGTAGCCGCACCGCCGGTATTTACGGGTGTCCATGAGCTTATTGCGGTTCCTACAGTGTAAGTGTTAGAAGATGGCGTATAACTTATGACAGGCGGAACAGGCAATATAGTTATAGTTATACTCGTACTGCTGCTGCCGGCGACATTAGTTGCTGTTACGGTATATGTTGTTGCAGAGGATACCGTTGTTGGCGTTCCGGTTATATCGCCGGTACCAGTATTAAGCGACAAACCGGCAGGTAAGCCAGGGCTTACAGACCAACTTACTGCAGCACCTCCTGTATTTACCGGTGACCATGTGCTTATTGCGGTGCCGGAAGGATAACTCTTTGTTGCAGGTGTATAGCTAATATTCGGCGGCCCCAGGTTAACTGTAATATTAATTGTTGTTGTAGCAGTTACCCCGGCAGCGTAATTAGCCGTTACGGTGTAAACAGTTGACGCCGATGTTGTAGTTGGGGTACCGGATATAACACCGGTGGATGTGTTGAACGACAGGCCCGCCGGCAATGCAGTACCTATCGAATAACTCGACGGGCTTCCCGTTACGGTCGGAGTCAACGACGAAATCGTTGTTCCTGTTAAATAAGTGTATGGCGATCCTGTGTAACTTATAGTCGGCGACAATACGGTGATATTGATCGTAGTATTGCTGCTTCCGCTTGCGTTTGTTGCAGTTACGGTATATGTTGTAGCTGATGACGATGCAGTAGGCGTCCCGGAGATAACTCCTGTCGACGTGCTAAAAGATAAACCAGCCGGGAGAGCCGGGCTTATGGAATAGCTTGTCGGGCTGTTCGTTACTGTTGGTGTTAACGATGATATTGCCTGGCCGGCATAGTAAGAAAACGGCGAGCCTGTATAACTTATCGTAGGTACTCCTCCATCAACCGTTAGGTCTAAACCGCTGCTTGTCCAGGGGCCACCACCACCGTTATTATCCGTAAATTTCAATGTAAAAGGATAAGTTCCGGCAGGGGTTGAATTTGATGTTGTAACTGTAAACGTGATCGTAGTGTTACTACCACTTGGTGTAAAAGTTGGTGTAGTAGTTGTCACACCTCCGCCCATTGTCTGACTGGATGAAAACAGCCAGGTCACCCCAGTTGGTGTCCCGCCTGCCCAGGTTAGTAATATATCGTCGGAGGATGTTCCGAACCCGAATGTGCTTCCTTCAGTAACCGTTATGGTATAAGTCACGGAAGTGCCCGTTCCTGCGGTTGCTGTTCCCGTCTGGCTGCCGTAACTTATGTTTGTTACTCGTTTGGTAGAAGCAAATGTAGTCCCCCCCAAAAATAAGGAGCCAACGATCAAAAAAATAATGCTAAACAGTAAACTTCTTTTCATATTCAACATCTTAAATAAGTTAAAGAACAGTTTACGATCCAGGTATTGGCCTGGGAATGGCTGAAAAACCGGTGCGCTTTTATATTGCCGGTTTTAATAGCCTTAATATAAAATTGAGTTAGGTAAGTATTTTCACACTGTTCTAAATCAGCAAGTTGCGGAAATATGTTACGAAGAATTTTTGAGCGTGTCATCTGTTTACCTTGATATGGTATGTTTAGCCGGGTGTAAAATGGGTAAACCAGAAGGAGTAAAATGGGCAATAAGCCGCTCATATTCATTTTTAATTAGTCAACGTGCTTTTCACGGGGAAAAACAGGTACTATACGGAGGCCATAAAAAAAATGTTTCGTCAAAAAATAAATGTGCAAAAATTCTGTTACAAAATAAATTATTGAGAAATTTATTAACCATAGATTACTAAACAGTCCCCGGACCTCACCCGGACAGGCCGTTCCCGAAACGCCTTGCAGACGTAATAGTACTTATGAGCGCACCTTATTTGGTTATATAACCTTTTAGAGATAAATTGTCGACACATTACGTATAAACCTATATAAGAATTGCTTTGATGTCGAAGTGGCCGATTTTAATATTTGCAGCCTTATTGGCGGTTAGCTGCAAAAAGGCATTTGAGCCTAAAGATGCCCTAACCAATACCAACAGGTACCTGGTTATAGAAGGTGCAATTAACACCGGACCCGATTCGACTTTTATCACATTGAGCCGTACAAAAAAATATGGCCCGGGTATCCAGATAGACAGGGAAACAAACGCGCAGTTAATTGTTGAAAGCGACGCCAACAATACTTATTCCCTATATGAAGTAAGGCCGGGCGTTTATTCGGCTGCACCGCTAAATCTTAACGATGCGCATAAATACCGGCTGCATATTAAAACTGCCGACGGTAAAGAATATCTTTCTGACTATGTGATTGTAAAGAATTCGCCCCCTATAGACAGTGTAGGTTTTTCGCAGGAAACAGACGGAGTACATATTTATGTTAACACGCACGATGATGCCAGCAGCACGAAATATTATCGCTGGGAGTATACGGAAACCTGGCAATTTCAAAGCTTTTTTAAATCCTACATGTTAGGCGACGAACCGCGCCATGTTTGCTATGCGACCGACACATCAACTGCCATTCTACTGGCAAACTCGAACAAGCTTTCAAGCGACCTTATATACCAGGCCCCTATAGCTTTTATACCGGGAACTTCGGAAAAAATAGAAGCGAGATATACCATAATCGTCAAACAATATGCACTTACAGCCGACGCTTACGATTTTTGGCTGGGTTTACAAAAAAATACCGACAGGCTGGGCAGCATATTTGACGCACAGCCGTCAGTAAACCAAAGTAATTTTTATTGCGTTACCGATCCGCACGAATTTGTTGTGGGCTACTTAAGTGCAGGTCGTGCAGCTACCAAACGAATATTTATTTCAGCCAGCCAGTTATTAAGCAGCTACCAGGTAAAATACCCGGTTGGTTGTAAGCTTGATAGTGCCTTTTATTATCATGAACCTTTTTACACAGACCCAAAAGTACTCGGCCCGGAAGCCGGAACTATACCAATCGAACCCTTTTACATTGCACCCCTTGGGCCTTTTGGAGCTCCCAACTTTATAACCTATTCAACAACTACGTGTGTCGATTGCACCATACGCGGAAAAACCGAACCGCCGCCTTATTGGAGATAAGTTATTTATTCACTTCGAAATAGAAATATCTGTAACCTGTTTCTCCATCCCGTGAAATACCTTCCACTATACCCATATAGCTTCCTGCTCTGTCGCCTGTATAAAAATTTAATTTAAGGTGACCGCTTTCGCCTGTCCGGATATCAGGATTCCAGTAGAGCGTATTCCTGAAATCAGGTGTGGTGCTATTCCCTTTTGCTTCAGTATCATAAACCGGCGAATAAAACTTTCTTTCCAATTGCAATCCATCAAAATCAAGTACTACCGCCCGGGGATCCAGTTCCGTGTTTATGCTGGCTGCGTCGTAGCTGGTAAAGCTCAATATGCCATTTAACGTCGCCGGTCCATAGACGTAGTTGCCAGTAACCACTTCAAGCTTATTTATCTTTAGGGGATCTATATTTAAAACTTTGGCCGCGTCGAATATTGGCCGGGAATCGAGCATTGCCAGGGGTTGTCCCGGCAAAGTTTTTTTGTCGCTTATTATTTCAAAGCGCACCCTGTCGCGCTGTCTTTCCACGCCTACCAGCCTCACGTATTCATGTATCACATCTTCCATTTTGGGAAAACGGGTATAATCATCCAATTTGTAACTATAACCGGGTTCACCATAAAACGCCGCATTTTCAGGTGGCGCCGCATCAAATTTTATTTGGTTTCCCGAAAAAATATTCTGCACCTGCATATCGATGTTCCCGCTAATCAAACCAGTGCTCATACCAGCGCTCATATTAAATGGCGATAGTTTACTTTTATCGTATTCCTCGCTGTACGGATTCGGGATACTAATTCGATAGGTACTGTCTTGCAGCCAATTCGTCTGCACGACTATCTCTCGCGGCCCAAAAAAGTCGCGGGTATTAAACATCAACCTGCCTGCCGTATCGCTTTTAGAAATATACAAGTGGTGCTGTGATCCTGTTACGGTAAGATAAGCCACAACGTTTGGCGCAGGCATGTTAGTGAGCGCATTGGTGAGATTACCGGTAACTACCGGGCCATTGTATTCAGGCAAGAAGGTAAAATGCGGTTTGCCGGATGATACGGCCCTGTTCCAGTCAAATTGTGTCCAGCCCTGCGACAGCAACAGGTTATCCAAAGCCTGGTTACCATCTGCATCATTATTTTCAAGGTAGTAATCCGGCGATTTGACGTATCCTTTCAGATCGGAGTTGAGCCACATGTATCCCGGTATATTTGCCGCTGGCTTTTTTTGCAGCGAATCGATACGAAAAACAGAGACTGACAAGTTAGCCGGAATGTTTTTACCATTCGCATTGAATGTGGCAATATCTACATCTGCCTTTTTCCTGGTACCATAGCTTTTGACATCTGCCGATGCATTGACCATGAGTTTATTGACCGGGCGTTTAAATATCAACCTTTCGCATATAGGATTGCCACGCCCGTCAAAAATAGTAATATAACTAAGCCCCTGCTCCAGCTTTGTCTTGTCGAAGACGAAATGCGCCTTGTTGTCCACCATTTTTAGTTGGGCGGCAACTTCTATGTTGTGCCTGTTATGTACTAATAGATATAAGTTTTCGCCTGGTTCAAGCCCTGATTGGGTAATTCCGGCGTCCAGGCTGTTATCGTTATCGGTTACGCGAACCACATAGCCTGTGGCACTTATTTCGGGCAGTGGTGGGGTAATTATTACGCTCCCTATTTTAACTACTGCCCGGTAGCCCGTTTGGGCCGATGGGGTGAAACTAAAGCTACCGATACCAAATTTCCCGGTTACAAACCTGGCGACAGTATCATTTGACGGGCCGATCACTGCACCTGCCCCATCGCGGCCCGTCCCTTCAGAAGCTGTTATTTTGAACGCTATTTTACTTTGGAGGCCTTTAACCAAGTGTCCTCCTTCCGGAAAAAATTGCACATCATATTTCGCCGAATCAGCAGCCAGTGAAGGCGGTGAGGTCCTGGTTGTGTTGATAATGGTAACCTGCTTATTGAAATAGTAGGCCGGGTCGAAATTTTTCATCCAATTGGTGTAGGCGCGCAACTGGTAATTTCCGCTTGCGATAGAAAAAGGGAGATAAAAGGAGCCATTACCCATTCCTTCCCGCAATGCTATCTTGCCCTGCAAAACCGGGTTATGTTTGCTATCTAAAATTTCAATATAAGCTACTTTACTCATGTTCAATGGCTTATTATCGGTCCCGTCGGTACAATAGATTTTGAACCACAATAATTCACCCGCTAAATAATTTTCCTTGCTCGTATGAACATATAACTTTTCGTGTAACCGCCCCGACTGCCAGGCAAACTTGTTTTCTAATACAGGTAATACCTGGGCCTGGCTATTAGCAGCCAAACAAGCCGTTGCAATGATAGCGAGCGCAATTGCTTTTAGTGAGTTATATATTCTTTGCCTCTCCATTAAAACCTGATATTATAATTTACAAAAGGTATGGGCCTGGCAAATATCGATAGCTGGTAGCCGTTGATGACGCCGCCCTGCTGTGCAAAGTATGTTGAATAAGCATTTGCCCGGCCGGTAAGATTATATACCCCAAACGTCCACGAGTTGTGAAACCGCTGATGTATTTTGTGATTACCTTCGATATTCATTGAAAAATCGGACCTGAAATAATCGGGTATCCTGTATGCGTTCCTGTCCGAATAAAGCACCCTTACCGACCCGCCGTAATAATATTCGGTAATGGGATAAGTAATGGGTCTGCCTGTACTATAGATCACATTGAGGGAAATGCTGAAACGACGGCTGAAGCGATAATTACCTGTAAAATTAAAGTCATTCGGCTTATCATAATTGGCAGGATAAAATTCGCCCCTGTTAATGGTTTCACCCGCGTTGGGGTCGTCCTGTTTAAGGAAGGTACGCGAATAAGTGTAACTTATCCACCCGTTCAGGTTGCCTTCCGTTTTACGGACCATGAATTCAACGCCGTAAGCCTTGCCTTCCGTATTGATCACATCGCGCTCGATGTGCGGGTTCAGCAGGAGCACTGCGCCGCTTTTATAATCGAGGTAATGGCCGATCTTTTTGTAATAGACCTCAATTGATGTTTCGATACTGTTCTGTTTAATATTCCTGTACAGTCCAAGGGAGACCTGCTGACCAAACTGCGGTTTGATATTAGGATCGCTTAACTTATAAACATCGGTCGGGGAAATAGCGGTTGTATTAGATAAAAGATGGATATATTGTCTTAGTGTATTATATGACGCTTTTACCGACGTATTATCATCCAGGGTATAACGCATCGACACCCTTATCTCGGGACCTTTATAGGTATTGATAACCTGGTTGTTCCTGTATATTGTACTATCCTGAACATTGGCAGCATTTTTAGGTGAATTGGGTTGATAATGATCTACCGTCTGTGGTCCGAGATAGGCGTAAAGCGAATACCGCAGGCCCGCGCTAACAGAAAGATCCTGGGTTATATCATATTTATCTCCTATGTACAGGGCACTTTCAAGCGCCTTCTCCAGTGGCACCCGGAACGGCGTAACCTGCGACTGTGAACTATTCGGTTCGTTATCACCCGGATTGAGATTATAATAGATCGAACTCAAACCAAAGTCAAGGGTGTTCCGGGGGTTCAGAAAATAACTAAAATCTGCTTTCAGGTTAGTTTGCTTTACGGAGAAGTTCAGTTTATATGCATTTACAGCATTGGATGTACTGGCGATGCTGTATTGATAATCATCGATGCCGGCGGTGAGCGTACCGAACAATTTCGGGTTGAAATTGTGCTTCCATTTGATATTTGCGTTACGGTTGCTGTAACCGTAGGCGGTATCGCTGTTCAGCCTGAATTTATCATTACTGAAGTACCCGGTTACGTACAAATTATCGCTTTTACCTATTTGATGACTTATGCTCAAGTTAAGGTCATAGAACGAGGCCGAGCTGTTTTTATATTCCTGGGGAAGGGATTTCAGCAGCCAATCGGAGTAAGTTGTCCGTCCCCCAAAAATGAAAGATGTTTTATCCTTTACAATGGGCCCTTCAATATTCACCCGGCTGGTTATCAGACCGATCCCTGCCGAACCGGTATATTTCTTCTTATTGCCTTCGCGGTCAGTCACATCCAATACCGATGACAGGCGACCGCCAAACCGTTCGGGAATGGTGCTTTTATACAATTCGATATTGCTTACGATGTCGGGGTCGAATGCGGAAAAGAAACCAAAAAAATGTGAAGGGTTATAAATGGTTGCGTCGTTCAGCAGGATCAGGTTCTGATCGGCCGAGCCGCCTCGAACGTTGAAGCCGGTTGTGGCCTCTCCTACGCTTTGCACGCCGGGCAAAGTCAAAACCACCCGCAAAACATCAGCTTCGCCAAACGCCGATGGTATTTGTTTGATACTGCGGATATCCAATTTATTTACACCCATAGTGGTATTGCGCACGTTTGCAACTTTTTCGGCAGACACGGTCACCTCTTTCAATGATGTCACTTTTTCCTGCAAGCCGATATCCAACCGCCCGCCCGAATAAAGGATGACCCTGCGTCGCGTATCCTGCATACCCAGGCCCTTTATCAAAAGTGTTTGCTGACCACGCGGAAGTGAAAGCGTATAATACCCATTTTTATCAGTCGCCATGCCGGTTTTCGTTTCCGGATCATAAATGCTTGCACCGTTTATCCCTTCGCCTGTTTTGCGGCTGCGTATATAACCCGACAAGGTGACGTTGCCCGGCCTTATCTTATTGGTCCGCGCTCCTATCTCGTATATCTTATTTTCGGCACTGGCCCCTGCGGTGTTATTGTTATCCTCGGGGTAAGGGGACACACTGCTTTGTGCATTGGCTGTTGTGGTTTCCACGGTGTTATCAAAATACCCGGACGGAAGCGAAGTGGTTATTTTTGCACCCCGCGTCAGGATAACTTCCCTGCCGGCAGTTATAATATAGTGATATGGTGTCCCCTCGAATGCCTTTTCAAGTACGAAACTCAAAGTTTTCCGGGCAATGGCGAGCGTTACCCTTAAACTATCAAATTGGACGGGATCGTAATAAAACGTGTAACCTGTCTTTACTTTCAGTTCCCCAGTCATTTGCGTGATAGTCGCCTTCTTAAAATCCACATCTATTAACTTGCTGTCCTGCTGCGCACTTGATTTAAGCGCGAAACAGATAAGGGCAGCAAGTGCGATGTAAAATTTCTGCATATTAATGGGTCAATTGGTCGTAATAAGCGGTTATTGCAACTGTCACCGCTTCCTTGTCAGCTTTATAATCAAGCTTATGGTCGCGGATATATTGATTGATGTCTTTCCTTCTATCTTTAAAAATCCCCAATAAAGCCCCTTTGCTTGTAACAGGATAATATTTGCCTTCTTTCTTGATAAACAGATCGCTCCTGTCTTCCAGGATAAACTTTACTGTTTGTGATTGAATGATCTCATCCTCATTAACTTTCGTACGTTTTGCCAATACCTGTGATTTTCCGCTATAAAGCAGGTCATAAAAACCTGGCGATAATCCGGCGGTAAGGCGGACAAAATGATGATCCAGCAGGAATACATCGGAAAGGTATTCTGTTTTCAGTACAAACAGATCATTACCCGAAAAAGATATCATTTCGTCATTAAAAACATCATACAAAACGGGAACGTCTTTATACCAGGTGTTATTGAAACGAATAAGGGATGGCGTACAATAATTCTTATCCTGGAAATAATGAGAGCCTTTGTTGGCCGGCGGAGCTAAAATATACTGCGGACCATTAACAAATTCGGCCTGGCTGCCGGCGGTGGTGTTAAAATAACCGATTGCTTCAACAGCCTGCTTGCTGTAGGCAGCACTGTCGGGCTGCGGCGCCTGCGCGATAACCTTTAGAGTTACTAATATAAGCAAAATAAACGTTAAAACAAAGGCCTTTGAACCCATATTTTAGAAAGAATGTGGCGTAAGTTTATAGTTGGCGCGCATTTATTACGGCAAGGACTAATGTATCAAAATAAAGCTTAATTAATAAATTAGTTGACAGATACTGACGATTTCGTATTGACAAATGAACGGATTTATCTGCGAGGACTGTGTTGTTGAGGCCTTTTTTAGCTTTACACACTTTGAAAATTTTTGTATTATTGCAGCCCCGGAGCAATTACGGCGCCGGATACTCCCCTGTTGTGTAACGGTAGCACATCAGACTCTGACTCTGCTAGTCGTGGTTCGAATCCATGCGGGGGAACAAAAAACCCCTCGGGCGTAATGCCCGAGGGGTTTTTCTTTTCCGGGTTTTGCAACCAATTATTCTTTTTTCATTTCGACGCGGCGGTTTAATACCCTGCCTGCCTCTGTCGTATTATCGGCGATAGGATTTGCCTCGCCATAGCCGTCGGCGTCTAAGTTATTAACGCTTACTCCTGAATTGACCAGGTAAGCCTTAACAGCATTGGCCCGGTCTTTTGACAATTGCATATTGTGCTCATCCGTACCTTCGGCAGAAGCATAACCACTTAGTTTAAATTTAACTGAAGGGTCTTTTTTCATTTCTGCGGCGGCTTTATCCAATATCGGGTATGATTCTGTCTTTAATATCCCCGAGTCGAACTCGAATTGGATATTGCTGAAATTATAGTTTGGCGCAGGCGGCGGAGTTGGTGCCGGTGCGGGCGCTGGTTCCGGTGCCGGTGGTGGTGGCGGAGTTGGTTTGGCAGTAGTATCTGCCGGCGGCGGTGGCGGCTGCATCACTTTCTTTTTGGCGTGGCACGCCGAAAGTGTGATCAAAACGGATAAGATAATAACAGGTGTGAAAGCTGATCTTAAAAATTTCATAATAGCATTTTGTTTAGTGTAGAAAAAAAACGCCATACCGCACGGCTTATTGCCGTGATATCTGGCAGCGTTGCAAATTAAAACAAATTTTTAAGTAAAGAGTTTGTGATACTACCCTTTTCGGCGCTTTAACAGATGAGGTTTTAGCGCCTGTTAATTAGCGTAAATAGCCTTCCCATACCATTTAAAGCAGAAAATAATAAATATATTGGTCCCTGGATTTATATATAAAAAAATATGAAATATTTGCTCGGATTGCTTTTATTGACAAGCCTGAACTGCTTTGCACAAGACTACAAAGACCAGATAACCGAATACCGGAAAAAGTACATGGACGACTTTCTGACCGACCAAAATTCGCCGCTAAAAAAGGACGATCTGCAATTTCTCCGGTTTTACGACGCCGACAGCACCTACCGTGTTACCGCACATGAAGAGATATTATTGAACGAACCGGGATTCATTATGCCCGTATTTAGCGGTAGGGGCCGCGAATATGTACGATATGCCACTTTAAAATTCACGCTTAAAGGCAAATCGCTGCAATTGAC
Source organism: Mucilaginibacter ginsenosidivorans (assembly GCF_007971025.1). NCBI lineage: Bacteria > Pseudomonadati > Bacteroidota > Sphingobacteriia > Sphingobacteriales > Sphingobacteriaceae > Mucilaginibacter > Mucilaginibacter ginsenosidivorans. Next base: position 2,672,231 of record NZ_CP042436.1, on the reverse strand, counting down.
CGTATACCGCAATGTAAACCTTGCGAAAATAGCCGAATACAAAGACTACTTGTTCCTGCCTTTTACCGATGATACCAATGGTAGCGAAACGTATGCAGGCGGCAGGTATATCGACCTTCGGGAGGGCGATTTTAAAGGCAATACCGTAGTGATCGATTTTAACAAAGCTTACAACCCGTACTGCGCTTTCAGCGGTGGATATGCCTGTCCAAAACCACCTGATGAAAATCACTTAACCATAGCAATTGAGGCAGGCGAAAAACAGTTTGCCGGGGAAAAGAAACATTAAGATTGCCCCGGACGGAATGCCGGTATGAAATTAGTCGCTATCCTCGTTTTTTATACCTTTCAGCAAGGCATAAATAGCCATAGCATGCCCATGACCAAGTTCAAAGTCGTCTTTCAGCCATTGTACAATATCGCCTGCCTTTGTGGATGCCTTTAACTCCCCGTTTTGAGTAAAGCCCTTTTCTTCGGCCATTTTCCGGAAGCCAGCGGCATCTTTGCCAGTTTTTGATTTGATGGTTTTTAAATATCCCTGGAACGACATAATGTTTGTGTTTTGATCACTCAAAGATAGTAACAGGCATTAAGGTTGATGCGGGGCGTATCCGGCAAAACAAAGGGGCGATAGCAACAGTAACGATGACTTCAACCATTTATTTCACCCGCTCTTCCACGGGCGCCAGGGGTTTTAAATTACTTACAGGTTTATCCAAATAAAAATAAGCCGTGGCTGAATAATCGTCTATGCGATAAAAGTTTATCCAGCCCTTCGGAAATTTGCTGTCCGTAAGTGCTACCGGGTTATCCATTAAACGGGTAAAGCCGTTAACGTAGCCTGCCACCGAAACCGGGGTTAGGGGTACTCCCCTGGCCGCCAGGCTTTTTACTTCCGTATCACTCCCTCCGCCTATCTCCTGTATGGTGGCTTTAAAATCATGGTTAAAATAAATAGCATCCGGGATATGGAAGCGGTAAAAAGCATATTGATTTTTGGTGGTATCGGCAACGCTGCAGCCCTGGTATTGGTTTGTAAAGGCCCCTTCGCCCCAACCGGTACCAATGTAATCTTCAGCGCCGGTGCCGTTAATGGTTGGGTAAGTGGTATCTCCGTCAATATACATTTTCACTTCGCCTTCGCCCCACCAGGTGTGGCCGTATGCCGCATCGACATTTACGCCTACATTTACACCAAGAAAACGCCCTCTCCCGTTCACCCGTGGCAGCAATTCAAAATCTTTTCCCAAAGTTGATCTGATGGCCCTGTTCCAGCAGGCATGGAAATAAAGCATGCCGGGCTGTGGCTTGTCCATAATAATGTAGTCGATATCAAAAAACAGTAGCGACAAGTCCGATTTGCTTTCGTTTGTCAAGGTAACTTTTGCTCCTGTTTTGAAGGGCATGGGGACATAACTGTTAAAACTGCGGCCCTCCGGATCGCTGAATAAGGCCGACTGGAACGCCACAGGCCTGCCCAGTCCGGCACAAAAGAAATCGCCTAAGGGCACGTCAACGGCAGGCTTATCCGAACCATCCCAATACATACGTAAACGCAGCGCTCGCAGCATGGCCGGCGAGCGATCGTTAACCGTAACCCACATCCGCTGAATGATGCCGGCGGAACTTATGTTGAGCAAACTTTTGGTTTGCCCCGCCGCCAGCGATTCAAAAGCATTGCCTTTAGCCGTTTTGTTGGTTTGCCCACCTGCGCCTTTAACACCGTTCAGGTTCTCAAAACTACTGACACGCGATCGTATGCCTTGCGGCATGGTATATAATTCCTGCGCTGAAAGACTGCCTGCAGACAGCAAAGCAAATACGGCCGGCATAAGCTGCGAAAAACGACTAAATAGGCTCATAACTAATTGGTTTATCAATAATATTAAAAAATAATCAGAAACAGTAACAGTGACAAAAACTAAAAAAATTAGCATTTGATTAAACCTTTACCCTGCCGGTACACTCTATAAGTTATAAACCAAAACTTTTGAGCTATGAACCTTATGATGAAAGTACTGATTGCAGGCAGTTGTGCAGCGGCATTCAGCGGATGCAAAAAAGACAACATTCAGCCCGACAATTTTCTTATCTATAAAATAGATGAGGGCCCTTTAGTATCTGTAGAGGGAGAAGCTGATTATTTTTATGACGATAACAGTATTATGGTTACAAACGGCAGCGGCGGCAACGACCTTTATATTTTTATCGACACCAATATACGGGTAGGCGCCTACCCTATCGGGAACCTTAGTTCGGGTATCGGGGCTACTTACTATGATAGCCGATCAAGATCTTTTAATAGCGATACCGGGCTTATTGTTATTAAAGAGTATGATGATAATCACATTGCGGGTACTTTCCATTTTACTGCTACGGATGGAAACACCACAAAAAAAAATAACCGAAGGGCAGTTTTCGGCGAAATTATCTTATCTCTCGTTTTCAACGGATACTACCTGCGATGATTGGTAATTCTCAATGACGCGAAAGCAAAAGTTGATGCAATTGAAACGGACATCTCCCATGGCAAGGTAAAATTTTCGATGTGAACATATTTTTGCAACGAAGCCGACTACATTTGAGAACCCAATAACCCTAACACTACAACAATGAACGCTTCTGAATTAAAAGACCTGCAGGCGCCGATAAAAGAAAAATACAAAGCCGATCCCTCTGCAGCGATGATCACTTTAAAAGCCGAAGGCAATATCGGCGAGGGTATATCCTGCAAGGTGGATACTGGAAAGGCAATGGTCGAGGCCGGGCTTCATCCCGCAACCGGGGGCAATGGCATGTTGGCCTGCTCGGGTGATATGCTCCTGGAAGCGCTGGTGGCCTGTGCCGGTGTAACACTTAGCGCGGTAGCTACAGCTATTGGGGTAGACATAAGAAGCGGCTTGGTCAGAGCGGAGGGCGACCTTGATTTCCGGGGAACGCTGGGTGTCTCAAAAGAGGCATCTGTGGGCTTCAGGCAAATAAGACTCAGCTTTCAGCTGGATACTGATGCTAATGACGAACAAATGGCCAGCCTGGAAAAACTTACCGAAAGATATTGCGTGGTGTACCAAACTATTGCTGGCGGGACGCGGATAGATAAAAGTTTTTCCAAAATTTGACTAAAGCCCCTGCTTTTATTTGCTTTAAGTTGCTTCTTAACGTCCTGTTTGGGGTGTAAAACTGCCTCTTTTTGTCCCTGTTTTGTAAAATCCTATTTACAATCCTATTTAATTTATTGGTTAAAAAAACAGCAGGTGGAAACATTTTGTTCTGTAAACACGTATCCACGCCAGGCTTGTTTAATTATTCTTAGCAATTACTTAATATTCAAGCAGTTTTATGTTAACAACGAGCATGATTGTCGATAAATTTTTGTGATTTACATCATATATATTAAAAATCTTTTTAGTTAATTTTAGAAAGTAAATTCTACACGTACTACCAAACAGAACAGCTATGAAAAATTTGCTATTATTTAACGATTTCTCGTCAGAAGCTGAACACGCTGCAGAGTTAGCGCTGCTATTGGCAGGCAAGACCAATGTCAACCTGTACGTATGGAATACCATTGAGTATGAGGCCGTACCCGCCGCACAACCTGTTATGGCAAGTACGAACGAAAATATACCCGAAGTACATGCCGACAAAAATAATTGGTTAGAAAAACTGGAATCGAAACTAAACTGGGAAACAGGCTTACGACCTGTGGTCCACTTTATCGAAGGGATAGACTATTTAACAGACAATGTATTATCCGTTGTTAAAAAATGTGATGCAGGGCTGCTGGTGAGGGGTATTGCAGAGGATAACGAGAAAAAAGGGTACATTGAAGCCAATATTTTAAAAAGTGCCACAAAATCGGGCTGCCCTGTTTTGTTAATACCCAGGGACTTCTCTTACAAAATGTTTGAGAAAATGGTGTACGTGACCGACCTGCGTTTTTGCCGCCATGAAGTGGTGACATTTCTTACCCAGCTTGCCAAAATAATAGATGGCAGCGTGCTTATAGCCAACATTTCAGAAAAAGGCATACCCCTGATGGAAGAGAATTATGCGATATCTGTTTTTGAAGATGCTGTTTTGGATGCCTCAAACCGCGATCATGTTTATTTCAGCAATATTAAAGAAAGAAACGTGGCTAAAGCCATTGATATATTGATAAACGAAATGAATAACGAATTGCTGGTAATGGTCAATAATAAATTTCATTTCAACGAATTGCTCGGGCATGACAGCCCTTATGCCATTCCGGAAAATATCCGCATACCGATGCTCATTTTTCCATCCTAACGATGAGCCATCGGATGGCAAAAGAGCTGCCCCTTTAAGGGCAGCTCTTTTTATTGGAACACCGGCGTTAGCCTGCGGGCTATGATTTTGCCCAAACCCAGCCTCCGGTAGCTGTCATTCTTTTGAACATTACATAAAGTACCGCAAGCGCTATACCAACATGGTAATACCCAAATTGAGCGGCAACTGCTGCCTTTAAATAAAAAATGAATACTATCCCCCCAATATTGATCAAAAGGATAGCCAGCGCTATTTTGCCCGTTAGTTTAGAGGCCGCGACATTATCGGAACCGTAGGTAATATTAGTGGGCATAGTCAATACCAGTTGCACGAGAAATATAAAGATAACCAGCACGTGGACAGGTGCTTTGTCGGTGCTATAAGCTATGCTTTCGCCGATAAGCGGCAGAATACTAAAGAAACAAATACCAGACAGAAAAAATTTCCTGTTTAATGTTGCCGCTCCATAAAGCGTTAACAGTACGAGGGCGCCGCCCACGATCGTAAAAATTAGTTCAACTGTTGGATTCATGATAATTTGGTTTTTAGGGTTAATAATTGGTTTTGCAGAAAAAGAGTAAAAAATACCTGCAGCAGAGATCCATACCTGTTCAAACGTTTTGTTCGAGGCCCATCAGGTAACGGATCACGCTATGTAATTGCAAATAAGGGTTCGGGCAACCATGCCGACCCCTTATTGTAACATACATCCTATTTTGCTGGCTTCAATGCCTGGCGCAGCGATGTCCAATAATCAATTTTCCCGCCCTTCATGTGATTAACGTCGTTATAGAGCGATGAATCGATCTTTCCATCTTTGTGGGTATCGGTTTGTTTGTACCAAACGCTTACCCAGTCCTCGTTTTTGTCGGTCGCGTGAAGATTGACAACCGAGATCATGTCAATCTTTGAACTGCTTAAACTATCCCTGAATTTTTGGGAAAATTTCACAAAACTATCCCGTGCCATTTTGTGACGCGCACCATTAGAAAAATCAAAAGCGATCGTGTCAGCAAAATAAGCAGCTGCATTGCCCAGCTTGCCGTCTTCCCAATCCTTGTAGGATTGCAATACGGCCTGTTCATTTTTGGAATTGTCGGAAATTGCGAATGAAGAAGAATAAGACGCTTTATAAGGCATTACTACCGAATCGGCTTTAGCGGCTGTGGAACCGGAAGTGGGGGTGCCGCTTTTACAGGCTGCCAGCAAGGCAACCACTGTAAATAAATACAGGGTCTTTCTCATTGTAATTGGGTTTAAATTGTTTAGTGTGGAGGTTAATTACATAAATATATATAACATTTTGATATTCAGCAAGAAATATCTATTATTATAACCGGTATAACCTGTATCCGGGTTATATTGCTAACCCGGCAATTGGTTATTCAAAAATTATTCAATCAATCAACCTGAAACCATGAAACAATTATTTTTCCCTCTCCTGCTTGGCATTGCATTATCCGGATGCACCGGTAAACCGACCGGGGAACAAGCCAAAACGGACACTGCAAAATTGGATTACCCGTTCCCTCATAAATATTCTATCGACTGGCAACCTGGTGATGAAAAAAATGCGGTGATCGTATTGAACGCCCTCAAAAAATATGTTGCCGGCGATTTGCAGGGAACGTTTGAACCTTTTGCGGATTCAGTTGAATTTATAGGCGACCAATTCTTTTTTAAGGGCAAAAAAGACAGCCTGGTAAGGATATTTACCCAGATACGCGGCGACATGACCAGCATATCAAAGGACTTTGATACCTGGCTGACCGTTTACTATCCCGATAAAAAAGAAACCTGGGTTACTTTATGGTATACCGAAAAATGGACCGACAAAAAAGGCAAGTCCGATTCTTTGTATTATACCGATGACGTGATGTTAAAAGACGGGAAGATACGCATCTACGACGAAAAAATACGCCGCTTTCCGGAGCCGCCTGCAAAGAAATGACATGCTTTATTTTTCCCGATTTTCGCTCGTATTCAATATTTAAATTATTTTTATCCGCATAATGAAAAGTATATCTGTCAGGATAAAAGACGTTGCGGAAAAAGCCGGTGTATCTACAGGTACCGTCGACCGTGTATTACACAACCGTGGTAAAGTAGCGGCCGATGTGGAGCGCCGGGTGTTGCAGGTGCTTAAAGAAATGAACTACGAGCCGAACCTTATTGCACGGGCCCTTGGTTCAAACAAAACTTACCGCGTTGCCGCTTTGCTGCCTGATCCGGCCTACGACGATTATTGGAAAGCGCCAAAAGAGGGCGTTGAGGCTGCTGAAGTTGCTTTGAAGCAATACGGGCTGCATGTAGAACAATACCTTTTTAATCCTTACGACGTAAGTTGCTATATCGAAAAAGCAAAGCAGGTAACGTTAAGTGGTGCCGATGGCATCTTTCTCTCCCCCATTTTTTACAGGGAAACGATGCCTTTTTTCAGCCAATGGCAGGAACAAAATATCCCTTATGTGCTTTTTAACACACATATAGCCGAGGCTGAAGCTTTGAGTTATGTTGGGCAGAATTCATACCAAAGCGGCGTGCTTGCAGGGAAACTGATACATTACGGCCAACCACAACCATGCTCCATTTTAGTGGCTCATATTGACGAGGAAATAAGTAATGCGGCTCATCTTTCGAAAAAAGAGCAGGGCCTGAGGGATTATTTTAAACAAAACGACCCTGAAACCCGGTACAACATCGTCGTCATCAGCCTTAACCGGTGTGATCAGGCGCAATTCAGCAGGGAATTGGACGATGTGCTTGGCAAAAACCCCGGTATCCGGAGCATATATATTACAACGTCAAAAGCATACGACATAGCCGGACATCTCGAACAAAAGCAACTCAGCCATATTAAGTTAGTTGGCTATGACCTGTTGCCAAAAAACCTGCATTACCTTAATACGGGTCAGATAAGCTTCCTGATCAATCAAAACCCGAAGGGGCAGGGTTATTGGGGTATTCATCAATTGGCCAACCATCTTGTGTTTAAAAAAGAAACGGCAGAATTAAAATATCTGCCGCTCGATATTGTGACCAAAGAAAACGCTTCGTACTACACCCGGCCCGAAGTTATCTACGGTAACCACGTTCAGGCAGTATAGATCAATCAGGCTGAAACAGTAAGCGTGGTACCATCTACGGATACCGTATACTGGTGCAGCGATGTAGAAGCAGGACCAACCAATACTGCTCCTGACTTGCTGAACTCGCTTCCATGAGCCGGGCAAATAAATCGTTGCTGCCCGTTGTTATAGTTAATTGCTGTTCCCTGGTGTGTACACGCAACCTGTACAGCGGTAAATGAGCTCGGGTCGTTCCCATCTGCTATCCTGACTATAATTACACCCGATTGAGTTTTCGAACTTCCTATGCTGGTAAGCTGGCTACTCAGATCGACCGTAAATAAGTTTCCGCTCCCTGTCGTCGGGGGCGGTGTGGCCCCGCCTATGTTAACCCCGCCCGGATTAGGATCGCTGCTTTTTGATCCGCAGCCGGCGAGGCTGCAACCGGCGCACACGGCGGCCATAGTAATGCCAAACTTGGCTAAAAATTCACTTCTTTCCATATTTCTTGTTGTTGTAATTTACCACTTCTTTTCCTTTTTCCTGTTAAAATCAAACATACGTGATATGGTAAAGCCGAAACGATACTCGCCCCTGCCCCAACTGGCCTGCGAGTTACTTAAGCTATTGATCTGAGAAACAGCCCTTGCGTTGGTAAAGTTAAGGGTAAATACGTGGCCGCCTGTTTCAAACTCGGCGCCAAAACCCAGCGGGTCCTGGAAACCATTCGTCCCTGTCCGATAACTTGAAAAAGGGTGCTCCCAGTCTACCAGGATGCTCATGTGCTTGGTTACCTTTAACCTTCCTGCCGCTGTTAACGAAAAAAAAGAATTTTCATTGCCGGCCTCGTTCGGAATAGGCTGGTTATCTGAAACAAAGACCGGTGACACTTCCAGCGAAAGCGCTTGTGTAAACTTTCGCGAAAAAACAGCCTGGGCAATGTACGAAAGACGATCGCTAAAGGAAGCAAAATTGCCATACGGACGAACCCCTGTACCGCCCATCAGCGCAATACCGAGCGGCGAACTATTGTCATTGGTTTGGTGCAGCAACGCATATTTCAATTGCAGTTCCACCAACTGCCCGATGGTACTACGGCCAAAGTTGATATTAAAATTATCCGACACGCCGTACTCAAAGCCGATATAAACATCGTTAACGGCGTCAAGGCCGAATAAGGTTCGGGCGCCACCGGGACCAGTAGCAATATCGCCGAAGCGGTGTATCACAAGAAAGTTAAGGTTCTTTTTTCTCACCATCTCTGTGGTCGGCGAAAAAATGAGCCGCGTGGCTTTAAATGCCGAAAGGATGTACGCATGCTTATCATCGCCGGCGCTAAGCGAGTTCATCAGCGAGTCGGCAGACGGTTCCTTCTTTGCAGTATCTGTTTTCTGCGCCTTCACCCCAATACAAAGGGCAAGCAGTGCAATAAGGATAATTGACTTTTTCATGTTTGGGTAATTAGTTGGTTGTTGACTGAATATGTTTGTTAAGCTTATCAATTTTTATAAGGTGCGTATGTTGCGGCTACGCGTATGCGAATGTTTTCGGCAATGTGATGAAATACGATCTGCGGTATATCTATCTTATGGTCGGCGCATTTTACAATAAACTCCGAAGTCATTGAGATCACCCCGCCATTTACCTTTATTTCGCCTTTTATGGTACGAGCCTGTTTAACGCCGTGTACTTCCAGGTCGCCGGTCACGTTTACCGGATAAGTGCCGTCTTTTGAAATATCGGGAGGAGACAATACCATTCCCTTGAAGGAAGCCTTCGGATATTTGTCGCTCTCCATGTAGTTTTCGTTAAAATGTTCCTCCATCAACGATTTCTCGAAGTGAAGTGAGCGGATGGGCAGGCTAAAACTTAGTTCGCCCGTTGATGCCTTATATACGGATACAGCTTGTGATGAATTGGCCTCTATATCCTCAATAGGGGCACTTGAATACAGGTTTATCTTTGCATTTTTACAGATGTAGATATCCTGTCCCGCCTGGAAAGCTGTGAGCCAGGCAAGTAAAAGCATACTTAAATATTTCATTTTAATCCGGTTTTTTGAATGAATTAAGGTTCCAGCTAAGGCCTACAGCTACACCGGCCGATTGCAGCTTAGCCTGACTGGCCCCAACGTTTGACAATGGTAGTTTTAAATAGGGTTGAAATGATATCCCAAATTTGGAATTGATCTGATGATCATAGGTCGCATCCAGGTTAAGTACACCTAATATATTCCTGTTCTTGTTGATCACACTGTAGCCTGCAGGGCCATAGGCGTATGCCCCGGCATAGTTAAATTTATAATCCTCGCGCAAAATAATGTAAGATGACAGTCCTGAACCTACGGTAATTTTGTTACCGCGGTTTTTGTAAACCTGGTAATTCACATTCAATGGGATATCCAGCATTCTACAATTTACCCCAACCGATAACGGGTTTGTTTGGAACGGGTAATTAGTGTGATAATCCGCAAAGTTTTCCTTATACGGTTTGATAGAATACATCACACCGGTAGTGAACGTCCACTTATTAACATTGACCGAGAATAATCCGCCTATATTCCCTCCAACCCTTGCACCTTGTAACGAATTTACGCCGTTCATATCGGTGGTGGCAATGGCGCTTACGGCAAATATGGCCCTATTTGCTCCCGGATATCTCAGCTTTGATTTTGACTTTGCGACCGATTTATCAGTTGCATCATCCGGCCTGGCCTGGGCCGGAGTTTCATCTTTTTTGCTGTTAGTGGTTGCTGCTGTTGTATTTGCCGCCAAATTATTGGTCTCCGCCTGGTTATTTTGCCCATCCACAGTCCCCAATTCCTTTTTATCCTTATCCGCGGTTTTAGAAGAAGCATTAGCCGCTACTGCATTAATAACGGTCGGGTTACCGGCGGCATCAACACTGCCTGGTGCTTGCTTATCCTGGGCTTCTTCTTTTTTGTTAGAAGCTAAAGCAGTATTATTTTGATCTTTAGCTGCCCCTTTAACCGGTAATGAAGCGGCCGGCCCCACCGGCAAATAAGGTAAAGAACGATTTGCATTTTTTTGCCCCCCGTGGTGAACCGGGTTTGTGGCGTAATTGGCAGGAGTGAGTATTTTCTGTTTGCTGCTATCTGCCGATTCATGCCGAATGGCGCCGCCGCTTGTACCGGTATCTTTCTTTGAAGGCCCGGCAACAGTTAATTGCGGCTGACCTTTTTTATTGTTGTCGGTTTCAGTCTTAGGCCTGAAAAACAACCAGCCCAACACCACCAGGACGATAGCCGCGGCAGTGCCTAGCCAGGGCAATAAGAAAATTATAGCAGGGCGTTTTTTGCCCTGTTCGAGGAGTTGTTCCATGGCTTCCCAATCGGCCTCCCTGTATACAGGTTCGCCGGCCGGGTTTTCGAGCCCGGTTTTGAACAACTTATCTAAATCCTCATCCTTCTCTTTTTTCATCTTCTTTTCTCAACGGGATTGAAACTGCCAGGAGCCTTATTGGCCCGCTTAAACGTTTCAGTCCCTGATATTTTTATTGAAACCCACCCCTGTAACATCTGCTTTTTTTATAGCTACAATAGGTGTGTAGTCCATGCCATTGTCGTAATTACCACTTGACGAAGATTCAGAATCGGCATCAAGTATCATTTGCTTTAGTTTTTGCCTGGCCTTATGCAAATTTGATTTCGACGTACCCGGCGACACATTTAAAAGTTCGCCTATCTCTTCGTGCGTATAGCCCTCAATTGCAAAAAGGTTAAATACGGTACGGTATGCCGGCGGCAGCTTTTGTACCATTTTCAAAAGGTCATCATAATTAAGCTTCCTGTCGGCAAGTTCGCCATCGCTTATACCTTCGGCTTTATCCAGGTCGTCGGTATACGCCATTTTCAAATTGGCCCGGTAATAATCGATGGATACGTTCATCATGATCTTTCCGAGCCACGCCTTGAACGGCCTGTTGCGATCGTAAGTTTCGATACGGGTGAACACCTTAAAGAAACCCTGGTTCATCACCTCGGCCGCTTCATCCCTGTTGTTGGCGTATCGCAGGCATATACCCATAGAGAAGCCGTAAAATGCTTTGTACAACATTTTCTGACTACTTCTGTCCTTGCTTATACAGCCGCTGATCAGTTGGTGTAACTCTTGTTCACCCATAGGGTCATCACCGTTTTATTATATTAACCTTATCACACTTTATCACGTCGGATCGCAAACAAAGGTTGCCTAAGCCCGGCAAATGTCACGTAAAATAATGATTATCAGTTTGTTATTTTTAACAAATCCAATTCTTGCCCTCAAACAACCGGCGTATTAATTTAAATTTAGGGATAATAAACGGATCAGGGTCAAACATCTTTAAATAATTTAAGGGCACAGGCAACCTTTATTTTGGGAGATGCGTGATAACTACAAACACATTTCTGATGACCTCTATATCTGTTGTTATCATTACAAAAAACGAGGCTGATTCCATCGCCCGATGTATTCAGGCATGCAGATTAATAAGTGATGATATTATTGTAGTTGATAACGACAGTACCGATGGAACAACAACCATTGCCTTTCGCGACGGGTGCTATATTTATCATGAGCATTGGGACGGGTATGGCGCCAATAAAAATAAGGGAATTGATTATGCCCGGCACGATTGGATATTAAGCATTGACGCCGACGAGTTACCTGACGAGGAGTTGATACGTACTCTGCGGGAAATGAAGCCCGACAGCCGGGAGGTAGTTTATGATATCGCTTTCAAATCGTATTATGGGAAAAAACCCATTCGCTTTGGTACATGGGGCCGCGACCATCATATCCGGCTGTTTAATCGCCAATTGGTGCGATGGAACGAACCGCCTGTGCACGAAACATTAATACTGCCACCAGTAATTAAAGTAAAAAAGCTGAAGGGTCATATTCACCACTTTTCAGTAAAAGACAAGCAGGAATGTCACAGCAAAACAGTCCATTATGCTAAATTAAGTGCCGAAAAATATTTTTTATTTGGCGAGCGGGGAAGCTTAATGAAGATATACCTGGCGCCCGCTTTCCATTTCTTTAAAAACTATATTGTATTTTTAGGTTTCCTGGATGGGCGCGAAGGTTGGGAAATTGCCCGGAGCATTGCCAGGCATACTTTCTTAAAATACCACCTGCTTCAAAAGCTTACCAAAAACAGTTACCACGAATCGCGAGCTGTTAAGGATAATTTGGTGGTAGAATATTAGTAGCAGCGCATTAACAAAATTGGAAATGTTAAGTTCGTGGCCCGCCAGGACGGCTTTGATTGCTTAGGTACAAAGCTAACCCAAATCCTTAATGAAAGCAAAGCTGGTAAAAAATCTTTCGGCCAATACCTTACAACTTGTCATCAATCAAATATCCGGGCTGGTTATTTTTTATGTCCTGTCTGTTAACCTTGATAAAAATACCTTCGGCGAAATAAACCTGGCACTGGCGCTGATGCTAACCTCTTTCAGCATCCTGGCGTTTGGGATAGAGCAGGTTTCTGTACGCAAAATTGCTGCAGGAGATCATCCCCAGCAGGTTTTATCGCTATATATTATCCATGTATTGATAACAGGCTGTATATTTTACGGACTGCTATTATTAGGCAGCCTGTTCTTTTCGTCCCGCATTAGTTATTATAACATTGTACTGCTTATTGGTATCGGGAAAACGGCCATCCATTTTTCCATGCCGTTTAAGCAGGCAGCCGTGGGGATGGAGCGCTTTGGCCTGCTTGCACGCATGTGCATTATTACTAACCTGTCGCGTGCAGCAGGGCTCAGCATTCTTGCCCTGTCGCACCTGGTAAATTTGCAAACCGTCCTGTTCGTTTTTATCGGCGGCGATGTACTGGAACTGCTTATTGGGTTTCTTTTCTTTAAAAAAGAAACCGGCTTACCAGTTGCGCTGCAGTGGAGCTGGCAGGCTAACATCGCTCTCTTAAGGGAATCACTGCCGCAATTCGGGGTGGTGCTTATTGCTGCGACCCTGGCCCGGTTCGATTGGATATTCATCGGGGTATTTGTATCTGCCATAAAATTGGCCGAATACAGTTTTGCTTATAAAGTGTTTGAACTATCCGGCGTACCGTTGCTGGCTATAGCATCGGTTTTACTACCGTGGTTTACCAGGATATTAAAAAGGGGCACCCCGGATATTGGGAATCTAAAGCTATTGGCGCGCATGGAAATGGTAATGGCATCAGCCACTGTTCTGCTGCTAAATATTTGCTGGACACCTTTAGTCGACCCGCTCACCCATGGCAAATATGGACTGGTGGATGAGCCGGTCATATTTCTGCTGTCGTTATGTATTCCGCTGCAATATCTCTGCAACCTGCTTTGGACCATCTTTTTCGCTAAAGGACAGCTAAAACTGATACTTACAGCATTCATCATTACTTTTTGCGTGAATATAGCCGGTGACGTCATCCTGATACCTCTGTATAAGAATGAAGGCGCGGCTATTGCATGCCTTGCCGGATTTGTCGCCCAGGCCGCGTACTACCTTGCCAGGAATCAAATCAAAGCAGTTAATACCGCAATTTACAGCCTTTTAATTTGCACTGTTAGTGCCTGCGGATGTGTGTTTACAGCAAGGATACTTTTCAGGGATAACTTACCGTCGATAACGTTTTCAATAGTAACCTTTTTCATCCTGCTGGTGGTAACGTCGCGAATAAGATTTTCTGATATAAGAAGTATAAAAGCTTTATTCTAATCTCCGCGCCTCCCCGTTCATATTACCATTCGCGCAGGCAACCAATCAAATTTTCCAGCCGTAACCTTTTATAAAAATAAGGATACGCTGAATGATCACGGGCACCGCTTCTTATCATTTTAAAAGACTAAAAAGCATGGCCGATTGGAGGCTACTTTTATTCCTTGTCTTATTTCTTGATGTTAAACTACTGGTAAAAGCAATAGCCATTGTTATTATTTACCTGCTTCATTCCGATTTTAAATTTGGCTTTAGTCTGAAAAATTCAAGATTGCCTCTTTTTTATCCCGCGGTTATCGGTATAGCCATAATTGATTGGCTCATTGGCAGAGATTACGGTGTTAACTATAGTTTGGTGCTTCTTACGGGCATCGGTTTCTGGGCGCTGTGTATCCTGGCTATGCACCAGGTAAAGCTTTCGGTAGATAACAACGATGCCGAAACTATCAATCGCACCATTGTCTTATTCTTTGTCCTGAATGCACTGTTGTCGTTTATCAATATCGCGGGTATTATTTACGAATCCGGCTACCTCAATCCTTACACCTACCAGGGCCAGCATCAGAAATACTTTATTGGTACGGGCGATTACATCAGGGGGCTCACCTTTGATACCTCGACTACCAATGCGATTTTAAATGCCTTTGGGGTCATTTATTTTCTAAGTAAAAAAAACTCGGCCATGCTGTTATTATGCATGGCTGTTATGTTGCTTACCGGGAGTAACTTTATCAACATTTTGCTTTCGGCGATATTGCTGGCCATACTCACCTTTAAAAGCAGCCGCGAGCAAAAAAGCCTTATCTCGGTATGTTTTATGTGCCTTGTATTGTTTGCGGTCAAGATATCGCCACAGAATTATACCTATGTACACGAAACCATTAAGAACAACTTTTTCCCACAACCCATAGTAAAAAAATCACCGGTAAAGGCACTGCCCTATATTACACTTCGGCCAGACAGTACCCTTACACCTGAAGAAAGAAAGGAAAAAACAGCTCGCTATTACCTTGACAGCGTTTTTCTGGCGGTTCACCCCAACCCCTCGCCCAAACCACCCCGATACCTTATAAAGACATCCACCGGACGAATAATTGTACCCGGGGTAAATATTGATGCGATGCCTTACCAACACATTGCCGAAACAACTGCTTATCAAAAACAACTTTTGGGTTACGTCGACGAGCATAAGGCTGGATTGCCTCTTTCAGGAAATGAAGGTGCTGCTCCACACAAAATGGGTAAAGAGGTTGCTTCCGTACAGACCATTAGTTTTTTAAAAAAGCACCCGTCTAAATTGATCATGGGTGCCGGTATAGGTAATTTCTCGTCAAAGCTGGCTTTCAGGGTAAGCGGCATTGGCTTAGCTGGAGGATATCCGCACCAGTATGCTTATACAAACGCTGATTTTCTTTCGAATCACCTCGACCTGTACCTGGCGTTCTTCAGTAAAAAAAGCGACTACCATTCGCTAACCAACGATCCTGGGTCGGTATACGACCAGTTACTGGCCGAATATGGACTGCTTGGTGTTTTTTGCTTTTTGGCTGGATACGTGGGTTATTTTTTGAAACACTACAGGAAACTAACCTATGGCATTCCGTTGCTTATCCTGTTGCTTGGCGTATTTATGACAGACTACTGGTTCGAACAGCTATCTGTTATCCTGTTTTTTGAATTACTGATGCTGCTAAATATCAAGGAGAATTCCACTAAACCTAATCCCGGCTATGCAAACTGAGCACCCCGAAGTAACTGTATTAATGCCCGCATATAACGCGGCCAAATACTTGCGCGAGGCGGTAGACTCGGTGTTGCAGCAAACTTTTACCAATTTTGAGCTGCTTATCATCAATGATGGTTCGACAGATGAAACAGCAGAGACAGCGTTGTCATTTGCCGACCGGCGGATTACCGTTGTAAACTGCGAACATAAAGGAGTTGCAAATGCACTGAATACCGGGCTAAAACTGGCAAATGCACCGTTAATTGCCCGTTTTGATGCAGATGATATCTGCCTGCCTAACAGGTTGGAACAACAATTCAACTTCCTTTACGATCATCCCGAATATGTTTTGGTGGGCAGCGACGCTGAATATATACTGGAACATGGCGAATTCCTGTTCAGTTTTAAATGTATCGCCCACTCCAACGAGGAAGTGCAAAACAACTTGTACGTCTATTGCCCGTTCATTCATTCGTCTGTAATGTACCGCCGGGAGGCTGTGATCAAGGCCGGAGGCTATAATATTCATGCTCATAATTTCGAGGATTACCTTCTCTGGACAAACCTGGCCAAAACGGGTAAAATGCAAAACCTGCGTGAACCCCTTATAAAAGTCAGGCTGAACGCCTCGTCGGCAACTATCGATGAAAAATGGCGGGGAGAGCGTTTCAGGCAATTGAAACGGCAAGCTACTAACAGGGGATCAATTACCGTGGAGGAAGGCGATGAGCTATTGGCGATCATTAGGCGCCAGGATATTCGCAAAGTAAAAGAAGGCGCTTATCATGCGCTGTGCGGCAAAAAATTCTTGGCTAATAATTACCAGCCGAAAAAAGCGCGCATCCATGTAAAACAGGCCATCAGCATAAGGCCGCTACGCTTTGACAACTACTTATTGTACCTCGTGAGTTTTCTGCCGGAATCGCTGATAACCTGGCTGCACAAATTAAGCCCGAACCGTTTATAATGAAGAAATTGGATATAAAGGTGGCTTTTATTACGCGGTCGACTCTGTACAGTGTCCCCGGCGGTGATACTGTACAGGTAAGAGAAACTGCGCGGCACCTCCATGACATGGGAATCAAAGCGGAAATAAAGCTGGCCGATGAATATATTGAATATGACCGGTACAACCTGCTGCATTTTTTTAATCTTACCCGCCCGGCAGATATTTTATACCACAGCAAAAAAGCACAAAAACCGTTTGTAGTATCCACCATTCTGTGTAATTACAGCGAATACGATAAGCATCATCGCGGGCGAATCGGGAAATTCTTCAGCCTGTTGCCCGGAGACCATATCGAATATTTGAAAACTTTAGCACGCTGGGCGAAGGGGAGCGACCATCTTGCAAGTTCGGAATACTTGTGGCGGGGGCAAAGGAACAGTATTATCCGGGTATTGAAAAACTCGGCTATGATATTGCCTAATTCGGCCTCCGAATACAGACGCGTCACACAAACCTATCCCTGCGATGCTAAATATGCGGTCGTACCCAACGGAATTGACGCTAACCTTTTCAAGAGGAACTGCTCGGCGGTAAAGGATTACAACCTGGTGCTTTGTGTTGCACGGATAGAAGGCATCAAAAATCAATTGAATCTGATAAGGGCGATTAATAATACGCGTTTCAACCTGGTGCTTATTGGGTCGCACGCTCCAAATCAAAAAACTTATTACAACGAGTGCCGGCGTATAGCAGCGGCAAACATCACTTTTATTGATCATATCCCCCAGCCGGAATTGGTGAGTTACTATCAACAAGCTAAAGTGCACATACTGCCAAGCTGGTTCGAAACAACGGGCCTCAGTTCACTGGAAGCTGCTGCCATGGGCTGCAACATTGTGATAACCGACAAAGGCGATGCAAAGGAATATTTCGGCAACCATGCATTTTACTGTAACCCAGGCGAGCCGGAAAGCATATTGGGCGCAGTAGTAAAAGCCAGTCGGAGCAAATACAACGAGGCCCTGAACGAAACAATACAAAAAAAATACACCTGGAAACAGGCTGCCCTGGAAACTTATAAAGCTTATCAAAATATTAACTTATGAAGAGTTTGAAAATCGCCATTTTAGGAACACGCGGTATCCCGAATCATTACGGGGGTTTTGAGCATATATCCGAATATGTATCAGCGGGCCTGGTAAAACGCGGGCATTCGGTAACAGTTTATAACTCGCACAACCACCCTTATACCGCCAATACATGGAACGGCGTCAATATTCGGCATTGCTACGATCCTGAATACGTAGTAGGCACAGCGGGCCAATTTATTTACGACCTGAATTGCCTGATGGATGCGCGCAGGCAAAAGTTCGACGTGGTATTACTGATGGGCTACACAAGCAGTTCAGTTTGGGGAAGACTGTACCCTGCAAGCAGTGCTATTATTACGAATATGGACGGCCTGGAATGGAAACGTTCAAAGTACTCGAAACCTGTTCAGCAATTCCTGAAATATGCCGAAAAACTTGCGGTAAAACATAGCCAGTTCTATATTTCCGACTCAAGAGTTATCAAAGAGTACCTTGAAAGCAAGTACCATATTCATAGTGAATATATTCCCTACGGCGCCGATGTGTATACAGAACAGGAGCGTGAACAGGTAAGCAAAAGCGATGCATTGAAAGAAGATTATTTTTTGCTGATGGCACGTATGGAACCCGAGAATAACATCGAAACGATACTGGAGGGCTTTAATAACAGCAATTCGCGGCGCGAGTTCGTTGTTTTAGGCGATACCGGCAACCGCTTTGGCCAGTTTATAAGGCATCGTTTTAAAAATGACGAGCGCATCAGTTTCAGGGGAGCCATATTCGACAATACCAAAGTAAGAGCGCTGCAGAATAACTCCTACCTGTATTTCCATGGGCACAGCGTAGGTGGTACCAACCCATCGTTGCTGGAGGCAATGGCCAGCGAGGCGCTGATAGCTGCGCATAATAACCCGTTCAATAAGTCGGTGCTGAACGCCGATGCATTCTATTTTTCAAACGCTCATGAAGTACGCGAAATAGTAGAAACCGTGCAGCGCACAGGAAATGAGCAACTGATGGTGAGGAACAATCTTAATAAAATAGCTTTCCAGTTTAACTGGGGGAAGATAGTTGATGAATATGAATCGTTTATTGTGGAATGTTACGAGCGTAAGAACAGTGAAAGAATTACTGCTGCCCGGGGGTAGCCTGGCAAACAGGATAAGCTATTACCACTTAGCGCTTTTGTTACTCAGCCTGCCATTTGACCGGTTTTATAGTCATTTGATACTGGGCAGCTTTGGCATACATACACTGATCCATTTTGACAGGCGTAAACTAAAACCGTTATTTACCTGGCGGACAATGGTTTTGCAGTCGGTCTTTTTTGTGACGGTTGTAAGCACGATTTACGCGACAGACAAAATTTCGGCCCTAAGGGAGTGGGAGCTTGATGTAACCATCTTTCTGATACCCTTCCTGTTTTGCATCAATCCGATCGATCTGAACAAACATGGGTCTCGCTTATTGCTTATTTTTTCATCGGGCATCGCGGCCACTATTGTTTACCTTTATATCAGTGCCGTTATTGCGCTACGGTTTTACGGACTACCCTTGTCGCTCATCTTTTCGCCGGCATTTACCAATCATAATTTTTCACAACAGATCAATATACACGCCACGTTCTTTTCATTGCAAGTAGCCCTTGCGCTGGTATTTATGCTGTCGCTGTTTATCAAAGAAAAGATTCGCTACAACAAAATATTTTGCGGCTTTGTCTCGCTCGTATTACTTGCTGGGATCATTCAATTGGGCTCAAAATCGGTATTTGCTGCTTTGTTCCTCACTATAAACGTTGCCTTGCCGCTGTTTCTTTTAACGGGCAAAGCCAGGAAACGATTCATCTTAATCTCGGCATCGCTGACAGCGCTGCTTATTGGCGTTATATGCAGTTCAGGTATCTTCAGAGAGCGCTATTTGATAGAGCTCCGGACAGATTTCTCAGGCTCAAAAAACGACATTGATGTAGAGCCCCGGGTTTTAAGATGGGGCGCCGCAGTTGACCTGATCAAACAGGCTCCGGTCATAGGGCATGGGGCAGGGTCGGAAATACCTTTGCTGAAGGAAAAATATTTTGAACGGAAATATTATACCTCGTACCTGAACGGACTGAATGCCCACGATCAATACTTAAGCCTGTTGATCAAATCGGGGATATGGGGACTGCTTGCTTATCTTACCACCTTGATCTTTGGGTTCAGGCTTGCCATCAAAATAAAGGATATTATGCTGTTTAGTTTGATGACGCTGGTAGCTGTTGTATCCGTTTCGGAAAACATACTGGACATGGATAAGGGGGTAATATTTTACAGCCTTTTCTTTACATTCCTGGTATTCAGGTCCACACAACAGAAAAATTTGATTTTAGCTGTAAAAAAGCACGAAAATCCCGAAAAGGTGGCAACCAATCACGCACT
Organism: Mucilaginibacter ginsenosidivorans; assembly: GCF_007971025.1. Taxonomy (NCBI): domain Bacteria; kingdom Pseudomonadati; phylum Bacteroidota; class Sphingobacteriia; order Sphingobacteriales; family Sphingobacteriaceae; genus Mucilaginibacter; species Mucilaginibacter ginsenosidivorans. The sequence goes on along the minus strand of NZ_CP042436.1, from coordinate 2,651,977 downwards.
TGTCACGTCATCAGTATAGGAAAGCAACCGATACTATCTTGTCAGACCTCAGGAGAAATATATTAGCCACGCTCGCTTACTTCGACCTGTTCAGTTACCCGCTGACGATGGACGAGATATACCTGTTTTTGCCAACCAAATGCGCGGTTGAAGAATTTGAATACGCCTGCCGCGGCCTGGTTATCGACAGGCACGTACACAAATTCGACAAATTTTATACATTGCGTAACGATTATTTTTTAATCGAGCGGCGCGAAAAAGGCAACTTTAAAGCCGCAGAACTAATTGCCACCGCAAAAAAAGTAGGCGATTTGCTGATCCGATTCCCCTATGTGCGGGGTATCGCTATATCGGGCTCGCTTTCCAAAAACTTTGCCGATAACGATTCGGATATCGACCTGTTCGTCATCACGGCAAAAAACAGGCTCTGGATAGCGCGCACCGTAATGCACCTGTTCAAGAAACTGACCTTCCTGGTAAAAAGGGAGCATTATTTCTGCATGAATTATTATATAGATGAGCAGGATTTGCTTATCCACGAAAAAAATATCTATACAGCCACAGAGATTGCCACATTGATCCCGCTGAACGGCGACACAATGTTTGAGCAATTTTTTACCGCCAACACCTGGACAAGGGAGTATCTGCCTAATAAATACCTCCGCATCGCAAGTGCAAAACCGGTAAAGGATTCGCTGCTTAAAAAAATAACTGAATTCATTTTCAATAACCAGGCGGGCAATGCTTTGGATAATTTGCTGATGCGGATCACTGCAAATCGCTGGCACAAAAAAATGCTTTTAAAGAGAACGAACAACCGGGGTATCATATTGGCAATGGATGCCGGAAAACATTATACTAAACCCGACCCTGTAAATTTTCAAATGAAGCTGTTAGTGAGTTACCGCAACAAAGTGTCGCAAGTATTGGAGCGATGCGAGCGTGTGGTTGTGCAATAATAAAAGCAGCAGTTTTGTTATTCCACTTAGAACGCCACTGTTACTATTATTTCTTCCTTAGCGAAACAATATAATAGTCGCCGATCACTCTCCAGGGCCATTTGGTTTTCAGCCTGTTTTCCCATTTTTTAAGGAACCGGAAAGCTTTGGGGTGTTTCTCGGCGAAACCTTCGATATACGATGGCGGGACAATGGTGCACAGTCCTTCCAGTCCAGCAAGATCGAATTCATTTTTCAATTTTTGGGTAATGTAAGACGGGTTGTAATACCAGCATTTGAAAAACGTTCCTTCCACCCTCGCTTTTCGGCCGCGCCGGCTGAAGAATCGCCGGAAAGCTGTACGCAGCTTTCCCTTAAATATCAACAAGGTTTCCCACAGGCAAAATTTGGGGAGAACAACAAACGTTATCATTCCGCCAGGATTAAGCAATTGCGGTAAAAACGCCAGCACTTTGTCAAGCTCTCCGGTGCAGTTAAGTCCGGCGAAATTGGAGAATATAAGGTCGAAAGGTCCTTTGTTTTTTAATTCAGGCAGATTATTATAGGAACAAAGTTCGAAAGTGATCTTTTTGTTCATTTTATGTTTGCCCACCTTTTGTACCAGTTGGTAAAGCATACCTGCAGAAATATCTGTTGCGTGTACTTTATGCCCCTTGCCCGCAAAAAAGACGGCATCCTCCCCGGTACCGCAATTCAGCTCGAGGATAGACCCGCCGGGCTTTAGACGTTTTAATACATGACGGCGAACGCGCTCTCTTTTATAAGCGATGATAGTATCGTCGCCATAAATTTCGTCGAACACCGCAGACTGGCCGCTAAATGCTTCGGCGGCTTTCCTTTCGTTAATATAGTCCACAGCCGAGCTCATCCAAGTGCCTTCTCCAGCCGGTTTAGTTTGAATTTTTCTACCAGGGTGGCTGGCGCGTGATAAAATACGGACAGCGCTTTCCTGATGCTTTTGATATCAATACTTAACGGATCTTTTAACAGCTGTACTGCACTGTTGCGGGCCAGGTGCTGATGATAATTCTGGTGCACGTAACGATGCAGTTGCTTATAAAAAGTAGGCGGAAAGGTATTACGGAACATCAAAGCCATCTCGTCCGAGTCGGTCCAGTTAGTTTTGGTTCTAAGCTCTTCCTTTACCCGTTCGTAAAACGCCGTACCGGGCAAGGGGTATGAAACCGAAATGCCGATCTCGAAAGGCAGCAATGCGTTTATCATGTCGATGGTTTTGCCGATGTCCTCCTTCATCTCGCCGGGGTACCCAAACTGGATAAAAAACGAGGGCTTGATGCCGGCATTCTTCATCAACCTGGTGGCAGTAAATATTTGCTGAACCGTGATACCCTTGTCCATGGCATCCAGTATTTTTTGCGAGCCGCTTTCGGCGCCTATCCATACATTTTCGCAACCTGAGGCCGCCAGCGCCCGCACTAAATCCTCCTCCAGTAACAGATCGGCACGCGATTGTACTTTGAACCTGATACCGATCTTTTCCTTTTCCATCAACCCGGCAAACGCTAATACCCAGCCGGGTTTAAGGCCGAAAATATCATCGCAAAACCAGATGTGATCCATATCAAACCTATTTTTCAGCATTTTGATCTCTTCAACCACATTCTGCGGGCTGCGTGAGTTATAACGATTGCCGTAAATGGGTTTTGCGCACCAGTTACATTTGAACGGGCAGCCCCGCGTGGTACTCATATTCAGCGAAAAATATCCCACATGTTTTAACCAGCTTTGGCGGTATTGCTCTATGTTCACCAGGTCCCAGGCAGGGAAAGGCAAGGTATCGAGTTCTTTCAAAACAGGGCGCGGAGGGGTTTTAACAACACAACCGTTATACATATAAGCCAGGCCCATTACTTGCGAAAAATCGGTTGTTCCGGTTTTCAGAGCTTCCGCAAGCTCCAGTAAAGTATGCTCCCCCTCACCGAGAATGACAAAATCTGCCCCTTCATTTAAATATTTTTCATAACGGTCGGTAGAATCTGAGCTGCACACAATTACCTTACAACCACGCGATCTTGCCACTTTGCACATACCAAATGCTGCTTCGCGCATGTTGGTGAGGCACATTTTGGTTAGGTAATTAAAGCCGTCATCGTATACCACGAACAAACCTGGCTGATGCTGGTCGAGCGCGGCTATAACCTCCCCGGGGCCGTCAGCAAACATCACATCGAACAGGGAAACCTTATAACCGTTTTGACGCATCAAAGCCGCGGCATAAAGGGTACCCAGCGGCGGGTATGGTTGCCCCAGCGACCACTGTTTCGGATCGAAGCGCAGGAAATAGGAATGCGAGAACAGTATCGTGCTTTGCGGCTCCATTATAGGCACTACGCCCATGGTTGATAATGGGTTGCCTAAAGTTTTGGGTGTGCAAAAATAATTGCGGCGGAGATGACTCGCAGCGTCAGTGCACTTCCATAGAAAAAAGGAGGTGAATTAAACAACAGGATTCATTCGCGGCGGCAGGTTAAGCGAACAAACGCACTTTACACATGTTTCGTTCTTACTCATGTCAAGGGTTTTGCGGAAATGCACTGCGTTTTCGCTGTTAAGAATATGGGTAAGCGAGTCTTGCCTGATGTTACCGAGGGGATCATGAAAGAAACACGGGCGCACCGCACCGTCGGCTTCGATCACAGTTGAAACCCAGGGGGCGTTGCAGCGTTTATGCGGAAAAGGACTCAGCCCGTAAAAGGCAGCGTAGTACTCATATATCTGCTGTATCTTCTCCCGCGATTCAGCAATAAAACCGGTATCAAAATCCACACTGTTTTCCTTCAGCATTTTGTTTATCACGCTTTGCAGTTCCGGCAATTCCTTTTCCGATAACAATATCTCGTGCTGCCGCGGCTCTTCCCATGCCATCTGCCGGTTAAAGGCGTGGCTGCTTACATCGGCAGGCAAAAAGCTGATCTGATCCAGGCCCATCGCCTTTGCCTCATGAATCACAGAAAGCCAGTTCCAAAAATTGAGGCGGTGTATCACCGTCCGCGCAGTAATTTTATAGTTAGGATCCAGTTTATGAATGCATTGTACGCCATCCTTTAATTTTTGAAAAGCGCCCGGTATATTTCGAATGGCATCGTGTAATTGCTGGTCGCCGTCAAGTGACACGATGATATCGTTCACCCATTTAAGCAATAGTTCCGCATGATGTTTTATTGTCAGACCGGTGGTGAGCAACGATACCTTTATACCTACATTATTCAGCATTTCGCACAGCCTGAAAAAGTTCTGATTAAGCAGCGCCTCGCCACCCGACATTACCACCTGCTTTGTCCCTAACTCTACCAGCGACAAAAGTAACCCTACGACGTCCTGCTCGGTAAGCTGCTGCAGGTTTTTGTTATCCTTCCAGATGTCGCACATCACACAACGGCAATTGCACGCACTATGCGGCATCAGGATGACAATAGGCAGCGCCGAAATGCGGTGCGTACGCAGGGTTTTGTACCGTTGATAGGTGTGACGAAGAGATACCGCCATGCTTTAACGATTTACGGTGATCCAGTGAAACGGCCCGCGTTTATCCAGCAATCGCATCAGGCTGTTCGGGTTCAGCAAAATATGGTGCCGCATGCCGGAAAGTTCTTCCATGGAGTGATGAAAATAGTGCTCCGCCATTCCGGAGAAACCTAATGCGTTGTAATAGTTGTAACTGCGCACATTGGCACGTTCAATTTCGTCGGGTTTATAAAAGTGCGTATCCATAATATGCACCTCGCCATTTTCATTAAGCAATGAAAGCGCCAGGTCCAATACGGATCTCACCGATGGAAAATACTGTAAGGAGGCGGCAAACACGATCACGTCAAACTTAATGTCCGGGAAAGTATCCTCGTTAAAAACGTCGTAAACAAACTCGAGGTTATCTTTAATAAACACCCTGTTTGCCTGGTTGATCTCGAGCTGGTTAATGTCGAGCCCGATAACGTCTACACCGGGAATTTCGGCCATTTTAGCCGAAAGCCACCCATTACCGCAGCCTACTTCCAATATCCGTAACGAACGGCTTTTCCGGCGCAGGTAATTGATCAGCCTGAGCGACGAACGTTTGCGAAGGCTCCATTCCCCTGCGTGTACGTGCAATGGGCCGATATCGGGCAGTGCCCTAAGCTGATCGTCGGTATATATTCTTTTCTCGGCCTTCCTTACAGCAAGGTAAAGTTCTTCGAAATCGGTTTTATTAGCTATTGGCGCTTTGGCTATCATAGGTCGGTCGTTTTGAAACTATGCCACTTAAAACCCCGAAATTTCCGGCTGCCGGTATTTCCATACCCGCTGCAACAGTTTTATTTCGTACGGATATTTATACATATTAACCTTATAGCGCACACCGGCCACCAGTTTAATGGCGCGGCGCTTCAGATCGTTAAGGCGTATATCGGTTACGGTCGGATATACGCCGTTAAGAACTGTTTCAAAGTTCCTGATCTTATCTATCATTTCCGGGGTGAGCCATGGCGTAAGCGGATTTTTGCGCATGTCAAAATTTTCCCAGGCCGGGCTTATCCAGTCCTCCAGTACCCGGGGATATTTGAATCCCTGCTCCTGCACCTGCTTGAAAAGCGCCGAGCCTTCGGTAGGTACAGGGCTATACGTATACAATACAATTTCGGTGCGCGGGTTAACCGCCTTAACCCTTTTTATAAAATCTATCTCGAAATCTATCTGGGCCTCTACCTGCTTTGCGGTTGGCGCGGGCGTGCCCAGCACAAAGGAATATTCAGGTATAATATCAAATTTTTTTAAACGTTCGGCAAAGCGGATGATCTGGTCGCCGGTTTGGGTGCCTCCTTTGTCCAGTTGCTCCAGGATAAGATTGTTACCGCTTTCGGCACCGAAGAAGATGATCTTGCAGCCGCCTTCGCGTACAGCGGCCAGCGAGGCATCGCTGAATTTATCCATCGTGTCGATACGGGCCATTCCCCACCACGACATCTTTTCGGGCTTTATCAGTTTGGAAAATTCAACCGTGCGCTTTTCAGACACAAAGAAGTTATTATCATGGAATTCGATCGCGTCGGCGCCCCATTTATCGTGAATGTATTTGACATCATTATAGACATTCTTAGCCGATTTAGCTTTCCAGCGCGCCTCATAAATAGGCACCACCGCGCAAAATGAACAGGTAAAGGGGCAGCCAATACTCGAATGGTACGCCATGGTGCGTTCGCCCAGGTAAGTACGGCCGAGGTACCATTTATCTATCCCGTAAAAATCGTTCAGTTTATCATAAGGCAATGGCGGCAGGGGGTCCTGTTCAAACAGGTCTTCTTTAGGATTTTTGATAATATCCCCATTGGCATAATAGGTCACATTTTTGATAAACTCATAAGGCGTGCCTTTTTCCAATGCATCGATCAATGACGGAAAAGCATGATCGCCCGGGCCGTTGATCACGAAATCGACATACCCTGATTCGAGCACAGCTTTGGGCTGAGTGGATGGAAAATATCCACCCCATATCATAACCGTCCCCGGGAATCTCTCTTTTATCGCTTTCGCAAAGGGGATGCCCTGTTTTAACTGCGGGCCGGGCATAATCGTAAAGCCGATATATTTGTATTCGCCTGTTTCAAGGTAGCTTTCCAATTTGGCTAAGGGATCTGCCTCGCAATTACCATCCACAATGGCCCATTGATATTTCCCCTCGACAGACGCCGCGATACTTAATATGGAATTTGGTATACGATGTTTTGCAACCGCACTTTTGGGATTAAATAACAGGATCTTATTCATATAGGCTCAACCTTCTAAATAACGATGGGCCGAAACCCATCGTTATTAAACAGCTAATAAAACAGGAACAACCAAGCGATTAATTATGCTCCACGTCATAAACAGTTACGCTTTCCAAAATTGCCGGGTTGCCTGTGGGCCCAAATAAAAATTGCGTATGGCAACCCTTAATAAAAAGCACCCGTAACCCAAATAATAAGCTAATAAAACTTGATCCCCGCAATTAAAAACTATATCAGCCGGCGCATTTTAAAGCGTAGTATCCCGGAGAAGGGTTCGGCAGATGCTTACGATCTGTGGTCGGCAAATTACGACAGGCAGCCGGGCAACCTGATGCTTGATCTCGATGAGATACTTTTCAGTAAACTTTTAACGTCAATTGACCTTGAAAATAAGAATGTCGCGGACATTGGTTGCGGTACCGGAAGGCACTGGAACAAAATATTAGCCAAAAACCCGGCCCTGCTCACCGGGTTCGATGTATCTGAAGGCATGTTGGCCAGGCTGAGGGAAAAATACCCGACAGCTTATGCATACAAGATCAGGGACGACCTGTTCGAGGGCACGCGCAATGCGCCGTTCGATGTTATTCTGTCCACCCTTACAGTAGCGCATATCGAGAACCTGGAACGGGCCCTGGAAAACTGGTGTAATATACTAAAGGCCGATGCGGAGATTATAATCACAGATTTTCATCCAAAAATGCTTGCTTTTGGCGGCAAAAGGACATTTAAATATCAAAATAAGAGCCTTGCTGTACGCAACTATGTATACCCGGTAGAAACCATAAAGCATGTTTTGCAGAGCAATGGTTTTAGAATAGTGAAGGAAGAAGAATTCAAAATTGATGAAACGACGCGGAGCTATTACGCCGAACAAAATGCGCTGCCCGTTTACGAGCAATTTAAAGGGTTCCCGGTGATCTATGGCGTTTACTTGAAACGGGGTAATGATCCTGAATAATTTAAAAATGGCAATTACTGGCGCCCCGGTAAATATCAGGGTTGCCGGGGGCTGCATCGCAAATGTCTGGGCCTCCCCGCCGGATCACGTACCGGGGGAGTTTAACCTGGAATTTAAAAACGCGATCGTTTTTCCGGGATTGATCAATTCGCACGATCACCTGGACTTTAACCTGTTCCCTGCACTTGGCGACCGGACTTACAAAAACTATACGGAATGGGGCCGGTACATTCATAAAAATTACCCGGATAAGATCGGCCGTATCATGAGGGTGCCAACGGTATTGCGCGAACAATGGGGCGTGTATAAAAACCTGCTGAACGGTATTACCACTGTAGTGAATCATGGTAAAAAGGTAAAAAAAAATGAAGGTCCTATCACCGTCTTTGAGAATTGCCAGTGTATACATTCCGTCCGGTTCGAAAAAAAGTGGTGGCTTCAATTAAACAACCCGCTCAAAAAGAATGTGCCGGTAGCGATTCATACCGGTGAAGGTATCGATGAGGCATCGGCCAGGGAGATCGATAAGCTGATCAGCCGCAATATGCTAAAAAGGGACATTATTGGCATCCACGGCGTTGCGATGAACGAGGACCAGGCGCAATGGTTAAAGGCGCTGGTTTGGTGCCCGGAGTCCAATTATTTTTTACTTGGTAAAACAGCGCCAGTGGGCCGATTGAAGGAGAATGTACCTATTGTGTTCGGAACTGATTCTACTTTAACGGGTGACTGGAACTTGTGGGAGCATATCCGCAGGGCAAGGGCCACCAAACAATTAACAGACATTGAATTGTTTGAAACACTCACTATAAACCCTGCAAATACATGGAAGCTAAAAACCGGGGAAATAGCGGAAGGAAAGGATGCGGATATCGTTGTCGCAAAAGAAAAAAAAAGCGCACCGGCAAGTGATGCATTCTTCGGGCTTAACCCGGAAGATATATTGATGGTTGTACACAAAGGACATATTGTACTGTTTGACGAGGACATCTATCCCCAGCTGAAAAGTATTGACCTCGACAATTACGGCCGCGTGTATATTAAAGCTGCTTGCAAATATGTTTCGGGCAATTTACCACAACTCATGCACAGGATAAGTGAATTTTATCGCGGGGTTAATTTCCCGGTCATATGACAAAATGCCGTTTGCTACCAAAATGTGCTCAAAAACGACAGATGACAACCGGGACAATAAGTATGAGAATAGTGATAAGTATGTATTATCTTTATTACAGGAAATACCACACCAGGTGGTTTTGATGTTAACGCTGAGATGATGAAGCACTTGTATCCGCTGGCCCCCTTCAGAGAGAACAAGCCCACTTACACTGGTTGCCGGGAAAAACAATTCCCGGAAAAGGTAGTTAATACAACGGTACATAGCCTCACATTTCCTTGTACCGTTTATACTCGCGAAACGGTCGGTGAGGTTAAGAAAAACGGTTACTTAGTGTTGGCAGCGCCAGGGTATATTATTGCTAAATATCACAAGAGTATCGCAATAGAAACGTTTCTGACGGCAATCCTCTTGCAGTTGTTCATTTGCCGGCCACGCACTACCCTAACTGCCGCATGACATGAGCGATAACAACAAGGCACGGGATTATACTATTGAGAGGCTTAACAAAAGCAATTTGCCCGACCTTGACCTGTTACACAGGGCCATCTACCGGAAAAACCATGCCCCCGGGTATTATGAAAAAAAATATGATACTGCCTACACAGGTGTTCAGCATGTAGGGTATATCGCTTATGATATGCAACATGCTCCTATCTCTTTTTACGGCGTGGTCCCTTGTTTTATACGTTACAATAACGAGCTGCATCTGGCCGCCCAATCAGCCGATACAATGACGCACCCCAGGTACAGCTTCAAAAACCTGTTTGTGCAACTGGCTAATTTAACCTTCGACCTATGCCGCGAGGAAGGTATAGTACTTGTATTCGGTTTCCCAAATCAAAACTCACTCCATGCATTCCTGGTCAAACTTAAGCTGCAAATGACCGAAATGATGGATTGCTATGTTATCCCGGTGAGCCTGATTCCGGTAGAAAAACTGGTAAAAAAAATACCTTTCACCCGCCGACTTTACAAAGACCATGAGATGCGCGTATTGAAACCTTACCTGGCAGAGGCGAACGGGGTCGAAAATTCGGTCATCAAAAATGGGTTTGCAGGGGTAAACCGCAATGCCCATTTTTTAAAATACAAAGCCTATCATCCAACACACGTAATTAAAATTGGGAATGCCTTGCTATGGATAAAAATACGCAACGGGCTCATTATCGGCGATATCAGCTGCGATCCCGCTGAATTCGACAGCATGATGGATGAACTGCACAGGCTCGCTTTCCGGCTCGGCGTGCAACGCATCGTGTTTCATACGAGCCACCAGACGCAACTGGCGTCATTATTTGCCGGACGTTATGAAGCTATACCCTCGTACTATGTTTTATTTAAAGATATGGGCTCGCACATACCGCTCGAAAAAATAAAGTTCACCTACGCTGACATAGATATTTTCTAACCAAACGAGCAATATTCGCACATGAAATTTGTCTTTGCCAGCTACATTTCTACCGGGGAATTTACAGACCCGGCATCATGGATAGAACGTATAGGAATCTATACCGGCATGCTGGAAGCCCTGGCTGAAAAAAACGATGTGACAAGCATTGAACAAATAGCGTACGAAGGTGAATATAAAAAGGCAGGGGTTAAATACGCATTTAAACAGTACTCCCGGCTCGGTTTGCTGTTCCCTATCAGACTTAACAGGTTTATCCTTGCTCAAAAGCCAGAAGTAATTGTTATACAAAGCTTTCAATTTCCGCTACAGGTGATACAACTGCGATTGATGGCAGGAAAAAAAATAAAGATCATCGTCCAAAATCATGCTGAAAGGCCAATGAAGGGCCTTAAAAGATATGTGCAGCGGCTGGCCGACCGATGCATCAACGCCTACTTATTTGCATCGGAAGAATTGGGCGCCGAGTGGGTGGTTAAGGGTAATATTTCATCGGCGCGAAAGATACACGAGGTGATGGAGGTATCGTCTGTATTTTCGCCAATGGATAAGGAACTGGCAAGACAACATACCGGTGTATACGGCGGACCCGTTTTCCTGTGGGTTGGCAGGCTGAACGCTAATAAAGACCCCATTACGGTAGTAAAAGCATTTTTACGTTTTGCAAAAGTTAACCCTTCGGCTCGCTTATACATGCTTTATCATACCGAAGAGCAATTGGGCCAGTTAAAAGAGTTGTTGAATACATCGCCGCAAAAGGGAAGCGTTACCTTAGTGGGCCGGCTGCCTCACAGCGAACTGCGATACTGGTTTAACAGTGCTGATGTTATCCTGTCCGGATCGCACTATGAAGGCAGCGGAACAGCGGTGTGCGAGGCTATGTCATGCGGTTGTATGCCTTTAGTTACGGATATTGCTTCTTTCAGGATGATCACCAACCATGGCAATTGTGGCTTGTTGTACGAACCCGGGAACGAAGAAGCGCTATTATCCGCGTTGAAAAAAACAATGGAAACAGATATAAATGAAAAGCAAAAGCTTTCCCTGGATCATTTCAGAACCAATTTGTCTTTCGGGGCCATTGCTGCTAAAATTCATCAAATAGCATCTTCGTTATAATCAAACAGCTTCATGATAGCTTTATTGCTGTCGTCTACAAGATAAGGTATCACCGGCGTGTGGTCGGTACCGGGATCATCCAGCAAACCCTTTACAATTTTTAGCATGTCATCCTGCATGTGTGCAAAATGCCAGTTCCTGATCTCTGCATCCATCGGTTTTACAAAACTCACCACCTGTGCGCCGGCATATAACGCTTCAAGGCAAACTACGCCGAAGCCCTCATAGGCAGATGTGTGCACAAATATTTTTGCGCGACCCATCATGTCCAGCACGTCCTTGTGTTCCAGTTCGCCCATCAGTGTTATATTATTTTCCAGGTCAAGGTTCCTCACCATCGTTCTTAATGATTCCATTTCGGGGCCGTCACCGCAAATGATGGCCTTGATATCAGGGCGCGTTTCGCGCAAAACGCCTACGATATTTACCAGCAGAAAGTATTGCTTTAAAGGAATAAGCGAGCCCGCACCCAAAATATCGATATCCCGTTCGGCAGCAGGTAAATTAAACATAGCAGGGTCGATACCGACCGGGATAACATGAGTGGGCCTTATTTGGTAATTGCGGTTAAATTCGGCCGCAATGAAATCTGATAATGCTATGAGTGATGCGGCCCTGGGTTGTATACGATCGAAATATTTGTTCCATAATTTGGCGTCCTGCCCAAGTACCCAGCTGAAATGTTTCACTTTGTACCACCTTGCAAACCGGAACGCAACCAGGGTACATTCTCCCATCCAGAAGCTGAGTAAGCCGACAAGATTATGCTGCCGTTTTAGCTTTCTCAATTTTAACCAGGCACGTATCCAAACAAGCATGCGAAATACTCCTCCCCGGTTTTTCCCGCCAAAAGAGAACACGGTTACCCCCTGCCACTGGTAACGCGATGAAGTAAACGGGTACTGGAAAGCAAGCACCACAATGTTTAAAGCGGGAAAGTTCTTTTTCAGGTTTCGGACAAAAACCTGTTGCGCGGGAATACAAGTGCTATCTGCCTCATTTTCGGGGAAACCCGGGCTGAGGATCACCAGGGTATTCTGCTTAATCATCAATAGTAATCAATTTGTTACAAAACAATAAACTTGCCTGATTGTGTGTAATAAATAAAATTATTTTCCCCTGATTAGCAACACTTTGCAATTTTTCTAAAATCAAATTCTCCGATTGCTGGTCCATTTCACCGAATGGTTCATCCAAAATCAACAGGTCAAATCCATGATATAAAGCTCGCGCCAGCATGATGCGTTGTCTTTGCCCTCCGCTCAGGTTTTTACCGTTCTCGGTAATCAGCAGGTTTACACCATCGTCGTACGGTTTTAGCATATTGTCTAACCCGCAAAATGCTATCACTTCGTTCAGCTTCAATTTATCATACTCGTCGGCAAGTGCAATGTTTTTTGCGAGTGTATCATGAATTAAAAAGGGTTGTTGTTTAATGTATGCTACCCGGTTGCGGTACGCTTTCCGTTCTTCTGTTGTTACGATCTTGTTGTTAATGCTGATCGTTCCCTCTCCCTGTTCAAGAAAACCAAGTATGATGCTGATCAGGGTTGTTTTACCCCGTCCCGAACCGGCGGAAATGCCGGCAAGGTCCCCCGGCGATAATTGAGCACTAACACCGGTCAATACAGGCCGGTTGTTATATTTAAAATGGAGTTTTTCAAAATTGACGGACCGAATATTTTCTGTTTGAAGGTTGATCCTGTCTTTTCCGTTGTCGCCAGGTATGGCAAGGTCATTTAATATAAACCCATAAGTTTTCATTTGCCCTATGCTATTCAATATTTTTACCACACCAGGTATGATCTTGTAAGCGGCCGCGATAAATATGCCCACTGTTAGCAAGTCGATAGCAGCACTGCGCCCTGACCATTTATTGATAACGATCAATATAAACAGTCCAAAAATGGCAAATATCTCGATCAGCCGCGAAGGGAGGCCCTGCAATGTTTGTTGCAGGCGCATGTCATTATTCAATTGCGCCTGCCGTGTGTAATAGCGGTCGGCGAAAAAATCATCCTTGTTATAAATATTGTTTTCTATATATCCTGCCAGAGCTTCTTTCAGATTTTTAAGGGTATCGGCGCTTCTTCTTTTTATATTTTGCCGCAAGCGTTTCAGGCGTTGTTTCAGTACCATGCCGATAATAGTTACCGCCGGCATAAGAAGCAGTAAAAGAAGAAAAAAAAGCGTGGCGTTATAGAAAAGAATTGCCACCACACTAAAAAGAATGAGCACGCTTTGCGATACCACCTGCTGTAGGTTAGTAAGAATGTACGTACTGAACTCGATAGGCTGATGACTTATTTTGTAGATATTAACCGATGAATCGACATTGATATAATTTAAATAATCTCCGCGAAGGTACCTGCGGATGTTTCTTTTGGATAGCCTTGAGGCCACACCATAAATAAACCTGAATTGAAAAGTTGATATCCAATACGCAAATATATTTTTTATACCGAACAGTATAAAAAAGACGCTTATTAACAAAACCGAGTTTTGATCGGCTAACTGTTTGGGGAGGAATGTAAGACCGGACAGGCCGGTATTTTTAATATAAAAGTTGATAACTAATACGCTTAGGCCAAGGAAAGCAATATCAAGCGCGCTGACGATGACATCCAAAAAGGCGAGCAAAAATAATCGTGCCCGTTCTTTTTGATCAAGTATGTTTAATACACCTGATAAAAATCGCACCAGTTAGTGATAATTAGAGTAAACGCCGCAAACAGTTAAAGAAAATACGGAGAGGTAGCGGGTAATGGTTGCCTGGACACGATTTTAGGATTTGATTGATTAGATAAGTTGGATTGAGCTGGATATCCTGTCTATCTTTTCAATCCAAAAATCGTGTCTTAATAGGGTGATGGACTGGTAGCGGACCAGCCGCCATCAACAATGATGGTTTGGCCGGTAATGTGGCGGGACCGGGGCGAAACAAGGAAAAGTACTGCGTTAGCCACATCCTCAACAGTTCCGGGGCGGCCCATAGGTGTAATGCGCGACCAGACGGACTCGTAATCAGCATCTTCCAGCGTACGCTCGGTGGCGGTGGCGCCGGGAGCCACGGCGTTTATGGTGATATTTAAACGTGACAGTTCGAGTACCAGGCTTTTGGCCAGCATTTCGAGCGCGGCCTTGGTCATGCCATAGGCGGCAAGATTTTTATGCGCCTGGTGACCAGTGACGGACGACATCAGTAAGATGCTGCCCGCACCGCCTTGCTTCTTCATTTGGATGGCTGCCTTTTGCGCCAGGAAAAAGCTGCCAAACAGGTTGAGATCAATAACGCTTTTGAGGTTTTCGGGTTGAAAATCCAGAAACTCGCCATAGGCAGTGATACCGGCATTGGCTATAACGATAGTAACAAAACCAAATTTACGTACCGCTTCATCTACCATTTGCTGGATAAAATCGACATCGGAAGCATCGCCGGGAAATGCATGGCACTTGCCTCCCATCGCGCTGATAACGCCTGCAGCCCGGTTTGCCATAACCGCATCGATGTCATTCAGTAACACCGCGCCCCCCTGCATAGCTATCTGCCGGGCTATTTCAAAGCCGATACCCTGCCCTGCGCCTGTAATAATGGCTGTTTGATTGGTGAATTGGTTTTCCATAACACAAATATGCTGTCATTTCGACGAGGAACGAGGATAAATCTTATACAGGCAATAACGCCTATGAATGATGTATAAGATTTCTCACTATCGTTCGAAATGACACCCTTTTATATATCAATGCGAATCTTTATGTATCTCGCTCCCGCTGCCGCCTTTCAAAAAGTCGAGGTCCGCGCCGAGGTGTGCCTGTTCCACGTGCTGCTGGTAAAGATAAACATATCCGCGTGTCGCCCAATCGGTCGGCGCTGTTAGTTGTTTTTTACGTTCGGCTATCTCGGTATCAGAAAGATCGACATTCAATGTTCCTTTAAATACGTCCAGCGAGATCATATCGCCATCTTTTAATACCGCAATTGTTCCACCGGCAGAAGCTTCAGGCGATACGTGCAATACCACCGTTCCAAAACCTGTGCCGCTCATGCGGCCGTCGGACAAACGGACCATATCATGCACACCTTTTTCCAAAAGCTTTTTAGGGATATTCATGTTACCTACTTCGGGCATGCCGGGATAACCTTTAGGGCCGACGTTTTTCAGCACCATTACGCAGGTTTCGTCAATATCCAGGTCGGGGTCATCCAATCGCGATTTATAGTCGTCGATGTTTTCAAAAACCACAGCCCTGCCGGCATGCTTCATTAAGCCGGGTGTAGCTGCTGATGGTTTAATTACCGCGCCGTGCTCGCAAATATTGCCTTTGAGCACACTGATGCCAGCAAGTTTATTAAATGGAGTTTCAACCGAAGCGATCACATCACGGTTATAGCATTCGGCAGTTTTATAGTTATCCGCCATCGGTTTGCCGTTGACGGTTATTGTATCGCGGTAGAGGAATTTATCCAGTTCCTTCATCACCGCGGGGATACCGCCGGCGTAGTACAGGTCCTCCATAAAATATTTGCCCGAGGGCTGCAGATTCGCCAGCAAGGGGATACCAAGAGCGCTGGTATTGAAATCATCAATAGAAAGCTCTACCCCTATCCTGCCCGCAATAGCCAGCAGGTGAATGATAAAATTGGTGGAGCCGCCGATGGCAGCATTGGTAACAATAGCGTTATCAAATGCTTGACGTGTCAATACATCGGACAGTTTAAGGTCCTCCTTTACCATATCGACGATGCGCATACCGGATAGGTGCGCCAAAACTTTCCGGCGCGAGTCGGCTGCGGGGATAGCGGCGTTATCGGGCAGGGTCAAGCCCAAAGCCTCGGCCATCACCGCCATGGTAGAAGCTGTGCCCATAACCGCGCAATGTCCCCGGCTGCGCGACATGCAGGCTTCGGCGATGTTCATCTCATCTTCGCTCATCCGACCGGCGCGTTCTGCTTCTGAAAAACGCCACACATCGGATGTGGCAATATCACGCCCCTGGTATTTGCCGGTAAGCATCGCCCCCCCTGAAACAACGATGGTTGGAATATCCACACTACAGGCACCCATAATGAGGGCCGGTGTGGTTTTATCGCAGCCGCAAAGCAGTACTACACCGTCCAGCGGGTTAGCGCGAATGGATTCTTCCGCATCCATGCTGACGAGGTTGCGGTACAGCATAGCGGTGGGTTTGATCAGCGTTTCGCCCAGCGACATCACCGGGAACTCTACCGGGAAACCGCCGGCTTCGTAGATACCGTGTTTAACAGATTCGGCCAGTTCGCGAAAGTGAGCGTTGCAGGGTGTCAGCTCCGACCAGGTATTACATATACCAATGACCGGCTTGCCTTTAAATTCGTGCGCGGGTATGCCCTGGTTCTTCATCCACGAGCGGTAGATGAAACCGTCCTTGCCTGTACGGCCAAACCATTCGGCACTGCGGAGTTTTTTGTCTTTCATTGTAGTTATCAATTGTCATTTTGACGAGGAACGAGGAGAAATTCTATTGGACTGGCTTAAAGCTATGCAAAATGTATAAGATTCCTCTCTTCGTTCGGAATGACAAATCTATTTTTTCCTTAACTTATCGCCCGGTCCAAATGTACATAACCGCCGTCAACATGGATCAATTGCCCGGTGGTATGGCTGGATTTTTCCGATAGCAAGAAAGCAGCCATATTAGCTATCTCTTCGGCAGTGGTCATGCGCTGGTCCAACGGTATTTTGGATATGATCGATTCCAATTTCTCACCTGGGTTGGGTAATGTTTTTATCCAGTTCTCATACAATGGTGTCCAGCATTCTGCTACGATGATGGCATTCACGCGGATGCCATAAGGTAAAAGCTCTACCGCCCATTCGCGGGTCAAGGCATTGCGCCCGCCGTTGGCAGCAGCATAAGCCGATGTATTCCCCTGCCCCGTTTCAGCAGTTTTTGAGCCGATGTTGACGATAGCGCCTTTGCTTTTCTTTAACGCGGGCAGGGCGTGGTGCGCCAGCAGGTAATAGTGTACAAGGTTTTTATGCATCGAGGCCATAAACTTTTCATAGTTCCCGCTTTCCAGCCCTACGCCATCGTTTACGCCTGCATTGTTGACCAGGCCATCTATCCTTCCATATTTTTCTATAACCGCATCTATCGCTTGTTTGCACTCGTCCGGAACGGTCAGTTCGGCAATAAACTGGAACGCGTTGCCGCCATCGGCTTCAACCTCGCGAACGACTTTTAAATTATCATCTTCGTTACGGCCAATAATTACCGGGATGGCCCCTTCGGACGCCAGTACTTTTACGATGCCTTCGCCGATGCCCTTGGCGCCGCCGCTAACGACGATAACCTTGTTTTTAAGTTGCAGATCCATTGTATCTTGTTTATCAGGTTCCGTACCTACGGCACGGGTGGTTCCCTTTATATTTTTTTTCTACCGGCATTTGGCCCCGACGGGGCCGGTTGCGTGGCATTTATCCGTTGACTCACCCGACCGACGCTTCGCTCGGTCACCCTCTCTACCGCGAGCAGTAAAGAGGGTTATTTTTTGCTTTTCTACCGACGTTTGCGCCGATAGGGCCGGGTGCGTGGCGGATGCTTATCCGTTGACTCACCCCGACATCGCTACGCTTGTCGGCCCTCTCTACCGCGAGCGGTAAAGAGGGTTGTTTTTCTATTATCCCCTCTTTTTGGCTTGCCAAAGGGAGGGTGGTCGAGCGAAGCAACGACCGGGTGAGTCAATTCGCCACATCCCGGTCGAGATCTCTGCGTAATGAGATTTGGCAATTTACAAATTATAAAAACTAACCGCGTTTCCACCGAAAAACAGATCCTGTTCATGCTGCGAGAAACGGGAAAGATAAATTTGCAATATTTCCATCGCCCGGTTATATCCTCCAGCAAGCATGCATACCGGCCAGTCTGAACCGTACAGCAGCCGCTGAGTGCCGAAAGCATTAAAGACCGCATCAAAATAAGGTGTAAAATCCGATGTCTTCCAGCCGTACCAATCGGCTTCGGTTAACATCCCTGATACTTTACAATACACATTTGGATATCGGGCCAGTCCTTCCATATCTCTTTTCCAGGCATCCACCATTTGGGCCTTAATATAGGGTTTGGCTAAGTGATCGACCACGAATTTTTGACCGGGAAATTCTGCGACCAGTTGTGAAGCGTATTTGATGTGGTTTGGGTAGATAAGAATATCGTACGTAAAACCATATTCATTCAACAACCCTATACCACGTTTGAATGCGTCCCGCAGCATAAACTGCTCATCCGGTTCGGCTTGCAAAACATGCCGGAAACCTTTCATTTTAGGGTGATTGTCCTTATAAAACTGCAACCTTTCTTCAACGTTCAACGCCTGCAGATCGATCCATCCCACTACGCCTTTTATCCAATCGTTTTCCTGCGCCAATTGCAGCATAAACCGATTGTCCGTTTCGGCCTGGCAGGTTTGTACCAGTACCGTGCCTTCGATCTGATTCCGGTCGAGTATCGGTTTCAGATCATCCGGTAAAAAATCGCGGCGGATGACCGACATTTCGGAAGTTATCCAATTATCCCTTACCGGGTCGAATTGCCAGAAATGCTGATGGGCATCAATTCTTTGCATAAGCAACCAATTTTTGGGTGGATGAACCTAAGCCGTCAACACCTAATTCCACCACGTCGCCGGGTTTCAGATATAAATTCGGTTTCATTCCCAAACCCACGCCTGCGGGCGTACCTGTCGATATGATATCGCCGGGCAACAGTGTCATAAATTTGCTGGTGTAAGCGATAAGGAATGGGATATTGAATATAAAATTCGAGGTGTTACCGTCCTGCATCACTTTGCCGTTCAGCTTCAGCCAAAGGCGAAGGTTGTGCGGGTCGCTGATCTCATCAGTTGTGGCCATAAAAGGGCCTATCGGTGCAAAAGTATCGCAACCCTTGCCTTTGTCCCAGGTACCGCTGCGCTCCAGTTGAAATTCACGTTCGGACACGTCATTATGGAGCACATATCCTGCCACGTAGTCCATGGCTTCCGCTTCGTCAACGTAGCTTGCCTTTTTACCGATAACAACAGCCAGCTCCACTTCCCAATCGGTTTTCACCGAGTCTTTCGGGATCACAATGTTATCATTCGGACCGACAATGGCGGTAGTCGATTTCATAAATATCACCGGCTCAGGCGGCGGCGTTGCGTTGGTTTCGCGGGCATGATCGATATAATTCAGGCCGATGCACACAATTTTTGAGGGGCGGCCCAGGGGGCAGCCAAGGCGTACATCATCACCTACCTGCATCAGGTTGCTGGTCCGTACAAATTCGGCCAGGCGGTTGAGGCCGTCATTTTCAAAAAAGCGCTCGTCATAATCCTCGCCAAAGGCAGAAGTGTCATAACGTTTATCGTTGTGTATAATGCCTGTCTTTTCTTTGCCGGCTTCGCCGTAACGTATTAATTTCATAGGTTATAAATATAATGTCATTTCGAACGAAGAGAGAAATCTTAAACGATCTGCATAGCGGACCATGCCCGTTGTATAAGATTTCTCCTCGTTCCTCGTCGAAATGACATGGGATTATTGGGTTTTAGTTTATTGTTATTTTAATTACCGTATCATAAGGGTCCGTTTCCAAACCATTAGTGTAAACGAAAACGCCTTCGGGCTGCTGTTTAAATTTAAGCGGATTTCCGTTACCCAGGGCACTAACTTTCGCAATTTTTTCTTTCAGCGATGGTATCAGGATATAACCGTCAGCAGGATTGGAAAGTATATGCGCATAAATCGTTTTCCCCTTTGACGTTATCACACCCCATTGCTGCGGGGCTATCAAATTACCGCGGGTGCCATAAATGCTTTCGCCGTTCTTTTTCATCCAGTCGCCTACTTTGGTTAGCGTGTCTACAAACTCCTGTTGTATCTTACCGTTTGGCATGGGGCCAACGTTCAGCAGGAAGTTACAGTTGAGGCCGGCATCGGTTACCAGGTAGTGGATGATCTGCTTAACCGATTTGTAGCTCCTGTCGGTAATATTAAAACCCCAACTGTTGTTAATGGTTTCGCACGTTTCGAGTGGCAGAGCGCCTATCTTTGATTCGCCGCTGAAACCGGTTGTGTTGCCACCGGGGAGGTCCTTTTCAAACATCTGGAAATCCTCGCCTGTCAGCGGTGCCAGGTGATGATTATTGCCGATCAGGATAGCTGAATTAAGCTTATGTATAAGCGGGTATATCTCATCAAAATGCCAGTTCACCGAACGGCGTTCCCATTCACCATCAAACCAGATCCCTTTTACGCCCGGATAATTGGTTATCAGTTCGGTTAACTGGGTTTTCATAAAATTGATATAACTGTCCCAATCACCATCCACGGGCTTGCCATTTACGATAGGGCTGCCAAAGGCATAATCTGGTCGCCCCCAATCCAGCAGGGAATAATAGAAATGCAGTTCGATGCCTTCTTTTTTGCATTCTTCAGCCAGTTCCATTAATGGATCCTTGTGATATGGCGTGGCATCGACAATATTATACGGACTGGCCTTCGTTTTGAACATACTAAAACCATCGTGGTGGCGCGAGGTGATGGTGATATACTTCATCCCTGCTGCTTTGGCTATGGCAACCCATTCTTTCGCGTTAAAATCTTCAGGACGGAAAAAGCTGGCGAGCCGTTTGTAGTTATCATAAGGTATTTTGCGCTCGTGCATTACCCACTCGCCGGCACCAAGTTCGCTATAAATTCCCCAATGGATAAACATACCGAACTTCATATCCTGGAACTCCTTGCGCGACTCGAGGTTTTCCTGCGTCGGCGTATAGGACTTTAACATCCCCAAAGCCTCGTTCTGCGCTTTGGCTGTGATGGTTGCCACCAGGCCTAAGCCGATCAGTAAAAGTTTTCTTTTCATAGGTCAATTATTAAGTTTTGTAAACCCTCCATCGATCACGTAATCGCAACCGGTGACAAAAGCCGCCTCGTCCGAACACAGGTAAAGCGCAAGCGTGGCTATCTCGTCCGGGGTGCCCATGCGACCTATAGGCTGACTTTTTGATAGCTTGTCAAAAATCTCCTGCTCCTGCCCCGGATAATTTTTGGCTATAAAACCATCCACAAAAGGCGTATGCACCCGGGCCGGGGAAATGCTGTTACATCGGATATTGTCGTGCAGGTAATCCCGAGCTACAGAAAGCGTCATGGTATAAATGGCCCCTTTACTGGCCGAATAGGCAAACCTGTCGGTAATGCCCACCGTTGCAGCAATGGATGCCGTATTCAGGATGACACCGCCGCCTTTTGCTTTCATCAGCGGAATTACCGCAAAAAGACAATTGTACGCCCCTTTCACATTTACGTTCATCACCCGGTCAAAATCAGCTTCGCTGGTGGTATCGGCTTTGCCGATATGGGCTATGCCGGCATTATTCACCAAAATATCGATCTGCCCGATGCCATTAAAGGTATCTACCACCTGGTGCTGCTTGCTTACATCGCAATAATGATGAAATGCGGCACCGCCATTTTGTTGTATTTCGCCGACTGTAGCTGTGGCAGTGTCGATATCCAGTTCGATGATATGCACCTTAGCCCCCTGTTTGCCGAAAAGCATAGCCATGGCTTTGCCGATGCCGCTGCCGCCGCCGGTGATTACTGCTGTTTTATTTTGTAGGCTGAACATCAATTCTTATTAATAATCTAATCGTCTATTTGACTCACCCCGACATCGCTACGCTTGTCGACCCTCTCTACCACGAGTGGTAAAGAGGGTTGGGTTTATTATAATGAAACGCCCCGTTTCCATGGAATAAAATCATCCTGTTCCAACAGCACTGCTTTGGGTTGTATTTCGCCATTGGCTACCTGTATCACATATTCTAAAATACGCTCGCCGGCTTGCGGGATGGTCTCAGTGCCTTCGATGATCGTGCCGCAATTGATGTCGATAATATCCGGCATACGGTTATAAATTACCGAATTGGTTGATAATTTGATTACCGGGGCAACAGGGTTACCGGTTGGCGTACCGAGGCCAGTGGTGAATAAAACGACATTCGCCCCGGAACCTACTTCAGCAGTGGTGCTTTCCACGTCGCTGCCGGGGGTACATAGCAAATTGAGACCTGGTTTGCTGGCCTTTTCGGGGTAATCCAGTACGGCGGTTACAGGCGATGTGCCGCCCTTTTTTGCAGCACCGGCCGATTTGATGGCGTCGGTTATCAGGCCGTCCTTAATATTTCCGAACGAAGGATTGGCATAAAAACCAGAGCCCCCGTCCTCCGCTCTTTTATTGTAGGTAATCATCAGGTCCATAAAGCGTTTGGCAGTGTCCTCGTCAACACAGCGGTCGCTTAACTCCTGCTCTACGCCGCACAGTTCAGGAAACTCTGACAAGATAACCGAACCACCCATGGATACCAAAATATCTGATACATAACCTAAAGCGGGGTTTGCCGATATTCCTGAAAATCCGTCCGAACCTCCGCATTCCAGCCCAATACATAGTTTGGACAGTGGTGCCGGCCGGCGTTCGTTTTGGTTGGCTTCCATCAATCCGGTAAATGTTTGCTTCAAGGCATGCTGCAATAAATTACGCTCGGTACCCATTTTTTGCTGCTCGAGGATAATCATCGGTTTGCTGAAGGCCGGGTCGCGTTTAGCTATCTCTGTTTGCAAAATATGTCCCTGGGCATGCTGGCAACCCAAACTCAACACCGTGGCGCCTGCCACATTCGGGTGGGTAATATAGCCCGCTAACAACCCACATAATGCCTGCGAATCCTGCTGGGTACCACCGCAGCCGAGATCGTGCGTTAAAAATTTAATGCCATCGATATTTTTGAACAGGCGCTTGTTAGCAGCTTTTTCGGCAGAGGCCTGCATATCAGCCTGTAATATTTCCTGGGGCGATTTTCCGGCCTGGTAAAGGCTCATCAGCTGATCCACCTCACTTTCGTAAGTTTTAGCTTTTTTGTAGCCGAGCTTATCCACCAAAGCCTCCTTCATCACCTGGATGTTGCGGTTCTCACAAAATACCAGGGGTATAACCAGCCAGTAATTTGCCGTGCCTACTGAGCCATCGGCGCGGTGATAACCCATAAAGGTGCGGCCGTCAAATTTTGAAGTATCGGGTTTGTGCCAATTCAGTTTGCGCTTGCCTAAGTGAAACTCACTTGAAGCGTGATGGATATTTTCAGTGGAAACCAGTCCGCCTTTGGGAATATCTTTTGTCGCCTTACCAACCAGTACGCCGTACATGTAAATGCTGTCATCGGCGTGAAGGTCGGTCAGGGTAAATTTATGTTTGGCAGCAACACGGTCAATTAATGGGAAACTTTGTCCCTCAAAATCGATCACAGTGCCCTGCTCCAGGTCGCGCAGGGCGACGAGGACGTTATCATCTTTATGTATTTTTAAATAACTATGCATTACTTATCGATTACACCGATGTTGTTGTGATTACACCGATTTTGATCAATTGTTTAATTTAAAAACCCTGTCCATCAAAACCCACTTTTCGCCCGGTTTGGTATTTGGCAGGGGCTTTTGGAATTTCCACATCAGTTTCTCCCATTCCCGTACTTTCGGGTTTGCAGCGTCCATAGCCGCTTTTCGCTCGAAAGTAAAAGTGTCGTCCGTTTCCATGATCATGAACATGCGGTTGGAAAAGCGGTATATCTCCATATCGGTGACACCCGAACCGGTTATGCTCGCTTTTATCTCGGGCCACACATCCTCGTGATAAGCTTCATATTCCGCTATCAATAACGGATCGTCCTGCAGGTCGAGGGCCAGGCAATATCTTTTCATATTTATTGCAATACTAATTCAACAACAGGGATATCATACCGCGGTTTGCTTTTCGGCAATTCCAATGTCAGGTCATTACTACCTGAAGAT
The DNA here is from genome assembly GCF_007971025.1 of Mucilaginibacter ginsenosidivorans. NCBI lineage: Bacteria > Pseudomonadati > Bacteroidota > Sphingobacteriia > Sphingobacteriales > Sphingobacteriaceae > Mucilaginibacter > Mucilaginibacter ginsenosidivorans. The sequence goes on along the minus strand of NZ_CP042436.1, from coordinate 2,627,770 downwards.
TCGTACTTTAACTCAGAATAATCATTCAAAAACTGCGCGTATTTTACTTTGCCTTTATATCCAGGCAACTCCAGCTTGCCGTTTGCCGGGTATTCATATAAATGAACGTATAATCTTTTCGTCTGCGGATTATAGGTGAGTTTGGTATTGTCCGGCACTTTGAAATCTGCAGGCGCGTAAGTACAATTGTAGATGGCCTTGTCGTTGGCGTGCATCCAGTAAGCAAGACTATCGAGCGCGTTGGTGGCGCGGTAATCGAACTCGCCGCGGGCGGTTGGCCCGACATTCAATATCAGGTTGCCGCCGTTGCTTACTGATGTTATAAGCAAATCGAGCAATTGGCGGTGCGTTTTCCAGGTATTTTCATCGCGGTAATAGCCCCATGAGCCTGAGAATGTCTGGCAGGTTTCCCAGGTTTTGCCTTTGTATTTTTCAAGTTCTTTTGTGCTCACCTGCTCGGGGGTCACAAAATCTGCACCGTCGCTATAATCTTCAAGACCTAACCGGTTGTTAACTATAATGCCGGGCTGTAACTGGCGCACCATTTTCAGCAGGTTTACAGCGTCCCAATCCTTATCGCGCTTGCCGTGTTTTGCCCCCTTGTCCCACGACCAATCCAGCCATAAAATGTCTATCTTGCCATAATTGGTCATCAACTCCCGTACCTGGTTTTTAAGGTACAGGCGGTATTTATTCATATCGCGACCTTTGTTCAGTTTATCATAGTTGGCCTGGCTGGTATCTACCTGTGTTAGCGGGTGGGCGTCATCCATGGTATAATCAGGGTGGTGCCAGTCGAGCAGGGAATAATAGAAGCCCACCTTCAGGCCCTCTGCACGGAAAGCCTGCACATATTCTTTCACCAGGTCGCGTTTGGCTTTGGTATTAGTGGCTTTGTAATCGGTATATTTTGAATCGAACAAACAGAAACCCTCGTGGTGCTTGGTCGTAAGTACGGCGTATTTCATGCCAGCTGCTTTAGCTGCCCTCGCCCATTTATGCGGATCGAAATGATCGGGGTTGTACATATCAAAATACTTCTGGTATTGTTCGTTGGTCATATGCTCGTTATGTTTCACCCATTCGTGTCGCGCGGCCAGCGAGTAAAGGCCCCAATGGATGAACATACCGAAACGGGCGTCGGTCCACCATTCCATGCGTTTCTTTTTTTGTTCGGCTGTTTCGTTGCCGATCCTTTTCTTTTGAGCAGTTACCGATGAGGTGATAACCGACGCGAGTAATACAATAAGTGTGAGCTTTTTTAACATAGTTTGATGATTAATGGCCTGCAACCTGTTCAATATTTTTGACCCGGATATTGGTAAAAGCGAAATAAAGGATATAAGCAAAGCAGATGATTGGCACCAGGTAAGCTACACGAATATTGGTAGCATCCGAAACGCGGCCCAACAGCAGCGGTATTACCGCACCGCCTACAATACCCATGATCAATAACGAAGAACCCTTTTTGGTTTTCTCGCCAAGACCGCGGATGCTTAGCGAAAATATAGTCGGGAACATGATGGACATAAAGAACGGTACACCCATAATAGCATAAACGGCCAGGTTGCCCCGCAGGGTAAAGGCCAGCATCAACAACAAGCAATTGACAACGCTATAGGCGATTAGTATTTTAACCGGCGAAATAAATCGCATAAGGAAAGTACCAAAGAAGCGCCCGATCATAAAGCCAAGCATAGCCAGGCCGAGAAGACCGGCAGCATCTTTCTCGCCAATTGCTCCTGCAAATTTTGAAAACCTGATGAAGAAACTTGTAACACCCGCTTGTGCACCCACATAGAAAAATATACCACCAACGCCCAGCATCAGGTTTCTTTCTTTGAATATCGAACCTCCACCTTTATCGTCAGCAGCGGTATGTTCTTTTATATCGGGGAGTTCGGTTTTCCATATCAGTATTGCGACGGATAAAACAACCAGCCCGATAATGATATAGGGTATTTTTACCGCATTTGACTCGCCCTGCAAATAGACGCCCAAATCATGCGGTGATAAATGCGCGTTCGTCATGTCCTTACCTGAAAGAATAAATATCCCCCAAGAAATGGGGCCAGTGTAGCCGCAAGCCCATTAAACGATTGCGCAAAATTGATTCGCTGCGTAGCGCCCTCCGGCTCGCCCAGGTTGTTTATGTAAGGATTAGCAGCCGTTTCCAGGGTACCACAACCACTGGCCATAATAAATAGTGCAAAAAGGAAAAATGCGTAAGTGCGGGTTTCAGCGGCTGGGTAAAAAAGAAAAGCTCCTGTTGCAAATAATATCAATCCAAATACTATGCCCTTTTTATACCCGAATTTATGCATAAACAAGCCGGCAGGAATGGCTATGACGAAATAAGCCAGGTAAAATGCTGAGTCGACAAAGGCTGATTGCAGATCAGTGAGTTCGCAGGCCTTTTTCAGGTGGGGCACCAAAATTGAATTGAGGTTGAGAGCAATACCCCATAGAAAAAACAAAGAGGTAATAAGCGCTATCGCAAAGAGATAGTTTTTTTTGGTCATAATAGGTTTTAAATAAAAGTTCGCCCTTTTCGCCGCGCTTTAACTTCCCCTCACAAGGTTGATCTGTGAATAATTGGTTAATACAAAGAAATAAATATAGCGGGTTTAAACTTTTCTTTTATTATCAAAATATTAAGCTATTTTGGCATAAAATAAGGCAAAGACGCGCATTTAGTGTACTTTGTTCATAATTATGAGGCCCCAGCTATTAAAAGTTCCGCATCAGCCGTTAAACTCTTTCAGCGTGAGGCAGGACAAGGTACCGTATATTAATAACAAATGGCATTACCATGCCGAGGCCGAACTCATCTATTTTAAAAAAGGAAGCGGCACGCAATTTATCGGCGACCATATCCAGAATTTCAAGGACGGCGATGTGGTTCTTGTGGGCTCGAACCTGCCGCATTACTGGCGGTTTGACGATGCTTATTTTGAGGAAGGAAGCGACCTGCAGGCGGACATATTAGTGGCGCATTTCCGTGAAGATTTTTGGGGCACCCATTTTCTGAACCTGCCCGAGAACAAAGGCATTCGTGCTATGCTGGAAAAGGCTAAACGGGGTTTATCGGTTGACGGTGAGCGGGGAGAATTAGTAGCGGTATTATTAGCGGGAATGCTACAGGTTGAAGGCCCGCGCAGGATCATGCTTTTGATAGAGGCGCTCGCTGCTATAGCCGAAGGTAACTTTGGTGTCCTTGCATCTATCGGTTTTAATAATGATTTTAAGGAGGCGGAAAGTGAACGGATTAACGCTATATATGATTTTACCCTCGCCAATTTTAAAAGGCCGATAACTACCGAAGAAATTGCGGCAGTGGCCAATATCAGTCCGCATTCGTTTTGCAGATACTTTAAATCGAGAACAAGGAAGACGTATTCACAGTTTATCAATGAGATAAAGGTGGGACATGCCTGCCGGCATTTGATAGAAGATAAGATAAGCGTTAAGCAAATATGTTTCGAAAGCGGGTTTCAGAACTTTGCAAGTTTTCATAAGTATTTTAAAATGACAACGGGGAAGAGTCCACTACAGTATCAAAAGCAGTTTTTGGCAGTTGGGTAATTACTTTTCATAATAAACTTTGTTATATTGAGCGCAGCGAAATATCTTATACAGGAGACCGGTAATCAATAAATTTATTGGGAAATACAAGCGTCGGCCCGCTCAGTCGCCGCGGGGGGCTGTTACTTTTGGCTTGATCCAAAAGTAACCAAAAGATCAAGACAGAAAAAAGCTTCCGCCCGCTCTGCCGGTTCTTTACGCTTTTGTAGCGCTCCGCGCATAGCGAAAGCTAAACCGTCATTCACGCCTTTACCCCGGCCCGCTTTTCTGTCGAGCCTACGCTCTTTTGAATTATACTAATAGTTTCTTCTAATCACAAGTCTCAAATCACTAAAGCATACTCACCTTATTGGCATACTTGTCCAAATAATCCCGCGGCGAACTTCCCATAACGCTTTTGAATACACGGTTAAAGTTGGTTATGCTGGTAAAACCACATTTATAGGCTACTACTGAGATGCTTTCGTATTTGTTGCCGGTGAGTTTTTTACAGGCTTCGTTGATGCGCATTTCGTTGAGGAAAGATACGAAGGTATGACGGGTGTGTTTTTTGAAATAGCGGCAAAATGCCTGTGGTGTCATGCAGGCTTCGCGGGCGACATCGTCCAGCGTGATGGCACGGCTGTAATGCTGCAGGATATAGTTATAAATATTGCTGATACGTATGCCCTCTGCTTCGTTAATACTTTGAGACAGGCCAAAATCGGACAAATGCCCGGGCTTTACCGGCATGGAGCTAAGGATGCGCATCATCTGCAAAAACTGGATCAATTGGTCGGACCCTTTTGAGCTTTTGATATCGAGCATCGCCCTGGATATCTTTGCAACATACTCCGGCGGCAACTTAAACCCCAGTTTATGTTGCAGGATGAAGTCTTTAAAAGCCTTCATTTCGGGCAGCTCAAACATTGGCGCCAGTGCCCCGTTGGGATCGAAAAATACTGTAATGGCTTTGATGGAGAGTTTACTTTCAGTTTGAAAATATTCGGGGTTGCTTTTAAAAAGATGGGGCTGATCGGCGCCGATAAAGTATATCTCGCCTGCCTTAAAAGCGTGCATGTTATTACCCGCTATCAAAGTTCCCTCGCCCTGTTGTATCCACGTAACCTGTGCCTCTTTGTGGCGGTGCAAATGCGGGTAGAAATGAGGCATATCTTCTTCCTGTACAATGACGCTTTTATCGTGGGCGACGGGAATAGTGAACTGCAATACCTTCATCAGCAAAAAAACATTAAGCAAATATTAACAAACTAAAGATTACAATACGAATTTAAGGTTAATATATTGCACTCTCGAATAGTCTTTGTGTCCATTTGACACTTGCTATTGCCTAATAATCAATTATTTAACCTTTATTATTGATGATCAGGGTAGTTACAACTGCTATTTAAAGAGTTTTAAACCGATGCACTACATTTGTCAAATAACCGTTACATTTACATTAGTATTCTACCGATACTAAAAACAGTCTGATACGGGGGGCATGATCTTACGGTGTGCCGGGGAGATGATTCCCCTCAACTATATCTAAAAACGGAAGGCGCTTCGACCACTTAGGTCGGGCGCCTTTTTATTTACCTCAACCCGGCCCTCCAAAGGAGAGGGAGGAAATTGCTAACCTATTTTCTCTGTTAAAATATGGTCAGTATTGGTAAAAATAACCGCTGCCAATGAATTGATTTACCTTAATTTTACCTTATATACTATTTATACCTGATGAGGAATCAAACAAAGTCGATGCTATTACTATGTGGCGCTCTTGCTTGCGGTCACCAACTTTTTGCGCAGCAAAGAGACTACCCCATACAGCCAGTTCCTTTTACCCATGTGCATGTAAATGATAATTTCTGGGAACCGAAAATGGAAGTAAATGCCTCGGTAACCATTCCGTATGTGCTGGCGCAATGCAGGGCGCACGGGCGTGTAGATAACTTTTTACGCGCAGCAAAGCTGGAAAGTGGCGATAAACTGAGCGACTTCCCTTTTGATGATACCGATATATATAAAGTAATTGAAGGTGCATCATACGCGATGCAGGTAAAAAAGAACCCTGCATTGGAACGCTCTATCGATACGCTCATTGGCATCATCGGCGCCGCGCAGGAAAAAGACGGATATTTGTATACTTTCCGTACCGTAAACGCAAAAAAGCCACATGAATGGATAGGGAGCAAACGCTGGGAGAACGTTGAAGTACTGAGCCACGAGCTTTATGACGCCGGGCACCTGTATGAGGCCGCCGTTGCACATTACCAGGCGACGGGTAAGCGTACCCTGCTTAACATAGCCTTGAAAAATGCCGATCTGCTGGTCGCTACCTTTGGTTACGGCAAAGAGGAAAAGTATCCCGGTCACCAGATAGTCGAGATAGGCCTGGCGAAACTTTACCGTGTAACGGGGGACAAAAAATACCTGGACCTGGCAAAGTTTTTCCTGGATATACGTGGCCCGAAAGGCGACGCCTATAACCAGGCCGATAAAAAAGTTATTGACCAGCACCAGGCCGAAGGCCATGCGGTGCGCGCAGGCTATATGTACACCGGCATGGCCGATGTGGCCGCCCTTACCGGGAACGAACAATACCTGCATGCTATTGATGATATATGGAACGACGTTGTTTTCAAAAAGCTTTATATAACAGGGGGTATTGGCGCTACCAACGCGGGCGAAGCTTTCGGCGAACCTTACCAGCTGCCTAACATGTCGGCATACGCTGAAACATGTGCGGCCATTGCCAATGTGTACTGGAACAGCCGTATGTTTTTACTGCACGGCGATTCGAAATACATCGATGTGCTGGAAAGAACGCTGTATAACGGCCTGCTGTCGGGCGTTTCGCTCAGCGGCGATCGTTTCTTTTATCCTAATCCGCTGGCTTCCATGAACCAGCATCAGCGTAGTGCATGGTTCAGTTGTGCCTGCTGTATCAGTAATATGACGCGGTTTTTGCCTTCGGTGCCTGGTTATGTTTATGCAAAAGATAAAAACAACCTGTACCTGAATCTTTATATGAGTAATGCCAGCGACATCACGCTTGCAGGCGACAGGCTAAGCCTGATAGAAACTACGGATTATCCATGGAACGGAAATATAGATGTCATCGTAAACCCAGAAAAGAAATTTGATTTTACCCTCAGGCTACGCATCCCCGGCTGGGCACAAGATAAACCAATAGCCGGCGACCTTTATACGTTTGACAATAAACAACTGTCGCCGGTTGTGATAAGCATTAACGGTAAACCAATAAAATACACGACCGAAAAAGGTTACGCCGTTTTGGAACGCAAATGGAAAAAGGGCGACAGGATAACCATGAATCTTCCTATGCCAACCCAAAAAGTGATGGCCAATGCACAGGTAAAGGATGACCGCGACCGCTTTGCCTTTGAGCGCGGACCCATAGTTTATTGCCTTGAAGGGCCCGACAATAAAGATAGCCTGGTACAAAATATCACTATCGACAAATCGGCGATAGTGAATGCGGCTTTCAAACCCGATATGCTGAATGGAGTGGAAGTAATAACTACTGAAGGCAAGAGCACCAGGCGCCAGCTGAATACAGATGTATTACTGGAAACAAACCAAAAAGTGACCGCTATTCCCTACTATGCCTGGGCCAACCGCGGACCGAGTGAGATGACAGTATGGATACCTTACGAAGCATCGGCAGCAAGACCGCAGCCTGCACCAACAATTGCCAGCACAAGCAAAGTAACGGCATCGGTAAAAAACACACGGATGTGGAAAGCGCTGAATGATCAGTACGATCCTGAAGATTCAAAAGATGCCAGCGCCCCTTACCTGCATTGGTGGCCAAAGCAAAATACAACCGAGTTTGTGCAGTACGACTTTGACCGGGAGCATACGGTTTCCGAATCAAAGGTATACTGGTTCGACGATGGTCCTTGGGGGGGCTGCCGCATACCGGCTTCGTACAAAGTTTATTACAAAAAAGGCGACGAATGGATCCCGGTAAAAAACACCATTCCTTATGAGATAGCAAAAGACAAGTACAACGTGCTCACCTTTGAGCCGGTAACCACCACAGCGCTAAAACTTGAAGTACAGCTTCCGGCAGATAATTCAGCGGGGATACATGAGTGGGCGGTAAAGTGAATAGTCAATAGTCAATAGTCAATAGTCAATAGTCAATAGTCAATAGTCAATAGTCAAAGCCTCCATCTCCTTTGAAGATGGAGGCTTTGTTATTTGTCTGTACGATTATGGATCTTTCGGGGATAGTGTGGGCTATTAATCGACGGCAGTTTTAAATTTTTTTTTCGTTTGTTATTTACACGCATCATTTTTGTAATTTTATGCTTCATTAAAGTATCGTTATGCGCATTTTGAAATTTATGGCCATAGGCGCCGCTGTCGGTTATGGCATTTATTACCTTACAAAGGAAAAAGAAAACGGCAAATCAATACTGGAAGAACTCATCGAAGACGGGCCCGATTACTTCGACCGCGCCAAAAAATACGTCGAATTTACGGTCGATCAGATAGCCGAACGGTTACATACCAATTGAGCCCGGAAGGTATTGCAATAATATTGATACAGGCAAAATTGCCTGTAAAAGAAAAACCTCTCCAATGGAGAGGTTTTTCTTTGGCTGTTTATTTCTTTTGATAGATAATTATTCCGATCAGGCTTCGCTTAAGTTAAGCGCAAATTCACCTTCTGCGCCGACTGGCTGTTTAACAGCCTTGCTTTCCTCGTGCTCATGCAAAACTTTCGGGCTTGTCAGGTAGAAATAGATCATACTGAATACCAGCGACACCAATACGCTTGAGAGAATGGCAACCTTTGCGATATCGCGGAAGGCTTCGGTTTTGAAGGCAAGCATGGTAGTAAATATCGACATAGTAAAACCGATACCTGCCAACGCGCCCATACCGAAAACCTGTTTCCAGTTTACGTTGCGTGGCAGGCTCGCTACTTTCAAGGCAACCAAAATACGGCTGAAAAGGAATATGCCGATTGGTTTGCCTAAAACCAGTCCGACCATAATACCCAGGCTGAGTGTGGAACCGAAAGAACCCATTATATTCGCCGGCAAAAGTATAGCAGTATTGGCGAAGGCAAATAGCGGTAATATCAGGAAGTTGACATACCTATGTATGTACTTTTCAAATTCGGGCAGTATGCCTACAGGCGTTGCAAAAGCAATGAGTACCCCTGCAATACTGGCCTCTACACCTGAATTGAATAATGCGAACCATAGGCCAAAGCAAAGTACTATCTGTACTACACCGAATTTCAATTTGAAATAAGTACAGCCTATGAGCCCCAGGTAGAGCGCCGCGGCTATGCCAAGGAAAACCATATTGATATGCCCGCCATAAAACAGCGCGATAACTACAATGGCGCCCAGGTCATCGATTATAGCAAGGGCCATCAGCAATATTTTAAGCCCAACAGGAACACGTTTACCCAAAATTGAAGCTATGCCTACTGAAAATGCAATATCAGTTGCAGTAGGTATGCCCCAGCCTTTGCTGTAATGGGTGTGGATGTTAAAGTAAGCGAAAATAAGTGCAGGTACTATCATTCCGCCTAAAGCGGCGCCAAATGGCAGAACAGCTTTTTTGAAAGAGGATAACTCGCCGGTTACCAGCTCCCTTTTGATTTCCATCCCTGCCATCAGGAAGAAGAAAGCCATAAGGTAATTATTGATCCAGCTTAAAAGCGTTTCAGGAAGATGAAAATGAGCGGTAAACCACTCCATATCCCAAAGGTTTTTGTAAGCAGCACCGAAACCGGAAAAATTGGCTAAAAATATGGAAACCACTGTACACACAATCAGCATTACACCTGTGAACCGGCTATCGTTAATTAAAATACGCAGCGGGTCTATCGCTCTTTTAAGTATCCTTTCCATACTGGCCTCTCTTTCTTTATAATTAGTAGTATTAAATCAAAAAGATTACCTGCCATTTTAGCGGCAGGTAATCTTCTATATTTTATGTTAGTCAACGTATCCCTGAACACCCATCTCAGGCATATCCAAACCGGCAATTTCGTCAGCAGCAGGTACCCTGATAGGTGTGATCTTGTTCGATAATTTGAAGAAGACGTACATCACCACGAATACGAATATGAAGCAGGTTAATGTGCCTATACATTGTGCGCCAAACTGGCTTGCATCACCGTAGAATAAGCCGGTTACATTTCCCTTTACACCGTTCCAGCCATCACCGTACGAACCATCGGCAAATAAGCCAAGTGATAATACTCCCCATGCGCCGTTTACACCGTGAACTGCAAATGCACCAACCGGATCGTCAATTTTCAATTTGTAATCCATGATATAGATGGTTAACACAACCAACGCACCTGCAATAGCACCAATGATCACCGATCCTAAAGAGTTTACGAAAGCACAAGGAGCGGTAATTGCAACCAAACCTGCCAGCAAACCGTTGGCCAGCATACCAGGATCTGGTTTTTTACCTTGCATATATAAAATGATCAAAACAGATAATACACCTGCAGTACCAGCCATCATGGTATTAACTGCAACAATGCTTATACGAAAATCGGCGCCGGCCAATGTTGAACCCGGGTTGAAACCGAACCATCCGAAAGCAAGGATGAACGTACCAAGCAAAGCCATTGGGATGTTATGACCTGGGATCGTATTCGGAGTGCCGTCTGCATTGAATTTCCCGATACGCGGACCGATCACTATAGCACCTGCAAGGGCAGCCACACCGCCAACCATGTGTACAACTGATGAGCCTGCAAAGTCGACGTGGCCATGGCCTAAACCGAAGTTAGCGCCAAGCTGAGAAAGCCATCCGCCACCCCATACCCAGTTGCCAAACAATGGATAAACGAACATTGATATGAAAAAACCGAATATCAGGAATGATTTGAACGACCATCTTTCTGCCATCGAACCCGTAGGAATAGTAGCAGTAGTGTCCATGAAAACCATTTGGAACAAGAAGAGGGTAAATACACCCACATCATAAACCTTACTGTTCAGGAAGTAACCAACAGTACCGATAATGCCGAAATCGTGGCCAAACATATGTACAACATACTCGTGCGGGATAACGCCCGGCGCGCCGCCAAGTGTGGCAGCGTTAAGGCCGCCACCGAACATGAAAGCAAAACCGCAAATCCAGAAACCGAACATTCCCACCGCATACACCATAAAGTTCATACCCATAGTGTGGGCAACGTTTTTCTTTTGAGTGAACCCGGTTTCAACAAGAGCGAAACCAGCCTGCATAAACATTACCAGGAAACCTGCAAGCAATGTCCACATGATATTGGTGGCAATCCTGTTGTGGCCTACAGCATCACCTAATTCAGCCGGGGTGGGTGCACCTGCTTTAGCAGCCGGTATATCCGTGATAGTACCTGTCTTTGCACCGGTCGGGTCTTGTGCATGAACAGCATGTGGGGCAAATACCACTAAAAGTAAAACCAATATCGCACCCATTAGCAGGAACGACGGGACCTTTTTTTGTAAGTTTTTAAATTTCATAATCATGATTAATAGTTAAAGTTGATTGATATGTGTTTGTTTGAATGTTTGCGATGTTGAAATTGGCAAAAAGTGTAAATTTTTAAAAATAATTCAAGAAATCCGCCTTTCGAATGCCAAGATAGAAAAATATATTGCATTTTTTCAAAAATTTCATGAAAAAATTAATGATTTTTTAATTTTTTATTAATTTTATAAAAACAAAGCCTGTTTTACCGTTATTTTTTCGATTTTTTTATAAAAAATAAATTCATAAACCATAAAATTCATTTTTTGCAATAAACCTAACTGATTTCGTCAAATTTTTAAGCAATTCATACCTATTATCCCGGTCTTATTTCAAAAAAAGGGAGTAACAAAGATCAATTGCACCAATTGTGCCCTTTTTCGATCCTGAAAAGAAAAAAAAGTGTAGGGAGAACGCAATTATATCGCGATGATGAAAAAATCTAAATGCAGGAGGTTGAATTTTTAAAACCAACGCGAAAACACTGAAAGCTTAGTGGGCGCTTTACAAAACAAGCGAAACGCTTGTGAAGGAATGAGGAATGAGCAAAAAAAAAGCGTTCCGGGATCTCACTCCGGAACGCGATCAACTAAATCAAGCAATCTCATGCTTAATTCTTCCATCTTTCTCAAGGATGGGAAGGTCTTGTGTGGGGTTGATTGAGTTAAGTGGTTAATTAAATTTTTAACTTATTTGATTTAATCTAACTCACTCAAGTAAGGGTCATTGCTGGTGGAATTCGCCCACTGCCCTTATTTCAACATCGTCGCTCACCATAGCCGACGGCATGTGGCCCACGCCAAAATCGTTACGGTTAATAGTACCTGTCACCTTAATACCAACTACCGGCTTTTGGCTGCGCATGTCTTTTGTAAACCCGTTCACCAACATATCAAGCGTAACCGATTTGGTAACGCCATGCATGGTCAGGTCGCCGGTTATCTTGTAATGCTTATCATCAACCTTGCTTACACTTTTGCTGATAAAATGTATCTGCGGAAATTTGGCCGCATCAAAAAAGTGGTCGCTTTTCAGATCGTTATCACGAAAATCATTATCTGTATTTACTGATGCAACATCGGCGGTCATCTCAAAAATGGCATCGGTAAAGTCTGCCTTTGACGTGGTGATGCTTGCATCAAATTTTTTAAAGTTACCGTCAACGTCTGATACTGAAAGGTGCGTAACGGTAAAGCCAACTTTAGAGTGTGCTTTGTCGGCATCCCACTTGCCTTGCGCAAATGCTGTAGCGCCAAATACCAGGGCGGCTGCTAATAAACTGATCTTCTTCATTTTTTTGTTTTATGTTTAAATTATTGGAGTTAAATAATCGCAAGTTCCGATCAATCCGGTTCACCCGGAGGACGGCCGCCACCCGGGCCGCGGAAACCACCGGGGCCACCCGGACCGCGAGGCGGCTGCCCGGCAAACTTTTGCAGCCTTAAAGTAAAGGTAAGCAGGTAATACCTGCCCAAACGGTTTACATTGCTTTGCGAAATGGAATAAGCTGTCTGGGTTGAAGTAAAACCGGTATTTTCGTTAAATACATCGAATACCGAGAAACGGAGTGTGCCGACATTGCTCTTTAAAAAGCGGCGCTCCACATAAGTATTCAGGATATTCGGATTGGTTGCGCCGGTATACCCCTGGTAAATGGTTTTGGTATAGTCGTAGCTCAACGTCCAATCCTTCCACAAGTAGTTCTTGCCATTCAGACCTAAAGTGATCGTACGGAAATTATTATTGACGTTGGCCTGCGATATGGAATTGTTTGAATGGTTGATACTGTAGCTTGCATTGGCTTCCGCATCAATAATATCAGTAATATCAACCCTGAAACGGGCACCCTGTGTAAGCACCAAGTTTTTGGCGATGTTCTTTTGCGTGGTCTCATCAAAATTTACCGAATCGATATTACTTATATAAGATATGTTGTTGTTGTACGAGATATTACCGTTGATAAACAAGGTGTACTTACGTTTTTGCCATGGCTTGGCATACAAATAAAACGCTGATGCCGAATAATAGCCCGAAGCATTAGTATACTGCGTCAGGATAGTCCCGGCCAATTTAGGGTCGGTATAATTACGGGGGAAAGTTACCGTATTGGCGACGATCTTATTATTGGTCTGCGTGAAGTTCAGGTTCGAGAAGAACACGTTGCCCGAAGCAAAATCGAATTTGTTATAACGAAGGCTGAACGTATTGTTATACTGCGGACTAAGATTCGGATTACCCTGAACCGGGTAGCTCGCGCTGGAATAATCAACCACGGGCTGTAATTCGGCATACGTTGGCGACATTGGCGAACCCGTGTAATTGATGGTTATTGCCTGGGTGCGCGAGAAATTATAGATAAACCGCGCCACCGGCGAAAAATTAAAGGTGCTGACATGGGTAGGCGCCGATATAGATGATGAACCTTCCAGAACGCTTGGCACTGCGGCAACACCTAAGGTATAGTTGTATTTTTTGTCGATATACCTGAAATTCAACCCAACACGGTTAGTGATGAAATTAAAATTGTAATCGTTGCTCAGCAGATCGTACCGGTTGCTTTGGCCGGCATCGGTTAGCGTGTCCGTCAACTTATCGGCGGTGGTATGCGCGTTGTGATAGTTATAATTAAGCTCGAGGTACGATTGCTTGCCTATCGGTTCGATATAAGAGAACGATGCACCAACGCTGTCCGTACGGCTATCGGTATTGATCATCTGGTTCACCGGTGCATTCGCCTTCCCCGCCAGGTAATCGTACACCGGGTTTTGGTAGTAATTACTGGTGGTACTACCTCCTGTTATAAAAACACTGAAATTACGGCCATGGCTGTTAAAGCGGTGATTATACAGCAACCCACCGCCAAAATTAGGGGCCGAGGAATGCGAGAGCAATGCCAGGTTGTAGAATGACGTCGTATCTGCGTTCGATGTCAGCAAGCTGGTTGCTGTTTCGTTGGTATGCACCCCGCCGTATGAAAATGTCGGGCTGAATTTGATATAGTTGACCGTATCGGGCTTATATTCAAGATTGAAATTGACGCGGTGGTTGATATTTTCGTCCTTTTCGACACTATTCGAAGTATTGGTACTTGGGAATTGCAACGAGATATTGTTTTGCAACGACGAAGTGATGGTATTCACTGTATTATCAGCAAAGCTATAGCTTCCGTATACGGTTATTTTTTTACCCCAGCTATCACGGTAGTTGAACCCTAATGAACGTGCGGTAGTGATACCGTTGGTATTGCCTCCGAATAATCCCGGGGGACCTCCGCCCCTGCGGCCGCCGCCAGGGCCGCCACCGCCAAAATTGAACAGGTTGGTGTTGGTATTGTTCAGGTTGCCTGATACCGCTATCTGGCGGTCGCCACTAAAAGAAAATATATTGGTTGATGCTATATAGCGGCCCCCTTCTTTGGTACCGTCCACCTGCGGAATGGCATCGCGGCCACCGCCTAATGTACCCTGGCCAAAATAACCATAGTTTTTATCCTTACGGATATTGATATTCAGTACTTTTTGCGGATCGCCTGATTTTATGCCCGTTATATTGGCCTGGTCGCCGTAGTCATCAACTACCTGCACGCTCTGCACAAGGTCCGCAGGGAGATTACGGGTAAGACTGGTTACGTCGCCTGCCATGTAATCTTTACCATTTAAACGCACTTTGCTGACGCTTTTGCCCTGTGCAGTAATGTTACCATCCTTATCCACATCCAGTCCCGGCATCTTTTTTATAGCATCCTCTACCACTGCTCCCTGGCGTACCTTGTAAGCAGCGGCGTTATATTCAACCGTATCCTCTTTAATTTTTACCGCATTTACATCAACTATATTTACCTGGTTAAGGGTCCTGGACTCGCTTTTCAGTATAATAGGCGCCAGTTCGGCATCCGTATTACCAGGCGCCAGGTTATATTTCCGTTTCAGGCCCTCATATCCGATAGAATAAATAACCAGGCTAAATTGGTTCACTGTAACTGCCGAAAATGTAAAACGGCCGTTACCATCGGTTGCGACTGTAACACTATCCTTGCCGGTCAGCAATTTTACACTTGCGCCGGGCAGGGTCGTTCCCGTTGAGTCTTTAACAACGCCGCTGATCTGCCGGCCGTTTTGTGCGTAAACATTGGCGGTTAGTATAAAGAGTATGGCCGCCAGTAGATATTTCAGTTTCATGGTATCGGTTAGTTATGATGATACAAAAAAACCACATCCTTTTCACAGGGGGAAATACAATAGACCATAAGCGGCCGATCATAGACGGGAGGCTGATTTTATCCTATGAAAGACTGTTTGCAGGCGACAAAGCCCGGCTTTGCCCGTTAAAAGATTGTGACAGGTTATTTGTCGGTAAAATATACCTGCCGGGCGGTTTAAATTGCGTGCTAAATTGTTGCTATGTAATATTGTACCGGATTTGTTACATTTCGATGCAAATCCTTTAAACTAATTGATAATGAAAGGACAGAGTTCTTATAGCAAGCTTATCGGCGTAATGATACAGATATTGGTGTGGGTGGTATTTGCGCTGGTGTTATTCTTCTATCAACCCTATCTCTCCAATATTGATGTACCATACCAGTTTTGGTTAAAGCAGGTTATTATACTGAGCATGCTGGTAGTGGCTTATTATATCAATTCCATTGTACTGGTACCCCGTTTCCTGCTTAAAAATCTTACGGGTTATTACTTCATGATCATCGCTTTACTGTTCGTGGTCATCATTTTCGTAACTGCCCAGGTCGATAAATCGCTGCATGTACACCAGTTAATGGATACAGCCTTTCATAAACGCTGGGAGATGATGAACGAAGGTAAACATGGCCCGCCGAAACCCGGCAAAGGCGGCCGTGGCGGACTGGATACCATCGGCATCGCTATCATAGCCCTTGTATTGGGGATCAGCACCAGCGTAACCACCATTCAGAAATGGCAGAAGGACAAACAGGAACGCGAAGAACTGGAAAAGGATAAAGTAACTTCCGAATTATCATTCTTAAAGGCACAGATCAATCCCCACTTCTTTTTCAATACGCTGAATAACATTTATGCGCTCACGGTTGTCGATGCGGATGTTGCCGGCAAGGCCATTCACCAATTATCGCGCATGATGCGCTACTTGCTTTACGATACGCAATCGGGGCATACCATGCTGAGCCAGGAAATAGCCTTTGTAAAAGATTATATAAGCCTGATGCAATTGCGACTTACCGATGTGGTGAAGGTAAATATCGACACGCCTTCGGATCTTAAAGATGAGCCGATAGCGCCGATGATATTTTTACCATTCGTAGAGAATGCCTTTAAACACGGAGTAAGCGCAACACAGGACAGCCATGTCGACATAATTATCTGGCAACGCGACAAAGTGCTCGACCTGACAGTAAAAAATTCGATAATGAACGATAATAGTATTAGCTTAGATACCAATAGCGGCATTGGCCTGGTAAACACCAAGCGCCGGCTCGACCTGCTATACCCTGGCAAATATAAACTGGATATCAGCGAGGCTAATGCCAGCAACGAGTATACCGTTCATTTGACCATCGATCTGTCATGACAATAAACTGTATTGCTGTAGATGATGAACCATTGGCGCTTGGCCTGGTTTGCAAATTCATCGAACAAACACCTTTTCTCAATTTGGTGGGGCGCTTCCCGAGTGCACTGGAAGCGTTAAAGGCCATACATACGCAAAAGATAGACCTGCTTTTCCTGGATATACAAATGCCCGATCTGAATGGTATTGAGCTGGCAAGGGTGCTGGGTAAAGGGCCGGAAACGCCGCGGGTGATATTTACTACGGCTTATAACCAGTTCGCCCTTGAGGGGTATAAGGTTGACGCACTGGACTACCTGTTAAAACCATTTAATTACGAAGAGTTTTTACGCGCGGCACAAAAGGCATATAACTATGCCGAGTTGCTTAATAAGACAGCAACGGCGCCGTCAGCTATTGCCGAACCGGAACATGCCGACGACGAATACCTGTTTTTGAAAGTTGAATACCAGCTGGTAAGAATAGCCCTGGATGATATATTATATATTGAAGGGCTTAAGGACTATGTAAAAGTGCACCTGAAAGGTGTTGACAAAGCAGTATTATCGCTTACGAGCTTAAAAGCATTGGAAGAGAAGCTGCCCTCAAAGCGGTTTATGCGTGTGCACCGCTCTTTTATAGTTGCGCTGGATAAGATAACCTCGATGACAAAAAATTCGCTGCAGATAGGCAAAATGATGATAGCTGTGGGCGACCAGTATAAAGAAGCTTTTGGCCAGTTTGTGGGAAAGTGGATCTGATTTAGGCTGAAAGTCCGGGGTCGGAAAGACCAAAAGACAGGTTAATGTCAGATAAAACTATCAACCCGAATTAAACACGACTCGTTGCCTGGCGAGTTTTTAGTTTAAAAGAATCTCATAACTAGCTCCAAATGTGGAGTTTCTATATTCCCCAATCGGGTAATCTATTCTTATTTTGGGGAAATTCTTTCTAAGCGAATGCGCATTTAAGGCCCTTTAGCTACTGGCCTGAATTTTGCGTTGGTAATGGCAAATAGTTGCACAATGCTATACCTTTCACTATTTGTATTATTGGTTGCCGCGATAGCTGTTGTTACGCATAAGCTGAACGCCAAGCCCCAATGCGACCATAACTGGGAAGAGAAGCACAATTCGTTCAAGTGCAGCAAATGCGGTAAGAAGATCCCCGATTATACAGTTGAAAATAATGACGCTTACCGCAGGTCGCTTACCGACGCTGCATAAAAAAAACAGCCATTACCTCGCGTAACGGCTGATTATCCACTAAACTAAACTAACTATTAACCATCAATCCCGCATACCTTTTTACAGGCTGCCCGGGCAGGCGCGGGTCAATGATATTGAGAGGCTAATAAATTCAAACCAGGTACTCCTTTTTTAAAAATATGGTAGCGGTCTTTGCTTACGCAAGGACCGGCTACCAAACAAGCAGGAATTTTAGACCCTAACTATTATCCTGTTGTTTTATCATAGGAGTATAAATTTCTGCATCGCTGCAAACATTTGTTCATACTTCCCGTCATGCGCCGGTTAACCTGTAAATCAGTTCGGCGCAGGCATGTTCAAAATACATTACCGACTTCCGGCCAGTTAACAGCAACACAGTGATGACAATCATATTTATTTAATTTACCCATGTCAAAGTTGGGGATTGGCAAAAAGAATTTCGGCAGTGCTAACACGGTAATTGATACGTGTTTTTACGTAAGTTTCCCCTGTGTGACCATCTGAACGCCTGTTATGAAAAATATTTACACCATTGTGTTGCATTGACGCAATGATTGATTATCTTTCAGAAATCAATTTGTAAAACCAAAAAAACTATGCTCAACAGAAGAAATTTCCTCATAGGCTCGGGCGCCGCAGCGCTCAGTGCTATGGTCATACCAAAAGCAGCTTCGGCATTTTTTGCAGGAGGAGGCAAGCACGCGTTAGGTGTTCAGCTTTTTACTCTCTTTGGAAAAATCGAAAATGATGTTAAAGGCAATCTGAAGAAGATCGCCGATATTGGTTACACTGAAATAGAGTCGGCTTTTAGCAGGCTCCCCGGTTATTACGGCATGAGCCCGAAGGAATTTGCCGCCACCTGTAAAGATTTGGGCCTGTCATGGCAGTCGCATCACGTTCTGGGCGGTGCGCTTAAATTGCCACCGGGAGCAAAGTTACCTCCGGGCTTTCCGGACCACATTCCTAACCTGAAAGAAGATATGCAGAAACTGGTGGACGAAGCCGCCGGGGGTGGGCTATCATACCTGGTTTGCGCCAATATCCCGACAGGCACGCTTGATGAGATCAAGGAGGCCAATGAGATACTGAATAAAACCGGCGAAGCTTGTAAAAAAGTAAATATTCAGCTTTGTTATCACAATCACGACATGGAGTTTAAGGAAGTAGAAGGCAAAATTCCATATACATTGATGCTGGAGGGCACCGATAAAAACCTGGTTAAAATGGAGCTCGACCTATGTTGGGTAACTAAAGCCGGCGTAAACCCTGTAGACCTGTTCAAAGCTCACCCGGGTCGCTTCCCTTTATTACACGTGAAAGATTTAGACAAAGAACGTAAAGGCCCGGCGCCGGTTGGCGAGGGCGTGGTTGATTTTAAAGACATTTTTGCCCATGTGAAAGAAGCGGGTGCGAAGCATTATTTTGTAGAACATGATATGCCGCCTGATGCATTTGTCAGTTTAGCAACAAGCTATAAAAATTTAAGGGCTATGGGTGTATAACGAAGTCAGAGATCGGACGTCAGGCTTCCGACCTCCGATTTTTTTTTAAAGGGTATTGATGGTCATTGTACTGTCAATACCCTATTTTTATTTCGGCACTAACCAGTATGGGCGGTAACAAATACCGGCTGTATTCATCCAACATTAAAATAAAACATTTTGGACACTATTCTTGATATCTCCGGCCTGGGCAAAACTTATCAAAGCGCGGGCAAAACATTGACGGTACTCGATAATATCAACTTCTCGGTAGAGACCGGCTCGACCAACGCCATTGTGGGCCCGTCAGGCAGCGGGAAGACAACGCTGCTGGGTTTGTGCGCGGGGCTCGACCGTTCCACAACCGGGACGGTAACCTTAAGCGGTATCAACCTTGGCGACCTGAACGAGGACAAGCGCGCGCAGGTGCGTAATCAATATGTGGGTTTTATATTCCAGAATTTTCAACTGTTGCCGACATTAACAGCACTGGAAAACGTGATGGTACCGCTTGAACTGCGGGGAGAAAAGAATATCCGCGCACGTTCGCTTGACCTTCTGGATAAAGTTGGGCTGGCCGACCGCGGGCACCACTACCCTGCCCAGCTATCAGGCGGCGAACAGCAGCGCGTGTCGCTTGCCCGGGCGTTCAGCAATCAGCCTAAGATACTGTTTGCTGATGAGCCTACCGGTAACCTGGATGCCGAAACAAGCGAAAAAGTGGTGAACCTGATTTTCGACCTGAACAGGGAAGCCGGTACCACATTGGTGCTGGTGACACACGACCTGGAACTGGCCTCGAAAACGCAGCGGATACTGCGCATTAAAGGCGGCAAACTGGTTTCGGACGATAAAACCAACGCATAGAAAGCCATGGCAGAACTTCCCTTTACCAAACGGAAAATAAGTGTCCGCTGGCTGTTTCAAATGGCCTGGCGCGACAGCCGCAAGAGCCGCTCGCGATTGTTCCTGTTCGTGTCGTCCATTATATTCGGCATCGCGGCGCTGGTGGCTATTTACACTTTTGGCTTTAACCTAAAAAAAGATATCGATACCCAGGCTGCCACCCTCATAGGCGCCGACATGGCTGTGCACGCGGGCAAGCTGCCCGATAGCAAAACGCAAAAATTTCTCGACTCGCTGGGCGACCGCCGTTCGCAGGAACGCAGTTTTGCCTCGATGGTTTATTTCCCAAAAACACAAAATACAAGGCTGGCACAGGTAAAGGCTTTGGAGGGCGAATTTCCTTATTACGGCAAGTTGGAAACCATACCTGCAAATGCAGGCACCGATTTCCGCAACGGGAAAAAAGCTTTGGTGGATCAAACTTTGATGCTGCAGTACAATGCCAAAGTTGGCGATTCGATAAAAGTAGGCTATGTTACCTTCCTTATCGAAGGTACGCTAACTAAAGCCCCGGGCCAGGCCGGCATAGCTTCGGGTATAGCGCCGATGGTGTACATCCCTATGCAATACCTGGATCAAACCGGGCTGATGCAAAAAGGCAGCCGCATCAATTACACATTCTACTATAAATATGACCACCCGGTAGACATGGTGAAGCTAACCAAAAGCCTCGATGCGAAAATGGATAAGCTGGAGCTTGGATATGAGACCATTGAAACACGTAAGCAAAATACAGGTCGCGCTTTTGCCAACCTGACCGATTTCCTGGCGCTGGTGGGTTTTATTGCGCTGTTGCTGGGCTGCGTGGGTGTGGCCAGCGCCATCCATATTTATGTGCGTGAAAAAATAGCCTCTATTGCCATCATGCGCTGTTTGGGGGTGAAGGCCTATGAAGCTTTCCTGATTTACCTGATACAGATCATTGGCATCGGGCTCATCGGGTCCATAGCGGGGGCTGCGCTGGGTACCATGGTTCAGCATTTGCTCCCTGTTGTTTTCAAGGACTTTTTACCACTGTCGGTCACAACCGATATTTCGTGGGCGGCCGTTGGGCAAGGCGTGATCTTAGGGGTAGCCATATCCGTCCTTTTCGCGCTGCTGCCGCTCATCGCTATCCGCAGGATATCGCCGCTGAATACGCTGCGCATGTCGTACGAAAACATCAACCTGCTCCGCGACCCGTTCCGCTGGCTGGTTTACGCGGTTATACTGGCATTTATTGCAATATTCACCCATAGCCAGATAGACGGCTGGCAGGCTTGTACATTTTTTACCATCGGCATTGTAGTGGCCTATTATATCCTGGTAGGCATCGCCCGGCTGCTGATGTACCTTACCCGTCTTTTTATCAAAGGTAGCTGGAGCTATGTATGGCGGCAGGGTTTTGCTAACCTTTACCGGCCCAATAATCAAACCATTGTCCTTGTCGTATCCATCGGTCTCAGCGCCGCTTTCATCTGCACGCTGCTATTTGTCCAGGGTATTCTTATCAAACAGGTTTCGCTTTCGTCAAGCGGGAACCAGGCCAATATGATCCTGTTCGATATCCAGGTGAAACAAAAGGATGCACTGGCAGCATTAACCAAAAAGGAACACCTGCCTGTATTAGAGCAGGTGCCTGTTATTAGTTTACGCATCGACAAGTTCAAAGGGAAGAACGAAGCTGAAACAAAAAAGGACAGCTCGATGAACCACAGCATGTGGATATTCAGCAACGAGTTCAGGGTTACTTACCGCGACAGCCTGACGCCTAACGAGCGAATGGTTGACGGTGAATGGATAGGTAAAACAACAGCTGACAATGATATTCCCGTATCGGTTGAGGACCGTTTTGCCAAAGGCATGAAGCTGAAGATAGGCGATAAGATTACCTTTAACGTGCAGGGCGTCCCGCTGAATGCGCACGTTGCAAGTACCCGCGAGGTAAACTGGAACCGGATGCAAACCAATTTTATTTTCGTGTTCCCGAAAGGCGTTTTGGACGACGCGCCGCAGTTTTACGCCTTTGCCACGCATGTGCCTTCAAAACAGGCATCGGCTCTGTACCAGCAGCACGTGGTAAAAGCATTTCCCAACATATCGATGATAGACCTCGGTTTCATACTGAGCGTACTGGAGGAATTGATGGACAAAGTCGGCGGCATTATCCGCTTTATGGCGATGTTCAGCATTGTAACAGCTATCGTAGTATTGATAGCATCCGTCCGCATCAGCAAATACCAGCGCATACAGGAAAGCGTACTATTGCGCACCATGGGTGCCAGCCGCAGGCAAGTATTTGCGATCACGACTATAGAATATCTCTTTTTAGGCGGCTTATCAGCCTTTACAGGTATCCTAATCGCTTTGGCCGCGAGCTGGCTCTTAGCTAAGTACAATTTCCAGGTACCGTTTACGGCAGATCCAACACAACCATTATTGTTGTTTTTGACGATAGCTGTACTGACCATAGTTATCGGGTTGCTGAACAGCCGCGGTACTTTGAATAAGCCGCCGCTTGAGATTTTGAGGAGGGATGTTTAGGCCCATCTGGAATCTCTACACGCCCGGAGACTTTTGTTATATTTACAAAAACAACATTTATGTCATTTCGAACAAGGAACGAGGAGAAATCTTACAAACCAGGCATGGAGCGTTATTTCAGTCGTATAAGATCTCTTGCTATCGTTCGGGATTACGTTCTGTTTAAATTGATGTGCGTATTCTTTGTCCTATTGGTTTTCGCCGCATGCAACAATAACAAAACCTCAGCAACCGATACCCAACAGGCCCCGGCGCAAACGGCTGACGCAACGGCACCGGGCAAAAAGAATATCCTATTTTTCGGCGATAGCCTGACTGCCGGGTACGGGCTCGACGATGAGCAGGAAGCCTTCCCGGGGGTGATACAGCGCAGGATAGACTCGCTGAAACTACCTTATCACGTTATTAATGCCGGAGTAAGCGGCGAAACTACCGCCGGCGGTCTTGGACGTATCGACTGGACGCTGAAACATAAGGTGGACATTTTTATACTCGAACTTGGCGCCAACGACGGGTTGCGTGGCGTGCCGGTTAGCGAAACCAAAAAGAATCTGCATACTATCATTACCAAAGTAAAGGCCAAATATCCTGATGCGAAGATCATCCTGGCGGGTATGATGGTGCCGCCAAGCATGGGTGCCGACTATGCCAATAGCTTTAAAGCGGTATTCCCGGCTATTGCCGAAAAGGATAAGGTTGAATTAATACCGTTCCTGCTCGATCATGTGGCGGGCATCCCCAAACTGAACCAGGGCGATGGGATACACCCTACTGCCGAAGGCGCTAAAATTGTGGCGGATAATGTTTGGGTGGTGTTAAAGGGGGATCTGTGATTTACGATTTCGGATTTATTGTTTTGAAGCAGTAATGTACCTGGCAAACCATGATGTTACGCTGATCGTGGCGAAGTATCTGCTGAACCGTACTTTTTCAGCCCTATTGCTCGGCTGTCATTACCGGGATATGGCTACTTAGGTAGCTTCAAAGACCAGTTTGTGCTCATTTTCCCGTCATTGATTTGTATAAAATTGATCAATAGCGCATTAATGTTGCCTGTTTTGACCGGAAGAGGCCGCAACGTGAACACGTTAATTTCCCGCATTATCCTTCTGCGAGACATCTACCCCGCCTGATCTTTTGTCGAACGCAACCGATATAGTGGCGCGGAAAAGGGAATTATCAAAACGGTATATATTTTTATTGACATCGGCGCCCTGGAAAATGAGGGTAAGGGTCGATTTTTTGGCCTGCGCAAGCAGGTTGTCCAGGTCGGCATTCTGGATAGTAGTGTAAGACACGTCGCGCTTTGTATTTCCATTGGGGGTTTTTGAACCCTGGCCTATATACATCATTTCGATTTTATCGGGTGTGCGGCCGCTCTTGTACTGGTCGAACACTTTACCGTTGAAAGTTTGTGTGCCCTCCTGCTTAAAGCCTTTCGATATCATAAAATCGTGCGCCTGCGTATTGCTCATGCTGGTAAGGTTCAGCAGGTTGGTAAACGACACGCTTTGGGCACCAGCTGTTTTCACAGCAAAACAAATTACTACGACCAATAGAAATTTTCTCATTCGTATCAAATATAGTTGTAATACAGCCGGTTTTATTCACCGGGGTGGTATGTTCTTTCCACATGTTTCAGCACATCCTCACGGTAAAAAAGTACATCCTTGAACTTGCCATTGATATACCCTTCGGCCTGGTCGGTAAAGTGCTTCGACGCGGGGTCGAACGAGATACCGCCGGTGATGATGCTCTTTGCCTTAATGCGCGGACCAAATTCAACCGCTGCAATAAAACTGTTGCCGCTGTACCCGTACCGTTTCTGCGTATTTACCGTACGGCTCTGGAACGACGGCAACTGCCCAAATTGCGAGCCAACCATCCCCACCGGGGTGCCGGGGAGTTTATCATCAAATGTGATGCCATCGGCGGGGCGTTGATAAACATTAATATCGCCCCATTCAATTTTCCACTTTCCGTAGCGTTTTTCGAGACTTTTTATGGCTTCGGCAAGCAGCCCGGTTTGCTTGCCAGGAGGTATATTTTCGAGCATGCTACTCATGCGTGTGGTTTGAGCGGTAGACTCTTCCACAGTTTGGGCACGTGGCATGGACATCAGCATACGTGTGCCCCACTCCACTGCAAGCGTAGTAGCTACCGAGTGCACAGCCGAGCGGCGGTCCCAATCCTTTAATATTTTTACAGGCTCAGCAAGCGCGATTTTGGTTGAATCATCTGCCATGCCGCAGGCCTTAAATAACGCCGGCAGCAGCACATCAAACGCACTAAGATAATGATCATAGCCTTTGGCTACCAGACTGTCAAGGGTCATGTTATTCGCATTCTTCAGCAGCCTGATGGCGTTCACACCGCGGTAGTTCTCGCCGTCGGGCGACATATAAGCCGGGTATTTACTTTTATCAGGACTGGCCGTCCCGGAGCAGGTGAAGGGGGTGGAATTACAATTCTCTATCCAGCCTGTAGAAGGGTTATACACATGCACGATCTCGTCCAGTTTATGGATGCCCTGCCATTCCGTTGCCGAGGTGGTGCCATCAACCGGTAATGTCCAGTCGAGCTTTGGATCGCGTTTGGGCATATAGTTACCGTACCAGAAAGCAATGTTCCCCCGGTCGTCGGCATAAACCGTATTGTTCGAGTTATTCGACAGCAAGTCCATTGCTTTTTTATATTCGGCAAAAGTGTTGGCCTTAGTGATCAGCCACGATTCAAGCAAAGCGTTATACGAGCGGTTATTCGCCTTCAAGGCCAGCCACTTGCCATCCCTGCTACCCAACACCGGTCCGTGATGAGTGTAAAACCCTGTAATGGCGCGTTGTTCGGTTTTGCCATCTTTCACTACGTTCAATACCAGCCGGCGCGTGGTAACCGGTTTTTGCTGACCGTCATATTCATAGTACCATTTGCCTTCCATTTTGCTAACCTTTTCGGCATACAGATCGGCCACATCGGCATAACTTGAGGTGTGCATCCAGCCGCAATGCGGGTTAAAGCCCTGGTATATGAAGAACTGCCCCCAGGTAACGGCTCCGTAAACGTTCAGTCCCTCATCGCTGACGATCTGCACCTCGTCGCGGAAATAAAAAGGCACGTGGGGGTTTATATAGAGCATTGCATGGCCATCAGCTGTTTTTGAGGGTGCGATGGCAAAGCCGTTGGAACCGGTCTCTTTTTCCTGTATTGCGTTTTCAATTTTTGGCCGGTCAAAAACGCCGCCCATATTATCGGGACCTTTACTGTAAAAATTTCCTGTTTCGTTCAGGCCGATGCCACCCGTTTCGGTAGCGGCTACACTCCCATCGGTGAACATGAGTGCGTACCAGGGTTGAAAATGGTGAAATACCTGCGGTTTAACGTCGGGATGCTTATAAAGATAGTAATTGATGCCGTCGGCGAAGGCATCCATCAGCTTACGGAACCAGGGTGCGGCAGTATTATAATCCCTGATAGCGTCGGCGGTGTCGGCTATCAGTTGCAGTTGAATATCGGTGTACAAATTGTTTTCCCCGTCAACTTCCGACTGTTTGCCCAACTGGTAGAGGTAGTTGCGTTCTATGCCCTTGAAATTCTCTTCGCATTGGGCGTACATCAAACCAAAAACAGCATCGGCATCGGTTTTCCCGTAAATATGCGGCACGCCCCAATTGTCGCGTATGATAGTTACCGCCTGAGCTTCTTTTTTAAAACGCTGTAATTCCTGGCTGCTGAATTTTTGACCGAAGCCAAATACCGGCACGCATAACAACGAGACAAGCAACAACTGTTTTGTTGTAACAAAAAATTTACAGTAACAAAAAGTCATAATTTATAGTCAAAAAAGTGTGAATAGAGTAAAAAGAGCTATTTTTGTCGAATTGACATTTAATATGGATGTCATATAAAAAAGAAAAATACGCTTTAGCACAATTTTTAAAGCAAACTTCTGTTCATATTACTGGTTTTATTTGTAACAATTGTAAAACAACAACCTCAATCAGTTGATTTACAACCATATAAAACCAAAAACATATAGTAAGCGATCAATACGATCATAAAGAACTTGGATCAATATTAAACATGTTATCTGAGATTTAGTTGATTCAATATCATTGAGAGTGATATTGATAGTGCGTTCCGGGGTGAGATACGGAACGCATTTTTTATACCTGCTCACTTTTATTTGTCAATGGCAAAGTGAACCAGAAGGTTGAACCCTTGCCTTCCTCGCTCACCAGGCCAACCTTGCCCCCGTGCCTGCCGATGATCTCTGACGAAATGTATAACCCGAGGCCAAGGCCCGAGAAATTATAAGACGATTCGTGCACCCTGAAGAACCGGTCAAAAATATAGGCCTGCTTATCCTGCGGGATCCCGATACCAAAATCAGTGACTGAAAATTTGAGATTGGAGCCCGCTTTTTCAATATTCACGGTTACCTTATTTTGTTCGGGTGAATATTTAATAGCATTACTTAAAAAATTCACCATCACCTGCTCAATGCGGGTACGGTCGGCGTACACTTCAAGGGGTTCATTTTTGTTTACCACGATCTGGTGAGAAGATGTGTACTGAGCGATCTCGTTTATACAATCCTGAACCGACTCACTGAACAAATAATTTGTACAATTCAGCTGCATTTTGCCCGACTGTATACGGGTTACGTCGAGCAGGTCGTCGACAATATCGGTTAGCTTTCCAACCTGCTTGTTGGCCATGGCAACAAAGGGGCGGATCTTAGCCGGGTCGAAATCCTTTTCCGACAGTTTTTCCAGTATTTGCATGGATGCCTTCAGGCTTGTTATCGGTGTTTTTAGTTCGTGACTGGCGACGCCTAAAAATTCGTCGCGCTGCTTTAGCAGTTTGCTTGCCGCCTTTTGCGCCCTCTCCTGGTCGTCTATGTCAATTATGCTGCCGATATACCCCGCGAATTCAGGGTTAAACAAAGGGTTTGCGTATGTAAGTACCCATCGGTACTGCCCTTCCTTATTACGAAACCTGAATTTGGTTTGCAGTGGTGTTCGCGCCTGGAATTCGCTTCCCAGCTTTTCAACAACGGCCTGGACATCGTCCGGGTGGACCGCCGCAAGGGTCTGCTCTAACAAATCGTCGCTTATACCGAAACCCGTATAGTTTTTCCAGGTGTCGTTAACGTAAATCAAAGCGCCCTGCCCGTTCGCCTGCCATATGATGATCGAATTATTATTAGCTATGGCCTTAAAATGCTCTTCGCTGACTTTCAGCGCTTCCTGCGTCATTTTTTGTTCGTGAATATTGGTGCTGGTACCCACCCACATGATCACCTTTCCATTTTCATCCTTGTGCGGGTAAACACGGGTAAGGTGCCACAGGTATTCACCATCTGTATTTAAAAAGCGCTGCTCCGATTCAAGGCTCTCGCCATTTTTTACTACCCTGGTCCAGGCTTCTTTCGCTGCTTCAAAATCATCAGGGTGGATAATTTCCCACGCCCTTTTATTAAGGGCCTTAAAATCAGTTACGCCTGTATAATCGTACCAGCCCTTGTTATAATAGGTGGCGTGACCATCGGGGCCCGATGTCCACATTTTATGCGGAATGGCATCAGCTAAAAACCGG
Source organism: Mucilaginibacter ginsenosidivorans (assembly GCF_007971025.1). Taxonomy (NCBI): domain Bacteria; kingdom Pseudomonadati; phylum Bacteroidota; class Sphingobacteriia; order Sphingobacteriales; family Sphingobacteriaceae; genus Mucilaginibacter; species Mucilaginibacter ginsenosidivorans. The sequence continues at coordinate 2,599,401 of NZ_CP042436.1, read as the reverse complement.
AAACGGTTTTCGCTTTCCTTTACTTCTTCATTTGCCTTGATCAGTCCGGTAACATCAAAGCCAAAAAAAGCAACGCCGTCAACATTTCCATCGGCATCATACACAGGTTCCAGCACCATATCCAGCCATATATCCTCGGGCTTCCCATTACCAACACGGTCCATTTGTATATGAAACGCCTTAGCGCTGAAGGGCACCCCAGTCCGGTAAACCTCCTGCGATAATTGCGGATCGGCCATCACCTTAAACTTTTCCATTAGTTCTTTGGTTGTCAAACCGAGACCCGAACCCAAATTTGCAAAGTCAGATGCTACCTTATTTGAAAATTCAAGCCTCAGCTCCGGCCCCCTGCGTATGGCGATCATGGCCGGGGCATTCATCAATATACTGTAAAGCTCTTCCCGCTGTTTTTTAATCGTGCGGTTTAATTCCTGCTCCCGCAATTCTGCCTGTTTTTTATAACTTACATCAATTACATAGGTCACCGCCTCGGCAAAGTCATTTTCTGCGAGCCGCGAAGAACCTAACATGATACTAACCCGCCTGCCATCCTTGCGGATATATTCTTTTTCAAATGGCGAACAGTAGCCCTGCTCGTGCATCTGCCTTACACCTTCTTTGGTAATATCAGCATACTCCGGCGGCGTAAGCTTATTCCAGTTTACCTCGCCTTTTTTCACATCCTCTTTTGTATAACCTATTATATCGAGAAAGGCCTTGTTTGCTTCTACAACTTTCCCGTCGAGATTGGTGAAGATCAAACCCACCAGTCCCGCGTCGTACAATTTCCGGAATCGTTGGTCGCTGCTGTAGGCCCTGGAGTGAAGCCGCCGTAATTGCCTTTCGCGGTAGGCGATCACTATTAACAGCATAACTACCACCGCAACCAGCAAAACATTCATCTCCGATATTTGTGCGCGGGAACCAGTAGCTATCGAAGCAAAAGTTTTAACAGGCGAACATAAGATCATCGCGGCTACGATCATTTTAATCATCGCGCACCTGTATTTTCCATATGGGTGTAGTTGCGGTTTGTTCACTCTCATATATGCTTCACAGCACACGGGTTAAATTGGCTCAAGATCAATATCCGACCGGCTGCGTAAAAGCTTTATCCTACCAGGGTAAATTGTGAAGGTGTTGTGTCCTATTCCGAAGACAGATGTATCCAATAAAGATATGGATTATTTTACATCATTTGGAATAGCCATCGTTAGCCGCCTTTGCTTTGCGGTATCCGCAAAATAATATCACTTTTAAGCTGACGGGGAGTATATTTGCCGGTATGAAACTCGATCTTTTTGATAAGTACATCTATATTGGGCGCAGGCACCAATTGAAGCAGAATATGGGCCAGGACGGGCTGATACTTTTGCTCGGTAACGAAGATAGCAGCATGAATTATAAGGATAATACTTACCTGTTCAGGCAGGATAGCAGTTTTCTTTATTATTTCGGGCTTGATGTCCCCGTACTGGCGGCCATTATTGACACGGATTCAGGCGAGGAAGTGATCTTTGGAAACGAACTGACCATAGACGATATCGTATGGACAGGAACACTGCCTACCGTAAGCGAAATGGCCTCGATGGTTGGGGTAGACAAAACCAAACCTTACGCCGATATAGCCCGTTATGTACACAAGGCGCTGACCGATGGCCGCAAGGTACATATCCTGCCCCCTTATCGACCTGAAAATAAGATCAAACTGGCGGAGTGGTTCAATACCAGTTTAAACGACCTTGCCGACCATGTTTCGTTGAAGCTAACCAAAGCGGTGATAGCACAGCGTGTTATTAAATCACCGCTCGAGGTGGCCGAGATGGAAAAAGCGGTTAATATCAGTGTTGATATGATGCAGGCTGTGATAAAGCATACGCGTCCCGGTATAAAAGAATATGAGTTGGTGGCGAAAGCCCATGAAGTTGCCATTGCCAATGATGCGCGGCTGGGTTACCCGGCTATCATCACCACGCACGGCCAAACATTGCACACGCATTATTACGGCAATACACTCCAGGAAGGCCGCATGGTATTAAGTGACATAGGCGCTGAAAACGCTATGCACTATGGCGGCGACCTGACACGTACCTTCCCGGTTGGAAAAACTTTCACACAGGAGCAAAAGGAGCTTTACGAGGTGGTTTTGAATTCGATGGACCATGCCATCGGCATGTTGAAACCCGGAACAAGGTATAAAGATATACACCTGGCTGCCTGTCAGAAACTGGTAGAAGGGCTAAAACAAGTAGGCTTGATGAAGGGCGACGCTGCCGAAGCCGTGGCCGCAGGAGCGCATACCATGTTTTTCCAATGCGGCCTGGGGCATATGCTCGGGATGGACACCCACGACATGGAAGACCTTGGCGAACAATACGTTGGTTATACCGATAAACTGAAAAAGGAAACTTCGATTTTCGGCCTCAAATCATTGCGCCTTGGGCGGGAGTTGCAGGCCGGCTTCGTCCTTACGATTGAACCGGGCATCTACATTATTCCTGAACTGATTGACCGCCTGCAGGCTGAAAAAATGTATACTGAATTTATCAATTACGATATGCTGAATACTTACCGTGATTTCGGCGGTATCCGTATTGAGGATAATTTTTTGATAACGGACGACGGCTACCAGCTTTTGGGCAAATATTTGCCGAAATCGCTTAAAGAAATTGAAGCGCTGAAGAATTAAGATCCGAGATCCCGATTTCAATTGTGCATCACCTTTGGCCGTTCGGTTGATGGCTTAAAATAATTGTTATCAGACAACCAGTCGGCGAGGCGCTGGGGCCAGGTATTTACGGTCTTTAACTTCGACCGGTTACCCATGTTAAAACCATGTCCGCCACTTTGCAAAATATGTAGTTCAGCCGGTGCTTTAGCGGCACGATATGCTTCAAGCAATTTGATCGTAGGAAGCGAACAGCATGGATCGTCGTTGGCGGCAAGCAGGAATATTGGCGGCGCGTCTGCTGAAACGGTTTCCGGCACATATAGTGGGCCGGGATATATTTGCACGAGGAAATCGGGCCTGCCGTTAAGCCGGTCGACAGGATCGGCTGCATGGGGATCACCCTTGCCGTCGCCAAAACCAACCATATCCACTACTTCGCCCCCGGCCGAAAATCCCATCATCCCGATGCGGTTGGTATCCAAACCATATTGACTTGCCAGGCTCCGCACCAGGCGCATGGCCCTGTATCCATCCTGTTTGGCGTGCACCTCTATTTTGTATGGCGAGTTTGTGTCGCGGGCCAGGCGATATTTCAATACAAAAACCGTTACGCCAAGGTTGCTTAAAAATTGGCCTGGTTCGACGCCTTCGGCATTAAAAACCAGCAAACGGTGCCCGCCGCCAGGGCATACAACGATAGCCGAGCCATTTGCCTTATCTTTTGGCGGGAGAAAAACTGTGAGCGAAGGGTTATTGATATTTTTTACCCAGTAATCCTTTGCCTGTTCGGGTACGTCCTTCAGTTTTTCAAAACCGGGGGCGCCATTTTTCCATAGGGGAATTACTGTTGGTTGTGTTTGGGCGAATGCCATTGCCGGGATGAGGCAAGCGAGAAAAAGGAGTTTCTTAAGCATAGCCTAATGTAAGGAAATAGTTAAAGATTCTTCACTACGCTCAGAATGACAATTTGAAAATTTACTTCCCCACCATCGATGGTTCAAACAAATTTTTATCAACCGGGCCGCCGGCTACAACATCGTGGTATCTTTCTACCTGCAACACATGATCGTTGATATAAAATTTGCACAAGGTTTCGCTCCAGGCTTTTTTGAGGGCCACCTGGTCCTCGAAAGTGCCTTCTTCTTTTGTATCGCCATCATATTTTATAAAGCGAACGGAAACAAGTTTTTCCTGGTCTATCCAAAGCTGGTTGACCTTTTCATCGGGCTTATCGGCCCCTATCACAAATACGGGCTTTCCTTTCCAGGTGTCTTCATGAAATTTCGCCAGATCGTAATTCAGCGCCTTAAAATGCGCCAGCACCTGGTCGAAAGGCACGAAATACATGCCGCCGAGGAAAAATATTAGTTCGTTCTCATTTTTTATCGACCGGGTTACTTTATTGTTACTGATGACATAGGTCGAATCGCCGCGAAAGATAATACCATTGCCGCTGCCGGGTTTGTCAAATTCTATCCGCAGTTTATCCGGGTACAATATATGCTCGTACCATGTTTGGGATTTAAAAAGGCTATCCTTCCGGTACATTTCGGTGGTCTGATTGAACGAAAGGTTATTGTGCCATTTGCCATGGTATTTTGCATACATTTTTTTCAGCAGTTCAGTGGATGTCATATCCTTTGGCTGCGCGAAGGGAATAAATAGAAAAATGATGGCCGCGAACAATTTCATATCGTAATTTATTAACTCGTGAATTCCTGGTAAGCCGCCTCAAGGCTGCGGTTAATGCCGTCGCCCTGCCAGTCGGTAACGCCGGGGATAGATTTTGCCTGCAATATCTCGTCCTTACTTTTACCGTCCTTAATGCTACCCTGAACAAAATCGGCCAGCTTTTCCATATAATTTTGCATGGCCTTTATATCTTCCATATCGCCCGTCACTTTCAATGGGTCAAAGGCATGGCCAAACACAAACAGCGTATCCTTATCAAATTTCTTTTGTGCCATTTCAAGCGTCACCGGCCAGTTCTTTACCGATGCGCCGGCACTTTTATCGATAAAAGGATAGCGGCGGTTAAATATCAGATCGCCCATGTGAACGACGTTTGCGTGCTCAAAATGGATCATACTATCGCCATTGGTATGTCCCGGGCCAAAGTAATACGCTTTGATACTTTCGTCGCCCACCCTGATCTTCCAGGTGTCGGTGAAGGTCGTATCGGGGTATAACTGCTGGTCCTCTTTTTTTTGGGCAATAGCCGAATTTTTCTGGTTGGTCAGCGAATTGGCATGAGCAGCAACATTTTTCACAATACCCTTGAATGAAATGTTCCCGCTGGTATGGTCGCCGTGGTGATGGGTGTTGATGAGCCATTGAAAAGGCTTGTCCGATTGCTTCTGTAGCTCGGCTATCAAGTGTTTGGCAGGATCGGGGAATTCAGCATCAACCACCACTATTCCTTCCTTGTTTACCAGCCATGCGATGGTACCACCCTGTTCGGCAAACATGCCTACATTCCGGCGCAATGGTTTAAACTGGTAGCTTTGGTCGGCCAATACCGAAGCAAAACTGCTTTTACCAAAAATACTGAACGCGCCTGCTGCAAGCGCGGTATTGAAAATGAAATTACGGCGTTTCATAATTTATATTTTTTGAAGTTAGCGGATATTTTGTTTAACCGTTTATGCCAATGGCATAATGTTGGTTTTCACATATTATCAATTACGGCAAATGACTCAACCAGTTGCTTCTGTTTAAAATTTCCCTAATACTGATGGAACGCCTGGGACACAAACTCCAGCACCTTTGGCAGCGACTCGCGCCAGTAGGTCCAGGTGTGCCCGCCATCGCGAACGCGAAACTCGTGCGGAATCTCCTTTTTTCGCATCGCAATGTGCACCATGCAGTTACCTTCATATAAAAAGTCGTCGTCGCCATCGTCAATATACCAGCGCACGGCTTTTTTCTGATCATCGGGCACGGCGTTGACAAGCGCCACCACGCTCTGGCGATTATAATATTGGGTAACAACCGAATCGGCTACATCAGGGATTGTTCTCATCAATTGCTTTTTCGCGTCCTCGATGGTCAGCGGGCCGGTGGCCGCGCTAAGCGGGCAGGCTGATGAAAACATTTCGGGATGATGCAGGGCATAAACAAAGCTTCCGCCACCGCCCATCGACAAGCCGGCCACAGCGCGATAGCGCTTATCACTTTTGATATGGTATTTCTTTTCAACATACGGAACCAGTTCTTTAAAAAAGAAGTCCTCGTAGTTCCAGTCGCCTTTTGGGTCGTTAAAATATCCGCGGCGGCCGGTATTGGCATCAGGCATAATAATAACCATAGGAGTCGCAGTGCCTTCTTTTATCGCGTTATCGGCTATTCTCAATACTTCGCCAAATTGTACCCAGCCGGTCTGGTCGTCACCGCTGCCGTGCAGCAGGTACAGTACCGGGTAAGTGCGAGTAGATGTCTCATAATCTGGTGGTAGGTAAACAGCATATTTGCGGTCCATCTTTAAAATTTTGCTTGGCAGGCTAAGGTTATCATAAACCTTACCCGACTGCGCAAAAATGGCCGTGGACAAAAACAACAAAGCGACAAAGACGGAGAGCTTTCTCATAGCGTTTTAATTGGTTTAAACTGGAAATGGCTGGGGTACACGTAAAGTTATGATTTAAGTCGAAGTATCAAAAAGCGAACAGGTAAATGTTTTGTTGCCTGTAACAATTTAGCCGATCGGCCCGTAAGGTTTAAAAAAGAACTTATTATGAAGCGTGTCCTGCTGCCCCTTAGCCTTGTTGCTGTTTTGTTTGTTATCGCCTCCTGTAAAAAGGATAGCAAAAAGCCGTCGCCCGATACGGGCATAAACCTGAGCTTAAATGCTACGGAACAGCAGCAGGCGGCAGGGGACAACGCCTTCACTTTTAACCTGTTCAAAACAGTGGCTGCTTCCAGTACCAACGGCACAAATCTTTTTATTTCGCCTTTGAGTGTCAGCATGGCACTCGGCATGACGGCAAACGGTGCTAATGGCCAAACACTCACGGATATGCGGTCAACCCTCGGTTTTAACGACTTTAGTGAAGACCAGGTAAACAGTTACTACAACAAACTTGTCACACAACTGCCGCAGCTCGATCCCAATACGACACTGAAGATCGCCAATTCAATTTGGTACGATAAAAAGTTCAGCGTATTGCCACAGTTCATCAAAACCGACAGTACCTATTTCAATGCCAGGGTACAATCACTTGATTTTAAAGCACCGGCTTCCGTTACTACCATAAACGACTGGGTAAGCAATCAAACCAATGGGAAAATAAAAGAGTTGCTTCAGGAAATATCAGATGACGAAGTAATGTTCCTGGTGAATGCTATCTATTTTAAAAGTACCTGGAAAAGCAAGTTCGATCCGGCCAACACGCGGAAACTGCCTTTTTATAATGACGGAACAAATTCGGTACAGGCTGATTTTATGCAAGACGACATCAGCTATAATGCGTACACCGATAATAATGTACAACTGATAGAACTACCTTATTCAAATGAAAAGTACAGCATGGTGATCGCTCTTCCGAACGAAAACAAAACCCTGGCCGACCTGATACCTATGCTAAATAGCGACAACTGGAATGACTGGGTATCAAAACTGTCACCTACCAAACGATCTATCTACATTCCTAAGTTTACGTTCACTTATTCTGTAAATCTGAACAGCACACTGACTAATTTGGGTATGGGTGTTGCATTTACCAAAGCCGCTGATTTTACCCGGATAAACCCGGCCGGCAACCTTTTGATCACCAAGGTGCTGCATAAAGCCTATGTAGGGGTGGATGAAAGTGGCACAGAAGCTGCCGGGGCAACCTCTGTAGGCGTAGGCACGACAACAGCACAACAGCCAATGCTTGTAAATAAACCGTTTGTGTTTGTCATCCGCGAAATGAAAACGGGGCTTATCCTGTTTACCGGAACTGTGAACGACCCTACGCAAAGCGGCCTCTAAAAAAAGAAAACCCTTTCAGCATAAGCTGAAAGGGCCCAAACACATTCAATCATATAACTATATCTAAAATTTCGATAATACGCCGAGGCCCGTGCAGGCATCCCAGCCCGGCCCGGCACTGTACCCCGTGTTAGCAGCAGTGGTGTTGTTATTGCCTACAGTAATATCGCGGCATAACGAGGGATTGGCATAAATTACCGGGTTAATAAAGCCCGCCGATTTACCTTTTTGCTGGTTGATGCGTGCCACCAGGCCGGCATATAAAGGCGCAACTGCACTGGTACCGCCTACTACCATCTGTTGCCCGTCGACCAATACTTTGTAACCTGTATCCGGATCAGCGTCTCCTGCTACATCAGGCACGCCGCGACCTTCGAACCGCGAATTGAGCGAACCCGGCACATTAGCGTTTGCCTGGTAGTCGGGCAGCGGGAAAAACTCGCTGACACCGCCGCCGCCGGCCGATGTATTTGAATCGTGCCACACAGTTTCTGAGGCGATCTTGCTGCCGTTCATTGTCAGCCGGGTACCGCCGCAGGCCAGCACGTAAGGACTTGAAGCAGGGAAATCGACATGTACGCGCCCGTCGTTAACCGAATCGCTCGAGCCGCTATCGCCCGATGCCACACATATCGTTACCCCAAGCAGCGAGGCTGCTTTAAAGGTCTCATTCATGCTTTTCATCGTCTGGTCGGTCCAGTTAGCTTCGGCCGAGCCCCAGCTGATGGATATAACCGATGGCTTATTGTGCGTATCATGAAGCGCTTTGGTTATCATATCCAGGAAACCTTTATCGGTATTAGGGGCAAAGTATACCACAATTTTGGCTCCCGGCGCAACGGCGCCTGCCACTTCAATATCCAGCATTACTTCGCCGTCCGCGCTGTTTGGCGTACTCGGGGTATTTTTACCGTGGTCGACAGAAACCGCTTTAACCGATGGTTTTTTTATACCCAGGCTTTTGAAATAATTCCTTATATCCTTTGCCCGGTAGCCGCCGCCAAGTTCAAGTATCGCTATGGTTTGACCCTTACCATTGAACCCTTCCGGGAATCCGTATATCCTGGCCAGCTGATCAGCAGTGAACGCATTAGGAGCCGCCGCATGCGATACTACTTGTCCGTCCCTGGTGGCCAGCCTGACCATGGGGCGGGCAACGGGGCGGTTATCGAGTCCAAAAACGCCTTCAATAATATCTTTCAGTTTTGCAGGGATGAAGATGTCTCCCTCGCGAACACGGATATCATTTCCGTCCGTGTCTTTCGATCCGTTCAGTTTAACGCCAAAGGCAGCTTCCATATCAGCTATGCTACCTCTTAGAATAAGGCTGCGACGGGCCAGGTCAACCTCTGCGGTGCTCAGGTGGTACTGGCCTGCAAAAGCCTCTACCCTTTCCACATCCTTTTGCGATGCGCCAAATTCCTTTTCATAATTTTTTTGGCTGATGCGGTCTTCTGAACCGATCTTATGTTCAATGGATTTTTTTCTGCGGATACGTACAGTTACTTCAATAGCTTCGCTCCTGTCGAGCGTGCCGGTGTCAGGTGCAGCATGCGCTTTTTTGTGACTGCCAGGCAGGACAATTTTCTTTGGGGTTCTCATGTTAATTCTTTTTAGGCTGAAGGGTAAAACATGAATAAAGATAACACCGCCTTTTTCAAAACCTGACAGTACGAACACGCAAAAATGATGCGTGTTTTTACGCTATTTTATTACCGTCAAAAAGCGGTATCAGGAATAATGTTTTCGGATGCCTTTTTTGATCTGGGTAAGAATCCTTGGTTCAACCTCGCAATGCGCAGATACGCAATTCAGGTGACTATCGTAAGCAAGTTCGCCTAACACACGGCCCTGGTCAACCACCAGGAACTGGCCAACCTGGCTGGGTAATACGGCCACACTGCGCTCGTCGTCCTTAAAATGGATGAGCAGGTGAAATTGCTGTTGCGGAATATATGCTGTTCCCGGTTGCATGGCAGACCTCCTTTTATTTGTCGTTTACAGGCAGATCAATCAGGGTATATAAAATTAACGAATAGTTATCCGAAATAATACAACAAAACATTACTATTTTGTTAAAAATCGTTAATATTATGGAATAGGCTATAACTAAATTTAATAATTAGTTAATCAGGCGAAGGCTCCCGGCTGAAACTTTACAGCGTGTCAACAATAAGTTGCGATATCTGTTGTTAACTTTGACCAAGCAAAATAAAAACCATGGCAAACTTCCAGGATATTATCAATTCAGAAAAGCCGGTGCTGATCGATTTCTCAGCCGAGTGGTGCGGCCCATGTAAAATGATGCCACCAATTTTGAAAGATGTAAAAGATACACTGGGCGACCAGGTAACTATTATCAAAATAGACATCGACAAAAATCCGGCTGCGGCAAATGCTTACAACATACAAAGCGTGCCTACGCTAATGATATTTAAACAGGGCGAAACCAAATGGCGTCAAAGCGGTGTTGTACAGGCATCGCAGCTAAAAACCGTGATACAACAGTTTATTTGATCAGCTACCTTAAATATAGCTGAGCCACCACTTAGCGTGTGTTTGTTTGTATTTGCTGTACCAGCGGCAAGGGAAATACAATATTACTATCACGCAAAACCAGATAAGATAGACACCGCCAAGGCTGAAGCCAAAATCGTCGGGCTGGAACATGATGGGCCCCTGGTGCGGGTTGTATATCTGGCTGCTGTTATGGCCGGTAATAAAGAAAACAGCAACTGTAGTGAACCTGATCAGGTACCAATGGCACAGGTAATAAAAGAAAGGCACATTGCCGTATATATATAGTATCCCCGTAAATTTATTCTTAACGTTTTCAGTCAGTGACAGGACGATCAAAGCGGCACCGACCGTCATGCAGGTATAGAGCAGCGAGGGCGGGTATTTGGTTACATTGAAGAATGAAATAATACTAAGCGAAGCCGTCTTTTGCGATGCCCACGGAGCCGGATCGCCATAAATATTGAAGTATCGAAAAAGAAAAAACAAAGCAAGCGCCCCCAATCCCGCGTAAAGCAAAATTTTGCGGCGTTTAACGGCGTCATAGGTTTTTACATAAAGCGACCCGAATACATACCCGATCATCATCAGGCCGGCCCACGGCAGTAATGCATACGCCAGCAAAAAGCCGCGTTTGGGAGCAAACGGCCAGAATTCGCCAAAGCCCTGTCCTGATACCAGCAACTTGCCTGCAAAGGTTTTATCGATGAGGCCGACATGCCACGTATCAAAAACATTGTGACCGAATACTAAAATAAAGCCTATAGTACCTATAACGGGCAGTGAGGCCCCCGATAGCAGCCCCAGCAATACCATACTGCCGCCAATGGCCCATATCACCTGCAATACAAATACGTTATAAAGCGGGTTGAATGTGATGGCAAACGTTATAAATATGAGTTCGATGGCAATTAGCCAGAGTCCCCTTTTGATGAGGAACGCCCGGATAGCGTTTTTGGTGCGGCGCGTGCCTGCAAGGTAGGCCGATATCCCGCTTAGAAAAACGAATGTAGGTGCACAGAAATGGGTTATCCAGCGGGTGAAAAACAAAAATGGTGTAGTTACTGCAAGGTCCGTAGCCTCGGGGTGCCCATAGTGAAAAAAATCGCGAACATGGTCAATGGCCATAATGAGCATCACCAGGCCACGCAAAATATCAATTGAGGCAATACGCTGTTTTGGTCCGGGTTCTTTCAGGACGGTGTTACTGCCTGCTAAAGGCATTGAGGCTGCTGTCATTGTGAGGGCTGGCTTAAAAATGTTCATACGAATATAAACAGATTTAACACCGCAAACAATAGAATGCTAAAAAAATTAGTTCACCGATCGCTGATTAATCAATTGTCTATAAATAACTTAGCCACCACTGGTGATGGGTTTGCTTATATTTCCCGTACCATCGGCAGGGCAGGTACAACACGGCAATAACACAAAACCAAACAATATAAACGCCAAACAGGCTAAACCCAAAAGTAGCGGGCACAAACGCAAAGCCTTTTGGGTTGGCAATATCTTTTCCGGTGTATCCCACGGCGAAAAAAAGGATCACGTTGTAAAGCCTGATAAGGTAAAAATGCAGTACGTAATAAAAGAACGGAACTGTGCCGTATACAATGAATATACGGGCAAGCCGGTTATTCGCCCCTTCAAAAGCACGCAACAGCAGCAGACCCGGACCGATGGTCATGCATAAATACAATAACGATGGTGGATATTTGCTGACATTGAAGAACGAAATAATGGTCAGCGCGGTACTCTTTTGTGCCGACCATGGCGCAGGATCGCCATAAATATTGAACGCCCGCAGGATAATGAACAACCCGATAAGCACAAGGCTTGCGATAAGTAAATTGCTTTTTCGCTTTGCCTGCTCAAACGATGAACGGAACATTGACCCGGCGGCATAGCCCAGGATCATTACGCCGGTCCAGGGTAGCATAGCATAAAAGTCGCCCAAAAAATGATTCTTATCCAGCGGAAAAATAGAGCCCTGGGCGGTAAAGAATACCTTCCATTCAACCGAGGCAGCGCCTTTATCCGGAAGCTTGATATAATCCAGTATATCGTGCCCAAAGAATAGCACCACGCCCACAGCAGCTAACGCAGGCAAAGGCAGCCATACTAGTAGGCCCAGTACTATCATACTGGTTCCGATGGCCCAGATGACCTGGAATATAATGAAGTGATAACCAGGATCAAGCGTAAGCGCAAAGGTTATCACCACCACCTCGATCAATACCAGCCACAAGCCGCGTTTGATAAGAAATGAACTAAGCCCGCCTTTTGTACGCCGCGTACCTGCAAGATGTGCCGAGATACCGCTAAGAAAAACGAATAAAGGGGCGCAGAAATGCGTTATCCACCGTGTGAAAAATAAAAACGGCGTGGTTACAGCCAAATTGGTCGGGTTGATGCCGCCAAGATGGAAGTAATCGCGCGTGTGATCAATTGCCATAATAAGCATGATCAATCCGCGTAAAATGTCGATGGATTGAATACGTTGTTTTGGTCCTGGTTCTGCTAAGGCGGTCATATTGTTCGATGGTTATGGTTGAATATAAACGTATTTAGGCTTTAGCACATACATCCGGTCAAACTTTGTTGATTTCGGCACATATCTTCCAGGGATAATAAGTTGATCGGCCGTTTACAGGTAACTTAACCACCACTGATCGTGCGTTCGCTTATACCGGCTATACAAGCGGCAGGGGAAATATAGTGCGCACACTAAAATGGCCCAGGCCATGTAAACCCATCCCAGGTTAATACCCATATCAACCGGTTGAAACAGTAAAGGAAATGAATTAGGGTCGTCTATTTGTTTAGCTGAATGCCCGGTTGCGAAGTACATCATTATCGTTCCAAGCCTGAGGATGTATAAATGGCACACGAAGTAAAAGAGCGGCACACTACCGTATGTAGTTAGAATAGCGGCGAACCTTGTTTTAATATTTTCTGCAAACGACAGGAAAATAAGCGCCGTACCCACTGTGATACAAGCAAAAAGCAGTGAAGGCGGCTGCTTTGTAATATTCAGAAACGATAGTATGTTGTAAACGGGCTTGCTTTGGGGCAACCATGGACGCGGGTCGCCGTAAATATTAATGAAACGAAGCGACACGAAAGTAATTAGCGCCGCAAGTCCCAGGTAAAATAACGTCTTTCTGCGTTTCACCGCGTTGTAGCCCGACCGGTAAAGAGCCCCTATACCATAACCAAGCATCATGATACCCGCCCAGGGTAAAATAGCATAGGCAACCAGGAAACCCCGGCTGGGCGCAAAAAAATGCATATTGCCCTTCGCGGTTAAAAATAAATTCCCCAGCAGGCCATTGTTAACCACCTCAGCATTAAAAAATTGTGGGTCGAGCAGGTTATGCCCGGCGATCAGGATAGCGCCTGTAATACCAATGACTTTTGAAGACAGACCGGCCATCAGTCCGAGTAAAATCATGCCGCAGGCTATCACCCATATTACTTCGAGTACAAATACATGGTAGCCGACATCGGCGGTAATGCTTAAGGTGATCAGGAGCAACTCTACTATTATCAGCCATAAACCCCGTTTTATCAGAAAAGCCCTGAACTCATTTTTTGAACGGCGTGTACCAGCCTGGTATGCTGATATGCCACTGAGAAACACAAATGTCGGCGCGCAAAAATGCGTTATCCAGCGTGTAAAAAACAAGATGGGCGTGGTCGTCGCCAGGTTCATCGGGGCCGGGTGCCCGTAATGGAAAAAATCGCGTACATGATCGAGCGCCATGATAACCATTACTAATCCTCTTAATATATCGATCGACGCAATACGTTGTTTGGAGCCGGGCACAGTTAATGCTGTCATGTTTTGCTGATATCCTCCGAATATAAACGGATTAACGCTTACTTTCCCGGTCGTTCCTTATTTTGTTGATTTCCACATATCGATTGCAAAAAAAACAGCAATATCTATTACCGACAAAAGTATAAGCAGCGGTTTAAACCAATTAAAAAAAATTTAGTCTTTCATAAATAAACTTATTGTGTTAATTTTACACAACCACCAATTAAACAAACTAATTTATGACCTCGAGACGTGACTTCCTGAGAACTTCTGCGCTTATTTCGGCAGGGCTGTTAGTTGCCCCCAGCCTATTCGCGTATGATAAAAAATATATAGGCCTGCAATTGTACACCGTGCGCGACCATATGGCAAAGGATGTTGCCGGCACATTGGCCAAAGTAGCACAGTTGGGCTATAATTCTGTTGAGGCAAGCTACAGCGCCGGCAAATACTACGGCACGGAACCAAAGGCGTTTGCCGACTTGTTAAAGCAAAATGACCTTATAATGCCAAGCTCGCATTACTTACTGGGCGAGGACATGAAAGGCCCAGGAACTATATTGAACGGCTGGGATAAAGCCGCGGAAGATGCCGCATCTATAGGTCAGAAATATATGGTTTGCGCGTGGCTGTCGCCAAAAGAGAGAGGTTCACTCGATCACTACAAAAAACTGGCCGAGGATTTCAATAAGGCTGGTGAGACCTGTAAAAAGGCAGGGGTACAATTCTGTTACCACAACCATGACTTTGAATTTATACAGGAAGACGGCGAATATCCCTACGAAACACTGCTGGAAAATACTGATAAGAACCTGGTAAAAATGGAAATAGACCTTTATTGGCTAACCAAAGCCAAGCAGGACCCAATTGCTTTGATCGAAAAGCACCCTGGAAGGTTCCCTTTGTGGCACATGAAGGACATGGATAAAACCGAAAAACAAATGTTTACCGAGGTTGGCAACGGGGTTATCGATTTCAAAAAGATACTTGAACACAGCAAAAAAGCGGGCTTAAAATATTTCTTTGTAGAACAGGACATTTGTCCCGGTGATCCCTATAATAGCATCACCCAAAGTATTGAATATATCAAAAAGAACCTCGTATAAATCTAAATTGAATGACTGATGTAAGCCGGACACGCGAGGGTCCGGCTTTTTTGTTTTATGGCCAGATGCTTTTCAGCTGGGAGTATGAAATGCCACTGGCGGAAAAGCCATCGGCAGAGCTGATAGAAATATTACTCAGCGGCTTTTTTGGAAAAAATATCGATGTCATTACCGTTAAGCCCTTATCGGCAAACAGCTCTACCGATGCAGCGTCCACAATCAGCGTCACGTCGGTTCCGGCGGTATTGGCTATGCGCTTCACGGCAAAACGCCCGGCAAAGTCTTTGTTAAATCCTGATTCACCTGCGTGGCTCCGGTCAACGAACCATGAATTTTCCTTTTCGTCAAACCCAATGATCAATTTTTCCCCGGCGCCGTTTGACAGGGTGATCGAAAAACTTTTTAACTGTTTAGCCGATAAGTTAAGCTGAAACTGATTATCCGAGCGGTTCAGCATTTTCGTGATGTTTACCTCCCCTTTCACGGCGATAGCAGGCAAGGCTTTAGTTTCGTCTTTCAGGTTACCTAATTCTTTTACAGGTTGAGATGCAACATAATATGCGGAGTCAACCCTGACGAGCTTCAATTCGCGCGGAACGGTCATGGCGCTGCGCCAGGCTTTGGTGGGCACCGATGTAGCGTAGTTCCAGTTACTCATCCAGCCTAAAAAAATGCGGCGGTTACCGGTATTGCTCCAGGTAACGCCGGCATATTCGTCGGTCCCCTGGTCTATCCAGCGTGTAGCAGTATTGTTGGGCCGGAAAGTCTTTCCGTCAAAATCGCCGGTAAAGTATTGCGTAGCCGAACCACCCTGCGGCCCGCCGGGGTTAATGTTTACGATAAGTACCCAAATTCTTTTACCGTCAGCAGCTGTCATCGGGAACAAATCCGGGCATTCCCAAACGCCGCCATGCGCGCCGAGGGTTTCGCCAAATTCGCTCTCTTTTGTCCAGTCTTTTAAATTTGGCGACGAATAGAAGGTGATCCTGTCCTTGGTGGCCAGGGTCATTATCCACTTTTTATCCGGCGCATACCAGCTCACTTTAGGGTCGCGAAAGTCGCTGATACCGGGGTTTTTCAATACAGGGTTGTGCGCGTATTTGGTCCATGTATTGCCGCCATCATTGCTGTAGGCCATACTCTCATTCTCGGTATCATTCTTGCCATCTTTCTCTTTCGCCTGGTCGTGATGGGTAAAAATGGCTATGAGCGCTGCCTGCCCGTTTTTGCCCAGGCCGCTGGTATTGTTAACATCGACCACTGCGCTGCCCGAGAATATCAGTCCCAGGCTATCGGGATATAACGCTATCGGTTTGTTATTCCAATGAACCAGATCGGTACTGGTGGCATGGCCCCAATGCATAGGCCCCCAAACGGTAGCCTTTGGATAATATTGGTAAAACAGGTGGTAAACACCTTTATAAAAAACAAGCCCGTTGGGGTCGTTCATCCAATGCGCCTGCGGCGAAAAATGTATCTGCGGCCGGTACTGCTCGTGATACGCTTTTTGCCCGAAAGCCGACGACGTAATTATTGATAAAACTGTAAAAAGAAAAATAGTCCTTTTTATCATATCAGTGCATGGTTAAAGTACGCTCCATATTTTCTAACGATTTGCCCTTGGTTTCGGGCATCAGTTTCCAAACGAACAATAGTTGCAATACCATCATTCCGCAGAAAAACATAAAAATATACTGCCCTTCAACATGGGTTCTCACAGCGGGGAACAGAAAAGTAATAATGGTAGCCAGTGTCCAGTGCGTAAAGCTGCCAAGCGACTGCCCCTTGGCCCGCACCTGGTTTGGAAATATTTCGGACAGGAACACCCAAATCACTGCACCTTGCGAAACGGCAAAAAATGCTATATATGCCATCAAAAGCCATATGATATACCCCCCGTCGGTATTATTAACTACCCCATTTGCACCCGCGACCGCTACGTGGCTTTCCTGTAAATGGAAACAATAAGATACCAGCCCCAGCGCGGCAATAAGGCCCAGTGAGCCGATCATCATCAATTTGCGCCGCCCCGCGCGGTCGATCAGAAAGATAGCCAGCATGGTGAAAGCAAAATTGACCAACCCGAGATAGAACGAAGCTGAAAAGGAGTCGCTTTTATCGAACCCGGCAAGGGTGAAAATACTCGGCGCAAAATAAAGTATCGCGTTAATACCCGATACCTGGTTGAAAAAAGCAATAAGGAAGGCGAGCCAGGCCAACTTGCGATATCGCTTTGAAAACAAGTTTTCGCTTGTGGCATCCTTCACCTCCTGGTTTTTGCTGTCGATAATGTTTTTCATATCCTGCTCGTAACCATCGGCGTTCATCAGTTGCAAGGTAGTGCGCGCCTCGTCATATTTTGATTTATGCAAAATTAGCCAGCGGGGGCTTTCAGGAACAAATTTCAGCAGTATCAAATACAATAAAGAAGGGACGGCCATTACAGCCAGCATTAACCGCCATGAACCGTGATAGGATGTTACGATGATATAGTTGGAAAGCAGGGAAACCACAATGCCTAAAACAATATTGAACTGAAACAATATCACCAGGCGGCCCCTGAAGGATGCAGGAGATATTTCCGAAATATAGATTGGCGCAATTACAGAAGACGCGCCGATACCCAACCCGCCTATGAAGCGCAGGATAACGAACAAATACCAGTTGTTGACAAATGCCGTACCAAGCGACGTGACCAGGAAAATTACCGCAACGATCATTAACGCAGCTTTACGGCCAAGCTTTTCTGCAGGCATGCGGCCCGCAAAAGCGCCGGTCATGGTACCGACGAGCGCGATAGCAATGGTAAAGCCGTGCTGGAAATCGCCCAGCTGCCAGAATTTCTGTATCGCCTGTTCGGCACCCGATACAACAACGGTGTCAAAGCCGAACAGAAATCCGCCAAGGGCCGTAATAACCGCCCAAAAAATTACTTTCCGATTCATAAACGGTTTATAAGAGGTTGAAAGGTAAATATAATTTTTTTACCCGTAAGTATATGGCCGGAGGGAAAATAGAAAAAACAAAAAACCGGGTCACTTCACGCTCCCGGTTTTTTTATAAGATTTTTAATCATCAATTACCATGTGCCCGGTCCATATCGACAGAATGATACAGCGCTTCGGGTATCCGGGCCAATGTCGATTCGTGCACCTGGGCTCCCAGGCCATAAAATTGTTGAAAGCTCATGATAAGCGGCCTCCATTTATCCGGGTCGACCCGGTTTGGGGCGCCATCCATTAATATCGATTCCTCTGCATGAACCCTTTGTATACGTAGTTCTATTGTGAGCAGCCGCCCGCGTTGTACATCATCGGCCTCAGCAAGGCTATGCACAGCTTCAACAACGGCTTCCATTTGCACAGGGCATTCGTTTACGCGGGGAGCCGACACGATGTGAGAATCGACCGGTGTAAGTCCGGCGGTTCCGAATTTATCAGCTTCGAAACGGTAGCCTTTAAGCAATTTACCCTGGGGCACAGGATTTGTCCCTGTAGTGCGTGCCAGTTTGTTAACTGCAGCTACCTGGTCGGTCGACGGCAGGTTTAGTACGCACTGCCAGGTGCGGAGCATGTTTTCAGTTGTTTTGGAAAATGCGGATATACCGATCACACAGCGCCATCCGAGCCAAAAGACCGATGATATCGGGGCGAGGTTAAAGGAACCATCCTCGTTACAGGTACTGATAAGAACAACAGGAGTTCCGAAGTACAAAATTTCAGGTTTACTAACTTTGTGCATATTGATCTTGTATTAATTATAACACAAAATTATGCCTGTGAGCAACGCCCGAAAACCCGGTTCTTGCGAAATATCAATCACGCAATCACCGGGTCTGCTGGTCAGTTATTTTGCCGCCAGAACGGTTAGCTTTTCAATTACCGGCGGCGAGGCCAGTAACCTGTCTGCATTGGCCATTAGCGCCGCTGCAATGGGCCCGCTGAGATGAGCCTCACGTCCCTCTTCGGCCTCGAACGTATCGAAGATCCCGAAGGTCGATTTCCCTGTCTGCCAGGCGTACCACGTAACTGTACCTGTTTCTGACTGGGCCAGCGGCAGCGCGCTTTTTAAAAAATCAGCTACTTCCTGTTCCATGCCTGGCTTTGCCTCGAGCCTGGCCAATAATGCTACTTGTATCATATAAATTAAGTTTTTTGCGGTTTTTCCAAAACTACAAACCGGATTGAAACTCCAATGTCATTTTTTGCTTAAAGGTTTAAATCAGTAAAAACAATTATGCCTGTTGAAGTTTTATATAGAAAAACTTACGGCCATGAAATATGCATTTCTGCTCGGCTCCAACTTGTTTGTTGTTCCCGGCAATACCATCAGCTTTACAGATAACGAAGGTGCGCACCGTTTCCTGAGGATATTATCTGTTAACCAGCCCACGCCCCCCGATCAGCCCAGGGCAGTGCTGACCATAGACGCGGACATAAAGGATAACCAGGGCAATGAAATACATTTGATAGCTAATAAACCGGAAGTTGCACCGCCTTACGACATAATGGAACAGACTGACCGCGTGATTGTTACCCGGCCAAACGGCAGCACCGTACTGGATGTTCACCAATTGGACGATCATTCGGCACGCAGCCTCGAGCATAACATTGTGGCCGAAATTGAGGTAAATGCCCCGGTAGCAGTTATACGGGTGCGGGGCGATTTCATAGTTGGCGACCTGCACGTTGAGATAGATAACGAAAAATTGTTCCTGGGCGAAGATTCGTATGCGAATTCAGTTTTGGCCGGAAGCGATGAACTCCAATTTTCGCATTCGGGAGTATTAATTTAATGAATAAGTTGGTGTTATTATCCTGGTGATTAAATGTTTTAGCTAAAAAGAGCTTTTTTGTAAAAAATTTATCACACAACTTAAAACATTCCTAAAACTTTTAAGTTATCCATTTAATCTACCAGATTTAAATTAACGCAGCTACTATGAAATTAGCATTCCTGTTTGGGTCGAATGTGTTTATTATCCCCAATAATATAATAAGTTACGTTGATAACGATCAAACCAATATATTTTTAAAGATCCGGTCTATATTCAAAAAAAACACAGAGCAATCGTCGCTAAGCATCGACACTGATCTGAAAGATACAGAAGGGCGCGGTTTAACGATCCATGATAATGAAATTGTTTCATCATTTGGGTACAAAGTATCTAAAACGCATAACCGTATTTTGGCCAAAGGATTAAAAAACGATACCGTGTTTGATATACAGCAACTCGACAATGAATCGGCTACCAAACTTGATCGCAATATACTGGCCGAATTGCAGGCGCACTCACCCGATGCCGTTTTGCGCATAAGCGGCGATTTTATGATGGGCAAAATGCATGTAGCCGTCGATAACGAGCGGTTGTCGATAGGACGCGATTCATATTATGCAAGCGAGGCCAGGGCCGGGCTTAACGAACTGACGTTTACCCCTTCGGGCCTGGTTGTGGCTTAAGCAATAAATTACAATTGGTGTTTTTTACGATAGGCTAAAACCAATAATACCATACGGTTGTACGTCTTAAGGCCCTGCGGCTGATTGTTGGCCTTCAGGAAATTATCGTAAAAGAAGCTACTAACGCTTTCAAGCTTGCCTTCGTACGACATCCAATAGTCCCGTTCTGTTTTAAAGTCATTAAGCACAGCGGGTGAAATACGTTTACGCAGTTCTTTTCGTGCCAGGCTATCCTGCGATCTTAGGGCATACATAAACTCCTGCACGCCGAGGTAGTAGGCGGAATAACGGAAAAAATTATCGCCCGACCGTGTGGCGGCAATAAAGCCGACAAAATTTGCCTCATCTTCTGGGCCGTAACCCATCTGGTGCGAAAGTTCGTGGCAAGCGACAAACGGGCGCACAAATGAAGGCATTTCATAATTCATTTGCGATTCGGAAGTAAACGGGTTATAATATCCGGAAGTACCCAGGTAATTCAGCAAGGGCGAAATAAGGGACGATTTTATTTCGGGATCATACACCTTGAAATTAGGAGAGCCATCGTCTAATTGCTTCACTGCCCTTACGGCTGTTTGATAAATGCTTGCGTTGGTACGCCCCAGGTCTACCTGATTCACCCTTTGGCGGCAGGCGTTAGCGCTGTCTATCAGCATAGCAGTAACAGCTTTAAGATCGGTAAGGGTGTAAGTACTATCTTCCAGGCCCAGGCGCTCGCCCGCCGACGGGCGATAATAGTTCATCCCCCAAAAAAAGTAGAATGCGATTATGGCGGACTGCATACCTATAGTCATACCACAAACATAAATAGCAGCGCGCTTCCAGTTTCGTTTAAACAGCATCCTCACCAGTTTGACGAACGCGTAACCCATGTAGATAACCGTGGCTATATAAATAATATCGCCAACGCTGAACGGGAAAAGATTGAATACAGCGTGAAAAATATGGCAGATAACGGGATAAACGCCACGCGAATAATACCGTTCGACAGTGGATGGATGATCTTCGAGGAGGGTGATCAAAAAGATCAAAATGGCAAGAACGGCTATTGTAATTAACCGGGCTTTGACAGGATTTTTTTTGAAAGGGCTAACCATTATTTGGAACAAATATAACAGATGGCGCTAATGATAGTGCCGGTTCATTAAATGCCCTTTCTTACAAATCCGCAACTCCTGGCACAAAAAAAGCCCTCCGGAGTATAACCGGAAGGCCTTAATTTTTTTGACGCTCACCAGATCATTGAACTGCCACGGGCACTTCTACATTTCCCCAAAGGAATGTAAAGCCCTTAGGTGTGATCTTAAAGGTCATGCGTTCGTTCATAGTTGGCGATTTCATCGCTTTGGCCATAACGGTCAGCACATCCTTCGAAGCATCGTCGTTAGCCGAGCCATCCATTTTGATTCCCCATTTGCCGGTTACCGAATTGAAGATAAATTTCCACTCCGTTTCCCCGGGTACAGAGAACAGGCTGTATTTGCCGGCCGGCAAAGTTTTACCACCTATTTTAAGCGCCTTACTGGTTTCAAAAGTGGTCATTTCGTTCGCGCCTGTGCGCCAAATTTTTCCATATGGGGCAATTTCTCCCCCAATTTTCCTACCCTTTACAGCGGGACTGCCAAAGGCGATTTTAACGGTTGCGCCGGCAATTGTGCCGCTAACACTATCGCGTGGGCTTGCTATGGGCTTTTTTTGTGCGAAAACCGCTGTTGAGGTCATAAAAACAACGGCAAATAAAAGAGTTAACTTTCTCATAGTTTTTTGTTATTAATTTGAGTATAAATATAGGGTGAAAATACCATTGATTGAAATATGTAAAAGTCACCAATCTGACATGACTTTGAATGTTGAAATAACATTTCCGTTATTGCTTAAAACCAAAACCTTATGGATTTGTTTTATAGAAAAATCACACTGCAATTAGGAATAGCCGAAAGGTTAAACAATTGTTGTGAGTTTGGCTCCCCGGCGCAAGCAGGGGGGCTTTTTTATTGATAACAAGTTTGTTACAAACTCAGTTGCCCCTGTTTAATGGCATGATGCTTGGGTAATTCTTTACACAAGGAATGTGATCTTAATGTTTATGACGGGTTGGTTGCGGGGGGTGTTATTAAACTTCAATAGTTTATAATAAGCATTAATCAGGTGTGTTGAAAAATTGGGGTGCGTTTTGCCCGTTAGTTATTCACATCTCTCTACTTTGGAATATGTTTTGCAACTGATTTAAAAAGTATTTTTTTTAGAAATAACCCAACCAACCAAACCACTGTTATGTCAAAACTTATCATAATTGACGACGACCCGATCCATCACAAGATCGTTCAATACATGCTTACGAAAAATGAGCTGTCGAAAGAGACCACCTACACTTTTGACGGAAAGCTTGTGCTCGATTACCTGGAGGAGAACAAGACCAAAATAACGGCGCTACCCGATTACATTTTCCTCGACCTGTATATGCCTGACAACAGCGGCTGGGATTTCCTGAACCGTTTCCAGGAGATATACAAAACATTGAAAAAAGAGATCAAGATTTACATCGTGTCCTCATCGATATTCCAAATGGATATAAACCGTTCCAAAAGTTATCCCTTTGTAACATCGTATATTACCAAGCCCCTGATCAAGAGTGTTTTTGACAACATCAGGGGACGTTCGTTAAAGATCACCGGGGCACAACTAAATTAAGCTAAACCATATCGCATAACATTCGGGCCATTTCGATACTAAAAAAAGTACCGGGATGGCCCGAATTGTTTAGATCGCCTGTAATTTAGGCGACCGTTTGCATTTACCGCTAAACTTGCTTTGTTTTGGGCGATGAAAGATAACCACAGGCAACTGTACCTCCTGCTATTTGCTTTGGCGCTTGTGGTCAACTTTGCGGGCATCAACCTGGATTTCTTTACTGACGACCCGGGCCTGTACGCATCCATCTCCAAAAATCTTATTTACAGGCATCAATTTTTTGAACTGTTTACTTATAACCAGGACTGGCTGGATAAACCCCATTTTCCGTTTTGGATGGTGCTGGCGAGTTTTAAGGTGTTCGGTATATCAGTTTGGGCCTACCGGCTACCGGCATTGCTTTTCTTCCTGTTGGGGTTACGCTATACCTGGCTTTTCAGCAAAAAATATTATGGGGCGGAAACAGCCTGGGTAGCCGTACTTATTACCGCCACCGCCCAGCACCTTGTAATGTCGAATACAGATGTTAGGGCCGAGCCTTATCTTTTGGCATTGGTTATTGGCAGCATCTATCATATCAGCAAGCTCGACGAACGTTTTACTATAACCGATATGTTATTGGCCGCACTGCTTACCGCCTGCGCCATCATGACCAAGGGGATATTTGTTATCGTGGCAATTTACGGCGCTTTGTGTCTGCAGTTGCTTTTTCAAGGCCGATTACGGGAACTTTTCAGCCTTAAATGGATTGGTTTGGTAACTTTTTCGGCTGTTTTTGTCCTGCCCGAGCTATACGCATTGTATGTTCAATTCGACCTACATCCTGAGAAAACAGTTTTCGGCCGGCATCATGTATCCGGCATCAAATGGTTCTTTTGGGATAGCCAATTCGGGCGCTTTGTAAATAACGGTCCCATTACCCGCCAGTCGGGCGATGTGTTCTTTTACCTACATACGCTGCTATGGGCGTTTGCACCCTGGTGCCTGGTGTTTTATTATTCTATATATCAAAGCATCAAACAAATAGTTCAGCGGAAACCGCTTGCCGAATATTACAGCTTCGGTGGGGGTATGTTACTGCTGCTGCTTTTCTCACTTTCGAGGTTCCAGTTGCCATTTTATACCAACACTGTTTTTCCGCTGTTTGCAGTTATGACAGCGCCTTACTGTTATAAACAATTAAGCACATTCGGAAGCTATTATCGAAGTTTTGGCCTGGGTGTTTATATCGTGCTGCTGCCTCTTGCCGTATTGGCCATTCATTACTTTTCGGAGCCGGGACATGTGGCCTACCTTGTAACAGATTGCCTACTTTTTGGGATCGTTGCATTCATGATCGTCAAAACAAGTGCGCAGCCCGCGAGGTTATTTTTACTGGCATGCGCGGCCTCACTGTTTGCGAACTTTTACCTGAACGCGGTTTTTTATAAGCTGGTGATAAGCTACCGCGGGCAGATAAAAGCTGCGGACTACGTTAATCAAATGAGCCTTGATAAGTATCATTTGTACAACCTGAGCGCCGAGAACAACGTGTTCCAGTTTTATACGCAAAGGCAGGTAAATTATCTTCCGCCTGAAAGCTTTAAAACAATAAATCCGGTGGGACCAACACTATATTTTGCCAATCAAAAAACTGTTGATTCATTAAAAGTATGGCATGTAAGTTACAAAACCATCAAGGCTTTCCCGAACTACCGAACTGAAAGCATTTACCCGGATTTCATTAATAAAAACACAAGGAAAAACACGATAGACAGTGTTTACCTTATCAGCAAATGATGGCTATTTATCCCCTCCGCCATTGATCATATCCGATACAATGCCTTTGCTGTCTTTCCTTTCGGCAAGATACACACCGGCAATGTGCACCACAATAAATGCGAGTACGAGGTACATACAGAATCCGTGTATCTCTTTAATAAAGTGCAGCTTTTTTATAGCCGGCACATCATCGCCGAACGCAAGTGTAAGGCCTGTAACGGCCATGATAATGAGTACCAGGTAAAACGCAGCATACAACGACTTCACGATCAGTTCGTGCCGGGCTATTAATTTATCTTTACCGCCTTTAAATTTACGGTATGCCGTTTTGATGTTCGAAATAAGCTTCTGATCGGTAAGCTGGAAAAACTCAGCAATAAACCGGAACAGTAACAAAGCGGCAAGGCAGTAGCCAAAATAAATATGGTAATCCCATACCCTATCGCGCAAACCGCCGACTATGGATCTACCCTGCTGCTCGGTAAGCGTTGTGCCCGACTTTTTCAACTGGTCCTGGATAAACATCAATGTCGGCCAGCCGCTTAGCACAGTTGAGTTCACCAGCACGGTAAGCAGCGAACCGGTGATAACCGTTGCATTGGCCCAGTGCCAGAACCGTAACGATGACGAATATTTTTTAACTTTCTGTGGATTTTCAATGTTCTTTACTGATGGTTCGATGCCTGCCATTTGTTATATAAATTATTCGATCTTAAAGCTATCCGAAGAATTTGAATTAAATCTGGATTCTTAAAAATAGTTATTTACCGGCAGGGTTTCAGATTTTGAACAGAATTAAGTCATAGCTTTATTACAAAACTTTTGAGCCTTTTATTTTAGTTTTGGCTTGATAACTACGTATCTATGCTGAAAAAACTACTCCTGATAACTTTGCTGCTGGCCGTTTTCGGCAAACTTAAGGCACAAGACAATTACGAAATACAGGTTTATGGTTCAGAAACCGTGGAAAAAGGGCACACGATGCTGGAACTGCACAGCAATTATACTTTCAACGGCACCAAGACGATAACAGACGGCGAGTTTCCGACCAATCATATTTTACATGAAACCATCGAAATAACCCATGGCTGGACGCCCTGGTTCGAAACGGGCTTTTACATATTCAACGCTATAGGCAGCGATGGCCGGACCAATTATGTAGGTTCGCACATTCGCCCCAGGGTAGCCGCACCTGAAGAATGGAAGTGGCCGGTTGGTGTAAGCATCTCATTTGAATTTGGTTTTCAGAAGAAAGAGTATTCGGCCAATACCTCGTCATTGGAGATACGCCCAATAGTGGATAAAAAATGGGGGAAGTTTTACATGGCTTTTAACCCTACGCTGGAACAAAGTTTCGCAGGACCCGATGCACATGCAGGCATGATATTTTCCCCTAACCTAAAGGGTAGCTATGATGTATCAAAAGTTGTGGCGCTGGGCTTTGAATATTATGGCAGTACCGGTCCGTTTTTCCATTACGACGCTATACAGCAGCAACAGCACCAGCTTTTTGCAGCGATTGACCTAACCACCAGCCCCAACTGGGAATTCAACGGGGGCTTTGGATACGGGCTTACCAGCAGCACTGATAAGGCTATAGTAAAGATCATTATTGGCAGGAGATTCTGAGGCTGGTTAAAATGGCTTGAACTCTTTGTTCGTTAGTCTCCTATAATCTGGTTACTAAAAAAGCCGGTCAAATTGAACCGGCTGTCCAAAAAAAATTCAATTCAACTAATTGTCCTTTATTCCACATTATAACGGTACACCTGCCACCCCACATTACCGTTGGCATCTACCCCTTCTACTATTACGCGTTTGCTACCGCGCCCATCCGGATTATAAAACTGGAAAGTGGCGCTACCGTTGCTGTCTGTCACAATATTGGGGTTCCAATAAAGCGTACTACGCTGATCGGGGACATTGGCAGCGGCTGACGAAACGTCGTATTTAGGTGAGTAAAACTCCCTTGCTTTGTAAAAACCATGAGCCCTGAATCGCAAACTGCCTATGGAAGATGATACTGCAGTAATATCGTCGCTTTGCTGACGGGTAGTGATCACTATTACACCCGGCCCGCCGGCGACACCATAAATAGAGGCGTTGGCCCCCTTTAAAACTTCCACAGTTTCAACGTTATGAGGATTGATATTCTCTAAGCTTCCCCCTGGCACACCATCTACAACTATATACATGGGCTGGACGCCTCCACCCCCGCCGCTTACCACTGCATTGCCACGAAGCGTGGCTACACCATTCTCAAAATCGACGCCACGAAGCCGTCCGTTTAAAGCTGTAATCAAACTAGTTGCATTTTCAAAGGCATCGGCATGTAAAACCTGGTCGGCATGACCCGGACCTGCAAGGTTCGACGAGCGATAATGATCGTCGTCGGCGCGGTGAACATCGTTATTTTTTACTTTTACGGCATTTTGAGCCTCGTATTTATAATCGTTCTGTGCATTCAGGTCTGCGCCGGATGAACCTCCAACTGTGTTGATAACCAGCACGCCTGAGCTGCCATTGATACCATAGGCGTCGGCATTTTTACCTTTTAGTAATTGTACTTTGGAGATGTTTTGAGTACTAAGATTATCCAGCTTCACCAGGCTGCCCCTAATCTTGCCATCAACCACAATCAGCATCGGGTATTTATTCCCTTTAAGATAGGGTATGCCGGAATTGAAAGTTACGCCATTTAAATGGCCCGCCAAAGCAGCAGTAAGCGTTGTAGAACCGTTAAGATCGGCGCTGCCCAGTTCCTGGTCGGCGCTAACATTTCCCGGTAATTTGCCCGGCTCCCCTATTTTCTGACCGTGAATAAAAGTTTTCATCAATTGCGCCGTATACTGGTCGGTTAAAGGGTCCGCTTCTACAGGCGGTTCAGGAGAACTTTTTACGAGAGCAATGACGCTTGAATTTTTGTCTTTTGATGATCCGGTCGCCTGTAATGCGAACTGGGTACCTTCCTCAAAATCGATGTTGTCGAATCTGAAAGCTCCGGATTTATCGGTTTTTTCGCCCAGCATGTTGCCTGTTTTTGTTGTAAGCAGCATCACATCTTTATTTGCCATTGGTGCCCCGGCCGAATTTTTCTCGATACCTGAAATTGAGAGAGACTTTTCCGGAGCATAGGTATAATGCGTTGTGTCGGTTGCCAGCTGTTTCCAGTCAAAACGCCGGTATCCCTGTGTAAGCATTAATGCATCAAGGTCCTTGTCTCTTCGCGCGGTATTTTCGACGAAGTAGTAATTTGGCTTTTCGATATAACCTTTCAATTCAGAACTCAACAATAGATAGGATAGAATAGTGGTTTCGTCATCATCGCGATAAGGCACCTTACTTTCGTCAACCACCGCCGCTGATAAAAACCCACCGGCGGCAACACCTTTACTTTTTGAAAACAGGTTTACCGTAACCTTCTCCCTGGTTTTATATAATGGCTTATCGCTGCTGACAGAAAGATTCAGCATGTCTTGATTTTTCAAAAATACCAGCCGTTCACTCAAAGGTTCGCCATCCTGCGAGAACAGTGTTATCCGCAATACTCCCGATGGAAACTTAGCTTTAGGCAGGTCCATACCCATTTCCTTATTATCAAGCTTGGTGGTTACCTGGCTAAGCAAGCCGTTTGAATAGATGAGCAGGTTTATGTCTTTGTTCATATTCTCCTGCAGATAGGCTTTATTGCAAACAATTTCTATCCCAACTTTATCTGTGGTATCCGTTACATGTAAAACAATACCTTTATCAGCAACCACGGGCAAAGCAATGGTGCTCTGGGTTCCGTTCGCAAAGGCTATTTTTGCTTTGTATGTTTTCCCCGCTTCGGGCTGGATGTAGAAAAAACCCATACCGAGGTCATTAGACGAAAATGTAGCTACCTGTAAGTTGGCATTATCAACTATGGTTCCCTTTGCTTTCATGCCCATCCCATTCGTGCCGATAGCTTTAAAAGCCACTTTGGAAATTACGGATGTGACCAGTTCACCCCCCTCCGGAAAAAACTGCATATCAGGGTTAACTGCCTGGCGGGTATCAACTTCGCCCGAATTAATGCCATGAGAAGAAGAGATAGCAATGGTTTTATCGAAAAAATACCTTGGTTCATTTTGCATGTAACGCGTGTATGCCCGTATGCGGTATGCGCCTGCCTTTAGTGTATCCGGAAGTGAAAGATCGCCCCAGGCCATACTGTTGTTAACGTGAAGTATAATGTTGTTAACGATAATGTTTGACGGATCGATCAGGTCGACATGTAAAATACTGCCTGTTTTGGAAAGTTCGTGCCGCTCGCCAATGGTCATGTAGGCCTTAAAGTACATCGTGTCCCCCGCTGTGTAGTAAGGTTTGTCGAACTGCAGGTACGCTTTTTCGGCAATATGACTGGCAGAATAAGCTTTTAACTTAGTTACAATGTTCTGCAAGGCCGGGTTGCCCTGGCTAAACGAAACGCTGTTGCAAACAATTACAAACAAAATAGCAAAGAAACCTATCTTTCTCATGGTACTACAAGGTTGATATGTAAAAAAATGACGCAAAGCATTAAAAAGAGGACATATCCCTTTTTTACTGCTTAAGCAAAAAAGTGTATTAGAATTGGCTTACTAAATTTATAACTAAATTTTTAATTTTCAAAATCATAAATACAGTTATAAATATACCGTGCTGATAATCAGCGATTAAATAAATATGGCGGGGTATTAATTATTGACAGATCAGTTGGTTGCGTTAAACCACTGTGCCACTTTTTCCAATTGTTCGTCGACAATCTGCTCAGGCGCCTCAAACTGTTGCATCACAAGTGCCGCGGGTATCCTTATATTCCCTCCCGAAGTTTTTACAATTACTTCGTCATCGTACACAGCGTGATCTTTGTAATTGCCGATCGCCGAATCGAACTTGGCCAGCCTGATCAATAATTCAACAATGGCGTACGTAGGTAAATTGCTTTTGGGCATAGCCTCAAAAATACATTAACCACACAATTAGATAACATTAAGTTTATGTAAATAAGTAACGCTAAGTTAACAATAATTTGATGCCTTAATTTAAAAATATCCTATTTCCCTCCACTATCAGAGTTGTCTGGCATACTATTACTGTCATCCCTGTTATTATCTCTATTTTTATCCTTTTTAACATCAAGCTTACCGAACCTGTAACTTAAAGTGACGCCAAATGACCTGAATGGCAACTGGCGCAAATTCGACTGGTAAAAACTTGTTCCGGATGTAGTGGAACGCTGATTGATGTATTGGCTAAACGGATCGGAAGCGGTAAGCCCCAGGCTCATTTTCTTTTTCATAAACTGCTTACGTACTGCCACGTTATAAAAGCCAAACGCGGGCCGGTTGCCCTGTATGGTACGTTGCGACGAGTGGTACACGCCAAATATTTCGGCAGTAAAATCGTGGGGGAACTGGTAGGTGGCATTCAGGTTAATACGCGACGTAAAGCCATGCACCGTGGGGTTACCAGGGTTTGTATTTATCCTGTTGGCAAGCATGATATTAGAACGCAAGGTAAGCTTGCTGGTTACCTGCACCGAACCAAATAACGAAAGGCCCTCGGTGGTTTGCGTGCCAATATTGTAACGCTGATCAAGGAATACGTTGTTGTATTGATTTCCGCCTACGGACAAGGTATCATAAAAGGTTGTATACGACTGCAGATCGTTAGTATTATGCCTGTAAAACCCGCCGATATAGAGATCGGCACCTTTATTAAAGGTTTTACTGTAGCCAAACTCATAGTTATGACCTATCTCAGGTTTTAGGTTAGGATTACCTGTGCTGATATTGTGCGGATCGCTTATATCGTAAAAAGGGTTCAAATCACGATACTCGGGCCTTTCAATCCTGTAAGTGTAGCTTAATTTAAATGATTGGGTCGCGTCTATCTTGTGCGACAGCACGGCTGACGGGGCCACTGTATTGTAACCCGGTATATTTGTCCCGGGGAAATCGGCCGAAGTAGACGTATACTCGTCCCGTAGTCCGGCCTTACCGTCTATAAACCCGTTAAATAACGAGAATGTAGCAGAAAGATAGCCTGCGTAAATCTTCCTGTTATAGTTAAACCCGTAGGTCTGGTTGGCATTCGGTACGAAAACATCCCGGATAACGTATCGGTAACAACTGTGTTATTAATATTTTCAAATATGGCTTTGGCTCCAGTCTCCAGTGTAAATGTCTTGCTGAACGGTTGCGCATAGTCGATTGAAATATCCGTTTCATGGTCCTTACCCGGGTTATTGCTTGTCGACCCCGACGAAGGGTACCCGCCACTCAGATAGTCCTGCTGCTGAAAGAAGCTGGAATTGTTACGGCCATAGCTTGATGTGTACAGCACATCAAGTTCCTGCCCTTCGGTATTAAAGGTCTTTTTATAGGATGCACTGTAATCAAAATATTTCCCACTGAACCGGCTGTTCGAGTTACGCAGGCTTAAAACATCCGATGCTATATTGTTATTGGTTATGTCGTAAGCTGTTTGCTCCTGGTTGGTCAGGCCATTATTATGGAACCCAAAATGATTATACCCGCCGGACACTGTTAACTGATCTTTGGGTGTGATATCCCAATTTAAACTAAGGCCCGACTGGAAACCTCCCCGGGTGAAATTGCTGTTGCCGTTCTGTACCAGGTGTGTTGAGGTATCCCTTGCTCCGTTGTACGAAAGGCGGTCTGTGCTGTTAACAGTTGTGCTGTTGATCATCTCGCCACCATTAAAGAACGCGTTCACGCCAAAATTACCTTTGCGCACATTCAAATTAAGCGAACCGTTTTCGCGGCGCGTGCCGGCTGTCAGGTTGACACTCCCGTTAACACCCTGTATCTTGCTATCTTTTAGGACTATATTGATGATACCCCCGGTTCCTCCGGCATCGTACTTAGCACCGGGGCTGGTGATCACCTCTATGGTTTTGATCTGGCTTGCCGGTATGGATTGCAATGCATCGGCTACGCTTGCGCCGAAAATGCTGGAAGGTTTACCATTGATGAGGAATTTAATATTGGAATTACCCTGCAGCTCGACGTTACCGTCAATATCCACAGAGACCTGCGGAACTTTTTGCAGCACTTCGGATGCTGAAGCGCCCTGGGCAGTTAGGTCGTTGGTGACATTGTACACCATCTTATCTATCTTATTCTCTACAACAGGGGCCTTGCTTACGATCTCGACCGTTTTTAACTGGTTTTGAACAGAAGCAAGCATGATAGCGCCAAGCGAAACGGTAGGTGCGCCTTTGCTTATTACAATGTTGTTGATGGTTTTTTTGCGGTAACCAATAAAATCCACAGTGATACGGTAGCTGCCCGCACCAATATTATTTATGGTAAAAGCACCATTATCATCGGTTATAACGCCATTGAACGGGCTCTTGCTGTTGTTTTTAAAAACACTTATTGTAGCATATGACACAGGAGCTTTTGTTGCCGAGTCGACTACCCTGCCGGTTACCTGTCCCTTTACGACATCGTCATCAATACGCGCAACTGCGCTTGCCCCAAAAGAGATAAAAAGGAGCAGTAATACCGTTAAAAAATACCTTATTATACAGATCTTAGTTCTCATATCTGCCGCGAAATTGCGCAGAAATACTGGATTAAATCTGTAACAGATGTGTTAGTAGTGTGATTGTTACATAAAAATACCTAAAGTTATTAAAGACCAAAATAGTGCTTTGGCAGTATTAAAACCACAGTTCCGCTGATGATTAGGAGAGCTCCAATTGCGGTTTGCCAGTTCAGCGACTCCTTTAAAAACAGGGCCGCAAGAATGATAGCCAGCGCCACGCTTAACTTATCCACCGGCGCCACCTGCGATACTTTCCCCAGTTGCAAAGCCTTGAAATAGAATATCCATGAAAGCCCGGTCGCACAGCCCGAAAGCGCAAGGAACAGCCAGTTGGTTTTGCTCAAACCACCAATATTTTCTGCGCTGCCTTTAAACAGGGCAATACCCCAGGCTATGACAAGAATGATAACTGTACGGATAGCGGTTGCGAGGTCGCTGTCCATACCTTTGATGCCAATTTTTGCGAATATTGCGGTAAGCGCCGCAAAGAGGGCTGATAGTAATGCGTAAATCCACCACATGTTACTGTCGATTTAATGACTGACTGAATTATTAAATTTAAACCCGGCTGAATTTTAATCATTCTGCCGCAGGCAATGTAAAAAAGAAAGTTGAGCCTTCGCCCCATTCGCTCCGTACCCCTATCTGGCCGCCGTGTTTTTTGACGATCTCCGAACAAATGTAGAGCCCCAGGCCCAATCCCGAATTTTTGTACCCGTCGGCATTACCCTGGTAATAACGCTCGAACAGGTGCGGGATCTTTTCAGGTGCTATCCCCGGGCCGCTATCTTTTACAGATACTCTGATCATGTCGTTCTCTTTCTCAACGGAAAGCTGAATTTCCAACGAATCCGGGGCATACTTAATGGCATTGTTTACGAGGTTAACAACTACCTGATCTATAGCGTGTTCATCGGCATACACTTTTAAATTGGCATCACCTTTTACAACAAGATTGTATTTACCCACAACCCTTACATGATTACAGCAATTTTCAAGTAATTGAAAAATATTAAATTCTGCTTTATTAAGGGCAAGCTGCGATTCGTTGGCACGACTCACATTTAAAAGATCATCAACAAGGGCGCTGATCTTTTGCATACTCCGGGACGATTGTTCTATGAGGCGGGGTAACACCTGCGGCGAGGGGTTATCTTTCATTCGTTCGAGCAATTGCAGCGAAGCTTTCAGGCTTGTGATAGGGGTCTTCAGTTCATGGCTCGCTATGCTGATAAAATCGTCCTTCTGTTGCTGCAGTTGTTTAAACTGGGTAATGTCCAGCACAGTACCCAATATCCTGACAGGTTTCTTGTTATCATTATAATATACCTGGCCCTGTATTCGTACCCAGTGCATCGACTTATCCGGAAAACTTACCCTGGCCTCGTAAAATAGCTTGCCGGTTTTTAATGCCTGCTGATGTGCCATAGTTCGCGCCGATTGATCATCCGGATGAATAACAGCCGCATATTCCTCCCACGAAACAGAATGTTGGAAACCGAAAATAGTGTCGAGCCGTGGAGAGGTAAGCATCACACCTTTAACCAGGTCAAGGTCAAAGGTTCCGGTCTCAGCCGCTTCGATGGCCAGCCGCGCCCTTTCCTCCATCTCCTCGATACTGCGCCGGGCCATTACCTTGTCCGTTACATCGATAACCAGTACAAGGATCGAATCAACACGTCCTTTATAGATGATGGGCTCATAAACAAAATCGAGAAAGAACCGCTGGTCTACTCCCTGCCGAACAAGCATTACTTCGGCCTCCCTGGCTTTAAAAGTCACGCCTGTATTTATAACCTGGTTCATTATCGGCGCATAAACTTCGGCTGCCTCATAAACGGCCTCCCAAATTGTACGGTTTTGCATTTCGGACCGCGTACGCCCCACCAGTTCAAGGTATGAATCGTTAACGTCTTCTATCATCAAATCGTGCGCCCGGATGATGCATATACCTATGGGCGCCTGTTTTACCAGGTTGCGAAAACGTGTTTCACTGTCGTTAAGGGCATCATTGGTAACCTGCAACACTTCCTTCGACTGTACCAATTCCTCGTTCGCCGCATTCAGTTCCTCATTTGCCGAGAATAGCTCTTCATTGGCTGCACGCATTTCTTCCTGCAGAGCCTGCTCGCGCTGCCGGCTCAAAAAACGTTCGGTAACGTCGGTGGCTGTATGAAGTATGCAGTAGGTTTTACCCGCATCGTCGGTCATGGCGCGGTACTCAAAATCGAAATAGAAAGTTTGCAATTCGTCGTCGATCAGCAGGTCGGCTGGGGTATCTTTACCACTTACCGTAATTCCCTCATCCCATACCCTTTTGAAAAGTCCCAGAAAGGGCTGCCCTTCCAGTTCGGGCAATGCCTCGGCCAATGGCAACCCGACCACATCAGGGCCCTTACCCCAAATAGATAGCATGGCATTACTTGCATACCTGATATTAAACTTGTCGGTAGTGTGAATTGCTACGGCATTTTTACCCTGCGCCAATACACTAATGAGTTGATCGTTGCTTAAGGCCGGTTGAGGGTTGTTCATAAAATGCAATTGCAAAGAGAGTTTTTAAAGATAGAATAACTTTATAAGGACAAAAAAGTTTTCATGCTGACTTTGGGTTGAAATTTATTCCCGCAGGTTGTCTGATTTGACATAATTCAAAATGTATACAAATTGTGTTTGTACATTTATTGGGAAAATATATCGGCCCAGCCGAACCATTTATGAAGATTCTGATAATTGAAGACGAAAAGGGGCTGCGCGAAAGTATTGAAGAATATTTTACCGAAGCCGGCAATATTTGTGAAACGGCATCGACTTATGCCGAAGCTATATCCAAAGTAAGTTTATACCGTTACGATTGTATTTTATTAGACATTACGCTGCCCGGGGGCACAGGTATCGACATACTTAAAGCGATAAAAGAAAAGGACCATCCGGATGGGATACTTATTATATCGGCAAAAAACTCGCTTGACGACCGCCTTGAGGGCCTTGATCTTGGGGCTGATGATTACCTGGTAAAACCATTCCACCTGTCGGAATTGCGGGCAAGGGTAATGGCCATTATCCGCCGGAAAAATTTCAGCGGTAACAACCTGCTGCAGTTCCACGAACTGACCATCGACCTGCTGGCGAAATCGGTAAAAGTGAAAAACCAGGCGGTAAAGCTCACAAGAAAAGAATATGCACTGCTGCTTTATTTTATTGCCAATAAGGGAAA
The DNA here is from genome assembly GCF_007971025.1 of Mucilaginibacter ginsenosidivorans. NCBI lineage: Bacteria > Pseudomonadati > Bacteroidota > Sphingobacteriia > Sphingobacteriales > Sphingobacteriaceae > Mucilaginibacter > Mucilaginibacter ginsenosidivorans. Next base: position 2,563,599 of record NZ_CP042436.1, on the reverse strand, counting down.
GGTAGTTTCTAAAAACGCCATTGCAGAACACCTTTGGGGCGATGGTATTGATATGGCCAATAATTTCGACTTTATATATTCTCACATCAAAAACCTCAGAAAAAAACTGATAGAAGGCGGTTGCGGCGATTATATACACGCATCATACGGTATGGGCTATAAATTTACCGACCAATGAAACTGCTGGCCAGGTATAACCGGGTAACACTTGTAACCAGTGTCGTCATGATGCTGGTAACCGGCATCATCTATTACTACGCCATCAACCTGATATTGATAGATGATATTGACAAGGACCTGGAGGTTGAAGAAAATGAAATATTTGAATACGTAGCCAAAAACAACCAGTTGCCGCAGGTTTTTGAATCTAACGACCAGCAAATATCATTTTGGGCAGCGGCGCCTGGTTCGGTAAAGCGCAGCTATATTGATACTGTTTACAAAAAAAGCGAGGTGCGCCGCAGGCACAGGCGGCGTCATGAAGAATACGAGTCGGGCAGGGCGCTCATCAGTTCTATATCGGCCGGGGGCAAATATTATCGTATTGCCATCGTAAAGTCGACAGTGGAAACCGAAGACCTGCTTAAAATTATCTTCGGTATTACCATCGGTGTAATTTTATTGCTGTTACTTGCTTTGTTTACCGCAAACAGGCTGCTACTGAACAGGCTTTGGCAACCGTTCCACAATTTACTGAAAGAGCTGCGCTCGTTCAGCATATCGGATAACAAAACAATACCCCAGCCGGATACGAACATTGACGAGTTTAAAGAGTTGAACCAGGCCGTAGCGGCAATGTCATCCAAGGTCAAAAAAGACTATAAGGAGCTAAAAACATTTACCGAAAACGCCTCCCACGAATTACTTACACCTATAGCGGTCATTAATTCGAAACTGGATTCATTATTGCAGACCGAAGATTTCAGCCAGCAGCAAAGCAAATTACTGAACGATCTGTACACCTCGGTATCCCGGTTAACCCGGTTGAACCAATCGTTGCTTTTATTGGTAAAAATAGAAAACCGGTTGGTGGACGGCGACGAGGAAATAGACCTGAAACCCATTATTGAAGAGTTACTGGCGCAGTTCGAGGAGATATTTAACGATAAAGACCTGAAAGTGAGTTTTACCGGGATTGATAAAAAGCTGAAGGCAAACCGTTACCTGGTTGATGTATTGTTGAACAATTTATTGAGCAACGCGATACGTCATAATATAATCGGCGGGCAGATAGTCATCGGGTTGACAGCCGAAAAACTGACGATCCGAAATACAGGCGACGATGCCCCATTGCAAAGCGACCTGCTTTTTAAACGTTTTCAAAAATCGTCGTCGTCCGAAGGCAGCGGGCTCGGTTTAACTATCGCGCAGCAGATATGCGAGAACCTTGGCTTCAGCCTGAACTATCGGTTCAGTAACGGATTTCACACATTTACCATGACGTTTTGAAACGGCCATCCTAAATTATTCCAGAATTTAATCTTTATTTTAGCGAAACAAACCCCATAACCAGCATATTTGATGAAGTGGATCTCCGGCGTGATCATTGGCCTATTTGCCTGCTCAGTTTCACTTGCACAAACCCGTACGCTGGACCATTATATCGACATGGCCAAAAGCAACAGCCCGTTGCTAAAGGACCTGCGCAACCAGGTAGCTTCAAATCAATTGGATAGTTTACGGCTAAAAGCAGGGTACAAGCCGCAGGTTAATGCAACAACCGGCGGACTCTACGCTCCTACCATTAATGGATTCGGCTATTCATCCGCCATCACCAATGAGCATACCCTGAATGGTTTGGTAGCCGTAAATCAGCAGATCATTGGCAAAAACAACCTTGCGGCACAGTTGGCGGGCATTACGTTGCAATCGTCGTCTACCCTCAACACGCTTAAAATATCAGAACAAGACCTTAAGAAAGCAGTTACAGCGCAATATATAACCACGTACGGCGACCAGCAGCAGCTAAATTTCAACAAAGAGATCGTCGACCTGCTACGTACAGAGGAAGAGTTATTCAAAAAGCTGACCCAAAACAACGTATATCACCAAAGCGATTACCTTACCTTCCTGGTGACGCTGAAACAGCAGGAATTACAGCTATCGCAAGCACGGTTACAATATAAAAATGACTATGCAACGCTCAACTACCTGTCGGGCGTGGCCGATACAACTACTGCTGACAGCCTGGTTTATCCCGGTTTACAGCGGATGATCGCACTACCCGATAACCGGAGCAGCATTTACTTTGCCCAATACAAACTGGACAGCCTGAGGATAGTTAACAGCCACCAGCAGCTGGATTATTCCTATAAACCCAAGACCAACATTTTTGCTGATGGTGGTTACAACAGCGACTTTATGGGGCAGGCCTGGAAAAACTTTGGGGTGAGCGCCGGGTTTAGCTTAACCATCCCTTTATATGATGGCGGACAGCGGAAAATGCAGCACAAAAAACTTTCGCTGGAGGAAGAGACCCGCGAGAATTACAAAGCATTTTTTGATATACAATACCGGCAGCAGATAGCGCAGTTGAACCAGCAGATAAGCGAAAATGAAAAGCTGCTGCCACAGATAAACGACCAGATAAAATTTTCGAAAGCTTTAATAAAAGTAGACACAAAACTGCTGGAAACAGGGGACGTGAAAATTGCCGACCTGATACTGGCCATTAACAACTACCTGGCGGTGCGGAACCTGAAAATGCAAACCGAGATAAGCAAATTACAGCTTATTAACCAGCTAAATTACTGGAACAAGTAATATGAAAGAAACGACAACCAAATACCCGTTACTGGTGTTTGCCCTTGTGTTGGGGCTCACATTGTTCCTGGGTTCGTGCACGGGCAATAAAAAGGATGACGATGAGGACACGTCGAAAGTTGCTGCGCAAACTCCTGTAACAGTGACTACTATTGACCAGGACGCTATGGCCGATTATATAGAGGTAAACGCCACGTCGGTATTTTTGCAGAAGAATTATGTAAAATCGAACGCTAACGGTTATGTGGAAAAGGTGAATGCCCAGCAGGGGCAGCCGGTACACGAGGGAGAAGTGCTTTTCACCGTTAAAACCAAGGAGGCGCAAAGTATTGGTAATAGCATCACCGTTTTAGATACCACGTTTAAATTCTCGGGGGTAAACAAGATCAAAGCCTCAAGGCATGGTTATATCTCGCAGGTAAACCACCAGGCCGGCGATTACGTGCAGGATGGCGAGGCGCTGGCAACGATCAGCGATCAGTCGAGCTTTGTATTCCTGATGCAGCTGCCGTACGAGCTGAGACAATACGTCAACATAAATGATAATATACAGCTTACGCTGCCGGGCGGGCAAAAACTGGATAGCCGCGTGGCATCGTTCATGCCTACCGTCGATACCGTGTCGCAAACGCAGGCCGTAGTGCTGAAAGTGAACAGTAACCAGCCGATACCCGAAAACCTGGTGGCGAAAGCTCGGATCGTTAAATCGCAAAAAAATAAAACCGAATCGCTGCCAAAAGAAGCATTGCTGACCAATGAAACGCAAACCGAATTTTGGGTAATGCGACTCATTGACGACACAACAGCAGTGAAAGTTCCGGTTAAAAAAGGCATTGAAAACGGCGATCGTATTGAAATAATCTCACCTAAATTTTTGCCGCAGGATAAGATCATTGTCACCGGCAATTACGGATTGCCCGATACCGCGAAAGTTAAAATTGTGCAACCATGACGGGTATCCAAAACGCATTTGTATCGCACAGGAAACCGCTTAGCCTGGTACTGGCGCTAATCGTGATCGGGGGCCTGTTCGCTTACTCGAAAATGCAGACCTCGCTGTTTCCCGAGATAACCTTCCCCAAGATCAAGATCATTGCCGACGAAGGGCTGCAGCCTGTAAATAAAATGATGGTGACTGTTACCAAACCGCTGGAAAACGCCATAAAACAAGTGCCCGATCTGCAAACCGTGCGCAGTACAACTGGTCGCGGCAGTTGCGAGATATCAGCCTTTATGAACTGGGATGCGGATATCGACCTGGCACAGCAGAGGATACAAGCCAGCATAGACCAGGTAAAAAACGACCTGCCCGCCGATGTGAATATCACCGTTGCTAAAATGAACCCGTCTATTTTACCGGTAAGCGGGTACACGCTTGAAAGCCATACCCGCTCGCCCATTGAACTGCGGCAACTGGCAACCTATACTATAAAGCCTTTCCTGTCGCAGGTGGACGGTGTTTCGGAGATCAGGATCATTGGCGGGAAAGTAAAAGAATACTGGCTCACGCTGAACAAGCAAAAAATGAGCTCGCTCGGGTTAACGCCCGACATCATCAATACGGCACTAAACAATACCAATTTTGTAAAATCGGAAGGCTATTTGTCCGATTACAAACGGTTTTACCTGACAGTTACTGATGCTACCATCAACGCAAAGGATCAACTCGAAAACCTGGTGATCAATAATAACCGAAAAAGGGTAATACGCCTCAAGGATTTTGCTGATGTTGCAGTGCGGGAAGGAATAGCATACACGAAAATAAATGCAAACGGTCACGACGGGGTACTGATAGCCGTAATCAAACAGCCGAATGCAAACCTGGTGTCGCTGTCAGCCGATATGCAGGCAAAGGTAGCGGCATTACGAAAACTGCTGCCCAAAGATGTAACTGTTAAGCCTTATTATGTGCAGGCCGATTTTGTGAACGATTCGATAAAAAGCGTAACCGATAGCCTTTGGGTAGGATTACTGCTGGCAATAGTTGTCGCCATAATCTTTTTACGATCGCTGAAGGCAAGTGCCACTATCCTGTTTACCATACCGGTTACCCTTTGCCTTACACTTATTGTGCTATACGCTTTAGGTTATACCTTTAATATCATGACGCTGGGGGCGATAGCCGCAGCGATAGGGTTGATTATTGACGACGCAATAGTCGTAATGGAACAGATACACCGCACGCACGAAGAGCAACCCGAAGAACCTACAAAAAAACTATTGCAAAGCGCTATCGACTACCTGTTCCCTGCAATGGTTGGATCATCAATAAGTACCATAGTGATATTTATACCTTTCTTTTTGATGACGGGTGTAGCGGGGGCTTATTTCAAGGTGCTGACCAACACCATGATCATTACGCTGGTATGCTCCTTCTTTGTTACCTGGATAGGCTTGCCGGTTATATACCTGCTGTTAACCAAACCCAAACACAGGAACGTGCTGGCAGAAAAGAAAGAAGAAAGCCACCAGGTGCACAAGCAGCGCTGGGTAAAGTGGTTTATTTTAAGGCCCTATGTGAGCCTGCTGATCGTTGGTTCGCTGGTGGCAGCCATTGTTATCATTCCCAAATTGCTGGAGACGGGTTTCCTGCCCGAAATGGATGAAGGCAGTATTGTGCTCGACTACAATTCGCCACCGGGCACATCGCTCGAGGAAACCGACCGGATGCTGAGACAGGTTGAAAAAATAATAGGTAAACAGCCCGAGGTAGAGGCCTATTCGCGGCGTACAGGCACGCAGATGGGCTTTTTTATAACCGAACCGAACCGTGGCGATTACCTGATACAGCTGAAGAAAAAACGCGACAAGACTACCGAAGAGGTGATAAGCGAACTCAGGCAAAAAATTGCGGCGGACCAGCCGGTATTGGCCGAGAAGATCGAATTCGGCCAGGTTATCACCGACATGCTTGGCGACCTGACAACATCTGTGGAACCGATACAGATAAAAGTTTATGGCGATAATCCGCAAAAATTGCGTGAACTATCTGCAAAAATAGCCGATGCTGTAAGTCCGGTAAAGGGCACTGCCGATGTTTTCGATGGGGTTGTAATAGCCGGGCCGTCGGTAAGCATCGACCCCAATTACAGCAAACTTGCGCAATATGGCATTACCCCGGCCAGCCTGCAGTTCCAGCTTCAAACATCACTGGAAGGCAATATTATCGGCAGCATGCTCGAACGTGAGCAGTTATCACCCATCCGGATGGTATACCCCGGAAATTTGAACCTGAAGGTTGAGGACATTAAAAACCAGAACATATTTACACCTTCGGCTAAATTGATCCCAATAAGCGAACTGGCATCTGTAACCGTTAAAGCCGGCGATGCCGAAATAGAGCGCGAGAACCTGCAATCGATTGGTATTATAACCGCAAGGCTGGATAAAGGCGATATAGGAAGCGTGATGCCCGCCATTAAAAAGAGTATAGAACAAAAGGTAAGCCTACCCGAAGGTTATCATGTTGAATACGGCGGCGATTACGCCCAGCAGCAACAGTCATTCAAAGAGCTGATGATGATACTGGTGGCGGCTTGCGCATTGGTATTTGGGGTGATACTGTTTTTGTTCAAACAGTTCCGTATTGCATTGCTGATACTCATTATTGCCGCGCTGGGAACCGCGGGCAGCCTGCTGGCGCTATACGTTACCCAAACTCCGCTAAATGTGGGCAGCTATACGGGCCTCATCATGATCGTAGGTATCATAGGCGAGAATGCGATCTTCACTTTTCTCCAGTTCAAACAGCGGGCCATGGAAAACATGGACAAGGACCCGGAAAACATCAAAGAGGACATCAATGAAGCTATCATCTATTCCATATCCACCCGTTTACGGCCAAAACTGATGACGGCCATAGGCGCCATTATTGCGTTGATGCCGCTGGCGCTCGGTATCGGGGCGGGGGCACAACTCCATCAGCCACTGGCTATTGCGGTTATTGGCGGCTTTATCGCGGCCTTACCCCTGTTGCTTATCGTACTCCCAAGTATGCTGCGTATTCTCTACCGTTCGGGCGAATTTCATCGCCCTTATCACAACTATTTGTAAACAAAATGTCATAAATCACAATTTTATCCAGAATTAAGATTTATATTTAGCAACCGGAATTTTAGTTTTCTGTCCGCCACTATTACTAAAATACCTTAATTTCATTAATTTTTTTATTATAATTGTAAATAAATTTAACTATTTATTAATACATAGGCCCGTCTGGCAATACTTTTATGGCAATTAGAAACGACTTTGTTTATTCACACGAATCTGAACCCCACCGCGTCCGCACCAAGAAAATTTTAAAACAATTTCCGCAGACAAGAGAGTTGATCGGGAAAAATCCGGCAACCTTTTTGGTTATCCTGGGAATTGTAGGATCAATGATCGGCATATCATGGCTGCTTCGCGATCAGTCGTGGTGGCTCATCTTTGCAGTTGCCTATTTATATGGTGCCTTTGCCAATCATGCACTTTTCGTGATGATTCACGAATGTGTACACCAGCTATTATTTAAAAATGCCGTAGCTAACCGCTGGGCCGGTATTATTGCAAACCTGCCGCATATCGTACCAGGCGCTATTTCGTTCGAAAGATATCATATTAAACACCACTCATTCCAGGGTATTCACGAACTGGATGCCGACCTGCCCAATAAATGGGAAGCCAAACTGATCAATAATTATTTTTTAGGCAAGGTGCTCTGGCTGTTTTTCTTCCCGGTATTCCAGGCAACGCGTGTTTCAAGATTAAAAGAGATCAAATTTTATGATACCTGGCTTTTGGTTAATATTTTGGTACAAATAGCCTTCACAGCTGCCATCTGGTACTTCTTCGGTATAAAAGCTGTCGGATTTATGTTTATCAGTTTCTGGTTCTCTATTGGCCTTCATCCTGTTGGTGCGCGCTGGGTGCAGGAACATTACCTTACCTTTGAAAGCGAACAGGAAACCTATAGCTATTACGGCGCTTTAAATACAGTTGCTTTTAATGTAGGCTACCATAACGAACACCACGACTTCCCATCCATTCCATGGAACAGGCTGCCACGTTTAAAAAAGGCTGCCCCTGAATATTATGATACCCTGTTATATCACAGCTCATGGTTCAAGCTGTTTTTCCGCTTCCTGTTTGAGCGCGAAATATCACTTTATAACCGCATACTGCGTAAAGAGCGGGGTAAAGTTCCCCTTAGTGATGTATCAAAACCTGACGTAGAACTGGAAACGGTTAGCTAAAAAAATTCGCTAAAAACTATTTGCATTTGTCATAGCTATCGTTATATTTGCTAATATTTTTAGCAATATGGTAAGGGTAAGCACATCGGAACAACTGATCATTTTCAGCCGTTATATAGGTCAGCAGGTAGTAATTAAAAGCTTTTTGAATAACGAAGAGAACATTGGCACCCTGAAAGGTATCCGGCAGGATGCTTTGCTGGTGGCTATTGATGAAGTGAACCGGTGGATACCGCTGAATGATAACTTCAGGGTATGCGATGTAAAGTTGTTGCTGAAACCTTTAAAGAAACTTACATCCTCTATCATTGATACCGCCAACGGTTTGCCCGTGCAGGCGTTCATTACCCCCTATTACCAGCAGCTTGGGTTTGACATGCCTGTTTTTGTAGCGCCGGGGCATAGCTGTAACTGTAAATACGTTCAGGAACTTGGCCTTGCGGATTACCGTTCGGCCGACGAAATAGCAGAATGTGCGCAACAGGTGTTTGCGCGGGGCTGATATTGATCATTACAGCAAAACATATTATAATTTTGTCCGTTTTAAGGCGTGTAGACAAGTGCAGCCGATAAAAACCTCGCGTTTTTTGGCTTTCTTTGCATGTTTTTTAACGTGGCTAAAATGAGCAGCACAAAAAAGATCAAGATATTAGTTCCTGTCATTATCGCGCTGTTCTTTGTTGCTTACGCCGAACATCGCCACAATAACAAACAACTGGACACTACCGGCCGGCTGCGTGATAAGGAGATGAATGAAACATCGGGAATAGCAGCCTCCGGCATCCGCGAAAATATTTATTACGTCCATAACGACAGCGGCGACACCAGCCGTTTGTTCGCCATTACTCCCGAAGGCTTCATAAAAAATACCATCTATTTTAAAGGCGGTCCGAAAGAACCGCTCGGCGTGCGCGACTGCGAGGATATTGCGGTTGGCGGTGGCCCGGCGAAGGGTAAAAGTTACATTTACCTGAGTGACATAGGCGACAATGACAACTCTAGAAAATTCCTGACAGTTTACCGCATCGAAGAAAAAAAGACATGGGATAAGGATAGCCTTATAAAGGCCGCTGCCACACCTGTGATTTATAGATACCCCGACGGTGCAAAAGACGCAGAAACAATGATGATAGACCCGGTAGAAAAGCTGATATACATCGTTTCAAAACGGGCCGACTCGGTAAGCGTTTACACCGCGCCGCTAAATTTTAAACCGAACGATACCGTGACACTCGAGAAACGCTGCAAGCTGCATTTCGAGGGTTTCAGACCATTTAAGTGGATAACAGCCGGCGATATTTCGAGAGACGGGCAGCAGGTGCTGCTGAAAAGCTATGAAAAGGTTTATTACTGGAAACGTGAAGCCAACGAACCTATTTGGAAAACCATGATGAGAAAGCCTGCCGAATTACCCTATAAACCTGAAAAACAAGGTGAGGCCATTGGCTTTACACCGGATGGCAAAGGCTATTACACTACCAGTGAGGGTGTTTTCGCGCCCATTTATTATTACAAAGTTCCCTGAGCTTAATTTCTTGTATGCATTCCTGTCGTATCTCACAAATTGTGCAACGAAAGCTGGTTGTGCTGCGTCATTTACAGGGTAAATATCTAATCCGTCTCCGAACCGACCGAAATGAAAAAAACGCTGTCCCTGTTATTCCTGCTGCTGTGCTTTGATAAGACCTTCGCCCAGGAAAAAGAACTTCTCCCATTGCTTAAGGACTACGGCATACCGGGCATACAATTGGTGTGTATTAAAGGCAACAAAGTTCAAAACGTTAATCTTGGTGTTATCAGCAAGGGATCTGACAAAAAGGTCACTTCTAATACTGTTTTCGAAGCCGCTTCGCTAAGTAAATGCGTTTTCGCCTATATCGTAATGCGGTTATACGACCGAGGAATTATCGATCTTGATAAACCGCTTGTGGATTACTTTGGCAGCTACGACCGGTTCGACCCAAACGATCCACGGTATGCTAAAATAACTGCGCGTATGGTGATGCGCCACACAACAGGTTTGCCTAACTGGGGTAACAAGAAGTATGCGAGGCTGATATTCACTCCCGACAGTACCTTTTCTTATTCGGGCGAAGGGTTTCAATACCTGCAGCGTGTAGTCGAAAAATTAATGAAAAAACCGCTTAATGACATTGCCCGGCAAGAAGTATTTACGCCGCTTGGGATGACGAACAGCAGTTATACGTGGATGGATAAGTTTGATACGCTGGCTGCTTTCGGGAATGGGCTCGATGTAGTGAGCAGTCATCAAAACCAGATGGCTGCCGCCAGTCTGCTAACCTGTGCACACGATTATGCTATTTTTTTACAGGCACTGATAAACGGTAAGGGTCTAAAGCCGGAAACCCAAAAGATGATGTTCGCTACGCAGTCAAATGCTGATTGGTTTCATCATAACATTGATGCTGATACGAAAAAGCATGTTTCGTGGGGTCTGGGCCTTGGCCTGCAGGAAAACGAAACAGGCAAATGGATATGGCATTGGGGTGATAACGGCGATTTTAAAGCTTTTTATATTGCCAACCCGGAGAAGAAGGAAATACTCGTTTACTTTACTTACAGCACCTGGGGCCTGCACATTACTACAGATGTTTTAAATACTTTTTTCCCAAAACAAACGTGGTGGCCCTGTGTCTGGACCGGGTATCAATTTCATGAGCTGGAGAGAATGAAAGTATTCAGGGCGCAGCTTGAAAAACAGGGCTATGAACATGCAACCGAAATTGCGGAACATCTGAAGCAAAAGGACAGTTCGTTCAAAATACCTGAAGATGATATTAATGACCTCGGCTTCATCCTGATGAGAGACGACAGGAAAAAGGAGGCTGTGGAAATATTCAGATATAATCTTTCCGCGCATCCCGGCAGCGCCACTGCTTATGATAGCCTAGCTGAAGGATATGAAGCAGACGGAGAAAAAGACCTGGCGTTAAAAAACTTCAAAAAGGCCTACGAGCTGAATCCTAAAAATGATTATGCGGCGGAGAGAATTAAGGATTTGGAAAGTCAGGGTGATAAATAAAAAAAATCAGAAAATGCCATTTCGAGCGAGCGTAGCGAGGAGAAATCCTATACATCATGTCAGCCGGACATTAAAGGCGTTCAAGATTTCTCTCTATCGTTCGAAATGACATAATTTTTTGTTGATCAATTACGCAAACCTGTCAACCGCAAAAGCGCTCGTATTCATACTTCTTGCCGAACCGTTCAGCGCTTCGGCTATCAGTTTCCCGGTAGCAGGGCCAAGGCTTAAACCGATCATTGCATGACCTGTAGCTACGGCCAGGTTACTGTATTTTTTTGACAGGCCGATATAAGGCATGCCATCCGGTGATACCGGGCGAAAACCGAACCAGATATCTTTTTCGGCAGGGACCTCAACTTTAAAATTCGGGAAATATTTTGGTACCGACTCGACGATGCCCCGCACACGGTTCATATTAACCTGGCTGTTTATTTTACCAACCTCCATGGTACCGCCATAACGGACACTGCCGTTCATTGGCGTAACTGCCACCCGGGCCTCGCATAATATAGAGGGAATGGTCATACGTTTAGCATCATCCTGTGGTACCATGAACGAATAGCCCTTGCCCGGCATCAATGGCACGTTTAAGCCGCTCAGTTTGGCCACCGCGGGTGAAAAAGCACCTGTCGCAATAACAAAAGCGTCGCCCTTAAACTCCTTGTCGCCACTGCCCACGGATGTGATTTTGCCCGCATCGTTACTTACCCGGTCGATACGCGTATTACGATGAAATTTAATACCGTTTTCCTCGAGATACTTTAAAAATACCTTCATCAGTTTATTTGGATACAGGTGGGCGTCGCAATGATAATGTACAGCCCCTGCAATATCCAGTTCCACTCCGGGCTGTAGTTTCTGACAATCTTCGGGGCTCAGGTATTGCGCATCAAGGCCAAGGTTGGTGGCCTCTTCTGCCAGGTGCTTTTCTTCCTCAACCATTTTCGGTGTTTTAAAAAGCATCAGGATACCTTTGTCCTCGAGGCCAAATTCGAGGTTAGTGTCTTTTTCAAACTGGAAAAACAGCTTTTTACTTAGTACAGAAATATCACGCAAAGCCCCTGCCGAGCGGTCGACATGCTTTTTGGTTGCGCTTTTTACGAATTTCAATCCCCACCCCAAAAGCTCGGGATCAAGAGAGGGCCTTACGTAAAACGGGCTTTTGCTGTTGAACATCCAGCGAATGCCCTGCTCTACCATACCGGGCGCCGCCAGGGGCACAAAATGGCTCGGTGTTATCATACCGGCGTTCCCATAAGAACAATTGTCGGACAGGTCGCCCTGGTCAACAATTTCAACTTCCCAGCCAGATTGGTGCAGGTAGTAGGCCGAAAAAAGCCCGATTATACCACCGCCGATTATGATCGCTTTCATACCCGCTTGCCCCCTAAAGGGGGAACTTTTTTTTAGTTTAATTTTATTGTTCATTCCCCAATCTTAAGCCCTCCCTACAGGAGAGGGTTTGGGTGGGGTTTATATCACCTGGAACCCATAAGCGTACGGATCCTCATCATCAATTTTAATTGTGTTATATCCATAAACCCTTGCCCAGCCTTCAATACCCGGAACAATGGCAGGCTTGCCCCCCACTGTAGCTTCACCTTCGATAGTGCCGATAAACTGGCTGCCAATGATACTTTCGTGGATAAATTTATCACCTTTTTTTAATTTTCCTTTAGCGTACCATTGCGCCATGCGCGCCGATGTGCCGGTACCGCAGGGTGACCTGTCGATCGCTTTATCACCATAAAAAACCGCGTTGCGGGCGGTAGCTTCGGGCGATATGGTTTTACCTGCCCAAAGTATATGTGTGCAGGTATTAATGGTTGGATTATCCGGGTGGACGAAGGTATATTTTTCGTTGATACGCTGCCGCATCGTCCTGCTCCACGAGATAAGCTGATCGGCGCTGTAATTTTCCAGTCCTTTAAAGTTTGGCTGCGGATCGACAATGGCATAAAAATTACCGCCATAGCTAACATCAAAAGTGAGCGTTCCCAGGTCGGGACATTCCACCTGCAGGTTTTCGGCAGCCAGGTAGGCCGGCACATTGGTCAGCTTTACCGATTTTACTTTGCTTCCTTCCTGTTTATATGCTATCAAAACCAAACCGGCAGGCGCTTCCATGCGAACGACACCCGGAGTTTTGGGGGTAATCAAGCCCTCCTCGATAGCAATGGTGATGGTACCAATTGTACCATGCCCGCACATAGGCAGGCAGCCGCTGGTTTCAATAAACAATACGGCTACATCGTTCGCCGGATCGTGCGGCGGGTATAAAATACTGCCCGACATCATATCGTGCCCGCGCGGCTCGAACATCAGGCCCTTGCGTATCCAGTCATATTCTTTCAGAAAATGCTGCCGCTTCTCGCTCATGTTGGCGCCCGCCAGATTTGGACCGCCGCCGGCCACCAAACGTACGGGATTGCCGCAGGTATGCGCGTCGACACAGAAAAAGGTTTTTGTTGACATATTCTTTTTAGTCCTTAGTCTTGAGTCTGAAGTCCTGAGTCAAAGTTGACTTTCGACTGCCGACTATTGACTTATGACTTCTCTTTACTCCATTTGTTATTAAGCAGCCGCCATATTTCCAGCGGGTTGCCGTCTTTTAATTCATCCGGAAGCATGTCCTGGTTCCAGTTTTGCCAGGCTACCGGGCGTACGAAACGTTTAATGGCGCCCGTACCTACAGAGGTAAAACGCCCGTCTGTAGTTGCCGGATAAGGTCCTCCGTGCTGCATGGATTGCACCACCTCGACTCCTGTGGGTACATTATTCAAAATTACCCGGCCCGCTATGTTGGTGAGGTTTTGAATCAGGTCCCTGTGCGTTTTCAGATCGCCTTCATCGGCTACGATGCTTGCTGTAAGCTGGCCCTGCAAGGCGTCTATCACCTGCTGCAACTGTACCTCGTAGTCAGCTATCACCAATAGCGAATACGGGCCGAAAATTTCTTCCCTCAGTTTCGGATTGACGAGAAACGACGAGGCGCGTACTTCTGCTATTACCGGCTGTACCTGGTTATTTTTACCTTCGCTTAATTTGCCTTTACCCAATAAGGTAACCCCCTGTTCACGAAGTGATTCTTCCGAAAGATTTGAATAATTTTTGCAGATACCAGGCGTGAGCATGGTGGCCGAAGTGATCTTTTCTATCGCACCGCCTAAAGCATTTTTGAACCTATCCAGCGTTGGCGATTTAAGGGCGATGAGCAAACCCGGGTTGGTACAGAATTGGCCGGCACCTAAAGTTATAGATGCCGCGTATTGTTCGGCTATTTGCTGATATCGGCATTCCAATGCTTCAGGCAATAGTATGGTTGGGTTGACGCTGCCCATTTCGGCGAAAACAGGGATAGGATTTTCGCGCTGCTGTGCCAGTTTGAGTAATGCTGTTCCCCCTTTAAACGATCCGGTAAAGGTGACTATTTTGGTTTTGGGGTGTTTCACCAACGCTTCGCCTACTGCATATCCATCGTCATAAAGCATGGAGAATACGCCGTCGGGCATATTGTTCTTTTCAGCTGCTTTTTTTATTGCTTCGGCAACCAATGCGCTGGTACCCGGATGAGCAGGATGCGCCTTAACAATAACCGGGCAACCGGCAGCTAAGGCCGAGGCGGTATCACCGCCTGCTACGGAAAAGGCCAGCGGAAAATTGCTTGCGCCAAATACCACCGCTGGTCCCATAGGGATCAGCATTTTGCGGATATCGGCGCGCGGTGCCGGCTGGCGGTCGGGCAAGGCAGTGTCAATCACTGCTTCCACCCATGAGCCTTCTTCCACCAGGTCGGCAAACATATTTAACTGACCTGTGGTGCGCCCGCGTTCGCCCTGTAAACGTGCCTGCGGCAGGCCGCTTTCGGCCATGGCGCGTTCTATCAGTTCGTCGCCTATAGCATTTATCTCCTCGGCTATATTGCGAAGGAAAGTTGCCTTAGTTTTTTTGTCGATGTTACGATATACAGCAAAAGCCTTTTCGGCCAATGCCAAAGCAGCATCAACATCCTCTGCGGAAGCAATGGAAAATTCGCCGTCAAGCTCATTACCGGTAGATGGGTCAATGGCTCTGAAGGCTTTCTTATTGCCGGTATATTTATAACCAATCAGGTTTTCTGTTTTCATAAGGCTTTCCTCTGTGAACTTTGTGTGTTCTCTGCGTTCTTTGTGGTAAAATCACCACAGAAATCGCAGATCGTTTCACAGAGAACACGAAGTTATTGATATTGTTGAATTATGCCGATTGCAATTTACTAATCCTGCCCCAGCTGCCTTCAGGTAAAACCGGGCGGACAGCTAATGCATCGTTGATAATCTTCAGTACTTTTTCGCGTTCGGCGCCTTCAATTTTCAGGCGCGGTGCACGAACGTTTTCGGTGCCGATACCGGTGGCTACTTCGGCCAGCTTAATATACTGAACCAGTTTCGGATGAATGTCGAGCTCCAGTACGGGCAGGAACCAGCGGTAAATCGCTAATGCTTCGGCTATTCGGCCTGCTTTTACGAGCCGGAAAATAGCCACAGTTTCTTTCGGGAAAGCATCCACCAGCCCGGCAACCCAACCATCGGCGCCCATAACCAGGCTTTCCATGGCAAGCGGATCGACCCCGGTCAATATTTTGAAGCGGTCGCCAAAGCGATTGATCATGCGGGTAACGTTTGAAATGTCACGGGTCGACTCCTTCACCGCCTGGATATTATCGTATTCGGCCAGTTGGGCAAACATATCCAGCGTCACTTCTATCTTGTAATCAACAGGGTTGTTATAGATCATAATTGGTAGCGGCGTGCTTTTCGCCACTGCCGCAAAGAAGGCGACAGTTTCGTTATCGTCGGCTTTGTAGCGCATTGGTGGCAGCATCATCAGTCCGCTGGCGCCGTTGTCTAGTGCCCTTTTGGCGCAGCTAACGGCCGCTTTGGTGGTTTGCTCGGCGATGTTCAGCAGTACCGGAACTTTGCCGTCGACATATGCTACCGTATGTTTAAGCAAAGCGAACTTTTCTTCGTCGGTTAAAACGCTGGCTTCGCCAAGCGAGCCGCCAAGTATAAAGCCATCCACGCCGGCTTCCAGTTGTGCATTGATATTGATGTTAAATGCGTCGAAGTCAAGCTCATCGCTATCGGTAAATTTGGTCGTAACCGCCGGGAAAACCCCTTTCCATGTAAATTTCATATTTGCCCCCTACCCCCTAAAGGGGATTGTTTTTATTGTTGAATTGCTGTATTATTTGATTGTTGTATTGCTATCATTCCTTTTTTAAAGCCCTCTCCTCCAGGGGAGGGTTTGGGTTGTTTCGGATCGCCCGGGCGCCCCAAACACGCCCGGTTATGCCTATCCGCTTTGCCCGAAGGCTTTCAATATTTTATTTACTTAAAATGTCCACATATTTTACCTGCTCGGGGAACCACACCGTCATTTCACCTTTGCCGCGGTTCGCCCACGAATAATAAGGTATAGCGGTAAGCGTTACGTTTTGCGTACTTACATTTTGCCCTGCAGCGTCAATGGTAATGCTCTTTGCCGGCGCCTCAAGGGTCATTATGCCGTTAAGCATATCGGCCCGGTAGGCTGTTTTGAATTCCGCCGCCTTCGGCAGAATGATATTGCAGGCAAGCCCGTTGTTGTCCTTCCACTCGGCGCAGTACATAATGGGGCCGCGCTGAAGGGCAACTTTACCCTGGTCGTTGTCTATCTTGCTGTTCGCTAATACCCGGCGTACATTCATCGGCAGGTTTACTTCCACCTTATCATTCTTTACCCATTTTTTGCTTAATACGGCATAACCATTCTCTATCCTATAATTTACCGGCTGCCCGTTTATTTTGATGAGAACATTTTGTGCAGAGGGCATTTTATAACTATAAAGGTCGGACGGAATGGCCTCATTACGTGCCCAACCCGGTATGCGTATTCTCAGGTCCATATCCATAGCCGATGCAGGGTTTATTGTAAAGGCCAAGCCACCATCCCAGGGATAATTATTTTCCTGCGTTATGCTGACCTTTTTATCGTTCACCACTAAATTGCCCGTGCCGCTTATGAACAGGTTAACATACACCGAATTACCCTGCTCGGCATATACATAGCCGGGGATTGATGGGATAAGCCGCACTACGTTGGTAGGGCAGCAGGAACAAACAAACCAGCCCGAACGCTCACGCTCGATATCCGGGTGCGAAAAACTATTGCTGATCTGCATAGCATTGGTGTAGAAAAATGATTTGCCATCCAGCCCAACGCCCGAGATCAAACCGTTATATAGCGTCTTTTCCAGTACATCAATATATTTTGAATCGCCGTGCAGCAGGAACATGCGCTGGTTCCAGAATACACTGCCTATTGCGGCACAGGTTTCGTTGTAAGCGGTAGTATTGGGCAATTCGTAGTTCTCGCCGAAGCGTTCACCATCGCCAACGGCACCTATGCTGCCCTGCACGTACATTTTTTTACCAACCATGTTGTTCCATATCTTGTCGATGGCTTTAATGTAAGCGCTGTCGCCTGTCAGCGCGGCAACATCGGCCATACCCGAGTACAGGTACATGGCACGCACGGCGTGTCCCTCTGCCTCATCCTGTTGTATTACCGGGATATCATCCTGGAAATATTTGCCATTCTCGTATTCGTTTTTGCTTTTTTTATCATACTCCTTGTGACCGCGCTGATCGATGAAGAATTTGGCGAGGTCGAGGTAATCTTTCTTACCGGTGATGCGGTATAATCTTACCAGGCCCATTTCCACTATCTCGTGGCCGGGGGCAACATGTTTCTTATCGGGCCCGAAGGTGTGCACCAGCAGGTCGGCATTTTTCAGGGCGATATTGAGGAAGTTGCGTTTACCGGTAGCCATAAAATGCGCCGCAGCGGCCTCATACATGTGGCCGCAATCGTACAGTTCATGGCTCATCTTCTGCTCGTTCACCCAGCGTTCGGGACCGGCCCAGGGGCCAGGGTGCAAGGGATCGATAGTACGGGCCGTGTACAGGTAGCCGTCCGGCTCCTGCGCTTTGCTTACAATTGTTATAAGCGAATCGAGGTAAGCGGAAAGTTTTGGATCGGGATGCTCGGCTAACGAGTAGGACGCGCCCTCAATAGTTTTATAAATGTCGGTATCATCGAAAGGGTAAACCGTGCAGAATTTACCCTGGTGCTCGGCGGCCATCACAAAATTTTTGATGCGGCCGGTACTGTCGCAGCGGGCAAAAGAAGCAGGGATGGTAACCGTGCGGTTGGTTTCGATACGCGACGTCCAGAAATGATCGGTCAGTTTTACGCTGGTAAAAGGCACCGGCTGTATCGGGTAGTCTTTATTTTGCGCAAATGCGGGTAAACTTAAACCTGTTAATAACGCAAGACTGATATACTTCTTCATGGCGTTGCTGCTGATGCACAAAGTTACGCCGGCAGATGAAGCAAATGGGCGTACTTCTTAGCAGGATATAGCAGGATTTTAACCTAAATATTAAGATAACGGTATTTTTACTGCAAAATCAGGGAAAAACACGGGCCGGTTTGTTGAAAATTTAATATACCGGTGATTTTTACTTTGTAATAAAAATCTTACATTTATTACCCAGAAACCAAACTGTTTTATGAAAAGAAAAATTTTGATCGCAAGCGCGCTATTGTCCTGCTTTATTTTTGTGATGGCTGTCGTGGCCGACCTTACCGGCAAGTGGAAAGGCACTATTCATACTCCCGATGGCAACGACCTGCAGGTTGTTTACAATTTTAAGGCCGATGGCGACAAGCTGACGGGTACGGCCGAATCGCCTGCCGGTACGGTAACTGTGGACGACGGCAAGATAACCGGTGATACCTTCAGCTTTAAAGTTACCGTTGATGGCAACGATTATCCGCACAAGGGTAAAATGTATGCCGACTCCTGCGGCATCGACATCGATTTTGGCGGACAAACGATACATACTACCGTTGTTCGCGACACAAGCAAGTAATATTCAACCCAAACAGTTCATAGTTCAAAGCCCCTTGCGTTAATTAACGGAGGGGTTTTTAGTTAGGGCTGCATTTAATGTATACGATCTAAAATCAAACCAACATGAAAAGAAAAATATTTATTACAGCTGCCCTATTGTGTTTTTTTATGGCGGCATATGCCATGTTTGCTGATATCAACGGGAAATGGTCGGCGATGTTAAAAGGCCCCGACGGCAACGAGTTCCCGATCACTTATACTTTTAAAAGTGATGGTGCAACATTAACCGGCACGGTTACATCAGCTATCGGCACGTTCGATATATCAGACGGCATGGTTAAAGGCGACAGCCTCTGGTTCACCGCCAACATCAACACGATGAAGATAAAGAACAAAGGCAGGTACTACGCCAATGGCGACTCGATAAGTCTGCATGTAGGTGCAAGGTCGACCCATACTACCCTGACACGCGTGATAGAGAAATAGGGAACCAAATAAATCACTGATAGTTTGTAACTTAGATAACCATCAGTAGTCTTATTATCAATCAAAACTCAACAAACCAACCATGAAAAGAAAAGTACTAATCACCTGCGCGCTGCTGCTGAGTTTCACCGCTGTATTTGCGTATTTCGCCGACCTGAACGGCAGCTGGAAAGGCACGCTTGTAGCACCCGATGGCAATGAATACCCATTGGCCTACACATTTAAAATTGACGGCGATAAACTGACCGGCACGGGCAATTCGCCCCAGGGATCGGTTGACCTGACAGAGGGAAAAGTAAAAAGCGACAGCCTTTCCTTTGCTATAGACGTTAACGGGGTAAAAGTGATCAACAGCGGGAAATATTTCGCCGAAGGCGATTCCATCAGCCTGAATATCGATTACCAGGGCTATATAATGCATTCGACCCTGAAACGCGCTACGGATAAATAAGCAACCATTTACAATAGTTTTCATAAAGTGCCCCTTCGCCGGTTTTCGGCGGAGGGGTTTTTTCCAACCTCAAATTCACCCGGCTGTAGTTATCGGGACTGCGTTCGCAGAAAGTACCGGTTACGGAACCTGTTTATTTCCAGTACAATGTAACGTAAATGGCCGATCATGCATCTTATTAAAAACTGAAAATAATGAAAAGAAAAACACTTATTACCGGGGCATTGCTTTGCTTTGTTACGGTGGCCCTGGCGGCTATCGCCGGCTTGTCGGGCAAATGGAAGGGCTCGTTAAAAGATCCTGAAGGTAACGACCATAATTTTCACCTCGTTTTTAACGTAGACGGCGAAAAACTAACCGGCACTGCCCAGGCCGAAGGCGATCCGCTCGACATCCAGGAAGGTAAAGTAACCGGCGACGACTTTAAATTCAAACTGACCGACCCTGACGGTAATGTTATTCCCGTGTATGGAAAGTACGTTGCCGCAGGCGATTCCGTTTCGTTAAATTTCGAAGAGGGCGCGGCCAAATTTCACGTAACTTTCCTGCGCGACGATAAATAGGCTATCCATTTTGTTGAACATCTGATCAAAACACATAAACTATGAAAAAGAAGATTTTTATTGCGGCAGCGTTATTCTGCTTTGTAACAGTTTGTATGGCAGCCATAGCCGATTTCTCGGGAAAATGGCGCGGCAGCGTAACTACCCCCGATGGGAATGAGGTTGTACTGACCTACACCTTTAAAATAGACGGGGATAAACTAACCGGTACCGGCGAATCGCAGGACCACGAAGTAACCATTGACAGCGGGAAGGTAAGCGGGAACGAATTCAAATTCAGCGTTACCAATAGCCAGGGTATTGTTATACCACACAAAGGCAAATATTATCCTGCCGCCGATACCTGTGGCATCGATCTTGATTTCCAGGGAACGATGTTCCACACTACGTTGAAGCGGGTAACCGATAAATAAGCGCCGGTATTATATAATTTTCCACAAAACCCGTCTTGCGGCGGGTTTTTTTATGCCTGCAAAATCCTGGTTTGTTTTGTCGGCTGTATTACTTGTATAATAAAAAAAGTGGCCTACCTTTGCGCCATGAAGTACAGGATCACAGCCGTATTGCTTATCTTTTGCATTGTCAGCTGTAGTTTTTCGCGCTTTTTTGTATACGCGGGCTTCGAGCTTAACAGGAATTATATTGCCGCCAAACTTTGCGAGAACCGCAGCCGACCATGGCTGCATTGCAACGGGCATTGTTACCTAATGAAAAAGCTGAAGCAAGCCGACGAAAAACAAGCCGCGAACGAGCGTGAAGCGCAAAAGAACCTGGTACAGGAAACCTATTTCCAGGCCCCGGGCCAGGTAAAATTCTTCACCCATGTTATCATGGTGCTGACCATCCCCAACAACCGCATCCAGCTACCGCAGGGACACGGTTCCATCTTCCAACCGCCTCAATTGGGTTGATCCGCTAACTTTTCGACTTATTTATTAATCTGTTATTTTGATTTCGCTACAAGCGAACGGGATTTGGTACAACATTGTATCTGTTTGCTGTTTTAAGGGAATCCTCGCCGCTATTCCGCGGATATAAATGGCGATCCGCTTTAAATAAGCCGCAATAATATTGTTAACTGATTTTTTAATTAAATCCGGGTCCACGGCCCGTGAACTAATATATCATTCATGAATACACTTAAAAAAGTGGTTCTGCTTGCTATTATCGCAGCTTTCGCCGCGCCGTTTGCAAAAGCGCAGCATCTTGTAAAAGGGAAAGTGATAGACAGTGCCACAAAACAACCTATACAATACGCCACTATTTATACCGATGGAAAAACATCCGTTACCAACCAGGATGGTGATTTCCGGATACAGGTAAAAAGCGATACATCTACCCTCAGGATAAGCTGCATCGGCTGCCGGTCAAAGTCGATGACCTGCGGTATGGCCGGACAGAAAATGACCATAGCTATTGCCAAAGGCGCCATCGACCTGGATGAAGTAGTGATCTCTCCCCAGTTAAGCGCCAATTCGTTCCATACCCTGAGCACTGTCGACCTGAGTCTGCGGCCGGTGAATTCGTCACAGGACCTGATGCGGCTGGTGCCGGGCCTTTTCATAGCCCAGCACATGGGCGGCGGCAAGGCCGAACAAATATTCGTGCGGGGTTTCGACGCCGACCACGGCACCGACCTTAAAGTATCGGTGGATGGTATGCCGGTGAACATGGTTTCGCATGTGCACGGGCAGGGTTACGCCGACCTTCACTTCCTGATCCCCGAGACCGTATCGACCTATGATTTTGGCAAAGGGCCCTATTATGCAGAACGCGGTGATTTCGCCACGGCTGGTTATTTGAATTACACCACCAAAGATGCTCTGGACCATAGCATGATAAGCCTGGAAGGTGGCCGGTTCAATACATTCCGCGTTGCGGGCGTTATCGATCTGTTAAGCGCCAAAGCAAAACAAAATGGCGAGAACGCTTACGTAGCCGGAGAATATAATTACACAGATGGCCCTTTCCAACTAGCGGAACACTACAAGCGTTTTAACCTGTTTGGCAAGTACACCAAACAATTGGGGTCAAATAATAAATTATCGCTCAGCGCATCTACCTTCAGTACAAGCTGGATACCGTCAGGAGAAATTCCGGAACGCGCCGTCGCGAACGGAACCAGGGCGATCGGTGACGAGGGGAATATTTACACCGCCACATCTCCGGGCACGCTTATTAACCGGTTTGGGACAATAGACAGTGCGCAAAACGGCAAAAGTACGCGTACCAACGTGATTGCCAAACTCAGTTCGGACCTGAAAAACGACTGGACGATGGAAAATCAATTGTATTACACGCACTATACTTTCCGATTGCACGTGAACTCAACTTTTTTTGCCGAGGACAACGAGAACGGCGACGAAAAATTTCAAAACGAAACAAGGGATATGTTCGGCTACAATGGCAGGTTGAGTAAGCGCAGTTATTTCGGGAACGCATCGTTAACATCGACCTTTGGCGTAGGCGACAGGGCGGATAGAACCAATGCTTTATATGCAGGCGTTAACAGGCAGAATGTACTGTTAGATGTTATAAACAGCGGCGATGTCCATCAGAATAACGCAAGCGCTTATATCGACGAATCGCTGGAAACAGGAAAATGGCTCATCAATTTTGGAGCGCGGGTTGACTATCTTCACTTTAACTATCACGATACCACGCAAAATAAGGCCATCATCAGTCCGAAGGTGAATATCCAGTATACTGCCAACGACCAAATTCAGTTTTACCTGAAGGCGGGTAAGGGCTTTCACTCGAACGACGCGCGCGCCGTTATCGGCAACAACCGCCTGCAAATACTGCCCGCAGCTTACGGGGCCGACCTGGGTTTGAACTGGAAACCAATACCGCACTTATACCTGAACGCGGCCCTTTGGTACCTGTACCTGCAGCAGGAGTTTGTTTATACGGATGACGGCACCATTGAACCAGGGGGAAAAACCCGCAGGGAGGGCATCGACTTTTCGGCCCGTTACCAGCTGGCTAAGTGGCTGTTTGCCGACCTGAATGTGAACCTGGCCAAACCGCGGCTGGTTGATGCTGCAAGCGGGGAAAGTTATCTGCCGCTTGCCCCTACCTTTACCAGCACAGGCGGGTTCGATTTTAAATTTGAGAATGGTATAAACGGCGGCATCAGTTACCGGTATATGCACAGGCGGCCGGGCAACGAAAACTACTCGCTGGTGGCAGACGGCTACTATGTTACCGACCTGAAAGTGAACTATACGCAGAAGCGGTATGAGATAGGCTTATCTGTCGAGAACCTTCTCAATACCAGATGGAACGAGTTTGAGGCCGAAGAAGTAACACAACTAAGGAGCGAAACCGCGCCGGTTGACCAGATGAGCTTTACCCCGGGAACACCGTTTTATGCGAAGCTGAGGGTGGCGTTGTTCTTCTAAATTTCAATTGCCATTCCGAACGAAGAGAGAAATCTTATCGGCCATGCATATTCGTTAAGCAAGACGTTTAAGATTTCTCCTCGTTCCTCGTCGAAATGAGATATGGATTTTATTTCCAAAATAATGTGCCGGGGTGAAAATGCTGCCAAGAATGCCAGTATTCCTGGTAGGCTTGCACTTTAGCCAGTTGCTTGCCCTTGCTGGCACCGGATATACACTTTCCTTCCCAATCCCAGGTGGATGCGGTTTCATTGTCGGTGAAACGACCGCTGGTGTCCTGCTTAAAAGTCAGCGTTTTACCATCAACCCGGCGTTTAAAAACATGAAAGGTATGATCGTCATCTTCCAGTCCGACCAGTAGCGGCGTAGTGCCGAACTGATCGTTCAGCAGGCATATTTTTTGCATTTTTCGCCAGTCGTATGCCTTATGTTTCCTGTCAAGCACAACACCGATCACCCAACTTTTGCGCACCAGCGAATCCTTATTTTTCAGGGTCGAATCTTTGTCGACAGCCTGCCGGATGTCGTAATCCTTCAGGTCGTCATAGTCACTTTTGAAATGACCGTCGGGCTGTAGTATAAGCGAACCTGGGTGCTTATTGAGCCATGCGCCGAGAGACGATTGTTCATAAGGCAATTCCTTTAAATAAGAACCGTGCATGGGTCCGACGGCCGCCTCGCCCGTGGCCTGGTACCACCAGGTGCCGGTGCTTTCGTCTTCGATAATAGCATTGTAATGCCTTGCCCCTACCAGCCTGAAACTTTGCCTCGCACCATTGATAACCGGGCTGTACACGCGGCCCGTACGGCACATGGTACAATAAGTAACCAATACCGGTAGATCGCCGACGTTATCCTGCACTTTATGATGGTAGCCTAAATAGACAAGCGGGTAAGCCTTCGCTGCGCCATTATTTACCACACCAAGCACAATATAGCTTTCGGGTACCTTATTGGCTACTGCATCGGCAAATTTGATGGTTTTAGGCTCCTCGAACATGGTTGACGCCTTAAAGGCAAAATCGGTTATATAAAAACTACCCAGGCCCAAAACCAGTACTGAAATCTTCACTACTTTACCCCATCGCCGGTTATTCGTAAAATATTTTACAAGATACCAGAGGATAACCAATGCGCCGGCGATGCGCAGCGGCAGTATGACCTTTTCGAGGTAATAACACAACTTAATAGCTTCGAGGTTTTGGCTGCCGGGGAATGGCATCAGTAAATAGGCATGCAATAGCCCGGGGAAGAACAGCAACAACATGCCTGTCCAGAAGATATAGGACTTTGGTCTTTTCTTCATCCTGATCGTAATAGCAAACGCTTGGTTTAATAAAGTTATTAAAGATATTAATTTACTTAAGAAAAAAGTCTATTTAAAGCCGATGTTCAGCTTAAACCCGTTTGTTTATAATAATTGGCTTTATTTGGCTATTTTTGTTATAGTAACTCAACTGATGATACAGATATGGTAATTACTATAAAAAAGAACACCAAATCCGAAGATATTGCAATTGCCCTGAAGAAACTGGGGAAGTCAAAAGAAACAAAGACCTTGTCAAGTTTCTATGGAAAACTTAAAGGAGCTTTCGGCGATGACCTGCAATATCAGAAAAAGGTGAGGGATGAGTGGGATTAAATACCTTGCCGATACCAATTGCTTCATCTACCCGTTAGATGAGAGTCCCCTACTTTTGCCATTTGCTTCCGACACCTGGGCATTTTCCTACATTACAGAGATAGAGTTATTGAGTAAAAAAGGGATCACCAGCTTAGGAGAAACAGTGATCGGGACTATGCTTGACACTTGCTATAAAGTCGATCATTCTCCAATATTAACTGCTTTTGCTATCGAATTAAAAAGGACCAACTCAATAAAATTACCAGACGCTCTTATTGCTGCTTCAGCTAAATTAATGAACTTACCGTTACTTACGGCTGATAAAGGCTTTTCTGGTATCAAAGGCATAGATTGCATTATTTTAGAACTCTGATGCCCGCAATGCCAATTTACCCATAGAATGGAAATAACGAGAGACGAAATAAAATCCCGTTTATCGCTCCGGATAGCTGTTGGCGCCATGTTTTTTATGGCTGGGCTAAGTTTTGCGAGCTGGGCATCGCGGATACCGGCGATACAGCAATCGCTGCATTTATCTGAAGCGGCGCTCGGTGGCGTATTGCTGGCCATACCTACGGGCCTGATGTGTTCGCTGCCGTTTACCGGTTGGGTGATCACCAGGATCGGAAGCCGTAAGTTGCTGATCATAGCCATTACCTGCTATGCCATCCTGCTGGTGGGACTCGGCGCGGCGCGGACTGTTTATGAATTGCTGGGGTGCCTTTTCCTGTATGGTTTTGCAGGTAATGCCGCCAATATAGCCGTCAATACGCAGGCCGTAGCCACGGAGAAATTATATGCGAAACCCATTATGGCGTCGTTTCATGGTATCTGGAGTATGGCCGGGTTTACCGGCGCGGGTATCGGTATCTTTATGATCGGGCAACATATTGTTCCTTTATATCATTTCATCGTGATCATGGTCCTTATCATAATCGGCGTCGTTATTACATCGCGTAACCTGGATGAGGATTGTGATGCCAGGGTGAAGGACGAGGTAGTGGTTTTATCGATCGGTGAAAGGATAAGGTCGATGACGCCTTTATTGAAGCTGGGAATAATTGCCTTTTGCTCCATGATCTGTGAGGGAACCATGTTCGACTGGAGCGGCGTATACTTCAAAAAAGTAATACTTGCGCACAATGGCTGGATTGGCGCGGGTTATTTTGCGTTTATGTGTACCATGGCTTTAGGCCGGTTTACCGCCGACTGGTTTGCTGGTGTATACGGATTAAGGCGGACGCTTATTTTGAGCGGTTCGCTGACGGCTACGGGTTTGGTTGTGGCCGTGGTGTTTCCCTACCTATGGCCGGCCATCATCGGGTTTATGCTCGTTGGCGCGGGTGTATCGTCCGTTGTTCCGATGATCTATAGCTCGGCCGGGAAAACTACCATCATGTCGCCGGGTGTTGCGCTGACAGCGGTATCAACTATCGGCTTTTCGGGTTTCCTCATCGGGCCGCCGCTTATCGGTTTTATTGCGGGGATAGCTACATTAAGGGCATCGTTCCTGCTTATTGCCTGCATGGGGCTGAGTGTGGCTATTATTTCCGGCCGGACCAGGCTTAATTAACCACCCGACTCCAGATCCTCCTGGCTGGGGTTCAGGATATAATCAAAACCCTCGTTGCCATTTTTAAAAATAAAACGCAGCCTGTCCTTCGGCACGTCAATGTCCAGCGAAAATGCTGCAATTACCTGGGGGACATTGTCGCGTACGATCTTCAGGTCGCTTACGTTTGGCATCTCGACCAGGATATCATATTCATCCACCGCTTCTATCTTCCAGCCTTCCAAGCCGGCGGCCTCCAAAACTTCTATCCATTTATCCTGGTATGCGCTCATAATCCCCTCTGTTTTATATAGATATAACGGTTGAGGGCAGGATTGGTTTTAGGGATTGGATTAGACGTAGATGCAGGGATATGCCTAACTTAAAGATGGGAACGCCAATAATATAAGTTTGAGCGACACTACAAATACTGATATGAAAATTAAGAGCAGACCCGTTTTTTTTGTTTTGATTTGAAAAGCTACAAAAAAAGAAATAATAACGTCGAAAACACTAACACCAATTACACCACGCAGAAAATAGTAAAGCTTATCAGATTCCAACGTAAATAAATGGACGAATTGAAAAAACAGTTCAGCAAAAAAACAAATTACAGAACCCAGTATTGTCAACTTCGTCGTGTTTGTACCGGGCTCTGTTTTTAATATTTTTTTAATAGCGATTATTAATACGACAATGGTAGTCGCAATTAATGATAATCCATTGAATTTAATAGGAGTGAAAGGAATGTACTCTGGAATATTAAATGGTGATAAATACAAAACCCACCATTCGAATATCATCAGAGCCAACAGAATCAATGCATACTTTAAATAATCCCTAATAAATTTCTCACCGCTGCATATCGCCTATTATCATTGAAACATCTATCAAAATTAGTTACTTTAACTAAATTACTTACTTAGCTTCACCATAACCACGTCATAATTAGGAATGGGTTGTTTGAATACTTTTTGCGTCGTGCCCAGGTCTTTTTTCGACCATAGGTTACGGATCTTGAAAGTGGTTTGGGTAAAATCAACACTCGTTTTTGATGTGGTGTCGTTGATCAGGTGCGCTGTCCAGTCGTAGTTGAGTGTTTGTGCCCGGCCTGACCGGTTCAAAAAGCAAACGGCCAGGTCGCCGCCGGTCAAAGGTTTCACCCATATTTCGATACCATCAAATGCATAATAACGGAACCCTTCGATACCCAAAGCGTCCTGGTCAACGGCGATCACCTCTTTGTTCGTCAGGATATTTTTGGTTTGCTCGGACAGTTTGCCTAAATCGTTACCAGCCATCAGCGGGGCAGCCAGCATACACCAAAGCGAAAAATGAGCCCGGTCCTCGTTCACGGTCATACCGTTGCCCACTTCCAGCATATCCGGGTCGTTCCAGTGGCCGGGGCCTGCGTACTGGCGGATGCTATCCTGCCGATCCAGGATATTCAGCACGGTAAGCGGTGTCCAGCCATTTTTTGTTACCGGTTTATCAAAGTATGGACCGATATCGCCTGTTGTGCGCCATAACTGCCCGTCGTCCTTTCCCCATACCCATGGGCGGTGTGAACCCCATTCGCAAAGGCTGAAAACAATTGGCCTTCCGGTTGCTTTCAGCGCCTGGCTCATCACTTTATAGGCTTCGCGGGCATTCATCCCTTCGGCATAGCACCAGTCAAATTTCAGGTAATCCACACCCCATGATGCGTACAGGCGTGCGTCCTCATATTCGTGGCCGCGGGTGCCCGGGTAACCGGCGCAGGTTTTAGTGCCCGCACAATTGTATATGCCAAATTTCAATCCTTTGGAATGTACATAATCAGCAAACTCCTTCATACCGTTCGGAAATTTCTTCGGGTCGGCAACCAATTGGCCGTTCTTGTCCCTTTCCATCGCCATCCATCCATCATCCAATACAAAATAGGTATAACCTGCATCCTTCATTCCCGACGAAACATAGGAATCAACCATCTGCTTCAGCAGGGGTTCGTTGATGTTGGTCTGAAAAATATTCCAGCTGTTCCAGCCCATAGGCGGGGTTGGCGCAAGCATGGTATTGTCTTGGGCAAAGGTGTGCAGGCCTGCCATGGCAAGCAACAACACGATCAAAAGAAGTCTTCTCATGCGATAAAGCTATAAAATTCATTTATTACTTTGTATCGGGCGTCAAATAAATTATGCCTGTGGCAGGACCACCCCACCCCACCGCGACATGCCCGCCAACCGATATTGTATTAAAGGATATTTTCGGAAGCGATCAGAGGCATTTGCGAATTGATCCGGTTAACGATGGTAATGCACGCCCTGCTGTTGTGGTAAG
This sequence comes from Mucilaginibacter ginsenosidivorans, assembly GCF_007971025.1. Lineage (NCBI taxonomy): Bacteria > Pseudomonadati > Bacteroidota > Sphingobacteriia > Sphingobacteriales > Sphingobacteriaceae > Mucilaginibacter > Mucilaginibacter ginsenosidivorans. Next base: position 2,534,218 of record NZ_CP042436.1, on the reverse strand, counting down.
GGCATTTCCATATCCCCACTTTGTCTTCGGCGGCCATAGGGCTGCCATCTTCATAGATTCCCCAAAGCCACTCGCCATTTGCCTTATCGAGTATTTTATTTTTGACGAATTCCCAAACGCCGGTAGATAATTGGAGGTATTTGCTGTTGCCTGTTATCTGCCAGGTATGGAAAAACCCAACCATCGCCTCGGCCTGTACCCACCAATGCTTTTCCTTTACCAGGTAATCTGCGGCAGGTTCATATTCGTACCAAAGGCCGCCGTCATTATCCAGCCCTTCCATCACGGCTTCGGATATTTTAATGGCGCAGGCCCTTAGTTTTTCTATCAATGCTGCATCGTTGATGATCTCGGCCGAATCCAGTAAAAGCCAGGCGGCTTCGATATCATGACCGTACGAGATGAGGGTAGAACGTAAGCTCCAGTTCTCATCAAAAAACAGGTTCAGGTGGCCTTTTTTTTCGTCGATAAAATGATCGGTAAAATTATTCAGCAGCAGGATGATATGACTGCGCAGTGTTTTATCGGGCCAAACCCGGTAAAGGTTGGTGTACCCTTCGATGACATGAAGATGCGTGTTCATTGTTTTCTTTTCATTCGCATCCTTCGCACTTAGCCGCAAATCAGCAATGGGCTGCCAATCTTCTGCAAAAGCTTCGAAATAGCCGGTTTTCGCCCAGTCAAAACTCTTATCCACCAATAGCCTAAACAGTTCTATCGCTTTCCCAAGCGCATCCTGCTTTTTCGATGCCTTATAATATTCGCTTAAAGCGTAAATAGTGAATGCACTGGCATAAACCTGTTTTTTGCCATCGAGCTCATTGCCCGCATGATCCACCGACCAATAAACACCGCCATAGGTTTTATCAATGATATGATCGACGATATACCGGTAGGCCCGGTCAGCGATATCAAGATATCCGGGCTTTACGTTGAAATTATAGGCCGCCGAAAAGGTCCATAAAATGCGGGCGTTCAACACCGAGCCCTTGGGTGAGCCGGGAATTGAACGGTTGCCGTTATCTATCCTTCCCAAAAACCCTCCCTCCTTCTTATCCTGTGTATTGTTGATCCAATAGTCGAGAATATTAGTCAATTCGGCATCCAATTCGTCCCGGTAAGCCAGTAGCATCGAGCCCAGGTTTTTATCTCCGTTCATTATTTGTTAACCGGCTGCACCACTTCATCAGTGGCGGCGTATAAAAAATTCTTGTTTTTTCTTATCAGTTCCGAAAGCGTTTTGACAGACAGCGCCGAGCGTAAGCCATCTTCCGGCGTATTCATCACGTAATCAAGCAGTTTATCTACTGAACTAACCGCAACATGCATCCGCGTATCGGATGAGGCATAGTAAATGTAAACCGTGCCATCGTCATCCGCAATCCAGCCGTTGCAGAACACCACGTTGGATACATCACCGATGCGCTCTTCTCCTTCCGGTGCCAGGAAATACCCGGCCGGCTTGTGCAGCACTTTCGTAAGGTCGTCAATATCTGTCATAAACATATAAAGCACGTACCTTAAGCCGGCTGCGGTATTTCGCACACCATGCGCCAAATGCAACCAGCCGTGCGCCGTTTTGATCGGCGCCGGCCCCTGGCCGTTCTTTGATTCGTAAACGGTATGATAATTTTTATTGTCGATGATGGCCTCATGGCCGATGTAGGCGTTCTCCATCGAATCTGTCAAACCGAAACCTATTCCGCCGCCTGTGCCCGCGCTTATAAAGCCATCCTGGGGGCGGGTGTACAATGCATATTTTCCATTCACAAATTCGGGATGTAAAACGACGTTACGCTGCTGCGGCGATTTGGTTACCAGGTCTGGCAGCCGTTCCCATTTTACCATGTCTTTCGTACGGGCTATACCACATGCTGCCACTGCCATGGACTGGTCGTGCGCCGGTGCTTCCGGGTCGCGGCGCTCAGTACAGAACAGGCCGTAAATCCAGCCGTCCTCGTGCGTGGTAAGGCGCATGTCGTAAACGTTGGTATCGGGCTCGTCAGTTTCCGGCAGATCGATGGGGTAATCCCAAAAGGTAAAATTGTCCACACCATTCGGGCTTTCCGCTACAGCGAAGAACGATTTACGGTCGAGACCCTCAACCCTCGCAACCAGCAAATATTTGCCGTTCCATTTAATGGCGCCGGCGTTGAAGGCAGCGTTAATACCGAAACGCTCCATTAGGAAGGGGTTGCTTTGGGGGTTGATATCGTACCTCCAGAAAACCGGCGCATGCGCAGCTGTAAGCACCGGGTTTTGATAACGGTCGAAAATGCCGTTGCCCAGTTTCTGCTTTTTATTGGGTTTGCCTATCAACTGGCGGTAGCTATTTTCCAGTTGATTAAGCCTTGATTCGAATTCGGTCATATATTATTTATCGTGTATTATTATTTGGTTACTTGTAGCTTGCATAGTTGACTCACCCCGACATCGCTTCGCTTGTCGACCCTCTCTACCGCGAGCGGTAAAGAGGGTTGGCTTTATGCATTCCTTCAAAATCCCTCTTTGCGCCGAAGGCGAAGAAAGGGTGGCCCTGCGTAGCGTCGACAGGGTGAGTCAACTATGCAAGCGGTATTGTAGTCGTTGCATTGCGGCGGGGACTCACCCCGACATCGCTGCGCTCGTCGACCCTCTCTACCGCAAGCGGTAAAGAGGGTTGGCTTTATTTATTTATCCCTCTCTACCGCGAGCGGTAAAGAGGGTTGGTTTTATTTATCTTTCTTTTAATAGTCCTTCAATTTATTCCACCAGGTTTTTTTCAAAATGATGATGGCGACAGCCAATATGGCGATGGTGTAAACCAGCGGTATTTTTTGTGATAGCACCAGGTACATGGGCAATATGGTGAGGCAGCATTGCGCTATGGTACCTATCACCACATTGAACATATTGAGCCTGAAATTTTTGTTTGCCTGGAACGAAGGGTCCTCTTTCAAAACAGCTTGCTTTATTGGCTCCCAAAATCCCCATGGGCGCACGTTTTTGTAGAATGCGATTAAAACGCCCTGTTCTGTCGCTGCTGAGGTGTATGAGCCGATAACCGACCCGGCAAGTGATAGTCCAAATAGCACCGGGAACCAATATAAAAGCTGGGAATTATCAATAAATAGCGAAAACACCATAGCTGACACGATACCTGCAAGCATTCCCCAGAAAAATCCGCTGGCGTTAAAGCGCCACCAATGCCATTTGAGTACGTTGGATGCAATGTAGCCGCCATATAGCGCTGACACGATCCACTGCAGCATTTCATTTACATTTTTTACAAAAAATCCGAGGAATACGCCTGTGGCCACCACGATAATACCTACCAGGTAATTCATAGTAATGATCTTTTTGGTGGAGGCTTTAGGGTTGATGTATTTGATGTAGATATCGTTGACGATATAGGCCTGCGCGGCATTCATGGTGCCGCTGAAGGTGCTCATGAAAGCGCCCAATAAACCTGCAAGCAATAGTCCAACGAGTCCGACCGGGAGAAAATTATTGATAACGGCAGGCAGTATCCTTTCAAAATCGATGCCGCCGGAAGCATCCTTCAGGTTCATCTGGTGGTAGTAGATAAGGCCGAGTATAGTTAAACTAACGATGAGCGTATAACGTATCGGCAGCAGGATGATATTGACAAAGCCGCTCATTTTACTGGCTTCTTCCGGTGAGCGTGTAGAAAGTATCTTTTGCATATCGTAGTTCGGCGCTGGACCGGCAAGGGCCGCGAAAAAGCCTTTGAAGGTCATCATCATAAAAAACAGGCCGAAAAGCGAATAACCATCGCTTTGTATCTTGGCATTCACCTCCTTAATAATATGCGACCAGTCGAGCCCGAGATGCTTGCCAAAAAAAGGGCTGTGCCAACCGTTGGGAACATCCAGGTGGTGGCTGCTTAGCTGCCCGGCAGCTATGAAACCTATCCAAACACAGGCCACCGTCATAATACTGTATTTGATCATATCACCCACCACAATACTATGCATACCGCCCAAAATGGAATAAAACATAGCGAAAAGCGTGAAAATGATGCCGTAAACATGCGGCACGTATTGCGGCGCAACGTGGAAAGGGACATAGCCTTTGATCATTTCCCAGGGCACAAAAATTTCGATGAACTTGCCCAGGCCTATGAACCCGTAGGCCATAAAAGCCAGGCAGCTCAATAAAGCGAAGGCAATAACCACAACCTGCGACCCATTTACACCCGGCCCGGATTTACCAAACCGCGTTTGCAGCCATTCGGCCCCGGTGGTAGCGTTGGAACGGCGCAGCCAGCGCGACAGGTACATCATCAAAAATACCTGGTTAAACACCGGCCACAGCCAGGGGATCCAGATGCTTTTCATGCCATAAACAAAGCACAGGCTCACCATCCACATGGTGCCGCTGATATCGAACATATCCGAGGCATCGCTTAGGCCAAGCTTATACCAGGGCAGCGATTTACCACCCAGCATATAACTATCCTTATTCTGGCTGGCCTTTTTGCGGTACCATATACCGATGAAAATGGTGCTTAAAAGGTAGAGCAGGATGATGGCAATATCGTAGCCGGATAATCTCATTTATAGTTCAATTGGGACAATAATTGGTATTACCTAAAATAGGTTGGTATATAACTTTTAACTAATACTATTTTAACGTTTTGTGGTTTGTGATTAGTTAATTGGTGATTAGTGATTAGTTAATTTGTGGCTTATTAATTTGCCGCTACTACTAATCACTGGTTAACTTATCACTAAATAAAGACCCGGTTCCCGGTGTAGGTTTCCCTGAACTCCTTGGGGATGCAGAATTTTTTGCGCTTGAATATCCTGTTAAAGTTTGAAATGTTATTAAAACCGCACTTGTAGGCTATCTCGGCGATGGTGTTTGTGGTATCGATGAGCATGCGGGAGGCATGACCCAGGCGGATCTCGTTCAGGCTGTCAATGAACGTTTTACCGGTGCGTTTTTTGATAAAACGGCTAAAGGAGGCCTCGGGCATATTGGCTATGCGCGATACTTCGGCCAGCGACACCTGCCTATTATAATTAGTGTTCATGTATTCGAATACTTTCTCAATACGGCGGCTATTATAATAGAACTTCTCGTTGGTGAACGTCAGGTCGGACAAGGTGCGCATATTGCGTGATATGGACAGATCGTGCAGGATGGAAAGCAACTCGAGCACCGAATCGAAACCAGTTTTTTTATCGAGCGAAAGCAGCCGCTCTTTCAGCGCCAGTACCGTATCGTGCGAAAACAAAATACCGCGCTGCGAATGTTCCAGCATGCTTTTTACAAAACTCAACTGGTTACGTTTCAAAAATCTTTCATCAAAAAGGTCCTTATGAAACTGTATAGTAACTTCGGTTATCTGCTCGCTCTGGCACTGGTGGGTAAACCAGGCATGATACAAATTCGGGCCTATCAGCACCAGCTCCACATCGTCAATCATTTCGATATGCCCCCCTACTACCCTTTTCGCACCGCTTGCATTCAAAATGAGGTTCAATTCATACTCCTCGTGGTAATGTAACGGAAAATCAAATTTTTGCTTAACCCTCGAAAAAATGGTAAAACAATCACTTGGGGTAAGTGGGGTTATTTCCCGCATCACGTTGCTTGTCATATCACACTTATTAGGTTTTACGGCCGCCCGGCTTATAATACAAATTTAACCTAAATATAGTAATATATTAAGTTCTGTCAAGCGTCAGCGATGTTATTGCTCATATAATTAAATAATAAACCCGGCAAACCGAAGCCATATTTCTGTGTTATTCAAAAAATTGCAATATGTGCAGGTATTAAATATTTGTTTGTATAACATCATTTTTAGAACCCATGCATAAGTTTTGCAGGGATAAATAATTACTATATGCATAAATATTTACCTTTGTGGCCTTAATGGACAGCGCAAAAAGCTTACAGGAATCACCCAACGAAAAAAAAGGTCCGTCTATCAGGCAACGCCTGGCGGACACCTTCGCCACACTGTATAAGATCAATAATTTTATTCTCCGTTTTTTTAAAGAGGCGTTTTTGCCCCCTTTCGAACTGAAAGAGGTAATGCGGCAATGTTACGAGACAGGCGTTCGTTCGTTTACGCTGATCACTTTTACCGGTTTTGTTACCGGTTTGATATTTACCAAGCAGTCGCGGCCTTCGTTATTAAGCTTCGGCGCGCAATCGTGGTTGCCTTCGCTGGTTTCCATCGCCATTATGCGTGCGCTTGCACCGCTGATAACCGCCCTGATAGCGGCCGGCAAGGTGGGATCGAGTATCGGGGCCGAAATAGGTTCAATGCGGGTAACCGAGCAGATAGATGCTATGGAAGTATCGGGTACCAAGCCGTTTAAGTTCCTGGTATGTACCCGGGTGCTGGCAACCACACTTACCATTCCTATCCTGGCCACTTACACGGGCTTTATTGCCTTAGTTGGAGGATACCTGAACGTGGCGACAAACGAGGGTACAAGCTGGGCCTCGTTCTGGGAGCAGGTTTTTGAGCCGTTAACTTTTATAGATTTTATTGCGTCACTGGCCAAAGCCATTGTGTTTGGCTTCACCATAGGTATTGTAGGTTGTTACCAGGGTTATTATTCGACCAAAGGAACTGAGGGAGTGGGTAAAGCAGCCAACGGCGCGGTAGTTACTGCCATGTTTTTAGTTTTTGTTGAAGAAATACTGATCGTACAGATAGCGGGATGGTTCCGCTAAAATAAAGAGATGGATAAACCGAAGGCACATATCGACCATAATGACACCGTGATCAAAATACGCGGGCTTGAAAAAGCATTCGGCGATTTCCAGGTATTGCGCGGTGTCGATCTTGACCTTTACCAGGGCGAAAACCTGGTTGTGCTGGGCCGGTCGGGTACGGGAAAGTCTGTGCTTATCAAGATCATATCAGGTTTGCTTACCGCCGATAAAGGCGAAGTGGTTGTATTGGGCGAAGATATGAACACCATATCGGACGCCAGCCTGCAGGAGTTGAGAAAACGGATAGGCTTTTCGTTCCAGAACAGCGCCCTTTACGACAGTATGACGGTTAGGAAAAACCTGGAGTTTCCGCTGGTACGTAACCGTAAAGGCGTAACCCGCAAAGAAATAAACTCCTCTGTCGAATCGGTGCTGGAAGCAGTGGGGCTGTCGCATACCATCAACCAGATGCCGTCGGAACTTTCGGGCGGGCAGCGCAAGCGTATCGGCATTGCGCGAACACTGATACTGAACCCCGAGGTTATGCTGTACGATGAGCCCACTGCTGGGCTCGACCCCATAACCTGCCTTGAAATTAACGACCTGATAAACGAAGTTCAGGAACGCTATCATACATCGTCCATCATCATCACGCACGACCTTACCTGCGCCAAAAGCACAGGCGACAGGATAGCGATGCTGCTTGACGGGCAATTCCAGCGGGTGGGTTCGTTCGATGAGATATTTGACACGAAGGATCCGCGTGTAAAACCATTTTTTGATTATAACTTTATACAATAGAAACCCTATCATTATGGATAGAACAGATAACCGGAGAGCAGTAATAGTAGGCATTTTTTTAGCCCTGGGACTCATCATCTTCGTGGTTGGCGTGCTTACTTTGGGCAGCGCGCAAAAAACGTTCTCGAAAAGTATACATATCAGCGCCATATTCGATGACGTAGCCGGACTCAAGAAAGGCAATAACGTTTGGTTTTCGGGTGTTAAGGTAGGCACGATAAGCGATGTGCACTTTACCGGCCCTTCGCAGGTTGATGTGCGGATGAGTGTAGACCAGGAATCGCAGCAGTATATTCACCGCAACGCGGCAGTGCATATCGGCTCAGATGGGTTGATCGGCAATAAGATCATTGTAATAGACGGGGGAAGTCCGCAGGCGCCTATTATACAGGATGGTGATAAATTGCAGGTGGCCAAACTGCCATCGACAGATGATATCATGAACACCCTGCAGAAAAACAACGAGAACCTGCTGGCTATAACAACCGATTTCAAGAACCTGAGCCACCAGATACTGGCCGGCAAAGGAACTGTAGGCGCACTGCTGGCCGATAGCACCATGGGGCAACAATTAAAAGCCTCGATGCGCAATTTGCAGGTTACCACGCAAACAGCGGCAGCAATGGCTGCACAGCTTAATGCCTTCAGCAAAAAAATGAATACCAAAGGCGGCCTGGCTGATGAACTGCTTACCGATACAATAACATTCAATAAGTTGCGCGCTACGGCAACTCAACTGCAGCAGGTGGCCAACAATGCCAATACTTTTGTTGAGAATATGAACGCCGCCAGTAAGAAACTTACCACCACCGATAACGCCCTGGGCGTATTGCTGAACGATCCGAAAGGGGCCGAACAGGTAAGAACAAGTTTGAACTACATTCAGCAAAGCACCATAAAACTAAATGACGACCTGGAAGCTGCACAGCATAACTTTTTACTGAAAGGTTTTTTCAAGAAAAAGGCAAAGGCGCAGGCGGATAGTTTGAAGAAAGCGAACGGCGGTCGATAGTCGATGGTTGACAGACCATAGTAAAATCACCATGGACCATCGACTATGGTCCAAGGACAAAAAACCAAGAATGAAACCCGGCGATAAAGTGATATGCATCGATGCCAGTATCGACCCGGAAAAGGCGGAGGAGATACGGCGGGATTTCGAGATATGGATAACCAAAGACAAGGAATATACCATACGCGAGATACTGGAGAACAATGGCATTGTACCCGGCGTTCTGCTGGATGAGGTACATAACTTCCCGAAATATTTTAAACTGATAGACCGTATGCAGGAACCCGCATTTGCTATCTGGCGCTTCCGTAAGCTGAACTATGCTATCGGCTCGGCCGAAGAAGTGAAGGAGGCGGAGCTGGTGGAGGTTGGGAAGAAGGAAATTACTTTGCCAGATAAATTGTCAAGCTGAACCCGGCTGCTTGTGTAGCAATGCATCCTATATTTTAAGCCTCTCGCCGATTTACTGCTTTTATAAGATTCTTCGCTGTCGCCAGCCTGCGGCAGGCTGGCTCAGAATGATAATGAAAAGAACAAAAAAGGCACACTTTTCGGTGCGCCTTGACATATTTTCCTTTCAGAATTACTCGGTCCGTTTGTCGGAACCATCGTCCTTCTTTTTTGGCTGATCTTTTTCTTTGACTGATTCGGCCTGTAGCTTTTTCAGCATTTCGTTGCCTATCAGGGCATCTATCATGCCATTGCCTTCGCCGGTTTTGCCGCTAACCAGTATATCAGGCACCAGTTTGATACCATTGCTGGCCAGCGTTTCGGCCACGCGAACGATAGCATACTGTTCGGAACCCATGGCCTGGGTTTTCTGCTTGGTAACTTCGGCTTCGGCCAAACCAATGGCTTTTATCTTGCCTGCTTCGGCAGTACCGTTCAGCTGGGTTGCATTTGCGTCGGCGGTGGCGTTTACGGTCTTCACTTCGGCGTCGGCCTTGGCGTTGATGGTTTTCACCTTAGCATCGGCCTCAGCGTTGATGGTTTTAGCTTCAGCTTCACCCTTGGCCACAGCAACCTTTGAGGCAGCCACCTGCGTATTGATCTCTACCGTCCGGGTCGATTTAACAACCTCAGGCTGCATATCGGCGCCGGCTTTGGCACTTTCAAATTCCTTACGTTCAACCTGGGCGTTACGCTGTATCTCGTAAGTTATCTTTTCCTGTTCGGCCAGTTTACGGTCGGTCAGGGTCTTCATCAGAGCCTCAGGAGGCACAATGTCACCGATCAGCGTGTCCACGCCAACCACGTTATAGTCGGCAAGCACCTGGCTTATATGGTCCTTGGCGTCGTTCTGGCGCTGCACACGGTTGGCCAAAAATTCGATCACGTCGCTCTTTTGCGCCGAGTTACGGAAGTAGTTGGCAATCGTCGGTTCCAGCACCTGCGAAACCAGGTTTTTCATATTACCAAAACGAGCGATCACCTTTGGCGCTTCGTTACGTGGTATGTGGATGATCTGCGACACATCAAGGTTAAAGGTAAAACCGTCAGACGAGCGCACGGTGATCGTGCACAGGTTCTTGTCAAGTTCATGTGCCTCGGTGCGGCTATTGGCCCAGTTCAGCACGATGTTGGTTGTAGGTACTACCTCTACCGCGTGAGTATAAATATTCACCGGGTGCTTGCCTGGATCAAGGGGTTCGTCCCAAACACCCTTCTGGCTCTTTTTAACAATATTACCATGTTTAAAGCTATCGCCGCTGGTATCCTTGCCTTCGGGGCCAACGAACGAGTTAACCACGCCCACATAACCGATGGGGATGTATATCATATCCACCTGTTCCACCAGCACGAACCACGGGTTCAGGTAATACGTACCGGCCAGCACCACATCTTCCTGCAAACCTTTGCGGCCGCCGGCATTTATAAATGCTATCGGGTCCTGGAAGTTTTTGTGGCCTGCAACCGAACTTCCGGCTATTTCGCCTTTGTCCAAAGGCTCGCCGTCCAAAGTGGTAATGATACCCACCTTGTTTTCCTGGACCTGGGTTATGGGCACCATTTCTATCTCGAACAAAAAGTTGTTGATACGATAGCTACCCGGCGTCAAAAACGCAGCTTGCGGACCTTTTTGGCCATTGTTTTCCAAAAATGCGGCGGCATCCTGGAACTTGTCGCATTCCACAGGCTTGCCCAGCACGCGGCCCGTATCCATCGGCGCGCCGTCCTTGGCTTTTACCAGGCCGAGCTTATTTTGCTCGATGATAGTGAAGGGCGCCATGGTTATGGAATATTGCCACGGCCACATGCCCCAGTAAAGACCCGGCGCAAGTGCCTTGGCCTGCATACCGGCCTCGCCGTTTGTGGCGATAATGCGGCCGTCGGGCAAACGCTTGTTACCCGAAAGCACATACTTTTTAACTACTAAACCGATACGGTCATCAGGAACGATAACCATACCAAAAAACACGCGGAGTACAAATTTGTACATCAGCAGGAGCACAATAATGGGCACACCCCACCATAGTGACTGGATCAATAAATTGTTCATCTTTTTATGTTGATTTTTAAAACGGGAACCTTAAGGTGCGGCTCCCTCACAGAAACTTATAGCTTGTTTTGGCCTTAGCTATATAGCGATATTTAGATACTTGTGCTTGCATATTGTTACAATTTGTGACAGGTTTTCGATAATCAAATATGCTTTTTGCAGCTTGGATTTCCAACAGAACGCCGGGAAATATTTTCGATTAAATAATCGTAATAGATCGTTTTCGCGCCGGTTAAAAATAAAACCGGCCAGCCACTCCTATAAAATGCTGACCCTAAATAGATTTGCTGTGTTTGCCTCGCCTAAATCCTCTCCAAAGGAGAGGACTTTGTTTATCATCTGATGTATTTTGTTCATATTTGAAGCAGATCATAAATATTAATATGCTACGCCAGCTTTCTTTATTATATTCATTCATCGGGCTGCTGTTATTCACTTCGTGCAAACAGGAAAAGATCAAACTTAAGTCTGGCGACCTGTACGGTAAATGGAAATATATTAAGGTTGACAACCCGTACAGCCATCCGCCGGATAGTGTAAAAAGCGAGGAACTACAAATACAAAAACCCTATATCCTGTTCAGCAGGGACAGCCTGCAAATATGGTGGGGTGGCGGCATACTGTCGAGAGGGAGTTACAAAGTTGCCGGCGACAGCATCCGTTTTACCGAGATCATGACCGATGGGAAAACCCGTGAATTTCCCTTTATAGTAACCAAACTTGCCGGAAAGGATTTAATTTTCGAAACCAGCGGCGAGGACGGTTCGAGGGTGACTGCTGTCAAACAATGAATTTATTGTTTGACATAATGCATGGCTACAGCTCCGGAATTAAAGGTTTTACTGTCAACCAGTTTTAATTTCAGCCGTTCCTGCAACCCGGAATGGTCGAACAGGCGCCTTCCTTCGCCTGCGATAACAGGATGAACGACAATATAAAATTCATCGATCAGGCCAAGCCCGATCAACTGACCGGGCAGGTCGACCCCGCCAACCGAAATATTTTTGCCGGGCTGTTGCTTCAGTTTCATGATCTAGTCGCCAAGGTTTTCGCGGACAATTCTTGCATTCTCTACCACGCTATCCAATGTTCGTGAAAAAACAACTTTGTCGATAGCGCAAAATGCTTTCGCAAAGTCAACTTCTGATTGTTCCGAGGCAGGATCGTCAATCACATCCGGCCAGTAAGGGATCATCAACTCATAGGTGACACGGCCATAGACGATCAGGTCAATATCATCAAAAAAGTTGGTGTAAAACTCAAGCATCTCTTCGCTGCCGCCAATTTTGGTGTGGTCGGAACAACCGTCTACGGTCAGGTTGATGGCATAGATCAGGTTTCTCATTGGATTTATTTATTGGATAGAGTCAAAATAAAAGAGTTCTTCCTTCGCATCAAGAGGTAATTTGCGACAAAAAAGGGAATATTTAGGTCAAAAGGTGATATTTCGTCCCTAAATTGCACATAGTAATAAAACAGGCGCTATGAATGAAGGCAAGATCATAGTTAATACTGCTGAAGACCGGGAAAAGATCTTTATAGCATTGTATAAAAGTACGTTTCCGGCTGTGGCAAGGTATATCAGCAAAATGGGCGGCACGTTTGATGAAGCGAAGGACATTTTCCAGGATGCGCTGGTTATCTATTATGAAAGATCGGTCGCTGGCAGCTGCGATATCCAAATAAACGAAAAAGCCTATTTAATGGGCATTGCCAAACATTTATGGCTGAAGAAATTTGGCCATGACAACAGGTATGTACCGATAGACGGACTTGATGCGGAAAGCAACGAAGATATTGGCATATCAGGGCACAAATTGCTGAATTTCCTGCAAACCGCTGGTAAAAAATGTATGGACCTGCTGCGTTCATTTTATTATGACCAGTTACCGCTGACTGATATTGCCGAAGCGTTTGGCTTTTCGGGCGTACGGTCGGCAACCGTGCAGAAATACAAATGCCTTGAAAAAGTTAGGGAGACCGTTAAAGAAAAAGCACTGACCTATGAGGACTTCCTTGATTGAGACCGAACAGATAGAGGCGCATTTGCTGCAATTATCCGGCGGCGGGGACGCCCTGGTGTTTGAGGCGAAAATGCTGATCGACGCCGAACTGACAGAGAAAGTATTATGGCAGCAAAAAACCTATCAAATGGTAAAGCTTTACGGCCGCGACCAGCTGAGACAGGAGATTGAATCGGCTCATCAAAAATTATTCAAAGACGAACAGCACCAAAGTTTCAGGCAAAAGATCATGCGCCTGTTCATAAAAAAGTAATCCAGTAAAATTATGAATACCGACAAAAATGAGTTCCGCAAATACGCGATGGGGCATCGCCATGTCCAAAGTTTACATGTGGATAATTATATCGCGAAGGTTGAAAACAGCATTTACGCCATGACGCCCTATATTATTGAAGAGCGCGAGATGCGTATGGCGCAGATGGACGTTTTTTCGCGGCTGATGATGGACCGTATTATCTTCCTGGGCGCCGCGGTCGACGACAACATAGCCAATATCATCCAGGCGCAGATGCTTTTCCTGCAATCGGCCGATCCGAAAAAGGACATCCAGATGTATATCAATTCGCCGGGTGGTTCGGTTTACGCAGGCTTTGGCATTTATGATACCATGCACCTTATAAGTCCGGATGTGGCTACGATATGCACCGGGATGGCAGCATCTATGGCAGCAGTGTTACTATGCTCAGGTGCAAAAGGCAAACGGGCGGCGCTTACCCATTCGCGGGTGATGCTGCACCAGCCGCTGGGCGGCGTGCAAGGCCCGGCTTCGGATATCGAGATAACGGCCCGCGAAGTATTGAAGGTTAAAACGGAACTCTATACCATTTTAGCGAAACACAGCGGGCAGGAATACCAAAAGATACACGACGTATCGGACCGCGACTTTTGGATGGTAGCGCCGGAGGCAAAGGAGTTTGGGATAATTGATGAGGTGCTGGCGTGAGTCAATGGTCAGTAGTGAATGGTCAATTATTATTTATAAATTCTTGTTAACTTGGCCACAATGCACTAATGATGCTTCCCTCAGGGAAATTTTCAGAGAGCTATTTAACGAATTATTATCTCAATCAAGATCACATGCTCCGGAATTATTTAACAATTGCATGGCGCAACCTTGTCAAAAATAAGGCTATGTCGTTAATTAATATCGGCGGTCTGGCTGTAGGTATGGCAGTAGTGATGCTGATCGGTTTGTGGATTTTGGATCAAGTATCATTTAATAAGTATCACGATAATTATAGCCATATAGCCGGGGTGGCACAAAATGTGACTAATAACGGCGAGGTGAAAACCTCGTTCCAGGTACCCTATCCCCTGGCGGCGGCACTGCGCAAAAACTACGGCAGTGATTTTAAGTCTGTAGCAATGGCTACGCTGCCGAGAGATTATATAATGGGCCTAAGCGACAAAAAACTGACCGAGCAAGGCGTCTTTATGGAAACCGGCGGGCCGGATCTGTTCACTCTCCATATGCTCCGGGGCAGGCGCAATGCTATAAAGGACCCATCGTCCATACTAATATCCGAATCGACAGCTAAGGCATTTTTCGGAGATGCCGACCCGATGGGAAAAGTATTGGAGCTGAACAGCATAAATAACCTGCAAATAGCCGGCGTTTATGCAGATCTGCCCGAAAATACCACGCTTTACGGCATAGCTTTTATTGGTTGCTGGGACCGCTTTGCAACGGATTACAGGCTGAGCGGGATGCGCGATCCATGGGGGAACGGCATTGTTAATTTATATGTTCAATTGGTTGACAATGCCGACCTTGACAAAGTGTCTTTAAAGATCAGGGACGAAAGCCTGCGGCATTTAAATCCGCTTTCAGCTAAAACAAAACTGGCGCTGTTCCTGCAGCCAATGAGTAAATGGCATTTGTACAGCGAGTTTAAGGACGGAAAAAATACTGGAGGTAAAATACAATATGTGTGGCTGTTTGGCATTGTAGGTGTGTTTGTACTTCTGCTGGCCTGTATTAACTTCATGAATTTAAGTACGGCCCGGTCTGAGAAACGTGCGCGCGAAGTGGGCATTCGCAAGGCAATAGGTTCATCCCGCAGCCAGTTGATACACCAGTTTTACGGCGAATCGTTACTTTGCGTATTGCTGGCATTTTCGGCCTCACTGCTGCTCGTAAAGTTAAGTCTTCCGGCCTTTGATCAACTGGCCGGTAAACAAATTAACATCCCGTGGAACAGCCCTGCGTTTTGGCTCGCCGGAATTGGCCTCTGTTTTATCACGTCTATTATCACCGGCAGTTATCCGGCACTATACCTGTCGTCATTTAAGCCGGTAGAGGTACTGAAGGGGGCGTTCCGGGTAGGGCGGCTGGCTTCGGCCCCGCGTAAAGTACTGGTGGTAATCCAGTTTACAGTTTCCATTGTGCTCATCATAGGTACCGTTGTCGTTATCCGGCAGATTATTTTTGCCAAAGACCGCCCTGTAGGCTATATCAAGGACAGGTTGGTTGTCATACCCGTCCGCACCATTGAGCTCCACCAGCATTTTGAGGCTATAAAACAGGCCCTTGCCAGTACAGGCACGATAACAGAAATGGCCGAAGCAGATGCTCCGCCTAACAAACGTGCCGGTACTACCAGCGGCATCGGATGGCCCGGAGAAGACCCTAACCTGAATGTCAATTTCGGGCAGGAAGATATTTCATATGATTATGGCAAAACCATTGGTTGGGAATTTAGCACAGGCCGGGACTTCTCACCGTCATTCCTTTCAGATTCAGCAGCGGTTATCATCAACCAGGCGGCGGCTGATTTTATGACCATGAAAAAACCGACCGAAAACTACGTCACCTTTTATGGTCAGCAATTTAAGATCATAGGCGTAACTAAAGACATCATTAACCGTTCGCCTTATGAACAGGTGCAACCTATGGTTTATTTTTTAGCTAAATGGGCGGGAGGCAGCTTACTGCTGAAGATAAACCCGAAAATGAGCGCTGGTAAAGCGATCAGCAACATTGCTTCGGTATTAAAAAAAGAAAACCCGGAACAGCCATTTGAATACCACTTTGTTGACCAGGAATATGCCAAAGAATTCGGTAATGAAGAACGCATAGGTAAGCTGGCTACAGTTTTCGCCGGCCTGGCTATATTTATCAGTTGTCTCGGGCTGTTTGGCATGGCATCATTCATGGCCGAACAGCGCATTAAAGAAATAGGCATACGCAAGGTGCTTGGTGCTTCCGTATTCGCCCTTTGGCAATTGTTATCTAAAGACTTTGCCATACTGGTGCTTATTTCAATAATTATAGCCTCGCCTGTAGCTTATTATTTTATGCACAATTGGCTCAACAGCTATCAGTATCATACCGATGTTGCCTGGTGGATATTTATCGTTACCGCTATTGGCGCTGTACTCATCACACTAATAACAGTAAGCTTCCAGGCCGTAAAAGCAGCCCTGGCCAACCCGGTGAAGAGTTTGAAGGCGGAATGAAGGGAACTGAAAGCTAAAGGCAGAAAGCATAAAGCTTTAGTCCCCGCGGGTCTCCGCCACGGGACCCAGCGGGGTAGAAGCCAACCTTCGCCCACAAGCAAAACAGGAAAAGTTTACGCCTCCAAACTGCCCGATCCTGTCTTTAACAGGGTTTTACATAGCTTGGTTTTACCTTATTTTCCGGAAATCTCAGTGATGCGGGAATGGTGACCCAGCAAAGAACGCAGAAGCTTCTCGTGACTTCGTGGTCAACAAGCCCGGCATGACGTAAGCCAATAGTTAGAGTTATCACTTGATAACTTAAAGTTGTATATTTGAATTATTGTTAAATGAAAAACATCAAAGATGAATTACAAAATATCATTCTCGGAGATGAACAAACTGGCCGAGACAGCCAACTCAAAAAAATCCAAGGTTTCCTTAGAGGATATGCGGAAACAAGCGTCGTTTTTGAAAAACAGCAGCGTTTCAAAAATGAAGAAACGGCAGCACTCATAGGTTTTGCGACAGCAGAAAACCTTTTCTATAATCATCTTATTCTTTCAAAAAATTTCATCAGTGAAGGTGCTGAGCAGAAGGTATATAAGCTTGATGACACCCACGTTTTAAAAACTAATCAAAGTATTTTTTACGAAAGCTGGCTTGACTATTTTAACAGCCTTCTGATTCATAACTTTTTCTTTCCGGCTACTGCTTACTCTTTGCTGGGTTTTCAAATAATCAACGATCATCTGCATGCTGTGGTAAAACAACAGTTTATTGTTTCTAATGAAACTACAGACCTTGAGGCGGTAAAAGAATTTTTAGAGTATAACGGCTTTCAGCATAAACGCTATAATGATTATTTCAATCCCGAAATGGGTTTGATCTTTGAAGACCTGCATGATGAAAATGTATTATCTTACAATGGAGTATTATATTTCATCGACACTGTGTTTTATCTGACGTCAGCATTTTATGCCATGTAAAAAGGCTTGATCTTCGCGTCCACGCAGGGTCTCAGGAACGGGACCCGGCGGGGCTAAAACCAACTTTCCCCCAGAAGCTAAAACAGGAAAGTTTAGGCATCCAACCTGCCCAAACCTGCCTTTAACAGGGTTTTACATAGGTTGATTTTACCTATTTCCAACACCCACATTTTAAAGCGGAAATATTTTCTATTTAAAACGAAAGAATTATGGTTACACACTGTAACAGTTAACAACTTAATAATCAATGATTTACCATTATAAAACCATAAAAAGTGTAAACCATGTAAACCATGATTTGCGCGGGGGGTAAAGGCCCGGTTAAGCGGGCTCAGGCGATAGAAGCTAATGTACAGGCGCACCGGCCGGCGTCTCGCTTTCGACAGGCTGGACGATATTCCTTCGTCCTATGAAAAGAACAAATGATGCCAGCGCAGCCGAAACGGCCATAATGGTCGCCAATGGCACAGCCGACCTGCCGCTGAACAGCCCCATTGCCGATGACGACAGCGCGCCAAGGCCAAGCTGCATAGCGCCCAATAAAGCTGAGGCCACACCGGCGTTGCGCGGGAAAGGCGCCATAGAAAGCGCGGAGGTGTTAGGATTGGTAAGACCGACGAAAAACAGCACCACAAATACCATGGCAATGGTGCTCCACAGGCCAAACCAGCCGTTAAGGGCGCCGGTCAAAAACACGACAGAGAATATTACCTGCCCGATAGCCGATACTGCGATGATCTGTTCGCTTTTAAATCGTTTCAATAGTTGGGTATTAACCTGGCCTGCCCCAATAAAGCCAACCGCTATGCCTGCAAATACCCATCCAAATTCTTTTTTACCCAAACCGAATACATCCATAAATACCAGCGGCGAACCGGCCACGTACGAAAACAGCGAGCAAAAGGCTACCGACCCGGAAATAGCGTATGTGTAAAATTGAGGATGGCGGATAACTGTTAGGAAACTCTTCACTATCGGTCCGGGTTTTAACGAGTAGGATCTATCAGGCTTATAACTTTCGGGAAGGAAGAAAAACGAAGCCAGCAAAACGATGACCGATATGGCAAGTAAAACTACAAAAACGGCCTGCCAGCCAAAAGCCAGTGTAAGATAGCTGCCCGCTGTCGGCGCCAGCAGCGGTGATGCACCCAATACCACGAATAACAAAGCATATACCTTGGCAATATCTTTTACCGGGAAAAGGTCCCTTACCATTGCAATACAGGCTACCTGCGCGGCGCAACCTCCCAGCGCCTGGAACAGGCGCATGGTTATCAGCATATCCACCGATGAGGAAAGAAAACAGCCAACGGACGCTATGATATAAAGGCAGAGGCCAAAATACAATGGCACCTTACGGCCGAACCTGTCCATCAATGGCCCATAGATGAGCTGCCCGAAAGCAAGGCCGATAAAATAACTGGATAGTGAAAGCTCGACACGCCCGGTAGTACTATGCAGCGATTTGGCAATATCCCCAAATGCAGGAAGGTACATGTCGATAGAAAACGGGCTTAGGGCAATGAGCATGCCCAGGATCAATACAAGGAAGATGTAGCGTTTTTTTGTCATGCGTTCCAAAAATCGTTTGTTTATTGCTGATTAGCACTATGCCAGCTTAGAAATTTTGCAGGTATTCTGTAAGTTTTTTTCCTGCGATCAGAGCCACATTTCTTATTTTTCGCAAAAAAAGATAACAATGATAACACGGGAACAGGCATTAGCATTTGCACACGACTGGGTTGAAGCGTGGAACGCGCACGATCTTTCGAGGGTTTTGGAACATTACGAAGAGGATTTTGAGATGAGCAGCCCTGTAATGATACAACTTGGCGAAAGTGAAACAGGGACTTTAAAGGGTAAGGACAAAGTTGGCGCCTATTGGAAAAACGCGATGGTTAAATACCCCGACCTGCATTTTAAGCTGATCGAGGTTCTTTCGAGTGTAAATAGCATTGTAATTTATTACCACACCATCAACAATAAGTTAAGTGCGGAATTTTTTATGTTCAATGAAAAAGGTAAGGTTTATAAAGCTATAGGGCATTATAATTAACCTGGCAGGCTACTTAACGTTCACCCTGCTAATCAAAGCTTACTCTGCCGGCGGCTCCCAAAGCTCAATCTTGTTTCCTTCAGGGTCGAGGATATGAACAAACTTACCGTATTCAGAGTCCTGTATCTCGTCAACTATGGTCACACCATCTTTTTTTAGCTGTTCTACCAGGCCCGCGAGATCTTCTACCCTATAATTGATCATAAAATCCTTATCTGAAGGCTCGAAGTATTTCGTATTTGCCGGGAAGGTGCTCCAGGCGGTAGAACCCTGCACATCGCTATCCAGCTCGCGCCATTCGAAATTAACCCCCCAGCCTTTGTTGTCTAAGCCCAGGTTTTTGGTATACCAATCGTTCATCGCTTTCGGGTCGTTGCATTTAAAGAATATGCCGCCGATGCCGGTCACTTTTTTCATATAGGTTGTTTTTTACGTTTTTTTCAACACAAAGCTAATAAACAAACTCAGGCCGCTGCTCATACTTTCGGGTGATTTTGAACAAATACATCAATTTGTTATTGCTTTAAAAAGATTAACTTTGATCATTAGCAATTCAAATACGATGAGACTGGTAATAGACTTTGATGAGAAATATAAGGGTTTGTTCCTTGAAGCTGCAAAAGCTGCAAAGGCCACAATTATAACAGAAGAAACCGATTTCTGGACAGAATTACCTGAACATGTAAAGGCTGGTATTGAACGGGGCCGCGAGCAGGCGAGAAATGGACAGACCAAGTCGTACGAGGAGGTGAAAAAAATACTCGCTAACAGATGAGCTTAACTGTCGTTTTCACAGAAGAAGCTACCGAAATACTTTTATACATAACTAATTTTATTGAGAGCGGATGGGGTGCAAAGGCGGCCAGTAAGTTTTTAAAAAAGGCTTATAAAACTATTGATCTTGTTGCTAAAAATCCTTATATGTTTAAAGCATCTGCGATCAAAACCGATATACGAGTTGGCTCAATAACCAAACAAACTTCTTTCTTTTATGAAATACAGGAAAATGAGCTAATTATTTTGTTTTTTTGGGATAACCGGCAAGAACCAATTTTTAACGGCTGACCCAATTATTCACAAATGGCCCTGCTCACTATCCTGTTTTGCATCATATTGCTTGTCCTGCTTGTAAGCTGGGCAAAAGTCAATCCATTCCTGGCGTTTATCATTGTCTCCGTTATAGCGGGGTTATTGTTGGGTATTCCGATAGACAAGATAACAGCATCGGTACAAACCGGACTCGGCAAAACGCTGGGTGAGATAACCATTATCATTATCCTGGGTGCTATGGTAGGTAAACTGGTAGCCACCAGCGGCGCCGCGCAAAAGATCGCCAATATACTCGTCAACCTGTTCGGAGTAAAGTACATACAATGGGCGCTTGTGGTAGTGGGTTTCATTGTCGGCATACCGCTGTTTTACAATACTGGTTTCGTGCTGATGGTCCCGCTCATTTTCTCGGTAGTATATAAGTACAAATTGCCCGCAGTTTATATCGGGCTGCCTATGCTGGCTGCCTTGTCGGTTACACACGGGTTTTTGCCGCCTCACCCCTCGCCTACGGCATTGGTAGGCATGTTCCATGCCAATATGGGCACCACTTTGATGTATGGGTTGATCCTGGCTGTCCCCGCTATTGTGTTAGCCGGCCCCGTATTTGCGCGGACCTTAAAAAAAATGCCATCGACCCCTTTGGAAACTTTCAGGGCCGAAGAACTGCCTGATGATAAACTTCCGGGCGGATTCACCAGTTTTTTTACCGCGCTGTTACCGGTTATCCTGCTAATGGCAAGCGCCATATACCTTAACAACGACCACGCCACGGGCGGTTTTCATAAATTTATCGCATTTATCGGCGATGCGCCCGTGGTAATGCTCATTTCCATTATCACCGCTACATTTACGCTGGGTACCATGCAGGGCCGCAGTATGAAAGATGTGGGCGTGTTATATGTCGACGCTATAAAAGACATCGCTCCTATCCTGCTCATCATCGGCGGGTCCGGGATATTTAAAGAGGTATTGGTTGACAGCGGCGTTAATAACGTCATTACGCAATCCATGCAAAACCTGCACCTGCAACCATTGCTTTTGGGCTGGCTGCTTGCGGCTATCATCCGCATTAGTTTGGGCTCGGCAACGGTAGCCGGACTTACTGCTGCAGGTATTATGTCGACCATGGTATTGCACGACCCATCCATCAATCCCAACCTGATGGTATTGTCCATTGGTGCAGGCAGCCTGGCTTTCTCGCACGTCAACGACGGCGGATTCTGGATGTTCAAGGAATATTTCAACCTTTCGATAAAAGACACCATCAAATCCTGGTCGGTAATGGAATCCATCGTGTCGGTGGTAGGAATAGTCGGGGTACTTATATTGAATCAATTCGTATAATTTTTTAACCATAGACGATGGCCGATAGTCCATGGTATGCATATCTTTGAAACAAAACTATGGACTACGGTCATTCAGCGTTGACCATTCGCTATTGACCATTCATCATTCACCACAACATGGAAAACAAAACATACGGCATCATTGGCCTCGGAAAAATGGGGCTGAACCTGGCCCTCAATGCAGCGGAAAAAGGCTACAAGATAATCGGTTACGATATGCACACCCCGGCAGGCGTAACGCAGGATAACCTGGTATTTGCTGACAGCCTGCAGGCGCTCATCCATCAATTAACAACACCCCGGAAAGTATTTATCTATATACCTGCCGGGAAAGCGGTCGACATCGTTATCGATCAGCTTACTCCCCTGCTGGAAAAAGGCGATGTGATCATCGATGGTGGCAATTCATACTGGGGCGACAGCATCCGTCGTGCTGAAAAGCTAAAAGAACAGGGTATTTACCTTATCGATTGCGGCACCAGCGGCGGAACCAGCGGTGCGCGAAACGGGGCCTGTTTTATGATCGGCGGCGAAAAAGAAGCGGTAAGCCAGGTGGAAGGATTGTTAAAGGACATTGCCGTGCCCAATGGTTACACACATTGCGGCGCACCGGGTTCAGGCCACTTTGTCAAACTGGTACATAATGGCGTGGAATTTGGCATGCTGCAGGCCATAGGTGAAGGGATGGACCTGCTGGAACACTACCGTGAGAAACTGAACATCAGCGAAATATTATATACCTGGAACCACGGTTCGGTGGTGCGCAGCTGGCTCATCGAGTTAATGAAAAAGCTGTATGATGAAAAGCAGGGCTTCAATGTGCCATCGTACGTGGAGGATACCGGCGAAGTGAACTGGCTGGTTAGCGATGCGATGCGGATGGAAGTTTCGATACCGGTAATTTCACAATCAGTTATGCAATTGATCGCTTCGCGCGATAAGGACCATACATCGCCCAAAGCCATCGCCATGATGCGTAATGGTTTTGGTGGCCATCCGTTCGGTACCGATGCCGGTATTGAACACGAAAGGCATTTCGGGCGCGTAGGCGGGTACGAAGAAGATAAAAAATAATGCGCGGATGTACAGATTT
Organism: Mucilaginibacter ginsenosidivorans; assembly: GCF_007971025.1. NCBI lineage: Bacteria > Pseudomonadati > Bacteroidota > Sphingobacteriia > Sphingobacteriales > Sphingobacteriaceae > Mucilaginibacter > Mucilaginibacter ginsenosidivorans. The sequence goes on along the minus strand of NZ_CP042436.1, from coordinate 2,511,225 downwards.
TAAATGTGCAAATGGGCCGATAAATTGAAACCATGAAAAAGTCGACTTTGGTATTTCTATTTTTACTAACTGCAACCCTTTGCGTCGGGCAATCCGCCAGGCCAGGCAAACCGGTTGAAGCACCAGCGGATATTCTGAAAAACATGGACAGCTTTTCGTATTACGTGGGCGATTATGTGAATTTTTACGAAGATTACATTACTTACGATGACGCTTCAAATATCATCAGTAAAGAACGGTCCTACCAACTGATGCTGACCGAAAAGTATATCCCACTCAGGCTGATTTCAACCGATGGCAATATTTATTATCAGCTGTATAAACTAACCCCTGCGCAACAAAAGAATTACAACGTCGCCGGTTGGGTTGCCGAGGCGTATGATTCGTTTAAACGGGAAGGGAAAAAACTACCGGATTACAATTTCACCGATTTGAAGGGTAATGTATACAATCCCGCGACTACCAAAGGCAAAATAATGGTGCTAAAGACCTGGTTCGTTGCCTGCTCCACTTGCGAAACGCAGCGCCCGGCCTTTAATCACCTGGTAAAACGGTATAAAAACCGTAAGGATATTCTTTTTGTGAGCCTGGTAAATGATAGCGCGGCGAAAGTTATTCCTTTTCTTAAAATGAAAAAGATGGACTATATGGTTGTTCCGGGCGAGGAAGAATACAACAGCAAAAAATTAAAGATTTCGGGCTACCCAACCTATTATATTATTAACCGCGACGGAGTTATTGCAAGGGTCGTTAACAATCCCGAAAATGTAGATTATGTACTTAAGAAGCTAAATTAAGATTGGTCCTTACTGTCGTGATGAAATCGGCCAGGTCAAATGGTTTGGCGATATAAGCATCGGCGCCTGACTCTTCCTGAACAGCCTTGATATCCCGGTTTGCTGACATCAGCACAACTGAGGTTTGCTTCAGGTCATCATTACCCTTAATGTATTTGCAGATATCCTTGCCGTGATATCCCTGCAGGTTCAGGTCCAGCAATACAAGGTCGGCTTTGCTGTCATTTATTTTTTCCTCAAAACCCGGGTACTCGCTGATGCTCGATACCTCATATCCTTCGTCCTCAAGTATGAGCGTTGCTATATCGATAATATCTTTTTCATCCTCGATGATCAGGATCTTCTTCATTGCGTTTAGTTTAGCTGGCTCTTGTACGGCGCTGATAATAAGAAAGTTTCGATAATAGTGTCGAATATACACAAAGGTTGGAAATTTCCAATTTATTTATGCCCGGTTACTTTTTTTCAGAAAACTGTATTATTTTTAAACTTATATACCCTTAACACAAAACCCCTGACATGAAACCTTTTAGCCTCCTTTTTATCTTCGCGGCTGTGCTGTCTGCAAATGCTTACGCACAGCAGGAAAGCCTGGACACCGCCGCTTTCCGCCAAATACGGAATGCGGAAATGAGCAACTCTCATATCCCATGGATAGCACACAATATAACCGATGTTTCGGGCCCCAGGCTTACCAATTCGCCGGGCTTTTTACGTGCAGCCAACTGGGCCGCGGAAACGATGAAAAAATGGGGCATGGTAAACGCCGGGCTCGAGGCATGGGGCGAATACGGGAAAGGGTATGAAACAACCGAGTTCAGCATTTCGATGAGTGCGCCTTACAAACAAATGATGACAGGCTATGCAATACCGTACAGCGCAAGCACCAACGGCGAAATACACGGGCAGGTATATCCAACCGGTTTTTTCAGCCTTTTCGATCCCACTTTTGTCGATAAACATAAAGCTGAACTGAGCGGCAAGATCGTGATGATAAGCAGCCAGGCTAAACGAAAGAGCGATTTCAAACAGTATTCGACCCGCTACGCAGATAGTAACCTGGTGAACATGAAGGACTTCTACATGGTGTCGCGTAAAGAGATCGAAACGGATGTTAAATACCTTACGCTGCTCTCGCAGGCTATGGATAAGATGAAGGAAGCCGGGGTATTGGCCGTAGTACTCGTTGATAACAGCAACCGCGATGGTACCGTTGCGGTGCAAAGTTTCGGGGGCCAGAAAAAAACCGATCATGAAAATTTACCCCAGGCCGAAATATGCGCCGAGGATGGGCTTAAGATCAGCCGCCTCATCGCTTCGGGGCACCCTGTCGAACTGACTATGAATCTAAAGGGTAAATTTTATACCGACGATCTGCAGGGGCATAACGTAATTGCGGAAATACCCGGTACCGATCCTAAATTAAAAGCGCAGGTGGTTATGCTTGGCGGTCACCTCGATTCGTGGAACGCGGGTACTGGCGCCACCGACAATGGTGCGGGATGTATTGTGATGATGGAAGCTGTTCGCCTGCTCGATTCATTGCACCTTCGCCCGAAACGAACCATCCGCATTGCATTGTGGGATGGCGAGGAACAGGGGCTATATGGGTCGTACAACTACGTAAAGAATCATTTTGGTAATGCCGAAACGGGTATTTTTAAACCCGAGCAGGCAAAAGTATCAGCCTACTTCAATCTCGATAATGGCACGGGAAAAATAAGGGGCATTTACGCACAGGGTAATGCGGCGGTAAAACCCATATTTGAACAATGGTTCAAATCTTTTTATGACCTTGATGCCAAAACCGTAACCCTGGCCAATACCGGTTCTACCGACCACCAGTCATTCGATTGGGTTGGCATACCCGGGTTCCAGTTTATACAGGACCCATTGGATTACGAGGAGAAAACGCACCATACCAACATGGATACCTACGACTTTTTGCAGATGGACGACCTGAAACAGGCCGCTATTATAGTTGCGTCATTCGTTTACCAGGCCGCAAACCGTCCCGATATGCTGCCGCGCAAACCGGTGGTTAAGGAAAAATTCGTATTCGACGGTTTATGATCGCGGCGACAGGTAGTTAAGCTGCCCCAGGTGCGTACTCAGGTGATTGGTGCGGTTGATAATGATGTTCAGTTTATTGCGATGAGGCTCTTTCAAAAAATCCTCTTCGGATACTGAATTGTGCCTTTTGAACCACTCATCGGGTTGCGTGGCGTTAATATGCTGTTCCAGCGTTTCGCTTACTTTTTTCCAGCAATCGCGCAGGTACGGCGTGGAAGGTTTTGGAAGGCCTGATCTGTCAGGATTGTGAATAAATACTTCATCCAGTTCGGGGTAAAGCCTGTCGCCAAAACCTAATATCGTTAACATACCATCGTGTACCGCTGCCATGTGCCCAAGTAAATAGACGCCGGTATTCCGCCCGGGGGCCGTTTCTTTTGCGAGTTCTTCGTCACTCAGTTTATCAAGAAGCGCGCTAAGCCGTCCGTTTTGTGTTTGCCAGTTAGATAATACCATTTTTATGAATAGTGCAGAATTTTCCATAATTTGATCTTTAAAGGTTACGGCTCAAATATCATTCTCAGCATTTAAAAGTATCAACATACCTGTGTAAACTTTTCGGCAATAAATTTTTCATTACTTTTAAACTTCAGGACAAAAGCATGAAAACTTCAAACAGGCGTAAATTTATTGCGACTGCAGCAACCGTTGTAGCCGGCACCGCAGCAGCTACAGCTTTGCCGTTGAACCCGGCTGAAAGTAAATATCCTTTGATACACCATGTATTTTTCTGGCTGAAGAACCCATCATCAAAAGAGGACCTGGACAAGTTAATTGCAGGTGTAAAAACTCTTGCCAAAATCGAGACCGTGCGCGAGTTACGGGTGGGCGTTGTAGCCAAAACCGAGAAACGCGATGTAGTGGATCAAAGCTGGGCCGTATCAGAGCATATGCAGTTCAGCGACCTGGCCGGGCAATTGGTTTACCAGACACACCCAGTGCACCTGGATTTTATCAAAAACTGCAGCCACTTGTGGGAAAAAGTTGTTGTATATGATGCGATGGACGTTTAATATAAAAAATGAGCCCGATTCTGCTCATCTGCTAATATAAATCTACCAACTATGAAAATATCCAGGAGAAAAGCTGTTAAAACCCTTGCGCTTGCCATACCCGCACTTAAGTTTATGCCTGGCTATGCATTCGGGCAAACTGTCCCTGCTATACAGGACGGCCCTTTTACAGGCACACGGGAGTCATTAAAAAGCTACGTGATACCCGAATGGTTCCGTGATGCCAAGTTTGGGATATGGGCACATTGGGGGCCGCAATCGGCCATAGAGGCAGGCGATTGGTATGCCCGCAATATGTATATGGAAGACAGCGGCCAATACAAGCACTTTGTAACCCATTACGGGCACCAGTCTAAGATCGGCTATAAGGATACCATCCCCAAGTGGAAGGCTGAAAAATTTGATGCCGACCACCTGGTGGGATTATACAAAAAGGCGGGTGCCAAGTATTTCATGTCGATGGGGGTGCACCATGATAATTTTGACTTATGGAACTCAAAATATAACCATTGGAATTCGGTAAAAATGGGTCCGAAGATCGATATCGTCGGTGAGTTTAAAAAGGCGACCCAAAAGCACGGATTAAAATTCGGTATCAGCGACCATCTTTGGATAAGCCCAAACTGGTTCTCGACCAGCAAAGGTGCGGATAAAGACGGCCCTTATGCTGGGATCAAATATGATGGCGCCAACCCGCAATATGCCAGCCTGTACGGCAATTCGCCAAAAGTTTACACCGACCTTCCCTGGAACGAAGACGGGATTCCGGAGAGCTGGAAAAAGCATTGGTTCCTGAGGATCAAAGACCTGGTGGACCAATATCAGCCCGACCTGCTTTATTGCGATGGGGCCATACCTTTTGAAGAACATGGTTTAAGCATGCTGGCCCACCTTTACAATCAAAGCGCGGCAAAAAACGGCGGCATTGCGCAGTCTGTTTATACCAGCAAACGGGCGGAAGATTCGCAGGTGGGCACCTGTGTTTTTGATGTGGAGCGCGGCGTGGTCGATTCTATCTGGCCACGGCCTTGGCAAACCGATACCTGCATAGGCGACTGGCATTACAACCGGGATACGGTGGGTCATTATAAGTCGGCCAAAACGGTGGTGGATATGCTGGTAGATATTGTGAGCCGCAACGGCAACCTGATGCTGAACTTCCCTTTGCCGGCAAGCGGCATGCTGGACAACGACGAGTTGGTTACGCTGGATGGTATAACCAAATGGATGGCCGTAAATAATGAAGCTATTTATGCAACCCGGCCCTGGAAAATATACGGCATCAGCCCGCCGGCTGTAGTACCAACCGGAACCTCGTTCAACGAAAGTAAACGGCTTGACCTTACTTATAATGATATTCGTTTTACCACCAAAGGCAAAACGCTGTATGCCTTTTTTATGGGTTGGCCACACAACGGGCAGTTGCTGATAAAGCCCTTAGCTGAAAATAATGCCCAGCGAACCGGGAAGATCGAGAACATCGAACTATTGGGATACGGGAAAGTTGAATATAGCAGGGATAATGAAGGCTTAAAAGTTAATTTACCATCGCAAAAGCCTTGCGAACACGCGTATGCTTTGAAACTTTCGGGCATCGATCTGACTTAACATGAATACACTTGTTTGCACGCAACCCGGAAATTTTGAATACCGGACCGCGCCGGAACCTGTTTTAACACCCGGCAATACCATTATCAAAATAAAACGCACCGGCATTTGCGGTACCGACCTGCATGCTTTTGAAGGCACGCAGCCTTATTTTGAATACCCCCGCATTTTGGGACATGAACTGGCAGGGGAGATTATTGAAACTGACAACGCCCCCGGGTTCGGGAAGGGCGAAGCAGTAACCATCATCCCCTACTTCAACTGTGGCAGTTGCGTTGCGTGCCGGTCGGGTAAGCCTAATTGTTGTGTGAACCTGAAGGTTTGCGGAGTGCATATTGATGGCGGCATGGCCGAATACCTGTCTGTCCCATCCTATTCGCTTGTCCATAGTAACGCCCTCAGCTATGATGAGCTGCCGCTGGTAGAGCCGCTGGCTATCGGCGCCCACGGTATCAGCAGGGCGAATGTTCGCCCCGGCGAGTTTGTATTGGTCATCGGCGCTGGGCCAATAGGCCTGGGGGCTATGGAATTTGCCCGCGTTGCCGGTGCGAAAGTTATCGCAATGGATGTCAATACATCGCGTTTGGCGTTTTGCAAAGACAAATTAAAAGTCGACCATATCGTAAACGCACTTTCAGAAAATGTTATCGGGCAGGTTAGGGAGATAACGCTTGGCGATATGCCCGGCGTAGTAATCGATGCGACAGGCAGTCAAAGGGCTATCAATAACGCCTTTCAATACATGGCCCACGGTGGCAGATACGTTTTAATAGGGCTACAAAAAGGAGAGATCAGTTTCAGTCACCCCGAATTTCATAAACGCGAAGGAACATTAATGAGCAGTCGCAATGCTACCCGTGCTGATTTCGAACTGGTGATGAATGCTCTTAAAAACAAACAGGTTGACCCACTAACCTATATTACCCACCGGGCAAAATTTGAGCAGGTGAAGGACGAGTTTCCTAATTGGTTTAAGGTGGAAACAGGGGTTATTAAAGCGATGGTGGAGATGTGATCATACCGGCTCAACAAGCGTGGCATTACCTTCGCCCTGCTGTCCCTGCTCTTCAAAATATTTCCTCCTCACCAAATGCGCCATCTTATGGTCGCCGGTATGGCTCCAGCCGGGGGGCATAAAAATGTACAGGACTTTATTTTTAATACCCGGCGCTTTGGCTATATCGCGACCGAGTGCGACCAGTTCGCCAAAATAAGCATCCAGGAAGCTATTTTTCTTCATCGGGCGGGTGATGCCATACTCGATAGGAATATCGCGGTATTCGGGCTGATAGGTGCCAAATACGCGGTCCCATATATTGAGCAGGTTACAATAATTGGTGTCCATATAGGCCGGGTTACGCGCATGGTGCACACGGTGAAAGGAAGGCGTCAGTACGATCTTGCCTAAAAAGCCAAAACGGGCATCTTTTACCAGGTTTTCGCCGATATGGATAAAGGCGCCCCAAAAGCCGTCGATAAACATGATAACGAACAGCATACCCGGATTTACGCCAAGCAGGATGCAAATGGTTGTACGTATCACGTCGGCATAAGGCGCCTCCAAAAAGAAATGAGCATAGGTTACCGACAGGTTCATGGATTCCGGCGCGTGGTGCGTAGAATGCAAACACCAAAGGATGCGGACCTTATGCGCCAGGAAATGGTAAACAAAATGGGCCAGTTCCCAAACAATATAGCCGTAAATAAACCAGTACCACGTAAAAGTGGTTTTGAAAATAGCATACCTGGCAAACCAGCCGATACAAAGGGCCACCATGGCAAAGGATATCACCCTGCCGATAAAAGCGTTCAGCACATAGGTAAAAAAAGATATTTTATAGTGGATAACTTTGAACCGTTTATAAAACGCGCCCCTGATTATTTCGATCAATAAGATGAACGGTATCAACGGACCCAACGCGGCCGTTACACCATGCCAGGTAAGCAGTTCATCATATTTGCCCGACTGCAGGATACCTATCAGATCGCCCAGGCCCCAGAAGCCCGTAAAATTGTCCCATATTGCTTTCAAAAATTCCATGGCAGATTGTTGGTCGACGCTAATTTAATGGTTTATAAAAAAATCGGCCGCCAAAATGAGGATTTTTGTACACAGTAATGTTAGCGTCCCCCATACCTCATTTGCGGCTCAAACTCAGCAAAAAAATTTGTACAATTTCGTTTATCAACTAAACAGACAATATGCTAATTCCAAATTAATTTATATTATACCGCATCTTAAAATTATAACCTAAGGTTAAATAAAAATATATAACCCATTCTATTTCAGTTGGTTAATTTTTTTAATAGATTTGGTATATCGTTTGCCACATACGCTCTGTTAACTTCTAAACTTAATTGACTATGAAGCGATTACTTTTTCTAACCAGCACCATATTCCTGTTTGTCGCTGTTGCAAATGCACAGACAAATAAAGCTGACCGCGCAATTAACAAGGCTAATAATTCTGTAAATAGTGCGACCAACAGCGTCAATAATGCAAGCGCCACCGGGGCCAACGCTGTTAGCGCAGCTGCTAATTCAGCATCGCAGGCGAAAAACCTTGCCGACCAGGTAAGCAACCTTTTTGGCGCGAAAAAGAAGCCTGAAAATGCTATCGTTATCAAGGTACCGGGTGCTAACCGTGCCAGGTTAAAAGAACTGTGCGCAGCTTTGAAGGAATGCCCCGGCGTTGATGCCAAAGGCCTTGACTATGACGACGGGCAGCAAACTATAACGCTCGACCGCTATAAAGGCAAATTGAATGATCTGCTGGACGACCTTGAAAAGAAAGCGCCTATGGTGACCGACAATAATGCGCATGCATCAAAACCGGATAATACCATCACCATTAACTTATAAAAAGCGCTTATCTTTTTGCGGATATATTACTGCAATTAGCAAACAGCAATTTGAAGTTCTTCCCATCGAGATCAACGGTATACACATTGGATACCATCGATTGTATCTTGCCGCCGGTAAACAATATCTTATCGCCCTGTAGCCATACGCCTGTTGCATAATATCCCTTAGGCGATAATCTTACCGACGTTTTATTGCCAATGTCGTATACAAAAGCGGCTGAAGGCGGCCCGTCATACCCGGGCTCATCAACGTCGCATGTATAGATCATCTTCTTCCCATCTTGCGAAAACAAAACCCGGTCTGTACTGCTCAGCCCAATACCTTTTACGACGTCGGTAACCTTGTAATCGTCAATAATATTGCCGCTGAGATCAAAAACAAATATATCGTCCAGGTTCTGGGCTACCACACTTTCGCTGTCACTTCTCCACGCCGGTGCATAACATTGCTCCTGCTTTTTGGTGATCACTTCGGGCGTACCATTGGCGCTGCCAATGACAGCTATTGACCAGTTGACCTTTTGTTCGTCAAAAACATGATAAGCGATATATTTCCCGTCGGGCGACCAGACCGGGCCATAGCAATTATGGCTGTTGGTATGCAATAAGGTCTTTTGCTTTGTGTTCAGGTCGATAACGCCTATCGTGCGATCGCCGCTTTTGCTATAAACTGTATAAGCCAGTTTTGTACCATCGGGCGATATGCAGGGATCGTGCCCCCGGGTAACCAGCACCTCCATTTTGCCGGCTAAGGAGTAAACACAAATGCCTTTTTTCTTTTCATAGGCATAATCGTAGGATCTAACCTGCGCACAAAGCCCGGATGTGCAGCAGCTTAGTATCAGTATCAAAATAACTTTCATTGTATGGGGGATCAGGTGCTAATAAAGATAAGCAATTTCCCTTACTATCAAAGAGTTATCGCCTTGCCTTGCTGGGGATAAATAAGATGCAGGCCCAGGTTATTTTCGGCAGCCAGTTGTTTCTTTATTTTTTCGATGCTGCTTTGTGGGGGCTTTACGTGCGTTACCACCAAATTTAAGCCACTGAGGGGGCCGGCCAGAGTTTGAAGCTTGTGCATTTCCTTCATCAGCCAGCGCGGTGTCAGGTGGCCGAATAGTAATTTATCAGGCTGTTCGTCTGGGAACGACACCTCGATCATGATCGCTTTCAGCTTTTTTGCCTTAATCAATGGGGCGATAGTTTGCCATACGGCTTCCAGGTTGTGGCTTTTTTCGACTTCGTCGGGGCCTGTATCGCCCAGGTACAAAACATAATTGTCTTTATTCCTGACCAGGAAAGCCGAGCTTGTAAGATTGGAATGGCTCAAAGGGAAAGCCTGAACCGTCATATCTGTGTTTTCGATAGGTGTTTCGGCAGTTGGGACAAGTGTTTTATAATGATATTTTATTAGTTGCGGTGTTTCACCTTCATCGGCAAAGTTTGCCCAGCTTTTCCGGGTAAAATAATGGGTTTTGAATGTTTCGATACAATCAGCAAAAGCGTAAATATTTTTCGCCGTATCATCAGGCGAATTGATGATCAATCCGGAAAGGTGGTCCAAATGCGAGTGCGATATAAGGTAGCCTTTGATGTATTTCCTTAATACTTGTTCGGCAGAAATATTAAAAACCTTATTATCAACGGCTTTTTGAATACCTGCATGCAACGTCCCGGCATCGAGACATACATAATTATTGCTGCCTGCAGGGGCAAACATGTAGGCCGACAGGTTACTCTCGTCTATCCCGCCTTTTACACCAAGCGGAACTATACTGAAAGAACCCTTTCCATCCTGGCCAAAAACCGCTGTACTGAAAAGCAGCGTCAACATGAATATGCAAAGGCGGTGTATCATCCCCAATTATTTACGGCTAAAAATAAGCAACCACAGTACATTAATGTCAATTTATTTAATTTCGCGGCATGAAAACCAGCCAGATCGTCGTTAAAGCCGTTACCCGGATATTTTTTGTCCTGCTGTTACTTGGCGCTTTCACCCTTTACCAGGATAGCAGCAAAATAACACATCTTTACTTTATCGGGAATAATAAATGGACGCTGGTTTTTCCGGCGTTGTTACTGGCAGGTTTTGCGGCCTTGTTCATCACCTGCGCTAAACAAAAATATACCAAAACCGACTGGAACTGGCTGTTAGTGCTCAATACAGTTGTCCTGATGATCTATTGTGTTACGCTTTATACCCGTATAACCGACCTGGTTAAATAGAAGTATCGGTCTTTGGCTTTTTCAGTCGCTTGCCTGTTATTTTCGGTGGCTCATAGTCTGCACCCAGCAGCAGCCCCCACGCTTTAAGGGTTTCGAGCCTGTCAAAAACAATTTTTAGCATTGCGATTACCGGTATCGCCAGGAACATACCTGACAAGCCCCATATCAGCTCGCCGATGACAATCCCGAGAAACGAGATGAGCGCATTCAACCTCACTTTCGAGCCAACTACCATCGGCAGCAATACATTTGAATCGATTATATGTATGCCCAGCACGCTGATCGCCACCCATAATGCATCCTGCGGCGTGCCGGTAGCGAATGTAATGAGCGAACTGAGAAATAATGCTGAAAAAATACCGATATAGGGAATAATATTGAACAACCCGACTATAATGCCCAGCAGTACCGCGTAGTTGATACCGAGCGCCAGGAATATGGTACATGCTACGCAGGATACGATAAACATCTCCAACAGCAGGCCAAGTATGTATTGCCTTAATATCTTTTGTATGTTCTCCACTATATCATAAACAATCTGCTGGTTTTCATCGCCCGATACCTGCAATAAAAACTTGAACAGCAATCGCCTGTACAACAATATCAGGAAAGTAAAAATGATGATAAAAGAATAGAACAGGAGTAACGACGAGAGTGCGCCAAAAGTGGTACCGATAACCGCCGTGCTCGACGACATGGCTTTGTTGGTGGCATTATGTACATAATCCATCTGCTTTTCCATGTTGACATGGAAGGTGCCCTGTATCCAGCCCTGCATATCCTCTATCGACCCGCTCACCTGCTTTTTCAGCATCGGCCAGTCATCAGCCAGCCTGGCAATTTGCGAACCTACCAGGTAAATAATGCCCCCGATAAAAGCGACCATAGCTATAATGGCTAAAAAAGATGCAGCGCTGCGGGGAAGGCGAATCTTCTTCTCAAAAAAATCGGCTATTGGTAACAGCAGGATCGAAAACAGGAAGCCAAAGATCAACGGATCGATAAAATCCTTACCCAATATAACGAGGTAACCTAATGCAGTAAGACCAACCAATACAAGCGCAAGCTTTTCGTAAAATGGATGTGCGGAGTTTTTTAAAGGCATAAGCTGGTATGTTTACCGGTTTCCGGCGGCATTTTTGTCTAAGTGAAAGATAAGTATAAATCTTTTACAGTAAACTCATCGCCCTAATAATAGTTTTGGAAAACCGCTTATCATTTGCCACGGGCTACAGGCACCGGCTTATGCAGGCTGTTGAGCTTAATTTTTGAAGAAGTAATGGTTTGCCCTTTTGGCGATACGATGATAGCATACGGCCACCATACAGAAGTGGCAGATTTTATACTGTAATCGATGTAATAACGATCCTGGCCTTTCAGTTGGCCGTTGGTTATAACAGAGTATTTGTTGTGGTTCGAATAAGGATCGTATATCTCAAGGTAAAAATTAGCGTCGGTCTGCTTATATCCCTTAACGAGCAGGAAGTGCCCCCAGCCTGCCGACTGCGTATCATAAAATTTTTGAACGTGCTGATAAACCGCTTCGTTGAGGGGAACGCTAAACATATCAAGGCATACGATCACCAGGTTACCATTGTCGATGCTTTTTTTAACCACGGCGGCTACATTGTCCAGTGTATCTACTGCGCTATTGATATTATTTTGCGCCAGGTAAAACTGTATATCGCTGGTGTACCACCAACCGCCGGATTCGGGTATCCTCGCGCGGGCATCAGCCGGGGTTTTGGTAAAAGTTGAATCGGCCCACTTAATGGCCATGGTAGACACGGTCGGGCCGCAATTGATACCCTGGTACTGGCTGCCATCAAATTGGTCGTAATAAAAATTGTATCCCCTATCGAGGCTGTTTTCGGCCTGTACATGCCCCAGTACGCCAAAATACTGCAGATCAGTACTTACATACACTTTAAAATTGAGCGAATTTTTGGCATCTTCCGAAAGCAGCGTAAAATCAACAGGCTGAGAAAAATCAATAACGCTGCCAGTTGATGCAGTGACATTATTCATCTTCGCATTGGTACCGGGCGATAACGTAAAATTGGCTGCAAGTTTATGCATGTCCGCATTCCGGGATACCACAACATGTATCTCGTGACGGACCGTATCGATAGTTGAGCCTATCAGTTGACCATCAATAGAAAACGTAAGGAGATCCTTGTTTAAAGAAACGCCTTGCGCCTTTTGTACTACTTTTGACGAGTCTTTTTTGCAGGCAGAAAAAAGCAAAACAAAGACAAAAAGCGACAGAATAAGGCAACGTTTTTTCATTTTAAAGCCCGTTTTAGTCAAAATTAATAAAAACTAAAATGGCTTAAGCAAGAAAAATGACTAAGAATTTAGTTGGCATGTCAAAAAGTGAGATCAGCTTATTTCAGCACGGTCAATCTTTCCAATACCTGGCGGATGGAAGCATCAATGATCTGCTGCGGCTGCATGCTGAATTGTTGCGTTATCCGGTTGGCCAGTATGACATTAAAGGAGATGGCCCTGTGCCCAAGAATGGACGCCATGCCATAAATGCCGGCCGTTTCCATTTCCAGATTTGTGATATGTTGGGTGCCCAATGAAAACCTTTGAATTGCCTCCATTAATCCGGCGGTGGCGAGTTTCGCCCTGACCTCTCTTCCCTGCGGAGCATAAAAACCGGGGGCGCTAATGGTGATGCCTTGCGGAAGCCCTTTTGCAAGGAGACCAATTAATGATCTGTCGGCGGATGCAACATAAGGTGTGAAGGGATGGATTCCTGGTAACGCTGCCTTAAATTCATTTATCAGCTGTTGTTCGACGGCTGATAGTCTTTGCTGATAATAATGCATCAGGGTATCCATTCCGAAGGCCATTTCGGAAACCAGCAGGCTATCCACCGGTATATCAGCCTGTATGGCGCCTGATGTTCCGATGCGGACAATATCCAGGCTTTTTATTTCTTTTTTAGGCTGCCGGGTTGAGAGATCGATGTTTACCAGTGCATCAAGCTCGTTCATCACGATATCGATGTTGTCCGTCCCGATACCGGTGGACAGTACCGTCAGCCGTTTACCACCGACAGTACCTGTATGTGTGGTAAACTCGCGTTTTGATTTTTTGAGTTCGATATGATCAAAATATTTACTTACCTCTCCTACCCGGTCGGGGTCGCCTACGGTTATTACCGTACCGGCAACATCGCCGGGCAATAAATTCAGGTGATAAACGCTGCCGTCGGCGTTAAGTATCAGGTCGGTTTCAGAAATCCGGTTCATCGAAGTAAATGTAATTAACAATACAAATAAAACCGTTTTTATCATTGATTTGTTAAGGAAATATTATCTACTTAAAACATACTACCATGGCAAAATATTCAGAAAAAGCAGGAGAAAAAGTTGAAAAAGCCATGCACGAAATGCATGAGGGCAAACTCAAAAGCGGCAAAAGCGGCAAAAAAGTGACCAGCCGCAAGCAAGCTATAGCGATCGGGCTTTCAGAGGCACGTGAAGAAGGTGCTAAGGTGCCGAAGAAGAAGAGTTTATAGCTATGTCATTTCGACGAGGAACGAGGAGAAATCTTATATAAGCGATACCGCTTCTGTATAGTGTATAAGATTTCTCACTACGTTCGAAATGACATTTTTATTTACCCGTGAAAGCATCCAATATTTTCATCAATGTCACCGCCTCTTCAATCGGGCAGGGGTTCGGTCCTTCGCCCCTGAAATAGGCAACAATCTTCTCGATCATCGGCTGCTGAATATGCTCGGGATGAGTGAAGGTTATGGTTTGCTTGTCCTGTTCATTTTCCCAGGTTACGAAATTACCAAAGAATGGGAAGCTGATCTTTCCGGCAGTACCAATTATCTCGCACAGATCAATGGACTGGCTTTCGGCAACATTAAAACTCCATGAGCCGTTGACCACCACCTTGTTTTTGAATAATATTTCGCCGCAAACATGGTCGTCCGCAAGGTAGGTATTTGATTGATTTAACGAGAATCCATGATATTTTTCCGGTTCGCCAAAAAAGTAAAGCATCAGGTCAAGCTGGTGGGGCGCCAGGTCGTGGAAATACCCGCCGCCTGATAATTCAGGGTTCACCCGCCAGTTAGTTTCCGAGTTGGCTACCAGATCGGGTTTTATGCTCTTCCACATCCTGATCTGGACGGTCCTTACGTCGCCGATGACATGCTTCGCCAGCAGGTCCTTCACATAAAGAAACATTGGCAGCGCGCGGCGGTAATGAGCGACCGTGAGTTTGCCATTATATTGCCTCACGGCGTCAGCCATTGCCTGTGCCTCCTGCGAGGTCCGGGTGACCGGCTTTTCGACATAAACGTTCAGGCCCTTTTTTAGCGCGGCAATGGCATATTCCAAATGCGAAGCGGGGGGGTTGCCACTGATACAGCAGTAACTTCTGCGTCGTTCAGCAACTCACCGGCATTGGCATACCAGCGGTCCACGTGATGGCGTGCGGCATAATCGGCGACTTTGGCAGCGTCGCGGCGCATTACCGCAACCAATTTGCTGTTTGGCGCTTTATTATAGGCCTGCCCGCTTTTTTTTTCGGTTACGTTACCGCAACCGATTATACCCCATTTAACTTTATTCATGGTTTATTTAAATATTATAAGGCGTATAGTTGACTCACCCGGTCATCATTTCACTCAACCACCCTCTCTACGGCAAGCCGTAAAGAGGGACTTTTAATTATCGCGATTTACAAAACCCTCTTTGCGCCAAAGGCGGAGAGAGGGTGACCCAGCGAAGCGTCGGTCGGGTGAGTCAAACGCGCCATTTATTTCAGAATACCTTCTATCTGCCCTAACTCCTCCGACGAAAATTCGATATTATCCAAACATTTCAATGAATCTGCCAACTGTTCAGGGCGGCTTGCACCAATTAATACTGAAGTCACGCGCTGATCTTTCAGCAACCAGGCCAGGGCCATCTGCGCTAACGTTTGATCGCGTTTAAGGGCAATATCATTTAGTTTTCTAATCTGTGTTATTCTTTCGTCTGTTACCTGGCTCACCTGCAAAAACCCAGTCGATTTTGCAGCGCGCGAGTCTTCAGGAATTCCATGCAAGTATTTGTTCGTTAATAACCCCTGCGCCAATGGCGAAAAAGGTATACAACCTACACCTTCCTGCTCCAGTACATCCATCAAACCGCCTTCTACCCAGCGCTCAAACATGGAATATTTAGGTTGATGTATCAAACAAGGCGTTCCCAGCTTTTTCAATATGGCTATAGCTTTAGCGGCCTCATCAGCCGGGTAATTGGAAATACCCGCATATAATGCCTTTCCCTGGCGAACGATCAGGTCGAGCGCGCTCATCGTTTCTTCAAGCGGCGTTTCAGGATCGGGCCGGTGGTGATAAAAAATATCGACATAATCCAAACCCATACGCTGCAGGCTTTGATCAAGACTGGATACCAGGTACTTTTTCGAACCCCAGTCGCCGTAAGGGCCGTCCCACATGGTATAGCCCGCCTTGCTTGAGATGATAAGCTCATCACGATAGCCGCGGAAATCTTTTTTTAACAGTATACCAAAATTTTCTTCGGCCGAACCCGGGGGCGGACCATAATTATTTGCCAAGTCGAAATGGGTGATGCCGCAGTCAAAGGCAAGATGTAATATCTTGCGAAAGTTATCCATCACATCCACACCGCCGAAGTTGTGCCAAAGCCCAAGCGAAACTGCGGGTAGTTTTATGCCGCTGCGCCCGCAACGGCGATAGATCATATTTTTGTATCGGTTGGAAGATGGAAGCCAGGTCATTTTGGAAATTGATTTAGTGCGCCCTAAAGTAAGGTTTTTATATAAAAAATGTTTGTTCAATACTCCCTATTTCAGAAAAGAGCCCGGCAAAGCCTCGATGTGATTTACCAGCATCTGTTCTTTTGCCCAATCCCTTAATTGCGCCAAAAAAGGGAGCAATTCCCGGCCCGGTCCGGTTAAAGAATATTCAACTTTCGGGGGAACCTCAACATAAACTTTTCTTTCGATCAGTCCATCGTCTTCCAATTCTCTCAGCGCTTGCGTAAGCATTTTGGCCGTAACACCCGTAACTGTTCTTCTCAACTCACCATAGCGCAGGGTTCCCAAACGGAGCCGCCACAAAATTCTCCCTTTATATTTCCCGCCGATACGCTGAAAAGCATAGTCAATGCCGCACTTTGGCTCCGGATGTTTGGTTCTTTTTTCCATTCCATTAAAATTAATCTATCTAACAATCAGCATGGTAACTATCTGGTAACCTGGTTACTTTTTTGTGCATACTTGATTCGCCCATTTCACAAATATAGCTTTGAAGCATGAAAACGAGATTGATTTTAAGCTTTTTCCTGCTGATGTGCAGCTTTGTACAAGCACAAAACAAAATGATGAAACAGAGCTTTGCGGGCACTTATACCTTGCTTGTGGTTGATAATATAAGGCCCGATGGCAGCAGGGTACATCTTTACGGCGAAAACCCAAAAGGTATGCTGATACTTGATGCGGCCGGCAATTACAGCCTGCAAATATTAAGCGCGAACCGGGTAAAATTTGGATCGGCTGATAAAAGCAAGGGAACAGACGAAGAAAACCGCCAGGCGGTACAAGGAAGTAATTCCCATTTTGGAAGATACGTGTTAGATAGCCCGAAACACACTATTACATTTATGATCGACCATGCTTCGTTCCCCAATTGGGAAGGAACCAGGCAAGTAAGGCCATTTGAGTTTGACGGTAAGGTTTTTAAATACACTGTTCCGTCACCAACAACCGGCGGAGCAGCGACCGGCGAAGTTATTTGGGAAAAGCAATAAAACAGCTAACTACTAGTTTACTTTTATATATTACCGGTATTAAATACCATACCGCCAAAAAACTAATGCGGTAATAGTACCTTTGAAATATGAAAAGCAATCTTTTAAAACCGTTTTTACCTTCTATCCTACTGATCTTATTAAGTATTACATCAAAAGCACAGGTTTCTAAAGACCCCAATGTTTTATTAGGCTTGAAGACCCCCTGGACAAGCAGCGAATTGATAGAACCATCTGCATTAGCTGCCGATCTGAAGACCAACAGCACCACAACTCCGCTGATATATAATATAGGTGCAGTGGAAAATATTAAAGGTGCCAGGCATATCGGTTCGGCAAGTAATGCCGAAAACCTGGAAAAATTGAGAAGTACGGTGAAGGACCTGCCCAAAAATACGACTATCGTGATCTATTGCGGTTGCTGTCCTTTTTCGAAGTGCCCCAATGTAAGCCCGGCATACCTTGAGCTGAAAAAGCTTGGATTTTCAAATATTAAAGTGCTCGACCTGGCGACTAACCTGAAGACCGACTGGATAGATAAAGGTTACCCGCTTGGAAAATAGTGGCATAACTCTTAGCCGATTTAGCCCTTGTCAAACTACTTCGGCTACCACAAAGGTACTTCCGCCGGCAAATACCAGGTCGTCTTCGCCGGCATTGGCCCGTGCCGCATTAAACGCCGTTAAAACAGACGGATAAGTTTTACCCTGCAACCCGAAGCTCTCTGCTTTCTGCTTGAGTATCTCCGCTTCCAATCCGCGCGGAATGTCTGGTTTACAGAAGTAGTAAATCGCATCACCGGGCAGCATAGCCAGTATTTTGCTAATGTCCTTATCGTTTACCACGCCCATCACAAAATGAAGACGATGGTAATCAACGCTGCGGATATTTTTCAGCACCTCGGTAATACCTTCGGGATTATGGCCGGTATCGCAAATTGTTAGTGGGTGGTGGTTCAGCACTTCCCAGCGTCCGTGTAAACCCGTCAGCGTTTTAACTTGCCGCAGCGCCTCCCTGGTATGTTCATCTGTAATAACAAAGCCCTGGTGTCTCAATTCCCCTACTGCCGACAAAACTGCTTTTACATTTTTAAGCTGGTAGGTCCCCGGCAGATCAAGTTGCAAATGATAATTCATCAGCGGTGAATCGCTTTTGACTATCACAAAATCCAACTTTTCTTTAATGCTGTCCAGCCCCGGCTTTTCAACGGTAGTTTCCCTGATATCCCAAAGCGCGGAAGCAAAAGCGATGGGGGCATTTTCCAGTTCGGCCTTAGTTGTAAAAACATCGGCAACCTCGGACTGGTATTCTCCTATGATAACCGGTACACCAGGTTTAATAATTCCTGCCTTTTCCCCTGCTATCAGTTGCAGCGTATCGCCAAGCATATTAACATGGTCCCATCCGATATTGGTTATAACCGAAAGCAAAGGCGTTATTACATTGGTCGAATCCAGCCTTCCGCCTAATCCAACCTCAATAACAGCAATATCAACACTCTCCTTGGCGAAGGCATCAAAGGCCATGGCTACGGTCATCTCAAAAAAGGATGGTTTTATCTCCTCAAAATCGGTTTTATGACCAGCCACAAAATCAACCACATGCTGCTCGCTGATCATATCGCCATTGATGCGGATACGTTCCCTAAAATCCTTTAAATGAGGCGATGTGTAAAGCCCGGTTTTGTAACCTGCCGTCTGCAATATCGCCGCCAGCATGTGCGATGTCGAGCCCTTACCATTGGTACCGCCGACATGAACGCTTTTGAATTGATGCTGAGGATTGCCGAGCCGCTCACACATCTCCAGGGTATTGGTCAGGTCCTTTTTAAATGCCGACGCGCCATCCCGGGTGAACATCGGGAGCTGGCTGTAGAGGTAATCGAGGGTGGCTTTGTAGTCCATTGTTCAGTTGGCAGTTTGCAGGAAGCAGTTGCCATTAATATGGAGCAAAATTATACAATTTGATTTTGCAAACTGCGAACTCAAAACTGCAAACTGAATTATTGCACTTTGAAAACAAAGGTAACAAACCCAATTTGTGTGTCGGGGGCAGTGTCAAGGGCGTTCAGCTTGGCATTCCTAACAGCGTTCTCACATCGCTGGAACAGGTCATAATCGCTTATCGTAGTGCCTTTTGCCCCCGCTTTCGCCGATATGACGTTACCCTGTTTGTCCACGTGTATTTCTACCACTATCTTGCCTGTGCTGCGGTGGTTATCTTCTACCTTTGGGCTCGAGACGAAGCTACGCTGGTCCATCCGCAGGTTACCGCCATTGCCCGATCCGGTGCCATTATAATTATTTGCCAGCGTTGATCCTGTTGGCTTGCCCTGGTTGCCCGGGGTGTTCGTGGTACCGTCACCTTCGCCCGCGCCGCCCGTGCTTTTGCCTTTGTAAAGCGCGTTTTGGTTAAGTGTGGGTTTGGCCGGCTTGGTAACAGGCTGTGTAGCTACCGCCGTGCTATGCGCTTTGGGGTTGCTGTTCACCTCCGGCGCATCCTCGGTATTTTGCGTAACCACCTTTTTATCGCTTTGCTGCTCAACCGCTTTCTGGGGCGTGGGCTGCGTTTCGGTTATTTTAGTGGGCTTGGTATGATTCGGTTTTTCGGCTTTTGAAGGCTCTTCGGTACTCATGTAATCGCTGCCCATACCTTCGTCGGTAGTGCCGTAGTTAACCAATATGCCCCCTGTTCCCATCTCGGGCGGCGGCGGACTGGTGAATACAATAAAATAGCACATCGCCATCAGTACGGCCATAATAATGCCCGTAGCCAGAAACGCTTTAGGGTAATTATTTTCCTCCTGTTGCTGATATTCCATTTCTTTTAGTCAATTGTCACTGGTCAATAGTGAACGGGGGTACGAAATATTGACCACTCACTATTCACAATTCACCCCTTGGGTTCCGTTGCCAAAACCAGTTTGATATTCATTTTTTGCGCTATGTCCATTATCTGCACCACGTTCTGTATCGAAACGGTGCGGTCGACGGCCAAAACGATCGTCAATTCCGCGGTCTGTTGTTTGTACGTCATCAGGGTAGCCTGCATATCTTCTATTTTAACGGGCTTGTTGTTAACCGTATATTTCAGGTCCTGCGTTATGGTTACCGAGATTGTCTTTTTCGATACTGCCTGCCCCGAGGACGATTTCGGCAACAATAGCTTAATTACGTTAGGGTTGGTTATAGCCGAAGCGATGAGGAAAAAAAGCAGCAGGAAGAACATGATATCGTTCATCGCCGAGGTTTGAACTTCGGCCGGTATCCTATTGTGTCTTTTTCTCAGGTTCATTTGCTTGGCTCTTCTAATAGGTCGATAAATTCAATAGCGTCGGTCTCCAGTTTCAATATAACTTTATCCACCATCATGTTCAAAATGTGGTAGCATACATAAGCTACGATACCTACCATCAGGCCCGCGGCCGAGGTCACCATCTTTACATAAAGCCCCCCGGATATAACGCCCATACTGATATTATCTGTTTTGGATATGTCATAAAAAATCTTGATGACCCCGTAAATCGTTCCCAAAAACCCGAACATCGGCGCTATACCGGCTATAATACCCAGGATATTGATATTCTTTTCCAATTTGGATACTTCCAGTTTACCAATATTCTCGATGGCTCCTTCGATATCCTTTATCGGTCTGCCGATACGAAGCAAACCTTTTTGGAGCATACGGCCCAGCGGCGAATTGCTGTTGCGGCAAATAGCTATCGCCGACTCCAGTTTGCCCGTGAGTATACTCGTACGTACCTGGCTCATCAGGTTCGACTCATCCTTAGCGGCCTTACGTATGGTAAAATAGCGTTCAAAAAATATGACCAGGCCAAGCACAGCCAAAAGACCGATGGGCAGCATTATCCATCCGCCCTTGATCAGCAGATCGCCAAACCGCAGATCGTCCTGCGCTGCAACTTGTGGTAAATTTTTAGCCGTATCGACCAATTTGTGCGTGGTATCGACTATTTGCGCTAATAGCATCATTTTTTCTTTGGTATGTATGGTTGTATGTAAATGAATTTCTTATTTATCCCGGTAATATTTAAAATACTGTCATGCGCCCTTTGAGCATCTGCCTTGTTAAAATAGGTGCCCAGTGTAATTTTATAGTAGTTCCTTAAAGCATGTTTCAGCAGGCGCGGCTTCAACCCAAGACTTGCATAGTTTTTCAACGCCTCGTTAACTTTAGGTAACGATTTAAAGGCTCCTCCCAATATATCGTAGTGCCTTATCGCAAATGTATCTACAACTGCAGTTGTCGCCGTCGTATCCCGTGGCGCGGCGCTTTTAACCGTATCCTGTTTTTTTACCGGCGCCGGCGGTGGGCCATTGATAATAATGGTAGTATCAACCGGTCGTTTCTTGCCAAACCATTCAGGCTTATATTGATAGCTGACACCAAACGCCAGCAGCAGCACCATGATCACCAGCAATATCACTACCCATTTCCTTCCGCTGCTCCTGGGTTCCTCCTCCACATATTCATAACCAGTTTGCTCTTCATCTGTGTTGATATCCGAAACCTCTTCCTCAGCCGGTCCTTCCCACACCGGCGTTTCAACAGCAGCCGGGATCTCTTCCGCCTGCTCATCAACCGGCGCTGCGTCCTGCGTTAAAGGCTCGTCTTCCACTACAGCCGCTTCGGTCGCCTTGTAAGGCTCAACCGGCGCAAGCCCATAAAATGCAGGGTCATTAGCCTGCACATTTTTATCGGCTTTAAAGGTTAACGTCGAATATTCATAAAACAATATGCCAAGGCCGGTGATAGTTGCACTTTGTGACGAGGCTTCCTGCTGAATACCTGCCGCATATTTTTCGATAAAATACTTAGCCGATGCAGGCGAAATGTTTTTTTTCTGCGAAATATAATCGGCCAGACCACTGTCTTCAGTCGGTTCAGGATCGAAGACTATCTCGTGATGCGGGGGATAAAATTTACCATCCGCCTCATTGTAGTAGCCATTAACGCGCTTTTGGGAAAAAACTCCTATCCCCGGCACATTTACCTCGCCTTGCAAGCCCAGTAATTCGTTTATATAAATGGCTAAATCCATCCCAACTTATTAAAAATCAGGCAACACCAACAGTTAAAAATGAAACCCGACACCGCCAAATATATTAAATCCGTAGCTAGGATAGTATAGCCAAACCTGATTTGTTGAATTTAAGATGTTATTCACCTGCCCGAATATCGATATGCGGTTGTTGATCTTATACTCTACGCCGCCGTTCAGATCGGCAAAGCCTTTTATAGTTACCACGTTTACGACCGGCGGATCGCCAAGCGTTAACGGCGCAGTATAAGTACGGTCGAACGTGCTGCCGCGGTAATATAAGGTGCCGTTCACTGTCAGCTGTTTAGTGATATGTACCGTTGCCCCGGTCGTCAGCTTGAACTTAGGCAGGTTCCATGCCTCTGCCTCGGTGGTCAGTTCGTAATTTTTAAACTCAACACGGCCAAAAAGGTCGAAATCTTCTGATGCCCTGAAGTCCAGTTCGCCGTTAAAACCACTTATCTTCGAATTGCCGCCATCATAAATAACCGAGAATTTATTATTTGTGCCGGTAAATGTGGTATTGGCAAACATCGGCAGGTTTTTCACACTGTTACGGAATACGGTGGCCTTAAAGCCCAGTCCGGGTGCTATAGTTCCTTTTAAACCTAAACTCAGGTCCAGTTTGTCGACAGAGTTGATAATGGTTATATTTTGACCGATGAACGGATTTTCGTCTGAAAAGTCGCGCAGGGATGCTTTGTTAACGTCGCCCCTGGCCTCGCCGAATAACCGCAAATACTTAGGTATTACCTGCAATTCGAGCCTCACGGCAGGGAAAACAAACGGACGTGAAGAAAACCCGAACTCGCGTACCAGGTTCAGACCGGCATCGATCTTATAAAAATCTCCCTGGAACTTCAGGTACGGGTTCAACCGCACGAGGCTGTTGCTGTACGAGTAAAGGCTATCCTTTTGGGTGCCGAGGTCGAGCGAGGCATTCAACCCGGCATAGAACTGTTTTACGGTTTCGTTGATGAACCCGGTCAATACCAGGTTGTTTTCGCTGGCCTGGAAAGCGTCGTTCCATTTATAACCGTCAACCTTCACCGCGTAAGTAAAGGCATTGGGTTCATCCTTAAAGTTTTTAGTGATCTCGGCCTCGCCGCTCAGGGTGCTGAAATGCTGTTTCTGCGGTGTAAATGCACCCGGGGGATTAAGTTCGTCAAAACCGTAGAAATACGTACCCCTGCGTTTGTAATTAACCCTTGCACTAAAGGTGTTATCATCCGTTATCCCCTTAACAAAACCACCTATCTCGTCGCGCATTTCGTTTTGTTTATTGATGGAACCACTTTGCGCCAGGTGTTTGGCAAATGCGCCTATCTGCAAAGCCTCGTCCTTGCCATTGTTCACATAAAGTTCGCCGTAGGTCGTTTTGAGGTTGCCCACGCCCAGCCTCGCATAATTATTGGAAGGTACCGAGTCAACCTCGGGCGGCATTTTCATCGGATCAAGCTGGCGGATATCGGTGTTGCGTTCTAAACGTTTATCGAGTGTCACATAAGTAAGCGGCGCTTTAAAAGGCGTCTTGTCGGACAGGTCGGGGTTAAGGCGTATTTTAACCGCATCGGCCAATACCGGCTTGTAATTCGTCGTCACAATGATCTCTTCCGACAAGCTGCCCCCGCTTTGCTGCTTACCTTTTTGGGTGGTATCCTGCGCGGTAGTCTTTGCTGTGGTTGCTGCAGGCTTAGCTGCCGGCTTTTTCGCCGGTGCTTTTTTTGTTGTTTTTGTATTCTTTTTAGATGTTTTGTTCTGTGCGTTAGCAGGAGCAAGGAAAAACACCATTACTAAGGCAAGAAGCGCGTATATATATCTGAATTTCATCTTTCTGTCCTCTTATGCTTAGTTGTCCTTCTGGTTAGTTGTATCGGGTTTGGCATCGTTCGTCGTATCGGGCGCTGTTTTTTGATCCGTATCCGGTTTCGCTTTCCGTTTTCCTCCCGGGCTTATGGCGTCAAGCTTTTGCCTGGCCGCCGGCAGGATATCGTCGTTACCTTTATAATTGTCAATGATACTTTGTAAGGTAGCCTTGGCCTGGAAATCGTCTTTCAGCGCTACATAATCGTCAGCAAGCAACATGAAGGTTTTTGCCACCCAGTAATCGTAGTTTGGCAATTCCTTTACCAGGTCGAAGCATGTTTTTTGCGATGTTTTATACTGATGCTTGCGGTACTCGATATTGGCAATATTATATTTTGCTTCTGCGGCATCGATTGTTTTGGTGTTGGCCACAGTATATTCAAACTCTTTTACTGCGGATGTTGTATCACCCTTTTGCAGGTAAGCCAACCCGGCATATAAACCTGTTTTGAACTTGTCTTCCTGCGATGATTTCTCGTAATCCCGTATTAACTTGGCGTATTTTAAAGCGTCGTCCGGCGCGTTCATCTGCGCGTAGCACAATAAAAGGTTGTTGATGGCAAAAGAATAATCTGCTTTATATTCCGAGGTTGTTTCCAGTTTTTTCAGGTAAACTATGGCATCGTTGTATCGTTTTTGCGCGATATATAGTTTAGCCATGCTGATTAGCGATTTTTCGGTATAAGCGCTGGTCCAGTCGTTCAGTATAACGTTATAATCAGCAACCGCATCGTTAGGTTTGCCTAAAGCCACTAAACTCTCGGCACGGATAAATCTTGCCTGTTTCTCATAGATCGGCTTGGTCGGGAATTTATCGAAATAAGCGCTTACGGCTTGCACGGTGCCGGCTGCATCGCCGCGCAGGTACAAGCTGTTTGCCGCATTAAACATAATTCCTTCCTGTTCCGATGCTGTATAATTGCCGATAGGCGTGGTAGCGGCATAAGCTATAAATGTTTGGGCATCACCTTTATCGGTATATATCTTTTCAATTTGCTTTAGCGCCTGTTTGGCTTCGTCGGTAGATGCGTAATCGGCTATCACCTTTTTAAACGATACAATGGCCAGATCATCGTTACCTGCATTATAATCTATCAGGCCCATGGTCACCAACGCCCTCGGTATATAACTGCTTCGCGGGTATTTATCTATCATGGCAAGCAGGTCGGCTTTGGCGGTAGTCCCGTCGCCCTTCAGGAAATAAGTGTATGCTATCTCGAACGAAGCATCGTCTGCATAATCCGAATTAGGGAACTGGTTCAACACATCGCCCAGGGTACCGATCTTGGCGTCGGGATTTCCCTGCAAACCCTGTATCATGCCACGCTGAAACAAGGCATAATCTTCGCCTTTGCTGTGCTGATTTATTATCCGGTCGTAATATTCGCGGGCTTGCGCGTAGCTTTTCAATACAAAATAGCTATCGGCCAGCCGGGTAACAGCGTCGTTAATGGTATTCTTATCGGTTTCGCCGCCTCTAAGGAACTTTTCAAAATAGGTAGCTGCTTTACGATATTGTTCCGCACCAAAAGCTGCATAACCCAGTCCGTAATTTGCGTAATTAAAATTTGGCAGGTCGCTGGCAGCATCCATATCCAAAAAGCGCTCGAAATTGGTAACCGATTCGCTGTATTTGCGTACTTCGTACATGGCCTCTGCCATCCAGTAAACAGTTTGGGCCTGAATTTTTTTGTCCATCGGGTACTTGAGCGATCGCAGGAAAATACCTATTGCATTTTCAAAGGCCCTTTCGTTATAAAACTCCAGTCCGCGGTAGTAGGTCACCTTCTGGTAGGCTGTCTTTGCGCTTGCCGACTTATTCGGTATCGGCTCCAGTATTTCTACGGCTTCCTTATAGTTATGTGAATTCAACAGTTCCTCACCCAATAGGGTCTTCATTTCGTCGGTCCTGGCCGAGCGGGGATAGTTTTTCAGGTACAATTTGGTAGCATCCAGCGCCTGGGTGTTAAAGTCAAGCTCGTACGACAGCTTGGCGTATTCATACAAAGCATCCTCCTGCAATTGCGGATCAAAACTCATTTTCGAAGAAACGAAGAAAGCATTGCGCGCACTTTGTTTGTTATTGAGTTTCAGGAATACATTACCAAGCGTATAATTACCGTTTTGGCTGTAAATGTCGTTCTGGTCAACCAGCTTAACCAGTTCGCGGGCAGCTTTGGTATAATTGCCGATCTTATAATTGGCATAACCCATCTGGTAACTGTCCTGTGTGTTTTGGGTTTTGCCTTTGTCCTGCTGGGCAAAACGATCGTAATAAACAACCGAGTTTTTATAATCGGCTATCGCGAAGTAGGAAGCCGCAACAATATCCAGCATTTGGGTCTCGTGCTGCTGGTGCGTGGTTTTCAGTATCGGTACGGCGTAGTTTATGACATCATTGTAACGCCTGTCCAGGAAATAAACAGCGGTTATATAATAAGGATAGCTATCCTGGTATTTTTTTGATGTTTTTATCCGTTCAAAATTCACCAGCGCCAGGTGATAATCCTTATTCAGGTATGCGATATAGGCAAAATAGTAAGTTGCGTCGACAGTAAACGGCGAATTGGTGTTTTTCACCTCGCTGAACAGTGGCTGCGCCTTCGCGAAATCCTTCGTTTCAAAATAGGCATACCCTTTCCGGAATTTATATTCCACGTTCTCGCTACCACTAAGTTCGCCTGCCGAAACTTTATCAAACCATTTGAGCGATTCCTCGAATTTACCCTGTTTAAAGTAAAATTTGCCGATATCAAAATAAGCCAGCTTGGTAAGCGGGTTCTCGGGATGGTCCTTAATAAATTTCATAAAAAGGCTCTCGGCATCATCGTTACCTAACTGCAATGCACAAAAAGCCTCGTAATATTGCGCATCCTCTTTTACCAGCGATAACTGCGATTCGTATTTTGGCTGTGTCGTTGTTTCCAAACGCGGCCTTTCCACCAGGCGGAATTGTTCGGCAGCGGCAACATACTTACCTTTGCTCATCAGGTCGAGTGCGGTATGATAAGTGCGGTATATCTGGTATGATGGGTCTTGCTGGGCGCTGGCGGTAACAGTAAAAAGTATCAGGAAAAACAGGTAAACGTATTTCAATTGGCTCATAGCGCGAGATATATTATGCGAAAGTAATTATAACGCAAAAATGCAATCCACACAAGTAATTCACAAATGTGAGTAACACATTTTAATTAATGAACGGCGCTGTTTATGCCTTGTTATCGGTGTGGAAAACTTTCTTACAGTGTAATACAATTACAATCAATTCGTTGCAAACAGTATGTGCATTAACCACCTAAAATTTCTATTGTTTTTATTTGTTAATATTTTGTTTTGGGGTGGCGCTAAAGCGCAAACAGCGAACAATACCATTACCCTTCACGACGAAAAATTAAATTTCACCCCGCGCGAATTTTATATCGCCGGGGTGGCTGATGAGCGTTCGGATAAAGATGCGGTGGCTACGCTTGTTTATAAAGAGGGCGGGATATTCAAAACCAGGTCCGCCGATCTGAAAAGCGGAGCAGTTAATGCTATTAAACTGTTTATCGGCCACAACCTGGACCAAAAAACAGATCTGAGGCCGGTAATTATTACCCTGCACGATCTTAAGCTTATGGAAACAACCTCCGGCGCCGGAGCCATAAACGGGCGCCTTACGATAGCGATCTCCTTCGGGCTGCAGAAGGACTATGGCGTTTTGGACTTGGTTGAATATAAAGGCGGCGTACGTTATACGCGTCCCTACGGCCAAGCCGAACTGCCCGAAACCATATTAAGGCATGGCATTGAGGATGCACTTAAATGGTTTAATAACTGGATAGAGGAATATGCCCATAAAGATATCAGGCTGGCGAAGGCTGTGAAGGTCAGGTTTTCAGATTATACTGAACGTCCGGAAGGCGATACTATTTACTACTCCGTAAACCGGCCGCTTACCTGGGACGACTTTAAGGACAGGCCCCGCGCCGGCGTTTTTGATGCGGAGATATTTGCCGGCCTTG
This sequence comes from Mucilaginibacter ginsenosidivorans, assembly GCF_007971025.1. Lineage (NCBI taxonomy): Bacteria > Pseudomonadati > Bacteroidota > Sphingobacteriia > Sphingobacteriales > Sphingobacteriaceae > Mucilaginibacter > Mucilaginibacter ginsenosidivorans. Next base: position 2,482,900 of record NZ_CP042436.1, on the reverse strand, counting down.
GATACGGCGAACATATAAACGTTGTAAAAGGCGTTATCGATGTTGAAGTAGTAACAAAAGTGTATATGCCTAAAAGCGGCAGTTGGGTAAAAAGCGGCGCATTGGACGATTATTCGCTAAATCATGAGCAAAGACACTTTGATATCGCCAAAATAGTCGGGGAACATTTCAGGAAGAAGATAGAAGCGATGACGCTGTTGCCCGACAATTATGAAGGCCTGATAAATATGGAATACCTGGAGACATTGCGTGAACTAACACGAATGCAAAACCAATATGACCACGATACTCACCACGGTAACGATCGCCAGGCACAGGCCGATTGGAACGCCCGCATTGATAAAGAACTAAAAGAGTTAGGGGTTAAATGATCCTGTCCTGAAAACAGTACTAAGCAGCCGCCATGTTATGTTCAACCTTGGCAAGCAGATCGTTAATATCAAAAGGCTTCGCCAGGAAATCATCAGGCGCCCCGCTGTTCAGCGCGAAACGCTCTGCAACCTGGTGGCTTGCCGAAACCAGGATAACGGGTATGTCCTGCATTTCTGCCCTGGCTTTTATTTCTTTACATAATTCGCGCCCGTCGGCATTCCCAAGCATTACATCAAGCAAGATAAGGTCGGGATGAATTTGTTTTATAGCATCAAAAATAGCATTACCGTCTGTAAGTGTTTCTACCTCGTAACCACAATCTTCCAGTATAAGCTTCATGATATCCAGTATATCTTCGTTGTCGTCAACTGCTAAAATCCTACGCATCTTTTTGGTTTTATAACTTATTTGGGTAGACAATGACAAATCCTGTACCAAAAAACCCTTCAAATCCTTGCATATCAGCCTAAAGTGTGCTAATTATAGTCAACATAGCCGTCCCCGGCTGCGTTTTATTTTTACAATTTGTTAATAATTTCCGTAATGTTAAAAAGCTGGCCGGCGGCTTATTTGAAAAGTATACAGATTTTAGTGCATTAAAAGAGCACTTTTTGGTACACAAATATTGGCGTGTTATCCCTTGTAAGGCTCCCGTGCCGAACCTTTTTTAACCATAACGTACCTTGCTTTACGGCACTTGGCGCAAAAGTATTTTCGGAGGGGTAAAAAGAATAAGAGGTTTTTCACAAACCAGTTCCGGTGTAACTGGAAATGATACGGGGCACCGCACCGGCGGCAATAATGTGATTTATCAGGTTTAGTTTTTATGGTCGAATCCATAAAGCATACATCAACACTCCGTTTTTAAAGAATGCCAAATGTAGCAAATATGTATTTATAAAAGGATACACTTTGCTTAATTAAAATTTAACAAAAAATTAATTCCAGATATAGTGCCTGCGTTTGCATTTATAGCAATAATATCTTTTTACAGGCAGCCAGTTTAGCAGCTGTTTGAAAACAAAGCCGCGCCTGACCCTGTACCCAAGTTCGACCTTACATTTGGGACAAAGCGGCATTTTATCGCGGGCTTTTTCGGCTAAATCGGGGACATTTAGTAACGTTTCCATGCGTGATACAATTAGGGGATATTGTATTTATTATATAATGACGGTAAAGATAGTTACGTCATCAAAACTGAGCTAAAAATCTATGTTAACAATGTGTTAAGCCGCTGTTTAACCAATAAATACAAAACCACCCTTACAACAATCAGGAATTAATTATTGTTTAAAGAATTTCACATTTAACGAAATCAGTAACGAGCGATTCACAGTTCTACTTTAATAAACCAGCTCATTCACCTTAGCTATCAATTCGATAAGGTCGAATGGTTTATTGATAACAGCGTCGCAACCATAAGCCAAAATCTCATCGTCGTGGTTGATATAGGCCGAAAAAATGATCACCGGCAGGTTGCCGAACGTGGGGTGGGTTTTAATTTGACGGCAAATATCGCCGCCGTTGGTTCCCGAGATGCGGTAATCGAGCAATATAAGGTCGGGTTTGAACTCGTCCAGTATGGCCATAAGCCCGTCACACTCCGAAATGCTTTTTACTTCGAATTGCGAATAAGACAAAGCCTCGTGGACAACCTCAAGGATGTCCTCATTATCATCAAGGACAAGTATACGTTTCAACATAAAAATACGCGGAGTTTTATTTACTGCCAGTAAATGTAGCGGAACGATAAATTAACAAACGCCTTCCAGTTTAACCTGTGCGTATCAGAATGTTTATCAGACAGTTACTCTCAACCAAATATAATATAATATTTGATTTACGGGAAATATATTTTCGCAATTATTTACTACAGGGCTGTAACAATACACTTACAATATAAAAGCCTTTATTAATGAGGCAAGGGAGCATATTATTTGATAAACTGCATCACAGCGTAAGCAAACTGGGCGGTACCCTGGGCCACATTGTGATCGCCCGGAACATAAGCAAGCTGGGCGCCCGGTATCATTTTTTTCAAAGCAATTTCAGAACCGTTCTCTTTATCTTCACTACCCCGTATAATAAGCACCGGTTTTTTCACCTGGGCCAGCTGCGCCGGGCTGGTAGACGGTTGGTACTTTTGCTGCAAAGCAAGGCACAATTTATCAAAAGGCTGGCTGTTAACCCACTTCATCAACCCGTCGGTCTCCCGGTAGGAGGTATCCCCCATCAACGCCTTATAAAAATGTATCCGCCGCGGCCATTCCGGGTCGGTGTAACCATCGCCCATGCCACCCATTACCGTTTTGTTCACCCGCTTGTCCATGATCATCAGGCTCGAGGCGATAATGGAACCCCTCGAATAACCCACCACGTCGTATTTCTTAAGGCCAAGTAAGGTGGCCAAACCTATTATATCCTTTGCTTCAGCATTATTGGCATAGGCCCCATCCGTGTGCGGCTTGTCCGATCTGCCGTTTCCGCGGAGATCCATGATAATAACCTGGTAGCCGGCGTCAAGCAGATCGCCATAAAGTTTTCCTCTCTTCCAGCCCTGGCTGGTACCTGTAAATCCATGCACCAGCACCACCGGGTAGCCCGTACCTTTTACTTCGTAATAGATCTTAACACCATCAAACGATGTAAAATATTTACCAGTGTCGGTTTGCATTGCCGATGCAGCCGCACCGGTAAAAAGTAACGCCAGCAGCAGGCTTATCAATTGTTTCTTCATTACAGGTGGTTTAAAGCGTGGGCTAAAAATAAATAATTGGTTTTATTACTTTGTTATTATTCATTTTGTATATTTGGTTATAAGCCTGTTTGCCACTAAATCTGTAAGTTATGAAAAAAGTTTCGGATATACTCGCCCGTAAGGGAGGGGGCGCTATTACGATTGATGCTGAGACCTCAGTATTAGATGCACTGCGCCTGATGGACGATAAGAACATAGGATCGGTAATTGTTACCGAGAACGGTGAATATCTTGGCTTACTGACAGAACGTGATTATGCCCGTAAAGTGATACTGAGAGGCAAATCATCCGACGAAACCACCGTACGCGAGATCATGACTACAGATCTGCCCCATATTATACCTGATAACTCGGTGGAGACCTGCATGCACATTATGAGCGAGAATAATATCCGTTATCTACCTGTTTTCAGGAATGATAAACTATGCGGAATTATATCGATCAACGACCTGGTAACTGAGACCATATTGACACACCTCGAAACCATCGAGCATTTAAAGAGCTATATCCACTCCTGAATCAACTGGTCATGCGGTGGCGGTGCCCGCCTTCTGTGTCCTGATCGCTTACAGGTATTTCCACAGGCTCAAGGTGAATATCGTTGTCAGCCGGGAATAATTGCTTTGCTGCTTTATAGCTTTTCAATAGTGCTTCGGCCATTTCATCCTCATTATAGCTTTTGCCGCTGAAAAAAAGCTTTTCGTTTTCTTCTTTCACCAGGTCGAAAGTGCTGCCGTTCCATAGATAATCCTTATCATCCGGAGCTTTATATGTAATGTTGTAGATTGCCATCGGAATATAATTTAAATTACAACAGCGGGAATGATATTTAGTTTAACTATCGATTAACATTATTTACCCAAATCTTCCCCCTATTCCCATCAGGATTTTATAGCAATTTGTAATAATTGCGTTCTGGCAGCCGCTATTTTCCCCGGATTATCGCATTTTTTACCATCGCAATGACAAAATTTGATCAGGATGGACAAAAAATTGGCCACCCCGGCTGCAAATTCCCCAAAATTGGGAGAGATTTTACAGCTGTTTTTTAAAAAATCAAAATTAGTGCGCCATACTTATTAAAATATTTACAATTCTTTAATTGTTATTATAAAAAATTGCCTTAGTGTGTTTGAAACACAAAACAAACTCTTTAAATTAGCTCCTGAAAAGCAATAATTTAATACATCTACCTCATTTCTATTGAAAAAATGGCAAACATTCTAATGTATTGTTAGTTATTGCTCAAAACGAATACATGTTAACGGCCCAGGCCCCTAATCGCTTTTATTATGTACTCATTAGTTTGTGTCCTATCAACATTGATTTTTATCGTCCTTACGATTGCGTATGTGACCGCGCGTATAAATTTGAGAGCCAACTGCGACCATTACTGGGAAGATAAGGGCGGCGGCGACATCAAATGCGCTAAGTGTAACAAGAAATTTCGCAGTGCGTAGCGCCGCCAAAATTTCTTTCCCAATGGGTTAGGGCTGGCTGTATATTGCCCTGTTTTTCTTATAATTGGATATGTCATTGTCCATCCGGCCCGCTGCTCTTGACGAAACATCCGTTTTGCTGGAACTTATCGCTTTGTCTGCCCGCGGGCTGAGCGCCGGTTACTATACTCCGGCTGAAACAGAAAGCGCTATTAAATATGTTTTTGGAGTGGATACGCAATTGATCACCGACCAAACTTATTTGTTGTTGAGGAAGACGGGATGATCATTGCATGCGGCGGATGGAGCAAGCGTAACACCCTTTTTGGCGGCGACCAGTTTAAAGCCGAAGCCGATCCGCTGTTGGACCCCTCAAAAGATGCTGCGCGGGTACGTGCCTTTTTTGTACATCCCGGCAAAGCACGCAAAGGCGTTGGTAAGTTACTCATCAATGCCTGCGAACAGGCCGCCGTCGAAAACGGGTTCAACAGGATGGAAATGGGTGCTACCTTACCGGGTGTCCCTTTTTACGCAAAAATGGGTTATGCTGAATTGGAGCACATTAAACTCCCGCTACCCGATGGTGAAATAATGGGCATTGTACGAATGGTAAAAGATTTAAGACAACCCCGATAAACCTTCCATTTAAAATTGCGTCGAACCAGCATGAGAGCATTTTTATTATCCATTTTGATGCTGCTTTACCTGGCAGCACCGGCACAGCAAAAAAATGAAACCATTACTGTTGATGGGATCAAGCGCAAGTTTATCACCTACAATCCGCCGGGCGTCAATGCAAATGATAAGCTGCCCGTCATCATTTCCCTCCACGGCAGGCTGGGAACGGCCGAACGGCAGATGAAATTTTCCAACTTCAAACCCATATCCGACCGTGATAAAGTGATCGTCGTTTGCCCGCAAGGAATAGATCGCAGCTGGAACGACGGGCGGGGCACACCGGCACACGATAAGGGCATAAACGATGTAAAGTTTATTGATGAACTGATAAGCTATGTACTCAAGACTTACAACGGCGATGCGGCAAGGGTGTACGTAACAGGGATGTCAAACGGCGGGTTCATGACATCGCGGCTGGCATGTGAATTACATAATAGGATAGCGGCAATAGCTGTGGTTGCTGCATCAATGGATAATAGCGAAAGCTACAAGCCGGAAAAACCGATACCTGTAATGTATATACAGGGCACGGACGATCCGCTGGTACCGTTTGCCGGGGGAAAAATGAAAAGGGGCGCCGGCGGCACTATTTACGGGCATGAAGAGGTATTAAGAAAATGGGCTTCGGTAGATGGATGTGATAACAAACCGGTTATTACCAACCGGCCGCCGAAAGTGAACGATGGCACCACCATTACGAAGGAAGAATACGAAAACCCCTCAACCCACATCAAAGTAATAGGTTATACCATTGTGAACGGCGGCCATACCTGGCCGGGCGGATCGCAATACCTGCCGAAAATGATAGTGGGTTCGGTAACCCACAACCTTGATGCGTGCGAAGTGATATGGGATTTTTTTAAGAGGAACAGGTTAGCTGCAAACTAAACCTGCTCCGGGTATCATTTACCTATCGGGAACAAAAGTCCCACGTTAAAACCTGAGCGTATATTTTGAAAGGTACCACCCTCGCTGGTGCTGAATACATTGTTAAGCCCGCCCTGCCCGTCGTATTCAAAAAACACACTGGCTGTGCGCGATACGGGAATCTTTACGCCGATGCCAAATGCAATACCCACATCGGTGTTGTTAAACAACGGCTTTACATCGGCACTGTGTGACGTTTCGCTTGCACTGGCAAGGAAGCCGACATACGGGCCAAAATCCAGGTACCAGTTACGCCTTCTGCCGAAGTGCCAGTCGGCCATTACGGGGACGGTGATATAATTCAAATGGTAATCCACGCCGTCGATTTCGGTGCCATCGTCCAAAACAAGGAATCCGTTGCCCCATCCTTTTTGATCGTAAGATACTTTTGCCTTGATGCCCCAGCGGTCGGAGAAATAGTATTCGCCGGAAATGCCGATATTAACGCCTGCCTTGTAATCGCTGTTTTCGCCGGTGCCCGAATACTGAACCGATGAGGTATTCAACCCTACATTAACGCCAAATTCGCCGGTGTTGAGAGACTGGGCAGACGCCGCTGTATATATGCCTGATAAGATGAGGATAGTGATGATAATTTTTTTCATATTTAGTGATCTGGAACGTTGCCAAAAGTAACTATAAATTTGCCAATTTATTGCTTTGCCCGAAAACGAAATATGGTTGCGCAAATCCAAATGTTAGCAAGAACCGGGTTTTACGCCACTGCCTGCCAGGGTACCTTTGTTATATAAAAATTAAGACAATGGAAACACAGGAAACGATCAACTATCAGCGTATAGCCGATGCGATCAATTACATCAGGACAAACTTCAAGGATCAGCCTAACCTGGATGATATAGCCGAAAAGGTAAATATGAGCCCCTTCCACTTTCAGCGTATGTTTACCGACTGGGCAGGCATCAGTCCAAAAAAATTCCTTCAATACCTGAGTGTTGAATATGCAAAGGGTATCCTGAAGGAAAAACAGGCGACATTATTCGACGCAGCATTCGAAACGGGGCTGTCCGGCACGGGCCGCCTGCACGACCTGTTCATCAATATAGAAGGGATGACTCCGGCCGAATATAAAAATGGGGGTATGGCATTGCAGATAAACTACAGTTTTGCCGATAGCCCTTTCGGCAATATCCTGGTGGCATCAACTTACAAAGGCATCTGTTATCTTGCTTTTGCTGATAACCGCGACGAGGCATTAAAAGGCTTGCAATCGCAATTCCCGAATGCGGCCTACAACCAGGTGGTGGACCATATACAGCAGGAAGCAATGTTCATATTCCAGAAAGACTGGTCTAAACTTTCAAACATAAAACTTCACCTGAAGGGAACGCCGTTCCAGCTAAAAGTATGGGAAGCATTGCTGCAGATTCCTATGGGTGGACTGGAAACCTACGGCTCACTGGCTAAAGTGATACAATCGCCAAATGCAAGCCGTGCAGTGGGAAGCGCCGTGGGCGACAACCCGGTAGCCTTCCTGATACCCTGCCACAGGGTGATCCGTTCCACAGGCGAGTTTGGCGGCTACCATTGGGGACCAACCCGCAAATCGGCCATTATTGGCTGGGAGGCTGCGCAGGTTCATAAAATGGCGGTATAAATTAAGCCGCTGTGCCCTCTGTGAAAAATCTCAGTGTCCTCTGTGGTAAAAAATTAAACCACAAAGTGCACTGAGAAAAGGGCACAAGTACACAGAGACTATCAATCAAAATCTCATGAAACAACAAATTGATCAATTGGACTGGCAGCAGGTTGCCGGCCAGATGAACGATACCGGCTATGCCATTATTAGTAGCCTGCTTACCGCGGAAGAATGTGATAGCCTGCGGCAACAATACGACAACAAGGAACTATACCGCAAAACCATCGTGATGGAGCGTTACCGCTTCGGGTTGGGCGAGTATAAATATTTCAATTATCCGCTGCCCGCCATCATCGAAACTACCAGGCAGGCGGTTTATCCTCACCTTGCGCCTATTGCCAATAAATGGATGGAGGTATTGGGTATACAAAAGCAATTTCCGGATAGCCTGCCGGAATTGTTGGAACAATGCCACGCAGCGGGTCAAAACCGCCCGACGCCTTTGATTTTACGGTATGGCATAGGCGGTTATAACACCCTGCACCAGGACCTGTATGGCGATATCTACTTTCCAATGCAAATGGTGTTGTTTTTGGACGATGCTTATGAGGGCGGCGAGTTTGTATTGATAGAGCAGCAGCCGAGGGCACAATCCAAAGCTATTGTGCTGAAACCCCAAAAGGGCGATGCCCTGATCTTCACCACGAATTTCCGGCCGGTGAAGGGTACGCGGGGCTACTACCGCGTTAATATGAAGCACGGTGTGAGCCAGGTAACGTCCGGCAGCAGGCATACCCTGGGAATTATCTTTCACGATGCGGCATGATAGCGCATACCGACCTGGGCGATACTTTTTTCCGGCGAAGCCGGAAATTAAAAGAATTAATAAACAACGGCGAAGTGCAATGGGGCGGCAACAAAAAGCTGAAAATATATGGGACATTGAGTTGTGTATCGGGCAAACGAATGAAAATGCAGAACCGGGTGTTCTTTCAATCGGAACAGGAAGCAAAAGCAATGGGGTACCGCCCATGCGCACATTGCATGCGGCAAGCTTATTTAATATGGAAAGCGGATGCGTATATTTAGGTCGCGACAGCTTGCAGTATGAAAAAATTCCTCTCCGTTTTATTTGCTTTGACCGGATGGTTTGCCGTGACAGCGCAGTTTGCGCTGATGATCGAAAACAGGTCTGCGCCGGTAGCTGAAACCATCATTCGCTTTTTTAGCTTCTTCACCATCCTTACAAATATCCTGGTAGCCGTTTATTTTACGCTGAACACTTTCAATCCGGCAATCGTGCGCAAACCTGGCACGCTCACCGCCGTTACCATTTATATTTTTATGGCGGGGGCTGTGTACCAGGTTATATTAAGGGCGACCTGGAACCCCGAGGGTTTGCAACTCATCGTCGACGAACTTCTTCATACCGTAATACCGGTTTTAGCGATCATTTTCTGGGCCGTGTATGAAGATAAAAAAGCGGTAACATTACGGCAAATCCCCAAATGGGTTATTTACCCGCTGGCTTACCTGGCGTTTATTCTGATACGCGGAAGCTTTTCTAATTTTTATCCCTACCCTTTTGTCAACGTCAGCGAAATAGGAATGACAAAAACGCTCTTAAATTCTGCTGTTTTAGTGCTGGTATTTTTCATTATCTCCGCACTGTTTGTTATTACAGGTAAATATTTTTCGAAAAAGCAGCAAGAGGAAACGGCTTCATCGTAAATTTCTCCGCTGCACACTATGCGGTAGTGTATATTCGTTGGTTAATACGATATTTGTTTATCTCCGCTTTACATCCCATGCTTAAAAGATATATTTTCCTGTTGATACTGGGTTCGGTAACAACCCTCGCCAAAGCACAAACAGCGGATACCGTGTTGCTTAATAAGCTGGGGGACTTTGATATGGCTACTTTAAATGACGATAGCTACGGTGCTGTTATGGCCGGTCAAAGGATTCTGCCCGACACAGCAAAACTTGAGCCTAAGGCTCGCATTGCTTTTTTTGCCAAGCTCGCCAAAGTTTTTGATGATGTGGAGCAGGATGCAGATGCGGTTATCTACTACGAAAAAGTAGCCGCTGCCGAACCCAACTATTTTGTGGTGCAACGGGCGCTTGGCTACCTGTATAACGACCGCGCCGAGGATATCCAATTGAAACTATACCGCACACCCACTACCGACCCATCCTACCCTCAAATAGCCGATGTTTACAAAAAAGCCGTACTTAAGGCCCTGCCCTATTTGGAAAAGGCCCAGGCCTGCGACCCGGATGATGATACTTTAGACCTGATCAAGACACTTTATTTAAACACAGGCGACAAAAAGGGCTTGCAATCACTAAGCAGCCGTCTGCCCGCTATGGCGAAACATTGTGTTGATCTATTAGACGATAAGTAATGCATACTTTTTATTAAATTTGTTAGGTTAATTATCAGGTTATGGTTTTAGTATTAGAAAAAGGGGCTAGTAAAAGTGATATTGAAGCTATTGAAAAAGCAATCTATAAACAAAAGAAAACTGCTGGCTTCAATGCAAAAAAATACAATGGCGCGATAAAACTCACAGAAGATCCCTTAACAATTCAAATAAAACTTCGCGATGAGTGGGAAAGAGATATTAGTTGATACCAACATAATTCTATACCTCTTAAATGGGAGCGACACGTTAGAGGATTTTTTGCAAGGTAAATACATTTATCTATCCTTTATAACTGAGTTAGAATTAGTTGGCTACAAGAATATCACCACAAAGGAAGAAAAGCGCATTAAAGACCTTTTACATGATTGTTCAGTGATTGCTTTAAATGACCTTATTAAGCAGGAATATATTGAACTAAGGAAAAAATATCATTTGAAATTAGCAGATGCCATAATAGCAGCCACAGCGTTAACTCTGGATTATCCGATTATTACAGCTGATAAACAATTTAAAATTATTAAAGAATTAAAGCTGATAACTTATCAGCATACTGCAAACCTTACGGGTGATCGCTGATTTATCAGTATTAATCTTCAACCTTTATAAATCTTCGCGAGCTTTAATCCAGCCAACTCATATAGCTCTTCTTTAAGCTTTATAATTTTTTTTAAAGCACTTGATATTTCCTAATAATTTAGTTTATATTTAACCAATAGTTTAACAAACATCTTGTGATGCCCTCATTTCACCGATGCACCTTAATCAACCTGGTAAAATTTCCCCTCTATTTTACCAATACGAAATACCGGCTATGCATTCATAACCATAAAGAAACTTCTCGCGAAAAGTAAAGAAGCATGCACTTTGATACTACATGCCGCCAAATTGCCGGGCGTGGTACGGCAAGTTTATCCATTATAAAATCGTTTTTATGAAAAACAAAGTAAAACTAAGCAGAGATGAGATGAAAATTGTTAAAGGCGGCACCCCTCCTACCTGTACGGTTACCTGCTATTTTCCGGGCGGAGGAATTACAACTGTAACAGTGGGAAACTATCCGTATGGCTCAGGCTGTAACGACCCTTATTTGCATTGCCCCGACGGTGCAACATCTGCCACATGTGCCTGCCCTTAATTTGATACTTTACATTAAGCAACATTTTCTTTAGGTAGTAGCCTATAATCAAACTTACGAAGTTCTTAAACTTCGTAAGTTTTTGATTTTATAACCTTCCAACGTTACAACCTTCCAACAAAAACCCTATCTTTGCCCATGCAAGAAAAAATCCTGATTCTTGACTTTGGCTCGCAGTTCACCCAACTCATCGCGCGCCGTGTCAGGGAGCTCAATATCTATTGTGAGATCCACCCTTTCAATCACTTTCCCGAACTTGACAGCAGCGTAAAAGGCATCGTCCTTTCCGGCAGCCCCTACTCCGTAAGGCAGGAAGACGCACCGCTTTTCGATTTTGCCAAGTACCATAAAACGCTGCCTATTTTAGGCGTATGCTATGGCGCTCAAAACATCGCCCATTTCAACGGTGGCGAAGTTATGAAGTCGAGCTCCCGCGAATATGGCCGGGCAAACCTGCAATACATTGAAAAGGGGAACCCCTTATTTAAAAACGTTCCTTCCGGTTCGCAGGTATGGATGTCGCATGCCGATACCATTGTGAGCCTCGGTAAAGATTTCGAGATCATTGCCAGCACCGATACCGTAAAGGTGGCGGCGTTCCATATTAAAGACACACAAACCTTCGGTATACAGTTCCACCCCGAAGTGACCCATAGTATTGACGGCAAGCAATTGCTTGAGAACTTCCTGGTTGACATTTGCGGCTGCGTCCAGGACTGGACACCTGATTCGTTCATCGAAACTACCGTTGCCGGATTGAAAGAGAAACTGGGCGGCGATAAGGTTGTCCTCGGTCTTTCCGGCGGTGTCGACTCGTCGGTAGCAGCGGTTTTGCTGCACCACGCCATCGGCAAAAACTTGTATTGCATATTTGTAGACAACGGCCTGTTGCGTAAGGATGAGTTCGAATCGGTTTTGGATTCGTACAAGCACATGGGCCTGAATGTAAAAGGTGTTGATGCCAAACAGCGTTTCTATGATGCCTTAGCCGGGTTAACCGACCCCGAGAAAAAACGCAAAGCTATCGGCCGGGTGTTTATAGAGGTATTTGACGATGAGGCCCACCAGGTACAGGATGTGAAATGGCTTGGCCAGGGAACCATTTACCCGGATGTGATCGAATCCGTTTCGGTAAAGGGCCCTTCGGCTACCATCAAATCGCACCATAACGTGGGTGGCTTGCCCGACTTTATGAAACTGAAAGTGGTTGAACCTTTAAATACACTTTTTAAGGACGAAGTGCGCAAAGTTGGCAAAGCTTTAGGCATCGACCCAAATATTTTGGGCCGTCACCCCTTCCCGGGTCCCGGACTGGCAATCAGGATATTAGGCGAGGTTACCCCGCAAAAAGTGGCTATCCTGCAGGAAGCCGACGCAATTTATATCAACAATTTGCGGTCGGCAGGTGTTTACGATAAAGTTTGGCAGGCCGGCACCATATTTTTACCGGTACAGTCGGTAGGTGTTATGGGCGATGAGCGTACTTACGAAAACGTGGTTTGCCTTCGCGCAGTGGAATCATTAGACGGCATGACCGCCGACTGGTGCCATTTACCATACGATCTGCTGGCTAAAATATCCAACGAGATCATTAACAATGTTAAAGGAATAAACCGGGTAGTATATGACATCAGCTCGAAACCACCTGCCACTATTGAGTGGGAATAGGTGGTTATTTTTTGCAGGTATTGCCTTGCTGGCCGCAGCTTGTTCGCCCAAAGTGCGCCCGGTAACTACCGCAGCCAGTTCAAAAAAAGAGCAGCCCGCAGTTACTAAAAAAGAGCAGGAAAAGCCCGAAGCCAAGCTGGTTGCAGCCAAAACGGCAAGCATAGCTATGCTGCTGCCGCTGGAACTGGATAACCTTAATCCCGGCGGGGCATATAACTCCACCACGCTATCGCACGCCAACCTTTCACTCGATTTTTACCAGGGTTTCAAACTGGCGCTTGATACACTTGCCGAACGCGGCTATAATTTCAAACTTCAGTTGTTCGACACCAAGGACCAGGTGCCCGAGGCGCAAAGCCTTGGCTATAACGCCGCCATCCGCAGCAGTAACCTGGTAGTGGGCCCTATTTTCCCTGACGACATGCACGCTTTTGCCGATATACTTTCGGGGCCGCCAAAGCTTATTGTATCGCCCCTGTCGCCGGCTTCGCCATCAAACATTAAAAACCCCAACCTGGTTACCGTGGCTACCCCGCTGGTGTACCATGCCAAAGGCGCCGCGGATTATATTAATGAGCACTACAGGCCGAAAAAAGTATTCATTCTTAAATCCGGGTTTAGCGACGAGAATAATTACATCATACCTTTCAAAAAGCAAATTGACAGTATTGGCAAGGGGAAGATAAAAGTGGTTGCCGAGGTCATCCAACGGGGTCAACTTAACGGACTAATGCCGCAGTTGTCAGCCACCGAGGAGAATATATTTGTCGTACCATCAACCAACCAGGGTTTCCTGATGGTTACCCTGCATTCGCTCGACTCATTATCAAAAAACTATAAAGTGGTAGTGTTCGGCCATCCTAACTGGCGCAAATTCGCTTACCTGAAAACCGATCTGTTGTCCGACCTGAAAACGCATATCACATCTACCAGCCGCGTGGATTGGAAGGACGCCGCCATAGCGGCCTTTGCGCGCGATTATCGCAGGGCCTACCGTACCGAGCCAAACTATTACGCCATTATGGGATATGACGAGGGTATGTACTTTGGCGGTTTACTTACGGGTGGTACCGATATCAAAACGCTGGATAAGGCTGACTTCACCGGTATACTTAACAAATACCATTTCATAAAGCGCCCGGGCGTAGGCTGGATAAATACGCATGTAAATGTGCTCCAATATGATAACTTTGAGCTGAAAAAAGCAGAATGAAGGCACTTAACCAGCTTAAGACATTTCAGCGAATATTGGGTGCCTACCCTGCCGAAATGCCCTTAAGCAAGTTTTTGCCGGGCTTTTACCGTCAAAACAAACAAATGGGCTCAACCGACCGCAAGGTAGCCAGCCGGCTCATTTACAACTACTTTCGCCTTGGTAAAGCTTTAGATAATACGCCAACCGAAGAGCGCCTGATGGTGGCCGAATTTCTGTGCAACAACCAAACGAATTCGTTTTTGCAGCATTTTAAACCCGAATGGGCATTGTGCATCGGGTTTGACATAGGCGAAAAGCTGAAACTGGTTAAAAACGCCTACCCTGCCTTTAAACTGGCAGACGTATTCCCCTGGTCGGCGGGGCTGTCGGATGGTATTGATAAGGATATTTTTCTCAAATCATTCTTTATCCAGCCCGACCTGTTCATCCGCGTACGCGAAGGTTCGGAAACCATGGTAAAGGGTGTATTGGCGAAGGCCGATATTACCTATAAGGACGAAGGCAACGGCTGCCTGGCCCTGCCTAATGGCACCCGGCTGGATGCACTTTTCCCGCAGCAAAACTGGTTCGAGGTGCAGGATCATTCCTCGCAGCAAACGGCTAACTGGTTTAAGCCTAATAAATGGGATGCCTGGTGGGATGCCTGCGCGGCATCGGGCGGTAAGTCGTTGCTGCTGCACGAGCTGCAGCCTGATATCAAGCTGGTGGTATCGGATATACGTGAATCTATATTAGATAATCTTGACGGCCGCTTTCAAAATGCCGGGCTGATCAAATACCAGAAAAAACTGCTCGACCTCACCAAAAATGTCGACCCGGAACTGCACGATTATGCTTTCGATGGTATTATCCTTGACGCGCCATGCAGCGGTTCGGGCACCTGGGGCCGTACGCCCGAAATGATCAGCCAGTTTCAATCGCAGAAAATTGAGTTCTTTCAAAAACTGCAGCAAAGCATCGCCGCTAACGTGGCCAAATACCTTAAACCCGGTAAGCCGCTTATTTACATCACCTGTTCGGCCCTAAAAGCCGAAAACGAAGACGCCGTCAATTTTATGGTAAAACAACTGGGTCTGAAAGTGGAAAGTATGCAGGTATTGAAAGGCTATGAACGCCGGGCCGATACGATGTTTGTGGCGAGATTAAGCCCCCCTGCCCCCTGAAGGGGGAGTTGATACGTGCGGATGCGCAAATGATCTTAATAATTCCTATTTTTAGTTTCCAATTCCTGAACCATTCAATGAAAATAACAGCTTTCACTCTACTTCTGTGTTTAAACGGTTTGTTTTCTTTATCACAGACTTTTCAAAAAAAACAGACTTTAATTCCACTGGACAACATCAAAGGTGTGCCCTTTATGAAAGATCCCGATGTACCTATGGACCTACTTATCATGGGTTTTGACGTTGACTCTAAAGGGAATTTTTATTTTTTTGGTGGGAAACAGCCCTGCCTCGCCGTTTTTGATTACAACAGACAGATCTATCGCAAAATCTACAAAGAATTAAATTCGGGAACCGAGCTACATTCCTACAAAGGCAGTTTTTACGATTTTACCTTCGATAAGAAAGGTGAGTTGATCTTTATAAAAATAAATATGACTAATGGATCGCTTTATAAAATAAATAACCCATTGGTTTCAAAACACTTTGTTGCTAAAACCATTATGGACAGTTGCATAATATTGCAAACACCATCAAAGAATTCAGACGATTACATTTTTGAGAAATTTGATTTAAACGGCAAGTTTCTGAAGCAAGTTAGTAATGAGTATGATATACCTGTCAATATTTTTCCCGATAAAAAAGAACCTTCCGATTGGGATTTAGTGGGTAAGTGGGATGGGAATTTTATTTTCTGGACCATTGATCCGGAATCGTCCGGGCATGAAAAACTGTGCATGGTGAATAAAGATGGGAAGATTTTAGCGACAAAACTGCTTCCCGCAAATTTTTCCGGGAAAGGGTACGCCGAGAACCCCTCTGAAGATAGAAAGGTAAGGAATGGCAGTTTCTTTGTTTTAGGCCGGCAAGGCAATTACGCATTGATAACGGAAGTACCGTTGCAAACCTTCTTTTATAAATAAATGAGAAGCCTGAACTAAGATTTGGAAACCGCAAAGTACATTTTCAAAACCACCGGCATATACCTGGTTTTGTGCGTCGCGACATTTTTAATGCTGCTGGGCATTGTGCGTTACATCCCGATGCAGGATAATATCGGCTTCCTCAAATTCAAACAGGATTACATCCACATCATTCCCTGGAAGATCGCTTTTTATACACACGTATTCTCGGTAATATTCGCCCTGCTGGCGGGCTTAACACAGTTCTCCAGTTTTATCCTGAAGGAACACCGCCGTGTCCACAAAATAATGGGCAAAATATATGCTTATGATATCCTGTTCATCAATTTTCCGGCTGCTTTCATCATGGCTATTTATGCCAACGGGCAGCTGCCGGGCAAAACCGCCTTTCTTGTTCTGGATTGCCTGTGGTTCTGGTTCACCTACAAAGCTGTAGCCGAAGTGAGGCGCAAAAACATCAAAGCGCATAAGGAATACATGATACGAAGCTACGCACTCACCCTTTCGGCAGTAACGCTGCGGACTTGGAAAATTATTATTTTAGGTTTTGTTTACGTCGATCCCCTGCATCTTTACATGATAGATGCGTGGATGGGTTTTGTGCCGAATTTGTTGCTGGCCGAATGGTTGATACGAAGGAAGAGAGCAGCCAATAAAAAGGCTATCGCTCTATCCTGAAGTTATTACCAATGATGATTAAAATCGCCAGAAATATGACCGCAAAGCTGCCGATGAATACAATTGCGTTAATGGTCTTAGGATATTTATTGCCCGTTTCTACCAATCTATTATAAACTATACCGGATACAAAGGCAGCACCACCTATTGATACCGCAAACATCATAAGGATAATAAATCCAAGCATTTATCTTTTTTTGCTCATTAAAACGAAAGAAATAACATTTTAATATCGATCGCTTTCATCTTTCCAGCCTGATGCTGTTGAGAATAATAATAAAAATGGCAGCAAAAATGAGGACGTAACAGCCTGCAAATACCAGGATACTGATCAATCGCGGCGACTTATTGCCGACCCTTATTAACCTTTTATACAAAAAGTAACACACCAAAGATGAGCCCGCTAACGGTATACCGAATAGCAAGCCAAGCAAAACTGCATCAGGCATAGGGTTTTATTTATTATGCAAAACTAAGATAGTGAATTAATTGGCAAACAACCCCAAAAGGCGGGATTGGGAATATCATAATACGATCAAAAAAAGCATTACAAAAAACATAACAATGAATCCACCGATAAAGATCCAGATACTTGCCACCCTTGCATTACTGTGCCCGGCTTCCTCAAATTTTCTGTACAACACAGTTGAAGAAAGAAGAGATATTGCAAGTGGTATACCGAATAATAAGAGAACCATTTTTAGGCTGCCTGAAAAGGAATAAGCGATCTTGTTAAATCTATCGCCAATATAGCTATTCCCGTTGTTATTTCTGGTATCCTGTAAAAGCGAACATCAATTTTGCCAAGCCAAATTGATATATTTATTTTGAGTCATATTAAAACGATCCTTCCATATCCAATTCGGTAAGCTATCCGACCACTCGCTGGATTATTTACAGGGGATATTGCAGGATGCCCGGCTTACCACCATCCTGTCGCTCAAAAACTTAACGGTGGCCGAACTGCACTGGCAATATAAAACAGGGTGGAACACTATTGGCGCTTTGCTCTCGCACATGGTAGCTATTGAGAATTATTTTCGGGTGGAGTTTGTGGAGGGGCGAAAGTTAACGGACGAGGAAACCCAAAAATGGCTGCCTGCAATGGATATGGGCAAATACCTGCCGCAACTGATAACCGGGCAAGCTGTTGAACATTATGTAGCCGAACTTAGCCGGTCGCGGGAAATGATGCTTGCTTCATTAGCTAACGTTACGCACGACGACCTTACCCGCCGGATAAACGATTACGATGCCGAAACCGGCTGCAACCTGGCCTGGGTTTTATATCATATGGTGGAGGACGAAATATACCATCGCGGGCAGATCAGCATCATCAGGAAGTTTTACAGAGATATGGGTGGGGTGTGATCTTCGTTATTCCGCCATGTCATTTCGAACGAAGTGAGAAATCTTATACGGGCGACAAGCAGGGCGAGTAAGATTTCTCCTCGTTTCCCTCGTCGAAATGACAGAACATATAATTCCTTTGCTTTATCGGGCTTTACAGACGATACAGCACGGCGAATCAATTATTAGCGTAAGCCGGGTAATACAGCATCCTGGATTTGGTTTCAGTAACCAGGCTTCTGCTTTTCATATCCAGGGTTGATACCAGGGGCCTGCCGCAGCAATTACAAGTATGGCGGGTAAGCAAATTTTCTGTCGTCTCCGGCAGGCGGGTCTCAACCATTAATTGGAAAACCGAATAGGGGCATTGCATATTTATGCAATATAAATGATAAACTTCTATTGTCTTTTTCATGACCTGTTTGGTGTTAACAGATCAAAGTTGTTGAATAGGAAGCCGCAGAACTATAGACGGGTTTATGAAATATCTGTAGTTGTTTGGTTGACAAGCGGCCCCCTCTAAATACCCCCCGGCAGAGATACTTTATTTGCACATCCGCACATCTGGAATCAGCACATTAAAGATGCGTATTACTCCTGAACAGCTTGATAGCTATGGCCAGCAGTATCACCCCGAACGCTTTTCGCAGGATGCTGACACCGGTTTTGCCGAGTAGCTTCTCCAGCCATTTTACATTCTTTAATACCAGGTAAACAAACAGTGTGTTCAGCACAATACCCACAATGATATTCTGTGTTTGGTATTGTGATTTGAGTGAAAGCAGGGTGGTCATGGTTCCGGCGCCGGCTATAAGCGGAAAGGCCAGCGGTACAATGGATACGGTATCGGGCACGTCGTCTTCTTTAAAAAATTTGATGCCCAGTATCATTTCCATCGCAATAAAAAATATCACCAGCGAACCGGCTATAGCAAAAGACGCTATATCGATACCAATAAGGCTAAGCAAACCATTGCCCGCATACAGGAAACCTACCATGAGTATCAATACGGCAACCGACGCTTTTTCGGATTGAATGTGCCCGGCCTTTTGGCGCAGCTCGATGATCACGGGAATGGCGCCCATAATGTCGATAATGGCAAAAAGGATCATCGTTACCGAAATGATCTCCTTAATGTTGAATATATCCATCGCTTTTAATCTTGTTGTTTTTTGCGCAGGCGCATACTAAACAACAAAGCTATTAAAATATAAAATGCTGACAGGAAGAATATTGCATGAACTGACAATGCGCCGATAAAACCCGCGCCGATCGGGCCCAATATCTGCCCTAACGACACATACGACTGGTTGATCCCCAATACCCTCCCCTGCTCCGACCGTGAATTGTTTTCGGCAATAATGGCATTAAGCATAGGGTTTCGCAAGCCGTTGAACAGTCCGTATACCGTAAGGCAAGCTCCGAAGATGAGAAAACCCGTTGCAAAACCGGCAAGCAACATCGCGACAGCACAAAACAGCGTTGAAATAAACAGGATCAATGTTTTT
The DNA here is from genome assembly GCF_007971025.1 of Mucilaginibacter ginsenosidivorans. Lineage (NCBI taxonomy): Bacteria > Pseudomonadati > Bacteroidota > Sphingobacteriia > Sphingobacteriales > Sphingobacteriaceae > Mucilaginibacter > Mucilaginibacter ginsenosidivorans. Next base: position 2,463,059 of record NZ_CP042436.1, on the reverse strand, counting down.
GATTTTAAGGCCCTGGTTACTGCCGAAATACTAAGCTGCGCGACGATGCCAACAATACTAAAGGCCGCAAAGAACCAGCCGAGCGTGGTAGTATCTACCTTCAGCACATCGATGCTGAAAACCTGGAAACCTATAACCATGGTAAATTGCGCCATGGTGAGCAAAAACCCGGTAAAAATAGCCGTGCCGACAATAGGCTTGGTCATGATGGTAGCAAGCGATTTAAATATTTCGAGATAATGCGGGGTTTCCGCACTTTTCTTGCCTTCGCCGTTGGTTTCCTGTAAAAAGAATATGGAACACAACACTCCCAGCAACGATACCCCCGCCGCGAAGAAAAAGGGCACCTGCAACCCGAATTTACTCAACAATCCGCCAATAGCGGGCCCTATAATAAAACCGAATGCAAAAGCCGAGCCCAGGATACCAAAGTTTTTCGAACGATTTTCAGGCGTTGAACTATCGGACACCATGGCTTGTGCCACGGATATATTACCCCCTGTAAGACCATCCAGTATACGCGACGCGAACAACATCAGCATGCTTCGGGCCTCGGCAAACAAAATGAAGGATACAAACGTGCCCGCCAAACTGATAACGAGAATAGGCTTGCGGCCAAACTTATCGGAAAGCGCGCCCAGCAGCGGTGTGGCAAAAAATTGTGCAATGGAAAACGAAGCGGTAAGCAGCCCGAGGGTTTGCTTGGTTAGGCCGAATTCCTTGCCGTATTGGTATATCAGCGGAACGATAAGGCCAAATCCCAGCGAATTGATGACACAAATAAGTACTAATACCCACAGGTTTTTATTTCCCCGCATAAATAATATTCACAAAAAATTAAAAACGGTAATATTAGGTGTTTGCCCGCACAACGCCCGCCATGGCAATAAAAAAAGTGGCATCAGCACATCGCCAGGCCTATAACGTGTTTAATATTATAAAATTTTACCGGGCCGCTATAACCTAATATAAGTATTCGCGTAAAAGTAGCTGAATCTAAAGCAATTATATATCAAAAAATGAACGAAGTTAATACATCAGTTTTGGTTATTGATGACGAGGAAATGGTGAGGGATAACATTGAAGACATCCTGATACCACGCAACCAGTCCGAAGAACAGGAAGACATTGACAATGCCTTCGATGTGTTGTTTGGCAATACTAAACCATTGTTACTGACACGTACTCCCAGCATTCCGGTGTTCACCGTCGACAAAGCTTCAAACGGCATGGACGGCCTCAAAAAGGTTCAGAAAGCCATTGAGAACGGCACTCCTTATGCGGTTATATTCCTGGACATGCGCATGCCCGGCTGGAACGGCCTGGAAACCGCCATCGAGATACGCAAAGTTGACGCCAAAGCTGAAATTATCTTTATTACCGCCTACAGCGACCGCTCCATCGACGAGATCGTAGACCAGGCCGGCCAGAATGTGGGCTATCATTGCAAACCATACGCTCCCGAAGAAATTATACAGCTGGCTACCAAAGCCTGCACCGATTACAACAAACTTAGGAATTTGGAGAAACTGATCGAGTCGATAGCGAATATCGGCCTGAATAAAAATCAGCTAAATTCATTATTAAAAAACATACTGGAACAGCTTGCCGGTTCGCTGGACACCACCATGGCCCTGATCGGCAAACTGGATAAGGACCTGAATTACGAGAAAATATTATCCATTGGCGCTATTGAAGAGCGCATTAATATCGACGAGCTTACGGCCCGTGTAAAAGCTGCCGACCTGGAGAAAGACGAGGTTTGCCAGTTAGATGAGCTGGTGCTTGCCCGTATGGAGAACTATTATGTTTTCGCCCTGCTTCAGAAAGTTGAAAAGCTGAAGACGGAGAAAATGTACCTGCTGAAACTGTTTGTACAAAACGCGGCACACGCTATCCGCAATGCAGAGTTAAATGACAAATTGATACAGAAGGAAAAGCTATCCGCTGTGGGCCAGGTTATCGGTATGGTGATGCACGACCTGCGGACGCCTATCAAGAACATCAAATTTATGACGGATATGATGCGCGAGGAAGGCGCCGAAAACGACCTGATAGACATGATAGACCAGTCGGCTGAGCAGGCATCGGATATATTTGAAGACTTTTTAGATTTTATCAAAGAAATACCTGTACAGAAGAAACCTGTCGACATCAATAAAATAACGCTTGAGGCTATTGACCAGGCTAAATGTATTGAAGGATGCGGCTGCATCTCCATCCAGGCCTACATGCCCGACGGCCTGATAGTGCCCGGCGACGAAAGCAAATTGCGCAGGGTGATAAGCAACCTCGTAAATAATGCGGCTGATGTGCTGTTTGATCATAAAGTTCAAAACCCGTTTGTACACATTTCGGGGTGGGTTGAGGAAAAAAACCTGATGCTGGCCATTTGTGATAACGGGCCGGGCATTCCGCAGGATATAATGGGTACCCTTTTCGACCCGTTCGTCACCAAAAACAAGAAGAACGGTACCGGCCTTGGCCTGGCCATAGTAAAGCAGTATGTGAGCGCCCATGGCGGTAAAATTGCGGTAAGCAACAACAAGGGTGCGGTGTTTACTATCAGCCTGCCATTAGCCTAACCCAAAATAGCCGAAAATACCATGATGGATTTTGTTTTAAAGAGCGAAGGTACCGATAAAAGCACGGTTCAGCATACCGCGGAGGAGCTGGAACAAACGATAAAAAAGTATCGTGCGCTCATCTCATCGTCAAACACGGGCGCATGGGAGTATTTTCCAAAGGCCGATTTCCTGGATTGCAACAGTGTTTACTTTTCCATGCTTGGCAGGGAAATTAACGATTACGACCTGTCGGGAAGAAAAAACCTGGATAGCGTTTGGGCCGAACTGATACACCCCGAGGACCGGATGGAAGCTGTAAGCTGCTTTTTCGATTACCTGGTCAATCCCATAGGGATGTATGAGAGCTTCTTCCGGATGAAACATGCTGACGGAAGCTGGGTTTGGATATGCTCGCGCGGAAGCTCGCTTAAAGACGAAACTACCGGCAAGATAACCAGCCTTATCGGAACAAATGTTGACGTAACCGGCCAGAAAAAGGCTGAATCGGATATACAAAGTGAAAAGATACTGTTGCGCACCCTGATAGACAATTTGCCCGACACTATTTATGTAAAAGATGCCGAAGGCCGTAAAATAATTGCCAACAAAGCTGATGTAGCCTGCATTGGGCTAAATTCGGAAGCTGACGTGATCGGCAAGAACGATATCGAACTTTTTCCCGGCGAAATTGGGGAAAGGGGTTATAGCAACGATATGGAGGTGCTGAGCGGTAAGCCACAACTGAACAAGGAGGAATTCTTTTTTGACAAGGACGGTAAAGAACGCTGGCTATCTACGTCGAAGGTGCCGGTTTATGGCAAATCCGGCGTGATAGACCGCATACTCGGCATCGGCCATGATATAACTGAAAGGAAACGCTCGGAGGAAGCGCTGAAGAAACTTAACGAGGAGCTTAATGCGCAATCGGATGAGTTGAAAGTGCTGAACGGGCAGATACTTCTGCAAAAAGAGCAGGAGCTTGAGAAGGCCATTGCACAGGGCAAATTCGAAATAGCTTCAGAAGTTTTGCATGATATTGGTAACGCACTGGTGGGCTTTGGTTCGTACCTGAACAGGATAAACCGCGCAACCGAAAAGAACAGCCTTGATGCATTGAAAAATCTCAACGCTTTCCTGAAAAACCAGCATGGGCTTTTGAGTAACGCCATTGGCGAGGATAAGGCGAATGCTTTAGTCACCATAACGGATGGTATCTCGAAAACGCAGGCAGAGAATCAAAAAGAGATAAGCACCTCGGTAGGCGAATTGCTGCATATCGTATCGCACATACAGGAAATACTGAACATACAGCGCCAACTGGTACGCAACCATGGCGCATCGCACGAACGCAAACCGGTTAACCTGGTTGATCTGCTCGACAATTGCCGCTCAATGCTGCTGGCGTCGATGGAGAAAAAGGGCGTAAAACTAAGCGTTAATATCAAGGCTGGCAATCACGTGATCAAAGGCGATCATACCAAGCTCATGCAGGTGATACTAAACGTGATGAAGAACAGCCTCGAAGCTATCAACATGGAAGCCGAAGGCAAATGTATTTCCATTTCGTTGGATTCGGCCGACAAACACATTGAACTAAAGATTACCGACAACGGGCAGGGATTTGATGAGGAAACCAGCCAGAAATTCTTCCAACGCGGGTTTACCACCAAAAAGAGCGGCACAGGCTTAGGTCTTTATAATTGCCGGTCGATAGTGGAGAGCCACGCCGGCACTTTCGACATCAGCAGCGAAGGGCCGGGTTTAGGCTCGGTAACTACCATAAAATTTGCTATCTAATTTGCCTCATAAACAGTTCACAATGCAAACAGCCCCGGAGTGATCCGGGGCTGTTTTGTTATGTTAAGGGCAATGGGCAGGTTAGCCCAACTTCTCAAAATCAGAAGCGGTAGGCAATGCATCGCCTGCACTGCCAAGCTTACTATTTTTCTTGCTGTAGCTAAAATAAATCAATAAACCTACAACCATCCATGCAAGGGCGCTTAATTGTGTCCTACCTGGTAAGCTTAGGATCATGGCCGCACAAATGATAATACCCAAAATAGGAACAAGTGGCACAAGTGGTGTTTTGAAAGGCCGTACAAGGTTAGGATCTTTCTTCCGTAGTACCATTACGCCAACGCATACTACCACGAACGCAAACAGGGTACCTATCGACGTTAAGTCTCCCGCGACGGTTTCGGGCAGGAACGCTGCAAATGCACCTACAAAAACGAATAACAACATATTACTCTTGTAAGGCGTCCTGAATTTAGGGTGAAGATCGGAGAATACTTTTGGCAGCAAGCCATCTGTCGACATGGTATAAAACACCCTCGACTGGCCCAGCAGCATCACTAGTATTACTGACGAAAAGCCAAGTAATATGGCTACTGTTACCAATGTGGACAACCATCCGTAGCCTATCATATAGGTACTTATAGCATAAGCTACCGAAGCTTCCTTACCTGCATGCATAAAGTCCTGGTAAGGGGCAACGCCTGTTAGCACCCATGAAAATAAGATATACAAAACAGTACATATAACCAACGAACCAAGGATACCTATTGGCATATCTTTCTTTGGATTCTTAGCTTCCTGGGCAGCTGTCGACACTGCGTCAAAACCAATAAAGGCGAAGAACACAATACCCGCACCTCTTAGTACACCACCCCAGCCATGCCGGAAGAAATCGAGATAGGAATATGTCGTACCGTCGGGCAGCAACGCCGCCGGCGCGGTAGCCGGAATAAGATAAGGCGTATGATTTTTTGCCTGTATAAATCCCCATCCGATAGCTATAAACACTAATACAATGGCTACTTTCAGTATCACGATAATAGCATTAACGATAGCTGACTCCTGGGTGCCTTTTATAAGCAACAGGGACAATGCCAGCAGGATAACCAGGGCCGGCAAATTGATAATACCGTGGTGACTAACGCCGTTGATAATTGCCGACTCCATTGGAGAGTGGCACCATTCATAAGGTATCCCTTTCCCCGGGACTCCACCGCTAAGCAGCCGGTTGGCATATTCGCTCCAGCTTATCGACACGGTCGCGGCACCAAGTGCGTACTCCAGTATCAGCGCCCAACCAATAACCCAGGCAATGATCTCGCCCATAGTGGCATAAGCATAAGTGTAGGCACTTCCCGCAATAGGAATAATGGAGGCAAACTCCGCATAACATAAACCCGCGAAGGCGCAGCCGATGGCTGCAATAATAAATGAAATGGTAACGGCAGGACCTGCGAAACCACCTGCTGCTGCGGCTGTCCTTACGAAAAGGCCCGCGCCGATAATGGCTCCGATGCCCAGGGCGATCAAACTGCCCGAGCCAAGCGTCCGTTTCAGGGACTTTTCTCCGTCAGCAGTTGAAAGCAGTTGCTGGATCGATTTTTTTACGAATAAACTCATTATAAGATCAGTTGTTGTTTTATTGAGATAAAATCAGTTTTTCCAAACGTAATTAAATTTATTGAAATCTTAAAACCTTGCATGTAACAAAGGGATAACTGCATGTTTTTTCAAATTAGTATTTGAAACAATTAACCCTATCTACGCAAAAAGGCCTCCTTCCGGAAGCCTTTCTTTATATCTGTTTGGTTATTTATTAACCTTTCTTGTCTGTTTTCATTACCTGAACGCTTTTTACCTGCATCACGATCTCCTTTTTAACCGGGTTATCGATGCTGGCGGCAGCTTTGGGAACCTTATTGGCATTCAGATGCGGCGCGATAACCAAAGACACGATCGACATCAGTTTGATCAAAATGTTCATAGAAGGGCCCGAAGTATCTTTGAACGGATCGCCCACGGTATCACCTGTTACAGATGCTTTGTGCGGATCAGATTTTTTGTAGTGCATTTCGCCGTTGATCTCCACACCTTTCTCGAATGATTTTTTTGCGTTATCCCATGCACCACCTGCGTTGCTTTGGAATATACCCATCAACACGCCCGACACCGTAACACCGGCCAATAAGCCGCCTAAAACTTCAGGGCCAAAGATAAAACCTACAATGATCGGTGTGATCAAAGCGATCAAACCAGGGGCAACCATCTCACGGATCGATGCTTTGGTTGATATGGCCACACATTTTTCGTACTCGGGTTTAGCCTTATATTCCATAATGCCCGGAATATCGCGGAACTGGCGGCGAACTTCTTCCACCATCGCCATTGCTGCCCGGCCTACTGCCGATATAGCCAGGGCTGAAAATATGAAAGGTATCATACCACCCACAAATAAACCAGCAAGCACAGGCGCTTTATAGATATCGATATGTTCGATGCCGGCTACACCTACAAAGGCGGCAAACAGGGCAAGCGAAGTAAGAGCGGCAGATGCGATCGCAAAACCTTTACCGGTTGCTGCGGTAGTGTTACCTACAGCATCGAGGTTGTCCGTCCGGTGACGAACTTCTTCGGGTAAACGGCTCATTTCGGCAATACCGCCGGCGTTATCAGCTATCGGCCCGAAAGCGTCGATCGATAACTGCATGGCTGTAGTGGCCATCATACCCGCGGCAGCGATGGACACGCCGTATAAACCTGCGCAATAGTACGACCCGTAAATACCAGCAGCAAGTACCAGGATAGGTGCTACTGTCGATTCCATACCTACAGCCAAACCGCCGATAATGTTGGTGGCGTGACCTGTGGACGACTGGCGAATAATGCCCAATACAGGGCGTTTGCCCATAGCTGTGTAGTATTCGGTGATCATCGACATCAGCGTACCCACTACCAGGCCAACTAAAATAGCACCGTAAACACCGCTGCGTGTAAAGTGTGAAGCGCCGTCTTTCAATATGCCGGTCGCACCTTCGTCGCGTACCATGTGCAGGTCGTCGGCAGGTAGCATCCATTGTACCAGGAAATAAGTAGCAATAGCTGTTAAGATGATCGACATCCAGTTGCCTATGTTCAGCGCATTTTGAACGCTATCAGTTTCATTTTTTATTTTTACAAAGTAAGAGGCTATTATTGAAAAGATAAGCCCCAAACCGGCAATAACCATAGGTAACAACACCGGCGCAATACCACCGAAGTTATCGTGCGATACGATCTCGCGACCCAGTACCATAGTAGCCAGCATGGTAGCAACGTATGAACCGAAAAGGTCGGCGCCCATACCGGCAACGTCGCCCACGTTATCGCCCACGTTATCGGCAATGGTAGCAGGGTTACGCACGTCGTCCTCGGGGATACCGGCTTCAACCTTACCTACCAGGTCGGCGCCTACGTCGGCAGCTTTGGTATAGATGCCACCGCCAACACGGGCAAACAATGCAATAGATTCTGCTCCCAGCGAAAAACCGGCAAGCACTTCAAGCGCTTTAGCCATTGCTTCGCCGTTGATGTTGGCTCCGGTTACATTCTTCACATACATGGTATAAAAAACAATGAACAGCGAACCCAGCCCGATGATGGCCAAACCAGCCACGCCAAGACCCATTACCGTACCGCCCGTAAACGACACATTTAAAGCCTTGGCCAAACTGGTGCGGGCAGCCTGTGTTGTACGTACGTTAGCCTTGGTAGCGATGCGCATACCGATAAAACCGGCAAAAGCCGAAAGGAAAGCTCCCGTTATAAAGGAAATTGCAATGACCGGGCTCGAATTCTCAACCGTGGTACCTGAATAAGCCAGCAAAAGCGCGGCAACAACTACGAAATAGCTTAGAATTTTCCATTCAGCTTTCAGGAAAGCCATTGCCCCATCAGCAATGTAACCCGAAAGTTCGGTCATGTTGGCGTCGCCTGTTTCCTGTTTGGTAACCCAGGCAGACTTGCCGAGCATGAACAGGATGCCGATGATCCCCATAACCGGAATAAAGTAAATTAGGTTATTGTACAAAAAATCCATGTTTAAATTTTTGGTTTATAAATGATTGTTTTTAAGCGTGATTGCGTTCAAAAATAAATTGCCCGCGAAAATAACAAATTTAATTTCTTTGTGACACATCGCCCAATTATAAATTTTTAAATAGCTTAGGCGTTTAAACCTGTTGCAGCTAATGAAGGAAGATTTGAAACAGCCCCATTTAAAACACGAGCTTGGCCTGCTCGACGGCACCATGCTGGTGGCGGGATCGATGATCGGTTCGGGGATATTTATTGTAAGCGCTGATATTACGCGTAACGTGGGTTCGGCAGGATGGCTGATTGTAGTTTGGCTCATCACAGGTTTTATGACCCTGACAGCCGCTTTAAGCTACGGCGAGCTTAGCGGGATGTTCCCTAAGGCAGGCGGGCAATATGTATACCTCAAAGAGATCTACAACAAACTAATGGGCTTCCTGTACGGGTGGAGTTTCTTCGCCGTCATCCAAACAGGAACGATAGCAGCCGTGGGGGTGGCATTCTCTAAATTCACCGCATACCTGATACCGGCGGTAAGCGAGGATAATATTTTGTTCAACCTTGGATTTATAAAGATCAGCGCCGCGCAGATAGTTTCTATTTGCGTTATTGTACTTTTAACATTCATCAACACCAGGGGGGTAAAAAGCGGCAAGATCATTCAAACAACTTTTACGCTAACCAAAATATTGAGCCTGTTTGGCCTGATCATTTTTGGTTTTTGGGCGCTAAGCAGCAACACCTGGCACCTGAACTGGAGCAACGCCTGGACATTGCATAAACTAAACACTGATGGCAGCTTTGCTGAATATACCAGTGTCGCCGCTTTAGGTGCGATCGCTGCATCAATGGTCGGTTCTATTTTCAGCAGCGACTCGTGGAACAGCGTAACTTTTATTGCCGGCGAAATGAAAAACCCTAAACGGGACGTTGCGTTGAGCCTGTTTTTAGGAACGATGATCGTGACACTTATTTATGTAGCGGCAAACGTAATGTATACAGCAGTTTTGCCCCTGCATGATATTGCAACCGCTGATAAAGACCGGGTGGCTGTTGCCGCCTCGCATGTGATATTCGGAAATGGCGGCACCATTGTAATCGCAGTGATGATCATGATCTCGACCTTTGGTTGTAACAACGGGTTGATATTTGCCGGGGCACGGGTTTACTATACGATGGCTAAGGATGGATTGTTCTTCAAAAAAACAGGGACATTGAACAAATTTTCCGTTCCTGAATTTGGCTTATGGATACAGGCTTTGGTCGCATCGATCCTTTGCCTTAGCGGAAAATACGGCGACCTGCTGGATATGATCTCATTTGTGGTAGTGCTATTCTACGTGTTGACCATAATCGGCATTTATAAACTCCGTATTACCCGGCCCGATGCTGAACGACCATACAAAGCATTTGGTTACCCCGTGTTGCCTGCAATTTATATCGTGATGGGAATAGCATTTTGCATATTGCTCATCATTTATAAGCCAAACTTTACCTGGCCGGGTTTGGGCATTGTGTTGTTGGGTATACCGATCTATTATTTTTCTCAGCGTAATCTAAAAGATGAAGTTCCGGCAGATACTGATAATTAGTCTTTTTTTCGCCCCGGTTGTTTGCCCGGCGCAAGGCTTACAGTCGAAGCTGCAGGCTGCCTTTAACCGCTTGGAGCAGGACAGCCAATGTAAATATGCATCCGTTTCGTTAACGGTACTCGACGCTAAAACCGGCGAAACCATATTTGCAGCCAACCCGAACATGGGCCTGGCGACGGCATCCACTTTAAAAACCATTACCTCCATTACCGCCTTCAACATTTTGGGGAGGGATTTTCAATATCAAACACAATTTGGTTACACCGGAACTATCGACGCGGGCGGAACGCTCAACGGCGACGTGATCATCAAAGGCAGCGGCGACCCGACCCTTGGAAGCTGGCGCTACGCCGGGCATAAAGAAAGTGAAGTGCTGACGCAGATGACAACCGCCCTGCAAAAGGCCGGCATCAAAAAAATAAACGGTCGCGTTATCGGCGACGATTCCATTTTCGGTTCGCAGTCGGTGCCCAACGGCTGGATATGGATGGATGTGGGCAACTACTACGGAGCCGGCACATCGGGCCTCACCTGGCGCGAGAACCAGTTTGATATCAAACTCCGCACCGGTCGCGCGGATAGCCCGATAGGTGTATCGAGAACGGTTCCTTCAATGCCTTACCTGGATTTCAAAAGCGAACTGGTAAATGCTCCTGCCGGAACCGGCGATAACGCGTACGCATACCTCCCGGTCGGTGGCAAGCTGATGTACCTGCGCGGCACCTATGCACAGGACCAGGAAAAGAAAAGCATATCCGCAGCCATACCCGACCCGGCATATGACGCCGCGTACCGTTTAGCCGATACCCTGCAACGCATCGGTATTATGGTAACCGGCGGAGCGGAATCAACCGGAACATTAACCGCCAAAGGGCAGCAAACACCGCAGATCGGGCAAAATCTGACTACCATACTTTCCCCAACTTTAAGCAAAATAGTTTACTGGCTTAACCAGAAAAGCATTAACCTGTATGCCGAGCAGTTGCTGAAAACCGTCGCCTGGAAACAAGGCAAGCAACCAAGCACAGACAACGGCGTAGAGGTGGAGCAGAATTTCTGGAAAGCGCGGGGCATCGACCCAAATTCATTAAACGTTGTCGATGGCAGCGGTCTATCCCCCGGCGACCGGGTAACTACCATGACCATGGCAACCGTGCTAAAATCAGCCAAAGGCACCGACTGGTATGCCGATTTTTACGAAAGCCTGCCAACCTACAACAACATGAAAATGAAAAGCGGCAGCATCCTGAACGTACTAACCTATGCCGGCTATCAAACCCACAATGGGCGAGAGCTATGCTTTTCTATCATGGTGAATAATTTTAACGGATCGTCAAGGGGAATTAAGGAGAAGATGTTTAGGGTTTTGGATGAGTTGAAATAAACGCAATACGTCATGCTAAACTTGTTTCAGCATCTTACATGCAGGTCTGCGCCATCGCAAATATCTTGTACTGTGGAGTGCCGTAACACGTTCGGCATGATGTAATTTTCAATTAAATAATTCCATACAACGCTCCTCCCTTCTCCCCCATCTTATCCACTAATTTTTCAACTCCCGGATCTTTTTCCAAAACCGGCGCGTGATGCGGTTTAATGCGTGCATCGATGATGAGCGGGCCTTTGCAGCCCCAGTGCTTGTGTTCGGTAAAGCTGTTAATGCCGTAAATATCGTGCGAGGGGTTGCTGCGGGTAAAGGTTACCCACACAAAGTTATTGAGATTTTGGGCAGTGAACCCGGCGTCATCGCAAAGCACGATTAAAGGCAGGCCATCTAACTGTTTATCGGACAAATGTTCTTCCAGTATCTCGAAAATAAGCGGCGTATCGCTGTGTTTGATATTTTTAGGAACTTCCACCGCCAATATGCCGGGCATCACCATTTTATAATTTACGAATGGCCGGGGCATATCAAAACCCGGTGGCAGTTCGCCCCATAGCTCTCTTTTCACCGCCCCTGCCACTGCAACTGCCACTTTACTGCCCGAGTTTAACCCGCTTCCGCTGTAGTCGAGTGTGTCAATAGTGGTATTGGTATAAAAATGCAGGTCGCGGCTTAGGTCGATACGTTGAAGGACATGTTTAAGAAATCCGCCAATGTCATCCACACTCAAATCACGATCATCTTCTTTGGCTGTGATGAACAGATATTTGGCCAGGCTTAACTGGTTAGTTCCCAAAATACGGTTGGCAATGGTCAGTATTTCCTGCGGTTTACGTTCCTCATTGGAATAAGGCGTATAGCGCTCGCTGCCGATAGCAAATAACAAGGGGTGTACTCCGGCAGCGTCAACAGCATTCACGGCATGCAGGCCGGGTATTTCCTTACCGATAGCTTCTCCCGTTATCTCATGTATTAACGCCCCGAAGCTGGTATCCTCCTGCGGCGGTCGGCCAACTACAGTAAACGACCAAATGGCGTCTTTCCTGTGGTAAACGTTGTGTACCTTCATCAGCGGGAAATCATGTTTCAAGCTATAATAACCCAGGTGATCCCCGAAGGGCCCTTCCGGTTTATTCTCATGCGGCATCACCGTACCTGTTATAACAAAATCGGCATCAGCCGATATGCAAAAACCTTCGTCGTCATAAAAATACCGGAACCTGCGGTTGCCCAATGCCCCGGCAAAGGTTAGTTCGGATAATCCTTCGGGCAATGGCATCACAGCCGCTACCGGGTGTGCCGGCGGTCCGCCTACAAAAATGCTCACCTTTAATGGTTGCCCTTTGGCATTGGCTTTGGTTTGATGGATACCGATACCGCGGTGCAGTTGGTAATGCAGGCCAATCTCCTGGTTTTGGATATAATCGTTACCGGCCAACTGGATTCGGTACATGCCCAGGTTGGCGTTCATAACGCCGGGTTTGTCTATATCCTCGGTATAAACCTGCGGCATGGTCACGAACGGACCGCCGTCCATGGGCCAGTTCACTATCTGCGGCAAATCGCTAATCTTCGCTTTTCCGAAACTTACAGGCGCACTACCGCTTACTTTCATGGGCAGCGCCGACCATGCAGTCAGACCGACATGAGCATATTTAAAAGGCTGTTTAAGTGCCTTCATCGGGTCATTCTTCAGTTCGATCAAAGTTTTGATCTGTTCCAGCGTATCGCGAAAAATGAATTTCGACCTGTCGAGCGTTCCGAATAAATTAGATAACGCCGGGAACTTACTGCCTTTCACATTTTCGAACAGGATAGCCGGGCCCTTGTTTTCAAATACCCGCAGGTGTATGGCTGCCATTTGCAGGTATGGGTCCACCTCTTCTTTGATACGGATAAGATGCCCGTTTTTTTCAAGATCGGAAATGCAGGCTTGTAAATTCGGATACCCCATTTAACTGCTGAAATGTTTTGCGCCAAATGTAGCTAAATCCGGCAAATGTTATTCTGCCTTCATTAACAGCTTCTCTTCAACTTTGGTGCTGCGCGAAAAAAATATATAAAACACAAGCGCTGCAAAGATGAAGAAAAAGCTGATGTATGGACTGATAAAGCTGCCGCCTGCAGCCAGGATATAACACACCGGACCCACAGCGCCTATACGCAAATACGACTGGTATATTTCAGCAGTGAAGACTTCGCTGCGGACGCGTTTATTGGCATAGATGTGGTTGAGCAGTAAAAAGTGCATAAAAGCGATAATGAACAGAGCCGTTGAGTAAACAAGTATCCCAGTGGTTAAAAAAGGGTTTTCGGCGAGCAAAGCGGTTGGGTAAGGCATAATAGCCACGAATAAAAGATAGAACACATTGAGCCACAAAAGCCCGTTATCCACCTTTTTAGCCATAGAAAATATACGATGGTGCGCCACCCAAAAAACACCCACCACCATAAAACTAAATGCGAAAGTTATAAGGTGAGGCACGGCCCTCCGGAGAGCGTAATTGAGCTCGTGGTTATCGTAATTTTTTGCGTCGGGTATTCTGACACTTAAAATAAGCAGGGTTACCGCTATGGCAAATACCCCGTCCGAAAAATTCTCGAGTCGTACTTTGTTCATTTTATGCCGGGTTAGGCAATGCTGATCTCTTTTGCCAAATACACATCCTGTATAGTGTGCAGGAAATCAACGCCCTCCTGGAACGGCCGCTGAAACGCACGCCGGCCCAGTATCAGTCCCGTACCTCCTGCCCTCTTATTTACTACTGCATGTTTTACTGAGTCAGCCAGGTCTGAAGCACCTTTGGATTCGCCGCCTGAATTGATCAGCCCGGCCCGCCCCATATAGCAATTCGCCAACTGGTAACGGCAAAGATCGATAGGATGGTTCGTGCTTAATTTACTGTACATCAGCGGATCGCTTTTGGAGAAATTAATAGCGGTAAAGCCACCGTTAACGTCGGGCATTTTCTGTTTGATAATATCGGCCTGTATTGTCACGCCGATGTGATTAGCCTGCCCGGTAATATCAGCCGATGTTTCGTAATTCACCCCATCCTTTTTAAAGGCATTATTGCGCGTGTAGCACCAAAGGACGGTCGCCATACCCATTGCGTGGGCCTCTTCAAACGCTTCCGCTACTTCGATGATCTGCCTGTCCGACTGCTCCGACCCAAAGTACACCGTGGCGCCAACCGCGGCGGCGCCCAGGTTCCAGGCGTCCTTCACCGTACCGAACATGATCTGGTTATACTTGGTTGGATAGGTGAGTAATTCGTTATGGTTGAGTTTTACCAGGAATGGTATTTTGTGTGCATATTTTCTCGACATCATTGCCAGGTTGCCAAAAGTGGTTGCCACGGCATTGCAATTGCCTTCAATAGCAAGTTTAATGATATTCTCAGGATCGAAATATAATGGATCCTTCGCAAAAGAAGCTCCGGCAGTGTGCTCAATGCCCTGGTCCACAGGCAAAATAGAAAGGTAACCCGTTCCGGCCAGCCGGCCGTGATCATACATGGCCTGCAAATTGCGCAGCACTTGCGGGTTTCGATTGCTGAGCGCAAATACTCTGTCCACAAAATCCGGCGACGGCGTATGAAGCTGCTCTTTGGGAAATGTTTTGCACTGGTAACTGAGCAGATCGTCTGCTTCCTTACCCAATAGATCGGTAATCCTGGCTAATGACATGGCTTTGAAGTAAATGGTTATGCTATATTACAGCAGAAACGTGATGTTGTTGACAAATTTATTCAACAATTACATTTAACCGATACCCTATCGTACTTTTTTACTGAAGGCCCCTTCCGCTTCATTAGCCTGGTCGGCATTACCAAGGTAGGCCCATCTTAATCCGGCAATGTATTTATTGATGGCCCCCGATATTTGTTCGGCTGTTACTTTGTTAACCAGGTCGGGTAAATTCTCGGCGGTTTCCCACCCGCCTAAAACTTCCGCCTCACCCAAACTCCCGGTTATCGCCGACGAACTTTGCTCCTTCATAAAATAGCTTGTGATATAACTGCTTTTGAGTTCGGTAAGGCCCTCAGGCGTAACACGGGAGTTCCTTTCCAGGTTCAGGGCCTCCGTCATCGCCCTTACAGCTTCTTTGGGACTTGATGTACTTACGGACATGATCGCGAAGGGCATCAATTGGTTCACCGTTTCGGCACCAGGATCGTAGGAAAGATGAAGACGTGTTCTTAATTCGCCAAAAAGTTCGCCGCTTAAAACGCTGATCCCTAAACGATAGGCAAAAAAATCGGCACTGTTAACCGGCGGGGCATTCATCACACCATTAATGTAGTTGGTCTGCAGGTCGCGCTTTTCTGTAAGCACTTTGTAGTCGTTCCATAGCGGAGGATCGTATGTTACAGGGGTGTACGGGCGTGAAGGCAACGAACCAAAAGAGGCCCGTACTTTGCTTATCAATTCATCCTTACTGATGTTTCCGGCAACAACAATGAACATTTGATTTTTGTTCAGGATACTGCTGTAATAGGATTTAAGCCCTGCAGCCGTTAATTTATTTACGGCCTCTTCCGTACCTTTCGGGTCGGTGGCATAGGGTGTGCCGGCAAATGCATTGGCGATGGCCAACTGCCGGATATGGTCGTCAGGGTCTGATTCCGACTGGCGTATCCTGGCGATGGCCTTCGACTTCAACTGTTCAACCTCCCCCTCATCAAATACGGGGCGGGTAACCGCCTCGGTAAGCAGGTCCCAGCTTTCGTTAAAGTATTTCGAGACACAATCCAGCGTAATATCACCATAGTCATAGTCAGACTCGCCTGAAATAACGACACCAAATTTATCCGTACGGTCGCGGAAAACGTCTGCGCTGTATTTTTGGGTACCGCATTGCCCGGCGGCTTCCAGTGCAATATCTTCAATACCCGCCTTATCGGCCGGGTAATTGGCAACGCCGCCACGATAAAACACGCGGACACTAATGACATTTTTTACGGTCGGTTTGAAGATGACCTTGATGCCATCGACATCGAAAGAGGTTGCGGTGCGCTGAGCAAATGCAGCAAACGCAATAAAAAATAAACTTATGGTGAGTGTGATATATCTTTTCATATCGGGGGTACATTAGTTGTTAGCGGCAAAAAATTTCTCGGGCTGAACCTGTTGTTTCAATTCGGGGCTCAATAGCAGGCCAGCACAATAAGGGTGGCCCTTGATATATTTCCGGACGTAGCTTTGCAGATCGGCACGCGTCATCTTTTGCAGGTTCGCGTTGTACCCGCTAAAGTAATCCATTGATGCCGCGGACCACCAAAAGGCCAGCACCTGTGTAAAATCAGAGGTAACTTCTTCCTCCCTTATTTTGATGATCTCCAGCTTCTCCTTCGCCGTTTCTATCTGTTCATCAGTCACATAATCGTCGTTGTCCATCATTTCTATCTGTTTTTTCAACTCAGCCATACATTCCCTGATCTTTGACGGGTTCGGAACAACATGCAATGATATCGGGCCAACATGACTAAGCGTCAAATAGCCGATATCAACCTGCAATGCCAGGCCCGACTGCACAAGGGCCTTATGCAATTTCGAGGAGTTTTGGTTGATAATATAGGAGAATACGTCGGCCGCATAAGTGGCTGGTACATCGGTGCGCATATCGGGGCCGTGCCATTCCAGGTCGATCACCGGCACATTAGATAAGGGGGATTCGACAATAAAATAATCTGTCTTTTGGAGCGGCTTAAATTCGGGCACGGGCCATTTCTGAAAAGGGTCGAACCCGGAGGATTGCCAGGAACCGTATATTTTGTCGACCTGGCTGAAAACGTCCTCGTGCGAAACGCTTCCCGCTACAGTCAACAGGCAATTATTGGGGAAATAGTATTTATTTTTGATCGAGTCCATCAGGTCAGGCGTGGCCGACCTGATCACCTGGTGATTGCCGATAGGGTTTTTCCGGCTATAGAGGTTACCCCAAAGGTGATGTTCCATAGCGTCGTTCAGGGCATGAAACGGGTTCGACTCCAGGCGCTGAAACTCGTCATCCACCACAACGTTTTCGCGCATCATTTCCCGCCGGTCAAATTTCGGAAAGCGTATAGCCGAATTCATGAATTTGAGACCCTCCTCCAGGTTGTAATTGGGAAGGGTAAAATAATAGTTCACATTTTCAAAAGAGGTCTCTCCATTAAATTTGATCCCTAACTCGCTTACGCGCGTCATAAATTCCTCCTGGCTGTTGTAGTCGCGGTTAGCCTTAAAAAACATGTGTTCGTAAAGGTGGCTTAAACCATTAAAACGCGGGGTTTCGGTGTACGCTCCGTTTTTGCAGGTTATCATAATGGTGGCCAGCGGCACACTGTTATCTTCTATCACAAGCACATCGAGCCCGTTTGGCATCTTGCGCATGAACATATTTTCGGGCAATTTAGCCTGCGCAAAAAGCATAACAGGCTGCAGGATAAGGAAAAGAAAAAGAAGTGCTTTTTTAGTAAACTGATATTTTTTATGGATCATGATAAAGGTTTTTTCAACGGTTTAAAATAGCAAAACAAAATTGTTAGTTCATAACGTTTTGAAAGTTCACAAAATTATTTTTCAAACCAAACGGCTAAAACTTTATTCCTACCTTAGCTGCTCTCAATAATCTGCTCCGCCTATGTCGGTAATTGTATTTACTGTCATCGTTTTGCTTGGCTCCTATTTCGCGGGCCTTCTTGGTTCGCTCACGGGCCTGGGTGGCGGTTTTATTGTCATTCCGTTGCTCACGCTGGTGTTGCATGTCAATATCCATTATGCCATAGGTGCTTCGCTGGTGTCGGTTATTGCAACATCTTCCGGTGCCGCCGCTGCCTATGTTAAGGAAGGCATTACCAATATACGAATAGGTATGTTCCTGGAAATAGCAACCACGGCGGGTGCCTTCACCGGCGCCATACTTGCCATCTATATTCCTGCGCAATATATAGCTGTTCTTTTTGGCGGCATCCTTCTTGTTTCTGCTGCTATGTCTTTCAGGCAACTGGCGGAGCGTACGGTTAACCAGCAAAGTTATCTTGCCAGTAAGCTGAAACTTGGCGGAAGTTATCCCGTCAATCATGAAGTGGTCGAATACGGTGTAACCAATGTTGTTGGAGGGTTTGCGACAATGATATTGGCGGGTGTTATTTCGGGCTTGTTAGGCATCGGTTCGGGCGCCCTGAAAGTAATTGCCATGGACGGAGTAATGCGCATTCCCTTTAAAGTATCAACCACCACCAGCAATTTTATGATCGGGGTTACTGCGGCGGCGAGCGCGGTAGTTTACCTGCAACGCGGTTACATACACCCGGCTATTGCTATGCCCGTGGTTATCGGCGTATTGTTGGGTGCGCTCAGCGGCTCGAAAATATTGGTGCGCGCCGAATCCTCGGGGTGGCTCAGAAAGATATTCGCTATCGTTATCACGCTTATCGCAATTCAAATGATCTATAATGGCATCGCGGGAAAAATCTAAAAAACATATACCCCGGGATACGGATGCAGGAACAAAGACGCCCGGCAGTTTTAAAGATAAGGACATGCAGGCTGTTATCGGCTGGATATTGCGTATCGGCGTTTTTGTGTCGACAGCCTTTGTTATTACCGGCGGCATCATTTTCTTATTCAATCATGGTCACAGCCAGATCGATTTTGTAAGTTTCAACAAAGTGCCCGATTTCATAGGTCATATCAGCGGTGTTATGGATGGCGTTATCCATTTGAAGGGACAGGCGATCATCCAGTTTGGTATTGTTTTGCTGATAGCTACACCTGTATTACGCGTAGTATTTGCCGGTATCGGGTTCCTTATAGAGAAGGATTACCTGTACACCTTTATCTCCATACTGGTGCTCCTTATTATTTTAACCAGCATGATAAGCGGCCATGCCGGATAACCGGTCAATTCTCATTGCTGCTTCCGCTGAGCCTTTTTTGCTCATCGGTTGTATTATTCCGGTTTTTTAACGACGATGTCCCGAAATGGTACGAGAAGGTAAAGCCAATAAAGCGGGTCGGTCTTTTGTCGCGCTGTGTAATATCCAGGTTGCGGTAATCAGAATGGATCTTGTCAACATCGGTATTGAAAATATCCGACGCGGTTAAACTTAAGCTGGCGTTCTTTGCAATGGCATAACGCAGGCCCGCATTCACGAAATAGTCTTCCCTGTAATCGTTAATTACAAAATATGTCGGTGATTGATAGATGGCCTCGAGCTGGGCACTGAGTTTTTTGGTGATCGTAAAATCCTGGCTAAGTGTGGTTTCAAGGGCAAAGCTTCCCCTGTTTGGCTGATCCGCTGCGAAATAATCGTACTGATCGTGCAGCCCCGTAAGGTCAAGGTTTAAATTCCACCAGCGGGTAAATTCAAACGGTATACCCAATTGAATAGAATACCGGTAACGTGTAGCAATGTTCTCTTTTACTGTAGTGTACACTTTTGTCACGTCGTCCTGCGAGAAGATGGTGCTGAAATAGTTATTTGTCACCGACGCATTCAACGTGATCTTATATTTATGAAGATAGAGATCTGACACCTGGATGGTGTTTATATAAAATGGCTTTAAAAAAGGATTGCCGGTACTATAAAAAAACTGATCCACGTAGCCCACGAAAGGGTTCAGGTCCTGGTAGTTGGGCCTGTTGATGTTGCGGGAGTAGAACGCGGTAAGCTGGTTATCTTTATCGGGCTCAAAAGTAAACTGTACGTTGGGGAACAGGTTAAAATAGCTGCTATCCACCAGCCTGTTAGGGCTTACAGACAGCGAGGTTGAATTTGTTTGTTCGGCACGCAGGCCAAGCGACAAGCTACCGTTTGTAAATTTAAGTCCGTACCTGATATACGCCGCGTTGATCCGTTCGTTATATATGAAATGATCGGTCAAGTCTGCAACCGGCGTATTGGTATTGTTGATCTGTTGTTCAAAATCAATCGTATTATCGCTTTTTACCTGGCTGTTTTTTATCCCGAAGTCGAGGCTACTGTTTTTTGACAATGCCTGGCTAAAATCAATATTTTCGGACCGGACATGTATTTGCGAAGGAGAATTGTCTGTATAAAACAACGGCGTGCCGTCGGGTTGGCCCTGTGCATCCAGAAAATCATTTTGCAGCATTTCTATCGAATGCCTGTTATAGGTAGAATAATTAAAATCCGCAGATAAAACGCTTTTGCTCTCATTGCCAAAGGCCCCCCTGTAATTGGCGTTATAATTGAGGTTGGTAATGTGCCTGCTGATGTTTGATCGGGTGAATATACCCGAATCTGTTTGCCCGCCGGTTTTGATGACGGTGTTATTCCGTTTATCAATATCGATAAAATTATCCGTGCCGTAAAAAAGCACACCTATGGTATGTTTTGGTGCTAATGAATAGTCTGTGCCCAAATTAAAACTATGATTTTTTGATAGGGTTGCTGCCGTGTAATCCACATCGAAATTATTGACGATGTTGTTAACATCGATCACTCTTTCATTCGTAAAGTTGTGTACTGTTTTGTTATCGGTAAAATTGTAACTGGCAAACAGGTTAAGTTTATTGGTTTTGAGGTCCCAGTTGATGCCGGCGTTCGATCTGTATTTATCGCCAAGCGCTCCCGAAGCGGTCAAACCCACATTCGAACCAATATTTTTATTCTTTTTAAGGATGATGTTGATCATCCCACCACCACCAGCAGCATCGTATTTGGCCGAAGAATTATCGATCAGTTCAATCTGGCTAACGGCGCTGCTCTGATAATTCCGCAACGTATTGATCAATTCCTCCCCCGACAAAGACACCGGCTTGCCATTTATAGTGATAAGCGCCTTTTGCCCGCCTTTCAGCACCTCGTCGTTAACAATCTTCACACCGGGGGCTGTTCTAAGCAGGTCATATACTGTCGAGCCCGAAGCTACAATGTTCCGGTCGACGTTTAGAACGGTCCTATCTGGCTTAATTTCAACAAAGTCCTTTTTTCCGATTATGTTCACCTGGTTAAGTTCCTTTGAATTCATTGTCAGCGTAACTACTCCTGCATCAAGGTCCTTGCCCTGTGCCAACTGGTAGGGCCCTGAGTATAATTTGGCGTAATTTAATTTGGTGATGAATAAAAGATAGGCGCCGGGCTGCAATTCGGCGAAGGCAAAATTACCCTCATTGTTGCTTATTGCCGACTTTACAATGGATGAATCGCGTGCTTTCAGAAGTACCACCGTGGCGCCGTCGGCAGGAGTTGAATCCTCTGTGCGGATATTACCGTGTACCGCCGAAAGTACTGACTGGGCCAATGAAGAATTATAGGCAACTGTAAGTAAAACGGCAATTAAGTATCCGGCAATCAGCTTCATTAACAAGGGGTAGTAAAGGTTTAGCCTATAACTTTACGGGTTTAAAACTGCGTGCAATATAACAACTAAAAACCACAATTAATAAAATTTAGTAGCCTTACATTAACGATAAATTAATAATAACCGTTTCCAGCGACTATGATTTTAGTTGTATATTAATAAATTTAATCACTGAAATATGCCCGGGTATCCGGCTTTTAAAAAACTCATCCTCTGTAACAAAGGGGATCAAAACAGTACCGGAGTAAGTTTATTAAATTTGAGATACTATATTTGTTTCCCCGATGACCATCAAATGAAAAAAACTATTCTTCTATTGTTCGCAGCCATTTCTTTCAAAGTTTCGGCACAAACGGAGCCGGCCAATTATGCCGCGGCGGTAAATAAGTTCAAGCTTTTTTATAATAACAATCAGCCCGACAGTATTTATAAAATGTTTGGCCCGCAGATGATCGCTGCGCTTACGCTGGATAATTTCAAAGCTACTACTGTTCAATTACGAAACCAGCTTGGCAACCTTAATCAAACTGATTTCACCAGTTTTACACCGCCAGTGGGCCTGTATAAAGCTACGTTTCAAAATGCAGCGCTGGCTTTGCGGATATCGTTAAATGACAAAGACCAGATCATCGGATTGCTGTTGAAGCCACTTGATACGCCGGCGCCGGCAGAAACAGCAAAAACCGGGTCAGCCGAAAGCGCGCCAAAGCAACCAAGCATGGACCCTTCGCTGGCCGAGTCTCCGATAGCATTAAAAACATTATCAGCTACCATACATGGCACTTTGACCATGCCTAAAAATGCATCGGGTAAAATACCGGTAGTGCTAATTATTGCAGGCTCGGGCCCGACTGACCGTAACGGCAATAGCGAAAAACTTGGGCTTGAAACCAATGCCTATAAAGATATTGCCGAAGGTTTGGGCAAAAACGGTATAGCTTCCGTCAGGTATGATAAACGGATGATAGGCGAGAGCCAGACCAGTAATAAAGAATCTGACCTGCGTTTTGATGATTACGTTGATGACGCTGTTGGACTGGTGCAAATGCTGAGCAACGACGAACGATTTTCGAAAGTGATCATATTAGGGCACAGCGAAGGTTCGCTGGTTGGCATGCTTGCCACGCGCGACCAGCCGGTTAAGGGCTATATCTCTGTAGCAGGAGCCGGGCAACGAGCCGATAAGATCATAACTGAGCAACTTAAAAGCCAGCCCAAATTTATACAGGATGGTTTTAAAACCCTTACCGACAGCATGAAAAAAGGCAAGACCATTGATAATATCGACCCGGGGCTTTATTTCATAGCAAGGCCGAGCATTCAAAAATACCTGGTATCGTGGTTCAGGTACGATCCTTTTTATGTTATTAAATCAGTAAAAGTACCAACACTCATCCTCCAGGGTACAACCGACCTGCAGGTTGCTGTAACTGATGCGGAAAGATTGAAAAAGGGCAAGTCGGACGCGACACTGATCATCATACCGGGCATGAACCATGTTTTAAAGGAGGCACCGGCTGACAAGGATCAAAACCTGGCAACCTACAAAAATCCGGACCTGCCTTTAAAAGCAGAGCTGATACCGGATATCGTTAAATTTATTAATGGGATCAATTAAGAATTCCAGGCCCCGAGCAACCTGCGGATGACGATGATCTCGGCTACGTGGTAGGCATTGTGGTCGGCTATTTGCAAAGCCTCGCGCAAAATACTTTGGCCGTCGCCATGAGGGATAGCTTTGTAAATATCACCTTGCTTTAAAAGTTTGATAAACTCGTCGCGGTCATCACCTATCTGTTTGATCGATCTTTCCCATGCCGATTCATCGGCCGGGGCGGTCTCTTTAACCCAGTACTCACCGGGCCAGGCCGGCGACTCATGTTTTTCGCTTTTGCTGAATTCGAGCATATCCCATTGTGCAATACGTATATGCTCCACCAGTTGCCAGATGCTATACGGCAATTTATCCGGCTTAATACCTCTCGCCTCCTTTGGCAACCCCTTAATTGCATCGTCAAAACCTGCATGGGCGCTGCCGCCGTTCAGCAGCTTTACCAATTCATCTGTCAATATTTTGTGCTGATCCATTTCGTATCCTTTTCTTTTCAACAAGATATCATCAAATTGGTTGGCAAATAACTATTTAATTTCATACCGGTACACCTGCCTTGCCAAATTACCGTCGTCATCAATACCTTCTATAACTACCCGGTAAGTTCCTTTTACATCCGGCGTAAAATAATCCAGCGATGCTTTGCCGTCTTTATCTGTCAGCATATTGGGGTTCCAGTATATGGTGCTGCGGGCACTCCCAGGGCTATCGGCTTTTGGTGCGTATTTAGGCTGATAAAAAGCTTTGGTTTTGTGGAACCCTTTGTACTTAAGGGTGACTACACCCGCCGGTGGAATATTATAGAGGTCGGTGGCCCATTCAGTACCTCTTTTAGTGGTGATTACCAATGCTCCGCCACCCGAAATACTTCTCCCATAAATATTGGTCGCAAAACCACTACGAAGTACTTCAATACTATAAACCTCGTCTGTATTTATTTGACTCAGATATGAAGGCGGCAACACTTGGCCATCTAAAATTATTGACATCGGACTGCGTCCGTTGTTTAAAGCGACTATAGTGCCATCGACTGACGAGCTACGGTAAATAGTTACCCCTCTGATTTTACCGCCCAGGCAATCACCAATGCTCACACATGGACCCAAATCAGTATACATGATCACCTGGTCCGCGTTACCCCCGCCGTGCAAGTTGGCAGAAAACCTCATGTCAGGTTTCTTTGCTTTCTTCAGGCCCACGATGTTGACCGTCTTTAGTCCCCTGCCGTATCCCGAAAGATCAATCTTTTGATCCTGCTGGTATTGTTTGTATTGCTGCTGCGCTTTTAGGGTGTCGGTATTGGGTATATTGCCTGTGTTGGTGGTGGGTTCTATCTTCGGGTAGTCCGGGGGGATGGCTTTGATCAGCACATTGCTGCCCTTGTTGGCCTTTCGTGCCCTTAGTACCAGCGTGGTGGTATCGCTGATGTACAGGTTATTGAAAGTGAAGTGTCCTTCTTCATCCGCCGTGGTGTCCCTGAATATTTTTTCCTTGACGGCTGCCAGTGTTATTTTGCCATTGGGTACCGGTTTGCCGCCGGGGGTGGTCAGGATGCCGCTGATCTCCTGGCTGCGTTCGGGGGGATATTTTATTGCTGTATTGTTAGTCGTGGTGTCCAGTATTTGTTTCCATTCATACCTGCGGTAGCCCTGCGTAAGCATCAGGTTATCCAAAGCTGTATTGGTTTGTTCGCTTATATTGGTAAAATAATAGTTGGGCTGTTCGATATAGCCTTTTAGTTCCGAGGTAAGCAGCAGGTTGTTGATGATGCTGCTTTCGTCGTTCTCATCGGGCTGTACCTTGCTTTCGCTGATCACCGATACCGAAAAAGTGCCTTGTTTGCCTTTGTTGTTCTGATCGGTTGCCGTGATGTTTAGCGTGGTCTTTTGACCGGGGGTTTGGATCGGGCTTATGCCGACTTTAAGCTCATCGGCTTTGTTATTAATAAAGGCGATCCGTTCGGCTATGGGTTCGCCGCTTTGGCTGAACAGGGTGAACTGGGTAATGCCTTCGGGGAATTTACTTTTTGGTATCTGGGCGATATAGCTTAGGCTTTCCAGTTTGCCTTCAGTGGTATAGTATACTTTGCCATTGCTTTGGGCGATGATGTAAAAGCTCTGGCCCTTTTGTTTGTTCAGCGTTTCCTCGTTGGTGCTTATTTTGAGGTAGATGCTGTCGGGTTCGTTATTGTTAATTGTTAAGGTGTAGCCTTCTGTTTTGGCTTTGGGCAGATCGGTGGTGTATTTGCTTTCGCCGGGCAGGGTGATGATGGCTTTATAGGTTTTTCCTGCTTCGGGTATTAAGGCAAAGGTGCCCATACCCAGGTGTTGGGTGGTAAAATCGGCTACTATGTTGCCGGTATTGTCCTGTATGGTTCCTTTGATGTCTTCGCCCAGCCCGTTCATTCCGGTGCATTTGACGGCTACTCTTGACCGTACGCCGTTCACCAGTTCGCCGCCTTCGGGGAAGAACCGGATATCAAGCGGTTCTGTTGTTGCTTTGTTAGTTGTTTGCGGGGCGATGCCGCCTATCCTTATCTTTTGTTCATCAATATATTCCGGTTTGTTCCGCATCCAGCGGGTATAGGCGCGCAGGCGGTACGTGCCTTGTTTCAGCGTATGGTCCAGCGGGATCTCGCTCCAGCTGACGCCTGATGCCAGCGGCAGGGCCTGGCGTGTTACCAGCGTGTCTTTAGGGCTGATCAGTTCGACATACAGCACCCCGCTTAGCGCCGATAGCTGGTGCTTTTGACCGATGACCGTGTAGGCTTTGTACCAGATCGTGTCGCCGAAGCTGTAGTTGGGTTTGTCTAAATGTAAATAGACTTTTTCCTGTGCGGGTTGGCGCGAGAGGGTTGTTGTCGCTCGGGTAAGGAAGAGGCTGTCTGAAGTCCGCTGGTAATTTACAACATTGGCAATTCTATTTAAAAAAACAGTTTCCTGACTATAAATTAGTGGTGCAGTACTTAGAAATAATAAAAGGCACGTGATTTTTTTCATAGGATATCCAAATTCTAAATGCGTATCATTGCTTATTTGGTAAATTAGGTAATGACCGGATGAAACCATCCGGTCGTCCTTATTATAAATCTGTATTAGTGCAAAAACCGTAGTTGGAGCCCCCTCCACTATCAGGAATACAATTACAAGAAACGTCGCATTTACCAGGTCCAGTTACAGTATTGTGTCCGTCGAAGAAAACAGCCGTGCAACTTTTGTTTAATGTGCAGCCACCGGGTCCGCCAGGTTGCCCACCTAATACATTTTTCATCTCAGCCCGGCTGAGTTTTTGAAACTTTTGCATAAAATTAAATATTTTAAATTAACAGGTATTTGCCGCAACCACGCCCCGGCATTTGGGCCACATGTATGTTAAGTGCATGCTCCTTTATTTTGGCCAAAAAGTATTTTATTGCTTATAAAGCATTGATTTAAATACAATTGCCGATGTGCGGAACTATTCGAAAGCATAGGTTCAGGTCATGTGTCTAATTTATGGCCTCTATTTTTCCCGGTCAACCCGTGTTTTCACGGTATTTTCAAAAACTAACGAATAAGTATGTGAAGCCAATAGGAACTCTCTGAATAATTTACTTCAACAATTTTACTTTGCCTTTGCCCAAATTGTTTTTAAGTTTATCCATCCAAGTTAAAATCCATCCGACGTGATAAAAAAGATAACCATCTTCTTCCTGCTGGCCTCTACGCTCACTGCATGCAAAAAAGACTCGACAGGGCCTTTGCAGGGGAGTATTGACGATGCTGCCTTCAACGACTATGAAAAACATTTTCTCGACGAGTTCTGGAAACTGAACCCCGACTGGGGCACCAGCGTCGGTTATCATAAATATGACAGCGTGTTACTGGTTCCCGACAAGAAGAACCGGGAAAAGCTGATCAAATTTGCCAAAGTTCAGCTTGACTCATTGGGCCGCTACTCGCCGGCGACATTTTTGGAATCGAACAAAATGGATTACGCTATCCTGCAAAACCAGATGCAGTACATGGTGTGGCGCGAGCAGCAACTAAAAGCCTACGAGTGGGACCCGTCATCGTACAATGTCATCGGTACCTTTGCCTACATCCTGAACGAACATTATGCGCCGCTTGCCAAACGGCTAACCAGTTTTTATGAAAAGATGTCGGCTATACCGGCATTTTATAAAGAGGCTGAAAAACAGATAAAAAACCCGGTTACAGAGCTTACAGAACTGGCCATTGACCAGCACATGGGTGGTGTGGGCGTATTTGAAACCGACTTTGCCGATTCGCTTAAGAAAACAAATATCCCCGATGCGACCAAAAAGCTGATGCTCGACCGCGCAAAACTGTCTGCCGACGCCATCAAAGGTTTTGCCGACTTTCTGAAAAACCTGAAAAACGACAAACCCCGCAGCTTCAGGCTGGGTAAGGACCTGTACGAGGACAAATTTAAATACGAGATACAATCGTCAAAAACGGCGCAGCAGATTTACAATGCGGCGGTAGATCGTAAAAAAGCCGTGCACCATGAAATGGCGAAGATAAGCGTCAAACTTTGGCCAAAATATTTCGGTAACGCGCCAATGCCTGCCGATACGCTGGAGCTGATAGGCAAAATGATAGATACCCTGTCTTCAAAACACGTACAGCCCGGCGAGTTCCAAAGTGCCATTGAAAAGGAGCTGCCAAAACTTACCCAGTTTGTCACATCGAAGGACCTGCTTACGCTCGACCCAACCAAGCCGCTGCTGGTGCGTAAAGAACCGGGCTATATGGCCGGGGTAGCCGGTGCCTCTATGAGTTCGCCCGGTCCGTACGATGCGGGGCAAAACTCGTACTTTAACGTGGGCAGCCTTTCGGGATGGTCGCCCGACCGCGCTGAGAGCTATTTGCGGGAATACAATGACTACATTTTACAGATACTCTGTATCCACGAGGCGATACCGGGGCACTACGTGCAATTGGTTTATGCCAATAAAACCCCCAGCATGATAAAATCCATCTTTGGCAACGGCGCCATGGTTGAAGGCTGGGCCGTATACAGCGAACAAATGATGCTCGACGCCGGTTTTGGCGATAACTCGCCCGAAATGTGGCTGATGTGGTACAAATGGAACCTGAGGTCGGTATGTAACACGATATTGGACTATAGCGTGCATTGTCTTAACCTGTCCAGGCAACAAGCCATTACGATGTTAACCCGCGAGGCCTTTCAGCAGCAAGCCGAGGCTGACAACAAATGGAAGCGCGTGAGTGTGACCAGTGTACAACTGGATAGCTATTATACCGGCTACAAGGAGATAATGGACCTGCGCGACGATTATAAAAGCAAAATGGGTGACAAGTATAACCTGAAGGAATTTAACGAGCGGTTTTTGAGTTTCGGCAACGCACCTGTAAAACTGATAAAAGAGGCTATGCTGGCCAAGGAGGCCCCCGCCCAGCATTAAACCGGAATTCCCGGAAAAAAAGAACAGCGATGATCCTTATTCATCGCTGTTCTTTTATTGCACCGGTTTAAATACAGGTGCATTATTAATCCGTACAAAAATACTTTACACCGGCTGAAACTTTTTTGCCCGTAACGTGTTGTTACTTAGAAATTTACACGAAACCATCATGGACCCTATTCGTATAAGTACTTTAATAATCAACGGCTTAGGCATTCAAACGGTTTCTTACCCCTGTCATGAAAAAACTTATATCATTCAGCATACTCCTGCTTACAGGCATATCCTCCTTCGCACAAAAATCGACCCTGGCGCTTCACCTGGTCAAGGGTAACACCTATTACATGGTCACTAACACCAATATGGCTGTCAGCCAAACTATCAGCGGCCAGTTTCAGAATATTAATTCCACCATTACGGCAAAAATGGCATTCACGGTAACTGCTGTTATGGATACCGCGTACGCCATGCAGGTTAAGTACGACCGTATAGGCATGCAAATGACACTGCCCGGCGGTACTATAAATTTTGAATCGGACAAAAAGGATCCCAACGACATCTTCTCGGTCATCATGGGTAACATGACCAATAAACCGTTTTCGATCGTAATGTCCAAAACAGGCAAATTACTTTCGATAAGTAATACCGGGGCCTTGTCAAAAGGGCTTTTTGAAGGCGTGACGCAATTATCGGAGGAACAAATGACCCAATTCAGAGAGCAGTTGATGACCTCGTTCGGCCCAAAAGCATTCAAAAGTAATATGGAGATCGGTACGGCAATATTTCCGGATGTGAAGGTAGAGAAAAACGATAAATGGTCTGTGAATACTGATATGCAAACAGCGATGCAAACCAAAATGACCACCACCTTTACTTTGAACGATATTACTGCCAGCGCTTATATGGTGCATGGCGAATCGGTGATCTCGCCGTCAAACAATACCGAATTCACTGAAATGAATGGCATGCCGATGAAATATAACATCAACGGCGTTTCGCAATACGATCTGAAAATTGACCGGGAAAGCGGCTGGATAGCCGAGGCCCGTATAAACCAGGTGATTAAAGGTAACGTCGAGATCAAAGATAACCCCAAACTGCCCGGTGGCATGATCATCCCGATGACGATCACGGACGACCAGACGATCAGCGATAATTAAGTACGGTTTGCTGCTTCCTTCTTCTGGCTAAAAAATGTGTTCATCCTGCGCCGAAACGCATCCATAGTCAATCAGGCAATACCGGCTTCTTCTGCCTGTTTAAGAATTAAGTGAGCAGATAACGATATTATTAATTGGCCCTGGCGAGTTTAGCCTCGCGCGCGGCGTCGAGCGAAATGGTGTTGACCATTACTTCCACTACGTTTTGCTCCAGGTCGGCAACAGTAACGCCCGAAAGCACGAAGCCCGGCGTTTTACTGATGATGCACATCGCAAATTCAAACGAAGCGCCCTGTTTGGTAATGATGTCTACTACTAAATTTGTCCAGTAAGAAGTGTTAACTGTGTTCATGTCCGAAGTCCTCCCTCACGTTTGTCAATATGAATTATTTATACATAGTGAAACGAGGTTCGCGGCCTATAAGTTACAGTTGTTGTGAAAAATAAAGAAGAGAGGAAGGGGAACGCAAAAAGGAGAAAGTTGTGCAAAGGATGCCACTATTGACTGAATCAGAACCTGAGAATAAACAGAATTCTGTAAATTCCAATTCAAATAAAAAAAAATAACTTACCATGCCAAAAATCTATCGACTATCGACTATCGACTATTGACTATCGACTATCGACTATCGACTATCGACTATTGACTATTGACTATTGACCATTGACTACCTACTCCCTATCTTCGTTCCATGTCATTTGAGGAAGCAAAAAAACGTATCGCGGCGTTATCGGCCGAACTAAAGGAACATAGTTACAGGTACTATGTGCTGGCCATGCCATCCATCTCGGATTTTGAGTTTGATAAGCTGCTGGAAGAACTGGTTGCGCTGGAAACACAGTACCCCGAGCTGATAGACCCGGATTCGCCGACGCAAAATGTGGGCGGGTTTATTACGAAGGAGTTTCAGACGGTAAAGCACCGCTGGCCCATGTTATCGCTGGGCAACACCTATAATGAACAGGAACTGGTCGACTTTGATCAGCGCATTAAAAAAGCCATAGGCGATAATTTTGAATACGTATGCGAGCTCAAGTTCGATGGGCTGTCCATGAGCCTGACCTATGACAAGGGCCACCTGGTGCGCGCCGTAACCCGCGGCGATGGTACGCAGGGCGACGAAGTGACCACCAACGTAAAAACCATACGCAGCATACCCAAGCGACTTCACGAAGGCGACTACCCGGATGATTTCGAGATACGCGGCGAGGTATTTATGCACCTGAAAGCATTTGACCGGCTGAACGAGGAGCGCATTGAGAACGGCGAGCCGCCCTATGCCAACCCAAGGAACTTTGCTTCGGGCACCATCAAACTGCAAGATTCGGCCGAAGTAGCCAAACGCCCGCTGGATAGCTTTATGTATTTTTTATATACCGAACGAAGGCTGTTCAGTACCCATTGGGAAAGTTTACAAGCGGTTAAAAGCTGGGGTTTCCCGGTAAACAGTGAGAGCCGGCTTTGCGGTAATATCGAAGAAGTATTGAAATTTATTGGCGACTGGGAAAGCAAACGCTTCGACCTGAGCTATGATATAGATGGCATTGTAATTAAAGTAAACAGCTACGCGCAGCAGGAGGAGCTTGGTTTTACGGCCAAATCGCCACGCTGGGCCATTGCCTACAAATACAAGGCGCAACAGGTGGAAACCGAGTTGCAAAGCGTAAGCTACCAGGTGGGTCGTACCGGTGCGGTAACGCCGGTGGCTAATTTAAAGCCGATATTTTTAGCAGGAACTACGGTCAAACGTGCCACACTGCACAACGCGAATGAGATCATCCGGCTCGATCTGCACGAAGGCGATTGGGTATACGTGGAAAAGGGGGGCGAGATCATCCCTAAGATCATCAGCGTAAACCTGGAGAAACGCAAACCGGGTGCCGCGCCTATCAAATACATTACCAATTGCCCGGTATGCGGCACGGCATTGGAACGCAAGGAAGGCGAAGCGGCGTTTTACTGCCCTAATGATGAAGGCTGCGCCCCACAGATCGTCGGTAAAATGCAGCACTTTACAGGGCGGAAGGTGATGAATATTGACGGGCTGGGCGACGAGACGATAGAGACGCTTTACGAGAAGGGCTTTATCTGCCACATAAGCGATATATACGACCTGCATACCAAAGCCGATCAGCTGAAAACGATGGAGCGCTTTGGCGAGAAATCGATCAACAATATGCTGGATGGGATAGAAAAATCGAAACAGCAGCCGTTTGAAAAGGTGTTGTTTGGCTTAGGCATACGTTATGTTGGCGCTACGGTGGCGAAGAAGCTGGCGATGTATTTCAAGACGATAGATGCTTTAATGGCAGCATCATTTGACGAACTAAACGCCGTGGAAGAGATAGGCGAACGCATAGCCAAAAGCGTGATAGAATATTTTACCGACCCGCAGCACCGGGCTGAAATAGAAAAGCTGCAGGCCCAGGGCCTGCAGTTTACTGCCGAAGAAAAAGAAGTGGTACTGGCCAGCGATAAGCTTTCGGGCAAGACATTTATTATATCCGGGACATTTGCCAAATCGCGCGATGAATTGAAGGACATCATCGAGCAAAACGGTGGCAAGATACTGAGCAGTATATCGGCCAAATTGGATTACCTGGTGGCGGGGGATAATATGGGTCCGGCTAAGCTGGAGAAGGCGACGAAATTGAACATCCCTATAATTAGTGATGAGGAGTTGATGGGGATGCTGGGACACGATTAAGAGATTTGATGGATTTTAAAGATTATATCCATTTGCTTAATCTCAAAATCCTGCTAATCTCAAAAATCATGAAATCGTGTTTTAACACTAATTAACACCTCGCCTCTCGTAACTATTCCCAATTAAACTCATCTTAGCATAAAGTCTGCTGTATATGAGATTTACCTTACCTGCTTTCATTTTTCTATTTATCTGCACAGCTGCATCGGCCCAGGTAACGCTGAGCGGGAAGATCACCGATCAAAGTGGCAATTCGGTTCCCTTTGCAAGTATCTACGTTAAAACCACTACCAAAGGCACTTCGGCAAACAGCGAGGGTGAGTATACACTAAAGCTGCAGCCGGGCAGGTACGAAATTTTATACCGCGCCGTGGGCTATAAGCAGGAAAGCCGCGCCGTCGATCTTAAAACCAATACAGTACTCAATATTACGCTTAATGCCGAGGTATACCAACTAAGCGACGTCACCATCAGCGCTAAAGGCGAGGACCCTGCCTACGCTATTATCCGCAAAGCAGTACGGCGGCGGAAGGCCCACTTAAACGAGATAAAAGCTTATACCTGCGATGTGTATATCAAAGGTTTACAAAAACTTGTTGCCGCACCAAAGAAATTTATGGGTGCAGACATCAATCAAATAGGCCGGGAAATTGGGCTGGACTCCAACCGCAGGGGTATTGTTTACCTGTCCGAATCCCAGTCAAAACTGAGTTATAAATATCCTGGCCAATTACACGAGGAGATGGTATCCTCCAAATTCTCGGGCAGCAACCGCATGTTCAGCTTTAACCGGGCAACTGATGCCAAGGTAAACTTTTACGAAAATTTCCAGGATTGGCAGGGGTTGAGCAACAGGCCGCTCGTTTCGCCGGTGTCGGACAATGCCCTGTTCTACTATAAATATAAACTGATGGGCACCTCTACCGAAAACGGAGTGCTCATTAACAAGATACGTGTTACGCCCAAGCGCGGCCATGATCCCTGTTTCGACGGCTTTATTTATATCATCGACGGCAGCTGGCGCATCTATGCACTCGACCTGTATATTACGAGTCGCGCCAATATCAACTTTGCTGATACGCTGCGCATCAACCAGCAGTTTATGCCAGTCGACTCCAACAGGTGGCTTCAGTCGTCGAACAAGTTCGAATTTAGCGGTGGCCTGTTTGGTTTCAGGCTAAAGGGCTACTTCATATCGGTTTATAAGGATTACGACCTGAACCCAACCTTTAAAAAGCACGAGTTTAACGAATTGCTGAACATCCCCCAAAAAGTCAACAAAAATGACACTGCCTTCTGGAACAGGGAAAGGCCGATACCCCTTACCGAAGAGGAACGCACCGATTACAGGAAAAAGGAAAAGCTGGCGGCGAAAAGGGAAACAAAAGCCTACCTGGATTCATTGGACAAAGCCACTAACAAAGTAACACCAACGGGCCTGGTATTAACCGGCATCAACATCATCGACCGGTATAAGCATGCGTTTTATCACCTTGACCCGCTGGTGACGTCGATACAATACAATACGGTAGAGGGTCCGGTTTTGAATTATGGTTTCAGCTACCGGAAACAGGCAGACAGCAATAGCAGGAAGTTTGTTTCGTTTGGGGCGAAGGTACGGTATGGTTTTTCAAATCATTTATTCAACGCCAGCGCCAATACTACACTGCCCGTGGGCAATTTTTACCTTAATCTTGGCGGAGGAACCGATGTGGTCGACCTGAATAACCACGAGCCGATATCCCCGTTTGTTAATTCAGTTTATACACTGTTCGAGCGCGAAAACTACGAGAAATTATACCAAAAGAAATTCCTGGCCGCATCGCTTTCCGGCAGGATAACCGGCGGATGGCAGGCAAGCGCATCCGTTGAATGGGCCGACAGGAAATGGCTGCCCAATACAAGTGGCTACAGCTTCTTTCACCCCGGCGATCATGCATTTACGTCGAACAACCCTTTGACACAGGCTGTTGATCATCCATTATTTCCGCAAAACCAGTCGTTCAAGGTAACCCTGAGAACCACCTACGATTTCAGCAATAAGTACGAAACTTATCCTTTCGGCCGCAGATATTTGCCATCGGAGTACCCAACCATCGGGTTGACCTTTACCAAAGGCATCAAAAACATCTTTGGCTCCGCGGTGGATTACGACCTGCTTGCGGCTGATATCAGTAAGCAGGACATCAGCCTGGGTATGTACGGGCGTACATCATTCTTCGTCGGCGCGGGTAAATTCCTGAATGCGAACAGCCTGTATTATCCCGACTTTAAACAATTCAGCGGCAACCAGGTAACCTTCTACAAAAGCGGCATCAACAGCTTTTTACTGCTGGATTATTACCAGTTCAGCACACCTGATCAATATATCGAGGCCCATGCAGAGCACAACTTCTCGGGCTTTATTACCAACAAGATACCACTGATACGCAAGCTGAAATTACAGGAGATCGTCGACTTCAATTACCTGTCAACGCCGCAGTTGAAAAACTATATGGAGCTGGGTGTGGGCCTGCAGTATTTTGGTTTCAGGGTAATGTACGGTACGTCGTTCAACAGCGGCAGCAATATTAAGAATGGGTTGAGGGTGGGGGTGAGTTTTTAATCATACTGCCTAACATGCTGCCTTAATATAACATATTGTATATAATCCTAATTTTTTATAAGTTTGTATTACGTTTAATATTGGTATGCTAACAATTAAACATTCAAAAGAAGCGCTGGCATTCTGGACACTTTTTAAAGCGATGAAACCGGAAATTAAAAAGGAGGTGCGGGATATGATGCTGTATGAAACTTCTTTGGATAATGGTAACGAAGTAACCACCGACATGATGACTGCCATATCTCTGGAATCTTTTCAGGAAGTATGGGAAGGCACCGAAAATGAACATTGGGATGATTTTATAAAGGACCGCCTTCAATGTACAAACAAGGGGATGTAATTGCGGTACATTATCCGTTAACCGACAAACCTGCCAAAACCAAACTCCGGCCTGCAATTGTTGTTTCTAATGAGATAAGCAACCAATTGGATAATGATGTCCTGGTTTGCCCGATAACCACAAAAACCCGCGATTCTGAGTTCTCGTATGCTTTAAACAATGACGATCTGTCGCAGTCATTGCCCTACGGTAGTGAAGTGCGGTGCAACAAAATTATGACGATCCGGGTTTGGGAGAAGCAAATTATAGGTAAGATCAGCGAGGTTAATTCTCAAACTTTATCCGGTATCCTTCATTTGATAAAAAGGGTCTTTTGACCGGAGTCTATAGTTCGCAAATCACTCAATATAACGTCAAATCCTCTTTAGCCTTTTCCCAATCAATTAATTCATCGTTCTTGCGGCTTTCGGCAATTAAGGTATCAATAAGATCATGAACATCCTCTTCGTGCTGCTCAATAGTTTTCAAATCGATCACTACTGCCTTTTTGCGGTTATGATGATCTGTCATATAACTTACACCTTCCATGACTTACTTTTTTATAAAATTAAACAAAATTTATAAAAAAACCCTCTTTACCGCTTGCGGTAGAGAGGGTCGACGAGCATAGCAACGTCGGGGTGAATTAAAATACGCGTTTCTTCTATCCCAACAACCCATGTATATAACTGGCGCTATCCTTATACGTATCAAAATTCATTTCGACAAAGAAGTTCTTCACGCCTCCGGTTTTTGCCGCGGCGAAAAACTCCTTCCAATCAATAACACCCTGCCCTACCGGCACCTGTTTTTTATCAGCCGTCCAGTCGGATAAGTGAGCCGAAATAAACCTGCCGGGGTATTTTTTGAAGTAATCGGACCCTTTATAACCTAATTTGATCACCTCTGTCTGGAACTGCATTTTTACCAGGCCGGCGTCAAGCGCACCCAGGATCGCGTCATAAATAAGCTCACCATCCAGCATTTTAAATTCGCCTTCATGGTTGTGCAGGCCGGTTGCCAGGCCTTCGCTTTTTGCCTTAGCGGCAATGGCGTTTAATTCGCCGCAGGCTTTTTTAAAGTCGTCAATGGTTTTTCCCGGCGTTTCCAAACCAGGGGTTACAACCTGCGTCATGCCGAGTGCGTGGGCAAATTCGATGCAATCGCCAAAATTGTTCTTCAGGTTATTCATCCCGAAATGGCAGCTC
Organism: Mucilaginibacter ginsenosidivorans; assembly: GCF_007971025.1. Lineage (NCBI taxonomy): Bacteria > Pseudomonadati > Bacteroidota > Sphingobacteriia > Sphingobacteriales > Sphingobacteriaceae > Mucilaginibacter > Mucilaginibacter ginsenosidivorans. The sequence continues at coordinate 2,426,288 of NZ_CP042436.1, read as the reverse complement.
GGGCACTTCAGCCCGGCATCTTCGATCATCTTTTTCAGATCGGAAGCTTTGACCGATGCCAGTGGTTTAAAGTCATCATACCCGGCGGGGTAACACATTTCTGTATACTGGTAACCCATGCCTGCCATCGTTTTCATGGTGCCGGCAAAATCCCTGGTAACCATATCCCTTATCGGGTAGGTCTGGAAACCGATGGGGTGTTTAACTTTCGCTCTACCATCAGCTTTTAAAAATTCCGGTAGCAACAGCATTGCCCCTGCGCCCATTGTGCTTTGACTTATAAATTTTCTCCTGTTCATTTTCATGAATTTAATAGTTATAAAAACTGCCTATTGTCAGCCTCATCTAAATCCTCTCCAAAGGAGAGGACTTTTAAATTCGAGATAATAGACCCTTCTCCTTTGAAGAACGGTTGGGGTAAGGCTAAATAGTCGCAGGGTCCCAGCCGGTTCTGTAATCGCGTTTCAAATATTTATTGGCGTCAGGTATATTGGTTATCTGCCTGGCGGTTGCATCGTATTTAAGCAAATGGGCCGAACGCAGCGAAGCTGCATAAAAGTTAACTGCTTCGGTAAGGCCCTCAGCTTCGGGGAAACTGCCGGGATATTGGGTACCGGCTTTGCAATTGGTAGCAAACAACGTCAAAGCATCTACCATTTTATTTTGCGCATAAGAATTGATGGCCTGTGTTGGCGCCGATACCGGTTTTTTCTTCTTCGAGAAAAGCCGGGGGTTCTGGATGTTGAAGCCGGACAATATCTTGCCCTTTTCGCCCACAAACATCATCCCTTCTGCAGGTAACTCTTCGTTATTGGCTATCAGTTCGTCGGGCAGTGCGGGGCGTATGCCGCCGTCGTACCATACCAGGTCGACAGCTGGCCGGTCGCCATTTTTCGGGTATTTGAACCGCACCGAACTACCCATCGGGAACGAGAAATCGTTGCGCACCTGGTGGGGAACAACGCCGCTCATGGTTACAAAATGTGTTAAATTTGGTTCAATAACTTCGGGCGAGGTTAATTGCAAGGCATTAAATACCGTCCATAAGCTATAGTGTCCCATATCCGCCATCGACCCTCCGCCGAAATCATACCACCCCCTGAAAAACATGTTGGTATATTCGGGCGAATAGGCGCGGTCAGCTTCAGGGCCAAGCCACAGGTCCCAGTTCAGGCCGTCGGGTACGGGCACGGTTTCCGTTGGCAGCGTCGGAAACTGCGGCCATACCGGGCGGTTGGTCCAGTTATGCACCTCCTTTAACTTACCTATCTTACCCCCGTTTATCCACTCCATCACCTGGTCCATCGAGCCGTTTGAATCCCAGGGAACAAGGTGTGTTACAATATTGGGTTTCTGGCGTGCCAGTTCTATCACCGTCTTCCCTTCCAGCAGCCTGTTAGAAACCGGTTTATGCATCAGCACGTGCTTATTGCGCTTAAGGGCTGCAATAGCAAATAACCCGTGCAGGTGGTCGGGTGTCATTATCTTAACCGCATCAACGTCTTTTTCCTTTTCAAGCAGTTCGCGGTAATCGGCATAAGCGTTGCAGCCTTTAAAATTATCCCCGCCGCGCTTATTGCTGTAATAGGTATCAACAATATCTTTCCCGTTATCCCGCCCGCCGGGGATAGTGTTATCGCCGCCCGGATTCCAGTCGGGTTTGCCAATGGCGTTCCTTATCTCGCTCTTCAATCCGTTCGGCGACCAGTCCCGGTACCCTACCGCATCTTTATTAGGGTCGCAAACGGCCACTACCTGCACATCGTTAACAGCCAGCAAAGGCAGCAACTCCCTGAATCCCTGCGTACCGCAGCCGACATAAGCAAGCGTTAATTTATCACTTGGCGCAACATAGCCATTTCCGCCAAGTACATATCGCGGCACAATACTAAAAGCCAGCGCGCCTGTTGCAGCAGTTTTGATAAATTTCCGGCGATCGATATGCGAAGCGCCATTTTCAGATTTTTCTTCGCCGGAAGGCGGCAGACCATTACCATTTTGAGTAAGCTCTTTTTTCATTTTAGGTGGGTTTATAATTGGTGAGAAGAATAGCAATATTAAAATTGACAGAAAAAAAGGAATATAACAATCTATTTATCGAAAATATGAGGCTGCGCCACAAATCTGTTACATTACCGCAGCTAATTTTTACGGGCCGCTGATAAGGCCTCTTAACTTTAAGGTGCCTGTAAAAAAACAAATTATTATCTTAGCGTCCTTTTTATAACGACCATGAACAAATTTTACGGCACCGGCGTAGCTATGGTAACACCTTTCCAAACAGATGGACAGGTTGATTACAATGCGCTGCGCGATCTCATCAATTATTTAATAGACGGCGGGGTTGAATACCTCGTTTCCCTTGGTACAACCGGCGAAAGCGTTACATTAAGTAAAGATGAGAAAAAGAAGGTGTGGGCCTTTACCGCCGAAGTTAACAATGGCCGCGTCCCGCTGGTTGCGGGTATAGGTGGGAATAATACCTTTGATGTTGTAAACGAAGTAAAAAGTTTCGATACAGCAGGTTACGATGCCATCCTGTCGGCCAGCCCGAACTATAACAAACCTACGCAGGAAGGCATTTACCAGCATTATAAAGCGATAGCCGAAGCATCTCCCCTGCCAATTATTCTATATAACGTACCGAGCCGTACCGGAAGCAACATGTCGGCTGAAACGACGGTGAGGCTTGCCTGTGATTTTAAAAATATCATAGCCATGAAGGAAGCATCGGGTAATTTCGACCAGCTGAACCAGATCATGCGCGACAAGCCGTCAGATTTCCTGCTGATATCCGGCGACGATCCGATCAGTTTACCCATGATCGCATTGGGCGGCGCCGGTGTCATTTCGGTAGTTGGCAACGCATTGCCGCGCCAGTTTTCGGATATGATAAGGCTGTGTTTAAAGGGTGATTTTAAATCAGCCCAAAAAGGGCATTCCTCCGTAATAGATTTTACCCGTATGATGTTTGCCGAAGGCAGCCCAGCGGGTGTAAAAACTGCGTTAAAGGCCCTTGGTGTTTGTGGCGACATCGTACGCCTACCCCTGGTGCAGGTAAGCAGCGCGCTTGCTGACAAGATCGTAAAAGAAACCCAAAAATTAGCCAAATAAAAAGCCCGTAGGGTTAGTACGGGCCTTAAGTGATAAAGTAAAGCTATACTTTATGCTTTGTTTTTTGATTCCTGAATTTCCAGGCGGATCGCTTGAGCTAAGTTTTTAAGATCTTGCATGCCTTTACGAACACGAGTTCCGGCCGCGCTGTTTCCTTTGTTGTAGAATTTGTCAGCATCAGCTTCTAAAGACGCAACAAGGTTTTTTACATCAGTAAATTTTTTCATTTGAGTTACTCCTTTTAAATATTGAGGTTTATTGTTTTAATTAAAGCTAATCTAAATCCTTTTTATTAAAAAAAAAACTTTTAACTATAAAAAATAATGCCTTAGCAGTGGTTTTTTTCCACATTTTGAATATCTACATACCCCGTAGACAATTTTAATATTCAATAATACTTATAACTAAAAAATCATAAGTATTATGCTATTTCAGTATTGAAGAATTAATTATCCAGCAATTAAATATAACACCAATTTTACATTAAATGCATTTAGAGGCATATTAATTTAAAATATTGATTACACCAATAACAAAACAATAGTTATATAACCTGTTTTAATATTTGAGGGTGATTTTGGTGAATTTTGATGATCAATTCGCCAAAAAGCGTATTTGCCCAGGCAAACCACTTGCGTGTAAAGTCGGCCGGATTGTCTTTATTGAACGATTCGTGCATAAAACCGGTGTCAGCATTGGTATTTTTCAGCCATTTAAGGCAGGTTATTATCTCGGCCTCGCTTGTGGAGGTGATGGCACGGATAATAATACTCATTGGCCAGATGTAACCCATGCCCACATGGGGGCCGCCAATACCTTCGGCGGCTTTGCCCCTGAAGAAATATGGATTAGCCGCGCTCAGTACAAATTTACGTGTGCTTTGATAAAGCGGATCGCTCACCTTCATAGCACCCAGGTAAGGCATGGCCAGTAAACTCGGTACATTGGCGTCATCCATAAACAGCTGGTTGCCAAAACCGTCAACTTCGTAAGCCAATATATTACCATAAACGGCGTGGTGGCCTATAGCATATTTTTGCAGGGCGGTATAAACCTCGGTTGCCAGTGCGCGGCATTCTTTTGCCGTAACATGGTCGTGGGCGATGGTCTCAAACATTTCGGCCAGCTGTTTCAGGCTCAATACGGCGAAATAATTGGATGGCACCAGGAACGGGAAAATAGTCGCATCGTCCGACGGCCTGAACATGGAGCAGATCAAGCCAACGGGCCTTACCGGATTGCCATACCCACCGTTCGGCACGGTATCGCTGGCCACTTCGGTCCGGCGTTGAAAGTGATAGGGCCCATGGTTCTTTTTGCGTTGCTGGGTTTTAAAGGTATGCAATATTAATTTTCCGGCATTTTGCCATTCGGCATCAAAAAAACCGCTGTCGCCGCTAATTTTCCAGTAATTATAAGCAAGGCGCACGGGATAGCAAAGCGAGTCGACCTCCCACTTGCGCTCGTGCAGTTCGGGCTTCATATCCGTGTTGTCCTTATCCCATTCGCTGCCGGTGGCCTTTTCGTTAAAGGCATTGGCGTAGGGATCTATCTGTATACATTTACTCTGGCGGTTAAGCACCCCCAGTATCAGCTTCCTTAGCTCCGCGTCGCCTTTGATGAGCGGCAAATACGGCCAAACCTGCGCCGATGAATCGCGCAACCACATCGCGTCTATATCGCCGGTTATCACAAAGGTATCGGGTTTGTTGTCCTTATCTTTAAATTTAACGGTAGTATCCAGCGTGTTAGGATAGCAATTCTCGAACAGCCAGGCTATTTGAGGGTCGCGGATCTCAGCTTTAATACGGGTGATAGTATTTTCGACCGCCGTACTGGTAAACCGGCGCAAATTCGGACTGATGCGCTTACTTTCCAATTGTTGAAAATCGAACCAGTTTGGTTTCAGTCCAATTCCCATTCCGGCGGCGGTAACGCCATTTAATTTTATAAAGTCGCGACGGTTCAGCATAGCAAGGTAAATGTTGGTTGGTGTAAAAATAAAAAAGCCTTTCGTATAACCGAAAGGCTTTTAAAAATGTTTTAAGAAGTTGCTTACACTACCTCCATTTTATTTTCTTTATAATAACCGGCCTTTAATTTCTCACCCATTTCACTGTAAGCATCCAGCGTCCGCTGAACATCTTCCATGCTATGGGCGGCGGTAGGTATTAACCTGAGCAGGATCAGTCCTTTAGGAATAACCGGGTAGATAACGATAGAACAGAATATCCCGTAATGTTCGCGGAAATCGCGGGTTAAGGCGGTTGCCTCATACAGGTCGCCTTCCAAAAATACCGGGGTAACCATAGTATTGGTAACGCCCAGGTTAAAACCGCGTTCCCTTAGACCGGCCTGCAGCGCATTGGTTATTTCCCAAAGCTTCTCGCGCAGTTCAGGTTTCGATTTTAATAGCTCGAAACGTTTTTTAAGGCCCAATACCATTGGCATAGGTAATGCTTTGGCAAATATTTGCGAGCGCATATTGTAACGCAGGTAACCGATCACTTCTTTATCGCCGGCAACAAAAGCGCCTATCCCAGCCATCGACTTGGCAAAGGTGCCGAAATAAACGTCTATACCATCAACACAATCCTGCTCCTCGTGCGTGCCAGCGCCTGTTTTCCCCATAGTACCGAAACCGTGGGCATCGTCTACCAATATCCTGAAATTGAATTTCTTTTTCAGCTCAACAACTTCCTTCAATTTTCCCTGCGCACCCGACATACCGAAAACACCTTCGGTTATCAGCAATATGCCGCCATCGGTTTGCTCAGCCCATTTGGTAGCACGCTCCAGCTGTTTTTCGCAGCTTTCCATATCGTTATGCTGGTATACAAAGCGTTTGCCCATGTGCATGCGCAAACCATCTATGATACAAGCGTGCGACTCGGCATCATAAACAATAACATCGTTACGGTCCACCAATGAATCGATGATCGACACCATACCCTGGTAACCATAGTTAAGCAGGTAAGCGTCCTCCTTGCCGACAAAAGCAGCCAGATCGTTCTCCAGTTCCTCATGGTGTATTGAATTGCCCGACATCATACGCGCGCCCATCGGGTAAGCCAAGCCATAGTCGGCAGCTGCTTTTGCATCAGCTTCGCGAACTTCCGGATGGTTAGCCAGCCCCAGGTAATTGTTCAGGCTCCAAACCAGGTGTTCTTTGCCGTTAAATTGCATATGGGGACCAATTTCACCCTCCAGCTTAGGGTACGAAAAATACCCGTGCGACCACTTTTGATGCTGACCAAGCGGCCCGCCCATTGTTTTCGATATCTTGTCAAACAGATCCAATGTGTTGTCCTTTTTAATGATTAAAATACAAATATAGCCCTAAAACGCCGCTTTGCCAAAGCTTATAACTTTTTATAATAGGTTATAACAGGCTTGCGGTGGCCAATTGTTTCAAATTCGCAGCATACCCATCCAATTTATTGTAAAATGAAAGAGACACATTTTCATGTGCCTCTCCTCATAATTGTTTAGCTATTGGTTATGATCTGCAAATTCATCTCAAATCTCAGTCGACATTATCATGCAGGAATGAGTTATTATTTTTGATCTCTATATTCCCTTCTTCGTCCTGCAAAAGCGAAAACCTTGATACCTGGCTCTCGTCAGACGGTGGCGTTTGCTGCAGGGCTATTTCCTTGCGTTTGTAAGCCGGTACATTCTCCAGTTCCTGTATATTACCGTTACGCAGTTTCATGCTCAGATCTTTCAACCGCATAATACGCTCGCGCGATTTGCGCAGCTGCTCTTCTATCGACTCGTCGGTTTTATGATCGTCCGCGCCAACTACCGGCTCCGGTTCGGGTTCCGGCTCGGGAAAGGTTTCCTTCACGGGCTCAAACTGCATAACCGAGTCGGTGATCTTAAAGGTCATCTCCTCCATCGCTTCGGGTTCGGCAGGGGCAGGCTCTTCAGCCAGGTTATATCTAACGGCTTCTGTATCGGCTGTTTCCTCTTTAGCGCCAAACAGGTCGAATAACCCGGTTTGCTTTTGTGGCTCCTCTTTGGCCTTCATATAAGGCTCGTTTACGGCCGTCTCAACAGGTTTTACGTGGTTTATAAATTCGTTAACCACAGGTTTTACCAGGTTATTGTTTTCGGGCACCAGGTGAGTTACTACCTTCTTGTTGATCTGCTCTTTTTCACGTTCATCTTTGGTTTGGAAACCGGTAGCAATGATAGTTACCGAAAGTTTTTCGCCCAAAGCCTCGTCGCGGCAGTTACCCCAGATCAGGTCGGCTGCCAGGCCGGCTTCTTCCTGTATAAAATCGGTGATCACGCTCACTTCATCCATCGTCACTTCCTGCTCGCCCGAACTGATGTTCAATAGGATATATCTCGCACCTTCAATTTCGTTATCTTTCAATAGCGGCGACAATAAGGCACCCTCTACCGCTTTCAGTGCGCGGTTATCGCCTTCGGCAGATGCGCTGCCCATAATGGCTACGCCGCTGTCCTTCATCACCGTACGCACATCCTTAAAGTCGACGTTGATATAGCCGGGTAAGGTGATGATCTCAGCGATGCCTTTGGCTGCTGTTGTCAATATATTATCAGCCTGTGCAAATGCCGAACCCAGCGTTAGGTTACCAAATACCTGGCGAAGCCTGTCGTTTGAAATTACCAGGAATGAATCGACATACTTTTTCAATTCTTCCAAACCTTCCTCAGCCTGCATTTTACGACGCTTTCCTTCGAATGAGAACGGCGTTGTGATAATACCCACCGTCAGGATATCCATCTCCCGGGCGGCTTTGGCTATGATAGGGCTTGCGCCGGTGCCGGTGCCACCACCCATACCTGCCGTTATGAACAGCATCTTGGTGTTGGAACCCAGCATCAATTTAATATCGTCGATATTTTCAATAGCCGAATTTTTACCCACTTCGGGTATCGAACCTGCTCCCATCCCTTCGGTTAAACTGGCGCCCAACTGTACTTTATTAGGGATCGGGCTCAACTCCAAAGCCTGTGCATCAGTATTACAAATGATGAAATCAACACCTGTGATACCTTGCTTGTACATGTGGTTTACCGCGTTGCCACCGCCGCCGCCAACACCAATTACTTTGATGATGGACGACTTTTCTTTTAACATCTCAAACTGCATATTCCTAATTTTCAGCTAAATGTGAACGACCTATTATTAATTTAACCTATCTGTAATATTATTACTTTTTCAACAATGTTTTTCCACAATTGTCAATATTGTGGAAAAGTCATTGATTGTGAATAAATACCGCTTCTTACTTCAAGAAATCTTCATCCTTGATGTCGTCCTTGATAAATTTCTTGCCTGTTTCCAGCAATTTGCCGAACAAACCAAAGCGCTTATCCTCGCTATATTTAGCCTTTTCTGTCTTCACCGTGGTGTTCACCGGCACCTCGTTATACTCCATTTTCTGGATCCCCTTTATCAACAAACCGATACCGGTAGCAAAGGTCGGGCTCTGTAATTCCTCATAAACCGGTTTCGGTAAAACCTCGTTCTTGGCCAGGTGCTCGTTAGGGTAACCGACGCGGCAATCCAGCCCGGTTACGTACTCCACCAGCTGCGGCAAATGCTTCAATTGGGCCCCACCCCCGGTTATTACGATGCCTGCGATCAGCTTTTTCTCGTAGCCGGATGATTTGATCTCGTAGTACACATGCTCTACTATCTCTTCCATCCTGGCCTGTATCACGTAAGCCAGGTTTTTAACCGATATTTCCTTTGGCTCGCGGCCGCGTAAACCGGGCACACAAACTATCTCATTCTCTTTATTTTCTTCAGCCAGGGCCGAACCGAACCTTACCTTCAGTTGCTCTGCGATGTTGCGCATTACCGAACAGCCCTCGCGGATATCTTCGGTAACACTATTACCGCCGAAAGGAATAACCGCAGTATGGCGAATGATACCTTCGTGGAAAATAGCGACGTCTGTAGTACCGCCGCCTATATCCACCAATACCACCCCGGCTTCTTTTTCCTCGTCACTCAATACCGATTCAGAAGACGCCAATGGTTCCAGTATCAGTTCCTGGCTCTCCAGTTCGGCTTTATTGACACATTTCACAATATTTTTGATAGCCGTTACCTGGCCGGATATGATGTGGAAGTTCGCTTCCAGCCTCACCCCTGCCATGCCTATCGGATCTTTGATACCCGGCTCGTTGTCGACGGTAAATTCCTGTGGCAACACGTGGATTATTTCTTCGCCCGGCGGCATTACCAGGTTGTACATATCTTCCACCAGCTTATCTATATCCTTGCGGCTTATCTCCGACTGCAGGTCGCGCCGGGTTATTAAACCCCGGTGCTGCAAACTTTTGATGTGCTGCCCGGCAATACCCACGTTCACCACCCTTATCTCGACATTGGATTGCGTACCCGCGACATCAACCGCCTGGATAATACCCTGCACGGTTTTGTCGATATTCGATACCATACCGCGGGTTACCCCGGCTGATTCGGCCTTGCCGATACCCAGTACCTCGATCTTGCCGTTTTTACTGCGGCGACCGACGATGGCGCATATTTTGGTGGTACCAATGTCCAATCCAACTACAATTGGCGAACTTTTCTCTTGTGTCGAACTCTTGTCCATATTAATTTACTATTTGTGATGTGTCTTGTTTAAGTTTCATTGAATCGGCGCGGGCAACAGCCTTCAGCGAATCCTTTTTAAAATTGTCGCTCTTAACACCTACTACCTCGTTGGCGTACTTGATGTTGATAGTTTTATACCTGTCCCAGCCTACCTGCGGTATGGCTTTTTTGTAGAATGTATACAGGTTAGCGAACTTGCTTTCCAGCGAGTCGGCATTACCGAGCATAATGCGGTTGGTGCCTACCCGGGGTATCAGTTCGATCTCGTGGTTTTGGTTCACGTATATCTGCGCCACCTGCGCGCTCCAAAGCGAATCGCGGCTGATAAAGTTTGCCGCCTTTAATATCTGCCTGGCAATATCGGTATGCAGTGTATCTACCTTTTTGCCGAATATCTCGTCGATATAACCATTGGCCGCTATTACCCGCGCGGTAAAATTATCCGACAAGGGTATTTTGAGCCCGTTCTGATCGATATAAAAGTTTTGGTCGAACTGGTTCATTACCCTTACCACCGGCTGGCGCTGACTTATTTTAACCCTTATCACCCCATCCATATCCGCGTAAACCATTGCTGACTCGATAAAGGGGTTTGCCTTCAGCTTTTCTTCAAGATCGTGGATATCGATCTCATCCATCTTTCGACCTACCAGTTTATGACGGTGTATCTTCAGGATATTATCTACCTCTTCCCTGTCGATGAAATATTGATTGCCGGGGATATAAACCTTTACATCCTTACAAACCACTCCCGCCTTTTTAAACTCGATGAAACTCATCAGCACAACCAATCCGCCCAGGGTAATAACCCAGGCCGACCCAATTAAAATATGCCGCCAGATGCGTTTCTTAAACATTTTCCAATATGTTTTTTAAGGGTTGAACCAACTGGTCGATATCGCCTGCGCCCACTGTTAAAAGTAACTCAGGTTTTTCAATTCGCACAAGCTCAACAACTTCTTGTTTTCCACATTTGCGTTTATTCAACATTTTCATCCTGTCCAGTATCATATCCGCGCTAACCCCTTCAATAGGAAGCTCCCGCGCCGGGTAAATATCCAGCATCAGCAGTTCGTCGCTCATATCCAGCACCTCGGCAAAGCCATCGGCAAAATCGCGGGTACGGGTAAATAAATGGGGTTGAAAAATTGTTGTTAGTTTTTTGTGCGGGTACAACCTTTTTACCGAAGTAATAGCCGCACGCAATTCCTCCGGGTGGTGGGCATAATCATCTATGTAGATATGCTCCTTTGACTTTACAATATACTCAAAGCGGCGCTTTACGCCTTTGAACGATTCCAGGGCGCCTTTTATCAGGTCAGGGTGGATGCTCAGTTTAAGCGCCACCTCGATAGCCGCCGTCGCATTTTCTATATTGTGCACACCGGCGATACCCAATTTAATATTATTGATAACGGTATCGCTGTTCTTAAAATCAAAGTAAAAATCACCGTCTTCTACACGGATATATTGTGCCTTCACATCGGCCGGGCCGTTCGCACTGTAAGTGATACCGCTCATCAGGGGCAGGTCCTCGTGAAATATCAAGGTTCCGTTTGCTTTTATCTGCGATGCAAATTGCCTGAAAGACTCCGTAAGCTGACTATGGTTGCCATAAATATCTAAATGGTCGGCATCCATCGATGTGATGACAGCTATATCGGGGTACAGGGTCAGGAACGAACGGTCGTACTCGTCAGCCTCAACCACTACAATGTCGTTTTTGCCAAAAAGTACATTGGTATTGTAATTGGACGAAATCCCCCCCAGGAAGGCCGAGCAATCGGTGCCCGAATATTTCAGGATATGGGCTATCATGCATGAGGTGGTGGTTTTACCATGCGTGCCGGCAACCGCAATGGTAAATTTGCTTTTGCTGATCATGCCCAACACCTGTGACCGCTTATATAAGGTAAACCCGCGGTCGCGGAAATAATTGAATATTTCAGAAAAGCGCGGTATGGCCGGAGTGTAGATCACAAGCGTGCAGGCGTCGGGGGTTTGGAAACTCATCGGTATCCAATCTTCGCGATCATCATAAATAATGCGAATACCTTCGTTATGCAGCTCCCTTGTCAGATCGGTGGATGTCCTGTCGTAACCACAAACAATGCATCCCAAATGGGCAAAGTAGCGGGCAAGGCCGCTCATGCCTATGCCGCCTATGCCTATCAAGTATACTCTTTTTATGTTTTGCAGTTCCATTCTCTTATGATTTGCACCGATTCTGGTCCGATTGCACCGATCTTTCTTTTGCTTAATTATTTCCTCCTGCCATTTTTAAAACTTCTTTCGCTATTACCTCATCCGCATCCGGCAGGGCCAGTTTTTTTATGCTGTCGCCTAATATTTTCCGCCGTTTGTCATCGTTCAAAAGTGCTATTGCCTTATTCACCAGGCTCCTGCTTGCTTTCCTGTCAGCCACGTATTCGGCTGCATTAAACTGCACCAGTGTTTTGGCATTTTTTGTTTGATGATCCTCGGCCACGTTCGGTGATGGAACCAGTATCACCGGTTTACCTACAATGCACAGTTCCGCTATAGTGCCGGCACCGGCCCTCGAGATAATGATATCTGCCGCGGCATAGGCCAGGTCCATCCGGTTCAAAAACTCCAGCATACAAACATTAGGATGGTAATTTGCGCCCAGTATCCGTTCAATATCCTTATAATAATGCTTGCCCGTTTGCCATATCAGCTGTATATCAGCAGCGACGAGCCGGTCGAGGTCGGTTATGATGCAATCGTTCAGCGTGCGTGCGCCAAGGCTGCCGCCTATCACCAATATCGTTTTCTTATCAGGCGATAATTTGAATTCCTTAAATGCTTCTTCCCGTTTCCCTTCAATTTCAACCGACTGCCTGCGCACCGGGTTGCCGGTCTTTACGATCTTATCTTCCGGGAAGAATTCCTCCATCCCGTCAAATGCCACACATATTTTCGCAGCCTTTTTGCCGAGCCGCTTATTCGTTACCCCCGCATACGAGTTTTGCTCCTGCACCAGGTAGGGGAGCTTTTTCAAGCCGGCGGCATATAACAACGGACCAGAGGCATACCCGCCCACGCCAACAGCGGCGTCGGGTTTGAACTCTTTTATGATCCGCATCGATTTCATTACACTGCCTATTAATTTGAACGGGAGCGCCAGGTTTTTTAATAACGACTTACGCTGTATGCCCCTTATATCCAATCCCACAATTTTGTACCCCGCTGCAGGCACACGTTCCATTTCCATCCTTCCCAAAGCGCCGACAAAAAGTATCTCGGTCGACGGATCAAGTTTCTTCAGCGCATTAGCAATTGCTATCGCAGGGAATATATGTCCGCCGGTACCACCGCCGCTAATTATTATTCTTTTGCCTTGTCCTGATTTCACTGATTATAGTTTGATTTCACCGATCCCTTTTTTGTCATTGGGCATCGGTCATTAGTCATTATTTTTTATCCTATTCATTTGCACATCAGCACATCATACAGCCATTTCCACTTCTCTTATTTCGCCTACAACTACTTTCTTCGGCTCCTCGATATCCCTGCTTACCGACAGGATGATACCGAACGCCACACTCGTAAATAATATCGATGTACCGCCCATACTCACCAGCGGCAAGGGCACACCGGTAACGGGCCCCAGCCCTACCGCAACCGCCATATTGGCGAAGGCCTGTATCGTCAGGCTGAAGCTTAAACCGGCAGCCAGCAGAGCCCCGAACGCTTTGGGCGCCCTGGTCACTATCTTGATACACCGGTATAGCAGGAACAAATAAATACCCACTAATGTTATCCCACCTATCAAACCATATTCCTCTACAATGATGGCGTAGATCTCGTCCGAATAAGATTCGGGCAAATAATTACGTTCGACGCTGTTACCCGGCCCGCGTCCTAAAATTCCGCCGTTGGCTATCGCTATCTTGGCGTGGTTAGCCTGGAAAGCTTTATCCGGGTCAACCTTTTCGGGATGCATAAATGTATTTATCCTGGTTACATACATGTGGCGGCGCGGACCTAAAAACATGATACCAGCAAGCAATACCGCGCCGGCCAGGCAGGTGATGCCGATCTGCTTGATACTGATGCGGCCCATGATAAGCAACAAAATGCTTACACCAAATAACATTAACCCGGTGGACATATTGGCCCAGGCTATCAAAGCGAATACCACGCAAACCGCTCCCATTATCGGGGCGAAGGACTCTTTAACATTCTTGATATTTTCCTGCTTCCGCGACAGCGTACGAGCCAGGTAGGTGATGAGCGCCAACTTGGCCAAATCGGACGTCTGGAAACTCAAGCCTGTTCCCGGTATGGGTATCCACCGGCTGGCATTGTTAATGTGGGCCCCAAAAACCAGCGTATATAACAACAAAGGAATGGTAATGATCATCAGCAACTTGGAGATACCTGCGTAATAGCGATAATCAACTTTATGAGAAAAATACATCAGGGCAATGCCGCCAACCACCATCGCCAGGTGTTTCATCAGGATGGACTCAACTCCCACACCTCTCTTAAACGCAAGCGTACCGGTGGAACTGTAAACCGCCAACAGCGATATAGCCGAAAGCATGATGACTATAAGCCATATCCAGCGATCTCCTTTTGTATTGTCTAATATCCTATTCACGATTACACCGATTTATTTTTGATTACACCGATTCTCTTTTGGTTTTACGTCATACGTTCTACGTATTACGTTTTGGCATTTTTTCTACGTATAACGTACAACGTCAAACGTTTAACGCTTCATTACAGCTCCTTCACTGCCTGTTTAAACTGCCGGCCCCTGTCTTCGTAATTTTTGAACAGGTCGAAACTGGCGCAAGCCGGTGATAACAATACCGTATCGCCTTTTTTTGCCAGGTGATACGCCACCTGCACGGCTTCCTGTGCCGAAAACGTGTTTACTATTACTTCCACATCATCTTCAAATGCGTCGTGTATGCGGCGATTGTCTTTACCCAAACACACAATGGCTTTTACTTTATGCTTTACCAGGTCCTTAAGCATACTATAGTCGTTGCCTTTATCAACACCGCCGAGTATAAGCACCACTTCGGTGCTCATGCTTTCCAAAGCATACCAGGTCGAGTTGACGTTGGTCGCTTTCGAATCGTTGATGAAGCTGATGCCGGATATTTTGGCGACAAACTCCAGCCTGTGCTCGATATTTTTGAAACCGCCCATACTCTCCCGTATGGTTTCGTTCCTTAATTCAAGCACTTTAGCTACGATGCCCGAAGCCATCGAGTTGTAAATGTTGTGTTTGCCCTGCAGGGCCAGCTCATTGATCGACATTTGAAAATGTTCTTTTAGTATGTGTATAATTAATTGGTCCTGGTCGAGATATGCTCCCGGTGAAAGTTTTTTTTTAATTGAAAATGGAAGTTGTTGTGCCTCTATTTTCTTGCCTTCCATTACTTTTAGCGTCTCCGGGTCGTCTTCGCAATAAATGAAGTAGTCGCTGCCGGTTTGATTTTGCGTAATTCGGAATTTGGATGCCGCGTAATTCTCCAGCTTATAATCGTAACGATCGAGGTGATCGGGGGTGATGTTCAGCAGCACCGCTATGTTTACCCTGAATTGGAACATATCATCCAGCATAAAACTGCTCAGTTCCAATACATAATGGTCGAACTTTTCTGTAGCCACCTGGTAAGCAAAGCTTTTGCCGATGTTTCCGGCTAAACCCACATTCAAGCCCGCATTTTTTAAAATGAAATAGGTAAGGCTGGTGGTGGTGGTTTTGCCATTGGAGCCTGTGATACCTATAATATTTGCATTGGTATAGCGACCGGCAAATTCGATCTCCGAAATAACCGGCACGCCTGTTTCTTTTAATTTTTTGATGATAGGCGCTTTTTCGGGAATGCCCGGGCTTTTAACCACTTCGGTCGCATTCAGTATTTCCGCTTCCGTATGCTTATTTTCTTCGAAGCGGATGTTCCAATCCTGTAACTGCTTTTTGTATTGATCGGCTATCGCCCCAAAATCCGAAACAAAAACATCATAGCCCTGCTGTTGAGCAAGGTATGCAGCCCCCGCACCGCTTTCGCCGGCGCCGAGTACTACAAGTCTGTTTTGTGTTTTAGATTCCACCGATTTTAGTTTTTTGATTGCACCGATTGTTATTGTCTTGATTCTTGTCTCTTGATTCCTGATTCTTTCCTCTACCTCAACTTCAGCGTTATTATCGTCACTATCGCCAGCATGATACCGATGATCCAGAAGCGGGTTACGATCTTTGCTTCGTGGAAACCTTTCTTCTGGTAATGGTGATGCAGCGGCGCCATCAGGAATATCCTGCGGCCCTCGCCCGATCTCTTTTTGGTGTATTTGAACCACGATACCTGCATGATGACCGATAAATTCTCGATAACGAAAATGCCGCAGAGCAAGGGCAGTAACAGTTCCTTACGTATCATGATGGCAAACACGGCGATGATACCGCCTATAGCCAAACTCCCGGTATCGCCCATAAATACCTGCGCGGGGTACGAATTGTACCACAAAAAGCCAACACACGCCCCTACAAATGCACCTGCAAAAACCACCATCTCGCCCGAGTTGGGGATGTACATGATATTCAGGTAGTCGGCAATTACCGTGTTACCCGATACGTATGCGAGCACCGCCAGCGTAATACCAATAATAGCTGAGGTGCCTGTCGCCAGGCCATCTATGCCATCGGTAATGTTGGCGCCATTGGAGATGAAGGTGATGATGACGATGGTAAAGAACATGAATACGATGAGCCCGTATTTTTCAAAGCCTTTGCCAAAAACGGTCAGCACCTTGCTGTAGTCGAACTCGTTGTTCTTGTAAAAAGGCATCGTCGTTTTGGTCGAGCGTATATCCTGTGTGTACACCGGCTTGTTGCCTTTCATGTGGAACTCGACGGGTACATTATACTTTATCGGCGGTTTTACTTCCTGGCGGATGATAATGCCCGGCGCGCTGTACATGGTAAAACCGATAATAAGCGCCAAACCAACCTGCCCGATGATCTTGAACCTGCCGGCGAGGCCCTCTTTGTTCTTTTTGAATACTTTGATGTAGTCATCCAGGAAACCAATTGCGCCCAGCCACAGCGTGGTGATCAGCATCATGATCACGTAGATGTTTTCGAGCTTGGCGAATAGCAGGGTAGGAATAACTATTCCTAAAATGATAATGATGCCACCCATGGTTGGCGTACCTGCTTTTTGCATCTGGCCTTCCAAACCCAGGTTACGCACAGTTTCGCCCACCTGTTTGTAGCGCAGATAATCGATCAGCCTGCGACCGTACACCGTAGTAACGATGAGCGAAGTAATAACCGCCATAGCCATCCGGAAGGTGATGTATTGAAATACCCCGGCCCCCGGTATGCTAAAGTTCTTCTCCAAATAAGAAAACAGGTAATATAACATATCCTTATTTTAATTCGAGATCCTACTTTTATGTGCAGATGTGCAGATGTGCAGATGTGCAGATTTTGGCTCTCATTTTTACTTCGCTGATGAAATTATCGTCCCTAACATTTTTATGATCGTTATCAGTTCATTTGCACATTTGAAATCTGCGCATCTGCACATTATTTCATCTGATCGAAAATGGCCATCAGCTCCTCTTTATCATCAAAATGGGTTCTCACACCCTTTATTTCCTGGTATTTTTCATGCCCTTTGCCGGCTATTACAACTATATCCCCCGGTTGGGCAAGGTTAACCGCAACCTTTATAGCTTCGCGCCTGTCCACAATACTCATCGTATGCCTCTTGAATGCCGGGTCGACGCCTTCTTCCATGTCTTTAATGATCTGTGCCGGGTCCTCGGAACGCGGGTTATCCGAGGTGAATATCACCTTGTCGCTCCACTCGCAGGCTACACGGGCCATTATCGGGCGTTTGGTTTTATCCCTGTCGCCGCCGCAGCCCAAAACCGTGATCACTTTCTCTTTGCCTTTGCGCACGTCGTGCACAGTGCTTAATATATTTTGTACAGCATCCGGAGAATGCGCATAGTCGACGATACCGATGGTGCCATTAGCAGCTATCACATAGTCGAAGCGGCCACGGGCGCCAGTCAGTTTGCTCAGGCTCACCAATACTTTGGCCTTATCCTGCTCCAGCAGCATTGCTGCCGAATAAACGGCCAGTAAATTATAGGCATTGAACGTGCCGACCAGCTTAAACCAAACTTCCTCGCCATCTATATTCAAAAACAAGCCGCTGAACTGGTTCTCAATTATTTTGGCGCGATAGTCGGCCATGTTTTTCATACCGTAGCTCTTTTTATGGGCTATAGTATTTTGCAGCATTACCATTCCGTTCTTATCATCGGCATTGGTCAATGCGAATGCATTTTTCGGTAAGTAATCGAAGAATGCTTTTTTGGCATCGCGATAGCTGTCAAAGGTTTTATGATAGTCGAGATGATCGTGTGTCAGGTTGGAGAATATCGCCCCGGTAAATTTTAACCCTTCGATACGGTGCTGCACAACGGCATGCGAGCTTACCTCCATAAAACAATAATCGCAGCCTTTTTCCACCATCTCGGCCAGCAGCATATTCAATACCACCGGGTCGGGCGTAGTATGTGTAGCCGTTACCACCTGGCCGTTTATCTGGTTCTCAACCGTCGATAGCAGGCCGCACTTGTAACCCAGGTCGTAAAACAATTTATAAAGCAGGGTTGCGATAGTGGTTTTGCCGTTTGTACCGGTTACACCAACCAGCTTTAGTTTTGATGAAGGATTATCGTAGAAGTTAGCGGCAACTATGCCCAGCGCAATTGACGAGTCGGCGACCATAAAAAAATCGACCTCGCCGGTTACGTGTGCGGGCAACTCCTCGCATATCACCGCAACGGCGCCCATGCTTATTGCCTGCTCTATATAATCGTGCCCGTCCACCTGCGTGCCCTTTACGGCAACAAACAGGCAATTCGGTTCCACTTTACGCGAATCAAAAACGATCGCGCTGATCTCCATGTCCGCACTGCCCTGAAGCTCGGTAAAGGCCAATCCATCTAATATGTCGCTCAAATACTTCATTGCAGTTCTATAGTTAATTTAGCACCCTTAGGTATGGTACTGCCACCTGTTACTGATTGTTTTATCACTGTTCCGCTGCCTCGCGCCACCACTTTATAGCCGGCATTCCCCAAAATATACAGGGCATCGCTCAGGCCCATTCCCGTAACATCGGGCACGGTGCCTTTTTGATATTTAACATCTTCGAATGCCAGTCCGCTGGTTGTATCCACAGCGGCCGTAGTGGAAGCATACAAGGGTTTTATGTTCAACTTGCTGAACACTTCCTGCACAGCCTTATGGTTACCGCGCTTTGTCTGTGGCAAGCCAGTGTTTCCAACGTAGCGTAACGGAACGCTTTGGTTCATTTCAAGATCGCTGGAGTAAACCCTGTCGGCTATGGCCCTGAAAACCGGTCCGGCTATTTTGGCCGCCAGGTATTCGCCCTGCGGATTGCTAACCACTACGATCATGGAGTATTTGGGGTGATCGGCAGGGAAGTAGCCGCAAAATGATGCCTGGTGTTTTTTAACCGTACCATAACCGCCGCTTCCGTTGGCTATTTGTGCCGTACCAGTTTTACCGGCCACGGTGTAGAGGTCATTTTTGATGACATTCTTCCCGGTACCTTCCTGCACCACGCCTTCCAATAAGCTCCGCATGATCTTCAAAGTGCGGTCCGAGCAAATTTTAGGGTTGATCACCCTTGCATTGAAGCGCTCTACGGTATTGTTCAGGCGGCGTATCTCTTTCACAAAAATCGGCGCTATCATTTTGCCATCGTTAGCAACGGCATTGTAGAAAGTAAGCATTTGCAGAGGTGTTAACCTTTCCTCATAACCATAGGCCATTTGCGGCAAGGTCAGCTTGCTCCAGCTTTTTGATTTTGGTGTTTTTATCAGCGGCGATCCTTCGCCCGGTATATCCAGGTCAAGTTTATCATTCAGGTGATAGCTATACAGCGCATCGGTAAAATCACTCGGATCGTCGTGAAAAGCGTTATAAACAAACTTAGCTGCTGCCACGTTCGACGACTCTTCAAACGCACGGCGCGCGCTTATGACATGGTTATCTTCTACGTCGGTCACCGTATACCTGCTATTACCGGGCAGCACATGACTTCTGCCACCCTCGCAATCAATAGTTGAGCTTGTATCGATCTTGTGTTGCTCAAACAAGGTCATGTATGTAGCCAGCTTGAAGGTGGAACCCGGCTCTGTGGCGTAGCCCAAAGCGTAGTTCAATCTTTCAGCATAATCGCCATCTTTTGTTCTTGTAAAATTGGCGATGGCTCTTATCTCACCTGTCGACACTTCCATTAAAGCCACGCAGCCATAATCGGCCTGGCTTATCATCATTTCTTTTTTCAGCGCAGCCTGTGCTACATCCTGCAGATTCACGTCGATGGTCGAAATAATATCCGCGCCCTGCTTTGGAGCTATCTCTTCTTCACCGTTATTCACCGGCATCCACGAGCCACCGGCAATGCGCTGCATAAGCCGCTTGCCATTTTCACCGTTAATATAATCGGCATAGGCACCTTCCAGGCCAACAGCAACCGGCCTGGAGTTCCCGTTAGCATCCACAGAATTATAGTTCTTATAGCCGATGGTACGGGCGGCCAAATCGCGGAATGGCAGGATGCGCTTGTTTTGTTCCACCGCAATCAGGCCCCCTTTGTATTTGCCCATATTGAAGATCGGGAACTTGCGCACAGCCTTCAGCTCCTGGTAGGTAACCCGGCGCCTGATCAATTGGTAACGGTCCCCGTCTTTGCGGGCCTCGCGCAGCATGTGCAGATATTCGCGGGTCGACTTATCCCCGAAAAAGTGCGAAAGGGCGGCAGCCAGCGAATCTACTTTTTCGTTAAAAATATCGTCTTTTTCAATACCCCCGGCCAGCATATCCATGTGCAATTCGTATTCGGGTACCGATGTTGCCAGCAAACTGCCATCGTTGGCAAAAATGTTACCGCGGGCAGCTTCAACGTTCATGTACTCGGTCGACATAGCTTTCGACATGGCCTTCCATTTCGAGCCCTGCACAAATTGAACACGGCAAAGCTGCACCACAACCGCACCGGCAAACAGCAATATCAGCCCGAACGCCAGGTAAACCCGCATTAATATGTTGGTCCTAATGCTCATCGTTCACCTCCTCTGCTTTCAGTTTTTGCGGTGGCACAACAGATTCCCTTATGCCCAGGGTATCGGCACGTTTGGCCACCTCGGATAAAGTACTTTTGAATGCCAGGTCGGCTTTACTTGTTTTATAATCCCAGCTAAGCTCCTTTACCTCTTTTTGTATCTTTTCAATATCGCGGATGCTTTTTTCGGCCATGTGCATGTTACCGATATAGATCATGCCCAACAGCGTCAAAAAAAGCAAAAACGGCAGCGCGTCCGTTGCTTTTTCGGCATTGACGTTCTTTTTAAAAAGCTGCCAGAGGGCACTCTCGGAAATTTCCTTTGCAGGCTGTTTTTTTTCCTCGACTACCAGTTCTTTTTCAACTTCTTCTTCCTGAATTTCTGTACGTAAACGATTGGTCATTTTTTTACAGCTATTCTTAGTTTTGCGCTGCGCGCGCGGTTATTATTTTCTATCTCTTCATCCGATGCCGTTATAGCTCCCCGGCTCACCGCATCGAATGGTTTCTGATCGTTACCATAAAAATCCTTCTCCACTTCGCCGCTGAATTTCCCCTTGGCGATAAAATTCTTTACCAGCCTGTCCTCCAGCGAGTGGTATGACATTACCACCAGGCGCCCGCCGGATACCAGCACCTCGGCCGACTGAATCAAAAAATCCTTCAGCACTTCCAGCTCCTGGTTCACCTCGATGCGCAAAGCCTGGAAAACCTGTGCCAGGTATTTATTTTCCTTGCCGCGAGGTATCAGTCCGGCTATCGCATTTTTCAGATCGGCCACCGTATTGATCGGCGCATTAAGCCGGGCGGTAACGATAGTTTTTGCAAGCGATTTTGCATTTTGTATCTCGCCGTAGATCCCGAATATGCGGTGCAGGTCAGCCTCGGTATAAGTATTAACCACCTCCTTTGCTGTAAGCGAGCCTGTTTGATTCATGCGCATATCCAGCTCAGCGTCAAAACGGATGGAAAAGCCGCGTTCGGCCTGGTCAAACTGGTAGGATGAAACCCCAAGATCGGCCAGTATGCCATTCACCGGGATAGCATTATGCAGGCGGCAAAAGTTTTTGAGATAGCGGAAATTCTGATCGATAAATTCAAAACGATCGTCGTCTACCAGGTTTTTCTGCGAATCAGCATCCTGGTCAAAGGCCAGCAAACGGCCGTTCTTACCAAGCTTTTTCATAATTGCCCTGGAATGGCCGCCGCCGCCAAAAGTCACATCGACATAGGTACCATCAGGCCGGATATTCAACCCCTCTATACATTCCTTCAACATCACCGGGGTATGGTAACTACTCATCGGCACCCCTCCTTCCGCCGCCCATCACTTCCTCGGCCAGCCTTGCAAAATTCTCGGGCTCGTTATCCAGTTGCGTATCGTAAGCCTCCTGGGCCCAAACCTCAATTTTATTGAATTGACATGCCAAAACCACCTCTGTCGTAATGCCCGCATATTCCTGCAGGTTTTTTGGCAAAAGCACCCTTCCGGCAGCATCAAGCGATAATTCCGACGCGCCGCGGGTAAAATAGCGGATGAATTCGCGTGTTTTCTTCTCGTACGAGTTGAGCTTGCTCAAATCCTCGACGATCTTTTCCCATTCCTTGCGCGTGTAAATGACCAGGTGTTTTTCAAAGCCACGATTGATCACAAGGCCCTCTTTTTCAGCTTCAGGAAGCTGTTTTTTGAGGCCCGAGGGGATCATCATCCTTCCTTTGACATCCAGTTTACATTCAAATTCGCCTAAAAAATGGGCCATACGCTACTCGGCGGTATTATCGCTGAGTAAAAGTAAACTACTTTTTTCAATTTTTCCCACAAATTCCCATTTTTTCCCACCAAAAAGTTTTCAACAATAAATTACTTCAGTTTGCTCCCACTTTGGATTGAGTGTGACCTTATTAACACAACACATTTTTCAGAATTCATAACCGGCTGTTTGCAAATACCCTATAATAAGAATAGCTTTATCGTACTTTTATTTATTAAATGAAAACATACCTTACCATCGCCCTAACCCTTATACTCAGCTATCAGTCATTTGCACAAAGCACACCGCAGCCTGCCGAAACGATAATGAAAGAGGCCTATGCCAAAGCAGCAAAAGAGAACAAAAAAGTGTTACTGATATTCCATGCATCGTGGTGCAGTTGGTGCCGCAAAATGGAAGCTTCGATAAACGACCCGGCCTGCAGCAAGCTATTTGACGACAATTATGTGATAGCCTACCTGGACGTGCTGGAAAACGCCGGCAAGAAAGCGCTGGAGAATCCCGGATCGGATGAATTACTGAAAAATTTTGATGATAAAAACTCGAGCCTGCCATTTTTCATCATCCTTGACGCTAAGGGGAACGCCATAACAGACAGCAACATACGCGAGAACGGCAAACTGGCCGACCCGAACGCAGACAATAACATGGGCTGCCCGGCGCTGGAAAAAGAAGTGAACTATTTTGCGCAGATGTTACGATCGACATCAAAATTAAGCGACGATGAACTTGCGGCCATTAAGGCGCGATTCCGTAAAAATGAAACGGTGAAAACCGCAACCGGGACCAATTAATGCGGTTTAGATCGGTCATCGTTCTTACCTGTGCTGCCTGCAGTTGTTTTGCACAGCAAAAGCGGCGTGTAATCCAGATCGATATCTCAAAACTATTGAACGCCAGGCCGGTTACCACGCTAACAGGCGCCAAATTGATAAACTGGAGCAAAGGAATAGATGGTAACGGCGACGGGGACGGATACCTGACGCGGGCGGCCGCCCTATTTAATAAGGACGACACCACACACGCCCTGCCCGACAACCCGGTTTTTGCTTCAAGCCGGTGGCACCCGGCAATACAGCTTCATTATAATAATGCCGACAGTGTACATAACCAGGCCAGGTTTGTATCGGGCGAAGGCGGGTTTTCGATCGATATCCCGCGGAAGCACTACGCCGCAATTTATCTTGGCCTGACGAGCTCGGAGGGGCCGTCGGCACTTGAGTTTGACCTGGTATACACCGACGGAACAGAAACAAAGAAACATTTATTACCCGATTATTACGATAACATTTCGCTCAAGGACCCCGACGTGGGTTACGTGGCGACCGACCTTGCCAAATGGGGTAAAAACGGCGTTATGGCCGAAAAAGACCATCACAATATTCACCTGCTTAAATTGAGTATTGATCCGCATAGAAAATTGAAGGGTATCGTTGTAAGGAAATCAAAAGGCGGTTACTTAATGTTCTGGAGCGCAACCGGGGTAACCTATTGATCGCTATAGCAAGCAATTACAATAATTTTGCTTTATTTGACCCCATGATCATCGTAATACAATGCACCGACCAGGTGGGCCTGGTTGCGAAGATATCGGGGTTGCTGGCGAACGAGAATCTGAACATCGTATCCATGCACGAGCATGTGGACAAGGGCGAAAACATGTTCTTTATGCGGCTTGAAGTAACTGACCAGCCTGATGATGTTTCGCTGGAACAAAAACTACAGCAATTGCTGCCCAAGGGGGCCATAGTCCGGGTGAACCCCAGTCCCGAAAAGAAAGCCATTGTGATGGTAACGAAGGAGTACCACTGCCTGGCAGATATATTGGTGCGGAACCATTTCAAGACCCTGGGCGCATCGGTGCAGTGTGTTATCGGCAACTACACCAACCTGGCGGATATTTGCCGCCGCTTTGATATCCCATTTTATCACGTGCCTTTCGAAAATTTTAAAGAAGAGGCAGAAAGTAGTATACTCGGCATTATCTCGCGATACGAGCATGACTATATCGTGCTGGCAAAGTTCATGCGCGTTTTATCGCCCGGTTTTGTAAGCCGTTTCCCTAACCAGGTCATCAATATACATCACTCATTTTTACCGGCATTTGCCGGCGCCAACCCGTACCGGCAGGCTTACGAGCGCGGCGTAAAGCTGATAGGCGCTACGGCCCACTTTGTAACCGACGAACTGGACGAGGGTCCTATTATTGCGCAACAGATCATATCCGCCGATCATTCGTTCACCGCATCGGATATGGTGAAAGCAGGTAAAGAAATAGAGACCGCTGTGTTGGCGAAGGCGCTAAGGATGGTTTTTGACGACCGTGTTTTTATCTGTAAAAACAAAACGGTGGTACTTGAATAACAAAACTTAATTGAATTTTAGCGAGTCGGGGCCGGACACCCTGCCCACGTGGCAGTTGCAGCCGCCCGAAACCTTCACAACAGCCGTTTTTGTTTCCCCTGTTAGCGAATAAGTACCCGATACTTCAACGTCGTCGCCATTATCGGATAATTTATCCAGATCGCTATCATCCGCAACATTATAATAAGGCGGATATACGCCGGGAACCAGAATGCTGTTATCGTGTAGTAAAACGCCGGTGCGCATATTGGTAGCTTTATAATTATCCACTGTTACCTGGTTGCCGTCCTTGTCAAGAAACTTCATCGAAACCGTCCGGAATTCCTTGGTACAGGCCTGCGTAGCACAGGCAGGCCTTTCCATTTGATCTCCCAACGGTTTGCACGATGCAAGCACTATGGATACCAGGATCAGTATTGCGAATTTATGGCTCATAACACATAGGTTTATAATACATTACGCGATAATATTGGGTTGTGCTACAGGTTGAAATTTATTTATACAGCTATAAAACTGTTTGACATTCTCTTGTTAATTCTTTAATTTTAATTCCATGAAAAAAACCTTATCACTGCTTTTGTTTTCGTTGTCTATCTTGGCTAGTTGTAAAAAAAATAAAAACCAAGCCCCTGAATATAATATTAATGGGTCGTGGGTTTATTTCTCGGGAAGAACCAACACCTTTACATTTTTGGCTTCGGATTATCCTTGTGTGCTCAATGACCATCTTATCATTGAGCAAAATGGAAAAGCAATGCTCACCTGGAATGATGCTGAAACCTGCTGGATCAATGATGCACATAATGTCTCATTTAACCAACCCGGGACTGATACAATCAATGTCACATATGTACGCAACGACAATGTTATTTACATTAAGTATGCTGATGTTATAAAACCTGTACATGGGGAATTTAGTACTAATGGCAACAAACTAAAGCTAACATTGACTGACACGGCTTACTATAACAATCAAACGATAATTAATGAAGATGTCTTTATAAAGGAGTAACTTCCAGATATTTTATTCATAAAGTTCAATAGCCGTTTTCAATATATTACCAATAGTTTCCAATGGCAAGTCGCGGGTTGGGTCGATCAGCATGATCTTCATCCGCGCCCTTTCTTCCTGTATCAGCAAAGGGTGATCGATCTTTCGTCCTTCAACAATACCTATATAAGGCAGGCCATTTTTTTTATGTGTCCACAGGTAGCAAAACATCTTTCCTTTATAGCAATAAAACGGCATCCGGTATTTCCAGGCCTCTGTGATGCCTTCATCATAGTCAAGAATATGGTCGCGCAGAAACAGCAGGCAGCTTTTTACAGGCTCATCCTTTTGCAAAAAGTAATAATCAATTTCCCGCATCAGTCGTAAATGGCAATAGCTGCTTTCAAAATGGAATTGATAGTTTCAACCGGCAGTTCGCGGTTTGGGTCGACCATAAAAATCTTAATTCGGGACCGTTCCTCAAAAACCAATTCGGGGTGATCTATCCATTTACCATCGTTAAATCCAAGGTAAGGCGTACCCAGTTTCCGGCCGACCTTAAAATAGCAGAAACGGTTCCCTTTATAAAAGAAGAATGGCATGTTGAATTTCCAGGCTTCGGTTACGTGGCTGTCAAATGCCAGTATATGTTGCCGCAGGGTTGACAGGGAACTTTTATTCGGCTCTTCCAGTTGGAGATAGAAAAGATCAAGCTCCTGCATACCTTAATAAGTTATAATAATAACCAGGTCGGCTTTGCCGGTTTGTTTTAAGCCATGTGAACTTCCTGGACGGGTAAGGATAGCATCCCCGGCTTTTACAGGAAAGGTCTTGCCGTTCATCTGCATTTCGCCCGTACCGCTCACGATGTAATACACCTCGTCTACTTCCTGCAAATGGTAACCCACTGCCGCGCCCGGATGCAATACCCGTTTGCGAAAGGTATTTTTCAAGCTATCGGCTTTGGCGAAAAAGCTATACCCCACGGTTTTGCCCCCGCCGTTATGCGGGCCGGGTTCGTTTTTGGCGATGTCTTTCTCATGTTCGAAAATGTAGGGTTGGCGGGATTGGGAGAAAGCGGGAATGGATGTTAGTATAAAAAGGGTAGTGAGAGCCGAATCGCTAAGACTCAACTTCCAAAAATTTGACGTGATCTTCCTGGATATCATATTTGAAATACCTTTCTACGAATTTATCACTCTCATAAATACGTACAGCCATCGCATCAAATTTTTTGTCATTTTTATTCATTAGTATCTCATAAGCTAATGCGCCGACGGTATAATTACCTATTTCAATCTCCTTCGTTATACTCCTATGTAGCAAATCTATCAGTGGCTGCGATTCCGGGCGGTTTTCATTTGCCTCGATGTAGGCTCCAATGGGTGTCATTTTATTATCCTGCCGTATGCTTGTGCCAAATGGATAGAACTCCCCGGCATCCAGCAAAAACGCTTCGGCTTGTTGCTTAATTACGTCTATTATCTTTTCGAATCTATCCACGATCATAAGTAAACAACCCCCACCTAAGGTGGGGGCTTTATCCTAACCCCTGAAAGGGGATGGTCGTCAAAACAATTTCAGGTCAGTTGTTCCGTCTTCTTTCCGCTCTTCTGTTTCCTGATATTTTACATAGTTCTTTATCCGTTCTTCATCTACACCTAACGTACTTACAAAATAACCTCTACTCCAAAAATGATTACCCCAATATGGTTTCTTGCGCAAACTCGGATAATTACTGAACATCATTAGTGCTGTTTTACCTTTTAATATCCCCATGAAATCACTCACACTCATCTTTGGCGGGATGCTACAAACCATGTGAACATGATCGGCTTGAATATTCATCTCCAATATCTCCACTTCTTTCCATCCGCATATTGCTCGAATCTTATTCTCCAATGTATCGGCCACCACATCTGTTAATACCCTGAAGCGATATTTCGGCGTCCACACAACATGGTAAACACAATAGTAAAAGCTATGAGATAATTTCCTGTATTTCGTCACAAATATTAAGATAGCGGTTTCTGGCCTAGCCTTCACACCTTACCTACCGCCTTAGGCGGTGGTTTTACTATTATAACAAATATAGCGATGGGTTTGAAACCCATCGCTATACAATGCATCATTTTATCGACAGTTATTCCATCACCCTAACCTTCAAATAGCTCGGATGCTCTTTGGAGGTGTAAACCTTGTGCGTTTCCTTTTTAAAGTCGGTATCCTTTGCCTTCATAATATCCTGGAACTGCTGCGTATTGCGGTCGATGAGCGGGAACCAGGTGCTTTGCACCTGCACCATAATACGGTGCCCTTTTTTAAAGGTGTGCAATACATCCTGCAGCTCAAAGTTCACCGGCGTAACCTGGCCTGGCACAAAGGCCTCGGGCTTGCCGAAATCGTTGCGAAACTTACCGCGCATGGCCTCGCTGCGTACCATCTGCTCGTAATTGGACATATAGGTGCCCTTAGCCGTAAACTTGTTGTTTTTGGCCGAATCCGGGTAAACATCTATCACTTTTACCACCCAGTCGGCATCTGTACCGGTAATGGCCACCTTCAGGTTGGCCCAAATGTTACCGGCAAGCGTTATATCATGGTCCAGCACATCGGTCTGGTAGGTCAGCACGTCGGGCCGGCGGGCGGCAAAGCGCTGGTCGCCAACCATGTATTCGCGCTTCATACCCAGGTCGATACCATCTATAAAGGGCACAGGTTTATCAGGATCGGATGTATATTCGTCAAAAGTATCTTTATCTCCCGCCGGCGCATCGAAAGAAAGCTTACCACCCGGCAAAAGGTACAGGTTTTTGTCTTCTGCTTCCTTAGGCGGCCAGGTGTTATAGGTTTTCCACTGGTTTACGCCGGTCTCAAAAGCCGATACCGGTTTCAGGTCCAACTCCGTGCCCTTAAGGTAATGGCTAAAAAACGCGAACTCTATTTTGTCGCGATAGAATGGCCCCGTGGGGCCGCCAAAATCAACATCGCCTAAATGGTCGCCGTCGCCCCGCGACCAGCCGCCGTGCACCCAGGGGCCCATGGTAAAATAGATGGGGGTATTCGGGTTCTCTTTTTTCAGGGTTTTATAGGTATTTATCGCTCCATACAGGTCCTCGGCATCATACCAGCCGCCGGTGACAAGCGTAGGGGTCTTAATATCGTGCAGGTGATACAGCACATTGCGGTCCTTCCAATGCTGGTCGTAATCAGGGTGATCGAGCATTTCGTTCCAAAGGCGGATGGTATCCTTGTAATACTTATCGTTCGAGTTCTTTACCGCACCCATGTTCATATAAAACTCGTAACCATCGGCGGTGCCGTAATTCAAACGTCCGCCCTGGCGCTGGGTAGGCTTGTCATCCTGCCGGTTTGTAAAAAAAGGATAAAAACCAAAATTAGCAGCCAGCATAAAAGCACCGTTATGAAAAGCATCGTCCCGGTACAGGTCGGCCATGGGCGCCTGGGGAGACGCTGCAGCTAAGGCCGGGTGACGGCTCAATAATGAGGCCGTAGTGAAAAATCCGGGATAGGATATTCCCCACACGCCTACCTTGCCATTGTTATTCTTTATATTTTTGATCAGCCAGTCGATGGTGTCATAGGTATCGGTACCCTCGTCCACATCATTTTTGGTTTTGTGCACTTCTTTTTCGGGCGTCATTTCCTCAAACGTGCCTTCACTCATCCAACGGCCGCGTACATCCTGGTAAACAAAAATAAAACCATCGTGCAGAAACAGCGACGACGGGCCCAATGAGCCTTTGTACCTGTCGGCTCCGTACGGTGCTACGCTGTAAGGCGTGCGGTCCATCATGATGGGATATTTCTTCGACTGGTCCTTGGGCACGTAAACCGAGGTGAACAGCTTTTTGCCATCGCGCATGGGTATTTGATACTCGTATTTGGTATAGTTTGCCT
Organism: Mucilaginibacter ginsenosidivorans; assembly: GCF_007971025.1. Taxonomy (NCBI): domain Bacteria; kingdom Pseudomonadati; phylum Bacteroidota; class Sphingobacteriia; order Sphingobacteriales; family Sphingobacteriaceae; genus Mucilaginibacter; species Mucilaginibacter ginsenosidivorans. The sequence continues at coordinate 2,396,357 of NZ_CP042436.1, read as the reverse complement.
TTACATATTCTGCATCAGAATTATTGGGCTGGGCGTTGGAGCAGAAAGCTAAAAGCGTAAAGCTGAAAGCGAAAAGCAGTATTCGTTTCATTAGTTAATTTTGAGAATTGAAAGATAAAAGTAGGCAATAAAACAAAAACGCCCCAATAAATCGGGGCGTCACAAAGTTGTTACTTTTTTAAGCTGCGATGCTGAACAAAGCCAAATTATCTATAAACCTGTAGTCTTTCAGATTATAAGTAAATAGTTTAAGATTAGCATATAAGGCACTTGCTGCAATGATGGCGTCCGGAATATCGATTTTATGGCTTAATCTATAATCCTCTACCAGCTTTAAGGCAATAGATGTAATTTCAGAATTGATTAACAAAATATCAAATCGATAGACTTTCCTATTCAATAACTTTAATTCGGCTTTATTAGCTGCACCTGCAATCAATTCCATTTTAGTGATTGCTGATAGCACAATATTGTCGATGCCTATTTCGGATTCTAATATTTGTTTAGTTGATTGGTGTCTTGGTTTTGTGCTATCAAAATAATCGATCAACACATCGGTATCGCAGATTACCTTTTCCACATTTCTTTTCTTAATTCCTTCGCATCCAGGTTTTTTCCTGTAAAAACTTGATTTAAAGACGAAATGTCAAGTGTTTTATCTCCCGGTATTATTATATCGTCGAGTGATTTTTTCTGCTTATCTTTTGGTGAAGAAACCTTAAAATCGAAATACTTAGCCAACCCTTTAAGGATTTTCAAGGTCTCGGGTTTCTTATATTTAATGATCACTTCGGGCATAATTCAACTTTTTATAAAGTTACGTGAATAAATGAAAAAAGGCAAGTAAATCAACTTGCCTTGTCTTGCCATATATCGTGTTTATTTTTATTCATTTATCGCTTTCACACCCGGCAATTCCTTGCCTTCCATGTATTCCAGTAAAGCACCACCACCTGTCGAGACGTAGCTCACATCATTGGTCAGGTTGAATTTGGCCACCGCTGCGGCCGAATCGCCCCCGCCTATCAGCGAGAAAGCCCCCCCTTCTGTGGCTTTTACTACCGCATCGGCAATGGCTTTGGTACCTTTTTCAAATTTTTCCATTTCGAAAACACCCATTGGGCCGTTCCATAAAATGGTTTTTGATTCTTCAACTATTTTGCTGAATACTTTTATTGAATCAGGGCCGATATCCAATCCCATCCAGCCATCTTTTATGTTATCGTTTTGTGCAGTATCGGTATTGGCGTCATTGGAAAAATTATCTGCAATAATGGAATCGGTCGGCAATAATAAATTGATACCCCTGTCCTTTGCCTTCTTCAATATTTCGTTCGCAAGGTCCAGTTTGTCCTCTTCCACCAGCGACTTGCCAATTTTGCCGCCCAGTGCTTTGGCAAAAGTGTAAGCCATACCGCCGCCGATGATCAGGTTATCCACCTTACCCATCAATTGTTCTATCAGTTCGATCTTGTCAGACACCTTAGCGCCACCCATGATGGCGGTAAATGGCCTCTCGGCGTTATTCAAAACCTTTTCAGCGTTGTTTAATTCCGCAGCCATCAGGTAACCGAAACACTTGGCTTCAGGAAAGAATTGTGCTATCACAGCTGTGGAAGCATGCGCCCTGTGGGCCGTACCAAAGGCATCGTTCACATAGATATCGCCCAGCGCGGCCAGCTTTTCGGCGAAGTCTTTATCGCCTTTTTCTTCTTCTTTATAAAAGCGCAGGTTTTCGAGCAACAATACTTGTCCCGGCGCTAACGCTTTTGCCTTTTCAACCGCTTCTTTACCAATACAATCGTCGGCAAATTCAACATGCTGGCCCAAAAGGTCGGACAAATGCGGTATCAAATGTTTTAAAGAGTATTTCTCCTCCGGGCCGCCTTTCGGCCTGCCCAGGTGCGACATCAGGATAACCGCACCGCCATCGTTCAATATCTTTTTGATGGTAGGCAAAGCTGCCGTCATCCGGTTATCGTCGGTTATATTATAATCTTTATCCAGGGGAACATTGAAATCGACCCTGATGAGGGCCTTTTTTCCCAAAAATTTGATTTGATCTACTGTTTTCATGCGTTTAGAGTGGGGCTTGTTTAAGGGCAGCCAAATTCAGCAATTAATTCTGAAATCTGAACGCAAAAATGAAAAAGGTGTTTTAAAAAGGTGAAAGAGTCCGGAAGTCCGGGGTCGGAAAGTCAGAAAGATAAGTTAAGTTAAAGTACCGACTGGTTTACTGTATTTTTAAATAGAGCACGCGGTGAGGGCCGATGTTCGGCACCTCAAACTCACCAGATATAACTTCAAACCCAATACCAGCGTAAAATTTCAAAGCATTTTTCCGGGCATTGCACCAAATGTAATTAGCCTTTTGGCCGCGCAGGTAAACAATACCAAAGTTCAGCAGCTGGTTACCTATACCCTTGCCACGATAATCACCCAGCGTTGCCATGCCGCGTAATTGGTAACCAATACCATCAAAATGCCCATAGCCTTGCTGGTGAAAAGTTGCTATCGACACTAATTTGTCGCCATCAAAATAACCAAGATGAAAGGAACTTTCTGCTTCGTCGCCGGGGAAGCGGCACTGATTTAATGTTAATTTGCCGTCGCGCAATATCTCATTGCGAATGGCGAGTGTATCCTCAACCGGTATAAACCTGATCATGCTTTGCAACGCTTATTTTGGCAACCAGGTCGGCAAGGCGGCTCGAGTAACCCATTTCATTATCGTACCAGCCTACAACCTTAACAAGTCCGCCAACTACCGAGGTCAGCTTTGAGTCGAAAATACAACTGTGCGGATTACCTAAAATATCGGTTGAAACGATCGGATCTTCGGTATACTCCAATATATCTTTCATGGATCCGTTAGCGGCCTGCCTGAATGCAAGGTTTATCTCGCCGACCATTGGCAGTTTTTTAAGGCTACAGGTAAAGTCGGTAAGCGACCCGTTGAGCACCGGCACGCGTATACCCGCACCACCTAATTTCCCGTCGAGATGTGTAAAAATATGTGTTATAGCCTTAGCGGCCCCTGTCGTCGTCGGGATGATTGACCCGGATGCCGCCCGTGCCCTTCTCAAATCCTTATGCGGCGCATCGTGCAGGCTTTGGTCGCCGGTCATGGAATGCACCGTAGTGATATAGCCGTCGATAATACCCCAGTTATCGTCCAGTATCTTCACCATCACAGCTACATTATTAGTGGTACACGATGCATTGGATAAAATGGGTGCATGCAGATCGATCTGCTCATCGTTAACACCAATAACGATAGTAGGTATGCTTTTATCGGCGGATGGGGCGGATATAATGACCTGTTTGGCGCCGGCCCGCAGGTGTTGTTCAGCCGCTTTTTTTGAGGTAAACTTTCCTGTCGATTCAATTACCAGGTCCACATCCAATTCGGCCCAGGGCAGGTTAGCAGGTTCCTTTTCACTTATAACCTTTATTGGCTTGCCGTTGATGTAAAGGTTACCGGCATCAGCCTTTACCGTACCGTTAAATGTGCGGTGTACCGAATCGTACTTAAACAGATGCGCAAGCGTAGCCGTATCAGCCAGGTCGTTAATGGCAACCACCTGTATTTCCGGGTTGGAAATGATGTTTCTTAGAAATATCCTGCCGATACGCCCAAAACCATTTATGGCAACTCTCATACACACTATAGGTTTTATAATGGTGCAAAGATAGCCAAATAAACAGGTTTCAGAATCGGGCCTGCAACACTAAGCCCGCATTATGACATACCGTAAACCAAAAAGGTGCGTTATACGAACAGGTTGCGCAGGGCCAGGCTTTCGCGTTCTCTCGAGCGAATCAGGAAAGTGATCGTCCAGTTAAATAGCAGGCAAACACCCAGTATCAAGCCGATCAAAACTGTGTTGCCGTAACTCTGGAAAAAGATCACCATACCAATGCAAAGCACATTAAGGCCCGCCAATATCAGCGTGGTTTGCAGGTGGTTGAAACCAAGTTTCAGCATGCGGTGATGGATGTGGTTGCGGTCGGCAGTAAAAGGCGATACTCCGGTAGAAATGCGTAAAATAAAGATCCTTAAAGTATCAAATATCGGCCCTATCAGTATAGCCAGGGCTAACGCCGGAGCCGAGTAAATTTCAGGTGTATTGGCACTCGTAAACTTATTTAGCTCGATAAATTTGATAGCCATTACTACGGATATAAGCCCAATGAGCAATGATCCGGTATCCCCCATAAATATCTTAGCCGGGGTAATGTTAAATTTCAGAAATCCAATTATGGCGCCTACCATTGCCAGCGAAACTGCAGCAAGCTGGTACTGGTGTGTATAGATGAACAACAAGGCAAAACAACCGTTGGCCACAATGCCGGTAGTCGCTGCCAGGCCGTCGATCCCGTCGATCAGGTTGAAGGCATTAACTATAAGTATAATGGTCATAACAGACAACGCAGCACTTGGCCAGTAAGGAAGCGCGTGGATGCCAAACACCCCATACATACCTGTAAGGCGGATATCGCCAAATAAAACCAATATAGCCGCTACCACGAATTGTATCAGGAATTTTGTGCGTGAATTTACACCGGAAAGATCGTCCTTTAAGCCCATGGCGAACAGGATGATACAGGCTGTCAGCAGGTAATTTATGGGGAGCGACTTGTCAGTCATGCTAAAAAGCAGCGAAGTAATAGTAAAGCTCACGAAAATTGCTACACCGCCTAAACGTGGAATACCATGGTCGTGCTGCTTTCTGAAATGGCCAAGATCGTCATACAGGTGCCTTGCGCGGGCAACGTGAATAATTGAGGGGATGGCTAGTGAGGTTATTAAAACCGAAAAAGCTACGATGACCGGATAATAAACGAGATAGTACGAATGTAGAAGTTCTGTCATGGATATCCTAAATAGTATTAATTAGATATGTCATAATCAGGCAGCCAAAATAAGCAAATTTTCATAATTGTTAAAAAAATTGCATTATTTTACGTAGAGGCTTATAAACTACAGTTATAAATGGAAATAAAATATCGTTATTTCGCATTGCCTTCAAATCAAAACGCAATGCTTTTACGCGATTAATTAAATTTTTGTTACTCACCCCGCCGATATACATTTTCACGATCACTTTTTGCAGATAAAACACGCTCATTTTGTTTGCGTGCAGGAAACGGAGCATCAATTCATAGTCGGCAGCGCTACCGTAGTCAAGCCTATAACCACCCAATCTTTCAAACAACGTTCGCTTGCAATAAAATGTAGGGTGCGGAGGCATCCAGCCCCAGTTAAACTTACCGTATTTGTACGCTCCCGATCTCCACTTACGAACGATATTCCCGTCCGGATCTATAAAATCGAGGTCGCCATACAAAACGTCGGTTTCCTGGCTGGCAAATGCCGCAGCAATGTCGTTCAACACTTCATCGTTTGCCAAGTAATCATCTGCATTTAATGTGCCAATAATGTCTCCTGTCGCCAACTTAATTCCCTTGTTCATAGCGTCATAGATACCTTCGTCGGGTTCAGATACGAAAACATGTACGCTATTGCTGTATTTTTTGATGATATGAACGGTATTATCGGTCGATCCGCCGTCGATAACAATATGTTCGATATTGTTGAATTTTTGCCTCGCCACAGAGCCGAGGCATTTTTCTATGGTATTTTGGGCATTAAATACCACAGTTACAACCGATATCTTTAAATTTTGCATTTCAGGGAAAATACATTTTTAATCTGCACAAAATATGTAATTTTGGAAATACTGCGTAATAATTAAACAAGGCTGGTATGGAAGCATGCTGAGCGATAATTATGTGATGTATGAGGCCAAGTGACGCGGAGCCTTAATGGATGGTTGCGTGGTACAGGTTTTAAAGCCATTAAAAAAACAGAAAACCCGGTCGGAAGCCGGGTCTTCTGTTTTACAAAATTCGAAATCCTATCTATTGATCTCTTTCCAAAGCAGGTCCTTCAGCTGATCGATGCCTTTTTGCGCAACGGATGATATAAACACCGACGGGACATTAGCCGGCACTTCATTTTTCAATTCAGCCAGCAATTCGTCATCCAGCATATCCGATTTGGTGATGGCCAGTACACGTGGCTTATCCATCAGTTCGGGGTTGTATTCTTTTAGTTCGTGCAGTAATATCTGGTATTCTTCTTTAAGGGTACGACTGGTATCGGCAGGTATCATAAACAACAGTACCGAGTTGCGCTCGATGTGCCGTAAAAAACGGAAACCCAAACCTTTGCCCTGCGAAGCTCCTTCGATTATACCCGGTATATCCGCCATGATAAATGAGCGGTTGTTGCGATAGGCCACAATACCCAGGTTTGGTACTATGGTAGTAAATGCGTAATCCGCTATTTCGGGCTTGGCTGCGGACACTACCGAAAGCAGGGTTGATTTACCCGCATTCGGGAAGCCCACCAAACCCACATCGGCCAGCAATTTAAGCTCGAGAATGTTCCAGACTTCCTGTCCCGGCTCGCCGGGCTGCGCAAAGCGCGGTGTTTGCTGTGTGGGCGACTTGAAATGCCAGTTACCCAAACCACCGCGACCGCCGGGTGTCAGTATCTGCGTTTCGCCGTCTTTGGTTATCTCGAATAAAACCTCGCCCGTTTCCGAATTTTTGGCGATGGTACCCAACGGCACCTCCAGTATTTCATCGCGACCGGTTTTGCCGGTTTGAAGAGACAAGCGCCCGCCCTCGCCGTCGCCGGCGATAACATGTTTGCGGAATTTAAGGTGAAGCAATGTCCATAGCTGCGCATTGCCTTTTACGATAACGTGCCCTCCCCTGCCGCCATCGCCGCCATCGGGTCCACCCTTAGAGGTAAGCTTATCGCGGTGCAAATGCGCAGAGCCTGCCCCGCCATGCCCCGAGCGGCAGCAAATCTTCACATAATCAACAAAATTGGAACCCTGGGACATGTTTTGGAATTATATCGAATTTCGAATGTAGAATTTCGAATTTAAAAAAGCAGGATAAGCAAATTCGATATTGAAAATTCGAAATCAAAGTTTCTCTATGATCGCATTAACCGAACCAAAGATATCTTCCTTCGATCCTATTCCGTTAACGCTGTAGAATTTGTTTTGGTTTTTATAGAAATCAGCAACCGGGGCTGTTTTATCGTTGTACTCTTTGATGCGCTTGCGGATAACTTCGGGGTTGGCATCGTCTGCCCTTCCCGAATCCCTGCCGCGCAATAAAAGGCGGTGCTCCAGTTCTTCGTCGCCAACTTCCAACGCTATCATACCGGCTATGGGCTCGTTCTTGCTTTTAAGCAACTCGTCCAATGCCTCGGCCTGTGCCACAGTACGGGGGAAACCGTCAAAAATAAAGCCTACAGCGTCCTTGTTGGCATCCAGTTTATTACTGATCATGCCGATAACGACAGCATCGGGCACTAACCGGCCCTCGTCCATCAGCTTTTTAGCCTCGAGGCCCAACGCCGTGCCCTGCGCAATTTCGCTGCGAAGCATATCGCCGGTAGAAAGCTGCATCAAGCCATATTTTTCAATAAGTTTTTGCGATTGTGTACCTTTTCCGGCCCCGGGCGGGCCAAACAGAACTAAGTTCAGCATATATGCGTTCGGTTGAAAATTTAAAAAGGCCTCCCGGTATGTTTACAGAAAGGCCTCAAACCGGGTGCACTTGTACCTGCCTGCCGGCAGGCATGGGGATTCTAACCCCAAACCTTCTCATCCGTAGTGAGATGCTCTATCCAGTTGAGCCCTTACTTGCGGATAGGAAATTACAAGTGTATTATTTTATCCAAATACTCTCGCCCGATACCGGATTTGAGATATTTTTCCCAGTGCACTTGTAGGGATTCGAACCCCAAACCTTCTCATCCGTAGTGAGATGCTCTATCCAGTTGAGCTACAAATGCCTTTTTTAACGGACTGCAAAAATAGGATTTCTTTTTGAATCCGCTATAAATTTTTCAAAAATTACTTTACAGCCCCGGCAATAGCGTTAAAATCAGGCAGTTCGCCTGCGTTTTCAAGCACCTCGGCGTATACGATATTCTGGTCTTCATCTATCACAAAAGCAGCGCGTTTGGATACGCCTTTGAGGCCGAAAGCAAATGAATCGTATAACGCTCCATACGCTGAAGAAGCTTCTTTGTTGAAATCGGAAAGCAGTGGGAACTGATAATTATTCTCTTCTTTGAATTTGGCCAGGGTAAATGGGGAATCGACAGAGATACCCAATACCTGTGCGTTCAGACCATCATAATAACCAAAATTATCGCGCATGGTACACAATTGTGTTGTGCAAACGCTTGTAAATGCGAACGGAAAAAAATGCAGGATAACTTTTCTGCCTTTAAAATCTGATAACGATACTTCCTTTTTTTCGGAAGATACCAGGGTAAATTGAGGTGCGGGTTGACCGGGTTGTAGTGACATAAGTATATTTTTAAGCAAATAAAGGATATTTTACCCGAAGGATGTTGTTCTTAAAGTAAAAATTACAAAGCGGGAATTTATGCTCCCGCCACTCCCTTTAGGAACTTCTGGTTGGTAGCGACCGCAAATCAACCACGAAGCGTTCCTACCGGAACGCTTTGCCGGCTCTCAAATTGATATTCTACTACCGACCATATGTGCCGATGGCACATGTAAAGTCTGAAAAATGTTTAAATTATATTAATAGTTTGCCCGGTTACTCCTTATTCAAGCTAAGCTCCTGCAAACGGGCGTATATCTCTATCATGGCAGCCTGGTCTATCAGGGATTTCGCCTGTTTTTTACCGACCATGTTATCAGCATCCCGTTCGGTATTCCAGACAGCCTCGGCATCCTGCCTGTAAAAATCTATCCAGCCTTTATTCTTATCAACTTTATACAGTGCGGCATATCCCCGCAGCATTACCGCGTTGAACCAGTAATTACCGGGCAGGCGTCCATCCTTGAAAAAATGCTGTTTCCCGGCTTTGGCGATGCGTTCGGCTTCATCGAGGTAACGTTTATCATGGGTCAGGTTATACAACAGTACATTAGCCTGTAACATGGTACCCGTATTATAAGTATAGGTTGCTTTTGCGATCGCCAGCGACGGAATTTTGATATTATCATAATAAATACCTTCGGGCGACTGTAAATGCTGGTTGGTCCATTTATAAACAGCAAGCGCAGTATTAAGATATTCAGGCTTGTGGGTGATCTCAAATAGTTGCAAAGCCACCAAAATTGCCGGACCGTTTGAACAGGTGTTCTTAGTGGTTTTATCCCCTTCCTTCCAGTACAGGCCACCGCCTGCTGCGGTATCCAGGCCACCCAGCATAAACCTGCAGATCATTTTAGCATCATCTAAATATTTCTTTTTATGGTTTCGATGATAAGCATCCAGGTAAGCAATGGCCACCCATTGGTTATCGTCGTAAAAACGGCTGCTTACCCGTTCCTGATAAGGATAGTCCTGGTAAGCGGGCAGCGGAGGTTTGTTGCTGTAATACTGATCGATAGCTTTCGTAACCCGTTCCATGTAATTTTTTCCCGGCTCAAGGTTCTCCATTTCATTGGTTGCCTGTATCAAAGCACATAAGGGCCATAGCCACGAATGCGGATTTTCATTTTTGCTGATGTCCGTCGTCTCGTAATAAAGCCCGGTTTTAGCGTCAAAAAGTTTCGAATTGATCGCTGCATACAGCAACCGGATGCGGCTTTTATAACCGGGATTTTGCGCGCCTGCGTTTACGCCGGTAAGGCAGGCCAACAGTAAAATGAAGATCGGCTTCAGACCCATAATTTGTGTTCAAAGGTGATGTGGCGGCAATTTATTGTTTATAACAGAACATATCAACCCGATTGAAGTTTACACCTAATATATTTACATCATGAAAGCCATTGTTATTACCCAACCCGGCGGACCGGAAGTATTGCAAGCAGAGGAAAGGCCCATACCCCCGATTTCGGGGAAGGAAGTGCTGATCAAAGTGATGGCAGCGGGCGTTAACCGGCCCGATGTTTACCAGCGAAAAGGAAACTATCCGCCACCGGCCTGGGCATCGCAGGATATTCCGGGTTTGGAGATAGCCGGTGTGATAGAATCCATTGGCACCAATGGTTCGCGCTGGAATGTGGGCGACAAAGTTTGCGCGCTGGTTAGTGGTGGTGGTTATGCCGAATATTGCAGCGTTCCCGAAGGCCAGTGCCTGCGCATACCGGGCAATTTAAGTTTTGCCGAAGCAGCATCGTTACCGGAAACCTTTTTTACCGTTTGGAGCAATGTTTTTGACCGGGGACAATTAAAACAGTACGAATCGCTGCTGGTGCATGGGGGCAGCAGCGGGATAGGCGTGGCCGCCATACAAATGGCCAAAGCGCTGGGAAGCGTTGTTTTTGTAACTGCCGGAACGGATGAAAAATGCTTGTTTTGCGAACAGTTAGGGGCCGACAAAGCTATCAACTATAAAACAGAAAATTTTAAAGAACGGCTCAATGAGTTAACCGGCGGCAAGGGTGCCGACGTGATACTGGATATGGTTGGCGGCGATTATACCAATGATAACATGCATTCGCTTGCCAATGATGGCCGCCTTGTGCTTATCAATACCATGAAAGGGAAAGAGGCGTTGGTTGATCTGTCGCTGGTGATGCGTAAACGACTAACCATAACCGGTTCGACCCTGCGAAACCGGGACACCACGTTCAAAAGCGCCATTGCCACCAAACTTGAACAAAACATCTGGCCGTTGCTGGCATCGGGCGAGATAAAGCCCGTGGTAAACGCCGTTTTTCCGGCATCTGAAGCCTCAAAAGCACATGAGTTGATGGAAAGCGGCGAGCATACCGGGAAAATAGTTTTAACCTTCGGATAGCGATTATTGCTGTTTCCGTGGCCAGTATGCCCACATCATACCGGACAGGCAAGCTATAAGTAACAAACTATATTCCACGCCATTCCGCCCTGCCCCTACAACAAACCAGCCCGAGGAGATATGGATATAAAATACCCCGACGATGAGCACGACGAGATTGAAAATGCAGGAAAGCACCACAACACGGTTGAATACTAAACCAAGACAGCCGGTAAATTGCAATGCCACGATCAGCCACGGCAGGGCAATACCCAAAGGAAAGCCATCGGCGCTTAAGCCCTCACCGAATGAGCGCATTCCTGCAGGATCCATCATGCCATGAATGGGGTGTACTATTAAAATAAGGGCCACAGCTGTACGTACAATGGCAAGACCCTGTGCGGGCCTTTGTACCGGAACATTTTTCAAAAGATCTATATTCATAAAATGGGTTTGTGCTAATTACGCTCGTTTAATCAGGACAAATATCACAGCTGGTTATGAGGCTGCATGTGCAGAAATGCTCAATTTTATCAGCACATTGCCCTGAAGGCGAGGGGTTGCACGCCATACGCGGTTTTGAACGCCCGGCAAAAAGCACTGGTATCCGCGAAACCGCACATCCAGGTAATTTCATGCACAGGCAACGCGGTATGTTTGAGCAGGCCATTTGCGTGTGCCAGCCGGATGCGGGTAAGATACTGATGCGGCGTAGTTTGAAAAACGGCCTTGAACTGCCTTACAAGCTGGGGAACAGACAAACAGGCCTCGGTGCTTATGGTTTGCAGGTCCAATTGGTCCGTAAACGAGGAGTGCAGCAGGTCGCGGGCGATGCAGAGGCGCTTATGTATCTCGGTTTTTGTTTGCGGTTTTATGGCAGCTACGCGCCCGGCCGATCTCAATTCGGTTTTGTGCACGGTTATCAAATGGCGCATCGTAAATACCAAATGCTCATCGACTCGCCAGTCGTTGTAACCATAGGTTTCCAGGTCGCTCACCAGGCCACCTAATTGCCGGTTCAGCGGAGCATCGATAGCATTAAGCGTTTGGAAAAATTCAGGCACGCTGCTGTTGATGTCGAAAGGCCGGTCGAGCGATGTTTCCTCGCTGTACAGCGCATCTGAAAATACCGAAGCGGCAAAGTCCTTTTTGAAAAACACCGACAACACCCTCACTTTGCCGGCAGCATCGATATTGCAGGAATAGTTTTGATCATCGTTCAGTACCAGGAACTGCCCGGGCCTTACAGCAATGCGCCGTTTATTTACGCCATACCATTCCTCGCCGCTTAAAACCGTTTTCAGCGAAAGGCAGCCTACGTGATCGTCGCAACGGCTTTTGCTGCTCAATGCATTAAAAACGATATTGTGCTTTTTAAATTTGCTGAAATGGAGTTGCTCGTCAAATCCGGGTGCGCTGTGATCCGGAAGGTTTTTAAAATACATTTCGTGTATTCCGAAGGAATATTGGCTCCGGTTTTGCTATTGCAAGATAGCTATTTATACAGAAAGATAGACCAAATAGGAAATACGGCAGTGTCTTAGTTTAAATTTATTTTATAATCTGCATTTCCTCTGTTTTATCTTGCGCGGATTGGACATTGTAAAGTGTATCTAATATAAATTTATACTTTTTTAACTCTTTACTCCCCGCTTCTCTTATTCTGAAAATGCCATTAGTTACGTAAAATACATTCTTGCCACTTTTTATCTCGTTCAAATCTTGGTCAATACTCATTTTGTAATTAGGATTCATTTTGTTTTCCTTTTCCGCCAATCGTTGAAAAAAAGCGTAGTCAAACAAATTTTTTGGTGTATCGCTTGCTATATCCGAAGCCATTATGCCGCTATCCAATGAGGTTATACGCCTGCTTTTTGTCAAGCTATCAATGGAAATCAGTTCTAAAGATTCAGGATTGTCTAACCTGCTTTTTATGTATGAGGTTATATTTTTGGAAGCGATTTCTTTTGGGGTGTGGCTGCAGGAAAAAAGAAGCAATAGGGAGATGATAAAAAGTTTTTTCATAACAAAAAGGTTACTGGTTAGGTAGTCTCAAGTTAGTATTAATCTGCCAGTCTTACGATATCTTCAATACTAATAATATCTTTCATTAAACCCGCTTCTATTGCCAAGGTTGATCAAAACACCGATGGAGATTGTTGATATCGTAAGACTTGCGGATTAATTACCGAAAACTTATTCATAAATTTAAAGCCATCCAACAAGTGGCTTTTCGATTTGAACCTAAATTTTGCAATGAAAGACTTTCCTTTTAAAAAAATATTTTTTTCAACGCTTTTCTACGTAGCGCCTTTTTCTCTATTAGCAGGGTTTTTGGCCTTATTCAACGTAATTCCCGTTAACTTTAACGGCAAGGACACTTATGGAATATTCGGTTTCTGTATTCCCATAATTTTCATGCCTTTCATAGTAATAATGCTAAGTTGTTCCAATTGGGCAGCCTTAAACTTTGGCAATTGGTTATACAAATTGTTTTGCAAACTATTTAAAATACGTTCAAACTGAGACTACCAAAAGTACCGCTGCCCAACTTCCAAGAATTTGGTTTGCAGCCGATGGTACGCTGCAAACCAAATCCTGCCAGCTAACTTACGGGAACTTAACCGCCCTGTAATTGGTAATATCGGCCAAAGGGATACTCGACTTATAAGTAGCATTGATCGCCTTAATAAATTCATTGGCTACAATAGCATAGCCACGCGGCGTAAGATGCACCCCATCCAGCGAAAATATACCGCCGCTGATGTAGCCCGAGTTTAACGAGATGCCGTTCATGAGCAAACCATGTGCTTTTACATTGTTAAGGAAAGCATAGGCATCAAATACAGCCAGGCCCTTTGCGGCTGCCGCCGTTTTGATGGTGGTATTGTACGAGTTAATATAATCTTCTGTTAATGTCACTTCGTTCTGATCCAGCACGTATTGGTTCTCTATCGGTGCGTATGGTGTTAAACCGTAAGGCACGGGTCCGGCGGGCGAGTCTACTATCTGCCCTATCTTGCTGGTAGGGAAAGTGAGTACGATGAGGTCGCTTGTTGTGGCGGCACGCGGGGCATATCCGTCGCTAAGGCCCGAACCCGTTTTTGCATTGATGTAAAGCGCCTGCACCGCGGGGTTCACCTTCTGCACACCGGCTAAAACAGCGCTAACCGTCACGGTATTAAAGTAAGGCACAGCCGTAACATCGGGAACGGTGGCCACAACGCCTTTTGCCCCTGTAGCTGTAAGCGAGTTGATAAGCACGTTGTACAACTGCTCGAACACTGCTTTATCCGTCAGCACATCGCCTGCCCCGCCCGAGGTGGCATAACCAAGCGCATCGTTATTACCCAGCCAGTTGGAAAAGAAAGTAAAATTACGGCCGGTAGTAACAAAATCAAGGTAGCTTTCGGTATTGGCAGGTGCGGCAGGGCCAAGCATGCGCTCGTAAAAGCCATTCAGGTTGCCGTAGGGTGCGTAAGTGATCTGTTGTAATTTGATACCGGGAACACCCAGGTTATTGAATTCGCCACCGGTGTATTTATTATATAGGGTAACGTTGCCAAAACCGGGAACCGTTATCTGCCCGCGGATGGCCAGGTTACTTGTTACCGTCGCGGTTTTTGGCGTACCATCAGTGTTGAAACCCGTTAACTGCAGATAACCCGAGCCATTGGCCTGGTCGGCGCTGAACAGGGGTTGTTTAAACTCGCCCCCGCCGACGGACAGCATTTGTTTGGCGATGATGGACGGATAAGAATTTTGCTGCCCTTCAAGGTACAGGCCGCCGTCGGCATAGCCGGCAGTGAGCGAGTTGCCAACAGCAATGTATTTACTGAAATCGGCATTCCCTTTGGAGGGTGTAACCGGGTGCAGTTCGGGCTTACAGGCGCCAAGCAACAGTAATCCCGCAATAAGATATATATGTTTTCTAAACGTTTTCATGTATTAATTTCTTTAAGGATTACCAGTGATAAGCAAGCGAGATGCCCGGTATATAAACATTGGATTTAAACGTGCCCGATAGCTGGGTTTCGATGTTGGTTTGCGTGCGGCTGTTCAGGTGCTCATACTCAAACGATACGTCAATATCCAGGTGCTTTGCAAGCGTATAACCAAGACCCAGTGTACCATACACGCGGCTTGCATCAGGTACCTCGGGCGTAACATAACCATCCGGCGCAGCCGCGGTTACATAGCCGCCGCCGAAACGCAAAGCCAGGTCGGGTTTCGCTTTATACTGCGCACCTGCGCGCAGGCTCACCGTATTTTTGTAATTGCGGGGCGAATGCGTATCCTTTAAAGTTGCCGTATTGTTTTTATAGTCGAAGGATAGTGCCTTGAACGAGTTCCAGCCCACCAGGTTGGCATCAAGCGCTATCGTCCATTGCTTGGTTGGATAAAAGCCGAAGCCGATACCATTTGTTGCCGGCAGCGGAATGCTCGCGGTAAATTGATTTGGCGAAGGGAAATTACCCTGTATCGACGTTGGTACCGTGAAGAAAGCATCGCCGTCCTTGATCGTCGTTTTAACTTCGGAACGGTGCGTGAAGCCGATGGTGAGTTTGGATGACGCTTTGAAATAGATCCCGGCGTTCCACCCGTACCCCTTACCGCTTCCTTTGATCTCGGCCTGGCCCGACTGCCCCGAACTATTATCCAGCGGTATGCCGCGGGTCAGGTCGACGCTCGAGTGGTTGTAAACAAAGCCCGCGCCGATACTCAGGCGGTCCGTTAGCCGGTAGCTCAGCGTTGGCTGAAAGAAGATAGCTTTAAGATTCAGCATTTCGGCCGTGTATTTTCCCGGCCAGGTGGTTCCCCAGTCGGTCAGTCCGCCGAAAGGCGTATAAACCCCCAGCCCAACTTTCCACTTTGCTGCTTTTGGTCCCCATGCACCATAAAAGGTAAATGGCGGCGCAACTTTGTTTGCCGTATGGTATTGTTCGTTCGTTCCGGCCGGATTGAATACCGATTTGAACATGAGCGGACTTATCCCCCCTGCACATAATTTTGCTGCAATGCCGCAACGGCTCCCGGGTTAAAAAATATGGCTGCACCATCCTGTGCCATGCCTGTCCCGGTGTGGCCCATGCCTATCTGCTTATTGCCCTCCAGGTTCACCTGGAAACCCTGCGCAAAAGCCAGCACGGGCGCCATGGCAAGCGCCAGTAGTAAAATTTTCCTCATAAATTAATTGTCTTAGGGGTTATAATTGGTTCGTTAATTACTATGCAAACATAATAATTTCGTAATAACAAGGTAACGAATTTTTGACAAATGCAAGACGTAATTCATACATCGTCATCGCCCTCATTTAGTGCGTAGTATAAACCAAATGCGACCGCCTAAAAATATTTCCAACACTCTTTATTTATTTGCCAAATAATCTTAGCTTTGCGCCTCGAAAGAAGACCATCTTTTAAAGATATATTTTTGATTTATAAATTCTTTTAAATTACCCGGTTATATATGCCAAACATTGGAAAAATATCACAGATCATCGGTCCGGTAGTTGACGTTAGCTTCTCTGGCGATAGTCACCTTCCCCGTATCTATGACGCCTTGGAGATCATCAAAGACAACGGCCAAAAGATCATTTTAGAAGTTCAGCAGCACTTAGGTGAAGACCGCGTGCGCGCCATAGCGATGGACTCGACCGACGGTTTACTGCGCGGAATGCCTGTAACCGACCTTGGTTCAGCTATCAAAATGCCTGTTGGCGAAGATATCAAAGGACGTGTATTTAACGTGGTTGGCGCATCTATCGACGGCCTTGGCGACCTGGATAACTCCAACGGTAAGCCAATCCACAACGATCCCCCGCGTTTCGAGGACCTGTCAACCGAAACCGAAGTACTGTTTACCGGTATCAAGGTTATCGACCTGCTGGAGCCTTATGCAAAAGGTGGTAAGATCGGTTTGTTCGGTGGCGCCGGTGTGGGTAAAACCGTATTGATCCAGGAGTTGATCAACAACATCGCGAAAGCTTATGCCGGTTTATCGGTATTTGCCGGTGTGGGCGAGCGTACCCGTGAGGGGAACGACCTGCTGCGCGAGATGATCGAATCGGGCATTATCAAATATGGTGATGAGTTCCTGCACTCGATGGAAAAAGGCGGCTGGGACCTTTCGACAGTAAATAAAGAAGAACTGAAGGAATCGAAAGCGACCTTCGTATTCGGCCAAATGAACGAGCCCCCTGGCGCCCGTGCACGTGTGGCCCTTTCGGGTTTGACCATTGCCGAATACTTCCGCGATGGCGACTCTGAAGGCAAAGGACGCGATATCCTGTTCTTCATCGATAATATATTCCGCTTTACCCAGGCAGGTTCCGAAGTATCGGCGCTGCTTGGCCGTATGCCATCGGCGGTAGGTTACCAGCCAACGCTGGCCACCGAGATGGGTACCATGCAGGAGCGTATCACCTCAACCAAACGCGGTTCCATCACTTCCGTACAGGCCGTTTACGTACCTGCGGATGACTTGACCGACCCGGCGCCGGCTACAACCTTCGCCCACTTAGATGCTACCACCGTACTTTCGCGTAAGATAGCCGAGTTGGGTATCTATCCTGCGGTTGACCCGCTGGATTCGACCTCGCGTATCCTGAGCGCCGCTGTACTGGGCGACGAGCATTACAACTGCGCACAGCGCGTAAAGGAAACTTTGCAGCGTTACAAAGAACTGCAGGACATTATCGCCATTTTGGGTATGGACGAGCTTTCGGAAGAAGATAAGCTGGTAGTATCGCGCGCACGCCGTGTACAGCGTTTCCTGAGCCAGCCGTTCCACGTGGCCGAGCAGTTCACCGGTTTGAAAGGCGTACTGGTTGACATTAAAGACACCATCAAAGGCTTCAACATGATCATGGACGGCGAAGTGGACGAATATCCCGAAGCAGCGTTCAACCTGGTTGGCAGCATTGAAGACGCTATTGAGAAGGGTAAAAAACTATTAGCTGAAGCTAATGCTTAAGCAGATATGAGATTTGAGATATGAGATTTGAGTTGAGGCTTTGTCTCATATCTCAAATCTCACATCTCAAATCTATTAAATGAAAGATTTTGGGTTGACGATACCAGAGCGACAGGCCTCATATCTCACATCTCAAATCTCACATCTCAACAAACATGACATTAGAGATCCTCACTCCCGACAAAAAAGTTTACGAAGGCGAAGTAACGTCCGTTAGTCTGCCCGGTACCATGGGCGGTTTCGAGATATTGCCGCACCACGCCCCTATCATCTCCACACTGGAGGACGGCAAACTGACCGTACGCGGCGGCGGCAAGGAAGAAGTATTTATGATACAGGGCGGCGTGGTAGAAAACCTGAACAACCACATCGTAGTACTGGCCGAAGGCATTACGCCGCGCCAGTAAGGCAAAATATAACATTGTTTACCATTAACGCCCGGGCGAGTAATTGTCCGGGCTTTTTTGTTTGTAGGATTTCACTGATTGGCCGGTGATTTCACCGATTTTGACCGTCAATCCAACGTACACTTAAAAGGTAAGCCCTATCCAAAAACCGTACAACGTTAAACGTATAACCCTCAAAACCACAATTTAACTCTCAATTAACCCCACCTGCCCTCATTTACAGGAAACGCACATTAGCGTTCGTAACTCCTTGAAAAATAGGGTGTTTTCACGGGTTGTTGAATCGTCTGATTAATTTAAATTTGGAATAGATGAATTAGACTTAGCCAACCTAATAATATGACATTAAGTATTTGGCTAAATTAGTAACTATGGAATACGGATATATAGCAATAGAAGGTAATATCGGGGTAGGTAAAACTACCCTAGCTACATTAATTTCGAAAGAATTGGGCCGAACTCTAATCCTCGAGCAATTTGAAGACAATCATTTTCTGCCATTATTCTATAAAAATCGCAAAAAATACGCGTTCCATACCGAATTGTCCTTTTTGATACAAAGATTCGAGCAGCTACAAAAGGCGAAACTCTCAGGAGATAAAATTATCGCAGACTACTATTTCATGAAAACTCTAATATTTGCGAGAAACAACTTATCAAACCTTGAATTCGATCTTTTCTTAAAATTATATCACAATCTAAAAGCATCGATTCCAAAGCCTGATTTGATAATATTTTTGCGTCGCAAAAAGGAAACTTTATTAGATAATATTCATAGTAGGGGGAGAGATTTTGAGACTAATATTTCACTGAAATATTTAAGCGAAATCGAAAATGCATATCAGCACCATATTGAAAAAGAAAAAGATGAGCTAACAATTGTAAGTCTTGACGTCGAAAATATCGATTTTGTTAACTTTTTGTAAGTCGCTGTATATCAATGCACAGGTAACACAGGTATTCACCAGGGCAAAGGGTGTTACACTAAGGCTGGTATTCGTGTACAAACTATGCAGCTGGTAATGTGCCGTTTACGGCATCGTGGCAGCCCGCCGGCGGCATTGGCGCGGGGGCTTCGTGTTCCGGCAGAGCATATCAAAGAACATGGTTAACACCTTTCGGGGGAGTTTCGCTATAAACTATTGCAAATCAGTTTATTATATGATGTTAACCATAACAAAGTGTAAACCATGTTAACCCACCTTGTTTTGAGTCCTACCCGCCTCCCGGCAGGCAGGTCCGACTTCGGACTTCGGACCGCCGACTTCCTCAATCCTCCTGCGCCCCGGCGGGCAGCCACTTGGTACCGTCCTTATAGTATATACCCGCAACCGAGGCCTTGCCGCGCAAACCGTTCGGCGCGTTTATCTCCCACGAATAGCTACCCGTACGGCCTTTGGCCAGTTCCTTCTTCGCCATCCCGGCCGAGCTGCCAATGGCCCTGCCGGCTTTATTGTACACTGTCCACGCCAGCTTAACCGAAGCTATCTTTTTGGCCGAAACGTTTTTGAGTGTTATCACTATGGCCTTCCCCCCGCGCAGATCGTTCACCACGGCACAGGTTTTAATAGCCGCCGGGCATGGCCCGTACGACCTGACGGTTCGCGCCACCTCGTGCCCTGCTGCATAGGCCGTGCTGTCCTCGGCGCGTTTCATCATCTCCAGGGCCATTTTTTTGGCTTTGTTGTGCAGTTCGATACTGTCGGCACGCCGTTTCAGCGCCGCGTCAGGCTCCGGCTGGTTACATGAATACAGAAGGCAAAGCGTTACCGCCAGAATTGTGACATAGGATTTAATCATAGCGCCCGAAAATAGCGAATCGGCCCAACCCGCCTTAGGACAGTTTTTCAACATATTAACGTTGGGTGCAATTGTCAGAACTAAGATTTACAAGATTAAAAGATTACCAGGATTATTGTTGGCAGCCGTCAGCGCTTTGTGTTTCGGGCGAAAATAAAACAGAACACGTGGGGCGGTGCGGCTGCAAAGGCATTAAATCAGAGCCATGCCGGGTAATAAAGCCGCAAGATAGCCCGGGCGAAGATTTCCGGCCTTAGGTTCTGTTTTATTTGCAGGGCAAATGCCCTGTGCGCCCGCTTGCCGGACGGGGAGGGCAAAGAAACCATTAGCGCTGACAGCGTTTTTGGTTACTTTTGTCGCGACAAAAGTAACTGGGCCCCCGCGGCCATGATTGGGGAGCACACCCTTCAATCCCCGCCCGCAACCTTTTGCTTATCTTCGCACAACTGTTGCCGTAAAGCGACCTTTAAACGAACAAACGTAACTGATGGAACTGATAAAACACCCATGGCCCTGGTACATCGCCGGACCGCTGATCGGCCTGATGGTGCCCGCCATGCTACTGCTGGGCAATAAACCCTTCGGCATATCCTCGTCGCTGCGGCATATTTGCGCCGCCTGCGTACCCGCCCGGCTCCCCTTTTTTAAATACGACTGGAAAAGCGAAGGCTGGAATCTGGTTTTCGTGGCGGGGGTTGTTATCGGGGGTTTTATAGCCGCGCACCTGCTTTCGCAGCAGGCACCGGTAAACATTAACTCCAAAACCACCGAAATACTGCAACAGGAGGGTGTAAAGGATTTCAGCGGTTTACTGCCTGGCGATATCTTTAACTTCGGCGCCTTGTTAACGCTGCGGGGATTTGTATTCATCGTCGTTGGCGGCTTTATGGTTGGTTTCGGCACCCGCTACGCCGACGGCTGCACGTCGGGGCATTCTATTTTTGGGATCTCGACCCTGCAATGGCCTTCGGTTATTGCTACCTGCTGCTTCATGGTCGGCGGCTTTATCACCACCTGGCTGCTTTTGCCTTACTTACTTGAACTCTAACCGCGATGAAGAACATCAAATTTTTACTTATCGGCATCATATTTGGCATCATCCTGGTAAAATCCGAGGTTATATCGTGGTTCCGCATCCAGGAGATGTTCCGCCTGCAGGGTTTTCACATGTATGGTGTTATTGGCAGCGCCATCGCGGTAGGTATGGTATCGGTATTGCTTATCAAACGGTTCAACCTGAAAACAATTAGCGGCGAAGGGGTCATCATCCCCAAAAAACAATTCAGTTGGGGCAATGTCATCGGCGGACTCATCTTTGGCCTCGGCTGGGGTATTACCGGCGCTTGCCCGGGTCCGCTTTACGCCGAGATCGGCAGCGGTTTCCTGGTTATCAGCGTCACCCTGCTGAGCGCCATTTTCGGCACATGGGTTTATGGTGCTGTAAGGGACAAACTACCCCACTGAACACGATTCCGGGGTTTTATTGATTGACTGGCATTGTAGCGGAATACCCCGTCAGCGCTTTGTGTTTCTGGCGAAAATAAAACAGAACATGTGGGGCAGTGCGGCTGAAAAGGCATTAAATCAGAGCCATGCAGGGTGATAAAGCTGCAAGGTAGCCCGGGCGAAGATTTCCGGGCTTAGGTTCTGTTTTATTTGCAGGGCAAAGGCCCGTGCGGCAAAGAAACCATTAGCGCTGACAGCGTTTTTGGTTACTTTTGTCGCGACAAAAGTAACTAGGCCCCCGCGGCCATGAGCGGGAAGGATCATTGCATTTTATAAGAAACATATTCAGGACCCATACAGCGTATAAGATATTTCGCTACGCCTACCTGCCGGCAAGCAGGCTCAATAGGTCAACACTCTTGTTTACGCCACCGACTACCTCCAAATAATTCTTGCAACTTCCCCTCCAACCCCGTACCTTGCAGTCATCAGCAACAAACTATTGATAAAGCAAATGCAACAGCACTCTAAAATAGGATACAAAAACGCGGTTAATAACATTAACCCGCTTTGCGCTGTCGTAGAAATTTTGAACAACCGAATTATTGTGCTGCCCGAAAGGACTCCGCACCGGTAAAGGATATAAATATCTGTTTTAAAAACGTCCGGGCGAGCTCATCACCCGGACGTTTTTTTTGCAGAATTTTTACCGGTGCATGGCATTTCGGGCAGAAAATCGGGGTATTACTATGCATGCATAAAAATCATACCGAAAACCGTTTTTAACTTTGGTATAGTATGATAACAATTTTATTCCGATATTTGATTATAAATCAGAATAAATAGCAATTAATTTAAATTGAACAAAATTAAATATTGAATTGAAAATATTTTTTTGAACTATTGCGCCTTGCGGCGCATGTGGGTAATTTAGGATTAGTTTGATTGAGTTGATTAAGTTGGATTAAGTTGATTAAGTTTTTTTTCCGGCCAATTAACAAAATCAGCAGCCAATTAAAGCGAATACATGTTGAATAATTGATGAGTTACATCGGCCAAACCGCTTAACCCAATCAACTTAATCAACCACCTAACTAAAACGAATAAATGGACACTACCACCGCTACCGAATTGAACAAATACAGCAAGCACCTTACGAGCGACCCAACCCAGCCGGCCGCGCAAGCCATGCTTTACGGCATTGGCTTAACGGACGAGGATATGAAAAAGGCGCAGGTAGGCGTGGCCAGTATGGGTTACGACGGCAACACCTGTAACATGCACCTGAACGACCTTGCAAAACTGGTTAAACAAGGTGTATGGGACGAAGGGTTAGTGGGCCTGATATTTAACACCATCGGCGTAAGCGACGGCATGAGCATGGGTACCGAAGGAATGCGTTACTCGCTGGTTAGCCGCGATGTGATAGCCGATTCAATAGAAGCTGTTTGCGGCGCACAGTATTACGACGGGCTGATAACCCTGCCCGGCTGCGATAAAAATATGCCCGGCTCGGTAATGGCCATGGCCAGGCTGAACCGTCCTTCCATTATGATATATGGCGGCACCATCAAGCCTGGTCACTATAAAGGAGAGGATCTGAACATTGTTTCGGCGTTCGAGGCACTGGGCCAGAAGATTGCAGGCAACATCACCCCTGAGGATTTTATGGGCGTGGTAAAAAATGCCTGCCCAAGCGCAGGAGCCTGCGGTGGTATCTATACAGCCAACACCATGGCTTCTGCAATTGAGGCGTTGGGAATGAGTTTGCCTTATTCGTCAAGCAATCCTGCTTTAAGCGAAGAGAAACAACAGGAATGCCGCGACGCCGGTAGAGCCATCAAAATATTACTGGAGCGCGATATCAAGCCTTCGGATATCATGACCCGCGCGGCTTTCGAAAATGCCATTGTGACCATCATGGTCCTGGGCGGATCGACAAACGCGGTGCTGCACCTGATAGCCATGGCAAAAAGCATGGGTATAAAACTGACTCAGGACGATTTCCAGTCGGTAAGTAACCGTATCCCGGTATTGGCTGATATGAAGCCAAGCGGCAAGTATGTTATGGAGGACCTGCACAAAGTGGGTGGCGTTCCGGCTGTAATGAAATACCTGCTTAAATTAGGGTGGCTCGATGGCAGTTGTTTGACCGTTACCGGTAAAACTTTGGCCGAAAACCTTGAAAATGTCCCCGACCTGGATTTTGACAAGCAAAAAGTGATCATGCCGGTGGAGAAACCGATCAAAGCAACAGGTCACTTGCAGATATTATACGGTAACCTGGCGACAGGTGGTTCGGTTGCAAAAATATCGGGCAAAGAAGGCGAGCGTTTTGAGGGCCCTGCCCGCGTGTTCGACGGTGAGTTTGAACTGATCCACGGTATCGAAAGCGGCCACGTTCGCGCCGGCGATGTGGTAGTTATCCGCAACATCGGGCCGAAAGGTGCGCCTGGTATGCCCGAAATGCTGAAACCAACCTCGGCCATTTTTGGCGCCGGCCTTGGAGCTTCTGTAGCCCTAATTACCGACGGACGGTTTTCCGGCGGAACGCATGGTTTCGTCGTCGGTCACATTACTCCCGAAGCGTATGACGGGGGTAATATCGCTATCGTTAAAGACGATGACATGATCGAAATAGACGCCATCAACAATACGATCAACCTGAAAATATCGGATGAAGAGCTGGCCTACCGCAAAAGCGAATGGAAACAGCCCGAGCTGAAGGCGAAAAAAGGATTATTGTATAAATACGCAAAAACCGTTGCCACGGCCGCCGAAGGTTGTGTGACGGACGAGTGTTAAGAGAGGGGTTATACGTTTGACGCTGTACGTTATACGTAGCCCTGCTAAAAAATTAAAAAACGTAAAACGTTCAACGTAGAACGTCAAACCATAAAAATATGGAAGTTGCACAACAAGAAACACTAACCCAGGCCGCGGAAAAGCAGGCTGTTGAGGTTTCAGGTTCGGTAGCCTTGCTTGAGGCGTTGATAACCGAAGGTGTTGATACGATATTCGGGTACCCTGGTGGCGCTATTATGCCCATTTATGATGCCTTGTATGATTACAGTGATAAATTACAGCATATCCTGGTGCGCCATGAACAAGGCGGCATCCATGCAGGACAAGGCTATGCGCGCACATCAGGTAAGGTGGGCGTCGTATTTGCTACCAGCGGCCCCGGGGCAACCAATTTAGTGACAGGCTTAGCCGATGCACAGATAGACAGCACGCCTTTGGTTTGCATTACGGGCCAGGTTTTCGCACATCTTTTGGGTACTGATGCCTTCCAGGAAACGGACGTGATCAACATTACCACTCCTGTTACCAAATGGAACTACCAGGTAACCGACGCCAACGAACTGCCTGAAGTGATCGCCAAAGCATTCTACATTGCCCGCAGCGGTCGCCCGGGACCGGTATTGATCGACATTACCAAAAATGCGCAGATACAAAAATTCCAGTTAAGGGGCTACACTCCCTGCAACCATATCCGCAGTTACAGGCCAAAGCCTATCGTTCGCCAGCAATATATTCAGCAGGCGGCCGAGCTGATCAATTCGGCTAAAAAACCGTTCATCCTGTTTGGGCAGGGCGTAATATTGGGCGGTGCCGAAAAAGAATTCCAGGCATTTGTTGAAAAAAGCGGCATCCCCGCAGCCTGGACAGTTTTAGGTGCAGGCGCTATCCCTACCGATCACCCGCTGAACGTGGGTATGTTGGGCATGCACGGCAATTATGGCCCCAACGTATTGACCAATTCCTGCGATGTTTTGATCGCTATCGGAATGCGTTTTGACGACCGCGTTACTGGCCGCCTTGATAAATATGCTAAACAAGCTAAGGTTGTCCACCTGGATATCGACCCGGCCGAAATAGATAAGAATGTAAAAACTACCGTTCCGGTTTGGGGTGATTGCAGGGAAACTTTGCCTTTGCTTACTGCAGCTATACAGCAAAAAACGCATCCGGAATGGCTGCAGCAATTCCACGATCATACCAAACAGGAAACCGAGCTGGTTATTGAAAAAGAACTGAACCCGACCACAGACGAAATGACCATGGGCGAGGTGATCCAACAACTGAACGAGATCACCAGGGGCGAGGCCGTTATCGTAACCGATGTGGGCCAGCACCAGATGGTTGCCTGCCGCTACGCCAAATTCAATAACACTCGCAGCAATGTGACCAGCGGCGGCTTGGGTACCATGGGCTTTGCTTTGCCGGCAGCTATCGGCGCAAAGTTTGGCACACCAAATAAAACCGTGGTGGCCATCATCGGCGACGGCGGCTTCCAGATGACCCTGCAGGAACTGGGCACCGTGATGCAGGATAATGTCGACATCAAGATCGTCATCCTCAATAATAAATTCCTGGGTATGGTTCGCCAATGGCAGGAGTTGTTTAACGAGAAGCGCTATTCTTTCGTGGATATGCAGAGCCCGAATTTTGTGGCGCTGGCTGCTGCCTACGGCATCAGTGGCAAATCGATTTCGGACAGGAAGGACCTGCCCGGCACTTTACAGGAAATGCTGAATCACAAAGGCGCGTACCTTTTGGAAGTAATGGTAACCAAGGAGAATAATGTATTCCCGATGGTACCACAAGGATGCAGCGTTGCAGAGATCAGATTAAAATAAGCCTCACCTCAAACCCCTCTCTTTTGGAGAGGGGCTTTATAAAAGATAAAAATGGAACATCAAGAGGGTAAACAGGAATTTAACATCACGGTATACACCGAGAACCAGATAGGTTTGCTTAACCGCATCGCTATCATATTTACACGCCGTAAGATCAATATCGACAGTTTGAATACGTCACCATCAGAGGTTGACAGCATTCACCGATTCAATATCGTCATCACTGAAACCGAAGATGTAGTGCGCAAACTTTGCCGCCAGATCGAAAAACAGGTGGAGGTTTTGAAGGTTTATTATCATACCAACGAAGATGTCATCTGGCAGGAAATGGCGCTGTACAAAGTATCCACCGATGTAATAGCCGAACGTGTGAGCGTCGAACGTTTGTTGCGCGAGAACGGTGCGCGCGCCGTTGTGATCCGCAAGGACTATACGGTGTTTGAAACTACGGGCCACCGCGAGGAAACAGACAACCTGATCAATATTTTACAGCCTTACGGCCTGATCGAATTTGTTCGCAGCGCCAGGGTAGCTATCATCAAGGACAGCGAAGGCTTCAACTCCAAACTCCGCGAGTTTGAGCGTTTGGAACCAGGTGAAGATGTGATAGAAAATGAATTTTTAAACGATGGGGATAAGGTGTTCACAATGTGATTGTGAATAGTGAATGGTCAGCAGTGAATCTTTTATTCACCACTCACTATTCACCATTGACAAAAAAATAGATATAACAGTGTTAGTAGAAGAAATCCACACCCATCCCAAAGCATACGATAGCATTAAAAAAGCTACCGAGGCTTTGGGCTTTTTGCAGATGTCGGAAATATCGACTTGTTCGCTGTTGAAGACGCTGGCTGCATCAAAGCCATCCGGCGAGTTTTTGGAACTGGGCACAGGCACCGGATTAGCCACGGCCTGGATACTGGACGGGATGGATGAAGAATCTACCCTGATATCATTGGATAACGATGAAACGTTATTAAATGTAGCCAAAGAGAATTTGGGCGTAGATAAGCGCCTTAAACTCATCTGCACCGATGGTAACGAATGGATAAAGGCCAATGCAAAAATGAGGTTCAGCTTTATTTTTGCGGATACCTGGCCGGGTAAATACATGATGCTTGACGAAACGCTGAATATGCTGGCACCCGGCGGGTTTTATATTATAGACGATATGCTGCCCCAATCTAACTGGCCCGATGGCCATGCAGAAAAAGTAACAAATTTATTATCAATTTTGGATAGCCGGGAAGACCTGGCCGTAACCAAAATGGGCTGGGCGTCGGGCATTGTTTTAGCAGTTAAGAAATAAGGTATGGGTTGTACGTAGAGACCAGGTAAAAAAGTAAAACGTACGACATAAAACGTCCAACAAATAGAAAAAGTAACCAATTAAAATAATCGGTGTAATCATAAAACGCATCGGTGTAATCAAAAAAGTAAAATGGCAAAACTAAATTTCGGCGGCACTGAAGAGAACGTAGTAACCCGCGAAGAGTTTCCTTTAGCAAAGGCACAGGAAGTATTAAAGAACGAAACTGTAGCTGTTATCGGCTATGGCGTTCAGGGTCCCGGTCAGGCTCTCAATCAAAAAGACAACGGTATCAACGTCATCGTTGGTCAGCGTAAAAATTCAAAAACCTGGGATAAAGCGGTAGCCGATGGCTTCGTACCGGGCGAAACCCTTTTTGAGATAGAAGAAGCGCTGGAGCGTGGCACTATTATTTGCTACCTGCTGAGCGATGCCGCACAGATAGAATTGTGGCCGACCGTTAAAAAACACCTCACCGCAGGTAAGGCCTTGTATTTCTCACACGGTTTCGGTATTACCTTCAAAGAGCAAACGGGCATTATCCCTCCCGCTGATGTGGATGTGTTCCTGGTAGCGCCAAAAGGTTCGGGCACTTCGTTGCGCCGTATGTTCCTGCAGGGCCGCGGTTTAAATTCAAGCTACGCCATCTTCCAGGATGCAACCGGTAAAGCTAAAGATCGCGTTATCGCATTAGGTATCGCTGTAGGCAGCGGTTATTTGTTCGAAACTGATTTCCGTAAGGAAGTATTCAGCGACCTGACCGGCGAACGTGGTACGCTGATGGGTTGTATCCAGGGTGTATTTGCCGCACAATATGATGTATTGCGCAGCAAGGGCCACTCGCCTTCAGAAGCTTTCAACGAAACCGTTGAAGAACTGACCCAATCGCTGATGCCTTTGGTTGCCGAAAACGGCATGGACTGGATGTACGCCAACTGTTCAACCACCGCACAGCGCGGCGCCCTGGACTGGTGGAAGAAATTCCGTGATGCTACCAAACCAGTATTTGAGGAATTGTATGACAGTGTTGCTACCGGCAAAGAATCACAGCGTTCCATCGACTCGAACAGTCAGCCGGATTACCGCGTGAAACTGGATGCCGAGCTGAAAGAACTGCGCGAAAGCGAAATGTGGCAGGCCGGCAAAACTGTACGCAGTTTGAGGCCTGAAAACCAGGTAGTGGAAGCATAAATTTAGTAGCAGAAGCAGTAGCATGTGGCAGTGTTATAACTGCTACTGCTTCTGCCACTGCCACATCTAAATAAATTAAGATGAGTAAGACATTATTCGACAAGATCTGGGATGCGCATGTGGTAACCAGCAGCGAAGGTTTCCCGGATGTACTGTACATCGATACACAGTTCATCCACGAAGTGACGAGTCCGCAGGCATTTGATGGTTTGCGTAAAGCAGGCCGTAAGGTTTTACGCCCGAAACAAACCGTCGCAACTGCCGACCATAACGTGCCTACCTGGGATCAGCATTTGCCGATAAAGGAAGAACTTTCGCGCTACCAGGTGGATATGCTGGGCAAAAACTGCAAAGAGTTCGGTATCGAATTTTACGGTTTGGGTCACCCCTACCAGGGCATTGTGCATATCATCGGTCCGGAACTGGGCATTACCCGCCCGGGCGGCACCTACGTTTGCGGCGACAGCCATACCTCAACGCATGGTGCTTTCGGCGCTATCGCTTTCGGTATCGGCACCTCGCAGGTTGAGCAGGTTTTGGCAACGCAGTGTTTACTGCAATCGCGTCCGAAAAGGATGAAGATAGAAGTGAATGGCAAGCTGCAATTTGGTGTTGGCGCGAAGGATATTATCCTGTACATCATCAGCCAGATAACTGCTGCGGGTGGTACAGGCTACGCCGTAGAATATGCCGGCGATACCATCCGCTCGCTGAGCATGGAGGGCCGCATGACCATCTGCAACATGAGCATCGAAATGGGCGCCCGCTGCGGATTGATCGCTCCGGATGAAACAACTTTCAACTATGTAAAGGGCCGCGAATTTGCACCGAAAGGCGAAGAATGGGATAAGGCATTGGCTTACTGGAAAACTTTGTATTCTGACGAAGACGCGCAGTTCGACAAAGTATTAAGCTTTAAAGCTGAAGACATCGAACCGATGATCACCTACGGAACTAACCCGGGGATGGGTATCGGTGTAACGCAGCATGTGCCTAATACCCACGATATTGATGCAACCGAGCAATTATCGTATGCCAACTCGTTGAAATATATGGGTCTGCACGACGACCAGAGCATGCTGGGTAAAGAGATAGATTATGTATTTATCGGCAGTTGTACCAACGCCCGTATCGAGGACCTGCGCCAGGTTGCCAATTTCCTGAAAGGGAGAAAGAAAGCCGACAACGTTACGGTTTGGGTTGTTCCCGGTTCAAAACAGGTGGAGCAGCAAGCGATAGCCGAAGGTTTGGACAAAATATTCCAGGCGGCTGGTATTCCATTACGCGAACCGGGATGCAGCGCCTGCCTGGCCATGAACGAGGACAAGATACCCGCAGGTAAATACTGCGTATCCACGTCGAACAGGAACTTTGAAGGACGGCAGGGACCGAACTCCCGCACCTTCCTGGCAAGCCCGCTAACAGCGGCAGCAGCGGCAGTGACGGGGAAGATAACGGACGTGAGGGAGTTATTGAAGGAAGAGGAATTGGTTTGAAAAACAGATGTGAGATTTGAGATCTGAGAATTTGCATCCTCTGTCTCACATCTCAAATCTCACGTCTCATATCTATAAGATGATACTCGAAGTCGCCATACTCAATGTAATACCCGGATCGGAAGATGATTTCCTGTCGGCTTTTTCGAAAGCGCAGCATATTATCCCGAAGATGGCGGGCTACATTTCGCACCAGCTAAAAAGATGCCTGGAAAATTCCAGCCGTTTTATTTTGCTGGTAGAATGGCAAAAACTAACAGATCATACTGAAGGCTTCAGAAAGTCCGACGAATACCAGGAATGGAAGGGTTTATTACATCATTTTTATGATCCTTTCCCAACAGTCGAGCATTATGAGGAGGTGAAATAGCAAAGTATTGGTTATACGTGGGACGTTATACGTCATAGGTAAGGGCCGAAAAAAACGTATAACGTCTGACGTAGAACGTAAAACCGAATCGGTGTAATCATTACTACATCGGTGTAATCAAATTAAAGATGGCAACTAAAATATTCAAACATGTACAAAGCACCGTGGTGCCGCTGCCGATAGAGAATATCGACACCGACCAGATCATCCCGGCACGCTTTTTAAAGGCAACTACCCGCGAAGGGTTCGGCAACAACCTGTTCCGCGACTGGCGTTTTGACGGCGAGGATAATCCAAAGGATTTCGTCCTGAATCACCCTACCTATTCGGGCAAAGTACTGGTAGCCGGCAAGAATTTCGGTTGCGGAAGCAGCAGGGAACATGCTGCCTGGGCCATTGTCGATTACGGTTTCGACGTGGTGGTAAGCAGCTTCTTTGCCGATATTTTCAAAGGCAACGCGCTGAACAACGGCTTGCTGCCGGTACAGGTAAGCGATGCTTTTTTGGCAAAGATATTTGAAGCCGTTTTTGCTGATCCGCATGCGGAGGTAGAAGTTGACCTGGTCGACCAGTTCATCAAAATTTCCGCCACCGGCGAACAGGAAAACTTCGAGATCAACCCTTACAAAAAAGCATGCCTTACTAACGGCTATGATGATATCGACTATATCCTGAGCAAAAAGGAATTGATAGAGGAGTACGAAAGTAAGAGGTGAAAGGATAAAGGCGAAAGGTAAAGGTTTTACGTGGGACGTTATACGTTGTACGTAAGAACCTTATTAAAAACGTAAAACGTCGAACGTATAACGTTCAACCCAAAATAAAAATGGCAATTAAAAAAAACATATTAGTAATACCCGGCGACGGGATAGGGCCCGAAGTAACCACCTGGGGTAAGGCTGTGCTGGAAAAGATAGGTTCCATTTACGGGCATACCTTTTCTTTTGATGAGGGCCTGATGGGTCACGTGGCTATTGAGGCCACGGGCACTTCGCTGCCTGATGATACTTTGGCAAAAGCTAAAGCCAGCGATGCGATATTGTTCGGAGCGGTTGGTCATATCAAATATGATAACGATCCGTCGGCAAAAGTTCGCCCGGAGCAGGGCCTGTTGAAGATCCGCAAGGAACTGGGCCTGTACGCCAACCTGCGCCCTATTATGCTGTTTGATGAGTTGCTGAATGCATCGAGCCTGAAACCTGAGATATTGAAGGGAACTGATATCCTGTTCTTCCGCGAATTGACGGGTGACGTGTACTTCGGAGAAAAAACCCGGGGCGACGGCTTCTCATCCGACCTGATGATCTATCACAAATACGAGGTAGAGCGCATAGCCAAAAAAGCTTACGAGGCTGCTATGGTGCGCGGCAAAAAATTGTGTTCGGTAGACAAGGCTAATGTGTTGGAAACTTCCCGCCTTTGGCGCGAAGTAATACAGGACGTAGCCAAACAATATCCTGAGGTGGAGACAGAACATATGTTCATCGACAACGCGGCTATGCAACTGGTGAAGAACCCGAAGAAGTTCGACGTGGTGGTAACGGCCAACCTGTTTGGCGATATCCTGACCGACGAAGCCTCGCAGATCGCAGGTTCCATGGGTATGCTGGCATCGGCGTCTATTGGCGACGGAACGGGCTTTTTTGAACCTATCCATGGTTCGGCGCACGATATTGCCGGGCAGGACAAGGCAAATCCGCTGGCATCCATCCTATCTGTAGCGTTGATGTACGAGATCGCTTTCGGTTTGAAGGAAGAAGCTAAACGCATCACCGATGCCGTCGACAAAACATTAAAAGCAGGCTACCGCACCGGCGACATTGCGGACAGCAACACAGATAAAGCAAAAATATTAGGCACCACGGCCATGGGGCAAAAGGTGCTGGAGTATATTTAATGTGCGGATGTGTGAATATGCAGATGTGCAAATGAATTGATAAATACCATGGACTATTGACCATGGACTATGGACTAACATCGGTGTAATCATTAATAAATCAGTGTAATCGTGTCTTATGAAATGGAACGCTAACCTGTACGATGACAAACATGCTTTCGTATTCCAATACGGCGAGAGTGTGCTGGAGTTGCTGGACGTAAAGCCCGGCGAACGTATCCTCGATCTGGGTTGCGGTACCGGTCATTTGGCCAAAAAAATACAGGAACATGGCGCCGAAATTATCGGTATCGATGCCTCGCCGGAGATGATCGCACAGGCAAAGGCAAACTACCCTGAATTGGATTTTCGCGTTGCTAATGGCGCAAGCTTTAGCTTTGATGAACCCTTTGATGCTATATTCACCAATGCCACTTTGCACTGGATACACGATGCAGATGGCGTGATCAAAAGCGTTTATAATGCGCTTAAACCCGGTGGACGTTTCGTGGGCGAATTTGGCGGCAAAGGAAACAACCGATTGATGATGGCGGCTACGGAAACCGTGCTCAAAAAGCATGGTTATGTTAAAGGCGATTTCATCCACCCCTGGTATTACCCATCGACTGCCGAATATGCAACAAGGCTGGAAGCAGGTGGTTTCCGGGTAACTTTTGCCACGCACTTCGACCGGCAAACCTTGTTGCAGGACGGTCGCGAGGGTATGGCCAAATGGTTCAGTATGTTCGGTTCATCCATTTTCAAGATGGTACCGGCCGACGAATTGCTGCAAATATTAAATGAAATTACCGACCTGCTGCAACCCACTAACGAAGTGGATGGGCAGTGGTATGCGGATTATAAACGGCTGCGATTTATCGCGGTAAAAGAATAGAGAATGTGCAGATGTGCAAATGACTAATGACGAGAAAATCGGTGTAATTAATACCACATCAGTCTAATCAAAACAGAAAAATAATCGGTGTAATCATCAAATAACATCGGTGTAATCAAAAAAACAAAGATATGCTACACGATCCCAACCGCGTTTATGTTTTTGATACCACGCTTCGCGATGGCGAGCAGGTACCGGGCTGTCAGCTGACTACCCCTGAAAAGATAGAGATAGCCCGCGAGCTTGAAGCGCTGGGCGTTGACATTATTGAAGCCGGGTTCCCCATATCCAGTCCTGGTGATTTCCAGAGCGTGGTGGAGATATCCAAAGCCGTAAAGGAACCTACTGTTTGTGCGCTCACCCGCGCGAATAAAGGCGACATCGATTCGGCCATCGAAGCTCTGAAGTATGCCAAACATCCGCGTATACACACCGGTATCGGTTCGTCGGATATGCATATCAAATACAAGTTCAACAGCACCCGCGAGGAGATACTGGAGCGCGCCGTGGAGGCCGTGAAATACGCCAAGCGCGGTGTGGAAGACATCGAGTTTTACGCCGAAGATGCCGGCAGGGCCGATATTGAATATTTGGCGAAGATGATCGAGGCGGTCATCGCGGCAGGCGCCACCGTTGTCAATATTCCTGACACTAACGGTTACTGCCTGCCCAACCAATACGGTGACAAAATCCGGTTCCTGAAAGAAAACGTAAAAAATATCGATAAGGCCATTATCTCCGTTCACTGCCATAACGACCTCGGCCTGGCCACAGCCAATTCTATCCAGGGTTTAGCCAACGGCGCCCGCCAGGTAGAAGGTACCATCAACGGCATCGGCGAACGCGCCGGCAACACTTCCATCGAAGAGGTGGTAATGATCCTCAAAACACACCACAGCCTCGGGCTGCACACCAACATACAAACGCAACGCATTTACGATATCAGCCGCATGGTGAGCACGCAAATGCGCATGCCTGTACAGCCCAACAAGGCTATTGTAGGCAGCAATGCCTTCGCCCACAGCTCGGGCATACACCAGGACGGTTTCCTGAAAATGCGCGAGAACTACGAGATCATCAAGCCTGCCGATGTAGGTTTTCCCAATGCCAGTATCGTGCTCACCGCCCGCAGTGGCAGGGCCGCACTCAATCACCACCTGGAGCGTCTGGGTTACAAGCTCGACAAAGAAGAATTAGCCGAGGCCTATCACCGCTTCCTGACCCTGGCAGACAGCAAATTGGATATCCAGGACGAGGACCTGCATGGGCTGGTGGTAAATAAGCTGGTTTCAAAATAGCCTCACCCCGGCCCTCTCCAAAGGAGAAGGTGTACAAAGGCTTACCGCGCATCATACACACAAAACACAACCCGGTATTAAAGGTCCCTCTCCTTGGGAGAAGGATTTAGGGTGAGGCGAACCACCAAACACATGGACACAGTGAGTACGGAAAAATTAACCCTGATAGCTACCGGGGTCGAAACGGCATATCAGCGTTTAAAAAGCATCGTCAAACACACCCCACTGGAATATAACGCCCGGCTATCCGAACGGTATGATTGCCAGATCTACCTCAAGCGCGAGGATATGCAGGTGGTGCGTTCTTATAAACTGCGTGGCGCTTATAATATGATAAGCCAGCTGAGCGACGAGCAGCACCGCCGTGGTGTAGTTTGCGCCAGCGCGGGTAATCATGCGCAGGGCTTTGCTTATTCCTGCAAAAAGATCGATATCAAAGGCGTCATCTTTATGCCGCGTATTACTCCGCGCCAAAAGATCAAACAAACCGAAATGTTCGGCGATGACAATATCGAGATCATCCTTGTTGGTGATACTTTCGACGACTGCCTGAAAGAGGCCCTGGCCTATACCGAAGCCAATGGCATGACCTTCGTTCCGCCGTTTGATAACCTGGAAGTTATTGCCGGGCAGGGAACTGTGGGCGTGGAGATATTGAATGACCTGCCCGATGTGGAGGCCGTTATTATGCCGGTAGGCGGTGGCGGATTATCTGCGGGTGTGGGAACGTATTTAAAACAGCATCGCCCGGGTATCCTGCTGGCCGGTGTCGAGCCGGAGGGCGCGCCTTCTATGCTGAGGGCCTTTGATAACGGCGGTCCTGTTACACTGCCGGAGATCGACCGCTTTGTGGACGGCGCCGCGGTAAAACGTGCCGGCGAACTCACCTACCCCATCTGCCGCGAAGTGCTGGACGACATGCTGCTGGTACCCGAAGGCAAGGTTTGTACCACCATACTCAAACTATATAACGAGGATGCCATTGTGGTTGAACCTGCGGGTGCGCTGTCTGTAGCCGTGCTCGACCTTTATCGCGACCGTATCAAAGGCAAAAAAGTGGTTTGCATTATTAGCGGCGGGAATAACGATATCGACCGCATGGCGGAGATCAAGGAGAAATCATTATTGTACGAGGGCCTGAAGCATTATTTCATCGTCCGCTTTCCGCAGCGGCCGGGGGCACTAAAGTTGTTCGTAAACAACGTGCTTGGTCCGGATGATGATATTACCCGTTTCGAGTTCATCAAGAAAACCGAGAAGGAACGGGGTCCGGCGCTGGTAGGTATCGAGCTTAAAGCGGCAGAGGATTATACTGCATTGCTGCAGCGTATGGAGGAATACCAGTTCGATGTGATCGAGATCAACCGCGATCAGACGTTGTTTGAGTATCTTGTCTGAAGTACAAACATTTCACTAATATCCCAAATTACGTTATGGCGAGGAACAGCCTGTCCCGAACTCGTTTCGGGAAAGCCATCTTTGCACGGGATATTCAGGAAGCAAAATACTTTTAGTTAAACGGATGAATGTACCCCGCTCAATTGCCGCGGTGGCTAGCTACTTTGTCTTGATACAAAGTAGCGCAAAAATCAAGTCAGCGCTAATGGCTTCGTTGCCCTCGCCAGCCGCACAGGCGGCGCACGGGCCTTATCCGCACATAAAACAGAACCTAAACTTGGAAAATGATGCCCACGACTATCCTATCTGTTCATTACCCGGCAGGGCAACATTTTCAAAAGTTTTGCAGCCGCACAACCCTGTGTTCTGTTTTATTTTTGGCCGAAGCCCCGAGCGCTGACAAGAGTATCCAGTAATAGAGCTTTGTCATTCTGAGCGATAGCGAAGAATCTATTGACGAACTATGTGCTTAGGAAATTATTTTCATTAGTCCATTTTCCCGATAGCCATCATGGCGAGGAACAACCTTTCCCGAACTCGTTTCGGGAAAGCCATCTTTGCACGGGACATTCAAGAAGAAAAATACTTTTGTTAAACTGATGAGAGTACCCAGCTCAATTGGCGCTGGCCTGTTACTTTTGGCTTGATCCAAAAGTAACCAAAAGATCAAGACAGAAAAAAGCTTCCGCCCGCCCTGCCGGTTCTTACGCTTTTGTAGCGCTCCGCGCATAGCAAAAGCTAAACCGTCATTCACGCCTTTACCCCGGCCCGCTTTTCTGTCTGCCCCGCGCTGTTTAACCTTTTGCCTCCGAACGCTGACGGTTCACAATCGATTGTTGTATCCGGGCCCGCGTTAACCTGTTTACTTGCCAGAATGGATTTTACCACTACGCCAACTGCCAAGCACAACTTCCACTATAAACTTACTTTCCTGTAGTTTTAAACTGGTTACTCAACTTTGCAGGTTCGCCACCGAAGGGTTGCCATGCCGGGTCTGCCGAAATACGGACACCGGCCATAGCCTGCCGGTCGTGCCCCGGGTATTCTCCCACTTCCAGTTCGCGTATTTCGCGCTCTATCAGCGAAAGTTCCTCCCGCAACCTGGTCACGTGCGCCACCTGGTTCAGGCGGTTGCTCAGCGACTCGTCGAAACGGTAGTTATCCAGTAATATTTTTCTTATATCCTCGCGAAGGCCCGCTGCCTTCTTTTTGAGGTTTGGTAAACGTTTCATTAAAAAGATTCTAAGTAATGTGTTTGCCGGTAGTGGCAAATCACCTCTATCAACTCGTCTATTTGTGTGGCGGGCACCTCGGCCCGGCCATTGGTAGTATATACAAAAATGTTGCCGGGCTCTTCAATCGTCACGTAGCCCATATAATTGCGGTCGTTAACGGCGTTGCGGTAATTCCGGTCCTGCCCGCGGTCATCGTACTCTGTGCCGTCGCCTGCGCCGCTGTAAATGTTGTAAACATAACTCAGCACGCTGTGGCTGTCCGGGTTCACTTGTATCTCGGGTATAATCCTGTAAGGCACCCCTGCACCTACAGTTGTAAATATTGTTTCCATTGGTAATGTATTGATACATACATACGCATAAAACAGCCAAAAGTTTGTTTTATTACCCGGTACGCTTATTTGTGACAGGGGGATGATGCGGGGAAGTGAGTGGTGAGTGGTGAATGGCGGTGAGTGGTGAATGGTGAATAGCGCTGCGCACAAAGAGGGCATTTGAAACCCTCTTTACGAAGCAGAGAGGGTGACTGCCCCCTGCAGCTGCCATTAAAACGGCCCTTATGCCATAGATATCCGCCGTCAGCTTGTATAAGATTTCTCCTCGCTACGCTCGTTCGAAATGACGTAGTTTATTAAACGCCGTACGTCTTATCTCTTAAAAAAACCGCACAAAATACCCGGCTACAGATTGCCATAGCGCAGAATGGGGCAGAAAATAAATGCTGTAATGCGATACCGCCAGGATAACGAAAGCGATGATATAGGCGCGGGCATTGTTGCCTTTGATCCAATCGTAAACGATGAGGCCGACGAGGACCAGGTCGGGTATTAAAAAGCCAAACAGTAAGGCCTCGGAGTCCAGGTGTAATACGTGTACAAAAACCCTGCGCATCCCTGCCCCTACTATGGCCAGCGAAGTGGCTATCATGTAGCGCATGTGGTACGGGGTGCGGTGCTTGTTGATGATGGCCAGCAGGTACAGCACTGCGAAATCGAATATCTGGTAGACTTGAAAATAGGTTCCGGCGAGGATGTCTGGCCGGGGTTTATGCGCGGCCACGGCATTTAGATACGCCTCGCGGGCGATGAAGTGGATGGAAATAATAATGCAAGGCACCAGCACATAGGTAAACCTGCCGATGATGCGGTGCGCCCTGTATTTGCCGTACCGGATGAGCAGCGGCTGCACAAACAGCAGCACAAACCAGGCGCTGAACAACAGCC
Organism: Mucilaginibacter ginsenosidivorans; assembly: GCF_007971025.1. Classification (NCBI taxonomy): domain Bacteria; kingdom Pseudomonadati; phylum Bacteroidota; class Sphingobacteriia; order Sphingobacteriales; family Sphingobacteriaceae; genus Mucilaginibacter; species Mucilaginibacter ginsenosidivorans. Next base: position 2,357,991 of record NZ_CP042436.1, on the reverse strand, counting down.
CGTGGATATGCTGGATGGCGGTAACGTTATTAAAGGACGGGAAAAGCCCGAAATAGGTTTTGAAAAACCCCAGCACCACGATGCCGAAAATAGCGACAAACAGCCAGCTGACATTTTTGTAGCCTTTTTCTATTGAAGAATCCATTGCGATTTAGTTTACAGGCTGTAAGGTAGCTAAATATTTAGTGATATTCTTTATTGGCCAAACGCTGCACGGGCTGATCAAACACAAACGCCCGGTTTTGGCCGGACCTGCTCGGTTGTTTACATAGTAGTCCGAAGTCGGAGACATTCGGACAGCGTGGCAGGCTTATAAAAAGTAAAAGCCCAACGATGTGGTTGGGCTTGTTAATACATATGCTTTGCTTCGAATGTTCATTTGAATCCTAAGCAAGCTTCTTGATAGTCATATAAACCGTTATTGAAGCCGTTTTCAAGGAATAATTTCACCTGTTGATACGGGACAGTTTTGGGTATTTCTACCGCGATTAGTGTTGAAAGATGACTTCCTTCCCAATTACATCCCATTTCTTCCAACGCCTTAGTCGTGGCTTCAATATTGTTTTTATCACAGAATATCAATCTCACTACACTATTACCAGATGGCTCAATTAAGCTATCAAAATACAATTCACCATCATCATTTTCTACTGATATGATATCTCCCGGAGCGATATTTTTGGCAAAGAATGGGATATTATCTATTCTATAGTAGTCGCCTATCTTTGTAGCCCAAACACTTTCTGTTTTAAATTCTCCTTCGTCTGAATAGACTAATAATACTTTTTTATCCATCATTGATCTCCTATATTGCACTTACGACATCTAACTCTGCCATTATTAGGTGTACCACTTCCCCCGTCACTTTTCTTCTTAATATGATCCACATGAGCTTCATTATCCGGTGGAGTTATCCCTACGCCCTTGTTGGTGTTATCACCAACAAGTACCGCATTTATTATCAATCGGCATAATGTGTTAATAACCCAAACTCATCATGCCCGGTTTCATAAAACTTAGCCGACGAGTATTTATAATCTTACGCCCTTGTTGGTGTTAACACCAACAAGGGCGTAGAGATCACAAAGCCAGTAATAAGTAGGATAGCACATAAAAAGTAAAAGCCCAACTTGTAAGCTGGGCTTGGTATTGTTTTATCTTTCAGTACCGTCATAATTATAGTCCTCAAGCGTCCACTCTATCATGACTTCTTTTATCCAGCTTACAAAATCATCATTACATTGTTCTACTTCTTCGGGCTTTCTATAAATAAAATCATGTTGCCAAAATACAATTGGACAAACTCCATTTATTAATTTGGATAAGTTAAGGCAATAGTGATTGCCCCTCCCATCAGGAGAAAAAGGCAAGAATTCGCTTGGCATTGCATTATAAGTTCTTTCATCGTGCTCATATTTATAAACTTCATTAAGCGACGTGCCTCTAAGCGTGTTGTCGAGGCCATATATTTCAGTCCCCGCTAATACTATTCTATTATGCTTTTTAATTATGTATTTGAAATCCAATGGAAACTCAAATCCAATACTCCTTTCAAATATCCCTAATCTATCATCGGTTATCTCCGGTCCTAAAGAAATGATACTTGGGTCGAATTTATGCAACTCCGTCAATAGTAGGTCACACTCTCTAAATATATCATTCATGTCCTGTTCTTTTATTTTTGCTTTGGGTATTCTTTCTTCCAATACGCTTTCTTATCTTTTTCAAATTGTGCTACGCCCTTGTTGGTGTTATCACCAACAAGTACCGCATTTATTATCAATCGGCATAATGTGTTAATAACCCAAACTCATCATGCCCGGTTTCATAAAACTTAGCCGACGAGTATTTATAATCTTCCGGATATTCGACTAACTTCCATTTGCCCTGCAACGGATTATTATGAATATAATCAAGCTTTTGTACAAATACACCATGTGTCCATAAGTCGATACTTAACGAATTGCGCTCCCAAATTTGGTATTGTCGGTCTTTGGCACTTACATGGTATAATTTTAGCTTTTCAGGATCGGTTTTAGCCAGCTCGAATTTTATTTGTTGCCCGGTGAATTTCAAAAAACGTAATTGTATCTTTTCCTTTATAAACCCATCCTGTATTTGCCATATCAGATGTATGTGATTTGGCATGATCACGAAGCCGTAAACAACGATGCTTTTTTCGTTTTTCAAAAACAGCAGGCTGTTGATGATAATGTCTTTAAACCTGTCCGGTTCTAAAAGATATTTCCATTCTAAAATTGTGGCCGTAAAAAATTGGGCATGGTAATCAAAATTCATATTGGCCATATTGCTAATTTACAACATTCAGGTACTTGTTGGTGATAACACCAACAAGGGCGTGGGAGAGCTTGTGGGCTGGGCTTGGGATGTATCACAAACAGGTTTGAGCATTACCTTTACTCGAGATATCTATGTCAAAAAATCGACACAAACAGCTTCATCTTCCCCTTTATATCGTCATCCGTGATTTCATTTAATGGAACATTGCTCAATAGGCTTTTAGCGACCTTCCCATTAATTATAAACAGATAATAAAAATCAAATCTGGCGCTATTCTTATTCTTGCCGGTATACTGGTAAATGATATGCTGGCCCGAACCAGTAGTGTCAGCGTTCTTAAGTAAACTGCCGACCCTATCCATTTGTCCAGCCGGTAAATGAGGAGCATCATTACCGCGATACTTTAGCTTATTGTTCTCAAAGTAAAACACCTTGTATGTCGTCCGAAAAGCATAATCACCGCCCTCAAAGACTTCTAACGCTGAACGTTCAGGAGCCAACTTAATAAGACTATCTATCGGGCGAATATCTGCTAAATTAGGAGCATCAACCGATGTGAAGCACATATAATCTTTCCCTTGGACAGCAGTCATGTTTTGTTGTGCGCATGCAATTACCGAACACAATAACAAACTAAGTATGCTAGTTATCTTTCTTATCATCGCCAGTGTTTATGTCTATAGTGTGTGGTATCTCGATTAGATGGGGGCCAGGTAGTGCATGCAACTCTTTAAGGAAATAAGTTTCTCGCGGTGCAATTCCTAAGTCGTTCCTTATTATGTTTTCAGTTCTGGAAGTTGCAACTTCATCAGCCTTATGAGTTAAATAGTTAGCATGGTAGCCTGCATTTATTACGTCAAGTGCTGGCGTTTTTAGAGTGATACCAGTTGCTTTTACAGTCCTATCGACCCCTTTATCGTTGTCATCGGCATGAATTTCTTCATGCGCTTGAATTATCATATTAGGCGCACCATCAGAAGGCTTTTGTGTTAAGTTCACGTACATATCTGAACCAGCTCCCTTGTTTCCGCTCCCATCAGGTTCTTTAGCAAGCGTATGACTGTCCATTAGATTGCCATTATTATCTTTTGCGTTTAGGTGAATTGTAATAACGTTGCTAGACTTCTTTAATTGTTTCCAGTCGGATTTTGCTTGCGCGGAATTCCTACGCCCTTGTTGGTGTTATCACCAACAAGGCGTGGCAAGGGCTGATCAAAAACAAAAGCCCGGTTTTGGCGGGACCTGCTCGGTTGTTTTACATAGTAGTCCGAAGTCGGAGACATTCGGACAGCAGACTACGGACGGCGTTGGTAAATTATTTTGCGATATTCCGAATATTGGAATGATCTGCTGCCGCTTGTCATCCCCAAACGGAGCGTCACTTAATATTCTTCACTAACTCCCGATAATCTAAGGTGCTCACATGTACGTTCCCCTTATAAACCATAACTTTCAAAGATCCAACGTTTTTTGACAATGAATCGCCAATAGCAACTGAAGTGCTCCAATCAGGATAAAGTTCGTAGATATATCCATCCGATAGAATTAATGTCTCTGTGTTGTGATTTTCTTTATCATAGTATATTGAGTCAACCATTCCGTGAAACGACATTTGGGAAGCGTCCCTCAAAATTAAATCATTACCTCCAACATCGTGTGATACTTTGTAGTAAAGGAGAGCGATAAGGGGCACAATGATTGCAATTGCAGATATTAGCAAAATGCGGTTTACCTTTTTATCAACAATATATCTATTTTCCATAACATTGCATTCATCGGAGTTTAAAAGTACAAAAAGCCGCTTTAAATATATCCGGGTTAACGGTTGTGTTTTCCGCTGTCCTACGTCTCCAGCCCTCGGATACCCTATGCACATAGTTTCCAACTACCCGCGTTGGCAATAGCTGCCGGGAGCGGGCGGCATCTATTTATGGTTAACACTTTCTTCGCTTGTATTGATTTAATATATTGACAATCAATTACTTAACAATTAAAACTATACAATTGTGTTAACCATGTTAACCCTTCCTTTTTGAGCTACAGTGGCATACTGATGGCTGCCGGCAGCAGCGCCCATTTAAAGAAATCAGGGTTCGTTGATTAGCATGTGCGGAGATGGCCACGCTATCGCTCGCCATGACGGTTTGGTTGACGCTACTCCACCCTCCGATCTCTGACATCCGACATCCGACCTCCTCAATACTCCAAATACTTCACCACCTTCAGTGCTACTTTGCTGCCTTCACCGTATTTGCCGGCCTGGCCGCTGAGGATGCGGAGGGTTACGCCCTTGTTTTCGAGGAGGAGTTCCTCGTAAAAGCCTTTGAAAAGCACCTGTCTGACCATCCACTTGCGATTACGCCAGCTGGTGGTGGCCTCAGCCCATTCGGGGTACAGCATCACCTGGGTCTTTTTGGCTTTTATACCGCAAACGGCTGCTTCGGCGGCGGTGAGCATGTTGCAGCGGGCCAGCAGCCGCGCGGTGTATATCGATTCGGGGTCGTTGTATATTTTGCGGGGGTTGCCGGCTTCCAGTATCTCGCCGTCTTTCAGCACCACCAGCGTATCGGCCATGCTCAGCACTTCTGCCGGGTCGTGAGATACCATTATGACGGTAAGGCCCGTGTCCTTCACTATCTGCCGTATATCTTCCTGCAACCCGTCACGAAAGGAAGTGTCCACCTGGTTAAAGGGTTCGTCAAGGAGCAGCACTTCGGGTTCTGTTACCAGCGCGCGGGCTATGGCTATGCGCTGCTTTTCGCCGCCGCTCAGGTCGGCAATGCGCTTGCCGGCCAGGTGCAGCATGTTCAGCTGTTTCAGCACGCGTTCGGTCTTTTCCTTTTTTGCTTGCAGGTCGGTATTGGGTAACAGCACGGCAACGTTGTCCCACACTTTGGCAAACAGGTTCAGGTCGTCCTCGGCCTGGGTCACCATCTTCATTGCGTCGTGCCCGGGTATCAGCTTTTCCTCAGGTCCCCAAATACGTTCGCCTTTGAACTGTACCTCGCCGCTGTCGGGCGAAAGCAGTCCATACAGCAGGCTCAGCAAGGTGCTTTTTCCGCTGCCGCTTGCGCCGATGATGGCCGTAACCTGCCCCGGCTGTATATACAGGTCGGTCGGCTTAACGCCCCCGCCGCCGGGGTATACTTTACTGATTGATTTTGCCTGGAGGAAAGGTGTGGACATTAAAGACAAATATAGTCGGAAAGTCGGAAAGTCCTAACAGGAGTCGGAAAGTCCGGAAGTCAGCATAAGTCCGAAAGCCAACCTCTACTGAAACGAAAAGTCCGGAAATCCATCTTACGGACTTCCGGACTTTGGCGGTCTTTCGGACTAAGATCAAAACCCAAACGTCATCCCGAACGCGAAGTTCTTCAAACCCTTTTGCGCGGGACTGTTCTCGAACATGTCGTTGGTGTAGTATTTGGCGAACACGCCCCAGCCGGCGTAGCCTACCCGTACAAAGCCACCGAAACGTACTTTGGTAAAGTGGTAGTCGTCGTCTATCTTCTGCTTACCATGCTCGGCGCTGATCTGTTTTACCCGACCGTTGAGCAACAGTCCTGCCTCGGGACCGAATACAAAGTGAAAGCGGTTGCCGCGGTCGTCCTCATGCGAACGGATATCAAATGACAGCGGTATGCGCAGATAGCTGGACGAAAAACGGTTTTTGCTGTAATGGATACTGTCCTGGCGATAGGTGAGTACCGGTTGGTTAGGCAGGATGGTAATATCCTGGCGCAGGCGTATCAGCGTCCAGTCGAACCCGCCCGAAAGGTATACCTTAAAAACATCGCTGAACCGCACGCCCATCTGTACCACATCAAAACCCACGTTGCTGCTCTTCCACGACCGGTAATTCAGGAACTGGTTTTGTGGCGACAGGGTGAAACTGCCGTTATCGATCAGGGTGGTCAGGCCCAGGTCGAACCGGGAGAAAGTGAGACCGATAGACGCCTTGGGGTAGCTGTTGTCGTCATGGTGCCTGTGATGCCTCCAGGGCATGCTATCATCGTCATCATCGTGATAACCTATATGTATATCCCCGTTATTTGACGTATCTGCTGACGACTTCACCGAGTCGGTTTTGGTATCCTGTGCAAACAAAGTTGTTGCTGCCGCGCATATCATCGCGGTAATTAGTAAACGTTTCATATTATCTATTTGTATTTGATTACACCGATGTTATCATTACGATTTCACCGATCATTGTTAGTTATTAGTCATTGTTCATCGAGTATTTGCACATCTGCATATACTCCCTACTTCCCATCCCTCTCTTCTGCCTTCACCTTCACCGGCCCGATATTTACCGCGGTTATCATCGACTCGTCATCGTCCGAATCGCTAAACTCAATGGCCTTGTCCTTGCGTTTATCCACTTTGGCCACTACCAGGTTCACCAGGTCGCCGAAGTTACGTATGCCATGCCTTTTAGCCTGTTTCGCGGGCCTGTTGGCTACCGGTGCCTGCGCTATGGCCTGCTCCGGTTTGGTTATCTCCGGCATGTTGTCAACCGTCAGTGTCTTTTGTGTCAGTTCTGTTGATTTGTCCGGCACAACCGCATTTTTTATATCTACCGACGGTGCAACTGCCAGCAATTCTTTTTCCTGCTCTTTAATAACTTCGGGCACTGCCTTCACTTCAACCGGTTGCTGCTGAACCTGTGTAACAGGCGCTGCCTTTTCTTTTTTGATGGTCGAATGGGCCATCCGGTTCACATCCGGCTGCTGTATTGCGTGCTTTACAGGTTCGGACTTCGTCACAGCTTCCAGTTGACTTGCCGGCTCTGTAGTTGCTCCGGGTGCCCGGGTCGGTTTAACCGCAGTTTTCACTATACCGGTTTTAGTATTCTTTGGCTGATCGGTCTTTACATGCCGCGGGATGAACAGCAGTCCTGCGGTTATCAGCACGATCACGCTCGCAGCTATCCGCAACAGCGGCAGCCAAAACTTTTTACGTTCGCGCCCGCCTAGTTCGTCGTCGATGCCTGTCCATACCCTTTCAGATGGTTCAGCCTCAAAACCTTCCAGTTTCGACCGGAATACGTCATCAAATTCGTTATCCTGCATAGCCATATTTATTTCCTTCCCTGTTAACAATTTGTTCCTTTAATATTGTTCGTGCCCTCGATAATTGCGACTTCGAGGCGCCCTCGGTAATGCCCATTATCCCTGCAATTTCTTTATGCGAATACCCTTCAATAGCATACAGGTTAAAAACCATCCTGTACCCCGGCGAAAGCTTGTTTATCAGCAACATCAGGTCCTTCGCATCCAGGTTTGCCACTGCAACGGGGTTAACCGATTGCTCTTCGCCCACATCATCCACATCCACCACCTGCATCATTTTGTGGTGCTTACGGTAGTATTCGATCGAGCTGTGCACCATTATCCTGCGCACCCAGCCCTCGAACGAACCTTCGCCACGGTAATCGCTGATCTTTTGGAACACCCGTATAAAACCGTTCTGTAGCATATCCTCCGCCTCCATCCTGTCGATAGCATATCTTAAGCACACCCCCATCATTTTGGAGGCGAACTGTTTGTAAAGCAACTCCTGGCCCTTTCGCTCGCCGGCTTTGCATTTTTTTAACAGCTCTTCTATTGTGTATTTATGTTCCAAAAACATCATTTAAAGGTAAGATGAAAATGGATAGTGAATGGTTGCACGGGGATGAAAATTATTTTTAAAAGCGTCAGCGTGGATAAACAAAGTGAAACCCTCTTTATCGCTTGCGATAGAGGGTCGACAAGCGCAGCGATGTCGGGGTGAGTCCAGCAAGCGATAGTCAAATGTATTCATTGGCGCCCGGGCCACGCGGAATCTATCCCTTTCCCTGGTGCAAATCTTTCAAAACATTAACTACCTGTTTAATTTTAGGACGAGATAAGCCGAACACATTAAAATTTATTTTCCTAATTTGTCTCTCCGTCTTTAACCATCAATGAAAAAACTGAATCTCCTCATTATCCTTACGTTTTATGCTTTTTTCGCACCGGCCCAGTCCGCGCGCACCGATACCGCTATCCTGTTAAAACCCGACCGCGTTTTCGATGGTCAGCAGATACATACCGGCTGGTGGGTTTTGATCATAGGGAAGCATATAGAGGCCGTGGGCGAACCGGCAGCCATCCATGCACCCGGAGATGCGAAGATCATCGAATTAAAAGGCACTACCCTTATGCCGGGCATGATCGAAGGACACTCGCACCTGTTCCTGCATCCCTATAACGAAACAAGCTGGAACGACCAGGTACTGACCGAAAGCCGTGCCGAACGTACCGCCAGGGCCGTCGTCCATGCCAGGGAAACTTTGCTGGCAGGCTTTACCACCGTACGCGACCTGGGTACCGAGGGCGCAGGCTACGATGATGTAGGACTTAAAATCGCGATCATGAAAGGTGTTGTTCCAGGTCCGCGGATGCTGGTGGCCACACGCGCCATTGTAGCGACAGGCAGCTACGGGCCAAAAAGCCTTAACGAAAATACTTTCATTCAAGGCGGCGAAGAAGCAGACGGTGTGGAAGGCATAACCCATGTCGTGCGTTCTCAAATAGGTCATGGCGCCGATGTAGTTAAAATTTATGCCGACTACCGTTGGGCGCCCGATGGCACGGCGGCTCCAACCTTTACCGAAGATGAACTGAAAAAAGCGGTGGAAGTTGCGCATAGCAGCGGCCGCATTGTTGCCGTGCATTCGGGTACCGAAGAAGGTATGCGCCGCTCCGTAATGGCGGGTGTGAATACTATTGAACATGGCGACGGCGGCACGCCTGAATTATTCAAAATGATGAAAGATAAAGGCATCGCCCTTTGTCCCACCCTGGCTGCTACCGAGGCGATAGAAACTTACTATCATGGCTGGAAGAAAGGAATTACTCCGGAAAATGCAGCAATAAAGCACAAGCGCGAAATGTTCAGTATGGCGTTAAAAGCAGGCGTTACCATTTGTATGGGCGGCGATGTGGGTGTTTTCCCGCATGGCGATAATGCCCGCGAGATGATCCTGATGGCTGAATATGGCATGAAACCGATCGATGTGCTGCGCTCGGCAACATCGGTCAATGCTGAGGTTTTCAACCAAAAGCAACTCGGCAATATCAAACCCGGCTTTTTAGCCGACCTTGTTGCCGTGCAAGGAAAGCCTGACGAAGATATCAGCGCGGTTAAACAGGTAAAGTTCGTTATGAAGGACGGCGTTATTTACCGGCAGGATTAACACTTATTTTCTTAGATTAGCGCATCCAAATAAACCATATGAGAACTTATTTACGCTTTGTTAGCCTTATTGCAGCTGTCTTGATAATTGTCATCAATACATTAAAAACCAGCGCGCAGGAAACCGTCATTCCGATAGAAACGAAGGATAATGCCATAGTTTTACAGGTGACCGCCGACAAGCATCTTAATATCATCTACTTCGGGAAAAAGCTTTCCGACAAAAATGAATATCAAAATATCACCCATTTTTTCCCGCTTGATGGTAATGGGGTCTTTAATTCTGCCTACACCACTACCACCCGTAATCTTTTTGAGCCCGCAATAGCAATTACCAATGCCGACGGCAACAAAACCATTGATCTTGTATATGTCAGCCATGCGTTCGATAAGATCAGCGATGATGTGTCGGAAGTACAGGTAAAGCTGAAGGACCCGGTGTATAACATTGATGTAACGCTTTTTTACAAGCTGTACAATTCCGAAAATGTGATCGAACAGTGGAGCGTTATCGAAAATCATCAGAAAGGCAATATCAGCCTCAACAAATATGCATCGGCCAATTTACTTGTCCATGCAAAAAGCTACTGGCTGAAACATTATTACGGTGGCTGGGCCGAGGAAATGCGGCCCGAGGAAACACAACTAACGCACGGTATCAAAACGCTCGACAGCAAGCTCGGCGCCAGGGCCGATTATTTTCAACCGCCTTCTTTTATGGTCTCCCTGGATAAACCGTCGGCTGAAGATGACGGCGATGTGCTGATCGGGAACCTGGAGTGGAGCGGCAATTACAGGATCGATTTTGAACTCGACCCAACCGATAATCTAAAACTGCTCGCTGGTATCAATAACTATGCATCCGATTACAGCCTGAAACCTAACACACCTTTTGAAACGCCAAAGCTGGTTTACACCCTCTCGCATCATGGCGCCGGCGAGGCCAGTCGTAACCTGCACACCTGGGCCAGGAAGTACCAGATCGTCGACGGGATGGGGCCACGGCTTACCTTGCTGAACAATTGGGAGTCGACTTATTTTGATTTTAACGAACCCAAGCTTTCCGGCTTATTAAAAGATACAAAGAAATTGGGCGTCGACCTGTTTTTACTGGACGATGGCTGGTTCGGCAATAAATATCCGCGCAACGACGACCATGCCGGCCTGGGCGACTGGCAGGTGAACAAAGCCAAGCTTCCCAACGGTATCGCGCACCTGGTAAAGGAGGCGAAGGATGACGGCGTTAAATTTGGTATTTGGGTAGAGCCTGAAATGGTAAACCCTAAAAGCGAGTTATACGAAAAGCACCCCGACTGGGTAGTGAAACAACCCAAACGTGATGAATACACCATGCGGAACCAGTTTGTGCTCGACCTGAGTAATCCTAAGGTGCAGGACTTTGTATTCAATGTTGTCGATGGCCTGTTCACCCAAAACCCTGATCTCGCATATATCAAATGGGATTGCAACGCGGTAATGTACAATGCTTATTCGGCTAATGAAAAGGACCAGTCCAACTTTTATGTCGACTATGTGAAAGGTTTGTACAGCGTTTTGGAGAAGTTGCGCACCAAATATCCTAAAGTGCCAATGATGCTTTGTTCGGGCGGCGGCGGCCGGGTAGATTACGGCGCTTTGAAATACTTTACCGAATACTGGCCAAGCGACGATACTGAGCCTATCGAACGGGTCTTTATCCAGTGGGAATATTCCTACCTGTACCCCGCCCTCGCCAGTTCAAATCACGTAACCGATTGGGGTAAGGAACCTATTAAATTCCGGGTCGATGTGGCAATGATGGGTAAACTTGGTTTCGACATTGTCGTAAGCAAGCTTTCGCCCGATCAACTGGCCTTCTGCCAGCAGGCGATTAAAAATTACGGCGATTTCTCTGAAGCGATTTGGCACGGCGACCAGTACCGCCTGCAAAGCCCATGGGATAATGACGCAGCATCGCTTATGTACGTAGATGCCGCAAAAACCAGGGGTATCATGTTCAATTACCTTGTTAATAACCGCTACCACAAAGGAACATTCGCCCCCATCAAATTGAAAGGACTGGATGCGGGCAAAAAATACAGGATTAAAGAGATTAACCTATACCCCGGGACAAGATCAGGCATAAAGGAAGGTGTTTACAGCGGCGATTTCCTGATGACGGTAGGTATCAACCCCGAAGTGCGTGAAGGAAGGACAAGTGTGGTACTGGCGATTGAGGAGGAAAAGTCATAAATTAGCTTAATATTAATTGGAATATGCCTAAGATTTTTGAGTATTTTGGAATAGTCATTTTCTTTTATTCCAATGAACATGAGCCTATCCACGTACATGCATCTTATGGCATATTGGAAAGCAAGGCTGAATTTTACATTATAAATGGCATAATTTCTGAGATAAAAATTAAATTAGTAAGCGGGAAACGACCTTTAGATACTACCCGGCTTAAGGATTTTGAAAAATTCCTTGAGGTGTATGCTGAAAAAATAGTTCAAAAATGGATTGACTATTTTGTTTATCATAAAGAAGTTTCGTTCGAAAAAATTACGAAAAAGATAAGATGAGAATTACACAGGTTTTTGATAAATCAACCGTAATAGATCCAATAGAAATCAAATCGGCTCATTATACGGGCGAGTATTCTATAGATTTATCTTTCAGCGATGGAACTAAAAGGCTTGTCGATTTTAAACCCTTCCTTAAAGGCTCTTTGCACCCATCCATATCCAAGTATCTTGACAAGGAACTTTTCCTGGAATTTAAAATAGTTGCAGGTAATTTAAATTGGAACGATTACGACCTTATATTCCCTGTCGAAGATCTGTATAAAGGCCAGATTCAGTGACTATTTTTCTCCCTGAAATACTTATAAACTTTCACACACAGCATAATAATCATCGAAAACAACACGATGCCCACCGTGCCGTATATCCAGCTTATGCCGTCCTTTACCACCGCAAGGAACACGATAGCAAACAGCAGTATCGTAGCCACTTCGTTCCAAAGCCGCAATTGGGCCGAGCTCCATTTGAACACCCCGTTACGCATTTGTTTGACAATATTCTGGCAGATGAAATGGTAAACCAGCAGGCCGGCTACAAAACCCAGTTTCAGATGCATCCAGGGTTGTTGCAACCACGCCGGCACCAGGTAAAGCATGGTAATGCCCGCCGCAACGGTAAGTATCATTGAGGGCACCGTAATGGCGTTCCACAACCTGCGCTCCATCACCTCAAATTGTTTGGAAAGTATGGTCTTGTCAGGTTCGGGCTTTTCCTGTGCCTCGGTATGGTAAATGAACAGGCGTACGATATAGAATAGCCCTGCAAACCAGCAGACCACAAATATGATGTGTATGGCTAAGATATATGGATACGCAGCTCCCATTAATTCCGGTATTCTTTTATAATATCAACCGCATACTTCACATTCTCAAATGGGATATCCGGCATAATGCCGTGGCCCAGGTTAAATATAAAGCCGCTCTCGCCTTTCATGCGCTCGAACAAACGATAAATTCTTTCTTTTATAACTTTCTTATCAGCATATAAAATATGCGGATCAAGGTTACCCTGCACCGCTATACCTTTAGGTAAGCGCTGCTTTATATCCAGCAGGTCCACGTTCCAGTCGATGGAGATCACATCAGGTTTAGCCTCCGCCATAAGCGGCGCAAATACCGAGCTGCCTTTGCAGAACGATATAACCGGTACATCCTTCCGGTTTAGCTTGCTGATGATCTCAGCAATGTATTTATGCGAAAACTCCTTGTAGTCGTCCCATGCCAGCGCCTGCGCCCAGCTGTCAAAGATCTGTACGGCATTAACACCGGCAGCTATCTGCATGTTCAGGTAATCCGCCGTTACTTTAGCGATCTTTGAAAGTAGCTGATGTGCCAGTTCAGGTTCGTTGTGTATCAACAGTTTGGTAAGTTTGAAGTCTTTTGACGATCCGCCCTCAACCAAATAGCTCATCACCGTAAAGGGCGCCCCTGCAAAACCGATCAGCGGAACGCTGCCCTGCCCGTCCGGCAGGCGGGCGTTCAATCGCTGCTGAATTACTTTGATCGCATCAGCAACATATTGCAGCTTGTGCACGCATTCGGTATCCAGACCATCCACATCTGCTTTGGTGCGGACCGGGTTGGCAAATTTGGGACCTATGCCGTTCGCGAAGCTAAGATCGCCGCCCATCGCTTCGCCCGTCACCAGGATATCCGAAAACAAAATAGCAGCGTCGATCCCTAAAAGATCGACCGGCAGCATGGTAACATCGGCGGCAAGTTCGGGGGTCTTGCACATTTCCAGGAAAGAATACTTGTTCTTAATATCCCAGTATTCCTTCATAAAACGGCCCGCCTGGCGCATCATCCATACCGGCGGACGCTCAGTTGGCTCCGAAAATGCGGCTTTTATCAGTAATGAATCTCTCATATATTAGGGCAGAGACGCATAATTATGCGTCTCTACGAGGTTAATGTTTTTTTAATTCCTGTTTTACCTTTTCTATTACCGCCTTCATTTTGGCAGTCGTCTTCTCTTCGTGCTTTTCAGCATCGGCCAGGTAGGCTTCCGCCTTTTCGTAACGTCCCAGCCTGATGTTGATATTTGCCGCATGCACCAACGCCGCCACGTGGTCGTTTACCGACCGCAACGGAAATTTCGAGGCCAGGTCGTAATGCAAAGCGGCTTCCTCATAGTCCTGTTTGTACAGGTTGATATTACCCAGCATGTATTCGTAAATGCCGCGGCGCTTATCCATCAGCCATTCGGGCTTTTTTATCTGCTTCAGCAAAGCCTCGGCGCCGGCATAATCCTTATCATGATAATGTTTTGCCGCCAGCACCAGTGTCCCCTGTTTAAAGTACTCAACAATAACCAGCACAACCAGCAACAGGCAGGCGGCAGCCAGCTCGACAACCTGTTTGTAGACGAAAAATACCATCATCCCGGCAAAAACCGTCAACACAAATATACGCGCCTTGTTGCTAAACATGCTTAGTGGCTATCGGTAAACTTATACCCTACACCCCGGATTGAATGGAAATAAACCGGATTTTTGGGATCTGGTTCGAAATATTTACGGAAGGTCAGGATAAAGTTATCGATAGTACGGGTAGATGGGTAAACGTCGTAATTCCATACCGTTTCCAGTATCTGCTCGCGCGATACGGCCTCGTTGCGGCGCTCTATCAAAAGCTTAAGCAGCATGGTTTCCTTTTTCGTTAGCGGGGTAATGGAACCATCGCCGTTCACCAATTCAAATGAGTTGAAATGAATGGTTTTGTCGCCAATTTTATAACTGTTGAATTCCTTCAGATCCTCCCCTTTCAGGCTTCTTTTTACCAGGTTGTTAACGCGAAGGATCAGTTCTTCCAGGTTAAATGGTTTGGTCAGGTAATCGTCGGCGCCCTTCTTCAGTCCGGCAATCTTGTCCTCGTTGGTATTCTTCGCCGTCAGGAACATGATCGGTACTTCCGAATTTTCCAGCCTGATAGTTTCAGCAACCACGAAACCGTCAACTTCGGGCATCATCACGTCCAGTATCACCAGGTTAAAGCGCTCTTCTTTAAAACGCTGCAACGCTTTTTTGCCATTATTGGCGGTTGATACTTTATATCCCTCCAGTTCGAGGTTAAGTTTTATAGCTTCCAGCAGGTGCTCTTCGTCCTCTGCCAGTAAAATTCTCTTTTTGCTCAGCATGTGATTTTAAGATTTATTTAATACACTAATTTTCACGAATTTATCGCGAATTACACGAAATTATTTGACCTAACTGTCATATTACCGTAAACGAGCAGATATATAATAATTCGCCTCAATTCTTCCGATCGGTGTTTACGCGAATACCACTTCAAAAATACTTCCCGACGGGTCATTATCCCTTACTTTTATGCTGGCTTCGTGTTTGTCCAGCACTTCCTTTACGATATAAAGGCCAAGCCCGGTTCCTTTGGTATTCCTGGTGTCCTCGCTGCCTACACGGTAAAATTTATCAAAAATCCGGGGCTTTTCGTTATCTGAAATACCTATACCGTGATCGGCCACTTCCAAAAATATCTTGTTGTCCCGTGAATAAAGCCTTACATCAACCACCTCGCAGGGCCCTGAATATTTGATGGCATTTTCAATCAGGTTAGTAACAACGGATGTCAATGCGAACTTATCACCTGTTATTTCGATCTTCGGTTCTATTTCCGCATTGATCAGCTGCTGTGTCAGGTCGCATTTGTTCAGCTGCAAGCGATTCACCACATTATCCACCAATGCCGAAAGGTTGAATTCCGCCTTTGGGAAAGTGTACGACCGGTTATCGATCTTCGACGCCAGCAGCATGTTTTCCACCATGTCGTCCAGCCGTTCAATATCCAGCAACGATTTACCTATAAAATCCTGTATCTGCTGCTTACTCAGGTCGCGCTTTTGTATAGTTTGCAGCAGCAGTTTGATGGATGCCAGCGGCGATTTTAACTCATGCGTTACCGAAAGCAAAAAGTTTCTTTTCTGATCCTGCAACCGGCGCTCCTTTTTGATGGATTTATGCAGGCTGATCGCACCAACCAGGAACACCAATACAAAGGTGCTTCCCTCGCCCATTATCATTGCACTCCGCTCAGGCTGCAGGTGCACCAGCATATAGCCCCACCAGGTTAGCTCGGCTAACGCATAAATAATGAGTGCATAAAAAATGACAAATGGTCTTTTCATAAACTCCCTATTTTCTGAATACTAAATCCAAACTTTCGAAAATAGCCCGCTTTGCCTTCTCCAGGTCTACCTTGGTATGTGCCGAGGATATGAAACCCACTTCATATCCCGAGGGACCCAGGTAAATACCCCGGTTCAGCAATTCACGGTGCATGATCTTGAATTTCTCCATGCTGGCCGGATCGATCTCCTCAGCGCTGCTGATGGTTTCCTTATCCGTATACGCGAACCAGAAAATGGACCCGATACTAAACACTTTAAATTTATAATTTCTTGCAGTAGCAAATCGCTGTATCGACTCGGTAAATTCTTCGGTCTTATTGTTGAGGTCGCGGTAAAAACCCATGCGCAACAGCTCTGTCAGTTGGGCAATGCCCGCGGCCATGGCCACGGGGTTTCCTGATAGCGTACCCGCCTGGTAAACCGGTCCATCGGGCGATATACTGCCCATGATCTCCACCGACGCTCCGTAGCAACCCACCGGCAGCCCACCGCCAATGATCTTGCCGTAGGTAATAATATCCGGCTGTATGCCGTAATGCCCTGCAGCGCCTTCGAACCCAACACGGAAACCGGAGATCACTTCATCGAAGATGAGCAGCGTTCCGTTTTTGGTGCATATTTCGCGCAGGTATTGTAAGTATTCTTTGGTCTGCAATAATAATCCATTATTGGCAGGTACCGGTTCGATGATGATCGCCGCGATCTGATCCTTAAACTCTTCAAAGGCTTTGTCCAATGCAGCGATGTCGTTCAAGCCGACAACGATGGTTTCGTCAGCAAAAGATTTCGGCACCCCGGCAGATGATGTTTCGCCGAAAGTAACCAGGCCCGATCCTGCTTTAACCAGCAGCGAGTCGCTATGCCCGTGGTAGCAACCTTCAAACTTTAGTATTTTATCGCGTTTGGTGTAGCCCCTCGCGAGCCTGATGGCCGACATTACCGCCTCGGTGCCCGAACTCACAAAGCGCAGTTTTTTTATGAATTTGTTATTCTTGAGCAGCAGTTCGGCAAGCTCGTTCTCCAAAGCAGTAGGCGCTCCGAACGACATGCCGTTTTGCATTACCTCGGTCACCTTTTCGCGCACTTTCGGATGATTATGCCCCAGGATAAGCGGCCCCCACGAGCAGCAGAAGTCGATAAACTGGTTACCGTCCGCATCCCATATATGGCAGCCATCGCCCTTGGCAATAAAAAGCGGCGTACCGTAAACCGATTTGAAAGCCCTTACAGGCGAATTAACCCCGCCCGGAAAAAATGCCTTCGACTTTTCATACAGTTCAGTCGACTTCTCGCGGCTGATATCCGGCTTACCGGTTGTATTAACCGGCTCATCACCCTCGTTCGAAAATATTTTTTTTATTGAATCAAGCATTTTTTTTAGCTGAAAGCTTAAAGCAAAAAGCTTTAAGCCTGTATTTTAGACTATTATTTTAGTTCCTGTTCCCAAAGCTTTCAGCTTTAGTCTTTCTGCTTTGCGCTCTACAACCATTTATTCTCCAGCACTTCCTTGGCATGGTAGGTCAGTATTGCCGTTGCTCCTGCCCTGCGTATACTGGTCAGTACTTCGGTAATGGCGCGCTGTTCGTTCAGCCAGCCTTTTTGTATGGCGGCCTTAATCATCGCGTACTCGCCGCTTACATTATAAGCCGCTATTGGCAATTCGGTATTATCTTTTAATAATTTGATCACGTCCAGGTAGGGTAGCGCCGGTTTTACCATCAAAAAATCTGCGCCTTCGGCTTCATCCAGGTCGGCCTCAATCAAAGCCTCGCGCTGGTTGGCCGGGTTCATCTGGTAGCTTTTCTTATCGCCAAATTTCGGCGCCGAATTTAATGCATCCCTGAACGGTCCATAAAAAGCACTTGCGTATTTGGCCGTGTACGACATGATAGAAACCCCTGTAAAACCATTATCATCCAGCACATTGCGGATATAGCCAACACGCCCGTCCATCATGTCCGATGGTGCAATAATATCAGCGCCTGCCTGTGCATGAGCCAAAGCCATTTTGCCCAACACCTCCAGGGTTTCGTCATTCAGTATCTCGCCATTTTCCACTATGCCGTCGTGCCCGTCGCTGCTGTAGGGGTCCATGGCAACGTCCGTTATCACGCAGGCTTCAGGAAAGTTCTTTTTCACTTCGCTTATAGCGCGCAGGTAAAGGCTCCCGTCGCGGTAGCTCTCAGTAGCATATTTATCTTTTAGCGATTCGTCAATGTTCGGGAACAGGTCGAATGCATTCAACCCAAGTTTAAGGCAACTCTCCACTTCGCGCAGCAAATTATCAACCGAATGGCGGTAAATGCCCGGCATAGAGGCCACTTCACTTTTCTGGTTGTTACCATCGATAATAAATAAAGGGAATATCAGGTTGGCCGCACTTACGTGCGTTTCCTGTACCATTTGGCGGATAGCTTCGCTTTTCCGGTTTCTTCTTGGTCGTTGCAGCATTTTTATATACGGTGCGTGATTATACTGTACCCGCACCGGAATGACAAAGTTATACAAACCATGACAATTATGTAAGGTTTAACCGCCTAAAGATGCATTATGGCTTGTAAATGATTTTTGGGTCAGTAACCTCGCAATGGCCAGGCGATTAACTTGCATAACTAAAAAATTTGTTATATCTTTATAACACCTGGATACTTAAGATCACATGAAAGCCCCTGTTTCATTTCTCGCATTAGCAGCCGGTTGCCTGCTGGCAATAAGCGCATGCCAAAAAACTAAGATAGCACCGACTCCCGATAAAACTTCAGATCAGACAAAAACAAAGCTGCATTCGGTAGCAGTGGCGGAAGCTGATGTGACGATAACTTTACCGGACGATTCGGTTCAGTTAACGGGACAGAGCGGTACACCGGGCGATACGGTAGTTGGCTATTTGTGGAGCCAGATATCCGGACCGAACGAGGCTACGATCATCAACGAAAGCTCGCAATCGGCCTGGGCGAAAAAGCTGACCGAAGGCACCTACCTGTTCCAGTTTATGGTAATTGATAAGGGTGGCTCCACTGGCATCGATACGTTAACAGTAACCGTTAAACCTTCAGATATATCAACGCTCGACCTGTCGCCGGCAAATAACCCGGGCGAATCAAATATTGCCATATTAGGTAGTGTCGATGCCAGCAATCACGTTTCTATCGAAGAACCGTTGGCTGCCTGGACCATCAATGGCGTGCCATTTACTGTGAGGAATCTTTTGAAATTCGATCTGAGCAGTATACCGGCCACTGCAACCGTTCTATCGGCCCAGCTTGTGATGTATTCCGATACCATTCCTATGAACGGCGACCTGGTACATGCCAACTACGGCGCCGACAACTCGGTACTTATTCAGCAGGTGGCAACATCCTGGGATTCATCAACTTTAACATGGTTCAACCAGCCGGCGGGATTACCAGACAACCAGGTGATCGTGCCATCCACGACGCAACCGTATCTGAACATCAACGTGAATGTTAAAGATATGGTGAGCTCGATGGTAAAAAATAATACCAATTATGGCTTTAAGCTGCAGTTGCAGCACGAGGATATATACACCAGCCGGATATTCTGCTCAAGCTACTACAGTGACGCAACGCGGCACCCAAGGCTTATCGTGAAATATCGTAAAAATTAAAGCCGCAGATCACAACCCAAATACCGCTTCGGCCAGGCCGACTTCGTCGGGCGAGAACGGCAGGATATATTTTGTGCCCATCTCATCGAATTTTCGCCCGGTCGATTTGCCTATGGCTATCACTTTCTGATTAGGCTCCAGTAAATTGTCGCTAAAATAGGCTTCCACGTTCGACGGGCTGGTGAATACGAGCACATCGGCACCGGTGCCTTCCACGTTCTCTTCCAGTACCGTTTCATACACGGGCAGGTCGATGATCTTTGTATCAGCTGACAGTCCCTGTTGTATGCTGCGCATCGAATTTTCGGAACCGGGGAACAGTATTTTTTTTCCGTTGGCTATTTTGGCAAATTCACGGGCGACGTCGACCGTATCGATACCGACACCGGTGTATTGGGTAAAATGGCCCTTCAGCCGCAACGCTTCTTCCGACCCGGCGCCCATCACACCGAATTTCACACCGGCAGGCAATTGCGGATCCAACTGGAAGAAATATTCTATCGCGTTCTTGCTCGAAAAGAATATCCAGTCGATATCCCGCAAAATATATGGATCAAGTTTATTGATCACCCGCACTGTCCTGATAAGCGAACGTGCCTCTACCTTAATGTCATGCTTTTCCAGCGCTTTGCGAAAATAACTTTGTTCGGATAACTCGCGCGATATAAACACGCTCATCGGGAATTTCCGCTTCGGGTCAAACCGGGACACAACCTTTTCGGCAAGTCCTTCTGTCGTGTCCGATTCCAAAAACAGCCTGTCGGGAAACTCCTCGCCACTATCCGCTTTCGAGGTAAACACCTGGTACATGCCGCCGTCCCTGCGGCAATAACAACCCAGCGGTAAATGACAGCCGCCGCCAAATAGTTTCAGCACGCTGCGTTCTACAGCCAGCGCCTCCGCCACATCCGGATGATGCAATATTTGGAGTGCATTGAACAGCTCCTGGTCGGTCTCGCGTACCTGGATAGCCAAAACTCCTTGTGCCGGCGCCGGTACAAGTTCCACCGGTGTAAGTTCCTCCACGTGAAATTCGCTGAGATCGATCCCCAGCCTGGTTACGCCAGCCTTGGCTATCATAATAGCATCGTACTTCTCATCGCGAAGCTTGCCTATCCGTGTCGGCACATTCCCCCTAAGTTCCTCTATTTCCAGGTCGGGCCGGTAAGCCAGCAATTGCGCTTTGCGCCTGTTGGATGATGTACCCACTATCGCTCCGTATTTAAGGGACATTTTCTGGCGAACATCGACACAGTCTTTCAGTATCAGCAGCAACTCCGATGGGTCCTCGCGTTCGGATACGGCAGCAATGATAAGGCCAGGCGGATTTTCCGTCGGCAAATCCTTATGCGAATGCACGGCCAGGTCTATCGTGCCTGCCAATAGTTCTTCTTCCAGTTCCTTGGTAAAAAAGCCTTTGCCTTCCAGTTTATCAAAGCTCAGGTTCAGGATACGGTCGCCCTGCGTTTTAATGATCTTTAATTCGGCAATAATGTTGTTTTCGGCCAGGCGGTCCTTCACAAAATTTGCCTGCCACAACGCCAGGTCGCTGCCACGTGTACCGATGATAAGTTTTCTGTCCAAGAGAGGGTTTGATTGTTTACCCGCAAATTTAGCTTTTTACGGGGATGATTAGATGAATAATTTAAATATGAGTGCAGCCTAAACTTGTAACCGGGCATATAACTCATTTTAGGTATATTTTCGTAATGGGCAATTTATTTACTTTGTTATGTACCTGCAAGGCATTAAACGTCATGAATATTTTAGCAAGAAAACAAACCCGCTCCAACGATTTGGCGACCAAAGCATTAGTTGTTTTTATATACCTGTTTGCTATGGCACTCATGCTTTTCGTAGCCTTTGAATTAGGTAAGCACGTTATCTGGTTTTTCAACTGATCGCGAAATTAATCCCCTGATTGATTTTACTATAATTATACCTGTTCCTTATAACAAAAAGGCCGCTTTAGTAAGCGGCTTTTTGCGTTTCTACGAAGGAATGATCCGCAATCCCCCACTCTCATATACCTTATTTAAGGGATTAACTTCCCGTAATTAATATCGTTTATTTAGGATAAGTAAATACAATAAAAATGCTTAAACTGATAAAAAGTCAAACCCGCGGAAATGACCCTTTGATGAGCATGCTGGTGGTACTGATAGCCGTACCGTTGGGCACATGTTTGCTGTTGCTGGCAATGGCTTTTTTAAAAGCGGTCCTGGGAGTTCTCTATTGATTTGCCTGACGTTATCAGGAATTGATGAGTATTTCTTTCGCCATGATCATGGGAACACTTATATATTTTTTCTCCATGTAATTGATCACCTTCTCTAATACTTCGCGCGATTCCTTATCCATATTCTGAACCTCATCCGCGAACACGGTATTAAGTGCATTTTTGCGTATTTCCTTTATCTTCTCGGGCACTTCGCGCATGGCTACTTCAATACGGCGCTGCTTCAGCATCGGAACAAATTCAAGTATATTTTGCTCGATGATCTTTTCGGCATGCACCAATTCCTGGTAACGCTCCTGCATATTCTTTTTGGCAATGTCGTTAAGCGACTGCACCTCGATAAAATTAACAGGGTATTCGGCCAGCACCTCAGGCGATGTATCATTTGGTACTGCCAGGTCGACAATGGTCTTTTTATCCGTTTCACCGTTCAGCAAACTACGGTACAGTTCCCTGGTAATGATGGGCTCTTTACACGACGTACAGGTAATGATCACATCAAAACCTTTTTTGTATTCCGGTAATTCATCAAGAGTGAAAGCCTCACCGGTCAGGTCGGCAGCCAGGTCCTGGGCTTTGGACAAGGTGCGGTTAAAAACGGCGAAGTTGGAAAATTTATGTTTTTGAAGGTATTTGGAGATGTTCCGGTTTGTTTCGCCGGCGCCTATGATCAGGATGCGGGCGTTGGAACATTGTTTAAGATCTTTAAGTTTTCGGTAAGCGAGGGAGACGACGGAGATAGGGTTTTTGGCGATGCTGGTGTGGGTATAAACTTCCTTGGCAGTTTTGACCGCGGTGCTCATCACCATTCGCAGGTAATCGCCTGTCAGCCCGGCGTCCCTGCAGCATTCGTATGCCTTTCGCATCTGGGCCAATATCTCCTTTTCGCCCACCACCATGCTCTCCAGCGAACACGATGTACGCAGCAAATGGTTCAGCGCCTCATTGTCCTCGTATACTGTCCCGCCCTTAATAAAAGTATCGATATGGTTGGAACAGATGCCCATATCAAGCGCATGAATAAATTTCGTAATGAAGTCGTGGTCGATGGAGTTGGCAGTGGCCATCACAAATTCGACACGGTTACAGGTAGCAACGTAAAATATTTCCGGTATGTCGAACAGTACTTTTATCTTTTGCAGCTTCTCCGTCAGGTTCTCCTGGCAGATCACCAATTTCCCCAATTCCTTCAGCTCGATCTGCTTATGCGTAAAAGCAATTATTTTTAAATACTTCAACTCGGTTTTAATTTTAGCCCAACAAAAGTAACAGGATTACCTTAGCGTAGTGTCAACACTTTGTCATAGACAGCAATTTAGAAGGTTTCTAAATAATGCACACCGTCTATTTCAAACTATTTCAGCCTATTACGGTTATCTGTTTCTTATATTGTATTTATACATGCAAACTTTTAAAAAGGTCAGTTTGATCATTCTCGTACTTTTTTACGTGTTTGCCGGTATCAATCATTTCCGTAACCCGGTTTCGTACCTGCACATCATACCTCCCTACATACCCTACCCTGTGGTGGCAAACGCCCTGGCCGGTTGCTTCGAAGTGTTATTTGCTGTGATGATGCTTTTCGCCCAAACCCGAAAATTTGCTGCGTGGGGTATCATATTAATGCTGCTTGCCTTCCTCCCCGTGCACATCAGCATGATAGGTGACGCTCCTTTAAAGCTGGGCAATCTTGTGGTTACACCCTTGCTGGCATGGGTACGGTTGCTTGTATTGCAACCACTGCTGATATTATGGGCATGGTGGCACACAAGCAACGCAGAGCCTTCAAATTATTCAGCGTCCCGATCCCTATGACGCCAAAGTCAGTTTTAAGGCAAACTTTCGCCTCCTTTAATCCGTAACTTAGTTATAATTACGATACTTGTGCATGAATTTAGACAGCGCCCGAAAAAAAGGCAGCAAATTTCTAAACCCAATACCCACTGAATCAGCCGGCCTGGGCAAGTTTATTCCGATCTTAAGGGAATACATCAGCAACGACGCCGAAACTGTTCCGAAAATACCCCTGGGCCCTTTCAAAACCGACATATCAATATACAATAAGAAACCGGCGGGCGGACTTCGAATTACCTGGATAGGGCATTCAAGTTTATTGATCGAGATTGATGGGAAACGAATTCTTACCGACCCGGTTTGGAGCGAGCGTGCGTCGTTTGTTTCATTTATGGGCCCAAAGCGATTTTTTGAACCATCACTGGCGCTTGATGAATTGCCGAAACTGGATGCCGTTTTACTGTCGCATGATCATTACGACCACCTGGATAAAGAAACCATCAAGTTTTTTGCCGGTAAAAACATTCCCTTCTTCACTTCGCTGGGTGTAGGCACCTATCTCGAAAAGTGGGGTGTCGACCCCAATTTTATCACCGAACTGGATTGGGGCGACAGCGCCATGATAGCGCCGGATATGATCCTGACATCGGTACCGGCAAGGCATTTTTCGGGCCGGGGCATTATCCACCGCGACGAAACTTTATGGGCCGCATTCGTGATAAAAGGGCCAAAGCATAATATATTTTTCGGGGCCGATTCGGGCTGGTTCGATGGATTTGAAGATATTGGGAAAATTTATGGCCCGTTCGACTTGACCATGCTCGAGATCGGTGCCTACGGTAAAAATTGGCCTGATATACATATGGGGCCCGATAACGCTTCAAATGCGCACCTGGCCCTGAAAGGCAAGCTGATGATGCCTATTCATTGGGGTACTTTTAACCTGTCCACCCACGCTTGGTACGAACCCATAGAACGACTTTTACAGTACGGCAAGGAAAAACACATCGAACTTTTTATCCCTGAACCGGGTAAACCTACTGAAGTTACCGGGCCGTTGAACTCGGAATGGTGGGTTTCTTCTAAGTCTACGGGCTGAAGTCTTAATTCCGGGGTCGGCCTTATAACCATTATGTAAGCCCGCAAAGCCCGCTGTAAAAATTTCTATATTTATCAAAAATTAAGTTTGTGTTATGGGACGTATAGTTATCGTAGCCTACAAACCCAAAGACGGCAAAGCCGAAGCACTGAAGGAACTCATGAAAACCCACATGCCCCGGCTACGGGCGGAAGGTTTGGTGACCGACCGGCAATCGATCATTGCCGAAGCGGCAGATGGCACCATTGTCGAGGTGTTCGAATGGCTGTCGGACGAGGCAATACGGCAGGCCCATGAAAATGCGAATGTCCGGCAAATGTGGGCCGAGTATTTTGCCGTGTGCGATTGCATTCCGTATGGCAATTTAGCCGAGGCCTCGCTAACATTCCCCGGCTTTAAGCCGCTTAACTAAACACTAATTGATGGAACCACAGATAAATGCTATAACCATCGCCGCACAGGACATCCAGTCGTTAAAAAGATTTTACAACCAGGTGCTTGAATGGAAGATATTGGCCCAAAATGAAAAGGTAGTTATGTTCAGGCTAAACAATACTATTCTGACCGTATGTACTATTGATGTTTTTACAGATTACGCTGGCATGCAGCCGCCCGGAAAGGGTGAAAAAAACTTTTACCTGACTGTGAACCTGGACTCACCAAAACGCGTCGATCAAACTTTACAAAAGTTAGCTGCGCTGAATGTTGATATTGTCAAAATGCCTAAGAAGGCTTTCTGGGGTGGCTATAGCGGTTTCTTCGCCGACCCGGAAGGAAACCGTTGGGAGGTATGTTATAATCCTACACCGAATAAGATAATTTGATCTGTAACACGTCCTCTTCCCTGGAGCTACCGTGTGCCCACAGCTTTTGCCAGGTGTATTTTCTATGACCCATAGGGTCTACCTGTTTGTAGCAAATCGAAAGAAGGTTTTTTTGCCTCGTAGAGGCTACCCTCTATTGCGCTCTCTGGCATGAGAGCAAGAAACCCAATAATACCTGTTGAACCGGTAGCCTCTACGAGGCAAAAATCTTATTCATTATTCTTCTACAAACAGGTAGAGCCTACGGCTCATTGCCTTTCAGGTATTCTGATAACTTACAAGATAGCTGCTTTGGAGGGCCGGGTGAGATCAGGCCGGCTCCAGCCAGTTGCCGTCTTCCTTGATAATGCCGATCAGTTCATCCAGCGCGTTAGCCGAGCTGATATTTTTTTTCACTGCTTCCTTGCCACGGTAAAGCGTTACTTTATCCGTTCCCGAACCCACATAGCCATAATCAGCATCCGCCATTTCGCCCGGCCCGTTTACGATACAACCCATGATACCGATCTTGAGTCCTTTTAGGTGGCTTGTGCGGCTGCGGATCATTTGGGTGGTTATCATCAGGTCGAACAGCGTGCGACCGCAGCTTGGGCACGATATATATTCCGTTTTTGATATCCTCGAGCGCGTCGCCTGCAAAATGCCGAAGGCCGTTGAAGTGATCACTTTTGTTTCAATTCCCGGGGCATCGATCCATATCCCGTCGCCAAACCCGTCGATCAGCAAAGCGCCGAGGTCGGTGGAGGCGTATAGTTGTAAGTCCTGAGTCTTGAGTCCTGAGTCCTGAGATTGAAATTCATAAGCTCGTTTGATGATCACCGGCACCTCAAGCCCCAATTCTTCCATTTTAAAAAAGAAAGTCCGCTGGTCGGCCATGCCGTGTAGTTCATCTGTTTCCAGTACAAAAACCAGGCTTTTGTCTAACGGGATCGACCCAAATTCGTCAGATTCTATATCCGAAGATTTAATACGAACTAAATTTAAGGCTGACGTTTTATCTTCCGCCTCAATATACTCCTGTAAACCAAACACCGGGTGGCAGTTGGTTTTGTCGGCCAGCTTTTGCCAGGTTGGATAGTTATAAAGCTGCTTTAAGTTTCCGGGGAAAGTGAACGATGGCAGGGCATCCGCCAAATACACAAAATCAACCGATTGTTCGCCCATCTGGTATTTGTCCAGCAACGGCGAATAAATATAACCCGCATCGTTCAGCACGGCAGGGTCCTTCAAATTAGCATGCGACAAATCGACCACAACCCTCGGCACCATATGCCCGCCGATGAAGGCGTTGGCTTCGTAGGTATCGCGTTTTTTGTAGGCATAAGGGTTGTGATGAGCTGAAAGCTGAAGGCCGAAAGCTGAAAGCTTTTCATCGTCATTTACTTTCTGCTTTTTGCTTTCTGCTTTTCGCTTCGTATAGCGCTCCACCAACGCTATCGCTACCGGCGCTTCTGCTTCAGGTTCTTCGGTCAGGGATACGCGAACGGTGTCGCCCAGGCCATCTTCCAGCAAAGTGCCTATACCTACCGCCGACTTGATTCGGCCGTCCTCGCCGTCGCCGGCTTCGGTAACGCCCAGGTGCAGCGGGTAATTCATACCTTCGGCCACCATGGTCTCTACCAGTAAGCGGTAAGCCTGCACCATTACCTGCGGGTTGCTCGATTTCATCGAGATCACCAACTCATAATAATTCAGCATCTCGCATATCCGCATAAACTCCATGGCGCTTTCCACCATACCCTGCGGCGTATCGCCGTAACGGCTCATGATGCGGTCGCTCAGCGAGCCGTGGTTGGTGCCAATGCGCATAGCGGCACCATATTCCTTGCACACTTTTACCAGCGGCGAAAATTTCTGGTATATGCGCTCCAGTTCGGCCTGGTATTCTGCATCGGTATAATCTATCTGGTCGAATTTCTTTTTATCGGCATAGTTGCCCGGGTTCACGCGCACCTTTTCTACGATACGTGCCGCAACTTCGGCAGCATTGGGTGTAAAATGAATATCGGCCACCAAAGGCGTAGTATAGCCGCGTGCCCGCAATTGTTTTTTGATCTCGGCCAGGTTTTGTGCCTCTTTAATGCTTGGCGCGGTAATGCGCACATATTCGCAGCCGGCTTTGATCATCCGTATCGATTGCTCTACCGTCCCGATGGTATCCATGGTATCGGTGGTGGTCATGCTCTGGATGCGGATGGGATTATTGCCGCCCATGGGCACATCGCCGATGTGTACCTCGCGGGTAACGAAACGGGAGTATTCGGTTAGTGAGTTACAGTAACGGCCTTGCAGCATCTTAACGGCTCCAGCATCCATAGAGGAAGATTTTTCTGCAAAATTACGAAATATAATTATTGGAATGCTCTAAGGCCTCAGCAACTCAATCCCCGCTCATCATTTTTATCGCGTCTTCATATTTGGCTATAAGAGATGGAGCGCGGTCAAAGGCCCAGCCTTTGTAATTATCGCGCATCAGAACCAGGCTGGCATGTACATTTTCCGGCCTCCGCGATTCATATCTTAAAAACACATCGGCTATTTTATCTTCCAGCTTATCTATCCTCGCCTGCTGCGCATAAATATCGGTCAGTTTGGTTATTAGTCCGAAATCGGCTTTACTGATTATATCCTTGCTTTTGGCTACTTCCCATGCAACTGTACTTAAATCGCGATATTGAATACCAGCCGGGGCGATCAGGTTCAAATGAAATTCATCGTTCGCAATGATCTGATGCTGAAACTGCTTATTGTTCAAAGCCGAGTCGATGTTCTTCAGCACCATTTTCTGGTAGGTGTACTGTTCTTCTTCGGCCTTCTTGTTTTTGATCAGTTCCTCTTTAATATTTTTCAGCAACTCCTTCGTTTCATTCTTTTCGTGCAAGCCGTTAAAATATTCTGTAAGGAATAAAGCCAGCAGCACGCTGAATATGATCAATACCGATTCGCCCAGGTATTCTTTGATATCACGGAGCACATAAACTTCGGGTTTATCTTTCTTATGGTGTGGTTTCGGATCTTCTGCAGGCGCAGCCGGTTTATCTTTCATGGTGCTGATTTACACCCTAAAAATAAAAAAGAAATTCTAAATCAAACCAATCATAGATTAAACATCATTTTTAGCAGCACTATCCTTCCCGGAAGCGTGTATGAACTCGCCGTTAATGTATTGGCCGACAGGTATAATGCGTTATAAGTTTTCACATTCAGAAAATTAACAGCGCTTAGTTCCAGGTCGGTTTTCCATTTTTTGATGCGGTAGCGGGCGGATGCATCTGCAAAGAAATATTTCAGGTCGGCATTGCCCTGCTGGCGGGTAAAATAATGCTCGCCTGAAAGCTTGAACAGCAGATCGTCCGAAGGATCATAGTTGAATTCAACCTGCTGCAGCAACTGTTTGATATTGAAAGCCGATGCGTCGTTTACCGAATGACTGCCGGTTTCGCTCGCGGTAGCCTTATAGCTGAAATTGATCTTTTCGCTCACTTTAGTCTCGGCGCTGAAGTTTAAAGTTGTCGATTTAGTTTTGAACGGCAATAAAGTGTTGTTCTGTACCTGGTTAGAACTGGCCGACTGCCATTGCACACCCGCGCCGAAAGTTGTGTGCAGCACAAAGGAATACTTACTTACCGTGCTGCTTAGCGTCCACGAATTGGTGCTGTTTTGGAAAGGCAGCACAATGCGCTGCTGAAGGTTGCTGGTTATAACGCTTGAGGCGATATTATTGGCGTCGACATGATTGTACAAGGCGTTCACACTAAAGAAAAACAGCGTAAGTGCCTTCCGGTAATTGAAGCCAATGCCCACAAGCTGATTTTTCAGCTCGGTCAGGTCGGCATTGTTGGCGTAAAGGGTGCGGTAATCCTTCAGGATATATCCATTGTAAACATCTTCGATGCTGCCAATCTGGTTGCGGTAGTTATATTGTAAAGTAAAAAAATTTTCCGTGCTTACCTGGTATTTCATTCTGAATTGCGGGCTGAAATAAAGTTTTGAAAGACTCTTATCGAGGTGATACAGGCTATCGCTGTAACCGATCTGCTGATAACTGAACGGCAGCGTCAGGTTGGCCTTAAAGATATCTCCGGGTAAATCCCAGGCCAGTTCGCCGTATATCTTTTTCCTGTTCCAGTTCAAATGGTTAACGGCGCTATCGGAGACCAAATTGGTTGCGTTGTTAGCCTGCACCGCTGTTAGCGCCGAATTCAATGTTTGCGATTGCAAACTGAAACCCGCCTTTATACTTTGTGTTACGAAGTTGCCCGGTATTTTGTACGACAAATAATTATTGGTGTACCATGCCGGGATATTGGCATTTTGAAGCAGTTGATTATATGCCGTACCACCGTTGAACACGGCAGCATTATAACCCGGGGTGATGGCCCTGTTCTCAGGCTCTGATGAATGGCTGATGTAAGAATAGGTCTCGATGATATTATTCGATTTCGATGTCCTCAGCAGGCTGAATTCGTTCGAAAAATTCAGCGGGTTATCGTGCAACACCTGGTTCAAAGGCGTACCGTTGGTGTTCAGCATCGAATAGCTGTTCTGATGCGCATAGTCGACAAGCAGCGCGTTGTTCAGGTAGTATTTATCCTGGTTCACCTTCATAGTGAGCTGCCCGTGCAGGATATCCGGCCTGAATTTATTGTGCTGCATTTCGGAATAGTGTACGGTATCGCCGGGCAGGTAAACCGTCGTTTGCTGGCTGTAATCCTGTTTTTGGGTATCGTGCAGGTAGTAAAAGTTGGCCTTGAACTGCACACTTTTTTTAAGGTTTACAAGATTATTAAGGTTGATAATACCCGACTGGTCGAAAAGATACCGGTTTCGTTCCAGGTTGGGATCATTAACTGTGCCTAATGAAAGCATTGCCGGGGGGATAGCATTATCAATGCGCTGCTGGTAATCTGAAAAGTTGTGCGATACCAGGTTTTGCTGAACATCGTCGCCGGTATTGTTTCCCTGCAGGTAGTTTACCGCCTTATACTTATCCTTGAACATCATCGCGTTCAGGTTAACATCGTAATTACCGGGTAGACCTGCGCCAATGCTTTCCTGCCCCAGCAGGTGCAGCCTGGCATCTTTTTTAATATCCAGGTTCAGGGCCACATCGTCGCTCATTACCTTGTTTTGGAGCATTTTAATCGGCTGATCGTTCTGTATTACCTGCACCTTGTTCACTGCCCCGTTGGGTATGGTATTGGTGGCGATATTGTATTTGTCGTCGAGCAAATTATCGCCGTTGATATAAAGGTTGGATATGGGTTTATTGTTGTAGAGAATTGTACCGTCGCCGGACACTGTAATTCCGGGCAGTTTTTTGATGACATCACCTATTACACGATCCTGCGGACTGCTGAAATCGGATACTTTATAACTCGTTGTGTCACCATTTATCTTCAGCACCGGCCGATTGCTTTTGATGACCACCGCCTGCAATTGGTTTACGGAGGCCTGCAATACAAAATCGACCGGCTTTGCCAGTGTGGCAGCTTTCGCCTGTATCTTGTAGGCTATACTGCGAACTTCAACCAACAGGCTATCGGGGCTCGCGCCCGATGGCACCGGCAGATTATAAGTTCCATCGCTGGTTGTTGTGCTATAAGCCACAATAGCACTGCTAACCCTGTTCTTCAGGGTAACAGTGGCAAAGGGTACGGCTTTCCCGGTACTGTCCTTAACCGTTCCATGAACGCTTCCCTGCGCAAAACAAAGCGCAGAAAACAGCAAGCCGCATAGCAGCAATAGTATAGATCGCATAAATCGCATCATCTCTTTTCCGGTAATTCTATGGGGTTATTTATCAGGATGCCAGGACCTGCTTTCCTGTCTAATTTCGGTCCGTCGCTGCCCTTGCCGCCGGTCATGGCCTGTGCAAAAGCATTTGGGTCCCTGCGCATTACCGCCTGCAGCTTTTCAAATTCTTTATTCGTGGTTTTGATACCTTTGGTTGGTACCTGGATGATATTCGGATCAGTGTCGTCCCCGTCATCCCCAGGGGGTGCGATTATCCTGCCGTGGCGGTCTTTTATCGGCTTACGCGCTCCCAATACGGCCTTTTCCACCCGGTCGAACTTGAAAACCACTTCCTTTTTTGAATCATACGCCTCAACGATGACGCCCGGCAACCCATTCAGCTTCCAGGGTCCGACGTGCACCGGCAGATCGGGGCAAAACCATGCCGTGTAATCCCGCCCTTTAAAATGGCAGGTTGCCTTCTGGCAGCGGAGCTCACCAAAGTTCGCCTTATCGCCACTGATGTGCCAGTTTATGACCGGCAGCGCCTCGCCGATGATATATGCATCGTTGCCAATAACTTCCCTGCGCACCAGTTCCCTGTTATTAATAAACTGGGAGTATTCAGTGCCTGAGCCCGTCATTTTACGATCAAGCCTGATATTACCGTCTGCAGAGTTGAGCAATTGCTCCTGGAATTGCCTCCGAAACAGATCGTTTTGCAACTGGCGGTCGTAGCTCTTATAACTACCCAAGGCCTTCCCCACAAATAAAACCATATTTTCGGTATAGGGGTGCGCGCGGTTATTGGTATCACGCACATAACTGAACTTATAATGCACCAGTATTTGTGCCGTATCCGGCTTTTGCGCCAGCGCCGCCTGTAGCGGCGCGGCCAGCAGAATCCACATAGCTAAATATCTGTTCATCACTTTGCGGTATTTTCAAACCCGTTTATTTCCCTGGCAGCTCGATTGGGTTATTGATCACCGGCTGGGGTCCTACCTTTATCCTGATATCGGGCTTTGGTCCGCCGTTATTTGGCATACTCGCCAGCATCGATTGCACAAAGGCGTCCGGGTTCTTGCGCATCGCATCCCGCAGTTTTTCAAATTCTTTATCGGTGGTTTTAATACCCTTAGCCGGCACCTGGATGATGTTGGGGTCGGTGTCCGAATCGCCGCCGCCTATTGTCACCATCACCATGCCCGGGTGGTCGTCGGCCTGTTGTTTAGGTTTTGGCGCCACGGGCAGGGCCTTCTCCACCCTGTCGAATTTAAAAACCACGTCCTTCTTTGCATCATAAGCCTCCACAATAACGCCCGGCAGCCCGTTCAGCTTCCACGGACCGACGTGCACCGGCAAGTCGGGGCAAAACCATGCCGTGTAATCTCGCCCTTTAAAATGACAGGTGGCCTTCTGGCAATGTAACTCGCCGAAGCTTGCCGTATCATTGCTGATGTGCCAGTCTATAGCAGGCATCGCATCATCTATGATGTAAGTGTTCACCAACAGGGGCTCTTTACGAACAAATTTATTATCGCCCGGAAACTGGAAGTACTCGGTACCCGATCCGGTGTTCTTACGGTTGATCCTGATATTGCCATCGGCAGAATTATGCATTTGCTCTTCCATTTGTTTTTTGAATAGCTGGTTTTCCAACTGCCTGTCGTAGCTTTTGTAGCTGCTGGTGTTCTTTCCTACAAAAAGGGCCATATTCTCGGTGTAGGGATTGGCGCGGTTAGTAGTATCGCGCACATGGGTAAATTTGTAGTGCACCAGTACCTGGGCGGTGTCGGGCATTTGCGCGGAAGCAGCAAAAACGGGCAAAACCAACGCTGCAATAATTATTAATTGTCTTTTCATGATCATGATTAGTTTATTACTATTCTTCGGTTTATTTTTTTTCAGGTAATTCCATTGGATTATTGATCACAGGACCTTTAAGCGGAGGGCCCATTTTTACGTGATCCATTTTAGGACCATTGCCTGCGTTTACCGCCTGTACAACGCCGTTAGGATTTTTTCTCATGGCTTCCTGCAATTTGTCAAAATCCTTTTGCGTGGTTTTGATCGAACCAAGCGGTGGCGCTATCAAATTCATGTCGTCATCCAAGTCACGTAATATCGGGGGCAGGTCTTTTTTGTCAACCGCCGGCCCATTCCCCGGTGATGTAGCGACTGTTTTTTCCACGCCATCAAACTGAAATACCACTTCGTTTTTTGCATCACGCGCATCTACGATCACACCGGGCAAGCCATTCAGTTTCCAGGGTCCGGTACGTAC
This sequence comes from Mucilaginibacter ginsenosidivorans, assembly GCF_007971025.1. Taxonomy (NCBI): domain Bacteria; kingdom Pseudomonadati; phylum Bacteroidota; class Sphingobacteriia; order Sphingobacteriales; family Sphingobacteriaceae; genus Mucilaginibacter; species Mucilaginibacter ginsenosidivorans. The sequence continues at coordinate 2,324,155 of NZ_CP042436.1, read as the reverse complement.
GGGCAGATCGGGGCAAAACCATGCGCTGTAATCCCTGCCCTTAAAATGACCTGTGGCTTTCTGGCAATGCAGGCCCCCAAAAGTTGCGGTATCACCGGTAGTTTTCCAGGCTATTGCAGGAAGCGGCCCTTCTATCGCATAACTGTTGGCCATCAGCTGATCTTTGGTCAGTAATTTTTGCTGATTGGGGTACTGGTAATATTCAACATTCGAGCCTACTCCCCTTCTGTTTATCATAGGGTGCCCATCCGGGCTGGCTGCAACCGCTTCGGCAAAGGCTTTTTTAAATTGTGCCTTATATACTACTCCATCATAGCTCCTGTAAGCGCCCGCGCTTTGGCCCACATATAATACCATGTTTTCTGTATAGGGATGCTCCCGGTTTGCGGTGTCCCTTACCCACGAAAACTTGTAATGTACCATCAACCGCGCCGTATCGGGGTTCTGAGCTTCAGCAGAAATAAAAACCATTAATAACAGGGTTGTCAGTAACAGTAGTCTTTTCATATCGTAATAATTTTAAGCAATAGTATTTCCCTTAATTCATTCCATAAAAACTTTGGTATGAACAGCATTTTGATGTTTATGAAAGGGAGATATTTGGTATTTGGTGAAGGGATTAGTTGACTCACCCCGACATCGTTTCACTCGTCGACCCTCTCTACCGCGAGCGGTAAAGAGGGTTGTTATCCCTGTAATAAAGAATCATTTTTTAGGTGTTAGCCAACTGGGGGCGTGACAAGTTGACCGCACATAACAAATCGCTCCAAATCTCAAAAAACTTCCATTCGCCTAACTATTTACCGGGTTAGTAACATTATTTTTTGATGCCATTGACACAATTTTATCTTTGTTGATATGCTTAAGATCAGGAAGAAAGACTGGATAGAGATCGTGCTTCATATCGCGTTCTGGGTTGGCGTTTTTTATACACTGCTATCGCTGACGGAAGCGCACATAACCATTCGTGTCGACCATGCCGAAGGTGCTGTAAAAAAGGATCCTGTGCTGATAAGGGATGTCAGGCACACGTTATCGCCGTACCTTTTTATCACGCTCGGTTTTCTTGCCCTGCTGTTCTATGGTAATATCCTTTTGTTATTTAAAAAGGCGCTGCACTTCAAAAATATATTGATCAGGGTGGCTATACCCGCAGCTTATTTTGCCGCCATCTTCGCGGCGAATTATTACATTGGTGAATCGCTTTCGGCACCGAAAAATGATCAGCCATTTATGCGTACTTTTAAAATGGACGACCGGAATAACTGGTCGCCTCCCAGCCTTCCCGGTGTAAAAAAAGACCTTGTTTTTCGAAATGATACTCTTGTATTTGCCCGCAGCGGTTTATCCAATACGATATTGTTTATTTTTATTATCGTATTTGGCCTTTCCATAGCCTATTTCTTTTTGAAAGAATGGTCAAAGGCCGAAAAGATGCGCTCGGAGTTGGCGGCGGTTCAGCTGGATACCGAGGTGAAATTTCTCAAATCGCAGGTAAACCCGCACTTTCTTTTCAACACGCTGAACAATCTTTTTTCTATGGCGCAGGGCAAAGGAAACGACGATCTTGCCGACGGTATATCAAAACTTTCGGGTATGATGCGCTACATGATATACGAAAGCAACGAAGAAAGCGTCCCGCTGAAAAAAGAGATCGAATATCTTGAAAATTGTATCCTGCTTAATAAATTGCGTTATGCTGATGACGAGGTGAGGGTTGTATTCAACTATCCCGATCAAACAGAGGGTGTTTTAATTGCGCCGATGCTATTCATCCCCTTCGTCGAAAATGCGTTTAAACATGGGGTATTGATCGGTAATACCTCTGAAATTGATGTTTCTATTGGGGTTACAGCGAATCAACTCGAATTCACCTGCGCGAATGCAATGTATGAGGTGAAAAAAATGGACGAAAAAAGTGGTATCGGGCTCGAAAACGTAAGGCGAAGACTGGAACTGGTTTATCCGGGTAAGCACAGCCTTGAGATAAAAAATACTGATGGCCGGTTTTTGATTGATCTTAAAATTGATTTGGAATGATGTACTTTGCCTCACCCCTGCCCCTCTCCAAAGGAGAGGGGTGTATTAAACAGCCGCCATTTTTCAACCAGGCATCCAAAATCCACTCCTTTGGAGACGACTTTGGTGAGGCCACTCTTAAAATTGACCTGGAATGATAACCTGCATAGCAATCGACGATGAACCCAGGGCACTGGAGGTGATAGAACGGTATTGCCAGAAAAGCAATTTGACCGAACTTAAGGCCACCTTCCGCGAGCCGGTGAAGGCCATAGAATTCCTGAACCGCGAAAAGGTGGACCTGGTGTTCCTCGACATCAACATGCCCGACATCAGCGGCCTGCAACTGATCCAAACCCTGGCTGAAAAGCCCATGGTCATATTCACCACGGCCTACAGTACCTACGCAGTGGAAAGCTACAATCTGAATGCTATTGATTATCTGCTTAAGCCCATCACTTTCGAGCGTTTTTTGGCCGGGGTGAACAAGGCAGCGGGTTTACTACAGTCGAAAAGCGGCAACGGAGGTAAGGAAGACGCGGCAACCGTATTTATTAAAAGCGGTTCGCAAACCTACCAGGTGCGTATTGCCGATATCCTGTACCTGGAAAAGGACGGTAATTACATAACGGTTTTCCTGAAAGACAAGCAGATACTTATCCGCGAGAACATGGGTGATATTTTTGACCTTGTACCCGCAACGGAGTTTGTGCGGGTGCATAAATCATTCGTTGTGGCAATCAGGCACATCACCATGATAGAGGTGCACCAGCTCGTTATTAATGGCACGAAAATCCCCATCGGCAGTACTTACCGCGAACCTTTGCGTGCACGTTTGGGATTGAAATAAATCCCTGACCTGCCTGGTTTTCTCTGGTGAAATGTTTATCTTTCATCATCACAATTAAACCGGATGATCAATAATTATTACCTTATCGAGAATAACGAACAAGTTGGGCCATTCTCACACACCGAATTAATGGAACGCGGCTTGTCGCCCGCCGAAATGGTCCTTTCTCCATTGACAAATGAGTGGAACAGCGCCTCGAACCTGCCCGAACTGCATGAGTATTTTACATTGCAGGGAATTTACCTGCCAACGAACGCCAATGCAGCAAATTTCTGGTGGAGGCTGCTGGCCTATATTATCGACTATGTAGTGATAATCCTGGTTGTCGCCGCGCTCGCCGTTTTTTTGGGCTTTTTCGAGGCCTACACAGGCGCGCATACCGACATGTTATTTGATGACCGCAACGACTTTGCATTTAAACTGGTACTTGTGATCAGCTTTATGCTTTATCACGCCATTTTCGAAGCAACTCGCGCGCAGGGAAGTATTGGCAAGATCATCTGCCAGTTAAAGGTGGTTGATATGGATGGCCGAAGAATAAGTTTTCGGAAGGCTTTAGGCCGTAACCTGGCTAAAATATTGTCGAGTATCCTGTGCGGTATCGGCTACCTGCTTATTTTCTGGAACGACCGCCACCAGGGCCTGCACGACCAAATGGCCAAAACTTATGTGATCAGGAAAAAGAATTAAAAGCACTGCTACCGCTAACTCAGAACCGCCAATTTCTAAATCAGCCTGTCTTTCATCACCAAAGTACCTGCTATCATATCATGCGCGCATTGCTGCTGTTTATTAAAAAAGATAAGCAAATACCCTATAAATAATGGTAAAAAGGAAAACAGCTTACAAAAATTACGAACAAGGGCCGTTGCGGTGCTTATCCTTTTCCCTTCCATATCGCAAACTTTGATCTTAAGCACCTGCTTGCCCCAGGTAGCCTGCTTGTCCGAGCTTTCCATCACCACGTGATAGATAAAATTGGTAACCGGTATCAGCACCAAAAGACTCAGGGCTATCGCCAGTCTTGATTCCCGGTCTGTTATTACCAGCACGGCGGTAAACCCAAGGATAATATATATACCCGAAATAGCCAGCAGATCGAGCGCTGAAGCCAGCATGCGCTGGTCGAGCCCGGCAAAGTATTGGGGTATTACGCTCTGTTGTTTAAAATGGAACACCTGCCGCAGCTCGGCAATTTCGTGCGCCTCTTTGTAGTCGGGCATTTCGGCGGTCTTTACAAAATCCCCGGGTTTCAAACCCAAACCCTTTAATTCCTCCACGGAAAAGGGGCCCTCCGGTTTACCGTTAATAACGAGTATGTATTTATTGTTGAAATGTTGCAAAGTTGGAAAGTTGAAGAACTATTTTAGCTATGACAAAGATAAGTGCGGCCCGTTACATAAAATTGTATTAAACAAAAAATGCAATGCCGTCCGGTATAACCTTCAGGCATTGCAACTTTCAAACTTAACAGAGATCTTTAGTACTTATGTACCTTAAAGTCGGAGATACCGCCGCTTATGTGTATGTAAATTTTGTTTTTGGCAGCGTCGAACCCGCTGGTTTCGTATTCGCCATTGCTCATCTTATTAAAACCATCGAAGGTATTTGATGACAAGCCCGAATCGGATTTGATATGGCAGGCAGCGTTAGAAGGCACATCGATGGTTACGTCTGACGCCCCGGTGGAAACATTGATATTTGTTTCGGCCAGCGGCTGTCCCACTTTAACTTTAAAGGCTCCGGCGCCGCCATTAATTTTTACCGAGCGGAGCTTATATTTTGAAAGATCGAAATCAAGGTCGGTAGCGCCGGCGTCGATATTTATTTCCCATTCAGGATTTGTGTTCAGCCTGATATTGGCCACGTTCGCGTCGTTATTGTTATCGCCCCAGCCCCATACGCCTTTGTGATTTTTCATAATGAAGTCCATTACGAATACCGAATCGTCCTGGTGGGTAGTAAACTGGTACCTGCCGTGAAACTCGTGTGTTTTGGCGTTGAACAGATCGCCGGTAGTATCGTTCAGCCTGTAGGATGTAGCGCCGCCTTTGATATTTAACTGCGCTACCTTTACCGCTGCATTAAAAGGTTCCCTGAATTCGCTATCGCCCGATACCTTGACCATTTTGCCGCTGTCGCTGTCGTCAGAGTCGTCACCATCGTCAAAATTGATGTCGCCATCATCATTATCCTTGTTATAGTGATAACGGAAGCCGGGCCACCAGTGATTCCGGTAATTAAAGTTACCGAACAGGATCAGCGCAAAGCCGCCTACTATGACAGTTATCTTGAGTATCGTTGCCCATGCGGTGCGGTTATTGGCCAGCAGCAGGTTAACGCCGCCTATCACCAGGAAGATAGGCCACAAGTGCCATATGTTGTTCCACTGAAAATGGATGTATCCAAAATTATGCAGCAGGAAAGCCGCCCCGATCAATACCAGGATCATGCCCGGTACCAGTTTATCGTTTTTCATGATCTTAATTTTTAAATTGTGTAATTTAACTATCGCCCTGGTTATTCGGGGGTGTTGGTTTCGGCGGTATCGCCGTCGGTTTTTTCTTCTTTAACTGATTGCCACTGGGCATTCAGATCCCTTTTCTTTTTTTCGCCCGACAACATCAGCACACATCCTACGGTTATCAGCGCTATCGGCCACAGGTGTTCAAAATCCCAATCGGGTAAAATATTAAGGTTATCCAATAAAATCGATCCGCCTACAACAATAAGTATCACACCAAAAATGATGGCAGCCAACGAAGTTGAACGCGGTGCCGGTTGAAACGGCGGATTTGGCTGCGGCGGTATATTAGTGAACGGGTTTCCCTGGAAAGGGTTGCCGCCAAAGGGGTTACCGGTTGGGGGCACAGTACCTTCGGGCCCCTGGGGTGGTACAGTGTAATCAACCGTAGGGTCCATATACGGGAAGGGCTTTTTTGGAAGCACTATCCACAGAACAATGTACACCGGCAAGCCGCTGCCATGAAATATACATGCGAGCACAAAAAACAGCCGCACAAGGGTCACGTCTATGGTAAAATAATCGGCCAAGCCGGCACAAACACCGCCTATCTTCTTGCGGAATTCGTCTCTATATAATTTCTTTTCCATTTTGTTAAGTTTTTAATTTGTGATTAGCTAACTGCTATTAGTAATTGGTTAAGGCTGATCAACTAATCACTGGTTAACCAGGCACCAGTTAACCAGGCACTAAACCTGCCCTGTTACGGGCCTTATTATTATTTCATCGACATTAGCGCCGGCGCTCATTTTATAAGTATTAACAATAGCCGAAGCAATATCTTCGGGCAGTATAAATTTATCTTCACTGATGGCCGTCCCGGCCCATGAATTGGTCAGGGTCGACCCCGGTATAATGGCAGTAACCTTTACCCCATGTGGCTGCATTTCGGCCCGCATTACTTTCGTCAGACCTAACAGTGCCACCTTTGTTACGCTGTAAGTACCCGCTGCCGCGATGGGGTCGAGCGCTGCAACTGAGCAAATGGTGAAAATGTGCCCTTTGCGTTTGGCTATCATCTTTTTCCCAAAAAATTTGTACAGGTGATAGGCGGGCATCAGGTTAGTATTGAGCTGCTTGTCAAATGCCTCGTCGCTTTCGTCCAGTATACTTACCGGGTCGAACATGCCGAGGTTATTGACAATAACGCTGATAAAACCCAGTTCCTTTTCGGCGTTGGTGGCAAAACTGAGCAACTGCTCTTTCTGGCTGCCATCAACCGCTTGCGTCATTACCTGTATGTACGGGTTCATCTCCAGCAGCTCAAGCTTAAAAGCTTCCAGCTCCTGCTGGTTGCGGGCGCAGATAGCCAGGCTGATGCCATCCTTTGCCAGTGCTATTGCGGTGGCCCGGCCCATGCCTTTGGTTGCTGCGGTGATGAGAGCGTTTGTCATTTTTGTTTGATATATAATTGGTGATTTAAATCGATAACAAATCTACTGTTGATTTATATACAACAAATATGCTTTTTGGGAAGCGTACTTTATTTCTCGGTGAACGGCGGAAAAAAAACGGTGAACGAAAATCTGAAATAGCTACTTTAGTAACCATGACCCGAGAAAACAGATCAGCTGCCGCTGTTTGAGATGACACCAATAGCCGCGTTCACATTCATTATTTTCTCCCGATCAACCAACGCAATACCCCGAAATGAGCATTTTGTTTGGGGAGCATTATCCACATTCCCCGTTTGAATAACAAGATACATTATCTAAAACAGCCTGTCTACCTGCTATTTAGTTGTTTTCTATTAAAGGCATATTTATTGCCTTACCGTAGCGGACTAAAATTAATAAGTATTATGGAACCATCAACAATCGTCGGAATCGTGATCACCCTGATCCCTATTACACTGATCATTTCGGTAGTGATCGTTAGAGGTAAGAAATTATTTGACTAAGCTGCTGCCCTTGTCTTACACCGGATTTCCCCGAAGGAAATTCTTAAAAATACAATTCTAACCAGGCCGGGTATCCCGGCTTTTTTGTTACTCAACCTCCGGGTGGTACCGGTCGATCACATAATGTAACAGGCCGTTAGCATCATCCATCAAGCTTCTATTGTGTCGTATCATTTCATCAATATTGATCCGTATCAGCACCAGGTCGGCAGCTAATTGGGTAAGATCTTGTTGTTTGAGGTCGCGCATCTGATCGCTGACGGGAAAATGATTGAAGGCAGCGTCCAGGTTGGCCGGGGTAAAATGCTGCCGCATGAAAACATCAGTAAAGTTCCGCTGGTATTGCAGCGCGATTTCCTCCGCAGTGTGTTCGAGCGATGCATGACCCTCGTAATTGGCGATATAGCCGATTATTTTCGAATTGGAGAATTGTTTCAGCCGAAGCTCATTTTTTATGGCTGCCATTGCCCCGCCCGACGGCTTAAACAGCCATAGGCTGTGCGAATCGGCTATAAGTTGTTGTATCTTTCGCAGATCTGCCTTTCCCATGGGCTGCTGCAAAAGCCGGAACAGGGTATCCGTTTTTCTCATCATTTTGGCCTCGCCGTTGTAATCTTCTTTCAGTCGCGCAGTGTCAGCCTCCAGATCACGCACTAATTGAGCTGTAAGCTGGTTAACATGCTCGTTGTCGCTGATGTATTCCCTGATATTCTCGGAAATAAAACCCATCATTACGGCAATAAATATCATCAGGCCCTCCAGCAGGTACTCTTTCCATGCTTTAGGTTTATGTTCCAGTTGAGGATGATGGTGTACTTCCATGTTTTCAGTTGGCAGCCCGGCTGGTGCAGGCTGCGTAGAGGTTGGCTTATTTTCGGCATCGGTTTTATGTTGAATTGCGTCAGATGCGGCTTTTGGCTTTGGTCTTTCTGCTTTCGGCTTAACAACACCTTTCGCCTTTACCGTTTTCCTGTTAACTTTATTATTGTTTCCGTTACCGCTTTCACTCATAGAGCCTCAAAGCTAAAATATTTTAAAATCAACCGGCGCAATCGCCAACAAATTGTTTGTGCTGCAGGCGCAATATGTTATCTATCAAAACAATTTCATAATTCATTTTTTGTTAGGGTGAGTGAAGTGTTTTTCACATATTTATCGCTTAGGGTCGGTACGTGTTATATTAAACCGTATTTTTAGGCGTTTTACCTGTTTTAAATGTTTCACAGCTTAGGAAGATATTTACTTTTACTGCGTTTAAGTTTCAAAAGACCCGAGAAATTCAGTGTTTACTGGAATGAGGTGATGCGCGAAATGGTGTCGCAAGGTATCGGTTCGTTGGGCATCATCGGTATAATTTCCGTATTTATCGGCGCGGTAGCCACTGTCCAGGTAGCTTTCCAGCTTTCCAGTCCGCTGGTACCGCAAAGTATTGCAGGCAGCATCGCCCGCGATTCAACCATCCTTGAGTTTAGCCCTACCATTTCGGCATTGGTGCTTGCCGGGCGCATCGGCTCAAGCATTGCATCGCAGATAGGCACCATGCGCGTAACCGAGCAGATAGATGCGCTGGAGATAATGGGCGTAAATGCACCTGGATTCCTGATATCGCCAAAAATACTTTCGGGCCTTTCTATGGTGCCCTTGCTTACCATTGTATCGGTAGCGCTGGGTCTTAGCGGCGGTTACCTGGCCTGCATAGTTTCGCGTGATATTGCCCCCACGGATTACATAGTTGGTTTACGCGATAGTTTTAAACCAATTATTGTTGGTGTTTGCTGCGTAAAATCTATAAGCTTCGGATTTATCATTACTTCGGTTTGCTCCTATTTTGGTTTCTACACCTCGGGCGGGGCGCTTGAAGTTGGCCAGTCGGCCACCAAGGGTGTTGTTTTTAGCTGTATCTGGATATTATTTGCCGATCTGCTTATCACAAGCGTAATGTTATGATAGAGGCCAAAGACATACATAAAAAGTTTGGCGACAATGAAGTACTGCGCGGGATAAACTCGCAGTTTAAAGCCGGCAAAAAAAATCTCATTATCGGCGGATCGGGGTCGGGGAAAACAACTTTGCTCAAATGCATCGTGGGTCTGCACGAACCTACCAGCGGTGAGGTTTTTTACGACGGGCAGAACTTTACCGAAATGCACTTTCGCGAACGCGTACCCATACGCAAGGAGATAGGCATGCTTTTTCAAAACTCGGCCCTGTTCGATTCGATGAGCGTCGAACAAAATATTATGTTCCCGCTCAATCTTTTTACTGATATGAGCAAAAGCGAAAAGCTTGACCGTGCCAATTTTTGCCTGGAAAGGGTGAACCTGGAAGGAAAGGGTAAGCTTTTCCCATCCGAACTATCAGGCGGTATGAAGAAGCGTGTGGGCATAGCGCGCGCCATATCCATGCAGCCAAAATACTTGTTCGTGGATGAACCTAATTCGGGCCTCGACCCGCTGACATCTATCCTTATCGACGAACTGATAAGCGAGCTAACCGAGGAATATAATACCACTACCGTGGTGGTAACGCATGATATGAATTCGGTAATGGGTATAGGCGACCATATCATCTTTTTATATAACGGCGAAAAATGGTGGGAAGGCACCAACAAGGAAATTGCCCACACCAACAATAAAGAGCTCAATAACTTCGTTTTCGCCAGCCCTTTTATGAAAGCAGCGCGGGAAAAGCTGTGATTGGCTGCCGGTGATCAGTGATTAGTAATACCGCTTAAATGAATTGCCTATATTTGCCGGGCAGACAACTAATCACTGATTAACAAATCACTGATCACTAAACTAAATGATCCAACTCCTCACCCCCACTCACTGGAAAGATTACGAGCTGATTGATTGCGGCGATTTTGAAAAGCTGGAACGATTTGGCAATGTCATACTGATTCGCCCCGAACCGCAGGCCGTGTGGGGTAAAGTGCTGCCGCAGTCGGAGTGGCAAAAGCTGCATCATATTAAATTCAAAGGCCGCTCTGCAACATCGGGCGAATGGGTAAAAAAGAATCCCTCGACACCCGACCGCTGGCACATCGAATATAAAAACCCGGAGATCGCTATCAAATTCAGGCTGGCGCTTACCTCGTTCAAGCATGTGGGCATTTTCCCCGAGCAGGCGGTTAACTGGGACTACTCATCGCAGATCATCAAAAAATTTAAAACACCGCAGCCAAAGGTGCTTAACCTGTTTGCTTATACCGGCGGGGCGTCATTAGCTGCGCAGGCCGCCGGTGCCGATACAACCCATGTCGATTCCATCAAACAGGTAGTTAGCTGGGGCAATGAGAACCAGGAGCTTTCGAGCCTCAGCAATATCCGCTGGGTGGTTGAAGACGCACTGAAATTTGTAAAACGCGAGGTAAAACGCGGTAAAAAATACAACGGCATCATCCTCGATCCGCCGGCTTATGGTCATGGCCCCAACGGCGAAAAATGGAAGCTTGAAGATCATATTAACGAGATGATGCAGGACGTGGTACAACTGCTCGACCCGGATGAGCATTTTTTGATACTGAACGCTTATTCGCTGGGCTTTTCATCGGTCATCATCGAAAACCTTATAAAGGGCGCCTACCCCCGGGTGCAGAACCTGGAAACAGGAGAGCTTTATTTGCAGGCAACCTCGGGTGTGAAATTACCATTGGGAGTGTTTGGGAAGTTTTGTAAGATGTAGCATTTAACCCCTTTGTCATTTCGAATGAGCGCAGCGAAGAGAAATCTTATACATCATATCTACGAGCGATGCAGCGCGTTTAAGATTTCTCACTATCGTTCGAAATGACATTACATTCTTTATAATTAGTTTTATTCCATCCATATTGTCATTTCGAATGAGCGAAGCGAAGAAAAATCTTATACATCATATCTACGAGCGATGCAGCGCGTTTAAGATTTCTCACTATCGTTCGAAATGACATTACATTCTTTATAATTAGTTTTATTCCATCCATATTGTCATTTCGAATGAGCGAAGCGAAGAAAAATCTTATACATCACTCCTGTTGATTATGCAGGACATTTAAGATTTCTCACTGTCGTTCGAAATGACATTACATTTTTTATATTTAGTTTTATTCCATCCATATTGTCATTTCGAATGAGCGCAGCGAAGAGAAATCTTAAACATCATATCTGCGGGCGATGCAGGACGTTTAAGATTTCTCACTATCGTTCGAAATGACATTATATTTTTTATAATAAGTTTCTAAAAATGTGGAATTATAACTTTTACATGTATATCACGACCAATCCCGAGAAAAAAGTTTTATATGTAGGGATGACTAATAATTTGCGTGTGAGAATACTCCAACATACCGAAAACAAGGGAAAGCCTGATTCATTTGCTGGAAAGTATTATTGTTATAACCTGGTCTATTACGAACATTTTACACATGTTGACCATGCAATAGCAAGGGAAAAACAGGTTAAAAAATGGCGACGAGAAAAGAAGGTGGCTTTGATCAAATCCGAAAATCCTACATGGCGTTTTTTGAATAATGAAATATAAATTTTGAATGTGCGTAGCGAGATATGCGTAGACCTATCTTAAACATAATACAGGGCGACCAATTATCAATTTTATAAGATTTCTCATTATCCATTTTATTCCATCCATATTGTCGTTTCGAATGAGCGAAGCGAAGAGAAATCTTATACGCCTGTCAGCAGATTATGCTGGTTGTATAAGATTTCTCGCTATCGCTCGAAATGACATATTTTTTTAATTTCGTCTGATGCTGAAGCTTAAATTACTCCTATTTTCTTGCCTCCTCCCCTCCCTGCTTTTCGCGCAAAAGCATTTTGATATAATCTTAAAACACGGGAAGATTATTGACGGAGCCGGCAACCCCTGGTTTTATGGCGATGTGGGTATCATCAAAGACAAGATCGTCAGCATTGGCGACCTGTCAAAACGAAAAGCAAAGAAAACTATCGATGCTGCGGGCCTCATCATCGCGCCTGGATTTATCGATGTGCATACCCATATCGAAGGCGACGAAAAGAAAACTCCTACTGCCGATAATTTCATTTATGACGGCGTAACAACCGTTATCACCGGCAATTGCGGCAGCTCGAACATTGATATTGCAAAATACTTTAAACAACTCGATAGCATCAGGCTTTCTATTAACGTAGCTACGCTGATCGGCCATAACGATGTTAGGCGGGCGGTATTGGGCGAAAAAGCCATCACGCCAGATTCGGCCCAATTACAGCAAATGGAAAACCTGGTGGAACAGGCCATGCGCGATGGCGCCGTGGGTTTTTCAACAGGGCTTATCTATACGCCGGGACTCTATTCAAAAACGCCCGAGGTTATCGCGTTAGCAAAAGCCGCCGCAAAATATCATGGGGTTTATACCTCGCACATGCGCAACGAGTCGGACAAGATATTTGATGCCATTAACGAGGCCATTGATGTAGGCAGGGAGGCAGGCATGCCGGTAGAGATATCGCACTTTAAAGTGGGGCTGCCCAACTGGAACAAATCGGACCAGATGATAGCCATGGTGGAAAAGGCCAGGGCCGAAGGTTTGGATGTCACCGTCGACCAATATCCCTATACAGCCAGCAGTACCACGCTGAATGTTTTGCTGCCCGACTGGCTGCTGGATGGCGGGCGCGATTCGGTAATGAAGCGGCTGGCCGATCCGGTGATCCATCAAAAAGTGGTGGATGAAATGATCAAAGACATGACCCGCCGCGGACGCCAGCATTTTGACTATGCCGTAGTAGCCCATTGCGACAGCGACACCACGCTAAACGGCAAAAACATCATGCAGATCAACATCATCAAAGGCGGGGCGCCAACCATTCCCAACGAGATAGAGACTATCCTGGATATTACGAAGACCGGTAGCGCCTCGATGGTGTTCCATGGCATGAACGAGGATGATGTAGAGAATATCCTCAAATTCCCGCTGACCATGGTAGCGTCCGACTCGGGCATACGGCTGTTCGGCTCGGGCGTGCCGCACCCGCGGGGGTATGGCAGTAATGCACGGGTTTTGGGGTACTACGTGCGCGAAAAACATTTGATAAGGCTGGAGGATGCCGTGCGCAAGATGACATCCCTGCCTGCACAAAAGTTTCATTTGACCGGCAGGGGCCTTTTGCAGCCGGGCATGTTCGCTGATATTGTTATTTTTGACGCTGGCACCGTAAAGGATGAATCGACGTTCGAACATCCGCATGCGTATTCGGTTGGCTTTAAGTATGTTTTGGTAAACGGCCAACTAACTGTTGATAACTTTAAGCATACCGGTACCCGAAATGGTGCTATTTTGCGTGGCCCTGGATTTGAGCAAAAAAAATAAAATGAGATTAAAAAACATCGTACTACCGGCCCTCTGCATTGCTGCATCAGCAATTTATTTAACAGGCTGCAGCCATAACAGCAGTGTCCCCGCAGGCAATAATAAAACTGCCGCGGCAAAGAAAGATACTACAGCCAAAAAGACTGAAGATACTGTTGCCGCCGCACCTGTGACATACGCACCTATAAACCATGCGCAGTACGATTCGTTAATGAAAAAACTTGCCCACGGCGATACTTCGGGCCTGTGGCCGGTAAAAAATACGCCATACCCCCTGCCCGGCGCAATATTGCCTTATAAAAGGGTTGTCGCGTTCTATGGTAACCTGTACGCAAAAAAATGGGTATACTGGGCGAACTGCCACCCAAAGAAATGCTTGCCAAGCTAAAAGGCGAAGTAAAGAACTGGGAAAAGGCCGACCCAACTACGCCGGTACAGCCTGCCTTGCACTACATTGCTGTGGTGGCACAGGGCGATGGCGGCAAGGACGGCAAGTTCCGTTACCGCATGCCTAACAAGGGTATCGACTCGGTACTGAGCCTGGCGAAAAAAGCTCATGCTATTGTATTTTTGGACGTGCAGGTAGCTTTAAGCAATATCCATACGGAATTGCCCTTGCTGGAAAAATACCTGATTATGCCCCAGGTACATTTTGGCATGGACCCAGAGTTTTCCATGAAGGACGGCACCCATCCGGGTAAGAAGATAGGCACTTATGATGCCGCTGATGTAAATTATGTATCCGAATACCTGGCTAAGCTGGTTAATAAATACCACCTGCCTCCCAAAATCCTGGTTGTGCACCGTTTTACTAAAAAGATGCTGACCAACTACAAAAACATCAAATTGCGGAAAGAAGTGCAGATAGTAATGGATATGGATGGCTGGGGCGAACCTGACCTTAAAACCGGCACCTACCGCTATTTTATACACAACGAACCGGTGCAGTTTACCGGGTACAAGCTGTTTTACAAAAACGATATCAAAAAGGCGCCGCACCACATGCTGACACCGGCAGAAGTACTGAAATATAAGCCATATCCTATTTATATCCAGTACCAGTAGTGAATTGTGAATGGTGAATAGTGAGTTATATAGATGCGGGAAGTTTTATTTTATCTTAATTAAAACTCACCATTCACTATTCACCACTCACTAAAATGATCAGGTTCGGCATCATCGGCTGCGGGCGCATAAGTCACCGTTTTATGCAGGGGCTTAAAGCGGTTGAGGGCGCTGAACTAACTGCTGCCTGGTCGCGCAGGGCGGAGAGTGTTGAACATTTCGTTACCCAATACGGCGGTAAAGCCTGCGCAAGTCTTGATGAGTTGCTTGAAAGCGATATAGACGCCGTTTATATTGCCACGTTACCCGATACCCATGCTTTTTACAGCATAGCTGCGCTTAATGCCGGAAAGCATGTGCTTTGCGAAAAACCGGCTACCGTAAACCTTGCCCAACTGGATGAGGTATTACGCGTCGCCCGGGAAAAGAAATTGCTTTTTATGGAGGGGATGAAACCTCCTTTCTTCCCGCTTTACAGGAAACTAAAGGAATATTTGGAGACCGATCCTATCGGCGAGGTGGGTTATGTGCGGGCGGGATCTTCGGTAGCCGATCTGTCGCAGGATCATCCTAATTTTAGCTACGAGTTGATTGGCGGGGGATAATGCAGATATTACCTTACGAGGCTTTCCTGGCGCTCGACTGGCTGGGGCCTATGACCGATATACAAACCATGGGCCGTTTCAGCGGAAAGGAAGTGGATATGTTCGCCATTATACAGGCACAACACCAGGGCGGGTATGCACAACTTTATTGCGGGTTCGATATGCACGGCAAAGGCGATGCCCTGATAGCCGGGACGCTTGGGCACATTACCATTCACAAAAACTGGTGGAACCCGGCCAAAGCCACCATCAGTTACCTCGACGGCCGCACGGTAGAGATCGATGAGCCCTACACCGCCGGAGGCCTCAACTACGAGACCGCCCATTTTTGCGAACTCATCCGCAACGGGCAAACCGAAAGCCCCATCATTACCCATGAACTATCCCGTGGTATGATGGCTATGCTGGATAAAGCGCGGGCGCAGGTTGGGTTAAGGTTTGAGGGGGAGTGATGATTTTGAATTTACGAATTACGATTTTAGATTTTGACGCTACTTATGCACAACAATAAATTGTCATTCTGAGCGATAGCGAAGAATCTTATCCAAGCGATAAACGGGCAAACTGCGAGTACAATAATTTAAGCCGCCTTGCCGGGCATTTCTCTGTAAACCTTTCCATCCAATTCACAACCACCTTTAGCATGTTGAGGGTGTTCGGCTTCTATCGTCGGGTCGTCGGGATTGACGTTAAACTTAGGTTTACCCCACTGTTTAAAGAAGAAAGCGACCTTTTTTCTTTCGCATTCAGCTTTTACAAAATCGATCCACGCCTTTCTTACTGGCCGGGCTTTATGACCCGATTCGCCTCCGACTATCACCCAATCAATTTTGTCAAGATTTAAGGTCTTAACCGGCCCTATAAGCGGTTCTATGGACAGAAATTTGGTTTTAGCGCCGGTTTGCGACAAATGGTCGATCCTTTTTGTATACTTCTCATTTTCTACCGAAACACCCATCCAGATATTATCCGTCCAGTTAAGTTCACCCGATAATTCCAGCAATCTTTCCGAACGCTTTGTAAGTACCTGGTAAATATGTTGCGGTGTATTGTTCATAACGCCAAAAACAGCTTTGATAAATTCAACAGGTATATCAGGGTGAAATAAATCGCTCATGGAATTGACAAACACGATCTTTGATTTCCGCCAGGTAAACGGCGTGTTTAACTCATTGGGATGCAACCTGATATTAAATCCGTCTTTATATTTCTCGACCCCCATAGCCTTCAAGCGCCTTGACATCACTTCGGCATAACAAAATTTGCAGCCTGGGCTTATTTTCTTGCAACCTGTAACCGGGTTCCAGGTTAACTCTGTCCATTCTATATTTGATTGTGCCATTATAATCGGTATTTTGGTTTAATTACATCGTTTGCAATCTTTAATGCATTCTTGTTGTTGGTAGCCATCATGAAATGATACATAATAGAATTAGTGCTATTTCTCATTACAAATGACTCTGAAACGAATTCAAAAATGGTTTTTAATCTTTGCGTATACAAATTACCAATTTTTTGGATAATACTTTTTTCTTTATTAACTGACGTTTGATCGCCAAATAATGTATTTATTGTTGTCGTTGAATAAAAATATTTTAGTATCTCTTCTCTTGATAAACCTAAGAATTGTTCTAATTTCTTAAGCCATGGTTCAGGAATATTTTGATCGTTCTTTAACAATCTATTTACACCCAACCCGGTTGGCACTAAAATCCATAAATCTATTCCCAATCCTTTTAACGCTTCTATTGACTCCCAATTAACGGTCATCCCGTAAGGATCAATAAATGCAAGTGCCCTATAGTTTTTATTATTATTTAGGTACCGAGCCATATCTATTAGCTTGGAATTACAGTCAGCCTTAATAACATGGGCATTCTTGCCGAAATAATCGCTTTCTATTTTTGACTGAAGAGACAATTTATTCTTTTCGTCCTTCTCTACAAAGTAATATATGTCAAAAGGTTTGGGTTGGTCAATATCTAATATGCGAAGAGCTGTCCCTTTAATAGCCTCCGTATGTTCACTTGATCCAATTAGGCCGGACCCTGCGAAGCCATCGAAATATAGAGTTTTAGCCCATGTTTGTTTACTCATAATTGTTAAATAGGCCTTTGCATATCCAACTACTATTTCCATTTTGGCTTCGGTCCAATTGCCTCCAAATTCATTCATATTCAAAAATACTAAAAATATTAGTAATATATCAAACTTCTTTTTGTGTGTGTCGAAATTATCATTTGATATGGTAATAAATACCCCGTGAAAACACCCAATTTTCGCGTTAAGGACAGCAATGCCGGCGCGCAGGAATATCAGCCTTTCCCAGGCGCTACGCGGGAAACGCCCAAATACTGCACGCTTAAACGTTTCACTCCTTCGGCAACCCCTTTCACTCCATTTCGATAGGACGTACCGATCCGCCTTGTTACTTTTATACTGTATTAATTCAGCAAACCATTATTCCAATTAACATGAAACCCAGATACCTTGCGCTGTTGCTTTTCAGCCTGGCCGGTCTTACCGCCGGCGCGCAGCAATTACAATTGTACGACAACACCAATTACAAGGCCATTTATTTTAAACAGGCCTGCGATCTTATCAGCAAAACGCCCAACCTGGTGTTGCTTGATGTACGCTCGCCCGGCGAGTATGCCGATACCAGCCAATACGTGGGTTCGCGCATAGGCAGGCTTAAGGGCTCGGTCAATATTTCTATTGATTCTGTCGAAAAGCATTTTAACGATCTGAAGGCTTTAAAAGGCAGGCCATTCCTGGTTTATTGTTCGCATAGCCAGCGCAGCCGCCGGGTGAGCAAATTTTTGGCCGACAGCGGCTTTACCAATATTTACAGCCTTAACGGCGGCATGACCGAAGTTAACCGGACGCCAGATGCCGCGTTTCCGTGTAAATCGTCCCTATACACATCCAATTTGCCCTATAAATTAATACCGCCCGATGATGCGGTGGCGTTTGTGAAGGACAAGACCAACCTGGTGATAGATGTACGGCCGGCGGCCCAGTTTAACGGGACGGACAGCGCCGAATTTAACAATATAGGCCGCTTTAAAAATGCAACCAACATACCGCACGACCAGCTTGACCAACAAATAGGCAAACTGGCAAAATATAAGGAACGCCCTATACTTGTGGTTGATCTGTCGCTTACAGCGGAGGTAAATGCGGCGGAAAAACTAACTAAAGCCGGGTTTAAAAACGTGTCGGTGCTGTACGATGGGATCGAT
This sequence comes from Mucilaginibacter ginsenosidivorans, assembly GCF_007971025.1. Taxonomy (NCBI): domain Bacteria; kingdom Pseudomonadati; phylum Bacteroidota; class Sphingobacteriia; order Sphingobacteriales; family Sphingobacteriaceae; genus Mucilaginibacter; species Mucilaginibacter ginsenosidivorans. Next base: position 2,305,619 of record NZ_CP042436.1, on the reverse strand, counting down.
GCTTTCATCCTGCGTTTCCCGTCGGCCTCCAGGGAGCGGAAAGAGTTGCTTACCGGCGAGCCGGGGTACAAGCTGGTGGGTGTAAAGGAAACCGTCGACCTGTTAAATAACAGCCCAAACACCGTAGTTGCCGATATACGCCCGAAAGATCAGTTCGAAAACAAAGCCGAACAGAAATTCCTTAATCTCGGTCGCATAAAAAATGCGGTTAACCTGGTGAGCCAGGAGCAATTGGAAGGCTACCTTGCGAATAAAGCCAAAACCACCCCGGTATTGATCTACGGTTCTTTTTCGGCCGGGACGCGCGGCATGAAGGGTATGCCTGTAGCCAGCCCGAGCGAGCTTGCCAAAAAATTGGCCGCCGAAGGTTATACGCACGTTTACCTGCTTTATAACGGCATTTACGACGTGGTTTGGTCGGCCGCCAATGTGGACGGCCTGCAAAGCGCCAAAGGTATATTAACCGATCACGAGGGCCTGTATTAATGATTAAGGCTATGAGCGGAATGACTCTTTTTATCCTGGTCGTAATCGGCCTGGCGGCAGGTATCCTGGGTGGCATGGTGGGCCTGGGAGGCGGCATTATCCTGATACCTGCTTTGGTAATGTTTTTGGCGATGGATCAGCGTATGGCGCAGGGCACAACCATTGCCATTATGTTGCCGCCTATCGGCTTGTTCGGGGCGTACAATTATTACAAGGCAGGATATGTGAATATAAAATATGCGCTGGTTATTGCCGTGGTTTTTATGGTAGGCGGCTACCTGGGTTCGAAACTGGCGCTGAACATACCGGCCGCCATGCTTAAAAAAATATTTGCGGTGGTACTGGTGCTGATAGCCGCCAAAATGGTTTTTACCAAATAAATTGTTAACTGGTCTGTTATTTTCGGTAATTTGAACGTATGCACATCCCTTTTCAAACGGCAGTGGTACTGAGTAATATATTCGTGTTTTCGAGCGTGGGTATTTACCTGTATTACCGGTACGAGATACTGTTCAGCGGGTTCAATATCAGCCCTTTCAACCAACGGAGGCTGGCGATGTGTATTGTTCTGCTGTGTTTTTACATGGCCATCATGTCGTTCTATCCCTGTTACAACGGGTTCAGTACGTTAAAGGAATTTTTTGTCTGTTCAGGTTTCCATTTTCTGCGGTCGGCTTTTTTTGTATTCCTGCCGGTTTTGGTTATTATGTACATCGAACGCTGGCTCGAGACCCGGAACATGCCTTTCCTTAAACGCCGCCTTATCGTGGTATTTTTAATACTGTTCTTTCTCATCTCCACCAATATCTGGATGGCGATGCTGATAGACCCCGGCCATCGCGTAAATACCATAACCTACACTTTCCTGATGTCGCTGCTGTTCAGCGGAATCGTTTCGGCATTGTATCTCAACGTCAGCTATGCCAACCTGGCTGCAAAACGCCTGCGTTTTGAGAAGGAGCTGGAGATATCGCGGCTTAACGAACTAAAGACCAAGGCCGAACTGGACGCCCTGCAGGCCAAAGTGAACCCTCATTTTTTATACAATACGCTTAATTCCATCGCCGAGCTTTCGCTGCACCAGGGTACCAGGGCACGCAACATGACCATCGCCCTGGCCGAATTGTTCAGGTATAGTTTGAACAAGAATAACGAGACGATGATCCCTATCGGCGATGAGGTGGAGATGGTTGAAAATTACGTCATGATCGAGAAGATCAGGTTCGAGGATAAGCTGGAGGTATCCGTTGAGGTGGATGAAGCGGTGAGACGCAAAAATGTGCCGAAATTTATACTGCAGCCCCTGGTTGAGAACGCCATAAAACATGGGTTAAAAGAGCCGGGTAAAACAGGCATTATCAAAGTAATTATCAAAGGCAGCGCCGGTGGCATAGATATTATGATACATGACAACGGCGCGCCGTTCCCGGAAGATATCCAGGTAGGTTATGGCCTGAAAAGCGTGATGGATAAGCTGGCTTTGTTTTACCCCGGAAAACATACCATCTATTTTGAGAACGACCCGGTAAAGCAGGTAACCATTTCAATAACCGATAACCTGAAAAATGCTTAGCCTTTTTAAAGCGGTGATAGTGGATGACGAGCCCCCTGCAAGGCGCCTGTTACACGAGCTTTTGGCCGGGCACCGCGGGCTTATCCATATTTCGGGTGAGGCCGATAACGGCAGTTCGGCTATCGCTGTCATTAATAAACTACGACCCGATGTGGTTTTCCTGGATATACAGTTGCCCGATATGCTGGGGCTCGAGGTGCTGAAGCAGCTGGACTATAAACCCTTCGTGATATTCACCACGGCTTATGATGAATATGCCATTAAAGCCTTTGATGCGCTTTCGGTTGATTATTTGTTAAAGCCGTTAAAAGAGGACAGGATAGCGAAGGCGCTTGCAAAACTGCAGCATTTTACCGGGGGAGGCGGCGCAAACCCGGTTTGGAACAATTTTGAGTCGTTATTTAACGGCTTGCGACCGCAAAAAGAGACCAGCACACTTTCGGTAAAAAAAGGCACCAAATTTACGTTGGTGCAGTTATCGGATATCGTCTATTTCGAGGCCTACGACAAATACACTTTTGTGCACACCGCAAACGGTGAAAAGCTTTTTTGCGATCACATGCTGGCCGTGCTGGAAGAAAAACTATCCGGCGATTTTATACGTGTACAAAAATCCTATATCGTCAACAAGCAAAAGATAGCCGAGATACACAAGTACTCCAACAACCGCTATACACTCGTACTGAACAACAAAGACTTCACACGGGTGGTCACCGGCCCATCCTATTTAAATGTGATCAGGGAAGCTTTTGAGGTGTGATGTCTGTCAATTTAATCCACTGACAAGCAGGAACGTTCAAAATTAAACTGTGTCACCCAGGCGAAATGAAAGATCTTATAGAAGCCAAATGTACCTCGTATAATATCCTTCACTCCGTTCAGGATGACTAAATGGATCGATGTCTTAAAACTGGAAATAAATAAATGCCTTCCCGGTTTGCTGGCTTAGTACGATCATGATGATCAAAAACGACCAAACCACACCTGTTAACCACCACGGCATTTTTGATGCCGTTTTTAATACGGTGGTATTGCGCATGTACCAGTGGAATGCCAGCATAAGGGTGATAACGATGCCAACTTTAACCACGTCGGCGGTAGTAAGTATGGGCGGACCGGATGGCGGCGCCTGGCCGAGCATAGAATGTAGCAGGCGCCATGCGCCGGTAAACGTAGCCGAGCGGAAAAACACCCAGGTAACGCATATAAGCAGGAACGTAAAAAATGCGTAAATAAAGCCGCCGGAAGTTTTGGCGGGGCGCATGGGAGCAAATGATGCCTGTATAATTACGGGCGCAGGTATATCTCCGTCGGGATTGCCGGATATCCGGGCACGGCTGTCTTTGATCGCTTTTTCGACCCACAAATACAAACCGTGTAAACCACCCCAGGCTACAAAGGTCCAGTTAGCGCCATGCCACAGACCGCCGATCAGCATAGTGATCATGACGTTAATATAGGTCCTGAATTTACCCTCGCGGTTACCGCCCAAAGGAATATACAGGTAATCGCGCAGCCACGAAGAAAGCGTAATATGCCACCTGCGCCAGAAATCGGAAAAGCCGATGGCTGCGTAAGGGTACAGGAAGTTTTGCGGTAAAATAAATCCCAAACACATGGCTACGCCGATGGCAGAAGTAGAATAGCCGGCAAAATCAAAAAATATCTGTCCCGAGAATGCCAGCACCCCCGCCCAGGCGTCCAGCGGCCCCATATTTCCCGGCGAACTGAATATCATATCCGATGTTGCGGCAAGCAGGGTATCGGCACAAACCACCTTCATAAACAGGCCAAGCGTAAGCAGCAAAAGGCCATTAAGTAATTGATCTTTTGTCGCCTTGTGTTCTGTTTCGAATTGCGGTACCAGCTGCGGCGGGCGAACGATAGGCCCGGCAACCAGGTGCGGGAAAAAGGTAACGAACAGGGAAAAATCCAGCAGGGATTTTACCGGCTTACTTTCCTTCTTATACATATCTATGGTATAACAAAGGGTAGTGAAGGTGTAAAAAGAGATACCGGCAGGCAGGATAATATTTGGCTTTGCCGGGTGATAATCGAACCCAAGGAGATTTGTGAGGTGCACAAAATTCTCCAGTATAAAGCCGCCATACTTGAAAAAGCACAGCATACCCAGGTTGCCGATCAAACTGATAACCAGCAGCAGGCGTCGTTTATGCTTGTTGGGCTGCGTGTATAAAGCGCGGCCTACAAAAAAATCGACCACGGTGGATAACCACAGCAGCAGTATAAAAGGCGGGTTCCATGCAGCATAAAAAACGTAACTCGCTACAAGCAGGTTTATCTTCTTCGCCTTCCACGATATGGGAAGGTTATGCAAAATGAGCATAACAATGAAGAATGCGACAAAGGTGTATGAATTGAAAACCATGGTTTGATAGTTTAAGATTGCTTAAAGGTGTTGTGATTGAACATAATTCGCATTATTGAAACCCAAGGGCTTTGTTCTGCTTTAATAGGCTTACCAGTGCGGTAGTATAGGTTACCGCATCCTTTGGTGTAAGGTGAGATAATTCAGGGCATACCAGTTTGGCCGTCACCGGGTCGTCCGCGTAATAAAAGCCCTGGCAGCCGGTTTCCTTCAATAGCCTGTCCCAGTACGCCTCTCTCGGATACATGTGGTGTTCGGCATCTAAAAAGAACCCGTTCGATGGGGTTCGTGTAAACACCACATCGCCTCCCCTTGCCTTGATCTTAGCCACATCGCGCACCACCGAATTCATGATAGTATCCAGCGGTTTGCCGGTAGTTGGCGGCGTGGGGTCCATTCTCAATAATGCCCATATCGCTTTTACCTGGTTATGCTGGTTGGTATCGGCTATAAAATCGTCATTCATTACATTTTGCCTGTTATATCTTGTGATGTCAAAACCCATCGGGAAATCAAGGAACGGGTACACCATCGGCCTGTCGGGTATGTGCATTTCGCCCAGCATGGCATTGATCGCGTAATGGCCCTCGTTCAGGAACGCCAGCCGGTTTTCGATATGCCTGTCAAGGTAAAAACTGGCACGTTGCGCGGGCGTAATGCCTTTATAATAGGATATACCTGCGTCGGGGTAATCGTTACCCCGCATCCTGTTAAAAAACAAGACTTCCGTAACGTCGACAACCAACCTGCCTTTAAATTTGGGGTCATCGGCAAGATTAGTCAGGATATGCCGTGGCGAAGAGGCCACCATGGCCAATTGTACTGCATGGGTGTGGGTCAACGATTCCCATGTTTCGATATCAAGATCGTATTTTATGCGCGACGATCCGATAAAAACTACTGCTTTGTCTGAGGGTTGATACGCCTGGTCGCGGACATGGGCCCAAAGCTCGGGACCATCATCAAAATCGGCGACTACGCCTTTGTGCCGCAGGAACAACTCCCACGAAACTAAAAAAACGGCAACGATAACTAAAGCCAAAATGGCCGATTTGCCGGACACGTGTGTTTGCATATACTTTGATTTTAAGATCAGAAATATTCGGTAACAATAAGTCCCTAAATACCTTTTATAGTAATGGCTTACACACTATTAGGGGGTAACAGTAGAAAATTGCAATAAAATAAGATGCTCTAAAATAGACATTTAAATGTAAAATCCAAATTAGTTGAGCAATGGGCCGGAGCTTAGGTGAAAGTGGCAGTTGCAGTTGCATGGTTTTGCTTTAAGGCCTGTGCAGTATGAATGAGGGCCTGACCCACAGGGTAACGCCCAATTGTTTGAACTAAGATTTATAGGATAAACGGATTAAAGGATTTATATCCCGGTAAGAGATGATTCATCCCATAATCTTTAAATCTTATGAAGATTAGTTCAAACAAAAAAATAGCCAAACCCTTGCAATTATATAAGCACTTATATAACTTGCATCATGAATTTTTACGAGGAGCTTGGATACCTGGTTTTGGGCAGCCGGATGAGGCGGCTGAGCGAGGCATTTTTGTCGGAGATAAACAAGACCTACCAGGCGGCGGGCATACCTTTCGACGCCAGTTGGTTCCCGGTTTTTTACTTGCTGTCGCAAAACGATTCGCTTTCGATAAAAGAGCTGAGCGACATCACCGGGGTTTCGCACCCGGCAGCAAGTCAGCTGGTAACGAACCTGAAAAATAAAAAGCTGTTAAAGACCACCACAAGCAGCGACGACGGCCGGCGCCAGCTGGTACAATTAACCAAAGCCGGGAGGGCTTTATTAGAACAAATACTGCCGGTGTGGGATGCTGTTAAAGAAGCAATGGAGGAACTGGCAAATACCGATCCGGAAAGCAGGCACTTGCTGCCGGCTTTATCGGGGATCGAAAGATCGTTCAGGGCGGTTACCTTGTCCGAAAGGATAGGCGAAAAATTGACGTTAAAGCAGTCGAAACATGAGCAAAACCTTTAATTACGGTACCGGCCGCTTGTCGGCAGGGCTTTGCCTGGATATAGCAGCAGGCAAGGTTAAAGGTGTTATAAACGCTGAAGCGCGGGGGCGTATCGCAGCCTCGTGGGAAGCTGTAAAAAAGATAGTTGCCCGCGAAATACCGGTTTACGGAATTAACACCGGTTTTGGCCCGCTGTGCAATACCCATATACCCGAAGAGGACACCTGTGCGCTGCAATACAATTTGCTCAAAAGCCATAGCGTTGGCGTGGGCAACCCCATACCGGCGGAGATAGCCAAACTGATGCTGATAACCAAGGTACATGCTTTAGCGCAGGGCTATTCGGGAATTTCCATCGAAACACTGGAGCGGATTGTATGGCATATTGACAATGATATTATTCCATCAGTTCCTGAAAAAGGCTCGGTAGGAGCCTCGGGGGACCTGGCACCGCTGGCACACCTGTTTTTGCCGCTGATAGGTTTTGGCGAAGTAAGCGATAGAGGGAAAACTGTTCCTGCCGCTAAAATGTTAAGATCGTACGGTTTGGAGCCAGTCAAACTTGGCCCGAAAGAAGGCCTGGCATTGATCAACGGCACGCAATTCATCCTGTCCTTCGCCGTAAAGGGGGTGCAGCGCATGCACAACGCCCTGCAATTAGCCGACCTGGCCGGGGCGATGTCCTTAGAAGGACTGATGGGGTCAGCAAGACCGTTCGACCCGAGGCTGCATACGATCCGGCCTTACAAGGGATCAAAACTGGTTGCCAACAGGCTTTTCAATTTGCTCGATCATTCCGAGATATTGAACTCGCACGCCAACTGTGACAGGGTGCAGGACCCCTATTCCCTGCGCTGCATGCCGCAGGTACACGGTGCATCGCGTAATGCCTGGCTTCATTTAAAGGAGCTGACCGAGATAGAACTAAATTCCGTTACCGATAACCCCATCATTTTTGATGCCGACGACACCATAAGCGGCGGAAATTTCCATGGGCAACCTTTGGCCATACCATTGGATTATGCAGCCATCGCGACAGCAGAGTTAGGCAATATTGCCGACCGCCGCTGTTACCTGATGAGCGAAGGGCGTTATGGATTACCCAAATTACTCACCGAACATGCCGGACTTAATTCGGGCTTGATGATACCGCAATATACTACGGCCGCTTTGGTGACGGAAAATAAAACATTATGCTTCCCTGCCAGCGCCGACAGTGTACCGACTTCGCTCGGGCAGGAGGACCATGTGTCGATGGGTTCGGTAAGCGGGCGCAAGCTGCACCAGGTACTGGACAATTTGGAATATATACAGGCCATAGAGCTGCTTTATGCTGCGCAGGCGATGGATTTCAGGCGACCGCTAAGATCGACGCCGGTAATGGAGGCCTGTCATGATTATGTGCGGCAATATGTGCCTTTTATTAAAGAGGACAGGATATTCGCCGATGACATTAAAGCGCTGCATGGCATAGTAAAAGATGGTTCGCTGCTGGCTTTGGCCGATGAAGCAGCAGCCAAAAACAATATTAAACTGGATAACGATGACGAGTTCGGAATTTATTAAAACCTACGCCGCCCACCCGGTGTACCATGCTCCGCGGGGTACGCAACTGCATGCCAAAAGCTGGACCACCGAAGCGCCTTTACGCATGTTGCTGAATAACCTGGATGCACAAGTGGCCGAAAACCCGGACGAACTGGTGGTATATGGCGGCATAGGACAAGCGGCCCGCAACCAGGAATCGTTAAGAAAAATAATCGAACTGCTGTTGGAACTGGATGAAGATCATTCTTTATTGGTTCAATCGGGTAAACCGGTGGGTATTATCCGCAGTCACCCGCAGGCGCCAAGGGTACTATTGGCCAACAGTAACCTGGTACCGGCCTGGGCAACCTGGGAGCATTTTAACGAATTAAGGGCAAAGGGCCTGATGATGTTCGGGCAGATGACAGCCGGCAGCTGGATATACATAGGTACCCAGGGAATTTTGCAGGGCACCTATGAAACTTTTGTGGAATGCGGTCGCCAGCATTTTAATAATGATCTGAAGGGCAAACTGATCGTCAGTGCCGGTTTGGGTGGAATGGGTGGCGCTCAGCCATTGGCGGCAACCATGGCAGGCGGCGTATTTTTAGGAGCCGACGTGGATGCTTCGCGGATACAGAAACGTGTCGATACCAAATATATCGACCGGATGACGGAATCGTACGACGAGGCCATTGGCTGGGTAAAAGAGGCGATGGCAAAGGGCGAGGAATTATCCGTTGGTTTAGTGAGCGACGCCGGTGATATGCTGGAGCATTTACTGAAAGATAATTTTATCCCGGATATGCTGACGGACCAAACTTCGGCGCATGATCCGATAAACGGCTATATGCCTAACGGCTTGACTTTGGAAGAAGCCGCTGATCTGCGTAAAAGCGATCCGGCAAAGTATAAGGACCTTTCGCTCAAAAGCATGGCGCGCCATGTAGGTTTCATGCTCGATCTGCAAAAACGCGGGGCCATCACTTTCGACTACGGCAACAATATCCGCGAGTTTGCCAAACAGGGCGGCGAACCCCATGCATTTAATTTCCCCGGCTTTACACCCGAATATATACGCCCGCTGTTTTGCGAGGGCAAGGGGCCGTTCCGCTGGGTAGCATTATCCGGCGACCCGGAAGACATCTATACCACTGACAGGGCACTGGCCGAGGCATTTCCCGAAAATAAACACCTGCTCAACTGGCTCGAAAAAGCAAGAGAACGCATCGCCTTCCAGGGTTTGCCGGCACGTATCTGCTGGCTGGGCATGGGCGAGCGGGAAAAAGCCGGGCTGATATTTAACGACCTGGTTCGGACCGGCAAAGTGAAAGCGCCGATAGTTATCGGTCGCGACCATTTGGACTGCGGCTCGGTAGCATCACCCAATAGGGAAACGGAATCGATGAAGGACGGCTCAGATGCCGTGTCCGACTGGCCGCTGTTGAACCTGATGTCGAACACATCCGGCGGAGCAACCTGGGTATCGTTCCATCATGGCGGTGGCGTGGGTATGGGTTATTCGCAGCACGCGGGCATGGTTGTAGTAGCCGATGGCACCGATCGCGCAGCGGAATGTTTAAAAAGAGTTTTATATAATGACCCCGCGATGGGCATATTCCGGCACATGGATGCTGGTTATGAGCAGGCGGAGGAAACGGCAAAGAGGTTTAATTTATCTCTATAAGAAATGTCATTTCGAACGAGGAACGAGAGAGAAATCTTGTACAACATGCACGGCGGACTATGCCAATCGTACAAGATTTCTCGCTGCGCATCGAAATGACACAGTTTATTAAACAATGAAACTAACCGGTCCATTCACCCAAATACTGCCCTTAGCGGGTTTACCGCTGAAGGGCGCTATCGCGGATGATCAATTGCAGATCATTACGAGCGGCGGGGTATTGACCGAAAATGGGCTGGTTGTTGAAGTGGGGAATTTTGAAAAATTACGTAAGGATCACCCCAAAGCTACGACTGAAGAGGTTGAGGGCGACCAGGTGCTGCTCCCCGGCTTTATCGATTGCCATACGCATATCTGCTTTGCCGGCAACCGGGCTAAAGATTATGCCATGCGAATTGCTGGCAAAAGTTATTTGGAAATAGCCAGGTCGGGCGGGGGTATATGGGATTCGGTAACACAAACAAGGGGGGCCACGCAGGAGCAATTAGTTGACTTACTGGCGCAAAGAGTTGACCGCCATTTGAAAGACGGGGTAACTACCATCGAGGTAAAAAGCGGTTATGGGCTGAGTGTTGAACAGGAGTTAAAACAGTTAAGAGCGATCAGGGCCGCAGCTGAAAACAGCCAGGCGGATCTGGTAGCAACTTGCCTTGCCGCGCATATTTTACCAAAGGATTTTGGCGGACCGGCGTCCGAATACCTGGAGCATATCCTGAACAATTTGCTCCCGAAGATCAAAAAAGAAAACCTGGCCGGCCGGGTAGATATATTTATTGAAGACAGCGCCTTCAACGCATCAAACTCCACCTGCTACCTCAGCGTAGCCAAACAAATGGGCTTTGATATAACCGTACATGCCGACCAGTTTACACCCGGCGGCAGCGAGGTGGCGGTGAAAGCCGGCGCTGTGTCTGCCGATCATTTGGAGGCCAGTACAGAAAAAGAAATTAAAGGATTAGTTGCTTCCGTTACGGTTGCAGTTGCTTTGCCAGGCGCATCCTTAGGTTTGGGTATAGGTTTTGCCCCCGCACGCCGTTTACTGGATGCGGGGGCCTGCCTGGCTATCGCCAGCGACTGGAACCCCGGCTCGGCGCCTATGGGCGACCTGCTGATGCAGGCATCCATCCTGGGCGCGTATGAAAAACTGACCACCGCAGAAACATTTGCAGCACTAACCTATCGCGCAGCAAAAGCACTAAATTTGAATGACCGCGGAACTTTGCAAAAAGGCAGCCTGGCTGACATGCAGGCCTACCCCTGCAAGGATCACCGCCAAATACTGTATCAGCAGGGGAAATTGAAACCCGCAAGGGTTTGGCGTAAAGGAGAAATATTATGAGCTTTTATTTCGAATGTCGAATGTTCAATTTCGAATTTATTTTAAACTGTGAGCGGTGTTGTCTCAAATCTCATATCTCAAATCTCAAATTTAACTAAGATGCGACTCATAGAATGCGTACCCAACTTCAGCGAAGGCCGCGACCTGAACATCACCAAACAGATAACCGATGAGGTGGAATCCGTAGAAGGCGTCCGTTTGCTGAACGTGGACCCGGGGAAGGCCACCAACCGCACGGTGGTAACTTTTGTGGGCGAACCGGAACAGGTGATCGAAGCGGCGTTCCTGGCTATAAAAAAGGCAGGCGAGCTGATAGACATGAGCAAACATACCGGCGAGCACCCCCGCATGGGCGCTACGGATGTTTGTCCGCTGATACCCATCAGCAATATCAGCATGGAGGAAACAGCGGAGTACGCAACGCAGCTGGCGGAGCGCGTTGGTAAAGAATTAAAGATACCGGCCTATTTGTATGAGTACGCCCAGCCCGATAAAAGCCGCAGCAACCTTTCGGTTATCCGCGCGGGCGAGTACGAGGGCTTTTCCAGGAAGATAAAACAACCGGAATGGAAGCCTGATTTTGGTCCGGCGGAGTTTGACGCCAGGCGCGGCGCGACGGTTATTGGCGCAAGGGATTTCCTCATCGCTTATAATGTCAACCTGAATACCACTTCGGTGCGCAGGGCAAACTCTATTGCTTTTGATGTTCGTGAGGCTGGTCGTGTGATGCGCGAGGGCGACCCGGTAAACGGAAAGATCATCACCGACGAGAACGGCAAACCGCGCACCATTCCCGGTTCGCTGAAGGCGGTAAAAGCCATCGGCTGGTACATTGAAGAATACGGCATTGCGCAGATATCCATGAACCTGACGAATATCGAAGTAACGCCAGTGCATAAGGCATTCGACGAGGTTTGCAATAAGGCCAACGCCCGCGGCATACGGGTAACAGGCAGCGAATTGGTGGGATTGATCCCGCTGAAATCCATGCTGGATGCGGGTAAGTATTTCCTGGCGAAGCAGCAGCGGTCGACCGGGGTAAGTGAGAAGGAACTGGTACGCATTGCCATCAAATCGATGGGGCTGGATGAGTTATCGCCTTTCAAACCTGAAGAACGTATCATCGAATATTTACTAAAAGATAAAGCTGACAGTAAACTGGTGAGCATGAGCCTGGCCGATTTTGCGGACGAGACCGCCAGCGAAAGCCCGGCGCCGGGCGGTGGTTCTATCTCGGCGTATGTGGGTGTGCTGGGCACTTCGCTGGCGACCATGGTGGCCAATCTTTCCTCCCACAAAAAGGGTTGGGATAGCCGCTGGCAGGAGTTCAGCGAGTGGGCGGAACAGGGGCAGCATTATAAGAATGAACTGACCAAACTGGTGGATAAGGACACCATCGCCTTTAACCGGATAATGGAAGCCTTCAACCTGCCCAAAGGCAGCGACGAGGAAAAGGCCGCCCGCACAGAAGCCATACAAGCCGCTACTAAATACGCCATCGACGCACCGTTTAACGTGATGAAGCTGGCTTACCAAAGCATGGAAGTGATAAAAGCCATGGCCGAAACCGGCAACCCCAACTCGGTAACCGATGCCGGCGTAGCTGCTCTTTGCGCCCGCACCGCCGTTTTAGGCGCCTTTATGAATGTGCGCATCAACGCGTCGGGTTATAAGGATAAGGCTTACACGGATAAGATATTAGCCGAAGGCAACGCCCTGCAACAAATGGCGATGGACAGGGAGGCGGAGATTTTGGAGATTGTGAATGGGAAGATCGCGTAGGCCTGGCGTACAAGGCCTTTTTAGAATCAAGACCCAAGAACCAAGATAAATCAACTGTCTTGGTTCTTGAATCTTGGTTCCTGGCTCTTTTAACTCCGCAAAATTTTCTCCATCGGTCGGCCTTTGGCCAGTTCGTCAACCAGTTTATCCAGGTAGCGGACCTTTTGCATCACCGGGTCCTCTATCTCCTCTACCCGGTAGCCGCAGATAAGGCCGGTAATTTTGGAAACATTCGGGTTTAAGGCCGGCGCCTGGGCGAAAAAGGTCTCAAAGTCGGTTTTGTTGGTTAGCACCTGCTGCAGCGCCTGCTCATCGTATCCGGTGAGCCAGTATATAATTTCATCCACTTCGGCTTTGGTGCGGCCCTTCCTTTCCGCCTTGTTAATATAGAGCGGGTATACACCGGCGAAAAACATGCGGTAAACACGGGTATTATCCATGATGGTTTTTTTAGTAAAGTTAGGATTTTAGTTTTTATTAGTCACGAGTACGCCATGCGCTGGCCTGCGCTGCATACTCGCGGCAGAGGGGAGATGATTTTAGGCTTGTCCAAAATTATATGTTTGATATCCATATTATCAACCGTGAAAACACCTTTTTTTTATTAAAAAATTTCCAATGATTCTGTATTATATGGACTTCAAAGGATGTTTTTTACATATTAATTGTGAAAAAACACAAAAAAATTGTGAATAATCACATAAAAAATTGTGATTACTCACACACAGTGTTTAACTTTGTATACCGTTAAATATTTGGAAACGAATTATGCAATAACTTTTATGTATTTGTGATGAGAAAAACCAGTGAAGTCCAGTCTACAATTTATTGTAGAGGCACCTTAAAAATTGAAGGTAATACTGAATCTGACCGTAATTGCATGCAGCAGGATAACAAACGTTATTGGAGGTATAGATTACTCATGGCGATTGCAACCATACTTATCGCATTAAGCGTTTTAATTAAATCTCTATATCCATTCTTCAAATTAAGATAAATGACTGTTATAAAAATTGGCTTAGTTGACGACCATGTTTTGTTTAGGTCGGGGATGAAAGCTTTACTGAAAGAGAATAAAAAATATTCGGTAATGCTTGAAGCCGATAACGGCGAGGACCTAATTAAAAAATTGAACAAAAGCACTTTGCCTGATGTACTTATTCTGGATACTCAAATGCCTAAAATTGACGGGGGCAGTACAGCAAAATGGTTACGAAATAATTTTCCTCAGATTAAAATTTTAGTTTTAACGCATCAGGAGGATGCAGAGACCGTTCTAACAATGATTAGGATGGGAGTCAAAGGGTATTTGCTAAAAAATAGCTCTGTTGAAGAGTTCTCTGATGCACTTTTAAAAGTTGCGAATAATGAAATCTATTATCCCGAATTTGTAACCAGACACCTAGTTCACAATATTAACATTGATTATAATCTTGCAAAATTAAACTCGCGGGAAGTCGAGTTCTTAAAACTTTCTGCCACTGAATTGACTTATAAGGAGATTGCCGAACACATGTGCATTTCTAGTAGAACGGTTGAAGCATATAGGGAGCAACTATTTGAAAAATTGCAAATCAAATCAAGAATTGGCTTGGTGCTCTATGCGATAAAAAATAATATTATTGAAATTTAATCCCTCACGCCTAGCGTAACTATGCAGCCTCAACCTGGCGCGAGTATGCAGCGCAAGCCAACGCCCGGCGTACCCCCAACACTCGTTTAAGAGTTAGCGCAGCAGACTCTTAATTGTAACGCATTAAATGGGGCACTCCGTGCGGGATTGAAACGCGATCAAATAAACCGGGCAGGGTGCTGATCTTATTTTTTGATTTTTTCGCAATAGTATGTTTTTTTAGGGCGCTCAGGAAGGCTACTGATTTAAGCCGCCCTTCGGAAGACTTAAACAAGTGGAAGGGACTGACTTACTGAACTTATGGTTTTAATTTTCGAAGTTTCAAAAGAAAATTTTCAATGTAATTATAAAGGACATCTTCGTCTTCAGGAAATTTAAATACTTGTTGTAAACGGGTTCCTACTAATTCGTAATATTCGAGTTCTCCAATTATAGTCAACAATTCTGTTATGGTACATTCACCGGGGCGTCGCTCGAAAACTTGGAAATAATAATTTTCATTGTCTGGATATATATCAATTGCGAAAGCAGTATTTTGATAGTGAAAATTTTCAAAAACAGCGCATTTTTGTTGCCAGCGCCATATGCTTTCAAAAGGCAAATGCCGTTCGTAAAACGTTTCTACAATACGGTTAATACGATATAATGGCAAGTCGTTTAACATAGTATTTAACGATTGAGCGGCGTGAAATTGCTCGCGGTCCTTCATGTATGTATAAAACTGTTCCATAATATTGTTTGCCATAGCTTTTTTGCCGATTTTTTTTATAAGCGCCAAATATTGTTTTATAATCGATTTACTGTCAGGGTCAGAAGTATCATTAAGACAGACTTGCAACCAACCGTCAGCAAGGTCTTCAGAGCTATTGTCATTTGCGAGAATGATGATAAGCTTTGGTTCGATGAGTTGTTTGTCATCCTCTGTCCAATCGTACATATTAGGTTTATGATGGTAGTTGAGTAAAAGATAAACAATAGCATCTATTTGATAACCTTTTTGCATTAACTCATTTGCGTACCGCGGCAACTGTCGCGGCATATCCTGTGCCTGATTAATCTTATTTTCAATAATAATAGCGTGCTTACTCTTGTCATCGCTAATCAAAATATCGATACGGCCACGCTCACGATACACTTTTGCCTTAGAATAATCAGTTGGCTGAACAATTAAACGGCCATGCGCAGTTTTATTTAATAGGTTAATGAAATGATTTAGATAACAGTTATCGTGTCCATGCTTTTCTGCTGGATCGAGCAAAGCTTTAAGTATATCACTATGAAAATTTTCGCGGCGGTAAGTATCTGAGATAAGTAGGAAGAGATTAAAACCGGCATCAACATGTACTTGCTGGTACTGCGCTTGTTGATTTGCAATACCACGTAATATAGGATTGTTGACAAGTTTGATTGCCATAATTTCTTCGCTTGACTTTCCCGAAAAATTATCTGTCATGTTTTGATGGATTAAAACATATTCTATAATGCAGGCTCCGATACCGGTTAGCGAATTGGTGTGGCGCCCTTAAATCCAATAAGTGTAAATCACTCCATTGGTGCTATAACCAAACATAAAATATTCCTGACCAGTGCAGTCTCCAGAAGTCTTATTTACTTGGATTTAAGGCGCCCTGCGGAAGACTTAAACCGGCTGGGGAAATCGCAGATTAGAACTATCTAGTTATTACCTGTGCCAATACGTTTAAAGTCTTGGTATTCAGAAATTAGCTTTTTGTTTGAAAATACATTAGTCATACCTGCTAATTCTTTTGGCAAAACCTTCATGACTATCAATTCATCAGTCCTTGTTTTTACGATATGAGCATAAGTTTGTCCTTCTTCTTCGGTAATGACACCGGAATCAACCTTTTCTTTGATTTGAGCTCTGACGGTTAAACTATCTAGAAGCGCTTTGTTTACTTGTTGTACATTGTAAAATTTCCTATTGACAATGAAATCCCATACCTCTTTAAAAACTAGAAACAAAGACTTCGCAGTTTCAATACCCGCTTTTAAACCAAGATTTGTATCGCTACCACTATCAAGTAAGATTAACTCCGACTTTTGTTCCGATTCAGCGAATATCTTTCCCAATACTTCTGTCAAATCATTTAATGCTGAGAAAATTTTGATGTATTGCTCAGTCTCAAGCCCCTCCCCTTCGATAATAATTTGAAAAACCAAAACCCCTTTTTCTAATGCTTCGTCGAAGGGTTCATTTAAAAGCTCGTTCAATAAAATGTTTTTTGATAGTACCCATGTATTTAGCAACGCCTTATGAAAAGCAAAAAATTTTATTGCAACTTCATTTCCGGCCACTTGCACAGCAGGCACTGGTTTAAGAATAGAAGTCAAATTAGCGAGATTCCCTTCGGAATATATGGTTGCAGAGCCTAATACATCAAGCATATTTTTTAACTCCGAATATTGCGACATTTGATCATAAAAGCTCTTCGACAAAAACAAGATAGGGTTGATTAGTTGAAAGTTATATATTGGATTATTTGGCATTGGCTTAAATCCTGCTTCAAATAACTTAACAATTTCTTGTGATTTTAACCCTATGGTTAATTGTTCCAGATTCTTTACGAATTCTACTTTTTGCATATTTGCGCTACGGTAAGCCTTTTTAAATATCCATCTAATATATCAAAAAATTAACAGGTATTCTTAACACATAGAGGGGAGTCGGATCGGAGCAGCATAGTTTGATATTCTCTGAAAATCGGAGATATTTATGCAATCTAATAACATTTTTAATGATACTCCAACCTGGCGCGAGTATGCAGCGCAAGCCAATACCCGGCGTACCCGCGGCCGTTAATTATCAAATACAGCTTTATATTCTACTTCAAATTCCTCGTAACGCAGCACAGCTATTTGCGGAAACTTGCTGGTTTTAATTTGATGTATGTGCCGGTCGTTACTAATGATGTAATCGGATTGTGAGGCGATGTAACAGTCGATAAATTTATTGTCGTCCTTATCATTTTCTACCAACTGCCATAAAAAAGAAGGATTTTTAAGTATAACGTTTGGAAGCAATAGCAAATAATCAAGGGCAGTGTCGGACTTTTCGATGCCATACCTAACCGTAATTTGTTCCTGGTACTCGGTTAATATCTCGTTAGACACCACTAATTCAAATTTGCCCCTAAAGAGCGAACGATATATCCAATGGTATTTAAAATTGGGGGCAAGGGAAACGAGGAAAATATTTGTATCCAGAATAAGGCGCGGCTTATTCATTGAGCCAACGGTCAAGATCTTCTTCCGTAATATTTTTATCCTTTATGGACTTTTGAATATTTTTTTGAAGCCTTCCTGAAAAATACCGGGCCAGTAATTCTTTTATCGCCAGCAGGTCTTCCTCCTTCGGCTGAAATGAATAAATATTTAAAAGTTCCAATTGTAAGGCGCTTAATTTTTGACTTTGCATACTACAATTGCTTTTAACAAAAATACAAAATTTTAATATATGATGCTAAAGGGCCAGGCTTGTTCAGTCGGTAGAATTAAAAACTAACTGCACCACGCTGCCGCAGGCCAGCCTGGCGCGAATATGCAGCGCAGGACAAAGACCGGCGTACTTGTGCCATCTTATATACCTGCTGATAGGCATGCTGCCTACCGCCGCAACGGCCCGGTAGTATTGTGTACTGCCCCGGTACGTTCCCATTCCATCAACTTGTACAAACCCCGGTACACGAAGCCGGTTTAACGCAGGTAAAAAGTGAGCAAATTGGTTTAAGCCGGCCGGTGTTGCTTTTTGTTGCCTGTTGCTGCTTTATAAAATACTGAAAGAGCCTTTTATAGGCTTTTTGTAATGGGCTGTATATCAATGAGTAATTAGCGTGGATTTTCCCCGGGAAACGAAGTGCAACACTAAGGCAGGGGTTGGTGTAAGCTATATGATATTGATAACGTGACGTTTACAATTGAATGCCCCCCGTACCAAGAGCATTTTGAATGCTTCGTGTGATGAAGGCCGTAGCCCCAAAATCATGGTTAACACCTTTCCGGGTGATTTTTACATAATATATTGACTATCAATTGTTTAAGTAAATGTCACGATAAAAATGTGTTAACCATGTTAACCCAACTTTGTAGTGGCAGTGGCAGCAGCAGTAGCAGCAAGTTCGCGGGTTAAAATGTCGGCCTGCCATAAAATACGTAGAGACGCATAATTATGCGTCTCTACAAAATGCATTAACCTCCCCTCTACTTTGGAGAGGGGCCGGGGGTGAGGCTAAAAATGGTATCTCACAAAAGCCTCCATCGCCTGGTATTCGGCAAGGCCGAGGCGGTCGTAGCTTTGTGCGGTTTCGCGGTTGCGGTCTTCGGCGCGTACCCAAAACTCGCGGGCGTCGTCACCCGGGAACACAGCCCTGTCCTTCTGGCTCTGGTGCTTAAATATGGCGTTGCGTTTGCGTAAAACCTCCTCGGGCGATAGTGGCACGGCCATTTCAATTTCGTAGGTTTCAAACTCCTTCCATGCGCCGCGGTACATCCATACCCAGCAATCCTTCACCCAGTCTTCGGTTTCGCGTAGCTTGCGCAGCGCGGCTATCACAATGTTAAAGCAAACTAAGTGGGTGCCATGTGGATCGGCAAAGTCGCCGGCCACAAAAACCTGGTGTGGCTTTATATTTTGCAGCAGTTCCATAGTTAACTTGATGTCGTCGTCGGTGATGGGATTCTTCTGCGTTTTGCCGGTCTCGTAAAAAGGCAGCGCCTGGAAGTGGATATGATCATCGTCCAAACCAGCGTAACGCGCACCGGATATGGCCTCCGTTTTGCGGATAAAGCCCTTTACGTCGCGTATTTCTTTGGTATCTATCTCGTTCGGCTGCTTTTTGGCTATGAACGAGCGCATATCTTCATACAGGTTTTTCAGGTGACTATTGTCATCGCCGATGCTCTGGTTAAAGTCGATAGCGAATTCCATGTAGCGCAGCACATCATCGTCCCAAACCGCGGTATTGCCCGATGTCTGGTAAGCCACATGTACATCGTGCCCCTGGTCCACCAAACGGATAAATGTACCGCCCATGGATATCACATCATCGTCCGGGTGCGGCGAGAATACAATGGAGCGCTTGCGTGCCGGTTCGGCCCGCTCAGGGCGCTGGCTGTCGTCGGCATCGGGTTTGCCGCCCGGCCAGCCGGTAATGGTATGCTGTATCTGGTTAAAAATGTCAATATTGATGTTGTAAACGGGTCCCTGCTCAACGGCTAATTGCGCCATGCCGTGACTGTTGTAGTCCTCTTCGGTCAGCTTCAGTACGGGTTTGTTCAGCGTTTCGGCCAGCCATATTACGGCTTTCTTTTTCAGCTGCTTGCTCCACACGCAATCCTTCACCAGCCATGGCGTGCCAAAACGGGTAAGTTCCGATGCGGCGTCCTCGTCCAGGATAAACTCCACATGATCCGACAGTTGCAGATAAGTAGCAGGCACCTCGCCCGAAATTTCGCCTTCAACTGCTTTCTTTATTATCGGCGCTTTTTTGCCGCTCCAGGCCATCAGGATAATTTCGCGGGCCTTAAATATGGTGCCTATGCCCATGGTAATGGCTTTGGTTGGCACGTTGGCTTTGCCGCCGAAATCGCGCGAGGCGTCGTTACGGGTCAGGTCGTCCAAAGTAACCAGGCGAGTGCCCGAGTTTGGCGCCGAACCCGGCTCGTTAAACCCAATGTGGCCGGTACGACCGATACCTAATATCTGCAGGTCTATTCCGCCGAGCGCATTGATCTGCCGTTCGTATTCCAGGCAAAAGGCCGGTATGTCGTCCTGCTTCAACGTACCGTCAGGTATATGCACATTGGCTTTGTCAATATCGATATGGTCGAACAGGTTCTCATTCATGAAAGTGACATAACTCTGGGCAGCCTTTGGCCGCATCGGGTAATATTCGTCCAGGTTAAAGGTGATCACATTTTTAAAGCTCAGGCCCTCTTCTTTATGCAGGCGCACCAGTTCGGCGTAAACGCCTATGGGGGTAACGCCGGTAGCCAGGCCAAGCACGGCCTGTTCGTTGCGGTCCTGCTTGCTGCGGATGAGGTCGGCTATGCGTTTTGCCACAGCCACCGAGGCCACTTTCTGATTGGGATACACCGTAACCGGCAGTTTTTCGTACCGGGTCTCTTCCAATAAATTTAATCTTGCCATTTGTAGGTCTTTGTTCGGGTTTTTAATTAGTAAAGCAATTTATAAAAAAAAATCCCCGCAATGCGGGGATTTTCAATCAAACCAATTTAACTATCAAATTATTCCACATGACAGGTGAAACAATAAGGAGATCTTTTATTCTATATTTTAACATGTATTTTGTAGGGACGATCCTGAATAAAACAAATTGACTGTTTATTAAGACAATACAAATGTAAACAGCAGAATTGATAAGTGCAAGTACTTTTTAAATTATTTTAATAAGTTAACAAATGTGGATATATTGGGGAGGAGGAGAACCAAGATTCAAGAGCCAGGGCTAACGCATCGCTTCCTGCTTCTGTTCTTGGCTCTTGGCTATCAAAACGTTTGCATCAGGCTATCCGTTCATGCGCCAGCATGCATTAGGGACCCGCAACTGCCGCTCAAAAAGCATGTTATCGTTAAAATGAATCCTTAACGTAATAACTATCTGATACAAACAGGTTCGGACCAATACCCCGGGCTTCGCCGTGGATGAGCAGCGTATTCGCGTCAGGCGTAGAAACCACCTGCGACGATGTGCCGCCACCGGGACCCTGTGCGTTAATTTGCGGGGTAAGTACAAAGTCTTTGCCCGAAAGCTTATAAAAATAACTATTCAACAATGGCGATATTGGTGTCGGGACGGTAAAGCCGGGCTCATTCAGGTAATAATAATGATCGATACTGGTTACACAGGTGCCGTCATTATTGAATTGAACATAATCATCTTTGGTTATCGGGTTATAATAGGTGGTATCGTAATGTTTTACGTTATTGGTATCCAGCAAATACACTACCAGTTTGGTCATTTGCCATTTACCTTCAATCGGATACGAAACATTTTTGGTAG
Source organism: Mucilaginibacter ginsenosidivorans (assembly GCF_007971025.1). NCBI lineage: Bacteria > Pseudomonadati > Bacteroidota > Sphingobacteriia > Sphingobacteriales > Sphingobacteriaceae > Mucilaginibacter > Mucilaginibacter ginsenosidivorans. Next base: position 2,284,177 of record NZ_CP042436.1, on the reverse strand, counting down.
TTGATGCTCCCGTCACGGGATCGCCTGGTTTGTTAACATTAACAGCCTCTTTTTTACACGAAAAACAAGCCGTTGCGGCGAGGATAAAAACGATCGATAAAGTTCTCATAATCAAATTATTTAACTGGTTACTTAAAATGACATGAGTCTGTATACGGATGGGATTGGAAATAGTTACTATGATATCTCCGCCAACCCCTGCTCCAGGTCTTTGATCAAATATTCCGGGTCCTCTAAACCAGCGTACATGCGTATCAACTGATACCGGTTTGGGTTTACGGCATCGTACTCGCTTTCGGGCAGTGCGGCAATGGATGGGATGATCAAACTCTCGTGCCCGCCCCATGATACCGCCATCAGGATATGTTTTAGCGAGTTGCAGAAAGTTTCTATCTTATCAAATGCCGGGTCCTTCAGTACAAAACTGAATAATCCGCCACAGCCCTGCATTTGGCGCTGACCCAATTCATATTGCTCAAAATCTTCCCGGAACGGCCATATCACTTTTGCCACCAGTGGGTGGTTAGATAGCCAGTCGCCGACCATTTGGGCGCTCTCAAAGCTGCGCTGCAAACGAAGCGGCAATGTGCGCAACCCCCTAATCAGCAGCCAGGCCGAATGCGGCGAAAGCGACGGCCCGATCGTCATATATTCATGATCGAATATCTGTTTGATCAGTTCGCGCTTACCGGTAACGACGCCGGCAACCACATCCGAATGCCCGCCGATATATTTGGTAGCCGTTTGTGCCGACAGATCGATACCCAGTTCGATAGGGCGCTGATACAGTGGCGTGCAATAGCTGTTGTCGATCATGGTGATGATACCCTTCGATTTGGCCAGGTTGGCCACGGCCTTCAGGTCCTGCAACTCATAGCTGAAGGTGTTGGGGCTTTCAAGGTAGATCAGCCTGGTTTCGGACCTTATGGCGTCTTTAAAATTCTGAATATCCCTCCCATCAATAAAAGTGGTGGTTATCCCAAATTTCGGCAGGAAATTCTTGAACAGCTTTATCGTCCAGCTATACGGGTTCTCCACCGACACCACGTGATCGCCCTGTTTAAGCAGGGCCAGTATCGGCACCGTAATAGCGCCTATCCCGCTGCTGAAAACCAGGGCATCTTCGGCGCCATCCAAAGCGGCCAGCTTCTTTCGCAGTATATTGAGCGTGGGGTTATTGCCGCGCGAGTACAGGTCGGCATCAAATTCATCCGCCAGTGCGTCGCGGAAATCTTTAACGGTTTTAAAGGCAAAGTTGCTGGTTTGTATTATCGGCGGGGCCACCGCGTTAAAGTAATTCTCACGCTCTTCACCAAGCTCATTCAGAATATAGGACAGATCCATTATTAAAAAATATCGGTTAAAGTCACCAGCATCAAAATAAATACCGGTATAATATCAAGTATAAAAATTGCGGTCAGCATCGCTTTTGCGGCGCCGGTCCGCAAAGTCTTTTTGAATGCTATCCGCAGGGTTGCTACTGCAAAAAAAAGCAGGTAAATAACAACAGCTATAAATATCAGCAGCCATTTGGTCTCGTCAAAAACAAAATCAAATGAGTCATGAACAAGATACGCCGCGCACAAAAAGCCCAGGGCCTGTAGCACAAGGAATACTTTGGCCCTCAACCTGATGCCCTTAAGTTCGTAGATTTCCGGGTTTATCGTTTCAGTCATCGCTACTCGGTTTTATCTGATCCTTTCTGCTTGCGGGCGCCCAGGTAATATATCCCCAGCCCTAAAGCATAGCAGGCCAGGCATATCAGCGCCGCATAGGGGTTTTCTTTAAAAGTGATAAATATGTTGATGGTAACGAACCAATAGGCCAGGATAAATATCAGCGGCACCAGCGGGAACCATCCAATAGTGTATATCTCCCTTTTATCCAGGTGCTTTGTCTTTTTACGCAGACTAAAAATAGTTAAAGCTGCCACCGACAGCCCTATGGTGTCGAAAAACATCACATATTTAAGCATATTGCTGAATGTATCCACAAAGAACAGGATAACCAGCGTGGCCGCCACAAAAAAGCTCATGCCAAATTCCTGCACCTGCGTTTTTTCATTCACCTTTTTAAATATCGGCGGCAAAATCCCGTCCTCGGCCATAGCATAGTACACACGCGGATTGGCCAGCACATTCACATTCACATAAGCTAATACCCCGCCAAATAAGAGTAATGAGGTGATCTTATAGCCTGTTGGTCCGAAAAGCACGCCCATCATTTTGGCAGCCAGCGCTGGAGTATGCTGCAAGCCGCCTATCCCCAATACTTTGAAATAAGCGAAATTAACCGCCAGGTACAGAAATATCACCACCGATATCCCGAGGGCGATGGCTTTAGGAATGTTCGATTTTGCATTGATGATATCCCCGCCAAAATTGATGGTTTGCTGGTACCCGCCGTAAGTGAAAAAAACTGCCACCAAGCTGAGCCCGAAAGCTGTTATTTTGTTGGTGCTGAAGGAATGCGTGACGGTAACCGCCGCAGGATAAGCCTCGCTTTTAAATACGGCAAGGCATATCAAAAGTATCAACCCTATTTTAAACGTAATGAGCAGGTTTTGCACACGTGCGCTCATTTTGATACCCAAAAAATTGATGACATACAGTATCAGCACCGAAGCGATGGTAATGATACGCGTACCGGTGGCGTTTTGCAGGGAAGCCGGCAGCAGGAAGGGCCTGATATAATCGGAACCAATAAGCGCCACGGCAGCTACCGATGCCGCATTACTGATAACCAGTACCCAATTGATCATAAAGGCAAAAGCCGGGTGATAGCAGTACGAATAAACTTTGTAAAACCCCCCGGTGTTAGGGTAACGCGAACCGATCTCGGCAAAAGTAAGCGCGCCGCACAAGGTTACCAGGCCGCCGAATATCCATGCGCCGAAAAATATCCAGGGACCGCCCGCTTCATTGGCCACGTCGGCAGGGGTGGCGAATATGCCCATGCCTATTACCAGGCTTATCACGATCATGGTCAGGTCGAAGCGGTTAAGCCGTGGTTTAATACTCATTATTTTATTAGTTCGTTTTTAACTATTTATGTGTTAATTTTGTTCCCGACCCTGATTTTTGCAAAACTATTGACTGCCGTGTATGGGTATGCTCTGTTTTTTAAGGCAATTTAAACAAATATTATTTACAACATTAGTTTTACTTGTTGGCGTAACAGCATTGTCGCAAGTGAAGCCAAAAGTGATCGCGGTCAGCAAGATCGTGCCAAAACCCATTAGCCCCCGTCATCGCGAATTCCTTCATTTAACCGCCGATGCCAACGTCATATTTTCGTTCCCGACCGGCTTCAGGGAGATCGCTGCTCCAAACGACGAATACTTTTCTTATGATTATGCGATGGAAATACCGGGCCACCAGTTCGAAATATGGTTTAAGGTAAGATCGCAAAAAAACGACTGGAAAAACTACCTTGCCATGAAGAACGACCCCAGGAGGCAATTGCCTAACCCCGACACGGGATACCTGGCCAAAGGCAGGGCAATGGCAAAAACACTTTGCAATGATACGGTATCTGTCTCCCGCGATATCGATCAGGAAGTTTTAAGACGCTACAACGCCAATGCCGGCAAGTCGTACCTGGTAGATATGCCTTACCGCGAAACGACAAAACATTACAAATACGCCCTGGTGCTGGCCATAGAAAAGGACCATACCGGCACCATACTGATAGTTTGTTTTACTGACGAAAAAAGTCCTGAGTTCTTCAGGAACGTAAACAGGATAAGCCACTATCTGAAGTTTAAATCTTAACGGGTTTTGTTTGAAGGTTGTAAAGTTGAAATATTAAACTACCTTTCATTAATTCACACCTTTTCCCAATGTTGATAAGTTGGCACATTTAAGCTGGCACATGCAAGCAGAAATTATATTTTTGCCGGTATTGAAATATTAACTTTCAAACATTACAACTTTCCAACCTTACAACTCTACAAAGAATGGCAGGAGCAATAGATTACAGTGAAGATAGTATACGGTCGCTCGACTGGAAGGAACACATCAGGCTGCGCCCGGGTATGTACATCGGTAAATTGGGCGACGGTTCGGCTTATGACGACGGTATTTATGTTTTGCTGAAAGAGATAGTAGACAACTCGATAGACGAGTTTGTGATGGGTGCCGGCAAAACTATCGATATCAGCATGAGCGACCATAAGGTTTCTGTGCGCGATTACGGTCGCGGTATACCCCTCGGTAAAGTTATCGATTGCGTATCCAAGATCAATACCGGCGGCAAGTACGATAGCAAGGCATTCCAGAAATCGGTGGGATTAAATGGCGTGGGTACCAAGGCGGTAAATGCTTTATCCAACACGTTCATTGTTCAATCGTACCGCGACGGCAAAACCAAAATAGCCGAATTTGCCAAAGGCGAACTGCTGCGCGATGAAACCGAAAAGGAAACAACCCAGCGAAACGGAACGGCCATCAACTTTACGCCCGACGATACCATTTTCAGGCATTACCATTTTATACCGGAGTTTGTCGAAAATATGATCTGGAACTATGTTTTCCTGAACTCGGGGCTTACCATCAATTTTAACGGCACCAAATATTTATCGGAACGCGGCCTGTACGACCTGTTGGTGCGCAATGCCGATGCAGAAAACCTGCGCTACCCCATTATCCATCTGAAAGGGGATGACATTGAAATTGCCATGACACACGGGCAGGCTTACGGCGAGGAATATTACTCCTTTGTGAATGGCCAGCATACCACGCAGGGCGGTACGCACCAGGCGGCTTTCCGCGAAGCGGTGGTAAAGACCATCCGCGAGTTTTATGATAAGGATTATGATGCGGCCGATATCCGCGCCTCCATTGTGGCGGCGATAGCCATTAAGGTGCAGGAACCGGTTTTCGAATCACAGACAAAAACCAAGCTGGGTTCGCAAAACGTGGGGCCCGACGGGCCGTCGGTACGCACGTTCATTAACGACTTTGTTAAGAAGGAACTTGATAATTACCTGCACAAAAACCCGGCAACAGCCGATGCATTAAAGGCCAGGATATTACAATCGGAACGCGAACGCAAGGACATTGCGGGCATCAAAAAACTGGCGAACGAGCGCGCAAAAAAAGCATCGTTGCATAACCGTAAGCTGCGCGATTGCAAACTGCATTTTGACGACAACCATGAGCGTAAACAGGACACTACCCTATTCATCACCGAAGGCGACTCGGCCAGCGGGTCGATCACCAAATCGCGCGACGTGCAAACACAGGCGGTTTTCAGCCTGAAGGGTAAGCCGCTTAATTGCTACGGGCTCACCAAAAAGGTGGTTTATGAGAATGAAGAGTTTAACCTTTTACAACACGCGTTGAATATCGAAGACGGTTTAGATGCCTTGCGATACAACAACATTGTGATAGCAACCGATGCCGACGTGGACGGCATGCACATCCGCCTGCTGATGATGACGTTCTTCCTCCAGTTCTTCCCCGACCTGGTAAAAGCCGGCCATGTTTACATCCTGCAGACACCGCTGTTCCGCGTGCGTAATAAAAAGGAAACTATTTATTGCTACAGCGACGAAGAGCGGCGCGATGCTATTGCCAAATTGGGCACCAAGCCCGAGATCACCCGCTTTAAGGGTTTGGGCGAAATATCGCCGGAGGAGTTCGGCCTGTTCATTGGGAAAGATATACGGCTCGACCCGGTCATATTGAAGGACGCCAACATCAAAAACCTGCTGGAATACTACATGGGTAAAAACACGCCCGACAGGCAGCAGCGCATTGTTAATAATCTGCGTGTCGAGAAAGACGATGAAAGCATCAACCCAACTATTGCCGCGGCTGATGTGGATGAGTTGCCGGTGGCGGTTTGACGCATGATCGTGATTTGATCAGATTTACAAAGTTTCAAAAACTTCGCAGATCTTCTTCTTTTTACTTTGAATTCAATTTCCCGGGAAACATAAACCCTTACCGCTGGTTATCCATACATGGATAAGCACGAACTGAAGAATAAAGCTATTGTGATAACCGGCGCCTCCAGCGGAGCTGGCAGGGCTGCTGCTGTTGAGTTTGCAAAATATGGGTCGGCCATTGTGCTGGCGGCAAGGAACGAGGAAGCATTGCATGAGGTTGCGGCCGAGTGCACCGGGCTGGGCGCTATGGTGCTGGTGGTTGTTACCGACGTTACCGACCCAAAGGCGATGATCAACTTGGCCAATGCTGCTAATGATTGGGCAGGCAAAATTGATGTCTGGATAAATAATGCAGGTGTACTGGCCGCAGGCGAGTTCGACCATACCCCAATGGAAGTACACGAGCAGGTCATACAAACCAACCTGCTGGGCTATATTTACGGCGCCCATGCGGTAATGCCTTTTTTTAAGGCGCGGCAGCAGGGCACTCTCATCAATAATATCTCCATAGGCGGTTATTTGCCGGTACCTTACGGCACCGGCTATACGGCCAGCAAGTTTGGACTGAGGGGCTTTTCTGAGGCATTGCGTGCCGAGTTATCCGTTTGGCCCGGCATCCATATCTGCGACCTTTTCCCGGGATTTCTTGATACGCCGGGCATACACCATGCAGGCAATTACACGGGCAAAGCTTTAAAACCCGCACAACCAGTGTACGACCCAAAACTTTTAGCGGAAACCATGGTGAAGGTGGCTGTCAACCCGAAGTCAAACCGATATGTGGGCGGGGCTTCTGCGGTGTTAAAGTTATCGCATGCGCTTTTCCCCGGGCTTACGACAAAGTTTGCAGGTTACCTGATGCGCCGTCATTTTAAATCGGCCGACAGGATCACGCCTACCAGCGGCAACCTGTTCAATACCGTCGATTATGGCATGAGCACCAACGGCATGTTTGGGAGTGATAACGGGAACAAAATTCCGGGTAAATATATTGCCGGGGCATTGGTCGCCGGCCTGGCAGCGGGGTTCTTTTTAATGAACCTGCGTAAGTAATTATTCCTTTGTTTAGGCTCCCTGTACTGGGTTTTATAAAATTCAGTATCTTGTTGCCCCCCGTATTAGAAAAACCCTCTCCGATGGAAAGGGCGGGGTGAGGCACATGAAGGAGCACGAGATAAAAATAAACTTTACCGAATACGGCTCATTAGCCGAACTGGATAAAACCGATAAAGAACTTTGTGAGGAAGCGGTAAAAGCATTGGATACTTCCCATTCGCCTTATTCCAAATTCCGGGTGGGTGTGGCCATGCGCCTGCAAAGCGGTAAAATACTGCATGCCAGCAACCAGGAAAATGTGGCGTACCCATCAGGCTTATGCGCCGAGCGCGTGGCACTGTTTCATTGGGGAGCCAATCATGCTGACGATCCTGTCGAAAGCATGGCGGTAACCGCCCATACCGACGAATTTCAACTTTCAAAACCGGTTACCTCCTGCGGCGCATGCCTGCAGGTTTTGGCCGAATATGAGAAGAAACAAAATCGTGCAATAAAAATGTTACTCTATTGCAAGGACGGACCAATTTGGACAGCCACCGGTATTGAAAGTTTTTTACCATTTTTGTTTTTTGAGGATCGCTTAAAATAAACATCAACTATGAAAATAAAATTGATACTGTTGTTTGTGCTGGCAGGCTTTTGCGTAAAAAGCTACGCCCAAACTGGTTTCCCTTTTGATAATGAGATACGCGACTTTAAGCACAAGGACAGCCTGAGCTTTCCAAAACCCGACGGCATATTGTTCATAGGCAGCTCGTCAATCCGCAAATGGGACGACCTGGAAAAGCGCTTCCCCGATAAAAATATCATCAAACGCGGTGTTGGCGGCTGCGAGCTTTCGCAAGTGGTAAAATATTACACCCCTTACATTTTGTTCCCCTATCATCCGTCAAAGATCTTTATTTACGCAGGTGAAAATGATATCGCCGCAGGCGAAAAAGCGGACTCGGTACTGACAAATATGAAGGCGTTATGGACGATGATCAACAGCCAACTGCCCGATACAAAGATCTATTTCCTGTCCATCAAACCTAGTCCGAGCAGGATTGCCTTACTCCCTGAGATGCTAAAGGCCAATGAAATGATCAAAGCTTACCTGCAAGATAAGCCAAACACGTTATATATCGACGTCAGTACGCCGATCTATAAACCCGGAACCACTGAGCCTGACGCCTCACTCTTTCAGCAGGATATGCTGCATTTAAACCCGACAGGTTATGATAAATGGCAAGCCGTGTTGCAGCAGTACGTTAATTAAATGGCCGCGCGAGCTACTGCATTTTAACCACATATCTGCATAATTGGCAAAATAGCGTTAAAATACTGCCAATTTGTACCCGTTTTGCAATAGGTTTGCTTTTTGTGAGCGATGAATTATGGATTCATACTCACAACTCATTATCAACGCTGTTGATAAATTGCGCACCCCGGTTGTCAAGATAGAGCAGTTCGACAACAAGCAAGGGCGCGAAACGGTTACCGGTACAGGAACCGGCTTTTTATTTTCGTCAGACGGATACTTATTCACCAATAGCCATGTCGTAAAAAAAGCAAAGCAACTCAGGGCGGTTTTGTACGATGGGAACATACACCCGGCAACTCTCATTGGCGAGGACAGGTACACCGACCTGGCTATATTGAAGATAGACGCCATAGACTATAATCCTGCTGTGCTAGGCGACTCGGACCAGCTACAGATAGGGCAATTGGCTATTGCGATAGGTAACCCGCTCGGATTTCAGCACACGGTAACGGCAGGTGTCATCAGCGCCCTCGGCAGGACATTGTCCGGCGAGACCGGCGTCAGCATGGACAGCATGATACAAACCGATGCCTCCCTTAATCCCGGCAACTCGGGCGGCCCGCTTATCAACGCCGATGGTGAAGTTATCGGTGTAAACACGGCCACTATCCGCGGGGCGCAGGGCCTTTGTTTTGCTATCAGCATCAACACGGCTAAATCGGTCGCAAATCAGTTGATCCGCTATGGCAAGGTAAAGCGCGCGTACATCGGGGCAAGCTTGCAACAGATCAGCCTCGTACCCAAGTTGCGTACCATTCACCATCTGAAGAACCAACAGGCTTTGTTCATTACGCAGGTGGAAAACAACAGTCCTGCGGATAAGGGCGGCCTGTTAAGCGGCGACATCCTGTATGCCTTTAACGACCAGCCGGTCGAAACATCCGACCAGCTATTCAAACTGCTGACCGAAGACAAGGTGGGCCAGTTTCAATTTGTAAGTGTATTGCGAAATAATCAAAAGAAGGAACTTAGAGTAACCCCTGCGGAGCGGTAAAGCCTAAACTAAGATTTTTAAGATTAGATAATTGTAGAATTCCTGTAGCGAATGTAATTCATGATCCTAAGATCAGAGTTCATATAAGAAATCACGAATGTTTGTAATCTGAATTGTCCGAGTGCCTTACGTTAAACACTCTTTTGAATTCCAGGCTTTTGCTTCCGAAATTTATCAGCGGTCCGACAGGCAGCTTATAAGCTTCAAGGTAATTCATAGCTTGCGCCAAGTGCAATTCATCAAGCCTTGCAACAGCCTTTAATTCGACCATGACCTTATCTTCAACAAAAAAATCAACCCTCCTGGTGCCGATATCAATACCATCATAAAATATGGTTATTTCCATTTCCCTGCCAAATGACATATCCTGTTTTCTCATCTCTATATCCATTGCCCGCTGATAAATTACCTCTTGGAAACCGCTGCCAAGCGTGCTATGAACTCTCATGGCGCAACCAATAATTTTGTGGGTAAGCTCTTCGTACTGCATAGTGGGTGATGATGGTTAAGGTTTTGGATGATGAGGTCTAGTACAAAACTAATTTATTTTTTATTAAAAATTTATCATGGTGAGAACTAAGATTCATAGGACTTGAAGATGATAGGATTAGTATCCTGATAAATAATAAAGCATCCTACGATCCTTAAATCTTATGAATCTTAGTTCAGACAATAAAGCAGAAGGCCCCTCGCGGGGCCTTCCTTGCAAAACAAACAATAAACCACTTATTTATTTAAATGAGGTTTCCACCTTCGTAATTTTCCAGCCGTCGTCGGTACGTTGTGCGGTTACCACGTCCGTACGGGTTATCTCTTTAAATTTCATCTCTACTTTTTCTACCAAAGTGTTGTCATCCTGGCTCAAAACAGTGCCGGTAAATGCACAATTCTGGTCGATGTGCGCATTGCTTTTCAGGTAGTCCAGTACATCTTTCTTATCAGTAGTACGCACACGTACACCCTGCACCACGTAAAAACGGGCATTATCGGCTATCGCATTGGATATGCCTTCCAGGTTGCCGTGCACCAGGGCATTCATATAAGTATCCAGTACTTCCTGTTTGGTAGCGTTAACATCGGTTGTTGTCTTTGTTGAAGCATTGGCAAAGCCGCACACTGCCACCAGGGCCAGGCCAATCATCGTTGCTTTTAGTGTTTTCATAATATCGGTATTGAAGGTTAAAAATTTGTGAAACTATACCCATAAGACAGCGGCACAAATCCATTCGTTACAACCGAAAACCGCGTTTGACATTGATTTAACAATCTTTAACAATTCGCATTTAAACTTTGTTACAATGCCGTAATTTGGCGGTATGGTTGACTTTACCACGATGATGCTGCAGTTTGACGAACAGGGCGAAAAAACCGGCTGGACCTACATCGAAATACCCGCTGATATAGCGCAGCAGATGAAGCCCGGCAATAAAAAGTCGTTCCGCGTGCGGGGCATGCTGGATGCTTTGCCTGTACGCGGTATGGCGCTGATGCCTATGGGCGAAGGCAACTTTATAATGGCCCTGAAAGCCGAGGTAAGAAAGGGCCTGCACAAGAACGCAGGCGCCATGCTGCACGTGCATTTAGAAGAGGACGTGGACTTTAAAGTGGATATGCCCGCCGACCTCCAGGAGTGCTTTGATTTCGAGCCCGAAGCGGCAGACTTTTTCAACAGCCTTGCCAAATCGCACCGGGAATATTTTATCAAATGGATCAATGAGGCCAAAACCAGCGAGACCCGCGCCAAACGTATTGTAAATACCGTAAATGCAATGTTGCGTAAATGGTCGTTCAATGTGATGCTGAGAGAGATGAGGAAGGAACAACAATGATCAGCGTATTTTCCCGATAGCCCTGGCCAAAATATCCACACCTTGTTCTATCTCCTTTAGATTCAACGAAGCAAACCCAAGCCGCACAAAGCGGTTATTTTCCGACCGGTAATAATATTCCTCGCCGTTGCTGACCGACAGCCCCATTTCAGCGGCCTTTTGAGCAATTGCCACGGCATTAAGCCCGTTCAAATATTGCAGCCACACGGCAAAGCCGCCGTCCGGAATTTTGAAGGCGGCGTTATCACCCAATCGTTCGCGAAGCAAATTGCAAAACGTGTCGCGCCTTTCGTGATATATTTTATTGGTTTTTTTAAGATGACGGCCTATATCTCCGTTCCTGAGCAGGTTGGCTATGGCTTCTTCCAGTAGCTGTTCACCCTGCCGGTCGATCATACGGCGAAGGCGGGTAAGCTGCGCGATAAGGTTTTGCGGTGCTGCCACAAAGCCGATCCGTATCCCCGGCGCTATCGTTTTACAAAACGACCCTACATAGATCACGCTGCCGTAATAGTCGGCGCTTGCCAGCGGAAGTACGGGGCTGCTGGTATAATGATAATCGTAATCATAGTCATCCTCGATGATGGCAAAGCTATACTTCATGGCCAGTTCAAGCAGTTGCATCCGCCGTTCCGAACTTAAGGTTACCGTTGTGGGGCGATGATGATGTGGTATTACGTATAACAGCTTTACCTTTTGCTTTTTGCAGATAGCCTCGACTGCATTGACATCCATTCCATGCTCATCCACCGGCGCAAAAACGAGCCGCGCGCCGGCATGGGCAAAAACCTCATTTGCCGTAGGGTACCCTGGCTCGGGAACGATCACCACATCGTTTTTTGACAATAGAACCTGGGCGGTAAGATACATAGCCATTTGCACGCCCTTCGTAATAAGGATATTGTCCGCGCCTGCATGCATGCCACGTGTGCCGGAAAGGAAACGGGCCAGTTCCAAACGCAAATTCTCCGAACCTTGTTCCGGTCCGTACATCAGGTATTTGGAGGTAAACTGGTAATTGCCAAATCTTCGGTATTCCCGCACCAACAGTTCGACCGGGGCAAGGCGCGTATCCGGGAACCCATCGTTGATCACCAGGTTGTGCTGCGGTACGGGCTTATATAAACGGCTACCGGGCAAACCCGCTTTCACCTCATAAAAGGTTTGAGCGGGAAAACTATCGGGCGGGGCATTTTCGCCGAGCGATTTTGGTGTAATATCCGGCAGGCTCTTTGCTACGAAAATGCCTTTGCGCGGATAACTATCAACCCAGCTTTGGGCATACAGTTCGTCATAAGCGGCTACAACCGTTTTCCGGTGAACATTCAATGCGGCAGCCAGCGTACGGCTGCCGGGCAAAGCGCTTTCGGGTTTTAAAGTACCCCGGCGTATATGGCTGATGATACTGTTGGCGATCTGTAAATAAACGGGTACCGGCGACTCTTTACTGACACAAATCAGGCTTTCTACTATTGACATAGCTGGACTACTTTACTTGTTAATTCTGGACTATAACAGTAGTCCAATATAGCCATAATTTAGTATTGTCAAAAAAAATAAATATGAATACGAACAACAGCCACACGATATGCACCACCTGCGGCACTCAATTGCCGCACGATGAAAAAGTGCCTGCACTTTGCCCCATATGTAATGATGATCGCCAGTTTATCAGCCTGCAAGGCCAAAGCTGGACGAGCGAGGAAGAGCTAAAAAACGGTCACCGGGCTAAGATCAGCCAAGTCAATGAACGCCTGTACACGCTTACCGTCAAACCGGATTTTGCCATCGGGCAACGTGCTTTTTTATTATTATCCACTGAAGGCAACATTTTATGGGATTGCATCCCCTTACTCGACGAAGAAACGATTGCTTTTATCAGGAGCAAAGGCGGTCTGAAAGCAATTGCTTTTTCGCATCCCCATTTTTACAGTAATATGAATACGTGGGCAGCAGAATTCAATTGCCCTGTTTATATCCACGAGGGCGACAGGTCATGGATATTCAATCATGGGCCACATGTTCAGTTGTGGCGCGGTGGTGAGAAATATTTATGGAACGACATAAGCCTCGTGCATGTTGGCGGACATTTTCCAGGGAGCAGCATGTTGCGCATCGCCTCATTATCCACCAGCGGGACCATGCTGTGCGGCGATAGTCTTTATATCTCGCGCAGCCTGCGCCATACGGCTGTAATGTTCAGCTATCCCAACCAAATACCGCTGCTGAAGGACGATTTTATAGCATTTTATGAAAAATGCTCAAAATTAAAGTTCGACACCTTATACGGCGCCACCTTTGAGGGCCAGGACCTTGAAGGCAATGCCTACGAAATTTTCACGCATTCCATAAACCGCTATAAGTCCATTTACGGCCTGGCTTAAGTCATACATCATGAAGATCGTTCAAAACACAAAATTTCCTCAACTCTTTCTCCGGGTAGCCATAGGTTCAGCCTATTTATGGGAATTTACCGACCGCCTTGGTATACTAGGAGCCCACGGACAACCGCACGTAGGGTGGGGCGACTGGGGTCACTTTATAGCTTACGCCCGCCAGGTAATGGCTTTTTTGCCACCGGGCATTGTGCCGGTGCTCGCAGTTATCGCCACTGTTGGCGAGGGTCTTTTCGGTACACTGATATTAATTGGGCTTTTCACCCGGACTGCGGCTATCGGCAGCGGAATACTGAGTTTTTGCTTCGCGCTGGCTATGTCCGTTTCCTTTGGTATCGAATCGCCGCTGGGCTATTCGGTTTTCACCCTCAGCGCTGCAAATTTCCTGCTTGCCACTTTACCAACCTATGAATGGAGTGTCGATAACTGGTTAACAAAAAAGAATTCCGGCAGGATCAGCAGCGGCGCCATCATATTTGCAGGAGTCATTGGGCTAATGGGTTTTTATTCCCCGGCTCGCGCGCAGCAGGTTCATCAAACATCGCCGCGGAAGATCACCGAGCAATATCTTATTAAACAATTCATTAATGAGCATGGCATAAGTGATCGCGAGGTGCAGATCGAGGTAGTGAATTTTCCACCTGGAAGCTCATCCCCCGCTCATCGCCATCCATGCCCAACATTTGGCTACGTGCTTGATGGTGAATTAGAGTCTGTATTTGAGGGCAAGCGCCACCTGTTTAAAAAAGGCGACTGTTTTTACGAAAGCACCAACGGGCTGCATGCTGTCACGCGCAACAACGACCGGGTAAAGACCGCCAGGCTGCTGGTCTTCTTCATCGCTGAAAAAAATAAACCAACTACGATCAGGTAAAAAAACAAGGTCATGAATAAAGGGTCATCAAATAAGTCATCATTGAAAGCAATGATCGCTGCTTTTGCCATTATGTCATTAATCAAATAAATGCTATGAAATCAAGAATGAACATTAACGAAGCGGAGCCACGAATATACAAGGCTATGCTGATTGCCGACAAACAAATAAAGGAGTTCGACATCAATGCCATGTTAAAAGAACTGATAAAAATACGGGTATCCCAGATCAATGGCTGCGGCTATTGCATCGATTACCATAGCAACGACGCACTTGCATTAGGCGAAAGTACCCAGCGTTTGTTAGCGCTTTCGGCGTGGTGGGAAACACCTTTCTATAGTGACGGGGAGCGTGCGGCCCTAAAACTGGCAGAGGAAGTCACCCGCATTTACGGGCACGGCGTTTCGGACGAGACCTATGAGCAGGCGCTGAAGCATTTCGGCAAACAGGGCCTGGCACAGATTATTTTTATTGCTATCACCACTAACAGTTGGAACCGCATTGCCATTCCCGTGCACATGGTTGCCGGCGTGGATTGAGTCGCCGGCACCTGATCCTTTAACATGGGTCTCAGTTGGTAAAACTATGTATTGAATAAGATCGTGGTTTTTTTGGCGATTCTGGTTAAAAACTTATGTTATGTGGGAAAAATCTGCCTGTCTCCGCAACCACACATCTGCACTAAATCTCTATATTTACCCATTCCTATTTTTTAGCTACGAATGAGTGAAGATCTGAGCAATCAGCAGCCTGGTAATAACGAAGACAACAAATTACATAATGTAACCTCCCTCGGCGGGTTGTACGAGAACTGGTTCCTGGATTATGCTTCCTACGTGATCCTTGACCGCGCGGTACCGCATATCAATGATGGTTTAAAGCCTGTTCAGCGGCGTATATTGCATTCGCTGAAGGAGATGGACGACGGGCGCTTTAATAAGGCGGCAAACGTTATCGGCAACACCATGAAGTATCACCCGCACGGCGATGCTTCCATTGGCGATGCTATGGTGCAGATTGGCCAAAAAAACCTGCTGATAGATTGCCAGGGTAACTGGGGCGACCCGATAACCGGCGACTCGGCCGCTGCTCCGCGTTATATTGAGGCAAGGCTTTCGAAATTCGCCAACGAGGTTGTTTTCAATCCCGACACTACCGAATGGCAGGCCAGCTACGACGGGCGCAACAAAGAGCCGGTGACGCTGCCGGTTAAGTTTCCGCTTCTGTTGGCGCAGGGCGCCGAAGGTATTGCCGTGGGCCTGGCTACCAAAATATTACCGCATAATTTTATCGAACTGCTGGATGCATCCATCGGCGTATTGCAGGGCATAAGGCCAAACCTGGTACCCGATTTCCCGACCGGTGGGCTGGCGGATTGTTCGTTATACAACGAGGGTCAGCGCGGCGGCAGGATACGGGTGCGTGCTAAAATTGTGGAGCGCGATAAAAAGACGCTGGCAATAACCGAGATACCTTTTTCGACCACTACCGGCAGCCTGATAGACAGTGTGATCTCTGCCAACGACAAGGGAAAGATCAAGATCAAGAAGATCGAAGATAACACGGCAAAAGATGTGGAGATCATGATCCACCTGGCGCCGGGTATATCTCCTGATGTGACTATCGATGCGCTGTATGCCTTTACCGACTGCGAGGTTTCCATATCGCCCAATACCTGCGTGATACAGGACGACAAGCCGCGCTTTATGAGCGTGAATGATATGCTTACCGAAAGCACGCATTACACCAAGGAACTGCTGAAACAGGAACTGCAGATACGGCTGAAGGAGCTGATGGAGAAGATATTCTTCAGCAACCTGCTCAAAATATTCATACAGGAAGGGATGTACAAGCACCCCGGGTATGAAAGTTCGGGCAGTTTCGAAGTGGTGGTTGACGTGCTGAATAAGCTTTTCACGCCTTTCTTCCCGCAGTTTTACCGCGAGATATTACCGGAGGATTATAAGAAACTGATCGACAAACCGATGAGCAGCATCACCCGCTTCGACGTGAAGAAAGCGGACGAGCAAATGAAGGCGCTGGAGAACGAGATAAAAGAAGTAAAGCATCACCTGAAACACCTGAACGATTATGCCATTGCCTGGTTCCAGAAACTAAAAGACAAATACGGTAAGGACCGCGAGCGCAAAACCGAGCTTCGCACTTTTGACAAGGTGGAAGCGGCGCAGGTGGCACTGGCCAATGTGAAGCTATACATGAACCCCGAAGATGGCTTTATAGGTACTGGCCTGAAAAAGGATCAGTTTGTATGCGATTGCTCGGACATTGATGAGATCATCGTATTCCGCGTGGATGGCAAGTGCATGATCACCAAAGTACAGGAAAAGGTGTTTGTGGGTAAGGATATCATACACGCCCAGGTATTCAAAAAGAACGACGAACGCACCGTCTACAACATGATATACAAGGACGGCCAAAGCGGCGTAAGCTATATCAAGCGCTTTAGTGTTGTTGGTGTTACCCGCGATAAGGAATACGACCTGACCAAAGGCAGCAAGGGTTCCAAAGTGCTTTATTTTACTGCCAACCCTAATGGTGAGGCGGAGGTTGTGAATATCCAGTTAAAGCCTCACGCCAAACTCAAAAAGCTGCAGTTTGACGAGGATTTTGCAGCTATCGCCATCAAGGGCCGCGGTTCGATGGGTAATATCGTTACCAAGTACCCGGTTAAGAAGATCGTACTGAAAAGCAAAGGTGTGTCGACACTGGCCGGGCGTAAGATATGGTACGACGATATCCTGAAACGCCTGAACGCCGACGGCCGTGGTAAATACCTGGGTGAGTTTGATGGCGACGACCGCGTGCTGACCGTATTAAGTGACGGCAGTTACGAGCTGACCAGCTTCGACCTGAACAACCACTTTGATGATAAGATGACCCTGATAGAGAAATATAACCCTGAGAAGGTTTATACCGTGGTTCACCTGGAAGGGAAGTCGAAAAACTACATGGTAAAGCGCTTTGTGTTTGAGAACACCGCCATTGGCAAGCAGACCAGTATTATCAGCGACGAGAACGGGTCGAAGCTTATCCTGATCTCGGGCGCGAAACAACCTATGGTACGGGTTGACCAGTTAAAAGGCAAGACCGAGATACCGGAAACCATTGAACTGGACCTTTCGGAAGTGATCGATGTGAAAGGTATGAAGGCCATGGGTAACCGCCTGTCGCAGCATACCGTTAAATCCATAACACCGTTGGCGAAGGCCGAACCGGAGCCGGATGAGGAAGAATCCATAATTGATGAGGAAGAGGACGAGGTAACCGAAGAGCCTGAGTCTGCTATCCCACCTGTAAAAGCAGTAGAGGCGACGGAATCGCCAGCCGGGTTAGAAAAGGCCGAACCTGAAAAACAGGATAGGCCACAAGTCGAGTCGAAAGATGAGCCGGTTCAATCAGAAGAGAAGCCAGCGGACCCGCCTCATAAGAAGGTCGATTTTGAGATAACCAATCCCGACGATATCAAGATTGATGACAAGGGTCAGATCGGATTTGGTTTCTAATAAATATACTGCCTCGCTGAACGAAGTTAAGAATCTTATACGTCAAGCATAACGCCAAAAAATGAGACGCCGGACATGTTTGTTCGCTTTTACATTTACCCTGCTTTTGTGCATCCGTGTTACAGGGCAGCAGTTACCCATATGGAACAATGCGGCACAAAAAGCAAACGGAACCGATTGGCTGATCTCATCAACAAGCTATAAAGCGCAAATTTACAGAAGCGCAGACGGGAAGGACCTGGTTTTGTACAATGGTTTGGTGAAACGTATTTTCCGCATTACCCCTAATGTTGCTTGTACAGATTACCAAAACGTAACTAACGGCCGTCAATTATTGAGAGCGGTGAAAGCCGAGGCAAGGTTAACCATCAACGGCCGCGATTATAATGTTGGCGGCCTATACGGACAAAAGGAAAATGCTTACCTGCTGCCCGTCCAGGTTGACAGGATGACGGCCAGGGCAAACGATTTCCAATTCGTTAGTTATACCATCGCGCCGGTCACTCCTTATCTTAACTGGAAAACACGATTTTGGATGCCCCCCATCAAAGCTGCATCCGGGAAAAAAGTATCATTCCTTTATCATGCGGGTGCCCCCGAACTACAGGGCCTTGAAGTACGAATAAACTATGAACTTTATGATGGGATACCGCTGATCGTAAAATCGCTTTCCATAGAAAATAAAGGTGCCAATACCTTTAAAATAAACCGCGTGGTGAACGAGATATTGGGCATGGTTGAAGAAGAGAGCGCTGTGGTTGGTAAGCCGGAGGATATGAAGAAGAACCAGGGTATTTACCTGGAAACCAATTACGCCTTCAACAATGCGATGCGCTATGCATTAAGCGACCAGGTAACCCATTGGAAAACCGACTCCGCTTACACGTCGCAGGTAAATTACGACCTGCAAACGCCCTGTCTGCTGGAAATTTATCCGGAACAAGGTCCGGGTGTCGAATTAAAACCGGGTGAAGTTTTCAACTCGGTGCGGACAAGTGAATTACTGATGGACAGCTATGACAGGGAAAGAAGGGGCCTGGCGATACGCAAAATGTACAACGTATTAGCACCGTGGACTGCCGCCAACCCCATTTTTATGCACCTGGTTAGTAAAAATGATGAGGATGTGCGCACGGCAGTTGACCAGTGCGCTGCTACAGGCTATGAAGCTGTGATACTAAGCTTTGGCAGTCACCTTAACATGGAAGATACCAGTTCGGCCAATTTGGTGCGCTGGAAGCAAATGGCCGACTATGCACATAGCAGGCATGTTTTTATAGGCGGCTACACGCTGTTCAGTTCGCGACAGATCAGCGATTCGGATGATGTGGTCGACCCAAAGACCGGCAAACCGGGTGGTGCGTTTTTCGGGCATGCGCCCTGTTTTGGAAGTAAATGGGGATTGGCTTTCAGGGATAAGATCAAAAACTTTTTCACGCAAACGGGTTTCGATATCTGGGAGAATGACGGCCCCTACCCCGGCGATGTTTGTGCATCAACCACCCACCCCGGCCATGCAGGGCTGGACGACTCGCAATGGCGGCAAATGGAGATTCAAAAAGACCTTTATCACTGGCTGAACGCGCGGGGCATTTACATTAATGCGCCCGACTGGTATTTTTTGGATGGAACGAATAAGATAGCCATAGGCTACCGGGAAGTGAATTTTTCGCTGCCCCGGGCCGATCAAAAAATATTGAACCGGCAGAATATTTATGACGGAACCTGGGAGAAAAGCCCGTCGATGGGTTGGGGGTTTGTGCCGCTAACCCGTTACCAGGGTGGCGGCCCGGAGGCTGTGCTGGAACCGTTAAGCGAACACCTGGACGATTATAAGGCTTTGATGATGGAATACTATGGGTCGGGTGTGCAGGCTTGTTACCGGGGGCCACGGTTGTTCGATACCGATAAAACAAAGGAAGCCGTTATAGAGGTCATCAAGTGGTATAAAAAGTACCGGGACATCCTGAATGCGGATATCATCCACCTGCGCAGGCCCGATGGGCGCGACTGGGACGGTATTTTGCACGTCAATCCGCAGCTGAAGATCAAGGGCCTGGTTATGCTTTATAACCCAACAGGAATAGCCATCAAAAGGCACATCGAACTACCGCTTTATTACACGGGCTTAACAACAATTGCTTCAGTGAGCGAACAGGGCGGTGCTCCAAAGGTGTATCATTTAAAGAGGGATTATAGCGTTAGCCTGGATTGTACGATACCTGCAAATGGCTATACCTGGCTGACTGTTGAATAAATCGGGAGCATTTAACATAGTGTTGCCATGTGCGCGGGGACATTAATGAAAAATCATTATTTTGCGGCGTTTTCACAGCTATTCTTCCATGAAAAAATCATTCGCTATTCTATTTGTTTTAATAACTCTTGCCAGCTTCGGCTTCGCCCAAAAAGCTAACCATAATTTTGCTTTAGGCGATTCAGCTTTCATGCTCGACGGGAAGCCATTGCAGATTATCTCGGGCGAAATGCATTGCTATCGTATACCCCGTGCTTACTGGCGCGACAGGATACGCAAGGCTAAGGCGATGGGACTGAATACCATCGGCACCTATATTTTCTGGAATATGCACGAACCGGTGGAGGGCAAATATGATTTTTCGGGCAATAGCGATATTGCCGAGTTTGTGAAGATAGCAAAAGAGGAAGGGATGTGGGTGATCATGCGGCCAAGCCCCTATGCCTGCGCCGAATGGGAATTTGGCGGTTATCCCTGGTGGCTGCTGAAAGACAAAACCTTAAAAGTGCGCAGCAAGGACCCAAAGTTTCTGAAAGCTTATCATGATTATGTGATGCAGTTGGGCAAACAGCTGGACCCGCTGCTGGTAACCCACGGCGGCAATATCCTGATGGTGCAGATAGAGAATGAATATGGGTCGTACAGTAACGATAAGGAATATTTGGACATCAACCGCAAGTTGTTTCGCGAAGCGGGATTCGACTGCACCCTGTTTACCTGTGACGGCCCCTCTCAAATGCCGGCAGGCTATCTGCCGAGTTATTTGCCCGCGGTTAACGGGCTGGATAACCCGAAAGAAGTAAAAACGCTCATAAACAAATACCACGACGGCAAGGGCCCTTATTACATAGCCGAATGGTACCCCGGCTGGTTTGATAGCTGGGGCAGCCCGCACAACAAAAGCAATATGGACGAGGACGCCAAAAAGCTGGACACCGTTTTAGCGAATGGCATATCCATTAATATGTATATGTTTCATGGCGGTACCACCCGTGGTTTTATGAACGGCGCCAATATGAGCAAACGCGACCCGTATTCGCCGCAAACATCAAGCTATGATTACGATGCTCCATTGGATGAAGCCGGCAACCCCACACCGAAATATTACAGGTTCCGCGAGATCATCGAAAAGCATTTGCCGGCAGGTGAAAAACTGCCGCCCGTGCCTGCAGGCAACAAAACTATATCAATACCAAATATCAAACTAACCGGTCAGCACCCGTTGTTCCGAAACCTGCCGCAGCCTGTGATATCGAACAAGCCCTTATGTTTTGAGGACTTGAGCCAGGGCTATGGTTTTGTATTATACCGCACGAAAATTAAAAACGCTACAAGCGGTCTGCTCAAAATAAAAGAAATGCGCGATTTCGCCACGGTCTATATCAATGGGAAACGCGTGGCTGTTCTCGACCGCCATTTACGGCAGGACTCGGTGCAACTGGATAATGTTCCGGCTAACGCCACTTTAGATATTTTAATCGAAAATAATGGCCGCATCAACTATGGCCCATACCTGGTAGACAACCGCCAGGGTATTACCGAAAAGGTTACTTTGGGCGGAACAGAATTGGCAGGCTGGAAAATGTACAAGCTGCCGTTTAATACTTCGCCAAAATATACCTTTAAACAGGGCGAGGCGATCGAAGATTCTCCGGTAGTTTCTTCAGGGACATTTAATCTCGCCCAAACCGGCGATACTTATTTAGACATGAGTAAGTTCGGCAAAGGCTTTGTTTTCCTGAACGGGCGCAACATAGGCAAGTACTGGTACATCGGTCCTCAGCAAACGCTGTATATACCAAAATCGTGGCTGAAGGTTGGGCAGAATGAGATCGTAGTTTTTGATGAACTGAAGGGAGGCCACACCACAATCAGCGCATTGGATAAGCCGATTTTGAATACAGTGGTGAAGCAATAATTTGAAACCGATGTCATTTCGAATGAGCACAGCGAAGAAAAATCTTATACGCCTTCCATAGTTCGACATGTATAGCGTTTAAGTTTTCTCACTATCGTTCGAAATGACATTGATGGATTACACCTTCCCCAAATATACCTCCGTCTGATACCGGAATATCACCTTGCCGTGCCGGTTGTAGCTATCAAATAGTTCCCTCAGGCTGGCTTTAAAATGCTGCCCGGCTTCGGTTTCTTCGGCGGGTACATAGGATGAACTAAAGGCGCGACCGGCCAACTCCTCAAAATCAAATACCTGCTGGTTATGGAATTTCACCAGGCTGTATTTCCCGTCGTGGTAAAAATTCACGAAGTCGGTTTCGGATAGATTCTGATGATTTACCCGTTCATAATCGCCGCTTTGCTGTTGCAAAAGCAGTTCGTAGGCCGTGGCAAAGGCATCTGCTTCAACATCCCGGTTGTTCCATATCAGCGCAACCTGCCCGCTCGGCTTTAATATCCTTTTAAACTCGGCTTTGGTGCCCGGTGTATTGAACCAGTGAAAAGCCTGCGCACAAACCAACAGATCGATAGTTTTTGCGGTTAGCCCGGTGGCTTCGGCGGTACCATTAACCGAATGATAGCCAGGATTGTTTCCCAATAGCCCGTCGGCGGCCTGGCGCATCGGTTCGTTTGGTTCCACGGCGTAAACGGTATATCCTTTCTCCAATAAAAGTTTGGTAAATATGCCGGTGCCTGAACCAACATCCGCAACTACAGAGCCGGCCGAAAGCCGGCATTCCTTTTCCAGGTGGCCGATCACTTCCGGCGGGTACCCAGGACGATATTTCACATAGTTATTTACCCGGTCGCTGAATCGTGAGGTAGAATTATTCGTCATAAATGCTATTTGGCGGAGACGCATAATTGTGCGTCCCTATAATGGTCATATACTTATAAAAAACGCCGCCTCGAATACGTGTCCGTGTTTAAGGTGCTGTATGGCTTCTTTTTTGCTGATATCAACGTGCTTGCCTTCGGAATCGGCACAGCCCAGCCACGGTTCGATACAAAGAAAATCGGCGCCGGGTTTGGCCCAGATGCCCAGGTAATTGAAATGCGGAAACTCAATCGATAAGGTTTGGTCGTGTTTGCTGCTTTTAATGGTTAGCTCGCGCGAGTTCAGCTTCTTGAAAACCCAGGCATCGTCCTTAAACATTTCGCGGCTAAGCGGTAGCTTTTTACCATCAAGCTTTACCGGCTGGGTTTCACCGGTAAAAAAACCTTCGGCTGATAACATATGTTTTTCCAGCTTTTCTTCGGATTCAAATTCCAGGTAATAATCCTCGTAGCTTTCCCCAATTTTAAACGGCACATTGAATGCAGGGTGCCCGCCTACAGAGAAATATATGGTATCTTTTTGATGATTGATGACCTTATAGGTAACCCGCAGGGCATTTTCGATTAAATCATAATGGATCTGGAAATCGAATTTATAAGGATAAACCTCCAGCGTATGATCGGAATAAGGCAGCGAGAACCGGGCCGACACTTCGTTGGATGCCAGCAGCAGTAATTCGCTTTCGCGATTGAAACCGTGGCGCTTCATCGGAAAGGCTTTGCCATCCACCAAAAGCTCATTGTTGATCAGTCCGCCAACAACCGGGAACAGGTTTGGCGCATGCCAGGGCCATATATTCGGATCGCCCTGCCAAAGGTGTTCTACCCCTGAAATTTTATTATATACGGATATTAGTTCGCCTCCTTTGTTGCGGATGGATACTTTCAGAAAATCGTTCTCAATTACGGTCATAGGATGGGCTTGCCAGGTGAATTTGAAATGTAAAGTTAAATACTAACCATCAAATTGCAACCTTGTTTTGTCCTGCAAACGTTTGACACCGATAGGGCATTCCTATTGAGATCTCATCTGATCCCTAAAATCCTAAAATCGTGTCAATCGTCATCATCCTTCTTTTTCTTCTCCAGTATCACAAAAGCGCTGCGTTTTGGGGCCGGCATTACGGAATTTTCGCCTTTCACGTATTTCCATATCACCTCGTTCAGCTCAAGGTCGGGCACCTTATCTTCTTTGGCCAGGTTGAAAAATTGAGAGCGGCGGCTACTTTCGTTATCGGCAACGTTACGCTGCTCCAAATCGACCTGTGCAGGTTTTACCACGTATGGTGTAAGGTCGGGCTTACTGGTAAAGCACTCATACATTGGCTTCGCGGCGGCATCGTACTGGCTCATCGGCGGCAGACCGAGGATCAGCTCGATGGTGCGCAATACGCCCGACGTGGAGTACATTTCATGTATTACCGTATTCCGCTTTACATAGGGCCCTACAACAAATACAGGCGACCTGTGCGCATCGATGTGATCTGGGCCGTTTTGCGCATCGTCCTCCAGAATAAATACAACCGACTCCTTCCATATCGGGCTGTGAGAAAGATGCTCGATGAACTGCCCCACAGCCAGGTCGTTATCACCCACCGCTGCAATAGGCGAATAGGCGCCCTTATGCTGCCCGCTGGTATGGTCATTACTGATGCGGACGGTATTGAATTGTGGCACCGCATTAATATTCAACAACGAGTCGAAATCATGCTTCCATATTTCTACCCGTTTCACGTCTTTGATATCAAGGTCGAAACTCGGCGCCTGCTGGCAATAGTGGCCCTCCAGCACCTTGATGTTCGGTTTGTAATCATCGGCAAATTCGCCGTAGGTGCGATAGCTTACGCCGGCACGTTTGCAGTAATCCCATATATACCCGTCGCGCGGGTCGCCTGCCCGGCGTGTACCTTCCGAATCGTAATTGCCGCCCCTGCCGCCGTAGCTGGTGGGCCAGGTTTTTTCAATAAAGTCGGTGGCATAGGCTGCGGTACTCCAGTTATGCCCGTCGGCGCTAACTTCGGCATCGACATAAAAATTATCCAGCAACACAAACTCGTTGGCAATGGCATGCTCGTTGGGGGTTACGCGCTTGCCAAAAATGCAAAGCGCCGTGTCACCTGCACCCTGCGGCATATCGCCCAGCACCTGGTCGTAAGTGCGGTTTTCTTTAATGATATAAAAGACATGTTTAATAGGTGATTTTTCGCCCAACTTGCGTGGTATTGGGTTGCCCGCTTCGCCGTCGGCCATTTCCGTCTTTTTTTCCGTGAAGGGCGTATTGGCATAAACCTGTTTTGTGTAAGCCTTTAACTGCCCGGCCTGCAGAACCCTGATAAAGGACATGGTGCCTTTAAACAGTCCGCCGATATATTGTTCTTTTGCATTCTTCGAACCTATGCGGTAGCCGCTGTTGTCTACCTTCTTTAAAGGCTGCGGACCGTCGGGGTTTGGCATCGATGTAAACCCTTTGCCGTTGGAAACGATTATCCTATCGCCTAATGTTTTCACATTGGTAGGATACCATCCCACTGGAATAAAGCCCATGCTTTTGCTTGCGCCCGGTGTGCTTACATCAAATACCGCCAGGCAGTTGTTATCGGCATTGGCTATGTATAAGGTTTTCTCATCAGGTGACAGCGCCAGTCCGTTTGTTGTAGAACCCGTTAAACGGGTTGGGTAAAGCGAGGTTGACAGCGTCTCGGTGATCTTGCCGGTAATGGTATTTATAACCGAAACCGAATTATCATTCGCGTTAGCGACATATAAATAAGAGCCTTTTTTGTTCAGCAGCAGTTCGTTGGGGTGACTGCCGGTTTTGATATTTTTAACGATCTTTTGGGTAGCCGTGTTGTAAACCGTCACTTCTTCGCCGCCCCATATCGAGATATATAACAGCTTTTCATCGCGCGACAGCACACAGCTATATGCTTCGGCCGGCAATGGCACACGTTTGATCACATCTTTTTTCTGCGGATCGACCACGTACAATGCGCTATCCTCCTTCGTAACTGTGTACAGGCGTGTATCGCTTTTATTGACCGCTATACCGGTTGGGCAAACCTTGTTTTTTGGCCAGGCCGCGGGTGCGAGCAGGATAGTATCGGCAGCGCCGAATTTATTGCCTGCAATGGGGAATACCAGTATCCGATTGTCGTTTCCGCCTGAAACATAAAGCGTCTTTTCATCATGGCTAAACGCCAGTCCGTACCACGACTTTTTGATGATGCGCTCATCCAGCTGCTTTTCGTTTTTAGGGTCGATCAACTGTATCGACTGTGTGCTTTGCCCGTTGTTGGTAACGGCCAGCAGGCGGCCCGAAGCGGATAACTGGATATTCAAG
This sequence comes from Mucilaginibacter ginsenosidivorans, assembly GCF_007971025.1. Lineage (NCBI taxonomy): Bacteria > Pseudomonadati > Bacteroidota > Sphingobacteriia > Sphingobacteriales > Sphingobacteriaceae > Mucilaginibacter > Mucilaginibacter ginsenosidivorans. The sequence goes on along the minus strand of NZ_CP042436.1, from coordinate 2,257,915 downwards.
GGCAGATCGCCCAATGGCAGCGAAGTACCAGCGGGGCTCAGTTTCCAGCCGTTGGGTAACAGCACCTGGCCGGTTTGCGGTATTTTACCGGGTAGCTGGGCAAAAACATCAGGGGCAATAAATAAGGCAGCAATAACGAAGAATATTTTTGATCTCATAGGTAATTATTGAAAGGGAAGACCAAAAATACGGATGATGCCTTTAAAAAACTACAGTTAACAGAAACTTAATGATTAGCGATTAGAGACTTGCGATTAGTTTTTGTCGGTTTTGATGAGAGCTCTGATGATAGAATCCTTCTGTGCCGTCGTTAAGTTGTAATTGAATTTGAATAGGGCTCCTTCAAAGTCGCCGTAGGACGGGTTGGGGATAACGATATACTTCTTGCCAAATTCTTTACGCAGTTTTTCCGTTGTGGCGTTGCGGTTTTCTTCGGATGGCTTGTTATCGTACAGTGCGTCAAAATCGGGCAGGTTATCGCCACATAGCAAAACAATGTTGTACTTTTTCAGCACCTGCTGCCTGCGGCTCTCCTTGCTGGACGATCCATTTTTTAACAGCAGGTGAGCATCATCCGCGTTAGGCAAATGATAAAGCTGCAAATTTTTAAGTGTTGCCGCACGTTCGTCCTCATCGCGGTTGGTGATATAGAACACCTTTACTCCTTTTGATACCGCGTATTTAAAAAACGAAGGCGCACCTGGCACGGTATCGCATTGCGCTTTGGCCGTCCATTGTTTCCAGGTGGTCGTAGAATAATCGAGGTTTTGCAGGGCACGTGCCGCATCGTACGGGCTGTTGTCCAATACCGTCTCGTCAATATCCGTCACCACCGCCAAGGGCCTTGTGTGGTGTTTCTTTACCGCTTCGTCTATCCGCGTCCGGGCCATGTTATAAGCCTGGAAGCAAAGCGCCTTGTATTCCGCAGCGCGCTGCTGGTAAAGAGCCGCCCAAGCCTTACCGGAGTTGACAACGCTCAGGCTGTCTTTCGATGTTTGCGCCAAAAGTTGCCCTGAGTATAGGGCGCTGCCAAAAAACAATAAGCAAAGGTATCTTCTCATATTTTCCTGTTACCGCAGCATTTCGGGCCGTATTTTTTCGCTGAATTCCTTCGCAAATTTGTTCAGTTTAGGCTGGATAACAAAGGCGCAGTACGATTTATTCGGGTTATCCTGGTAATAGTTCTGGTGATAATCCTCGGCTTTGTAAAAGTCGGACGCCGGGGTTATTTCGGTCACTATCGGCTTATCAAAAACCTTTTCATCTGTAAGCCTTTTTATCATTGCTTCCGATTGTTGCTTTTGTTCATCCGAATAATAAAATATAGCCGATCGGTATTGCGTGCCCACATCGTTTCCCTGGCGATTTAACGTGGTAGGGTTGTGTGTTCTGAAAAACACCAGCAACAATTCGTCGAACGATATTTCATCCGCATCATATTCGAGGTGGATAACCTCGGCATAGCCGGTGTCGCCGTTGCAAACCTCCATATACGTAGGGTTGGGTTTGCTACCGCCCATGTAGCCGGAGGTTACCGATTTAACGCCCTTTAAAGTTTGGAAAATAGCCTCTGTGCACCAGAAGCAGCCATTTCCGAATGTTATTTTCTGTATGTTCATACTTCCCTTATAGCCAATTTAATGCCGTTTGGTCAATTACGCCATTTTGGCTGATTGTGTTATTATTATGACTAAGTTAGCGTTATAAACCTGTAAAATATGAAGACCGCTGTATTAATTGCCCGGCTTGCGCTCGGGCTCATCTATCTTGTCTTCGGGCTGGATTATTTCCTGAATTTCATGTCGCATATTATCAATTTTCCGCCGGCTGGCGAAAAAGCTGATGCATTTTTTGGTGCACTCGGCGCGACAGGGTATTTCTTTCCCTTCCTGAAGACAATAGAAATTATTTGCGCCGTGTTCCTGCTCATCAATCGCTATACGGCCTTTTTTGCGGTTGTCCTATTCCCCATTACAATGAACATATTTATGCTGTATGCCTGCCTGGCGCATCCATACATCCCTTTAGGGACGGGGATGTTGGTGCTGAATATATTTATGTTGTTTAGCTATCGGAAGAATTATTCAGATTTGCTTTCAGCGACACCTAAAATATAGCTTGCCTGCTGCCGGTTGTGTAGCCCCTACGGGGCATAATTTAGGGGGTGGGGCTGGTGCTACAGGCAGGTAGCCCCGACAGGGCACTGAATAATCCACAATCCAAGTTTTGATCTATTAAGAACTAACTTTCACCGATTGTGTAGTGTCTAATGCAACAAAATTCAAGGGTGGCACAAGCTACAAGAAGTATTATAGGAAAATGTTAGAAGCTGTTCCGGAAACATAACGCATTTTAAGCATGCCCCATCGGGGCTACCTGTTTGTAGAAAATCAATTTACCAGGTGATTTTGCTCCGTTAGGAGCTACCCTTCGCCTATTGCGTAGCCCCTAACGGGGCAAAAAGGTGGGTCTGGTGCTACACCCAGATGCCTCTACGAGGCATCTGGGTCATTTTCAATTTAAATTTTATGGATTTATCCTTTTATTTAAACAAACATTCATAGATTAGTGTCGATTATACATTTATTACCAAATAGACCGTCATGTCTTTATTCAGAACTACTTTAAGGGCCGCGAGGATACTTATACTTGTGCCATTTTTATTTTTTGGGTTGAAAAGCTTTGCCCAATCGCCGCGCAGCAAAGCAGATTTTGATATGGGCTGGCGCTTTAACCTGGGCGATGTAAAAGGCGGTGAGGAGCCTGGATTGAACGATGCCAAATGGCGGGCGCTTAACCTGCCGCACGACTGGAGCATTGAAGGAAAATTCGACAAAAATAGCCCCGCTACAGTGGAAGGCGGCGCGCTGACCGGCGGCCTGGGCTGGTACCGTAAAACCTTCACCGTTCCGGCGTCATCCAAAGACAAAATGGTTTATATCGATTTTGATGGTGTGTACTGGAACAGCACTGTGTGGATCAACGGGCACAAGCTTGGTTTCAGGCCGAACGGCTATATCTCGTTCCGGTACGATATGACGCCTTATCTGAAATTTGGCGGCAAGAATGTCATCGCAGTTAAGGTTGATAATTCGGTTCAGCCTAATTCGCGCTGGTACTCGGGTTCGGGTATTTACAGGCATGTATGGCTCGAGACGACAGATAAACTGGCGATAGACCATTGGGGAACTTACGTAACAACGCCCGAAGTAACAGATCATTCGGCAACAATTGATCTAAACATCGTGGTAAAAAACAACATGGCGGGCGATGATTCCAAATCACTGCCGATGGAGCTGCAATCGACCTTATACGATGCAAAAGGAAATAGCATTGGCAGTGCCGTGTCAAAAAACTTAACCATCAATTACGCCGGCGCAGCTACATTATTCGATCAAAAAATCTCGATCATTAACCCATCTTTATGGTCGGTAGACAACCCTTATCTGTACAGGATCGTTACCAAAGTCATCACCGGTGGTAAGGTGACCGATGAATACACGACTCCGCTTGGCATACGCTACTTCAATTTCGATGCAGATAAAGGGTTCAGCCTGAACGGGAAACCGATGAAAATACTTGGCGTTTGTGATCACCACGACCTTGGCAGCCTGGGCGCTGCACTAAACAATCGTGCGCTGCAACGCCAGCTGGAAATGCTGAAGGCGATGGGCTGCAACGGGATACGTACCTCACATAATCCGCCGGCGCCCGAACTGCTTGATCTTGCCGATAAAATGGGCTTTATTGTAATGGACGAAGCGTTTGACTGCTGGGAAGTGGGTAAGGTGAAATATGACTACCATCTTTTCTTTAAAGAATGGCACAAACGCGACCTGGAGGACCAGGTGCTGCGCGACCGCAACCACCCAAGCGTGATGATATGGAGTATTGGCAACGAAATACCGCAGCAGGGCGACCCGCGCTCGCTAACCCTGGCGCCCGAACTGGCCGGGATCGTGCATAGTTTGGATAAAACACGCCCTATTACTACTGCAAATGACAGGCCCGATACCAGCAACAAGATCATCCAGTCAGGCGCGCTCGATCTGATCGGGTATAATTATCATGAGTTTAACTACGCTGGTTTCCACGACCGCTACCCGGGTAAAAAATTCATCGCTACGGAAACTACATCAGGTTTGGAAACACGCGGTCATTACGATATGCCGTCGGACAGCATCCGGGTGTGGCCAAACCGCTGGGACAAGCCTTTTACCGACGGCAACCCCGACAACACCGTGTCTGCCTATGATAATGTCCGCCCGGCATGGGGCTCGACCCACGAGGCTACCTGGAAGGTGATGAAGAAATATGACTTCCTCTCGGGTATGTTCATCTGGACGGGATGGGATTACCTTGGCGAGCCGACACCTTATAAATGGCCGTCGCGCAGCTCGTATTTCGGCATTATCGACCTGGCAGGTTTCCCGAAGGATATTTACTATATGTACCAAAGCGAATGGACCGACAAAACCGTACTGCATATTCTGCCGCACTGGAACTGGGAACCCGGTAAAACCATAGACGTGTGGGCATTTTATAACCATGCCGACGAGGTTGAATTGTTTCTAAACGGCAAATCGCTGGGTACTAAAAAGAAGGAAGGCGACGACCTGCACGTGATGTGGCGGGTGAAATACGAGCCGGGTACCCTGAAGGCGGTATCGCGAAAGGATGGTAAAATAGTTAAGACCGAGGTGATACATACCGCCGGTAAGCCTGCCAAAATTCAGTTGGTAGCCGACCGCAAGAACATCAAAGCAAATGGCAAGGATCTGTCATTTGTTACCGTCAGGATATTGGATAAAGATGGCAACGTTGTGCCAACTGCCGATAACCTCGTAAACTTTAAGCTGAACGGCAACGCTTTTATCGCCGGCGTCGACAATGGCAGCGAAACCGATCACGACCCGTTCAAGGCCAATTACCGCCATGCTTTTAACGGGCTGGCGCTTGCAATTTTACAGTCGAATGGAAAACCGGGGAACATTACGCTGGATGCTTCATCCAAGGGCCTTACAGGCGCTACGCTTGTCATCAACTCCAAATAAAATTAAAAAGCCATTGCTGTTTATCCGGCAGCAATGGCTTTTCCTTCTATCAAAACTTCACCTACTTATAATTTTTCAGCAATTCGTTGTAGGTCCATTCGTTCCCTTTGGCGAAAAAATTATAGGTTTTATCCCAGGCCGGGCCTTTTCCCCAACCCATCATTAAAGAAACAACCTGCGTTTGCTGCGGGCCGATCGCTTTGAGCAGAATCACTTCCTGCAAATTTTTATCTTCAGCTCTTGCTGCCGGGTCAAAATTATCATTAAGGTTTACTTTAAAAGTAATCATTTCCTGATCGATATAGTTGATTATCGGCAATGTTATTGATGAAGGGTCACTTAAGGGTTTGTTCTTATCATAGTTTGTTACAACCGAACCGCCAACTGCTAAATTAATGTGCGCCTGCGGGGCTATCCACGTTTTTAAACCTTCGTCCGTGGTAAAAAGCTTCCAGGCTGTTTTAATATCTACTGGTAAAACCGATTCGAGCCGCAATACCTTTTCACCTGTTTGCGTGGTGTAGGAAGTATTCTTCACCTGGCTTATACCCTGTTGAAATAATAACAGCCCTGTGGCAAGTAAAAAGAACTTTCTCATCCTTAATTTTTAAAAGACAAAATTTACTGCTTTTTCCTGACATACGTAAAATCGTATGATACGGTAACCGTTTTACCATCGTCGTTATTGACATCCTGGTACTGGCGCACGGTATCTTTGTCGATATTGTAAAATTTGAAATTGCCGGTTTGCTTTTTACCCTGGGCGTTGGTGAACTCATAGGTAAACTGCATGGCGCCGTCTTTATATTCGCCGTTAAGGTAGCGCTGCGGCCCGCCTGCTGAACCTATCCAGTCCTGCTCCCATTTACCGGTTGCGGCATTGTAATAGTTTATGCTTTTGCCGGTACTGGCCTGCGTGGATGTCCAGTTTTCAAGCAAGGCGCATTCGCCGGATATACTTTGAACCAGGCTGTGCCCCACCAAAAATTTCGTACCTGTTTGATAAACATCCCATTCTCCTATCCAAAAATCAAAATCGTGGGCATGCGGTTCGGCAGCACAAGGGAACACCGTTTCATATACTTTTTTGCGTATATCCGCAAAATTGGCCGCGGCGCGCATGTTCTTATAGTCGGCCATTGTGTCCAGGTCGGGCAGGCTGTTGTAGCCCAATGCGGTGGCTTTTATCAGCCTGTCTGCCGCTTCGTCAATTTTATTGGTAATTGCATATATCCGCGCCATTCGCGACAGTGTTACCGACCTAACCGGCGGTCTCGGGCTATTTGCAAGGCATTTATCATAGTCTTTTAAAGCCTCGGCATACAGGCCAAGGTTTTGATTGCAATACCCCAATCGTGTCCATGATACGGCGTTGGACGAAGTATCTTTAAGCACACTCACATAGTTTTGCTTTGCGGCTTTCCACTCTTGCTTTGCAAACAGCGAATCAGCTTTTTTTAACGTTACCTGCTGCTGTGCAAAGGCGCTTATACTGGTTACGGTCAATAACAATACGGTAATTTTTTTCATCATGCTGTTTTACTTTAGCAGGTCCATATTAAATTTTACCCAATAAATATCATCGTTGCCGTTGCCCGGGCCCGACAACATATCCCTGGTTTCCCCGTAGTTTTTCGCTTTCCCATTTTTAAAGCCGGGCCCCATGCGGTTGCTCGTAAATACCAGGTACATTTTATCAGGCGTCACATAGGGGCAGTAATCCAGGTAGGCCGAATTAAATGGGGCGGGGAAATGCTTTACAGGTAACCAGTCTCCGTTCTCGTTTTTCCTGCTAAAATAAAGATCTCCGCCGCCCATATCATCCGGCCTGCCGTAGGACGAGAAGAGGATATACCGCTCATCCGGATCGACAAAGGCGTTAAATTCGTCGTATTTGGTATTAATATCTTCGGGCAGGCTTTCGGGTCTGGCAAAGCCCGTACCGTTCCATTTGCAAATCACTATATCCTCGCTCCCCTTTCCATAATCTGCTTCAACGGTAAAGTACAGGTTGCCGCTGCGCGCGACCGACGGGTAAAATTCATTTTTACCTGAATTGACAACCGTGCCGAGGTTTTCCGGTTCACCAAACCTTCCCCCCGGCAAACGTTTGACGCGCCACAGGTCAAAGTCCTTCTTTGCCTCGCCGTTCACCGGTCTGTCCGATGAGAAATAGATGAACTGCCCATCGGGCGAAAAGGCCGCCTCCAGATCGCGCCATTTGCCCGAGAAGGGAGCAACTTCAGGCTCACTCCACCGGCCGTTCCTTTTCGTGATGTGCAGGATAGTGCTCAATGCGAACCTCGGTCCCTGGATGGTAAAAAATACCTCATCCCCTTTCGGCGAAATGGCAAAATCGCGGTTATTTAAACCGTCGGAAAGGATGCCTTCGGCAAATATCTGCGGCGTATCAGCCGGGATCCCCTTACCCGGGTAGCTGCCCTGCGCAAATATTCCCGCGCTGGTCAGCGACAATACAGCGGCGATATATGATCTGAGATACATCATCGTTTTATTTTAGTCCGTACTCTGCTACACGCGTTATAAAGCTCAGGTCCCGGTCGCCCTCACCCACCCATATCTGCACAAAACCCGAGCCTGAGCTTTTATGAAATTTCTTTACCCATGCCGATGCCAGCCCATTCTCGTCCATACCTAACACGATATCCACCTGCTTCGGGTCGACGCTAAGCGGCGATGCCCAGAATGATTGTACGCCCCACTCTTCCCCTGTTTTGGTGCGAAACGCCGGCTGGTTGCCTTTATAGGAACGCAAATCGTCGGGCCCGTACTTGATACCTATCACGCTGTCGGCATACAGGAAGCTGCGTAGGACCACCGATTTATATTTGGTGTCATATTTCAGCACAAGCGGATCGGTAGCTGTTACCACTATTTTGCCGCCGGCATTAAGGTAACTGCACAGGGTTGAGCTTTTCTCGCCTTTAGTTATTTCGTCCGGGAAAAAGTTAGTAGCAAATACTATGACTGCGTTTTCGGCTGAATCTTTTTCGGCGATCAGCTTAACCAGTTTTCCTTTATCCAGCCGTTTATAACCGTTATCAGTAAGGTATTTCCGTATCCGGATATCGTTTCCGTTAGGGGCCGGTATGCCTTCGTCCCAAAAAACGTATTTACGGGCCGTAGTTGGTGAGAAATGGCCCATACCCGGTTTGAGGGCGTAAAGAAAGCCATCGTCCGACCCGGCGTAAAGCAAGTGACCGTCGATAACGGGCGACGAAAAAACGATACCGCCCGTTTGAAAACTGGTGAGTTTACGGCCCGTTTTCAGATCGAGGCAATAAACGGCGCCTTCATGACTGCCTATATAAACCTTATCACCATCGATAATAGGCGACGACCATACCACGTTCACCGTATGATATTTCCAGAGTTGCTTGCCGCTGTTCAAATCGACAGCCTGTACAAAATGTCCATCAGATGTACCCGTGACCACAATATTATCTTTTACTGCAACCGCCGATATGATCCATGAAACTTCATGATCCACGCGCCATAGTCGTTTTCCAGTGTTTTTATCAAGGCAATATAAAAATCCGTCGCGCCCGCCAATGATCACCTTGTTGCCGGTTACCAAAGGCGAAGCGATGATCGCCCTGCGGTCGAACGAGAATTTTTCATTCTGCATGGTATGCCCCTGTATTTCAAAGCGCCACTTTTGCTGTCCGTTGTTAAGGTTTACAGCATAGAAATTACCTTCGGTATCCCCCGCGTAAATAACATTGGCCGCAACTGCCGGCGAACTCCTGACAATGCCTTCCGTTTTGAATTTCCATTTTACTTTGCCCGTGGCTTCGTTAATGTTGTAAATGCAGCCGTCCTTACTGCCGATAAGTATTTGCCCGTTGACGATAGCGGGCGACGAATAGGTATAATCAAATGCCCAGTCGTAGCTTTTGGCAATGCCAAGGTCTGTTTTCCAGTTCAATTTACCTGTCGCTGCATTGAGGGAATAAAGGCTTTGCTTATTATCGCTAAAGAAAACACTGCCGTTGTGCACCGCTGCCGATGAATTGATGGCATGGCCTGGTTTGAATGTCCAACTGACCTTTCCCGTATTTTTGTTCAGACTATAAAACACGCCCCGGCTACTGCCGAAATAGACAGAATTACCCGAGACCACGACGGTCGACCGGATGGGCGCATCCGCATCGAACTTCCAGGCGCATTCATTAAAAAAACCCTTGCCCCCCGAATTATAGTTTAAGTTGTGGGCGGCAGTTCCGCGATACATCACCTGTGCATAAGTATGCAGTGCGCCAAAGAAAGACGTGAAGAAAAAAAGGTTCAATACGATGGGTCGGGTGATGTTATTCATTTAAACTGCGTGATATTTGGCTTTAACCAAATATAAAAGCGACAGCCTTGCGTTTTATCACCCGTAAGGGGGGAATTTAACTATGCAGAAAAGCGTGAAGTGGATTTACCCGTTCAAAATCAAATATTTACAAAGACTTTCAAAATACCAGGACGTTCAGGCATCCTGTTCCTGTGCCGATTCTTCCGATTCGGGCTGGCCGAAAAGCTTTTGGAGCTTTTTGATCTGGCGCTGGCGGTTGAACGACTCATCCATCAGGTAGGCAGGGATAAAGCCCCCCATCCAAAAAGCGGCGACAAATAAATTGGACATACCCTCGACTAAGAACAGGGCTGACAGCAGGCAGAAACCAAAGCCGAAAAGTGAATAGTAATTGGCCTGCTTTATCTTCAGCTTGAAGCCTTTTTCCTTAAAGCCCAACCTGAAGGGCGCGGTCAAAAGCGGTATAAATATGAAATAAAACAGGTTTTTTTGCGAAAGCGACAGATCGTGCGAAATATTCTTCCTGATATAATTGTTCAGTTTCTCAATTTGCTTCGACTTGTAATTTTTGATCTCTTCCTCGGATATCTTACGGCTTGCCAGTTCTTCGAACGCTACGGACACGGCCATTTCCGTATAGCCAAATTTATTGTCTATAATTTCCATCAGCTTCTCTGTCGGGAGGCTGGAATACGTTAGCTGTAGCTCTTGTTTAGAAACCATTAAGAACGGTCAATAATTGGTGTTTAGTTGACAGATATAATCAAAGTTAGCTGTAAATTTTATATTATCCTAATAAAAGCTTATAAATATTTTATACAATAGTTACAGTATATTAACCTTTAATTAGTTTTCACTTGTATACTGTCTTTGAGCGTTTTATAGCGAACGTGGAGACCTCGCCGGATGGGGTGATCTTACGTATTAAATTATTGTTTTCATCGGCAACATAAACGTTCCCGGTTGAATCCACTGCCAGGCCCGATGGGGTGTTAAAAGTAGCCTGTGTGCCTGTTGCATTGCCCGCGCCTTTTACCCCGCTGCCGGCAAAAGTGCTTACCGTACCGTCTGGCGTTATCTTTCTTATCATATTATTGCCAGCATCGGCCACGTAAACATTGCCTGCTCCGTCCACCGCTATCCCAAAAGGCGAATTAAAGCTTGCCGCCGTACCATTCCCGTTGGCTTTGCCCGCGGCCCCGTTGCCGGCCAACGTACTAACCACGCCGCCAGGCGTGATCTTGCGGATCATGTTATTGCCGTTATCGGCCACGTAGATGTTTCCGGCGGCATCCACCGCCAGGCTTTCGGGCAGGTTGAACCTTGCTGAGGTGTCTGCACCATCGGCATAGCCCGAAACTCCCTGTTTTCCCGCGATGGTACTTACTGTACCATAGGCAGTTATTTTCCGGATGAGGTCATTACCATAATCGGCTACGTAAACGTTGCCATCATGGTCAGTGGCTACCCCTAAGGGTGAATTGAACGACGCTTGATCAGTACCGTCATCAGCTCCGGCAACACCCGTTCCAGCAAAAGTACTTACCGTGCCATCGGGTGTTATTTTACGGATCACATTATTACCGGCATCAGCAACAAATACATTGCCCGATGCGTCGGCCGCTACGGAAAATGGTTTATTGAAGTTAGCAGCCGTATCGGCGCCGTTCACCAGGCCAAGTACTCCAACCATTCCGGCAAGCGTGGTCACATTGGTCGAGGGATCTATCTTCCTGATCAGTGAATTACCCTGGTCGGCCACATACAGGTTGCCCGCGTTGTCAAGCGCCAGCCCAAAGGGATGATCGAACCTTGCATCGGCGCCCAAGCCATCTTGATAACCCGCTGAATCGGCACCGGCAACAATGGTGCTGTCCGTAAAAGGATTAGGCGATATCAATTCCTTACCGCAGCCGGTGAAAGTGGACAGGAAATACCCGAATGATACGACGATCAGTAATAATGCGATGTATTTCCTCATTCGGTTAATTAAACGGTGCTGTTATTATAAAGTTCAAATATCATCATCTGACGGCAATAATCAATAATTCAATAAATCAGTAATTCAATAATTGATATATTAGGCTTCGATGAATAAACTGATCTTGTTTTTGTGTGCTGCTGCGATGGCTTTATTTTCCTGCAATACCGATAACGCTACGCCGAGCAAGTCGGTATTCAATATCAATCTCGACGAGGGCCTCACCTCGCTCGACCCGGCTTTCTGCCGTAACCAGAACACCATCTGGATGGATAATCAGCTTTATAACGGGCTGGTGCAGATAGATGACAGCATGCGTGTTCAGCCTGCTATCGCCAAAAGCTGGGAACTTTCAGCCGATGGTTTACAATACACTTTCCATTTGCGGAACGATGTTTATTTTCACGACGACCCGCTGTTCAGGGACGGAAAGGGACGGAAAGCTGTCGCTGCCGATTTTGTTTACAGTTTCAGTCGCCTTATAGACCCGAAAATAGCAGCATCGGGCTCGTGGATATTCAGTGATAAGGTGAAAGATAACAAAGCCTTTATTGCTATCGACGACACTACTTTCCGTATTCAGTTAAAGGCGCCTTTCCCACCGCTGCTCTCATTGCTAACCTCGCAGATCGCTTCGGTGATACCGCGTGAAGTGGCCGGGCATTATGGCAAGGATTTTCGCAATCACCCCATCGGTACGGGGCCCTTTAAATTCAAGTATTGGAAAGAGGGCGAAGTGCTGGTTTTCCTTAAGAATGATAAATACTGGGAGAAAGATAAAGACGGCAGCAGCCTGCCGCACCTGGACGCCGTGCGTGCCACCTTCATCGGCGATAAGCAAACAGCCTTTATGGAGTTTGTAACCGGGAAGATAGATTTTCTGAATGATATCGATGGCAGCTACCGCGATGATATCCTGACCAAATCGGGCCAGGTAACACAAAAATATAAGGGGAAATTCATCCTTAATTCGGCGCCATACCTTAACACCATGTATTTGGGCATGCTGGTGGATACGAACCTGCCCATCGTAAGACATTCGCCCCTGAAACTGCTGAAGATACGCCAGGCCATTAACTATGCTATCGACAAGCAAAAAATGATCAAATACCTGCGCAATAGCATGGCTACGCCAGGTAACGGTGGCTTTATACCTGCCGGGATGCCGGGTTTTGACGCAACTAAAGTTAAAGGCTATACTTATAACCCCGACAAAGCCCGGCAACTTTTAGCCGAATGTGGTTATCCAAACGGGAAAGAATGCCCTGAGATAACACTGACCACCACCATCGGCTACCGCGACCTGATTGAATACGTGCAGGGTCAGCTTGACCAGGTGGGGATACGTACCCGGGTGGAAATCGTACAAAGCGCCAGTCTGCGCGAACTGGTATCAAAAAACGGCGTTAACTTTTTCTATGGATCGTGGATTGCGGATTACCCGGATGGCGAAAATTACCTGCTGCTGTTCTACTCAAAAAATAAGATCCCCTGGGGACCAAACTACACCGGCTTTAACAATAAACAATTCGACTGCCTTTTTGAGCAGGCCTACCACGAGGCCGACGATCAGAAACGCCACGCCCTGTACCGCGAGATGGATAACATTATTATGCAGAACGCACCGGTGGTAGTGCTTTACTATGATAAACTGGTGAACCTGTACCAAAACAACATGACGGGCATCAGCAAAAATGCGCTGAATTTATTGGTGCTGAAGAGGATAATGAAGAAATGATTGGTGACAGGAGACTTCAAAAGTGGGTTAACATGGTTAACACAATTGCATAGTCTACAATGATTAAGTAATTGACTATCAATATATTAAATCAAATAAAGCGAAAAAAGTGTAAACCATGATTGCTACCGCCTTTGCGGGAGTTATCTCAAGGAATGTTCGGAATAAATTTAAAAAGCAGTGGGCCGTACGATTCCCGCCTCGGGGCGGGGCAGGGTGGGGTTTCGCCGCTTTTCTAACCCCTTCCTCCCCTTCCCCGAGGAAGGAATCGCACATTTCCAGCCTCATTTTATTTTTTCGAATAGGTATGGAGTTGTTTCCTGTAAGATGCGGGCAGATCTATTCCCCGTATTTCAACACATCTGCCGCTACCCGGTTGGGTTTTCCGGTGACGGTTGAATCGACACCTAGTAATATCACCGCATCGCCGCCTATTCTTTTGGCGTCCATCACCATTACGTGCTCAATTTCTTTATCCAAATATTTGCGGTTCACCAGCCGGCCGATGACCTTGTAATACCGCTTGACTTCGGTAGCGTAGTGATAAACATCTACTGTTTTTGTTTTGGGATATTTTGCACCGATGTATTTCCCGGGCTGCACGCAGGCGGCAAGCAGCAGGCAAAGCATTATAGTTAGCAGGTAAAGGTTCTTCATGATGCAATTTAACTACGCCCCCGGGAAATCGTCCATACTTTTGGAAATATAACTATTCCCCGCGTTGCGTTTGCTATCCTCGATACCCCAGGTGGCCATGGCATTCAGTATGGGCTGCAGACCCTTTCCTGCTGGCGTAAGACTATAGGTGACATACGGCGGCACCACGGGCTTCGACTCGCGCACCACGATATTATCATTCTCCAACTGCTTCAGGTGCTGTATCAGCATCTTTTCGGTGATGATGGGTATGGCCCTGCGCAACTCGCTGTAGCGCTTGCTGCCCGATAGCAAATGGAACAGGATAATCGGCTTCCAGTAACCGCCTATCTTTTCCATCACGTAAGTTACGGGGCATTCGTTAAGGGCGAACTTCTTATTTTCCTGTATGGTCGAGCTTTCTTTTACTTGTGTCATTGATACATACTTTAGGGTAAGTACTTGTATAAAAGTAAGTACAAATATACCTTTGTTCCCAACAAAAGCAAAATAAAAAAACATTATGAAAATTACAGTAACAGGCTCGTTGGGAAACATCAGCAAACCATTAGCCAAACAATTGATAGCTGCCGGTCATGAAGTGACCATTGTAAGCAGCAGCGCGGATAAAGTTGCAGAGATCGAAGCATTAGGCGCAAAGGCCGCCATCGGCTCCATTGCCGATGCCGCATTTTTAACCAAAGCCTTCGCCGGGGCCAATGTGGTTTATACCATGGTTCCGCCAAACTTTGGCGTTACCGATTACCGCAAATATGTAAGCGACAGCGCCCGCAACTATGCCGAAGCCATCCGCAAAAATGGTATCACCCGCGTGGTGAACCTGAGCAGCATCGGTGCGGATATTGACGGCGGTACGGGACAAATATCAGGCGTGCACGACGGCGAATTGGTATTGAATGCCCTGGAAGGCGTTGCCATTAAACACCTGCGTGCCGGGTTCTTTTACGTGAACCTGTATGCCAATATTGATATGATCAAACACCTCGGTTTTATCGGTGCCAACTACGGACCGGCTACCCGCCTGGTGATGGTGCACCCCGAAGACATTGCCGCCGCCGTTGCCAAAGAGCTGCAAACACCCTTTACCGGTAAAAGCGTGCGTTACATCACCAGCGATGACCGCACCGCCAGCGAAGTGGCCGCCACATTAGGCGCAGCTATTGGCAAACCCGACCTGCAATGGGTTCAGTTTACCGACGAGCAGGCGCTTGAGGGTATGCTCCAGGCCGGTTTGCCCGAACCCATCAGCAAAAACTTTATCGAAATGAACAACGCTGTTGGCAGCGGCATCCTGTGGAAGGATTACGACGCCCGCGGCACCCAACCCAACGGCAAAATCAAGCTGGAGGATTTCGCAAAGGAATTTGCGGCGAGGTTTTGAGGGGATATCCGGGGTCAGAAGTCAGAAGTCGGATTGGTGATGGTTTGGGATCGATAGTCCATAGTTAACAGTTTTTCAAGGCTGGCTATGTTCCATCGACCATTATGGACAAAAAGCCCAACGCGGCATCAGTCCTTTAACGTGTTTTCGATGAAGGAAACCAGGTCCTGGTTGGATTTGTCGAAGCTCATGAACAGGCATTTTTTTGCTGCTTTGTAGCCAAAAATATTAGGCCTGGTTACCTCATTGCTTATTTCTTCGGATTGTTTCTTGCCCGGTTGATGCCGGTTGTCGGTGATCGTCACGCGGTAACCAACCGAACCCGTCCATTCGGACTTGCTCAGGATGGCCTGGTATGCCGCTATGCCTATTTTGATGGTTATCCTGTCCGGCTTTGGTGCGCTCAGCGTATCGGGCAGCAGCGTCATTTTGCACGAGGGAAACTCCGATCGCAGGAAGTTTTGCAGGGCCTGCCTTACATCAGTTCCCTGGCATTCTATTTTGGCGCCGGCCGGTATGGTGCGACTGTCGGATATCACCACGTCGACCGGTTGCTGAGCGAGAAAACCGGCATTCGCACTGGCATTCACTTTTTCCGGGCAGCCGATATAAACCTTTTGGGCACGCGCATTATAAGTCGCCAAAGCGGCGAAGGCAACAAGCAGCATCAAACCTTTCATGCTGCGAAGTTAGCCAATGGCTGGCATTACGGCAACAAAACCGTACCTGGCGTCAGTGTAGGGTTAACATGGTTAACACTTTTCAGAGTCATTTGAGGTTAAATTATTGACTATCAAACATTTAATAGTTACAGGGTGTAACCATGATTTTTCGGCTGCAGTTGCCGGAATCTCTCATTACATTAAGTACTTACAATAATGCCGGCTGTGGGGTTCCGAATGATTATAAGCATCAGATTATCAGCTATATGATACATACACCAACCCCGGACTTAGTGTACATTCACTTCCCCCCGCGAAAACTAAAATATTCAATTGCCTGATATACATCAACTTACAAAAAGTCTCTAAAACGCCCGTTCAAGCTCCACAATGGCAACAAAATACAACTTTAAGCAACTCCGCATCCACAGTAATCAATTAAGGTTATTTTTTGGCAGGTTGAGCATGCTTCGTGTATCGAAGTTCGTGCAGGTTGAAGTTCGGGAACGTCCCGGGATGTTACACAATAAATAAAAAACGACGTTAGTCCGGATTTCCAATCCCGGACTAAAAAGCAGCGGATTTGTAATCCGCAAATAGTAACAAATAGTAACCGAACCAAACACCGGGATTTCAAATCCCTAAGTTATTGGGGCGCCGGAACGCAAATCCGTACCAAAGTGTGGATAAAGCGAATACCTCAGGTTTTACTGCCGGACGGAGTCCTTCATTTCATGTATAGGCTTAAGTCGCCCTTCGGAAGACTTAATCAGCGAGGCAGGTGTTTACACTGTTGATTGTTGAATGGCCTTTATTGTTTAAAATCGCAGGGCCTCACGGCGAGAGACCCTGCGGTAACAATGGCACGACGGTTAGTTGCTTTTCTAATCCTGCGGATCGGCATAGGTGCTCCATTGGGCCACGCCCCTGGGTTCAGCCTTTTTCTCTTCGCCGCTTTTTTTCCCGCTCATTTCCTTGTTAAGCTTTTCTGTGTCCTGTAGCTCTTTTTTCATCAGATCGGGTAATTCGGTGTTCCCTTTTGTTTCCCTTGCCTGACCAACGGGATCGGCTACATAGGCAAATTCCTTATCCAGGCCCGGCATTTCGCCCTCGTTCCACGGACCGCGTACGGTACCGGCCGACAGGTTATAAGTATTCTGCAAAAAGCGCGGATCGGCTGCTAATACGCCCGGCGGAAAATTATCCGGGATGCTGTTCAACGCTGCTTCGAACATTTTATAGTGGGTTACCTCGCGTGTCATCAGGAAAGAGAGGGTTTCGTGGATGTACGGATCGTCCGTAAACTTCATCAGGTGCTCATAAACTAATTTTGCTCTCGACTCTGATGCTAAATTGGTGCGCAGGTCAACCGTCAGGTCGCCGTTTGAGTTTACATATGATGCACACCACGGTATGCCCTGGCTGTTGCGCGGCGTAACCCCGCCGCCTGTAATGATCACAAACTGCGGATTAGCTGTAAGCGCCTGGTGGATGATATTCTCCTTCAACGCCTTGCCATCCATCACCTGCATAATTTCAGAGCTGTCAGCAGCATTTTTCAGTTCGCCGTTAACACCCTTCAACAGCATCTGTATAGTAGCACCCACAATCTCCAGGTGACTGAATTCTTCAGTGGCTATATCCATCAGCATATCATATTTATCAGGATGCGCCGCTTTTGCGCCAAAAGCCTGGGTAAAATATTGCATGGCCGCTGCCAACTCGCCGTTTTCGCCGCCAAATTGCTCCAACAATAAGTTGGCAAAACGCGGATCGGGGCGCGACACCCGGGCATTAAATTGTAAGTCTTTTACGTGATGGAACATAATCTTTAATTTTTGAATGAAGTAAATAAATGATGGTTTTTTTCCAGGATAAGCTCCCGGTGAAAAGAAGTTATAATGTACAAATACAACTATCGCCCCTGTCGATATGTTTTAACTTACAGGAATTATATTTGAGAACTAATTAATATTAGATTTGGCAGGAATAGCGATTCACATCAATCATTTTGTCATTCATCGCGAAGTATCTATTACCCAACATGATGTATCGATAGATTCTTCGTTTCACTCAGAATGACAGCGCGGCTGGGGTCGGTTGTTCCGTTCCTGCCTGCCGCAGGCCGGCACTATTTTGAAGAACAGCAAAGGGGGGGCGGCACACTTACCCGCATCAAAATCCCATCATACCGTCATTGCGAGGAACGAAGCAATCTCCGAACTGTGCCAGTCAGGGACCGCAATTGGTAACTAAGACGCAAGCAACAGTCTACTGATTTGCGTGTGCAGAGATTATTAATATTATAATTTGTTTTTTATCGGTATTAATGAACTCCCTGCGGTCGGTTGTCTTCGCTCCTGCTCGCCTGCCTGCCGGACAGGCAGGCAATGACGAGGTTGTGTTGGTGTTGTCCAACGTTAGTCCGGATTTCCAATCCCGGACTCCAAAAAACAGCGGATTTGTAATCCGCAAATAATAACCGAACGAAACACCGGGATTGCAAATCCCTAAATTATTTGGATGCCGGATTGCAAATCCGGACCAACGTGTGGGTACTTGTGCCTTTGACTTTAAACATGGTTTAGGCATGGTTAGTTAGGCACAAGAAGCAATTGCCCGCAGGCAGCCCGGCATTCTTGCGCCAGTGTGGGGTAGTATATATTACATACGCTCCAGTTTGAACTTTTCAAGCTGATTTAAGAACTCCAGCACTTCATTATCAATATCCTTTATTGTTAAATAATTAGATATTAGTGGGCAACTTATCGAAATCTTAAAATTTTCCTGTAAATAATCGTTCATAAATGAAATAAATTGTTTACCTGAAATTACGTTAAGTCTATACTGCAAATCTTTCCAATTACTGTCTACTTCTCTGTTTATGTCAGATATTATTTTAGAGAAATCTTCGGACTTTCGATATGACTCCGCTCGTCTTGCTATCACCTGTCCTATTACTTCAGATTTAAAATTGTCTGTTAGATTCAATAATATATCATTTAGTTTAATTACAGGCTTTTCATCTATATAACCGTTTTTTATTCGTTCCTCTAATCTTGAATCAATAGCTCTTTGGATTGCAGAAGGAATTAAAAAATAATTCTCGATTTCTTTTTTTCTTAATATGTGGGCATAATTAACCTCTTTCTGTAACTTTTCTAATATTTTAGATATTGTTTCATCGGCCCGATAATCCCGATCAAGGAGTACAGCAATTTTTAACTCTTCACCTAAAATCTTTGTAAATGCCCAATTGGTGTGAATAATTCTATCATGTTGGCCAAAACCTTCTATCGGTATAACTGTGATTTTCGAATCGGAAAATAAATTATCATGTTTACAAATTTTAGATAGTTTATTTAATAACTTCAAATCTTTACCCTCTACAAATAATATTTTTTTCCCACGCGCTAATCTGGTCAGCTCTATATTTTGTCCACTACCTAATAGATTAGCCACATTTTGTAGACCAATTAAATCAGTGATCCTTTTTGCCGATTTATTTTTTTTATCGACAAGTACAACATCATTTGGTTCTACGGAGTTAATTATTTCGACGGAATGAGTTGCTATCATAATATCTGCATTATAATGTCGTAGTAGTTCTAAAACCTTATGTTGTAAATCAGGATGGAGATAAATTTCTGGTTCATCAACAACAATTAGACTCGCATTTTTGGCGTTTACAATGTGTGTTAATAACTGAAGCCAAATCTGGAAGCCAAATCCTGCCCAACTTATTTCTCTCGGAATTCGTTCTTCCTCACAAAACATAAAAAGCTCTTTACTAAACTGATCTGCTTTTTGAGGAAAATTTATAGACATTCCCAACCATGTCGCTTCAACTAGTTTTTTAAACTCATCGAATCTTTCAAGATTATAGAACCAGTAGCTTCTAAACATTCTTGGCGACCTTCTGCTGCCATACCACCTCTTGACGTATTCTTGGCTCAATAATTCTTCGCCAATTTCGAAAGGTCCAAGTGTAGGTATAATAGCGATATTTAGAGGGAACTCATTTCTGAAGTCTGTAGAAGATCTAGGTATTCTGTTTGGCGTATCAAAGAAAAGATAGGTAGGGTATTCTGGATGAAATGATAAAATGAGAGTTTTTCCAGAATCAATCGAATATCTAATTATTGATGGCTCTGAGGTATTAAAATTCGTTTGGATATAATCTGTATTAATAGGCAAACTATTAGGAGGTATCACAAATCCCCAAAACTTTTGTCCTAATGGATTATTGATGTACTTGGGAGTAGTTCTAGATGCATACCTATAAGCCGCTTGCAATAATCTTAACCCATCGAGGATGGTCGATTTACCATTATTGTTCGGGCCAGTTAGGACATTGAATTTTTTTAAATGAATAGTAAATTCTTCTAAGGCTTTGAAGTTTTTAAATTTAATCGATGTAATCATACTGTGAAAAGAGGCATGTCTAAAATAAAGTTACTATTTAATTCTAGTTTAGACCTCGGTGAAAACACCCAATTTTTCAGGCGGTTGAAATGCAGAATGTTCATTTTTGAGCAATAGCGGCACATCGGGTTAATTCACAGTTAAACCCGCGATAAGGATAGTTCCGAAGGGACTCCTTTGGAGCAGCGTAAAACCCTCATCAGAATATCGAACACCGCCCCGATAGCTATCGGGATATAAGCTGGCAGTTTGCAGTAACCCCCAACAAAAAAGCCTCCCCAACCGGGAAGGCTCCTAAACTATGCTATCTTGATTCTTGGCTCTTGATTCTTGACTCTAACCTCAAGCCATTTGGCGTCGTATAATATTCAACGCCCCCCCCGCTTTAAACCACTCTATCTGCTGGGCGTTGTAGGTATGGTTTACGGCAAAGGCGTCGGTTGTGCCGTCCTTGTGGTGCAGCACTACGGTTAGCTGCTTGCCGGGGGCAAATTCGGTAAGGCCCTTAATGGAAATGGTATCGTCTTCCTGCACCTTTTCGTAATCGGCAGGGTCGGCAAAGGTAATGGCCAGCATACCCTGCTTTTTCAGGTTGGTCTCGTGTATACGGGCGAACGATTTTACCAGTATGGCGCGCACGCCCAGGTGGCGGGGTTCCATAGCGGCATGTTCACGACTCGATCCTTCGCCGTAGTTCTCGTCGCCTACTACCACGGTGCCTATGCCATGCGCCTTATAGTCGCGCTGGGTGGCAGGTACCGGGCCGTATTCGCCGGTCAGTTCGTTCTTCACGCTGTCGGCATTGCCGTTAAAGTAGTTGATGGCACCGATAAGCATGTTGTTGGATATATTATCCAAATGCCCGCGGAACTTCAGCCACGGCCCGGCCATGGAGATATGGTCGGTGGTACATTTGCCCTTGGCTTTTATCAGCAGGCGCAAACCGCTCAGATCGGTGCCTTCCCATGCCGGGAACGGATCCAGCAATTGCAAACGCGCCGATTTTGGGTCCACCTTTACTTCCACGCTGCTGCCGTCCTCGGCAGGCGCCTGGTAACCGGCGTCCTCCACGGCGTAACCTTTTATCGGCATTTCAATACCCTGCGGCTCGTCCAGCTTCACCTGCTCGCCGTTTTCGTTGGTCAGGGTATCGGTAAGCGGGTTAAAGGTCAGGTCGCCGGCAATAGCAAACGCCGTCACTATCTCGGGCGATGCCACAAAGGCGTGCGTATTGGGGTTGCCGTCCTGCCGTTTGGCAAAGTTACGGTTGAACGAGGTGATGATAGAATTTTTACGCGTAGGGTCGTCGGTATGGCGCGCCCACTGGCCAATACAGGGGCCGCAGGCGTTAGCCAGCACCACGCCGCCTATCTGCTCGAAAGTATTGAGGTAGCCATCACGTTCAACGGTGTAACGCACCTGCTCCGACCCGGGGGTAATGGTATATTCGGCCTTAGCCTTCAAATGTTTATCAATGGCCTGCTGCGCGATAGATGCCGCGCGGGTAATATCCTCGTACGACGAGTTGGTGCACGACCCTATCAAACCAACTTCCAGTTCAACCGGCCAGCCATTTTCCTTAACCGCCTTGGCGAATTTGGATATCGGCCAGGCCAGGTCGGGCGTAAACGGACCGTTCACATGCGGTTCCAGTTCATCCAGGTTGATCTCGATAACCTGGTCAAAGTATAGTTCAGGATTGGCGTACACTTCTGCGTCGCCGGTCAGGTGTTCTTTAATGGTATCGGCCAAAGCGGCAATATCGGCGCGTTTGGTACCGCGCAGGTATTCGGCGGCTTTATCGTCGTACCCGAATATCGAGGTGGTGGCCCCAATTTCGGCGCCCATGTTACAGATGGTTCCTTTACCTGTTGCCGAAAGCGAACGTGCGCCTTCGCCAAAATATTCAACTATGGCCCCTGTTCCGCCTTTTACGGTCAGGATACCGGCCACACGCAGGATAACGTCCTTGGCGGATGTCCAGCCCGATAGTTTACCGGTCAAATGCACACCTATCAGCTTAGGGAACTTAAGCTCCCATGGCAGACCCGCCATTACGTCGCAGGCATCGGCGCCGCCAACACCAATGGC
This sequence comes from Mucilaginibacter ginsenosidivorans, assembly GCF_007971025.1. Taxonomy (NCBI): domain Bacteria; kingdom Pseudomonadati; phylum Bacteroidota; class Sphingobacteriia; order Sphingobacteriales; family Sphingobacteriaceae; genus Mucilaginibacter; species Mucilaginibacter ginsenosidivorans. The sequence continues at coordinate 2,235,605 of NZ_CP042436.1, read as the reverse complement.
AATCATACCCAAACCACCCGCGTTTGGCGTGTGCGAGTCGGTACCGATCATCATACCACCCGGGAAAGCATAATTCTCCAGCACTACCTGGTGAATAATACCCGCACCCGGTTTCCAGAAACCGATACCGTATTTATCCGATACCGATGCCAGGAAATCATAAACTTCCTTGTTCACATCCTTGGCGGTTTGCAGATCGGTGTCAGCGCCTATTTTAGCCTGTATCAGGTGGTCGCAATGCACGGTACTTGGCACAGCAACCTGCGGACGGCCGGCCTGCATAAACTGCAGCAGCGCCATCTGCGCGGTAGCATCCTGCATGGCCACGCGGTCGGGTGCAAAGTCAACATAGTCGGTACCACGGCCATAGGCTTTATGGGCGTCGCCCTCCGAAAGGTGGGCGTATAAAATTTTCTCGGTTAAGGTAAGGGGTTTGCCGGTCGCGGTACGGGCAGCAGCCACGCGGGCGCTGTAGCGATCGTAAACCTTTTTGATCATATCTAAATCAAAAGCCATTGTATTTGATCTTTAGGTGAAGTAAAAAAACAGGGCCAGGCCACACAAAAGCCTAACGCGGCGAATTTAGGAAAATTACAGGTAAAATGCCGTCAGCGATTTGTTTTTTAATTAACCTCACCCCCGGCCCCTCCCAAAAAGGAAAGGGGGAGACTAACGAAATTGAAAGTCCTCTTCTTTGGAGAGGATTTAGGTGAGGCTTTGGGCGCCCGGGCGGGCTATCCATTCATACGCCTGCAGGCGTTTCGCGCAGGCAGGTATACATTCCTATCCCTGGCGCATTGTCTGAACTATCATTTTATTGATCTTGCGACAACTGTGATTATCATAACTTTCATTTAATCATAAAAATCATAGTTCAAAACCTACTGCCACTATAACGAAGCAAACTCCCACCCCCTCCTGCTCCATTCCTCCATCGCCTTTGGCAACACATACTCCAGCCGGTCAAAAGCTTTCAGGCTGTCGTGAAACACGATGATGGAGCCGGGTTCGGTATGCTTTAATACATTCGTTAAACAATCTTCAGGCGACAGTTTTTGGTCAAAGTCCCCGCTAAGCACATCCCACATCACGATATCCAGGCCTGGTTTTGCTTCTCTTAACAGTTTTATCTGCGACCGTTTGATACGTCCATAGGGCGGCCGGAAGAGATTTGAGCCAACCAGTTCATCCGCTTTTAAAAAATTATCCAGGTAAGTTTTGTCGCCGGTCTTCCATCCTTTTAAATGGTTAAAAGTGTGGTTCCCGATAGCGTGGCCCGCATTTTTTACCTGCTCAAAAATATCCGGGTGTTTGTTTACATTGTCGCCGATGCAGAAAAAAGTAGCCTTTGCCCGGTACTGTTCTAAAATATTTAAAACAAACGGTGTAACAATGGGTATAGGGCCGTCGTCAAAAGTGACATAAATACGTTGGTTATCGCGGGCTTTATTCCACAACAAACTGGGATACAATTGCTTTAAAAGCCGCGGCGTTTTTACCAGGTACATGGGGTAAAGATAATGACTGAAAGACTGATTTATTGAATTACTGAATATTCAATAACCAGTTAATCCGATAGATCAATAAATATAAAACCTTGACACAAGGCCACAATATGAATGTAACAATAATAAAGAAGTGGGCGCTTGCAGTGCTTGTGATCGCAGCAGGGAGTACTTTTCGCGCCAATGCGCAGGAAGTTATCTCGCTTCAAAAGGCGGTCGACCTGGCGCTTGACCGGAATCTTACCATCAAGCAGGCAAAATTTACCGAATCGCTCGCCGCGGAGGATCTAAAGCAAAGCAAGTATAACCTTTTACCAAGCGCCAGTGCCAGTCCTACCGCCGGTTGGGGTTTTGGCCGCAGCCCGGTATCGGGTAACTATGCCTATGTTAATCAAACCGTGTTTAACGTAAACGGTTCGGCTACGGTGCAATTTACGCTTTTCCAGGGCGGGCAATTGCGCAACCAGATACTGCAAAATAAGCTATTGCTGGATGTTGACAAAACCAGTACTGCCAAGATCAAGAACGACCTCGTTTTGAACGTGGTGACCGATTACCTGCAGATATTAACCAACCAGGACCTGGTAACCGCCGCCCAGCAACAGATAGACATCGCCAAAATAACCCTCGACCGCACACAGCAAAGCTTTGATGCCGGCAACCTGTCACTTGCCGATCTGTCGCAGGCAAAAGCTGGACTGTCCACAGCCGAATATAACCTGACAACCGCGCAAAACCAGCTCGATCTGTCCATCCTGGTCTTAAAACAATACATGGAAATGGACCCCAACACCGGGATAAAAGTGGAAAGGCCCGACATCAGCAAATTGAACGATATTAAAACAGCTTACGATCCTAACGAGGTTATAAAAACCGCCCTCTCGGTAAACCCGGATGTAAAGCTTGCCGAAACACAACAGCAAAGCTATGCACAGGCCATTAAAGTGGCCAGGGGCAACTACTATCCAAGCATTTCTTTGATAGGCAATTTAAATTCCTATTATTCAAGCGCCCAGCAATCATTCCGCCTTTTAGGAGGGACCACGCCTGAAACACAAACCATAGGTGTTGTTGACGGTACCGGGCAATTGGTTAAAACGCAGTTCCCGGTTTCAAGCCCTATTTATGGGTACTATTCGTTTGGCAACCAGTTTAAGGACAACTTTAACCAGTTTGTTGGTGTAAGCCTGCAGATACCCATATTTAACCATTTCAGCGCCCGCACATCGGTTTCCAAAGCTAAGCTGAGCTATGAGAATGCACAGGTAGCTACCCAACTGGCAAAAAACAACCTGAGTAAAACCATTACCCAGGCCGTGCTCGATCTGAATGCCGCTGTACGCCGCTATGCTTCGGCACAGCAAACTTACCAGGCCGATAAAGATGCATTTAACGTAATGCAGGAAAGATATAACGTAGGGTTGGTGAACTCGCTTGATTATAACACATCGCTCACCAATTATAACAAGGCCCAAAACGATATGATAGAGGCCAAGTACGAAGTAGTGTTCAGGAGTAAAGTAATTGATTACTATTTGGGCAATACGATAACATTATAATAGTAATCAGAGCATTACAATTTAAAAATCAGAAATAAGAACATAGATATTAGAATTTACAAAAATGGGAAAGACTACTAAATATATTTTGATCTCGCTGGGCGTGCTTGTGGTGTTGCTGATTGTGGGCAAAGCGACAGGTATTATCGGTAAGCCTCAAAAAACGCAGGTCGCTACCGAAAAGGCATCCGTTCGCACTATAAATGAGACCGTATCGGCCAGCGGAAAGATCAAGGCACACGTCGAAGTAAAGATCAGCCCCGAAGTTTCGGGCGAGGTAGTTGAACTGCCTGTAAAGGAAGGCGATGTGGTTAAAAAGGGTCAACTGCTTTGCCGCATCAGGCCGGATATATTGAGATCGGATTACGAACGTACCGAAGCTGCTTACAACTCGCAAAAAGCAAGTGTGGCCAATGCTGAGCAGATGCTGAAACAAAGTGAAGCAAGTTTTGCCAACATCGAGTCGATATACAAACGCGATAAAGTACTTTATGACAAAAAGGTACTGACCGCCGCCGAGTTTGAGGCCGCAAAGTCGAATTACCTGGGTGCCAAAGCATCGCTCGAAGCAGCAAAACAAAATGTGGTTGGCGCAAACTTTGGTCTTGCCCAAACCGCGGCATCTGTAAAAGAATCGCAGGCTAACCTTAATAAAACAACTATTTACTCGCCGGTTGATGGGGTTATATCAAAATTAGCCATCGAAAGAGGCGAACGTGTTTTGGGTACCCAGCAATTTGCAGGTACCGAGATCATGACCATATCCGACCTGGGCCAACTGGATGTAAACGTTGATGTGAACGAGAACGATATTAACCGTATCAAACTTGGCGACTCGTCGAAGATAGAAGTGGATGCTTTTTTAGGTAAAAGCTTTACGGGTAACGTGATCGAGATCGGGAGCGCAGCCAACGTGGTGGGCAACACGGCCGACCAGGTAACCAACTTTACCGTTAAAGTAAGGATCGATCCTAAATCGTATGCTGCATTACTCAGGAAAAATGCAGCCAACGAATCGCCGTTCCGCCCGGGTCTTACTGCTACGGTGGATATCAACACCAATCATACCTCGTCGCTTGCTGTACCTATCCAGTCGGTAACCACCCGCGAAGAGAAAAAAGCCAATCCCGGCGCGCCGCCAAAAACAGATAATTCATCGTCGGACGACACGAAACCAAAAACCACTGCACTTTCAAAAGAGTATGTGTTTGTTTACAATGCCGGCAAGGTAAAACAGGTACAGGTTACCACCGGTATCCAGGACGATAGCTATATACAGGTATTGTCAGGACTAAAGGCAGGAGACGAAGTAGTATCAGCGCCTTATAATGCTATCTCAAAAACCCTGAACGATAAAATGGAAGTGGAAAAAGTGGACAAGAGCAAACTGTTCAATACCGATAGCAAATAGAAAATAAGTTAAAGTCGGAGTATAATCGGTCGGGCCCGTGCAATGCATGGGCCTTTTCCGTTATGGCTACAATTAATGTAATTGGAATTTGACTACGAGTTCTTTTTTTTGAACAACCATTAGTCATCGCAAATTTTTTTATTATATTGTGATCCCGCGGCTCACATGCGCGATAGCCCTATGAAAACAGAAAACCAATCCGCTTTTTTAGATCGCATTCTCGACAAACTACGCCCATCCGACCTGCAACACCAGGAGCACCGGCTGGCCATCAAAAGCCGTGTAGAAAATATATTGGTTGAAACCGGCTTAACCGCGACGGAACTGGGCCTTCGTATCCGCAAAGAGATGTATGCCCTGCGCACATGGCTGTCGGGCACACGCGACCTGACCGTTGAAAGCCTGAGCGAATTCTGCCAGTCATTACACATTTCGCTGGGCGACCTGGTGGTGGAGTAGGTATAGCATCAGCTGTTTTAATATTATTCCGGTTCAGGAAAAATGTCATTTCAAAGGTGGCCCGGGTATTGCTGTTTCCGGTCAATTAAAACCACCGGCTTATTTGCACATCTGCACATCTATCCGCACATTTGCACATCTCAATAGTAACATGATAGGCGAAAAGAACAGGATACTGGTAGTAGGCGGTGGCAGCTGGGCGACGGCAAATATCAAAATGCTTACGGATAACCCCGTTGAAAAAGAGATCTCGTGGTGGATGCGCAGCGAACAGGCGGCAGAACATATCCGGCAATTCGGCCATAATCCAAATTACCTGAGTTCGGTCGAGATCAGGGTTCCCGCCAAAAACATTTCTACCAATTTAAAATCGCTGTTTGGCAAAGCCGATATCGTTTTACTGAATGTGCCTGCAGCATTTTTAAAGGAGGCCCTTACCGATATCAAACCCGAAGATTTTAAGGGCAAAAAGGTAGTATCGGCTATTAAAGGTATCGTACCTGATGAGAACATGATCATCGCCGAATTCATCAATCAACGGTACGGTGTTTCATTTGATGATTTTATGGTGATCAGCGGGCCATGCCACGCCGAAGAGGTTGCGCTCGAAAAACTGTCCTACCTCACCATAGCCTCCGGCGATACCGAGCTGGCTGCCGAGTTTGCAGGTATGCTATCCACGCGCTATATCAACACCATCGTATCCGATGACATATGGGGAACCGAATATGCTGCTGTATTAAAAAACGTTTACGCTATGGCCAGCGGCATTTGCCACGGCGTGGGCTATGGTGATAATTTCCAGTCGGTATTGATATCAAACGCTATACGCGAACTGGAACGTTTTGTAGCCGCCGTACACCCTATCGACCGCGACATCAAAGAGTCAGCCTACCTGGGGGATCTTTTGGTGACCGCTTATTCCAACTTCAGCCGTAACCGCACCTTCGGAAATATGATAGGGAAAGGTTACACCGTAACCGCGGCGCAGTTGGAAATGAATATGGTTGCCGAAGGCTACTATGCCGTAAACTGCCTGCACGAGGTTAATAAGCAATACAAAGTGCCTATGCCGATATGCAGCGCCGTATACGCTATATTATATGAGAAAAGAAGTCCCGTGTTAGAAATGAAACATTTAGCCGGGCAATTGAGTTAATAGCAATACATTAATTCAATTATAACTATGAAAACATTAGTAAGTGCGGCATTATTTGCTGCAGCAATTTCATTCTCCCTGCATAGCAGCGCAGAAACTGTAAAAAGAGATACCACTTTAGGCAAAAAGATCGGCAATACCGCTAAGAAAGTGGGCCATAAAACATCTAACATCGCCGCCAACACGGCATCGCACGTGGTCGACAAAAAATACGAAGGTAAATGCGGCCCCAATGGCCAAACAGTTTACATTAACGAACACTCACATTATTATTACATCAACAAAAAAGGCCACAGGGTTTACCTGAAAAAATCCGAGTTGATGGATAAAAAAATGTGATCCGCCGGTAGGAGGAAACGATCATGAGTAAATTTTTTCTGATACTTATCCATATTGCCTGCGCATTGGTATTGCTACTTGATTCTTGCTCGAAACCAAAGAAAAAGCTGAAGGGCCAGTGGAAAGCAAAGAACGAGAGCACCACGCTGAATATAACCGATAAGAAATTTGCGCTGGACAGCGACCTTACTATGGCCGAGGACTATTTTGTTAAAGGCGATACGATATTCACCTCGTTCGAGGGCAACCAGCCCTACAGCAAATTTATTGTACAGCAACTGGACGAGCATAATCTGAAGCTCCTATCGCCCGATTCGATTGTGATGGAATTTACCCGGTAAAAAAAGCCCCGTTACCTACTGGTAAACGGGGCTTAACTAAACTAAACCTAAAACTATCTTTGTGATTGGTTACTTGTTATTTGTGATCAGGCCCTGCTGGGTTAACTGATCACAAGTTAACTGATCACCAATTAACTAACTTTAAAATCTCCTGCGACGTTCGCCACGGTCCTCACGGCGTTTGCCTGAGAAGTCGCGGAAACCGCCACCTGCCGGCGCGCCGGAGCGTTCCCTGTTTCCACCTTCTCTTCGGAAACCACCTTCACGTCTCTCGCCGCCTTCGCGCCTTTTATAGTTAGACGCACCACCACGGCTTTCGTTACTGCTATCGCCGGAAATTTCTATTCTAACGTCACGACCCTGGAAATCAGCGCCTTTAAACCCGGTTTGAACTTTGGCAACATCATCATTCGGCACTTCGAAGAAAGAATAAACACCCTTCACATCGATCTTGCCAACGGTTTTGCCACTGATCTTAGCGGTGTTGCAGATATAACCCAGCAGGTCTCCCCGGCTAAAGCCGTCTACAGAACCCAGGTTAATGAACAAACGGGTAAAGTCCGAACGCATACCAGTACGATTAAAGCGGTCACCGGTGCTATCGCTGCGACGGCTTTCGTCAACCGGTGCATTCAGGTCAGGAGCGTTTTTGTAATATTCGAGGAAGCTGTTGAACTCAAGCGAAGCAAAACGTTTGATGATCTCTTCCTTGCTCAGTTCCTTAAACTCATCCATAATGCGCGGAAGGTACTGCTCTATCTGCTGTTCGTTTACCTCAACGTTATGTACCTTATGTATCAGGGCGAATAATTGTTTTTCAACTACGTCAAAACCACCCGGAATTTCCATTTTAACAAAACGTTTGCCAAGGGTTTTTTCTATCTGGCGGATCTTGCCCAATTCCTTACCGTTAATGATGGAGATAGATACACCTGTTTTACCGGCACGTGCCGTACGGCCGCTGCGGTGGGTATAGTTCTCTATTTCATCAGGTAACGAGTAGTTGATAACGTGGGTAACATCGTTCACGTCGATACCGCGTGCGGCGACATCAGTGGCAATTAATAATTGAAGGCTGCGTTCGCGGTAGCGCTTCATCACCTTATCGCGCTGCTGCTGCGAAAGGTCGCCGTGCAATGAATCGGCATTGTAACCGTCTTTGATCAGGGCCTCGGCAATTTCCTGGGTCTCTATCTTGGTACGGCAAAATACGATACCGAATATTTCAGGGTTAAAATCTACAATGCGTTTAAAAGCAGCGTATTTATCACGGGCACGCACCACGTAGTATTCGTGCTCGATATTTTCGTTCCCGGTATTTTTGGTACCCATGGTCAGCTCAAAAGGATTCTCCATGTATTTTTTGGCGATCCTTCTTACTTCTGATGGCATAGTGGCCGAAAACAGCCAGGTTTTTTTCTCGTCCGGAGTGGTCGACAAAATACTGTCAATATCTTCCTGGAAGCCCATATTGAGCATCTCATCAGCCTCGTCTAAAACGACATATTTTACATTGCTGAAATTTATCGCCTTGCGGTTGATAATATCCAGCATGCGGCCGGGCGTTGCAACTACTATCTGCACACCGCGGCGTATCTGGTGCAATTGGTCCGAAATGCTTGCACCGCCATAAACTGCCACAACATGTACGTTGCGCATATTTTTGGCATAATTTTTCAGATCGTTCGTGATCTGTAAACAAAGTTCGCGGGTTGGGCACAATATAAGCGCCTGCGGATGATTTTCTTCGAAATCAAGTAGTTCCAGTAAAGGAAGTCCAAAAGCAGCAGTCTTGCCGGTCCCGGTTTGGGCTAATCCGACAAAATCGTTGCTGCCTGTCAACAATACCGGGATCGACTGTTCCTGTATTGGCGTAGGGTTTTCAAACCCTAACTCAGTAATGGCATTAACAATATCATGACGGATTCCCAGTTGAATAAATGGGTTCATGAATTTAAATAACGAATCCGGCTTCATCGCCAAATCGGGCGCAAAGGTACGGTTAATTTATCGCAATTCAAATATCGGCGCAGGAAATGGAGAAAATGACAATCGGCACAGAAAACCCCGCTACACTTCCGCTTAAAAAATTTCCTTCAAAATACTATGAAATCAAATCAATATTACATAACTTTGAATTACAAAGTACTTTTGTAAATCCAATCTCAAGAACTATGAAGGTTTCAAGAACTAAATTCGTCGTCATATTCCTCGTCTCGGCATTTGTTTTTATTGGTATCACTAATTTATTGCTGCAACCCGTAAACGGCGACTGGTTTGCTGGAACCGGCTCGCCGGTAGCCTGGAAACGCAACCTGGCCGCTATTATATATCCCGTAAAAATTATTTTGGTGGGTCCCCTGGCGCCAATATTTAACGATCCCGACCCCGCGCCCCCGGTCCGTGCGCTTGCCTGTGCCATATACTGGACCGCCATAGCTTTGATCGTTCATTTTATCATCAGTATAATGAACGTCCGTAAAAAAAGCGTGAATTAGCCAACCTGTTCTCAGGTAAAACAACATAGGGCAGTGAGCAGAATTGAAGAAACAACAGGAATACGGCAAAAACCCCAGTCTTAAGCGTTATTCTACCGCCGCAGGCTGGTCCGCCTGTACCGGTTTGGGCTTATCAGTATAGGTGGCTATCAGTAACCCTATAACACCAGCCGTCACACACATATCGGCCACGTTGAAAATACCTGTGCGGAAGTTGTTGATACCCACATTCATAAAGTCGGTTACATGGCGGTCGTGCGCCAGCCGGTCGATTATGTTACCAAGCCCGCCCGCAAGTATCAGTGAAAACGAGAAAAGTTTCAGCCGGTTGAACTCGTGTATCTTCCTCATTACATAAATGAACAATGCCACCAGGCAAACCAGTGGCCCGATACTGAGCAGCCAGAAACTAACAGGCTTGGACAGGTTATCACCCAGGCTAAGGGCGGCCCCGGTGTTTTCAACATACTCCAGTATAATGGTTTTATGCAGGTAGGTTATAGGCTCGCGAAACATCAGGTGCTGCTTGGCCAGGCGCTTGGTTACCTGGTCGCACCCGATAAAAAGCACCGACGACAGGCAAAACAGCCAAACTTTCATACTATTTTTCATCTTTCCAATCCTTTTATCGCACCCTACCGCAACCTGTCTGCCGATCGTACCAGCTTCTCGTCCTTTTGTATGGCCTTTGCAGCCAGCAGCGCCAATACTATACTGATAGAGCTTAACAGCGCGCCGATACCAAAATTATTCGTGTTCATTACAAACCCATCGGTAGCAGCTTTTACCGTTTGCGCCATCCAAAAACTGAAGCCGATAATAACGAAGATATATACATAACACAACATCATTTGCTGCTTACGGTTTTTGTACAGGAATATCAGGGCAAGCGGTAAAATACCAACAACGGCTGTGGCAGCTATCAGCGCAACAAAAGTTTCTGTATGCGCCTGCTGACCGTTCACATCCTGGAATATGCCGGTTACTTTAATGGTTGATGGCACACCGTTAATATAAACATTATGCGCCAGCGGGAACAGGAAAAGAGCCAGGATCACCAAACCGGCGAATAAAAGATAAATGCTTTGTATACGTTGGAGCATGGGTATTTACTGCTGATGTATTATTGTTGAACGGGGTATATTCTTAAACGATTAAGCGCAAAGATAAAATTGTTTAGGCTAAAAACATGACGCCCAAATCGTAAATCGTAATTCTAAAATCTTAATTCAAACCCTACCTTTGCCCCGTGTCCGAAAAACAACGGTATTTTATTGAGCTAACTTACGACGGCACCGCCTACCACGGCTGGCAGGTGCAGCCTAACGCGGTTACCGTGCAGGAGTTACTGGATAGGTCCCTGGCAACTGTCCTGCGCCAGCCTGTAGAAACATTAGGCTGCGGCCGAACCGACACCGGCGTACATGCAACGCAGTTTTTCGCGCATTTGGACGTTGAGGCCATGGACCTCGGACCATCGGCCGTGGACCAAAAAACAATTCATAGTCTCAACGCCGTCTTACCCAAGGATATTGCCATTAAACGCATCCTCCCTGTTCACAACGAGGCGCATGCGCGTTTCGACGCCACGCAGCGGTCATACGAGTATCATATTCATTTCGAAAAAGACCCGTTCAGGCTCAACCGCTCGTGGGAATTGCGCGATAAACCGGATATTGCACTGATGAATGCCGCGGCTAAGATGATGATGGGATACACTGATTTCAGTTGTTTCAGTAAGTCGAATACCCAAACATTTACCAATAACTGTAAAATATCGCGTGCCGAATGGGTGGAACATGAAGGCGGAATCGTATTCCATATCTCGGCCGACCGTTTCCTGCGGAACATGGTCAGGGCTATAGTAGGTACCCTGATGGAAATTGGGCGGAAAGAAATGGAACCCGAAGGCATCAGGCGGATCATCGAAAGCAAAAACCGCGGCAACGCCGGAACATCGGTACCTGCCTGCGGCTTATATTTGACGGAGGTGAAATACCCGTATTTGTTGGAAAGTACGATTTAAGAGTCAAGAATTACGATCATCAAAATCAATAATTCAGTAAGTCAATAATTCAATAATTAAAAATGTCCGAAGTAACCGGTAAAGCGCTTGATTGGAAACTGCTTGGCAGGGTAATGCACTATGTGCGGCCATACCGGTCGACATTTATCATCGCGGCGTTCCTCACGGTCTTCCTGGCGGGTAACGCTTTGGTGCAGCCTATATTGATGCAGCTTACACTGGATAAATACATCCTCGGCAACGATTACAATGGATTATTATTAATGGTTGGACTGATGATAGCACAGTTGGCTGTACAAACAATCGTGCAGTATAATCAAACTTACCTTACCAATTCGCTGGGTCAATCCGTTATCCGCGATTTGCGTATAGCGATCTTCAATCATGTTATTAGCCTGCGCCTGAAGTATTTCGACCGTACACCTATAGGTATTCTGATTACCCGCACCGTATCCGACCTGGAAACCATTGCAGATATCTTTTCCGAAGGGTTGATCTCTATCGTCGGCGACCTGCTGCTCGTTGTCGGCATTGTAGCCGCCATGCTGATAAAAGACTGGAAACTGGCGCTGATAACGCTGATACCCATGCCATTGCTGATGCTGTCGACCTACGTATTTAAGGAGGCCATCAAGTCAGCCTTCCAGGAGGTGCGCACGCAGGTGGCGCAGTTAAACGCCTTCCTGGCCGAACACATCACCGGCATCAGCGTCATACAATACTTTGCCCGAGAGGATCAGGAGATGCGGAAATTCAGGAATGTGAACGTTAAATACCGCGACGCCAACATCCGTTCCAACTGGTACTATTCCATCTTTTTCCCTGTGGTCGAAATATTATTCGCGGTATGCCTTGCGCTGCTGGTATGGTACGGCTGTAAACGCATACTGTCTGACGGGCAACTGGCAAGCATTTCGGCCAGCGGTCACCCGGTGACACCCGGGGTAATACTGGCATTCATCGTGTTACTTAACTTACTATTCAGACCGATACGGCAACTGGCCGATAAATTCAACACCCTGCAAATGGGCATGGTTGGCGCCGACCGTATCTTCCGTGTGCTCGATACAGATGAAGTAGCTGTAAATACAGGCACATTAAGGCCGGCAAGCCTTCGCGGCGAAATTGCATTCGAAAACGTATGGTTTGCTTACAATGATGAAAATTGGGTATTGAAGGACATCAGTTTCCATGTTAAACCCGGCGAAACGCTGGCGCTGGTGGGTGCTACAGGTGCAGGCAAATCGTCAACCATCAATATCCTCAACCGCTTTTACGAAATAGGCAAAGGTGAAGTGAAGGTAGACGGTGTGAACATACAGGACTACGAGGTCGGTCTTTTGCGTTCGCGAATAGCAACCGTGATACAGGATGTTTTCCTGTTCAGCGATACCATCGCCAACAACATCAGCCTGAATAATCCCGATATTACCCGGGAGCAGATCGTCGCAGCGGCAAAAGACGTGGGTGCGCACGAGTTTATCGAACGGCTTCCCGGCGGTTATGATTACAACGTTATGGAGCGGGGCTCCACCCTGTCGTCGGGCCAGGCGCAACTGATCTCCTTTATCAGGGCATTGGTTTACAACCCTTCTATTTTGGTTTTGGACGAAGCGACATCATCTGTTGATACGGAAACGGAACTGCTGATACAAAATGCTATTTACAGGCTGATGGACGGGCGCACAGCTATCGTTATCGCGCACCGCCTTTCGACCATACAAAATGCCGATAAGATCATCGTGCTCGATCATGGCGAGATAAAAGAAGTTGGAACCCACCAGGAACTTTTGAAGATAGAACACGGCTATTACCGTAAACTGTACGACCTGCAATTTAATTCGGCAGGGATAGTTAAGTCGTAAACGAAATGAGCCGGTCGATCGACATTAATAAAAGGACTGAGCTAAAAAGATTGCTGCTAACGCTTGACGTTAAAGCTATCCCGCTATGGGGTAAAATGACACCCCGGCAAATGGTTGAACACCTGGTTGACCAGGTACAATGGACCAACGGGAAAAAGACAGCCACCTGCGACAGGCCGGCCGAAGAGGCCGAACGGGCCAGGCAATTAATGATCTACACCGATAGAGACATCCCCAGGAATATTTTTTTAGAAGATTTGCCGGACGAATACTTATACCCGGACATGGAGACTGCTATCAACCAATTGATGACGGAGTTGGATGATTTTGATGAATATTTCAAAAAACCCGGGAGAATCGCCATACACGGAGGGTTCGGGCCCATGAATTACGACGAGTGGTTAATATGGCACGGCAAGCACTTCGGGCATCACTTAATGCAGTTCGCGCTCATGTAGGTCAGGGTTGCACCTGCCCCTTGTCCATACCCTTTTCATTCGGGGGATCATTTACCGGGTGCACTGGCTGTTCTTCCTTTTCGTGTTTTTTTGCGATCTGCCCGCCGTGCGGCCTATCGGCATGATATACTTTATCCTCGGGCTTCTGTACGCTTTTATGTCCTTCGTCGTTTGGTCGGCGGGAGGGTGTATCGGATGGTGATGGTTTACTTTTTGAGTTGGCCGGAGTTGTCATATTACAGTTTTGTAGTAGAACAGCCACTTCCGCCATTTTGTTTATTTCCATAAGGCAATCGTTAAATTTTGTTAAAAATCATAGTGCATTTACAGCCGGGCCAACAATAATCACAGATAAAGTTTTACCTTTAATCATAGGTTTACTATTTTCGCAGAAATCGAAACAGCATGGAAGAATTTGAAGCAAGCGAATCGTCAAAGAAAACAAAAAGCATTTACATATCTACCGTCTTTGGCATAGCTATGGTTTTGCTGATGGTTGGCCTGCTGGGTTTAATACTCGTTCATGCTAATAAACTCTCGCGCTACGTAAAGGAAAATATCGTCCTCAATGTTTATGTAGATGAGGGTGCGCACGAGAGCGACGTGCTTCAGCTCCAAAAACAACTGGAGGCTAACCCTATGGTAAAAACCACCCAGTATGTGAGCAAGGAACTGGCAGCCCGCAACCTGGAAAAGGACCTGGGCGAAGACTTTGTAAAATTCCTGGGGTATAATCCATTATCGCAATCGCTGGATGTATACCTGAAAGCAGACTACGCAAACAACACCGATATCGAAAAATTCAAGACTGAGCTGCTTAAAAACCCGATGGTAAAGGAAGTAAAATACCAGCAGTCCCTTGTCGACCAGATGAACCAGAATCTCACTTCTATTAGCTTGTTCATACTTGGTTTTGCGGTAATATTTGTGATCCTTTCTGTCGCGCTTATCAATAATACCATCAGGCTGGCTATTTACTCACAGCGTTTTCTTATCAAGTCAATGCAGTTGGTTGGTGCCACAAAGGGTTTTATACGTAAACCGTTTATACTTTACGGCATTTGGCACGGCATTTTAGGCGCTTTGATAGCGATAATGATATTGATGATAACGCTGTATGTAGGACAAAAGGAGATCCCCGACCTGGTAGTATTGCAGGATTATACCGAATTCGGCATTGTATTCGTATTGGTGATAGGTTTGGGCATTTTTATCTCGGCTTTCAGTACATACCTGGCAGTCAACAAGTACCTTCGGTTAAAAATTTTCAACCTGTACCGCTGATCAATAATTCAGTCATTCGATAATTCAATAATTAGAAAATATATGGCACAAACAAAACCAACAACGCCGATAAAAACAACTTCTTCTGCCCGCCCGCCGAAAAGTGAAACAAATACCACCCCGATGAATTTCGTGTTCGACAAAAGCAACTACCGTATGCTCGTCATCGCCATAGCTGTCGTAATTTTTGGTTTTATCCTGATGTCAGGCACAACTGATATTTACAGCACAACAAAGATTGTTATTGCGCCGGTTGTGGTATTGGGGGGCTTCGCCATAGGTTTTTTCGCCATATTAAAAAAACCATCAACAAAAAGCTGATTGAGTGAATTGTTAACTGGCTTGACCGAATTAACCCGGTCAACTTACTCCAACCTGATCAAACTTAATCAACTCATCACAGATGAACATCTTCCAAGTTATTATCCTAGCTGTTATTGAAGGGATAACCGAGTTTTTACCTGTTTCGTCCACGGGCCACATGGTAGTTGCAAGCGCTTTAATGGGTATCGGCACCGACGAGTTTGTAAAGCTTTTCGAAGTGGTGATACAACTCGGCGCCATACTGGCCGTAGTCGCGCTGTACTTTAAGCGGTTCGTTCGCTCGGTCGATTTCTATATTAAACTTGTTATAGCCGTAATACCTGCTGTGATAGCAGGCTTGCTGCTGAAGAAGTACATCGACATATTACTGGAAAGCCCTTTGGTAGTGGCAATAGCTTTGGTTGTAGGCGGTGTCATCCTTCTTTTTGTCGATGATTGGTTCAACAGGCCGGTTATTAAGGATGAAAAGAATATCAATCACATGACCGCCTTTAAAATAGGCGTTTTCCAATGCCTGGCTATGGTTCCGGGTGTATCGCGGTCCGCGGCTTCTATCGTAGGAGGCATGTCGCAAAAGCTGAGCCGTACCGCAGCAGCCGAATTTTCATTCTTCCTTGCCGTGCCCACCATGTTTGGCGCTACGGTAAAAGATCTGTGGGATTTCAAGAAAAAGGGCCTTTTTGATACACCTCACTTTCACCAGGATATTAAATTCCTCATCATCGGTAGTGTAGTTGCATTTATAGTAGCCATGATAGCTATTAAAAGCTTTATTACTTTTCTTGAAAAGCGCGGGTTTAAACTTTTTGGGCTATACCGCATTGTCGCAGGTATTATCATCATCATTATCTACTTTGCAGGTAGTGCATTACACTGATTTAATAAGTGACCGCACCGATAATCGGTGAAATCATAACCCAATCGGTGAAATCATTTTAATAGCTTTGCGCAAAATTCCCGGAGTTGAAAAAAACTTTCACCGACATAAATGAATTTGCCGAAGGGCAGCTGCTGTTGGTCAATAAACCCTACAAATGGACAAGCTTTGATGTGGTTGGCAAAATACGCAACGCTTTTAAGCCTTTGAAATTAAAGGTTGGTCACGCAGGGACGCTCGACCCGCTGGCGACAGGCTTACTCATCATCTGTACCGGCAAAATGACCAAACAGATAGATACTTTCCAGGCCGAAGAGAAGGAATACACCGGCACTATGGTACTGGGGGCAACAACCCCAACTTACGACCTGGAAAGCGAGCCCGAACAAAAATTTGCAACAGGTCAACTGACCGAACAACAAATAAGGGAAGCTTGTAAGCAATTTATAGGTGATATTCAGCAATACCCGCCTGCGCATTCAGCAATAAAGATCGATGGCGAACGGCTGTATGAAAAAGCCCGCCGGGGCGAGGACGTAGAATTGCGTACAAGAAATATCACCATCAGCGAGTTTGAAATAACAAGAATAGAATTACCCGAAGTTGACTTTAGAGTGGTATGCAGCAAGGGAACTTACATACGTTCGCTCGCCAACGACTTCGGTATTGCCCTGGATAATGCGGCCTATCTTTCACGTCTCCGGCGCACCCGGAGCGGTAATTTTAAATTGGAAGATGCCTGGGAGGTTATGGAACTGGTTAACGCCATAAGGGCAATAAACCCTATGAAATCAGTACAATCGAATAACGAATCGGTGTAATCATTCAAATAAATCGGTGCAATCAAACTAATGAAGATCTACCATAATATAGAGGAATTCGAGCCGGTAAAAAACGCTGTGGTTACCATAGGCACTTTTGATGGAGTACACCTGGGACACCGGAAGATCATTGCGCGCCTGGATGAACTGGCCGCTGATATCGGCGGCGAAACGGTCATCCTCACTTTCTTCCCGCATCCCCGGATGATCATTCATCCCGAGGACCAGGATCTTAAACTCATCAATACTATCCACGAGAAAGCTGAACTGCTGGAGCAATTAGGTGTCGACCACCTCATCATCACACCTTTCTCACGCGACTTTTCTAACCAAACAGCCGAAGAATACATCCGCAATGTGCTGGTTAAAAAGATCGGCACCAAAAAGATCGTCATCGGTTACGATCACCGCTTCGGTAAAGACAGGCAGGGTGGCCTTGCTGAATTGCAGCAATTGGCCCCCGTATATGGTTATGATGTTGTCGAAATACCTGAGCAGGATATTCACGATGTCGCAATAAGTTCGACACGTATCAGGAACGCCCTGCTAAAAGGCGATATTGATCTGGCAAATGAGTTTTTGGGTTATCCATTTTTTATCACCGGAAAAGTAAACCGGGGCGACCAGATAGGCCGCACCATTGGCTATCCAACAGCCAATATTTTAGTGGAGGAAACTTACAAGCTTATACCTTCCGACGGTATATATGCAGTCAAAGTTTACCTTGAGGGTGACGAACATACGGGCATGGGTTATATCGGGCATCGCCCTACCATTAACGGGATGACGCGCAACATCGAGGTTAATATTTTTGATTTTAACCGGGATATTTATACCCAGCCCATCAAGATGGAACTGCTACACTATGTCCGTGGCGACATTAAGTTCGAGTCGCTGGAACAGTTAACAGAGCAGTTGGGAAAAGATAAAGAGGATGTCTCTGCCTGGTTAAAGCTTAATGCTTAAAAAACACCAGGTAAACCTGCTTTGCAATGGTATAAGCAGCAAAACCAAACAGCAAAAATGCCACGCTGGTATTGATGGTTTTGTTACTCAGGTCCAGTTTCTTCTGCACGTATTTTGCTGATCGCGCATAGATGAAAAGGCACAGGAACGCCCCCCCGGCCGAGCCAACGCTGAATATGATCAATGCGAGCAGCCCCGTTGCTATCCATCCGTTGGTGATAAGGTAACTGCCCGTTATTATCCAGAAGGGTATTTGTACCGGGTTTACGATACCCATAATAATGCCGAACCTGATACTGTGCTGCCTGGACCGCTTTTTTGTTTGCGGGCGCACCTTCCTGTGGCGCCAGGCTATCACCCCCATCGTTACGAATACCGCCACCATCACCCAATCCACCACAGTATCCAGGTGTACCTGTTGCGCCAGCCAATGGACGCCATTCATGATAAACCAGGTAAAAAAGAACTCGACGCAGGAAAAAGCAATGATGAACTTCATGGCCTCCCTCATCCCCCTGTTAATGGCTAACTGGACAACGGTAAGGTTGATATTGCCCGGGGGCACATACCCTATAAAATTGGCTATAATACCAATGAAAAAGGTGAGGATGATCATCGGAGACGAAAATAATGTTAATGTGCGGATGTGCAAATTTCAGATGTGCAAATGACTGAAATGTCCCATCATTTCAACCTATATCTGCTTAAATAGAATTTGCACATCTGAAATCTGCACATAAAAATTGCACATTTGCACATTCAAACATCTGCATATTAAAAATGTCCCAACGCATCATATCCCTGCTGCCTGCCGCTACCGAAATTGTTTGTGCCCTCGGGCTCGAAAATAATTTAGTGGGCAGGTCGCACGAGTGCGATTTCCCGGCTTCGGTAAAACAGCTGCCGGTTTGTTCTGAAGCCAATATACCCGATGGTTTAAGCAGCATCGGCATCGACAAAAAAGTAAAGGAGTTGTTATATGATGCGCTGTCCATTTATACCGTCAACCGCGAAAAAATAAAAGAGCTGGCGCCGGATGTTGTTATCACTCAGGCGCAGTGCGAGGTTTGCGCTGTATCGCTGGAAGATGTGGAAGCGGCATTAACAGGTTATTTAGATAAGCAGGCACAAATTATATCGCTGCAACCGAATAGCCTTGAAGATGTCTTTAACAACATCAGGCAGGTCGCATTGGCATTAGGTGTCACTGAAAATGGAGAACGGCTTATCGAAGACCTGCAGGAACGGGTTGATATTATCCGCCATAAGCTCAAGTTCATTGAAAATAAACCCACGTTAGCCTGTATCGAATGGCTGGACCCCCTGATGGTTTCGGGAAACTGGGTGCCGGAGTTGGTGTCTATTGCCGGTGGTTCGTCCATATTGGCCGAAGCAGGCAAGCATTCGCCTTTTGTGCAGTGGAGCGATATTCAGGAAGCCGACCCCGATATCATCCTCGTTATGCCCTGCGGGTTTTCTATTGAGCGGACCATGAAGGAAATACATCTTCTGCTTGCTCAGCTTGGTTTTGCCGACCTAAAAGCAGTAAAAAACAATCGCCTTTACATTACCGACGGCAACCAATACTTCAACCGCCCCGGCCCGCGCATCGTGGATTCCATTGAAATACTGGCTGAGATCATCAATCCCAGACAATTCATTTTTGGATACGAGGGGAATGGGTGGGTTAAATTTTCCTTATAAAGCCAAAGGTGTCAGGTTGAGGCTCTCGAAACATGCGGGCAAAGGCCGGTATGCACGCACTTAAACGCCATAGTGTAACATCCATTCCCTCGTCGAAAAAAACTTTTTAAAATTTTTAAAAAAGTTTATATTTAGCTCCGTTAAAACCTAATATTCAAAACTATGCGCCTTTTTTTACTTGCCGTGCTGATCTGCATCAGCATCTCCGTATCCGCCAGCCCAAATTTCAACCCCGGCGACCTGAGCGTCACCTGGGAGGTGATAAAAAATGATGCGCCCAAACCCGGGCAGTCGCTGAACGCAATTACCATCACCAACAACGGAAAAAGCTCATTGCCTGCCTCGGGATGGAAATTGTATTTTAACTCCGCACGGATGGTTGCGCAGGCAACGCCAACAGGCAATGCCAAAATCGATTTCATCAACGGCGACCTTTTCAGCCTGACGCCAACCGAAAGTTTTGGCGAGTTGAAGCCGGGCAAATCGGTACGCATAGAATTTGTGGATGACGACGTAGTAGTAAACACCGTGGACGGCCCGGAAGGGTTTTACCTGGTTTGGGACGATCAGCCCGAAAAGGGCTATAATCTTGGTGCATTTACGGTTAAACCTTTCAGCCCGGTTTATGCCGGATTGGTAACGCCTGAGATAATTTATAACCAGAACAAAAATATTACTGATATCCCCGAGGAACAACTGACCAAAGTGTTTCCAACGCCGGTTAGTTATAGGGAGACGGGGGGGTATTTCACATTAAATAAAGATATAGCCTTCGGACATAGTGGTGACGGTCAATTTGTCGAGCTACATAAAGAATTAAAATCATTTTTAGAACCGATTTTGGGACCAAAATTGGTAAAAGGGCATGACTTGTTTTTTCTTCCTAAAACAGATTACGAAACATCTATTGAAATCGTATTTGAACCTGGTCACAACGATGAAGGATACGAATTAAATATAGCTTCTAATGGCATAAAAATTAAAGCTACTAATCCAATAGGCGCCTTTTATGGCATCCAATCGCTAAAAACCCTCATCCCACCATCCGCTTACGCTCATCCACAAAAATCAATTCAAATCCCTTGCGTTGAGATCAAAGACGAGCCCCGTTTTGCCTACCGCGCCTTTATGCTGGATGTGGGCCGCAATTTCCATCCAAAGGAAGAAGTGCTCCGTATACTGGATGTGATGGCGCTGTATAAACTCAACACCTTCCACTTTCACCTTACCGAGGATGAAGGCTGGCGCCTGGAAATACCAGCCCTGCCCGAATTGACCTCTTTCGGCGCAAAACGCAGCCATTCTTTGGACAGCAAAAATTCGTTGCCGGCGTCACATGGCTCTGGCGGCGATGAAAGCAACATACGCGGCAGCGGCTATTACACCAAAGCCGACTATATTGAAATATTGAAGTACGCGCAGGCAAGACACATCACTGTGCTGCCCGAAATAGAAACACCCGGGCATGCCCGTGCCGCGGTAAAGGCTATGCTGGCCCGGTACAACCGTTTAATGGCCGAAGGCAAAAAAGAAGAGGCCGGACGTTACCTGCTTAGCGACCCTGATGACAAATCTGTTTACAGCTCGGCGCAGGCGTGGAACGATAATGTGATCAACGTGGCTCTGCCGTCCACTTATAATTTTATTGAAATGGTGGTGGATGGGATACAGGCCATATACAAGGAGGCCGGCGTTCCGCTTACTACCATCCATTTCGGCGGGGACGAGGTGCCACGCGGTGTTTGGGAAAGATCGCCCGCGGTGGATGCTTTCAAAGCCGCCCACCCCGAAATACAAAACACTAACGACCTGTGGTACTATTACTACGGCAGGGTAAATGAGATACTAAAGTCAAAAGGGCTAAAAATAGCCGGTTGGGAGGAAATGCCGCTGCGCCGTACCAAACTGGACGGCAACCCGGTTTACCTGCCAAATCCCGATTTTGCGTACCAGCACTGGCAGGCGGAAGTATGGAACAATACATTAGGCGATGGCAGCGAGGACCTGGCTTACAAACTGGCCAATGGCGGCTACAAAGTAGTGCTCTCGCCGGTTACCAATTTCTACCTGGATATGGCACACTACAAATCGTTCGATGAGCCCGGTTATTATTGGGGCGCGTTCAGCGATATCGACAAACAGTTCTCCTTTATCCCTTACGATTACTTTAAAAATTCAAAGGTCGACCGGAACGGGTTGCCTATCGACCGGAAGATATTCGTAGGCAAACAGCGCCTGACGGATTATGGAAAAACCAATATCATCGGTTTACAGTCGGCCCTGTGGGGCGAAACCATCAAAAGTAACGAGCGGCTTGAATACATGCTGCTGCCGCGATTACTGGCTTTCGCTGAACGCGCCTGGGCAAGCGACCCCGATTGGGCCACAGAAAAAAATGAAGCGAAAAGCGATTCGCTTTATCAAATAGCGTGGGTAAAATTCCTGAATGTAATAGGGAAACGCGAAATGCCAAGGTTGAATTATTTGGATGGCGGCTTTAATTTCCGCATCCCGAAACCTGGCGTGGTATTGCAGGACGGCAAATATTTTGCAAACGTGCAGTTCCCCGGTTTAACCATCCGTTACACAACCAACGGCAAGCAGCCCGACGCGAAGAGCCCCATTTATAAAGATGCTGTGACAAATGGTGGCCAGGGCGTAAAATTCAGGGCTTTTGACAACAAAGGGCGCGGCAGTAACGTTACAGAAACAGCTAATCAATAGCCAGCAGCAATAAAGGCACCAGGACATCTGCGGGTGCCTTTATTGCTCAACCAATTAGGATTTCTTGTTACCCTGCACTACCGGGGCATCCCCAAATGTTCCCATGGAACGTAATTGGGTATTTTACTGATTTTTACCAACCTGGCGTCCTTACAGGACGCTCTTTCATATTCCTCGCCCTATCGGGGCGATTGGTTGGTAGAGAAAATGGATATTAAAAATGCGTTCTTATGGAACGACTGGTGAAACTTCGATTTTTATGGGTAAACATACACAACCCGCAGAGGGGTTGGTGAGAGATTTAAAACATCACATTCATTCCGGCATAATAATTCCGGGGCGCAGCGGCGTTATAATAGCGGTTGCCTACGGCATTCAGGTCGTTACCCAGGCTATATTTCTGATTCAGTAAATTATCTGCCCCGGCATAAAAACTAAGGCGCGCCTTACCCCAACGGTGCTCCCACCCCCCTTTGAACTGTATCAAATGATAAGCGCCCGCAAATGCAGTATTTGCGTCATTCAGCGGAAGCTTTGAGGTATAATTGTATTGAGCGAACAGGTAGAAACCATTGGGGAGCCTGGCCTGCAAACTGCTCACAAAAACCTGCTCGGGAACACCTGTCAATTTATTGCCCGAATAATTTACGCCGTTCTCGTTGTAATTGGCAAAGGTGAATTTGTCCAGCGTAACAGAAAGGTTGAACTGCAGCCCGCGGATAAAATTACTGCTGTTACGGCGTATCAGCCAATTGCTAAAATATACCTCGAAGCCCGGCTGATGCGTATCGCCTGCATTAACATAATAGGCAGTCCCATTAGCATTTTGCTGGGGTACAATGGCATTATGCAGGTCGTAATAGAAAACAGAAGCATCCAGGAAAATACTTTCATCTGCATTTCTCAGCCTGGCACCCGTCTCGTAGTTCCAGCCATCTTCAGCTTTCAACGAATTGTTAACGACCTGGTCGGTCGGGCGTATTTCTGTTGTCGTCGGGGTCGAATACCCACGGCTTACCGAGGCGCGCCATATGAAGTTATTGGTAAGCTGGTATGACAAAGCTATACGCGGCATCAATTGAGGTGTAAACGTCCGGTTGGTGAACAATGCCTCGTTATTCGGAAAAACGTTTCTGAATTGATAGTTATAGAAATTCAAACTAAGCGCAGCTTCAAGATGCAGTTTCTGGTTAAAATCGGCCAGGTATCGCGCAAAAATAAAATGCTGGTTGGTATGAATTTTATCCAATGCCTGTGCCGTATCCCGCACTCCTGCCCTGTTGCCATAGCTGTTAATGTCCGAATTGGTCTGCTGCCATTCCAGGCCAAGGTTAACTTTCCAGTTAATTGCGGTATCCGGCTTGCCACTCCACTCAAAATAACTTCGCAGGCCATAAGTGCCCTCGTATCGTTGATTGTAGGTTGTGATAAAAGGATTGGTAAAATCGACATACGTACCAAAAACCGAAGTTACGTTTCTTATCCTTTCCGATAAATGCCATTCATTCACCGCACCCCCAAAAAGCATTTTTTGCCTTATGCCGGCGTGTTGCTGAATCGATCCGGGGATGGTTTTTGTGGCCAATCGCGCCAGTTGAGGGTCGGATTGGAACTGGGTAAGGGTGAGGCCGCCCGGAGTTTCGTAATTGAGTGCCGAATATAGCCCCATCAACTTCAACTGGTCCTTTTGCGAAAAACTTACCTTGTCAAATGCCTGCAGGTAAGTGCGGTCCATATTGCTGTTTTGCCGGTAGCCCGCCGCTGTTTGATACGCTTCACTGATGTTGAGCTGGTTATTGCCCGAATGGTTTTGCAACGAAGCACTTTGACGCACCAGGCCGTATGATCCGCCGCCCAGGCCTGCGGCCAGGTAGCTGCTGTCATTATACCGGTTTACCGGGTTCAGTAATACCACACCACCCGAGTTGGCGCCGAACAGGCTGCCGTCGGGCCCTTTCAAAACCTCGATACCCTGTACGCTGTTCGGGTCGATGGCGTTCAGGTAAGTATTGCCGCCGGCATCGGTAAGCGGTATCTCGTCATAATATATTTTTACGTCTCTCACCCCAAATGGCGACCGGAGTAAACTTCCCCTTATTGAAAGGCGGTAACTTCCCGGCGAGCGTTCCTCCATCCGCACACCGGGAACAGTATTCAATGCGGGTACAAGCGAGCTGCCCGGCTGTAGTTTTAGCTGCGCGGCGCCAATAACACTTACCGAAGCGGGTACACCCAGCACCGGCTGCTCCGTCAAATAGCCCCTTACCGTAACACCGGGTAAATGCCTCGTTGTATCATGTTTCAAAGAATCGGTGTAGCCTCCCTGTGCAAGGCAGGGAAAAGAAAAAAGCATGCAGATGAGGATGGGGTATATCTTCGCCATGGGCATTGGACTCGGGTAACGTATACAATTGTGATACTAATTTATCATGGCAAATGTGCTGCAATCTACTAAAATTTGCCCCATCACAAAGAATTTACAAATGCGGGCCAATAACTGTGGGTAAAGCCTTATTTTAGCCAGTTCCCCGACCGATTTATAAATGAAGCGATTAGTCTTGAACCTGTTACTGGCTGCCCTGCTTTTAACCATCACATTCGATGCCGGCGCTCAAACCTGTACCGGAAGCCTGGGCGATCCGGTTATCAATCAAACGTTTGGGTCGGGGGCCAGTACCGTGGGGCCGCCTTTAGCGCCGGGCATTACCACCTTTACATATACCAGTAATGTTTGCGCCGAAGACGGGCAATACACGCTGTTGAACGCTTCGAGCGGCTGCCACTTCGACTGGCACAACGTACCGCACGATCATACAGGCGATAAGAATGGGTATATGATGCTGATAAACGCCAGCTATGCGCCAAGCATCTTTTTCACGCAGAAAGCAAACGGCTTGTGCCCCAGCACAACCTATGAGTTTTCGGCATATATCATGAACATCGGTACTTTAGTCTCGGCGGGTTCCAACTACACCCATCCCGATATTACATTTACCGTACAGGCCAACGATGGTACGGTGTTAGCTACCTATAATACCGGCACAATAATGCCTACGGCCAACCCCGACTGGACTAAATACGGCACCTATTTCGTAACTCCGGCCAACGTAACGGATGTCATCGTCACCATGACAAACAATGCGCCGGGCGGGATGGGAAACGACCTGCTGCTCGACGATATCGCCTTCAGGGCTTGCGGCCCTATCGTACAGACAGGCTTCGGCAGCCTGGCGGCAAACGGCGACCAGGATATTTGCGAGGGAAGTGATGCCGCCTATACTTTAACATCAAGTGTAGGCTCGGGTTACACCGATCCCCTTTTGCAGTGGCAATTCAATAAAAACAACACCGGGTGGACGAATATTGCAGGCGAGACCAACGCAACGTACAGCGTGTCGATACCCAACACTGCGGCGGGCACCTATCAATATCGTTTATCTGTCGGCGAAGGGCAAAATATCAACGCACCCTCTTGCTTTGTCAGCTCATCGCCGCTCACCATCCACGTAAATCCACTGCCTGTCGCCTCGGTTGCGCCGGTACAAACAGTATGTATCGGCGATGTTTTAACCATAACGGCATCCGGAGGTGCAACGTATACCTGGACGGGGCCGGGCCTGCCGCCCCGTACTCAAAACCCGCTCGTTATAAGCCCGGTCAGTGAAGCCACTGCAGGTACTTATACGGTAGTGGCGACTTCGGAAAAAGGGTGTCCTTCCGCGCCGGTACAAACGCTTGTTAAAGTTCAGCCAAAGGTAACAGCAACCGTTAGCGGCGACATTACAATTTGTGCCGGCACGTCCGCTATGCTGACTGCATCTGGCGGGTTATATTATCAATGGACGCCCTCGGTTGGTCTTGATCACGATAACATTGCCTCCCCGCTGGCTTCCCCTGCGCAAACCACTACTTATACAGTAAAAGTGAGCAACGACGGCTGTTACGACGACACCAAAACGGTAACAGTAACTGTCAGCAATAACCCAACTGCCGATGCAGGCAAAAACAAGGAAATATTTGAAGGGCAATCAGTAAAACTCACCGGTTCGATATCCGGCGATAATATTACCTCTTTCTACTGGTCGCCATCCGACTTTCTGGACAACCCGTACTCGTTAACACCCGTCGCTACCCCAAACCGCGACATTACCTATACCCTTAACGTAGTTTCCGGCAACTGCGGCCAGGCAACAAGTTCGGTCTTCGTTCGCGTCTACAAAAAAGTGACCGTGCCGAACACCTTCACCCCCAACGGCGACGGTGTGAATGATCTGTGGAACATCGAGGCCCTGGTAACCTACCCGGAAAGCCTGACAACGGTGTATACCCGCAGCGGGCAGGAGGTATACCGCAGCATCGGGTATGCAAAACCCTGGGACGGAACCAGCAAAGGAACCCAATTGCCCCAGGGGACATATTATTATGTCATCGATCTTAAAAATGGTCAACCCAAATTATCGGGCTGGCTGCTGATAATACGTTAGTTATTTCTTTCCTATATAGAAATTTATGCCTGCCGAATAGGAGGTCAGGTTACCTTGAAAACGGGTATATTTTCCATCTGAAATTGGGGCCTTAGGTACATAACCGGCATACAATTCAAATTGCCTGCCAATAGCCACACCAGCTTTTAAAGGAAAAGTCATCCATAAAAAATTGAATTCAGGATATTTTTCCTGCACGTTTGAGGGGAATGCTCCCGAGTCATAACTGGATATTAACCGGTAATGTCCGTAATTAGAATTAGTAATAGCGATGCCCATATCTAAGAACACTTTTAACTGTGCGGCATTGTAAAGATTATAGATCACCTGAGGCGTAAGGGATGTGTTGAATTGTTTGACATGCAAATCAATAGTAGCACCTGTTGGGGTGGAATATGGCTCGCGGTGATGATAATCATATTGATGATAGTCTATCGCAAGTTCAACTCTGATATAAAACCGCTGAACAGCTTTGAATGGCAAAAAGTCTATACCGCCATCCAATTTTGGGGTAACGCGGCCACTTGCCGATGCATCAGCCAGTGGAATAGCGCCGGTATATTTCAGGCTGTAATGATTAGCGGAAACTCCGGCAAACCACCTGGTACCCGAAGACCCCTGTTTTGTATACCTTGGGTCTGAACTCCCGTTTATTCTTGACACCAGGTTCTTGAGCTCGTCCTCGTTATAATCCGCATTAGAAATCGTTCTTCGCAACTTTAAATCATCGGGCCTGTACTTTTGGGCAATGTACAGCAGTTGTGTCCGGTACCGCCTGATATACACCATAGCAGTTAATTCCTGCCGGTCGAAGTGGGCGTGAAAGGCCAGTTCCTCCGGTTCCAAAAGCTTATTGGTTTCGGAGATATAAAAACGTCGTTTCAGCTTATCTGTGTAACGATAAAGCGCTATGTGCGTGCCTTTGGAAATAATGCGCAGGAAAACAGTTTTGGCTAAGGTGTCTTTGTTTACACCCGGGTTAACCGCGTTAATATCAAGCGAATCCATACTCACTTTCACATTGTGGCGCTCATAATATTCAAAGCTATCCACGGCAAATGCCTTCGCATTTGTGATGTTAAACTCTTTGGATTCCTCGTCGGCAAGGCTACTCTTAAACGAAACTTGTTCGGGGTTTCTGGTCCATTCGCGGTAATTGATAAAGCCTTTTAGTGTGTCGCCCTGTATGTTAACCACATAGCCGGGTTTATAATTGCTTTGTGCCAATAACGTAAGAGGGCAGATCAGAGCTATTATTATTGCTCCAAGGGTAGATTTCATAAAATTTAGATCGTATTAGTTAACTTGAAATATTACTTCCTTTTAAATTCGAATAAATAGTTAATACCAACTTGTGCAGTAGTTGAAGACAACTCGAAATATCCGCCGTTCGTATTGCTAACCGGGGTTTGATAACTGCCGGTAACTACAAGATTTTTGGTGAACTGTATACCGGCTCTGAATATAAACGCGTTATCGCCTTTTTCAAAAACAAAGGGATTATTAGCAGCGATCAGCGCCTGCGACCCGTCATGATTTTGTGAACCGAAATAAACATTAGAGTAACTAAACGAGTAAAAAGCAACCCCACCGCCTGCAAAAACTTTGAAATTATCCCTGTTGTAAAAATTGTAAAGCACCTGCACTGACCCTGAGAGAGCCAGGTTGTTATAGGAAATTTCTGTAGGAGCGTATGGCGATACTTTGCCTGTATATAAGGATTTATATTTAGCATCCGCGACCCCAAGCTCTATCCTGAATTGCAGTTTCTTCGTCGCCGGGTTTGCGAACAAATTTATCCCCAATGATCCCTGCGGCAAATAGGAGGTATACGCCCTTGCACCTGCAAGATACGCCTGGCTGCCATGGCCGGGACTGGTTGTATTGATGTTAACACCTGCCCCAATAAAGGAATTCATCGCGGGCCCGCTATAGTGGGTCTTATTGTAATCCGCCTTGCTCACATGGTTGATCATGTTAACTATCTTAAGAATATCCGATTCAGTATAATCGGAACGGCCGATATAAACTATCAAATTATCATTTAGTTCATTGTGCATTAATGCTAAGGCGCTCAGCTGTTTTTGAAATGTATTTTCGGTAGTGGTTCTTGTTACCCTGAATATTAGTTCCTTAGGCTCAAACCCAGGGGCATCACCCGCAAAAAAACGCTCTTTTATATCATCTTTATATGAATATAGAGCCAGTTTGGAGCCTTTTTCCAATTCTTTCATAAAAACTGTGGCAATCCTGAAACTCGTATCACGTTCCGATTCAGTTTTTACCTTATCAGGGGCCGTGGGGTCCATACTTATGGGCCCGGTATAGATCCTGTACGATTCTATACCGGTAATACCAAATCCGGCGATATCGGCAGGTGTATATTTCTTCGCTTCGTTATCGGCGGCATCCTGCTTGAAATTGACGTCGGCCGGCGTGCGGTCCCATTCGCGATAATCGATAAATCCCCTTATCGTATCGCCCTTGGGCGTAACAACATACCCTGGCTTGTAATTACTCTGTGCGTTAGAAAGGAAAGGGATCAATAATGCAATAAAAAACAATATTCTTTGCAAAGTTTTAAGAGATTTCATATGATAAGAGATAAATTTATTTTTACTGTTAAAACAAATATTTAACGCCGAACTGTGTATCCGCGGAACCGCGCCCGTCCTGCAGGTAGTGTGCAAATAGCTCCAATTGATTATGTAGTTGTACGCCGGCTTGCAGCATACCGGTTGTATCAAAGCTTTGAGGGTTGTACGCGCCTTTTTCATAAACATAATCATTCAAGCCCAATCCTACACCACCAAATAACTTAAGATTATTGCCATTATATATGTTGTAAATTACTTGCGGCACCAAGGAAAATGTAGTGATATTAAACGACTTAAGTGTACCATAATAATTTGCCGTATAGGATCCATCAGCAATCATCAGCTCAAAACGAAATAATAGCCTGCGCGTATTGGGGTTAGCAAAAACGTCTATACCACCTGAAATAACCGGAAGGACTGAAGTGTGACGCCCGGTGGAGGTATATTGGTATTGACCATCGGGCAACTTATTGGTAATATCTAACCCGAGCCCCGCAAACAATTGATATCCAACCGCCCGGGGGTGGCTTTTATTATATTCAGCTTTGGTGATGTGATTTATCCTGTTAAAAACGTCGAGAATATCCGTTCCGAGATAGTCTGCTTTTGAAATGATGGTCTCCAGGTCTTCGTTCCATTCACCAATTTTGCGAACAGCAGCGCTGATTTGGCGTCGAAATGTGAATTCGGTATTTGAACGGGTAACCCGGAATATCAACTCTTTTGGAAAATAACCCGGCTGTTCCCCCATGAAAAAGCGTTCTTTTATTTTATCCTTATAGGAATACAACGCCAGCTTCTTACCTTTTTCCAGTACCTTAAAGAAAACGATCGCCGTAGTAAAGCTGGTATCGCGGTCTATTCCCACCTGGTCAGGAGCCGTAGCGTCAGTGCTTATGGGCCCTTCATAACGCTGATAGGATTCAAGACCATCGACATTAAAAAAAGTAATATTGTTCGGCCCGTATTCAACAAAATTATTGTCGCCGATCGTTTTTTTAAAGTGTATCGTATCCGGCGTCATATCCCATTCGCGATAATCGATAAATCCCTTTATCGTATCGCCCTGGGGCGTCACAACGTACCCCGGTTTGTAATTACTCTGCGCATTGGAAAGGAAAGGGATCAACAACCCGACCAGGAATAAAAGGTATAGTTTTCTCATGATGTGATAATTAGGTTTTAATTCTCTTTTTGTTAAAGATAATAATTAAGGCCCGCCAGCAAAGGGTTTGTCTTTACCAGGAGATAATCATCCCTGCTAACTTTAGCCGGCGTAAGATAATTTATAAACACGCCCCAGTGTCCGCCAAATACCGCACCTGCTTTCAACATAATAGGTGTAGCAGCTTTGTATAAAAAATTCGGGTTGTTTATAGGTGCGTTTTTAACCTGTGTGCTGGCGTAATTAAGGTCGTAAGTAGCATTCGAATACTTATACCAGGTAAGGGCAAGTCCTGCGCCACCGTAAATTTTAAGGTTTTCGGTGCTATAGAAGTTGTATATAACCTGCGGAGCTACTGCGCCCCAAAGTTGCGTGTAAGAGTACCTTACCGGCACATAAGGCGAGCCGGTATAAATAGTGGATGACTTATATTGATTGCCGCTTGCCATAAACTCCATGCGAAATGCCAGCCTTTTGGTTTTAGGATTGGCGAAAAAATCGGCACCGAACGAAATAAATGGAAGAGTGGTATTATAATTAATGCCACCGGCTGCTTTATAAGCACCAAACGGTTTAGTAGCGGTTGCGTTTATTCCTGCGCCAACGAACAAGTTAAGTTTAAATTTGCTGCCATATTTAGCCTTGTAATCGGCATCCGATACGCCGTTGATCTTACTTACTACTTTCAGGACGTCCTGTTCATAGTAGCCGGTTTTTGCCATGTCCGTCTGTAGTGCATCATCGTACACATTATATTTAACAGCTAATGCGGTAAGCTGCTTGAGGTAGGTATTCTCATTCACTTCTATTTGCCTGGCAAACTGGCCGCCGTTGTTCTCCATCGTATAGTACACCCGATGCGCCAATTCCTTGATACCGGATTTTGAATTTTCCTCAAAAAACAGCCGGACTTTAACATTGTCAGTATAAGAGAACAACGACACCCTGCTGCCTTTTTCCAATACTTTTAAAAAAACAGAGCTATTTATAAAGGTAGTGTCCCTGTGATCAGTATCGGGCGGGTCCATGCTAATCGGGCCTGTGTAGCTTTGATAGGTTTCTAATCCATCAATACTAAAAAGAGCAATATCAGCAGGTGTAAATTTTCGAGCTGCATCTGACGTTTTAAAACTGACTGAGCCGGGGGTTGAAAGCCATTCGCGGTAATCTATCTCCCCTCGGGTTGTATCGCCTCTAAGAGTCACTATATATCCCGGTTTATAATTACTTTGAGCAAATAAGAATGAGGGAAATGCGATAAGGATCAATAAGGTTTTTAAATATTTCATTCACTAACGTTTAGGTGACGCAAATATAGGCTTTTATGCAATACTCCCCTAATTCAGACTAATCATAAATAACACTTTGATAACCAAAGGAGTGAACAATAACGTACATTTAGCTTATGCACCATGAACAGCATTTAAAAAGCTCAGATACCATACGCGACATCGTGATCGGGATGTCTGACGGCCTGACCGTTCCATTCGCACTTGCCGCGGGTTTGAGCGGCGCGAGTGCCCATTCGGGTATCGTGGTTACCGCCGGCATTGCCGAGATCGTTGCCGGCTCCATAGCAATGGGGCTTGGGGGGTTCCTGGCGGGGAAAACGGAGTCCGACCACTATGCCTCTGAGCTGCAACGCGAATACGATGAGGTGGAGCGCGTGCCCGAGCAGGAAAAAATGGAGGTTAAGGAAGTATTTGCCGGTTTCGGACTATCCGAAAAGCTGCAAAACGAGGTGGCGGATGAAATGGCAAAGGATAAGGATAAATGGGTCGACTTTATGATGAAATATGAGCTGGGCCTTGAAAAGCCCGAGGAAAACCGCGCCCGGCAAAGCGCCATTACCATTGGGCTTTCCTATATCGTGGGGGGTATTATTCCTTTGTCACCATACTTTTTTGTCGACGACTCGCAGCAGGCGTTGTATTACTCTTGTGCCATTACGATGGTATGTTTATTCGTTTTCGGCTATTTCAAAAGCAAAGTAACGGGGCAGCCACCATTTTCCGGTGCATTAAAAGTGCTTATCATTGGCGCATTGGCAGCCGCAGCTGCGTTTGGCATGGCGAAGCTGATCAACGGGAAATGACGATTCCACCGATTATTAAAAATGATTACGCCGATTTTGGCGGCGATAATCGGTATAATCAAAATTTAATAAACTTATCCATTTGCTCATTGGTAAAACGCAGCGTGTCGTCTTTAAAGAATTTACCATCAGCATCCAGCTCTTTATGGATAGAGGCGATATGTAATTTCAGCGGCATTACATTTAAATGGATGTAATGGCACACGCCCGTAAAATGATCTACCCCCCTGATGTTCCCATACTTGCCCGACGATATACCCACCAGCGCAACTTTCTTATCGTAAAAACTTTCCGGAAACGAGCAGGCATCGACGAATGTTTTTAATACGCCCGGGAAACTGCCGTTATATTCGGGGATGATAAAAATGAACTTGTCAGTTTTAGTTACCATTTCCTGTATCGGTTCAAACTCCTTGCTCCGGTTGCCGTAAAGGTCAGTTTGGATAAGGTTCGCTGGCAATTGCGCAAGCGACAGCAACCCGGCATCAACCCCCTTTTCGCGAAGCTTATGCTGGTAATATTGCGCCACTTTGAGTGTTGAACTGCCGGGGCGATTGGTCGAGGATATAATAGTGATCATGTAGTTAATTATTGAATGACCGAATTATGGATTTATTGATTTCGCACCACGGTTACCCATTCAATAATTCATTAATTCAATAAATCAGTCGTCGTTTTGTTTGTAAGTTAACGTAAGCTGTGGATTTCTGAATGGTATAAATACGTATCTTTATCGGCGGTAAAAATACTATTTCAAAAACAGAAATTTAGTTTCATTTTTGCCCGGCCCGTAATAAAATTGGAGTATACAGAATGAGTAAAATAATTGCTTTAGCCAACCAGAAAGGCGGCGTAGGGAAAACTACATCATCCATAAACCTGGCCGCAAGTTTGGCTGTATTGGAGTATAAAACATTATTGGTCGACGCCGATCCGCAGGCTAATTCAACATCGGGCATAGGGTACGACCCACGCACGATCAAGAACAGCATTTACGAATGCGTGATCAATAATGTCGACCCGCACGAGGCTATTCAAAAAACCGAAACACCAAATCTCGACCTGCTGCCGGCACATATCGACCTGGTAGGCGCCGAGATAGAAATGATAAACCTGACCGACCGCGAGTACAAAATGAAAGCGGTGCTCGACGGTTTGCGCAGCGAATATGATTTTATCATTATAGACTGTTCGCCGTCACTGGGCCTCATTACCATCAATGCCTTAACCGCTGCCGACTCGGTGATCATACCGGTGCAGTGCGAATACTTTGCCCTGGAAGGATTAGGCAAATTACTGAACACAATCAAGATCGTTCAAACACGTTTGAATACTACGCTTGAAATTGAAGGCATTCTGCTTACTATGTACGATGTAAGGTTGCGCTTGTCTAACCAGGTAGTTGAAGAGGTGCGCAACCATTTCGAGGATATGGTTTTTGATACCATTATACAGCGCAACACGCGTTTGAGCGAAGCGCCAAGCTTTGGCATGTCGGTAATTATGCACGATGCCAACTGCAAAGGAGCTATTAACTATTTGAACCTGGCGCGCGAAATAGTGCGCAAAAACGGCATGCTGAAAGGCGAAACCGTAGCGACAACAGAAACCATATAAAATGAGTGCAGAGAAGAGAAATGCTTTGGGAAAGGGATTAAGTGCCCTGCTGAATGATTCTGTAAGCGTACTACCGAACAAAAACGACTTTGGTACCGGCACACCCGAGGTGAATCCTATGGGCTCGGTAAACGAGATAAAGATATCCGAGATAGAAGTTAACCCTTTTCAGCCGCGTACCGATTTTGATACCGATGCGCTGACCGAACTGGCCGATTCCATCAAATTGCAGGGGCTTATTCAGCCTATTACGGTAAGGCGCCTAAGCGCACACCGTTACCAGTTAATATCGGGCGAGCGCCGTTTGCGGGCTTCCAGGCTGGCCGGGTTAACATCCATACCCGCCTATGTGCGTACCGCCAACGACCAGCAGATGCTGGAAATGGCGCTCATTGAGAATATCCAGCGCGAAAACCTGAACGCTATTGAAGTGGCGTTAAGCTTTCAGCGGATGATAGAGGAATGCAACCTGAAGCAGGAAGAGCTGGGCGAACGGGTGAGCAAAAACCGTTCGACCGTAACAAATTACCTCCGGTTGTTAAAATTACCCCCTACTATACAGGCCTCTATCCGCGACGGGCAGGTAAGTATGGGA
The DNA here is from genome assembly GCF_007971025.1 of Mucilaginibacter ginsenosidivorans. Classification (NCBI taxonomy): domain Bacteria; kingdom Pseudomonadati; phylum Bacteroidota; class Sphingobacteriia; order Sphingobacteriales; family Sphingobacteriaceae; genus Mucilaginibacter; species Mucilaginibacter ginsenosidivorans. The sequence continues at coordinate 2,200,732 of NZ_CP042436.1, read as the reverse complement.
CACGCCCGCGCACTCATCACAATAAATGACCCGGATAAACAGTTATATATCCATAAACTGATCACCAAAGACGGGTTGTCTGTTAGAAAGGTGGAAGAACTGGCGCGCGAATTACAACGGCCGGTTAAGAAAGAGGGAAAACAACCTGAACCATTATCGTTCCAGGTACAGAAAATACAGGCTGACCTGGCTTCGAAATTTAGTACGCAAGTTAAACTTAAAGTAAACAGCCAGGGTAAAGGTTCGATAGAGATCCCTTTCTTATCGGAAGATGATCTTAGCCGCATCCTCGAAATGCTGGATTGGTAAGAATGTACAAATTTCTGTTCCTTATTTGGTGCATGAGCGCACTGGTTTTTGTAGCAAAGGCCCAAAAACCCGATACCGTTGTTTCAAAAACAAAGGCCGATAGCCTGAACGCAAAGCGCGATTCTATCAATAGCACAAGAAAATATGTTCCGCCTATAACCAAAGGCAAAGTTTATCATCCCGATTCGACACATAGTCCGCATAAGGCGCTCATCCGCTCGGCTATTATACCCGGCTGGGGGCAGCTATACAATCACCGCTGGTGGAAAGTACCATTTATTTATGCCGGCATAGGGCTTTTGGGCGATGCTATTGTTTATAACCAGCATTATTACAAAATTTTCTTAAAAGAGGCCCAGCTTCGCGAGAAGGGCATACAGGAAGGCCGCCTGCCTCAATACACGCAGGTTTCCGATGCCGATATTATCAATGCGCAGGATGGCTACCGGCGTAATCGCGACCTTTGTATCCTTGGCACCCTTGGCGCCTGGGGCATACAAATGATCGATGCTTATATCGATGCCAAATTTATCCAGCGTTTCACTATGGATAACAACCTTTCACTCAAAATACGACCGGGTGTGCTAACCCAGCCATCTTACGCTTTTAACAGTCTGGGAAGTTATTACCCATCGGTAACGCTTACTTTTACCCTTAGGTAAGGTGCATCTTAAAATTGTCTCCGGCTGAAACAAACAAAGCAAAATTTATATCTACCTTAGTCGGTTGATAACAGAATAGTATAGTTTGATGAATATTGCATTACTGGGCTACGGAAAAATGGGGAAGATCATCGAAAAGATCGCTACCGACCGCAAGCATGAGATCTTTTTAAAAATTGATTTTTACAACCGGCAGGATCTCACCATCGAAAACCTAAAAAAGGCCGACGTCGTGATCGAATTCAGCACGCCCGGATCTGTACTGGATAACATTCAAAAGTGTTTTGAAGCAGGCGTGCCCATAGTGGTTGGCACAACGGGCTGGTATGAACATTTGCCCGAGCTTAAAAAAAAATGTCTTGATAGCGGGCATACCATGCTTTATGCATCAAATTTCAGCGTGGGGGTCAATATCTTTTTCCATGTGAACAAGGTACTGGCAAAGTTGATGAACAATTACCCGTATTATGATGTGCAGGTTGAAGAAATTCACCACATGCAAAAACTCGATTCGCCCAGCGGAACGGCTATCACCATTGCCGAAGGCATCATCGAAAATACTGATTCCAAAAAGGAATGGGTGAACGTGCTTACGTCGGAAGGTGATGACACCAATGATGAAAACATCAAAAACGACCAGTTATTGATCGAGTCGTTCCGTATCGACAGCGTGCCGGGCACTCACACTGTGATCTATGATTCAGAGGTCGATTCCATCGAGTTCAAACATACCGCCCACAACCGCAACGGATTTGCCTTAGGCGCCGTGCTCGCCGCCGAATGGGTGCAAAATAAAAAGGGCTTCTTTTCGGTTGAAGAGATGTTCGATTTTGGAAAATAAAATACAGATTAACTAAAAAATACTGAAGTGAATATTGTTGAATTAATCCTTTTACTTGCACTATTTATCATACTACCCTACGTTGGGCTTTATAAACTGTTTGAAAAAGCGGGCGAAGCCGGTTGGAAGGCCGTTATTCCTGTTTTCAGCATGTACATGAGGATCAAACTTAGCGGCAGGCCCGGCTGGTGGCTGGTGCTTTACCTGATCCCAGGTTTGGGTATCCTGGTGGCGATGGGTATTATGGTGGATTTCCTGAAATCATTTGGTAAATTTCGTTTTCGCGATCACGCCGCAGGCATATTGATCCCTTTTATTTACCTGATCAAATGGGGTAATGACAAGGAAACGAAATATCTTGGACCTGCAACAAGTCCCGAATTCAAAGAGAAATACCAGAAATCATTAAAAAAATCCACCACCCGCGAATGGACGGAAGCCATCATATTCGCAGTTGTGGCCGCTACTCTGATACGGACATTCTTTATCGAGGCTTATACCATACCTACCCCGTCAATGGAGCGCTCGTTACTGGTAGGCGATTTCCTTTTTGTCAGTAAAGTAAATTACGGCCCCCGCTTGCCTGAAACGCCTGTATCGTTCCCGTTTGCACACAATACGATGCCGCTTATCAATATTAAATCGTATTGGGACGGCATTAAATTACCCTATTATCGCTTGCCGGGATTAAGCGACATCAAAAAAGGCGATGTGGTGGTTTTCAACTACCCAATGGACGCCGATTCGCCGTTGTACAGACCGGTTGATAAACAGGAAAACTATATCAAGCGCTGCCAGGGAACGCCGGGCGACACTTTAAGCGTGGTGAACGCCCAGGTATACGTCAATAGCAAAGCTGCGCCTAACGCCCCGGGGCAGCAGATCGACTATACCGTTAACACAACCGGAGTCGACCTTAATCCGCAGGTGAAGGATGACCTGGGAATTTCCGATTACGGCAATGGCTATATGACCATGCCGCGAAGCGCCGCAAACATTGTAAGAACTTATTCCAATGTCAAATCGATATATCCGAACATAGCGCATAAAGGCGATGATCCGGACCCGAATAACCAGGTGTTCCCCTCAAATCCGTACTACCCGGCTTTCCATGCCCTGCCTGGTAAATTGCACGACTACAAATGGAACCAGGATAACTACGGCCCAATCATTATTCCCAAAAAAGGCTGGACCGTAAAGCTCGACAGCGTTACTTTCCCTTTATATGCCCGGGCGATAGAGGTTTACGAGAATAATAAATTAGAGATAAAAGGAAGCGATATTTATATCAACGGCCAGAAAACCGACAGCTATACTTTCAAAATGAACTACTACTGGATGATGGGCGATAACCGCCACGATTCGGCCGATAGCCGCTATTGGGGATTTGTACCCGAGGACCATATCGTGGGCCGGGCGCTGTTTGTATGGATGAGTTGGGACGACAAAGCCGACTTTCTGCACAAGATAAGGTGGAGCAGGCTATTCAGAGGAGTGAATTGAATTTGATTCCCAGATTAGCAATAAACTTTGAAATTAATTATATTAGTACATGAATTATTCAGAGTATATTGAGATAAATCCTGAAAAGAGGTTTGGGAGGCCAATAATCATCGGCACCCGAATCTCTGTTTATGATGTTTTGAGCTGGCTTTCTGAAGGTATGACGATCAATGATATAATTTCAGACTTCCCAGAATTAAATGAAAACCAAATAAAAGCCTGCTTATCCTACGCAGCCGAAAAGGAACACAAATTAAGAGTGGTTTCGTGAAAATCCTTCTCGATCAAAATATATCATTTCGGGTTGTTGCACTCCTGTCGGGTTTATACGAAACCATCGATCATGTTAAGAGCCTGGGCCTCACGGACGCATCCGATCAAACAATATGGGACTACGCCCTTGTAAATAGTTATACAGTTATAACATTCGATAGTGACTTTATCGATCTTGCAACTTTAAAAGGCACGCCGCCAAAAATAATATGGCTGAGATTTGGCAATTCCTCAAACTTAAAAATAGCCAACAAACTTCTTTTGAATGCGGACCTGATTAGAAATTTTATTACAAATGAAGACTCCGGAATCGGTTTTTTAGTGATCGATTAATATTAATCCGAACTTCTCTGCCAACCCATTCAAATCATTAACAATGGCATCCACCAAAGGGATGCCGTTTGCCTTTCTGTATATTTCAGCCGCCGTCTCCGGTTCGCCGGGAATGATAACTTTCTGATCCGGGTTTATCGTTGCCGATGATCTGAACCGTTCTATCCAGTTATCCAGGTGTGTTTTAAATTCATCAACCGGGCGAAAGCCGTCAACACGCATAGCGCCTACGAAATGACCGATCCCGGCGCCGACGGGGTCGTCGGGCGGATCCAAAAATGCCACGAACGGCGGCACCCATGGGCCGTAATTGGCACCTGATAGCACCGCTGATAAAATATCGACCGTCGCGCTTAAGCCAAAGCCTTTATGGCTGCCATGTTCGGGGTCACTTCCAAGCGGGAGCAACGCTCCCCCGGATTTCAAAGCATGCGGATCGGTAGTTGATTTCCCATCCTTTCCCTGTATCCAGCCTTCCGGCACTTGCTTACCCAACCGCTGGGCAATTTCCAGTTTCCCGTTTGCTGCGGCCGATGTAGCCATATCCACAACTACCGGCGGGTATTTCCCGGCAGGAAAAGCATAGCAAATGGGGTTTGTACCCAATAAACGCTCGCTGGAATAAGTAGGCGAAACCAAGGGGCTGGCATTGGTCATGGCAAAGCCGATCATATCTTTTTCAACCGCCATCAAAGCATGATATCCCGCAATACCAAAATGGTTGGAATTACGCACCGAAACCCACCCCGATCCATATTGTTCGGCCTTTTCCATGGCAAGCCTCATAGCAAAAGGAGCGACAACAAGGCCAAGACCTGCATCTCCATCGACCGTTGCGGTAGTAGGCGTTTGGTGAACTATTTTAATACCCGGCGTGGTGTTGATGCGCTTCTTTTCCCAAAGTCGTACATAACCTGTCAACCGCGCTACGCCGTGCGAATCAATTCCACGCAGGTCAGACCTGATCAAAACATCGGCAGCCAACCGGGCGTGTTCAGTACTGCATCCCATTGCCAGGAAAATATTCCCGGTAAAGTTTCTTAAGGCTGATTCCGATACCACCATTGCGGCAAAGATAATTAAAGTAGCAGAAGCAGTAGCAAAGGGAAATAGCTATATTTAAACTATAAAGCCATACCCTATGCTTCATCACCGTCTCAAAACAATTTGCCCCTGGATCATTTTTATTTCGATCTCAACTTCAGCCTTCGCTCAAAAACCGCGTGCACGGGATATTGGTATCCCTTTTACCGGCACACCGGGTAAATATAATGCTATTACCGACGTGCCTGGTGTCGAAGTTGGGTTCAGCACGATAATAAGCGGCTCTGGTAAGGACCATATTGGCAAGGGGCCGGTACGAACGGGTGTAACGGCTATTTTCCCAAATGGTAAAGTAAACCATCACCCTGTATTTGCTAATTGGTATTCACTGAACGGCAACGGCGAAATGACGGGCACCACCTGGATAACGGAGTCGGGGTTTCTGGAAAGCCCGGTCATGATCACCAATACCAACAGTGTAGGCACCGTACGCGATGCTGTATTAAAATGGTTTGTGGATAAAAACTGGTATCGCGAGGATTTTTGGTACACCTACCCGGTAGTGGCCGAAACCTATGATGGATTTTTGAATGACATTTATGGTTTCCATGTGAAAGAAGCCAATGCTTATGAAGCTTTGGACTCAGCCAAGCCCGGCCCTGTGCAGGAAGGCAACGTGGGCGGCGGCACTGGCATGATGTGCCTGGGCTTTAAGGGAGGAACGGGCACCGCCTCGCGGGTTTTTACCATCAACGGCAAGCAGTATACCCTGGGCGTGCTGGTGCAATCAAATTTCGGCCGGAAAAAGAACCTGACCATAGCCGGCGTACCGGTTGGTTTGGAATTAAAGGATACGCTGAACAACAAATTAGTAACGCCCCCTGAATACAAAAAACCTGAAGGACAGGGTTCCATTATTGTTGTTGTGGCAACAGATGCCCCCCTATTGCCACACCAGTTGAAAAGGATCGCTGCAAGGGTACCCCTTGGCATCGGCATTGTTGGCGGCCGCGGAGAAAACAGTTCAGGTGATATTTTTACAGCTTTCTCTACAGCAAACCCCGACGCTTTCAGCCGCGAGAGATCAACGCAGGTCGAAATGATATCGAACGACCAGATCAATCCCCTGTTTGAAGCTACGGTGCAGTCAGTCGAAGAGGCTATCATCAACGCCATGGTTGCGGCAGAGACCATGGAGGGCATTAACGGGAATACTTCGTATGCCCTTCCTCATGATGCGGTTATTAGGCTATTGCGAAAGCACGGGATGGTGAAGTAATTATTGAAGCGTAATTTTACGCACTTTCAAGTCATCGGCCACATAGATGTTACCCGAATTGTCGATAGATAGGTTTTGTGGGCTAAATAATTGCGAACTAAGCCCCTGGCCATCTTTAAAACCTTGAATGCCGTTCCCTGCAATTGTGCTTACTGTTCCGTCCGGTGTTATCATTCTAATGGTGTAATTACCCGAATCGCTGACATAAACATTCCCGGCAGCATCGACAGCGATACCTGTAATATCTTTAAAAGAAGCGGACATAGCAGGTCCGTCGTTGGCACCCTTTGCCCCGCTCCCGGCTAAAGTTGTCACCGTTCCGCTAGAGGTAACCATTATTACTTTGTTTGCGCCTTCGTCAGCCACAAATAAATCCCCTGCCTTATCTATACAAATTGCACGTGGATAAGCAAAATCGCTTGCTAAAGTACCGGTGGCGCCGTCGGTCGATATTTTTAATATGAGTCTATTTCCAGCGTCTAACGCAAATAAATTTCCAGCGGCATCCAAAACAACTCCTTTATAATCAGCAAAAAATGCCGAACTTGACTGGATTGTTGAAACCGTTCCATCAGGTGTTACCTTCCTGATCTTTAACATATCTGCAACATATAAATTCCCTGTTGCATCGCAAGTGATACCCCATGGTTCCTGGAAAGATGCCAGTGAGCCCTTTCCGTCCTGGTAACCCCCTGAAACATTGCCTGCAAAAAAGCGTACAGTTGCGTCTGGCATGATCTTGCGCACTAAAGAAACATCTGTGACAAATAAATTTCCTGACGGGTCTATCGCAATACCCCACAACCCGCTAAATGACGCTCCCGTGCCCTGACTGTCTGTGAAACCTGTTAGTCCGCTTCCTGCAAATGTTGTCACCGTTGCAGTGACTTGATAAGTAAATACCGGGCCCGCAACTGGTGTCCCATTATTTACCGATACTGTTACCACGCCGGTACCTGCACCAACTGGTACAGTTGCTGTCAACCGGGTAATAGTTGCTGCCGTAATAGTTGCGGCTTTGCCATTGAAAAAAACGTTGTCATTTGCTTTTGTTGCGTCAAAACCTGTTCCATTTATTATAACCTGGGTATTGTAAGGCCCTGTCGTCACATTAATAGATGTAATTGCAAGGTTGGAAGCTTTTTGTGGTTGTGGATTAGAGCTTTTTTGGGAGCAAGCTGAAATGACAAAAAAAAGGGCTAACAATATTGTGTTTTGAGAGATAACGAACCTTTTCATGGTTTAGGATTTTCAATTCCTAAAATAACAAAAATTCCAATTAAATACAATCCAAATCATTCAGTATCTCCAACCCCTGCTGCCACTCCCCATATTCCGACGCTACATTGATGTGCCCAGCCTCACCAATATTGACAAATTGACTACCCCACACATCCGCAAATTGTCTGGCCCGTTCCAAAGTAACGAAGTGATCGTTGGAACTTGTCACCACTATCGATGGGAACGGCAATTTATTTAATGGAACCGGCGCAAATCCGGATGTTCCTGGCGGGAAAGTCGGAGCGTCAGCGTCGGCTGGCGCAACCAGTAAAGCGCCTTTTATAACGACATTATATTTTTTTACCCAGTGTATAAAAGCAACGCAAGCTGCGCTGTGGGCGACAACAATAAGGTTCGCGGGGTCAAGTTTTTGAATATAATTGTTTATTGTTTCCACCCACTCATCACTATCAGGTGTATCCCATTCCCGTTGTTGCACGCAGGTAAAACCATATTCTTTTTCCCAAAGGGTTTGCCAGTGCGTGGGACCTGAGCCGCCGATCCCGGGGATGGTTAGAATGGTGGATTGGAAATTCACTATCAACAAGCTTTATTCAAAAATAATCTTTCGCACTTCATTATGATCGGTAACATATATAACGCCATTACTATCAATACATATTCCTGTAGGCGATTGGAACCCTGCACTTGTACCTACACCATCCTGCGATGACAGCAGGGCAGCATTTCCGGCCACAGTGCTCACTATACCATCTATACCGAGTTTACGAATAAGTCGATTACCGGTATCGGTTATATATATATTCCCGTCTTTGTCAATAGCCAGGTCTCTTGGACCATTAAACCTTGCTGCCAACCCTGTTCCATCCGTATCGCCCCCTGCTTTGTTACCTGCGAGCGTTGTAACCAAGGCATCCTTATCAACTTTCCGGATTGCATTCGCATCAACGAAATAAATCGTTCCATTTTGATCGATCTTCATACCCTGCGGGCTGGATAGCTGTGCGATTCCATGGCCTCCATCTACTATATCATGTTGATCTGTACCCGTGAAAATTGTCGCCAAGCCATTATTATTTAGTTTTGTTATATAACTGAATCCATAATTGGCTATATATAAATTTCCATCGGAAGCCACGACACCTCCAGGAGTCGAAAATGGATTGGTGATCCCTGTATTATTTGTGATAATCTGCATGGTGGTTACATCGCCGGCAAGCGTTATTTTGCGGACTGAACCGAAAATAAAATCAGTTAAATATAAATTTCCATCGGGACCAAACGTAATATAAAGTGGCTCTGAGAAGCTTGCATCCGTGCCTTTACCATCAGCTTTACCGACAGTACCATTACCAGCAAGAGTAGAAACTGTACCGTCAGGAGTGATCTTTCTGACCAAAAAATCATTTTTGCCTGCAACATACAAATTACCGCTCGCATCAGAAGTGATCCCATAGGCTATGCTAAAGCTGGCCACCGCACCTTTTCCATCAGCTGAACCTGTAGCTGTACTCCCTGCGAGTGTGCTGACAACAGCTGACAATTGATAAGTAAACACCGGTCCGGAAACTGCCGCACCATTATTTACTGACACTGTAACATTGCCCGTTCCTGCGCCTACAGGTACAATTGCCGTTAATTGAGTTGCCGTTGCTGTGGTTATTGTTGCTGCTTTACCATTAAAAAAGACTTTATCATCAGCTATATTAGTATTGAAAGCAGTACCGGTAATAACCACACTCGTATTAAACGGACCAGAGGTAACGCTTAATGCTGTAATTGTAAGTGCCGGTTTGTTATTGGGAGGAGGAGTTGCTTCTTTTTTTGAGCAGGAAGAAATTAAGATGATTAATACTGATAAGATCAGCAAATAAGATTTAAAATGACATTTCATGGTTCAGGATTGTTTTGTCTGCAATATACTGAAAGAAAATAAATTTAAAGTTAAATTCATTCCTCCGTCAGCACTGTAAACTTAAAATCCAACGGCTCAAAGTGTTTGATAAGTTCGTCAATAAACTCCTGCCCCCATTTCACATAGAACAGGCCGAAATTTTCGGTACGCTCCTGCAAACTATCTTTCGGAAAAAGCTCCGCCCGCACGTGGTCTATTTGCTCCAGCCGGGTTTGATAGTTATTCTTTTCGGCCCTGATCAGCTTCTTTTCAAGATTATTGATCGCATGCTCCAGTCGAGCTTCCACGGCTGCAGTAGCCGGCACTAAGGTTTTATCGACTTTGGATGATACCTGCTTTATCTTTTCAAAAAGCTGCTGAAAGCTTTTCAATTCGCCCTGCAGGGAGAGTTGATGTTCGCTATGGTTTTTGACCCAGTCGTTCTTTATCGCGTCGGTGCTTTTGAATAGCTCGCAGGGGTCCAGTTCCATGCACTTTATTTTAGCCGAAGTGCGCTTTGATATAATTAACCCGGAGTTACGCAGGACAAGCGCAGGCAAATCGACCTTATAATGATCAAAGTTCGATTTAAGTTCGAGCCAGTAAACAATCTCCGCCCCGCCCCCAATATAGGCGATGTTAGGTAAAATGTATTCCTGGTAAAGAGGGCGCATCACCACATTCGGGCTGAACCGTTCCGGGTAATTTTTAATCTCCTGTATTAATTCTGCTTTCGAAAAACCGATCTCGGTATTTAATACCTTATAAAGTCCGTCTTCAAAAACTATCCGTTCGCGCAGCCCGTCCGCCAGGTAAAAAAAGTTGATCTCGCGGGGATTTACCTGTATATGCACGCCAAGTTTCACCAACTGCTCATTGGTAGCTGATATATTTTTAAAGCTGTTCTCCCCGATAATGTCCTCTTCGATGATATGGGCGAATTGCTGTTTCAGGCGATGATCGTCCGCATCGATAATAACCAAACCGTACTGTCCGAAAAGCGCATTCACCAAATAACGGGTAGCGTCGGCCAGTTTATCAAAACCTGAATAGGCTTTCTCCACTATTTCAGCCAGTTCAGCCGCATGATGCTCCAAACCTAAAACTCCTTTATATTGATTCAGTGCCTGGCGCATGGTATCGGGATTAATGCGACCCGTTGCGCCGGTTGCCTCGTACCACCAATGCACTTTTTTGCCGCCGATATTGGTATAATTGATCTCGGCAAAATCATGATCTTCTGAAGCCATCCAGTAAACCGGCACAAAGGTTTTATCCGGGAAAGTTTCCTTCAATTGTCGCGCAAGCTTTATCGCTGTAACTATCTTGTAGATAAAGTAAAGCGGCCCGGCAAAGATGTTTAACTGATGACCTGTAGTTATGGTGTAGGTATTTGATTCTTTAAGAAGAGCTATCTGCCCCCTAACCCCCTGAAGGGGGAACTTACCTGTATCGGAGACATTCCCGTATTGCTTTAAAAGCACTTCAACAAGCAGCTCGCGGTCGGCTGATACCTTTTCATCCTTCAGTATCTGCCGAAAGCCTTCCATATCGGGCCGGTAACTATAAAAGGGTCTTAGTTCAGGCTTGTCTTCCAAATAATCAATAACCGTTTGCGAGAAAAACCCGGTGTCTTTATAGTCTATACAGGAAGGCTGCATTTTGGGATTCAAGATTTAAGATCTACTATTTTGGCCCAACCAAACTTCGATCAACATTATTAATTATCCCGAAATTAGATTTTATAATCCTAAAACAAAGAGGCGGAAACTTATTTTACAATTTGTCCATAAAGATCGAAGTCCTCGGCGCTGTCTATCTTCACGTTGACAAAACTGCCTGCGGTGGCGTAATGCTTGTCTGCGGCTATTAAAACTTCGTTATCAACTTCGGGAGAGTCGTATTCGGTGCGACCAACAAAATAGCCGCCATCCTTTTTATCAATAAGCACTTTATAGGTTTTACCGACCTTTTCCTGGTTCTTTTCGAAAGAAATTCCCTGCTGAATTTCCATAATAATATCCGCTCTTTCCTGTTTTACTTCATCGGGCACATCATCAATAAGGTTGTATGCGCTGGTCTTTTCCTCGTGCGAGTAGGTAAAGCATCCTAACCGGTCGAAACGCGTTTCGGCCACCCATTGCTGCATTTCCTCAAAATCCTGTTCCGTTTCGCCGGGGTAACCGGTTATGAGCGTAGTTCGCATGGCAATGCCCGGCACCTTATCCCTTATCTGGTCCACCAGGTCGATGGTTTTTTGTTTGGTTATTCCGCGGCGCATCGACTTTAGCATATTATCGGTTATGTGCTGTAGCGGCATATCCAGGTATTTACAAATATTGTCGCGCTCGTTCATAGCGTCCAGTATCTCCATCGGGAAACCGGAAGGATAAGCATATTGCAGGCGTATCCATTCAATGCCATCTACATCGGATAATCGCCGCAATAGTTCATCCAGGTTGCGCTTGCCATAAATATCCAGCCCATAATAGGTGAGGTCTTGGGCGATTAAAATGAGTTCTTTGGTGCCGTTTTTGGCAAGATTTTTCGCTTCATTAACCAGTTCATCCATCGGCTTGCTTACGTGCTTGCCCCGCATCAGCGGTATGGCGCAAAACGAGCATGGCCGGTTACAGCCCTCGGCAATCTTAAAGTAGGCAAAATGCGTTGGAGTGGTCAGCAGGCGTTCGCCTATCAGTTCGTGTTTATAATTTGCCCCTACCGAATGCAGCAGGTTCTGAAGGTCATTGGTACCAAACCACGAATCGACATTGGTGATCTCGGCTTCCAGTTCAGGCTTGTAACGCTCGGAAAGGCAACCGGTAACGATCACCTTGCCTATCTTCCCTTGCTCCTTCAGCTCGCTGTATTGCAGGATAGTATCTATAGATTCCTGTTTTGCATTGTCGATAAATCCGCAGGTATTGATGACAACGATATCATTCTTACCCGCTTCAGCTTCATGCACCACATCGAACCGGTTACCTTTCAGCTGACCCATCAATACTTCAGAGTCATAGATGTTTTTTGAGCAACCAAGAGTGACTACGTTTATTCGTTGCGGTGATTCCACCGATTTCTTATTATTTGTCTTCATCTATTTACTACACCAATCTTTACTTGATTACACCGATAGCCTTTTCACTTCGCAACTTGAATTTCCAAAATTAATCAATAAGCCTGTTTTAATTTTGCTAGCTTTCAAATAGGATAATAATTGACTTTGGAAAAGCTTTGGTATATATCCCGTCACCGATTTAAGCTCGACAATTATTTCACTTTCAATAAAAAGATCGCATCTGAATTTTCCTACCAGCTCACCATCAAATAATACGTTAAATTCCTTTTCAGCCACAAAACTTAAATGCTCATTAATTAATTGACGCTGCAATGCATTAGAATATATCTTTTCATTGAAGCCCGGACCTAATGAGCTATGAACATTAAAGCAACAACCGATGATTTTCTCAGTCAAAGCATCATGTTCGAAGTTTGCCATACTAAATCGGTGGAATCAAAAATCAATCGGTGAAATCAGGATTTAAATAGCGAATCGACAAATGCCTTCCTGTCAAAAAGCTGCAAATGGTCCATCCCTTCGCCTACGCCTATGTATTTTACCGGAATACGGAACTGATCGGATATACCTATCACTACACCGCCCTTGGCTGTGCCGTCCAGCTTGGTCAAAGCCAATGCGTTAACAGCCGTGGCTTCGGTAAATTGCTTGCATTGTTCAATGGCGTTTTGGCCGGTCGAGGCATCCAGCACCAGCAATATCTCGTGCGGCGCACCCGGAACAACCTTTTCCATCACGTTTTTGATCTTGGTCAGCTCGTTCATCAGGCCAACTTTATTATGCAAACGGCCCGCGGTATCAATAATGGCCACATCGTCGCCATTGGCAACTGCAGAGCGCAGCGTATCATAAGCCACTGATGCCGGGTCGGAACCCATTGCCTGGGCCACAACCTTTACGCCTACCCTTTCGCCCCAAAGCTGTATCTGGTCTACCGCCGCTGCGCGAAAAGTATCCGCCGCACCTATCACCACTTTATTGCCGGCCTGTTTCAATTTGTGTGCCAGCTTGCCAATGGTGGTGGTTTTGCCCACTCCATTTACGCCCACCACCATAATTACATAGGGCTTTTGACTGCCGTATTCGAACGTAGTAAAATCATTGCTGTTGTTTTCGGCTAATAAATGCTGAATCTCATCGCGCAGCAGCGAGTTTAGTTCCGTAGTATTGACATACTTGTCGCGTGCCACGCGGTCCTGTATACGCTTGATGATCTTGAGGGTGGTACTTACGCCCACATCCGAAGTTACCAGCACTTCTTCCAGGTCGTCGAGCACATCGTCATCAACGGTCGATTTACCAGCAACAACCTTAGTGATCTTGGAGAAAAAGCTATCCTTGGTTTTTTCCAGGCCGGTATCCAATGCCTGCTGCTCCTGCGGCGTAGCTTCCTTTTTCTTAAAAAAATCGAATAATCCCATTTTTTTGGCCTCACCTAAATCCTCTTCAAAGTAGAGGACTTTTTAATTGGTTATATCGAACTGCCTCTGCAACCCCCTCTCCTATGGAGAGCGCCGGGGTGAGGCCTAACAAAAAAAGCCACCTCGTTAATACAAGACGGCTTTCCTATGTTCCGGTTCAAAGGATTATCCTTTGGTTCCTTCTGCGATCGCGTCTTTAACGTGATCGTTATGTACAATTACTTCTTTGAATGAGTAAGCACCTGTTTTTGGCGATTTAGCCATGGTGATCACTTTTGAGTACTCTTTGCCTTTGCCTGTCTTCAGCGTTGCAACTACTTTCTTTGCCATGTCTTTTTAATTATTGACTTATTGAATTATTGAATTATTGATTTGACTAACTCAATCAACCATTCAACTCAATCAACTTATTACTTAATTTCCTTGTGTACGGTCACCTTCCTTAATACCGGGTTGAATTTCTTCAGCTCCAGCCTTTCGGTTGTATTTTTCTTGTTCTTGGTAGTGATATAACGAGACATGCCCGGCAGACCGCTTTCTTTATGCTCGGTGCACTCTAAAATTACCTGAACCCTGTTGCCTTTCTTTGCCATTTCTTTAATTATTGAATGATCGACTTATTGAATTATTGATTGAACTGAATCAATCCATCAATTGGATCAACCTACTAAATGTATCCTTTTTTAACGTATTTATTGATGCAGGCGGTAATACCATTCTTGCTGATGGTTTTAACAGCCGAAGTAGATACTTTCAAAGTGATCCACTTATCTTCTTCAGGAATATAAAACTTCTTCAGCTTTAAATTAGGGTGAAACCTGCGCTTGGTTTTAACATTTGAGTTAGAAACGTTATTACCAACCAGTGAGCCTTTTCCTGTTAAATCACAAACTCTTGACATGACAAATATGATTAATATAATCCCTCTTCTTAAAAGAGTTTGCAAATATCAGGATTTTAAGTCAAAAAGGCAACAACGATTTTAAAAAATATTTTGTCTGAACCGCTGATTTGTTTGATTACCTAATTTCGTTGATTTTTTAACCCCTTAATAAACCATGTCATTGCGAGGAGCAGCCGGGATTTGTGCGTCGGGGCGACGTGGCAACCTCGTAGTTATGCATGAGATCATTGTCTGAACCTGAATTTATGGAATTAAAGAATGAGCAGAATTCTGAAAGTTTATAAATTCTGTGAATTCTGATTCAGACTGTTTTGGGCGTGCCCCACTATCCAGAGGGTCGGGCTATCCATTCATACGCCTGCAGGCATTAAGCGCGGGCCGGTATCCATTGCTATCCCTCACGCAATTTGAACACGATTTACCGGATTGAATAGATTAACACGATTTGTACGCCCTGATCTCGCCCATCTTATAAATTTCTTCAACTGTGTTCAGACAATTGCCGCCATTAATAATAAGTAATTTTGCGGATTACAACGGGCTCGGGTATTTCCTGGCGTGGGGGGCCAAAATCCTTTACATCGCCAACCCTCCTTAACCAGTTGCCTTTTGCATCGAAAGCCGTATAGTGATAACTTGTTTGGGTCGTGGGCTTCTTATCATCGCCATAAAAATATTCCTCTCCTATCAAAAGGTGATTACCATTATACCTATATAATATGCGGTACCTATGCTCTTGCTCAAAATAATAATCCTCTTGTATCCGGTTTCCTGAAGCATCATATTTATAAAAGAATTTGTCCTGCATCACCTCATTGTCTGAATTTAATTTCAACATTTTGGTATCCACGGTTTCTTGCACAATACGACCACTGGTATCGTATTTATAGGTAAAAGGGAACAACCTTTGATCATTTTTTATCGCCAATTCTAATTTTTTACCGTTTTTATCATACCTGTATTCGTATTTGGCCGAACAGCCGCAACCGCCTGTCTTTTTCGATTGGGTTGGATTACCACGAATATCAAAATCAGTAATATCCGTTTCTAATCCGTTTTCTTTGCTTTCACGGTACGTTTCCTGCAGTTGCTTCACCTTACTGTGCAAGACCTCGAAATGGCCATCATAGCTTGTAGTAATTTCAGCTTTGGGGACTTGATGGCATGATTGTAGAGCAATACATGCTGCTATTGTAAATATTAGGTTCTTGATCGACATGATAAGAAAGGCATTCCTAAAGATATAAATTAATATACCTTTTAAGTAGATTTTTGCTATTTTTCACCCACCAATTTTACTTGACAATATTCTGCAGGGCTTAATGAGGCGATCAGGCATTAAGTAACCCTAACATTTTACCAATTATAACCACGATCATGAAAATTACTTCGTTCGACGAGTACCAAAAAGCCTACAAAAGAAGCGTTGACAGCCCCGAGGAATTCTGGGCCGATATTGCCGGCAATTTTCAATGGCGCAAGCCCTGGATAAAAACGCTGGAATGGAATTTTACCGAACCGAACGTTAAATGGTTCATCGGCGGCAAACTGAATATCACCGAGAACTGCCTCGACCGTCACCTGGACAAACTGGGCGATAAACCGGCCATCATCTGGGAGCCGAACGATCCGAGCGAGGACCATCGCATACTTACCTATAAGCAACTGCACGAAAAAGTTTGCCAGTTTGCTAACGTACTGAAAAATAACGGCGCCAAAAAAGGCGACCGTATTTGTATATATATGCCCATGGTGCCCGAACTGGCCATTGCCGTTTTGGCCTGCGCCCGTATAGGCGCTGTACATTCGGTAGTGTTCGGCGGCTTTTCGGCACAGTCCATTGCCGACCGTATCCAGGATGCGCAATGCAATATCGTGATCACGGCCGACGGCGGTTTCCGCGGCACAAAAGAGATACCGCTGAAAAACGTTATCGACGACGCACTGGTTCAATGCCCGTCAGTAAAAAAAGTAATTGTTTTAACCCGTAGTCGCACGCCCATCTCCATGCTCAAGGGCCGCGACCTGTGGTGGGAGGATGAGATTAAAAAAGTGGAAACCCAGGGCAATACTACCTGCCCCGCCGAAGAAATGGACGCCGAGGATATGCTGTTCATCCTGTACACTTCCGGCTCCACGGGCAAACCCAAAGGCGTGGTGCATACCTGCGGCGGTTATATGGTTTACGCGGGATATACTTTTGCCAATGTGTTCCAGTATAATCCCGGAGAGGTATATTTCTGTACCGCCGATATAGGCTGGATAACCGGTCACTCCTATATCGTATACGGACCACTTTCGCAGGGCGCCACTACATTTATGTTCGAAGGGATACCTACCTGGCCAAACCCGGGCCGGTTTTGGGAAATTGTGGAAGAATACAAAGTAAACATACTATACACCGCTCCTACCGCCATCCGCTCGCTCATGAGCTTTGGCACCGATGTGTTAAAGGATAAGGACCTGAGCTCACTTAAAAAACTTGGTTCCGTAGGCGAACCAATAAACGAGGAAGCCTGGCATTGGTTCGATGAGAATGTGGGCCACAAAAACTGCCCTATAGTGGATACCTGGTGGCAAACTGAAACCGGCGGTATCATGATATCGCCCATCGCAGGGGTTACTAAAACCAAGCCTACTTTCGCTACGCTGCCGCTTCCTGGAGTTCAGCCCGTGCTCGTGGATGAACATGGCAACGAGGTGGAAGGCAATGGCGTAAGCGGATTTTTGTGTATCAAATTCCCATGGCCCGGTATGCTGCGCACCACTTATGGCGACCATGAGCGCTGCCGCCAAACCTACTTCTCAGCTTACAAAGGCAAATACTTTACAGGCGACGGATGCCTGCGCGACGAGGATGGTTACTATCGCATCACCGGGCGTGTGGATGACGTGCTGAACGTATCCGGTCACCGTATAGGTACTGCCGAAGTGGAAAATGCAATCAACATGCACGCCAGCGTGGTTGAGTCGGCGGTGGTCGGCTACCCTCACGACATTAAAGGGCAGGGCGTTTACGCCTTCGTAGTTAGCCCCAACAAGCACGGCGACGAGGATCTTACACGTAAGGATATCCTGGTAACGGTTACACGCATCATCGGCGCCATAGCCAAACCGGATAAGATCCAGTTCGTATCGGGTTTGCCAAAAACACGCTCGGGTAAGATCATGCGTCGTATCCTCCGCAAAATTGCGGAAGGCGACACCTCTAATTTAGGCGATACCTCTACACTGCTCGACCCTGCAATTGTCGAGGAAATCAAGGCGGGAGCGCTTTGAGAGTCAAGAATCAAGAGCCAGGAATCAAGATATTGGCATCTTATGTCCTGGTTCTTTATACAATATTGTTTCGACTGTTGAAGGGAATCATTCGTTTGCGTGTCGATTCTTCCATTTCATCACCTTGTAGCCAGTTGCAATAGAATCCTTATTAAAACCTATTGCGAGGTAAGTCCCGGATTTGGGGTCAAGATATCCGTAATCGACAACAATGTCGTAAATTATACTGTCACCCTTGTCTTGATAATTTTCTGGCTCACCTAATGAGTCGATTACCTGTTTATAAGCCAGACCTTTAATTTGATGATGCTTAATCAAATCGATCAACATTTGTTGTCGATATGGGTATGATCGCAAATCGCCTACGGAATCCCATTTTGATTTGTCAAATTTTATATCGTTAACCGATGTCGTATAATTACAACTGACGATGAGCACGCAAAACGGCAATAGAACACTCAAAGTGAGAAATGGCCTAAGGTTCATAAGTTTTGTTCTAAAATATGTAATTATCTTCAATCATTCGCAATTAATCATCTTGATTCTTGGCTCTTGAATCTTGATTCTAAAAAACCAAATGATATTGCAGGTGTTCTCTAAATACATCTAACAAATAACATCATGGATAAATTACAATTAAAAGGCGCCTGGAACGAGACGAAGGGCAAGATCAAACAAGCCTACGGCGACCTGACTGATGACGACTTAGTACGCGAAGAAGGAAAAGACGACGAATTACTGGGCAAACTCCAGAAAAAGACCGGCAAAGGTCGAGACGAATTGGTCAAATGGATCAATAGCTTATAGCACACAGAGCCCCCGGAAATCCCCGGGGGCTTTTTTTGCGCGTGCAACTTTATAGCTATATTGGTGTCTGTTTGATTAGCATTATTCAACAGCCCTTATGTCATCGATAGCCCCATCAGCAACAACCGGAAAGCCAGGGAATAAGATAGTCTATATCGATCACCTGAAAGTGATATTAACTGTGCTGGTTATTCTTCACCATACCTTTATTACTTACGGTGCTCCCGGTGGCTGGTATTATTTTCAGAAGACAACCAATGAGATCATCAAAATACCGATGACCCTATTTGTCGCTGTTAATCAGTCTTTCTTCATGGGGTTTTTCTTTTTCCTGTCGGCTCTGTTTGTTCCATCTTCATATAATAAAAAAGGTCCTGCAAAATTCATTAAAGACAGGGTAATAAGGTTAGGGGTTCCGCTGATATTTTATTCATTCATTCTCGGCCCTGCAATGAATTATTTGGTCTATTACTTCGGCTATGGTCATCATATCACTTTCATACAGTACCTGCGCGGTTACGATGACTGGATCGACTTCGGCGTACTCTGGTTCGCCGCGGCATTACTGTTGTTCACCTTATTGTATGTAGCCTGGCGGTCGGTCGTTCCAGCGTCGGGCCCTAAACCGCCAACCGGTCTTTCATTTGGGAAGATCATACTCTTCGCAGCCGGGCTGGGTGCTATCAGCTTCCTGGTGCGCCTCATTTTTCCGATTGGATGGATATTGAAACCTGTCGGTTTCCAGTTGGGGCATTTTACGCAATATATTATGTTATTTATTGCCGGGACATGGGCGTCTAAATACAATTGGCTGGCGGGCATCACTAACAAGCAAGGCAGGAAAGGTGTCTGGATTGCTATGTTGCTGGTCGTTATCGTCTTCCCGTTATTTTATATGCTGTTGGAGACTATAAAGTTTCCTTCAAGCTATTTTAGCGGGGGCCTTCACTGGCCCGCTTTAATGTACGCCTTGTGGGAACAGCTAACCGGGCTGGCCATCATAACGGCCCTAATAGCCTACGGCAAAAGATCATTAAACGGCGCTTCCGCAAACTGGGGCAAACTATCGCGCAGTACTTTTGCGGTTTACATATTCCATCCGCTCGTTGTCATTTCGTTAACCATTGCATTTCGCAACATTAATGTCGAACCGGCCCTGAAGCTCTTGTTTGTGGCACCGTTAGCGGTAACAGGTAGTTTTTTATTGGGAAGGATAATCGTAGCGATACCAGGTGTAAATAAAATCATTTAGATTTCTTTATTACCTAAACCGTGGGAGCATAAAGCTATTATAGCTATTTTTGCCGCATGAGCACCTCCCACCCCACCATATTGGTTGTAAACGACGACGGCATTACCGCTCCCGGCATCAAAGCGCTTATGCACGCTATGAAGGAATTAGGCAAAGTGGTGGTGGTGGCTCCTGATAGCCCGCAATCGGGTATGGGGCATGCCATCACCATTGGCAGCCCGCTTCGGCTGGACAAAATGGAATTGTACGACGACATCGAAAGCTATAGCTGCTCGGGCACTCCGGTAGATTGTGTAAAGCTGGCCGTAACTAAAATATTCAAAGGTAAAAAGCCCGACCTGTGTGTTTCCGGCATCAATCATGGATTGAACAATTCGATCAATATACTTTACTCCGGCACCATGTCGGCGGCGGTTGAGGGTGCAATCGAGAGCATTCCATCCATTGGTTTCTCTTTGGATGATTATACCCTGCAGGCCGATTTCAGCCATTGTATCAAATTCGTAAAAGAAATCGCGGAGCAGGTTTTACAAAACGGCTTGCCGTCAGCTACATTGCTTAACGTTAACTTTCCGAATACGCATCACATCAAAGGCATCAAAATATGCCGCCAGGCCAATGCCAAATGGGCGGAGGAATTTGATGAACGCCACGACCCCTACAAACGGCCCTATTACTGGCTCACCGGGGTATTCCAGGTGAATGATAAGGGTGAAGACACCGATGTTTGGGCATTGGAAAACCATTATGCCTCGGTGGTTCCGGTGCAGTTTGATATGACTGCTCACCACGCCATCCCATTGCTGAATAACTGGAAGTTCAATACCTGACCGCTATGAAATACTATCTCGTAGCCGGCGAAGCATCTGGTGACCTGCACGGCGCCAACCTGATGAAAGCTTTAAAGGAAAAAGACCCTAAGGCCGAATTTCGTTTTTACGGGGGTGATAAAATGCTGGCCGAGGGTGGCGAATTAGTAAAACATTATGCCGAGATGGCCTTTATGGGCTTTATCGAGGTCGTTATGAACCTGCGTGCCATATCCAAAAACCTCGCGGCCTGTAAACATGATATCGATAGCTGGCAGCCGGATGTTTTGGTGCTGATTGATTTCCCAGGGTTTAATCTTCGTATCGCTGAGTTTGCCAAATCGAAAGATATCCTGGTATGTTATTATATATCCCCCAAGGTTTGGGCCTGGAACCAGAAACGGGTATTGAAGATCAAACGCATTGTCGATCACTTGTTTTGCATCCTGCCTTTCGAGGTTGATTTTTACAAGGGTTGGGGAATGGAGGTTGATTACGTAGGGAACCCGTTGTTGGATGCTATAGCTGAGTTTAAGCCCGATAGTGCATTTCGAAAAACGCATAACCTTACCGGTAAAAAGATAATAGCGCTGCTTCCCGGCAGCCGGAGGCAGGAGATAAACCGCTTACTACCCGATATGGTTGCCGTTGCCGAAAAATGGCCGGACTATGAATTTGTGATAGCCGGCGCGCCATCGTTCAATACCGATTATTACGACCGATATTTAAAAGACACGCAGCTTAGGCTTGTATTCGACGCGACTTACGACCTGCTGACCAATGCCCACGCCGCCATCGTAGCGTCAGGAACGGCCACCCTCGAAACCGCGCTGTTTGATATACCGCAGGTGGTGGTTTATAAAGGGGCGCCGGTATCTATTGCCATAGCACGCATGCTGGTTAAAATAAAATTCATTTCGCTGGTTAACCTAATCATGGACAAATTAGTCGTAAAGGAATTGATACAGCAGGACTGCAACCCGCAGCACATAAATTCAGAATTGGCTTTGATAGTTGAAGGTGGGCCGGGGAGGCTGCAAATACTGGCTGACTACAAGAACCTGCACAAAAAAATGGGTACACCCGGTGCGTCGGAACGAACGGCAGCGTTGATCATCAAATACGCCTCAAAAAAATAAAGCCGCGTTATACGCGGCCTTACCCCTCATAGTTTTTCAAAAGAATTTAATATGTAGATATATAGTGATCAGGCTACAGACAAGCGAACTTGCCCACGCGCCCGTGGATTGCTATGGATAAACTTTTCCTTTACTCCCCTCATGCTGTTCAAATCAGTCAGCAATAATGCTCTAAGCTCATTATCAAAGCGGTCTACCAGTTTGTTAGTCGAAGATTTTGTATGGCTTTTCATAAAATTGTCGTTTTTAGGTTGTTACAGTTTTTACCTATATACGTAATCAGTTCTGTTTAGGTTTATCTATATGATCTTTTTCCGTCAAATTATCTTTCCGCCGTTTCGCTTCCTCGTACTGTCTTAGGATCTGTTCTTTATCGCGACCATCTGAAGTTGCCTCAGGATTTTGCGGGTTTTCCCACTCCTGCTCACCGGTTTCGGTATTTTTCTTTTTTCCGATCATCATATCGATAAACCTGGATGGTATACTTCCAATTGAGTGCCAGAAAATGTGATACGGCTATCAGGCGGGTTTACTTTAGGATGCGAATTTTTGCAATTGATTGATAACGAAAATGAAAGATTAATTTTTATACCGTTTTAAAAAATGGTATCGTATTGCAAAACTTTAAAAAGTTGACCTGGTGGTTTTGGATAGTAGATAATTAACTATACACGTTGTCTTATCTGGTGTATAGTTTTCTGGTTAAGCAGGTGAAAAACGATAGCAATGGTTGACAACAATATCCCGACAACACAAACCCCTGTCCATTTATACGCGTCCCAGGCAAAGCTAGTAATGTAAGTGCCCAGGCTGCCGCCAATAAAATAAGTTACCATATAAACGGTGTTAATACGATTACGGGCCTCGGGCTTCAGAGAAAAAATAAGTGACTGGTTAGAAATATGAGTGGCCTGCACACCCATATCAAGCACGATGACACCGATGATGAGGCCGACGAAACTATAACCTGAAAAAATAAAGATGACGAAAGAAACAATAATAAGAAATAATGTAACAGTGGATAACTTATAGGCGTCCATTCTATCGCTCAGCCTGCCCATAACCCCGGCTGCAAGGGCGCCGGCAGCGCCAAAAAGCCCGAACAAACCTGTTATGTCGCTGCCTTTGCCGAAATTATCGTGCATCAATGCGGCTAACGAAGTCCAGAAAGCCATGAAGCAGGCAAAGCACAATGCACCCCGTAGTGCAGCGATACGGAGCGCGGGTTCTTCCCTGATCAGCGTGATCAGCGAACTCATTAAAGCCCCATATTTCCCCTTGTATTCGGGCTCAACCTCGGGCAGCATAAAAAACAGCATTATCCAGATAACCACCATTACGCCGGCTGCAATATAGAACATGGCCTCCCACCCGAAATATTTCCCTACTATTCCGCTAAGGGTCCGCGACAACAGGATGCCGATCAGCAAACCGCTCATTACAAAACCTATCTTCCTGCCACGTTCGGCGGGTTTGGCAAGGTGAGCGGTCATCGGCACCAGTAACTGCGGAACCAATGAAAATACGCCCACCAGGAAACTTGCAAGTATAAGCATATTAACATTTGGTGCTATCGCCGCACCCAACAAAGCGACTATAGCCAGCGACAGGCAAAGCATGATCAAACGTTTACGCCTGATCATATCCGCCAGCGGCGCCAGGAATAACATGCCAGCTGCATATCCCAGTTGGGTTACCGTTGCAACCTCTTCTATTTTTGATATGCTAACGTGGTACGACTTTGCCATCAGCACCAGCAAAGGCTGATTATAATAAAGATTCGCCACTATAAGGCCGGTCGCAATGGTCATTACCCATAAAAGGGAATTTGTTAGTTCGGGATGGACAGGCTTTGCAGAATGCGACATAACAGATAGTTGTATTTGGTCGCAAAAATGCGAAAAGCGCCTGGATTAAAACGTTGGGTTTAAGTAATATTTTAAGAACAAAATAACCGTAAAATACACTATAATAAGCCTATTTTTCAAACAATTACATAAACATTGCGGTTTTTATTAAAATTTAATCGAAAAGTGCACGTTTTGTCCCGAATTTCAAACGCAATCTTTCTATAATTAATATTTTTTCGGAAAATCAAGTAATAAAATTGGCAATTAATAGCAGTGAATTACGATTTAAATGGTTAAAATCAATTATTAATAAATAAATTAGTGTTTTATAAAGCAAATCACATTTATTTTATGCTATTTTTAAAAAAAATTATAAAAAACTATTGCTTTTTAGATTTTTTTTATACCTTTACATCATAAACGCCAGCGATTGGTGATTAAACAATCAAAAATTGAAAGTTTTATAATATATTGATTGTTTACTTATTGTAAATTCAATGTTAAATGTAGTTCTGTGAAATGGTGACAAAAAAATTACAAATGTAGATTCTACATTTTAATAAATAGTGTTACCTTTACACCAGAAAATTTTTAGATAGTCTTCTCATAATTTAGGTTTATAATTGGTTAGTAAAGGCCCCTGCCCATCAGGGGCTTTACTGTTTTTATAAGGTTTGTATAACCTGTAATTTCCAAAAAAAACAATGATCAATTAAGGATCAACGCACTACCGTTACGTAGCCTGATATGGTGTGCAGGCCCGAGAATTTGGGATCGATGATATAGTAATATACGCCGTAAGGCACCTGCTGATTCTTGAAAGTACCGTCCCAGGCCGTCCCATATCCTATCGAGTGGAACACCTTTTGGCCATAGCGGTCAAATACATCCACGCTCGCCTGCTGATAAGCAACTAATCCCTGTATGTTCCATTGGTCATTTATCCCGTCACCATTCGGCGTGAAAGTATTCGGGATAACGATCTCAGGCGATACAACGATGTTTACAAAATCCTGGGCAACGCATCCGCGCGAATCCGTTACTACCAGTAAATAGGAACGATCAACACTTCCTGTTACAACAGGGTTCTTCACAGTCGTGCTGCTTATATCGATATCAGGTGACCAGGAATAAGTCACGTTTTCATCGCTTACCGTGGGATTGAGCGTGACCGTATGACCTTTCAACACGTACACCGTACCGCCTGCATTTACCGTAGGCGGCGGCAATATCTGGATCGTCAATTTATCTGACGGAACATAACACTGCCCCGGCGCATTTGCCGTAAGGGTAAGTACTACTGACCCGGCGGCGATATCAGCGGCGCTTGGAATGTAGGTGGCATTTAGCTGCGACGCCGACGGGTTAAATGTTCCCGTTCCCGAGCTGGTCCACACGCCGCCGCCAGGTATGGTTATCTGGCCGTTTAGGGCCGCTCCGCCCTGTGAACAGATGCTTTGATTGGGCCCGGCCGTTACAGCGGTCAGCAACTGGAACCTGACCGTCATTGACGACGTAGATATGGCGCACCCATCGGTACTATTAGTGGCTAATGTAAGTGTCACCGAGCCAGCCTGAACATCCTGTGCCGAAGCCACATAAGTACCATCCAGCACATTCGGCCCTGCCGGAAATGTGCCCGTTCCGCTGGTCGACCACACACCCGTCGTTATAGTGCCGCCGGTAACGGCTCCGTGCAATTGAACGGTTGCATTTACCGGGCAAAGGGTTTGGTCGGGTCCCGCATCCGCGGTTGAAGGCTGATCGACAACCACATTTACGCTGCCCGATGGACTTACACAGCCATTAACCGTTATATAGAGCGTATATACGCCGGCAGCTGCCATTGTTACGTTTGATATAGTAGGATTTTGCCGGTTCGAACTAAATCCATTCGGACCGGTCCAGGTATAAGTCGCGTTGACCACAGGATCGGTACGCAAACCCAGCGAGCCGTTAACACAAAGCGGAGAATTTGCAGTCGCCACGGGCGTCGCCGGCGTGGGGTTTACTGTGACCGTATAATTAAAAGGCAAGCCGGCGCAGCCGTTGTTTATCGGCGTGATGGAGTAGATCACATCTACAGGCGCCGCGCCAGGGTTAATTAATGTCTCCGTAATTGTCGATGTTGTTTGCCCTGACACCGCGGGATTGCTTATGCCCGATACGGCGGCCCGGCTCCAGCTAAAAGTTGCAGTAGGAAAATCAGATGTTATGGTATAATTCTGTGCGGTGCCATTGCATATCGCACCTGTTGCAGCACTGGTAACAACAGGCGATTTGAAGGTGATGGTCATTGAAGACACCGAAACATTACAGTCGTCCTTACTGGTGGATGCAAGCGTAAGTTTTACTGAACCTGCCGCCACGTCGGCAGCCGAGGGCAGGTACAAAGCGTTCAGCACATTCGGCGCGGGCGAGAATGTACCCGTCCCGGCTGTTGACCAGATACCGGTGGTAGTACCGCCTGTTACCGAACCGGCAAGTTGCGCCGAAGCTGCCGTTGTACAAATGGTTTGATCGGGGCCCGCATCGGCCACAGGTGGCGGATTGATCACCACCGGCGCAGTATTAACGGTTACACTATTACAGCCGTTCACGGTGATAAATAAGCTATATACGCCTGCGTTGGCAGCGGTAGCATTCGGAATGGTCGGATTTTGCAGGTTCGAGGAAAACCCATTTGGGCCCGACCAGTTATAGGTTGCCTTGGATACTATGGGGCTTTGCAGGTTAATTGTGCTGCCTATGCAAATTGGCGAATTGACATTTGCTACCGGCACAGGTACTCCCGGGTTTACAGTTACCGTATATTTAAACTGGGTACCCGGGCAACCGTTGGCCATGGGTACGATCAGGTAAATAACTTTTACCGGCGCGTTAGTGGTATTGATCAAAGCCTCGGTGATGGAGGATGAGGTTTGCCCAGAAACAGCGGGGTTACTTATACCGGCAACTGCCGCACGCCCCCAGCTATAGGTTGCCGTTGGTACATTTGATGTGATATTATACGACTGCGGGTCGCCGCTGCAGGCTATGTCGGCAGCAGAGCTGGTAACCACAACGGATGGATTGACTGTAACGGTAAGGTTAAACGTCAATCCGGTACAACCGCCCGACGAATAGGTGATAACATATATCACATCGACCGGCTGATCGGTTGTATTAAATAAACTCTCGCGTATGGTGGTCGCTCTTTGGCCCGAAATAGCCGCATTACTTATTCCAGGCACAACCGCACGGCTCCAGCTAAAGCTTACGCCGGGTGAGTTGAATGTAATATCATAATTTATAGCAGTCTCGTCGCAAACAGCGACAGCGGAGGCGCTGGTAACAACCGGGGCCGGGTTTACGGTAACCACGTAATTGAACGGGGTACCAGGGCAGCCGTTTGCATCGGGTGTTATCACATATGTTACGTTTACCGGGCTGGTGCTTGTATTGATAAGCGTTTCTGTTATATCAGTACTTGTCTGCCCGGAAACAGCCGGGTTGCTGATATTGGCGACTGCGGCCCGGCTCCAGGTAAATGTAGTCCCCGGCACGTTAGATGTAATGGTATAGTTGAGCGCCGAGCCACTGCACACGCTACCGGCGGATGCGCTGTTCACAACCGGTACCGGGTTAATACCAACATCTACTTTTAGCCTGGCGCTTGTGCACGTACCAACCGCCTCAACGTAAAAACTTGCGGGTACCGTAAGGGGCGTGGTTGTATAAGTGGCACCGGCCGACAGAAGATTTCCTCCGGTTGCAGCATCGTACCAGCGATAACTCCCGGTCGATCCGCTTGCAGTGAGGGTGGCCTGTGTTCCCGAACAAACATTTGTGCCGGCTGCCGTAGGAACAGCAGGCGCCGCATTAATGGTTACCGTAACTGCCGACCTGGTGCTGGTCGCTCCGTTCAAGGTAGTTTGCACATAATAAGTTGTATTAGAAACAAGCGCAGGCGTCTGGAATGATGACCCCGTAAACAACAGGGTGCCGCCTGTTAGGGCGTCATACCAGGCGTAAGTACCTCCGGGCGCTGTTGGTGTAAGCGTTGCTACATCGCCCGAGCAAATATTTGTACCTGTAATGGTTGGCGCGGCCGGCTGTGGCCTTATGGTGATGACCATCTGGTCTGTTTTCGGGCCGCAGGAGCCAGGCGGATCTGCCGACGTAAGCGTAAGCGTAACCGTTGTCTCGCCGGGCGCAGGGCTGTAAACAGCGTTGAGTTGGTTCGGATTTGAAAAAGAGCCTGCCCCGCCTGACCATGTTCCTGTGGATGCCCCTCCTGATACACTGCCCGCTAAAGTTACCGGTGTACCAAAGGGCACCACCTGGTTAGGGCCGGCGGAAACGACTGCGGTCGGGTCGACCGTTACAGGCAAAGTAAATGAAGTTGCCGGGCATGTTCCGCTTGCGGGTATCGTATTGGTGATATTGTGCACGCCCGGTGTGGAAGCGGCAATATTTATCTCGCCGGTTGTGTTATTCAAAAATACGATGCCGCCTGACGAACTAAACACACCGGCGCTTGCTCCCACCGGAAAGATCGGGAAAGCAGTACCTGAATTCTGGCATAGCGTACCATACGAAAATTGGGCGTTCGGAGAACTGGTTATCGTTACGTCGGCCGTGGTGGTTGTCGGGCAGGTACCACCGCCAAAGAACGAGATCGTATATGTTCCTGAAGCGCTTGCGGCAAGATTGATCTGGCCGGTTACTGTACTTACAAATACAAGTCCGGCAGGCGATGCACTAAAAACACCCCCGGCTGGATTGTTGATGGTTGGCGACGGATTAACCCCGGTTTTACAAAACGTGCCCGAGGAGTATTTAAACTGCGGGCTGGGGATTGTTATCATGGATACCGTAACTGATGCTCTCGGGCTAACGCAGGTTCCCACGGCCTGCTCAATATAATAAGTAGTGTTCCTGTTGAGCGCGGGCGTAGTAAAACTATTGCCCGTAGCAAGCAAATTGCCCCCTACTGCGGCGTCATACCAGGAAACTGTACCGGTAGCAGTGGCAGTCAATGTTGTACTTGAGCCCGGGCAAATTGACGCACCGCCGGCAGATGGCGCGGCGGGCGGCGGCGTTACCGTTGCTGTAACCGCTGTGCGTGTGCTTGAACACCCATTAGCCGATACGCTTTCAACGTAATAGGTAGTAGTAGAAACAAGCGGCGGTGTAACATAAGCAGAACCGGTTACCAGCAGGTTTCCGCCGGTGGCGGCGTCGTACCAGGCATAGTTTCCGCTCGGCGCTGTCACGGCTAATGAAGCTACATCGCCCGAACATACAGTTACGCCGGGCGCCGTCGGCGCTGCCGGGGTTGGTAACATTGTTACGGTAACGGGCGTACGTGTACTTGTACAACCGTTGACCGTTGTTTCTACATAATAGGTGGTATTTGCGTTAAGTACAGGCGTAGTAAAAGTGGCATTATTTGATAATGAGCTGCCACCTGTCGGAATACTGTACCAGGCGTAGGACCCGGTGGACCCGCTGGCCGTTAGTGTCGCGGTGTTGCCCGGGCATATTACTATACCCGATGCGGATGGTGGCTGCGGAGCAGGCGTTATATTAACGGTTACCGGCACGCGTCCGCTGGTACAACCTCCGTTTGATGCGGCAACATAATAAGTTGCCGGGTTGGTTAAAACAGGGGTAGTATAAGAAGTACCCGTGGCCAGCAGGGTGCCGCCTACAGCGGCGCTATACCAGTTATAGGTTCCGCCCGGACCGGTTGGTGTTAGTACGGCACTCGTACCCGAGCAGGTAGTAACATCGGCGATGGTAGGGTTTGATGGTACCGGGTTTACTACAACCGTAACGGGGGTACGCGGGCTTGTACAGGTATTTAAAGTTGTTTGTACGTAGTAGGTAGTGGTGGTATTAAGCACAGGAGTAGTAAAATCCGGGCTTGATATCAGCGATGTACCGCCTGTAGGCACATCGAACCAGTCGATAATACCTGATGAAACGCTTGCATGCAGGCTTACTACATTACCTGCGCAAATTGTTGCACCCGATGCCGTAGGTGCCTGCGGTGGTGGTGTTACGGTGGCCCTTACCGGGATCGGCGAACTTACACAACCGGTTGGGCTTGTTACCACGACATAATAAGTAGTAGTGCTAACCAGCGGCGGCGTAGTGAAACTCGAACCTGTGCCAAGTACCGTCCCCCCTGCTGCGGATGCATACCACGCATACGTACCGCCGCCGCCGGCCACTAAGGTTGCGGGGTCGCCTGAGCAAACTGTCGCGCCAAGGGTGGGTGGCGTACTGGGCAAAGTAACATTTACGGCCGACCGCGAGCTTGTACAACCGTTTAAGGTGGTTTCAACATAAAATGTTGTAGGTGTGCTGATGGGTGGTGTAACATAAGTGGCCCCTGTTGCCAAAAAATTACCCCCGACAGCCGCATCATACCATTGGTACGTACCGCCCGGAGCGGTTGCGTTAAGGGTTGCCGCGCTATTAGGGCAAACTACTACATCCTTTACGGTTGGTGCATTAGGCGCCGTAGCGGATACAATAGAAATGCTTTGCTTTACGGCCTGGCACCCTGCTGTTTGATCTTTAACTGTTACCGTATATGTTCCGGGTTTATTAACACTTATCGAAGTAGTTGTTTCGCCTGTGCTCCAAACAAATGTATACGGGGCGGTCCCCGCGGAAGCCGATGCCGTAAGCACGACACTACTGCCAGAACAGATTGCCGGCCCTGATGAAGATATGCTCACTTTAAGCGTACACTGGCCATACCCGCGAATAGCTGCAAACATTAGCAGGAATACGAGTAAACTGTTCTTCATAG
The DNA here is from genome assembly GCF_007971025.1 of Mucilaginibacter ginsenosidivorans. Classification (NCBI taxonomy): domain Bacteria; kingdom Pseudomonadati; phylum Bacteroidota; class Sphingobacteriia; order Sphingobacteriales; family Sphingobacteriaceae; genus Mucilaginibacter; species Mucilaginibacter ginsenosidivorans. The sequence continues at coordinate 2,170,004 of NZ_CP042436.1, read as the reverse complement.
ATGTCAATAGTCGTGCTATTATGAAATACAGGCAACCAGGCGGATAGAGTTGCCACAAATTTCGTTTAAAATTAAAAAAAAATCGGCAAATGAAATAAGAGCCGGAGGTTTTAACGAAATAGAGCCAAATTTGGTTGAGGTTTATTAACAATAATCAATCGCCAAAAAACGCTGCCTATCAATTTATTATACTAAAAACCCGCCTGCGCGGGTAATCATATACTTTATCGGAAAGGTAGCGCCTTTAAAGTGCAAACTTCATTTCTGCACGCCTGTTTTTCTGACGGCCTTCTGCGGTCTTATTAGAAGCTATGGGATGAGTTTCGCCAAACTCGGTTGTGGCTATGCGGGTAGAGTCGCATCCCTTACTCACCAGGTAAGCCTTAACTGCTTTGGCCCTTCGTTCGGATAGTTTCCAATTGTATACATACGCGCCGACGTTGTCAGCATAGCCGCTTATTTTGATCGAAGCGTTGTTGTCGATCATCAGCTTTGCAACCTTGTCCAGTTCCGAAGTGCGGTTTTCGGGTACTCCTTCCTTGTCGAACCCGAATTCAATATTTTTTAGCTTCATCGCAGCGAGTGCCGTTGAAGATAATTTTGCCGGATAATAAGTTTTGTTTTTGATCGATCTGCCCGGATTTGCTGAAAATGCGAACAAGCCTGTCACCCCCGCGAGGATGAGCGCAAGGATAGTGTTGCGATGTACTCTCATAGCGTTAAATTTTAATTTTTATATACCAGTTATTTACAAAAACAAGTCCTAATCGATCTGCTTGACGGCAAACAGATCGTTTAATTTTTCGGCTAATGTTTGTGCATTTGCCCTGCGGGTCAGTCGGGCGTTGTATCGGTTGTTGCTAATTACCAAAACGGTCAGCGGTATTAATAATCCTGCGAATACTGCTATGGCGTAGACCCAAAACGGATCTTCCGCGACGTATTCGATATTGCTTTCGGGTTTATCCAGCACAACAAGCCCTGGCCTTGAGATCGCTGAATGCGCCTTTTGCTGGGTGTGTTGTACAGGAACAGGTGTGGTATGGATAGCAGCATATTGCCGCTTTTCCTTAGTTATCTCCGTGATAATATCATCAAGAGAATCTTTTTTTGCTTTCAAAAGACTGGGGTTGCCATGATGCTCAACAACAGCGTCCGGCGAATGTTGCTGGCGCAAAAAAGTAATATTATCTACTATTTCGCTTTGCAGGAACATCATCTTATTATCAAAAGTGTCCAGCCTGATCTTATTTTGTTCCGGATTTGCCAGAGCGCGCTGTTTCCGTAGTTGCATAGCGTTATATGCGGTAAGCTCTTTCTTCAATTCCATATCATAAATCTCATCTATATAAGGCACCTGCACAAACTGGTCAACAGGCTTTCGCATGTAAGGCATTATCGCCTTAAACACATCCATTTGTATAGCATCGTAGGCGTGCATTTGTTCGGAATCGATGACAGGTTTTTGCGCCTTTGGGGTCAGCAAGCCAACCTGGTGACGCAGGCGGGCTGCTTTTTCGCGCAGCATCGTTATGTTTTTAGCAATTTTTTCGGCATCTGCCCTTTGGACTTCGGGTGCATTCTTTTCCTTCTCTGGTTGCTCTATTTTTCCAGTTGCAGGTATACTATGTTTCGTGCCGCCATAAAGTTGTAATAATTTATTGACAAGTGCGGCGCTTTTCTTCGGCGTGCCCGAAGCTGCACTTACCGAAAGCACTTTAGCATCGTCTTCCGCTTTCACCTGGAGACTGTTGTAATACCGGTCGATCAACTCTACAGGGTCATGCAGGCGAAAAAGAAAAGAAGCATCCTGGTAAGCCGTGCCTTCACGATGCGTAACTTTGAACGTACCGTAGTACGTTTTCGCCGGCTTATTAAATTCCTCGTAAGCTATGGTATCGCCGTGCGTTAAGGTAAATGTATTGGGGCTTGCGGTTTTGAAAGTCAAAACTATATCATCGTCAATAGTATTGAATTGGCTGAAGACTATTTTTACGGGTAAGGAATCTCCGTTGATTTCGTGATCCTCATCCCGGGTGTTGTAATAACTTATCCTGTAACCTAACCGGTCAAGTGCTTTTTGCAGCAAAGGCTTGGATCTAATATCGTCGATGGCTTCGTCGGGCGAAATTCCGTTGAGTTCGATCTTTGCTGTTGCTTTATATTGCGGGCGGTGACCGCTTGTATAGCTGTAAGCAATAAAAAGAAACACCGGCAAACACAGGAACAGACCATACTTTTTTAGTACGGTTAAAGTTTTTTGACCAGCTGCCGAAGGGATCATAGGTTTTCCGGGGTTGAAATAACAATAATTTCTGTTTTAGTCAATTGCGAACTCTATTTACATATACGTTACAATCGCACCCACCGGATTGTTTACGGAATTAAAAAAATTAACCCGCACCGATTTGATACAATAAAATTTTCAAGCTAAAATCTTTTTATTAGTTTTGCCGTCCATTACGGGGGATTAGCTCAGCTGGCTAGAGCGTTTGCATGGCATGCAAGAGGTCATCGGTTCGACTCCGATATTCTCCACAAACAAAAAAGGCTTTTAGAGATCGTTCTAAAAGCCTTTTTTTAATTAGGTCCCGTCCTTTTTATTACAAGATGGGTTTTCCGTCATAAGTGGCTGATTTTAAAATATTTTCGGCTACTTTAACAGCGCTTTCCGAAAGCTTTGCATAGTTTAAAGGCTCACAGTCTTTTTGCCCTTCGTGGATGTTCCACCACAACAGGTCCAATAGTTCCTTAGCTTTTTGCTCCGAGCGGTTGTCATATTTTTGCTCCTTATAAATTAGCGCCCACGTAAAACTGCTTATCGGGTAGCCATCAGGATTGGTTGTGTTGGTTAGCGAAACTTTAGCGTCAGCAGGTAAGTTTATATTGCTTGAGGCAGTTATTGATGAAAGATCGGGTGTAATGAATTTACCCGACTGGTTTTGAACCTGGGCCACCGGCATCTTGTTCTGGATGGCATAAGCCAATTCAACATAGCCAATTGCACCAGGGGTTTGTTTAATTAAACCTGTTACACCTTCGTTCCCTTTGCCACCCAGGCCTGCCGGCCAGTTAACCGCGGTTGCTCTTCCCACTTTTTTATTCCATTCCTCGCTAACTTTCGACAGGTAATCGGTCCAGATGAAACTTGTTCCGCTGCCGTCAGAACGGTGAATGACCACAATCCTTAGGTCGGGCAATTTTGCATCCGGGTTTGCAGCGGCAATTTGCTTATCATTCCAGTTTGTGATCTTTCCGAGATAAATGGAAGCAATTACTTGCGGCGTTATTTTTAACGATTTGTTCAGTTCCGGAATATTATAAGTTATAACAGCGGCGCCTGAGGCCATTGGAATATGCAATACGGGAACACCTATCTTCTGGCTTTGTTCGTCATTCAACGGGGCATCGGAACCGCCAAAATCGACCGTCTTGTTTGTTAGCTGCAGTATACCGCCGCCAGAGCCGATAGACTGGTAATTTACCTTGATGTTATGCGACTTTTCATACTCGGCAAACATTTTTGAAAACAATGGGTAAACGAACGTGCTGCCTGCACCTAATAGTCCCGTAGACGAGCCATTACCGGCGGTTGAGGTACTGTCACTCTTTTGGCCGTTACCGCCATTGCCCCCGCACGAGGCAAAAAACAATACACTGCCGACGCTGCACAGGTAAAGTGCGCGAATTAAAAATTTTGACCTGGTCATAGTGTTTTTGATTAGATAAATGAAAATGGTTATTTGGAAGATGACACCAATCCCGGCATTTTTTGCCGGATCGCCGGCCACAAAGTTACCCACTTGCCCGGCCAAAAACAGCATTAAATTTAAAATTCGTATATTTGCAATAACCTGTTAAAAAACATTGCCGTTTTTTATTCTGTGCTGCCAGGCTTTTTCAAAGCCATCTTAAAGCATTTCTAATCGCTTTTTTTCTTTGAGCACCGGGTTTTAATCATTCTTGGTATTATTTTTCTTTTAGCTTATTTCTCATGATGAAAAAAAGACTATTTATTATTTCCAACCGGCTTCCCCTGACGATCGAGACCACAGACAATAACGTTACCATGCGGCAATCTTCCGGCGGACTGATCTCTGCGATAACTACTTATCTGAAAGGCAGCGGTAAAGAGTTTTTTTCGGAAAAGATATGGGCGGGCGTACCCGGCTGCACTGAAAAGATCTGGGATATTGCCAACAACGAACATTCGCCGGCAGATTATAATTACCTGCCGGTTTTTATGAAGAGCAAAATGTACGAGCTTTATTATAACGGATTTTCCAACTCGTTGCTTTGGCCGCTTTTCCACTACTTTCCCTCGTTTGCCGAATACCATTCGTCGTACTTTGATGCCTATATGGAAGCGAACAGGTCATTCGCAGATATCCTGTCCAAACAGGTACGCAACGAAGACTTTGTATGGATACATGATTACCACCTGCTGCCGCTGGCCGGCATGCTTCGTGAAAAATTCCCTAAGCTCACCATTGGCTTCTTTCTGCATATTCCTTTTCCATCGTATGAAATATTCAGGGTTATCCCAAAACAGTGGCAACGCGAGATATTAACAGGGATGCTGGGCGCCGACCTGATCGGCTTCCATACGGTCGATTATTCTTCTCATTTTCTATCGTGTGTTGAAATGGCCCTCAAAACCGGGCACGACGGCCAGCACATATCGTGGGAGAACAGGCAAATAAAGGTCGACGCTTTCCCGATAAGCATCGATTTCGACCTGTTCAATAATGCTTATGACAATACCAAGGTAGAAGCTATCCGCAAGACTTACCTTAAACTAAAGAAAGACAAAAAACTCCTGTTTTCGGTAGACAGGCTCGATTATACCAAAGGGCTTTACAACCGTTTGAAAGGTTTTAAAAAATTCCTGTTGGCTAACCCTGAATATCATGGTAAAGTGGTTTTTGCACTGGTTGTTGTACCCTCGCGCGATTCGATCAGGAAATACGCTGAAAGAAAAAAAATAATAGACGAATTCATTGGGAACCTAAACAGCACACTGGGCACCATAAATTGGCAGCCTATTATTTACCAGTACAATCACCTCGATTTTGAGCAGTTGATAGCCTTGTATACCACCTGCGACGTAGCGCTGATAACGCCGCTGCGCGATGGCATGAACCTTGTATCAAAAGAGTTTGTTGCGAGCAGGAAAGATAAGCAAGGGGTTTTGATATTGAGCGAGATGGCCGGCGCGGCAAGGGAATTGACCGAGGCATTACTGATAAATCCAAATGATACGGACGAAATAGCCGAAATGATAAAACAAGGATTTGAGATGGAAAAAAAAGAACAGGAAGAGCGAATAACAGCCATGCAGGAACGCATAAGCCGGTACGACGTTAATGCGTGGGCCGGAGATTTTTTGAGCCAGTTAAAGGAAGTGAAAGACGTTCAATTAGGATTCGAGATCAAATTCCTGGATAATTTTTCGAAAGCGCGGTTGCTCGAAAATTATTCGGCGGCGCAAAAACGATTGATATTACTGGATTACGACGGTACCCTTGTCCCTTTTTCAAAAGATCCGTTATCGGCTACGCCGGGCAACAAAGTGCTCGAGCTTTTGGACCTGCTTTCGCGCGAAGAGCAAAACACGGTTTACATTGTAAGCGGCAGGGACAGTGTGACCCTTGAAAAATGGCTCGGTCATTTGCCGGTGGGCCTTATTGCCGAACACGGGGCTAAGATCCGTCATCCAAATGGATCGTGGGAAAACGAAACAGCCGGCAATGAGAGTGATTGGATGGGACGGATAGAAAAGCAAATGGACAAATTTGTGTCCAAATGCCCGCATTCGTTCATCGAGAAAAAAGATTTTTCGATAGCCTGGCATTATCGCAACGCCGACCTGACGGAGGGCATGATACGGGCAAAAGAATTGTATGAAGAATTATTTAACGGCACCACACACCTGCCCCTCAACGTACTGAACGGCAATAAGGTAATAGAAGTACGGAACAAAGGCGTAAATAAGGGTGCGGCTATTGAAAAGCTCACCATGTCGTCATACGATTTTGTATTATGCATAGGCGACGACAAAACGGACGAGGATATGTTTGTGAAACTTGCCCGGATGACAGAGGCGTATACCATTAAAGTAGGCAACGAGGCCTCGTTTGCCAAGTACAACCTGCATTCGCCATACCTGGTGCACTCGTTGCTCGAATCTATGTCTATCATACCCAAAAAAGACTCGTGGGCGGCCGGCGAGATCAAATCGGCTCTCTGAGATCAGGTTGTTTTTTTAGCTGTAAGCACAACAATAATGCCCCCTACTACGAGGATACCACCTGCGTAAGGGGGCCAGTTCACTGATTTTTGCTTATCGGCCGAAACCTGTATCGGGCCGGCATCAATTACTTTTTCCTTTTTAGTATAGGTGAAACCCGTCCAGATCAGCATAGCTACGCCGATGACGATCATAATAATTCCGATTGTTCTGCTCATATTTACTGTTTTATGCCTTATACTTTTTCACTCCCACGTATGGGATATAAGTGTGAGAGACAGGCGATGATATTTAGTTAAATGGTATTTGAACAACTGACAAGGCTGCCGATTGTTTTCGCCGCTTAAGTTTTGATCTGCACCTCGTCAAGCGAAACACCTCCTTTTATACCAAAATCAAGCGTACGGATAGGGAACGGTATCATGATATTATGTTCGTCATAGGCCTTTTTTATCCTGATGATAGTCTCGCTGCAAACAGTCCAGTAAACAAGCTGTTCAGGCGTGTTCACCCAAAGCCTGATGATAAAATTGATGGAACTATCGCCGAATTCCTGGTAAAACATAGTTACTTCATCGTCTTCCGATAAGCCATCGATATCCTTTACAGCATCAAGCGTTATATCCCTGACCCTTTCGAGGTCCTCGCCGTAAGAGACCCCTATAGTAAGGTCGATACGGCGCTTGCCCAATAGGGTATAGTTTTCTATCGGATTTTGAAAAACGTCCTTATTGGGAATGATCACCATCTGGCCCTGGAACGTACGGATTACCGTATCGCGTAGGTTGATCTCCTCCACCCTTCCCATGTAATTTTTTATCTTGACGATGTCACCGACAAATAAAGGGCGCCTGAATGAAATAAATATGCCCGAGATAAAATTGGCAGCAATATCCTGGAAAGCGAACGCAAGGGCCAGTCCGGCAATACCAGCTCCGGCTAATATCGAGGTAACCGCTTTATCCAGTTGCAGGATACTCAGCACGGTAAAAATAAGAATACCTATAGATGACAGGTAAATTATAGAAACCAACAGGTTGCCAAGAGCAGCGTTATGAGATATTTTACGGGTAAGCTTACGGGTAAGTCTTTTGATCCATTGGCAAACATACAGGCCGACGACCAGCACAACAGCGGATAGTAAAATATTCGGCAGCATTTTTATAAAATGCTGCATCCAGTTGTTCAGCGTTTGCTGAATCAGATCATAAGCTTTCTCAACGTTCATGGTAATGTCGTTATCATCAGAAAAAATAAATTCGCCGGCGAGCAAAAAGACCGCTGTATATCAAAAGCAAATAAAGCCTGTTGCAGCGGGCGACGCTCCCGGAAGGGGCATTTATTACAGAACCCGGCGCCACCCCGGGTTTGGATACGGCAGACTGTTTTCGGCGACAAAAACAGTTACAAAACCAGGCATGGTTTTACTATTCATGCAAATTTACTAAAAACAGAATTAATGCTATTGTGCCTTACGCCGGCATATCATACTAACAACGTAAAACTCATGAGTTTGATTCGAAAAAATCAGGATATCACTTTACACGGGCAAAATATGGCTACAGCCCCATTCTCATTTCGATCATATGCCTGCTGAAACCTGCCTTTTCGTAGGCTTTAATAGCAGGCTCATTTTCGTTATATAATTCCAGACGCAATTCAGTTATTCCCTGCGCTCCCGACCATTCCTTAAGAGCATCAATGATCATCTTATTAACGCCTTTGCCGCGGTATGCCGGTAATACATACATAAACCCGAGATAGGCATATCGCTGGTGCTGCAGGTAAGGTTTTGCAGTTTCTATTCGGGCATATCCCGACCCAATAAGTTCGTCGCCGCACTGCGCCACGAGCAGGCGGATATGCTGCGCGGTTAACAATTGGTGCAGATCGTAATAATGTATCAGTCCGTTTTTCAGTGTTGCGTCGAACGGGCGTTCGGCGGTGATAACTCCCTGCTCAAACTGCAGCAGGGCATCCATATCAGACAGGCGGGCTTTTCGTATAAATATTTGTTCCATTGGCAGGGGCCCAATTTACAACAAAAAGCTTCTCCTGAAAGAGAAGCTTTGTTTTATTCATCATCCTGTCATGATTTTATTTTAAACGCCGGTATATCTCGACGGACCTGCTTCCGCTCGTCGAATCAGTTATAACCTGGGAATATTCGTCATCGCCGTTAAAATTGATCTTAATAGCGAATGACCGGCCAAGCAGCGTAGCATGGCTTGTTATCTGCTCCGACTCGCTTAAGGTATCGTTCCTTAATGTAAAATCACCATAACCAAATCCGTTTTTAAAATGCAGGTTGGTATTATCCAATGCGTATCGATGCACAAACATAAAATGGCCACCCCAAAAAGCCTTGTACTGGTTTTCAGGCTGTTTGGTGGTATCCTTCCCTTTTATAATATAAGCTTCATCGAGTTTCCATACGCCGTCGAGCTTTGAGACGCCGTCTGTTGGCAATCGGGTATACATTTCCGTCACGGTATATTTTACTCCCTTTGGCGAAGTTAATGGCAGGGCCTGGGTGTAGCCCGAATCTTGTTGAGCAGTAATTGCAACATGAAAAACCTGGGGTGAGTCGAGAGAGGCGCTGCTATAAATACTGGTCTCAATGATATTGGTGCCTGTATCGGCCTTATATGAACCTATGCCGAATCCGACTGATGAGTCGGGCGCCATGCTGGCATAAGCAAAATGATGGTCGGTATAAATTTTAACCTGTGTTCTGGCATAAACCGAATCCTTACCCCCGCTGCTAACCGTCAGTTTATCCATTTTGTATACACCTGGCTGCGAAGGCTCTTTTTTTGCTTTTTTACACGCAGCAAACGTACAGGCAAGTAAGGTTATAAAAATTAAAATCTTTCTCATAATACTAATGTTTAATGGTGAAACGGGAATAAAGTGATAAGATTTATACAAGGCGATGCCTACCCGTCAGTGAGGAAAACACGTGGCAGAAGCACAATTGAGTAATGGGCTTCCGGTTCCATAAGGAAAAAATACTATAGGGTATAATTGGCAATAATAAATTTACAAATAATATACCTGAATAACAACAAATAAAATTTGGTTTTGTTGCAAAATCAAACCCGCCAACTTATTTAAATCCGTTAATAAAATATTTAATTTTGATATAACCCCTTTTTGATCACCTTCTTCCGGAAATCATTCAAAATGAAAAAAAGCGTTTCACTAATAGCCTGCCTGTTAATGGTATTGGTCATTTCGGCAAGCTTTACTTTTGATGAGCATAAGACCCTTGCCATTGGTTCGGCCGCTCCCGATTTTAACCTGAAAGGCATTGATGGTAAAATGTACTCGCTCGCTTCCTTTAAAGACGCTAAAGTGCTTGTGGTAGTATTTATGTGTAACCACTGCCCTACTTCGCAGGCTTATGAACCGAGAATGATCAAATTAACGCGCGACTACGCTCCGAAAGGCGTTCGCGTTGTTGCAATAAATCCCAATAACCCTGCCTCGCTGAGGCTGGATGAACTTGGCTATAGCGACGTGGGCGACTCGTACCCCGAAATGAAGATTCGCGCCAAAAGTGCCGGGTTCAATTTTCCTTATTTGTACGACGGGGCAACGGAAACTGCTTCAAGAAAATATGGCCCGATAGCGACCCCGCATATCTTCATCTTCGACCGGGACCGCAAGCTGCGCTACCAGGGGCGGATAGACGATATGGAGGACCCTGCAAAAACGCCGTCAAGTTACGATGCCCGCAACGCCATAGACGCGATATTGGCCGGTAAAGAAGTGCCGGTAACAACAACCAAAGTGTTTGGCTGCTCGGTAAAATGGATCGAGAAAAAGGACTGGATAAAAAAGGCCGAGATACAATGGGCAAAAGAGCCCGTGAGCCTGCAGGATATTGACGCTGCCGGGGTATCGGACCTGATGAAAAACAAGACTGATAAACTTTTGATGATCAACCTGTGGGCCACCTGGTGCGTACCTTGTGTAGAGGAATTCCCTGACCTGGTTACTGCCAATCGCATGTACCGCGACCGCGATTTCAAAATGATAACCATTAGTTCAGATGCACTAAAGGACCGCGACAAGGCCCTTGCTTTTCTTGAAAAAAAGCAATCATCAAGCCTGAACTATATTTATACCGGCGACAGCAAATACAAACTGATAGAAAGTATCGACCCCAAATGGCAGGGGGCCCTACCTTATACCATCCTTGTGGAACCGGGTGGCAAAATAGTTTATGCGAAGGAAGGAAAGGTTAATGCCGATAGTTTGAAGCAGGCGATTATTAACAATCCATTGATAGGCAGGATATATAAGGTATTTAAAGAGCAGTGATTTTGAAAGGCTTACGAAGTTTTAAAAACTCCGTAAGCCCGAACAGGATAATTATTTTTGCGCCTTCACCGGGAACGGCGGCCTTGTTGGTTCCACCTGCGGATTTTTCTCCAGCTCTTTCAAAGCAACTTCAATAGCTTTCTGTAGTTGCGGATCGTTGCCTTTGATGATCTCGGCAGGGGTTTGTACCACTTCAATATCCGGTGCCACGCCTACGTTTTCCACTACGAAACCATCCTTAGTCCATATACCTACGTTTGGCGCGGTAACACCACCGCCGTCAATAAATTCGGGAAAGCCCAGGATACCTACCAACCCGCCCCAGGTGCGTGTTCCCACCAGTGTACCTACTTTAAATTTGCGGAACATCCATGGCAGCATGTCGCCGCCCGAGCCCGCCGACTCGTTGATCAGCATTACCTTCGGCCCCTGTATCGATGCACTTGGCGATTTAAGGTCCTGCCCGTAACGCATGTGCCAATGGGCCTGGTAAGGGTTTTGCAATAAATTAATATAATAGTCGGCCAGCTGCCCGCCACCATTAAAGCGTTCATCCACAATAATTGCCTTGCGGTTTGCCTGCGGGTAAAAATAACGTTTAAAGTAGTCGTGGCCTTCGTTTGCTGTGTTGGGCACATATACATAGGCCACCTGCCCTTTAGTTGCCTCGGTTACTTTTTGCAGGTTACCTTCCACCCAGTCGCGGTTGCGCAGTTCATATTCGTTATCCACCGGCAGCACTTTCACCACGCGCGATCCGTTATAATCCGCGTTAGGGCCAACCGTTATCTCGGTTATCTTATCGGCGGTATTCTCAAAATATTGATAAATGTCCTGCGTACCCACCACATCTTTACCATTTACTGCCAGCAGGTAATCGCCCACCTTAACGTTGACACCGGGCTCGGTTAGGGGCGAACGGAGGTTGGGGTTCCAGTTTAGCCCGCCATATATTTTCTGAATACGATACCTGTTATTTGTGATGCTGTAATCGGCGCCAAGCAATCCACCTTTGATCGTTTCGGGATGATAAAGCTTATCGCCTAGATCGGTAAGGCGCTGGTGCCCCACAACCAGCTCGCTGCACATCCATTGTATCACTGTATTCAGGTCGTCGCGGCATGAAAGATCGGGCAGAAAAACAGCATACTTCTTTTTTACCGCCAGCCAGTCGTTGCCATGCATACCCGGATCATAAAAATAATCGCGATTAATGCGCCATGCCTCGTCAAATATCTCGGGCCATTCGGCAACCGGGTCAACCTTCACCTGGATGGCGTCGATATTCAGCCCTTTCCCATTCTTGTCGCCCGCATTAACCATGCCCCAGCTTCCGTGATGCCTGTACAACATCTTTTTGCCGTCGGCAGACAGGTCATACCCATCCATCGGCATTATTTCGGAATCCTCGCGTTTTTTAAAGCTATAGCTATGCAGTTTTCCTGAGCCGTTATCATCATAATCTATGTAAAAAATATTGTCGTCGTTTCCTGCACTTAACTGGCCGTAATTCCCCGGTTTTACCGGCACATCCACAATACGGTTCTGGATGCCGTCCCAATCTATTTTAAAACCAGATGACGTTATCGAGGCCTTCTTTTCCGATTTATTATCAGATTTGACTTCAGCCTTATCATCTTTCTTTGTATCTGCCTTTTCCTCATCGCTTTCCCTGGCCAGCGGCGACACGGTTTGGTTTTGCAGCGTAACCAGATAAATAGAACTGGTCGACCGGATATCGTCGTTCGACTGGTCGAACCAGTTGATCACCGGCCCGGCGTCGGTCGAGGCAAAGAAATAGAGGTATTTGCTATTGCGCGAAAAAATGGGTTCGGATGCATCACTTAGCCCATCCGTGAGTGCGTAAGATTTTTGTTCGTCCACAGAATAAAGAAGTACCTTTTTAAATTGGGTAGCCGTTATTTTTGTGTACGCTATCCATTTGGAATCAGACGACCAGTCGCCAAAAATATCGCGGAACGTACCAGGCGTGTATAAGTCGTCAGAATCTATCTTTTTGACGATTCCCGAAGCAATATCGAGCAGGTAAAGGCTGCGGCTATTATCAACATAAGCTATCTTCTTACTGTCAGGCGACCATTTCGGGCTGGCGTAAAATCCCGCGCCACCTAATTTATACGACTTAACATCGCCCTTACCGTCCTGCGACTGAATATCCAGCTTGTATTCGCCCGATGCGTCTGAAAAATAAGCGATGAATTTTCCATCGGGCGACCATGATGGTGTCTTTTCGTGCACGGCTGTTGTATTGGTGATGTTGCGGACATCGCCCTTTTCGGCCGGGACAGTTACGATATCGCCCCTAAAATCAAACACCGCCCTTGCTCCCGAAGGTGATATCTGTGAACTCCGGATATATTTCGCGCCCTTTGCAAATCTCGGTCGCAATTCCAGTAGGTCGGCAGCAATACCAATGGTCAATTTTTTTGCCGAGGCTGATGCCGGATCGAAAATATGGAGGTAACCTGCCTGCTCCAGCAGAACCTTTCCATCGCCGGCTGCTATATTAAGCACCGGGAAGTCTTTAAATTCCGTCAATTGTTTTACCTGCTTGGTTGCGACGTCATAAGAAAACAAATTGAACTCGCCGTTCCGGTCGCTCCTGAAATAAACTTTATCTCCCATCCAAACGGGCTGTGTGTCGTTACAGCCGCCTTCGGGTTTGGGTATTTCGACAATGGATTTGTCGGCAAATGAGAAAAGCCAAATCCGGGTAATGGTACCGCCGCGGTAGTGTTTCCATTGCTTAAAAGCATCCGGAACGGGTGTATATGTCATGTACTTTCCATCGGGCGAATAGTTGGCATAAAACGCGTTAGGTATTTCAAGCTGTTTTGCCGGTCCGCCGGTAATTGAAACACTGAATAGCTGTGCGTAGCGATTAGTGAACGTATTGCGTTGCGAAGCGAATAATACCGACTTACCGTCAGGACTAAATCCCCGCACCAGGTCGGCGCTTGGGTGCCAGGTCAGCCGCTTGGGAACGCCCCCTTCAACCGGGATAATATACACATCGGTGTTACCGTCGTACTGTGCGCTGAAAGCGATAAGCTTGCCGTCGGGTGAAAACGCCGGACTCGATTCGATACCTTCATCGACAGTCAGCCTGCGCGGCTCTGAACCATCAGGATTGGCCACCCAAAGGTCTTCGGCATAAATAAAGGCAATATGGTCAGCACTTATAGCCGGCTGCGTAAGCATGCGTGTATCTTTCGGATCGATGCCAAACGCTGAGGATGCACTAAAAATAACGAAAGAAAAAAATACGGTAAGAGAAAGGCTGAGTTTTTTCATGATGAACAGGTGTTTAAGGAACGGTCAATGAGGTGTGAATATACTAAAGGCCAATGAATAACAAGAATGAAAATTTGTTGTCCGCAGCCTGTACGATTTGTATATTCGTTCGCTATGATATCTGTATCCCGCCTGCGAGGCCTCCTGTTATTTTTCGTTTTGTCAGCCCTGTCAGCATCTGTATGCGCCCAGTCGACAAAAAACAAAAAGCATGTTATTATAGGCTACGTCGGTGGTTACCATGGCCTGTATGATACCGCCATGGTAGATGCAAAAAAACTTACGCATATCAATTATGCGTTCGTGGTCATCAAAAACAACCGCGCTTACCTGGAGCATGAAAAAACAGACACCGTAAACTTCCGGAACCTGTTAAAACTGAAAAAAGTAAACCCGGATATCAAACTACTTATCTCGATAGGTGGCTGGGGCGGCAGCAGGAATTTCTCTGACGCGGTACTTACCGATACCGCCCGCGAAGGCTTTGCCGCAAGCGCGGTGGCCATAGTAAAGAAATACAACCTCGACGGCGTTGATATTGATTGGGAATATCCAAATGACATTGGCGCGGGAAACATTTACAGGCCGGAGGATAAGCATAATTATACCCTGATGTTCCAGAAACTGCGCCTCGACCTGGATACACTTGAACAACAAACCGGGAGCAATAAATTGCTTACGGCCGCTGTAGGCGGTTTTACGCGCTTCCTTACGCTGACGGAAATGGGCGATGCCTCTAAATACCTAGATTACGTGAGCCTGATGACCTATGATTTTGCGCAGGACAGTTTACACATCGTGCTGCACCATACTAATCTTTATTCATCAAAAGGTTATAAAACGCTCTGTTCGGCTGATATTGCTGTACATGATTTTTTGGCTGCGGGTGTGCCGGCAGATAAACTGGTGGTGGGTGTTGCCTTTTACGGCCACACGCTGGCCGCGGCCGATTCGCAAAAAATGATACTTGGCGCAAGGACGGCGGCCATACGTGTGCGGGGCGGTGGTGGCGGATATACCTTTATCAAAGATAGCCTCATCAACCAGAAGGGCTACAAATATTACCGCGATAAAGACGCTTACGCGCCTTACCTGTACAACGCCGGCCTGCGGCAATTTATCACTTTCGATGACGAATGGTCGGTAAGGAACAAGTGCAAATACGTAAAAAAGAATGGCCTGGCCGGGGTAATGTTCTGGGAATATGCTTCAGACAAAAAGGAATACCTGCTAAAAGAAATAGACAAGGACCTTACTTTCTGAATACATTCTCCTTCACCATAAACAAGGGCAGCGAGCCATGGTTCAGCACCCGGTCGTGGAAGTCCTTTATATTGAACTTCGCACCTTGTTTTTTCCGTAGCTCTTCCTTCCATTGCAACAGCTGCAGCGCGCCATATTTATAGGTAACCACCTGTGCGGGCCAGCGGCGTATACGGGCTATTTCGCGCATAGCGATGTCATCCTGCCCCCGGATATTCTTCTTCCAGAAATCAAGCGCCTGCTGGTCGGTCCAGCCGTAATAATTCAACCCCACATCCATTGGTACGCGCACCGAGCGTACAATATCCCATTGCCATTTGCCTAATTCATCATAAGGCGTTTGGTATACGCCAAGGTCCTTTCCCAATTCCTCTGCATAAGCGCCCCAGCCCTCGGCAAAACCGATATAAAAGAATAACTGCTGCACATCCGATACTTTAGCCGACGATGCGATATTGGACTGGTAATGATGGCCCGGCACGCCTTCGTGGATAAAAAGCCAGTCGTACTGGCGCTTATTATACGGCTTATCGAACAGGTTATAGTAAAAGGTATTATTGCCGTAATAGCCGGGTGTTTGTGCCAGCTGCTGCGCCGCTCCTTTTTCTATTTTCAATAGAGGCACAACGGTATCGCTGAACAGCTTATGGAGGTTACTGTAAACCACGCTCCTAGTGTGTTCGAACGAGCGCTGCACTTCCTGCGGATCGGATGTAAAAAATTCAGCGTCATCCAGGTGCTTGTAAAAAGCATCCTCGCTTAACCCTGTTTGTTTGCGCACCGCCTCGATATGTCCCTTTACTCTTTCCACTTCGCCCAGGCCGAACTGGTATATCTGATCTGGAGTAACATCCATACTCACCCAACGCTTTAACAAATAAACGTACCAGGCCTTTCCGTTCGGTACCGTGATGATGCCGCCTGTTGAAATTTTTCCGGGTGGATCTTTAACCCATTCCGTTTCCAGCGTCAGTCTTTCCAGGTTCAACCCGGTCTCGTATTCGATAAGTTCGTAATCGGTTTTTTGCGATCGGGACAATGTTTTAGGATCAAACGCTGCCAATTGCATTTTTACTGACTTGAAAAAATCCAGTTGCTTTTGCACCGCCTCTGCCGAACCGATATGCTGCAGCCCGCTAACGTAACTTAGTTCAAGGTCGGGTATATGGAGATCCCTGTAGCCGCTTACAAATTTTTTTGTGAAGGCCCCGAACTTCTGATTTTGGGCAGGCGCCACCAGGGCAAGCGTGAGGATAAAACAACAGAGGAGAACTTTCTTCATTTCCGGGCTTTATAAATAGACGGAATGCACAAAACGTTGTTACAAGTTTACACGCCTCCGTTTTACAATTCACCCGTTTAGGGGGATGCAGGGCCAAATCGCTAAACAATTTATGCTTATATTTGTACTTCTGGTATAAACTTCACGAGACCGGGATAGTAACCCACGCCATTTTCAGAATGGCATTGCACCGGGCGGCTCCGGTCTTAATGTTTCACTAAACACTCCTGTTAAACTGCCTATGGACAATCAACTGCAAGCATGGTCAAATCAATTTCAGCCCTGGGCGTGGAACTTAGGCGTCGTAGTATGCGCACTGTTGCTGGGCTTTATCGTAAAATTTATCATCACCCGGATACTGCATTTTTATAAGAACCGTAACGACTATTCGCTTTTTAAATCCATCCTCACTCACTTGGGACCGCCGCTCAATTATTTTGTCCCGCTGTTAACGCTAAATTTTATGCTGCCGCTGATGCAACTGAGTAAAACATTTGTAGCATCGCTTGATAAACTGACAAGCATACTGGTAGTTGCGGCATTTGCCAGCCTGCTTATTAAAGCCGTAAGGATACTGGAAGACTATGTTTATCACCAGTACGACCTTACCGCAGAAGACAACCTGAAGGGCCGTAAAATAAAAACCCAGTTGATATTTATCAGGAAGACGATAGTTATCCTGATCATCCTGGTAAGTGTGGCCATTATCCTGCTTAGCTTTAGCAGCGTGCGGAAGATCGGGGCCGGCTTACTTACTGGCGTTGGTATCAGCGGTATCATCATCGGTTTCGCGGCGCAAAAATCACTGAGTAATTTTTTGGCCGGATTGCAGATAGCCTTTACACAGCCCATACGGATAGACGACGTGCTTGTAGTTGAAGGGGAATGGGGAAGGGTTGAGGAGATCACCCTAACTTACGTTGTGCTCGCTATCTGGGACCAGCGCCGCCTGATTTTGCCGATCACCTATTTTATTGAAAAACCTTTCCAAAATTGGACACGGTCGACTGCGGAATTATTGGGGACAGTTTTCCTTTATGTCGACTACACGTTTCCGGTCGATAGCTTACGGGAAGAACTTACGCGGCTATTAAAAGGAAGCAAAAAATGGGATAAACGCGTTAATGCCGTACAGGTAACGGATACGAGAACGGATACCATTGAAATAAGGGCGCTGATGAGCGCGCGCAATTCGTCCGATGCTTTCGACCTGCGGTGCTATGTGCGCGAAAACTTACTGAAATACATCAGCGAAAACATGCCGGAGTATTTGCCCCAACGACGATACCAGGGCCTGGAAAAAGAAGATACCCCGCTGGAAAAGATCGCCCCGCCGTCAAGCGGGGGGAAACCTTAATGCCCTTCTTTTAAGAAAAAGATATATATGCGCTTCCGTTTATAGGAAAGGATATTCGATAACCTTAAATTTCTCGTTTGCGGCGCAGGTGTCCAAATGCCAGGAAACGCCGACATTTTCGATGGTATAAACAAAACCTGCGGTTAAAATAGTTCCATCCGAAGGAACCTTCTTTTCATAAACAAGCTGGTTTGCCTTGTGCGGGATATCCTTAACCTTAAATGTTGCCACGGTCGAATCGAATGGGGCGGATTTGCCATTGCTGATATGCAGGGAAAAACTGATGTTATGCTCGTCGCCCGAGAAATCCTGGTCGGTGTAGAGGATAAATTTTAATGTCCTGGTTGCTACAGGCGCGGGTACCTGCTTCTCTTTTTTACAGGATGTGGTTAACAAAATAGCGGCGGCTAAAATAATAGTGGTACGTAGTAAGTATTTCATTATTCTTTTCAATTTTATAATCACATTACCGTTATAAGTTGCCATAAGGTTGCCAGGTAATCATATTTATTCCTGATCGATCCTAATTTATTATATTAGCCATGCTAAATACCTGAACCATGAACAAAGGTCTCTTCTTATTAATTTTTGCAAGTTGCGCAGTATATTTTGGCTGTTTCAAATCATCTTCCGACAAAAGTCAGCTATTAAATACAGTAACGCTTAAAATTAGCCTCGTTAGCGGCGATGGACAAACGGACACAATAGGAAATACGCTGCCTGCACCTGTAGTTGTAAAGGTTTTGGCTAATGATGTTCCGCAGTCAGGTTATTCAGTTCAATTCAAAGGTTCTGGCTGTGGCAGGTACGATACGGGTACAGTTATTGCAGGCAAAGACGGATTAACTGCTTATTCATGGTCTCTTACCGGCGATGTCGGGCAACAGACCTTAACAGCCTACGTGCTGAATGCCGATAATCAAAAAGTAGATTCCGTTAAGATCAAAGCAACTGCAATTGCCGGCGGACCGGGCTGGCACAACGGAGGCTGTTCATTACAAACCGGCCTTATGCCCACAAGTTTTTGCAAATTAAGCAGCGGCAGGATATTTACCAGTTTCACCGGTGGTAAAACTTATCTGAGGTATTCGGACGATAACGGGGTAAACTGGTACGCCGTTGCATCCCTGGGTGACAGCCACCAGGTCAATTACGTGATCTCGAACGCTTTGGACGAGGTTTATGCATTAACAAGCGATGGTGTATTTTATTCTACAGACGCAGGCCAAAGCTGGGCGAATGCGGGCGCCGCTCCTTTTGACGCGGCCACCATCAATGCGGCAATCGCGACACCGGGTGGAAAACTGATGGTGACTACAAGCGAACCGGCAGCTGCGTATGTCTCTGCGGACAAAGGTAAAACATGGACGACCGCAGCGAAGGCGGCATTCCCCGAAGCGCAACCCATCGAGCCTTATTTCAACTGTCCCGCCGAGGACAAGGAAGGCAACCTGTATGTTACCGACGTCTATAACATGAACCTTTTTAAATCTGGAGATGCAGGCGCCACCTGGTATGCTGTGCCCATAGGCGGCAGTGTTACGCCTGGCATTTTTTACTCTTTTTATATCGACCCGGCCAACAACTTTTACGTGTGCTCCATTTTCCACACCAATGGTATATATATTTCAGAAGACGAAGGCACAGGCTATACCGGATATATGACAAGCGGGCAAAAGTATAGCAATATGAGTGTGCAAAGCGATGGAAAGTTTTATTTTGAAGACGACAGCAACGGCCTGTATGTGTTTAATAGCTATAATAACAGCACATTGATTTTCCCATTTAAAGACACAGGGCTACAGCCGTATATCGTAGCCAAAAACGGCAATATGATCGTAGCCAATTGGGGGAAACCGTATATCAGGTATTATAGTAAATAAGATCGCCCGCATTCTTAGAAAGATACAACACGGGCGAGCTCCGTACCTACGGCACGGTATTGTATCCATCCTCTTCTTCTACAAAGTTTGGCCCCGACGGGGCAGTCAAGAATGCGGGCAAAATGCGCCCTCTGCCCAAAACTTTGATAGCAAATTGTATAGAGGAATTTTGCATGCCGTAGGTATGCAACTTATCCCACCATATGCTTTTCCCTTTGAACACCCGGTGGCAAAAACCGCTCCTTTAAATACTCCCCGGTATAAGAGTCCTTTTCCTTGATGAGACTCTCAGGCACTCCTTCAAAAACAACCTGGCCGCCATTGTCGCCACCTTCCGGACCGATATCGATCACCCAGTCGGCGCACTTGATCACGTCCATGTTATGTTCGATAACGATGATGGTATTGCCATGTTCCAGCAGTGCATCGAACGATTTAAGCAGTTTTTTAATATCGTCGAAATGCAGACCTGTTGTCGGTTCGTCGAATATGAAAAGTGTTTTGTTGGCGTTATTCCCCTTCACCAGGAACGACGCCAACTTAATACGCTGCGCCTCGCCTCCAGAAAGGGTGTTAGACGATTGCCCTAACTGCACATAACCCAGGCCTACATCGGCCAATGGTTTTATCTTGCTTAATATCTTCGGCTCCTTCCTGAAAAATTCGAGCGCTTCGTCAATGGTCATGCTCAAAATGTCAGAGACATTCTTTTCATTGTAGGTTATGTCGAGGATATGCTGCTTAAACCGCTTGCCGCCGCAGGTTTCGCAAGTGAGGAAAATATCCGCCATAAACTGCATCTCTATCTTCACCTCACCTTCGCCCTGGCAAACATCACACCGGCCTCCCTCCACGTTAAAGGAGAATGCCGATGGTTTTAGTCCGGCGGCTTTGGCAGCCGGTTGGGCGGCAAAAAGATTGCGTATCTCGTCCCAGGCTTTTACATACGTAACCGGGTTCGATCGCGACGAACGCCCTATCGGGTTCTGATCGACAAGCTCTATCTGTTCCACCTTATTGTAATCGCCTGCAAGTTCATCGTACGAGCCGGTTTGCTCGCCGGTATAATTACCTAACACCTTTTGTAAGGCCGGAGCTAATATTCGCTTTACCAAACTGGTTTTACCAGAGCCTGACACGCCCGTAACTACCGTCAATACCCCCAGCGGGAATTTAGCGTTTACGTGTTTCAGGTTATTCTCTCTTGCACCTTTTACCTCCACAAAGTCGTTCCACTTACGGCGATGTGCCGGGATGGCTATCTGTTCCTTGCGGGCCAGGTAACGACCTGTAAGACTGTTATCATCTTCAATGATCTCTTCATAAGTGCCTGAAAAAACCAGCTCGCCGCCATGCGTACCGGCAGCCGGACCGATATCTATAATATGGTCGGCGGCCTGCATAATTTCTTCTTCGTGCTCAACCACCAAAACGGTGTTGCCCACATCGCGTAGTGATTTCAAAACAGTTATCAATCTTTGCGTATCGCGCGGGTGCAGCCCAATACTTGGCTCGTCCAGCACATAAACCGAGCCCACCAGGCTGCTGCCTAAAGATGTAGCCAAATTAATACGCTGTGATTCGCCGCCCGACAAGGTGTTCGACAGACGGTTTAGCGTCAGGTAACTTAAACCCACATTATTCAAAAAACCCAGGCGACTCGCTATTTCCTCTAAAAGCCTTTTGCTTATTTTCTGATCCCGCTGATCCAATTCCAGGTTTAAAAAGAACGCGTGCGCCTTATCCAGCGGCATCAAAACAATGTCGGTTATCGATTTGCCATTGATCTTTACATAAGAAGCATCCTGCCGCAAACGGCTGCCCTTACATTCGGGGCAGGTGGTTTTTCCGCGATAGCGCGAAAGCATTACCCGGTATTGTATCTTATAGGTCTGTTCTTCCAGTTCCTTAAAGAACGAATCGAGCCCACGGAAATATTGGTTCCCTGTCCATAGCAGGCGTTGTTGCTCTTCCGTAAGGTGGTTATATTGGCGATGGATAGGAAAATCGAATTTCAACGCATTTTTTACTAAAGCATCGTTCCATTCGCGCATCTTTTCGCCACGCCATGGCGCAATGGCCCCTTCATAAATGGTCTTGCTTTTATCGGGTATCACCAGGTCCTCATCAATGCCAATGATCTTTCCATAACCTTCGCAGCGTTTACAGGCACCATAAGGGTTATTAAAACTGAAAAAATTGGGCGTAGGTTCTTCAAAGGCCTGGCCGTCCAGCTCAAACCGGTCGCAAAAAAAGCGTTCGGTTTCTGTTTCCTCTTCGGGCTTCTTATACCTTACATAGCAATCGCCCTTCCCCTCAAAAAAGGCCGTTTGTATCGAATCGCCAAGGCGGCTTATCGTTTCATCCGTTTCGTTTTTCGTGATACGGTCGATAACGATCTTAACTTCGGTATGATGATCGGTAAGCGGCGAATTATCGGTATTGCCTGCCTTTTTGCTATCGCCTTTTAGCTGTATCTTCATGGAGGCGCTCTCGACAGATTCATCGCCCAGCATATCCTCTATTCTAGATAATTTTCCCTGGTATTCTACCCTTACAAACCCTTTTTGCAGCAACACGGCCATTTCCTCTTTCAGGCTGCGGTTATTGTGCGGGTACAAAGGGCACAGGATGGTTACCTGCGTGTCATCTGGCAGGGCGACCACAAAATTTACCACATCAGTCACCGAGTCCTTTTTTACAATTTCACCCGATACCGGCGAAATAGTTTTGCCGACCCGCGAGAAAAGCAGCTTCAGGTAATCGTATATCTCTGTGGAAGTGCCTACGGTTGAACGTGGGTTGGAAGTGATCACTTTTTGTTCGATGGCGATTGCCGGGGCAATACCTTTGATATAATCGACATCGGGCTTGTTCATTCGCCCCAAAAACTGGCGGGCATAGCTCGAAAGGCTCTCCACGTACCTGCGCTGCCCTTCGGCGTACAGCGTATCAAAAGCAAGCGACGATTTGCCCGATCCCGACATGCCGGTGATAACCACCAGCTTGTTTTTGGGTATGGCCACATCCATATTCTTAAGGTTGTGCACCCGCGCGCCTTTTATAATGATATTATATTGGGGGTCTTTCTCTGCTTCGCTGCTCATATTTATTTTGTGTCGATGGTCCATAGTCGATGGACAATGGTAAGTTCGGAAAAACTATCGACCATGGACTATTAACCATGGTCACTTTTTGCGAATGCAAAAATCCTAAAAAAATTAGCACTTTCCAAATGCTTTAGTGGTCTGATTGTAATACTTTTATAACATTAACCGGACCGTTTGCATAACGGTTTGAAAATAATTTTTAATTGTTAAAAAATGTTAAATATGATGGATTTACGGTCGATTTCGGGGTATAACTAAAATATTATTTGTTTTTCATCCTATAATTCGTTTTATTTGAGTAACAATTTATTAACAGAGAGGATCACTATAGCGCAAAAATTCTACTTCATCAATTAACGATTAAGAATTTAGTTTAAAGTAGAAGTCTATGGATTTTCAATTGAAAAGTGATCAGGAACTAATCCATCTGTATATAGCGGGAGAAGAAGCCGGGCTTGTAGAACTGATCCGCCGATACCAGGCAAAAATTTACACCTCGATATATTTGTTGGTTAAGGACGAATACCTTGCCGAAGATATTTTTCAGGATGCTTTTATCAAGGTTATCAATACGTTACGCGCCGGAAAATATAACGAAGAAGGCAAGTTTCTCCCCTGGGTAACCCGTATAGCACACAATTTAGTAATAGATCATTTCAGGCGCGAAAAGCGGACGCCGCTGGTTAGCAATGGCGATGATTTTGATATTTTCGAGGTGCTGGGCCATTATGACGAAAGCACCGAGGACCGCATGGTGCGCGAGCAAACGCACAGGGACCTGAAGGCATTAATTCACCTGTTACCCGCCGAGCAAAAGGAAGTATTGATTATGCGCCACTTTGGCGATATGAGCTTTAAGGAAATAGCCGACGTAACCGATGTAAGCATCAATACAGCCCTTGGCCGCATGCGTTATGCGCTCAATAACCTGCGCAAAATGATGCAAAGCAAGGAATTGAGTTTAAAGAATTAAGAGCCTTCTCTAAGTTACTCCACCTTCGGGCGGAGGGAATTTTTATTGGGCCGGTAAAGGCTGTAAATGTTGAAGAAGTTAGATTCTGCAATATTTACGGCCTTTTTGTCGTTCATACCGTATACAACTTCTGAAAAGTGGTGATGCTAAATTTGAAAATGAAAAAAATTTCATCTAAATTTCATCTTCAATAAAATATTATCTTTATACTGTCGTTATCAATATTGTAAAATCCAAAATATAAACCACTTTAAGGAATTTGAAAGCGTATGGATGAAACCTCTACAACAACTACTTTAAATGAAACTTCTAACACAGCGGCTATGAAGGGAACGGATGCCACAGAAAATTTAGAAGCAGACGATTTGATATTTTTCAACTCGCTGCGCACAGACCTGGACCTTCTGAAGAGAAATCCAAGTGCACAAACGATCCACAACATTTTGGATTATTCCAGGAGCTCGCGTTAGATCTTTACCAAGAGTAGCAAAGCCTTAAGTCCGTAGCCGAAAGTCAATGATTTTTCGCTTCGGGCTTTTTTATTTGACATAGAACTTTTAGACCCGGGACTTATTATTTTTGCACATGCTCCGAGCCGAACGTTACCGCCTTTTTGTCGAATATTTTTCTACCCATCAGCCCAATGCTGAAACCGAATTGCATTACGGAAATCCTTTCCAGTTGTTGATAGCGGTTATTCTTTCGGCACAATGCACCGATAAACGGATCAACCAGGTTACCCCGGCGCTGTTCGAACGTTTCCCGACGCCAGAATCTTTGGCGGCATCCACACCGGAAGAGGTATTCAATTATATCCGCAGTGTAAGCTATCCTAATAACAAATCAAAACATTTGGTTGGCATGGCTAAAATGCTGGTTGATGTTTTTAATGGCGAGGTGCCTTCTGATATCAATGAATTGCAAAAAATGCCCGGGGTTGGTCGCAAAACGGCTAATGTGATCGCGTCGGTTGTTTTCGAGGCGCCCGCAATGGCCGTAGATACCCATGTTTTCAGGGTGGCAAACCGCATAGGGCTCACCAACAATGCAAAAACCCCCTTAGCTGTTGAAAGGCAGCTGACCGAATACCTGCCCCGGGAAACCCTGCGTTTTGCACATCACTGGCTGATTCTGCATGGGCGTTATATTTGCCTGGCGCGAAATCCTAAATGTGAAGTTTGCCCCATCAGTTGGTTCTGCCGTTACTACGAACGCAATCATACCGAAGCGGCATTGAAGCGTGCGGAAGCGGCTAAAACTAAAAAAGCAAAAGATCAAAAGAAGAAAAAACAACTCGATGCCATTGCCAAAGAGTTGAAAAAAAGAAGTGTGGATAAAGATATTTGACGGATGTTTTTTAGTTGATTAAGTTTGATTGAGTTGATTAAGTGAATAGTTAATATACCGAAAAACAACTCAATCAACCTAATCCAACTTATTCAACGCAGTCAATTCAAATAAATTACTAAAAAAATTAGCATTTGTAAAATATATTTTTTACGTTTGCTATCCGAAACATAAAATAAATGAGCAGCGCAGAAAAATTAAAAGCATTACAGCTTACCCTGGATAAGCTGGAGAAATCGTACGGTAAAGGCACCATTATGAAACTGGGCGATACCGCAATCGAATCCATCGACGTGATATCAACCGGCTCTATCGGCCTCGATATAGCATTGGGTGTAGGCGGTTTGCCAAAGGGCAGGGTGATCGAGATATATGGACCTGAATCGTCGGGTAAAACCACGCTGGCCATACACGCCATTGCCGAATCGCAAAGGCAGGGTGGTATCGCTGCATTTATTGACGCGGAACATGCTTTCGATCGCTTTTATGCTAAAAAACTTGGGGTTGATGTAGAGAATCTTTTGATCTCGCAACCGGATAATGGTGAGCAGGCCCTTGAAATTGCCGACAACCTGATCCGTTCTGGCGCTATTGACATTATCGTTATTGACTCGGTTGCCGCGTTGGTACCTAAAGGTGAAATTGAAGGCGAAATGGGCGACAGCAAAATGGGTCTGCAGGCACGTTTAATGTCGCAGGCATTGCGTAAGCTTACCGGCACCATCAGCAAAACCGGGTGCTGCTGTATCTTCATCAACCAGTTACGCGATAAAATTGGTGTGATGTTTGGCAATCCCGAAACTACTACCGGTGGTAATGCGCTTAAATTTTATGCTTCGGTACGTTTGGATATCCGCCGCATATCGCAGATAAAGGATACGGATGAAGTATCAGGTAACCGTGTAAAAGTAAAAATTGTGAAGAACAAAGTTGCTCCGCCATTCCGTATCGCCGAGTTTGATATTATGTTTGGCGAAGGCATTTCAAAAGCGGGCGAGATCATCGACCTTGGTGTTGATTATAATATTATCAAAAAATCAGGCTCGTGGTTCAGCTATGGCGATGCCCGATTGGGACAGGGCCGCGATGCTGTTAAACAACTGTTATTGGATAATCCCGAACTGATGGAAGAACTGGAAGCCAAAATAAAAGAAACGGTGACAGGCGAAAAACTGCCTGTAGAAACCGAATAATTTTAAGATCAATAAGTGATTATACAAATAGCCTCCTGAAACCGGGAGGCTATTTTATTTTTAAGCAATTTAAATATTAACTATAAAATAATATATTGCTTAAAAATTTCTGCATGAAATACCTTCAAACCTTTTGGACCGGCCCCTCAGGCACGGATAAAGAGAACCTTATTACCATGAAAGCCGGCTGGCGATCGTGCGAGTACCATTGGATGAGCTGGGCCCTGAGCTGCCTGCTGGCGAAAGACATGTTCGGGGACATTCACCTGGTCACCGACTTAAAAGGTAAAGAAATATTAGTTGACCGCCTCCAGCTCCCTTATTCAACTGTTTCGGCAGAGCTGGAAAATCGCCTGGCTAATTATAATCCGCACCTTTGGGCTTTGGCAAAAATTTATACTTACAGCATTCAGACCGAGCCGTTCCTTCACCTGGACGGCGATGTATTCCTTTGGCAGAGGCCGGGCGCCGAATTATTAAACTCGCCACTGATCGCACAAAATTTGGACAAGGACCTTGCTTTTTATACTGTTACCCTTGACAAACTGAATGAATGCTTCTGTTATATACCTGATGAATTCAAAAAAGCAAACTATGAAAATAAGACCTTGTACGCCAGCAACGCAGGCTTACTTGGTGGGCATGATCTAAACTTTTTTAAACTCTATTGCGCCAAAGCATTTGACCTGGTAGACAGAAACACCGATGCTTTAGATAAATTACCACCCGGCAATCTGAACTTCATCTTCGAGCAATTCCTTTTTTGTAAGCTTGCCGAAATTCAACAAATCCCTGTTGCTTATTTAAAGGGGGTTGTGGATGATCCGGTATTCAAGGATTACATAAAATTTGAAGATTACCCCAATGTTCAAATGGTCCATCCCGTAGGGGGATTCAAAAAATACCCCCACGTCTGCGAACATGTCGCAAAAATGCTTCGAAGTCGTTACCCCGAATACTACTACCGCATTATAGAAATGGTGCGAAATAATACCAGTGCGATGCGATCAACGGTATACTACTCGCCGGGGCTCAAACTGGATGCTTTGCCATTAAGCCCGACCCGGCAAACCATTGGGCCACCATTATTTGCACGAACAAAGGCTGCAATTAATTACCTGGAGAAAAAATATGACTATCTTAAACACACAGAGTTTGCAGATGATGGCAACGAAGACGATCTTCTTAATCTCCCCCTGGTAAACGACCTAACCGAAAATGAAAAAGCTCGTCTGCTTGAAATACTCCACCTGGAATTGAGGCATAAAAGCTTATTAAAAAAATATTATGGCAAGCAGGCGGGCATCCAGAAACTGTATACGGACGATGTGGAGGCACACAAGCAAACACAGGCGGTTTTTTCATTAAAGGATGCTGAAATATTGAATATCGAAGTAATCGGGACAAAAAAATACACCTTGATAGAATTGAATTGCCCATGGGAATACAATCACCCGGATGAGATACCAGGAGTGATAGAACGAAATTTAAATGAGCCGGAATCGCCCGTCTCGGTACTACTGCTGCCGGATATACTAACTATGAATGTCAAAGAGTATTACCTGGATGACATAGACGGAATAATTTTCTCAATGGTTAAAAGCAGAGAAAAAATTAGCTATATCCTGGAGGAGATAAAAGAGTATTTTACGGAAGACGAGATTGAAAACGACTATGAATCATATCAAAAGCTAATATTCGACAGCCTCAAGCACTTACTGTATACCAACATTCTTTGTGTATATTAATGAATAATTAAAAATAAATTTGCACTATTGGTTAATATTTATCTACATTTAATAAACCAAACTTTAAACCGATAATTATGAAAAACCTATCAAAACCAGCCAGCAAACTCACCCTCAAGAAAGAATTAAGCAGAAACGAGATGAAACAGGTTACAGGCGGCTCAACGCAACAGACGTATTGCGATGGGTACGACAGGAATGGTTATAATCCATTCCCTGTTGCGGGTAGCATGCCTATTGGCTGCATGCCGGCATATTGCCCTAATGCTCATCACGGTGCTTTTTTATACTGCGCATAAATTCACAAACAATTAAAACCCATTTATTATGAAAAAGAAAATTAACACTACAGGTAAACTAAGCCTGAAAAAAGAGTTGACAAAAGCAGAAATGAAACAAATTGCAGGCGGCGTTGGCTACACTCAAACTTATTGCAGCGGCGGCTGGGCAGGTCCGTTCCCGGTTGCAGGCAGCAGCCAGATAGGTTGCCAGCCAGCCTATTGCTCCGCTACGGGGCACGGTACTTTCCTATATTGTGCATGATAATATCTTCGAAGAAATAAGAAAGGCCGCATAATACGGCCTTTCTTATTTATGTCGCTATCGAATAGCAAACATGTATGTGTTACTTCGTTGAATCCACATGTGGCACGGCGGTGCCTGACTGTTCCATCTTTTGTTTATTGGCCTGCTCGCGGGTAAGATAGGTATATACAATGCCTGCCACCACTAAAACTACCACCACAATAATGCCGGTGATCCCTTTACGCTTATCCTGGCGCATGAGCCAGATCAAAAAAGCTACAAGGGGCAGTACGAATACCGAAAAGAAGATGATTGACGGAACGCTCAATTAATTATTGATTTAGTGAATTATTATTTAATGAATGGAACTGCAAAAGTATGAATAACCCCGACAATCGGTAAATCAATCGTACAATAATTCAGCTGGTCAAAATATACTACCTGACCACCGTCAGGCTTCTTTATGATAAACCTCATTTTTTGACCGTCGCTGTTTGTTCAACTTTACGCTGTTAAATTAAAGGAATAGCATGAAGACGATAGCCGTACTGACCGATTTCTCTGCAAGGGCAGAGCATGCAGCAAAATATGCCTTACACCTGGCCAAAAAGGTGAAAGCCAACATCCTGTTGTACAACACCTTTCTCGTTCCTTCAGACACGCCCCTGGCAGCCCAGGTGGCATGGCCAATGGTTGATTATAACGAGGTAAAGAGCGACGCTGAAAAAACACTTAAAGCACTGGTGAAGAAACTTGAGGGCGAATTGAAGGAGGATCATTTTCCCGGGACTTTCCTGCCTGCAATATCCTATCAATGTGATGAGGGTTCCATCGCGAACAATATTACCGGGCTCGAGGAAAATGGTGATATTTCTTTATTAGTGCTCGCTACTCATGGTTCGGATGAAATATCAGCCTTTATGTTTGGGAATAACTGCCGCCAGGTAATCGGTGCGGCCAACACCCCGGTGCTTATTGTGCCGGAAAAAACGCCTTTAAGCAATATAGAAAAAATTGCCTTCGCCACCGACATTACATATACCGACGTAGAGTATGTAAAATCGTTGTCCAAACTGGCAGAAAAATTCGGTGCAGAAATAACCATAACGAACGTCAATCCGGACAACCCGCTTGATAGCGAGCACAATGCAGCTGTTCGCCTGTTCATGGATGATATCGGGCACGACGTTGATTACCAGAAAATAACGTTTAAAAGCGTTCCCGGCAGTAATGTAAAAAAGGGTTTGGAATGGCTGATCGAAAATATTAAGTTTGATATGCTTGTAATGGTACACCGGAAAAGCACGATGTTCGAGTTATTATTCAGACCAAGCGTAACGAAAAAAATAGCCGGCCGGGTTGATATACCTTTGCTGGTTTATCCTTACCCTGCGGTCTCTATTCCCTTAATTTGATATGACCAGAGCCTTCCTTTTTGCTGCCGCAATATTGATAACAGCAGGCTGCAGCAGCACCGGGACCATTCATCCGCAGAAAAAAAACATTATTGAAACGGCATATGCGTCAGGCAAGATCATGGCCGACAGTGAGTACACCGTTTATGCGTTGAACCCTGGTACGGTCATCAAAAAGCTTGTTAAGGAGGGCGATGTAGTAAAAAAAGGCGATGTGCTTTACCTGATCAACAGCACCGCACAGGCGGCAAAATTGGATGCGGCAACATTATCCTATCAAACCGCACTACAAAACCTATCGCCCGATTCGAGGATATTGCGCGACCTTAAGCTGACGATGCAAAATGCCGCCATCAAATTCAGCAACGACTCGCTGCAATATACACGGCTTAAAAATTTGTGGGAACAAAATGTGGGAACCAAGAGCGCGTTGGATAATGCACTGGTAATGTACCGCACGTCGCTAAACGATAAAAGATCGGCCAGCGAAAAATATTATTCAACCATTAACGATCTCAACATCGCACTAAAAAACGCGCAAAGCCAGGTTGCCACGGCGCAAAACGATCTTAATAACTACATTATCCGCGCCGAAAGTACCGGTACGGTTTACCAGATGCTAAAGGAAAAAGGTGAGGCGGTACGTGCAAACGAGGCCCTTGCGTTGTTAGGAAAGTCGTCGGACAGGCTGATACGCCTGTCGATAGATCAGCAGGATATAGACCGGGTAAAAGCGGGGCAGGAAGTTTTGCTTAAGACCGATGCTACCGGCGATAAAATTTTCCAGGCCAAAATCATCCGCCTGTACCCTACTATGAATGAAGCCGACCAGACATTCCGTGCTGATGCTGTGTTCAGCGGGAGTGACAGCCAGCCTTATATACATACCTCGGTAGAGGCCAATATAATCATCCGGCGCAAGCAGCAGGTTTTAGTTATCCCCAGCAAGGTTTTACTAAGCGGCGATAGTGTAAAAGTGAAGCAGGATGGCCATGTAAAAACCATCGCGATAAAAACCGGCATCCGCACGCTTGATGAAGCAGAGGTTTTAAGCGGTCTTGATGAAGCATCGGAAGTTGTTGTACCAACGGCCAAATAGCCATGCTTGTAGATAGCCTCATAGCAAAAAGGCACCTGATGGCCAATAAAAAGCAAACGCTGGTAGCGATGCTCGGCGTTACTTTCGGCATTGCCATGTTTATCCTTATGATCAGCTTCATGGTGGGTGTAAACCAGTTTTTGGAGGATACGATGCTATCGTCTACACCTGACATTCACATCTACAACGACATCAAAACGGACTACTCCGTATCCATCGCGGGAGAATACTTCGGCGATAAAAACTCATTGGTTATTGTTCATCACCCAAAGCCAAAACAGGTTAAACTTAACATAAAAGATGCCGCCGGCATTATCAGCAACCTGCTAAAGGACCCCGATATAACGTATGTATCGCCTTTCCTTAGCACACAAGTGTTTTACAATTACGGCCCGGTACAGATCAACGGCTCCATCGAAGGCGTCAACATAGCTGATGAGGCCAAGATATTTGACCTGGCCGGCAAAATGACAAGCGGCACACCCGAAAACCTGTTGAGTTCGGATAAAGGCATCATTATGGGTCGCGGCCTGGCCGATAAACTTAATTTGAGTATGGGTGATATGGTTAAGCTTACAACCCCTACCGGAACCACGATGAGCTTTAGGGTCGTGGGTCTGTTCGCTATTGGCATAAGCACTATTGATAATACCCGCAGCTATGTGAACCTGGCCAATGTACAGCAATTAATGGGCGAGGACAGAAACTACATTACCGATATCAACATAAAGCTGCGGAGCAACAAACTGGCCCGTGCTAAAGCAAGGGATCTGGCGAAAAAATACAATTACAAATCGGACGACTGGGAAACTGCCAATTCATCGGTTATGGCATCCAATATCGTGCGTGATACGCTGACATACGTGGTAAGTTTTACTTTGCTGGTAGTAGCGGGGTTTGGTATATACAATATCATGAACATGACCATCAATAACAAGATGAAGGATATTGCGATATTAAAGGCGCAAGGCTTTGCGGGGAAAGACATAGTTCAGATATTCCTGAGCCAATCGTTGTTCATCGGAATTTTTGGGGCCATAATGGGCGAAATACTCGGTTTTATGTTGTCGTATGCACTGTCGAGGGTACCATTTCCGGCAAGTGACTTTATCGCGCTTAAATATTTCCCGGTAGTATTCCGGCCCACGCATTATTTTTTCGGGCTGATGTTTGGCGTTATAACTCCGCTCGTAGCGGGTCTTATGCCATCGCTTAAAGCATCTAAAGTAGACCCAGTTGCCATACTAAGAGGATAGTGGAGATGAATATAGCACTGCAAGTTGAAAACCTGAATAAACACTTCCGCGAGCCGGAGGATTTCCACGTTTTGCAGGATATATCATTTACCGTAAACAAGGGCGAATTTGTGCCTATAATCGGCAAATCAGGCTGCGGAAAATCTACCTTGCTGTATTTACTAAGCACACTTGATACAGATTATACCGGTAAGATCAGCATCAATGGCACGCCGGTAACTGGTAAGAGCCAAAACGAACTTGCCCGTTTCAGGAATGAGCATATCGGGTTTGTATTCCAGTTCCATTTTTTACTGCCCGAATTTACTGCACTCGAAAACGTGATGTTGCCGGCCATGAAACTTGGCAAATGCACCAGGGAAGAGATTGAGGAGAATGCTATGCAAAAGTTAAAACAGCTGCAGATGGATAATTTCGCCCATAAGCCCTCAAGCAAGCTATCGGGTGGGCAACAACAGCGTATCGCCATAGCCCGTGCCCTTATCAATAACCCCGCTATAATTATGGCCGACGAACCCACAGGCAACCTGGATAGTGTGAACACGGGTTTGGTTTTCGATATTTTTAAGGATCTGTCGCACAACAAGGGCATTACTATATTAACAGTAACACACGATCTCGACTTTGCAAACGGCGCCGACCGCGTGATAGAAATGGCCGACGGCAGAATTAAATAGTTATTGATTTGTTGAATTATCGAATTACTGACTAACCAGCTAACAGACTCAATAAATCAATAATTCAACAATCAAAACGGCATCCGTGCCAAAGGGGCCACGTCCTGTCCCACGAAATCACTTTTGAGATATTTATAATACCCGGCTATGGCTATCATAGCGGCATTATCGGTGCAATATTGAAATTGGGGAATAAAGGTATTCCACCCCATCTCTTCGCCCAATTGTTTTAGTCCCTGGCGTAGCCCTGTATTTGCCGAAACCCCTCCGGCTAAAGCAACATTTTTGATCCCATATTGCAGGGCGGCCTTTTTTAACTTATTGAGCAATATTGTTACGACTCGCTTTTCGACCGAAGCACAGATATCGTTGATGTTTTCAGCAATGAAATTCGGGTTGGCGGCTACATTGTCCCTTATGAAATACAAGATCGCTGTTTTCAGGCCGCTGAAACTAAAATCGAGCCCCGGTATCTGCGGCTCGGGGAATTGGTAAGTATCCGGATCACCGAGACGGGCATTCTTGTCAATCAACGGCCCGCCGGGGTATGGCAGACCAAGTATCTTACTTGTTTTATCCAATGCTTCACCGGCGGCATCGTCGGTTGTTTGTCCTATGATCTCCATATCGAAATGATCCTTCACCAAAACGATCTGCGTGTGCCCGCCCGAAACCGTGAGGCACAGGAAAGGAAACGACGGTTTTGGCTCGTCGATAAAATGCGCCAGCACGTGCGCCTGCATATGGTTTACCTCGATAAGGGGTATGCCCTTTGCCAGCGCAAAGGCTTTGGCAAATGAAACGCCAACCAGCAATGAGCCAAGCAAGCCAGGGCCGCGGGTGAAAGCGACAGCATCTATATCGTTTTTGTTAATTTTTGCGTTAAGTATTGATTGCTGTACCGCTGGAACGATATTTTGCTGATGAACACGCGATGCCAGTTCGGGCACCACGCCGCCGTAAGCTTCGTGTATTGTTTGATTGGCGATGACATTGCTTAAAATAGCCCCATCAACACAAATGGATGCTGATGTTTCGTCGCAGGATGATTCGATTCCGAGTATTACTGGCACGTTAAAATTTAGTATGACAAAAAGCTGTGGCCCAATAAACTTCGGCTCCTGTTTGAAGTCGAAAAAATCGTTAATATGTTAAAAAAGTAAAACAGATTATCCGTTTTTGAATTTTACCTTTGGGCGTTTAATTTTTTGGGGACAAAGTTATTAAAAAACTATTTAAAATACTGCTGGGTTTTGTGCTGGTGATACTGCTGTTGTTCAGCATTGTGTTGCTGGTTTTCCAGTATAAACCCGTGCAAACCTGGGCCGCCAGAAAAGTAGCCGCATCCCTGTCGGACAGTCTTCATACCAAAGTCAATATTAACAGCCTGTATTTTAAGCCATTCACGTCCGTGGTACTCGAGGGCTTTTATGTACTTGATAAAAACAAAGACACCCTCATCAACACCCCTAAACTAGAGGTTGCCATAAATGGTTTCACACTTTTTAGCAGCATCAAAAAGAAGCGTCTGGACCTTAGCCTCATCCAACTTGACAACGCGTCGGTATACCTCAAAAAACAAAAAGACGGGAACAGCAACCTGAAATTCATAATCGACTACTTTAGTTCGCCGCCTGATACCACCAAAGTAAAAAAGCCGGGCAAACCCTGGACCATTGATTTTGAAAAGATCGTACTGAACAATTTACATTTCCGGTACAGGAACCAGAACGTGGATACGCTGATGCGCCAGGTAAATTTTGATGACATAGATGTAAAAAACTTCAGCGCCGATATCCGCGACATGGATATAGTTCATCATATTTTTAAAGGGGATATCAGGAAACTAACGTTAAAAGAAGATAAGAGCGGCTTTTATTTAAAAGACTTTGTCGGGCGCGCAACCATCGACACCAACGAGATAGTAGTGCGCGATATGCATATTCAAACGGCACATTCGGATCTGAAGAACTATTTCCGGATGAAATTCAAATCATTTGACGATTTTGACCATATCGAGGACCGCGTTTACATGGATGCGGATTTTAAAACATCGGAAATATCCTCAAGTGACATAGCATACTTTGCCGACGGCTTAGACAAGACAAAGTTCGACCTGGGGCTCGACGGCAGGATACGCGGGCGTGTGAACGACCTGCGGACGGAAGACCTGTTAATAACCGGGGGGCAGGCCACTTATGTAAAAGGCGACTTTAACATCAAAGGATTACCCGATTGGAACAACACCTTCATGGAGCTAAATTTTGAGCAGGTTGCCACCAATAAAAAGGACCTGGATTTTCTTTACAGCAATTTCAGCGGGCAACCGAGGGCCAAAGTGCCTGATATTATTGCGAAATTTGGCGAAATAAGCTTCAAAGGGAAGTTCACAGGCTTGCAAAACGACTTTGTAGCATTTGGCACCTTCAAAACAGCGCTTGGCCGGTTTGATCCGGACCTGAACCTGAAAATAAGCAGGAAAGGAACGCCATCGTACAGCGGGAAAATAGCTACTTCAAATTTTGACCTTGGCAAACTGCTTGAAACCGACATTGTCGGTCGTACCAGCCTTACGGCCAATGTGAAGGGCAGCGGCGACGACCTGAAAACCCTGAATACCAAACTGAACGCCCAGATAAGTCACATCCGCTTTAAGTCGTACGATTACAGCAATGTTACCTTTAATGGCTCGCTGATAAAAGAAGTTGCCAAAGGCGAGCTAACCATTAACGACAGGAATATTGAACTGGATGCCAATGGCAGTGTCGATCTGGACTCGAAATTGCCCGCATATAACTTCGCCGCCAACGTTAACAATGCGAACCTGTATGTGCTGAAACTGGCTAAGGATACGATCACCATGAGTGGTAATATCAAAACTGATTTTGCCGGTAATACGCTAAATAACACGGAAGGAAAATTCCTTTTATCCAATCTCAGGATAGTCGATCCGCGTACTAACTACGTTGTTGATTCGGTGTACCTGGCGGCCAGTGGTATTGGCGACAACAGGGAGATCGTCCTGAAATCTGACATGGCGGATGGCAGCCTGAAGGGAAATTACGACCTCGCCACGCTTCCCTCCTATTTTAAAACTATTATCAAAAAATATATCCCATCGCTAAAAACTGACATCGTACCGCCCAACACGCAAAATTTTACGTTCAACCTGCAGGTTAAAAATATTGATCCCTTCCTGGCTTTTTTTGTATCGAACCTGAAAGTGCCCGACAGGGGAACATTTATAGGTCAGTTCGATTCGGAAAAGAAGACAGCGGTATTTAACGGGTATGTAAAGACCATACAATTGGGCAGTACCGTTTTCCACGATCTTATTATAGACGAAAGCACCAACAACGATTACCTGGGGCTGAACTTATCGTTAAGCAGCATCAACATAACGGACAGCCTGATCATCAAAAATATTGATGTGACGAATTTTCTGAAAAAAGACAGTCTCAACTTCAACATAAAGCTGGCTGATAAAGACGCTGCAAACCAGCTGGACCTTTACGGACTGGTGCAATTTGCGCGGGATACAACCGCCCGCCTGAAGATACTGCCTTCGGATGTAATACTGGAACATCAAAACTGGCGCATTGATAACCAGGTGAGGATAAGATTATTGGATGGAAAGACACAGATATCCGGGTTTGAA
The DNA here is from genome assembly GCF_007971025.1 of Mucilaginibacter ginsenosidivorans. NCBI lineage: Bacteria > Pseudomonadati > Bacteroidota > Sphingobacteriia > Sphingobacteriales > Sphingobacteriaceae > Mucilaginibacter > Mucilaginibacter ginsenosidivorans. The sequence goes on along the minus strand of NZ_CP042436.1, from coordinate 2,133,324 downwards.
CTGGCAAACGGGAATCAAAAGGTGAAAATAAATGGGTTTGTGTCGGACGACCCGGCAGATAAGCTGAAGGTGGAGTTTGATAAATTCAGCATGACTACCCTCGACCAGCTTACCAAGGCAGCAGATGTAAAAATGAAGGGGACGTTAAACGGGGATGTTGTTTTAACCTCGTTAACAAAGGCTCCGACGTTCAACTCGCACCTGGCCATCGATTCGTTCACGATGAACAAAACGCTGATAGGTGATGTTAAAATTGTTTCGGCGCTTGACAGTAACCGCACCAGGGCCAATGTGAACATGAACATTGTAAACAGGGGGCTGAAAACAATGGATGTAACCGGCTCCTACCTGCTGGGAAAGAGCAGTGATGAATCGCTAAACTTTGCGCTTAAGATGAATCAAAGCGAAGCGATCATATTTGAACCGTTTGTAAAGGACCTGGTATCGAACCTGAAAGGCACGATTTCTTCGGATCTGAAACTGACGGGATCGCTGGCTGACCCACAGTTGAACGGAAGCGTCACCCTTGAAAATACCGGCGTAACTGTTAATTATTTGAAAACGGCATACACGGTAAATAATAAGCTGAATGTCGCGAACAGTGTTATCAGTGTTGATAACATGGTACTAAAAGATATAAAAGGTGGCGAAGGTATTGCAAACGGTAAAGTTGACCTGAACGACCTGTCGAACCCTGACATCGAAGTTCAACTGGAAGCAAATAACCTGATGGCGTTGAATACAACGTTCAAAGACAATCACCTGTACTTTGGAACGGCCTATGCAACCGGGAGCTTTAATTTTAGCGGCCCTACCGACAATATGAATATCGATATCAAGGCAAGGACGAATGCCGGTACCGTATTTAACATCCCATTGAATACATCCTCGACAGCCGAGGACTATGAATTTATACATTACGTTACCCCAAATGATACTGCAAAGGCCGTAAAAGGCCCCAGAGCGTTTCATGGCATTACGCTTAATTTCGACCTGAGTGTTGATGAGAAAACAACGGTAAAGATAACCACCAGCTACGGTAAGCTTGAAGGCACAGGTGTTGCGAACAACTTAAAACTGAACATCAGCAGCCTGGGCGATTTTAACATGTATGGCAACTACCTGATTACAAACGGCAAATTTGAATTTGTCGCCAAAGATGTGGTAAGTAAAAATTTCCAGGTAACGCAGGGCGGCACTATCCGGTGGACGGGAGACCCGACCAATGCAGAGATCAACATGCACGCTATTTACGAAGTAAGGACAAATGTGCAGCCTTTGTATGTCGCGGCAGGACAGACCTCAAATTCGGCAAAAGCAAATGCTACGGTTGTGTTGGTGCAGGCCGAACTTATACTGACAAAATCGTTGTTGCTGCCTGTCATAGATTTCGATTTTACCTTCCCCACGGACCCGGGCATAAAGGATGACCTGGGAACCTATCTTAATGATTATAATAACCGTAGTCAGCAGGCATTGAGTGTAATTGTAACCAGGAACTTTTCATCGGGAACGGGAAATTCGCAATTCACAAACCAGGCACTCACGAGCGCCGTAAATGAGCTGTTTTTTACCAAGCTGAATTCGCTCATAGCGCATTCAAACGCTATCAGGAACCTCGACCTGAACATCCGTTCTTTTAATGATGCCAGCGCAACCGTACACCTTTTGCACGACCGGGTTGTATTAAGCGGAAGTCTTTATTCCAATACCGACCAGAGTGGCCAATTATTTTATAACTCGTCAAGTTTGTTTAATTCGAATTTTAACAATTTGTCGAAAGACTTTAGCGCACAATACCTGATACTTAAAAACGGCAGCCTGAATGCACGGTACTCTTACAGGATACTCAATACTTCGCAAACCAATTTCGATCTGTCGAGCGCCCAATATGTGAATGCGCTGGGTTTGATCTACCAGCGCGACTTTGACACCTTCGGAGAGTTTATAAGAAACATTTTCCACCCAGGCAAAAAGCGCCCCGTAAATCCATTACCCGAGCCGAAGATCACCCCATCGACACCACCGCCACCCACGCCCACAGATAATGCAAGCGCAAAAGCATCAGATGGTAATTAATGATCGAGCAAAATGGTATGATCCATTTTATCGCGCTTGGTTTTCAGGTAAGCCTCGTTGTGCGGGTTTGGCGTGATCTCGATCGGGACATTATCTACCACTTCGAGCCCGTAACCAACCAACCCTGCCCTTTTCTTGGGATTATTGCTCATCAGGCGCATTTTTGATACGCCGAGGCTACGCAATATCTGGGCGCCAATGCCATAGTCGCGCTGATCCATCTTGAAGCCAAGCTTAAGATTGGCCTCTACGGTGTCCAAACCGTTCTCCTGCAAGTGATAGGCCTTTAGTTTATTGATAAGGCCAATACCGCGGCCCTCCTGGTTCATGTAAACTACTACGCCCTTGCCCTCTTCGCTTATCATCTGCATGGCCTTGTGTAACTGGGGCCCGCAATCGCAGCGGCAGGAGCCGAAAATATCGCCGGTAACGCAGGAACTATGCACACGCACCAGCACAGGTTCATCAGGCTCCCACGATCCCTTAACCAGCGCCAGGTGATGTTCGCCGGTATCCAGCTGGGTGTAGGCTATCATATCGAAATCGCCCCATTGGGTGGGCATTTTGACGGAAATCTCTTTATGAATGAGTGTTTCAGCGGTGAGGCGGTATTCGATCAGGTCCTTGATAGAAACTATCTTCAGATCAAAATCCTTAGCCATCTGTAAAAGATCGGGCAGGCGCGCCATTTCGCCGTCTTCCTTTACTATCTCGCAAATAACGCCGGCGGGCTCAAAACCGGCCAGTACTGCCAGGTCGATAGCAGCCTCGGTGTGTCCTGCCCTGCGCAATACCCCACCATCCTTTGCGATCAGCGGGAAAATATGCCCGGGACGGCCCAGGTCAGACGGTACGGTAGCCGGATCGATAAGTGAAAGCACCGTTCGTGAACGGTCAGACGCCGAAATACCGGTTGTGCACCCTGCCAGCAGGTCGACAGAAACCGTAAAATTAGTTTCGTGCGAGGTTGTATTGTGGCTCACCATCAGGTCGAGCTCCAACTCCTGGGCACGCTGCGCCGTAACCGGGGCGCAAACAAGCCCCCTGCCATGGCGTATCATGAAGTTTATAGTCTCGGGAGTTGCATTATGCGCGGCGGTCAGGAAATCACCTTCATTTTCGCGGTCCTCATCATCAACTACTATTATTGTTTTGCCGGCTTTTATGGCCTCAATGGCTTCCTGTATGGTATTTAGCATTACTCTGGTATAAACTGTATTAGAGGTATTTTTACAAATTTAACCTATCTGCAATCCATTTACGGTCTATTATTTGTAAAAGTTGCTTAAGCGCCTTTTATCATTGTTCATTCCTTCTAACCAACCTGTTAAAAAATTTCTTATACACTTCCATATCGAACAGGGCCGAATCGTTCGCCGCTTTGTACGACAGGAACAAGCCTATCGGCGTAAGCACCAGGATGGCTATCCACATGCCAACGAACGGCGAAATATCCCCGTCCTTTACCGATTTTTCGCCAATAGTTGATATGATGTAATAGATAAGGAAGAATATTACCGAAACCACTACAGGCATACCAAGCCCGCCCTTACGAATAATGGCGCCCAACGGGGCACCGATAAGGAACAAGGCTATACAAGCGGCGGATAAAGTAAATTTCTTCTGGTATTCCACGTCAAAGCGGCGCAGGCTTTTGAAAGTTTCCTTATAAAAATCGGCCCGGTTCTTAATAATATCCTGTAGCGAACGCACTTCGTTGGAAGCATTGGAAATCGCGGCCAGTTTTTGGTTCATGCTAAGCCCGTCGAGTGAGTTTTTTTTGTTGAAAGCTACATATTTTATACCGGCAGCGCTTTTTTTAGGTATGGTACAATATTTTATATAAGGGCTTATCAGTTTATAATTGACGCTAAGCGCGCTATCGGCCTGCCGTTTGGTCGAATCGCCAAAATATTTTAACTGCTTCAGGTCCATCATTTGTACAGCCTGCCGGAAGAGGTTCTCGTCGGTACGGTGCAATTTCATAAATGAAAGATCGAATATCTGTTCGGTCTCTTTGAAACGGAAACGGGTAAAGCGTTGTCGGTCCTCCAAGCCTTTGTCACCTGTAGTTTCGTCGTACCTTACACCATCTTTAAGTTTTAATATCAGGAACTGGTTATCAGGGGTACGATACATTAACCCCTCTTTGGCCAGCAGTACATTCAGGTTGTTATCCGCCTGATTTTTGGTGTATATCATTACACCATGCAACGTTTGCCCATCGCGGTCCTTGCGGCTTACGCGTATAGAATAATCGGGAAATGAGTTACTGAATACGCCTTCGGGTAACAGGCTGGCTGATTTTTGCTGACGGACATCATACAACAGGGAGTAATATTTGCGATTGGCAACAGGCAACATATTATCCGAAAATATAAATGCCGCTATACTGAGTATAGCCACCACGACAATCATGGGATACATAGCCCTGCGCAGTGATATACCTGCGGCCTTAATGGCAACCAGTTCATAGTTTTCGCCCAGGCTACCATAAGTCATAATGGACGACAGCAGCACTGATAATGGCAACGCCATGGCTACGTTGGTGGCCGAAGCATACATCATCAGCTGAAGAATAGTGTACCACTCAAATCCTTTGCCGATAAGGTCGTCGATGTACTTAAACAGGAATAACATCAGCAACACAAACATCACAATACCAAACGTGACGGCGAACGGCCTGATAAAAGATCTAAGGATTAAAAGATGAATTTTCTTCACGATGCAAAATTAGGGAAAATTAGAATCCCTATGCACCTAAAACGCTTATAAGGTACTCTATCTGATTATCCCAGATCAATTTTCTTTCTGCGATAGCTTCCTCGGTAGCAAAATCAGTAATACTCAGGGCCACATCATTGGTTAGCTCGTCCTGCAGTATTTCCATTTCGAAATAACACTGGGGCTCGTCGTCGACCCATTTGAAACGCACCAGCTTATTTTCTTTAGTAGCCAGCAGCTTCGCTTTTTGCTGTTCGCCATCCCAGGTAAAGGTATAAACCTGGTCCCGAACGCTCACATCATCTGCAAACCACTGGGTGAGCCCGTTAGGTTCACTCAAAAAACCATATAATATCCTGGGGGATGATTTTATCTCGTACTCAATATTAAATTTCTTCTTCTCAGACATAGGGGAAATCGGTCAGCGCTTATCTGCTTGCAGCAAATCTTCACATTTTTTCTAAAGGAAATGAATTTCTGCTATATTTGCAAACTCTTTTTACAGCTAAGGCCCTTTATTTGAAGCTGACCTTGTATACTGATATACAGAATGATGTTTAAAGAAAGATGGGGCCGTTTTTTACGAAAACCTTGTAAAAAATCAGGGCAAAAAAAGGAGAAAAAAATATTACGGCGGGGTAGCTCAGATGGTTAGAGCGTAGGATTCATAACCCTAAGGTCGGCAGTTCGATCCTGCTCCCCGCTACTTCTAAAAGGCCCTCAAGGGCCTTTTTTGTTTCCGGAATTTATGTTTACCGTTTACGTACTCTATACACAAATATACGATCAAATTTATATCGGTGCTACCTCTGACACATCAAAAAAATGTGCGAAAGTTCCCAAAGCTGGCGATGCGGCAACCTTTATCCCTCGTCGGTAGTACTTTTATTAGCTCGCTTACAGCTGTTTTAAAAAATCAAACTAAGTACTACATGAAAAAAACATTTATCTACCTGGCCGCGCTTTTTGCGTTCGGCTCACTAAACACCCAGGCGCAGGACCTGGTGATTCCTCAACCCAGTACCAAACAGATCATTACTCAGGAACTCGGTTTGGGAAAGATCACGCTCACCTATTCGCGGCCCAACGTAAAAGGCCGTAAAGTTTTTGGGCAGATGGAGCCCTATGGCCTGGTTTGGCGCACCGGGGCCAATTATGCCACCACCCTGCAATTTACCGACGAGGTTACCATTGAGGGTCAAAAAGTACCTGCCGGTGAATACGCTCTTTTCAGCATCCCGGGTGAGAAAGACTGGACTTTTATACTGAACAAAACTGCAAAACAATGGGGCGCCTACAACTACAAGGAAAGCGACGACCTGGTGCGTTTCAAAGTACCGGTGATGAAGGCTCCGCGATTTAACGAAACACTAACTATCAATTTTGTTGACGCAACCAATACCGGGTGTTCGCTGTTGCTTGACTGGGAGAATACCGAAGTGGCGTTGCATTTGACAACCGATATGGACGCGCAGGTAATGTCGAACATTGATAAACTGATGCAGGGCGAAAAGAAGCCTTATTATTTTGCCTCAATTTATTATTACAACCATGATAAAGACATTTCAAAAGCGCTGGAGTGGATAACGATCCACGATAAAAATCAACCCAATGCTTTTAATGTAAAATATTGGAAAGCACGTATCCAGTTAAAGGCGGGAGATAAAAAAGGAGCGATAGCAACGGCAAACGATGGGTTGAAATTAGCAACAGACGAAAATAGCGCGGAATATATCCGCTTGAATAAAGAAGTTATTGCCCAGGCTGAAGGAAGATAGTGATAATTGGAACCTGGCGTTTAAGGGGCCGCCGTACCGGTGGCCCCTTTTTTAACAATTCAACAGTGAGCTGCCTATCTTAACGCCGTTGACGCAAACAAATAGCAGTAAACCCAATCGACAGTACACAGACAAGTCTGTTTTGTCAAGCGTATATTTTTAGGAAATATTATTTTTCGACAAAAAATCACTGATGTTGGCGGCTATTTCCCCGCCATACTCTTCCAGTGCAAAATGGCTGGTATTGTAGGTAAATAACTCGGCGGCAGGAAGATCGTTTTTATAGGCTAAAGCAGATGCCAGCGGGAAGAACGGATCGTTCTGACCCCAAACCAGCAAGGTTGGCGGCTGGTGTGTTCTGAAATATTGCTGCCAGGTGCCATATTCGCCTACGTTGCTCGAGTAATTGTGCAGCAGGTCGAGGTGGATATCTACCAGGCCGGGCCGGCTCAGGTAATACAGGTCGCTCATGTAACCATCAGGATTGATCCTTGAAGGGTCTTCGGCACCGGTGAAGTAAAATATTTTTATACCGTCGAGGGTCATCAATCCTCTTATTGGCTCCTCATTTTCAGGCGTGCGGTTTTGCAGAAACGGCATGGCAACGCCAAAGGCCGGACCGATACCTTCGGTGTAGGCGTTGGCATTCTGGATAATGAGTGACTGGATCAATCCGGGGCGGCGTGCTGCGATCCTGAACCCAACGGGACCGCCATAATCGAAGGCATACAGGCTAAACTGTTTGAGGCCGATCTGATCGATAAACTTTTCCATCGTTACCGAAAGGTTATGGAAAGTATAGGCATAGTCATCTGGCGAGGGCACATCGCTGTTGCCAAATGCCGGGTAATCGGGTGCGATAAGATGATAATCATATTTCAGGTGATCGATAAGGTCCCTGAACCCGATGGATGACGAGGGAAACCCATTCAGAAGTAAAATGGACGGCTTTGTTTTGTCGCCCGCTTCGCGGTAAAAAATGTTGACACCATCAACATTCTCGTTTTTGTAATACACTGCTTGTTTTTTCATTTTGTTTTTAATTATCGTTTAAAACCTATGGATTTGAACCGATGAAAGCATCGGCTGAAAATGAATTGTAATGCATACCTGCCAGCAGGATGCAGTAAATAAGGATATAGATCATCTGGAAAGTAACTACCTGCCAGTCGGCCACCAGGCTCTTACCCAGCAACAGGATCAGCATCAAAATACAGCCTGCTACCAGTACTGCATTTGTTGCCAGCCCAACGGTTAATGCCATACCTATAAACAATTCGGCGTAAGGGAGGGCATTTGCAAACCAGGTTAAAAGCCACGCCGGTATGCCCGAATTTTTAAATTCGTCTGTGACCGCGCGGACAAATAATGCCGGGCCGTTTTTTATACGCACCAATCCGTGCAGCCCAATGTTTAACCCCAACGCCACCCGAAGCAGCGTAAATGCATATATATAATTCATACAGACAGGTCTGTTTATTTTTTATAAAATTTTTTATAATATTTTTTCAGCCATTTTGCGCGCTGTCTTTACCGGCCAGGCATCGCCATGTACTTTGTTGGTTATCAGTGCTGCGTCGAAAAGCATGTACAGCTCATCGGCAAGTTTTTCCTTATGCACCGGTTTCAGTATCTCCCTGAACATAGCACGCACGTTATCTTTTTGCTTTTTTACCAGCTCCGTTAGCCGTGGGGTGCCGGTTGGTATCTCGGAAGAGATATTAAGGAAGTTGCAGCCATAATATTCCTGTTGCCCCATCAGCGATGCCAAAAAATCAAATATGGCCAACACCTTGCCTTTTGGCTCGCGGTGGCTGTCGGCCACGGCTCTCAGGGCATTATCGGTCTCAGTACCTTTTATAGTCAGGTATTCAACCAACAGGTCTTCCTTCGAATGAAAATGCTGGTACAGCGAAGCCTTGGCCACCCCGGCCTCCTCGATGATCTGGTTGACACCCGTGGCATTATATCCCTGCTTGTAAAATAAGCGCGAAGCGGTTTCGACGATCTGGTTTCGTACCTGGTTCCTTTTCATGATGCAAACGTAAGTATTATTTTTAAAACAGACAAGTCTGTTCGTTTTTATTTTATAAATAAATTACGGCCCGATTGGTCCATTATCAAAATCGCTTAATATTTTTGTGGACCGATTGGTTCAATATTTTTAAAAATTAATTTGACAACAAAGAAATGAAAGCAGTACTATTAACAGGATTTGAAGGTACAAATAGCTTACAAGTGGCGGATGTACCATTACCCGCCTTTGCAGCAGACGAAGTGCTGATAAAAGTAAAAGCGGCAGGAATAAACTATGCCGAAGTAGAACAGATACATGGCAGGTACCTCACTTTTGGGAAGGAGCTGCCGTTTGTGATGGGCTTCGAGGTTTCAGGCATGGTCAGCGATGTGGGCTCCGACGTGAAAAGCGTAAACATAGGCGACCGTGTTACGACGTTTGCGCTGAGCGGCGGATTTGCCGAATACGCTACTGCAAAAGCCCATGCATTGATACCCATACCCGGGCAACTGGACTACGGAGAGGCTATCACCATCCCGCTGCAGGGTATGACCGCCTATACTATGCTTAAATACCAGGTTTTGCCCTGCAAGCCAGGGAGCATTTTGATACAGGCTGCGGCCGGCGGCGTAGGCATCTACCTGGTGCAACTGGCAAAGGCCATGGGAATAAAAACGGTTATTGCCCTGGCCGGAAGTGATGAAAAGCTGCAGCTGGCAACTTCATTAGGTGCGGATGCAGCCATTGACTATACCCAACCCGGCTGGGCCGATAAAGTAAAAGACGCCACCTATGATAAAGGGGTTGATGTAGTATTACAAATGCTTACCGGTAAAGTTGGCGAAGAAAGCTTTAAGCTTATAGCACCCGGAGGGCGAATAGTGCTTTTTGGCGCCCAAAATTACCATGATACCATTACCACAGAACAGGTGCGGCAACTGATATGGCAAAACCAAACGCTTGCCGGCTTTGCCTTCCCGGCGCTTGACCCGCAAAAGATACAGGAAAGCATCCCGGAATTACTGGAGCTTATTGCCAAAACGCCGTTGCGTTTATTTGCGCAGCACGCCTACTCACTCGACCAGGCAGCGGAGGCCTTTGAACTGCTGCAAAGCCGTAAAACAACAGGCAAGGTATTTTTCCGGCTCGACTGAACCGGTATGGAGACCAATCAGTCCAAAATTTATATTTTTGCCGTGCCACAAATATGGGTACGGCAAATTTAACGTATGGCACGTAACAGGGAATTTGAGACAGACGAGGTTTTGGATAAGGCCATTGACCTGTTCTGGAACAAGGGCTACAACGGTGTATCGACCCAGGAAATGATCAACGAGTTTGGTATCAGCAAGTCGAGCATGTACGGAGCATTCGGCGACAAAATGGAATTGTTCATACTGGCACTTGAAAGGTACCGGGGGCGATTGTATAACGAAGCGAACGAGGAGTTGGAAAACGGCCGCGACGTTAAGGCGCAAATAGATCTGATGCTGAAAAATATTGTTAAGAAAGCACTCGCCGACAGCCGGCACAAGGGCTGCTTTGTGGTGAACAGCTGCATTGAGCTTGCGCGACATAACGAACAGGTTGCAAAAATTGTGACAGAGCACCAGCAAAACATGGAGGAGCTTTTTACAAAGGCTATACAGCGGGGAATAAAAACCGGGGATATACCTTCCGGAAAAAATGCAAAGGCACTTAGCCGGACAATCTGTAATACCATCAGCGGTATCGAGGTTGATGCGCGTTACATCAGAGCAAAACAACACTTTGCCGATATTATTGACAACGTGATGGAGTTATTGAATTAGCACCTTATTTAAGATAGGAGTTCGGCACATTCGGCGGCATGTAATCCATTCCGTAGGCATACTTCATCAATACGGATATGGTTTCGGCAACGGTAACATCCTTACGATGCATCTGGGGAAGCAAGCCCATCATGGCATAGCTAATTGGGTTTACGGCGGGGATGAATGTTTCCCATTCGTAACCTTTGCCCCATATCAACCCTTTAACTGCGACCGTAAGATCGGCGCCCTGATCCAGCAGAAACTGCATCATATCCTTTGAATTATCGCTGTTTTGATTTACTGTGTGGAAAATGGGGGTATGGCCACCAAAGCCATATTCGTCGAGGCCGGCCCTGGCATTGATATCGGCTCCGTGATTCACCAATACTTCGGCGCAATCGACGCTGTTATATTCCGCACAGAAATGCAAAAGGGTGGCGCCGAGCAATGGAGTATAAGTATTATTGAAGCGGGAATACGTTTGACTAACGAGGGTTGGATTCACCTTGAGCACCTGCTCCAATTTATCTGCATCGTCAGTAAAAACAGCCAGCAAGCCGGGTAGGTCGAACTGAAGGCCATGGTCGATAAACGCCTGCACACATTCCTTAAAGCGGGGGCTTCGCGTGTACATTTCCACCATCATCGTGAACAGCGGCATATCATCATTCAGCCAGTCGTTAGGACTTCCGCCCTCCTCAAAATAGCGGCGGATACCCCCGGGCGAGTGCACCTCGATGTCATATAATATTTGATCTTTATCGACTGGCATAATTGTATTAAAAATAAATAATACTATCGATAATACAAGCAACCTCAGGGGCGCGGCCTGGATTTTTGCACAAATCTTATTCCTTCTTAACTTCCGTATTCCTGATAAAGAACACAGCCATCAATGCGCCTAAAAAAGCGAGCCCCGCGGAAAGGCGCATAATATTGGCATAAGCAGATATAAAGCTATGGTGATAAGCTATTTCAATGGTCTTTTCGTGATTCGGGGCGATGCCCTTTGGCACTTTGGCGTTCCCGAGATTGGCCGCCTGGGTGATTACTTCCTGCTTTTGTTTTGTGTCCAGCGGGATGGATTTGATATGATCCTGCAAAGCTCCGGAAAAGAACAATATAGCCAGTGCGCCGAATATAGCGTTAGCGAAAACATTGGATATACGTGTCATCGCATTGTTGATGCCTGAGGCCGTGCCTGAAAAATGATCGCTTACCGATGCCATTACGGTAGCCGTTAGCGGCGCAACGGTAAACGACATGCCCAAACCAAACACGAGAATGCCGGGAAAAAAAGTAGTCCAGTATTCGGACGCGCCGCGCGTCTGGCCCACGAACGATAAGAGCAGCAGGCCTGCCCCTGCTGTGGCCGGACCGAAAATGAGAAACAGGCGGGGGCCGAATTTATCGGCCCAGGCACCTGCAAACCGGGCGATGCTGATCATCAAAACGGTAAACGGCAAAAATGTAAGTCCGGATTGAAGCTGGGTGTACCCCTGCGCCTGCACCATGTTGAGCGAAAGAAAGAGCATCCCGGCGCCCAGGCCGGCGTAAAGGAAGAATGTAAGCAGGTTGATACCGCTGAAAGTAGCATTAGAGAACAGCGCCAGCGGCATCATGGGGTGTTTACTTCTGTTTTCGATGATAATAAAGGCGATCAATAATACCAGCCCGGCAATCAGCGAGCCATATACCTGCCAATGGTTAAGCCCAAGCGCGGGCATACGCAGGAAACCGAAAGTAAGCAGGGCCAAACCCAGTGCAATAGCTACAGCACCTGGGAAATCGATGGCCTGGCCGGCATCTTCATCACGGGTTTCGCTTACTTTTCGCCAGAGCGCAAGCAGCGATATTATACCGATAGGTATATTAATAAAAAATATATAACGCCAAAGGCCGGCGTCGGCAAGGGCGCCGCCAAGCACGGGCCCGGCAAGTATCAGGATAGTTGTAAATGCCGACCAGGTGCCGATGGCTTTTCCCCGCTCCTTTTCGTCAATCGATGTGGAGATGAGTGACAGGCTGCCGGGTATCATCAGCGCACCGCCGATACCCTGGATGATCCGGAACGCGATCAGGTATAAAACATCCGGTGCAAAACCGCAGGCCATGGAGCCTGCCATGAACAGCAGGATGCCCCACATAAATACTTTTTTCCGGCCCAGTTTATCTCCTAACGATCCACCTACCAAAATGAGCGCAGCAAGGATAAGCAGGTAGGCATTTAAAAGCCAGAAAAGATCGGCGCCGGTGGCATTGAGGTCCTTTTGAAGCGCAGGCAGTACTACATTGAGTGCCGTACCATCGATAAACGCCATAGACGATGCGAGAATGGTGGATACCATTACCCATTTACCCGCAGGGCTGCCAAGCGCAACTGTTGCCATTGTGAGTAAAGGTACAAACTATGAACTAGTTTTACCTATGGGCCTTGCCGCCCCGTTAGGGCACTAAAGAAATATTTGAGAATTCTTTCAGCGATTATTAAACCGCGAAAGTTTTGTGTTTTTTACCGGACTCGATAATTAAAGCGGAAATGCCGATCTCAGCAACCTTCTTCAATTCATCGATGGTAACATCATATTTTTTTGCCCAATACTCGTCTTTAAAAGCCTCCTGGAGTTTTTCTTCCTGTTTAACTTCTTTTGCTGTTTGAACGTTGTTTTCCATGATCATTGAATTTGATTGTAAGAATTACTAACCGGGCAAAGGTATTATCGCAGAATTAACTCATCGTTGTCTTTATGTTAAGTTAATGTTAACAAGCCAATTCATATCTGTTCAATCGGGACCCAGGCTTCTTTAATAAACCGAAAGGAATCGGAAAAGTTTTCTTATTCATTTTTCATTAATTTAGCCACATGAGAAGAACCGTCCTGCTAACAATTATCTGTTTATGTTTTTTCGTCCGCTCAGAGGCACAAGTAAAACCTGCCAGGATATTTGGCGACCACATGGTTTTACAGCGTAACCAGCTGGTACCTGTTTGGGGCACGGCCGCCAAAAATGCAAAAGTAACTGTGAGCTTTAACGGGCAAACCGTAAGCGCCAAAGCGGACGGGAAAGGCGACTGGAAAGTGACGCTGCAGCCGATGAAGGAAGGCGGCCCGTATACTATGGACATCGCCTCGGGAAAAGAGACGTTGCATTACAGCGATGTAATGTTGGGCGAAGTGTGGCTGTGTTCGGGCCAGTCAAATATGGAATTCGTGCTGCAAAGCGCGCAGGGCTTTAAAGCAGAACAAAAAACAGCGCGCAAGCAAAACATCAGGCAGTTTTTAGTAAAACATACCATGAGCCTAACACCCGACAAAGACTTTGCGGATGGGATGTGGGTGCGGGCCGATACCAATACCGTAGTTTATTTTACGGCAGTGGGCTATTTCTTCGCTAAAAAGATATCACAACAGCTGCATGTTACCGTAGGGCTGATACACAGCAGTTGGGGTGGCACACAGGCCGAATGCTGGATAAGCCGGGAATCGATGCTGACCGATCCTAACCTGGCTGCCGGGGTAAAACGAATGCCAAAAACCTGGGACGGTTTGAAATTACAGGTGGATAGCATCATCCGGGCCTATGCTTTTCAAAACACAGCGCCGACAACTTATACTATAACTCAACTGGCAACGCAACCGGCCTCATTTTTTGATAAATGGCAAAAGGGCGGCGTTGGCGCATGGGAGTGGCAGGGCCGCTGGGCGTCATACCGCGGTGCTGGCTTTATGCAGCGGACCATTAAACTTGACAACAGCTACGCCGGTAAAACTTCGGTACTGCACCTGGGTTTGACGGATGCTGATATGCAGCTTTATATTAACGGCAACCCCGTAAAACCTGCCATGGTGAATGGCAACTTCCAGGTCGATCTGCCTGCCGGGACTTGGAAAGGCGGTGATAACAGCCTGGTAATAGAACTGCTGTCGCTGCAGAAAAACCAGCCGTGGTTTGGCCTGGGCATTTACGGCGACTGGACCAATGTATATACCCGTTTCACGGACACGCTGGTTAATCTGTCCGACTTCAACTGGCGCGTAATGCCCGACCTGGCAAAACCCTACCATTTCGATTTCAGCCCGAATAACAGCGTTGGTACACTTTACAATGCGATGATAGCCCCGGTGATACCTTACGCTATGGAAGGGGTATTATGGTACCAGGGCGAGGCCAATGCAGGCAAGGCTTATCAATACCGGACCACTTTCCCGCTGCTTATCAACGATTGGCGCAAGCAGTGGGGGCGGCAGTTCCCGTTCCTGTTTGTGCAACTGGCATCGTGGGGTACAACGCCCAACAGCAACCAGGGCAGCGACTGGGCGGAATTACGGGAAGCACAAACGATGACATTAAAACTGCCCAATACAGGCATGGCGGTTACTACCGACATAGGCGATGCCAATAATATCCACCCGACGGACAAGGCGGATGTGGGCTACCGGCTTGCCTATGAGGCCCTGAACTCGGTTTATACTATGCCGAATGAGAACAGGAGCCCGCTGTTTAAGTCGGCGGATTTTAAGGATGGTTATGTGATGGTTAATTTAACCAATGTAGATGATGGACTTATGGCCAAAGATCAATATGGCTACATCAAGGGCTTTGAACTGGCCGGGGCCGATCAAAAATTCTATTTCGCGAAAGCAGAGATCGAAGGTAAGCAGGTGAAAGTGTGGTGCAGCCAGGTGACTCAGCCGGTTTCTGTACGCTATGCCTGGACCAACGCCCCTGTAGAGGCCAACTTATTCAATAAAGAAGGTTACCCGGTGGGTCCGTTCCGCTCGGATGACTGGAAGGGTGTAACGGAGGGGAAATAACGGTTTAACTCATCCTAAATCCCTCATCAAAGAAAAGCGACTTTAATATCAGACTTTTACTAAAAGTGAGACAATACGAACGTTCAACGATTTGACAGAGGCTCCTTATTTTTTTCCTCTTCTTTTTCGGCTTCCAAACGCACTTTTTTCAGGTCGGTACGGATGAGCGCAAACAGGCTCATATAAATATTGGCGATGAATACGAGAGAAAATCCCGCTATGATATAACCCCGCCAGCCGATATACAGTAACTGGTAATTGGTTATGAAAAGCATAATTAGGGTTACGTAGTGGCTGAAGCAATATTCGCAGGTGAACAAATAGAAAAACTTGCGGCCGGCAAGCGTTTTGCTTTCGTGGCAGCGCTTTACGCAATACTCCCGTGGCTCGCGAAAAACCTCTTCGTGAGTTACCGTCCAGGCTATGCAGGCTATTGGGATAGCCAAAATAAAAAGCCATACTATTTGCGTGCTTAATTCCATAAACAATCAAATAGTTAGGAGGCTGAAAATGTTTCGCCCATAATCGGTTTTACCCTACATATAACGCAACGGGTCATAAAGCCGCTGTACGTTAGCGAACAAGGGCCTATCAAAACCGCACACAAATGAAAAGTAGTTCTTTATTAAAAGTACTGACTTCAAACAACTTACACCCGTGGCATATTTCTTGACGACGATCCGGCAAATTAACCGGCCACCATGAAACCCATTATTGCAATTATCATACTTTGCGCTTCTTTTAATTGCTTCGCGCAGCAGAAAACTATTACGGAGAAAGACCTTGTGCCGGTCAACCGTTTGCTAAGCCTGGAGAAGGACGGCGCCACGCAAGTGATACACCTTGACGCGAAAGGTGATGACGGCGTGGCGTGGTTAAAGGGGCAAGAATTTACGCAAGGCGCCATTGAGATTGATATTAAAGGCAAGGACGAATTGCAGCATAGTTTTGTGGGCATTGCTTTTCACGGAGTGGATGACAAGACGTTTGAGGTCATCTATTTCAGGCCGTTCAATTTCAGAGCAACGGACCCTGTCCGAAAGGCCCATGCCGTACAGTATGTCGCCCTGCCTGTGTACGACTGGGAAAAACTTCGTAACGAGCACCCCGGCCAATACGAAAAGCCCGTAAACCCGGCCCCCGATCCGAACAGATGGTTCCATGCGCGGATAGAAATAAAGGGCGCCGCCATCAAAGTATTTGTGAACGGCGACACTACCCCATCACTAACGGTAAATGAACTTGTACACAGCAACGGAAAAATGATTGGTTATTGGGTGGGCAACACTTCGGATGGAGATTGGAAAAACCTAAAAATCTATTCGGCCAAATAATAGTTAATCAGCAATTTAACTTTTTTTAACATAAATTAACAAGTCTGCAATTTGTTTCCTAATCTTTTAGTTTTACTTTAGGGGCTCCTAACATTACCTTATGCGATCAACACTCTCACTCTGCCTGTTTATTTCCCTTTTTTCGTTATCTGTATCTGCGCAAAGCAATTATGCTGTAAAAGGCGTTATAGCAGACAGCGTGGAACATGCGAAACTGGGTAATGCCTCGGTTGCCGTACTCGAAGCGAAAGATTCGATACTGGTTAAGTTTACGCGAACGGCCGAAAATGGATCGTTTTCGCTAACCGGACTTACAAAAGGAAAGTTTATCCTGCTGGTGTCTTATCCCGATTATGCGGATTATGTGGAACCATTCAGCCTGGATTCGCTTAAACCGGAGCACCGCTTCGGTAACATTAACATGAACCTGAAATCGCGCCTGCTGCAGGAAGTGATAGTAAAGGGGACGGCGGCGCAGATAAAAATAAAAGGCGACACGACAGAATTTAACGCCCGTGCCTTTGTTACCCAGCCTAATGCCAAAGTAGAGGACCTGCTGAAGCAGTTGCCGGGCATACAGGTAGATAAGGATGGTAAAATTACCGCCCAGGGCGAAACAGTGAATAAGGTACTGGTAGACGGTGAGGAATTTTTTGGCGACGACCCGACACTGGTAACCAAAAACCTGCGCGCCGACATGGTGGATAAAGTGCAGTTGTACGACAAAAAAAGCGACCAGGCAACCTTTACCGGGATAGACGACGGTCAGCGCACCAAAACGCTCAATATTAAACTGAAAGAAGATAAGAAGAACGGCTATTTCGGCAAGGCGGACGTGGGTGCAGGCAACGATGGGTATTACCAGGGCCAGGTACTTTTCAACAGGTTTAAGGGGAAACAGAAGTTTTCGGTATACGGAACCGTGGGAAATGACGGAAAAACGGGCCTGGGCTGGCAGGATAGCCAAAAGTACGGCGGAGGCAGCGACAATGTGCAGGTGGTTGATGATGGTGTAATGTTCTTTAGCGGTGGCGGCGACGACCTGGACTCGTGGAACGGGAACTATGATGGCAAGGGCATCCCGATAGCGCGTACCGGCGGAGCGCATTACGATACGAAGTGGAACAGCGACAAGGAATCACTAAACGGAAATTACAAGATCGGGTCGCTTACCGTGGACGGCACTGACAATAACATATCACAAAACAATTATTCCCTTACAGGTGTGCAAAACACCAACTCGGACCAAAAGTACCACAACTACCTGTTCAGGCAAAAACTGGACGCTACCTACAAACTGAAGATCGATACCACTTCAGACCTTAAACTTTATGCAGACGGAACATCTAAAAACAGCCAGACATTAAGCGATTACCACTCATCTACAACAGATGGCGACGGCAACCTGGTAAACAACAATATCAGGAAAGTTAAAAACAATGTCGACACCAAAATATTTGACATCAGCGCGTTCTATACAAAAAAATTCAAGAAAAAGGGCCGTACATTTTCGTGGAACATCAGCGAAAGCTACAATGAAAGCACCGCCAAAGGAAACTTGTATTCAGATATCACCTCATATACTTATAATCCGAATACCAGCCACGATAGTATAGTAGATCAGTATAAGACCAACGACCTGAAAAGTTCGGTACTGAACAGCAGCATGACTTACACCGAGCCTCTGTCAAAATTCACGTCCGTTATATTTAACTACGGGCTGGGTATAGCCAACAGCAGTGCCGACCGTAAATCCTTCAACCAGTCATCGCCTGGGGTCTATAACGTGCTTGACAATACTTATAGCAACGATTATAAGTTGAACGACCTGTCAAACCAGGGCGGGGCCGTAGTAAACTACAAAAGAGGCAAAGTCACATTCAATTTTGGCAGTAAGGTAACTTTTGTGAATTTCGACCAGACGAATTTGTATACCGGCGACGAATTCAAAAGGACTTTTGTGAATTGGGCGCCGCAGGCCTTCATCCGGTATGATATTACCAAACAGTCGGGTTTCAACATTAATTACAACGGAAGGACCACCCAGCCGACGGTAGACCAGATACAACCGGTGCTGGTGAACAGCGACCCGCTGAACATTGTGTTGGGGAATCCGAATTTAACGCCGTCGTTCACGAATAATTTCCGTATTAATTATCATTCGTACAAAGTATTAACCGACCAATACCTGGGCATTTACGGTAATTTTTCATTCATAACAAACCCCATAGTAAACAGTTCTGTTACAGATACCTCGGCAACGGCCATTATACGTGGCCGCACAACCACACAATACATCAACCTGGATAAAAAGCCGTATAACTATTACGGCGGTTTATATTTCGGCCGTAAAATACCTTTAGGAGGATTGCAGATAGGCCTTAACCTGAATGCCAACGGGAGTAAAAACTATAACCTGTCCAACAACCAATTAAATATTATTACGTCAAATAGTTATTCGCCAAGTCTCCAGGTATCGAGGTATGCGGAGAAAAAGTTCAATGTGAATTTTAATTTCGGTCCAACTTATACCACAGGGGGGTCATCACTGCAAAAAACGAGCAACAACGGGCACGGTTTCCAGGGTTATGGTGAATTTGGTGTGTACCTGCCGGGGAAATTCCAGATCAGCTCCGACGCCAATTATCAATACACGTCCAAAACACAAACGTTCCCAACTGATTTCTCCCGTGTTTTGTGGAACGCCAAGATTACCAAAAGCTTTACCAAAGAGGAATCCTTTAAACTATCGCTGGCATGTAACGACATCCTGAATCAAAATTCGGGATTTGACCGGGGATCGAGCGGAACTTTGATAACACAGGACAGGTACACCACCATTAAAAGGTTTTTCCTGGTGGAATTTATATGGGAATTTAATCATGTTGGCGGGGGTGCCCCAAAAAAATAACGCTATGAAACACACATTCATCATTTTTATCGTGCTGTTGCTTACAGGCAATATAGTTTTTGCCCAGCACGCGCATTTTACCACATCAGGCACCGTAGAGTTTAACCGGAATATGAACATGTATGCCCTGTTGAAGAAAAGGATCAATTCGGACAATGAAGCCTTTATGCAGCCTTTTGTGGATAATTTCATGAAGAACAATCCGCAATTTAAAGTATTGAAGAGCACTTTGTCGTTCACCGGCAACAAAACCATTTTTAACCCGATAGAACCGGAAACCACGTCGAACAATTTTTTTGGCGACGAACCCATGACAACGCAGAATAATATTGTCTATACCGACCTGTCGACCAATAGCCAGGTGAGCCAGAAAAAGGTTTTCGAGGAGACTTTCCTGGTAAAAGATACTACGCGAAAGATACGGTGGAAAATAACTGATGAGACCCGCGAAATAGCAGGATACAATTGCCGCAGGGCCAACGCTATTGTATGCGACTCCATTTATGTGGTAGCGTTTTACACCACAGAGATACCTGTTTCGGGCGGACCGGAAAATTTCAGCGGGTTGCCGGGCATGATACTGGGCGTGGCGCTGCCGCACGAAAATATCACCTGGTTTGCGACCAAGGTAACCGATACAACGCTGCCGCCCAATACAGTTGTACCACCCAAAAAAGGAAAACCTGCGAACAATGCCTCCTATCGCGAAACTTTACTTAAGGCCACCAAGGATTGGGGGCAATGGGGGCAAACTTATATCAAAGGTTTTTTACTGTTATAACCATCGTTCAGAAAATATGGATAAAATGGGCCCCTGTATTATTTACAGGGGTTTTTTGTTTCTGGCGTCCTGTTTTGAAATGCCTTAAGGCCCGATTTTTATTTTGCGCGGTGACGACATTTTCCTCGCCCGCCCCATTAGCTATAAAACAGCCTTACAGTAGCTTACAAAATAAAAATTTGGTAGATTGCAGGTACTTAAAACCACTATGCAATCTGACTTATACCAGCTACTGTTAAATAATAGTGATGCGGCTTATCGCGAGATATATAGGGCGCATTATTCGGTTATTAAACAATATGTATTGAAAAACAGCGGCTCGGAGGATGATGCAAAGGACCTGTTCCAGGAAGGTGTAATAGCTTTGTGGGACAATATCCATTCGGGCAAATACAACCATACCAATGAAACCATGCTGCACGGGTACTTCAGGTCGATATGCAAATTCAAATGGATGGAGATATTGCGGGGCAAGGGCAAATTTATCGAAATAGCTGATGATGGTGAGATGGACGTTATAACAGACGAAACCGTACTGAATGACCTGATCAAACGCGAGGAGATAGATGAGTTTATGGGGATGTTTTCCGCACTGGCCGATAAGTGCAGGCAGATATTGTCGCTGTTCTATTATGACAAGAAGAACATGAAGGAGATCAGCGTGATAACGGGGTACGAGATAAGCTCGATGCGGAACGAGAAATACAAATGCATTGAAAAGCTACGGGCGCTTTACCTGAGAAGAACTGGCGGGAGGAAATAAAATGAGCAAGTATAACACAGAAGACATAGTAAGATTTATAAACGGGCAGATGGACGAGACTGAAGCTGCTGCGTTCGGGCTTGAAATGAATAATAATACCACACTTGCCGAAGAAGTGGCCGCACAGCTGCAGCTATCGAGAGTAGTGCAAATAGCAAGCATCAAACAACGACTGGACGCTATACACCTGGAATACGAGACCGTTGAAAAAAAAGCGGTAGCTATTCCGGGCAGCAACAACGTGCGTAAACTTTTTGGCTGGTTGGCCGCTGCGGCCGCAATAGCAGGCCTGGCCATCGTCATCTTCCTGTTCAAATCAGGAGGGAACTCCAACAACCAGCAAATATTTGCAGCTAACTTTAAAGATGATGCCGGAGCGCCTTCGCTGATGGGCGACAAAGCAACGCCTTTTGATGATGCTATGATTTACTATAAATCGGGCGATTACAAAGCAGCAGAAGGCAAATTCGGTAAGTTATTATTTGATAAACCGCAAAACGATACCCTGAAATATTACGACGCCCTTTGCCAGGTGCGCCTGAAAAATGAAGACAGCGCCCTGCAACTGCTAACGTCCATCAGCCAACCCGCGGACAGCAATTTAGGTGTAAAGGCCAAATGGTATTCGGCGCTTATTTTGGTGCACGAGGATAAAACCGGGGAGGCAAAGAAGCTGCTGACCGAACTTAAAAATTCCGGTTCAGAATATGCAGACAAAGCGGGTGAGCTTCTTTCGCAATTGAAATAGATCAGGCGGCAAGCCTGCGACGCCGCCACTTAGTAAAAGCAACAGCTCCAATGCCGGATGCAACCGCGATCAATAAAAGCCAGCCGTATTTTGACCAATCGCTTTTTTCTTCGAGTTGTAGCTTTTCGTTCTGCCCCAGCAGTACCAGGCCGCTCCAGTAGAACGGGTTCACCAAGCCAGGGTCGGCAGAGCTAAGAAAATCTTTTTTGGCATGATATAGCGCATCGGACGTGCTCTCGCCTTTGGCCACGTGCTTATAGAAATTTGCCGTGATCTCCGAGGCGGCCTTTTCGTCAATGGGCCACAGGCTCATGATAGCGCTTTTGCAGCCGGCATATTCAAAGCTGTATGAAAGCGACATCATCCCCTCCCCTTCCTTATAAAGGCCGCCGCCGGTTTCGCAGGCGGTGAGTATCACCAGGTCGGCATTGATCTTCTGGTTGTATATTTCGGACGAGTACAGGTAGCCGTCGTTAGCATCTTTATCGGTCGTCAGTTCTTTGGCGAACACCAGGCAGGAGCGCATGGGGTCGATATCGTTCAAAATGGCATGCGACCCAACCTGCACGATATTGTTGCCGGGCGCATTGGCCTTAAAGTCCGACTCGGTGGCATGGCGGCCGGTTTCTTCCTTTACGTGCCATTTGCCGGCCAGCTGGCTGCCCAATTGAAGCATAAAGGGCTGGTACAGGTACGAAAGGTATTCGTTATCCGGCAACTCGCGGCGACTGGTTGCATAACGCTTGTAATCGTCTTTCAATCCCTCATCAAAACCAGGTGCTGAAAAATAAACCTCCTTTTTCTCTTTGGAGCTGTTTGCCTTATTAAAAGGATTCAGCAATGAAAACGCCGATACAGCATAGCTGAAATTATATTTGTTGAACAGGAAATCGCGCGAGTCAAAATTATTACCGGCAGGTTTTGGCCTTGTGGGCAGCGCCTCAAAGCTTAAGGTCGACAGGGGCCCGTCGGCGCTGATGATGATCTTTGAGCCCGGTTTGACGTACTGCTCCATGGGCTGCACCAGGTTGATATAAACGGCATAAGCTTTTTGATAATATTTTTTTGCGTCGCCGGTTTTTAACAGTTGGCGCAGGCTATCGATCTGCATCACAACAGAATCCTTATGTTCGAGCCCGATAATGGAACTTTTGTTTTTCGTGGTCACTAAAATATAGATGCGCTCCTTACTGAACAGGTATTCGGCAAAGGCGGTGGAATCATTGAGCAGCCATTGCTGAATTTCCTTTTCGTTTAGCTGGTAGGGCAGATATTTGAGGCGGTAATAATTGCTGTATTTGGAAGCCAGCCTGTTCAAAAAATGCTGGTACGCTTTATTGACGCTGTCTTTTTTTGACTTCGGCACATCCCTGCCGGCGGCAGCGGTAACGGCGCTGCGCACAGCGGCTTCGTCCTTTATAACCGCATCGGGTACACCAGAAAATTGAATGGTTTTTGAGTTGAGTATGCTGCTGCGCAGGAAGGCCCCCCGCTTGTTTTCGGAATAGTTGAGTACGCTGTTGCGATACCTGCCCTCGCCGGTAAGCTGGTAAAGGCGGTAGGCAATATCAGCGCAAATTTTGTAGTAGTCGTACATGCGCTGGTAAGCTGTTGAAACATTCTCGGGCGAATCGAAATGGCGGGTATAGCTTTGCATGTACTTATCGGTGGCGTTGGCAATGCGATAAGCTTCCTCCAGGTATTTGATCTTATCAGCCTTTTCCCTGGAATTGATGGCCCTATTGGTATACATCACAACCCGGCTCGTAAGGTAATCAGGGATATAGGTATCAAAAGGTATTTCGGAGGTGCGGTTTATTGCTGCCGTATCCCTGGCCACATCGGAGATGAACAAACCGAGCGCCCTGTTATTATATTCGACAGCCTTATCAAACTGGTGCATCTGCGCATACGAGTCGGCTTCAGCATCATAGGCCCATGCCATGTAACTATGTGTTGGCCCATAGTTTTTGAGGTATATCCGTTCCACCTCCCGCTGGTATGGCAAGGCCAATGCACCTTTATCCATATTGTTATAGGTGCGGGCAATATCGTCCAGGCAAAAGGCGATCTGCAGGTGATCCTTCGGGTAAATGGCCTGTCTTATTTTCAGCACTTTCAGGCTGTAGTACAGCATCGAGTCGAACTTACCCTCGTCCGAATACAGGTTACCCAGCAGCGAATAACTACGGCCAAGTTCAGCACTGCTGTCGCCGAACATCACTTTATTCAAGGTGATGCTTTTGCGTGCGTAAAACTTCGCCTTACTATAATCGTGCGTATTGGTAAATATGCGGGTGTAGGTGATATTGACCAGGTTTGCGCCGCTGCTTTTTGCCGGAAACGACGCTTCCTGCACAAAGGCCATACTATCTGCATACAAAAGCGCATTTTTATGATCCTGTTTGTTGGTATAGGCTTGCTGCACATCATAATAAGCATTGAACAGGGCCGTGGCATTACCGCACTGGCGGGCGTACAATAACTCTTCGCGGGCGTTCTTCAAGGGCTTGTCATAGTCCATATTATTGAGGCCCGAACGGGTGAATGCCTGGTAAAGCAGGGCGCGCAGGTAATTGTTTTTGGGGAAGTTTTGCTCCACCACGCCCTTCAGTTTTGCCGACAGGCTGAACGCACTGTCCGGACTGCCGTTATCATTAAAAAACTGGATGCGGTTTGCCAGGGCCAGTGCATAGTAATAACCCCGGTTATAAGTTTTGATACCGGGAAAGATAGTGAGCTGCGCCGTTAAGGTATCAACCCTGCCCACTTTGTGAACCTGGCGGTACAGGCCGATCTTTTGCAATACAAGATGAAGTCCGCAAACAGGTGTTTTTACTGAAACCAGCTTTTCGGCTTGTTCAAATGTCGTTGTGGCAGAGTCGGGCAAGAGGCGCGCCACATATAGTTGTCCTTTGAGCAAATAAGTTTCTGCCGCCAATGAATCGCTTTTGATACGGGCGGAAATTATTTGCGAGCGCCCCAGGTAAAGTGTCGCCGATGTATAATCGCCTTGTGCCAGTTTTGCTTCCGCCATCAGCAACGAGGCTTTACATATGGATCTTAGCCCCGGTTTTTGATGGTCGTCGCTGCCTGCGGAGTTAGCCAGTTTGAATACGCGCTCCATATTACCGCGGTTGTAATATTCATCTTCAGCGCTGGTAATGGTCGTGATATCCTTTTTTTGTACGGGTTGAATGCAAGCGACAGCGAAGCACAGGAAAAACGCCATACCCAAAAGATAATTACGTACGCTTAGGTTATTCATTTATTGCTTAAAGGTTCACTCATCTAAATCTATGAAAAATCCGCCGAGCTTGGTCAGCAGGTTTTTCTGAAATAATTCAACTTTGCTGACGACATCTCCGGCGGGAATGTTATTAGCTTGAAAAGGGTCATAATAAGGTTTGTTTAGTTAGTTGTTGATTGACGCCGGCAGCTTCCCCAAGGTTGCCGGCTCTTTATTCTACAACCTTTTAAAAAGATTTTTCCCGATACTGTCCATCACCGACGAACGGTAGCTTTTGCTGATGGGAAGTGTATGGCTCGCTAAAATCACTTCGTTGTTATCGATAGATTGTATGGCGTTTACAGCTACAATAAATGATTTGTGAATTTTCAGGAAATGTCCCGACGGCAACTGGCTGGCCATGTCCTTAAAACTCATATACACTATATGCTTTTTGCTTTTAGTGTGCAGGATGACATAATTGGATAATGCTTCGATATACAAAATATCCGCGATGAGTATTTTTTCGAGCTTTTGATTCGATTTGATAAAAAAATAGGAGTCGGTTGCCAGCAGGTCGTGTTTTACTTTAAAACTTAGCTGGGTTTGCGCCTTTAATACCGCTTTAAAAAAACGTTCGAAACTGATGGGTTTTAATAAATAATCCAGTACGTTGAGTTCGTACCCCTCAATGGCGTACTCGGGAAAAGCAGTCGTAAAGACCACCAGCGGCGGGGTTGGCAAATTCTTTAAAAAATCGATCCCTGTTATTTTGGGCATTTGTATATCGAGGAATACCAGGTCGACCATGTTGTTTTGAAGAGCCGAGCTTGCCTCTATCGCGTTTTTACATACCGCTACAGCATGCAAAAACTCAACCTGTTCGATATATTCGAGCATCCCGTTACGGGCGATGGGTTCATCGTCAACAACCAAACAATTAATCATCGTACTGCAGTTTTAGAACGGTTTGGTAAGTGTTTTCATTCCTGTTAATATTCAACTCGTACCTGTCCGGGTACAGAAGCTCGAGCCGCCGTTTCAGGTTCTGTATACCCAGGCCTCCCGTTTGCAACAAGTGCTTTTGTCCATCCGACTGATCGTAGGTATTTACCGCCTCCACAAAAAAAGTTTTCTTATCCTGGTTTTTTACGGTGAGGTGTATTTTATTCCTGTGAGCCTCTTTAAAATTTGAGACATGCTTGAATGCGTTTTCGACAATTGGCAATATCAGCAGGGGGGCTATCAGGAATTCGCCCATTTCATCATCGATCATTAAACTGATATCGGACTCCTTCTCCATACGCAGGGTCTGGATGGCCACATAATTTTGTATATAAAGCAGTTCCTTTTGTATTTGAATTTTATCTGTTGTGCATTCATAAAGCTGGTAGCGCAGCATCTCCGAAAATTTTTCGACCGAGATACGGGCATCCGCGTTTGTTTTTTCTATCTGGAAATAGATGGTATTCATCACATTGAACAGAAAGTGAGGGTTGATCTGTGAACGGAGGAACGACAACTCGGTTTGTATCTTCTCCTTCTCCACTTCAACCAACCTTTTTTCAATCCGGAAGCGGTCGGATAATATTTTTAAGCCGCTGGCGCCGAACGCAGCAAGTATACTGTTCCATATAAACAGGTCCACCGAGGGGCCCAGCGTTTGCCAATCGGGTATAATGGTTTGCGCGTGCGTGGTAAGATGGTCCACTATCCTGGTGAAAAACAGAGTTATTAACCCCATGGAGATCACTAAAACAATAAATGAAATAATGAACGCCGCAAATTTTCGCCTGTAAAGAAGGCGGGGCACCAACACATATGCCGAAAAATAAAAGGGGATAGTTTGAAATGCGCTAACCACAACAACATTGGCGACCTGGGAAAAAATACTGGTGGCAGGATTGTAATAAGCGAGAAAAGAAAATGCCATTACAATGGTCCACATCAATACATGCAGCAATTTGTATTTCCTGAACCAGGTAGTTGCTTTTGCAGCCATCTAAAACGGGGTCTTATTTATAAAGGCAATTTACGATCATTCTGCGAGGTAGCAATTTCAATACGTCAAGTATTTATATCACATGGTCAAGTATTTAAGCCGGGTCATATAAAGTCAAAAACAGGAGATGATAATAAGCATATTTTAGTTAGCAAATAACTGATCACCAATGAGTTTTTAGAAAAATAACATCCCAATTAACCTTACGAAACATGAAAAGCATTAAAATCCCCCTATTATTCCTGGCAGTGGCAGCTGTGTTTTTTTCATCCTGCTCAAAAAAGAGCGCGGTTACGCCAACCATCCCGAAAGTTCTGACTGTAACCACACTGGCGGGGAGCACCACCATAGGTCACCAGGACGGAATTGCTGCCGCAGCGGGCTTTAACAACGCATCGGGGCTGGCTTTCAGCAGCGACGGCACCCTATACGTTGGCGATTGGGCCAACAACCTGATACGAAAAATAAACGTGAATACCGGGGCAGTTTCCACTTTTGCCGGAACGGTTGCCCCCGGATTTAATGACGGCCCCATCTCTTCGGCTATTTTTAATGGCACTGCCAATATTGTATTCGACAAATCGGGCAATCTTTTTATCGCAGACGAGGAGAACAACCGGATACGCGAAATAACTACTGCGGGAAACGCAGTCACCATAGCAGGCAGCGGCCTGCAGGGGTCGGCCGACGGCGTTGGCACAGCGGCTTCTTTTTTCCACCCCGAGGGTATGGTTATCGACGCAAACAATAACCTGTATGTCGCGGACAATAATAATACTATTCGCAAAATAAACCTGGCCACCAAGCAAGTAAGCACCTATGCGGGTACGGGCGTGCGGGGCTTTAAAAACGGCCCGGTTGCCAGCGCAACTTTCAGCAGCCCGTATGGATTGGCGATGGACGCCAACGGGGATATATATGTTGGCGATATAGTGAACAATTGTATCCGCAAGATCACGGTTTCGACAGGCATGGTAAGTACGTTTGCAGGTACCAGCGTACAGGGCCTGTCAAACGGCCCTGCATTGAACGCAACGTTTTATTTCCCCTGCGGGGTAGCTTTCGACCCGAAAGGCAACCTGTTTGTGGCAGAACTTAAAAACAATACCATACGAAAAATAGCGACTGACGGCACAGTAAGCACTTATGCAGGCACGGGCCAGAAAGGTGCAACCAACGGGCCGGCAACGCAAGCCACATTTTCGCAGCCTATCGGCCTGGCAATTGATGCCAGCGGAAACGTATTCGTAGCAGATGAATATAATAGCGAGATACGGGAGATCAGCTTAAAACAGCAGCAACAGTAACCGGACCGGCCATAATAATTAAACAACCAGGAAAAATCATAAACAACCCCTTAAAAACTCAGATCATGAAAAAACTATTATTACTCACAGCATTCGTCAGCATTACCTGCTTTGTTAATGCGCAATCAACCACATACCACGCGTTTAAGGTCGATATTGACCTCGGCTACGCTATCCCTTCGGCAGGTAACGGCGGCGGTACAAAGGCCGGTGTCACTTTTACCGTCGAACCACATTACCGCTTGTCTGACGACCTGGCGATAGGCTTCCGGTTTGAAGGCGCGGGCCTGGGTTACCAGGATGTAACCGCCGGGACTACCAAAACGCATGTATCACTTTTAACTTCCTATTGCCCGTCTATCGAATATTATTTCGCTAAAACAGGGTTCCGGCCGTTTGGTGGCGCCGGAGCCGGCCTTTTCTCGCAGCAGGCCGTGAGCGGATCCAATGGAAACGTAGTGCTGGCCCCAAGCGCATCCAGCATTGGCTTCTTTCCACGGGTTGGCTTCGAAGCGGGTCATTTCCGGATGGCAGCGGCTTATAATGTAGTTGGACACAGCTCGAGTTATGCGTCCTTTACCATCGGCGTCTTCTTTGGAGGTGGTAAAAAGTAGAAAATCCACAAAATACGACATCTTCCTGTGACGGTTAGGTTAATGGTTGATTGATATCCCTGCCCCGGCAGCCAGGGTCGGCTGCCGGGCGGGATTTTCTGACAAGCTCAAGAGCCGAACCAAATTCCCGACGACATACTTCCTCCGGAAACCATTAAAGATCATATTGCTGCAGGCTACAGAATAACGCTATGTAAATGGCCTGTTTTGGGAAAGACTATCTCCCTGCCGTTTGGCAGGGAGACATAGTCGAATTTAGCATCCGCGTAACTATATTTATATCTCTAAATCGACAGGACCATGAAAATATTGAGGCCTCTCCTGGTCTTCCTGGTGCTTATATCAGCGCAGCGCACTTTTAGCCAGGACCAGCAGCCGGTTTATGTAGGTATACGGAGTGAAGATTTCAAATTCTATGCATCGCCGCAGCACAATTCCAACTGGTGCTGGGCGGCATCGCTGCAAATGATATTCAATTATTACGGTGTTAACATCACCCAGGAACAAATTGTGGCGCGGAGCTACGGCATCGACCCCAACGGCGAGCTGCCAAACTGGACCGGCAGCTGGCAGGTGATAACCGCTAACCTGAACAACTGGAGCGTGGATAACAGCGGCAGGCAATATGCAGTTCGAGCTGTTTTCTACCAGGGCGCGCCTAACCCTGCTTATTTGATACAGGAATTATCGCGTCAGCACCCCATCCTTATCGGGTATCAAAGCGGGCCGAATTCGGGCCACGCGGTGGTGATAACGGCATGCAGCTACACCGAAAGCTATTACGGCCCGGTAATTCAATCCATCGTGGTGCGCGATCCCTGGCCGAGTGAGGAGAACGCCGCAACCGAAGGACGAAGAGAATACACCGGCATAAGCCTGGCAAATTTGATACAGGGCCATTGGTATATTATGGTGCAATAGGATAATTATATTTGTCCCTATGAAAATATCTGCCAGTATAAAAAGCGCGCTCAACCGGCACGAGGTAAGCGTGCAAACCAACGACTCGGCTAAAGAAATGAACATCGCTGTGAAACCGACAGGCTTCGGCTCGTCGGTTAACGGTGGCGAGTTGCTGATGCTTTCTTTAGCTACCTGTTTTTGTAATGATATTTACCGCGAGGCTGCCAAAAAAAACATAGAAGTTACCGGTGTGGAAGTAGAATTTGTGAGCGAATTTGGCGCCGAGGGCGAACCTGGTTCCGATTTCAGGTACAAGGCCCATGTAAAAGCCAATGCCACGGATGCAGAAATAGCCGACCTGATAGCCCATACCGACCGCATGGCGGAGATACATAACACATTGCGGAAAGGTTTAGCTGTAACGCTTAGCAAATAAGATCCGAACTGTCTTCAACTCGTCCCTATTATTTTATTAATTTCTTATCGAGAAATTTTATGTTTCTCAATAAGAAAATATTGCTATCTTTAATTAATCAATTAAAGAACCATTTACCATTTAAAATCAAAAATTATGAAGGATCAAAACACGAAGTTTTCGGGCTCCCATCAAAAGCTTAGTCGCGAAGAAATGAAGCAGATCAAGGGCGGCACCTGCAACCCGGGGCCATATTACAATAAACCCTGCTACGATATTTCGGAATGCGGCGGCTCTGAATGTGCAACAACACTTTATTGCTACCACGCCAATGGTAACCAGTACACATTAGGGGTTTGTTTATTCAGGTAAGGGGGCCGGTTTACTGTCGCTTCATTAGTTGACTCACCCGACCGTTGCTTCGTCGGTCACCCTCTCTGCCGCAACCGGCAAAGAGGGTCGGTTTTTGCTTTTTTTTAAGGCCCCGCCAAAGGAGAGGGACTTTTTATTGTTTATTTTCTATTTTGATGTCGTAACCGTTGGGGCTGTTGGTGCAGGCGCGGCAAAATGATAACTTCCAGATCCAGCCTTGATCAATACGTAACCGTTTTCAGCAGCGCCGACACTGATATCCTTATCGACGGCAAGCGCCTTACCATTTTCGGTGATGTCGTTAACTGATGATGCAGGCAGGTAAATATCAGCTTTGGTATTTGCCGGGATATCGATGCTATAATAAGTCTTCCCGTCTTTAACTTCCCAGCCTGATGCCGCTTTTCCGTAATAGGTTTCCAAACTTGCAGTCGCATTGGTAAAACCACCGCCCGGGTGCGGCATTACGCGGATATGTTTGTAACCGGGCTGATCGTCGTAGGTATCCAGGCCGGCCATAACGCGGTACATCCAGTCGCCGATGGCACCATAGGAGTAGTGGTTGAACGAGTTCATGCTGGCAGCCTCGAAGGTTTTATCAGGTTTGATACCATCCCAGCGTTCCCAGATGGTGGTAGCACCCATTTTTACCGGGTACAGCCACGACGGGTAGGTATCCTGCAGCAAAAGGCGGTATGCCATATCGTTATGCCCGAAACGGGTAAGGACATGGCACAGGTAAGGTGTCCCTAAAAAGCCCGTGGTGAGGTGGTTGCCGTAGGCATGAATGTTTTCTACCAAACGCTGCGCAGCTTGCGGGCGGAGCGATTCGGGCAGCATATCGAAATTGAGCGCCAGCGTGTAGGCTGTTTGTGTCCCCGATACCAGCCGGCCGTTGGGAGTTACGTATTCTTTAAAGAAGGCGTCTTTGATGCGTTTCAAGAGAGCGGTATAGGCAGCTACATCGTCCTGTTTACCCAAAACATTGGCGGCGTTGATGAGCAACTGGGTGGAGTAGGCATAGAAACACTGCGCTATAAAATACTTATCGGTAATGGCTGACGTGCCGTCGGTATCATCATCGCGGCTGTAGAACAGCCAGTCGCCAAAGTGGAAACCGGTTTGCCAGAGGTCGTTTTTGCTTTGGTGCTGCATATAATCAACCCAGGCCTTCATGCTGGGGTACTGCGTTTGCAGGATACGCTTGTCGCCATAAGCCAGGTACATATTCCAGGGGACAACGGTGGATACATCGGCCCAGCCGGTACTGCCCTGTGTAAAGCCAAGGCAGTTAGGCACCACGAAGGGCACAACACCTGCCGGTGACTGGTCGGCAGCCACGTCGCGCAGCCATTTGGCGAAAAAGTCGTTTACACCCATATTAAAAGTAGCTGTGCGCGAGAAAACCTGCGCATCACCGGTCCAGCCCAGGCGCTCATCGCGCTGCGGGCAGTCGGTAGGCACATCAAGAAAATTACCCTTCTGTCCCCATTGGATGTTGTGCTGCAGCTGGTTGATAAGCGCATTGCTGGTGACGAAAGTGCCGGTCGGTTTCATATCAGAATACATCGCAACAGCGGTAACATCTTCGGGCAGTATCTGATCGCCGGGATAGCCCTCGATCCGTATAAACTGGAAGCCATGAAAAGTAAAATGCGGCTCGAAGGTTTCCTCGCCATTGCCTTTCAATATGTATGTATCTTCAGCTTTTGCCGCGCGAAGGTTTTCGGTATAAAAGTTACCCAGCTTATCAAGCACCTCGGCGTGCCATACTTTGATCGTATCGCCTGGTTTGCCTTTTACTTTCAGCATCACCCATCCTACCAGGTTCTGGCCGAAATCGATCACCCGCTCCCCTTTGGGTGTTTTGAAAATACGCACGGGCTTAAAGGTCTCGTGCTTTTTCACCATCTCATTGTAAGTAGCCAGCAGGATATTCTTCGGGTAATCTTCCACCTTTACGCCACTCCATTGTCCATCGTTAAACCCGGGTTGGGTCCAGCCATCCTGTGTTTTGTTATGGTCGATAGTCTCGCCGTTGTATATCTCACTATAGCGTATCTCGCCGGTAGACGATTTCCAGCTATCATCAGAAATGATAACGCCTGTGGTCCCGTCCTCGTAAGTAATATTGATCTGCGCCAGCAAGGCAATATCCTTGCCGTAAACGTTCCGTTTATCGCTGTAACCAATAATGCCGCGGTACCAGCCGTTACCCAGCATTACGCCAATGGCATTACTGCCTTCCTTCAGCATGTTAGTCACGTCATAAGTCTGGTATTGCAGGCGGTTCTTATAGCTTGTCCAGCCGGGAGTTAAATAAGCATCGCCTACGCGCTGCCCGTTTATCTGTGCCTCGTACATACCATGCGCAGTAATGTAAGCCGTTGCCGACCTGATCTTTTTATGAATATGGAACTGCTTGCGCATAAAAGGACTTGGACGATTAACCGTGTCTTCGGCATAGCCGGGACTTATCCATTTGGCTTGCCAGTCGCTGGTTTGCAACAGGGCCATTTGCCACCATGCTGTTTCGCTCCAGGACGATGCCTTGCCATAATTATCCCAAACCCGCACGCGCCAGTAATACCTTTTGCCCGATTGCAGCGGTTTGCCTTTATAGCTAACCAATACCGATGAATCGGAACCGATCTTACCCGAATCCCAAACATGGCCGTGAAAATTGGCATTGTCGCTAATATCAATGCGGTAGGCGGTTTGCATCTCGTTGCGCTTGTCGGTACTGAGCTGCCAGGTAAAACGAGGCACCGTTACATCCATACCCAACGGGTTGGTGCGGTTCTCGCAAAGCAGGTTATCAACCTTTACCTGGGCGCAACAAACAGCGGCCGCAAATTGCAGGCCCAATAAAATAGCAGGGAATTTCATCAATTTCATTATTTATAGGTTATCGTTCTGGTTACCGGTGAGGACACAGTCAACGGAAGCGCATGAGAACCAAATCTAAATAAATCGGAACAGAATAGCTATGGTGAAATGGGGTTTTTATTTTGAACGGACTGTTGGTGATTGCCTATAGGAGCATGGACAATGTTAGTGCCCCAACCACAAGCAATAAAAATGGTTGTTTATTTTTTATCGATGATCCTCCACTCCCCTCTTTTGAAAGCTATAGATCAAATAAACCAGCGCCGGTAAAATAAAAAGACTGCCGATGAGCAGGGCCAGCGCGAGGGTCTCGATAGATTTATCGGCACTTTTGTTAGCGATGAGGGACAGGTAGCCGCCGCCTTTAAGTATCACAATATTGGGGTAGTGTTTATAAGTTACCGTGATGAGTACCATGGTGATCTGGAACCCGGCCAGCAGGCGCAGGGTTCGGGCGCGGCCGTTATGGATCATTCTCCATAAAACGATAAGGGATATAATAGCGGCCGTAACGGCAGCAATGCCTATGGGGTTGCCGAAAACCCAATCGACCAGCGGTATGCCATCTGCAATTGCCGAAACGAAAACCAGGGAGCCGGATATTACGGCAGCAACATTCATTTGCATAGCCTTACGCACAAACCTGCGGCGCTCTTCCACATCCGTGGCCTCGCCGATAAGGTAGATGGCCGCGATAAAACCGCAAAGCGACACCGTAAAAAAGCCGATGGACACCGAGAACCAGTTGAGCCAGCTATCAATATAGGCTGATACGAATGTAGTGGCATGCGTATCGATTTGCCCGGATACCGCGCTGCCGGCAATGATGCCCAGGAACAAGGGCGTGACAAAGCTGGAGTACACGAATATCTTGTTGTAAACCTTCTGCATGTTATCAACCACGGCATCGTAATTACGGAAAGCAAAGGCTGTGCCCCGGGCGATGATACCCAATAGCATAATAGCCAGCGGAATATGCAGGTGGACGGACATGGTAGAATAAATATCCGGGAACCCGACAAACAGGATCACTATAGCAATAATGAGCCACATGTGATTAGCTTCCCAAACCGGGCCGATGGCCTCGTAACTGATACGCCGGGTTTTGGCCTTATTATCTTCGGAAGTAAAAAGCTCGATAATGCCCGCGCCAAAGTCGGCCCCGCCCAAAAGGAGGTAGAGCAGCAGCGCTAACCAGAGATATGTGATGACGACGTAGAGCATTTTTTGTTTAGTATTAAGACTATCGTTTTATTAGTTGACTCACCCCGACATCGCTTCGCTCGTCGACCCTCTCTACCGCGAGCGGTAAAGAGGGTTGGGTTAGTGAGGCGCAACATCGTACATTTTCGGTACCATTTTTATCTGACGATACAGCATAAACGTAACCACCAGGCTTAATGAAATATATACAGCTGTGAAAATGTAAAACGAATACGCTATACCCGGCATGGGCGTTACCGCATCGGCAGTGCGCATAATGCCTTGTATAATCCATGGCTGGCGGCCCACTTCCGTTACCGTCCAGCCGGCTTCCACGGCGATAAAGCCTAAAGGCGTTGCTGCTACAAACAGCTTCAGAAACCAGGCCTTGCCAAACCATTTTTTCTTTTTGATCAAAGCGGTAAAATACAACAGCGACAGGGCCAGCATAGCCATACCCAGGCCCACCATAATTTGGAAGGCATAGTGCGTGACCGCTACAGGCGGCTGATTTTTTGCGGGTATTTGGTCCAGGCCCTTTACTTCGGCGTTGAAATCTTCGTAGGTCATAAAGCTGAGCATGCCGGGAATTCTGATGGCGTAATTGACTTCTTTCGTCGCCGTATCGGGTATGCCGCCAATGATGAGCGGGGCAAATTTTTCTGTTTTGAAATGGGCCTCCATAGCGGCGAGCTTTGCCGGCTGTCTTTTGGCGACGTCTTTAGCAGATATATCGCCGCTTAAAGGCTGTAGTATGGCCGCCACCGCACCGAACACAATTGCGATGCGAAAGGCCATGTAATGAAACCTGGGATTCTTTTTGCGGACGATCATCAGCGCATGGACGCCTGCAACTGCAAAACCTGTTGCCGCGAACGCTGCGATGGACATGTGCAGCGCCTGCTGGAACCAGGCTTCGTTGAACATCGCTTTAATGGGGTCGATGTGCAGGTATTGCCCGTTCACATAATCGAAACCCGAGGGACTGTTCATCCAGCTATTGGCCGACACCACCAGGATACCCGACACAATGCCGCTTATACCCACTATAAGCCCTGTAAACCAGTGGAACCAGGGGTTGAAGCGCTCCCATCCGTACAGGAAAAATCCAAGCGCAATAGCTTCGATAAAGAAGGCTGTCCCTTCGAGCGAGAACGGCATGCCGAAGATGGGGCCGGCGTGTTTCATAAATGCGGGCCAAAGCAGCCCCA
Organism: Mucilaginibacter ginsenosidivorans; assembly: GCF_007971025.1. Taxonomy (NCBI): domain Bacteria; kingdom Pseudomonadati; phylum Bacteroidota; class Sphingobacteriia; order Sphingobacteriales; family Sphingobacteriaceae; genus Mucilaginibacter; species Mucilaginibacter ginsenosidivorans. Next base: position 2,097,434 of record NZ_CP042436.1, on the reverse strand, counting down.
ACTCGAACGACAGCACCGTACCCGATACCGCACCCGTGGCGAAAAATATAGCTACACCCTTGCTCCATGCTTTGGTGATGTTTTTGTAAACAGGATCTTTGGTTTTAAGCCAGTACCAGTGCGCTATCGCCATAAAAAAGGGCATCACCATGCCGATGCACGAAAACACGATGTGGAACCCTAACGAAAGCGCCATTTGCGACCTGGCGGCGAGAAAATCATCCATAGCGGGCGTGATTTAGTACTTTCCCCGAAGGTAGGCAACCTATGTAAGAATAAGTGCCGTAGCCAATTACAAATCGCAATTTATTTTGAATATAAATTAGTTGATTGCGTTGGACTAAGTTGATTTGGATACCGATTTTTTGTATCGAAAAATAGCGTAAAAAAAATAGCCGGCTTGCGACCGGCTATTCCCCTAATTTAATTTAATTGATTTTCGTAGATGTAGTGATTAATAGACAATTATAGAAAATAAAAGTTTTACTTTTTTACAAAGAAAAAAATATTTTTTTTACCGTTTTAAAGGTCGGCTTTGGCGAGGGTAACCTGGTTTTTGGCGAGGTAATTTCTGAGCGTTACCAGGTGGTCGGTATTGATGAGATCGACGCCGCATTTGAGGAGTTCGTCCCACACCACCTGGCGGTCGGGCGAGGCCCATAGGCGTACTTTGCTACCCATGCGGTGCGCCATACCTACAAACCTGAGCAGGCGTTCGCGCTGAAGCATAGGCATGGGGCCTTTGCCATCCCAGCTGAGCATGCGCGAATATTTGCAACTGGCCATCGTAAAGACATCACTGTTTACCGCCGACGAGTCGCGGGCGACGCGGCGCAGGTCCTCGTCGATAAAGGCCAGGCGGGTGGTTTGTCCCTCGAGCATTTTATAAGGCTTGTGGCCCGAAAGCACGACGGTAACGGCGCCATAATGCATATCGCCGTCTTCGTAACTGGTGAGCATGTCGCGGTATTTATCCAGCACGCGGGCCAGGGCGCGGTAGGTGTCGTCGCTGCCGGTTTTGATATCGATCATCAGGATGACGGGGCGGGCGTAGTCAGCGTATACGCGGCCGTTGTTGGCCAGCACACGGTCGTGCAGGGGTTTAAGGTAAAGTCGTTCTAAATTTCGCCGATGGCTTTTGAATTGCGGGAGCGCATGCGCCACTATCAGCGTGGTATCGCGCAGGAATATATCGGCCTCGATATTGGTAAAGCCGTTTTCGAGCGCATCAAACAGCGGGCGCTTGTGGCGGTAGTCGTTATGGGCGAAGCCGTTGGGCAGCGGGGTTGATTGTGCGTTGCAGTAAAACTGCGTAAATACCAGGAGAACAAGGATCAGCGTTTTAGGGGCGTGCACGCTGAAAATAGTTTTCGTCATGTTATTACAAGGGGTATTATGTTTATGCACAAGTTTACCTATTAATTATAAATTCAGTTTAAAATCCAGGTTAGAAAATGATTAGAAATTTGGCGGTTAATATTAACTTTCTACGTGGCGAAGTATGGGATAGTTAAGCTAAACGGGTTTTATTATTAAATATTTTTTAGGGGGTTGGATTAGGGCCATAGCGGTGGGGTTTGATGAGATAATTCTACCCGCTCAATGGACGCGTGGGCCTGGTTACTTTTGTCGTGACAGAAGGAACCAAAAACGCTGCCGGTAATCCAGGGGAATCATTAACATTTTAATCGTGTTCAGGCGATTTGCGGAACGCTGACCATGTAGCCTCCCCCCCGGTTCTCTCCAAACGAGAGGGGGCTTTATTTAGTTGAAAAGCCTGCGTTAGCGACGGCAGCGGATACCGGCTTGCGACTAAGGCCGTGTGCAGTATGAGCGTACGGCGCGACCCGGTTTGCTGAGTGGCAGGGGCAGTGGCGGCGGCAGCAGCAAAGCGGGGAACGCCCATTGTTTTAGTCACCGGGCATTGGGGGCCTTAACTTTACAACCTTCCAACTTTAAACTTTACAACAAAAATCTGCTACTCGCTGTGCTGATGCACCCGTTTTTCGATGCGCCGGTCGGGGATGAACCAGATGATGGCGACGATGGTGTAGATGCCGAGGGCGATATAGGGTTGAAAAAAGGCGACCGCCACAGCAATAACATACAGGGCGAGCGAGCCTTTGCCTTTCCAGTCGCGGCCGAGGGCAAGGGCCAGGGCCGAATCGTTACGGTGGTGCCGGGTTAGCGTGTAGGCGAGTATGGTGTACGATACGGCGCACATGATGAGCACCACGCCGTAACCCACCACGGGCCATTTGGAAAAGTGGTTTTCGCCCATCCAGCCGGTGGCGAAGGGCATCAGCGACAGCCAGAACAGCAAATTTAAGTTGGCCCACAGGGCGCTGCCGGTAATGCTATCCACCAGGTAGAACATGTGGTGGTGGTTGTTCCAGTAGATGCCCACGTATACGAAGCTGAGCGCATAGGTAAGAAAGGTGGGGGCCATGGCCACTATGGCGCGCCAATCGTCGCCGTAGATGCCGGTAGGCACCTTAAGCTCGAGCACCATAATGGTGATGATGATGGCAATTACGCCGTCGCTGAAGGCTTCAAGCCGTCCTTTTTTCATGCGGGTGTTTAGTGTGGTGCTAATATAGTTATTGATGGTTAAGTTAATTAGTGATTTGTTAATTTGTGATTTGTGGAACGGGGCGCGCCGGTTTATGCCGCCTTGCATCCATTACCCATCAACCAGTTAACCAGTTAACCAATCACCACCACCCCCTTTTACGATTTCCGGGGCGCGAGGGTTTGGGGTGGGTTTAGCTGTAAAAGTTGTAAGGGCGGGGTTGCCGGCTGCCCTGCTGCCGCTAAACAAGTGGGTTAACATGGTTAACACTTTTTTAACGCCATATCCAGTTAAACAACTGAATATCAGGTAAATATGCAATTTTCCATCGCAAAGGTGTTAACCATAAATAAGCGGATGGCCCGGCATAGGCGGCAATACCAGGCGAGCCCAAATAAGCAGGCTCAGCCGGCCCGTGCTAACGGTGCCACATTACAAAAACAGGCAACATGATGACGTGCACCACCGGCACCGCTAAACCAATGACGAAAAGCATATAGCACCAGGCAACAACGTGACAAATTTAGAGCCGGAACCCTTAGCGCCAATAAGCGAGTGACAGCATCAGGCCAAATTACGACGGCAACGGGCAGCACGGGTAAGCAATAGCGGAATAAAGACAGGGTCAAGCAAGGGACGTGACAAATAAACGTAGTGACTATCAAGTAATGGTTAGTAATTATAGAAGGACATGGCATGTGTGTATTAGCGGACGGGACTCTCACAGCTTTAAAATAAATTGGAAAGCCACAAGCAAGCAGTTTGCCATAGCGTGGAATGTATATAAAATTGTATTTGTTGAAAAGTTTTCTAACAATTATTGCTATTAAATTTAGCAATAGCTTTACATTTGGACAAAACCTGTCAAGAGTTTATATGTCCAAATTAGCAACATTGACATTTGGTGAGATATTACGAAAATTACGAGAGGATAATCAAATGCCTTTACGTAAGCTTGCTGCCTTATTAGACATCGATCAATCGACTCTTAGTAAGATTGAAAGGAACGAACGAAAAGCTAATGATGATCTTATCGATAAACTCACTAGTATTTTTAACGTCAGTAAAAAAGACTTACATATTATTTTTATAAGTGATAAAGTTGCATATGATCTTTTAGAAGAGGAGGATGTGGGCGACATTTTTAAAGTGGCAGAGGAAAAAATAACCTATATACGACAATCAAAACAATTAATTAAATGATTAATACTGCATTTCCGGTAGAATATCAGCCGCAATTAAAAAAAGCGTATCTAAATCAAAAGAAATTATTTCCAGAATTTGGAGATCAAAAACCATTTTTAAAATGGGCTGGTGGTAAATCTCAAATGGCCAATGATATTAAGAAATTCGTCCCTCCGTCATTCAATAAATATATAGAACCATTCATTGGTGGAGGCGCTATATACTTTAGCCTAAATCATTCAAAATCGATCATTTCAGACCTTAATGAAGAATTAATCATAACTTATAAACAAGTAAAGGAAAACGTTTTTGAACTTATTCAAATTTTAGAGGGCTATAAAAATACTGAAGATTTTTATTACAAAACGAGAGCATTAGATACCAGCAGGCTATCTAATTTAGAAAGAGCTGCAAGGCTGATTTATTTAAATAAAACTTGCTTTAACGGACTATTTAGAGTAAATAAAAAAGGAGATTTTAATGTGCCCTTTGGTAAAAAAAATGGACCTTTTTTGAACAAAGAGACACTTCTTAGCGCATCGATATATCTGCAGCAAACTGAAATTTATCATTCTGATTATAAAGATGTTTTACAAAATCATGCTCAAGAAGGTGACTTTATATTTCTTGATCCTCCTTATCAACCGGTTGGAAAGTATTCTGATTTCAAACGCTATACGAAGGAGTTCTTCTATGAAAAGGATCAAATTGAGTTGGCTTGTGTATTTAAAGATCTTGTTGCAAAAGGCTGTTTTGTCATTCTTACCAACTCAGAGCATCCTTTAATTTTAGAATTATACAAGGATTTTCAATTGGAAATTATCCAAACTAAACGGCTAATAAGCAGCAATCCGAACACAAGAACAGGTGTTGACTTAATGGTAATAGGCGGACTATGAGCATGCAATTAGAAATTCCATCTTTCGAAGATCAATTCAATTCCTTTCCCGGCACAAGATATATGGGAAGTAAGAATAAAATTATCAATGAAATTTGGGAGCACTTAAAATCATTACCATTCGAAAGTGTTCTGGACGGGTTTGGAGGAAGTAATGTTATTGGTTATTTTCTAAAATGTCAAGGTAAAAGAGTTATTACGAATGACTTTATGGCTTTCAGCTATATCACATCTAAAGCAATTATTGAAAACCCTGGACACACATTAGATAATAATGATATAGATTTCTTGTTAAAAGCCAACAGTAATAATGGTTTCATAAAAGAAACTTTCAAAGATATATTTTATTCAGAATTTGAGAATGAATTCCTTGATATGGTCAGAGAAAACATTTCCCAACTTGAAGACGAATATAAGCACGCTTTAGCCTTATCTGCGTTAGTAAGATCATGCCTTAAAAAAAGGTCGCGGGGGATATTCACTTTTGTTGGTGAAAGATACGATGATGGTAGGAAAGATATGAAAAAATCTATTAAAGATCATTTTATAGAAAGTATTGATATTTTTAATAAAGCGGTTTTTGATAATGGCTTCGTTAATGAATCTTTAAATCAGAAATCCGAAGACCTTTTTGTAGAAGCGGATCTAGTATATTTTGATCCGCCTTACTTCACTCCAAAATCAGATAACGATTACGTGCGCAGATACCATTTTGTCGAGGGTCTTGTAAAGAATTGGGATGGAATAGAAATACAACAAAGGTCTAAAGTAAAAAAATTCAAAAGCTATGACTCTCCTTTTGCAAAAAAGGATACAGCGTATAGCGCATTTGAACACCTTTTTGAAAAATACAAAACATCAATTATTGCGATTTCATATTCTTCAAATAGTTATCCTACAAAATCAGAATTAATTGAAATGCTACTTAGATATAAATCAAATGTTATAGTGCATGAAATAAATCACACCTATTCTTTTGGAAATCAAAATCATAAAATAGGAAATAAAAACAACAGGGTAACTGAATTTCTGTTTATTGGCACTTAATCATGTTAATTCCGAGTGACGAAATACCACAAGCTGATATCTTAGCAGATGTAATTAAGACGGTTATAACTGTATCACAGGGTGGCACCACATATCAAGCAATAGCTGCTACAATTAACAAAGTCGAACGACAAGGTAGATATTACAGAAAAGCAGCTGAAATAGTCGGTTTCATAACGACTCCAACTAAGAATCGATCAGTGCTTACTGCACTTGGCAACACATTTATTCAGACAGGGCCAAATCTTAATAATCCTTTGTTATTACAATGTGTGCTAAGCGCGCGAATTTTTCAAAGACTTATCCCTTTTCTTGAATTGAATTCAAATCATGGCGTTACGAAAGATCAGATAGTTGATTTTATTACTTCCGTAGCGCACTTGGCCGCCAACTCAATGGCACCTCGCCGATTTAGCTCCGTGGTTTCTTGGTTGGTAGACTTGCACATTTTAGAAAGAAGGGCAGACAGATTTTTTCTGGCTACCCTCACAATTAATCAGGCTGTAAATATATTAAGTTTTGAAAATATTGATGAGCCAATAATGCCTAGGTCAACAGATTTACAGGAATACAGAACTGTCGGACTTCGCGTTTCACAAGCTCAGGAAACTATTGTCACGTATCGAAACCTTGCTGCAACTGAAAGAGCTGATAATGCACACAGAAGATTGGTTAATTTGGTGGCATCCAGGATTAGGAATGTAGGAGCACTCCCAAGGTATAATCAAATAATTGATTTAGCTACCCGATACCGTGACATGGATTTTATATTTGAAATGAAATCTATCACAGACGCAAACTCTAAAACTCAAGTAAGGAGCGCGTTAAGCCAATTATATGAATATCGATACTTGCAAAACCTTCCTAATTCAAATCTTGTTTTAGTTGTTGAAAACAGATTACCAGCAGCTACCGAGTGGATGATTGAATATCTAGAAACAGATCGAAATGTAAGCGTCATTTGGGACGGTGATAACGAATTACACGCCACACAAAGGGGCGCAAGCATTTTAAATTTTCTTGGATTGTAGTTTTAAACGTGCCGTCGGCATTATTCTGGCTTCTTTATCGCGTACACGCCGCCTGTACTATTTTCATATAATTAGCTATACGTTTACACATCCACCAGCATCAGCAAAAAAGGCATCGCCTTTGCGTAGTTCAATTGCCCATATTCCAACCCCAGCGCGTGCAGGTTATGGTAATAGGTTTGGTGCTGTGTGTAGTATTGCTTTTCGGATTGCGTAAACCAGGCTTTTTCTTCCTTACTCTTTAACTAAAGAACCCCGAATGCTTGGATTTGCATTCCTTATGAGTCCGTAGTTCGGCATTCATGATTCGATATTCAATAAAAAAGCCCATGAGCAATGCTCACAGGCTTAATAAAATTTGGCACCGACCTACTCTCCCACATTTTACTGCAGTACCATCGGCTCTGGCGGGCTTAACTTCTCTGTTCGGAATGGGAAGAGGTGGACACCGCCGATATAGGCACCTGAATGCTTTTTAGATTTGAGATATTAGATGTGAGATTTGAGACTTATTGTCCCGCGGCCCTGTCTGCTATCCTTATCTGATATTTTATTAGATCTGATCGGTGGCTATGCTATGGAGACTTTGTCTCACATCTCATATCTCACGTCTCCTATCTAAGACATTACTGGAAGAAGTTATTTCGAAAAGAAGTACAACAGTTTTTGTTTGTTATCTGTTGATGTGTTGTTGAGAACCAAGAGTCAAGGTTCAAGAATCAAGACAATGTCCTGGCTCCTGGCTCTTGCTTCTTGGTTCTGCCATTTTTCCATCACGAAGAAAGCTTCGGGTTATTAGTATTACTCGGCTTTGATGTCGCCACCTTTAGACCTGTAACCTATCAACGTAGTAGTCTCCTACGACCCTCAATGGAAGTCTCATCTCGTGGCTAGTTTCGCACTTAGATGCTTTCAGCGCTTATCTATTCCCAACGTAGCTACTCTGCAATACAGCTGGCGCCATAACAGATTCACCAGAGGTTAGTCCAACCCGGTCCTCTCGTACTAAGGTCAGCCCCACTCAAACTTCCTACGCCCACAACAGATAGGGACCGAACTGTCTCGCGACGTTCTGAACCCAGCTCGCGTGCCACTTTAATGAGCGAACAGCTCAACCCTTGGGACCTTCTCCAGCCCCAGGATGTGACGAGCCGACATCGAGGTGCCAAACCTCCCCGTCGATATGAGCTCTTGGGGGAGATCAGCCTGTTATCCCCAGCGTACCTTTTATCCTTTGAGCGATGGCCCTTCCATGCAGAACCACCGGATCACTATATCCGTCTTTCGACCCAGCTCGGCTTGTCTGCCTCACTGTCAAGCAAGCTTATGCTATTGCACTCCCCGTACGGTTACCAAGCGTACTGAGCTTACCTTTGAAAGCCTCCGTTACCTTTTTGGAGGCGACCACCCCAGTCAAACTACCCGCCAAACAATGTCCTCGTCTGTGACGAGTTAGACACCAAATACAGAAAGGGTGGTATTTCAACGTTGACTAACTGACTCCTAGCGAAGCCAGATCACTGTCTCCCACCTATCCTACACATCCTGTATCCGATATCAATGTTAAGTTGTAGTGAAGGTGCATGGGGTCTTTCCGTCCCGTTGCGGGTAACCGGCGTCTTCACCGATACCACAATTTCACCGAGCTCATGGCTGAGACAGCGCCCAGATCGTTACACCATTCGTGCAGGTCGGAACTTACCCGACAAGGAATTTCGCTACCTTAGGACCGTTATAGTTACGGCCGCCGTTTACCGGGGCTTCGATTCAATGCTTCGCCTTGCGACTAACATCCCCTCTTAACCTTCCGGCACCGGGCAGGTGTCAGGCCTTATACGTCATCTTTCGATTTTGCAAAGCCATGTGTTTTTGTTAAACAGTCGCCTGGGCCTTTTCACTGCGGCTAGCATTGCTGCCAGCGCCCCTTCTCCCGAAGTTACAGGGCCATTTTGCCGAGTTCCTTAGCCATGATTCACTCGAGCACCTTAGGATTCTCTCCTCGACTACCTGTGTCGGTTTACGGTACGGGTTTTTATAACCTGAAGTTTAGCAGGTTTTCTTGGAAGCCTGATTACCTGGACTATCCACGCCCCCGAAGGTTTGCGGTACTATCGGCTTTCAGCAAAGTCTGCGTACTTAACTACAAACTCTATACCTACGGCCTTTAACGAACTATTCCGTCAGTTCGCGCCAGTTTCACTACTCCGTCACTGCATCACAATTATAAAAAGTACTGGAATATTAACCAGTTGTCCATCGGCTACGCCCTTCGGCTTCACCTTAGGCCCCGACTAACCCTGATCCGATTAGCGTTGATCAGGAAACCTTAGTCTTTCGGTGGGCGGGTTTCTCTCCCGCCTTATCGTTACTTATGCCTACATTTGCTTTTCTGCCCTCTCCACGGTTGCTTGCCGCTCCCGCTTCGCCGATGGCAGAATGCTCCCCTACCAGTTGCATTACTGCAAATCCATAGCTTCGGTATACCATTTAATGCCCGTTTATTATCCATGCCCGATCGCTCGACTAGTGAGCTGTTACGCACTCTTTAAATGAATGGCTGCTTCCAAGCCAACATCCTAGCTGTCTGTGCAATCGGACCTCGTTAGTTCAACTTAATGGTAATTTGGGGACCTTAGCTGATGGTCTGGGTTCTTTCCCTCTCGGCCATGGACCTTAGCACCCATAGCCTCACTCCAGCGTATATTATAAAGCATTCGGAGTTTATCTGGATTTGGTAGGATTTGACTCCCCCGCACCCAATTAGTAGCTCTACCTCTTTATAACTCAACCGCCAGGCTGTTCCTAAAAACATTTCGGGGAGTACGAGCTATTTCCCAGTTTGATTAGCCTTTCACCCCTACCCACAGATCATCCGGAAACTTTTCAACGTTTATCGGTTCGGTCCTCCAGTACCTGTTACGGCACCTTCAACCTGTCCATGGGTAGATCACAAGGTTTCGCGTCTACCTCCACTGACTATACGCCCTATTCAGACTCGCTTTCGCTTCGGCTGCGTGTCTTAAACACTTAACCTTGCCAGTGAAGAGTAACTCGTAGGCTCATTATGCAAAAGGCACGCCGTCACCACACAAGGTGGCTCCGACCGCTTGTAAGTACACGGTTTCAGGTTCTTTTCACTCCCCTGTTCGGGGTTCTTTTCACCTTTCCCTCACGGTACTGGTTCACTATCGGTCTCTCAGGAGTATTTAGCCTTACCGGATGGTGCCGGCAAATTCCCACAAGGCGTCTCCGACCTCGCGGTACTCAGGATACCACTATCCCACTATCAATTACCCGTACGCAGCTGTCATGCTCTATGGCCGGGTTTCCCACCCCGTTCCGGTTCTCTTTAATGTTCATGTTGTGGTCCTATAACCCCGTACATGCCGTAACATGTATGGTTTGGGCTTCTTCCATTTCGCTCGCCACTACTCTGGAAATCACTGTTGTTTTCTCTTCCTATGCTTACTTAGATGTTTCAGTTCAGCACGTTCGCGCATTTATGCAATCAGTCTTCAACTGATTAGGTTTCCCCATTCGGAAATCCGCGGATCAAGTCATATTTGCTGATCCCCGCGGCTTATCGCAGCTTATCACGTCCTTCTTCGCCTCTGAGAGCCAAGGCATCCCCCGTGTACCCTTTCTTACTTTCTTCTACCGATTACGCCTTTTGCTCGTAATGGTATGTCTTTATTTGAGATGAGATTTGAGTATTGAGATTTGAGTATTGAGACTGATTTGCATCTGTCTTATAGCTCATATCTAACAGCTCAGATCTATCCCTACTGTTGTCTTCTCTTCAATTTAACTTCTTCCAATATGTCAAAGAACTTTTTGCTTTGCAGATTTGAGATATTAGATTTGAGATTTGAGACTGCTTATCGCTTTTGTCTCATATCTCATATCTCACGTCTCTCATCTCAAGCATGGTGGAGAATAACGGATTCGAACCGTTGACCCTCTGCGTGCAAGGCAGATGCTCTAGCCAGCTGAGCTAATCCCCCTAGTTGATGCTGAAAGCTGAAAGTCCAAAGCTTAAAGCTTTTTTCCTTCTCCCTTTCATCCTGATGCTTTCGGCTTTTTGCTTTCTGCTCCAAATGTAGTCCCGAGCAGATTTGAACTGCTGACCCCTACATTATCAGTGTAGTGCTCTAACCAAACTGAGCTACGGGACTCTTTATTAGTTGCAGTCTCCAGTTGCAGTTGCAGGACTTTTCTGCCTACTGCTGCTGCTACTGCTACTGCCACTCTAAGTGTCCCTCCCCCTCAGGTCAGGCCCCACCCTGATGGCTTCATCTTCCTGGGTTTCCTTTTTTTAGATCTGAGTCTTGAGATTTGAGTCCTGAGTCTGATTTGCATCCTGTCTCATGTCTCATATCTAATTTCTCACATCTATTTAATAATATATGAAATAATCAAGCGCAGCAGTTTTACTATCGCTTTATAAGGTGAGTGAATGGTCAATGGTCAATAGTGAATGGTGAATGCCTTGCGACATACTACCTTTCGCCTTTTACCTTTCTGCCTTTCAACTCTTCGGAAATACTGCTCCAGAAAGGAGGTATTCCAGCCACACCTTCCGGTACGGCTACCTTGTTACGACTTAGCCCCAGTTACCGGTTTTACCCTAGACGGCTCCTTGCGGTTACCGGCTTCAGGCACCCCCAGCTTCCATGGCTTGACGGGCGGTGTGTACAAGGCCCGGGAACGTATTCACCGCAGCATTGCTGATCTGCGATTACTAGCGAATCCAACTTCACGGGGTCGAGTTGCAGACCCCGATCCGAACTGTGACCGGCTTTTTGAGATTGGCTTCCTGTTGCCAGGTCGCTGCCCTCTGTACCGGCCATTGTAGCACGTGTGTAGCCCCGGACGTAAGGGCCATGATGACTTGACGTCGTCCCCTCCTTCCTCTCTACTTGCGTAGGCAGTCTGTTTAGAGTCCCCACCTTTACATGCTGGCAACTAAACATAGGGGTTGCGCTCGTTGCGGGACTTAACCCAACACCTCACGGCACGAGCTGACGACAGCCATGCAGCACCTAGTTTCGTGTCCCGAAGGACTGAGGCGTCTCTGCCTCATTCACTAACTTTCAAGCCCGGGTAAGGTTCCTCGCGTATCATCGAATTAAACCACATGCTCCTCCGCTTGTGCGGGCCCCCGTCAATTCCTTTGAGTTTCACCCTTGCGGGCGTACTCCCCAGGTGGAACACTTAACGCTTTCGCTTTGACGCTGACCGTATATCGCCAACATCGAGTGTTCATCGTTTAGGGCGTGGACTACCAGGGTATCTAATCCTGTTTGATCCCCACGCTTTCGTGCCTCAGCGTCAATCATACCATAGTAAGCTGCCTTCGCAATTGGTGTTCTGTGACATATCTATGCATTTCACCGCTACTTGTCACATTCCGCCTACCTCTAGTACATTCAAGCTCTTCAGTATCAAGGGCACTGCGATAGTTAAGCTACCGTCTTTCACCCCTGACTTAAAAAGCCGCCTACGCACCCTTTAAACCCAATAAATCCGGATAACGCTTGGATCCTCCGTATTACCGCGGCTGCTGGCACGGAGTTAGCCGATCCTTATTCTTACTGTACATTCAGCCACCTACACGTAGGTGGGTTTATTCCAGTATAAAAGCAGTTTACAACCCGTAGGGCCGTCTTCCTGCACGCGGCATGGCTGGTTCAGGCTTCCGCCCATTGACCAATATTCCTTACTGCTGCCTCCCGTAGGAGTCTGGTCCGTGTCTCAGTACCAGTGTGGGGGGTCATCCTCTCAGATCCCCTAAACATCGTTGCCTTGGTAAGCCGTTACCTTACCAACTAGCTAATGTTCCGCATGCCCATCTCTGTCCTATAAATATTTGATCATTAAACAATGCTGTTCTGTGATTTTATGCGGGCTTAATCTCTCTTTCGAGAGGCTATCCCCCTGACAAAGGTAGGTTACATACGTGTTACGCACCCGTGCGCCACTCTCAAGGAAAGCAAGCTCTCCTATCCCGTCCGACTTGCATGTATTAGGCCTGCCGCTAGCGTTCATCCTGAGCCAGGATCAAACTCTCCATTGTATAATGTTTTGTTTGTATCCAGACTCTATTACTCATTAATAGAAATCTGTTCTTGTTCGGTGATCGGGCTGTGGTCAATAGTGAATTTGCATTCACCATTCACTTTTCACCTTTCACCTTTGTATTCTTTACAGTCTTCCTATCCTTCTTAAATTGACAGTGCTGATCTATTCTCGTCTTTACCACTAACCTCCGTTTCTCAACTAAGGCCTGCAGCCCAATCATTCACCTCAAATCTTACGACTTAAGACTCCCGACTTACGACTCCTCTTCAATCAGCCCCGCTGCGCTGTTGATTATCTCAGTTTCTTAAAGAACTTTACTCCTCGCCTCGCGGTTCGGATTATTTAGTATCGCTTTTAAACGACTACTTTTCTGTTTTGGATACCGGAAATCGCTTCCGGCATTTTGCTCGTGGCCGAGCCCCGTTTGTTTTGGGACTGCAAAGGTATAAACCTTTTCTGCTTCTGCAAAACTTTATTTTTTTATTTTAAAATTTCGCTTTTCAACCTCTTTCAGAACAACCCGCTTCCTCGTTTGCGGGCTGCAAAGGTAAGCAGATTTTTTGCCCCTGCAAACGGTCGGCTAAAAAAACAGGAAGGTGTACCTCTAACACTTTGCAAATCAGCCTGAAAATTTTTAAAATTATCATCACCCTGCCTGCTTTCTAAACCAGCGGCGTATTAATTACCTTTGTCCACCATTATGAAAGTACTTGTTACCGGTTCATCGGGCCAATTGGGGTCGACGGTGGTTAAAAATCTCAAAGCACATCATCATACCGTATATGGTATCGACGTAATACCCTCGGACACAACGGATGAACTTATCGATCTGAAAAACGCCGATGCAGTACTGACCGCAAGCCGGGGGGTTGATGCTATAATACATACTGCCGCCGTACATGGTAAACATTACGCGCTGGGTTATCCGAGGGAAGCCTTTATTGAAACGAATATAGGTGGCACACTGAATTTGCTAAATGCCTGCGTAAAAAACGCCATATCAAAATTCCTGTTCACCAGCACTACCTCTATATATGGCGAAGCAATGGTTAACAATAAGCGGGCAGTTTGGGTTGACGAATCACTTATAATAGAGCCCCGTGATATTTATGATATAACCAAACAGGCCGCCGAGCATTTATGCCGCGACTTCTTTTACAAGGAGGGCCTTCAGGCATCGGTTTACCGGGTTGCAAGATTTTTGCCCGAGGACGATAACCTTAAAATAAACCACCGGATATATCGCGGGCTTGACGAACGCGATGGAGCCGAAGCTTTACGATCAGCCCTTGATATCTGTTTTGAAAAATTTGAGGTATTTAACATCTCAGCGGGTTCGCCGTTTACCCGCGATGAGCTAACGCAGATAAAACACGATCCTACACCGGTGATTTTAAAACATTACCCGGATGCCGCGGACATTTATGCAGCCAGGGGTTGGAAATTTCCCGGGAGCATCGACCGTGTATATGTATCGGATAAAGCCAAACAATACCTTGGTTATCAGCCTGTTTACACGTTCGGATACTTATTGCATAATTTATAGGCCACTCATTCGTCCTCGCCCAGGTCGTTCATCACCCTTTTTAGTTCAGCCACATATTTGCCATACTGCAGGCGCACGTGCCAGCTGATGCAAACGTAAGTTATGATGAAGGATATTAGTATGACAGCAAATATGGCCAATAAAGTGCCCGGCGAGATCAAACTACTGGCAGCGAAAAAATGCTGTATCCTGTCTGATGCTACTTTACTGCTTATCAGGGTAATGGTGGCCAGGATAGCGATGGGTGTTACCGAAAAATTATAGGTTTTGTATATTTCAGTATTAAGTTCCAGTTCATAGGTTATTTTCCGGATATTATTTTTCAGGTTAAAATCGTACCGGGCAATAGACTTATAGAAAACATAGAACCTGAAATAATAAAAGCAGTTGAGCACGAGTATCACAAAGAACAAAATGCTGGTGATATTGAACAGGAAGTTGGTACGCACCCCGCCAAATAAATAAATAAGCAGTATGGCGTAAGACACCAGCAGGGCTATCAGCTCCGATCTCATATTTTTTCTGATCCTTTCAACCACCGAATTAGTTTTTCCCAATGTTTCGGTACTTACAGGCAAATGCATCTCTTTGGGCTCATCCTTGCCCCAGGCATCTTTCAAATCATCAATATTCATAATTCATTTCTTTAATAATTTCCTTCAATTTATTTTTTACCCTGTTCAACCTAACCCTCACATTCAATTGGGTTATTCCCAGGTGTGCGGCTATCTCGTCGTAAGGCTGATCTTCCATATATAAGTATATCAGCGCCTTCTCTACTTTCCCCAGTTTTTGAACCGCCTTATAAAATACGGCCAGTTTCTCCTGGTGTTCTTCTGCATCCGGCAAGTCATCGGCATGATCAAACTGAGCCGGCAGCGGCTGATCGTCGGGCCTTCGCTTTTGCCTTTTAAAAAATACGATGGCCGTATTAAGCGCCACCCTATACATCCACGAACTGAATTTACTATCGCCCCTGAACGTATCGAATGCCCGCCACAGTTGCAGCACCATTTCCTGCAGCAGATCATCGCGGTCGTCCGGGTCATCCTCATATATCTTGCATATTTTATACAGAATACCTTTGTTCTCTCCTATCAGTTGCAGAAATTGGGTTTCTTTGGTATCCACGTTTAAATGTGCGGGTTAGCTTACTTTTAAAGAATAGGTATGCGTTTTTAAAAATTGTTACAAAAAATAAATATCCGCACTAAACCGTTAAAAGATGTTAAATACTTTAGGGGCTGTTGCCGTCCGCTTATATTAGCCCGCTGATAAATAAATAATTGACTCATTTATAATATTACCGTATCTTTGCAAAATGTTTAAAAAACAACGTCCTATTTTATCGGGGCTTTTGATTGTGCTGATTCTGATTGCAGGTAGCTGCAAAAGCAAATTTGAAAAGTTAAAGGCCAGTAATGACAACGCCAAAAAATACCAGGCGGCCATTGCTTACTACAACAAAAAGGACTATAATAAAGCATTGGAACTATTTGAAACCCTGGTTCAGCGTTACCGCGGACAGGCCCAGGCCGAAGACCTTTATTATTACTACGCGTATACCAACTACAGGCTAAAGGATTATACCTCGGCAAGTTACCATTTTAAACAATTTGCTGATACCTACCCATCGAGCGCCCGCGCCGAGGAATGTAATTTCATGAGCGCTTATTGTTATTACCTGGATTCGCCGGTCTATTCGCTCGACCAGGAGAACACCCATAAGGCTATTGACAAGTTACAATTGTTCATTAACCTGTATCCAAAAAGCGAACGTGTTGCAGAAGCATCGAAACTGATACAGAACCTGCGCGATAAGCTGGAACGTAAAGCTTATGAAAATGCCAAGTTGTATTTGACTATCGGCGATTACCAGGCAGCTGTTATCGATTTTGGCAATGTGCTGCGCGATTATCCGGATACCAAATATGCCGAGGAAATGGAATACCTGACCATCAAGGCCCAATACGAATACGCACACCACAGCAGCGAATTAAAGAAGGAAGACCGTTTTAATACAGCCATAAACTTTGAAAAACAGTTCGCGGATAAGTATCCAACAAGTAAATACCTTAAAGATGCGGTTTCGCTTAAACAGGATAGCGAGGATGGAATAGCCAGCGTAAAACGTGCTTTAGCCGAATATGCTAATGAAGACAAATACCGTCACCGTTTTGATAAGAAGGATACGACAGCCCAACAGCCGTCATCAGAAAAACCAAATCAGAAAACACCAGCTCAATAAAAATTGATATGAACAATACTGCAAATAAACCAGCTGTAGCCAGCAGCACCATCACCCGCGATTTGCGCGAACTGGATGTAAAGACAGACAACATTTACGAGTCGATCGTAATTATGGCTAAAAGGGCCAACCAGATATCGAACAATGTAAAGGAAGAATTGCACCAGAAGCTTTCGGAATTTGCATCATCCAACGATAACCTGGAAGAAGTATTTGAGAACCGCGAGCAGATAGAGATATCCAAGCACTACGAAAAAATGCCGAAACCATCGCTGGTTGCCGTGCAGGAGTTTTTGGAGGATAAGATCTACTACCGCAATCCGAACAAGGAATAAGCCCCAGTCCCCTAACGGGAAGAAACGAATTATAGAAACTCCCTTACGGGAGTTTTTTGCTATTTTTAACTTGTAAATTATTAGTCCCCCTTTAGGGGTTAGGGGTATATGTTAGAAGGCAAAAAGATCATTCTTGGTATATGCGGCAGCATTGCGGCTTATAAATCGGCTTCGCTTATTCGTTTGCTGGTCAAAGCCGGGGCCGACGTACAGGTGGTAATGACGCCCGACGCCACAAACTTTATCACACCGCTTACCCTTTCCACCCTTTCCAAACGGCCCGTTTTTGTTGAGTATTTCATACCCGAAACCGGGGAGTGGAATAACCATGTTGAACTGGGCCTTTGGGCCGATCTATTTATAATCGCGCCCACAAGCGCCAACACCTTAGCCAAAATGGCAAACGGGTTGAGCGACAACCTGCTTACTGCCGTTTATCTTTCGGCAAAATGCCCGGTTTACTTTGCCCCTGCTATGGACCTGGATATGTGGAAGCACGAATCGACCCAAAGTAATATTCAAAAGCTGCAATCTTACGGGAATATACTGATCCCGCCCGGCAAAGGCGAACTGGCCAGCGGGCTTTACGGCGAGGGCCGCATGGCGGAGCCTGAAGAGATCGTCGCGTTTATCGAAGCCGCGATCAAAAAAAAACTTCCCCTCGTTAACCAAACAATACTGGTAACCGCCGGCCCTACCTATGAAGCCATCGACCCGGTGCGTTTTATCGGTAATCATTCGTCGGGCAAAATGGGCTTTGCCATAGCTGATCAACTTGCTGCTATGGGGGCCGATGTTATACTCGTTGCCGGACCGACTTCACAATCAACTAAGCATAAAAGCATCAAACGGGTTGATGTGACATCGGCCGCTGAAATGCTCGACGCCTGTCTCCTATATTATAAGGATGCAAATGCCTGCGTAATGTGCGCCGCAGTTGCCGATTACACGCCCGCCTCGGTATCGCCGCAAAAGATAAAAAAGAAAGAAGGCAGCCTGAACATCGAACTGAAAAAAACCACCGATATATTAAAGACCCTGGGCGAAAAAAAGCAAACGGGACAGGTGCTTGCCGGCTTTGCCCTGGAGACAGAGAATGAAGAATACAATGCCGCTGAAAAGCTTAAAAGTAAAAACCTCGACTTTATTGTGTTAAATTCGCTGAACGATAAAGGCGCCGGGTTTAAAACCGACACCAACAAGATCACCATAATAGATAGTAACTTGCAGAAGACCACTTTCGGCCTGAAAAGCAAAGATGAAGTTGCCGCGGATATCTGTAACAAAGTTGCCCAACTGATCAATGAAAAAAATTAGCATCTGTATCATACTGCTTGTTTGCCTTGGCGTAACCGCCAGGGCACAGGACCTGAACGCGCAGGTTAAAGTGATAAGCGGTAAAATACAGACCAGCAACCGGCATATATTTCAATCGCTGGAAACATCGATGAAGGATTTCCTGAATGGCCGCAAGTGGTGCCAGGACGCTATACTGCCTGCCGAAAGGTTCGACTGCACCTTTGTGCTTAACGTTACCAACTGGGACGGCAACAGCAACTTCAGCGGCGAGTTGCAGGTACAATCGTCGCGGCCCGTATATAATAGCAGCTATACCACACCTTTGCTCAATATCAATGATAAGGATGTTGATTTTATTTACAGCGAGGGACAGACCATTGATTATACCGACCAGAGCTTTACCAGCAACCTGGCCTCGGTAATGGCTTTTTATGCCTACGTTATTATCGGCATGGATTACGACAGCTTTTCGAAGCTCGCCGGCACGCCCTACTACCAGGCGGCGCAAACCGTTGTCACTAATGCACAGTCCACCGGTTCTTATAAAGGATGGAAGGCCTTCGACGGCAACATCAACCGTTACTGGCTGTCCGAGAACCTGAACAACAAGGCTTATATACCACTGCGCGATTTTATCTATGATTATCACCGCAACGGCCTCGACCAAATGGCCGATAACGCCAATAAAGGCAGAAAAGCCATTTCTGACATACTGCCAGATCTCGCCAAAGTCGACCGTACCCGCCTTGGCGCCATGCTGCCGCTGATCTTCTTCACCGCCAAAAGCGACGAACTGGTGTCCATCTTCAATAAAGCCGACAACCGGGAACGAACCGATGCGGTCAATATCCTCTCACAAGCCGACCCTGCCAATGGCAGTAAGTACCAGGCGATCGGGAAGAATTGAGTTCGGTTGAACAGGTTATAACAATTTCAGCAATCAGTCACATCAGCGCAGTCCATCTTATAAACAATTCAAAACCGAACAGTCAAATGTTCGCTTTTGTTACACGCTGCACGGCATGGCCCCCTTTATTTACTTACTGTCAGTATATTAGCAATTTGGAACAAGGATTGAGCATGTAATTTAATTGAACGCAAATTCTATCCATATCACCTCTTATGACCTGGCTTTTCTGGGGTTGATATTTACCGGGCTGAACTTTGCATTGTTGTTAGGATTCACTAAAGGGATCAACCGCTCCGCAAACAGGTTTCTTGCCTTAGCCCTGGCGGTGATGGTTTTGCAGATGGCGCAAATTTTTGCTATTTATATCCGGTTACCGCTGCAATTTTCCCTCGCATTTGGTCCGCTGATATTTTTTTATGTTCGAAAACTGACGCGGCCGGCCCATAAATTTCGCCGTACTGACTTACTGCATTTTATCCCGGCACTATTGCAGCAAGTCACCCTGCTTAATCCCGCAATGCCGGCCCTTACATTTATTTCGGTCATCACCTACCTGTATTACTCTGATAAACTGGTAGAAAGTTTTTACAGGCGGCTGAAATTTAACGGGGGCGACCGGTACCGGTACGAGTTTCAGTGGTTACATCGCTTCCTTGAAGGTTTTGGCCTTTTATGGCTTTTGTGGATACCTTATACCGCCGTAGATTATTTTTACTATCACAACCAACTCGGCATCCGTGCTTATGAGCCATTGTACCTGCTTTTAGCAGCAACGCTGATCGGGATGGCTGCCAGGGCGCATTTAAGGCCGGAGATCGACGTATCACCAGATGCTGCATCGTTTTTTAAATTGCCTCCGCCTGCGGCACTAAAGCAAAAAGGAACCTGGCTGAAGAACGCAGTGAAAACCAACCTGTATTACCAGGACCCGGACCTCAGTTTAAGCTCACTTGCCGAAAAGCTCGGCCTGGCTCCACACGAATTATCCCGGATCATCAATACAACGTTTAAAAAAAGCTTCACTGATTTTATTAATGAATATCGCGTTGCGGATGTCATTCAGAAAATGCGGGACCCGGCTTACAACCATATCACCCTGTTGGGTATTGCCTATGATTCTGGTTTTAATTCGAGAACGACTTTTCACCGCATCTTCAAACAAATGACCGGGAAAAGCCCGGCGGAATATAAGATCGAACAAAAAAAAGAAATCCCATCTTATAACTTGGAACACCATCCAGGATTTGCATCGTTAATTTCGTCCCATCAAACCAGTCTGACCTGGACGGGTATGAAATTAAACCGCAATTATATGTTCCGGAATTATTTAAAAACGGCCTGGCGCCATATTATGCGCCATAAAATTTACTCAACTATTAATGTTATGGGGCTTGCGCTGGGTATCTGTGGATGCCTGGTTATCTACCTGGTTGCAAGTTTCGAGTTCAGCTTTGATACCTTTCATCCCGATAAAGAGCGCATTTATTGTATTGATGTAAGCATGACAGGCAATCCGGACCCGGACCATGCTCATTGGAACGCCGTTCCGGCGCCTATGCCCGATGCCATGCGGAATGAAATGTCGGGGTTGGAGAAAGTTGCGGCTTTTCAGCACTATAGCCCAAAAGTGAAAATAAAACAGGGCGAAAAGGTCATTAAAGCATTTGACAGAACAAATGGGATAATTGCTGAAGCGGACTATTTCGATATATTACCCTACACCTGGCTAAGCGGCAGTAAAAAAACGTCGCTGAACAAACCAATGAGCGTAGTGCTCACCCAGAGCCGCGCCAAAACTTACTTTGGCGACCTGCAGCCTGATGAAATGATAGGCAAAATCATCACTTATGATGATTCGCTTACAGTAACGGTGACAGGCATCCTGAAAGACTGGAACAAAAACTCAGATTTCGATTTTTCGGACTTCATCTCATTTAGCACTATCAATAATAGCTTCTTAAAAAACCAGGTCCAATTAGACAACTGGTTCAACCTGGATCACAGCAGCCAGGAACTGGTCAAATTGCCCGTCGGCGTAAGCCCTGCCCAAATAAATGCACAATTCCCTTTATTCATAAAAAAGCATCTTGATCCTCAGCCCAATACCAAATTACATGCACAACTACAGCCATTTACCGGCATTCATTTTCACCGGGAATATGGTGGCGAAGGAAATAAGATGGACTTGAACATATTGTACATCTTATCGGCAGTTGCATTATTTATACTACTTATAGCCGCGGTCAACTTTATCAATTTATCTACCGCGCAATCGATACAAAGAACCAGGGAAATAGGCATACGCAAAGTACTTGGAAGCGGAAAACGGGCTATCCTTTTCCAGTTTCTGACAGAGACATTTACGCTGGCTTTGCTGGCAGTGGCTATAGCGGTTATTGCTGTGCAGCCTTTGTTGAATTTATTTGCAGCTTATATCCCGCCGGGCGTAAAATTCCGCTTTACGGAGTACAGCACGTGGATATTTCTCGTGGGCATCGCAATTTTTACCACATTGCTTGCCGGGCTCTATCCCGCAAGGCTGCTGGCCGCATTCCGGCCGGTTTCGAGCCTTAAAGGTGAGGTCAGCGAAAAAACCGGCAACAAAGGCTATTTGCGTAAAAGCCTTATCGTTTTCCAGTTTACCATATCGCTTATTTTCATTATTGGCACCATAGTAATGGGCAAGCAGATCAATTACATGCAAACGCAGGAACTTGGCTTTAAAACAACTAACATCATTACCCTAAGGAGTTTGTGGAACGATCATAGCGGGAAAATGAAAGTGCTTGCTGAAAAGATAAGGCAATTGCCTGGTGTAGACCAGGTGATAACGGAAGCTTTCCCGCCGATGGGCTTCGCGCACATGGGCAATGGCATACAATTACAGGGTAGCAATGAAAAACCTTTCGAGGCCTCAATACACTCCGGCAACGAGAACTTTGTGCCATTTTACCATATGAAAATAATTGCCGGCCGCAATTTACTTCACACCGATAGTGCGCGGGAGTATTTGTTGAATGAAACCGCAGTGAAAGCGCTGGGGTTTCATGATCCTGAGCAGGCTATCGGCAAGCTTTTGTCTGGTTTACAAAACAAACCTTACCCGATAGTTGGGGTAGTCGCCGATTTTTATGAGAACTCGTTCCGCCAGCAAATCATGCCTGTGGTTATTGAAAATGACCCCAATGTTCAAATGGGCATAGCTTTAAAGTTAGCGCCGGCTGAGTACCAAAAAGGTGATATCCCCCGGTTAATAAAAGGGATAGCGAAGGAATGGAAAAAAATTTATCCTGAAGAGCCTTTTGATTATGCCTTCCTGGGAGATTCCATTTCCCGTTTGTACGAAAGTGAACAACAAACCCAATGGCTCATGAGAACGGCTACGCTTATCACCATATTTATTTCGTGCATGGGCCTGTTCGGCTTGGCCATGTTTACTACCGAAAGAAGAACCAAAGAGATCAGCATCAGGAAAGTGCTGGGCGCAGGTATAAGCGATATATTGGCTTTGCTTAATAAGGAAGTAGTTGTACTGATCGCTGTTTCATTGCTGATATCATCACCCATCGCCTGGTTCTTTATGCACAAGTGGCTTCAGAATTTTGCCTATCACACTGATCTCAGCCTATGGGTATTTATACTGGCCGGCGCAGGTGCCTTGCTGATAGCCCTGGTAACTATTAGCTTTCGTACAATAAGGTCGGCTATGGCAAACCCTGTAAAAGGTTTAAGAACTGAGTGATACTTTACTAACGGTAACCCGGCTGATTGAACCGGGTTACATTGAATATGTTAACAATCCGGCTAATTACCCCGCTTGAACAACTGTTGAAGTTAGTTACCACTAAACTTTTTTTCATATAGCTGTAACACTTCCATTTTCCCTGCGTCTTTTATCTACGAAAACAATCGTAACAAGAATATTTCAAAAAATATTTGCAATTACGAAATTTGTCGTAGATATTTGTACGAAGTTATTCGTATATAGAGAAAATGAATATGGAGATCAAACCAACAGAAAGCGAATTAGAGATTTTGCAGGTGCTATGGAAAATGGGCGATGCAACCGTTCGCGATGTACACGAAGAATTGGCCAAAACCAAAGGCGCCGGCTATACAACTACCCTGAAGCTGATGCAGATAATGGACGAGAAAGGCTTGGTAGAACGCGACACCACTTCAAAGACCCACGTTTACAAGGCACGTTACACCCAGGAAAAGGCACAGACCAGCGCTTTGGACAGGATACTATCCACCGTGTTTGAAGGGTCGACATCCGACCTGGTGATACAGGCCCTGGGCCATCACCGTGCATCGCAGGACGAGATAGATGCTATCAAAAAATATTTGGATCAATTTGGCGGAAAGTAAATAGTTAACCTGTGACCGCTTACCCGGTCACAAATCACTGATCACAAAACACTAAGCATATGGAAACCATCCTCTATAACATCAGCCAGGTAATAGGCGTTGCCATTATCCACTCCTTATGGCAGGGGCTCGTAGTTTATTTGCTCCTGCGCCTTGTGATGCTTTCGTTCTCTGCCATGTCGGCTAAGGCGAAGCACAATATAGCCATGCTGTCGATGCTGGGGCTCACTACCTGGTTCATTTACACACTTGTTGGCGAGGTTAGGGTTTATCAATGGGTCGAATTAAAAACCAATGCCGCCAGCTATAACGGCTTCCTTCCGGCTATCCTGAATATGCCGCTGCACCTGCCGCATACCACCACCTACAGCAACCGCTATTATTATACTATTGAGGGCCTGCTGCCATATATTACCCTCATCTATGTAGCTGGGCTGATATTTAAGGCTTCAAAACTTGCATTAACCCGCAAAAAACTTGGCGATATCAAACAAACTGTCAGCATCGATATCGCACTGATGCGGCGCGTTGCCGAGTTTGCCGAACGCCTCGATATCGAAAGGCGTGTGCATTTCGGCTTAAGCAACCTGGTTGATGTACCCTGCATGTTTGGGTATGTTAAACCCTTTATCCTGCTGCCAATGTCCATCACCACCAGCCTGTCGACCGAAGAGATCGAGGCTATCCTGATGCACGAACTGGCACACATCAAACGCAACGATTACCTGGCGAACCTGGGCCAGCAGGCCATGTCGGTATTGTTGTTTTTCAATCCATTTGCACAATTGATCGATCGCATAATCAACCGGGAACGGGAAAATGCCTGCGACGATATTGTAATAGAGTCGACTCAAAAACCGATAGTGTATGCGCATGCACTATTAAAGTTAGAACAGTCCCGCAGCCAGCAATGGCAGGTAGCGCTTGCCGCCACCGGGAAAAAGAAGTACCAGTTATTAAATCGAATCGAACGAATCATGAAAACGAAAAAACCTATTGGCAATACACGCCATATATTGATCGCATTCGTAGTGCTCACCGCGAGCATTACCGGCCTGGCATGGCTCAACCCGACCATCGCCCACGGCAAAATATCCTTTAACAAAATAAAACCGGCCGCAATAGCCGAATTGTTCTCGGATACCACGCACAAAAAATCGGCTACAAAAACCGCTCATAAATCAGCGGCCGTTAAACACACCACCAAAGCCAAACACAGCACCTATTACAGCGATGACTACGATATGCATAGCGACCCCAAACTGGAAGCGTTATCTGCCGACCTGAGTAAGTGGGGCGAACAGATGAGCAAGTATTACGAAAGCCCGGAATGGAAGAAATACCAGGAACAGCTTGAAGTTGACGGGAAAAAGATGCAGGAATACTATGATAGCCCGGAATGGAAAAAAGTGCAGCAGGATATGGAGGAACAGGGGAAAAAGATACAGGCTTATTACGATAGCCCGGAGTGGAAGGCGATGATAGAAAAGCAGGAAAAAATGGGTGAGGCCTTCGGAAAAAACTGGGGAGAAACTGCCGAGACCAAGGATTGGGGCGAAAAGATGGGCCAGGCGGGCAAAAAAATTGAAAAGTACTACAACAGCGACGAGTTTAAAGCATTGAACGAAAAGCTGGAAACCAAGTATGGCATACCACATAACCGCCGTTACCGGAGCGATGACGACCGCAAGGATGAGAACTACCGTAAGTACCAGGACGAGTTGAACCAGCATATCCCCGCTGATGTGCGCCAGGCTACCGAGGAAATGAAAACGCTTGGCGACAAAATGAGCAAACATTGGAACAACCCTGAAATGCGCAAGCAACAGGAAGAAATGCGGTTGATGGGCGATACTATACGCAAAATGTCGAATAACGAAGCGGTGCGGGAAGCACAAAGGCAAATGCGCCTGATGAGCGAGCAAATGCGTAAATACCAGGACAGTCCTGAGATGAAAAAATTGCAGGAGGAAATGCGCGCCGCCGGTGCTAAAATGCGGGCTTATCAAAACAGCCCCGAAATGAAGAAAATAAAGGAGCAGATGCGCGCTGCCCAGGCCAAAATGCGCGAGTATATGCGTTCGCCGGAATTCAGGAAAAACATGGAGGCCTGGAAAAACATGAACTATAACATGAATTTCCACTGGGATGATTCGGATAAAATGGAAAAACCAGAAAAGCCGGAAAAACCTGAGAAGTTAGAAAAACCGGAAAAACCAGAAAAACCCGAGGCACCTGAGAAACCGGATACGACGGATAATAAGTGATAAGTTGAATGGTTGATTAGGTTGAATAAGTTTTGAATCGTAACAACCACTTAACTCAGTCAACTTAATCAACCAATGTACGGTCAAAAACCATAATTTAGCGTCCGGTAAAAGGACGCTTTTTTTATGCTTCAAAAGCTTGCTATCAGTAATTATGCACTCATCGACAACCTGGAGATCAGCTTTGATAAGGGGCTGAACATCCTTACCGGCGAAACGGGGGCAGGTAAATCTATCATACTCGGGGCCCTTTCGCTTATATTGGGCCAGCGGGCCGAGAGCCGCTACTTTTTTAACCAGCAAAAGAAATGCGTAATAGAAGGCACATTCCGCATCAATGATTTTCATCTGAAAACTTTTTTCGAAGAGAACGACCTGGACCATGAGGCTGAAACCATCCTTCGGCGCGAGATAACGGCCGATGGTAAGTCGAGGTCTTTTGTAAATGACACCCCGGTTAACCTTACCCTGCTGAAGCAGTTGGGCGAAAAGCTGATCGATATCCACTCACAGCATGCCACGCTGGAGATAAATGACCCTGATTTTCAGCTATTGGTGGTCGATTCGGTTGCCGGGCACGGCGAGTTGCTGAATGATTACCGCACAAAATTCAAAGCGTTTAAAAAGAATTCAGCCAAGCTGCAGCAACTGGTAGCCGATAGCGATAAAGCAAAAGCCGATTTGGACTATTACCAGTTCCAGTTTGATGAGCTGGAGAAAGCAAAACTGGATGCCGCCGAACAGGACAAACTGGAACAGGAACTTTATACCCTGAACAACGCCGAGGAAATAAAACGCAGCCTTGTAGCCGCCAGCCACCTGGTGCAGGAAGGTGAAACGTCGGCCCTGCTGCAATTGCGCGAAGCAATGCACCACTTATCGGCGCTTGAAAAGTTCAATCCAGAAATAGCTGAACTGCACGAACGCCTGAAAAGCACGGTAATAGAACTCAAAGATATTGCCGCCGAGGTCGAAACCATCGAACAGCGCACCCATACGGATGAAGCCAGGATCATTGAAATAAATGACAGGCTGAACATCATCTTCACCCTGCAAAAGAAACATCGCGTAAGCACCAATGCCGAACTATTGCAGCGACAGGATGAACTGTCAGCAAAAATAGAACAAGCCGTGCACGGTGACGAGGAAATAGAAAAGTTGCAAAAACAGCTTGCTGCCGAAAAGGCCGCGCTTGAAGAATTAGCCGCTCAGCTATCTGCCAATCGCAGTAAAGCGATACCAAATATTGAAAAGCAGGTGGTGGAGTCGTTGGGCGAAATGGGAATGGCCAATTCGGCGTTGAAGGTTGAACAAAGCCCCCTGCCCCCTAAAGGAGTGGACGCTGGTTTGGGTGCGGACGGGATTGATGCCATTCGTTTCCTTTTCTCAGCCAACAAAGGGCACACCCTTGCCGAAATGAGCAAGGTAGCATCGGGTGGAGAGCTTTCACGACTGATGCTTGCCATCAAGTCGCTGATTGCAAGCCATACCGCCTTGCCAACAATTATTTTTGACGAGATAGACGCAGGTGTATCCGGCGAGGTGGCCAATAAAGTAGGTATCATAATGGAGCGGCTGGCTCAAAACCTGCAGGTGATCACCATTACCCATCTGCCGCAAATAGCCAGTAAAGGACAAAGCCATTATTTTGTTTATAAGGACGACGATGCCGCTACTACCTATACCCGCATCAAACAATTAACCGAACCTGAACGCGTAGTCGAAATAGCCAAAATGCTAAGCGGCGATAAGCCAGGCGAAAGCGCCTTGCAGAATGCGAGGGAATTACTGAGTCTTTAGTCCTCAGTCGAAAGTCATAAGTAATTTGACCATGGACTATGGACTATGGACTATCGACTATAAATTATAACTTTGCCGTTCATAAAAACCAAAACTTATGGCTTATAATCTGTTAAAAGGTAAAAAGGGTATCATTTTCGGTGCGCTTAACGAGCAATCTATCGCCTGGAAAGTGGCGCAACGCTGTCACGCCGAGGGCGCCGAGATCGTGCTGTCAAATTCACCTTTGGCGCTTCGCATGGGCGAGCTGAACAACCTGGCTGCCGAATGCAATGCCCCCGTTATCGGCGCCGACGTAACCAGCAACGAGGACTTGGAGAACCTGTTCGCCAAAACCAAAGAACACTTTGGCGGTGGTGTCGATTTTATCCTGCACTCCATCGGCATGAGCGTTAATGTGCGCAAGGGCATCCCCTACTACGAAAATAATTACGACTTTACCCACAAGGGTTTTGATATATCGGCGCTGAGCCTGCACCGCGTGCTGCAATTGGCCATGAAACATGATGTTATCAACGAATGGGGATCGGTAGTGGCACTATCGTACATTGCCGCACAACGTGTGTTCCCTGATTATAATGACATGGCGGATAACAAAGCCGTATTGGAAAGCATCGCACGTAATTTTGGTTACTACTACGGCACCAAAAAGAAAGTACGTGTAAATACGGTATCACAGTCGCCAACGCGTACTACTGCAGGTTCGGGTGTTAAGGGCTTTGAAGGCTTTATCAGTTATGCCGAAAAAATGAGCCCGCTTGGGAATGCCAATGCCGATCAATGTGCTGATTATTGCATCACCCTATTCTCGGACCTCACCAAAATGGTCACCATGCAGAACCTGTTCCATGATGGCGGTTTCTCATTTACCGGGGTAACCCAGGCGGTGATAGAGCAGATGGAGAAATAGACGGCCCCTCTAAATCTCCCCCTTCTGGGGAGACTATAAAATACGCAAAATAAGAAAGGCGCCTCGGTTACGAAGCGCCTTTCTTATTGCTATTAATCACTTAGTTTGTCCCTATCAAAGTAATCTTTACTTTAATAGCATTTGTTGGTTGAATAGGCGTAGTTCCGTCCGGCGATTGCGCATAAATACTCAAATTACCCGGCTGGCTACCATTCCCTGAATTATACGTATAGCTGAACGATGTCCCTCCATATACTTCTGGAATCTGTTCATATACTTCGTCAGCATAAGATATAGCCACGATAACGCCGTCATAACTGGCGGCATCGCTGGTAATATCCGCTACATTAATTGAAGCGTTGTAGGACTTGCCGTCATCAGAAAGCAGCCAGTCTGACGGTTGAACTGTCGCAAATACTGAAAAATTTGGGTTAGGCGTGATATACTTTTTGGTACATGACGATACCGAGAGAAGCATTACCGCACTGCATACGATAGTTAAGATTCTTTTCATAGTAATGTTGTTTCAATTTACTTGTTATTTATATGAACAAAAAAAAGCAAAAAGGTTTAACGATAAAACTAAATTATTTTGACTTTTAAACTTAACGGGATTTGAATGGTCTTATTACCATAAAAACATTCCTATCTGTATTTTTACTTTTATGCAACTAAACCTGTCATTAGCTTTGCCAATGCGCAAATCTCTTTTCATTTTTTTATTTCTCCTTCCTGCTTTGGTTCATGCCCAATATAAAATAACCGGGCGCGTATTGGATTCGGCAAGCAGGCATCCGGTAGCAGGGGCCACGGTTTTTCTTGCTGATGCGCTTGTCGTCACAGCAACTACAGCCGACGGCAGCTTTACTTTGGAGAACGTACGTAACGGGCAGTACAGTTTAGTGATCTCGGCAGTGGGTTTTGGCAAGTACAAACAATCGGTCAACGTTCACGACAATATCGAGCTTGGCGATATCACCGTAAGTTTAAGGGCGGTCCAGCTAAACGAGGTAAAGATAATCCGTAATAAAAGTTTCAATAAAAAATATTATAAAATGTTTGCCGCGAAGTTTCTTGGTGTAACGCAAAATGCAAAGTCATGCTCTATTCTCAACCCGCACGTATTAAACATCAGGTACGACGATGATAAAGATGTACTGACAGCCGGATCGGATGATTTCCTTGAGATTCAGAACAAGGCCCTGGGCTATAAATTAAAGTATCTTCTGGAAAATTTCATAAGCGATGAGGAAAGCCAGTCCTTATACTATGACGGCGTGGCAGCATTTGAGCAAATGGATGGCAACGCCTCACGACAGAAAAAATGGGATAAAAACAGGGTAAAAGCCTACAAAGGGTCGATGATGCATTTTTTACGGTCGCTGATTGCTAACCAAATGACCGAGGAGGGTTTTACGGTTTACAAACTTTTAAGACAAACTATTTCGGACCCGGGAGCGGACAGTTTAGCCCGCGAACGCATAAAACAATACAAATTGCTGATAGCCCAGGGATTGCCCGAACAGCAAATGCTGACTTATTGGCGGCAGGTGTCGCACCAGTCCACCACGCTGCATAAACTGATCGAAAAACCGCTGAAGATCAGCAACATTCTCAAAAAAACGGATCAAAAGGGAATATTTGCACTCACTTACCCTTTCGCACTTTATATCATCTACAATAAGGACAATGTTTACAGGGAAAGTGTGATCACATTCAAATCCGATTATACTTTATTCGACCTGAACGGAAGTATTCTCGACCCTGAAACTGTTTTTATCGAAGGTTCGTGGAGTAACAACCGTATTGCCGACTCGTTGCCGGTAGATTATCAATTGCCGCAAAACTGATTATATGCCTGGTTTAGCTTTTTTAACTACCCTCTTAGTTATATTTGAGCATGTATAAGTGGATAGCCTTCTGCCTGATCTTTATATCATCTTCCGCGTGGGCACAATATAAGATCACCGGGCGCGTGGTAGATTCGGCTGATAACAAACCGATTCCCGGCGCTACAGTGTTTTTGGCCAATGCATCTGTGGCGACATCTGCATCGGCAGATGGGAATTTCTCGCTCGACAATGTACGCGGCGGGCAGTATGAACTGGTGGTATCTATGGTCGGCTATAATTCCTACCATAAGGTTATCCTGGTGAATAATGATATTACCCTGCCCATGATCTTTATCGCGGAGAAGATTAATACCCTCAACGAGGTAAGCATTCGGCCCGACCCCGATTGGGAGCGCAACTATGAAGCTTTCCGGGGAGAATTCCTGGGCAGATCTGATTTTGCAAAGGATTGTAAGATAGTTAACCCGGAAACGCTGAATATTCATTATGACAAGGTAAATTTTGTATTGACCGCAACTTCCTTTGATTTTGTAATGATAGATAATAACGCGCTTGGATACAGGATAAAATACAAGCTGGATACCTTCACCCGTGATTTTCACCAGGGCATCCGTTATTATGCAGGTACTGCATCTTTCGAAAAAATGAAAGGCAAACCATCGCAGGAACGCAGGTGGCAGAAAAACCGAATGAAAGCTTATGAAGGGTCCAGCATGCAATTTTTGCGAACACTGATAGCCGGTGACGTTGCCGAACGCGGTTTCAAAGTGCTCCGTCTTATCCGCAAACCCAACCCTGACTATAAAGGCTTTGGTAACCGTTATATCGACGGCCTGGTTACCAAACCGCTTACCCCGGCAGATTATGTCAAACGAACGAACCAGAAAGACCTGTTTGCACTGGTATTTAACGATTGTTTATATGTAATGTATAACGGCGGCACCCCTGTACCCGAAGATGGCAAAAACCCAACCGGTATCGGCTGGGCCACTACCAATATCATTTTCAACAAACCGTACGCCGTGTTTGATAATAACGGCGTATTCACCGATCCTTCAAGCATTACTTTTGAAGGCGAGTGGGGCAAAAGCAGTATGGCCGAACTTTTACCGGTTGATTTTGAACCGGGCCTAAAAAAATAAATTCTTGTTACAGTCTCCGGCTTTGTTGCGTATTACCTTTATAAACAACCGGATATGAAGCGCATTTTACTTTTTTCCCTGTCATTGATAATTGTTGCCGGATTTTTTGGCTGCAAAAAAGACGTACCCATTTCGGACTCACTTACAGGCACCTGGGAGTTAAGGCAGGACGGCGGCGGATGGGGAGCCATTGTCAGCCATAAGCCCGGCAATGACACCCTGGTGATTTTTACCAGCACCGCCTATTCATTTTATAATAAAAATAAACTGGTTAGATCGGGCGCTTATACTGTTAGAAGGGACACCTCTTTTATGTATGGGCAGTTAAAGAACAGGATCATTTTTGACGGGCATACCGATGATATGAGGCAATTCTTCGATATCCAAAACAACAAGCTCAGCTTTTGGATCGACGCTTATGATGCGCCTATGGTAATGTACCAGAGATTAAAATAAGAAACCCCTTATTAAAAAACAAACCCCGGATGCTCTGGCATCCGGGGTTTCATATATTTCAGAGAACTGATTTATTCCTGCTCTTCTTCTTTTGGTGTTTTGCTTTCGCCGCTGTGTTTGGCAGCTACTTTAACCTGGTCAGTTTCCTTATCGTAGTCAACTTCCATGGTATCGCCTTCGGCCAGTTCGCCTTTCAGTATTTCCTCCGCGATCGGATCTTCCAGGTATTTCTGGATGGCCCTTTTCAACGGACGTGCACCGAACTGCGAGTCGAAGCCTTTATCAGCGATGAACTCTTTGGCGTTGTCGGTCAAAGTGATCTTGTAGCCAAGCGTATTCACCCTGCCGAACAGGTGTGAAAGTTCGATATCGATGATCTTGAATATTTCTTCCTTGCCAAGCGAATTGAACACGATCACATCGTCGATACGGTTCAGGAATTCGGGAGCGAAAGCACGTTTCAATGCATTTTCGATCACGCCCCTTGAATGTGCGTCGGCCTGGTTGGTTTTGGCTGTAGTGGTGAAACCCACACCCTGCCCAAAGTCCTTCAGCTGGCGCGCGCCGATATTCGAGGTCATGATAATGATCGTATTCCTGAAATCGACCTTGCGGCCCAATGAGTCGGTCAGCTGACCCTCATCCAATACCTGCAACAGGATATTGAACACATCTGGGTGTGCCTTTTCTATCTCATCCAGCAGGATAACAGCGTATGGCTTGCGGCGAACCTTTTCAGTAAGCTGCCCGCCTTCTTCGTATCCAACATAGCCCGGAGGCGCACCTACCAGGCGCGACACAGCGAATTTTTCCATGTACTCGCTCATGTCTATCTGTATCAGGGCATCTTCGGTGTCGAACATAAATCTTGCTAATTCTTTAGCTAACTCAGTTTTACCAACACCCGTAGGGCCCAGGAATATAAATGAGCCGATCGGTTTTTTAGGATCCTTCAAACCGGCACGCGTACGTTGTATCGCACGCGTCAGTTTTTTGATGGCTTCGTCCTGGCCGATGATCTTGCTGGAGATCGTATCCGCCATGTTCAGCAG
Organism: Mucilaginibacter ginsenosidivorans; assembly: GCF_007971025.1. NCBI lineage: Bacteria > Pseudomonadati > Bacteroidota > Sphingobacteriia > Sphingobacteriales > Sphingobacteriaceae > Mucilaginibacter > Mucilaginibacter ginsenosidivorans. The sequence goes on along the minus strand of NZ_CP042436.1, from coordinate 2,064,431 downwards.
TTTCGTACTGTCGGCCTGGCCTACCCTTTGCACGGGTATGCCGGTCATCATAGCCACTACTTCGGCGACATTATCTTCAGTTACGGTATAACGTTTTGATTTGGTTTCCGCCTCCCATACCGCTTTGGCCTGCTCCAATTCCTCCAGCAAATGCTTTTCTGTATCGCGCAGTTTAGCTGCTTCTTCGTATTTCTGGCTGCGTACAACCTTGTTCTTTTCAATTTTGATCTGCTCTATCTTCGCTTCCACATCCAAAATATTCTGCGGAACATGGATATTGGTCAAATGCACGCGTGAGCCCGATTCGTCCAGAGCATCAATAGCTTTATCCGGTAAAAACCTGTCGGTAATGTACCTGGCTGTCAAAGCAACGCAGGCATTAATGGCTTCAGGCGTATAAGTTACCCCGTGGTGCTCTTCGTATTTATCCTTAATGCGTGTTAATATCTCGATGGTTTCATCAGGCGTAGCCGGTTCAACCATTACCTTCTGGAAACGGCGGTCCAAAGCGCCATCCTTTTCAATATACTGGCGATACTCATCTAATGTCGTTGCACCAATGCACTGGATCTCTCCGCGTGCCAGGGCTGGTTTGAACATATTCGAAGCATCAAGCGAACCCGAAGCGCCGCCTGCGCCAACAATTGTATGAATTTCGTCGATAAATAAAATTACGTCAGGTGATTTCTCCAGTTCGTTCATCACGGCTTTCATGCGCTCCTCAAACTGGCCGCGATACTTGGTACCTGCAACCAGCGAAGCCAGGTCGAGCGTAACCACGCGTTTGTTGAACAACACGCGCGAAACTTTACGCTGAACAATGCGCAATGCAAGGCCCTCGGCAATAGCCGATTTACCCACACCCGGTTCGCCTATCAAAATTGGGTTATTCTTTTTACGGCGCGACAGGATCTGCGACACCCTTTCTATCTCCTTCTCACGGCCAACTATCGGATCAAGGCGGCCGTCTTCGGCAGCTTTGGTCAGGTCGCGACCGAAATTATCAAGCACAGGTGTCTTCGATTTAATGTCGGACACCTTTTTAGGCTGGTTGAACGAATCTTCCTCTTTAAAGTCATCCTCGCCGCCCGTAGGTGAGCCCGGCATCTCGTCGGTCACATCATTCTTGTGCGTTTCTACCTCGCCCTTGAATATCTCGTAGTTAACATTAAACTGCAATAATATCTGCGAAGCGATGTTGTCTTCGTCGCGCAGGATAGAAAGCAGCAGGTGCTCGGTGCCGATAACGTCGCTTTTAAATATTTTAGCTTCAAGATAGGTGATCTTTAAAACCTTCTCCGCTTGTTTGGTAAGCGGAATGCTGCCGATGTTCACGTTCGTTCCGATCGTGCCCTTTACAGCATCTTCGATTGCGCGGCGCAATTTGGTGGTGTCAACGCTCAAACCTTTCAGCAGTTTGATCGCTATACCGTCGCCGTCGCGGATAAGCCCGAGCAAAAGATGTTCGGTACCGATATAGTCATGGCCGAGACGCAACGCCTCTTCCCTGCTATACTGTATCACATCCTTAACCCGTGGCGAAAATTTAGCTTCCATATAATACCTTTCAAAAATTATGTACGTCTCTGTATATCATTTAGTTTTCCAGGCGGCGTATTTATAGTGGTCTGCAACAATACTGCCAACTTTTTTGCACCTCAAAAAACAGACATTAATATGATGTGCAATCTATAAAAGTTCAACTTTATACAAAGAAAATAATGAACAAAATCCTATAAAAAACCCACAACTTTAAGTAAACGGCTGAGATTTACTTGTTTGACCTTCTCTGAACGCAATAGTTTAAACCCGATTGCGGTACTCAGCCCAATTTAGCTGTTATAACAGGCAATTTCGTCATTAGCGTATGACATTACGGCATTATTAAAAGAACGTAAATAGATTGTACATTCTTTTATACGCAAATCAATTAAAAATGATTGGAAATATCGGAAATAGTTATCAAGATTTCCACAAAACTTTTAGTTGATTTTTTTGCCGCTTACGGGCCCGTTAATAAAGGTTTTAAATTGTGTGTATCTTTTACATTATCTATGACGGAATTGGCGATGAGAATGTTACAGATGGGGGGGTGATTGAGTTGGATTAGGTTGATTAAGTTAACCGGTTTAATTTCCTATAAATTGAACTTAATCAACTGCTCACCAGGGCAACTTAATCAACTATAATAATATATTTGCATCCGCCCCAATCAATAATTCAGTAATTCAACAATTCAATAACTAACACCCATGGCTGACGAAAAAATAATTTTCTCAATGGCCGGAGTGAGTAAGATATACCCTCCGCAGAAACAAGTTTTAAAAAATATATACCTGTCCTTCTTTTACGGGGCCAAGATCGGTGTTATCGGTCTTAACGGCTCGGGTAAATCGTCCCTGCTGAAGATCATTGCAGGGATGGATAAATCTTTCCAGGGCGAGGTGGTTTTTTCGCCGGGCTTTACCGTTGGTATGCTGGAGCAGGAACCGACGCTTGATCCTGATAAAACTGTAAAGGAAGTGGTGGAAGAAGGCGTTGCAGAAATAACCGCCATATTAAAGGAATATGAAGAAATAAATGAAAAGTTTGGCCTGGAGGAAGTTTACAGCGACCCCGATGCCATGGATAAACTGATGGCGCGGCAGGGCGAACTGCAGGATAAAATAGATGCGGTGAACGCCTGGGAACTGGATACGAAGCTTGAACGTGCCATGGACGCATTGCGCTGCCCCGAACCGGATACCAAAATATCGGTTCTTTCCGGCGGTGAACGACGCCGCGTGGCCATGTGCCGCCTGCTTTTGCAGGAACCGGATGTGCTTTTACTGGACGAACCGACCAACCACTTAGATGCCGAGTCCATCGACTGGCTGGAGCAGCACCTGAAACAATATAAAGGAACCGTAATTGCCGTTACGCACGACCGTTACTTCCTGGATAACGTGGCAGGCTGGATTTTGGAGCTTGACCGTGGGGAAGGTATTCCATGGAAAGGCAATTACTCCTCGTGGCTCGATCAGAAAGCAAAACGCCTGGCACAGGAAGAAAAGACCGAGAGCAAGCGCCAGAAAACGCTGGAACGCGAGCTGGAATGGGTGCGCATGGCTCCCAAAGCGCGGCAGGCCAAGGGCAAGGCGCGTTTATCCAATTATGAAAAACTGGCATCGGAAGAAACGAAGGAGCGCGAAGATAAACTGGAGCTTTTCATTCCGCCGGGCCCGCGTTTGGGGAACGTAGTTATCGAAGCCAATGGCGTAACCAAAGCCTACGGCGACAAGGTACTATTCGAAAACCTGAGCTTTTCGCTGCCTCCAGCCGGTATCGTGGGTATCATCGGTCCGAACGGCGCGGGTAAAACCACCCTCTTCCGCCTGATAACCGGGCAGGAAAAACCTGATGCGGGCACTTTCCGCGTAGGCGAAACGGTGGCTTTAGGTTATGTGGACCAGATGCACGACGACCTTGATCCCAATAAATCTGTTTGGGAAAACATAACCGGCGGCCTGGAAAACATTATGGTCGGTCACAAGGCGTTAAATTCAAGGGCCTACGTTTCCAAATTCAACTTTAATGGTGCCGACCAGCAAAAGAAAGTGGGCATACTATCGGGAGGTGAACGCAACCGTGTACACCTGGCCATCACGCTTACCAAAGGCTCCAACGTGCTGCTGCTCGACGAACCGACCAACGATATCGATGTAAATACGCTGCGCTCGCTGGAAGAAGCGCTGGAAAACTTCGGCGGCTGCGCGGTTATCATCAGTCACGACCGCTGGTTCCTCGACCGTGTTTGTACACATATCCTGGCATTTGAAGGCAATTCGCAGGTCTACTTTTTTGAAGGCGACTATACCGCCTACGAGGAGAACCGCAAGAAGCGTTTGGGCGATATTACACCGCACAGGTTGAAGTATAAGAAATTGGTGGGATAAGGATTAATTTGCTGATGCAGAAATGAAATAAGTCAGATTTATGAGAGAACACAACAAACGCTGGCTAATCAGTAAAATGAAAACCTCTGGTAGCAAACGTAGCCATCTTTTAAATGGGAACTATGCTGATGAAAGGAGCGCTCAAAAAACCCAGGACTTAGAAAATCTGCCTCAGCATGAAAGTATTAAGAGAACAGGTGATTTCTATAATGGAAAGATCAATACCGACTTGCTTATTCGATTTCTAAGAGGACAAGTAGGTGAAGATTGGAACGACGTTCATTCTGAAATTATAAGCAGGATACCCGCAAGACTATTAGATTACAAGGAAATAGTTTTATGGTATGTTGCTGATAAAGTCGAATTTAAGGATGGCCGACTATGGAACAAAAGAAGTCAGAAATATATTTGGACTGACGGTCCTTTTGAAAACGGCGAGTCTGCTAAAAGAATTTGGACAATTGAATTGTTTGAATTCTACGTCGACCCTGAAACTAATAAATTAATTCAGATTCATCATAAATCACATAAAAGAATGGCAAAAAAATGATTGATAGAATAAAACTTCGACGTTTCAAAAACTTATAACTTTATAACACCTAAACCAACCTTATCATGTCGAACACCTACACTCAAATTCATATTCAATGCGTGATGGCGGTAAAATATAGGCAGGCGCTCATACAGCCTGAATGGAAAGATCAACTGCAAAAATATATCACCGGCATTGTACAAAATCACGGACATAAAGTTATCGCCATCGATAATATGCCTGATCATCTGCATTTATTCTTTGGCTTCAGGCCAAACCAATCCTTATCCGATCTTATGCGTATCGTCAAAGGCGAATCATCAGAATGGATCAACTTGCAGCGATTTACCCCGACAGTTTTCCGATGGCAGGAAGGCTATGGCGCATTTTCGTATTCGCGGTCACATGTACAACGTGTGACCAATTATGTGATGAAACAGGGAGAGCACCATAAAAAGCACACATTCCTGGAAGAATACCGGCAACTACTTGAGCAATTTGAAATAAAATATGATGAGCGTTATATCTTTAAAGAACCTGAATAAATAACGAGCTATGTATTGCCCCGACGGGGCAAAAATCAATCTCAATTATTATTTGCTACCAAGATTTGGCTCCGATGGAGCCGTTTGCACGAGATCAATATCGTTAATCAATAAAATAAACTACCAGGATTTGGCTCCGATGGAGCCGTTTGCACGAGACCAATATTGTTAATCAATAAAATCCCAGGAGTTGGCTCCGATGGAGTAATTGGCAACTATTCATTCTTTTAAGGTCCCGTAGGGATCGAATATTGGTAGCCGAAAAATCAAACAGGAGATTTTCGTGCCGTAGGTACGAAACCTGAATAATTGTACAGAATCGTTGTAAAGTTTCGGAAATAAAACTCTTCTATTGAAAACTATTTTTGTAATCCAGCTTATCGGCTCCCTGTCGGCTTTAGCAAAATAAAGACTTCATTTTCGTCCGGTATAGCGGATATATTTATATTTGAAAAACAACCTGTTGATAATCGTCAGAGTGTTAACAAATAAATCATACCGCCTTAACGTTTATATGGAAGCTTATCGCTTATTTTTATAGACCTGAAAATCAGGTCAGTTAAAATTAACCTAAAAGAATTTTATGACCTGGAGAAAATTTAGCGGCGAGATCATTCATTCGCCCATCCTCGAAGAAGTAGAAAAAGCCATCGAAAGAGAGAGTTTACTGGGAAACAAGCTGAAGGTTTGCATCGGTACCGATTCGCAGGTGAAAGGCAATGTGACTGATTTTGCCACGGTGATCGTCTTCCTGCGCGAAAAGCGCGGCGGCTTTATGTACATCCACCAGGAACGGACAGGGCAAAAGATGAGCATAAAGGAGCGTATGCTTACCGAAGTGCAAAAGTCCATCGATATTGCCTACAAGCTTTGCGATTTACTCGACCTGTACGATGTCGACCTGGAAGTACATGCCGACATTAATACCAACCCGATGTTCAAATCGAACCAGGCTTTGCACGAAGCGATGGGTTACATACTGAGCATGGGATTTGTTTTCAAAGCTAAGCCCGAAGCCTTTGCCAGTTCGTATTGCGCCAATAAAATAGTGCAATAAACCTGCCTGCCTGACGCGATTATTTGGCGGTTCATTTATATCTTTGACGGTATAAACGCAACCTATGTCGCCAATAATTGAACTTGATGAACTGCTATCCATAGCAGGTAAAATAATCCTGATAGATGCCCGCGCAGGGGCCGATGCTTACCAGCGCTACCTCAACGGTCACCTTGAAGGTGCGCAATTTGCCGATCTCGACCGCGATCTTGCCATTAAACCGGAAGACCCTGCCTACGGCGGACGCCACCCGCTACCTGCTATCACCGATTTCTCCAAAACTTTAGGCCAATGGGGTATAACCCCCGCCAGCCATGTTGTGGTTTACGATGATAAAGCCGCTGCATTCGGCGGCGCAAGATTATGGTGGATGCTGCGGGCCATCGGTCACGATAAAGTACAGGTATTGAACGGCGGCCTGAAGGCTGCTGTTGATGCAGGCGTAAAGCTAAGCACGGAACCCTATGCAGTGAAAACGGTTGCCGATTATCCCGTGCCGGCCGGCTATGACGGCACAGTGGATATAAAGCAAGTAGAAGAAGCTGCAGCCACCGCTGATAAAATGGTGATCGATGTGCGTGAAGCTTACCGATACTTTGGTGAAAGCGAGCCGATAGACCTGGTGGCCGGCCATATCCCCGGTGCGGTAAACATGCCCTATGTACTTAACCTGGATACCTTTGGGAAATACCTGTCGCCCGGGGAGTTGAAAAACTCCTACGAAAAATTATTGGGTAGCGTTGATCCTGAAAATGTGGTTGTTCATTGCGGGTCGGGTGTTACGGCCTGCCATACCCTGCTGGGTATGGAGTATGCCGGCATCACGGGACCAAAAATGTACGTAGGATCGTGGAGCGAATGGTCGAGAAGGGATATGCCGATAGCCAAAGGCGAATAAGCTAAAACCGCCGGCCGTTATTTTACGTTAGTCACGGTGTGAAAACTTACCCGCTCCGATTCGAGACTTTCCTGCCCACGACCATTGACAACGCCTGGGACTTTTTTACCTCGCCATTGAACCTGGTGAAGATCACCCCGCCCGAGATGAACTTTATTGTCACGTCGGACTTTAAGCCCGATGATAAAGTGTACGCAGGGATGATCATTACGTATAAGGTTTCGCCTCTCTTCGGCATTAAACTAAACTGGATGACCGAAATAACCCAGGTAAAGGAAAAACAATATTTTATCGACGAACAGCGTTTCGGCCCATTCGCGCTGTGGCATCACCAGCATCATTTTAAGGAAGCAAAAGGCGGTGTTATGATGACAGACATTTTAAATTATGCCATCCCCTACGGCCCCATTGGCAGGCTGGCCAACAGCCTTATAGTTGCCAAACAAGTAAATGAAATATTTGCTTACCGGGAGAGGGTGATAGGGGAAATGTTTGGTAGTAAGTGATTCTTGTTGGCAGCAACAGTAAAATATTGAAAGAAGACGCATGCCCCGTCGGGGCTACCTGTTTGTATTAGTATAAACCCTGTGGTTATTTTTGCCCCGTCAGGGGCAACCCTTCGCGAATTTGATAGCCCCACGGGGGCAAAAAAATTGATTTGCAATCGTATTTCCGGGAATATCCCCTGTCGTCATGGCGAGAACCTTTTTTGGCTATCATTTCCCGCAATACTTCCTCAGCGCCGCCTGCCCATCCTTTGATCCTAATTGAGCCGCTTTGCTGAAATCGGCGCAGGAGGTTTGGTCCTTTTGGTTGATCTTGGCCAGGCCGCGCAGGTAATACGTTTCTTCGTTATTGGGTTCCAGTCTTAAAGCCTCATCAAAGTCAGCCTTCATGCGTTCGGCGCCATCGGGCAAAAAGCTTTCGGCAAAGGCGCGGTAGCGGTACACCTTAGTATTATCCAGGCTGATGTAAAGACAACTGTTATAATCGTCCACCGCTCCCTGGTAGTTCTTTTGAAGGATGCGGATGTTAGCGCGGTAAAAATACGCCTGGTCGTCGTCCTCTTTTATCGAGATCGCTTTGTTGATATCCTTCAGTGCGCCATCAATATCATTCCGGCTCAGTTTGGCATTACCCCGGTTATCATAGGCCTCGGTTAGCTTCGGATCCAGTTGGATGGCCATATCATAATCCGCAATGGCTTCGGTAGTATTATTCAAACCCTGCCGCGCTATACCACGACCAAGGTAGTAATTGGCATTCTTTGGATAATCTTTTACCAACGCGTTATAAACCGCGAAGCCTTCGGCGTAAAAACGGGCATCGATCAAAGTCTTACCTAACCTTTTATATAACCCCTCGTTGTCCGTAGTTATGCTGATTATCTTCTGGTAGTCTTGCACTACGCCTTTGCGATCGCCTGTTTTTATCCGGGCGCCAATGCGTTTTAAGTAATAATCAGCAGTGCCGGGACCCAGCTCTATGGCTTTGTCATAATCCTTCAGGGCTATATCGTATTTTTCCTGTATCAATTCAATATCTCCGCGAATAGCGTAGGCATAATCATTCCGCGGCGCTATGCGGATAGCTGTGTTTAGATCGGCAAGGGCGCCAGTGGTATCTTTCAGTCCCACTTTGGCCCGGCCGAGGGAAATGTAGCCATAACTATTACTGCCGTCCAGTTTGATCGACTCTTCGGCATCCTCTTTTGCAGCGGCATAGAGCTTGCTGCCGGTACGGGCATCCGACCTGTTTTGAAAAGCATCGGTGCTGTTAGGATCAAGTTTTATCGATTTATCAAAATCTGCGAGTGCCCCCTTTTTATCATCGAGATTGCTGCGCACGATACCATCGTACAGGTAAAGCTCGGCATTGGTACTGTCACGTTTTATCTGGTCGCCAAAATATTCCAGCGCACCTTTTTCGTCCTTGCTGTTACCGAGCGCCGTAGCCAGGTACTTATAGCCGTTCCGTATTTTCGGCTTTAGTTCGATGGCCCGCTTGTAGTCTGCAATAGCGGCCTTGTAATCGCCTAAGTTGCTTTCGCTGTTGCCACGGTAAAAAAAGGCCTCAGCATTATTGGGATTGAGGGCCAGCGCCGCGGTATAGTCGGCTATGGCGCCTTTGTTATCACCCAGGCTTCCTTTGGCATTCCCGCGATAGTAGATCAGGTCGGAATTGTGCGGATCCATCCGCACTGCTATATCGTAATCGGCTATGGCGCCTTTAAAATCGTTCAGGTTACTTTTGGTAACGCCCCGGTATTCATAAAGCTCCGGGTTGTGGGGTGTCAGCTTTATCGCCGTTGTAAAATCGGCAATGGCTCCTTCATAATCCCCTATGTTTGATTTTGCATTGGCGCGGTAATGGTACATATCGGCATTGCGCGAATTCATGGAGATGGCCTTATCGAAGTCGGCTATTGCCTTTTTGTAGTCTTTAATGCTGTTGTAGGAATCGGCCCGGTAAAACCATGCGTTGGTATTCTTTGGGTCAAGCTCGATGGTTTTGGTATAATCCTTTATGGCCGATTCATCGTCCTTGATATTTCCGTATGCATTTGCCCGGTAAAAATAGGCTTTTGACAGGTTAGGGTTAATCTCTATCGCCCTCGTAAAATCGGCTATGGCGCCCCTGTAATCCTTGTTATTGGCTTTTTGATTGCCGCTTTGCAAAAAGCTGTCGGCGGTTTGCGCGAAACAGAATAACGGCATCATCAACAGCGCGAACAGCGCCGCTTTTATAAATATCTTATTTAACCGTATGGTCTGCCGCATCTTATCTGAATGGTTTTAATATCAAGGCGATAGAAGCACTTGAGCCCGCTCCGGTATTGCGCCCATTGATGAATGTTCCGCCGCTTACAAATATTGAAAACTCCTGGCTGAATGAATGCCCATAACTTAATGTAACCTGGTTAAATGCAAAGTTTTTATCCAGCGCCGGGTTCACATTGAAATTCTTCAGATCGCTGACGGAGTAGAACCCGCCCAAAGCTACCGATACTTGGTTCTCGAACTTTTTATCGAGGGTTAAGCCAAACGTGGCACTGTAGCGGTTTTGTATGGGGCCCTGGCTGCCAAAATACTGGCGCACACCATCCTCGATGGTAAAGTAGTAACTATTGCCAAACAGGTGCCCGCTGCCTGCGAAGGACAGCTTCAGTTCGGCGCCGGTAAGGCCATAACCCAGGCCTGGGTTCTTATACAAAGGCGTAATTACCGTACCCTGCAGCATAAAATAGTAAATGTAATTGATATTGGCCAGGTAATAACGTATACCCGTTTCCAGGTCGGTTAAACCGCGCGACGTGTTGCTGTAATTTGTTTGCGTGTAGGTATTGGTGACATAAGGCAGCGTTGCCACTACCGACCAGCGCCGGCTGATGCCGTATTCGGCATAGAGGGAATAGGTTAGCGAGGTAAACTTGCCATTGTCTGGAAATGGCTTCTTCACACGCAGCGAATCCCATCCTTTTGTGGCGATAAAATAACTTACCGACGGAGAAAGCAGCAGTCTTTTGGGCCGCACCGGGAATCCATCAGCATAGCAGGTGTATTGCATAGCCGATACCAGCACCATTGCCGCAAGTAAATGTTTTATGTATGTTTTGATATAGATCATTTCATGCTTAAAAAAGTGCAAAGGTATCGCGCATCCAGCGACCCTCCAGTTCTTTGTATTTCTCGTTTATCTCGTGCGCCAGGTTTTTGAACACCATTATACGTTTTTTACCCTGCAGCACATTAAAGGCCGAATATTCGTTATTCGGCGGTGCAAATGGGTCGAGCAAGCCGATACCCATCAGCGTGGGGCAGGTAATATTTTGTGCAAAGTTTTTTGCGTCATAATAGTCCATATTGCCCAGTACTTTGTCGAGCGTAAGCCCGGGCTGCGTTGCAACATACTTTCTGAAGCTGCTTACCGGCCAGTCAACCTCCCCTACCAACCGGCGTATATCGCAAAGGATGGGGTTTTGTGCAGAGCAAAGGTTTACGCGTTTATCAACCCCCGCTACGGCCAGCGCCAGGTAACCGCCCATACTACCGCCCGACACCAGGATATTATCATGTTCGAGATTTTTTTGGGAATAAATAAAGTCGATGCAGCGCACACAATCCATTATCACACCACGCATCACGTATTTATTTTTGTCCTCGATGCGGTAAGTAATATACTCATCGCGTCGTGTATCTATTTCGTCACGGCTATTGCCCTGCCCCCGAACATTCAGCGTGATTATGGCCAGGTCGTTATCCAAACCCAGCATTGGGTCCAGGCTTACCTGGTATCCCGGCAAACCCAGCAGCACGGCAAATTTGCGGCTCTTGTTTTTTGTTTTCGGAACGGTGAGGTAACCGCGAATGGTGTAGTTATCCAGCGACTTCATTTCGATCAGGAACACTTCGCGGTTATCCGTATTCTGTTTGGGCAGGGGTGTCACTTTAAAGCCGGGCTTCACTTTGGCCAGTTCGGCTTTGGCGTTATCCCAAAACTGGTTAAAGTCGGCCGGGCGCGCATATTGCGAGCGTATCTCCTGCGGCTTTATGCCGAAAGCCTTGCGGGTGGTATCATCATAATCCGAAACATTGATCATGAAGTTGATCTTGTAGAAACCCGGCTTCAGTTCCGGCAGGTGGAAATCATAGCTATCGTTCGAGTTGCGGTCAATCTTTACATGCATGCTTTTATCCAGCACCTTATCGCCCTTTTCGGTGGTTACCAAATAACTCACCGTACCTTCCTGGTCGGTATTCAACGGGTTTTTAACCGAAAATGTAAAAAAAGCCGATCCGCTGAAAATGGCATTGGCATCGTGCGCCACTACCTGGGTGCTTACGTCGCCGCCCTCGTTTTCCTGGGCCCATGCATGTTGCGCGCACCAAAAAAGGGATATCATAACGAGACCTAATACCCGGAATGAGCTTTTCACTATGCTGTAATTTAACTTATCAAACATACACAGGTTTATTGTTTTGGTTTGGCTTTTACCAGGAAATCCGATTTACGTATAAAATGATTTAAAGGTTCCTCAATAAATTTAAATAAAAATATGGACACCGCGTTCAATAACACGAAAGCATACAAAATATTCAGGTTATCATACTGGAAGGGCGAGTGCCAATCCAGTCCCCATTTATCGTACAGATCAAAAGTATAGTCGTTGAGCCAATTGATGCCATTATAAATGAACACATACATGTAACCGAGGTGGATAAGGTAAAATATGTACGAACTTTTACCCAGCAGTTCGACAAAAGGATTAGCCAGTACCTTTTTCATTACGGTAGTTTCGGTGATCAGCCCGTAAAAGAACGTGGCGATAGACACAGCCAGCAGGTAATTGTTAATGATGATACCCAGCGGGTTGTGCAGCCCTGCCGACCAGCCTTTTGGTATTGGCAGCAGCGACATGAGCCATACGCAGAAAAAGATGAGGAAGAAACCGATGTAAGTGAATTTAAGCTTGTTGGTGCGGTGGAAACCTTTTTTGCGGATCATCAGCGCCAGTTTGATACCGACAAAAAATTCGAAACAGCGCCCGAAAAAAGTATACAGCATCATAAAGGTGAAATTACCAAAGAAGCCATACCAGTTGACATTGCGAAAGATGAGCACCATCAGGAAGCCGAAGCCTGTGAGGGCCAGTATCTGCAAAAAATATTTGCGGTAGCGGTGCAGGATATAAAATGCGATGGGCGCCGAAAAGTAAAAGCACTCCTCGACCGTTAGCGACCAACCTTGCGCCACGCCCGTAAAATTGAGCTGGTGAAAAAAACCGCGGACGAAGGTGATATGCATAAAAAATAACCCTATCGCGCTTGGGAAACCATTGACCACCGATGGGTCGCGTGTGAAATAGTACACGACAAAGGCCCCGGCGGTGATGAGAAAATACATGGGGTAAATACGCGCCACACGATTTTTGAGGTATTGTTTGAACCACTCTTTGGTAAGGTGGAAATTATCGTAATACCGGAAAGCGATCAAAAAACCAGATAACACGAAAAAGATGGTTACACCGATGTGGAACTCGAGAAAAAAGCGCTGGATAAAATGCGGAAAGTTTTGGTCGAAAGTATATTCGTAGTGCGAAATGAATACCAGGTAAGCCGCTAATGCACGTACGCCTGTAAGCGCGGGGATGTAATTCTGCTGCTCTCGTTGTGACAAGACTAAATTATTTTATCGCTGTTTACGCCGTTTAGTGAATTCGGGTTTTCTTCCGCTAAATTTAAACAATAATAAAAAAATTATCGTAAAAAGGCGTATCGTAATGATGATAGTGCCCGTTTGGAAATGAGAAAACCGTTTTATTTTATATTCATGATCGCCCTGTGCATGGTTTTATTTTCGCTGAGGGCGGTAAAATATAAGGAATTTCATGATGCACCGATCAGCGGCAAAATAGACACGTTTTATCATTACCGCGACTACGTGATCTTACGAGTGGATGGCGCTGACTACAAAATAATGCCTGTTCCGCTTTACGATTCCCCCGAATTTGAAACCACCGCAAAAATTGGCGACCTGGTATTGAAGGATAACGATAACGATGGATTTATGCTGCTGCGCAAAAACAACGAGGCGTTTGAATATACGGTTAAAATGTTTTGATCCGGATCCAAAGAACAACTTGCCAAACATATTTATTTGTACCTTCGGACACACCTTAATTTAATGAGAAAACTATTGCTGGCTACGGCCATATTTATCATACCTTTTTGTTCAAAGGCCCAACAGTCTTTTTTCAAAAAATCGAAAGCCGAGATAAGGGCGACGGTAAAAAAATCAATTCCGGCTGTCACCACGGTTTCCCAGAGCGATACATGCGATGTTTATAAACTCAGCAGCGGGATAATTGAGAGTTGCTATTACAAAAAGAACAGCTGCTACAAGCTGAAACAGGTATTTTCATCCCCATCTAACCAGGTACTGCAAAAATCCGTACAAACTATGGATGCCGCACTGACGGGTATCTACCGGAAAACGAAAGACAATACCTGGATAGATACGCAAAACGGTGCGAAGATCGAACTGAGCACTATGAAAGCGCAGAACCAATTTGTAATAGTATATACCCGTATCCAGTGATGATTGCTCCAAAAAAAATCCAGTTTTTGCTATTTAATTCGGTCGCTCGAAAAAGCACCCCTGATCAATGAACCAAGATACTATCATTGTTATGCTGAAGAGCATAAGAGAAACCAGTTTAGTAGGCGCCAAGTATGGAAATCATGAAATTGGCGACCGGGTTGATTTCGCGTTCAGTAAAGATCTGATCAAACGGCTGGAAACCGGGAGTTTTGCCCTCACCCAAAAGGGCGCCGACCTGCTGGACGGCAAAATCAAATGGAAGGATATTTAATTAGCAGGTACTCAAAGCGCAGAACCCTGCACCACTCCCCGATCTGCAATGGTTTTATCGATATAATGCTGTATCTCCGATTTTTTAAGGCCCCAGTTGGGTGCAATAAGCAGTTCCATATCCGACAGGCCAAAAAGGCGCTGTATCACTACGTCCGGGCGGACGAGGGGTAACAGTTCGCAAAGAAAATCAGCATATTCGGGCAGGGTGAATAATTTGAACGGATCGCGTTTGTATCTGACGCCCATTACCGAGCCTTCCACAATATGCAGATGGTGGAATTTTACAAACTTGATCTGCGGAAAGCGGTTGATCTCATCCGCATATTTCAGCATCATTTCCTTCGTTTCCCAGGGGAAGCCAAAAATCGTATGTACGCAAATATCAAGCGGACTATTTTTAACCAGGTTAAGCGCATTCACCAAATCGCCGTGCAGGCAGCCGCGGTTAATCTGCAATAAGGTATCGTCATAGATCGATTCCATACCCATTTCCAGGTCGACGTCGAAACGATCCGTATAACTTTCGAGCAGGGCAATTTTTTCGGCGTCGATACAATCGGGACGGGTACCTACCGACAGACCGACAATATTTTCTGTATTGACACTCAATGCCTCATCGTACAGCATTTTTAAATAATGCGCCGGGGCGTAAGTATTAGTATTGGGCTGAAAGTAAATGATGAATTTATCGGCCCTGTTGCCTTTAACGGCGCGCTCCATCCCTTTGATCACCTGCTCGCGCAGGTTGGGTTCCTGCCGCGATACGCTTGGCGTAAATGAATCTACATTACAATAGGTGCAGCCGCCATAGCCTTTTGAGCCATCGCGGTTGGGGCAGGTGAAACCGCCATCGACAATAACTTTGAACACGCGCTGCCCTTCGTATTTCTCGCGCAGCCATGCCCCATAATTGTTATAGCCCTTTATGCCTTGTTGTAGTAATGATTCCACCGATCTTATTTTATGATTACACCGATGACCATGTGATTGCACCAGTGAAGGGGCAAAGATACGCTTTTGAGCCGGAAACTAATTTTACCTGCAAAATTGACTGATACACAGGTAGTTTTACTTACGGGTAGTACGCGGAAAATTCCGTTAAAAGACCCGTTGCGGGGCATTTTGATTTAGCTCACCTTTGGGCATTCTTTAACCTAAATTAAAAAATAATGGCCTCATTCACAACAAGAGTTGAATTAGTAAACCCCGATCACAACGATTACGAATTACTTCACCAGGAAATGCGCGATGCGCAATTTTACCGTTCCATAAGCTATTGCGGCATTTGGAAGGACCTGCCGTTTGCCGAATACGACCATACGGCGAGCCAGACCGTCAGCCAGGCCTACGACTCGGCACTTGCGGCGGTTCAAACTGTTATCGACAATAAACCTGTCAACGATAAACAGCAAAAAAAGGACTTCCTGCTGCTGGTAACCGAAGTGGCGGATGTAAGGGTATTTAAGCTGCCAAATACCACCGACATAGCCAGGTTGCCGCCGGGCGCCTCACTTTAAATAAGCACCAGAATTTAATTAAAAATTAATAAATTATCAATCAGGCATTTAAGCATAACCATCAAAAAGCGCGAAACCAGGCCCTTTTTTGATGGTTATTTAATTAATTAACAAAAATGTTTAACCAATTAAATTCTTTAGTTATGCCTACCACAAAGCAAAGCGGTACCAACAACCGCGAAAATGAGAACGACAGGAAAATGGCAACGAGCCCGTCCAGAACGGGGAACGATCGTAACAAAGAAAACCGCAACCTGGGCAATAACAATAACCAGCAAAGCGGTAACACATCAAAAAGCCACCGGTAAAGTGGCCTGATTGACGGATACAGCAGTGATGCTGCAAATGAGCGGATAAAATTTCCGGGAAACGGGACCTGTAATTTGACAGATCCCGTTTTTTTATGCCTCACCCCAACCCCTCTTCAATGGAGAGGGCCTTTTTGACACTGTTCGTTTCATTTCAAACAATTTCATCCAACCGGGGTTTAATTGTTTTGTAAAACGTTAAAATACAGCACTATGAAAAATTATGTAAAGCTGCCTTTGATAGGTTTGGCACTGTCGCTGAGCCTGGCAGCATGCAAGGGAAATAATTCGGGTGGGACTTCCGACTCTACTTCGGTAGATTCAAGTACATCGGTCAAGATAGATTCTACCATGAAACCGGATACATCCGCAACCGATACCATGAAAATGGGTACCGACACCTCTAAAAAGGTTGATACGGTATCGAAAACGACGGTCAAAACGTCTACGGAAAAGAAGACCGCCAAAAAGAAAGAATAAGGGTTTTCTCTCGCAGATTTCCGGAACGGGGGCCGGGCGTAACGCCTGGTTCCCGTTTTTTATTTTTTTGAAACCATTAACTCCGACAGTCCAACCGGCGCGATAACGTTTATATTTCCTTTACTATCCTCATTCACTACAATACGTGTAAATTTTCCCTTATAATACCAGAAAAACTCCTTTGAAATGGGCTGGGGATGACTTGTATATGATTTTTCAATAATAGGTTTTGCTGCTTGTATAAACTTCACAAATTCAACAGGCTTCTCCCTGCTTATTTTACAAATAGCCACCAGCCCTTTATTTGGGAGGGCGATCGCCGAGCCCCATTCGCCCACCAGGCCAGGGGAATTATTCGACAGATCGAGTGCATAACTTGCGGCATAATCTTCATTCTCCAAAAAATTAAACTCGACAGGTGTTCCCTCAATATTAAAGGATTTTGTTTCCCTTTCTATCTTTTGTTTTCCAATATTTTCCAGTGCCTGGCGGAAAGCAGTGTCTGCGCTAATATGCCAGTGATCGAATTCTTTTTTGGATACCGTGGCAAATGCCTCCGGCAGATCGAGCATTAATAAAGTCACTGTCCCTTCAAGGTCGACGCGTGAAACCAGATTCTCGAGCCCGCCTCTCTGTTCGGCACTCGCGGCAGTATAAATACGGATACTCAAGTTACCCTTTACTTTATCATATCCCGACAGGTCAGTCTTTTCATGTTTATCAATCGAGTTAAACAACCTGTCAAAATGTGCTTGTATGATCCCGTTCCATTTGGAATGGTCTTTTTCAGCCTCACATTGCAACAGGACATTATCCAGGTTAAAAGCCGCCATATTTTGACCTTTACCCAAGGTAATGGTGCCCTGGCTAACATGATCGATCTTATACTTTTTTGCTACCGCAGCTATTGATAAATCGGCTATTATTTTATAGTCCGCCTTGCTTATATTTTTCTCAAGATCAGCCGGTAATGAATAATCCGTTGTTTGTCCCAATGAACGAAAATGCAGTGTGGCAGTGCATAAAAGAAGAAGTACGCCTACCTTAATTTTAGAATATCCCATAACAGCTTAAAGCTATCAAAAAGCACGTGAAAGTCAAAAAGCCGTCTCAAAGGCTCCTGACTAAGGACTTAAGACCCGATTATTATGCATGCATAGCTTTGCAACATTTTATTTAGCTTTGCTGTAGAAATACAGCCAATGGAAACCCTCGCGCCATACCACGCCAAAAATAAGATACGCTTTGTAACCGCAGCATCGCTGTTCGACGGGCACGATGCTACGATCAATATTATGCGTCGTATTTTACAATCGAGCGGTGCCGAGGTGATACACCTGGGGCACAACCGGTCGGTGGACGAGGTGGTGAACTGCGCCATACAGGAGGATGTGCAGGGCATTGCGCTGACATCGTACCAGGGCGGGCACATCGAATACTTTAAATACATGTATGACCTGCTGCGCGAACGCGGGGCCGGGCACATCAAAATATTTGGCGGCGGTGGCGGTGTGATACTGCCGCAGGAGATAAAAGAACTGCAGGATTATGGCATCGCCCGTATCTATTCGCCAGATGATGGTCGTACGATGGGTTTGCAGGGCATGATCAATGATATGCTGCAGCAATGCGATTTTGCGACGGTAACCAAACTGAATGGCGAGTTGAAGCATTTGCCCGAAAAAGATCCCAAGGCGATAGCGTCGCTGATAACGCTGGCGGAAAGGGGCCTCACCCCAGCCCTCTCCAAAGGAGAGGGGGTTGACGCGGGTGGTAAAAAAATCCTCTCCTTTGGAGAGGATTTAGGTGAGGCGCCAGTGCTGGGCATCACCGGTACCGGTGGTGCGGGAAAATCATCGTTAGTAGACGAGTTTGTTCGCCGGTTTTTGATGGAGACAGATAAAACACTGGCCATTATTTCAGTCGACCCTTCCAAACGAAAGACGGGTGGCGCTTTATTGGGCGACCGTATCCGGATGAACTCGATCAATAGTCCGCGGGTATATATGCGCTCGCTGGCTACACGGCAGGCCAACCTGGCTTTGTCCAAATATGTTCAGGAATCTATCGACATCTGTAAAGCTGCGGGTTACGACCTGATCATTGTCGAAACGTCGGGTATAGGGCAATCGGATACCATGATAACCGACTATTGCGATGTCTCACTTTACGTAATGACGCCGGAGTTTGGCGCAGCAACGCAACTGGAGAAGATAGACATGCTGGACTTTGCCGACATTGTGGCCCTTAACAAGTTCGACAAGCGCGGTGCATTGGATGCCATCCGCGATGTGCGCAAACAATACAAACGAAATCACCAGCTATTTACGGCTAAAGACGAAGAACTGCCCGTTTTCGGCACCATGGCCTCGCAATTCAACGACCCCGGCATGAACAATTTGTTCGAGGCGCTGATGAAAACTATCAAGGCGAAAACCGGTGCTGATTTTATCGGGACGAAATATGACGTGGCAACCCTGCATTGGGGCGAATCGGAAAAGATATTTATTATCCCGCCCGACCGGAACAGGTATTTGGCCGAGATTGTTGAAAGCAGCAATACCTATAATGAATGGGTGAATGAACAGTGCAAGATTGCGCAGCAGCTATATAATATTCAGGGGGCGATTGACGCGCTAAAAGAAAATACCCCTGTAGAGACGCATAATTATGCGTCTCTGCAAGATATTTCCAGGCACCTGGAAAGCCATCTGCACCCTGATTGCAAGCAGTTATTGAAAGAATGGCCGGAAACCATGAAACAGTATAAGGCGGAGAATTTCATATACAAGGTAAGGGACAAAGAGATCAAACAGCCTTTGTTTTATACCTCACTGTCTCAACTGAAGATCCCTAAAATATCCCTTCCAAAGTATGAGGCCTGGGGCGATATTTTACGCTGGCTGCTAACCGAAAATGTTCCGGGCGAGTTCCCTTATGCTGCAGGGGTGTTCCCTATTAAACGCGAAGGTGAGGACCCGACGCGTATGTTTGCCGGCGAGGGCGGTCCGGAACGGACGAATAAACGATTCCATTATGTTTCGCTGGGGCAACCGGCGCATAGGTTGTCAACTGCTTTTGATTCGGTAACTCTTTACGGCGAGGACCCGCATGTTCGCCCGGATATTTATGGAAAGATCGGCAACTCGGGTGTAAGCATTGCCACACTGGATGACGCGAAAAAGTTGTACTCGGGTTTCGACCTGTGTAACCCTTCCACCTCGGTATCCATGACCATTAATGGTCCTGCGCCGATGTTGCTGGGCTATTTTATGAATGCAGCTATCGACCAGCAATGCGAGAAATATATCCATGAGCATAAACTGGAGCATTTGGTGGAGGCGAAGTTCAAAGAGGTTTATGATGATAAAGGGCTGGAGCGACCAGCTTATCGCCTCACCCCCGGCCCCTCTCCAAAGGAGAGGGGGGAAGGTCTCTCCTTTGGAGAGAATTTAAATGAGGCAAAAGAAGGGAGGCCCAGGAGCTTTGGCTATCAGACTGCAAATACGAAAATATGGGAAACCTTAAAAGCTAACTCCAAATCAAACAGGCAAAATCCAACTGAAACTGAAAATATCTTATGGCAGCTATTGCGGAACAACCAAACAGGATTTAAGATAAGGAGGCAACATGCAATTGATGGCTATATTGCTGATTTTGTTTGTGTACCAAAAGGACTTGTTATAGAAATTGATGGTGGCTATCATAATTTGACTTCAGAAGAAGATAAGGTAAGAACCGAAGTGCTCAATGGCGAAGGGTTTGATGTGATCCGTTTCACAAACGAAGAAGTGTTGAGCAATTCACAAAAAGTAGTTCGGGATATAAAAGAAACATTAGGTAAGCGACCTGACAGGATAATCTCTCCCAACACCCCCTCTCCTTTGGAGAGGGCCGGGGTGAGGCAAAACTGCCCGCGGGCAACACCGGCTTAGGCTTAACCCTCCTCGGCCTTACCGGCGACCAGGTTTTGCCGCCTGATGTTTATCAAAAGATAAAAGCGTTTGCCGTTTCAACCGTTCGCGGTACGGTGCAGGCGGATATATTGAAGGAGGACCAGGCGCAAAATACCTGCATCTTTTCTACCGAATTTGCCCTGCGGATGATGGGCGATATCCAGCAGTATTTTATCGATCAAAAGGTCCGGAATTTTTATTCAGTATCAATTTCGGGATATCATATTGCCGAAGCAGGGGCTAATCCTATTTCACAGCTGGCATTCACGCTGTCGAACGGATTCACTTATGTGGAGTATTACCTGAGCCGGGGCATGCATATCGATGATTTTGCGCCTAACCTCTCTTTCTTCTTTTCCAACGGCATCGACCCGGAATATTCGGTTATCGGTCGCGTTGCGCGCCGGATTTGGGCCAAAGCCATAAAAAATAAGTATAAGGGGAACGACCGTTCGCAAAAGCTGAAATACCATATCCAAACCAGCGGCCGTTCGCTGCATGCACAGGAGATCGACTTTAACGATATCCGCACCACGTTGCAGGCTCTGTACGCCATATACGACAACTGTAATTCGCTGCATACCAACGCCTATGACGAAGCCATAACCACGCCAACGGAAGAATCTGTTCGCCGG
This sequence comes from Mucilaginibacter ginsenosidivorans, assembly GCF_007971025.1. Lineage (NCBI taxonomy): Bacteria > Pseudomonadati > Bacteroidota > Sphingobacteriia > Sphingobacteriales > Sphingobacteriaceae > Mucilaginibacter > Mucilaginibacter ginsenosidivorans. Next base: position 2,043,194 of record NZ_CP042436.1, on the reverse strand, counting down.
GCAATGGCCATACAATTGATCATCAACCGGGAACTGGGCCTGGCTAAAAACGAGAACCCTTTGCAGGGCGCCTTTATTATTGAGGAACTGACCGACCTGGTGGAAGATGCCGTATTAGCCGAATTCAAGCGTATTAACGACCGTGGCGGTGTGCTGGGCGCTATGGAAACCATGTACCAGCGCGGCAAGATACAGGAAGAGTCACTTTACTATGAGACCCTGAAACATACCGGCGAATACCCTATCGTCGGTGTTAATACTTTCCTGAATAAAAAGGGTTCGCCCACCATTACGCCGTCCGAGGTGATACGGGCCACCGAGGAGGAGAAGCAATTCCAGATAGCGGCGCTGAAAGCTTTTCAGGAACGCAATGCCGATAAGGCCCCTGCCCTGCTAAAAAAATTACAACAAGCCGCAATTGCCGGTGATAATATCTTCGAAACGCTGATGGAAGTATGTAAATATTGCTCGTTAGGGCAAATATCCCATGCCCTGTACGAAGTTGGGGGGCAGTATAGAAGGAATATGTAGAAAGAAGACTCAGGAGTCAGGATTTAAAACTATAGCAACTTACGAAGTTTCAGAAACTTCGTAAGTTATTATGCTTTATCGCTCAAGCCTTTTGTATATGCCGCGCTCCATTTGGATATGCAGCCTTTTTATCAGTTCGGCCACGTCAAAATTTTGACGTTTATATTCTTCAGTCACCGCTATTCTCGCTTTTTTGAACGCGTCTTCATCGGCCCAAACGGCCACCGTTACAATGCGGGAATCCGTTTCGCCGGCTTCTTCGTAGGCATTATCTTCAACAAAACCGGGCAGGTGTTTGATAAAATCACGATTAATATTGGCTCTTTCTAAAAATTCTGCTTTGGCCGCTGCGGGTACAACAAAGCGGTCGATTAATACTACTTGCATGGTTGATCTTTTACTTTTTGAATTACTCTCGGGCCTGGTGCTGTTTTGTGACATAGCAATTGAGCCACCGGTAATCAGTAATAGCAACAAGCCCGTCCGATAAATTTTTCTCATCTTTTTTAATGATTTGATGAAGCAAAATTACCCGGAGCAGGTGGCCAGGAATTGTAAAAAATCATTGATTTACCACCATGCCGAAGCGTGGAAAAATTGCTGAGGGGCAACACCCGTAAATGAGCGGAAATCTTTGTTGAAATGCGCCTGGTCGAAGTATCCGGCATCAAGGGCGATGCGGGTAAGGCTCTCCGGAGCCGACAATTGGCCGATCAGGTGTCTCATCCTGACAGTATCGGCAAATTGCTTGGGCGATATCCCCGCTACCCGCCTGAACCTTTTCTCAAAAGCATCAAGACTGATGGCCATGTCGCCTGCAAGACCCCTCACCTTTATATTGCCATTGACAAGCTTTATTTTTTGCATGGCGCGGTTCACCAACATATCCGGCTGCCCGCTGTGGAGCCCCGATAGCAAAAAGCGCTCCGCAATAGCTACCCTTTTCTTATTATCGCGGGCCGCGTTCATTTGCTCTTCTATCAACTGCAATTGACTGCGCGGTACCAGATCATCAAGCGGAACACTTTTGCTGAATAGTTCGTGCAATGGCTCTTTAAATATCGCCGCGGCACCCCCTTCTTTAAAGATCACTAGCAGGCAGGCCGTTTTATCGGCGTAAGATAAAAACCGCGGCGACCGGCGAAGCCCGGTTATAACCGAGGCTGGCAAACGGCGGTCATTCCCGGCCGACTCATCGGTTATTTTACCGCCTAACCGGAAAGCGAGGACTATCGACGTGTCCGGCAAAAGTTTGTTCACCGTCGCCCGGGTACTTTCAATAACCAGGAAAGTTTTGACGAACGGCTTTAAACTGTCAGCCGGAATATAAGACTCTATTTTAAGGTCTTGCGGGGCCATAAATTAAAATTAAATAATGCATCGCAAAAACAATATTTTGCCTGATAATATGATAATAGGATTATGGTTTTGGGTAGGTCAAGGTATACGCAAGCGGGTTGTATATTAAAATCCAACTTCGTAAATTTGTTTATATGGATAGCTTGTTGTTGAAATATAATTCACTTGACCCTGATTCGAAAAAGCAGGTAATGGATTATATCGACACCATGGTCGCCCGGATGAAGAAGCCAAAGAGAGCACAATCCGAATACAAAAAGAGAATTCTTTCTATCCCCGTATGGTCCGAAGAAGATATTAAACCAATTACAGACCGCTCTCCATTCAATACATTCAAGCCTGAAGAATGGTAATTGATACCTCTTTATTCATAGAGTTTTTGCGAGCTAAAGAAAAAAGCAACACCCGGCTTTACAATCTCCCGGATAATGTTATTTATAGCCTGTCAACCGTAACGTTATTTGAGCTTTATATGGGCGCAACATCGCCTGAAAAAGAAAAGAGCATCCAACTTTTGACAAGCGGGCTTAATGTTCTCGCGTTTAATGAGGAAATAGCCTTGCGATCAGGACATATATACCAGGAGTTGAAAAGGAGGAACCAGGTAATTGAATTTCGCGACATATTTATTGCTGCAACCTCCCTTGTTCATGGCCTGCCACTGGCAACTTTAAATAAGAAACATTTCGAACGAATTGAGGCGCTGGTACTTATATGAATTTCACTGATCGTTCAATATGAAAGGGCTGACCCTTATTGCCTTTCTATCCATCTCATCAATAAGTTTGCCATCAAAAGCCTGTACAACTTTTCAAAAAACCGACACCGTTCCGAAAGCAGCTCAAAAACTCATCCAATCCTATCCTGGTTTCATTACCGGCTTTGCAGACAATCACCTGATCTTTAAGGATGGCAACCGGATGATATGGAACGACGGCGTCAAAAACAAAACCTACCAAACCTTGCTCGATAACCCGGACCTGGAAGATATGTTTGCACAGCCTTACAAAGCCGGAACACCGAAAGTCTCCCCGGCGAAAAGCTTTGACCCCGGCCGGATCAGGAATGAGGCGTTTTTCATGAAGATGTATGGCGCTTCGAAGCAGGAGGTTGAGGGCAATCTGACCACGATCATATGGTGCCCAAAGTTGATCAGGCAGAAGATCGTGGTAACCAGGGTGAACGGCGTGGATAAACAATTGGAAGCGGTCTCAAAAGAGCTGGATGAACACCCGGAACTGAAAAAATATCTGGGCGATATCGGCGGAACGTTTGTTTGGCGCAACATAGCCGGAACGCACCGCCACAGCATGCACAGCTTTGGGATGACGATAGACATCAACATTAAATATTCCGATTACTGGCAGTGGACCTGTAAGTGTACCGACGAAAATACCAGCGTTGTATACCAAAACCGGATTCCGCAAGTTATAGTAGATATATTCGAAAAGCATGGCTTTATATGGGGCGGTAAATGGTACCATTACGACACCATGCATTTTGAATACCGGCCTGAACTATTAAACTAAAGCGATGATACCATGAGAACCTTCGCAGCCATCGTAATTATAATTCTGTTTGCATCCTTTCTGCCACCTGATAACGTGGTCACGCGTTTTAAAACGGTGCCGGGCTTTCACCGGGCAGAGGTAAAGCCCGGAAGTTTTGCGGCATACCTGCAAAGCCTGCCGCTGAAACCGCGGGGCGCACATTGCCTTACCTATAACGGCAACGTTGCCGTTACGGATGACAATACTGCAGCCGTACTGGACATAAGCGTGGGCAAACACGACCTGCAGCAATGCGCCGACGCCGTGATGCGCCTGCGCGGCGAATACCTGTATAGCAAGAAACGCTACAGCGAGATCAGCTTTCATTTTGTGAGCGGTTTTGTATGCGACTATACGCATTACGCCAATGGTTATCGCTACAAGGACGATCATTGGGTACATTTAGCCCAAAAAGACTACAGCTACGAAACTTTTATGAAGTATATGGAACTGGTGTTCTCCTACGCCGGAACACCATCACTTGAAAAAGAATTAAAGCCGGTTACCAATCCCGCCAAACTAAAAGCCGGCGATGTGTTCATTCACGGGGGCAGGCCGGGGCATTGCTTTATTGTGATGGACGTGGCCGAGAACGACAAGCATGAAAAGCAGTTCCTGCTGGCGCAAAGCTTTATGCCCGCACAAAATATACAGGTGCTGCAAAACGCGCCGGGGTCTTATTGGTTTAGTATGGATAAGACACCGGGTATTTGGTATGGGGAGTTAGTGAAGCCGGCGTATTTGAGACGGTTTGATTGATAATTTTAATCCCATTTCTGATGTCATGCCGAACTTGTTTAAACAGGTTCGGCATGACTTTTTATTTTCCGAACCTACACTGGCCCGATAACTATCCGCATTTCCAACTAATCACCGATCTCTAATCACTAATTAACCTTACTAAAATCCAGGTCCTGGAAATCATAGCTGAAATCAGTTGCCGGTGATATGGGTTTCATTTTGAACCCGGTTGGTTTGCCGTCCTCATCCAGCGAGAAGGTAACAAATGCATCGGCGTCCATACTGCGGATGTTCCATTTGATAACGAAGGTATTGGCTTTATAGGGCAGCACTTCGCCGGTTAGCTTGGGCGAACGTTTGGATGTGAACCAAAGCCTGCCGTCTTTTTGGCTTAGCACCACGTCGCCCAGCCAGTTATCGCGGTATGTCCCCGTGTAAGGTGCAAAGTCGACTTTTGGGCCATCCTTTTTGCGTGCTTCCACCTGTTTCCAGGCTGCGGCGGTTACTTTATCGGCATCGCCTTCACGACCCTTTACCTGGTCGGCATACACTTTTATCCAATCCCGGCCCTTAAGGCCCAAATAGCTGTCCTTGATCTGGTTGGCAATTGCGCTGAATGCCGCGCCCGACTGCTGGTTGGTCAGCACAATAATCCCCAGTTTCAGTTCCGGTATCAGGTCTACCTTGGTTACCATGCCGTCGATACCGCCGGTGTGGCTCACTTCTTTATAGCCTTTGGTATCATTCAAAAACCAGCCCAGGCCATAAGCCGCAAAATGGGTGCTGTAATACCCGTAGGCAGGCACCGGCAGTATAGTTTGCGGCGACCACATTTCCCAGTGGATCTTTTCGCTGAAAAGCTGTTTGCCATCGTCGTATTTGCCATTATTCATCTGCATGATCACCCACTTGCTCAGTTCGGCGACGCTCGAGTAAATACCTCCGGCAGCATCGGCGTGGGTGGTTACGTAGCGCGAAATGGTTTTAACCGTTCCTTCTACCGGGGCATGGGCATCCACCAAATTGGTGTTGCCGCTGATACGCTGGTAAGCGGCCCGGCTGGCGGTCATACCCAGCGGTTTCATGATACGTGTTTCGATAAAATCCTCCCAGCTCATGCCCGACACACGTGCGATCACCTCGCCCGCCACAATGTAAAGCTGGTTATCATAGTCGAACTTGCTGCGGAAACTCGAAACAGGCTTAAAATAGCGCAGGTTATGGATAACATCCTTCAGCGTAAAATTCGTCGAGTCGGGAAAATCCATCAGGTCGCCGGCCCCCAAACCAAGCCCGCTGCGGTGTGTCAGCAGGTCGCGGATGGTGAATTCTGACGTTACCCAGGGGTCGTATAATTTGAATTCGGGGATATAATCAGTCACCTTGTCGTCCAGCTTTAATTTGCCTTCGTCACTCAAAATACCGATAGCCGCTGCTGTAAAAGCTTTGCTGTTAGAGGCTATGCCGAACAGCGTATTCTCGTCCACCTTGCCGCCCCTTGCCAGCGAACGGGTGCCGTAGCCCTTCTCAAACACGATCTTATCGTCCTTAACTATTGCTACCGCTATGCCGGGGACATTAAATGTTTTGAGCGTTCTTTCAACCAGGCTGTCGATAGCTGCTGGCGCCATTTGGGCCCTGGCGGTTGTAATGGCAAGGGAAAAGATTGCCATTAGGGTGATGGTAAGTTTTAATCGTGACATGTGTGTTTTATTGAGAGGCATAAACATACAAATTGGTTTTGGCTAAAGCCAATTATAGCTGATTTTGGTCCGTTGGCTAAGCCAAAGGCAATGAAACGGGTTGCCTACAATCCTCCCCTATCCTCCAGTCACTAATAACTGATCACAAGTCATTACCCTCTCTTCTCCACCTTATCATAAAAGCCACCGAAAGTATTCACCTTTACCGCGTCCTCGCGGAAGAATTCGCCGGGGAAGCCGAGATCGATAGCGCTGGCTTCATTCAGTTTTTTGAGGTGTTCGGCAGTTAAAGTAACATCAACGGTTTTCAGGTTATCTTCCAGTTGACTCAGTTTGGTGGCGCCAACGATAGGAATACTTTGAAAGCCCTGCTGCGTGGTCCATTTAAGGGCGACGTTGCCGGGTGAAACGCCCAGTTCGTCAGCTATTGCTATCACCGCTTTGGTTATGGCAACGGCGTTATCGTTCAACCGTTTACTCTCGGGTTTTATCCTGCCCTGCTCGCCGCGCAGGTATTTGCCGGTTAACGCACCACCGCCCAGGGGCGCCCAGGGGGTCACCGTCATGCCAAAATGTTTGGCCATGGGTATCAATTCGCGTTCGGGTGTGCGTTGTATCAGGCTGTATTCTATTTGCAGTGCGATCATCGGGCTCCAGCCCATCAGGTCGGCCAAAGTATTGCCTTGCGCCACAACCCAGGCAGGCGTGTCGCTTATACCCACGTAGTTCACCTTGCCCTGCCTTACCAGGTCGTCCATTCCGCGCAGCACCTCGTCTATGGGTGTAATATCATCCCATATATGCAGGTAAAACAAGTCGATGAAATCCGTTTTCAGTCGCTTCAGGCTTTCCTCTACGCTGCGCATCATGTTTTTACGGTTATTGCCCGATGCATTGGGGTTGGTCAGGTTATCTTTCAGCGAATATTTGGTAGCCACCACAAAGTAATCCCTGTCCTGGTTGCTTAGGTAATCGCCGATGATCTTTTCGCTGGTGCCGTTTTTGTAAAGGTTCGCTGTGTCGAGGAAATTTCCGCCTGCGTTAGCATAAGCGTCCATGATCTCAAAACTGGCAGCTTTATCGGTGCCCCAGCCGTTTTCGGTGCCGAAGCCCATGGTGCCGAGGCATAGTTCAGAAACTTTGAGGCCCGAACGGCCAAGGAGTTTGTATTTCATAAGAAGTTGGTATTAGTGGGTAATTGTTAACAAAGATAATTGATTTGGTTTGATGCGTGGAGGGATAGTTGACTTGCGCGACGTTGCTTCGCTGGCTGCCCTCTCCGCCTTAAGTGTTAAAGAGGGTTGTTATTTTAAAGATCAATGATGACTTTTCTTTTTCAAAAGCCCCCCTGTCGTATCGTCAATACTTTGCTGAACAATAAATGCGGCAGGGTCAAGCTCGAGTATTTTTGTTTTGATGGCGGGTATCTCGAGGCGGTGGCTACGGTAAATATAATGTCGCGCGGGTCGTTGATGTGACCATCCTTTCCATAGCCGCTTTTACCCTCGTACACCGTAACACCGCGACCCATGCCGGTTATTAACTTTCGTATATCGTCGCCTTTCACCGATATTACCGTAATGCCGATATATTGTTCAATACCGTTTATAATAAAGTCGATCATTTTAGACGCCGCAAAATAGGTGAGAATAGAATAGAGCGCCGACTCGACACCGAGAAAGAAAAGGGCCGCCGTAAAAATAACCACGTTTAAAAGCAGTATCACGTCGCTTACTTTCAGCATCTGCATTTTTTTGCTCACCAACAACGCGGCTATATCGGTTCCATCGAGCACAGCGCCGCTGCGTATAGCCAAACCAATACCCACGCCAATAAAAAATCCGCCAAAAACGGCAGTCAGCAATTTATCATGGGTTACGTCGGGAAAACTGATGAATGCGAGGCAAAGCGACAGCCCCATTATTGCCAGAGCGCCTTTCACGGCAAATGCCGTGCCCAGCCGCCGGTAACCGAGGAAGAGGAAAGGCACGTTGATAACGAAAATGAGGATTGACAAAGGTATGCCTGTGGTTTCAGCTAATAGCATGGATACACCGGTGACACCGCCATCAATAAAATTGCTTGACAGCAAAAAGCCTTTCAGGCCCATACCAACGGATAATATTCCCAATAAAATTAATATCACGTTCCCGATCTCTTTTTTAAGTTTCATAGCTAAATATACGGGTATATTTTGGTGCGCGTTAAAACAAGCTTCGTAAACAAAACGGCATCCCGCTTGTACTTTATTTATTATGAATATCATCACCCTGCATAAAAGGATCGATCCTGCTGAACTGCGGGAGCACATCCGCCGCAACCTTGACCGGTTATTCTGGCAACAACGTGGCGAGGAAATACATTTTACGATAGAAGGTTCGGGCGATGTAATTGAAATATCGCAACCTGATTTGTACGAGGGCAGCCTGTTTACGATAAACGTAAAAGGCACGGAGCTAAACATAACCCGATCGGAACATTACACCGACGATGTGAACTCACTAACCGTCGAGTCGATACTGAACGAACTATTTTTTGACATTGCCGGGAAGTACGGCACGGATCTGTTACAGGAGGGATAAATTGCCGGTTGTTTTATTAACTTTAACATAAAATCGGGTTTATGATAAGATTTTGTGTTATCGCTTTCCAAATACTGCTGCTTGCTGTCCTGCCTGCCGAAGCCCAAAAGCCCAACCAACCACACGGCGAACCTGTCATTATCAACCGGGATACCCTATTCAGGTTCTATACCGGGCAGGGTATGTTTACAGTAAAGGAGCGCGCCGACATTGTGAATAACAGGCTGGCCGCCATCACCAACCGTATTGATTTCAACCCCGATTCGCTGAAGCTAAAAAACGATACTTCGTTATCCGTTATCTATTACGGATCGCAGGTGATGCTTGCGCTGAGCGATAAAGATGCTTCCTTTTCCGAACTCAACCGTCCGCAGCTTGCCGCCAGCTACCTTCAAATACTCAAAAAAAACCTGGGCAACTTTTTCTCCAATAACAGCATAAAAGAATGGGCCATTAATATAGCGGAAGCGGTGGCCGTGATAGGCCTGCTCATCCTATTGATATGGGCCGTGAACCGGGCCTTCAGGTGGGTGAAGCTAAAAACCCTGAAGGCATGGGACAGCCGTTTGGCCAAGCTGGCAAAAAAAGGTGCGCCTGTGGGTTACGCAGCGCGGTTGCGGCCATTCATCGTCAACATTGTGCGTGTGGTGCGTATAGCCATCGTGATACTGCTGGTCTATTTATCACTTCCTATCCTGTTTTTCATCTTCCCGGCATCAAAACCTATCTCGACTGAACTATTGAGCTACGTGGTTAACCCGCTTAAAGATATTGCGCTGTCGCTGTTCCATTTTATACCTAACCTGCTTACCATTACGGTTATCTACATCGTTACGCGCTACATTGTCAAACTGGTTAAGTTCATTGCGGCCGAGATAGAAAGCGGTTCGTTCACCATCAGGAACTTTTACCCCGAATGGGCGCTGCCTACCTACAATATCATCAGGGTGGTGCTGTATGCGTTCATGTTCGTTGTAGTATTCCCTTACCTGCCGGGTTCCGAGTCGAAGGTATTCCAGGGGGTTACGGTTTTTGTAGGCGTGCTGTTTTCCTTTGGTTCGTCTTCGGCCATATCCAACATGGTGGCGGGTATAGTGCTTACCTACATGCGTGCTTATAAGCTGGGCGATCGTATCCAGGCCGGGGATGTTATAGGCGATGTGTTTGAAAAAAACCTGCTGGTAACCCGTATCCGTACCATCAAAAACGAGGATATTACCATCCCCAATTCTACCATCCTGGGCTCGCATACCATCAACTATACTTCATCATCAAAAACCCTGGGGCTTATTTTGCATACCAGCGTTACCATAGGTTACGATGCGCCATGGAAGACGGTGCATGAGCTGATGATCAATGCCGCGCTATCCACCGAGGGCATACAGCAGGAGCCGAAACCCTTTGTGCTGCAAACCGACCTGAACGACTTTAACGTTACCTACCAGGTTAACGCCTACACCGATCAGCCAGCCAGGATGGCCGTCATTTATTCGGCGCTTCACCAGCAAATACAGGATAAGTTTAACGAGGCCGGGGTCGAGATCATGTCGCCGCACTTCACTTCGCTACGCGATGGCAACCGCATACAGATACCTGACGACTATATCGGTAAAGATTACAAGTCGCCTGGTTTTAATGTCAATAAAGAGAAGTGATCAGCCGTTTATCCAGCTGAATTTATACTCCAGCATGGGGTTTTTCATACGCTCAGCTACGCGAAGCAGGCGGGCAGGCAGGTTCATGATATAATCGCGGGCCTTTTCGCCGGTCTCATTCAGGTCCTTTGCACTTTCGATGTGCCAGTCTTCAATTAGCTCTTTCAGTATATCAACATAGTCGATAGCGGTATAGATACCCAGCCTTTGCGCTGCATCGGTAAAATGCCCGAACGTTTGACCCACTTTTAAACCAACTTCGCGCAGAAAATGCGCAGGCATCACTATCTTTTTGCGCATCATATCCTCAAAAGCCAGCATAGCCTCGTTAGGGTCGACCTCGAAAACCTTGCTAATGAAATATTTGTAGGCTTTGGCGTGGCGCGCCTCGTCGCCGGCTATTACGCCGCACATTTTTGAGAGCAGGGTATCGCCATCCTTTTTTGCAGCCGAAGCAACACGGCGGTGTGAAACATTGGTAGCCAGTTCCTGGAACGATGTATAAATAAAGTTACGGTATGGGTCGGTGCCGGTGCCAATGTCAAAACCGTCGGCTATCAGGTACTGGGTTGATACTTCCATCATCCGCATGTTTACGCGGCCCGACAGGTATAAGTATTTATTCAGCAGATCGCCATGGCGGTTCTCCTCGGCTGTCCAGTGACGTGTCCATTTCATCCAGCCGCCTTCCTCGTCTTTCGATACCCCTTCAACCATGGTTAACCACGATTCGTAGGTGGGAAGCGCCTCTTCGGTAATGGTATCGCCTATCAGTACAGCTATCAGGTCGTAGGATAAGCCGGCCGAACTTTCCTGTAATTCTTTGATCTCGGAAAAGAAGGTCTCCCGTGTTGAATCAGGCAGCAGGTCGGATGGCTGCCAGATTGTATCCACCGGCTTCAGAAAGTCGTTGATCTTTTCGAGCATATATTTTTCAATATGCTTCATTACTTCTCTGCGCTTCTCTTCAAAAAATTTCATGTTGTACAATAGGGTGCAAAGGTAACGATTTAATATAATGATTACGTCAAGTGCCGAATTTTATTATTTTGCCCGGGAACACGCGCATCTCTCATGTAACCAGGCTTATGTACGGGGTAATACCACCAGGGAGAAAGGAGAATTCAGGGTCACTATTCGTGCAGCCGCCCGGCTTATCAACTGCTGATTAAACCGGGGGCTTTTGAGCGGGACGATCCATTTAGTTTATATACCACACGCTTTATAAGTAACGTTACGCCTAAGGTATATGTTTTGATAATTTGCAATTTACCGGTCACCCGTTTTGCATCGTAGCTTATGCGGCAAACAACCGTGCAAAAGCGCCGGCACGGGCTGTTTTCGGATAATATTTATTTGGCACGGCTGAGCGCCATTTTCATTACATGCTGATAGTCAACGGGTAATTATGGTTATTTAAATCCCCAAAATGGTAACAAAACACCGCCTTAGTCTCGTATAACACCTCACATTTTTAAAGTTTGGCCGGCGCCGCGGATTTTTTTTCGGGCGGAACAATGCCCGGCCCGGCATTTTTTAAACGCGGCGGAAAATCTTGTGCTTTTAAATTAATGTTGCTTTAATAATTGAAAATCAGGAGCTTCAATGGCATTCTTGTACCTTACATCGTTACCACAATTAAAACCAACCCGCGAGTTATTAACCCCGTTGCCCGGTTTTTGCGGCTGTTTTATCTCTAATTACCTGCCCCATGGCGCGTTTTTTGCGGGTTCAGCACCTGTTGGCGCGGTAACAGGCATCAGTATACTTAACAGGATGTTAATAAACGTTGTTGAGAACCACGCGTTTTTCAATTATTTTTACTATAATTCACGCTAAATTAACGACTGGTTGAATCCTATTATAAACTAAGAAAACCCAATAAATGCTCGTTCAAATTACCAAAGAAGAATTTGCCAGGGAAATCGCAAAAAAGGCATGGTTTCAAACCAACAATATCATCTGGACGATCATACTGCTTTATTGGCTATTCAGCATCCCCGATTTTATTTACGCGCCCGATATATTCCTGCAGTTTTTCATCGTCCGCATTATCATCATACTGATACTTTATATCCTGTATCAATGGCTGCACAGTAAAAACTATAACCACCGCATTATACTCCATACCGCATTCTTTTTGATGTCGGTCACATCGGCATTGTTATGCACAATCGTTAATCCCGGCAACCTGAACATTTACTTCCTGCTTTATGCAGCCGTAGTATTGTTTTTTAACATGCAGGTTTTTTGGGAACCGGTCAATTCCATTATACAGGCTTTGCTATCGCTGCTGATGCTGGCTTTGTTTTTTAATCTTTTCAGCGAATCGACCATCGACGTATTCATCAGTAACGGCGGCGAGTATTTTTTCATTATCCTGGTTATTTCATGCCTCATCCCCAATGCACGGCATAAGGTGATATTACGCGAGGTACACCAGCAGATAGTTATCGAAAAATCGAACGAGCAACTGAAGGCGCAAAACAGGGACATCAGCGAGAAAAACCATATCATCGATATGCAATACGAGCGCCTGCGCAAGCTCGACGAGCAAAAGAACAGCTTTATTAATATCGCGGGCCACGACCTGAAGAACTTGGTGGGATCCATCATCATGAGTAACAACATGATCAAAGAGGAAGAGGACAGGCTAAGCGCCGATCAGAAAGAATTTACGGGATACATAGGCCAATCGGCCGAGAAAATACAGTACATGTTAAGCAAACTGATGGATGTGCGCGAGATCGAGTCGCCCGAACTGCAGTTCAACATGGAAGTATTTGACATTAACCAGGAAGTGATGCACGTTTACCGCGGCCTGGTTGAAACCGCGCAGATGAAGAATATTCACCTGGTGGACAATATTCTGAAGCTGCCCCTGAACGTGAAGCTTGACCGTGTATTTACCGGGCAGATATTCCAGAATTTACTATCGAACATCATCAAATTTTCACAAACCAATAACAGCATTAATGTGGTTACCAGCCTGCAGCGCCAGCGCTTTGTTTTTGAGATAATTGACGAAGGCACCGCTATAGGCCAGGATGAACTGGATATGATGTTCAACAAATTAAAAACTTTAAATGATGCTTCGGCGCATGTGGAGAGCCGGCTTGGGCTGGGTCTTTCGATAGCCAAGCTGATGACCCAGGAAATGGGCGGCGAGCTTACTTACCGCAGCGACGAACATGGCAATTATTTTAGAGTAGAATTTAATGTGATCAATTAATACCTGCAACCAAATGAATAAATTTTTAAGCCTTTTAGCTCTTGCACTACTGTTGAGTACAGCATCAATGGCGCAAAGCATTGTATCGTTCAAAGCGATGGGGCACGACGATGAACCTATCTACGGCATGATAGGCGCCAGTGCGTTTTACCTGAAGATCAGCCCGCTGGTTGAAATGAACGGGAGCAAACTGGTGCTTTACATCGAGCCGTCGCAGGCGCTGATCAAAGACCACTCATTTGTAAACGTCGTGATCAACGAAAGGCCAGCTTACAGTGCACGCCTGAGCAAAGATTCGGTACAAAAGATAACCATAAACCTGACGCCGGAGGACCTGCCGGCCGACAAGTTTTTAAAGGTGCAGGTAAAAACATTGCTCACCGTATCCGACGATAAATGTAAGGACCTGGACAATCCCGCCATGTGGGTAAAGGTGAAGGATTATTCCTACCTGTCGCTTGTAAAAACGAATACCAACTTCTTTAATAATGTAAACATCAGCAACTGTTTTGAATCGAAACGGGCGATAGTTTACCCGGTTAACCCTTCGCTGCACGACCTGAAGGCCGTTGCCTGGGCCTATTCGCGTTTGAAAAAGACGCTTAATAAAGATATTAAAGTTTACCAGGAAGATGCCCTGCCCGATACCGTGCGCAACTATATTATGGTGGGCAAATGGGGCAGCCTGCAGGCAGACAAAAAGCAATTGATAAACGTTACACCCGAGCCGGGCCAGGGATTACTTTTCCTGAAAAAGGCGCTGGTTACGTACGAAGATTCGGTAGCAAAAGGTAAGGCAAAAGTTAAAGAGGCCGTTACGGTACCGGGTGAAATATTATTTGTGACCGGCGGAGATGATGCCGGCTATGAAAAAACAATAACAGCGCTGGGTAACATGAATATCCTTAATTCGTCGTTCGGCGAATACCTGCTGATACAAAATGCCCAAAACAATTTCTTCAAAACGGTAGAGGAGAACCGCACAAGGCTTTCGCTGCGCCAGATAGGCGGGGCACCTAATTTTATGTCGGGTATCGGTTCGCTCACCAACGTGTACAGCTTCAAGAACAGCGACTTCAGCTTTACACCGAAAGAGGTTGAACTGCATTTTGTGGCCAACTACAGCAGCCTGACACCTGGTGACCGCGGTTATTTCAATATCTACCTCAATGGCATGCTCATCAGCAGCGAAAGGCTGGACGCCACCGGTAAGCTGAACACATCGGTAAGTATTAACCGATACCAGCACCATAAGTATAATACGGTGGAAGCCGAGTTCAGGATATACCCGAGCAGCGGCAACTGTATCAACTCGTTCACCAACTTCTTCGCGGAGATAGATGTCGACAAATCGTACCTGGAATCGAAGAACCCATTCATTACGAATGACCTGAGTTTCTACCAGTACCCGGAGGCATTTAACAGCGGCACTACGCTGATCGTCATCAGCAAGGAATATGCTAAATATGCAGCTTCGGCCCTGGGCGAGATCATTTATGAATTGAACAATAACATTAATGCCAATAACTTCCCCGAGTTTACGTATTCGGACAAGGTAGGCGCTGCTGAGTTGAAAAAGTACAACATTGTCGCCCTGCTGTCGCAGCATGACCCGTTGATAGATAAAATGCCGGATGCGCCGATACGGTTCAATCAAAAATTCAGGATACTCAATAATGAGAATAACAAAGAGGTGTACCGGCTTTCGGACTCGGTTTCAAATGGCCTGGCGCAGATATTTTATGGCCGCAGCAATAATGCCGTGCTGGTTATTACTGCTACCGGCAGCCAGCAGTCTGATGCATTCCTGGCTGCATCCAAATCGATCACCGAGCAATTGTCGACCTTGTCGAGCAACATGTGCATATCCGATGTGAATGGCAATAAATACCTGTTCAACATCAATAAATCGAGCGAGAACCTGGAGTATTTTGATAGTAAAAGCGCTTTGACGCGTTTCTGGGAAACTTACAACCTGTACATTTTGCTGGGTATCCTGGTGCTGATACTGATGTCGTTCCTGTATGTACGATCGAAAGTGCAGAAATCTCAGGAGCTGTTCAATGATTAGCCCCATCCCAACCCTTCTCCAATGGTTAAGGGCCTTTAAAAATATGCCGGCCTGGAATCCTGTTATTTAAGGAGGATTTAAGTAAGGCAAACTAATAAATTATAACAACTACAAATGGCAATTTCGGTCCCTGAACTTCTGGTAAAGGATGGTTTTATATCAGCTAACGATCGGATACGCATTGAAGATTATTCAGCAAAAACTGAACAGTCTTTCCTGAAAATTGCCCTTAGTTACGGCTACATTTCCCGCAAAAACTATGGCCGGTCGATGAATAATGCGGGCTATGAGTTTACCGCCATACGCGACCAGCAATATGATGAAGATGTGATAAAGGAGATAGAGCTCGATTTTGCCGACGCTCATCTCGCTATCCCCCTCCGGATCGAGAACAATAAGGTGGTGACCGTTATGGCCGACCCGACCGACCGCTTACTGATCGACTTTGTGCGGATGACTTACAACCGCGAGCCGGAGATCATCATAGCCGACGACCTTGACATTACCTGGCTGAGCCATAAACTGCTTGGCGAAAAACAGGTCAAGTCGGCGGTATTCGAGTTGCTCAACCGCGACCCGAACAGTTCGGCACTGACCACCTTTACCGGGCCGCAGCTGGTATTTTTCTTCCTGCTGGTTGGTGGTATAGCAGCAGGCGCCGTGTTAAATTTCAAGACGGTGATGATCACGCTGAATGTGCTCATCAGCCTGTTCTTCCTGGTGGCTATTATCTTTAAGCTTTTTTTATCATTGGTGGGTTCACGGTTCGAATTGTACCAGGCCGTTACCAAGCATGAGCTGAAACACCTGCACGATGACGACTTGCCTGTGTATACGATCCTGCTACCGGTTTATAAGGAAGACAAGCTGATAAAAAAACTGATCTGGAACCTGCAGAGCATAGACTACCCGCGCGAAAAACTCGACGTTAAACTGCTGATAGAAGAGGATGACGAGAAAACACTGAATGCCGTGCGCAACCTGGATTTCCCGGCGATTTTCGAGGTGATCATCGTCCCTTTCCACATGCCGAAAACCAAACCGAAGGCATGTAATTACGGGCTGCATTTTGCAAGGGGCAAATACCTGACCATTTACGATGCCGAGGATATCCCGGATACCGACCAACTTAAAAAGGTGGTAACGCTTTTTAATAAACTGCCGGAACACTACATCTGCATACAAAGCGCACTGAACTATTTTAACCGCAACGAGAACTTTCTGACGCGGATGTTCACGCTGGAATATTCGTTTTGGTTCGACTATATGTTGCCGGGGCTTGATACCCTGGATATCCCTATCCCGCTGGGCGGCACCAGCAATCATTTTAAAATAGACGCCCTGGTTGAACTTGGCGGCTGGGACCCTTTCAATGTGACCGAGGATGCCGACCTGGGCGTACGTGCGTATGCCAAAGGCTACAAGGTTGCTATTGTCAATTCCACCACCTACGAGGAGGCCAATAACGAGCCTATTAACTGGATACGCCAGCGGTCGAGGTGGATAAAAGGGTATATGCAAACCTACCTGGTGCACATGCGCAACCCGGTGCGGCTGATCAAAAAGATCGGCTGGCGCGGGTTCCTGGGGTTCAACTTTTTTGTGGGCGCCACACCTGTTACGTTTCTTGTGTACCCGATATTGCTGATCGTCTTTTTGGCGTATGTTATATTTAATATATCGTCTATCAAGCAGCTTTTCCCCGACTGGGTACTGTTTGTGTCCATCTTTAACCTGATGGTAGGTAATATCCTGATGATCTATGTCAATATGATGGCCGTTTTCAAACGCCGTTTTTACGAGCTGATCTTATTTGCCATTGCCAACCCGGTTTACTGGCTCATGCATTCGGCTGCGGCTTATAAGGGATTATATCAGTTAGTTGTAAAACCGTTTTACTGGGAAAAGACCAATCATGGCCTGAGTAAGGTAAACAGCGCTACAAACGTGATAAGGTAATGCACAGGAGAACATTATATCTCATTATTCTTTCGCTGCTGCTGGCGGGCTACTACATTTTTATTGGTGTGTACCTGCATAACCTGGGTTATCACAACCTCGAGGCACTTTTCTATTCGGAAAAAAACAAAATACTGATCGAGGGCCTGGGCAACCGCCTGAAGGTGATGGGCCTTACCGCCCCCATCCTTCCGTTTTATGGTACGTTCATTTTTTCCTTCAAAAGCTTCCTGCTGGGCCCCATATTCGCATCGGCGGTGGGTACCGCCCTGCTGTTCTATATCATGGCACATACGCTTACCAAGCGCAGTCACGACGACTTTTACATGCTGATACTGCTGGTGCTGTTTACACTGCACCCGGGACTTTTATATACCGCATGTTCGGGTAAGTCGATATACCTGGTGCTTATTTTCCTGTTCCTGTTCTTTTATCATATACTCAGGTACTACAAATCGAACACCACCTTTCACGTTTCCATTGCCAGTATATGCCTGGTGGTGCTGGTTTTTTGCGATTATAAGTTTATCTGGCTCACCCTGTTTTTCATCCCGCTGGTGCTCTTCATCGCCACACAGAGCCTTAACCTGAGCGAACAGGAAACTATTTTCAGGCTGGTACAAAGCTTTAACGCGCCGGCACTCAGGCGTAAGCTCATCAATAAAACGTTTGCAATATATATCATCATATTCCTGTTGCCGCTTGCGTCGATAGCTATATTTAAGATGCTGAACCTGACGCATGCCAACGACCTCGACTACTTCCTGGACAGCCCCTACGCAACGTGGACAGTGCTGACCGAGAAGCTGCAATTTGAGCAGGCAACGAGTTTTGTACATTATCAATCGTCGCAGATATCACCGCTGGTTACGGCAAGCATTGCGCTGTATTGCCCTATGATCGTGGTGGCCATTTACCTGTTCAGGCATAATACTTACCAGATACTTACCGTTGCCGCCCCTTTTGCCTTTGTGGAGTTCCTGCAGATAAAATACGATAAGATATTCCTGGCGCACGAGTATTTTCTCATCTTCCTGGTGCTGTCGCTTTTATGTATCGTATTCAGGGGGCACCGGCACGAGAATCAGCGCGTAATGAAAACCTTGCTGACCGTCATTGTGCTGATACAACTGGTTACCGGTTACTTCTTTTTGAAGAACTCCTTTATTTTTGAGGAACGGGACTTTGTAAATACCCTGTTCCACGCTACGCCCGACGACGGCCAGGCCGAAAATAAAGAGATGGCATCGTTCATTAACAGCCTGCCGTTAGAGCAGCAGGTTATGATCGATGATGCTGTAGCTTACCCGGTTGTGGCATTTTCGGATCATATCCAGCGCTTTACCATGCCTTACCAGGAAACCTACCTGAGTGCAAGCGAGGCCCCGGAAAAATATGTTAATTATATACTCATTGCTACCGACCGTAACCCGCTTACCGGTTACACGCAATTGAATAACAAATACCTGCCTGCCATCAAAAAATCTGACAGTAACCTGAACGTGCAAAAAGTGTACGAGACAGATAACTGGATATTGTATAAGGTGTTGTAGGTTAGTGATTAGAGGCTGGTAATCAGAGTTGATATCTTTAATATTCGCCAGCTCTGCCTTTCACAAATCAATACCTTCTCATTATCTAAATAAGGTTTTATATATTTTGAAAGGCCTTCGGAAAATCTATCTTACCACCTTCAGCACATCACAATCGGGCAGGGCCAGCAAGGTATCGGGGCTGTAGTCATCCGTTTCGGCTTTAAGGTATTCTTTACCGTTGTGCGACGCTACAACGATCTTTATTTTACGCCCGCCGTATTGTACATAATACTTTTCCATGCCGGTTTTAATGTAATGCAGCACCATATAATCGGGCAACTCCCAGGGGAAGCCGAGATACTCGCCTCCAAAGCTTTTGATGATCTCATGGGGATCAAAATAATAGTTCCGCTTTGTAACACACGAAACCTGACGTAATACTGCCATAAAAATTGGGGTATAAAGGGGCAAGTACAATATATGGTAACACACCTGTTACAATCAACAGTTAAAACACCCAATTGTTACCGTGTTTTAACGGTGTACCTATCTCCCGCCCGAATTTATTTTCGGGATGAGGCTGCACGGCCTTATTCATTATCGGCTATAAAAGCGCTTTAACTCCCCCAGGTTGTTGGAATGTTCGGCGGCGGCGAAATCCGCATGGCTATTCCCTGCGTAACTCTACCAAATAACAATCTTAATCAAAAACTAAAAACTCACCTTATGAAAACAAAAACCATTAAAAAGATAGCGCTGTACAGCGTTTCTGTCTTTTTGTTCCTGGTGGTGGTGCTGGCGGTTCACATTTACTGGGTTTATCGCCCGAAAGCCCTGGGGCCTTACTCAAAGACGATGGCCAGGATAGACATCAAACAGCCAATAACCCAGGACGATGCCAATAAAATTTCGGCCTGGATGTATCACCAAAAAGGCATAGATCATGTACTGGTAAACCCCGACAGCCGTATAGTGGTGTTCACATTTTTCCCCATCAAAACAAGTGGAGACAAGATTGTGAACAACTTCAAATCCGACTTCCACATGAACGCCGAGCGCTTTGTACCGACAGAGGCCGACCTGGCAGGCAGTTGCCCGGTAGCAAAAACATCGGTCACTTATAAAGTTTACAAATTCATCGAACACATACTCTAAAAACAATTATTATGAAAAAAGTACCATTCTTAGCCGTTATTATGATCAGCCTGATGGCTATCTCATTTTTCTCGGCGTGCAGTAAAAAATCAACTCCAACGCCCGTTAAGGCTACGTTATACGACTCGTTGGGCGGAAGTACCATGGTGGCCGATCCTGCCAATCCGGGCATGATGATACAAAAGGGCCGCCTGGGTATCCGGAGCGTTATAGACAGCACCATATTTGTTATTGCTGCCGACAACCGCATTAACGGGCATTTTACTGTGCTGCTGTCTGAAGTAACCGCTGGTAACCTGTCGGGCTTCGCTGAACTGAGCGACAACCTGACAACATTTGTGGCCGTTGCCACCGGTTCTAAAAGTTATACCTACGCCGGTATGAACATGCACGATGCGCACGACCCAGCGGTGAATAACCGTATGAACGGCAAAGCTACCAGCGCCGATTTCGATGCGTTTGTAGATGACCTGGTAAAGGGCGCTAATAAGAATCACCTGCCATCAAACCTGATAGCCTCGGTTGGTGCATTGGTTGAGACTTTAAGGACCCAGGTGGTTCAAATGTAAAATACTCTTGAATGCTGTGAAGTGGATGAAGCGGGTTTGGGTTGAGTTTTCCCGGCCCGCTTCTTTTTTAAAAATGATCCATATCATTTTTTTACCGACTTCAAATCACGCGGCAATACCTTTTTAGCCCTGATATTTGAGATCGTGAAATCAGGGAAAACCAAAACGATGTATTTTATAAGGGCGATAACCTTTAGGTTATTTGCCGCGTATCTAAACTAACCATGCAAACAAACAAGCCATCCGATATTTCGAACTTCTGTGTTGCCGGCATCAACTATAAAAAGACAGATGCAGCTACACGCGGGATGTTTTCCATCAGCAGCGAACACTATGAAGGCATATTGCAGGCAGCAGCCGAACAGGGTATAGTGTCCGTGTTCATCCTGTCTACCTGTAACCGCACCGAGATATATGGTATGGCCGATAATGCCAGCGAGCTTGTAAGCCTGCTTTGCAGCCACGCCCAGGGCGATGCAGTCACATTTACAAAAACAGCCTACATTAAAAAAGGCCGCGAGGCGGTAGAACATTTGTTTAGCGTTGGCGCCGGACTTGATTCGCAGTTATTAGGCGATTATGAAATTGTAGGTCAGCTTAAACAGGCGGTAAAATTTTCGAAAGAACGTGGTGGCATTAATTGCTTTATGGAACGCCTGGTAAATGCCGCGCTGCAATCGTCAAAAGAGATCAGAACCAATACGGCGCTTAGCGGCGGAACTGTTTCGGTTTCATTTGCTGCGGTGCAGTATATAAAAGAACATGTGATCAACTACGAACACTGCAACATCGTGCTGGTTGGCACGGGCAAGATAGGCCGCAATACCTGCAAAAACCTGGTGGATTATTTAGGAACAAGAAACATTACCCTCATCAACCGGTCGGAAGATAAAGCCATACAGCTGGCAAAAGAACTTGGACTGAACCATGCCCCGCTGGATGAATTGAGCCGGCAGGTTCGTAATGCCGATATCGTACTGGTAGCAAGCAGCGCCGATGAGCCCGCTATTTTAAGAAGTCACCTGGAAAATGCCGGCGACAAACTGATCATCGACCTTTCGGTACCTAATAATGTAGAAGCTTCGGCAAGGGAGCTTGCAAATGTTACATTGGTGAATGTGGACGAACTCTCAAAACTGAAAGACGCCACGTTGAAAAAACGTGAAGCTGAAGTGCCTGTGGCGATGAAGATTATTGCCAAACACCAGGAGCAATTTATGGAATGGTGCCGCATGCGCCGCAACGCGCCGGTGCTGAACGCGATAAAGGGAACCCTCAAAAAAATTGCCGATATACATAACCGCGAGCTAAATAACCCGCAAACACGCTGCCCGTACATCGCAGCGGAGCAAAGGATACAACAGGTAATCAATGGCGTGGCCGGAAGGATGCAGAGCCAAAATCAGCCCGGCTGCCATTACCTGCAAGCCATCAACGAATTTATCGGCCCTCATCGATAAGTGTCACAACATCTATTTTTACATTCCTGCTACGGTAATTGCTGCCGTTGCCCGGTATATTTGTGTTATGGAAAAAACGCAGATACTGGTAATTGGCCGTAACGAACAGATATTGAATACTATAGAGCGGCTGATAAACAACAACCCCAAATGGCACGCCACCGCCTGCCTGACCGATGATGCCGCTATCAGCGCCTGCGATAGGCAGCGTTTCGACCTGGTGCTGATAGGCGGCGGGGTGGATGAGGATTCAGAAGCGAACCTGCGCAAAGCTATCGCCGAACGCCATCCAGGCACCCCCATCATACAGCATTTTGGCGGCGGCAGCGGATTGCTGGCAACGGAGATCAATATGGGGTTGGGAGGGAGTACTGAGTCTTAAGTCCGTGGTTTGATCAACCCAACCCAGTTTCCCCTTAGTGTACCGGACTTTCAGACACCGCACCACAGTTGACTATTGACCCTGCCTGCGATAGGCAGGCATTGACCATAAACAAAAAAGCCCGTAAGCAATGCGCACAGACTTTCGATTCCGCCACGGCGGTTAAAAAATTCGGCACCGACCTACTCTCCCATCCCGTAGGTACGGGACAGTACCATAGGTGCTCCGTACGAAGCCAATTTAGGTCAACTAGCGGGCGACAAAGTTAGGTATCTAAAAAATTCTCCAACAAATCTATCTTATTCAGCAGGTAACTAATTCTAACCCCATTCTCAGAACGAAAAGCTGGTTGATCAAGAGCCTCCAAAAAGGCCTTATCGTAAGAGGCTGGGAATAACGATGTAATTAACAATATTTTTTCTCCTGTTTTTTCATCCCGATCGATGATCTTGGAAGAGTAATTGACCTCCTGATAATAAGTGTGATAGAAATTAATTATCCGTGCTGCCAGATAAATAAGCGAAGAAATATTAAAATTATCAGATATGGGTGGTAGCACTCCTTGGAGTTTATCTACGAATTGTTGTGGCGTTAGTTTTCTGTTCCTTATTTCCCAGTAAAAATCTTTATACATATCTCTTAAAAAAATTAGCACCACGAATACGTCTGGAAAAATATAGTTTGTCTTTGGAAACGTATTGAGAGTCACCCTCGCATGAGAAACGATTTTTTCTTGCTGCCTTAAACTAGAATTATGGCTTTCGAAAAGTATATTCGCAATATCTAAAAATCTATTCTTGTCGTCTGCCAAGTCTCGGTGTTTTCTTTCGTTGGCATTAAAAAATTCATCGAATTCATAGTAATCGCATAAATACCTCGTGAACATGTCACGATCGGGTTCGGGTATATGATACTCTATATCAATAAATCTTCTCAGGTATTCATTAGAATCGATCAAATCGCTACCATAAAATCCTTTTATCGCATTCCCCAATTGTGCTTTGTCTATAGATAATACAAACACTATTCCTTTTACACTAAAAAAATGCTTTATATTTTCCAGTATTTCTACCGCATAATTGGGTCGACACCTATCCAACTCATCTACAATAAATATTAAGGGTTTGCCATTTGTGTTTTTTTGGATAAAGTCCGCTAGCTCGACTTTAAAATCAATCAGTCCGTTTTTTTTATTTAAATACTCATCAATATCATCTTTTAAAATTTCCGCAGCGGATTTTGTAGCTTCTTCTATTGCATCAGATACTGCATCCATATCGATGTATTTTTTTGCAATTGCTTTTGCAATTCCTGGTAATACATTCTTCGTTATAATTGCGCCTTTTGATAATAAATCATCAAAAGTTTTTACTTTTTTGTTAGAAACAATCGTACGTAATTCCGACAATATTGCTATTAGAGGGCTCCCATCAAAATCGTTTACCCAAGCGTTAAAATATAGTGTCTTAAATTCTTCATTTTCTAAATGTTGCTTCCACATTTTCACAAACGTGGTTTTGCCAGAACCCCATTGATTATCAATTGAAATTACAAATCCATCAGAATAAGTTTCTACTATATCTGTAAGAAGTTCGCCATATTTTCTTCTTCCTAACTTGCAGTTTTTAAATGGATTATTGGGAGGTATTTCTATTTCTTGATGTTTTATATTCATAATTTAAATATACACATTTGCTTATCGCGACTTTCGAGAATTCGACCTGCAGTCGCTGTTATCACTGCACCAGTAAAAGATGCAATAAACAAGAAAGCCCTGTAGTTTCCTACAAGGCTTCTGATTGACACCATAAAGGTGATAAAATTTGGCACCGACCTACTCTCCCACATTTTACTGCAGTACCATCGGCTCTGGCGGGCTTAACTTCTCTGTTCGGAATGGGAAGAGGTGGACACCGCCGATATAGGCACCTGAATGCTTTTTAGATTTGAGATATTAGATGTGAGATTTGAGACTTATTGTCCCGCGGCCCTGTCTGCTATCCTTATCTGATATTTTATTAGATCTGATCGGTGGCTATGCTATGGAGACTTTGTCTCACATCTCATATCTCACGTCTCCTATCTAAGACATTACTGGAAGAAGTTATTTCGAAAAGAAGTACAACAGTTTTTGTTTGTTATCTGTTGATGTGTTGTTGAGAACCAAGAGTCAAGGTTCAAGAATCAAGACAATGTCCTGGCTCCTGGCTCTTGCTTCTTGGTTCTGCCATTTTTCCATCACGAAGAAAGCTTCGGGTTATTAGTATTACTCGGCTTTGATGTCGCCACCTTTAGACCTGTAACCTATCAACGTAGTAGTCTCCTACGACCCTCAATGGAAGTCTCATCTCGTGGCTAGTTTCGCACTTAGATGCTTTCAGCGCTTATCTATTCCCAACGTAGCTACTCTGCAATACAGCTGGCGCCATAACAGATTCACCAGAGGTTAGTCCAACCCGGTCCTCTCGTACTAAGGTCAGCCCCACTCAAACTTCCTACGCCCACAACAGATAGGGACCGAACTGTCTCGCGACGTTCTGAACCCAGCTCGCGTGCCACTTTAATGAGCGAACAGCTCAACCCTTGGGACCTTCTCCAGCCCCAGGATGTGACGAGCCGACATCGAGGTGCCAAACCTCCCCGTCGATATGAGCTCTTGGGGGAGATCAGCCTGTTATCCCCAGCGTACCTTTTATCCTTTGAGCGATGGCCCTTCCATGCAGAACCACCGGATCACTATATCCGTCTTTCGACCCAGCTCGGCTTGTCTGCCTCACTGTCAAGCAAGCTTATGCTATTGCACTCCCCGTACGGTTACCAAGCGTACTGAGCTTACCTTTGAAAGCCTCCGTTACCTTTTTGGAGGCGACCACCCCAGTCAAACTACCCGCCAAACAATGTCCTCGTCTGTGACGAGTTAGACACCAAATACAGAAAGGGTGGTATTTCAACGTTGACTAACTGACTCCTAGCGAAGCCAGATCACTGTCTCCCACCTATCCTACACATCCTGTATCCGATATCAATGTTAAGTTGTAGTGAAGGTGCATGGGGTCTTTCCGTCCCGTTGCGGGTAACCGGCGTCTTCACCGATACCACAATTTCACCGAGCTCATGGCTGAGACAGCGCCCAGATCGTTACACCATTCGTGCAGGTCGGAACTTACCCGACAAGGAATTTCGCTACCTTAGGACCGTTATAGTTACGGCCGCCGTTTACCGGGGCTTCGATTCAATGCTTCGCCTTGCGACTAACATCCCCTCTTAACCTTCCGGCACCGGGCAGGTGTCAGGCCTTATACGTCATCTTTCGATTTTGCAAAGCCATGTGTTTTTGTTAAACAGTCGCCTGGGCCTTTTCACTGCGGCTAGCATTGCTGCCAGCGCCCCTTCTCCCGAAGTTACAGGGCCATTTTGCCGAGTTCCTTAGCCATGATTCACTCGAGCACCTTAGGATTCTCTCCTCGACTACCTGTGTCGGTTTACGGTACGGGTTTTTATAACCTGAAGTTTAGCAGGTTTTCTTGGAAGCCTGATTACCTGGACTATCCACGCCCCCGAAGGTTTGCGGTACTATCGGCTTTCAGCAAAGTCTGCGTACTTAACTACAAACTCTATACCTACGGCCTTTAACGAACTATTCCGTCAGTTCGCGCCAGTTTCACTACTCCGTCACTGCATCACAATTATAAAAAGTACTGGAATATTAACCAGTTGTCCATCGGCTACGCCCTTCGGCTTCACCTTAGGCCCCGACTAACCCTGATCCGATTAGCGTTGATCAGGAAACCTTAGTCTTTCGGTGGGCGGGTTTCTCTCCCGCCTTATCGTTACTTATGCCTACATTTGCTTTTCTGCCCTCTCCACGGTTGCTTGCCGCTCCCGCTTCGCCGATGGCAGAATGCTCCCCTACCAGTTGCATTACTGCAAATCCATAGCTTCGGTATACCATTTAATGCCCGTTTATTATCCATGCCCGATCGCTCGACTAGTGAGCTGTTACGCACTCTTTAAATGAATGGCTGCTTCCAAGCCAACATCCTAGCTGTCTGTGCAATCGGACCTCGTTAGTTCAACTTAATGGTAATTTGGGGACCTTAGCTGATGGTCTGGGTTCTTTCCCTCTCGGCCATGGACCTTAGCACCCATAGCCTCACTCCAGCGTATATTATAAAGCATTCGGAGTTTATCTGGATTTGGTAGGATTTGACTCCCCCGCACCCAATTAGTAGCTCTACCTCTTTATAACTCAACCGCCAGGCTGTTCCTAAAAACATTTCGGGGAGTACGAGCTATTTCCCAGTTTGATTAGCCTTTCACCCCTACCCACAGATCATCCGGAAACTTTTCAACGTTTATCGGTTCGGTCCTCCAGTACCTGTTACGGCACCTTCAACCTGTCCATGGGTAGATCACAAGGTTTCGCGTCTACCTCCACTGACTATACGCCCTATTCAGACTCGCTTTCGCTTCGGCTGCGTGTCTTAAACACTTAACCTTGCCAGTGAAGAGTAACTCGTAGGCTCATTATGCAAAAGGCACGCCGTCACCACACAAGGTGGCTCCGACCGCTTGTAAGTACACGGTTTCAGGTTCTTTTCACTCCCCTGTTCGGGGTTCTTTTCACCTTTCCCTCACGGTACTGGTTCACTATCGGTCTCTCAGGAGTATTTAGCCTTACCGGATGGTGCCGGCAAATTCCCACAAGGCGTCTCCGACCTCGCGGTACTCAGGATACCACTATCCCACTATCAATTACCCGTACGCAGCTGTCATGCTCTATGGCCGGGTTTCCCACCCCGTTCCGGTTCTCTTTAATGTTCATGTTGTGGTCCTATAACCCCGTACATGCCGTAACATGTATGGTTTGGGCTTCTTCCATTTCGCTCGCCACTACTCTGGAAATCACTGTTGTTTTCTCTTCCTATGCTTACTTAGATGTTTCAGTTCAGCACGTTCGCGCATTTATGCAATCAGTCTTCAACTGATTAGGTTTCCCCATTCGGAAATCCGCGGATCAAGTCATATTTGCTGATCCCCGCGGCTTATCGCAGCTTATCACGTCCTTCTTCGCCTCTGAGAGCCAAGGCATCCCCCGTGTACCCTTTCTTACTTTCTTCTACCGATTACGCCTTTTGCTCGTAATGGTATGTCTTTATTTGAGATGAGATTTGAGTATTGAGATTTGAGTATTGAGACTGATTTGCATCTGTCTTATAGCTCATATCTAACAGCTCAGATCTATCCCTACTGTTGTCTTCTCTTCAATTTAACTTCTTCCAATATGTCAAAGAACTTTTTGCTTTGCAGATTTGAGATATTAGATTTGAGATTTGAGACTGCTTATCGCTTTTGTCTCATATCTCATATCTCACGTCTCTCATCTCAAGCATGGTGGAGAATAACGGATTCGAACCGTTGACCCTCTGCGTGCAAGGCAGATGCTCTAGCCAGCTGAGCTAATCCCCCTAGTTGATGCTGAAAGCTGAAAGTCCAAAGCTTAAAGCTTTTTTCCTTCTCCCTTTCATCCTGATGCTTTCGGCTTTTTGCTTTCTGCTCCAAATGTAGTCCCGAGCAGATTTGAACTGCTGACCCCTACATTATCAGTGTAGTGCTCTAACCAAACTGAGCTACGGGACTCTTTATTAGTTGCAGTCTCCAGTTGCAGTTGCAGGACTTTTCTGCCTACTGCTGCTGCTACTGCTACTGCCACTCTAAGTGTCCCTCCCCCTCAGGTCAGGCCCCACCCTGATGGCTTCATCTTCCTGGGTTTCCTTTTTTTAGATCTGAGTCTTGAGATTTGAGTCCTGAGTCTGATTTGCATCCTGTCTCATGTCTCATATCTAATTTCTCACATCTATTTAATAATATATGAAATAATCAAGCGCAGCAGTTTTACTATCGCTTTATAAGGTGAGTGAATGGTCAATGGTCAATAGTGAATGGTGAATGCCTTGCGACATACTACCTTTCGCCTTTTACCTTTCTGCCTTTCAACTCTTCGGAAATACTGCTCCAGAAAGGAGGTATTCCAGCCACACCTTCCGGTACGGCTACCTTGTTACGACTTAGCCCCAGTTACCGGTTTTACCCTAGACGGCTCCTTGCGGTTACCGGCTTCAGGCACCCCCAGCTTCCATGGCTTGACGGGCGGTGTGTACAAGGCCCGGGAACGTATTCACCGCAGCATTGCTGATCTGCGATTACTAGCGAATCCAACTTCACGGGGTCGAGTTGCAGACCCCGATCCGAACTGTGACCGGCTTTTTGAGATTGGCTTCCTGTTGCCAGGTCGCTGCCCTCTGTACCGGCCATTGTAGCACGTGTGTAGCCCCGGACGTAAGGGCCATGATGACTTGACGTCGTCCCCTCCTTCCTCTCTACTTGCGTAGGCAGTCTGTTTAGAGTCCCCACCTTTACATGCTGGCAACTAAACATAGGGGTTGCGCTCGTTGCGGGACTTAACCCAACACCTCACGGCACGAGCTGACGACAGCCATGCAGCACCTAGTTTCGTGTCCCGAAGGACTGAGGCGTCTCTGCCTCATTCACTAACTTTCAAGCCCGGGTAAGGTTCCTCGCGTATCATCGAATTAAACCACATGCTCCTCCGCTTGTGCGGGCCCCCGTCAATTCCTTTGAGTTTCACCCTTGCGGGCGTACTCCCCAGGTGGAACACTTAACGCTTTCGCTTTGACGCTGACCGTATATCGCCAACATCGAGTGTTCATCGTTTAGGGCGTGGACTACCAGGGTATCTAATCCTGTTTGATCCCCACGCTTTCGTGCCTCAGCGTCAATCATACCATAGTAAGCTGCCTTCGCAATTGGTGTTCTGTGACATATCTATGCATTTCACCGCTACTTGTCACATTCCGCCTACCTCTAGTACATTCAAGCTCTTCAGTATCAAGGGCACTGCGATAGTTAAGCTACCGTCTTTCACCCCTGACTTAAAAAGCCGCCTACGCACCCTTTAAACCCAATAAATCCGGATAACGCTTGGATCCTCCGTATTACCGCGGCTGCTGGCACGGAGTTAGCCGATCCTTATTCTTACTGTACATTCAGCCACCTACACGTAGGTGGGTTTATTCCAGTATAAAAGCAGTTTACAACCCGTAGGGCCGTCTTCCTGCACGCGGCATGGCTGGTTCAGGCTTCCGCCCATTGACCAATATTCCTTACTGCTGCCTCCCGTAGGAGTCTGGTCCGTGTCTCAGTACCAGTGTGGGGGGTCATCCTCTCAGATCCCCTAAACATCGTTGCCTTGGTAAGCCGTTACCTTACCAACTAGCTAATGTTCCGCATGCCCATCTCTGTCCTATAAATATTTGATCATTAAACAATGCTGTTCTGTGATTTTATGCGGGCTTAATCTCTCTTTCGAGAGGCTATCCCCCTGACAAAGGTAGGTTACATACGTGTTACGCACCCGTGCGCCACTCTCAAGGAAAGCAAGCTCTCCTATCCCGTCCGACTTGCATGTATTAGGCCTGCCGCTAGCGTTCATCCTGAGCCAGGATCAAACTCTCCATTGTATAATGTTTTGTTTGTATCCAGACTCTATTACTCATTAATAGAAATCTGTTCTTGTTCGGTGATCGGGCTGTGGTCAATAGTGAATTTGCATTCACCATTCACTTTTCACCTTTCACCTTTGTATTCTTTACAGTCTTCCTATCCTTCTTAAATTGACAGTGCTGATCTATTCTCGTCTTTACCACTAACCTCCGTTTCTCAACTAAGGCCTGCAGCCCAATCATTCACCTCAAATCTTACGACTTAAGACTCCCGACTTACGACTCCTCTTCAATCAGCCCCGCTGCGCTGTTGATTATCTCAGTTTCTTAAAGAACTTTTATCGTTCACTGTCGCAGTGAACTTTTATTTAAAATCCCGCAGGATTTAAATTTTTTAGCTATTTGCCTCGTTACCGAAGCGGCTGCAAAGATGGGAATAATTTAGTATACGTGTCAAGTGCTATTTTCACTTTTTTCAAATATATTTTCTTTACTCCGAATCTTTCAAAAAACAACCCTTTTTGTGGAAGGGGAGACAAATGTAAGGAGAATCCCGCGACCTGCCAAAAGAAATGTTAAATTAATGTTTAACCTGTTGTAAACTAAGCAGTATGAATTATCACCGAAAACCAATTTATCACAACCCGCTGTTTCGTATCTTTGAAAACGAATATGAACGCTCCCGGATTTCCGCCAAATTTTCTTTCACAATTATCCGGATCGCCTGGTTTTGACCGCGAAAATTTTATCGAAGCGCACCAATCTGCGGACGCGCCAACCTCCATCCGGCTCAATCCGTTTAAGAAAATACCCCCTCCCACCGGCAACCACGTTCCCTGGTGCGGCGAAGGCTACTACCTGGATAGCCGCCCTTCTTTTACATTCGATCCCTTATTTCACGCCGGGTGTTATTATGTACAGGAAGCATCGTCCATGTTCATAGGGCATATTCTTAATCATATAAAAGGTGATGAGCCTGCTAAAGCGCTCGACCTTTGCGCAGCGCCCGGGGGCAAAAGCACGCTGATCAGTTCGGCCTTAAAAAGCAATGACCTATTAGTTGCCAACGAGATCATCAAAACACGCGTGCCGGTGCTTACAGATAACCTGACGCGCTGGGGGCCATCCAATACCATCGTTACCAATAACGACCCGAAAGATTTTAGCCGATTGAAAGGGTTCTTCGATATAATATTGGTTGATGCGCCTTGTTCGGGCTCAGGCATGTTCCGCAAGGACCCGGATGCGATGAACGAATGGAGCAAAGCGAATGTTAACCTGTGTCAGCAGCGCCAGGAACGTATCCTGGCCGATGTTTACCCAGCCTTAAAAGAAGATGGTTACCTTATATATAGTACCTGCTCTTATTCGGTAGCAGAAAATGAGAATATATTGGATTGGCTTTGTGATACGTTTGAGCTGGAGAGTATTCAAATACCCATACAATCCGAATGGGGTATCGTGGAGAGCCGGTCGGACGCGCACCAAGCATGGGGCTACCGATTTTATCCTGGCAAAGTAAAGGGCGAAGGCCTGTTTGCCGCCTGCCTGCGAAAAAAGGAGAATACAGGCGAAATGCCCAACACCAAATACAAGGAGCAGCAAAAGGCCAACTACAAAGAAGCCGACCTGGTAAAGCCTTATCTTAATGACGCTGATAACCATTATTACTTTAAGGTAAACGAAGACTGGCTGGCCATAGATAAAGTGCATAAGGAAAGCCTGGCTACCTTATCCCAATTTCTGTATCTCAAAAAATCGGGGGTACGTATTGGCAAACTGGCCGGGCGCGATCTAATACCAGACCATGAACTGGCCCTGAGCCTCATAATAAACAAAAACCAATCTCTGCAAACTGAACTAACTAAAGAGCAGGCTATCCAGTACCTGCGGCGGGATAATATCACTGATCTGATTATAAACGATAAAGGCTGGAGTCTGATGACTTACGACGGCCATCCTTTGGGCTGGGCGAAACTATTGCCCAATCGAATTAATAATTATTATCCGAAGGAGATTAGGATATTTTCTAAAGCAGAAGGCTAAAAACCGAAAGCTTTCTATTTATTTAGAACAATATGATAAGCTTCCAGACACTCGTTTGCGTTCTTGTATATATGATAGGGATAATGATAGACATCTACATGCCCATTGTTCTTTATATTTTTTCCGTCTTTACTTGTTAAAGTGTAAATCTTATCTTTCAGTTTAAGATTAGGCAAATAGTAGTTAGTAAGTGTCTCATAGATTACGCCATCCTTAACATCATTATCAAAAACATTTGTTATACGCTTAAAGGCTACGGTATTGCCAGAATTATCAAAATAATGCCGGTATTCAATGTACCAATCTCCACTTTCACTATAAGGCATCTCCGCTATGAAAATTACCCTTCCTGCACTGTCTTTTAATATATTATATGAATACTCAGCATCATCCGGCCACTTATCACCTATTACCCTCACAGGATTTTTTTTATTTGGTATTTTGGCAAATATGATAAGTCGCTTATTGTGTTTTAGGATGTAATTTGAAATACTGTCTGTCCTTTTTTTGAGGAATAAAGCTGCATTATCCGTCGGTTTTACTGCCTGGGCTTGAATTTTGATCGACAACAAGAACAGCAATATTACCGGAATAATGCAGTAGGTTAAGATTTTCATTATCCAAATATAACGAAACCGAATTTTACCAGGCTAGTTAACTAGTCAAAAGTCACTAACCTTAATACTGCCCTATCGACAACAATACCAGCGTACAGGCATATTCTGTTTCAATGCCTTTTTCTGTAGCCATGCGGCGCAATTCGGAATTTTCGGTACCGGGGTTAAAAATGATGCGTTTGGGATTAGTTTCCAAAATATAATTGTAAAGCCCCTTTTGGTTTTGCGGACCTACATATAAGGTAATGGTATCAATATCGCGGTGAATGGTTTCCGGCTTTTCAATAGGCACACCCGCCACCTCGCCTGTTCGCACCCCTACATTCACTATGCTGTGCCCGCTGCGCACCAGCCGGTTGGCGGCCAGGTTTGCGTAACGTCCCTCGGTAGGTGTCGCACCCAATACCAATGTTTTCTTGTTATCCATATTTCTATTTTGATTCCACCGATTATTGTATGATTTCACCGATTATTTTGTGATTCAACCGATAGCCGGAGTAATCGTTAATCAAAATCGGTGTAATCATCTATTCATAAATCTGTGTAATCCTGCTTAATAATGCAATTTGTCCCGAATGGTATACGTGGTGTTGTATCAAACCGTTCACCAGTTCTTCGTTGGTTACACCTGTACCCAGGCCGGGCTCGCGATTCTCATTCATCAGTTCCTCCCATTTTTCTTCGGGGAAATTCTGAATAAGGCCCGACAAATTTACGTTCACCAGCTTCAAATCATTAACATAATTGTGCCATTTTTGTTCGTCAGGCGCACCGGTATCGGGCCAGTCGCCGCTCAGAGGCTGGCTGGCTTCTTTGCCATTCAGGCGGTCGAGCACTTCTTCTGTCCAACTGAGCATGTGCAATACAATTTCGGCAATGGTATGCGCCGCACCTGGTGCTTTCTCAAATGCGGCCTCGAAGCTAACCTGTTCGATAATGCTATAAACAGAATTGCCATACCATGGGTCGCCGGAAAGGACGTTTTGAAGTTCGTGGTTTAATTTTTCGGATGTTGTCATTTCTCTATCATTTCAACTCTGTGTCTCTCCGTGAAAAGCTTCGTGCCCTCTGTAGTTATTTAACCGCAAAGAACACCGAGAATTACACAAAGGAACACAGAGCGCTTTTATTTAATTATTCGGATGTATCCCTTCTGGTCGGCCTATCCGCTTATACTGCCCCGGCCTTAATCGCGAGGCCGGTATCCCTGCCGACCGGCAGGCCGGCACTGCTATGCCAATATCTTCGCCGTTGCCACCGCACAATTCACCCCGTCTATCGCTGCTGAGATAATGCCACCGGCATAACCGGCGCCTTCCCCGCAGGGAAACAGGCCCTGTACCTGCGGATGCTGCAACGTTTCTTTATCCCTCGGTATCTTAACCGGCGATGAGGTGCGCGATTCAACCCCAACCAGTATCGCTTCATTGGTATAATAGCCCTTCATCTTTTGCCCGAAAACCGGCAAAGCCTTTCGTAACCGCCCCGCTATCCATTCCGGCAAAACATCATCCAAATTTATACTTTTTGTGCCGGGCAGGTACGAGTTTTTTGGCAGATCGGCAGAAATTCGCCCTTGCACAAAATCCACCATTCTTTGTGCCGGGGCAACCAGCTTTCCGCCACCCGCGGTAAATGCCAGGTGCTCTGCTTCTTGCTGAAAACGCAGCAGCTTAAGCGGGTCGTTATTGCCCCCTTTTACATCTTCCATATTGATCTGCACCACGGTACCCGAATTAGCATAAGGGTTATTGCGTTTCGAGGGACTCCAACCGTTCACTACGATCTCCTTATCTTCAGTGGCACAGGGTGCAATAATACCACCCGGGCACATACAAAACGAGAACACCCCGCGCCCGTCTACCTGTTCTACCAAACTATAATAGGATGGCGGCAGGTATTCGCCCCGGCTTTCGCAATGATACTGGGCCTTATCAATAATTTCCTGCGGATGTTCGATTCGCACACCCAGCGCAAAAGGTTTAGCTTCGATCAATATATCCTGACGGTGCAGCATTTCGAAAATATCACGTGCCGAATGACCAGTAGCTAAGATCACCGCATCAGCTTTCCGGGTTTCGCCGTCAGCGGTTTTTACGCCTTTGATCTTGCCAAACTCTACATTCAGCCCGGTTACTTTGGTATCAAAATGAACCTCGCCCCCGGCGTTCTCAATCGTCTCGCGTATAGCGGTAATAATGCCCGGCAATTTATTGGTGCCTATGTGCGGGCGGGCGTCTATCAATATATCTTCATCGGCGCCATGCGCCACGAAGGTTTTTAGCACCTGGTTCACATCGCCGCGCTTGGTTGAGCGGGTGTAAAGTTTGCCGTCGGAATAAGTGCCTGCCCCGCCTTCGCCAAAGCAATAGTTCGATTCGGGATTCACCACGCCCTGCTTATTGATATTAGCCAGGTCGCGGCGGCGCTGTTTCACATCTTTACCCCGTTCTAAAATAATGGGTTTTAAGCGCGATTCGATACATTGCAAAGCGGCAAATAACCCCGCCGGGCCCGCACCAATTATAATGACCGGTTTAGCATCTTTAACATTGGGATATTGGATGGTATAGTTTTCCGGGATATAAGGTTCATTAACAAACACCCGGACCTGCATACGGTAAACCACCCTGCGACCCCGCGCGTCGATAGAACGTTTGAGAATTTTTAAAACCGTGATTTGATCGGCTGATATATTTAAGGCTGAAGCGGCAAGCTTTTTTAAAGCGGCTTCATCCTCATGCTGCTCTGGCTGGCAGACAATTTCGGTTTCTTTGATCATGACATTGCCCGGTTTTTATCCGGGACGGGACAAAGGTAGCGAATAGTGATCAGAGATTGGTGAATAGTGATTAGTTGCCCATCTGATTTCCCGTTAGTTACCCTTCGTTCTGAACGAAAACCGGGGCTGTTTCTTCCACTTTAGGTTTGTCCGCTTTTAAAGCGTTATTAATTATTTTTAATACCTTATTTCTGCTGGTTAGGCCCAATTCGGGGTTTGTCTTCAAAAAACATTCACGTAAAGCCGCTGCTGTTTTATCGGTAGAAGATGGTGTCCAACCCGGCGGCATGATGATATACAACAGCTTATTTTTTAATCCCCCGGTATCTTTTACATCGCGCCAAAGCAGGTATATTTCCCCGAAATACAGGTCGGTAAAGTTGGTGACATCCAGTTCACGGGTTACTCCGTATTCGGCTTTTACTTCTTTTTTAAATGGCTGCAAAGTCCCGAATATCCAATCCCAAATCGGCAATGCCGATGCAAAATTGGTATCGATATACAACGGATTTTTTGCATGATGTACGCGGTGATGTGCCGGCGTAATAACCAAATGCTGCAAAAAGCCCATTTGCCCGTTTTTTAAACTGTCTTCGCTTACATGAACGAACACGCCCCAGGCGCTGTCAATAGCCATCACCACTATAAACATAAGCGGATTTACGCCCAAAAGCGTCAAAATAAGTAAGTGAACAAAGGATGAATAATATCCCTCAGCAAAAAAGTGAACCCAGTTTACCGCCATATTGATATTTGACGGAGCGTGATGCGGTGCATGTATACACCATAATAAACGCACACGATGGCAACTGTAATGGAATATCCACGACGATAGCTCCCAGCATATATAGGCATATATCCAGTTGTACCACGTTAAGCTAATTGTAAAAAGCGCAAATTTTTGAAAATAGGGCGCCCATATCCAAAACATGTTGATCAGGACGAGCTTTGGCAGAAGCTGGTGGATAAGCATCGCCAAAAACGACGATTTATAAGATACCGACATCTCGTTGAAAGCCTGCTTGTATCTATCCCAGCCTTTTGTCTTTCCTTTTTCCTGTTTTAACAACCTGGTTATAAACCACAGTATTTCGCCCGATACAAGCGTAGTGTTTATGATGACCATAACGAATACCACGCTCACGTAATATTCGTGATTTGCCATAGACATTGTGACGGCGCTGATAAAACCCTTGCTTTTTTCCGATCCGTGGATATAATGCCAGTAGGTTGTGGCCAGGTTATACATCACAAAGCCGAATGCGAATACGAAAAATGCATTCTCCGCAATTCTCCAGTTTTTGCTCAGCTTTTTTGTAAAATTCACCGGGTGATCTTCTGATTTATCGTTCTCAACAAAATTAAAAACTTCGCTGACATTATTTTGCTTACTTATACTTCTTTGGCGTATCGCTGGTTGCGTTAGCCATCCGAAATCGTCCCTTCAAGTCACTTTTTATAATATCGGTTTTATTTAAGCCTGCACCTCCAGCGGATAAAAGCCGGTGAGGCGGGGTGAAAAACGTCCGCTTTTGTTTCACCCACTGTACGATTCCGAACGCTTTCGTAGTTGAGTTAAATTTTAATTATTTGAAAATCAAACAGTTGTCAAATGGCACACACATTGGCATAGGTGTATCAAATAACCAATATCATGAATACCGATAACAACTTGAGCCGGATGTGGGAAGGATGCCTGCAAAACGACCGCAAACAACAGGAAGCTTTATACCGTGCACTGGCACCCAAAATGCTGGCCGTGTGTATGCGTTATGCTAATGACCGTGATGAGGCACAGGATATATTGCAGGAAGGCTTTATCAAGATGTTTAACAATGTGCATAAATACCGCGGAGAGGGCAACCTGGAAGGCTGGATACGCCGCATTATGGTGCACACTGCTATATCGCGCTATCGTAAGCTTAAGCCGATGGTTTTGGTTGAGGACATGGCCGAAAACGACATGGATTCGGGCGCATCCACCAACGCCAATAACCTGGAGGTTAACGACCTGATGAAACTGGTGCAGCAGTTACCACAGGTTTACCGTTCGGTATTTAACCTGTACGCAATCGAGGGTTATTCGCACCAGGAAATAGGCTCCAAGCTGGGTATTACGGAATTGCTGTCGCGCACTACGCTTTACCGGGCGCGCAATATCCTGAAAGAAAAGCTGATGCAGCTTACCAGTAACGAGCGGTACTGCCTGGCAGGTTAGCCCCCAACCCCTGAAGGGGAGGATTTTGAATTTGCAATCAACCCATCAATATATATAGTCTCCGCTAAAGGTCCTTCCGGTTGGGAGGAGCCCGGCGGGGACCAAAACCAAAACAAGCGTAAATGGACATATGGAGGGTGGCCATATTCTTTACCGCGGCAATGGTGATCAGCATCATTGCCTTTTTGTATTTGGGTAGGAAAAGGTGAAAGCTGAAGGCAAAAAGCTGAAAGCGAAAATTCCGTTTCCAGGCTCCATAATAAAACTTTAATCTTTCTGCTTTAAGCTTTCCGCTTCATTATAAACCCCAAATTCCGCAATCGACGGCTGTCCTTCTGATTTTATAATGCGTATGCGCACTTTGCTGCCGATGACCGTTTTAAAGCGGTTAACTTTTACCTGTTTTGTATTGGTACCATTGAATACCGGTTTCCATGCGCCGGCGTGGTAATATTCCAGCACATAATCGCTGATGTTCGGTTTATCCTGGGCTATGGAGATGGTATTGAATGCTGTTTCTTTTCTCAAATCCACTTCCCACCACGGTTTGTCGACGGTTGTGTTTGACACCCACGACGTTGTAAAATCATCGTCATTAGCCAGGTCCATAATATTATCGTCATCGCCCCAGCTCGAATTGCTTGGTTTGTTTTTGGCGATGTTGTGGGATATGATCGGCGCATCCAGTTTTGGCAGCGTTGGTTCCGGCCCTTCATTGTGCCAAAGTTCGCCTATCTTCTTTAACGACGCCAGCGCATTATCGTCGAACCGGCCCTCCCGGTTGGGGGCCACGTTCAGGATGAAGTTAACATCGACGTTATTTAAGGGTTTGATCAGGTCGTTCACCAGTTTTTCGGGGTCCCTGGTAGGCTCGTTGGGGAATGATGTTTTCCAGAACCAGCTTTTTTGCAGCGGCAGGCAAGCCAGGGCAGGCATGGTGTTGCCGTCTTTGGATACCCGCTGACCGGCGCCCATTTCATAAGTTTTAATATCGGTATAATACATGCCCTGCGCAGGATACTTGGCGCCATTCAGGTCCATGATGACACAGTTGGGCTGCAGCTTCTTAACCAGGTGATATATCTCCTCAAACGGCACATCGTCATACGATATCCTCGACCAGGGCGCGTCCCAGCCGTCGATAATCAGGGCTTCGATCGGTCCGTAATTGCTCAACAACTCCGTCAGTTGCCCTTTGATCATTTTGATATGCGCCGGTGTTATTTTATGGGGCCTTAACCGGTGATGGGTATCCAATATAGAATAATACAACATCACCTTCAACCCGTTCTTACGGAAGGCGTCTACAAATTGCCGCACCACGTCCTTCTTATAAGGGCTGTGCATGACGTTATAATCCGTTGTCTTGGTATCCCAGATGCAAAAACCGCTATGGTGCTTGGTTGTCAGGCAACCATAGGTCATGTTGGCCGATTTGGCCGCCTTCGCCCATTGGTCGCAATCCACGCTGGCGGGATTGAATATTGCGGGTTTGGCGTCCGGGTCGGCCCAATCCTGGTTCATATAGGTTGGAATGTTAAAATGGATGAACATCCCGAAGCGGAGGTCGACAAATTGCTGCTGCAATTGCTGCAAAGGTTTTTGCTGGGCAGCGGCGGCGAAGCTGTATAATATTGCTGTTAAAAGGAGATATTTAGTGTAGTTTTTCATAGTCAATATTTGGTTCTATAACGCAATTATTACCCCGCTCAATTGCCGCGGTGGCTGTTACTTTGTCTTGATACAAAGTAACCAAAAATCAAGACAGAAAAAAGCTTCTGCCCGCCGTGCCGGTTCTTACGGTTTTGTAGCGCTACGCGCATGGCAAAAGCTAAACCGTCATTCACGCCTACCCTGGCCCGCTTTTCTGTCTGCCCCGCGCTCTTTTTTTCATGTTCTGTTTTTTTGCCGAAGCCCGGAATGCTGACGCTGGCACAATATAAATCTTACAATCCTTAAATCCTGCAAATCTTAGTTCAAACTATTAAGCTGTGCTCGTATTAGCAATGGAAATGGATACCGATTTGTGATTAAGGGTTACAGCCGTACGAATGTACAGCGCGACCGGAGCGCAGCGAGGGGAACGCCCAATACCTGCCAACTGATCGCTAATCCCCAGCCACTAATCACTTATGCTTACTGCTCATCACAAACGTCATCTCTCCCCCATTCATAATATCCGAATGAGAAATAAACCAGCCGTTCAGCGGCTTGCCGTTCAATAATATCTTGCTGACGTACACATTCTTTTCACCCTGGTTTTTTACGTTGATGGTGAATGTTTTACCGTTATCCAGGTTGATGACCGCTTTGTTAACGGCCGGGCTGCCTATGGCATACTGGTCGCTGCCTGGCGCTACGGGGTAAAAGCCCAACGAGCTGAAGATATACCAGGCGCTCATTTGGCCGGTATCGTCGTTGCCGCCCAAACCGTCGGGTGTTGGCTTGTACATACGGGGTAGTATCATCCTGATCTTTTCCTGGGCCTTCCATGGTTTATCGGTCCAGTCGTACAGGTAAACTACGTGGTGCGATGGCTCGTTGCCATGCACATAATTACCGATGATGCCATCCTTGGTTATATCTTCCGTTTCGGCGAAATATTTATCAGGCAGGTTATAGCTGAACAAGCTGTCCACATAAGTAATAAAGCGCTTATTGCCGCCCATTACTTGTATCAGCCCCTTAGGGTCGTGCGGCACGTAAAGCGTGTAGTTCCATGCGTTACCCTCGATGAAGCCCATATTATTTGTGGTGAACGGGTCGAAGTTTTTACGGAAAGTACCATCAGCAAGCCGCGGGTGCATAAAGCCGCTTTTGGGGTCGTAAACATTTTTCCAGTTCTGCGACCTTTTGATAAAGGTATCATAAACATCCTGGCGGCCAAGTTTTTTCGCCATTTGGGCAATGCACCAGTCGTCATAAGCATATTCCTGCGTCGACGATACCGAAACACCGCTCTTTTCGTCGGGTATGTAACCCATGTCGATATAATAACCTATCCCGGCATAATCGCGGTGATCGGCCGTAGCCACGCAGGCGTCCAATGCCATGTTGGCGTCGAAAGGTGCGTTACCCTTTACTACGGCATCGGCTATAACGGAAACACTGTGATAGCCGCTCATGCACCAGTTCTCGTTGGCCGAATTGCTCCAAACCGGCAACATGTGCTCGGGGCTCTGGTGGTAATGGGCCAGCATGCTTTGCACCATATCGGCATTGCGTTTCGGATCGATGATATTGAACAGGGGATGCAGCGCGCGGTGTGTATCCCACAACGAAAAGGTTGTGTAATTGGTAAATCCGCTGGCTTTGTGCACGTTTTTGTCAAGCCCCTCGTATTCGCCGTTCACATCCATATAAATCGTCGGATTTATCATGGCATGATACATGGAGGTATAAAAGTTTTCCTTGTCGGTCTGGCTGCCGTCTATAACGATCTTATGCAGTTCCTTTTCCCATTGTTGCTGCCCTTCGGCTTTCACTTTGTCAAAGTCCCACCCGGGGCATTCGGCCTGCATATTGGCGAGGGCATTATCCATGCTCACCGGCGACAGTGCCATTTTCAGTTTGATCTTCTCCCCTTCCGTAGTTTTAAAATCGAAATAAGCCCTTATCTGCCTGCCGGCTATCTCCGGGAAATTTGGGGTTCGGTTAAATTGTCCCCAAAAGCCGCCGTAAACTTCGCGCTTGTCATATTTCTTATAACCATGACTGATGAACGGTTTGGAAAATTTAAGGGCGAAATATAGTGTCCTTGTGCGTGCCCAACCATTGGTGGAACGGTAGCCCACCAGCGTACTATCGTTGATGAAACGCACGTAGGTCCATACGTTTTTATCAGGGTAATTATAAATGCCCGCCATCAGGTCGAGCACGATGTGCGCGTTATCCGATTTGGGGAAAGTATACTGATGAAAGCCCACACGGGTGGTGGTGGTCATTTCGGCTAAAATATTATAGTCGTCCAGTTTCACCTTGTAGTAATTTGCCTCGCTCACCTCGTTGGCATGCGAAAAAGCCGAACGGTAGCCGCTGCCGGGTTTATCCGCCGTGCCGGGGTTCAGCTTTAGTGCGCCAACGGTAGGCATAACCAGGAAGTCGCCCAGATCCGAATGGCCGGTGCCGCTGAAATGTGTATGGCTAAAGCCGACAATCGTTTTATCATCGTACTGGTAGCCGGCACAATAGCTGTAAACTTTAGGGTTGTAATGGCCATCCTGTTCGTAACCAACCGTATCCGTTTCAGGGCTCAGCTGCACCATCCCAAACGGCACCGTGGCACCCGGGAACACATGCCCCATGCGCTGCGTACCGATGATGGGGTGCACATATTGAACCAAATTGTCAGATGACCTTGTTTGCGCCGATGCCAGTATGGGCAGGGCGGCCAGTATGGATAGGAAGAGTCTTTTCATCGGCTTCAAATATAGCCGTATTGCTTTATTGTTGGATTGCTTTATTGTTTTTGTGAGCGGATTGTTGCAATCCGATTTCATACGTTGTGCACCACACTTGCGAAACAACTGTAAGGAGCCTGATGAATTTTGGCGTCCAGGGCGTAACTTTGAAGCAACCCTGCTTGTGCAAAACAAGTATCGACTGATAAACTTATGACCGGCTTTCAAATAACAACAACAAACAATAACGCCATCCGCTTCAGGTTCTATGCTGATGCCCCTGTAACCTGCCGTGCGTTCGCTGCCCTGCTGCCATTTACACGTACTTTCATGCATGCAAGAGTTTCGGGACAGGAGATATGGATCGATAACGCTCCCGAACTGGATATCATCCAGGAAAATGCGTCGGTATTTACTGAGCCCGGCGAAGTAGTTTACGGGCCGATGAAACCGGCCCGTACCAAAACTGCTGATTGCATGGGCATTTATTACGGCGAGGGCAAAGGACTTGATTGCTGCAATATTTTTGCGAAGGTTTTTGACGAGGATATGCCCTTGCTCAAACAACTGGGCGAAGACATATGGAAACAGGGCGTCAAAGAGCTGACTTTTATGGCGCTTGATTGACCTGATGGGCGTCCATTTTAATGACAGAGTGGCAAACACAATAAGAATTTGTAACAACGGTATAGGTTTTGTAATCAAAGTTGTAAATTCAACTGAAAAATCAATTAGAATTAAAAAACATGAAAACTTCGTATATTGTTATAGGCGTAATTTTATTTATCCTTTTAATAGGTGGCTGTGGCGGCGTTTCCAGCTACAATAAGATGGTGGCGCTTGATGAAACAGTGAAAGCTAAGTGGGGAACGGTACAGGCCGATTACCAGCGCCGTGCCGACCTGATCCCGAACCTGGTGGAAACCGTAAAAGGCGCCGCTAATTTTGAAAAGAGCACTTTGGTTGATGTAACCAATGCCCGCGCCCGCGCCACTTCTATCCAGGTAGATCCGACCAAACTCGACCCTGCCGCCATTCAAAAATTCCAGGCTGCACAGGGGCAGTTAAGCACCGCTTTAGGCCGCCTGCTTGTGGCGTCGGAGAAATATCCCGAGCTAAAAGCAAACGACAACTTTAGCGCTTTGCAGGCCCAGCTTGAAGGGACCGAGAACCGCATTAAGGTATCGCGTATGGATTTCAACAATGCTGTACAGGATTATAATACCAAAATACGTTCGTTCCCGGGCAACATTATCGCTAACATGACCGGCTTCCAGCCAAAAGGCAGCTTCCAGGCTGAGGCAGGTTCAGAGAAAGCGCCGTCTGTTAAGTTTTAATTATTGTATTATTGAGTTATTGAAGGGCAGGTCAAACTTTCGGCCTATATTCGATAATTCAATAATTCATTAATTCAATTATTAAGCCATGGCTATATTTAATGAAGAAGAGCAGCTGCGTATCCGTAAGGCGATCGAAGACGCTGAGCGGAACACGTCGGGCCAGATACGTATCTGTATCGAAAAGACATGCAGCGAGGACCCGCTCGATCGCGCAGCAAGGTACTTCCATCAACTGGATATGCATAAAACGCGTCTCCGTAATGGTGTGCTGATCTACCTGGCTACGGTCGACCGTAAGTTCGCAATTATCGGCGACAGGGGGCTTAATAAGCTGGTGCCGGAAAACTTTTGGGACGATGTGAAGGAAAAAATGCTGAACCATTTCAGATACGGCGAATTGGTGGAGGGTATTGTTGCGGGGTTGGAAATTTCCGGCGAGCATCTTCAAAAATTCTTCCCTCACCAATCTGACGGTAAAAACGAATTGCCGGACGATATAGCCTTTATGGATGGCAAATAAACCTAAAAAGATGTTCAAAAAGCTCGTTATATTTTGCAGCTTGCTGCTTTGCGCCTTTTCGGTAATTGCGCAGCAACTGCCCGACAAACCAAGTACGCTGGTTACCGAC
Organism: Mucilaginibacter ginsenosidivorans; assembly: GCF_007971025.1. Lineage (NCBI taxonomy): Bacteria > Pseudomonadati > Bacteroidota > Sphingobacteriia > Sphingobacteriales > Sphingobacteriaceae > Mucilaginibacter > Mucilaginibacter ginsenosidivorans. Next base: position 1,999,155 of record NZ_CP042436.1, on the reverse strand, counting down.
TACACCAACACGCTGTCGGATGCTGATAAGCAGTCGCTTGAAAACAAGCTGGTTAATGTCGATGATTCTACTTCTACGCAGATCGCCATTCTTATTATTAAATCGGTAGGCGAATACGACATCAACGAGTATACCCAAAAAGTGGCCCGCAGTTGGCAAATAGGCCAAAAAGGCAAGAACAACGGCGTGCTGATACTGGTTGCCATGGGCGATCGTAAAATGTCAATACAGGTAGGTTATGGTCTCGAAGGCGCAGTACCCGATGTGGTTACGCATGAGATCATCGAGAACGACATGAAGCCCCGTTTCCGCAGTAACGATTACTACGGCGGACTTAATGCCGCAGTGGACGACCTGGTCAAGTACAGCAAGGGCGAATATAAGGCTGCCAAAAAGGCGAAGGGGCATGGTATACAGGGCGGCAATATTCTTGCGCTAATCGTTATCGTGGTAGTTATACTCATCATCATATTCCGTAATCGCGGGGGTGGCGGGCAGATCATAGACAGCCGTGGCGGAGCGAGCCCGTTCTGGTGGTTCCTGGCCGGCAGTATGCTCGGTCGCGGAAGCGGAGGTGGAGGCTGGGGAGGTTTCTCTGGCGGAGGCGGCGGAGATAGCGGGGGCGGCGGCTTTGGCGGCTTCGGCGGCGGCGACTTTGGCGGCGGCGGATCGAGCGGAAGCTGGTGATCTAATTATTGAATTATTGAATGCCTGATTTTGAAATTTGGTAGTATTTTAGCAACGCAATAATTCAGTCATTCTATCATTCAATAAATGAATCCAAACGATCTTACCTGGAAGAAACTCTCATCAGAATATATACATAAAGGCAAATGGGCCACCTTACGCATTGATAAATGCGAGATGCCCAACGGCCATATCGTTGAAGATTATTATGTACTTGAATATGGTACCTGGGTAAACGGCGTTGCTATAACCGAGGACAATAAAGTGCTGATGATCCATCAATACCGGCACGCGGCTGGCATTGTTTCGCTGGAGATACCCGGCGGTGTAGTGGACGAAGGCGAGGACCCGCAACAAGCCCTGCGCCGCGAACTGCTGGAGGAAACGGGCTACCAGTTCGACGATTTTGAACCGCTTTGTGCGGTTTATTCCAACCCATCAACAGCTGATAACCAGGTTTACAGCTACCTTGCCCGGGGCGGCAAAAAAGTAACTGGCCAGACGCTTGACGACCAGGAAGAGATCATTGTTTATGAATATACCATAGACGAAGTAAAACAAGCCCTTGCCGAAAACAAGATCGTACAGGCCATGCATTGCACGGCACTATTTTATGGACTGATGAAATTAGGGGTGCTTTAATCGGGGCAGTTGCCCGTCTTGGTGGTGGAGAAGATGGAAACAATCCGCCAGTCCCGTTCGGTTTTTATGAGCTGAATGATCGCTATTCCGCAGTGGTCGAATTTGCTGCCGATATAAAACTTGTACGACGCCCATACCATAGCCACATCATGGGCAATGTTAACGTCGTCGTAATTGGTTATCCGTTCATCCCAATGTCCGCCGCTGGCTGCTTCCACTCCCTTAAAAAATTCGGCATTACTGTCAATAATAATATTGCCCGTAGTATCCTTTGCCGGATTAACATGATACATCAGGAACCGGTCGGCCAAAGTGTTTTTTAAATTTACCGTGTCGCCTGCACGCATGGCGTCGAACATATTGCTGATGGTACGCTTAACTGCATCACTTTCGTTTTGGCAATAGGCGGTTAGCGAACTTATGGCGAAAAGGAAAATGGTCATTAATTTTTTCATTGTGAAGGGCCTGATAATTCAATTCAATTTAGAAAAATTTCTTAAAATCTTGAATCGTTGTCATTTCGAACGAAGAGAGAAATCTTGTACACTATACAATAAACGACTCTGCTTGTTTAAGATTTCTCCTCGTACCTCGTCGAAATGACAGTCTCATTTGCAATCAACAAAAAACGCCATCACTTTTAAGCAACGGCGTCCAAACTTTTGTGGGCGGGTCGTAGGTTACGACATTTTTAATTTCTTCTGTATATCGGCAACGTAGCCTTTAAATTTCTTATCTGTATCTATCAGGTCCTCAACTGTCTGGCAGGCATAGATCACTGTCGAGTGGTCGCGGCCCCCAAAGAAACTGCCAATAGATTTTAGTGAGCTTTTGGTGTGCGCTTTGGCCAGGTACATGGATATTTGCCTTGCCTGAACTATTTCACGTTTGCGGGTCTGCGATTTCACCATTTCGATAGGCACCTCGAAGTATTCGCATACCAGGTTCTGGATGTACTCCATCGATATCTCCTTGGAAGAATTCTTCACGAAATTCTTCAGCATCTGCTTGGCCAGGTTCAAATCAATCTCCTTGCGGTTCAGTGTCGACTGTGCCAGCAGGGAAACCATCGCACCTTCCAGTTCGCGTACGTTGTTGTCGATATTATGAGCAACATATTCCACCACGTCGTTCGACAGGTCGATACCGTCCTGGTAGATTTTATTTTTAAGGATAGCCATACGCGTCTCCAGGTCGGGCACCTGGAGATCGGCCGAAAGGCCCCATTTAAATCTTGATAGCAAGCGTTCTTCCAAACCGGCCAGGTCCTTCGGCGCTTTATCTGACGTAATGATCAGCTGCTTGCCCGACTGATGCAGGTGGTTGAATATATGGAAGAAGAAATCCTGTGTTTTTTCTTTGCCGGCAAAGTTGTGCACATCGTCCATGATCAGCACATCGATAGCCTGGTAAAAATTCACAAAGTCGTTAATATTATTGTGTTTCAGTGCGTCGACAAATTGCTGGGTAAACTTTTCGCACGATACGTACAATACCAGTTTATCCGGTAGTTTCTGCCTTATCTCGTTACCTATGGCCTGGGCCAGGTGAGTTTTACCCAAACCAACGCCCCCGTAGATCATGAGCGGGTTGAATGAAGTACCCCCCGGTTTGGCCGCAACAGCATAACCTGCCGACCGCGCCAAACGGTTGCAATCGCCCTCTACGAAATTTTCGAAAGTGTACTGAGGGTTCAGTTGCGGATCTACATTCAGTTTCTTCAAGCCCGGTATTACAAAAGGATTTTTAATGTCCTTATTGATGGAGATAGGCACGGGCATCGACTGATTTTTAGATTCGGCACCGTTCCCGTTCGAGGGCATATTTGTTGTATATGGCTTGCTCGAGGACGACTGTTCTACAACAATGTTGTATTCCAGGCGACCATCATCTCCAAGTTGTTTCTTTATCGTTTTACGCAAAAGGCCAACATAATGTTCCTCCAGCCATTCGTAGAAAAACAAACTCGGAACTTGTATCGTCAAAACGCTTCCTTCTATCCTCAGCGCTTTTATCGGCTCGAACCAGGTTTTAAAGCTCTGGGCCGGTATGTTGTCTTTGATGATCTGAAGGCAGCTGTTCCAAACGGTAGTACAAGTTTTATCCATATAGTTTCAATTAATATCTTGATTTACAAGCCCCAGGCAAGCTTCCAATGGGGCTGCTACGGAACATCGAATATTCAAAAAAAAAGCTATTTAAAAAATAAAATTTGAAATTTTTATTCAATTATTTCATCATTTATTAACCGCCGTTATTGCAAATTTTCGAAATAAAAATCTTATATTTTGCACGCACACGGTATAATTACTCTCACGCTTCGGAAACACAGCTTTTTTATTTTTTCCCCGCTTTTCACCCTGCCTATCATCCTATATACGTTCCTTCTACGTTAGGTTATCAACAATTGTTGAGCCATAACCCTGCGTGTCAGCAGGCTTTAATACCTAAACTTCTGTAGTTGCGGCGGATAATTTTTTAGCGATAGTTTTTGTCAGCGTATTGTCATGCGCTGTCAGGTAAAACCTGTCATGAAATGTCAGTACTCACCGAAGACGCTTCGCAGCGTGTCGGCTATTTCACCAAGCGTTGCATAAGCTTCTACCGCTGTCAATATATGTGGCACCAGGTTCTCCTTTCCGCCGGCCGCGTCTTTCAATTTACCGAGCGCTTCCTCCACGGCTTTATTATTTCGCCCCGCTTTCAGTGCCTTTAGCTTTTCACTTTGGGTTATGCGTATCGAGTCATCCACCCTGAATACATTCCCGACCGGCTTTTCGGTCTCCGTAAATTTATTTACGCCGACGATGACACGATCTCCATTCTCTATCTCGCTTTGATATTCATAAGCCGAGCGGGCAATTTCCTGCTGAATATAATCCTGCTCTATGGCCTTCACCGCGCCGCCCATAGCGTCTATCTTATCTATATATAGGTATGCGGCTTTTTCCAATTCGTCGGTAAGCGATTCGATAAAATAAGAACCTGCCAGCGGATCGACCGTGTCCGTTGCCCCGCTTTCAAACGCAATGATCTGTTGGGTCCGCAGGGCGGTCTTAGCTGCGGCTTCTGTGGGTAGCGACAGGGCCTCGTCATAGCCATTGGTATGCAGGGATTGCGTTCCGCCAAGCACAGCCGCAAGCGCCTGGGTGGTTACCCTCACTATATTATTCATCGGCTGCTGGGCCGTTAAGGTCGACCCGCCTGTTTGGGTATGGAACCGTAATTTTTGCGCACCCGGGTCGGTTGCGCCCAATTGTTTGGTGATATTTGCCCACATCCTGCGCGCAGCCCTGAACTTGGCTATTTCCTCGAAGAAATTATTGTGACAGTTGAAGAAGAAAGACAGCCTTTTTGCAAACACATTAATGTCTAAACCTTTTTCCATAGCCGCCTGCAGGTAAGCCTTACCATTGGCCAGTGTAAAGGCCAGCTCCTGTACTGCTGTCGAACCAGCTTCGCGGATGTGGTAGCCCGATATGGAAATGGTGTTCCACTTAGGCACTTCCCTGCTGCAGTATTCAAATACATCCGTTATCAGCCGCATCGAAGGGCCGGGCGGGTAAATATAAGTGCCCCGGGCGGCATACTCCTTTAATATATCGTTTTGTACGGTACCCGATAGCTGTCTCAGATCGGCGCCCTGTTTTTTGGCCAGGGCAATATACATGGCTAATAATATAGGTGCGGTAGCATTGATGGTCATCGATGTGGTGATGTCCTTCAATTGAATACCATCGAACAAAACTTCGATATCTTTCAGCGAGTCGATAGCTACTCCCACTTTACCCACTTCGCCTTCGGCCATGGCGTTATCCGAATCATAGCCGATCTGCGTCGGCAGGTCGAATGCGACAGAAAGGCCCATGGTGCCCTGGCTCAACAGGTAATGATAACGCTTATTCGATTCTTCGGCCGTCGAAAAGCCGGCATATTGCCGCATGGTCCATGGCCTGCCACGGTACATGTCCTTTTGAATACCCCGGGTAAACGGGAATTCGCCCGGCAATTCATTCATGCCCGAAGGTTCGGTATAAACCTCCTTTATTTCGATACCCGATGTAGTGGTGAATTTCATTGATTTCGATGTTCAATTTATCTCCAACATTACATCAGCTCTTCCATATCCGTACGGATCATAGCGGTGGCAATATCATAAGGGTTATCCTGGAGCGACGCCATGTGGGCGAGTACAGTTTTACTTAAGTCGAGCCCGGTAGCATTTTCGGGCAGGGCCTTGATAGCATTGGTCACCACGCTCATGGTGTCGTCCTTTACACGCTTGATCACGTTCCACGAACGCTCGCTCACATATATTTGCTGGGTAACATTATGCTGAAACTCCTCGCGTATCTCGCTTACCACCAGGCTATGCAGCTCGTGGGCAGAATATTGTGTACCATGCAGCCTTATCAGCATATTAGCAGGGTTTACCCGCTCCACAAACAATATCAGGCGTTCGTAAGCCTGGAAGCGGAGCGGCAAAGTAAGTGCAGTGGTGGACTTTTTCAGTTCCATCAATTGCAGCTTTTCCGAACGGTCGAGGTAGGGTTTTAGCAGGTAAAAGGCGACATAAACCGTACCGATACCGGCTAAGGTGAATTTTACAATATCAAGCAAGAAAGTATTGATCTGCATATTTTTAGTGTTAGGCGAGGGTCATAAATAATTGACAGGGAACAAAAATCTGCAATTTACCTTATATTTGTATAGTTAATTTTGAAATAAGATGAGTATAGCTGTTGAAGCCGCTCCGGTAAGCTTTACCGAAGGCGCTGTAAAGGAACTAAAAAAACTAAAAGACCAGCAGGAGCTGAATGACGAATTCGGCCTGCGCGTTGGTGTTGAAGGCGGTGGCTGCTCGGGCATGAGCTATGTGCTCGGTTTCGACCAGAAGAAAGACGGCGACCAGGAATACGAGATAGAAGGCATCCGGGTATTTATGCACAAGGCGCATGGTTTATATTTGGTAGGCATGCAGATCGATTTCCAGGATGGCCTGAACGCCCGCGGGTTCACTTTTAACAATCCTAACGCCTCCAGCACCTGCGGCTGCGGTTCATCATTCTCCGTATAAAATACTTTTCCATATAATCGAAAGGGCATCCGGTGACGGATGCTTTTTTGTTTTCAGGAATTTGGTTAGTTTTATTGTGTCAGCTAAACTCCCCTGTCGATCATGGAAGTACACCACCACCCCAAAGTAGAAAAGAAAAATTTTATGGAATACCTGCTGGAAGGTTTAATGATCTTTTTGGCGGTACTGATGGGCTTTTTTGCTGAAAGCCTGCGCGAAAACATCACAAAAAAGGAAAAGGAAACTGAGTACATCGCCAGCCTGGCAAGGGACCTGGAAAAAGATAAGATCAATTTGGCTATCACAATAGATGATAACCGCAAGAAGGTAAAAGGATTGGACAGTTTGCTTTCATTAGCCGACAGCGACATGACGATCGTCAAAAACAGGAAGCTGCTGTACCGGTATTCATCACACGTCAGTTGGTATTCCGCTTTTATCAGTAACGACGCTACAATGTCGCAGCTTAAAAATTCCGGAGGGCTGCAATTTATTAAGCGCCATCATATTGCTGACAGTATTGCCAAATATGACCAGGAAATGCGGGGACTATACGCAGCTGAAGGGCCTTACAATAAATTCACAGGTGATGCTACTGACTTTATGACGGAAATGCTGATCTTCACTTTAAAAAAAGGTGATGAAAACCGCGGCTATCCGCTGGTAACCAATGACAAGAGCAAATTGCAGGAATTCTTCAATAAAATTCAACTGGAAAGAGGATGGAGCAATAATTATATCCAAAACTTACAGGAGCGTGTTCCGTACAACGCCAAACTGATAGAACTTTTAAAAAAGGAATATGATATAAAGTAGCCTATTCGCAACTTTTCCCATATTTTAAACCAGTCCTGTAACAAACCACCCTACCCTATAGTCATACTACCGAATCTGACAATACCGTATGGCGGTAAAAACTACGCTTAAAGAAAATATTTCTATTGCCCTGCAATCCATTTCAGGCAACCGGCTTCGGGCATCGCTCACATCGCTCATTATTGCTATTGGCATTATGGCGCTGGTGGGCATTTTGACAGCCATACAGGGCATAAAGGATTATACCAACAATGTTTTCGGCGAATTGGGTGCCAATTCGTTTACCATACAAAACACCAATAGCGGGCTTAATTTCGGCAATGCCGGGCATCGTAAAGTTTATCCGCCAATTACATACGCGCAGGCCGACCGCTTTAAAAAAGCGTTCAACGCTCCTGCGGTAACCTCGGTAAATCTGTTTTTATCGGGTACCGCTGTTGTTAAATATGGCAACCAAAAATCCAACCCCAATATCTATTTTACCGGGTCGGACGAGAACTACCTGGTTACATCGGGTAAAAAATTGGCCTTCGGGCGAAATTTCTCAGCGGCAGAGCTCGAACACGGAGAGGGGGTTGTCATCATCGGTAATGAGATCAAAAAGCGCCTGTTTAAAAACGAGGATCCTATAAACAAGTATATTTTTGTTGGCAAGAACAGGTTTCGCATTGTGGGTATAGTAGCATCGAAGGGCAGTTCCGGCTTTGGCCCGGGTGATAAATTTTGCGTTATACCCGTTTTAAAGGCCAAACAGGTAGATACGGTTTCCAATCCTTCGTTGTCGATAACTGTAGACGCACTTGCATCCGCCAGCTTTGATGCTACCAAAGGCGAGGCCATTTCAACCTTTCGCAATGTGCGCGGTTTAGCTGTTGTTAATCCGGATAATTTCGAAATATCAAGCAGTGAATCGATCCAGGCCGAAGCCACGCAAAACTTGGCCGGCATGACCATAGGGGGCATTACCATCAGTATCATCACGCTGCTGGGTGCATCCATAGGCCTGATGAATATCATGATGGTATCGGTAACCGAACGCACCCGCGAGATAGGCTTGCGTAAAGCCATTGGCGCAACACCGTCCATCATACGAAAACAATTTTTGATAGAAGCCATCGTGATCTGCCTCATCGGGGGTATACTCGGCATTATACTTGGCATAGCCATTGGGAACCTTATCGCGGTCAGTATCAGCGGAGCGTTTACCATACCGTGGCTTTGGTTGCTTATCGCGATAATTGTTTGTACACTTATCGGCCTTCTTTCCGGGTTCTACCCCGCTCAGAAAGCTTCACGTCTGGATCCGGTCGAAGCGTTGAGGTACGAATAGTTTTGCTGGAGCCAGGAAATAAGAAATAAGAGCCAGGAATCAAGATAAGGGTCTTAAATTTAATCCTTGTTCTCGATCCAACTTATAAAAGCATAATATTTTTTAGCGGGTATTCTTCTGAAAGCAGTTTCTGAAGGTGGGCTGTTTTTAAAGCATTTTTTAATGCTTCGGCATGTTTGGGATGATGCATATCGCTTGATATAAAATCTACCAGTTGCTCGTCCACCAGGTCCTCGGCCATTCTTTTGGATTCCCTGCCATAGTACCCGGTCAGCGATATGGTGTTTAACTGAAGATAACAACCCCAGTCGCGCAGGCCCTTAAGCTGGTCAATATCCATATACAGGTAACGCTCGGGGTGAGCGAGTATCGGTTGTAAACCAAGGTTGGTCATTTTTTGAATTGCCTGCAACAGGTTTGGCGCCTGCGCAACAAACGATAATTCAAACAGCACATACTTACCACCCATTATCATAAGCTTACCATCATCGATCCTTTTTTCGAACGTCTCATCAAAATAGTGCTCGGCGGCTGCTTCTACTGTTATGTCGATCTTTTCCTTTACCAATTCGGCCTTCAATAGTTCAAGGGCGCCATTAATGCTTTCGGCCGTATTGCGATAATAATCGGCCATGATATGGGGCGTCGCAATTATTTTTTTGATCCCAAGATCCATCATCCGGCGGATAAGGAACACCGACTCCTGCGGATTTTGAGCGCCATCATCAATACCGGGCAATACATGCGAATGCATATCCACGGCAATAGTACTATAGTCAGGGGTATTTATCGGACTTTCCTTCTTACGGAAGAAATTAAACATCGTTATCTGTTAGCGTATTGTTCGTTATAATATTGCTGGTAGTGCCCCGACGTCACGTCGTTTAGCCAATCCTCGTTGGCCAGGTACCAATCCACTGTTTTTTCAAGCCCCTCTTCAAAGGTGATCGACGGCATCCAGCCCAGTTCATTTTTTAATTTAGTTGCGTCTATTGCATACCTTAGATCGTGCCCGGCACGGTCTGTTACAAAAGTAATAAGCTTTGCCGACTCGCCTTCTGCCCTGCCCAGTTTACGGTCCAATATACTGCAAAGCAAGCGGATAAGGTCAATATTCTTCCATTCATTATGCCCGCCTATATTATAGGTCGACCCAGCCTTCGCCCGGTGAAATATCAGGTCGATGGCCCGGGCATGGTCCTCCACCCACAACCAGTCGCGTATATTTTCACCCTTTCCATATACAGGTACGGGTTTGCTTTGTTTGATATTATTAATAGCCAGCGGTATCAGCTTTTCCGGGAAATGGTAAGAACCGTAATTGTTGGAACAATTGGATATCACCGTATCCAGTCCGTAAGTATCGTGATAGGCCCTTACAAAATGATCCGAACTTGCTTTAGATGCTGAATAAGGGGAATGAGGATCGTAATTGGTGGTTTCGGTAAACATGCCGCCTTCTCCCAGGCTGCCATAAACCTCGTCCGTCGATACATGATAAAAACGGGTCTTATCGTATTTACCTTTCCAATGATTGCGTGCAACATTCAGCAGGGTTACAGTACCAACCACGTTGGTCATCACAAATTCAAGCGGGTTGGTGATAGAGCGGTCGACATGCGATTCGGCTGCCAGGTGGATCACCGCATCAGGGTTTTCTTTCTCAAAAAGATCGATGATAAAAGCTGAGTCGACAATATCGCCTTTTACAAAACGGTAATTAGGTTCGTGTTCAATATCTTTCAGATTGGCCAGGTTGCCGGCATAGGTCAATTTATCAAGATTGATAATTTGATATTGAGGGTAATTTTTAACGAACCGGCGCACTACATGCGAACCGATAAATCCGGCGCCGCCTGTAACGATGATCTTTTGCATGATGCAAAGTTACAAAGGATTTTGGGATAAATACTTTTCCCACGCCCATGCCGACTTCATCATGGTGTCGATGTCAAGCATCGTTTGCCAGTGAAGCTGATCTTTGGCTTTAGTAACATCGCCCCAAACCTGCTCCACGTCGCCGCTGCGGCGCGGCCCGATGGTATAATTCAGTTTAACACCCGTGCTGCGCTCAAATGCTGCGATAACCTCCAGTACTGAATTGCCAACGCCGGTACCAAGATTAAACACATCATAACCCTTAAAGCTTTCTTTCTCCATAAGCTTCAACGCGGCTACATGTGCCTTCGCCAGGTCTACCACGTGGATGTAATCGCGAACGCAACTACCATCGGGAGTATTATAGTCATCACCGAAAACGGTAATCTTTTCGCGCTTGCCTATGGCAGTTTGTGTAATGAACGGCACCAGGTTTTGTGGCACACCGATAGGCAGTTCGCCTATCAGTGCAGACTCGTGCGCGCCTACCGGGTTAAAGTATCTTAATGCTATCACTTTATAATTTGCGCCGGAAGCAATGGTATCTTTTAATATCTCTTCGGCTATCTGCTTGGTGTTGCCATAAGGCGATTCGGCAGGTTTAACCGGCGCCGATTCGGTTACCGGCAGTTCATCAGGCTGGCCGTAAACGGTACAGCTTGACGAGAACACAAAATTCAACGGCTTGCCATAATATACATTCAACAGGTTTACTAAGGAATATATATTGTTGCGATAGTATTTCAGAGGCTGTTGCACCGATTCGCCGACAGCTTTTGAAGCAGCGAAATGGATAATACCTGAAATGCGGGGTTCAGCGGTTGCCAGGTTCTTTACCGATGCATCGTCACAAAGGTCAAGTTGGTGAAAAACCGGTTTTTTGCCCGTGATCTTTGTTATCTGCTCCAAAATTTTTGGATGCGAATTGGACAAGTCATCTACGATGACGGGTTCATAGCCCGCGTTGATCAGTTCGACAACGGTATGCGAACCTATATATCCTAATCCGCCGGTAACTAATATTTTAGACATTATTATTTGTTGTAGTAAGTGAAATCCTTATGCTGAATTTCTTTTTCAGGCAGCGATTTGAAATATTCGTAAGTGATCTTTAATCCTTCGCTACGCGAAACTTTCGGCTCCCAGCCTAATAAAGCTTTCGCCTTGGTAATATCAGGCCGGCGCTGTTTCGGGTCGTCTGTCGGCAACGGCAGGCTGATCAACTTCTGATCGGTGCCGGTCAGTTTGATGATCTCTTCGCCAAACTCGCGGATAGTGATCTCGTCGGGGTTGCCAATATTTACAGGCAAAGCATAGTCGCTGAAAAGGAGGCGATAGATGCCTTCCACCAAATCATCCACATAGCAGAATGAGCGGGTTTGTGAACCATCGCCAAACATGGTAAGCGATTCGCCCCGTAAGGCCTGGCCGATGAATGCCGGCAATACACGGCCGTCGTTCAGGCGCATGCGCGGACCGTAAGTGTTAAATATACGTACAATACGGGTCTCTAATTTGTGGAAAGTATGGTAAGCCATGGTAATGGCTTCCTGGAAACGCTTGGCTTCATCGTAAACACCTCGTGGACCGATTGGGTTCACATTGCCCCAATATTCTTCGGGCTGCGGGTTCACGTTCGGGTCGCCATAAACTTCCGATGTGGAAGCGATAAGCATTCTTGCGCCTTTGGCTTTGGATAAGCCCAACAGGTTATGTGTTCCTAAGGAACCCACTTTCAGGGTCTGGATCGGTATTTTCAGGTAATCTATCGGGCTTGCGGGCGATGCAAAATGCAATACATAATGCAATTCACCCGGTACATGGACAAATTTGGAAACATCATGATTATAAAATTCAAAGTTTTCCAGCTTGAACAGGTGCTCGATATTGCGCAGGTCGCCGGTGATCAGGTTATCCATGCCGATAACATGAAAATCTTCTTTAATAAACCTGTCGCACAGGTGTGAGCCCAGGAAACCGGCTGCCCCGGTTATTAAAACGCGTTTGCGGTTTGCCATGTTATGCGATTACTTTTCTGCCTATACTATTATAATAGAAGCCACAATCGATCATTTTTTGCAGATCGTACAGGTTACGGCCGTCAAAAATAACCTTGTTTTTCAACAACTCTTCAACCTGCGTAAAGTCCGGTGTGCGGAACAGCGACCATTCAGTTACTATCAGCAGCGCATCAGCATCCTTCAAAGCATCGTACTGATCTTTTGCATAAGTGATCTTATCGCCAACCAGCGCTTTTACATTGTTCGCTGCCTCGGGGTCAAAGGCGCTTATCTGTGCCCCGGCTGCCAGTAATTCGTCAATGATATATAAGGCAGGCGCTTCGCGGATGTCATCGGTCTCCGGTTTAAAAGCCAGGCCCCACATGGCAAATCTCTTGCCTTTGATGTCGCCTTTGAAATATTTCTTTACCTTTTCAACCAGCACTTTTTTCTGTATCTCGTTAACGTCCATCACAGCGTTCAGGATCTTAAAGTCGTACTTGTTCTCTTCGGACGATTTGGCCAGGGCCTGTACATCCTTAGGAAAACAGCTGCCGCCATAACCGATACCTGCGAACAGGAAACGCTTGCCAATACGGTCGTCCGACCCTATGCCGCGGCGTACCATATCCACATCGGCGCCTACCAGTTCGCACAGGTTAGCAATTTCATTCATGAAGGATATTTTGGTAGCCAGGAAAGAGTTGGCTGCATACTTAGTCAATTCGGATGAACGCTCGTCCATAAATACAATGGGGTTGCCCTGGCGTACGTATGGCCCATAAAGTTCGCCCAGCAATTTGCGTGCGCGCTCGTCGGTAGTACCGATAACCACTCGGTCGGGCTTCATAAAATCGTCTACTGCAACGCCTTCGCGCAGGAACTCGGGGTTTGATACCACAGCGAACTCCTGGTTTGTATTTTCCTTCATAATGGCGGTCACCTTATCGGCGGTACCCACCGGCACGGTCGATTTGGTTACGATCACCTTATATTCTTTCATCAGCTTTGCAATATCTTTTGCGGCACCAAGTACATAGCTAAGGTCGGCAGCGCCATCGCCGCCCGGAGGGGTTGGCAGTGCCATGAATATGATCTTTGCTTCTTCTATTGCTTCAGCCAGGTTCGACGTAAAATGAAGCCTGCCCTGGTTTATATTACGGTTGAAGAGTAATTCGAGGCCCGGTTCGTAGATCGGAACCTTGCCGTTTTTCATCATTTCTACTTTTTTCTCATTGATATCAACGCAGGTTACCTGGTTGCCCGTTTCGGCCAGACAGGTACCGGTTACCAAACCCACGTACCCTGTACCTACTACAGCTATTTTCATATGTATTTATGTTTTTATGTTCTTACTTTTATGCGCGTCTAAGGTAACAATTAATAAAATATAATGCTGCTGCTTTATAACTTAGGATTAAGAATTTATGTGTTCTTAATATACATTGCCTCGTTTTTTAACAATAAGGCAAAGCTCTGGCTAAAAGGCAGAAGCAATATTCAATACCAAAAATTTGACAAGAGCGCCTGGTTCCATTTTGCCTCGCTTGGCGAGTTTGAACAGGGCCTTCCCGTACTGGCCGGCTTCCGGTCGGCACACTCCGGTACCGCGATAGTGATTACCTTTTTTTCACCATCGGGTTACGAGATCCGAAAAAATACACCACTTGCTGATGCCGTGTATTACCTTCCGCTGGATACAGCTGCCAATGCACGGCATTTTATCGATGCCATTCAACCCACAATAGCCGTTTTTACCAAATACGAGTATTGGTACCACTATTTTTACGAGTTAAACCAAAAAAATGTTCCTTTGTTTGTCATTTCGGGCATTTTTAGGCCAAACCAGGTATTCTTTAAATGGTACGGCGACCTGTACCGCCGAATGCTGGGTTTTGTGACCCATTTTTTTGTGCAGGATGAAAACTCGAAAAACCTGCTTCAAAATATCCATATCACCAATGTATCCGTAAGCGGCGATACTCGTTTCGACAGGGTATGGGCCAACGCGCAGGCACCGAAGCCTTTCCCGCTGATCGAAGAATTTACAAAAGGCAGCAAGGTGTTCATCGCCGGCAGCACCTGGCCGGAAGATGAAGAACTGTTGGTACAACTCATCAAAACCCACCCCGACTGGAAATTCGTCATCGCCCCGCATGAGATCAAAGAAGATAAAATAAGTAAACTCATCAGTTTACTGCCTTCAAATTCAGCCATGCGCTATTCAGATGTCTCAAATCTCAAATCTCAGATCTCAGATCTCAAGATCATCGTCATCGACAACATTGGCATGCTATCCTCCCTGTACCAATACGGCCAGGTTGCCTACATCGGCGGTGGGTTCGGGGTAGGGATACATAACATTTTAGAGGCTGCCGCATTTGGGCTGCCGGCTATTTTTGGCCCAAATTATAAAAAGTTTAAGGAGGCACGCGACCTGGTGTCGTTGGAATTAGCTGTTAGTATCAATAATGCTGCTGAATTGAAAAACACTTTCTCTTATTTAACAAACGATGATCGGCTCAAAAGCATCAGTCAAAAGATAAAGGATTATGTGAAAGAGAATACGGGGGCGACGGGGATGATTTTGGAATATCTTGATAATTATTAATCCTGTAGAGATGCATAGTTATGCGTCTCTACATTTAATCCTCCCTGAATTTACCCGGCGGTGTTTTTTCAAAATACACCTTCTTACCCGTGCGGGTAATACAAAACACCGGATTTTTGGTATCCATTAACGGATAGGTGCCGTCGGCGATTACCCCGCCGCCAAAGCCGCAATCACCTGATAAGGTCCTTATTATTATCTTGTTCCCGGCATGAATGAATTCCAGCTTGCAGTCGCCTTCTTCAACAGGCAAGTATTCGTAGTTCCCGGTTTTCTTGTTCAAAGTCAGCTGCCCATAAATCGCGCCTGAATTATAGCCCGGTGCACCCTGTGCGCGTTCAAAATAAAATAAGATAATACCTTTAGCCGAATAGTGGATTTGGAGCAAAGAGTATGGGGCTTTATCATTCCTGCTTTGCACACCATAAGTGCCCTGCAAACCGGCCGGCGGCCTGGCAGAGCCAATGATCAAGATAAACGCGGATATCAGCAATAGTTTCATAAAACGGCATTGAAATGTCCGTTAAAAATACAATGGTTGCCGGAAATATCTGTTATTTAAAGTAGAGACGCATGATGATGCGTCTCTACGGGATTAATAAAATTCCTTAATATTGCCCGTTATGGGCTTCCTCACAATTCCCGGTCTTGGCAAAGTGCATTACCACGAATACGGCAGCGGCGATAAACCGATGCTGGCCTTTCATGGTTATGGCATGACGGGGAAGCAGTTCCATGTGCTTAAAAAATCCATCCTGACAAAATATCACGTTTACGGTATCGACCATTTTTTCCATGGCGAAAGCGAACTGGAAAGCACCTGGACAGAAAAGGAAATATTGGAAGGCATGCCCCGCGAAATGGTGAAAGCTTACCTGGAGGAATGGTTCAAAATTTATGGACGGCAAAGGGTATCGTTGATGGCCTATTCCATCGGCGCGAATTTAGCGTTGATATTGCTGGAAGAATACCCTGATTTGATCGAAGAGATCATCCTGATGGCGCCGGATGGTTTATCAGTTTACAAAGGGTTCGAGTTTTTGATGCACAAGCCGATGGGCAAATTCTTTTTTCGCCGGGCGACAAAAAGCAAATGGCTGGCGCCATCGTTATTGAAAAATTTGAAAAGGGTAAGGTTTATTGACGATAGCCTGTACACCATCGCCTATAACGAGATAGATACCGAAAAAAAAAGACAGGACGTTTATTATACCCTGAACATCATCAGGCAGCTAAAACCGGATACAAACAGGATAGCCGCGCTCATCAACCAGCACCATATCAAATGCACATTGATCTTTGGCAGGGACGATAAACTGTTCCCGATATCAGCCGCAAAACCTTTTATCGCGAAACTGGATGATCCGCAGGTGCATGAGGTGCAGCTTGGGCATTGGTTGGTAGTGCAGGCTTTGGACGAGTATTTACTAAATTTACCGCAATGATACCCGCCCGCAGAGTTACCTGGATGAGCAACTGGTTCGCAAAATATATGCGTTACCGTATGCGCAAGGCGTTTAACCAGGTTGTGGTAATGCCGTTTGAGCCAAAACCCGGTCACTCTATTCTTTTGCTTTGCAATCATTTTAGCTGGTGGGACGGCTTTTTTGGCAATTACCTGGCTTACTGGCACCTTAAGCGTAAGCTGTACATTATGATGCAGCACGATCACCTTGAAAAGCGATGGCTCTTCAACTATTTCGGCGGGTTTTCCATTGAGAAGGGCTCACGCGAAATGATCGAATCGCTGCAATATGCTGCCGGGTTGCTTAATGATCCGCAAAACCTGGTGGTCGTTTTCCCGCAGGGCGAACTGATCTCGAACCATGCCATCGAAGTAACCATCGAACGCGGCATAGATAAGCTGATCAAAAATATCAAAGGCCCCTGCCAGGTGGTTTATTCCTGCGTGCTGATCGATTATTTTGAAAGCCTCAAGCCGTCGGCTTATATTCATTTATTTGATTGCGGCGTAGCCGGCCAGGTACCTTTTGATGAATTGGTAAAAAATATAAATATCTGTCATCAGCAAGCGTTGGCGGCCCAGGTAAATATGGAGCATTAAGTAGATATGTAAAAACGAAACCCGAAATAGTTATTTAAAGTGATCACCGTTATTTACGTTACGTTCGTTTTTATTATACTGCGCTTCGTCGTAACGGTTTTTAACTTCGTCTCCGACCCCAAACTACGCCGCGTAAATAAGCCTTATACTGACCTGGTGTCGATACTGATACCTGCCCGAAACGAGGAGAAAAATATCCTCAACCTGCTCGACTCTATTTTAAGCCAGGATTACCCGAATTATGAGGTAATCGTGTTAGATGATGACTCGTCTGACAGCACGTACGAATTGTGTGCCGGGTTTGCGTCGAAGCATCATGCCTTCCGTATTATTAGGGGAAAAGAGCTGACCGGCCAGTGGCTCGGAAAAAACTATGCCTGTCATCAACTGGCACAGCAAGCAAAGGGCGACTTTTTCCTGTTTCTTGATGCTGATGTGCAGGTGCGTAACAGCCTGATCAATAGCGCGGTGCACCGCATGTATTTTCGCAACCTGGGACTGCTTAGTCTTTTCGCCAACCAGCAGATGGAAACTTTTGCCGAAAAGGTTACAGTACCTTTAATGCACTATATATTGCTGAATTTATTGCCGCTGAGGCTCATTTACCTAAGCCGCAATTCGGTCGTGGCCGCGGCAAGCGGACAGTTTATGTTATTTAACGCTGATATTTACCGGCAAAAACAATGGCACAGCCTGACGAAGGATAAAATAGTGGAGGATGCCGAGATCATGAGGCAGGTGAAGTCGGCCAGGTTTAACAGCGAAAGCCTGCTGGCCAACGGCATGATCAGCTGCCGCATGTACAAAAGCTATTCAGGGGCTGTCAATGGCTTTGGCAAGAACGCCCTGGCCGCCTTCAATTTTAACATTTTTAGCTTTTTGATCTTCCTGCTGCTGCTCATCGGTGGACCAATGATCGTTATCACCACGCTAAACCTTAACCTCATCACCATGATGCTGGGTCTTATCCTGCTGCCGCGTGTAATGATCTCTTTGCTGGCGGGGCAAAGCGCGGCCCGGAATGTATTGCTTCATCCTATACAAATATTCAATTTGCTGATTATAGCTTTTTTGGCCATACAGCGATACCTAACCAAAACGACTACTTGGAAAGGAAGGAATATATAAAGTGATAGTGTATTTAATAAGATCGGTGCAAAATGGAAGTCCATTTAAGATCAGGAGGCTCCCGCCGGAGCCATAACAAACTATTTTTAGGCTATAAACAGGCAGTTCCTACGGAACTCGCTCTAACTTAGGCCGATGACTCCAGCGGGGTCACCTGTTTATAGCTAAATTAACAGATCGTGGCGGCTCCGGAGGAGCCTCCTTTCAGGTTTTATTTCAAGACCAATTTACCTAAATCGCTAAAATCATATTTTGACCAGTGTAATCAAAAAACAGTAACTTTGCATCGAAATGGGTGGCTACAATTTACAGGTGACAATTGACGGGGACTCGGGCTTTTGCTTTGGCGTAGTGTATGCCATCGACATGGCCGAGGAGATACTGGCCGAAGACGGCTACCTGTATTGCCTGGGCGATATAGTCCACAACGACGAAGAAGTAGAAAGACTGAAAGCAAAGGGCCTGCGTATCATCGGCCACGAACAGTTAAAAGATCTTCATAACGAAAAGGTATTGATCCGCGCACATGGCGAAGCCCCGGAAACCTATAAACTGGCGCTTGAGAACAATATTATGCTCATCGATGCGTCCTGCCCGGTGGTTTTGAAGCTACAGAACAGGATAAAAACCTCCTACGACAGCAACGAAAAGATACTAATTTTTGGGAAACCCGGTCATGCTGAGGTGATCGGCCTGCAGGGCCAAACCAATAACGAGGCGCTTGTTTTTACGGATATGGAGGAGCTGGATAATGTCGATCTGCCGGATAAATTCACCCTGTACAGCCAGACCACCAAAAGCACAGAAAAGTTTTACAAGATAAAAGAGGAGCTGATATCCCGTGGGTACGAAGTAAAGGCCAATGATACCATTTGCCGCCAGGTATCCAACCGCGATAAGGACCTGCCCGCTTTTGTAGCTAAGTTTGATAAGATCATCTTTGTTTCGGGCCGGAAATCATCAAACGGCAAGGTGCTTTTCGAAGTTTGCCGCAAGCATAATCCTGAAACCTATTTCATTTCATCGCCCGAAGAACTGGAGCTTTCCATGTTCGCTCCCGGAGATAAAGTCGGTATAGCCGGCGCCACCTCAACCCCTATGTGGCTGATGGAACAGGTGAAAGCTGAACTGGAAAAATTTTAGCCCCCCCGGCCCCCTAAAGGGGAGAGTATGAATTCCTGATCATAATATTTTTGTAATATGTTCCTCCTTCAGATAGTTAGGGGGTAATTTTTGTTATTTTTGCGCCCGTTAATATGAGCAAAAAAGGAGTTTTACTGATCAACCTGGGTACGCCAGATAGTCCGTCGACGGCGGATGTCCGCAAATACCTTCGTGAATTTTTGATGGATCCACTGGTGATCGATATAAACCCTATATCCCGTACTTTGCTGGTGAAAGGCATCATCGTACCTACACGCGGACCAAAATCTGCTAAATTATACCAGGCAATATGGGATGAGAAAACGGGCTCGCCTTTATTGCATTACAGCAAATTACAACATAAATTATTGCAGGAGCGCCTCGGCGATGAATACCAGGTGGAGCTGGGTATGCGGTATCAAAGCCCTTCTATCGACGCGGCATTACAAAGGCTTAAGGACGCCCTGATCTATGATATTGTAGTTATCCCTTTATTCCCGCAATATGCATCGGCAAGTACCGGGTCGGTGTATGATAAGGTAATGGAACTGGTAAAGCAATGGCCAACCAAGCCGACGATCAGGTTCATTAATTCCTTTCATGATGATGAACTGATGATCGAAACCTTTGCTGATAATGCCCGCAAACACAAGCCGGAAACTTACGATCATATCCTGTTCAGCTTCCACGGTTTACCACAACGGCAGCTGATCAAATCGGATCACACACATAACCATTGCCTTAAATCGGCTGATTGCTGTCAAACATTGACAGATGCTAACCGGTATTGCTATTCGGCACAATCGCACCATACTGCCAGACTATTGGCCGAAAAACTCAATATTCCCAAAGAAAAATATACCATCTGTTTCCAGTCGCGGCTGGGCAGCGATCCCTGGGTGCAGCCTTATACCAGCGAGATAGTTGCGAAATTGGCTAAAGAAGGTAAAAAACGCCTGCTGGTATTTTGCCCTGCCTTTGTAGCCGATTGCCTTGAAACTGTTTACGAAGTGCCTGTTGAATACGGCGACGAATTTAAAGCACTTGGCGGCGAAACCGTTCAATTGGTTGAAAGCCTGAACGATTCGCCGAAATTCATCGAGGCTTTGGCAAAGATGGTCCTGTCGAATTAAATAAACTGCTTTAACTTTTTTTAACACATTTTTCTTGCTTTCCATTTTGATGTTTATTTACTTTGTTATTCAAAGTACTTTTAATTAATAATAGCATGAAAGTAAAAATGATCCTGCCCGCGCTTACCGAAGCTGAGAATCCCTTCTGGCGCCCGATAAAATATTCGCTGTTCCCACCCTTGGGGTTGGCAACACTGGCCGGTTACCTGTCGCCTGATGACGAGATAGACCTGCAGGACCAGCATGTGGAAAACCTGAATACTGATGATGAGCCCGACCTGGTGATCATCCAGGTTTATATTACCAATGCTTATCGTGCTTATGCTTTAGCCGATCATTACCGTGCAAAGGGCGCTTATGTTATTCTGGGTGGCTTGCATGTCACTTCGTTACCCCTGGAGGCGGCCCCTCATGCCGATACACTATTCTTAGGTCCGGGCGAGGATACTTTTCCTAAATTCCTGCAAGACTTTAAAAATGGAAGACCGCAAAAAATCTATCGTTCGGGCATAAGGACGCTGGTAGGTGTGCCACCCATCCGGCGCGATCTGATCAAGCGGCATTTGTACCTGGTGCCCAATTCCATCGTGGTTACCCGTGGCTGCCCGCATCATTGCAGTTTTTGTTATAAGGACGCTTTTTTTGAAGGCGGACGAACTTTTTACACGCAGGAGGTTGATGATGCTTTAGCCGAGATAGACCGACTGCCAGGCAGGCACTTATATTTTCTGGATGATCACCTGCTGGGCAACGTACGTTTTGGCGAAGCTTTGTTTGAAGGGATGAAAGGCATGGGGCGCTTATTCCAGGGTGCAGCCACGGTCGATTCGATATTGCGGGGAAACCTGGTAGAAAAGGCAGCCGAAGCAGGCTTGCGCAGCCTGTTTGTTGGGTTCGAAACCTTCTCGCCGCAAAACCTGAAGCAAAGTAATAAAAAGCAAAATCTTGAAAAGGACTATACCCGTGCAGTTAACCGCCTGCACTCGCTGGGCATTATGATCAACGGCAGCTTCGTTTTCGGGCTGGATGACGATGATAAGGATGTTTTCAAACGAACGGTAGACTGGGGTGTGAAAAACTCGATTACTACCTCAACCTATCATGTGCTTACGCCTTACCCGGGTACAGAATTATTCAGGCAGATGGAAGAAGAGGACCGTATAGTTACCCGCAACTGGGATAAGTATGACACCCGGACGGTCGTTTATAAAACACAAAACATGACCGCCGAAGAATTGGAGGCGGGTTATTGGTGGGCTTATAAGGAATTTTATAAATGGAGCAATATCTTCGAAGCAAGCATGAATCACGATACCCTGACCCATAAACTTAAGCACTTTTGCTATGCCGGCGGCTGGAAGAAATTCGAACCGATCTGGAACTTCCTGATCAAAACTAAAAACCTGAATAATACACTGCCGCTGCTGGAGGGCGTGTTAACCAAAGTACGGAGAAAAAGAAAGCATGGCCATGACCTGCCCGATACTACCATCGACCAGGGGTTGATCGCAGCAAAAGAAGTAGCCATATAAAAAAAGCGTCCGCCAAAAATGGCGGACACTTCCCCTCACAGTATTGTGAACCAGTTATTGGATTTAGGCGTGATGATGAGCACCCTCACCAATTTCCTCAATGGCTTTTTTGTTGAATGCGTCCAGGTCTTTAGGTGTACGGCTGGTAACCAAGCCATTATCAACCACTACTTCCTCATTTACCCAGTTGGCTCCTGCATTTCGCAGGTCGGTTTGCAGCGACGGGTACGATGTCATCCGGCGGCCACTTATAAGCCCGGTCTCTATCAACAACTGCGGCCCATGGCATATTGCCGCTACTGGTTTACCATCTTTTAGAAAAGTAAATGCAAACGCCACAGCATCCCTGTTTTGTCTTAATTTATCCGGGTTCATCACGCCGCCTGGCAATACCAGCGCGTCGTAATCATCAGGGCTAACGCTGCTCAATTCCTTATCTACATTTATTTCGATACCCCAGTCGGTATGGTTCCATGCTTTAATTTTTCCGCTTCGCGGCGATACCACGTCCACTTTAGCGCCCGCGGCTTCCAATGCTTGCTTAGGGCTGGTGAGTTCCACCTGCTCAAATCCTTCTTCTGTCAGTATTGCTACTTTACGATTACTCAAACTTGCCATAATAAGTGTGTTTAACTAAAAGGTGAATTCCTTTATATAAACTACACCTGGCAATTGGGTTGGTTTTGATTTTTTTTCAGAAAAACGTGGTTTATAGGTATTACAGGGCGGTTATTTTACTCACCCCGACGACGCTGCGCTTGTCGACCCTCTCTCCGCCTGCGGCGCAAAGAGGGTTAGTGGGCTACACGTATTGCAGGGCGTAATTAATAAAATTGCTGGTAAGCCCGAAGTCTTCGGTTCCTTTGCGGCGGATGAAGTAAAAGTCGCGGGTAATTTTTAAATCGTCGATAGGCACTTCCACCAAATCGCCTTCGGCTAACTGCCTGGTAATAGATGGCCGGGGCATGAAGCCCAGGCACTGGTCGGCCAGCAGGAAGTTTTTTAAAGCCTCAGTTCCGCCTAAACGGATCTTCACGTTCAGATCAGATGGTTTAATATGATGACCGGCGAGCGATTTGAGCAAAGCGTTCAGCGTACCCGAGCCGCGCTCGCGCAGGGCGACCGGTGTTTTCAAAAGCTGTTTCAGGGTAAGCGATTTACCCGCCAGCGGACTTTTAGCCGAACAAACCGGGATCACCTCATCGCTCATAAAGGGTTTATAGGAAACGGTGGTCAGTTTATTATCTACCTCGATAATGCCGATATCTACCTCGTGATTAAGCAGGGCGCTCAGGATATATTCCGAATTGCGGTTCACCAGCTGCACATGCACGTTGGCATATTCGCGCTGAAAACCCGACAGGATAGGAGGCAGAATATACAGGGCAATGGTAGTACTGGCCCCCAGCCGCAAATGCCCAGCCGCCTGCGACATGTTGCTCAATATCGACAGGTCGTATTCTATCTTACGTTCTATCTCATTGGCCTGCTGCAGGTATTCGTTCAATTTTTTACCAGCCTCGGTCAGCAGGATGCTGTTACCCTTACGCTCGAACAGGGGTACTTTATACTGATCCTCCAAAGCCTTAACATGCTTGCTGATGGCCGGCTGCGTTACAAACAGCACCTGGGCCGCCTTCGAGAAGCTCAAATTGGCAGCTACTTCCATAAATACGCGGTGAGCGAAGGAGATCATGCGGCTAAGTTAGTGGATTGAGTTGAATAATGGGGAAGTTGATTAAATTGACGGATGATTGGTTGATTAAGTTGTTTTACCCTGGCGTTACGAAAGTCCAGCAATAATTGCGGTACTTTTGAGTTGACCAATCCCCCAACGATAAAATGGGAACGAACTATGCCTCAATGGCTTTTGGCGACGAAACCAAAAAACTACAGGAAAGGTACGGCAGCCGCAGCAGCTATGCCAGGCTTGAGCAAAGTACTTATTTTGATGGCTTATCCGAACAGGAGATCGGCTTTATTAACGAGCGCGACGGGTTCTATATGTCGACCAACGGAAAAGATGGTTACCCGTATATCCAGTATCGTGGCGGGCCGCCGGGGTTTCTGAAGGTTATTAATGATACTACACTTGCTTTTCTTGATTTCCGCGGCAACAAGCAATATATATCGGCCGGCAACTTTGCCACCAACGACAAGGTCGCTTTATTTATCATGGACTATGCCCGAAAGGCAAGGCTCAAGATCCTGGGCCGCGCCACTATTATTGAATTAGGCGCAGCACCTGCATTGGAGGAATTTCTTTCAATTGGCAATTACCCGGCTAAACCTGAAAGAATAATAGAAGTAAAGATAGAGGCCTACGACTGGAACTGCTCGCAGCATATCGTGCAGCGGTTCACGATCCCGGAGATAGAAGATGCCTTTGCGGCTCAAAAGGATTATATACTTGAACTGAGGGCGGAGATTGCAAAGCTGAAAGCTGGAATAAAAAACGAATGATCATATAATTAAGCCACTTTCCTTTTCACGGATGGGGCTGTTATTTCAAACAAAGACCGAAACTCACTATAGTTTATTGATCAATTCCTCCTTATTTATTTTGAGTTGGTCCGATGCATCACTTAATATGGCATTGAGCGTACCCAACTTTAAAGGATTGTGATTAGGGATTGTTAAGTTATGAGTCGACTCCTTAGTAAATCTCGATAAACGAATATGGCTTCCTTTTTGCCTAACGACTTCATAACCATATTTGCTCAACAATTTAACCAGATCGGAACCAGAAACATTACGGGGAGTTTTGGGCGACATAACAAAAACCTGTGCTTACACAGTGATTATCTCTTCCTTTACGAAATGCAGGCGAATGACTTTGGGAATATTCGGCTCATCAAAATGACATTGCACAGCTTCCCGGATATTAGTTTTAAGCTCATCCAAAGTATTACCTTCGGTAAATATACTTTCGCCAATGGCCCTGGCGGTATATCCTCCTTCCAAAGCATCCTCAACTAAGAAAAAGATTTCATTCATATTCAAATTTAAACAATATAATTTATAAATAAAGCCTCACAATTTTCATCATGAGGCTCGTATAAATTAAAACGTTTTATTAAACCGTT
The DNA here is from genome assembly GCF_007971025.1 of Mucilaginibacter ginsenosidivorans. Classification (NCBI taxonomy): domain Bacteria; kingdom Pseudomonadati; phylum Bacteroidota; class Sphingobacteriia; order Sphingobacteriales; family Sphingobacteriaceae; genus Mucilaginibacter; species Mucilaginibacter ginsenosidivorans. Next base: position 1,974,027 of record NZ_CP042436.1, on the reverse strand, counting down.
TGTGGTTCGCCAATCAAATGCTTTGCAACCAAATACTCTGCAATCTGCACGGCATTAGTGGCGGCTCCTTTGCGCAGGTTGTCTGATACTATCCAGCAATTCAGCGTATTGGGCTGGCTTTCGTCGCGGCGAAGACGGCCCACAAACACTTCGTCTTTTTCGTGCGCGTCCAGCGGCATCGGGTATTTCAGGTTGGCTACGTCGTCAACCACCAGTACGCCCGGCGCTTTTTCCAGTATCGACCTAACTTCGGCCAGGTCAAAGTCCTTTTCAAACTCGATATTCACCGATTCAGAGTGACCGCCGATAACCGGGATACGCACGGTAGTGGCCGTTACTTTGATGCTATTGTCGCCCATTATCTTTTGGGTTTCCTTGATCATCTTCATCTCTTCTTTAGTGTAACCGTTGTCGGTAAACACATCGATATGAGGGATCACATTCAGGTCGATAGGATAAGTATAAGCACGCGGTCCATCAGTAATGCCTTTACGCTCGTTAAAAAGCTGGTCTACAGCCTTTACACCCGTGCCGGTTACCGATTGGTAAGTGGATACTACTATCCTTTTGATCTTATATTTATCGTGCAACGGTTTTATAGCCACTACCATTTGTATGGTAGAGCAATTAGGGTTTGCTATGATCTTATCTTCCGCTGTCAGTACATCGGCGTTTACTTCGGGCACAACCAGTTTTTTGGTCGGGTCCATGCGCCATGCTGATGAATTATCTACAACGGTTGTTCCGGCTTCGGCAAACAAAGGCGCCTGTGCCAGTGAAGTGCTCCCGCCGGCCGAAAATAAGGCCAGGTCGGGCTTCTGTTTTATCGCATCCTCAACAGAAACCACCTTATACTGCTTACCCTTGAATGTTACTTGTTTACCAACACTCTTTTCTGAAGCTACGGGGATCAATTCTGTTACCGGGAAGTTGCGTTCTTCAAGAACCTGCAACATTTTGGTGCCCACCAGTCCTGTGGCACCTACTACTGCGACTTTCATTGTAATAATTTGTTTTTTAGCGGTAATGAAGCTTCCTTACGGATGTTTCATTTTGTTTAAATTGTTAAATACTTGAATTATTTGAACCCCAAATATCCGAATTTTTTAGCTTTTATAAGATATTTTGGCTTTCGAATTATCTGAATGCTAATTTATTGGTAGCCGAAAAGCCCGAAATTTCCTGATTTGTAAAAATCATGTATATAATTTTCAAATTCTTTAAATTGATAACCGCCACCAATCGGCGTTCGGACAAAAAAATCTACCTTTGTCCGTTAACTGAATTTTCATGACTGAAAAGATATTAGTGATAGGCGCCAACGGCCAGATAGGGACAGAACTGGTCAATGCTTTACGCAACATCCACGGCGCCGACTCGGTAATAGCATCCGATATTAATAGTCCAACCTATGCCATTCGCCACAGCGGCCCGTTCGAACTGGTGAACGTGCTGGATAAAGACAACCTCCACCACATTTTCAATAAGCACCAGCCCACGCAGGTTTATTTGCTTGCCGCGATCCTGTCTGCCGTAGGCGAACAAAAACCCAAAATGGCCTGGGACCTGAACATGACAGGCCTGCTGCATGTGCTCGATTTTTCGGTAGAGTTTAAGGTAAAGAAAGTTTTTTGGCCGAGTTCTATCGCGGTTTTCGGTCCGCATTCGCCCCAGTTTAACACGCCGCAATACTGTGTAATGGACCCTAATACGGTTTACGGTTTCAGCAAACTGGCAGGCGAGCGCTGGTGCGAATACTACTTTAACAAATACGGGCTGGATGTGCGCAGCATTCGTTACCCCGGCCTTATCGGCTGGCGGGCCAACCCGGGCGGTGGCACTACCGATTATGCGGTCCATATTTTTCACGAGGCGCTTAAAAAGGGGAAATACCAGAGCTTCCTCTCGGCAAATACAGCTTTGCCGATGATGTATATGGACGATGCAATAAAAGCAACGCTCATGCTAATGGACGCACCGGCAGAAAAGATCACTATCCGTTCATCCTATAACCTGGCAGGCATCAGCTTTACGCCAACCCAGCTTGCGGATGAGATCAAAAAACTCATGCCCGAATTCGAAATAAGCTATGCCGAAAACGACCCGCGCCAGGCCATTGCCGACAGCTGGCCTAAATCCATTGACGACAGCTATGCCCAAAAAGATTGGGGCTGGCAACTGGAATACGATCTGCCGAAAATGGTGGGGGATATGCTGGTGAATTTGAAGAAGATCATTTGAGGGAAAAGCAGAAAGACTAAAGCTGAAAGCTTGTTTTAGTCTGAAAGACCGGAAGTCCGCGTAAGTCCGAAAGACAAAAGGCAAATCGAAAAATATTCATAACTTCAAGCTACCTAAACGGTGGCTTTTTTTCAAAATGGCATTTAATAATAACTCAAAGACAGCTTTAATAATAGTGCCGATGTTATTGGCAATAATGTTTGCAGCATGTACAACTAAACCTGCTCCAAAACCATGGAGTAAAGAGTATATCTCTAATTTTCGCGATAGCCTTGACACCGCATTTAAGGCGATGTCAGATAAAAACCAGCGGAATCAAATAGTCGGCTGCATAATAGAAAAGGTTAAACAGGCTATTCCAAAAGGATTTGAATCTGTTCCACGAGATTCTAGTTATAGGCTGGTTCTAAAATATGCAAGTGATTGTACGAATGGATTAAAGGGTACGAAAGGCTCATTCGCATGGACGAAAGACAACGAAAATCATCTCAGGAAAACAGTTTTGAGGAGGCTAACCGATACTGCTGTTTGCGATTGTTATATAACCAAATTGAAAACCAAATATCCCAATGGTGTCCCGTTTTCACTATCAGATAGCATAAAGCACACTCTTACAGAAGAGTGTTATAAAGAGTTAAAAAAATCAAACTGAAACTCCACCATTCAGTTCTTTGCGCTTTAAGCTTTATGCTTATTTTTCCGCCTTTGTTGGTCTTATGACCAACAAACCGCAATTCCGAACAATGCATCGTGAAACCTGTTGGTGACAACACCAACAGGGGCATAGGAAAAGCTTTGGACTTTTAGCTTCACACTTTATGCTCAACTTTCAGCTTTATGCTTATTTTTGCACTTTGCACAGTGGCCGTGGCTCTATTCACCATTGACCATTGACTATTCACTACAACATGGGAAGAGCATTTGAATTCCGTAAAGAAAGAAAATTAAAGCGCTGGTCGAAAATGGCCGTGCAGTTTACCCGTTTGGGTAAGGAAATAGTAATGGCCGTTAAAGCCGGCGGTGGCGACGTGAACACCAATTCGCGCCTGCGTACCGCGGTACAGAACGCCAAGGCGGTGAATATGCCGAAGGACAGAGTGGAGGCCGCTATTAAACGCGCCACCAGTCGCGATGAAAAAGATTACGAAGAAATTGTATACGAAGGCTACGCGCCGCATGGCGTAGCTATACTGGTTGAAACGGCTACCGATAACATTAACCGCACCGTTGCCAATGTGCGCAGCTACTTTACCAAAGTTGGCGGTACACTGGGTAAAACCGGTTCGCTGGATTTTATATTCACGCGTAAATCGGTATTTACCTTTGTACCGGGCGACCGCGACCTGGAAGAGCTGGAATTTGAACTGATTGACGCCGGTCTGGAGGACCTTTTCGTGGAGGCTGATGAGGAAGGAAACGATATCGCCGTTATACACACCGCTTTTGAAGATTTTGGCAAGATGCAGAAGGCTTTGGAAGAAGCAGGTATCGAAACGAAATCGGCCAAACTGGAGCGCGTACCGCAATCTTTCCACGAAGTTACAGAAGAGCAGGTTGCCGATGTGATGAAACTGATAGACCGGCTGGAAGAGGATGACGACGTGCAGGCGGTATATCATAACATGGCGGAGTAGAGACCAGTTGATTAGTGATCAGTTAACTGGTGATATCCTGTTGATCAATATAATCCTTTAATCGTGTCTTATGCCACTATTCACCTCGCGCCGCAATGAAAAGAAAGTTAAAGTGACTTTTGGCAACGGCCTGCTTTTTGTGGAAAAGGATGGGGGTAAGCAGCAGGTTTTCCCGCTGGAGTTTTTCCCGAAGCTGATGAACGCCACGGATGAGGAGCGGGAAGACTGGACGCAGACGGATAAGGGTATACATTTTAATCAACTTGATCTGGACGTTTTGCTTTAGATATGAGAAGTGAGATCTGAGATAGGAGACAGGTCAAGTCGATTAAAGGTAGTGGAATAAAAAAGTGTGAAAGAGACTGATGTTTTGAATTTGTGGTTGAAAAATCTCAAATTTCAAATTTCAGATCTCAAATCTCAAATATGACGTTTGACGAATTTTTCGCGAAGAAGAAAATAGACCTGTCGGCTTTGGGAAAGGCCGAACCGGCGCTATTGGCTGAATTCAGGACCCATTTTGAACAAATGGGCGAGAAAAGTTTCGATCACACCAAAAAATACTGGTTCAATAAGTTACGGTTGCAATATCACCTGGCGCCCGAGCCAAAAGTTGAAAAGGTGGTTATTGAAAATCCTTTAGCAGAACAAACGATCGCCGAGACATTATCGGAAACAAGTTCGCCGCCGCCAAACGTTGGTTTCAAACCGCGTTTTAAAGCAGGTATGGCCAAGCCTGCCGAACCTGCAACAGAAAAGCAGGTATCAACTCAAGCTGTTGAACCCGAAAAGCCGACCGAGACTACAGAAGCCGTAACCCCGGCACCATCATTGGGCTTTAAACCAAAGTTCAAAGCAGGTGTAACTAAGCCAGCGAACCCTACACCGGAGCCGAAGGAAGAAATAAAAGAAGAACAGTCTGCGGGTGCGCCGGCAACGCCACCACCATCGTTAGGTTTTAAACCGAAATTCAAAGCAGGGGTTACCAAAGCCATAGCTGCGCCAGGGGAAACGGACGCGCAGAAAGAAGAAACGCCTGCGGCACCGACGGAAGAGGAAAAACCACTTGAAGCAAAACCCGCTAACCTGGGATTCAAACCGAGGTTTAAACCAAAAACGGAAGAATAAAATAGGGATGTCATTCCAGACTTCTTAGGTCTACGCTCACACTTCGACGGGCTCAGTGTGACACCCGTTTGCACATTTCTACTTCTGATGCGAAAACAGCCAGCCCATCAGCCCCGGTTCGGCAAAAGCATCATCCCAGCTGTTATGCCCATCGTTTGGATACAACGTAAATTTAGGGTTACCACCCGCTGCCCTGATGGCATTCACCATAATAATAGAATGATCGGATGGCACGACATTATCTTTAGCGCCATGAAATATCCACAGCGGTACTTTTTTAGCGTACACTTTGGCGTTTTGGGCATTATCTCCCCCGCAAATAGCGAACGCCGCGGCAAAAAGGTCGGGTTTGCGGCGCAATATTTCGAACGTACCCATACCCCCCATGGACAGCCCACCGACATACACCCGGTGCTTATCTACAAAAGGCTTATCGAGCCACTGGTCGAGCAGGCCAAGCAAACTTTTCATAGCAGTTGTAGGCACCCCTCCCTCAACAAAGGTCCATTTCCATTTGCCGGATGAGTCTTGTTTCATTTGCACATTGCTCCACCAGCCATCCTTCGGACATTGCGGGAAGATAACAATAGCCGGATATTTTGCGCGGATGGTATCATTGAGAAAAAGCTTTGGCCCAAATTTAAGTTGTGCTTCATTATCATTCCCTCTTTCCCCGGCGCCATGCAATACCAGTATAAGCGGGTATTTTTTTTGCGGGTCGAAATTTTTTGGGAATACAAAACGATAGGGTAGCGTATCGTTTTTATTGATGTAACTACCCCTATCGAATGACGACGTGGTTTGCGCTTTTGAAAAAAAAGGGAATACCAGGCATAGGCCTAGTATTCCCTTTAAAAATATTTTTCTTGTTATCATAGTATACGTTAGGATGTAAGTCTAACGTAAAGAAACAGTTTTTCTTTTAATTCTTGCTGATCATCGGGCTGGTGAAGCCTATTTTGGTCAAACCGTGTTGTACCTCGGGGCAACTCATAAAGAGTTTCCAAAGCAGGCCGCTGCGATAGTTCTCTATCATAACTATTTCTGGCCCCTGGTCGATGGCCAGGTAGGATTTGCCGTACCAGTTATGCGATTCGCTGAAGGCATCGGTAAAGCCGTATTCGCCCCAAATCTTATCGCCCAAATCGTAATAGAAATGGCGCAGCGCTTTCATCGAATATTCTGGTGTATAAGGGAATGCTGATAAAGCTGCTGTGGGAGATATCACGCCAAGATCGTTGGTTGGCGAATGTGCATTGTATCCCTCGTAATTGTCGCTTGCGGTTAGCCCCCAGCAATCTTCGCCATAACCTTTGAATTTTTTCGGGTTATCAACACAATAGTCGTGGTTAATAAGGGTGTGGTTCACGTTCTGCTCCCAGTAATCGGCATATTCATCCTTTAGCCCTTTCGGATCAAGACCCATGAACGAATACTGTGAAAAAAACAGCGGCCCGCCGTAGTCAAATCCAAGCGGCAACTTGTGCCCATAAAACGTTTTGCCGTTTTTAAAGAAATCGCTTTGCGCCCAGCCGCCATGGTAAACATTCGGCGACACCGGGTACCGTTCGGCGGATTCGGCGAGGATATAGGTAATCAGGCACTCGTTAAAGCCACGGATAGGAAAATTCATTGCCCAGCCATTATTGGGGCTCCAGTGCCAGTATAAGTTGTCGCGGCCGCCATGTGTGTACCAATCCCACTCTATCTCGCTCCACATCCAGCCGATAACATCGCGAATATGCCTTTCCTTATTGTCGTTACCTGTAAAATATTGACGTGCGCATAACAGCCCTTCAAAAAGATAGGAAGTCTCCACCAGGTCGCCGCCATCATCTTTCCTGCCAAAGCGGATCACTTTACCTGTTTCGCCATTCAGCCAATGCGGAAAAACGCCGTGAAAGGCATCGGCCTTGTATAAAAACTCAACTATCTTCAACATCCGGTCGACTGCCTGCTCATGGGTAATAAATTTACGATGATCGGCAACTATCAAAGCCATAATGCCAAAGCCCGAGCCGCCCGTGGTTACCACTTCGTTGCCGTAATCATAGGCCACATTGCTGCGTTCGCGCGCAAGGCCGCTGGTTGGGTGGCCAAAATCCCAGAAATAACGGAATGTTTGCCGTTGTACCACATCCAGCAAGGCGCTATCTGATAATCCTTTGATAATACCCACCGGCTTTATGCCGTCTTCGGTTATTTTGCTTGTTTTTTGGGCAAAGCAATTAGCGGAGATGATGATTAAAAGAGGAAGTATTAGTTTTTTCATTGTTTTGCAAATTTTTAAATTCCGCCCGGTCATTAGTCCTCCCTACAGGGGAGGGTTGGGAGGGGCTTATAAATTCGGGCCGGTAAAGCCCAGGTTCTTCATGCCGGTTTTTACTTCCGGGCAACTCATAAACAGATTCCATAACAAGCCACTGCGGTAGTTTTCGATCATATCAATGATCGGCCCCTGGTCAATGGCAAGGGTCGAATTACCAAACCACGTAGTGCTCAAATTGAACGAGTCATAAAAGCCATACTCACCCCAAACCTTGTCGCCTAATTTGTAGTAAAAGAATTTTAACGCGGCCATGGATTGAGTCGGTGTATAAGGCAACGACGAAATGGCTGCCGTAGGTGCTATCACCCCTACATCATTAGTAGGTGAACTTGCGGTATACCCGCCTTCAATATCGCTTGCAGTAAGCCCCCAGCATTGCGCGCTGTAGCCATAATAATTCAAAGGATCGTTTACGCAATAATTGTAGTTAATAAGCGCGTGTGCTTTGTTCTGCACATCATAACTTGCATAAGTATCGGATAAACCATTTGGATTGATACCCAAAAAGGAATAGTGAGCAAAGAACAATGGCCCGCCCATAGCCGGCCCAAGCGGTAACTGAACGCCGTAATAGGTACTGCCATTTTTGATCTGCCCATTCAATGCCCAGCCATTATCATAAACCACCTTCGGTATTGCGTGAGTAGTTGACGATGCCGCCATTACGTAGGTGATAAGGGCCTCGTCCCAACCATGTACGGGCATATTGATAGCGAAGCCATAGTTGGGGCTCCAGTGCCAGTATAATACGTTCTGGCCACCCTGCCTGAACCAGTCCCACTCCACGCCGTTCCATATCGAATTGATATCATTGCGCAGCGCTGTCTCATCGGCGCCTGCACCGTTGAAGTACTGGCGGGCAGTTAACAAACCCTGCATCAGGTAGGATGTTTCCACCAAATCAGCGCCATCATCCTGCTGACTGAAAGGCACTACGGCGCCTGTTACGCCATTCATCCAGTGCGGGAAAGCGCCATGAAATTTTTGCGCAGTATTTTTCAGGAAGCCGACTATCTTTTGCATACGGGCCAGAGCATCGGCACGACTGACGAAATTCCTGCTTGATGCCGCTACTATCGCCATGATACCGAACCCCGAACCTCCTGTAGTTACAACATCGCCTGATGTGTTACGCTCCCGGGCCAAGCCGCTTGTCGGGTGCCCAAAATCCCAGAAATATTTAAACGTCTGTTTTTGGACGAGGTCCAGCAACGCGTCGTCGCTTATTTGCGGAAACTTGTCGGAAGGGTCAATGGCCGTTGTCATTTTTACAGCTATAGATGAACCCAGCGTGCTTTTATCGGTCGATTTCAGGCTGGTAGCCACGTTCAGATTATACTGCGTTATATACTGCAGGCCCGACGGCGTGATGACGATGGTGCTGTCATGATTCGCGTAGGCCAGATCAAAAGTTTCAGCAGTACTATCCTTACTTTTTAAAGAAACACTTGACGTTACCGAGCTATGATCGACCGGGGCCGAAAAAGATATTTTTATAACTGGTTTTGTATCGAGGCCCGTATAGGTGAAGCCATTATAGAGACCATTGACCAGCAACGCATTAAAGCTGAAAGTTGTGGGCGCCGGAGTAACCGGCTTCGTCGGCTCTACCTGTTTTTTACCGCAGGCCCAAAACGCCATGCACGATACGCCTATTAAAAGCCTGCTTAAATTCTTCCCCACGGTTATCATATCACAATATAATCACAATTATAAATTATGAATTAAAAAAGGCTGCCGCCGCCCGCCTGAAGGCGAGCGGACAGACAACCTTAGCTAAATCAATCAACCTTATTTTCCTCTGCCCTGTAATGCTACAAGGGCGCCAATTTCATTGTCAGACAATACTTTGTCATAAATACGCACTTCGTCCATCTGACCGGTCAGGTAACTTGCCCAGTCTTGCTTGCCTGTGGCAGATGTCTGGCTTGGGTCGGTATTGAACTGCACCGTACCAAACACAAGTTTGCCGATGTTTGTAAAGTTCAGGTCGCCTTTCAGGTTACCTGCTGTACCGGTGTTTACTTTAGACCCGTTTACATACAATGCGCATGCACCGGTTACCGAATCGTACGTTACAGTGATGTTCTTCCAAACGTTAAACAGGTTCAGCACGCCGTCGACAGCATAAGTATAATCGCTGCCACCCTTATCAATATGTACCCTCACTTTACCATTGGTGTTATCGCTGCCATTCTCGATAAATATTTCGATGTTGCCCCAAAACTGATCTGTACGGGCAAGTGAGAATATACCGATGATACCGGTAGATGGCGGAGGCGTGTTAACCCACTCGCTGATGGTAAAGCTGTTCAAGGCTTTCACTTTCGGACCCGGATCGGCTAATACATAGCCGTTCAATGCGCCCTGCAGGCCCTGGCCCACTTCACCTTTGGTAAAAGAGGTTCCTGTGGCCTCTCCTGCTGTGCCCGATACGCTATCGGTAAGGTTGCCATTAAAAGAATAATAAGCCGCCAGGTTCGCCTTTTCTATATCGCTTGAGCTCGTAAAGCCGTTGATAACCAGTGGCGGCGCGTAACTCTTCGGATTAAACTCCTTGCGGCAGGAGCTTACCCCCACACCTAACAATGCAAGGGCTATGACATATATTTTTGTTTTTTTCATGTCGATCATGTTTTAATATTAATAACCCGGATTTTGAGTGATTACACCTGCACTCAGGTCAATTTCCGTTTGTGGTATAGGCCAAACTTCGTTCTTATTGGCTTTCCAGCCTTTCGGACCGAAAACTTCGGCGCCACGTCCCTGGCGTATCACGTCGAAATAACGATCAAACTCCATAGCCAGTTCTACGCGGCGTTCGTGGTAAATAGCCGTACGCAATGCGCCCTGGTCGGTAGTGGTTACCTCGGGAAGAACGCCGGCATTTGCACCCCTTGCGCGTGCCCTTACCATTTCGAGCGAAGCAAGCGCGGCAGCGGTATTTCCCAGTTCATTGTTAGCTTCTGCATTCATCAATAATACATCGGCATAACGCAGAACGATCTTATCCTGCTGTGCACCTTCGTTGAATCCTGAAACATACATGCTGAACGGCACATAAGATTTGTAGTTATAGCGTGGGTTATCACCAGCCAACGGAATAGCGTCGCCTTCGGCAGTGGTGGTGCCCCTGAAAATGATAGTTGCGTTAAGACGTGGGTCGCCGGGTTCAAATGCATCCACCAGATCCTGCGTAGGAACATTAAAGCCCCAGCCGCCACCGGTTACACCGCGAACACCCTGTACCTGCGAATACTGCGAATTTGATTCGTCGGGTTTGCCGGGGATCAGTTCATTCTGTATCTCAAATATCGACTCAGAGTTGTTCTTATTCTCTACCCTGAACATTTTTTCAAAATTCGGGAACAGCGAGTAACCCAGGCCAGATACCTCGTTTGTCAGACTAACTACGTCTGCCCATTTTTTCTGGTACAACGCAGCTTTTGCATGCAATGCAAGCGCTGCGCCCTTGGTAACATGGCCAACGTTGGTGGCATCATAAGTTTGAGGCAATACAGATGCTGCATCGGTAAGGTCAGATTCGATTGCTGCCCAAACCTGGTCCTTCGGCGTACGCGGGATATTATATTCCGAAGGATCTTTCGGTACATGCAAGCGCAACGGAACATCGCCAAAAGCACGCACCAGCCTGAAATAGGCATAAGCGCGGATGAACTTTGCCTCGGCCAGGTAACGCGATTTCAAGCTTGCATCCATATTGATAGCCGGCACGTTGTCCAATATCTGGTTTGCCAGGTTGATGGTACGGTATTCGCCACCCCAAAAGTCAGATATTTGCCCTTCAGTCGAGCTGGCTGTGAATGTATCGAAGTCGTTCATGAACGACGCATCGTCAGGGCTGCTACCCTTTTCAGCATCGTCCGATCCCATACTTTCAACAGCGATAGGAGCGAACGCTATGTTCGTCCATTCGTGCAGGTTGGCATACATGGCATTAACTGCCGATGTAGCATCGGCCTGTGTAACCCAAAACTGGGTTGCCGGCACTACGCCCTGGCGGGGTTTATCCAAAAACCCTTTCTTACAGGCGGGCGCCAGTAATAACGTTGCAAAAAGGCATAATATGGACGCTCCCTGCAAGTAAAAATTTTTCGTTTTCATTTTCTATTTCTCCTTAAAAAGTAACGTTCACACCAAAATTATACGTCGCATAAAGCGGGTACACATTCGCATCCAAACCTGCCTCGGTAGGGCCGCCGCCAACTTCAGGGCTAAAGCCTTTGTATTTAAAGAAGTTAAGCGGGTTCTGCGCGTTTGCGAAGAATCTTACTTTCTGCACCCCTACTTTCGACAACAGGTTGCCCGGAAGCGTGTAACCTAACTGCGCATTCCTAACCCTGAAATAAGCACCGCTTTCAACAAAGAAAGAGTTTGGAGCAGAGTTGGCATTGGAACCGACTTTAACCGAAGGATAGGTATTTGATGTACCTGCTCCGTGCCAGCGGTGCTGGTAAAAGTCCTGGGTGAAGTTTTCGTTACCAAAGCGGTAAGCAATGTTTGCGTTATAGATACTTACGCCTGCAACACCCTGGAAATCCAGTGCCAGGTCGAACCCTTTGTAGGTAAAGCTGGTATTGAAACCGTAGTTGTATTTTGGATTCGGATTGCCCAGGTTCACACGGTCACGACCATCGATAACACCGTCGTGATTCTCGTCAACGTACTGGAAGTCGCCTGCTTTTGCGTTTGGCTGAGGGCCGGAGGTTTGATCCTGCTGGAATATACCTGCAACCTTATAGCCGTAAAATTCGCCGATAGGCTGCCCTTCAACCGTAATGGTCGCCAACGCTCCGTTGGTGATGCCGTTACCGCCGCCATATATCGGGTTACGCCCGGTAGACACATTCAACACTTTATTGTTGTTGATAGAGAAGTTACCGCTAACACTGTACGAGAAATCCTTGTTTACTGATTTCTTCCAGGTCACTAAGAATTCAAAACCGCGGTTCTGGATATCGGCCTGGTTGCCTATCGGTCCGCCTGTTAAACCTAACGAACCCAATACCGGGATAGCAAATACCGCATTTTTGGTTACACGATTATAGAAATCGGCTTCGAAAGTCAGATGGTTATCTAAAAGACCACCTTCTAAACCAATATCGGTATTGTGCGAGCGTTCAACCACGATGAACGGAGGAGTTATTGTGGTTACGCTGGAACCCGGATAAGCAACCGTTGGATTGCCAAAGATGGCGTAATAACCACCGTTTATTGTCGCCTTAGCCACATTGAACGGAAGGTCGGCATTTGCAACCTCTCCGTAACCGCCTCTAAGCTTCAGGAAATTGAATATATGCTGGTTTTTCATGAAGTCCTCGTTACTGATAACCCAACCTAAACCAACAGCAGGCAGCACGCTGTAACCATTATTGCTTGGCGGGTTGTAGAATTGTGAGTTACCATCGCGACGAACCGACGCGTTTAACAGGTAGGTGTCCTTATAGGAGTAATTCACCCTGGCAAACTCCGATTGGAAAGTCAGCAACGACCCTGCATCGGAAAGGTTATAGTTTGTGCCGTTGGTGCTGAAATAATATTCGTAGGAACCATCACCCGGAACATTTTGTGCCGAAGCATTCAGCGTGTATCCCTGCCGTTGCTCAGACGAATAGCCTACTAAAACTGTTACGTGATGATCGTTTGCGAAGGTATTGTCGTAAGTCAGCGTATTTTCCTGCAACCAGTTGCGGGTCTCGCTGCGGTTTCTTGACAGCGAAGACTGTGTAGCCTGCTGTGAAAGGGTAGCTTTATATACCGGGATATAGCTTAGCGTTTCGTTTTCTCCAAAATCACCGCCTAAAGACGACCTTAATTTAAAGTGTTTGGCAATGGTGAGTTCAGCAAACGCATTACCCGTAAAACGGTAGTTGGCAGAGTGCGAGTTAAAATAATCTAAGGTAACCTGCGGGTTGTAATTGTTACCCCCGCCCAGGTTGAAGTCGCTTGGGTCGCCATAAGTTCCATCCGCATAATAAACAGGAACTACCGGCGCAGCGCCATATAACTCGTGGAAAATCCCCCCGTCAACATTTCTCGATCTTGAATATTGCCCGCTCGCGCTGATACCCAGCTTCAGGTTTTTGTAAGGCTGATAGTTATCGGTCAAATGCAGTGTGTAACGGTTGTAGCTATTGGTCTTTACAATACCGTCCTGGTCCAGGTACCCGACAGATAAGTTGTAATCCGATTTTTCGGCCCCGCCGTTGATCGAAACCTGGTGGTTAGTTACGAAAGCATCGCGCAATATCTGGCCGTACCAGTCGGTTCCTTTTCCAAAAGATGCAGGATCGGCGAATAACGCCGACGCGCCGTTCTCTGTCTGCAACTCATTAATGGCCGTTGCATATTCCGTAGCGTCCGCCATTTTTACCTGGTTGGTAACATGCTGCCAGCCGGCATAAGCGTTGTAATTAACAGTCGCTGTTCCTTTTTTACCTCTTTTGGTAGTTACCAGGATAACGCCGTTAGCGGCACGTTCGCCGTAAATGGCGGTACTCGAACCATCCTTAAGGATACTGATGTTATCAATATCAGCCGGGTTCAAAAAGTTGATGTCGTCGTACAGCGCACCATCAACTACATAAAGCAAGCCTGTGCCACCATAAATAGTACCGGTACCACGGATTGTGATCTGCGGCGAAGAACCCGGCGAACCCGAATTGACAATGTTTAAACCGGCAACCTTACCCTGTAAGGCGCTTAGCGGGTTAGTTGATGCCTGTTTGGCAATTTCATCGCCCTTTACCGTAGCGATGGAACCGGTTACGTCCACTTTCTTTTGGGTACCGTAACCTACAACCACAACCTCGCTCAGCGAGTTTGCCTGTGCCTGCAATTTAACGTTAATAAGCAGTTGCCCGTTCACGGGAACTTCCTGTGATGTATAGCCAATATAGCTGAATACTAAGGTGGCATTTGACGGGGCATTGATCGAATAGCCCCCGTTAACATCGGTTTGCGCACCGTTCGACGTTCCTTTTACAAGCACGGATACACCGATAAGCGTTTCGCCTGTCGAAGCATCTGTTACCTTACCTCTTACTGCTACGTTTTGTGCGAAGGCAGAAGAAATAAAAAGAAAGAAAAACAGCACCAACCCTGAAATAGTAAAACTTCTTTTCATGTGGTCATTGGAAATTAAGAATTGATAAATAATTGGTTTTTAATCAGTACGAAATTGTCGAGATAATACATTTTTAACAAATAATGTCACTCTACATTAATACATCATTCAAAAAGTAGTTTCTCAAAAATTTGTTATTTATAATACAATTAATTGATTATAAATGTTTTAAAAATCAATAGTGTAACCGCCACATACTACATTTAAGAAGTCGGGAACAATAAGGTGGGAATGGGCTTTGAGAGGTAATGATGTAGTATTATAAGCTGGTGAGAAACTCAATGCTATCCCGGCTATGTTCACAATTCGGTGTTTTTGACGTGGCCTGGTTATGCCGACACTTTTTAAAGTAATATAATTTTGGTCAGAGCAGTGGACCGTGGCGGGGTTTGGCAGGTGAAATAAATTTTATAACTCCATCAAAAACTCCACCAGGTTCTTATCGTGCTCCAGGTTGAGTTTTTTACGCAGGCGGTAGCGCCTGATCTCGACACCGCGCAGGGAGATGTTTAGCAGCGAGGCCATTTCCTTACTGCTCATGTTCATGCGCAGGTAAGCGCACAGTTTAAGGTCGTTCGGTACGAGGTCGGGATGCTGGGCCTTCAGCTTTTTGAAGAAACTTTCATGGGCCTCGTTAAAACTGCTTTCAAAAAGGTTCCAGTCGCGTTCGTCGCTCATTCCATCATTTATTACCTTTTGTATCCGTCTAAGCTGTTCGTCCGAAAGCTTTTTGCCGCTGCTGTCCTTCAAGTGAGTTATTTCGTCGCTTATCTTTTGCAGCAGTTCGTTTTTATACACGATATTCATGGCCGAATTTGCCAGTTCGCGGCTTTTGCTGGCCAGGTCGGCCTGTAACTGTTCGTTTTTTATTTTGACGATGCGTTGTTCGTTCGCCAAGGCTTCCTGTTTCAGGAATTCTTCATGTTCTGATCTCAGTTTTTCATGAATATGGTGCTGATGACGTTTCAGTTTCTGGCGGTAAAAATAACGTATAACGTAATAGGCTAATACCAGTAGCAGCAGGTAACAAGCTATGGCAACATTACCGGCGTACCAGGGCGGCAGTATTGTGAAGCTGAAAACCGTTTCTGGCGAGATACTTAACTCGTTGATGCTTGCCCGTACCCTAAAATGGTAGGTGCCCCTATCCAGGTTGGTGAAGTCCTTTTGGGTTTGGGTGCTCCAGTCCGACCATTGCCTCGAGTAGCCATCCAAATAATACTGGAACCTTACCTTTTCCTGGCGGTAAAAAGGCAGCGCATACGATATGCGGATATTATTTTGGGAATACGGGATTTCTATCTCGCCGTCGCGGTCATTATCGGCCATCAGGGTTATGCGGTCGGTAATATCTTCCACACGCCGTATCAATACGTTTGGCAGCTTAATATCACTGCGCTGCAGGGCATCCTCATCATTCAATATGGCAAAACCGTCGTCGACGCTGATCAGGTAAATAGAGCTGTTGATGCGGCTGATGCTCTCGTAATTGTGCAGCATCCGGCCATCCAATATAGTAAACCTGTTTGAGTCGATGCTGAGTTTCCCGGGTGCTGACAGGTCGGCAAGCGCCACTCTGCCGTGATTTATGAACCAATATTTCTTGCCAAATGCCGGTATGATCTTATTAGAACTGGCAAAAGAGCCAAGTTTGCGGTTTAGCTGTGCGTATTTAAAAAAGCGGTCGCTAATGTCATCGTAAATATAAAAGCCCGAATCCGACGCAAATACGATCTTATTATCCAGGTTAAATACATTGATATTGTAGCTGCCCGGCAGGCCGTACCGGTTATCGTAGTATTTTACCGAGGTCGCTTTTTTAAGATCGCTGCTGAGCGTTACCTTGTATATGCCTTTATAAGCATGGCTAACCCATATCTGCCCGCGGTTATCCTGTTCCACATAGCGCGAAGGCTCGCCGAAGCCATCAACCCTGTCATCGAATATCCAGTTGCCCTTATTATCCTTGCTGTATACAACCAGCCCTGTATAGGTTCCCTGTATCAGGTGACCGGCATTCAATTTTTTGATGGTCCACCCTCCGCTTATAGTCGTTATTTTGGTTAAGGTTGCACCGTTTACCTGGTAGGTGCCGGTATTGTGGCCGCAAAGCAGTCTGCCATCCTGCAATATCAGTTCCCATACCTGTCCCTGCGAACCGGGTATTAGTTTGAAGTCGAACGATTGTTTACTGCCGTTACCCGTCCAGTCGCTGTAAAAAAGTCCCTGGTTGGTGCCCAGGTAAATCTTATTGTTGAAAATAATACTGGAATATACCGTACCGAAGCGGCCCGTCTTGTCAAAATAAAAATAAAGCGGCGAATTAAATTCAATACGGTCGATGCCATTATCCAAACCGCACCAAAGGTTTTGTTCATTATCGGTATAAAGGCTCAGCACGGTATTATTCTGCAACCCGCTTGATTTATTGATCTGCTGAATAACATTGCCAGCGGTGTCGATAACAATAACACCGTTCAGGATAGTGCCGTAAGCAAAGTACTTGCCCGGGATAACTGCCCCGTTGTTCAGCTGGTATGTTTTCAAAAAATCGCTGGCCTGGTTGTTCCATGGCTGTATCTGCTTACCGTCGTAGATGAAAAGACCATTATGAGCCGTGCCTATCAGGTACCTATTATGCGGGAAAGGCAGTATCGACAAAATGCCGCTGTTGCCCATCAAATTGCTGCCAGCAATGGCTTCAAGCTTATTCCCTTTCAGTTCGAACAGCCCCGTATTTACTTGTTCTACGAAATACCGTTTGCCTACTTTAAACAGGAATAAGTAAGGGTTTGGCGCTTTCACAATACTGATCTTCCCACCGGCATAAATGAAAATGGTGCCAAAGGATTGAAAGATGATCTGCTTATCGTCGATGTATATCTTCCATATTTCCTCATTAAGGGGACGGTTATCTTTTGGGATAAGGCTGATGAGCGAATGGTATTGCAACCTGCCCATGTTATTGTTTTCCCAGTAACCAAACTCGCCGAAACCACCCGAATACACTTTACCTTTACCATCTGCAGCTACAGAACGTACGATCAACCCGTTTGGCAGTGAATAGGATTGCCAGTAGCGGCCATCAAAGGTGAGCAGGCCCTCCGAGTTGCCGAAGTACATAATACCATGCTCGTCGCGCGTTACCGACCAGTTTTGGTTGCCCGACTGGTAAATGGCCTTGGTGTAATTTTGCACATAAGGTACGCCGATGCTTTTTATATCCGCAGCTTTGAGGTTGCCCGCAAAAAGCAAAAAGACCGGGAAGATGAAAAGTGCTGCTTTACGCATTGGCTATAATATGGTAGAAACGCTGTGTATTGCGTCTCTACGAAAATACGTTTTGGAAGTGATTTTTTACAAAGCGGATTATTCAGCCAGCTTTATCTTAGCTTTCTTAGCTGTATTCACCGGTTGCGGCACCTTCACATAATATCCCGTGCCGTCATATTCGCGTTTGCGGGGATGTTGTTTGCAGGCGTCGCTGCAGCAGCCGTCCATTTGCCAGCCGCACTCTTCGCATTGCGTAAAGTGCTCGTTGCATTCAGGATTGGCACAATTGATCATCTTATCGGTATGTTTGCCGCAGTTGAAACAGGTTGAAATAACAACCGGGTTCACGCTGTTCACATCAACCGAAAGGCGATTATCGAATACGTAACACTTACCCTCAAAATCCTGCCCGCCTGCTTCCTTGCCGTATTTGATGATGCCGCCATGCAATTGATAGACGTCGGTAAATCCTTCGTGCAGCAACAGCGCCGAGGCTTTTTCGCACTTGATGCCGCCGGTGCAATAGGTTAATATCTTTTTGTCCTTGTATTGAGCCAGCTCATTTATTTTAGCAGGGAAGTCGCGAAAATTCTCGATATCCAGCGTAATGGCGTTTTTGAATTTGCCGAGCGAATGCTCGTAGTTCGAGCGCACATCCAATACCACCACGTCGTCGCGGTCCTTCATCGCCAAAAAATCCTTTGGCTCAAGGTGCTTGCCTGTTTTTTCCTGCGGGTTGATGATCTTCGGGTCGCGCAGGCCGGAATGGACGATCTCCGACTTATACCTCACATGCATTTTGATGAACGATGGTCCGTCTACTTCGTCAACTTTAAAGTCAATAGCCGCGAAACGCTCGTCGGCGTGCAGGGTGTCCATGTATGTTTTGCAGGATTCTGAATTACCTGAAACCGTGCCGTTCAAGCCTTCGTCGGCCACGATAATACGCCCGACCAATCCTAAAGATTTACAAAATTTCAGATGATCGGCAGCAAATTGCTCCGCATCCGCTATTGCCGAATAGCAATAATAGAGTAGTGTGTTGTACTTTGCCATAAAACATTGATACTGTTGCAAACAGCGTTTAATGATGGGGCAAATCTACGATTTTGAGGTGAAAGGTAAAAGCCTAAAGGTGAAAGGTTCCTGGGATGCTCAGCAAACATTAAATAAGGCAAGAATACAAACATTTATTCTTTCGCCTTTAACCTTTCTGCTCCTACTTAATTCCATAGAATATCCTGAATCCCTGTAAAAACTTATGGCTGCCCTCGAATGACACGCCATAATCCAGGCGGAATATAAAACGCTGGATACCTACATAAAACTCGGTGTAATTGCGGTTATCGTTGGTGGTTAAAAAGTTTACGCCCGCTATCTCATCCAGCTTCAGTTGTCTTAGCAAAGGTACCCGGCTAAAAAAGTGACCGGCAAAATTATGCTCGAAGTGCCCTTCAAAATACGGGCCATCAGTACTATAGGTATAGAAAGGCAGGAAGTGGTAGCTGCCTGGTGTTGGGTCGATAGTAGTACCCTGGTTACCTTTAAAATGATTGTAGTCCATGAAGTATACGGAACTGTGTTTAAAGAAATCGCCGGCCTCGATCTTGAACGCCGAAAAACCCCATAATCCATTGTCCAGGTGTTCATGATAAACAGATAGCGAGGCGAAATTATAGTTGACATCAGAACCAAACAACCCCTTTATACCCTGCCGGTAGGTAAGCGTTATCTGCGGATATTTGGATGGCAAAAACTCCCTGCCGGTTGGGCGGGTAATATATTGCTGATCGAAGGTGTAAGTAAGTGACGAAGTAAGCGTTAACGCCTGGTTTTGCGGGAATAATTCCGACCGTTCATAAGCCGGCGCCTCTGCCATCAGCGGGTTGTTGGATGTAAGGTGGCTGTCCACAGTGTGCTTGAAGGTGTAAAGCGTATTGTTATATAACTGCGTGCGGTTGGCAAAGGACAGGTCTGCTTTTAACAGCAAGTTATCGTTCAGGTTGCGCTGGAATCCAAAATTAAGATACTCCGAACTATAATATTTCACATAGTTACGCGCGCTGAGCAGGGTACTCAGGGTATTGAAATACACCGAACGTGTGCCGACATTGTTCAGATCGAGTATGTTTTTGCCAAAACCCGCAAAAAACTTGCCCCTGTGTAACGGATCGTAATTATACTCGCCGCGGATATTGGCATAAAGCGTTTTGTCTGTAAAGCCATACCGCAGGTTAGGCGTTATGCTGTAGGTGCGCAACGTATCAATATGGTGCACAAAGGTGCCCTGCAGATTGATGCCGCCGCCCTCGACAGTATTATAAAATACGGTTTGCAGGAAAGGATCGACATAGATCGAATCGCGGTGATGTTTGAATGACAACTTGTAGCCAAAAGGAATGTAGGGTAAAACATTGAAGTGATTTCCCGATTTCTCGATCACTCCCGCCTGCTCAAGCGCCTGGTTCATGGCAGCTATTTCGGCTTTATTAGCATAGTCCTTATTTTCCTGCGCCGTCAATGGCACCGGTCGCAGCTCTTGCCAGGCAGCAAGATTATGATTATCTGCCGAACTATCAACGCGCATCCGTTCGCCGTTAAAGTAATTATCAGCGAACCCAGGGTTTAGTTTGTAGTTGTTATAGATGCCCAGGTAATACCCCTCGAATTTAAAGCCCAGTACATTCCCGTTAAAGTTGTACTGAACGGACAACGGCTCCCATACACTGTCGCGTATCGGTACGTATTCCTGGCTTATCTGCAAGGTATCCACCAGGTTTAATGCGTTCTTGCTGCCGGTCAGCATCAGGTCGACGCTGTAAATGCGCCAGTCGCCGTCAACCACATAAACATAGCCGGTAAATACCCGGCTGTATTTGTGTTTTGGCGAAACCTGTATCTTATGTACTATAAGACCATTCTCCACTTTGGAGCCTACAAGATTGTAATTGTAATATTCGGGTGCATCCCCGGCAAAGGGCGAAATAAAACCCCGGCTGCTAAGGCCGCGTATCGTGAAAATATCCTTGTAAAAATTGGCCGAAAGATCAGAAGCCTTGTCGAAACTGAAGGCAGCATTCTGGCCGGCAGAGATAGAGGATATCATCACCTCTTTAAAATTATCAGGTTGCTTGAAGGCAAAATTGGAAATGGATTCTGTTTGATAAAGTATGCCTTTGCCTGTACTGTCGACACTCAGGGCGTTACTTACGTTGGGACTCATCAGCATTTTCGGGGCGCTGATCAGTTTCTGTACACCCTTTACATAAGCCGCACAGGAGTAGGAGTTGACCTGGTTTATAAAATACTGGCGCCTTGCTATTACCTGCCTGATGATACCCACCGCCGAATCGACCGGCTGCCCTTTGATACGACCGAACCGCCGCATAGCGTATTGCTCGTCCGTCATCTGCACATCATGCTGCGCATTGGCATCGGCAATAGTAATATGCTCCGTCAATTCCTTGTAGCCTACAAACCGGTATACTACATCATATTCACCCGTGGTCAATTTTAATTCATAACTACCCTGCTCGTTGGCATTGGTACCGTAAGTGGAATTTTTTATATAGACAGCGGCGAAGCTTAAAGGCTTGCCATTAACGCCGGTTATTCTGCCGGTAAGCATAAATGCCTTTTGTGCCGAAACAGAAAGCGAACAAATACAGGTAAAAAGCAGCAGTAGATATTTCCTCATAAACAAAGCCTCACCTTATAACAGTGGTAATGGAAAATGTTTTGAAAAATAGGGATTTTGCGCGGGATTGTTACGGAACACATCGCCAGTGCCGGGTTGTACATTTTTTGTGTATCGCAAAAAAATTGCATGACTGATGCTTCGGATTATTAAGAATTGCAGATGAGCGTAAGAATTCAATTTAGTTGTTCCTAACACGCCGGTCGCCTTCCGTGCAATTGTAAATAACTCGTTGCGTTAACAGTTTTGTTTTAAAAACGACATTTTGAGGCTATATTACGGCGTCAATCCGACACAATAGAACGTAGCATATTGAAACAATATTACCCGGCGCAGGCCATAAAACTGATCCTGATTATTTTTTGCTGCATCGCAGGCGACCGGGCGTTCGCTCAAAAAGCCAACGCTAATTACCGCTACCACATCAAGAGGGCAGGCTCGCCCATAACTATCGACGGTGTGATGGATGAGCCGGCGTGGCAGAACGCCGACTCGGCAGCTAACTTTCACATGGTGCTGCCTATGGATACCAGCATGGCCAAAGTAAAAACGGTGGTGCGTATGACCTACGACCAAAATAACCTGTACATCATCGTCATCAATTACAAACTGCTGCGCGGGCCATATATGGTGGAATCGATGAAGCGCGATTGGGCCTTTCAGAAAAATGATAATTTTATCTTCTTTATCGACCCCTTCGACGCGCGAACCGATGGCTTTACTTTCGGCGCCAACGCAGCAGGCGGGCAATGGGATGGCACCTTGTACGCAGGCGGCAGCGCCGATCTTAACTGGGATCAAAAGTGGTATTCGGCGGTAAAGAATTACCCGGACAAATGGGTTTTCGAAGCTTCGATCCCGTTCAAAAGCATCCGGTATAAAAAGGGCATCAAAGAATGGGGCATCAACTTTAGCCGGAATGACCTGAAGACCACCGAAAAATCGTCATGGGCGCCTGTGCCGAGGCAATTTCCGACAGCAGCCTTGGCCTTTACCGGAACATTGGTTTGGGACGAGGACCCACCGACATCGAGCAGTAACATATCCATTATCCCCTATGCCCTTGCGGGTGTTTCAAAAGACTACCAGACGGGAAACTCAGCATCTTTCAAAAGAGAATTTGGGGGTGATGCGAAAATTTCGCTGACACCATCACTCAACCTCGACCTGACGGTGCACCCCGATTTCTCGCAGGTGGATGTTGACCAGCAGGTAGTGAACCTGGACCGGTACGAATTGTTCTTCCCCGAAAAAAGGCAATTCTTCCTGGAGAGCGGCGACCTTTTTTACAACTTTGGTTATTCAGATATCCGCCCGTTCTTTTCAAGGCGTATCGGGCTTAACCAGCCTATCGATTTTGGTGCAAGACTGACGGGCCAATTAAACAAGAATTGGCGCATCGGCGCTATGGATATCCAGACTGGTAACTCGACCGATAACAATATTGAAGCTGCGAACTATGGCGTGATCACCCTGCAACGGCGTGTGCTCGACCGATCGAATATTGGTTTAATGTTCATCAATAAAGACATAACCGGGTCGCTGCCCGGTGTTAACGCCGCTAATAACAGCACCATAGGCGCCGAGTTTAACCTGGCATCGCGCAACAATGTGTGGACGGGCAAAGCTATGGCCTTGAAATCATTTACCGCGGATAAAAATGGACACGACTGGGTTCTGGCTGATCATATCCAATATTTTAGCAGGCACTGGCAGTTGTATTTGCAGGAAGAGTATGTAGGGAAGAATTATACAGCAGCCGTTGGTTACGTACCCCGGGTGGGTTACGTAAAGATCAGTCCGCTGTTATTGCGAAATTTCTTTCCTAAAAAAGGCCCTATACTTAGTCATGGTATCCAGTTTACCTCCAATTACTTTTTTAACGAAAATTTCAAACGGACGGATAATGAGAGCGCCCTCTCCTACATCATCACACTTCGCAACAGAAGTACATTGACCGTGTCGGGCATTAATGATTATGTAGCACTTCAGCAGAAGTTCGACCCTACCAATACACACAGGGATAGCCTTGCAATTGGCAGCCAGCACCGCTATAACTCATTGGATATTTTACTGGTGTCGAAACCGCAAAGCGTATTTACCTACCAGGTAGAGGCGTTAACCGGGGGCTATTATGATAACGGGCACCGGCTAACGTTAAGCGGCACCATTGGCTACCGCATACAGCCTTATGTCAATATCGCTTTGAATGGCAACTATACCGATCTGCGCCTGCCGCAGCCCTATGGCGATACCAGGTTCACACTCGTTGGGCCCAAAGTGGATGTGACGTTTACTAATAATTTGTATTTCACTACCTATGTTCAGTATAACGATCAGCAGAAGAACCTGAACGTTAATACCCGTTTCCAATGGCGTTATGCACCGGCCTCGGATATATTTATTGTATATAGCGAGAATTCGATGCCATCGCCTTATACTCCAAAGACAAGGCAATTGGTGATCAAGTGGACCTATTGGTGGAATATTTAATTGATCGGGTTTTAGCCAAAATCAAATACTGATAAATTTATCGTGCACGCGCACACTTTTCGGTAATTATTATAAATTTACCACTGATAGTGCTGCTATCAACCCAACCATTTACTAACCTAATAAAACAGAGATGAAAAATCTAATTAAATTCTCAGCAATATCGGTACTGGTAATTGCCACCATGGCTTTTACCATACAGGCGGTAAAGCGTGCTCCGCAAAAAGGCCAATGGGTCAGTTTGTTCGACGGCAAAACGCTGAAAGGCTGGCACGGTTATAACAAAACCGGAATCGTAAAAAATTGGGATATCGAGGACGGCGCGCTGGTTTGCCTGGGTGCCGCGAAAGATGCCTCGGGAGGCGATATTGTGACGGATAAGAAGTTTGCCAATTTTGAATTGAAGTGGGAATGGAAAGTGAACAAAGGCAGTAACAGCGGTGTGATGTATCACGTGCAGGAAGGCCCTAAATGGCACGCGCCTTATGAAACAGGCCCGGAGTACCAGATCATTGACGATGTCAACTTCCCTGAGAAACTGGAAGACTGGCAGAAAGCCGGTGCCGATTATGCCATGCATACCGCCAATGATCAAAAGACCCTGAAACCTGTTGGTGAATGGAACACGAGCAGGATCGTCTTTAATCACGGCCACGTGGAGCATTGGCTGAATGGCAAAAAGATCGTTGAGTTTACCGCCTGGGATGCCGATTGGAACAAAAAACGAGCCGAAGGCAAATGGAAAGATTACCCGGATTATGGCAAGGCCAAAACAGGTGAGATCGCATTGCAGGACCATGGCGATAAGGCTTTTTATAGGCATATTATGATAAAGGAATTGTAACAACAGGAGTTTATTAAGTTGATTGAGTGAGTGGTTGATTTAGTTGGGAAGATTTGAACTTAATCAACTTAATCCAACTCAATCAACCACCTAACTGAACTATAATGGAAGAAGAAAAAAAACTAAACACCCGGCGCGAGTTCCTCAAAAAATCGGCTATTGCGGCTGCGTCATTCACGATAGTACCCCGCTTTGTATTAGGCAAGGGCTACATAGCGCCAAGCGATCAGCTAACAAAGGGCATTGTAGGTGTTGGCGGTATGGGTAAAAACCATATCCCATATGGCAATACCCGCGTTGTCGCCATTTGCGATGTAGATAAGGGCCACCTGGACGAAACAGCAAAAATGCTGAATAACGGCGCAAAAACCTTTAGCGACTACCGCGAACTGATCACGCTGCCAGAGGTGGATATCGTACATGTGGCCACCCCTCCGCATTGGCACGCCATCATAGCCGCCGATGCTGCAAGGCAGGGCAAAGATATTTGGTGCGAGAAGCCCATGACCCATACAATGGGCGAAGGTAAGCGCCTTATGGAAGCTGTGCAGCAGCATGGGCGTATCTTCAGGCTGAACACCTGGTTCCGCTTTAGCGATAATTTTTATGGGATGGGAACGACGGTAAAACCAATAAAAAAACTGGTGGAAAGCGGCATGCTTGGCTGGCCACTGACCGTAACCGTTGGCCGCCATACCGGGTTCGACTGGAAATTTTACTGGGTGGGCAAGACTAATCTGCCGGTAATGCCTGTTCCGGCTGAGCTTGACTATGAATTCTGGCTGGGGCCCGCTCCTTTCAAACCTTATAATCCTCACCGGGTTCATCAAACCTTCAGGGGCTACTGGGACTACGATGGTGGCGGTTTGAGCGATATGGGGCAGCATTACATCGACCCGATACAATACTTTTTGGGCAAGGACGATACCAGCCCGGTTTCGGTGGAAATTGACGCGCCGCAGCAAAACTTCGACGCTGTGGGCACCTGGCGCAAGATCACCTATACCTATGCCGACGGCTGTAAGATCATCCTCGATGGGGAAGGCTCGGTTGAGGGTGTGCCTTACATTGAAGGGCCGAAAGGCAAGCTGTTCCCGGGTTTCAAATCAGACATACCCGACCTGGAAAGGAAACTGGCTGAGTTCCCCGACCCGGAACCGCAGGTGACCGACTTTATCGAGGCAGTAAAGACTCGCAAGAAATTCGCGCTGAACGAGCAGAACGGCTACCGCTCCTGCACCATCGTCAATATGGGATTGATCGCCCTGAAATTGGGGCGCAATTTGAAGTTCGACCCGGTGAAACAGGAATTCATCGGCGATGAAGGCGCTAATAAACTGATAATGCCGCCAATGCGCGGTCCGTGGACCATTTAACCCGACCCTCATGAGAAAGATATTTTATACCATCGTCATCTTATCCGCATTGGGCAGCCAGGTTTGGGCCCAGTCGGACAGCCGGATTACGGCAATATTAGATAAGGAACCGGCGAATAAAGCGACTGAACTAAATGCTAATGCCGTGGCTACCGCAGCGCTCGGCGAAAGCGGTATAACTGCCATGCTGAACATGCTGCAACCTAACGGGACCGCTGATAACACGCATATTTATGATGCCATCAGCGGGTTTTCATACTACGTTACCCAAAACGGAAAAGAAGCCTGGCGGGCGTTGGCCGTTAAAGCTTACAGCAAGGCTTTGCCTCATCAAAGTGACGACTACAACCGGGCGTTTATAATCAGCCAGCTGCAAATTGTAGGAAAAGATGATGCCGTAGCCACCTTAAAAAAATACCTGAACGACGACCATCTGTGCGACCCGGCCGCACGGGCATTGGTGAAGGTGAATTCCGTATCGGCCAAAGCGGCTTTGTTATCGGCGCTTAAAACCGCGCAGGGCGACTGCAAAATTTCGCTGGTGGAGGCATTGGGCGATATTAAGAATACCCTGGCTGTAAAAAGTATCAATGCGGTTATTGGCAGGGATAAAAAGCTGACTAAGGTTGCCTTATATGCACTTGCTAACATTGCCAGCCCTGTTTCCATTAACCTGATGGCCAATGCAGCACAAAATGTTGGGCTGACCTATGATGAAACCAATGCTACATCGTCCTACCTGCTTTATATCGAAAATTTAGGCAAGCATGGCCAGAAAGCAACCGCAATACGTTTGGCGAAAACATTGCAGACGAAAGCCAGCCTTGCCGGACAGGTGCAAACAGAAACTGCAGCCTTAAAATTGCAGGCGGATATGCAGGGCGCGGCGAGTACGTCTTTGCTGATACGGGCGATGCAGGATAACAACGAACAATTTCGTAAAGCCGCGCTGAAATTTGCGGCGCCGTACCTGGCGCCGGCTGCTGCAAACGCGTGGATCGCCACAATGCAAAAAGCTGATAACACACGCAAAGCCGAGATCATCACCATGCTTGGGCTTAACCATGTGCAGGCGGCATTGCCTGCGGTAGTAAAAGAAATAAAAAATGAAGATGCAGGTGTGGCATTAGCTGCGATAAAAGCTTCGCAACAGATAGGCCAGGATAAGGTATTAAACGACCTGCTGGCTGTATTGAATAGCGGCAATGCTGATGAAATTGCCGCCGTTCGCGATGCTTTAATGGTGATGAAAGGGAAAACCGTGGTAGACAAAACAGCCAAAGCTTTGCCCGATGCTAACCCGCAGGCCCAGGTAGCGCTGATAGCCGTTTTGGCTGAACGCAGGGCGCACAGCAAGATAGATATTATTATGCCGCTGCTTAACAGCACCGATGCATCAGTGCGCCTGGCGGCCTACAATTCGTTGAAAGAAATAGCAGGCGAAGACAACCTTTCGCAGCTATTTGCCTTGCTTACTAAAACTACCCAGGCGGATGAAACCGCTGCTGTACAAGCGGCTATTATATCGGTATTCGGCCAAATGAAAGATACCAAAGGGCAAAGCGCCATGGCATTGGAGCAAATGAACGCGGCCCCTGCCGCCAGGAAGCCATTGTATTTTAATATTTTGGCAAGCATTGGCGACAAAGCATCGCTCGCCGCAGTTTCAAAAGCTTATGACGGCGGCGACCTGGACACTAAAAAAGCAGCCGTTACCGCATTGTCGCAATGGGCCGATGGCAGTGCCGTACGCGAGCTTGTGCACATTGGCAAAGACGCGGCCGATGCAGGCTTGCAAAACCGTATTATGCGGGGGCTTGTCGGGCTGATAGGCAAATCGGCTTACCCGGCTGACGAGAAGGTGATCTTTTTGCGCGAGGCCATGGATATTGCCCGCAATACCGACCAAAGGAAATTGGTATTGGAAGAGTTGGCGAATGACAAAACCTATGTTGCTCTGCTATATGCGGGCAGGTATTTGGATGACCCGCAATTACAGACCGAAGCATCGGCGGCAGTAGTAAGCATTGGCCTTTCCAACCCGGCATTTTATGGTAACGATGTGAGAACCATCATGAATAAAGTGATAGCCATGCGGCGCGGCGGCGACGGTGATTACGAGCGCGAAGCCATTAAAAAGTTTGTTGCCGAAATGCCTAACGATGACGGCTTTGTCGACCTGTTCAATTACAAGGACCTGACCGGCTGGAAGGGTTTGGTGGAGAACCCGATCGCCCGCAGTAAAATGGACGCTGGCACGCTTGCCAAAGCACAGCAAAAAGCCGACTCGATAATGCGTAAAGGCTGGTATGTAAAGGACAGCATACTGAATTTTAGTGGCGAGGGTGAGAACATTTGCACCATCAAACGATACCGCAATTTCGATATGTACGTAGACTGGAAGATAGAACCCAAAGGAGACGCCGGTATCTACCTGCGCGGTTCGCCGCAGGTACAGGTTTGGGATACCTCGCGGGTGGACGTGGGCGCCCAGGTAGGTTCAGGCGGTTTATACAATAACCATGCGCACGAAAGCAAGCCGCTAAAACTGGCCGACAACGCCATTGGCGAATGGAACAGCTTCCATATTATTATGAAGGACGACAAGGTTACCGTTTACCTGAACGGGGTGCTGGTGGTGGATAACGTGGTGATGGATAATTACTGGGACCGCAAGCTGCCGATATTCCCGAAGGAACAAATAGAATTGCAGGCACATGGGAACCATGTGTATTACCGGGATATTTATTTGAAGGAATTGCCGGATTAAGGTGGAAAGTGAAATGAGATGATCTTTAAAATAGCGATGGGTTTGAGACCCATCGCTATTTTTTTATTCTGTTGGATGGAGGTGAGTCTTTCCTGATGTGGCGGAGTAGCCAACAAAAAGAATTTTCGTTAGATTGATGAGATCACCCCGTTCAATTGCCGTGGGGGCTGTTACTTCTCTCTTGATACAAAGTAGCGCAAAATCAAGTCAGCGCTATAGCCTCACCTAAATCATCTCCAAGGGAGAGGACTTTCCTTTTTTTCACTCACTTTCCTTTCCCCTGGAGAGGCGTTGGCGGTAAGGCTAACTCCTGTCTACAAACTTCTTATTGTTCTCGTTATACCTGTCGCCGATGTTGGGATATTTGAGCAGGAGGGCCTCGATGTTTTGCTTGTCTTGCACGGTTACCTGTACATCAACACTGCCTGCGTTGTCTTTCAGCTTGTCCTGTTTTTTAGTACCGGGGATGGGGATAATGTTATCGCCCTGCGCCAGCACCCAGGCCAATGCCAATTGCGCCGGCGAGCAGCCTTTCTGCCGGGCCAGTTCAGCAAAACCTTCGGCCAATTTGGTGTTGTTGTCCTGGTGTTCCTGCTGGTAGCGTGGCAGGTTCTTACGAAAATCGTTGGCAGCCAGTTCGTCCAGTTTCAGCGTGTTGGTCATGAGGCCGCGCGCAAGCGGGCTAAAGGGCACAAATGTGATGCCCAGCTCTTTACACAGGGGCAATATTTCCGCCTCCACATCGCGGGTGAGCAGTGAATATTCGCTTTGCAGCGCGCTGATCGGGTGAACGGCGTTCGCTTTTCGGATGGATGTTGCTGAAGCTTCCGACAGTCCCAGGTACCTCACTTTGCCCTGGGTAACCAGTTCGGCCATGGCGCCAACCATTTCCTCAACCGGCACATTAGGGTCGATGCGGTGGGCGTAGTAAAGGTCGATGGTATCGATCTTCAGGCGTTTGAGGCTGGCCTCCACGGCTTGCTTGATGTAAGCGGGCCGTGCATCGAATCCTGTTAAGCGGGCATCGGCATCGGTCCGGAAGCCAAACTTTGTGGCAATAAATATTTTATCACGGTTTTCAGTTAGCACTTTGGAGATCAGCTCTTCGTTTTTGCCGTTGCCATACACATCGGCAGTGTCCCAAAAGTTGATGCCGAGGTCCAGAGCAAGGTGGAGGGTGCGGATGGATTCCGGATCATCGGGAGTACCGTAGGCGTGACTCATGCTCATGCAGCCAAGACCAATGGCCGACAGTTGCTCGTTTTTTGCAAAAGTTCTGTATTTCATAAATGGTAATGTTATTTTAGCCGGAAATAGCGCAATATCTTAATAAAAGCGCGGGCGGGTTTAATCGGTTTGTAAAATTTGAAAAAACACTACTAATAAACCATGTCATCCCGAACGATAGAGAGGGAACTTATACGCCGCGTATCGGAACTATGCATAACGTTTAAGATTTCTCGTCGCTACGCTCACTCGAAATGACATTGATTAATTTACCTATGAAAAAAATCATCAACACGGGCCTCATCGGTTTCGGCAATTCGGGCCAAACTTTTTTTGCGCCCTTTATTGAGGCTGACCCGGGTTTTAAGCTGGCAAGCATCAGCACAAGCGACCCGGCTAAAGCGGCGAAGGCTAACGAAGTATATCCAAACGCCAAAGTAGTACAAACCGCCGACGACGTTATTAACGATCCGGGTATCGATCTGGTGCTGGTAGGGTCCCCCAATACGTCCCATTTCGATTTGACCAGGAAAGCTTTGCTTGCGGGAAAGCATGTACTGGTGGAAAAGCCGTTCACGATAACCAGCGCCGAGGCTGATGAACTCATCGCGTTAGCAAAACAGCAGAATAGGGTTTTGTCGGTGCATCATAACCGCCGGTTCGACAGCGGGCATAATACCATTAAAAAGGTTTTGGCAAGTGGCGTGCTGGGCAAACTCGTGGAGATGGAGGTACACTATGACCGCTACCGCCTTGGCCTGCGCCCACAGGCCTGGCGCGAGAAGCCGCTGCCGGGCTCCGGTATATTTTATGACCTGGGGGCCCACCTGATAGATGCCTCACTCGAGCTTTTTGGTAAACCAACCGAACTCACCTGCATGATGACCACCCAGCGCCCCGGCGGACTGGAGGTTGAAGATAATTACGAACTGATATTATGGTATCCCGGCCTGAAAGTAACCCTTAAGGGCGGCATGCTGGTGAAAGAAGCAGGGCCGGTTTATACGCTGTATGGTTATGACGGTACTTTCATAAAATATGGCATGGACGTACAGGAGGAGGCTTTGAAAGCGGGCCACAAACCAACTGAACCCGGCTGGGGCGTGGAACCTGAATCGATATGGGGACATGTGACGCGTGACGTGGACGGCAAGACGGTGACCGAGGTGATCCCGAGCGAACCCGGGCGTTACCAGGACCTGTTCCGCAATGTGTATGAGGCCATTGCCGAAGGTAAACCGCTTATTGTTCAGCCGGAACACGCACGAACGACTATACGCATTATCGAACTGGCTTTTCAGAGCAGCCAGGAGAAAAGGACGGTGAGTTATAGTGATTGATTTGATTCAATTAACGGGTTGAGTAAAGCCATGTTCATACTGGTCAACTTATTCAGATCAATCGGCCAAAAAAATGTAATTTTGCAACCTCAATAATAACACACTATGTACAACACGTTGAAACCAGTGCTGGAAAAGGAGCTTGCTGAGATAGAAAGCGCCGGACTTTACAAACGGGAACGCATTATTACCAGCCCACAGGGCGCCGATATAACGGTGCAGGGAGGCAAGGAGGTTATCAATTTTTGCGCCAACAATTACCTGGGGCTTTCGGGCAACAAAAAGGTAATAGATGCTGCCAAAGCAGTAATGGACACGCACGGCTACGGGCTATCGTCGGTACGGTTTATTTGCGGCACACAGGATATTCACAAGCAACTTGAAGCTAAGATAGCGGAGTTCCTTGGTACAGAGGACACGATCTTATATGCAGCTGCCTTTGACGCTAATGGCGGTGTTTTTGAGCCCTTGTTTAACGAGCAGGACGCCATCATATCGGACGAACTCAACCATGCGTCGATCATCGACGGTGTGAGACTATGCAAGGCGCAGCGCCAGCGCTACAAACATGATGACATGGCCGACCTGGAGGAAAAACTAAAAGCAACGCAGGACTGCCGTCACCGTATCATCGTTACCGATGGGGCATTCAGCATGGATGGGACCATTGCGCAATTGGATAAGATATGTGAGCTGGCCGAAAAATACAATTCGCTGGTGATGATAGACGAGAGCCACTGCTCGGGTTTTATGGGCAAAACGGGCAGGGGCACGCACGAGCATCACAATGTGATGGGCAAGATCGACATTATTACAGGCACGCTTGGCAAGGCCCTGGGGGGTGCATCGGGTGGCTTTACCTCGGGCCGTAAGGAAATTATTGACATGCTGAGGCAGCGGTCGCGGCCATACCTGTTCAGCAATACGCTTGCGCCGGCTATTACGGGCGCATCCATAGCGGTGCTGGATATGTTGAGTGAGACTACGGAACTGCGGGATAAGCTTGAAAAAAATACACAATACTTTCGCAGCAAAATGACGGAGGCCGGTTTCGACATCAAACCGGGTGTTCACCCCATAGTACCGGTAATGCTGTACGACGCCAAACTGAGCCAGGAGTTTGCCGCCAAAATGCTGGATGAGGGAATCTATGTGACCGGCTTTTACTACCCGGTAGTACCGCAGGGCAAGGCGAGGATACGTGTACAGATATCTGCCGCGCACGACATGCATCATTTGGATAAGGCCATAGCAGCGTTTACCAAAGTGGGGAGAGAATTAGGGGTTATCAAATAAGACATTATGCAGGACAAAATAAACCAATACACAGCCGAAATTAAAGCCGCCAACCCGGCAAATGCTGCGGAACTGGAAGAATTCAGGATAAAGTACCTGGGCACTAAGGGTATTATTAAGGACCTGTTTGACGAATTCAGGACCGTAAGTCCCGAAGAAAAGCGGGTGCTGGGTAAAGTGCTGAACGAGTTTAAGCAGTTAGCCGAAGCGAAATACGCTGAACTTAAAGAGAGCCAGGAATCAAGAGCCAAGAGCCAAGACATTGATATTGACCTGACTTTACCCGGCGAAGGCTTTGAATTGGGCTCGCGTCACCCGCTATCATTAACCCGTATAGAGATCATCGATATTTTCAAGCGCCTGGGTTTCGTGGTAGCCGAAGGACCCGAGATCGAGGACGACTGGCATAATTTTTCGGCACTGAACTTCCCCGAAGAGCACCCTGCGCGGGATATGCAGGACACTTTCTTCATCAAAAAGAACAGCGGTAAGGACGATATCGCTTTGCGTACACATACTTCGTCGGTACAGGTGCGGATGATGGAGAGCGGCAAACCACCATTCAGGGCTATTATGCCCGGCCGCGTTTACCGCAACGAGGCTATATCGGCCCGCGCGCATTGCTTTTTCCACCAGGTGGAGGGCCTGTACGTGGACGAGAACGTATCCTTCTCCGATCTTAAACAAACCCTTTACCATTTCGTGCAGGAGCTTTACGGCGAAGGCACCAAAGTAAGGTTCCGCCCGTCGTATTTCCCGTTTACCGAGCCGTCGGCCGAAATGGACATCAGCTGCACCATTTGCGGCGGTCCGGGCTGCAATATGTGTAAATATACCGGCTGGGTGGAAATACTGGGCTGCGGCATGGTCGACCCGAACGTATTGGAAAACTGTGGTATCGACAGCAAGAAATACACCGGCTTCGCCTTCGGTATGGGTATAGAAAGGATCACCAATTTAAAATATGTGATACGCGATCTGCGTTTATTCTCTGAAAACGACGTACGCTTTTTAAAGCAGTTCCAGACAGAAATAATATGACGCGTAAAATTGCCCTGCTGGCGTTATTGATGTCCACCTTTTTTGCCTGCGGCAAAGGGGGCGACGTCATCCCCAACGTGTCGGTCAACTTCCAGGCAAATATCAACGACCCGCGGCTGGCCGCCCTCCATAGCCCCGGTGGCGCCGTAATTATCGATGGCTACGGCGTGGCAGGGCTTATCCTGTACCGCGAGGCCGACCAATCCTATGCCGCGTACGACCGCTGCAGCAGTTATCAGCCTCAAAATCACTGCGCCGTCAACCTCGATAATAACACGCTTACCGCAACCGACCCCTGCTCAGGCTCCAAGTTCTCACTCATCGACGGCACGCCCGTAAAGGCCCCCGCCACACGCTCGTTACGCACATATAGTGTAAATGTGAGTAATTTTGAGATATTTGTATCAAACTGATACATGGAAGCCGACAAGATAAAGGAAAGTATAAAGGGAGCCGCGAAGGAATTGTTTCGCAAATTCGGGTACCACAAAACAAGCGTAAACGAAATTGCCAAAAAGGCCAGGATAGCCAAAGCCACCATCTACAAATACTTCGACAGCAAGGAGGCCGTGCTGCACGCCCTGCTGATGGAGTACATTAAAGTGAACGTGGACGAACTGGTGCACGGCAACATGAACGAGATAGACGAAGAGGCGCACCTTAACAACCTCATCATGAAAACCTGCCGCCTCAGCTACACCGTTTGTAACGAATTTATCGGCTGGGACTTCATCCGCGAATCGGCTAACTCGCAGGAGTTCCTGCGCAACCTATCCAACGAGCTCGAGGACCTGCTGGTAAGCTCCTTTATGCAATTGGGCGGGGGCATGCGCAAAAGCGACAATTATTCGCAACGCATACGCTTCCTCATCAAATGCAGCAAAAGCATCGTGTTCAGCTTTGCCTTTACCTCTGTCAGCGACTCCGATGTGCGCAAAAACTTCGTATCCTTCCAGAAAGAGATATTGCCGTACCTGGTAAAAGCCGCATTAACCGTTTAGCTTATGGCCCATGGGCGATGGATGATAGCTGCATCTGCCGGTTCATTCACCACTTTTATAAAATTTGCATCCGCGCTTGCAGGGTGTATAAGATTTCTCCTTACCCCGGTACACCACCCTCGCTATTCGTTAGAAATAACATAATTTTTAAAGAGCACACGTGACAGGAGTGCGCCGGGGAGGAAAAGCCCGCCCTCAGATTAAATAAAATGTCATTTCGATAGAGCATGGGTTGTCGGTGCGGCTGCGCGAAAGAGAAATCTTATAAAATTCGCACCCGCACTATGCAGGGTGTTTAAGATTTCTCCTCACCCCGGTACACCATCCCGCTGTTCGTTCGAAATGACATAATTTTTTTAAGGAGCTTGGTTTTTATTTAACGTATGTGTGTGCAAGCGATGAGGTATTTAATTTACTTTGCCTGGTTTATCTCTTCCTCGCCCTTACTTGCGGCATTAAAAGAAGCGTCATCATTTTGCTTCTTCTTGGCATCTTTTATCTTGTCCAGGAATTTAATAATATATGGAGCGGCCCCATCCGATTTATACTGAATGCCGATGTCTGTAAGCACGGCAATACCCTGCCGGGTTGCATTGGAATCGTTGATATTAATGACCATTATAGCAAACTTGTTCAGCAGGTGTATCTTTTCCTGTAGTGTGCCGTCCGTATATCGTTTATAAATAAAAGGCCAGTTCTTAATATCCGCCTTTTTCCCATAAAGCACAAAAATGCCTTCCGTTAATTCACCTTCATTGTCTTTTTCAAGAGTTTTTGCCGCAGTTATAGCCTTTGTTTCGTCAATACGGCTTATTCCGAATAACGCCGCCGCCTGTACATTGTACGATTCGCTCTTTAGTGCTGAATAAAATACAGGTAAATTCTCCGCATTGTTATATTTAGCCAACACCTGCAATACTGCCGTTTTAGTTTGATTGTTTTGTTCCGATTGGGCTAACGCGGCTAATTTGGGCTGGGCTTTGATCTTCATCGCCGAGTCGGCCGATTCGATCAGTCGTACAGCCTTCTTTCGCAAACCGGGGAACTTATCGTTAATAGCCGCCAGTATTACTTTTTGAGCGGTCGTATCCCTCAGGTTCTTTCCAGCCGCATCAATGGCCTCCAGCCGGTCCATGTACAGGGGCGCATGAAAGTATTGATAGGCTAACTCCTCCAGCGGTTTATTGTCCGTTTTCTGGCACACCAACATCTTGTCGGCATCGACATTCACCAGGTCGGGCTTTCTGTCCAAATGGAATCTCAAAGTGTCATTTTTATCAGCAAGCCAAACTTTATGGCGGGCGGCCTTGCTATCACTATAAATATCGACAGCCAAAGGAACTTTAAATATTTGGCCCTCCTGTTGTTGTTGAATGTAAACCGATTCCATCTTCGAGACCTCATCCCATTTGTAACTGATATTTAGAACAGGGTGCCCTGCCCCAAAATACCATTCATTAAAAAACCAGTTCAAATCACGGCCGCTGGCTTCTTCCATTGCCAGCCTAAGCTGGGTCGTTTCGGCGTTTTTTAATGCGTTGGTGGTAAGGTAAATGTGTAGTCCTTTATAAAATGCCTCGTTTCCTAAATAATTACGCAGCATATTTAAAATTCTGCCCCCTTTCTGATAGGTTACACCGGTAAACATATCAGCGGGTTCTTTGATATTGTAATTAACCAAAGGTTTGGTGTAATTGTTCTTGTCGCCGAGATATCCGTTCAAACCTCCCGCAACGTGTTCTCCTGCCGCATCCTTCCCGTATTTATGCTCTAACCAGATGATCTCACCAAAATCGGCAAATGATTCATTCAGGGTCAGGTTAGACCAGTTTTTTGCGGTTACATAGTCGCCGAACCACTGGTGGAATAATTCATGTTCGATACCGGCATTGAAATATTGGTCCGCTAACTCGCGTACACTGCCCTGGAAAGGATTACCAAATACAGTGGCGGTGGTATTTTCCATGGCACCGCTTACATAATCGCTAACCGCGATCTCGGCTTCCTTGTTCCACGGAAAATTGACCCCGAGGGTTTTTGAAAAAAATTCCATCGCCTCTGGCGTTTCCCCGAATATTTTTTTTGCATACGGCGCATATTTGGGATCGAGGTAATAATCTACCGGTTTGCCGCGCCAATGATCATGATAGATATGAAAATTGCCTACGGCCATCATAAAAAGATAAGGTGCATTAGGCTTCTCCATCTTCCAGGTGTCAGTACGCGTTCCATCTGAATTGCTTTTCTGCGAGGCCAGCCTTCCGTTTGAAAGCGTCACGTATTTAGCAGGAACGGTCATACTGATCTGCGAAGGAGCTTTTTCATCAGGACGGTCGATGGTAGGGAACCAGCCGGATGAACTTTCCGGTTCTCCTTCTGTCCATATCTGGGTTGGTTTATTTTTTTCCCTGCCCTGCGGGTTAATAAAGTAAACACCATGTTCGTTTTTCTTTACTCCCTTCCGTTGGTTGGGTTTAGCCGTATAGTTTATGAACAAGGTGTAGTTTTCTCCGGGTGAGTAAGATTTGTTAAGCCTGATGCGGAGCTTAAGACTATCGTATATAAATTTTAACGGGAACTTTTGCGTCCCCTTTATTATCGCAACCTCGCCAATATCCATACCCTTCGCATCGAGCGTCAACGAATCGGTTTGGTAAAAGTGGGGCGTCAGCGTCACCCACTCTTTTCCGTATACGTAACATTTTTCATAGTCGAACCGGACATCAAGGCGTGTAAACACCAGGTCGTTGATCTTATCCGGCGTTTGGTATGACTGTGCATTAAGTGCCGTAATCAGTAAAATCTGTAAGGCAATCAAAGGGAATATCTTTTTCATCACTAACATTAGTTTGTCAAATATAGTACTATTTATTACATAGTACTATAAAATATTATTTTTATTTTTTTTCGCCGCCTATAACCGAAAGGCAGAGCGAGCCATTGTTGTTCTTATCCGCAGCGGCTACATCTGCCGCAGCAGAAAGAGTAGTTGTTCCCCCGCACCTGCGCAACCCATTCACTATTCACCAATCACCCCCTATCGTGTCTTTCTGACACAACGAGCTATCGGGATCGCAACTCCGCCATTACAACCGTTAGTTAAACTTAGAGCATTTAGAAAAATTTGTTATCTTGCAGGCATTAACCTGGCTTTATTAAATGAAATATCTATTCAACCTAAGTATCCTTATCGCATTTACACTAACCGCATGTTCAAAGAAAAGCGGCGATGTACCACCGAAAAACAGTGTAAATATTAACGGCACCCAGTACCCAACAGTTACCATTGGTAGCCAAACCTGGACAACAGTAAACTATAATGGCCCCGGAGGAATTAACTACGACAATGAGGCTAACAACCCGGTATACGGCAAACTATATACTTTTGCCGAAGCGCAAGCCATTCAGCTTCCGGCAGGATGGAGGTTGCCAACAAAAGACGATTTTAATAAGTTAATAGGCGTACTGGGCTCTCCCGCAATTCCGAGCGAGATCACTTCCCTTGTTGATGAGAACGTAACCAAATCGCTGCTCTCTACCTCAACCTGGACTTATAAATCAGGCACCAAT
This sequence comes from Mucilaginibacter ginsenosidivorans, assembly GCF_007971025.1. Taxonomy (NCBI): domain Bacteria; kingdom Pseudomonadati; phylum Bacteroidota; class Sphingobacteriia; order Sphingobacteriales; family Sphingobacteriaceae; genus Mucilaginibacter; species Mucilaginibacter ginsenosidivorans. The sequence goes on along the minus strand of NZ_CP042436.1, from coordinate 1,935,620 downwards.
TCCAGCGGTTTTAACCTTGTTTCAGCAGGGTTTTACTCAAATTTTTACGGCAAAACCGTAAATAAGGGAGACAGAACAGCTTTCTATACACAAACTCTTTTCAATGTCGGCGGGAATATTCCCTATGTGGTTTCGGTATATGAATACCCTAACGAGGTGGACATGGCTTTTGACACAAGTACCTTTGGAAAAGATGACCGCCTGTCTATACGTTTAGTTAAGGACAATTAACATATAAAGCTCACCGGTGTACGCGCCGCGTGTGGCTAAACTTTCCCAACCCGAACAGGTAAACAGGCTGCTTACCAGTTACCTCATCAAGGGATCAGCATAGCGGCCCCCCTGCTATTGCGCATTGCCCACCGCGCCCCCTCCCAAGAGGGGAATTTAATTTTTTGTCCCCCCGCAGGGTCTTCCGCAGGAGACCCTGCGGCGGAGAAACCCAACTCCGGGCAATTCTTTAATTCCATCCAGGGCATCCGCATGGCGGCGACGCTTGCCGTAGGGAGAAGTCAGCTATTCCACCACGCCAGCCCGCCCCCATTCACCATTCACTATTCACCATTCACCTCCCCCTATCGTGTCTTTCTGACACAATAATTTTTAAACACCGTGTTATTTCGGATTTATTTTCGGTATTATTGTTTAACACAACCTCTTTAAACCAATACCGATATATGAACCTGTATGCAAAACGCTTATCCGCCCGTATAAGCCGTTATGCGCTGGCCCTGCTGATAATGCCGGCAATGCACCACGCCGCGCAGGCGCAAACTGTAAACCAGCCGGCCCGGCCGCGCATTGTGGTAACTGCCGACCCCGAGCTGGATGACAACAACTCGATGATCCGTTTCCTGCTTTACAGCAGCGACGTAGAGGTTGAGGGCCTGGTTTATGCCAGCAGCGCCTTCCACTGGAAGGGCGACGGGAAGGGTACCAAATGGTTTGTGCCAGGCAGGGAATATGCGCGTTTCGGCTTAAATTTATGCCCGTGCGAGTCGTGGCGGTGGGCAAAGGACGAGCGTTTTATTCACAACGCGGTGGAGGCCTATGCCAAAGTGTACCCCAATTTAAAGATACATAACCCGGCCTACCCTTCGCCCCAGCTGCTGCTTTCGAAGATAAGGTATGGCAATATCCAGTTCGACGGGGATATCTCTAAGGACTCGCCAGGTTCCGACCTCATCCGGTCGCTGATGTTGGATGATAAACCGGGGCAGCTATACATTACCGCCTGGGGCGGGCAAAGCACCATTGCCCGCGCGCTGAAATCGATACAGGAGCAATACCAGTATACGACGGATTGGGAACGCATCAGGGCGAAGATCTCGCGGAAAGTGGTTTTGCTTCCCTCGGGCGACCAGGACGATACGTATGCTACGTATATAAAACCCAACTGGCCCGGTATTGAATACCGGCAGTTTCGCGGCGGGCCAAATTACGGTTACGGTGCGCAGCTGAGGGCCAAACCGGAAGATTCGGTATACATGACGGCTGCCTGGATGAAGGCAAACGTAAGCAGCAGGGGCCCGCTTGGCGCCTTGTACCGTGTTTGGGGCGATGGCAAGCAGATGGTAAAGGGCGATATTATGGACTATTTCGGCATAGCAGGGCATACTACTGATGAACTGCGGAAAATGGGTTACGTGGTTTGGATGCCCGTGCAGGAGCAGGGATCGTGGCTGGGTGAAGGCGACGACCCAACGTTTATGGATATGCTGGGTAATGGCTTGCGCGCTTACGAGGTTGGATCGTACGGCGGCTGGGGCGGCCGTGCAGTAGTTGACCCCAATGCTAAAAATATCTTTTTTCAAACGGGTGATACCTCATCAAGCGCTATGGCAGCCACGCTCAGCTCGTCTGCGGCGCAGGCAAATAAAGTTGCGGATGCTATGGCTTATCCAAATTTTTTCCCTGCGGCACAGCAGGATTTTGCCGCGCGGCTGAAGTGGTCGGTAACGCCAAAATATTCAGGCGCCAACCACGAACCGGTAGTAACCATCGAGGGTCCCCTCAGCATCATGGCCTCGGCCGGCGAAAAGATACGCCTCAACGGCACCGCCTCCGACCCCGACGGGAATTCCCTTACGGTAAAATGGTGGCAGTTCCGGTCGGGCACCTACCCCGGCACCGTCGATATCACTAATGCCACCGCCATGCAGGCCGGGGCCCAGATACCTAAGGATGCCCTGCCGGGCCAAACGATACACCTGGTGTTCGAGGCAACGGACAACGGCTCGCCATCGCTCACCCGGTACCAGCGGGTAATAGTTACGGTGCGGTAATTGGAGCCGGGCGTTTATTTTCTGTTGCATACTGAAAATACAATTGCCCCGCTTGTCGCACGTCATGCCGTCACGGCTTTACGTACGCCAGCACCACGCATCCATTTTTAAACACCCTGGTCTCCGTTATTGGGTGTACAAGTAGCTTATTCGATTCGAGCTAAAACCGCGCCGGCTAAACCAAAATATTTTCTATTGAAAAAGAAATAATTATGGTTAACACGCATTTTATTTAATTTATTGATAATCAGATAATTAGTTAATAAATGAGCCGAATTGTGTTAACCACGTTAACCCTTGATCGTTTCTTCAGCTTAACGGAAAAACGTGCTTCTTACTGAATTTCCAGAGCGGAGATGGTTTCGTTCCCCGCAATGATGGCCCGTTGAAACTCCCGCATCCCAACTCCGACATTACTCTCTTTCGTAAAACATAACTCCAAAAAGCCCACTCCGGCACACCTATTGCATAGTTGTAACCCGCAACTATTTTTTATTGCGCAAATAATTTTATATTTTTATACTGATCGGTAACGGTATAGTAACCCCTGTTAAAGTAAATTATTGATGAGAAAAAGATTACCTATAGCATTATTATGCGTGGTACTTTCTATATCTGTCTCAAGCTGCCGAAAATCAGCCGGTACCGATAGTGGCAACATCGTATTAATTGACAACGATACGCAAGCTATTCAAAGTCAGCTCAATGCCGGCGACGTTACACTGGAAGCGGGAAAAACCTACCACGTAACCGGGTTAAAACTTACCCATTCGCTCGATCTGAATGGCGCCACCATCAACCTAATCACCAATAATCCCTACAGTTATGCCATAACCGTGTCAGCCCCCGGAGTGCGGGTAAGTAACGGAACAATTACCGGGAACTGGAACAACCAGAACCCGGGCAATGCCAGCGGCTATGGCGCCATCAATATCACTGCCTCCAAATGCGCTGTCTTCCACGTCAATATATCCGCTTTTTCATCCTATGGTATTTATGCCGCCGCGGTCGACAGTACATCGGTAACTTATTGCAGTATCTCCAATACGGGCTATATCGGCTTCTTTTTTAATGCCGAAAATGCGGTAACATCCGGCGGTACGTTTAGCAATAATACCGTCGACCGCAGTATGCTGCCTCCCGCAACCGTCCAGCAAATGGCCGTGGGCATCAGGGGTAACCTCTCCAACAGCGCCATCACGACTTCGGGCTGGGTAATAGCTAACAATACCATTAAAATGCCCGTCAATCCAACCGATCTTTCTGCCCAGGGCATGGAACTGAGGCGCTGCAATAGCACCCGGATCGAGAGCAATACCACCACGTCGGGGGCCATCGGCATTAGCATGGTCGACTGCTCGGGCAATACCGTAAAGGGAAACATTTGCAATAATGTGAGCCAGGAAGGAATAGAATACGCTAACTGCCAGTCGTGCACCGGGCAAAACAATGTCGTATCCGGCTCGGGCACCGTAGGCGAACTGATAGACGGCGACATGGGTTCAAATAACATACAGATAACCGGCGATAAAATTTCGGGTACTGCCATGGAATGCATCCAGGCCTGGCATCAAACAAAAAACCTAACTATTTCGGCTTGCACACTGTCCACATCGTCGCCTAATAGTTTTGCTATCAACCTTCAAAAGGCAAACCTGGTAAAGGTGATCAATTGCGATATCAACGGCAACGGCATAGGTAATGCCGCCATCCAACTGGATAATTGCCCCGGCAACCTGACAGTAACCGGCGGAACGATAACCAGCTTCAAAAGCAGCGTGCTGTATATTTACAACTCCACTCCCGGGCTTATTACCGATAATATAACTGTGTCGGGGGTAAAAATAAGCAGCGTACCGCAAGGCTTCACCTATGTGCTCGATAACGGCGGCCTGCTGGGCTCAAACATCCATGTAGCCTTGTAGTGCATGATTTTATTTTCGCCCACCCTGCACCACGCCCAAACAAAAATTTGCTATATTCATTTTCTTTAATTTACTTTGCAACTCAAAGTGCTTTTTCAATGGAAGAAACAGAATTGCAAAACGAGCTCGCATCCATCCGCAGCATTATGGAGCGCTCGTCCAAATTCATATCCCTCAGTGGGTTGTCAGGTATACTCGCGGGTATTTACGCGCTGTTAGGAGCCGGCGTTGCCGGCCTGGTGATTATGGACGACCCGGGATATTCCTTTTCGCGTAAATTGGATGAAGCGATATTTAAAGGACACAACGCGGGCTCGTTGTACCGCAACTTCAACGATTACTCCGATCTTATATTAAAACTAGTGACTATTGCGGCTGTTGTACTTGTTGCTTCCATTGCAACGGCACTGTACTTAAGCAACCGCCAGGCCAAACGTAAGGGCCAGCAAATGTGGGGTTCTGTAAGCCGATCACTGCTGTATCATATGGCCGTACCGCTGCTATCAGGAGGAATACTCATCCTTATCCTGCTGCTGCATCATCATTACGGCATCGTTTCGGCAACTTCCTTGATTTTCTATGGGCTCGCCTTGTTCAGCGCCGGCAACTTTACCTTTGCCGACGTAAAATACCTGGGGTTATGCGAGATCATTTTAGGTTTGATCGCCGCTTGTTTACCCGGCCACGGTTTACTATTTTGGGCCCTTGGTTTCGGCGTGCTGCATATTGTTTACGGCGCCCGCATTTATTTAAAATACGATAGGTGAATATAGCTTTTGATAAACTTGATAAGGCCTTTGAAAACCGGGTAAGGCTGCAGGTAATGAGCGTGCTGGTGGCGAATGAACGCTATGATTTTAATTCGCTTAAAGAGCTGCTGAATATTACCGATGGCAACTTGGCATCGCACCTGAAAGGGCTGGAGCGTGAGGAATACATCAGCGTGCACAAAAGTTTTTTGGGCCGCAAACCTAATACCAATTACGAAGCCACCGAAAAAGGCAAAAAAGCTTTCAAAGATCACCTGGATGCACTTGAGCAATTGATAAAGCAGCAAAAGAAGATTTAAATTTTTTTATCCAAATACTTTGAAATACAAAGTACTTTTTTATAGAATCAACATGATAGAACAACAACCGCAACCACAAGGACTTTTACACTGGCTCAGGGAGTCGGTGACGGTCAAATTGATTTTCATCGGCATTCTGGTACTGGTATTACTGATACCCTCGGCCATGATTAACAGCCTGATACAGGAACGTGCCCAACGGCAGGACGACACCGTAAAAACAGTTACCGACCAGTACTCAGGCGACCAGCTGATACAGGGGCCGGTGCTGGTGATACCTTACCGCGAGCAGCAAACCCAAAGCGATAGCAAGGGTCAGACGACAACAACAGAGGTTATCAAAACGCTTTATGTTCTGCCCAACGAACTTAACTATAAAGGCAACATCAGCTCCGAAGTATTGCACCGGGGTATTTATGCTGTGCCGGTTTATAACGGCACCATCAATGTTTCGGGCAATTTTACCAAAGCCGACCTGGCCTCGCTGTCGCTGAAACGGGAGCAACTGATACCTGAAAAGGCGTCGCTCCTTTTCAGCATCAGCGACCTGAAAGGGCTGAAAACCAACCCGCAGGTTGTGGTCGCCAGGCAAACCCTGACTGCTGAACCTGCCGCCGGCGACCGGTTGTTTGCCAATAGCCTGCAGGTTGCCGTAAACCTGGAGGGATTGCTGGACAACCCTGTGCCTTTCGCTTTCAGCCTGGATATCAAAGGCAGCCAGGATCTCAATTTCCTCCACATCGGCAAAACTACCGATGTAGAACTGACAGGCAACTGGACCAGTCCAAGCTTCGGCGGCAGGTACCTGCCTGATACACGCGTAGTAAATGACAAAGGCTTCTCGGCCAAGTGGCGTATGCTGTATTATAACCGTCCGTTCCCGCAGCAATGGGTGCAGGATACCGACCTGCTAACCAACGACAAGAGATCAGCCGACGCAACTTTCGGCGTAAAGTTCAAGCTGCCTGTCGACGACTACCAGAAAACCATGCGCACCAGCAAATATGCCGTCCTCATCATCATGCTCACCTTCGTGTCGCTATTCCTTACCGAGATGATCAGGAAGCAAAAGGTGCACGTATTCAACTATATTCTGATCGGCGCAGCCATGATCATTTATTACACGCTGCTGCTCTCCTTTTCCGAACAGGTGGGGTACAACATCGCCTATTTGATCGCGTCCGCCGCTACGATAGGGTTGATAGCCACTTTCCTGGCATCGCTTCTGAAAAATGGCAAGGCGGCCGTCGTATTTACCTTTATTCTAACGCTTTTTTACTCGTTCATTTATGTGCTTATTCAACTGGAGGATCTCTCGTTACTGATGGGCAGCATCGCACTGTTCATTATCGTAGCCGCGCTGATGTATTCGTCGAGAAAGATCAATTGGGACAAACCTTAAACCCTTATCACCGGGCGGGGCCTCCGGGCTTCGCCCATTTTTAAAATGATTATTATGAAACATTCTCACTTTTTGTATAGCCTGAAAATATGGTTGAGCAGCGCGGTCATCGCACCGGTCCTTTTTTTTGTTTCGCAATTGTTTACAAATCCACGTCAATGCGACCTTAGTGAAATTGGAATTTATCCTTTTTTACTGGTCATCGAGCTGATATTTTCCTTTGTCACCTGGCTGGTGTTTTGGGCATTTATTGAAACGGTCGCCTGGGCGACCAAAGATAACTTACTTAGGAAATGCCTGATATCCTTTATAGGGATCGCGCTTACAATTGGTACATTTTCCGTGTTTTCCATGATCGAATCCTATTCATTATTGGACTTTCCTTTCGTCATGATGCTGGCCAATGCCTTGCTTATCGCCCTTGGCACCTGGTATTTCAATGTCGAACCCAAAATCAATTCCGAAACACTGCCTGATTCAACACTATCTATCAATTCCAATGAAAACTAAACGCATCATCAACCTTATTAAATTCATCGCCATAAGTGGTAACGTCATATTCATTTTTTCGATCCTATACGACCGGCTGACAGAATTATTCGCTGTCACCTTCGATCAATTCCTCGGCTACATGATACTGGCTGCACTACTCATCATTAATACATTTTTAGTGGTAAAAGGTGCAGACCATGCTAACATGAACCGATCTAACTAAATTTAAAAGCCATGTTCTATAAACGACTGATAAATTTCATGCGTGTGGTGACAATAAGCGCCAATATCATTTTCCTGGCGTGGACAATATACAACGGCATCCAGGGCGATTTCGACAGCACGCTTATCCAGGCTTTCCCTTACGATGGACTAATGGTGTTGCTGGCCATGAATTGTATTTTGCTGATAGAGCGGAAAACAAGGACCGTGCATATTTATTAACGATCGCAGTGGCTGGGTGAGTGGGCAGCAAAAGCGACCAGTCGACTCACCTCTGCCCCCTCTTTCCTTCGTCAAGAGGGGGCTTTTTGAAACAAACAACCCTCTTTACCGCTTGCGGTAGAGAGGGTCGGCGAGCGAAGCGATGCCGGGGTGAGTCCATAGCAAAGCGGCCGTCAAAGTAACCTTTCAAAAAAATGACAAACATCATCAAAACAAATCAAATACCATTTTGGTTTTTGGTATAAATATATTTATATTAGCGTCACATAAATCATTTACCCCATGAGCCGTGAATTAATCGAAGTATCCGAACAAATTGAAGAGCAATTTGAAATAGAAGAAATAGACCTGGAAGCCGATGACTTTTGGCAATCTGTTTTGAATCTGTTTATTTAAAGGTTAAAGCAAAAAGACCAAAGCGTCTATTGCTTTAAGCCTTAGTCTTTCAGCTTTCTGCTATATTTGCAGCCTGATGAATAAAGCTGCTAATAACCTGTTTTTCGAAAACGTTTCCATTATTGATATTGCCGAGGAAGGCAAGGGCGTGGGCAAAGCCGACGACTTTGTGCTGTTTGTAGATAAGGCCGTGCCTGGTGATGTTGCCGACGTGCAGGTTTACCGCCGCAAAAAAAACTTTGGCGAGGCAAAAATAACACAGCTTAAAAAAGCATCTGATTTTCGTACCGGGGCTTTTTGCGAACACTTTGGCACCTGCGGGGGCTGCAAGTGGCAGCACATGACCTACGATGCGCAATTAAAATTCAAACAGAAAACCGTTGAAGGTGCTTTGGGTCACCTGGCAAAAATTGATGTGAGCGGCATGCTGCCTATTGCGCCATCGCCTGCTGACAGGTATTACCGTAACAAGCTGGAATTTACCTTCTCAAACAAACGCTGGCTGAACGACGGCGAGAACCGCACGGATGAAACGCCCGATATGGATGCGCTGGGTTTTCATATTCCCGGCAGGTTTGATAAGATACTGGATGTACAGCATTGCTACCTGCAGGCCGACCCATCAAACGATCTGCGTAACCGCATCCGCGACTATGCCAAACAACAGGGCATGAGCTTTTATAATCTTAAGCATCACGAAGGGGCCTTACGGAACCTGATCATCCGCACCTCGTCAACCGGCGAATTGATGGTGATCGTGGTGTTTGCTTATACCACGCAGGAACAGATAGACGGGCTGATGGGGTTTATCGATCAGACTTTTCCGCAGATCACGTCGCTGTTATACATCGTCAACCAGAAGAAAAACGACACCATCTTCGACCAGGAGGTAGTAGCCTGGCGCGGACCGGAATATATTTACGAGGAAATGATAGACGGCAACGGCAAAACCGTGCGTTTTCGCATCGGGCCGAAATCGTTCTATCAAACCAATTCAATACAGGCTCTAAAGCTCTACCAAATAACCCGCGACTTCGCCGGGTTTAAAGGCGATGAGCTGGTTTATGACCTGTACACCGGCGCTGGTACCATTGCCAATTTTATAGCCGGTCAGGTGAAGGAAATTGTCGGGGTTGAATATGTGCCTTCGGCGATAGAGGATGCGAAGATCAATTCGCAGATCAACAACATCACCAATACCAAATTTTACGCCGGCGATATGAAGGATGTGCTGAATGCTGATTTCGTCGCACAGCATGGCAAGCCGGATGTTATCATCACCGATCCGCCGCGCGCGGGCATGCACCCGGATGTAGTGGCAAGATTGATGGAGATCGGGGCGGAAAAGATAGTTTACGTAAGCTGCAACCCTGCCACGCAGGCCCGCGACCTGGTTGTGTTGAAGGAGAAATATGATGTGGCGAAAATACAGCCCGTCGATATGTTCCCGCATACGCAGCATGTGGAAAATGTGGTGTTGCTGGTGATTAGTTAACTTGTGATTAGAGATCAGTCGAAATATAATAGTTATCTTATGATACCTGAATCTTATAAATCTTAGTTCAGACAGAATATGGATCCGGAAGAATTATTAAACGAGGGCAATAGCCAGGAAGCAGGAAAAAAAGAAAGTCCGCTGGTGAGTTTGGAAAAAGACCTGAAACTATACAGTGAATCGATACACGAAGTGGCCGTCGAAATCATGGTGGAAGGCTTATCGCGCTACCCCATTTTCGTTGCGCACCAGCACGAAGTAAAGCTGGGGGAACTGATACTGGACCGCCACGACCTGAATACGGAATGGACCATACAGGCATCCACACTGGAAGAATTTGTAGAGAAAGGGATCATCAAGGAAATACTGAAAGAACGTTTCATTAAATCGTACAAAAACCCCGATGACTTTATGTGCATGTTCGTCATCGTGCCCGAGGGGGCCAATTTCGTATATTACCCTTATCAGAAAGATTGATTTTTGTTGTAAAGTTGAAAAGTTTGAATGTTGCAAAGTTGCTTATATCTTTACAACAAGTTTGGACGAGGTAATAACATTTCAACTTTCCAACCTTACAACTTTCTAACAAGATGAAAACATCCGACAAAAAACTCCTCATACTCGACCATCACCAGATAGAACAAAAGATCGATCGTATCGCGTACCAATTGCTCGAGGATAATTTTGATGAACAGGAAATAATCATAGCAGGTATTAAGCCGCGCGGAAATTACCTTGCCGAAAGACTGAAGGCTATCCTGGACAAGATAGCCCCTTTCAAAAGCACGCTGATGACCATCGAGCTGGACAAGCAAAGTAGCAGCCTGAAGGCCGTAACTGATACCGACATACAAATATGCCACAACAAGGCCGTTATTTTGGTAGATGACGTGCTGAACAGCGGCAAAACACTTGCCTATGGCTTCGGTGTATTCCTTGATGTGCCGTTGAAAAAGCTACGTACCGTAGTGCTGATAGACCGCAACCACAAAAGCTTCCCCGTAACTACGGATTACGCCGGCATAGCCCTCTCAACCGTTTTAAAGGAGCATGTAGATGTTGTTTTGAATGAGTCTGGAAAAGAGGATGCGGTGTATTTGATGTAGGATAAAAATTAGAGAAGGAAGTTTTGGCATTAAAAGCGCTGGGCTGTCATTCCGGCGGGCCGGGGTAAAGGCGGGAATGTCGCTTTAGCTTTTTCGGGTCGTAACCGAAAAAGCGTTAAGAAGCGGCAGGGCGGGTAGAAGCTTCGGAATGACTTGATCTTTTGGTTACTTTTGGATCAAGCCAAAAGTAACAGGCCCCGCGCCAATTGAGCGGGGGTACTTTCATCAGTTTAACGAAAAGTCCTCTTCTTCCTGATGTCCTATGACGGGATTACCTCATCGAAGAGTCCACGTAGGCCTTTACGCCCATGCTTCGACAGGCTCAGCATGACAGCCTTTTTTGATGCACTATTCAACAATCAATATCTGCTCCATCCGTTCCGCAGTTAAACTCAAACCATCAGCGATGATGTTGGCCTGGGCGTAAAAGGGTTCCCGTTCAGCAAGTTTATGCTCGATAAATTCCACCAGCGCATCACCATGTTTATCCTGCAATAATGGGCGTTCCTCCTTTCCCGACTCCAGCCTGTCGGCTAACGTCTTCGGTGAAAGCTTAAGATAAACCACTTTACCGTTGGCTTTCATCCAGTCCATATTATCAAAAAAGCAGGGCAGTCCGCCGCCGGTGGATATAATGGCATTTTCAGGGTAAGGCGTTTTACGCAACACTTCAGCTTCAAGCTTGCGGAAGGAATCTTCGCCAAAAAGTGTAAAATATTCGGCTATGCTCAATTCTACCTGCTGTTCCAGTTTATGGTCAAGGTCGATAAATTCATAGTTCATACGGGCGGCCAGTTTGCGGCCCAGTGTGGTTTTGCCGCTGCCCATAAAACCGGTGAGGAATATCTTCATAGTTTAATTTCAGGTCAGTTTTACCCTCGGGTCTATCCACACATACAGGAAGTCGACCAGGATGTTAATGACCACAAAAATAAAAGTAATAAACAGAATAGAGCCCATTACAACCGGAAAGTCGGACATTTCAAGCGCATCTACCGTAGTTTTGCCTAATCCGTTATAGCCGAACACATATTCCACAAAAAACGAACCTGCCAGCAACGAAGCAAACCAGTTGGCAATAGCCGTTATCACGGGGTTAAGGGCATTCTTCAAAGCATGGCGATAAATAACGGCCCGCTCGCCCAAGCCTTTCGCGCGTGCGGTACGGATATAGTCCTGCCCCATCACGTCAAGCATGGCGCTGCGTGTAAGCTGCACGATAATAGCCAAGGGCCGCAGACCCAATGTCACCATCGGTAGCACCAGGTTTTTCCACGTGATCATCTCGCCTTTAAAAGGATCGTAGCTATACAAACTGCCCGACATGTTGAGACCGGTATATTTGGTTAGCACAAAGCCGAATATCCACGCGATCAGTATCCCTGCAAAGAATGAAGGCGCCGAAATACCAAGTGTCGAAATGGCTACCGAAAGCCTGTCTATCCAGGTGTTTTGATGTACGGCGCTTAACGTCCCCAAAAATACACCAATCAGTATCGCAAATATCATGGCGGTGGTGGCCAGTATCAGCGTGTTGGGTATTACGCCCATCAGCAAAGGGGCAACTTCCTTATGCGTTTGGTACGAACGGCGGAGATAGGGCCATTTCAGTGCGATAACTTTGGCTTTCGATACCGGTAGCAGGGTGACATAATGATAGCGCTGCTGTTCTTCCGGCGTACGGTCATGAAAACCAATGGGCGAAAGGTCATTGATATAATAGGCAAACTGCACCGGAACAGGTTTGTCCAAACCAAACTCCTTGCGTACCGCCTGCAGCGACTGCACATCCGCGCGTTGGCCTTGCGTCATCCGCGCCGGGTCCACCGGTAAAATATTGAACAGGAAAAACACCACTACCACAATCCCCAGCATTACTGCGGACCCATATCCAATTTTCCGGAGCAGGTAGCCGATCATCGCTTTATTTTTGAAAATACTGTTTCACCAGGTTATCATAGTTTGGTATCGAATGGTAGTGCCATTTATTGATGACGGTGCCGTTCTTCATTAAAAATATGCCTGGATTGGCGCGTATCATAGTTTTCAGCGGCACGGCGTCGGCATAAAACACCTCCATTATCAAATGGTTCTTCTTACTGAACTGCTCTGCATCCGCCGGCGAATTCGAGGTCAGGAGCACCGTACGGGTGTTGTAATTCTGCGCCAGGTTAATGGCCAACGCATTTAGCTGGCCCATCGCGTCCAGGTTGGTCTTGCCCAGGTCGTAAGCCACAATGATGAGGTTGTTGAACGGATTAGCGAACAGTTCCTTCGTGTAATCGTTCCCTTGTGCGTCCTTAATGTTCAGGTCGATTATTTTAGGGGTGAAACCACGTCTAACCAGTTTACTTTCTGGGTTACCCACCACCGTCCAGTTATTATCTTTCCAGATATTACTTTTGATGTACTCCTTATCGGTCATCGTCTTAGTTTCGCCTGTCTTGCTGTTTTTAAGGTTGTAGGTGATCTCATACTCATCAGGCTTGGCCCCCGGCGGGGTGACCATCTCGGCCGGAATATTGGCCCCAATTTTATAAGGCAGAAAATCGATCACGGGCAAAAAACTATAGGTATAAAAACCAATGCCCAGGGCGACAATAATAGACGCGTACAGAGCCCGGTCGCCGTTTTGCGCACTGAAAAGCGGTTTGATGCTCCTGCGATTAACAAATATCACCGACACCAGCACCAGCAGCGCCATGTCTTTACTGAATGACTGCCATGGCGTAAGAGGTATCGCGTCACCAAAGCAGCCGCAGGTTTGCACCACTTTGAAATACGCTGAATAGAAGGTAAGGAACCCGAAGAAAATAATAAGCAGCAGCAACCCCCAGGCAACCGAGACCGCCCGGATACCAATGAGCAGAGCAAAGCCCAAAACGATTTCCAGCGTACATAAAATAATGGCTATAATAAGCGCGAAACTATCCAGGAAAGTAATGTGGAACACCTCGAAATATTCCTGTAGTTTGTACGAGAACCCAAGCGGGTCGTTGATCTTAATCAGCCCAGAAAAAATAAACAGCAACCCGACTAATATCCTGCAAACCCAAACTAGTTTAGTTCTCATTTTACTCCCAATTTTATCAACGCGAAAACGGCGTAGTTCAGCATATCCTGGTAGTTGGCTTTCACCCCTTCCGACGCCAGGGTAAGGCCCTTGTTATCTTCTATCTGTTTTACGCGGAGCAGCTTCATCAGTATCAGGTCGGTCATCGAGCTTACGCGCATGTCGCGCCAGGCTTCGCCGTAATCGTGGTTCTTGGCAAACATCAGGTCGCGCGTTTCGTTCGCCTTTTCGTCGAAAAGTTTGCTCACGTGCTCCACCGAAAGCTCGGTAGGTGTATCCGGACCGCTATCCAGCTGCATCATGGCAATAAGGCAGTAATTTACGATGCCGATATATTCGCCGGTGATATCCTCGTCCACCTTCGATATTTTCTTTTCTTCCAGCGTGCGTATGCGCTGCGCTTTGATAAATATCTGGTCGGTGATGGATTCGATACGCAATATGCGCCAGGCGGTACCGTAATCGCGGGTCTTTTTCATAAAAAGCCCTTTGCAATTTTTTATTACCGCGTCGTATTCTGCTGCTGTGTTACTCAATGTGTTACTTTGTTGGAAAGTTGCAAGGTTGGAAAGTTGAAATGTTGAGCCGGATAGCTATAAAGGATTATAAAAGTAGAGTAACTTTACAACCTTTCAACATTACAACGTTACAACCAAAACCGTGGCTAAAGATACATTTTTTCGCAAAAAAGGAACCATCAATGCGGGAGGTAAACTCATTGATCTGGCCAAACCAAGGGTGATGGGCATTATTAATATCACGCCCGACTCCTTTTATGCAGGCAGCCGAAAAATGGATGTTTCATCAGCCTTGCAGCAGGCGGAAAAAATGCTGAACGAAGGCGCAGCTATGCTTGATATCGGCGCCTACTCGTCACGCCCTGGGGCGGATGATAATTCGGAACAGGAGGAAACGGACAGGTTATTACCTGTTGTAGAGGCGATTGCAAAAGCTCAGCCGGATGCGATATTATCTATTGACACTTTCCGGTCCAATGTCGCCGAAGCGGCCATCGCAGCTGGCGCGCACATCATTAACGATATTTCGGGCGGGCAACTGGACGGAAATATGTTTGCCATGGTAGCGCGACTTCAGGTGCCTTATATCCTGATGCACATGAAGGGCACTCCGCAAACCATGAACCAGCTGGCAAAATATGACGATATCTTTATAGAAGTACTTGATTATTTCGCGGAGCGAACCTATCAATTAACCCGACTGGGTGTACACGATGTCATCATCGACCCCGGTTTCGGCTTTGCCAAAATGCCCGGGCAAAGCTACGCCCTGATGAACCGCCTGCAGGGCCTGGCGATGCTGCAATTACCCATTCTTGTTGGCGTATCCCGCAAACGCATGGTTTACAGCGTAACCGGCGGTACTGCCGAAGAAGCATTAAACGCCACTACTGCATTAAATACTATAGCGCTGATGAAAGGCGCCGGCATCCTGCGTGTGCATGATGTAAAGGAGGCAGTTGAAGCGGTTAAAATATATACTGCCGCGGTAGGTAATTAATTCTCGAGTTTAATATACTCCGTTGTACCCTCATCGGGTACCAGGGGCGTCAGCGTCATAAGCGTCCCGGCAATACTTATCAGCGACGTAAAATTGGCGTTGTTGCCAATGTATAATTCATCATAAGTGTGTTGGTTCATCGAATAACCGTTTTTTTTGATATGAAAAACTCCCTGGTACACCAGCGTACCGTCAAAGTACTGTTTAAAGGTGCTATCGCTGTTAAACTGCAAAATGTTACCGTTGCCCACTCTATATGTGGTATCAGGCGGTGTAATGTTGCCCCCATGCCTGCTATGCAATTCCCATTTACCGAAAATTACAGGAGCAATGTTTTTGTTTTTTTACACGCGGTAAAACTGCATACCACGGCAACCATCATCAAAATCCGTTTCATATAACTATGTTTAATCTGATATCTTCACATAATGGGTTTCTACCCCGTCATCGAAATCCATGCCTATCTGGAGGCTATCGCCCTTCAGGATGAAAACATCTGCATAACCACTGCCATCAAAGGATATCGCCTTTGAGCCCGGCGAAGGAAAATCACTTGGCCTGATATGAAACGTGCCCCGGTTAACAACCCTGTTTTTGCTGTACTGCAAATAAGTGCTGTCGCTTTTAAATTGCAATATCCGCCCATTACCGGCTTTAAAGGTCGAATCGAACCCGGCTATGCTGCCCATTTTCAGCCGCATCTCCCATTTGCCGAAAAGACCCGGAGATATAATTACTTTATCTTTTTTGCAGGCCGTGACAGTTATCAGCACAGCAATGAGTAAAAAACACCTTTTCATATTATTTTATCTTTACATATTCATAAGCAACACCGTCGGCAATCGTGGTTCCTATGGTCAGTTTAGTCGCGTTTATCTCTATAACATCGCCATAGGCGCTGTTATCAAAATAAATGGTGTTTAAAGATGGTACCTGGAAATTGTTGCCCTTACGAATATGAAACCTGCCAGACGAGGTTAGCGCCCCGTTGTCGTATAGTTTGTAGGTGCTGTCCGGATTAAATTGATAAATATTCCCGTTGCCGGCGACATACGTCGAATCGTGCCCCCATCCTCCGGATGCATGCCTCAATTCCCACTTTCCAATAAGGCCTGGTGATATTTCCGTTTTTTTGCAGGATGTAAAAATGACCGTCGTTAAGGCCAGCGAAACCAGTAACTTTCTCATAATCGCTTTTTTACCATTACGGGCATTTTCGATACTATGTAACAACTCATATCTTTTTTCCTTACCCCGTACGAAAACGAACAGCATATTGTATCAAAATAGATCATTTGACACAATATTTATTCGTTTAATATATTGATTATTAATTGGTTAAATAATCGGCATTGCATTTGTTGTATGCTTTTCGGAAAGTATTTAATATGTCTTATTTCCGCAAAAAACTTGAACGCCGCACCTTCTCGCAGGACAGGTACTATATCCTCATCAAAAGGCAAAAGGCAGGCACAGCTACCCTTAGCGAGCTTACAGAACTCGATGAGATCGTAAATCGTGTGCCCGATATCCGCGAAAAGGTACTTCGCGAAAATTTTGAAGAATTTGCCGATAACCCCAATGATACCCCGGCAGACGAGCTGCCCGGCGACGGTTTAAACGCAACGCCGGTGCGTAAAAATCTGTGGTTGCGCATTAAGGCCGTTTTAAGGGAGGCCTTTGCTGTAAATAGCGGTGCCGTTTCCCATAAAATTAGCACCATATCCTGACAGTTTTCATTCTAATTATTTACTTTTAGTGTCGAAAACATTGTGGCATTGTAATATGCTTTAATGGTCTGCTTAACTTATGAACAAAAACAGCCTGGTTACGTTGCTCCGAACCGACAGCGCCAACCGCGATTTTCAATACCTCGTGGTTTTGATGGACCATGACTTGCGCGAACGTTATGGTACCGTGCAATCAATTTACAACGAATTAAACCAGGTAGGCAATGTAGATACCATAGTTATCGCTTATGACGAACAGCAGGCAGTAGGTTGCGGCTGCTTCCGTAAATTCAGCGATAACACGGTCGAGATCAAACGGATGTACGTTGAACCGTCGCATCGCGGCCTGGGTATTGCCACCCGCATACTGAACGAACTGGAACTATGGGCGAGGGAAAAAGGTTTTACTCACGCTATACTCGAAACCGGCCGGAAACAGCCGGAGGCAATTCACCTTTACGAACGGTCGGGCTATGCCACCACCATCAACTATGGCCCCTACGATGGCCTGGATAACAGCATTTGCATGCGTAAAAAATTGTAATTCTTCATTATCTTAGGGCAGGATTTGACACGCGACCATGCCCGCAAAATCGATCACGATAAAACGGACCGAGGCTAACGACCCGGACTTCCCCTACCTGGCAGCATTGCTTAACCACGAGCTGCACGAAAAGTATGGCGAATTGCAGGTGGTATACGACAAATTTAACCAGATAAGCAACCTCGACACTGTAGTGATAGCTTATGTAAACGACGCCCCCGCGGGTTGCGGATGCTTTAAAAGGATCGATAAAAATACGGCTGAGATAAAACGGATGTTTGTTAAGACCGGCGAACGCAACCAGGGGCTGGCATCATCTATACTGAATGAGCTGGAGGTATGGGCAAAAGAAGAAGGATATTCCTCGGCTATCCTGGAAACCGCCAACAAACAACTGGAGGCCATTGCCTTTTATGAAAAACAGGGTTATGAAATGATCCCGAACTACGGCCCTTATGTGGGGATGGAAACAAGCGTTTGTTTTGGAAAAAAGTTGTGACCGCTGATAAACGACGCCCGCTTACCCCACCAACTCCATCAGCAACAATATCGAATCGATATACTCGCGGTCATTGGCTAAGCGCGGCACTTTATGCTGACCGCCGAGTTTGCCTTTTTCTTTCATCCAGTTAAAGAAGGTACCTTCCGGTGCAACGCGCACAATGGGGCGGCGCAGGGCCATATCTTTAAAGCGCTTGGCATCGTAATCGGAGTTGATGCGGCGCAGTGTTTCGTCCAGCAAGTCGACAAAGCGGTCGAACTCAGCAGGCTTTTGCTCAAATTCGATGACCCACTCATGCGCGCCGCATTCGTCGCCTTTAAAGTAAACGGGGGCGGCGGTATATTCTTTGATGATGGCGCCGGTTTGCCTGCAGGCCTCGTCCAGTGCACGTTCGGCATTGTCGATGATCAGTTCCTCGCCAAAGGCATTTATATAATGTTTGGTTCTGCCGGTTATCTGTATCCGGTATGGCGAAAGCGATGAGAAGCGGATGGTATCGCCTATCATATAACGCCACAAACCGGCGTTGGTGCTTATAATGAGTGCGTAGTTTTTTCCCAGCTCCACTTCATCAAGCGAGAGTGTCTTCGGATTTTCATCGTGCAGGTGTTCCAGCGGCAAAAATTCGTAAAATATGCCGTAATCCAGCATCAGCAGCATATCGTCCGAATCGGGTTGGTCCTGCAAACCAAAAAAGCCCTCCGAGGCGTTATAGGTTTCCAGGTAATACATATCATCGGCTGGTATCAGCTGCCTGAACTGCTCGCGATACGGCGTAAAATTCACCGCCCCATGAAAGTATAGTTCCAGGTTCGGCCATACTTCAAGCAGGTTGCTTTTGCCCGTTATTTCGAGTATGCGTTTAAATAACAGGATATTCCATGTTGGCACGCCGCTCAGGCTGGTCACATTCACATCTTTAGTGGCGTGGGCCATCTTTTCTATTTTCTCTTCAAAATTCTCCAGCAGGGCTATATCAAGATGGGGTGTGCGGTAAAATTCGGCCCAAAGCGGCAGGTTTTTCATGATCACCGCCGACAGATCGCCAAAAAAAGTGTCAGCATAAAGCTGGTTCACCTGGTGGCTGCCGCCAAGTGTTAACGATTTTCCAGTAAATATCCTCGCATTTGGCCGGTTGTTGAAATACAGGGTCAGCATATCCTTGCCGCCTTTAAAATGGCATTCCTCCAACGATTCCTCACTCACCGGGATAAATTTGCTGCGGTCGCTGGTGGTACCTGACGATTTGGCAAACCACCTGATCTCGGTGGGCCAAAGCACATTTTGCTCGCCCTTCAGCATCCTTTCGATATAGGGCTTCAGGGTGTCATAATTTTGAATGGGCACCTGTTCCTTAAAATTTTTAAGGCTGCTTATATCCTTGTAATGATACTTCCTGCCCCATTCGGTTCCTTCCGCTTCTGATATCAATTGCTCGAACCATTCTTCCTGCACTTCATTGGGATATTTCTTAAAAAGCTCTATCTGGTGGATACGCTTTTTGATGAACCAGGTAAATACAGAGTTGATAATTGGCATATTTCAGGCGATAGTCATTGGTCAATGGTCAATGGTCATTAGGCATTGGTCACTCCGCTTCGCTGGCATTTGCTTCGTAGCATTGGTCGTTGGTTTCCCGCATTATCCAATGCCTGATAACAAACCCCAAATGCTTAAACGAAGGTCTTGCGTTTCAGCACAAAGTTTGAACCAAGATACACTTTTCTTACCATTTCATTCTCAGCTAAAACCTCCGGCACGCCCGATTCCAATATTTTCCCTTCAAAAAGCAGGTATGCACGGTCGGTTATCGACAGGGTTTCCTGCACGTTATGGTCGGTTATCAGGATGCCTATATTGCGATGCTTTAGTTTGGCCACCATTGCCTGTATCTCCTCCACGGCTATCGGGTCCACACCGGCAAAGGGTTCATCCAGCAATATAAAGTTTGGCTCGGCAGCCAGCGCCCGGGCTATTTCGGTGCGACGCCGCTCCCCGCCCGAAAGCAGGTCGCCACGGTTCTTGCGTACTTTATGCAGACTAAATTCATCTATCAACTGCTCCAGTTTATCCCGCTGCCGTTCTTTGGGCATTGTACCCATTTCCAGCACAGCCTTAATGTTATCCTCTACCGAAAGCTTGCGGAAAACCGATGCTTCCTGCGCCAGGTAACCTATTCCTTTTTGTGCGCGGCGGTACATGGGGTCGGTAGTGATGTTCTCGTCGTCAAGATAAATAGTTCCCTCGTTTGGCTTTATCAACCCAACTATCATGTAGAAGGAAGTTGTCTTACCCGCGCCGTTCGGCCCCAGTAATCCCACTATCTCGCCCTGCGAAACCTCGAACGATACGTGGTTTACAACAGCGCGTTGCTTATATTTTTTAACTAAGTCGTTTGCTTTTAAAATCATTATTATTTACGAATTACGATTTACGGATTACGATTTGCCTGCAATCGTAATTCGTAAATCTAAAATCTAAAATCGTATCCCTTTTATATTCAACTGTATCGAACGCCTGTCGCGCCAGATATTTTCTTCTATTGTATAACAAATATCGAAAGGCTTCTTCTCACTTACTTCTGCCACGTGGTTACCCAGGCCAAAGCCGATACAATCGAACGTCGGCGAGCCTTCCTGCATCACCGACATTTTCAGGTGCTGCTCTCCCGCCAAACCAGCGTAACCGTTAACTTTAACACCTTTGCTGATAAACATCGGCGCCATATTCTCAGGCCCAAACGGCCCGAACTGGTTCAATATCCTGAAAAACTTTGGTTCTATTTGTTTTAACTCCAATTCGGCATCAATTTTTATTTCCTGCACCAGTTGTTCATCAGTAATGGTGGCGCTTACCACTGCCTCAAACTTATCGGTAAAAGCCTCAATATTTTCAGGCAGCATGGTTAACCCGGCAGCGTATTTATGCCCGCCGAACTGTATCAGCAGGTCTTTGCATTCGTACAGGGCCTCATACAGATCGTACCCGAACACTGACCTTGCCGAACCCGCAACATGCCCGTTCGACCGGGTTAGAACGACGGTTGGCCGATAATATTTTTCGGTTAGCCGCGATGCGACAATTCCGATAACTCCTTTATGCCAGTTCTCGTTAAAAACCACGGTCGATTTTCGGCCCATCATCACCTCATCGTTACCGATCATGCTTAACGCCTCATCGGTAATGTTCTGATCGTGCCCCTTGCGTTCGGCGTTTTTTGTATTGATCAGCATACCCTTTTCCGTGGCCGTTTCTTCATCGCAGGCAGTAAGCAGTTCGACCGCGTGTTTCGCGTCGTCAATGCGCCCTGCCGCGTTAATGCGCGGACCAAGTGCAAATACCACATCCGATATGGCATAGTTGCCCGTCCGCCCCGAAACGCCCATCAGCGACTTAACGCCAATACACGGATCATTATTGATCTTTTGCAACCCAAAATAAGCAAGTACGCGGTTCTCACCTGTAATATGTACAATGTCGCATGCTATACTGATGGCAACCAGGTCGAGATAACGGGTTACTTCCCCGATATCAATATCATTCTTTTCGGCGTAGGCCTGCACCAGTTTAAAGCCGATACCACAACCCGAAAGTTCCTTATAAGGATAATCGCAATCACTCCTTTTCGGGTCAAGCACAGCCACCGCCGCAGGTAGTTCACTTCCCGGCAGGTGATGGTCGCAAATAATAAAATCAACACCAAGCGTGTTCGCATAAGCTATCTTATCCACCGATTTGATCCCGCAATCCAAAGCGATGATCAGGCTGAAGCCATTAGCAGCAGCATAGTCTATCCCCTCTGTTGAAATACCATAACCCTCGCGGTAACGGTCGGGTATGTAATATTCAAGATTATAATAAAACTTTTTGAAAAAACTGTAAACCAGCGATACAGCCGTGGTGCCATCCACATCATAGTCACCGTAGATCAGTATTTTTTCACCCGACGCAATAGCTATTTCAATTCGTTCTATGGCCCTTTCCATGTCCCGCATCAGGAAGGGGTCGTGCAAATGCCGAAGGTCGGGTCGGAAAAAGTAGCGGGCCTCATCATAAGTTTTGACGCCGCGCTGGAGCAATAAAGTACTTAAAACAGTATCGATGCCAAGTTCCGAAGCCAGTTTTATTACATCATCATTACCCGGCCTCTCCCTTATCGCCCACCGTTTATTCATATCTTTGTCGCTTAAAACAGTAAAGATAGATAAATGTGCAGATGTTTTGATGTGCAGATATGCGAATATGCAGATGTGCAAATGACTATAACACCTTCTATCTGCACGTTTGCACATTAATAAACCATGGAGATTTTTGCATTAGGCGAAGGGTCATATTCTGTTGACGCTTCTAAAAAATTTATACCCTTCGACCCGCAGGTAGATAACTTTCGCGAAAGGCCGGGCTCGCTTTTTATTCATGTCAATCCCTTCCTGGTAAAAACGGCCAATGACCTCATTGTGTTCGATACCGGGCTGGGCTACAAGGATACACGTGATGAACTATTCATTCACCAGCATATCCGCAACGCCGGGTTCGACCCGGACGAAGTAACGCTGATCCTGATGTCGCATTTGCATTATGACCATTCCGGAGGATTGGTTGTTGAAAGAAATGGAAAGCTCGAACCAAGTTTCCCCAAAGCAAAACACGTTATCCAGCGCGGCGAATGGAACGTAGCCATGAGCGGCAAATCTTCGTCCTACCATAAAGAAATTTTCGAGACATTGAAGGACTCGGTAGATATTGCATTTACAGAAAATTCAGGTGAGTTTAAACCCGGCATCACCTACGAAGTATCAGGCGGCCACACACCTTGTCACCAGGTATTCTGGATAGAAGATAACGGCGACAAATGTTTTTTCGGTGGCGACGAACTGCCGGAACCTGAACAATTGATACGAAAATTTATTGCCAAATATGATTTCGACGGGCGAAAGTCGATGCAGTTGCGCGAAGTGTATGGTAAAAAAGCTGCTGAAGAAGGATATACCTGCTTATTTTATCATGCCAAATCCAATCCTGTGGGAAGGGTTAAGTATGATGGTGATGTGTTTAGTATTGTACCTGTTGGGTAGGTTTTAAGAATTATACTATTGGAGGGGATTAGACGGAAATGAAATAGCTATACTCACTCATTCAACCGCTCCGATCTTTAAAACTATTTCATCCAGTCGTCAGTCAGGCGGGATTTGCTACCGCGAAAAGTTCTTTTATCTTATCCACGTTAAGCGGCTTCGATACAAAGTCTTTTACAATCGGGTATGAGCGTGCCTTGTTTATATCGTTGCTGAAAACCGAAGACGAAATAATGTACACCTTGCATTTTCCAAGTGGATCGATGTTCAGTCTGGTATACTCATCCAAAAATTCCCATCCGTTCATTATCGGCATGTTAATATCAAGGAGAATGTAGTCCGGTAGCTTCGAAGGGTCCTCACGCTGTATCTCCATCAACAGATCAATTGCATACTTGCCGTGGAGGCAAGCCATGATCTCTGTATTCAATAACGCCTTCTTAATCAACTTGATGGAAATAAAGTTGTTTATTTCGTCATCATCTACAAGTAATATACTTACTGTTCCGCTATTCGTCATCATATACACTTTATACGGCAGCAAATTTTAAAAGGTTATGTCACGTTTACACTTCTTTATAAAAAAGTTTAAATACATTAACCTTTATGCAAGTTACGGTATTTTATATATTATTCAGATAATAATAAGCACAAAATATCATGTGTGCGCACCCAAAAAAGCAAAGCCATAACGCTTGGTTAACTAATAGGAAACACCGTCGGCCTGCGTACAGTAAGCCGCCGACGTTGCGTTGCCGATATATTCCATAAAAAAGGCTCCGGTAAAGGAGCCTCAAATTAATTATATTTCTTACGCTTTATTCAAGTCCCGAACTCCGGTGTGGTCACTTCGCTTTCTTCAAACTCGTAGTCGGTTAGCGGCGGGCAACTGCATATCAGCGTCCGGTCGCCATAGGTATCGTTCACGCGACCAACCGACGGCCAGAACTTGTAAGCCGCGACGTAAGGGAGCGGAAAAGCCGCCTTCTGGCGGGTATAGGTATGCTCCCAGTGATTGCCCGTTACTACGGCAACCGTATGCGGCGCATTCTTAAGCGGGTTATTTACTTTGTCAGATTGGTCTTTTTCTACATCATCAATTTCGTAACGAATGGAGATCATCGCATCGCAAAAGCGGTCGAGTTCGTGTTTTGGCTCCGATTCGGTTGGTTCCACCATTACCGTACCGGCCACCGGGAAGGATACTGTAGGTGCATGGAAGCCATAATCCATCAGTCGTTTGGCTATGTCGATCACCTCGATACCGAAGCTTTTGAACGCGCGGCAATCCAGTATCATTTCGTGTGCACAACGCCCGTGCGCGCCCGAGTACAATACCGGGTAATGATGCTCGAGCCGCGTCTTGATGTAGTTAGCATTCAGTATAGCATATTTAGTGGCGTCGGTTAAGCCTTCGGCTCCCATCATTGCGATGTAAGCATGCGAAATGATCAGAATAGAAGCCGAACCCCATGGCGCAGCTGAAACCGCGTGGATGGATTTACCTTTATCAATATCAACTACTGCATGACCGGGAAGATAGGGCACCAAATGTTTGGCCACACCTATCGGACCCATACCAGGGCCACCACCGCCATGTGGTATGCAGAATGTCTTATGCAGGTTAAGGTGGCAAACGTCGGCCCCGATATTAGCGGGACTGGTCAGGCCCACCTGCGCATTCATGTTGGCGCCGTCCATATAAACCTGGCCGCCATTTTCATGAATAATGTTACAAATATCAATAATACCTTCCTCGAACACCCCATGTGTAGAAGGGTAGGTTACCATCAGGCATGAAAGATCGTGTTTGTGCTGTTCCGCTTTTTCTTTCAGGTCGGTTACATCGATGTTTCCATTCTCGTCACATTTAACCACAACTATCTTCATCCCCGCCATAGCCGCCGAAGCAGGATTGGTACCGTGAGCCGAAGAAGGAATAAGAACAATATTACGGTGAACATCCCCCCTGTCCATGTGATAAGCGCGGATTACCATCAGCCCTGCATATTCGCCCTGGGCACCGGCATTGGGTTGCAGGCTCATGGCGGCAAAGCCGGTAATTTCCGACAGCCAGTTGTTCAGTTCGTCAAAAAGCTGCATATAGCCTCCTACCTGGTCGGCAGGGGCAAACGGATGTATCTTGCTAAATTCGGCCCAGGTAACCGGCACCATTTCCGTCGTTGCATTCAGCTTCATGGTGCACGATCCCAAAGCGATCATGGAATGGCACAGCGACAGGTCGCGTGTTTCCAACGATTTGATATAACGCAGCATCTCATGCTCCGAATGATGTGTATTGAAAAGCGGGTGCGTCAGATAAGCTGATGTACGCTGCTGCGCTACCGGTATGACCGTTTGAATATTCCCCTTGATCTCGTCAAAGTTCACATCGCTTAATGATTTGCCTTTTACTTTGGCAAAAAAGCGCACCATGGTTTTGATATCTTCCGGCGAAGTGGTTTCATCTATCGAGATGGTGACAACGGAACCTTTGTAATGAAAGTTCATTTCATTATTCAAAGCTTCAGCATGGATAGCGCCTACCAGGTCGCCAAGGTCAAATTTCAGGGTATCAAAATAAGCATCGTTCAGTTGTTTGTAACCCAAGTCGCTAAGCGATTCGGAAAGCAGTATCGCCAAGCCGTGAATACGCTCTGCTATCAGTTTTAGTCCCTTAGGGCCGTGGTATACGCCATACATACCGGCCATAATGGCGAGTAACGCCTGGGCGGTGCATATATTGGAAGTTGCCTTATCACGGCGGATGTGCTGCTCGCGCGTTTGCAGCGCCATGCGCAGGGCATAGTCACCAGCACTGTCAATGGTTACGCCGATGATGCGGCCCGGGATAGATCTCTTGTATTCTTCTTTGGTTGCAAAAAAGGCTGCATGCGGCCCGCCGAAACCCATCGGCACGCCAAAGCGCTGGCTTGTACCAACTACGATATCGGCGCCCCATTCACCAGGAGGGGTCAATAGCAGCAGGCTCATCAGGTCGGCGACAACCGTCAACTTGATGCCCTTTTCATGGCCCTTTGCCGCAAATCCTGTATAATCATAAACTTCGCCGTCGCCTGCGGGATATTGTACAATAGCGCCGAACATATTGTCGTTCAGCTCTACCGTGCGGTGGTCGCCGATCTGTAGTTCGATACCGTAAGGCTCCGAACGTGTTTTTAAGATATCGATGGTTTGCGGGTAAACCTCTTCCGAAACAAAGAAAACCTTCGCATGATGGTTTTTGCGCAGGGTATATTGCATAAACATGGCCTCGGCGGCAGCAGTACCTTCGTCCAGCAACGAGGCATTGGCTATTTCCATCCCGGTCAGGTCAATCACCATCGTTTGGAAATTAAGCAGCGCCTGTAAGCGTCCCTGGGCTATCTCGGCCTGGTAAGGGGTGTACTGAGTGTACCATCCCGGGTTCTCCAGTATGTTGCGCTGAATAACGCCCGGTACAATCACATCGTAATAACCCTGCCCGATATAGGATTTGAAGACCTTGTTTTTCGACGCGGTTTGCCTCAGCGTATTCAGGTAATCGAACTCGCTTTTCGCGGGCGGCAGGTTTAGCGGTTTCTTTAGCCTGATGCTTGCCGGTACCGTTTGCGCGATCAATTCATCAAGTGAACTTACTCCTGTTGTTTTTAACATTTCGGCCGTATCCGCTTCATTTGGCGCGATATGCCTGTTCTGAAATTTCTCCTGATATTCCGTGTTCAGCTTCATGAATTTTTGTCCCAGTTAATTATCGGGCAAAGGTACAATTTTCGGCATTCAGTAACAATCCCGTAACCCTATAGTGACAATGGTTTTACAACTAAAAAATTCTTATATTTAAGCTGCCTTGCTATGCTTATCTCTAAACATATATCGCTTCGTTTTACCGCAACATTATTGTTGTTCGTTTCTTCAAGTTTTAGCATACCCGGACAACATGATCTCCCAAAAAAAATTACCCAAACCGTTGATTGCCCAACTTTTGATTATACCTCAATGGTTGTAACAAATGCTGATTGCCAGGAAGCAAACGGATCGATAACCGGGATAAAAATAATTTCGACTAGTACGAAGATAAATTACACCTGGTACAATAGTGCCAAAACCATAGTAGGGCATACGGCCGACTTGAAAAATATTCCCGCCGGCCTTTATTATCTTATGATAAGCGACAACAGCGATTGTGTTAATAATATAACATCCAAAAAAATACTTGTAGCAAACGAGAACGCGATATCTATGGATGAAAGCGGGGCTTCTACAATAGATGCAAGTTGTGGCAACGGAGGGGCCATAAGTGGGATATCTGTGATTGGCGCAACCGAGTACGATTGGTATAATATTGCTACTAAAACTATAGTGTCGGCATCCATTATTTCGCCCGATCTATTAAATGTACAACCTGGAGAATATCAGTTAAATGCGCATAATAGCACGTGTCAATCCATAAGCAGAATCTATACAATTAGTTCCGAAGTTAAAGTGCCAAAGGTTATTGATTATTCTACTGTTGACCCAATCTGTCCGGTAGATAATGGAAGTATTTCGGTAACGTTGAGTATACAGTCGCAGCAACCCAAACTGAAATTTTATTTTACCGACTCAACCGGCAGTCATCTTTTTGACGGAGTAATAACAGGTGACAATCCAAACCCCGTACTTACTGCCACAGGCCTATACGGCGGCATTTTCTATCTGTATGTTCAAGATGATAACAACTGTTCGGTATTATTGGGTACTTACACACTCACAGAAGCAAATGTTTATATATCGCAAACGGAGACTGAAGTTGTAAACGACCGCTGCAATCAGCATCTCGGCTATATCGCCCCTGTTATAAAAGGTTATAAGGAATCAAAGGGGGACCAATATACATGGACAGACGTTAATACTGGTCAGGTTGTCGGCAAAAACAAGATTCTGTCGAAAGTTGGGGCCGGTACTTATCAACTTAAAATTATTACGGTAGCTGGCTGTCGCGGTAAGGCTGTCTTTACACTCAATAATATATCGCCTGCCCTGGTACCCCCTATAGCCGAAGGCACTACTTCATGTCTCCCAAGCCTGATCAATATTACAGTGACCAATGTGGACACTTCAAAACTGTTCAGGCTATACGACTCACCGACATCAACCGTACCAATCGATTCAAGCAAAACCGGGATATTTTATAAACAGGTTGATCAGACCACCGATTATTATGTTACACGGGTAAGTAAAGATTGTGAAAGCGACCGCACGAAAGTTACCGAAACCGTTGTCGTATCCATCAAAATACCAAATGCATTTACACCCAATAGCGACGGCGTTAACGATACCTGGGCAATAAATGGCATCGACAAATTCCCCGGTGCCGACCTGAAGATATTTACCCGCTACGGCAAACTGATCTATCACTCCATCGACTACCCGGTGCCGTTCGACGGTACGCATAACGGCTCGCCTTTGCCCGCTGGGGCCTATTATTATATCCTCGATGTAAAGCAGCCCATCTGTTACGGCAAAATATCGGGCAGTATAACCATTATCCGTTAAGCTAATTGCCGCAGGTACATTTGTATGGTATTCTCTAATCCATAATAAAGGGCATCGCAGATAAGTGCATGTCCAATACTTATTTCTAAAAGGCCGGGTATGTTTTGGGCGAAATATTTCAGGTTGTGCAGGTCAAGGTCGTGCCCCGCGTTGATCCCAAGGCCAACTTTTTGGGCAGCTTCGGCAGCTTCCGTATAAGGCGCTATTGCCTGTTCCTTATCCTTGTGATAATGGCTCGCATAACCTTCGGTATACAATTCAATACGGTCGGTCCCGGTAGTTACTGCGGCCTCCACCATTTCCACAACCGGGTCAACAAAGATCGATACCCGTATACCCGCGTCTTTAAATATTTTGATGATATCTTTCAGATATTGTTGGTATTTAATGGTATCCCATCCATGGTTGGATGTGATCTGCCCCAAAGCATCAGGCACCAGGGTCACCTGTTCGGGCTTGTTAGCTAGTACCAGGTCGATGAACTTTTGCTCCTGGCAGTTGCCCTCGATATTGAATTCAGTCGTCACGATCTTTTTCAGATCGAATACATCCTGGTAACGGATATGCCTTTCATCCGGTCGCGGATGCACGGTAATACCCTGCGCACCAAAGCGCTCACAATCTTTGGCAACTTGTATTAAGTCGGGGTTATTCCCTCCACGCGAGTTACGCAGCGTGGCAATTTTGTTAATATTGACAGACAAACGGGTCATGGCGCTATTATTTATGCGGTAAATATCATTATTACTTGTTTAACAAAGCCAAACAATTTTAGGATTCGTTTATTTGTGAGCTTAATATGAAAAATCTGTCCCGGCGCCTTTTGCTGTTGTTAATTGTTACGTTGCCTGCTTTCATTTGCCGTGCCCAGCAAAATTTTTTGAACATCGTCAATTATCGTGTCTACTACGGCTGGGCACATAATTACCCGCAGGATTGGTTGATACTGCGCCGCTTTGAAAATAATGGCAGGGACTACTTGCTGCTGGTAGACCCGCTTACGTTGCAGACCAAGGTAAACGAAACCAGTTTTTACCAGGTTAAGGAAATGACGCTGGAACAAACGCGTGCCCGCTTCTTAAAAACCGCTTATGAAAGGGCCATCAACGCAGCCGAAAAACAATCGGTAAACATCCAGGACGCGGGCATCGAGCGCGGCTTACCCACCGAAGCGGGCATCAGCCTTACCGCCGATCTGTGTCCATCGCACAAACCACTGGACAAGCGATTGTTTGAGGCGATGTTCCATGAATTTAAGAAGGTGGAAAGGCCTGCACCCATAGCGCTATCGGTAAGCGGCCTTTGGATGAAAAATCATTTACAGGATCTTGACTGGCTGAAAAAATTGCGCAACCAGGGCGATATTCGCATCACCTGGGTCAATCACTCCTACAACCACCGGGTAAGCAAAACAGCACCGCTTAAAGAAAATTTCCTGCTGGAACCCGGCACCGACATCAATTATGAAGTGCTGGCCACCGAAAAACTGATGCTGCGGAACGGACTGGTGCCTTCGGTATTTTTCCGCTTCCCGGGATTGGTATCCGATCAGCAACTGGTTTATAAAATAACAGCTTACGGCCTTATACCTATCGGGTCGGATGCATGGCTGGCCAAAGGGCAGCGGGCGCAGAACGGCAGCATAGTCCTTATTCACGGTAATGGCAACGAACCGATGGGTGTTAACGATTTTCTCCGGTTGTTGCGATCAAAAACCCGGCAGATAAACGAAAAGCAATGGCTGCTGTACGATCTGAGCGATACTGTTGATGAGGAATTCGGACAATAGGTGGGGGTGCTGCCTAAACTATAACCTTTGCCATAGCCCTTACCGGGAAAGTACCCACACCTTTAAACTTTGGCGGGATTGCACTGAATTTAAAACCAGCGGCGGGGAGTTGACCGAGGTTGCAAAGATGCTCAACGATCAATATTTCGGCTCCAAGTAATGTGGTATGCACGGGCCTCCTGTTACCCGTTGTATCGTCAATATTCATCGAATCGATCCCAACCAGTTTAGCGCCGTTATCGCGTAAGTATTCAGCGGCCCCTTTGGTAAGGTGCGGATTCGCGTTGAAATAATTATCCGTATTCCAGAATCCGTCCCACCCGGTTTGCACCAGCACGGCCTTGTTCCTCACCTCATAGCCCTCAAAATATTTTTCTGTTATCGTCGACGTTTCGGTATGAGGCACCCGGATAACAATACCATCCAAATCGGCAAAACTTTCCAACCCAACTTCTGACAAATCTTTACCATCCGCAAAACGGTGAAAAGGGCAGTCGATATAGGTGCCCGTGTTTGATACCATCTCTATTTTGCCGATTTGGAATGTGGTACCCTCTTCATAAAAACCCTTCGAATCCTCCCGGCTCAGGAAATCGCAGATAACAGGCGCGGGTAACCCTTTATAAGTAATCAGCCCAGCCTCGATGGTATGACTCAGATCGATAAATCCTTCCGTTGTGTTACTCATTTTGATGTTTGTTTATTCAGTGCTCCTTTAATAGCAGGCACCAGCCTTGCATGCAGGGCTTTGTCAACCGCCGCTTCCGAGGTCATGCCTCCTAACGAATAGTATTTTATTTTATTAGCGTGAATTGCTCGTGAAGGTAAAGCTTCCTTATCAATTGAACAAAAAAACACCGCCTCCCCGGTAATGATTCTTAAGTCAAGAGTTTTGTATGTTCTGCTTACGGGGGTCCCTTTCAATAATCATAAATATGTTCTACCTTAATGGCACGGTCGCGTGTTAATACACGAAGAATACCGCTTAAACTATCAACGGGCGTCACGATTGCTACCCTATTCAAGCCGGGTTGAGTAACGATGGACTGTGTAAACAGCACTTCCCATCCGCTGGTCTTTTGTAACGATTTATTCGTTAGAATCGTCAGCATGATTGCTGACTTATTTCCGGCTATCTCTCTGAAATTCACACCACTATTAGCAAGCTTACAGGCTGCCGAATTGAACGCTGCATACCTGGGCAGATCCATTACAAAGCATCCGCCAGGCATTTTTCGTATATTTTTTATTTCAGTAAACAATTTGATGTCCGGGGGCAATTTGTCGGTGACAACAGCCGTGTTAAATAAAGCATTATCATATGATGCCTTCGTAGCCAGTTTGATCAGCCATCCATATCCGGCCTTTACCAGCAACTCACTTGTCAGATAATATCGACGTTCGGCCTTTCTTAAAATATGCGGACCGGTTATATCCGTCCCGCTCCAAAGCTGTTTTAGTCTGGTTGTAAAATCATACTCGTACCAGGGATATTGTTCTATAAACTCTACATAGCTGTTAAGATACACAGCATTAAACTTATCCTCATCGGTCATCTGTTCTTCGGGTGCGATATCTGTCAACCGGCCCGCCAGCGTCTCATATACCGACTTTACATCATACTCCAGAGTCGTGCTTCCAGCTATCACAACGATCATGACATGGTACCCCATATTAAACTTGTAGTTTCCCTTGATCTGGTCGTTGATTACATCATATCCTTTCCACAGTTGGCGGACGTGCGCCTGATACGGGAAAGTGGTTGAGGTATGTTTTTTAAAATAATCAGCCTGTTCGGAAGGGCTAAATACAAGGAACCATTCCGGAAAGGTGAGAAATGTTTGATCAGGTGGACGTACATCCTTTACCGGTATCATTGGCCGGGCACTTGACTTCAGCCATGCCTTATTCACAACCAACCCCTTGCCTGCCGGAATAGTCAGCGGTTTCATGCTGCGTATATACCAGGTGATCCCCGCCAGCAATACCGAAATTAGGGTTAATATCCGCAGCCTTGCCATTTTTTTATAATTTAGTAAATAGCATCAACGTGTTATCCGATGGATCATTTTCCTGCAATATTCGTTCGCCGGCATCTTTGAATCCAGCTTTTGCGATAAGCAAGGCCCATTCATCGGCCGACCTGAAATTTTTTGAGTCTTTTTGTTCAAACTCCCAACTTTCATTCAACCCTACATTAAATACCGTATGCACAAGTGAAACAAAAGTGGCCATTTGCGATGTCTTTACGTCATGGTCGCGGATAATAAAAGCTCCGCCATTTCTCAGAATTCGATGAACGGAGCTAATAAATGCGTTAAGTTTCGCCGGCGGGCAATGATGCAACCCAATATAGCACGTAACCAGATCAATGCTTTCCGATGCTATTTCAGCTATAGGCTCATAGTTATTTAGATTGACAAAACTTCCGATCTTAGCCAGTTGTCCGCGCTCCATAATATCAGCAGGAGAGTTCGCTGGTGCAATATCATTCATTAAATATACCGTTCCGGCTATTTTAATTTCTTTCTTTAACCTGCTAATATACCTGCCTGTAGAACCAATCTCAAGATACCCGTTTATCTCTTTTTTTTCTCCTAATAGTCGAAGAGTCTGCCTTACTATCTCTTTCTTTTGTTTTTTTAGGGCGGGCAGTGCATATGTCAATTCCGAAAGAAACGGTTTAATGTCTGGTAGTTTTTCCTGTATTGACTTATAAATTTCCTCATCGGTTACATTAGTCGCCGTTTGCTCCTTTATCAGTTGGTGGAACTTGTCCTCAGGAAACAAATGAAATATCACTTGCAGAAAACGATAAAACTTATCGCTCCAAACTGTATCGTTAAATACTGATTTAAACTCTGACGATGTATTAGCCATGATCTTTCTGGTTAAGGTTTGTAATAAGTATCCCAAAGGGTGTTCCTGAACCGATTATCGGGATCGAGCTTTGCTTTTAGTGCAAATAATTTGCCTGCGTCAGGATAGGCTCTGTGAAATTGATCAGCAGTTGCGTGAACCTGATAAGGTAAATAATATGCACCGTTTACAGCGATAACAGCATCGGCTAATTCCCGCGTCCATACAGCCACTTTGTTTTTTGATATGGCATCGGTCCGTTGCTTGTAATAAACTACAAATGCGAACACTTCTTCACGCGCCCAGGCCAAATAGGTGCCGGGGTCGGCCTTGGCATGCCTGATAGAAACATTCAGTACATTTACATCGTACCGGATAAATATTTTTGCCATAGCTTGTTCAAATTCATCGAACCGATTTACCGGGACAAAATATTCAAGCAACACATAGGTGCTGTTAACGCGCGATTTAGGCTCAAGTTCTGCAACGTCATAACCAGCTTCATAGTTTCGCCAGTGTATTTTTTTATTTCTGTAAACCAGGGGGTCTATCACAAATTCACGGCGCCATTTTCCTAAAGGCGTTTCGGTGAACGCCCATAAAAAATAGCGTTCAGCCGGATATGACTCCCGCAGAGGCATTAGCCTGGTTTTCACTGTGGGCTTTTCATTCGTTTCTATCCAGCTAATAGCCCGCACACGTTTATATTTGGGAGGGTAAATATCCCCGTTATGAAATATCGCCTTTTTATTCGCCCGTACATTTTCAAAAAAATAGGATTTATAGTCGGCTACTTTCATTTTTTGCTGAACCCGTTTCATTGGCACATTGTCGGCCAGTTCAAGTTCGACCTCCGCAATAATACCGATAGCATTGTATCCACCTATTGCGCCAAAAAATATCTCCTTGTTTTCGTTTAGGCTTGCATGTACCAAATTACCATTGGCCAAAACCACATTGATTGAGCGGACGCTCAAAACAGCAGGCCCCATACCTATGTACCGCCCATGCGCGTTTACGCTTAGTGCGCCCCCTACTGTAAAATTAGCATAAGTCTGCATGGTCTTTATACTAAGGTCATATTCGTCGATATATTGCTGTATATCACACCAACGGATACCAGCCTGAACCTCGATCACCTTCGCACTTTCCGAAAAGTGAATGATCTTGTTCAGCCCGCGCATATCTATGTGCGTACTGTAAGGGCTTGCAGTTTGCCCACCCATACTAAAACGTCCGCCGCCAACTGAAATTGGGCCAATAGAATTCTTCACAAAATCACAGAGGTCATTTACCGATTTTGGCTTAAATATTTTTGAAACAAGTATTGGGTTTAGCTTAGTTACATCGTCAATAATGCGTTCATTAGTTTTCAGATGAGGTATCTCTTTCCCTTCGTCATTCTTTAGATAATCGGTGGCCGAGCCAGGAACGGCGCCGTACCGGTTGGGGTTTATGTTGCCTTTCCTGAAGCCAAGCATCATGATGAGCAGCAAGGGTCCAAGAGCTGGTATTGCTAACAGAAACATCCAGTAACCAGACAAGTTTTGATCATGCAGGCGTTTAAAGGACGTCGCTATAATAATCCAGAATAAAATTGGATATAAAATAAATGTTGCGCCTGAACCAATTGCAAACCAAAGCAGGTTAAACAACACATAAAAGCTGCACCAATAAAAAATGGATGCCATCCAATAAGTGCCGCGTGATATGCGCCCCTTTATAGTGAACAACAGATAGCTAACAGGCAGCTTTTGTTTTAAGCGCATTGTATGTATAAGGTCTCCTTAGCGGCACTAATATAATATTAAAATGAACAGATTATATAACAAAAAAGGCACCGCCTCCCCGGCGGTGCCTTTTTATTTGCGGTAAAAACCTTTCAGCTTTCGCCTTTATCCTTTCACCTTAATAACGGTAATACTCTGGTTTAAACGGACCTGCAACCGGTACGCCGATGTAATCAGCCTGGTGCTGGTCCAGTTCTTCCAGTTCCACGCCGATTTTGGCTAAGTGCAAACGGGCCACTTTTTCGTCCAGGTGTTTTGGCAGGGTATATACTTTATTTTCGTATTTATCGCTGTTTGCCCAAAGCTCTAACTGAGCCAGGGTTTGGTTAGTGAACGAGTTACTCATTACGAAACTTGGGTGACCGGTAGCACAACCCAGGTTCACCAGGCGACCTTCGGCCAATACGATCAGATCCTTGCCATCGATAGTGTACTTATCTACCTGCGGTTTAATTTCGATCTTGGTATTGCCATAGGCGCCGTTAAGCCAGGCCATATCGATCTCGTTATCAAAGTGGCCGATGTTACAAACAATGGCTTTATCTTTCAATGCGCGGAAATGTTGTTCCTTAACAATGTCGCAGTTGCCGGTGGCGGTTACGACAATGTCAGCTTCGGCAATAGCGGTCGAAAGCTTCTTCACTTCAAAACCTTCCATAGCAGCCTGAAGCGCACAGATAGGATCTATTTCGGTTACGATAACACGAACGCCTGCATTACGCAACGAATCGGCGGAACCTTTACCCACGTCACCATAACCACAAACAACGGCTACTTTTCCAGCCATCATCACGTCGGTAGCGCGGCGGATAGCATCCACCAGCGATTCGCGGCAGCCATATTTATTATCGAATTTTGATTTCGTAACCGAATCGTTCACGTTGATAGCAGGCATCGGCAAAGTGCCGGCCTTTACCCTGTCGTACAAACGGTGCACGCCTGTCGTAGTTTCTTCTGATAAACCTTTGATACCCGCAACCAGTTCAGGGTATTTATCCAATACCATGTTGGTCAGGTCACCCCCGTCATCCAGTATCATGTTCAATGGCTTGCGTTCTTCGCCAAAAAATAAGGTTTGCTCAATGCACCAGTCAAATTCTTCGGCGTTCATGCCTTTCCAGGCATAAACCGATGTTCCGGCAGCGGCAATGGCCGAAGCAGCGTGGTCCTGGGTCGAAAATATATTGCACGACGACCAGGTAACCTCGGCGCCCAGCGCCTGCAATGTTTCAATTAAAACAGCGGTTTGTATGGTCATGTGCAGACAGCCTGCAATGCGCGCGCCTTTTAAAGGCTGCGACGGACCGTATTCGGCACGCAGGGCCATCAGGCCCGGCATTTCGGCTTCGGCAAGCCCTATTTCTTTGCGGCCCCATTCGGCCAGCGACATATCTTTTACCTTATGCTTAATATAAGCAGTATCTGTTATCGACATAGTTTTTCAATTTGTTTGTGGTGCAAAAATAAGCAATGGGATTGTGTAAATCAAGTTACGCGCTCACCAACTCGGGCTTAGTGTGTTTGGCAACTTGTTGAGTATTAGCCGACATGGAGAGTTTTCCATTATGTGCGCCCCCGGTTTCAACCTGAAGTACCTGCGTTTTGATATCGCCGGTGATACGTCCCGTACTCCTTATTTCTAATGAATGTGTATTGATATTTCCGTTTACTGTGCCATAAACAATGATGTCCTTAGTGTGGATGTTCCCTGTTACACTTCCTTTTTCGCCCAGGATCAGCCCTTCGTCAATGGTTACGTCACCATTTATCGTTCCGTCTATCCTTACATAAGCCGGTGCCTTCATGTTGCCGTCAAACACACAACCCTCGCTTATCAGGGTCGATATCGCCTGCTGGTCCAGTTCTACTTTCTTCTTTTTCGAAAACATGCCTTTTTTAGTTATCAGTTGATTATGTTAGATTAAGTTGATTGGATCAGGTTAATTCAACTTCATCAACCACGTCCTCAATCAACCGCTCACTTAAACTAATTATTCAGTGTCAAAAACCTGACCGGGTTAACCGGTTTCCCATTCTTGCGTACTTCGTAATGCAAATGCGTACCGGTTGAGCGGCCCGTCGAGCCAACCTTCCCGATCACATCGCCTGTTTTTACCGGTTCGCCCTCCTGCACATTGATGTGCGACAAGTGGCCGTACAACGTCTGGAAATCATTTTTATGCTGCACGATAATGCAATTTCCGTAACCACCTTTCCACCCGGTGAATACCACTTTGCCATCGGCTGTCACGTGTACCGGATCGCCTTTGGCACCCCTGAAATCGATACCAGGATGCAGCTCCGCGCTTTCGCCGTCAAATGGGTCGCTACGGTAACCGAATGCCGAAGTAATAGAACTTATCCGCGGATATCCCATTGGTGTAAAGGCCACGCTGTTTAGCAAACGGCTAAGATATTCGTCATAAAGCGAATATTTCTCATTATCGCTCAGGTCGGCAGCAGCTTTGTTGTCGCCCCCTATATCTTTGGTCGAAAAGCCCTTCAGGCCCCTCTTTCTCAAATAGTCGTTTATTTTTTGCAGCTTACCCTGTATCGATTCGATATAAGTTTGGGCCGAGCTTTTGGCAACTGCCTGGCTATCAGCGGCAGCTTCAACCGCTGGCAGCTTGCTTTGCAGCCGGGCTATTTGCGACCGCAGTTGCTGCTTCTCCAGCTCATCCTTGCTACCTTTTGATGAAAGGTAAATAACCATACAGGCGAGCGCAAGGATAACACAACCGATAGTGGCTATATAGTGTTTTACTCTTTTTAAGTGCTTTGTTTTTACCCGGATAGCCTGTGTTTGCTCCTGGTTTTTGTTAACAATAATGATCGTACTAAAATTGGTCAGTTTTAGGTTCATGCTGCTAGTTTGAGTTGACTTGGGTTCTGCAATATAAGAGAATAGACGTATAAAAACCCAAAATATTTCGAAAATTTAACATTAAATTCAAATCTTTCTGACCTGCCATCGCTCATGGTTTCCTTTTACGTTTTAAGTCAGCAAAATGTTATTATTACACTTATAAAATTTGAATAAAAAATGATTTTATACCTTTGTAAAAAGTTTATTGAACAAACATGATGTACCCTGAATATTTAGTTACCCCAATGCGGGAGGAACTGACCAGAGTTGGTTTTGAAGAGTTAAAAGATGCAGATGCAGTAACCAAGGCTATCGAGAGTGAAGGTACCGTATTTGTGATGGTAAATTCGGTATGCGGTTGTGCCGCCGGCATGGCGCGCCCTGCTGCACGTGCAGCGGTGCAAAACGAAAAGCACCCGGATAAATTGGTAACTGTGTTTGCCGGTATGGAAACCGAGGCTGTAAACAAGGCCCGCGCTTACATGCTGCCGTACCCGCCATCGTCACCCGCTATGGCATTGTTTAAGAATGGCAAGCTGGTGCATATGATCGAGCGTCACCAGATAGAAGGCCGCCCTGCACAGATGATAGCCGATAACCTGATCGGTGCATTTGAACAATACTGCTAATTAGGTCAAAGGATAAAGGTGAAAGGCTGAAAGGAACATTTTTCTTTTCAGCCTTTTCATTTTTAAGATCTTGGCCCAATGAAACCTTTCGCCTTTATCCTTTCTAAATAATTGGTATATCCGGATTATCAGGTTTGCTTTTGAGATCTTTATCCGATTTGAGCTTCTTTTCTTCCTGGCCGTTTATCATCTCCATCAGGCCAGGGCCGTCGGGATGTCCCCTGGCCTCTTTTACCGGATTGTTCTCGGCAGGCTTAGTTTGTTTATTTTTATGAGTATTCATATTTAATTAACGTGAACCCCGATCGTTTTGTTTTATTTACCGCTGTATTGCAGCTCCGCCTGGATCGTGATCGGACGCGGCACCTTAGCATCGATAAGCGATGGCGTCAGGTACATCAATCGCAGGCTGGCCCGACCGCAGCGATTACTGGAAAGCAATAAAGGATAGCTGCTATCCCATATTGAAAAAATGCCGGCTTACGATTCATCGCGAGGTTTTTATTGACCTAATAGAGCTAAGACGAGCGATATTATCCGGTTGCTACAATTACCGACGCTCCCTGCAAAAAAAACTTCCCCTCAAAATCACTCGCTCCGCAAACTCTTTATCGGGTTCATCAAGGCTGCTTTTATCGCCTGGAAACTTACCGTAACCAGCGCTATAAACAGGATGATAATCCCCGCCATTGCAAACATCCACCATTGCATAGGCGTATGGTATTCAAAACCAAGCAGCCACTTGTTCATGGCATACCACGACACCGGTAGTGCGATAAGCAGCGCAATACCTATAAGCATCAAAAACTCCCGCGACAAAAGAGCGTATAACGACTGCACACTCGCTCCCAAAACCTTGCGTATGCCGATCTCTTTAACCCTTTGTTCGGCAGTGAACATCGCCAGGCCAAGTAGCCCGAGGCATGATATCAGTATGGCCAGGAAGGAAAAGGCATCCGAAAGCTTGCTGACGATCTGCTCGTTCTGATAAAGTTTCTGGTATTCCTCGTCCGAAAAATAATAGGTGAACGGGAAAGCCGGGTTCATCTGTTTGCATAACTTCTCCATGCTGCTAAGTGCCTCACGCGTTTTGCCTGGCCGGGTGCGAATAAGGAAATTCCCGTAATCCTCGTTTTCACGCAGCCTCAATATCAGCGGCCGTATCCGATCATGCAACGAATTAAAGTGAAAATCCCGCAGTACTCCTATTATTTTTCCTTTCTTACCCCACATCGTAAGCGGTTGCCCAATGGGGTCCTTGTATCCTATTCGTTTCAACGCCGCTTCGTTTATGATGTACCCGATTGAATCAGTGGCAAAGTCTTTTGAAAAATCGCGTCCTGCGGCCATTTTCAGCTTCATCGTTTTGGTAAAGTCGTACCCCACCGAAGCAAATGTAAACTGGATGTTAACGGTCGTATCCTTACCTACCCAGTTAATACCGCCTGTGCTGCCTTGTATATTGGTTGGTGTATTGCTTATGCGGGTAACCGATTCCACACCCGGCATGCTTAAGGCCTCCTGCTTAAACACCTCGTATTTCTGAATAAGTGTGCCCTCCATGGGAACATATACCAGGTTTTCGCGATCATAACCCAGGTTTTTGGATTGTATGTAGCTCATTTGTTTGGATACAACTATCGTTGCCGTGATCAGTACAATTGACAGGAAGAATTGAAAAACCACCAGCCCCTTGCGGAAAAACGTAGTGCCGGTATCCAGCTTCAATGTCCCTTTCAGTACCTTAACGGGTTTGAACGAAGACAAAAACAAGGCAGGATAACTGCCGGCGATAAGCCCGGTGACCAGGGTAATGGCGGTCAGCCGCGCCCAGAACCCAGGCTGGTTAAACGGAAGCACTATCTGTTTTTGTGTCACATCGTTAAATACCGGCAACAGCAGCGCCAGTAATACCAGCGAAACCGCAACTGCAATAAAAGTGATCAGCATCGATTCGCTGATAAACTGCTGGATAAGTGAACTGCGCAAGGCACCAACCACCTTGCGTACGCCTATTTCTTTAGCCCTTTTTACCGACCGTGCCGTGGCCAGGTTCATAAAATTAATACAGGCTATCAGCAGAATGAATACCGCCACTATGCTGAACAAGCGCACATAGGCTATGCGTCCGCCATCTATCCGTCCCTGGTCGTCAAAATTTCCATGCAGATATTTTTCGCTGTATGGCTGCAGAGCCAGGTCGATGATGAAGGTTGCTGTTTTACGATCCAGGTTATTGTATTTATCCAAAAACCTCGTTATCTTTTTTTCCACCAGCGCAGCATTGGCATCCGGGCGCAGCATGATATAGGCAGACGGCCCGTTATTACCCCATTCCAGCGCCCAGCTATTGTCGTCGGTGAATACTTTCCAGTTTGTTATAAAATCGACTTTTTCAGATACATTGGCCCCCATATCCTCAAAGACTGCGGTTACCGTAAGGCTTTTATCATTGTTGTATCGAATCGTTTTATTTATCGCAGCAGCCGGGCTGCCATAAAATGCCACCGCCATTTTCCTCGATATAGCTATGGCTACCGGACCTTTGAGCGCGTTTTGTGCATTGCCTTCGATAAGAGGATAGCTAAACATTTTGAAATAATCCGGGCCGGCCGAATTACCGTTCATTTTCAATATTTTATCACCCGCCTGAAAAGTCGCCGGGTTGGTAAAAGCGTAAGGTGACGCATATTCGATTTCTGGGATAACCTTTTTCATCTCCTCGGCCGCGGGGCCCGGGGTGTTATAGGTGCCGTGTGCCTTATGGTCATAATACTGGCTTGCATAAACCGAGTAAAGCCGCGACGAATTTTTATGAAATGAATCCATCGCCAGCTCATTCTGCACCCACAACAAAATAAGGATGCTGCAAACCAGTCCTACCGACAAGCCCGCGATGTTGATGAAGGTATGCGTTTTGTTTTTCGACAAATTGCGCCAGGCAACTTTAAGGTAATTTTTGATCATAGTCTGTTGGTTTAGCTGTTAATTGGTTCAATCGTTCATTACAGCCCGCTGTAATGGCTTAGCATCACTAACTTATTCGTTCAAGTATCTTTTCAAAAAGCCGTTCGTCATACTGTTTCTGCCCTTGTGCGGTTTGCCACCATTCAAATACCTGGTTTGCACGGTCACGCATTCCCGGGTTTCGCCGCAGCAATTCGTCCAGTTCACGCAATTCATCTTCAGTAGCTTCGCTGGCCAGCTTATCAGCCAGGCGCTTCCACATTTCATCTTCAGGATCCATACTAAGCCCGGAGCAGCTTTTTCATCCCCTGGGTTACAGGCAATAAAACACATGCCAAGTTTTAATAATTTGACTATCAATAATTTGCAAAATAAGATACATCATTACTGTACGAATACGGACAGACAGTGTGCGGTTTTGAAAACCTCGCCGCTTTATTATGAGTGAATATCACCTTTTTACATGAGGGATTGTAACACATCGTAGCGGCGCTGCGTCTGAGGTTTTTTGAATGAAAACTTTTCTAACTTAGCTGAACATTAACTGATCCATAGATGAAAAGACTCTTTTTCCTCATCGTGCTGTTATTCAGCTCGGCTGCCTTTGCGCAAAAAACTTATATCCAATGCGGAAAATTGATAGATGGCATAGCCGATAAACCACAAACGGAAGTGACAATTGTTATCGAGGGAAACCTTATCGCCGATATTCAAAAAGGATATACGAACGGCGGATCATCCGATAAGATCATCGACCTGAAAAATAAAACCGTAATGCCCGGACTGATCGATTGCCATGTGCACCTCGAAAGCCAGGGCAGCAAAAACTCTATCGTCGAGGGGTTCACATTTACCGATGCCGATATTGCTTATCACGCTGCTGTTTATGCAAAAAGAACGTTGATGGCGGGCTTCACCACCGTTCGCGATCTTGGAGGTACAGGTGTAAACATCAGCCTGCGCAAGGCGGTGAAGCAAGGGTTGGTCGATGGTCCGCGTATTATCACTGCCGGGCGGGCCATATCCGGCAGCGGTGGACACATGGACCCATCAGTAGGCTTCAGGGACGATGTGTTCAACCATAAAATGGGGCCGGACGATGGTGTTGCCGATGGCCGCGATGAACTCATCAAAG
The DNA here is from genome assembly GCF_007971025.1 of Mucilaginibacter ginsenosidivorans. Lineage (NCBI taxonomy): Bacteria > Pseudomonadati > Bacteroidota > Sphingobacteriia > Sphingobacteriales > Sphingobacteriaceae > Mucilaginibacter > Mucilaginibacter ginsenosidivorans. The sequence continues at coordinate 1,892,991 of NZ_CP042436.1, read as the reverse complement.
CAGTTCGTTTGCAATTCAAACGCGGATCGGATGTGATCAAAATAGCCTCAACCGGCGGCGTACTCGACCTGAGCGAGGAAGGTTCCGGTGCACAAATGAGTATCGACGAAATAAAAGCCGTTGTGGAAACAGCCAAAGATTACGGGCTGCGGGTAGCCTGCCACGCACACGGCGCCGAAGGTATCCGGAGAGCTATTTTAGGTGGAGTTACATCAATAGAGCATGGCACCTTTATGAACGACGAGGATTTTGAATTGGCCAAAAAATATGGAACCTATCTTGTTCCCACAATTATAGCGGGCAAATCCGTAGCCGATTCGGCAAAAATAGAAGGTTATTTTCCGCCGGTTATCAAACGCAAGGCGATAGAGGTGGGAACACAGATACAAGCCACTTTCGGGCGAGCTTATAAATCAGGTGTAAAAATAGCCTTCGGCACCGATGCCGGGGTGTACGCCCACGGTAAAAACGCCATCGAATTCCAATATATGGTGGAAGCTGGTATGCCACCGATGGAGGCTATCAAGGCCGCTACCGCCAATGCTGCGGATCTGTTAGGTATGAGTACGAAGGTAGGCAGCATCAGCAAAGGCAAATTTGCCGATATAGTTGCCGTTGACGGCGATCCCCTTACAGATATAAAAACAATGAGAAATATAGCCTTCGTAATGAAGGATGGAAAAACTTATACTAACCAATAATTACAAAACATGATAAATTTTAAAACGCTTTCAAAAATTGCGCTTACAGGCATACTTGCCGCAAGCCTGACGGCATCGTATGCGCAACAAGCATCGTCCGACAGCGCCCGGTTAAAGATTTACCGTGCGACCCCGGCCAGGATAAACGATGTGATACATACCAAACTCGATGTGCGCTTCGATTACAAAAAACGATACATGTACGGTAAAGAATGGGCCACTTTTAAGCCACATTTTTACCCTACCGACAGTCTGAGGCTGGATGCAAAGGGCATGGATATAAAAAATATATCGGTAGTAAAAAATGGCAAAAATGTGCCGTTGAAGTATAAATACGACGATAGCCTGAGCCTGAACATTCAACTCGACAAAGTTTATCACAATAACGAATCGTATGTCATCTACATCGACTATACATCGAAACCGAACGAGCTTAAAGTAAAGGGAAGCGCTGCTATTAACGATGCAAAGGGTTTGTACTTTATCAACCCTGACGGCACTGAAAAAGACAAACCTATCCAGATATGGACGCAGGGCGAAACCGAAGGTTCGTCGGCATGGTTCCCGACGATTGACAGGCCCGAGCAAAAAACCACTGACGAGATCAGCATGACCGTGCAGTCGAAATACGTTACGCTGTCGAACGGTAAACTGGTATCGCAGAAGAAAAATGCCGACGGCACCCGAACCGATACCTGGAAAATGGACCTGCCGCACTCTACTTACCTGTTTATGATGGCCGTGGGCGATTTTAAAATATACCGCGATCACTGGCGCAACAAAGAGGTGAACTATTACATGGAGCCCAAATATGCACCTTATGCCAAAGATATTTTTGGGCTGACACCTGAGATGATCGAGTTCTACTCGAAACTGACCGGCGTCGACTACCCCTGGAATAAATATTCGCAGATAGTAGTACGCGATTACGTGAGCGGCGCTATGGAAAATACAACAGCTACCCTGCATGGCGAATTTGAGAACCAAACCAAACGCCAGTTGCTGGATAGCTACTATGATTTCGGCATGAGCACTATTGCTCACGAGCTGTTTCACCAGTGGTTCGGCGATTATGTGACCTGCGAAAGCTGGAGCAACCTGACCGTTAACGAGTCATTCGCAAACTTCAGCGAGGTGCTTTGGGCCGAACATAAATACGGCCAGGATGTTGCCGACGACCAGAACCACCAGGACATGGCACAATATCTTGGCGACCCCGCCGCGGCGGATAAGGACCTGGTGCGTTTTTATTATGTGGATAAGGAAGATGTGTTTGATGATGTGACCTACCAGAAAGGCGGCCGTATCCTGAACATGCTACGTAATTATTTAGGTAAAGACGCTTTCTACAAAGGCTTAAATATTTACCTGAAAACTAATGCCTTTAAAAATGGCGAGGCGCAGCAATTGCGCCTGGCATTGGAGCAGGCCAGCGGCCGCGACCTGAACTGGTTCTTTAACCAGTGGTATTACGGCGCAGGCCACCCGGTATTTGATATCAGTTACAAATGGGATGATGCCAGCAAAACCGAGACGGTATACGTGAAACAAAAGCAGGACGGGCAAATATTTAGCATTCCGCTGGCTGTGGACATTTATGCAGGCGGCAAAAAAGAGCGCCATAAAGTTTGGGTGAACGGCAAAGAAGATACGCTAACCTTCCAGGTAGCATCTAAGCCCGACCTGGTAAATTTTGACGGCGACAAGATCATTCTTTGCAAAAAAACAGATAACAAGCCGCTGGATGAATTTGCGTTCCAGTACTTCAACGCCCCACTTTATATGGACCGGTTTGAGGCCATTGAAGCGGCACAATCAAAAGAAACTGAAGCGGCCGGGCAAAAAGTAATATTGGCCGCGCTTAAAGATAAGTACTATGGCTTACGCTTAAAAACCGTAAGGGCCTTGAAAATGAACAACCAGGCTGTACACGATGCCGCCCTGCCAATATTGACCGCCCTGGCAAAAAGCGATGCGAACACACTGGTACGCGCGGCGGCACTCACCGCACTGGGCAAGCTGAAGGACCCGGCCTATATGAATATCTACAAAGATGCCATTGGCAGCCAGTCGTACGCCGTACAGGGCGCCGCACTTACCGCTATAAATGGTATCGATTCGCTACAGGCCTTAACGCTGGCTAAAGGTTTTGAAAAGGATAACCTTGGTGCACTTACACAGGCCATGATAACCGTTTTTGCAACCAACGGAAGCTCCGAAGCGTGGCCGTTTGTTTATGATAAATTTACCGCGGGCGATGTTAACACAAAGTTCGGGATGATACGGAATTTCGGCGCAATGACGGGGAAAGTAAAAAGCCCGGAGTTCGCACAGCAGGGGATAAATGAAATAAAAGCACTGGGTATCAAATACAAGAAATTTGGCGGTGTGGGCCCTTTTATTATCAACATGCTAAACAATATTAAGGACGACCGCGCTAAGATGAACGATGCCGCTTCGGCCAAAGTTGCTGACGATGCAGCAAAAGAAGTGAAGGACGCCAAATAAGCGTTAACGTTCATATTACCAAGGACAAGTTTAAGGCCCCGGAAAACCCCGGGGCCTTTTCTTTTTCGCTGATTACAGCGTCATTAATTAAGCGTTCACACACAAATCATCTTATATAATGATCTCCGTCATGTTTAGCCAGCCGCAACACGGATAATTTAGCGGCATTTAGTGACCAGTAGGGCCCTGTTGAAATTCGGCAGCTTTACAATAACTTTATGTTATGGACAAAAATTTTTTTGTGTACCTCCAGCAGCTTGAATTGATGGGTTTCTTCTCGGGCTATGCGATAATTTACAGCATAATATTGTTTTTAGCCGACACCCGGCCGCTACAGGGGAAGTTCACAAAAAGGCTGGTAGCGCTATTGCCATTTTCCTATGCACTGGTTGGCATACTGTTCCTCGGCTTCCTATTCAAAAAACTATATCCCGATTACTCCATCGAACATATAAAGCAGGCTATACAGCGGCCATGGTTAATAACCTGGGCATTGCTTGCTATTCTTTTCTGGATACCGGCTGTAAGCAAAAAAAAGGCCCTGAGCCTGGTGCACAGCCTCGTGTTTTTCTTCTTCCTCGTAAGCGACCTGTTCGTACAATTATCCTCTTCATCCGTTAACAGCGACATCATAAAAAACGACATGAAAGTATATGCGGCAAGCATAGTTCTCAACATCGCTGCTCTCTTCTTTTTGGCGCTCGTCTACCCCTTGTTTAGCCGTTCCAACAAGCGGGCAAGCGCTTGATCAACTAGCCGGCGCCGTACTGTGCCGGAGCATGAAAATTTTTCATATTATTCTGAAAAACAGCATATTAAATTTAAAAACATCACGTATAATTTCCCCGATAATGTGATTTATATCATTCTATTGTCTGATTAGGCTCATAGAATTGTCAAATTCTTCCCGATACTTTTGACTCGTTGATAATTAAAAATTCTTCCACTTAAAAATGCTTTTTATGAAACGCTTCAATAACAAAATGCTAATGTTTGCCCTTATCCTCATTAGCGGCTATGGGGTTATAGCCAGTTGCACACACAAAAACGACCCATTACCAGCCGGTGTATCAAACACGGTAAAAATCACTCACGGCAGTCACGTACACTTGCCCGGTACCACCATTGGCGATACCACACAATGGAAATTCGATAAGGTACACAGCGCGGTAAACTGGTCGAGCCCATTTTTGGAAGTAGGCGCCGACCTGACCGGGAAATTCAACCAGTTTGGGGTGGCCAATCTTACCGATGCAATGATGCAGAATTATTCCGCTACCAAACAACCGGTACCTGATACCTCATGGGCATTTTACGAAAACGCTCCGGAGAAAACACATTTTGCGGGATACGTTCAACTTAACACGGTTAATACAGGAGAACCAGGCCGCGACGGAGGGTGTTTGATCACCACTTTTGGCACCACCGCTATCGTAGCCGGCACCCAAAACCTTACGGTACAAAATGTTGCCCATATCAAAACAACCAAAGTTGAATTTGATCCCACTTCAAATGATTACATCGCCACATTCAGCTTTACCTGGCAAGGTGGGTTGTCGGCACCGGCTACCCAAACATATGTAGGCAAATTGTCCTATATCCCCGAGGCCCTTGTTCCCGGCGGTGCTTACAGCGATTTTGGTCTCAAACTGGAATTCCAGATAAACAAAGCTGATTTCGGCATCAACAACACCGAAGTTGGCGACAATATCAGCATAGTGGTGAATGTAAACTTTAATAATAAATAGTAAACCTAATTACCATGAAACCGATAATCATATTCATAGGGCTGCTTTTTACAGTTGGTATCGCATTTACAGGGTGCTATAAGGATGTTATCCTTCCGGCAGCCGGGGTCGATCCGAACGGCCCGCCAAAGCAGTATAGTTTTAAAACAGATATTGCCCCCCTTTTAAGCACGAACTGCGCTTTATCTGGGTGCCATGTTGCCGGGGCCCAGGCGCCGGACCTGGAATTAGGCGTATCCTATAACAGTCTTGTTAGCGGTGGGTATGTAAATACGCTTATCCCGAATCAAAGTGAACTATATATCATGATCAATGGCGACATGCAGGTACATATTCCAAATGCCGCTGACAGGCAAAAGGTTTATGACTGGATCAGAACCGGCGCTAAAAACAATTAATTGACCTTAAATCAAAACAACGTGAAACCAAAAATAAATTTCGCAAAACGCTTGCTAACAGCGAGTGCGTGCCTGGTCAGTTGCATCTTAACATTTGAGACTGCCGTATATGCCCAGGATACCACTGCTACTACAAAAGAAGCCGAGGCCCCGGTTAAAGCAAAACCGGTAAAAAATACCTTCCAAAGCATTTGGCTGATCGACAATCAATCTGTTATGGTACCTTTCAAAGGCACTTTTGAAATGGATATCCAGCACAGGTTCGGAACCGTTGATAAAGGATACAGCGACCTTTGGGGACTGTATGCCTCCTCAAACATACGCATTGGCGTTGGCTACGCCCCGATCAATAACCTTTACCTGGGTATTGGGCTCAATAAATATGACGAACTTTGGGACGTAAGCGCTAAATATGCGCTGATAAAACAAACACCGGGCGAGTCTCCCGTCAGCATTACCTACTATGGCGATCTGTCGTACGACACGAGGAAAGACCCAACCAAGGATTTGTTTGCACACCAGTCGGACCGTTTCCTATCGTTCAACCAGATCATCATCGCCAGGAAGTTCTCCGATAAATTTTCGCTGCAGGTAGCGCCAAGTATTACGCACCAAAATGCGGTGAACGGTTACTATACAAAAAATGACAGTACAGGGCAAACCATCTTCGAGGAAATGAAGCACGACCACTTTGCGGTTTCCGTTTCCGGCAGGTATAAATTGGGCGATGCAACCGCTGTATTGGTGAACTACGACCAACCAATTACAAAGCATGCCACAAATAACCCCAGTCCAAACTTATCCTTTGGGTTTGAGTTCGCCACAAGCGGCCACACGTTCCAGATATTTATGGGCAACTACTCCCTGTTAAATCCGGGAAAAAACAACCTGTTTAATACCAACAGCGCCTTTAACTATACCCAGGCCGACGGCACGAAGGTAAAAGGAGGAAAGTTTGTCATCGGATTTAATATCACCAGGTTATGGAATTAAAAAAAGGTGACTGCTAATAAATTTTAAGTAATTTTAACATTGTTCAATATTAAATCGTAAATCCAATGAAAATTAAATTAATGCTGGCTACCTCCACCATTGCGGCAAGTGTTATGTGCGTCGCATTCACCACCGTGGAGCAAACAAAACCCTGGCCGGTTCCTGAAAAGAACGCCAAGATGCCGAACCCTGTAAAATCAAGCAAGGAATCAATAGCCAACGGTAAATCCTTATGGAACCTGCATTGTGCATCGTGCCATGGAAAAACCGGTTTGGGCGACGGCAGTAAGGCCGCTCAATTGAAAACCCAACCAGAGGATATGACCAAAGGCGCTGCTCAAACACAGTCCGACGGGTCGATCTTTTATAAGATATCTGAAGGGCGCGATGATATGCCAAGTTTCAAAAAGAAGATCCCCGATCCGGATGATATGTGGAGCCTGGTAAATTTTATCCGCACGCTGAAAAAATAATATCTTATCAAAATAATAGACGAAAAGCCCGGCATAGCCCGGGTTTTTCTATTTACACGTCTGATTATCAATAATATACATTAAAGTTGACTTTGTGATGACAGTCACTTTTTTACCTGCGTGGTATCATGGTACACGTTCCCGCACATAAATAGCTTTACACCATCAAATAACCAATACTATGGATAGCAATAAAAAAGCAAACCTCGATAACTCGCCATCCAGGCGAAAGTTTGTCTGGGGAGTCGGCATTGTATCTGCTTTCGCGGCAATTGCAGCTGCAACCGGGCTTCCCTTTTTCAGGAAACAAGCTCCAGCAAATAAAAAGAATACCGTTAAAATGCTTACTGAAGACGGCAGGCTTGTCGAGATCGATCAGTCGTTGATATCGGCAAGCAAGAAAAAAGTAACCAATACCGAATTGCAGCATTGGATCAAAAAATAAGTGTTAAAGACCTTTTCAAATTAAAAAATGGAACAAGAAAATAGCCCGAGAAGGGATTTCCTTTTAGCAGGCCTGGCAGCAGCCGGCGGTCTTCTGGCAGCTTGCACCCCGAGTAAAGATAAAGACCCCTTTGAAGCCGGTGCTGTGGAAACCGCCAGGGCATCCGGGAAAAAAGTAAAACTGCTTTCCGTCGATGGCGAGGTGATTGAAGTTGACGAAGCATTTCTGAAACCTGTGCCCCATCTGCCGCCCGTTTCCAATAGCGAAGCAAGGCTTGGTATCCCAGGCAAAAAATTTGTAATGGTTATTGATCTATCCAGGTGCAAAAACCTGAAAAAATGCCAGTCGGCCTGTAACCATGCCCACCAATTGAACCCAGGCGAGAACTGGATAAAGGTAGAGCCGATGCAGGATGCCGGAAATACCGCCCCTTTTTGGGAACCTACAACCTGTATGCACTGCGACGACCCACCATGCGTAAAAGTTTGCCCGGTTGATGCAACCTTCAAAAGGCAAGATGGTATTGTCCTCATAGATAGCGATCGTTGTATAGGTTGTCGTTTTTGTATGGCCGCCTGTCCATACTCAACCAGGGTATTCAACTGGGGTGAGCCCGATTTACCTGCCGAAGTTGCAAGTCAGCCTTATTCGGCTGAAACCAGCATCCCCCAGAAAAAAGGAACCGTAGGTAAATGTGATTTTTGCGCCGACATGACCCGCGAAGGGATGCTTCCGCACTGCGTTTCTGCTTGCCCTAACGGAGTATTTGCCTTCGGCGATATGAATGAAGATTCGGTTACCAACGGCGCGGAAACCTTTCGCTTCAGCGAACTGATAAGAGATAAAGCCGGTTACCGCCTGATGGAGGATCTGGGTACTAAACCAAGCGTTTATTACCTGCCGCCTGTCAACCGGAACTTCCCTTTCCAATCGGGGCTTGAAAATGATAAACAACCATCTTAACTAAATCCAATTGATCGTGGAAAATTCAGATTTAATTGCAGAAGATAAAATAATCCAGGACCTGCTGCCGCAAAAATTTGGCAAGTGGGGCAAAATATGGACCGCCGCCTTAGTCGTTGTTTGTTTAATAGGCGCATTTGCCTACTACCGGCAACTACGTTACGGCCTGGTGGTCACAGCCATGCGCGACTATGTTTCGTGGGGTATTTATATCTCCAACTTCGTGTTCTTTGTGGCCATCAGCTTGGTGGGTTCATTAATAACCGCAATTTTCAGGCTGGCGGGCGTAAAATGGGGTTCGCCCCTTACCCGGATAGCTGAGATAATTGCCGTGGCGGCCATCATCTTTGCGGCCATTATTATCATAGTAGATATGGGTAGCCCCGAAAGGTTCTATTTCCTTTTTACCCATGGCCGTATACAATCACCCATTATTTGGGACGTGATCGTAATTACCACTTACTTTTTTATCAGCATCCTTTTGCTGTACTATCCCCTTTTGCCAGATATGAAGATATTGCTACGCTTCAGGGAAAGATCAGGCGAGGGGCTGCATAAGTTTTACAAATTCATCGGCTCGTTCTGGCAGGGTACTGCCGCCCAGTTCAGGCTCAGCGAAAAAGCTATCAATATGCTTTGTATCGCTATCATCCCGGTTGCGTTTACCATTCACACGGTAACTTCGTGGTTGTTTGCCACAACTTATCGTCCCGGCTGGGATAGCACCAACTTTGGTGCATACTTTATAGCGGGGGCATTTTTAGTAGGCGCGGGCGCTGTAGTAGTGGCTATGTATGTTTTCAGGAAAGCCTATCACCTTGAAAAATATATTACCGAGAGCCATTTTGAAAAGATGGGCCGCATACTGGTACTGCTGGCTATGCTTTATCTTTATTTTAACGTGAACGAGTTTTTAACGCCGTTCTTTAAGATGAAGGAATCGGAAGCCGCCTATTTAAATGGCCTTTTTTCAGGCGATTTCTCCGCAGTATTCTGGTTTGCCATTTTAACCGGAATGATAGTGCCTACCATCATCCTGTTATTTAAAAAGGGGCGGAAACCGTTGCCCGTTATGATCTCGGGCATCCTGGTGATCATCGGCGCCTGGTTTAAACGTTACCTGATTGTAACGCCAACCTTGCTGCACCCGTTCCTGCCCATGCACGATGTTCCGGCAAGCTATCGCCATTACTACCCAAGCTGGGAAGAATGGGCCATAACCATGGGCTCGCTGGCAGGCACCCTGCTGGTGATCACTATACTGGTGAGGATATTCCCTATCATTCCAATTCAAGAAACTATAATTGAACAACATGAAACCGGTAAATAAAATAGTCGCCGCATTGTTATCCGTCGCCCTGCTGGCGACAGGCTATGATGGCTTTTCGCAAGGCGCACAAAAAGGCGACCTGAGCGTAAACATCAGTTATTTCAATGTAAACAACCGGATACCTTACGTAACGGTAAATGTGAAATCGAAGATCAACGGAAGGTTCCAGCCCATTGGGGGCATCCCGCTGAAGCTTTACCTGGATAAGGACTCTACCGGAACATTCATAGGCCAGGTTGTGACGAACGAAAAGGGGCTTGCCTGGGCCAATATCCCGCCTTCGGTAAAGAAAGAATGGGATAGCTCCACAAGTCATACCTTTTTGGCAACGTTTGACGGTAACAAGCAATACGAAACAGCAAAGGCCGATTTAACCGTGGGCAGGGCAATTGTTACCCTAAAAGTAACCGATGATAAAAGCATAACCGCTTCGGTTTTTGAAATGAAAGATGGAAGCTGGGTGCCGGTAAAGGGTATCGATCTGAAGATCGCGGTAAAGCGTCTCGGCGGCGACCTCCCCGTAAGCGAGACCCCTACCTTTACAACCGATTCAACGGGCCAGGCTTCGGCAGATTTTAAAAGGGACAGTATCCCAGGCGATGTTAAAGGGAACATTACCCTGGTTGCTAAAATGGAAGATAACGATCAGTTTGGAAATGTTTCAGCCGAAAAGGTTGTGCCCTGGGGCTCTAAATTTGTTTACAAAAGCACGTTTAACGAACGGACCCTATTTGCCACAAGGAATAAAGCGCCTATATGGCTGCAGTTGATAGCCTATTCCATCATATTTACTGTTTGGGGCATTTTGATATACCTTGTGTTCAATGTTTTAAAGATCAGGAAACTGGGTAAAAGTGTTTGATAGTGTAATGTCGGGCCGTATCTTTCAACCATCAGCAAATTGAAAAAGATACCGGCCAAAGGCCCCTGCCGAACAGCAGGGGCTTATTTTTTAACATTATCCTTCAAAAAATAACATCTTTTAACATTTGAATAGCTTAATTTAGTGCTGAACAAAATCATCATATCATGAAAAAGACCTTATTGATCCTGTTCATTATCGCCGCGGCTCTGCAGTTAAGCGCACAGCAGCTGACTTCGAAGCCAACGGATTCCGTATTCTTTAAGTCGCCGAAAAGTTTCCCTAACCTTAAACTATCCGACAGCGCGTTATTTAAAAAGTACCTGCAAACCCCCAACCTGAACTCGCTGGTTTTTGCAAATACTTTGAAGGAAAAGGTAAACGCAAACGCGTTGTACAGCACAATGCCGGTTGTAAAAATGGGAAGCAATGATAAAATGCCTGTCGCGAAGTTGGGAGATGGAAGTATGAACTACACGATGCTGATCAAAAAGATAACAGTGGTTAACCCGTTGGAAATGAAAAAGTCGGCGACGCCGTGAATTAAAAGTCCTTATTCAGCAATTTCTCCAGTTCGGCAAAGCCGATGTTCATTTTGATACGGCCCTGTTTGGCGTAGGATATTTCGCCGGTCTCTTCAGATACAATGATGGCCGTGGCCTCGTTATTTTCGGTCACGCCGATGCCCGCACGGTGGCGCAGGCCAAATTGAAGTGGCAGGTCGGTCTTGTCGGTAAGCGGCAATATGCAGCTGGCTGCTTTTATTTTATTTTCGGATATAACGACGGCGCCATCATGCAATGGGCTGTTTTTTTGAAAGATACTCTCGAGCAGCCGTTTGGATATTTTTGAATCCAGCACTTCACAGCTGTTCTGGTAAAACTGCTCATCGTAATATTTGGCGAATACGATAAGCGCACCGGTACGCGATTGCTTCAAGCCCTTGCAGGCGTCAACAATGGGTTTGATACGGGCGTAATTATCCTTTTCCACATCAGCCCGGCCAAAGAAATATTTCCACCAGGCTTTATTTCGCTGCAGTGAGGCATTTTTGCCCACCAGCAGCAGGAACCTTCTTATTTCCTGTTGGAACAGTACGATGACGGCTATAATGCCCACATCGGCCACTTTCTTTAATATCCCCGCCAGCAGGGGCATTTTGGATGCCGGAACAATGTAGTACAACAGGTAGATAAGCGCCAGCCCAATAAAAATATTGGCCGCAATGGTGCCGCGTATCAGGTTGTAAAGCTGGTAAATGATAATGGCCAGCAGCAATACATCGAGCACCGAAAAAACCGTGATCTTAAAACCGCTGAAATCAAACCAATGCATTGAGCGAAGTTAATACTTTATGTGAGATGTTAGATTTGAGACGCGAAATCTAATTTCCCGGATTTATCCCCGGTATGGGCCGCCGGGCACGCCCCACCCCCACGATGGCATAGGCACATCGGGCGGTTCGTTTATCTCATCCAGTTGCGAGTTAACAAGTGCCAGCCTCGAGCCCCATTCAAGGTAAGCCAGAAATGCCGAGCGGAACTCTGGGTCGTCCGGAAGTTTCAATTCGTCGGCGGTATCGAGCAGCAAATGAAGCCAGCGTTTGCGTTGTTCGTTGGTGAGGTGTTTCGAAAGATGTTTTTTTATCATTTCAAAATGGCTGCCTTCGGTTTCGCTGTAAAGTTTTGGACCGCCGAGTACCTCGGCTACAAAATGCGCCACATGCAGCCTGTGCTGTGGCGACATGTGCCGCAGGATCGGTTCGAGTAAGGGATCGACGACCACCTTATCATAAAACTTGTCAAACAGGGTTTCAAAAGCCTGCATGCCTCCGGCCCATTCGTATAGGGTTGGAATAGTGGGTCTGTGATCGTTCTCCATTTTTACCAGGTATGATACCGTAAATATAGGAGGTTGAAATAAAACTAAACGGCTTTTTTCTTCGGAAATATGAGCGAAGCTCCGATGCTTACTACAAGGATACCGAGTATGATCAGCAGTGCCATTCCGGTGGTCAGCCCAATTTTTTCAGCATAATCCCCCGCAAGCATTTTCAGTCCTATGAATGCGAGTAGTACCGCCAGGCCTGTTTTGAGATAATGGAATTTTTCGATGATATTAACCAGCAGGAAGAACATCGACCTGAGGCCCATAATGGCGAAAATATTAGAGAAAAATACGATATACGGGTCCTTGGTGATGGAAAAAATAGCCGGGATAGAATCCACAGCAAAAACAAGATCGGTTACTTCGATGATCATCAGCACCAGGAAAAGCGGGGTGATGAGTCGTTTTCCGTTTACTCTGATAAAGAATTTTCCGCCCTCGAATTTTGGATGCACCGCAAAATATTTAGATGCAAATTTCACCACACGGTGATTTTCCGGGTCTATTTCATCTTCCTGGTTCCGGTTGATAAACATCATTACCCCGGTATATACCAGGAATGCACCGAACAGGTATAATACCCAGTGGAACTGGGCTATCAGGGTGGCCCCAAGGAAAATAAACAGGAAACGCATCACCACAGCGCCGATAATACCCCAAAGCAGCACTTTATGGTAATACCGGGGCTGCACCGCAAACGCTGTAAAGATGAGCACCATCACAAATATATTGTCAACCGACAATGCATATTCTACTACGTAACCGGTGATAAATTCAAGCGCCAGGTTTTTGCGGTACAACTGCAGGCCACCGGCCAGGTCGTCAGGATTTAAATGTAAGTGATGAAAATGCTTTTCGTTAATATCTTTCAGCGCCGCAAAAGTCTCGACATGGTGCAGCAGATGCCCGTATTTAAAAATGAGCCCATAAAAAACCAAAGCCAGCGACACCCACACACCGCTCATGATAGCTGCCTGCTTCAGGCTAACCGGTTTGTCCGATTTTCCGAACAGGCCAAGGTCAATGGCCATCATGATAAAGATGAAAACTACAAATCCGGTTATAAAAATAAGTTCGCTTGGCATTTATTTATTCCTTTCGGTAGTGAACCGCACTAATTGTTCCAAACCTTTGCGCGAGTCGCTTTCGGGGAAGGTGTTTAAAATTTGAAATGCTTCGTCCTGGTATTTTTTCATCTGGGTTTCGGCATATTGCAATCCACCTGTCTCGTTTACAAACCTGATGATCTCGGCTATCTTCTTAGGATCATCATTATGGTTTTTTACCAGGTTGATGATGCGCTTTCTTTCTGACGATAGCGCGTGGTTCAACGAGTAAATTAGCGGCAGCGTAACTTTCTTTTCCTTGATATCGATACCCAAAGGCTTGCCTACATCATCGGTACCAAAATCGAACATATCATCTTTGATCTGGAAGGCAATGCCGATCTTTTCGCCAAACAGGCGCATTTTCTCAATTGTTTCCCTATCGGCACCCGCCGACGCGGCGCCACACGCGCAGCAGGAAGCTATTAAGGACGCAGTTTTCTGGCGAATCACTTCATAATACACAGGTTCGTCCACGTCCATACGGCGTACCTTTTCAACCTGTAATAATTCTCCCTCGCTCATCTGCTTTACCGCTTCGGAGACGATCCTCAGCAGCTCAAAATCATCGTTATCAATAGAAAGCAGCAAACCTTTCGATAGCAAAAAATCGCCCACCAAAACCGCTATTTTATTTTTCCATAGTGCATTGATGGAGAAAAAACCTCGCCTTTGATAGGAGTTATCCACCACGTCATCGTGCACCAGGGTGGCGGTGTGCAATAGTTCAACCAAAGCCGCGCCGCGGTGCGTCGAATCATTGATACCTCCGCAAATGCTGGCCGAAAAGAACACGAACATCGGCCTTATCTGCTTGCCTTTACGCTTTACAATATAATGGGTAATACGGTCGAGCAGGGGTACAGAGCTTTGCATAGAGGATTTAAACCTTTCCTCGAAGGCGTCAATATCTGCTGCTATAGGCTTTTTGATCTCGTTGATCCCCGGCATTGAAGATTACAGGTTTGCCCTTTTTGGCAATGGCACAAACATAAGCTAAAAATGTGTATCCGCGATGCGGCCAAAAATTTTTACGAAACGATTAAACCAAGGCGCCCTTGCACCGCTCTATATGTTAAATAACACGAATAAAAACTAAAAACAGAAAAAGATGAATATCAGAATATTTGGAGGCGTATTGGTTGCAGCTTTGGCCATTACCTCGATAGCAAGCGCTCAAACCCGTACCCCGGTTGTAAACCATAAACAGGTAAAACAGGAACGCCGCATACACCAGGGTGTGCGTAGCGGCGAACTAACACGCAGCGAGGCCGCCAATCTTCAGCTGCGCGAAAGAAAGATACAGCACGACAAGCGTATGGCAAAGGCCGATGGTCGCGTTACCCCTGCCGAACGCAGGCATATACGCCGCGAGCAGGCCCGCACCAGCCGCGCCATATACCGTAAAAAGCATAACGACCGTGTAAGAGGCTAATTTTAGTGTGGTTGCTTTTGTGGGCGTCCCGGCGATTGGCCGGGGCGCTTTTTTGTTTTATAGACTTCGCCATTCCACCACCGTCATCACATCCGCTCGGCGCGGATAAAACTATTTGCGGTGATACAACGAAGCAAATTGAGTTAGCTTACAGGGATTTTAAAAATAGAATTGGCACGAAATAAAAATTCACGGCCATGCCAGGCAATAAACTGTTTTGCGGAGAGGGACAGATTAATTTCATTGATCCCTTGAGGGGCGGCCTCAAACTATGTCAATGCCGTTCGTTTCACTCACTTTTATTTTTGTTTCCCGACTTTTGCGCAAACTACGTTTGGCAACGCCATAAAACAAAAACACCCCGCTTTGCGGGGCATTGACATAGTTTAGCGGAGAGGGAGGGATTCGAACCCTCGATACCCTTTTGAGGTATACACACTTTCCAGGCGTGCTCTTTCGACCACTCAGACACCTCTCCGGAATTCGGATTGCAAAGGTAAGATATTTGCCGGTTAGGACAATACGATTCCTCTACTTTGTTTTTACGTTGGCATTAAAGCGATCTGGGCGTCTGCCGGGACCGTAACAAAAAACGCCATCTGCCGGGGAGCAAATGACGTTTGTATTGTATAAAATGATCGGCAGCTTATAATTTGTTATATAATCTCCTTTCGCCGGTTTTAATTTTTTGCTCGTACCTGGCTTTTTTTTCATTTATTTCGGCGATCATTCTCTCGTACCAATCCGATTCGCTGGTGCTTAGGTAAGTGACTTTCAACCCCATCAAAAAGTCGTCGATCATCAGGACATTGTTATTATTGTCGCTTATTTTACTATGCATCAGGTTTACCTGGTTAGTGTACTTTTCCAGGTATTTGCCGGCAATAGTGTTTACAATATAATCACGCTCGTGTTTTGCCAACTGATTGTAAACATAGTTCACTAAAAATACCTTATCATTATACATATGTACTTCGCAGCGGGTTTTAAGGCCATTGAACCTCCACTTGTAAACATAAATGGACAGGTTTTTTTCTGCAAAAATGAAATCAGGTTTTCCGTATTTACTGGTTACGGCCCTTGCGTTGGCGCCAAGTATGCCCTGCTGAATGTTAATACCGGTATGAACCGTGCTTAATTTTGTTGATCCTGTGAATATTTCAACGTAGTTCGAAAAGTTTGTATACTGGCTCAATAAGGTTTTATAGTAGGACGTATTACTGTGATAATAGTTCCCCGAAAATATCTTTTTTGTCAGATCCGACAAAAGATACCCCTTCCGGAGATAGTATGAAAAATTTCGTGGAGATGCAATGGTTGCCATTGTGTTGTGAGTGGTTTTGGTTAATGGTAAATGGTTTCCTTTTATAATAATATCCCTGTAATATATATTTTTTGACTACTTATACGTCATTTACGTATATAAGGTTCTTAATCATTAAGCAAAAAAATAATATTAAACATTAGGAAATATATTTCTCAATAAGAAATTAATACGGTACGATCATTCCCGTTTTAGCTCATTAGTTAAACAAAATAGGAGTACCGCTGAATGCCCGGGAGATATTTCCGATATCGAATGACCGAACGGGAAGGTAACCGATAATTGGTGCTGTCAAAAAAGCAACCGGGCGTACCAGGTGAAGGGAGCGCAGGCTAT
The DNA here is from genome assembly GCF_007971025.1 of Mucilaginibacter ginsenosidivorans. Lineage (NCBI taxonomy): Bacteria > Pseudomonadati > Bacteroidota > Sphingobacteriia > Sphingobacteriales > Sphingobacteriaceae > Mucilaginibacter > Mucilaginibacter ginsenosidivorans. Next base: position 1,876,482 of record NZ_CP042436.1, on the reverse strand, counting down.
CCTGGTCTGCAAATTATTTATAGGTTAAATACTCATAGGAATTTAGCCGGTAGCCAGCATCTGGGTTCAGCACCTTAACGCGAACGGAATGCTGCCCGGCAGGCAATTGATATTTCCAGCATAATTCCTGGCGACGCGTGGTAAAATTGGTGGGCAGTTTTGCTGTTTCAGCTTTTTTGCCATCGATCCATACCTCTTCGTCGAAAATGTAATCAGGGGAATCGGCTTTAACTTTTTCCGCTTCGCCCTTTAGCACAAAACCTGTCCCGGAAAATTCAAAGCTCACCTCCTTTCTGCTGATATCTTCTCTTAATTCGGTTTTCTGAAAGGGGCGCATTCCCGCAAACCCTTGCTCCCACTTTACCGTTTTAGGAACCTGCGTAAGAATAGTCACGTTATCCCCGCTTACTTTTCCGCCGTTTCGTTCGATGTTTTGTAAAGCATGTTTAAATCCGATCTCGTAAACCTTGTTCAGCGACATGGTAGTATATTTGAAATCGATCGATTCCGCATCCTTCAAACCCATTTTCCAATAGGCAGGGATTTTCTTATACCCAAGCATCGCACCCAAAATACCGCCAACAGAGGAGGGGTTGCAATCTGCATCCTGTCCGCAGCGGGTAGCTATCTCCAGCGTTTTTGTGTAGTCGCCATTTCCATATAGCAGGGCGAGTACAACATAAGCTGAATTGATCTTGGAATCGATATCAAAAGCAGCGAAAACGCCATCCGGGCAGCCGGTTTCCGACGACCATTTCTTTTGCAGTTCAAACCAGGTTTGATGCCAGTCGGCCGGGTACTGCTTGTGCCATTTGATCACATCTCTAATGCATTTATAATAAGTGGTGTTTTGCGGAATGGTTTTCAGTGCCTCGTTTACGATGTGGTTAATATCGTTCGACGTAAATGTCAGCGTGTACATCGCGCCGATAAACACCCCGCCGTACCAGCCGTCGCCATAATTCATGATGTGGCCAATCTTATCACTGATCTTTGATGCTGTGTTGGGCATTCCAGGGCTCATCAAGCCCGCAAAGTCCGATTCGATTTGGTAATCAATATCGTCAGCATGGGGATTGTTCAGCCAATTGCCCGATGCAGGCGCCTTGATACCATTAAGCAGGTTATATCTTGCCGCCTGGTTTGCATGCCACAACATATACCCGGCATGGGCAAAGGCATTGGCGAATGAATCGACAGGGGCATCCAATCCATATTTTTCAAAAACATCGACAAAGGTAAGGTCCATATACAGGTCATCGTACAGGCCCGGGGTTTCTATCATGGTCTTTTTCAGGTAGCCGTCGTACCAGGTTAAGGGCTGGTAATCCTGTATAAAGGTACCGTTGAAACGAAATTCGTATGGCCCGCCAAAAGTTACCGCAATGGTTTGCCCGGCCCATCCGCCCACTATTTTATCTTTTAACTGCTCTTTGGTGAGCGTGATCTTATATGCGGCTGCTTTTTTTTGCGCAAAGGACTGCATGCCGAAACACACCAGCAATGCCATAACCAGGTATCTTCTCATACGATAAATTTACTATTCTTTATCAACAAAGCGCCAATTGCCTGTGCATACCAATCCAACTGCGCGGCCATGCTAATTTCCCTTTACTTCAACCTTGCCTTTCCTCGCCGTCAAAGGCAGCCACAAATAATCCGACTTTTCCAGGTCGAGTTTATTCCACCTATCAGCCATAAAAATATAGCTGCCCGGCTTATCCTTAATGGGCAGCACGAAGGTGCTTTGTGCCTCGTAAGTGGTAGCGGCGCCAGGCCCTTTGCAAGGGTTGCCATATTCCTTGTATGGCCCCATGGGGTTATCGGCCACAGCATACATAGCCGCATTCGGCGACCAGCCGGAACAAGCTGAAGTAATGAGGTAGTACTTACCACCGTTTTTGAATAAGGCAGGAGCCTCTCGTTTTTTTCCGATCAATATGCGTGTGAAAGTTTTGGTCGGCCGTTTATAATCGTCGCTTAGCAGGCAAACCTGCATGGTAAAGTTTTGTTCGGACGAATAAATGAGATATGCTTTGCCATCTTCATCCTTAAACAGTGTCATATCGCGCGACATCTGCACATTGGGTTTAATGCTATACAAGTACCGGTAAGGTCCGGCAGGTTTGTCGCTTACCGCCACGCCCGATTGTGAATAGGAATAATCCTTTTTGTCGATGTGCATCCACATTACAAACTTTTTGGTCTTTTCATTATAGATCACCTTTGGCCGTTCGATAACCCGGCTCGTGTCCAGGTCGTTTGAAGGGTCACCCTTCACAGGGGCCAGTGCCACGCCTTCGTATTTCCAGTTTTTCAGATCTTTGGACGAATAACAGGAAACCCCGCCGGCAGGCACACGGTAATCCTCCCATTGCTGACCGGGTACCAACCAGGTTTTGCCTTTTTTTATCTCGCCGAAAAGGTAGTAGGTACCATTATGAAAAAGCACGCCTGCGCCATGCGCGTTCACTGGGTTGCCCGAGTCGTCTTTGATCGGTCCTTTAACGGTTTGGGCAGCAACGCCGATAACCTGGCCCGCTATTATTAAAATGAACAACAAGTACCTTTTAATTTTCATGACGTTACAATTTAATATTTCCTATCCCCAGCTTGTAAACTATGCTTTCCACAAATGCTGAGTTCCCGGATAATTTATAGTCATCAAAATTTTTCAATTGGCTGGCTGAAGTTATGATTGTTCTCCCTGCATTTTTAAACGCTGGGTTGACGTTCATTTCCGGGATTACCGCATCCGCATTACCCCAGGCTCCAACACATTTTTGCCTCCATTCTTCAAAACCGTTGATATCATTCATGTGAAAGCCTTTTTCAATGCTCCACCAGTTATTGCCCTGGTATTTCGCATCGCCGATCTTGTCCTTTCCTTTGATCAAAGAATCTTTCCCTACAAACACATTATACTTAAACCTGATACCTTTGCTTTCACTCTTTTCCGAAAAGCAAAGAGCTGCCACCTTTGAATTGTAAATTATATTGCCGTAAACCTCGCAATCATGAAATTGCTTTTCATCGTCCGAACTGTTCCACACATAAAGCCCGGCTTGAGAATCGGAAACCGTGCCATCATTCTCACTGATGTTATACCGGAAAATATTATCGTGCCAGGGGCTTGCCCCCCAATACTGGAATATGCAATAACCGCTGCCCTGGTTGCCATAGGACATATTGTACTGAACAATGGAGTTGGTCACCCCGCCATCCAGGTCGAAACCGCCGCCGTCCGCGCCTCCTTTTGAAGTTTTATTTTTGTATGATAAGCAATGCTGTATAACCACACTATCTGCTTCATAGGCCCATATGCCAACCGGACCGTTACCTATACGCGGCATATCCCAACCGTTGTTGGTTGCGGTACAATGGTCTATCAACACCTTGCGGCAATCGCCCACCACAATGCCATTACCGCTATGATTGGTGAGGTTAGTTGGGTCGCCGGGATTATTTTCGGCACGGCAGTTCAGTATTTTGATGTTGTGGCTCTCGCGTGTTTGGTAAGGCGCTTCAACAGTAATGCCGGCTGAGCCATTATCATGCACGAATACATTTTTTGCAACGACATTTTGAGATGAATAGATAAGCAGTCCTGATTTCTGGAACCCTGAAATGTCCAGCACACTTACTTCGATATTTTTGCAATTGATCACCGCCAGGCCATCCTTTACATTCCCCGTTTTGCGGCCGCTGCCTTTTAGCGACAACTGCTCCAGTTTAACAAAGTTGCTTTTATAAAGCCGGATGGCCGAACTGTCTTTTGAGTCAATAATTGCCCGGCCTTCGCCAAAAGACGTAATTACTACGGGCTGGTTTTTTGTACCGTTTACGCCGGTCTTTAATTCAAGGGTTCCTTTAAAAATTTGACCGGAGCGGAAGTAAAGTGTATCGCCTGCATTCAGGTTGATGGAATTGGCACGGGCCATGGTTTTGAATGGCTTTCCCTTTGTGCCAGTCGCGGCGTCGCTGCCTTTATTGTCCACATACCAGGCCCTGCCATGATGGGCTTGCCCAAACGCGGCACTAATTGCCAGCAATGCAATATTCGCAATGAAGCACACTATGCAAAAAACACGTTTGCGATGCATTAACAATCAATTAGGTCCGTACCGCGAAAACGGTGGCCGGGATGGTTTATAATGCAATATGGCAAATTAATTGGTCAATTCAAACGTGCGCTTCAGCCTGATATCATCCGATGCGCTGCCTATCATTACCTGGAACTCACCTGGCTGGGTGGTATATTCCAGGTTGTCATTATAGAACGATAGCATATCGCGGGTAATGTTAAAACTGACGCGCCTGCTCTCGCCTGCCTGCAGGTAAACTTTCCTGAAATCCTTTAGTTCTTTTACAGGGCGCAACGGCTGCGCCACGAGATCGCGGATATATAATTGCACGGTTTCTTCGCCTGCGTATTTTCCGGTATTTTTTAAGGTAAAAGAGATAGAAAGGTTCTCATTATCCTTTATAGCGGTAGTGGTATAAAAAGGCTCGTCATCAACGTAGTCGAAATGGGTATAACTGAGGCCATACCCAAAAGCATACTTAGGCGAGTTAGGGAGATCGATATAGGCGGATTTATAGTTAACATCATTATCACTTGCAGCGGGCCGGCCTGTATTCAGGTGATTATAGTAAATGGGTATCTGCCCTTCGGTCCGCGGAAAAGTGATAGGTAATTTCCCCGAAGGGTTATAAGCGCCATACAGCACGTCGGCCATGGCATTACCACCCTGGCTGCCCAGCCACCATGCGTATAAAATAGCCGGGGCGTGATCGGCCGTCCAGTTAAATATCATCGGCCTGCCCGACATCAAAATAACAACAACCGGCTTTCCCGTCTCCACTACGGCTTTTATCAATTCCTCCTGTACGCCGGGTAAATGGATGTTAGACTTGCTTTTAGCTTCGCCCGTCATGTCGGGGGCCTCACCCATCGCCATGATCACGACTTCCGCTTTCTGAGCTGTAGCCACGGCATCGGCAAACCCGGCTTTAGACTGATCGTTGATATTACAGCCATACGAGAACAGGTATTGCGTTTGCGGGTTCTGTTTTTGCAAGGCATCCATCAGCGAGGGGATATCCTCGTTCTTGTCCACATCCAGCGACCAGAAACCCTTCAGCTCCTTTTTTGCCTTTACCAGCGGGCCTATCAACGCCACGATTTTCAGCTGCTTTGACAAGGGGAGGATCTGGTGATCGTTTTTAAGCAACACCATGCTCTTATGTGCCATATCCTTTGCCGCGTCCTGGTTCTCCGGCAGGTTGAGCGCCGACTTTTCTCTCCCCGGGTTGATAAACCGGTAAGGATCGTCAAAAAGGCCCATTTCAAATTTCTTTCTTAATATCCTGCTCACCGCGTCGTCTATCAGCGTAAACGAGACCTTGTTATCAGCAACCAGTTTTGCCAGGTTGTTGATATAGCTCCGGCTTTCCATATCCATATCATTCCCGGCTGTCATCGCGATAAGTGCAGCCTCCGCATTGTCTTTTGCATATCCATGCGGTATCATTTCGCCTATCGATCCCCAGTCGCTGACCACAAAGCCTTTAAAGTTCCATTTTCTTTTCAGCACCTCGCGCTGCAGGTATACGCTTCCGGTGGCGGGTGTCCCGTTCAGGTCGTTAAACGAATTCATGAATGTGGCCACGCCTGCATCAGCAGCCGCCTTGAAAGGTGGCAGGTAATATTCCCACAAGGTATGCAGGCTCATATCCACACTATTGTAATCGCGCCCGCCTATGGCGGCGCCGTAAGCAGCAAAGTGTTTGGCGCAGGCCATTACTGCATCGGTATTTCCCAAACCATTGCCCTGGAAACCGCGAACCCTGGCGGCAGCTATTAATGAGCCAAGATAAGGGTCCTCGCCGGCACCCTCCATTACACGGCCCCAGCGCGGGTCGCGCGCAATATCAACCATCGGCGCAAAGGTCCAGTTTATGCCCGACGCAGCCGCTTCTGTCGCAGCAATACGTTCTGCTTTTTCAATAGCATCGGTGTCCCAACTGCAGGCCTCGGCCAGCGGGATAGGAAAAGTTATGCGGTAACCATGTATAACGTCCTGCCCAAACAGCAGGGGTATCTTCATCCGCGATTGCATAGCTGCATCCTGGAAAATTTTGGTGTGCGCACTGCCCATAATATTCAGTACGGCTCCAACGCGGCCCTTGCGTATCTCGTCCAGCTTGTTACCCACATCTTTGGTAACGGGACCGGTGGCTTCCCAATCGCCATTGTATTGATTTAGCTGACCGATCTTTTCGTCGAGCGTCATTTTGGAAAGGACGGAATCTACCTTCTTATCAATGGGGTCGTCCTGTGCGGAAACACTTTTTCCGGCAAAAGCAAGTGCCAGTAACAGCAGGATACATCCTGTTTTAGTAAAATTTTTAATCATCCAGGCAGTTTAATTAGGATATACAAATATTTGAACAGCAGTTAAATATAGTTACAAATTTCCTTTTTTCATTTCTGCTGCTGCAAAATTTGCTGCCCTGGCTGTCAGAGCCATATAAAGTATGGACGGGCTTTGGTTGCCCGTACTGGTCATGCAAGCCCCGTCGGTCACAAAAACGTTCTTACAAAGATGTAGTTGATTCCATTTATTCAGCAGGGACGTTTCCGGATCTTTACCCATGCGGCAGCCGCCCATTTCGTGGATATCCAGGCCGGGAGCCTGTTTGTTTTCGTACGTTTCGATGTTCTTACAGCCGGCCTTCTCCAGCATTTCCCGTGTCTCTTTCAGGAAATCCTGTATCATGCGTTCGTCGTTATCGTCATATTCTACCGACGTGATCAGCAAAGGGATACCCCATTGGTCTTTCTGGTCCTTACTCAACCTGACATGATTGGCCGCCTTCGGCACGGTTTCGCCCTGCATATACATGTACAGCTTCCAGCCGCCGGGTTCGGTAAGCGAATCTTTATACGCCGCGCCAACCTGCGAAACGCTTTCATCGGTTTGATGCGGATCGCGGTAGGCGCCCATAAATGTTGTATATCCGCCAAAATAATCGGTTTCGTGTTTATGCAGGTTTTTGTAGTTAGCCAGTATCAGCTCTGTAGGGTTGCGGCCGAAGTAATACTTATCCAAAAAGCCGTCCATTTCAGCGCTCACCGATGCGCGGTAATTCTGAAAAGCAACATACTTGCCAAGCAGGCCGTTATCATTGCCTAAACCGTTAGGGAACCGGGACGAGGTAGAATTGAGTAATACCAAATTGCTATTGAGCGCCGAAGCATTCAAAAAAATGATCCTGGCTTTGTATTCAAGAACTTCTTTTGTATTGGCATCGATCACCCGTACACCCGAAGCCTTGCCCAGCTTTTCGTCATAAATCACAGAATGCACTACCGAAAAAGGCCGGATAGTCAAATTGCCGGTCTTTTTTGCCCAGGGTAAAGTGGAACTGTTCGAACTGAAATAGCCGCCAAACGGGCACCCCCGCATGCACATATTGCGCGCCTGGCACTTCACCCGGCCCTGTTCAAAATGTATCTTATTGGGTTTTGTCAGGTGCGCCCAGCGTGCATGTACCAGGTGGCGGTCGGGGTAATTCTCGTGTATCTTTTTGCTGACCACTTCCTGCACACAATTCATTTCGAACGGCGGCAGAAACTCTCCATCGGGCATGGCCTCGATACCATCCTTGTTGCCGCAAACGCCTATAAATTGCTCCACGTGCGAATACCAGGGCGCCACATCATCATACCCTATCGGCCAGGCTATGCCATAGCCAAATTTTTCGGGGTTTGTAAATTCGTATTTGCTCCAGCGCTGGCAGGCACGCCCCCAGGTAAGCGATTTACCCCCAACCTGGTAGCCGCGAATCCATTCAAAAGGCTTTTCCTGGATATAGGGATGATCTTTATCTTTTATAAAAAAATGCGCGTTATCCTCGCCGTAACCGGCAGCTTTGCTGATGTATGGATTCTCCTTGATCACCGATAACGGCATCCGGCCCCGGTGTTTAAAATCCCAGGGTGGGGTGTTGGCAGTAGGATAATCTTTGATATGTTCGACGTTCCGGCCGCGTTCGAGCACCAGGGTTTTCAATCCAAGTTCGCACAGTTCCTTTGCGGCCCAGCCGCCGCTGATGCCGGAACCGATAACGATAGCGTCGTAGGTGTTTTTAATTGAATCGTCCATTCAGAAAGGTAGTAAATTGGCGGATGAAAGGTAAGATTTTATCCAAAACCAGGCAATAAAAAAAGCCCCATGCGTGCACAGGGCCTTAAATTTTACCAAGATTGTTACAGGATTATTTCCTGCCTCCGCCAAAGAAGAACCCTAAAGCAAATGCAGCATAGTTAGAGTTATTCCCGAGTATGTTATATTCAGCCGATATCCTTAAATGCCCGGCTTCAAAGCCTGCGCGGGGGAAAAAACCGAATTTGGAACCTATCGACGCGTACTCGGTAGAGCCTCCGGTATTGTTGTTGATGCTGATAGAGCCCTGGTCGAAAATACCTACTCCTCCTCCAATAAACGGCCTGAAACCGCCTTTCATTAAATAATATTCAAGAGAGGGGCAATACGAATAAATAATGGAGATATCGGCGCTTGAGTTATCGCCGCTGTTGGTATCAGCATAACCTAAACCGGCGCCTTCGAACCTGAAACCTACCGCAAGCGCGTCTGTTATACGATAATGCGGTTCAACGGTAATCGTTGCCCCTGCTTTGACATTGGTCGAAGCATCGCCGTTAGATGGCGGGATAGCGTAACCAAACGTCAGGTCGACCTTAAACGCGTGGTAGGTGGCTGACTGGGCCTTTGCCAGCGCGGCACAACCCAGCAATGAGATAAGTAACAATAGTTTTTTCATGATAATTAGGTTTTAAGGGTTAATGGGTAATTGTTAAACAATGTCGTTGCCCGTAGCCCGATTTAATTATTTAGCGTACTGTTACGAAATATAACTCTAAGCTGTTACCTTTAACTCAAACTAACTTGCTGATGAAGAAGCTATTCTGCATACTTTCCTTGTTCCAGTTGCTAACCTGCGGTGTGCTTGCACAGCAAAAAACTATCCCTTATGGCAACAACCCGGCAGCAGGAAGGTATTATGATGTAAGGGGTATAAAAATGTATGTGGAGGTTTACGGGCAGGGCAAGCCTTTGTTGCTAACGCATGGAAATGGTGGCAGCATTGCCGCTTTCTCAAAAACGATACCTTATTTCGCAAAAAAATATAAAGTGATAGCGGTGGACAGCCGGGCACACGGAAAAACGGTTGACACCAAAGATTCACTAAGTTTTGAGATGATGGCCGACGATTTTTCGGCCCTGCTGGATAAGATGCATATCGATTCGGCGTATGTCATCGGCTGGAGCGATGGAGGCATCAATGCGTTAGTAATGGCTATGCGCCATCCAAAACAAGTGATCAAACTGGCATCGACCGGCGCCAACCTGACGCCTGATTCAACTGCGCTGCAACCGGCAGTATGGAAAGATTTCGTTAAACAATATAACGAGGACAAGGATAAGCCCCGCAATACAGCCAAACAAAAAAATGACTGGAAGATATTTACGCTGGATTATTTCCAACCGAACATACCTTTCTCCGCTTTAAAGGCCATCAAATGTCCGTCGCTCATTATTTGCGGCGACCACGACCTGATACCCATTGACCATACCACCAAAATATACCAGGCAATTGACCGGGCTTATTTATGGGTAGTACCGAACTCGGGTCACGCCACATTGATAGAACATGCAGATGATTTCAATAAACTGGTGGATGAGTTTTTCCAAAAACCATATCATAAGTTTTGAGCCTCCCCCCCAACCCCTCTCCAAAAGAGAGGGGCTAAATTTCAGCCAGCTTTAATTTTTTCAAATAATCAATATTGATCTTTGCGCTTTGCAAGGGGGTCTCGTGAAAATAACGGCTCTGTTCTACAAAGAAATATTTCATACCGTTATCCAAGCCTGTGGCAAGCAAATGCGCGTAGTTGATGATACCCTGCCCCAGGTCGCAGGCTGACTCTTCTTCGCTGTTTTTAGGTAATCGCTGTTTCAGCACATCGCGCATGTGGCAGAGCCTGAAACGGTCACCGTATTTTTTTATATAAGCCTCCGGGTCCTGCCCTTCGGTAACGGTATAATAAAAGTCCATTTCAAAGTCAACCAGGTTTTTATCGGTATTCGCCAGCAGCACATCTATGGGCAACTGACCATCTACTTTTTTATAAGGATAATCATGAGGGTGATAGCCAAAGCGCATACCATGTTTTTTGCATATCTCGCCGTTACGATTAAATTCATCGGCAAACTCTTTAAACTTATCTATCGATTTCTGCGGACCTTTCCAGGGGCAGATCAAATATTTCATACCGATTTCGGCCGCTTTTTCCGCCTGCTTTTCAAAGCCGCCGGGTTCATCGTTGTAATGACTGGATATTAGCATCAGCCCGCTATCCCCTGCCAGTTTTTTGAAATCTTTATTACTCATTCCCCAGAACATGCCCTTATCGCTGCCATAGCTTTCAATCTGCGAGTAACCCATTGCTCCAAGCTTTTTTAAAGTACCCGGTGCGTCCTTTGCCATATCCTCCTTTACCATATACAGCTGTATGCCGAAGGCTGGGAGTTTATGGGCCGGAGCCGTAAAAAAATTCGTTTTAGCAACCGGCAGGCTTAATGCCAAAAGGCCTGTGTTTTTTATAAATGCTCTTCTATTGGTCATTTGGACGGTCTGTTTTATGGTTAACACATTTTTCGGCGTATTTTATTTAAAGCACTGATAATCAAATATTTATATTCAAAACAGGAAAAATTGTGTTAACCATGTTAACCCTGATCAGCATCAGATATTCCCCTTCTTCATCTCTTCCGCCGCATGGTTAGCCGCCCTTGCAGCAAAAGCCATGTACAGTATCGACGGGCTCTGGTTGCCGGTACTTGTCATACAGGCCCCATCGGTTACATAAACGTTGTTGCACAGGTGCATCTGGTTCCATTTGTTTAGTAATGATGTTTTAGGATCGTTACCCATACGGCAGCCCCCCATTTCATGGATATCCAGGCCCGGCGCCTGGTGCGTGTCGTGTTTTTCGATATCCTTTACCCCGGCCACTTCCAGCATTTCAGCGCATTGCGTCAGGAAGTCCTCCACCATCTTGTCATCATTATCGTCATAACCCACCGAGGTGATGAGCTGCGGTATGCCCCATGGATCTTTTTGGTCTTTGCTTAAACGCACATGGTTATGTTCCTTCGGGATGGTCTCGCCCTGCATATACATGCCTGCACGCCATGGTCCCGGTTCCGACAGCGAATCTTTCAATTCGGCGCCGATGCCCGGGTTCCAGTACTGCCTGCCCCGGTTGGAGTAAACAAAAGTCAAAAAACCGCCCAGGTAATCGGTGTCCTGCTTATGCAGGTTGCGGTAATTAGCAATGATGGGGTTGGTAGGGTTGCGGCCATAATAGTATTTATCTTCATAGCCTTCAACCCGACCGTGTACGCTGCCCCGGTAATTCTGGAAAGCCATAAATTTACCCAGCAATCCGTTGTCGTTACCCAGCCCATTCGGGAAACGGGACGAGGTAGAATTAAGCAATATCAAATTCGTGTTCAAACAGGCCGCGTTAAGGAAAATAACTTTAGCGTAATATTCTATCTCCTCTTTGGTATTAGTGTCGATGATACGCACGCCGGTTACCTTTCCTTTCTTATCATCATAAATAACGGAGTGTACTACAGAAAACGGCCTGATGGTGAGATTTCCGGTTTTTTTCGCCCAGGGCAAGGTCGAGCTAACCGAACTGAAGTACCCGCCAAACGGGCAGCCGCGTGTACACAGGTCGCGCGCCTGGCATTGCCCGCGCCCCTGGTCCAGGTGAATTTGGTTTGGCTTCGTCAGGTGAGCCCAGCGGGTTTTCACCATAAAGCGGTCCTTATAATGGGCATGTATCTTTTTTTGAATATCAGCCTCCACACAACTCAGGTCGAACGGCGGCAGGTAATCGCCGTCGGGCAGGGCTTCCAACCCGTCTTTATCGCCGCAGATACCCGAGAATTTTTCGACATGCGAATACCAGGGAGCAATATCTGCGTACCTTATCGGCCAGTCGACAGCGTATCCATAACGCTGCGGCGCCGAAAATTCAAAGTCGCTCCAGCGCTGGCATGCCCGCCCCCACATAATGGATTTGCCACCAACCTGGTAGCCGCGTATCCAGTCGAAGGGCTTTTCCTGTATGTAGGGATGTTCGGCATCCTTTACAAAAAAATGGTGCGTATCCTCGCCGTAAGCATAGCATTTACTTATAACGGGGTTATCTTTTATCACCTGCAGCGGTTCCTGCATACGATGCGGAAACTCCCACGGGCCCTTTGTTGCGGTCGGGTAATCCTTTATATGCTCGATATTCCGCCCGCGCTCCAGCACCAGTGTCTTTACGCCCAGGTCGCACAGTTCCTTAGCGGCCCAGCCGCCGCTGATGCCCGAACCTATTACTATAGCGTCATAGGTATGTTGTTCCGTTCCTTTACTCATAGTCAATCAATTACTTTACTTCGAACAAAACCAGGTCGATCGCTTTTTTGCTTGTCGGCGACAGGTAAAAAGAAATGCCTGGCGGTATATAAGTTTCTTTACCGGCTTTTATGATGATCGTTTTATTATTTTTTGTGTTGTGCAGGATAATATCATTGCCCACCACCAGGCCGGCGATCATCGGTCCGCGATTATCGATGATCTGTTTATCTACCGCGGTTACACGATATGCGATGGCTTTTTCTTCGTTAAACAAAACAGTAAACGGCAATGGTGTGCGATCCGAATTTGGTTCGTAGCCCGAAAGCAGCTCAATATCAGTGACGTGATAGTTCGTCGTATCCCAATTACTTACCCGGTGAATAACGGTATCCCTGGCGAAGTTGCGGTAAAAGACATTACCTGCCACACTTTTCCCGCTTTCCCAACTTCCTCCCCTGTTTTGAGTGGCGCTAACCGTATTTGTAAAAAATAAAATAACCGATGGCGTGGAATGAATATGCTGTAATGTTGTATCATGAGGTGGGATGTTTACGTCCAGCACCCTGAAATATTTATTTTCCAGCACATTATGGTGCCGCGGCTCGTAACGCACCTGCACCTGGGCGACCAAGTTCGCGGAAACGATCAATAATACTGACAAGCAAAACAGGCTGTATCTCATCATCCTGATAATTATTAACTATCGTTCTCGCAATAAAACACCGTCACATCCCGGTGCAGCCATAAAACTGAGGCCGGCAGTTGTGAGCTTATTTTACCTTCGAAAAGCCGGTCCATAATATCCTTTTTGTTTTTGCCGAAAACCGGCAGGATGATCTTCTTTGATTGCAATATATCGGCCACGCCAAGCGTGAGGCCATATTTCATATCGACGCCCGAGCTTTTGATCATATTGTGATTTAGCGATGTCTCGCTTAACACGGTCAGGTGCGCATGAGGTTGCAGGAAATCTGCAGGTTCGTTAAACCCGATATGGCCGTTAAGTCCTATTCCTAATACACAAATGTCAATTGGCCCCTTAGCAGCTATAAAATCATTTATGCGTTTGCATTCCGCCCCCGGGTCCTTCGCCATAGCATTAAAGCCGGTATAATTTTCATCCGCGATGCCCAATGGAAGGATCATATATTGCTGAAGGTAATATTCGCAACTGGCGGGGTGGTCCATAGGCAGGTTATACCATTCGTCAAGCTTTAACAAGCTGAGTCCATTGGGGTCGATAAGGTCCTTCTTATCTGCAAGCAGCCGGTAAATACCAGTAGGCGAATTGCCCGTCGCAGTACAAAACAGCGACTTCGGCCTGCTGTTCAGGTCGTTTATAATGTATTCAGAAGAAAGTTCATTTAGCTCAGCAACGCTGGTACAACGGGTTATTTGCATAAAAGAAAGGATTATAGTTGGTGGTAAGCCAAATATAATCTTTCCTGCATTTTATTTCGAAATAATCTGTTTATTCAGGCTTTAACCTTGAAAAGATCACGTGATCGCCTTCCTTCAGCTTAGCGATATCGAAACCGTAATAGTATGTTACCCTAAAATGATCGTTATCTATTTTTTCGAAGACGAATTGCTGATAAAGTGTGCCCCTGCCTTGGTGTGCGCTCGCATTCGCCAAAATTATCTTTCCGTTTTCCCAGCCATCGCTGGTAAAATCGTTAAGACCGGTAAAATTATTTATGATATGCGACACGGTTTTTCCGTCGCGACCAGTAACCCATGCCGACGTAGCTTTGTACCTGTTAGGCGCTTTGTCGGCATAAATATTTATCAGGCTGGTGCTATCTGTCGAAATATAGAATGATACATCAGCTTCTACTTTTTTTCCATTGGCAAACTCACCGGTGCCGGCCCAACTGCCGGCAAAGTATTTTGCCATATCCACGTTGATTTTTGGTGACTGCCCTTTCGCAGAAATAGCTGATATAATCAACAGGCACCCGGTAATATATTTCGTTAACCTCATCATCGCATTAATTATTAAATCTCGACACCAGGTCGGGTGCAGCGCCGGGCATCTTTATCTTATACCGGTACATACCATTGAACTGATCCTCTTCCTTCAGGAATTCATGATTTTTCTTGCTGATCCAAAAGGTTTGCGTGTAATGGGTACTGCCATTGGTTCCTTCGGTAAAAAGTTTCCAGCAATCAACCTTTTGATTATCGAGTGTTGCCAGAACCTCGCTCCCGGTAACTTTGTAAATCACATATTCCGGGGGGTTAAGCCCTGCATCATAAAAATTGATCGCGAAAGTTTTGTTCGCGGCAAGTGGCAGCATTTCAAATGTCTCGATATCCAGATCCCAGTTAAAATTAGGCACCTTAAAATCAAGGCTGAAATCTTTATGGGCATTGTTAGCCACGCTATCGGCGCCGGTTATTTTGTCCCTGCTCCAGTTGTAAGCCTTGGTTATACCTTTAATGGTCAGCGATATGTAAACCGGTGCAAAGTCTTCGGCTTTGTTTATCGAGTAAATACTCCGGTATGCTGCGCTGTCGCTTCCATACCAGTGCTGCGTAATGGCAAAGACTTTTTCGCCGTCGCGGTTTTTCAATTCAATATTACGAAGCCAGTACCAAAACCTGATGGTTTGCTTGTTTTTGGGGTTTTGAAAATATACCAGGTACTGGTTTAACCCCGGTTTAAGAACAGACGTATTAAGGCGCTTATCCTGTAAACGGATCGTATCGGCCTGCCCGTAGGCAAATAAACCGGCCAGACAGGTTATGAGTAATATTATAATTCTTTTCATGTTTTGGGGTTGTTATGGTCAATCAATTACCGGCATTGAATTTAACAGGATGTATTCCCTTTGATCTGCCGTAAACCTGAGGTCGGCCGACGTCAATGTAACAGATCGTTTCACCATCAGCTCGTCGCTTATAATGAGCCCGTTTTTGAACGTTGTATACCCTACCCAATGCGACCGCCCCGGAGCGATGTCCATAGGTGTTACCTTACCGTCCCTGGTAACATTCAACCGCTTCCGGTCATTATCATAAAAACCATCTCCCTCGCCTTCCCGCTTTAACCTGACAGTATGATTAGCAGCATCTATATCCAGCACGGTGATGGTTTGTTCGCCGGCGCCACCCAGTTCCCAGGCCTGCGGAATATTCATTTTCCATGAATTGCCTTCGCTAATTTTTGCAGGTGGTATACCCCATATCAGCGAGTTGTATAATACGCCGCTTCCATCGGTGTTAGTCATTGATGTGCCATCGTAATTTACTGTCTTCCCGTTGTCGTGCATTTCTACCTTGGAATGACTTTCGGCGCGGCCGTCGTACCGGAATACCCCGTCAAAAACAGGGTTTAACGGGCTGTTATTTATTACCGTATAAACGCCTGTTCCCCCTGCACGAAAAACAATTTCCGGAAAATCGGCCGATTTGTAAGATATGGTCCTGGAAAATATATTGCCCAGTTTTTCACCCGTTTTAACATCCAGTTTGAAAAACCCGGCACTGTTATAGCTTTTGCGTGCGTGGTTTTCTTTGTTATGTTTCTCCTTGATAGTACTTCTCTTTGGATAGGGCGGTAAGACCGCAAGGCAGCTCACCGCAATAACTACTGCTGTTTTCATAATTTTGTCAAATAACATATATCTGCGTATCGGCGAGCTTCCGGTTCACCTGCATTTCGAGATAATACATAAATAACAGGAGGGACAAGTTGAGTAATTCGGTGACAGCGGCGTACGAATCGGAAAACGGGTCGCGGTTATGCCAATGCGTATAAACTGCGCCCAGCATGATCAATATCAAACCGGCAGAGGCCGCCACGCCTGTTTTGAATCTGAAATGAAGCAGGATACCAAGCGCACATATAGTTTCTGCTGCCATAATAAAATACAGAAACCATATTGCGTAGCCCGACTGTTTAAAAAAATCGATCATGATACCCATGTTGGTTGATTTACCAACCGTCGCTACCAGGAAGGAGTTGCCGATGGATACCGATACGGCCCACAAAGTGATATTCATCGTTGAGGGAAGCAGGGTATCGTTTGATGATTCGTCCTTAGCATGCAGCCTGGTAAAAATGTTTACGGCCAGGTAGCCCAAAACCAGGTGAATGGCGTATGCCCCGTAATGGATAAGGATGTTAAGCGCCTTTAACAGGAAAGCATTTTTGATGCCCGCAAAGAAAAATATCCACACAGCCAGCGCCAGGTAAATAGCCACCATAAGGTAAGCCTTAGCCAAACTATGAACTGGTTTGGCATCGGGCTCCCATATAAAGTTCAATAACCCTCCAAGTAACAGCAAGCCGATAAAGATCATGATGTCCATCGCGTCAGTTTTCTTTTGCGGCCAGAGGAATTTTTACGGGCACCATTAAAATACCGGGCGCCTTATCCTGTGCGTAGTACAACGTTTTGCCATCGGGCGAAACAATTGGATCGAAATTGCCTTTGCCGTTGTTAACGTTGGCGCTTAGCTTTTCGCCCTGTGTCCAGTCATTGCCTTTTCGATAGCTGATATACAGTTCGTTATCACTTACGAAGATGATATAATGCTCATCGGGCGCTATGAAGGGATCATATATCTCCTTATCACCATTCAGTGCCAGCATTTTGGGCTTATCATAATGGTCACCGAGCCATTTAATGTAATATCCGTGCATTCCCTGGTTCCCATCGCGGTTTCGCGAACAAAAACATATTGTGCCTGAACCACTGACAGACGGGCCAAAATCATTACAGCCTTCCACATTTACAGGCGCATCGAAATGTTTTGGTGCCGACCAGCTATCACCTGATAGCTTATCTACATACCAGAGGTGAGCGTTTTCCTGCGCCTTATCCTGCGGGGCGCCTTCCAGCGGGCGGGTGGATACAAAGATCAACCGCTTGCCATCCGGGCTCATGGTGGGGTCCCAGTCTTTCCATTTTCCAGAGAAGGAAGCCGTTACCGGCGTACTCCATTTATCCCCGCTCCTTTTAGATACGACAATGGTTTGTCCATCGGCGATGAATACCGTTTTTTGGTTTGGCATAAAGGCGGCAACCGATTCATTACTCAGGTCGGCTTTACCTTCCTGCGAAAATACTTTTGGCTGTGCAGCCGGGTCAACTATAGCCTGGCCGAAAACAGAAAGGGTTGTACAAAGTACCGCGATACCCAGTACAACCCATTTAATGATGTATTTCATACAATAGATGATATGTTGAGATTTAGTTGATATCCTTACCGTCCTGCAGCTTTTGCACCATGGTGTTCACGATATTTTTATTTGCCGGGTCGGGTGCCTGTGACTGTGCTTTTTGTGCGTAAGTAAGCGCCTTTTTGTAATCGCCTACGGCTGAATAGCCCCTTGCCATACCCGCGTTGGTCAGAAATTCGTTCGGATGCTTGTCATAATTGATCTTGAACACTTCAAGCGCTTGCTGGCCTTTTTTCTGGCGTGTCAGGCTCCTGGCATAAAAATAAAGCTCGTTCACGTTGCCATAGGGGTATGCTTTTTTCATTACGTCGGCCGCTTCCTGGGTTTTGCCCAATCCATCCAGCACGCTGGCTTTGGTACTCCAGGCGGTAAAGCTTTTATCGCCGCCGAAATTCACGCTTGTAGCGGTATCGGTCCATAAAAGCGCCTCGTCAAGGTTGGTTTTGTTCTGAACGCAGTACTGCGCGGCCTGGTCCCAGGGCTCCCAGGTAAACCCTTTTTCGCTTTGCAACTCTTTTCTGAACGAAGCCAGCTGCGTACCCACTACGTCAACATCTATTTTGAACGGGATAACCAATTTCTCCCACTCCAATGCAACTACCGCACTTGATGGGGTTTGGTCGGTAAATTCATATTTCAGCCATTCAACACTTTTATCTACAGGTACCGGCTTTACTTTTACACGCAATACGTCTTCGCTGGGTTTGTAAAAGAAGCTACCCCATGAAGTTGAATTTTTCGAGAAAATGAGCGTGCATTCGTTTGGGTCGTAGGCAATAAAAAAGCCGTATTTACCTGCTGCCAAAGGCTGCCCTTCTATCTTTACATCGGTCGAGAATTCGATGATCGTATTTTCGTTGGCGCCGGCCCTCCACGGAGCCTGTTTCGACGGGCCAAAACCCTGGTCGACATAGCCAACAGGAACCAGTTCGCCCCAGATATGGCCGTCCCTTTTTTTAACCGCGGGGCGGCTATAGGTAATGGATACATTGGTGATACCGATACCCTCGCTTACCGATGCGCGTTTATTGCCACCGCTGGGCAGCGATGTTAGCTGCGCCTGCACCGGGCTGGTATAAATGATCTGCATAATTGCCAGTAATAAACCGGCGGTGATTAATTTCTTCATGTGAATGGTTTGAAAATTAATGTTCCTATTATTTTTACTTCCACAACGAAACGGCATCTTTTAAACCATGCGACAATAGCAACCACGCTGCGGCTGCAAGCGGGATAAGCTTTTGAACAAATTGGTATAATTTCATATCGGTTCGCGTGTAATTGTTTGTTAAAATTTGCCTTTATTGTAAGCCGCAGCAAATCATTTCAATCTGCACGGCAGTATTTTTAACCGATAGGCCCGGTTGATGGCATGTAGTGTTTTTACGGCTATTATTGAATAAGTAAGTCGGTTGGTTGAAAATGACGGGGCGGAATCAAAAAGCTTTGTATTTTTAAAAATGAATTTTTTGAAAGGAAAGGCAACGATCACCCAGTTGCAGGTGCTGATATGGATAGCCGTTTACCTGATCATTTTCTTTTCGATACTACCCGAGGACGGGCTGCCACAGGCTGCCAGCTTCAGTACCATCAGTGTAGCTTTCTACATTTTGATCATTTACGGGAACATCAAGTTCCTTTTTCCAAGGCTTTGGGAAAAAGGGCACAAGGTAACCTATGTGCTTTGTGTGATCGTCCTGCTGGTGGGGGGTGGATTAGCGCGGGGTTACCTCATCATGTCCATCTATAACAAGTTCATGGCTACCAAGCCCGAAGTGATGAACATTAACATGGCGCTGAATTTTATCATTGCCGGGTTCCTCAACTATATGCTCAGCTTTGTTTTCCGGATAGCGCTGGCCTATTTCAGCCTGAAGCAACAGGCAGAGGAGATATTACTACAAAAAAGCCAGGCAGAGCTCAATTTATTAAAGTCGCAGGTACAGCCACATTTCCTGTTTAATACGCTGAACAACATTTATTATGAAGCTTACCGCGAGGCGCCACGAACCGCGGGCCTGATTGAGAGACTTTCCGACATTATGCGCTATTTTGTGGATGAAAGCCCGAAGGACGAAGTTTCCCTGCAAACCGAGATACAGTTTATTGAAAACTACATCGCATTGGAAAAAATACGCATCCGCCACAAAACGGAGATCAACTTTGTAAAGGAATACAACGCCGAGTCGCGCATTCCGCCTATGCTGCTGATGACCTTTGTTGAAAATATTTTCAAACATGGGATAGATAAATCGAGCGCCGAGAACAAGATCGACATCTCCCTGATACAGCAGGACGGCTACCTGCTTTTCCAAAGCTGTAACAGGATACATCCAAAAGCGTCAAAAGAAGTAGCGCATGGCTTTGGGATACAGAATTTACGGAAAAGGTTAACCATGCTGTACGGGACCAGGTTCGAATTGAATATTGAAAACAATGGTCAAAAGTTTGTTGCGTTTTTAAAAGTGCCCATATCATGAGCTTAAGCTGCATCATCATCGACGACGAACCTAATGCGGTAAATTTGCTGGAGATTCTTATCCATCAAACAACCGACTGGGAGCTTTTAGCCAAATGTTACGATGCGCTGGAGGCGATGGCTTTCCTGAAAAAGAATAAGGTCGATTTTCTCTTTCTTGATATCAATATGCCGCAACTGACGGGCATGGAGCTTGCAGGGCTGCTGCCCATCGAAACCAAGATCGTTTTTACTACCGCCTATTCGGAATATGCCGCTGAAAGCTATACCTTTCAAACCATCGATTACCTGACGAAACCGATCACGCTGAAAAGGTTCCTTACTTCGACCCAAAAGATCGAATCTTATTTTGGCAAAAGGCGCGTGGTTGAACCTCCAACGCCACAGCATGAGAAAGAATATTTCTTTGTAAAATCGGGTAAAACACTTAGCAAGATAAGGCTCGAGGATATCCTGTATTTCGAGGGTGAAAAGGAATACGCGCGCCTGGTAACCACCACGGGACAATTGCTCATTTACCGGAGGCTTAAGGATATCGGGGCACAACTGCCGCTGCCATTTGTGCGGGTACATAACTCCTATATTGTCAACACCAGGCAACTGGAAAAGATACAGGACAATCACATTTATATAGCCGGCAAGCAGATACCTATCAGTGAAAAATTCAAACCTGAACTAATGGCGGTGATACAGCAACGGATATTTTGAGAGCCAGGAACCAAGATTTGTCTTGATTCCTGGCTCTTGGTTCCTGGCTCTATTCTACTTCGCAAACAACTGCCCCATGTCTTTAAACGCCTTAAACTCTAAGGCATTACCCGACGGATCGGTAAAAAACATCGTCGCCTGTTCCCCCGGCAAACCCTTGAAACGGATATAGGGTTCGATGATAAATTTGACACCAAAGTTTTTTAGGCGTTCAGCCAGTTTTTCCCATTCGTCCCACTCCAGCACTACACCGAAATGCGGCACGGGTACATCGTGCCCGTCTACAGGGTTGGTGTGATGTTTCGGATCGCCTTCAGGCTTGGGCTTATAATGGATAACAAACTGGTGGCCATACAGGTCAAAGTCGGTCCACAATTCATCGGTACGGCCTTCGGCGCAGCCTAAAACTTCGTGGTAAAATTTGCGTGCCGCCTCCAGGTCGTGAACCGGAACAGCGGCATGGAACGGGGTGAGTTTGCTCATGATGCAATTATAATTATTTTAATATTATCATATTTGCTTAACATGAATAACATCTGTTTGATCGAAGACGAACAAAAAGTATCAGCCTTTATCGTTAAGGGGTTGGAAGAGCATGGCTATACGGTTAAGGCCGCGGCAAGCGGGGCCGAAGGCCAAAAACTGATAGGAAAAGATAAATTCGATCTGCTGATTTTGGATGTAATGCTGCCCGACACCAACGGTATTGATCTTTGCCGGCAGATACGTGAGGACGACAATGACACGCCCATCCTGATGCTTACCGCCCTGAACCAGGTGCATGACAAAGTATCCGGCCTGAAAGCAGGTGCCGATGATTACCTGGTAAAACCGTTCCATTTCAGCGAGTTGCTCGCCCGCATCGAGGCCCTGATGCGCCGCAACAAAAACCGGGAAACGGATCATCAATTATTATTCGACGATCTTAAGCTGGATAGCTGGACCAAAACGGCGGAACGCGACGGTAAACAAATAACGCTGACCGCAAAGGAATATACATTGCTGGAACTGTTCATGCGCAACCCCAACAAAATACTTTCGAGGGAATATATTGCGGAAGAGGTTTGGGGTATCGGGTTCGACACGGGCACCAACTTCATCGACGTTTATGTGAATTATCTCCGCAAAAAGATCGAAAAGGATTTTAAGGGTAAACTCATCCATACCGTCATCGGCATGGGTTATATATTAAAGCAGGCAAATAAGTAATGAAAATAAAGAACAGGCTGGCGCTTTATTTTACCATTATCAGTGCGGTAATACTGCTGATAGCGCTTGCTGCAATATTTTTCACTTTCAGTTCTTTCGTAAAATCCGACTTCTACAACCGATTATCGGACCGCGCCAAAGTTGCCGCGCAATTATACCTGGAGGCTGATGAAATTCCTGTCGATTCGCTTAACCGCGTACGCGAACGTTACCTGAAGCAGATACCCGGCGAGGTTGTGCGTATCTATAACGACCGCAATGCCCCTTATTTCATCAAAGACAGGCAACAGTACTGGAGCGACAATGTGATAGACCTGGTTCGCCGCCGTAAGGAAATGGAATTTACCGAAGGCGACCGGCAAACCGTCGGTATCTATTATAACGACAACCAGGGAAACTTCGTGATATTGGTATCGGCCGAGGATATACACGGGCACCACCGTATAGAGGACCTGATCGAGATCATGCTGGTTATGATCATCTGCCTTTCGGCGGGTTTATTTTTTGTCGGCCGGTGGTTCGCAAAAAAATCGCTTGAGCCGATAGACGAAATTGTTGCCCAGGTACAGCAGGTGCGTGCAAGCAACCTTAGCCTGCGCATAAACGAAGGCAATGGCAAGGATGAGATAAGCGCCCTGGCAAAAAATTTCAACAAACTGTTAAAGCATCTTGAAAATGCCTTTGAATTACAGCAAACTTTCGTGATCAATGCTTCGCACGAACTTCGAACACCGGTTACCAGCATTATGGGCGAATTGGAAGTTACGCTGAATAAGCGGCGCACCCAGCAGGAGTATGAGCAGGTGCTGCGATCGGTACTATCAGATGCGGAAAGGCTGAATGAGACCATAACAGGGCTGCTGGAACTGGCGCAGGTGGACATGAATTATACGCAAGCTATACTTAGCCCTGTAGCCATTGATGAATTGATCTGGGAGCTTGCCGATTACTGGAACAGCAAAGCCGGCAGGGGATTATTTGTTGTCAATATCATTCACCTGCCCGACGACCACGAAAAATTGCTTATACCGGCAAACAAAGCGCTGCTCAGCATTGCACTGAACAATATTATAAGTAACGGCTATAAATTTTCAGATAACCGGCCGGTGCAATGCGACCTGGATGCCGGCAATGACCATATCAGTATTACCATTACCGATTCGGGCATTGGTATACCGCCCGGCGAAACCGACAAAGTGTTCAGGTCATTCTATCGCGCCACCAATGTGAAGGATTATTACGGCAACGGCATTGGCCTGTACATTACCGCCAAGATCATCAACCTGTTCAATGGCACCATAGATGCCCGTTCAAATCGTGGCAAAGGGGCATCATTTGTTATCAATTTCCCGGTTTAGTAATTCTAATCCCTTTCTAATCCGACTTTAATTCGGCTCTAATACTGCCCATCTACTTTTGCGCAAACAACAAAATATGCGTCTAAAGTTTATTCGCGCCTTTTTTTCAATTCAGCTTTTGGTTTCGGTCACGGGTGCACCCTTATTTGCGCAAGTGCAGTCCGATACTTTAAAGCTCACACTTAAACAGGCCGAAGATCAATTCCTCAAAAATAACCTTGACCTGATCATTCAGCGTTATAATATTGATAATGCAAGCGCCAATGTGATCACCGCGCGCTTGTTCCAAAATCCCGATTTCAGTTTTGCAAATGGCATCCACGCCACCGGGGTACCCAATGCATTCAGCGAACAGGCGGTCAGCGTCTCGCAGCTTTTCTTTACTGCCGGAAAAAGGAATAAAAATATCCAACTGGCAAAGATCGGCGTCGAGCAGGCCAAATATCAGTTCTTCGACCTGTTACGCACGCTAAAATTTACGCTCCACAGCGATTTTTACAATATCTATTTCCAGGAGCAGTCGGCTAAAGTTTATGATGAAGAGATAAGCTCGCTTGCAAAAACACTGGATGTTTTTAAACAACAGTATCAAAAGGGCAACATCGCCGAAAAAGAAGTACTGCGTATTCAATCGCAACTCTATTCCCTGCAAACGGAATACAATAGCTTGCTTACCAGCATAGATACCACGCAAAGCGAGTTGAAACTGCTCATCAAGGCATCACCTGCATCTTATATAGATCCGCAGGTAAATTTCGACAGCAACAAGGATGCCGTTTCTGCTGTTCCCTACCAGCAACTGCTTGATTCGGCCTACGCCAACCGATACGACCTGAAATATACCAAAGCGGCGGTCGACTATAACACACTCAACTTAAAACTTCAGAAGGCCACCGCTATTCCTGATGTTTCACTATCCTTCAATTATGATAAGCTGGGATCTTACGGCAACAATTTTATGAGTGCCGGCATTGCGTTCAGCCTGCCATTTTTCAACCGCAACCAGGGCAACATTCAGCAGGCACGTATAGCTATTGACCAAAGTAAAGTGCAGTTCCAAAGCCAGCAGGACCAGGTGCAAAGCGATGTGGCTACCAGTTACAAAAGTGCGCTTCGGCTCGAAAAACTGTATAACAGTTTCGACCCGAAGTTTAAGACCGACTTCACTAACCTGATCAAAGAAGTAAACATCAACTACGAAAAAAGGAACCTGAGCATGCTCGAATTCCTCGATTTCTATGATTCTTATAAAACCAACACCATCCAGCTGAACAACCTGCAATTGAGCAAAGTACTTGCGCTGGAACAATTGAACTACGCCACCGGGACACCCTTTTTTAATCAACAATGACAATGTATTCCAAACGATATGTAATGCCCCTCCTATACGCGGTCGCCATAGCCATATCGGCTATGGCGCTGCAAAGCTGCCACCATGCTGAAGAACCACCAAAGGACGAAAAATTTGAGGTGACCGACAGCCTGCTCAATAGCTTGCTGATAGACACTGTGAAAGAGGCGAGCGCTTTATCGGAGATCAATCTGACGGGAAATATAGCTGCCGACGAAAGTAAAATGGTAAAAATATACCCGATGGTAAGCGGCGTGGCACATGATGTTAATGTGCAATTGGGCGATGTGGTGAGCCGGGGGCAAACGCTTGCCGTAATGAAAAGCGCCGAGATGGCAGGCTTTACCAAGGATTATATTTCTGCCGAAGCTGATCTGCGAAGTGCAAAACGGGCTTTTGAATCAACCAGTGACCTGTACAAAAGCGGGCTTGCATCGCAAAAGGATTTTGAGCAGGCGCAATCGGATTATCAAAAGGCGGAGGCCGAAAACAAACGCGCGGGGGCCGTGGTGAACATCAATAAAAGTGACGGCCAGGGGTATTTGGTAAAATCGCCCATCTCAGGCTTTGTTATCGAAAAAAACCTTACAGATAATACACAGGTAAGGGCCGACAACAGTTCGAACCTGTTCACGATAGCCGACCTGTCGGATGTTTATGTGCTGATCAACATTTATGAATCGGACATATCCAACGTGCAGGTTGGCGACCCGGTAAAGATCACTACCCTCTCTTATCCTGATAAGATCTTCAGCGGTAAAATAGATAAGATATACGATATGCTCGACCCCGACAGCAAAGTAGTTAAAGCAAGGGTGAAAATAGAAAATCCGGGCAATAAACTTAAACCCGAAATGTTTGCCAACGTCACCATCAAGGCAAAATCGGGTGAGAACCTGCCGGTTATCGATACAAGGGCGCTGATCTTTGATAATGACAAAGATTATGTGATCGTGGTGGATGGCAAGGCCAAAGTGCATGTGCAGCAAATACAAATTGCAAAACGGGTGGAAAACAGGGCTTATATACGTTCGGGTCTTAAGGCTGGCGACCGTATCGTAGCTTCCCGGCAGCTGTACCTTTTTGAGTCGTTAAGAGATTAACTGAATCCGGAGCAAGAAACATGAACAAATTCATCAAAAGCGTACTGGCATTCTCGTTAAAGAATAAGTTCTTCATATTCTTTGTAACGGCATTAATGGCTGTCGGTGGCTATATCAGCTTTAAAAACATCAGTATCGATGCATTCCCGGATGTCACCAATACTTCGGTAACTATCATCACTCAATGGCCCGGCCGAAGCGCCGAGGAGGTCGAGAAATTCGTAACCCGTCCGCTAGAAATCGCCATGAACCCGGCGGAAAAGAAAACCAGCATCCGCTCATCCTCACTCTTTGGTCTTTCCGTGCTGAAAGTAACCTTTGACGACGATGTCGATTACGCTTTCGCGCGGCTACAGATCAATAATCATATTGGCGACGCTAACCTGCCCGATGGCGTAGATCCATCTATCGAACCGCCTTACGGCCCAACCGGCGAGATATACCGTTTTACTTTGGCGAGCAACCGCAAATCTGTACGCGAATTAAAAACCATTGAAGACTGGGTTGTAGAACGCGAAATAAAAGCCGTACCGGGCATTGCCGATGTGAACAGCTTTGGCGGCGAAGTTAAAACTTACCAGATAACCGTCGACCCGCAAAAAGCGTTGCAATATGGCGTTTCGGCACTTCAGCTATACGAGGCGGTATCCAAAAGCAATGTTAACGTAGGCGGTGATGTGATAGAGCAAAGCGGGCAGGCGTATGTGGTAAGGGGCATCGGCCTGCTAAATAATATCGACGAGATAAAAAATGTTGTTGTAAACAACGTAAAGGGAACGCCTATATATGTGAAAACCATTGCCGAGGTAACTGAGGGGGCCTTACCACGTTTAGGGCAGGTTGGCCGCGACCGCGACCCTGACGTGGTAGAAGGCATTGTGGTGATGCGTAAGGGCGAAAACCCCAGTAAAGTTATTGCGGCCCTGAAAGAAAAGCTGCATGATCTGAATACGAATGTCCTCCCTGATGACGTCAAGATAGTTCCCTTTTACGACCGCGAGAACCTGGTAAACTTTGCCACCGGGACGGTTCTCCACAACATGTTCGAGGGGATCATCTTCGTCACCATCATCGTGTTCCTTTTTATGGCCGACTGGCGCACGACACTTATTGTCTCACTCATTATTCCGCTGGCGCTCTTATTCGCCTTCATTTGTCTGAAACTAAGGGGTATGTCGGCCAACCTGCTATCGATGGGGGCGATCGACTTTGGCATCATCATCGATGGCGCTGTGGTGATGGTGGAGGGAATATTCGTCGTACTGGATATGAAGGCGAAAGAAGTTGGCATGGAGAAGTTCAACAAGCTCAGCAAGCTCGGGTTGATCAAACAATCCTGCCTGGTGAATGGGAAAGGCATCTTTTTTGCCAAGCTGATCATTATCACCGGCCTGCTGCCTATCTTCAGTTTCCAAAAGGTCGAGGGTAAAATGTTTTCGCCGCTGGCCTGGACGCTCGGCTTTGCACTGCTGGGCGCGCTGCTGCTTACGTTCACCTTTGTGCCCGCCCTTGCAAGTATCCTGCTAAAGAAAAACGTCAAAGAAAAGCACAATGTCATTCTCGAATTTATCATCAATGGCGCTATGCGGTTCTATAATTTTTGTTTTAAGGCCCGCAAAGTTATCTTTCCCGTTGCCATTATCTTCCTGGTATCGAGCCTGGCTTGTTTTAAGCTGCTGGGTACGGAATTTTTACCCGAACTGAACGAAGGCGCTATTTATGTGCGCGCAACGGGCCCGTTAAGCACCTCGCTGGGGCAGTCGGTAAAGCTGGCGAACGAGATGCGCAAGATTTTTTTGAGTTTCGATGAGGTGAAGCAGGTGATGTCGCAAACCGGCAGGCCAAACGACGGCACGGACGCCACAGGGTTCTATAACATCGAATTCCATGTGGACATCTATCCGCAGGACCAGTGGAAAAGAGGAGAAACCAAGGAAGAACTGATCAGCCGGATGCAGGACAAACTCAAGTTTTTTCCGGGCATCGACCTTAACTTTTCGCAACCGATATCCGACAACGTGGAGGAAGCTGTATCAGGTGTAAAAGGTTCCATTGTAGTCAAAATGTTTGGCGACGATTACAAATTCATCGAGAAGAAAGAAGATACGATCTACAACATTTTAAAAAGCGTTCAGGGGATTGAAGACCTGGGTATCCTGCGCAATATGGGTCAGCCTGAATTGCAGATCAACCTTAACCAGGCAAAAATGGCGCAATACGGCGTTGAAGCGGCCGATGCCAACGCGGTGATAGAAACAGCTATAGGCGGCAGGGCCGCAACCCAGATATATGAAGGGGAGCGCAAATTCGATCTGCGTATCCGTTACCCCGAAGACTTCAGGAATAATATATCATCTATCGGCGACTTACGCGTACCCTCCATCAGCGGCAACATGGTACCGCTGCGCGAGATAGCCGATATAACCAAAACCACTGGCATCAGCATGATCTACCGCGATGATCATAAACGTTATGGGGCCATCAAATTTTCTATCCGCGGGCGCGACATGGGAAGTACCATTAAAGAGGCGCAAAGCAAGGTTGAGAACCAGGTAAAGTTGCCTAAAGGCTATTCCCTGCAATGGGCCGGGGATTTCGAGAACCAGCAGCGTGCCTCGGCAAGGCTGGCGCAGGTAGTACCCATCAGTTTGCTCATCATCTTTTTTATCCTGTTCATCCTGTTCGGCAATTTCAGGGATTCGTTGCTGGTGCTTAACAATGTGCCATTCGCCATTGCCGGCGGTATCATCGCACTGATGATAACCGGGGTCAACTTTAATATCTCTGCAGGTATCGGGTTTATTGCATTGTTTGGCATTTGTGTGCAGAACGGCGTGATACTGATCACGAAATTCAAGACCAATATCCGCGACTTAAAGCATCATACTACCTGGAACCATTTCACTGACGCTTTAAGGGATGGCGTTGCCGACCGTATGCGCCCCGTTATTATGACGGCCATGATGGCGGCTATCGGGCTGCTTCCGGCGGCATTATCACATGGCATCGGTTCCGAAGCATCAAAACCACTGGCTATCGTGGTGATCGGCGGCCTGATCACCAATACCGTATTTAATCTTTTTGTTTTCCCTATCGTATTCTACTGGGCCTACCGCAAACGTGTGGAACGCGGCGAGATAGGGCGGATCTGATCAAAAATACTAATACCCCTAAAGTATCAGTGTTGTTGAAGGCGGTGCGGCTATGGCTGCATCGCCGGATACAATTTAATTTATACCAGGCATATCGTAATAAACATTTTGTAAATTTGTTTTATGGACATTCAGGCCGATAAAATTGAGCTGGCAAAATTAATATTAAGCACTAATGACACCGGATTGATCAACAAGGTAAAAGCTTTGTTCAAAAATGACGGTCACAATTTGTGGGATGAGTTACCACAACATATTCAGCAAGGTATTAATGAATCTATTGCACAAGCAGATCGGGGTGAGTTTGTGTCATTGGAAGATGTTAAAAAAGAGGTAAATACTTTGCTCAAAAAATGAGCTTTGAAATAATACTTACCCCGAAGGCAAAAGACACCCTGCTTTCCATAGTGAATTTTATAAAAGCGGAGTGGGGCCAAAATTCTGCTGAAAAGTTTGTTGCCAAAACTTATCAAACGCTGCACAATATCTCCATGCAGCCCTATCTCTTTAAGGCTTATTCAGGCAATGATGTTAGAATAGTCCTGATTGCCAAACAAACTTCTGTTGTATACAGAATTGGCTCCGATAAGATCGAAGTGCTTTTCTTTTGGGACAACAGGCAGGATCCTGTTATAACCGGTTAATTACTCTGCCCTCAAACTCTCTACCGGATTAGCATTAGCTGCCTTAACCGTTTTAAACGCTATGGTGCAAAAAGCAGTAATAATACCCGCCGATAACGATGCCGCAAATACCCACCAGCTTATAGTAACGCGGTAGGGGAAATCATTCAGCCACTTATTCATAAAATACCAGGCCGATGGCAGGGCAATGACGTTGGCTATAAGCACCAGCCTGAAGTATTGTTTATAGAACAGCAATACAATATTTCCTGCTCCTGCGCCTATCACTTTGCGTATACCGATCTCGCGCGTTTTTTGCGCCACCGTATAAGTGATCAATCCCAAAAGGCCGAGACACGAGATAAAGATGGCCAGGCCCGCGAAAATGCTTATCATTTGCTGCTCCCGCTGGTCCTGCGTGTAATCTGCCTGGAATATGGCATCCAAAAACCCGTACGAGAGAGGTGTATCCGGGTTCAGCTTTTTCCATTGATCCGAAGCGTATTGAACAGCAGCGGCGGCATGCTTACCATCAATTTTCGATACAATAGTGGTGCACCTCATCGGGTTAACCCCCATTATGGCACATGGCCCTATGGTGGCATGCAGCGAGAAATAATGATAATTTTTTACCACACCGACTATTTTATACTGGTACACTATCCCGTTGTGCAGGTGCGATACATATTGCCCCGGCGCTTTGTACGGGTCGAAGCCAAGCAGCTTTGCCGCCTCTTCGTTCAGGATCACCTGCTTGCCAAAATCGTGCAGTTCCGTATCTTCCTGCATATTGGTATTGGTAAACGTTTCGGGAGCAAAATTTGTACCCGCTATCAATTGCAGGCCAAGTGTTTTTAAATAGTTCTCATCGGCAAAATCAAAAAAAACGATCTGCTTATCGGCAATTGTTTTATTGGATGCATACAGATTCATATCGCCCGATACCAGCGGCGCGGTTGCTTTGGTAACTGATTTGAAATTGACATTTGCGGCAAGCCGGTTTGCCAGCAGGGTACTGTTTCGTTGTGCCTGTTCACCATTCAGGTTTAATACCAATTGCTGATCGCCGTCGAAGCCTGTTTTGGCGCTCAGCATAAAATCCAATTGGGTCCATATCACCAGCGTAGCAAAAATGAGGCAGGTTGAAATAATGAACTGCGAGACGATCAGCACCTTTCGCACGCTAAATCTGCCCGATGCTTCCACTACTTTACCTTTTAGTACTTTAACCGGGTTGAATGCGGACAGGTAAAAGGCCGGGTATAAGCCAGCCGCAACGCCGGTAACGAGGGTAATTAATATCAACCATAGAATCAGACTACTGTTCTCCTTTGCGAAGAAAGATAACGCCTGTCCAGTGAAATTATTAAACACCGGCAGGAACAAAAAGCCAAGTGCGATGGAAAACGCTAATGCTCCTAAACTGATAATGATCGTTTCTATCAAAAATTGATACCGGATGGCCGCTTTTCCCGCCCCCAGAACCCGACGTACACCTACCTCACGCGCGCGGCTTATAGCATGAGCCGTTGCCAGGTTCATGTAATTAATGCAGGCCAGCAGCAATATAACCAGGGCAATGGATGACAATAGGTACAGATATTTTATATTACCCTGTTTATAGGCCAGGTAATCCTGGTATTCAGACGAGTTGAGGTGAATATCCTTTAGCGCCTGTAGCGAATTGGTGATATGATCGCTATGTGATCTTAGTTCGGCGCCCGCGCGCCGTTGCAGGTAAGCGTTCAATTCCCTTATTACCTTCCCGGTATCGCTTCCGCGCTTTAGTTTTACATAGGTATAAAAATTATCATTCACTACCCAGCTGGTATTGTTCGCCATCAGCTCACGGATATGATCGCTGTTGTTCGATGCAAAAAAATCTGCCTGGATATGATTCAAAAAATCTTCCTTAAAAACACCGGTGATGGTATAAACTGTGCTGCCTGCTTTCAGAGTTTGCCCGATAGGATATTTGTCTTTGAATAATTTCCTGGCCAGCGATTCTGACAGCACTATCGCATTTGGCGCAGCAAGCGCTGTTTTACGATCGCCTTGCAAAAAGTGGAAGGAAAGCAGGTCGAAAAAATTTGGGTCGACCCAATAACCGGAGTTTTCTGTATAAGGTGGCTGATCGCCCGTCCCCTGCACCTGTACGATGGTAACACCGTTTGTCGGGTCCAGCCGGGCTGCCTGCTCAATTTCAGGTATCTCGTTTAGGTACCTGGCGTAGGGCAGGCCTACCGTAGGCGCTTTGCTGCCATCTTTAAAGGTGGAAGTTATACGGTAAATCTGCTCGCCATTATCAAATCCTTTATCAAAACTCAATTCGTGCTGAAAAAAAAGAAAGACAAGGGCGCAACATGCCAGGCCAACAGCTAAATCTAAAACATTGATAGCAGTGGTTATTTTATTCTTCCATAAATTGCGGAAAGCGAGCCTGAAGTAAGTTCTGATCATGTGATAGCCGTTTACCCAAAATTAACGGATTAAATTAGAAAGGGATTAAGAAGCACCCGATTTAACAATTTTTAACTGCCGGCACCGTTCCAAATTTTAACTAAATTTACTTCGGTACGTTTAAACCCTCATTATGAAAAAACTATTGATCGTGGTCATCATATTCTTTACGGCCAAAGCTTATGCCGACGATACGCTGCGACTACAGGCGTTGATCGATGCCGGAAATGTTAAACTACCCGCACACCACGCACCTTATTCCATCACCAGTTTGATATTACGGCATAGCCTGGATGCCAACGGAAATGTTTTCCGTTGCATACTACCCGACGGCGAGGGCTTTATCATGAAGAAAAGGGGCATCAAGCTTTCGAATGCAGAAATATACGGCGGCGATGATTTTACCAATCCGTCCGGGGCATCGGGCGTGCAGCTCAATGGAGATCACGACACGGTCGAGAACGTTTATATTCACAAATTTTCTGCTTATGCTATCATAGGTGGTAATGGCGATAATTCGGTAGTGCGAAATTGCAAATTTGCCGACATCGGCTACAGTTGCATGTTCCTGGTAACACGCACACACCCGGTAAAAGGCGGGATAGTTTCGGGCAACACATTCGATCAAAGCATGATGAACCCCGGCACAATACCACAACCGGCGCTTATGCTTCGTGGCAGCAAGGTTAATCCGTCAGCAGGCTGGAAAGTTTATAACAACACCTTCATTATGCCTTTTTCGCCAAAAGAGCTCTCGGCTGAATGTTTTGAGCTGCGCGGAGCCCCTTACAGCGAGATCCACCATAATACATGTACCGGTGGCACTATCGGGATTTCAGTGGTGCAGAACGATTTCGTGCAAACCTACGCCAACAAATGTTTTAAGCAGCGCGAAGAAGGCATTGAATACGCAGATAGTAACAATGGCATGATACGCGATAACCTCATCAGCGATCAGGATAACCTGGGGATAATGATTGATGGCTTCGCCCCATTAGGATGCCGTTTTGATACATTATTGAACAACACCATCTCGAAATGCAGGGGTATCGGTA
This sequence comes from Mucilaginibacter ginsenosidivorans, assembly GCF_007971025.1. Taxonomy (NCBI): domain Bacteria; kingdom Pseudomonadati; phylum Bacteroidota; class Sphingobacteriia; order Sphingobacteriales; family Sphingobacteriaceae; genus Mucilaginibacter; species Mucilaginibacter ginsenosidivorans. The sequence continues at coordinate 1,843,280 of NZ_CP042436.1, read as the reverse complement.
TTCAATTATATAAGGATACCTACGATACCTATATCAGCAATTGCAACATCAGTGCAAAAACCAAGGCGCTCAATATACAGGGAGCGCACGGCGTAACTTTACAGAACTGTACTTTTACTGGCAACGGCTACGGGAGTACTGCTATTTTCTTAGACAATTCCAAAGGCAAAATAACTATGAGAGGAGGCAGCATGAACGGTTTTGAGCATAAACTTTTCATTTATGCCAATAAGCAGGTGAAAACCGATGATGTGGTGATCGACGGCGTTAGGGGAAATAACAACATCAAGGAATCGGATAAAAGCTTATCAGGCGGGGGTGAGATAGGAAGGAATATCCGGATCAGGTAATAGATTACTTTAACACATTATGAAAATACCCACAATTACCGGGATAATTGACAGGCGAATACTGGTCAATTTCACTGTGGACATGGCTATAGCCAAATCCATTGTGCCGGCACCTTTTACACCAAAATTATATGAAGGCAAAGCTATTGCCGGAATATGTTTAATCAGGCTGAAAAATGTAAGACCGAAAGGTTTGCCGGGTTTTATAGGAATAGGTTCTGAAAATGGCGCCCATCGTATAGCCGTTGAATGGGAGGAAGATGGTTTAGTCAAAGAAGGAGTTTACATACCACGCCGTGATACTTCATCACTCATAAATACATTAGCTGGTGGGAAAATATTTCCGGGAAAGCATTATAAGGCAAAGTTTGATGTAAAAGAGGATAACAATAATTATCACGTAGCTTTTGTTAGCTCGGATGGAACAAGTATTAGTGTGGATGCCAAAACAACTTCACAATTAAATGAAGACTCCATATTTAAAAAATTGGAGTCCGCATCAAGTTTCTTCGAGAAAGGGGCAGCGGGATATTCGCCAAACGGGCAAAAATATGAGGGATTGCTTTTAACCACCCACCGGTGGGAAATGAAACCGCTTGAGGTAACAAGTGTGAAGTCCACTTTTTTTGAAGATGAAACCATTTTTCCAAAGGGTTCTGTAAAGTTTGATAATGCCTTGTTAATGACTGATATCAGTCACGAATGGTCTTCGCTGACAAACAAATCGTGTTATTAAGATACCGTCAATTCGCCCCGCAGGTCAGTTTCCAGTAATTCCTTAATAATAAGCGGGTCCTCATACTGTCCCAACAGGAACATCATTTTGGTGATGGCCGCTTCATAGGTCATATCGTAACCGTTGGCAATGCCCATATCCTTCAGCTCCTTGCTGGTTTCATAACGGCCCAATTCAACCGTACCAACTTTACATTGCGAAATATCAAGGATCACCTTATTGTCCTTGATCGCTTTTTTCAGCAGGTCGGTAAACCAGGTGTCCGTCGTGGTATTGCCTGCTCCGAATGTTTCCATAACAATGCCGCGTACATCCGCATTCAATATATTTTCAACCACTTTAGGGCTGATGCCGGGGTACAACTTCAGCACCGCCACATCGCTCGCCAGTTTTTTGTGCACTTTAAGAGGGCCTTCTACCGGCTGGCGGATATCGTTTATACTGAATTTGAGGTGCACGCCCGATTCGGCCAGGATAGGATAGTTGGGCGAACGGAATGCCTCAAATTTTGAAGAATTATATTTAAACGCCCTGTTGCCCCGGAACAATTTATAATCAAAATAGATACAAACTTCGGGCACGCGCGAGCGGTCGTGTTTTTTGGCTTTGGCTATTTCGATGGCGGTCATCAGGTTTTCCTTTGCATCAGTACGGATAGCGCTGATTGGCAATTGCGAACCCGTGAAGATTACCGGCTTGGATAAATTCTCGAGCATAAAGCTGAGTGCCGATGAAGTAAAGGCCATGGTATCCGAACCATGAAGGATCACGAAGCCGTCTACCTTATCATAATTGTCTTTTATCAACCCGGCAATTTCGCTCCAGATATCAGGATTCATGTTGGATGAATCGATAATATGCTCGAAAGAATGCACCATGATCTTGCAGTTCAGGCGTTCCAGTTCGGGAACATTCTCCATGATCTGCTCAAAGTTGATGGGCCTGAGCACTTTGGTTTTTGGGTCGCTCATCATACCGATTGTCCCCCCGGTATAGATGATCAGTATTTGGTTCATGCGTAAAGGTCTATGCGAAAAATAAATCTAACAAATAAAATTGTCATTCTGGCCATATTCGATCAGGCTGGCAATTACAAAAAAAGCGACAGGCAAATCCGTCGCTTTTATATTTTTTTTTCGGTTTTTAGTTAAACCAGCAAGCGAACGGGCTCTTCTAAAAGCGACTTCAGCGTTTGCAGGAATGCTGCCCCTGTTGCCCCGTCAACCACGCGGTGGTCGCAGGTAAGGGTCAGCTTCATGATGTTGCCTGGTACTACGGCGCCATTCTTCACTACCGGCACCTGCTGTATGCCGCTAACGGCCAGTATACAGGCTCCCGGAGGATTGATGATAGCCGTAAACTCATCGACACCAAACATACCTAAGTTAGATATGGTGAAGGTAGAGCCTTCCATTTCGGGCAACTGTAGTTTTTTAGCTTTGGCACGCTGTGCGAAGTCTTTTACTTCGGCAGATATCGCGCTTAACGATTTACCATCGGCAAAGCGAACTACCGGAACCAGCAAACCTTCGTCAACCGCCACGGCCACGCCAATGTTCACATGTTCGTTGGCGCGGATACTTTCGCCCAGCCACGATGAATTAACAGCCGGGTGTTGTTTCAACGCTACAGCGCAGGCTTTCAGCACTAAATCGTTAAATGATATTTTAACCGGCGCAAAGTCGTTCATTTTAGTACGGGCAGCTACCGCCTGATCCATATCAACCGTGATGGTCACGTAGAAATGCGGGATCAGGAAGCTTTCGGATAAGCGGCGGGTAATGGTTTTACGCATTTGCGTAACCGGCCTATCCGTATATTTTTCCTCGCCAACGTATTGTGGAATAACCACTGTCTTTTCTGCTTTAGCCGGTGCACTCGCAGACGCAGCTTCGGCAGCGTGTTTTTGTTCTATTTCTTTGGTTGATGGCGTAAAGCCTTCAACATCCTTTTTCACAATACGCCCGCCATCGGCAGTGCCTTTTACATCGTTCAGGTTGATGCCTTTTTCCTTAGCTATCTTACGTGCCAAAGGGGATGCTTTTACACGGCTGTCATCTGTTGAAGTGGCAGTTGCAGAGGTTTCCTGAGTGGTAGTGGCAGAAGCAGTTGCAGTCGGTTGTTCGCTGATTTCGCTGCTACTGCCAGCGCTACTGCTACTTTCAACACCGCCATCCTGCAGCAATGGGGTAATGTCAGTACCTTCTTTACCCACAATGGCTATGATACCATTTACAGGAGCGGCCTCGCCTTCTTTTACACCAATATATAATAAGGTGCCGGTCTCGTAACCCACAACTTCCATGGTTGCCTTATCGGTTTCCACATCGGCTAATGAGTCATCGGCTTTTACTTTATCGCCTACTTTAAAATTCCATTTCTGTATCACACCTTCGGTCATCGTATCGCTCAGCAAAGGCATACGGATAACGGTGGCCGGTATTTTAGAGGTATCAACTTTAGGTGCGGCAGCTGCAGCGGCTTTTTTATCCTCTACCGGTGCAGGCTTCTTATCTTCGGCAGGCTTAGCTTCTTCTTTTTTATCACTGCTACTGCCAGTGCTACTGCTACTTTCCAGTGCCGATTTGTAATCTTCGCCTTCTTTACCCAATACAGCTATCACGGTATCAACCGGAACGGCTTTACCTTCCTCGACACCTATATATAATAAAGTACCATCCTGGAACGATTCGAAATCCATCGTAGCTTTATCAGTTTCTACTTCGGCCAGCACGTCGCCCGATTTTACTTTGTCGCCAACCTTCTTATGCCATTTCGCTAATACCCCTTCGGTCATGGTATCGCTCATTTTAGGCATTTTAACTACTTCGGCCATATACTATTAAATGAATAGTGTTTTTATAAAATTAGTATAAAATATATTAGTCCTTTATAAAAGGATAGTCGCTTTCCACGTACACATCGGTGTATAGTTCTGATGCTTCAGGATAAGGCGACTCTTCCGAGAACTGAACCGATGCGTCAACTTCGGCCTTTACTTTTTCTTCAATATCCTCAAACCACTTTTCGTCTGCATAACCTTCCTTCAATATGGTTTGTTTCACCGCTTCGATAGGATCCTTCGCTTTGTAGCTTTCCAGTTCTTCCTTGGTACGGTATTTTTGCGGATCGGACATCGAGTGTCCCTTATAGCGATAGGTGCGCATTTCCAGGAAAGTCGGTCCTTCACCGGCACGTGCGCGCGATACCGCCTCGTCCATGGCGTTATGCACTGCAACCGGGTCCATACCGTCAACCGGCGAAGAAGGAATATCGTAAGGCAGGCCCAATTTATAGATGTCGGTTTGGATAGTGGTACGTTCAACCGAAGTACCCATAGCGTAGCCATTGTTTTCGCAAATAAATATCACCGGCAATTTCCACAACGACGCCATGTTAAACGTTTCGTTCAAAGCGCCCTGGCGCACGGCGCCGTCGCCCATGTAGGCACAGCATACATAGTCGGTGCCTTTATACTTTTCAGCGAACGCTATACCGGCGCCCAGCGGGATCTGGCCGCCGACTATACCATGCCCGCCGTAGAAATTATTTTCCTTGTCAAACATGTGCATCGATCCGCCTTTTCCCTTGGAGCAGCCTGTGGCTTTGCCATAAAGTTCGGCCATCACTGCATTTGGGGAAGTACCCTTAGCCAAAGCGTGTGCGTGGTCGCGGTAAGCGGTTATCATACTATCTTCATGCTTTAACACCGACATAGCACCCGCCATAACAGCTTCCTGGCCTATGTATAAGTGACAAAACCCGCGTATTTTTTGCTGCCCGTAAAGTTGCCCGGCCTTTTCTTCGAACCTGCGCATCAGAAGCATCGCTTCGTACCACATCAGGTAGGTGTCTTTGTTTATTTCAATGGAACTCATTTGTTGTAAACCAAATTTCTTTTTTGAGAAAGCGCAAATCTAATTATATCCGCGTAAATATCGAAACCGCAACAAATTTGTTAGAAAGAAATATTCCATCGTGAAACTTTTGGAATTCTTTTCCGTAAAAGGGAGGAGGCAGCTCTATTTTTACATTTTTCATAAAAAACGTGTCATTAATTTGTAATTCTAAAAAATTAAGATAGTTTTGCAGCTGACCACGGGTAAAGGGTCTAGTTTAATAATTCAATGTTGCACCCTGACGCAACAAAGACTAAAGATTAAATGAAGAAATATATATTCGCTATTCTGTTGAGCCTCAGTATTGTTGCAGCGCAAGCTCAAACAAAAAGCGCACCTACACCACCTGCCGATAAAGACAAACAAGAAGAAGACGGTTTAGTAAAAGATTACTTTTCGCAGATAATGGGCGTTGCCCTTTCCACCACTTCAAACGTAAAACTTTTCCAGTTTGTTTATGACTGGATAGGAACCCCGTATCATTTTGGCGGCGATTCGAAAAAAGGCATAGACTGTTCGGCATTTACAAAAGAATTATACAGCAAGGTTTTCAATCTTACTATCAAACGTAATTCGCGCGATATTTTCAGCATGGTTAGCCCTGTGCGCAAGGATGACCTGAAGGAAGGCGACCTGGTATTCTTTAAGATACACAGCCGCAGTATAAGCCACGTGGGTATTTACCTGGGCGATGGTAAATTCGCCCATGCTTCGTCAAGAGGTGTTGCGATCAACAGCCTTGAAGACGGATATTACAGCCGTTATTTTTATAAAGGCGGCCGCTTGCTTGATGTTTTCAAAAAACAGCTGGAGGATGAAGACGACTCCCCGGATGACAGCAATAAACAATAAGATATGTTGATCCTTTCAAGCGAAAGGATTTTTTTTTGCCATGAGACCGCACTTCCTTATCATCAGCCTTCTCCTTGCCGCACTGGTTACCGGTTGTGAAAAACCTGCTGCGTTTCCTATCCGACCGCATAAATCAAAAAGATCAATTGTTCGCAGGCGCGATACTTTAGCAACGATCAAACTACACGATACTATTTCTATAGCCGCCGTGGGCGATATGATGCTGGGTTCGGCTTACCCTGACGGCAGCAAATTACCGCCGGACAGCGCAAAACGTAGTTTCGAAACAGCAAAGGAATATTTCAAAGGGGCGGACATTGTATTTGGCAACCTGGAGGGCACCCTACTTGATACAGGCATGCCCGCCACGTACAAAAAGAACCTTAAAGTAGCCTATCTTTTCAGGATGCCGAGTTACTATGGTAAAGTCTTTAAAAATGCCGGCTTCAACCTGGTTAGTGTGGCCAATAATCACATCACCGATTTCGGAGAAAAAGGATACACCAGCACCACCAAAACGCTCGACAGTTACGGCATTCATTACGCCGGCCTGGAAACCTGCCCTACAACTGTATTTGAGAAGGCTGGTATTAAATACGGTTTTTGCGCCTTCGCTCCTAATGCACATACTACCTCGCTGCTCGAACTGCGCCACGTGTCAAAAGTGATCAGTGAACTCAAACGGCGGTGCGATATTGTGATCGTATCTTTTCATGGTGGAGCCGAAGGTGCGGGTTACGAACATGTACCTTTTAAAATGGAATCTTTTATGCACGGCAAGCGGGGCAATGTACACGCTTTCGCCCATACCGCGATTGATGCTGGCGCCGATATTGTGCTGGGCAACGGCCCGCATGTAAGCCGCGCACTTGAAAAATACAAGGGCCGGTTAATTGCCTATAGTCTTGGTAATTTTTGCACATACAAAAGTGTAAGTGTCGCCGGTGTTTGCGGTATGGCGCCCCTGCTGAAAGTAAAACTGGATAAAAAAGGCGAATTTCTTGGCGGAAATATTATTTCCTTCAAGCAAACACACCTCGAAGGGCTTACCCGCGATACATTGAACCATGTAGTAAAACGCATCAAATTATTAACTGAGAAAGACTTTCCGAATTCGGGCTTAGAGATCGGAGATGATGGATCGATAATTTCGAGCGGCACAAATTAACGGGTCATTTTGCCTGGTCAGCGGTCGTTCGTATCAGGCTGATGCCCGAGAAAAAGAATAACAGCCCTAAAATGCCGATAACAATAATAGGTGTGGTATGTGAACTATGCTGCATTATGGTGATACCTGCATAAATGAGGCCGATGATCCCAAGAGTAGTTAAGATGGCGCCGAAGGTTCGTTTTAAGTTCATGGTAACTATTTTAGTAGGCTAAACAAATACCATACCCAAAATAAATTCTATATTTATTGTCTCCAATTATTGATCTATGACTCCTGCAATCTCGTTTATGATCGTTGTCTTTATCGGCCTGATCATCTTATTTAGCTCATTTGTGACTGTAAAACAGGGCACTATCGCTGTAGTGACCGTGTTTGGCAAGTACCGCCGGATACTGCATCCCGGCCTTAACCTTAAGCTGCCGCTTATCGAGCAGATACATAGCCGCATATCCATTCAAAACCGTTCAGTAGAATTGGAGTTCCAGGCGGTAACCATCGACCAGGCCAAAGTTTACTTTAAGGCCATGCTGCTGTATTCGGTATTGGACCAGATGGAAGAAACCATTAAAAACGTGGCGTTCAAATTTGTTGACGAACGCAACCTGATGCAGGCGCTTATCCGCACCATCGAAGGTTCTATACGCGCTTATGTGGCTACCAAGAAACAGGCGGATGTTTTGATACTGAGAGGGGATATTGTGGAACACGTAAAGGGCCAGCTTGACCAGGTGCTGGAAAGCTGGGGCTATCATTTGCAGGACCTGCAGTTGAACGACATCACTTTCGACGATGTGATACTGAAATCGATGAGCCAGGTAGTTGCGTCGAACAACCTGAAAGCTGCTGCTGAAAACGAGGGGCAAGCCTTGCTCATTACCAAAACAAAGGCTGCAGAAGCTGAAGGAAATGCTATCAAAATTGCTGCGGAGGCTGAACGCCAGGCGGCTCAATTGCGAGGACAGGGTATTGCCTTATTCCGCGAGGAAGTGGCCAAGGGTATGACCGCTGCGGCCAAAGAAATGCACGAGGCCGATATGGATACCTCGGTTATTATGTTCACCATGTGGACGGAATCAATTAAACACTTTGCCGAAAACTCGCAGGGGAACGTGATATTCCTGGACGGGTCGACCGATGCGATGCAAAAAACATTAAAAGAGGTGATGAGCCTAAACCTTTTGCATGCAGATAACGTCAAAAAGGGGAAATAAATTTTTACCCTTTGTTGAGTAATGAAGAGAAGATCAGTGAGTGTGATATTGACGGTGTTGTTGAGCACCGTTTTTCTTGTTGGTAGCGCCCAACCCTACCGGGTGCTGACTGTTAATGATTTTAGGGGTATACCTCAACATACCGGCCCCACCATTGCAGAAACAAACTGCTTTGTCGATCTGAGATATGACGTGCATCAGGAGGGTGGTAATTGCCAGCTGACCTTCCACGTTGCACTTACCATGGATAATGAAAGATCGTGGATAGACCGTTCGCGCATCACATCGGCAGCTATGCTGGCAGATATTCTTAAACACGAACAAGGGCACTACAATATCAGTTATTTTGAGGGGCAGGAATTATTGTTCACCCTTAACCGGATGCACTTCAGTACCAATTATAAAGTTGAGGTCGAGGGCGTGTTCGACCGTATACACGGAAAGTATAAGCAGCTAAACGCCGACTATGACGACGATACGCTTAATTCGAAAAACAGCATACAACAAACCAGTTGGGATAAATATTTTCAACGAAAACTGGCTTATCAGCAACCGGCAAACCATGCCGCCTTATTGCAGCGATAGATAATCGAGCCACAAAGCCGTGCTTTGCTGTGTGTTAAATTTATGGCCGCCTTTTACCGACACCTGTACCGAATCGGCAGTTGCCGTACTTTGTGTTATGGGTATGGTAAATTTCCGGTAGAGCGGAATAGTTTCCGTGTCGATCCATTCGCCACTATCCACAACGGTGTTCGAACTAAAAACGCGCACCTTGATGCTTACGGTATCTCCTTCAACCAACAGCCCCTTAGCATACCCGATAAGTGCGGAAGGATGGGATGTAACAACAAATTTATCGGTGGCCGTGGCATTAAAAACACCGTTGTAAATAAATTTCGCAGCATATTGTCCGTGGTAAGCCTCAGTAGTCTTTTGCACTACATAAGTTTCGAACGGTGGAACGCAAACGGGGCAGCTGTTGGTTTTCCACTGCTGCAATTCGTCGATGCTGGTCCAGCTTTCAAAATCGCCATTGGGGACATTGGATGCCGGCAGCGACTGTTTTTTCTTACAGGCCGTGATACCCGCAACAATAAATACATAAAGAAGTAAAGCCTTGATTTTCACTATATAATAGTACGGGCTGCACAACCAGAACGATACAGGCAATAATCGTTTTTTTTTATTTTTTGTAGTCTGAAATATCCAGCCCATGGGTGCAGAAACTGTATTCATGCTCCTGGTTCGAACAAATGATCGTAAGCCGCCCGGCCGCAAACTGCTGTACCAGCCGCAGGTACCATTCCACGCCCTGTTTATCGAGGTTCGATGTGGGCTCGTCGAGCATCAGCATTAGGGTGTCCGAACAAAAAGCAAGGGCCAGTTTTAGCCTTTGTTTCATGCCTGAGGAGAAGTATTTGATCATTTTATTTTTGCTTTGCTCCATACCCAGCAAACCGATCAACCCATCATCATCTATCCCAGCTTTGCGCTTTTTGAATTTGAAGTGAAAATCGATCATTTCGGTTAGGGTAAACTCTTCGATGAGTTCCAGGTAAGGGGCAGCGAGGCTTAAGTGTTTGAAAACGAGTTCCGATTCAATGGGCCGATCTTCCAGCAAATAATTGATCTCCCCTGCCGACGGGGCAAGGCTACCATTCAAAACACTTAGCAAAGTGGATTTTCCGGAACCATTAGGACCAAGTATGGCATACGCCGTACCCTGTTCAAACTCATAATCAATACCCTTGAATATCCAGTCGCGGTTAAAACGACGGCCTATGTTTTGGAGCGTTATCTTCATTGATTGTTCATAGTTCATGGATCATAGTTCATGGTGGCTATGAACCATCAACTATGAACTATAAGCAAGTTAGGTGTTTCCAAATCCCTTCATGATACCACGCTGCGAATTGGACACAAAATTAATGATCTCGTCGCGCTCTACAGTAGGAGCAAATTCGGCTTCGATGATATCCATCGCTTTGGTTACGTTGTACTTTTTCAGGAATATGATGCGATATATTTCCTGTATCTCGTTAATCGTAGCTGCCGAATACCCCCTTCGGCGCAATCCAACTGAATTGATACCGATATAAGAAAGTGGTTCCCGGCCGGCTTTGGTATAAGGGGGGACATCCTTGCGGACGAGTGAACCGCCCGAGATCATGCTATGTGCCCCTATCTCGACGAACTGGTGAACTGCCGATGTACCGCCGATAAAAGCATAATCGTAAATATTGATATGGCCGGCCAGTTGCACCGAGTTGGCTATGATCACATTATCGCCTATCACGCAGTCGTGCGCGACGTGCACATAGGCCATCAACAGGCAATTGCTGCCAATGGTGGTTGTGTTTTTATCAAGGGCAGTGCCGCGGTTTAGCGTAACACACTCCCTGATGGTTGTGTTGTCGCCGATGGTAACGGTGCTCTGTTCCCCGCGGTATTTTAGGTCCTGCGGCGGGGCCGATACAACGGCCCCAGGAAATATGCGGCAATTCTTCCCGATACGGGCGCCATCCATAATGGTGGCATTTGAACCCACCCAGGTGCCTTCCCCTATCTCAACATCCTTATGTATAGTAACAAAAGGCTCGATGGTGACGTTGTCGGCTATCCGGGCTTGCGGATGTATATAGGCTAGGGGCTGTATCATGCTTCTTTTTCTTCTTTTGTCTTCTTAACTATCTGGGCCATCAGTTCGGCTTCAACTACTATGCGCGAGCCTACCATACCGACGCCTTTCATCTGCGCTATACCCCTGCGGATGGGGGCTATCAGGTTACAGTAGAATATGATGGTATCGCCCGGCACTACCTTGTCCTTAAACCTTGCATTTTCAATTTTAAGGAACAGGGTAATATAGTTCTCAGGATCGGGCACCGTATTCAGCACCAAAATACCACCTGTTTGCGCCATCGCCTCTATTTGCAAAACGCCAGGGAACAAGGGGGTGCCGGGAAAATGCCCTGCAAACAAGTCCTCGTTCATGGTCACATTCTTCAAACCGACCACGTGGCTTTTACTTAGCTCCAGTATCTTGTCTATCATCAGCATGGGCTGACGATGAGGCAATATTTTCATAATATCAACGGTATCAAATACCGGTTTCATATTGGGGTCGTAAACTTTAATATGCTTACGGCTGCGTTCCTTTTTGATAAGCGTTTTTATTTTTTTGGCGAAAGCCACATTGGCCGCATGGCCCGGGCGGGCCGCCATGATATGGCCGCGCAGCGGTACGCCAACCAGCGCCAGGTCGCCTATCATGTCCAGCAGTTTGTGTCTTGCAGGTTCGTTCTGGTGACGTAACTCTATGTTATTTAATATCCCCTGCGGGGCAACTTTGATATCCTTACGGTTAAATATCCTGGCCAGGTGAGCCAACTCGTCATCATCAACTTCTTTATCTACCACAACAATGGCATTGTTCAGATCGCCGCCTTTGATGAGATTGTGCTTTAAAAGCATCTCCAGTTCGTGCAAAAAGCAAAATGTCCGGCATGATGCTATTTCGGTATTAAATTCGGATATGGTTGATATACTGGCGTGCTGGCTGCCCAAAACCTGCGAATTATAGTCAACCATACAGGTAAAGCGATAGTCATCCAAGGGCATGGCTACCATTTCAACCTTGCGGTCGGGCTCCGAATAATGAATGTTGTATGGTATGTGGTAATATTCGCGGTCAGCATCCTGTTCGGTAAAGCCGGTTTTAGATAAAGCATTCACAAATTGTATGGAACTGCCGTCCATGATCGGCGTTTCGGGGCCGTCCATGTCAATCAGCACATTGTCTATTTCCAAACCTACCAAAGCGGCCAATACGTGTTCGATGGTACTTACGCTTGCCCCGTTTTGCGAAATGGTAGTTCCGCGCGACGTGTCGGTCACATTGTCCACATCGGCATCAATAACAGGCGACCCTTCTACATCTATCCGCCTGAACTTGTACCCGTGATTTTCCGGCGCGGGATTAAATGTCAGGTTAACTTTCTCCCCGGTATGCAAGCCTGTACCGGATATAGTTACCGGCGCTTTTATGGTTCTTTGCTTTACGTTCATTACTAATTAATTCATTGATACATTAGTTCATTAAGGATCTTAACGAGCCATTGAACTAATGCTTATTATTTCGCAGTTCAGCAATTATTTTTTCTAACTCCGTTACTTTCTTTTCCAGTTCGGGCAGGCGCATCACAACAATTTGCGAACGCATGTGATCCCCGTATGCCGTAGCGGGCGAACCCATCCACTTTTTATTTTCCTCGGCGATAGTCCGGCTAACGCCCGACTGCGCCTGCACCTGTGTCCCTTTTGCTATTGAAATATGCCCTACTACGCCTACCTGGCCGCCAAGTATAACGTTCTCTCCTATCTTGGTACTGCCGGATATACCTGTTTGTGCCGCTATTACCGTATTCTCGCCTATCTCCACATTATGCGCCACCTGGATCAGGTTATCCAGCTTCACCCCTTTCCGGATAACGGTCGACCCCATAGTTGCGCGGTCGATGGTGGTATTTGAACCAACCTCCACATCATCTTCCAGCACCACGTTACCTATCTGGGCAATTTTATTATACGTGCCATCGGGCTGCGGAGCGAATCCAAAACCATCACTGCCAATTATCGCCCCGGAATGGATGATCACATTATTGCCGATAACGCAGTCGAAATATACTACCACCCCTGGAAAAAGGGTAACGTTGTTTCCTATCGTAACATTATCTGCAATATAGGCATTGGGGTATATTTTACAATTGTTACCAATACTGGAACCGGGACCGATATAGGCGAATGCACCGATGTAGCAATTTTCGCCTACCGTTGCGCTGGGATGCACAAAGTTAGGCAGTTCGTTGCCTGTTTTATTCAGTTTGATGGTGTTATATTTTTCGAGCAAAATCGAAAATGACGAATAAGCATTCTCAACCCGTATCAGTGTAGCCTTAACCGGTTCCGAAAGTACAAGATCGTGATTGACGATGACAATGGAAGCTCCCGTTGTGTACAGGTATTGCTCATACTTGGGATTGGCCAGGAAAGATAAGGAACCGGCTGTAGCCTCCTCTATTTTTGCAAGCTTGTCGACTGCGACACGCGGGTCGCCCTCAACTGTTCCGTTTAGCATAAAGCCTATCTCCTGGGCGGTAAATTGCATCGGGCAAATTTAAGTGTAAATATCGAAGCGTCAAACTACAAATACGTCGGCCCCTCAGCGCTCATATCAGTTCTTTGGCGTAACATATAATGTATTTTTTAACTGTGCGGGCAAGGGCCTCCAGGTTCGAGTTATCGCTCGCCTGCGCAATGTCCTGCAACTTGCCGTCTTTCATCAGTATAAGTATGCTGCCGTCACCAGGTTTGTAGGCATTATTCTTTATGGTATCCGTAAATACAAAATAATCCAGTTCTTCGTGGCTGATGGGGTATTGGCCCAACGCCTTTGCCGACAGCTTTTCAAGCAGGGCCGCATCGGGCACATCATTAGTAATGTCGATGTGGTAAAGATGCCGGCGCATCAGCATGTGGCACAGGGCCGACAATATAAAATCATCGCAATTTTCCCAAACCTTTACCGCAGCCATAATATCATTATCGTCCAGCCGGGTAAAAATCTCGAGATGAACTTCACTTTGCATAAAATCATCCTTATTGATGGTATTTGCCAGGAAATGATTAAGCGCCGGCGTGGCAAAAAGCGGTTTGCCTTTTAGCGCCAGTTCCCGGGCGCGTTTTAAAATTTTGGCTAGCAATTGTTCGGCAGATACCACGGTTTTATGCAGGTACACCTGCCAGTACATCAGGCGGCGGGCTATAAGGAATTTCTCTATCGAATAAATACCCTTTTCTTCCACAGCAATATGGTCATCAACAACATCCAGCATCTTGATGATGCGGTCGAAACTGATCACCCCTTCGGATACGCCGGTAAAAAAACTGTCACGGTTCAGGTAGTCCATCCGGTCCATATCCAACTGGCCCGAGACCAGTTCGTGAAGAAACCTTTTTGGATAGGTTCCATTAAAAATTTCGATAGCTGTAGACAGTTTGCCGTTGAACTGCCGGTTTAGCTTATTCATCAGCAATATGGAAATATCTTCGTGCGATATCCCTTCGACAATCGTCTGTTCTAATGCGTGCGAGAACGGGCCGTGCCCGATGTCGTGCAACAGGATAGCAACAACGACAGCCTCTTCTTCTTCTGGCGTGATTTGATGGCCCTTATTTCGGAGGGTTTCTATAGCGAGACACATCAAGTGCATAGCGCCAAGCGCATGGTGAAAACGCGTGTGCAATGCGCCCGGATAAACCAGGTGCGTCATACCCAACTGCTTGATATATCGAAGACGCTGAAAATAAGCGTGCTCGATAAGGTCGAACACCAAATCGGCAGGTATGCTGATGAACCCGTAAACCGGGTCGTTTATGATCTTCTTTTTATTCAATGGCGTAATGCTGTGCAAAAATGTTAAATAGAAGTAAATTATACGCTTTTATTTGTTAATTTTTGTTAATTCCCTCTAAAGCATAGTAACAAAACCCTTGTATTGGGGTTATCTTTGTATAAAATATAATTATGCAGGATACGACCATTTTATGGGCTGATGATGAGATAGATTTGTTGAAGCCGCACGTACTTTTTTTGAACGAAAAAGGATATAATGTAAAAACAGTTACCAATGGCACTGATGCCGTTGACGCTTTTAGAAATAACTACTTCGACCTGGTCTTCCTGGACGAGAACATGCCGGGGCTGACTGGCATCGAAACCATGTCGCAAATAAAGAATCTGAATAACGAGGTCCCCATCGTGATGATCACCAAAAACGAGGAAGAATACCTGATGGAGGATGCCATCGGCTCAAAGATAGACGACTACCTGATAAAACCGGTAAACCCGAAACAGATACTGCTCACGATAAAAAAACTGACGGAAAACAAACGCCTGGTAACAGAAAAAACGACAATGGCTTACCAGCAGGATTTTCGCACCCTGGGGATGACGCTAAACGACCGCCTGAGTTACCAGGAATGGGTTGATGTTTATAAAAAACTGATCTATTGGGAACTGGAGCTTGAAAAGCTGGAAGATGAAGGCATGCACGAGATACTGACGCTGCAAAAAGCGGAAGCCAATGTACAGTTCGGTAAGTTCATCGAAAAAAACTATACCGGCTGGATGCAAAACCCGGAATCGGGACCGATAACATCCCCGCAGCTATTCAAGAAAAAGGTGTTTCCGAAAATGGATGGAAGGGGGCCGGTCTTTTTTATCCTCATCGACAACCTGAGGTACGACCAGTTCAAGATCATCAACCCGATCATATCTGAATATTTCCGGGTAGAGGAGGAAGATACTTATTACAGCATTTTACCAACGGCGACACAATACGCACGTAATTCGATATTCTCGGGGCTGATGCCGCTTGATATGGAAAAACGTTTCCCCGGCATGTGGCAAAATGACGAGGACGAAGGCGGCAAGAATCTTTTTGAAGAGCAGTTTTTGGCCGACCAGCTAAAACGCGTACTGCGGAAAGACAGCAAATTCTCCTACCACAAAATACTGAACATTGACGAAGGGCGCGCGCTGAACGATTCGGTAAACAACCTGATGACCAATGACCTGAACGTGGTGGTTTACAATTTCGTGGACATGCTTTCGCACGCGCGTACGGATATGCAGATGATACGCGAGCTGGCCAGTGACGATGCCGCTTACCGATCGTTAACCCTGTCATGGTTTGAGCATTCGCCATTGTTTGACCTGCTCAAATTTTTGGCGCAAAAACAGGCCCGGGTTATCCTTACAACTGACCATGGTACCATTTGTGTTAAAAACCCGAGCAAGATCATAGGCGACCGCAACACCAATACAAACCTGCGCTATAAACAAGGCAAAAACCTGAATTTTAATGCGAAGGACGTATTCCATATTAAAAATCCGCATGATATCATGCTGCCAAAATTGCATGTAAGCTCAAGTTTTGTTTTTGCCAAAAGCGACAGCTACTTTGTTTACCCGAACAACTATAATCACTTTGTGAACTTTTATAACGAAACGTTCCAGCACGGGGGCATATCGCTTGAAGAAATGATCATCCCGATTATCAGTTACGGCCCCAAATAAAATTTTGTTAATGTTTTTAACTTTGGCCCGATGGAACTGCCGGTCAAAAACATTAACGAACTGAGAGTTGCTGCCGAAAAACTGATTGTTTTCGCAGGCAACGAAAAAATATTTCTGTTTTACGGCGACATGGGCGCGGGTAAAACCACGTTCATTAAGTCGCTTTGCAGATGCCTTGGTGTAACGGAGCAAACGTCGAGCCCTACGTTCTCTATCATCAATGAATACCAGGCGACCGCTCTAAAAATATATCATTTTGATTTTTACCGGCTTAAAAAAGAGGACGAGGCATTGGATATGGGATACGAGGAATACTTTTATTCAGGCAATTACTGCTTTATCGAGTGGCCCGAAAAGATAGCCGGACTACTGCCCGATCACTATATACGGGTGGATATTAATGTTTTAAACAATGGCGAACGCTTATTAACTTTTACGAAGATTTAGTTTAACATGAAGTGTTTTTTCCCTATCTTCATCATCCGGAAATAAGCACCAATGAGTTCGGAGTTATACAGTGGATTTTCTGATGTTGCCAGGCAGGCAATGATGCAGCCCCAGGAGTCGATGCTGGAGGTAAAGAATAAAAAAAACAAACTTTATATTGGTATCCCCAAGGAAACATCGTTCCAGGAAAACAGGATAGCTTTGACACCGCTGTCGGTGGCCCTGCTTATTAACAACGGGCACGAGGTAATACTGGAAAGCAATGCCGGGCAGGCCGCAAATTTTTCTGACAAAGATTATAGCGACCAGGGTGCAAAAATAGTTTACGATACCAAGTCGGTTTATGAGGCAAACCTGATCATCAAAATAGCTCCGCCGACAATGGAGGAGATAGCCATGATGAAAACGCACCAAATTCTGATCTCCACCCTCCAATTATCAACCCTGAAAGCTGATTGCCTGCACGCCCTTCTCCATAAAAAAGTGACCGCATTGTCGTTCGAACATCTGCGTGACGAGGGTGGCTCCTTAGCCGTTGTGAGGGCAATGAGCGAGATAGTCGGCGCAACATCAATATTGATAGCAGCCGAATACCTGAGCAATATATTCGACGGCAAAGGGCTGATGCTGGGCGGCATAACCGGCGTACCGCCGACCGAGATCGTGATATTGGGCGCAGGGACCGTAGGCGAATACGCCGCACGAACTGCTATTTCGCTCGGTGCAGAGGTAAAGGTTTTCGATCCGTCAATTTACAAACTGCGGCGATTGCAGAATAATATAGGAACAAGGGTATTTACATCGGTAGTGCAGCCTATCGTGCTCGAGAAGGCCATCACCACCTGCGATGTAGCCATCGGCGCTATGCGGGCCGATGACGGCCGCAGCCCCTGTATTGTTTCGGAAAGTACCGTAAGCAGGATGAAACCCAATTCGGTGATCATTGATGTCAGCATAGATCAGGGCGGTTGTTTCGAAACATCTGAAGTAACCAATCACACCCACCCGGTTTTCCGGAAATATGATGTCATCCATTATTGCGTGCCGAATATAGCCTCAAGGGTTGCACGGACGGCTACCTATTCGCTCACCAACATCTTTACCCCCATTTTGCTGGACATCGGCGAACAGGGCGGATTAAAGAACGTTATCTGGCAAAAGTCGGGCGTACGTAACGCCGTATACATCTACGAGGGGCAATTGACCAATAAATTCATTGGCGAAAGGTTTAATATTCCGTGCAAGGATCTTGACCTGCTTATAGTTTCGCATCGTTAATAATAGTTTTTTTAATATTACCTAACACCTTTATGATCACATTTTTAAACTTAAAAAAAACATTTTTTTTATCCATCCTGATACTTGCCGGAAGCGCTGTATCTGCACAAGACATCATGTCAAAAGCCTGGGATGCATTTTTTGAAAACAGGCGGGCAGATGCCAAAGAACTATTTATGCAGGCCGCAAAACAACCCGGAGCCACCGGCAATGCCTTGCTTGGATTGAGCATATTGTCTCATGGCGATGGGCCGGCTTTACAGTCATTTAACTATTTTAAACAGTTTTACGCGCAAAGCAAAAATCCACAGCCTTATGTTTATGCGCTTTGGAACACCCCTTCAATAAATGAAACGTTTGGAAAAAAAACGCCCGAACAGCTGGCATTTTTGCGGGAACTGGCTACAAATAAAAACTATGATGGGACTATAGCCGCAATAGCGTACTCCATGCTGGGCAAACACTACGAAACCAGCAAAAAAACAGAACAGGCAAATAAAGAATACGCCAATATAGGCTCTGTTGACTCATGGGCAATTAGCGGTGAGTTTGAAAATATTTCGAGCAGTGGATTTGATAAAAGCTATGAAACTTTAAATCACCCGGAAGATACATCTGCTTTTAAAAATAAAAAAGGAGTTAAAGTCGCCTGGCATAGTGTGCCCTATTTACGCCATGATAAATGGTTTGATTTTACTTATTACGCCAACGCCTACAACTCAATTATGTTTGCCCAAACATTTGTAAAATCAGACACCGAAACAGAGGTGCAATTACGTATCGGTGTCTCTGGGTCATTAAAAGTATGGGTGAACGACCAACAAATCATTTCAGAACCCGAGGAAAGAAACAATGATCTTGATACCTATATTCAATCAATGAAGCTGCACAAAGGCTATAACCGCATTTTAGTGCAAATCGGTGAAAGCTATGCAGAGCGTTCAAATTTTCTTTTGAGGATAACAGACGAAAAAGGCGATGTAGTGCCAAACCTAATGAGTACTTACAAAGCACAGCCATATACCAGAGAAACTAATTATACCTCACATAAAATAGAACAATTCGCCGTCGCCTATTTTGACCAGCAGATAAAGAAAGACGCCAACGATAATCTTTCGAAACTATTGCTTACGCAAATTTACTTACGTGAGGATAAGACATTTGAAGCACGAAGGCTGATAGAGCCTTTACTAAAAAAATATCCTAACAGCACTTATCTAAACTCGTTGCTGCTAGAGGTATTTAGCAAAACAAATAACCGCACGGGAGCAGAAACTGTTAAAGAGAGGATCAAGATGGCAGACCCGGAAAGCAGCTTATCACTGACACTGAAATACCAGGAACTGTTAGAACAAAAAAACTATGATAAAGCCGCCTCGGTGATCGACAAACTGGAAGTTAATTACCCATTTCAGCGGGAGTTTATATATCTGGCAAAGATGAACCTTGCCGGTTACAATAAAAACCAGGATGAGTTAATCAAGGCGACCGAAGAGGCTTACAATAAATTCCCTGACAATCAGAGTTTCGTATATATCAAATACCTGATTGAAACCAATTTGAGAAAAAACACCGCAGCCGCCCTTGAAGTCCTTAAAAAATATGTCGACAATAACGATAATTACACTTACGCTAAACTATTGGCAGGGACTTATTTCACAGCAGGAAATTCGACGGCCGGGCTGAAGGTTTACCAGGACGAGATTTATAACGATCCTATTGGTGTTGCTATATATGAGGATTTGGCAGAACAATACTATAAGCTGCAAATGTATGACAAAGCCGCGGATAGTTACCTCGATTGTATCCGCATTGCCCCAACGCGTGCCAGTTACTACACGTCGCTCGGCAAGATATATGAAGCTAACAATCAAAAAGATAAATCCATACAATATTATCAGAAAAGCCTCGAATTAGATCCCAGTAACTACGAGTCGATCAAGTCATTAAGGAAGCTGCAGAATAAAAAAGACGTATACAGCTATTTTGAAGAACCTGATATAGATGCGATTATCAAAAACGCTCCAGCGGCAACGGATTACCCTGACGATAACTTTGTTATGCTGGACAAAGAAACCCAAAGAATTGTTTATGAAAATGGAGGGTCTGAGGATAAAAACTTCCTTGTTGCAAAGATACTTACCCAAAAAGGTATAGAAAGCTGGAAACAGTATGATATTGACACGGATAACGGGCAGGATCTTACTGTTGAAACTGCTGAAGTAATAAAGGCAAATGGTAATAAAATTCCCGCGGAGCGCAATGACGGATCTTTGGTTTTTACGAATCTTGAAGTGGGTGACGTAGTGAATATCCGGTATAAAACGGAAAATTATTTCAAGGGGAGGCTTGCCAGTCATTTTTGGGATACCTTCTATTTTACGATGGGATACCCATGCGTAAATTCAAAATACTCATTGCTGATCAGTAAGAATAAAAAATTCAGCTATAAATTTTCCAGGCAAGTCATAGAACCACAAAAAACGAGTGCGGATGAGTTTGATATGTATGTTTGGAAAGACAGCAAATCCAAATCGTTAGAGTACGAAGATAAGATGCCTGCACTTGACGATGTTGCTAATATTCTTTACCTCACTTCGATCCCCGACTGGAAATTCGTTTCTGACTGGTATAACGATCTGGCATCTGCCAAAGCGCGTAAGAATTATGAGGTTACCGAGGTGGTACGTGATATGTTTGATGGAAAGGCAAACCTGACGGACATGCAAAAAGTTGAAAAAATTTATGATTATATTACAAATAATATCAGCTATAGCTCAGTATCCTTCAGGCAAAGCGGGTGGATACCCCAAAACCCGGCCGACGTTATTAATACCCGAATTGGGGATTGCAAAGATGTATCCACTCTTTTTGTTACGATGTGTAAGGAGGCTGGTATAAAGGCCCAACTGGTGTTGGTAAAAACGCGGGACAACGGTTTAAATAAAATGGTCGTTCCTGCTATCGATTTTAACCATTGTATTGCAAAAGTGGAGCTTAACGCCCGGGACTACTATATCGAGCTGACGTCGCAATATTTACCATTCCGCTGTATTTACACAACAGAATTGAACTCAGCCTTATTGGATATTGGCGATGATAATACAACAAATACGATTAAATATCTGAACCCAGCTACCAGAAAACAAAACAATATTCATCGCTCCGTCAGCATCATCTTGAAAGACAGAGATTTTTTAATAAATGAAAACACTTATAAAACGGCGTCACTGGCGGGCGGTATAAGAGAAGCATACAATGAATTATCATCAAAAGATCAGGTCAAAAAAATAAAGGAGGCTATAGCAGTGGAATACCCGGATAATGAGATTACCGGACTTAGCTTCAGCAATATGGCGAAGAACAGCGGCGATACGGTATATATGAAACTGGATTATCAACTAAAAAATATTACTAAAGTGATTGCAGGGATGTCTGTATTTTCATTGCCATGGTCAGATAAATTCACTCCTTCTGATATCCAGATCATCCTGCCGCGTGCAACCGGTCTTGACCTGAGCCAGATGTATGAAATGGATAACGAGACGGAAACCATAACCGTAACGGTACCTGCCGGGAAGAAAATAATTGAAGGCCTTATACCCATTAAAATAAGCAACGATATCTTAGACTACAGTATTGTATCAAAGATGATCGGGAATAAACTGATATTAACCCGCACATTTAAGCTAAAAAAGGATTTTATACCTGCTGAAAAATCTGCTGAATTCAATAATATATTTAAAAAAATGGTAGAGGCCGACAATAAAGAATTTGCAATGAGGTAGTTACATTCGCGGATTTCAAGTCTCCGAGGTCTGTATTTAAGAAGTTTAAAAAAATCCTTGTGGAATAAAAAATGCTGACTATATTTGCAGCCCCAACGGAGTGGTAGTTCAGCTGGTTAGAATACATGCCTGTCACGCATGGGGTCGCGGGTTCGAGTCCCGTCCATTCCGCCAAGCACATTTTCAAAATTGTAAAAACCCCTTAATTTTCAAAATTAAGGGGTTTTTGGCTTTTAAGGGATACCCCAAAATCGCCAAAATTGTCAATTTTAACGCCAACATCAGTGCGTCACCATTTTTTAAAGAAAATGACGCACGAAATATCGGTTAATTAATTGACATCCAGCCAGTTCATGTGATGAACATCTTGATTGCCGACGCCTGCATTTCGAAATTTGTTTAATCTTTAAATTATTTCGTCATGTTAGAAAAAAGCTTTGGATTACTGTTTTTTTTGAAAAGTTCAAAAAGTCAGCGAGACCAGAACCTTCGGACCGTGTATTTACGCATCACAGTAGACGGTTCCGCAAAAGAATTATCCACTAAAAGGATCTGGCCCCAGGAGCGCTGGAGCCAATCTGCCGGCCGCGCGACCGGCAACAAAGAAGATGCCAGGGCACTCAATACCTACCTCGATGTATTATGCAGCGAGGTCTACAAAGCCAAGCAACATCTTATAGAATCAGGTAAACCGATTACCGCAGATGCTTTAAAAAACTTATTGACTGGACAGGGTGACGAATCGCGTAAGATCGTCGCGGTATTTGACGAACACAACGCACAAATGAAAGCCCTGGTTGGTGCAGAATTCGCTCCTTCAACCTTAACGCGCTACAAAACCGCGCGCGACCATACCGCCGCATTTATCAAATGGCAGTACGGAAAAGATGACCTGTCTTTAGCCGATCTTAACTACGAATTTGTAACCCAATTTACCTTCTGGCTGAAGACAGAGAGAAAGTGCGGCCACAATGCCGCTGTTAAATACATTGGCAATCTAAAAAAGATCGTTTTAGACTGTATCAAAAAAGGCTGGTTACTCAGGGACCCTTTTGCCAATTTCAAAATGAACCGCAAAGAAGTTGACAGGGTGGCGTTAACCAGAGATGAATTAAAGCGCATCGCAAAAAAAGACTTCGAAAATGAGCGGTTGAACAACGTCAGGGACATTTTCCTGTTTAGCTGTTACACTGGGCTGGCCTATATCGATGTCTATAACCTGCGCCGTTCCGAGATTATTGACGGTGTAGACAACAGCAAATGGATCATCACCAGGCGCCAGAAAACCGACTCAGCCACCCGCCTGCCGCTGCTTCCGGGGGCATTAGAGATCATGGCCAGGTACGAAGACCATCCGAAATGCGTCAGCAAGGGATTGGTATTGCCGGTGCTGACCAATCAGAAAATGAATTCCTACCTTAAGGAGATCGCCGACCAAAGCAAGGTTAACAAGAACCTGACCTTTCATATCGCCCGCCACACTTTTGCCACAACGGTTACACTTAGCAATGGTGTACCTATCGAAACCGTGTCTAAAATGCTTGGGCATAAGTCACTCAAACAGACACAGCATTATGCCAAGATCGTTGATACCAAGATCAGCGAAGACATGGCCATACTTAAGAAAAAGCTGCGGCTGACCTAGCGACACGGTATTTATTACAGGAAATAAGAAAAACATTAAAAGACAAGTAGCCTTATAAGGCTACTTTTATTATATTTGTATGGAAAAAATAAGAACCGTCAAATTTTACAAACGATACTTTCTTGATTTCTTTGAGGGTCAGAGACCGAAGGTCAAAGAAAAGATTGTCTGGACACTAAAGATCATAGAAGAAACCCGGCTGATACCGGAAAATTATTTCAAATACCTGGAAGGCACTGAGGGTTTATATGAGATCCGCGTGCAATCCGGTGGAGATATTTTCCGGATATTCTGCTTTTTTGACGAAGGACAGTTGATTATTGCAGTGAACGGATTTCAAAAAAAGACTCCAAAAACACCTATAAAAGACATTGTGCGTGCTTTAAAAATCAAAAAGGAATATGAAAAAGCAAAATAAAGAACTGACCTCCCTTGACGAACTGATAGACCGGGAGTATGGTGTTAAGGGAACGGCAGCACGCGACGAGTTTGAAGCAGGCTACGAAGAATTCAAAATAGGCGTAATGATCCACGAGGCCCGTTTGGCCAAAGGAATGACCCAGACAGAACTTGCGGAAAAATGTGGTACAACCAAGGCCTATATCTCTAAAGTAGAAAATAACCTGCGTGATGTCCGGATTTCAACCTTAAAAAACATTATTGAAAACGGCCTCGGGGGCCGCTTGCAGTTAAGTATCAAAATTTAACCTGTCTGATCCCATGAATGAGCAAAAAGCTATTGCATCCATTGCAGCAGAAAAAACCTACTTCATCCGCGGACAACGTATGATGCTTGATTTCGATATTGCCGACATGTTGAAGTAGATACCAAACATATCCGGCGTGCAGTTGCCAAAAATCCCAAACGTTTCCCCCCGGATTTTATTTTTTTGCTTGCAGCAGCAGAATGGGAGGAGTTAAAAAGACAAATTGGGCCTGCGGCTGTTCAGTCCGTAAAGCAGGTACCATATGCCTTTACTGAGGCGGGAGTATTGATGTTATAAGGCCAGATTAAGAGTGAGGTCGCCGTCAAGGTAAGCATTAGGCTTATTGAAGCCCTGTTTATTTTCAACAGGTCCGTTTAACGAACAATCGCGCGGCATTATCTATTAAAACTATTACCGTGACTTTTTAGAGGTTTTATTTAGTTTGCTGAGCGTTGTTCGGACGATGCCGACTAAGTCTATCCGGGCCAAGTGTTTAACCACCTAGGATTTCTTTATCACCAAATGCACCAGCGCCGGATCACTCAGTAACCGCTCCATCTCCAGCTCAATCATATCCCGGATATCCTGCCTGATCTGCAGATAATTCCGTTCGACAATAGCCGGGCTGATCTTCCTTACCTCCGGCAACGGCACATACCCGTCGATCTCTTTTTTCAGCGCTGCATGATCGTTTACGATCTCACAGTGGAAGGCTTTTAATTCGATCTTACAGTCCGGGTTATCGGCTACCATCCCCACAAACTCGCCTGAGCTGAGAGCCGAAATGCGCGAGGCCGGCACCGCCGCCTCCAGCTGCTTCGACCGGCTGACCGAAGTATCGTTGCTATTGATGGACAGGCTCTCCCGGTCCTGCATGATGCGCCCGATCTTTTCCGAAACGAACTTGGCCGTATCCCCCGACACCTGACCCACCGCCATATTGCCCACGATGTTCATGATCACGTCCGCCTGCTCGCGCCCGTAGTCCTTGCGCAGCTGGCTGGCATCCTGGATGCCGAGCGTGGTGGCGATCAGGTTAGACCGGCCCGTTGCGATCGTCGGGATGATGTCCGTCGTCAGCGTCGGGAACTCATCGAATACCAGGCTGCATTTGAGCTTGTTTTTCTGGTTAATGATCTTCAGCAGGCGGTTGGTGAACAGCGACAACACGGCACCGTAGATCTGTATCTTCTGCGGGTTGTTCCCCATGCAAACGATCTTCGGCGCATCCGGGTTATTGATATCCAGCGTGAACTCATTGCCCGACAGCACGTAGTACAATTGCGGCGAAGCGATCCGCGCCATCGTGATCTTGGCCGAAGCGATCTGGCCCTCCAGTTGCTCCACCGCATCGCGCTTATAAGCGCTGATAAAGGGATTGATCAGCACATCGATCTCCTTTTGCGTGCTCAGCACCGTGAACAGGCTGTCATAATCCACCTGCATCAGTTCGATCACATGCGGCAGCGTGCAGAACTCCCCGTCTTTATAACGCCTCAAATACCAGATGATCGCTGTCAGGAAGTTGATCGGCGATTCCACAAAGAAGTCGCCCTGCCGCCTGATCCACTCCCGGTTCAGACCCAGCAGGATCGTCCGCGCCGATTCCACCGCATCCGTCAAATCCAGCATCCCCGAAGGATCCAGCGGGTTGCAGCGGTTCGACCGCGCCAAGTCATCGAAATTGATGGAAAAGAACGCCGGTACGACTTTATACCTGTGCTTATACGTCAGCCAGGTATTGTACGCAATGACCGCCAGATCCGGCATTTTGAAGTCGTAGACGAACATCGCAAAACCCTTGCGGATATGCTGGGTGATCACATGCCGGATCACGAAATAACTCTTGCCCGAGCCCGGCGAACCCAGCACCAGCAATGCCCGGAACAAATTGATGAAATTGATCCAGGAAGGCCGTTCCCTGCGCTTCAGGATATATTTTGCCGGCAGGTTCACCGAGAATTCGTTTTCCAGCAGCCGTTCCTCCTGCGGGAAAGTCTCCTGGTCGCGGTTGAAAATATCGCCCTGCAGCCTGTCCCGGATAATGCGCGACAGCATCGTCCCGCCGCTCAGGATAAGCAAAAAGCCCAGGCCCGTGGTGCCCATATAAAGCAGTGCCACAACCGTATCTTTCGCCGGAACCAACAGTAAAAAGTAGCTGGCAAGGAAAAAAAAGACACCTACAACGAGGTAAAGCAAAGCCACCCTGACCGTCTGCTTTTCATCCTTCTTCCCGCGCACCCCGGTCAGCGCAATGACCAGGAAAGCCAGCGCCATTAGCTTCGGTTGCAGAAAGCTGCTCAGCAACCCGGTCTTAACAATATTTCCCAGGAGCCTATCCGAAATACCCGAGACCAAATGCCAGTCAACAAAGGCGCCGTAACACACCACATAAAAATGCAGCAACAACAACACGATACTGATCAGCCTCGTCATATCCAAGATCTTGCGCATCGCCTGATCATTCTCTCCGGTTTGCATAAAACAGCCCCCTCTCAATCTCCCTTGCTTCGACTGCGCTCAACACAGGCAACGGGAAAACTTTTTAATCATCCACACTCAACTCCTGTCACTCGCCACAGCGGACAGCCAGCGCCCGCCATCCCTCAATTGCCGAAAACGGTCCATCATTCACCCCAAAAAACATCTTGCCATCAACCCGGCGCGATCCGCACCCGTTTCTTCTTTTTGCGTCTCCTCCGCCGGAGTTCAGCATCCATGCCCGCCGTTTGCTCACCGTCCACCAGCAGCTCCTCCGCGAATCGCGACAAACCACCTTTCAACACGTCACCACCCAAAAATTCCGGAACAAATTCACGGCCTTCACCGCCGTTTGCCTGACCCGCCTGCACCACCCGTTTTTGCCTTTGTACGTTTTGTTTTTTCCCCTCGTCCGCCCCCCTGTTGGTGCAGCGGTCCAGTATAGCCTTTGCGCTGAACGCCTTGCCCAGCTCACTGCCATTGAACACCACTTTTCTCTCATGATCCACAAAGGTCAGCCCATACACCACACCATCCGCATTTTGCCGCACCAAAAGGTCAATACCCTTTTCCCGCAAGGCCATTTGCAAATCGGACAGGCGCTTTGCCCCTCGTACAAAAGCCATGTTCACTTCATAAGCCACCCGCTTGTTTTTGCCCGCCTTTAAAGCTTCATTCCTTGTGAATTTTTCCTGCAAATTTTTTAAGATCGGCTTACTGGCAAAATCGCTCGCCTTGATCGGCACGCCAACCTTATTACCATCCCCGTCCAGCATACGAAATACCAACCCTTTGTGCCTGTTCACCCGCGAACCCTCGGCGCCCGTGTCCGCCACAATATTGTACAAACCCAGCACCGCGTTCAACTGCGCCAGCGACGAAAAACGATAACTGTCCGTCACGACATGGATGATCGTATTCATTGCTTTTTTCGTTTCCATCCGGCCGTAAAGCGCGCGCGAAACATTGATGGGTTTAAATTTTTCGCCCAATTTTTTTTCCTGATCGGTCGCTACCACCAGACCATATTCTTTTTCCAATTCCACGCAAGCCGGCCGGGCTTTGTCTTTTCCGATATTATGCATATTGATCGCTTTGCCATCCGCCTGAATATTCGTCGATAAAAGATGAATATGCGGGTGCCCCGCATCGAAATGCTGGTATAATAAATAAGGCTGTCCGCCAAACCCGATCTTGTCCATAAACAATTCCGCGATTTCTTTTAGCTGTTCATCTGATAGTTTCTCTGAAGGATGAAAGTTCAGCGAAACATGCAGCGTATTCACCTTTGTGCGCTGGTTTAATTCCGTCAGTAGTTCCAGCCGGCGAAGCTTCTGGTGAAAGTTCATATCCGCCGCATCCATCGGATAAAAACCGGCGTCCAGACAAGTCGCCATACCCGCCTTCACCTTGTTCTCGTTGTAGTTCAAACAATCCCTCAAACTCTTATGCGTATGCACTACTGCAACCATTGCTCGCTCACCGAATTGATCTTCAATTTCACCTCTTCGAACAGGGCAAAATAAGCATCCCGGTCGCGTCCGAAACGCTCCACCCAAACCTGCATCTGCGGCGAATGATCCGACCTGTTCAACCGGTGCACCGCCTGGTTAAAATTCACCCCGATAGCATGCAGTTCCCGCCTTAACAGTACCAGTTCAGCGACCAGTTCATCCAAAGATTTGTTCCGCGAATAGACCGTGATCTTCCTGCCAAACAATGCCCCCCGCACGAACTCCGAGAGCTTTTTCACCGTGCTGTTCTTCCAGCTTTTTTCCAGCTCCCCGTATTCATCGGATGTCAGCCGCAGCCCGATGATCCGCGTGCGCCCTTTTCCTTTAGCAGTCTCATTCGCTTCCATCACTACATCTCCATCATTATTCCGAACACCAAATACAGCCATCAAATACAGGTCTTCAACCGGCCCCCGAGTTCCGAGGATAGGGCGCCCAGGTCAGTTGTTGTTAAACAACTGTACATCTGGCCGCACGCAAATTGGCGTGCTCAAACGTCTCCCGGTGAGGGAAAAATCACAAAAGACAACAAACCAGCAAAACGCCTAAACGTGCAAACCGACTTTTTGCCTGACTTTCGGCGTTTCGCCCTTATGCTGTAACCATTCGTTCAAATCCTTGAACCGCTCATATAGTCCGCTTTCATCCACGTAACGGGAACCCAGCGACAAAGCATAATCCCGATAAGCCAATCCCGTCACATCCCGGTCGAGCCATAAATGGACCCGCTCGTGCCGCTCCAGAAAAGGCAGCGCCCGTTCAAACAAACCCGCCCCGTTCAACACCAGCACATCCGCCGAACAAGGGTCGGTATAAGGGTGCAACGTGCGCCAGGAAAGAAAGTCCATAAAGCCCTCGAAAACATGCGCCGCAGCCGCGCCATGAACCAGGCAGGTAATATCTTTCGGCGATGAACTCCGCTTGAAATTTTTGTTGCGGATCTCCCAGCCCCCGGCATCATTCTGAAAGCCGATACCATAGCAGGAACGCCCGGCCACCTCGTAGGAAACTTCCTTGCAGAAAGCATCCGCCACCGATATCGGTATCGATCTTTCATGAAGGTAATTTTTAAGCGGATAAGCGTACAGCGGCCGTACATTTTTCACCGCCAAACGGCTCTCGTTGCGCAGCTCAGCGGCGAACCGTTCCGGCTCAAAAGCCTGCAGCGCATGCATGGAATAACGGCGGCCCAAAATTTCCGGCAATCCCGGAATATCGCAGCCATAATACCGCAGGAAAAAATCCAGCGGGTTGCCGCCCGCGCCCAGCCCGAAATCATACCATTCGTTCGTTAAGCGGTCCACATGAAAGCTCGCCGTTTTCTCCTCGCGCAGCGGCGACAAATACCACCAGTCCGTATCCTGCTTCCTGCGCGCCACCGGGTCAAATCCTTCCAGTTCCAGGAAACAGGTCAGATCTATTTCCCGGAGCTTACTTAGCGAAAAATATTCAGCACCTATATCCATCTCATTAATTAAAACCAAAAGTAGAGGGCCTAAATCACATTCACCTATCCTCCCCATATTTTAATGAGGATCGTTTAAATCAGCGCAACTACCTTTGTGACATTGATCACATAAAATTTTCGACCATGGGAAAAGATGTATTGGGAACGGTCTACGAAACCTTGTTATGTAGTCCGGGTATGAATGAAGCCGTAAAGATCGACCAGAAGATCAGCCGGAAGACCGTGCTGCTTTTAAGCGGTGTGATCGAGCGAAGTTTGAAGGAAGGTGCTACCGTCGGCGACGATCTGGTGGGAATAGTGCCAGCCGAAGATATTGGCGCACTTAAAAAATTCAGTGATGAATGCCTGGAAAAAGCCGGGTTGAAACAATTGCAGGATAAGCTAAAGGCGCTCCAGAAATAATGCCACAGGCCGGCTGACCGCCGGCCTGTTCATGCTATCGATACGGTAATTATTTCAGTTGAAGCGGATGTCGGTGAGGCACTCGCCGGCGGCTTTATGCAATGCTATCAAAAAAGCCTGTCAGAACAGGTTTAACTGTACCCGGCCCACCTGGTAGGCAGCAATCGCTTTCAATGTTTTCTGTACTACGTCCTGTTTATAATTGGTTGTATCCGAATGATTCAAATATTTCGTAAAATCCGCTTTTAGTTCTGACAGCGCGGCATCCAGTACCGCCTCCCGGCTCGGGTATTTCTTGCAGAACACACAAAGCGGCCCGCCGCCACCCGCACAGCCGTAATCTGAAAATTTCGCATAGGCCCAAAGGCCGTTTGGGCCGCGCCCGATCCTGATCTCGCTCCGCTCGAATCTGATGAGTTCAAAGTCCAGGAACTGCGGCGCTGCGAACCAGCCGTACCCGGTAAAGGCGATTGCTGTAAATCCGAACTCAAGGCCTTTGCGGTAATGGTTTACATTCATCAATATGGCCCGGAAGCTGTCGCCAAAACCGGCAAACCAGTTTAATTGCTTTGCGTCGCCGGCAGCGATCACATCTGTTATTTCCGCCAGAATAGCTTTTTCATCGGGCATCAAATGAGAATCGGCGATATATGCGTCGATGGCGGGCTGGGATTGAAGGGTTAATTCGAACTTTTCCATAACCTGAAGTGTTTTAAGGGCCCCACTTCGCGGTTCGCTTGTCCGTCAAGGGCCGCGGCGGAGCCGCGGTTCATATACCCTTGACGGGCAGGATAGGGCCGCGCTACCTTTGCCTTAAAAACTTCAGGTGGTTTGGGAAAGGAAAGCCCGCCGACCCAGTTCCAGCGCGGCCAGCAGCGTTGCCGCTTTCGCCGTACCCACGCCCCGGAACCGGCACAGGTCCCCGGTCGTCCGCGTCAACAGGCGCGAAGCATCATCCTTCACCGAGCGCATGATCTTTTGGCAAAGGTCCAGCACCGACAATTCCGAACTGCCCGTGCAGAACAGGATCGCCAGCAGTTCAGCATTTGACAAGGACGCCGCGCCGAAAGCATGCAGTTTTTCCCGCGGACGGTCCTCCGCCGGTATGGCCTGCATTCCTTTAGGGTCTTCGACCACTTTCAATTCCGGACGGGTAAAAGGCCGCGGCCCGTCGCCGCAGATAATCTCCGCCAATACCATGGAAAGCGCCTCCACGAAAAAGGCCAGGTCTTCTTCCCACAACTGGATGGTTTGCCGGTGATATTGTTTTTCCGCGTATTCCTCGCTGGAAGTGAACAGGATGAAATGCGTATCGTTCAACGCCTTCTTGACATCAATAAAATAGTGTTTCT
The DNA here is from genome assembly GCF_007971025.1 of Mucilaginibacter ginsenosidivorans. NCBI lineage: Bacteria > Pseudomonadati > Bacteroidota > Sphingobacteriia > Sphingobacteriales > Sphingobacteriaceae > Mucilaginibacter > Mucilaginibacter ginsenosidivorans. Next base: position 1,811,836 of record NZ_CP042436.1, on the reverse strand, counting down.
TCCCGTGCCCGAAGCTTTCGCTCAGCAGATTGGGGTATTCAGTTTTGCGTGCTGTTTCCATGACCAAGTGTTTGAATATAAAGCACAAAATTCCCCTACCCGGAAATCAAAATATAGCAAACGCTGTTATTTAAACGTTTATATCCGTTTAAGTCACAGCCGATACCTCAACGCTATGGGCGAACAATTGCCAAAGAACCCTGAAAACACCTGCGCGGAATGCGGTATGCCGCTCGGGCCGGGACGCCGCGACCGCAAGTTTTGCAACGATCTTTGCCGCACCGCCTATAACAACCGCAAGCCGAAGAAGAAACCGGCAGCGGAACCCGCCTACCTGGAAAACGAGACCCGGGATACACGGCGCATTTACCAGGTCTTGCTGAAAAACCGGACCATCCTTTATTACCATAACCGGTACTTTGGCGATGAGCTGCCGCTGCGCGACCTGATCGGGCGCGGTTTTAACCTCAAATTTTTCACCAGCGAGATCATGACGCCGGATGGGGATATCGAACGCTATTGCTTCGACATGGGCTACCACATTTCCAAAAGTGAAACCGTTTATATCGTTGAGCGCCCCGAGGAAACCTTCTGAACCAAATAACCAAGCAACTGCCCTGATTTTGGCCGGTGCGGGGTCGCTTTAGCGCCCGCGCCGGCGAAGCGCAGCCTAAAGCATGGCGGTTGCTTCGGCGGCCTAGGCGGGTGAACCGCCGCGGCGTGCGCGGAGCGCGCAAAGCGGCGATGAACCTGCCCTGGCCGCATCGCAACCAGCTGAACGGCTGCGGCGGCCGTGGTCGCCGAACAAAGCAAACCATCTGCAGATCGGATTGCAAACCTATTAATCTTTCATCAATGCACTTGCTCCGGGAACCGACAGCGCGGATCATTCCAGCGGGCTATTGGCTTTATATTTATTGAAAACAAAAACGGCTATTACCATCGCAAACGTGATGCTAAAAAGGATGAGCGAATAAATATTTGCCGAGTGATAATCCATGTTCTCCACCGAATCATAAACGGCTATAGATGCCACCCTGGTAACCCCCGGTATATTACCGCCTATCATCAGCACTACGCCAAATTCGCCCAGGGTATGGGCAAAGGTAAGGATGGCAGCCGTCCATACCGAAGCACGGATGTTGGGCAGTAAAACATGAACAAAAGTTTGCCACTCCGTTTTGCCCAGGGTACAGGAAGCCTCGGACAGCGAAACCGGCAGTTGTTGCAAAGCTGATTTGATGGGACCGATCATAAACGGCAGGCTGTAAATGGCAGAGGCCAGCACCAAACCCTGGAAGGAAAACACCAGCTGCAGATCGAACGTGTTATGCAGCCACTTGCCAATGCCGTGCTGCGGGCTAAAGGCCAGCAGCAGGTAAAACCCCAGCACCGATGGCGGCAGCACCAGCGGCATCGTGATAATAGCCTCAATGACGATCTTGAATATCGAACGTCTTTTAGATAACCAGTAAGCTAAGGGCAGCCCGATGATCAGTAACACCAAAGTGGTGATAGCAGCCAGTTCGAGTGTAAGCCATATCGGGTTGAGATCCATTTTCAGGTCATCGTTTAAAGAAGGGTTTACTTCAGACCAGAGTCCTTAGCTTAGTTAAGCAACATCCGCCGTTTCACCCGCCAGATAAATTATCCTAACCAATTGAAATCAGCACTAAACATCGTTATCCTGAAAGTTTACCAGGCTGAGCCCGGCAAACAGCTCCCTGAACATCTCCCCGGGGTCTTCCTGAATTGCCAGAGCGATCTTATAAAGTTCCTCCGCTGTCACCCTGGTATTCGGATTAATGGACAGTTTGCTTAGCCTGGACCGACCCAAACCCGTCTTCCGCGACACGTCCGACAGATTCACAGATCTTTTCTTCAGGTATAGCCCTATATTGGTCATGCAGCCGGCGGTTGTATTGAAAATTCCACTCAAGTTACATCACAAAAAAAAAATCCCCCGCAAAATTTGTTTTTGTATCTAATATAGATACATTTGTATCTTTAATAGATACAATTAATAATAATGGAGCATGACACAGGCCTCCCGGTGCCAATTAAAAAACGGGGGAAAAAATATACCCACTTCGTGGGTGTCGACGTTTCCAAAGGAAAATTGGACTATGCGGTGCTGAACCAAAGCCGGTTGCTTTTTCATGAAACACATATAAATACCCCGGAAGCCATCCTGGAATTTCTGCAGCAGTTAAAACAGATCAGCGGCTTCACCTTAACCCGGGCCTTGTTCTGCATGGAATCTACGGGCATATACGGCAACCACCTCAGTGAAGTGCTGCGAAAGTCGAAAGCGGACCTGGTCATCGAAAACCCGCTGCACATTAAGCGGTCGATGGGGCTGATGCGCGGCAAAGATGATAAGACCGATGCGATCCGGATCGCACAATACTGCAGGAAAAACCAGGGGGACTTACGCTTACAGAGCGCCCGCCGCCCGGTCATCGCCGAACTTGCCGCCCTGTTCTCGCTCAGGAACCGCCTGCTTTCCAATATCCTGGCGATGAACAAACCCGTTGCCGATCAGCGCATTTTTATAAAAAAAGGGCTCCATCGTCAGAATGAGCAGTTGTGCCGGCGCACGATGACTGCCATGAAAGCAGACCTGGAGGGAATGGAAACAGCGATTGACCGGCTGCTCGACGCCGATGCGGAACTCAAAAGGCTGCGGGCAATCATAGAATCCGTCCCGGGTGTCGGGCGCATAACCGCTATACAGATGCTGATCAGCACCAACGAATTCCGCAATATTACGTGTCCAAAGAAATTTGCCTGCTATGCGGGCGTCGCCCCGTTCAAAAATGAATCCGGGACTTACACCGGCAAAGCCCGCATTTCGAAGTATGCAAACAAACGTATGAAGGCCCTGCTGCACATTTGTGCGTTGAACTGCAGGAAGGCCGACCAGCAGTTAAAACAATACTATGAACGCAAGACCGAGGGTGAAGGAAAGCCAAAAAGAGCGGTTATCAACGCACTCCGGTCAAAACTGATCCTGCGGGTGTACGCCTGTGTGCGGCAGAACCGGTTGTATGAAAGGAGGACAGCCTGAGCAATTATCAGCTATCGAACACAAATCATGCTCCATCTGCCTGGCACCGCCTTAACGGCCGATAGGACGTATTAACCCATGATATAAACAGCAGGAGGATTAAAAATTAAACTGAGTCGGACTCATCGTGTTTGGTAATCTACTGCTGTTTTTCAGCACCATGAATAGCAGTACAAGTTTACGCTTGAAAAATTTCCAAGTTTCCATTCGCAGATTTGCATTGCATTAGCGGACGATCGTGACTCAAAACATAAACAGTAGCGGGATTGATAATTAATTGAAGGTTGGACTTACGCGTTTGGTAGTCAGCTGCTGTCTTTTTAAAACGGGCAAAAGTTGGACTGGTTATAAACTTAAGATGAATTCATTGGCATTAGCAGACCGCTACTGTTTCTTCTGCATCAACGCCCAAAGGAGAACATTCCCGGTGTGGAATAATTGACGGGCGGAAAAAGAAAACTATATGGCACATCCTGGCAGGCAAAACCGAACAAACACTTACTCGTCTTGCCAATATTGTTTATTACAGCAGGGGCGACATTTTAAACGCAGGGAAAAAAGCGACCGATTTAGGATCATTTGGAGATCGGTAGCGGGTGGAATTATACTATGAGCAAGGTTAAAGACCTTCCCCTGTTGATAATCCCCGCTGCTGTTTTTCTTTATTTAAAAATAAGCAGCGGGTGGAATTAAACTATGAGCCAGGTTAAAGACCTTCCCTTGTTGATAATCCCCGCTGCTATTTTTTGCTTTCAAAAATAAAAAGCGGCGGGGCGAATTAAATTACGAGCCAGGTTAAAGACCTTCCCCTGTTGATAATCCCCGGCGCTGTTTTTCTGCTTAAAAAAATGCAGCGGGTTGAATTAAATTATAAATTAGGCTAAAGGCCTTCCAGCCTTGATAATCCCCGCTGCTATTTTTTGCTTTCAAAAATAAAAGGCACCTGTGGGGCATTAAACCACGAGCCAGGTTAACGACCTTCCCCTGTTGGCAATCCCGTGCCCTTTATGGCTCCCGTTGCTCAGGTAAGAACATGTACCCGGATAACCCGGCGCATACAGCATATTGAAATAACTTTGATCCGGATGACCCATCTTTTCACACCGCTAGAAAATCAAACCTGCGAACGGATGCGGCTGAGGGTTTCCTGCGTCATACCGAGGTATGACGCAATAATGCCAAGCGGTACGCGGAGAAGAAAGGAGGGATTTGTTTCCATCAGCGTTTGGTAACGCTGCGCAGCTGTGGTGAAATGCATATCGTCAAATTTCTGTTGCAATTGCACCAGGCCCGAACTGACAAGCAGCCGGCCCAGCTTTTCAACCTCGTGGAATTTGGAGTAAAGTTGCTCCAGTTTGTCGTGGGGGAACGAATAGAGTACAGAAGGTTCTAAAAGTTCGATGATCCAACTGTCGGGTTTACGGCTGATAAAGCTGAGTATGGAAACGGCAAAAGTGTTTTCAGGACTTATCCAGTCGGTAACATCCTTGCCGTCTTTGAAATAGTAGGTCCGGGTTAAACCTTCTTCCACGAAATAAAGGTTATTGCAAACGCTATTTTCTTTTACCAGGATGTGCCCCTTTGGCAACTCCAGCTTTTTCGCGATGGAAGCAAGCGCTTGCCTTGTTTCGGCCGAAAGATGGGTGAGTTGAGAGGTTGCTTCGCAGAATTTATCCATTAAGGCTCCGCGTCACTTGGCCTCATACATCACATAATTATCGCTCAGCATGCTTCCGTACCAGCCTTTATAATCGGGGAAGGACTTTAGAATGAATTTTTCCTTCGGCCCCGCATAGCTTTCGGGCAGGATGATGTATAGCGGCCCGGCGTGGCCCCCCTGCTCGTAATCATCATAATCAATACGCAGGTCGTCGCCGATAGGGTTCAGCGTAACCACCCGGTTATGCCTGATCTCGAGGCCGAGGCTTTCGTTCACAAAAACAAAAATAGCGTCCCTGTTTTTTTTGTCCAGTGCTATCACTTCATTCAGCGCCTTCTGGTCTATAGCCTGTTGTGCAATGCCAGAAAAGCCGCGGGCGCTTTTGGTACCGTTAAAGCTGTACCCTTTAACTATATAGATCACGCTCGAAACCGCAATACCCGCCCATATCAAACCAAAAGCGACACGATAAACGGGCAATTTAACTTTACTCAACAGGTACAATACACCGGGAACGACGATAAGCCCGATGATGCGGAAATGCCTTGCCTCGTAAGATATGGTCATTTGCCTGAGGTAGGCAATACAAAAGAATATAACGGATGCGATATAGAACACGCGCACAAGCAGCTTGTAGTTTTTATCGGGAACCGCCCGGACAACGCCCTGTATCAGCCACAAACTCAAAAACGCAAGCAGGGCCAGCAGGATGATGGCCTCCGTATTCGAAAATATAGCTTTTCCCGTATGATAGATCAAACCATGTGAAAGATCATCAACAGAAAATCCCGACAGGATGGGCGATGCCAGCGGAAAGAAAATTGCCTTCAGGCTCAGTTTGACCCCGGCCGAAACCGATGCCGGGTTTTGCCCTTTGGAAAGGAAAAACAGCCAGATAGAAACCATCGAAACAATTGCCGGCAAACCTATCCATACAGCGTTCCTGATCCATTCGGCCGATGGACGCAGGGACGACAGCCGCATCCAAAGGAACAGCAAACCCGCGGCGTACATCCAAACTACGGATGACTTGCAGAAAAATCCTATCCATCCCGCTAGCAGCACGAACAGGGTCAATTGCCAGCCAACCGTATTTATTGCCGTGCAGCCATACAGGAACCAGCCCAAAAACGCGAACAGCAATATTTCGCCGCCATTATAGAATACATAGGGCACCACGAAAAACTGCTGGCAGGCGATGAACAATAAACTCAGCGAGGAGATAAGCGGACTAAAACCGATCTTTTTGAAGAACGCATAAAAGCCTCCGAGCCCGAGCAACTGGCACAGCGTAATGGTTAGCGCCGAAGCCTGGCCGGTGTTAACGCCAATTAACAGTTTGAAGGTATAGGGAACAAGGTATTGCCCCGGCGACCACCACGTTAAAAATTCCGAAGTGTTTTTGGTCAGGTTATCAGCATCGGGTGTTATGAGCCGGTTAAAGCCGCCGCCTAACTGCATGGAGCGCATTACCCGGAACCCATTGGCCGGGTCGGGAAAGATGGACGGAGGGGCAATGAATATCATTATACCCAATACTATTACGGCCAGGTATAAAAAGGCCATGATAGCTTTTGGCAGATTCTGGTAGGCAGTTATCATATTATTATTCGTTCGCGTATCTTAACTGCAGGGTTACCCTGGTAAACCCCATAAGCCTCAAGGTCACCGGTGGCAACCGAGCCGCTGGTAAGCACGGCATGTGAATGTGCCGTTACGTCCAGGTTAACAATAGCTCCGGCCCCGATCCACGTACCATCTTCGAGTGTGATACCTCTTGTCAGGAGGTCGAAGCTGCTTTTTTTATAGTTATGACTGCCGGTTAGCAGCGTGGCGCCCTGTGATATACAAACGTTCGAACCGATAATGATCATCACCAGGCTGTCCAGCCACACATTTTCTCCTATCCACACCTCGTCGCCGATCGTCAAATTCCAGGGGTATTTGATATTGACGCAGGGCTTGATTTCAACTTTCCTGCCGATCTTTGCACCAAAGGCCCGCAAAAGCGCAACTTTAAAACCATAAAACGGGAACAGCGCACTTTTGAAAAAAAGGATATTGGTGTAATACCAAAGCACCCTTTTCACGGCATTTCCCCCGGGGTTATAGGGGTGATTATTATAGGCTGAAAGATCAGTTTTCTGCATGGCCTGCGGATGTTCTTTCGGCGGACTTCACCCAAATGTAAAGACTTAAGCCGATAATTACATAAATAATGATGTTAAAAATAGCGTGATGATCCAAAATTAGCCCCTGCCTTTGCTTCCAGAAAGCGGCCAGCAACACAAAACGCAGGATATTCAGCACCTGGATAACCGCTATCCCGCAAATAAGAAACAGCAGTTTCGATTTTAATTTTTGGGGATAAGCGATGACGAAAGCGCTGAAAAAGCTCATCAGGCCCAGGCCTAAACAGGAATAGATCAGGATAAGGCGCCCCTTGCCCATTACCAGTATTTCGGTGTTATTATAGATCGATGTGAAGCCGAACCACGAAAGTACAGTTTTGGTGGATGCCAGCAGGAAAGTGCGTAAGGCCTGGATATAATTGAGGTGCCGGGCCAGGAAGTCGCTATAATGATTGCCGGGCGACGTGATACCGAAAAAGAAGATGTTGAAGTAGTAAAATAGCAGGAACAGTGTTAAAAACGTCACTACAAATCGCAGCGGCGAACCTTTTTCAAATACTCGCTTTGCCATCCTTTTCCTGTTTTAACAACTCGTCTATCTTGACGTCCACAATAAGCCGGAACCAAAACCCCTGCAAAAAGTGGAAAATGATACCCGTCCGGCCGTCAAGAAAACCCAGTTGAAAAATGATGCGCTGGGTAAAGTAAAGCATCGGGCGCACATAGCGCGGCAGCCGCCACCACAATTGCTTGCGCCAGGCAGTGCGTTCGTCCGGCGAACCCCAAAACCGGGGCTGCACGGTTTGCGAGCGGGCCAGTTTCATACGCTCCACTTCTTCCTGCGCAACCAGGTCGCTGTAGCTGTTGTGCTTATCTATCCAAAAGCGAATACTGTTCTCTTTCAGGTTTTCTTCCAGGATGATGCCATCCTTCCAAACCTCCGTTTTCCCCGGAACAACGAGCCGGTGATCCATGTTTTCGTTGGTATCTGAGTAGCCCACACCGAACCGGAACATCTTCAGCAGGTAAAAGGGATAATACCCTCCGTGCTTTATCCATCGGCCCTTGAAGAAGTTCTTCCGGTTGAAATAGATGCCATCAATGTCCTTATGATCTTCATCCTTAAAATCCCGTAATCGTGTCTTCAGTTCCGGCGTCACGATCTGGTCCGCATCCAGGCAGATCACCCATGGCGTTGTAACCGGAAAATTTTTGAGGGCGAAATCCCATTGTTTAGGATGATTTTCAAAAGCATGCTGCAAAAATTGTGCGTGGTATTGTTCGCCTATCTCTATGGTTTTATCTGTGCTTCCCGAATCGAGTATAAAAACCGGTGCATCCAGACCCTTGACCGATTCCAGCAATCGTGGCAGGTGCAACTCTTCGTTATACGTCAGGATGATAAAAGAGAACCGGCTGCTCAATTGAGTTTGGCTTTGATGATCATGGATTTCCAAAAATACGGCATACGCCCGCAACCCTTAAAATCAGTTACTTCGAATCCTTTATCGTTAAGTAGTTTACCCAATGTTTTCCTCGACCAGAATTTGATGTGCCCGCCATGCCAGTCGGGGCCCAGGTGCTTGTCCCAATGATTGAACAGTGCAAGTGACAGGTTCTTCAAATAGCCATGATAGGGGGTCGAAATAATTAATTCACCGCCTTCAGGGAGGCACATTTTACAAAAATCAATAAAACCCGCCGGGTCGTACATATGCTCAATGACCTCGGTGGAAATGACGGTATCAAATTTGATCGCCTGTAGTTCCGCTGGTAATTTGCCTGTAGACAGATCCTGCAAAAAGAAGCGGTCAGGGTATCCCTTTTTAGCTATCGCTATACCTTCGGCCGATGCATCGGTGCCGTAGGCGTTATACCCCTGCTTTAGTAAATAAGTAGCCAGGTACCCGTTGCCGCAGCCCAGGTCGAGTATGCTTTGATTTTTCTGCTTATCCAGCAATGCCATCAACGGCTCCTGCAAATAGCCGAACGTATGCGCCGGGTTGCCGGTGGTAAAACCGTAGTCCTTATAATCCGTCATTGGTGATGATTTCAAGATACATTTCGTAATATTCTTTTCTTAAGCGTGCGTTGCTAAAATCTTTTACCACCCCCAAAGGCCCGTCCTGCCGTATACGTGCTAATTGGTCCCGATCGCGGGCTATGGCATTGATCTGCCTGCCAAAAGAGTCGGGGTTATGTTCGCAGACCCAGCCCAGCCGGTTGGTTTCGACGTAATTCGAAAGCCCGACATGCTTACTGATAAGCACTGCCGTGCCGACACCCAGGCTTTCTATCACGGCGTTCCCGAAGTTTTCATCAAAAGAGGGAAGCACCATCAGGTCATGCTGTTGCAGGATCTCAAATTTATCGTCCTGCAGGAACCCCGCCCAAATAACGTTCTTCGCAATGCCCGCTTTCTCCGCCAGGAGTTTAAGCTTTTTAACGTAAGCCGGCTCACCCTCGCCGGCAATTGTCAGTTTGTATGATACATTGACCCTGGTCAGCGCGTTGAACAGGATCTCCAGGCCTTTTTTTTCTTCGATCCTTGAAAAAAAGATTAGCCTGAGGATTCCCTCATCATGGACCGGTTGTAAGGGCATACAGCCGGGGAGCCTGATAAAGTTGGGGATATTGAATATTTTACGGGGTTTGACCAAAAGTTCAATAGCCTGCTTTTCGTGGTCAGAAGTTACATGAATGCCGATTTTTTTTAACAGGCGTTTCCCGATAAGACTGTGCATCAAACTTTTCGGTAAGTTATTTTTATTGGTGAAGGAGTAAGCGCTCAAAGTGCCCCTTGGTGAAACCACAACAGGTACACCGCGCCTGATGGCTATCCAGCACGACAGTACTGATACCAGGTTCCACCAGGCATGGATATGTACCACATCGAAGCTTTTAACGCTACGCCACAGATGTTTTAGCAGCGCGGGTGAAAAGTGGCTGTGATCTTTTGTCACGCGTTTAAAATAGGTTACGGTAACCCCGTCGATATTGATCGGCTGCCCCGCCCCCACGTCGAGTTCACCGGGACCGTTGGCGGTAGTCGTGAAAACTTCTACCTCTGCTCCGGCAAGTACCAGTTCTTCGCTTAATTTGGATACCGACATGGTGGGGCCGCCATAAATATAAGCGGGTTTGTAAGATGCGTTTACCTGTAAAAGTTTCAAATCCTTTTTAAGATATGGGTCGCCAGCAAGATCCTATGGATAAGCAACATGCTGATATAAGACCAGAAGACCGTATTGATCAAAAACTCGAAGCTCAGACCCCGCCACATGATCTGGAACAAGCCGCTGAATATTAGCGCAGTGCCCAAAATATAGCCGCCAAATAGTTTTTCTGCCTTTATCGAAATAAGCTGTGCAAGCGCACCATACAGGAACAGGGAAATAAAAACGCCCGGGCCTCCGAAAGAAAGATAGGCATCGACAACAAATGCGGGCTTTGCCGACACGAGAGAGCCCCGGTTGACGACATCGGCATCGAAAACCCGCTCCATGATCAGGTCCTCTGTATTAGGTTTGGCATGCCAGAATACCCGGGGTACAATGGCCATCCCCGATTGTTTTAGCAATTGAAACCCGTAGAAATCGACTTTTGCCGGGGTGGATTTAACAAACGTGGTAAACATATCGATCTCGCTTAAACGATAAGCCAGAAAATCCCAGTTTCCCTCATCTGCTGATTGCGGCGAGTCTTTGTTAAGCGCCGCATCCAGGGCCAATTGCGATGCTTCATCGACATCTACATCCCCGGACCACGCGTTCTGGCGGAAAATGCGGTTATATGTTGGCAGAAAAATAAAAAGCAGGATAAGCAGCGGCACAAATATGACGGTCACCAGCTTTTTATAAGAAGGATAAAGAAAGATTCCCAGCACCAGGATACTGACGATGATCGGTTCTTTGTAACCGGAGAGCAGGGCCTGGTAAAAGTTGGAAAAGTATAAGACCAGGCAAAGGATCGTATTCCAGATCTTTTTTTCGGGGATAGCAAAAGCGAGCGCAAGCGTCCCGGCGATGAAGCTCAGCGAAGCAAACTGATTGGCAAATTGTGTCAGACCGGGTACTTCGAGGAAAAGATAAGCGACCGGTAGCGTGATCAGGGCCGTTACCAGCAGGATATTGGCCAGCACGTCTTTTTCGATCCTGTACTGCTGTTTGAAATCGTAACGCATAAAGGCGAGGATTCCGGTGACCATCGCAGCATGACCCAGACAATAATAACGCTGGCACTGCGCGGTCAGTTCCAGCCTGTTGTAATCAACCAGGTAATATTCGGTCGTTTTGTGAAAGTCTTCGTATCCCAGGACATTGAGGAAGTAAAATATAGAAGTACAGCACATGTACCCCGCAAAAATAATCTGTACCAAAAGAATCGGCCTCATTAGTTGCTCATCCCAGCGGCGATCTTCCGGGAGAGGCTTAACCCAGCCGCTGAGCGACAGGTAGAAGATCAGGAACGAGCCCAGCCAGGCAATCATGTACGAGAATTCCGGATCCGACTTGAAGAGCATCGCAAGCAACCAGGGAATATACAAGACCAGGTATTTCTCGAACGAAGCGCTTTTCATGATCTATTCATTATAATGCAGCAATAATCAGCATTTAAATTCAAAACCTTAGCCTGGCAGGCCGGAGACCTGGTCTTCAATCCGGCGGACGATAGCGGCAAAGGACCAGGGCCGGATCATTGCCCGCGAATTCATACCCAAATGTTGCAGCCTGTCCTTCGATCCCGTGAGTTGATCCAGAGAATCTGCCAGGTCCCCCATCCTGCCGCTTTCAAAGATAGCGCCATTCTCCACGTTTTTTACCAGGTCAATCGCGCAACCGACCTTATCTGATACCAGCACGGCTTTCCCGCAGGCCATCGCCTCGTTGACAGCCAGTCCCCATGTTTCGCCCGGGCCGGCGGAAGGGAGGCAAAAAAGATCGCAGGCCTGGAGTATTACAGGCATGCGGCTTTGATTCTGGAAATCTATAAAATGAACCTTTTCTGAATGGCTGGCCCGGCTTTTTAAGATGGCCTCCTGCGCACCGTTCCCGACGAACAACAGGTGTACATTCAGCCGCCTTAAAGTCAGGAAAGCTTCCAGCAGTTCGACAGGTGATTTCTTTTTCTCAAATTTTCCTGCAAATAGAACCAGGACGTCCTCCGGGTCAATCTGTAGTCGCCCGCGAAAGGCGGCCGCTTCAGCCGCGTGGTCGGCCGAGAAACGGTCATTATCCACAGCATGAGGGGCAAAGCTCAGTTGATCATCCCTCAGGCCAAATTTTTTATAGTAGGCTTTGTTATTCGTACCGGTATAGAACGCATGGTCGATATGCCTGTACACCCATCGGAGGAACTGGGTCCTGACCAATTCTTTGAAGCCACCCCGGCTATCCAGCAGCGTCGAGTCGCCACGGAAAAAAACAGGCAGTCTGCCTTTAAAGAACCGCAGGCACCGCAAATGTCCGTGCCAGCCCCAGCCAAAAATCAGCAGGGCATCCGGTTGCCATTGCTGTAACTGGCCGGTCAGCCCGGGATTGATGATCCCGCGAAAGTGGTGCGTCCCGGGATCAGCCGAAGTATTCTTCACCCAGGTGTACGGGTACCCTTCCAGCAGCGGTATATCCCAGTCGATAACACTGCCGAACCCAGGGTCGTATTTTGTCCTGGCCGCTTCACCCCAGGTATAATAAACCATGATGCTGATATTCCCACGTTCATGCAGCATCCGGAATACCGGTGCGTAGTATTGTATCGGATGAGTGGTAATAATGGCAAGTTTCATCGATCACGCCTTTCAGCCAATACCTGGTCAAAGAGCAGGCACTGCTCATGCGTCATGTTTTCTGCGGCATATTTCTTGATAACGGCCGCCTGATAGCGCGGCGCGCTTGCGGTTCCCCCACACACCTCTGCCAGGAAAGCGCCGACCCTTTCCGTGCGCACCTCGTCAAAAGACAACACGTCCTTTACACCATATTCGCGCAGGATTGGAATCGCCGAACTGTCCGGGTGAAAGATGGCCAGTAGCGGCCTGCCCGCCAAAACGTAGGGATATATCTTCGAGGCAGTATATTTAGCGTCGTCAGAGCCCGGTATAAATAAGGCATCCGCTTCCTGCAAAGTAAGCAAAGCATGATAAAAACTTACCCTGCCCGGGATCTCGGTCACGTAATCTTCCAGCCCAAAACGCTGTGCCAGCGGGAATATGGTCTGCCGGCCCTTTCCTTCCGGCGCATAACTGGTACCGATAAAGTGGAGGCGGACCTTCCCATACCTTTCCGGGTCGGCGGTTAATGCTGTCCGCAATGCTTGAAATAAAGGTACGGTGGCAGTGTGCATATCCTCGCCTCCCCGGCCCACATAGACGATGTTCACCATTCCATTTTCAAGTAAGGGCGGGAACAAAGCCTTATTTTGTTGCGCGATGTGAAGATCCGGCGCGAAGGAACCAAACGTGATGGTTCTCGAAGGAATTCGCCGGGTCTGCGGATATCGCGCCCTGATATCCTGAAGGTAATCGGCGGATACGCCGATCAACCCGTCTGTCTTGCGCATGGCTATAGGCTCCAGGAACTTATTCAGGCGGTAAGAAAACCAGTATTTTGGCGGCCGTTGCGAACGGGGTTTATCCCGGTAATACCCGGAATGCCAGGGGTCCTGCAGATCGATCACATAAGGTATATCAAACCTCCTTTTCCAGCAAGCGCCCAATATACATACCGGGAACTGGGTAGTGGAAAAATAGACAAGGTCGAAGTGCCCATTTCTTAAAATACGGTTCACCCCCTTATAATAAAACCAAAGGGAACGCAGGGCTATACTGCCCAGCCCGAGCTTTGACGTCCATCTTTTACTCCAGGCGCTTACCCAGTGAACTTTAACATCAGCCGGCAGGCTCTTCAGCAGCAATTCATCCTTTACCATATCAGTATAGCGGGGCTCGACGGCTGCGACTTCAGCAACCCAGCCAAAATGATTGAAATATGGCAGGCTCATGCGGACCCGCTGCATGTCCGCCGCGTTTACCGGCGGAAAATACGGAGATATGATCAGTACCCGTTTCAATTTCTCACCAGTTGCGGCTGATTTTTAGCGCCAGCGCGTGCGCAGGTCTCTCAACCAATAAATAAAAGATGTAAGCTATAGCGATCGTCAGTGTCATCACGACCGGGTAATTCACTACACTGTTTTTGAGCCAGTAACGCAGAATAACGTAGGCAAGCGGGTGACACAGATAAAGTGAATAGGAAAACTTACCCATTTTTTCGAGGAAACCGGCAGGCTGATGGTCCCTGTAAAAAATAATTTCCGCCTTTAGCCACAGGCAGATGAGCGGTGCAAATACCGTCATGGACAAAATATAGCTGACGAACCAGTAGGAACGGGCAATGATCAGCAGACAACTTATTGCGTACACCCCCGCACGCCAGGTCATGATCTCTTTCATACTGACCTTTGCCGGCTCGTCTATATGTTCTGCTACCATAACACCAAGTAACCACACCGGCAGGCCGACGAGCCAGGTCAGCCCGATACCTAACTGCCAGTAATAGCTATGGTAATGGATGTCTTTTTGCTGCACCAGCGACTGGATATCGTGCTGTGCCCCGGCTCCGATCGCAATGACGGCGAGCAAACAAGCACCCAGGCATTGATATAGCCATTTGATCCTGAGTTTCAGGAGAAAAGGATAGATCGCATAATAGACCAATTCACAGACGAGGCTCCAGATGACTTTTTTGTCCGGGTGCCCAAATCTGGTGCCGGCAAGAAAGATGACAACCAGGGGGATCAAAATGCGCACAAACCTTCTCATCCAGAACTTCCCGAGGCTGCCGAGGCCGTTCTTATTGGGATAGTGAATAACAAACCCGGAAATGATGAAAAAAGCAATAACCGCAGCAGTGCCATTGAACGCATTTTCCAGCAGAAACGCGCATACCCGGCCGGCCGCAGTATCAAAATGCCGGAAAACACGTATCAGGGGATCATCAAAATGGGAAAGTACAACAATAAGCGCAAGGATGAACCGAAGGCTGTCGAGCCCCTTAAACCAGCGGATATGCCGGGAAGAAATATCTGCTGCCGGCTCATTCATAAAATCCCCCCGATACAACCGATAAATCGCCGGCTCTCATTTTCCCAGTTCAGGTCGCTTTGTCCTAATTGAAACGCCGCTTTTTGTGTTTCAGAAAGCAGGCGCCTGTTGCGGTCGTATGCCAAAAGGATCGAGCTCAGTTCCGCGCGGTCAGGGTATACTTTGCCCACCTGGGGATAACTGTTCAAAAATGCGACCTGCGCGGTAGTCGGACTGGCAGCAATAGCCAGCCCGCATTGCAGATAGGTAAACAGTTTGTTGGTGAGGCAGATATCCCGGTTCAGCGGAACCGTTTCCTCACAGGCAAAACCAATATCAAAACCCGCTGCTATGCGGAACAGCTCATCGGGGTAAACCGTATCGTGAAAGACCAAACGGCAGGCCCCGCCGCCGGTATCTGCCAATTCTTTCAGGATCGTATCATATCCCGGCCTTGGGTTGCCAAGCAGATGCAACTCCATGGCACTGCCGGCGGCCATGATCGCGCTGATTACTGTTTCAAGACCCCTGCCGGGACCGATCGTTTGTGAGAACCAGAAGAGGCGCAGCGGTCCCTGGCTGTCCTTAGCCGGCCTTGCTATACCGATCTTTGGAAATACATTCAAAATTGTTACCACGGGCCGGCTGAAAAGTTTCGCGTAACGCGCTGCGATCAGTTCGCTCGAGGCCGTTATATAACTTGTTTCAGGCAAATAAACGTCTTCGACAGCTGCTTTCAGCCGGTAATCCGGGTGTGTAAGATCATCCGTCATCTCATTCCGGTGGAAGTCTTCCGCATCAAAACCGCTTTTCGCCCTATTTCTGACCGCTGCGAGTACCACCACCGGCAGTGCACCGGGATTGTGCCCGATGTACAGGTCTGCGCGGCAGGCGACCGCAGCTCTCAATTGCCAGGAAAAATGCCGGTTCAACGTACTGGCAGGATCACGCGACAGTCGCTGCCGAAACCTGGAACAGACCCGGCGAAATTTTGAGCGCCAGGAATTGCCCGCCCAGTACAGAAAAACCGCATGCCATTCGGGATGCTCCTGCAGGATCCGGCGATCATAGGCAACAAGCTCTTCTACGTGCTGCGTGAAAACCAAATACACCTGGTAGCCAGCCGCCGAAAGAGCAGTCGCTTCCTTGACCAGGCGCGGGTCCGAAGCAATATGCCCGGGGGTGACCAGGCAAACTTTCTTTACCGGAACTGGGTCCATTCTTTTGTCACAAGCTTCATCAGATTTTGACGGTACTCCGGCCATTGGTAGCTGCCTGCTTTTTTTTTCGCCGCCCTGCCGCAGGCTGCCACTTCGTCCCGGTGGCCGACGCACCAGCGCAGGTGCTCCGCCAGCGCGTCCACTTCTCCGGGGGGCACCAGCCAGCCATCGTAAAATGGCTCGATGATATCAGGACCGCAACTGTTCGTTGAAGCGATCACCGGCAGTCCCTGTGACATGGCTTCCGTAACGACCATCCCGAATCCGTCCGCCAGCGTAGGGAAAACCAGCACGTCCGCCTGGCTATACAACTGCATGAGTTCGTTGTGGGCGATATGCTCGCGGATCAGGACGTCACCCGGCAACCCGTTTCTCAACGATAAGGGAAGCGACATGTTGCCAATGAGCCATAAGCTCGCCTGACTTTCGCTGAAGTTGCATCTGCGCCAGGCCTGGTAAAGGATATGCACGCCCTTTCTCATGGATTGATTCCCGGCATACAGGAATTTCAGCGGCCCTGTCGCTGGCGTGATCTTCTCCATTGCGCTTACTTCCGGAAAAGCAAGCGGAATGACGGCAATCTTTTTCGCTTCCACGCCCGCTGCGATAAGCGTATTTTTTGTAAAAAGGGAATTGCAAAGGACGACTGACGCCATGCTCAGCTCGGCGTCGCGCCTGCGATTCCTTCGGGCGGCGTGCGTATTGACCTGAAGGTCATCCGTTGCGTTCCGCAGCTCCGGGTATAACACCATTTGTTTCCTTGCGATCTGGGAAAAACAGGTATGGTGCTGGCTTGGCTGCTCGTATATGCTGAAAATATGCATCTTTTTAGCAGCGGTCAGTGTCGCCAGAGCGGCATGTTCGTAGGTATGGACGACGTCCGCCCGCACCGAAAGGTTCCGGGCGACCCACTGATCGAATCCGAGTTCAGACCATTCCCATAACCGGTCGGTTGTTCGCGGACCGAGTGTCCTGGCTGAAAGGCTCCGGAAAAGTTCCGGCCATGGCCGTGCCGCAATTTTTTCAATAGGTAACTCGTGAAATGCACGTTTCCGGATTTCATGCCCGAATTGCGGCACCCTGCTGAGGGCAGCCGCAAGCCGGTAATCCGGATGGGTAAAAAAACTGGTATAAAATGTTTCGAGGAAGCCCGCCTCCTGATAGGCTGTCACGGTTTGCCTGACATGTGGAGCAATAGTTGGGCTGGCGACGACTGATCTCATTTTTTGCGGGTCATCCGGTAATAAAGATCCTCGTATTGCCGCACGATCACCCCGGCTGAAAAATGCGCTTCGGTAATATCCCGGATAAGTTTCCGGTCCAGCGAATGAACCTGCCCCACCCATTCGGTTAGCTCCTCCATGGTATTACCGTAATAGCCGGTAACGCCGTGCTGAACGACTTCGCGAACCGCGCCGCGATCGAACCCGATGACCGGCGTTCCGCAGGCCATTGCCTCGATCATGACGATTCCAAAGGGCTCGTTCCACTGGATAGGCATCAGCAGCGCCAGTCCGCGTTTCAGGAGCTCGTTTTTTTGCCGGTCGTCGACGGGTCCCGTATAGGTCACCTGTTCATTCAGAAAAGGACGGATACGGGTGTTGAAATAGTCCTGTTCCTGCGCAGGAACATTACCTGCTATGACCAGTTTCCTGCCCGTCTTCTGCGCAATTGTTATCGCGGTATGCGCGCCTTTAATCGGCTCAATTCTTCCAAGGAACACCAGCGGGGCATCGCCGGCGGCAGGCATGCCCAGGTCATACCGCGCCGGGTCGATGCAATTGTAAACGGTTTCAGCCGTGGCGTAGGGCTTTATTTGGCCGGTAATATAATCGCTGCAGCCCGTGAACCGCAGACTCCCGTGTGCCGAAAGACCGGCCGCCCTTTTGATTTGCCGGATGGTCGGTTCTCGTTGATAACTCATCAGTTTGGGCAACCGGAGCGGCAGCAGCGGGGAAAGATAAGCCAGCCGCCCGAAACTGTGTAACACGTCAAACCCTCCGCCGAAGATCGTCTTGCTCACCGCCCAGGTGTTCCTGACGACGTCGGCGGCCTTGTTGCCTTCGGCGCCATAGGGTACCAGCCGGCAGCGCACATTGGAGTCGCGGTGGGCAAACAGGGTCACCTCGTGCCCAAGCGTCATCAGGCCCGAGACGAGCATGTCTATAATGCGTTCGATCCCGCCGTAAAGGGCAGGTGGTACCGGCAGCTCTGCGTCGGCCGTTATAGCGATCTTCAACCGCTCACGATCTTTGTTCCTGTTCACGTACCCTTGCTTTGGTGTTCTCTAAAAGGTAATGCCATAATTCTGCGTAGACCGTCTTTGCACGCAGGCAGCCCGACAGCACCGAAGGGTGCCTGATATTATAAAGAATGAAATTAAACCATTCCAGGGCGGTGGCTTTGCCGAGCAGTTTCCTGCTGGAGCGGCAGCAAAGACCGGTGTACATCAGCATCAGGTAGGACCGGTAACCGTTTCCCCTGACCTCGGTCCATAACTTTTCCGCTCCGGCGGCAGATATGGGTACACATTGAAGGAAACTGTCAATCAGCAGCAGACAATGCTCCTGACGATATTTAAAAGACGCGGATCTTCCTGTGCTGACCGTCTGTGCAAAATTCGCCAGGGGCAGGGAAACCAACAATAAAGGATGCCGGTATGCACGTTCCCGGATCGTTTCAGCAAAATCAAATAAAATAGCTTCGGGTGTTCTTAACTGCGCAAGGTCACTGTTCCGTACCAGCATGGCGCCGTTCGAATGCAGCGCCGTGTAGGCCTGGCGGTATTGCGGAAAATGAAGCAGCTTTGCCTGATCCCCGGCGGGCCACACGGTCTGACCGGTATCGGTCCACTGGTCGCCGGCGCTTTCCCGCCAGATACGCAGGTTTGCCCACGCCACCTGGACCTCAGGGTGTTCATCCATTGCCCCCAGCATGGTTGACAGGAAATCAGGTTCCCACCAGTTGTCATCTTCGAGGATCGATATAAATTCCTCGGGACAACCACCAAATGCCATGTTAAAGGTTTTTGTCGGCCCGAGGTTCGCCGGATGGTTGACCACCGTGAACCTTGCGTCGCCCAGTGACGCAATATGGTCAGCCGGAAAGATATTGGTAGGTTCGTCATTGTGGATCTCACAAACCCATCCGCCGAAGGTCTGCCGCCGCAGGCTTTCAATGCTCCTGACGAGCGTCCCGTTTCGCCTGTAGGTAAACAAATAAACCCGTACCCTTGTCCGGCTCATTTGTCCTTTTGATAAATACGGTTGTGACCTACGTTGAGTATATTTTTAAAACCAAAGCTTTCAATCGTCCGGCAGGCTTCTGAAACTCCCTGGTGGCCCTTCCAGAACTTTGTTCCGGGAAGATCACAGGATGCGTCATCCATGACCAGCAAACCGCCCGGAACGATCAGCCCGGAGAAGTTCCGGATATCCAGGACAACCGTGTCGTAACTGTGATCTCCATCGATGTAGATCACCGAAAAACGCTCGCCGGCAACCTGGCCGCGCACCCCGCCGTCCGTAGAGTAGCCCCGGATCAGGCGAAACTTTGTGAATTCGAGGGAAAAACGGCGAAACAGGCCTTCGATGATCCGGAGATAATCAGTTTCCTCGTAGAAATTTCCGTCCCGGAGGTCCTTCCTGTATTGTGCGGAAAACCTGGCTTTAAAAAAGCGTTCCCATTTGCCCGGAATCTTCTTGCCGCTAAGCGGCGTAATGCCCGTTACACGCAATTCGGGGAGCGTAGTTTGTGCAATCAGGGACCACAGGGACACCACTTGCCCTTTAAAGACGCCAATTTCAAGCATATCGGGTTTTAATTGCCGGGACTGGACATGCCGGATGATCAGATACCACATATAATGAAATGCCCGGTCGCCATATCCCAGCCGGTGCTGCTCGATATAATCGCGGTGTTCTTTTAAAAAGGGGTAGCGGTCCGTATTGCGGGTAAACGTTTCGAAAATATCATCATTGCATGCTCCGGTGTTTTCGTATTGCCTGACAAAATCATCAAGCGTCGCCTCTATTGGTGAAACCATATTTTTATTTTTTTTATCAATTTCCAGCCTAAAAATCTCTGCAACAGCAGCAAATAACCAGACGCCGGGTAAGCCAGGGTGGCGCTGCCGTATTTCGCCCTTTGTTTTCCTGCAGCAGCGATAAGGTCGGGGTGAGCCGGGTACACCCAGTAAATAAAGCTCTGCCATATATTCGCGCACGTCCTGCGGACTTCCGGAGACGGGCAGCGGCCTGAAAAGGCAGTTGTCGTTTTTTCGATCGCCCGGAAGGCTGAAAGGAAGGCGGCGCGGGAGTTTTTACCGGAAAGGCTGCCGGGCACGCCGGACCGGTAGGAAAGTATGGCCTCGCTGCAAAAGACCACTTGTTCCGAAGCCAGGACAATACGCGTAAAGTATTCGGTATCATCAAGAAGCGACAGGCGCTCATCCCAGTTGCCTGCGATGTCCGCAATTTTCTTGGGGATCAGGAAGAGGCCCGGGTTGGTCATCGGTCTGCCGTCCTTCCAGGAACTGCAAAGCCATTCATCTGGTGGTAATGTCCGCCAGCAATCTTCGTTTGCCATCCGCAATGCGCCGTGTTCGTCGTTGCTGAATCGCCCCCAGCGGCACGTGATAACGCTATGCCGGTGCCGCTCCGCCAGTTTTACCTGCTCTTCGATCATCACCGGGTTGATCAGGTCATCCCCGTCCAGGAATTTGATCAGTCCGCCCCGAGCAACACGGAATCCCGCGTTGCGGGCGGCCGAAGCGCCCCTGTTCTCCATATTGATCACCCGGATCAGATCTCCCGCTTGGGACAATTCGTCAATGATGCCGGCTGTATCGTCTGTCGAACCGTCGTTGACCACGATGACCTCGATCGGCCTGTAAGTTTGCTCCAGGACGGAGCGGACGGTAGCGGCAATATAAGGACCGGCATTATACGCCGGGATAATGACAGAAACCAGCTCCCTTTCCATTATGATCTTTTCCAAGACGTCTTATAATACCATTCCTTAGACCCCGCTACGTAATGGTGCAGCGTAGCCGTGGGGCGTTCCGCTTCCTCTTTGCCCGGCATGACGACATATTCGCTGCTGTCGGCAACGGTCACCGTTTCCCCTGCTGCCAGCATGGCGCTCATCGCCTGCTCCAGCAGGTAGCTTTTCCCTTCGGCATGCTCCAGGGCGCCGATCCATCGTTCCACTTTTATCCAATCGATTGCATCGCTTTTTAAACCAACCATGCCGACATTGAGGTGGGTTGGCACGGGATGCCCGGCCAGCGCTTCCATCAGGCCGGCCGAGTAATGGTATGAATTTTCCGGGTCCCGCAAAAACAGGGGATGTTGCGGA
The DNA here is from genome assembly GCF_007971025.1 of Mucilaginibacter ginsenosidivorans. Lineage (NCBI taxonomy): Bacteria > Pseudomonadati > Bacteroidota > Sphingobacteriia > Sphingobacteriales > Sphingobacteriaceae > Mucilaginibacter > Mucilaginibacter ginsenosidivorans. The sequence goes on along the minus strand of NZ_CP042436.1, from coordinate 1,790,316 downwards.
TCCCCTATCCAGTGCAGTATTTCCGCAGGTTTTTTAAAAAAAAGCATATCCGAGTCCAGTACCAGCTTCCAGCCGGACGACCCGGCATGAATATCCGTCAGCTTGCGGATATGCGGATACGTCTTTCTTTTCTCGTGTATAAGAGGGAATTGCGACGGCGGTAACGCCCGGGCCATTTCCGGTTCAATATCGGAAGCCTTTTTGACCAGGCAGCCGGGGAACTGGAGATAAATACGCGTCATCAACCGTTCGTCCAGTGTACCATCGTCCACGAAAACAGGCCGTATACCTGACCCTGCGTGCCGCAACAAGGAACCTGCGCAGAAAGCCGTGAGCGGCCAGAATTTCTTCCCCGTCAAAAAATAGACCCCGAACGCTTCCGCCGGCACCGGGGAACGCTTGATCTGCGCCGCAGCTTTTTTCATCGCAGCACGGCCCCTTTTTATGCGTAAAACGTTAAACACCCCGCCGAATTTGCGGACCTCCCTCGTCCAGGACCTGGGTTTATAGAATAAATGATAGGCCAGTTTACCGGTTAATGACATCAGTCAGGTTTTTTGATAAGACCTTCATATAAACCGCATGCGCCCCGCCATTTCACATAGCCCGACGGGCTGCGCCAGGCCGCGAATACGAACCAGGATTTGATTTTCCGGAGACCCACGGACCAGCCGGGCACCGTATCCCAGGGACACAGGTCGTAGCGTCGCAATAATTCCGCCCACGACCGGGTAGACTCATAATTCAGCCGTGCGAGGTAACCCTTTTCCAACCGGGAGGCGGGGATGATGTGCCGGATACTGAGTTTCGGGAAATAAGCAGTCTTATACCCTTGTTTTAATACCCAGATATTGATCTCATTGTCGCCCCCGGAAGCCAGACTATTGCCCGTGCGGTCGGTAATCGCCCCCGGGGCATCTGATACCTCCCTGATATAACCGTCCACCAGCGCTTTCCTCACCGCCATGCCGGCGCCGACTGGGGCGAAGGCAGGATAGCCGCCCGAAAGGGAAGAAGCGGCCAGGTCCCGGTTCCCTGGGTCGCGGATAGCCAGCATATTCCAGAAAGGCCGGGTCCATTCCTGCGGCTGGTAGCCGTCAAATGATGCCGTGATACGGCCGCCGGCCGACCCCAGTGCCGGGTCACGGCTAAAATATGTCGTAACAAGCGATAAATAATCCCGTGCAAGCACATTGTCGTCATCGACCAGCACCAGCACATCCCCCAGTGCACGCCGAAAGCCTGCGATACGGCCGAAAGTCAAGCCTTGTTTCTTTTCTGCAACGATCTGATGGTTCGGGTGCCAGGAAAGATCCATATGACCAAGAACGCCGTTTGATGAATTATTATCCACGATGACCAGCTGCCAGTGCTGCGGCCCGAGCGATTGATCGCGGAGCGCTTCCAAAACACGGGACAGCCTTTCCGGGTTCGGGTTGTAGGTAGGTATGATGACAGATAATAACATGTTATTCCCGGTAACGGATAACTTTCGCGGGTACACCCACGGAGATGCTGTAAGGCGGAAGGTCCCGGGACACGACAGAACCGGCACCGACCACGCAGCCGTCGCCAATGGTCACCCCTCCAAGGATCTTGCAGCCCGCACCGATCCAGACGTCATGGCCGATGGTGACCGGCAGCAGGATATCCGGCTCCGAGCGGATGAGTGTTTCTTTCCCCGGGACCGTATGATTGGAAGATACAATACAGGTTTGCGCCGCGATCAGCGTATGGTCCCCGATAGTCACGCCCCCGTGGCCGTAAATGATCGTATATTCACCCAGGAAAGTATGACAGCCGATCGATATCTCGCCTCCGAAGGTACGCAGTACGGCGCCACGGCCAATCTCGCAACTTTTACCAACACGGATGCTGCCATACCGGATACCAGCAGGTGTGAGCCTTAAACTGGCTCCGCCGGCTACTTTCGAGGATAGATCGACAAAGATACCTCGCAGCTTTAACCGGATCACCCGGGCAAGGTATGGAAGAAAAAGAAGGAATTTACGAACCATTGGTCTTTTTGCCGGACTTGAGCCTGGCGCGCCGGTAAATATTAGCGAAAAACGCCCGTATATTGAAACGGACCAGGCGGGATATATCCGAATTTTCAAGGTTCTGATAAATGACCGTGAACTGATGATTATAGGGAAAATACATTCTCCTCCAGGCAAAATCATGTCTTATCCTGTTGAAATCCTGTGCTATTTCACGCAGCAGCCCGGCCGGCCGGCCATGAAAGACCTTCACCGTTTGTATGACATAGTTAGGGTAGTAAACGATGAAATTGTAAGCCGATGAAAAAATAGCGAACCTTACAGCGGAGCTGTAAAGGGTCCGGCGCAGGTGGTATTGATCCGTCTTGATCTCCGTATTCGTATCGAAGGCCGCATCCCAGTCATCGAACAGTCGAACCACTTCAGGGGTTAGGCTAAACGCGATCACCCCGGTGTTGAACTCGGGCATGGCGTTGGACATTCCCGGCATGGAAAACTCGTATCCCTCATCAGCCTGGTGGATCGCGAACTCCCGGAAATCGAGTATACTGAACAGATCGTCGAGGGGTTCAACTACATACGTGTCGGTATCCAGGAACACCGTTTTCGCGAAAGGCGTGTGGCGGATCAGTAACTTATCCCGATAGTTGAAGTACGCGCTTTTCACAATGACCTCGTCAAACAGCCCGGCAGGAAGATCATATGCTGCACGGTCAGTGATCAGGGCAATGGGGTAGCTGTTATGCACTTTACAGGAAGTCGCGGAAATGATCGCTTCTTCGACATACTTCTGACCGGTGGCAACATACAGGATGCCTTTTTCGGAGCCGGTTATTTCGACAGGTTTATTCAATGGCGATAGTTTGGGGGTTATCAACTCAGGAAAGTTTTCAGAAAAGCTTTGAACAATTCGTTCAAAGGGACCTTGTTCAATTTACCCAGCGGGTGCTGACGGAAAATTTTTATACCGTTACAATACTTATGTGTCGCGAAATAACATTTGCTCCAGAATACCTTGCCGGCCTTGCCGGTAAAAAGCCTGTCGTCAAACGCCCTCACCTGCCGGTTCCTGACCACCATGCCATACAACAGGTCCCCGGCTGCTATGAGGTGATCCGGCGTGCGCTTCCAGCGCTCCATGATCAACTTTTCAAAAAGGTGCAGTACGTTTTCGTCGCACAGCTGCGATTCGCGGACAAAATGTTTTTGCACGCTTTTGCCGGAAATACCCTGATGGTCCGCAAGGTTACTCGTTTGCCGGTCATGCAGGCGGTAGTGAAGCAGCACCTCGTCCAGGTTGTGAAATTGGGTCTTATCCCGTAACCGGAACCACATGAAATAATCCTCTGCCGGATAATATGCTGCATCGTAAAACAACTGGTATTGTTCCAGCAGCCCGCGCCGTATCAGCACAGCCGGGTGAGCCAGCGGGTTTTGAAACAGGAAAGCGATCCTGATAGCCGCATCGGAAACCGGGTAATCCCATATTTTTCCCAGTAACCCGTCGCGGATAGGCTGTACCCGGCACCCGCAAAGGCCGATCGCTGCGTGTTCCTGCAGATAACTCACCTGCTTCTCCAGACGCCCGGCCAAGGCGACGTCATCACTGTCCATGCGTGCGATATACACGCCTTTTGCGTTTTTAATACCTTCGTTCAGCCAGTGGATATAGCCCTTGTTTTCCCCGCAGTCCGTCAATTTTATCCGTTCATCTCGGTAAGACGCCAGTATGGCGCCGCTTTCATCGGTTGACCCGTCGTTAAAAATGAGGAACTCAAAATGACGGTAGGATTGATTTAGAATACTTTCTACCGCTTCGCGGAGGTATGGAGCGGAGTTGTATACCGGCATGATCACCGAGACCAGCGGTTGTTGATCTATAGCTTTATCCATTTTTCAGGAATAAGGTCATCCGGCTTAAATCCATCGGGGGGTACCTTAAACCAGTTTTTGGGTGCGATGACCACTTTTTCTTCATATCCGTTCAGCCAGGCCGCCCACCAGCTATAGGTACTGTTAGCAATGATGTGATGGCGGCAATTGCTCATCAGGTACAGATCGGCGCCATCCGGGGAACCGGCAGGTCGCTGGTCAACTATATAGCAGCCAGGTGCGCGGAAAAGCATTTGTTCCTTTACCCAAGGGGGTTCATCCGAAAAAATAAAAAAGTTCAGGCCGGCGAAGCGTTCGTTCAACAGGCGCATCGCATCTTCATAGTATTCGGCTCCGCAAACACCGTGACGCTCCCTAACCGGGACAGAGCTGATATAGTCGCCGCGGCGTACATGGACAGCCACGGATTCACAGGCCTTCAAGCGGTTTAACCAATGCACGTCCCCTGCACTTAACAGGTTTTCGCTGAACGAAAATTCTGCGCGTATCTTTGGTTCAATGTCGATAAAGTATTTTTCGCTCTGCCAGTACCCGTCCAGGTAGACAGGCGGACGGATATTTTCAAGCCTCGTGTCAAAGGCCATCACTCCTTCGCGGTAAATGCGGACCCGGCGGTTCATGATGCGCTTGAATACGCTATTGAAGCCTTTTTTCTCAAATATCCCGTCCAGCACCGCCCCGGGCGCCGTTTCAGCACTGACATGAAAAGCATCAAGGGCATAACGCCTGGGGGTGATATCGGTTGTCCCTGCGGAAGCGCTTAACGAACGCGTATCCAGGTATAATTTCGTGCCGTGACTGACCGCCAGTTTCAGGGCTGCGGCATATTGAAACATCTGGTTACCCAAACCTCCCTGAAGACGGGTCACGATCATCGTTTACGGGCATGGATGTGTATCCCATAACATAACAGTTCCCGAGAACCGCTATCGGCGCCGTCCAGGCGCTCAATCGTTTTAAGGAGTTTGTTGATGCGTATCCGCTCGCTCCGGCTAAGCGGGGAAGCAGTATATTTCTGAGCGACCGAATTCAGCCGGAGCAACTCCTGCGCGAGGTATCCAAAATAGTTGCCGTTATAGCTGAGTTCGCTCAGTTCGAAACCGTTGGCGTCCAGGTGATACTCATAGAAAAACCGGCTGAAGCCAGTGCAGAAATGATTGGGCGCAAAATGGGTCAGGCTGCAAAAAGGAGCGGTAAGGATCAGGTGCCCGCCCGGGCGAAGCAGGCGCGAAAATTCCCCGAAGACCCTGACCGGGTCAGGGATATGCTCAATCACTTCGCTGCATAATATGGCGTCAAAGGCGCCATCGGGTTCAGGGATACTGGCGATGTCACTGACGATGTCAAGCTTTCCGAAGTCCCAGCGCTCCGTTTGCAAGCCCACTTCCCCCTTGCCGTCGTATTCCCCAATGTCCTGGCTCACGTAGTGCAAATGACTGCAAAATGGACGGTAGGGCTGTTCACCTGCACCCGCGTCCAGCAGCCTGGAACCGGCAGGTACCTGCTGAAGGACATTCCTAAGCCATTCGCTTCGGTTGATTTCATTACCCAGCCCAACCGTGGTCCCCGATGTGAGTCCTGCGGCTTTTTTGATGATGTCTTTGATATTTCCCATGAATCTGGCTTAGTGATGAATCCGGATAATGTCGTCCTCGACCGCAAATTTTAAATCTTTGTCATGCTCCCTGACGAAATTTTCCAGGGCGTTCAGCGTTGGGTAGTCGTTGGTGCCGTCAAAACATCGCGCATCGTCGATCAGGATAACATGTTCTTTGACCCGGTGGGCCAGGATATGCGTCAGCTCTTTTAATACAGGCGTATTCAGTTCGCCCTTAGCCGTTACGCCTTCCGAATAATGGCCGTCGAGCCAGAAAACACATTTCTCACGGATGGCGGGCAAAATCTCTCCGATCACCTCACCCGAATCGCCCTGGCAGAGAAATACATTTTTGTCATTGCGAAACCTGTGCCGGGCAAGTTCGAACAGGTGTTTGTCAAGCTCGACCGAATAAACCTTGTCAAAGGTTTTACGGCACGCCGCCAGCGTATCCCCGTAATAGGTCCCCGTTTCCACCAATACCCCGATCTTATGTGCAGTGGCATATTCCCGGATAACATTTCGTTTATGCAACTGCGGGGGAGGGAGCGGCTTACCCGAAGCTTCCCATTGCCGAAGCTCCTGCAACCCGGCCCTTTCCGCTTTTCTCCTGAGCCACCCGGCATAAACCGGCGTACTTTTAACCAGCCTTTTTAAGAACCGCAGACTTTTACCGGAAAAGGAATGATCGGTGACCGGTTGCAGGCGCACAGGCTGGATAGGCTTCACGCCGTTATAGCGGAACCGCGGGTAGGCAGCGGCATCTGTTGCATTTTGCCCGAGTTGCGCATAATTAAGTTCGCCTGCAAGGAATGTGCTCCCGCCGTAAGACGAAATGAGGTAGACCAGGTTATTCCTCACGAAAATCTCGTCCAGCGAAGGCTCGGCAAACCGCAATTTGTCAAACTCGTTTGCCGCAACCAGGATCAAATTCGTCGCGGTGATGTGCGCCAGTTTGTAGCCCTTTTCGCGGCCCAGTTTCAGCAGGGAAAGAGCCGAGGAACCGAAATATCCCCCCTTTTCCTGGACAACCTCCATATCCGGAGGTATCGTTGGATTGTACTCAATAATAATTACCCTCGGCGTAAAGTCCCTGAGGCTTTCCAGTATGTAATAATCATCCCCGTCGATGTCGATGGAAAGCAGGTCTATCCGTGCCGGGAATTGCTGCCGGCGCAAGATATTGTCCAGGGCATCGGGCCCGCTGTCTGTCACAAAAGCAAGCAACGGCGTAACGTTCGCATGGCCTGAAGTATTGCTGACCAGCAACTTATATTTATCCGGGTCACCTTCAATAAGCAGGGTTCGCCAACCGCTTTGGTGCCACAGGTTCCAGGTATTGCCAAAATGGATGCCGTCCCAGGCTCCAAACTCGACGCAAGTCTTGTCAGTAACCCCGATCCGTTCAAATATTTCTTCAATGATGCCGTCTTCCCCGAATTGAGACCTGATGTTTTTTTCAAATTTTTTTAGACTCATGATATGGTATTTGCTGGTTTAATTGTAATCTCCATCGGGTTCAGCAATATTCCGGTTCCCGATGTCCTGATTATGCTTGGATCGAGGTCTTCTGCGCTGATCTCCGATATCTGGAGGTGCGCTGCACCTTCAAAGTACTGAACAGGTTTTTCATAAGAAGAAAGCCCCACCGAAAGGCTGTAAGTCCCGGTGGCCAATAGTAGCGAATTTTCCGTAAAAACGGCTTCATAGTCACCCGGGATGATATCGGCCGGACAGCTCCACGCCGTGCGAACGTGGTTATCCCTCGAATCGCTGATACCCAGCGCAATAATAAAATGCCGGATCGTCGCCGTAACCCGGAAGACAATACGTATCTGCCAGTACTCGCCAACGCGGACCTCCGTAACCCGGTTGCCCGCGCGGTCCTCGGTGAACAAGCGGAGCGCGAAGGCCGCGAGCGCCGCTTTATCGGCAGGCAAAGGGAAATCAAAAGCGCTCTGGCTGACGCGGCTAAGCAAGGCATAATTATCGATCACCCGCTCGACCGTATCAAACTGGCGGAGCCGGCCTTTGTCCAGGTAAAGCCCTTTTTTGCAGAATTTTTTGACAGCGCCCATATTGTGGCTGACGAACAGCACGGTACGGCCCTCCCCCCGGCTCACTTCGCTCATCTTCCCGAGGCATTTCCGCTGGAACTCCGCATCGCCCACGGCCAATACCTCATCTACGATCAGTATTTCGGATTCGAGGTGTGCAGCTACGGCAAACGCCAAACGTACATACATGCCGGATGAATAACGCTTCACCGGCGTATCGATATAGCGCTCTACACCCGCAAAACCCACTATTTCGTCAAACTTTCGCCTGATCTCCGCCTTACGCATACCCAATATGGCGCCATTCAGGAAAATATTTTCCTTACCCGTCAGTTCGGGATGGAACCCGGTACCCACCTCCAGCAAACTGGCAATACGGCCTTTTATCTTAACCGACCCGGTGGTCGGCGAGGTCACCCGGCTCAGTATTTTCAGCAGGGTACTTTTACCGGCACCGTTCCTTCCGATCACGCCTACAGCGTCCCCTTGTTCTATCTCGAAATCCAGGTCCCGGAGGCTCCATACAATATCACTCCCGCCTTTAACAGTCCGGTCGTTGCTTTCGCCGATCTTCAGGAACGGGTCCTCTTTTCCCCGAACCCGGGCCCAAAAGCGCTCCAGGTCGCGGGATATGGTCCCCGTACCGAAATCGCCCAACTGGTACGCTTTTGAAAGCTGTTCCGCTTTGATTGCCTTAGCCATTAAACTGTATCTACAAAAGTTTTTTCCACCTTGTTGAATATGACGATGCCGAGCAGCAGCATAGCCGCCGTCACCGTGGCACTATACCCCAGCAGTCCCCAACTGAATGACGCACTTCCAAAAAAGCCGTACCGGAACGTTTCGATGACCGGAGTTATCGGGTTATACCTGATCACCCAGCTATATGCAGGGTACCTGGTTACAGCGGTCGACAAAGGATAAATGACCGTCGTCGTATACATGAGCAGCGGTACACCGAATGCGATCACGAAAGCCAGGTCGCGGTATTTGGTAGTGACGGCGGAAATGATCATGCCCAGGCCAAGGCCCATTGCAGCAATCAAAACGATCAGGAGCGGAAATAGCAGGACGTAAATCGTCAGGTGGATCTCGACCCCTTTGAAGAAAGCAAAGTACAGCATCAGGACAATAAAAAGTAAGAACTGGACAGCGAAACGGATCAGGTTGGAAAATACAATGCTCAACGGCATAATAAGGCGGGGAAAGTACACTTTACCCAGCATGGCCGAGTTATCCTTGAAAACCGTGGATGTCTTCGTCAGGCATTCCGAAAAGTAGTTCCAGATGATCGTTCCGGCCAGGTAAAATAGGGGTGCAGGTACCCCTTCGGTCGAAATTCCCGCCAGATTACTGAATACCAGGGTATAAATAGCAACGGTAATGGCAGGCTGTATAAAAAACCATAAGGGGCCTAAGATCGTCTGCTTGTAAAAGGATACGAAATCCCGCCGTACCAGCAGCCACAGCAAATCCCGGTAGTGCCACGTATCCTTCAGCCTAAGGTCGAAAAGACTGTTTTGCGGGGTAATTTCAATGTCCCAGTTTTCCTCAGGCTGCAAGCTCATCAGTTATCAATTGTAAAAGGGTTTCGCGGTAATGCTTCTCGTTGAAATAGCTAAGGCAGGTTTTCTGCAACTGTTCTCTTTTTGCTACTGTCAGCGGGGTTTCCAGGTAGGTCACTATCGTCTTTTCCAGTTCGTCAAGGTCATTAACATTAATGGCCGTACCCAGTTCGCCGTTCCTGATCGCATCTACGCTGCCATCGGCATTACCGCAAATAACCGGCAGGCCGCAGGTAAGCGCCTCGATGAAGACAATGCCAAAACCCTCTTTTTTGCTGGGTAATACAAACAGGTCGGCCAGCAGGAAATAGTCTGCCAGTTCCCGCTCTTCCAGGAACCCGGTCAGGATAACATGGTCTTCCACCAGGCAGGCCTTGATCAATTCCTTAATGCGCGTTTCCTCGGCATGGTCATACGGCCCGGCCAGGATATACCGGATGCCGGGAAAACGATCTTTCAGACGGCTGACCGCTTTGATCACCTGCTCGTAACCCTTGTATTGTTCCGACGAGGCCAGGCGTGTCAGCGTAAAAAGCACCTGGTTATCCGCATGCAGGCTATACCTGTTCAGCAGGTATTCCGGTTTTTCAAATTCGTCCGGATGTTTAATAAACGGATCGACAGCGTTATTCAGGACGATACATTTTTCCGGGTCGGCGTTATGCCATTTCATCATCTGGTCGCGGGTGAACGCGCTTACGCAGATAAACTTGTCGCAATAACGGCGGACGAACAGCTTTTTTATCAGGGTGAGGGGCCGCCACACCTCGATGCCGTGGGCCACCATCCATAAACTGCATTTTGGGTTAAGCAGCTTGATGATAAAACCGATCAGGGCCAGGTTAACATGGCTCAATATCACTATATCTGCTTTGGTCGCCTTCCCCAGGGTTTCTATGCCAAGTTTTAACTTATTACGGCCGAACCCGACAAAGTTTTCGGGGGCGAGGTACTGCCGCATCAGGTCGTACCTCGAGTCATAAACCGACCAGAGCGCGAAATCCCATTGCTGCTGTTTTGACAGATGGTATAGCGAATGCGCCAGTGTCCGCGTCATCTTTTGAATGCCCCCGGTGCTGCTGAAGGTTTGCAACGAAAAAAGGACGATCTTTTCAGGCATTCATTTGTATTTGGTACAAGGCAAATATTTTCGACCAGTGCATGGTATTTTTCCCGAAATCCCTGATAATGTCTTTCGCCTTTTTACTTTGGTATAAAGTTACATTGGTTATTTCCCCGTGCGCGCGCATCCATTGCTGCAGCGGGAAAGTGAAACCCATTTTTGACCGGTCCCAAATGGCCCGCGGTAAAATATCCTTAAAGCTATCGATCAATATTTTCTTCGGTTGATTCATGTCGAACCGAATCTCCGGCGCGATGCATTCAGCCAGTTTTTTGAAATCCTCGTCCAGGAACGGTACCCGTACTTCCAGCGCGTGGCTCATCCCCATCACATCGGTATCGCGCAGCAATTGGTTTTGCATGTACAGGTTGGTTTCGAACCAGGCAGCATCCTCCTCATCGTAATTGCTGATATTAGGTAAGGGTTTGTCGTTAAATAATATATCCTCCACATTGCTCAGGTCTGTTTCCAGTATTTTGGCGATATCCATTGGGGTGTAGTGGCCCCTCAGAAGCAGGTAGTCGGCAAGGGGGTGATTGTAGGTCAGGAATGATATTTTTTTATACCTGTCGGATGTAAAATACTTCGCTGCGGCGAATGACACCCGCGGGAGCTGCCTCATTTTTTTGAGATATTTGATGCGGTTGAAGGAGGGGTATCCACCAAACAACTCATCCGCACCAACGCCTGACAATACCGCCTTTAAGCCATCTTCATGGGCATATTTGCTGATAAACCAGGTATTGATACCATCGGTGGTTGGCATATCCATATCCTCGATGATCTGTGGCAGAAATTCTTCGAAATCCTGCTGCTTCACCAGGTGGGCAAATTTTTCACCTTCAATTTTCTGCAATATCAGGCTTTGGTACATCCGCTCGTCGTAAGCCTTTTCATCAAAAAAAATGGATATGGTTTTTAGCCGGGCATGCTTCTCCTGGTTGGCAAGCAAGGTGATTAAACTCGAATCGGTGCCGCCGCTCAGGAATACGCCGATTGGGGCATCTGCTATCAATTGCCGGTCCACGGCAAAGTTGAGCGCGTTGTGGATCAACCCGTGGGCCTCATCCAAATCAGTAATGATCGTTTTATGGTTCGCTACATGGTAGGAGTGGATCTCGTAAGTGCCTTTTTGATGGTGCCAGCATAAAAACTCACCTTTATGCAAGCTAAAAACACCCTTAAGTGTCGTATAGGGTTCTGGAATATGGCCGTACGCCAGGAAACGCACCTTCCAGTTGCTATCGGGTTCTGTCGCTATGCCTGCCTTTTTAAGGGCCTTGACCTCCGACGCAAAGCTTAAGTCACCATCGTCAATGTAATAATATAATGGCTTCACACCCGAACTATCCCTAACCAGGTAAGTAAGTTCCTTTTCCGTATCGTATAAACCAAAAGCGAAGATACCCCTTAACCTGGAGAAAGAAGCCATTCCCCAATGGATATAGGCCTGAATAATGACCTCGGTATCCGTATTGGAGTGGAATTTGGCGCCAAGGCCCGCCAGCTGTTCCTTCAGGTCGATGTAGTTATATATCTCGCCGTTAAAGGTTATCCAAATTTTTTGCTGCACATCGGCCATGGGCTGATGCCCGTTCGGGCTTAGGTCAATAATGGAAAGCCGGCGGTGGCCGAAAACAAGCCCCGCTTTATCATCCGAATAAATGCCCTCATCGTCGGGGCCGCCATGCGCCAGCGCCTGGCACATAAGGGTAACTTTTTCACGCAGTTCGGCCGTTGTCAGCCTTTTAGATATCATTCCCGCAATACGGCACATAGTAGAGGTGTATTCAAAGCTTCGCCCGGTAAGTCACACGGTTGATGTATAACTTATTAATTTACAGCATTTTATAAATTTTCAAAAAATGCCTTTTGTTAATATATAACGGTCTTAAATTAAGTCAAAAAATAGCATTAGCCCCGTATAAAACTTATTCACATTAGGGTGCAGAATGTTAAAATCTGCCGATTAAGGAAGCCGCAATATGTATGATGATCGAACAGCCAAGGCCTTCAAGGCGCAGTGCCAGCAGCTTTTGCGAACGGTAGGATATGATCTCGCCGGTCATTCCTTTTAAGGGCCCTGCTTTGATAACGATCTTTTCTCCCGGAAGCAGGTTTTCCTCGGTGATTTCCAGTTCCGCCGGGCTGGCCATTAACAATTTAAGGTCCCGGATCTGACTGTCGGGCATGAAGGCAATTTTCCCCCCGAAGTAAATGAAGCGGACGACGCCCCTGGTCATCAGTACTTCGGCCTGGTCGCGGTCTGAAATGTGAACAAATAAATAGGATTTGATCAATGGTTCCTCCACCCATTTCTTCCTGTCGCTCCATTGTTTTACCTGCCGCCTCAGCGGCAGGTAGGTCTCGATACCCTTCTCCGACAAGGCTTGGCAGGCCTTTTTTTCAGCCCGCGGATGGGTATAAACCGGGTACCATTTATGGGATGCTGCCTTCGATTTTATCTTATCCATTTATTTTAACCACCGCCTGATATCCCACCACTTAAACTTTTTCTTGTCCACATAATAATCAGAGCCCTCGTAGCCGCTGTAATCCGAATAATAGTAATAATGCGACCCGGTATACTCCCCGGTAAACTTGGTCGTGTAGTAGCGCGAGTGCAGCAGATCCTCGGCAAAAGCATTCAGGATGATCACCGTGTTATCCAGGTGATATTCATTGGCTATGCGCTGGGGAACCGTAGCCGCATAATATTTGGACTTGCCCGAGCGGATCACAAAAATATTGATATCGCTCATCCGGATAAGCGGTATCGAGTCCGAAACCAGGCCGATCGGAGCGGTATCGATCATGATGATATCATACCGCTTTTTCAGCTCGGTTATCAGTTCCTTCATGCGCTTGCTGTGCAGCAATTCCGAGGGGTTGGGCGGTACAGGGCCCGACAACAGGATATCCAGGTTAGGCTGGCTGGTATTACGGATCACATCGTCAACCGTGCACTGGTTCGCCAGGAAATTGCTCAACCCGACGTCGTTGGGCAGGTGAAATGTTTTATGCAGCCTGGAACGCCTCAGGTCGGCGGCTATCAGGATGATCTTTTTATCGATCAGGGACAGCGTGCTCGACAAATTCACGGCAATGAACGACTTGCCCTCGCCCGCGATCTCCGAGGTGATACAAATGATCTTGCTCGACTTTTCCGAGGCAATAAAATTGAGGTTAGTGCGGACAGAGCGCACCGATTCCGCAAAAATAGATTTCGGCCGGCTAACCGCCAGGATCTGGGTATTGTCCTCGTCGATCTCGTCAGGGAACTTCCGGATCACCCCGATAATAGGGATGGTCGTCAGGCTTTCAACGGTTTCCTTGTCATAGATATATGGATTCAGTACCCTGATCAGGATGATCAATCCCAGGCCGATCGCGACCCCGGCGATCAGCGCGGTGCGGTGAATGGTGTGTTCATCCGGGGACACCGGGCTGAAGTTGGCCTCGGCGGGCTCGATAACGGTAGCCCCTGGTAATATCGCCGAGCGGCTGATCTGCGCATCCAGCCGCTTTTCGGACAGAAACGAGTATACTTTATCGTTGATCTCGAAGTCCCGTTTCAGGCTGATCAGGTCACGTTCCGCTGCAGGCAGCGTTGCGATCTTTTGATTGACCTTTACAGCCTGCGCGTCCAGGTAGTCTATGTTTTTATTGATACGAGTACTGGTACCCTCGATATTGTTCAGCGCTGCGTTCTTGATCTGCAGGATCTGCCGGTCGATATCCCTGATGACCTGCGAATTCGCGTTATAGGTTTTCAGCAGCGTACTTTTTTCATTGAGCAGGTTATCCAGGTTTTGTACGAGACTACCCAGCAAGGGGTCGATCACACCCTCGAGATTCAGGTTCAGGCTGACATTGTCCTTCTCTTTCATGATCTGATCCCGCAGCTGGTCGATAGCGATGAGTTGGATCTTGAGCAAGGAACGCTGGGACTCCAGGTCCTTGATCTTGCTGAACTCCAGGTCGGTCGCTGATGTAACATCCATGATCTTCGAGTTCTTCTTAAACTTCTCGATCGATTTCTCAGAGCCTTGTACTTCATTTGACAGCAACTCAAGCTGGTTATCAATGAAGCGGATCATATTCGTCGCTGACTGGGTCTTCAGATTTTTGTCATAGGAAAGATATTCCCTCATGATCGCGTTCAGCATGTCAGCAGCGAACTGGGGGTTCGAATCCGTTTCCTGCAGCGAGATAATATTAGAGTTTTTTACTATTTCGCTGGTCCGGAGCCCTCCTTTCACCCGTCCGATAAAATCCTCCGGCACATTAAATTTAAACATGAAAATGGTATTCTTCGCCAGTTCCCCGGGTTTTTGAATGCTAAAAGAGGTGTTTGCAATAGTTATCGGACTGTCATAGTTAAAAACGTGATTTACGGGCTTGCCGGCCAGCTTATAGCTCAGGCCGAACGAAGATGAGGAGACCGGCTTAAAAGAGATAATGTCCCGGAAGAAGTTTGTACTGTCGAATTTTAGCAAGTGGATATTCAGTAATTTCTGCGGGTAAACGTCGCTTGTGCGCACACGACCCGATATAAAAAAAGTAATCCGGTAGTCGATATCCCTGATCGCGTTCAGGATGAGCGTGCGGCTTTGTAACACAAATATTTCGCTTTGTATTTTCGACGGCCCCCGGTCATTATTGTTGATGATCCCGACCAGGTCCGAAAACTCTGACTTCTTTTCCTCGATCTTGAGCGTCGCGGTTGTAGCGTATGTTTTCGGGGTATACCACAGGTAAATATAGGAGATCAGCGTGCAGATCAGCACTGAAGCCGCTATCCAGTACCAGCGGCTCAGGAGGATTTTGGCAATTTTGTAATAATCCACCTCCTGGTTCGGCAGTTTCCGGGTTATCTTCTGGGTTTCTTCCATTAGCGGCGGATAAGCGTATAAATGATCAGGGCGGTATTCAGGATGATCAGCGCAGGCGAAAGCGTCGTTGTTACATTTTGTAACTGATCATTTTTGACCGCCCGTTTGTTCTGCGCAATATAAATAATATCATTATTCTGGAGGATAATCCTCGGATCCGCCAGCGTTTTCAGGTTGCTGAGGTCCACCGTGGTCACTTCGGGCTTAGAAGGGTCGCCCCGGATGATCTTGATCGTTTTTTCATCTGCCTTTTCCGTCAGGCCGCCAGCCTCACCGATCATCTCGACCAGACTGGTCCTGTCTTTCACCAGGGGAAAATTCCCCTGTGCCTTTATTTCACCGAGGATGGTCACCTTCAGGTTAACGATCCTCAGGTCGATGATCGGGTCCTTCAATACATCCTTGCGATAAAGACCCTCTATCTTAGCGGCGGCTTCTGCCCGGGTCAGACCGGCGACCGGGACATGCCCGATGAGGGGCAACGCGACCGTGCCGTCGTCCTCGACCTTATAAGTCTGGCCCGTTCCCGCAATCGTGCCTCCGCCGGTATTTCCACCGGCCGACGACACCGCCGAAGGGGTCTGGTCAACGATATATTGCGCATTCTGTAAATTTCTAACCTGCAGTATATCCTGTGAACGGATATGATAATCGCTTGTACCCGAGCCGGCTGCGTAAGCATGGCGGGCGGTGTCCGCGGTCGCGGGCATCTGCTGAAACAAGACCTGCTGCTGTTTATAGGAGCAGGAACTGATGATCAAAATTCCAAAAAGTAACAGGGTAGTAGCAAGGGCGGTATAAAATCGCATACACAATCGAACTGCCGTTTTGTTTAGTTTTACGCAGTATTTCCAAAATTACATATTTTGTGCAGATTAAAAATGTATTTTCCCTGAAATGCAAAATTTAAAGATATCGGTTGTAACGGTAGTATTTGACGCTCAAAATACCATAGAAAAATGCCTCGGCTCTGTAGCGAGGCAAAAATTCAACAATATCGAGCATATTGTTATCGACGGCGGATCGACCGATAATACCGTTCATATCATCAAAAAATACAGCAATAGCGTACACATTTTCGTATCTGAACCCGACGAAGGTATCTATGACGCTATGAACAAGGGAATTAAGTTGGCGACAGGAGACATTATTGGCGCATTAAATGCAGATGATTAATTGGCAAACGATGAAGTGTTGAACGACATTGCTGCGGCATTTGCCAGCCAGGAAACCGACGTTTTGTATGGCGACCTCGATTTTATAGATCCGGACGGGAATATCGTTCGGAAGTGGAGACCGGGAGCGTACAAATACGGTAAGTTTAACTGGGGCTGGATGCCTCCGCACCCTACATTTTATTGCAAGCGAACGTTGTTTGAAAGATTGGGTGGTTACAGGCTTGACTACGGTAGCGCTGCCGATTACGAACTCATGCTGCGATTTATTCATGTCGGAAGAGCACGCGTGTCCTATCTTCGAAAGGTTATCGTGAAAATGTATATCGGCGGGGTGAGTAACAAAAATTTAAGTAACCGTCTGCAAGCTGCGCGTTTCGATGTAAAAGCTATGCAAACCAATGGAATTTTGTTTCCGTACATAGCATTGATATTTAAGCCTTTGCGTAAATTAATTCAATTTTTTTAACATCTGTTAATAACTACCGGTTGTCTGCCTGATCATTCTATGGCTATTTTCCGCCATTGATGTATCCATGACAGAACTTCTACATTCGTACTATCTCGTTTATTACCCGGTCATCGTAGCTTTTTCGGTTTTAATAACCTCACTGGCCATCCCCTCAATTATTCACGTTGCCCGCGCAAGGCACCTGTATGACGATCTTGGCCATTTCAGAAAGCAGCACGACCATGGTATTCCACGTTTAGGCGGTGTAGCAATTTTCGTGAGCTTTACTATTACTTCGCTGCTTTTTAGCATGACTGACAAGTCGCTCCCCATAAATTACCTGCTAACGGCCTGTATCATCCTGTTCGCCATGGGCTTAAAGGACGATCTTTCCGGTGTAAATTCACGCACAAAATTCCTGATACAATTCGTGGTAGCGGCTATATTGGTTTTATTTGGCGATATCCGCCTTACAGGTATGTATGGGGTGTTTGGCATCCACGCGCTTCCTTACTGGCCAAGTGCTGCGTTGTCTGTTATGACCATTATACTTATAGTTAATGCCTTCAACCTGATCGACGGGATCGACGGCCTGGCAGCGACTACCGGCATTGTGGCCAATGGTTGTTTTGCCTTGTTGTTCATCTATACACACCAGTACCAGCTTGCTGCAGTTTCGCTGGCAATGGTAGGCGCCATAATTGGATTTCTGAAATTTAACATTACCCCGGCTAAGATATTTATGGGGGATACCGGATCATTGCTCATTGGGCTTATATCCGTAGTAATGGCTATCAAATTTATCGAGCTAAATAAGTTTACGAGTGCCAATACACCTGAAATTTACTCGGCTCCGGCGTTAGCCCTGGCTATACTGATAGGGCCGATATTTGATACTTTAAGGATCTTTATTTTACGCATTTCTACCGGAGTATCGCCTTTTACTGCCGACCGCAACCACATCCATCACCGCATGCTGAAACTTGGTTTCAACCACCTGCAAACTACGCTGATATTGGCGGGCCTTAATGTGCTTTGCATTGGTATGGTGATCTTTTTCCAGAGTTACGGCAACACAGTTTTGATCGGCTTGATACTGGTTGTTTGCCTGCTATTTAACTGGACGATCACTTTCCTGATTCGCTCGAGAGAACGCGAAAGCCTGGCCCTGCGCAACTTTTTTGGGTAAACCAAAAATACGCCCGCCGCCAAAAAAAACAACCCGCACAAGAGGGCCATCAGCGGACATATTCAACCCCCCTGCGGCGATGCGAAGCGTCCCGCGACCCGCTTCCCTTTCGAATTTTTCCCGCCAAAAACCTGCGTACCTGTCGTTGATCAGACCCTCCGGTACGCCGCCCGCCAAACCAGCGATCCCACAGCGCAAGAATTGCAAACACACCGGCGGGCAACCAGCCTGCCAACCGTTCCGGTTTCCCATCCATTGAGCTGTTCTTCGTTGCCCTCCCAATTAATTAATTTTTGCACAAACAATCCGCGCACCCATTAGTTAACTATTAAGCAATATCACTACCGGTATTAATTAACAATACCGGTCAGCGAAGCCGTTCCACATTAAATCAAACCCGTGATATGAGCCGGAAATTTACCATAGCCGCTGTCCTCCTCATCCTAACGTCCGGCTGCAACAAGACCAGCCAAAGCCCCGCACCGGATACGTTCCAACCAGCCACCGGCGAATTCAGCCTTGCCCAGATCAAAACCTGGTATGCAGCACAGGAATCCGGTTCCAACGGAACCCAAACAACGCAGGCCGCCGGCCAGGCCAGCCACTGGCGCATGCCCGCCCTTGACCTCAACCATGCCGAAAAAGTCACCCGGAAAAATACCCATTGGTGGGTCCTCGCCCTCCCCGGCAGGCCCCAATTCCAGGGCTTCCCCCAGGGATACCGAAAACTCGCCTTTTTCAAAGACACCGTGACCGGCGCCATCAAAATGAACATCCTCGAGATCATTCCCGACGCCCTGTACATCCAGCGCAAACAACGCGCAGCCACCCGCGACTTCACCGGCCGCGTCTTTATCTTCGACCAGGACTACCGCTTACAGCGCGGCCTTGTTTTTCAAAAGGGCACCATCACCGGCAAGATCCGCCCCCGAGACACCGGCACTACACAGCACCAGGATCTCCAAACCGACGCCACCACCGTCATCCGGGACTGCGAATGGCACGACGCTAATTACGTCGACGGGGATAACGGCCCCGTTATCTACTCCGAGCTCGTTTGCGACTACACCATCATCGACGATGGCGATACCGGCGACACCGGCATCGGCGGCAGCACCGGGCCCGATTACCTCGGCAGCGGAGGCGGCGGAGGAGGTACCGCCGCAGATGCACCACCCCCATCTAACCTCCCCGGCGAAGACGACCCGAAGATCGACCCCAAAAAATATATGGATTGCTTTGGCACCGTCCCTGACGCCGGCGCCAAGACTACCGTAACCGTCTACGTACAGGAACCCTGGCCCGGCACCACCTTCAACCTCGGCCCCAACAGCGTCGGGCACACCTGCATCGGCCTCACCAAGACCAACGGCAACACCAGCATCACCCAAACCGTCGGGTATTACCCCGACGCCAGCGGCTTTGCCAAGATGCACGCACCGAGTAAGGTCTTGGACAATGGGGGTGATTTAAATTACAACGTTAGTATGACCTACTCTGTCAGCACGGCGCAGTTCCAGCAAATTGTTAATTATATTGCCAATCCCCCCGCTACTTATGACTTGACAGAATTTAATTGCACGAATTTTGTTTATAATGCATGCAAAGCCGGTAATATTACTTTACCGAATCCGTATAATACCGTCGGGCCATCCGGGCCGGGGGGCTCAGAAGTCGCAATGACGCCAGCCGGATTAGGCGACAGCATAGATGCCCTAAAGAACAATCCCAATGTCAATCATACAGGGGGGACAACTCCTAATAGCAAAGGGTCATGTAATTAGAAATTATGAAAAGAAAGCTTTTGATCATAGTAACGGTAATTATACTGTTAAGCAATTTACCTTTCTGGGATTTCTTTCTTTTAGAAAACTATACTTACAGTAATATAGACGGAACCTTTTTGTATAGCGAGGAAGCGAATAAGGGAAAATCATTTTCTATGTGTGAAAGAAAATATGGCGTCTTCCTCTGCCAGCACCCCGATAAAGATCGCGGTGACAATCGCCTTTACCGGACTTTTACCATCAAACCCTGGCGTTTCTGGCAATGGAGACAGTTCATTTTTCACAGCGAGCGGTTCACCCTGCCCTACCTTGAACCACCTAAAGATACAAATAAGCCGTAAACAAAGCACGGAATCTTAAACCCAATTCCTTCATCGGACCCGGGATGAATTGAAGGCGATTAACGACACACCGGCTTACATTGGCAAGGTGGAATAATCCGGAAAAAGTCAGGCTTTGCGCTGCTCGCTGATCAACTGCGCCAGGGCATCCAGATGCCCCTTAAAAGCCAGTTTACCCTTGCTGGTCGCTTCATAGCTGGTGTTCGTCTTGCGCCCTGAAAAACGCTTGTTCACCAAGATGTATTCCTCGCGCTCCAAGCCTTTTAGGTGAGAAGCCAGGTTACCGTCGGTGACCTGCAGCAAGTCCTTCAGCGAATTGAAATCGTAATGCTCGTTCGCCACCAGCACACTCATGATCTGCAGCCTCACCCGGTTCTCAAAAGCCTTATCGAGTTTATCAAAAGGTATCTTCACCGATCGTATTTTAAATAAATGCGCGCACCGTAAATAATATGCAGTACCCCAAAACCAAGAATCCAGAACAACAGGCCATAGCCGGGAAAGTAAGCGGCAATTAACCCTAACAGGAGTTCGCACAAGCCCAGGTATTTGATATCCGCAAACGTAAAGTTGCCCGCGCTGAAGAGCGCAAGCCCGTAAAATATAAGTGACGCTGCCGGTACGATGGCATAATGATGATACAGCAGCATGATCAGGATAAGCACCCCACCCGTCAGCAGCGGCACCGCCAGGTGATACAGCAGCGCACGGCTGACCAAACCCCACATGGGCTGGCCCTTGCGTTTGGCCTGGCGGTTGCTTAAAAACAAAGCCGTAGCGACAGCAGCCACCAGGACAATCAGCGCTATCCAAACCAACTGCAGGACCAATCCCGATGGGGCGCTCCCCCAGCCGCCCGCCATCCCCTCTACCTGCAAAGAAGAAACCGCCTCCGGATGGAGCAACCAAGGCTGGGCGTAAACAACCACGCCCGCACCCGCCAGCGCATAA
This sequence comes from Mucilaginibacter ginsenosidivorans, assembly GCF_007971025.1. Lineage (NCBI taxonomy): Bacteria > Pseudomonadati > Bacteroidota > Sphingobacteriia > Sphingobacteriales > Sphingobacteriaceae > Mucilaginibacter > Mucilaginibacter ginsenosidivorans. Next base: position 1,769,292 of record NZ_CP042436.1, on the reverse strand, counting down.
ACGCCAGCCAATATGCCCGACAAGCCGCTGAGAGAAATAAATTTCGAGGACCGTTCCATGATGCGGCGTATCGACGCCAGTTCATCCTGCAGCTCTGTTTTTTTCATTGAAAAGCACTTTTATTTTCAAAGTTACTAACAACGGATCGCTTTTCCAAAACATACCTCTCTTTAAAGTACCGGTTGATCAAGCCAAAAAGAAACAGCGGCTCCCCAACCCAGGACCCGCTGCCAGCAATTTAAATTGATTCCAAAAGAACGGACTGTTGCACTCCCGGCGTTAACCCGGCGCATCGAAACCCCCGCTGAAAAACTCAGCCGGCGTCACCCCAAGGCTCCCAATCACCCGCACAACGCTATTTTGCCAATAGCCATCAATCGGCCTTTTTCGCCCCCGCGTGCTCCAGGCGATCGACCCGCTGCTTCAGTTCCTCCACCTGTTTGTCTTTTTCGATCAGGTAAAGCGTCAGCTCTTCCACCTTTTTCAGTAATTTTTCATTCATCGCGCCGAGGTCCTGGCCATTTTTACTGACCTCCGCAGCCGAAGGCATTTCCGGCAGTCGGTGATTCGACCGCACGAATGCTGCCAAGTCGGGGAGCGGAGTTAACCTGTAATTCACGTCGAACACATAGTCGGGCCAGTATTGCAGTTCCTTTACCGTCACCGACGTCGCAATCGTTTTCCCGTTAACCGCGAACTGGAAGCCCGCCGGTACCGCTGTACCGCCGATGGCCAGCTTGTCGTTGAACGTTTTGTTACCCGCGATGGTCTCGTTGCCGGCCAGGTGTACCACCATCGCATCATTCGATGGCGTAAAAGCAAGCAGCGGTTGGTAAGTTGCCCCCGCGCTCGCCTTCAGGTACCGCGTATCGCCCAGCGGGAAAAAATTAGCCACCGTCTGCAGTTTAGCCGTATCATTGGAAAACGTGATTGTGCCCGCCGAATTAGCCACCAGCAGCCCCGTGGCCGTACTGCCCGACAGCGTCTTTGCTTCCATTCCTGCCGCGGAGCCGTTCGCCCCCACCACCTGGTTCGCGGTCAATGCGGTACCGTTTAAATAGAATAGTCCATTATCGGCCATCGCCAGCCGTTCGTTGTAGCCGGCAGCGTTCACCTGGCTGGAAAATACCAGCCGCGAGGTAACCGGGCTGGTCCCGCTGACCGGCTTCACCTCCTCGATCCAGTCCACAAACTGCGAAGCCGAGCCCGTATAAGCCGAGCCCGTAAAGCGAAGTCGCGGGGAATACTGCACCGGAATGCCTGACGTCCCGGTTGAATTATTTCGCATAATGAGCCCGTCGGTCGAGCTGTTCCCGATCGAATTGATCGTACCCTGGTACATCCCCGCCAGCACGCTGCCGATCGAAGCCCCGTTCACGCCAACCGTAAGCGCGCCATTCGTTCCCAATTGCAGGTTCGTTCCCCAGGCCGCGCCGTTGACCGACGACTGGATAAACAGGTTGCCAACCGGCGAGCCACCCTGTACCGGCAGTGTGTACATCCGGAAATCCACCGACTGCGATGAGCCGGCCGTCGTCCCCCAGCCCGGCGACCGGAAATGCAGCGACGGCGAAATCTGCTGCGCATTATTCGCCGCAGCCGTCGTATTCTGCAGGATCAATGCATCAGCCGTCGTCGTTCCCAGCGAATTCTGCTGCAGGGCCTGCTGCTTCAGCCACGTATAGAATTTACCGGTATCCAGCGTTGCAGAGACATTAGACGAACCGTTGAAACTTCCGCCGGTAAGGCCGCGGCCAAGGGTAAGCGTACTTTGCGCGCAGGCAGTAGAGATCACTCCGAAGAGCGAAAAAAGCAGGACAAGGTTTTTCATGCTATATCAAATTGTAATAAAGGTGGCGTAGTCATCTCCCGGCAGACCGGGAACTGCAGGAATACCTGCCTCCCAAATATAAAAAAAACGTTCTGACATTTCCCAGAACCTTTCAACATTTTTTAATTAACAGGCAAAAGCCGGCAGCTCCCGCCAACCGGCAACACCCTGCCCGATGGACTCAACCATAACAGCGAGCCAGCAGATCCGTATCGCCTCCCCATTGACCCAACACGCAGCCGGAGCCTGCTTACCCATGAGGGAACACCGGACCACCCGCCGTAACCCACCGCGCGGTACCGTTTGCCCGCCGGTTATTTAATTTAACCTGACCAACAAGCAGCTGCCAGCCTGCTGCTCAGGGCATCCACCCTCCCGGGGGCGGCCCATAGCCCCAGCATGCGAAAAAAGCCATTTTCGCTTTATCTCGCCGCTATACCCGATCCGCATAGCGGTATACCCCGAGACCCGCATTTTCGCCACAATAGCTGCAAAAATTGACCAATAAGCATAAAATCCTGATTTTCAACTCCATCGCAAATATCTTAACCATAGAACCCTGTCATTTTCGGCTTACAGCAAAAAAATATTTGCATTGTTCATTTTAATCGCTAAGTTTACTCATCACGAAATAACGACAACCTTATACTCATTCACAATGAAAAAATACACAGCATTTAACGATCAGTAACCGGCCTGTTCCGCGTTAACTCCCTCCGGTCCGATCCGGCTGGGTTCCGAATTTTATTTCCCGGCGAATCCCGCTAACCCGATGTGACGAACGGCCATTGATGGCTATCCGTCCCTTGGGAGCTATTTGCCTATTAATTAATAATCCCCGGTGACCCCGTGTGTTCGCCGGGCGAAGACAGTTTGTTTTTTTCCGGCGGCTTTCGGGCGCTGCTGGCATCCACCACCACGACACAACGAACATGAAAAAACTCATCTTGCTGACGATCCTATTGGCCGGCGGGCGCGCGGCCTCCGCCCAGGATTACGTATTGAAGAACTGGATCGATTACTTCACGATCATGAAAAGCGGGCACGGCATCACCATCCAGGGCGACGACCTCAAAGACAGCCAGGGCGCGTATTTCCTGAAAGGCGTGCCGGATGGCTTCCTCCAGAAAAACACCAACTACTGGACGATGACCGGGCATTTTCTCGTGCCTTTTAATGATTACACCGGCAAAATCTCCACCGATTCAACCTTTGAATACGACCCGAACTACCACGCCCTGAAGGTCAGCAACATCTATACCAATCGCATCCTCGGAACCAATTTCGACGTGCAGGTCAATGCGACCTTCGGGAATATCGGGTTTTACTCCGACGGTACCGGGACCAGCCAGGAAGCGGCCATCATCTTTGATGACCACACCCGCGCCATGTCACTGAAATATTACCCCTCCGCGATCGGCCCCGGCCTGTACCTGAACTTCGCCGACCAGGGTTCCGGGGGGGAAAAACGCGTCATTGTCGGCGATGCGAACGGCAATATCGTGATGACCAATAAGATCATCACCGCAGACGGCAAAGACATCTGCAAGACACCCAACGGCAGCTGGAAATATATTCACGTCGCCGACGACGGCTCACGCCTGGTTGATGATGCAACCGTATCCATCGACGCCGCCGGCACAGCCACCGTGACCATACCCTGAACTCAACTGACAAATTAACCAGCGGCACAGCGATCATGAACACCAGTCAACTTACCAGGCGTACAATCTTTACCGGGCTTCGGGTTTTTTGCCCGGGCCCCCGGTACCGCGCCGCCTGCTGCCTGTTTTTCACGCTGCTGCTGACCATCGCCCGCAGCGGCGCAGCGACGCTGGTATGGACCGGCGCCGCCGGCACCGACTGGGCCAATGCCGCCAACTGGAGCCCGCAGCAAGTACCCGGCTCCGGCGATGCCGTCCAGATCGGATTTACGGGTTTTGTCAATCAGCCGGCACTCAGCCAGAACGCCCAGTGCGCGTCGCTGGCCTTCGGCAATCGCCAGGCCGTCACGCTGACCATAAGCGGCAGCCTTAACGTCAGCGGCGCCATCACCCTGGCACACAGTGACGATGATTTTATACCGCACGCAACCGTCACCGGCACCGGCACCCTGACCTGCACGTCCCTGCTGATCGGCGACGGGGTCTTCAGCAAGCTGGTGCTCAGCAAGACCACCCTTTTCAGCACCTCGCTTACCAATTTTACCGTAAACGGGAACGCCACCGTGAACTCCGTGACGATGTTTCTGCTCTCCGGCGGAGTGGCCCATAATCATGGCCGGCTGTCCCTCGAGGGGGGCCTGCTGACCATTACCGGGCAGATCCGGCTGACCAATAACATCCCGTCCTTCCTGGCCGGCCATATCGACGGGTATTTACCATCAGCAAGTTTTCTTATTGATGTGAGTACCGCGGATGCCCGCCTGAAGCTGCCCGGGAACCCCGCCATCCATATCGGCAATCCGGCCGGAGATACCGTCGACTTCTACACCTACGGCGAAACACAGGACGGCGGCAGCACGGTCGAATACGCCGGCGGAGACCAAGTCGTTTCCACCCGTTCCACCCCGGGCATGGACCGCCTTCCCGCAGTATACCAGAACCTGATCATCTCCGGCAGCGGCACCAAGGTAACCGAAAACGCCAGCGGCGACACCCTCGACACCGAAGGGTACCTGACCATATCGGCCGGAGCCCTCGACCTGCAGGCCAACCACGCCTTCCTGTCCACCGGCGGCGATTTTAACAACCGGGCGACCACCCGGCTGGCCAAAGCCAGGTTCTACGGCACGCTTTTCCTGAATGCGGGCACGTTTTCCACGACACCCGACACCCTCAGTTTCCTCAAAGCCGGGCAACAACTGCGGGACAGCACTGCCGACGGCACCACGATCACGACAGCTTACCTGAAGACCGGCAGCAAAACCATCGTCGGCGGGCGGTTCATTATCCCGCCCGGCGGCAGCTGGACCGTCGCCGACAACGCGACGCAGCTCCAGGTTTCGCCCAACGCCGAACTGGTCCTCCGGGCAGACGGCACCGGGGACCCCGCGCTGATCTTCCTCGGCATCAACCAGAACCTCGTCGCGGCCGCACGGCAATCCCCCGTGACCGGCCCGGTTAACCTGAAGGGACGCATCGCCGCCGCAACCGCAAAAGGGGCCGCGCGGCGCCCGCTGCTCGCCACCACCGGCCGGCAAACGCTCGCGCCGCCACAGGTCCTTACCCTCAGCCTGCTGCACGAAGGCGCCGTCTCCCTGCCCCTCGTCATCCGTTTTGACGCGGGTGCGCAGCCCTCCTACAGCCCCGGCGAGGACCAGTTATACCGCAAAGCAGCAGGACCCGGTCCGGAAGCCTGGTCATATTCCTCCGATCACAAGCCGCTGACACAGAACACCCTACCCCTGCATACCGGCAAAACCGTCATCAGTTTGTTTTGCGGGGGCGCTTCCGGCGGCGCGTACACCTGGCAGATCAACGGCGCCGCCGGCCTTCCCCCAGGCTATACCATCCGGCTGCTCGACAAGCTGACCGGCAAGTCAGCCGACCTGAAAACAACAGCGCATTACCACTTCAGCACCGCCCGGGGCAACCCCGCCAGCTACGGTTCCCGTTTTGAACTCTTAATCACCAGGCAGGATGGGCAATAAACGATACATAACCCTGGCCCTTGCCTTGTCCCTGCTCGTCCTGGACAGGCAAAACGCCCTTGCACAATCCCCCGTCGACCGGTCCGTGCTCCGGCAGGACTCCCTGTTCCGGGCAGCTCATCCGGCGGACCTCTTTCACTGGCGCGACTTTTTTACCGGGCAGGCATTGACCTTAAATCCGGCAGCAATGCCGGCGGCCTATTCCCCGGGAACCGGAAGCGCGCTCCTTCTCCGGGCCCGCCAGCTCCGGAACAACGCCGCCGGCACAAGCGGGGATCCGCTGCCTGCTTTCCGCGGCGCCATCAGCGCGCGATTGACCGGGCTGGAGAACCTGGCACCGGGAACCGTGCTCCCCCGCAACCCGCTCGCCGCCGGCCAGGCCAGCTACGGGAGGCTCCTCCGGGACGGAAAAAGCCTGCTCACCCTGCCCGCCACCGGAAACCCGTTGAAAACCTTATGGACCCGGGATACCAGCCTGTTCCGGCTGCCCGGCATTTCCCCCACCCTGCCCCAGGCCAGCCAGCTCACCGCCAAACTATCCGGCCTGCAGGGCCAGCTGGCCGGAGGACCCGGCAAGGCCTTCGCCTTTAAGGTCCCCGACGGCGCGCAAGCGCCTTTCAAAGCTATGGACGACGCCATCAGCCAGCATTTCAAGACCCTGAAGCATCCCGCCTTGTCGGCAAACCTTTCGGTGGAAAACGACCTGCGTTATAACCCCGCCCAGTTTTCGATCATCCCGGCCTCCAAATTCCAGGAAGTCCTCGGCGTGCGCGGCACCCTGCTGGTCGCCGGCGTCCCGCTAAGCCTCAACCTGTCCAACAACCAGGCCGCCTTCAACGGCCAGAACCCCCTGGGCAGCAGCCTGTTCAAATTCGGCTTTAATCCCGCGGCTTATGCCGGCAACCTGAAAAATGAGTTGCAACAATATACCGACCTGAAGAACAATGCCTTCCACGGGTTCAATTTTACCGATTACGTACGCCAGACCATCACCGAACAGGTGCATTCGCTGCAGGGCAGCCTGCCCGACCTCAAAAAGCTCCCGCTGTACCACCTCCTGGACAACCCGGCGGACCTCCAGGGACTCCTGAAACTCAGCGACAACCGCCTCCGCGAAAAACTGCAGGCGATCGCCGCGGAGAAAAGCGAGCTTGCGGGTGCGGCACAAGGCGGAAGCGGCACCCTCAGCGCCGCGGAAAAACAACTCAGCCGCCTCCGGGCAGACAGCGTAGCCGAAGTGCTCATCGCCGTCCGTAAACAGCTGACCGCAAAAGGGCTGGACCCCGCCCGCCTGGCACTCCTCGAAAGCTACCTGCTCGGCAAGGGCTCGCCGGAATTCCTTTCCTCCGAAGCCGCGGCAGCGCTGTCCGAAAAACGACCGCACAATTCCTGGCAATCCGCATTCGGCAAACTGAAGGACCTGCGCATCGGCTCCTTCGGCACCACGCTCCCAGGCGCCGGGGAAGGCGAGCAAAGCAAACTGATGAACGGCGCCAACATCACCGTAAAAATGAGCGGATACCCCGTCACCGTCGGCTTCGGCACCCTTAAAGATGTCAATTCCCTGAAGGATGCCGGGTACCAGAACTCGGTTTATAACTTCCCCACCAGCGTATCTTATGTCGGCGCGCAGCTGCGGAACAACTGGCTCGGTAACGTCCGGGTTTCCGTCATGGGCTCCTTTAGCGGGCAATCCGCTTTCATTCCCTACGGACAACCCGGCCTGCATTCAAATGCCGTGAACTTTACCGTCGGGAAGACCCTCAACCTGGACCGCTTCGGCCGGCTGGATGTCGACGTCTCCAAGTCCACCACGCTGTTCAATAACAACTACCAGTTGGGGAACGAAGCCCTCCTGCAGCAAAAAGCCGGCGCAAACTATAGCCTGACCAACGACCTGTTCACCTCGATGTCCGTCGGCTTCCGCCACGCGCTCAGCATCCGGGAACTCGGCGCAAGCGACAATGTTTATTTTACCTACTCCGGCCTGGGCTACCAGAACCCCGCCAATAACGGCTATTCGGGCGCTGCGATGAAATTCGGCGGGGACCTGAGAAAGACTTTTTACCAGAACCGCCTCTCCCTCGACCTGCGTTCGGACTTCAGCAATACGCCCCTCAGCTACCAGTCCGCCGATAAATGGAAAAACTACCAGGTCCAGCTGACCGGGAACTATAAATTGACGCGGACCCTTAATTTCAGCCTGAAATACCTGGAGAACGGCGTGATCAAAAAGTCAGACAGCGCCTCCATTTCGGTTTACAACGCCCGCAAGCTGGAGCTCGTCGCCAGCAACAGCTACAAAGTCGGCAGCAACTACACCACGATCCGGGCCAGCGTTGCCGGGCAGATGTTCCGCAACACCTACGTCACGTCAGCCGCCGGCAACCTCCTCAGCCTGAATTACCTCCAGAGCATGGTCTTCCGGACCAGCTCCATCACGTATATGTTCTTTTATAACAAAAACCTCTCCCGCAGCACCCTGCTGGGCGACATGCTAACCTCTGACCTGGCTTACCAGTACCCGTTGTCCAAACAGGTACAGCTAACCTCCGGGGCCACCTACCTCAATAACGGCCGCATCGCGGACCAGTTGGGCATCAAGCAGGGCATCCAGGTCCTGGCCGGCCGGCATTTTGATGCCGGCGCCTCCATCGACCTGATGAAGAACCTGATCACCCCGCAATACGACGACCTGTTCCCTTCCGTCCGCGCGGAACTGACCTTTAAATATTACTTCAAAACAGAATGATCATGAAAAGAACGCTATTCCTGTTTTTGATGGTTTGTTCGGTACCTGCCTTCGCGCAGGTCACCTTCCAGTTTATTCCCGAACTATCCGGGCGAAACGTCGACGGCCTGCTGAACTGCAACATCGTGAACCCCGGCGGGCGGAAGTCCGCTTCGCTCCAGGTAACGGTGACCGAAAGAAAGACCGGCATGGTCCTGGTCCTGCAGACCGGCGCCTTTACGCTTGCGCCCGGCACCAACCGCATCCCCGTACAGGCAATCCGCGGCACCCGCATACAATACAGCAGTAACCCCATCTCCGTCATCATCCGCCACGACCATAATTTCCCGGAGGGCGACTACGAATATTGCTTCACCCTCGATTTCCCCGGTTCCGCCCAGGACGCGCCTGCAGAGCAGTGCTTCCAGTACGGACTGGTACCCTTTGCGCAAATGCACCTCATTGAGCCCTATGACCGCGACACCATCTGCGACAAGCGGCCGGTCCTTTCCTGGCAACCCCTGCTGCCCACGCCGGCCGGGGCCGCCTACCAGCTCGTCCTGTCCGAGATCAAACCCGGCCAGAACGCCATTGAGGCGCTCAACTACAACCTGCCGGTCATCAACCAGTCGCGGCTGATATCGCCCATACTGCCCTACCCCGCGATCCTCAACCAACTGGAAGAAGGCAAGTCCTACGCCTGGCAGGTAACCGCCTACCAGGACCAGACCATCCTGAACCGGTCCGAAGTCTGGGAGTTCCGCGTACAATGCCAGGAAAAGAAAAAAGAAGCCGTACTGGCCGACGACGGCTACCGCGACATCGGCGAGCTCCTGAAGGGCAACTATTACGTAGCCGTCGAACTCCTCAAGTTCGCCGTGCTCAACCCCTACAAACCCGGCAATTTTAAATATACCATCGAATCGCTGAACAACCCGGGCAAAAAGATCAAAAACCTCCCCCGGGTACGCCTCGAAACCGGCGAGAACAAGATACGCATCGACCTGGCCAATACCGATTCCTTTACCGACGGCTACACCTACCTGCTGACCGTCTGGCTGCCGGACGGTTCCACCAAGAATTTAAGGTTCATTTATAAAGACTGAGATGAGAAGAATTTACACGCTCGCATTATTGCTTGCCCTGTCCTCCTGCAAGACCCCCCCAGCGCTGGCTCGACGGGCTCGAAAACCATGCCTCGGCCCGGGACCGGGCCCTTTCCCTGGACGCCGCCCGGATCCCCCCGCGGCCGGGCGATACCAGTTCCGTCACCTATAAGGTTCGCCTCTACCCAGCACGGGACTGGCTCGACCAGCACGGGACCAGCGGCGTGAACGAACTCAGCTACCAAATGGACAGCTGCTTCCTGCTCCGGCAGGGCAAACACGATTTCGCCCCCGCCCTTTTCGAACCTGTCAACAACGGCGTCGCCGGCTGCTTCGAATACCTGCTCTCTTTCGACCTGGTCAAAGACATGCAGGCCGGCCGCCTGCAGCTCGTCTACCGCGACCGGTTTATCAGCGGCAAACCCTATACCCTCAATTTACATGCACAATAACCATCGCCCGGATATGAAGAAAAGAAAACAGATCGCGATCGCTTTTTTAACCCTATGGCTGCTCAACCTCCTGCTGCCCTTCACCGCCGCCGCACTCACCTCCGGCCCCACGCAACCCGAAGCCCAGCAGTTCCAGCCCGCCGGCGTTTCCGATATGGTCGACCTCTTCACCGGCGACCTCAAATACAACATCCCCCTGCTCGATGTCGACGGCTACCCCGTCAACCTCAGCTATAACTCCGGCAGCGGAATGGACGACGAAGCCAGCTGGGTCGGCCTCGGCTGGAACCTCAACGTCGGCGCCATCAACCGCCAGGTCCGCGGCATCCCCGATGACCTGAAAGGCGATAATATCGAATCCGACCAGGACACCAAACCCAAGATCACCGTCGGCGGCCGTGTCTCCGGCAAGTTCGAACTTTTCGGCTATGGGAAAGGCGTGAACGGCGGAAACAAATCAGTCAACGGCAGCGGCACCCTCAGCCTGGGCATCTTCAATGACAACTACACCGGTATCGGCGCCGAATTCAGCGCCAACGCCGGTATCTCCGCCGACTTCGGGAACGGGGGCGCGAATACCGCTTCCCTCGGGCTCGGCGTCACCTCCAATACCGCCAGCGGAGCTGGCTTTTCCCCCACGGTGAACCTCGGGATCAGCCGCAAAATGTCCGACAACATCGCAGAAAATGCCGGCTTCAGCGCCTCGCTGGGTTACAACAGCCGCTCAGGTTTAAAAGCCCTGACCATGGGCAGCAGTTTCGGCGCATCTAAGTTCCAGGAAAAGTGCATAGGACCGGGCGGGAGCCGCTCCTGGAACCGGCAGTACGATGGCCTAAGCGCTCACGCCGAAGGCTCCTTCATCACCTTCAACACCGAGCCCATATCTCCGAAGATCCAGGTTCCCTACAGCTCCCGTTACGGCTCCTTCAGCATTGACGCCGGCCCCGCCGGCGAAGGCAGCTTCGCCAGCGCCGGCGCTACCGGGTATAAAAACGTGCGCTGGATCAGCAACAAAGTCATGAACCACCCTGCCTACGGCCTCCTGTATGCCGAAAAAGGCAAGGACCTCCCCGACGCCGTCATGGACTTCATCCGGGAGAACGACAACCCCGTCATCCCCAATATACCCAACCTGGCCGTGCCCATCGGCACACCCGACCTGTTTTCCTTTACCAGCCAGGCCGGCGCCGGCCAGTTCCGCCTGCATCGCGGCGGCACCGGCATCTTTTTTGACAACGCCGCCAGCGACGACGACGGCAGTACGACCTTCGGTATCGACCTCGGCATCGGGCCCCCGCTGCCCGTGGAACACGGCGGGGTAACCCAGTACAACCAGACCGTCAAAAACAATACCCGCAAATGGACCAGTGACAACGATTACCGGCAGGTCGGGGATTTCCAGGAGGAATCGCAGACCGATCCCGCAAAACAGCACGCCTATTTCAAAGTCGTCGGTGAAAAAACCGCCGAAGACGCCTCCCTGGCCGATCAGCAGTTGCACGGCGACGAAGCCCTGCAGGTGCAGATCCACGCCAGCGACACCAAGAAAGCCGACGCCGCCTTCACCACGCACACGATCGGCGGCCCCATCACCCAGACAAACCGCGCCCTCAACCGGACCGTCGTGTCCTGCCTGACCGCAGCCGAGGCCACCGCCGGCGGCCTCGACAAAAAAATTCAGAATTACGCCTTTTACGACGCCACGGTGACGCAGTTCACTCCCTCGCCGCAACCCATCAGCACCGAGGACCGGTCCGGCGACGGCGTCCGCCAGCCGCACCACCTCTCCGAGATCACCGTCACCGGCGGCAGCGGGCAGCGCCTCGTCTATGGCCTGCCCGTCTATAACCGGGTACAGCGTGAATACAGCTTCGCCATCGGCACGGAGACCGTAGATTACGGGCAACCCGGCGGCCCCGGATTTCACGATAACCACCTCGAATCCGTACCCGCGGCAAATTCCGGCGAATTCGGCGATTTCGACCACCAGAAAGGCGTCGACCAGTATTACCATATGCAGTCCCAGCCGGCCTACGCCGCCAGCTTCCTGCTCACCGCTGTGCTTTCCCCGGATTACGCCGACCGCACCGGCGACGGTATCAGCCCGGACGACCCCGGCACCGCCATCAAATTCAACTACGCCAAACTCGCTGCCCCGTTCAAATGGCGGACCCCCTTCACCGGCGCCACCGTCACCCGCGGCCTGTTAGCCGATAAGGATGACGACAAGGCCAGCATCGTCTACGGTGAAAAAGAGGTCCGGTACCTCAGTTCCATCGAATCCAGGACCAAGATCGCCTATTTCATCACCGCCGACCGGAAAGACGCCTTCGGCGTAACCGGGTACAACGGCGGCATCGACCCCGGCAACCCCCAGAAACAACTCGTCGAAATCCGCCTCTATTCCAAGCTGGATATGAGCAAACCCATCAAGATCGTCCACTTCAATTACAGCTACCGCCTTTGCCCCGGCCTACCGAATTACCACGACGGGCAAACCAACCAGGGCGGCAAACTCACCCTGGAAAGCCTGTACTTTGAATACGGCAAAAGCACCAAAGGCGCCAATTTTCCCTATGTCTTCCACTATAACGAAGGACTGGCCGCCAACAACAGCCCCGTCGGCTACGGTTACCAGCAGACCGACCGCTGGGGCGTTTACAAACCCAGCGGCCACAATACGCTGGCCGCGATGGCCAACGACGAATTCCCCTACACCCCGCAGGATTTCATGGGCAGCGACCCCACCATCAAACAACGCCAGGACACTTATGCCGCCCTATGGCAGCTCAGCCAGGTCGACCTCCCCACCGGCGGCAACATCAGCATCAGTTATGAGTCCGATGATTACGCCTATGTCCAGGACCAGCGGGCCATGGTCATGACCGGCGTACAGGCGCTTATCACAGGCACTTCATCCACCACGTTCACCTCGTCCCTGCTGGATGCCACCGGCATCCGCGTAGCCATCCCGGGAACAGCTCCCACCGGCCTCCAGACCGCCTGGTTCAAACGAAACTACCTGAATAATTCCGACTACCTGTACACCAAGTTTTCCGTCAAGCTGGCCACCTCCAATTACCGGAACAAGAAACCGGATGGCAGCGCGTTAACCGGCGCCGACTACGATTTCGTCAGCTGCTACGCCAAAGTGCAGTCCGTCAGCATCGGGGCGGACGGCACCGCCGACATCCAGTTCGAGCCCCGCAGCGACGGCGGCGTCACCCGGAACCCCATAATTTTTTCCGCCTGGCAGCAAATGAAGGACGAGTACCCCCGTTACGCCTACCCCGGTTTTGACCGCCGGGTAGGCGATTCAGGCGACGGCAACGTCGGCCAGGCCGTCAGCGCCGTCCTCAGCGCCATCGGCAACCTCAGCGAACTGGTCGAGAATTTTTATAAGAAAGCCCAACGCAAAAACTTTGCCGCGGACATCCAGCTGAACCGCTCCTTCGTCCGGCTGGCGCAACCCGGCGGGCGCAAACTCGGCGGCGGCCTGCGCGTCAAAAAGATCCGCATCAGCGACAACTGGCACACCATGTCCGGCAACACCGGCGCCGATGCCGCTTACGGCCAGGCCTATGATTATACCACCACTCTCGACGACGGCACCCGCATCAGCAGCGGCGTCGCCGCCTACGAACCCTCCGTCGGCAACGACGAGAACGCCATGAAACAACCGGTGCCCTATAAGCAGGATATCAAGGGAACCGTGGACAATTTCTTCGACCTGGAGAAACCCTTCGGCGAATCCCTCTTCCCTGCGCCGTCCGTGGGCTACAGCAAAGTTACCGTCACCGACCTGGATAAAGACGGCGACCCCGACCCTACCCTACGCACCGGCTACACCGTCAGCGAATACTATACTGCCAGGGACTTCCCGGTACAGGTGACCAACACCCCCATCGACCCCCACCATCCCAAACACATCAACGACTTCGCCTTCCTCGGCTCCACCAGCATCGACGAGCTCACCCTGGCGCAGGGCTACAGCATCATCGTCAACGACATGCACGGCAAGGAAAAACGCGTCGCCACCTATAACAACGCCGGGGCCGAGCTCAGCTCCACCCTGTATGAATACAACCGGGAACAAACCGGCGCCGACACCTACAAACTCAAAAACCAGGTGAGCCTCGTCAAACCCGACGGCAGCGTAGTTGACGACCAGGTCATCGGCCGCGACGTTGATTTCTTTACCGATTTCCGCGAAGCCGAAACCATCAACGACGGCAACGCCTACGATGCCGGTTACGACGGCGTCGGCATTCCCATCTTTGCATTTCCCCTGCCGCATTTCCCCGGGTATAACAACTCCGAATACAAACTCTTCCGCTCTGCCTGCGCCGTCAAGTGCAGCCAGTATTACGGCATCATCGATAAGATCACCAAAAAACAGAACGGCTCCACCATCGTCACCCAGAACATCGCCTTTGACCAGCTCACCGGCGCCCCGGTCGTTACCCGGACCCAAAACGAATTCGGCCAAAACCTCTACAGCGTCGCCATACCCGCCTACTGGGCCTACCCCGGCATGGGCGGCGGCTACCAGACCAGCGGCACCACCCTCGCCAATTTCAGCACCAACGCCGCCGGAGAAATACCCTCCGCTTACGACACCTTCCTCAGGGCCGGCGATGAACTGATCGTCGCCGACCCCGGCAACGAAAACCCCGGCCCTTATTGGGTCATCGAGAACCAGATCAGCGGCGGCAGCACCCATAAACGCCTCGTCGACCGGTACGGCGCCGTCCCCGACCCGATCAGCAACGAACCCGTCAAGGTCATCCGCTCCGGTTACCGCAACAACCTCGATGCCGGCACCGCCAGCCTCGTCTGCCTCACCAACCCCATCCAGAACGGGCAGCTCGCCATCCGGACCAACACCAACGACCTGACCAGCCTCAAAGTCATCAACGCCTCGCTGCAAACCTTTAACGATAACCGGACCATGAGCCTGAACAGCCAGGGCCCAGAGTATACGCGGACGCAAACCGGGACGTATTATCCCTATACCTCAGCCCGCTGGACTACCGCAGAAGATTACACGCCACCTTTGTCGCCGCAAACAACATATTTTGCTCCTGGCCGATATACAAGCGACAATAACGGCTTCGGCGTCACTGGCTTATATAACTGCGGCATCTGGCAGGTTACCGATCCACCCAACAACCAGCCGGTTACCATACAGCAGCAAGTTTACCTCCCACAAGGCGCCTATTTTGTCGGCTATACCGGCGTTGGCAACTACACTTACAATATAAGTGGCGTAGGAGATCTTCCTCATCCTTCGGCAACTTACGGAATGTATCATGTATACATCTCTTCGAGCGGTTACCACACGATAACCCTGACCGCTTCCCGCGGAACAGCAACAACACCCGAAATCGGCCTGGTCATCTACTCCACCACGCCCACGGAAGACCCTGCTGTAGATTATATCAACCAGGTCGTATTTACGACCGCGTCGCTCGTTACACAAAGTTCACCCGTCTACGACTACCGTTACCACGTCAACCCCTACGTCCGCGGCTTCCTCGGCAACTGGCACGAACAGGACACCCGCGTCTTCCAGCAGGCCCGCCAATACAATACCAGCCTCGGCACGAGCGGCGTTGACGTTAAAAACGCCGGCTACCTTAAAAACTTTGCCTCCTACTGGTACTATAACGGCAGTAACTGGGCCACCGACGCTGCCGGCAACCGCGCCCGCTGGATACCCGCCAGCACCGTTACCCAATACGACCGCTACGGCCAGCAGCTGGAGAACCGGGACGCCCTGCAGCGTTACAGCGCCGCCATCTACGGCTTCCTCGGCGAGCTGCCCGTCGCCGTTGCTTCCAACGCCCAAAACCGCGACCTTTACAACGACGGCTTTGAAGACGACGGCTTTGCCCTCGGCAACCTTGAGCCGGTCCTTCCTGCCAACCAGTTCAAGACCACCACGACCCAGTTTGACGACGGACCCGGCCAGGACATCAGCCATTTCATCACCGGCACCGTGTCCCATACCGGCAACTACAGCGTGCAGGTTCCCTCCAGCGGCTTTACACTTACCACCCGTTGTTACGACCAGCCCGCCAGCAGCACCCTGCTCCTCGTGAACGATCACGGCGAGTATAACGTCCAGTACGACCAGGCCACCAAAACCTCCCCCGCCGGGCTCTACCCCGCCGGTTTCGAACCCGTCCCCGGCGACGGCAGCAGCAACAAGGGCAAATACATCTTCCAGGTCTGGGAAAAAGACAACCACCCCGGCGACCGTTCGTTTGACCTCACGCTCAGTGCCGGCGGCACCCCCGTGACGCTCACCTGCCGCGCCGTGGTCGAAGACTGGAAATTACTCGAAGGCACCTTCAGTGTGCCTGCCTCCGCCTCCACCGTTTCGATCGCCATCGCCGGTTCCGGCGTCTACATCGACGACCTGCGGATCCACCCCATGGATGCCCAGATGAAGACCTACGTCTACGACGACAAAACCCTGCGCCTGATGGCCGAGCTGGACGAGAACGGCTTCGCCACCTTTTACGAATACGACGACGAGGGCCTGCTCATCCGCGTCAAGAAAGAAACCGAGCGCGGCATCATGACCCTGAAAGAAACCCGTTCCTCCTACCTTAAAAACCCCCTGCAATGAGCCATAAACCCAAATTCCGCCGCAATATCCGCTGGGCAATGCTATTCTCCCTGCTGCTGGCCACCCTGCTCGGCTGGGCCGTGGAACACCACAAGCGCCAGGCAGCGCCCAAAACCGCACCCGGCCCTGACGCCGCCCCGGCAGTCGCGTACGACCCCGCGCTGCTGCAGGAACTGGCGGACAAGCTGCGCACCCTTGACCTGAACCAGCCCCGCTGCCTGATCGAAGGCAGCATCGACCTGACCGACGGGCAGGACACCGCCAGCTCCGCCCGGGACCTCGCCTATATATTCTGCCGCAACGGCAAGGATTTTTATGGCAGGCTCGGCGATGCCGAGACCATCCATCACGGGACGCAGAACATCTATATCCGCCACGATCTCAAACGCGTCGTGCTCTCCGCGCAGGCCATCACCCTGCGCCCGCCCATGGTCGCCGCCGGCGCGCTCCTGGCTTACCTCAGGAACGAAAGCTACAGCCTCCGGGCAAGTGTTTCCGGCCGCAGCCGGACACTCTCCCTGGTCAACGAACACCACCTGGCCTGCAAAGAGATATCGTTAACCTACGACACCCTTTCCGGCAAGCCGCAGCGCGTGCTGACCAGGACCCCGGACCTCAGCGACCCGGCCAACCCCGAAAAGGACCGCGTGACCACGCTGCGCATCCTGCATTCGGCCGCCTCCGGCAAGCCCGGGCGGTATACCGCCCCCGCCGACGTCGTTCAAAAAGAAAACGGGAAATGGAAACTTACCGGCAAGTACGCCGGCTATAAACTGATTATGCTCTAATGACGACGATGAGGAAAGTACTGCTGTTTTTGTTAGGAACCGGGCTCGCCTGGTGCCTGGGACCCGCCCCCGCCTTCGCCGGCGTCGAGCCCTACCAGAATTTTATCCGCGGCAAGATCAAAAGAAACGATACCCTGCTGGTCAAGGACGAAAAGTTCAAAAACCCCCGGTTCAACTGGAGCGACATCACCCGCGTTTCCGTCAGCAACGAGATCGACCTGCGCATCACCGGCCAGGCCGCTGTCAGCCGGGACTTCAGCTGCACCGCTTACCTCAGGATACAGTACCTCACCGACCCCGGCCAAAGCGTCCCCCTGGAAAAAACCGCCGAGCTGAAAGTCAGCTATTCCGCAAAAAAAGGCGCCCATTACAAATACCAGGACGTCTTCAACTTTGCAGGCGCCTACTGGGTACGCGTCATCGTCGATAACATCTACAGCCCCGAGTTCGGCAACGACCTCCCGGCAGACTTCCAGCTGACCAGCCGCATCCTCGTCAGCCGCGAATACCGCTTTGACAAACGCCAGGCCATCCGCCCTTCCGCTGTATTTTTCAAAGCCGGGCAGCCAACCGCCGCCCCTGCAGCTACCGCCGGCCCCTCGCTCAAGACCAAACTACTATCGTCCCTCAAGCCCGCCCTCCGGGCCAATACGCTCGACCATGATGCCACCGCCTTTGCCAACCAGGGCAGCCAGCTGCAACTCTACTGGGCCAACCCCTCCGCTGCGGAATACGATATCGAGTGGACCACCGCTGATGAAAACAGCGATTACAGCAGCACCATCGCCCAAATGCTCGGCGCATCCGGCGGCGTCAGCGCCGCCGAAGCCGACCCGATCTTCCGGCACAACGCCACCCGCGTCACCACCAGCGGCAACGCCTACCTGATCTCCCTGCCCTATACCGATAAATACCTCCTCGTGCGCATGCGCGCCGTCAGCTATTCCGGCAACGTCCGGCAGCTCGGCGACTGGGACTACCAGCAGAGCAACGGACAGTACGCCGTCTGGCAATTGCCCAGCTGGTACCAGCAGGGCCTCGACTGGCAGTACAGCGCCGCTTTCGCCGAAGAAGGCAAGAAAAAAGAAGTCGTTAGTTTTTTCGACGGCAGCCTGCGCAGCCGGCAGACCACCACACTGAACAACAGCGACAAAGTCGCCGTCTTCCAGGAAAACATTTATGACGAGTTCGGACGGCCCACCGCCTCCATCCTGCCGGCACCGTTCCGCGAACCCGGCACCGGCACCGCCTACCTGCGCTATCAGCCCGGGCTCAACCTCGCCACAGGCACTTCCACCCCCTACAGCGCCGCCAACCTGGGCATTGCCGGCAGCGCCCCCGGCATCTGCGAAGTAGCCCCCGCCGCACTGAACACCGCCGCCGGCGCCTCGCAGTACTATTCCGCCCAAAACCCCTTCCTGCTGTCCACCGACCCGCTGTATAACCGTTATATCCCCGATGCCGGAGGCTACCCCCTTGCCGTCACCCAATACACCCCCGACAATACCGGCCGGATCAAACTGCAGGGCGGTGTCGGCCCCGCCTTCCAGCCCGGCGGCGCCGCCTCGCATACCACGAAATATTATTATGCCAAACCGGAACAATGGGAACTCGACCAGCTTTTCGGTAATGATGCCGGCCTCGCCGAACATTACCTCAAGAACATGGTGATGGACCCCAACGGGCAGATCAGCATCAGCTACCTCAATTCCAGCGGCAAAACCATCGCCACCGCCCTCACCGGCGCGTCCCCCGACGGCATGGACCCCGTCAAAACCGAACAGACCGGCGTCACCCCGCCCGTCATCAGCCAGACCATCCCGCTGCTGGACCCATCGAAGTTCGAGTTCCATAGCAGCGACCTGAAAATAGCCGCCACCACCACCTACCTCGCGTCGATGACCGGTCCGGCCCACCTGGACTACAACGTCGAACTGCTCGCCGACCATTATTCCGGCGGCACCGCGGACCTGTGCAGCAATTGCTATTACAACCTGCATATCACCGTCGCCAACGACTGCGGGGACCTCATCTACGAGAGCACCAAACCCACCCACGTCGGCTCAACGGACCTGCAGAACTGCCAGAGCGGCACCTATACGCACACCGAAGACTTCACGCTGAGCGCCATCGGCGAATACTACGTCACCTTCGAGCTGTCCCTCAGCCGGTCCACCATGGAAGATTTCGCCGACAATTTCGTCACCCAGGGCCAGGCCGGCCATATCCTGCAGAAACCCTTTGACTTTATCCTCGCCGAGCTGCAGCGCATCGACTTCCAGTCCTGCCTCAGCGACTGCAAGACCAATGTCGCCACGCTCGGCAGCGCGGAACAATTCGGGAACTGGGTCCGCGCCAAACTGACCGCCCTCGGCGTCGCCCAGGATGACCTCGACAGCGCGCCGTTCACCACCTGGCTCGACCAGGAGTACAGCAGCCTGTACACCTATGTCCAAAGCACCCAGGCCACCTGCCAGAGCGATGCCGATGACAGCCCCTGCAAACAGGCCGAGACCGCCATGAAGCACGATGTATCGCCCGGCGGGCAGTACGCCCTCTTCGACAGCAACGGCAACACCCTGGAACCCGCGCTGAACGTGCTCACGGCCCACTGGCACGATGCCGGTGTTTTCCCCGTGAAACCCGCCACCGACCCGCAGTATACCGCCGAGCTCATCACGCTGCCCGACGGCAGCACCACCTCGCCCTATGACGCCAATTTCAGCCCGCTGTTCATGGTGACCTACTGGAAAGACAGCTGGGCAAGCAAGTTCCTCCCCTTCCACCCGGAATACTGCAAGCTCCTGTTCTGCTATGCCAACTCCGACTACGTGTACTGGGACCAGCGGGTGCAGGAACAGGTCACTGACGCCAGCCATCTGGAAGACATCACCATCCCTGCGGCCCCCCATTCCTACGACCGCGCCAACGCCGCCTGGCTCGCCGACCTTGACCCCTTTTTCAACGGTTCCGGCCCCGGCGCCAGCCTGAAGTCCGCCTTCCGCAACGACCTGCTCCAGTATTCCCTCAACGTGCTGCACAATACCGTCAGCTCCGTCAAGAATATCGAACAGACCGTCGACTATCTCCTGTACTGTTCCGACCCCGGGGCGTCCACCAACACCCTGAACGACCCCAACAAGGATAGCTGGGAAAACTGCGTCCCCGACGAGAACTGCCGCGTTCCCGACCGCGAATGGGCAGATTACAAGACCTTTTACTTCCAGCTCAAACAAAAATATTACGACCTGCTCCGCGCAGCCACCACCTGCGCGGGCCAGTGCCGCGTCGGCCAGCCCGCCGCCCTGCCGCAGCCCGGGCCCTGCCCCGCCAACGCCGACTTCTCCGTGCAGCCCTTCTCGCCGCTGGACACCCCGCCCCAAACCGCCTGCGATGCCCAGCACCGCAACGCCCTGCTGGTTTACAGCGGCGGCATCCTGCGCGCCGACGCCACCGTGCAGCTGACCTACCCCGGCGCTACTGCGCCCATCACCGTCAGCCTGCCCAAAGGAGCCACCGGCATGGCCTTCTGCGCCCCGCTGGCCCTGCCCAACGCCGTCATCACCGTCCTGTCCGTCACCTGCGCCTCCTGCCAGGCCGACCCCCTGGTCTATAACGCCTGGCAGAACGACCATATCACCCGGCAGACCCTCGACGACCTCGGCAACGTGACCGCCACCCAGGACCTGCCGGTCAGCAATACCGACTTTTTTGCCGGCACCCTGACCATCGCTCCCGGCAATACCTTTCATGTCAACAGCGACCTGCACCAATATACCGGCAGCTGGTCCATGGACGAAAACTGCCAGTTCAGCCTGTCCGCCGTCACCGTGAAATATACCCTCGCCAGCCTCAGCGCCGCCACACTGGCCCTGACCCATACCGAGGGCCATACCCGCGAAACCTGGTATTTCAACAGCTCGCAAAACGACTGCACCAGCCCCGCACTTATACCCGTGACCGCCGCCGACGGCCCGAACAGCTACCTCAGCGGCAGCTACCCCGCACGGCACCGCATCACCGTCATCAACGGCAGCTCCGGCAGCCAGCCCGTCTTCAGCGGCACCGACGCCGCCGGTCAGCCCGTTACCGCCACCGCCGCCTTCTACAGCTGCCTGAAGATCACCCTGCCCGGCGGCGGCGCGATCCCCTACCAGGACGCCTGGGTCTTCGACAACCTGTACGACAACCTTCCCGGCACCTGCTCCGCCGGCCTCCTGAACAAACAACCCCGCTTCCTCGATGGCAGCGGCCCGGTCCCCGTCGGCCTCGGCAGCGACCCCCAGCAAGGACAGGACGCCCTCAACCAGCAACTGCAGACCGCCGCACAGGGCGGCGCCACCGGCTGGATGCAGGCCCTTTCCCCCGGCCTCGCCGGCTACAGCCAGGAGACCATCGACAAACTCAAACAAGACCTGATCCAGGTCGCCCTCGCCGGCGGCGATATCAACCACCCCCTCGGCGCCAGCACCACCGCCCCCGGGAAAACCACCGCCAGCGGCTTCAGCTCCTTCGCCGACGCGATCAAAGGCGACCTCGGCCTCGACCATTTTACCAGCGACCTCAACCCCTGGCTCATCGGCACACCTTACCCCTATGCCCCGAAGATGCAGGTCAACAACCAGCTGCTGTCCAACAGCAACCCCGCGCTATGCACCCTGATCGCCCAGCTCCAGGCGCAAAAGGACAGCTATAACACCGCGCATGGCAGCAGCCTCGACCTCTTCGGCTACCTCAGCCAGACCTACGGCACCGCCATGACCCTGACCACCGGCGACCTTGACGTCCTGACCAGCTCCTGCCAGCAATGCCAGTTCCTGCTGAGCCGCGATATTACCCTGCCCGTCTTCCTCGACCCGGACGCCAAAGGCTGCGTCACCCGCCAGGAATATAACGATGCCAAAGCCGACCTGCAGACCCAGTTCGGCGGCAACCTCGCCGGTGACGACCCCAATTACGAGCTCATCTTCACCACCTTCATGAACCAGCGCTGGGGCTTCGTGCTGAACCATGAACAATACACCACCTTTGAGAACGACCCCGGCATCGCCACCCTCTGCAACCAGCCCCCGGCCGGAACCAGTCCCGACCCCATGGCCTGCCCCGGCGACCAGCTGACCGTCGCCGTGTCCAACGGACAAGCCGCCTACGACACCTATATCGAGCAGCAAAAGGCCCTCTTCCGCGCCAGCTACGTCAGCGCCTGCACCGCCGCCAAAGCCAACCTCAGCCTGACCGCCCGGCAGCAGGTCTACCATTATACCCTGTACTATTACGACCAGGCCGACAACCTCGTCCGCACCATACCCCCCGAAGGCGTGCGCCTGCTCGCCGGCGACGACCTCGTCAAAGTCGCCGCCGCACGCGCCAACGCGACCTCCGGCTGCACCTATACCGGGCCCGCATCGGACTCCGACAAACCCACCGCGCTTAACGCCCTGTCAGCCACCCTGTCCGCCAGCACCGGCGCCATCGAACTCTGGCTGTACAACGACGGC
This sequence comes from Mucilaginibacter ginsenosidivorans, assembly GCF_007971025.1. Lineage (NCBI taxonomy): Bacteria > Pseudomonadati > Bacteroidota > Sphingobacteriia > Sphingobacteriales > Sphingobacteriaceae > Mucilaginibacter > Mucilaginibacter ginsenosidivorans. The sequence goes on along the minus strand of NZ_CP042436.1, from coordinate 1,746,597 downwards.
AGCCAGCCCAACCAGTTCGCCGGCGTTACCCCCGATAAAAAATACCTGTTCCAGGTCATGCTGCTGGGCAACCGCCTGGGCATCGACATCCAGCCGCTGGACGCCCCCGACGACCATACCCTCACCCTGGCGCCGAATTCCCAGCATTACCGCGCCGACATCAGCGCCCTGCAGCCCCTGCAACCCTTTACCCACCTGGTCATCCAGGGCAGCGCACTCGGCAGCCAGAACAGCGCCCAGCTCTACCTCAACGGCCATCTGCTCAGCTACACCAGCGGCAACGACCCCATCGGCCCCGGCTTTGAACTGACCGCCGCCGGCGGCACCTTCAGCCTGCCCGACAATACCGCCAGCCTGAAACACCTGCGCCTGTACAGCCAGCCGCTCAGCCAGGCCGCCATCAGCGCCAACGCCGCCAGCAGCTGCTTCATGCCTTCCGACGCCGCCAGCCTCGCCGGCTGGTTCCGCTTCAATACCCCCGCAGCCGGCGGCCCGACCACCATCGCCGACAACAGCACCGTAGAAACCCAGGTCACCTATGTCTATCCCAGCCACGGCCTGGCCACCACCTACGCCTATAACAGCACCAACCAGGTCACCAGCCAGCACAGCCCCGACGGCGGCACCAACCGCTTCTGGTACGACCTGCTCAGCCGCCTGACCTTCTCGCAGAACGACAAGCAACAAGCCGCCGGCGATTACAGCTACAGCACGTATGACGCCCTCGGCCGCATCACCGAAGCCGGTCAGAAAAATACCACCGCCACCCTCAGCGCCCCCGATTACCTGGACGATGCCGCCATCAGCAGCTTCCTCGCCGGCGGCAGCAACAGCCAGGTTACCCATACCTATTATGACCAGGCCCCCGCAACCGGCAACGGCATCCACGGCGACCTCGCCCAGGCCAACCTGCGCAAACGCGTCGCCGCCAGCACCTACCAGGAAACCGCCGGCGCCGAAGTCAAACAGGCCACCTATTACGACTACGACATCGACGGCAACGTCAAAACCCTTTACCAGCAGATCGACGGCCTAGGCGAGCCCAAGCAAATCGCCTACGAATACGACCTCATCAGCGGCAAGGTCAACTTCGTCAGCTACCAGAAAGGCCAGCCTGACCAGTTCTATTACCAGTACCAATACGACGCCGACAACCGCCTCACCGAAGCCTGGAGCAGCCCCGTCCCCGCCGCCACCGGCCAGGCCAACGGCGAAAGCCTCCTCGATCCCGCCACCAAGCGGCTCGACGCCAGCTACCAATACTACCTGCACGGACCCCTCGCCCGCATGGAACTCGGCGACGTCAACAACAAAGTACAGGGCCTCGACTACGCCTACACCCTGCAGGGCTGGCTCAAAGGCGTCAACAGCCAGGACGTCACCCTCGGCAGCGACATCGGCCAGGACGGCGCCCCCGGCAGCACCCTGCCCAAAGACGCCTACGGCTACTCGCTCAACTATTACAGCGGCGACTACCAGCCCATCGGCGGCAGCCCCTATACCGCCTTCGCCAAAACCTTCAGCGCCCCCTCCGGCGACATCACCGGACACAGCCTGTACAACGGCAACATCAGCAGCAGCACCCTGTCGCTCAACGCCATCAATAACGGCACCCCGGTCGGCAACAGTTACCGCTACGACCAGCTCAACCGCCTCATCAGCGTCCGCCAGCACAGCGACCTGACCAGCTGGACAGCAAGCAACGCCTATAACGAAGACTTCACCTACGACGGCAACGGCAACATCCTCACCGCTGACCGCACCGCAGCTAACAACACCGCAGACCACTTCGCCTACCAGTACAACCGCGACAATAACAGCCACCTGCTCAACAATAAATTAAACTACATCCAGGGCAACAGCACCGCCACCAACCTCGGCGCCCAGACCGCCAACAACTACCAATACGACCCCACCGGCAACCTCACCGACGACCACACCAGCAATCAAAGCGTCACCGGCATCCAGTGGAGCGTCTACGGCAAGATCCGCCAACTCACCGGCACCAGCGGCCTCATCAACTATACCTATAACGCCGCCCAGCAACGCGTCGCCAAAACCAGCGGAGGCACCACCACCTATTACGTCCGCGACGCCCAGGGCAACACCCTCGCCGTTTACGACAACCAGCAAAGTCACATCAACTGGCGCGAACAGCACCTCTACGGCAGCAGCCGCATCGGCATGTGGCTCCCCAACGAAAACCTCGCCGACAACAACGCCCAGACCATCTGGCAAACCCTCGGCCACAAACAATACGAACTCACCAACCACCTCGGCAACGTCCTCACCACCGTCAGCGACCTCGTGACCGCCACCGACAACGGCGACAACACCACCAGCTACACCGCCGACATCACCAGCGCCCAGGACTACTACGCCTTCGGCGCCCTCATGCCCGGACGCGCCGCCACCGGCACCTACCGCTACGGCTTCAACGGCAAAGAAAACGACAACGACGTCCACGGCAACGGCAACCAGCAGGATTACGGGATGCGGATTTATGATCCACGGCTTGGGAAGTTTTTGAGTATAGATCTTCTAGCTGATCAGTATCCGTGGTATTCACCATATCAGTTTGCAGGAAACACACCAATTGAAGCTGTTGATTTGGATGGCTTGGAACCTTATAAAAAGGCTACTGAATTTGCCCATAAAACCGATCCCTCATTAAATTTATTTCATTCAGATAACATCATCGATATGGCAAATGCACCCAATCCATCTAGTTACAATAGTTTGGGCTGGCCAAGAGATGCATCATATTTCTGGAAACAATATAGAAATACTCCGATAGGCAAACTAGCTTTAAGCAAAGCTAATCTAACATTAATTAAGAACAATAAATCACCGAAAGTCGATGAACAATGGAACAAAGTGATGGAAAAGTTTGGAAATGATGGTGAACTGAATGAAACTGTTCATCACCACCATTCAATTAAAGGACGAAACGCATTTCCTGTTCCTGCAAGCAAACATATTGGCGAAGATGAAGAGATCGCTATGCATAGCATGAATATGAGATTGGGTCGTACCAGTCAGACATTTGGCAAATTTACTGGACGACTAAATATTTGGTTTAATATTTCGTCAATTATATTAGATTCGCCGAATTCTATTATCTATAACTACCACCAAATGGGAACACTTAAAACAAACAGGGCATACCCAACCAACGAAGAAAATGCACCTGCTGAGTATTATGAGTGGCGATGGCAGGGAAAAGAAGGCAAGTCCTTACGTATAATTACATATTTTAATGACTACCAAAAAATTAATGGCACTTGGCGAGGCGTTAACCAGGTTGGGAAAGAGCACCTTTACAACGCCGATGGAAAAGAAGTTCAAATTTTTTAATATGAAAATTAAGGAGTATTTACAGGAATTGATAAAAATTAAGCCATCTGATGAATTATTATTGATGGCAGGTTTCGATGAAATTCCTGACTATATTACCAAGGGCTATAAGCTTGATCCTAAATTGAACGATTATCTTTCAACTAATTTAACTGGTTTGATATTTGAATTATTTAGGAATTACGATCCGCAATATATAAGTTTTGGCGATTTTGTCTTCTATGAGAAGATAAAGAATAAAAATGGAGGTTACATTTTTGCAGGAAGTTCTTATTCTGAATTAGCTTTCGTTGATGTTACTTCTGAAGTGATTGAGTATGATAGAGACGAATGGTCTGTCTTAAATCGTTGCGCAGTCAACACCGACTCATTTTTGCTTGCATTGTTGCCACTGCTTGAACTGTACTCACTTCGCTTACAAGATATAATTGAAGTTGATGATTATGCAAAAAATATGGAATATCTCAATAAATGTACTTTTTTTGCAGGTGGAGATAGTTATAAAAGATTTTTTAAAAACTTAATCTTTTAGAATTAGGCGTACTCAGTCAACTAACTCGAGTATCAGGTGAGGCTGAGTACTTATGAATAAATAAACTGCCTCGCACCACATGGGTTACTGTTACCATGTTAACCAGATGAATATCTGCAAGACAATAAAATCCGTCAAACGTTATTGTCAACTATCTTTAAGTTAATATTTTGGCCTGGCGATATAATGAGATTTGTTTTTCATTGTAATTAATGTCAAACAAAAAGCTATTTTCATAGTAGGATTTGGAAAGTATAGAAATGCTGAGTTAATTAGATGAAACAAATTTTTAGGAAATCACTACTCTTCCGTTACTTCCTTTTTATAGTTTTTTCCACCTCCGCCCAGCAAAAACCTCAGTACACCCAATACCTCCTCAACCAGCAACTGCTCAACCCCGCCGTCACCGGCATCGAGAACTACATTGAAGCGAAAGCCGCCTACCGCAGCCAGTGGACCGGCCTCGACGGCGCACCCGTCACCAGCTACCTCAGCCTCAGCGCCCCCATCGGCCGCGAATTCATCAACACCCCCGGCCCCACCGGCAGCAACCCCTACAGCCGCTATTACCCCGAAACCTACCAGGCCTCCCCCGCCCACCATGGCATCGGCCTCCAGCTCCTCTCCGACCAGGCCGGCCCCTACACCACCACCGATATCGCCGCCTCCTACGCCTACCACCTCGGCCTCAGCCAAACCTGGAACCTCGCCCTCGGCCTCCAGGCCGGCTTCCAAAACTTTAACCTCGACCCCGCAAAACTCAGCCTCACCGACCCCGGCGACCCCGCTTTCCTCAACGCCGCCGGCAACCACTGGCGCCCCGCCATCGGCGCCGGCCTCTGGGCCTACAGCCCAACCACCTTCATCGGCCTCTCCGCCCAGCAACTCCTGCCCGCGCAAGCCGGCAACGGCACCGCCGCCACACCCGCCGGCACCGTCAACTGGTTCCTCACCGCCGGCCTCAAATGCCTCATCACCGACGACCTTGCCCTCATCCCCTCCGCCATGCTCAAAGTCATCCGCCCCCTCCCCCCATCCGTCGACCTCAGCCTGAAAGCCGCCTTCGGCAACCGCTTCTGGATCGGCGCCAGCTACCGCGACCGTGACGGCCTCGCCGGCCTCGCCGGCCTCAACATCAGCCCCCTCCTCAACATCGCCTATGCCTACGATTACAACACCTCCGCCCTGCGCAACGTCAACACCGGCAGCCACGAGATCGTCCTCACCCTCCTGCTCAACAACCGCAACCGCGTGCTCTGCCCCGAGCACACCTTTTAACACCCTCAACCGCTGAACTACCCGCCCGCACCGGACTACAGCGCCACCGCCACATAACCCGAACGCCGCAGCAGCTCCCCGTCCTCACCAACCGCCTCGATCTTATAATAATAGGTGCCCTGCGGCACCACCCTGCCCCGGTAAGTCCCATCCCAGTGATGACTGATATCCCCCGATTCGAACAGCAAAGACCCCCAGCGGTCATAGATATACACATGAAACGAACGGATATTCGTCATCACCACCCGGAAATCATCATTCTTCCCATCCCCGTTCGGGCTGATCCCGTTCGGTATAAACACATAGTTATTGTCCCGGACCGAGGCCACCCCGCTCACCAGCGCCGACGCGCTGCAGCCCCCGCTGTTGTAAGCCGTCAGCCGCACCGCATAGTCCCCCTTCCGCGTGTAGACATGCACCGGGTTCACCTCCGGAGAAACCGTCCCGTCCCCGAAATCCCAGGCATAGCGGTCCGCCCCCGAAGACCCGTTTATAAAATTCACCGTCAGCGGCGGGTACAGCGCCTCCGCGTGCAGCGGGTCCGTCGTAAACGCCGCCACCGGCGTTACCAGCGGCGCCGGCACCACCACCGAAGCTGCCCCGCTTTCACACCCGTATCGCGTCACCACCAGCGCATAAACGCCCGCCACCCCCGCTCCCGTCACCGGCAGGGCCACCACCCGCTCCGCCGAGCGGAACCCACCCGGCCCCGACCAGGCGTAGGAAGCGCCCTCCAGCGCCGCCGTCTCCAGCCGCAGCGTATCACCCACACAAAACTGCGCCTTATTGACCGAGATCACCGGCAAAGCCGGCTTCATCCTGACCAGCAGCGACTCCACCGCCACCACCGTGCAGCCCCCCGCGCCCCCCGCCTCCAGCGTCACCGTTTTCGGCCCCGGCATCGCGTAAGATACCGCGAACGGCCCCTCCCCGGAGCCCCCTGCCGGGCTCGCCCCCTCGCCGAAAGACCACTGCAGCGACGTATAATTCACCGATTTACTCGTAAACACATATTGCGGCGCCTCCGTACAATCCGGCGGGGCTGTTACCCCGATCACCGGCTGCGGCCCCGCGAAAAGGCCCGTCCCCGCCTTCCCCGCCTCATCCGTGAACGCCAGGCTGAAACCATTGTTACCCGATGAAAAGTTGTTGATCAGCAGCGCATAGAAGTGCCCCTGCTGCATCGTTAAAAACGCCAGCTTCCCGTTCTGCCCCTGCCCGCAGCCCGGCGGCTCTGACACATCCGTTTCCCCGAAGTCCAACCCTGTCTTATAGTAAGGCTTATCCCCCGGGCAATCCGTCACATCCACCCCCGCCCCCGCCTTACAGCGGATAGCGTTCGCCGCCCGCACCCCCGAGCAATCCCCCGTCGTACCCAGGTCAAACAACACCCAGTCGATATCATCCCGCGTGTCCGAAGGCGTGATCGTGAACACCAGCGTCCCGCTGTTCGCCGCCTGCCACTTGTACCAGGCGCTGTTCGCCTCCGAGGCCTGCCCCGCCACGCTCAGGCAGGTCCCCTTCGCCTCATCATTATCCGCACCCGCACCCGTCACGTCCTGCTGCGAGATCGCCTCCGTCGTACACAGCACCGAAGCCGTCGCACAATCCTGCCCCGGCTTCACCACCGGGTTATAGTTATTCAGGCACAGGCTGAAAACCCCCAGCTGCCCCTGGTCCCCCGTCACCTGCAGGTAATACGTCGCGCCGATGATCAGCCCCCCCTTATACAACGAGGTCAGCGCCGCCCCCGCGATACTGCTCCCCACCAGCTCCGTCCCGCTGCAGTCGCTGTACAATCTGACCACCGGCGAAGCCAGCCCCCCGCTGAGCCCCAGGCTGCTCACACTGATATTCACATCATGCGCCGTCGCCTTAAAGACGAACCACATCGATTTATGCTTGTTATTATTGGAAAACTCCCCCGCCGCAGAACAATAGTTCACCGTCTGCTGCAGCGCCTGCCCCAGCACACAATCCTGCACGATACCCTGCGCCGCGCCGCGCAGCACACTAACAAAAAGAAAAGAGAAAAGGATCAGGCGCTTCACAGCCCTAAAGTGCAAAAAAATCCGCAATTCAGGCATGCGGAATACCCGTTTTCGTCAACCTGCAGGTACCGGCCAAACGGCATAGCCTGTGCCCAACGCCGCCCCGGAACCCATCAAAAAGAAACAGCGGCTCCCCAACCCAGGACCCGCTGCCAGCAATTTAAATTGATTCCAAAAGAACGGACTGTTGCACCCCCGGCGTTAACCCGGCGCATCGAAACCCTCGCTGAAAAACTCAGCCGGCGTCACCCCCAGGCCCCTGATCACCTTCAATAACGTTGTCAGGCGAATATCCGAAACACCACGTTCATAGCGCCCGTACTGCGAACGGTTCAGGCCCCTGGCATTCGCAAAATCCTCGTAATCCGGGAAACCCTGCGCCTTCCGCAAGGCCTTCACACGTGCCGCAAAGCGACGCAGCAGCTCCTCATCTTCCTTGTCCGCCGGGATGGATTTTTTCGCCATGCCGTAAATTAACCGAAAAGCGCCCTCAATTTATACCGCTTATCCGCACCCGCTTATTAGGAACATAACAAATTTTCACCTACCTTTACGCAGCCACCAAAGGACCATGGACACCCTGCAGCAGCCCCTTAACCAACTGGCATTCAGCCCCGACTTCCTCGCGCGTTCCGGCGACATGGGTTTCCGTTGCCTGCAGGACATCCTCGACTGCACGCCCGCCGCGATCCTGAAAAAAGAAAGATTCAGCTATTTGTGGCTCGAAGAACTGACCACCTACCTCAGCGCCAAAGGATGGTTAACATTATGGCAGCCATGGCCGGGAAATAACGCGCGCTGATCAGGCCCGCCATGCGCAGGAGCAGATCCCGCACCCGCGCCGCCGTGAACTGGCTCGCGCTGTAAAACTCCTTATTAAAACTCCCCGCCGAGATATCCCCCCGCCGCCGGCTGCTAAAACAGCCCGGCACCGCCCGGAACAGATCCGCCAGCGGCATCCCGATCGCCCCCGCCTCGTGCATCGCCCGCAGCAAACAGGCCAGGTGCGCCACCGACAGGTCCAGCTTCAGTTTAGTGACCGCAGCCACCGGCTCCGCCGCAGCCGGAACCGTCCCCGCCCGCCATTCCCGCAGCCAGCGGTAAAACAGCTCCCGGATCCCCGGCAGCCCCGGGTCATAAGGCGGCCCCTCCCGGAACAGCACCGCGCCCCCGGCCTCCGGCAAAACCCCATCCGCAGCCTCCCCGGCCGCCACGGCGCACCGCTCCCGCGCCTGCAGGTACAAAAGAAAACCCAAATGATTAAAATTATGGCGGAGCAGCTCCTCCCGCAGAAACCCTTCCCTGTCCCCCGCCGGGTGCCTCCCCAGCGGTTCCAGCAAACGCACCAGGCCCCGGAAATAAGCCAGGTCCCGGTAAGCCGGCCGGTGCAGCACCCCCGCCCCCCGCATATACGACAGGTAGCCCCGCACACAACCGCATAAGGCCGCATCGACACCCCCCGTATCCAGCAACGACAACAGGTCCTCCACCGGAGCCCCGAGGCCACCCATAAGCTGCCGCCCATAAGCCGGGTAGGCCGGCAGTTCGCCGCCGGCATCCAAAGCCCCGCCGTCCAGCAACAAATCCGAGACCGCCCCAAGTTCCGCTTCCAGCACCCGGCAACCCTCCAACTCGCTTACCCCCGCCGGAACCACCGCCTCCATCCGGAAACCCAGCTCCGTCACCGCCCGCAGCTGCTGCCGCAAAAAAAGCCGCAGGCCATCGCCCGCGGCTCCGTTCAACAGCCGTTGCTGAAGCTCCACCCGGAAGGCAAGCCCCGCCGCACGCAATGCGCCCATGCCCGCTAAGGCCTCCCCCCTGGCCGGCACACCAGGTTCCCCGGCGTCCCGCAGCAGCAGGTCAGCAAGCTCAAAAAAACATGGCGCATCCCCACCCGGCACAACCCACCTCCGGCTTTGCTCAATGCATCTTCAGATGCGTCGTCGTGTAAACCGTCCCGCACAAGGTAGTCGGGTCCGAGCAGGGCGACGTCGTTCCCAAAATAGCCGCTTTAACCGACGGATGATACTGGTACAGCCGCTCCGCCGGTTTTTGTGTTAATTTTTTCGCTTTCATATCATCTTTTTTTACGATATTATCTTTTTTCTTTTGAGCAGGCAACAAATTCTGACCAACGACCACATGCCCTATGCAAACAGCAGGAACCACGCGCCAACCTGAAAATCACGGGGAACTTTTCCTCCCCCGGCCGGGCATCCCCGTCCAGATCCTCGCCTGGTGCGCCTTCATCGCGTACGAGCAGGCCGCCGTGATCCTGACCACCCCGAGCATCACCACCCTGCGACTCAGCATCCTCTATTATACCCTCAACATCGCCCTTTTCTACAGCCACTGGTTCCTGCTGCGCTACACCATCCGCGAACAGCGCCGCCGTTACCTGCCCGCCGTCGCGCTCACCCTCGCCGAGCTCGCCGCCTGCCTCGCACTGAAGTACGGGGCCAACCAACTCGTGACCATCAGCCGCCCCATGACCGCCCGCCAGGCACTGGTCAGCAGCCTCTGGGACCTGCACCGTTCGCTGTATTTTATCGGCCTGTCCACCCTGACCTGGTCCATCGCCTTTATCAGCCGCTTAAGACACCGCGCCCTCGAACTGGAAAACGCACGCCTCCTTGGCGAACGCGACCGCGCCAGGCTCGAAGTCCGCCTCGCCGCCGCCCAGCAAGCCTACTACCGGCAGCAACTTAACCCCCATTTGCTGTTCAACACCCTCAATTTTATTTACAGCCGCGTCGCCGCCACCTCCGGCGAAGCCGCAAAAGGCGTCCTCCTCCTGTCGGACCTACTGCGTTACAGCCTCGAAGCCGGCGAACCCGGCGCTAAGATCCCCCTCGACCGCGAGCTGGAGCATATCGGCAAACTCATCGAGATCAGCCGGCTCCGCTACGACGGCCAATGCTACCTGGACTACCGGGCCGAACCCGGGCAAAACCCCGCCGCCATCATTCCCCTGCTCCTCCTGACCCTGGCCGAGAACCTGTTCAAACACGGCCTGCTGACCGACCCCGCCAGGCCCGCCAGCCTGCACATCTCCTGCCGGGAGAACCAGCTCCTCTTCCACAGCCGCAACCACCGGAAACGCCCCGGCCCGGCCCGGGAAGACCACACCGGCCTCAAAAACACCCGCATCCGCCTCGAACAGTCCTACCCCGGCCGCCATACGCTGGACATCAGCGAAAACCCGGACACCTATGAACTCCGCTTAAACCTGTACTTATGAAAACCACCGTTTATATCGTCGACGACGAACCCCATGCCCTCGAAATCCTGGCCGGCTACATCCGCCGGACCCCCGGCCTCGAACTCGCCGGCACCGCCACCGAGCCCCTGCAAGCCCTCGCCGAGATCCGCCGCGACCCGCCGGACCTCGCCTTCCTGGACATCGACCTGCCCGTCATCACCGGCCTCGAGCTGGCCGGCATGCTGCCCGCGCGCACCCGCGCCGTCATCAGCACCTCCTACCGGGAATACGGCCCAGAAGCCTTTGACCACGAAGTCCTCGATTACCTGTTGAAACCCTACGCCTACGAACGCTTCCTTGCCGCCCTGCGGAAGTTTGACGCCCAGCGCACCCCCGATACCGGACCGTCCGGCGAAACCGATCAACTGTTACTGCTCAAGACCGGCACCAAAGGCAAATTGCGGAAGATCGATACCACCGCCATCGTCTGTATCGAAGGTGCCCAGAACTACGTCCGCCTGCACCTCGCCGACGGAGAAGCCCTCCTGACCAACCTCACCCTGCAGGACCTCCAGGAGCGCCTGCCCGCCGCCCATTTTTTCCGCGTTCACAAATCCTTTATCATCAACCTCCGGCGCATCCGCACCTTCGAACAGCGCCGCGTCCTCCTCGACAACCAGCAGGACGTACCCGTCGGCCGCTCCTACCAGGCCGCTTTCCAGCACCGCCTCGCACCCCTGCTCCTGCTTCCCAAAAAAGACCGCAGCTGAAGGCATCACCGCAGCCGCCCGGCAGGCGAGCGCTCATATTTACCCAGCAGGTAATACACCGCCAGCTCATAATCCAGCTGGGACGAGCGGAAAAGCCGGTTAACCAGCATATGGACCAGGTCCGCCACCAGCGCCAGCCGCTTCCTTTCCGCCCATCCCCCCGTCGCCCCGTACAACTCCAGGCAGCAGGACAACACCCGCCGCACCGCCGCCTTCCCCGCATAAACCCGCAGCGCCTCCCCCGCCAGCAGCCCCTCCATCGCCGGCCGCATCCCCCGGAACTTCTCGTCCAGGCTCCGCTTCAGCGCCTTCGGCTCCCGGTATTCCGCAAGAAAACGCGCCCCCATCGCCCGGAAAAAATCACCCGCCCGTTCACCCAGCATCGCCTCCGACATCAGCCAGACCAGCGCCAGCACCGCCAGCTCCACCGGCACCGCAGCCCCGGAACCCCGCCCCGCCAATTGCTCCAGCACCCATACGCTCTCCGCCTCGAAACACGCCTCCGCCAGCCCGATCTGCCCGGCCCCGTAGCGTTCCAGCTCGCGGTCATAGACATCCCCCTGCACCGCTTTGACCATGCGCCCGCCCGCCCAACGCCGTAACCGCCCGTGCAGCGCCGGCAGCAAAGCTGCCAGCGCCGCCGGTTCGCCCATCAGCCGCAGGCGGATGTGGTACCCCCCCTCCGCGTAGCGGATAAAGAACCAGCGCCGGATCACCCCCCGGTTCTCCCGGATAAAAGGCGCCACCACCCCCGCCAGCAGCTCATCCGCCACCCGCGGCGTGCAAAAAAGCTTGACAAACAGCCATTCGCTCCCCGGCAGGAACCGCCGCTGCACCCCCGCCGGCACCGCAGGTACCCGCGGCAAAGGCAGGACGGCCGCATCCCGCCGCACCAGGAAACCCAGGTACTGCGCCACCGCCGGGCGCCCGCCCGGCACCTCTTCGATCAGCATGCCCTCCTTCCCCGCCAGCTGCTCCAGGAAAAACCAGGCCTCCTCATCCCGCGACAGGTCGAACACCAGCTGCCGGTCCCCAAAACCCGTCGCCACCAGCGCCGGCAGGCCCCGCCTTTCCCGGAACAGGTGCAGCCGCCCCAGCGAGCGCGGCGCCGCCCGCAGCTGCTCCAGTTCCCCCTTTGCCAGCCGCCATTTCGCCGCCGCCAGCACCACCCCGCGGTACTCCACGCGCGGGTAAAAATCCTCCCCCGGGAAAAACCGCTCCAGGTCCAGCGCCAGGTCCCCAAGCGGCTGCGGATACTGCAGGTCACACAACAGCCGGAACAGCGCCAGCTCATTATGCCGGTAGTTATACGCCGTCGGCAGCCGCGGCACCACCCGCATCCCCAGGGCCGCCGATTCCAGCACCAGTTCCTCCCCCTGCACCGACAACAGCAGGTCCGAAGGCAAAAGCACCCCCCGGCCACCCGCCCGCGGGAACACATTAACCGGGATCACCCGGTCGTAAACCTGCCGCCGCCGGTTAATATTATCGATATGCCCCCCCGAAAGCTGGGCGACCTCCGCAAACACCACCCCCGGGTTCGCCGCTTCCTCCAGCCGCGCCACCTCCCGGCAAAGCCCGTACACGGCATCGCTGCAAACCGAGAAACGGCCCGCCAGCGCCACCGCCGAGGGCCCCCCGCAACGCTCCAGCCACAGCAGGCCACCATCCGCTTCCCGGAACAATACCCCCAGCGAAGCCGGCAGCAAACCCCGGCCCTCCGCCCCCGCCTGCCCTTCCAGTTCCAGGATATCCTCCCGCGACAAACAAAGCGGACCGAAGGCCGACCTCCCCGGCGCCTGCCGCCACAGGCGGAACAACAGCCGGTGCGCCGCCGTCCAGGCCGGCGGAACACCAGCGCCCGGCGTATCCGGGAAAACCAGCCCCGCCAGCAGGAAATCATCCCCCCCGGCCCGCGGCGGCACATCATAGCCGATCCCCTGGTCCGGGTCCAGCGCCTCCAGCAGCGGCACCTTCCCCCGGTCATAACGCTTTTTGAACTCGCGCACAAACTCCTCCAGCGGCCGGATACCACCCGGCAGGCCCAGCGCCCGCAGCGCGCCCACCGCCTCCAGCAACCGTTCCCGGCAACCCGGCCCCGACGGCCCCCGCCCGCCCGTACGTTCCAGCAGCGCGTAATCATAGGCACCATCCCCCCGCCGCAAGGACCCCGGCAACACCTTTTCCAGCGCCGCGCCCCGTTCCGGCAGCCCCAGGGCCCCAGGCTCAAAACGGCCGAAAAACCCCGCCAGTTCCCCCCAGCCAGGCAAACCCGGCACCGCCGCTTCCTCCCCCCGCAGCAAACCCGGGTCCGCAGCACCCAGCAGCACCTGCTCCCCCAGCAGAAAGCGCAGCCAGCCCAAAGCCTCCGCCAGATCACAGCCAAGCTCCCCCGACAAGCGCCCCGCCAGTTCCCCCAGCGGCAGCGGCCCCCGCCCCAGCCAGCGGAAAAGCAGCCGGTGCGCCGGCCCCGCATCCAGCGCATTCAGCCAGAATTTGAGCGCACCATCCCCCCGCACCTCCGAGAAAACATAGCGGTAACCCTTTCCCGCCCGGTACAAGGCCGGGTTCAGCGCCAGCAACTCCCCCTCCCCCGGCGGCGAAAGCCGCAGCGCCGCCAGTTCCAGCTCCCGCGACGGCAGCAGGTGCAGCCAGGTTTCCCGCGCAGCCCCCCGTCCCCCGCCGGTTCCCCAGCCCGTCACCGCAAACGAAGCAAAGGCCCCGAACGGCGTTGGCCGGAAACAGGCCCGGTTCATATATTTCTTCAGCGACAGCCGCTTACCCGCATCCAGCCGCTCCCAGTCGAAACCCAGCTTTTCCAGCGCCCGGTAAAACTGCGGGCTCGCCAGCCAAAGCGCCTGGCGGAACAAAGGCTCCGCCAGCAGCCCCGCCGGCCCCTTCCCCGCGTAATCCCCCGGCCCAAACAAAGGCTCCCGCAGCAGCAGCCCCTCCGCCATCACCAACGCCGGATCCATCCCACCCGGCACCTTATCCCGATCGTCCCGTTCCATCCTGCTACCCTTTCGCTACCCTTTTACCACTGTTCACCGCCCGGTTCCAGCCTTTCCTTTGTCCCAAAAAAACGTCATGAATACCCTGAACACCCGGACAACCCGGAAAACCCAGGCGCCCCGCGACAGGTTCAGCCCCATCGCCGCCGCCCTGCTCATCCTCCTCTGGGCCTATGCCGCAGTAAGCAAGCTGCTCGATTTTGACCAGTTCCGCGGGGAACTCCTCAACCAGGCCATCCCCCGCGAAACCGCCTACCCCCTGTCCTGGCTGCTGCCGCTCAGCGAACTCAGCGCCGCCGCCCTGCTGCTTTTTCCCAAAACCGAATACCGCGGCTTCCTCCTCAGCGCCCTCCTGCTGACCCTGTTCAGCGGCTACATCGCCCTCGTCCTCCTCGGCTTCTGGGAACGTATCCCCTGCTCCTGCGGCGGCGTCCTCCGCCACCTCGGCTGGGGCCCCCACCTCGTGTTCAACCTCGCCTTCCTCGCCCTCAGCCTGGCCGGCGTCCTGCAAAACCACCGGCGCGGCTAAAGCCGCATACGATAAACAGGGGCAGCCGAAAACCTGCGAAAAGAGTAGGCCCATTAAATCATCAAAAGTTTTTCGTTTGTTTTTTAGCAAAAAAGCATTCCTCATCATGAAAAAGTTAAAAGTTTCCATCACCGCCCTGGCCCTCGTACTCGGCGTCGGCACGGCCTTCGCCACCACCGCGTACCGCCCGTTCACCAACAAGACCTGGGCGCTCAACCCAAGCACCGGCCTGTATATGGACATCACCGGCCAGGTACGCGGCGTTGACTACAACTGCACCGGCGCCTCCGGCACCTGCACCGCCGACTTCCCCAGCGACGTCAACCCCAACGACCAGGCCCACGACGCCCACCCCGGCACCGTCCAGGGCACCAACATCCAGACCGGCGTATTCAGCAACTAAGCCGGATCATACCGTCATCCAGGCGCCCGTTCCCACAAACGGGCGCCTTTTTTTACCCGCCGTTCCCGTATCTTAACGCGGATTCTGCTGGATCCCGCTCCGCCCCACCTCATCCGCCGGTATCGGGTACACATAGTCCACGCTCCCCGGCTCCAGCCGGTACACCGCCCCGTTCAGTTCCCGCACCAGTTCCACCCGGAAAGCCGCCTCCCGGTTCAGCCGCCGCAGGTCCCCCCAGCGCGTCCCCCGGTCCGGCAACTCCTTCCGCCGCTCCCGCAGCACCAGCGCCAGCGCCGCATCCGCGTCCCCCGCCGAAAGCGGCATAAAGCCCCCCGGCGCATACCGTTTCGCCAGCAGCGTATTCAGGTCCGCCATACCCCCCGCCACATCACCCGTCCGCACCCGGCACTCCGCCCGGACCAGGTACAGCTCATCCGCCGCCAGTCCCGAGAACAGCGTCAGCACCCCGCTGTAATTCCCCTTAAAACCAAAGCCCCCTTCCGCCTTCGCCGCAAAGAACAAACCCTTCCGCAGGTCCCCCTCCCCGTAAGAACCATACAGCGCCGAATCCACATAGGTCGGCGAAGAACCCTGGTTAAACGAATAAGGCACCGCCGCGCAATACCAGATCACCTCCCCGTTCCCGTCCGGCAGCGCCCGCGGGAACGGACGCCGCGCCGACCCGTCCAGCAACGAATAGTCCAGCAACGCCCCCTGTAAGGCCAGGCAGGAATCCGCGCAGCCCCCCGCCCGCGCATAGTCCCCCATCGCCAGGTAAACCCGCGCCAGCATCCCCCAGGCCGCCGCCCGCGACGGCCGGCTCTTATAACCCACCGACACCGGCAGCAGCGCCGCCGAGGCCCGCAGGTCCGACAGCACCCGTGCATACGTCTCCCGCAGCGACGAGCGCCCCACCCGCAGCGTCACGTCCGGCGACAGCCGCAGCGGCAAACCCAAAGCGGCCCCCGGGTCCCCCGCGCCGTAATCCGCGCAAAACACCTGCGCCAGGTTAAAGAACGCCGTCCCCCGTGAAAACAGCGCCGTCCCCTTCACCGCGCGGAACTCCGCCGAAACGCTGTCCGCCCCCAGCCCGTCCAGCCCCTCCAGCACCACGTTGCTGTAAAACACCTGCTGGTAAGGAATATTCCAGTCCGCCGACGGCTCGTTCCCGAAAATGTCCCGCGCCCAGGTATAACTGTTCCGCTCCCCGTTGCTCTGGTAAGCCGCCCAGCCCGCATCCGTCGTATAAAAATCCCCGTCCGCGATCCCCGGCAGCCCCGGCGACAGGTTAAACACATTCAGGTTATCCAGCAAAGCCCGGAAATCCCCCAGCGCCGAAGGCACCAGCAGCGCCTTCGACGGCTTCACCTCCAGGTAACCCTTCTGGCAGGCAGACCAAAGCGCCGCCAGCAGGAGCAAAGCCCCTATTCCAAATTTCATTTTCATCGTTCAAAAGATTAAGTGTACCCCTAAAGCCAGCGTACGCGGCGCCGGCGTCGTATTCGGAAAATCCGGGTCCTGGTGATCCCGGTTCGCGCGCCAGACCAGCCCCAGGTTCGCCGCGTAAGCATACACCTGCAGCGATTGCCGCGGCAAACCCCGCAGCCAGCCCTTCGGCAGTGTATAAGACAGCTGCACATCCCGCAAACGCACATTATCCCCCTTATCCACCAGCACCGAAGCATACGTATAAAAGTCATCCCGCTGACTGTCCGGCACCACCGGCAGCGAAGGCACCGAAGTATGCCCCTCGTCCCCCGGCCGCTGCCAGCGCAGCGCAAAGTCCCCCGACTGCCCGCTCAGCCCATAGTCATTCCCGTAACGCACCGACGTACGCCGGAAATAAAACCCCAGTTCATAAGCCAGCGTCGCCGACACCGAGAACCCCCGGAAACTCCAGCTGTTCCGCCAGGCCCCGAACACCGGCGGCCGCGACGGCCCGTTATACACCAGCTCCCCCGGCGATACCCCCAGCAGCGCCGCGTAATCCCGGCTCACCTGCCCCTTCAGCACTCCCTGCGGGTCACCCGACTGCGCATCCAGCCCCGCCCAGCGCAGCGAATACACCGCGTACAGCGGCCGCCCCTGCAAAGGGTAATAACCCAGCGCACCGAACTGCAGGTAACTCAGCGCATCCTGGCGCTGGTCATACCGGCTCACCCGGTCGCTGATATAGCTCAGCCAGCCCGAACTCCGCCAGCTCAGCCCGCCCCAGTGCAAACGCAGCTCCAGGCTCAGGTCCAGCCCCCGCCCGCTCGTCTCCGAGGCATTCCCCGTGAATACCGTGATCCCCGACGAAGGCGGGAACGCCGTACTCCCGATAAGGTCCAGCCCCCGCTTCCGGAAATAGTCGATGCTCCCCGACAGCACCTCCCCCCGCGTATGAAAGTCCAGCCCCAGGTTCAGCTGCCCGATCCGCTCCCAGCGCAGCTCCGGGTCCGGCGGGTTCACCACCGTCGCATACGGCAAATGCGTCTGCGACCCGCTCCCGTCAAAGTACGCCGCCGTCGTATAAGCCGACAACGACTTGTTCACATTCCCGTTATAGCCGTAAGTCACCCGCAGCCGCAGGTAAGGCAGGCCGCCCAAACCATAAAAATCCTCCTTCGACAGCTCCCAGCTCAAACCCGCCGACCACAGGGGCACCCCCTTCCGGTTCGAAGCCACCCCGAACAGGTTCGAACGATCCAGCCGCGCACTCGCCGACAGCGTATAACGCCCCCGGTACGTATACGCCGCATTCCCGTACCAGGACAGGTAATGATCCGTCGCATCCGCCTCCGAGCCCCCGAAAGGGATCGCCGACCCGTTCCCCGGGTTATCATAAAAACTATAAATATTCGCCTCATCCACCGGCACCGCCGTCGCATGCCCGCTGTCATAGCCATACAGCCGCGAACCATCCTCCAGCACGTGCAGCGACTGCAGCTCATAGCCCGCGATCGCCGACAATTCCCCCTCAGCCCCCAGCCGCCGGTCCAGGTCCAGCTGCGCCCGCAGGTCATGCCCCACCGACACCGCATCATCCAGGTCCAGGATCCCCCCGGCCGGCAGCGGACGCGACAAATTCCCCGCCCCGTCATCCTGCGTATACCGGTTCACCAGGTTTCGCGTATAATAACTACCCGCCCCGTGCAGGTCACGCCCCAGCGTCAGCCCCCGGTCATACCGGTAAGCCAGCGAGGCCGACAAACCCGCCAGCACCCGGTACTTCCCCGAAGCATTCACCCGCACATCCGTCAGCCGGCTCCGGTTATCCGACAAGCCCGGCTCATCCAGCGGCCGGTACTGCCAGTCCAAAAGCCCCGCAGACCGCGCATCCGACAGAAAACCCAGCCGGTAATCATGCACCAGCGCCAGGTTCGCCCCCGACGCATCCCGCAGCACCGCATAAGGATACACCGGCTCCCCCCGGTTCCAGGTCAGCGCCCCCGGGTTGTTCCGCACCGTCCGGTTCTCCGACAGGTACCCCGAAGCCGACAACTCCAGCCGCCGCCCCGCCAGCGCCCAGGTATTCCCCCCGCTCACCGTCACCCGCTGGAAGCCATTACCCACCAGGTTATCCCGGTTATCATCCAGCCCCGCCGAGAAGACATAGCGCTGGTTCAGCGAGCCCCCCGACAAACCCAGCTGGTACTGCCGGTTCAGCCCCGTCCGGTACAGGTACCGGCTGATATCCCGCCGCACATCCTGCCCCGCAAGCACCGCCAGCGCCGCATCCGCCTGCGCAGCCGGC
Source organism: Mucilaginibacter ginsenosidivorans (assembly GCF_007971025.1). Taxonomy (NCBI): domain Bacteria; kingdom Pseudomonadati; phylum Bacteroidota; class Sphingobacteriia; order Sphingobacteriales; family Sphingobacteriaceae; genus Mucilaginibacter; species Mucilaginibacter ginsenosidivorans. The sequence goes on along the minus strand of NZ_CP042436.1, from coordinate 1,727,728 downwards.
AGCAAACCATCCCGCTGCGACACCAGCACCTCCGCCGCCGGCGACAGCGGCGGATGCCCGTCCGCCCCCGGCAGCGCATCATCATAGCCCTCCGCGAACAGCCGCCGCTCCAAAGCGATATAATCCCCCGAAGACATCCGCCGCTGGTAAAACAGGTCCGGCCGCCCGATCCACTGCACGCTGCTGTTCAGCGACACCTGCAAAGGCTGGTTAAAACTCCCCCGCTTCGTCGTCACCACGATCACCCCGTTCCCCGCGCGCGAACCCCAGATCGATGCCGCCGCCGCATCCTTCAGCACCGACACCGAAGCCACATCCGCCGGGTTCAGCGACGACAGCGGCGCATTGAACGGGAACCCGTCCACCACCACCAGCGGCTCCGCATTCGAAAACAGCGTACTCTGCCCCCGGATACTCACCTGCGTCCCCACCGGGTTAAAACCCAATCCCGGCACCACATCCTGCAAACGCGGCAGCAGATCCGTACTCACCGTACGTTCCAAAAGCCCCCGGTCCACCCGCACGAACGAACCCGTCGCCCGCTCCGCCGGGATATCCTGGTACCCCGTCGACACCGTCACCGCATCCAAAGCACGGGAAACCCCCAGCAGCACCACCCGCAGCGCCCCCGCATACGGCATCACCACACCCAGCGTATCCGGCACAAAACCCACATAAGAGACCACCAAACGGTACCGCCCCGCCGCCAGCCGCAGGGAAAAGCCCCCCGCGCTATCCGTCACCGCAGCGCCCGCACCCCCCGCCAAAACCCGCACCGAAGCACCCAACAGCGGCGCACCCCCCGCATCCGACACCCGGCCCGACAGCCAGGAAGACCCCTGCCCGCAAACCAGACCCGGCAGCAGCAGCCCCAAAAACAAAGCACCAAACCATCCCCGGCCCAAACACGTAAAAAACCTCATCGCGCATCCCCCTTCCCCGGAACCGCATCCCGCACCACCAGCAACTTCACCAAAGCCCGCTTCCGCTCCAGCCGCAACCCGTACCGCGCCAGCTCCCCGTTCAGCTCCCCTACATCCGACAAGTCCGCCGAAATATCCAGGTCCACCTTCCCCAGGTAACCCGTCTCATCCACCACCGGCAGCTTCGAATGCTGCAGGTACACCTGGCTCAGCCGCATCATCAGCTGGTTCAGGTACGCATTATGCAGCACACAGGAATAGGGCCCCACCGCGATCACCCGCTCACCCCCCGCCGAACGCAGCTTATCCGCTCCCGGCAGCCGCACCAGCGCCAGGCTCCGCACCGAATCCTCCTCCACCGAAAACACATATTGCGGGAACAAACGCCGCAGATCCCCCTGCATCCAGCCAAAGGCACTCCCCGCCAGCCCCGCCGGCAGCAGCAACTCATAACAATACCCATGACCATCCGCCAGCCAGCGCTCATACGCCTGCCCCTGCAAACCCGTATTGAACAAAGCCGAATCCCGGCTCAGCACCCGCACCCGCGCATCCGGGAACCAGTCCAGCCCGTAACTGTACGCCAGCCGCCCCAGCCACAGCAGCGGCACATTCCGCGCATTGAACTTCTGCCCCCGCACCGGATCCAGATCCGAAATATTCACCCCGCCCGAAAGCCCCGGGATATAACCCGACAACAACGCATGGAAACGCAAAGCCGCCGCCCCATGCCCGTCATCACCATTACCCCCCACCAGCAAAGGCAAAGCCATATCATAGCCCACCGACACATCCACCTTCGTTTCCGCCCCGACAGCACCACCCGCCAGCACCCGCGACACATTCGCCGCCGTCACCGCCGAACCCTCCGTCACCGCCAGCACCCGGCCATCCTTGCCGATCCACACCTCATGCGGCAGCGAACGATGCGGGAACAAAGCCCCCAGCAACCCATCCTCCACCACAAAAGGCAAACGCCAGCGCCGCCCGCGACCAACCGCCGACACCACCCGCCCCAGCTTATCCCAACCCTCCGCACTCACCGGAAGGAAAGCCACCTTATCCCCGAACACCCCCTGCAGCGAATCCAGCTCCGGCAGCAACGTACGGCACGGCGCACACCACGACGCCCAGAAATCGATCACCACCAGCTTACCCCGCAAGCCCGCCAGATCCAAAGCCCGGAACGCAACATCCGAACCCTCAAAACCCGCAGCAACCACCCGCGGCAACACCAACGGCGGCAAAACCCCGCCAACCCCCAAAGAACGCTCCTGCCCCGCCGCCCCAAAAAAAAGACACAGCAATACCAGGAAGCCAAAAAAATGCTTCATAAAACCAAAAATTTTAAAGTGAAAAAAAAAGAAAAATCAAGACCACCCCGAACAGGCAGCCCACCGGCCAAACCCAAAAAGAACCCGGGAAAGCCCAACACCAGCCCCCCTCATTCCGGGGGACTGATCAGCAGCAGCCAGCCCCGGACACGCGCACTAAACATCACGCGCCCCCTCCGCCGGCCCATCCGCCATTGCCCCGCGACCCGCAGCAGCCTCCGCCACACACCGGTCCATTAACTGATCCAAAAACGAGGCAAGATCATCCAGAGAACCACCGGACAACAAACCCGCATCCAAAGCCGCCCGCCGGAACGCCCCCCAGAGCAACACCTTCGCATCACCCACCGGCATACCCCGCAGCACAGCCTCAAACACCGAACAGGCATCACCCCGCCCCCCATCAAACAACAATAAGATCCGGTCCTCCATGACTAACAAGATTAAAAGCCGGACCCAACCCCCAAAAAATAAGGCGTGGAACCCAACTTATCGTCTTAGCGGCCCTGAGAAGCCCGGAAACGAATAAGTCAGGCCCACGCCTATGGCGTGAGCGCTGTCACTTATCCTCCCGTTTCCTTTTGAAATTTCTCAGGTTTCTAAGACGAGATTCAAGTGCGAGTGCTATCTATGCTAACAAGTCTCGCAAAAGTATAAACTACTTCTATATTTAATTTTATGCAATATACTAAATATTTTAATTGTGGCAATATTGCCACAAAAATTTATACTTTTTTCCCTCATCTTTCGCTCAGATGAAGGAAAAGCACAAGTCGATATTTGCTTCAATAGGCAAAAACGTCAGACGTATCAGAAAAGAACAAAAGCTTAGCCAACAGGACCTGGCAAATAAATGTGATGTCGACCGTGCCAAGATTAGCACGATTGAGACCGCAAAAGAAGACTTTCATTTTACAACACTTCTTGAACTGGCAGATGCATTAAATGTCAAACCAAAAGAATTATTGGACTTTTGACATTCTTCAAAAAGAGTTCGACTCCCGACGAGAATATAGTTTTAGACTATTTAAGACCATTTTAAACTTTAATGAATCAATGGGGATCATTTGGCGTGTATTCTAAGTCATTCACACTTTACCTATTTTTTACTTTTTTAGTGAGATTCCAATTAAAGACTTGCTAATCAAAGGATCCATTTTGTTCTTCTTAATATGAGATAACAGTTTTGGAAAATGAAAATGCATGGTTTGGGAACCTGAAACAAGTCAAAAAGCGTAGGGGATAGGGGAATATTATTTCGCTATCGTAGCAAGCTGGACATTCCGGCGCCATTGACCATCTCGTTCCGGAATTGCTAACAATTGATTCCGTAGCACTTTGAGCATATTAATTTGTTGACTAATAATGCCAATTTTTTTAATTTTCTACACAACTATGTGATCCAAAGAGCACCGAATTGCCTGGTCGCGCTTCCCGGAATATCCAAGCCAAAGGCGAAAAAGACTTTGAAACTCGTATAATGGATCTGGAATTTTAAAAACACTTATTCTCTTAATGAACTTAACAGATCAGAAAATCGAAAACGAACTCCGGCTGAAACGAATCAAACCCGAAGCATTTATTGCACAGTTTGAAAATTATTTTGACGATGTGGCCACAACTTACCAGGTCACGTCCCGCGAAATACGTCAGCAGCGGAAGAATATTAAAGCGCATTTCAAACCCTATCATCATTTTACAAACATCATGGACATTGGTGATATCACTAACAAAGTCCTCGCCCATTCAGAAGCGGCAAAGCAAGCGGTCGCCGAAGGCAAGCCGGTGCCGCCCGGCCCCAACTATGCCGCCATCGAAGCGGACCTAAAAGAGCGAAACCGTTTTATTGATAATTTCGACACTAATCCCGAAAGATTCAAAAAGATACTGGACGAATACCACATTAACCAGCTCCGTGACCAGCTCGCCAGCGGCGCGCTGAACGCTTGGCTAACCAGCAGATTTTTAGGGGCGACCACCAAACTACTGTTACTGCTGCTGGCCATCGGTGTTTCACTCTACGTGGAAGATCCCATGACGAAGTTATTGAAATCGCAGGGAAAACAACAAGCGATCATCTTGACAACGACTTTCATCTATTTTACGCTTGATATCGTCGTTGACTGGATCAAAGATTTATTGTTGTGGCAACGCGTAAAAACCTGTTACCTGCGATTTAAAAAAGTCAGGGCAATTATTGAACCATGAGTTCCGTTTCTTGGTATTATATGTTATCTATTTGATCATGAGAAATAAATTTAACCATTTCTACGCAAGTAAAATGTCAAAATATAGCATCCCGTTTTGTACTTTTACTAAAGCTATATGAATATCGGAATCACGCCAAACCTAAAGATCGTAGATTGGGCCATCGGCCGGGCAGGCTACAATACGGATGAATTTATGCTGAAATTCCCTGTCTTCGCTGGCTGGCTACAAGGCGATAAACTACCCACCCAAAAACAACTGGAGGATTTTTCCCAAAAGGTCCATCTGCCTTTTGGCTATTTATTTTTGGAACAACCTCCCCAGGAAAAATTAGCCTTCCCCTTTTTTAGGACCGGTAACACCACAACCTTCCAGGTTAGCCTGAATTTGTATGATACCATACTGCTGATGCAGAAAAGACAAGACTGGCTCGTTGAATATTTAAAAGAAAACAACGCACCGCAGGTGCCATTTGTCGGCAAATTTGCCCAAATTAATGACCCGGAAATCATCGTCGCGGATATCCGGAAAACGCTCGGACTGGAACCGGAATGGGCCAGCCTGCATAAAAAAAACGAGGAAGCTCTTGACCACCTAAGTTCCCGCGTCGAGGAAGCCGGTATATTCCTTAGCTTCAATAGCGTCGTTGAAAATTCTAATAAACGGGGCATAGCGGTCGAAGAATGCAGGGGTTTTGTTCTGGTCAATACCTACGCGCCATTCTTATTTGTCAATGCCGCCGATAGTAAAGCTGCGCAGATCTTTACCATCATGCACGAACTGGCGCATATCTGGCTCGGTAAAAGCGCCGGTTTTGACATGCAGCAATTGCTGCCCGCCGACGACCCGATCGAACAGTTGTGTGACCAGGTGGCAGCCGAACTGCTGGTGCCCGGTGTTTCCTTTAGCCGGAAGTGGGAGGAGCTGAAAGACATTCCAAAGCTGGCGGCTTATTTTAAAGTTAGCCGGATAGTCATTGCACGGCGCGCATTAGATCATCAGAAGATCACCAAGAAGGAGTTTTTCGGTTGGTATAATCATTATAAGGTCAAACTGCAGGAACAAAAAGAAAAAGCTTCCGGGGGTGATTTTTACCTGACGCAAAAGAAGCGGCTCGGCCTTCGTTTTGCCGGGCTGGTCAACCAGGCCGTCAAAGAAACCCAACTGCTATACCGCGACGCTTATAAACTGACTGGGCTGAAAGGGGACACCTACCAGCATTTCATGAACAATAATTTCTGAACATGAGTGGGCCGTTATACTTACTCGACAGCAACTGCTTTATACAGGCCCACCGGATGACTTACCCGCTTGATGTCGCGACCAGCTTTTGGGCGAAGCTCAAACAACTGGCAGATGAAGGCACAATCTCCAGCATCGATAAAGTAAAAGGCGAATTAGGCCGCAATAAAGATGCCCTCCACCTTTGGTGCGCGGCCAACCTTCAGCCAGATTTCTTTCATAGTTCCGGCAGCGTCATGGCCGACTATGCAAGAGTGATCCAGACTGCCAGTCGCCGTATCCCGCCTTACAGTCAGAGCGCGCTCAGTACATTTTTTGACAAAGATGAAGCCGACGCCTGGCTGATTGCTCACGCATTGCAAAAGGGTCTCCCCATCGTCACGCACGAGGTAAGCCAGCCCGCCGGGATAGCCAATGTTAAGATCCCTGATATCTGTAACCTGCTCGGCGTACGCACCCTGATCACCATAGCGATGTTTAGGGAATTGAATGAGCAATTTTAGGCAGCAGCGTCAAAAGATGGTTGATGCATTTAGAACGGCTTATAACCGGATAGATCAGCTAGAAATTTACAAGGGTTTTCCAGTTGTTATCAAATACATTTGCGTTGTCGCCTTTAGACGGTTCTTTAGAAATTCTTTGCCCCCTCTCACAGCATAAGAACGTTATGTCAACAAGTAAATATTTACTATGTTAAGTAAATTTTATCCTTACAACTTTTTCCAAATCAGTTAGCATAGGCTTCGCTCATCGAAATTTTTTAGATAAATTATTTTTAAGACCTTTCAAATTCGATCTAATTCAGCAAAATCTGGTAGTCAAATTTAATAAAACTTATCTCGGAAAAATTTTAGTAAATCCCGCTTTGCCTGCTGGCCTTACCGGGTTAAAGATTTTTCCGGTAAATTAATCAAATATTAACGAATAGAACTTTTCAATCAGATATTTTCTTTTTCAAATTATTTTCCATATATATGGATTAAATAACCCTATGCCTGAATTAGTTATAGAAAATTCTTATCCTGCCAGCAAAGATATCGACAACCTTTACGCCGCATTCTTAGCCATTCATAAGGATGCGGTGGATAAGCTGTTAAAAATCACGGCAACGGTTGAAATTGTGAAATTAGATATTCGCTATATCGGGTACCTGATCTTATGCAAGCAGGCGCGGCCTGATATCGAATTTTTATTGGAATTTCCGCTAAATAATGAACCGCGACATAATGGTTTTCAATATATTTTATATCAATATGGTACCTATGCCTATTTAATGACCAAATCGGGCGTATTTAAAGTATCATTTGGGGAAGAAATACATGATTTCGATCTTCATACCGCTACGAAGTTCCCAACTAACTGGTTTGTGCTGTCCAGTCAATTTATGCCTTTACTATATGTAAATCGCGAGGATAAATTACTTTATGATTTATTGTTTGAAGCGCGGTTAAATAATTTAACGCCGGATACCCCCCTTCAATCATTACCCGCAAATTGCGAATACGATACCGACAATAACTTATTACTTGGAAATATAACCTTAAAAATCACCGAAAGCACTGACCCCCGGAACCAACCCTCGTGTATTGTTGATTTAGGGCGCTTGGCGTTTTACGGGATATTAAATCAGCTTAAGGTGCTGAATATCTTTCTCGACCAGCCGTATCGCTTTGATAAAGAGAAAAAAAACCGGGACGTTAAATCGGGGCATATCGGGATCAAAAAGAAAGACGGCAAAGAAATTTTCGAACAATACCAATTTTACGAAAAAATAAAGTTCCTAATCGACGAAATCAGTGATCAGCCCCTAATCGCGCAGTTCATATTCGCTACTATTATCGGTTCAGACGGCTTTTCGCACACTTTGCGCTTTTCCAATGCGGACCACTTTTTCAACCAACTGTTAAGCACCTGGAAATTTACGAAAGAAGCAGTATATGGCTTAAAGGAACTGATCAAAAACATTACCCAGCACACGGTTTCCGGACAGGGGCTGATAACCGGAAGGATCTACAAGAAAAATATAGCGAAAGCTTTTTTGGAAAGTGAATTGGAACAATTGGACGTGTTCGCAGATTATTTTGCAGGAATCGATAAAAGGCATTCCGCGATATTCCGGGATATTTTAGAGATCAGCGTAGCGGATCTGGGGGAAAATGGCGTCACCCGGAAACTGTTGGAGAATAGCGAAAGTTTTAAACAAAAACTAAGAGCCAATAAAGACCTCGAAAATCTGATACAAGAAGATATCGATTTGATCACCAGCGGTAAGTTTTCATTTAAAGACCTGCTTCATCCACCGGGGATCAAGCCGCTCCATCAACAAACCAAAAGGGCGATCGCGCACTGGGGCTTCAATATCTTCACCAAATTAGTGAAGAAAAATAATGGTCTGTTATTCGCAGCCACCGAAGGCCTGACATTGCCGAGAGAAACGGCGATCATTAGCAAGCAAGGCATCTTGACTTATACTAACGCCGTTTCTTTTGGAACATCCTTTCAGATCGTCTTCCCGATCATTCCCAGCCAGGATTTTGAACCCCACCTGCCTGACCGTATTATCTTACCGACAGAGACCACACAAGAAGATATACTTGGATTGGAAGAGCTCTTTAAAGTCAGGACCTGGAACTCCAGGACGGACAAGGAGATTAAACCCATTGCAAAAAGAAGGAACCTCGTTACCATCGCCTTGCCGGAAGGTACGGTGAACGACCGGGCGGACGAGCAAATCCTATGGGAATTTTTGGAGCCTTTCATTGAAGAGCTTAAAAGTTACGGTGTGCGATCATCTTTATTGTTTAATCTCGACTTTGACGAAGTACAATTGGATAGCAGCCAGTTATTGCGCCTGCTTAGCCGCTGGGAAGATACTTATCCGCAAATACCCTTAATGGTCAGTAATATCGCCTCACAGCTTTTAGAGGAATTGATCATCCTGAACAAGGACTTTCAAGAGCAACAAGACGCTTTCCCTTTTTGGAATAAACACGCAGGGGTTATTTTCTTTAGTTATGCACTCGTCCGCAATAACCGTTTCTATTTTTCTGATATTCTTTGGGGGGAGACTTTTGATGAATACCTGGTCATGAATAAACTGATCAGTTCCACCAGCTTTAATTATTCCAGCTTTTTTATTGAAAGAGATGATAAAGAAGGGCTGGTGGCCCAGATAGAGCCCTATCCGTCCAGCCCCGCTTTATACAACCGCCACGTGTTACTACCGCTGGATGTGATCCTGCAAAGCAAACTCGGGATATCGTTTTTTGAACATAATTCAATTGTGCTACTTGAAAATCATATCCAGCCGCTAACCTTAACCAATGAATCATGAACCCGGTAAATAGCATTGCTCAATTATCCGGTTATAAAATAGCTGGTTCTCATTTTCGAATTGGTTCAAAAATACATATCAGCGAATTTTATTATGCCAAGCGTTTTTTCCAAAACAGTTTTTTTGCGACAAGAATGGCTTTTATCCTCGCCAACGAGATCATCGAGACGACGGATGGCGCTACGTTACGGCGCATTCGCGGGACAGGATTAACCTTGGTCGGGTACGGTATCTATTCCGAATTACTCTTGAGCCTTGTGGAGAAATTCTTGCGTACGCAATGGCAACTAAGCTATGAAAAATTGAACCACAGTTTAGTGTTGGATTCGGAAGAGATGGAACTGGTTAACCAAACCAGTTTTCAGCAAAATGCACTCATTATTGTTCCCATTGCGAGCACCTTCAGTACATCGATCAAAATACAGGAAAAAATTCAAAAGACTTTTAAGCTACTGAAAGTAACCCCCAAACACTATAATATACTTTATATCGCCGACGGGCCGAACAAAAACGACTTGCTATCTAAATTAGAAAGGGAGTTTGGCTGGCTGGAAAAAAGTGCTTTAAAAAAAACCGTAACTATCCAAACCTACGGCGAGGGAAATCCAAGTAAGATCACCCAAAAATATTTCTTATCGCTGGAATCCGCCTGGCAACGCATTGAGTCCTGCAATCATTGTTTTCCGGAGTTACAAAATAAGGAATTGTTGGATGAACGCCCGCTTTTTGAAACAGACAAGACGGCCGTTACGCCATCGCTCATTTTTGACTTACCGAAAGGGCGTCACATTGAGAAAGACGATAACCGCCGGCCATTTAAACTGACACCTGACCTGATTGTTTATGGTCATCACACCCGTAATAACAGCCACTTCCTGTTCTCTGTCAAGACGGAAGATTTTTTAAATAAAAATTACGCGGCAATTGATTCCTGGCTCGACACGTGCAGGAAAACGATGACCGATGAAAAAATCATTTCCCCAAGTGACCATGTGATGATCGCTTCCAATTGTCATTATTCCAACGCCGCGTTTATCAACCTGGTCAATGAAAAATTATTTTCATCGGCGGCCACGATCATCCATTACGACCCCGCCAATGATTATATTCAAAATTTCGAAATGGTATATGGCCGGGAGATCGGGCGGGCGGACAAGATTTTTTTTGTAGATGATTCTTTGAAATCCGGTTCCTCTTTTTTGAAGATCTACGAGTTTATTGAGCAGACTATGGCAGGAAGTAAAACCGGGGGTGCTACTAAAGGAATTACTGCTGCTTTTTTTCTACTCAATAAGGCACAGGCGTTCACCGTAAATTCCGTTGAGCGCAAGTTGACCCAGCCCAACGGCATATTTGCCTTTGCGAACCTTCATTTATATACCTCCCTAAGCCACGACCAAGAGTCCCCGCTTTTGATCGAACAACGGCGGTACCGCGACCTGACCTCGGATTCTTTTTTGGATAGTTTGAAAACGCATTTTACCGAGCAGGCAGCAAAATTGGCGATCAAAGAGCGTGACACTAAATCGCCTTTAAAGCAAGAGCGGCATCTTCGGATGCTGGAAGCAACGCACCTGATTTATAATTACTTTGCATCCAATAGTTTAAGCAGCGACGATTTCGGGGATTTTCACGCCTTCAAAGAGCAATTATATGCCGAAACCAACCGGCCTGTTCAGTTCGCCGTTTATGATGATGTGGCTTCAGGCGTGGGGATATCTGAAGACGAGGCCGCCGTATTAAAGGTGCTAACGCAATCACCGTTTGTGCAGTACGAACCATTAAAAAAAGTGGTTTTTAAGTGGATATTAAAATTGCTGGATAATTATATCCGAGCGCTACAAAAAAAAGGCAGAACTCTAAGCTATGACGATTTTGAACACTTTAAGTTCCTGACCAGGCGGGTAGGCCTGTTAAATTCCAATTACCTGATCTCTAAAAAAATGTTCAGTTTTCTCCGCGATTTTTTCTTGGAAAACGTTATTGACCAATTAAAAATCAAGGTCCAGGAAGACCTGGATCTGGCGGAACAGAAAATAAAGGATCAGGGCGACATGTTTAAAGAAGTCAATATAAACGCCAGGGATGTCGTCAAAGCCCGGCTGACCAATCTGAAAGACTTCATTATTTTTTATACCGCCCAGATCAAAGAACTGTTGTTGCAAAATGAAAGCCGGGGCATTAAGCTGGAGTCGTTATTGCTCCAGGAAGCGTCCAAAGGCAACGCAGCTTACCGGCAATTAATTCGGATACTGACCGTTGAAAACGGCATACTGGTCAAAAGATTTTATGATTTTATCCGCAAACAGGAAGCATGGCCGGAGCTCTACAAACCAAGGAAGGATGCCGAGGACGAGATCAACGAATCTACCGGGCCGATAGAAGCACTTTTACGAAAACAGCAAGTTTTCGGCCATTATAAATACCAAAACCTCGTCAATTACAGCAACGCGGAAGCGTTCCCGGATTTTAAAGGTAATCTTTCAGATCCTTCTTCCAGTCCCTTATTGCTGAATTATTTGTGGTTAATGTATTTTTTTCAGTTTGACGCGTACAAAAAAGAACATGAACTCGCTGTCAGGACCGAATTGATCATAAAAAAACTTAAAGACTTTTTTGACGACCCGATGGGAGGCCCTTCGATGATCGGCTCCTTTTTATCGATTAAGAGAGGAGCCGATACGATGCTGGTGTATAACCGAAACCATAAGGGCAGAGAAGAACTTGATGATGATAAATGGCTGGAAAGTAACCCGTATCTCCAGCAATTCCAGGACGGGCAACTAGATGAATCGGGTACTTATCGCAAAACGGTTATCGAGCTCAAAAAGCTGGGCGTAAAGGAGCAATGGATCGATCAGTATGATATCAATAAAGCGTGCGTTATGCCCGGTATTCAAGTCGATTTCCTGCCTACCGAAATCAACAGCCTGCTGCTGGTTAGGCTAAACCGGGCTGACCGCAAGGGCGATAACCGAACGCAGGGACTACTTGGCTTTTACTTCAAATCTCCCAAGGACACACTCACCTCTTCCAGCCTTATCAAATATTTGCTCTTAGTGCGGCCGGCGCTAAGCTTGTTCCTAGAGTCGCACCATGAAAATGATGAATATCACGCCTGGCTGCTTTCTGAAAAGACCAAACGTTTAGCCTTACTGTCCGGCCACGGAAAAGAAATGATCAAATCGCTATCGTTAAGCGGACCGCTTAAAAGTGTCTACAGCCGTATCGCACTGAACCTCGAGCAATTGCAGATGATCATCCTCTTCAATTCTGCGGTGCGTAATAACACCATGGACCAAATCAAAGAGCGATTTAACCAATTTTACCACGTCAGTGGTAGCCTGGCTATTGACCAGGCCTTCTTAAACTCGCTGAAGGATATGGCCAATGATATCTACGAGAATTTCCGAATTGAAAATCCAGTCGATTTTTTGCCCGTGTTTTCAGCAGACAAAAACCGTTTGCCCTTTGCCTTTAGCAGGAATATTTTGGAACTCATCTGTTTTGAACTATTCGTCAACGCCAAGAAAAACAGGTGGCATCCGATGCCGGGAGACGATCCGTTGCTTAAAAATAAACTAACCGTCCAGTTCAAGATCAGCACTGAAGTAGACAAACGTTTTCTGGACCTGTATGTAACGAGCACAGGCCCGAGGGTTCTTGAGGATCACGTACAAAAACTAAATGATAAAAATAATAACATTAAAACGGACGATCCCGTGTCCGGCACCAGCCTGATCAAGACTTTAGTAAACAATTATCTGGAAGGCAAGATCAGTTTTGACAATAAGGACAGGCCGGCGGGAGAATCATTCGGCGAGTTTATCGTACATATTCGGTTAAAGGAGATGACCGGCAATGATTAAAAGAAGACTGTTGGTCATTGAGAACCAACTCAAGCAGTTCCAGACCCTGACCAAACTTTTAGAAGATGAATCCGATTTTCTGAAATACGATACCCATGAAGAAAGGTTTGATGTTTACCCCAAAACGGACGACTATACGCGTGTGCTTGATTGGATACGTGTCTACCTCGGCCCTTATTATGAGCAAGCGCGTAAAGACAGTGCTTTAGAATTACTGGTTGATTATATCCAGGCGAGCAGGGTCGAACTCTTTTTAATTGACTTCACACTGTCCGGCAGTTATGAAGGCGGAACGGGGATCACACTGGTCAATGCCTTAAAAAATAAAGAGAGCAGTTTTAAACAAATGCCAACTATTTTTCTGAGCAGGACGATGCGGAACGATCAAAGAGTCAAGGATACGATGCCCAATGACGAAAATATTCAATGGGTAGAAAAAGGGTACGCTGGTTTTGAAAATCTCGAAAAAACCTATTTTGAGAATTACGTGAAAAAGATCATACCGGGCTTCATCGGCAAAAGTGACTTCTCCAATCAACTGGAAATCATAGAAAGGCTGCATACTGTTTATGAACCTGCCCCGGAACTGAAAGAATTATTAATTGCCTTTAAGCATAAGCTCTTTCAATCCCACCAAAGCTTGGAAGCAAACTTGAAAATTTTGCAAACCCTGGAAACCAAACAATTTACGATATCCAACGAACGAATCAAAGATGGACTCAACAAACTCATTGCCAGTATTTGAACCGGAAGCTGAACCCAAGTGGAGACAACGCTATTATATCAAACTATCCGGTTTTTTCAACAACACCTTTTTAGGAATTTTTGTAGGTATCATCACTGCGGCAGTCGTCAATATATTAACAGGGGAAAAGTCATTGGGCTGGCGGTTTGAGCTGGCTATCCTTGGTTACTTTGGGGTAATTTATAGCGTGTACCAATTAATGATCTTTAGAAGAGAACTAGATGATGTAGAAAGCACGAGGAGATCCAGCGTAGCCGCATTTGAAAAAAGGTGGAAACTATCCTGCGGGTGGGAAAACGATAAAATTGTAAGCCGGTTTTTCCGGTTTTTTTCCCTTGCCATCCTGCTTCTCTTCCTTGCTGTTTTTATGAACGGCTGGTCAAACCAGATCGAGGCGACAGAAGCTAGCCAGCAGAATATATCATTATTGAACAGCTTAGACAGCTTAATAAAAGAAAGAGTCTCGGGCCGGTTCGATCGGTTAAATACCAAGATAGATTCTATAGCATACACTCAAATAGCGACTATCAAGAAACTCGATTCAATCAAAGGTAAATCAGGCAAAACGACAAAAAAATATAGAAGTTTCAAAGCTCCCAGAAACAATTAATTTTAAGCAGAATGTAGTTCGATCCTGTTTTAGGCTCAAATTCATAGTCAGTCTGAAACAAGATCGAACTACTGAAATTGGGCAAATAATCGCAAATCGTCCATTAAGCGGTTCGACTTTAGTCCTGTCGGGGCCCAGATTACTTGGCAGCGGGTGCAGGACTCGAACCAAGCTGAGCAAAATATGCTTCCGATCAATTTTTGGACGGCGATTGAGATTGACCTTTTCTTTTGGTACTGTTTACTAAAGTTGGCGCGTTGTGGCAAACCTAAAATATTTAATTAATTGATTATGAATTCCTTGCGATAATTCAAGATGCAGCTAAAAGCCTTAAGTCTGCGAAAAAGGGGTTCGAAAAGCTTCCCCTAGGGGCTACTCTATCGGCAAAAAGCCTTGAAAGTTAAGGCTTCTCTATTGAGGATCAAGTACTTTCAAGGCTTTGTTATTTTTTACATTTAATTCTCAATTAGTAAAGATCAAGTAAGTATTTGATATATAAAAATTTACAAGTTCGATCCTGCTTCAATTAACCCAACCGGCAAAAATCCATAATATGTTGAGAACCAAGACGATTAAGGATTCGGCCAATATTTGTCATCGTTAATAGCTCCATCAATCCTTATTTTTGTTTTTTCCTTTCGATATTCATAATACGCGATCTTAGTCAATTCTTCAATTGTACGTATTACTTCAGTGGCTTGTTCGTCTGAAAAATGAGCGAACCATGAACATGATTTTACTTCTTCTATTGTAATATCATGTTTTCGTTTTGGATCATTTGGACACAATTAAAAGCTTCAGAAATGATATAAAATATAAATCTCTTTTATCTCCACATTGCATTCAATCAACTCGTTCTTGTAAAGGAAAGTTTTAGAATAAAAATTGCCAAGAATTTGATCCTTAAATGTTTAATATTTAGCTTTATTAATTATCTAATCTAAACCGAATAAAGCTATATAGATGGAATATATCTTTTACTATAAAATTACCTGCTTAATTGTTGGCTTTTCAATAATCTTTTTAGGGTACAAGCTTTTCGTAAAAGGGGTATTTGTTGACGGAGGCAATTTCGAAGTATCGCTTAAAAATAACAAGTTAATTTTAAAGAAGGCGTTGCCCGGAACTTATTTCGTTGTTTTAGGTACAGTCATTATTTGCTTTACGATTTTTAAAGGTTTAAGTTCAGATGACATTTCTCGTCACAGATCTCCAGGAACGATTTCTCAAAAACATATAGATTCTCTCAAGATTAATAATGATTCAATAGTACTCAAATAAAAAATCATGAAAAAACGTGGTCTATGGATATTTTTTTTTACAATAATTATCTCATTAAGTTCTGGATATGCATACTGTCAAAATAGCATAAATGTTGACTACGGAGGTTTAAATATGGCAAGGCAGTGTATTAAGCAAAACAATTATGTCCTTGCTTACAAGTATCTAATTATATTTAAGTACTCTAACTTACAAAGATTACAAACAAAGGAAAATTCGGAAAATTTAACCAAGCTAGAGAAGCAGATCAATGAAATAGAAGCTTATTTACTTGAAAATTATTCTTGGGTTGATGAAATCAAAATTAGAGGATTTAAAGATGCTCAAATTGACTCCACATTACAAGCGCTAAGAGTCCACCATAAAAAAATTGCAGTTCAAAATATTGAGATTAATTGAACGGAGTATGAAAAAGGGGTTTATTATTTCAATCATGCTTTTATCGTTCCAATTATGTGCATTTGCTCAACATAAAATTTCGATCAAGCGAAGTTGCGGGTTTAGTAAAGAAGATCCGCCTGCTGAAGGTTACGCTTGGGGAGCAGACAATCAAGCACTTGAGTATATTAAAAGGATTTGTCAGGTATCGGGAATAAGTAAAAATTTTACTGTAGAACGCTCAAGTGCAACAGCTACTGCATGTGCCTTAATTGATTTTAATAACAATCGGATTATATATTATAATCAACACTTTTTTGCCTCATTGGGCGATGAAACGTATAAAATTGCAATATTGGCTCATGAAATTGCACATCATTTAAATAATAACCTTTTCACTAAGGATTCTAACAGGGCAATTGACGAACTGGATGCTGATAAGTTTGCCGGAAGTGTCATTTGTAAACTCGGCCTCAAACTGGAAGATGCAAAAGGGCTATACTTAACACAATGTCCTGCTCAAAGTACAGGATTATATCCAGCTCAAAGCGACAGAATTGATGCTTTTTCAATAGGCTTTAATGACGCCGGATGTCAAAATACCATCACACCAAAACTGGCGACAAAATCTGCCGAAACCGGTGATTTTTGCTTTCAGAACGCTGACAGAGTTGGCTATAAAGCCACCGTCACAATTCTTAAAGAGGGTAAAAATGGCGCTATCAAAACTATAAGCGTAAGTGATGGGGAGAAACAATGTGTTTACGAGTTGGAGGCCGGCGTTTATACAGTTAATATTTCATGGAGTGATAGATGGTCGAATAATATCCCGTCTACAACACAACAAATAAGAGTAAGAAGCGGCGTTGCTGGTACGCTTGCATTACAGCATTAATATTCAGCTTCTTGTCGGTGTTATTCACCGTATCAGCAGCGAAATATGAATTAAACGCTTTTTTTGATGGCACCAGCCCAGCTTAAATGGTCATACACTAAATGGTAGACAGTAATCGGGTAGACTTTATATCCTCCAAAAAGTTCTACATTTCGCGCGTTCCCGCTGAATGAGGCAATAGTCCTAAAAGGGTGGAACTTCTAAAACACAATAAGAAGACTGTGTTCATGTTTTATCTTTTTTAGATAAAACATGAAGCCTCAAATGCACATTTTGGAGGCCATGCTGCACTGCCCGTACAAAGCGGGCCGGAAACTGGGCAGGGGTGTTAAAAGCGCAGCGAATTTCACGTCCGCCCGAGCCACAGCAAGGCGGATGGAAAATGCCCTTTTTTTCGTACTAAAATTGACACGGCCTGCCTATAAATTTAGCCTTCGCTGCGCTTTTTACCCGTTTAGCATGAAAAAATCAATCGGTACTGCATTAAGGATTGAAGCGGCATCTTTTGAAAAAGATACAGCGGAAAGCCCGGGCCTGTTCCTGCAGGCAATGCCCCGGTTGTCCTTAACAACGGTGCTGAGCGGAGAAAATCAGGGTTAAAAAACCCTGAAAATCAGGTGTTTTAGACGTTGCTTGTGACGATTGTACCAGCGATATTCATAAAACAAACCAGTAAATAATGAAAAAAGAAGAAGAATGGAAAAATTGGGTCAAGTGGCGCTACGATCTGCTGCAAGGCGTTATCTCCTGGGCCATTATCGGTGCCTTATCCTATATCCTGTTGCACACCTATCAGGACAAACAGGCGGAAAACCAATTCAAACTTCAGAAAACGCTTGAGTTTCGAATCAACAGCATCAGGATATTCAGAAAAAACTCGCTTGTTTATTTATATGCATTACATGACGTGTTCTACAACAAGGAAGTACCGGGAGAAACCGATTATCACACGTTCACAGACAAAATAGTCGATGAGTTTTGGGATGATATGGCCGGTCTCCGGTCGTGTTATGTCGGGCCGGATACGCTCAAAAACTTATATGAATTCGACTACCAGGCGGATACCTTGTTCACTAAGCACGTCGAACGGCACGGAAAGGCTTGGATCACACCAAGCGATGCGGAAACGAAAATATTTGAGGCAAGTTACCAACGCCTCAAAGTTCTGCAAGATAAGATCATTGGGCAAGCTGATAGCATTAACACGGCAGGGATCTATTCGGACACGGTGCGCAGAATGCACACACTAAAGCGTTGAGAAAAAAAAGCCGCAGGCCTCGCCTGCGGCTTTCCAACCCCTGAAATTAATTATTGTAGCAGATATTGCATTTGGGCCTGTCCCTACGGATCAATTTTCTTTCGATCGTCAGAGCCTTTTCTCTTGGTTTGGCATCGTCGAAATCATATTCATCGAAAACGAGCCCTCGGACCTCATGTTCATTCAGACGCGCATCCATCCGGTCCTCATAACAAATGCCATTATATACAATATGGTTCTTGTGCCATAGAACGTAGTTCATGGTATCGTGATCCCGTTTAAAAATTGAACTGACCGCGTAGGCGGTTAAAAAAAATGCCCCAAGTCGTAAAAGGGAGCTGAACTCATTTGAATTGTGATCAGGATTATCATTCATACCTTAAAATTACGGCTTCGGCCACAGATAGTTACGTTGTTGCCGGCATTTAATTATCAACGTTGCCGATTTGCATAAAAAAATTGCATGCCGGATTATCTAAATTTCCCTTTTTAGGATGAGTCGAAACAAACAGAGAAAAGAGGGACTTTATGGGCTATGAGCGCGCAATATGACAGGCGGTTGATGCTTTGACAGGGGAATTGCTCAAATGGATGGAGTTATCATATAGCCATCAACATTCCCGGACCACATGGTACTGATCAACTCCTTAGTCTTTGATGTATCATTTTCGGTGCTGCAAAAAAATAGCTTGTAGGCTTTCTTACAGGCTAGTTCCTCGACATTGTAAGCTATATGCGAAAAAAAAAATCGGAAATCTTCTCCACCATGAGGCAGATCACCTTAGTCTTGCCTGTACTCAAACTCGTCGCAAGGTGGCTTGGTTTATATCCTTTCTCCTTAACATATTTCAGCACTCGTTCCGCTAATTCTTCGCTGATCCTTTTTCGTTTGGCTTTTCCGTTCAATATAAATGATACCGTTGACTTGGCGAAGTTCAAATCTCTGGCGATGTCATTTATAGACGTCTTCTTTTTCATTGGGCAGCCTATCTACCACAAATTGCAAAGTTTTTCTTTTTAAAGTCTATTTCGAGGTGTCTAATCCCACGAAATTTAAAGACTTCAATCTTTCTGAACAGTATCATAAGCCGGCATTTGGTGATAGCGCTATCCTAAGTGCCTGTTCTGTGAAATTCCGATCTGTCACAATGGTTTTTTCAAGCTGCTCAATTACTGTAATTGGAACTTCAGACTTCTTTAATTCTTCAATTAATTGAGTGAATATTTTTTTAGGAATATCGGACGTGTTTGGTTTAGGTTGATCGGTGGTATCCATAATATAAAAATACCTAAATAATTTGAAGCATTAAACTAAGGATGAAGTTACTATAACAAGGCAAATAGTGATAACACAGTTGTTGAAGCTTCAGTGATTTCTTCTACGACGTTTTGGATTTCAAATTTTTGATATTAAAGGATGAAGCAAATAGTCAGGCAAATTAAGATATTGCTTAGCATAGTTATTACGCCAGCTGCAAAATTTCGAACGCCACTTCCGAATTTCTCATTTTCTGTGTTAACTCAATTAGCGAGAACTTAGCAATATTCGAATCAAAATCAGCCATATTTTTTTCAAGTGTTCTGACTGACTTTGCTCTGTCCTGCACCGCTAGGACAAAAACAATCTTTCGTTCCTGGAAAAGTTTTATAAAATCTAATCTTGAAACTTTTGCCAATTCTTTTCGTGCTTTTTTGTAGTAATTAGAAGCACCCTTATTTGCCGCTAAAGCATCATACAAGCTCCCAAGAAATGCAAATTTATTTTTAGAATCTTCTAGTACTTTTCTGGCTGCAATACTTATCTGCCCGCACAGATCACGCATAGAATTATTAAAGCCCTTTTTTACGTGGTATAAATAAATATTATCCTTATCCCATCTCAAAATATCACAAACTTCGATATTTAGCGGAGTAATCAAATCAAATGCAAGGGTATTCGCCGTACCGAGAAGTGAAGCGTTGAACGCATTTTCCGATTGCGTTGATGGCCATTTAGGCATTGCCGGACCTGTATATTTTTTTTCGACTACAAAATTGGTACAGGTTACATTAATTTTATCAATCATGGACCGGCTGATTTCATACCAATCCTTTTCGATCAGGAAATAGCTTTTCAGGCCCTGTTTAATTTCCGTACAATAATGATGCCTGACAGTATCTGTGGTGAGGAGAGTCCCGTCTGCATCAAAGGTCTGAATGGTCCCGTTGTCGAGCATCAGATCTAATTCATCTTTAGTCAGCTTTGAATTTAAGGTTCTGATCTCATCGAGAATGGTTTGGATGTCCCGGATTGGCGCTTCATATTCGACCTCATGCGACTTGCGGCTTATCTTTAAGGATAATTTGGTCTGGTCAGACAAATAATATTTTTCAAATTCCTTGTGGCTGATCTCAACGCTGACAAAGTCTGCCACTTTTTTATAATTGGCATAAATAAGTTTATCCAAGTCTTTGTTCAGGCTGCTAATCAGCGCCGAGTCTTTCCTATCGATTTTGGTAATCGAATTAATTTCAACCGCAATCGGAAGTTTCAATATCTTCTCACAAGAATCAATGATACGCAACAGCTCTTTGAATGATACCGACTTCTTGATCGAAAAGGAGTTTTTGGCAATACAGAGATTATTGGAACGCAAATCATTAACGGAGAACCCGAAATGTTTAACCAGCTTTGCTTTAGTAAGTGCAGCACGTAATTCATTGTAGACCATACCAAAACTTTCATTGTCGTAAAAGTTATTTTCATTCCTGAAAAACTTGACTGCGCCTTCGACATTGCCCGTAAAGGTTTTTTCTTTGGTGGATCGAAGGGCTTTGTCTTCCGCTTTAACAATGCGTGACAGGATTTGAATACCAAGATCATTTGTTGCCACGTCCATGATATCGACATGCCCGAAGCCACCGGTTGAGCAGTAGAACTGTTTCGATGTCTTATTATATAACAGTAGAATATAGCTTTCGGAATGTCCGATACGATTTTTCAAGATATCCTCATTCGGATCGGCGATGGTTTCAATAAAGTCTTTCCACTTTACAGGTGTGGTATTTCTTTTATAAAACAAGTACACATCATAAGCTGCACTCAGGTTGGCTTTAAGGGCTTGCTCCTTGTATTTTCGTGTTTTAAAAAGCTTCTTAAGATATGTTAAATCCACCTTTTGCACCGTATACTTTACAGCGTTGTTGTTAAAAATATTAACCTCTTCTTTAAGCAGGTAAAAACTGTTTTGAATCTTTTGCGGCATAAATTATTGCATAAGGTTTAAGTTAATATATAGAATATTAAACAACATTTAGAGTGTTACTACTAACTCGAAAAACCTGAAAAATTCCCTATACTTTGCGATACATGTCAAAAGTTGATAGCATAAACTATTGGTAATAGTTGCTTTTTCTCACAGGGTTCGAACCCCAGCGGGACTACCCAAAACAGCATTTACGAAACTGTTACATACGTTTATTACCGATCAAAATTCACACAAAACCATTTGACCAAAATTACCAATTCAAACTTATCAAGCTTTGGGCTTATGGATGTGCGGTTTCAAATCAGGATGTTTTGGCTTATTCGGCGGATCCACCCGCCGTCTCCTGTCGTCTTGCCCATCATCTTTCTTTGGTTTTGGGCCCGGTTTAATCGCTTCCAACTTATCCATAACATTGAATTTTTTAAGTTTAAAATTTGCTTCCAATAGCTTACAGCAGCAAATATAAATCATTACAATTCCGGCCCATTACGGATTCCCGTAAAGAGAAACGGTGCGGCCCCCTGGCAAAACCTTTGAACAATTATTCTATTTTTCCCACCTCAACCCAAGTTTTCGTACCCTCATTGTTATATCATCTACGCCGGTACCTCACCGGATACTTACCACCGCCGGCACCGGGATAAAAGCCTGGATAAACACCGACATCGAAAACAAAAAGACCACCGCCAGCCCCACCACCAGAACCGCACGTACCACGCCTACCCCCACATTATTCTCCGCCAGCTCCACCACCAGCGACCTCCCCTTAAACACCCTTCCCGAGAGAAATCCCTCGAACGCCGACACCAGCACATAAGCCACACCCGCCACACAACAGCACAACAGCAGGAAACTGAACAGCGCCCAGGACAAAACCTCCTTCCCACCCGCCGTGATCAGTAAATAATCCCGCAGCGGCCCGAACACCCCCGATACCAGTATCAGCCCCGCCAGCAATTTACCCGCCAGCACCAAACCCTGCGCCAGGTTAGGGGCCCCCTCCGCATAATGCTTCCTGCGGAACCCGGACGAGATCAGCGTAAGCAACAGGTAACTCAACAGCCCGGCAAGCGCCAGCGCGAGACCACTCGCTATTAAAAAAGATATTTTCATGATGAAGTCGTATTTACCAAGTTAAAATCCCAATAATCCAGGTGATCGATCTCCGGACTCAGCTGACCCGCCCTAAACCCCCTCGAAGTCGTCTCCCACAAAACATACCGTTCATTGCCCGCCATCTTCGCCGAACCCGGCAGCGGCAACTCCAGCCCCAGCAGCGAATGCCGGAACGACTCACTCCCCAGGATCGCCACCCGGTAATGATAATGGTCAAAAAGCGTAAATAAAAAAAGCGTCCGCGTATCACAATCCCCCTGAAAGTTCCCCATGAACTCCACCGGCGACTGCACCCCGTAGGGCACCTGCCCGATACAATTGTAAGGCTCACCTGCCGGCCCGCTTGACACACTCCCCCCCCGCTCCGGACACGACCCGTCCGTCACCGAACTATAAGGAATATCCTGCACAAAACTCACCAGCATCCCCGCGAAACGCGTACTATCCAGGTGATTCACCAATTGCAGGCTATCGAACAAGGCATAAACCCCATCCAGCCGCCCCTCATCCGACAACGCCATCGACCGGTACACCTCGGGCAAACCACTCAGCCCCGCCAGCCGGCGATGCTCCGCCCCCGCCTGCTCATACACTGAACGTAGCACCCGCACGTCCCCTTCATAATTGTTACCATCCAGATCCGACCAGGCCCGGTGATGAACGACCCACTCATCGCCTTTCTCCGCAGGATGCCCCGCACCCCGTGCCCCAGCCGTCACCGGCTGCGTATGCGTATAATCCCGGTCGTCCGGGGCAGGCGCCTGCCTCACTACCGGATGCCCTGCAGACGCCGAACGGAACAGCGAAACACTGACCGCCAGCAGATAGATCAAAAAGAGCAAACCAAAAAAAACCGAGAAGAACGCCCTGCCGACACCCAACCGGCTGATCCTGGAGACCAGGAAAACCACCAAAAAAAAGCCCACCAATAACAACCCCACCCAGGATAAACGGATCAAAAAACCCACCAGCAGGCCTCCAAACAGCAAAACCCAAAGAAACTGCAGCATGCCGGAAAAAGACCAGCCGCCGTCGACCGCATACCAGTTCCCCCAGCGGTAAGCAGTTGCGCCGGAAACATAACGGTCACGCCGGAAACGCTGGCTGCCAGTCCGTTTAAATTCATGAGCGTCCGTCCGCGCCCAGCTAAGCGGCTCAGCCTTACCTGCCGCCGACACGGTATCTTCCCGGAAATGCTCCGTGCGGACCCTAGCCGGCACCCACCGGCTGATGTAACCGTAAAGCGTCCCCGTGATCGTCCCCAGGTGCTCCGTGCCTTCACGCGTGATCTTAGACAACTCCGGCCCCGCGATCCGGAGCTCCTCGAGTTGCAACTGAAAATAGGCGCCCGACTGCGCATCATAGCAATTGAGCGGCTGGCTGACCGTCCCCCGGAAAGACCGCAAACCGCCAGCTTCCGGGAAATCCCCCTCCTCCTCTTTACGCACCTGGTTGATACTCAGTTCCCCCTCGTAGATATGCATGCTGTACAGTTCACTGTGATGCTGCGAATCCTCCTCCTGACGCTGCGCATGGTATTTCCCGGAAAACGCACCCTTGATAAAAGTACGCTGCAGGGTCGTGATCTCTTCTTCGGTCCAGTAGCTGCTCATGCGTAAAAACGGTCTAAAAAGTCCTCCTGCGTTTTAAAAACACGCCCATCCGTTTTTCTTTCCGTATTAAAAGGCGGATCGGTGTAATTTTCGATGATGTCCACCCTGGCCCCGTATTTTTCCAGGAATATTTTGCGGTACTCCGCCTTGAAATCCCGGTAAGCGCCGTTGACAATCCCTTCATAGATCGTCCGCTTATCCCGGAAATAAACATTGGAGAAGTTTAACCGCCATTTTAGGTAGATCGGCAGCAGGAACAACAGGATAACCACCGACGTAAACAACCAGGAAAGCCTGTATATACCCCTGCCCGCCAGGATCTCCAGGCGCTGGACAAAGAAATCCGCCCTGCCGATCACAAAACGTACCCGGGCGAGGGCCTCCTCCTTTTCGCGGTCCAGCCGTTCCAGTTGCGCGAGCAGCGGCTCAAGGTCCGCTTCCGGGTAGTGCAACGCCCGCTTCCTCCCGATAGCCGCCCTGATCTTTTGCTCTGCCTCCCTTGTCCGATCGTTCAGCTGTCTTTCCGACTTTTGAATATCCCGCTCCTTCAGCTTTTCAACCTGCTGCGATAATTGCGGCTCAAAGACCCAGGCCTCGAGCGGCTTCGAGATGAACACCGCAAAAAAAACTATGAAGCTGATCCTTAAAAAAAGAGACAGGTGTTTGATCACACCCTGGTATCTGACCCGCAGCACCGGCTTCGACAAGGTGGTCAGCAACACCGTGTAAATATTATTGATCATCCAGGCAAATAACAGCGAGACCGGCACCGCCAGCAACCCATTGTCAAAAAGCATCCGGAAAGAATACCAGCAGGACAGGAAGCTCATGCAGTACACCAGCGCCGCAATCGCCCCAACCAGGGCAAACCGGTCACGGATGCCCTTGTGCCCGCAATTGTTGATCACCCAAAGATCTTCCCCGCTCCTTGCACAAAAATATTCCGTGATCCCCGCCATTGTTTACGCCTCCGGCTGTATTGGTTTATCCGCATGGGTAATACTTTCGCCCCCCGCCTCGTCCGGAACAATTTC
The DNA here is from genome assembly GCF_007971025.1 of Mucilaginibacter ginsenosidivorans. Lineage (NCBI taxonomy): Bacteria > Pseudomonadati > Bacteroidota > Sphingobacteriia > Sphingobacteriales > Sphingobacteriaceae > Mucilaginibacter > Mucilaginibacter ginsenosidivorans. The sequence continues at coordinate 1,702,640 of NZ_CP042436.1, read as the reverse complement.
TTCCGCCAGCACTGTGCTGACATAGGCCTCCAGGTTCCCGTCGATCTGCCGTTTTTGCTTCGCTTTCCACTGATCGATAATGTATTCATTCAATTCCTTTTGCGCCTCGATCACCCGGGCCTTCATGCTCGTCATGCGCTCGACCTCGTGATGGATCACCAGTTCCCGTTCGATACCTTCTTTATCCTTGTAATAATCGTGCTGTATCTCGATCCCGTTCTGGGCCTTGACAAGGTCCTTAATATTTTCCTCCAGGTAGTCGTACGGACCCTTGATCAGCATCAGCTTAAAGAAGATCGGCGTTAGCTCGATCGCCATGAACAACAGCGTAATAAAGATCGATATCCCCGGCGCCAGCTCCTGCGCGATCTTAATCCTTTCCAGTAAACCGTCCAGGCCCGCCGACACGGACTTGTTTTTTTTGAGGGCGGCCTCCAGTTCCGTGTTCATCGCAGCACGCCGGCGCTCGATATCCAGGATCTTGGATTTGTTCATTTCCGTGAACTGGTTCTTTTCCGCCTCCACCCGGTCCCTTTCGGCTTTATAGGACCTCGCCATCGGGCCCTCACCCTCCCCTCTTCCGCCCTGTCCCTTGGAGGTCTCCACGTTCCAGAGCGAGTCTTTTGTGGCGATCACCTTCATAAAATTATCTATCCGGTCCTGGATACCCGCGTTCTCTTTATCCAGGTCTTTGATGCGGTCCTCGAAATTCTTCCGTGTCCTGATCTCATACTCCTTTTGCGCCTCGAGCTGGGTCTGGTAAAGTTTCGCGTCGATCTCGCTTTTAAACATGCGGATCTCCACCGGTTTTGAAATCGTCAGCGCGATGATCGTGCCCATGATAATTCGTGGAAGCGCGCTTTTCAACTCCTGCTTCGTGATCGCTTCCGTCCCGTCGCCCTTGCCCGTGCTGGTGACAATAAACCGGTCGATATTAAAGATGATCGCCCCCCAGATCAGGCCAAACACCGCCGCCAGGATCGCCGTCGGCATATCGGTCGGGTCGTAATGCCCCGATTTGACGATCGTATTGATGTCGTCGATCGCGTCACCCTTCGGTGCGAAGATCGTGTAAAACGCATAGCCCCCGGCCAGGGCTGCCATTACCCCCGTGGCCAGCACGATGCCCCCCATACAGGTATATTTCACCTGGTCCGAATACGTGCTCTTTTCCAGGATATAACGGTCAGCGCCGGACACCTTCCAAAACTGCCTCATCAGCCAGGTCGGTTTTGGATTCTTATAATAGTTCGTTTCCATATCAGGTGATTAAGAATTTACGGTCATTTGGTCCTGGAAAAGCAAGATCCGGTTTTGCAACATTTCCTCTTCGCGTTTCATCAGAGGGCCCTCCAGCGTGATCCCGGGCGTTATCACCGAAGGTTGCGGCGCAACCGGTTGCCGGTAGGCCAGCCTGATCAACAGGCCGTTAACCATCGCAGGCTGCGCCGGGAAAGACCGCTTCAGCAACAGGACCGGAGCCTCGCGATAAATAAACGACCTTACCGGTAAGGAAAGCGTTTTTTCCTCGCAGCCAAAAACGCCGCAGGCCCTGACCCGCAGTTCGCCGGCGTAACCAGTGGGGATAAGTGGCACCCTCTCCGGAAGAAACGCAGCCACTTTTTTATCGCCAATAAACAGTTTGACCCGGTACGCCCCTTCTATTTGCCAGATCAGCCGGAAGGCCGCTCCTTCAAACAGCAGTTTTTGATCAGGTTCCAGGGCAATAAACCGCAGCCTTTTAAAACGAAGCGCAAGCCAACACCAGCCCAGGTAAACGCGAAAGTATTCTTTAAAGGTCAGCTTGCTCATTTTCGAAACAGGAAAAAATCGGAGATAAGTCTGTTGTGATCGTTTAATGTCAGGCCAGTTGTTCTAAGCAACTGCTATAAATTTAAAATCAAAATTCCATCCCCGCAACCCGTGAAAACACCCTAATTTCCCAGCCTTGCCGGCGCACCAAACTATGGGCTGAAATAAGGATAAGGTTTAGGTTGTTTGCTAATTGTCCCGGACCATACCTGTTCATCCGCTACACTTGCCAGCACTTTACTTCTCCCAGCCGCACAACGTCTTACCACGCTTCTTCGCCTCCGCCGGCGTGATCTTCACCACCCGGTGCTGGCAATTGCCCAAGCCCCGGCAATCCGCCCTCAAATGGTATTTCTTTGCACCGGGACTATCGCAAACATAAACCGAGTCCGGACGGAAGTGGCCCCCTCCCTGGTAAAGCGCTAGTAATAATATAAGTGTTTTCATCGTGAACAGGTTATCAAACAAGGCATTCAAGCTTCATCTGGTGGTGAATATTTATATGAATTTAATTATTTACCAGCACAATGCTGCACGCCTGCAATCACCGGATGTCCTGCTATCTCGTATGACAACCAGGCGAACAGGTCTTACAGCCATCGGCCGATTTGTATGTTTTTTTAGCTTCGTCCACCGCGTCCCTGCAACCATAAAATTCACCCAGGTACAGTCGGTTTTGTTCGGCGGGCAAATAAACACAGGACTGTTCATGCACCTCGTGATCGCCATTGCTTTGCGCGTGTTTGTTAACGTAGTATTTCTTTTTCATGCCGATAAATTTTAATAAAGTTATTTAGGATAATAGTTAGGGTATTTAATATTCCAGCAGGGCGTGCCTACTGTTAAAGCCATTCGTAATTGATCAGGTGCGACAGGTTATCTATCACGGTTCCGTCATGAACCGTCCTCAGGTAACTGCCGCCAACAACTTCCACCCGCGTTCCATCCCGCCAAAACGAGGTCGGGTAGTTCCAAAGCCAGGTCACCGCCGAATTACCGGAAATGCTCAGTCGCCTGACCGCATCTGCTTTCGCAGTCTTTACACCCCTGTAAATCGTGCCTCCCGACACCTCATGCATCGCATAGTGCGTAATCGTCCCCTGGGAACTCTTCCACACCCCTGATATTTTATATTGCGCCATCTTTTGATCAATTAAAAATCATTCAACACCCAAAAATAAACCGCAAAATCACCCCCTCCTTACGGGAAACCGTAAAAGCAGTTTTTAAACCAAATAAACTCGAAAGCTAAGGAATACTCCGGGGCACCTAATTCCGGATATGATAAATATACTTCTCCAGAATATAGTCCGTCATCGGCAACAGCCGCCGCGTAGAATCCAGCGGGTGCAACCCACTCCCCTTCCCAGTATAAAACTCTACCCGCCCGTGGTATTTTGCATACCACACCTTCCCGATCGAAAAAGGCGTCAGCGTATCCGGCCGCGTGATCCTTCTAAAATAATCGACCAGCTCATGGTCGATCGCGCGAAGCGGTATCGCCGCAGATCTATCCCCGCAATCAGCCGGCTCATAGTGATCCCCGGCCCAGATCATACAACCCTTCGGGCCTGCGGGCCAGAAATAGTGCACCAGAAAATAGCCCCCGATACCGGCCGCAAGCCATAAGCATAAGAATACCAGCTTGCGGTCACCACGCCGGAAAAACCGCCCGGTTTTTTCATCCGCAGCATCCGGTTCCCCTTCACCGTTCACCGCCGGATCGTCACCGTCCAAAACATCCCCGGCAATGGGCTTCTGCCGTTCGTTATCCCCCGTGCCCGTTACTTCTCCGGCGGCCTCCCCCGCCCGCCTTGCCTGCTGACCGGCATCGTCCGCACAGGGTCCAGCCACTTTCAGCCATACATGATACGGCCTTGCCTTAAAATCGATCAGCCAGGCCAGTAACTCTATATTCTTCTCATCCGTTCTCCCGACGTTCCCGTTCAGAACCAAATTCAGCGGCCTGAACCGGTCCGCCTCCCATTTCCTGATCGCCAGACGGTAGGCCTCCCGGTCCGCTCTCGGCTCAAAAAAAGAACGCAACGCACGCTCGTCTTTTTGATCATAGCGCAGGTCAAACGCCAGCAGGCATTCCTTTTTGAGTTTTCCAGGCGTCGGATGGCTGAGATTGGTCGAAAGCGCCCCAGCGGACTTCTTTTCTTGCCAGTCACGCATTACCGCCGACTCATAATCATCAAACATTTTCAAAAAAATTACAAGTAAAGCTAACGGAATTTCCGGAAAAGTCAACGCTTTCCCGGAAACCCGCCGGAAAGACCGGAATTACCGGAAATCATTGCTGTCAAGCCAGTTACCTCCGGCTACATTTGCTTCAGAAACCGATTCGAACGGTTTCGACCGAGCAAAGAAAGCGGAGGCCATTAGCCGGCCTGGGAAGCGGTGACCAGCTTCCGCGATCAATGCTCATCCCTTCCCAAAAAAATGTAAGAGGCGCCCTCTTACGCGGTTTGCAGCGTGACCCGGGGACAGTTCCCCGGGCCGCCTGCAGGATTTTTTAACCCATTAAATTTTAAAAAAATGATCGAGCTTATCTTAGCGCTCCTGCTGGCATTTTCATGCCCGGCGCATAACCCAGGCGGTAATACCACCGGCAACCAGGTCGTAACGACCGCAACCGACAGCGGCGGCGATGACGGGCATATCCCGCCCCCTCCGCCACCACCGCCACCTCACTGAGCAAACAAGTGAGGATCGCATAAGGCAGGCCACAACCTGCCTTATTTTTTTGCTGCCATTTTCCTAATTTAGGAGAAAAAAAGCCTTGAGAAATCTTATCCTCTTGCTATCGTTCGCTTTATTGGTTTCCCCGGCCTGCCGGAAAGCGCCAAAAAAGCCGCCTCAAGACCCCTGGGCCGACTACCGGAAAGCCTATAACTTTCGGGACACCCAAAAAGATTCCGCATTCTTTTACTTCAACCGGTCCGCCTCCCGGTCAGAAGACAAGTCACAAACCGCCCTGGCCTATTATAATATGGCCATGCTCCAAACCGATGCCGGCGACTATTATGGCGCCCAGGAAAGCCTCACGCAGTCCCTGAAGTCCCTGGATGAGCACCGCCGCGAAGACCGGAACAACCTCGCCACCGATTACAACGAACTGGGCATGACCTGCACCCGCCTGCATAATTACCAGCAAGCCATCCCGTATTACGAGCTCGCCCTGCGCTTTGCCGATGATACCGCCTTCCGCCCGTACATTTTGAACAACCGCGGCAACGCCTACAAGAAGCTCAAGCGTTACCCAGAGGCCCTGGCCAGTTACGAACAGGTCCTCCGCTTAACCGGAACCGGCGGCACAGCCTATGCGCGCACGCTGACCAACCTGGCCACCACCCGCTGGCTGAACGACCCGCGTTACAACGCCGCGCCACAACTCAGGAAAGCCCTGGCCATCCGCCTGCAGCTACATGATCTTTGGGGCCAGAACTCCAGCTATGCCAACCTCGCGGAATTTTACAGGGACAGCCATCCCGACTCCGCCCGCGCATACGCCGGCCAAATGTATGGCATTGCCCGCCATCTGCAGAGCCCCGACGACGAACTCGAGGCTTTGCAGACACTGATCCTGCTTTCCGGGCCAGCCGATGTAAGACGCTACTCCCTGCGCTACCAGGCGCTCCGGGACAGCCTCGACAACAAACGCAACGCAGCAAAAAACCAGTTCGCGCTGATCCGTTACGATGTTGAAAAAAACAAAGCCGAAAACCTCCAGCTTCAAAAAGCCAACGCCGAGAAACGCTTCCTGATCGGCGGCCTGCTGCTCCTGTTCATCGTGGGAACCGGGCTGACTGTGTTTTGGTACCGAAAACGGAAACAACGGCTCCAATTTGAGACCGCAAACCTGCTCCGGCAAAACGAGCTGCGCTTATCCCAAAAGGTACATGACGTGGTCGCCAATGGCATCTATCGCGTCATGAGCGAAGTTGAACATAGTAAAAAGGTCGACAAGAACGGCTTACTCGATAAACTGGAGGTCATGTTTGAACAGTCAAGGAATATCAGTTATGAAATACAGCAGCCTTCCGGCGACTTCCCGCAACAATTAAACGCCCTGTTAAATGCCTTCAAAAACCAATCCATTAAACTCGCGATCACCGGGATAGATACCCTGCCCTGGCAAGAGATCAACGCAGACATCAAGGCACAATTAACGATCGTCATCCAGGAACTCGTGGTCAATATGAGCAAGCACAGCCGGGCAAGCTGGGCTACCATTGCCTTTGATCTGAAAAGCGGGGTGCTCCAGGCTGATTACCGGGACAATGGCGTCGGGTTCCCCAAAGATCTTGTCTTTGGGAACGGCCTGCGCAATACGGTTTCCCGTATGCAGGCGATAGGCGGTGCGCTTATCTTTGATACCCGGGTGGAAAAAGGCGCCCATCTGCAAATCACTATACCACTGGCTTAATTATCAGACCCTATGTTCGAACACGTCCTTGTCGCCGAAGACCATGAGATCGCCAACCTGTCCCTGCGAAGAACACTGGAAGGCCTGCATATCCCCTCGCCGGACCATGCCCATTACTGCGACCAGGCCCTTTCCAAAGTAAAAAAGGCCCTGCAGAACGGCCAACCGTACGACCTGCTGGTCACCGACCTTTATTTCGAAGCAGACGGCAGCGCGCAGCAATTGCCTGAGGGTGTGGAGCTGATCCGCGCTGCAAGAACCCTGCAGCCGAATCTCCGGGTACTGGTATTTTCCGCGGAAAGCAGCCCGCCCGTGATACGGTCGCTATTTGAAGAACTTAACATTGACGGCTACGTCCGCAAAGCACGCGGTGACGCGCAGGAACTGAAAACCGCCATTGCGCACCTGGCGCAAAACCGCAGACACCATCCCCGCGAACTACGGACGCAGCCGGCACAGGAAAACCTGCACGTATTTTCAGAACTGGATACGGCGATCATTCGCCTGCTGGCCAAAGGAACCGCCCAAAAAGATATCCCGGCTTTCCTTAACGCCCTTGGCCTGCATCCCTCCAGCCTGAGCAGCGTAGAAAAACGCCTCAACCTGATCAAAACCGCCATGGATTTCAAGAAAAACGAACAATTGGTCGCCTTCTGCACCGAGCTGAAGATCATCTAATATTGCCGCTACGGTTTCCCGTAAAAACAGCCGCCAATGCCCGCCTACTTTTGATCCAATAGTTGCATTATTAAGATACGATATGATGGCAGGCAGCAATCAAGATGTCGCCCGGTAAAAAGACTTTCTTTAAGACCGTAACGCTACGTCGCCAACTAAGCCTTAACGTCATGCCATTGTTTATTGATCACAGCATAGGGTTAATCGTTGTCCTTTTTAGTTTCATTTTTGTTATGAAAATCAAAGTCTTATTTTTAGTCTCAGCTACCCTCCTTTTCATCACTTCCTGTAGCAATAATACTGACACGCAAATCGGTGATAACACTTTTATTCACCGGGGCAAAATTTATAAGTTGATCGACAACGAACTCCGGGAGATCGGCGACCTGGATTCCCGGAATATAAAAAAGTTCGAGGTTTTCAAACCCAATTTACGTGATCTCGGGACAACCAATCTCGATTACGTAAAAACAGGCGCCACTACAGCCATGAAAACGCTGTACCGGGGCAACTTCCTCTATTTCAAATTTTACCTGTATGGACTGAACGACCTGCGGGATAACTATAACCGGGGCGCGTTCACCGTTTCCTTCCTGGATGAACATGACTTTCGTCTCCATTCAACCGAGATCCCGGTGTCGGACCTGGTTGGTATCGTCGGTGACGACCGGAAACCGGAATATTTCGAATTTAACGGCAAGACAGAGATGAGCACCGATATCAGCTCAGCCATTAAAAGTTACGAGGTGGAATCGAGTGTCCGGTCAACTAGCTATTGAGAAATTATTGTCGCTATAATCTTCGAGACCAAAGACCATGCCCTATGTCAGACAAATTGATCCTCACGTGCCTGCTGGCATCGGCCGTGACCTTATCTTGTGATCAAGAGGTAAAAAGTCTCCACCGGTCGTTGAAACCAAACGGACCGTTTTACTTCAAAAACGAGAAGAACTTTAAGCAAATTCACCAATCACTTTCAATATCTATAGATAATAATTACAAAACACACTACATTTATTTACAATTCACTTAATTTTAAACTGGCCCACTTATATTATCATTCATATTAGATGCACAGAAAACCTCAAAACCAGGAAAACAATAGTGTATGCTTATGGGACATGACGCGGAGAACCATCTGACAGGAACAAACCAGTGCGCATTTTTCCCGTAGATGATGCCGGTCAACAAATCTGAGGCCCATTGCTTATAATAAGCCAGACGTCTTTAAGCCCGACTCTTCATTTTACAATGTAAAAACTGTAGTAAACCCAATAGCCAGCCGGTTTTGAAGGCCATTATTCACGCGATGGACGTCAAACGGATCCTGCGCTTGGACATCGAGCCCAAACACCGGCGCCCTGATACCTGATTTGTTTTGCTTGGTTAAAAAGAAAAGCAAACCAGCGTTCGTCTCAGGTTTGCCCGCTGACATGATGCTTTTGAGGTATACTGTATAACCCAGCCTTAGTTTCGCCACAGAGGCAGAGCCTGGCGCATCCGTTGTAGTCGCTTTGGTGAGTGCGATCATCAGGGGGTAACTGTCACCTTCCTTGTAGACCCCTTCTTTAGCTGTCTTACTTTTAACAGTTTGCCGAATCACCATGGTTTCCGGATCGGTGATCGAAGAAATATCCTGGATATTTACCGTATTCAACGCACCATAGTTACTGGTCCGGGCATAACCAAAATGGGCATTAAATATCCATCTTGACTTTATCAGTGCATTATAATTCAATGCAATACTAAGCCCCTTAAAACTTTGGGAATATACCTGGCCGGCAAATGCCAAATCCTTTTTATACAAAGAATATTTATCGATCACGTAAGCAATAGTAACCCCACCCCAATCCGTGAATGCGCTTTGGTCAGCAAACAAGGAAACCTGCGTCAGCGAATAGTTAAATTTCAGTCCCGGGGAGAATTGGCCATTGTTAAGGACCGCGGCCGCGCCATCGGTCGGTTTCGCTTTTACGCTGAACTCGTGAATGCGGTAATTAGAAGGGTCAAAGCTCTTGGAGGAGACAATATAATCGAATCCCAGCGACTGATCGCCCGTATTGAGTTTGATAAGCACCGTATTGATACCCCGATCCGCTCCTGCGGTTTGAGTGTAAACAGGTGCGTTGTTTGCGATCTGATCGCCCTGCTTGTCTTCCAGCAACACCTGGCTGAAGCCGGTAAACGAACAACCGGCGAACATTATAGTCCATAAAATTTGCTTCTTCATGATCAGATCGGATAAGATTGTGTGGCATATTTTTTATCTTCTACTTTGGCATCCACCGTTTTGACCTGTTTGGTACTATTGATGAACACTTCACAGCTTAGTGTGCCGCCGGTAATGCCATGACACCCTGCAAATACTTCGAGGCTGACATCTTCGATTTGATAACCTGGTAATTTTTTGTATAAGTAGCCGTCGGGTGACGATTGCCAGCCAGTCACCTTTTGATTCTCGTCCGTGGCGTCTTCTAAATAGATTTTCCACGTAATAATTGAGCCAAAGGCGGTCACCCGAAGCTCCAAGTCGAATGTTTTCATTTTTTGGATTTTTTAAAATCAACAGATAATTTTTTGTCTAAGTTATCCGCGGATACTCATGAAAAAACGGGTAGAAACCCCCTTTTTAACAGGGCGAATTCCCACAAAAAAAAGGGTGAAAATCCGGGTACAAGTCTTCGCAGATTAATATTGACTTCACGATCCCATGACACGACTCATTGGCCGCATAGCCCTCTATGCCTGCAACGAGAAATGGCCGGCAGATCCCTACAGGTACCTGAAAAGCTCAGGAGGTATTGAAAGAAAGATCGCGGTATATTGTATAACGCCCGCAAAACTGAATACTGCATTTCCTTTAACGCAAACGCAGCCGTATCGCTGTAACAAAAAAGGGTGAAAATCCGGGTAGTCAAGTCCGTTTTTTCATAGTATCTTCATTTCTATGAGCCTCTGGTCAAAATATCTGATTTTTTTCATCGCCATGTCATGGCACTTTTCGGTTAACGGAGCAGAATCAACCGTCCTGATCTACAAAAATATTTTACCAGGGCGGACGATCAAATGTTTGTTTATTGACCGTGACGGCTATTTATGGATCGGCCATAAAGGCGGTGTTTCGAGATATGATGGCATCATCGCTTCTGCTGTACCTCTTGGCCCGGGAAATCAAGAGATCGACCACATCATACAGGATGAGCAGGGTGGGATCTGGCTGACAGGCGATAAAACCAACCTGTATTACCTGAAAGATCAACAAAAGCCGCGGCTTCTCCGGCGGAAATCAAAGAATGATCGTTTTCAATGCCTCCTTTATCATGACCACCAAGTTTACGTGACCTCGGAGTCAGGCTTATACCTGTTCGACAGCAAAAGCCTTTCCTGCAAAGGCTACCGCCACCACAATGATTTCCCCGCGATCGACGAGCAAGCCACTAATATTTTTGCCATCTCGGGTCATATCTTTGTATACAACATGCCAACAGGCGATATTTTTTCCTTCTCGCAGAGGCGGGGGTTCAGGAAGCTCAACAACATTATCAGCCGCGACCGCAAAGACGCCTTCGGTATGATCTACCAGTCGAATTCATCGGGCACAGTATTATTCGCAGAAATAAATGCGCCGGTCATAAACTACTCACGGCTGGGCGTTCTCGGGTTCAATGGCTCTGCAATTACACCGTCGTGGCGGGCTGTACTTCCAAACGACCGGTTACTGGGCACGGCTTCGGAGCCGGATGGCACTTTATGGTATGGTGGTATTAATACAATTTATTGCAGCGACGGGCGCCAATTCCCGGGGTATAATATGCGGGACCTCGCGTGTGACCGGGAAGGTAACTTATGGTTCGTCACGCGGGACCGAGGGCTTTTCATGCTGCCGTACATACCAGCCAGAAAGCGCCTGGATATACCTGGTGAACAAATTGCATCGATAGCAGTGGACCATTCCGGATTGATTGCCGGCACCAATTCCGGAAAAATATATTTGATTGATCCTGAACAGCGTAAAATTGCACTAATTTTTAATACGGACAGCGTCCGGTATCCATTAATTCATGTGCAAAGGATTTCCCATCACCGCTATCTATTCGACGGCGGACTCGCCACATTTATATATGACGATTCCCTGCGAAAGACAACAAGGGTAGGGTGGATATTTTCAGATTCACTCAAGACTGCAGGAGGGGACGGGCTGGTCCTCCATACCGACGGCCTATTCGGCCATCTGCTCAGGCCGGACAGCCCGCTGCTCTCCCAGGAAAACCTGCTCCCTGCAGAATTCAGCCACTACACCGGAAGACCCCGCCCGCCGGACTTTATCACCGGCATCTGCTATGATACAGTGAGGCATTGCTTCATTGCCGGCGTCAAAAGGAAAGTCATTGAATTTGACAAGCACAAAAGGCGGTACATCCGTTTCGGGGAGAAAGACATCGATGCATCAGCACTATGTTCCACCGGGTCAAAAGAATTCATCGCGGTTAAAGAAAAAGGCATTATCGTTCATGAAACCGGGAAGACCAGACTGGCAATAAGTGCAGACCGTTTGCCTTTGGCGGAGATCCGCGATATGAAAGTGATCGGGAGCCATATACTACTCGCGGGACCAGGTGAGCAGCTGTTGATGAATTTAAGATCAGACAAGCTCGAGGGCGAGCGGTTCGGCGAAGATATGGATATGCGGGACATCGTCGCTACAAACGATTCCGTTTACATCCTGTCACGGGAAACAATATACAGCGAACCGCTGAAGAACCTCGATGTGCAAGCCGCGTTACCATGCGCAATAACTTACGCCATCTTTAACGGCGCCGATACATTATCCGGGTCGCGGATCAGCTACAGCCATGCCCTAAGCGATGTAGAATTTGTACTGTCCTTCCCTGCACTGCGATCACCAGAGGAAACCCGTTACCAATACCGTTTTGCGGATACCCGGGGGGGCAACTGGCGTTTCCTGCGGGCGGGGCTTAACGTCGTACACTTTGCTTCTCTTGCTCCCGGGAACTACGTTTTTGAGACTCGGGCCTGGCATCCTGTATTGGGGCCAAGCAGCAATAGTGTAACCTGCAGGCTGACTATTCCCCCTGCCTGGTGGCAGACGACCTGGTTTAACGTGTTTGCCGCGATAACTATCGCTCTGCTGATCTTCCTGGCCATCCGTATTTATTACCATATGAAGCTGACGCGGCAAAGGCTGTATTTTGAAAAGGAACTGGCAGTGGAAAAAGAGCGCCAGTCGATCAGCCGGGATATTCATGACGATATCGGCCAGGCCTTGTCAGTGATCAAGCTTAACCTGGGCATGGGCGCCCCTGGCCAGCTCGAGGAAGCCAAATCCATCCTGAACGAGGTAATCGGAAACCTCCGGGATTTTACACACAACCTTTATTACGGAAAATTGCTCATGCACGACCTGGTAGAAAGTATAAAAAGGGACGCGGAACGCCTGAACTTGGCAAAAAAAATCGATGCTTCGGTGAATATCGACTGGCAGGACGGGTTCCTGGACGACCAAACCGAACTGCTCGTATACCGTATCTTCCAGGAAGCGGTCAATAATATTTTGAAGCATGCCGATGCAAAGCACATTTGGATCACGGTGAGCAGCACTTCGAAACGTTTCAGGATCGCAGTGCGCGACGATGGTTCGGGTTTTGAGCAAACAAGCGCCCATGAAGGATTAGGTATATCCAACATGCAAAAAAGAGCGGCAATGGCCGGAGGTGTGCTTTCTGTTCTTTCCGAAAAGGAGCAGGGTACAGAAATCAGCGTGGTGATACAAAAACCAAAAAAATGAAGACATCACTTGCCATAGTAGACGATCACAAACTCTTCCTGAAGAGCCTAGCCGTTCTAGTCGCAACCTTCGATGACTATGAGGTACTGTTTTGCAGCGACAACGGCAAAGATTTCACGGAAAAGGTCAATCCCAAGCGCAAGCCGGACATCGTTCTCCTAGATAACAATATGCCGGACATGAATGGCTTTGACACGGTCCTTTGGCTTAAGGCACATTACCCGGATATCCGTGTGATCATCTTATCCATGAATCATAACGAAGAGACGGTTATCAAAATGGTCAGGAACGGTATCTCGGGTTATGTTCTAAAAGATGCCGAAATCGAGGAGTTCAGGTCCGCGCTCGATACCGTACGGAGCGGCGGGCTCCATTATCCCAGATTCGTGACCAATTACCTGGTTAAACATACAGCACGGGTCGCCGAGACCTCACCGGTATCGCCGTTACGAGGCCGGGAAATTGAGTTCCTCCGGCTGGCAGCGACTGAACTGACCTACAAGGAGATCGCCGATCGGATGTGCCTGAGCGCAAAAACGATTGATGGTTATCGCGAGGACCTTTTCCGTAAGCTCGAAGTTAAAAACCGCGTGGGTCTGGCGATGTACGCGGTGCATCATCAACTTATCTGACCATTCGGGCAAAAAGACAGTCCCAACTCTCAAAAGGCAACAATCAGCGGCCGGGATAACTTTGCTCAGGTGATTCTCCTTCTCTTAATTTCTCCCGAGGGGGTTTTCACGGGCACAAAAAGGGGATTTTTCCCTGCTGGCATTTGTTTGGTTTTGAGGATTTTAGCATTGGTATTTTAATCCAGTTAAACCATGTTCCGATTTACCGGGCCATCACCAGTTGATCGTTTTGCCGATACAGGTTCAGTTGCTACAGGAGCTATCAGACTGTCCAAAAATGTCACTTCGCTCCTGGTCGGTTCCCGGCTCCCCGGGCAGGTCATCATTATCTCATTGAGTTCATTCATTAATTCAGCAAAGCCATGAAAACAATCACCAAAAATGCTGTTTCCATTATAGCAGCCCCTGTTATTTTAACCTTAGGTGTAATCGCATGCCGTCAAAACAATATTCCTCCTGCCATTAAAGGCTGCACCAACAAAGAAGCAACCAACTATAATGCAAGTGCAACGCAGGATGACGGATCCTGCTGCGTACCAACAATTGATGTTTACCGGCGTGACATCAACGTGTTCGAGTTGGGTGTACCCGTGCCGTTTGCAACCTTCAACTTTATACAGACGGATAAGACATTCGTTAGCGGCTGCAGCCAAAATCGTTACAGCACGGTATTAAAAATCCAAAATCTCACCGGTCATTATCTGACATTTAGCTATACAATAAATTTTTCTCTTAATTTGATACAATGGTCATCGGCGAACACGGTAACCCTTTCTCCGGGTCAAACGCTGGAAGTCGGTGAAATTAATCAGAATCCCGGCAGGATCGATTTCGGTGCGATAGGTATTGGCTGCTATGGCATCCTGGTCTATTAGCGGGTTGATCCCGTGCACTTGCATGCCGGTGAGGTTAGCTTTACAAATACAGCTGCTGGCACGGTAAATTCAGCCTACAACATGGTATCAGACCTGGTAAAAATCACCGTGGTTATTTTATCGAAATTTGCTTAACCCATCGCTGAAAAAAAGGGACCAGGTTCAAATATACCACGGTGGCGCAGGGAGTTCTTTACTGATATACGCGGCGATATTATTTTGCTTTTAATTAACGGTATAATAAGCGGCATAATGAGACCCGGCTGGTTAGCCATGCTGTCATGAAGGAGAATATCGAAAAGTGTATCCGGTTCGGCACAGGGATTACAAAAACCCGGATATAAACGTATAGACAAGGCGTGAGTAATGCAATTGTACAGTAAATGGACAGAAATTTATTCCTGAACAATTCACTCCCTGCCTGCGATCCGGCTGGCCAAGCGGGCCAGGTAATTGACAAAGCCCGGTAAAGCAGGGCTCTGCTTTACCGCACCCGGCCGGCCGCTCCCGTCATTTCGTCATAAATTCAAAGACCCCCGAATCCGAAGTATTCCCCTTCGCATCCCGCGTCACCACCTTCCAGTAATACGTTTTGCCCGCAGACACATCCGCCGAGGTCGCAGATGCCGTAACGGCACTTGCCACCAGGGCAGGCTGGGACGTTTCGCCAAGGTAAACATCATAGCTGACAATGTCGTTATCCACATCCGTAGCATGCCAGACCAGGTTTACCCTGCCATCGCTGACCGTAACCGCCTCGTTGACCGCCGGCGAAACAATTTCAGCTGGAAAAGGCGCATAGTCAATACCCGCAGGCCCGGAATTATAGAATTTCCATACCTCGCTTTTCGCGAGAACCGCATTCGCCGCCGACCTGGAAATAACCGACCAGGAATAAGGCATGTTCCGCTCCAGCGTCACAGCCGCCTGCGTTTCCCCCGTTGTCCGGGTTTCGGCCGAGCCGTCCGCCAGGTTTTTGATCGTCAGCTCGTAGCTGTTGCTGCCACTAAAGCCCGACCATTTCAAAGTAACCGTGCTTTCAGCAGCGGAAATGACCGAACCCTGCGTACAAAGCTCATTCTGAGCAGGCGACAGCAACGCGATTTTACCCTGCTGCGGCACAGGATTGTCCCCTTTACCCCCGCCGGCCTTGCCACAGCCCGCCAGCACGATCGCTCCCAATAAAAAAAATATCGCTTGTTTCATTTCTTAATAATTTTATAGACGGTCTCCCTCGAGTCCACCACCACGTGAATAAAATAAACACCCATATCCAGACCGGAAACATCCAGCGTGATCACGCCGGACTGGGCATGGTATTCTTTTTCGAGCTTAAGCGCACCCGTTGAAGCACTGTAGATTTTGAACGCCGCGCGCTGAGCCGGGACCTCCCCGATATTGACATACAACAAATTTTCAAACGGGTTGGGATAAGGCGCCTGGTTACCGGAGATATTGATGATCTGCTCGATCCTGCCCTGGCAAAGCTTATCGGTGGTCACCGTTAATTTATTACTACCGGCCTCGAGCGGCAGCGTAATCGTATTGTCGGCTGTCGCATAGCTTTTCCCGTTAAGCTGTATCCGGTAGGCGGCGCCACCATGCAGCGCGATCGTAACCGTATTGGCGCTCTTATCGGTCACCGCATAGGCCGAAAGGTCCGCGGGTTCCGTGATCACCAGGTCAAAACATTGCTGATAATTGGCCAGCGACGGGTCCGTTATACAAACCGTATAGGTGCCCGGGGCCAGGTTATCAAAACTGCCCGCCGCAGAAAAATCAAGGTTCCTGCTTAACCCGTTCCCGGTCAGAACCGCCGTATAAGCAGAGGCCCGCACAGCGGTAATACTGATGGATCCGTTATTTTCGCCCTTACAGGTAACACTGCCTGCGGCAACCTTAAAGTTGTCCTGTGGCGGGCTCACCGTCAAGATGCCCTTGATATAATTGAAATCGTAACTGTCCGAAGTGCCGCCGCTCACCACGATATCGTAGCTCCCGGCCGGCGAAAGCGCCGTCGCCACGCAGCCCGCCGCCGGCAGGGTGCCCAGCTTACTTTCATTGTCCCCGTTCACAAAACCTTCATAAGTAAGCGAAAAAGGCGGATTGGGCTGCCCGGACGGGCGCACCAGGTCGCCGGCCCGGACCGTGAGCGACCTTTTGCGGATGTTGATCACCTGCGCGACGCTTTTTGCCGCATTATTAAGGCCGTCCCCGGCCTGCGACACCGTCACCGTTACCGTACCCGCGGTTATGATGTGCAGCTGACCGCCCGTTATGGACACTACACCCGGTTTATCAAGCGTGTAAGCCAGGGGTATCCCATTGTTGTTACTGGTCGCGTCCAGGCCGAAGTCAGCATCCCCGTAGGTATGGGCCGGAACCGGCGGAAAACGGATCACTTCGTTGGCTTTGACCGTGACCGATGCCAGCGTGCCGGTCCCCCCCGGCGTCGTCACGGACAGTTCCCCGCTCACGCCGGTAAACACCGCCGTGATGGTGGAGTCAGCCTTAACCGTAAATGAACTGGCCGCGACACCCCCGATGGAAACCGAGGCAGCACCCGTAAAATAATTACCCGAGATCGTCACCAGGCCGCTCCCGTCAGCAGCGGCCGCAGCGGCGGTAATCACCGGCGCCCGCGCAAAGATAAAGCCCGGGAAGGTCGCCTCACCGTTCGGGGTCAGCACCGAGATACGCCCCGTTTGACCATCGCCCACGACCGCTTCGATGCTTTCCGTAGAAACGACCGTAAAAGAAGCCGCCGCCTTACCCCCGAACTTCACGGAAGTCGTGCCGTCGAAATGCTTCCCCTTGATCGTCACTTTTATCCCCGGGCCGGCCGTAAGCGGTGACACCGACGTGATCTCCGGCACTACGGCCGGGCCGTTATGATAGATCGACAGTTTACCGTTCTGTCCGTCGACCAGCAGGATATCCACCCTCCCGTCACCATCCATATCGCTTGTCGTGATATAGGCAAGGTTGTCGGAACCGACATTGCTGACCAGCGGCGCCGGGGCCGCCAGCGCGATCGTTCCGGGAACGGACTGGTTACGGGCAAAATAAACAGCGTTGTTCGAGGCAGCGACCAGGTCGATCTTCCCATCCCCGTCCATGTCGGCGGCATTCATGAAATATTGCATGGATGAATTAGAGAATGCAACCGGCACATCAAGCGAAGAAGCGCTGAGAGCGCCGGGTACAGCGATATTCCTGGAAATGATCAGCTGGTTACCCGTAAAGTTATCTTCAACGATATCGGGTTTACCATCCCCGTCAAAATCCGCCGTGATGATGCCCGAGGCGTCATAATAGGTCCCCGAATTGGTAAAATAGGTAAGCGGAAAGTCATCCGCAGACAGGTCCCCCGGAACAGAATTGTTATGGAATATCGACATGCCGCGGTAAGAGCTTGCATTGATCGGGTCCGGTTTACCGTCCCCGTCGACATCGGTGATCGCCAGTGCCATGTTGCTGCTCGAAGAAGCATTGGCCAGGTACATCTGCGGCCCGAAAGATATGGTGCCGCCCGACGTCGTATTCGGGTAATAAACCGTCTCCGCCGAACCGACGATCAGGTCCGGCCGCCCGTCACTATTCATATCCCGCAGCGCCATACCGTCGAATGTTCCATTCAGATTTTCAAAAACCTGTTGTTCAAAAGCGATATGATCCGCAGTGGAGATATTATGCAGCAATACGATACTTGGATAGGAGGTAAACATAATGTCCATCCTGCCATCACCGTCCACGTCGCCGATCGCCGGCGACGCCCCGCCCCGCTGCGTTTCAAGGACGATCTTTTGGGAGAAAGATGACCGCGAAAGCGCTGGGTCGCTGCCATACCGGAGAATAAACAAAGAATCCCCCTTCGACACCAGCAGATCGGGCTTGCCGTCCAGGTCAAAATCCTCGACCGCATACCTGCCCGGCGTCCCGTTGAACTGGAGGTCCAGGTGGTTACTGAACCCTGCCGTACCGCTGTTATTGGTCACAATAAACGGCAGGTTGGAATTGGCCGACAGTTTTTTGTCCGTGTTGAGCACCCAGACCAGCCCGTTCGCCCCGGCCGGCACGGTAACCGTCAGCTGCGTCTGGCTCGCATTGGTGACCTGCGCTCTGACCGGGCCAAAGAATACGATGTTCTTTGCCGCAACACTATTAAAGTTATCGCCATTGATCTGCAGCGACGTCCCGACAGGGCCTGAGGCCGGCGAAAAGGAACTGATGGAAGGCGGTTTCAAATACAGGAAGCCACGGATCGCAGCCGTACCACCGCTGGCCGTGACGGTTATCTTACCCGTCGCCCCGGCACCCGGCCGGGCGGTTATACTGGTTGTGGACACCACCGAAAAGGACTTTGCCGGCACCCCGCCAAACTGGACCCCCGTGACCCCCGTAAAGTTACTGCCGGTCAGGGTAACCGTTGCATTCGCACCCTCGCCGGACGAGGTAAACGAAGTAATTGCCGGCGCAGCCAAAAAAGTAAACCCCGGCAGGACAGCCGTCCCGCCCGCAGCGGTTATCGTAATATCCCCGCTTGCGCCATTTGCAGGATCGATCGTGATCTGCGTAGACGAATCGATACTGAAGTTCACCACCGAGCCGCCCAACTGCACTTGCGTGATCGCCGCAAAATTGGTACCGGTCACCACCACCGGCGTTTGTGCGTTGGCGGCCATCGGCGAGGCTGAAGTGATCGCAGGCGCCGGATACCAGGTAAAACCGTCAAGTTCCGCTAAGCCCGCGATGGTCCTGACCGAAACCTTACCCGAAGCCCCCGAACCGGCCTTAGCCTTCACCTGGCTGTCCCCGCTGCCGGTTATCGTTGCGGCCACCCCCCCGACCAGAACCACGGAAGCGCCCGTCAGGTTTGCCCCGCTGATCGTTATCTCGGTTCCCTTTCCGCCCTCGTTTGGTGTAAACGCATAAATAACGGGTGGCGGTAAAAACGTAAAACCCGGAGCGGAAGCCGATCCCGCCGGACCGGCAACACTGACATTGCCGCTGGCCCCCGTACCCGTCACAGCAGTTATTTTGGAGGATGAAACGATCGAAAAAGAGGCCGCTTCTGCATTTCCGAATTTGACCGATTGCACCCCGCTGAGATTTGTCCCGTTGATCGTGACCGTCTGTCCTGCCGCTGCCAGTACCGGGCTGAACGACTGGATGGTCGGTGACGCATAGGTAAAGCCGCTTTGGGTGGCCGTGCCGCCTGCGGTAACAACGACCACATCCCCGCTGGCGCCGTTGCCGACCGTGGCGTTCAGGGTCGTCGGGGAAACCACGCTGAAATACAACGCCGGTACGCCGCCGAACCTGACGGAGGTCACGCCAACAAAACCGGTTCCGGTGATCGTTACCATACTGCCGCTAACCTGCGAGGAGGGGGAGATCGATGTGATCGCAGGTACCGGCGCCCAGGTAAATCCGGGTCTGCTGTCGGTGCCCAGCGGCGTGGTCACCATGACATCCCCGGATACACTTTTGGCGGGTGTGGCCTGTATCGAAGTCGCCGATATGACCGTAAAAGATGCAGCGGGTACGCCGCCGAAGCTGACGGCAGTTGCCCCGGTGAAATTGTTCCCGGTGATCGTTACCGGCATTATATAGAGGTCACCCGCGTAAGCCGGGCTGAAGGACAGGATGTACGGGCCCGGATGCTGGAATCCGGCTAGCGAACCCGACCCGGACGGCGTAGTCACCGTAACGCTTCCCGACCTGCCCGCGCCCACGACAGCGCTGACCTGAGTCGCCGAAATCACCCGGAACGACGTCGCGGGCACACCGCCAAAACTAACCCCGGTCGCCCCGTTGAAATTACTTCCCTGTATGGTTACCGTCTGGCCCTTTCCTGCCTGTACAGGCAGGAAGGAACTTATGGAAGGCCCTTTATAGACAAACCCGGGCACCCCCGCGGACCCGCCGGGGGTAGTTACCATCACGGCGCCGCCGGCACCATCCGGTACGGTAGCCTCGATTTCGCCGTCCGATATCACCTTAAATGTCGCATACACACCTCCGAAAGATACCGCGGAGGTCTCGGACAGGTTACTGCCTTTTATACTGATTTTTTCCCCCGCGGCAGCTGTTTGCGGTGTGAACGAGGCAATGGCCGGCGGAGCGATCCAGGTAAAGCCCGGCAGGGTGGCCGTTCCGCCCGGTGTCACAACAACGATATCGCCCGATGCGCCCCCGATGCCAAGGGTGGCATAGATCTGGTTGGTATAATTAGCGGTCACCGTCGCCGGAACCCCTCCGATGGTGACGATAGCGCCATCCAGGTTGGTGCCATAGATCGTGATCACCGAGTTGTTCCCTCCTTTCATGGTGCTGGTGCCGGTGATCACCGGCGGGGCTTTAAAGCTGAAGGAGCTGAAAGTTGCGGTCCCGCCGGGGGTGCTGACGGTAATACCGTCCGACGAACCCGCCGCAACAACGGCGGTGATCTTCGTCGCTGAATTCACGGTAAAGGAGCCTGCGGCGGTCGTGCCGAATTTTACGGAAGTGGCGTTGCTGAAATTGCTCCCGTTGATCGTAACAGTCGCTCCCGCCCCTGCGGATGCAGGGGATACGGACGAAATAGCTGGCGGACTGATAAAAGTAAAGCCCGGAACGGTCGATTCCCCGCCCGGCCCGTAGACAAAGATGTCGCCAGAAGCGCCGTCGCCCACCACGGCGTCGATCTGCGTGGGGGAGATCACCTTAAATGAAGCATATTGCCCCCCGATCATGACCTGGACAGCGCCTTTGAACCCGGTCCCCGTGATCGTTATGGTCGCTCCTTTGCCGGCAGTCACCGGCGCAAAAGAAGTGATGACCGGCGGCGGAAAAATTGTGAACCCCGCCCGCCGCGCAGTGCCGTTAGGCGTGGTGACGGTTACCTCGCCGGAAGGGGTCCCCGTATTAATATCCGCGGTAATAGCGGTTGGGGTTACATTATAAAAAGGCTCCTGCTTGCCGCCAATGGTGACTTTGGTAACCCCCGTAAAATAGTTCCCGGTGATGGTTATCGAGCCCCCCGGATAGGCCGTATCGGGGCTGAATGAAGTGATCACCGGCGGGTCCGGCGGGATAACGACGGCCAGGCTGACCGTCGCTGAACTGATCCCCTGCGCGTTCGATGCCGTTATTTTATAGTTCGCCGGGGCAGCAAGCGCCGTCGGGGTGCCGCTGATGGTTCCGTCCGCCCCGAAGGTTAAGCCGGCCGGAAGCAGGGGAGCGATATTATAACCCAGCATGGATAGCAGGTAAAAGCCGTCCGCAGCGCAGGCGATGACATTGTCATTTTCATCAATGATGACCCGCCCCGGCAGGTTACTGTATACGGGCTGACCCGTCTTATCATAAAAGTTTGGAGAAATGGTCGTGACCACACCGCCGGCACTGATGCGGCGTAAAAGCGAGTTCCCGTCGCTAACCAGCAGGTTCCCTTTAGAGTCGACCTGCACGGCCGTCGGATTGGAAAAAGATGCCGCAGTACCGACACCGTCATCGCTACCATATTTGTCCGATCCTGCGACCGTGGTCACCACGCCATCCGGCGTGATCTTCCGGATCCGGTTGTTTTGCTGATCAGCCATAAAAATATTACCCGCGCGGTCCGTCGTTATGCCTCCCGGGTAACCGAACGAGGCATTCGCACCGGTACCGTCATCCGCCCCCGGGCTGCCCTTACCGGCCAGCAGCGAGACTGTGCCGTCGGTGGCGACCTTCATGATCTTTCCCGAAGTCTCGGCAACGTACAGCACGCCGCCCTGGCCGGCCGCTATACCGAGTGGCCCCTGTAATCCCTGCGCATAGGTGCTGACCAGGCCGCCCGGCGTGATCTTTCGTATCCTCGAATTCAGTCCATCCCGGTAGTTATTGTCCGTGACATATAAATTCCCCTGCCCGTCTTTCGTGATGCCGCCCATTTCGCCAAAGCCCGCAGCGGTGCCCTGCCCGTCCATGTAGCCATAGCTGGAACCGCCGGCGAAAAGGTCATAAGTGCCGTCCGGCTTAATATGGTAAATGGCCCCATACTGGATACCGTAAATATCTCCCGAAGGTAAACGTACAAAGTACTGGATGGCCAGGCTGTTGCTGTTGACCGGTGTCAGGAGGCTGACCTGGGGAAACAACTGTCCGGGAACCGCTCCGCCGGCATTACTCACCTTAAGGGGCGTCATGGGCTTAGCGATAAAGATCTTAGGCGGTACGGGATAGGATATATCCGGGGCCTGGGCCCGCACAGCGAACGGCATGAGCAGCCCAAAAAAAATAGTATAAATTAAGGATTTTGACATCTAGACAATGGACAAGGTTGGTTAATGGACTTTTGCCAGCGAGCAGCTAAGCTTTAAGGTTATTCAGCATGTAAGTGTTCAGGATTTGTTATATGAGCCCAAGGTACGTCAAAATCCTGAAAAGCGGAATTTCTTTTAACAAATTCCTGCTCTCCGCCCTGTCTAACTGGATAGACTGCCGGCAACCAAAGCTATGGCACCGGTTTACAGGATCCCTGGTTGAAACAAAGGCGGCTACTCAGCCCTCCACGGCCTCCCTCAGCTCCTCCAGCAGCCCGATCACCTTTTTCTGAAGGGCCAGCAACTCCACATCCCGCTGTTCCAGCAAACGCCTTAACGTCTCCTCCTCTCCCAATTCCCCTTCCCGGCCGCTATTGCGGGACATCAGCCCGGCCATCGAAAGGCCGAAAACTTCAGCCAGCTGATCCAGCCGTGATAAATTCAGATCCGTGATTCCCGTCTCCATTTTGGAAAGTGCAGGCACCGACACCCGCAGCAGCGAGGCAAGAAACTCCTGGTTCCATCCCCGTTCGAGCCGCAATAAACGTATTCTTTCCCCGATCGTATGCATGATAAACAAGGTTTAATTGCGCAAGATAAGCAGAAGCCACCCAACCGGTCAACCCGTGTTTTCACGGTATTTTTATCCCGCGGGATCCACGCGCAGCCCCCACCCTCCTGCGCGGCAATAAAAATCCCGGGCGCCTTTCCCCCGGGATCATCTGACCGGCACAAAAACCACGCCCCCTGGGTACCCCGCAGGCTCGGTCAGCGGAAGCCTAATCGTTTTGTTTAGGTGAGAATCGATAGCGTAATAAAAAGAAAAGTTCGGTGCATTTGAATTTGGCACAGAGAAGCCTTCCGTGCGCTTTGGACAACCTGGTTATGCAGATAGTCAGGAAATTCCGAATTAATCATCAACAAATTAACAGGATCAAAGTGTTGCCGAATCAGTTGTTTGCTGTATCTGAACGAGGTGGTAAATAACTCCTGAATGTCCACCATTAATGGAGCTCAAAGCAAACTAAAATAGAGTTCATTTTATAGTCTTATTGAGCTGCATTTAACAACTCAATGAGCTTAAACTGGAGATGCCGGGCGCCTTGAACACCTAATTCCACGCGCTTTGGACACCTCCTTGCGCGGATAGCCGGGAAATTCGGAGTTGACCATCAACGAATTAATAGGATCAAAGCTTTGGGGAATCAGTTGTTTGTTATATCGGAACGAGGTTGTCAATGAGTCCGGAATGTCCGCATAGCCGAGGAAACGACGACGCTCGACGGGTTAAATGAAACAGGTCTGATCAGGATCAATTACGGCCAGGAAGCTGAAATTTTAACTTACCTTCCTGCGGCTCCATAAAAGCATCGCACGAACGCAGATAAACCTCCATCGCATTGCTAGCTTCACCGTAAACTGTCGAACTGAATGCATACAGCCTGAGCATCATCCGAATAAACGGAGCGGTTTCTCCGCGCCTGGTCAGCAATCGCAGCGCGCCCATATAATCTTCGCGGTAAACCGTTGGCACGATAATTTTTGAAAGGCTATTTGACGAAAGCTCGGCGTTCATCATAACTCGTGCAACGCGGCCGTTGCCGTCAAGAAATGGGTGGACTTCGCTGATAAGAAACATCATGTAAGCGGATTTCGCAAAAGGATGCCGCAGCATACTATACCAGTCAAAACCTTTTTTTAGTGTTCCTGCAACAAGGGTTTGATCCACAAATTCCGTATTTCCGGCACGGTTATTTTTGTCTTTGAACTTGCCCGGATTTTTGTTGGGACGCGAAGCCAGCATCAATTTATGCCGGTACCTCACCAAATGGAGCAGTTCGTCTGCCGAGGCCGGGCAAACGGCCATTTCCTGCCGGTTGGATACCAGTTTATACGTTCCGAGCACGTCGTGCGAATCTTCATTTCGTGCCGGAAGCGGAGTTTCTGTCAAGATGATCTGCTTAGCTTCCTCAACTTCAAACATGGTACCCTCGATATAGTTTGAAAAATAGCTTTCGAAGAAGGCAAAGTTTTGATAACTCCTGGTACTTTCATTCTTATCGTAATAGAAGGGAAAGTCCTGGCCTGCAAGCGCTTCATATAATTTTTCAAACAAGGCAATCCTGGAAGGATCAAACGGTTCCCCCAGCGCCCTTGCTTTGGCGACCGTAGAGGAAAGTAATTTGCTTGGCTTTGTTGCCAGCAATGCACTGATTAGTGTATTGAGTTTTATGAACTCCTTTTGCATGTCCAGTTCATCGGCTATTGAACGGGCCCGGTCACGAAGCTCGTTCAGGCCCTCTTCGCCCCGGCTGCGGATCAGGGTTTCAAGTCTTTGTTCGATTTGCTCCCTTGTAAGCGTTTTTGGGGGTTCAGCGCCTCTTGAAGTTTGAAGGTTTTCGAGATAGGCACGAGCTTCCTGGGACATATATAGTTCGCCAAAAAAACCCGGGTCACCTTCAATTCGTCCGACGCCCTTTTGAAAATGTATGGTTAGACCGGGTAGTGGTATATTTTTAGTATAGGTATAGGTGAGGAAAATATGCCCGTCTGGCGTCGGGCGGCTTTCAAGCGCACTGCGATGACTTAATATGGCCCCCGGGTATTGTTCAGCCAGTATGCGAAACCAATTGCGCTTGATGATACTTCCGGGGGAGTCCGCCATATTGGTGGTATATAACCTTGGCGCGATCTTTTTGGCGGTACCGTTTTTGACATAAAGGGAAATTTGCCTGGATTCCTTTTTATCAGAGCTTCCGAACAGAATTTCCTGCAGGTGTGCGGGATTTTTTTCCATTATAATTTAAATACTGTAGCTAATATAAGAATATTTTCTATTATTGTTGGATTTAGTAAGAATATTTTCTATTAATTAGAATACCTTAATGCTTTTAAGGAGAATAGAGGAAGAGAATTTTTTCGATTGAGATGGAGAAATCATTAACATATAAGAATATTTTCTATTAATTATATTTTATATAAGAATATTTTCTATTATCAATAGAAAATAGCAGAACGTGAAACGATACAGTGTTCACCGCAGAACTAAAAATTTTTGACGCCAGGGCCGGGCATCCCAGAGCCATTGACCTCCTCATTCTGGTATAGCAAACAACTGATCCCGCAACACTTTGAGCATATTTATTTGTTGACTATTAGTGCGATTTTGTAATTTGTACACACAACCAGGTTTCCCACCGTTTCCTGTTCATTATATTCGAAATCCCAAGCGCTTACGTTCAAAAAAACATTTTGTTCATGAATCATGAACACCTTCAACCAGGAAGGTTTTTACCGACTGTAATAGTCGAACACCCGTTTGGTCAATTCCTGCAATTTGCCATACAGCATGGTTATTTGCTTATAGCCCGCATTTATTCCATCTATGGGGTGCCGTATTTCAACCCGGTTAAAAATATCATCGGTTGATTGGAGGTTTTTCGTTTCGGTAACAAATTCTTCAGGGTTATACCAGCGTTTGTTTGGCGGGTCAAATAACCAGGCATTACGCTTTTTGGCTTCGTCGGCAAAATACAAGGCTTTTCTATGCGACGGGTACATTGCCCATACGTTATCCCGCAATTCTTTTTCTGCCGCCAGCTTTTGTTCGCGTTTATAATGTTCAAATGGATATTTATCGCCCGTATGTGCCATACAACAAAATTGCTAAAAATATTAGTAATTGCAACAGCAATTTTTATATTTGTATGTACATTGTTAATTTGGAGGTAATTATGGCATCTCAAACTATCGATACGGGTTTGCCGTTAGTTTATAAAGGCGTTAAGATAATCGTGCGCAAGCACATCATCGGGATGACGGAAGTATACCGGGCAATATTTGCTGATAACCGGCCGCCACTGCTGATAACGACGGCTAAAAACGATAAGGGCCGCGTGTTTTGGACATCGGTACCCGAGGGCCGGCTTGAAGAAGCTAACGATATTGCCATGCTGGTTGACGAACATTATTTTTTAATTAAATAATTATGTGTTATTACAACGGTCAAAAGGTTTCGCACGATGAGTTTATCCGGCTCAAGATTTTGGAAAAAGCTGCGTGCGATTTTAATTTTCTCGAT
The DNA here is from genome assembly GCF_007971025.1 of Mucilaginibacter ginsenosidivorans. Classification (NCBI taxonomy): domain Bacteria; kingdom Pseudomonadati; phylum Bacteroidota; class Sphingobacteriia; order Sphingobacteriales; family Sphingobacteriaceae; genus Mucilaginibacter; species Mucilaginibacter ginsenosidivorans. The sequence goes on along the minus strand of NZ_CP042436.1, from coordinate 1,676,033 downwards.
AAAGACTTATCGGTAGGGTTTAGTTATGATTTGAATGCGGTGATAGTACCCGTGCCGGGGCAAAACGATTTTGATATTGTGCAAATGGAATGGGGCTTTATCCCAGGCTACCTGCGTACCCGGCAGGATGTAAAAAACATGCGTTTTGGCTATAAAGATGCCAAAGGCCAGTACCGCCCGCCAATTACTACACTAAACGCCATTGGCGAAGAAGTAATAAAACCCGGCAAAATGTTCCGCGAGGCTGGACTGCACAGGCGCTGCCTGGTACTTTCATCGGGCTTTTTTGAGTGGAGGCATGTTTTCCCGATAAACCAGCGTACCGGCGAACTGCTGAAAAAGTCGGTTACCTATCCGTACTACATTACGCTAAAGGATAAAAGCTATTTTTACATGGCAGGCATCTGGCAGCCCTGGGTTGATAAAGAGACGGGCGAAATGGTAAACACTTTTGCCATTGTAACTACTGCGGCCAACAAGCTGATGGAACAGGTGCATAACACCAAAAAGCGTATGCCGACCATTTTGGACGACGAACTGGCTTATGAATGGATTTTTGGCGACCTGACCGAAGAACGAATAACCGAGCTGGCTACTACACAGTACCCGGCCGAATTGATGACAGCCTGTACCATCGAGAAAGAGTTCAGGCAATCGCTTGAGCCTACAAAGGCGTTTGAGTATGAAGATCTGCCGGCACTGGAGTTGCATATCTGACCCCTACATATAAACGCTTTCTATCCTGTGCCCAATTTCGGTTATTATGCTGTAAGGCAGCGGTACGCCTGCCGTAAGCTGCCAGTTTAAATTATCGTCAAGCTGTATTTCGGCAAAGGCGCTACGGAAAACAACTTCATAAGCGTGGTCGCGCATAATAACTTCGCAGTAACGCAACTCCGTTGCAATTTGCACAGCATAGCCAAATACCGGGTTATCTATCCAATGAACCATATGCTAATTTAAGCAATCCGGGTTGGCACTAAAATCAAATACGCAAGCTGTCTTATGCACCCTGACGTTTTACGCCGGTCGAAAACCAGCGTCATAAAAGGGGCAGGTCTAAAGCAATCAGGTTTCCCGGCTGCGCCTGCCGTAGCTGGAAGCCTGCAAAATACCGTGAAAACACCCGGTGGAAATATCAGCTCGTCTCTATACCTTTAAAACAACCAAACACTTAGCCACATGATAAAAAGACTGATCACCATTTCCCTGTGTTCCTGGATGAGCACCGCCGTCGCCCAGGACACCGTCACGATCGTCCACCACCGCTATATCACCACCTTTGATACCGTGTTACACTACCCCGTGAAAGTACACTGGATCCTCAACGCTGCGGATGTCTGTCCCGCAGGGAAGCCCCGCCATGTTAACCGGACCAATGATTTCCGGCCCGACGCGGCATTGCCTGGACCAACAGATTTGCAGCCCTTTTACCACGCCATCGTTAAAAATTATGACCGCGGCCACAACATGGACGCGGCAGATAACGCATGCAGTACCGCCGATATGCACGAGTGTTTCTATTTTTCGAACATGACCGCCCAGGCCAGGCATCTGAATGAAATCACCTGGGAAAGGCTGGAAGTTCATACCCGCGCTATGGCGACCAGGTTCGGAACGGTCGAAGTATGGTGCGGCAGTTATGGCAAAAAAAAACAAAGCGGTCCCATGACCATCCCTTCCAGGTGCTGGAAAATCATCAGGTATCACCACACTATTGAAGCTTATATCTTTCCCAATACCTCCACCGTCAGCAAGAAAAAATACACCCAATATAAAAGCACCGTGTCGCAAATACGGGCCGGCTCCCATTTAGCATTGACTGAAATAACAGATTAAAAGCGGTTACAATGAAACAAGCGTTATTTATCCTATCCCTCTTCATCGGCATCCATGTCGTCGTTGCCAGGCCAATGCAGCATCGGCCCATTAGTAAAACGGACTCGGTCTACATTTGCCAGAGCAAATCGGCTTATGCCTATCACCAATATCAATGCCGTGGGCTAAAACGGTGCACCCATGTGATTGAAAAGCTCCCCTTGAAAGAAGCGATCCGGTTAGGCTATAAGCCCTGCAAAATTTGCTACCGGTAAGGCCCGTCAAAGCCAGCGATACTTAGCCAGCCACCGGAAATATGCCTATTCCCGGTTTTGATCCGAACTGGCATCACTAACCCGTCCCAACGCGCAGGCTAAGCATTCCGCGGGATGGGCCGACCGGCCCAGGTCACCCGTGGGATAGCTGCCCGCGAATCCGGCTCAGCGCCTCATGGCTCACATTGATGTGCGAAGCGATCATCCATAAAGGCACGCGCCGGATAATATCCGGGTGCGTCTTCAGCAGCAGCGCGTAGCGTTCCGCTGCCGTCGCGTTGCGGAGCAGCATCGCCCGGTGCTCGCTCTCGATGTAATATTTTTCCGTCAGCACACGGCCATGGTAGTTAAACTCCGGAAAATCCGCATAAATCCCCTGTAGCTGCGTCCAGCTGATACTCTGCAGCCGGCAATCTTCCAGCAGTTCGATGTTTTCCTCTCCCGGCTGCTGCGTAAAGAAACTGAACACGGAGATCATCACATCCCCTTCCCGCATGAACCAGGTTGTACATTCTTTCTGCTTCCCGGTAAGGTAATAGGCCCGCGCCATCCCCTCGGCGATAAAATAGATTTTACGGCAGGTTTCGCCCTGCCGCTGCAGCAGGTGTTTTTTGGGCAAGCGCTCTTCCCGGAGACATTCCCCCAGCCGGTCCTGGAGCCGGCCCGACAGGGGCCTGATAAAATTAAGGGTCTGTAGTAAGTGATCGATCTGCATAGGCCATTCAATATGGGCAACAGCGACACGTCAGGAATCCGATAAATTGCTTATAGATTAACATTAAAGTCAAAAGATTGTTTAAACCCGTTTTCGCATACCCGGAAAACTACACCCGTATGCCGAAAATAAATTGACTCAGGTCATTGGAAAACCGCCGGAAAAACTGTAAAACCACCCACCGACGAGCCGCCAGACCAGCACAGCAAAGCAGGCGGCACACCGGATGACCGCGTTTATTATTTGACTTCTGTCAATTCCCGTAGCCGCATCAAACCCGCTATTTTGTCTTACATATTTCTCTATAGTTAACACCAACGTCGATTAACCAAAGCTAAGCAGATGTATGAATTACTAACGGACCCCGGTAATTACCCGTTCGCGTGGCTCGAACAGGTCATCAGCATCCTCCTGAACCCGGAGGTCACGCCGGTCCTTGAACTGAGCCCTGAACAATTGAACGCAGTCGAAGCCAGGCTTCCCGAAGCAAGCGCCGAGATCATGCTCAAGCTGAAGGCGTGGATGTTCCTGCTCCTCGTGCCGGAACAACTGCGGCAGATCGCGCGCAACACCGAGGCCGCGGTTGCGGACCTCCTGCGCAGGGCAAGCGCCAATTACAGCGCCTACCCACCCGGCACGGCGATCGCCGGCCTCGGCCGGCAGGTCATACGGCGCCTGGAAATGCTTCACCGGGACCTATCCGAGCGCCATGCGCCCTACCTCCCCGCCGCCGGCACCGCATCTCCCGGCCCGGTCGCCCCGCCGGGCAGGATCACCTGCCTGCTCAGCGTCGACCAGCTTGGGCTCATCCTGAAAGCTGCCGACGACGCCCGGCTCATCCGGTCACCCTCCCTGAGCCTCATCTTTAAGACCCTGGTGCCCTATCTCTCCACCGAGCGGAAAGAAGACCTTTCCTGGGACAGCATGCGCAGCAGCACCTACCACCCGGAACACAGCGACCAGGAGGCCGCCATCGCCGCACTGGACAAGCTCATCCAAAAAATCCGGGAATACCGTTAATCCCCATCCGACCATTCCCTGCGGCGCGCCGCCTGCCGGTGGAACACCTGCGCCTGAAAATTAAAATACTGTGAGCCAATGGGGTACAAGGGCACAAGCCGGGTCCGGTTTGCGATCCGGACTTTTTGAGCGCCGCCGTTGGACGCACCTTTGTTCCATGAAGCAAGCGGAATGCCGCTTACCCGTAAAAAAAAGATCATGGACAATTTACTTAACCCGTTCAGCTGGAGCGCCTACCTGGGAACCCTTACCCTGCTGGCCCTCGCGTATTACGCCTTTATTGCCAGGAAATATTACAGCCGCGAAATCATCCGGCTCATCGGCCGCATTGGCCAAAGGGGCGTGACCGGGCAGCAACTACCGGACGCCCTGCGCTACCAGGCCGGCACCGGAGCGGATGAGCAAGCCGAAAGCTCAACGGCTTCCGCAGGACCGGTGCAGGCCGCCGCCGGACCCCGCAGCGCAACCGATGTCCTGGCACGGCAACTGACGGATTGTATCGCATCAGCTGCCGGAATGGCCTTCAGCCCCGGAACGCTCGCCTCCAGGCTTAAGACGATACTCAACTGCTACCCGCACATTATGGCTGCCAAGGAGCGCGCGCAGGTCAACGCGCTCATTGTGCGGCAATGCGAAGAAACCGGCACGGCATTGCTAAGCGAAAGTGAAGTCGATACGTGGTGGGACGCTTAGCATCCCGTGCCTTTGTCAATACCGGGAAAAAAGAAGCTGCCCGGCCCGGGCTGTAGAGCCGTGACACGACGATGGGGGTAACGGGCGCAGCATCCTTTCCGGCCGCTCCCGGATGATCCCGGGAGCGGACCGCAGAGGTCCTTGCTCAAAGTTTAAAAGAAAATGACAGTACAAATGAAAACGTGTAAAAGAACATTGCGGGGCAAAGCCCTGAAAACCGGCCTGCTGGCTGTTTTTTTTGCCAGCCTGAGCCTCCTCGCCAACGGCCAGGACGGCAACGCGGGCATCGAACAGGCGAACACCCAGGTCAGGAGTTATTTCGAGAGCGGAACCAGCCTGATGTATGCCATCGGCGCCATCCTCGGCCTGATCGGTGCCGTCAAGGTTTATTCCAAGTGGAACGCCGGTGACCAGGACACCTCCAAAGTGGCCGCTGCCTGGTTCGGCTCCTGCATCTTCCTGGTCGTGGTCGCCACGATCATCAAATCCTTTTTCGGCCTCTAAACAGCGAACGCTATGGACAATATGAAAACCCTTTTGATCGGCAAGCTGCATAGTTATATGCTCCAGCAGCACACCGACCTGCTCATCGCCCTGCAGGAAGAACACCGTCTCAGCCATTACCTCTCGGCCAAGGTCGATTCCGTAAGCAGCCTCATCGAACAGCTGCAGACCGAAGGCCGACCTGCCTATGTCGTCGAAGCGCTCTGCCTCGAAGAACTCACCCACGACCTGCGCCCCTCCCGCTTCAGCTGGATGCGCGAGCTGCTGGAAGCCGAATTTCCCGAAGCCCTGCGCCGGATGGAACGCAGCGGCGTCCTTACCTACGAACTCATCAACCTGATCGGGGCTTGTGAGCCCATTTTCGAGGTCTTCCGGTTCGGGGAAGAAACCGAAGACAACGTCCAGCTCCGCTATGCTGTCATGGGCATGATCGCCGAATACCTGGACCAGTAAAGGAAAAAATACAAAGCAAAAAGGTAGAGATCAGAAATAAATCATGGCCTATAACGCGTTCCAGCAACTCCGCACCAACATCGAGGCGATCCGCATCGCGCTTGCTTTCCGCCCCGGCGACCGGCTGGACGAAAAGCAGGCCGAAACCCTCCGCGCCTATGCCGGCTTCGGCGGCCTGAAAGCCGTGCTGTATCCTTATGCCGGCATCGGGGAATGGAAAGCGCAGAACGCCGCCAGGAGCGACCTGAAGCTGTACCCTTCCATGATGGAACTGCACGAACTGCTCGAAACGAAATTGGCCAAAGACGAATACAAAAGCGCCATCGACTCCATCCGCAACATTGTGAACACCGCCTTTTATACGCCAGCCTTTGTGCCGCAAACGCTTTACCGCGTCCTGGCCGCGCATGGCATCCACCCGCAAAGGATCTATGAACCCAGCAGCGGCGCGGGCATTTTCATCAGCGAAGCCGTTAAAGCATTCCCGGACATCCGGCAGGTCACCGCCGTCGAAAAAGATCTCCTCACCGGCAAGGTGCTGACCGCGCTGGCCTCCACCATGCCCGTGCCGGTCGACGTACAGATCAAAGCCTTTGAAAAGACCGATAACAGCGAGAACGGCTGCTACGACCTGATCACCAGTAATGTGCCCTTTGGCAATATCGCCGTATTCGACCCGGCCTATCCCGAGAAAAGCCTGAGCGGGAAGATTCACAGCTACTTTTTTGCCAAGGGACTGGACAAGCTGGCCGAAGGCGGCATCCTGGCCTTTATGACCAGCGATGCTTTTTTTAACGCCCCGTCGAATAAAGCCGCCCGCGAGCACCTGTTTTACCGCGCTGATTTTATAAGTCTCACTGTGCTGCCGGATAACCTGATGCTCGATAATGCCAATACCTGCGCGCCCAGCCACCTGCTGCTGGTGCAAAAGCATACCGGCAAAACCGAACTGACTACAGACGAGCAACTATTGCTGAACACCGCCCTGCAGCGCAACGGGTTCGGCGAATACCATAGCAACGAATACCTGCAAACGGTCAAAGCCTATGCCATCGCCGCCGATACCATCCGCGACGGCAAGGACCAGTACGGGCAGGCGCATGAGGCGCACTGGCAGGCCGCCGAACTCAGCGGCATTAGCGAAAAGATTGAAGAAACCGTCAGCGACGGCCTCAGCAACTGGTTCAACCGTGAAAGATTTAACGAGGCACAAAAGCAAATACAGTTGTTACAAGGTGGCGAAAGTACCGGCGAGCAAGAAAGGCCGCTCCTCACCTACCTTCCCATGCCGGAAAGCAGGGCGGTAGCCGTTTCCGTGCAGCTTGGTTTGTTTGATAGTCAGCCCGCCGAATCCGTGAACCGGGCGATGGATTACCTGACAGATACCGACCGGGCGGCAGTGATCCCGGAAACCGCCCGTTCCATCGGCATCATCAAAACCCGCGATAACGAAAAGCAGGAGTGCGTTTTGCTGGTGACCGCCAAACTTCGCCCGGGCAAGCAATACGCCTATAAACTTTTTTCAACCGTGCAGGAAATCCGGCCGCCCTATGGCTGGCTCAGCGGCAATCAGTTCAGCCGCGAAGTGACCATGCTTCGCGAAAAGCTGTCCGGCTATGGTCATGAGTTTTTCTTCGAGGGCGACCAGAGCCTTAAAGGCCTGTTCAAATTTCAAAAGCAGGAGATCACCTGGTTCCGCGGCCTGCTGCCGCACCACCGGGAAGGCAGCCTGGTCACCGAGGGCCTGAAAGCAGGTACCATTAAAAACCTGGAACCTGAACGCAACCGCGCCGTTTTCGAGCCGCTGGACGACCAGAAAGACACGCTGTTTTACCGCGCCTACCTGCGCCTGCGCGACGGCTATTATGAATTGTACACCAAAGAGGCCGAAGCGTTGCAGGAGTTCCCGGCGCTGCGCGAGCAATTGAACCATGCCTATACCGATTTCAAGGAGCAATACGGCGAACTCAACCGCCCGGCCAACCGTCGCCTGATCCTCGCCGATGAAAAGGACGGTTTTAAAATGCTGGCTTCGCTGGAAACCCGGGAAGGCACGGACTACCGCGCCGCAGATATCCTGAATGGCCCGGTCTTCCAAAAAACCGAGGTCTTCAAGACCGATGACCCTGTTTCCGCCCTGGCGCGCTGCCTGAATAACCGCGGCCGGGTGGATATCGAATTTATCAGCGACGCCACCGGCCTCAGCGCCGGGGAAGCCATCATCAGCTTGCACAGCCATATTTTCCTGAACCCTGCGGGCCGGGAATGGGAAACGCGTGACGCTTACCTGAGCGGTAACGTGGTGGAAAAGCTGGATACCGCGCGCAGGGCAGCGCAGGCGCATCCGGACGATCCGGAGATCCGGCGCAGCATGGCCGCCATCGAAAAAGCGCAGCCCGAACCGATCCCTTTTGAGCTGCTCGATTTCAACCTCGGCGAACGCTGGTTCCCGAACCGTTATTATGAACGCTTTGCCAGCGCTTTTTTCGACCTGCCGGTCACGATCACTTACCTGGCATCCAGCGACCAGTTCAAAGTTGCTGTGGATGGCACCAACCTGAAGATCACGAAAGAATACGCGATACGTCCGGCCGAGGGTACCCGCACTACTTATGGCTATACGCTGCTGGAACACGCGCTGGAAAACACCACGCCCTATTTCAGCTATGAAGTCAAAATGGGCGACAGCACCAAACGCTACCCGGATAATGAAGCGATCCAATTGGCCCATGAAAAGCTTGAGCAAATCCGCAACGGTTTTACCAACTGGCTGCATGAGCTGCCGGACAGCGAGAAGGCGACGATTACCGAGCTCTATAACCGCACGTTTAACTGTTATGTGCTGCGCGAGTTCAACGGCGATCACCTGCGCTTTCCCGGCCTGGAGAAAAAAGCGCTGGGGATCGAAGACCTGTACAGTTCCCAAAAAAACGCCGTCTGGCGCATCCTGCAAAACCGTGGCGGTCTGATCGACCACGAAGTGGGACTGGGTAAAACGCTGACGATGATCGTGGCCGGCCACGAAATGAAGCGTCTGGGCATCGTACAGAAACCCATGATCCTGGCGCTGAAGGCCAATGTAAATCAGATTGCGGAAACTTACCGCAAGGCTTACCCCGGGGCGCGAATACTATTTCCCGGCCAGAATGACTTTACGCCAGATAAGCGTCTACGCATTTTTCACGAGATCAAAAACAACAACTGGGATTGCATCATCCTGACGCATGACCAGTTCGGCCGCATCCCACAGTCGCCGGATATCCAGGCGCAGATTTTTGCGCGCGAGTTGGCCGATGTGACCGAGAACCTGAACACCCTGATTACGGAAGGCGGCGAAGTAACCCGCCGTGTGCTCAAAGGCCTGGAACTGCGCAAATCCAACCTGGAAGTCAAATTGCAGACCCTTCAGCAGGAGATCAACGAGAAAAAGGACAGCGGCATTAATTTTAAGGAAATGGGCGTCGACCATTTGTTCATTGACGAATCGCATAAGTTTAAGAATCTGACCTTTTCCACCCGCCATGACCGCGTGGCCGGCCTGGGCAATACCCTCGGCAGTCAAAAGGCGCTGAACCTGTCCTTTGCCATCCGCACGTTGCAGGAGCGTTACGACAGCGACTTGTGCGTGACTTTTCTAAGCGGCACCCCGATCAGCAATTCGCTAACCGAGCTGTTCCTGATCTTCAAGTACCTCCGTCCAAAAGAAATGGAGCGGCAGTCCATCGCCAATTTCGACGGCTGGGCGGCGGTATTCGCCAGAAAAACCACGGACTTCGAGTTCTCGGTCACCAACCAGATCATTAGCAAGGAACGTTTCCGTCACTTTATCAAAGTACCCGAACTGGCGCTGTTCTACAACGAGATCACCGATTATAAAACCGCGAAACACATCGCGCTCGACAAGCCGGAACTGGATGAGCGGCTGATCAACATCGCGCCGACACCGCAGCAAAGTGAATTTATCGCCAACCTCATGAAATTCGCCGAAAGCGGCGATGCCACCCTCATCGGCCGGCCGCCGCTTTCCGAGGAAGAAGACAAGGGCCGGATGCTGATTGCCACCAATTATGCCAAGAAAATGGCAGCGGATATGCGCCTGATCGACCCGGCCTACGGCGATCACCCGGACAATAAGGTGAATACCTGCGCGCGTAAACTGGCTGAACTTTATCATCAAAGCGCGCCGCACCGCGGCACCCAGATCGTTTTCTGCGATATCGGAACGCCTAAACCAGGCGAGTTCAACCTCTATGACGCGCTGAAGGACAAGTTGGTGAACGACCTGAACGTCAAAGCCGGTGAGATCACTTTCATTCACCACTGGACGGACAAGCAAAAGCCCGACCTCTTCAAAAAGATGAACCGGGGTGAGATCCGGGTGCTCATCGGTAGTACCGAGAAAGCCGGTACCGGCCTGAACGTACAGCAGCGCGTGATCGCCATGCACCACCTGGACATTCCCTGGAAACCATCGGAGTTGGAGCAACGGAACGGGCGCGGTGCCCGGCAGGGCAACCTGCTGGCTAAACAGCACTACTCCAACAAAGTGCTCAACTTTATCTATGCCGTCGAACAGTCGCTCGATAACTACAAGTTCAACCTGCTCAAAAACAAGCAGACATTCATCAGCCAGATGAAAAACTGCGAGCTGAACGTGCGCAGCATCGATGAGGGTTCCATAGACGAAAACACCGGGATGAACTTTTCGGAGTATATCGCTATCCTGTCCGGTGATACCACCCTGCTGGAAAAATCCAAGCTGGAAAAAAAGATCGCCGCGCTGGAAAGCCTGAAAACAGGGCATTACCGCGAGAGCAGCCGTTCACGCAACCTGCTGGAGGACAAATATAAGGAGCAAACGCAAATCAGCCGGGAACTGGACATCTTGCAAACAGACTTGAAAATATACCGGGCCAACCTCAAGCTGGAAAAAGACGGCAGCAAGGCCAACCCGATCCGGCTGGAGCGCTTGCAAAGCGCCGACCCGGTCGCCATCGGTAAATTCCTGATCTCCAAATACCGTAACTGGCTGCCGGAAAAAGGCTTGACCGGCGCGGCGAAACTCGGCACGCTTTACGGCTTCGACCTGATGATCGAACGCCACGCCGGCAGCTTTGACTTTGATAAATCCGCGAACTGCTATAATGTGCTATATGCCACCCGACCGGAAACCGGCGGTAAGTACCTATACAGCTCCGGCGTGCCTAATGTCGACAATGCCAAAACAGCCGCCCGCTATTACCTCAACGCGCTGGATAAAGCCCAGGGTCATGAAGGAAAATTAAAAACGACCCGGGATGAATTGGACGCGCAAATCCCACAACTCGAAGCGCTGGTTGGCAAACCTTTCGAGCGCGAAGCTGAACTCCGGGACATGAAAGCCGAACTCGTACGCCTGGAGCGGGAGATCGCGCAGCGCATCAAGGCTGAGCACCGGGCACAGAACGGTATCGATCAAGAAGAGCGGACCGTTCCGGCGGAAAAGATCAATGGCATAACAACGGTTATGCCCACCAGTCAGCAGGAAGCCGTCACGGTCTCCGAACAGCGGGAGGACCTGGTGCTGGCCGAAGTGAAAGCCGGGGTCCAGCCGCAGGTCGCCGCCCTTGCTGAGACCCGCAAACTGAAAGGAGTACGGCTATGAAAATACTACAATTCGATCATATCCGGTCCGCGCTGCACCGCTATATTTTTTCGATGAAAGCAATCCGGCAATCGGTGGAACAAACCTGCGAAGGCCGGGCGCTCAATGTCTTTGCCAGTCAAAACCAACCGGCCGTGGAGGAAGCGCGCAACGGCCTGAACCCGGCTATGCCCGCATTCTTTTTCCCGCTGCGGCCATCATTCTAAAACGAAAACCATGAACAACAGCATTTATAGCATCAACAAAGGCATAAACAACAGCATCGAGTTCCGCGGGCTGCGGGCGCAATACATCTGGTATTTCGCCGGGCTCGTGCTCGCCCTGATGATCCTTTTCGCCACCCTGTACATCGCCGGCGCCGGCGCCCTCGTCTGCCTCTCCACCTGCGGCAGCACCGCCGCGTTCGGCACTGTCAAAATATTCGCCCTGAGCAAACGCTACGGCGAGCACGGGCTGATGAAGGCCATCGCCCGCAAGCGCGTGCCCCGCGTGCTCAAATCCTACGGGCGCCGCTATTTCCAGCAATTAACCATTAATATCAGCCGCCATGAAAAATAAACCGGAACCCGTCATCTTAGATATCCACGGCACCGCTTTCGAACTTGACCTCGAAAAGCAGGCCCTGCTGCGCGCCGATGACCGCGACACCGAGATCTCCTTCATCAAGCAGATGACCGACCACGGCGACCGCTATACCTTCTTCTATGATACCGTCGCCCGCTGCGCCATTGACGAACCCTATGAGGAAAGCCGCGTCAGGCTCGTGGAGATCCCGCCGCTGCACGTCCTCGACCCGGACGGCATGGCGGCCAGGTACGGCAAAAGCCCGGAAGAACTCCAGGGTAAAACTGACTTCGAGATCATCTGCGATCCCGATACCCTGAAACAGCGCCGGGAAGGCATCCTGCCGCAGATCGACCTGGCGGGGGAAGCGTTCATCGTTGACCTGCAGCTGCACGAACTGCGCAACGCTAAATTTTTCTTTCCGGTCATCAGCCTCAAAAGCTTCGAACTTACGAATGACGGCTGGCATTACGAGGCTTTTTATGAACCACTGATGAAGCAGGTGGTTACGATCGACCCGGGCATCCTGGAGTTCCCCGAAGGCATCATCAAAATCAAAATACCGAACGAGCTCGGCCTCGACCCGGTTGCCACCGCCAAAGCCTACGGCTTGGACGAACGCAACCTGCTGCGGCGTTACCCAATATCAAAAGACCTTAAGGCGGAGATCATCCCGCTCAGCGAAACCGAGATACCCCGCCTCATCCGGCAAAATAAGGACAAGCTGCGCCGGGAACACGAACAAATCATGCAAAGGGCCAAGCCGCGGCGGCGGCCGCGATTCTAAACCGGGTGCCGGAGGCAAGAGGACAAAGCAACAACCCAAACGCCTGTTCTTTTTTCGCTCGCCGCCCCTCAATTTGAAAAAGCCGCGCAGAATAACAAAATGAAAGTGATACGTGAAATGGAAAAACAACTAAAAGACATACTGCCCCTGCTGGGCATCGAGCAGGGTTGCCTGCTCTCCAAACAGGGCGAGGTCACGCTGGCCTTCCGCCTGCAGCTCCCGGAGATCTTTACCCGCTCGGATGAAGAACACGAAGACCTGCACCAGGCCTGGATCAGGGCCATCCGGGTTCTGCCCAAACACAGCGTCCTACACAAGCAGGACTGGTTCCTCCAACGGAAAACCGACGGTGCTTCACTGGCCGGCAAGGGTTTCCTGAACGAAGCCGCCAGGCGACATTTTGCCGGGCGCAGCTACCTCGACCATGACTGTCTGCTGTACCTTACCCGCGTGCCCGAAGCCCGCAAGCCTTCTACCTCGCTGTTTTCCAACCTGCTGCGCCCGACGCTCGTCCCGCGGGATCTGCTGGACGCCGCCGCCATTTCCAAATTCACCGAAACCTGCACCCAGTTCTGCCGCCTGCTGGAGGACACCAGGCTGATCAGGGTCACGCGGCTTGGCGCGCAGGAACTGCAAAGCCAGCTCAAGCGCACCGGCCTCATCGAACGCTATTGTTTTTTAACCGAGCGCGAAGACCAGGCCGTTTACCGCGACATCAGCTTCGGCGAACACCTCGCCATCGGGGAAAAGCAGCTGGCTATATATACCCTCGGCGATACCGAACAGCTGCCCGCCCACTGCGGGGCGCGCCTGACCTATGAGCCTTTTTCGACCGACCAGACCCGCTTCCCGGTCAGCTTCGCCGCCCGCCTCGGCCTGCTGCTGCCGGTCAGCCATCTCTATAACCAGTACGTTTTTATAGACGACCCGCAAGAGACGCTCAAAAAACTGGAAAAGAAACGCCTGCGTCTGCAAAGCCTCTCCGCCTATTCGCGGGAGAACGCCATCGCGCTGGAAGCGACCAATGCTTTCCTCAACGAGGCCATCGTGCAGCAGCGCCTGCCCGTTCGGGCGCATGCCAATGTAATGATCTGGGACGACGATGCTGCGGCGCTCCATGAAAAAGGCAACCTCGTCGTTTCGGCGATTGCCGCCCTGGACGCCTCGGCCAAACCCGAGACCGACGGCGTGCCGCAGATCTGGTGGGCGGGCATTCCCGGCAATGCCGCCGCCTTCCCGGTTAACGATACCTATGCTACCTTCGTCGAGCAAGCGGCATGCTTCTTTAACCAGGAGAGCAATTACAGCAGCGCGCCGCCAACCAGCGGTATCCGCTTCTGTGACCGGCTCAACGGCCGCCCGGTCTTTGCTGATCTCTACGATGCGCCGCGTGCGCACGGCCTGACCTCCAACATGGGTACCCTGGTCTGCGGCACCTCAGGCAGCGGCAAGTCCATGACGGTCAACCACCTGCTGCATTCATTGTATGAACAAGGCGCGCACTGCGTGACCGTTGATATCGGCGGCAGCTACCAGAGTCAGTGCGAATTGCTGAAAGGCTATTATTTCACCTACGAGGAAAGCAACCCGATCCGCTTTAACCCTTTTTACCTCCCGCGCGGCGAAACGCTCGATACCGAGAAAAAGGAAAGCCTGAAAGCCTTGCTGGTCTCCCTGTGGAAAGCCGAGAACGAAACTTTTAACCGCGCCGAGTATGTCGCGCTTTCCAACGCGCTGCAGGGCTATTACGGGTTTATCTCCGGCGACCGCAGTATTTTCCCCTGCTTCGATACCTTTTACGAGTACCTGGAAACGCAGTATGTCGCTGTGCTGAAAAACCAGCGCGTCAAAGACTCCGCCTTTGACATGGATAACTTCCTGTACGTGCTGCGGCCGTATTACAAGGGCGGGGAGTTTGATTACCTCCTCAACGCGCGGGAAAACCTCGGACTGCTCAGCCAGCCTTTTATTGTCTTCGAGCTCGACCAGATCAAGGATCACCCCATCCTTTTCCCGGTGGTGACGCTGATCATCATGGAGCTGTTCATTTCCAAGATGCGCAAGCTGGCCGGGCTGCGCAAGGTGCTCACGATTGACGAAGCCTGGAAAGCCGTTGCCAAAAGCGGTATGGCCGAATTCCTGCGCTATGCCTTCAAGACCATTCGCAAGTTCAACGGCATCCCTATCGTCATTACCCAGGAACTTGACGACCTGATCTCCTCTCCGGTGATCAAGGACGCTATCATCAACAATGCCGATATCAAAATCCTGATGGATATGCGCAAGTTCCAGGGCAAGTTCGACAAGCTGCAGGACGCGCTGGGATTGTCCGACAAGGGCAAGACCATCCTGCTCTCGGTCAGCAAGGACGACCGGGAGATCTTTGTCGATATCGGCGGGCAGGACATGAAAGTCTACCGCAACCAGCTTTGCCCGGAGGAATACTACGCCTATACCACCGAAGGCCGCGAACGTGTGAAAGTGCGCGAATACGCTGCCCGCGAACGCAGCATGGAGGCCGGTATCGCCGCGCTGGTCCGCGAATATCAAGCAAAAACCAAAAACAAACAGCTATGAAAAAGCAAAATCACATGAGCCGCGTGATCGCGGCCTTGAAAGTGCTGCTGACCTTTGGTGCGCAGCACGCCGCCAGCCTGGAAGCCAGTAAAAAACCGTACACCCGCAGCTGGCTGGACCAGCCCTCGGGCGACCGTTGCTCGGTGAAGCTCGCGATCCATCCCATGGGGCACCTTTTCGAAGTGATCCTGACCTATTTCGTCAATGACCAGTACAAAGTCACCGAAAAATGGCCGGCGACCTACGGCTGGCATTCGAACGGCCACCTGATAGCGATCGGCCGCACGGCCCACATCATTTTCGACCCGGCGCGCAAGCTGGTATTGGTAGAGAACATCCCCGGCAATGGGCCGGTCACCATCGACATCTATCACGAAGCTTAAAGAGACCGCCATGAAAAGAAACATTGTCTTAACACTGCTTTTTTGTTGTCTGGCCTTTGCCCAGCGCGCTTCAGCGCAGGTACCCGTCGTTAGCCTGGTCACCGGCATCATCAAAAAGGTGATTATCGCCATTGACCTGAAGGTGCAGCAATTGCAGAACCAGTTGATTGCCCTTCAGAGCGGCGAGCAGCAGTTGGAAAATAACCTGCACCTCAATAGCCTCAATGACATTTCGGGGTGGCTGAACAAGGAAAAAGACCTGTACGCGGACTATTACCAGGAGCTCGCAACCGTGCGGAAGACCATCGCCGATTATGATGCGGTGAAACGGGTGATCAGCAGCCAAAAGCAACTGGTCTGGGAATATCAGCGCGCGAATGCGCTATTCCACAGCGATGCTCATTTCTCGCCTTCGGAGCTGAGCTATATGGGCAACATCTTTAACGGCATCCTGACCGAAAGCCTGCGCGACGTGGAAACGGTCACCACGGCCATCACCGACTTTGGCACACAGATGGACGACGCCGAACGCTGGCAGCGAATCGACCATGCGGCTAAAGCGATGCAGACCAATCTCGACCACCTCCGGCAGTTCAACCGGCAGAATGTGCAGCTCAGCTTCTCGCGTTCCCGCGATGAAGCCGACCGCAGGAGCGTACGCCGGCTTTACGGTATCAATTAACCCTTAAAATCAATACTATGAAACGTAAACGATTGACCTTTTTATTTTTCTCCTTCACCGGGTACTCCTTCCGCGTGCCGCGTCACCGGCGCATCCGCCGGACGGCCATCTGGCTGCTGGCGATCTTCCTGCCGGGCGTACGCACGGCCGAGGCGCAGTTCGCCGGCGGCTTTTTCAACCAGCAAAGCACCAAGGAAAAGCTGATGGCCGAACAGATACTCGGCCTCGACACTTACCTCGGCGAGATCAAGACCGGTTATCAAATCACCGAAAGCGGCCTCCATGCTGCCCAGGATCTCAAGGGCGGCACCTTCAGCCTGCATACAGCATATTTTAACTCGTTGCAGCAGGTCAGCCCGGCGGTGCAGCGGAACCCGAAAGGCAAGGCGATTGCAGAACTGTACCGGCAGCTCTGCAGCCAGTTCAGTGCCGAACTCAGCTGGCAGCAGCAGAAAAAACAACTGAGCCAGCCGGAAATGCAATACCTGCAAAAAATAAGCGCCAACGTGCAAAAAATGGCAGGCGAGGATTTGTCGGCGACCGCCGACGTACTGACGCCGGGCAAACTTCAGCTAACGGATCAGCAGCGGCTGGACCGCCTGGATAAACTCTACGCATCGATGAAAGATAAAGCGGCTTTCACCGCTTCGTTTACCGTCAAATGCCGGCAGCTTGCCTTAGCCCGACAGCGCGCCGCCGCCGACCGCACCCAGCTCAAACAATTGTATGGCATTCAATAAACATTCTATGAAAAAACGGATCAAAACCCTCCTGCTCACGGCTATAATCGCCTTCGGGGCCGCTGACCACTGCCGCGCGCAATCCGTGGCCGACTGCATCCGGCAGCTGGCGCTGGATTATCAGAAGCTCGCCAGCCTGAAAAGCATCCTCGGCCAGATGTACACTGGTTACGATATCCTCAGCAAGGGCTACCGGGCTGTAAAGGATGTTTCCCAAGGCAATTTTTCGCTGCACGAGGCTTTCCTCAACGGCCTGTTCATCGTCAACCCCACGGTACGCAAATACCCGCGGGTGGAAGACATCATCAATGACCAAGCCATGCTCGTCAGCGAATACAAAACGACCTGGTCGGCCTACCAGTCCAGCGGCAAATTCAGCCCGGATGAGCTGAGCTATATGATCGGGGTTTATAATAACCTTGTCGACGCCACTTTCAAAAACCTGAATGACCTGGCCATGGTGCTGGGCGACGGGCAATTGCGCATGAGCGATGCCGAGCGGCTCGGTGTGATCGACCGTATTTATCTGGACAGCAAAAACGAGCTCAGTTACCTGCGCAAATTCAATGACCAGGCCGGGCGGACGCTGGCGCAGCGCAAACAGGCGCAGGCGGACAAGCAAATTATCAACAGCCTTTACGGCTTAAATCCATAGTCCCATGAAAAGAAAGATCGCATTCACTCTTTTGCTGGCTGGCGGCTTGTTCCTGTTGCCTTCCTTCGCCCGCGCCGACGGTATCGCGGACGACCTGCGCGGGCTGCAGGGCGTATTGTCCGAACTTTACGACCAGATGATGCCGCTGTGCTCGGGTATGATCGGCGTTTCCCGCGCCATTGCCGGTTTCGCCGCATTGTGGTATATCGGCGCGCGCATCTGGAAACATATCGCCGCCGCCGAGCCGGTGGATGTCTACCCGCTGCTCCGGCCCTTCGCCCTGGGCATCTGCATCGCTGCTTTCCCGGCCGTGCTGTCTTTGATGAACGGCGTGCTGCAACCCGTTGTGACTGCGACCCAAGGCATGGTGCAGAACAACTATGCCGCCATCGCCTATTTGACACAACAGCCTGATGAAAATAACGAAATTCCGGCCGGCCAGCAAAATGCCGATCCGGACAAATGGTACCAATACAGCCACCCGGACGGGACGACGGCTGATAACGGCTCGTCCAATCCCATCGCGGACGCCTTTTCCGGCTGGAGCCTGAAGAACATGGTACGCAAGTGGATCGCGGAGCTGCTCAATATCCTGTTCCAGGCGGCCGCGCTTTGCCTGGATACCATCCGCACCTTCAAGCTGATTGTGCTGGCGATCCTGGGACCGCTTTGCTTCGGACTAAGCGTCTTTGACGGTTTTCATCACACCCTCAAGCAGTGGGTCGCCCGCTATGTCAATGTGTTCATGTGGCTGCCCATCGCCAATATCTTCGGGGCGATCATCGCTAAGATACAAGTCAATATGATCACGCTGGCCAACAGCGGGCAGCTGGGCGGCAATTCCTTTGGCAATACAAGCACCGCCTACCTGATCTTCCTGCTGATCGGCATCCTCGGTTATTTTACGGTACCGAGCATCGCCAATTATATCATGAATGTCGGCGGTCATGCACTGTTTAACAAGACCTCGGCACTGGCCTCGATGGCGGTCTCTTATGTCAGCGGCACCATGCTGCAAAACGTGTTCGGCGGCAGCACGCGGAACCAGCCGCAAACCAATCATTACAAAAACAAGCCATCGGGCAATACCTACAACACCGAAAAGCTGCAGGGCAGCCCCGGCAAAAAATCTTAACCATGTTCAAGAAACTCAAAAATCTCGAAACGGCCTTTCAGCATGTGCGCGGCTTTACCATCGCGGTAGTGACGTGCTCTTGCCTGCTGGTGGGTTTTTCCATCTGGGAATGCCGCAGCCTCGTGGCTACGATCCAAAACCGGGTGTATATCCTGTTCAACGGGAAGGTGCTGGAAGCCTTTGCCGCCGACCGGCACGATAATGTCGCCGTGGAGGCCCGCGACCATGTGAAGACCTTCCACGAGCTGTTCTTTACGCTCTCACCGGACGACAAGGCGAACCAGGCCAGCATCGGCAAGGCGCTTTACCTCGCGGACGAATCGGCCAAGCGCGTATATGATAACCTGTCGGAAAGCGGCTACTATGCCAATATCATTTCCGGCAACATCAGCCAGGAACTGACCGTCGACAGTGTGCATGTCGACCTGAGCAGCTATCCCTATGCTTTTCGCTGCTATGCTAAACAACGCATTATCCGCACGACCAGCATTGTCACGCGCAGCCTGATCACAACCGGCGAATTGCGCAATGTCAGCCGGAGCGACAATAACCCGCACGGCTTCCTGATCCAGCGCTGGACGACCATAGAGAACAAAGACCTGCAAATCATTAACCGCTAAATAGTCAATATCATGGAAACAATAACCCTTCAACAACTGCGCAGGCGTAAGTTCCTGCTGGTGGCGCCCTTGGTCGTGCTGCCTTTTCTGACCTTATTGTTCTGGACGCTCGGGGGCGGAAAAACTTCAGCGGATGCCCAACCCGCAGCCCAGGCCGGCTTCAACGTCCACCTGCCTGATGCCAAGCTCAAAAAGAACGGCGATCGCAGTAAACTGAGCTACTACGACCGCGCCGCCGCCGATTCTGAAAAGTACCGCCAGGCGGCGCAAACCGACCCCTATGCGCGCAACCGGACGGATAGCTCCGGGCGCTCACCGGTTGCCGGGGAATTGGCTTTTTCCCCACATCCTTCCGGCACGCTGAATTTGGCGGACGGCCCCGGGAGCGATAACCCGGCCGCAACGACCGCGCAGATTAATAAGAAGCTGACGCAGCTGCAGGCGCTGGTCAATAAGGCGGCTACCGTTACCGCGGCCGGCAAGCCCCAGCCTCCTACGCAAGCAGCCAGGGCACCTGTCGTTGCGGCCGCCGAAGACCCGGAACTGAAACAAATGAACGGCCTGCTGGAAAAAATACTAGATATCCAGCACCCGGAGCGCCTCGACGAAAAGCTTGCAGCTGATGTTACCCCACTCAAAGGTGCTTTTCAGGCGATCCCTGCGGTGGTCGACGGCACGCAGAAACTCGTGCAAGGCAGGGTCGTGCGGATCAAGCTGCTCGATTCGGTGCGGCTGAACGGCCAGCTTTTTCCCAAAGGGACGCTCGTCTATGGCAGCGGCGACCTGTATAACCAGCGGGTGAAAATCAATATCAGGCTGATCCGCCTGGGCCTGCAGATCATCCCGGTCGACCTGTCGGTCTATGACCGGACGGACGGGCTGGAGGGGATCAGTGTGCCGGAGGTTGTAACCGGCGACGCTATGAAAGACGGCGCGGTCAACGACGTGCAGAACATGCACGTGATGAGCTTTGACCCGTCCATGACGGCGCAATTGACCGCGGCCGGCATCAATACGGCAAAGGGGCTTTTCGCGAAAAAGATCAAGCGCGTCAAGGGCAAGATCAAAAACGGGCACCAGCTTTTGCTGCGGGATAATGCCACGCTGAAGGGCCGGACAGAAAAATCAAACATTCACTAAAAAACAAAACATATGAATCAATCAAGTTATGAGTACAACAAGACGACTTTGCAGAACCTGGGGTTCGGCACGGATATCGCGGAACAATTGCAAACCAAAATGGACCAGAACCTGGCTGAATTTACGCTAAACCATGTGCGCAAGTTCGGCAAGGACGAGGTGCACTCCTTACTCCATTTTTCAAAAGGCGATGACACGGACAAAGATATGACCTTCTTCAACCGTTTCGATGCGACGCTAAAGCAGCAAGGCAAGGAAGATCTGACGCAAAGCTTCTTTGTAGGGAAGAAATACAATTACACGCTGCAGGAGCGCTATAACATGATGGACGGCCGCATGGTGTACCGCGAGCAGCCGGTCATGGCGCAGTCCGATTCCGGCACCGGCAAAAAGATGGTGCCGACAGGCGAAACGTACTGGGCATGGCGGGGACTGGACTTCAAGAGTGCGGACCCGTACGGTAATTTCCTACCCAAAGTGGTTCGCTGGAACGATCACGCGAAAGAGTTGGACAAATACCCGATCCTGGGCATCGAAGAGAACTACATGAAACAACGGTTGGTCGCGCAGTTACAGAAAGGCAACCGGCCTGAAGTCACGCTGCAGAAGGATGGGCAGGAAGTCAAAGCGACGATGACGCTGAACGCCCCGATGCTTCGGCTCGACTTCCATGATGAGAACGGGCAAAAACTGGATGTCAAAAAGGTGTTCAGGCAATCGTTGCAGCAAGGCCAGCAAAACAACAAGACGCCGCAGGAAGTGCAGCGCGCGGCTATAGCGAAGGCGGCTGCGGAAAAGGAGCAAAACCAGGGTCAGCAACAGGGGCACCCCGGCCGAACGGAGCAGACCAATTCCCAGCAATTGATGCAGCGCGAAAGTGCTGAGCAAAAAGCGGCAACGGAACGAAGGCAGGAACAAGGTCCGCGCCGCAAGCATGGCGTGCATGTGTAATTGATGGATTCGGGCAGGGCGTTATCGGTTTTTTTCCATGCGATCCGGAGGGATCCCCGCATCGGGCTGAACCATATCGGCCTGTTCGCCATTTTGGCCGCCCATTGGCAAGACCTGGGCTGCCCGGAATTCATCCATGCATTTGCGCATGAGCTGATGCCATTGGCTAAAGTTTCCAGTACGACCTACCACCGATGTATCCGCGATCTGCATGATTTCGGGTACATCGTTTATGAACCTACCTACAAGCGCAACGAGCGCAGTCGGATCAGTTTGATTTTATAAGTGAACGAAATGAGCGTAGAATTAATCACGAAGGATGACTTGCAGCATTTTAGATTGGTACTTTTAAATGATATCAAGGAATTGCTGGCCGCTAAGACGGAACCCAGCAAAGAATGGTTAAAGGGAACAGAGGTCCGGAAGCTGCTAAAAGTTTCGCACGGTACCTTGCAAAATCTGCGCACCTCAGGACGGCTGTATTATTCGAAAATCGGCGGCACTTATTATTACCGGTATAAAGAGATTATGAAAATGCTGGAAAGTGGGGTGGAGGCCTACCGCTAGTATGGCCGCTGCTGCAAGGCATTTGTCCCGCTTATTCACCCGTTTCAACTCGGATGACCGTATCACGGCCTGGCACCAGAGTTTATATATGGCCTTATTTTATCTATGGCTATCGAACGGCACGCAAAATCCCCTACAGGTTTCGCGAAAGATGTTGATGGACTTGTCGCGCATCCAAAGCATCGTTACCTACCATAAATGTATCCGGGAGCTGAGGGACTATGGCTATATTAAATATACCCCATCGTATCATCCCACGCTTGGCAGCCAGGTTGATCTTTTGCTGGTCAGGTAATGACTTACCGTTTTGTTTTTTCCCCTCACCGGGTTCGAAATTTCCCTTTTATTTTTGGCATAAAAAGCTTAATTTTGATAGGTAAAAGAAATGCAGTTCTTTGGTAAAAAAGATGTTTTTTGCAACGAAGATTAAGGCATAATTTTGAAAAATATTGGCAACTGCTTGATACTGAAAAAAGTAGTTAAAAATCGGGTAAGCGTCACTCGTGTAGTACGAATTTTTAAGACCGCGTAAGTAATTGATTTACAGATTGGTTTTAGAAAGGTTCGAGTCCCGTCCATTCCGCTAAAAAGGAAAAAGCCTTACTGAAAAGTAGGGCTTTTTTGCGTTTAGAGCCATTTCAGGCCGTTTTCTGCAAAAAAGCATATCAAATTCAATCAAGTTTTCCCGATCAAAAAGGGTACCATTTCGGGTACCGTTGCCATTTGCGAAATTAGGCACCCTCGAAGGGGTTTAATCTTCTATTTATCAATGATTTGCGGAAGGAATGAGGTTTAATCATTCATATTAAAAATTTGATTATGAAAATCAATGAAAGGGTATCCTTATTGGTCATGTTAGAGAAATCTAAAGTGACGGCAGACGGCAAAGCGCCGGTCTTCATCAGGCTGACTATTGACGGCAAACGCGGCGAACTGTCATTAGGTCAAAAAGTCCATTTAAAGAACTGGGATCAGCAAAAGGGCTATGTGCGGGGAGCGTCGACAGAAGCACGGCTGACCAACAACACGATTGACGTAGCCGTATTAAAAATCAAGAAGTTGTACGAACACCTTTGCCGGAATGAGGAGTATGTTTCTGCTGAAATGGTGAAGAGCGCCTACCAGGGCAAACAGGAAAAAGAGAAGACGTTAATGGAGGTCATCGACTTTGTGATCGACCGGGTGAGGCAACGGGTAGCCGCCAACAAACGAGCTCCTGCAACATTGACCAAATGGAATACGGCCAAAGACAAGGTGATTAGTTTTCTGCAGGCTGAATACAACGCCAATGATATTTCGTTGCGTAAAGTCAAGATGTCCTTCGCAGAAGATTTCGTGGACTACCTGATGCTTAAAGAAGGTATCGGAAATAATACTTCGATGTGCTATTTGAAAAAGGTGAGGTCGATTTTAAGATCAGCTGTAGAAAGGGAGTGGCTGGATAAAAATGTCCTGAACAATTACCAATGTTCCTATATCGAACCGGAAAAGGACGTGCTCGATGAAAAAGAATTGCAAACCCTATATGAAAAACAAATGCCTGTTGAACGGCTCGACGAGGTGAAAAATGCCTATCTATTTATGTGTTATACCGGCTTCGCCTATAAAGATGCCAGCAAGCTAACCCCGGATCATATCGTTCGATTTTTTGACGGTGAAGAATGGCTCGTTAAGAATAGGGAAAAGATCAAAAAGACTATTTGCAAGGAAAGTGTACCACTACTTCCGATAGCAAAAGAGATTATCGAAAAGTACAAGAATCATTCGTATTGCAAAGAAAAAAACTTGTTGCTGCCTATCAGCAGCAATCAAAAGTACAATGCTTATTTAAAGGAGGTTGCCGATATCTGTGGTATCAAAAAGCATCTGACCACGCACACAGCCAGGCACACTTTTGCCACGACAGTGACGCTGGCTAACGGGGTGCCCATTGAAACCGTGAGCGCGATGCTCGGCCATAAGTCGATTAAAACAACCCAGATCTATGCGAAAATCGTAGCCAAAAAGATTGGGGAAGATATGAGTGAGCTAAAGACAAAGCTGGCCATGAAACAACCTGCTTTACTTCATAACGAATAGTAAGAATCTGGAGGTCTCTAATTGTGACTTCCAATTAGATAAACCTTTTTATCAGATAAGAAAATGACAAAAGATCAATTGCTACCGGATGAGATCATCGCCAACAAAATCTATTATATCCGGGGCCAAAAGGTAATGCTGGACAGAGATCTGGCAGAATTATACGGCGTAGAGACCAAACGTTTGAAGGAACAAGTTAAAAGAAATGCCAACCGGTTCCCCGAGCGTTTTATGTTTGAATTAACGAAAGATGAAAATGATGCTTTAAGGTCGCATTTTGCGACCTTAAAGCAGGGGGAACACTCTAAATATTTGCCATTCGTTTTTACAGAACACGGTATCCTCATGTTGGCTAATGTTCTGAAAAGTGAAACTGCCGTTGAAGTCAGTATAAGAATCATCGACATTTTTGTGAAGTTAAGAGAAACCTTTGCCGACCAAACTGAAATATGGCTGCAAATTGAGCGCTTGAAAGGCAAGCTGGATAACCAGGACAAAAATATGGAAATCGTCTTTCGGTATCTTGATGAATTATCAGAACGTATTCAAAAACCGCCAGAGGTTGTTCCCCGAAAAAGAATAGGCTATAAGTCAGATGATTTATAACAACTGATTTTGAGGTCACAATCTGTGACCTCAAAATTGTCCAAAGTGTCAAAATGGCTCCATGAAACAAAGCGAGAATATTAAGCACGGAGGACTTCTATATAAGTCAATTATTTTGAGTCTATAATTTTCTGTTTTCCTTTTCCCAGATTTCCTGCGCAATCTTTAAAATATCTTCTTCCAATGAAAACCCCTTAAGCTTGCCGCTTAAAAATCCTAATTTATATTCTATTCCCGGCGACATTAAACGCCAATTGGTTATAAACAAGGCAGTTTCGATTGTCTTTTTTAATTGTTTAACACTTTTAGCTTCTTCGCGGTCTGTCGGGTCTTGCGCAGAAAATTCTACCGTCAGATAACGACTGCGTTTTGGCTTGTCAAACTGAACTTTGATGAATCCGGCTTTCCCGATCTCGTCGGTAAGTGTTGTCTCCAGTTGGGCGATGTTTAGCTGCTGCACTTTACCATAGCCATATTTTGTTTTATTCTCCTGTTGCCCGAATATTTCCGACAGGTCAGCCAGCGCTTTTACATCTTCATAAAAATTCCGCCGGCCTTTGAAGTCTGTGCAGTATTTTTTTCGTTCATCTTCATTGATGGGTGATGGGAGTTTCGGCGAAATGTCAAACTCCATGATCTCGACGTTTTTGCAGGTTTTACAGGTTTCGGTAATTGCAAGTCTGTTTTTGGTCTTCTTTTTCTTTGTAAGAAGCTTACCCCCGCAGTGTTGACAATGATGGTCGGGCAGCCGATATTCCCTGCCGCTGGCAAATAGGGCTTTTTTGGGTACGTGGCCATTGACACAGGAAAAAATAAAGATGGGATCATCATCTTTATTTAGAAAATCATGCATTTCAAATTTCATTGGTACGCCACAGGTATCGCATCGTACATTTGTGGGAACGGGATGTAACCGGATCAGCCGGTCTTTTTTTTCGTCCGAATGCATTCGCTCTTGTATGGAGCTTTCCTTATTTCGGGATAACGCCACGCCTGTGTCCAGGTAGCGTATCCTGTAACCTATGTATTCGGTATCGCTTCCGGGGCCAAGCGGTGCATCCGGGTCAATATGAAACCTTTTTCCCGTCTCGATCATTAATTTTTCTATCGCTTTAAGTTCCTCAATAGTCATACGATCATATTCGTCGATATAATATTGGTCGGGTTTGCGATACTGCTCCATAGTGCTACTTTTTTGCTTGGGTAAAGTTACGTATTAGGCTTTCAGCAGTGGTCTAAATGAGCGCCTCGTTTTAACGCAGTTGGAAGAATAGCCCCTTTCTTTTGCTACTTTTCTCCGGCGCTTGAGGGGAAAGAAAAGTAGCCCGGCGGGTTTTGTCATAAAAAAAGGGGCTTGCGCCCCCTTCGATCAATTCATCACAAAAATCTCATCGCCTTTCTTTTCAAATTCCCGGCATAGGTTAAATGCGGTTTGGTTTTTATTGAAGCCATTGCCAAATAGGAGGGACTTTAATTTAGCTTCCTCACTTTTATAAGTCTTTACATTTTGCAGGTAACCACTAATTGCATTGTATGCCCCAAATAAGGTTCCTTTGGTGGTTCCTGATTGCTGCGTAGGATGGCTGAACGCATACTCGCAAACCTTTTCTACGGTATTCAGGAACTGGCGTGAATATTCATCGATATTTTCGTCCAAAACGTTCTGCAATACTTCCCTGCTTGGCGCCATTGCCTTTTGCACCAGCTTTAGCACTTCCTTATCCGTAATGCGCACCCGCGCCCAACGGTTAAAAATATCGTTCAACCGATCGGTCATAGTGTTGGTTATGCCCATCACTTTATGCGCCTGTTTCAGTTTTTCCTGTGCGCTTTGAGTGTGGCGTATCTTTACCCAATTGGTCATATTGCTCAAAGTCGCGTTCAATGTATTATTACAGCAAACCCGTGTCGGGGTAAAAGCTGCGGTGATACTGCCGAAACCATCGTGCGAAGTAGTCAGGAAAAGATATTTTTCGATCAAATCGTCCCTGCCTACTTTAATGTAGCCCGGTAATTTGGCGGTAATAAAGATGCGTTCGCCGTTCCCCAATGCGCCTGCGGTTTCATATAGGATACCATCTCCGCCACCGACAATTTCATCGAAAAAAGAAAAAGCTTCCCGGTTTTGTACGATCTCGTAGTCTTTGCCTACCACGCCCAAAACATCCCCGGTATCCATGCGGATAGTTGCATAGTTATTGGGTACAATGATATCCGGCAGCAATTCCCCATCCTCGTAATGGGTGTAAAGGTTTCGCTTTTCAACGGTGTAATCCAGTCCGGCATATTTGATCGCCTCGCTACTTGTCGGGTAATGGTCGATAATTTGCCCTAAGTTGTGCCAGGCTTTTTCCTTCACGCTCATGAAACTGTGCGTTCCTGTCTTACTATTATAATTTATCTGATGTGCCATGATAATAACTTTTAAGATTTACGTGTCTTTAATTGCATGATCTCTGTTTTAAGGACTTTCACATTTTTGGTGCTGCTTACCTGCAACAAGGTTTGAGACTGTAATTCTTGTATTGCCTCATGAATGTGTTTGTAGCTCGTCCTGACGGTGCATTTCACCAGTAAAAAGATTCTATCTTCCATCGTCTTTAAGCTGATAATTGTTTAAAAAATCCGTTAATTCAAATTGGAACCGTTCAGGGTTTTCCCTTGACAGTTGTTCTGCGTAACCATCCCAAAAAAGCTGGTCCGTCAGTTCTACAAATTGCTCGTACATAGGAATTGCTATTTTATGGTGAAGTCCTAAAAAGTCCCCGGAATGGCCGGGGACTGCTGTTACATCATGGCTCAGGCGTTTGGGAATTTGATCCCGGCTTCTATTTCAGCCAGTTTGGAATAGCAAGCTTTTTTTACAAATTCAGCTACCATTTTTATGAGGTTGGAAGTATTTGTAATGAAAGTCCGCCCCTTGCTGTCATAAATAGCCAGTTTGCATCCCTGAAAATGGTTGCCCTCTAATTCGTCGCTTTCTTCCATCAACTGGATTTCAAATTTTTCCAGTTCATCAATGCGCCCGATAAGGTTATCCCTTTTCACGCTTTCGCGGTACAGGGTGTGTACGGTTTTAAGGGTACGCTCCAAACCGATACCGGACGGTACAGTTTCGATTTTAATTTCTTCAGGCTTTGCGGGTTCTGTCTTTGCCGGCTCTGCCTTGGGTTGCTCCTCGTTTTTTGCTTCGGTTTTCTCAACTTTCGGAGCTTCGGCGGGTTTTTGACTTTCAGCTTCTTCATTTTTTGCTTCCTTTCCTGTCAGGTTTGGGCGATTTGTGGTTTTTGCTTCGGTTCCTTTTGCTGCTGCACCTTGTACCGCACCGTTGTTTTTGGTTTTAGTTTCCATTTTCTTGGATTTAAGAGTTAAAAAATCTGTTTACTTTTTCTTCTCTTTCGCCCCTTTCCCTGAAAAGCCTTTTTTCAAAAGAAAAAGGAAAAAAAGAAAGCCAAAAAAGGTTGCCTCGTTAAAGCCAAAAGGAAACGGAATAAGTCCCGCAGGGTGGCGCACCAAAGAATAAACACCTGCGCCATTATGCCGTAGTCTTTTGGATGACCTTATGTGTTCATTCGTTATAGAGGCACAACCTTAGCTGCCTTTTTTTCCTTCTTTTGAAAAAGGGAATGCCTCTGTCTGCAATTAAACGGTCCACGCAAAGCGGCATTGGGGGCGAAGGCAAGTGCCTGCCTCCCGGACAAGGAATTTGCCTGGCTAAGCGGCAACGTGCTGTCAAATTCAGGTAAGCGGGGGCATACGGCAGGCAGGCTCTTGCCGTGCAGCGGAAAAACTGCTGCGTGAATGAGCGGAGCTTTGCGGAACGAATGAGTAAAGCGGTTTGTATGCGGGCTTGCTACGGTTTGAGAAAAGCCCTGATAGGGATAGCAGTGAAAATCCTGCGAAGCAGATTGTAACGCATAGCCCGGCCCGCCTGCGGGATCAGCCAAAATCACCTTTTGCTGTTTATGAAAAAGCCCCTTGCGGGGCTTCGTATTAAATTTAGTGTACTGGCTGTTTCCGGGATTGTTTTCTTGAACTTTCCTCCTGCCCGTTTTTCTGGCTTTGCTTCTTGCTTTGACTTTGCTCGTTGCTGTTATCCAGCCGGAGTGATTCGCGTTTAACGCTTTTCATCTGGCTGTCATAGATGTTGATCTGTTTGTACTGAGGTTCCGCAACCAGGTAATATTTCTGGGCATGACCGTCTTTTTCAATGATGACCTGCTGGGCGTTACCTTTACGTAACGACCGCATAAGCTCTTCTTTTTGCTGGTTGTTATTGAGTTCCTTTATCGGGTATTGGGCTAAGGTCTTTTCCAGGTTATAACCATAACCTTCGCTGAATTTGTTCAGCATGTGATTACCGTAGTCATCCTTTTCCTTAAAATCCAGTTTCAGCCAGGCGGTGTAGGGCTCGTTTTCCTTGTTATAAAGCTTCTTCTCAACTGATCTTCCTTCGAGCAGGTTGAAAGCTTCCTTTGCGGTAATACCGTGACCACGATTGATGTACAGGGTTTGCGCCCGGTCTTTGGTCGGGTCAGCTTCATTCTTGAGGGTCGCTTCGTAGCGATTGAAGAAATACATATCGTTCTGCTCACCGGCTTTAAAATGGAGGGTGTAGTCCACCTTCTTATTGTTATAGGTCTGCTCGGCGGTCAGGTTAAATTCGGGCACTTTGGCCCGGATCAGCTTTTCCATTTCATCGTTGACCTTTTCGCCAAACCCCAGGTTCAGCAGGTTCTTTTTGAGATACTCTAAATTTTCTGTATTCATGGTTTTCCTTGGTTATTGCGTAAGAGAATGGGGAAGCCGTTCTTCAGCCGGACCTTCACCCTTCGTACTTTTTTGCTCAGCAGGCCTTTCGCGGCGTCGATGCCGGCGCTGGCGGCTTGTGTGGCCAGGCTTTGGTCCATGCTCAGCAATTGCATGTCCTGTAAAGCATTGTTTGCCCCTTCACCCGCAGCACCGGTGAGTTCCGCTTCGGGCGCAGGGATGCCGGGCAAACCGTCGAGGCTGAAAACGGTGAGGCTGACGGGGATAATGGAGTGTCCGAGGCGGATATTTTTGATATCCAGGAGCAAACGCTGGTTGGTGATGTTACAGGAACCGAAGAGTAATTGCCCTTTGCTGACTAGCGCACCTTTGACCCTGATGGTATCGGTTAGCCGTAATCTGACGACGCCCCCTTGCAATATTCTTTGATTGCCGTCGACTATAGCGGGAGTAGCTTTAAAAGGTGTATCAACTGAGGATTCGGCCGGTTTGGATTTTGTCGTTTCCGGGCGTTGTATGGCCTGTATCTTGTCCAGCATACCGGAGAGTTGCTGCATTTGAGGGTCTGGCTGCTGGCCGCTGTTCATGGTTTTCATCATGGTCTCCAGTTTGCTGACCTGCTGACTGAAGGATTTATCGTGCGCGATGTTATCTGCGCCATTGCCCGAAGGGAGGTTAACCGGCTGGGGCTGGCTGATCTGCCGGTTGATCTCCGCCAGTTTCTGGTTAATGCGGCCGACATTGGGATCGGTATTATTGGCTAAAAGCGGATTGGGAACTGCACCACCGGCAGACTTTGGTTTAAAGCCGAATTTTTGCAGCAGGGGGTTGCCATCTGACAACCTGGCTTTGCCCGAGTCCTGTACCGCTTGCTGGTAAAAGCTCATTTTGTCAGGGGTTTTGGCATGCTTGTCAAATTTCGCATCCGGCAGTCGGGTGTTTAATCCCTGGCTCTTCGTTTGGTCATTGGTTGATGGATTGCTGCTATTTAATTTCCAGAAAGCAAAGGAGAGCAAGGGTACGATCAGTAAAGGCAGGAAAAGCAACAGCTTCCTGGTCCGTTTAAATTGAATGGTATGATTCATTGTATTAGTTTTTAATTATGAAATGCTTTAATAATTAAGTACAGGCAAAGGCTGCCGAACAACAGGCAGAAAAGGAACAGGGCGATGAGTTTGGAAGGCTTGTTCCAATACTGCGTTTTCCGGTTCAGATAATTTGCCAGCTGGGTTTTCCTGTGGATGATCCGGCTGGCGATCCTGCCAGCCAAAACATCTGTATTTGATCCTTTCATGGCTATTGCGCTTTGGTGACCAAGTCATTGTTTTCCAGGATCTGCCATTTTTCGATCAGGAAGCCGTGGGGATTGTTGTCGGAGCGGCTTACATTACGCAGGTAGCCCTGTGTAATCAGGCTGCGTGTTACGGTAGAGCTTGTCCGGGTGAGTTTTTCGGTAGCGAAGCATTTGAACGCAAACGGGTATTGATTCATGTCCAATTGAATGCTGTCGACCGTTAGCTGCTGGCTGACATTGCCGGAAATGAGGTTGGCGTAAAAACCGGACTCCTTTAAATTATCATACTGCGTTTTGGCGCTTCCGTCCGCCAGGTACAGGGCTTTGGTTATCGTCGCTTGTATTTGTTTATCATCCGGATCAAGCGTAAAAAAGTCCTGGTGGAACACGTTGATATGGTCGCGGGCTTCTACCGGGATGTTGCTTTTGCGGTCTGCTGCGAACGCCTCCAATGCCTTACCATTTGCGAGGATATAGATGTGGTTTTTAAAGTCGGCGGAGGACTGGTAGCTTTTATACACTGCGAAGCAGGATATACCTGCGCAGGCGAGGATTAGCAGGCAGCTAAACACTTTGATGTGTTTAAAAGCGGTATCGATGTTTTTAAGATGGGTGAACATAAACTCTAATTTTTTAATTTGTCTTTGAAATAACCTTCGGACTCACTGTTGACGGCATAGCTCTGGGTGACATTCTCGCGCTGGTTGCCGAAAGCATCGGCGGCAAAGCCGCCACCTGCTGAAACGACTGTACGGGTACTGCTGCTAACGAGGCTGTTGATCTTCTGGAGCAAGCTGTTACCGCCTCCGGCATGGACGATGTAATTCGCGGTGGTCGGGACGGTAAAATAACCGACAATGCCGATCAGCAGGAAGATCAGGTAAGCCGTGTCAGTGCTGCTGAAAAAGGTATCGCCCGTGCTTTGTATCTGCGCGATATCCAGTTGCAGCATGTTTTGCTGCACCTTGCCGATAATGCTTCCAAAGATATTGGCGACGGGCAGCCAGAGGAATACATTGACATACCGGGCCATCCAGACGGTCAGTGTATGCTGGAAACCGTCGAAAACGGCAATGCCGAAAACCAAGGGCCCTAAAATTGCCAGCACGATCAGCTGAAAAGTGCGAATGGTGTTGATGCACAATGCAGCCGCTTCGTAAAGCACCTCTAAAATTTCCGACATCCATTCCTTGATACTGTTCCTGAAATTGTAAGAGGCTTTGGCCATGGCGAATTTGATGTCATTGCCGACGCTGCCGATCATGCCTTCGTGGCTGTCGGTCGGGTCATCCGGGTGTGTGTATTTATACCATTTGTCGCGGTCGCCTTCCCCATCCGTGCCGACAAACATCTGGTAAGCGGGGGTCTTTTGTTCGGCCAGCGTCTTTTGCTGCAACAGGGTGGCTATAGCGGCGTTGCTGTCCTGTACCATATTATTGGTAGCTGCTACCACCGGCTGTAAAACGCCGTTCATCACCGCGATTACGCCCGGAAACAACATAATGGCCAGACCTAAAGCGAAAGGCCGCAATAAGGGATAAAAATCGATGGGTTCTGCGGCGGCGATCTGCCGCCATACCCTTGCAGCAATATACCAGAGTGCGGCAAAGCCTGCAATGCCCTGGGCAGCGCCGATCAGGCTGCCGCACAGCGGCAGCATCTGGTTATAGACCTGTTCTAAAGTGGCCTGAAGGCCGGTTAAACTTTCCATGATCAATAGAGATTTTGAATGCCCCGTATCTCGTTCTGCTCATTTTTCCGCTGCACGGCCAGGATGGTCGCCTGCTGGTCGAAGTGCCGCAGAAAGGTCAGCTTGTCGTCCGTGTCGGCATAGATATGGTCAATTGCCCGCAACCGTTCATCATCTGACATCCGCAGCTTTCCTGTGGTTAAAATATCCGCCAGCCTGCTGAGGTTCAATAAACTTTGCTGTAACAGCGTGGTGTATACATTGCCCAGGTAGGCGATCTCGTCCGCGCTGAACCTGCCGCTTTGCTTGGCCTGGCTGAAGGTGCGCGTGTATTCGGCAACGATATAACCCTGTTCCAACACAATGTCGGCCACCCGGCCGTATTTGGCGACCGCCGGGCTGACCGCCAGTAGTCCGTTTAAAAAGGTCTGATGCAGGTTAAAATTGCCCTGCGCGATACTTTTGACCTGGTTATACCCGCCGTTAATGAGGTCATAGCCTGTTTTCATATCGCTCAGGATGCATTTTAGCTGGGTCAGTTTTTCGATGTCCAGGATCAGCTGCACCATATCGGTGGTCTGGGCTCTGCTTTTTGTTGCAGTGGCAGTTAACAGCAGCAGTGTCGCGGCTGCTATGATTTGCTTAATTCGTTTCATATAAGTTTCTTAAAGATTGTTTGGCATTCGTGTCCCGTTGCCTTTGCGCTGCCAACAGCCGGGCGGAACCGCAAAAGCTTTGCGTGAATTGGTATTTGTCCTGCATATCGGCATGAAGCCTGGTTAGCCACCGGAAGCGCTCATCGTCGGTCATTTGCAGGGTGCCTGCCCGTAGTAAGTTTTGCAGATCGGCCATATCCTCGCCGCAGTCTTTGAGCAAGTTGGTTTGTACCAGGCTGATATAAGTTTGCTCATTGGCGGTTAGGCCGATAAAAGGCTGGCTGAAGCTGCTGATGATCTCCGCTTGCCATTGGATGATGTCCTGCACCTGCGTACTGTTTTTGATCGCTGTTCCGGGTTGCCGCAAGGATTGGTAATAAGCGTCATGCGCATTCAGTTCGGCTGTATTAATTGCGGCGATACCGTTCAACCCATGCCGCATCACGTTATAACCCATTTTCAGTTCCGATTGGAACACTTGATAAGCTGCGATCTGCTGCAAGTAGTATTGCTTCTGTTTCGCGGCCTGGTTAAACAGGTCACCGAAGCTGAAAGATTGAGCAAAAAGCTGAAGGCTTAAAGCCGAAAGCAATGCGCTTAGGACTAGCTTTTTAATTGATGCCATAGAGGTTTTTCGTGCTTTGAATATCATCTTCATCATGCGCCCGTTCGAGGCTGAGGATGATATTCTGGTTATTAAATTCTTTCAGGTCATTATAATTTTCATCGACGCGGCGGGAAGTTGCATTGATCAGTTCCATCCGCCTGCCGTCCGACATTTGGGTTTTAAAGGAATTGACCAGTACCAGAAGCTGGTCGAGGTTATTGACGCTTGCCTTTAATATGCCGGTGTAAACCGAAGCGATATATTTCAGTTCCTCCGCGCTGAAATGCTTGTCCTGCCTGGTCAGGCTCCATCCGCTTTGGTATTCCCTGACCAACGCTTCCTGCTCCAGCGTGATGTTCCTTACCTGCTCATAGTTGGTAATGATCTCCTTTACGGTATACAATTCATGGTAATACTTCGTGAACAAGTCGGTTTGTTGCTGGCTGACGCCTGCGATCTGGGAAAGCTTGAGTTGGTTCAGCTGGTTTTCGATGACCTTTTGGGCATTCTGAAGCCAGATTGTTTTGTTCTGTGCCTTCTGCACCCCCAGGTCGATTGCGCGGATGATCCTGCCTACCGTTTGGTTCAATACCTGGCCGATGACAAACTGGGCATCGGCCTTCTTATCCGGCAAGGTAATGAGGATCACTGCCATGCTGAGGGGCAATACAACTTTGAAAAATCTCATAAGCCCTCCTTTATTTTAGTTTGTGATAAACAGCGGTGCCAACGGTCAGCGTTTGCGCATCCGGCTGAAAGACCAAAATGCTCCCATCCTGGGTGATCTGCAATATTTGTTTAGCCTCGTCCCAAACGCCGCTGAATGTTTTGACCTTATATTCTTTTGGCTGCAGTTTGCCATCCCTGATCCGCTGAAAGCCCGTTCCGCGTACAACCTGGTAGAGGTTACCGGCGTGTTCATCCGGGATCAGCAGCAGCGTATCGCTGGCGATGCTGTACGCGCTCTGCGCCTGATTGACATAAGTGCCGGGGATGAAATCCCTTACTTGTTGTTTGTTGCTGCAAGCTGCCCATAAGCCTATGGGCAGCAGCATGATCTTTATTGCTGTTCTCATGATCGATTGTTTTTAAATTCATTTACTAATGCGGTTATCCCCTTTTCCATACTGCCGTATTTTGCGGCATATTCCTGAACCCTTACCCGCTCTTTGCCTTCGGTTGTAAAAGCGTAGAGTTCTTCGGGGCAGAGCTCATTCTTGTATACTTTGATGATCTGCCCGCCGATGTCTATGTATATCTCCCGCTCATCCTTATTGACGGATAACAGGATCGTTTTGGCTTTATCGGACAAACCCAGTGCATCCTGCACTTTGTCGAACTTGTATTGGAATTTCCGCATGTCCATCAGTATTTTGATGTCGGCATTATTGATGATAGCATCCTTGATTATCGATGAACTGATCAGGTCGTCCACTTCCTGGGAAATCACCATGGGTACGCCGTTGAATTTGCGGATAGTCTTAAAGGCATACTGAACAAATGAGGCCATGCCGGCTTTCGAAATCGCCTTCCAGGCTTCGTCGATGCACAGCACTTTACGAATGCCCTTCAGCTTACGCATTTTAGAAATAAACATCTCCATAATGATCAGCGTCACCACCGGGAATAAAACCGGGTGATCCTTCAGGTTATCCAGTTCGATCACCACGAATGGCTGGTTCAGCAGATCGAGGTTCCCCGTCGCGTTCAGCAGGTAGTCAAACTCACCGCCCCGGTAATAGGGCCGCAGAACATACATAAAATTATCTAGGTCAAAATCACGGTCCTTGACCCGGTGCCCCTTTAACACCTCGGTGTACTGTTTTTCGAGGTACTCATAGAAAGTGTTGAAGCAGGGAAAAATGGCGTTGTCTTTTTCTACATGCTGGTAATAACCCTGTAAAGCGTTGGACAAGGCCACATATTCGCTGCGGTTGAAGCTGTCGTTTTCCTGTTTCCAGAGCGCAACCAGCAAGGCTTTCAGACTTTCTTTCTTTTCAGTATCCAGCAGATGGCCTTCGGGCAGATGGAAAGGATTGAACCGGATCGGGTTGGTCTCTTCATAAGTGAAATAGTATCCCTTAACCAATTCACACAAACCTTTATAGCTGCCGCCAATATCGATGATCACGCAATGCGCCTCCTGGTCATGCAATGTTTGCAGGATATGATTAACGGTTACCGACTTACCACCGCCCGAAGTGCCACAAACCAACGTACCCATGTTAGAGGTAATTCCCTGCTGTCGCGGCCGGTCATACAGGTCAACGTAAACCGGTTTATGACTAAGCCGGTCACAAAACCGGATACCGCTTTGCGGCGGATCGCTGCGGTAATTGCTTTCCATGTTCAGGAAACAAGTGGCCTGCTCCAGAAATGTATCGAAGGTATCATTCATGGGAAAATCGGCAGCATTGCCGGGAATGCCCGCCCACCAGATCTGCGGCGCTCCGTCGGTCTCCTGTTTGGCGATGGCGCCGATCAGTGCCATGGCTGAGCCCACCTGGTTTTTGATGTTCTGTAAGCCGTTCTGCCGGTCCGTCCAGGCCAGTACATTAAAATGCGCCTTAACAGGCAAGCGTCCCTGGCCGATAGCTTCATTCAGAAAATCATTTGTCGCATCCCTGGCAATGGCGTTTTCACGGCTATAGGTTGAAAGGGACTGTAAGCGCCGTTTTTTGGCTTCCAGCAGCTTCATCGTCTTGGCTGCGTCGCCGATAAAAATGTACTGGTTGTAGATATGGTTACAATCCAGCAACAAGCCGAGCCCTGCTGCAAAACCTACCGGGAATTTGGTATGATCGGTGCTGTATTTATCATAATCGATCCTGCTGCCGCAGAGCGATGGCAGATTTTCAGCATCCGAAAGCGTAAATAATTGTCCATGGAGCTCGCCAACCTGTATCCGGTCCTTTAAGTGCACATCTTTTAGGACCGGCTTTTCATCCTTGCCCAATAGGAAACAGTATTGCTCCAGGACACCCGGCTGCTGCATCGTTCCGGCCAGTTCGTCATCGTCCAGCCGCTGCAAGCTGATCAAACCGCTGCCTGACAGGATGCCGGCAAACTGGCCCACTTTTTCCATAAACTCCGCGAAGAGCCTCTGATCAATGGTCTGCTTCGGCACGATGTTTTTTCGCATCAGCCCGGAATAAGCACTGCTGGCAGTCTTGCGATCCTCCGCTTTTTTGGTCAGAAAGATGTAGCAAGTATGATCCAGGTAGGGTCGGCCCTCGAAATAATGATCCGCGCAACATGATAAAAAGCTTTGTCTTTCCTGCCGCGCTCCTGCATAATGGCTACGGATGAACACATCTTGTTTATGCATCACACTATGTTTGGGCAGTACCCTAATGGCCCTCAGCCAGGATTGATGCGCATTCTCGTAGTCAGCATTGGACAGGGTAAAAATATCCGGGAGCGCAGCCCGGTAGGCGACCGTGATGTCACCCTGCGCAGAGAGCAAACAGTTATTCTCGATCTTATAAATCGGCATAATTTTTTCGATAGGGATCATAAGTGCATAAATATTTTTCGTGAACGAAATTTGACATAGTCCGGAAGCCGCCTTTTGGCGCTTCTTTTCATCAAACCGTACTGGCCGTATTTATAACTGAGCCGGAAGATGCCCATGACCAGGGCGGTGCCCGATCCGAAGACCAATACCAGGCAGGCGTACCGGTTAACCCCGGTCACGTACAGGATGACAAAAAGGATGAGTAAAATGACCAAGGCGGCGGCGAGGTAACTGATGTATTGGGCCCGCAGACCCCGAAACTCTATGCTTTTGTTGATGCCCTTGTTGATGTGATAGACGCTGCTCATAAGCCAAAGAAGGATTTGATGACGGTCGCTACGACTACTAAAAAAATGCAACTGCCAAACCAGGCAGCAGCTACTTTACCCGTGTCCGGCTCACCGGCGTTCCATTTCTGGTAAACTTTCACCGCGCCAACGATACCCACCACCGCACCGATCGCGTACATCAGCGTGCAGCCTGTACTGAAATATCCCTGCACCAAAGTCGTAGCTTGCTGGATGCCAGCGTTTCCGTCCTGCGCATAGCCACTTACAGCAATCAGCACCAGGCTGACCAGTAATAAAAAATCTTTCTTATTCATCATTTAAATCGTTTAATATTTGTTCCAATTCGTTTGCACTAACTTGAAAAGGGAGTCCGCTGTCCCGCACGTAGCTGATAATGGATTCATTAAATGAGCCATCCATCAACTGGCCGTATTTGCCAGCTACCAGGCCGAACAGGGAAAGAAAACCCTCTTTGGTATCTTCTGACTCTATCGTGATCCTAACCAGTGTTTTGAGCTCATGCATAAAATCCGCCAGGCTACCTAACAACAGGACCTTGTTTCTATCACGGATAGCTGCCTGTTCCGGCCCGGCGAAGTCGAGGTCCCTGCTGCTTACCAGGCTCATTTCTGCGTCATCCTCCTTTACTTCTCCCATCACGCTGTAGCTATTCCGTGTTTCGGATTGTGGAGCAGGCTGTCTGAGTCGTCCTGTAAAAAAATCGCGCAATTCTCGCCGGTAACAGCAGACGGCGACGATGAGGTAATAGATCAGCAGGGCCGCGGCCAATGTCAGGCCGAACTGCCCCCAGGTGAAATAGTAATGCATAAAAAAATCTGTTTTCAGCAGCGCTCCATTGCGCTGCCGGAACAAATCTGATCAGCAAAAAATCCCGGAATCTCCGACCTACACCGATGTCAAAGTGTGTTTTACCTTAGCTTGGCGACCATTCTTTCCAGCACCGCTTTTTTCATCTCATCTAAGTAGATGGTTTTATTGGCCCGGCCGCAGATATAATTCCAGGTATCCGAGATATTACCGACATCTGCATGAAACACCTTTTCGAGATAGGCGGTGATCCGGGCAACGGAAAGTTTTCCCTGGTTCAATGCCTTTGTTTCTTTCAATCCATAAATGAGTTCCCCTAAGGCTGTGTTGGTCTGTGTCCAAACCACCATTTCTTCTTCGATAAAAGAAGACAGGTCTGTCCCTTCTCTGTGATTCAGTTCCAGCACCGCTTTCTCCAGGTAAATCAGCATCAGTTCATTAGCCATGAGCTGAGCCAGCTTGCTATCGTGGCTGGTCGTAAATGCGGGGTCGCCGTCCAGCACATTCTCATCAGACCCTAACAGCGGGTCGTAGATGCCGGGAAGAAAGTACTGCTCGTCCAGATAAACAGCGCCGTTACGGACATATTTGTAGAAATCCATGTTGCATTCAAAGAAGTAAGTCAGCATCTTCAGCTCGTCCAGGTAGTAGGCCGTTAGTGCCTCCTTGTTGCCAACGGGTTTCCGTGCTTCCATGTTAAGTACCGCCTGGTGAAAGATGAGCAGGGATTTGAATTTGGGTTTTACGCTCTTAAAAAAACTAATTTGATCCTCTTTATTGCCTGCCGGATTTGTCTTGCAGAAATCACGCAGTTTGATAAAGTATTGCCTGCAAACGGCAATTGATTCTTCAAGCCTTTTGAAACGGTGCTTCTCCTTCAGTTTGAGCATCCCTAACGCACTTTCCAAGTCCTCATAAAGTTTTTCGCTATATCTTAAAATCATCACGTATCCAATTTTTAGTGAATAAAAACCGGTCCTCAAAAGCCAAAGCAGTGGCTAAGCCCTGAAAAAAGGCTGCTTTATTG
The DNA here is from genome assembly GCF_007971025.1 of Mucilaginibacter ginsenosidivorans. Lineage (NCBI taxonomy): Bacteria > Pseudomonadati > Bacteroidota > Sphingobacteriia > Sphingobacteriales > Sphingobacteriaceae > Mucilaginibacter > Mucilaginibacter ginsenosidivorans. The sequence continues at coordinate 1,636,746 of NZ_CP042436.1, read as the reverse complement.
TTTAATATGCTTTGAAAGAAATCGCTGACCGGGAATGGTCAAAAAGGCGCGGGTGTGTACTGCAATAGAGGTACTGGTATACCCTGCAAACAGAACATGCAACCCCGCGCTTTGGCAGGCGTCGCACTTGTTCTCGTTTGCATTAAAAATTACCAGTTTTCTATTGCGAGAAGTGTAGTGACGCTGTGATTTAATATATTTTTAAGTTACTTTCTGTTCTTTATTTTTCATTTTGATTTCGTTTGTAAATATAGGTAAATAGCTTATTTGTTTTTATTCTCTGCCGCCTTTTCCCATGCCCAGGTAAGGATTTGCTCAATCGCAATCAATAGTTCTTCCCTGTCCTTCTCTAGGTTGGCATCAACTCCGGCTACCGTACTTCTATTATTTTCAGCGTGAAGGATCACGTAATAAATCCCGCCGAGTAACAAAGCGACGATCGGTCTGAAATTGATACCGGAATCCCTGAAATGTTCATCCGTTAAATTCAGGAGTTTTGCGCCCTCACTTTCCCGGTTTTCAGAAATGCTTCGCATCAGAACATTGAGTTCGCTGATCTGCCAGAGAATAAACTTCTGCATTTCCTTTTCCTCGTAAAAGAAGCGAAACTGATCCTGCAATAACGTGACGAATAATTGCAGCATATCCGGAGGCTTTTCAATAGCCGCAACGCTGAGTTCCGTTAATAGCGGCTGCCAGTAGTCTTTGCCGCTGATATAGGCCTTCAGCAAATTATTTAAACTGTCAAAGTACCGATAGATCAGTTCTTTGCTTACTCCGGCTTGAAATGCGATTTTATTTACACCTAAGCCGGTATAACCTTTGTCTTTTAATATTTGACCAACTGCTTCTATCAATCTTTTCATTGTTTCATCTTTATTTTTTCTGTGCATTTTTCTCCTTTCTTTATGTTTTAATAGGGTATTTATTCAAATTGAGTTTGCGGCCCACCCAATCCCAGGCGTTTAAGATTTTGTCCATATGTTCCAGTGTGTGTGCAGCCGTGATACTCATTCTAATCCGGGCGTTTTTGCGCGGTACTGCAGGATAGCCGATCTGATTGGCATAAATACCTGCTTGGAGCAAAAGGCTACAGGCCTCCGCGTTTAGATTCGGGTCCCCGGTCATCACCGGAATGATGGCGGATTGCGTATTGCCTAAATCAAAGCCCATTGTTAAAAGCCCTGTTCTCAGGTAATTGATATTAGTCCATAATCTTTCCTTCCACCATGGTTCCTCATCAATGAGGTCGACACTTTTGAGGATACAGCAAGAAGCCGGCGTCATCGCTACCGAAAAAATATGCTGCCGCGCCTGGAATTTTAAAAACCCAACCAGTTTTGGATCGGCAACCACATAGCCCCCCAAATGACCAAAAGTTTTGCTGAAGGTGCCTGTGATGATGTCCACCCAGCCAAACAGATCGTACAATTCAATCGCGCCGCGCCCCGTGTTTCCTACAACACCAACACCATGTGCATCATCCATCGCCACGTAAGCGCCGTAATGCTTCGCCAATTTTACCACCTCGTCCAGCTTGGCTATATCGCCCGGCTGTGAGTAGACGCCGTCCACGATCACCATCCGGGTACGATAATGTCCCTGCGAATCGGATAATATTCTTTCCAGTTTTTCCATATTGTTATGCGGAAAAACTTTCACATTAGTTAACTGACAGCCTTCATACATGCTGGCATGAACAGCCATATCCAGGATCGCAAGATCTTCACGTTTTAGCAACGCTTGCATCGTCGCACTATTAGCCGTATAGCCGGTTGTGTACAGCATCGCACTTTCATGCCTGAAAAACCTGGCAATCTTATCCTCGATCTGGCGGTGATAACCCATATGACCACCGATCGCAGGTGATGCGGCGCTGCCCGCACCATACTTTTCGATGCCGGCAATTGCCGCCGCCTTAACCGCAGGGTGCTGCGTAAAACCCAGGTAATCATTTGAGACCAACGAAACAAAACGCGTCCGCGGTTGCCCAGGCAAGTTCAACTCCACTTCAGGCATACAGCCGGACACCCCTTCCTGGTAATAATTCCAATGGCCGCGTCCGCTCCAGTTTTGTACATACCGGTCAAACGCTTCGGCCCATTCGAAGGGGCTCTTCCCCTCCATGTTCTCGAAGTCCTTAAAACTTGCTTTTTCTAAATTTAAACTCATAGATTTCTATAATTGGTTGAGCTTAAAATTACCTGAGAAACCAGGTTGGCAGTGGTCACATCTGATAAGATTTTTAACTTTTATTTAATAAAATATAAACTAAAAAAGCGCTCCCAGACTCAACCGGGACACGCTTCACATAATCAACTAAACCAGTCAACTATTAACTGAAATATAAAGAACAACGAGTATCTTAATCATCGCTTTTTAAAAAATTGGGGCCGACCAGACGGCCCCATAACCAATTTACTTTTTTAAGAATGTGCTCCTGGTAAGCGTCATTAAGGGCTATTCAGCATAAACCAATCTCTTTGTAAAATACTTCGGGTATTCCTGGTAACCCTGCTGCTCGTAAAACTTTTGTTCGGCGGCTCTCCATTCGGATAAATGGACCTGTATCCGTTCGCACTTTTTTAATATGGCCTGTTCACTAATGTATCGTTCAAGCGCCTTGTCAACACCCTGGCCCTTTAGCGAGTCATCAACCGACAGGTAACTGATGATAGCAACCCCGCCGTCAAATGCCAATTGTGGTAAAAAATGAACAGATGCAAATCCAACAATTTCCCCTCGCCGCTCGCAAACAAATACCTGGTGATCGTTTTTATCAAACATGGTTTCCAATTGATGAATAAGCATGCTCATCCGGGATTCATAACCCAAGACTTTTAGCAAGGCTTTGATTGCGGGGGCATCATGATACGTAGCATTTCTTATTGTCATTTACTTATCTACTTGTCAATTTGCTTTCCGGTAATAAAACTAAACGGATATAATTGAGTCCGCTCAGATAAGTCATTGCTGCATTCTGTATATCGGCCACGGAAATCTTATCTCTTATTTTCGTATAGTCGTTTAGCTTACTAATCGATTCCTTATTCTCTACCTGTCCGCTTAAATACCGCAGCCAAAAACCATTGGTTTTGAGTGCTGTTTCCCGGCTGTTTCGATCCTCCGCCCGCCATTTTTCCAGGTTTTGCGGCAAGGGCCCACTTTGTTTCAACTTGTCAATTTCGTCCTGTACCGAGGCGATAAGTTTATCGGCGTTTTGTGGCGCACAGCCGAATTGAACTACAAAACTGTACCGACCTTGCGGATATTTTGATGAGCTAACAAAAACGCCAGGGCTATAGACACCACTCTCCTCCTCCCGCAAACGCTCCAACAAACGAATTTCGAGCGTTTCTTTTAGGGCATCCAGCCGAACTACATTTTGCGGGTTGTACTCCATTAAACCTGAATACACCAGTAAAACGGTGGAACGCGGTTCGGTGCCCTTATAGACATTTTTGTTGACAATGCCCTCCCGTATGTGAATACCGAGATCCTTAGCGTCTTCTATGTTCTCATGCGAGGGTAAGCCGCCCAGGTATTTTTCCAGCAACGGTTTAATCGTAGTGGTGTCAATGGCGCCGACGAAAACAAAGGTCATTCCATTTACGTTGCGGAACCGGTTTTCATAAAAGGTAATCGCTGTATCCAGATTAAGCTGTTTTATTTTTTCGAGACTTGGGCCTGCCTTCCGGACGTTTTTGTTGTATAAAATCGCTCTTACCGAATCGCTGAACAAACTATTGGGATCACTTGAACGGTTTGCCAATGCGGCTATGCTTTTCGTGACTATACCATCGAATATTTCCTTATCCTTTCTCGGCTCGGTAATGTAAGCGTAAGTTAAAGCGAGTGCATTTTCAAGATTTTTAGGCGTGGTGTTGCCATTCACGCCTTCACTTTCCGGCTGCATGAATGGGATGACATTCGTTTGTTTATCAGCCAAATAATTTTCGAGCTCCGTTTCATTGTAGTTCCCCGCCCCGCTGGAATTCACCAGGTCGGCGGACAGGGCAGCACTTTCGTAAGCTGCATCAGTGGCCGTGGAGGTTCCACCAGGCTTGATCCCAGTAAAAATAATCTCATCGTTTTTAAAATCCGTTGGTTTTAATATCACCCGAACATGGTTGCTCAGCAGGTAGCTATAAGTGCCGGTGGCGCTGTCTTTCTGCTCCTCTACTATTTTCCCGAGAACCGGTTGCTGCGCCAGCAAAAGTTTGTTACTGATGTCATCCTGGTATGGAGTTAGCTTTTCTGCCTGAACAGTATTTATCCAGCTAGTAAAAACTACTTCTGAAGGCAATACTTCTTTCTCCTTGTCAGGTGCAAGCAACAGTATTGTTCGGTCATGACAGGTGATATTTGCTGCTGATAAAGCGTTTACATCAGCCAGGAAGATCGCCGGGAGAAAAGTTTTCACCAACTCACGCTCTTTATCAATACCGGGAGCGGCGATATCCTTCAAGAAATAATTCTGGTATTCCCTTACGAAACTTTCTGAATTCGTTTTTGCTTTTTCTTTCCATTGGGATTCTACATTATTCAGATAAGCAGCTTTCGTACGATCCAGCTCCCCCTGAGTGAACCCGAATTGCTTAACTCTTTCGATCTCCCGCCAAACTGCCTTAACTCCGTTTTCGAGTTCGCCTGGTTTGGCGACAACGGACACATCGAACATGCTCAGCCCTCCGATAAACCCGCCGATGCTTGCTCCGCCCTGCAAAAAAGGCGGCGTTGCCTGCCTTGATAATTGATCAATACGTTTAGCCAGCATTTGATTATACAGATTTTTGATCAGGTACTTCCTGTAATCGGTCTCGGTTTTTAACGGTTGTTCAGGATGTTTGAAGATGATGTCGGCAGCCGCCACCGTCATTTCTTTATCTGTAACTGCGACAAAGCGGTTCTTCCCGTCAAGCGGCACCTGGTATTTGATCCTCGCTTTTTCGTGCGACGGTTTTTTCAGGCCAGCGAACATCCGTTTTATGTCTTGTTCTATGGTGTTCACGTTAACGTCGCCGACTACAATCAGCGCCTGCAGGTCGGGCCGGTACCAGTCGTTATAGAAACTGGCAATCACCGGCCGCTTAAAACCATTCAACACGGTATCGTTACCGATTGGCATACGTACAGCGTAACGGGAATTATTGAGCAGTACTGGCCAGTACAGTCTTTGCATCCGTTCGGCAGCGCCTTTGCCCAGGCGCTTTTCCTCCAACACGACACCACGTTCCTTATTAATTTCACCAGAATCAAGCATGGCATTTTGCGCCCAATCCCGCATGATCATTAAGCCAGTATCAACCAAACCCGGTTTGTCAGATGGCAAGGGCAGCTGGTAAACTGTTTCATCAAAGTTGGTGTAAGCATTAATGTCAGCACCAAAACGCACACCCGCTTTTTGCAGGTAATCGATTAGCGCATTATGCGGGAAATTTGCCGTACCGTTAAATTCCATGTGTTCCATGAAGTGTGCCAGACCTCGTTGGTCATTGTCTTCTAGCACAGAACCCACCTTGTTCACAAGGTACATAACAACCCTGTCTTTGGGTTCTTCGTTATGCCGAATATAATAAGTAAAGCCATTTGGTAAAGTACCTCTTCGAACAGCAGGGTCGATACGTAATACTTGCGCTTTTACAGTTATGGCAACGATCACGGCATTAAGCAGTACTAAAATTAGTTTTCTCATCTATAGGTTTTGTTAGAATTTTTGGTAAAGGCGTGGCCCTGCTTTGCAGAAAAAGCTAGCTGAATTATTTGATTTGATTTTATTTTACCTGTGCGCGATACTCCACTTCATGGGAACACGATCCAAAAGCATCTAATAATTGTTAATTAAAAGAACATGTTGGTTACCAGGAATGTCATACAGAGCAATGGTGAAATTCTTCCAGCGAAACCGATTTTGATTAGTGTTGACCACCCCATCATTAATTCCATTCATTGTATAACTTGCTATTAAATTGCCGGTTGTGGCATCGTGAAACTCAAAGGTATAGCTGTTGATATTTCCTTTGGCTGAATAGTTTTTAAACGCCGTGACACTTTTATAGGCCAGACTAGCTACTTCCGAACCATCGGCGCTTCCTTGAATATTAACACTCATTGGGTTGCTGCCGGGCGAAATGTTCGCAAAACGGACACTTAATGAACTATCTGCCGCCAGGTGATAGGGCAGATTATCCGTGGTCAGGAAACTTTCAGGCGAAGCTAGTGTTCCAGTCAGGAAAAGTGTGCTGATGCTATGTAAAGGCAGGTTCAACGGGTTATCATACACCGTATGAGTTGTATCACTGATGTCCGAAAGAGCCAAAGGCACGTTGCCGGTATAACTGCCGAATTCCTGGAAAGAGCCATAGCCGATCTGTTGGGCGGTGCTGTAATATTTTAGCGTAGTCCGGCTGTCAAAATTGGTTACCAAACCTGCGCTGCCGACCACGCTGTTAACAATGGTCAGGGCCGAAGTGGCAGTAGGTGCGGTATTATCTTTTTTGCAGGCTAAAGCTGCCATCAGCAGCAATAGCGGTATATGCCTGATAAGTCTATTTTTCATGTTTAAAGTTTTTTGAAACATTTAAATTGTGATTCATTTTCCTGTTGTTTGAAAATATTTTCTCAGCCTTTCACCAAAGTCTTTCCCTTCATCACTATTTTGAATCTCCGAAGAAAGGGAATGAAACAGGGTATCCAGTTCACTTACGGGCTCCTTAAGCGTGGGGTCGCCGTTCCCCATCATCCGCAGGGCGGTCATGCAGAGTAATGAATGCGGATTTGAGAGAATATATTGCCTGGGGACATTGAAACAGCCTGCTATGGCTTGATTCATTTCTTTTTTGAGCAACACGGTATCTGCTCCTGTACTTCGCAATTTAGCATTTATTTGATTGATCTGGGTATTATACCGCTGCACCGGGGCAAGTAGCCGAGTTTGATAATCCATAGTGAGCACCGGTCCTTCAATAGAATATTCCTGCGACAAGGCGGATGAAGTCACTTTAACGGTAATATTTTCACCCGGAACAAGAAATAATGCAATCGTATTATTTATGGGTTTCCAATCCGTATATTTGAATTCCAGCTGGCAAAGGACAGGCCCGGTTAAGGTGTCCGGTATAATAGTCCTATAACCGGAAACTTGATAAACACCACAAGCTACTGAAAACCCTTTACCGTTTGCTTTGAAAAACTCAATACTTTCCAGTTGATGTCCGCAATCGGTTAATACTAAAACTGACGCTATTTTCCCGGTATCCGGCAGGGTAAGTATATTGAAAGATGATTTTGCTGCATTTGCCGAAAGTCGGGAGATGGTTAAAAAAAGAATGATTATTGAAATGATGTTGCCTATCCTGGTTCTCATTATTGTTAACGATTTAAATGACGATTATTTATTAAGATATTTATCCACGAACCAATGCAGTTCCAAACCCGAAATATTCCAGGCAACGATCTTCCCTTGTTGATCGATGACCACATTCTGAGGTGTATGTATGATCTTGTATGAGCTGTATACCGAATCACCAAATCCTTTCAGACTGGAGACATTTATCCAGGGTTGCTGATCGTCGGTAATTGCCTTTTTCCAGCTCTTTTCATTTTTATCCCAGGAAACAGCTATGATTTCCAATCCTTTGTTGTGAAATTCATTATACAAGGCGACAGTATATTCCTTAAACTCATTTCTGCATGGAATGCAACCGGAACCCCAAAAATCAAGGATAGTGAGTTTATTTTTAGCTGTTACATCTTTTAGTGATACAGATTTGCCCTCCGGCGTAAATGAAGTAAAATTGGGCGCTGGTTGCCCTTCGCATAAATACAACCTATTTTGCATGAGTTTTCCATAATAGCTGGTTTTAATATGCTCATCTAGTCTGTCATATAATAACGATACAATTGAATCATGTCCTACAGCGTCAAAACACTGCATAACATAATATGGAACTGCAGCCTGACCAGAAGAATTTTGAACCAGTCCACGTTTTACCTGGGCCAACTGCTCCAGTTTAAGCCGTTCAATTCCTGCCATAAAATCCTTATTATAGCCTAAAAGACCATTCAATTTTTGTAAAGTATCAGTCAACCGATCACGCAGCCCCTGTCGCCAAATGTCAAAGTAAGGGAACAATTTTTTCCTTTCCTCATTGGATCGACTGCCCTCAATAATTATTGACTGAGACGGCAGAATCTTTGCTCTAACTCTGCCGTGGATAACGATATTTTCATTATCCATTAAAAATGGAGGGAAAGGCTGCTTCATATCAGCGTTAGTACGGGAAAATTCTAATTCAGCCAATCTGGGACCATCAGGAAGATATCCGCGAATGGTAAATTTTCCATTTTTGACCAAAGCCGAGGCAACCGGTTTGGTCCAGCCGTTGCCCCAAATCGGCCATGTATCCTCAAACGTTAATTTGACCGTTTCCCCTTCTTTCAGCCCCTTTATTTTTCCGGTAATGGTAAAGCCGTGCTTTTCTTGTGCCCATCCTATTGAGGCAAAAAATTGATTGAATACAAGACACAGCAGTATTATAATTTTTATATTATTCATGTTTTTGATTTCTAATTCATATTTCAATAGCCTGGATTCTGTCTTAAATTGGGATCCGTTATTAATTCAGTTTTGGGAATTGGGTATAAAAGAGAATTGGATGACCAAGGTTGCTTCAAAGGAATTGCACCTAATACTGTGTTGGCCTGACCTGTTCTTTTCAGATCGAACCAGCGGTGCCCCCATTCTGCAAAAAGTTCAACCTGGCGCTCATGATAAATTGCATTCAATATTGAAGTCTTATCAGTTGTACCTGAATAGCTCGTAAGACCCGCCCTGTTCCTTATCGAATTCAAATCATCCAATGCGTTATTTTCTCCCAACTGCACTCTGGCTTCAGCCCTTATCAGGTACTGTTCTGCCTGGCGCAGCATCATGTAGTACTGAGGAATGTTACCACCCGGTTGAATATTGCTGGGAGCTAAGGTATATTTGTAAGGGAAATAATAAGTTGAACCACCATAATTAGTGCTGTCCACCCATATTTTTCTTCTTAAGTCCCCAGTCTCAAAGGAATTCAGCAATGAATTCGTAAGAATATATATAGGAGCAGTGTTGCTGTCATAAGGAATAAAAGTCTGCGCATCGACAGTCCCATTATATGGGGAAGCAATATTATTTTGTTTTAATTGCCAAATTGCTTCTTTACTATTGGTATTGAAAACATTTCCGACCATAGGTTCTAAACTAAAAAGGGAACTATTATTGATTACTGCACTTGCTTGCAACTCAGCATCTGCCCAATCACCTTTAAAGAGATACACTCTGGCTAAAAGAGCCGTGGCAGCCCATTTATTGGGGCGGACTCTTTCTCCCAAACCTGCAGAATAATCATCCGGTAACGCAGTTTGTGCATCTTTAAGATCTTGAATAATTTGATTGTATATCTGGGCTTGAGGTGTACGGTACATCAAGGCGGTCCTATTAAAATCTACGGTTAGTGCTAACGGAACGTCGCCAAACATGTTCGTGAGATAGAAATAACAAAAGGCGCGAATGAATTTTGCTTCACCTGTCAATTCCTTTTTTACGTTATCATGAAGCGCACCTGAAGTAGAACTTGCTATGCCTTCAATAATCGCATTTGCCCCGTAAATATTAGAGTAAGCAGGGGTCCAAATGAAATTATTAACATATCCGTAACCAAATTTTGCAACTTGTATAGAGTTGGAATCAAAATATCCGTCATCTGCCGGGCCATAAAAATCGATAAGTTCATCGGCTGACAGTCCGGGATAAAGGGTTGTCGCTCCATTGCTAAAAACAATGCTCGTAGTCGGCGGGTTTATCATCTGGGTGTAAATCCCTGCTATCGCAGAATTAGCTTGGGCATCGGTTGCAAATACTTCTTTTGTTGTAATAGAATCGACAGGTTCAGGAACAGACACCATTTTTTTGCAAGCGGCAAAGATAAATGGGAGAATCGCAAAACTCCATTTTGTAATCCTCAACCAGTTCTTAATTTCTTTATGTGATTTCATAATGCGTTTTTTAGAAGTTACAATTAATGCCTATCACGATAGTTTTCGCTGGGGGCAATCCGCCAAAATTCTGTACATCAGGATCAATGCCCTTGTATTTGGTAATGGTAAACAGATTATTCGTATGCAAGAATATGTTTAGGCCTGTCAATCCCAATTTTTTGCCAATTACGTCTGGCAGGTTATAAGAGACCGACAGGTTGGAAACTCGTATAAAAGAGGCATCTGTATATATACCGTCTGAACTACCAAGATAACTGTCTGATGTTGCGGATATGGTAGTCAATCTGGCGACACCGGTAATATCGCCAGGCTTTTGCCAACTGTTTTGAAAAACATACACTGATTGATTATGCATTGAGCCCGGGAGTTGACTGGCTAAGAAAGCGTTAAGTCCGATCTGTTTTTTGAAATACAAGAGAAAACTCATATTCCACCTCTTATAGCTAAAACTATTGGTTAATCCTCCAGTAAACTTAGGGGTAAGAACGATAGGATACTGGTCATCATCACCAGTTCCTGGCGGAATAGAATAATCAAGTGTTATTAACCCGTCATGATTCCTATCTTTGTAGGTATACTGACCCGTCTGAGGATCAACTCCGGTCATATGCAAAGCCCAACTTATATTCAAAGGTTGTCCTATCCTGTATTGATTTGCATAAGGCGACAATGCCAAATTCGGATACGAAAGGAGCTTATTTTGGTTGAACCCGGTATTAAAATTCATTGACCAGTGGAAATTCTTCGCATCAATAATGTTTGCAGATACCAAAAATTCCCAACCCGTATTTTCCACATTAGCAGGGGAATTAGCAATCACGCTAGTAAAGCCAGTAAATTCGGCAGTGGGGAAATTCACCAGTTGATTATCACAACGATCACGATAGTAGGCAATATTTAGGTTGATCCTGTCTTTTAAAAACCCCAAGTCGAGCGCCCCTTCTAATTTTCGGTTAACCTGCCAATGATAGTCAGTGTTAGCATGTTGTAAAGGTACCAAAGGAGAAACCCCATTATAGGTATACAGGTTATTACCTGACCAGCGGCTAAGATACGCATAGCTATTCCCTATATCCCCGCCGGTGGTACCGTAACTGCCGCGTAACTTAAAAAAACTGATAAAAGAAGGCAGAAATCTTTTTATGAAACCCTCTTCGCTGAGTATCCAAGCGGCTCCTAAAGACCCGAAATTACCAAATTGATTGCCGGGGCCAAAACTTGAAGCTCCATCTCTCCTTGCATTAAGGTTCAAAATATATTTATTATCCCAATTGTAACCGAGCCGACCAAAGGCTGCTACATACTTGTATTCTCCATAATTATCATTTGAAATCACATGTGGAGCATTGGTAATTGTTCTTAACAATGCATCATTTGTGTAACCTATTCCATTCACTTGAAGTCCATCCGTGGTGTTTTTTTGATAGGATCCTCCAAGAAGGATATTTAGTTTACCCCTGCCAATAATACCGTTATATTCCAACTGGGGTTCAACAATCAAGTTATGGTTGCTATTATTTCCAAAACTGGACGATCCTGTTGGATTACTGGCAGGATCTAGTGAAGCTATTGGAATAAAGGAAGTCTGGGTAGCCTGTGCATTATTATATCCCATACTTGTCCGTATCACAAATCCTTTCAAGATATTGTAGTTTAATGTCAAATTTGTAGTAAGAAAATTGGTTTTGCTATCATAGGGTTGCAATAGATTCCCAAATGGGAAAGAGCCGACTTTAGCATCCCATTCGGCGTAATTGAGATTGCCACTACCGTCGTAAACTGACGGCGCGTCAGGAGGTAAGATAGCCGCACCGTTAGGGATACTTATCATATTTACGTTTGAATAGGAATAATTAGTGGTAAAGGACACTGAGAATTTTTGATTGCGGGTATGATGCGAGAGGTTAAAAGAAACACTGGTATTCTCATTTGCACCACTAGTGGTGGTAATCTCAGTCACCCGATGATAACCTGCCGCAATCCGGAAGACGGTTAAGGCGTCCCCGCCAGAAAGACTGGTCTGCACATCCGTCGATTTCCCTGTATTCCCCCATAAAAATTTTTGCCAGTCAGTATAACGGTTGGTATCCCATACAAGCAAGTCTGGGGCATTTCCGACTGTTGGTGTAACCCCATCGTTCTTAAATGCTTCTTGGCGCATTTGAAGATATTGCTGTGTATTCAGCATATCCCAATGCCGAGTCACTTCACTTAAACCTTCTGTTGCATTCACACTAAACTGGGTCTTACCAGCTTTACCCTTTTTGGTAGTTATAAGAATTACTCCATTTGCTGCTCGAGAACCATATATTGCCGTGGCGTCGCCATCTTTTAATACTTCAATGGACTCAATATCCGCTGGCTCTAAACTGAACAGGGCACTTTGACCACCTGCTGGACCGGCCATGCCATTTTGAATAAACCCAGAAGAGCCGGAACCATAAAAAGACCCTCCGACGTTCACCACAGTTAAAGGCACCCCATCAATAATATAGAGCGGGTCGGAAATAGTATTATTAGTAATGGAGTTTCTTCCTCTCAACTCTACTTTTACCGGTCCGCTGAGGTAGCCGCTATTCGTTGTAATTTCCAAACCGGGTACCTGTCCTTGCAATGCCAATAAAGGGTTCATTATTGGTTGCTTTCCTATTTCTTCCGCTGTTACACGCGCTATATTTCCTGTGGCTAAACGCTGCGTAGTCTGCCCATAAGCCCGTACTACTACCTGGTCGAGCTTATTGCTTGTTTCTTCCAGTGTCACTTTAAAAACAGTCTCATTGCCTACCCGAACTGATAGGGAACTGTAGCCTATGAAACTAAAGATCAGGGTATCAGTGCTGCTCACCCCGCGTACTGTAAAACTACCATTTGCATCGGCTAACGTCCCGCTTTTAGTACGTTTAATAGTTACTGTCGCACCAGCCAAAGGTTCCCCTGCCTTATTGGAAATACGTCCCGTCACATCTTTTGACTGTTGCGGCTTTTCTTGAACCAGGGGCGGGATTTCTCTTTTTTTTATTCCAATAGTATTTCCCGCAATGGTGTAGACCAATGGTTGTCCTTTAAAACATAAATCTAATACGTCGCGGAGGTCAGCATTCTTAACATTTATGCTAACCCTTGATGTACCATTCAGCACGTTACTTTCATAAAAGAAAATGTAACCTGTTTGCCTTTTGATGTCATTGAACACCTGTTCCAAAGGTGCGTCCTTTACATCCAAGGTGACTTTTTGTGCCAAAACCCTTGCGGAAACCTGGAGACATGCTACCGTAATAAGAATAATAACAAGTTTCATGACAAGAAGGACTTTGAATAATCGCCCCCGTTTTTTACGCACAGGGTTGAAGAGCGTATAAAAATTCATACTTTTGGTTGTTTGGGTTAATAGAGATAATCTGTCGCAAGATTTTTTATCCTCGCACGCCATCGAGCGGTCGAAGAAAGGTTAACCCAAGCATCTGCCGGTGGTGTTGGTAGCACTTCCGGCTTTTTTTATGGGATCACCCATTGAGCGAATCTTTATTTCACCATAGGCCTCTTTAGTTTAATCATACATAGTTTAAATCCTATTAAGGTTTTATCGTTATTTTCTTGCCTTCCACCGTAAAATGGATGTTATTAAATTCCAATATTTTCAGTAAATCAGAGAGGTTAGCATTTCTTGAAATACCGCCCATAAATTTCCGATCGGGTATATCGCCCTGGTATTGAACATCTACGTCATACCAACGTGAAACCTCGCGCATGATCTCATGTATATCGCCATTTTTGAAGGACGTTTGCCCTTTTTTCCAGGCTATAATGTCTTCAACATCCGCTGTTCGAACATCCAGTGTGTTTTTCTTTATATCTACCAAAGCCTCTTGGCCTGGAACGAGTACAATGGACTTCTGTTGCCGCATGACCCTAACACTACCATTGACCAGGGTTGTGCTGATATACATCTCATCGTCATAGGCATTGATGTTAAATTCAGTTCCGATGTCTTCTATTGTCTGGCCTTTAACCATAACCTTAAACGGCTTACCGGCATCATGTGCAACCTCGAAATAGACCTGCCCGGTAATCTCGACGATTCTTTCCTTACCATTAAAAGTCACCGGGTATTTTATAGAGGAAGCGGCGTCCAGAATGGCAACAGTTCCATCAGCCATCTTCAATGGGTAATAGCCGCCCCTTTGGGTTGTGATGGTATTATAGGTGTCGTTGGTTGGGGTCGCCGAGTTTTGGCCGTTGTAAATAACCTGACCGTCTGCGGCTTTAATAACCGTTGCACCGTCTTGCTTGGCTAACGTGCCAACAGGTGCTTCATTCAATGCAATTTGTTTGCCGTCCGCCAGCTTAAGTATAGCCTTTTGACTTCCGGGTTTGATATTTACCGCTTCTGCCTTTGTAAGCTGTTCAGGGGCTTGTTTTTTGTGCAAAACGAAATAGCCTCCCACGGATATAGCAAGAATAATGGACGCAGCAGCGGCGATGCGTGGCCACAGGCGAATTTTCTTGTCAGGATATAACGGAACGATCTGCTCGTCTTTTCTTTCATCGATTTGGTCAAGGCCGCGCTCGATGCTGGCAATTAAAGCAGGATCAATATCATCGTAAAGTTCGGCCGCGTTAGCTAACTGTTCCCAATGACCAATCATCTGCTCGTATTCTTCCCGGCTGCAATGCTCCGCCCAATGAACAAAAGCCTGGTATTCTTCATTGGTATAATTACCTGAAGCCAGTTTTTCTAAAAATTCCCGGATTTCCTGCTCGTTCATTTTTATCCCCGTTTATAGTAAAGACAGGAAGTGCAAGCAAAGAGATACCCCGTTTTGAAAAAATATTTTTGCGGTTTATTTGATGAATAATGCGCCTGCGGCAATGGCGATAGAAGTGGTTAGACCCGCATGTAATTGCAGGTATTCCTTGACATAGGAATTAGCCGCATAAAACTGCTTTTTGACCATTGACTTGGAAATATTCAATTCTTCAGCAATCTGATCATAGGAGAGGTCCTGTTGTGTACTCATTTCAAATACCTGGCGGCGTTTGGGTGGAAGGGAGCTGAGGGCTTTTTGAACGACCTCATTGTATTGCTTGTAAATATACTGATCTTCCGCAGTGCAGCCACTTGTCTCATCTTGTTGCCCGATATAATCGGCGGCTTTTTGCCTGACCTTTTGATGGTCATAGTGATTCATCAGCTTGTTGCGGGCAATGCGGAACAGGTAACTGTTAAGCGTTTTGACGGTAGAAAGATCCTCTTTCTTTTCCCAAAGCTTTAAAAAGATATCTTGAAGAATCTCCTCAGTTTCTTCTTTTGAGCGGATAATCCCATAAAGATATTTATATAGTCGGGGAAGATAGTATTGGTAAAGCACTGCATAGGCTTCCCTGCCGCCCTGGGCAGCTTGTAGTAGCAGTTGAGGCTCTGCCTCGGGGGAATATGTAGCCTTCGGTTCCATCACTTTGCTCAGCGTATAGCTGTATCAAATTTAACGAATTTAATACGAACATAAAGGTTTGCTAATTAAATTGGTATGAAACAGGAAAAGAATTTTGTAGACGGACTAACCGTGACTATCCATTTTATCAATTCTTATACTCATTGGCAACTTGTTTATTCAGACAGCCGTTTTTCAGTATTTATTAGAAATTACTATCTTGCCGTTTACTATTTGGTTGATACTCTATCAGCCATTTGTGATAAGGTTTAGGTTGAAAGCCCCCAACAGCGAGTGTCAGGGGCTTTCGTTTTTCGGCTTTCACCGTGTCTGTCACGATCAGTTAATGATTTTTAGTTCTTTGATAAAATCCTTGATATTTAAAAATTTTATATCTGTATATAAATCCTCCTTCTTTTGAATTTGTTGCAAAGTATCGACTCTTGACTTATCGGTAACCACGACGGAACAATATGGAAATAGCATGGCGTGGAAAATATCTCCTTCGTCTGAAGGCTTGACCATTTTCTTTGCTACTACATATTCATACCAGAAAAGGCAAGTTTGCAAAAATGTCCTCTGATCGTAGTTTATATGGTAGTCGCGTTAAAATAGAGGGGTAACGCGCTTCTTCGAAATTATAGATATCATTTTGATTTACGATCACAAAAGGATTAACAGACAACAATTGTATCGCACGATCGGTCCGGTCACCACTAATGATTACCGGACTGTGATATTCTATCAACTGAAATGATGAAATAACAAGGTGTAACTGATGGATTTCGAGATAGTCATTTAATTCCTTATAGTGATCTTTAGTAAGTTGCGATAAAGCAAATGTGTCCAAAAAGATAAATTGCATAATCGGATAAACATAGAGTAAAAATACCGTTAAAACACCCTATGATATTAAATGCGGATCTTCTTATTTTTATTTGATTTATAAACACCAGTTACGAACCTAAACTCACCGTTATTAATGAATATTGATGATTATAAATTATCCGGCAAAGGCGTTTACGCGATATTAAAAAAGAAAGGAGTTGAATTTTTATATCATGCTAATACCGTCCTGACCTGCCTGACATTTATAAAGGAAAAAGCTTTGTTATCGAGACACCAGGTTGAAAGTGATGGATTATTACAAAGCCCCCAAAAGTCCGATGCGGAGGACAAGAAATATGACGTATGGGACTGCGTATTTCTTGATGGCGTAGATCTTCATAAGAAGTATTCAAGGGCGAACAAATATGGGCCAGTGTTGTTCAGGCTAAAACTTGAGCTTCTTGCGTCCCAGACAGTACAGCATATACATGTAACAAAGACTAACCCCTGGTATTGGAATGATCGCTTACCTCCTGAAAAACGCTATTACCAGTCATTGGAAGAATTGGAAAATGATTATTTAACCGGGAAAAAGCTGGATTCCCAAATAATGTTTACAGTTAGAAACCCCGGCAGAGAAATAAAGCTTAATAAATTCCTGGACTCAATAGGGATTGATGAGCCGAAGATACCGGTAACAATTGGAAATGGGGATGAAGTGTATGTCGGTGATTATGCGAGAAATGCCATTAAGGATGCACTAAATAAAAATGGTCTCGGCCACATTAACGTATTGACAAGACATCAAAATACTATCTACTGGTGTGCCTGCGCAATTAATTATAATTATTTGAATTTATGGGACAAAACTGAGTTTAAACGCCGTTTCAGTACCCAATCTCTATAATCAGACAGTTTTTTCGGTTAGCCTAGAGCGGCAGTATCACAGATAAGGTCAATAAAATAGCTGCGCCAATGCAGGTTTTTCACAAGGGGCGAATTTTAAATGCTTATATCATATACGGTGCAGTTTCATTCTGTTTCTTAAAATACCGTGAAAACACGGTGTAAAATAATAATTTATTGTATATACATTAGTGCCAATTAGCTTATTCCTAAATGCTTAACACGCTGCGAGATCATGATAATTACCCTTCTCCAAATAAAGGAAAGTAAACTAGAAGAAATACCCTCAACATCACATTACAATGGGATCAATAGTACCGCTGATTTCGGTTTTTCGTGGTGCTCAAGTATTCAAAAGCCCTGCAACTGGATATTGAACCCATGACGTAATCACGGCGGTTCCTAAACCCTCTCATAATGAGCAATTTTGCCTCTCGTTCGTCGGATATTAGTAATAGTAGCTTTTTAATAACCGGAGGTGCTGGTTTCATCGGTTCAAATATTGTCAGGTATCTTATAAATAATAATGCGGGAATGGTCAGGGTTTTGGACAATTTCAGTACGGGTTATATCCAAAATATCAATGACTTTATCAAACTGCCAAATTTCGAATTAATAACTGGCGATATAAGGAATTTGAACATTTGTAAAAAAGCCATCGCAAATATTGACTATGTTTCGCATAATGCTGCACTAGGGTCTGTGCCGAGATCCTTTAAAAATCCAATCAAAACTACCTCAGTAAACGTGAACGGATTTTTAAATATACTGCTCACAGCTAATGATGCGCGCGTAAAAAAACTGGTTTATGCTTCGAGTTCAAGTGTTTATGGGAACTGTAAATCACGTAACAATTTTGAAAATGTTATCGATAAGCAAATATCGCCTTACGCATTAACAAAATATATTGACGAATTGTACGCTGAATTAGTCGCAGATATTTCTGAATTTGCTGCGATAGGTTTAAGATATTTTAATGTATTTGGCCCATATCAAAATAATCGAGGCATATATGTTACGGTAATCCCGCAGTTTATAAATGCAGCATTGGCTAATAAAAGGCCTATTGTTTATGGCAACGGAGGAATAAGCCGAGATTTTACATACATTGAAAATGTTGTTCAAGCAAATATTAAAGGTTTATTGAGTGGAGAGAATGTAAAACATGAAGTTTTGAATATAGCTTGCGGAGAGAGTACTACCCTAAATGAACTGTGGCAAATTGTGAAAAACATCAATAATGCCGGAACGAGTCCCATTTACAAAGCTGCAAGAAAAGGGGATATTGAACACAACCATGCAAGTATTGAAAAAGCGAGTATATTGATTGGATACAAGCCCGATATTTTTATAAAAGAAGGCTTAGTTATAACAAATGACTGGTTTAGGCTTAATCGTAATTGGGGCAAAAAATAGCCTATAGTAAAACCTCGAAGGTAATCTTTTCCACAGGACAACAGATGAATATACCTTCCTCAATTATCTGTAAAGACTTTTTTTAAAAGAATTTTGACTCTCTGTTTAGATGTTAAAAACTAATCAAAAACCCATCTCAAGTTGAATATTATATTAGCCCATTCTGAATTTGAATGACTAATAATTTACCATTCGTTAATAAAATCATCCAAAGATTAACCAAATCGGGTATATCAACAATTTTATTCGGTGGGTGGGCGCAGGAATTGACCAGAATGATTTCCCCAAAAAGTCATAAAGACATCGACCTGCTATTCATTAACAAAGATTTCAGGCTTGTTGACAAATTTATAAACGAAAATAGCGACATTCTTGAAATTACCACAAAGCGTTATCTACATAAAAGGGCCTTTATGTTGGACGGAGTGATGATAGAAATAATATTAATCCAGCAAGAGAAAAAAGAATTTGTAAGCTGGTTTTGGGGCGAATATAAATTAACATGGCCAGCGATTAAACCGATATGCTATACAACAGATACAAAACAGATAGTTCGAGTTGCGTCCCCTGATGTACTGCGATTTTACACTGATAATTATCAAAACATTAACAAGCTGCGACAAAAAATACTTAGAGCTGCCTGATAATATTAAATTTATTAATAAATTTAATATGTGTACCCTGACCTGACTTGTCATCCTCAATATTTCTATGCCCAAAACCCGGAGACATTTAAGCGGGCTAGATTAAGCTATTACACCAGCAAAAAAAAAATAGATCAAAGTTTCGTCCGAAAATTATTCCTTGATGAATACAGATCGCGTTTTCTGGATCAGTATTTTCATAAACTGAATTTAGAAAAACTAAAGAATATAAAAGCTGATATTATAATAATTACCGCCACTTTTAACCGTGCCCATACAATTGAAAAACTATTTTTAAGTATTATAAATCAAAAATTTCCTGGTAATATTTGTTGGATCATTATTGACAATGGGTCAACGGACGCCACGGCCCAACTATTAGCGAGTTATCAAACAGATTTAAATATAATCTATTTAAAATATTCTGCGCCTTTTGGATACGCCTCTCCCAGCAGGAACCGGGGTCTTGCCTTTGCTTACGCATTTCTAAAAAAGCAAACGGGATTAAAATATTATTGGGTAATTGACTCGGATGATTATATTCATAATGAGTATGTTTTAAAAAATCTCTATACTATTTCGAGAAGGCATAGGTCTGTAATTACCCATGGATTTGCGGTTACAAATTACGAAGACAACAATGGGATAATAATAACTCAAAATACTATTCCCAGAGAAATCAATAGCGCTTTTCCGATGGTACCTACATTAAAGGATGAATTTGAAACAGGCCCGCAAAATTTGGCAGCAATTGTCGATTGCAACTTTCTACCCTATTTTTATTACCCTGATGAGTTTACAATGGAGGATGACGCGTTAAACCAAAGGATAATGGCTTATTGCTTTAAGCGTAAATTAAAGATCATCGCTTTGGACACGCCGTGTTTAGTGAAAACATTTCATTTGAACAGTATGTCCGGCTCTAATAATACCATCGGCAACCAAGATCTGATGATGGGCGTCGGTCCAATGACTGTTAAAGGTGTACGGGCGCAAGTTGTTATTGGACTTTTGCACCTCCGGGATTATTTTACGAGACAATCTGTATGAGGTATGTTCGAGTCAATTTATCATATTTCGGATGAACCGGTTTTAACCGTCGTAATTTCAACTTTTAACAGGCGCGATCGTCTTATGATTTGCCTGCAATGCTTGTATTCCTCTATTCTGTTTTTCGATGAGAGTGTACAAATTATAGTCATGGATAGTTCTCCTGACAACAGTACAAAAAACCTGCTGGTAAAATTTGTTGAAAGCAAAAAGCAATTATTCAATCTGCTATATGCACATTGCCCTTCTAAAAATCAATCACAGCTTAGAAATCTTTCCGTTGCGGCGATCCCGGAAACGGTGAAATCGGTGATGCTTCTTGACTCCGATATTTATATCAATAAACAAACGCTGGTTGAATGCCACGAGGCCTTGACTCGCAATAAAAACATCGGAGCGCTGGCCCCTCCGTTATTTTCTTATTTTGGAGGTAAGCATGCTGCTTGCCTTGCGAAAGCAAACAAATATCTGGACTCGGGCTCAGACCTAATTATTATGCCTGACAAGGGAGATTATAATAATAATCAGTATCGCAACGGCTTATTGGTAACAAAGCTTTTAAGAGGCGCTTTCTTTCTTAAAAAATCCATGTTGTATAGGAATTTTCCATACCAACCTTGGCTTGAAAGTTTTACTGTTTGGGAAAATGTTCCATTTTTTCTAACCATGTCGGAACTCAAAATATCGTTTGGTTACCTGATTGGAAAATCTACGGCTGCATTGCACGATGAAAGACCTCATAAAGACACGATCAGATTTTCATTAAAAAGTTGGCACGCTGAAACGATCAAATCAATTATTCTACTTCTTTATAGAAACAAACTTTACTTAAAATCGCAGCAAAGGCTCAATAGCAGATTCCTGGGTATTGCAACAGAAATCATAAAAAACCACCAAGTAGAACAGTTAACGAAACCCAGTCTTTCCTTAGTGGCTGCAAGGTATTTGAGTCTACCCGAGGGCATTGGAAAAAAAAAGCTTTTAAGCCTCACTAAAAACAAGATGGATATCAACTTTAAAGAAGCGCTCATTCTCTTAACGTCATTAAATTGGAATGATTTAAAAAGAGTTAAAAGCGAAAGTGTTCATGTTAAAATGTAGATTTTGCTATGAAAATCCTTTTTGCTACCGGTAGATCGTTATATCCATTTTTTCGTGGAGGGGATGGAACAACTGCGGCCCAAATGTTGTCGGGACTAAAAAGATATGGACTTGAATGCAAAGCTGTCGGTAAATTAGATCCTGAATTAGGCAGAAAAACACTTAAAGAAATTGAATCCAACTTAAAATTACACGACCATCCATACACGAAATCTGTCAACGAGATAGTTTTCGAAACGGAATTTGATAATCATTTGATAAAATCTGATTTCTTCGAAAATTATCTAAGCAGAATAATTAGAGATTACACGCCTGACTTTGTTATAACACAACAAGAAGATTCTGAAAAAATAATACGACTTGTAAAAAAATATGCGATTAGGTGCATCTTATATATTCATGATTGCGCAATTGAAAATTTTAAGTCTTTAGAGGAAAGTCCGGGATACATTTTCTACAATTCCAGCTTTGTATCTGACTATTTTAAAGCCCGCTATAACATTCCTTCACAAGTGATCTATCCGGTGGTAGATGAAGTTATTTACAAATCTAACAAGGTTAATCCAGTGTACGTGACTATGGTTAATCCTACGGTTGAAAAAGGCTCGGATATACTCTTGGAATGTTGTCAAAAACTCCCTTCGATACCTTTTCAAGTGGTCAACGGGTGGCGAAGCGATAGTAGTTTATTAACTAGGCTTCAAAATGTCAAAATTTTGCCTTTTGGTACAGAAATGAAGAGGGTATATGCTGAAACAAAATTTGTGATTGCACCTTCACAATGGGATGAACCTTTCTGTAGAATACCCGTGGAGGCAGGATTATGTCATGTACCAACAATCGCCAGCGCAATTGGGGGGCTATTTGAGTCTGTATCCAACGGAGGAATCTTAATTAAAAAACATACAGATAAAGAAAGATGGCTTAAAGAAATTTCTGATCTATACCACAATAGACGGAGAATTGATATATTAGGAAATCTCGCTGAAATTAACTCACAGAAATTTAGGCTCAAAGCGATTATACCTCAAATAATAGATCGATTAGCCTTATTGAATTCAAATGAGAAACAGCATGAATAAATTGGTCAAATATGTTTGCGGGACAAGAACTAAAATCATTATAGCTTTCATAGTTGTTGCTCTGTTTATTTACATCTTTTTTTTACTAATTTTTGCTTCGCTGTACTTTTATACTAATAGTTTATGCTCAACTCAAAATAAACCCGCGACTAGCATTAGCTTTTTTGATTGTCTTTATTTTAGCCTTGTTTCTTTTCATACAATTGGATATGGTGATATCTTACCATGCCTACCCGTTGGCAAAACAATATTATTTTTCCAATCGATAACATCTACGATATATACCAGTATTTATTCGGGGTTCTTAGTTTATCTTTTCATTAAACGCCCCCAAAATGTGTTCACTTCAGAAGATTGTTTCATAAGATTCATTTATGACAAGTTTTGGTTTTCTATAAGGGTTGGAAACAGAGGTGCCGAAGTCATCAATTGCAAGGCATCCATCGAGTTATTAAACCCCGATGATCGACACCGCGACAAAATTTTTATTCAAGTAGCTGAGAATCTTACTTTATTAGTGAAGACATGGTACGTTGATATTGACTTAACAAAAAAAATCAATTTACGCTTGCTTAGAAAATTGCAGGATGTTATCAATAATGATGAAGAAATTTTAATTCGCTTTTTATTTACGGGAATTGATCAAAGGAACGGTACCCCGGTTACTTTTCTGAAATGCTTTTCGTCAAAAAACTTAAAATTTGGTCATTGGTTTAATCCAGTTAATGCTAAGAATAGGGGTAGAAATACCTTTAACTTTAAATGGAGAAATTTCAATAGCATCGAACCTATGGATTTTGAAAAAGTAAATGAATTCAAAACGCTTTGAACAATACATTTTTCATTTGACCCGATTGAATATTGCGCTGTCGCAAATGCATTGTTTTTAGAGATTATCGTTTGGCATTATCGGCTGTTGACTTTGTCAGGAAGTCGGCTAGGCTAATTTCAATTCCTCCAAAATCAATCCCTCAATATTCATTTTGATTCTTAAATAATTAGCCCATACCATATCATGGGTCACAGATCTCAATACTGGTAAATCCCGATACTTCGCTTCTTCTTTTTGGATAGCTTCATGATCGTTAACGATTTCCACGTGAAAAGCCTTTAAGGTGATTTTCTGATCAGGATTATCCGCCACGATTCCGACAAACTCTCCTGATGATAAGGAAGCAATTGTCGATAGAGGTATAGCCGCATCCAGTTGCCCCGAATAATTCACTGACGTGTCGCTGCTGTTGATAGATGTGCTTTGCCGGTCCTGTATGATCCTGCCGAAACTCTCGGATAATGCCTTGGCGGTTTCGCCGGCAACCTGCCCGCTGATAATATTACCGGGTAAATTCATGACCACATCAGCCTGCTCTTTGCCATAGTCGCGTTTTAGCTGGCTGTAATCCTGCACCGCTAAAGTGGTCGCCACTTTATTGGAACGCGCCGTTGCCATCAGCGTATCAATGCCGTTAAAATAGATCGTCGGAAACTCGTCGAAGATCAGACTGGATTTTAGCTGACCCGGTTTATTGACCAGCTTAATCATTTTGGTAATATAAAGCGAAAGTACCGCGCCATAGACCTGTTGCTTTTGCGGGTTATTCCCCAGACTAATCAATTTGGGTTCTTGCGGGTTATTCAGGTCCAATGTAAAATCGTTGCCAGACAATATATAGTACAATTGCGGCGATGCTAATTTGGCCATCGCGATGCCTGCGCCTGAAATCTGTCCTTCCAGTTGATCCATCGCGTCGTTCTCGTAAGCGGAAATAAAAGGGTTGATGAGCGCGTCAATCTCTCTTTCCTTTTTCAATACTGCGAACAACTTGGCATATTCCACCTGCATCAGCTCCACCACATGCGGTAGCGTGCAATATTTACCGCCCTTATACTTTTTTAAATACCAGATCATCGCAGTGACATAAATGATCGGTGACTCCACGAAAAAGTCACCTTGTTTGCGTATCCACTCCCGGTTCAAGCCCATCATGATCGTCCTGGCGGCTTCCATGGCATCCGTAATATCTTCCATTGTACTTGGGTCCAGTGGATTGCAGCGGTGTGAACGGGAGAGGTCGTCAAAATTGATGACGTAAAATTGCGGTCTGATCTGATAACCTTTCGGGTGATTCAACAGGGTGTTATAAGCGATCCTGGTCAGGTCGGGGTATTTAAAATCATAAATGAACATGCTGAATCCCTTGCGGATATGCTGACTGATGACATGCCGGATCACAAAATAGGTTTTCCCCGCGCCCGGCGTGCCCAAAACTTCTGTACCCCTGAACGGGTTGATGATATTGATCCAGCTTTTGCGGATTTTCCCTTTTAAGCTGTATCGTGCCGGCAGGTTAATCGAATACTCATTTTCAAGCAGCCTTTCTTCCTGCGGGAAGGTCTCGTTCACTTTATTGAAAACATCCTGTTTAAATTTGAATTTCAGCAATCGCGAAATGAGCGTGCCGCCTGTGAGCATCAGGACATAACCCAGGCCGGTAACAGATATGTAAATGACAGCCCGAAATGTGACAGTACCTCGCAGCATAAGCAAAAGCCAACTGCCAAAGAATAGCAATAATCCCAGGCCGATGTAAGCCACTGCATTGCTCAACTTGATCTTTTCTTCCTTCCGCCCCCTGGTGCCGACCAATGACACTGCTAACAAGGCCAACGATATCGTTTTGGTTGTCGTGCCATTTTTAAAAACGGACATCTTAATAAAACTTTCTATAATATGATCCGCCAGCTGGGCAGTTAAATGCCATCCCTGAAATGCGGCGTAACATGTCAGATAAAAATGTATCACCAATATGAGCAGGCTTAACAGCCTGGTAAAATCAATAATGCGCCGCAGGCCATGTTCGTTTTCACCGGTTTGCATAGTTTAAAATCTTTGTTGTTGTCCCCTTTTCTTTTTGCGCTTCTGCTTTTTAGGCAACTGCCCGGGGACGTAGTTATCGAGCCGCCGGGATTGCAGTAAATCCTCCAATATTCGCTGATTAAGGTTAGTGTGTTCGCCCTGTTGAGTGATTGGTCCGGTTAACTGAGTTTGTCGATTTTGGTTCTGCATCACTTGTTGATGTTTCAATTGATCAATGGTAACGAGTCGTTCGGTGATCGCATTAGCTGCATAGGCTTTCCCCAAGTCGCTGCCATTGAATACCGATTTTTTATATTGATCGATATAAGTGATACCATAAATCTTGCCCTGCTGATTTTCCCGGAACAGAACTTTGATGTTTTCGTTCTTTAATAGATGCTCCAGGTCATTCCTGCTTAACTTTGGAGAGCTGTTTAATACTTTATCAATGCGTTCTTTAAGCATTTCTTTGTACAATTTGCGCCCTTGTTCATTTTTCAGGAATCGCTTTTCCAGGTTATTTAAGGTAGGCTTATTATAAATGGCACTGGCCTTGATCGATACACCGAGTTTTTTTCCCTGATCATCGACAGCACTATATACTAAGCCTTTACCCTGATACATCCGTGTGTGCTCATAGCCCCGGTCAGCTATGACATTGTATTGTTTTAATACCGCGTTGAATTCTGTTAAAGACGTGAAATTGTACTGGCGGACAATGGTGTTGACGATATTGGTAATCGCCCTTTTGGTTTCAGTCTGCCCGTATTGCAGCTTTTCAATCTGAAAAGGTTTGAGGCCTTGCATCTGCTTTTGGGAACGGCTTTCGGCCTGTATAAGGCCGTATTCTATCTCCAGTTCTTTTCTTGCCAGTTCTGACCGCCCCCTTCCGATATTATGCAGGCTGATCGCTTTACCGTTCTCCTGCACATTTGTCGTCAAGATGTGCACGTGAGGGTGCCCCGCATCCCGGTGTTCGTAAACCAGGTACGGTTGATTGCCGAAGCCGATCTTTTCCATATATCGACTGGCAATCTCAGCGAGTAGTGGTTTGTTTAATTTTTCGGATGGATCAAAGTTGAGCGAGATATGTACGGAATTCGTTTTTACCCTACTGTTCTTTTCCTGCAAGTTCTCCAGGCGGTTCAGCTTCTGGTAAAAACTTAGCTCTTCATGTTCAATGCCATAACTACCTGCCCCTATGCATTGCGCCTGGCTCTCCTTCACTTTGTTTTCGTTGTAGTTCAGGATACCCCGGATCGTCTTGCCGGTCGTTATTTTTGCAACCATTTTTTCGCGAGTTGGGAGATCATGGTTAAAAGCAGGCTGACTTTGGTATCCACCTGGCTGTAATATTGTGCGGCGCGTTTGATCTGGTACCAGCGCTGCCGTTCGCCGGTCATGCTATTAAAATTCCGGGTGACCTGATTGATGTTGACGCCTATGGCTTTCAGTTCTTTTTGTATGCTGATCAGGATTTCCATGGGCGCATCCATCGAAGCATCCTTGTTAAAAAAGATGATCTTCTCCAGGTTGATGATCCTACGAGCTACCTCGGGAATGGTCCGGCAATCGCTTTTTGACCTGATATTTTCGAGCTTATCGTAAGTGGCTTTTGTCACCCTGAGCATGATGATTTCGGTCAGCATTTCGTTCGGCTTAGCTGCTTTCTTCCTACCCATTCTTGGTTATTTTACCGGTTTGAAAAATGCGACTCTGGAGCATTTTGGCGGGTCCCGCAGGGCGAGATTATTTTTTGATGTAATCAAAAATACATCTCGCTAAACGCGCTGATGCGGCGTTTTGCGTCCTGGCGGACTTGCCTCTTGCCTTCGGTTGTCTTTGGTTAATTGTTTTATTATTTGATCCGCAGATATGGGTTTCGCAGTTTGATCTCCCATATCCATTCCTGCGCTTTGGTTTTCCAGTTGCGGATCAAACCGCCTTTTAGGCCCTGCCATTGCATCTCCTGATAGTGCTGATAAAACCGCCTTGCTTCGGTTTCAGGTAAACCAGCCTGGTCGAAAAAGATCAGCACATGTTCCCATACAGGCGGCACCTGGTCGCCTAAACCTGCTTGTTGGTGGCTGCCCATTAGCGTACTGCATGACCATGATTAACCTTGCGCTCTTCCATTACCTTCAGGATATCATCATAGTCGAAATAAAGCACCCCGCCGATTTTGGAATAGGGCAGGACGCCATTGATGCGCAAAGTCAATAACGTGGTGATTGATATGCCAAGGATCTTCCTGACTTCGTTGGTTTTGAGCCAGCGTTTGGTTGGCTGGCCAGCGCTTTCTCTGATTGTCCTTTTGACTTCGGATAGCAGGTCGTTTTTAAAATTGTCGAGGTCTTTGAGGGTAACTAACTGTTCGCCGAATAATTGTGTGTGGCCGCCGAGTTTTTGTTTATGTTCTGTTGCACTCATCTTGTTTGGGATTGATGGGGCAAAGGTGGGAGATTGAGAGATGGGGAATGTCCGACGGGGTTAGAGGTCGGAGAGAAATTGACGGAATAGTTGCATTAACATTTAACTTTTACCAGTTATCGCTATATTGCGACATCCGAAACCAACTCTAAACAATTGGCTATACCTTTATCAGAATTTGTAAAGTTTTTCCCGCTAAGAGCTAATAATCTAGCTTGGTTCTTCGGCGCGGGAAGTTCTGTTTCGGCAGGTGTTCCATCCGCCTATGACCTTATTTGGGATTTTAAAAGGCGAATTTATTGCGCTGAACAATCATACCCTTTATTGCTTTTTAGTAATTTAACTGACCCCGCCATACGGGAACAGATCCAGGCTTTTTTTGATGGGCAGGTAGAATGCCCGCCTGTAGACAGCGTAGAAGAATATTCCTATTATTTCGAGCGTGCTTTCGCCTCACCTGTGGATCGGAGTGAGTATATAGGACAGCAAACAAGTGGCATGCAGCTTACCTATGGCCATAAAGTTATTGGTATATTGATGAAACACCGTTTTATCAATATCATTTTCACAACCAATTTTGACAAAGCGTTTGAAAATACGGCTGCCGGCCAATTCAGCAAATTAGAAGATTGGTATGCTGCTGATATTGAAAGCGGAGAGAATGGAATGCGATTTCTTCAATCAGGGAAACGTCCGATTATAGTAAAGCTTCATGGGGATTATTTTTCTACTAAGCTTAAAAACACGTCCGAGGAACTCCAAACCCAAGATCAAAAATTGCGAGAGATTTTAGCTTTAACGATAAACACAAAAGGGTTATGTGTGATGGGTTATAGTGGAAGGGATTCATCTGTTATGGATGTTTTACATGAGGCGCTTAAAATTTCAAGCTCATTTCCAGGAGGGCTTTTTTGGTTCATCCGTGCAGGAAGTAAACCACTACCCGAAGTGGAAGCATTGATAAATGCCGCCATAGCCTGTAATAAACATGCAGAACTCGTTGAGATCGAAAACTTTGACACCGCTTGGGCAGATATCATAAAAGGGTTTGATACTATTGCATCTGAAGATCTTGGCCCACTAACCGTAACTCATCAATTGGTTAATCAACCATTGCCAATTCCAGGTAAGCGATACCCCCTCATCCGATTGAACGCACTGGAAATCACGCAGTATCCGGCGACGGCCCGACTGTATAGATGTGAAGCCGGAAACATGAAAGAAGTTAGGGAAGTTATTAAGAAGCAAAAAAGCAATTTGCTGGCTGTCAGAAAAAAAGCGGGTATAATCGGATTTGGGTCTGATGACGATTTTTTAAGCTGCTTTAAGCATTATGGGGACTTCGAAATGGATCTATACCAAATCACCTCAAAAGATTTGATGTATGATGATTCGTCAACAAAAGAATTGATGGTTACTGCATTGGCAAAAGCGATCATTAATAATAAACCCTTAAGATATTTAAGAAAAAGAGAGCGACAGTTAATTATACCCGATCCCAAAAAGATTAATGACGCAAATTTCATTCAGCTGAGCAAAGCCCTTGAAAGTTCAATTACCGGTTATATCCCTCGAACAAAATTATTGTGGACGGTCGCACTGGAGGTAAACATTCATTATCTACTAAACAAGCCGTTGCTGCAGTTGATGCCAACAATTATTGTCGCAAAGACTTCAGACGTAACTGAAAAAAAACTTGTTGCACCTTTTGTAAAAGAAGCGACGGCAAGGTGGTTCAATACTAAATTTGACACTATTTTAAACGGATGGCTCAAAATAATTTTTGGGGATGAAAAGGTTGTAAAAGTCAGCACATTTTCGTCCATGACACCAGGTGTTAACCCAACATTCGAGATAGCACAAACTACAGCATATTCAAGATCTTACTAATGGCAGAATTTCCAGGCTATCAGGTAATTCCTGAACCAAAATTGTCTTTTGAAGCATTTTCAGGTGGAATAGAAACCCATCCATTAAAGGGATTAAAAACGTTTGGTCCTTACTCATACAAATTAAATAACCTTCCCAAAATACGAGTTGCCGCCATCTATCCGGAGGGTACTTATCCAATCCTTGAAAACCTAGTACGCGAGCTTCACGGGAGCCACATGCCCCAGGAACGTAAAGCTTATCTCGAAGTCTTTGACGGAATTGAAAAGATTTTTAAAACAAAGGTCGAGCTGGCAGCGATGACTACCTGTATCGCCTTAAAAAAAGAGGATGCTTTTAAAGCGGGTATTGAACCCTATCTTTCATTAAGTGAAACAATCGGCAGGGCGATTAGAGAAATGGCTGGGCGAAAACTTGATTTCGATGTGTTAATGATATATCTTCCCGAAACGTGGTCGCCTGGGTTTGAAAATCTCGAAACCAGTTTTGACCTGCATGACTTCATCAAAGCAACAGCAGCGATGCAAAACATAGCTACTCAGGTTGTACGTGAAGGTAGTGCTATCAAATACAAATGCAGGTGCAGCGTTATGTGGCGCCTCTCCATTGCATTGTATGTAAAGGCCGGCGGGATACCTTGGAAACTTACTTCTTTAGATCAAAACTCCGCTTTTATTGGATTAAGCTATGCTATGCGAATGAATACCCATACCAGTAAATTCGAATATACCACTTGCTGCAGTCAAGTCTTTGACGGGGACGGAACCGGTCTCGAATTCATTGCATACGATGCCGCAGAAATCGAAAGTGTAAAGGGGGAAAATCCTTTCTTATCCCGGGCGGAAATGAGGCGATTGATGTCCAGAAGCCTTGAATTGTATCAAAGAAAACATGCGGGGAGACGTCCTTCTCGATTAATTGTACATAAAACATCACAATTCACTCAAAATGAGATCGACGGAGCATTTGATGCAATTCCCGGCAACATCAATCTTGAATTATTACAGGTAGTTCAAGATACCAATTGGCGTGGAATAAAATATATTGAAAAAGGGAAATTTAAGCAACCCGATATGTATCCATTAGACAGAGGCGCTTACTTACAGACCGGCGCTCAGGAAGTGCTGTTATGGACGCAAGGTAATATTCTGTTATCTGGCAAAAACTTTTTCAAGGAAGGGAAAAATATCCCATCGCCATTAATGATAAGACGATTTGCTGGAGAAGGTGGCTGGGACAGAAACTGTCAGGCTATTATGGGTTTAACCAAAATGAATTGGAACCATGATGCTATGTACGACAGGCTTCCCGTTACCCTGGGGTATGCGAAAGTACTTGCGACAACCATTAAAAGGATGAATCAATTGGTAAATAAGCCTTACGAATTCAAGTATTTTATGTAATCATAAAGCAGTTGTAGTGCCTCCGGCTCCAAAATTCCTGATCTTCAAATGAAAATAATATCCAATTTCTCTATAAATATTTTCTGAATGCCGCTATGGTTTGATAGATACCATAAGCAATCAAAATTTTCCCTAACAGAAAGAATAACGCTCCGATAAAACCACCGTTGACGGTATGATTGGTATTAATCAATCCGTCAAGACCATTAGGCAACCAAAAGTATTGTAGAAAACCTGGCCAGTCCGGCTGAACAAAACGGAAATTGTGGACGCTTAATGTAAAGAAATAAAAGCAAACAAATCCGGTTGCAACCGTAAAACTTAACCCTATCAGCCAACTGGTGCCGTACCGATTGGACCAGGCGTTAAGTTTTAATAAAAGCCAGTCACCTGTTTGACGAAAATGCAAATCCTTCGCGTGTAGTTCCATTTCGCGGCGATAATAGGCCAAGGCAGAAATGCTATTGTTGATTTTTTTGGCTTCATTTTTTAGCAACCGGGCACCGTGCCAGTCAGTTACGAAAGGTGCGAGCGTGCCGTTAGCTTGTAAGTTGCCGGTCACTACTGTTCCATCCAGACTAATCTCTTTTAAGTAAACATTTCTTATATCCATCAGGCCCTTAATTAAAGCACTTTGCATCTGAAGTTTTCCTTGAACGTTATTAACGGTGTTAATGTGAAATATCCGTACGATGGAGTTAGCAGAAATATTGCTGGCTTCGAAACCAATTGTGCCCTGAAAAGAGACCGCGTTTTCGGCCCGGAGATTGGCACCGATCCAAATGTTGTCATTAATCTTTGCCCCGGTAAACCATAAACTTCCGTTGTAGGCCGTATCGGTAAATGATAAAGCCTTTTCCAATAAACCATGAGAAAAGCTTAGATCCTGTTCAAACTTACAATGCTCGACCATGACAATCCCTTGGGCGGTGACTGCTGGAAAACGCACATGGCTATTGAATACACTGTGGTCGATATACAACTCTTTTTCAAAAACAGCTCTCGTTCCACGAAGCGTGCCTGTGAGGCTTAGATTATGTAATTGTACCTGTTGTTCAAAAACCGTATCGCCTACATTGAGATCGTTTATCATGATGGGCTTATCGCCCTTAAAAGCACCGGTAAGGACAAAATGACCAACACGACAATGAGATACATCTACAACGCCCGCTAACTGGCCATGGCTGATTTCCAATTTTTTTTTAAAGTGACAAGAACTCAAGTCCAGACCCTTTGGAAACTGCGAATCAAATAGAAAAACGTCTTGTTCAAATAAAGAATATTTGAAACCCGGCTTCATCAAAGGAAGCATAGACTTTGTTACGGTAAATGTGCTGCGCGCAAGGGTACTTACAAAAGAAGCCTCGCCTTTAACATCGATCTCCGTAAAATTCACACGTTCTCTATATTCATTATGATGAAATTGCAACCCCTTTTCAAAAATTACATTGTTAATTAGAACGGGGCCGCTTAGGAGAGAGTTGAAAACGCCAAAAGATTTGGTAAATTTCAAATTAGTGATGTATAGGCCCGGGGTTATGCGTGCTGACATTAAATCGGTTTGCTGAATCTCATTCATTCCCAAGATAATCTCTATGCCTTCGACCGGGTTATCTTTTATAATCTCATATACATTGATACCGACGTTGATTTCGCACTCAGAGAAGACAAATACGTTTTTATTCTTGCGCAGGATATTGAGCACATCTTCTGCGCTTTTTATGAGAAATTTCTTCTTGGTGACCATATGTGATGAAATTTAATTATAAATGGGAAAGTGCTCATTCAGCAGGTTTTGAAGGATTATTCCTCTCGGATCAGGATAGATATTGGCTACAATTGCGAATGTTTTTAGAACGGATAAATGGGTTTGTTGCTTTATTGCTCCGGATCGGAATAAATCCATTGTGAATCATGGTCTGGTCGGGCCGAGTAATATTTAAAGAACCATTTCAAACGAAGAATATTTATCTAATTCCAGTTGTCGATTAGGTATTGTTAAATAAGCGAAGTCCTGCAGGTCCATTATACATTTATTCACAATGTCTTCTCCCCGATTGAATTTTAAAGGCTCAAAATCAACGGCTGCCATTTGTATATCTTCATTTACCATTTCTACCTTCAAAGTATTTATAAAAGTTTCACAAATTTTAAGTATCATATTTTGAATCACTGAACTATCAAAAAAGCTATCATCACTTGAATCCATGTAAATGACACAGTTACAAGCATAATAAGGTTTGGTAGTTCCAGTTTTCGCGCCTTTATACTTGGCAACGATCGGGATCGTAAGAATGGTTTTCGGAGAGCTTTTAAAATTATATTTCTTTTCAATATTTAAATTAGTCATCAAGGCGTTAAATAGGTCGTCATCAATATTTTTCACCCAAAGAGGCAGACCTGTTCTGATTGAATAACCTACATTGCCCTTGTCAATTTTATAAACTGTTCCAACTTTATTGTTTTTCCTGCCATCTTCTTGGATTTGGAAGTAAGGGGTCAGCATTTGATAATATAGTTTGGTATCTATACTCAATACTCTATGAATGGTTACCCGTAAATTTTTTTCATCCTTATAATGTTCGGAAATGGAGCTGCCTAATATGTCTACAAAAACAGAGCAAATAG
The DNA here is from genome assembly GCF_007971025.1 of Mucilaginibacter ginsenosidivorans. Lineage (NCBI taxonomy): Bacteria > Pseudomonadati > Bacteroidota > Sphingobacteriia > Sphingobacteriales > Sphingobacteriaceae > Mucilaginibacter > Mucilaginibacter ginsenosidivorans. The sequence continues at coordinate 1,603,038 of NZ_CP042436.1, read as the reverse complement.
ATTTTGTGTATCTTGATAAATGATGCTGTCTCTTTTTCTCATTAAAATAGGTGTTAAAGGTATCTTCATCCCAATTTATTTGAATCATGCCATGCTCAGCACTTTTACGCTGTAACGCCCTGATTTTAACTAACTGCCGGTACTCGGTAAATGAAAATTTAGCCTTATGATAAAGATTTTTCTTATTTGTTCCCTCCCTGATAATAATCTTACAATCACCTGTTATAGGGACATTTTCGAACTTGGGATTAGTAATGTCCAATTTTTTATCATATAAGAACTTGTCGTATTTGTATAAAATATAGGCAACAAACGCATTTATTAAAGAGATTCTTTTATAATTCAATATTTGATTGAACCTATCCTGTAGGCCGAATAAATAAACGTTAACTGAAGCATCCAATTTGGTGAAAAACTCTTTCCTTGTATATTCATCAATTATATAAGAATATTCATTTGGATTAATTGCCGAAAACTCTGTCTGGTAAAAATCATCATTCAAATTTTTACCTGTTAGTCTTTTACGTCTTATCTCAACAAGGTGCTTTAATAGCTTCTTACCGGCTGCCTTGCTGTGTAAAATATTCAAAAAAGAATCGTAAGAAAAATCCCTGATGAGTATAGTAAACAAATCTATAAGAGCTCCATCACCTGTACCGGATATCAGATAATTTGTTTTTGAAAGATCGTCTTGCTTTATTGACGTATCTCTCCAGTACGATTCTGATTTATTCTTGGCTGTGACACCTTTTTCAATTCCGTATCCAATCGCATAAATAACGAGGTCTGCATAAAGATCTATATTTTGAACAGCGTAACGACTTTCCGTTTTACCGACAATTTCAAAATGCTTCCCACTAGCGCGTTCTATAATTTTAATTTCTTTTGCGTTACAATGTTCTTCATAGCAGTCAGGGTTAACTTTCCTGGCTTTCAATAAAATTGCTTGAAATTCCTTTTTTACAGATTTGACAACATTCGCTGCAGTATCGTGGTGCCAATTTAATACTGGCAAATTTGTCCGTGTTTGGGTAGCGTTCTCTGCCGGCCAATCATATAAATAGGGATGGATATCTCTATTTGTACAACCAGCTTGTATATTTAATGTTTGAGAACCCTCCTCGAATAAATAAACCTTATTCTTCGACTTTAAGGCTGCAGCAGCAAATGTTAAACCAGCAATCCCTCCTCCAATAATCGCTATTGTAAAGTTTTTATCACTGGGGATTTTTCCTGTTTTCTTGAGCGCATCAAAAATATTTAATGCTCTGATTTGCTGCTTATAAAACGTAATGCCGCTTTCGAAAATCCCGATAATAAATTTGAATTCTGTAATCCTAAATAATTCCAGATATTCTGAGGCTTTTTCTTGGTCGGTCTTACTCATTAATAAAATTCAGGTTTACATAGATATGTATTTATTATTAAAAGTAAAAAAATAAAGCACAATAAATCACATCAACTTATTCATTAGAAATCATTTAGAGATTATATTTCAACAATTCAGAAAGGGTAGATATCTATTTACTGTTTATTTTTCCCAAACCATTACTACCTGCCGAAATACTTTGTCAACTACTTCTTTAAATCCAGCTTCTTCAGCTGCTCTAATTGATGCGATATTTGATTTGCGTGTATGCATATATACTCTATTCAAACCACTTTGCTCACAGGCCATATTATAAGCATATCGTCCTATGTGTCGACCCTGATACTCTTTGTTAATGAAAATATCGATTGATGGATGATTGCCGAGCACTTCATTTTCGAGGAAATCAATGTATATTTTTCCCACACGGACATCCCCTAAATGTATATGCCAATATTTACCTCTATTATGGTCATGTAAATTTTGTCCCTGTCCCGCCTTTAGCGTTAGTTTACTTGGGTCTATTGGTTCAGCCTTAACCTTCTGCATAGCTAATCGTTTAATAATTCATCAATTATCTCCATTGATTCCTTCCATAAATCTGCCGGATAAAATCCTGGCGAGAGCGCGATAGTTATATCTTCAAGTTGAGATTTTGGAATCTGATTCATAATTGCGACAAACACCTCTCGCACGCGCCTTAAAACATTGGCTTTGCTTGGATTGTGGATATACCGATGACCTTCCCAATCTGAGTCACCATCAAAACGGTTATTAAAATAATCCATATCAACATGCAACAAGATAGGAATGTCAGTTGGAATTTCAGATAAAAACGCCGCTAAGTCGTCCGTCGGATCATAGATGATACCGGATGATAATTCATTGGATTCAAATCCCAACGAGGGCCGAACACAGGTTTGACACAGTAGATCGTCGTTTGTGAGGCTTTTTTTTATTATGCCCTTTTTGTACGCGTGTGGAATTCGATAAGTGGGCAGCAGATGCCTGAACTGCAACTTTGAGAATTGATGAAAAAACAAAGGCATAAAACTTCCTACTGCAATTGAACCGCTTTTAATTGCGTTCTCAACAGATATCGGAGAGGCGAGGTTCACCTCACTTTCAGCTAAAGGATCGAAATATTGATGATCATCTTGGTGAAATAAAAGTGGGGGCATGCAATCCCGGTGGTCATCTACATGAAGAATAATAATCTCGTCAGTTCGTGGTTTCTTTTTTATAAGCTCTGCATACCATTTACTCCATGCAAATAATGTCCAGTTATCATTTAAAGATAATTGGTAGTTTGGATTTTGACGCACCGCAAAGGGAATATCCCGAACTTTGCAACCTTCTTGCCACCATTTTAATCCTTCTAATAAATCGGGATCAATATAAAAAGATTCGATTGCCGGCCAATCAATTGAAATTTCAACCACATCATGACGCAATTCAATGCCAATTTCCATTCCGGAAAAATAATCCGAAAGCAATTGATGCCGATCTATCGAACTAACAGGGAGCTGACGTAAAGGCAGTGTAATTTTCATTGATTAATGCCTTAAATCGGGTATTTAATAAAGTCAAAATGATACGGCCTCCTTCGGTAAGATCACAGGATTCAACAACAGCAAACCCTTTGCTTAACTGTTCGCTAATTCTAAGGCTTTCCTTATCTGCTTTTTCTTTTAAGATTGAATCAGCATTTAATTTAAGGAATGTCCAAAAATCCAAAAGTTCAACAAAAACAAATAGTGCGTGAAATAGACCAGTAGGCGGCCGCAATTCTTCCCTCCATGGTGAAGCCACTAAGGGGTAATCGGCGTGTACAATAGGACACACTCGCTGCAGCATATATAATTTTTGATGACGGTGCTCATGAATAATTGAATCCGCTAAATCACTTGGATCGATAAATTCATTTCCACGCATGACTTGGACATAAAGAGCACCAGGGACGCTATTATCGCTAAACGATACCACTTTATCTGGATGAGCACTTGGGTCACGTATAAATTGTATTTCAGGTGAGAACAATTGCATTTCTCCAATCAACTCTGGTTTCCATGAATTAATCAGATTCAATGCTTCATCCAAAATTGGTTTTCCGTTTGCCGCAATTGTTGCCGGCTCAAAATATATTTTGTCAGCGAAAGGCAAACGTAACCAACGATCTTCCCGCTGTACAGAAGGCCAAGGGGATCGGGTTTCACTTAACGCTAAAATTTGTAAAACATATTCGGGCTCCGGAGCTATGATTTTTCTGTCGATATCGTGCACCGTTATGCCTGCCATATGTTTTTGCATAACTTCTGTCCAGGCTACAATCGAAGGCTGAATAGCTAAAGACTGAAAATCCTTGTCGGACAAATCATATAGCTGGTTTATAGCAGACGCCAAAGAATTTTTATAAATATGATCAATTACACTTTTGAACTTTTCAGTCTGGCTTTGTTCAAATGATCCTAATATTGTTCTGAATGCACCAGTAATTCCTGGCTGAGTTTCATATTCATTTATAAGGTCGGTATCAAACTCCTTTAACCCTACTTCTCGGCGTTCAAACTCGATCTGCAGTTGTTCATTTACGCGTTTATTTGCATGTTCAATTAGACCTTTTAATTCCATACAATAAATACTTGGGTTTAAAAAGCCGTCCTTACCATAACGGTGAGCTACAGCCCCACCACCACAAACGTCTACAACCGGACAATTTTGACATTGCTCACTTAATCCTTCCTTTGTAAGCAAAACCCTGTGTTTGTTAACCTGTTCAGATTGTAAGGCTTGGAAAATAGAAGTGGAGTGCACATCTCCGTTAGATAAATTAGTACCCTGGCCAGTAATTTTTAAAACGTCAAGATCATGATAGCAGCCATCGGTTTCGATGGTAATTAAACTAACGTCTCCAAACCCAAATCCATCTGTTTCACTTGGCACTCCCATTAGCGAAGCCAATATGGAATCAAAAGTTCTTATTTTTAAGTTGGAATAATTATCAAACCAAATATCAAAACACTCTATTAACCATCTGAGGTAACGTTCTGGATCTTTGGATCTTCCTGGTGGCAAGGTCAAGTAATTGGCATCTGGCAACAAAAAGTCTAATTGAGGAATATCCCGTTCGGCAAAATATTTAAGAAGATCCAGGGGTGAGTTATCGGCGTCTATAACGGCAATTACCCCTGAGAAAACCTCTGGGTAATTCTCCAGTAGCGACAAGGCTTTTTCGGTGGCGCTATAGCTTGACTTTCCTTTATGGTCGAGCCGGTGGCGATTATTTGCAGATGCGGGACCATCCAAACTTAGGGATACTTGGATACCTGATTTTTGAAAATGGATTAAATCATCTTCCTTTAGCAAGACACCATTGGTTTGTAAAGAAAATTCAACAACTACTCCCGGCAGAAAACTCTTTAGTAGTTCTGCATGATTGATCAGTTTTTCCGTCGCCATCAACAAAGGTTCACCGCCATGATAAACTATTGCTATCCGGTCTAATTGTTGTTCAATTGTGTAGTCTCTAATTCTTTCTGCAACGGCCTGAAGAATCTTATCAGACATCAATTTTGGCTGTGATTTCCACCCTTGGTCCAGGTGGTTATACATATAACAGTAGTCGCAATTTATATTACAACGAGAAGCAACCTTGAGTAAGAAGCAACGTGCTGTAGGGTTGTTCGGTAACTCAGGCATAAGATTAGGTCGTTAATTTATAATTAAAAGAAAATGGATTGGTATCTACATTCTCTTCGGAGACTGGTCTATGAACGATTATGACGGTGGTGCATCCTATCGTATGCTGTTATTGCCTGAACGCCTGAAGCCTGCATCATTTTAGCGCGCATTCGGCTTAACGCTGGGTGCTCAGAAGTATTTTGTTGTAATTTCGGTAATAGCTCTGGTGCGCTAACGATAGACGACTGAGAAGTGGCTGTAGTGTTATGTTTCATGGTCGCAATTTATTGTTAAATTTTTTAAAGATAATAATATTGTTCTTGAAATAAAAAGTATAAACTGACAAAGGTAAAAAGCCCATATGTTAAAACTATGAATTAATGTTCTTTATTAACAAAATTTCTCAAAATCAATCTTATCTGCTTCACCCAATATTTCCCCCCCTTGAGAATTAATGACTTCAAAAACGTCCATCAGAAATATCCCAGGAGAACTTAATAAATCATCTACGTTTCTTTTTGGTAAAAGTCCTTGCGCAAATTCCCTGAATTCTGGATACCTATGATCAGTATCAATTCCAAGTGTTTGTTCAATGTGAAAAGGCAAAAGGTAAAATATGGCTATCATATGGAGATTACGATAATTAAGAACAGCACTTTCAATTTCAGTATTTAAGGGTATTTGTGGTTCAATGATAACATCTCTGCCCTCATTTTGCAATTTCCAGTCCGCATTCCAGTCAAGCTCTCTTGGAAATCCGGCTGTTACAAAATGGAATAAATAATCTTTTAAAATTTTACGACCAGAATGATACGCAATAGCCGAATCAACCCATATCCTTTTTGCACCCTTTGCCTGCGCCCGGATAAACAGTCTTGTTGTTTCTGCAAAAATCTCTTGCCCTTTCGCATTAAACTCTCTTTGATGCTGACCCCATTTAATGTAATCACTTAACCAATAACCCGATACCTTATCGTCAACGATATAGTCATGATTTATTGAATCGAAAAGATTTTGATATTTAGCATCGCTAATACTGCATAAATTAAAATAAGAGGCATAATCTGACAAAAAATCCGGCGGATAGCTGACGCACGCTTCGAATAAAAAATTGTGCCCATATTGAAGGGCTGCAGCCTTTATAAAATCAACATAGCCATTACTATAGATTGTATCAGCGTCAGCCTGAAGAATGAGGACATCTTCGATTTTTAAGTTAAGTTTTTCAGCGATAGTAACCGCTAAAAGATTCCCCCGATGGCGAGCCGGAACATAACCTTGTTCGCCTTCAAATACCACATAGACACTACCATCCGAAGACTTTTCTTTAATATCATTCGCGACTTTCATTGTTGAATCAGTTGAATTGTTATCAACTATTATCAATATTACATCATGGAGAGTTGATTGGCCTGATATACCAAATCCAAATGATTGACAGGCTTTAACAAGATTGTCTTCTTCATTATAACATGGCATTACTATTATAATTTGCATAGAGGGGAAGATAAAATGATAAGGGTCTAAATACTATGAGATTGCTATGCTTAAGTTTCTGAAATTTCGATTAAATATAGACATCTCGTGATGTCTACTAAAATTATATCCTTAAATTGTATTTCTTAAGCAGCTCTTCAACCCTTTAATTTCTGTTAATTTTACAGATTGAGCTTATGTTAGCCTGCGCCTTAACGACTTTTCCATATTAGATAAAAACTAATGAGCAAACTCCAGGAAATTGAACAAAAACTGATACGGGTAAATGATGCTGTTTTTCAAAATGTGTGTGACGCGGTGTTATTCAGCACGGAGCGGAATTTTTCAACTATCCACCGAACCGGAAGTCAGAAAGGAAAACAAAAAACAACGAAGGGAACGCCTGACAGCTATTTTCTTTCACCAATCGGCAGGTACACGTTTGTCGAATATACTACGAAGCATAAAGATGATAATCCGAATAGTTTTTTAAAAAAACTACAAGATGATATTTTGCGATGCCTGGATGAAAACATAACAAAGATTCCGGTCAGCAAAATTGAGAAGATAATCTACTGTTATAACACCACACTAACTACCGAAGAGTCGGACAGCTTGTCCGAAATTTGCAAAAGCAAACGTATTGCGCTCGACCTGATAGGTATTGACCAGTTGGCGCTGCTGCTGCTCACCAGAGCCGCCTATGCAGCAAAAGCATTTTTAGCGGTAAATATCGATACCGCACAAATTTTGCCTGTGGCACAATTCATTTCGGAGTATGAGTCGTCCGGGATTGCCACCGTGCTGAGTAATCAATTTATTGCCCGTGAAGCAGAGCAAACAGAGCTGATCAACCTACTCAATGAGAACCAGATCACCATTGTGAGGGGTGCACCAGGCACCGGTAAATCTAAATTAGTGCTCGCCTCGATAGATACCTTTTTGGCCGGGTCGCCAGACTACACAGTTTATTGTATTTCAAATAAGAATGCGGCGATCAACGAAGACCTGCGTACTTATGTTAATGATGAAAATAACTATCTTATTTTCATCGACGATGCCAACCGGCAGTATGAGAACCTGAACTCCATTTTGGGGATACTACGCGAGCAGCGCAAAGGTACCCTGAAAATTATACTCACCGTAAGGGACTACGCCTTTGACGATATTGTTCATCAATGCCGGGACCTCGCTCCCGCAGAATTAAATGTTCCCAAGCTTTCCGACGAACAAATTACTGAGATCATTACAGGCAGGGATTTTAATATCAAGGACAAAAGGTTCATTAGGCAGATTCTAGAGATCGCCGAGGGAAATCCGAGGCTGGCGATCATGGCGGCGAAGGTAGCATTGAAAACCAATAATCTGCTCAAGCTGTATGACGCCTCCGCCATCTATGACGAATATTTCCAAAATGCAATTCCTGACCATCGCCTGTTCAAGGACCGTGTCCTCATGAAAACCGTCGGGCTGATCGCATTTTTCTTTGCTATCGATCGTACAAATACGATCTTTCTGCAAAAACTACTTGATCTGGCCGACATCACGACCTACGAATTCAACCAAGCTGTCGAACAACTCGAGCGGCTGGAACTGATCGAAACGAACCTCGATTTATCGATTATTAAAATTGGCGACCAGGTTTTGGCGACCTATTTCTTTTTTAAAGTATTCCTCAAGGATCAATTGATAAAGTTCGAAATCATCCTTGAAAACTTCTTTAACAACTATTCAAACAGGGTCAAAGATTCAGTCATCCCGGCTAATACTATATTCGGTTATAACCAGGTAATAGAAAAAATAACGCCGTCCCTCGATGTCTACTGGACCAAAATAAAGGAAGACGAGTACCTCGCCTTGAAATTTCTTCAAACTTTCTGGTTCTACCGTTACCAGGATGTTTTTGCATATCTCTGGGAACGCATCCGGCAGCTGCCTGCAACCGAAGAGCCATTCATCTACGATCCTAAAACGTCACAAAGGGACCTCCTTGCTCATGAAGCCTACCTCGACCTATTGGACAGTTTCTTTGCATATCACTTCTCCGTTTTCAAGGATTCTCTGGAGTTGAGCTTTGAATATATCCGTAAAAAGCCACAATTCTTTACCAAGCTTATCAAATCGGTAAATGAAAAAATCGCCTTCAGCTTTGAGGACCAATTGTCGCATTTTACCAGGCAAAAGCAATTGTTTGAATTGCTGACCGAAAATTTCGATGATGCATTATATCGTCAGGCGTTTTATATTCTAAGCCGTAAATTTCTTAAATCCGTTTATCGCGTTCACACTGCATCAAGAAAGAAAAACACCATTTCCTGGTATGAATATCAGCTTCCCCTAAACACTGATATCAAAAGGTTCAGGACAAAGATATGGCGTCAACTTATCAAGTTCCAAATGAGGTATCCGTTGGAAACCCAACAGTTCATCTATGAATATTCCCAACGTTCCCCTGATTGGGTCAAAGAGCATATCGGACATGACTTGCCTTTTCTGCTCCAAGTATTCAAAAGATTCGATAAGAAAAACTTCGTTGATTGTTACATCATTCACCACGTGGAATGGTGGTTCAACAGGCTTGGGGTGCACTCTAATGAGCTAAGTATGTTAAAATCGGTCTTTACAAATCGGACCTATGAAGAATACAAGGTTCTAAGCTTCGACAGGTTGAGGGATAAGCGAGATTTTGAATTCGACGACCATGACGAATATAATCGGCTAAAGGAGGCGGAGATCCGAAAAGCTCTAATATTTAAGAATATGCGCGAATTCAAGGGCTTTTACAGCCGCTTTGTTTTTCTGAACACCTGGGCTGCAAAAAACAAGAACAATCAACTCACACAAACCGTCGATATGGCACTGGAGGAAAATTCCAGATTGAACCCGGTTCTGGGACTTAAACTGTTAAAATATTTGATTGAGTCAGGCAATGAGTCATTGATGATTCCCTGGAGGGCAATTAAGATGGTTATGGAAAAGATGCCTCAGCGTAGCCTTAAAAGTTTTTACAAACTCCTAACCGGGAACGACTACCCAAAGTCAAATTATTGGGTACTTTGTTATTTTGAATTCGCACCGTTCCACCTGGTAGATAAAAAATTGTTTACATTGTTCCTGAAATTTATCGCGGCCAACCAGGAGGGATACTTCTCTGTGGATTGGGACTGCCTGGATAGGTTTCGCGCCATCGATAAACGGGCGATCGTAAAAATCCTGACTATAGTTAACAGTAAAATCAGGGACAATGGGAAAAAATGGCGCATTGATCACCGTTTCTTTCTAAAGTATATAAATGACTTTAAGAAAGATATGCCGCTGTTGCAGGAGGCCTATTTGCTGCAAGAGTCCATGCAGGACCACTTCGATTTCAGCTGTGAAGCATTATACCTTTTGATCGAAAAGAGTCCGAAATTCCTATTGGTTTTTATCGAATCCATTTGCAAAGGAAAGTCTTTTATCAGTAGCCGGGAATATTCCCATCTGAACCTGATCTGGAAGTTTAAGTACGCAGAAAAATTGCTTGAAGAGATATTTCTTGTTATCGAACCGAGAGGTTTGATAACAGAAGATAATATTTATAATGCCTTTTTTGAACGCCTTGATGAGACGAATAAAAATAGAGCAATCGCATTTTTGAAGGAGTTATTAAAGAAATATCATAAGGACTCCGGCAAGGTTTCCATGATCATGGAAATTGTCATTGCCGTTTTCAAAAATCTACGAAAAGATTTTATCAGGTTGTTTCTTTCTCTTTCAGATGACTACGACGTCTTTACTGAAATCAAGCTGGCGGAAACAAATTACTTTGGACCTGCCAACGTAAATGTTGGCGCTCTGCGGGCTGCTGAATGGGAGGCGGTGCTTGAATGCCTGAATGAAATTAGGCGTGGGGCTTATAAATATGCCGCACACAAAACGTTTGTTTTAGGACAGATTAGTGCGTATAAACGTGACGCCGACTATGAGTATCGGGCACAACTCATGTTCGATCGGGACTGATGTAAAAATGTGTAACCTTCCATCAAACTACTCATTAAATTTCATTCCGAGAATTATCACATTAACGCCTTCGTCGATTCCTTTGCGTTGCAAACGGACGGCCATATTTTTTCCAAAGAATCATAGCAGCACTTGCCACAACGATCGCAGCGCCCCACCACTGAATACTTTCGTTAGCGGGTATTTTTACTTCCTCCTCTGTGTAAGTCAGCATGTACCGCACATTAGCATCCTCCAGCACCAGGTAGGTTAAGAGATCCTCTTCCATTTCCCTGTCCTCTTCCCCCAAATGGATAACCAGCACACTGGCTTGCTTCGTCTTATACTGCTGAATTTTTTTGGCACTGAGCGGGTTAGTCACGATAATCTCGACATAGACCGGCTGACCGTCCACTGTAATGGTCGCATCTGGCACTAGGTCGTTGCAGCGGATTTCGACCATCGGGTCCGTATAAGCCACCATCCCCTTACCAGGCATGAATAACCTGTTATTTTGTTCAATAATGACCTTGGCCATCAAATGCAGCTGGCTCTCCGGCGTGGGATTACAATTTAAGTTGTGGTTGTGCCGGAAATGCTTTTGATAAGGGGTGTTCAATACCGCCGTTAAAGCTTCCTGACAGTCATAACAAATGCAGTCACATTTAAGGCCGGTTTGCGTCACCTGTCCGATCGTTATGAGCTTTCCGGCTTCCCGTTGTATGGCTACGATAGGTTGTCCTCTCATTGGTTCTGTTAAAATTTAAATGGCAGCATCCGCCAGCGCGGTCCTGACGGCAGTTGACAGCGGAAGGTCGAATGATGGGTTTTTAACCAACAAGGTATAGCGTCCGACGTGGGCTTCGTTCCTGCGCATCGCGTAGTTAAAAAGCGGGTCGTCGACCAAAAAAGGTTCGTCCAGCGGCGGCATCACTTCCCCGTAAAAGACGACGCCAAAGATATTTTTATAGCGCCCCAACTCTATAGCAAGAGCAGCGACGGTTTCCGGCACATTCATCGTCAGCATATAGAGGATATGTACGGGACAATAAATGAGGCCGGGCTGACTTTCTGGGATCTGTTTAACTTCTCTTCTGAGTCGGCTGTTTTTAATTATCTTCATTGTATAATCATATTCCACATCGAAACCATCGAACCGGCGGGCGAGCTGAAGTTCAGTGCTCCAACGGTCAAGTTCATCGAGGCAATCAGAATGTGCAAAAGCGATAGCGAGGTATTGATCACGGTACGCAGCTACTTTTCTTTGTGTCGCGGCCTCATCTTTCAGTGCTTTTATCAGGTCAAATAATTGCGTTAAATGGTCATCCGGCACCAATTTATACAACTTTCCGGCAACGGGCAGGCTATAACCGTCCCTAAAGCACAGGTTTAGCAAGCTGTAATAGAGCCGGTCCTGTTTTTCCCGGAGGCGGCCCTCGCTGATCCGAGAGACTTCAATAAACACCTTTTCGCCCGTGCCGGGACAAATCAGTTCCAGGTCGGAGTTCTTTTGCCCCTCTTTTTCCTCCGGGAAATAAATGTCAAAACCCAGGGCTAGGTGCCGGGCACCGATCTCCAAAAACGGAATGGCCTCTGTAGCTACTTTGGTCCTCGAATGCAACTTTTGCAGCAGGTGCGGGTAATTACTCGCTGCTGCTTTTAATTGTCGCAACACCCTAATCCAATGGATGAATTCTTTAAGCTGCCCTTCTCCGCCTGCCATCATTAATTTATGGAGGACCGGATGGTTCCTCCCGCAAGTATCGAAAAAGCCCTTACCCAATTCCTTTTCTAGAAAGGAAAGCGCGGCTTCGCCATCCGCCTTCAATTCGTCCGGAAGATCCGGAAGGGTTCTCAGTCTTTCCTTGAAATAGGGCCAGCGCAAAGGAAACGGGGAACCGCCAAAGGGATATATTTTATATTGTGCTTCTGCCATTTTTTTGACGGGTATAAGGTATTGGAAATACGGAAGTCAAAATACTTAATCTGGACGACCGAGTTTCAGCAATTGGTCGACAAGAAAATATCACCGCAGATCAGTCATACAGGCAGAAATACGAAAAATGTTATTTATCGACCTGAAAAGTAAAAGTCTGCTAAATATCCGATTAACATTCGATAAAATATTTAAGGTAATTTAATATTTAATTGGAGAACTCACTGAAACAATACCAAATTTTGGGAATTGACATTGATTCATTAAATTTGTTCCGAGAGTTCTTTCCACAAAATCTGATTAAATAGAAACAAATAGCAAGGGTGCCATTTCGGGTAACTCTGATAATATTTGACTTTAACTACTTATAGGTAAGGCATATACGGACGAAACTTCGGTCCCGTCCATTCCGCTAAAAGAGCCGCAAGGCTTCGTAAAACGCTTAAATCATCTGGTTTAAGCGTTTTTTTTTGCTCAAAAAATCGCATAACTACTCAGGTTTTATGATTCACCCAGGTGGCCTATTCGGTGGCCTGTTTCTAAACCCTAAATTAGTCCAAATTAACGGTTAACTAAATGACATTCAATTAGTTAGTATCATAAATTTTGAGCTGAAAACGCCTCAAAACTACTCAGGATTCTGGCTTATTGGAACCGTCAAATTCGGACGATATCAGACCGTCTCAAAAGACCTCATTGATTAGGGTCTGAGGGTTCGGGTCCCAGCGGGACCGGGGTAAATTTTCCGCCAAAAAGTGACCATTTCGGTGACCTGTTTGGCGGATCGGATTTTGGTCACCGAATTACGTGGTAAACAGTTGATTTTAAAGTACTTAATATGATAAAAATGACCTTAAAAAGGCTCATTTGAACTCAAAATTAATGTAGTTAAACAATTTAAAATCAAATGTGGTATGAAAAGCACACAAAGGTTCTCAGTTCTCATCTGGGCTGACAAAAGAAAATCAGATGCAAAAGGTAATGTTCCGTTATACGCGCGAATTACCTATTTAGGTAAAAGGGCGGAAATTTCCATCGGACGGAAAGTTGACCCGAGCAAATGGGATCCGGAGGCCGGATTCATAAAAGGTCCGGGGCAGGAAGTAAAGGATATCAACAAAGAAATTATCACGGTCAACAACGACATCCACGCGGCCTTTATGGATCTTAAGCAAACGGAGGATTTTATTACCGCCGAAAAGATCAAACAACGATATGCCGGTGAAGAAGTTCCTCAGCGGATGTTGCTGGAAGTATTCGATGAGCATAACAAAAACGTGGAGGAACTGGTCGGTAAGGATTTCGTAAAGGCTACGCTGACCAAGTATAACACTGTCCGATCTAAAACGGCGGATTATATCCAGCACAGATTTAAAAAGCCGGACATCTACCTGGAATCTATCGATTACGCTTTTGTAACCGGATTTGAAATGTATCTAAAAACCGAGGATGGCATTGAGCACAATACCGCCATGCGGTACATAAAGAACTTGAAGAAGATTGTTAACCTGGCCTTTAATCATGGGTGGATCAGGACGAACCCGTTTAACTTGTTCAAGTGTACATATAAAAAAGTTCATCGTGAAGAATTGGAATGGGAAGAGATCCATCAACTCGCCAATCATCCATTTACCATTAAACGGCTGGAAGAAGTCAGGGATACCTTTTTATTTTGCTGCTATACAGGTTATGCTTTTGTGGATATTGAAAAGCTAACGCCCCAGCATATCCATATTGGAAAGGACCAGGTGGCGTGGATAAAAACACAGCGGACAAAAACGTATGTGACAGCCAATGTCCCACTCATCCCCCAGGCCATGGAGCTTATTGAGAAATATAAAGACCATGATTGCAGAACGGTACTGAACAAATTGTTTCCGGTTAAAAGCAACCAAAAGATGAACGCCTATTTGAAGGAGATCGGTGACCTTGCCTCTATTACCAAAGTTTTAACCACGCACATTGCCCGGCACACCTTTGCCACTACCGTTACCCTGGAGAACGATGTTCCATTGGAAACAGTCAGTAAAATGCTCGGGCATACCAAATTGACAACTACCCAGATCTATGCGAAGATGAAGGACAAAAAGGTTAATCGAGATATGCATGCGCTAAAGACCCGATTGAAGCTTCAGGAAGAAAACAATTCATTTGAAATTATGGAGGAGGAAATCGTATGAATTTAGAAAAATCAATTGTTACAGATATTCAATCGATTATCATTAAGGCGAGGGAATCAGCAATACGTGCGGTAGACCATGAACGTGTTTTGATGTATTGGCAGATCGGTAAAAGAATCTTTGAAGAAGATCAAGCCGGTGAAGAACGGGCGAAATATGGTTCTCAGCTATTGAAGTTTTTATCTGATAAGCTTCAGCCGCAATATGGAAGTGGGTTCTCAAGACGAAATTTAGAATGGTTCAGACAATTTTACAGAACCTTCCCAATTACGTCCGCACTGCGGACGCAATTGAGTTGGACACATTATAAGTCGCTTTTAAGTTTAAATAGTCAGGAGAAATTAGAGTTTTATTTAGAAGAAGCCGTTAAAAATAATTGGACTTCCAGGCAAATGGATCGCCAGGTTGCCAGCCAACTGTATGAAAGATTATTGTTGAGTACCGATAAAGACAAAATACTCTCAGTAGCCAGAAATGAAAATCATCCAACAGAGCCTAAAGACATTGTAAAAGATCCCCTTATACTTGAATTTTTAGGATTAAAGCAAGAAGCTTCTTATTTTGAAAAAGACCTGGAATCTGCGCTGATTACCCATCTACAGGAATTCATGCTGGAGTTGGGTAATGGATTTTCCTTTGTGGCGCGGCAGAGGCGAATCCATCTCGATGGCGATGACTTTTTTGTCGACCTGGTATTCTACAATCGTTTGCTCCAATGCTTTGTTATCATCGAGCTGAAAACGCATAAGATCACGCATCAGGATCTTGGCCAATTACAGATGTATGTAAACTACTATGACCGCATAGAACGCATGGCCCATGAAAATCCAACTGTCGGCATTTTGCTCTGCCTGGAAAAAAACGATACAGTTGTAAAGTTTACGCTGCCGGAAAACAGCAATGTTTTTGCAAGCAAGTATCAGCTTTACCTACCTACTGCAGAGCAATTGTCCAGGGAGATTCACAACGAGATCCTTAAACAAAAGGATAAGGAAAATGAATAAATGAATTAAGCACACAGCGTGTGCACAATTCATTTACACCAATATTTATTGGATTTTGACATCACAGATTGTGATGCCAAAATTATAACGGCCATTAAAATGTCGATCCATTTTCCCCTACTTCTATCTGATAACAATTATCACATTGTGAACGCACAGCGTTCACAATGTCCAAAGTCATGCCTCAATTTCAATTGTGCAGACAGCGTCTGCACAATTGAAAGGTATTGTTCGTTTTCATTGTGTGGTCCGAATTGTGTACGCACCGCGTACATAATTCGGGTTTTCCGATATCTTGAATTGTGCACGCACTGCGTGCACAATTCAAAATGACTTATATGATAAGCTGTATGGATGTGTTGCCTTTTCTCCTCTTTTGTGCGGCACCTTCCACTTGTTAATTGCCAAGATAAGTTTTCAGTGTTCTTGAATGGGTACTGTGACGCAGCCTTTCCAATGCCTTGTCTTTAATTTGCCTTACGCGTTCGCGGGTAAGCTGATATTTTTCACCGATTTCATCCGGGCTATGTGCCTGCTGATTTTTCAACCCGACAAACAGCACTGTTTGTCCACGCTTCAAAATAAGAAAGCTTTATATTTACATTGTTAACCATTTGTAAAACCTCACATTAACACTCCGCTAACCACCTTGAACCCGCCATTTTCATTTTTAACCTACTTTTCCCATCATCAGCTTATTCTGCAAACAATGACGGGCAGCATCGCCGAAACGTTAAAGAAAAATCTGCTAAACGCGTCGCATTATCCGGATATCCTCAGAAAACATGAAGCGAACCGTGCGTATAATCAAAGCATAGTGGAATACCTGGTGAAGCATAATGTGCAGCCGCTGCAAACACTTTTAGTGGGCGAAACCCCAATCAAGCCCGGGACTATGTTTTGGGTTGAAACAACGATCGCTTTTCAGGGAGCCGGCAAAGCATGGGAACAACTGAATTACTATAACAAGGTGCCCAGCTATTTCAGTTTCAGAATAAATTTTGAAGAATTTGAGAACGTCATCATTGAAGGGCAACTGAATGCCGAACACCTGTATACGACATCTTCCGTCGATCAATTGTCGCGCATCAAAAGAAAGTTTCTTTTCGGGCACGTGCAGGAGATCAACGGAAAGGCAATCACCGTACGGGCGTTACTGATCGGTGACCGTGTAGTTCATGATGACGAAATGCTGCTTTATGAACCTAAGCGGGCGGAACTAAATATTCACGCTATCGACGAATTTCGGGAAATTAAACGAATCAGCCACAAAGACCCTTCACTGGATATCAATATAAACAAGACAATTCCGGAGAAAAAAATCAAACAATACCTTGCCGAGATCATCGCCGAGTCGGGTGTTGATAAAGATTGGGGCGGCGAGCAATCCGACCTGTTTACAACTCATCTACATGTAGACGGCCAGCAGTTGAGAGCAGCTTTTGTACTTAAAGGACCTTCAAAATTTCACAAAATGCAAGTGAAAGACCTCGGTAAGAACGGCGATCAGATCGCGAGGCTTTTCGACGAACCGGCCGATATTTTTATTTTGCAACATTGCCACGATATCGCTTCATCTGTCATTAAAACGATGGATGCCTTTGCCAACCAGATCAACCGGCCCCGCAAATATTGTATCATTAATGGCATTGATACACTCCGGCTTTTCAAAGCATATCATAAACTGCCCTGACCTGCCCTTGTTGTTCATAAAAGAAACCGTTTTTAAGCGGTACCGGATATTCCTGCAGTTAATTATTTTGCCGCCATGATTTCAAACCAGCTAAATAAAATTGAAGGCATTGACCCGGAGGCTGATGCACTGAGAAAATTAGGGAACCGGATAAAAACTTTGCGGATCAAAGCCGGCCACCATCATTATGAGAAGTTCGCCTACCAACATAATATCGGAAGAATATTGCTGCGACGTGCGGAACTTGGCGGGAATGTCAATTACAAAAATCTGTTAAAGATCATTAAGGCATTAGGAGTAACACCATCAGCATTTTTTAGTGAAGGATTGGACTGATTGAAAAAAAGTTACATCCGAGTCGGATAAACTCGGATGTAACTTGCTGTTGCTTGAGCCAAATTTGTATCTGCTAACGTTTTAATACGATACAATTAATAAAATTAAAGTTATGGCAGCAGAAATAATAACTAAGGAAGACTTACAGGAGTTTGGAAAAAGCCTCCTTAACCAGATCAGGGGCTTATTGAGCCAAACTATCGAAGAACCTAAAAAATGGTTAAAAACCTACCAGGTAAAGAACCTTTTAAAAATATCAGACAATACCCTGCAAACATTAAGGGATAACGGCACCATACCGTTTACCAAGATCGGTGGCATCCTTTATTACAGCTCGGAGGATATCAACAAGGTTTTAAGCGGAGAAATTAAGCCGAAACGAGTTAAGGTGGGCCGTGAAATTAAAGCCGCCTGAATAAAATCATTATTGCATAAAGAATCCTTCTGGCCCCAGCGGTGCCCAAAAAGCATAGCGGATCAGTTTGTTCCTGCGCTTCTCTAAAGGAATTTCCTTTACCTGATAAGCCATTATGGCACCGGGTTTGGGATGTTTGCTGCATAATTAACTTATCCCAAAACATGAAAGACCGGGTCCTGCAGCCTATCACGCTATAAAAAATCAGTAAATACTTTTAAAATTGAACTTTGTTTACTAAGTTTGAGTGTTTACTAAAAGTAAACAAGTAAAAAATATAAACATGCACTTGCCAGTTGTCTTAAAAAAAGGATTCGAACTTCTGCCGCCGGTTTTTAAAGACGCTTATAAAAGCATGCAGGTACATATCGGGAGTTTGCATTTAGGGCAAAGCACGCTGTTGTCATTTGAAGTAAATAAGGTTGAATTAAAATTCAATGTTTACTATGCTAACCAGATCAGCCATCTGCAATTGAATTATATCCAACGGGATGCCGCTGATGCTTTAAAACAGGCTAAGCTCCCTACTTTAGTGATCAGCCCGGTAATCTATTCAAAGATCGCTCAGAAGCTGGTGGACATGAATATAAATTATCTGGACTCTTTAGGGAATGTTTATATTAATGAGCAAACGATCTACCTGCAACATACCGGGCACAAACCCCAAGCCGGATCAGTAACCGCAAAAAGCAGATTGTTTGGCGAATCAGGGCTAAAATTATTGTTCGCGCTGTTGCAGGATGAGGAAGCTATAAATTTTCCTTATCGGGAAATCGCAAAAATAGTAACTATATCGCCGGCATCGATCACGATCCTATTCAAAGAAATGCTGAAAAACGGTTACTTGTTCGAAGATTACGACGACAGTAAGCGGCTATTGAAAAAACGGGAACTCTTACAGCGCTGGGTCAACGGTTACCAGGAGATCTTACGCCCAAAGCTTTTGATCGGCGTATATCAAACCATGAAAAAAGACCTGATCCGTAATTTCGCTGATCAGCCAATTGCTGACTGGGGTGGCAATTGGGGTGGCGAAGCAGCAGCAGCGCTCTATACCAAATATCTCGTACCTCAATTACTGACTATGTACGTTCCTGCTGATGAAAAAAGCTGGATGAAAAAGATGGGGCTGATTCCGACTGATGATAACCCAGATCTGGAAGTCTTCGGTTACTTCTGGGACAAGGATCACCCGCTGTTTCGGGTGGAGCCAAACCTGGTACCTCCACTGATCGTTTATGCGGAACTAATGGCGACCGGGGACAGCAGGAACCAGGAAACCGCTCAAAAAATTTATGATGAATACTTACAATTTATCGAGCGATAAGATCCCTCAGCATATCCTCCGTATCATTAAATCCCTTAAAGAGATATTGGGCAAACAAGCCTACGACTTTATCCTTATTGGTGCCACCGCAAGAGATATAATTATAGATGGCATTTATGATCTCGGCGTCAGCCGATTAACCGCAGACGTAGACTTTGCCGTTTTTGTACCCGAATGGGATAATTATACGGGCATCATGAATAAACTGATCAATTCAGGAAGATTCTCACCGACCAAAGCAGCTCATAAACTAATGTATGATAACGCTTACGAGATTGACATTGTTCCGTTTGGAGATATCCAGGACAAAGAAGGGCAATACACGTGGCCGCCGGATAATATTAAAGCCATGAATGTAGCGGGATTTGCGGAGATAAGCGATGCCGCAATTAATATCTTCTCGGGCAATATAGATTTCAAAATAGCATCCATCCCGGGCATTTGCATAATGAAATTGCTTGCATGGAAAGACAGGGGGTCAAAAGATAACAGAGATGGTAAAGATCTCGGATTTATATTGGCAAACTATATCGAAATGAAGTATGAGGACCTTTATGAGGCTCATGAAGACCTAATGACCTCTCCCGATTTTGATCGTGTTGTCACAACTGCACGGATTATGGGTCGTGACATCGGCGATCTTTTGAAAAGTAATAATGTCGCGTTACGCCAGGTCTACGGGATATTGGAGGCTGCAACAGAAGATGAGGAATATTCCAGGTTAGCGCTGTCGATGAAGGACGGGGGTTCAATTTCCTATAAAACAGCTTATGACGCCGTTATTGCCCTGATGAGAGGTATCTCAGACAAGAATTCGGATAAATAAAGTTATTTGTGGCCAGGCAAAAAAGAAAGGCAAACACGATCAAGGCCACCCCAGCTAATCGTACTTGCTGACAGCGGAAACCATGGGGAATTATACGCGCCAGGATACTAACCTTTTGTATTTGTAATTCTTGAAAAAATCAAGTAACTATGAGATCATAGTTCAGCAATACCGCCTGTGAATATAAAATCTTATTTACCGATCAATACAACAGCAAAAGTTGATGAACTCATTGCTGAACTGGAATCCATGCGCTGGGACGCCAAAATGGAAAAGGTGGAACTGGAAGTGGTTATGGAGATCCGGAAAATGAAAATCCAGCTATATTGCAAGGAAGCTTTTCTGAAGCTACGGTTGCGCAAACAAAATCAAAAAAGTACGGCGACTGCAAGCAGCAGCAATGCCCAATCCGCAACTGTTAAGGAATTGACGGTAGGAAAAAAGGCGATGAAGCAGGAAAGCGCCCTGTGCCGGCAATTCATTGGTTTGACAATAGCAGAAGTCGCCCATCATATGGAGAAAGACCTTGTTGAACTGATCCGGGTATTGGGAAGCCTGGGCGCCGATGTCGCTGCCGATAGCTTATTTTCCCGCGAAATACATAGCCTTTCGAAAGATTATATCGTCAATTATATTTTTGCACGAAACCGGGCCATAAAACTTAAAGAAATCGAAACACAAAACCAGGCTTCGGGCTTCGTTAAAAAGGCTGCCCTGTTCAGGGCCAGCGAGGGTACAGAAGGAAACTATCACAAACTGATTTATACACACCCTAAATCCTGAGCCTAACGGCCTTCGCCGGGGTTTACCCTGAATTTGTGCAAGTGCCACTTGCACAATTACTTTACCATCATATCACATTATTGGACAAAGTAAGGGACAACGGATCCATGAATTATGTGAACCAACAGTCTTAAAAAGAAAAGTCCCGAACACTCGCTGCCGGGACTTTTCAACCTAAACCTTATCACAATAGGTGGGAGATTTCCACCTGTAGATCGCGCAATCTACTGAAATAAATGTTCCGTATCATAATATTTTGCAACTTCCAGGAAGCCATACCGCATGGCATTGGTATCAAAATGCAAGGGCTGTTTCTTTTCCTCGTCCAGAAACTCCCTCCCTCTCTCTTTAGCTATAGCCCTGCCGATTAGCGGCATTTGGCTCATCGCAACGGTGTCAATATCGGCGTCAAGGTTAATCAAACTCATTGGTTTTTCGGGATGCTGGAAGTTATATAATTTCATGTCAGCAATTAGCTGGTTAACCGTTTCAATGGTCAGGCCGAGCGCATCAAACATTTCCTGTATTTTCATGGCAGATTTTTTTTTACAAAGCTAAATGTTATGCCGCTTTCCAGGAATTTCCGATTGGTTTATTTAATACACTTAAATTGTATCCGATTTAATAAGTCATGAGCGAACACCACATTACCTTAATTGAACCCGCCAGTTGTTCGGAAGAACAATTAAGGCAGTTTCATGATTTGGTCATTTCTGGCAACCAGGTTCAGGCGGAAGGCCTGCCCGAACGCATCGCGTCAGCGGCGTTATTAGCATTTGCCCACGCAGATGGACAGCTCGCAGGCGTAGCCTCTATCAAAAATCAGAAGCGAAGTTATATCACCGGCATATTTTTGAAAGCCAAAGTTCCGCGCCTTGCCGGAGATTTCGACCATGAGATCGGTTATGCGGTTACCCATAAGGATTACAGGCGCAGGGGTATCAGCCGTGAACTAATAGGCCGTTTAATGGACAGCAAACCTCAGGCAGGATTTTATGCCACCACTAAAAATGAGGGTATGCGGATCCTGCTTGAACAAATCGGATTTAAAAAGACCGGGCACCCGTACCAGAATTTAAACGCTGAAGTTTTGGATGTTTACACCTATTGCAAAAAAATTTTTTAGCATGGAGCGCCCCGTATTTTCACCAGAGCAATTAACATAACGCGAAAACACGGGGCGTAAAATCGGGGCTCCGGCGCGCCGGAGCCCGCGGGACATTTTAAACCTGCACAGGTTCGTAAACGATAATGTCCATTGACAATTCCGATAACATTCCCGTGAGCATAGGTTTTATCACTTTCCAGTCCAGCCCGCCGTTACCACAGCCTAATGCAGGGATGGCGATGCTTTTTAAGGTACTTTCTTTCAGGAAAGAAAGCAGGGCAATTAGTCCCGAAGCAATATATTCATTCTTGGAAGGACTTTTCCAGTCCCTTTTTGTAGGAAAGTTGATGATGGTCTTTTCGCCTGTCAGCAGATTGCTGTCTTTTACAACCAATAATTTACCCGTGACCAGTTCGCCTTTTTTACAGGCGTTACGGTATTCTTTATAGTTGACGGGAAATGCCTGTTTAAACTGGAGGGCAATTCCCTTACCCATTACGCCAACTGTGTTGACGGTATTCACCAATGCTTCCGCACCGCTTTCCAGAATATTCCCTTTGGTAAACCGTATCATTCCCGTTCTTTTTTTGCTTTTATTTTGGCATCCAATATTAAGAGTTTTTGATAAAAATCTTCCCAATATTTATATAAATGCAACTGATACGACGAAGGCGCATTTACCCTGTAATGGCGGTAATCATCTGCCTGCATCATTGCCAGTGGTAAATCCGTTACAATTATTTCATTGCCGTCTAAATCTATTACTGTCATAACTGTGCTTATTTAATTGGGCTATCCTGCGGGCGGGGCGTTTTTGACAACCCTGCTTCCCGGGCAAGCGCATTCACTTTTATCGGGGTCGTCCTGAACTCTTTCAGATTGAGGAAAAATCCCCTGTTAAATAACATACCCTCCCGGAACATCTGCCATAAAAGCGATGCCCCTAAATTGGCGAGTGCGGAATTGATAAATAAGTCCTGCCTGCCGAGGGCATCCGCTAAGGAACAGCTTGGCGTATCGTCCGTTGTTTCCGATTGCTTTAACAGTTCTCCAAATTCGGCGGTGACCAGGGGCAGGCTGCCCACGACCTCAAACTTTTTGCTTTGGGGTTGGTCTATGGATGTCAGCGTGGCTAATACCACCTGCCCGCTGTCCTTGCTGTTGCCGAAGTCCAGCCAGTACAGGGGTTTGCTCCGGGCGTAGGAAATCTTTTTAGTAATTTCCATCAGCAGTTCCGCTATTTCAAATCTTGCGGAAACGGTGTCGACGCAGGATATGGTAAATTCCGCCATCCCTAAATCGGGGTCAGCCAATAGCGTGTCTCTGTTATACCGTTCGGTTATGGCTTTCCAGTTCGTGCCGAAGAACAGGTTGATGCGGTTTACTAAGGCTACCGCCTTATGGAGGCCAAGTTCAGCGGTAGTAAACAGCTGCCTGCCGAGGTTAGCGGGTTCAACCTTATCATCGTCAAAAACCCGCACCATCAAACCGGGATGGTTCAGTTCAATCAATGCATGGTTCATCCTGCCCAATGCAGTCAAAAACTGGCTTCCTGTACCGCCCGCCCCGATCAGGTTGACCATGACCGGGTTATAAGGGTTTAGCAATACCTTTTCCACGATATGCACGTTAGGCTTTACAGCCTTTATTTTCTTCGTTTTCATGTCAGTAAATTTTGAAGGGTAAGATGGGTTGGCTTTAATACTCGGGCAGGAAAGGCGTTATCGGTGCTGACCTGCGTCTGCCATAACTGAACGATATTTTCAGTTACCGGATTAAACTCATTCATTAAATGGCTGAAATAGCTGTTCCAAAAGTAGCTTTCCCATAGCCCCATAAAATCTTCCAGTCTTGCGGATTCGGCGATATTGATCCTTACCGTTCCCATGCATACCCTGCCATCATTGTAAATGTTAAAGAAAGGGGCATGGAACAGCTTGGTACGGCTGTCCGGCTTTCGGTTTCCTTTTAAGGCATAAACCATTAATTCGTTCCGGCCTGCCTTCCAAATCATGGCCGGAACATTTCCCCGGCCGGAAGTAATGCCCAATGCTTCGGCAAAAAACAGGGGTACTTCCTGCGATGGTGTGTACCAAACCGCATAGCCGGATAATTGGGGATTAACATATAATACTTTGTTCGGCATTACGCCCCTGCTCCGCAGGTAACCCGTTTTCAGTTCTTCGGCAGCCTGAAACAAACAGCTCAATTGCAGGGTTTCCCTATAAGTTAACGGGTGGGCGTTAATAGGGTTGCCGTTTTTGCCGATGTCGTAACTTTCCACGTATATGCTGTGCTGTTCGCCCTCGTCGCTTTGGCTTTGTTTTTGGCAAATCAGCAGGGCTTTGATGGCTTGGTAGTCGTTGCAAAAACTATTTGTTAAGTTCTTCATAATCGTAGTCGTTTAATAATTCAGATAATCGGTTAATGACCGAAAACAGCCTCGGCTCGTAATCAAATACATGCTCTTCTTTTTCCTGTGGCCGGTCAAACCATTGCAGGCTCAAGGGTTCTTCCTGGTAACCCATTTGCTGAAATTCATCGTTAATCATGTTGTACACGGTATCATTCAGGCAATCCTCCCCGCTCCAGTAAAAGGAGATATACTGCTCCCAATAAATGGTTTCCCCATCGTCCAGTTCCTTATCATAGTACATCGTTTCACGGATGGCTCTTTTAGGGTAATCCTTAATCAGCTTGATGATCTCGGCTACCGCTTCAATCATGTTGGTATCTGCCTGCTTACCTTTTCTGTAAATTTTCAGACAGCTTTCCAGTTGCTTCAAATCAAATGGTCGTTTGATTTCAGGTAACAGCGTATCGCCTGCCTTTTTCAATAATTCCAATTCAACCCTTTGGTTGTTTCTGTCGGTTTCCTCGTCGTCGTCAGCTTCCTCATCCAACCAGTTTTTAATGGTATCGTAGGTGCTGTCAATCGTTCCCGGCTCGGTAAAAAACGGGATGCCTGCCACCTGATAGAAATAGCCAAAAACCGAAATAACCAGTTTATAAAGGGATTGCTCCGCTTTTTTGTCCCGCATTTTCCAAACCGCCCGAACAGGGATATAATACAGGTGGTAATCCGTATTGAACGTTTTACCTGTGGTCATACAGCAGGCGCGTTTTTCATCCTGACAAATCTTTACTTCCAGACTAAACCCCGTTGTTTCCTGTGCGGTAATCATCTTATAGGCTTCCCTGATATTTTCGGGAAAGGACAAGCCGGAAACGTCCGGCATTGTCCATTGATACAAAGCGCACAGGTTTTCAGCGGAAACAAAGAACTCCTGTTCGGCAGATTTCCAGTCCCGGAACGCCACACCCCAAAAAGGCTGAAAAGCATGGTTCAGAAAACCATTACGGTGCGTTCCTGCGGTGCGCTTCGTAACGGGTTTTGCTGTACTTCCCTTGCGTCCGGCAAGCGGTTTAGCTGTTGGGCGAAATTTCCGAATAACTGATGCAGTTTCCATTGTTTATTATACTCTATGATGGTTACTTTTCTTTTAATTGCTCTCTTTTCCATAGCGGTCTGTATTAACCTTTCGTCCCCATTGTGCTTTCAAATCGGTACTGTATCTCATCGTTTTTGATTTCCGGTCCGACTATCCTTGCGTTGGTGAGTATTGGATAAGTACCCGCATAAAAATTGAGCACCATATCGGGATTGAATGCTTCGCCGGGGTCGGATAAGCGGACTTCCTGCCCGTTCTCCTTATGGATAAAAATCCGTTCTAATTTCGTGGTCTGTAACATGGTTAATCTTGATTAAATAATTGCAGGGCTTGCGCCATTTGTTCTTTTTTGCGGGTCAGGTCGGCTTTGCGCTTGTTCAGTTCCTGTTCCTTTTCAGGGTAATCGCTTACCAATGGCAGGATGGCTAAGGCTTCCTCGTACTTACATGCATCGTTCAGTTCCACCACTTTGCGTATTGCATCGGTGTAGACTTTCTTTTTTTCCTCTGCCGATATCTTAGTTTCGGCAACTTCTATATCATCACCGTTTTCCGAGGCGGTTTTTTGAACAGGCCGGGACTTGTTCCCCTGTGACAACTTCTTCTTGGCACTATCCAAATTCCTGTTGTACGTTTCAACATTGCTGTATAAACCTGCGGTAGCCTGTACGGGCTGTCCGATTGCTTCAAAAAAACCCTCATCCATTTCGGCAACCGTCCCCTTGAATATCAGGGGCGCAATCGTTTTCAGGGCGGGTTCATTGGAATTGTTGGGCGAGTACAGTACGGATACTACAAAATGCCCGTTCGCATCATTTTGGACGCCTATTTTCCAGATGCCGGGGGCATTCAGACTGGTTATATTTTCAAAAAAATTCGTTTTCATAATTGACTATTTAAAGATTAACAGGAGGATACCCCCTATAATGGCCAGTAAACCCAAAAGGTTAAACAGGGCTTCTATACGGGTGGTCAGCCACCATTTTTCATAGGATGAAAAAAGCTGTAGTCCCGCAATGCCACGGCGGTTAAACCTGCGCCTGTTGATGAGGTAGCGAACCAATAAGCCTGTACCAATCAGGACAATGGCGTTCAGGGCAGCAGGGTGATGATGAATGATTAATAGTTCCATTTGAAAGAAGATTAAAGGGGGATTGCTCCCCCGGTTAATTAATTCAGGGTTAGCGCATCCGCTCCGTTTTTGGCAAAATCCCGGCAAAGGTCAAAGGCGGTTTGTCCCCTTTGCTTGGCTGTTCCGTCCATGATAGATTTGAATTTCGCTTCGTCATTACCGAAACTGCGAACATTCTGAAAATAGCCCGTGATGGCGTTATACGCCCCGAATACCGTTCCGGCGGTAGTTTCCATTTGTTGGGTGGGACTGCCTAAAGCGTATTCATACACGTTATCCACGATATTGGTATAGGTGGTGGAAAGTTCATCCACCTTGCCCTGTGCTAAGTTTTTTAAAACCTCCTTGTTGGGTGACATGGCAATTTGTATCAGCCTCTTCACTTCTTTGTCGGTAATCTTCACCTGTGCCCAATGATTGAGCAATCCTTCCAGTTCAGAACCTAAACTGCCGGATATACCCATTAAAATATGGGCCTGTTTCAGGCGGTCATTGGCGGATGCGGTATGCCTGATTTTAATAGAATTGCTATGGTTACGCATAGCAGCGTTAAGGGTATTGTTGCAAACGATACGGACAGGGGTAAATGCTGCGGTGATACTGCCGAACCCATCGTGAGAAGTGGTTAAAAACAGGTATTGCTCTATCATATCCTGTTTACCCACCCGTATATAGCCCGGTAACTTGGCGGTGATAAATATGCGTTCTCCTTTGCCCAACGCCCCTGCGGTTTCGTATAGTATACCGTCACCGCCACCCACGATGGCATCAAAAAACTCAAAGGCGTTTACGTTCTGTACGATTTCGTAGTCTTTACCCACCACACCTAAAACAGCGTGGTTATCGGTGCGGACGGTAGCAAAATGATTGGGTACAGGCAATTGATTCCCCCCGATGATTTCGCCGTTATCGCCTATGGTTTCATCCCGCTGATAGGTGAACAGCGGTGATTTAATGACCTCGTAATCTAACCCCGCATATTTGATGGCTTCTGCGCTTGTGGGGTACTGGTCAACGATTTGACCTAACCCGTGCCAGGCCTTTTCCTTTACGCTGAAAAAGCTGTCTTTTCCGTTTACCCGATTAATGTTGTGTCCCATGATTTTAATTTTTTAAATGATTACTGAATTGCGCTCAATGGTATATTATGTTCTCCGGCTTAAAATGGCAGGTCGTCATCTTCCGGTGCGCCTTTCCCCTTGCTATCGCCGGGTTTGGCTGCGGTGCTGTTGGTTGAACCGCCTAAGAATTTGAGATGGGAGATATTACAGGTCAGATAGCTTTTGGCATCGCCATCCTTATTCACCCATGCACGGCTGCCTATGCGCCCGTTCAACTGTACCAATAAACCTTTTTTAAGGTATCCACCTACTTTGGCGTTCAGCCAGTAGGCGCACTCTACGTAGGTGGTCAGTTCCACCCGTTCACCGTCTTTCGGCTTGTAGCTATCGTTGATAGCGATACTGAAATTCACTACTTTTTTTCCTCCTTTAACCTCGCTCACCTGAGCGTCTGCGGTCAATCTTCCTGTTAGTTCCATTGCGTTAAAAAATTACTTGTTTAAAAAATCTGTTAATCAAGTCCAATTCGGCAAAACCCTCATTTGGCCTTTGATAGAGGCAGAATACTTGCGCGGGGGGCGAGCGGAACAAGGCTGACGCAAAAAAATACGACCCGGAGCGCAGCGGAGGTGTGGAGATTTTTTTAGCGGCACTTGCCTGGCCTTGGCCGCTGAAGAGGGGTAAATTTGCCTCAAGCAAAGGCTAAATGAAAAGGATCTGAGAGCTAAAAGCAGTCCGGGAAAAACTATGAAAAATAAACCTTCAAGCCGTTCATCAACAAGGACTTAAACCGGCAGAAAGAATAACTGCCCTTCCGGCTACCGTTGCCGGACGAGGCACCCGAAGGGCCTGGTTGTTATTGTCTGACGGGTCATTTGAAAGCGCGGGGGGTGGATATAAAAAGTACCAGGATCAGGGCAGGAATGAAAAACGAACGCAGTTTTACCAGATGGAATAATGGGAGCGGGTTAACCAGTGAGGCAGGAATGATGCGTTGATCCCGGATCTGCTGTTCGGCTCTTGCGAAAGCAAATGCCGGAACACTTGAGACAAAAAACTCAGTGATCGCAGCGGCATCTTTTCCGGAAGTATCGTGGAAAACACGACCTTGTGATGGGCATAATAGCAGACAAAATCTTAATGAATATCCTGCTAACTTAAACAGGTTGCTCTCCTGATGAATTGTATCTGCTATATTTAGTGTCTCTATAAATCACATGCAGTTCACGTAGCATAACTAAAAGATCAATGTCTTTTCAACGTTCAATAGATTTAGCTTATGATAAAACCAATGGTGATCTCTACGACGCTGATGCATCGTTTAAGGTCGCTAAGGAAGGTTATGAATTGCGTACGCGGTATAACTCGGGAGATCTGAACCTTTTTTGCTGCAGGTGTGATCAACCACTAATCATTTCAGATAGTAAAAACGACCGCTTGCACTTTAAGCATTTTCCAAACGCGGGCTATTGTGACCTGAAAGACGGAAAAATAAGCACAGAGGAAGTTCAGGATTACAATGACATACTCAGGGCGAGAGAAAGGCCGAGGCATAAGTATTTGAAAAACAGGATCGCTGAACGGCTGATGAACACGGAGGGTGTTGATCCGCTGTCAGTGATCGCGGATACCCGGTTTTTTTTCAACGAAGTTGAAAAGCGCAGGCCGGACGTTTATTGTATCTACCGGGGAAAGCAGATGGCTTTTGAGATCCAGCTTTCCAACTTGTCACAGCGTTACCTTTTAGGCCGGCATAAATTTTATAGTGAAGAAGGCATTTACCTGGTCTGGATATTGGATCAGTTCGATGTTCACGGGCAGTCGACCATGGAACGCGACATTAAATACCTGACACCGTCACAGAATTTTTTTAAGCTTGACGAATCCGTCGATGTGTTCAGACTTTCATGTACCTATAAATCACCGTTTATAACGAAGGAGGATCAAATCCTTTCCCCATGGCAAACCAGGTCTGTTGCATTGCCGCAGGTACAATTTGATCCGGCGACCTGCCAGATCTATTATTTACACTATGAGCAGAAGTTAAAGGAAACCCAGCGGCTGTTACAGGAGAAAATTGCGCGGGACGAAGAAAAGGTGCTTGAAGAGCGGATGGCCGTGCTCCGGGAAACGGCTGAAAAAAGCGCAGCCGCTATTATCGAAAAACTAAAATTTTATAAAAGCAAAGATTGGAATTTTTACAAGTTTGACGAGGAATTAGACCGGTTGTCACCTTTAGGTCTGGAAGCGCTGAATTCACGCTTTAAGTTTGCAACCAAACGGGTAAAAGGCATGTCGTTAATTAATCATTATATTTTCAATGCGGGCAAACTACAGCATTCCTTCATCCATTTTTTATTGCGGGACCGGCGCATTGAGTATGATATTAATGCGGCCAACGACGACGGCACGACTACCTTCCAGCAGATTTTGCAAAATCCCTATCTCGATTACCTGCAACCCCTGGTAAAAAGCATATTTAAAAGAGGCTACCGGCTAACCGAGGAAGACATCTCCGTTTATAACGAAATTGCTACGGAAATGCAGTTAAAGAACCACGAGCTAAAGGTCATTCAATGGTGTGACCAATTAAAAGACAAAAGCCTGGTTGATGATATTTTTAAGCATTTAACATTCCTGTTTTCTATAGAAAGCGCCCGCCGACAGCAGATCATCGGCTTCAATTATAAGAACTGGATCAGTTTTGCCGTGCAGGCGGTCATCAAGCACAAACAGTACTGGATTTATATTGAACGGTCGTTCAAAAGATACGGGCTATGGGAAATCATTGAGGCGCACGATAAAAACAAAAGCTTTCAAAAGCAAGTGGCCAACTTAGTGCTGGAACCACCGGAGCAGGATGCCGGTCCTGTTTATCCGTTGATACGGGAACTTTATAACGATATAGCCTGATCAAATTTTGACAGGCGATGGATGGGGAAGCCTTTGCAGCGAGGCAAAGTGCCATTTTATTTTTTTAAAATCATGTGTTTAAATTATCTTAGCCGGAGAATGTTTGTAAAGTCTAGTTTTGCTGAACATGGGCTGGATATCCAATCCATTTCCTCACCGTTGTTAAGTTACTGGGATAAGGAACTGGTCTGCAGATTTGCCAACGAGGCTTATGCAGCAGCAGCTGGAATCGTATTAGAGCGATTGACCGGCAACCGGATGTCCACAATTGCTTCGGCAGTACAGATTCCGGACAACAATTATGTACGAAAAGTACTGCAAGGCAAAATGCAGTTGTTCATTATTGGCGGGACAAGTCAATCCCGGAAAAACAGGGGAGTCATTGCTTCCTACAGTCCTGTTTACGGGAACGGCGAGGTCGAAGGCTTTTATTTTCATGCGGCCGAAACTGGTCGTCCCGGGACAGAACCGGCAGCAGGCCTTGCCATACGCCCTGGTAGGTGAACCCTTCCCGCAGGACCGGCAAGAGGAACCGGCACGGTCCGGCGAATGGAAAGAAATTATCCTATCCACAGTTACCTTGGTATTTTATTCGATGACCCCGGTTTCCGGCAACATTTTTATGTGCATTATGGGACGTGCTCCGCGGATTAAAGGCTGACTCCGGATAACCCGGGCAATTGCCCGATTGTATTGCGGTCTGTTTGACAAGCTGAATGTTCTTTATTCAGCGTTTAATGCCCAATGTCATTTTTTGCAGGGTTATTGGCGACTACATTTGCACTTTGCCGGATTTTGTGTACCATGAAAACCCGAATCCTAAAACTTTTTTAAATGACAAAGACTTCAGAGGCCTCCGGAAGGCAGATCCGCTTATGGCTGGGGGCAGGGATATTGATGGTACTGGTCCAGATTTTATTGGGTGGTATCACCCGTCTTACCGGTTCAGGTCTATCGATCACGGAATGGAAACCGCTATTGGGCGCGCTACCTCCACTAAACCACGCCGATTGGAGCCACAGCTTTGCACAATACCAACAGATCGCACAATTTAAAAAACTAAACAGTCACTTTACATTGGCCGATTACAAGGGGCTATTTTTCTGGGAATGGCTTCACCGGGAATGGGCAAGAGTCATGGGTCTGGTGTTTATCATTCCTTTTATGGTTTTTCTCTTGCAGCGGAAGTTTGACCGGCACTTAAAATGGCAGTTGACCGGCTTATTTGTACTGGGAGCCGTACAGGGGCTTGCCGGGTGGTTAATGGTTCAAAGCGGTCTGAATGATACCGATGTCGCGGTAAGCCATATCCGGCTGGCTGTGCATTTTTGCCTGGCGCTATTTTTACTTGTTTATCTGTTCTGGATGTATCTTAGGCTTCAGGCGGATAACGAGCCGGTGTATGTATCCCGGCCATTTAGGCTATTGACGGTGCTGACCTGCCTCGTGCTCTGTCTTCAGCTCATTTTTGGCGCTTTTATGGCAGGTACACATGCGGTGCTCTATGCGCCCACGTGGCCGGATATCAACGG
Source organism: Mucilaginibacter ginsenosidivorans (assembly GCF_007971025.1). Taxonomy (NCBI): domain Bacteria; kingdom Pseudomonadati; phylum Bacteroidota; class Sphingobacteriia; order Sphingobacteriales; family Sphingobacteriaceae; genus Mucilaginibacter; species Mucilaginibacter ginsenosidivorans. The sequence goes on along the minus strand of NZ_CP042436.1, from coordinate 1,570,837 downwards.
GACATTTTTCATCCCATCATCCGGCATAACCGGCGGTTTCCTTCTCCGGATAATTTACGACCCCCTGCTGATCCAGTTTATCCACCGCCTGCTTGCTTATTTGTTATGCGTCCTCTTTTTAAGCTTTTTCCTGTATGCGCGCCTTTTACCGGCCCGGTCGGAATTGTCAGGGCCGGCGCTTTACCCGCTGCTGCTATTGATCATTCAGGTTTCTCTGGGCATTGCTTGTCTTTTCCATGCGGGCAGACCGAATTATATCTGGTTCGCCGTCCTGCACCAGTTCAATGGGATCCTGTTGCTGCTGAGCGTGACAGCCATCTATCGCCGGATCCGCACCGGCCCGCATAACGTATCGAATAGTCTTTAATTCGAACAGGCGGCCGGCGCTTGAAATTTCTGCTGCAGGGTTTCTGATCCGGGGATGCCTCGTTGAACAAGGCGATCAAACTTTCCGGCACCGTTAGCAGACAGCTTCAGCCTCCATGAAGTAAACACAGTGATTGGTATGCTCATACCGGCAACTGGCCCTGTAGTTCAGATCAGCAGCAATCTGCTTGTGCCGTCACCGGGACGGGGTTGGTTCCAATATTACCCGGCCAAGAAAACGGTCGGCCGAGACCTGATAACCGGTGACCGGCTTTTTCACCTGCAGCGCGGTATCGATCAATACCCGTTTTTTCTCCAGGATAACGGTCCCCAATACTCCCTCCCGGCGGTACCGGTTACAAAATTCCTTGTGGAAATGAGCCCCACTGAGCGAATCAACCTTTTGACGCAGCAACAGACGCGTATCATAATAGACGTAAACACGGTCTCCGGGATGAAGGCCTTTAACAGCCAGGGTTAAATTCTGACAGCTATCTGTCGGAGTATCCCTGTATGTATTCTTTTTTTCGCATCCGGCGACCGAAAGGAGGGCGATGATGATGATGGGAATTTGAAATTTGATCATGCTGTAAAAGGGTAAAAATGAAAAACAAAACCCTTCACTATGAGTGAAGGGTTCAATATTAGGCGGCCGGGCGTATCACATCCTGAATTAAAAGCTTCCATTTAGCGGCCAGCAGGATGGTTCTTTTTAAATGCCAGTCATTATCATGGTATTGCCTATAGAATATGATGTGCGATATTTTCTGGTGCTTGTCCCGAAGTCCAAGTTGTAAAAGCTGAAGCGTATCGCCCCGCTTTTTTTCTTCAAGCACACAACTGTCGATCCCTTCGAGGTCGATCTGACCGATCTGATAATCCGTATGGTCCATCTGGATAAGTTTTTTTTTCACAGGATCCAGGGCGATGACAAAAGCATCCAGCTGGTCTACGTACTGAAAGGAAAGTTCCCGTTCCTGCTCGGCAGCCTTAAGTTCATCGCTGATCTTTTGCTTTCTACGTTTATGGGACCTGATCATGGCCAGGCTGACAGGAAGGAGAATCACGGTTAGTAAAGCGCCCGCAATGAGGCAGTTTTCCAATATATGTGTCATAAAATAATATTTAATGGTTAAAAAAGGCATTGATTATATAAGCTGTTCGCTGGCAGGCACACCCGCTACCAGAAATAATGGGCGGGAAATAAGAGCCGCTGAATAAACCTAACCTCATACACCGCCGCGATCCTGTTTTGAAAAAAAAGCGTGGCGCAAATACGGGAAAAGCTGAAAGCGAGTTGTTTCACGTTTCCTTCCCCGGGGAATTTATGCAGCCCCTGCCGGACTGCCGGCATAACTGGTGCCTCCGCGATGTTTCCGGTGACCTGAAAAAGCCTGGCTGCATGCAGTTGCTCATTCCGGTTAGCCCGCGGAAGGCTTTCTGACACGGATGCCCTGTCAGGCTGCCAATGGCCTATTAACGCCGCCGATAGTACCAATAAGAATTTCAGCAGGCCTTTAGTTACCCTTGCCGCACCGATCTGATAATAACCCATATGAATTGAATTTGCTCCGGTAATATTAAACGAAGCGTTCATCGTAGCCCGCGCAAACATTGGGGCTGTCAGCCGCCAAAAATTCAGGATCTTCCCCGTCCCGGTGAACAGAAAGGAGTTCGAATCGCTGAATCCCATCCGGCATTTCCCATTCGGTCCGGTGACCATCGGCGTAGCCCAATAACGCAATTGACAACGGGTCAGTGATCATTATTTTATTTAACCTGGCCGGTTCGGGGTTTTGCGCAACAATATGTACACGGAAGGTTTGGTGCTTGCCAATATTTCTTACCAGTACTTTTGCTCCCTGCCGGGCTACGTTCAGCGGCAGGCTTCCTTTGCCGACGATACGCGCATCATTTAACTCACCGAAAAGCTTACGTTTATTAAAGACGGACAGGCCCTCGGTAAAATAATATTTCATTAACAATTTAAAATCCCCGATCGTTAATGTCAGTTGAAATCGCTTTCCCATGTTTTTTTATGATTTAAGGTTAAAAAAACGGCGTAAACGGCGCTGATAAAGTTACAGGCCCGGATCTATCCGTCAACTGCCTGCTGCAAGTCAATCCGGGTTACTTTCAGGATCTCAAATTCCTGTACGCCCCCGGGCATTTCCCATTGGGCCGTCGACCCTTTGCGGTAACCTAATAAGGCAATGGCGATAGGTGCCAAAACAGATACTTTGTTTTTTCTGACGTCTGCCGCAGCCGGCGACACGATTTGAAAAACAAAGCTCTGTTTGCTTTGCCGTTCCTGAACGTGTACGACCGCATTGAGGCTTATCACGTCGCAGGGAAGCTCGTGTTCTTCCACGATTTGGGCGGACGCCAATTCCGACAAAAGATTCTTTTTATTAAAATCCGTTAAAACGGACTCGTGCAGATATTTTTTCAATATGTCCAGCTCCCGCTGAACGATGATCAATGGAGTGTTCATGTTTTTTTAATTTAATTGCTAAAAGAATAAACGGATTGTAACAAAATCAATTGAGATGGACCAAAGGCGCCAAAGATCTTTCCCGCCCCGTTTGACAAAAAATATCTTTAAGCGATACGACCTCGAAAGCACTGATCCTGCGGAAAAAATCAGCCGGGTCGGCTTCCGATAAATGCTCATAGCCGCAGCGCTGCATAAGTGTCCGGGTGGCCCCGACCGTATTGCGCTGAAAATTGGCCAACCAGATCCCTGGTGAGCCGGAGCGGCCTATTGGTTTTTGCTGAAACAGGCCATTTTCCATCGGTATACCCGCCGCACTAAAGCAGGCATCGGCCCCCAAAGCGCACAGGCGCAGGATATCATATTCGGTCAGGATAACGCCGGTACCGATCACTTTTGCTGGTAGTCCATAGTTGCGGAGCATTGTTTTTGCCGTAAATACCGCCTCTAAGAAACGCTGCTCAGAATCTTTGTGCATCAAACGATTCGCCGCCCATGACTCTTCAATGCTGATAAAATCCAGGCAAACATTTGCCGGTCCCATTGACCTGACCAGGTGGCTGACCAATTCTTTAGCCGGGTTCAACAGGTGTATCCCAACCGGTTTACCACCTGACCAGAGCCGGAGCTTGCTGACCAGGGCAAAAACAGCCCATTCGTTGGGTGTCTTTTCCTGGCCGGCTACCTGTGTGGAATAAAGCCCTAGTTCGATCATTTTGACATACGGTTTGGCGGCAATGAGCTGCATCATAGTTTCATTAAAAGAACGGTCCGGGTTCCTGAGCTCAAGGTCACTGTAGCTCATATGCCAGACGATATCACCGCCGCCCCTGACCAGTTCGGGCGTAAGCCCTTTTTCACCTGAGTTCACCGCGCAGCTGCACATGTTGGCGGCCTGGGAAAGTGCATGGACGCTTTGATCTGCTACCTTGCCGCGGTCCAGCGCGCCGAAGTTAAATACACTTAAACTGTACGGTTGAAGGCATTGTGCCGTGCCGATATTTACCCTCAGATCCAATGGGCCAGGTAAAAAAAAGGGAGGGTGCGTCTGCACATATTCAAAGCCGGGATCGTTTTCAGGCAGCAGATTATCCTCAACCAAGGTGGTGTCCGTGCTCTTGGAGCGGCGGGCAAGCAGCAAACCTTCTTTTTCAGTCAGTTCGGTATTGGTCCGCGTTTTCACGAAGAGCCTGCCGACGCTTTCCGGGAGAAAGGACAACCGGTCCTTCAGGAGCTGGCCAAAAGGATAATTTGTTAAAGTACGGTAGCTGCGACCAAAACGGTCATGCAGGTAAAATTGGGCACAGGACAGCACGATCGCCAGCGCGATCAGCAGGTGGCTGGAACCGATGACGGCGGCGGCCACTAAGCCGGTATTCAAAACAAAAAGCGCGATAACCAGACCTATTCCGGATCTGAAACGAAATTTCTTCATAAAATAATAATTTAAAAGTGAAAAAACAGCCAATTGATGACTGGCCCCAAACCAGGATCGGTCCGGGGCTTACTTTACAAAGTCCTTACTGGTGGTCTGGGCGTAGAAGCCAAAATGAAAATGTACAGGCACAGACAAGCCGTACAAGATGAAAGATGACTGTATTTTGCTGCGTTTATTTTGCAGCCCTTTAAAAGACTTGAATGGGAAATGGATCATAACGAACTTTATCAGACAGTGAAAAACAAGCGTTTAAAACTGGCCCCAAACCAAATTTGGCCGGGGCTTAATTGATGAAGTCCTTGCTGCTTTGAATAAAAGCGTATGCCAAAATGTATTGGAAGCAACAATCAGTAAGGGGCACAACAGCAGTATCCGGGCTGCTTTTTGCAGGTCCGTTCCGATGTTTGCGATATGATGTGTTGTTCATGAACATGATCTCTGTAGGTATAACAAATAGCAAGCCATTTGTTTTCGCTAAATCTGATAACGCTGGTATATGCTGATTATTGTCGGGCCGCCATTAATAATCACCGCAAAATATACACGAAGCTGTATAAATCCAATGTCTAAACACCGCTATATTGGTCTTTGATGAATGGTTAGCAGCAAGGAAACCCGTGTGATCTGACACCGTTTAAACGGACTTTTTCGATATTTTCCTGCAGCATTTTATCGTTTAAAACGATCATCCTGATAGAAAAAGCGACGAACAGGTACTTGCCAAACGGTTTGGGAGCCATCAGGCCCCCATCGTGAGCGCGGCCAGTTTTTGGCGGTCATTGATCCCGATCTGCTTACCCGTCACCACGACGATATTTTCTTTTGTCAGGTCCATGATCACCCGGAAAACTGTTTCGTAGGTCGAGGCGGCGAACGCAGCGAGGTCATGCCTCGAAAGGGTAAGGTTAATGTAGCCGCCGGTGTCCTGGCCAAACTGTTCTTCCAATGATAGCAAGGCCTGCGCCACGCGCCCTTTGACGGGCATGTGCGCCAGGTCCCGCATTTTTCGCTCGGAAACATCCAGTTCTTCTGCAAAAAGCACCATGAGTTTATAGCATAGGTCGCTATTGGTTTTCAGCGAGGCTTCAAAGAATTTGATGTCTACAAAACAAACTACCAGCGGTTCTACAGCAGTGGCGGATACGCCGTAAACCATTTTGCTGCCCAGCCCACGATGCCCGAGGATCGAGCCATCGGCAGCGAACCTTATGATCAGTTCTTTGTCATCGCCCCATTTTTTATGAACTTTTGCCGTACCGGAATATACGAAATAAATACCCGTTACCGGTTGCCCCTCGCTGAAGATCACCTCGCCTTTTTTAAATTTCAGGTTTTGTTTATGGAGGTTAATGGTCTCGCGCCACTCCGGCACCGTGTTGTTGCAGAGGAAACATTTTTCGAGGTTACATCCTTTCTGGGGCTTGTTCATGGACTTTCGTTTTTATATTCGGTTGGTAATGATAGGATAATTTGTCAAAAGAAAAAAGCCACCCGGACTTTGGCAAATAGCGGGGTGCCGGGTGTAAAACTCATCTGATCAACCGGCGCAGCTTCTCCTCTCAGCCGGCTAACCTGTTCAACGGCATATTCGTTCCATTTTTTGTTCAGCAGATTTTCTACGGTTAAACCGAGCTCGTAGCGCTTTTTGCTATAGTTGATCTTCAGGTCGGTTACGAAGTAGCCGTCTGCGGTGAGTGTACTTGTGTTGTTTCCGGGGCGGTCGTGCATATAGCGGTAGCTCAATCCGCCGTTAATGCCGTTATTTAATTTAAAATCCAGGCCTCCGGTGCTGGTCAGCGTCGGGGCCAGCGCGAGGTAGCCGGTCTTTTTTGTACTGTCAGCATATCTTGGATGGGCGATATTGACGTTCAGGTCAGCAAAAAGCCATTTGGCCAGCTGGTAGCGGGCAGAGAGATCAATGCCCGAACGTTTGGTTTTACCGCCCGGCACAATGTCACCGTCGTCGGTGTAAACAAACTCCTGAGACAGGTACAGGTACCAGACCGCTGCGTTGATGAACAAGCGCGGCATTGGTTTCCAGTTCAGCCCCAGGTCCAGGCCATAGGCTGACGGAATGGTTTTCAGCCCGTTGTTGGCGATGACAGCGATCGCGTTATTGGAATGAAACCCTTTACCCGTTTTCAGATAAAATTGAATTTGTTCGTTAGCGGTATACTGGACATTCAGTTTCGGACTTACCGCCAAACTGTTTTTAGTGGAATCATGGTAATTGAATTTAAAATAGTCCAGCCGTGCACCGGCATTGAACTGCCATTTACCGCTTTCCAGTGTTTCATCCAGGTAGACGGCCGTGTTATTTTGCCGGATATCGCCCTGGGTGATGTTATCCAGGAATTGGTATTGTTTGGTAACGTGGTCATAAACGGTGCCATAGGTGCGGTCAAAGCGGCTGGATAATCCAATGATGGAAGTCAGCAGGTTATTGCCCCAGTATTTGCGTTTACTGAGTTTTCCGTTATAACCGAACATATCCCGTGTTTCCGACTGCCGGCGTTCGTCGCCGTTAACACTGTCGGCGGCGAAAAAAGTGGAATTGACATGCAATGAAAAGGTGTAGTGGGTGTAATACAGCTGGTTTTCCATAGCCCAGTCGTTTTTCAGGTCAGTGTTTAAGCGCGCGAAGGCATTCACCCTTGTTGACTTACCCCCTTGAGCGCTGTCGATAGCGGCAAACCTGTCGATGGTTACAGGAGCAGCCGGGATCCTGACCGCGTTTCCCTGCTCGTCCAGCGCAACCGTATTAGCGGCAACTACCCGTTCAGGTATTTCCCCGGAAGCGATCCAGCTGGTACTGAAGGTAGAAGCGCTTACGGTTAATTTATTATTTGTTCCTATTTTTTGGGTGTACTTCCCGAAGAGGTTGGTCCGTTTATAATGTTCCGGAAGCTTGAAGGCACCGTCGGTATAGTTGTATTCGCCCGCAATATAAGCTGTTCGCCCGCTATTGGCGGCTGACACGCCCAGCAGGTCAACAAGGCCAGCGAAGCGAAAAGTATGGAATTGCCCGCCCTCCAGGCTGATCATGCTCCGGTCTGTCGCGTCTTTGGTCGTATAGCTTAAATAGCCTGCTGTGGCCAGATCGCCATAAGCGGAATAATACGGGCCCTTGCCAAAATCAAAATTCTTCACCGTCTCCGGGATCAGGAAATGCAGGTCGGCATAACCCTGCCCGTGGATATGGGAAACCATATTAACGGGCATTCCGTCAACCGAAACATTCAGGTCGGTGCCATGATCCGCATCAAAGCCCCGTACAAAGATTTGTTCCGCTTTGCCGCCGCCCATGTGCTGGGCGATGAACAAGCCGGGAACCAGGCGCATCAGGTCCTGTGAAGAATTGACCGGGCGAAGCCGCAGGTCTAAAGTGCTCAGCGTATGAAAAGGGCTGCACAGCAGCGAGGGGGCGATCACCACCTCTTTCAGGTCGACCTGCCCGTTATCCATCAAAATGCTTAACGGCATAGCCGAACTGCGCAATGGAAGAACTTTTGTCGTATAACCGATATAAGTAATCGTTAAGGTGGCGGTATCTGTTGAAAGTGAAAGCTGAAAGTCCCCTGTTTTATTGGTGCAGCATAACTTGCCATTGGCGCGAATGCAGGCACATTCCAGTGGCTGTTGTGTATTGTTGTCGGCGATATGCCCTTTATAAATATATTGTGCGTTTGCCCATTGCACCGCTAAAACGGTAATCATGATAAGCAACGCCATTTTTTTTAGCGTGTTCATTGGAATATATTGAGTAAAACCGCTTGCGGTTTGATGATCGTTTAAAATTGTTCTTCAGGCCGGAAGAAACGGCCGGTACATAAATTAACCATTGAAGGTGCCAAAAGGCTCCCCCATGAGGATTAGACTTAGTTAAAGATCAAATCAATTGGGGCGGGTGAAAGATGGACAGAAAGGCACCAGGAACCTTCCCGTAATTTTCTGCAGACGGGAACGCGTTTCCGATACCCACGCTCCATAAGGTGTTGTTGTGAAAGCAAGTGTTGACCATATAAACATCCTGGAACAGGTTTTTCTGCGCCTGGCTTTCAGCATTGTTTTGTTTGTCTTCCGCTTGCTTTATCTTTTTCATCAGGTAACATTTACCGTTGCAATGGAGGAAAGGCTTATCGCGGTTTTCACACAGTTTGGCGGTGATATAGCTTTGGTTCAATTTGAATCCGGCGTAAACGAACAGCCGGGAGTAGTTAACGGTGAGTACCGAGAAAATCAAAAGCCATGCCGTGAACTGCTTTAACATCTTTATTACTGGAAATATTGATTGAATAGCGTTAAGCGTTTTTTTACTTCGTTAAAGTGAATTTTGGCAGATGCCGCGTTGGTCGCCTGGTTAAGGAGCGCAACTTGTTCCATCAGCGGTTCCAGCCATTTATGCAGGGCCAGGTGATCCGGTCCTTTCATCCGGCATTCTTTGATCATCTGGTTTATTCCGGCCTGCAGCGCGGCGCCGGCCTGGTGATAATCGGCTAACGTCCTGACGCCGGCTTTTCCAGCGATCTGCTGAAGACGGGTGACATTTTTACTGGTTGGCTGGTCGATCTTCCATTTGGCGCCATTGTTCAGCACTAATTTCTCCGAAGCTTGTTCATGCTGGTATAAACTCTTCGCATTCCCTGCAAAAAAGGTAACAGTCAATAAAATGATAGTTGTAATTTGTTTCATTATAGGTCTTTCTTTTTAAATATTTTAAGTGCAAAAAACAAGGGTACGATGATCCAGATGGTTTGCATCAGCAGCGAGAACACGATCCCGACACCACTTCCGAAAAATTGCTGGTACAGCGCCCCGGTATAGCCCATCAGCGCAGAAATATCGAGTTGCAGCAGGATCAGGATGCGGGCAAGGTCTATAGGGTTCAATGCCGTCAGAACGATCATCGCCTTTTCCAGGGGATAGTCGGCAAATAGGGTCAGGAACAATAAAACAAGCCCGTCAAAGATGATCGAGAAGTAGAACCAAAGCATTAAAGCCAACCCAATCCCTTTGGCTTTATCGCGGGTAATGGTCGATGTCAGGAATGCCAGTGAAATAAAGCTGAGTGTCAGCAGGCAGCCGGAGATCATTAAGGTGATGCCGGTGGCCGAAAATGCGAACAGGCAAACCGGGATACATACGCCAATAAAAAAGGCCAGCAAGATGGAACTGCTGATCCCAATGAATTTTCCCAGTAAGATATTGCGCCTGCTGATGGGCTGGGATACCAGCATTTCGGTGAACTCAGCCGCATTAAAATAATAGGTGGTCGCGTAAACAATGCTAACAAGCGGAATAATGATCAGGATAACCGTCGTAATACTCACCAGGCCTTTGGTTACATCTGCATCTGACAGGAAAATGGTCAGGCTGATCGCCAGTAATAAAAGCGTATACGCCAGCAATACTTTGCTGCGTACAATATCGAGGATGATATATTTCGCGATCTTTAGCATGATGTTGAACTTAATATTTGTGTTAAGGCCTTACTTAATTTTTGCTCACCGGTTTCCCTTTTTACATCTGTTAAGGTTTTATAAAATTTAATCTGACCTTCAAACAGATAAAGGATATGATCCGATATTTCATCGGCTTCGCTCAGGATATGAGAGGTTACCAGGATCAGTTTGCCTTTAGTTTTTTCTTCCAATATTTTCTCTTTAAGCGCTTCAGCAGCGAGCGGGTCGAGGCCCGCAGATGGTTCATCCAGGATCAGTACAGCAGGATTGAACATAAATGCCAGCGCAGCGCTTACTTTTTGTAAGGTACCTCCGGATAAAGTACGCATGGTTTTTTGATACATGCTTTCCAGCTGGTAAGCTTTGAGCAGTTCGGTGTCGACCGCGTCCTGTTGGCGGATATCCATCACCATTTTAAAAAGCTGACCGATCTTCATGTTATCCGGGTAGTGCCCTATTTGGGGCATATAGCCAATGTGCTTTTTATAATCAAAGGTGTTCAGGATAGACCTGCCTTGAAACAGGATCTCTCCGCCATCGGGTATAACCATCCCGAGGATGGATTTGATGAGTGTAGTTTTTCCCGAAGCATTCGGCCCCAGGATAGACACCACTCCGCCGCTTGCAAAATCGCAGCTGAGATTTTTGAGTACTTCCAGCCGTCCAAATGACTTTTGAAGTCCCTTGACCGCTATTATCTTTTCCATGGTTTCATTCTTGGTTTTTCGTCTTTAACAGATTCGGGGGTAATGGAAGGAATGGCGCGTTCCACCTTGTCAATGAGGTTGACGATGAAACTCCGCATCAGCATGACGCTCTGCGGGTTCTGTTCGATGATCTGCGCGTACAGGCTGATCGGGCGGTAGGGAATATCCCCGGTACCATCCTTATTCAGATCATAGCCTTCGTATTTGTCCCAATAGTTATCATTGAAATAGATTTCTTTTAACGTCCCGTTAGTGGTAACGTCAAAAGAGTTTCCTTTATAGTTATTTTGGGTAAAATGGTCCTTGTTACAGCTGGCCAGTACCCGCATGGCCCATCCATTGGATATAAAATCGTTATGGGTCACCGTAATACGGTCGGAATTTTCCATATAAATGCCGGTGGTGTTCCGGATAAAATGGTTGCCTTCGATCCGTGCATCGGTGATCTCTTTGAGCAATACGCCGTAAATGGAGCTTCCCCAATTTTCAATAAACGTGTTATCCAGCATCGCTATGCGCCGGGTGTACATCACGGAGACACCCGAGCCGTTGTTTTTAAAAGTATTGTGGCGATAGGTGTCATCATCCGAGAACATAAAGTGCAGCCCGTAGCGGATATTCTTTTCACTGAAATTGTTCTCGATGAGGCATTTTTTGGCAAACTCGAAATAGATGCCGTCGCGGTGACGGGTCACATAATTACCGTTAAGCAGTATTTCCTTACATTTCCATAAATGGATCCCATTCCCGGAGTTCTCGATGTTGTTGGAACCGGTGATGCGGTTATGCAGCACCTGGATATGTTTGCAGTTGGACAAATAGATCCCGAAAAAATTGTTGACGAGCGTATTATTGCTGATGGTCACAAATTCCACATTACTTAGCCGGATGCCTGCAAAATCACGCATAGAACCCGTCCTGGAGTTTTTGATGATAAAACCGTCTAACTTTACATGACGGGCCGTTATTGTCAGCACTTCTTCCTGGAAACGCGCGTCAAGTACAGGCTGATTTTGCCCTAAAATGGTCAGTTCCTTGTCAACTATCGTATTCAGAGAAATATAGGTTCCTTTTTCAACGCGTATCGTATCCCCATTTTTTGCGAGGGCGATTGCCTGTTTGATGGTAGCCACTTTTGTTCCGGGAGCCACGACGATCGTGTGTGCCCATGCCGGAAACGGCATCACCAGCAGCAAACCTATTTTTACGATCAGCGATCTCATTATTTGTTCTTACTTAATAACATTGACCAGTCATAAACCTCCGCCGACTTGTCCTTTTTTGCGGCTTCTGCCGCCGGCAGGGAAAGAAAAGCCGCCAGGTTCCCGCCCATAGGTGAGGACAGCGAACTATCTCTCAGGAAAAACGATTTACGGGCATCGGCAAATTGCCCGGGCCTGCTAAAATCATTGACTAAAAAGACGCTCTTGACATCTTCGGCAATGGCTGGATTTTCCTTTAAAAAACCGGCCATACATTCGGCCGCGTCAAATTTGAATACCTTGCCTTTGGCGGTGATCAGCTCAGCGGCAAAGCGTTTATCCATAATCGTCATTTTACAATGTGTACAGGCGTCCTGACCATAGCGGATAGGATCCGGCGCGTGACTGCATGCTGCTATCAGACAGCACAGTACCAGTATAAATATATTCAGCGTTTTCATTTAATTTTGTTTGATGATTGTTGCGGTTTATAAAATAGTGCAGCAGCGGCCAATAAACCACCTACACCTACCAGGATGCCCCCGGTATCGGGTAATGAACCAGCAGTGAAATTGAGCAGTTGCTTATAGCCAAAAAGTGGCGGCTGATAATTCATCCCTTCTACTTTGATAGCGGCATGCGGGTTGAGGTTGTGTCCATAATTATATTCCCACACATAGAAATCACCAAAGCCGACAATAGCAAACAAACATAAACCAATGAACCAGGCCCATAATAACCTGCGGCTTCTGGCAACAGCTGCGGCAAAGCCGATCAGTGTAAGCGCCCCAAATACATAGGGCAGGATCCTGAATTCTTTAAAGTCATCCACCGAAATAAATTTCATCCCGATATAATGGTTCAGCCCGTTGATCTGTTGAATGCTCCCCGATAAGCCATTCAGCCAGATCTTCATTTCCAGGCCTTCGGGGTATTGGGGTGCATCCAGCAAAATATGCCATAACGGAAGAAAATAGGCGGTCAGCATCAGCACACAGCTGATGAAGATCAACACTCTTGTATGTGTTTTCATGATCAGAGGATTATCAAAGTGTATCGTATTTTCAACACGATACACTTTGATCTGTAATTATTGGGTTACCGGGTTTTCACCGATAGAGAATTTAACAGGCACATTGGAGCCTGCGGGAGACACCCTGAAATAGCCCTGCATTTCTTGGTGGAGCGCTGAACAAAAGTCAGTACAATAGTAAGGAACTATGCCAACTAATCCTGGAGTCCATTTCAGGGTGCAGGTTTCACCCGGCATGATCAGCAGTTCTGCGTTATTCGCGCCTTTGATGGCGAAGCCATGCGGCACATCCCAGTCCTGTTCCAGGTTGGTGACATGGACATAAACTTCGTCCCCGATCTTAATCCCTTCAATGTTATCCGGTGCAAGGTGTGAACGGATAGCCGTCATATAGACATCCACCCGGTTGCCGTTCCGGACTACTTTAGTATCTTTTTCAGACTTGGTGGCATAAGCATTTTTATTTTCCTCCAGCTTGAAGAATTTGACCTGGTTTTTCAGGATCTTTTCAGCCGGTATCATCTGCGCGTAATGTGGTTCTCCAATGGTCGGAAAGTCAAGCAAAAGCTTCATTTTGTTTCCTGTAATATCAATGAGCTGACAAGCCTGGGCCAGTTCCGGGCCTGTTGGCAGGTACCTGTCCTTGGTGATCTTGTTCAGTGACAGCAGGTATTTACCGAATGGTTTTTTGGAATCACCGCCGACAACCGATAAGTGGCCCGGTGAATAATAAGAAGGTATCCTGTCAATAATTTCCAGGTTATCTATCTTCCATTTCACTACTTCGGATGATACGAACATGGTGGTGTAGGCATAGCCCTTGCCGTCAAATTCAGTATGTAACGGCCCAAGACCTGGTTTTTTAACCTCACCATGGAGAACGTCTTCATACTTTAACACAGGTAATACGCCATCGATCATCCCATCATATTGTTTTTTGTCTATTGCCGCAAGCATCTTTTTGAAGGAAAAAACCGGGATAACAGCCGCAAGCTTACCGCTGGCCGCCATGTATTCTCCGTCAGGGGTTACGTCAACGCCATGCGGTGATTTCGGGCAGGGCAAATAATACACCAGGCCCGGAAATTTGGTAACATCCAAAGTTTGCGTCCCTGTTTCCATAACCGACGTAGCGGTATGCGTATTTTCGTTATAAACATTGTGCGCATATTTCGCAGTAATCTTAGTGCCCTTTCCGGCAGCTATTAACTCTTCTGCTTTTTTCCAGTTTACCGCCATGATAAAATCTTTGTCCCGCTGGCTCGCATTTACCTCTAACAGCGTGTTGGCCTGTTCTGTATTGTAACAGGTAAAAAATATCCAATCATGTGAGGGGCCTTTACCTGCGTGTGCCAGGTCATAGTTAAATGGAGGCACTATCAGCTGAAATGCGAGGTTCATGGCTCCCTTGTCCTTGTCAACCTTAACAAAAGATACCGCCCCTTTGAAATTTTTCTTGTAGCTGTTAATGGGCACATCGCCATTGCTGTTATCAAGCGGTTCGCTAAAACGGGTGTTACCCACCACGTACTCCGTGTTTTCTGTACAAAACGGGGACGCGTGATTGCCACCGATATTAGGCAATTCAAGTATTTCTACCGTTTTAAAAGTGGCCAGGTTGATCCTGGCTATACGCGGGGTGTTGTTCCCGTTTATGAATAACCAGCGCCCGTCGTCCTCGCCGTTTGTTTTCGAAAGCTCGGGATGGTGGGAGTCATCCCATGGAACAAAACCGTGAGACGTATTCAGCATTGGTTTTGTTTCTTCCGAATAGCCATACCCGTTTTCAGCGTTTTGCGAGAAAACCGGTATTACCTTTAACAATCGACCAGAGGGTATGCCGTATGCAGCGACCTGCCCGCTAAACCCGCCGGATAGAAAAGCGTATACTTCATCATATTTACCAGGAGCCACGTATACTTTTTGGGCAGCATCGGCATCGACGGAAGAACCGGCTTTTCCCGGCTTACAGCCAGAAATAGTACTGCCGGCTAATATAGCCAATGCCGGTACCAGTAATTTATAAGATAAGAATTTCATAATCTGTAAAGGTTTAAATATTATTTGCTGTCATTTTTTCTAAAGTATTCCAGGATCTGGCGGGTTTCCTCATCCGTTACATTCTGGAAGGTCATCTGGGTTAGGTGTTTCGCTAACAACGCCTGGCCAACCGGATCTTTCGCTTCCATTTCTACCGGGTTGGTGATCTGGTTCATGATCCATTCAGGTGTACGCCTTTTGGTAACATCCTTCAGGCCGGGCCCAACTACTTTTTGATCGGTCACTTTGTGACAAGCGCCACATTTGGCATTGAAAACAACCATGCCCTTATCCGCCATCGCGGGGTCGATAGCATCCAGTTTCACATCGGTGAACCGGCCGATACCTTTGCTGTCACTTTTCGCAGCGGGGTCAATATCGGCGCTTGCTGTTGCTGCTGGCGCAGCCGTTGAAGTGTTCTCTGAATCGGAGCCCCCGTTTGACGGACCGCAGGCATATAAAAAGGTTAAACCTGACACGAGCGTCGCAATCAATAAGGTTTTTAAATTTTTCATTTTTCTTGTGTTTTAATTTTTGATAAAACTAGCTGTAAATAAGGAGGGTCAACATGATGCCCGACATTGTATAATGTGATTTAAATCATATTATACGATATTTTAACTTGTTTTATGTTCGTTTTATTTATGATAAATCATATTAATAAAAGATATTAATGTCCTTTATTGTGTTAAAATTTTTATTTCAAAAAGTATTTATGCTGCAGAAACTCTTCCACCAGTTCGGTAACAGGCTTCTTGCTGAACTCGGCCATTAACTGATCCCGGATCGGTTTGACCTGTTCGTGCATCGGGCAGGGCTGTGTTTCCGAGCACTTATTCAGGCCAAGTACACAGGCAGAGAACAGGCCGTTGCCATCGATGGCCCTGACAATATCGATCAGGAAGAGGTCCTGCCCGTTTTCAACATAAAATCCTCCGGTCGGCCCCTTCGCGGATGAAAGGATCTTCTTGCGGACCAGCGTTTGCAATATCTTGCCTGTAAAATGCATAGGCGAGCCGATTGCTTCAGCAACCTCGATGATCCCTGTCTTTTCATTCTTCCTGCTTTTCAGGGCGACATAAACCGTCGCCCGGATGGCGTATTCACATGATTTGGATAGTATCATTTTTTGTGCTGTTGATTTTACAAACCTAAATATATAATCGTCCTTTAAGATAATTCCTTTTCGAGCTGAATGGCTTTAGGGAACAGGATATTGCTTTCCAGGTGTACGTGACGGTGCAGGTCGTTTTCATATTCTTCCAGTTTTTTGAACAGGATGGTATAAGAACTACAGGCATCCGCAGGCAACTGGTAATTTGAAGTAATTGTCCGTATCGTTTCGAAATCGCCGCCTACCTGCTCATGTTCAGCGTCCATGATCTGTATCGGTACGGAGATCTTGCCGAAGTCAGCAGAAGGGAGCATGCCCCCGGAATTATAAACCTGGGCCAGTTCTTTGATAAAAGGGAACAGTATTTGTTCTTCTTTGACCATATGCAGGGTCAGGTCGTTTCCGATCCGTTCGAATAATTCCGCCACTTTGATCAGTTCCGGATGTCTTTCACCGTGCACCCGTGCTACTTTTTGGGCGATCTCCAGGATAAACTGGGTATTCTCACGTACATAGCGGTGGTGGGTATTGATCACATAGTCACTCAGAAAACCCAGGTCCCAGTTTTGAAAATCATTTTCACTGTTCGTGTTTGCTTCACCCTTGATGGCTTCGAGCTGGCGCTCCACTTCTTCAGGGTCAATCCCTTTTTTCTCGCAAACTTCAGCGATGGTCTTTTTACCGCCGCAACAAAAGTCGATACCCAGGTTTTTAAAGACCTGCGCTTTGCGGTAATCTTTGGCTACAATCTCACCAATGGTCTCGGTGTTTTCCGCTTCGGTCTTTTTGGCAATCTTTACCTGCCATACTTCCGGCCCGCTTTCCAGATAATCCCAAAGAAATACCTGTCCCCTTTCAGCCAGCAGCTGATAATACAACGGTTTAGGATCATGGTCATTGTGAATAATAAAGGCCTCGCCGGCTAACAGCGAATCGAACTTGTCAAAGATCTTTGGATGTTTAAACCGCGGTTCGATCACGGTTACGTCCAGAATGTCTAATACTTCCATTTTTTAAATTGTTAAATAATAAAAGACAAATGTATCTTTTATTATTTATTAAAAAAGTGATGTTCGTCATTAATCCTCAGAAACCGGGAAGAATACATAAAAAAAGCCGCTTGCGAAGGGCCGCGTTAAGGATATATCAAGGTTGGCTCATCCGCATTTGGAGGAACCGCAGTCCTTACAGTTCAGGCAGCCTTCCTGGTATTGGAGGTTGGTCGAGTTACAGTTCTGGCAAACCTGCTTTTTTACCTGGGTGCCGTCCGGTATATATTTTTTTAACGCCCGGGCGACACCGTTCTTCCAGGTATTGATGGCCTCGTCGAGCTGCAGGCTGCCGATCAGGTCAACCACCTTTTCTATCGGCATACCATGGCGCAAGGTTCCGGAGATCAGCTTGGCATAATTCCAGTATTCCGGGTTGAACTTGTAGGAAAGCCCCTCGATGGTGGTTTTGTGGCCGTAGCGGTTCTGGTACTGAAAATCATAACGGGAAATGCCGTCGCCGTCTTTGTTCTTGATGATCAGGCCATCGTTGACCCACCGCGGGATCAGGATGCCATCTTCATCGTCAGCCAGGCCTGTAAATATTTCATAGGGTTTATGGTCAACTAACCCGATGAACGCGATCCATTTGTCCTTGTTATTTTGGAAGCGGACGATCTCGGCATCCAGCACAGGCGGCCTGTCTACCGGAAATACCGTTTCTCCGCCGGCAGTATTTTCTGTTTTATCTCCTGTATTGGCGATCAGGACACCCGAGCGCGAACCGTCACGATATACGGTGACACCCTTACAGCCGGCTTTCCAGGCCGCCATATAGAGTTGCCCTACCACCTCTTCGGTCACCTCCGCAGGCATATTAATGGTAACACTGATGGAGTGATCCACCCATTGCTGGATCTGCCCCTGCATCTCCACTTTTTTAAGGTAATCAACATCGTTGGCGGTAGCTTTATAATAGGGCGATAACGCCACCAGTTCATCCAGATCCTGCTGCGAATAATTCTTATTAAGGTCATGGCCGTTTACGGTCATCCATTGCTTAAACCGGTGGTGGAACACCACGTATTCTTCCCAGGAGTCCCCCAGGTCGTCCACAAAATCTACACGTGCATCCTGATCACCCGGATTCACCTTTCGCCGGCGTTTATAAACCGGCATAAATACCGGTTCGATCCCCGAGCTGGTTTGCGACATCAGGCTGGTCGTTCCCGTAGGTGCGATAGTAAGCAAAGCCATGTTTCGCCTGCCGTGTTCCTGCATTTCATAAAACAGCTGCGGGTCTGTGGCCGCGAGTCGCAATACAAAAGGGTTCTGCTGCTCCCTTTCTGCATCAAACAGGGCGAAGGCCCCCCTTTCTTTGGCGGCATTAACCGAGGCCCGGTAAGCCTCCAATGCCAGGGTACGGTGCACCTGCACGGCGAAAGCCGTCCCCTCGTCGCTGCCGTAGCGCAGGCCCAGGGCAGCCAGCATATCACCTTCGGCGGTGATTCCGATACCGGTTCTCCGGCCTTCTTTGGCTTTGTTCCGGATATGCTGCCACAAATTCGTTTCGGTCCGCTTCAATTCCGCGTCTTCCGGGTCCGCGGCAATCTTTTCGAGGATCGCGTCAATTTTTTCCAGTTCCAGGTCTATGATATCGTCCATAATACGCTGAGCGGCATGAATGTGTTTTTTAAACAGGTCCCAGTTAAAAGCCGCCGCGCCGGTAAACGGGTGATCTACATAACTGAACAGGTTTACGGCCAGTAAACGGCAGGAGTCATAAGGGCATAAGGGAATCTCGCCGCAGGGATTGGTTGAAACGGTTTTATAGCCGAGATCGGCATAACAGTCGGGTAACGACTCCCGGATGATCGTATCCCAGAATAAGACGCCGGGCTCTGCCGAGCGCCAGGCATTATGAACGATCTTCTGCCACAGCCGTCCCGGGTCGATTAGTGTTTCATGAGTTGGCGTACTGCTATCCACCGGGTATTGCTGCCGGTAGTCCGATCCGGATTCCACAGCTTCCATAAAAGCATCATCGATCCGTACGGATACATTGGCCCCGGTTACTTTACCCTGTTCCATTTTAGCGTCTATAAAATCTTCCGCGTCGGGGTGCCTGATGGCTACCGAAAGCATCAGTGCGCCGCGCCGCCCATCCTGGGCAACCTCGCGGGTGGAGTTAGAAAAGCGTTCCATAAAAGGCACGATCCCCGTGGAGGTGAGTGCAGAATTTTTGACCGGGGAGCCCTTCGGA
Source organism: Mucilaginibacter ginsenosidivorans (assembly GCF_007971025.1). Classification (NCBI taxonomy): domain Bacteria; kingdom Pseudomonadati; phylum Bacteroidota; class Sphingobacteriia; order Sphingobacteriales; family Sphingobacteriaceae; genus Mucilaginibacter; species Mucilaginibacter ginsenosidivorans. The sequence goes on along the minus strand of NZ_CP042436.1, from coordinate 1,551,729 downwards.
CGAATATGTGACAGGTCATGGCCTACGCCGCCCCGCCTCTTCATGAGCTGTACCTGCTCCTGGTCTATCTTGAAGATCCCGCCATACGAATCGGCATTGCCATCGTTCCCGATCACAAAGCAATTAGAAAGTGAAGCCACCTGGTAAGGGTTGCCGATACCCGTCATAGGGCTGCCCTGCGGGATGATATATGTAAAGTCACGGATCAGCTCAAATATCTCATCCACCGATAATGGACTCGGATAGCGCTGTTCTATCCTTGCTAACTCGTTCGCGATACGATGGTGCATGTCATCCGGTGTCGCTTCGTAAATATTGCTGGCGGAATCTTTCAACGCATATTTATTAACCCAAACCCGGGCTGCGAGCTCATCACCTTTAAAATATTCAAGTGATTGCTGGTAGGCTTCTTCAGCGGTGTAAATGGTTGCGTTTCTTTTTTTTTCGGCGACGTTCATATTGATAACTGGTGTTAAAATGATGGTTGGACTGACGCTGGCGGTGTAAAAACATGAGAGCAGCCCGGTTATTAATAAAAGACAAATGTATCTTTATTTGCCAGCCAAAAAGTGATGCCGGTCATAATTGCTTATTATTATTCATTTTTGTGGCCGTCGTCAGGAGTCCTGCCCCAAAACCGAGGAACAGCAGGCACAGCCACAGCAACAGCTGCTGATAAAAGGGAATAGCAACATCAAAAAGGGCCAGCAAAGGCTGGATGAATAGCAAAGCCAAATAGGCTACGGTCAGTCCGACATAGGTATAGCTCAACGTGATTGTTCTTCGTCCTGTTTTTATGAACCCTTTACGCGCCAGCTGTCCGATAAGTAAAGGCATGATGATACCAAGCGTGAGCAGGTGGATATAACCTATAATCAGGTTACGGTTGAGGAAGGTCCAGTCGCCAACGGCAGGAATACACACCAGGAGTTGAAAAACGCATTTGAAAGTCAGGCCTATGACGGCCGCGCGTTCTATAAAAGACAAATCGCGCGATTGACTTCTAAAACTAAAACACAGTGCCAGCCAGCTGACCAGGTTTAGCGCGGCACCGGAAAAAGCCAATATTAGGATACCGTTACCAGGGCGACTCCATAGCATAAAAATAAAATACAGTGGTATCGCGGAAAAGACAAAAAGATATAACCACAGCCTTGATCGTCGTCCTACCGGCTTAACCGGTAAGGCAGCAGCCAATAGTCCTAAAACTGCCGGTAACATAAACCCGTTCATTTGGAAATGCAGGTAAAAGTAAATTGCGTCCTGGTAGTACGGTGTGTTTTTTAGCCCAGATGCAGCCAGCGGGCCTAAGGCGAATGGCCCCAGGGCCGAAAGGCATAATAAGACCAGGCTTCCCTTGAGCAGGATATATGCTGGTTCATTCACACGTTTTTTAAGCAAGTTTCCATGGAACACGAGGTAGGTAAAGCAAAAAGTCACCAATACAAAAAGAGTTGAAAAACCGATGGAAACCGGTTTATAGCCCTGCCAGGAAAAGCTGGCCAGCATACCGTAGGCGCTGACAAGCGTTAGCAAAAGTACCCGTTTGAAATTGTTGCTTAATTTATCGCCGGTACCTAACGAGGCGATCAAAAACGCGATAGTGAGAAACATCCAGCCTGAAAAAGCAAAGTGTGAGTGGGCGTGCAGGATGAACTGGTAGTCAAGCTTGGGGACATCGTAAAGCTGCATATAACGAAGTACCACACCGAAAATACTCAGCACAATGAAATTAATGATCGCCCACCGGGGATAATTCAGGCTTTGATACCATTTCATCACAGGCCTAATAATCGTTTACCTTGATCCGTAATACAATCATAAGACCAGACCGGCTCCCAAACCAGGTTGACCGTGGCCTCATAACCTTCATAATGGCCCTCGATGCAATTTTTTACTGCAGATACAATACTTTCACCCATCGGGCAATACGAAGAGGACAAGGTTATTTCAACCGTGACCCGTTTTTCCGGAGCCTCTATTTCTATACCGTAAACCAGCCCGAGGTCGATGATGTTAATGTGCAGTTCCGGATCCATCACCAGGCGCAGTGTTTCCGTCATTTGTTCTTTTAAAAAGGAATTGGGGTCGGTAATATCAAAGCTTGCCATAAGTTACTGTTTTATGAAATAGTACAATAAAGATGTTGGACAGGTACAGCATAGCTGTAACCATCAGCGCCGCTATCCCGACGTAGATCAGCGGCAGGAACAGCAGGTAACAGCCCGGCATAAAGGTTAAGCAAAAGATCAAATACGAAACGGTTTGTGCCTTTAGCAGGTTATCCGCGAACAGGTCTGCGGGCATCGGGGTTTTGAATTTGCCCGTCAGGTGTTCGTACCGTTTAACCCAAACAATAAAAGGCATTGTCTTAAAGGTTTGCCCCAATATTAACGCGGTGATCCAGCCCATCAGCATGAATTCGCCATAGATCATCGAAAAGCGGATGGTCACCGGATTGTTTTTAAGGTGGAAGTAGATAATGAACGGAACGGTCAGCGTCGCAATTTTTAACAGGATGAAAGAGAGGAAACTGTTCAGCATTGGCAGGTCGATATGCTTTCTTAACCGCGACCGCAGGCATTTTAACAGGAAGATAAAATAGCAGGCTATCCCGGCGCCACCTATGGTAAATATCAGATAAGTGCGAAGGCTGAGGCCAAAGAGATAGGAATCTACCAGGAAGTACAGCAACGCGCCTACGATCAGGTAATAACTGTAGGTGAGCAATTTGGTGCTTTGATAGGACGAGACCAGGAACATGGGTACCAGTTTGGAACTCACGCCGATCAGCATCAGCAGGAACCAGCCGATCAGCCCCATGTGCGCATGCAATTTCAGGAAATGCAGCTGATCCTGGGGAAATATAGCCAGGGTAAAATTAAAGACCAGCGCCGCTCCTAAGGCGACGGTCAGGCAAAGACAGATACAGGCGCTGAAGATAAAATCCTCCTGGATGGTCTCCTGCTTCTTCTTTTTGGCGGTCAGGTAGACATTTACCGTAAATAAGAGGACGGCCAAAAGCAATAAAATAGCCCCGCATTGCATATGAATACCCGGCACAAATACCCAGAATGAATAGACAAGTGCTATCAGCCCCGGTAAGAAGAGCGCGAAACTTATCCAGGCCAATTTTTCGCTATACAGATCCGTTTCCAGCACAACAGGTATTAACTGGTAAGATGCGCCCAGGATGATCATTGTTCCCCAGCCGAGCGCGGCCATATGCGTGATCGCGAGGATCTGCGGATGGAAATAATGCCCGGTAAAAGCTTTCACCGAAAATAACATCATTACAGAAAGAACCAAGAAACAAATGGCGGCAACCACATAATGGGTTACCACGATTTTATAAAGGCCGGGGTTCTGTTTGATCCCGCTCATTTTTTATAGATCAGCATGTTGACATCCGTAGGGCCGATCTTTTTAAAGACGTAGGATAACCCCTGCTTTTCTAACTCCGGAAGCAGGTATACCGGTATCTTTTTGTGATACACATACAGGGCACTCCCGGCAACCAGGTTCGGTGTTTGCTCCAGGATGGCCAGCATGGGTTTTGGCATTTCCAGTTGGCGCACATCAAGAAAAATAATGCGGTGTTCGTCAAATTTTTTCAACAGCCGGTCGAACTGGTCATTATCAACGGCCGGGGCGGTTAAGGGAATGGTTGCCGTTTCGTCCGGAGTAGATCCCGCTTTGCTAAAATAAGTTACGATCAGGTTTGGCTCCGGTTGTTCCACACGGAAGGAAAACCCTTTGTCTGCGAGCAAATGGATCAACGGCAACGGTTCGAAAGTATTGATCAGTTTTAGTCCCTGACCGTCTTCGAGTTGTTTAATACAGGCTAATATTTCTTTTAAGGGATCTTTGTCCCGGGCCAACATAGGGCGGACATCAAGTTCGAAATAATCCAAGGGCTCCCGGAAAGGAGCATTTAGGGTAGCTATATTATTTTCAACGGGATTGTCACCAGTTACCTTGAACCCGATCTGCTTCATGCTCCGCATAAAATCAGTGAGCTCGGTTTTTGATATTTTGCAGGCGTCAGCGATGCTAACCCTTTTGACCAATAAACTTCGTAGTAACGGATTTTTGAGTTTTGAAAATTTTTTATTCAAACCGACGAGCGTCCTGATCACCAGGTCACGGTCAACTTCGAGCAGTCGGCCGATTTTTGTTTGCGGGTTAATTGTAAGTTCCATCATGTAAAAATGCACATGTCCGTGGGTTTAAAATATGATATAAATCATGTTATATGATGATTGTTTGCGCAATAACCACACCCGGGAATGATTGATTTGTAATTATCTGTTTCAACTAAGACGCATCACCCGTACCGGTAATTTATTAAACAAGGATAGCTATCCTATTATGGATAAGCAGTATTAAATTCCTGGTTTTCGAGTCGGCTTGCGGACGAATCTTTAGTTTATATGGCTTTACTAAAGGTGTTGACATTTTTTTGCTCCCGCCATAGCCGGGCATCAATGGCAACACAAATATTCCGGATAAAAGATCTGCCTTTTGAGGTAACGCGTATGTTTGTCTCATCTACCGTAACGAGACCGTCCGATTCCAATTCCTGCAGCTGTAAAAGAGCGCTTTTGACAAAATCAGGCTCCAGCAGTTCACTATCCAGAATGGTCTTATCTTCACACATCAATTCAAGTATATTTTTTCGGATAACAGCATCCTCTCTATTCAGTAAATGACCGTTTACCAAAGGGAATTTTCCCTGGCTGATTTTTTCTTCGTAGGCTTCCACTACTTTTTCGTTTTGTGCGAATGCGTCCCAGGAATCACTGATGCTTGAGACCCCGAGACCAACTATAAGTTTTGATTTCGTTGTCGTATAACCCATAAAATTTCGATGCATGTTCCCATTTTTGGCAGCAACAAAAAGCGTGTCACTCAACAATGCGAAGTGATCCATTCCTATACTTTCAAATCCGGCATCCTCCAGTAACGCCCTTCCCCGGTTGTACATTGCCCATTTTTCTGAAGCTACCGGCAGATCTTCCTCCGTATAGTGTCTTTGCCCTTTACTTTTCCACGGGACGTGGGCATAAGAATAGAATGCGATCCGATCTGGTTCAAGCGTCTTAACGAGCGAGACAGAAAGTTCTATACTTTTTATCGTCTGATGAGGAAGGCCATAAATCAAATCAACGTTTATACTATTGTAGTTGTATTTCCTCGCCCAGTCAACGACTTCTTTTGTTTTTTCAAAGCTCTGAATCCTATTTATTGCAAACTGAACCTTAGGGTCAAAATCCTGGATACCCAAACTGATCCGGTTGAAGCCAACTTCCGCAAGTCTTGAAAGGTGTTCTTCGGTGGTATAATTAGGATGTACTTCTACGCTGAATTCGTGGTTTTCTTTTATAATAGCGTCAGCGGTAATGCCATTAATAAGTTGCACCAGGTTATCCGCACTAAAAAAAGTAGGCGTCCCGCCTCCGAGGTGGATTTCCTTTATTACCGGGATCGTTGAAAATAAAGCACGATACATACGCCACTCTTTAAGAACAGCGGTAATGTATGGGTCTTCAACCTGGTGATTTTTTGTGATCCGTTTGTTGCAGGCGCAAAATGTACACAGATTCTCACAAAAGGGTAGGTGAACATACACACACATTTCCCCATTTTCAGCTGTAAATGTGTCAACCACCGAATGTTTCCACTTTGCTTCATCTATTGTTGAAAAATCCCAGTAGGGAACGGTAGGGTAACTCGTATACCTGGGTGATGGCACATCGTATTTGTGCAGTAAATCCAGAGTGGTCTTATTCATAGCCTATGTTTAATTCAAAATATTTTGTGCTTTATAAAGCAAACCCAACTCCCGCCATCCATAAGGACATCAATCATCATTTTTCTTCTTTCGGTAACGCATTTCCACAGATGTCTCATCACATCAGGAACAACCGGATTAAATAGCCTCACCTATATTAAGTAGCTGCAATTTAAACTCTGCCTCAGCTAATTGCTCATACATTTTATTAAGGTATGTTTCGGTCTGATCACTGATCCGGGGTATGAGTTCTTTATAATACGCGATACCGTTTTGCAGCTGATCTTTAAACTTTGAAAGGTATTTAGCCTTTTTATCACTTAAATCTTTAAAATGATTTTCAACATCCTTTTTAAGATAGTCTATATACAAGTTTAACTCATTGATAAACATATTCGGCCGTTCTATCCCGGAAAGCAGGTTAAATTTGCCATAGATGTGTTTTACCAGTTCGTCCAAAGAAAAGATGTCCGAAAAGTATGCAGTATTGGGTCCGGGGCAAATAGCGACTGCCTTATTTTCTTTGGCTTGCAGCATGTTGTTTTTTTGATATACAGAAGTTGCCAGGCCTTCACAAAGGCAGGCCTTCTCCGTTATTTCGTCAAAACGGGCCTGGTAATCCGCTTCCCCGAGGTTATAGGACTTTATCTGGTCGATCTTCTTTTTCTGGTATTCGCGCGAAGCGGTACAGATGGGCGCCGAGGTAAACTCAGTATTAGAAACAAGATATTTCTTTTTACAGGGAGAACCGGGCCTGCCTTTTGCTATGCGGTCTAAACGCAATTTCTCCGAGGAAGAGTTTCGAAAATTGTTAAAAGGAATCCCCAGTGGCGAAGCGTTACTAAGATAGAACTCTTCTTCTTTTGCACTGACTAAATTCTGCAATGTTTCTTCATCTACATTTGTCGCTTCGGGAACCAACAGAAAAGGGCTCCCCCAACCTGTCGCATCCATTCCATAATGATTTAAAAGAAAACTATTTTCTTTTCCGGTGCCAATTCCGCCCTGGACGCTGATCCTCATCGCAGGCTTATTAATGATTGACAATCCCTTCGTTTCAAGCCCCGACTGGTAGAGTTGAAAGAGTTCCTGAATCATCTCCTCGCGCTTTTGTTTAAATTCTTCAAGAATCGGGCCTAATAAATATCCTTCAGTAGCAAAAGCATGACCGCCGCAGTTTAGTCCGGATTCAATTCTGAACTCTGATACCCAAATTCCTTTTTTTGCCAGGAATTTAGCTTGAATGAATGCCGAGCGGAAGTCACTTACTTTTAAAATAACGTTCTTTTTGATTTGTCGATCACTATCCGGAAAAAAATCTTCAAAAGTTTCCAGATAACTGTACAAGCGGGGATTCATTCCCGCTGAAAGTATTAAAGATGATTGCAGGTTACTTTGGGCAAAGCCCCGCAAAGCAGACAAAGCATCACTGAATTGATCACCTAAAGGAGCTCCATCTTCGTTTAAATTCAGCTTATCCACTTTGGACATAATATTTACATTAATAGCTCCTTTCTGTATGGCCCTGCGCAGCTCATTTTGCTTTTTTAACTTTCTTGTTTCATCCCGGACCTGCAGCATTTGATTATATGCCACTTTTAAAGCAGCCGTTTCAGGTAACAGCTCAAAATAACGGGTTATATCGCTGCCGGGTTCAAAAGGTTCCTGTTTTAAAGATGTGAACTGGCTGTCAACTATTTTTTCCATCAGGTTCAGATACGCAGAGATCCGCCTGGCACGAAAATCGGGTTCTTTCTGACTGATCGGAATGAATGCTTCCCCATTTCTTTCCGCGTGGAATTTCCGCATCCTTTCGATCAGGATGTCATCGACAATAGAAACTACCGATGAAATCCCGTACCGGGCTACCTTCAGCGGTGTATCAATCGAAAATGCTAAGCCGAGAACTGGTATATGGAAGGTGTGATTCATGGAAATTAAGTTAAGTTATAAAAAAATACTTTTAACGCACAAGGGCGGGTTTAGCGGCATTTAGTTGCGTTAATAATAAAGGACAAATTTATCCTTTTTTATTTAGTTGAGTTACATTTTTTTACTATTTCCCAATTTTCTGGTAAATCTGACCTGCCGATGGCAATTAAATTTTGCCAGAAGATTTCGAAGTGCGAAGTGATACATATCACTTACTGCGCTGATCATTGTCAATAATCAGGCTGATAACAATAGCTAATTTGCCGAAAGTTTTGAGTTTTAAAAAATGCCTGGAGTATCATTAAGGCATGGCTGATCTTAAAACAGGCAACTGAGTTAACCCATTACCCATCGGCAGATGCAAATACAAGAAGAATCGCAAACTGAAAAAGGACAGACTGAAAGAGACGTATCAAACGTTCGCCAACTGTTTCTTCAATTATTGCACAACTATCCGGATGGCGCAATAAGTATAATTGACCGAAATTACAATTTCATATTCACCGGAGGAGAATTGCATAAACGTATGAATGTCGTTCCAAGCGAATTAATTGGTCATGAAATATATCCGAAATTTCCAGAAGAAGTCAGAAATGTAATCAGGGGGCAATTAGATAAAGTTTTTCTGGGGAACAACATATTGGAGTTTGAGCTTCCTTACCCGATAAAAAGTAACCTATACGTAATGGATGCTTTCCCATTGAAAGAGGAAGGCGGATCTATTATATACGCAGGCGTAATTTTTAGAAATATTTCCCATTTAAAATTGATTGAGAACGAGTTAAAACAATCGTTGGAAAAAGAAAGGGAACTTGGCGATTTGAAATCCCGGTTTCTAACCATGGCTTCCCATGAGTTCCGGACACCATTGAGCAATGTCCTGCTGTCAGCCAAGTTAATAAAAAAATACACTGCGGTTGATGCCCAGCCTAACAGGGATAAGCATATTAGCAGGATCGTGTCGTCTGTAAATTTAATTACGGACATCTTGAGCGACTTTCTTTCCGTTGAGAAAATAGAAAGCGGCGTAGTAGTTGTTAATCCGGAAAAACTGGACATAAAAGAATTTATCGGCATGATTATCAAAGAAATAAAGGCGGATCAGAAAACCGGGCAGGATATTTTCTATCGGCATGCCGGTAAGAAATCAGTTGTATTAGATCCTCTTTTGTTGAAACAAATTATTGTAAACCTTTTATCCAATGCTATCAAATTCTCTATCGACAATTCGCCCGTGGAGGTCAGGACGGAATGGCACAACAGCCGGCTATCGATTTCAATAAAAGATTATGGGATCGGTATCCCGCCCGAATACCGCAAACATATGTTCGAACGGTTTTACAGGGCTCCAAATGTAACAAATATAGGAGGCACCGGTTTAGGCCTGTATATTGTCAGCAAATATGTCGAATTAATGAACGGTACCATTCGATACAACAGTGAAGTACACAAGGGAACTCAATTTGTAATTACACTTTAAGAAAGAGGAATTCAAGGTGCATGAACTGCACATTCTGAAGCAAATTCATATTCACCCCTCTTCCATACCATGCTGTTGCCAAAGCCTAAATGGCTATCCTTCATCTTTATGCTATCAAGAAAAATGGTAAATACTTCGCCTTTCATCGCCAGCGCGATCGGATGCTTTTTATGATAATCAACAGAAGCCCCCAGTGCCAATGGGTGAAGGTGATCCAACACTTTTCCTTGCAGCTGTATACCTTTTGTCATCAATTTATTTAATTTATCCGGCAGCACGGTTCCCGCAATTACCGATTTTTTAACCAGCAGCTTAGAATGATATGCATCAGGTGATGATTTGAAATACAACAATTTGTCTTCCTGGTTAAATGCGTAAAAACAATTGAAACAATAAGGGTTTCCCTCGGTATCTGTGCAGCAAATGGTTGCACACGTTTGTTGTTTTAAGAATCGAAAGATATGTTCATTCATAATTTCGTCATTCATAAGGCTTGCAGTGTTAATTGCTGATCGGCTATTTCTTCTATTATCTCCAATATTTCACCTGCCTGCTTTTTATCAAAATCCTGGTGCTGCCGCTTGGCCACGCCGAAACTGGTGAGCTCTATGTGAACATCGGGTTCGATTGAATGATTACCTAAACAAGCTTTAGCGCAAGCCAGGGGGCAGCCATCGACAACTATAATTTTCCGGCCGGAATGCGCAGTTTGAACAAGCTTTTTGACGTTGCCGCCGACGCCTGCGATGCACGACATTTCTGCCGTTCCATTTCTATCCATTTGAACGGCAAGGTAATTTGCCATTTGTGCCGCGCTGGAGCAGCCGGAACAGGAATAAACAATTGGTTTCATTATTTCATTTGTATTCATAGTGCTTTATGATTAGTAAGATCCCACCGGTTCTTCCTGGTGTTGGATTGCAGCCCCCACTTTAGGGTTAACTTTTTTCAATCCCCTTCTCCTGCTGATAACAAACCATGTAAGCGGAATTACACCCCCCAGGGTGAACAAAGCACCACCGACCATTCGCAGCCAGGTAAAGGTCTGAAATCCGGTACTCTCAATAAACGTGTGGCTTCGCGCATACCAGAGACCATGTTCGGTCACTGTTTTAAATTGCCAGATACCCGCCGGGAACAGATCAAGAAATACCATGAGCAGTAAACCTATATTGATAGACCAGAATGCTGTTCTGATCATGTACGGCTTCCACCGCTCTGGTTTTACCAATAACTGGCAGCAAAATAAAACAATTGCTAAGGCCAGGTTGCCATATACCCCCATCAATGCAGCATGCCCATGGTTAACCGTTAAATAAGTGCCATGCTCATAATAGTTGGCAATGGGCAGGTTAATGATAAAACCAAGTACGCCGGCCCCGAAAAAGTTCCAGAAATTAACGGCAACCAGGAACAGGAATACTTCCGGAAATCCAAATTGTTTCTTGATGTCCCTATTTGCACCATTCCCATTTTCCAGTATTTTGGGCAATTTACTGAACCGCCATGCTTCCAGCGTGAGCAGTATTAACGGAATTACCTGTAGAGTTGAGAAAACAGCGCCTAAAGCCAGGGTACTTACTGTTTTGGCATTCCAGTAAAAATTATGCGAAATGCCAAGCAATCCTGAACCCAGGAATAACAATGTTGCTAAATATATAACGCGGATGACTGCCTGCTTATTAACCAGCCCCATCATAACCATAAAGTAGCCGATGAGCACAGTTGTGAATACTTCGAAGAACGCCTCGGCCCACATATGCACTACCATCCATCGCCAGAAATCAGAGATTACAAAGTTAGTTTTTGGGGTAGCAATAAACCCTGATATAAATAATATGATAACACTGAAGATGGCATATAACAGCCAGTTGGGCAATGCCCATGGTTGTTTTAATTTCATTACCGGCTTAATGCCACGGTACAATGTAATGCCCCAAATGACAAAAACAACCCCAAGCATAATTTGCCATAGTTTCCCCATTTCCACGTATTCCCAGCCCTGATGGCCGAACCAATACCACGTTTTTGGCAATAATCCCATTGGCCCCAGAAAAATGCCGGCGAACGAACCTGCCACTAATAGAATAGTCAGCCAGAAGATCGTATTGATCAGGGTAACCTGTTTTTTTGGCTGATCAGGAGAAACCAGCGACATCATAAAAAATGAAGCCCCGATCCAGCAGGCTGAGATCCACAGCAACGATAGTTGGACATGCCAGCTACGGGTTACCGGAAAGGGCAGGACTTTTGCGAGATCAAATCCCCAAAATTTGGTAAACCCCACAAAGTCATGAACGGTTAATATTCCGGCAAGTACCTGGACTGAAAAAAGCAATATCGCCGCATAAAAAAATTTGTAAGTAGCCCTTTGTATTGCCGTTGGCTGAAATTTTTGAACCTCAGCCGTAGTCATCAGGGGCTGGGCTTTGTTGGTATATGCTTTATCATCAAGTTTTTCCAGTTTACCATGATAATACATAACCAGCCCAAGTCCGATTATAAGCGCTAACGATCCAATAATACTCCATAAAATAACCGCAGGAGTGGCTGTATTTCCTGCCTGTTTATCATAGGGCCAGTTGTTGGTATAGCTGTATTGTTCGCCTGGTCTTTCCACACCGCAAACCCATGCCCCCCAGAAGAAAAAGGCGGTCAGCGATTTCAATTCTTCCTTACTGGAAATATACACGGTCGGTTTAAACGCACCCGGAAAAGTAGAGTCGGTAAATTTTGTAGTATAAAACCTAACCAGTTCATTTGCCGCAAATGCCTGTGCTTCGCTAAGCCTTACAGTATTGTTGTTCCTAACATATGTATTAGTTTTAATCTCTATCCTCACCTGCTCCGAAATGCCTGTCCGAAGTAATTTTATATTCGCATCATTTTGCAGATGTGACTGGTAATAATCATTCATGTATTGGGTTAACAGGTGTAGTGCTTCTGCGGTAAAATCAGGACCCCGGTTAGCCCCATCGCCAAACATAGTACCATATTCCATCAACGCATATTTCTGGAAAACTCCTTGTCCTTTTAATATATCGTCGTTGGAAAAGACAACCTCACTTTTCCCGGTTACATAAGAAGGGATTGGCGGGGCGTCTGTATAGGTATGTACACCGATCATCATTACTCCAGCAATGCCGACAATAAAAATTAACAGCAAAGGAAGCCACCAATTCTTTGGATTGAGCAGATAGCCCATGAAATTTCGTTTAGCCATAACATGAATTTTTGGTAAATATAATAATTAAAGACAAATTTGTCTTTAATTATTATTAAATTAACTATTTTTGAAAAATAAAATTCTTGAAGGTGCAAGCGAAGACTAATCCATGGCTTTATCATCCTAAGTCCCATGTATTATTCATTGCTAATAGCACGAGAACTGGATAAATTTTAACTAAACAGGGCCGGACACTATTCACGTGGAGGGTTCATATTCTATTGGTATAATGATCAGGATCACAAAAATATTTTATTTTGAAATGGCCCATGCGCTCCACGGCTACAATGGCGCCTGCAGGCATATACACGGGCACTCTTATGAGTTACACGTGACCATTGCATCGGTCAAAGGCGAGGATACTTATCTTCAATCTCCAGGGTTTATTATTGATTTCAAGGAATTAAAAAAGATCATAAACCTGGCTGTCATTGAAAAGTTTGATCATAAATTGGTATTATCACAGGCTTATCTGTCTAAATTCCCTGCTGTTATGTTACAGGAAAATCTAGAAATCCTGGAAGTCGAGCCATCTGTAGAAAATTTATTATTGTTTTCAAGAAAGGCTATTTGTAAAGTTCTTCCGCCACTGCTGTCCCTGCAGGGGCTAAAGTTATATGAAACAAGAGATTCTTATGCGGAATGGTTAGCGAGTATAAATTGAAGCTATTTCTTGTTTTTATGCTTATTTTGCATTCAAGCTTTGTTATTAAATATTTATAAAGGAAGATGTTTTCAAAAGCAACCGAGTATGCCCTCCGGGCAACAATTTATATATCTCAGAAAGGCACTGAAGAAAAAATGCTTGGACTTGCTGAAATTGCTAAAGCGATTGACTCACCTCAGTTCTTCACAGCAAAAATCCTCCAAAAGCTTAGCAGGAATAATAAAATTATTAGTTCAGCCAGGGGCCCCAATGGGGGATTTTACATGACGGAGGAAATGAAAAAAACACCCATTCGCAGTGTCCTGACAGCAATGAAAGAGAGTGAAGTCCTTGAAAAGTGCATTATCGGCTTAGCGCAATGTTCAGAAAAAGAGCCCTGTCCGATGCACGCAAAATACAAATTCATTAAAGCCCAAACGATACAAATGTTTGAAAGTATGACTATACAATCGCTTGCTGACGAAATGGAAAAAGGAAATATGTTCATTTCAAATAGTTAACGTTTAGCTATCCTCTAATTTCCTCAGTTTCCCGATTTATAAATGTTTGATCAGTTGCCGTTGGATTCTGTAAGAAAAGAATATAATGCAAAAACAATAAAAGATAAAAATATCCTTTATTATTAAATATCCACCTATCTTTGTATCGTGATGATAGCGTTCCTTGAACCCCGCCAATTTAGCAGGTTCATGAGCAAACTACTTTCGAAATTCAGTGCTTGGCGCAATTTCTTTTAACCAGGTATCAACAGCTGCTTTTTCCTTTGTTAACCCCCGCGGCCACAACCTGTCAACCAGGATGCGGGTGTCATCTTCTTCGGCCGGGGCTTCATATACTCTTTTGATACTGATCTTCATTTTGTTTTACTATTTATACTTATAATAGCCTCAAAATTCTTCGGTGCGGATATGATCATCATCAATGCCTGACTCATTAAGCATTTTTCGTATGAAAGTAACCATAGTTGCCCGACCGGCGAAAATAAATCGGAAGCGTCAGATCCTTAATATATTTTTGCAGCACTGCATTGGTGAAGAATCCGGCTTGTCCATTCCAATCCTTATTTAATTTTTCCTTTATAAATGGACATGGCGGTGTTTTTTATTTACGGAAAACCAGATGACCATATTTCTATTTTGTCATATAGTTTCCCGAGAGTTCGTGCCCGGATAGACCAACAAGGGTATAGCAATATGGCCGGCCATTCGTTTGGTATGGCTGCCCTTAAAAATGTTCTCTAATAAACCATGCTCCCTGTGCGCCATGGCCAGTATATCAATTTGTGCATGTTCACAAAGCCAGTCCAGGCCTGATTCTACTTTGTCCTGGTTGATAATGCGGTGATATATTTTGTGGTAGTCGGCTTTATCAGAAACTTCTGCCAGGAATTTTTCAATCCGTTTCTCAAATTTCACGGCGTTGTCAGCTTCATTTTTAATATGCGTTAACAAAATTTCAGCGTCCAACATTTTGGCCAGTTTTATAAGGTCATAAAGCTGTTGTAAGTCATTTTCAGGATATTCAAGATCGGTCGCAAACGCTATTTTTTTTATCGGCTTAAAGGCTGCCGTCCGGGGTATGATCAGTAAGGGCCTGATACAAGTTTCAATTAAGTCAATTGTATGGTTCCCTGACAGGAGACTACCGAGGCCGTCTTCTTCGTGTGTACCGGCGATGATGACATCAGCCTGTTGTTTAAATGCTGAATTATTCACGAAATACCAAACGGTCCCGGATTCGTTTATATAGTCAACGGGTGGTCTAAAAGTGTTGGTATGATCGTTTTGTTGCAAGTGTGCCTTTAATTGTTTCAATTCTTCAGTAGAATCCGCCAGCAGCGTATCACTATCCCCCTGGCTCCAAAAAGCGATGCCTGAAACGGGCACCTCGGCGGGGATGACGATTGTATTACAAAGGAACACGCCAGCTTTAAGTTGTTTTGCCAATAGGTATCCGTATTCGGCTGCGTGTGCTGCTGTCGCCGAAAAATCGGTTGCGATCAATATCTTCATGATATACGAAATTACGCCAGTGTGCGTCCTGAAAGAATGCATTTTGTCACTATTTCAATTGAGTGTTTGCATTGTCTGATCGCTGGCTAATACCGATGTTTATATCATTATAGCACGATCAGTTTTTTAGCCCCGACCGTGTTACCCAACGAACTATCAATGGATTTAATCATTAACATTAAAGCTTTTCATGCAAATCCTGCCTTTAACCCCGTCAGCACCCTTAACTTTGACGAACACAATACACTATGGAAATACGGTATCTCAGACTGATCAAAGCCATTGTTGAAGAGGGGAGCATCACCCGGGCGATGGATGTGCTGCATTTATCGCAAAGCGCATTGAGCTACCAGTTAAAAGAGGCGGAGCTCCAGGTGGGAACCCAGCTATTCTACCGGCGGAATAAAAAGCTGATCCTGACCCCGGTGGGCAAGAAACTTTATACCAGCGCCATCAAGGTGCTCGCGGAAATGGACGCTACGGATTCCGAAATAAAAAAAATGATGAATGGCGAAAACGGTGTGATCAGGATCAGCACGGAATGCTATACAAGTTACCATTGGTTACCGGCCGTACTAAAAAAATTCAATAACGAATTTCCCAATGTCGAAATAGAGATCGTGTTCGAGGCGACGCACAAACCGATTGAAAAACTCATGGAGGGCGAGCTGGACCTGGCCATCACAAGTAACCCGGAACAGATCGATAAAATAGAATATATCAAGCTGTTTGCTGATGAAATGCTGGCTGTGGTAGCCCCGCAGCATCCATGGGCAAACCGGCCATTTGTACAAGCCGAGGACTTCCAGGATATTACCCTCATTATCCACTCACTTCCGCTGGATACTGTTTCAATTTTCCGGACGGAGTTAACTCCAAAGGGGATCAACCCTAAAAAGTTAATTGTCTTACCGCTGACGGAAGCTTCCATCGAGCTGGCTAAAGCCAATATGGGCGTGATCGTGCTGGCCAACTGGGCCCTGAAGCCCTACCTGAGTAACGACATTAAGGCTGTAAAGATCAACCCGGAAGGTTTTTTTCGTCAGCAGTACGTAGCCAGGACACGCGACCGTGCGTACCCGGTTTACTTCGATTACTTTATCAAGTTTTTAAGAGAAGAAATTAAACTGGATAAAGAAGATACAAAATAATGTTTAATTAAATCAAATACAATGAGTTTAAGAATTGGAGACACTGCTCCTGATTTCAGTGCACAAACTACCGAGGGAGATATTGATTTTTATAAATGGCTGGGCGATAGCTGGGCCATTCTATATTCGCATCCGGGCGATTATACCCCGATATGTACCACAGAACTAGGGCGCACCGCACAGTTAAAAGACGAGTTTGCCAAACGCAATACGAAGATCCTGGCCATTAGCGTTGACGGCCTTGCATCGCATCAGGGATGGGTTAAAGATATCAACGAAATCTCGAAAACCATCGTCGATTTTCCTATCATCGCTGATCCGGATAAAAAAATCTCCAGGTCTTATGCCATGATCCATGATAATGCGTCAACCTCGGCAACGGTGCGTTCCGTGTATTTCATCGGCCCGGATAAAAAGATCAAGGCTTCGATCACTTATCCGGCATCTACCGGCAGGAATTTTACCGAGATCCTGCGTGTGCTGGACTCCTTACAATTGACCGCGCTTTATAGCGTAGGCACGCCTGTTGATTGGGAAGACGGGCAGGATGTAGTTGTCTCTACCGCCATTAAAAATGAAGATATTCCCGCCATATTCCCCAAAGGCTACCAGGAAATTAAGCCCTATCTTCGCTATACGCCGCAACCGAACAAATAATGATGAATTGGGAAACGGGTTTAAAACGCGGACCTTTTTCTGATCAGCAGGTTAAAACGTTGAACGAATTACTGCCCGGCATGGATTACGGGCAGGTTCAATGGCTGTCCGGATTTTTGTCAGGGGTCAGTTCGGCTTCGGATGACCCGCCAATACAGGCCGCCCCGGGTTCCGGTCTCCGCCTTTTGTCAAATGACGGGGAACCGGTCTGGATACTTTACGGGACACACACGGGCAACAGTGAAAGACTGGCGAAGCTGTCTGCGAAAAGAATTGAAGATTTGGGAATAGCGGCCAAAGTATCGGACATGGGTTCTTTTAAAGTTAAAGAGCTGCGAAATATAAAAAGGCTGTTAATTATTGTAAGCACACATGGGATTGGCGAACCGCCCATACAGGCCAGTGAATTGTATGAATATTTACATGGCAGCAAGGCTCCGGAGTTAAAGCAGCTGGAATATTCGGTTCTTGCCTTAGGGGATACCGCCTATACCAAGTTTTGCCAGACCGGGAAAGATTTTGATGGGATACTGGCCAGACTTGGCGCTCAAAGAATCTGTGAAAGAGTGGACTGTGATGTTGATTTCGAGGACGATTATACGCGGTGGATGGAAGGTAACCTTGCAGCCATCGCGTCATCGTTCCAAAGTGGGAATGTCCCGGCTGTACCAATTCAGCCGGCCATTTCAGGCAAGGCCAGCCCCGTTTACGATCGCAAACATCCATTTGGCGCCACAGTATCCAAAAAGATCAACCTGAACGGCCGTCATTCCAGCAAGGAAACCATTCACCTGGAATTGGATCTGAGCAACTCTGGTTTACGCTACGAACCGGGTGATTCCCTGGGTGTTTATGCCAGTAACGCCAACCGGCTGATCGAGCCTGTCCTAAACACGCTGCATTTCACGGGCGAAGAGCTGGTAGACACCTACCTGGGGAAGAAAACGTTACTGGAAGCGCTGACGACAGATTATGAGCTGACACCGCTGACCAGTATATCCCTCAACCGTTATGCGGAGCTAACCGGAAGCACCCGGCTTGGTAAGATCCTTAATGATAATACGGCGGTGGTTGAATACCTGTATGGCCGGGATCTATTTGACCTGATCCGGGAGGTTCCGTTCAAAATGGCCCCTGAAGTGTTTATTTCGCTGTTAAGGAAAAATTCGCCACGGATGTATTCTATCGCCTCCAGCCAGGATGCCGTGGATGATGAGGTCCACATACTGGCCTCTGTCGTCCGTTATGAAGCGTACGGGCGCTATAAAGAGGGCCATTGTACCTCCTTTCTTGCCGGGCGCATTAGTGAGGATGATCAGCTCCAGGTATTCGTTGATGCCAACAGCCGGTTTAAGCTGCCGCTTGATCCCGATATGCCGGTCATCATGGTTGGTGCAGGCACCGGTGTTGCGCCCTACCGGGCGTTTATCCAGCAGCGCGGGATCCAGGACGCGCCGGGCAAATCATGGCTATTTTTTGGGGAGCGGAATTTCACAACGGATTTCTATTACCAGACCGAATGGCTGCAATATCTAAAAGAGGGTACGCTGACGCGTGCTGATGTCGCATTCTCGCGTGATCAGGCAAAGAAAGTGTATGTACAGCACCGGATGCTGGAACAAGGAAGGGAACTGTTCAAATGGCTGGAAGAGGGGGCCCATTTTTATGTATGCGGCGATGCACAAAAGATGGCCAAGGATGTCGACCATGCCTTAAAGGAGATCATACAAACGCAGGGGGGCATGACCCGGGAAAAAGCCGAAGAATATGTCAAATGCCTGCAGGTGACGGACCGTTACCAGGCTGATATTTATTGAAGATCAAAAGGTAAAACACAATTAAGACGATAACGAAATGACGAGTAATGCTACTGGCGCTGAAGTTTCCCAGGAGGAACATATCAAAGAGGACAGCAATTTTCTGCGTGGAACCATCGTTGCGGGCCTGGACAACCCGCTTACCGGGTCATTGACAGCCGACGATGCCAAGATGGTTAAGTTTCATGGTTCATACCAGCAGCATGACCGCGACCTGGAGAAGGAAAGGAAGAAGCAAAAGCTGGAGCCGCTTTATCAGTTTATGTTAAGAGTAAGGGCTGCGGGCGGTATAACTACTCCTGCCCAATGGCTGGTGCTGGACGAACTGGCAGAAAAATACGGCAACGGGACGATGAAGCTGACTACCCGGCAATCTTTCCAATTCCATGGGATCATGAAAAGGAACCTGAAAGCAACCATTAAAGCGATCAACGACACGCTGATGACCACGATCGCTACGTGCGGGGATGTGAACCGGAATGTCATGTGTAACCCCAATCCGTATGAGTCCAGGGTTCACGGGGAGGTTTATGCCTGGGCCGGTAGGCTCAGTGATTATTTTCAGCCTAAAACCAAGGCCTATTTTGAGATCTGGCTGGATCAGGAAAAGGTCGCCGGTGCCGCCGACATCGAGCCATTATACCATGCCACGTACCTGCCGCGAAAGTTTAAAATCGCTTTTGCCATTCCCCCGCATAATGATATCGATCTTTTTGCAAATGATCTGGGATTTATTGTGATCGAAGAAAAGGGAAAGCTCAAAGGCTTTAATGTTTGCGTGGGTGGCGGTATGGGAATGACCTTTGGCGACGAGCAGACCTATCCCCGGCTGGCGGATGTGATCGGCTTTATAAGGCCGGATGAGATCGTTGAAGTGGCAGAAACCATTATCGGGATTCAACGGGACCACGGCAACCGGCTGAACCGGAAGAACGCCCGTTTAAAGTACACCATAGATGCGCAGGGACTGCCCTGGTTCATCGCCGAGCTTGCACGCCGTCGCAATAAGCCGCTGCTGCCCGCTTTGCCCTATCATTTTAAAACCAACGGCGATCAGTATGGCTGGCTGAAGGGGACGAACGGCAAGTGGTTTTATACACTTTTCGTGGAACACGGGAGGGTTAAGGACCGGGAAGGATATCCCTTAAAAAAGGCGATCCGGGCGGTCGCAGCCCTGAACAAGGGCGACCTGCGCCTGACGGGCAATCAAAACCTGATCATTGGCAATATTTCGCCCGAAGATAAAGGAGACATCGAAAAGATATTAAATGACCACGATGTTTTCAATAACCCGCAAAACACCGCTCTGCGGTTAAATTCTATGGCCTGTGTGGCGCTGAATACCTGCGGCCTGGCCTTCGCAGAATCGGAGCGCTATCTGCCCTCGCTGATCGATAAACTGGATGTGATCCTGCGGGATAACGGGCTGGAAAAAGAAGCGATCAATATCCGCATGACCGGCTGCCCCAATGGCTGTGACCGTTCTTCGTTGGGGGAGATCGGCTTTATAGGCCGTGCGATCGGCCAGTACAATTTATACCTCGGCGCAAGCCATAATGGTGACCGGCTGAATACGTTATATAAAGAAATGCTTTCAGAAGCGGAAATTTTACAGGCGCTGGAACCGATCCTGATCAGCTACGCTGCGGAAAAACTGGCCGGTGAGCATTTCGGGGATTATGTACACCGGAAAAATATTGTCCAGGACAAGCGCAAGACCGGATTAAAACAACTGTCATGAAAAAACTGGAAACATTATGTGTCCACCCTACCGGGGAAAAGGACCAATTCAAAGGCTCTGTTACTGCTGCTATCTTTCCTTCAGCAGCGTATAACTACCTGGACCAGGAAGAACTTCAATATCCTGGCTTCTATTCCACCTATAACCAAAAACGGCTGGGCCAGATCATGGCCGAACTGGAGCATGGGAACTGGGGCATGGTGTTCAGCTCCGGCATGGCGGCGATTAGTACGGCTATTTTGTCCTTTGCACAACTACACGATCACGTCATCTTTTCCCGTGACCTGTACGGAGGCACCTGGAAATTCGCTGAACAGGAACTGCCGAAAAGAGGCATTTCCTGCAGTTATGCCGATAACACCTTAGCCGGGTTCCAGGCAGCACTAAAACCTCATACCAGGGTCATTTATATCGAAACCCCAGCTAACCCTTTATTAAATATTGTGCCCTTACGGGAGATAGCAGAATTTGCGAAGAAGAACGGCATCGTTACGATTGTTGACAATACTTTTGCTTCCCCTGTTAATCAGTTACCGCTGCTGCACGCTATCGACATCGTTATTCATAGCGGCACCAAATACCTCGGCGGGCATAATGACCTGCCCTTTGGCGCGTTGGTTTCCAGCAACCCGGAGCACAGGGAGCCTGTTTTCAGCACCGCGAAATTGTATGGCGGCTCTTTGTCCCCTTATCAATGCTACCTGGTGGAGCGTAGTCTGAAGACACTGGCGATCAGGGTAAAGCGGCAAAACGAAAATGCAATGAAGCTGGCGGAGTATCTCTCCGGTCATGCTGCGGTAAACCGCGTCTATTATCCCGGACTAACCTCGCACCCGGACCACCGGATCGCCTTGCAGCAAATGATGGGCTTTGGCGGCATTTTGTCTTTTGAGCTTCATGTTAACCCGGAAAAGCTGATCCTTTTTCAAAAGCGCCTGGCGATCATACAGCCTGCTTTAAGTCTTGGCGGTGTAGAGAGCCTGATTTGCTCGCCGGTCGCGACCTCACATCGGAGCTTATCTGCAGAGCAGCGCCATCAGCTGGGCATTCAGGATAATTTACTGCGGCTTTCCGTGGGTATTGAAGATGGGGATGACCTGATCGCAGATCTCCATTCCGCGATTGCGGCTATAACCTAAAATGGTGAAACCCGGCTTCGCAAGGATGCAATTCTTTGGAAAGTCTGATCAAAGAGGAGACCGCTGATCCGTAAAAAGACGATTAAATGAATTTATCATTCCCTGTCAAGCCCGTCTCTGCATCATAAAAACGATAAACTATTTCCTTGCACAAATGGTTTTTAACGCCTAAAAAAGGCTACCTTTAAATTAAATAGCGACATTATGGACACCATGACAACTGTATCGGAGGTAATCAGCAAACTGCAGAAAGAGGGATATACGGTCGATTTTAATCTAAAGGACAATTGCCTTGAATGCCATGAAAACGCCCTGCAGATATACCCTGATGAATTCATCGTTGACAAGCATTATCGTTTTGAGGGACAATCCGATCCCGCTGATGAAGCGATCGTATATGCCATTTCTTCTACTAAACATAACCTCAAAGGCATTTTAATCAATGGCTATGGCGCATCCAGCGATCAGTTCACGGACGATTTGGTTCGCGCTTTAAGAGAAAGGCAATAAGTCCGTAAAGAGACCTTTCGGATTTGCTGCAGCGATAGGTAAAACAAATGCATCATAGTTTTAGGCCCGGTCCGGATTGGTTTCAGGATTTGCGCATAATGGCGCCAACACTGGATGCTTTAGAACAACGTTTACGTCTGCCTGTTTAAAATCCGGGATAGCCGTTTTTTGAACGGTCTATCCCGGTGCCGTCGTGCAACCCGCTCTTAATGACCTGTTGATTCAACAGGGAAAAAGCAAAACGGGGATACGGATATAAGCGGGCAAGCGGTATGGAATAGCATCGCCGAATAATTCATTAAAATGATACCTGTGATTAACCAGCACCAGAAGGTCTGTCTTCATGTCATTGGCCAGTATATCAATGGCTTTGGGAATGTCTCTTTCCCGGATATTATTGAAATGAAAATGGTCATGGCTGGCCGGACGAGCAATGGTGTCCTTAAAAACATCAAACGCGTAATTATGCTCCATAAAAGGCAAACCCTTTGCAGCGATGTTCGCAATAAGAACGCTGGCCTTAAAATTAATTGCCAGTTTACTTAAAAAACGAATGATCCCCTGCCTGCAGTACCGGAGGTCTGTCGCGTAAACGATCCTTTCAAAAGTTTTGTATGGGAATTGTTCAGGAACCAATAAAACAGGACAGCCCGATTTGGCTGAGCAACTAAGGACATCACTTTCAATCACGGGAAGCTCCTGGCCTCTATTTTCAGGAACCCCTTTGATCAACAGACCGATGTTGAATTTCCTTACGATGGCCGCAATATTATCGGAAACAAAGTGGATATTTTCAATAAATCCTACCAGGGTCTTTAGGCCTGTTTGTAGATGAAACTTACGTTGCAGTTGTTCAATCCACTGATGCTTAGAGACGGGCCGCCCCGGTAAAATTTTACCCGAGCCGGCAATGCTCATTTCAGCGGCATACGAACGCGTTGGGGTCACAGCAGCATTCCAAAAATATAATTTAGCATTCGTTGTTCCTGCGAGCAATAGGGCCAGCTCGGTCGAGCGCTCCGTATCCTGAGGATTCTTGCTGATCATCAATATGTTTTTCATGGTTTTCTTTATTTAGTATATGTTGAATGTTCTGAACTAACCTGTCGCAAATTTTTGATTTTATTGCGTGGCAGGTCTCGAAAAACTGGTTTGGGGAGTTAGGCCCCTGAATAATTTAACACCGCCGGGCTTCCTTTGGCTACGTACTAAATTGAGAATTAAGGACCTCCATTTTTCAGCCACTTTCATGACCGCGGGAAGGCAGGTTTCGTCGTCGATGAATCTCCGGTAAAATGGCACAGTGTATGAAAGTACGCCATTTTTGTTTATCAGTTGCAGCACGATAGACCCAACCGCATTTATATCCATCTTTTTCAGCAGCCTACAGGCGGTGATTTCCGTCAGATCAATCATTATCTCTTTGTTTTTATCCGTGTCAATAAATAAGATCTTCCGCGCGTTTTCATCCAGGGCAATGGCCCTGGCGCCGATCTGTTCAGATCGCGATAGCTGACTGTTCGACTGATGAGCCAGCGCAGTCAGCTTCGCCGTCATGGCCACGCTTATTTTCTTTCTTTTTGACAGCTGGGTGATCACCAAAAAAGGGATGACGATCAAACCCACCAGGCCGCCCGCTATCAGGGCTTCTTCCAGGTTGTTTTCCATGTTTCTATTTTTTTTAGGCAGGAATGGTCAACTAACCATTCCCTGTTAAAGAATATTTCTAACTCCGGTGATGTCCGGCGAGCGCATCATCTACGCGCCCCTGTCCTACTGAGATCACTTTAAATTTATTAATCCCGTCTTTCATTTCCCACTCGGTCATAGCCCCTGCGGGGTAACCCAATAAGGCGACAACGATCGGGTCTGTAACCCGGATTTTATTTGTTCCGCGTTCGGGGCTATCCTCAGCAACTATACTGATACTGAAGGTCTGGTTCTTATTGATGTTCCAAATCAGGACATCAGAGTTTGACGAGACGACATTAAGCGGCATGGATTGCGGCCCTACGATTTTGGCATCCTTTAATTCCTGAAACAGCTTTTGCTTGTTAAAGACAGGAGTGGTCACGGACTCATATTGGTCCGTTAATAATTTATATTCTTCTTTTGTTAAAATAAGTGGTATGGTACGCATGGTATGTGTAATTAATCAAGATGAAAGAATAACCAGGCTTTAGAGGGCACACGGCCTATCGCCTGACAGGATTAAAAATCAGATTTGGGATTATTTCCCCGCTGTGGGATACCGATGGATTGAACAGCAGCCAGGTACCGGAAGTCGCATGATGATTGCGCTGACAGCCGGTATAAACGGCCTCCAAAGCAATATCATCTGTCGCCCGGTTACCGTATATGTTTCAAATACGTTACCGAACCAGGGACACTCCCGATTTTGGAATATTCAACTCAGGAAAAGCGGGGGATCTGACTACCAAAAACCATGAAACGGAAAGAGCAGAAGCCTGTTGAATGTTTTGAACGGGCAACCTGATATGGCGTAAACATTGACGCGGGGCTCAGGGATATCTAGGCTAAAAAAAATGTTATGGACGTTCGCCGGACTTACCAGGATTAGCTTAATTGGTTTAACTGTCCTGGAAAATTCACTAAGGACAGGCGCGCCCGTGAAGTTATGATCATCAATTCCTGCAGCCCGGCAATCATGGCCGGTTAGATCGGAAACACAATGCACCCCGTATGCTTTCTCTGACGCCATCGATGACAACGTGCAAAAAATAAATAGAATGAGAAGAACAGGTTTTATATGTTTAAACTGCATTTCTACAAGTATAATGAATATAATGTAATCCGAATGTTAAAAATGGTTAAATTGCATTTCTTCAGCCACGTAGTTGATTTTCATGTTTTTACGGTACCCTATGATTCGATCTTATGAACATTAAATTTCAAATCGGCGACCATGTCAGCTGGAATTCAGAAGCAGGGCATGTGAGCGGAAAAATCATCGCGATTCACACTTCGGATTTTAACTTTAAGGGCTATGTTCATCATTGCAGTGAGGCGGACCCCCAGTATGAAATTAAAAGCGACAAAACCAACCATGTTGCTGCGCATAAAGGAACGGCATTAAAAAGGATATGAATTATTCTTCGATAGTCATTAGCGGAATAACCTAAAATACCTCTCCAGTCTGTCATCATCTATCCGGTCGGTGATCATCCCAATATAATTATCAGGCCTGACCAGGATGTACAATTTCTTTCTGATACCCAATTTTAACCAGCAGGGGCTATGGGGAAGATTAATCAACTGGATCAGGGGTACCAGGGCTGCGGGGACATCATCTTTGTTCCCGTTGCTGTCAGCGCCGATACATACCAGGTGGAATTTTGCTGCGGTCAGTAAATGGTAGCAACTGATCATCTTCCCTTTATGATCGATGCGAACATATGGAAAGCGGTCACCCGCTTTAAATGTTAACGATTGTTCTGAATGCCCGACGGAAAGCGGGCTGTCTCCGTAGGAATACCAGATTTGGGACAGGGCCCTGAAAATGCGCTTTTTGATCCGGGGGCTGATCGAAAGTACTTTAAAAAGGAAAGGCAGCAGGTGCTTGCGCAGCAGATAAAAAAATACCTGGCGATCAGTCATAAAGCCAAATATGCGGTCCGTGAACTTTAACAGCCATTTCGCAAAAGGATATCGTTCGGTATGATAAGTGCAGAGCAGCGACTCACCAGCTGTTCCGGTGAGTACCATCCATAATTTCCAGGAGAGATTATAAGCATCCTGCAAGCCGGTGTTCATGCCCTGCCCGCCGGCCGGACTATGAATATGCGCGGCATCGCCTGCTAAAAAGCACCGGTTGACAGCAAAACTTTCTACGCACCGCTGATGGAGCTTGTATACGGAAAACCAATTGACCACTTTAAACTGCAGCGGGATACCGACGGTCGATCGGATCACGGGTTCAATGTCCTGAAAGGCGATATTTTCCTTATTGTAAAAGCTGCCGGGCAGGGTGCCCAGCACCCGGTAGGTATCCTTGTCGTACATCGGAAAAAAGGCGCAGAAATTCGTTCTGGATGGGGAGGCCACGACCCGGTGCGCGGGTTGCGCCCAGTCAATTCTGGTGTCCGCTACAAAGAATTTGTTCTCATAGGTCTTGCCTTCAAATTTACATTTCAGCAGCTGGCGGACGGTGCTGGACGCACCATCACATGCGATCAGATATTTGGCGCGAACTTCCAGCTGCCTTTTAGCGACCAGATCCTGCAGCTTCACAGTAACCCCTTCCGCCGATTGTTCCATATCCACCAGCTCGGTATGCCATAAGACATCGCGACCCTTTTTTCTCAATTGTTCATAGAGCAGCGATTCGTTTCCCGATTGTTCAAAGGACTGTATATACGGAAAGTCCGTTAACCCGGCCCCGGCTTTTCCCAGCGAAAAATCGACTTTTTCTTTCCCGTCAATATAAATGGAGAGGTTCCGGATATATTCCCCCTGTGCTAAAACCTTATCAGACAAGCCCATCTGCTGGTAAATCTCCATGCTTCGCGCACTGACCAGCATGGCCCTTGATTCCGGGGTAGTGCCGGCCTTCGCGTCTATAATGATCAGGTCTACGCCGAATCTGGCCAGTTGGCAGGCCGCCATGAGCCCGGTAGGCCCGGCGCCGACAATGATAATATCCGTACCTAGCTGGTGGTTAGCAGTGATGGTTCCCATATGTCCTGGCTGTACGTTTTATCCGATGAGATAAGCGAACCCATCACTGACGGGCACGCACAGATCGTGTACCTTTTTATTTTCAAACAGGTTTTCGATCAGATCCCTGGCTTGTTTGTAATCGTCATGGATCGGGCAGGGGTGCAGTGAAGAGCACTTGCTTAGCCCCAGCCCGCATTCTTTGAAGATCTGCTGCCCGTCAATCGCTCTTACGATATTAATAATTGGCTGCTCTTTCTGTTTGCCCGAGAGATAAAAGCCACCCGATGGTCCTTTTAGGCTATTGATAACCCCTTGTTTGACCAGGGTTTGCAATAGCTTGCCTACTGTATGCTCACTGGCGCCAATATATTCAGCAATTTCCCTGACCGCAGCTTTGTCGCCAGATTCAATTTTTGTAGCCAGGAATATGACCGCCTTGATCGCTGTTTTACAGGTGTTACTTAACATGCTATCTATTTAAAAACTTACGCCCTTCTTCTGATATCAGCTGCATGCTCCAGGGCGGATCGAAAATAACATCCACCTTTACGGTACATTCCCTGAAGGCCATCTCCATCGTCAGGATCACGTCATCCAGTATAGATTGCCCCATGGGGCAAAACTGGGTGGTAAACGTCATGATGACCAGGATATAATGGGTATCATCATTAAAGTCGATGCGGTAAATCAAACCGAGATCCACTACGTTCAGACCAATTTCAGGATCCAAAACATCCTTTAGCGCTAACAATGCTAAAGTACACTTATTATCGTTATTTGTAACTACGTTCATTTTTTCGGGGGAGTATGAAATATCACAGAAAATACATTCCAGTTATAGAGCAGGGCAGCCAGCAGGATACCAAACGAAGCATACTGAAGCAACACATGGCTGGAAGTTAATATGCCGGCAATAAACAGCACAAATCCAAGCAAATAGGCTGTCCCCATCACGTTAAATACTTTGGCAGCAAACAGGTCCTTTGGGTTGGGTGTTTTGCCTAGTCCTGCCCGCTGGTGATAAACCTTGTTCCAGACAATAAATGGCAGGGTTTTAAAAGTCATCCCAAAGATGATCGCCGTGATCCAGCCAAAAAAGATGGAAAAACCATAAGCTAAAACCAGACTGGTATCCACGCGGTTCAGGATCAGCATGGCGGCGAAGATCACCAGGAATCCTACTGGTATAGCCATCAATAATATTGAAAACAGGGATATGCGTACCTGGTTGTCTACCTTGCGGCGTATGCGTTTGCTGTAAGCCTGATAAATAAAGACCGCGAATAATGCGATCGCTGCGGCAACCGCAATCACCGGTATAAACAATAAAGCGGAGCTGCCTACATAAATAAAGATAAATGCAAAGCTTAGTAATCCCCCGTTGACCAGACCATAGATCGTCCACAAAAGCTTCTCATGGGTATATTTTGAGATCATGAACATCGGGATCAGCCGGGAGCCTACACCCATGACCATTAATAAGAACCATCCCGCAATACCGAGGTGGGCATGCAGGGACAGGAAATGCAAAGAATCCTTTGAAAAAATCGGCAGGGTAAAATTGTAGATCAATAACAGGCCCATCAGCGTGGCGGCAAACAGCCATAACGTGGCGGTATAGACGAAAATGGCATGGACGTTTTTACTTTTACTGCCCAGCAGGCTGCCTGTCAGGTTGGCGAGGAAAGACAATATCGCCGCGTTGACTAAAATTGCGCCATATTGTGCCGGCCATTGCATACTGAACGTATAAAAAGCGTAGACGAGCAGCGGAATACCGGCGGCGGCCAGGACAAAGGAAAGGCCGGCCAGGAAGTTACTGTACAATTTCCCTTCGACCATCACCGGGACGAGCTGGTGACTGGCACCAAGGATCATCATCGTGCCCCACCCTAAGGCCATCGTATGTGTAATCGCCAGGATATGCGGTTGAAAGTAATGCCCTGTAAACTCGCCCGCGAATCTGAACAAAAGGGCAGCGGCCGTTAAAAACGACAAAGCGGAAAAGGCATAAAAGGGAATAATGACCTTGTAAGAGGTCGTTTTTGTCAAGGCGGCACTAACGATCATGGGATGAAAATGATTAAATGGACTTCTCCGTCTGCCACTTCTCTGATCCGGTAATCAAAATTCCTTTGGGTCAGTTCGGGGAGCAGGAATACCGGAATCCTTTTATGATAAACGTACAGCGCGTTGACCACCGGCAATTTGTCCAGTTCCTCCAGGATGGTGGTCATCGGCAAAGGCATTTCCAGTTGCCGGACATCCAGCAGGATAAATTTGCCCTGGTACCTCTTTAGGATTACGTCCCAGTCCTGCTGTATCTCCAACTCAGGTTCCACCTCCGCAGTTTCGGGTGTCTTAAAAAAGTAAGTTTCTATCTGGTTTTCTTCCGCGGTATGGGTATAGCTGAGAAATTTCTTTTTCTCCAGCAGCGCGATCAGCGGCGTAGGCGAAAAGGTATTGGTTACTTTGAGGACCTGACCGGGCTGTATATTTTTTATATGTTCCAGGATCGTGTTTAAGGGGTCATTGCCGGCGGCGAGGATTGGCCTTACATCGAGGTCAACGATTTGCCCTTTCCGGAGGGAATGAATAAAATCAGGTACGGGTTCCAGGTCGGCATGAACCGGCAGAACTGACCTGTCAATTTTAAAGCCCAGGGGTTCGAGTTTTACAAAAAAATCGTCAATGCTGCAGCCCCCTAATTTGGCCGCCATAGCGAGGCTGGTCCTGCCCGCCATCAACCTGCGGAGCAGCGGGTTCCGCAGCTTTTCAAACTTCGGACGGATACTGACTATTGCTTCCAGCGCATCGGGATTTTGCTTGATAACTTCAGCAATCTTGGTATTAGCGTTTATCGGGTTCATCTTTCAAATTATTGGGTATATAAGTTAATAGCCGGGTCGATATTTTTTTCATGAAGAGGATTTTCATTTTTCCCCGAAGTTTTTAAGATCAGCCGGAGCGACTGGTCGTACGTGACATATTGCCATAGCCAGTTGATGAGGATGAACAGTTTGTTTTTTACGCCTATGATGGACATCAGGTGCACCAGCATCCAGATGAACCAGGCGCATGCACCACTGATTTTCAATTTACCTATTTCAACGACTGCGAGGTTGCGTCCAACCGTTGCCATGCTGCCATTATCCTTATACCGGAAGGCTGCCATTTTTTCTCCGGACAACGATTTTTTCAAATTCATCGCCAGTAACCGGGCTTGCTGAATAGCGACCGGGGCCACTTGCGGGTGGCCTTTGGGACTTTCCTTACTTTGCATGAATGCCACGTCTCCAAGGGCGAAAACATTGACCATATCGTGAACGCGGTTGTATTCATCTACCCTGATCCTATTATTGGGCAGAACGGCAGATAGCGGCAGGCCAGCGATGGGCATTCCTTTTACGCCGGCAGCCCATACCAGGCACCGGCTGTGCATCGTATCGCCATTGTTCAGTTCTACCCGATAGCCATCGTAATTTTTTACCGACAGGTTGTTTTTTACGATTACGCCGAGTGATTCCAGGTATTGCTGTGCCTTTTGGCCTGACTGCTCGCTGATCCCGCTCAATAACCGGGGAAAAGCTTCGATCAGGATGACCTGCATCTGGCTGAAATCCAGCTCAGGATAATCCTTCGGCAGAATATTGTTTTTCATTTCTGCGATCGCGCCGGCGAGTTCTACTCCCGTTGGCCCGCCGCCGACTATGATGATTTGCAATAGTGCCCTTCGTTCCTTTTCACTGCTTGTATTAAGTGCCTGTTCGAAGTTTTGCAGTAAGGTATTCCGCAGATATATTGCATCCCCAACCGATTTCATCGAGAGCGCATTGTATTGCAGCGATTGATTTTTGAAATAGTTCGTTTCTGCGCCGTGAGCTAACACCAGGAAGTCATATTCAATATTACCAATGGATGTTTCAATCAGATTTTCATGGATATGTTTCACTTCAGCAATCCGGACAAAAATATTTTTATAATGCTGGAATATTTTACGGAGAGGAAAGCTGATGCTGCTGGGTTCCAATCCTGAAGTCGCCACCTGGTATAGTAAAGGCTGGAACTGGTGATAATTATTTCTGTCTATCAAAATAATCTGAAAACAGACAGGAGAGAGCTTTTTGGCCAGTGTGAGCCCGGCAAAGCCTGCGCCGACGATAACCACTCTCTTTTGATCTCCATGAATAGGTGGAATGTCCATTTGTGTTGTTTTAAATTCAAAAAACCTTTCCCGCTTCCGGTGCGCTGTTTGGCATTTTTTTGACCGGGTACCGGTTCACCGCCGGCGATCGGCTTCGTCACGTAAAAAAAGCTGGTTCCCGGGTGGCCAGAGGATTGCGGCCTGTCCAGGCCCCGCCTGAATTCCAGATCAGCAACAATCCGAATTGATGATCATTTAGAAAGGAGACAGGGCCCGGTGTACCGATATTCACAGCGTTATTTATTTAATTGCTTTTCTATTTCCAGTGCCTTAATAAACAGGATGTTATTTTCCAGGTGAATATGCGTAAACAGGTCATCTTCAAATTCCTGCAGCATTTTATACAATAGGCCATAGCTGGCGCAGGCATCTTGCGGCAGCTCATAATTGTTAGTCAGCATCCGGATATCTGATAAGCTTTTCCCAACAATTTCGTGCTCTTTTTCCATCAGGGTGATCGGCTGTTTAACAGTATGTATAAGGGGTTGCCCGTTCTCTTTCGAGCCCTCCAATTGTTTTATATAAGGGAACAGGACCGTTTCTTCCTTTTGCAGATGTTCCGTCAGCTCGGCACTAATTTCTTTTGTTAATTGCAGGATATCCAATAGTTCGGGGTGTTCTGCGATATGCACTTTCGCAACTTTTTCCGCATATTTCAGCAATTCAGGTAAAGCCGCTTTCACATAGCTGTGGTGGGTATTGACGATATAATCAGCCAGGAAGCTGAGGCTCCAGTCATTATAAGGTAAGGGGCGGGCAAGGGGGGATGTAGCGCCGTCCTTTTCGGCCTGGCGCAGTTCGTTTTCCACGGCTTCAAAATTCAGTCCTTTCTCCTCGCAGGCGGCTTTCACAGTTTTTTTGCCGCCGCAGCAAAAATCAAGACCATACTTTTTAAATACTTCCGCCTTACGCAAATCTTTAGTGGCAATTTGTCCGAGGGTTTCATCGCCCCCACCAGTTATCTTTTTTTTGATGCTCACTTTCCACCATTCCGGTCCCTGCTCCAGGTATTCCCATTGGAATATGTCGCCTCGTTCCCCAAGCAGTTGGTAGTAAACAGGCTTAGGGTCATGATCATTCAGGATAACAAAGCCCTCTCCTTCGTTCAATGCATCAAAGCGGGAAAAAATAGTGGGGTGTTTTAGTTTGGGTTCAATTAAAGTCACATTAAGTATGCTGTCTTCTAAAGTTTCCATAAATTTTGAATTTGTTTTTATTGAGCAAATCTACTATTATAAAAGTATAAAAGTACTTTTATACTTTTATACTTTACGGTTCGATGACAATCGGCAGTAATCCTGATTTCAGGATTGGAAATGTCCTCTTGTTCTTTGCTGTTTCTCCATATACCAGAAGCCGGTAATTAGAAATATCAATCCGGCTTGCGCCAGGATTGTTTCCACAGTTGAATAAATACCAACCAAATCAACATTGAGGTTAAAACCGAGTGTGTGCACAGTAAAAACGCCAGATTCCTGCAGAGAATGAACGCCTTTGCCAATGATAATAATGGCCAGTACCGAGATCATAACTGATCCGTATTTAAATAATTGTTTAACAGGGATGCGTTGTGCATACCTGATCCATACAAACGAGATCGAGAAGATAAGCGTTAATGCCGTTAAAACGCCCAGGCCGATGGATGCTTCGTTCCGGGGATCAATCTCCAGCTGGATGGCTTTTAAAAAAAGTATGGATTCAATAGCTTCCCGAAATACTACTAAAAAAGAAAAAGCTGCAAGGCCCAGCATATTTTCATTATTTATGAGTCTGTTAATCTTGTTTTCGACAAACGATTTCCATCTTTTCACGTCCGAGTTCCTATGGAGCCAAAAGCCGACGTATGTTAACACACAAACGGCAAAAAGAGAAATGAAACCTTCCAGCATTTCCCTGTTCTGACCGCTGATCTTTAAAATGAAATCAGATAAATACCAGCCGGCCAAGCCGGCGAACATAGCTGTGATCCATCCGCCGTGCAACCAGATAAGCGCCTTTCTTTTATTCATGGCTTTTATAATCGTTATCATGATGGCGATGATCAAAAAAGCTTCCAAACCTTCTCTCAAAAGAATTGACCCTGATAAGACAAACGAAAGCCAGAAAGAAACCTTTGAATCTCTAAGCTTCCCGTCAGCTTCTGAAATCAGGTCTAAAGCGGTGCTTATTTGCCGGCTTATCTCCGCTTTTGAACCGTGCTTCTCAATAACAGACCGTACTTTCAGCATCCGTTGTTCCAGCTTTGCCATCAACGCGCCATCATTCGTTTTAAGCCGGGCTTCTATCGGTTCAATACCTTCGAGGTATGCGTCCAGCGCAGCCTGTCTTGCCCCGTCGGGGTTATTTTGGTTATAATCTTTTAAAGCCGCCTGTAAGCCGCTTGCCGCAATGGCGAGAGGGCTGTTTTTTTCGGGGACAGGGATGTGAAGCCGTATAGCTGTCAACTGGTCCGCTTTCCGACCCGGTGTACCCTTCAGCCTTTCCAGCAATTCTTTGTCGGTAAGCGTAGCTGCATCTTTCAATGTGATCACTTCCGATGCCTTTTTAAACGATTCGTCCAGTTTCTGTGGACTTGCGTTCCGGTTGTTAAACCTTAGGCTCTGTATGTAAAATGCCAGTTTCCATCTTTCAGCCGAAGACAATTCATGGAAGCTTTTCATCGTGGTCCCCTCTACACCCAACGATATGGTATTGTAAGCCTGCAATGCAGAAACCCGATGCATCAAAGCATCATTTTCGAAATTTGCCGGTGCTGGATCAAGACCGCTTGCAAGCGGACCATCTCCTTTCCCTGTACTGCCATGACAGGATGAACATTTCTGTACAAATAGTATTTTGGCCCCTGAAATATCTGGCCAGGCACCGGGTGATATGACATACCCTGTCATATCGATCAGCTTTCTTTTGATGGACCTCGAAATAGATGAAATTGATTCAGAGGGATATTTTTTTGCGATCATACGGTTTAATACGGAAACGCTATCCAGAAGTGCGTTAGCCTTAAAATGGCCTGTTTGTATCACTTTAGCGCAAAGGCTTTGAACGGTTATCCCAAACTCGGTCATTTCGCGATACTCCGCCATATTTTGTACCTGGTGATGATTTACAGCTGTCGGATAGTCTGAGGAAATGTAATCCAGCAGGTGAATGATGGTTTGTACATCCTTATCACTCCCCGCTGCTTTCAGCGAAGTACACGGCAGCAAAAGAAAAAGTACCCACCCCAGAAAGAATTGTTGCGGTTTCATATTGATGATTATAAAATTCGTTTTCCTGTGTTTATCCGGCAAAGGTAAACTTTCCATTTATTATTTATACTTTTTTGTATAAACAGAAAACATTATTTAATTTTGGACCTGTAAACAATGGAAACGGTAAAGAACGAAAATATAGGATTCAAAGTAATAGCCGCACTCAAAGGGCACACCGGCTGTATCTATGCGCTTGACCGGGGCTTGTCCGATCACACGGTGTTTACCGGGGGGAGTGACCAGTTCATCGCACACTGGGACTTGGAAAGTTTCCGTGCCGAGAAATTTGCGACCTCCTTCACGGCACACCTGTATAGCATCTGCCATATTTATGAAAAACAATTATTATTGGCCGGCACCACGGACGGCAGCATCCATATTATTGACGTTGCTCAAAAAAAGGAAATCAAGATACTCAAGTATCACCAGGGGCCGATTTTCGACATTAAATATTCCCTGGAGACCAATTGTTTCTATACGGCCGGGGGGGATGGCAATTTCGCCGTTTGCTCGCTGGATACCCTTTCCCTGGTCAAAATAAAAAGGCTTTGCGCTGAAAAAGTTCGCAGTATTGATTTTAACCACGACACGTCTGAGATAGCTGTCGCCTTAGGCAGCGGGGACGTGTTTATTTTCGATCTCTTTGGCTTACAGGTAAAGTACGGATTTATAGCCCACCGGCTGTCTTCAAATATAGTGCGCTATTCGCCCGATGGAAAATTCCTGCTGACCGGCGGAAGGGACGCTTACCTGAATATCTGGGAAACGGGGAACTATAACCAGATTAAATCTGTCGCTGCGCATAACTGGGCGATTTATGACATTGCTTACAGCCCGGATGGTACCCTATTTGCCACGGGCAGCCGCGATAAAACCGTCAAGCTATGGGATGCCGGAACCTTTGAATTTCTAAAGCGCATCAACAAGGAAGTCTATACAGGGCATTCCCATTCTGTCAATAAATTATTATGGAGCCCGTTTCATAATTACCTGGTATCCGTTGGTGATGATAAGGAAGTAATGATCCGGGAGGTCAATATAAATGATTAAAATGGATAACATAAACAGAGAATTCATGCCGCGAGGTGGTGCTGTATTGCCTGCCAGCGGATATTTTGGCCAGTCTGATGCCTATGACTGGGTTTCTGTGACCAATATTCCTGATGACAACCAGCAAACCAACATCGTAGAAATTCAATTTAAGGGACATCGGAAGGAATTTTATATCAACCGCAAGAATCTTCCGCTCAGAAACCGGGAACTGGTCGTGGTGAGCGGTGCGCACCGGGGTTACGACATTGGCCAGGTGTCATTGACAGGCCCTATTGTTCTTTTACAGTTGAAGAAGAAAAAAATCGCGGCGAGCGATGTGGTAAAAATGCTATACAGGATAGCGACCGCGGAAGATCTGCAACAATGCAAAACGGTAAAAGCTGCGGAAAAAAATGCGCTGCTCGTTGCAAGGGTCACGGCCAGCGAAATTGGCCTTAGCATGAAATTTTGTGATGCGGACTTCCAGGCTGACGGGCAGATGGTCACCTTTTATTATACCGCTAAATCGCGGGTAGATTTCAGGGAACTGATTAAAATATTAAATAAGCGGCTGCAAGTCTATATCAAAATGCACCAGATCGGCTTGCTGGAAGAATCCCGCCGCCTGGGGAGCATCGGCCCCTGCGGCAAAGCCTGGTGCTGCCATACGTGGTCCGCCAGGCTTAGTGAAGAAGAAATCCGACCGATAATATACACTGCCGGGGGTGTTAACAGGCTGCGGAAAAGTACAGAGGGGAAATTTGAGTGTTATATCCGGGACTAACCGGGCAGGAAAGCAAGGCGGGCCCTGCACCTATTGCACCGCCCGGTACTACCTATTAATTCTTATATCCTAATAAAGGACAAATACAATGAAAGATGAATTGACGACACTGGAAAAAACCATAGCAAAAGACTACGCCTATGGTTTTAGTACGGTTATTGCGACCGATGTAATCCCGAAAGGGCTTAATGAACAGGTGATCCGCCTGCTTTCAGCAAAGAAAGAAGAGCCGGAATGGATGCTGGAATGGCGGCTAAAGGCCTACCGGCACTGGTTAACGATGGAAGAACCCGGATGGCCCAATGTGCATTATCCCGAAATCGATTACCAGGACATCATTTATTATGCTGCGCCAAAAAACAAAGGAAAACTGAATAACCTCGATGAGGTTGACCCGGAGTTGCTGCGTACTTTTGAAAAACTCGGTATCTCTTTAAATGAACAAAAACGTTTGAGCGGGGTGGCCGTTGACGTGGTCGTGGACAGTATCTCCGTCGCAACTTCCTTTAAAGAGCAACTTTCAGCTATCGGGATCATATTCTGCTCCATCAGCGAAGCTATTCAGCAACACCCGGAGCTCATAAAAAAATATTTGGGCTCCGTTGTCCCGGCAACCGACAATTTCTTCGCTGCATTGAATGCGGCAGTATTTACGGATGGTTCCTTCTGCTATATTCCGGCCGGGGTACGTTGTCCGATGGAGCTATCCACTTATTTCCGGATCAATACCGAAAACTCAGGACAATTTGAGCGTACGCTCATTATTGCGGAAGAAGGAAGTTATGTGAGTTACCTGGAAGGCTGTACCGCTCCGCAGCGTGATGAAAATCAGCTGCACGCAGCTGTTGTCGAACTGGTCGCCCATAAAAAAGCGGAAATTAAATACTCCACCGTTCAAAACTGGTATCCGGGTGATCACGACGGTAAGGGCGGTATTTACAATTTTGTTACCAAGCGGGGCCTTTGCCAGGGAGATCATTCGAGGATCTCCTGGACCCAGGTTGAAACGGGTTCAGCCATCACCTGGAAATACCCCAGCGTAATTTTAAAGGGCGATTATTCGGTAGGCGAGTTTTATTCTGTAGCCCTTACCAATCATTACCAACAGGCGGATACCGGGACCAAAATGATTCACCTGGGCAAGCATACCAAAAGCCGGATCGTCTCCAAAGGGATTTCGGCCGGTTTTAGCCAGAACAGTTATCGCGGGCTTGTCCGCACCGGCAAACATGCCACCGGGGCACGCAATTATTCACAATGTGATTCCTTACTGTTAAGCGATCATTGCGGTGCACATACCTTTCCTTATATCGAAGTAAAGAACGCCACCTCTATCGTGGAGCATGAAGCCACCACTTCAAAGATCGGGGAAGACCAGCTTTTCTATTGTAAGCAGCGCGGGATTGACGCAGAGACGGCGATAGCGCTGATCGTTAACGGTTTCGCTAAAGAAGTAATGAATAAACTGCCTATGGAATTTGCCATAGAAGCAAAAAAGCTGCTGGCGGTAAGCCTGGAAGGCAGCGTAGGTTAATCAAAAAAAATAAAAAAAGAATTATGTTATCAATAACAAATATACATGCCTCAATTGAGGGTAAACAAATCCTGAAAGGGATCAGCCTGAACATCCGTCCGGGAGAAGTGCATGCTATTATGGGGCCAAACGGCTCCGGCAAAAGTACCCTGGCTGCGGTATTGGCGGGAAGGGAGGCTTATGAGGTAACCGAAGGATCGGTGAGCTTTTTAGGCAAAGACCTGTTGCCGATGCTGCCGGAGGACAGGGCACACGAGGGCTTGTTTCTTGCGTTTCAATACCCGGTAGAAATTCCCGGCGTCAGTACCACCAATTTTATTAAAGCAGC
Organism: Mucilaginibacter ginsenosidivorans; assembly: GCF_007971025.1. Lineage (NCBI taxonomy): Bacteria > Pseudomonadati > Bacteroidota > Sphingobacteriia > Sphingobacteriales > Sphingobacteriaceae > Mucilaginibacter > Mucilaginibacter ginsenosidivorans. The sequence continues at coordinate 1,513,790 of NZ_CP042436.1, read as the reverse complement.
GGTCAATGAAAAGCGGAAATACCTCGGACAGGAACCGCTGGATGCGGTAGCTTTTATGAAGCTAATGAAAGAAAAAATGGCCATGCTGCAGATCGATCAGTCCCTGTTGAGCCGTTCGATCAACGAGGGCTTTTCCGGCGGCGAAAAAAAACGTAATGAGATCTTCCAGATGGCGATGCTGGAGCCGAGGCTGACGATCCTTGATGAAATGGATTCCGGTTTAGATATCGATGCGCTGCGTATAGTCGCCGCCGGCATTAACCAATTGCGCACGAAGGATAATTCCCTGCTGGTCATCACGCATTACCAGCGTTTACTGGACTACCTGGAACCTGATTTTGTGCATGTGCTGTATAACGGGCAGATCGTCCGGTCGGGCACTAAAGAACTTGCCCTGGAAATTGAACAAAAGGGGTACGATTTCATCAAAGAGGAAGCCGGTTTGGCCGAATCTTTATAAATGGCGATTAATAAAAAGGTATCATGAATTTAGCGTACATAAAAGATAGCTTTGAACAGCTAAAGACAAGGGGGCCGGAAGGCCCGGTTGCCCGGCTCAGACTGCAGGGCTTCGAGGCTTTTGAGCAAACCGGGCTTCCAACCAGGCGTAATGAAGAATGGAAATATACCGGCATCAGCGGGTTGTTTGACAATCCCGCTTATTTAGCAGCACTTATACCGGAAGCACAGCTTGAATCAGCAGCTATAGATGCAGTCAGGTTGCCTGGCTACCTGCAGGCTAACGAGCTGGTATTTTTGAACGGCCGGTTCAGCCCCGCGCTGTCAACTATCCGTTCGCCAAAAAGCCAGCTTACTGTATTGCCATTGGAAGAGGCTGCAAACGGTATTTATAAAGAGCTGGTGAGGGAACATCTCGGGAAGAGCGGCACCTCTATCGCAGACGGGGTTCATGCGCTGAATACCTCCTTTATACAGGACGGCGTTTTTGTCCATATTGCCAAAGAGCAGTTGTTACAACAGCCAATATATATCTACAACATTTCAGATGCGCGGCAAAGCCCGGTGCTTGCCCAGCCGCGCAGCCTGGTCATCATTGAACGAAACGCAAAATTGCAGTTAGTAGAAACCTATCATACCCTTGGCGCGTCGGATAGTTTTACCAACCAGGTAATGGAAATAGTGATTGATAGGGAAGCTAAGCTGGAATATTACAAAATCCAGGAAGATGCAGTTACCGCGAGCCAGGTCAGTACCACACATATCCGCCAGATCGGTAACAGTTATGTACATGCCGTTACGGTGACGCTGAGCGGGGAAATCATTCGTAACAACTTGCATGTGGTTATGGAGGCCTCTGAAAATGAAGCCCATTTATATGGCTTGTATATTTTAAACGGACATACCCATGCCGATAACCATACGCTGGTAGATCATACGCAGCCGAACTGTCTGAGCAATGAATATTACAAAGGTATTCTGGACGGTCAGGCTACCGGAGTCTTCAACGGCAAGATCATGGTACGCCCCGACGCGCAAAAGACCAATGCCTACCAAACCAATAAAAATGTGCTGTTAGCGGATGAAGCTACCATCAATACTAAACCGCAGCTCGAAATATTTGCCGATGACGTAAAATGCTCACATGGATGTACGGTAGGGCAACTGGATGAAAATGCCTTGTTTTATCTGACGGCGAGGGGCATTCCAAAGGCGGATGCCAGGGCGCTCCTGTTACAGGCCTTCGCACTGGATATTATCAATCAGGTGAAGCCCGAACCGCTACGGGCTTATATTACGCAACTCATTTCAAAACGTCTATCTATTCAAAGTTTATGATTTTGGCAGGCACATCAACGGACCGTTTGGATATCACGGCGATCCGGCTACAGTTTCCTATCCTAAGCCGTATGGTTAAGGGTCGTCCGTTGATTTATCTGGATAACGCAGCGACCACCCAAAAACCGCAGGCTGTAATTGACGCCATCAGTCAATACTACTGCGGATATAATGCAAATATCCACCGGGGCATACATACCCTGGCTGAAGAAGCCACAGCAGCTTACGAGGACTCCCGTACAGCATTACAAGAATTTATTGGGGCGGCCTCTGCCGATGAGATCATTTTTACCCGTGGTACCACCGAAGGAATTAACCTGGTGGCTTATACCTGGGGGCGGGCAAACATTATTGCAGGCGACGAGATCATCATCTCTGAAATGGAGCACCATTCCAATATTGTGCCCTGGCAGATCCTGTGTAAAGAAAAGGGTGCCGAACTAAAAGTCATCCCGGTTATGGATAATGGTGAGCTTTCCATGCCGGCGTACCTGGATCTGCTGACTACACGGACCAAGCTGGTCGCTGTCACGCAGGTATCTAACGCGCTGGGCACTGTTAATCCGGTAAAAGAGATCATCCGGGCCGCACACCGGGCCGGCGCACTGGTTTTGATCGACGGGGCTCAATCGGCAGTTCATCTTGATATTAATGTGCAGGACATGGATTGCGATTTCTTTGCTTTTTCGGGGCATAAGCTGTATGGCCCTACCGGCATTGGTGTACTGTATGGCAAAAAGGAACTGCTAAATCATATGCCGGTTTTTCATGGTGGCGGTGAAATGATAAAAGAGGTGACTTTTGCGTATACGACCTACAACGAGCTTCCCTATAAATATGAGGCGGGGACACCGAATATAGCGGATGCCATCGCCTTAAAATCCGCGATAGATTTCATTAAAAAACATGGCAGGAACCAAATAAGGCAACATGAAGCGGCGTTATTAAGCTATGCCACCGAACAGCTTGAAGCGATCCCCGGATTAACCATTATCGGAAATGCAAAAGAGAAAGCGAGCGTGATCTCTTTTATCATAAAGGGCCTTCATCCGCAGGATATCGGGATCTTACTGGATAATCAGGGGATTGCCGTCAGGACCGGGCATCATTGTACGCAGCCGCTGATGAAACGCTTTGGTATTCCCGGAACGGTGAGGGCTTCGTTTGCAGTTTATAATACAACCGAAGAAATTGACGCGCTGGTTGCAGGCTTACGAAAAGCTATTAAAATGTTATCGTGAAAATGGAAAAGGATATTGCAGCAATTGAAGAAGCATTTATTGAATCATTTTCTTTCCTGGATACCTGGGAGGAGAAATATGAATATATCATCGAGTTAGGGAAGAAGCTGCCGGCTTTAGATGAGCAGTTCAAAACGGAAGATAAAAAGATCAAAGGCTGCCAGTCGACGGTTTGGCTGGTGGCATCTTATCAGGACGATAAGGTTTTCTTTAAAGCAGACAGCGATGCGGTTATCGTAAAGGGCCTGGTAAGTATGCTGATTGAGGTATTGTCGGGACAAGCACCGGACAGCATTTTAAATGCCCGGCTGGAATTCATCGAAAAGATAGGGATGCATGTCCATTTGGCGCAAACCCGTTCAAACGGCCTGCGCGCGATGATTGCGCAAATGAAAGATTATGCCAGGGCCTTTAAAATAATTCATATTTAACCTATAAGTTATGGATGACAATGTATTGAAACAAAAAGTGATCGATTGCCTGCAGACCATCTACGATCCGGAGATACCGGTAAGCATTTATGAGCTGGGGCTAATTTATGAAACGGAAATCCTGCCACCCTATAATAATGTTCAGATCGTGATGACGCTGACGGCACCGAGTTGTCCGTCTGCCCAGGATATCCCGGTGGAGGTGGAACAAAAAGTAAGAGCCATTGAAGGCGTAAATGAGGTCATTGTGATTGTCACCTGGGATCCGCCATGGGATAGCGATATGATGTCAGAAACAGCCAAACTTGAATTGGGCCTTTTGTAACGATTGAACACACCGGATGAATATCATTTAAAATTGAATAATTTTGAAAGCTTGAAAAGCCTGTTTTTCAGGAATGACTTATGAAAATAACTTCACAAGAGGAATATGGTTTGCGGGTCCTGTTAAGGATTGCAAAGTGCCGCGAGCGGGACGGTATGACTATCCAGGCTTTAAGTTTTGCCGAAGGCCTGTCCACACCCTATGTAGCCAAACTTACCCGTATGCTCCGCATGGCCGGCTATATCAATAGTACACCGGGGAATAAGGGCGGCTATATCCTTTCGCGTCCCGCTGCCCAGATCAACATTAACGAGGCCTTAAAAATATTGGGAGGTTCCTTGTTTGAAAAAGCATTCTGCGAAGATTACTCCGGCATCCTTAAATTCTGTACCAATTCGGTGGATTGCTCGATACGTTCCCTCTGGCAAATGGTGCAGATCACCATTGATAATCTGCTGGATAAAATTACGCTGGAAGATCTTATCGGTTCAGAAATGAACGCGGATCAGCTGATCAATACCATTATTGAGCAAAACATAAAGACATTTATGGCCGGGAATGGAAAGATCAATACTTAAGTATGGGCGCCGGAAACCAGTGACTGGTCCATTTTTTAAAAAAGCGAAAAATCCGATATAAAATGGCTACTATATACAGGTGCACTTACAATATCATTTGCTTTTTTTACGGGCACTGAATAATCCTTTTCCATGAGCCAATACTTTTAACCTTTGCCGCTTCAATGAAATCTGTGTGTTTACTATTTCATTTTCATCTTGGTGCGATTTATAAGTATCAATAATATCCTGATGGCTTAATAAACCTATGACCTGGTGATCCATTATCACCGGCAGTACTTCTAACGTTCCTTTTGACAGCAACTCCACTGCTTTCCGAAGGCTGTCCGTTTTATCAACGGCATGAGTTCCGGTGTGGATGATCGCGTTTAACAATGATTCCGATTCTATATCGTGCCGGTTGATATCCTGCAGGGTTACGATCCCCAGATAATTACCTTTTTTGTCGGCCGTAATAAAATATTTGTCCTGAATTTTGTTTGTTTTTAGCCAATCCCTGACTTCACGGATCGTTTGTCCGGGGTCAAGAATTGTAGCCGTATCCTTGATTACCTGTGCCACCGTTAGTTTTCCCAGTATATCAGGTTCATAGGAATCCGGCGTAAGCACCCCTCTCCGCGCGATCTTTTCTGTCATGATCGTATTTTCCATCAAAAAGAAAGAAACAATATAGGCAGCTGTACAAGCACCTAATAATGGTAATAAGGCATGAAACTGCCCGGTGGATTCCAATGCGAAGGTGATACTCGTGAGGTAGGCTCTCGAAGCCCCTGCGAACATCGAAGACATTCCAATCAACGCGGTCATGGGAATCGTGATACCTGAATCGGGGAATAGGGTTAAAATCAGCGCTCCTGTAAGTGCTCCGGCCGCTCCGCCTATGGTAAGCAATGGTGCCAGTGTTCCACCGGAAGTGCCACTTCCCAACGCGATTGCCCAGGAAAGGAATTTAAAAAGAAACAATCGTAAAATAACGATCACACTCAAAGTCCCCGAAAGGATACTAATGATATTATCATACCCGACACCCAGCGTTTTGGGGGCAAAGAAACCGATCAGTCCAACCGCTAAACCACCTATTGCCGGCCACCACATCCAATGAACCGGTAATTTTTCAAAGATGTCTTCTATGAAATAAACAATCTTAGTCACGCCTAATGAAAGGAATCCGATCACTAATCCAATGCTGCTATAGATGGCCAAAGCGCCGTTGTTGGGAATCTTTAAATCAGGCATCGGAAATACCGGGCCTGTGCCAAATAATAAATGATGACCTGCAGCGCCGGTAATACAAGCCAGCGCAACCGGGAGAATGGACCGGGGTGAAAATTCAAATAGCAATAATTCTATGGCTAAGAATACCCCTGCGATCGGCGTGCCAAATATGGCAGCCATACCGGCCGTAGCACCGGCAGCAAGTATGATCTTGCGTTCATTGGAAGATATCTTAAAGAGCTGGCCCAGCGTAGAACCTAAGGCGCCGCCGGTTGCTATGATCGGGCCTTCGGCGCCGAAGGGACCGCCCGTTCCGATGGCTATAGCAGAAGATATAGGTTTTAAAAAGGCGATAGAAGGTTTGATCCTGCTTTGATTGGTCAGTATCTGTTCCATTGCTTCGGGTATGCCGTGCCCCCGAATTGCTTTAGAACCGTATAATGCCATCAGGCCAACTAAAACGCCGCCAATTGCCGGTACAAAGATCACCCATAATCCCAATTGATTATCGGCGGGGCTATGGAACACTGATTCTAGTGATCTGTAAAAAGACAGATTGGTTACAATATTGATCAGTATGACCAAAAACTTTGCGATCAGGCTGATGGCAATGGCTACCAAAATAGACAACCCTGAAATACGTAATAATCTTTTTTTTAATTGCAGACTGTCATTTGTAGACTGAGCCTCGTTGTCGATAGAAGACAGTATCGGGGAGATGGGGATATGATTAGGATGCTTCATTTTAAGACAAATACTATTGATGATTCTTATGTTATGTCGGGTTTGTAATACTGTTGCAAACTTACAAATTAATTCCCTTTATGAGTGATTTTTATATTGCACAGGCAATGTTAAAATTGTCAAATATCATATTATTGTTAAATTAGTATTTCATGCGCAATGTTTATGATATTTAGAAATTTTATACTTATTATTGTTAGGAACAGCTAAAACTTCAATGACGAATAACCATTTATGTGGTCCGGGCGGTTGTTTTTTATGCCAGTCCTGTTTAAAGGATTGGCTACCCGCAATTGGCCTAAACAAAAAAAATATTCTTGTTAAAAGAGGACAACTTTTGTTTAAGGAAGGCGATCCGGTTAAGGGCATTTTCTTTGTCGCAAGCGGGAATCTAAAGGTTCATAAAAGATGGACTAAAGAAAAAGAGGTGATTTTAAGGTTTGCAAAGGACGGCGATATTATTGGCCATCTCGGATTAGGCAATCAACCAACCTATCCTGTATCTGCCACAGCGATCGATCAATCTTTGGTTTGCTATGTAGATATGGATTTTTTTAATACTTCATTAAATGTTAATCACCAGTTGAGTATCAAAATGATGCATTTTTTTGCGAATGAGTTGCAGGAATCAGAAAAAAGGATGCGGAACCAGGCACATATGTCTGTGAGAGGAAGGGTTGCCCAGGCTTTGATTAGCCTTAAAAACCAATTTGGGCTGAATGAACATGGCTTTGTGAATGTTGAGATAACCCGGCAGGATCTTGCGTCTTATTCAGGCGCGGTTTATGAATCCTTATTCCGGACCATCAACGACTTCACGGAGAAGGGATTAGCCACCATTACCGGTAGAAGGATGATGATTATGAACGAAGTAATGTTAATGAAACTGATTGAAGATGATGGTTTATAGCGAAAGACTAATAGGCCCCTGAAATTAAATCAAAAACAAAGCGGTTAACCATTTGATAAAATTGGTGGAACACACCGGGTCTTTATCCTCTTATATACGGCCCGTATCGGGAAATATAGCCAAACGCCGGCTTTAAACGATTTAATGCGGCGGCGCTTAAAAATGACCACCGACCCCGGTTGTAGCATGAACTGATTGCCGGTTTAGAACCAGAAGAAATAGAAATTCCTGACCACATGGAAAATGCTCCGTTATTAAATGCAATTATTCAAAATGCGATCGACGGTATTATTACAATAACTGAGAATGGCGTCGTCGAACTGATCAACCCATCGGCATGTAAACTTTTTGGTTATTCGCCGGAAGAAGTGATCGGGAACAACCTATCCATGCTGATGCAATCGCCGGATAAAGACAGGCACGATACCTATCTTCAGCGTTATCAGCAAACCGGCATACCGCACATTATCGGTACAGGAAGGGAGGTGACCGGGTTAAAAAAAGACGGGAACGTTTTCCCTTTCAGGCTGGCCGTAAGCGAAGTTCAATTGGCTGAAGGGATAATTTACACCGGATTTATACATGATCTCAGCCCCCGGAAAGAAGCGGAGGATAAGCTTAAAAACCTTGCTGTTCAATTGGAAGAGCAGGTTAAAGAGCGCACCCTGACATTAAATAATATTGTCGAGCAATTGCGACGTTCGAAGGAAGAAGTGAGTTTGTCCCTGGAAAAAGAAAAAGAATTAGGGCTGTTGAAGAGCCGGTTCGTGTCGATGGCTTCACATGAGTTCAGGACACCTTTGAGTGCGATACAGCTATCTGTTTCTTTAATTGATAAATATGCCCTGGTCCCGGACACCGGTCGCATCCGGAAACATGTAGGAAAAATAAAGAATGCTGTCGGGAACTTAACCAGTGTGTTAAATGAATTCCTTTCATTGGAAAAACTGGAAATCGGAAAAGTAGAACCAAACTTTAACCGCTTTGACCTTGTAGAATTTGGGGAAGAAATCACCGAACAAATGCAGATGATTGCCAAACAAAATCAAAACATTATTTATCAGCATACCGGCACGGATAATATGGTCAGGCTTGACCGGAATCTCTTAAAAAATTGCATTTTTAATTTGATCAGCAACGCCATAAAATATTCTGGTGAAAATACATTTATTGAATTCAACACCGAGATAGAAGCTCAAATCTGTAGAATAACCATTAAAGACAATGGCATCGGCATACCCGAAGCGGATCAGAAGCATTTATTCGAAGCATTTTTCAGGGCACACAATACGGGAACTATTCCGGGGACTGGCTTAGGCTTGAATATCGTAGCAAGATATACTTGTTTGATGAACGGCGAGGTCGACTTTAAAAGCCAAGTGAATCAGGGCACTTTATTTACGCTTTCATTTCCAGCACTATGAAACAAAAGATATTAATCATTGAGGACCACACCGATATACGGGAGAATATTGTTGAAATCCTTGAATTGGCAGATTACGATGTATTAGAGGCAGGCAATGGCAAAATCGGGGTAGAAGTTGCTATTAAAGAGTTGCCAGATCTTATTTTATGTGATATCATGATGCCGGAACTCGACGGGTATGGAGTATTATATTTGCTGAACAAGCATCCTGAAACGATGGTTATTCCGCTGGTATTTCTAACCGCTAAGGCTGAAATGGCCGATTTAAGAAAAGGCATGGATCTTGGGGCAGATGACTACCTGACCAAACCATTTGATGACATGGAACTGTTGCATGCCATAGAAGGCCGCTTAAAGAAAAGGGAGACGCAGCAAAGATTTTACAACGATTCGCTGAACAAGCTGCATACGCTTTTTGGTAAAAAAGACGGGCTTGAAGAATTAAAGAAAATAATTGATGAGCGGAAAGACCGGCTATTTAAAAAAAAGCAGGTAATCTATTACGAAGGTGATAAAGGGCATGGCCTGTTCCTGGTCTTAAAAGGCAGGGTTAAAACAATTAAGGCTTGCGATGACCGCGAACTGATGACCGGCGTTTATGCTGCAGACCACTATTTGGGCATTCAGGCGGTATTGGCAAACGAACCTTATGGCGATACGGCGATAGCGATTGAAGACAGCGTATTGTGCCAGCTTCCTAAGGACAAAGTAGAGAACCTCTTGAATTTATACCCGGATATCGCACGGGAGTTTATTAAATTACTTTCCAACGATATTAAGGAAAAAGAAGAGCAGCTTTTACAGCTTGCTTATTTTTCGGTACGTAAGAGGATGGCCGAAACCATTTTGCGTTTATATGGAGCGGAAGATAATCAGACAAGATCCTTTAAAATTACAAGACAGGATCTCGCCTCTATGGCGGGCATGGCCATTGAATCTGTCAGCAGAACCTTAGCTGATTTTAGAACAGAGGGGTTAATCGAGAAAAAAGGAAGCAACATCTGCTTGCTTGACCCCGACCGGTTGAGAAAGATGAAAAACTGATAAATGGCACTTTTTTCTTTGACCGGCCGCATAGTTCATTTGCAGTGGCTTGGATACTTTTGTAGGTAACAAAGATGTTGGCGTATGAGAGCAGTTGTCTATAGCATAAAACCATTTGAAAAAGAGTTCCTGGCAAAGGCCAATCAGAAAAAGCATCATATTACTTTAATCACCAATCCGCTGAACCTGGAAAGCGCCATGTATGCTAAAGGAAAAGAAGCGGTATTTGTCTTCACCAACGATGCCGTTTCTGAACAGGTAATTAGCCGGCTGGCCGATTTAGGGGTCAGGCATCTCGCGACATGCGCTACATCCATTCGAAGCACCAGTAAGAAAGGGACAGACCGATCCAACAACAAATCTGTTGACAGTATGGCTTATCCGCCGGGAGCCCCTGAAATAGCCAGACAGACCATACAAAATCTTGACCGGTGGCAGGAAAATAAATCTGCCGGTAAACAAGCGACGATCCAGGTAATTACGATAAAGAACGATCTTTCAAATTAAGGCAAACGGTTACTCCCCGATGTTGCGCGGGGCGGTAAAATCCATTAAAATGGGTAAAATTAATTCACGTAATGGCATCACCTGAGATGGTTGGCGGCGGCTATTTATTTTTTCACCGGGGGCAAAAGCCGGATGATGGCATAAGTTGTCAGTGACAAAGGGCTGTTTTGGATTAGGGCTATTGCAGTGAAATCCGGGAGAAAGTTCAACTTTCGGAGGATATTAATTAAAGGGAGCCATTTTTACCCGGCGCGCAAAAACAAAGTCTCCCGAGTCCTTCAAAAGGCTGATTGCTTATTATTTTCAACTTAATGAAAAAATTCCAGTTGATTTAACAGGAAATGTATTAAGAGGTAAGATGATTATTGCACCGTGGTCATGCTTCCGAAATTGCGGTTATATCCCACTTAAAAAACCACATAAAGTGTATCGCTAATTTTACTTACATCGGTTATCATAGTATATAAATGGCCAGCATCGTCAAATTCACAGCAAAGCTAAACGCTGTATAAAGAATAAGGGTTCGTATCCCAAACCCCGTCATTCCAACCACCAAAAATCCAAAAAACAAGAGGACCGTTATTGCGAGAGTAACAACCGATGCATTGTAATAATACATCAGCGCTGCCGGTATGGGAAGGAAAACTACCGCCTGAAACACAAACGCTACCAGGAACCAGAGCATACGATTTTTAGTCTGGCTATCGGCAAAAGCGATATACTTTTGCCACGTTTTATTACTTTTTAGAAAGGAAGACAGATCCGCTGCATTTGATGAATTAATTTTAAAAGTATTCATGATATTTTGTTTTATATAACAAATATCCTCAACACAGGGCTCCGGGGATAGGTCAGCAAGCACCAAAAAACAGGGCATTTCGCACCTTTTCTGCGGGAAAATGAAATAAGCATGGAGGTAATGGGTATACGGATGCCGGTTTTATAAAATCAGGGCAGGATCATCTTAATTGTCAACTAAATTGATGCAAATGGTCATTTTTTAAAGCTAAGGAACCTCGTAATTTTAGGTGAAGGCCAACTTCTAACTCAATCTTTATGAAAACAATCATCATCATTAACGATGGCTCAGCCGAGGCAAAACACGCCGGGGAATTAGCCTTACAAATCGGCGGGAAAATAAATGCCAATCTTTTAGTGGCAAATGCGCAAAAAGTAGGCGCACTAAAATCCTTAAAAAAGGAGTATGCTTTAACCTCCGGAAAAGAGGAAGCCGGAAGCGAAACGATCAACGGGCTGACCGGCTATTTAAAATCGCTTGCTACTGCGGATCAACCGGCTGATACTTTTAAAACGGATATTACGGAGATCGATATTTCGGCTTTTCATGAAAAGGAGCTCATCCAGCTGATCATCAAAAGAAATATATGGATGATCGTTAAAGGTCTGACGGAAACGCCGGTTATTAACCATGAGACTAAACCGGTTAATATTCACGGCGTCCTTAACAGGGTAAGCTGCCCTCTTTTGATTGTGCCCGCTCATTTCTGCCTCAAAGCATTTGAAAGAATTGTTTATATGGCTGATCTGCGGTATTGCAGGATGCTGGTATTAAAACATTTGGTCGAGCTGGCAAAACCATATCAGGCCAGCCTGATGGTCGCCCATATTTCAGCAAAGGGATTGGTTCCTATCGAAGATCATTACGCGGCCTCATTATTTTGTGAAACCGTTAGCAATAAAGTCAACTATGACGGGCTGATCTTTAACAATATCAAGGAGCGGGACTCGCAAAGGGCTTTAGATATCATGGTGCATGAAATGCACACGGACATGGTCGTTGTCGTTAACCACCGCTTTCATTTTGAGGAACTCGTGGGCAGGTATATCACGGAAATCCTGCCTGAACATATTACCATCCCGTTGTTGGTATTCCCTTATTAGTTCGGACGGACGTCTATATGACAAAAAAGCGAATCAGTGCCAGACAGGTTTTATTCATTTGCTCCAGATCCGATAATTGAAATGCGGCTAAGTATCGGCCAGCAGATCAAAATATTCATCATCCTCATTCTTACCGCCAAACCCCTTACCGGTATGCAGATGGGTTTCTAAAAATTCAATTTTGCTGATCCATTTGACCATTTTATATCCCAACTGATTTTCTACCCTAAGCCTTAGCGGCGCACCGTGTGTTGCAGAAAGGGGCTGATAATTCATCTCCCAGGCCAGTATGGATGCCGGTTTCATGCAATTGTCCAAACTATGGGTATCATAATAGGTTCCGCCAAAAAGCCCCTCGCCAAAAGAATAGAATGCCACTGTAGTAACGGAAGGATGGGGCTTGACCAATTCAATCAGTTTGCTAAGCGGCAAGCCGCCCCATTCGGCAATTCCTGACCAGCCTTGTATGCAATGATGCATCGTGATGTTTTGCTCCAAATCCATTTTTTTAAGCTCTTCAAGAGATAGTTCAACCGGATTGTCAACCAGGCCGCCTATTTTAAGCCTATAATCTTTAAATTCACTTGCAGCAAGGTCGCGCCATTCGGCGGAATCAGGGATTTTGCCATTTACCCAGAAATAAGGCGAAATGTCTTTTTTCTTATAATATGCTTTGGGGGCTAATTTGTTGATTGATAAATGCCACAGCCTGCCGTTGATAGCCGCCTCCGCACGTTGTAATGAACGAGGCCGCTGCCAGGAAATCCAATGAGCCAGAAAAGCAAAGGCTATCGTTATTAAAATAATACCTGATCCAATATATATTCCTATTCGATTGTCAGGATTATCGCTACCAACGGTAATGTGGTTCATATTGCGCACGAGGCCGGTAGCGGCTATCATGGCCACATGGATGATAATAAAAACTACAAATGCAAGCATGACTAAAAAATGAACCGAACGGGCACCCTGCCTGTTGCCAAAAAGTTTAGGAAGCCAATGCAGCCGGTTTTCAATAGCCGGTGACATGGCCATGCCACTAAGCATAGCAACTGGCGCGAGTAAAAAGACGACCGCAAAGTATGATATTTGCTGAAGTGCATTAAAATGATAAAAGCCATTGGGCTCAATGGGCATGTGAAAGGTCGCATAATGGACAAACACATTCCAGGAATCGGGGAGCACCTGCCATGACGTCGGAACAAGGCGTTCCCACTGATCAGTAAAAAACAATAACGCAATAAATGCAGCGCCATTGAGCAAAAAAAAGGGAACCGTCAGAAAATGCCAGTGCCTGGCCAGGCCAATGGTGTGGCGGTAACCGGGCAGGCCGATAACCGGACTAATATAGCGGGCATCTTCTTTAGCCGTCCAAACTTCGTCATCAGGTACTTTCACGGGTGTAAACCGCAACCACTCTGAATTTGGAGAACAACCATTGTTCCAATATAAACGGGCATGGTCTGCCAAAATGGAAAGCCCGCTCCGGATAATAAGTATGAGAAAAAAAAAGTTAACCCAATGGCTGAGGTTTAACCATATGGGAAAGCCCGCCGGAGCAGCATATCTCCTCACCGGCAGGGACAGGGAGGGGTCAGGGGGAAGGCCAAATACCAGGTATTGAAACCAGGCGAGTCCCGCTGTTGCCAGCAGGATAATAAGAAAAATCACAAACACCGCCGGTTTTATTCCAATAAAAAACCGCCGGTCATCCGGATAGCGTAGTTTTCGCTCTGCTTCATTAAAGTTGGTAAACATGGTTCCTGTAATTACCTGTTATAATAGCTCATTCCTAAAATGGTTTTGCTTCATCAGAAAGAATATTCAGGATATAACGATGATGAAGAATGTCCGGACAGTGTAGGTCATTCGAAAATCTGTTTCGTAGAAACGGCTATCCTGTTCCATGAGTTTATAATAATTACCTGCATGATCAGCTGCGCCACCACGTTCTCCCCAAAAGTTTTGACAAGGTTATCATAGGTCTCATCGCTGACCCCATCAGCTGAGATTAGCGTCACTTCTTCTGTTAAATGCAACACCATTCTTTCTTCTTCGGAGAATAAGGGAGATTCTTTCCATGCTGACAGTGCAAAAATCCTCCTTTGAGTTTCCCCGATCTTCAGCGCTTCCTGTGTGTGCATATCGATGCAATAAGCACAACCATTAATCTGTGACGCCCGTATTTTTATGAGTTCACGCAAAAAGGGTGAAATCGCGGAACTACTTATATAATTCTCCAGGCCAAGCATGGCCAGGTAGGCTTTAGGCTCGACGTCTTTTATTGATATTCTTTTCATTTGTTTATATTTTATCGATTAAATCTTTCAGGTAATCGGTGGTTACCGGATTTTTAGCCAGTACAAACATTCCTTCATCCTGCAGTAATTTCTCCGCCAGGCTTTTCAGTGCGTTGACGGATATTTTTAAAAATCCAGGACCGAGACTTACCCGCGACACCGCCATTGTCCTTAACGTATCAAACCCCGGAATACCTGGAAGCAACAGCAAATTTACCGGAAGGGTAACTTCTTGAATAATGGTTTCAATATCTTCTTTGTTCTTCAGGAGAATAGGATAAAAACCATCTGCACCGGCTTCTTTATAAGCTTTTCCTCTTTGGATGCTTGTTGAACGTTTCTCATTTTCTGACAAAGAGTGTTCCTTTAGGTAAACATCCGTTCTGGCATTAATAAAAAGCGGGCATCCCATTGCTATGGACGTTTCCTTGATCAGGCTGATTTTTTTACATTGCTCCTCAACAGGAATAATAAATTTTGCGCCAGGTGTGCTGTCCTCCAAATTTATGCCCACAATCCCCACGTCGATAAGCTTTTTGATATTTTCTTTCAGCATAGCATTGTTTTCCGCATAGCCGCTTTCAATGTCGACGGTTACAGGAATTTTTACGCAACGGACGATTTTTTGTAAAATGAGCAATAGGTCATCAAATGGGATTTTTTCTCCGTCAGGATAGCCATTAGCAAATGCAATCGCAGCGCTTGCAGTTGCTACAGCCGGGTAACCTAAACTTTCCAGCAGCAAGGCCCCCAGGGGGTCCCATATATTAGGAAGTATCAATAGCGGACCGTTGTGATGAAGCTGGTTGAATAAATCGGCCTTGCCGCGATAATGATGTGCTGTCATGGTAGTTTTTTAATAGAAAGCCTTTACAGGACTTCCCGGATCATATTTTTCAACGCTGGAATCGTTTCCTCCATAAACCAGGGGTTTGCTTTCATCCAGTGGCGGTTTCGGGGGGAAGGGTGCGGCAGCGGGAAATATTCAGGAAGAAAGCTTTTGTAGTTCTTTACTGTCTCCGTCAGGCTGCTTTTACGCGCTTTTTTCAAATAATAACGCTGGGCGTATTGTCCGATAAGTAAAATAAGGGGCGTGCCCGTTATCTGCTCTAAGATCTGTGGATGCCATAAGGGCGCGCATTCGCGCCGGGGGGCGGCATCTCCAGATTTCCCTTTTCCGGGATAGCAAAAACCGATGGGCATAATCGAGATATGAGCGGTATTATAAAAGATCTGTTCATCTATGCCCATCCATTCTCTTAATTTTCTTCCGCTTACATCGTTCCAGGGTGTTCCTGTTTCATGGGCGCGTCTCCCGGGAGCCTGGCCGATAACGATGATTTTAGAGAAGGCACCTAACTGCACAATTGGTTTCTGCCCTAAAGGCAGCTGATACCTGCAAACATCACATAATCGTATTTTATTTAACAGGGTTTCCATTACTTCTTTTTAAAATACTTTCAGGCCGGACAGGCAGGGCTGTTACCTGCAAAAGCATATCCGAGCACAACAATTAAACAGGAATGACCGCAAATTAATCCTGGTTTGCTATGCGAAAAACCATTCCGTCCATCTCCTCGTTAATCCGTAGCTGGCAGGATAACCGGCTCAATGGACCGGCATCAGGCAGCATTTCCAGCATATCCAGTTCCTGGTCGCCGGCGGGCGTGAGCGTTTCCGCGCCCTTCAATACCTTTACGTGGCAGGTTGCGCAGAGCGCTATTCCGCCACAGGTGGCTAAAATATCATAATCCGCAGCCTTCAGAACCTCCATCAGGCTCAGGTTTAAATTGCAGGGTATTTCTAATGCTGCGATTTCCCCATTTCTATTTTCTACAGTGATCTTTATCATGGCTAAAATTCCGGAACCCCATAAACCGTTGTATATTTAAAACTTAATTTCTGATCAGGATAAACATATTTAAAGGCACCCTGCGCCATTAGGGCCGCTTCATGAAAACCGCATAAAATCAATTTCAGCTTACCCGGATAGGTATTAATGTCGCCGATCGCATAGATACGGGCTACATTGGTTGAGAAGTCTGTTGTGTTCACTTCGATAGCTGATTTATCCATGTTTAAACCCCAGTTTGCTATCGGGCCAAGCTTTGGGCTCAGGCCAAACAATGGAATAAAATGATCTGCCGGTAAAAGCGTTAGTGCTTGCTGCTGTCCCTGGACGGAAACCACTTCCAAATTCTCACGCCCGTCTAAGCCCGTTACATTGGATTGGAGTATTAGATCAATATCCCCCGCTTTTGCCAGTTCGAAAACCTTTTCCGCTGTATCGGGTGTGCCCCGAAAGGTATTTCCGCGGTGTATCAAAGTCACCCTGGCAGCAATATTTGCCAGGTAGATGGCCCAGTCAAGTGCTGAATCTCCGCCTCCGGCTAAAACTACCTGCCGGTTCCGGAACGTTTCCGGATCTTTAACCATATAGGCCACTCCTTTCCCCTCGAATTCAATGAGGCGGTCAATATCCGGCTTGCGCGGTTCAAAACACCCCAGACCTCCGGCAATTACTAACACCTGACAAGAAACAGCAGTTTGGCCGTTTGTTTTTACGATCAGGGAGCCATCATCCTGGCGGTCCACTGTTTCCACGCGTTCACCAAGGGTAAAACCAGGATGAAAAGGTTTGATCTGCTCCATCAATCTGGTGACCAGTTCCTGCGCATTGATTTCGGGATAACCGGGTATGTCATAGATCGGTTTTTGAGGATATATTTCAGATAGTTGCCCGCCTACCTGTGGCAGCACATCGATCAGGTGACAGCGCATCTTTAGCAGGCCTGCCTCGAATACGGCAAATAACCCCACAGGCCCGGCACCTACTATACAGATATCCGTTGTGATCATCTCTTTATCCTTGAATGAGGAAACAAATACTATCTTCCAGTGCTTCCACAGCGTGCGGAGCGTTAACTGGGATATCCATATCCTCAAAGGAATCGATGATGACCGATGCACTGCCTTCTGTGTAATTTATGCTGCCCTCGATCACCACCAATTTGGTCGCTACATTTGTCTTATGTTCCTTAAGTCCCAGCCCCTTTTTAAATCCAAGCACAATAACTTTGACGTGCTCACTTTTTTGAAGCACTTTTACTATTGGCGCAGTGGCATCTTTAAGCGCCCATTTAACTTCTTTCACAATCATTTCCTTAAAATTTATGATAAAACTTTAACCTTCAGTCCATCCATATTTTCATCGACAATCAATTGACAGGATAGTCTGATATTTTCTTTTGCAGATATGTTTCTGAGTAATGTCATGTCTTCATTGCGATCATACCCTGTCGGCTGCCGGCGGCAGCTAATGACCTCCACCATGCAGGTCCCGCATTTTCCCATGCCCAGACATTCCCCGAAACTTTCGGTACAGATCCTGTCATAGATCAGCATCATCAGGCTTCGGTATTCATTGGTATAAGTTTGAATTTCGTGGCATTCCCCCTCATAACTTACCGATATCGTGATATTTTTTGCGGGCGCCTGCATTATTTTTTTTCAATCCAGAATTCATCAGCATAATTGTCTTTAAACGGTACCGGGTGCTGCTGGGTCAAATACGCTTCAACGCTTGTCAAGGCAGATGAAGGAAGTATCTGTTCTAAATGGGGGAATAATATTCTTTCTTCAAAGCGGATATGCTTTATGAGCAGTTCCGCTAATTCATGATATTCATCCTTTGCAGCATTTTCATTGCTATTTAGCCTGTTGATGCGGTTTTGAATCGCTTGATGCTCATTTCTACCCTGCTGAGAAAGGGTATCTCCCTCTATCCGGTTGAATAATAAGACTTCTTCTTCCTGGAAATGCACCTTTAAATGATGCGCCCAGAAGTAATCCACATACATTTTGATCCGGGGAAGCTCGGCACCTCTTTTCAACCCTTCTTTTACTTTCCAACTGAAAAGTAGCCCCGCATGGTGATCTTTGGAGAGCTCAACCATATGCGGGCTTCGTTTGATAGGTTTGTTTTTCATAGTTTCCTGATAATTATTATAGGACAGAATAGGTAATCACCGCATCATTCGCCAGTACGATGTAGGCTTTAAAATCTTCAATAACTTTGAGTATGTGTGGCTCATGTGAAGGAATGGAGAGGCTCATGCCTTTTTTCAGCTCGGAGGTTTCACTTTTATAGATCAACAGGGCATTCCCTGATTCGACGATGACATAGGCATCCGACGTAGTAAAATGCCTTGGCATATTGGTGCCGGCTGATATTTCTATGCCGATAATTTTGTAATGATCATTCTTTTGGAGTTCCTGCATGATAAATTTCGCTTTCAAAATCCTTCCTCTCTTAGCGCCTTGCCGCTCTCCAGCCCAATCATCAGTAATACGGGTACTTTAATAACCTCAAACGCAATATAAAACCAATGTATCGAATGGGATGTCACGGGAAACCCTTTAATAATGAGATCTGCATTCTTGTCAAGGACAGGAAGTAGCCAGGAAGTTTCCAGCGCCATTATTACACTAACCGCTGTGATAAGATAAAAACCCCTCCGCGTCGTCTTTTTCACGATACAGGTGATAAAAATGATCAGCAAAAATGTCCATTCGCAGGTATTTAATGATTTGAAAATAATTTTTCCGATTTGTAAACCTTCTGCCATGCTCAATCCGGGCGCAGTAAATTTCAGCGGTGCTTCCATAAAACTGATGGCCGTGAAGAAACCCAGCCAAAAGATTGCCGTTATGCCTCTGATCAATGTAAAAACTTGTGTGTTCATTTCTCCTTACTGTATGCTAAGTGGTTACATTCAAAGCGTCAAAAAACAACTTTCCCGGCCCCGTTTCCCATTTTTTGCAGCCTGCTTAAAAACATAAAAGCCATCAGTTCGGCACGGTTTTTTGCTTCAAAAGCGATATTACCCTCAAAGTGGCGGTCTATGGTTTCATTAAATAATTTCAACCAGCGTTCAAAATGCTCCGGGCCAATCTGTAATGGCGCATGCCTGGCAAATGGATTGCCTCTGAAACCAGGCACACCAAACAAGGCCGCATTCCAAAAAGCGTATAATTTTTCGAGGTGGTGCTGCCAGTCTTCGATTTTTTCCAGGAAAACAGGACCAATCAGTTCATCAAGCCTTACCTTCCCATAAAACTCGTCTACAAAAAGTTTGATATCATCGATGTTTTCTATTTCTTTCATTTGAACAATGTTATAGCGCCTGATGTGATGAGGTAATAAGCAGCCCAGGCGGTAAATGCGATCAGTAAAATGATGAACCAGGCAGGAATACTTTGCGGGGTTTCACTGCCGTGTAACATAAATGTTTTCTGATCTCCTTTTCCGTAGGCATTAATCATCAAAGGAAGGACTCCATCAACGACTTCATCTTTTTTAATCCCTTCTATCGCTATCGCCGGGCCGTTTCGTACGATAAACGGTATGGTTTTAATACCTTCTTTGCCCCTGTGGTCCTTACTGACGACTTTAAGAACATGAGGCCCATCCGCCAGCTTTTTAGTGTCCAGATCAAATGATACCGGAGCAGGAAAAGTCCCTAAAGGTTGAACGTCATCATCAATAAAGAGGGTCACATAACTTTTATCTTCCATAACGACATTAATTAAAAATGACATTTTTAATATCCTGATAATTTTTTTCTTTTGGCTTCACCAAGCATTTAATCGCGGCATACGCCGAATACACCGTAATAATTACCATTGCGCTAACGATCAGATAATCCCAGTTGCTATCCGGGCCGCTGCCATGTGTTATACCCTGTAGTAATTTAGGCTGCTGCTTTTTGCAGGCGTCGCAGGCAATGGCAGAAAAGCTAACCGGTAGCCATAAAGCTACTATGACTACCAGGCTGATTATGTTTTTTACTTTCATCTGTTTATTATTTTGCGGTTTTACTATTATCCGTTTTGAAGCTGGCAATTATTTTCTTCACCTGGTCTGCGGTTACCTGTTTAGCGTTATTACCCCAACTACTTCGTTCATGATTAATAATGGCTGCTACCTCTTCGGGCTTTAGGTTATTGTTGATGCCCACCGGCGGCATAACACCATAGCCTTCACTAATCCGGCCGCTATACCCTTTCATCACAATGGTAATCTGTACCTCTGGGTTATCGTCAAGCACAACCTTACTGCCCTTCAGTGGTGGGAAGGCGCCTACCAATCCTTCACCGTTTGGCTGGTGGCAGCTGGAGCAATTAGCGGTATACAGGGCGGCCCCGTCAAATTGCGGTGCGCTCGCTTTGTTAGCTGTGCCAGCTTTTCCGGTTCCTGACTCCTTTACATCTTTACCATATAAAAATATCGGGGTTGGTTTTCCATCGGGCAAGGCCGTTTGCTTTAATGATTTAAGATAGGCTACCAATTGCAGCGCTTCCTTTGTGGCCACAATCTGCCCGGTAATGCCTTTGCGGTATTCATCCGGAACATGGAGCACCACGTCGCCCGGGAAGGCATAATCTTTTACCTCGAACAGCCAGGAGTATGCCGGCATAATGGATTGCTCCACCACTGACCGGGGATTATACAAGTGGAGCAGATGCCAGTCCTGGCTCGATTGACGCAGACCTATATTGGTCAGATCGGGTCCGGTCCTTTCTGAACCCATGAGCATTGCGGTGTTTCGCCATACATCTGTCCTTCTGATTCTTGCATAGTCAGCAGCAATTCCAGGCCGGCTACCCCAAACTTTATCCATATCCACATCCCTGACCTGTTGCGTATGACAGGCGATGCAACCCTCTCTGATAAATATTCCTTTACCAGCAGTTTCGTCGGCAGTAAGCGCTTTACTTCCCGGAAGCGGTGTTGAGGTCTTTTCTTCATTCAAGGCGGGCAGTATAGCTGCAAACATGGTTAAAGCAATAAATAAAATTATAGCTGCACCGAAAAGTCTTTTATGATTGTTATAAATTTCCATTATTGATTATTGTTTAGAAGTGTTTGCCGGAAGTTTATTGAGCTCTTCAAAGACGGTTTTTTGCAAATCAGTCGCTTCTTTTGAGGCTATCATATAGTAAAGATTATAAGCAAATATGAGGTGCGACGCCCACATCAGTGAACCGCCTATCGCCCGCCATAACCAGTAAGGAGCCATCAGTACCACGGAATCAATAAATGGCTTGCCTTCCTGCCAGGCAATGCCTCTTAAGGTGCTTCCGATCATCAGCGGGACCGTGTAAAATAGCAAGCCGATCAGCGCCATCCAGAAATGCGCGCCCACAAAACTTTGACGCGGTTCTTTACCTGTGAGGCGCGGCACCAGGGTATAAATAGAGGCCCAAAGCATAAATGCGATGATCCCGTACATCGTCATATGCGAATGTGCAACCGTGAAATCCGTAAAGTGCCAGTATAAATTAGCTGAGCGGAAAGCTTCTGCTGTGCCCTGGGAAGATCCGGTGAAGTAAAAGATAATGCCGACCAGGTAGAAAGGCAAGGTATAACTGGAACCTATCTTGTGAAAGTTACCCCGGAAGGTCATCAGGAAATTGGTTGTCCCCGCAAATACGGGGATGAGCATGCCCATACTGCCGATTATCGCCACCGTTTGCAGCCACCATGGTATCGCACTAAAGATAAAATGGTGTGTACCGATCAGTGTATAGAAAAGAATCTGTGTCCAGAACGCCAGGATGCCCAGGCTGTAAGAATAAATAGGGGTATTAAGTTGCTGAGGCAGGAAGTAATAGATCAGACCCAGGTTAAAAAGCATGAACCACATACCTACACCCTGATGCATATAATATCCCTGCGCGATGGTCTCTCCCAGCCCGTTTTGCCAAAAGGGCAGGTACCCTACCAACGCAATTACAATGGTAAACATAACCGCTGCTACAATATACCAGTTGGAAATGTAGATTTCTTTCGTTTTACGCCGGGCTATGGTTTGTAAATAGTTGATCAGGGTAATCACGAGACCTATCGCAAATAACAACATGATCGGCCAAATGTATTCCCTGTATTCCCCCCCGCCGTTATTTATACCGGCCATCAACGAAATGCTGCCTAAAATGACGGAAGCATTGATCAGGTATAGTGCATACCATCCCCACTTTAAACTGGCTACAACGGTATTACTTACCGTAGAAACCACATAATAACCTAACCCGATCATCGCAAGAGACGACCAGCCCCAAAAAACCATATTGGTATGTACGGGTCTTAATCGGCCGAAGCTTAACCAGCTGACATGATCGACATCCGGTGAAACAAACTTAATCCCCAGATATTCGCCGACAGAGGTTCCTAATACCAGCCAAAGGGTTGCCGACCCGAGATACCAAAGTATTAGTTTGGTTAATTTCGGATCAATATCAGGTCTTTTTACAGCCTTCTTTTTAGCGGCAATAAAACGGGGGGTATTTACTTCAGCAACGTTATGTAATAACCCTTTTTTATCATCCGGGGCGTTTTCACCAGACAGTTCAGTATTGCTGAGTTTAAAATCAAGTGCCTGTTTGCGTTTGATCAGTTCTTCTCTAACCTCTCCGGCACTTAACTCGTCCAGGGATTTTGCGAGGTATCGGGCGTCATTTCTAATCCTCCGCTCCCGCACCACTTTCACGAGGTTATTTACCTTTATACCTACCAGGTATACCGCTATGACCAGTATAATGAGGATTAACGCGATAGTAATCATAACACCGGGATTGGTTAATACACTATCGCTTGCAGCAGGCGTTTGCGCAAACAATTGAAAACCCTGCAGGGCAAGGATCATTAAAACAGCGGCTTTCTTCATATCATATTCGATTTTATTATTTTTTTAGTTCAATTCACTTCTGTTGTTGCTTTGCATGACCACGATTAATTAAAGTGGTTAGCTGGTCCGGCTCCATATCTTTTATATGATTGTTTAACCAGTCTTTACTATCCAATTCTTTGCTCTCAATGTTCTCTTTTAGCCGGTAGCTGTTTTTTAATATCCATAAAGCGAGCAGAAGTAAAATCAAAATAATTAAAACGAAAAACGTCTCTCCCAACCCATCAGGATGAGATTCTTGGGCAATTGTTGAATCTTTTGTCATCGCATAAGCGGAATTTAATGTTGTAAAAAGCAGGTAAGCGGTCGTGAATATGGTAAATGTTTTCGTTTTCATCATATAGTATATTAATACCTTTTACTCCTTTAATTAAGGAATTTTTTTTTACTTCTTCAATGCGGTTGTACCAGCGATCAGACCTGTATTAAATTCTCCGATCGTTGTGCCTTGCAGCATATGATGCAGTTGGTTGCGCACTTTTTTAAATTCATGATGCAGCGGGCAGGGGTTAATTTCAGAGCACTGTTTCAGACCCAAACCGCAGCCGGTAAATATCCCGTTGCCATCCACGGCCGCTACAATATCACTAACGGGCCGCTTTAATATTGATTCATCAGTATAAAAACCGCCGTTGGGCCCCTTTGCCGATTGAATAACACCCCGTCGGCTGAGGTCCTGCAATATCTTGGCTAAGAAATGTTCCGGCGAATCGATCCCGACTGCTATTTCTTTAATTCCTACACGTCCCCCGTCGGCCGTCTTATGCGCTACGAAAAAAACCGCCCGTATGGCGTATTCGCAGGTTTTTGAAAATATTCCCATGTTTTATTCAAAGGTAGAAATATTTTTATAATAAAAAGAGTTTTATATCTTCTTTAACTCAGTATGCTTAATCCGGTGCTGATATCTTCAAGAATGTCTGCAATATCTTCCAGCCCTACTGAAAGCCGGATGGTCCCTGGAAAAATCCCAATCAGGTTACGGTCATCTTCCGTCAGCTTTGAATGCGTGGTTGAGGAAGGATGTGTAGCGATCGACCTGGAATCCCCCAGGTTCGAGGTGATCAGGATCATTTGTAAAGCGTCAAGGAAATTTTTGGCAGCACCGAAACCATCCTTTAACTCAAAGGTAACTACGCCGCCGCCTGCTTTCATCTGTTTTTTGGCCAGCGCATACTGTGGATGCGAGGGTAAAAAAGGATACGTTACGGTTTTAACCGCGGGGTGCATTTCGAGTAGTTCCGCGACGGCCAGGGCATTCTGGCAGTGCCGGTCCATGCGGAGCGGCAACGTTTCCAGACTTCGCGATAATAACCACGCATTAAAGGGTGACATGGCAGGCCCGGTATGGCGTATAAAAAATAACAGCTCAGCGATCAGGTCCTTTCTACCTACTACCACACCGCCTAATACCCGGCCCTGCCCATCCATATATTTGGTCGCCGAATGGCAAACGATATCGATACCAAAAGGGATCGGCTTTTGAAGATAGGGTGTAGCAAAACAATTATCTACATTGAGAATGACGTCGGGATATTTGTTTTTGAAACTACCCAGCCATTCCAGGTCGACCAGCTCTAATCCAGGATTTGAGGGGGTCTCCAGGAAGATCATTTTGGTTTCAGGGCGAATCGCTGCTTCCCATTCTTCCGGCTTCAGTGCATCGACATAGGTATGGGTAATTCCCCAACGGGGCAATAGCTGGTTGAGCAACTGGCTGGTCGACCCAAATACAGATCTGCAGGCAATCACATGGTCACCGCTTTTTAGGAAACCGGCGAGGGATGCAAAGACAGCGGCCATACCGGAAGCAAAAGCTAATCCGTCTTCCGCTCCTTCCATTTCACAGACCTTGGTAATAAATTCAGTCGTGTTCGGATTGGAATAGCGCGAATAGATATTAGCTTCCTGCTCGCCTGCAAATACTGCCCTGCCTTGTTCTGCATCATCAAATATAAAGCTGGAGGTCAGGTAAAGGGGTACCGAATGTTCGCGGTTTGCCGAGCGGACAGCCTGGGTACGGATGAGTTTGGTCTGTTCTTTCATGTTGTTTGTTTAAAAGGCAACTGATTTAAGTTTTAATCCGGTTGTTTCGTCCAGCCCAAATAGCAGGTTCATGTTTTGCACCGCCTGACCGGATGCTCCTTTTAACAGATTGTCCATTGCGCTGATAATTAAAATCTTATCGTCATATTTAGCGGCATTGATGAGGATCCTGTTGGTATTGACGGCTTGTTTCAAATCCGGGGCCATATCGGTAATGACCACAAAAGGATCATTTTGGTATCGTGTCCTAAACCGGCTCTGCAGTTCATCAGCGGTAATATCGGATTTGAAATAAATGGAGGTAAAAATCCCCCGGGTAAAGTTGCCCCGAACGGGCAAGAAATTGACAACAGCCTTAAAATCGGGGTGAGCATCTTTCAAGGTTTCATTGATCTCATCCAGGTGCTGGTGCGAAAATGCCTTATAAATAGAAACATTGTTACTTCTCCAGTTAAAATTAACACCGGGCGACAGGGACTGACCCGAGCCTGTTGAACCTGTTATCGCATGGATATGAACCTCGTTTTTTACCAGCGGTATGACGGGCAATAAGGATAGCGTTATGGCGGTTGCAAAGCAACCGGGATTGGCCACACTGCCGGTTGCTTTGATTTGTTCTCTATTGTGTTCTGACAGACCATAGATAAAACTCCTGCCATGACTGTTTTTAGTGAGCCGTAACCTGAAATCCTGGCTCATATCGATGATCTTTACGGTGGCAGGAATCTGATTTTCCGTAAGAAATATAGTTGATTGCTGATGCCCGCCGCAAAGAAAGAGCACGTCTGCATCAGCGCTCCAGGAGCCAACAAATCTTAATGAACATTCCCCTTCCAGATCGCTATGTATGCTGCTGACCAATTTATCCTGCTGGCTTTCACTTTGGACATATTTGATAATCGCAAAAGGGTGATTCATCAGGATTCTGAGCAATTCGCCTGCCACATACCCTGCGCCTCCGATGATCCCTATTTTAATTCGTTCTGACATGCGCAAATGTAAAGCGGCAGAGGCGCAAACAGGCGTAATATCTATGAAACTATTGCATGTATATAATCGGAATATTTGATAAATGCTTTTTCAATGACGGGCCTGAATTAATTTTGTAACCCTTTTTCGGCAGCCGCTCTCTAATAGATATACATTCCATAATATAATCAAAAACAAAATGAAAAAATTCAAAAACTTTGCGGCGCTTACTGCCCTTTCGATGGCTTTTCTGTTGGTATTCTCGTTGCCTGCTTTAGCGCAAAACCCTAAACTTACAGATCCGGAAATAGCATCTGTAGCGGTAACGGCCAACCAGATCGATATCGACTACGCAGCGATTGCCAAAGAAAAATCCAAAAATGCGGAAGTATTGCGCTTCGCCGAAACCATGACCAATGACCATAAAGCGATCATTGCGCAGGCTGTAGAACTGGTTACCAAACTCAAGGTTACGCCAAAAGACAATGCAGTAAGTCAAAAGTTGAATGCCGATGCAGCGCTAACAAAAAAAGCGTTGCTCAAAAAATCAGGAAAGGCATTTGATAAGGCTTATATCGATAATGAAGTAGCCTATCATAAAGCGGTGATCGCGGCGGTGACCGGTTTATTGATACCGGAATCCCAAAATGCAGAATTAAAAGCTTTGTTGCAAAAAGTTGTTCCGGCCCTGAACGCCCACCTCGCTCACGCTGAAATGGTACAGAAAGACTTCAAATAATGAGCACTTTTTTTAACGTTTGCCGAAATTGCGTTTACCTGATCTTTATTTGGAGCGTAGCAGCCGGGTGTTCTTCTGCTCCGCAGAAAGCAAAGGTTTATACCGTTGAAATCAAAGACATGAAATTTGTTCCTGAAGATATTATCGTAAACAAAGGCGATACCATCACCTGGATCAACCGGGATATGGTGGCGCATGATGTGACAGAAGAAGCCTCTAAAAGATGGACCTCCGGGCCTATCGCCGCAGGCGGTACCTGGAAGATGGCAGTGAGCGATGAAGCCAACTATTACTGCAGCATTCATGCAGTCATGAAAGGCAAAATAGAATTAGAATAAGAACTGGATAGAAGGGTGGTTTAGATACGGCGTGTCCTGTTAATTCAGGGCACGCCGTTTATTTTAAGGCTTATTTGAAATCAGCTGGCCTGGTAAAGCAGGCCATTTTTTATTAAAACGGTGCCGGCTGATCTGCTCTTAAATAGATGATGGTCCTATTGATATAAGGAAAAAGAGCGATCAATATAATTGTAAAAAATAATAACATACTGATCCATTGATAATAATCCATGGCAAACCTGATCTGCCCCTGGGTATTGATCGATTTTACCAATAAGCGGTTGGATAATTTCATGGCCTGCCCGGCTTTCAGTCCTTTTGCAGAAAATGCGTGCGCCTGTTTGGCGATTACCTGCCGCGCCACAGGGTTGAGTTTTGTTACCTGGTCCTGAAAAGTATTGTAATGTTTGCTTTTGGCAAATAATTCAAAAAAATTGATCAATGCGATGCTGACCATAAAACCAAGACAGCGGACGAATAAGCAGATCCCCGCCGCGCTTGCCCCTAATTGATGGGGAACAGCCGAAATGGCAAAAACGATGGTCGGTGTCATCAGCATGCCCGCGCCCAGGCCTTGTACTATTAATGGGATGACAAACTCAGATTCGTTCGCCTGGGTATCAAAAAGAAAAAACATCCATGTATGGTAGACCAGCAGGAGGAGGAAGCCGCTGATCAGGATGAAACGTATCGGCCGGTGCTGCAAAACCAGCACACAGGAAAATATAACCCCGGCTGCAATCCCTAAAATATTATACAGGTTGATATAGGATAAATTGATCGGGTCCAAACCCAGGACGCCAACGAAATATGTGGATGTTAACCCGGACGCAAACCTGCAGATATAAAATATAAAGAGAATGACCGCACCCACCTTAAAATTACGGTAGTTAAACACGGCCAGGTTAAAATAGGGGCGTTTATGTTTCCATTGCCTTACGATACCGATACCCAGTAAAACAGCCGCCGCTATTAAACTATACCGGATACGCTGATCGTCCAGCCAGTAATATTCCTGACCGTAAACGCAGGCATAACCCAATAACCCTAAAAAGGTGGCATAAATAACAAAACTGGCCCAGTCCAGCTTATAAAGCGGAAACTTCACGTTGAGCCGCACGTTGTTCATCAACACGCCCAAAAACACCAGGCTGGGGGCATAAGAAAACAGCGCGCATTTGTAAAGCGTATTGTAATTAAAGGAATCGATCAGGTCAGCCGTTATGAAATTATTGAAGGGGATCATGCAGATCAGCAGGCCAAAGAAAATGGAGTAGCCTACTTCGCGGGCCCGTTCTGTTTTTAAACGGCTAAAGATGAGCGCCAGGGAAATATTGACGGTACAGGTAAACGCCATTCCCTGTATAAACCGGCAAACAAACAGGAAGGTTAGGTTTTGAGTAATATAGCAGATATAGGATGTGATCAGCTGTACAAAAGTGATTATAAAAAAGTATTCTTTGGTGGCCAGGTAATTGAAGAACCGGCGTTCCAGCGAGAAAAAGCTGGTATAGCCTACATAGAACAGTACTACAGCGAACTGTATATCATAGGGCTCACAACCGTAATAACCCGCGGCGGCGTTGATATTGGCCAGCGGAAGGAAAAACAATACCAGGCTGGGCAATAAAACGACAAATAAGACAGCCTTGATCATCCACCCCGGTACCCATGATCTGAATATGGGAATGACGCTGCTCATGATTTATTTTTACTGATAGCCACATTGACATTCATCCCTGCTTTGAGCAGGTCAATTTCCTTGCGAGCGCCGGTTAGCCGGATCCGCACCGGTACACGCTGTACGATCTTGACATAATTACCGGTTGAATTATCCGGGGGCAATAAAGAAAAACTGGAGCCGGTAGCGGGAGATAAAGAAATAATCACCCCTTTAAATTTCTTACCCGGATAGGCATCAGCTTCAATTTCTGCCGCTTCGCCAATACGCATCAGGCCGATCTGCGTCTCTTTATAATTGGCAACAACCCACTTGTCCGTTTCTTCATCAACAATATAAGCTAAAACCTGGCCCGCATCGATCATTTGTCCTTTTTCGACACTGCGGCGGCCCATCCGGCAATTATAGGGGGCGGTAATCACCGTGTAGGTCACATCCAGTTTATGCCGGTCAAGCAAAGCTTCCAGTCGCTTTATCTCTGCTTTAACGACCACCTGCTGGGTTTGTGTATCATTAATTTTTGATAATGAGGCCTGGTAGCTTTCGCGGGTAGATTGCAGATCGGCATCCGCAACGTCTTTTAAAGCCTCAACATTTTCAAGCTGCTGTTTGGTTGCTGATTCCACGGCATACAATTTCTGGTAACGGGCGTAATCCAGCTGCTGTTTCAGGAGCTTTGCCTGCGCGGCAGCGATCTGGGAATGGTTAACCTGGGAGGTCTTGGTCAGGGTCTGTACATTGCTTTCCAGCACCTTCAGTTGTGACCGGGCATTAAGTAATGCAGCTTCGGTCTGCTGTTGCTGTATGACATATTCCCGGTTGTCGATCACCAGCAGGGTATCGCCTTTTTTCATTTCCTGGTTTTCATCAAACTTTACGGCAACAATAAAGCCACCGGCACGGGAGATGACCGGATTGATATATTCCTGGACCTGGGCATCATTTGTTTCTTCAAATTTGTAGAGGTCCCACAAAGAAAATACCCCCCATATAGCAAGTGCAATAACGATAGCGCCCGCGACCCAGGCCGTGATGCGGGTAATGATCTGATCCGTAACGGTATATTTATTTTTCTTATTCATCTTAAAGGTTTCCTATGACATTTTGTAATTGATAGTATTGTAAGCTGGCCGCCATTTCTGCTGTTGCCAGGTCAAACCTGGTTTGCAGCAATTGTACACCGGCATCCAGCAGATCAGTGATCAGGGAAGATTGATTAAAATAGGTATTGTTAACGATCCGGTAATTCTCCTTAGCCTGCTCTACGTTAACCCTGGCCACATCAAT
Organism: Mucilaginibacter ginsenosidivorans; assembly: GCF_007971025.1. NCBI lineage: Bacteria > Pseudomonadati > Bacteroidota > Sphingobacteriia > Sphingobacteriales > Sphingobacteriaceae > Mucilaginibacter > Mucilaginibacter ginsenosidivorans. The sequence goes on along the minus strand of NZ_CP042436.1, from coordinate 1,483,560 downwards.
ACCTATCAATGCTTCCTTATAGCGCAGATAGGCTTCCTTAACCTGCTTCCGTACATTATCTTCGGTATCCGAATGTTCCAATTCCTGGTTTTTTAATTCCAGCTCAGCAATTTTTTCTTTGTGCCTGTTCAGGTAGATCGCTGACAAAGGAAATGAGGCCCGTACCCCGGCAATACCCAATGAATAAAGATGAGGGTTATAGGGATAAAGAAAGATCTGGGGATTGGCATAATAAAAATCACCGTACAAGCCTACTTTCAGGGATACGTTTGCTTTGACATTTTTCAGCTCGATTTTCTTCAACTCAGTTTCCTGGGCCGAGATCCGGTACTGAAATGATTTCGCCATCGCCTCGGACAGGTAGGATTCATAGGTACCCAGTGTTAAAGCATCCGGCCCTGCCTTATCGGTGGGAATTACAATTTGTTCATCGGGCTCGCCGATCAGGATGTTGAGCTTTTGATTGGAAAGGCTAATATCGTTTTCAATGGTAACCAGGGATAGTTTCTGACGGGAAAGTTTGAGCTCAACCCGTAAGACATCGCTTTTTAAAACCACCCCATTTTTTAAGAACTGCCTGATCTCTGCCAGTTGCTTCTCCTGATCGGCAATATCTTTGATCATTAGATTTTTAAAGATCATACTCCTTTGCAGTTCCAGGTATCGTGCAGCTGCCCGGTACCTGATATCAGAAATGGTCAGGTTCTGTTGTTCAATGGCAATTTTATCATGCGTTTTTTCTTCGGCGATCTTCAGATTGGTTTTGCTGCCATTGTAAATGTTCAGGTAGCCATCGGCACCTATTTTATAAAGTGTATGGATCACCTCATGCTGGGTGGGCGCGCTAAACAAGCCATGTTCATAAACCGGTATATTGGTGGCCTGCTCAAAATTGCCGCCAACAGATAATTCGGGCAACCTTTCCACCACCGCGTCCCGGATCTCTTCCTTACTGCGTTGCACCTTCACCTTTTGCATTTGTATGGCCTTGCTATAAACATCAGACCTTTGCCAGACCTGTTGTAATGATAAGGGTAAAGCAGTTCCCGCTGATTGTTGCGCGCTCAACAGCGATGTTCGCAGAACCAAGCACCCCCACAGAGCCATAATTTTTGTATAATTTTTTTGCATCCTTTATTTTGGACGCAAAAGTATGCCTACCCGGCTGATGCGGCTTTACGGAATAAGCCATATATTTGATGATTCCGGCCAAAATCAAGAAAATTACGTTGGTCCTTGTTACCTTTCACAACAATTTGAGTGATTTGTTGCAAAAGTCATTCCTATAATTGCATTTTGTTATGAGTTTAATAGCTTCATTGCCCTATATTGATCAGGAACCGCAATCCGTTTACGTGATGCACGAGAAGCTGGAAAGGCATATTCCTGTTCACCGGCACACCAAGGGGCAACTATCTTATGTGGAGGGTGGCATTGCTTATGTTCATATCAAAAACAAAACATTTGTGATCCCTGCCCGGCATTACTTCTGGATACCGCCTGGGCTGGAGCATATTTTAAAGGTAAGCCATTCCGCCACTGTTTTACGCTCCATATTTTTTTATGCTTTTGATGACGACCGGCATCCTTTTTACGCCAAAGTGGGCATCTACCCGATCAACGAACTGCTGTTGCAGATGATCAAACACTCAGATGGCTGGGAAGGGCTGATCGGGCCGGATGACCAACGCTATCAGTTTTTAACCACCATAAAAAATATCCTGCCGGAAATCAGTACGCATATCATGCCAATGGCGCTGCCTTCAACCGAAAATGAAAGAATGTGCGCCATACTTGCCTTTATGGATGAGCGAATTGCTGAACCGCATACGCTGCAAAGCATCAGTGACCGTTTTGGATTTAGCTGCCGTTCACTCTCCCGGTTGTTTCAGTCTACCCTGGGTATTTCCTTTTTACAATACCTGAAATTACTCCGGATGGTTAAAGCATTTGAAATGATCTTGGAAACGGACAGGTCCATGACGGAGATCTCTTACCTTATCGGCTACCACAGTCTCTCTGCATTTAGTACTACTTTTTACCAATTCACCAATCTACGTCCCTCAAGTTTTAATAAATACAAATGATGGGGGATAAAATAATGGTCCCGTTGACCCTGGTGTATCTCGGTGAAAATTACCGGGTACAGGTTGTCCCCGCGCGGTATCAAAGTTTAATGACGCTGATTTCGGATCTCCTGGCTATACCGGGTTTTGGCCTTTGTTGTGGTATGGGAAGTTGTGGTACCTGTTTAGTAGAAATTGCTGACTCCCGGACCGCGTTAAAAAGGCCCGTCCTGGCCTGTGGAATACAGGTTAATGACGGGCTCTCTAACGCTTACGTTTTTATACCGGATCGGGTCTATTAATCCAACTTCTTCTTTTAAGTATTCAGGTATTTTAAAAATTCGTCTCTCTTTTGGGCGTCAAGGAAAGCCCCGGAGTATTCCGCGGTAAGCGTGCTGCTGCTGGTATCCTTAACGCCTCTTGACGAAACACAAAGGTGAACAGCATCAATCACTACAGCTACGTCTTCGGTGCCAAGGATCGTTTTTAATTCTTCGGCGATTTGCCTGGTCAGCCGTTCCTGCACCTGTGGCCGCTGCGCATAATAACGGACGATCCGGTTTAACTTAGACAGGCCTATGACTTTGCCGCTGGAAATGTAAGCCACATGTGCTTTTCCAATAATGGGTACGAAATGGTGTTCGCAGTTTGAATAAAGCGCGATATTTTTTTCTACCAGCATCTGGTTGTAGCCATATTTGTTTTCGAACAGGGCCATCCCGGGCTTGTTTTCCGGATTAAGCCCACTGAAAATCTCCCTGACATACATTTCGCCGACGCGCATGGGCGTTCCTTTAAGACTGTCATCAGTCAGGTCAAGCCCCAGGACCTGCATGATCTCCTTAAAATGATAGGCGATCAACAGGATCTTTTCTTCGTCATCCATATCAAAGGCATCTTCCCGCAAAGGGGTGTCCCAGGAAGTGCCGATATGTTCATCGCCCAGGTCAGCTTCCGCTGTATAATTATTCCCCGCTATATTCAACGAAGTTTCGTTCTGTTTCATAAAGTATTATAGTTAATTTATTCTGGATTTGTGGTTTTAATAGGGTATAGATGACACCGGCGATATTTTCAGCCGTTGGATTTAAGGTTGTGAACTCCGGCAGATCAAGATTAAGGTTCCGGTGGTCAAACCGTTCCGTTACTACTTGTCTGACGATTTCCTTTAAGGCCTTTATATCCATTACATAGCCGGTATCTGGATCTATCTCTCCGGTGACCTTGACAATCAGTTCATAGTTGTGCCCGTGATAATTAGGATTATTGCATTTCCCGAACACGTCCTGATTTTTTTCATCTGTCCAATGTGTATTGTGTAGTCGATGAGCGGCGTTGAAATGAAATTTTCTGCAAATCGTCGTGATCATCGGCTTACTGTTCAAAAACGATGAATTGATCGGCTACATTTAATTCGTGCAGCATGCCGATCATATCTGCTGTAAACTGGTCAGGACCACAGATGTAATAATAAGCCGCGTGATCGCCGGCACTGGCAGCGATCAGTTTTTTATCTAATATTTTTTGCTCTTCGCCCGGTAAAGGATACCGGATGATATCAATATCGCGATCTCCTAAAAACGTTTTTAATTCGTCTTTCAGAATAATGTCCGCCGCGGTATGGTTGGCAAACAATAAAGTATTGTTTGGATGCGCCCCGGTTGCCCCAAGTTGCCTGAATATCGCTATGAATGGTGTGATACCGGCACCCCCTGCAATGAAAACGCCCGGCCCCTTATATCGAATTGCTCCAAATACTTCATGGATAATCAATTCATTTCCGGGCACGATATCCGCAAGTTTTTCGGTTACCCCGTTATGGCCTTTATAGATCTTGATGATAAATTCAAGGTAACCTGCGTTTACGGGAGAAGTAAACGTAAATGGTCTCAATTCAGATTCCAATCCGGGGCGGTTGATCGCAACATCTGTTGCCTGGCCGGGCGTATAACTGTAACCGGCCGGTTTTTCTGTGACAAAACGTTTAACGTTGTGGGTTAAATATTCCGTGGCTAAAACTTTAACAATATGGCTTTCCATTATACAGTTTTTAAATTTTTAACGGTTGAAAGTTTGCCCAGCGAGAAAGCGCCTATAGCCATAACCAGATCGCGAACGGCCACATCAAGAAAACTACCGGACACGATCAGGGTCAATGCGATCAGCACCAGCCAGGCACTGACGATCCATGAGCCGATCTGAGGTTTTATTAAAACGATTATACCTGCGGTGATCTCGATTACGCCAACGATCATCATAAAAGTATGACTACTGACCGGTGAAATCATTTTCAGCGAAGGGTTTAAATATTGTTCCCAGTTTGTTAACAGGTTGGTGAACTTGTCTGCACCGGCTACGATAGGCACCAGACCAAAAGTAAGCCTTAAAATGGTTTGAACGTCCTTAGCATTTTTTGTATTTGCTTGCATGATATTATTAATTATTTATACGTTAGAGCACGCCCGGTTAAAAAGGGTTACAAAATGTAACGAATTGCAAACAACCCGGCTGAAATACCATTAATTTTGTAACCCTTTCCTTTTTCGATACTCTATTATATAATCAGGATCAATATAGTTATGGATAACTCAACAATTAAAGATTTGAGTGATGAACAGATCGTTGCCAGAATAGTCGGCGGTGAGCAGCAGTTGTATGAAAATCTAATGCGAAAATATAATTCGCGTATGTACAGAATCAGCATGTCTATAATCAATGACAACGCAGAGGCTGAGGACATTATGCAGATTGCCTATATCAATGCTTATCGTCAGCTCGCTAACTACAGGCAACAATCCAGTTTCGGAACCTGGCTCACCCGGATACTGATCAACGAAAGCCTGCTGCATAAAAAGAGAAAAACAAAAAAGGATAAAGCGCTGATGGAAACCACTTTTATTGATGAACATCATGAAACGCCTTTAAACGGCCTGATGAACAAGGAACTGAAGAGTATATTAGAACAAGCGGTTGCCAGTTTGCCGGAAAAATACCGATTGGTATTTATGATGCGGGAGGTGCAGGGCATGAGCACCAATGAGACGATGGAAGTTTTAGCGCTCGGCGAATCAAACGTAAAGATCCGTTTAACCCGAGCCAAAGAAATGCTGCGGGCGGAGCTCAGCAAAGCATGGAAGCCGGAGCAGATCTATGAATTTAACCTGGTTCGTTGTGATGTGATCGTCAATTATGTCATGAATAAGATAAATCAGGGTTTGTTTTGAGTTTACCTGCACTTACATTTATTGGTGTCCCGGTTATTTAAGCAATGCATGTTTATTGCAACATAAACTGCTGACAGCTCATCATCTGGGGATTTTCACGCGTTACCTGGCACAATATTCTTGATAATTTAAATCCCTTTTTGTTCGTTTCAATCTTACCAGATCAGATGACTTTAAGGTTTTTAAAAGCGTTCACTAAAAAGTATAAAATGACTTAACAAAAAACATATCATGGAAGCAAATAAGGTAAAACAAATCCACAGTTTTGGTCAAAGTATATGGCTGGATTTTATCGACCGGAGTATTATTTCATCGGGAAATTTAAAGAAGCTGATCAATGAGGATGGCATAAGCGGGGTAACTTCAAACCCGTCTATTTTTGAAAAGGCCATTACCGGCAGTACCGCTTATAATAACGAAATTCGTATGCTGGCTGAAGGTGACCGCAGCAATGAAGATATATTTTTTGGATTAGCCATAACCGATATCAAAAATGCGGCCGACGTATTCAGGATTGTTTACGATGAGGCTAACGGTGCCGATGGTTTTGTGAGTTTGGAGGTATCGCCATTTTTGGCATTGAAAACCGGGGAAACAGCTAAACAGGCCTTAAAACTTTGGAAAGAAATTGACCGCAGAAACGTAATGATAAAAATTCCGGCGACACAGCCGGGTTTAGCCGCTATAAGAAGTTCAATTGCCGCTGGCATAAATATTAACATTACCTTACTATTTGGCTTGCCAAGATACGAAGAGGTGGTAGAAGCCTATTTATCAGGCTTGGAAGACAGGTTGGCGAAGAATAAAGCGATAGACCAGATTTCATCAGTAGCCAGTTTTTTTCTAAGCAGGATAGATGTGATGGTTGACCCGATGATTGATGAAAAGGACTTGAGCGGCCTAAAAGGTAAAATTGCTATCGCGTCAGCGAAAAAAGCCTACGAAATTTTCAAAAGGGCGTTCAGCGGCCCGCGCTGGGAAAGGCTGGCTGCCAAAGGCGCAAAAGTACAGCGTTTGTTATGGGCAAGCACCAGCAGCAAAGACCCTTCTTTTAAAGATACCAAATATATAGAAGCCCTCATCGGACCTGATACAGTAAACACGATTCCGTTAGAGACTATAGCAGCTTTCCGGGATCACGGTATAGCTGCAAATACCTTAGGTGAGGATCTGGACGAAGCGACCGAAATATTAAGCAGACTAAAAAAAGGTGGTATTGATTTAGCTATGGTTACGCAAAAGCTGGAGGATGAAGGCATTGAAAAATTTAATAAGGCATTTGAAAACCTGCTACTGGCTATTGAGAAACAAAAGACCAAGGCCTAAGACAGGCATGACACCACTTGAATACAGGAACCAGAACTAAAGCGATAACGATCACTCTGTAAACTGAAAATCGGATCGCTTGGAAAAGACGTTGAACATTTGTTAGTCTTTATAGCATTTTGTACATTTGAATAACACTAGTTCTTTCAAAATCTTTCAAACAGAGATGTTTATCAAGGCCACCAAAAAGGTTACCATTCAACATATCTGATTGTAAAAATCTATAAGTGAGACATTTTCCGGAAGATATACGGAGCCGTCCATTCCGCTAAAAGCTTTACAAATTGTAAAGCTTTTTTGTTTCGTGGATTTTTTTTCAAAACCAATGCCGAAATAGTATCATCATTACGGCCTAATAATACTACTTGTCAGTACATAACCTTCCTGGTCGTTAAATAGTACCTTACAATAGGTTTCGCCCTTTTGCCGCAATTGTACCTGGGTTTCGTCCGAAATTTTGGCGATGACGGGTGAGTTATAATCGGGTGACCGGTGCAGGTAAACGATGCCGGTTACGTTGGCGTGCAGGGTGACCAAATAGGGCAAGGCAGTTGAAACAGGCGCCGGACCGGTTGTGTCGGTAATGGATGGGCCAGCATGTGTAACGGGGATAAACGCGTTGATTTCCGAAGCCGGATTATGCTCTTTGGTGCTGAGTGTAGTTAGATGGCTTTGGACGGCCGCTGTCACCGCTTTGTGATGTTTTTTTGGCCGAATGGCTGCCACAGCAGCAACCGCAGGTTGTATGGGAGTTTTTGTTACCGGTTTTTTTGAAGTGTGGCCACGAATGGAGCTGATGACATAGTCGGCAAACAGTGCCGTTACCGCCACGAACGTTATCGCGACTGCGATATTAAGATATTTGAGTTTGAAGGCGGCTAGGCTGCGTTGATGGTTACGCCTGAAGGCGGTGTCATACTTGCTGCGGCGATTGGTATCGCGCAGGGTATCATAAGCCTCGGTTATCTCGCGGAAATGGCTGTCCATAAATTCGTCGTGCGCCTCGCCATCGCGGTAGAACCTGCGGGCAAGTTTTCGATATGCCACCTCAATTTCGGGTTGGGTGGCATCGCGGGCGGTACCGAGGATGTAGTAAAAGTCCTTCATGGCTGCGATTACAGCTATTGGATTTATTTTAGCGGCGATGGTTTAATGGAGGGGCGCTACATGGAGGAGAAGCATCACGAGGCGTGGACGCCGGGAGCGAGACAGCGTGTAAGGCAAAATAACATGAATATTGCTTTCGCCAAAGACAGAATCAAATCCCAAAAATAGCTTTAGAATTTTCTGTGGTAATATCTGCTACGGTTTCGATACTTACCCGGTGAAGATCAGCTACCTTCTGCGCCACGTAAACCAGGTAAGAGCTCTCATTGGGTTTGCCGCGGAAAGGAACCGGGGTTAAGTATGGCGAATCGGTCTCCAACACCAGGTGTTCCAAATCCACCTGCTCCACTACTTTGTCGAGGCCGGAATTTTTGTAGGTTACCACGCCGCCGATACCCAGGTAAAAACCCATACCGATGAGTTGCCTGGCCTGTTCCAGCGTTCCGGTAAAGCAGTGCAATATGCCGCGCAGGTTTTCGTCATATTCTTCCTTTAATACCTCTAATACTTCGTCGTATGAGTTACGGCAGTGGATAACGATGGGGAGTTTCAGCTCTTTCGCCCAACCTATCTGTATTCTAAATGCTTCTACCTGTATATCCAGCGTGGTTTTATCCCAATACAGGTCGATACCTATTTCACCTATCGCGTAAATTTTGTGTGAAGGAATGGCTTCTTTTATGGCGCTGAGTTCCTGCTGCCAGTTTTCTTTTACGTCGCAGGGATGCAAACCGAGCATGGCAAAGCAGTTTTCGGGAAAGGCGGCTACCTGGCTGAATACCAGCTCCATCGAAGCCGAATCGACATTGGGCAAAAACAACCGCCCGATATTATTATCAAGGCAACGCTGCATTAGCTCCTGCCTTTTGAGCGGGTCGGTTTGGTAATATTGATGGGTATGGGTGTCCGTTAATAACATAGGTCTTTGCTGAAAGCCTCTTCACAACGAGATAGCTTTTTAATATCGCAAAGTTAATAAAAAAGCCCCCGGGTCATCGGGGGCCGTATATCAGCTTTTCTTTTTGGCAACGGTATGTTTTTTAACCGTGGTCTTCTTTATAACCGGTTTGATAGCAGCGGGTGCATGCTTTATCGGTTTTATGCCTGTCAGTTCGAGGTCGAATACCAATGTAGCGAAAGGCGGGATGTCGCTATAGCCTTCCTGCCCGTAAGCCAGGCTGGACGGTATAACAAATGTGGCCTTTGCACCGCTGCCCAGCAGAAGCAGACCTTCGTCCCAACCGGGAATAACGTTTCCTTTACCAACAACAAACTGGTATGGGGCATAAGTGCGGCCCGGCTGGTTCAGTCCGGCTTTTTCAGCTTCGGTTTGAATGCTGGTATCAAATATCTGCCCGTTCAGGAACCTGCCCACATAATTAACCAATACCGTATCGCCGGCAAGTGGTTTGTGCTTTAACGAAGGTTTGGTTATTACATATTCCAGCCCTGAAGCCGTAGTTTTTAGAACAAGTTTATGATCGGTTATGTATTTATTCCGTTCCGTGGTCTCGGCTGTTTTCATGCTGTCGACGATCTTACTGCGCTCGGCCATCGCATCGTCGAGCGTCTGCACACGCTCTATCTTTACCAGGCACACCAGGTAGCTGCCCTTGGGCAGAAACGGGGGGCGCTGATCGTCATGTCCTTTAAACAGCGAGTCGGTAGGAACTTTTACCAAAGCGCTATCCTTTTCGGCCAGTACAGGGAAGATGTCCATCAGGTCCGCAGCATTTTTTGACTCTTGTACCTGTATTTTAATGGGGCGGCCCATGGTATAGGTAGATCCCAATACCGAGTCCTTTTCTGTTTTTTGGGTGAGGTTAAAAGTCACCACATCATTCACTTTTATTTTGTCGCCTGGTTTATTGGTCAGGTTCTTCACCAGGTCACCCTGCGGTGTCTTTACAAAACCATCCTGCGCTTTCAGCCCAAGACCAACAATCATGAATGATAAAAGCGCTATTGCTATTTTTTTCATATATAAAACAAAAGCCCCCGCTTTCGCGGGGGTTATATCAATAAATTACTTTTTTGCCGGTGTTAGCTTTGCCGTTGGCTGCAATGCAGGAGGGGCGTATTTCGGCGCGTTTGGATTCGGATGGATAATATCTACAACCTCTACTTCAAATACCAATGACGTGTATGGCGCTATAACCGGGTAATATCCCTGTTCGCCATAGCCCAGCTTTGAGGGAATAACGAAGGTTGCTTTTTCGCCCTTGCTCATCAATTGCAAGCCTTCGTCCCAACCGGCTATTACCTTTTTTACACCTACCGGTACACGTATAGGCTTGTACTGTAAACCGGGGTTGTAGTTGTTATTTTTTTGAGCCACCTCTTTAATGTTGGTTTCAAAAATCTTACCTGTAAGGAATTTACCTGTGTAAAATAATTCCGCTGTATCGCCCAGGGCAGCCTTATCGCCAACGCCCGGCTTATTTACGATGTAATACAACCCGTCTGCCGTGGTGGTGCCGTTAAGTTTTTTATCAGCAATATATTTTTTCATTTTTGCGTCCTCGGCTTTTGCCATCGCCTGCACCTGCGTCGCCATGTATTTTTTAACCTGGCCATTAAAGGTGCTATCAGCATCTTTGCCGGTACCTTTTGGAATAACCTTTTCGATTTTTATTTCATATACAATGTACTTCCCTTTTATAGGAGGCCTGCGCATACCTCTTTTCACCATCGAATCTATATTGGCTTTAACCGTAACACTGTCGCCTTCGGCCAGGTATTGGAAGATATTTGCCACATCGCCTACCGGCCTGTTCTTCTGCATGATACTGTTTGATGCGGCTCCCTGTTCATAACTGCTGAATAGCACCGAGTCGCCGTCGGTTTTTGTAACAGCATTTAAACTAATAAAATCGCCGTCCTTTATTTTGGGGCCACTTTTATCGATATGAATATTATATAACAAACCGCCCGGTGCCTGTTTAAATCCTCCATTGCAGCTTGCTAGTCCAACCGCTGCAATTACTAAAAACATTAAGTTTTTTTTCATTATTTACTGTATTAATAGTTTTTTATACTCTGGTAAAATTAATTTAAATTTATTTATCACCTGTTCCAGGCTATCGGTCGATTCGCCGCCCGCTGCGTTGCGGTGACCGCCGCCGTTAAAGTATTTTTTACATATCTCATTCGCCGGGAACTCCCCCTTCGATCTTAGCGATAACTTTACTTTGTCCTTTCGTTCCACAATAAAAGCGGTCAGCCGCACACCTTCCAGCGATAGACCGTAGTTCACTATACCTTCCGTGTCGCCCGTCTCTACCTGGTATTTTTCCAATTCCTCCCTGTTCACGGTTATCAGTGTCGTGTTAAACTCGGGGAACACCTCCAGTTTATTGCTCAGGCAATGCCCCAAAAAGCGCAGGCGGTTTTCTGACATATTGCTGTAAACCAGGTCGTGGATATGCCAGTTAACGGCGCCCAGGTCTATCAGGTCGGCAGCTATGCGGTGAACGCCCGATGTGGTATTTGGAAGTTTGAACGAGGCCGAATCAGTCATGATGCCTGTGTAAAGGCAGGTGGCCACATCCTTGTTGATCAGTTGTTTGTTATTAAGTTGATTAACGATAAAATCGTAAACCAATTGTGCCGAAGCACATGCATTGATATCCCAATGACGGTAATCGTCAAAGTCCTCGGGTTCCAGGTGATGGTCTATCATCACTTTTACCGCATTGCTGGCCCGCACCAGTTCGCCCAGTTCGTTAATGCGGCTCAGCGTATTAAAATCAAGGCAGAATATCAGCTCTGCATTGGCAACCAGTTCGGCACTTTCCTTTGTATTTTCTGTGTAGATGATCACTTCGCCGTTACCGGGCATCCAGGCCAGGAAATCGGGATAATCTGTCGGCGTGATCACTTTGGCGTGATGGCCCTGCTGTATCAGGTAATTGTACAGGCCCAGCGACGAGCCCATAGCATCGCCATCAGGTTTATGATGGGTAGTTATGACAATTCGGCGGGGTTGTTCTAAAAATTCCTTAAGCGCGGCTAATTCCAGCATTCATTTAAAAATAGCGTGCAAAGCTAAGGAAATAAATTAAATACAAACTATTCCGGCAAAACACTTATTCAATTGTAATTGAGTTTTAAAGGTAAGTGTAAGGTTTACAAAAAGCATTTATTTATTAACATTAAAACGCTACTTTTGCGGCAATTTAAAAGAGACGATGGAAACCAATAAAACATTCACTATGATAAAGCCCGATGCTGTCGCTAACGGACACACCGGCGCTATTTTAGACCAGATCATAAAGGGCGGCTTTAAGATCACCGCGATGAAATACCTTTGGCTCACGCCCGAGAAAGCCGGCCAGTTTTACGCCGTGCACGCTGCACGCCCTTTTTATAACGACCTGGTGGCTTTCATGTCATCGGGCCCGATAGTAGCTGCCATTTTGGAAAAAGACAATGCGGTTGAAGATTTCAGGAAACTGATAGGCGCCACCGACCCTGCTAAGGCTGAACCCGGAACTATCCGTAACCTGTTTGCCAAATCGATCGATGCAAACGCTGTGCATGGTTCCGATTCGGACGAAAACGCTAAAATAGAAGGCGATTTTTACTTTTCGGCTTTCGAAAAGTTCTAAAAATCTTATTCCTGAAAGCGGAAATTCAGTTCCGCTTTCAGGAAATATTTTCCCCATCTCCCTTGCTTATTTTAATTTAAGTTAATACCTTTAGGTTGTTGCGAGCCTGCGGGTTATAAAAATACGTATGCTGGCAGGGTTTTTGTATTACTTTGTGATACCTTAAAACAAATTTTATGAAACTGCTTGTCAAAAGTCTTATATACGCGGTACTGATCGCTGCTATCATATTTATCAATTCGCTGTTCTTCATCCATCACCCGCCTGAAGTGCAACTGTTATTCATCACTCCGGGATTTATGATACTGGGCTATTCTATCATCAGTGATGATTTCAGGAAAAAGTCGGTAGCAAGGGCCCGTTGGTCTAGAGGAAGATAATTTCTTCGATAACCAGCGCGTTGGCGTCCTTATTTATCTTTTCGATTATCTGCGAACGCATCATCAGCAGTTCATTTTTTATTACGGACGATTCGATCCGGAGGAAGAGTTTTTTATCGCTGATGAATATTTCTTTGGTACGATTGGCAACCGATTTACCAACCAGTTCGGGCCAGGCAGATATGATCCCGGTCTCGTCGTACCGCCGTTTGATCTTGTAAACCTGCAGCATCTGCTCTATGGCTTCTTTCAGGGTCTTATCGTTAGCTTTACGCATTTACTTCCCCTCCCTTTATATCGAACAGGCGGATATCCACACCTATCTTATTAAATATCCCCTCCACTTTTGCTGCACTGGTGTCGGTTATAAAAACCTGGCCAAAATCGTGGTTCGATACCATTTGCATTAACTTGGTTACCCTTTTATCATCTAATTTATCAAAAATATCATCCAGCAACAATAGAGGCTTAAACCCTTTCTGCCTGTAAAGAAAGCTGTATTGCGCCAGCTTTAAGGCAATGAGGAAGGATTTTTGCTGCCCCTGCGACCCGAATTTTTTCATCGGCATACCGTGAATGGCAAATTGAAGTTCATCGCGGTGAATACCCATGGTGGTACGTTCGAGCGCGCGGTCCTTCTCGGTGCTCTTTTTTAACAGCGAAGCAAAATCATCCTGTAACAATTGCGATTCGTAAACCAGGTCGACCTGCTCGGCTTGCTCGCTCAAAAAACGGTAGTGTTCATTAAAAATCTCCGTAAAGCTTTCCATAAAAGCCTTGCGTTTTTCAAATATCTGGTTCCCCGAAGCAATGAGCTGCTCATCGAACACCGCCAGCAGATCAGGATCGTACCTGCCGGTATCGGCTATCCGCTTCAGTAAAGCGTTCCGGTTTATCAATACCTTATTATAAGCTATCAGCTCATCCAGGTATCGGTTATCGGTTTGCGAGATCACATTATCAATAAACTTGCGGCGTTCTTCGCTGCCTTCAATGATTATACTGATATCATAAGGCGATATCATCACCAGAGGGAACAAACCGATATGGTCGGCCAGGCGGTTATACTCCTTTTTATTGCGCTTAAATTGCTTTTTCTGGTTGCGTTTAACACCGCACGAGATGGTATTAAGCTCGGCATTTTTATCAAAAACACCGTTGATGATAAAAAAATCGGCCCCTTGTTTTATCTGCTGGCTGTCTATCGGGTTAAAATAGCTTTTACAAAGCGAAAGATAATGTATGGCATCCAGCAGGTTGGTTTTACCTGCCCCGTTATCGCCGGTAAATGCATTTACCCCCTCGCTGAATACAAGTCCGGCTTCGGCGTAATTTTTAAAATTGATGACAGATAATTGCTGGAGATACATTCGTTGTCAAAGGTAGTGATTTGTGGTTAGTTAACTGGTGACTGGTTAACCGGTGATTAGTTAATCTGTTATTGGGGATCGGTCAAATAAGATCAATTGAAACTACAAACAGGCAATTACAAGCCAACCGACCACTAATTACAAGTTAACAGATCACAAATCACTAATCAACAAATATTTGCACCCACCTATTGCTAACAAACTTGAAAACCGTATTTTTGCAAACTTTAATTTAGAATAGAAATGTCGAAAACGCAAGCGAACAGCAAGGCTCCGGTAACAAGAAATGATTTTGGACAATCGGGCAAATTTGTACGCGACAACCAAAAAAGTTTAGTTTTTATAGCGGGTGCTATCGTCCTGATGATACTCCTGTACCTGGGATACCAGAAATTATATCTTGCCCCGCGCGAGGAAACAGCCAATAAGCAAATGTATGTTGCGCAGGATTTTTGGGCCAAAAAAGAATGGGATAAAGCAATTAAAGGCGATGCCGGCTATCCTGGTTTCGAAAAGATCATCGCCGATTACAGCAATACCAAAGCTGCAAACCTGGCTTATTACTACCTGGGTATTGCCTATTTGAATAAAGGTGAGTTTCGTAAAGCGGTAGAAAACCTGACCAACTACCGCGGCAGCGACAGCATGGTTGCAGCCGAAGCATTAGGCAGCACCGGCGATGCTTATGTTGAAATGAAAGATTACGACAAAGCTGAAACTTATTTCAAAAAAGCAGCAGATAAGGCAAGCAACAAATTTCTGTCGCCGTTTTACCTGAAAAAACTCGGCCTGGTTTACGAAGCTGAAAAACAGTACAAAGACGCTTCAGACACTTATAAAAAGTTAAAGAGCGACTATCCTGAAAGCAACGAGGCGCAAAATATAGATGCCTATATTGCCAGGGTTGACGCCCAACTGTAAAAATATAATGTTGAAATTATCAGGCGGCCTCATTCATCATGAGGCCGTTTGTTTTTTTATTAACTTCGAAGCCTGTAAACAATGGCGACACAATTAAAAAACCTTTCCGACTTTTCGGACACCGACATCCCATCGGCGGCACCATACCGCTTTGGTATAGTTGTAGCCGAATGGAACGCGGAGATCACCAATGCACTGTACCAGGGTGCTTATCAAAGCCTGGTAAATAACGGCGCCCTGCCCGATAATATCTTCAACTATTCGGTACCGGGAAGCTTTGAGCTGACATCGGGTGCGGACATATTATTAAAAAACCTGCATCTGGACGCGGTAATTTGTCTTGGTTGTGTTATACAGGGCGAAACACGGCATTTCGATTTTATTTGCAACGCAGTGGCAAATGGCATAAGTAATGTTGCCATAAAATATTCAAAACCTGTTATATTTGGGGTATTAACTACCGACAATCAACAACAGGCAATTGACCGCGCCGGCGGCAAACACGGCAATAAAGGTGACGAGGCGGCAATAACCGCCATAAAAATGGCAAGCCTGGCTGAAACATTGAACGGCTGATACACGTTTAACCGGAAAGTAATTTGAACGATGAAAAAGATAATTTACATAGCCCTTTTAGTTTTGATAGCAGGCAGCATAGCCTCATGTTCAAACAAACTTTGCCCGGCCTACGGATCGTATCCAAAAAACAGCCGATAGTCATTTTTACTTTTCTGTAAAACTAATTTGTCTTTCGCTGCTTATTTTTGCGGATTAGATTATCGATATTTTTATGAATTGGATACCGTTGGAGTCTGCTGAGCAGGTGAAAGAGATCAAACAGCAACAGGGCTATAGCATTATTTTCAAACACAGCATCCGTTGTGCCACCAGCCTGATGGCAAAAAGAAGGGTTGAAATGGACAAGGAACATTTACCCGAAGGGCTCCATATCTATTTCCTCGACCTGATAAGGCACCGCGACATATCCAATCAAATTGTGCACGATTTCCATGTGCATCACGAATCGCCCCAATTATTGGTTATCAAAGACGGCGAATGCATACTCGACCAGTCACACGGCGATATATCCATTGAAGAAGCGCTGTCGGTACTGAGCTGATCTTCCGATATACATTTTGCGTTTAGTCGCTTTATCTGTAAATTAGTATAAATTAATTAGTCATGAGTGTACTGAATTATCCGCTTACTAACGTTCAGATAGAATTACTTAAGTTGTTCAAAACAAACCTTTCTAACGAAGACCTGATCGAATTAAAAGACCTGTTATCGGGATTTTATGCAGATAAAGCTATATCGCAGGCAGATGACATATGGAAGGAAAAGAACCTGACTCAACAGGACATGGAAAAATGGCTTAATCAAAAATCGTAAGCTACCGTGATAATTGTAGTGGACACGAATGTGTTACTGGTCTCCATTTCTTCAAAATCAAAATACCATTGGCTGTACCAATTGATTCTAACCAAAAGAATACAAATTGCCTATACTAATGAGATTTTAACTGAATACGAAGAACAATTATCCTTGCATTGGCATCCCGAGGTAGCCATCAATGTGATACGGTCAATAACTGAATTATCGAACGCCATACTGACGACAATTTTTTATAACCTCCGTTTGATCGATAAGGATGAAGATGATAATAAATTTGTGGATTGCGCATTCGCTGCAAATGCCGACTTTATTGTCACAAACGACAGTCATTTCAATATATTAAAGCATATTGGTTTTCCGTCAATACCCATTCTCAGTATAGATGAATTTGAAGATCTCTTGAAAAAATCAAATACACTTTGATCAATTCATTGTAAATATCGCCCCGGGGCTTTTAAAATAAATTGCCCGTTTACGGGGTTAGGGTGTTTTTACATACCTTTGCATTATGATCGAATTACCGGTAGTTCCTGTAAATCAAACCCAGCGCAAACCCGATTGGTTGAGGGTGAAACTTCCTGTGGGGAAAGAGTACGCCCAGGTACGCAACCTGGTGGATACACATAAGCTGCATACCATTTGCGAAAGCGGCAATTGCCCTAATATGGGCGAATGCTGGGGAGCGGGGACTGCTACATTTATGATATTGGGCAACATCTGCACACGTTCGTGCTCTTTTTGTGCCGTGGCAACCGGAAGGCCGCTTGCGGTTGATATGGACGAGCCCGGCCGCGTGGCCAACTCAGTAAAGCTGATGCAGGTAAAGCATTGCGTAATTACCTCCGTCGATCGTGATGATCTGAAAGATGGCGGCTCCATCATCTGGGCCGAAACGATCAATGCCATCCGCCGGGAAAGCCCCGAAACGACACTCGAAACCCTGCTTCCTGATTTCAGGGGCATATGGGAAAACCTTGAAAGGGTTTTAGAAACCAGGCCCGAAGTGGTTTCGCACAACCTGGAAACTGTCCGCCGCCTGACAAAAGAGGTAAGGATACAGGCAAAATACGACCGCAGCCTTGAATGTTTAAGGCATATATCACAAGCGGGGCTTCGCACCAAATCGGGTATTATGCTTGGCCTGGGCGAAACGGAAGAGGATGTAGTTGAAGCAATGAACGATCTATATGAGGCCGGGGTGCATATACTAACCCTGGGCCAATATTTACAGCCGACCCGCAGCCATCATCCTGTTATCGACTGGATACATCCCGATCAATTTAATAAATACAAACAAATAGGCCTTGATATGGGTTTCAGGTACGTGGAGAGCGGGCCATTGGTTCGTTCCTCTTATCATGCAGAAAAACACCTGTTTGAAATGTAACCAAAGCTCCCTATATTCACAACGGATTGGCCAGGAAACTTAAAATATCTCTTTCAGAAGATGAACTTATACGCGCATTACGCAACCGCGAAAAAATAGCGGTTGAAGCGCTGTATGACATGTATTCCTCGTCGTTGTATGGCGTAATTTCGCGTATCGTCGTCGATACCGCAACAGCGGAGGATGTTTTACAGGATACCTTTGTTAAGATATGGAATTCATTTACTACTTATAGCTCTGATAAAGGCCGGCTATTTACCTGGATGGTCAATATTGCGCGAAACCTGGCCATAGACAAGATCAGATCGAAGGATTTCAAGAACCAGAATAAAAACCAGGAACTCGAAAATAACGTAACTTTTATCGATGAGCAGAGGAACACTGTTTACAAGCCGGAGCTGATGGGCATTAAGGACCTTGTCGACAAACTGAAACCCGAGCAGAAATCGATTCTCGACCTGGTATATTTTAAAGGTTATACCCATGTAGAAGCCGCCGACGAACTCGGCGTGCCTTTGGGTACAATAAAAACACGGTTGAGGATGGCAATAGTGCAGTTGAGGAAACATTTTAATTGACAGTGGAAGATATAAAAGCATATATCGAATCGGGGATACTGGAACTTTATGTTTTAGGCGATGTCTCACACGAGGAAAAACTCGAGGTGGAGGCTATGGCTGCGAAACACCCGGCGATAAAAGCTGAATTGGAGGAGATCGAAAAGTCGCTTGAATTATATGCAAAGGCAAATGAAGTGGACCCTGCAGAAAATTTGCGCGACCGTATATTGAACAGCCTGGTTGTAAACCTTGGCGACGACCGGAATTTTGCATCGAAGGAAAAAGCGCCTGAGCCAAAAGTTATACCATTTGAGAAGCCAAAAACGACCAACATTTATAAATATGCTTTTGCCGCCTGCCTGGCGTTGCTTATAGCAAGCGTGATAGCGCTGATATCGGTTTATAACCGGCTACAGGTGTCAAATAACCTTGTTGCATCGTTGCAAAGCCAAAACCAGAAGTTTGCCAATACAGTTAGTTTTAAGGACGACGAGATCGGGGTATTACGCGACCGTTCCTATAAGGTGATCAGGATGGGCGGTACGCCGAAATCGCCTGACGCGGGTTTGAGCGTTGCGTGGAGCCCGGTTAAAAAGAAGGTTTGGATAGATATGGCCGATGCCAAAATGCCCGCTAACGACCAGGCGCACCAGTACCAGTTGTGGGCCATTGTAGGCAAAACCCCGGTTAGCCTCGGCGTTTTTGATGCTGATACCACTTCTAAGGATATGAAACAAATGCAGTCGATAGCATCAGCCGATGCATTTGCTGTTACGCTTGAAAAACGCGGCGGCAGCCCAACGCCAACCATGGATGCAATGGTGGTTATTGGCAAATTCTAAAAGGAAGATATTTTAATATTGAAAGGTCCCGGTGCAAACAGTTCCGGGACTTTTTTGTTACCAAAGGTGAGTTTGGCACACAATATGTCGCTCAATTGTTAATTTTTGTTAAAAAACCGGGGCGTAAGGTACCATAGTGTAACAAATACTCAATACCAACGTCTTGTAAATAAACCTACAGTAAGAGTATTTCGTTCTTTATAAGATCAGTTAATATATTAATTAAAAATGCGGCCGGATAATACTACGGCCGCTTTTTTTATGCCATCAATTTTACCATGGTAACCGGCAGTTGCGTTATCAGCCTGCCCGGCAGCACCGCATACATACGGTTTGGCAGCGCCAGTTCGTCACCAGCCTTCCCATGAATATAGTTGCCGATAATGCAGGCGTCTTCCGAAGAATACTTTTGTGCAAGCAAGGCGGCTATTATACCGGTTAACACATCGCCCATACCACCGCTCGCCATCGCCGCATTGCTGGTTGAATTGAAGTAAAATTTTTCGACGGGCGTAATGGTTATGGTATAGTCGTTTTTCAGGACGATGTAAACGTCATAATTTTTTGCCTGTTGTTTACCTGTTTGCAAACGCTGCCACCAGCTTTTATGCTCGCCAAACAGGCGGTCGAACTCTTTAACGTGCGGCGTAAGTATGGAGCCTTTTGGCACATGTTTCCATAGGTCGGGATTTGAAGCAAGCATATTGATGGCATCGGCATCGATAACCACGGGCCTGTCGAAACTCGCGAGCACCCGGGTAAATAATTTTAAAGAGGCTGCGTCTTTGCCCAATCCAGGCCCTATAGCTATCGTGCTAAATTTCGGCCAGTCCACATCGGGCAATTCCTTTTCTTTCCTCACTATGGCCATAACTTCCGGCTGGTGGTTGTTTAAAGCTATCAGTCCGTTCTCAGGTATGCATGCCGTTGTCAGTCCGGCACCTGCATAAGCGCAGGCTGAGGAGCTTAACAGCGCCGCTCCCATTGTCTCGGGCTGACCGGCTATAATAAGCGCGTGGCCATAGGTTCCTTTATTAGTAAAACGCTTCCTGTGCTTTAACTTAGCGCGAATGTCCTTTTCTTCAACCAATTGGTAAGGTGAATTCAACGAACGGATGAATTTTTCGTCAAGGCCGATATGAACAACTTCAAGGCAACCTATATAAGGACCTGATTCGGGCAGCAGGAAGTTGATCTTTGGTTGTTGAAAAGTGATGACGAGATCGGCTTTCAGAATAGTGGCATCCGGGTCAATTTCGCCGTCAGCAAAAAAGCCGGTAGGTATATCCACTGCTACCATAGTGCATTTAACACTGTTTAAATATTTAACCAGCTTTTCATACTCTCCTTCGAGGGGTTTGTTCAAACCCGTCCCAAGCAATGCATCGATCACGATTCCGTTGCTTTCTTCGGGCAGATCGTCGCCGTTTTCCATTTCGGTTAACGGAACATCAAGCCGCTTTAACCGGGCAAGATTTTTGTCGAACTCATCAGTGGAACGCGACGAAAAACGCGCAATTTTAACCGATAACGCCTCGTAGCCGTGGTCGTACAGCATGCGCGCAATGGCAACACCGTCGCCGCCGTTGTTCCCGGTTCCGCAATAAATGGCAATATTTTTATTTTTATCAGGAAAATGGTTGACAAACCAACCGACAAAAGCCTTAGAGGCACGCTCCATCAGATCGATAGAAGCAATAGGCTCGTGCGCTACCGTATGGGCGTCGGCTTCGCGGATCTGGGAGGCAAGCAGGAGTGGTAACATAATTCCTAAAGTTAGGAATTATGGGGATTGTTTAGCTTAATTTATAATTCGTTCGTTTCACAAAGCAACTCCAGGAAAGTATTGGCTGAAATAACTTTGACCGATGGGAAATCAGATTCGTTGATAATATTGAAATGAGTATCGTTTGTCACCAGGTAATCAGCATTTGCGGCTACAGCAGCATCAAAAAATTTGTCATCATCCGGATCAGCCTTAATGGCGTTCCAATTGTAATATACGTGCTGAAAAATAACATCAGGTGATTCAATAAAGACTTCCATAACTATTGCAGATACGCCGGGGGCGGAATGCTGCTGGAGCACCTCTTCATACTCATAGGTAATTTCATCTGAAATAATAAGCCGATATCGCCCCTCAATAAAGGCATCCCAAATTGGTTTGAACCGGCTTTTTCTGCCAATTACCACCAGCAGAATATTAGAATCCAATACAATTTTAATCAGGAGTTGGCAGACTTGCGGCGAAAATGTTCTTTGCTTAGCTCCTCGTACGACGTTTCAGTAATATTGTTATTATCTTCCCATTCCTGAACGGTTTCATCCAGTTGTTTCGACAATAATTTAACCGCAAGCCTACGGATTTGGATAAAATCGGCTTCAGGCAAAGGCTTTTTCAATAACCTTAGCATCATTACCTGCTGATCATTTAAAGAATCTGAAACTAATTCTTTGGCTTTCATATTCAAATATACCCAAAAGAAATAACAATATTATTCACTTTATCCCCATCTCCTTCTTCAAAAACTGCCCGGTAAAGCTCTCTTTCACTTTGCATAAACCCTCGGGTGTGCCGCTGAAAAGAATTTTACCGCCACCGGAGCCACCTTCGGGACCAAGGTCTATCACATGATCGACCACCTTGATGACATCAAGATTGTGTTCGATAACCAGTACCGTGTTTCCTTTATCCACCAGTTGCTGAAGCACACCAAGCAATACATTGATATCCTCAAAATGCAATCCTGTAGTTGGTTCATCCAAAATATAGAAGGTATTGCCAGTGTCTTTTTTGGAAAGTTCGGTAGCCAGCTTAACGCGCTGAGCCTCGCCGCCGGATAGCGTGGTTGAAGCCTGGCCAAGGGTGATATACCCTAACCCAACATCAAACAATGTCCTTATTTTGCGGTGGATGGATGGGATGTGTTCAAAAAAGTCGCAGGCGGTTTCAATGCTCATATCCAGCACATCGCTGATGGATTTGCCGCGATAACGCACCTCCAGTGTTTCGCGATTGTAGCGCCGGCCGCCGCACTCCTCGCACGGAACCTGTACATCGGGCAGGAAGTTCATTTCGATCACCTTCATGCCCCCGCCCTGGCAGGTTTCGCAGCGTCCGCCTTTTACGTTGAACGAGAACCGCCCCGGCTTATAACCTCTTATCTTTGATTCGGGCAGTTGAAAATACAGGTTACGGATATCAGAGAAAACACCGGTATAGGTAGCCGGGTTCGAGCGCGGCGTACGGCCGATAGGCGTTTGATCGATCTCGATCACTTTATCGATATTATCTAACCCTTCAATACTTTCATAAGGCAAAGGTTGTTTCTTGGCTCTAAAAAAATAATGATTTAGTATGGGATATAGCGTCTCGGTTATTAAACTCGATTTGCCACTGCCAGATACCCCGGTTATGCCGATCAGCTTACCCAATGGAAAATCAACAGATACCTTTTTAAGGTTATGCCCGGTAGCTTTTCTGAGCGATAGTATTTTGCCGTTCCCTTCGCGCCTTTTCTTTGGTACGGCAATGCTTTTCTCGCCGTTCAGGTACGATGTGGTAAGGGTATGCATGGTCATTAGCTCGGCAGGCGTACCCTGCGCTACTATTTCCCCGCCATGCATGCCCGCCGCAGGGCCCATATCTATAACATGATCGGCTTCCAGGATCATATCCTTATCATGCTCGACTACCAAAACCGTATTACCCAGGTCGCGCAGGTTTTTTAGCGCGTGTATCAGCCGCTCGTTATCACGCTGGTGCAGGCCGATGCTTGGCTCATCAAGGATATACATCACATTCATCAGCTGCGAACCTATTTGTGTTGCCAGCCTGATACGTTGTGCCTCGCCGCCCGAAAGGGTACGTGCAGTACGGTCGAGCGTAAGATAGCTCAAGCCAACATCCAGCAGGAAAACAATACGCGCCCTTATCTCTTTCAATATTTCCTTGCCTATAACATTCTGGCGCTCGTTCAGCCTGTCTTCCAGGTTATTGAACCACTCCTGTAGTTCGCGGATATCCATGCAGGCCAGCTCGAAAATGTTTTTATGATCGATCTTAAAATGGAGCGATTCCTTTTTCAACCGCGCACCTTCACAAACCGGGCAGGTCCGGAGCACACGGTAGTTCTCCATATCCTCCATACCCTCGTCGCTACGGCGTTCCTGCTGTTCTTCCAGCATGCGGATGATACCGTCGAAGGTGATCTGGTAGTTCTGTACGTTCCACTTATTGTATTCCACGGCCACGGTTATCATATCCTGTGTACCGTTCAGGATAATATCCAGCACTTCGCGGGGAAGTTTATCTATCGGGGTGGATAAGGAGAATTCATATTTCTTCGCCAGCGACTTCAACACCTGGAATATCCAGGTTTCGCGGTATTCGCCCAAAGGGGCAAGTCCGCCGTTCAGTATGCTTAATTTCGGATTAGGTATCACAGATGCCTCATCCACTTCGAAAATATAGCCAAGACCATCACATTTTTCGCAGGCACCATAGGGCGAGTTGAACGAAAAGGTATTCGGCTGCGGCTCGTCATAAGATATTCCCGAAACAGGGTCCATCAGGTACTTGCTGTAATAAAATACGTTATTATCCCTGTCGGCTATCCTGATAATACCTTTGGCCGTTTTTAACGCCGACTGTATGGAAGTATGTAAACGTTTACTGTCCTTTTCGCTGACGATAAGCCTGTCGACAACAATATCGATATCGTGTATCTTATAACGGTCGAGCTGCATCTTAGGCGTAACATCAACGATCTCTCCGTCCACCCAAACCTTCAGAAATCCTTGCTTACGTATCTGTTCGAACAATTCGCGGTAATGCCCTTTGCGGCCCTTTACAACCGGGGCGAGTATATTTACGGGCTGTCCCTCGAATTTGGTGGTGATGGTCTTTAGTATCTGATCTTCCGACATCCGCTCCATCTTTTCGCCTGTAACGTAAGAATAGGCTTCGCCGGCGCGCGCATAAAGCAGGCGCATAAAGTCGTATATCTCGGTAATGGTGCCGACAGTGGAACGGGGGTTTTTGCTGGTGGTTTTTTGTTCGATGGCGATAACCGGGCTAAGGCCCGACACTTTATCCACATCGGGCCGCTCCATGCCGCCCATAAACTGGCGCGAATAGGCGGAAAAGGTTTCCATATACCGGCGCTGCCCTTCGGCGTAAATGGTATCAAACGCCAGCGACGATTTGCCGCTTCCACTTAAACCCGTTACTACAACCAGTTTGTTTCGCGGAAAGGAAACATCGATATTTTTTAAATTATGCACCCGGGCACCATACACTTCAACTTCGCTTTGCTCGCCCAGGTCAACAGGTTTTTCGATCATATTTAAATCGGGAACTAATTCAGCCATATTAATTGCTAAATTAGTTAGTATTTTTCTAATATAAATGTCAATTTATAAATAACCTTAAAGGAGCAGTAAAAGTTTAAGAAACAGGCAAATTGCCTTTACTGACGACCCGTTATTTAAGGGTGCAAAGATACAAAAAAAAGACCGCTTTACCATTGGGTAAAGCGGTCCTCGAGTGCTCCGTGAACTAAGGGCAATTAATTGAATGCCATTAAGTCTGCAGGCTGCAGATTATCAAGGTTGAAATATTTTTTATAGCCGTATTTCTGGGGTCTTTCTATAATAGCCTTCATCGCAATAATGCGGTAAAGGTAGCTCCCTGTTTCGGCGTTAAAGTGCATACGAAAATAATTATCCTCGCTTTGCTCCCGTATGGCCCTTGCCATTTTTATTTCGCCAATATTATAGGCGGCAGCGGCAAGTGTCCAGCTGTTAAACTCAGCGTAAA
Organism: Mucilaginibacter ginsenosidivorans; assembly: GCF_007971025.1. Taxonomy (NCBI): domain Bacteria; kingdom Pseudomonadati; phylum Bacteroidota; class Sphingobacteriia; order Sphingobacteriales; family Sphingobacteriaceae; genus Mucilaginibacter; species Mucilaginibacter ginsenosidivorans. The sequence continues at coordinate 1,458,551 of NZ_CP042436.1, read as the reverse complement.
GCTCGTTGAGGTATTTGCAGGCAGCTATTGTGGATTTGCGGATGTTATACCGCTCGTCCCTGCCATGTCCTACTTTTAATCCATAAGTACGGGCGGTGCCCGGCATAAACTGCCACCAGCCCGCGGAGCCGCGTTTTGAAACGCCCGATTTAAGCCCGGCTTCAACCAGCGGCATGTACTTGAAATCCTCAGGAATACCATTGGCCTTTAAGATAGGCTCGATAATAGGGAATAATTTTATGGCCTCTTCCTGTAAAATATTCGACTGGATGTGACTGTAGCTGGTGCGCACAAGCGACTTACGCAGCTTTTGGTTTATCCGTTTATCATTTAAAGGGACCGCTTCATCAGCGAAGCTAAAATCATTGGTAAAGTCATTTTTGGCGTAAATAAATCTGTATTCTGCCTTATGCCTGGCCACCTTTTTGGTGTCGGTTTTGCCGCAGATAAACAGCCCGGAAATGAACGCCAATACACCCATCACGGAGCACGTAATTAAGTGTTTTTTTGTCATTTCTTTTTTCGTCATTAATTAAATATAAGAGATAAATGTGATGCAAATGTAGGGTATATAAGTCAGACTATCAAACACTTATAACCAGGTGATTGTTTTACGCGACCTGAAATTTATTTAAAATCAATGTTTAAAGTATGTTAAACGCAGTTTTTGAACCGAATAAAAAAGTTGTAAAATCTTTCCACATTTTGTACCTTTGACCCTCTCTTAGAGATAGCGCAAAGCAAAAATTATGGTATTTAAAAGACCAGCGAACAGTCGTGATGACAGGTCCGCCAGAGCACCTAAAAGATCCTTTACAGGTGACGATAAGGCGAAAAAATCTACTAACTCCGGGGCCGACAGGTCCGCAACGGAGAACATAGGTAGTAAACTCAAACGAAATCATTATGGTGACGAAGCGGCTGGCGGCCGTAAGAAATCATTTTCGTCCGGTAAGTCGTACAGCGGTCGCGCCGGGTCAGATGACCGCCCTAAAAGAACGTTCGATAATGATGGGGAGAAGAAAAGCTTCAAACCACGAAACACACCTTATTCGGGCAGGCCAACCTCTGACGACCGGCCAAAACGCAGTTATGGCGGCGAATCGGGTGGAGAGAAAAGAGAATATAAACCAAGAAGCGCCCCCTATTCGGGCAGGCCGTCTTCGGACGACCGTCCAAAACGCAGTTATGGTGGCGACTCCGCGGGAGAAAAGAAAGATTACAAACCAAGAAGTACGCCGTATTCGGGCAAGCCAGCCTCGGACGACAGGCCGAAGAGAAGCTATGGCAGTGAACCGGGCGGCGAAAAGAGAGCATACAAGCCAAGGAATACCTCCTATTCGGAGCGGCCGGAAGGCGGCGATCGCCCGAAACGCAGTTTTGATGACAAGCCGGCCGGCGAAAGAAGATCACCAGGATATAAAGGCGGCGAACGCAGTGGCGATAAAAAATTTGGCAGCCGTGGCACAGCAGGGGGCGGTTTTAAAAAACGCGACGGTGATTTTAAGGGTAAACCTTTCCGCAATTCAGAAAATTCATCCTATAACAATAAACCGGTACGAAGCGAGCGCAGCCCCGAGGACCGCGTAATGCGCAGCCGCAAAAAAACTGAAAACGACGATTCGGGCCTTATCAGGCTGAACCGCTATATTTCCAATGCGGGTATTTGCTCGCGCCGCAAGGCCGATGAACTAATAGCCGCGGGCGTAATATCAGTGAACGGCGAAGTGGTATCGGAGCTTGGGCATAAAGTTGACCCGATGAAAGATGTGATCCGCTATAACGGTGAAACACTGAAAAGGGAAAAAATGGTGTATGTGCTGCTTAACAAACCCAAAGATTATATCACTACCACCGACGATCCGCAGGAACGCCGTACGGTAATGCAATTGGTTGAAAAGGCCAGCAGGGAGCGTATCTATCCTATCGGGAGACTCGACCGCAATACAACCGGCCTGCTTTTGATGACCAACGACGGCGATTTGGCCGATAAGCTTTCGCACCCAAAAAATAACGTTACCAAAATATACCAGGTTGAGCTAAGCAAAAGTCTTACACAAGGCGACCTGAACAAAATTGCTTTCGGCCTTGAGCTGGAAGACGGTTTGATAAAACCGGATATGGTGTCCTATGTACAGGGCGGCACCAAACGGGAGGTAGGCATACAGATACACAGCGGGAAAAACCGCATTGTACGCCGCATTTTCGAACACCTGGGTTACGAGGTGGTAAAGCTTGACCGTACGGTGTACGCCAACCTCACCAAAAAGGACCTGCCCCGTGGACGCTGGCGTTACCTGGATGAAAAGGAATTAATACAGTTAAAGCACCTGGTTTAGTTGAGGTGAAAGGATAAACCTGCCGGCAGGCAGGCAGGGGTTAAAGGCGAAAGGTTTTTTTAAGCAAAAAGACTAAAGCTGAAAGCTTGTCTGGGGTGAGAGGATAAAGGTTAAAGGCGAAAAGTTTTTAGTTGAACTTTCGCCTTTTTTGTTTTTGCCGCCTGGCTACTTTACCCACCCGATCTTCGCTGCGCTCGACCACCCTCCCTTTTGCAGGCAAAATGGAGGGGATTAAACCGATGGTATTAGGCATTTACCTTTCTGCCTTAATTATCCTTAATTACCGCGCGGCTATTTTACCCACCCGATCTTCGCTACGCTCGACCACCCTCCCTTTTGCAGGCAAAATGGAGGGGATAAACAGGTCGCATTCATCTTTCTCCCTTAATTATCCTTAATTATCGCGCGGCTATTTTACCCACCCGATCTTCGCTATGCTCGACCACCCTCCCTTTTGCGGGCAAAATGGAGGGGATTAAACCGATGGTATTAGGCATTTACCTTTCTGCCTTTCACCTTTTACCTTTCACCTTTGATTAGTATCTTGCGCTAACTAACCATTCCTGAAAAATGAAAAAATTCCTGCTTATTATTTCCCTGCTGTTTCCGGTGTTTACCTATGCGCAAAAGGACAAGGCCCCTGCCACTTACGACCTGGTTATAGGCACGTACACCAAAGGTACCAGCAAAGGCATATATGTTTACCGGTTTTATACCGAAACTGGCAAGCTAGCTTACCTGAGCCAGATAGACAATGTGAGCAATCCATCGTACCTGTGCATCTCGAAGGATAACAGGTTTATTTATGCAGTGAACGAGGACGGGAAAAATGGCGGCGTAAGCGCATTCACTTTCGATCCGCATATCGGCACCATGAAATTCCTGAACAGGCAATCGTCTGCCGGCGCCGACCCATGTTATATTTCTGTTGACGAGGACCGCAAAAATGTTTTTGTAGCCAATTACTCGAGCGGCAGCCTTGCTGTTTTACCCATCAATAAGGATGGTTCGCTGCAGGCGCCTTCGCAGGTGATACAGGACCAGGGTAAAGGCCCCGATGCAGCACGCCAGGAAGGGCCGCATGTACACATGGCTTATTTCTCGCCCGATGAAAAATATCTGCTTTATACCGACCTGGGCACCGATAAACTGAATATCATGCGCTACCGTTCGTCGAAACCGCAGCCGCTTACCTTAGAAAATACCGTGAGTGTGAAACCAGGTAACGGTCCGCGGCACATGACCTTCTCACCCGATCGCAAATACCTGTACCTGCTGCAGGAAATGGGCAGCGCAATTAACGTTTATGCTTACAGCGGCGGCAAAGTGAAGGAGCTTCAAACCGTAAGCATGAGGGACCCGAAGGCCAAAGGAACTAACGGAGCGGCCGCCATACACATGACACCCGACGGGCATTTCCTGTACGCTACCGACCGCCTGGATGCCAGCTCGATACTGGTTTACTCGGTAAACCCGGAGAATGGTCAACTGACCTTTATGGAGCGCCATACTACTTACGGCCAGAATCCCCGGGACTTTACCATCGACCCGACCGGCAAGTTCCTGATCGTAGCTAACCAGGACGGCAATAACGTTGTGGTATTCAGGATAAACCCGGGCACGGGCACTTTAACCACCACCGGCAGCGGCATCCAGTTGGGCAACCCGGTTTGTTTGAAGTTTACGCCTGCGGAGTAAGCGAAAAGCTTAAAGCAGAAGGACCAAAGGCTATTCCACACCGTTATCCGGGTTATAACAGGCGTTATACAGATATGCCTGTATGATTACCCAGGATAGCTTATTCCCTTATTTAACATTTCGTAAGGTTGGTTTAGACGCTATAATCATCCATTAAAACAACCTTTTCGAAAAAAAGCCTGTATAGTTAATTAGTAAGCGAAACGCAATGCCCTGCCGGTCGATGTTTTCGAAAATAATTAATGCGGAACAGTTGCTTAGTGATTTGCTCCCCGGTACGCGGCCGGAGGACAGGCTGCCTGCTGGCTTGATCACTACTGCCGGCGCGTGGTCGGAAACAGTGTGGGCCGTTGCGGAACAATTGGGGCCCATGTCCTTAAGTATCGGGCAAATCGAACAGGGGCTGCAATTGGCTCAGGCACCGGTTTTTATTTGCGGCGTTCACCGAAGCGGGACAACACTGCTGAAAGACATGCTGGACGGGCACCCCGACCTGGTGGTTCTTCCTTCGGAGGGTACTTATTATACTAATCTTGAACACAAGCTGCTGTCGCTTCCGGAAAATGAATGGGCCGCTTTTTTAGGGAAAGAATGGCTGCGCCGGCTGGCCAACCCTATAAACCAGCCACCGTACTGGCTGCTTGGCCGCAGCGATGATCAGGCATCGCCATATGTAAATTTTGCGCGTTATCTGATGGCCTGGTGGCGGGCTGTGGATCATATACCGGGTACGCAATGGCCGCACATGGCTATCGTGCTGGCTTATGCTTCCTGCACGGGCAATTTAACCGCCAGGGCATGGGTTGATAAAACGCCCACAAACGAGCGCTTCATTGACCGTATCAGGCAGGAAATGCCGGGAGCAAAGATCATACACCTGTTAAGGGAGCCGGTAGCCACCTTAACATCGCGCAAAAAAATGGAGCCGGCCGCGGGTCTCCGCAATGCGCTCCGTTACCTTAAAGCGTCGCTGCGTATTGCCGCACGGCAGCAGGGCAGCCCCGGCTTTTTATTATTACGCTACGAAGACGTGTGCAACGAGCCGCGATCGGCAGCCAAGCAACTGGCCGATTTTCTGGGCATCCCGGCATTAGCCGTATTGAGCCGGCCCACGGTTGCGGGCAGGCCGTCGCTGGCAAATAGTTCGTTCGGCAAACCAACACAAGCAGGTATAATTCTTAAACCCGTACCATATACGCAAAAGGGCCTGTTAACCAGGGCCGAACAGCAGTTGATAGCTGCCTGTACAGGGAGACTGGCGGGAAAGCACAATTATGCATTTGAGAAGATCGGGCTTTTGCACAGCATATACCTGAAACTGCGGTACCGGGTCTTTTAAACGCTGATCAGTAAGTTATTTCACAGGAAATTTATCGCTTCGCCTTAAAGCACATGCGTGCGGCTTTTCTCTATCACCTCGGCGTAGTAGTTCTCATACACAGGCAGGATGATAGACAAATCGAATTCTTTGGCGCGGGCCAGGGCGTTTTCCTTAAACGTGTTCAGGCGTTCGCAATCCTCCAGTATGTAAACGGCACTTTCGGCCATGCCGTCGATATCGCCTATCTCACGCAGGAAACCGGTTACGCCGTCAACATTCAATTCAGGCAAACCGCCAGCATTCGAGCTTACTACCGGCACCTTGCAGGCCATAGCCTCCAGCGCCGCCAAACCAAAGCTCTCCGACTGCGACGGCATCAGGAACAGGTCGGCCACGGAAAGTATCTCCTCAATGGCATCCTGCTTGCCCAGGAAACGGACATTATCGTTTACGCCAAGGTCGCGGGCCAGTTGTTCGCATTCCGATCGTTCGCCGCCGTCGCCTACCATCAATAGTTTGGAAGGTATCTTTTCGGTCACTTTGGCAAATATCCGGATGACATCCGTGGTGCGCTTTACCTTGCGGAAGTTTGAAGTATGGATGAGTATCTTTTCGCCCGATGGCGCTATTGCTTTTTTAAAGTGGTCCTTTGCTTTCAGGCTGAAACGGGTAAGATCGATAAAGTTGGGTATCACCCGTATCTCGTTCTCGATCTCGAAAAACTCGAATGTGTCTTTTTTCAAATGCTCGGACACGGCCGTTACGCCGTCCGATTTATTGATGGAGAAGGTAACCACCGGGCTGTAGGTCCTGTCCTTACCCACAAGCGTTATATCGGTACCGTGCAGGGTAGTAACCACCGGGATATAGATGCCGTAGGTCATCAGTATCTGCTTCGCCATGAATGCGGCGGAAGCGTGCGGTATGGCATAGTGCACGTGAAGTATATCCAGTTTTTCAAACCGTACCACATCCACAAGCCGGCTTGCCAGGGCCAATTCGTAAGGCGGATATTCAAACAAAGGGTATTTGGAAACGGCTACTTCGTGGTAAAAAAGGTTCTCCGAAAAAAAATCAAGCCTCGCGGGCTGATTATAGGTCACAAAATGAACCTGGTGCCCATGGTCGGCCAAAGCCTTGCCAAGCTCAGTAGCTACAACGCCGCTGCCGCCAAAAGTGGGATAACAAACTATTCCGATTTTCATTTATGTGATCTTGCTATGGTAATGAAACTACCACACACGGCCAACAAAAATTTACTGGTTGATGTGGTAGCTTCACTGCTGCAAGTTTAACAGCAATTTAAGATAATAGTGTTAAAGCTGTGTAAAGATATTCTGACAGATTTTGCAATTAAAGGGATGTGATCCACCAGGTATTCCCAAAGGGATCGCTTATACCTGCGCTACGGCCGTATTCCTGGTCGGCAGGCGGCATAACTGTCAGCGCGCCGTGGCTCAATGCCTTTTCATATACTTTGTCGCAGTCGTCAACATAAACAAACATCCCGGCATTTTGCGGGTTGAAATCCTCCGTCGCATCGGCAAACATGATCACGCTGTCACCAATTTTCAGTTCGGCATGCCTGATGAGCGTTTCGGTGCGCATGTTTTTATACTTCTCCCTGGCGCCAAATACACTTTTCATAAAACTGAAAAACTCAGCTGCATTTTCGACAATGAGGTAAGGCATGATCTGCTGATAGCCTTCGGGAATTTTTACATCTTTCATAACCGGTTCAATTGACTATTAAAGGTAACAAATACTAAACCCTAAAGTTGAATTTTTTCGTCGGTTGACCGTCAGAGCCCCTTGTCTATCGCCTGATAAACAGCATCCTGTATTCTTGGCCTTATATTGAGGCTTGAAAGCTTATCGCTTACCTTTGGGTTAACACGATTTGATAAAAACACATAAACCAGGTTATACTTCGGATCGACCCATATACAGGTGCCTGTGTAGCCCGTGTGCCCAAAAGTTTGGTCGGATGCCATTTTAGAAGGATAATGCCTTTCGGCTATCGGGTCCCAGCGGTCGAACCCCAAACCTCTGCGGCTTACCGCAGATTGCTTTGCGGTAAACAGCTCAACTGTAGAAGGTTTAAAGTATTGCACTCCTCCATACATACCTTTATTCAACAGCATCTGGTATAGAATTGCCAGGTCGTTGGCGCCGGCAAATAACCCGGCATTCCCCGATACCCCTGCCAGCAAGGCGGCTGTCGGGTCGTGCACGTAACCAATAAGCAGGGTATGCCTGAACACCTGGTCGTTCTCGGTAGGGATGATCCGCGTGCGCGGGAAGCGGTTCAATGGCAGGAAACCCGCCGTCTGCATTCCCAACGGATCATAAAAATTTTTTTGCACGTAGGTGTTTAACGGCGTCGAGGTTATGGTTTCGAGTATCTGCTGCATCATCACCATACTCAGGTCGCTGTACACATACTGCCCGCGGGTACGCAATGGCGAATTGAATATATCCGTCAGCATTACATCCCTGAAATAGTCCTTCCTTAAAAAATAATGATCGACCACCTTATGGGTAAACACGGCCGACGAATCGAGACTAACGTCGGTAGGTTTTAATTTCTCGTACGTTGGGATATCAGGTATCAGGCCCGACTGGTGCTCCAGCAGTTCCCGTATCGCCAGGTCGCTTTTATTTGTTTTACGCGCTATAGGCATATAGGTGCCTATTGTCGAATCAAGGTTCAGGCGACCCTCCTCGTAAACGCGCATGGCCTCCATCGTAGTTGCCGAGACTTTGGTTACCGATGCGAGGTCGAAGATATCATTCAGCTTGTCGGGCATTACGTTATCATAAGTATGATAGCCGTACGCTTTGTTAAAGATCACCTTGCCATCCTTTGCCACCAATACCACGCAGCCTGGCGTGGCCTGGTTGCGGATAGCCTCATAAGCGATCTTGTCTATCTCGTCGAGATTGGATGATTTGATACCTACCTCTTCGGGCGCGGTGTACCCAAGACGTATCTTTTGGGTTAAAAAGCCACTGTTCCGTTTGTATTTGGCCGAATAGTTGGCAATAAGGTTTTGTGTTATCGGCACGCCCCCAAATATGGCCTGTGCGCTATAAAATGCTGCGACAGGCGATGGCCTCGGGCACCAGATGACAGGCGCATTTACGCTATCGAATTTCCCAAGGTTATCTCTTGTGCCAAAAAATGCTACAATAACATTTTTGATGCGCTGATTGTCGTTAATAAAACCAATAATGGCCGGGTTTTCCAGGTCGGCATCGTTAACCTGCACAATGAGCGTATTGTAAGTTTTGGTGTCAAAATCAAGGTCGCCGAGCGTTTTAATGGTGACGTAATCCGTGCCATTGTACGAATCGATGCTGGTGTATTTATTCAGCAGGCTATCAAACCCGGCTGCATACTGGTAGGTAAAATGCACGCTCGCTATCTTCAGCTCACCCACATCCAGCAAGGGAATAAGCTGCTGCTGGTTATTGAACAGGAACGTAGCTTTTTCGACAAGTTTTTCCTCGTTAACGTAAGCCTGGCCAGAGAACGGAGGGTTTTGCGCACAGGCCGAATGAGCTAAAATAAAACCGGATAATATAATTAGGTACGCCCATCCTTTAGTTTTTGCCATATACTTTTTCTCCGTTTATATAGGTGTATAATACTTTTACTCCCGGCAGTTCAGAACCTTTGATCTTCATGATATCCTTGTTCAATATCACAAAGTCGGCATACTTGCCCGGCTCTATGCTGCCTTTTTCTTTTTCCTCGAAATTAGCTTTAGCCGCCCAGATCGTCATCCCCTGCAGGGCCTGTTTGCGGCTGAGCGCATTTTCGGGCTGAAAGCCGCCTTCGGGGTATCCCTTCAGGTCCTTACGCTCCGTAGCAGCGTAGAAGGTATAGATGGGGCTGATATTTTCCACCGGGAAGTCGGTACCGAGCGGTATCCAGCCGTTTTGCTCAAGCAATTGCTTGTAAGCGTAGGCTGTTTTTAACCGCTGCGGGCCAAGCCTTGTGCCTGCCCACCGCATATCAGAAGTAGCGTGCGTGGGTTGTACCGATGGTATGATATTATAATCGCCAAAATAATGGATATCCTCCGGCGACAATACCTGCGCATGTTCAATTCGCCAGCGCCGGTCGTTTTTGCCCTTTAGTACCGAAGCATAAATCTTCAGGATAACACGGTTAGCCGAATCGCCTATGGCATGGGTACATAACTGGAAACCTTTGTCGGCCACTTTCTGTGCCACCTCTTCAAAATGTTTCTGGCTGCTCAACAAAAACCCTTTCCAGTCCTTTTGCTCTTTTTTATTATCGCTGTACGGCTGCAATAAACAAGCACCTCTTGAACCGAGGGCGCCGTCGGCATACATTTTAAATGACCTGACATCCAAACGCGGAGTTTTAAATACCCCCCGTTTAAACAGGTATTCATAATTGTCGGGCCTGTCGGACAGCATCACGTACAGGCGCATCTTTAAAACGCCTTTGTGCTGCAGGTCCTCGATGGTATTGATCATGGTATAGGGTAAACCACAGTCCGAAACCGTTGTTAAGCCTGCTGCAAAACATTTTTGCTGCGCGTCTGCCAGGGCTGTTTGTATGATCTGGTCAGTCGGTTCGGGTATTTTCCGGGTTACTATACCTACGGCGTTATCTACCAGTATCCCGGTGAGTTTTCCCTTTATGGTCTCGATCTCGCCCCCGGTGATGGTCTGGCCCGGTTTTACACCAGCCAGGTTCAAAGCAGCCTGGTTGGCGATGGCCGCGTGCCCGTCGATGCGGGTAAGCAATACCGGCCTCACCGGGAACATGGAATCAAGCTTGGCTTTATCCGGGAATTTTTTTACCTGCCATTTGTTCTGGTCCCATCCACGCCCGATCACCCATCCGTCGGGGTTGCGTTTGGAGAACATCATCACCGAATCTGCCACCTCATTCCAGCTTTTCGTATTCACCAGTTCCACTTCCTGCAGGCTCATGCCATAGCCGTAAAAATGGGAATGATCGTCCATAAAGCCAGGGTAAACCGCCTTGCCTTCGGCATCGATAACAGAATGGGCCTTGTAAATTTTTTCAAGCGAGTCGTCTTTCCCTACAGCTACGATCATGCCTTTCCTTACTACAAAGGCATCGGCCATGGTAAAACTGCTATCAACAGTATAAACTACGGCATTTTTAACCAGCAGGTCGGCGTTGAAGTCCTGTTGCTTACAGGCAACGGCAAATAGCAGGAGCAAAGGTAAAAGCTTTCTCATAAGTGTGGATTTACAATTATCCAAATATTAACTTAAAACAACAACCTTTAATTGCAAGTAGCTGAATTTCATCACTAACAAAAAAAGTGTACCGTGGTTTAAAAAATCGGCCGACGGCAACACAATAGCTTGTTAAAAAGCTAAAGTTATGCGGTCAATTAGTTAATTTTGCCCGGAACAGATCCGCGCACAGTACCGGACGATCAAGAAGGGAAATTTTTCTAAATGCCAGATATAATCCAGCTTTTACCTGATTCCGTTGCCAACCAGATAGCCGCGGGAGAAGTGGTGCAGCGCCCCGCCTCTGCCGTGAAAGAGCTGGTTGAGAATTCGATAGACGCAGGTGCCGATAAGATACAACTGATACTGAAGGATGCCGGCAAATCGCTGATACAGGTGATAGATAACGGCGCCGGAATGAGCATTACCGACGCGCGTATGTGTTTTGAAAGGCACGCCACTTCCAAAATACGCAAGGCAGAGGATCTTTTTGCTATTCGCACGATGGGCTTCCGGGGCGAGGCAATGGCATCGATAGCAGCCATATCACATGTTGAACTAAAGACCCGTCGCCATGGCGACGAACTGGGAACCTGTATTAATATCGAAGGCTCGGAAGTAGTGAGCCAGCAGCCATGTTCGGCTAACACGGGCACTTCAATTTCGGTGCGGAACCTATTTTACAACACGCCCGCCCGGCGTAATTTTTTAAAAAGCAACCCGGTGGAGATGCGCCATATCGTGGATGAATTTCAGCGTGTTGCATTGGCCAACCCGGGTATTTTTTTCACCATGCACCACGACGGGCAGGAGGTTTATCATCTGCCTGCTACTGCCTTAAAGCAACGTATTGTGCACCTGTTCGGCAATAACTATAACCAGCGTTTGGTGCCGGTGGAAGAAGATACTTCGATCATCAAGCTCCGGGGCTATGTCGGGAAGCCCGAATTTGCAAGGAAGACCCGCGGCGAACAGTTCTTTTTTGTAAATAACCGTTATATACGAGACGCCTACCTGAACCATGCCGTACTTGCCGCTTTTGAGGAACTGTTGCCCGATGAAAGCTTCCCGCTTTATGTGCTTTTTATCGAGATAGACCCGTCGAAAATCGATATAAACGTACACCCGACAAAAACCGAGATCAAATACCAGGATGAGAAATCGATCTATGCCATTATCCGGTCGGCAGTTAAACGTTCGCTGGGCAAATATAATATTACCCCTACGCTCGATTTTGACCAGGAGAATAGCATAGGCCATTTGATAACACCCACGCCGCCCGACCGGATCGTACAGCCTACCATATCCTTCAACCCGGATTTTAACCCCTTTGCTGCGGAAAAGAAAAGCAGCGAACGGGAGATACCCTTCCTGCGGAACACGGGCGATTATAATAAAACCGCCATCCCGCAAAACTGGGATACGCTGTACGAGATCAGCAAAAAGGATACCGCACACCAGCATGAGATACACGCCGAAAAGACCATCCCCGTTGAAGAACAGGAGGTTAGCAAACCAAGCGAACGGCAACTGTTTCAGCTGCATAACCGGTATATCCTTTCGCCCATTAAATCCGGCTTTATGCTGATAAACCAACAGGCAGCACACGAACGGGTATTATACGAACGTTTTCTGCAGCAATTGGAAAATCATTCGGGCACCAGCCAGCAAAGTTTGTTCCCGCAATCGGTTACACTAAACGGCGGCGATTTTGAGTTATTGAAAGAACTTTTACCGGATATCCGTGCGCTTGGTTTCGACGTAAGGGAGTTTGGCAAAAATACCGTTGTGGTGGAAGGCATACCGGCCGACCTGGGCGATGTATCGGAACACGCCTTGCTGGAACACCTGCTGGAAGGCTTTAAAAATAACCTTTCGATACTGAAGCTGGATAAGCGCGACAGCCTTGCGCGGTCACTTGCGCGTAACGCCGCAACCAAAATTGGCGTCAGGTTATCATTGGAAGAAATGAATTTGCTGATCGATCAGCTTTTTGCCTGCCAGATGCCTAATATTGCACTGAACGGAAAAGCAATTATCAGTACTTTTACCATGGCCGAACTGGCCGAACGATTTGAAAAATAAAACAATTATCTGAAACTATGAGTCAATACCGGCAATCCCCTTTCGCTAATCTAACCCCGGTTGTTAAAAACCTGCTGATCATTAATATCATATTTGCTATTGCACCTTATTTAGTGGGTAAGATATTTGACATGAATACTTCACTCGCGGCATTTTATTTCGATTCGCCGTTTTTTCGCCCATGGCAAATAGTCACTTACATGTTCATGCATGCGCCGTTGTTAAAAGAGCCAAGCCATTTGCTGTTTAATATGTTTGGGCTCTTCATGTTTGGGCCAATACTGGAATACAGTATGGGCTCAAAACGCTTCTTTAACTTCTATTTTATTTGTGGTATAGGTGCAATAGTTATGCAAATGCTGATACAAGCTATTGAAGTCCATAGCATCATGGGCAGTTTTGTGATGCCGCATCCTATTACGGACCAATCCTTTTACCAATATGGCGGCGACATAAAAGGCATAAATAAACTTGCGGAGATATATTATGCACCAACCGTTGGAGCTTCCGGAGCATTGTTTGGCATATTAGTAGCTTTCGGATTGCTATATCCCAACATGGAGTTAATGATAATTTTTATACCTATCCCGATCAAGGCTAAATATCTTGTATCATTCTATGTTTTATATGAAATATACGATAGCGTCGTTCAGCGCCCTGGTGATCATGTGGCCCACCTTGTTCATTTAGGAGGAGGATTGTTAGGGCTTATTATGATCAAAATCTGGCGCATGAGGCGCATGGACAACTTTTTTTAACCGATCAGCGTTATCGACTGTAAAGAATATTTATGAGCACGCTCTGGAACGAACTCAAGATAAAAATGCTTCACTCGGGCAGCAGGGTCAGCCTGCTGATCGGGATCAACCTTATTGTGTTCCTGCTTATCAATATACCCGCTGTTTTCGAGACTTTGTTTTGGGGGCATCAGGAAAGCCTTATCAGATACTATGCCAACGAATACCTGGCCCTGCCTTCCAATTTCGCTAAACTGATTTTCCGTTTCTGGACACCTGTCACCTATATGTTCATGCATGCAGGTATATTGCATATCGTATTCAATATGCTGTGGTTGTTTTGGATAGGACAGATATTCGAGGAATATTTGGGCACTAAACGCACGATAGGCTTATATCTTTTGGGTGGGCTTACCGGGGCGTCGTTCTTTTTACTCGGGTTTAACTTTATTCCTTTTTTCGCTCAACAAATTGGTGATGCAAGTGTGCCGATAGTTGGCGCCTCAGCAGCTGTAATGGCTATTTTGGTAGCCACAGCTACCTTATTGCCCGACTACACCATGGTGCTGATGCTTTTTGGACCGGTGAAACTGAAATGGTTAGCGATAGCTTTCATAATACTCGACTTTTTGCTTATTGCCGGCTCAAATGCCGGCGGCGAGCTTTCACATCTTGGCGGCGCGTTGTTCGGCTTTATTTATATTAAACAACTGCAGCGCGGTAACGACTGGGTCGGGTTTTTTACCAAAATGTTCAGCAAAAAGCCTCATTTAAAGGTTGCAGCGAAAAACAATGCCAGGAGTGGCGGCAATGTACCCAGGCAGGAGGATATCGACCGTATCCTGGATAAGATATCGCAATCGGGCTATGACAGCCTGACCAGGCAGGAAAAAGAAATATTATTCAGGGCCAGTAAGGATAATGAAGGCTAAAAGGGGACTAACCTTTATTGATAAGTTTTTTTTATGGATCAATATTTTCCTATGTGTTTGCCTGTTTATTAGTTACCTGGCACCGGTAATTAACCCCACCAAATTCTGGCCAGTGGCCTTTTTTGGGCTCGCTTATCCGTTGCTGCTTTTGGGCAACGTTATTTTGATCGTTTACTGGCTGTTCCGAAAAAAAAGCCTGGTTTTTCTTTCCATTGTTTGCATTGGTATTGGCTGGCGGGTATTGAACAGGAACATCGGCATGAGGTTCATATCACCCGAATCTTCCAAAAGCAGTGCGGCTTTCGCCAGGATAATGACCTACAATGTTCACAACTTTAAACGTTACGGCTCGAAGAACGACCTATCGACCAAACAGGAAATTTTACAGATAATAAAAGACCAGCAACCCGACGTTATCGGGTTCCAGGAGTTTTATACCCGGAAAAAAGGGCAGTACGACATGCTCGACTCCATACAGAAGATATTGGGCAGCAAAAATTATTATTTCGAACCGGTGCGAAGCAATGCCGATGTGGGTATCGGCCAGGCCGTCTTTTCTAAATTCCCCATCATAGCCCACGGCATGATCCAGCTATCCGAACCCACGAGCGAGAACCAATGCATCTATGTCGATATTAAAAAGGGCAATAAACCTTTCCGGTTTTACAGCGTCCACCTGCAATCGATACGTTTTGATCCCGACGATTACCGCTATCTCAACAGCGTTTCCAAACAGGACGGCAAACCAGAGGTCGGCTCGGCAAAAAGGCTTGGAAGCAAGCTTAAAACTGCCTTCCTGAAAAGGAGCGACCAGGTTTTCAAAATAAAGGCCCATGCGGCCACTTGCCCCTATCCGTATATTATTTCGGGTGATTTTAATGACACGCCTACCTCGTTCGCGTTGGCAAAGATGAGCGGGGGCATGAAAAATGCCTTTGCAGAATGCGGATCGGGACTGGGCCGTACCTATAACGGTAGTTTCCCCAACTACCAGATAGATTATATACTGGCGACCCCTCAGTTTGATGTACTCAACTATTATATCATCGAGAAAAAGCTTTCCGATCATTACCCTGTCCGCAGCGATCTTGATCTGAAATAAAATCCTTGCAAACGGATGATAAAAAATTGGCTTTCCAATTTGCGGAGATTTATTGCAGGTGCTAAAAAATCGTAAGTTTGCCGGTATGGAACAAAATCTATTTGTTTACAATACTTTAACCCGTAAAAAAGAGGAATTTAAACCGATAAAC
This sequence comes from Mucilaginibacter ginsenosidivorans, assembly GCF_007971025.1. Taxonomy (NCBI): domain Bacteria; kingdom Pseudomonadati; phylum Bacteroidota; class Sphingobacteriia; order Sphingobacteriales; family Sphingobacteriaceae; genus Mucilaginibacter; species Mucilaginibacter ginsenosidivorans. Next base: position 1,442,936 of record NZ_CP042436.1, on the reverse strand, counting down.
CCGCCCCATGTGGGCATGTATGTTTGCGGTCCTACTGTTTACAGCAACGCCCATTTGGGCAACTCGCGTACCTATATTTCTTTCGACCTCATTTTCCGTTATCTTACCCATTTAGGATACAAAGTGCGTTATGTACGCAATATAACCGATGCCGGGCACCTGGAGGGCGACGCAGGTGATGAGGGAGAAGATAAAATTGAAAAAAAAGCAAAACTGGCCCAGGTAGAGCCCATGGAGATCGTGCAGAAATATACGGTCGATTTCCGCGATGTGATGCGCACCCTGAACATTTTGCCCCCGAGCATCGAACCCACCGCTACCGGCCATATCATTGAGCAAATAGAGCTGGTAAAGCTTATCCTGCAAAACGGGTACGCCTACGAGGTAAACGGATCCATTTATTTCGACGTTGAAAAATACAATAAAACGCAGGACTACGGCATACTGAACGGCCGCAAACTTGAGGACCTGATCAACAACACGCGGGACCTTGGCGGCCAGGACGAAAAGCGTGGCAAGCTCGACTTTGCCCTTTGGATAAAAGCCAAGCCCGAACACCTGATGAAATGGCCATCGCCCTGGAGCGTAGGTTTCCCCGGGTGGCATTTGGAATGCTCGGCAATGAGCAACAAGTACCTGGGCAAGCAATTTGATATTCATGGCGGCGGTATCGACCTGATGCCGACGCACCATACCAACGAGATAGCGCAAAGCATGGCGGCCTGCCATACTAACCCAGCCAGGTATTGGGTGCATACCAATATGCTTACCATTAACGGGCAAAAGATGTCGAAATCCCTTGGCAACAGCATTTTGCCGCACGAGTTGTTTTCGGGCGATAATTCGATACTGAGTAAAGGGTACAGCCCTATGACGGTACGCTTCTTTATGCTTCAGGCCCATTACCGCAGTACGCTTGATATCAGCAACGATGCGATGGAAGCATCCGAAAAAGGCTTTAAGCGCCTGATGAATTCGTTTGCTTTGCTGGATAGCCTTGTAGCTTCGTCAAACGGCGAGGTGGAAATAGCTCCCTTAATTCAGCGTTGCTACGATGCGATGAACGATGATTTCAACAGCCCGGTGCTTATCGCTGAACTGTTCGAAGCCTCTCGCATCATCAATTCGGTAAAGGATGGCAAATTGAAGATCGACACGCAAAACCTGGCGCTGTTAAAACAATTAATGAACACCTTTGTACTGGATGTGCTGGGCTTAAAAGATGAACAGGCCGCTAACGACGACCTGCCGAACGTGCTGAACATGATCGTCGGCATCCGTAACGAGGCAAAGACAAATAAGGATTATGCCACATCCGACAAGATAAGGAATGGCCTGCAGGACATCGGCTTTCAGCTAAAAGACGGGAAAGACGGAACAACCTGGAGTAAAATTTAAAATCTGCACAAAAAATTGACATTTGTAATTTATCACGCATAATGCCGTTTACTGTTGAGAATAAATCCTGGCAGCCGGCATTTGCTAAAAAATGGACAGGATCGCCAAAAACCTGAAAATAAGCATGAGAAGAACCCTATTAATTGCAGCGGCAATTTTGAGTTACCCCATATTTGCTTCGGCACAAAAAACAGTTGCCGATGTGAACCAGGTTGTCGAAGCGGAAAAATCTTTTGACAAGTTGGTTGAACACAGGGGCATAAAAGATGCTTTTTTAGCCGTGGCCGACCCGGAGGGCATTGTTTTCAAGCCCCATGTGATCAAAATAACCGACTTTTATAATTCGATAGATAAGCAACCCGGTTCGCTGAAATGGCAGCCAAAATTTGCCCGTATTTCAGCAAACGGCGACCTGGCCTTTACCGCCGGGCCTTATGTTTATCAGAATGATAAAAGCAACGACGATGATAAGGTTTACGGTGATTATGTATCGGTTTGGCATCTTGACCCGGCCGACAATAGGCTTAAACTGCTGATAGACCTTGGCATACAGCACCCCGAGCCGGAGCAATCGGAAATACCTGATTTCAGGCAACCTGATACCGCTAAAGCGACCGCTCCAAGCAAGGACCCATTTAATGGCAAAGGGATAATACTAAACACCGACAAGGTATTCAACCACGAGTTAACTGTCTCAACAATAGCATCTTACAAAGAATTTCTCAGTCCAGAAGGACGTTATTACTTCCCGGGCTTCGAGCCCATGACCGGCCCGGACAAGATCATGAAGTTTATCGATAACGAAGGCATCAGCATATCTGCCCAAACAATCAATGTGGGGCGGTCAACAAGTAACGACCTTGCCTATAGCTACGGAACTGCGCGGATCAGGAAAGGCGCCATTGTTAGCGATTATAATTATGTACGGGTTTGGGAGATAGATGCCAGCCATAAATGGAATATTTTGCTGGAGGTTTTTTCGGCGGTGGAACAGTGATTTGTGATTGGTTAACTAATCACAAATCACAACAACTTCTGAATAATATCGTCGGCTGACAAACCTTCTGCTTCGGCGTGATAGCTGCGGATGATGCGATGTCTTAACACTGGCTTTGCGATGGCCTGTACATCTTCAATATCCGGCGAATATTTTCCACTGATAACTGCATGGCATTTGGCGCCAAGGACCAGGAATTGCGAGGCACGCGGACCAGCGCCCCAGTTGAGCAGGCGTTTTATTTCGGCAGGGGCGGTGCCGCCGTTCGGGCGGGTTTTAGATACCAGCTTTACCGCATATTCAAGAACGTTATCCGGAACCGGAATGTTCCTTACCAGGTGCTGAAAATAAATGATCTCTTCTGCATTCAGCACTTTATCTACCTGTATGTTTGAACTGCTGGTGGTATTTTTTACGATCTGCAGTTCTTCTTTGAACGACGGATAGTCGAGCGACACATTGAACATAAAGCGATCGAGCTGCGCTTCGGGTAAGGGATATGTGCCTTCCTGTTCGATCGGGTTTTGTGTGGCAAGCACGAAAAATGGCTGCGCCAGTTTATGCGTTACCCCCGCTACGGTTACTGCTTTTTCCTGCATGGCCTCGAGCAAGGCAGCCTGGGTTTTGGGCGGTGTTCTGTTTATTTCATCAGCCAGGATGATGTTAGCAAATACAGGACCCGAAATAAACTTAAAGCTCCGGTCCTCGCCTAAAATTTCTGACCCGATGATATCCGAAGGCATCAGGTCGGGCGTAAATTGTATACGGCTAAAATCCAGGTCGAGTATTTGCGCTACTGTTTGAACCAACAGCGTTTTGGCTAACCCCGGCACGCCAACCAACAGGCAATGCCCGTTACTGAAGATGGAGATCAGTACAGATTTGATAACCTCATCCTGGCCTATGATAACTTTGCCAATTTCAGAGATTATACGCTTATGGGCATCCTTCAGCGCATCAGCAGCTTCCACATCTGTCCGGTGTTGCATAATAGTCTATCAGGGAGTTTTAGTGGATTGTGCCGACATGGGGACATTGGCCCAGCCTTTTAATTCAGGGCATACTTCAAATTCAGGATCGATCTTGACAAATGTTTCTTTCCTGCGTTTTTCGAACCATTCGCTGATAACCCGGTTGGTTTTATCGTCAAGCGCTGCGGCTTTGATCTTTGGAAAATCCTGCTTCAGGTTTGCTTTGTGAGCGTCCGTCGCCGATTTTAAATAAAGTATCTTATATACTTTTTTGCCGGATTGTTCTGTAAAAAGCTGCGGTTGCGAAACTTCGCCTACCTTCATTGTATCAATGGTCAAAGCTACCTGCGGGTCGAGTTTGTCGGTAGGAATGTACGTGGTGCGTGTTTCAACGTTCTCGGCATTAAGCATCATACCGCCGTTGTATTTTGTTTCCTTATCATCGGAATAATAAGAAGCGACAGCCGAAAAATCAGCGTTTTTGTTTTTGGTAAGCAACAGATAAACACTATCTGCTCTTTTCTTTGCGCGTTCAATACTGGCCTCGGTAACCGAAGGCATGATCAGGATATGGCGTACATGCACCTGTTCGCCGCGGCGCTCGATAACCTGCAAAAAGTGGAAGCCATATTCCGTTTCAAAAACAGGGGACATTTCGCCTGCCTTCAATCTGAATGCCCAGGCCGCAAATTCTTTTACAAAGGTGTTACGGTCAGCAAAACCAAGGTCGCCGCCATCAGGGGCCGATCCGGTATCGTTCGAATAAATGCGTGCCAGGTTACCAAAGTCTTCTCCCTTTTTTACACGGGCAAGCAATTCTTCGGCTTTCTGCCGGTAAGGTTCCTTCTCTTCCTTATCCATTTTAGGCTGAAAAACGATCTCACCAACTTCTACTTCCTTGTTAAAGGTTGGCAGGCTATCCTTTGCCAGTTTTTTAAAATAGTTCTCAACGTCAAGTGGAGTTACGTTTATTTTCTCCGTTATCTTGCTCCGCATCCTGGTGGCCACCATATTTTCCTTAATGTCGTCGCGTATCTCATCTTTATACTGGATCACCGACCGGCCCAGGAACTGTTCGAGCCTGTCCTGCCCGCCGGCCCTGCTTATCATACCACGCATCCTGCGGTCAACTTCGTTGTCCACCTCATCATCCTTCACCGTAACGCTGTCGATGACCGCCTGCTGAGCGAGCAGTTTCTGTGTAATAAAACTTTGCACTATCTCGCACCTTACCTTGTCATTTGGCTGCCCCCCTGATGCCAGGTAGTTGGCGTAACGCAATTCGACGTCCGACTTCAGCACGATACTGCTGCCTACCACCGCCACTATTTTATCCAGGTTTCGCACCGGCTGTGCCTGCGCAAACGACGCAGTAAAAACTATACTTAATAAAAAGGCTATCCCGATCTTTCTCATTAACATTGTGTATGTTGTAAACATGCAAAGGTGCAAATTTATCGGCACACGAGCATGAATAATTTGTGCGAATATGCTGATAAAGGCTCTAACAATTAACTATTTTTGGTTAAAATTTGTTAAAAGTGAAAGTTGAACATACAAATGCCCTGCGATACATCCTGCAGGACGAATTATACCTGCTTGATGAAGATAAGAACCTGTATAACGAAACAAAAGCATCTGCACCCGAAATAAAAACGCCCCTGCCGTCTTTTAATTACCTTGGATCGAACAAAAAGAATTTTTTGATACTGGCAAACTACGCAGATCAAGAATTTGTACAAGACGATCACCTGGCTGCGCTTGAAAAGGTATTGAGTGGCATAAAGCATACCCGTGATGACGTAGCCATCCTTAACCTGGCAAAAAACGACGGCGCAGCCTATGCACAAATTGCCGCATTCTTTAACCCGCAAACCGTTGTCATTTTAGGCAAGCAGGCTTTGCCGGAAGGGTTAACCGGTCTTGATTTCAACACCATAGCGACCACTGATGGTGCGAAGGCACTGCTTACCTTTAGCTTTGAGCAAATGATGACCAACATCGACAATAAAAAGGCCTTTTGGGAACAAATAAAGAACCTTTGATATGCCTGTGAAACTTGTATTTGCCACCAACAACAGGCACAAGCTGGAAGAGGTGTCCGCCAAACTGAATGGCGCTATCGAACTGGTAGCACTGCATGATATCGGTTGCGATGAGGATATTGAAGAAACCGGCGCCACTTTTTATGAGAATGCGTCGATCAAGAGCCATTACGTTTATAAAAACTACCGGCTGAATTGCTTCGGCGACGACAGCGGCCTGGAAGTAGAAGCGCTGAACGGAGAACCCGGAGTATACTCGGCCCGCTATGCCGGCGAGCACGGGAACCATGACGCTAACATCAAAAAAGTGCTTGAAAAGCTTGCGGGCACAGGAAACCGGCGGGCGCGTTTTATCAGTGTCATTTCGCTGATGTGGAACGGGACCGAACATTTTTTTGAAGGTACGGTTGAAGGTACCATCAGGCATGGGAGAAGAGGAACAGGCGGATTTGGTTACGACCCTATTTTTCAGCCGTACGGCTTTGATATAACCTTCGCTGAGATGACCCTTGAGGAAAAGAATAAACTGAGCCACCGGGCCCGCGCAGTTGAAAAGCTGGTGCAGTTTTTAACTGAACAGGCTACTGGTCCGTCTTTGTAGCCGCCTTCCTGACCGCGGACGTATCTTTCCTGCGGGTAGCTGATGTATCGTTAGATTTTTTAATGGTGTCGGGCAATTGTTTCTGCAAACTATCTTTAAGCTGCTTTATAACCGGCAATGCGCCCGGTTTCACCGAACTGGTATCTTTCCCTGCCTTCACCGGCACTTGATCTTTTCCAGGCGGCTTTTTTGAGGGCGATGCCTTCGTTCCCGCCCTGGTCTTTGCGTCAGACTTTGTCTTATCGTTCTTTACCGTCGCATTTTTGTTCAGCGAGGGGATAATGGACTCTTTCGAGACGGGCCGCTCTTTGGGTTTCCAGATGAAGCCCTTCAGCAGTTTATCTTCCTCACTGAATTTATCCAGCGGCCCGTAGCGGTGTTCGGGCTTGTCCATAAATAGCAGCGTAGTTACCTTGCTGTCCTTAAAATTAACACGTATCCTGCTGCTGAGAGATCGCTGCATGTTGGCTACCTTGCCGCTATCGCGCGAAAAATAGATCGTTTCGGCATTGCCCGAAACGTATAAACTCTCCAGCTTATCATCTTTAAAAAATCCGCGCATTTTTTTCCCGGCCATCTGGTTGTAGTGTACCGAATCACCTTTTTCAATATTCACCACAAAGGCGTTAGGGTAAAGCTCCATATTATTGAGCTTTTTATCCCTCATCTGCAGATTGATCGTATCAGCTGATAGCTGCGATCCTTGCATCCATACGATCGGGTTGATATACAACCTTATGGTCGAGTCGCTACTGGCATAAAATGCGGAGTCGGATTTTCCCTGCAGGTCCGACTTGAACATCTTTACATGATGAAAGGCGCTTAATATCCTCACCCGGGCCGTGTCGTCCAGTTTAACCGGGCGCACCAGGTAAACCGAGTCGATCCTCGCCTTTTTCAAACTATCACGCTTGCTCAGCTTTTTCTCTGCCACCGGAGGCGGGGTTTTACCGGGCGCCTCTGTATCAGATGCCCCTTTATCCGGTGCATCTTTCGCGGACGCTACTTTTTTTGGTTCAGTGTTGTCTGTAGCCGGTTTATTTTTGTCCCTTTTTTGCTTCTTTTTGCCTGTAATAGCAATGTTTTCGCGCTTTACCGTGTCAAATTTGTAATTGTCAAAATAGTGCCGGTGCAAGTATGAACTGTCGGGTATCAGTCGCGGCGGCGAAAGATCGATATGCTTTACCGGAACTTTGTAGACTATAGAGGGGGGCTTGTTGCTTGCTGTGTCCTTTTTTGCTGTTGTATCTTTGATATGCGAAAGCCTTTCTTTTTCCTGTATACTCTTCAGGTCCTTCCATGTTATCACCCTCGTTTCCAGTGTATCGGCGGTCATGTATATGGAATCGTGCTTCATCCTGGTGGTATCCTTTTTACGGATAGAGGTATCCACCGGTAATTTCGAGAGTGTTAGCGGCTTGCCTTTTTTATTTGATCTTACTGCGGACGTATCCCCCTTAGCCTGTTTACTATTCTTTATTGAAATCGTCTTTTCGTCAACCTTACTTTTAGGCGCTACGTTTACAGGCATTGTGTTCGGTGGGGCCGATATCTTCTGCTTCTCTTTTTTGACGGAATCTGTCATACCGTTTTTATCGTCATCCGGAGTAGCTACCCGTTTATTTGCCAATGAGTCGGTTTTTGAGGTATCCTTCTGCTCGGTCACAATTACGGCATAGGCATTTTTCGTCACAACAGTGCGCTCTTCCGCTTTGTAATAATTGGCCAGGTCGCCGCGCAGCTGCATTTTTTGCTCGGTATCATTAAAAATAATGTGATCAATGGCCTTGCCGAAACCTTTCTTGCGGTCGTAGAACAAACTGTCGCCGGTCAGTGTCTTGGTTCCTTGCTTGTAAAGGTTCTTCTTACCAAAAAAGGCTTGTTCGGTATTGGTGTCGTACGATCCGTTCTCGGTATAAAGGGTATCATTATCCTTGCCTTTCTTTTTGCCGTAGATATTCGTAGGCCCATAGAAATAAGCGATCTTCGAGCCTGAATTATATTTCATCGTATCCGTCAGCGTTAAGGCGTCAGGGGTTACCAGCCTGACATCATACCGGAAATACGAATCGCGCGTTTGGGCGAAATAATACCCGTTTTTACTGGTCAGTACGTTGTCCTTGTTCACCAGCTTGCCACCACCGGTGTATGTTCCGTATTTGGTAGCTGTATTGTAGGTCAGGTAATTGGTGGTAAGCGTGGCGTCCTTATCGATCATTCTTACATTATCGGTCAGGATGGCAATTTTTGTGTTCCCGTTATAGTTCAGTTTGTCCGAATAGATATGCATCGTATCGCCCTGCGTGATCAGCACATGACCGAACGCATCGAACGTGTTTTCCCGCTGATGAAAATACGCGCTGTCCGACTGCAACGTGGAATTATCCTGCTGAAAGGTGGCATCGTACACTTTCAGCACGTCAACGCCGTTCACTTTAGCGCCCTGCACACTGGACGATTTTATCAAATTGATCACCGATTTTTGCTGGGCCGAAACGGTCAATACCGCCGTCAACATAAAAAAGGTTAATATGTACTTGATCACGGGGCAAAATTAGTTTTTTGGATGGGGTTATTAAATTAATAATTTTGGTGATGCTGCCGACCGAACGTTTCAGGGAATTTATCGTCAAGAATGATCTTTTCGGGCATCATCATAAAATATTAGCAGCTGTAAGCGGCGGCAAAGACTCTGTCCTGATGGCGCACCTGCTTAAAGCAGCCGGTTTTGATTTCGGTATAGCACACTGCCATTTTCAATTACGCGGCCAAGAAGCGTTGGCCGACAAAGCCTTTGTCAGCAGCCTCGCATCGGAATTGAATGTACCGGTTCACAATATTGATTTTGACACCAAAAAATATGCCGCCGATGAAAAGGTATCTATACAGATGGCGGCGCGCGAGCTAAGGTATCAATGGTTTCAGCAGATCAGTCGGCAATACGGCTACGATTTTATCGCGCTTGCGCACCACCAAAACGATGCTATCGAAACAATATTGCTCAACCTTACACGCGGCACCGGCATTGCCGGCCTGCATGGCATACTGCCTAAAAATGAAAATCTGATACGTCCGCTGCTGTTTTTAAGCCGGGAAGAAATCGACCAGGTCATCCAAAATAATAAACTTACTTATAGGGAAGACAGTTCAAATTCTTCCAATAAATATGCCCGCAATAAGATCAGGCTGGAGGTTATCCCGAAATTAAAAGAATTGAATCCCGCGCTTGAAGAAACCTTTGAGCGCAACCTCGGACACTTTCGCGAACTGGAAATACTGCTCGGTCAAAAGATCGGTGAATTAAAAAAGGAACTATTTACCGGGCATGACGGTGATATCCGTATCCCCGTTCAACAGGTAAAAAAACTAAATCCGCAAAAACTGTTGCTGTACGGACTTTTGAGTGAATTCGGCTTTAACGAATCCACCATAGGCGACATCATTTCGTCCCTCGATAAACACCCGGGGAGGATATTTGAATCACCGGGTTTTATTTTGTTGCTCGACCGGACCGAACTGGTCGTATCGAAAAAAGATGCCGAACCAGCACTTATAACAATTGATAAGGCTCAGCACGAGGCACATTACGGTAATTACCGGATCAGCATTTTACATGACGACTCACCGCTGATCGTCAAAGACAACCCGATGGCGGTTTCGATAGATGCGGATCTGCTCATCTATCCGTTAACGGTAAGGAGCTGGCAGCAAAGCGACCATTTTTATCCGCTTGGTATGAAAACCAGGAAAAAGCTGAGCGATTTTTTTATCGGGCTGAAAATTCCGCTGCACCAGAAAAAACACGTGCCACTACTGGTAAACGGCAATGGCGAAATAGCCTGGATCGGTGGCCTTCGTCCCGACAACAGGTATAAAGTGAGTATGAAGACCAAAAAAGTTACTATCTTCGAACTGTATAAATTATGAGCGATTTCGTATCGGCTCATACCCGGCAAATAACCCTCTTTGCGCAAAGCGGAGAGAGGGTGGTCGAGCGAAGCAATGACCGGGTGAGTTGTTGACCGATTTGCAAATTATGTTATGAGCGAAAAACCGCAATTTATCGAGAAGCAATACCTTGGCAGGGAATGGATCCCGATAACCATTCGCCTGATGCTGGCTATGTTTTGCTTTGCCGCTTATACCTTTAACTTTTTTACTGATAGCACTGAAAAAGCCGACATCCTGGCTGTGGCGGGGTTTGGCATTATCACCATATCCATTATCATGGGTTTTTTCCTGCATTTCCGCACCCGGGTGATCAACGGCAGCATTCTTATCGACGGCCTGTGGACCACCAAGCTGGTTAAAATAGACCTTAACAGTATCGTAAAGGTGGAGAAAGGCATTTACAGCCGCTACTTTTTTAATAACCCTGTTTACAACCTGCACCAAAAGGGCACCATCAGGTTTTACACATCCGGCAAGGATGCCATCCATCTTACCGACCGTGACGGCCTGGTTTACGTCATCGGTACGCGGCACATCAACGAGTTGTACCGGGCCATACAGGAAGAAATGAAGTGAAACACTAAGTGTTCGCGCCATCGCCGCTTGCCGGCTTAATTCGGTTTTAAAAACCTCATTATCAATACACTAAAAATTACCGCAGGCAAAAATTGACCTGTTTTACCAGTTTTCGTGAACATCGTCAGGGCGCTTCTTAATGTCAATCCTGCAACGCCAGTGTTTTGGTGCGAAATATTTCCTTCGTTATCAATTTGGTATTGTTGGCCAGATCGCCAAGCGTACAATAAATAGTTTTTACGGTCACCGGCAACTCTCCTTTTATTTCTACCAAGTCCAGATTTAGCACTGCTTGTTTGTTGCTTTCATCCCGTCCTTGCAATTGAGAAAAAGCTGCTTCAGCATACCGCCTGTCGTTCCCTAAAAAGAACTCGCCAAAACATTCATATCTATCCAGCGTCTTTAGGCTAAGCATAATATAAAATGCACTTTTCATATACTGCTCCTGTTAGCCAGAAAAGGCTCCTCGTTTGAGGAGCCTTTTCCGCGGGACTAAAAATTCACTTTATTTAACTTCTATTTGCCTGCGAACAGATTTAGCTTCTTCTTTCTTCGCAATGTTTATTTTCAATATACCGTCGGCATATTCCGCTTCAATGCTGTTATCATCGGCAGTTTCCGGCAAAGTAAACGATCTCACAAATGAGTTATAACTGTATTCACGTTTACTGTAATTTTTCTGATCGTCATTGTTTTCAGAGCGTTGCTCAACTGATATGCTCAACATGTTTTTGTCGAGATTCAGTTTGAAATCTTCTTTCTTCAGGCCGGGCGCAGCTAGTTCAACATGAAAATGATCAGGCGTTTCGCTAATGTTGGCAGCAGGCACACGGGTTACCATGCGATCTGAAATAAAGGAATCGTTAAAAAATGATTCGAAAATGTCATTAAAGCCTGGCAATAATACATTGTTCTTTTTTTCCGGATTTAATTTAACCAATGTCATACGTTTTCCTCCTTAATAATAATGATTGAACTTTTTAATTAATTAAACTCACATACCCTAAAAACAAAGAAAATGCCAATAATATTCCAACAATTACATCTGAAAAAATTTCATCTTGGACGTGAAATTTTTTCAGATGTAGCTGCCAAAATTTCGAAACACAACACACTATAGATTGGGTCGTAAGCGGTCAATCCGTTTTAGTTTGTTGAAAATTGTAATGTTCATGTACTATTCCCAAATTTTGAAGAAGCGCCCTTGTAAACCAGTTTCCAGTTCCTATTTTTGTATTTCCCCTGCGTCGAACCGGTTTTTTTGCCGGTACACCGTCTGTTGCCGACATGAGCAAAAGCTGATTAATTCAGTATCGAGGGGTTTTTATAGTTGCAACTATACCATCCAAAACATTTTTTTTTAATATCCCATTATTCACATTTAACCAGATCAAACGCTATGAAAACAATTAAAGTAAACGACGGAACCGAAATTTTTTACAAAGACTGGGGCACCGGGCAGCCGCTCTTTTTCCATCATGGCTGGCCCCTGTCCAGCGACGACTGGGACGCCCAACTGATGTTTTTCCTTAAACAAGGGTACCGGGTCATCGCGCACGACCGCCGCGGGCATGGCAGATCGACCCAGGTTTCGGAAGGGCATAACATGGACACCTATGCGGCCGACGTAGCCGCGATCGCAGAGGCGCTTGACCTGAAAAATGCCGTTCACATAGGCCACTCCACCGGTGGCGGGGAGGCTATACATTATGCTGCTAATCTTGGAAAGGCCCGCGTGGCCAAAGTGGTGCTGATCAGCGCCGTTACGCCGTTGATGGTAAAAACAGAAAATAATCCCGACGGTGTGCCCATGGCCATATTTGACGAAATAAGGGAAGGAACTGCATTTAACAGGGCACAGTATTTCCAGGATTTCACCATACCATTTTACGGCTACAACCGCGAGGGCGCCAAAATATCGCAGGGCATACGCGACAACTGGTGGCGGCAGGGCATGATGGGCGGCGTAAAAGCCCACGTTGAAGGTATCAAAGCATTTTCGGAAACAGATTTTACCGACGACCTTAAAAGCGTGGATATCCCGGTATTGGTTTTACATGGCGAGGACGACCAGATAGTCCCATTTCCAATTTCGGGTGCGAAAGCTATAAAACTTTTAAAACACGGAAAACTCATCTCATACCCGGGCTTCCCACACGGTATGCCCGCCACCGAGGCAGCAACTATCAATAAGGACCTGCTGGAATTTATCAGATCATAAATAAGACAATACCTGATTGACATCAGGGTTTAAAAGCTGCCGCCTTTATGGTGGCAGCTTTTGCTTTTAGCTCCCAGCCCAAATTGCTATTCTGATAATTAACAAGGGAATTTTCAATCGACGAACAAAAGGGGCGCGGGACTGACAGAAAAGCGGGCCAGCGTAAAGGCGTGAATGACGGTTTAGCTTTTGCTATGCGCGGAGCGCTACAAAAGCGTAAAGAACCGGCAGAGCGGGCTGAAGCTTTTTTCTGTCTTGATCTTTTGGTTACTTTTGGATCAAGCCAAAAGTAACAGCCCCGCGGCAATTGAGCGGGGTAATTTCTTCCGTTAGAATAAATTTTTTCTTTTGGCGTCATCAAAATCTCAACTTCATGTCCCCTCCGTATCTCTGGAACTCAGAGGTACGCCAAAAAATCATAAATTAGCCTTAATGGATCAACATCCCTACATCAGGTTAGAATGGGTGCCCTCGGCTTACCGGCAAAAAACGGAAACGCCTCCGCCGGCTGTTACCCAGCCCCGTTGCACCCAACCGGCCTTATACAATCATAGCAAATCCTCCCAGGCACAGCCCATATACCGCAAGTTGCGGCAACGCAGATCGCATTAACCAGGCCGGTTTATTTGAGTTTCAATCCAATTCCGCCGTTAATCCCATCTAATTTTTTTATATTTATCTTCCAATTTAAGCCAATTTCTTCATGCCTTCAACAAAAATAAAACGCCTTCTCATCGGTTTGCCCACGCCTTTATTATTGGTACTTTCTGCTTTTATCTGGTTTAATCCAAAACCGGCAGAGCCGCAGCCGCATTTTAAGCTTACCCCCACCAAACCATTTATTTTCAATTCGTTTGTCGATTGCAATATGTCTGAGGTGTGGGTGGGCGACACCTTCCGTATTTTCCCCGGAAAATATGGCGAGGATCCGCTTTGGGGCTATTCCAACGAACTGAAATACGCCAACGGCAAAACCGTTGACGAGGCATTCGGCAGAAAATCCACAGAATTTACCGCGCCTAAAATGCCGCTCAATGCCAGGCCGGGCACACCGGGACTGCATGGCGCCGTTTGGTTCGAATCGGTTTACCAGGACGCAAACGACAAAAGCGGGAAAACACTTTATGCACTGTATCATAACGAGAACTACCCTTCAACCCTGCCTTACGATGCTAAAACCGGGGAAGGCTATATTAATGCCGATTGGCCGCAGGGCCTGAAAGGGCCAACATCGCCATCGGCTGTATGCCGTATCGGTATCATGAAGTCGACCGACGGAGGCCTGAGCTGGAAAAACAACGGCCTGTTTATACAGGACCTGCAACCGCGGCTCATCCTGAAACAGCATAATACCGCCGCAAATTTTGCAGGCGGCACCGGCGACCCGTCTGCAGTGGCAAGCGGTAAATACCTGTACCTGTTTTACGGCGAATACGGCTACCCTGAAAAATACAGTAACGCAAGCTACAGCGCCAAAAAGGAATGGGGCGGCCAATGTATCAGCATAGCCCGTATAGCTTTGAGCGACCTGGATAACCCCCAGGGCAAAGCCAGGAGATGGGACGGCAGCGGGTTCAATGCACCGTATAACGGCGCAGGCAAACCGGTAAGGTCATTACAGATACCTATGGAAGATGGTGGTGGCCCGGCTTCGTCGCCAACGGGTAAATACTACTGGGGTCCTTCTGTTAGCTGGAACACCTACCTTAATTGCTGGGTAATGCTGATGGCCAAAGCCGAGGGCCCATCGTGGAAAGGCAGCAGCATTTATATTTCGTTCAACAAAAACGCAGACCTCGGTACCGGCGATAACGCGCAGCTATGGTCGGCTCCGCAGTTGCTCGTCGATAAACCGGGCCATACCATCTGGTACCCTTCGCTACAGCCCGAAAGCAGCGTTGCCAATGGAACAAATAAGTATTCATCCCTTAAACTCGGGCAAAAAGCGCGCTTGTTTTACAAGGACAATTACAAGGACCGCGGAGATTATATTTCGGAATACACGCTTGAGTTTAGAAAGTAGCGGCCGGCACAATCGCGGGGCTACGCCAATATCCAACCAAACCCTTTTTTCGTATAAACCCGCTAAGATTTTTATATTTAGCAACGAAAATTAACAAGGATGCAATTTGAACAGGCCGGCAACTTTATATTAAATAAGCTGGAAAAGGAAATACCCGCACATCTGTGTTACCATAATATCGACCATACCCGGGATGTATATGATGCTGCGGAAAAGATAGGGCGGGCCGAGGGTATTTCGGATCATGAAATGAAATTATTGCACGTTGCGGCTTGTTATCATGATTCGGGTTTCCTGAATGTTTTGCACGAACACGAGACAGAGTCGTGCCGGATAGCGAAAGAAAGCCTGCCTGCCTTTGGCTTTAGCCCGGAGGAGATAGACCGCATTTGCGGGATGATCATGGCCACCCGCATACCGCAATCGCCAAAGAATAAACTGGAGGAAATACTTGCCGATGCCGACCTGGATTACCTTGGCCGCGACGATTTCTTTGCTATCGGCGATAAGTTATACCACGAACGTGAACTGACCGATCGGGATGAATGGAACGCCACACAATTAAAATTTATGCAGGCGCATCACTATTTTACACAAACAGCGCTAAATTTACGCGGGGCTAAGAAGCAGGATAATTTGGACAAAGTAAAAGCCCTTTTGCAATAAGATATGAAAAGACTCAGGTTACCCGGCCCTGTTATCGATGCGATCTATGTCATTGTGGGCATATTGTTTTGCGGTTTTGCATTAAAAAGCTTCCTGGTCCCCAACCAGTTTTTTGATGGCGGCGTAACCGGGGTATCTCTGCTCATTTCCGAACTTTACCATATCCCCATAGCTTACGTAATCGTGGCGGCCAATATCCCCTTTATCATTATGGGGCTTAAACAGGTAAACCGAACGTTTGCTTTCAAAACTGTCCTGGCCATCGTCGGTCTTGGGCTATGCCTCCTTTATATGCCCGAACAGCACGTCACTTCAGATAAGCTGCTGGTATCCATCTTCGGTGGTGTATTTATGGGGATCGGCGTTGGTTTATCTATCCGCGGGGGCTGCGCCCTTGACGGCATCGAGGTATTGGCGCTTTATACAGGTAAACGCATCAGCTTTACCATCAGCGAAATTATTTTGGGCATCAATATCGTTATATTCCTTATTGCAGCCATTAAATTGGGCTTACCAACATCCTTTTACTCTATCATAACCTATTATGCCGCCTCCAAAACCAGCCACTTTGTGATCGAAGGGCTTGAAGAATATACCGGTGTCACTATCATCTCGGCGCAAAGCGAGATCATTAAAGAGCGCCTGGTAATGGAACTGGGCCGGGGCATTACGGTTTACAAGGGCGAACGCGGATTTTTGAAAAACAGCTTTGACGTTAGCCACCCGGTCGATATTATTTTCACGGTGGTAACACGCCTGGAGGTGCTCCGGCTGAAAGATCTTGTTCATAGCATCGACGAAAAGGCCTTCATATTTACCAGCACCATAAAAGAAGCGGCCGGCGGCGTGCTTAAGCGTCGGGCAAGGCAGCATTAATTTGCCATCCGATTAATCACTCTTACTTATTCGCAGCTAAAATCTAACCCTGGCCTGCGTTTGTTTTATTCCATTTTGTCAATTGTTTAACCAAAAGGCAGCTAACTGCCTGAAAATCTATAAATTCTTGTAAATTTATGGGTTATTGCTATTTTTATAAAGTAACGATCAGCCCAAACCAAATGACAAAAAAGTTCCTGACAATTGCAGCACTGCTTATCGCTTGCTGCAGCATTACTTTTGCCCAACAAAGCAGGGTCGACAGCCTGCAAAAGGTATACAATAAAACCAGGCAGGATACCACGCTGGTGATGTTTTATTTTCTTAAAAGTGTCACCACATTTCTGACCACAAATACTGATTCGGGCATGATCTATTCAAAAAAAGCGCTCGAACTGGCCCGAAAAATCCATTTTAAACAAGGCGAGGTGCGTGCCCTATCCGGCATAGCTACTTTTCAGAACATCAGCGGCGACTTGCCGGGATCGTTAAAAACAACTTTCGATGCGCTTCCCGAAGCTATCAGGCTCAACGAGGTGCGTGTTGTTGCTTCGTGTTATAACACCCGGGGGCTTACCTATTCGACGCTTAAAGATTTCAAAAAATCGCTTGACAACTATTACATGGCAAAGAATGTGGCTGAAAAACATCATTTAAATGATTTGCTGGTAGTTGAAATGAACAATGTTGCCCGTCAATACCTGGATATGGACAGACTGGACTCCGCTTACTATTTTACCAAAAAGGACTATGATTTTGCTTTAAAGTCGCACATAGTAAATAATCTGGGTTACCTGATCCGGAATTTTGGTATCATCCAGCACAAAAAGGGCGATTTCAGGGGCGCCATCACTTATTATCAAAAGAGCCTGCGCGATTCATCGGCCCGTAACAATCATTATCTTCAAAGCGAGGACTACCGCCGTATTGCCGAGGCCTACCAGCAGCTGGGCGTGGCCGATTCCAGCATTAGTTATGCAAAACAGGCTTTTGAACAGGCCAAACTCGACCGGAACCCCGACCAGGTGCAACGCGCGACTAAACTGCTTACCGATGAGTTCCTGGCCAAAGGAAACTACAAAGAAGCCTTTGATTACCAGCAGATCACGCTTAAGGCGCGAGATAGCCTTTTCAGCCAGCAAAAGACGCTACAGGTACAAAACCTGGCATATAACGAACAACAACGCATACAGCAGGCCCGCGCTGCCGAAATTGCTTATCAAAACCGTGTGCGCTATTATGCCTTGCTGGGAGTGATCGCAGTATTTGTACTGGTAGCCGGGATCCTCATTTATGCTAACGGAAAGCGAAAAAAAGCAAACACCCTGCTGCACGAGCGTAACGCAAAAATAGAGGCTCAAAGTAAAGCGATCGAAAAAACACTTGCCGACCTGAAGAACACACAAACCCAGTTGGTACAGTCGGAAAAAATGGCCTCGCTGGGCGAGCTGACCGCAGGCATCGCCCACGAGATACAGAACCCCTTGAATTTCGTCAATAATTTTTCGGAGGTAAATACCGAACTGATAGAAGAACTGGAACAGGAAATAGCAAAGGGCCATTTCGACGAGGTTAAGGCTATTGCCGCCGATGTAAAAACCAATCAGCAAAAGATCAGTCAGCATGGCAAACGCGCCGATTTTATCGTAAAAGGCATGCTGCAGCATAGCCGTGCCAGCACCGGCGAAAAGCAGCCCACCAACCTGAACATGCTCGCCGATGAATTTCTTAAGCTTTCCTTTCACGGCCTTAGGGCGAAAGACAAATCCTTTAATGCCGAAATGGCAACACATTTCGACCAGGATCTGCCCAGGATCAACGTCGCGCAGCAGGAAATAGGGCGGGTGCTGCTTAACCTGTACAATAACGCTTTCTACGCCGTAAATCAAAAAGCGAAAACTGCAGGCGCCGCTTATAAACCCGAAGTATCGGTTAGTACCGCAACGGAAAACGGGCAGGCGGTTATTAAAGTAAAGGACAACGGCAATGGCATACCCGACGCGATAAAAGACAAGATCATGCAGCCATTCTTTACCACCAAGCCGACAGGCGAGGGTACCGGGCTGGGCCTGTCATTAAGTTATGATATTATAGTGAAGGGGCACGGGGGACATATTGAAGTAAATACCAAAGAAGCTGAATTTACGGAGTTTACCATAACACTGCCGCTATAAACTTATTAATTGAAGCTATGAAACGGATCATCGTTTATTTATCGCTTATTTTTTGCCTGGCAGGGATTAAACCGTGTTTTGCACAAAATGATTTTGCCCATGCAGCTATGGATTCGCTGCAAAAAGTGTTAGCGAAGCAAAAAACCGCTAAGGATAGCTTACTGATATTGCAAAAATTGGTGGACTTTACCCCAATACGATCGGATGAAACACTTTCGTATCCTGATCACTACAAAATGTTGCTGGAGATCAACGAAAAATTAAAATTGATCGATCCGGCCCCATACCTGCTGATGCAGGATGGCAACAGATATTGGGCTAAACGGAAGTATAGCGAATCGTTAAAGAGTTTCCAGGCCGCAGTTGAAATCTTTGATAAACAGCATAAGGTTATTTATCCATTGCTGATCAATATGCGCATCCTTTACAATTTCCTGAACGACCAGGATGCGCGGCTGCACTATTTCCAGAAGAAGCTGGAATATTACCTTCTGAACGGCCCTTACGAAAATACGGCCCCGTGTTACCACGCCATTGCCGGTTACTATCTGTATAAAGGCGCCTACAACCAGGCCATTAACAATTATATGAAAGGGGGCGAAGTATTTAGAAAATTCCAGCCTAATTTTTACGCCCAAATCATCTATGTGCTCGGCATGACCTACAATCAATGGGGTAATTTTGATAAGGCACGTTATTATGCCCGTAAGGCACTCCCCTTGTCGCAAAAGCAAAAAGATACCAGCGGAATAAATTATTGCTATGCCACACTAAGCCGTATTGAGTTTAACGCAGGAAAATACAACGAGGCCCTGGATGCGATAAATGAGAGCATTCGCTTTATGAGTAAAAGGGTATCGCAGCGCGTAGTCAACATATACGCAACTAAAGCAGAGATATACCTCAAGCTAAATCACCCCGAGTTGGCATTCCCTTTACTAACCAGGGCGAAAAAGCTAACCGACTCAGCGGGTTTCAAAACAGTCAGTTCTGTTGGCTATACGGAGATCGATTACGATTTTTACGATTATTACCTGGGACAGGGAAATAGCGCCGAAGCCGAAAAGGCCCTTTTAACAGCTTATCAAAAGTCATCCAACGAACAAGGGGTGCCACTTCAATTAAAATACCTGCGCGAACTCGGCAACTTCTATCAAAAGCATGGCCAGCCCGAAAAGTCAGAAAAATATTTCCAGGAGTTTTTTAAAGTTTACGATGCCCGGGAGGAAGGGCTGCACGATTTTAAAGTGGCCCAATTTGAGATAGATCAGAATGACCGGGTGCAGCGCGAACACATCAACCAGCTAAAGCAGGAAAAAGCCCTACAGGATTACCAGCTTAGCCGCAGCCGCACTTTATTATGGGGCTCGCTGGTGGTGGTTTTATTGATATCGGGCTTATTGATCTTTATCTACCGCCAATTACAGGTCAACAAAAAAACACTCATATCACTCAGACAAACCCAGCGGCAGCTGATACAATCCGAGAAAATGGCCTCATTGGGTGAGCTTACCGCCGGCATTGCCCACGAGATACAAAACCCGTTGAATTTTGTGAACAACTTTTCGGAGGTGAACATCGAACTTCTGGAGGAAATGGAAGCCGAACTGAAACGCGGCGATATAAATGAAGCGATCGATATTGCGGGCGATATAAAACAAAATCTCGAAAAAATAGGGCACCACGGCAAACGCGCCGATGGTATAGTAAAAGGTATGCTACAGCATAGCCGTGCCAGCAGCGGCCAAAAGGAAGCCGCCAATATCAATACCCTTGCCGACGAGTATCTGCGGCTTGCCTATCATGGGCTGCGTGCCAAGGACAAATCGTTTAACAGCGACCTGGCAACTGATTTTGACGAGAAACTGCCGCCCGTAAATATGATCCCACAGGATATTGGCCGGGTTTTATTAAACCTGTTCACCAACGCGTTCTATGCCGTTCAGCAAAAGCAAAAAACCGCGGGTAGTGATTATAAACCGATGGTGCAGCTGGCAACCCGGTTAAAGGACGGTTTTGTTGAAATAACGGTAAAAGATAATGGCACAGGCATACCAGATAATGTAAAGGACAAAATATTGCAGCCATTTTTCACCACCAAGCCAACCGGCGAGGGAACGGGCCTGGGCCTATCCATGAGTTACGATATTGTGGTGAAGGGGCACGGGGGAAGTATTGATGTGGACACCATAGAAAATGAATACACCGAATTTACTGTCACCTTGCCCATCAATTTATAAATGAAGAAGCTATACCTTTTTATACTTTTCCTGCTGACTATTGCATTAAGGTTGGAAGCCCAGACTGCAGGGGTTTTTCATTTGGATAAACTATCAAAAAATGATACATTATTAAGCAAATGGGTTTTTCATGCGGGCGATGATATGCAATGGGCGGGCCAGTCTTACCAGGACAGCAAATGGGCATCGACTAACCCGGGGCAAAATATCGACCGTTTTGAGGTTCTTAAAAGTACAGGCATACTATGGCTGCGGCTCCATGTGATGGTCAGCAATTCCCTAATCGGCAAAACATTCGCCATGCGTATTGCACAATATGCTGCATCTGAAATATACCTGAATGGTAGGCGTATAGCCACTTACGGCAAGGTCAGCGCGGATCCTTCGAGCGTACGGGGCTACCTGACTTCAAAAGAACCCATAGTCATCAATCTTGAGCCCGGTAAGGATAATGTTATCGCTGTGAGGCTGGCCTATCAGCCTGGCTTAACATATATCTCGTCGCTTTTTGAACCAATACCGGCCTTCGCACTTTACGTAAATGATTATCGGTCAGCTGCCGCTAATTACTATACTTACCTTAATGGCTTAAAGAATTTCGTATTGGTTTTCAGCTTGTTCGGAGGCGCCATCCTGATCGTTCTTTGTACCCACCTTGTATACTTTTTTTTCGATCGCCGGAAAAAAGTGAATTTATATTACGCGCTGTTTTGCGCGTGTATCTGTTTTGTCACCATGCCAAATGAGGTATGGGGAGTAGACCGTTTTGGGAATCTTGCTATTCAAATGTGGGTAGCTTACGCGGAAGGTGTATTTTTTGTTATTGGAATGGTGTTCCTGTTGCTAACAGTTTATGCCCTATTTAGCTACACCCGCCGCGGAACGTTATCTGTACTTTCATTTATCGGGCTGTGCGCAACCATTTACATGTATTTCAACGGAATAAAAGGTTTTGTCGTTTGCACCAATATCATACCGGCGTTGTTTATGGTTGAAGCGGTGCATGTTTGCATTTGGGCCATGAAACGCCGGATAAAAGATGCTTCCTTTGTTCTGGCCGGTATTATCTTATTTGTTGTACTGGACATTATCGGTGGCTTGCTGGATCAGGCTACTGTACTGGCGCAGTTGCTTTGGGGCATTGGCCTGCTTTGCTTCCCGTTAGGCATGTCGTGTTACCTGGGTGTACAAACGGCTTTTACCAATAAAAAGTTATCGGCTACCCTGAACGAGGTACAAATACTTTCAGCGCAAAGCCTGGCCCAAGAGCAGGAAAAGCAGCAGATTCTGGCAAATCAAAACATTTTATTAGAACGGCAGGT
This sequence comes from Mucilaginibacter ginsenosidivorans, assembly GCF_007971025.1. Classification (NCBI taxonomy): domain Bacteria; kingdom Pseudomonadati; phylum Bacteroidota; class Sphingobacteriia; order Sphingobacteriales; family Sphingobacteriaceae; genus Mucilaginibacter; species Mucilaginibacter ginsenosidivorans. Next base: position 1,420,875 of record NZ_CP042436.1, on the reverse strand, counting down.
GGCGGAGCGTACGAAAGAACTGAACACCTCGCTTGAAAACCTCAGGGCTACACAAAACCAGCTCATTCAATCGGAAAAGATGGCCTCGCTGGGCGAACTCACCGCCGGCATAGCGCATGAGATACAAAACCCTTTAAATTTCGTTAATAACTTTTCAGACGTGAACCAGGAAATGCTGATCGAACTGCGGGAAGAATTAGATAAGGGGGATGTTGAGGAAGCAAAAGCAATAGCAGCAGACATTGAACAAAACGAGGCGAAGATCAACCACCACGGCAAACGCGCCGAGGCTATTGTAAAAGGAATGCTACAGCACAGCCGTACTTCTTCCGGCCAAAAAGAACCAACCAACCTGAATGCTCTCGCCGATGAATATCTGCGTCTCTCCTATCACGGCTTTCGGGCAAAGGATAAAGAATTCAATGCTGAACTGATAACCAACTTCGATTCAAAGCTGCCCAAAGTAAATGTTGTGCCGCAGGATATTGGACGTGTGCTATTAAATGTGATCAACAACGCCTTTTATGCTGTTCAGCAAAAAACCAAAACCGCCGGAGCCGATTATAAGCCAACTGTTGAGATCTGCACGGCTCAACAAAATAGATCCGTAATTATTTCGGTGAAAGATAATGGCACAGGCATACCAGATAATGTAAAGGACAAAATATTGCAGCCATTTTTCACCACCAAGCCTACGGGTGAGGGAACCGGTTTGGGATTGAGCTTAACTTACGATATGGTAGTGAAGGGGCATGGCGGGAGTATACAGATTAACAGCGTTGAGGCGGAAGGTTCGGAGTTCATTATATTACTACCTTTAATTACCACGACATAATGAGGCGATTACAATTGTTGGTTTTTTTTGGGCTTTGGCTAAACCATTCGGCTTTGGCGCAAACAGGTTCGTCTGAATCTATAAAATTTTTCCGGCAACAATTAGCGCTTTATAAAAAAGATGATACGACGAAGGTTAAAATACTTACGCGGCTGTCAAATAGTTACCGCCGGAATAATTATGATTCAGCGCTATTTTACGGGCAAAAAGCCGTGTTATTGGCTAAAAAATTAGGGTACACTAATGGCGTAACCTTTGCAGAGTTTTCCCTGGAATACAGCCTCCGGGAAACCGGGAACCTCGCTGAAGCCCTTACTCTTCAACTGGACCTGCTTGACAAAGCACGATTATACAAGAATGTGTATACTGAAGGTATTGAGCTCAATAGTATCGGAAATACCTATCTCGAGATGGGCGATTTTAAAACAGCCCTTGACTATTACCGCGAATCAAGGAATATTTTTCTGCCGTTGCCAGACAACAAAGGGCCACATATTGCTTTAAGCAAATACTGGGTTAGCGGCTATTATAAAAGAAATGAAGCGTCGAATATGGGAAATGCGTTTGAAAAGATGAATCAATTGGATTCGGCCTTGCATTACGAAACGGCGATGTATAATGATCTGAATTTCCCGGTTGATCTGATGCCTGAGCTTCTGTCAAGGTTGGGGGCATTGCAGTTAAAACTGGGCAAAGAACAAGGCGCTATACAATTCTTCAGGAAAGGGATCAAGCTAACATTTCAGCAAAACACGGTTACTGACAGGGCTATCATTTACTACCAAATGGCAGCCTTGTTCAATAAAATGAAACAGCCCGACTCAAGTCTGTATTATGCCCGTCAGTCGTTCTATACGGCAAGGGCCACCACTCTTGCCAAAGTTGCGCTCGATGCATCGCTCCTGATAGCCGACCTGTATCATAAAAGTGCAAAGTTAGATAGCGCTTATACTTACCAGCGCATAGCCATCGGATACAAAGACGCGCTTTTTGGAGCGGACAAGTTCAGGCAAATACAACTCGTATTATCACAGGAACAGCAACGTCAGCAAAAATTATTGCAAGACCGGGAGAGGCTTAAAAATCGTTATCTTTTTATTGGCGGTGTGTCCACTGTAGTTTTTGTGCTCATTGTGGCCTTAATAATATGGCGCAATAACCAGAAGCAAAAGCAAATCAATTTATTATTAAGCGAACAGAAAGAAGAAATAGAAACACAGCGAGACAACCTCGGACAAGCCCTGGAAGACCTGAAGACCACCCAAACCCAACTAATCCAGTCCGAAAAAATGGCTTCGCTGGGAGAATTGACGGCCGGCATCGCACACGAGATACAAAACCCGTTAAACTTCGTCAATAATTTCTCCGAAGTCAGTGTTGAACTGTTAACAGAATTAAAGGAAGAAGCAGAAGCTGGCAATAAGGACGATGTAATAGGGATTGCTGATGATCTTACAGAAAACCTCCGAAAGATCAATCATCACGGCAAACGTGCCGACAGTATAGTGAAGGGTATGCTGGAACATAGTCGCGTGGCAACGGGCGAAAAGCAGCTAACTGATCTAAATGTCCTGGCTGACGAATTTTTAAAACTCTCTTATCATGGTTTGCGGGCCAAGAACAAAGGTTTCAATGCCGACCTGGTAACGAATTTTGACGATAACTTGCCAAAAGCGGATGTTGTACAACAGGACATAGGCCGCGTACTGCTCAACTTATTTAACAACGCTTTTTATGCGGTAAATCAAAAGCAGAAAATAGCGGGGAGCGATTATAGGCCGGAAGTTTCGGTCACGACAGAATCCGGGAACGGGCATGTCGTCATCAAAGTAAAAGACAACGGTATTGGCATACCTGACGCCATCAAAGAAAAGATCATGCAGCCATTTTTTACTACCAAGCCCACGGGTGAGGGGACCGGTTTGGGATTAAGCTTAACTTATGATATGGTGGTGAAGGGGCATGGCGGAAGTATTGAAGTAAGTAGCGAAGAAGGCCTGGGTTCAGAATTTATTATTAAATTACCTATCCTAACATAATCACATGAAAAAAGCACTTGTTGCCCTTTTGCTTACCATCGTTTCCGGCCTTTGCTATGCGCAGGAGGCCCGGATCAAACAGGTTCAAAAAGATTTAAAAGAACATACACAAGCGGATACCTTAAGGGTAAACCGGCTTAACGAGCTGCCTTCATTAATGACCCTGCCCATTGCCACGGCGGACAGCATGGCAAATGAAGCGTTGGCCATTTCGCGCAAACTTCATTATGAAGACGGCGAAGCAGAGGCGCTAATTATTATGTCCAGGTTAACGTACCGTAAAAATAACTTACCGCAGGCGAGGGTGCTCCTGCAACAGGCTATTGCCCTGGCACAGAAGCTTGAGGATAAAACACACCTGGCCAATGCTTACGCTGCGATGAGCTCCCTAAACAACCTTACGGGCGAAAGCAAGCAAGCATTGGATTATGCTTTTAAATCGGAAGCAGCCGCTCAAAAGACCATGGATAAAGCTTTGATCGCCCGCCGGCAGATCGGACTTTCCGGTTTGTACTCAACTTCAGTGGGCGACTATACCAAATCTATGGAGTGGGCGCTGAAAGGGGAAAAGAATGCAGAGGAGGCAAACGACCTTAATGCCCTGGCACAGGCCTGGTCGGCAATAGCCACAATTTTTACAAATATCGGCGACCAGCCCAATGCTATTGCTTATTATAAAAAAGCGTTGGACGCCAACAAGAAGCTCGGTAACAGGAATCTTGAATTTAACCTGCTTAATCGCATTGGGGAGATGTATCGCCTTACGGGCAGGTACCCGGAAGCAATAAAAGCTTATGAGGAGGGGCTAAGTAAAACCCAATTGCCCTATAATACCGAGCTTACCGAGAGTAACCTGGCCGATGTATATGTGCGCACGGGTAACATGCCGATGGCATTTAAATATGGTTTTAAGTCGTTGTATGGTGCACAAAAAATAAATGATGCCGAAGGTGAGGAATGGATAGACGGCATATTGGCGCGGGCCTATCTGAAATTAAATAAACCGGATAGCGCAATTTACTACGCCGCCAATGGCTACGAAAAAGCTAATCGTTCCGCAACAATAGAATTCAAACGGGATAACAGCGAGGCCCTGGCCAATGCTTATGTAATGAAAAAGGATTTTGCCAATGCTTACAAATACCATGTTCTTTATATCAGCTACCGCGATAGTATGACCAATGCCCAGGTTTCCAACCAAACTAACCTCCTGCAATACAATTATTCCCTTGCCAAAAAACAGGCCCAGATAACCGCACTTAACCAGGATAAAAAAGCCCAGCGCTATTTTATAACCGGTTCGCTTATCGTCCTGGGCCTGATCATCATTACCGCCATTGTTCTGCTTCGCAACAACCGTCAAAAACAAAAAGCCAATAACCTGCTAAGCAAACAAAAGCAGTTGATAGAAGAAGAACGCGATAAAACCAACAAAGCGCTGGGCGACCTTAGACTAACGCAGAACCAATTGGTGCAGTCAGAGAAAATGGCCTCGCTGGGTGAACTGACGGCGGGCATTGCCCACGAGATTCAGAACCCGCTCAACTTTATCAACAACTTTGCCGAGGTAAACCGCGAGATGATAGATGAAATGACCGAAGAACTAAAAAGCGGCAATGTTGACGATGCCCTTGAAATTGCGGCAAACATCAAGGCAAACGAAGAAAAGATAAACCATCACGGCAAACGTGCCGACGGCATTGTAAAAGGGATGCTGCAGCATAGCCGGGCCAGCAGCAATGTCAAGGAGTTAACGGATATCAACAAGCTGACCGACGAATATTTCCGGCTGGCCTATCATGGCCTCCGGGCAAAGGATAAATCCTTCAATTCGGAACTGGTTACCAATTTTGAAGCCGGGCTGCCCGAAATAAATACTATCCCGCAGGATATCGGCCGTGTGTTGCTTAACCTGTTCACCAACGCCTTTTATGCAACCCAGCAAAAGCAAAGAACAGCAGGACCCGGGTATAAGCCAACCGTTGAGGTTAGTACCATCGCAAAAAACGGCAACATCTTTATCAGGGTAAAAGATAACGGCATGGGTATACCCGACGCTATAAAAGATAAAATTATGCAGCCTTTCTTTACCACCAAGCCTACAGGCGAAGGCACCGGCCTGGGCCTTTCGTTAAGCTACGATATGGTGGTAAAGGGGCACGGCGGAAAGATCGAAATTGATACCAAAGAAGGTGAATACACCGAATTTACGGTGATCTTACCACTTTCTTAAGTTTAATATTTACTTTAGGTTTCTCAATTGAACTTATAGCAGAACCATGTCTTTCTTTTATTTTCTAACGGCATTTCTCCTTGTAAGGCGAATAAATAAACGCCTCAAAGGCAATTTGTACTTATATCCCAAGTGGCGTAATATGATCATTATGGCTACCTGGGGAACAGTGGGGCTTTTTATCGGATCGTGGTTTCTCGAAGAACAATACCAGGACCTTATTGGCGCTACTGCGCTACTTGGTTTGGCTTATTACGGATATAAAGAAGAAGACCTAAGAGTTTATAAAGTTGTTTTCCAGGCCACTTACCCGCTTATTGCCATTGGTTACATCAATGCTATTGCTAAAATATTCTTTGGATTCTTTTTTGAAAAGGGCAGTAACGACCAGTATTTTGTTTTTGCGGTAATTGCGGCTTTCATCTGGACGTTTGCCCGTTGGGCAACTACCAAAAAGCAGGAAGAGGCGTTACGTATCAGTGCCGAACGGCGGGCCGAACTTGAAGTTTTGGTAGGCGAACGAACTACAGAGTTGCAACGTCAAAAAGAAGAATTACAGGAGGCCCTTCGCGAACTAAAGACCACCCAAACGCAACTGATACAGTCTGAAAAAATGGCCTCGCTTGGTGAGTTGACGGCAGGTATCGCGCACGAGATCCAGAATCCGCTCAACTTTGTCAACAATTTCTCAGAAGTAAGTGCCGAGTTGATAGACGAAATGGAAGAGGAGTTAAAAAAGGGAGATGTTGAAGAAGCCATGGCAATAGCCAACGACATTAAACAAAATCTCGAAAAAATACGACATCATGGAAAGCGCGCTGACGGTATTGTGAAAGGGATGCTTCAACATAGCCGCGCCAGCAGCGATGTAAAGGAACCGACCGACATTAATAAGCTTGCCGACGAATACCTGCGTCTGGCTTACCATGGCTTAAGGGCAAAGGACAAATCGTTCAACTCCGAGCTGGTTACCCATTTTGCAGAAGGGCTGCCGAAGGCAGAAATGGTGCCGCAGGATATTGGCCGCGTACTTTTAAATTTGTTCAACAACGCCTTTTACGCAGTTCAGAAACGCCACCTGGCCGAAGGCAATGCTTTCAAACCTACCGTAACCGTAACTACGGCAGCAAAGGCCAAGCGCCTGGAAATTACGGTAAGGGACAACGGCACCGGTATACCTGACAATATAAAAGACAAGATATTACAACCATTTTTTACCACCAAGCCCACCGGCGAAGGCACAGGGCTGGGCTTATCGCTTAGCTACGACATTGTAGTGAAAGGCCACAACGGTAAAATTGATGTAAAAAGTAAAGAGGGAGAGTTTACGGAGTTCCAGATAACCCTCCCGGTATAGTTTAATTAAGTATATTTATCACAATTATGAAAATACTCGTAGTAGACGACGAGGCTGATGTACAGCCGCTCTTTCTGCAAAGGTTCCGTAAGGAAATAAGGGAACACGAATTTGAGTTCGATTTTGCCCTGTCGGGTGAAGATGCATTGAGTTATCTGCATGATAAGCATTCGGAGATCGTGCTCATTCTTTCGGACATCAATATGCCCGGCATGAGCGGACTGGAATTGCTGTCGCGCATCAGGCACGAGTATGACACGCCACCCCCTATGGTAATGATGATTACCGCCTATGGCGATGAAGAGAATCACCGCCAGGCAATGGAACGCGGCGCGAACGACTTTTTAACAAAGCCCCTTGATTTTAACCTGTTGAAAGAAAAACTTAAAACCTTTAGCATATAATAATGGCCAAGATACTTGTTGTCGACGACGAGGCTGACCTGGAAGCGTTGGTAAAGCAAAAGTTTAGAAGGAAGATACGTGAGAACGTGTACGAATTCGTATTTGCACAAAACGGCGAGGAAGCGTTGCAAAAAGTAAGCGAGCACCCCGACCTGGACATTGTGCTCTCGGACATCAATATGCCTATAATGGACGGGCTGACCTTGTTGAGCCGCCTGCCCGAAGCAAACCCGGTGATAAAAGCCATAGTTGTTTCTGCCTATGGCGATATGCAAAATATAAGGACGGCCATGAACCGCGGCGCTTTCGATTTTGTATGCAAGCCGGTAGATTTTGAGGACCTTGACCTGACGATGGAAAAAACCATCAACTATGTAAAGCAACTGCACGATACGATGCAGGCCATCAAGGAAAATAATATCCTGAAAATGTATGTGGACGATAATGTCCTCAACTTTATGTCGCATAAAGAGTTCGAGAACAGCCTGCTGAAGAACGAACTAATGGATGCTACGGTAATGTTCATCGATGTTTGCGGCTTCACCAAGATCACCGAGCATGTGCCGGCCAATATCGTAGTCAATTTGCTGAACGGCCTTTTCGATAAGATCGTAAAAGAAATAATAGCGCAGGGCGGGCACGTGGACAAATTTATGGGCGATGCTGTAATGGCTGTTTACCGCGGCGATTACCACCTCGACCGGGCCATCGACACAGCATTGGCCATCCGCGCCGAACTGGCAAAACTCGATCCCATATCCGCCGGTGATAAAACCTTTAAAGCCGAGATTTCGATAGGCATTAATTCGGGTGAGATGGTTTCGGGAAATATCGGCTCCGCCTCCCTGAAAAGGCTTGATTATACCGTCATAGGCGATTCGGTAAACGTTGCACAGCGCCTGCAATCGGTTGCCAAGGCGGGTCAGATACTCATTACCGAAGATGTGCATGAGAAGATCAAAGAATCCTTCAAAAGTGAAATAAACGGCGAGTTTACCCTAAAAAACAAGGAGAAACCCGTTGTTACCTACGCAGTGATAGAATAACTTTCATTTAACTTTCTGTTAAGGCAAAATCCAAAAAGATAAAGCAAATTTGCAAGGGCATTTTTATGTCCCCGCAAACACTTTATTATGGAAAGACGATCAGCGCTCAAAGGCCTTGGCAGTATTTTGCTGGCCCCTGCAATCCCCTTCAACAAAATTTTATCGGGCGAGAAACCTGTCTTGCGGGTAGCTCATTTGACCGATATCCACCTGAAGGATAAATTTGAAGCTCCGTCAAGGTTTACCAAATGCCTGCACCATCTTCAGCAGCAATCGCCGCAAATCGACCTGGTATTGAATGGGGGTGATGTGGTATTCGACATGAACAAGGAGAACATCGGCACCATAAGCGATCAATGGAAATTGTACCGGTCTGTGTGGGCAAATGAATGCAAACTACCTGTCAGTTATTGCCTGGGCAATCACGATATCTGGTGGAATGAGGACGATAAGGCACAGGCACTTTACGGCAAAAAATATTCCATGGATCAGTTAGGGCTTTCAACCCCTTATTACAGCTTTATCAAAAGCGGCTGGAAATTTATCTTGCTCGATAGCGTTCATCTCGACATCGACAATACATGGTACATCGGCAAACTGGGCGATGAACAGTTTGCCTGGCTGGAGAATGAGTTAAAGAATACAAACCCGGCTATGCCGGTATTGGTTATGACCCATATCCCGATCCTCACTGCTACCAACCTGATCGAAGACAATATCGTTAACCGCTGGACCATGTACGGCGGCGATATGCATACCGACGTTTCAAAGATCATCAACCTGTTTTATAAACATCCAAACGTGAAACTTTGCCTGAGCGGGCATATCCATCTGCGCGAGAAACTGATCTATAATAATGTCACCTACATTTGCAACGGTGCAGTAAGCGGGGCATGGTGGGAAGGTAACCGGCGCGAAACGGCTCCGGGGTACGGCGTGATAGATCTTTATGCTGACGGTAGTTTTAAGGAAGATTATATCAACTACTGATCTTTCAATATTATATTTGTTATACGATTGCCCATTTATGGAATTTGAAAGTCTCGTACCTATTCTTTACTCAGACGATATTCCCAGGAGTATCGCCTACTATAAGGATGTGCTCGGCTTTGGCAATGACTGGATATGGGACCAGGAGCTGACTTTCGGCGGGATTGGCAATGATCCGGTACGAATATTTTTCTGCAAGGGTGCACAGGGACATCCGGGCACCTGGATATGTATCAACCTCGACGACCTGGATGAATATTACGAAACCATAAAAGCCCGTGGCGCTGTCATTTTGTCCCCACCAGCCGATAAGCCCTGGTTTATGCGCGAGATGCTGGTGCAGGATCCAGACGGCCACATCATCCGCTTCGGGCATGGCATTGAATGCCCAGAGGACTAAGAGGCAATAACGCCGCCCATTCCCTTCCCGGTCATAAATACAAACGCTTCCGCAGCTTTTACGCCCAATTCGCGCCCGCGGAAATCTTCCATCGACGCATGTCCGCAGCCGTATATGCCCGGCGGGTCCTGGCTTACGTGGCAATAAACCGATTTCCTCTTCTGCTCCTGCGTTTCGGTGATATCCACGTAATCCGTTGGTTTGAAGCCCATGGTTTGCTCGCCCGTACACACCTCGAAAAAGTATAGCGGGTACTTATGTTCCGAACGCACCCAGGTTTGTATCATCAGCAAACTGGCTATTTGATGGTCCTTATGCGTGTCAATGGGCCAATGGGTAAAAACAATATCCGGTCTCTCATCAGCTATCATTTTTTGCACTTTTGCCAGCCAGGTATTATCCATTATCGTATCGCCGTCTATCTGTCCCGCAAAAACAGGTTTAGCTTTTAATATCGCGCAGGCATTTATCGCTTCCTGCTTTCGTATTGTTGCTGCTTCGCTGTGGCTTTTTCCTTCAATACCGGCCTCGCCGGTGGTCAGGTAAATGATCGTCACATCGTGCCCCATAGCCGCCAGTTTAGCAAGCGTGCCGCCGCAGCCGCTTTCCGGGTCGTCCGGGTGCCCGCCGAAGCAAACCGCTTTTTTCTTAGTGGCTATCGATGCCGGCCCGGTTTGTAAGAGATTAGGCAAAGTCAAAAAGCCGAGCCCGGCAGTTTTAACAAAATTACGGCGACTCGCAGATGGTTTTTTCATGTCTTGAAATGAATAGCTGAAATTACATAATTCTGTGATTTAACGTTAGCTACTGATATATTTCTCTCTTGTAAAATCAGCCGCAATGTACACACATCCATCTGCCGTGAGTATTCGTGACCCATAGGGTCTACCTGTTTGTAGCCAATGGAAAGAAAAGGGGTTTGCCTCGTAGAGGCTACCCTTTACCGCGGATTGCGGCATGTGAGAGAAATGCCGAACCGGTAGCCTCTACGAGGCAAAAATATTATTCATTATTATTCTAAAAACAGGTAGAGCCTACGGCTCAGTACCCCTTAAAGCGCCCTTGAAAATTGGGGGTATATCGCAGCTAATTTAGGGGAACATGCCGACGCTGGGAACAGACAGGGTAAAAATGCTGATCCTTATTACCTATCTTAGATTTAAACAATATACTTTATGAAAGGCTTTTTACTCATTTGCCTGTTTTTGCCATTAGCCGCATTATCACAAACCGGCCCCGCCAAAACTTATGACATCTGCGTTTACGGCGCAACATCGGGCGGAGTGATCGCTGCTTACACAGCAGCCGCGCAAGGTAAGAAAGTGATATTGATAGCCACCGGCAGCCATGTAGGCGGCCTATCGTCAGGTGGCCTGGGTTATACCGATATCGGCAATAAATATGTAGTAACCGGCCTGGCACTGGATTTTTACCGCCGGGTTGGCCAACATTATGGCAAACTGGAGCAGTGGATATTTGAGCCACATGTGGCTGAAGACATTTTCAGGGATTACTTAAAACGCCATAATATCACGGTTATTTATGGGCACAGCCTGACTGCGGTCGATCTGAGTATCCGGAAATTTGGCATCCGCATTAGGAATTTAAGCCTGCACCCTACCCTAAGCAACAAAAAGCCGGATATAAAGATAGCAGCAAATCAATATATCGATTGCTCCTACGAGGGCGACCTGATGGCCAAAGCCCGGGTGAAATATACCGTTGGACGCGAGGCCAACAGCCAATACAATGAGACGTATGATGGTGTCGAACTGCGCGACAAGCACCAGTTTGCCGATGGCGTTGACCCTTATAAAGTTTTGGGTGACCCGAAAAGCGGCCTGCTTTGGGGCATTAGCAGCGATACCTTAAAACCCAATGGTACCGGCGACCACCGGGTGCAAACTTATAACGTTCGCGTTTGCCTGAGCAATGATCCGGCTAATAGCATCCCTATAACACGCCCGGCAGATTATGATTCCACCCACTATGAACTTTACCTGCGGATGATCCACTATAAGGCGCCGACCAGTTTGCCCATGTACATCAGCATGATGCCGAACCACAAGACGGATATCAACAACAACGGGGCGTTCTCGACGGATATGATCGGCGTTAATTACGATTACCCGGATGGCGATGAGGCGACGAGGGAGAAGATCATCCAGCTGCACAAAAACTACACGCAGGGGCTTTTTTATTTTTTAGGGCACGACCAGCGTGTGCCGGAGAACATCCGCCGACAAATGCTGCAATGGGGTTACCCGAAAGACGAGTATACCGATAATGGCAATTGGACGTCGCAAATATACGTCCGTGAGGCCCGGCGCATGATAGGCCGGTATGTGATGATGCAAGCCAACTGCGAAGGCAAAATCACCGTGAACGACGGCATTGCCATGGCAGCCTATACCATGGATTCGCACAATGCCGAACGAATTGTAACCAACGGAATGGTGAAGAATGAAGGTGATGTGCAGGTGGGTGGTTTCGGACCCTATCCAATTTCTTACCGTGCTATTACCCCAACCAATGTTACTAACCTTTTGGTGCCGGTGTGCCTGTCGGCCAGCCATATCGCTTACGGTTCCATCCGCATGGAGCCCGTTTTTATGGTACTGAGCCAAAGCGCGGCCCAGGCAGCCGTTTACGCCATCGACCATCATACTACCGTACAAAAAGTAAATGTAACGGATATCCGGAAATCCTTGCGGGAAAATCCATTAGCCGATGGCCGTACACCTGATATCCTGTTAGACGATAACGATTCGAAGCATGTTAAAACTAATGGAAAGTGGACCGTAGGCCACGGCGGCTACGGCCCGACTGTTTTGATCAGCGATACAACCGGCTCATCCATTAAAACTGTAAAGTACAGTCACCCGGTAACAAAGTCCGGTGCGTATAAGATATATACCTATTCATCCTCCGGAAATAAAACGCCTTTTAGCGTAAATATTTCGACGGGCAGCGTTGTGAAAAATCTCACCATAAATCCGGCAGATACGGAAATAGAAGGTCAAACCAGCGGCGAATGGACATCCCTCGGCGAATATCAATTGAAGGCAGGTAAAGCGGTGAGTATAAAAATCTCCACTATTCATCCTGCAGACAAGATAGAGGCGGACGCTGTTTTGCTTGTACCAGGTCGTTAGTTGTTCAGCACAAAAGAGTAAGCAACCCAACGGTGGTGATGGGCGAAGGAAATGGTAACAGGCAGTTCTTTATCGCCGCTTAAAAGAAGCGGGGAACCGTGCGCGCTTTTTTCGATACGTAGCTCTTCGCCGGGGAATAACCGGTTCAGTTTGTCAAGAATGAATTTCCTTACTTCTGCTGATTGTGCATCTGTTTCGGAAGAACCGATGCGCCTGATACCCCAATATAGACGGCTGAAGTCATTGCTATCATTCACCGCTGTGAAAATAAAGTTATCATCGATAACCGACCTGGAGTAAAATCCCTTCTGACCAAATTCAGCCAGTCCGGAGTATACAGCATCGTTGTCGAATCCGAGCCCTTCTAATTCAGCAAGTAACCCTGCCTTTTCCGGAACATTTAGCTGCTGAAGAATGATCTTCGAGGGTGAAAAAACGAGTTCGGGGTCGTGCCGCTGCAGGAATTTGTAAACCGATTCCTTTACCGACCAGGCAAGCCAGACGAAATGCTCAAGCGGCATTACAACAGAAAGAGCTTTGTCATAAAAGCTCTTTTCACTATCGACAATGATCTTCGAATAAAACCTTGATTGCCGGCTGCGGTTAACATTGATAGCGTTTAAAGCCACAATATCGCAGCCGGTGCCGCCCATTACTTTTGATCGAGTTTATCGTATATCACATCAATGCAGCTGCCCACATTGATCATTTTATCGGCCGAATCGTAATCGATCTCGATATTGTACTTAGCTTCCGCGTCAATAATAATATCCACCAAATTGGCTGAATTGATCTTTAAATCTCTTATCAGGTCCGTTTGGTCATTGATGCCGTCCAGCATCTCCTTATTAGTTGTGTATGGCGCGATAACCTTTTTAAGCTCATTTAAAATCTCTTCCCTGGTCATTTAATTTTTGAATTTTGAAAATATCAGGCAACAATTGACATCACCGAAGCCAAAGTTTGCTTTTGCAATTATATTAATTTCTTTCTTTATCATGCTTGTGGGCAAACATTCCGTGTCTACTATGCTGAGTATCTCGGGGTTTGGGTCCTCTAAGTTAATATTTGGATGCACAAATCCATGCACAATCTGCAATACGCATGCCACAGACTCTATCGAGCCGGCTGCGCTTAAACAATGCCCTATCATTGACTTAACCGAATTGGTGAGCGGGAAATTCTTTCCGCTTCTTCCCAGGGCCTGCGCCCAGCTTTGTATCTCGTATTTATCGGCCATTGTCGCTGTAAGATGACCGCTTACCAGGTCGATGTCGCCAGGTTTAATGCCTGAATTTTCCATCGCCTCGCTTATACAGCGTGTCACCCCTGCAGGGTTAGGCGCCGTCATGGTGCCACCGCCGCGCTGCCCGCCCGAATTGGCGCATCCACCCAAAACTTCTGCATATATGCGTGCGCCACGGGCCAGCGCAAAGTCAAGGTCCTCAAGCACAAACGCAGCGGCGCCCGAACCCGGTACAAACCCGCCGTAGGATGCGCTCATTGGCCGCGACGCGCGTTCGGGCTGATCGTTAAACTTACGCGAAAGCACCCGCATGGAATCGAAAGTTCCGAAAATATATGAATCGATATATTCGCCGCTGCCTACCAGCATCCGCTTTGCCAAACCGCTTTGAATATATTCATAGCCCATCAAAATAGCCTGTGTGCCCGTCGCGCATGCTGTCGAATTGGTTACCACCCTGTTCCCCAAACCTAATCTCCCTGATATAAAGGAGGTAACACCGCTGTTCATGGTTTGTTCCACCACGCGCGAACCTAATTTTTTCACTTCCCGGTTATCAACCTTGTTGATGACATTCTTGGTCGCTTCCGAATCGGGCGCACTGTTACCGAAAACGCAACCCGTTTCCCAGCGAGGCTCATCAGTATCATAAGGTAGCCCGGCGTCGGCCCATGCATCAAGGGCGGCAGTAATTCCATATGCTATATTGGTACCTTTCAGCCCGTGAAAGCTGACCTCAGATATGTAAGTTTTAAGGTTATCCCATTCAAATTCGGGGATGCCGGCTACATGGCAGCTCATATGCAGGTCCTCGTACTTTGGCACAAAACGGATACCCGATATACCCTTCTGAATTGCATTTAAAAAAGCAGGAATGCCAATACCATTGGGCGAAACAACCCCCATACCTGTGATCACTACGCGTTTAGCCATTTTTCAGATCGACTTTTTTGACTATTCCCGAAAACATCCCCTTAGCAACCAGGTCGCCTGAACTATCATGCATTTCAACATAGCATTTCAGTTTACCAAAGCGGAAATACTCTTTTTCCGATGTGACCTTTACTTTTTGCCCTGGCAGAACCATTTTATGAAAGGACACTTCGGTTGATGTCAGCAGCGGAAATGCTGCTACATCGTCCCCGAAATTGAAATCGCTTTCCTTTAACAGCAAAAATATCCCCAGCACCACCAGGCCTATCTGCGCCATTATTTCGGTGATGATAACCCCTGGCGTCACGGGATTGCCTTCAAAATGATCCTCGTAAAAAAAGGCATCTTCCTTTAGTGTGTATTCGCCTATCACACCATCCTCGCTCAGTTCCGAAATGTGATCCACAAAGCGGAAAGATGATTTATAAGGCAAGTGGCTTAGTATGTGATTATTCATAAGTTCAGTTTAATGTGCGGATGTGCAAATTACAGATGTGCAAATGTACCCTGCAAGTTGGTGAAATAGTTTTTCCTATATATAATTAATCTGCATATCTGCACATTTAAAATCTGCACATCACCTATCGGCAATGTTCGCCGCCGTCTACGTGAATTAACGCCCCGTTTATCCAGAAAGCCTCGCCGGTACAAAGCAGGTAAATAACATTCGCCACATCGCCGGGCTGTGTAATACGCCCCATGGGGTTGCGTTCGTTGCCTATGGCTATCAATTTTTCGCTCCCGGGTATCATTTTTAATGATGCCGTCGGGGTAATTCCCGCCTGGATGATATTTGTTTTCAACCCCATCGGTGCAAACTCCACCGCCATATATTTAGCCAGGCTCTCCAGCGATGATTTAGCCAGCGACACCGCGGCATAACCCTCCCAGTACTTGTGGGCGCCTTCGCTCGTAAGCCCGATAACACGGGCGTCTTCATGAAAAAGATCAGCATCCAGGATATCCCTTGTCCAGTCAAGCAAGCTGTTCGACATGGCATAAGTTGTAAACTGGATATCGTCGGTAGTCAGAACATCATTACCTGCTAAAGGTTTTAAATTACCGCGCGCTATGGAGTGCAGCAGCAGCTTTACGCCGTGTTTTGCTATGCCGTTTTCAGCGGTCAATTTTTGAATGACCGATGCGCGCCCTTCGGCGGTTAACGCATTTACATTAAAAGGCAGGATAGTAACGCCGTTTTCGGCTGCCATTTTTGAGAATTTCTCAAGCAAAGGTTTTTCGCCAACAGATGTTTCGCGGTAAAGCACAGCGATATTCATACCGTGGCGGACCAGTTTTTCAACCGAAGCAAATCCAAAACCGCCCGATCCCCCCAAAATAACAGCCCACAAACCTGAAAACTGCGTGTTTGTATCCAACTTTCGATCTTTTAAACTTTTATAACCTTAGCCTGTCTTAACAAGGGGTATTAAAAAAAGCAATTTATTCCTAAAACAGAAAAAATTGCAGCCTCAAAGTAAACAAAAGTAAATTAGTTTTAAGGTATAAATATCAGATATTCTCACAACTATGCGGTCGCCGGACTGTTGCGGGGCCATCGAATATTTACTATGTTTGGTACAACTACAATGAGAAGGATCATATTTTTTACAGGGCTGATATTGCTGACTGCGGGCATCGTTATTGGCCGGCCGCTGCAACAAAAATTCGACAAGGCCGCGTTTTATGCCGTTATGAAATCAGGTGACATAGACGCGATAGATAACGAGATCCGGGACCTTTCTGCCGCTCCCGAAAAAGAGCGGGATGGCTATACCGGCGCTTTGCTGATGAAAAAAGCCGACCTGCTGAAAAAAAACAAGGATAAGCTTAAGTCGTTTAAAGAGGGGCGTATCAAACTTGAAACAGCGTTGATGGCTGACCCCGACCATACCGAGTTTCATTTTTTGCGCCTGACGATAGAGGAGCACGCACCAAGAATAGTAAAGTACCGGTCGGATATTGAAAAGGACAAGGCATTCGTTATCAAAAACTTCAAAAGCCTGTCGCCTGCCGTGCAGCATGCTATTTTGGATTATTGTTCAAATTCCAAAGTGTTGCACAAGGAAGATTTCTAATTTTGCCGCCGAATGAATAAAAAGGTTTTGGCCATTTACTACACGCAGTCAGGGCAAATGCGTGACATCATTGATAACTTTACGGCGCCGCTCGCCGCGGCCGGCGATCATGTCGAAAAAGTGCAGGTGAAATTAGTATCCGATTACCCATTCCCCTGGACAGGGCAACGTTTTTATTCTGTAATGCCTGATTGCGTGCAGGAAGTACCGGCGGAATTAGAGCCATTTAACCTGGAAGAAAAGCGCTACGACCTTGTCATCCTTGGTTATCAGCCCTGGTTTCTTTGGCCAAGCATACCGTCAAATTCAATATTGAATAACCCTGCCATAAAAAATATCCTGGAAGGCACCCCGGTTATCACCATCAGCGAGGCACGCAATATGTGGCTCAATGCTTACGAACGTGTTCGCCAGAAATTGAAAGATGCCGGGGCCAGCCTGGTTGGTAATATCGCGCTGGTGGATAAACATCCCAATGCCATTAGCTTTTTCACCATCTTTCATTGGATGCTCGGGGGTAAAAAAGACAGGTACCTGGGCATATTCCCAAAACCGGGCGTATCGCCCGAGGATATCGCCAATACTAAAGTTTACGGGCAAACCGTTTCTAAGCATTTGATGACGAACGACTGGGAAGGAATGCAGGACGAACTGCTGAAACAAAATGCTGTAAGGGTAAAATACCCGCTGATGTTGCTGGAAACCACTGCTGTACCAACTTATACCAAATGGGTAGGATTAATTGAACGCAAACAGCGCCGGCACTTCTGGCTCATGGCATTTAAGTATTATCTTTATGTTGCGTTGTTCGTTGGCGCGCCCATTCTTCTTACCTTAGATGCAATTTTTATAAAACCTTTTTCCCAAAAAAGAATTAAAGCTAAAACAAAAAACTATTTACAAGTAAGTTAGTAATATGTCTGTGAACCAAGTTTATATAAACTCCACCTCTAAATTTTTTCCTAATAACCCCGTTTCAAATGACGAGATGGAGGAATACCTCGGCTATATCGATGGCCGGCCCTCCAAATCAAAAAAGATAGTATTACGCAATAATGGCATTATCAACCGCTATTATGCACTGGATAAAAATGGCAAATCGACCCACACCAACGCCGAAATGACGGCACTGGCGGTGAAGGAGCTGTTTAAAAATGATCCCGAAAAGATAAAAGAGATCGAACTGCTTTCATGCGGAACTTCATCACCCGACCAGGTAATGCCGAGCCATGGTGTAATGGCACACGGCTGGCTGCCTGAGTTTGAGTCGATCGAAGTAGTATCGCCGGCGGGGGTTTGCTGCGCTGGCATGCACGCGCTTAAATTTGCGTACCTGGCCATTAAAGCAGGCGAGGTAAAGAATGCCATTGCTACAGGTTCCGAGCGGTTTTCAGGGCTCCTGGTTTCAGATGTTTTTGAAGAGGAAGCACAGAAACTGAAAGAAATGGAAGACAATCCTTTCATCGCATTTCAAAAAGATTTTTTAAGATGGATGCTGTCAGACGGGGCCTCGGCATTTTTGATGTCTGATAAGCCAAACCCTGATGGCTTAAGCCTGCGTGTAGACTGGATAGAGGGTGCTTCCTATGCCAACGTTATGGATACCTGTATGTATATGGGCGGTGAGAAGATGGAAGATGGTTCGCTGAAAGGCTTTATGGATTATACGCCGGAAGAGATCATGAATAAGTCCATCTTCAGTGTAAAGCAGGATATTACTTTACTAAGCGATAACATAGTTCACCTGGGCGGTAAAAAGATAAAGGAGATATTCGATAAAAAAGGGCTGACTGCAGGGGATATCGATTACTTTCTGCCGCACATATCCAGCGATTTTTTTAAAAGCAAGATATACGACCTGGTAGAATTTTACGGCGGCGGCATCCCGTACGAAAAATGGTTCATCAACCTCTATACCGTGGGCAACGTAGGCGCAGCCTCGGTGTACCTGATGATCGACGAACTGTTCCACAGCGGTAAACTTAAAAAAGGCGACCGTCTGTTGTTACTCGTTCCGGAAAGCGCGCGCTTTTCGTATATGTATGCGATGCTGACGGTTTGTTAACTTGTTATTAGTTAAATGGAACGGTTCATGACTTTTTCGATCCAAATAATCCCTTAATCGTGTCATCATGAAGAAGGAAAATGTGCCGCAGGATATGGGTGCCCTCGGGAAGATCACCAAAGAGGTTTGCTATGCTACAGACAGTTCGGGGAAATATACCACCGAGTTAAGCAATGGCTGGGACGTAAAGAACGAAGCGCTGAACGTGGCCTGGAAGGAGGTGGAAGAACGCATAGCCAAAGCCCGGCAACAGGTTTTGAATGGCGCGGCCAGTCCGCTATTATTTTTTATGGAATATCGTTTGATGGGCATTGGCATATTAGCCGGCTATACCGGGTATTGGAAATGGCAGATAAAACGGCATTTAAAGCCAGAAGTATTCAAACGCTTATCAGAAAAAAAACTACAAAAATATGCCGACGCCTTTAACGTAAAGGTTGATGAGCTAAAAACAATGACCGTGCATGAAGCTTGATTTTGAACACCGCCAGTCGGCACATTGCGAATCCGGTGTTACCAGCAGCTTATTGCGCAAAATATCAGGAGATAAAATAACCGAGCCGCTGGCCTTTGGCATTGGCGCCGGGTTATTTTTCACTTACCTGCCGTTTATCAAGATCAATAATGGGCCGGCCATAGCTTTCCGTACATTCCCGGGATTGATATTTAAAAAGACCTGCCAGGCTTTAGGGATACCGGTTGTACGGAAAAAATTCGGTTCAAAAGAAAAAGCTGAAGCCGCCTTAAAACAGTGCCTTGATGAGGGCAGGCCGGTTGGCTGCCAGGTGGGGGTTTACTACCTTTCTTATTTTCCGCGCGAATACCGCTTTCATTTTAATGCCCATAACCTTATTGTTTTTGGCAAGGAGGATGATAATTACCTCATCAGCGACCCGGTGATGGAGACGCCAACCCAGCTAACGAGCTACGAACTGGAACGCGTAAGATTTGCCAGGGGCACCCTTGCGCCAAGGGGGCAGCTTTATTATGCGGAAAGTAAATCGGATATTACCGACGACCAAATACAGAAAGCGATCATTAAAGGAATAAAACGGAACACCTTTATGATGCTTAGTATTCCGGGGCCTTTTGCGGGCGTTAAAGGCATCAAATACCTTGCGGGAAAGATCAGGAATTGGCGCGACAAACTGGGTGTGCAGAAAGCCGGCTCGTACCTGGCGCAGCTGGTACGGATGCAGGAAGAAATTGGCACCGGCGGCGGTGGTTTTCGCTATATTTATGCGGCCTTTTTACAGGAAGCACACGCCTATACCCACAAGGACGAACTGCTTGAAATTTCAAGAATTTTCACCCAATCGGGCGACCTTTGGCGCACGGCAGCCGTACATGCTGCAGGTATATACAAGGGACGGTTGGGCAGCCAGCAGGATTTTGACCAGATGGGCGACTACCTGCTTGAAATTGCCGACCTGGAAAAGAGTGCCTTTTTGGCTTTGAAAAATATAAAATGGTAAATAACGAATTGGCCATAAAAATCAGTAACCTGGGCTTTCATTATCCCGGCAATGATGGCGTTACCTTTTCGGGGCTGAACCTGAAAGTAAAAAAAGGTGAGCGTTTTGGTTTATTCGGGCCGAACGGTGCCGGGAAGACCACTTTACTGAGCCTGATGACAGGGCTATTGTCGGCCAACCAGGGCACCGTTGAACTGCTGGGCCACGATGTAAGCCGGCACAGCAATAAGGTAAATGCGTTGTTCGGCTTTGTTCCGCAGGACTTTTCTTTTTACCAGGAAATGAGCCCGGTGGAAAACCTGGAATTTTTTGGCGCCTGGGCCGGCCTGAACCGCCGCCAGATAAAAACCCGCACGGATGAATTGCTGCATATCCTCGGGCTGGAAAACGTCCGGAATAAACAGGTGGATAAATTTTCGGGCGGGATGAAGCGCAGGGTAAACCTGGCCATCGGGGTTATTCATGATCCGTCTGTACTGATACTGGATGAACCTACCGTCGGTGTCGATGTGCAAACACGGCATGCCATTATCAATTACCTGCTCGAACTGAATAAAAACGGGACCACGCTTATTTACACTTCGCATCAATTGAGCGAAGCTGAAGGTTTGTGCGAAGAAGTGGCGCTGATCGACAGCGGCGAGATCATCGCCCAAAATACCCTGACCGAATTACTAAAAGAACATAGCAAGGACAGTTTGGAAGGTTTATTTCTTGAACTTACCGGCAAAGAATACCGCAATGATGTTTAAACTTTGGGCCGCTGTACTAAAGGATCTCCGTGTACTCCTCCGCGATGGCGTAGGGCTGGCGCTGATGTTCGTGATGCCCATTGTACTCGTGGTTGTTATCACCGATATCCAGAACAGCACTTTCCAGCTCATCAATAAAAATAAACTGCCGGTTTTGATATGCAACCGCGATACCGGAACATCGTCAAAACAACTGGTTGAAGCGATAAAAAAAGTGGGCATGTTCAGTGTATCCGGCCTGCCAAAAAACCAGGACGAGAAGGCGATAGCTGATTCGATGAAGAAGAATGATGCGCTGATGAGCATTATCATCCCGGCGGATTTCACCCAAAAAGTTATGGCCAAGTCAAGGACCACTGCCGGCAAAGCGCTTACCAGTTTTGGCCTGCAGGCCGATCCGGCGCAAAAGGACCCTGGCGACCCGGAGCCATTAAAGCTGTACTATAACCCGGTTCTGCAGGAGTCGATCCGCCTATCGGTAAAAGGAGCCTTACAAAGCGCCCTGCAACTAGTGGAAAGCCGGCAAACTTTACGAACCTTATATTTCTCCATTAATGAAAAACCCCTTCCTGCCAAACTCGAGGGGGAAATGCTGAACAGCAAAGCAGGTATCAACGACGTACCCATTTCGATCAGCGGCTCGCTTAAACCGCCAAATGCGGCGCAGCACAACGTTCCGGCCTGGACCATCTTTGCCATGTTCTTTATCATTATGTCGCTGGGCGGCAGCGTGGTGAGGGAGAAGGTGAGCGGTAGTTTTATCCGGCTTAAAACTTTGCCCACAAGCTACCTGGTCGGCATGGCCTCCAAACAGATCGTATATATTGTTGTTACCCTTGTGCAAGCCGCTGTAATATTCTCGCTGGGTATATGGTTATTCCCTTTGATAAATTTACCTGCGCTCAATTTGACCCATGATATTTTGGGGTTATTTGTAGTAACGATATTAACAGGCTGGTGTGCCGTTAGCTACGCTATTTGTGTGGGTGTATTTTCGGAAACTCACCAGCAAAATAACGGTTTTGGGGCCATATCCATCGTTATACTGGCGGCCATCGGCGGGCTTATGGTACCTACATTTTCTATGGACACCTCGCTGAAAGCGATAGCCAACTTTTCGCCGATGCACTGGTGCCTCGAAGCTTATTACGGCCTGTTTTTGGAGAATGGCAGGCTGGTTAATGTAATTGGTTACCTTGTGCCGCTTGTGGCTATCATAGTTGTACTCCAGTTGGTGGCGTTTTGGGGGCTGAAAAGAAAAAATTTAATATGACCCGATTTCGTGATCAAAAGATTTAAACAGGATTCGTGCATCATTGTTAAAAACATTATTATTACCCGATGGAAATTACCGAACTAAAAGAAAAGCTGAAAAGCCAGATCATATTATTTTTAAACCTGACCGACCTGACCCCTGCCGATATTAAGGACGACGAGCCGCTATTTGGCGACGGGCTTGGGCTGGATTCGATCGATTCGCTTGAACTGATCGTGCTGCTAAAACGCGAGTACGGCATTACCATACAAGACCCTAAAGAAGGGCGTAAGGTGCTGGTTGACGTAAATACCATGGCTGAATATATTCAGCAGCACGGAAAATAGTCGGTTTAGAGCAGTACCGGCTGGCGCTTTTATGCAATCTTCCGGCATTGTTAACGCTGTTAAGCTATAGCTGTTTGTTTTCAGGTTTTTTTGGCCTATTTTTAAAGAACCTTTGGAAATACCGACATACTATGGCCCTATCGAAGCTTAAACTTGCCATAACTTTCATATTATTTTTCACGGCCGGATACGTTGCCCCTTTGCGCGCCCAGGAAAATTACAGTATAAATGGTACCGTAAAAGATGAAAAGGGACAAACGTTGCCCGGCGCAACCGTATTTCTAACAGGTACTAAAATTATAACGGTATGCGATGGAGAAGGCCTGTTTCACCTGAACAATATCTCGCCAGGGTCGTATGTGCTGGTTGCAAAAATGATAGGGTTTACCGCTGAGTCGATCCCGGTTGCTCTTAAAACCGCATCCGTTACTGTCGATGTCATCCTGAAGCAGAAAATAAATGCATTGAATGAAGTGACGATCACCTTTGATCCGAATTGGGATGATCATTTCGCTGAATTTAAAAGAAAGTTTTTAGCCACTACACCTAATGCAACTGAATGTAAAATATTAAACCCCAAAGTACTGCATTTCCGGTTCAGCAAACGACTTAATACCCTTTCTGCAACTGCCGAAGATTTCATCGTGATCGAGAATACGGCGCTTGGTTATAAAATAAATTACCTGCTTAAGAACTTTGAATATAATTACAATACCCATATTCTTGAATACCAGGGCTCTCCGTCATTCGCAGAGCTAACGCCAAAATCGGATAAACAACTTAAATATTGGAATAAGAACAGGGAAATTGCCTACAAAGGCTCTGTAACCCACTTTATGAAAGCTATCTATGATGACCGGGTGCTAAAAGAAGGATTCGAGGTATATAAGGTGATTAATAAACCACCGCCGGGTGTGCCTTACGATCGCGAAAAGCCTCTCCGGTTTGACCTTCACCCCGTATTGTTCGATTCGTTATTAACAGTAACCGACAAATATTTTAAGACATTGAAATATAAGGATTGCCTGTTTGTGGTGTATACTAACGAGCGTGAGTCGTACGAGTTCAGTAATACCGGGTATAAACTCGACAGACCTACAGGTGGTAAAGTACCCAATGGTCAGTTTTCCATGGTAAATCTTGTAGACACAAGTGTTAGTATTGATGGCAACGGGAACTTTAGTAATCCGGGTGGTTTGCTATTCGAAGGATATATGGCATGGGAGCAGATAGCCGACCTGATGCCGCTCGAATATGGCAAGGAAAAATAATACAGGTTGTTATCCGAAATACAGTAAAGAATGTTGCCACCCGTGACCGGCATCACCGACCTTGTTTTATTATTTTGAATAACCTGTCAACATCGTTGCGATCGCATAAACCGGTGCCGGGATTCATGGTTGCAGCCGTACCGCAGGCTACGCCGTATTGAAGCGCTTCCTCCAATGAACTGTTTCGCTCAAGGCTAAGTACAAGTCCTGCTACCATGCTGTCGCCCGCCCCGACGGTTCCCTTTACATCGACAGCGGGTGGCTTTGCCTTCAACACCAGGTCACGGGTTACAAGTATTGCGCCGTCGCCGCCCATGGAAACTACCATCACTTCGCATCCGCCCATACCGATCACTTCTTTTGCTGCATTAATAACGTCTTGTATTTCCATGTTTTGCCGCTTTACCAGGGCCGCCAATTCCTTTGCACTGGGTTTTATCAAATAGGCGCCTGCCTTGAGCGCGTCTTCCAGCGGCTTGCCCGAAGTATCAATGACCAGTTTTGCATCTTTCCGGCGGGCTATTGCAGCTAATCTTGAAAAAATATCGACAGGTATCCCGGCAGGTAAACTTCCGCTTGCGACAATGAAACGTGCACCTGGCAACTTATCAATACTATCCAGGCAATCCATCCATTCTGATTTGCTTATTGTTGGCCCCGGCATCACAAAACGGTACTGGCGATTTGTCCCGGTTTCAGAGACAACCAGGTTTTCGCGTGTATTTTCTTTGATCTCAGTGACTAAAGAAGGCACCGATTCGTCTGCCAATAATTGATTGAATTTTTTACCCGAATGCCCCCCGGCCATATAAACGGCTATTGCATCGCCCCCAAGTTTTTTTACCGCCCGCGCTACGTTGATACCCCGCCGCCCGGTTCGTAGGCAGGCGCCGAGCAATACATCTTCTTCTCAGGTATCAATAAAGGGATAGTCGTGCTTTTATCGATGGCAGGGTTAAAAGTGACGGTAACAATCGGGTGCATTTTGGCCGGTTTAATAGCATAAAGCAACTTAATTTCGCTCATCACTGCAATAGCCATGATCATGACGGATAATGATCGCTGTCACTTTTTTACCGGCAGCCTGCTGTTTTATTGTTTTTTATTCTTCTTCATCAATATTACCCGGTTTTTCATACCGATGAAATCATGCATTGGCGGGCGGATGGTACCTATCCCCAAAGTGGTAGCCTTTGCAGATGCGCTGTCCGTATTCAGAAATGCGTTGAAATCAAAAGGGATATTCAGGATGGCATCTATCTGGCGGGTTATGGCTTCCCTGCTGGGGGCGTTATAATTGGGGTGACCAAGGTCGAACATCACACTGTAAAGCTCGGGACGGTACACGCCGGTGGCCCGGTAATACCCGCCCTGGTAAGCGCCAACTATACCCTTATAGGCATGTACCGGGAAATACTGCATCCATTTGATCTTCGCGGGGTCATTGGTCGTATCGGTATTCGGAAAAAATTGGGCATCTGAGGCTGTTGTAAGAGCGGCCTCCTGGCTGTCGGCGTACTCATCGGCCAGGCCGCCGAACGAGTGGCCGATCTCGTGGATCATAATGTATTTTGAAAGCTCGTTGGTCGATATTACGGCTACGTCTCCGCCCGAACCACCGTAGGCCTTATCGTTAACCAATACCACCATCATATTCGCGGCGTAAAGGGGGACAGCATCCTGAACATATTGATAGCAGGTAGCGTAATCCCCTACCTGGAGCAGCCTGGTAACATCCGTCGAGAAATAAGATTTCAGTTTCCTGGTTGTATCATCAGCATTGAAACCCTGCGACGCGCCCCGCTTTTTTGATTCGGCATAAACCACGTAAACATTGAAGTGCTCTTTATTTTGCTTATAGGGCGCTACGCTAAAAAAATAATCCACCAGCATTTTAACCTGCTGGTCGTAATACCCGCCGGTGTCCAGGTCGTCTTTGATGAAAGCATCGCCCACAATAACCATGTTAATGCCATTGGGATCGTTGCCGTACAATTTTTTTACTTCACCATCTGTATGGTAAACAAGGGGTTTGGGGTCAGGCTTCGGTTTAATCGATTTTTTTTGGCACGACACGGCCACGGCCATTATGGCAATACACACAAGCATAAGGCACCGTTTCATTATTATCCAGGTTTACGACGTTAATATAAGGTTAACTTTTTGATATAAAGTAAGATAGTTATATTTTCACGAAAGTGCATTGCAGTTTAAAACATATATTTTCGTCGGCGGATACTTTGGCTGTAACGAAAGTCTCCTCCTGGCCGGCATCGCGATAGACAATCTCCAGCTGCACCGTTTCACGTTCCGTGGGGTCTACCAGCGACATAAATTTCAGGTGATCCGCTTTTTTTAACCTGAGCGTGGTTCCCAACGAATCTTCCAAAACATCTTTTACTACCTGCAGCATACAGGCTCCGGGTACCACAGGGTGCCCGGGAAAGTGCCCCTTTAATATTTCGCTATCGCGATCGATACCCAGTTTAGCGACGATCATACCGTCCAGTTTGTCGATCCTGAGGACATGGAAAAGATCGTTGTTATTGACGGGCATAGCTTAAATTTAAACAGCGGAAACCAGCATCAGCGAATGATACTTGTTTTGATAATGATTATATATAAGTATTTTTTTAGGAGGCTGATCATTGGCCTTTTTCTCTGAAACCACCGGAGGCACCATCCCCTTCTTCAAAATATTCGCCGCCAGCCACAATGCAAACGAGGCCGATACCGGGTATTCGCCGCAAAGGTGTTTGTAATTACCGGCCGGGATATTTTTAAACAGATCGTTTTGCAGATCTTTATAAACAGAATCGTTCCGTATATCCCCGTTTTTCCCTGTGATCAGCAGGTCGATGTCATCCAGGCGCAGCCCGTTGGCGGAAACAAATGAATTGATAGCTTTCTGCAGGTCATCGGGTTTATATAGTGTGCGGACAGCGACAAGTTCAGCCATATTTTCATCCGAAGGCTCAGCGGTCAGCAGGAAAAACGCAGCGCCTTCACTGCCTATCGTACCTTTCGAATCTTCATCAAATAAGTTGAGATTAGAGACCGGGTGCCGCTTGTAAAGCCCCAAACGGGTAAGTACCTTAAAACTTGTCTCTACCATTTCTTCCGTGCCGCCTGCGAGTACTGTATCGGTATCCCCTTCGTTTAACAACATCACGGCATCGGTCAGCGCGCTTTCAAACGAGATGCCCTTATGCACAAAAGTATTGTTGTATTCATGGCATTTCAGCATCAGGGCTATTTGTGCAGCAACGGTGTTATGGGTTGACTGGATGAATGCCGTTGGCGGCAGCATTTCCTCGTCCCCTTCCACTATCCGCGTTAAAAATGTAATGGTATCTTCCATGCAACCAAAGGCCGTTCCGGTGATGACAGCCCCCGGCATTTCGATATTAGCTTCATTCAAACACTGCTTTGCGGCGGCAACACCCCTTTTGATAACATGGCTCATGCGCCGTATCAGTTTGGGATCGATGTATTCTTTATAATCCGGCTCTATCACCGGCAGGCGTGTGCCGGTGTATTCCACGGGCTGGTCGAGAAACCCTTCATTGCGAAAAGTGTCCTGGGCAGATATGGCGGCAGCTGAACGGATAAAAACTTTCATATTACGCCTGCGAAAATATTAACGATGTACAATTGCCGCCAAACCCGAATGAGTTGGACATAACGTTTTCGATATTTTGGCCGCTCAAAAATTCTGTTTCCGGGGCAAAAGGCAGTTCGCTCATTTGTGTCTCGAAACGAAGGTTGGGATAAATAATACCATGTTTGATAGCCAGTACCGAAAATACCGCCTCGATGCCGCCGCTTGCACCCAGGGTATGCCCGGTGTAGGATTTGGTCGAACTCATGGGCGGGTAATGCGGGTCGAATACCCGTTTGATAGCCGTTCCTTCGGCGCTATCATTGTTAGGCGTGCCGGTACCGTGCAGGTTGATATAATCAATATCCGCGGGTTGCAGGCCGGCTTTGGCAAGGGCCCCCTTCATGGCCAGGTACGATCCCGTACCATCGGGCGACGAGGCCGTTTGATGATAGGCGTCGTTGCTGTTGGCATAGCCGCTGAGTACGCAGTACGGCTCTTTGTTTAAGGTTTTTTTAACCTTATCCGAAACCAATACCAGGTAACCCGCGCCCTCTCCTAAGTTCAATCCTTCGCGGTGCTCATCAAAGGGCTTGCAAAATTGCTTATCCAGTATCATCAGCGTATTGAAACCGTTTAGGGTGAACCTCGTCAGCGCGTCGGCACCGCCGGCTATTACCACATCAACTATATCATTTTTAACTAATCTTGCCCCATAAAAGATCGCATTTGCAGACGATGAACATGCCGTGCTTATCGTGGTCATAAAATCGCGGATACCCAGTTGGTCAGCTACGATCTCGGTCATACTACCACATTCATGGTCGAACACATTGCGCAGCTTCCCCTTATTATTGTCTGCCAGGAATTTAACGAAGAAATCTTCGCTCTTATCCATCCCGCCGACGGTGTTGGCCGAAACAAAGCCTACACGAAATGAATTTAAACCGGGTATACCAGCATCCTCAAGCGCCTCTTTTGCCGCTACCAGGCTCAGCAAGGTGGTGCGGCTGTTGTGGGTTGTCAGGCCGGTCATGGCTACCAACTCAGCATCGGTAAGCTTCACCTCTGCAACCGGCAATTCCCCTTTATGAACGGTGTTTAATAGGGTAATATCGCCCATACCGGCCTCCTCTCTCTCAAAGGCGGCCAAATGATCCGCCACGTTATTCCCGATTGCTGAAATAACCCCTAAACCTGCTATGTAAACCTGTGAGCCCATATTTTCTATCGTAGAGACGCAATATTTTGCGTCTCTGTTTTGCATCGCTACATTTTTGGAGACACGAAATATCGTGCCCCTATATCTTTATTTTTAGAGACGCAATATTTTGCGTCTCTACAGTTTGTTAAAAATAATATTCATATTTTCTGCAGAAAAACCGATGGTGGATCCGTCTGCATCTTTTTCCACCAAATATAAAACCGCTTTATAATCCTCACCCAAAACATCAACCCAACCGCAAATACAGGCCTGCAAAATATCCTCATCCAGCAGGTAATTTACCTGCTTCGCTATAAAACCGGCATCAAACTCCTGCTGTATATAAAAGGCATGTTCGCCTTTAAAGTTATTGCGGATACATATTTCGCCTATCACAATATTGGGCAAGGTATATACAAATAACGAGGGGCTTGCTACTTCCTTAGCCGACTCCCAGTATTTTATATCATCATCCAGGCTCGAGTTCCTGTTGGCCACTACCAAACCAATTTCTTCAGCAGCATAGTTCTCCTTCTTAAAATCCTTCAGTAAAATTTCAGAAGCCAGCCAGCCCAGTTTGCTCAAATTATCCATCTTATAAAACCTGGGATAATTAAACCGGAAGTACTGGTAAACTAAAAGCAAAAAAGCGGATATATCGGACTCTGTGCTTTCAAAAAGGCTTTCACCGTTTTTGAATACAGTACCATTGCTGATGATACAGCTGCTTGTTATATATCCCGTCGACGACAATGTGTTCTTTACCTTAGCCGCAAAAATAATCGATTATTTACCAAAAACCACGGCAGCATTACAACCGCCGAAACCGGATGCGGTTTTGAGTATGTTTTTGGCCGAAATATCCAATGGCGACGCACAAACGTTGACCGGCTGCGTAACACCCAATTCAGTAAAACCAGGAGTTGGCAGGAACGGGCCCGCTTTCATCGACCGGATGGAAATGATCGATTCGATCAGCCCCGCTGCACCCAAAGTATGCCCATAGTAACCTTTCAGGCTATTCAGGGGCACATTTCGTAAACCAGCCAGGCCAATAGCATTTGCCTCCATTTCATCATTGTAAACGGTAGCTGTGCCATGTGCCGAAATGAAATCAATATCATCGGCGGTCAGCCCGGCATCGGTTAACGACCTGTTAATGGCATAGGCCAGTTCCTGCCCCGTACGCGATGGGCCGGAGATATGATTTGCATCATTGCTGACGCCACCGCCCATTACTTTAATATGACCAGTATATTTTTTACCGGACGAAAGCATGATGGTTCCGGCGCCTTCACCTAAATTCAAACCATCCCGCGACCTGTCAAAGGGGCGGCATACCTGCGGACTTAAAGCCTGGAACGACCGGAAACCGGACAATACAAATTCAGAGATCACATCGGCGCCCACAACTACGGCGGTCTCATATTGCCCTGTGCGCAATAACCGCATGGCGGTGATAATGGCTATGACACCCGACACGCATGCATTGGATATAATAACAGGTTGATTGACAAAACCGAAATATTTTGCCACCAGTGCAGCCGAAGTTGATAAGGCGATACGTTCCTGTAAGCCGGGGCCATTCTCTTCCGTTTCCAAAAGGCTGATATTCCCTTTGGTGGACGAAATGATCAATATTGTTTTTTCACCCGTTGCATCTATCCCGGCCTGACCGAGTGCATCGCTGACAGAACGAATAAGCAACTGTTCAAATTTGGTGTAATCCCATTCGTTAAGGAGTACCTCGTCCTGGTCAAATAAAGCGGCGTAGCACGGCTGCGACTTGTCGCCTTGCCGTTTTACTGCAGAAATATTTTGCTTAAGAAGGTCGAAGTTCTCCATGGTGGTTTTACCCAAAGGCGTAAAAACATTATCAGCAATTACAAATACGTCCTTCCCGCTCATTGCTTATTCATTTTTGCTGAACACTTTCATTTCGCATTGGGCCATCAAATTTTCGCCCAGCCAAACCTTTCCGGAAAGTACGGCGATATCAAACACCTGGTTTTGAACGCTGATTTCTGTCACGATCTCATCACCAGTTTTGGGCAGATCAAACACTTCAAATTTACTTACCGCGCCAATATAGCCCACAGCAACCGGCTTATTTTCCGATTGTGCTATGTAACCTGCGCGCAAGGCGGCAGTTTGGGCAATGTTCTCCATCAGGCCCGCCTCCTGGAAAAGCCCTTTCTTTACAAAAACGTTATTTTCCGGAATAACAAAGCTGCTTCGCGTCAAATTTTCATCGCTGCTCATCAACCTGCCCACCATTACAAACGGAGGTTTTTGCGGAATTAAAGGGATTATATCTTCAGCCGGCAGTGTCATATCAGGTATATAAGCCGCCGTTGATTGACAATACCTGCCCGGTTATATAGGAGGCTTCCGGCGATGCAAAAAATGCCGCGGCATGTGCCACCTCTTCGGGCAAACCGAAGCGTTTGGCCGGTATAATAGCTTTCAATTCTTTTTCATCCAGTCCTTCGGTCATATCAGTTTTGATGAAACCCGGGGCTAGCGCATTTACGGTGATGCCCTGGCGTGCCACTTCCTGCGCCAGAGCTTTGGTAGCGCCGATAACGCCTGCCTTGGCAGCCGAATAATTGGTTTGCCCGGCCAAACCTTTGATACCCGAAAGAGATACAATATTGATGATGCGCCCGTATTTGCTGGCAAGCATGCCGCTCAATACGATACGGGTTACAAAGAAAAAACTATCGAGATTGGTTTTGAGTACCTTATCCCATTGTTCTTCGCCCATCCAGGCCATCAGGCTATCGTCGCGGATGCCTGCGTTGTTTACCAGCACTTCTATTGGTTTATTTTCATTGGCGGCTATCCAGCCACCCAATACCTGTTGGATCTGCTCCCTGTCCGCCACATCAAATTGCAATATTTCCCCCTTGCCGCTGATCTGCGAAAGGGTGTTTTCGGCTTCTTCGCGGTTGCTTTTATAATTGATCAGCACATAATAGCCTTTGGCAGCCAATTGCAGGCAAATGGCCCTGCCAATGCCCCTTGAGCCGCCGGTAACTAATGCACATTTCATTTTACAGCGATGATGTTATCCGAATTTTCCAGGAAGTCTTTTACCAATGCCATGTTTTTATAAGGGGCCTTATCCTCGACAAATTTCGGGAATATCGGGCGAACACGGTCGTACAGCGACATGGAAACCGATGCCAGCCTGTCGTGGCATTCGATATAGTCAATTGCCTGGAGGATGGTTACCAGGTGAATAGCCAGCACTTCGAACGAATTATCGATAACACGTTTGGTCATCAGCGCGGCGTTGCAGCCCATGCTCACGATATCCTGGTTATCATTGTTGTTGGGTATGCTGTGCACATACATCGGGAACGACATCGTCTGATTTTCCGCTACTGTAGAGGTAGCCGTAAACTGCATGCCCTGCATACCGAAATTGAATCCCAATACGCCAAGGTTCACAAATGGAGGCAGTTTTTGATTCAGCTTATTATTCAGCAGGTAATTGAGCTGCCGTTCGCAAAGCATAGATAGTTTGGTGATGGCTATTTTCAGCTTATCCATTTCGAGCGATACATAGTCGCCATGGAAATTACCGCCGTGGAAAATATTATGATTCACATGATCGATAACCGGGTTATCGTTCACCGAGTTCAGCTCGTTCACCAATACATTTTCGGCCTGTGCAATGGTATCGTATATCGGGCCCAAAACCTGGGTAACACAGCGCAGCGAATAATATTCCTGCACCTTATCTTCAAATACTTCCTGGTCGAGGTTATCCGGATTATACAAATGCTCCGAACGGTCGCGTATCATTTTACTGTCCTTCAATATCTCCCGCATGGTAGTGGCCACAGCGTTCTGACCTTTGTGGTGCTTAACGATGTTCAATTCGTGTGAATAGTGATCGTCAAATGCCTGCACCACTTCGTTTATCATGGCCGAAAATAAAACCGCCCAGTTCAGTAATTTTTTAGCCTGGATTATGTTGATCAGCCCGATACCCGTCATGGCCGAAGTGCCGTTTATGATAGCCAAACCCTCGCGGATATGAATGGAAAGCGGCTTGATGTTAAAGCGGTTGAATATTTCGATGGTTGGGTAAACACCACCCTCAAACTGGACCTCGCCTTCGCCGATCAGCACAAGGCCCAAATGTGCCAACTGTACCAGATCGCCGCTGGCGCCCACGCCTCCGTGCTCGTAAATGCAGGGGCAAATGTCGTGATTGATCATCGCCTGCAATAGTTCGATCACTTCGCTGTGAACACCCGAATAAGCCTGCATAAAGCTGTTCAAACGGGCCACCATCAATGCTCTCGACAATTGCGGCGGCATCAGTTTGCCGCTGCCGGATGAATGGCTGCGGATCAAATTATATTGAAGCTGCAGGATATTTTCCTCGCTAACCTTATATTGCGCCATTGGCCCGAAACCGGTATTGATACCATAAATGAGCTTGTTGGACGAAAATTTTTTCAGGAATTCAAAATTGGCCTTCACCTTATCCATAGCGGCCTTATCCAAAGCAACTTCCTTATGTTTAATTACCAGCTCAGCAAAATCTTCGAGGGAAAGCGTGCTTTGTCCAATTTGTATCATGGGCAAAAAATAATGTTTTTATGAGGTTTTAAATAATTGGCTAAAGTAGGAAATAAGTGCGAAAGTCGGAATAAGCCGGAAATCTGCCGGAAAAATCCTGCTTAATGTAAGAGCGGTCAACATGAGGCATCACAAGGCAATTCCGGTATAAATAGCCGGCTCCATTGGAGTTGCGGGATAAGCGGATATAATTCAACCGGAGCAGGCATGACACTTTATGGTTAACACGCTTTTTATTTAATTTATTGATAATCAATTATTTATGTTTAAAATACCTGAAAATGTGTTAACCATGTTAACCCTGCTTCCTTAACACTTATGCGGCCCTTCAGATCACCGCCTGTCAATGAATTTTATCGCCTTGCGGTTCGCCTCGTTAAATTGGATTTTGTGTATCTCTTCCGGCGTCACATATTTAATATGCGGACTAACCCGTAACCTTGCCTGCAGGTACGCCCGTATGCGGTGGTCGCATTCTTCGCTGTTGTCTGCCGGGACAAGATACAGTGACACCTGGTCGAGGCCGATATCATTGGAGTAAACTTCAACTACAAAATCCAGTATTTCCTCGCGCTCGGTTAGCAGATCGAACAATGCGGGCGGATATAAGGTCGTCCCCTTGAATTTGATCATCTGCTTTTTACGCCCCATCAGCGGAGACAGGCGTAAAGTTGTTCTGCCACAGGCGCATGGCTCATCAAAATACATGCAGATGTCGCCGGTTTTATAACGCAGCAGGGGCATACCTTCAACACCGAGGGTGGTAATAGTAACCTCACCGGGTGTGCCAGGTTCAACCTGTTTGTTGTTTTCATCCAGCAACTCTACGATAACAAGCTCCGGCTGGCAATGTCCGCCCCTGCCTTCGCTGCATTCGGTAAAGGCAGTCTGCATTTCGGTTGAGGCATAGGTGGAGTACAAATGAATATCCCATGCTTCTGTTATCTTTTTGCCGAGCATGTTAAGTGAAAAATCGTTGTTACGGATATTCTCACCTATACAAATGGCTTTTTTAACCGACGAGCTGTTAACGTCGATGTTATTTTCTTTGGCGAAACTGATCAGCTTCAAAATGAACGACGGTACGGCAACTATCGCGGTCGGTTTAAGCCTTTTGATCGTCTCCCACTGCAAAGCCGGCACACCGGGGCCAAGCCTGATTATACCGGCCCCAATCTTTCGGATACCCGAATAATAGGCAATGCCCGCCATAAACTGCCTGTCCAGCGTCAGCATCAGTTGATAAATGTCATCCTTAGATCCATCGGCACACAGGAACGAATTATACTCGTTATAGGCCAGCCGGTCGAGGTCCTTATCGGTCAGCGCAATGCTTACAGGCCCGCCCAGGGTACCTGATGTTGAAGTATATTCAACTATCTTTTCTGCCGGTACACATAAAAAATCATTATTCCTTTTCTGTATATCGTCCTTTTCGGTTGTGGGGATCTTGTTAAGATCATCAAGCGTATTAATGCTGGCGACATCGATATTATACCTGGCAAACAACTCCCGGTAGAAAGGCGAATTGACCGAAACATATTGCACCAATTCCCTTAGTTTCTTCTCCTGTGCGGCTGTTATAGTTATATGCTGATCTTTTTCCTGTGTAGTTGTCATTCACTTTTCAATAATAACAATAGCCGACGCCATTGTTCTGGTGTGGGTTAATGAAACTGAAAATTTTAGTACGCCCATTTTGCTCACGGTTTCCAACGTTTGTCTCAATAATTTTATTTCGGGCTTACCATCTTCTGCATTGGTTACCTCTACTTCGCTGAATGCCGTACCGTCAGCCCAACCAGTACCTAAAGCCTTAAAAAAAGCCTCCTTGGCGGCGAAACGGGCGGCATAATGTTCGAACCTGCACTTTTTTGATTCGCAATAAATGATTTCGCTTCCCGAAAATACCAGCTCCCTGAACCCCGCTTCCCTGCTTATGCTGGTTGCGATACGTTCTACTTCAACCATATCTATCCCTACACCAAATATCATAAAATGGCTTTTTGTTTAGTTAAGCTTCATTTCAAATGTAATAAAACAAAGCAATAAGCAATTACTTAAACAAATTGGTAGCTTTACCGTTGAATTTGATTATCAAAACCTGAGTTTTTATGAAGATCGTTCGAATTTTTCTAACAGCGCTGATCATCTCGTGTCTCTGGTGTGTGACTGGTTTTGCACAACTACCGCCCCCGCCCAGGCACGCTCCTCCACCGCCGCCAAGGCCGCCCCGTCATCCCAAACACCCAAGGCTGCACATACGCAAACCTCATATTCATAGA
This sequence comes from Mucilaginibacter ginsenosidivorans, assembly GCF_007971025.1. Taxonomy (NCBI): domain Bacteria; kingdom Pseudomonadati; phylum Bacteroidota; class Sphingobacteriia; order Sphingobacteriales; family Sphingobacteriaceae; genus Mucilaginibacter; species Mucilaginibacter ginsenosidivorans. The sequence goes on along the minus strand of NZ_CP042436.1, from coordinate 1,385,305 downwards.
TTGCATATAAAATTACCGCCGCCTCCACCAAGGCCGCCGGCACCGCCGCCGCATCCATAATATAAAACAAAAACGCCCTCCGGTACGAGGGCATTTTTGTTTTATACGTTATACATTACCTTGTAATATTCATCCGCCATCCGGCCCGAGTCAAATGCCGGCGCAACATCAGCAGCTGCCGTTTTTATAATAGATAACCATTTTTTCTGGTCTTTATAGTACATGGGTAGTATCGTGTTTTCCAGCGTATCCATCAAACTTTCTGCTTCCCTATGATCTTTCTCGTCGTTCGAAAGGTTATTATCCGCAGGTGTTATGACAAAACTGTTCTTCCTGTCTTTGGCAAATTCCGGTACCCAGCCATCCGGTAATGAAAGATTGATGCTGCCGTTAAAGGCAGCCGTCATACCGCTGGTACCAGATGCCTCGCGATACATGCGCGGATTGTTTAACCAAACATCCGAGCCCTTTTTTGCAAGGGCCGAAAGCGCCAGTTCATAGCCTGTCAATACCGCGCAGTTGGCTAAAGGCCTGGCACGGCGTATGATCTGGTTAAATTGCTCTATTGCCCCATAATCTTCCGGGTATGGTTTGCCCGCCCATATCACCTGCACAGGATAATCGGCATTAAACACCAGCTTGATGAACCTGTCCCAATCGCGCATCATCAGATCGGCTCTTTTGTAGCCGGCAAAACGCCTTGCCCACACTATGGTAAGTACATTTTCGTCAAATATCTTCCCGCATTGGTCGGCAACAACTTTAAATAGTTGGCGCTTCATTTCCTTTTTCCGGGCCACTATGGCCTTATCATCATTGTTTGCCAATGCCTTTTCGAGCTCATCATCCTTCCAGTAGGTTTTGTTCTGTGCATTGGTGATGTCAACAATATCGCAAATGCCCGGATTACCTTTCCACATCTCGCGGGCCACCTCGGCGTGCATTTTGGAAACGCCGTTGGCTTTTTTTGCAAATTTCAACGCGGCGACAGTATAGTTAAGCGAATCGCCCTCGAGGTTTAAGATGTGTTTTACCTCATGGTCCTGCAAGTGGTAAAAAAATGACATCTCTTTCAGCAGCGCGTACCTGTGCTCCTCGTTGCCGGCAGCTTCGGGCGTATGCGTGGTGAATATCACCCTCTTTTTTACTTCCGCCAGGTTTTGATATTTGGAGTACAGATAAAAATTCAAGGGAAGGGAGTGTCCCTCGTTCATGTGGTACACATCAATATTCAATCCAAGCTTATCGATCAGCATGGCGCCGCCTATACCAAGTATAATCGACTGCGCGATGCGTGTCGCCTCGTTTGAGTCGTACAATTTATAGCTGATCGAGCGCGATTGTTCGTCGTTCTCGTTCAGGTTTGTTGTCAGCAAAAAAATCGGCGCCGAGCCAAACGTTGACGGTTGCAGCAGGTAGGCCCTGACGTGCACCGGCGAATCGTGCACCGGTACGGTGAACATAATGCCCGTGTCTTTAAGGAAAGAATATCCTTTTTCAACAAACATTGGTTTCATTTCGGCATTCAGATCTCGAAACTGGTCGTAATATCCATATTTCCAGAGCATGCCGATGCCGATAACATTCTGCTTTAATTCGTACGCGCTGCGCATGTGTGAGCCGGCCAGGAAACCAAGGCCGCCGCTGTATATTTTCAACGCCTGGTCGATGGCAAATTCCATGCTGAAGTAAGCAACTGCCTTGTTGTATTGTGGGTCGGGAGTATAGCCGAATATCTCTTCTTTTGTCATATTGAATTCAATAATAATGATCTGTTTTTCAGGGGCGCAATATAGCAAAAGATGAAATGCCGATTAAAATTTCTGTTATTCAGAAATGTTCAATGCGCCCTTACCGGCTTACGCCGGACGCCCAGAATATAGCCTTCGAGAATATCTTTTTATAGGCGTCATTCTCAAAAAGGATCGGCGAATGCCCCATAAATATATAAACGTTGCGGGCTTTCACATGCTGGTTGGTCCATATAACAGGATGGTCGCCCATTTTGACATCTGAATTGGGCGAATAGGTATTTTCGTCCACACTGGCTATCACATGCACATTCGGACGCGGGCTTTTATCGTAAGTGTAAAACTCCTCCTTTTTTATAAGGAACGAAGCCGGCACACCTTTCATAACCGGGTGCTGCCTGTCCTCAACATTTACCTGCCCCTGCACAAAGGTGGCTATATAGCCTTTCCAACGGATATCGCCCATAAACCGGTGGAACCATTCCCACATCGGGTAGCCGTCAAACTCACCGAGTAACGATGCATGGTGAAAGCCTATCCACCCGCCCTTACCTTCGTCAATATATTTTTCAAACGCGGCAACCGCCTCCGGCTTCCAGGCGTAAGGTGGATAATCGAGCTGGATAAATAGCTGGTAATGGCTCAAAAATTCGTCATTTATCTTGTCGGTGTTTTGTATGTAGTCGATACTGAAATTGCTGTCGGCGGCCAGTTTATTCAGCCAAACTTTTGCCGCTTTGGAATATTCGATATGATGGCCGCCATTCTCGTAAAGAGCAGTAACACGGAAGCGTGCTGGTTTTGCTTGAGCAACGGAAGATCCCCAAATACAAAGTACGGCGATTACAGTTATGGCGATTTTTTTCATTACGGTCGATTTTAGCCAAATATAAATTACAAAAACAATATTTTTAGTCCGTTATGCCCTCATCGTCTGCCATAAAAAAGATACGGCCGCTCCAACTGATAGCGGTAATATTCTTTACCGTATCCGGAGGTCCGTATGGGCTGGAGCCGCTATTAGGTTATGCCGGCGAGCATGCTGCCCTATTGGTATTGATGATAACGCCCATGTTATGGGATGTACCCGCTATTTTTACTGTGCTTGAATTGAACAGCATGATGCCTGTTGAAGGCGGATATTATAAATGGGTTAAGTACGCCCTTGGTACACGCTGGGGGTTTTTTGAAGGATGGTGGACCTGGCTTTACACTTTTATCGACCTTGCAATATACCCCGTGCTCTTTGTAACGTACGCGTCGTTTTTCTTTCCTGAACTTGCACACTATAAGATACCGGTGTGCCTGTTTGTTATCTGGGCTTCCGCCGGACTAAATATTTTGGGCATTGTGCCTGTGGGCCGTGTTTCGCTTATATTAAGTGTGATCGTCCTTACGCCCTTCCTCATTCTTATTATTTTATTTTTTTACCACCATACCGGTGGGGTTACCCTGCCTTCGCCTTCTGTAAAAGGTATAGGTTTCCCCTCTATGGCGATGGCTTTGTACACCGTAATGTGGAACTGCCTGGGTTGGGATAACGTAACTACCTATGCCGAAGAAGTGGAAAAACCCGTGAGGTCATATCTTGTTTCCGTATTTGTCGCTTTTATACTGGTGCTGGTGGTGTATTTTTTTACCATCATGGCGGCTCAGCAATCGCATATAAATTATGCCACGCTCGAAAACGATGGTTTTCCTGCCCTGGGCACCCTCATCGGGGGTAATTGGCTGGGGGTATTGATCGCTGCCGGTGGTATGGCCAGTACTTTAGGCATTTATGCGGCCGTTTTACTATCGGTATCAAGGGTGCCCAAAGTAATGTCAGACGATAACCTGCTGCCAGGCTGGTTCAACAGGCTTCATCCAAAATTCAACACGCCCTATATTTCCATCATTGTATGCTCGCTGGTTGTCAGCCTGATGGTGTTGTGGAGTTTTGCCGAACTCCTGATAATTGATGTAACTGTTTATGGGGCCGGGCTCTTTTTAGAATACGTAACCCTTATCAGGTTACGTATAAAAGAACCGTCAACGCACCGGCCTTTCCGCGTGCCTTTGAATATTGCCGGCCTTTCCCTGGCAACCATATTCCCGGTAGGGATTTATGTAGTCGCGCTTACCGGCGCCCTTGTATCTGACGAAGGGGGTATTAAACCAGCCATTTTTGCCGTATGCACACTGCTTACTGCCGAGATAGCCTGGCAACTGGTCAAATGGTTCAGGCTGTCGCCCCGAAAACCATCCTGACCCTTGTAAAAAATCAGATATAAATCAGCAGAACAGGGTTAACATGGTTAACACAATTTGGACTATTTTTAAGTTAACTAAATCATTATCAGATATTTAAATAAAAAGTGTGTTAACCATAATTTGAACAGTGCGGCCATTCCTATATTTTCCCCTAACTAATAATTGTCAGTTTTACAATTTATTATATATCTTTATCAAACCAATTGTTAAGGCTATGTTCAGGAAGTTCTTCTTACCCGCACTTATCACGTCTCTATTGATTTTTTCGTTTTCAGGCACAAATGCACAAGGTAGAAGAAAGGGCTCACCGGGACAGCCCTTTGAAGTCCAGATAACTCCCTATAAAACCACGATGAAGGCCGACGGAAAAGACACTGCCCTTATTGCGGTTAACATCATCGATAACCAGGGTAAAACCGTTGAAACAGCCGATAACCTGGTGACTTTTGTAGTGAGCGGGAAAGGCGGCAAGATCCTAAACATCCGCAGCGGCGAAAATTCCATCTATTCACCAGTGAACGGCACCTGGCGGGCGCAGGTATATCATGGCAAATGCGATGTGATACTGCAAACCACTATCAACAGAGGGGCAATAAAATTTGAAGCAAAAGCAGATAGTCTGTGGACCGGCTCGACTGATATACAGGCTGTTTGGCCCGGTGTCCCGCACGCGGTTACAAACGCCAAATATAAACCCAGGTTTGTGAAGGACAGGATATTAGGCGCCGATATTTCCTTTTTGCCCGAACTGGAAAGCCGGGGGATAAAATTTTCAGATAAGGGTGTACCGAAAGACGCCATCGGGATATTGAAGGACCACGGTTTCAATTATATCAGGCTGCGGATATTCAATGACCCGGCGGTGCCGAAAGGCTACTCGCCCGGAAAGGGTTTTTGCGACCTGGAGCATACCAAAGCAATGGCCAAACGGGTGAAAGCGGCCGGGATGAAATTCCTGCTCGATTTTCACTACAGCGATACCTGGGCCGACCCTGGCAAACAGTTTAAACCCGCTGCATGGGAGGGCGAAGATTTTACCGCGCTGAAAACCTCGGTGCATGACTTTACGGTAAAAGTGATGCAGGAGTTAAAGGACCAGGGCACTACGCCGGATATGGTGCAGGTAGGCAACGAAATAAACCATGGTATGATATGGCCCGAAGGATCGATAAGCAACCTCGATAGCCTTGCGCAATTGATCTATGCCGGGATAACCGGCGTAAAGGAGGTTGCGCCAAAAACCATCATCATGCTGCATATAGCGCTGGGCGGCCAAAACGCCGAATCGCGATTTTTCCTCGATAACATGGCCGAGAGAAAAGTTCCTTTTGATGTGATCGGGCTGTCGTACTATCCAAAATGGCACGGCACGCTTGTCGATCTGAAAAATAACATGGCCGACCTGGCTAAACGCTACCCGCAACAGGTTTGCGTGGCAGAATACACCCAACTGAAGTGGGAGGTAAATGACATTGCCTTTAATGTGCCGAACGGAAAATCAGTAGGCACTTTTATATGGGAACCGTTGAACACCTGGGAGCAAATATTTGACCACGATGGTAAATCGAATCACCTGGTAGACATTTACCAGGAAGTGGCGAAGAAATACGATATAAAATAACATATCACCGTAGAGACGCAAGATTTTGCTTCTATACGATTATCGTAAAACCCTTTCACCTTTTCCATAGTTATAGTAATTACAATAATTACGTTGATTATGAGATCGATCTGGAAAGGCTCGATAGGCTTCGGCTTGGTGAGCATCCCTATAAAATTATATTCGGCCGTGCAAACCAGCGCACTGGATCTGGACATGCTGGACAGCCGCGATCATGCACATATCCGCTATATGCGGGTGAATGAAAATACACATAAAGAAGTCCCCTATGAAAAGATCGTCAAGGGTTATAAGCTGAACGACGACTACGTGATACTGGAAGACCGCGATTTTGAGGATGCCGCACCCGAAAAAAGCAAAGTGATCGAGATAGAGAGCTTTGTGAACATCGCCGAGGTTAACCCCATGTATTACGAGACCTCGTACTACACCGAACCGGAAACCAAAAACAATAAGGCTTATGCCCTGCTGGTGGAGGCATTAAAAAAATCGGGCAAGGCCGGGCTGGCGCGCTTTGTTTTGAGGAACAACGAAAACCTGTGTATCGTGCATCCGCAGGAACATGTGATGGTGGTTACACGCATCCGTTTCGGGCAGGAATTAAGAGGAACGGAAGACCTGAATATCAGTGACGGTGTAAGCGTCAGCAAAAAAGAACTGGATATGGGCCTTGCGCTGATCAAACAATACGAGGAAAAGTTTGACGTATCCAAATTCAAGGATGATTACCACGAAGAGTTACTAAAGATCATCCATGCAAAAGCCAAAGGCAAACGGCCTACCATCAAGAAGCTGAAACCTCATAAGACCAAGAACGACGACTTGTATGACCAGTTAATGCAGAGCCTGAATGCCAAGAAAGGAGCGTAACAAATGAGTTTAGTGGAGTACGTAAAGAAGCGGGTTTTCTCGAAAACGCCGGAGCCGAAAAGCGGCAAGGCAAAAGGCAAAACGCTCAATTTTGTGGTGCAGCGGCACCATGCCTCGCATTTGCATTACGATTTCCGCCTCGAACTGAATGGCACGCTGAAAAGCTGGGCGGTTCCCAAAGGGCCATCCATGAACCCCGCCGACAAGCGCCTTGCCATGATGGTGGAGGACCACCCGATTGACTACCAGCATTTTGAAGGCATCATCCCCAATGGCAACTATGGTGCCGGCGTGGTGATAATATGGGACAAAGGGACTTACACTTCACTGGCAGATGACCGGGAAGCGGATGTAAAAACTTTGCGGGCCGGGCTTAAGTCGGGTAACCTCAAATTCAAACTGAATGGGGAAAAACTGAAAGGTGAATTTGCGTTGGTGAAACTGCACGGGGCGGAAGATAACTCGTGGCTGCTCATTAAGCACAACGATGAGTTTGCCGTTCACAAGGATTATTCGAGCGAGGACCTTGTGCCCGATGAGATAAAAAAGATGCTGAACAACAAAAGCGGCAAGGCAACAAAATTGCCGCGGGTGAAAAAGCCGGCAGCAGAAAAAAAAAGTCCTGAGCTAAGCGACGGGGCTGAAGATAAGCCCCGAAGCGAAAAAGCATATACGCCTATGATGGCGAAGCTGGAATCAAAAGTTTTTGATAATGCCGACTGGATATATGAAAAGAAACTGGACGGCTACCGGGCCCTCGGTTACACCGGCAAGGGCGCCAAATTAATATCCCGTAATGGCATCGACTTCAGCCATAAATACCAGGCTATATTAGACGAACTGAAGGTAATAGAAGAAAGTGCCATACTGGATGGCGAACTGGTAATAGAGGACAAAAAAGGGCAAAGCAAGTTTCAGCATATACAGAATTATGAAGGCGATACGGATGGATTAACCATTAAATATTATGTTTTCGATCTGTTGAAGCTGAACGGGCACGACCTGCGGGGACTGGAACTGATCAAACGCAAAGGCTTACTCAAGACACTTATATTATCTCTGAAAAGCAAACGCATTATTTATAACGATCATATCGAGGGCAAAGGATCAGACCTGTTCAAAAAAGCGCAGAAAGAGGGATGGGAAGGTATTATTGGCAAGGATGCTTACAGCTATTACAACAGCGGCACACGGACGGACCGCTGGTTAAAATTTAAGCTCCAAAATTCGCAGGAGGCTATTATATGCGGATTCACTGCTCCCACCGGCTCGCGCAAACATTTTGGGGCGCTGGTGCTGGGTATTAACGACGGCAGCCACGTCAGGTATATCGGCAATTGCGGTACCGGTTTTAATGATGTTTCGATCAAAGAGCTTTACGGCAAGATGCATCCGCTGGAAACTGACAAAAAACCTTTTGACGAAAAAGTACATCAACGCACAAAAGTCACCTGGATAAAGCCGAAATTAGTCTGTGAGGTTTGGTATGCCGAATGGACCGCCGACGGGCATTTGCGCCAGCCGGTTTATAAAGGCCTGCGTATGGATAAGGAAAAAGAAAAAGTAGTTATGGAAACACCGGACACACAACTGGCAGATGAGGAGATCATTAAGCTGGGCAAGGCGAAGCTGAAACTGACTCACCTGAACAAGGTTTTCTGGAAAGACGAAGGTATAACCAAAGGTGATCTGATCCATTATTACCGGGATATGGCCGGATGGATAGTGCCCTACCTTAAGGATAAACCCATCAGCATGCGCCGCCAGCCTAATGGCATATCCGATCCCGGTTTTTTTCAGAAGGATACGGATTCCGCCCATATGCCATCATGGATAAAAACTGAGCCCCTGTATTCTGAAAGTAACGATAAACACATCAATTATATCATTGGCAAGGACGAGGCAACATTACTTTACTTGGCTAATATCGGTTGTATCGAGATCAATCCATGGCTCAGTTCCTACAAAAAGCCGGAGAATCCGGATTTTGTGGTGATCGATATAGACCCGCATGATGTGCCCTTTACCGAGCCCGTTGCGGTGGCGCTAAAAACCAAAGAAATTTTCGACAGGATGAAGCTTGATGTTTTCATCAAAACCTCGGGCTCCAAAGGGCTGCACATTTACTGCTATGTGGGCGCTAAGTATGATTACGATTTCACCAAAATGTTCGCAGAATACGTAGCCGGTATGGTACATGATGAGTTGCCTGATATTACGAGTATTGAGCGCAGTCCGGCAAAACGCCCAAATCGCACTTATGTCGACTTTTTGCAGAACCGGCGCGGGCAAACCATTGCCTGCCCTTATTCCGTGCGACCAAAGCCCGGGGCCACGGTATCGGCGCCATTGCACTGGCACGAGGTGAACGACGACCTGAAACTATCCAACTTCACCATTCACAATATGCGCGAAAGGGTAAAAAAGGTGGACGATCCCTGGAAAAACCTCACCAAAACCAAAGCCGATCTGAAAAAGGGTCTTGAGCTATTGAAGGCGGAATAATTTATTATAGCTTTGGGTATGCAGGGCGAAAACTATCCGAAAGTATACCTCTACCGGCGCATTGTGAAAGCCAAGCTTTTCATCGACGAGAACTTTGCCGGTGACATCGACCTGGATCATATTGCGGATGAAGCGTTCTTTTCGAAATTCCATTTCATCAGGCTGTTCAAAAACGCGTACGCGAAAACGCCGCACCAGTACCTCACGTTTGTCAGGATAGAAAGATCAAAATTGTTACTGAAGGAAGGCAAGTCTGTTGCAGAGGTTTGTTACACGGTCGGTTTCGACAGTATCAGTTCGTTCACCGGCCTGTTCAAACGCCTTACCGGGCAAACACCTTCGGCGTACCAGCAGTTGCAGCAAAAGATCAAAGAAGAGATCAAAACTACTCCGTTAAAACACATACCCAATTGCTTTGCTGAAATGAAGGGCTGGACACAAAACAGCAATTTTGAAGAAGTGCGATCATAAGCCAATGGTGATATTTGGGTTCACCATTAAAACAATTGCACATGATAACCCGGTTAAACCACGTCAGCATTTTTGTCCTGGACCAGGACAGCGCTTATGATTTTTACGTAAATAAATTAGGATTTAAGGTACATACCGACGCACCCATGGGCCCCGGCATGCGCTGGCTTACCGTTTGCCCGCCGGAACAGCCCGAACTGGAACTTTCGTTAATGTCGATAGACGCCGGGATGATGTTCACCAAAGAGTCGGCGGAAGCTATGCGCAAGCTGGTAAGTGCAGGCACATTCGGCTTTGGCGTATTTGAATGTAACGACCTGCTGGCCACATACGAGGAATTAAAAGCGAAAGGAGTTGAGTTTACCAAACCGCCAAAACAGGAATTTTATGGTTTCGAGGCCTTATTTAAGGACGACTCGGGAAATTGGTTCTCTTTGGGACAAAAGGCCAAATAAAAAATCCTCCCCGTAAATGGGGAGGATTTCTCCGAAAGTTTATTTTAAATTGCTGTGGGTCTCTTGATCAATCCAAGGATCAATGATATTATGGCGATCACCAATAATATATGTATCAATCCGGTAACTGAATAGACGAATACGCCCAATGCCCATCCGATGATGAGAATTATGGCTATGATATACAATATTGAATTCATGGTAGTTGTTTTTTAATAACGTTTATTGCTATTAAAAGCATTTTCTATACCAAAAAGTTTTAAAATTTTGACAATAAACGCGAAAACCGCCCTTTTGAGGCGGTTTTCCTGTGTATCGGCAAGTCGATTTATTGTATACTCAGCCACTTTTTCCTGACCAGCATTTGCTGTTCGCTGGGTCGTTCAACACTGTCAATTTTGTACTTCACCTGTGTCCGTTTTAACAGCGTAACCGGCAAAGTAAGCGGCAGGCCATCGCGCAAAACACTGATATTGATCTTATCCCCAACCTTTTTCCCGTTCAGTATCGCGTTAACGTCAGTAACTTTAGCGCTATCTACAGCCACTATTTCGTCGCCGACATTTATACCATCAACCCAGGCCGAGCTGTTCCGCATAACAGTCGAAACAAATATCCGCCCGTTGGGTGTTTGGGTAACAATGCCCAGGCTGGGTTCGTTGGTGCCTGCAAATTCATCGGTCAGGTGATAACCTGCGTAACCCAGGTATTTGTCGAAATCAATATCTTCCAGCCCATAAACATATTTCCTGTAAAACTCGTCCAGGTTTTTTCCGGCGAATTTTTCTACACCCTGTTTAAATTCTTTATCGGTGTAACCGCGCTTTAACGTTTTGTAATAGGTGTGGTACATATAATGCATCACATCGTCCAGGCTGTATTTGCCCTTCGTGTCGTTAATGATCTCCAAATCAAACATCAGTGCCATTATAGAGCCTTTGTTGTAATAGGAAATATTGGTATTCGGCGAATTTTCATTCGGGCGATAGTATTTTATCCAGGCATCGTAGCTTGCTTCGGCAAGTGTTTGTATCTTATTCCCGGGCTGGTTGGCTACATAGTTGATATCCGCCGCAAGCACACCCAGGTAATTTTCGACCGGGTATAGGTTGGTACGGCGGATAATAATATCCTGGTAATACGCGGTAAAGCCTTCGGCTATCCAAAGGTCGGTAGTATAATTCTCGTTATCGTAATCAAACGGACCAAGCACGATCGGCCGCAGGCGTTTTACGTTCCACAAATGAAAGTGCTCATGTGCCACCAGGCTCAGGAAGCCCTGGTAGCCGCGCTCGGTGGCATAATTCTCCCGAGAGGCGCCCAATACGGTCGAACTCAAATGCTCCAGTCCGCCACCGCCACGCGATGTGTTATGAACGATAAATACATAACGCTTATTAGGATTTTCGCCATAGATAGCCGCCTCATGTTCGATGATCTTTGGCATATCCCGTGTGAGCTTGTCTTTATCATAATTACCCGCTCCGCACATGGCCACTTCGTATTCAGTATTGCCAACTTTAAACCCGAAAACATCCTGGTTGCCCACTTCAATAGGGGAATCGAATAGAATATCATAATCGGGCGAGTAGAGCGTGAATGGATCACCATTTACTTTATCTAAGCTTGTGGAAACTTTAGTCCAACCTTTGTAGGGAACGATGTGGATGGTTGACGGATGATGCAGCATGCCATCAGGGTAAATAAAAATGCCGGCGTTCGACAAAAAAGCATGTGCCGCATCAATAAAGCTGGTGCGAACGGATAGCTCGAACGAATAAACCCGGTAACGCACCTTAACTGCCGAAACATTTTCGGTATTGATGCGCCAGGCATTCTTGCGTATCTTTTCCGCGGCTACTGCTTTTCCCTTCACCTCGGCTGTAAACGACTCCACATTTTTCGAATATTCGCGTACCAGGTACGATCCGGGAGTCCACACGGGCATCTTCAAAATAAGTGTCTTTTGCTGTAGTCCGGTGATGTTCATTTCAACATCAGCATAATGGGCCTGGGCCTCGGGAAATGTTATGGTATAGGAAATATTGACAGAGCCTGTTGCTTTGCCTGTAGTTGAATTCATGCACAAAAGTATTAAACAAATGAATTGTGTAAGGGTCGATAATTTCATGCAGCCAAAATAAAAAATTAAACTGCCTATTTTAAATTTCGCCGTTAACCGCCGATGTAAAATGGTTGATACATGAAACTATTATAAATGCTAACCATTTAACTTCGTACCACCGCATCGAAAACCGTGAAAATAGTAGAACCCATATCCCGTAAACTGATCCGCCTGGGCAAATTGTACCTGAGCGAACTGGAAAAAGTTACTAACCATCTTGATATAAACCAATACTATTATGTGTTGACACTCATCTGTTACCACGACGGTAAACTGACGCAGACCGCGCTTGCCGACATGCTGGGGAAGGATAAATCGGCTATGGTATCTATCATAGACAATTTATCCGAACATGGTTTTGTATTTCGCGAGGTTAACCCCGCCGACAGGCGCGAACACTTGCTGCGGGTAACCGAAAAAGCCAAAGAGGCCGTGCCGGAGATTGTCGGCGCATTTGAAGAGATGAATAACACGATGACACAAAATATATCGGCAGATGATATGGCAGTGTTCTACAATGTTCTGTTACAAATGCAACAGAACCTGAATTCGATCCAAACCCAACCGCACAATATAACCGTATGAAAACCAGGTATTACATATACATCGCACTCGCACTATTGATCGGCTACCTGGTCTACAATAAATTTTATAGTCCAAAGGGTAAGGAGGTTATGGCAAATAATGCCAGCAAAAAGGGCAAGCGGAAAACCGGGCCGGTTCCGGTGGATGTGATGATCGTAAAAGACACCGTCCTGAATAACTCGATCGATGTGACCGGCACCATTGATGCTAATGAACAGGTAAACCTGACGAGTGAAGCAGCCGGAAACATTATAGCCATATATTTTAAAGAAGGAAGCCGGGTGCAGAAAGGACAATTGCTTGTAAAGGTGTATGATAAGGACCTCGTAGCTTCATTAAAGCAAAACGAATACCAGGTGGCCCTTGCCAAACAAAACGAGTACCGCAACAGCATTCTTTTGCAGAAAGAGGCCATCAGCAAACAGGAATACGACACTTCGCTTACTTCGCTCCAAACCCTGACGGCACAGGGCGAAGTTATAAAAGCGCAGATAGCAAAAACAGAGGTCAGGGCCCCCTTTTCGGGCACTATTGGTCTCCGAAATGTAAGCCCGGGCGGCTACCTCGTCCCCGGCGCAACCATAGCCTCGCTTGTAAATATCGACCCGGCGAAGATCACTTTTTCAGTGCCTGAAAGGTATCTGGAACTGATAAAAGTGGGCAGCAGGATCAATTTCACGGTTGAAAGTTCGAGGGAAAAATTTGCGGCAAAGGTGTACGCTATCGAGCCTGCTATCGATCTCACTTCAAGAACGGTTACGGTACGTGCCGAAGCACCGAACCCTAAAGATATGCTGCGGGCAGGAGGCTTTGCCAAGATAAATCTGGCCCTCGACCAGATACCCAAAACCATCATGGTGCCAACGCAATGTATTATACCCGACCTGAAAAGCAGCATCGTTTACGTGGCACACAACGGGCAGGCTTTGGCAAAGCCTGTACAAACCGATTTGCGTACCGACACTAAAATACAGGTAATACAAGGTCTTGAACAGGGCGACAGCGTAATTGTGTCGGGCATTATCCAGCTGCGGCCTAAGGTCCCGGTGAAAATCATGAAAGTTATAAAGTGATCATCCTATGAGTTTATCGTCCGTAAGTATAAAAAGGCCGGTACTGGCTACAGTGATGTCGATCACTATCGTGGTATTTGGAATTATAGGATATAGTTTCTTAGGGGTTCGCGACTTCCCATCGGTCGATCCTCCTATCATCACAGTCAGCACGAGCTATTCGGGCGCCAATGCTGACGTAATAGAATCGCAGATCACCGAGCCGCTCGAAAAAAGCATCAATGGCGTGCCCGGTATCCGCAATATATCCTCTACAAGTTCAGTAGGAAGCAGCCAGATCACCGTTGAATTTGACCTGGATGCCGACCTGGAGACCGCTGCCAACGACGTGAGAGATAAGGTGGGACAGGCCCAGCGCCAGTTGCCGCAGGATATTGATGCCCCCCCGGTGGTTACCAAGGCCGATGCAAGCGCCGATAACATTTTGTTCCTGACCGTGAGCAGCAATACCCGCAATATTATGCAGGTTGACGATTACGCTGAAAATGTATTGCAGGAAGGGTTGCAGACCATACCGGGTGTAAGCGCCATTAACATATTCGGCCAGCGGCAATATGCCATGCGCCTGTGGATCGATCCCAATAAGCTTTCGGCGCTGGGTTTGACAGCAACGGATATTACCACCGCTTTGAATAAAGAGAATGTCGAACTCCCGGCAGGAAAAATTGAAGGTAACAACACCGAGGTTGCTATACGGGCAATAGGGAAACTGACCACAGCGAAAGAATTTAACAACCTGATCATCCGCGCGGATAGCAACCGGGTGATCCATTTAAGCGATGTCGGCTATGCGGTTCTCGGTTCGGCAAATGAAGAAACGTCCTTAAAGGACTCCGGCGTACCCGAAGTGGGCCTGGCGCTTGTACCGCAGCCCGGAGCTAATTACGTACAGATAGCTAAAGATTTTTATGTGAGGCTCGCGCAGATAAAAAAGGACCTGCCACCCGATATCAGCATCAAGGTGTCACTTGATAAAACCAAATTCATTAATCAATCCATAAGCGAGGTAGAGGAAACGCTATTGGTTTCATTTGTGCTTGTGGTCATCATTATTTACTTGTTCTTCCGCGACTGGCTCATCGCTTTCCGCCCGCTTATAGACATACCTGTATCATTGATCGGGGCATTTTTTATTATGTATATTTTCGGATTTTCCATAAATATATTAACACTGCTTGGTATCGTGTTGGCGACCGGCCTTGTTGTCGACGACGGGATCGTCGTCACGGAGAATATTTATAAAAAGGTAGAAGCAGGCATGGCCGTCAGGAAGGCGGCATTTGAGGGATCGGCTGAAATATTTTTCGCGGTAATTTCCACTTCGATAACGCTTGCGGCCGTATTCCTTCCCATCGTATTCCTGCAGGGCTTCACCGGGCGCCTTTTTCGCGAATTCGCCGTGGTTGTAGCCGGCTCGGTTTTGATTTCAGCTTTTGTATCGCTGTCGCTAACGCCTATGCTTAACGTTAAGCTGATCCGGAAAAATGCTAAAAAATCAAAATTCTACGAAAGAACCGAGCCATTTTTTGTTAACATGACCAGTTCGTATAAAGAGACGCTCATCAAATTTATGAAGGTAAAGTGGGTGTCATTTGTCATACTGGGCATATCACTGGTAATAACCGGCGTCATCTATTTTGATCTGCCTCAAGAGTTGTCACCGCTGGATGACCGAAGCTTGTTGCGTGTATCCGTCACAGGTCCTGAAGGGGCCACTTACGAGTATATGGGCCGGTATATGGATAAACTTTCTGACCTGGTGCTCGATTCGATACCTGAACAGAATGTAGACCTCGAGATCGTTTCGCCGGGGAGCGGTGGCGGTGGATCTGCCAACAACGGGTATGCCAGGATCGGCTTGGTACCCCCCGACCAGCGGCAGCGGTCGCAACAGCAAATAGCCGACTGGCTAACCAAAAAACTTAGTCACGCGCCGGATGCCCGTGCGCTGGTTGTTCAGGAACAAACGATAAGCGGCGGCGGCAGCGGCGCACGTACTTCACTGCCTATCCAGTTTGTTATCCAGAATCAGAATTTTGAAAAGATCAGGAAGATCTTACCCGCTTTTTTCGCCGAAGTTTCCAAAAGCCCGGTGTTCTCGAGCACCGATGTGAATTTGAAGTTTACCAAACCCGAACTGCGTGTGACTACCGACAGGGACCGCGCCCGCGACCTGGGTGTATCGGTTTCAGATATTGCGCAGGCACTGCAATTATACTATAGCGCCGGGCGTATCGCTTACTTTTTGATCAACGGCAAACAATACCAGGTGATTGCCCAGGTTGACCGGGGGAACCGCGACCAGCCTATCGACCTGAAAAGTATTTACGTGCGTAACGACAAGGGGCGTTTGGTACAGCTGGATAATGTGGTGAAGATCGAAGAGGATGCAACCCCTCCTGCTATCTATCATTTTAACCGATATAAGTCGGCTACTATCCAGTGCGGGCTTGCACCGGGTCACACGATAGGTGATGGCATTGTCGAAATGAACAGGATTGCCAAAAGCATGCTTGATGAAACATTCAGCACTGCCCTAAGCGGCCCTTCACGCGATGCGGCCGAAAGTTCATCCAACATATTTTTTGCTTTTGCTTTTGCGTTATTGCTCATTTACCTGGTGCTCGCCGCCCAGTTCGAAAGCTTTGTCGATCCATTCATCGTTATGTTCACTGTGCCGTTGGCAATAGCGGGCGCGCTCCTGTCGCTGTGGCTGTTTAACCAAACATTGAATATATTCGGCGAGATCGGCATTATCACACTTGTGGGGCTTGTTACCAAAAATGGCATCCTCATCGTCGAGTTCGCGAATCAGCGAATGGAGCACGGGCTACCGAAATATGAAGCGGTAATTGAAGCAGCTACTTCCCGTTTACGTCCAATCTTAATGACAAGCCTTGCAGTTGTACTTGGCTCGGTGCCTATCGCTTTTGCCTTGGGTGCGGGCGCTAAAAGCCGGGTTTCGTTGGGTATAGTAATTATGGGTGGTATGCTGTTCTCCCTGGTGCTCACGCTGTATATTATACCGATGATGTACCTCATCTTTGCGCCAAAAACCCATCGCGACCCCGATGCGGAGCCTGAAGAGGAAGAAAAAGTTACAGAACCAAAATTAATTGAAGACTACTAAGCAATATGAATCTGAAAAAATCCGCCTGTATGTTTTTTTTCCTGGTGTTCATCATTGCGAATTGCCGGGCGCAGGATACGCTGCTTACTTTGAAAGACGCTGTCGAAATAGCGCTTAAAAACAATTATCATATTCAAATCGCTAAGAATAACTCGGCCGTTGCTCAAAATAACGTTACGCCCGGCGCTGCGGGTATGCTGCCGTCTGTAACAGGAAATTTTTCCCAGTCGAACAGTGTGCAAAATGTTAATCAAACCACATCGGCCGGACCGAAAACTTTGACCAACAACAAAACCAACAACCTCAGCATCGGCCCAAACCTTAATTGGACCATTTTTAATGGTTTTGGTATGTTCGCCAATTACGACCAGTTAAAGCAGTTCGACCAGTTGAGCCAGGTTATGCTGCGCGATACGGTACTGACCACAGTGAGCGATGTAATGGCGACCTACTACAATCTTATCAATCAATACCAGCAATTAAAAGCCTTGAAAGGAGCCATCGAAATATCACGCACGCAATACCGTTATGCTAACGATAAGTTCCAGGTGGGTACGGCCTCAAAGCTTGATGTGTTGAATGCCCAGGTAAACCTGAACACCGATACAGCCAATTACCTTAACCAGTTGCAACAGTTTAAAGCCGCCAAGGTTCAAATGAACCAGTTGCTGGTACGCGACCTGCAAACGCAATTTGCTGTTAGCGATACCATTATCGTCGATGAAAAGCTGACTCTTGGCGAGATATTGACCAAAGCAGAGGACCAGAACCAGGTCATTCTGGCAGCGCAGATCAATAAGCGCCTGTCCGAGATCAACCTGCGCCAGGTTAAGGCAGGGCGCTACCCGCAGGTTGCGGTCAACGGCGGATATTCGTACACCAATAGCAGCAACCCGGCCGGATTTGCACGTGCGCAAAATACACATGGGTTTACCTATGGTATTACGGCCTCTATCAACATTTTCAACGGCTTTAATCAAAGTCGCCTGGAAAAGAATGCAAAACTGGGTATCGAAAACGCCGAGCTGAACCGTAAACAGGCCCTGCTAAATGTTCGTGCACAGATCAACAATCTCTATATCAGCTATCTTTCCGGCCTCGACCTGATCAAATTGGGGCAGTCTAACGTATCCATTGCCAAACGCAACCTCGAGATTTCGCTGGATAAATACAAACTGGGCAACATTACACCCCTTGAGATTCGCGAAGCCGAACGCAACTACCTGGATGCCGAATCCACTTTCTTTGCCGCACAATATCAATCCAAAATAGCCGAAATAACACTTAAGCAAATAACAAACAGCATTGATATTCAATAAATAAAATAAGTTCATTTTTATTTTTATAAAACCTATTTTTGGAGTGAATGTCAAATCATTATAAAACCTGCTTCCTGATCGACGACAATTACATTGATAATTTTGTCACACGCCGCATTTTGGAAAGCAGCAACTTTGCCGAAACCGTTATTGTAAGCCAGTCAGCTTCCGAAGCTATCGAATCGCTTCGCTCCGGAAAAGTAGTTCCAGATGTTATATTTTTAGACATCCGTATGCCGCTGATGGGCGGTTTCGAGTTTTTGCAGGAATATGATAAGATAGACATCGACAACAAAAAAGCGATCAAGATATTCATGCTTTCATCCTCGCTTGATCCTACCGACCTGAAAAAATCGGTTAACAATAAGTATATCACCAATTTTATCCACAAACCGCTTACTCAAAAAGCGCTCGACGAAATTGATACATGATCTTAGTTGCTGACAGCGGCTCATCCAAAACAGACTGGTTGCTTGCAGTACCAAAGCAGGAACCCTTACAATTCAGAACAGCAGGTTTAAATCCCTATTTCCGCACCGAAAAGGAAATGGTGAAAATATTGCAGGATCAGGGGGCCGAGCTCATCAAACACGCGTCGGATATTACCGAGATCTATTTTTTCGGCGCCGGTTGCTCAAGTCCTGACAGGCACGAGATCGTTTCAAATGCGTTAAGCCAATTATTCCCGAAAGCTTATATCAGCGTGGACAGCGACCTTTTAGGCAGCGCCTTTGCTACCTGCGGCCACGAAAAAGGTCTGTGCTGCGTGCTGGGAACCGGTTCGAACATTTCGTTTTTTGATGGCGAGGAAGTGCATTCGGGCAAGCATGGTCTCGGCTATATCCTTGGCGATGAGGGTTCGGGCAGCTGGTTTGGCAAAGCCCTGGTAACCGATTATCTGTACGGCAACATGCCGGAGGATATCCAGGGGCAATTCGGCAGCGAATACCCGATAACCAAGGAAAGCGTCATCCAGAACGTCTATCAAAAGCCCGGCGGAAACTTCTATCTCGCATCGTTCACAAAATTTATAAGTAAGATACGTGATTCACAATACGGGCAGAACCTGCTGGCGAGCGGCTTTAGCGAATTCATCGACACCAACATCAAATCTTATCCCCAATATCATAAGTATAAGTGCAACTTCGTAGGCTCGATAGCCTATGTGTTTTCTGATGAACTGATCCGCTTATGCGAAAGCAACGAAGTGAAAGTGGGTAAGATCATCCGCCAGCCCATACACGACCTGCTTCATTTTATTCTGAGCCGCGAAAATTAATTATTACAAGCAGGGACACATAACGGATCCTGCTATGTCGCCGATAGGCTTACTGTCCCGATTTTTCAATCCCTGCTTTACCAAACTGGATGAGCGTTTTAGCGTCCATATAACCCATGGTGACAATGACCGGTTTGCCGGTACTGTCCAGGATGAGCATTGTCGGGTAAGCGGTTAACTTGTAGGCCCGTACCAGCTGAAGCCCTTCGCCCTCTTCGCCATTTAATGACAAGCTGATAAAATTTGCATTAAAAAACTCACCAGCTTTTTTACTGGAAAAAGTTCTTAGTTTCAGCATGGTACACGGCGCGCACCACGTAGCATATATATCTATAAAGATCAGCTTTTTTTGCTCTTTTGCCATTCGGATGGATTGCGCCAAAGTAGTGGCCGTAAAGTTTATACCGTTACCGAATCTTACCGGATCGGGCTTTGCACCGGTAATTAAACCCAATGAAGATAGACAGATAAGAAGAACAAGTTTTTTCATAGTGCTAATTCAATTATCAGGCTGCCGTTTTCCTGATCTTTTTCCTGTATACATTAATTTTGGAAAAGGCAATCCAAAATACACCAATAACGGCCAGCAAACTCCCCGCCCTGGCAAGGTAATCCCCGTGCAGTACATAAAAGGTCTTGTCCGAGCTTAGGTTAATATCCTGTTTAATAGCCGTCCGTGTCCACCATTTGGTTTGCTGTACAACATCGCCGCGCTGGTTGATAAAAGCCGATATACCCGTATTGGCCGAGCGACAAACCCAGCGCCGTGTTTCTATCGCACGCAATTTGGCATAATCCAGGTGCTGGTCCTTGCCGGATGTATTTTCCCACCAGCCGTCGTTGGTAATAATGGCGATAAATTGAGCCCCTTTATGTACCGACTGGCCGATCCACTCACCCCATAGTGTTTCATAGCAAATAACAGGGGCGGCGCCTATTCCGCTCTGCGAATAAAACACACTGGGTTCGTCCTGCCTGCCGTACCCGCCGGTGGTACCGCCGAGGTGTTCGAAAACAGGTTTCAGGAAAGATAAAGCATTGCCAAATGGCATCGATTCAACCCCTGGTACCAGTTTCGATTTATGATAAAATTGTACTTCGGCCGAGTTTTCAAAATTTGCGGCCGCATTAAATACATCATAATATTCGTTGCCTTGCGGGTCTAGCGGAGCGGCCGTGGACGTTTTTCTCGAATTGTAAATTTTAATATCTTCCGAACCTGTCAGCACGTTGCCGTTCTTGTATTTGTTTAAAAAATGCTGTATCTGCTGAAAATAGGGGCTCGACCGCACCCTGTCCTCATTTAATCCTTGCTGATCTGCAATAGCAGTTTCGGGCCAGATAAAGAACTCCGTATTAGGCTTCCCGAGCGAATCGGACAAGTGCGTTAGCACGTCAATTTGCTGAGCGGGCGGTATGGCCCCCTCTTTCATATAAGGGTCTATATTAGGCTGGGCAACTACAATATTCGAAGGGTTCAGTTGTTCGTGGTAACTGCGGTAGCGGTATAGCGAGAGGGCGATAGGTAATAGAATAATAAGCCCAAGGGCCAGTATCTGCTTCAAGCGCATTGACCGCGCCCGCGGCTTATGCAAACCATTGTAGACCAGGAACGCGAAAATATTCACTATCCATATCCATATTGTGCCGCCGTAAACACCGGTGTATTCATACCATTGTACCCATTTATGGCTCACAGCAAAACCATTACCCAACGTCATCCATGGAAAATTAAGATCCCAGTTTTGGTTCAGGTATTCGTAGGCCACCCAAAAACAGGTAAGTCCCAATAGGGCCACATTGCGCCTGGTTATCCTGCGTAAACGATAATAAAGCCAGCACGCGGTCGACATCAGTAAAGGCGCTAATGCATAGGGTATAATAGCTACCGGTAGCGCAGCTGCCGCTCCAACCGATTTCAATGCGTTATATACCCAATAGATGCATAATGTGTTCCAGATAAAAAACCCAAGGAAGGTGGTCCAGAATAATTTCTTTCCTTTTTTTACCGACTCCGACTGGATGATATTCTCCATTGCTACCAGTACCGGCACAAATCCGACAAACAGCAGAAAAGTAAAATGCGGTGTGGGCGGCCAGGCTATCCACAGCAGCAAACCGGAAAGGATGGAAAGGAAAATGTTTTTTTTCATAGGCTCCACCTAAATCCTCCCCTGTAGGGAGGACTTTTGAATATTTATTTAATGATAATTTCTTTTTTAAAAGCCTTTTTAAGTCTCCCCTGCAGGGGGAGATTTAGAGGGGGCTTACACATATCACAAATTCCCCCTTCACCGGGTGCGTTTCAAAATACGTTTTCACTTCGGCTACCGTCCCGCGCACTGTTTCCTCGAACATCTTTGTCAGCTCGCGCGAAACGGATATTTGCCTTTCAGCGCCGAAATAAGTCGCCATTTCTTCCAGTGTTTTCATCAGCCGGTGCGGCGATTCGTACAGGATAATGGTCCGGTCTTCTTCTGCTAATTGTTTATAACGTGTTTGCCTGCCTTTCTTCAATGGCAAAAACCCTTCAAAGCAAAATTTGTCCGTCGGGAAACCTGAATTAACCAGCGCAGGCACAAAAGCCGTGGCGCCGGGCAGGCATTCTATCACAATGCCATGTTTCAATGCTTCGCGTACCAAATAAAAGCCGGGGTCGGATATAGCCGGTGTACCCGCATCAGATATCAGGGCGATGTTCTTCCCCTCCTTCAAAAACCGGACGATCTCATTCG
Organism: Mucilaginibacter ginsenosidivorans; assembly: GCF_007971025.1. Taxonomy (NCBI): domain Bacteria; kingdom Pseudomonadati; phylum Bacteroidota; class Sphingobacteriia; order Sphingobacteriales; family Sphingobacteriaceae; genus Mucilaginibacter; species Mucilaginibacter ginsenosidivorans. The sequence continues at coordinate 1,363,133 of NZ_CP042436.1, read as the reverse complement.
ACGACTGGTGTTCGTTATGCTGATGATGCGCAAACACCCTTTTTTCTATACCAAAATGCTTCAGCAACGGCGCCGATGTACGCGTATCCTCTGCCAATACCAGGTCCACTTCTTTCAAAACACGTATCGCCCTAAAGGTCATATCCTCCAGGTTGCCTATCGGCGTGGGTACTAAGTAGAGTTTACCGGGCATATTTATCGTGAGTAGCAGTGGAACTGGCAGTAGCAGCGGCTTTTAATAGCAGATATTCAACTGCTACTGCTTCTGCAACTGCCACTTTAACTATATTTGCCAAAAAATACAACAATGCTGCAAGTTAATTATATCCGCGAGAACAGGGAAAAGGTTTTGGAACGTTTGGCTGTAAAAAATTTCAAACAAACGGAATTGGTCGACGAGGTTATTGCTTTGGATAACAACCGTCGTCAAACTCAAAACAAACTCGATTCGGTTTCCGCCGAAGCTAATTCAGCAGCTAAACAGATCGGCGACCTGATGCGGGCCGGTAAAAAGGACGAAGCCGAAGCTATCAAAGCCAAAACAGGCGCCTGGAAAGAAGAAATAAAAACACTGGGTGATGCGCTGTCTGCCATCGAAAACGATTTGCAGCAAAAGCTGGTGCTGCTGCCTAACCTGCCGTATATATCGGTACCAAAAGGTGTCGCTGCCGAGGATAACGAAGTAGTGCTTGAAAACGGCACCATGCCTAACCTCCCCGAAAATGCCCTGCCGCATTGGGAACTGGCCGCCAAATATAAACTGATCGATTTCGAACTGGGCGTAAAAATAACCGGGGCCGGGTTCCCGGTTTATACCGGCAAAGGCGCCAAATTGCAAAGGGCACTCATCGCTTACTTTTTGGATGAAGCCGAAAAAGCAGGCTTTGCCGAAGTGATCCCTCCCCTGGTGGTAAACGAGGCCTCGGGTTTTGGCACCACGCAGTTGCCCGACAAGGAAGGGCAGATGTACTATATTACTGAAGACAAATTATATTTGATACCTACAGCCGAAGTGCCGGTTACCAATCTGTACCGCGACGTGATATTAAGGGCCGATGAACTGCCCGTAAAGAATTGCGCCTACACACAGTGCTTTCGCCGCGAGGCAGGCTCCTATGGCGCCCATGTACGCGGCCTGAACCGCCTGCACCAATTTGATAAAGTGGAGATCGTCCAGATAGCCCACCCTGATAAGTCTTACGAATTACTGGAGCAAATGAGCCTGCACGTACAGGGTCTGCTTCAAAAATTGGGGTTATATTACCGTGTGCTCCGCCTGTGCGGCGGCGATATGAGCTTTGCTTCGGCCCTCACTTACGATATGGAAACCTGGAGCGCCGCCCAGCAGCGTTGGCTGGAAGTTTCATCCGTTTCAAATTTTGAGACCTTCCAGAGCAACCGCCTCAAACTGCGTTTCCGCAATGCCGAAGGTAAAACCCAGTTGGCCCATACCCTTAATGGCAGCGCATTAGCATTGCCCCGTATTGTGGCTACCCTGCTTGAAAATAATCAGACCGAAAAAGGCATAAAAATACCGGAGGTATTGGTGCCGTACACAAAGTTTGAGTGGATCGGTGAAGGAGATCAGTAATTTGTGACTGGTGATGACCAGGGAATATAAAGTCCCTCTCCTTTGGAGAGGGATTTAGGGTGAGGTAATTTCAAAAAGAAGCATTAACCAGCAGATCCGTAACTGTTGAATCCAAAATGGATTTCACATGGCTGATGGTTTCTTTAGTGGGGTGCTGCAGGTCGTCTTTATAGATCACATGGTTAACGCCAAGCACTTTTAAAAGACTGTCTATCTTCCTGCTCTGGCCGCTTTTAAAACAGCATATCTTGATCTTGTTGTAATACGGGTTGGTGCGTATGCGACGTAAAATACGTTCCATATCCTGGCTTAGGTAGTCGTAATCAAATATGATCATATGTGGCGCCATTTCATAGATAGCAGGAAAAACCCGATCGACGGACGTAATGTGCCGGATCTGTTTGTTATTTGCCAGTATCTGTACCGAAAATATATTGGGAGCAACCAATAATACCCTTTCGGTCCTAAAATGTATCATGCTCAGTTTGTTTACGGATACCTAAAGATATATGCTATATTTTATATTGTCAAGTGCCTGTTAATCAGTAAAGTAAAAAATAGGTAAATATTAACAAATGTTGGGTAAGCATTTGCATCTTTAGTATACGTTAGGTTGGCGCGAAAAGTTACGGCGCAATTTCAAAAACTGCCGAAACCTGGAAGCTTAATTTGATCTTTTTAAAATCGATGTCGGAATCGGCTGAAGACGCATCGGCCGCCTTATACATCGCCCGGTTAGCATACTGATTTACCATAGGATAGTTACTGTTGTCGCTTTCCGAAATATCTATCGCCCTTCCTAATTTTTCGTTAATGCTATTTAGCAAATAGGTGGCCTTTTCTTTAGCAGCAAGCAGCGCCTGTATCTTCAATTCCCGCTTCAATTCGGGCATTTTCGAATAATCGTAGCTGCTTATATAGGTGGATTGTATGCCTTTAGGATCGATATTGCTCATTATCGGGTCGAACTTATTCAGGTTATGCAGCCTTAAAGTATATTGCTTGCTTGCTAAAAAATCCGGGGTCTTTTTCTTTTGCCAGGTATTGTTCCATGCCGAAACGTTGTTCACTGTAAAATCTTCCTTTGCAATACCTGCTTGTTTCACCGCTGCCTCCAATTGATTTTCAAGTTGATCGATAGTGATCTTCTTTTTACCGTCCATATACTCTTGTAACGAGATTGATACATTAATAATATCAGGGGTAACCTCCTGTTCGGCTATGCCGGTCACGGTAATTTTTCTCCGCAGGTCCACATTTTGTGCAAAGGCAGTAATGCTCATAAGGCTGAATACAGCCGCTATCAATAGTTTTTTCATAACAGTTTTATATTTATTATTCATAGACTATTAACGAAGGTAAAAGTTAATTCGCAACACCAATCATAAAAACCTTTGGCCTTTCTGCTTTCTCCTTTCACCTCAACTTATTACATTTGAAACTGACCAATAATTAAAATGAACAGAAATAACACCCTGCTTCTAATCCCGGCAGTTGCGTTGCTATGGAGCTGCAATCGCCAGAACAAAACAACCGGCCCTATCACACCCGAAGACATCAAGAGTCACATCGCTGTGCTGGCTAACGATTCATTAATGGGTCGAAAACCCTTCACCGAAGGTGAAACCAAAACCATCCGCTACATCTCGGCCGAGTTCAAAAAGTTAGGTCTCGAACCGGGGGACAACGGCAGCTATTACCAGGACGTACCGCTCGTAGAAATCAAAGGCAGTCCTTCTGAAACGATGGAAGTTACAGGCGGGAAATCGCCCATCACTTTGCATAGTTTTACCGACTTTGTTGCCTTTACCCGGCAGGAACTGGAGGAGGTTGATCTGAAAAACTCACCGTTGGTTTTTGCAGGATACGGTGTTGTTGCGCCGGAATATAACTGGAACGATTATGCAGGGCTCGATGTAAAGGGTAAGACCGTAGTGGTGCTGGTAAACGATCCCGGCTTTAAATCAGGCGACCCCAAATTATTCAAAGGTGATACCATGACCTACTACGGCCGCTGGACCTACAAGTATGAAGAAGCAGCACGACAGGGTGCTGCCGGTGTCATCATTGTACATCAAACCGAACCGGCCAGTTATCCCTGGAGTGTGGTTAGCAGCAGCAATACCGGTGCAAGGCTTTACCTGCAGCAAGGCAATAAACACATGGACCGCTGCAAAGTGGAAGGGTGGATGACCGAAGATGCTGCCAAAAAACTATTCGCGCAGGCAGGAGTTACCGGTGACTTCCGCGCAATGGCCCGCAAAAAGGACTTTAAAGCTATCCCTCTTAATATGACTGTAAACCTAACCATTCATAACAAGCTCAAATATTCGCTTTCGCACAATGTCATCGGTGTTTTAAAGGGGAGCACTGCGCCTGATGAATACATCATTTACACCGCGCATTGGGACCACTTTGGCATTGGCAAACCGGATGCGAAAGGCGACAGCATTTATAATGGCGCTGTGGACAATGCCGATGGAAGCGCAACGCTCATCAGTATGGCTAAAGCCTTTACGGAGGCAAAAGAAAAACCGAAACGCTCTATTATTTTCCTCGCCGTTACTGCGGAGGAACAGGGCCTGCTGGGTTCCGAATATTATGCCACCCACCCGGTTTACCCTTTAAATAAAACCGTTGCCAACATCAATATGGATGCCCTTGGCAATTACGGCGAAACAAAAGATATTTCCATCACCGGCAAGGGGCAGAACGACCTGGAAGATTATATCGAAAAGTATTCAAAAGAGGATGGCCTCACCGTTGTGGGCGATTCCAAGCCCGGAGCCGGCGGATACTACCGGTCAGACCATTTTAATTTCGCAAAAGTAGGGGTACCGGCTCTTGATATGAACAATGGCACAGTAAGCGCCACGCATGAAGCAGGATGGGCCAAAAAACAGCAGGACAATTATACGGCTAATACCTATCACCAGCCATCTGATAACTATTCCCCGGACATGGATGCTTCTGGCATGGCACAGATCGCCAACCTGCTTTACCGTCTTGGTGCCGACCTGGCAAATGAAAGCACATTTCCCGGTTGGAAAAACGGTTCGGAGTTCAAAGCGATAAGGGATAAGTCGATGGGTAAATAGCCTAAATGGCGTGCCGCATAGTGATTTCCGGCGCATCTCTAAAAAGCAAAAAGACAACCGCATTATTGCAGTTGTCTTTCCGAACCTGATAAAGTTTAGGCTTTGATGTAAAATAATAGCTTTTAAATTAAATCCGCAACCCGTGTTTTCACGGTATTTGCAAAAACAAGAAAGCCGCTTTGGAGTGTAACAAAGCGGCTTTTGTTATATTTTGTAACCTATAGTTAAATGATTCCTATCAATAGGCGTTCTGTTGAAGCGTAATATCGTATCTCGATCCGGTAATTCCTTTCATATCCATGTACGGAACCACAAAACTGTTAGCAAACCAAAGTACCGCATGGCTCGCAGCCGGGTGCGAATTGCCGATCTTTTTCTTTGACAGCCAATACATTTTTTCGCATTTGCCGGTCGCGAAGTTGATCATCGAATATGTACCGTTTAAGGTAGTCATGCCGCGCTTGTCATTCGAAATTATATAAAGACTACTTTTGTTGAAATAAAAACCCAAAGGCAAGTGCCTGTTAGGTATAGTGTACCCTGTAGGGATCAACTGCTGAAATTTGGGAGTAAGGTCCAGATCGTACCCGTTTACAACAATACTGTTTTCAGTTTCCCAGGTGCCGCCATTCATGCCCGACGAGGTAGCCGTGCTTGTAAGCGCAGCGATCAGACCGTTATCACTTTCTCCGAAAGATCGCAGGTTTAGCGATTTCACAGAGCCCAGGTCTGGCGAATCCATCTTTTTATTCACAGGCACAAAACTCTTTTTCATGGCCTTTACGTGATCTTTGGTAAACAGTTCATTTACATATTTTTTTGCGCCGGTTGAAAAATCTAACCTTCCAATGCCCAGTTCTGTTTCCTTATCCGGATTTCTGAAAACCAGTGAATAGTATAGTATGTTATTGTTATTTTTTGATGCCCTGATAACAATGTCATTCCCGCCAAACGAGTCTAAAGCATCGTCCCCCAATATCACGTCACCCGTGATCGTTTTTGCAGGTGTGGCTTTGCCTTTATCATATTTGGTGATATCCATCTTTCCGTTATTGTCCCAGGCGACAAACAAATCGCCTGCGTTATTAGCTGTCAAGCCTATAAAAATACCAGGGCCTATTACAGGCTTAATTTTATTTACAACTTCCAGTTTATCGTTAACGTCTATTACATCCAGGTTTTTCGTTTCGTTAAACTGTTTGATATACGAATTCATCGACACAATACCCAGCAAGCTCGGCATGGCAACGTGCAATCTGCGTTCAAATCCGCTTTCTCTAACTGCTAATTTAAAAGTGTCGCCATCGCCGGTAAACACGAAAGGAAAAGCCATATGATCCTGTACGCCGTCAAAAATCACCTTTTCCGCAAGTGTTTTGCCGGTTGCCGGGTCGAGTATGTAGGCTTTAAAAGTGTTATTAGTTTGCTTTATTTTGCTGAATTCAGACGCAGCTACCGCCAGTATTTTCCCATTAAACTTACGTACCGTTATTACATAACCGGGCAATGATGACTGCCAAACGGACTGCACCTGGTCGTTTATCGCAGTAAGGCTAAAATTTTCATTGTCGGTATTAACTGACATAATATTCAGGTGATCATTAATCACCAGCGAAGGTTCAAGACTGCGGATGTCTTTAAAAAAGTCTTTGTAAAGTGGCGGTTCTTCTTCCTGGGCTGACGCGATAAGGGGCAAGATCAGCATCAGGCTTATCAATAGTTTTTTCATGAAAGGGTTAAGTTGATTAAATAAAGGCATTAAGATAGCCAAATAAAATGATCATAAACAAAAAGGCTGCTACTTAGCAGCCTTTCTATTAATTACGTTGACTATGGTTACTCTTCCACCACCTCGCTGTTGGGCGTCGTTACTTCGGCAGTTTGATGTTTAAAATAGTGCTTTTGTTTGATCAGTATCATGATAACGCCAACAGATATGGAGGCATCGGCCAGGTTAAAAATGGGCCGGAAAAACTCAAAATCCTCGCCTCCCCAAAACGGGAACCAGTGCGGGAAATTGCCCGAGAAAAGCGGGAAGTAAAACATATCAACCACGCGGCCGTGAAATAACGGTGCATAATGGTAAATAACTCCATAAAAAGTAGAGTCGATTATATTACCCAAAGCGCCCGCAAATATTAAGGCAACATTCAGTATAAGCCCCCGGTGGTACTTGTGTTTTATCAGGTAAACCAAACCCCATGCTATCGCGATAACGGCTCCTATGCGGAACAATGTCAGGAATAATTTACCCCAATCACCTCCAAATTCCATACCGAAGGCCATGCCGTTGTTTTCGGTGTAACGCAGCATGCCCTTGCTGCCAAGGAAATGTATCTCCTGCCCCATGATCATGTGACCATGCACCCAGGTCTTTATAATCTGGTCGGCAATGATCACGAGAGTGGCAATAAGAAATGGCCTGGTATAAGCAGCCTTCATTAATATTGCTTCAGTTTGGCTTCCATGCTCAGCGTGGTATGTGGTACGGCACGCAGGCGTTCTTTTTGGATCAGCTTACCGGTTTCGCGGCAAACACCATAGGTTTTGTTTTCAATACGCATAAGCGCAGCTTCCAGCTGCTCTATAAATTTCTTCTGGCGTGCAGCCAGTTGATTGATGGATTCCTTTTCCAGCGTAGCCGACCCGTCTTCCAATGTTTTATATGTTCCGGCCGTATCATCCGTGCCGTTGGCATTTGGTGAACTTAACGACGATGCAAGCGCGTTCAACTCTTCTTTAGCAATACGCATTTTTTCCAATATCAGCGCTTTAAACTCCTGCAGCTCTGCGTCAGAGTACCTGGTTTTTTCGTTTTCTTGTTTCATTTACACTTAGTTATAAAAATCAATATTTCGTTCCCGTCAATTTGTACTGTATCGCCTTCACCTAACTGATTATCAAGTACTATGCGCTCAGCCAAAATTTCGGCGCAAATATAAGATAAATTATTTTCTATCGCTTTGATAATCACGGGTGATCCGGCACCGTAATTAACGTTTATTTTATCGGTAACCTCAAGGCCCTTTTCCTTGCGCAGGTTTTGCACCCGGTTGATAAATTCGCGGGATATCCCCTCCTCCTTCAATTCCTCGGATATGTTAACATCTAACGCAACGGTCAGCTTTCCCATATTGGCAACCTGCCATCCGGGCACATCTTCAGCAATGATCTCAACTTCGGTCGCAAGTACCTGGTATTTAGCATCAAGTATGCCTATGCTGCCCTCAGTTTCCAGCCTGGTGATATCATCCTGGGAAAAATTGGTGATTGCATCCGCCACTGCCTTCATATCCTTACCCACTTTCGGTCCTAATGCTTTGAAATTTGGTTTTACCTTCTTTTTAATAAAACCCGAAGCATCGGTAATATACTCAATATCCTTGATATTTGTTTCAGAAAGGATAAGATCTTTTACAAGTTCAACCTGGTGCTTGAAGTTTTTATCCAGTATCGGCAGCAATATCCTCGCTAACGGCTGGCGGACGTTGATACCTACTTTCTTACGTAACGACAACACCAGCGATGATATATCCTGTGCCATTTGCATACGCTCCTCAAGAGCTTTGTTCACCAGGTCCTTGTGATAAGCAGGGAAATCAGTCAGGTGAACCGACTCGAAATTTTCCTTTTTGGTCACCTGGTTCAGGTCGTTATACAGCCTGTCGGCAAAGAACGGCGCTATGGGCGACATCAGTTTGGCAATAGTCGTGAGGCAGGTATATAACGTTTGGTAAGCCGACAACTTATCTGCCGAATCATCTGACTTCCAGAAACGGCGGCGGCTTAGACGAACGTACCAGTTGCTCAGGTGTTCGTCCACGAAATCCTGTATAGAGCGCGCGGCCTTGGTTGGTTCAAAATCCGCATAAAAGGCGTCCACATCCTTGCTCAAAGTGTTCAGCAGTGATATGATCCACTGATCAATTTCAGGACGGTTCTTTAGTTCGATCTCTGCCTCCGAATAGGTGAACTTATCAATATTGGCGTACAGCGCAAAAAACGAATAAGTATTATAAAGCGTACCAAAGAACTTGCGGCGCACCTCGTCCAGCCCCTCCATATCAAATTTGAGGTTGTCCCAGGGCGATGCATTGCTGATCATGTACCAGCGGGCCGTATCTGCGCCGTATTGTTCAATGGTGGAGAACGGGTCGACCGCATTGCCCAAACGTTTGGACATTTTGTTACCGTTCTTATCCAGCACCAGTCCATTCGAAACCACATTCTTGAACGCGATTCCCTTATTGCCAACTTCCTTATTGATGGCTTTTATTTCGTCGCTGCATTCGCTTAGCATTACAGCTATGGCATGCAGGGTAAAGAACCAGCCGCGGGTTTGGTCAACCCCTTCGGCAATAAAATCAGCCGGGTAAGCATTTTTAAATTGTTCCTTATTTTCAAACGGGAAATGCCATTGCGCGTAAGGCATGGCGCCGCTGTCAAACCAAACGTCGATCAGGTCGGGTTCACGATAATAGTAATACGTTTTGCCATTGTAGATGCGAGATAAAATGATATTATCTACATAAGGTCTATGAAGATCGACAGGTATATTTCTTTTGTCAAAATATTCCTCGATTGAACATGAGAATTCTTTAAAGAGAATATCCCTATTTGGACAATTGTCCAAAAGACTTTTTAAAGAAATTGAATTATCGTGAATGTTATATATAAACTGCTCAACAGTTTCCCAGTCCTCTTGTTTATCATCATTATAATCGATACCTAAAAACTTCAGAATTTCATCAGCATGATGCATTCTGAAATATTCTATAGCTTCCTCAAAATCGAAATATCTCCCTTGCTGTCTGAGTTCTTCAATGCTGCCGATGCATATTTCCGGCTCTTTAATGGTTAAATTATCGCATCGCCATATCGGCAGCGGCGTTCCCCAGTATCTCGAACGTGATAAATTCCAGTCCACCAGATTCTCCAACCAGTTGCCAAAGCGGCCTGTTCCGGTCGATTCCGGTTTCCAGTTGATGGTTTTATTAAGCTCCACCAGCTTGTCCTTTACCGCAGTGGTTTTGATGAACCAGCTATCCAATGGGTAATATAGTATCGGCTCATCGGTACGCCACGAGTGCGGGTAGCTGTGCTCGTATTTTCGTACATCAAAGGCCTTATTGTCTTCTTTCAGCTTGATGGCGATCATCACATCCGTTTCACGGAAACCGGGCGCTTCACGCTCTTCTTTGCTATAATATTCTCCTTTTACATAGAGCCCGGCAAAATCCGTCACTTCATCCACAAAACGGCCCTGCTTGTTTACCAGCGGTACTTCCTTGCCGGTTTCATCCAGCACCATTACCGACGGTACACCGTTTTCCTTACAAGCCCGAAAGTCATCCGCACCAAAAACCGAAGCGGTATGTACAATACCCGTACCATCCTCAGTGGTCACAAAATCAGCCGGGATAACACGGAAGGCGTTTTGCTCCAGGTCGGCATTGGTTACATAAGGCATTAGCTGATGGTAACGTATGCCGATTAGGTCCGAACCTTTGAAAGATGCTTTGATGGTCCACGGGATAATTTTGTCGCCTTCTTTGTACTCTTCAAAAGAGGCATTCTCACCCTCGGCCTTAAAATATTTGCCAACCAGTTCTTTCGCCAAAACAACGCTTACAGGCCGGAAAGTGTATGGGTTATAGGTGCCGATCTTAACATAATCAATATCTTCACCCACCGCCAGCGCACAGTTGGATGGCAACGTCCACGGGGTCGTCGTCCAGGCCAGTATCACCGTATCCTCGTCCGCATTTTGAAACAAGGTTTTGATAAAGGGATGTTGCTGATCGTTTTTAAGATGAAACTGCGCAACAATAGTGGTATCCTTAACATTTTTATAAGTACCCGGCTGGTTCAGCTCGTGCGAGCTTAAGCCAGTGCCTGATTTGGGCGAATAAGGCTGCACGGTATAACCCTTGTACAGCATGCCCTTATTATAAAGCTCCTTCAGTATCCACCAAAGGGTTTCAATATATTCGTTTTTGTAGGTGATGTACGGATCGGTCAAGTCTACCCAGTAACCCATCTTTTCAGTTAGGTCGTTCCATACATCGGTAAATTTCATTACCTCCTTACGACAGGCTTCGTTATAATCTTCGATGGATATTTTTTTGCCGATATCGTCCTTTGTGATGCCCAATGTTTTTTCGACACCCAGTTCGATAGGCAAACCGTGCGTATCCCAGCCGCCCTTACGTTTTACCTGGTAGCCTTTAAGGGTTTTATATCGGCAGAAAATATCCTTAATGGAACGCGCCATAACGTGGTGGATGCCGGGCATACCGTTAGCCGAAGGCGGACCTTCGTAAAAAGTGTAAGGGTTATTTTCGGGACGGCTCGTAATGCTCTTTTCAAAGATGTTGTTCTTCTTCCAAAACTCAAGTACATCCTTGCCTGTCTGCGATAAATTCAGCTGCTTATATTCCTTGTACATCAATATGTTCCACCTAAAATTTTAGAGGTGGCAAAAATACGGAATTTGAAATTAAAAAAGCCATATTCCCCGGTTTAAAAACATCTTCCTGACAGAAAATTCAGACTATTTACCTTATTATTGGCCAGAATTATGACCAGATTCCGAACTCCGCTCATACTGTTCGTTGCAGGCACCGTATTTCTCGTTATCGGCATGGCGTTCAGGATAATGCATTGGCCGGGCGGCCAACTAATAACCGGCAGCATGATGATGGTACAGGGATTTGCTATCGTGTGGCTGATCGTTTTGCTTTTCCGCAGTGATAAAAAGCTTTAAGCATGCCAAAACTATCAGACCTCAGACTTTCGGACTTCCTAAAAAATCCCCCTGCTTGCGCCTCCGTCCACCTGTATGGTCGTTCCGCTGATGTAGGCGGCCTGTTCTGAAGCCAGGAAAGCCACCAAAGCGCCTAACTCTTCCGGTTTGCCGATCCGTCTTGCGGGGATGGTTTTTGAGCGCTCTTTAATAGCCTGGTCGTGGTCAATATCCTTTGGCAAAACCTCTTTTACCCGGTCGGTCAGGATCAATCCCGGCGCTATGTTATTTACCGTGATCTGGTAAGGACCCAATTCATCCGCCATCAGTTTGGCCATACCCACAACACCCATGCGCATAGCGGTAGAAAGCACTGCATTGTTCAATACCGCCTTTACCGATCCGCTTATGATGTTGATAATACGCCCGCCGCCTGCCTTTTTCATGTATGGCAGCACCTCGCGACCGGTGCGCGCAAAAGCAAAAAGGGTTAATTCAAACGCCTTTTGCCAGGCCTCGTCGTCAAAAGTTTCAAATTGGGCAAAAGGCGGACCGCCGCCGTTATTCACCAAAATATCTATCCCGCCGAACGTCGCAGCAGTTTTGTGAATAAGGTCAAGCACCTGCGCCGCATCCGAAACATCCGCGGCAATAGCGATCACCGGGTTACCGGTTTCTTTGTGAATTTCAGCCGCTGTTTGTTTGAGCTCATCCGCATTGCGCGAGCAGATGGCCACTTTCGCGCCTTCTGCGGATAACGCCAATGCCGATGCCCGGCCCAGTCCCTTGCTGGCGGCAAGCACCAGGGCTACTTTATTTTTGAGTTTAAGATCCATAGGAATATTTTGAAAGTGAAAGTTAGCAAGGTTTATTTTTTAAACAATAAATCCAATGTCATTTCGAACGATAGAGAGAAATCTTCACAAAGTAGCCAAGCGGACTATATAAATCGTTTAAGATTTCTCACTGCCGTTCGAAATGACAAAAAGATTTGAATTACTTTTGAATTCATGAACACCATCATGAGCTACAAAAATTAAAAACTGCTCGTGATAGCTTTCATACCTTAGAAGTAAGTTAGCCTAATGAAAAAATTCACCCGGGGATTCGGTTATGCATTTAAAGGGCTTTGGTACGCAGCCAAAACACAACTTAATTTCCGCGTGCATTTAATTTGCACCATTATAGCGCTCGTCCTGGGTTATATACTCGATATCTCCGTTACCGAATGGCTCTGGATCTTTATTTGTATCGGACTGGTCCTACTCACCGAACTGCTGAACACCGCACTTGAACTTTTATGCGATGTCATCTCGCCGGAATACAACGAAAAAATAGGCCATGTTAAAGATATAAGCGCCGGTGCGGTGCTGGTGACGGCTATTACCTCTCTTGTTATCGGCGCCGTTATTTTCCTGCCCAAATTATTGTTGCTTATCCATCATGCTGCATAAAACCCGTGGCATCGTTTTCAAAACTACCGACTACGGCGAGAGCAGCGTCATCGTCCAGGTTTTTACAGAAAAGTTTGGCCTGCAATCATATATCATCAACGGCGTAAAAAAGCCGAGGGCCAAAATTAGCCGCAACATGCTGCAGCCTATGCACCTGCTCGACCTGGTAGTGTATCATAAAAACACCGGCTCAGTACAGCGCATAGCCGAACTGAAAAACTCGCCTTTATTGCAAAGCATCCCTTATGATGTTATCAAAAGCAGCCTGGCTATTTTCCTGAACGAAGTACTTTACAAGGCCGTCCGGCAGCAATCGGCCGATGAGAATTTGTTTGATTTCATCTTCAACGCCATTGAATGGCTAGACCACCAGCATGAAGGGCTGGCTAATTTTCACCTGCTGTTCCTGGTAAGGCTCACCCGTTACCTCGGTTTTTTTCCCGAACAATTTAAAGCCGAAGGTTTTGACTACTTCGATATGAAAGCCGGTACTTTTAGCCGTTATAAACCGGAAGGGTTTTACTATTTATCACCGCCACATACACAAAACTTTGGCGTATTGCTGCAATGCAGCTTTGAAGGACTGGGCAAGCTGCATTTTTCTAACGATGAGCGACGCTACCTCCTGCAAAAACTATTGGAATATTATGCCCTGCATGTGGAGGGGTTCGGCAATATCAGGTCGCACGAGGTTTTGGAGGAGGTGTTGGGGTAATAATTGTAATCGCCTGCCTTTTACAACGACAAGGTTTAACAGCTCAGAAAACATTAAAAATAGGTCTTCAATTCATTGATGTACTCGTAAGCCTGGTATCCAAAAGGCTTATCCATAGGAAATGCTTTTTGCATCAGGTCAAATAAAATACTCATCAATCTACGATCTTCTGATTCAAGATGGTTACTAAAATGATATTTTTTAATATTCCCGATTTTGTTAAAATTCACATCTACTTCAATGCCGTCAATTTGAAGATCCTTAAGCAAAGGGTATTTATTGCTTTTCTCACGTTTGTTTTTCACCGTTCTGGAATAATGGTATGATTGAAGAAAGCCAGTTAATCTTACTAAATCAAAAGCATTGAGTCTGGCTGTATCATATGAGGAAAGCTCCTTTTTATTAAACCCCTTGTAAACCCTCAATTCCACGAAACTGGAATCAGGCGTTTTATGAATCATTAATGTACTTCCCCTCGAAAGTGAGGGCGTGAACTCAAGGGACAACGTATAAGAGGTCACTTTTGATTGTCCAATACATGTTAAGCCAAGTGCGAGGCAAAAAAAGATGATGAAACCTTGTTTCATGAATAAGGCTTGAATGTCACACTAATTTATCATTATTTATGCAAATAATACACACTAATGAGCAACATTTCCTGCATCAAAGGTTTGCTGGCTTCGTAATATCAGATCGCACGAGGTGCTGGAGGAGGTGCTGGGGTAATTAAAAAGTCCCTCTCCATCGGAGAGGGATTTAGGGTGAGGCACGATGTTCGAGTCCCGTTTTAGTCAAGCACCTTAAGATTTTCAGCTTTGTAATTCTGTACAAATTGATTTTTGCCTGCCCCGGTTACTTTTATTACCTCCACGGTATTTCCGCATACGCCCGGTTTTGAAAAGAATAGCAGCAACTCCTCCTTTTTATATTTTATTTGCAGGCAGTAGGACGATAATATAGTGCACCGGTTTGCCTCTGGCTGAAGGTTATTGCAATTCAGCAATACGCTTATCAGCTTATAATATTTTTCCTTAGCAATTTTTTCTTTGGAGGCCGACAGGTAGTTCATGATATAGGTGGCCCCTGCCTGCTTCGAACTGTCGCTTACCGGGGACCCGTCAAGATGGTGATAGGTTATATTCCTGCTGTTGAGCAGTATCTTGATATCATTCTGAGTAAGAAAAACAGAGTCACGCATCGGTGTCTTGTTTTGTGCGCCGCCGCAATTCCATATTACGGCAAACAAAATAATGCTGGCGATGAGTTTCATTAGTTTATTTTTACGTAACTAACTGCGGTTTCTGAGCATATCGACTCGTTGCAATTCTGCCCGTTCGTCATTTCAAGCACGGCACTCCTGGTTTCGGATATGATATTGGACCATGATGTATTCCCTTCAAATACGCTTAGCGACTTATCGAGCGATTTAACAAAATTATAAATGAAAAAGCCGCCTATATCGGCATTGCACTTGGCAGTCTCGCCCTTTGATGCCGCCGTTGCCACAACTACACCCGATTGGTTAAGGAATAACGACTGGCAGTTGGACCTGCTCCATTGCACGATCGAACGTGCTGTTGCGGCCCTTGAATTGCCGAACGGTTTGGCTATATTGAGATAACTGTTGCAGCAATCGGATAAAATTATTTTGAGATGCGCATTTTGCGGTTTTAGCATCGAATAAATATCCGAAAGGTTAAGGGTATTGGCATCGAGAGCGTCAAACTTGCCGCTCCGCAGATCAAATTGCGGGTAGGCGTTACTTTCATCATTCCGGTAGTGAAACCCATGGCCCGAATAACAAAATATCAATATATCATTATTCGATGTGCTCATCGAGTTCAGCGTGTTAACAACGGTGGCCTTACCAAAATTATCGCCCGATATCTCCTTATATTCAAACCCCAGGTTCAGCATTCGTGATACATCCCTGAACATGCCTTTAACGTGATCGATATCCCGCTGGCAGGTACTGCCGATATTATCATCGTTGGTATTGGCTATCATGATCAGCTTGATGGAGCCCGAATTTGAAGCATACGAACTTGTATTATTGCCCGAAGAAGTATTGAACAGGTTAACAAAGAACGGTTCGGACCGCCCGAAAAAATAGTTGGCATAGTCCTCGGTTATGTCGCTCGTATTTAACAGCCGAACGCTGGTAATGGTTCCCTGGTCCGTTGTGCCATTTGGATTGGGCGATGTCACGCCCCATGGCCTGAATGTGCTTTCACCCGGTAGTTTCTTGAACCATAAATAATCAGGGTAATATTTATCTGTTGCCTCGCCTAAAATAAAAACGGGGTTTTTGCCTGTGAACCGTATCGTTTCATTATTGGCGCCGTCAATCGTGTAATTACCGCGCACTTCATCAAAATCCATATTTACAACCTTTGCCTTTCCATTGACGATGTATCTCACGCGCATAAAACCGGTATTATTCTCATACCTCACCAAAAACGCGGCATATATCCTGTCGCCGGTATTCGCAAATGTGTATTTGATCTCGTAAATAGTTGTCGCCTTTGTAGCGCAACAAGCAACGGCAAACGCAAATAGTAAAATGAGCCTTTTCATGTCTTATTATTTAATGAAGAAATAATTAGTACTATTCGATGATTTTCAGGTATTTATACAATAAATATCGCAATCGGATTTCAAATTTCCCACGGGAAAAACACCTTTTTTTCAACGTATCTTAACTTCGGTTTTTACGCATCCTGATGATTTCAAACGATGGTGGTATTTTTGTAAAAAACCTTTAATTTCACCACTGAAATTTAACACCCAGTTAATCCCGCTGAACGAATGCCCGGCAAAATCCTGATCGTGATACCTTGTTACAATGAAGAGGCCTCGCTGCCATTGCTTTTACCCGGGTTACTCGCCACCACATTACCGCAGGGCTACCAGTTGGAAGCGCTCATCGTTAACGACTGCTCAAAGGACAATACTTCCGCTGTAGCAAAAAAACATAAGGCGACAGTGATAGATCTGCCGGTAAACCTTGGCATTGGCGGCGCAGTGCAAACCGGCATTTTATATGCCCGCGATAACGGCTTCGATATGGCTATTCAGCTGGATGGCGACGGGCAGCATCCGCCGAAAGAGTTGCCCAAGCTCATTAATCATCACCTCGAAACCGGCGCCAACGTGGTTATCGGTTCGCGTTTTTTAGAGAAGGAGGGGTTTCAGTCGTCGTTCGCACGCAGGATGGGTATCAAATATTTTCATTGGGTTAATTTGTTGCTCACCGGGCAGCAGATATACGACAGCACGTCCGGTTTCCGCCTGTTCGACCGCAAGGCCATCGAACTAGCGTCCATCTACTATCCTGATGAATATCCTGAGCCTGAATCGCTGGTTGTATTTTCCAAAGCCGGGCTTAAAGTCGCCGAGGTGGCCGTGGTAATGGCTGCCAGGCAGGGCGGGCAATCGTCCATCCGCAGCTTCGGCTCGTTATATTATTGCTTTAAAGTGAGCCTGGCCATGTTCTTTTCATTCATTCGTAAACTCTGATCATCATGCTTAGGATACAGATCATCACCATCATCGCGAACATTTTGTTCATCCTGTACATTTCGCGTCTTATTGTAAAAGGCAAACTGCGCGAGGAGTATGCCATTGTCTGGATAATATGTACGGTTTTTTTAATGGTTTTCTCGTTCTGGACCGATGGCCTCGAGCTTTTGCGAAAAGTAACGGGTGTTGTGGTTGCCGCAAACCTCGTGTTCACTGGCTTTATCTTCGCGATATTGATATACCTGCTGCACCTGAGCGTAGTAGCATCAAAACTATATAACGACAACAAAAAACTTGGCCAGGAAATAGCTTTGCTAAAGGAAGAGTTCAACAAGCACCTGGAAAGTAAAAAATAGCATACATGGATCATTCCACCTGCCCCGTTTGCGGAAGTCCGCTTAAAGTACTGTTCAAGCTGCGTTTCAATGTCTATAAATGCGATAACTGCGGCCTGCTGAATTCAGATGCGCAGTTCGAGCATTCGTTCGAATCGGCCCTCGAGGCCGGTGCGCGCGACCCGGGCCTGAAGGCGTTGCGGCTGCAGAACTTTATCACCATCATAGCCAAACTAAAAGCCGCAAAAAAAGGTGACCTAAACGGTTTGGAAATAGGCAGCGGCAATGGCTGGTGGCTGGAAACCTGTCAAAGCCAGAAAGTTGGCTGTATCGGTATCGAACCGGAGCATGTTTACGAGGATTATCACCAGGAAAAAAAGCTGGATGTTATCTACGGTTTCTATCCTGATGTCAGTCCTAAAAAAGAGGGCGGCTACGATTTCATCATTTTTAATGATGTCTTCGAACATATCCCTGATATCAACAGCCTGGTTGAAAGCCTGAAACAAGACCTTGGGGATGATGGCATCCTGATCATTAACATACCCATGAGCACCGGCTTCTTTTACAGGATTGCAACATTGCTGCATAAATTCGGCATGAACGGTCCTTTAACCCGCATGTGGCAATTTAATTTTCACAGTCCGCACATGAATTATTTTAACGAGAGCAACATGAAAGTGCTTTTGGAAAAACACGGGTTCAATTGCGCAGAGGTCTTCAAACTAAAATCGCTGGATATTCAAAGCACCAAGGACCGTATGCTGGCCGACAAAAATATGAGCAAATGGAAAGCCTCGCTGATGACCTCGGCGCTGAAAGTAATGAAACCTGCTATTGACAGCTCGGAGCCCGATATTAAGGCGTTTTTCTTTAAGAAACGCCCTGGCAAATAGCATTAAAAGTTTATTTCCGGCTGCTCGCCTTTCCGGCCCTTGCCTGCGCCAGGTTATTCTTTAACAATTGATTTTTGGGATTTATTTGCAGGCCCTTTTCGCCGGTTTTTATGGCATTATCCCATTGACCGAGCGCATTGTAAGCGGCGCACATATTGTTATAAGCCAGGTCATAGTCCGGTTTTTGTTCAAGCGCGCATTCGCAGGCTACAATGCACAGGTCGTACAGTTTAAAATTGTAATAGGTTAAACTTTGATTCACATATTCTTCCGCTGTTGGTGGTTTAACCGGGTAGGTAAGGCCTGTGCTATGGTTTTGTGCCAGGGCCAGGTTATTCTTTGCCAAAACGAAGCCGGGTTCCAGGCTCAGCGCCTTTTTCAGCGGCTCAATGGCTTTGTCGAATTGTTCCAGCGCAATATAAGCGCTGCCGATATTATTGTAGGCAGCGGCGTAATCAGGCTTTAACTTAATGGCCTCCTGTGCAGCAGCTATACAACTGTCAAACCGCGCAGCAAGATAGTAATCAAGGCTTAGCTGCAGGTATTTTTCGGGCGTTGGCGCAAGCTTAACTTTTTCGGCTTGCAGGTCGGCCTTATTCATTTTTTTATTGGCATCCTCCAGGTAGCCCAGGGCAACGGTATTACCCGGCTCCAGTTGCAGCGTACCTTTTGCCAGCAATTCCAGGTTATCCCATTCACCCAACCTGTCAAAGGTTTCCATCAGGAATTTATGGGTTTCCAGATCGCCTGCCGAAAGGTTCAGCGACCTTTCCAGCTCAACCTCGGCCTCGCGGTACCGGCGCATATCGTACAAAAACTTTCCATAGAGTTTGTGATGAACAGCATATTGCGGACCGAGAAGGATACCCTGTATAAAATAGCTTTCAGCATCCTTGAATTTTTGCTGCTTGTCTTTCAGCACACCCATATTGATGTAGATGAACGAGTAATTAGGCAGTAACTGCAGCGCGCGACCAAAGTAATTTTCCGCTTCGGCGTATTTGCCCTCCGAAACCAGGATATTACCAAAATTCATCAATCCCCTGCCGTTCTTCGGGCTTTTTATCGTAACGTTTTGCCACAGGCTTTTCTCGCTGTGCCAAACATTGTTCCGCTTCCATGTACCGTAGGCGCAAGTAGCAAGTATAGCAAGCACCGGCAGCCAAAGCAGCTTTGGATTTTTCGCCAAAAACGAGTCCTTCTTAGCCATCAACTCGAATATGAGCAGGCTCAAAGCCCAGCTAACACTTAATACCAAACCCACAAAAGGGAAGAACATACGGTGATCGTTCAGCACTTCGCCAAGCGGGATAATGCTTGACGTAGGTGCCAGCGCAATAAAAAACCACAGAATACCAAAACTGATGGGCCTTAGTTTAGACGATCTTGAAGTGTAAAAAGCAATGCTGATCATTATCAAAAGAAACAGGCAGCCCGCAAAAAAACGCCAGTCTTTAATACTGTTTAATACCCCCCAGTCGCTGTCGGCGCTTAACCCTGTTGGCCAGAAGAATGTGATGAAATAATGCAGGATGACAAAAGGTTGCGTGATGACGTATTGCAACGGCGAATGGCCACCGGGCTCCCAGGTCTTTGGCGTCATCCTGTCGACCAGCAGATACATCCCGGCGCATACAACAAAGGCCGGAACCGATTTTATTATGGCCTTACCCAACTGCTTAAGATGTACCCGTCTGAATATGTCGATAAGACTGAGCTTTTCCTCGAATAGTAATGTATAAAAGAAAAATATCGGCGCGAACATAACTGCAGGCGGCTTGGCTAATATACCAACGGCAACAGGCAGCAGGTAGATAAACGTCCGGCGGCAAAACGGCGAACAGGCATAAAGTACGAATCCCGCCAGCACGGCTACGGTTGATTGTACATCGGCCCGGGCAATGATGTAATTTACGGTTTCGGCTATAGCCGGGTGCAGCAGGTACCATGCCGTTGCGAAGAGCGCTACGTATGTGATGTTTTTATTGGAAGATGAAAGGCCGAACAATTTATTAAAAAATATCACCATCAATAACCCCTGGAGCAGGAAAGTTATAAAAGTGGACAAATGATAAAAAAACGGGTCGTATCCCTTGCTCAACCAGTAATCGATGGCCAGTGATGTCGTGGTAACAGGGCGGTACGATTGGTTTTGAGGTAATATACTGCTCGTTGTGCCATCCTTAAAAAACTTTGGGATATTCTGAATGTGGCGGATATTTGGATTATCGTAAATGGAATGGCTGTCGTCAAAATGAAAGCCGTTGTAGAAGTGGTTTGAATATACCGCAGTAACAGCCAGTACGATCAGTAAAAAATAAAATAGCAGGGTGTTCCTTTTCACAGTACGGTTAAAGTATTATCAGCGCAAAAATTACTAACTTTTGAGGAGAAATGGCAAATAGTAATTATTAACAAGGCCGAATTTATAGTGTTGATTTCGTTATTTGTAAAATACTTGTTGCCCTTCTGTTTTTCCCGTCATGGGGTACATCTTCTGCTTACCTTTACCCTATGAAACGATGTGCTATTTTCAGCCTGTTTATTGTGCTGGCAATTTATTCAGCATCAGCACAGACCAAGATCCGGGCAAAAGATGCTGCAAAGCATATCGGCGAAACGGTAACGATAACCGATAAAATTTACGGAACAAAATTGTTCGAGAATACCAATATGACCCTGCTGGACATGGGCGGGAGTCACCCCAACCAGTACCTTACCATCGTAATCAACGGTGCCGACCGGCCTAAATTTAAAGACAAGCCCGAAGACTATTATAAAGGGGCGAATGTTTCCGTTACTGGTAAGATCATCGATTATAAAGGGAAACCCGAAATAATTGTGACTGACCCCGCCGACCTCAAAAAGGCATCCAACTAAAACGCAAAGTGCGGTTCTTCATGCAAATGGCCGCCCGGAAGCAGCCATTTTGCAAACCAACCATAAACTGTAACCACGGTAGAATAGTATCATTTTTTTATCGCTGAGCGGGCGATATACGCTTTGCTTACGTTTTCTGCGCTTATGCTGTGCAGCTTACGATAGTCGGCACCGGATACATTACGGTTCAGTACATATTCTTTGCCGTTCCATCGCCACACTGGGAAGTTATTGCCCGGACCGCCGATCAGCAGGTCGGGATAGCCCCCGTTGCCGGTGTTAAGTATATCCGGCGTAACACCCGGGAAACCCAGCTCCTTATGCCAGTCGCCGTAACTATCCCTGATAAAAAGCACCACGCTCGAACCCGTAAGTCCCGAAGTGTAACTATTACCGAAGGTCATAAATATCTCCTCTACGCCATCCTTGTTCATATCTGTCGGGTACACTTGTATATCGAAAGGGTAGTCGGCGGCGTCTGTACCAAGAATAAACTGCTTTTTATCTTTCGACAACGGGAAACCTGCCAGCCTTGCTATGGCGTTTTTGTCTTTTATCGACAGCCTTGAGCGGGTATGCCCGAACAGCACTTTGGTTTCGTCATTCAATATGGTAGCAAGCTCCTTTTTTGATTTGGTAGTGATCACCGGCTCGGGGAAATCCTTTACTTCGGCCGGCGCGTTTGAATAAGCACCCCGCACCGTTTTGCCAGCGCCTAATTGACCATAGTAATTGCCTCCCCAGGCCCATACTCTTCCATTGTTCATAAGTGCCACCGCATGGTTTTGGCTCACCGCCACGCTGCTCCACCCACCTGGCAGGTTAACTTTTTGAGGGCTGGCAATATCGCCCTGGCCGCTAAGCTGGCTATTACCCCACTGCCACAGCGAACCATCGGCTTTTATGGCAATAGTATTCATGCTGCCGTTGGCAAGTGTCACCCAGTCATGGTCGGTACCTACCTGCGTTGGGCGGTCTATACTTTTAACATTCCTGCCAAGCCCCAGTTGAAACGAACGGCTTACACCCCACGCCCACAAAGTGCCATCTTTCTTGATACCAAAACTGCCATAGCCGCGCCAACCGGTAAATATTTTGGCCCAATCTTTATCTGTACCTATTTGTATGGGCGCCTGCTGCACCCTGGTTACAGTTGGTGTGCCGAGGCACCCGCCTGTATTAACACCCCATGCCCAAAGGCTACCATCTTTCTTCAGTGCCATGGTGTAGGCATCGCCCGCAACCACCATCGCCCAATCACGGTCCCTACCTACCTGGTAAGGGTGCCGGCAGGTGCTGTTTACAGTTGGGCCCACACCCAGTCGCGCGTCAACATTGTTGCCCCATACCCAAAGCGTGCCATTCTCTTTCAGCGCAGCGGTTTGGCCGTCGGATGTCGACACCCATGTCCAATCTGTGTCGCGTCCAAGCCTGGTCGGAAATTCAACCCGTGTGCCCAATTCATCCAAACCCATTTCGCTGTCGTTTCCCCATCCCCAGGCCCATAAGGTGCCGTCCGTCTTTATAGCCAGGGTGTGATATCCCCCCATGGTCACCATCTTCCAGTCATTATCCGTGGTGATTTGTACCGGGGTAAAATTCGATGCCGATTTCCCTACCCCCGACTGTCCGTAACTGTTATCGCCCCATCCGTAAAGCACTCCGTCTTTTAATATAATGGAGCAATATTCGCCCGAGGTCAAATTGCCTTGCGTTATTGGCAGGTCACCGGCTGTCACCTTCCCGATGCCATTATTGGATTCGTTACTTGTATTTGTAGTAGTGGTTTGCTGCTTATCTTTCTTTTTAAACAGGTCGAGCAACTTGATCGGTTTAGGCGGAGGAGGTGGTGGCGTTCTTTTCTGCTGGGCTACCAGGCCGCCACATATTAAAATTAATACCAGGCCCGCGTATATCTTTTTCATATCGAAATGTTTTGCATAGTTGACATCAAGCCAGTACCGCTGGCGGCAGCGACGCCTCTTCCTTAAACTCGCGCAGCTTTGGCCCGTTCCAGGTAACGGCCCACATCAACAGGCCAAAAAGCAACCCAAAAATTCCTCCGGTTATGCTGCGACCAAGTACCAGTCCCAGCAAAAAGCCGCCACCTAAAAAATACCATATATTAAAGCGGAATATCTTTTTCAGCTCCTTATCGTTATAAAAGCTTTTGCGTGTAGAATGATTGACAACCACAATATATGGCCCCAGCTTTTTTCCTTTTTTTATGGCCCATATCACCGAGATCAAATTGGTCTCGCGGCAGGCCACATTAAAGTCCTGCAGCTGGAAGGCGTGTTCGGTCCCGCTGTCATCGGTCAAAAATATCTGGTCGTGCACAACCGTGGTCGAGGTTATGGTCACCGGCGCCGTTCCGCCCGTTCCGCGGTAGCTGTAACCGCCGCCACCGCCGCCGTGTACCTTTGTTTCCATATTTTTCCCGGCCTCGTTTACTTTCCCCGTTACGGTGTAGATGTCGTAACGTCTTCCGCTTATTTCCAGTTCTTTCATAATTGAATTTTTATTGATGAACAAATAAATTTAGAGCGATCGGCCAACATAGAATTCTCCGTCTGTCACCGTAATAAAGGATGCCGTGGTACCCGATTTGATCAGTTTACCTGAAAATGTCCCTTTAAAATGATCGTTGGCTACCTCGCTTATATTCAGCGTTACGTTAGTGCCTGCCGCTGCAGGGCTGGCCAGGTAGGTCGAGTTATCCTCGTCCTTGTAAGTAAATGTAGTTTGGATAGTTGTTATACCACTAACCTCTATATATTTACCGGTGTACGTAGTGGTGGTATTATATGCGGCGCCATCATTCAGTCCTATAGTTACCCCGGCAGCCGGGTTTGAAGTAAACTGTGCACTTACAGACATTGCGTGAATAACACCTGAAACTACGCCCGAAACCGTTGTGGCGTTCACGGTCATAGTTTTAGCAACACCATTAACTTTCAGCTTAATATAAAAGTCTTTTGTTGAAACTTGCTTATTAGTGGCAGCACCGTCCTTTTTACAACCATTTAAAACCGATGTGACTACAAACAATGGCAGTAATACCCGAACTATTTTCTTCATAAAAGCATGTTTTCAAACAATATAGTTCCACAATCTTTGCACAGCAACCTGCAATTATTAAACGCCCGTATCCATTTATTTTTCGATGTATAAGCGCCCATAATCTGCAAAAAGCGTATCTTTTGCTATGGATTCGGTAGCACGGCGTTTTTACTTCGTTTTTGGGCGGCTTTCTGCTTTCCTGTTTTTATTATTTTTCATCGTAACCGCGACATTTGCGCAGCAGAAAATTGCCGACAGCCTGCTGCAACAACTAAAGGCCCACTCGCAAAAGGACACATCGTATGTTCGCTTACTGAACCAGCTCAGCATGGCATATGCCCCATTCGATAACAAGGCCGGTATGGCCTATGCAAACCAGGCACTATTGCTATCAAAGTCACTAAGCAGCAGCCATGCCCTTGCCACATCGTATCTGACGCAAGCCAGGGTTTATGAATTCGGGTCGAAACCCAGGAACGCTATCACGGCCGCAATGCTGGCACTTAATGAGTTTAAAAGAAGCAACAATGATACTTCGGGCCTGGTCGATTGCTATCTCAAGCTTTCCGCCAATTATTATAATACAGCCAACTACATTACGGCCCTTGATTATGTCAATAAAGCATTGCTATTAGCGCAGCAAACCGGTGATAAAAAGCGGGTGGCGGCCTGTTACAATACGCTTGGTTCATGTTATACCCTTCTGGCTGATTATCCCAAAGCGAGCGCATTTTATTATAAGGAACTGAAACTGGCCGATTCGTTACAGAATAAGTCGATGATAGCCAAAACCACAGGTAATCTCGGCGTGGTAAATTATTACCTTAAAAACTACAGCGCATCGTTAAAATATTACAACCGCTGTCTGAGGGTACTTGAGGAACTGGATGACCAGGTTTGGGTGGGCGCCGCCCTAAACAATATTGGCGGTGTTTATCTTGATACCAAGGATTACCAAAAGGCAATTGACTATAACCAACGGGCGTTGGCCATAAACCTGGAAGTAAAAAGCAAAAAGGGCGAGGCAAACGACCTGAACGACATGGGCGTAGCCTACGGGCACCTGGGTAGATATGCAGAAGCGTTCGCCTGCCTTAACCGGGCCATTAGCCTTTATGATACTATCGGCTCAAAAAACAACTCGTCGGCAACATTAGGGCATCTTTCCGACCTATACCTTGCCGCGCCGGGCGATGTGTTGCGCACGCAGGGGATCGATCCCGCAAAAAGACTGGATAAAGCACTGGCAGTGCAGTTAAAGGCAGTAAGCCTTGCGCTCGAGGTACGCGACCTTAATACCCAGTCGGATCAGTGGAAAAAATTGAGCCATATTTACGAACAGCAAAAAAATTACAGTGCGGCACTAAACAGTTATCGCAATTATGCCAAACTGACCGACAGCATCCGGAATGACAAAAAGCGCGAGGAAATAACCCGCCTGAATATCCAATACGATTATGATAAAAAAGCCGCCGTTTTAGAATCTGAAAATCAAAAGAAACAGGCCGAACTTTCGCGCCAAAAGGTTATTAAAAATGCGTCGATCATAGTTGGTATCGTCCTGTTATTTTCGGCGACCCTCTCCTTTGTTTTTTATTCAAGACGAAAGGACGCGCGCGAAAAGCAAAAGGAAGCGGAATTAAAAGCTCAGGTGTCTGAAACGGAAATGAAGGTTTTAAGGGCACAACTGAACCCTCATTTTATTTTCAACTCGCTTAATTCTATCGGCGATTACATCGCAAGGCACGACAAGGAAACAGCCGATCTGTACCTGGTACGTTTTGCCAAATTAATGCGGCTGATACTGGAAAATTCAGAACATGAAACCATTAGCCTTGCCGACGATCTGAAAGCGCTTGAGCTTTACATCCAGTTGGAGGCCCTGCGGCTGGGCAACAAATTCCTGTATTATATCGAAGTGGACGAAGATATCGACCCCGAACAAACCCTGGTGCCGCCTATGCTGCTGCAGCCCTTTGTCGAGAACAGTATCTGGCATGGGATATCCCCAAAAAACGGTGACGGTATCATCCACATAAAGGTTCAAAAGAATGGGGGGATGATAGAATACACCGTACAGGACAACGGTGTGGGCCGCGTGCGGTCCGCTGAATTAAAAAAGAACAAAGTAAAGCAGGGTAGGCGTTCGTTTGGCATCAAGGTAATACAATCGAGGATCAATATTATCAATGCGGCCAAACAAACTGACGCCAAAGTGGAATTAACCGATCTGGACGAAGGAACGAAAGTAAGTATTAAATTGCCGCACGATTTAAAGTTTTAGCATGATCAGGGCAATTATTATCGACGACGAACAACATTGTACGAACCGCCTCACCGACCTGCTGAACAGGTTTTGCAAACAGACCGTAACCATAGCCGGCACATTTGAAAACGTGGACGATGCAATAGCCGGAATAAATACGCTGAAACCCGACCTGGTTTTCCTGGATATCCAATTGCACGATCAAACCGGGTTCGATCTGCTGGCGCGGATACGGCAGATCAGTTTTGAGGTGATATTTACCACCGCATACGATAATTATGCCATCCAGGCCTTCAAGTTCAGCGCGGTGGACTACATGCTTAAACCCATTGACCCGGACGATCTGGTGCAGGCCGTGGGTAAACTGCAAAAGATATTCCACCAGCGCGAACTGACAGAGAAATTCGACGCCCTGCTTCATAATATCAAGACGGCAGATACCTCGTCTAAAAAGATCACGGTAGCAACAAGCAAAGGGCTTCTTTTTTTACAGGTTAGCGACATCACCCGGTGCCAATCGGATGTTAATTATACCACTATCTATTTAAAAGATAAACAGCAGATAGTGGTAGCGAAAACGCTGAAGGAATTTGAAGATATGTTATCCGATCACAATTTCTTCCGCATCCATAACAGCCATCTCATCAATATGGACTGCATTAAGAGTTACCATAAAGGTAAAGGGGGTTACGTTACATTGACCGACAATACAAGCCTCGAAGTATCAACCCGCCGGCGGGATTTGTTCCTGAAGAAGATAGAGGAAATGTAATTGCATGGATACTATAACGGCTAAATTCAACAAAACCCGCATAGCCCCTACACCCAGCGGTTTTTTGCACCTGGGCAATGTGCTTTCATTTGCTATTACTGCGTATGTGGCCGAACAAACAGGCGCCAAGATATTATTGCGGATCGACGACCTTGACCGCGACCGGGTAAACCCCGAATATGTGCAGGACATTTTTGACACCCTCAATTTTATGGATATTCCCTGGCATGAGGGCCCCCGGAATTTACTGGAGTTTGAATCGGAATACTCGCAGGTTCACCGGATGGATATTTACCGCGGGGCTTTGAAAAAATTGGAAGAGAATAACGCGGTATTTGCTTGCACGTGTTCGCGTTCGCAGATCAGGCAAAACAACCCGGATGAAACTTACCCCGGTACCTGCCGCAATAAAGGCATCCCGCTTGACACACCCGATGCAAGCTGGCGAATAAAAACGGGTGCACAAACTGAACTTGCGATCAAAACCCTCAATAATGGCGTACAAAAAGCCACGCTGCCTGCTAATATGTATGATTTCGTGGTCAGGAAAAAGGACGGTTTTCCGGCTTATCAATTGGCTTCGGTAATCGATGATATTCATTTTGGTATCGACCTGGTCATTCGAGGCCAGGACCTTTTTCCCTCTACCCTGGCGCAGCTTTACCTGGCGAATAAGCTTGAAGCAAATATTTTTACAAATAATACATTTCATCATCACCCTTTACTTACCGAAAAAGGTAAAAAACTATCAAAATCTTCGGGTGATACGTCCATTCACTATCTTCGCAAACTGGGAAAAAAGCCCGCGGATATTTACAACCAGGTAGCAGGGGCAGCCGGGTTACACGGAAATATTAGCAATTGGCGCGAACTGGGCCAGCGGTTTTGGCATTAAAATTGGTCGGTTCATTCGGCTGTTTCGTCGGTACATCACAATATTTTTTGTTAATGACGTTATTTTCCCGGCAACAGTTTAAACCTATTTGTACGTATTAGGTTTAATAGAAAGCACTTTATGTTTCAGAGATATACGCTTGTTCGTTTACGTTTCGCAGCCCTGCTATTGGTTATAGCCGCTGCTTATTCCTGCAAAAAGGATAATACCAAACCACAAAATACCAATACAACGGTAAACCCCGTGGTAATGGGCCTGTATGAATATGCTATCGATACCAATAAAAGGGTATTTATCCCCATAACCAAGATCGGCACGAATACAACAGCCTATTACGGCATTTTCGACACCGGTTCGACAGGTATGACGATTGACGCTCACGACCTGATACCAGCGTCGATGATAACAAGTACCGGCATCCAATTCACAGGCGATTCAACCGTAGTGAACGGTATTACCATCACCTCGCAAACATCCACTATTAGCTACGGTAACTCGCTGAGCCTGACCAAGGAATATGGCAACCTGGCGTATGCGTCTGTCACCATCGGCAATTCTGACGGTAGCTTTACCGTTAAGCGACTGCCATTCTTCTTATATTACAAAATAGTCTCAGGCACCGGCACGGTATACCCCGCGCACTCAAACGACGTATTTGGTGTAGGACCGGGTGTTAGCTATACCAGCAGCAAGATAGCCAGCCCGTTAAGCTATTTCGATACCGGGAGCAACCTAACCAGTGGTTTTAAGCTGGCTACTTTGAGCATGGCGCAGTTCAACAGCAACGGCAACTATGTTTCAAGTTTGCTTACGGTGGGGTTGACGTCTTCCGATCTTACATCCGCAGGTTTTATTATGCACCCATTATCCCCAATTAACCCGGGCGGATATTCGCCTAACATACCTTCTACCATTACTTACGGCAGCAAAAGCGTTTCAAGCAATGTTCTGTTCGATACCGGTACGCCCGCCTTAACTATTATCGAAGATAAAACAGCGGTACGCACAATAGGCCAGTTACCCGCCAATACTGTGGTGAAGGTGACCACCAATAAAGGTTTCGTTTATCAATACACCACCACCTCAACAGAAAACCTGACCGAAGTGCAAAACCCGAATAATACGAATGACTTCAGGACGATCTTCAGTCTTAGCTTTTTTATTGAGAATGAATACCTGACGGATTATAAAAATCACCAGATAGGTCTAAAGAATAATTGACCCTGCCCGGTTGATACCTGGTTTAATTTACGCGCGCATTATTGACAAAAATTGATTTGACCGACGCGTCGTTGTCTATCTTGTCATAAAATTCATCAAGATATTTGATCATATCTTTTTTCGTATACAGGCTGAGCAGGTTAAAATTATTGATAAGTGCGTAGATGTTATCTTTTTGCTTTTTAAAATCATTCAGTACGTCGTGTAGCTCGTCCATCGTTCGCGGGAATCCGCGGTAAACCCGTTCCCTGACGGTTGAAGTGCCCAAATGTTCGTCGGGAGCCGCATAGTTGGTATTCACCAGTCCCGAAAAATCAAAATCATAAGGCACCGCGTAAGGGCGCGAGAGCGAATCCGTTTTGGAGTGCAGTATCTTGATGTTATGCTCAACCGGAACCGACCAGTCCGTATTCCCTATCATGTATTCAAACACGGCAACCATGGTCATTTGCTTGCGATCGGTTCGTTCGGTGGGAATTTTCCTGCCATTCCACTCTTCACAATCATTCCTCTTAGCCAGTTGCTTGGCATCTTCTATCAGGAACGCGTGCCGCGTCAACGGATTTTTTTTGCCCGCGCTGTCCAGGTAGGTCAGGTTCAAAAGCCTTACCCTAAAGCTTTTTTCGCAAAGCAAATTGTACATTTTATAAATAAGAAACTCTTTAAGCAGGTTTTGGTCGTCTGCGTTGCTGGTCATGCAGGCACTAACCAGTTTTAGCGACTTTAACTGGTAGAATGCTGCCGAAGGGTCGTTTTTATAGATCAGTTTCAAAGGCGGCAGGTAGCAATGCGCGCGCCGGAAATGGCCCCTTACTTCTATCTGTATCGGGTCATGTACTTCCAGGCCTTCCATATTACAGATAAAGGTTGCGGGAAAAATAGCGCCTTCCTTATCCCTGTTTGATATTACCTTTTTGAAGTTGAAACTGAGTGTGCCATTAAGTACGGAAGTATCTGTAAAGAATTTTACTTTGTCGACGGACTTCTGGGCGCTGACCATTGAGCTTGCCGTGCAAAGGAACAATAAGGCTGTAAAAACACGCTTCATCGTGGCAGTTTTATTGTGACCGTTCATTTTCATTAAATATATGCAAGTGCCCCTCTATTTCGATATCTCGGGGATAACTTGGCCTACAGCACCGCTCGGCATCTGTATATGCAATAACGAAGCTACCGTAGGTGCAATATCTGTCATATAAACTTCCCTGCTCAGCTGCCCCGGCTTTATACCCCACCCGTACCAAAGCAACGGTATATGTGCATCATACGGCCCCCAGGCACCATGCGTTGTGCCGCCATGTTCAAAATTCTCTATCCATTGGGGTTTAAAAATGATCTGGATATCACCGCTCCGCGATGGGTAGTATCCGTTTGTCGCATCCCTTTTGATGGTTGCATTTAATGTCGTTTCTGCTGCCTTGTCAAGCGCGAACGCCCTGTAAATTGCCGTTTGTCCCGCAAGATAATCGATAACTACTTTGCTCACCGAATCTTTATTCAATCCAAGCCGCTTTATCTCCAGGCGGTTGAAGTGCACCTGGTAGTTAAAGACACCAATAAGTAATTTATCGGAATGAAATTTAGCTTTCAGCAGTTCACTTATCTCATCGTTGTACCCCCGGTCTATCGCATTGCCGGTAGGTATACTATGCTGGCCCAGGAAAGCCGGCACATGCGCGCCCCCATGATCGGCCGTTAAAAATACAAGATATTCACCCTTGCCTACCTTCTGATCGAGGAAATCGAGAAAAGCCCCCAGGTCCTTATCCAGCCGTAGGAAATCGTCCTCGGCCTCAACCGAATTCGGACCAAAGGTATGCCCGATATAATCCGGGGTCGACAGGCTTATGGTAAGCATATCAGTAACGGAGTCGGCGCCCATTTTTTCGCCGTCAACCGCTGCTCTTGCCATATCAAAGGTAAAGCTGTTACCATACGGCGTTACATGCAGCATGCCGTAATTTTTACCAACGAATTGTTTCAGGTCGTAGGGAAATCCCTTAACATCCTTCCCGAAGGGGCGGTACTCATAAGGTTCGGCATCAGGTGTGCTTTGTGTGTAAGTATTCAACGGATAAAGCGTATTCCAGCCGTTGGCAAAATACTGGTCGGGCATTTTTTTGGCGTTCAGATCGTCCACCCACTTTGGCAGGCCTATAGCATAGTATGAAGATGATATCCAGTTTCCGGTGGCCTCATCAAACCAATAGGCGCCATTTGCGGTATGACCCGCCGGCAATATAGCGGCCCGGTCTTTAAGCGCAATGCCAATAACTTTACTTTTGAAATTGGTAGCAAGATGCAGTTCGTCGCCTACGGTAGTTACCAGCAGGTTATGCGGGCTCATTTGCCCGGCAGTGCCCTTCCCGCCAACGGTAGTCACTTGCTCGTCTTCGGTGCAGTATACCTGCTTGTTCAAGTCATAATCATACCATTCGTTACCGGTGATGCCATTGATAGCTGGAACCGAGCCGGTGTAAATACTGGTATGGCCGCAAGCAGTTACTGTGGGTATATAGGGTATGATGGTATTTTCGCAGGAAAAGCCGTTGAGCAAAAGCCGTTTGAAGCCCCCGTTGCTTTGATAACGGCTATAATAGCGGTACAGGTAGTCCCATCGCATCTGGTCGACCACGATACCGACAACAAGTTTTGGCCTTCGGATACCCTGCTGCGTTAAAACAGGACCATTATCGTTACTTTGAGCAACTGCCTGTAACAACAGGAAACTAAATAAAAAAGCGAGGAGGAATCTTGCCATAAGATTAAAGAATTGAATGTAAGAAAATTCTTAAAAAGGTTAGCCCGGAAAAATAATATATTTGGTTCGCTTGAAACCGAAAAAGATGAGCATGACGGAAGAAAATCTGCCACCCGAAGGGAACTTAAACGATTTAACGGGTAACAAACCTGCCGGGTCAAACGATCCGAAAAGCGTATATGTTCATCATTTAAAAAAGAAAAAACACCACTTGCAAGGGGTGCAAACCATGTTCAAATCGTCTTCGGCCAATCATCAGCGACTGAGTGTGATGGCGGATAACAAGGCGTTTATCATGATATCGGTTAATTCCATTATCATAACCGTAGCCATCGGTTTGCTCATCAGCAAATTTTCGGTAAACCCGCGACTGGTGGCCCCTACGGTGCTGTTGCTCATCATCAGTGTGATAACCATTATTTATTCGGTGCTCGCCACGCGGCCCAATATCCCGAAAGGCACCTTTACCCGCGAGCAGGTGGAGCAGAAAAAAGTGAACCTTCTGTTCTTTGGCAGCTATTACAGAATGGACCTGAAGGAATTTGAATACGGCATTACTCAAATGATGGACGACAGCGATTTCCTCTATGGCAGCTTTATCAAGGATATTTACTGGCAGGGGCGCGTTTTGGGTCGAAAATTCCGCTTGCTGCGTATTGCATACGACATATTTATGTACGGTATAGCGCTTTCTGTAGCGGCCTATCTTTTTGCGGCGCTGATATAGGTTTTATTTGTGGTGCTTTTTTTTCTTATGGTGATGCTTCTTTTCATCTGTATCCAGCACCAGCTTCTCCGAACCACCCTGGCCGCGCCGTTCCAGGTCGTCGTATAACCCTTCGTCTGACAGATCGAGCGTGTGCGAATTTTCCCAATCATGGTGTGCTATTTTCTGCAGCCGTTCTATCACATCGGCATCATGCACCTCGATAGCCAGCTCGCGGCGGTGGTCGAAACTTCCCGGTGCCAGGTTGATAGATCCTACCACCGCCCTGCAACCATCAGCTAAAAGCATTTTGCCATGCAGCTTCAGATGTTTCAGTTTATGTATCTTGATGCCTACATCATCCATTATGCGCAAACCGCCAACGCCTTCTACCAGTTTGTCTTTTTTCAGCGTATGCGGTGGCGCTGCCATTACATGTACTTTAACCCCGCGGCTCGCCGCACGTACTATCCGTTCTATGATCACCAGGTCCTGGAAACGTTCGTTTTGTATAAATAGGGTATGTTTTGCCTGGTCTATAAAATGCGCTATGCGCGCACGGCCGTTCAGGCTGCACCAGATCAGCCGCGCTTCTTCCCCGGGGTCAAACTCTTTCCGATGCCAGTCGGCATCAAAGCAGAGCATGATCTCCTCTACTTCGTTCGGGTGCGAGGTAATAATGGCGTAATCCCGGGTTTCGGTCAGATTTTTTGTTTCCCAGTTAAGCGATTTTACAAAGGCAAGCTTGCTATCAACCACCATCGATTTTTCGTGGGTGATGATAAAGCTCGGGTTGGTATCGCGCACTGTTATGCCTGCCGCCTGAAGCCGGACATGTGTTTCTTCATTCTCATCTTCTCCATTCCTGCGGGCAGGATTCAGCATCACTTTCACTTTCACTCCCCGTTGCTTTGCAGTAATAACGGCGTCAATTAGTTCCGGGTCCGAAAAAAGAAACATTTTTACCAAAATAGATTTCTCGGCCCCATTGATAGCATCAATAATGGGCTTTACGGTATCGTCCGGGAAAACTATAATGGAACGCTGAAACATGGCCTGGTTAGATGTATTCCGTTAAAAGCGTGAAACTACGAAATAATTTTGTGAAGCGGGTGCTTCGAACTTGCCTGGTTGTTGTAAAGCCCGGCATAGATGTGCCCCAGCTCTATCAGCTCATCATGGGTGCCTTCTTCGGCAATTACACCATCATGTAAGACGACGATCTTGTCCGAATCAGCTATGGTGCTCAACCGGTGTGCAATGGTAATAACAGTACGTCCCTGCATCAATTGTTCCAGGGCCTCCATCACTATTTTTTCCGCCTCTGTATCCAGCGCTGCGGTCGGTTCATCCAAAACCAGGATAGGCGAATTGCGCACCACCGCCCGCGCTATCCCAATGCGTTGCCGCTGCCCGCCGGAAAGCGTTACACCACGTTCACCAACCACGGTGTCATACCCATGCGGCATGTGACTGATAAATTCGTGCGCATTGGCCAGTTTGGCTGCTTCAATAATCTCCGCCTCTGTAGCCTCGGGCCGGCCATAAGCTATATTATCCCGCACGGTACCATAAAACAAAACCGTATCCTGCAAAACAAAAGCGATCTGCGAGCGCAATCCGTCAATACTAAACCGGGTAATATCCTTACCATCGATATAAACATGCCCGCCTGTAGTGTCATAAAACCTGGCTATCAGGCTCAGTATGGTCGATTTTCCGCTGCCTGTTGGCCCGCAAATACCCACCCTTTGCCCGCTGCCGATATGCAGATCAATACCTTTCAAAACGGGCTCATCTGAATTATAGGCAAAAGATACCTTCTCAAAAACGATGTCGCCGGTCAGCCTGCCGGGGTCTTCTGCGCCGGGTAGGTCAGCTATCAATATTTCGGTATCCAGTATAGATTGAATTCTTTCCAGCGCAACCGTTGCCTGGGCTATGGTGCTGGTCATTTTAGCCAAATCCTGCACGGGCGAAAAGAACTTGTTCATATACCAAAGGAACACGGTAAGCGACCCTACGGTCATAGCGCCTTTCAGTACCAGGTCGGTGCCCTGCCATAAAACCATCGCCGTACAGGCAGCTACGATGAGGGTGATGACCGGGTTCAGTACCGATTTCACCCGCCGGGCTTTTAGTGCTGCGCCGACGGTCTCCATACTCACCTTTTTTAGCTTATTTTCTTCCAGTTCCTGCCTGCCGAAAGCGTTTACCGCCCTGATAGATTCGAGCCCCTGCTGCATCACTGTAAGCATATTGCTCTGATCGACACGTACTTCATGGGTGGCCTTCTTCATCACCTTTTTGAATCGCGAAACAAAGAAAAGCAGGAACGGCGTGATGCATATGGCCAGCAAAGTGAACCCGGCATTCAGGTAAAACATAATGCCGAGCATCCCAATGATGGTAAGAAAATCGACAGTGATACTCATCATCGTGGCCGAGGCAAAGTCCTGGATGGTTGACACATCGCTGGTGATAACGCTTAATAGCTTGCCGGTTTGATGCGTATCGTAATAGGCCAGCGACAATCGCTGCAGGTGATGATAGATACGCCGGCGCAGGTCGTTCGAAACATATTGTGCAATGCTTTCGGTAAAATAACTGTTGAGATACCCTGCCAATGCCCCGATAGCCGCCATCACAATAAGACTGACAGCGGCAACCGCCGCAAACTGCATCTTATTTTCGCCGGGGAACACCCTTTCCATCCAGCTGAGCCACCCGGGTAGTTTGTGATGACCGATAACATTGTCGATGAGTA
This sequence comes from Mucilaginibacter ginsenosidivorans, assembly GCF_007971025.1. NCBI lineage: Bacteria > Pseudomonadati > Bacteroidota > Sphingobacteriia > Sphingobacteriales > Sphingobacteriaceae > Mucilaginibacter > Mucilaginibacter ginsenosidivorans. The sequence continues at coordinate 1,327,446 of NZ_CP042436.1, read as the reverse complement.
TCTTTAATGGCCAGGGGGTGGCCAGGCTCATCAGCGTCTCCAGCACCATAGCGGTGAAGATGATGACCATCCATTTTTTATAGGGCCGCACCAGCATCCAAACCAGTTTAGCCAGGCTTTTGGAAGGTAATGCCTTCACCTTTTCCGACGGGCTGTCTGTATTTGGGACGTCAAACTTCATGCAATACTATCGCTATCGACCAGGGTTGTTTATTCAAAGATAGAAAATAGGGTGGCTTTGGCAATAGAGCCTACGTGATCGGTAACTGCTTATTGGTAAACGTAAGTGTACGTTGCCGGTGCAGGGTAGTTATATTTTGGATCGTCAAGCACCAACACCCAATCGTTTCCAAATCCCAATGTTGGAGGGGTGAACTGCATCTCATCTGATCTTTGCAATGTCTGTACACTTTGTACTTTACCCGTAGCGGGCGCAAACCATGAAGCCGTCACCTTTGAATTAAGGATCGATCGCGTATCTATGGTCACCTTTTTTCCAACTGGCAAATAGATCATCATGTATCTTCCCAAACTATCGCTGAATGCGCAGGCATGGCTACCTTTCTCGCCTTGTCCCGATAAAATAAGGCCATCGTCGGGGATGCGCTGTAACAGAGGCCGTGATCGCATTAGTTTAATAAGATAACCTGACTGAAAAGCTCCGGGGCGGTCAATGGCTTCGGTCCAATACATTTTGGCGTGATTGATCACGTCTTCCCACTGGCTATAAAATTGCCAAACGCTATGATGCCCGTAAGTCACGCCCGCCGCACCTGCAAAAACCGAACGGTACAGTTGTTTACGAACATCGTAAGCATCGTAGTAACCCGTCGCCGGGTCCCATTTTGGCCAGGGGTTTACCGGGTGATCCTCGTAATTAGGCTCGGCATCTATTACCGGCTTATGGGGCCGCATTTTATAGTCCCTCCCTATCAGGTCCCAGGTTGCAACGTCGTGCCCGCCGCCATGGCCGGACTGTATCATGTTCATATCCAGCCAGGGCTCGTTGTGGATATATTGCGATGTCGAATACGGTCCGCCGGAAGGATGGTAGGTGATAAATGCTTTATGACCGGTTGCATCCAATATCCCCTTGGCCATGGCTGTCCATATCGGCCGCCAGTCGTTGGTGTCCTGTTTGGCCGGCCGGTCACCACCCAATATCCATAAAACATTAGGTGAATTCTTATACCTGCTGGCTATCCAATAGCCATATTTATAGGCATTATCTTTGTTGAAAATAACCGGACCTGCACCCCATGCCAGTGTTACTTTATCTCCCCATGTCGGTAGCAGTCCGATATACAGGCCCCGTTTTTCGGCCATCTTTACTACGGTATCAACCAGTTTGAAATACTTTTCATTCGGTTTTAGCGGGTCGTTGCCGATCAGGGGTACATCACCATATTGATTCGGTTTTGTCAGGCCGTCAAATTCAGCCAGCGCAACGGCCTGTATTACATTAAAGCCTTTTTGCTGCCGGTTTTCCAGGTAGGTGCCTATCTCTTCTATTTTCAGCCGATGAAAAAGTTCCCAGGCAGTATCACCCAGCCAAAAGAAAGGCTGCCCATCCTCATATTGCAGATAATGCCCATTGGGCGATACGATGACACGGCCATGTTTGAAGACATCCTGAGCTTTTAATGATTGGACAATCAGCAATAGGGAAAAAAAAACGAGCAGCTTTTTCATGCCTTGTTTTGACGATCAGTTCACCAATGCCTCATCGACAAAAACCCAGGATGGCTTACCTTTTGCAGGGTGCCAGTCGGGTAGCTTATAGATCGGTTTGGCTATTACTTTGATACAGTTTATCGGACCGGCAAGTTTCAATTTGCAGTTTAGGCCCAGTACCACATTCGGATCGTCCTTTTTCTGCATACCTGGTTTTAGTCCGCCGATGAGTTTCAAATGCTGTTCGTCCACACCGCCCCAAACCTGTATCTCGTTCGGTAAAAATATCTGGCTGCCTATTATTTTCAGACAATTCAGCGTTAATACAGCCGGCTTAATTGGATTTTTGAAGAACAATAAAAACTCCATATCCTGCTGCGTGCCCAGCCATTTGTTGTTGCCGAAATTCATCCCACCCAATTCGCCATCTATCAGTGTTTTGGCGCCATCCGCCTGGTATCGTTCATTCACTGGCTTTAAAAGCCTTGCGCTGTCGGGCCAAAGGGTATTTTTAAAGAAGGAATAATTAACCACATCGCTTCCAAACCAGCCTGCCTTGTAGGCTTTGGCTTTGATGGTGGTATTATCGCTGATCACAATTCCAGGCTTGTAAAGTGCTGATTTGATGCTGTCGGGCTCAGTGCCGTCGGTTGTATATCGTATGTCGACGCCCTTGATGGGGTTAGTGATTACCAGGGTCACCGGTTTACGGAAAACAAAATCCGTGTTCTTCACCTGTGGCGGTATCAGCTTCATCGCCTTCCCGTCGTCTTTAAACCCTTCTATAAAAGTAATCCCTTTATTGGCTTTTTCGAGTGACGCAAGTTCATCCGGCTTTAGACCCGTGTCCCAAACCGAGATCTCTTTGAGGCTTTTGAACGAGCCAAGGTTACCCAACGCATTGGGAGTTAATTTTGTTCCTGCTAAAGAAAGTGTACGCAGATACTTTAGCGACGCAAGGTCCTTTAACGTAGCCCCGGTGATCTCCGAAAAATTAAGGTTCAGTGTGCGCAGGTTCTCGAACCCGGCTATCGTTTTCAGTTCGGCATCCTTAACCGGCATTTTATTCAGATTGAGCGACACTACCTGTTTTTTTATCGGGGAGAGTTCCTCAAGTACTTTCGGGTTATATTTCGATTTGTTGTAAATATCTACTGCCAATGCGGGCGAACCTTCCGACAACTGGTAAATGCCCCGATAATTATTATTTAGTTTTTTGATGGTCTTTTCATCTGCTGCCGCGAAATCAAATTGCTCTTCGCTTGCTTCAGCAGGTTTCAGGAATGGCATGGCAGCCATCCTCAATGAGTCGGACACAGGCAAATCGGTCACTTTCTTTTTGAAATCGGCATTTTCTTTTATCCAATGATAAAGTACTGCCATTTCGGTGGCGGTTAATTGAGGCTTGCCTGCGGGTGCCATATGCTTTTTTTCTTCTTCGGGCAGATGGATTCGCTGTAGTAACAAACTCATTTGCGGTAGCCCCGGCACGATCGCCTTGCCATCCTTGCCGCCTTTTAGTATTGATTTTTCATCGGTCAGCATCAGTCCACCCTTCAATTTGCTTTCATTATGGCAACCGATGCACTTGCTGTCAAATATAGGCTGTATCACATCGCGGTAAACCAGCGCCTGATCTACAGGCACCAAATCGCGACCGCCCTTCATCACCGGCGCCAGGATAAAATTATCGCCGTGCGTAACATCGGCGCCGAAATGCCCGCCTACCAGCAGGAACAGCACCATCACCACCGAGGCTTTTTTTGCCATAGCGGTGTCATACCAGCTATCGTTCCTGAAAATATAGATCAGCGAAGCGACGAAAACGATACTCACTCCAAACCAGCGGTGCCATTCAATATCCACACCTTCGTAACCGGGCTCCCTCGACAGGAACAGTCCCATTATAGCTGTTAATGCCGAAAGCAACGCGCCCGTCAGCCATAATAAAGTGGTAAAATCGCGGTAGAATTTTTCGGCCGCAAAGCTTTGTTTGAAGCGAAAAAATTCCATCAGCGCTGCCAGTACCAGTATCACGATAGGAAAATGCAGTATTAGCGGATGCACACGACCAACAGGCTGCAGCCAGCGCGGGATAGCTAAATGGTCGCCTGCCAGCAGCAGAACGATGATGAAAATATTAAGGGCAAATAAAGTATTATCTGCAAAAGCTTTATGGCGGCTTTTGATCATCTATTTATACGCGCGTAAATTTATATGGATATACTTTGCCCGAGGCCCATTGCGCCACGTACAGGTTCTCATCATCGTCCACACATACATCATGGGGGTTCAGGAATATTTTTTCAGCCTGCGACATAGGCTGTAAAACGCCGTCCTTATAAACAGGTTCCGATCCGCCTAAATTGGATACAACTTTATTATCCTTATCCAGGATTGTAGTAAACCCAGAATTTTCATGACCCAGATCAGGCGAACGCAATACCGCTGCGTACAAATGGTCGCCCTTGATAACCGGACGGCATACACACGCACCGGGCAGTTTGATCACCTCTATCAGTTTGCCATCCATACTGAAACGTTTAAAGCAATTACGTGTACGGTCGGTGATCATTAGCGTTGGCGTAGCCTGGCGCCGGTCTATAACGATACCGTGTGCATTATCCAAATGTTCGTCGCCATCGCCGCGTCCGCCAAAAAAGTTCTTCAGTTTGCCGTTTTTATCATAATGGGTGATGTACTGCGCACCATAACCATCAGCTATATAAAAATCGCCGTTGGTGTCAATCGCGGTTTCAGTTGGTACAAACTCCTTAGCTTCTTTATATACGCCAGTTTCAAGTGGAACATCAATGGTCATTAATATCTTACCGTCGATGGTAGTTTTATAAACCTGGTGTTTTACGGTGTCGGTAATAAACAGAACTTCCGTACCATTTTCGTTAAACAAGGTCAAACCATGCGCTCCCGGAAAATCGTGCCCCCAGGTATCCAGCAGCTTGCCCGATTTGGAATAGATCAGTACATTGTTCTTCGTCTCGTTGGTAAGCAGTAGTATCCGGCCCTTCTTGTCCTGCACCATCTCGTGGCAATCGTTCACCGGGTTAATGTTTGGGTCGGCTTTGCTCCACTTATTATTCATGCGGTAACGCATGTTGCCATGCCCGTAAATTGGCCCGTCATCCTTTGCCAGCATATCCTTCGCAATAAAAAACGAAGCTGAGACTAGTGCCGTTTGTTTGATAAAACTTCTTCTTTCCATGTCTATTTAATTAAATGTTTCCTTTCCACCTCATCCCGGCCCTCTCCTATGGAGAGGTTGAAAAATGCTTTAAAGTCTCTCCTTTGGAGAGGATTTAGGTGAGGCTTTACGAAATAATATCACGTACCACATTCCCCGCAACGTCCGTCAAACGGTATCGCCGGCCCAGGCTCTTAAAAGTTAATTTGGTATGATCAATACCCATCTGGTTCAATACCGTTGCGTGAAAATCGTGGACGTGCACCGGGTTTTGGGTGATGTTATAACCGAAATCGTCCGTTTCGCCATAAACCATCCCCGGTGTAACACCACCACCGGCCATCCACACACAAAAGCATCGCGGGTGATGATCGCGACCATAGTTGGCTTTTTCCAGTTTGCCCTGGCTGTAGTTCGTACGACCGAATTCGCCGCCCCATATCACCAGGGTTTCGTCCAGCAGGCCACGCTGTTTCAGGTCAGTAACTAATGCTGCCGACGCCTGGTCTACATCCCTTGCCTGCCCTGCCATTTCCATGGGCAGGTTAGTGTGCTGGTCCCAGCCCTGATGATATAATTGTACAAACCGAACCCCATTTTCGGACAGCTTTCGCGCGAGTAAGCAATTGGCGGCATAAGTGCCCGGCACAAGGCATTCCGGCCCGTACATTTTTACTATGTCATCCGATTCCTTCGATACATCCATGATATCCGGTACAGCAGTTTGCATGCGGTAGGCCATTTCATATTGCTGCACTTTCGCGGTTATTTCAGGATCATGAAATTCATTGGCCGAAATATCATTCAGTTCGGCCAGTTTGTCCAGCATCTTCCGGCGCTCATTCCTGTCGAGCCCTTCCGGATTGTTGAGGTATAATACCGGATTCTCGCTGCTGCTGAACAGTACACCCTGGTGAATAGAATCCAGGAACCCATTGCTCCACAACTTGGAGTAAACCCCCTGTCCATTGCCCTTGCCTTTTGAAAGCAAAACAGTAAATGCAGGCAGATTTTTATTTTCGCTACCGAGGCCATAGCTCACCCACGATCCCATGCTTGGCCGGTTACCCTGCTGTGCGCCGGTCTGGAAAAACGTCAGCGCCGGGTCGTGGTTAATAGCTTCAGTATAGATGGATTTGATGATGCAAATATCGTCGGCTATGCTGCCGATATGCGGAAATAAATCGCTCACCCAGGCGCCGTGGCGGCCATATTGCTTGAAATCATAATAGGAGCCTGCCAGGGGAAATGATTTTTGATTAGCCGTCATCCCGGTTAGTATCTGGCTGCCGCGAATTGAAGCAGGCAGTTCCTGCCCCATCATTTCGCGCAGCTTGGGCTTGTAATCAAAAGACTCCAATTGCGACGGTGCGCCATCCTGGAACAGGTAAATAATGCGTTTAGCTTTAGGGGCGAAGTTGGGTATCCCCGGGATAAAATCGGCGCCGCTATCCCCGCTAAGACCGGAAAAAAGGTCGGGTATAAGCAGTGACCCCAAGGCAGCGCTGCCTATGCCCAGGCTCAGCCTCGACAAAAACTTGCGCCTGTTCAGGTGCAGGCCATGTTCTAAAAACTCCTTCTCCATCGCCATCAGGTTTTAGTAATAGCTTCTTCTAAATTATAAATAGTATCCACGACTTTCATCATAGCAGCAAGGGTTATTTTATCGACGTCCTGCGGGATGGGATATTCCCCCACATTCAGCAGTTCTGCCGCATCTTTTTTATTGATCGACCGCAACTGGCCGGCATAATAATCATTCAGGATCGTCATCTCCTTTTCAGTTGGCTTGCGGCAAATGATCCGCCGGAAGGCCTCGTATATCTTATCCTTAGTTTGATTATTTTCCTTAAGTAGCTTAGCAGCTAATACCCGTGCCGCCTCCAGCATCGTCGGGTCGTTCATCATTTCCAGCGCCTGCAATGGCGTGTTGGTACGCAGCCGCTGCACCTCGCATTGATCCCGGTTGCTGGCATCAAAAATAGCCATCTCAACAGGCGGTGAGGTGCGTTTTATTAAGGTATACATTCCCCTTCGGTAAAGATTTGGTCCGTGAACCTGCTTGTAACTTGCCAGTTGGCCCCGGCCCGAAGTTGTGCTTTCCCATAAGCCAGGTGGCTGATAGGGGTTTACACTTGGCCCGCCAATGGTTTTGTTCAACAGTCCGCTGCTGGCCAATATCATGTCCCGCACAAACTCGGCCGGAATGCGGTAACGCGGGCCACGGGCCAGCAATACATTTTCAGGATCGTTTTTATATTTATCAGGAGTAATTACAGCCGACTGCCTATAAGTAGCCGACGTGACGATCTGTTTTACCAGCCGTTTTATATTCCAGCCGTGTGTTTTAAAATCAACTGCCAGCCAGTCGAGCAATTCCGGGTTCGACGGCAGATCGCCCTGCATACCAAAATCGCCCAGTGTTTTTACTATCCCCCTGCCAAAAAATTCTTCCCAAACCTGGTTTACATATACCCTCGCTGTCAGTGGGTTTTTGTCGTCAAACAGCCATTCAGCAAGCCCGAGCCTGTTTTTTGGATAAGTACCGTTGAACGGCAAAATTGATTTAGGTGTACCGGGAAACACCTCATCGCCATGCAAATCATAATTGCCGCGCTTTAATATGTAAGTTTTACGATACGCCTCGCTGTCGCCCATTACGGAAACGATCAGCCTGCCGGTGTCCTGTTTGTTTATGAATTTTAATATACCCTTCGCGTCTTCGTTGCTGATCTGCATCATGGGCCTTTTAGCATAAGTTTCCGGCCCGCCAACGATCGACTGCAAGCCCGGCTCTTTTACGCTATTAAAAAACGAGAACACCTGGTAATAGTCTTTTTGCGAGAATGGGTCGAACTTATGGTCGTGGCAATGTGCACATTCTAACGTAATGCCGAGCAAGGCTTTGCCGAAAGTATTGGTGCGGTCGGTTACATAGGTTATACGATATTCCTCATCTATCACCCCCCCTTCTTCGGTTATTTTATGATTTCGGTTAAAGCCAGTGGCCAGTAATTGCTCTTTGGTATGATTTGGCATCAGGTCGCCGGCAAGTTGCCAGGTTATAAAATCCTTGTACGGAAGATTCTCGTTATAGGCGTGTATCACCCAGTCGCGCCATGGCCATTGTGTGCGGTAATTATCATCCTGGTAACCGTGCGAATCGGCATAACGTGCAATATCCAGCCAGTGCAAGGCCATTTTTTCGCCGTATTGCGGCCGCGCCATCAACTCGTCGACCATCTGTTCGTAAGCATCCGGGCGTTTATCCGCCAGGAAGCGGTCCATCGTGGCGAGATCCGGCGGCAGCCCGTTAAGGTCAAGGCATAGCCGTTTTAACAACCGTTCCTTGTCGGCTTCAGGGTTTGGGGTAAAGCCTTTCTGTTCCTGCTTGTGCAGCACAAAATGATCGATCTCGTTTTTTGGCCAGGTTTTATTCTCCACTTCCGGCACGGCAGGTAGTTTCGGCGGTACAAATGCCCAATGCTTCTCATATTTAGCACCCTGCTGTATCCATTTTTTTATCAGGCTCACCTCGTACGGCGTCAACCGCTTCAGCCCCGACTTGGGCGTGGGCATCATATCATTGGAATCGCTGGTGGTTATCCTGCGGTAAAGTTCGGATGCGCCGGGGTCGCCGGGAACAAGCGCGTGTGCCTGCGGGTCATCTTTCAAGGCCTTATAAGCGCTTTCGGGCATATCAAGGCGCAGATCGGCCTGCCGCTTATTGGCATCCGGGCCGTGGCATTTGAAACATTTATCGGAAAGTATCGGCCGGATATTGAAATTATAGCTGATAGTTTCGGGAATATCTTCCGATGCTACAGATTTTTCAGACGAACTGTGACAGGCGTAAAAGCTGATGGACACAACCGCAACAAAAACCAATGCATAAAATAGTTTCAAACGCATTCCAATAAATAGCTAATCCCGGTTTAATAATTGAGAAAAACTAATGTAGAAAATTATTGACTGATTATGAAGAATTGTGATTGAAATGTTACGGGGAGATATTGCCAGACAACATCTAAAGTGCGATTTTATATACCTTTCATGAAGCGTGCATAGTCAAGATTTTGTCAATATAGCGCGCAAGTCCACTAGCGCCGCGCTTCATCAATATCATTTGCACATTTATTACTGTTCTCGTTCGGCTTGGTCGAGCCGGTACTTATGAAACAATCTGTTCTTAAGTACAAATCGGCCACTTTAAATAAAATAAATCGGACCTGTTTACAATTCACTTGCTTATTACCATCGGTACCAAATTATTGTTTTTATAGGTGATCCATGTCTTCCAAAAATAGTTAGATGGGAAAGGACTATCTTCTTGGAAAAACTCAACTAAAAACTGCTTCACGAAATGTGTTTTTGAGAAAAATCTAAAAGGGTCATCTTTTATCACAATAAAAATAGGGCTTTCTTTATAGCAAAAATAGCCTAACTTTTCTTTAATTTGTGTATGCAGATTGTATGGGGCAGTGTCTGTTTTGACTGCAAATAGCAGAATGTTATAATTGTCCTTCAATCCATTTGGTCTCAAAAGTAGACAGCTACCCTTAGGGAAGGTTACACCAATATATCTATCCAGTAGTGAATCGATTTTCTTACTCTCTTTGATTATTGGGATATTAAGTGTCTTGGTGATTTTTTTTGACTTCGATTCGACGTTTCCTAGTTGCTCAAATCTCCCATTTACAAAAATATATGACGAAGCGAAAAAATAATTAACCTTGGGGATTGTTTTTTCAGATAAGTTCTTATTCTGTTCATATCTAAATGCTTTTGAGATACTCGTTACTCTGAACAAATTTTGGGGATGAGCATGATCAACTATTAAAATTAGGAAGTTCTTATAATTAAAAAAATACACACTGTCCGCTGACGGAAGAATATCCAATTTCAGAATAGCTGTATCTGTCAATAAGCCCGTTATTGTTAACTCATATTCATCTTCAAACCCGTAGCTATGAATTACCAAACATGATCGCGATGGATCGCCTTTATTTATTGCTCTGTCTAAAAGACGATCAATATTTTTACTTTCTTTGACCATTCTCAATGAGGCTTTAATCGTAGTTTGGGCAATAACTACATTAAAACTGAGTAGGAGTATATTTATAATAAACCATTTCGTTTTCATATTGTTAATTTTTCGGTAATTGCCATGCATTTTTAGCGTCGTATTGCCAATACGTTCCATTATCTAAACTTAAATCAAAAACTTTGAAGATAATACTGGGATCGTTAATTTGGTTATACATAGCTCTATCCCCAGAATGAGCCGCAGTATGAGGATCCATAGATTTATAGCCTGTAGGACCAGTCAAGCCATTTTTAACAAAAAAGTTGTCACGATCGAGATATGGATGGGTATGATCAAATTCACTGACTAAGAAACGATTCATCGCAGTCCGATAAACTATGGCATTCCCTGCTTGATTAATTGTGAGCATATCGTTAATGAGCTGCTCAGTGAATGTCTTAAACGACAAAGATTTTACACTTCTCTCTTTAATTGGTTGAGTCGTTAGTCTTTCCTTAAGACTTTCAAAGCTAAACTCCCTCCCCATTGGATTCCAGTTCCAAAACAGATTTTTGCACCCTTAAGTAAGTTTCCGTAACTGTTTTGTTTAGTAACCCTGCATTCGGATGGACGTTGCTGATAGAGCATTTCTCCAAGAGCCACTGTTCTTTCTTTACAAACACCCCAGTATTAAAGGTTGTGGATTTGCGATCGTGGGTAATTCTGATTGTAACTGCATATGTGCCATCGGACTTTGGACGGCGTGCATCTAATAAAACTTTGTAGGTAACCATTGTTTTTTGATTATGGTCACCCGTTTGTGCAAACAGTGTGCAAATAACTTATGGTATTTTGAAGTTAAAATCAAACTTCAGAAAGGACTTAAAACAAAAAACCCCTTAGAACTTAATCTAAGAGGCTTTTCTTTGTGGGAGCTACTGGGTTCGAACCAGTGACCCTCTGCTTGTAAGGCAGATGCTCTGAACCAGCTGAGCTAAGCTCCCTTCGTTTTGGGACTGCAAATATAGGATGTCTGTTCAATTAGCCAAAAAATAATTTACATTTTCTGAAAATAGCTAAAAAACCTACTTTGAGACCGAATTGATAGCTATTTGAAATTTAAGTGACGGCCGTCACACACGTCTGCGCAACGGATAATTATTTTAGTCCGTAAGTTTTATTATCATTATATCCGAAGAATGCATTATTCTGTCTTTTTTAGCACAAAGGGTTACAAAATAAACAGTAGTATTTACTAAGCAGAAGATACATGAAAAAAGCCATATTAGATTTCTCTGACGGGGAATTAATTGAAGCGCTTAAAAAAGATCATGTCACCAATATGGCGATCAGTTATTTATATCGAAGCTATTACGGAGTTCTAAGTAATCATGTGCGGCAAAACATGGGATCGGAACAGGATGCAGAGGATGTTTTCCAGGAGGTTGTGGTCACATTTATTGGCCTGGTTAAAAATGGAAAGTTCAGGGGCGAATCATCCGTCAAAACATTCCTGTTTACTTTGAACAGGTTTACCTGGCTTAACGAGCTGAAAAAAAGAAACAGGGCGGCGCATCGCGAAGAAAAGTTTGAGAGCGAAAGCGAAAGTGAAGAGGGCGATGTAAGCAGGTATTTAGTTGAACGCGAGTCGAGGCATATGGTGATAGCTATGATGGACAAGCTTGGCGCGGTTTGTAAAAGTATCCTGCTGTCCTATTACTATGATAACCTATCGATGAAGGAAATACTCCCGCTCGTAAATTTTGAAAACGAGCAGGTTCTGAGAAATAAAAAGTATAAATGTTTGAAAAGCCTGGAGCAAATGCTAACCACTAACCCCGAGCTGGCACAACGATTTAAAGCGGCCTTAACCTATGGAAACTGACAGCGCACAACCAAACGACAAGATGATTCAATACCTGGACGGCGAATTGACGGGCGATGAGTTGCGTGAATTTGAAAAACAACTGGTGGCGGACCCTTTGATGGAGCAAGAGCTTGAAAACTTGAAGCTTGCCAGGCTTGCAGTACAACATTACGGCTTGAAACAACAGGTAGGCGTGATGCACCGGGAGATGATGGAAGAGTTAATGGGCAATAAAGGTGGTGCGAAAACTTTCCGGTTGATGCGTACTTTGACGAGAATTGCCGCAGTATTAGTTATAGGCATAGCGCTCTTTGGGGGATATGAATACCTATCTGTTTCTTCTGCTGGTCTTCTTCCGCAAAGTGGCTATGACCTGAGTATTGCAAGGAGCAACGCAAGCGCTTCACAAATAGAAAAAGACTACATAGCTAAGAATTATACCAAAGTGATAAGCGATTTTTCGGCTATTTCATCACCTGACAATAAGGACCTCTTTCTTACCGGACTGGCTTATTATAATACATCGATGCCACTCAAGGCGGTCCCCCAATTTAAAAAGGTGATAGACAATAAAACAGACGACAATTATCGTGACGATGCTGAATATTACTTGTCTTTAAGTTATCTCCGCGATAATCAACCCACGAAGGCAAAGCCCTGGCTGGAGAAAATTTACCATGATAAAGAGCACTTGTATCACGACAAGGTCAGTTCCTGGACCATTTTAAAACTAAAGCTGTTGCTGCTGAAAGATCCCGGAAAATAGCCGGGATTTTTTATTTCTGATAAAATCTTAAAAAAAATTCCAACATCCGGTTACATATTTCCCGGCAGGGGATACTAAGGATAAAAAAGAAGCAATATGAAAACTTTTAAAACCCCCTATTCCAAATTAACCGTAGTTCTTTTGGTATTAACAGCTGGTTTGTTCAGCTGTAAAAAAGACAGCAGCGTGTCTCCTGCTGCAAGTTCCGGATCGCGTATCCTATTCGGCGTGACGGCCAGTAACTCCCTGGCAACCGCGTCGGCTTCCAAGTCAGTGATCAATTCCACTGGTGGCTCTTCTCCGGCAATAACCTGGACCGCTGGTACTGCCAGCATCAGCAGGTTTAAATTTGAAGCTAAACGGAACGGCGTTGGAAAAGAATTCAGCTCTAAAGGTATGGCCAGCGTTGATCTGTTTGCACCCGACACAGCTTTTGTAAACACAGCCATCGACACGGGTACTTACAGCGAGATCGAAGTAAAGGTTGACCTTGCAAAATCGGCATCGTCGAGCGCCCTCATACTGAAGGGGACTTTCACCAAAGCCGACGGCACCACTGTTCCTGTCGAACTGGACGTCAACGACAACCTTGAAATAAAAGCAGAAGCGCAAAACGTATTCATCGATAAAACCACAAACTTAAAAACCACGCTTATCTTACATTTGAATGCCCTTTTTGAAGGCGTATCAAATGCCAGCCTTGAATCTGCAACTTTAACAGGCGGGAGTATAATCATCAGCAGTTCGTCTAATTCAGATATATTCAACCAGGTGATGGGGAATTTACAGAACATAGGCGAAACTCATTTTGAAGGAGAACATCACCACGGAAATGACGACAACGGCGACAACAGTGGCCATGGTAATGGCGGCGACGACCACGGCGGCGATGGTTAAATATAACTGCCCTTTTTGATTCCGCCGGGGTTGCTATAAATTAGTGCTCCGGCTTTTTTTGACCACTACCAAACTGGCGACCAGGAAAAAGCCAATAAGCACCCAAATAAAAATACCGTTTGGGGCTTTCGTTTCCTCAAACCCACCCACCAATCGTAATTGCGCCCAATACCCGGGTGTTTTTTTGGCGTTAGGAATGGATCCGTCATTCAAATAGTCAAGTTTCGCTTGCCGCAAAGCCGAGGCTATGGTATAGCCCTTCTGTAAATAGCGGTGCATTTTCGACGATATATATGCTGTTGAAGCGTCGTCGGCCTTCCACATCGAAGTAACAATATTATAGCATCCCGAATAGGAAAAAGCACGCGATAGGCTTATCAGACCTTCACCGCGCATCAACTCCCCGGTTCCGCTCTCGCAGGCGCTTAGTACGATCAGGCGGGTTTTGTCAAGTCGCAGATTATATATTTCAGGAATGTATAGTTTATATTGTAATACTGAATCGGGTTTAGATGGATAAAATGCAATGAACGACCTGTTGGGATCATTGTCATTTGCATAAGCATGCGTGGCCAGGTGTATGATATTAAAATTCGGCGCACTACGCAGAAACTGCTGCTTTGTTGCACTTTGACCAATAAAAGATGTCCCCTTTAATTGCTCCGTTTCCTGCTTCGAATAGGGCAATTGGGCCCATTCGCCGGCGGGCGCACTGCTACCCGGTGCTATCTTTTCAGTAAATGGGGCCATACTTAATTCCGATGCGTTTTTCTTTAGCTGGCCCCTATTATTTTGCAATAGCGCGCAGGAATAATTATAGGTTACAGCATATCTACTGATCAGGCTGTTGCCTTCGTCGTCGGCCAGTAATTCGAATGGCAGGTAGTTTAATTCGTCATCCGGAATAACTGTGATATTTTCCACATCAGCAAGCGCGGCTTTTGCAGGGGCTATCAATAGCTTGTATAAAGCATTGCCGGCGTCGTTTATTTTCCGATTTGTATTGCTGCTCCTGGCTTGCGCGTTCAGGTAGATATTGCGGATAAGCGGGGTAAAAGAAGGCCCTGTCTTTGTCGCAAAGAAATCAAACTTGTCAGCTGTTATTACAAAGCAAAGTAAGCCGGTATTGCTTAAATGATAGGACAAAACAGCATTGTGCGGTGGTATTATTTTCTGAAGCTCGTTAATTGAGAGTTCACCGCTTTCGGGCCTCATTTTATTTAAGTGGTCCGCCGCACCGATTTTTTCCTGCACTTTTATCAGGCGGATACTGTAGTCGTTGATTTGCTTTTGAGCACTTAACAAAGTTGTCGAATCCGTGATATTCCTGGCTTTCAACGATTCATGTGTAATATTTTCCTTAAGCAATGTTTCCTGCTCCAGCAATTGTTTCGGAATACGTCCGGCAGACCTGTATCTTGAGCCTTGTAGATTAAGCATTAACAAGTTTGCTTTATTCTCTTCATCAAGAAAGAAAGCATGATAAAGGTATTTTTTCTCATTTGTCAGCTTTAAAAGCTGTAAGCAAATCTCTATCGGCAGCTGGTGCGATTCATATTTTTTATCATTTATCAATTCCCGGGCATCGTCCGTATCGTAAAATCGTTCGATATGATCAGCCAGTTTGTAAAATGCCAGGTAAGTATTAAGGGAGGCGTCGAGGTCTCTAATTTTCTTATCCTGATCATAAAGCGCTTTAAATGCTGTTGCTTTGGCAAGCAACGCTTCCAGCAGTTCAACACTATTGAACGCGCTGTTAAACTCCGTCGGATTTACGTATATATCGGTCGAATTAAAATTGATCTGCAAATAATTAATAGCATGCTGATAATAGAACAGGGCCTGCAACGGCTGATCCTTTTGCAGGTAAACGTCTCCCCAATATTTAAGTGTAATTCCGTGATCGCTGTTTTTGTGTGAACCGTTTTGTTTAACATTCCAGGCCGAGGCCTTTTTGAAAAAACTATCGGCCGGTGCATAGTCCTTTAAGAGATAATAGGCCCTGCCGATGTCGTTAAGTTTTCTTTGGTCGTCATAAGCTACTTTGGACAGATAACTGAGAGCTATGGCCGGCTTTTGCATAGCCAGGTAAAGCGAGCCAATATTATGCATTAACTTATCGGTTTCCACGTGGTATTGGAGCAATGCCATATAAGTGCTTAATGCGCCGTCATAATTTTTCAATTTACGATAGGCCGAAGCAAGATTGGTTTTGTAATAAACCAGGAATGTCCTGTCATAGTGGGACCGGCTGGTTAGCGTGGAAATAGCTTTTTGATAATATGTAATACTTTTACTGTAGTTTCCTGTTGAGTACGCAATCACTCCGAGCGTATTATACAACCTTTCCAATTCGCTTACTTTTGGGTATAACTCGGCGATGTTTTCGGCTTTTTTGTAAAGATTGCGTGCTGAATCGAGCATGTCAAGCTCGTAGTAACTGTTGCCACAATAAACCAAAGGTCTGAACATGATAGAGTCCGGGGCGTTTTTAAACCCAAGTTTCACTAAAAAAGCATTTCTGAAATACGGAATGGATTCCTTGTACCTCCCCAGCACCTGCAAAAAAGCGCCGGTAGATACAGAAGCTTTAAATAAGAAAATGGGATCCGCTTGGGTCCGGTTTAAAATATTTACGGCTTTGATGTAGGCGTCAAGCGCTTGCCTGTCCGTTTCGTCTGTAGGGTGTTCAGCGTTCGAAAGCTTTTCTGCAAGGGCAAACGATCTTTTGTAATCAGGTGTGGGCGGCCTCTGAGCTAAGGCGGAGGAAGCGAATAATACTATTAGCGCGACTAATAATCTAAATAAGCGATCCCAACACATGGGACTAAATATATTCAAAAATAATTATTAACCTTTAAATACCCTGTTACCTGCTTACCACCACAATACAGGGTGGTCTTGGGCGCGAAAGCTGCTGGGTTTTATTTACTGCCAGGCTGTTTATAACCAGCCTGCCTTTGGGCACGGAAGAAGTTATAATAGTATTTTTACGCTCGATCAGGAGCGCCGACAGGTACTGAGGGATTTCCGACGCGTCACGGTAGAAATAGATCTTAACATTCAACCCGTTAAGCGCAGCACGACTATTGTCGTTTATCCGGTAAGCTAATTTTACTTCCTGGGTCGCACCGGTATCTATACCCTGGTTGCGAATGGTTTGAGCAAGGTTGATCTCAGCATTTCGGCCATCAATAACGATGCCTGCATTTCTGCAGCCTCCTCCCTCATCAAATATTGCGGTGGAACCTGCACCGGGGATATTTAGGTGCGAATCGGCATTATATATTGCGGGCGCAATACTGTCACCTGCCGAAAGATTATATATTTTATCCATGTAATTCAATCCCGATATTACAATGTCCGACGTTTTTGGCTCCGAGCCGTCGTCGGGTGTAAAGGTCACTTTATATTTAAGGCCTGTCTCGCTTTTATTAACGTCAATTTCTCCTGTCACTTGATCAAGTTCAAGCCCCAGCGGGACGCAGGAATAGCTTCCAGCTTCGTTTTTCACCGGGTTCACAAGGTATTTTGAAGAAGAGTTATTAATGTAAAAGACAGAATCGCTGTAAATAGATTTTCCCGACGCGATAACATTTACCGGGTCTCCGGGTTTAGTGGACCTGTCCTTCCTGCACGAAAATTGAACTAAAAGCAATCCGGCAAATATGTAAATGATCGATCGCGCCCTCATATCACGTGTTCTTTTTTTGTCAACGCTAAACAGCCTCAGAAAGTCCGGGTGTTTCATCTTATACTTATAATGTAATTGCATATATACAGTACTTAGTCAACACCACTGCCGTTTATGTAATCACCCCGGTAATCTTTTTTCATTATGAAATACCATATCGCCAATTTCGGGTTTATAAATAAAATTTTCAATGACGATTGTCACATCCGCCATAATAATGTGACAACTTTTTGATGAGAATGGTTGCCTCCTCGCTGAAAAAAAGCAGACAATAATTAAAAAATTTCTTATTTAACTTCAGATATTTCCTCATCAACCAACCGCTCAAGCACTTCTTTGGTAATTGGCTTAAATACAAAAGATTTTACGCAGTTATATTGTTTTGCGTGGTCGATGTCTTTGGGGTTGATCGACGAAGAAAGAATATACAGTTTAAATGGCTTGGATAAGTTGGGATATATTCGCTGCACCTTTTCCAAAAACTGCCAACCATTAAATTCGGGCATATAAATGTCCAGCAATATTACGTCGGGCAGTAACGCTCTGTTCAGGCGATTTTTTTCAAGGAAGCCGATCACCTCTTCGGCGTTAGCGGTACAATTTATTTCATACGCCAAATTATACTTGTTCAGTATCCTCTTCAGGATAAAATGATCCAGGGGGCTATCGTCGATGAATATCAATTTTTTCATTGCAAACCGGTCTGATTCAAATATAGATTCCTGCATCCTTTTGAAAGGCAGGGTTTACACGGTATTTGCTACGTAGTACTACGCTTTTGTGATACACAGAAAACGTAATTTAATCGATACAAATACCCTTTCTATCGATATTAACACAATATTTGCTAACATATTGGGTTGATTGCTGTTATATGTTAATAATTAATAACATGCTGTTAACTGAATGCCTATTTATTACAGAAAAACATACGCTTCACTATGATATTACTGTTTTGCGGTCTGTCGGGGGCCGGTAAATCTACGTTAGCCGAAAAGGTAAAAGATAAATTAGCCGCCGAAAACATTTTTGCCGAGATCATCGATGCTGACGTATACCGCCGGTGCCTGTTCAAGGACCTGGGGTATTCAATGGAAGATCGCTTTGAAAACATCCGGAGGCTGGGTTTTATTGCGAATAAATTTTCTTCCCATAATATCATCACCATTGTTAGCGCCATCAATCCTTACGATACCATACGCCGGGAGTTGATAAGCGCCTACAAAAATGTCAGGGTGGTCCACATCGATTGTGATGTGGATGAACTGATCAGGCGTGATACGAAAGGGCTATATAAACGCGCCATGCTCCCCGAAGGGCACCCGGATAAGCTTTCAAATCTGACAGGGATCAACGATCCGTTCGAGGCTCCGCAAAATCCCGATGTTTATGTAAATACCCATGCGCTCGGCGAAAAGGAATGTACAAACAAAATATGCTCGTTTATACTTAACAGTATTGTAAAGGAGAAGTATTTATATAATACCTATACTCATGTATCCTGATCGATTGTGTAATTATTTCTGATAAGTCAAAAATGCCGTCGCAAACACTCATTATTGCAGGAATGCACCGCTCGGGAACCTCTTTAATTACAAACTGGCTGTATCACTGCGGGTTGCAGGTAGGCGAAAGCCTTGTGGAAGCCAATGAAGGTAATAAGGAAGGACATTACGAAGATGTTGAATTCCTGAAAATACACGAAGAAATATTGGCAGATAACGGGCTTACCGTATCGGGCCTGGTATACGATGAGCAGCCAAAAATATCCGACTATCAGCTTGAGAAATTAAAGGCCATTATCCGGATCAAAAAACGACGATTTGATCAGTGGGGCTGGAAAGAGCCCCGCACCTGCCTGTTCCTGGATACCTATCGCCAATTGCTGCCCGAAGCCAGGTACCTGGTAATAGTTCGCGACTATGTATCAGTTGTTAACTCCCTGCTGAAAAGAGACTTTGACGAACTGGATAAATCATACCGGCAGCGAAGTTTTTTTACGCGTTTAAAATGGACAGTGATCAAAAAAAGAGCTAAAAGAAAAAAGCACTACCGTAATAATGCGGAAGATTACCTGAAAGTCTGGATCGAATATAACCTGCATATACTAAGTACGCTGAAAGGGCTTCAGCCCGAAGATTACCTGGTTATAAATTACTCGCTGCTACAGAAAGATGACAGGCGTGTATTTTCATGGCTTAAGGGTAAATGGGGTTTTAACCTGCAATATTTCTCGTTCAGGAATATATATAAGGAGAGCCTCATTAGCCGGGTTGCCGACCTTTCGCCTTATATAAAAGATGAGGGACTTGTAGCCGAGGCTAAAAATGTGGGCGATCAGCTTAAGAAATATATAAGTTTGGCTTAGCCAACTTGTTGTATTTGATAAGCTCTGCCGTTAAGCTCAAAAGCATCACCTGCCTTTTTTCCTGCCAGTTTAATACCAATAGGCGATTGTGGCGAAACCACAAAGAAAGCAAGGCCCGCGACAGTGAAACTGCCCGCGCTTATCGCGACAAAAAAATTTCCGTTATTGGTGGTCACAACACTCCCGGCATCAGCCGATGTATATTCGCTATTATAGTTTACTTTACTTAACGCAACCATCAGTTTATTGGCCTCATTCAACTGCAACTGATACCGGTCGGTTTCTTGTTGCATCATTTCCCGCGCTGTTTCATACTTATCCCCCGCGCTGCTTTTGCTTTCCTCGGCTGCGGCATACTGTGCATCATCAATCCCCTGTTTTGCTTCATTTATTTTAGCCTGCACATAATCAATGCACATTTTATAAAGTTGCTCTTTCAAATTCTTCATCATACGTGGGGCAAAGATTTTAAAAAAAGCCGGTAAAACAGCTTTTTTATGAGGGCTATAATTATGATATACTGAACATCAGGACTATATAGCTATGTTCCTTCCGGGTCGCGGATCATCTGCAACTATATTCATTTCAGGGCATTTAATATAACCGGCATACCACTGGATGGCTTCAACAATATCCAGGGCATCGTCAGATGTCACGTCGATGCTTTCAAAGGCATACAGTTTATTTTGTCCCTTGCCGTACAATTGTATTTCGTTCATATCGGGATGAAATGGCTCCGTATCGAGGCAAAACACACGCAACCTTAGACCTGTGCCACGCGCATAGATCACGTCCCTGCACGGATTTTTAGGATCGGTTGCCAATAAGAAAACATTACGTTTCATGGTAGACATAACAACATACTGGCCATTTGGTTCGACCATCAACAACAAAAATAATATATATCGAATTACCCGGGCGGTGAGTATTAACAAATTCGAATAATAGAATAATTATAGATAAATATTTGTCGGAATGAGTAAAAAAATCGCTTGCTGTTATTAAAATAGCCGTTTATGTGGAAAAATGATTTTTATACTTACTTAATATTATTTGCGCTATTATTTAAACGATACTTACTTATCATTTTAATTAAAAAGGGCGCCTTGCTTGGTAGGGCGCCCTTTTTACCTTTAAAAAATGCTCATTATTTCTCGTTGCCATGCCCCCGGTGCTGCGGTGGCTGCTGGCGTTGCTGTTGTGCCGCGCGTTCCGCACGTTGTTGCTGGGCCTGTTGCTGACGCTGTGCATTTTCCTGGGCACGTTGCTGCTGTTGCTGAGCCGCACGTTCTGCACGTTGCTGTTGGGCCTGCTGCTGACGCTGTGCGTTTTCCTGGGCGCGTTGCTGCTGTTGCTGAGCCGCGCGTTCCGCACGTTGTTGTTGGGCTTGCTGCTGACGCTGCGCATTTTCCTGGGCACGTTGCTGCTGTTGTTGAGCCGCGCGTTCTGCACGTTGCTGTTGGGCCTGCTGCTGACGCTGTGCATTTTCCTGGGCACGCTGCTGCTGTTGTTGAGCCGCGCGTTCCGCACGTTGCTGTTGGGCCTGCTGCTGACGCTGCGCATTTTCCTGAGCATGTTGCTGCTGTTGCTGAGCCGCGCGTTCTCCCCGTTGCTGTTGAGCTTGTTGCTGACGCTGCGTATTTTCCCGGGTGCGTTGTTCAGCCGCTTGCTGCGGACGACCAGCATTTTCCCGGGCATGCTGCTGCCGGGCTGCTTGCTCTGCACGTTGCTGCTGTTGTTGAGCTTGCGGTTGGCGCTGCGCAACATTTGGCCTGCCAGGCGTTGCGGCAGCACGATTATCACGTGGATTTACACGAACCACTTTACTATCAGGCTGCTGACTACGCGCCACCGCGGCAAGGCGCGCTGCGTTAGCACGGTTTATAGCGGCCTGGTTTTGTGCAGCAATACGTTCGTTCGGGTGCTGATCGCGGTATGCCCGTGCGTCTACTACCCTGGTTGGGCGGGCGTCCGGAGCTTTTCGCACAGCCGGACGATAAATATTAACCGTGTTGTTTCTAACGCTCGTTACACCTGGCCTGCCTGTATTACTTATGTTATAAACCCTGACGTTGTTATTATGTGTAACGCGGCGTATATCGGTCACACGCGGACCGCTAATATAAGTTACGTTATTATGCACATAAGTGTTATTGATGATGGTAGTGTTGTGTATAATGTTAACCACCCTGGTGCGTGGCGCATAATAACTGTAAATACGCGGGCTGGTGATATAAGCCTCAGGCGCGCACACCCAATAGTTATCCGGGATGTTATAACCACCGCCTATAGATACGCTAATACTTATCCCGGGGGTTAAAGGTGCCCAGCCGTAGTAACCGCCGCCATGCCGCCAGCTCACCCATGCCGGTGCCCAGGTGTGACCGGGTATCCATTCCCAGCCGTAATAGTCGTCATACCGCCAGCGACCGTAGTGAAAAGGGGCCCAGCCCCATGAGTAATCCGACACCCAGGTATTACCATATTCGGTAACTACCCAATGCCCGTTAGTGGCATACGGCCTGAAATCGTCCGAAGCATCGGGGATCCAAACATCGCCGTATTCGGGGTCGCTTACCCAGGTACCATAGGGTTCAAGTTCATCGTAAAATTGCTGATCTGTGACATAGCCCTCATCCTGGGCCATGCTACTTTTTGGGGCGGCCAGTGCCATAGTCATTATTAACAGGCCGGCACCCCATATTTTATTTAAAGTTTTCATTGGTTTCTAAAGATTTGTTAATACTACTTTAGTATTTGACTAAGTATGATATAAAGCGTTTAACGCAAAATTTGTTTGCCTTTCATAGGCACGAGCCAGCAGCAGGCGATTTTTTGGCGGCAAAAGTCTGTTTCTACTCATATAATTAATAATTTTACCCCCTCTAAAATCTCGATAATTATGGG
Organism: Mucilaginibacter ginsenosidivorans; assembly: GCF_007971025.1. Lineage (NCBI taxonomy): Bacteria > Pseudomonadati > Bacteroidota > Sphingobacteriia > Sphingobacteriales > Sphingobacteriaceae > Mucilaginibacter > Mucilaginibacter ginsenosidivorans. The sequence continues at coordinate 1,305,045 of NZ_CP042436.1, read as the reverse complement.
CTCAGTAAATATTCCAAGGCTCGACCTGGACACTTATATTAACGGCACCGCCGAACAGCGCAAACTTTTTTCTGACGAGATCGGTAAAGCTTTCAACGAGACGGGTTTTGTTACCATTACCAATCACGGGTTAAGTAAGGAACTGATAGACAAGTTATATCAACAAGTAAAAGCACTTTTCAGCCTGCCGGAAGATGTGAAACTCAAATATGAAAAGGCTGAACTTGCGGGCCAGCGTGGCTACACCAGCAAAGGCAAGGAAACCGCAAAAGGTTTTAAAGTTCCGGACCTGAAAGAGTTCTGGCAAATAGGCCAGACCGTTACGGACGGCGATCCAGTTAAAAATGAGTATCCTGACAATTTAATAGTTGAAGAATTACCGGATTTTAATACAACCACGCGCGAAGTGTACCAAAAATTGGAAGCTGCCGGTACGCATTTACTTAGGGCCATAGCAATTTACCTTGGCCTGCCCGAGAATTATTTTGATGATAAAGTGCACAATGGTAATTCCATATTACGCACGCTGCATTATTTCCCTATCCTCGACCCGGACGCTTTGCCAGCCGACGCGGTACGTGCCGGTGCGCATGAAGACATCAACCTTATTACCTTGTTAATAGGGGCGAGTGCCGACGGGCTGGAGTTACTTACCCGCGAAGGCAATTGGTTCCCGGTAAAGGCACATGGTGAAGACGTTGTAGTAAATGTGGGTGACATGCTGCAGCGCCTGACTAACAACAAATTAAAATCTACCACACACAGGGTTGTAAATCCACCTCGTGAAGAAATGAAGAACTCCCGGTATTCGGTGCCTTTCTTCCTTCACCCTAAATCGGAGATGGACCTGACCAGCCTGCGATCATGCATTGACGCCGAACATCCGAAATTATACAGCGACATGACCGCCGGCGAATACCTGGACGAGCGGCTTCGCGAGATCGGGCTGAAAAAATAACCAGCGGACAAACCGCAATTACATAGACATTAGCCGGAGGCCTCCTGATCGAATACCAGGGGGCTTTTTGCCGATAGTGATGAGCATCACATAGTCCGGTGACCGCGGTCATCCCGTTTTTTTGATTTGTTGCCGAACTTGGGCCGAATAGTCATTGGCCATTTAGCAACGCATGAGAACCATACTTCTATTCAACGACAGTTCGCCCGAAGCTGAAAATGCTGCAGAGTTCGCATTGGATATTGCTCAAAAATTGAAAGCTGATATCCTTATCCTGAATTTATGCGATGATGTCATGGTCGAAAACAAACAGGCGGTAACAGCAGGCGAGCAGCTGTCGGCGGAAAGCACCGGTTTATTCAGCCTGGTTAAGCACTTATACAACATTACCCGAGACAATGCTTTCCGACCTGTAGTGAATGACATGAACGTAAGCGGGTTTACAGAAAAGGAGATCTGCGAACTGGTGACCGGGAAGAACATTTGGCTGATGGTAAAGGGAATAGAAACGCATGCTACACACAACTCATTGTCCAATATAAATGTACAGGCGGTTTTGAACCGTGTAGCCTGCCCATTGTTGCTTGTGCCTTGCAATTACAAAAAACGCGGGTTTGAAAATATTACTTATGCTTTGGATATGCGCTATTGCCGCACCGCGATATTGAAATTTATAACCGAACTTGCCAGGGAATATGGCGCCAATCTTGTAATTGAGCATTTCTCGGCAAAAGGTTTGCCGCCGTTGAGCGACGACTATGCTGCAACATTATTCGAAAGCGAGATCACCAATAAAATATTTTACGATAAGACCTATTTTAACAATATAAAAGAGCGAAATTTAGAGATTGCCGTTGATGTGATGATCAATAGTTTACACGCCGATCTGCTGGCATTGGTAAACCACCGATTCCATTTTGAAGAATTGTTCGGGCAGTGCATCAATAATACGCTGCCCGAGCATATTCCGGTACCGGTAATAATTTTCCCATTATAAATAACGAATTGAATTTCGGCTTTGGATAAAAAGAATCAATGTTCTGAACCCGATCATTTCTGGAATCTTACTCCGGAACAGGCACTAAATGAACTATCCTGCGGTTCGGACGGCCTTACCGGCAGTGAAGCAGCTAACCGCTTAAAAATATATGGGCCAAATACCATAAAGCCGGGGCACAAAAGCTCGACCATAACACTTTTCCTTTCACAATTCAAAAGTCCAATAACCTTACTGCTGATCGCTGCCGCTTTGTTATCAGCTGGGCTTGGCGACGTCATCGATACTGTTATTATACTTTTGATTGTCATGATCGGCAGCATCCTAAGTTTCTGGCAGGAGCGCGGAGCGGCTAATGCCATAGACGAATTGATGAAGTTGGTAAGACTTAATTGCACGGTTTTGAGGGACGGCCAAAAAAAAGAAGTCCCATTTGAAGCCGCTGTACCGGGCGATGTGATCTACTTATCTGCTGGTGACATTATCCCGGCCGATTGTCTTTTGCTCGAATCGCAGGAGATATTTATTGACGAAGCCGCATTTACGGGCGAAACCTATCCGGTAGAAAAGCGAACCGGGATATGCGCTGCTGATACCCCATTATCAAAACGCAGCAATACCCTGTTTATGGGCTCGCACGTTATCAGTGGCAAAGCAACCGCGTTGGTTATCAGAACGGGCACACAAACGGAGTTTGGTAAAATATCATCTGGCCTGCAGGCCAGGGCGCCCGAAACTGATTTCGAACGCGGTATACGCAGGTTCGGGTATATGTTGATGGAAATAACGCTGCTGCTTGTCATCATCATTTTTGCCATTAATGTATATCTTCACAAACCGGCCCTCGATTCTTTATTGTTTTCGTTGGCACTTGCCGTGGGACTCACCCCACAATTATTGCCTGCCATCATCAGCGTCAACCTGTCCACAGGCGCCCGGCGCATGGCCCGTAAACAAGTTATTGTTAAACGACTGGCTTCTATCGAAAACTTCGGAAGCATGCAGATATTGTGTTCTGATAAAACCGGCACTATTACAGAAGGGAAAGTAAAACTGAAGGATGCGCTTGATATTTCCGGAGTGCACAGCGACAGGGTTTTACAATACGCCTGGTTAAACGCCTCGTTGCAGCAGGGGTTCCATAACCCGGTAGATGAGGCCATATCCGGAGCCTGGCATATCGTGGAAAACCCTTTTGTACCGGTAGCAGAGGTACCCTATGACTTTATCCGCAAACGGCTCACGATACAGGTAACCGACAAAAAAGAAGATCTCATTATCACCAAGGGCGCGTTAAAAGCCGTACTGGATGTTTGCGACCGCGCCGAAACGGCGGACGGCATCATTAACATAAATGGTTGCAAGGGCGGTATTTTAAAACAATATGAACAATTGAGCGACGCCGGCTTCCGTACATTAGGCGTAGCTTTCAAACCGTGGGGTGCGGAAACTAAGTTTACAAGAAATGATGAGCGGGAAATGATTTTTCTCGGCTTTATTGCATTGTTCGATCCGCCGAAGGCTAATGTGCCTGAAACAATAACAAAACTGAATAGCCTGGGTGTGAAGCTCAAAATAATCACCGGTGATAATGCGTTGGTGGCGAAAAGTCTGGCCCTGCAGGTTGGCATCAAACAACCGAATATTCTGACCGGCGCGCAGTTACTCCAAATGAACAACGCCGCCCTGATACATAAAGCTGTGCGCACGGATATTTTTGCCGAGGTGGAACCCAACCAGAAGGAGCGCATTATAAATATGTTGAAAAAGGCAGGCTTTGTGGTGGGGTTTATGGGCGATGGCGTAAACGATGCTCCTGCACTTCACACGGCGGATGTGGGCATATCGGTTGATAGCGCAGTGGATGTCGCCAAGCAAGCTGCCGAAATAGTTTTGTTAAGTCAAAGCCTTGACGTGTTGGTTGACGGAATTGTGGAAGGGCGCAAAACCTTTACCAACACCATGAAATATATTTTCATGGCAACCAGCGCAAACTTTGGCAATATGTTCAGCATGGCCGGCGCATCGTTAATGATGAGCTTTTTACCTTTGCTGCCAAAACAGATATTGTTAACAAATTTGCTAACTGACTTTCCCGAAATGGCGATAGCTACAGATAAAGTGGATGAGGCAAATATCATGTCGCCCCAAAAGTGGGATCTGGGTTTTGTAAGGCGCTTCATGGTCATCTTCGGATTACTTAGTTCGGTGTTTGACTACCTTACTTTCGGGCTGTTGATCTATATTATGCATGCCAATGAAAAAACATTTCAAACCGGCTGGTTTACTGAATCTGTTATATCAGCCATACTCATCGTGCTGGTAGTTCGTACCAAATTGCCATTCTTCAAAAGTCTCCCGGGCAGGTTGTTGTCACTGGCCACTATCCTTGTACTGGTTTTTGTTTTATCGATACCCCTGCTCCCGCTTGCCGGCTGGCTCGGTTTTACCCGGCTGCCTTTATCCTATTACGGCTGGATGCTTTTTATTGTAGCTATGTATCTTTTTTGGGCCGAGCTGGCTAAAAGATGGTTTTACAGGCATATGAAAAAGCGCCGGCAAAACTGACGAAGATCAATTTTTTGTGTGACCCCCGTCATGTATCACCTGCGTGGCCCGACCGACCTTTATCTCATATCAAACACAAACATATGGAAACCACCAACAGCCTGTCATCCCGTGCACTTCAGTATTATGTTATTGCCCGCAAGTGGGGTTCCGACCTCGAATTCTATAAATTCGAAACCGGTTTTTTACGTACCCTGCTGGATGATTACTATTTTAATATTCAGCATAAGGACGGTCGCGCGGATGTACTGGAGCTTAATCGCGAGCTGATGAAGCTTGACGCTGATAAAAATCAATTAGAAAAGGCCCTGGATGAACAAATAAGGCATCTCGAACTGATGTCAGAAGATGTTGTTCCCGAAGACGTGAGCTGGCTGGCAGGTAAGCAGATCAGGCTTGAATATATGGTAACCAACATCTTTTCGGAATATAAAGAACTTAAAAAGAAAATCTTCAGCTTTTTACAAAAACCACATAGCCAAAATGGTTTGGCCACCAACATGCTCTTTCCAAATTAATTAATCAGTCATATTTTTCAGTAAAAGCGCCATGCAGATATACATGAGCGCTTTTTTTGTTCCACCGGGTGACTCACTGTCAGAATATTATATGACGATGGTCATTATTTCGCCCGGGTCTATTAAGCAACTTTGAATAACAAAAAGCAAAGTCATGGAAAAGCTGATCAAACATGCACACGGGAACAGAGCAAATGCTGTTATTTTTTGCACATTGTTATTATTTGCATCGATAAGGGGTTTCGCGTCATGCAACGCGGTCTCATCCAGCAAGGCAAATGATGCGGATACATCCGTAACCGCCCTGATACAGCAATACCTGGTACCGGGCAAAGAACCTATGCTATATTATCCAAACTCGGTAAAAAGATTTTACGAAGCCAATGGTTACCAGGCTGCCTGGGTAAGCAGGCAAGGCGATACAAAGCAAACCTGGGAAGCAATGATGTTACTGGATTGTGTGCTGCAATATGGCCTTTCGCACGAGGATTATCATCCAAAAGCGCTGTTGTACGATCCGTTGCATACAATGATAGAAGAGCCCGGGAAGATCAGCAACAGCAAAAAGGCCCGGTTTGATATTTTGCTTACCGATGCGCTCATCACATTTATTAACAACCTGCACTATGGTAAGCTTAACCCATGGTATGCTGCAGAAAAAATAGACGGAGATATGTCACTCCCGTTCCATGCCGAATCCGTATTGATGAATGCCCGCCGGCAACCTGATATTACAAATGCCATAGTAAGTGTGCAGCCAAGATCAAAACAATACCTTGCTATGCAGGATCGCATGCGGCTGCTGAAAGGCCAGTACCAGGAAGATTGCTATGCAGTACCTGACAGCGAGGTGCACAAGATCGCTATCAACATGGAACGCCTGCGCTGGGCAGACATCGGCGGCAACGGTTACATCCAGGTTAATATCCCAAGCTACACTTTAAAGTTTTACCAGCCCGACACAGTTTATGAGTTTAAGGTGGTGGTTGGCAAAACATCAGCTCCCACACCGACACTGAATAGCGAGATCACGTATTTTACAACTTCGCCTGAATGGAAAATACCACAGAAAATATTTGTGAATGAAATATTACCCAAAGCACTAAAGAATGCTGACTATATAGAGAACAGTCATTTTGCCATTTACGACAAAAGTGGTAATTATATTACGCCGGACAGGACAAGCCTGCTGACGGTGAAGCGCAACCCCCAATTGTACTATGCCCGCCAGTCTTCAGGCTGCGATAACGCATTAGGGCAGCTTGTGTTCCGGTTCGCGAACGTGTATGATATTTACCTGCACGATACCCCGGAGAAGCAACTATTTAACCGCGAAGAAAGAGCATTCAGCCATAGCTGCATACGAGTTGAAAATGCGCAGCACCTGGCAGAGCTAATGTTAAAACGCGGTGGCGACAGTGGCAAAATCGCGACGCTTACCAAAGCAATGAAGAACCACCTGACAAAAAACATATCATTTTCAAATCCGGTGTCCATTAAGATCACCTACCTGACCTGCGAAGTGAAAGAAGGATCCGTTTATAACTACAAAGATATTTACGACCTGGACAAGAGCCTGGAAATGGCCCTTTACAGCGCACCCCAAACACTGACAATGCAATAATAATGGCCCATTAATAATTAAAAAGATGAAAAATTTACTTATCGCGACAGATTTTTCGACTAATGCAAAGCATGCTGCCAGGTATGGTTACACGCTCGCCGGCAAGATAGAAGCCAATGTGGTTTTGTGTAATGCTTTTCTTGTGCCTGCCGAAATTCCGCAGGGCGGTACACTGGTTTGGCCACAGTACGAATACGAAGAATTGCAAAAAAGCAGCGCTGACGAGTTAAAAGAATTAGAAAAATCGCTTGAACGGTCTGCAAAAGGGCCTGCATTCCGCCCTTATATCACTCGTATCAGTGAAGACGGTATCGTTTCCGATATCGTTAATAGGGCAGCAAAAAAAGAGAACGTCGAACTGGTTGTAATGGGGACCCATGGGCATACCTGGGTTAGCGGAACGTTTTTAGGGAACCATAGCCGCAAAATGATAGATGATGCTACATGTCCACTTTTGTTGGTCCCGCCAACAGCTGAAATCGCCCCGGTAAAGAAGATAGCGTTTGCTACCGATTTTAAAGAACCCAAAAAGGACCTGGAAGCCATATTCGAACTGATTTCCCTGCTGAAACGCCTGAATGCCGAATTGCTTTTAACACACATTTATGACGAGATAGATGAGGCTTACGATTTCAAGAAGACCATTGAAGGTTTCCTGCTTGAGTTATCCAACAAAGCCAATTACCCGCATATATACTACCGGATTGTAAAAAGCAATAAACCTGCAAAAGGTCTCGATTGGCTATGCAGGTTCGGCAATGTGGATATACTGGCAATGGTACACCGCAAACGGTCCTTCTTTGATAAAATATTAACCGGCAGCCATACCCAAAAAATGGCTCAGCATATTACTATACCGTTATTAGTAATTCCGGGAAAATAAACTCCGGGTTGATAACCCGTTAAAGTTAAATAAAAAGGGCCAGGGCTGCGCCGAGCATTAACAAAAACGTAATTGCTCCCATAATGTTTGAGCGAAGGCTATTAACATTATCGCCCATTATCCTGCGATTGTTACTGATATGCAATACGATCAGGATGATTACAGGAGATGTAATACCATAAAGCATAGCCGAATAGATAAGCCCTTGCAGTGGCGTAATATTGGTAAAATTAATGAGCAGCCCTATAACCAGCGCAATAACAATGACTGCATAAAACGGTTTGGCCTGGGAGAATTTCTTATCTAATCCCTCATCCCAGTCAAAGGTCTCGGCAAACATATAGGATAACGAACCGCTTAATACCGGAATAGCTAAAAAACCCGTACCAATAATACCGATTGCAAACAAAGTATAAGCTAAATTTCCCGCGATAGGCTTCAATGCGACGGCTGCCTGCTCAACCGTTTCTATTTGGTGCACGCCATTGGGGTAAAGCACGTTTCCGCACGTTAGTATGATGAAAAACATGACGATATTGGAAAACAACATACCTATATCCACATCCTTCCGCATATCTTTAAGTACCCTTTTGTCAACTATGAGCGCTGCTTTACTTTGTTTGATGCCTTCGGCCTCCATTGTTGCCTGCCAGAAAAATAAATAAGGAGAAATTGTTGTTCCCAAAATAGCTACCATCATCCCCACAAAGTCCCTGTTAAATTCAACATTGGGAATGAAGGTATGCCTGAGTACTGAAAGCCATTTTGTATCTGTAAAAAACGGTACGGCCAGGTACACCAACAGCGTAATGCATGCCCATTTTAAAGCCGCCGCCAGCTTTTGATAAGGGTAGTAGATAATAGCTACGATGATTAAAGCAGTAAATACAATAGTGAAAATAAAAGACGGCACCGCAGGGCAGATCAGATGGGCCGCAGCCCCCATTCCTGCAATATCTGCTCCTATATTGAGAACAATTGCAGGAAATGAAAAAATGATCATGAGCCAAAGTATCCATTTTGGGTAATGATTTTTCAAAGTGCTGGCTAGTCCACCACCGGTTACCAATCCTATGCGGGCACACATTTCCTGCATTGAGGCCATAAGCGGAAACGTTATAAGGGCCGTCCAAAGCATGGAAAAGCCGAATTGTGCTCCTGCCTGCGAATAGGTTGCTATACCCGACGGGTCGTCATCGCTTGATCCGGTTACCAGGCCCGGTCCCAAAGTTTTCAGAACGGATAAAGTCTTTTTAAAGATTCTTTTCGGTGCGGGCATCGCTATAATTTCGGCAGCAATATAACAAAGTAAGCTTTAATTAAGCGGTGCAAAAAAAATGACGAAGGTCACTTTTCAGCGTTAATTAAGATCATTCTTTTACAGGCAAATAGCACTCATTTTTGCTTTTGACAACGGGCTTAAATGAAACAAATTAAGATACAGCAGCAAATTCATTGCTACCATTGCGGCAATGACTGTGAAGAAGGATATATTGAACAGGACGAAAAGGTGTTTTGCTGCAATGGCTGCCGCGAGGTTTATTCCATTCTGTCACAAAGCGGGCTCTGCAACTACTACTCCTTTAATGTACATCCGGGTGCAGAGCAAAAAAGCGGGAATAAACGGTTCGATTACCTTAAAGAGCCTTCCATAGTAAAGGACCTTGTCGATTATTCGGACGAGAAATTCACTATTGTAACCTTCTACATACCCAATATTCATTGCAGTTCGTGTATATGGCTGCTTGAGCAATTGAACAGGATCAACCCGGCTATCTATTACAGCCGGGTTGATTTCCTGCGCAAACAGGTTAACATCCGGTTCAACAATAAGCAGATCACCCTGCACGGGGTGGTTGAAGTTCTGGACCGGATCGGATATGAGCCGCTCATCAGCCTGCAGGATGTGATAAGGAAACAAGGCTCGGATAAGAAAGATAACCTGGTTAAAAAAATTGCATTAGCCGGTTTTTGCTTTGGCAACGTAATGTTACTGAGCTTCCCCGAATACCTGGGCATATCAGTGAACGAACAAGCCTTCCGGCAGTTTTTCGGCTGGCTGAACCTGGTGTTTTGCCTGCCTGTGGTACTTTATTGTGCCAATGGCTATTTCACATCGGCCTGGACAAACCTTAAGAATAAGGTATTGAACATCGACCTTCCTCTGGCCATAGGTATTACCGTTCTGTTCGTACGCACGGCAGCAGAAATAATAACGCATATGGGGCCTGGCTTTGCCGACACCTGTTGCGGGCTGGTTTTTTTCCTGCTGGTAGGGAAATTTGTCCAGCGCAAAACTTACTATCACCTGTCCTTCGAACGCGATTACCGTTCATTTTTCCCTGTAGCTGTACAGGTGATCGAAGAAGAAAAAGAACGACCGGTGCCGCTGGCTGATATACAGGTGGGGCAGCGGATACTGATAAGGAATAATGAGATCATCCCGGCCGACGCAATTTTGCTGAAAGGTGAAGGTAAGGTTGATTTTAGCTTTGTTACCGGTGAGTCTGTACCTGTTGAAAAAGTGCTGGGCGAAGTTGTGTATGCAGGTGGCAGACAAACCGGCGAAGCCATTGAACTGGAGGTGGTAAAACCCGTATCGCAAAGTTACCTTACCCGGCTTTGGAATAACGAGGCATTTACCCGCCTGCAGGATAACCGCATGCAAACCTTCAGTGAAAAGGCAAGCAAATATTTTACCATCGTGCTGTTGGCGATAGCTTTAGGGTCATTCCTGTTCTGGTTGCCTGCCGATCTTCACCGGGGTATATCTGCATTCACCGCTGTGCTAATCATCGCCTGCCCGTGTGCGCTGGCGCTTAGTACGCCGTTTACCATGGCTGCGGCATTGAGCATTTTTGATAAGAATTTTTTTTACCTGAAAAACACGGCCGTTGTTGAACAACTGGCCCATATTGATACCATCGTTCTTGACAAAACGGGCACCATTACCATTGCAGGCGGCAATACCGTTACGCAGCACGGTGATGTTTCCGAATACGAGAAAGGACTTATTTATTCGGCTTGCAGTAATTCGGCGCATCCGCTTAGCAGGCTTATCTGCCAGTTTTGGAACCACCAGCATAAATTGAGCACTAACTCTTACTACGAGATACCGGGCCGCGGTATCACCGCCGATATCGACAGACATATTGTGGACGTTGGCAGCGAAAGGTTTATCCGGGGCATATCCTCGCCCGGTTCGGGGCCTAAATTGACCGAAGTTCATATCCGGATCGACAATATTTATAAAGGATATTTCAGTGTACAACAACATTACCGCGACGGCATAAAAAATATAAAGGATCTTTCATCCGCGTATGAAGTATTCCTGCTATCGGGCGACCATAACCACGAGCGGGAAGCGCTGTCGGTTGTGTTTAAACCGGGTCACATGTTTTTCGAACAATCCCCCCAGGAAAAGCTCGACTTTATTAAAATGCTGCAGGCGAACGGGCATAGAGTGATGATGATAGGTGATGGGCTGAATGATGCCGGAGCGTTAAAGCAAAGCGACCTGGGCATAGCCATAACAGACAACGTCAATAACTTTTCGCCCGGCAGCGATGCCATACTCGATGGCAAAGCATTAAGCCGCTTGCCCGATTTCTTTAAATTTTCAAAAGATGCCCTACATATAATATATGCATCGTTCATCATATCGCTTTGTTACAACATTGCCGGCCTTGGCTATGCTGTAAGCGGCAGGCTATCGCCGCTTATTGCAGCGATACTAATGCCCCTGAGTACAGTTACCATTATTTCGTTCACCAGTATTGCCGCACACCTGGCTGCTAAAAAAAGGAAGTTACTATGAGTATCATTTATTTTTTGATCGGGTGCAGCATGTTGCTGGCGCTGATATTCCTTGGGGCATTTTTTTGGGCCCAAAAGAATGGTCAGAATGACGACCTGTATACTCCTTCGGTCCGGATACTGCTTGACGATGAGCCGGAAAAAGAGGAGAAAAAGTGATTACGATCACAAATCGGCACAACCAATATCATTCTGTCATTGAACCGGCCGGAATAATTTTACGGCGGTATAAAAATCACATTAATCAATAAATATATGCAACCGGAAAAATTTTACTACGACAATAAGATCGTTCGAAATTTTGGTATTGCGACAGTTATCTGGGGTATCATCGGCATGCTGGTGGGCCTGATCATAGCAATACAATTGTACCAGCCTGAGATGAATATGCATAACCAGTACACCTCGTTCGGGCGTGTAAGGCCGCTGCACACCAATGCGGTGATATTCGCCTTTGTGGGCAATGCCATTTTTATGGGCGTTTATTATTCTCTCCAGCGGCTGATGAAGGCCCGCATGTTCAGTGACGTACTCAGTAAGATCCACTTCTGGGGATGGCAGCTGATCATCGTATCGGCGGTTATTACGCTTCCGCTGGGTATCACTACCTCGCATGAATATGCAGAGCTGGAATGGCCGATAGATATACTGATAACCATTATATGGGTGGTTTTTGGTATCAATATGTTCGGCACCATCATCAAACGCCGCGAAAGGCATATTTACGTTGCTATATGGTTTTATATCGCCACGTTTGTTACTATTGCCGTTCTACACATCGTTAACTCGCTCGAGATACCGGTAAGTTTCACTAAAAGTTATATGGTTTTTGCCGGGGTGCAGGACGCGCTGGTGCAGTGGTGGTACGGGCACAACGCTGTTGCATTTTTCCTGACTACCCCATACCTGGGCATGATGTATTACTTCCTGCCTAAAATGGCCAACCGTCCTATATATTCTTATAAATTAAGTATCCTGCACTTTTGGGCGCTGATATTTATTTACATATGGGCGGGCCCGCACCACCTGCTTTACAGCACCCTGCCCGGCTGGGCGCAATCACTGGGTGTGGTGTTTTCTATCATGCTTATCGCACCAAGCTGGGGCGGTATGATCAATGGTTTGCTTACGCTGCGCGGCGCCTGGGACAAAGTTCGCGATGATGTGATCCTCAAGTTCATGGTAGTTGGCTTAACTGCTTATGGTATGGCGACGTTCGAAGGGCCTATGCTTTCGCTAAAACAAGTGAACGCTATCGGTCACTTTACCGACTGGATCATTGCTCACGTTCACGTGGGCGCTTTAGGCTGGAACGGTTTCCTTACTTTCGCCATTCTTTACTGGCTTATCCCTCGCATTTATAAAACGGAACTTTACTCAAAAAAAATGGCTTCGTTCCACTTCTGGATCGGCACGCTGGGTATCCTGTTCTATGCGATCCCGATGTACTGGTCGGGCTTTACGCAAGGTTTAATGTGGAAGGAGTTTACACCGGAAGGTATTTTGAAATACCCGAATTTCCTGGAAACTACTATGCGTATCATCCCTATGCACGTAATGCGCTCAATAGGTGGTACCATGTACCTGACGGGAGTAATTATCATGGCCGTCAATCTTTATAAAACTGCTGTTCGCGGTAAACTGGTTGCCGATGAAGCCGCCGAAGCAATGCCGCTTGAAAAATTAAGGCCAGAGGCAAGTAACGAACGCTGGCACCGCAGGCTCGAACGCAAGCCTATCCTTTTCCTGGTTGCATCGCTGATCGTCATCCTTATCGGAACATTTGTAGAACTTATGCCAACGCTGACCATATCTTCTAATATCCCAACTATTGCAAGCGTCAAGCCTTATACACCACTTGAGTTACAGGGCCGCGACATCTATATCCGCGAGGGGTGCGTCAACTGCCACTCGCAAACCATAAGGCCGTTCAGGTCGGAGACGGAACGTTATGGCGAATACAGCAAAGCGGGCGAATTCGTGTACGACCACCCATTCCTGTGGGGATCGAAACGAACCGGCCCCGACCTGCAGCGCGAAGGCGGCAAGTATGGCGACTCGTGGCATTTTAATCACCTGATGGACCCCAGGCTGATGTCGCCGGGGAGTATCATGCCCGAATATAGCTGGCTGATAAAACAAAAGCTGGACACCAATACAACGGGGGCCAAAATAAGGGCCATGCAATCATTGGGCGTTCCATACCCGACCGGTTACGACAAGATAGCAAACAACGACCTGGACAAGCAGGCTAAAGGCATTGCCGATAACTTGGCTAAGGACCATATCAAGGTTAAGAGCAACAAAGAAATAGTAGCCATTATCGCTTACCTGCAACGCCTGGGAACCGATATTAAAGCAAATAAAACTGCAAATAATTAAGAAGATGTTTAGACAATTTACAGAGCATATCGACGGTAACCAGGTTTACCTGCTGTTCTCCATGTTCATATTCCTTGTATTCTTCATCGTGGTTACCGTACTGTTATTGCGCCTGCGCAAACAGCATGTTGATTACATGAGCGATATACCCTTAAATGATTGTACGGAAGAAACCCCTAATCCTTTAAAGTCATGAAAACTATCCGCTTCATATTTTTATCACTCCTCATACTAAGTATTCAGCCGGCATTTGCGGCCGATGATCATAGTCTTTTATCAGGCGAAACGATGAATTATATAGGCTATGGCGCTATTATGATTGCATTAGTTGTGCTTATTGTAGCCATGCTTACGGTGTTAAAAGCATTCAAACTGGTCGCCCGTTTATTGCTTGGTCCCGAAGCAGCAGTTGACGCAAAAGCCGACAAAGCAGCGCTTAAAGAAGCCAGGAAGGCCGCGCGCGCCGACAGGTTAAACAGGTTGTTATCGCTGAAGCCTATGTCGGAAGAAAAATCGCTGCTGATAGAGCACGATTACGATGGTATACAGGAACTCGACAACCCGACGCCTGCTTGGTTTATGTACCTGTTCTACGTAACAATAGCCTTCGCAATAGGTTACCTGCTTATTTATCACGTATTCGATGCTGCGCCGTTACAGTACGACGAATATAAAAATGAAATGGCTGTTGCTGCTAAAGAAAAGGCGGCTTACCTGGCCAAAGTAGGGAATATGGTTGATGAAAATACCGTCAAACTTACAACCGACGTGGCCGTGTTAAGTTCGGGTCAGGATATCTTTAAAAGCCGTTGCATAGCATGCCATGGCGATCATGGCCAGGGTAATGTAGGTCCAAACCTGACCGATGATTACTGGCTCCATGGAAATAAGATAAACGAAATATTTAAGACAATTAAATATGGCGTTGCCAGCAAAGGCATGCCAACCTGGGAAACACAACTGTCGCCCAAGCAAATTTCTGATGTTGCCAACTATGTAAAATCGATACATGGCAGTAACCCTGCCAATCCGAAAGAGCCGCAGGGAGATAAAATAGTTGATGACGGAGCAGCAAAACCGGCTACCCCAGCACCAAAAACGGCAGCACTGATTAAATAACACAAGTGAATAAATAACAACAGATGTTAGATACAGATATTTCAGAACAGCCACAAACCACCGGTAAGGGTAAGCGCAGATGGATGTACCCGGTGATACGGAAAGGTAAATTTTACCAATACCGCAACTGGCTGAGCTATGTGTATCTCATCCTGTTTTTTGCCGGGCCATTTTTGCGGATAAACGGGCACCCGTTATTACTGCTCAATGTAATGGAAAGGCATTTTGTCCTGCTCGGCCAGACGTTCTGGCCGCAGGACTTCTTTCTCTTCGTGCTCGCTATGCTGGCCTTCGTGGTGTGTATCGTTTTCTTCACCATGGCTTTTGGCCGGGTTTTTTGCGGTTGGATATGTCCGCAAACGATTTTTATGGAGATGGTTTTCCGGAAGATCGAGATATGGATAGAGGGGGACGCCAAAAAAAGAAGAAAGCTTGACGAGGGACCAGCGACCCGGGAAAAGATCATCAAAAAGACATCCAAGCATTTCATTTTCGTGGTTCTTTCATTCCTTATCGCCAATACATTCCTGGCGTATCTTATCGGCAGTGAAAACCTGTTAAAGATCATGACGGAGCCGGTGACACAGCACGTAATTGGCTTTATCAGTATATGGGTGTTCACAATAGCTTTCTACCTGGTTTATAGCCGTGTGCGCGAACTGGTTTGTACTGTTCTTTGCCCTTACGGCCGTTTGCAGGGAGTGCTTACAGATAAGCACACGTTATTGGTGGCTTACAATTACACGCGTGGAGAGCCCCGTGGCAAACTGTCGCGCAAAGATCCAACTCCGAAAGGCGATTGCGTGGACTGCGGCTTGTGTGTTGATGTGTGCCCCACGGGCATCGACATCAGGAAGGGAGCACAGCTTGAATGTGTAAATTGTACCATGTGTATCGACGCCTGTAACCAGGTAATGGAAAAGATACACCGCGATATGAACCTGATCGGCTTCTACTCTGAAGAAATGATCAGGGAAAATAAGAAACCTACTTTCACCGGTCGCATGAAAGCGTATAGTGTCATCATAGCTGTGCTGTTTGGGGTGCTGGCTTATTTTATCTACCAGCGCAAGGACATCGACGTAACTGTTCTGCGCACGGGCGGGATGCTTTACCAGGAACAGCCCGGGCATTATATCAGTAATATTTACAACGCTGATATCATTAATAAAACCGACAAATTGCAGGACGTTCAATTGGTACCTGCCGACCCTTCGGTAAAAGTAAAGTACATACAGGCGCCTGGTACGCTCGGTAAGGAAAGTTCGACAAAAGCTGTCTTTTTCCTGATGCTGCCGGTCAAGCAAATACACGCAGCCAAAACAAACATTAAATTGAATGTGGTGGACCATGGTAAGGTATTGAATTCCATAAGCACAACTTTCATAGGACCATACGACGATGAAGAAGATTAAGCTAAACTGGGGAAAGGGACTTGTGCTGGGCATGGGTGCTTTCATAACTTTTATAGTGGTGCTGGGCGTGCAAATGTTCCGCCAGTCGCCCAACGATTTTGACCGGCAATACTATGAGAAGGGGCTTGCTTTCGACTCCGTTTACAACCAGGAGAAACAGGTTGTTACCGACAAGGCACAGCCGGTTATTAAAATCTCAGAAAACAGTCTTGCATTCATGTTTACGTCGGCTGTAAAAGGAAGCGTCCGGTTCGAAAGGCCGGCCGATGCCACCCTTGATAAGGTTATCAACTTTAACAGCGATGGTGACGATCATATTGTTATCCCCCGCGACGGCCTGCGCAGCGGACGCTGGAGCCTGACTGTCGACTGGCAGGCCAACAACAAAAAATATATCTACAAAAAAGAAATAGACCTGCCATGAGCACCTACCAAATAGCTTTTTATATAGGGCTGTTTGGCAGTATCCATTGTATCGGCATGTGCGGGCCCCTCGCGTTTGCGATACCAACCGGAGATAAACGCCGGTGGCTTTTTGTATGGGATAAACTTGTTTACCAGTTCGGCCGCATTATCAGCTATTCGTTGTTGGGGTTGCTTATTGGCCTCATAGGCAAACAGCTCTGGCTGCTTGGCCTGCAGCGCGGTGTAACAATTGCAAGCGGTATTTTAATACTTATAGCTGCTTCTTCCCGATTGTTCAAACTGTCATTCACGAACAGCCAGAGAGGGAACAGGTTTTTTTTAGCCATTAACCGGCTGGTGGTTTACGCAATTAATCATCGCTGGGGGCATATCTTCGTCGGTATGCTAAATGGTTTACTGCCTTGCGGATTTGTTTATCTTGCTTTGGCCGGCGCTATTAACACTTCATCGGCCGGCGGCGCTATGCAGTATATGTTCTGGTTTGGGCTGGGCACACTCCCGCTCATGTTCCTTGCCACGGTTGGGTCAGGTTTTATTAACCTGGGGGTAAGGCGAAAATTGAACCTGGTGGTGCCTTATTTTATGGTATTGCTTGGCGCGTGGTTTATCCTGCGCGGTCTCTCGCTGGATATTCCATACCTGAGTCCGGTGATCAGGGCCGCTCAAAATTTGTGTCAGTAGTCGTTTGTGAGTACTGTCACTTTTTGAAATGACCGTCGTCATCCTGTTGTAGTTTCCTCTTTGCGATCTTTGAATTAAAGATTAACAGTTATGGCTACTTTAAAAACAAGCATGCCCGCAAATTGGGCTCATTCACACTCCACCGACACGAACATCTCTTTATGGCAGAAATTTACAGTCTTTGCAGACAGCCAGCAGGAAAGAAAGACCATGTGGTTCTTTTTAGCACTGGTGGTACAGGGCATATTTTTCCTGCCGCTACCGGTGTTCCTGGTATATTATTATGATGCCCCGGCGCTGCCCGTACTTTTAATTACCATGACTTGCTTTTTTTCAACTATCATCGCCTATATGGGTGGTGCAAGCATCCGCGCAGTTTTGTTGATGTCTGCGATAAGCATTTTAATCCAGGTTATTATGTCTGTTGTTGTGATCATATTATAATTACCCCTGGTTAAAATCGGAAAGCCCCGTATTGGGGCTTTTTTTATGTATCTGATAATTAAATAATGATCCACTCATTTCATATACCCGTTTTAGGGCTTGCTTTTTCCATTGATACACCAATAAAAGTTGCACGGTACGGCATCTCATCCGTAGTTTCTGTCGTGGACGACGAACTGGTGGAACGTATGCGCAAATATCATAGCGGGTTAAATAATATCCCGTATGCTCCAATTCATAAAACGTCGCCGGATTGCCGCGCACGCAGGATAACTGCCTACCTGAACCTGTTGAATACCATTGTAAACGATCAATTCACCAGGTTAAAACAGGAACCTTTTACCGAGGGAAGCGACATTGAACGCTATTTCGATCTGCTGCCGGAACGCTCTGTTTTAAAACAGGGATACGACCTGATGAAGGAACATGAAGGTGAGCGCAAAGAAATTTTTCAGCAGGTATTGCGGGCTCAAATACAAAAAGGATCGATTGATGTAAACATCATGGCCAAAGTAGATAAGCTGAATTATGATGCGAAAGGTGATTATAGCGGCGACGAGAATACCGATGCATTGGCGGCTTTAAGGGGCTTTGCAGAAAGCGACCTGGAATCGTCGGTTGTACTATCTGCAGGTATGAACCCCAAATTATATAGTTACCTTGAAAAATTCCGTGATTTTTACCCCGATGAAAACGGCGCCCTGCGGAAAAAGGTCACATTGAAAGTAAGCAATTATCGTTCTGCACTGATACAGGCAAAGTTCCTGGCAAAAAAAGGCATTTGGGTGTCGGAATTCCGTATCGAATCGGGTCTTAACTGCGGCGGCCATGCCTTCGCTACCGATGGCTTGTTACTTGGGCCCATCCTGGAGGAATTTAAGTCGGAAAGATTGGCGATGCAGTTGGAGCTTTTTGCCATGTATCAGTCCGCTCTCCAAACAAAAGGTCTTGAAATTAACGAAGCACCTACTCAACGCGTAACTGCCCAGGGAGGTATCGGCACAGGCAATGAGCATAATTTTCTCCTGCAGCACTATCAACTGGATGCAGCCGGCTGGGGCAGCCCCTTCCTGCTGGTGCCTGAGGCAACTAACGTCGATGATGATACGCTGAAGCATTTGGCCGGCTCAAAAAGAGATGATTATTATCTTAGTAATGCGTCGCCGCTGGGTGTGTTATTCAATAACTTCAAAAACAGCAGTATTGAACAGGAAAAGCAACACCGCATAGCGAGAAACAGGCCGGGAAGCCCGTGTACCAAAAAATATTTATGCAGCAACACTGAGTTTACAGACAAGCCGATATGCACTGCATCAAGGCAATACCAGCACTTGAAAATAGCAGAATTGGCTGCTCTGAAATTGAATGATGAAGATTACAACCGGCAATATGAAAGCATCACGGAAAAGGTGTGCCTGTGCGAGGGGTTGTCAGCTTCGGTCTATATAAAAAATGATATGCTGACGGCCGGGGAAAGATCCGCTGTTGCCATTTGCCCGGGACCGAATCTTGCTTATTTCTCAAATGTTTATTCGCTCGACGAAATGGTTAGCCATATTTATGGCAAGATAAATTTGCTCCAGGGCTCCGATCGGTCCGATATCTTTATCAACGAACTGAACCTGTACATTGATTATTTGAAACGCGAAATATCGGCATACATGGAGAATATGAATGATAAAAAGCACAAGCACCTTCAGAACTTTAAAGCCCAATTGCAGCAGGGCATACAATATTATCAGCAGCTGATCCCGCAAATGACAAATTACGCCAACTCTTATATCGAAAAGATGTTCAGCGACCTGGCGCTATCAGAACAGCAGCTTTGCCTGGTTAATATTGAAGCAGCGACCAATCAGTTATCCTTGCAGTAAAGAATTCGAATACCGCCGGGTTGGCCGCGGGTAAACATACAAAAGCCAGCCTGCCGAATAGGTACCGGCAGGCTGGCTTTTACATTAAAAAAAAATTTATTCCTTATCCGGCCATGCTGAATAACTGCGTAGTGGGTTGATCGGCCCAAAGCCTGGCGTCCAAAGCCATACAGATATTCCGCAAAAATCTTTTACCGATGGGCGTAACCGTAAGGCTATAGGAGCTAAGTTGAACAAGACCGTCATCGGCCAGCTCCTGCATACGTTCCAGCCCTTCGAATAAAGCGTAACAAGGCTCTTCGTGAAAATTCCAATAGGTTTCGCCTTTACACATGATATCGAGGATATGTTTGCGAATGACCATGTCCTCTTCAGTCAAAAAATGTCCTTTTACGACCGGTAACTCGTTATTGCCGATCATAGCGATATAATCTTCAACCTTCTTGACATTTTGGGCGTAAGCATCCCAGGTATCGCTGATGGACGATACGCCCAGCCCAACCATCAGCCTGGTATATTGGTGCGTATATCCCATAAAATTACGGTGCAGATGTTTGGACCTTTCAGCTTTATAAAGACTGTCAGTCGGCAGGGCGAAATGGTCCATGCCAATGTCATGATAACCAAGCGCGGCAAGCATGCGATGGCCGAGGGCATACAATGCCCTTTTCTCTTCCGGCGATGGCAGATGCTGTTCGGTAAAACGCCGTTGTCCGGGTTTTACCCAGGGTACATGCGCATAGCTGTAAAACGCAATGCGATCGGGCATGAGTAAACTTACCTTTTCAATGGTATCTACCAGGCTTTCCTGTGTTTGCAAGGGCAAACCATATATCAGATCGTAATTTACCGAGGTGTATCCTATCTGCCTCGCCTGTTCGGTTACATCCCTAACCTGTTCAAAGGTTTGGATGCGGTTAATGATGAACTGCACGCGGGGATCAAAATCCTGTATCCCAAGACTAACCCGGCGAAACCCGAGATCATACAATGTTTTTAAATGTTCGAAAGTTGTATTAGCCGGATGCCCTTCGAAACCAAAATCGGCTTGCGGGTGGACAACGGAATCTTTTAATATACCGTTGATCAATAATTTAAGATTCTCGGGGCTGAAAAATGTGGGTGTGCCGCCGCCCAGGTGTATTTCGCGAAGCACCGGCTTACCGCCGAATATTTGACGATATATATCCCATTCCTTCAGCAATGCTTTGATATAAGGCTCTTCGACCCCGTGATTTCTGGTTATCCTGGTATTGCAGCCGCAATAGGTGCAAAGGCTTTCGCAAAACGGCAGGTGAAGATATAAACTTATACCATCTTCGCCGTTGGTGGCATCAAAGGCCCCCTTTACAGCCCCTGCCCATTGTTTTTGATCAAAGGGCTCTTTACTCCAATATGGCACTGTGGGATAACTGGTATACCGCGGCGCCGCCACGTTGTATTTATTTATCAGGTGTTTTGGCAGGTGATTCATGGCAAAAGATTAATATGGTCCATACTTACAGGCGCATCCGCTTTTTTTTCATTGCATTTTTTATTACCGATACAGGCATCACCCACACATTTCTCCTGCTGCCACAGATCCAGGTTAATGATGGTCTGATTTGCGATCTCCTGCAGTGCCTCCCTGGTCAAAAAGCCCTGGTGCGGCGTGATCAGCACATTTGGATGATCCATTAACCTTTTGAGCAATGCATCCTTCTGTTTATCATCTTCATGGTCGGTGAAAAAGAGTCCCTTTTCAAATTCGTACACATCCAATCCCAGGTAACCTATTTTGCCGTTGTCAAGTGCGTTCAATACATCAGTTGTCTGGATCAGGGCACCCCTTGAAGTGTTGACGATCATTACACCGTCCTTCATCAACGCTATTGCAGCCTTGTCGACGAGGTGTTTGGTCTGGTCGTTAAGCGGTACATGGATCGAGATAATATCCGATTCAGAAAATAGTTTATTAAGGTCGGTCAATTCAATATTTTCGGCATCTTTCGGGGGCAATATATCATGCCCGAGCACCCTGCAGCCAAACCCGTTGAAAATAGCTGCGGCGGCCAGGCCGGTCTTTCCAAGCCCAATTATCCCAACTGTTTTCCCGTGGAAATTAAAGCCGATCAGGTTGTCCAGGCGGAAGTCAAAATTGTGGCTTTGTTCATCGGCTTTGATCAGTTTACGGTTAAGCGCAAGTGCCAGCGCAACCGCATGTTCGGCAATCGCCTCGGGTGAGTATGCCGGGACGTTAGCCAGCCTGATGCCTCTTTTTTCGGCAGCGCCCTTATCAATATGATCGGTGCCGGAAGACCTTGTTGCAATATATTTTACACCAAAATCAGCAAGTTTATCTATTACCCCCGCTGATACATCGTCATTTGTAAAAACCAGGACAGCATCTTTACCCGCCGCAAAGGAGGCAGTCTCGGGGCCCAAGGGGTTCGATATAAGCGTTATATCGTGTTTCTTCTGATTGGCTCTCGCAAGAAACTCCTTTTCAAACGGCTTTATACTATAGGCTACTACCTTCATTTTCGACAGAATTTATTTGAACAAAATTAGCTCTGTCGTTATCGCTGCCGTATGAGAACGGTCAATAAGAAAAGTGATATTCGTCAGTTTTTCATTTTGGCGAGCTTCTCAAGGTTTAGTATCTGTATGTGACTCCCCTTTTTTTCTATCAATTTTTCATCTTTAAAGTCACTCAGCGTACGGCTAACCGTTTCGGTGGCCATACCCGCCATTGATGCCAGTTCGTCCCTTGATATCTTAAATTGAGAAGGGTCGGTAAACTGTTTGCTTAGTCTCACCAGCACCTGCGCCAGTCTTTTCCGTACCGAATTATAAGCCAGTTCAAGCAGTTGGTCCTCCTTTTCGCGTATGTTATTCGCCAGTATTTTGATGAATTGCAGCGTAATATCAGGATACCGGTTTACCAGGTTAATTATCGCATCCTTGGGCAAAAGGCATACAGCTGCGTCATCAACGGCTTCGGCTGTCTCTGTAAAGGGCTCGTCCAGCAACAATGCGTGCACACCAAGGTAATCATCAGGTTTATATAAACCCATCATTAGTTCCCTGCCATCCTCGGCTAGTTTAAATGTTCTTATGGCCCCTTCAATCACCAGGTAAATACCCTGGGGCTGGTCGCCTTCATAGTATAATATCTGCTTCTTCTTTATCTGGCGTATTTTCCGCCCGGCTATCATCGCTTTTAGTTCGGCCATCCCATGCCCGTTTCCCGCCGATAGTTTCTCCAGGCTTTGCAACGATTTGCTATAAAATTCTTCCTGCTTGCGTTTTTTTTCCAGCCTGCTTTCAATTGCATTCAAAAGTTCAATATCATCAAAAGGCTTGGTAAGATAATCGTCGGCGCCCATTTCCATCCCTTTCCTGAAATCTATCCGCTCAGCTTTGGCTGTCAGGAATATAAATGGTATTGATGCAACCTCGGCATTTTTACTGAGCATATATAAAACTCCGTAACCGTCCAGTTCGGGCATCATGATATCGCATAATATCAGATCAGGCTTATGCTGATAGGCAAGGTCGACGCCTGTTTTACCGTTAATGCCCTGCAGTACTTTGTATCCTGCGAGCTCCAATATTTCGGCGGTGTTTTCGCGGATGTCTGTGTTGTCTTCGATGATCAGTATCGTTTTCATAGTTATTGCGGAAAAGAGATAGTGAATGATGTGCCTTTATTTACTTTACTCTGAAATTTTATTTTTCCATTCATCAGGTTGGTATATCGTGTAACGATATTCAGTCCAAGGCCCGTTCCGGGTATGTTGCCGGTATTATGCGCACGGAAGAAGGCTTCGAAGAGGTGCTTCTGGTCGTTTTCCGGAATACCTATACCATTATCTTTTACGGTCACAAATAACTGCTTATCAGCTATTTCTGTATTAAATTCAATAAAAGTATTTTCGCCCGAATATTTAATGGCATTGCCTATCAGGTTGATAATGCAATTCTTCAGCAGGGCCTGGTCCAGCTTTGCGAGACTTTCAGTGCCGGTATGTTCATAAACAATCAGCTGGTTTTGCTTCGCCACCATCTGCATTTCCTCGATGATATCTTCAGCAAATTTTACAATATCAAATTCAGCATAAACGGGCTCCACTTTCCCTGCTTCCAGCTTCTCGAGCGAAAGAAAGTCATTTAATATTGAAGTCAGGTTGCGAACTGCATTCTTTATTTTTGCTATATGTTTGGCTATGTTTTCGTTATCCTTTTGTGCAGAATATTTCTCTATCAATACGGCGGAAAGCTGTATTGCACTTAAGGGCGTCCTGAATTCATGCGACGCCATCGACACAAACCGGCTTTTTAGCTGGCTTAGCTCCTTTTCTTTTTCAAGCGATAAGCTCACCTCCTCTTTGGCCGCCTGTAGTGCCAGTACAGTTTCTTTTAATGAACTGGTACGCTCTTCGACTAACTCCTCCAGTTTAGCCGCATAACCTCTCAATTTTTCTTCAGCATCTTTTTCGCGCGTCAGATCATGAATAAACCCATTGTAAATTATTCGCCCTGAATATTGAACCTGACTTACCCCTAACCTGAAAGGGAAAACGGAGCCATCTTTTTTCAGTCCCCTTACCTCGCGCCCTATTCCGATAATATGGGCATCGCCCGTTCGTTGATATCTTGCAAGATATCCGTCGTGATTTTCACGATCAGGCGAAGGCATCAGCACGGAGATATTTTTACCGATAACCTCGCCGGGAGTATACTGAAAAAGGGCACACGCAGCGGGATTTATGGATTCGATATGCCCACGTTCATCAATGGTGATGATGCCGTCAATGGCGTTCTCAATAATGGCTTTTAATAAAGCGGCGCTCTCCATAAAATGATATTTATCACAAATATCTAAAATGCATCAGGTTATGAAGAATGCTTTAAATTATTTAAAAAAATGACACAGGTCATTTTTTGACTATTGCCGCAAAGCAACTATCGATTGGGTGGATTGATCCGCTCAAAAAAGGACCCCGATAGCCCGTCTGTTTTCTTTATACAGGTAATAAACACTTGATCTTTGCGCCAAAAAAGGAGATTTTTAAAGAATAGCACCATGACCGCAGTCAGTAAGTTACGTGACCCGTGTCATTTAGGATAACTTGCATAACAGGGATGTTTGTAATAGATTTATTACCATCTTATGGACAAATCAGAGATCGTATTCCTTGACGGGCCGCATTCCAGGCTCAAAGAGCTTAAGTTCACGCTCGAAACTATGGTTGAATTTATACGTGGGTTTCGCGCACTGCATTTTATAGGGCCCTGTATTACCATATTTGGTTCGGCACGTTTTAAGGAGGGCCATCCTTATTATGAACTAACCAGGGAGGCCGCCGGGGCTTTCGCCAAATTGGGCTTTACGATAATGACAGGGGGAGGGCCGGGCCTGATGGAAGCAGCAAACAGGGGGGCAAAAGAAGTTGGCGGGCGCTCGGTTGCCTGTAATATTCAGCTGCCGGTAGAACAAAAGCCGAATCCGTACCTGGATAAATGGGTCGACGTTAAACATTTCTTTCTTCGCAAAATATTGCTGGTAAAATATTCTTTTGCATTTGTGGTAATGCCGGGCGGGTTCGGAACAATGGACGAATATTTTGAAGCGTTAACGTTAATACAAACACGTAAGATCAAAAATTTCCCCATAATTATTTTTGGCAAAGAATATCATAAAGAGTTGCTGGCCCATATTGACCAGATGAAAACTAATGCGACCATTGGCGAAAACGATGACCGTTTGTTCCTGGTAACCGATGATATCGAAGAGGCTAAAGCATTGATCATTGAAAAAAGCATCAATCAATATAACCTCAAGCCTAAACGCAGAGTCAGGCCGTTGAAATGGCTGTTTGAGCGGGAATAAGCTGTTGATGAAACGGCATTGTGATAACAATCACCCCAATCATTGACCACCGTCATGGTACAAAAGTTTTGATGTTTCGACCTTTATAACAGAAACTTTAAATATTAGTCGTTATGTCAACTTTAGTAAAAACAAAACCAAACGGATTTTCATCATTGAGGTCAATGATGGAAGATTTCTGGAACACAGACAAGTTCTTCGACAAAACATTGTTTAATGGAGAAACATTGCCTGCGGTAAACATTAAAGATGCAAAAGGCCATTACGAAGTAGAAGTAGCAGCCCCGGGCTTTAACAAAAATGATTTTAAAATAACAACCGAGAACGGACTGTTAACCATTAGCGCCGAGACCAGCAGCGAGCGTAATGAAGAAAAGGACAATTATACCCGTCGCGAGTTTTCGTGTTCATCCTTTACCCGTACATTCACCTTACCGGACAATGTGGAGGAAGACGCTATTAACGCGAGGTACCGCGATGGCCTGCTTACTATCGATCTGGAGAAATCCGGCAAAGCGGCCATCTCAAAAAAAGAGGTGAAGGTAAACTGATCTTTTAGCTTACTGCCATTTTCAAATCAATCAGTTAAGTTGGGAAACGCCCGGTGACGGGCGTTTCTTATTTTATTTGAACGGCTGCGGTTGGAAAACTTGTTATGATTATATAAATACTGCTAAATTCATCATTTAATTTACCAATGCAATGAACGCTGCCACAATGAAAGCTATGGTGTTTGAGGAGCCGGGCCGGGCTTTGGTTTATCAGGATGTCGCTGTTCCGGTGCCTTCTGATGGCCAGGTACTTATCAGGGTGTTAGCATGCGGCATTTGCCGTACAGACCTTCATGTGCTGGATGGCGAGCTTCCCGGGCCCAAATTGCCACTCATTCCCGGTCACGAGATCATAGGGACGGTGGCTGCGGTCGGGGCAGGTGTCGAGGGTATCCGTATCGGTGATATTGTCGGTGTGCCCTGGCTGGGTTATACCTGCGGCAAATGCAGGTATTGCAAAAAAGGCAGGGAAAATTTATGTGAGAATGCAAAATTTACCGGCTACACCATGGATGGCGGTTATGCCGAATATACCGTGGCCTACGCGCAATATTGCTTCAGGCTTTCAGATCAATATCACAATCCTGCTTCGGCGCCCTTGCTTTGCGCCGGGTTGATAGGCTTCCGGTCGTACCATATGATCGATGCTGCTGCGAAAAATATAGGCATGTATGGTTTTGGGGCGGCGGCCCACATATTGATACAGATAGCAAAGGCTCAAAATAAAAAGGTATTCGCTTTTACAAGGGACGGCGATGTAAAATCGCAATCGTTCGCCCGCGACCTGGGCGCTTTTTGGGTTGGCGGCAGCAGCGATATCCCACCGGAAAAACTCGACGCGTCAATTATTTTCGCACCCGCAGGTGAGTTGATCCCGAAAGCTTTACAGGACACAGACTGGGGCGGAACCGTTATCTGCGGCGGCATACACATGAGCGAGATACCCGCTTTTTCGTACGACCTGCTTTGGGAAGAACGCGTGTTACGCTCAGTAGCCAACCTGACCCGGCAAGATGGACTCGATTTTTTTGATCTTCTGAAATCTATTACCGTACATACCCAAACTGAACTATTTCCGCTGTCGCAGGCTAATGAAGCTATAGCCCGCCTCAGAAACGGATTGGTAAAAGGCGCCGCAGTGCTGGTGATGGATACCAAATAAGCTTCCCGATCATTTTTTTGCATGATTACTGTCATTCCGGGCCTCCCTGTTTTTTCTTTAATTGGTTGAAAAATGAAGTCATGAAGCTGAACAAAGAATGGCATTTAAATCATCCTATGCCTAAAAACCCAACATTTGAACAAAAAGTGACCTGGCACATCGAGCATCAAAAAAATTGTTCGTGCAGACCTGTTCCGGCAAAGCTTGCCGAAGAGATGAAAAAGTCGGGCATCCGCATTTAACTGCCGGGAGATGAAACAATTTTTGAGACTTGTGACAGCTGCACTATTATTATTCAATGCGGGCGGTGCCGTCTATGGCGGGTTAAACCTGGTCATGTTTCCGGACGGAAGCAGGCTGCATCTATCGCCAGGCCTGCTCCGGCATTCTATGTTCTCTGATTATTTCATACCGGGATTACTGCTTCTGTTATCTAATGGCGTCCTGGGGCTTTGGACACTTGTCACCGTTTTACTCCGTACAAAACTGTATTGCCGGTTTGTTATCCTGCAGGGAGGCATTCTTTTTAGCTGGATCATTATACAGGTGCTGATGATCCAAACAACAAGTTTCTTTCATTATATTTTGGCTTCTATTGGGTTACTGCTGGTTCTGATAGGATATATTCTCAACAAACTTGAAGCATCGCATGAGTGATCTTGAACGATTATTGTCGGGGGACGACCTGAGGTCTATCGGCGAAAGTAACAGGGTCGTTTCAGCTATACAAAACCAGGAGGATTTTGATGAATTATTCAGGTTAATATTCAGCCCAAACAGGATCATAGCCATGCGTGCAGCCGACGCAGTCGAAAAGATCACCATAGCGAGACCTGAATACCTGGCAAAATACCCAGGCGACATACTGAAACTTTCAGAAAAAGCAGAGAATAAAGAATTAAAATGGCATTTAGCGCTGCTAATTCCACGCGTCAAATTAGAATCAAAAGATTTGCAGCATGCGTGGCTCATGCTGCAAAATTGGGCTGAATGCACCTCAAACTCCCGCATCGTTCGGGTAAACTCCCTGCAAGGTCTTTACCAGATCGCATTGATGCACCCCGGTTATAAAAACGACCTTATGCATATCATTACCCGGCTAGAGACCGAGAACATTCCTTCAATTAGCGCCAGGATCAGAAAGATAAAAGACCGCGTCTAAAAAACCGATCATCAATCCTGTTCGTTTTTTGAGGGGAATACGAGCAATGGAACTTTTTGCCTGGATATTGCCTTCTTGGTTATACTCTGACGGAAAATAATTGAAAATAACGAGTTTTTATAATGTGTAAACGATAGCAGGTCGGTCCCCGACTCTTCACAATATTTATTCAGGCGGCCGATCACATCTTTCCCGTAAAGCTCTTTGATCTCAATATTCGTATACCTAAGCCTGTGAACATGTTTCATAAACTCAGCTTTGCGCAGATCTTTTGTTATATCATCTTCCCCAAGCAAATTGATATGGACCACCTCAAGATGATAGTTGAAAATGTGACCAAGCTTGATGAGGTAGTGGATAGCTTTGATGTCAGCCTCAATAAAATTTGTCGCAAAAGCCACTTTCCTCACATGCGCAAGATCTGCTTCTGCCGGCACGATCAGGACCGGCCTTTTTGAACCATCAATTACCGAGTAAGTATCGCTGCCGGTTAAAAGGTGGTCGATGCCGCTGCCTGTCCGCGCACCCATAACAACCATTTCAATATCCTTTTCCCTGATCAGGTTTTTCACCTGCAAAGCAAGTCCGCCCAGCCCCTCCTCGAAATGTAAGGAAGGCCTCCATTCTGTTTCCTCCTGCGATAAGAAAGGTTTGAGCGTATCGGCAAGCTGTTCAAGCTGGCGCTTATTTTCCTCGTCCATATAACTGATATTATCTATCACGGTAATGCCACCTGCATAGGCCGGCGCCACTGGTTGGGCCACATTGGCGTTAAAAAGCAAAAGATTGGCATGTATTTTTTTACCAAGCATTACACCGGAAAGAGCTGCGTGCGCAGCATTCTCTGAAAAGTCGGTCAGTATCAGGATAGTTTTCATGGCTGTTCTGTTTTAATTTTTAAATTATCGTGGAGTCGGTTTATTTCATCTTCGATGGAAAAACAAGTAGGGGAATTTTTTGATCTGTCAGGGTTTTTTTTACAGTACTATGCCGGAACAGGCGCGCCAGGAACGAATTTTGAACATGTACCATGGCCAGCATGGTGCCCGGTATTTCTGTTACAAAACGGTTTAGCCTGTTTACAACGTCTTTACCATTGATCTTGTGGTATTGCAGGCCGGTATATTTTATTTTAGCGAGGCCAACTGCAAATTCAGCTTCCTCGTCTTCAGCACTCCTTTTTTCGGGATCAGATACATGGATAATTTCCAGTTTATAATGGAACAAGCTCCCCAATTTGGTTAAAAAGCGAATAGCTTCCAGGTCGGCTTTTTCAAAATTGGTGGCAAAAACTATTTTATGGATATCTTTTAATTTAGTTCCCGATGGGGTAACTAAAACCGGACGAGTTGAATAGTCGATCACTGCATTGGTGTCGGCGCCAAACATCAGGTCGCTTTCTGTACCCGACCGTGCACCCATTACAACCATCTCAACATCTTTTTCACGAATAATATCGGCTACATCCAACCCGAGGTCGCTATCGTCAGATTCGGTATTGATAGCGGGTTTGCGATCCTCCGGACTTAGCTGATAGCTTAAAGACTCCAAGCCTTCAGTTAAGGTTTGAAGACCGATCCTACTGTGCTGCTGCCTTTCGGAAAATCCGTCTATATCCCACCCGCCTCCGGCGTACGATGTGATGGTTTTATAATCGATGTAAGTATTAAACAGCAGTAGGTCTGTATGTAACTTTCCGGCAAGCTGCAAGCCTGCTTCCGCGGCTGATGCGGCGTTTTCGGAAAAATCGGTAAGGACAAGAATATTTTTCATCATAATAAGTTTTGCTGAACAAATATTCTATTTCACAGCAAGATGATGAATGACGGGCGTCACTTAAGTATTTGATATAAAGCATCATTTGCCGCTTATTACTGCACCCGGCCTGCTAACAGGGGCGCGTCATCCTAACCCTTTACACTAAACAGAAGCTGCCTTTGATCTTCTTTGGGAATCACTGGCTCAATATTCAATTCATCCTTGATCTTCACCCTTAAAGCGTCCATCGCTGAAGGTTCGCCGTGAACGAGGTAAACGCGCTTTGGCTCCGGAGCAAATTCTTTCAGCCAGGTAAGCAATTCGTGCTGGTCGGCATGGGCCGATAAGCCGCCGATCTCCTTTACATTTGCCCTTACCGGATAATATTGGCCATGTATCTTTAACTCATACGCTCCGTTTAACAATGCCCTGCCACGTGTACCACCAGCCTGGAAGCCCATGATCAAAATTGTATTTTTTGAATCAGTAACGTAATGTTTTAAATACTCCAGCACCCGGCCGCCTGTCAGCATCCCGCTGGCTGCCAGTATTATCTTACTTCCCTTTTGCCTGATAATCTTTTCGGTACCATCGTAATCCTGGTTAATGGTAATGCCGTTGAACATTTGAGCGCATTCCTTTTGGCTAACGGTAAGCCACTCCGGGTATTTCAGCAGGCTTTTACCGGCCGAGGCAGCCATCGGGCTGTCAAGATAAACCGGTACAATCGGCGGTATGGCCCGCTTCGCTTTCAGCCTGTACAAAAGATGGATAACCTCCTGCGCGCGACCGACTGCAAAACACGGTATGAGTATATTTCCACCGGCTGTAATCGTATTATTAATTACCAGTGCCAGTTCATCGGCTACGTCACCTTTTTCGTGCAGGCGGTCGCCATAGGTCGATTCCATGATCACAAAATCGGCAGTGGCAGGATGGCTCGGCGGATGCAGCAATTCGGAATGGTACCGGCCAATATCGCCCGAGAAAATGATGGTTTTTCCATAGCAGTTGACCTCAACGGTACAAGCTCCCTGTATATGCCCTGCCGAATAAAACTTGAACCATATATTATCACTCAGTTTACAAGCCTCATCCATCCCTATTATGACAAAATGCGGCAAGGCGGCTTCTACATCAAGGGTATCATACAACGGTTTTGCCGGGCTATGCCTGGTATACCGGTGCTTGTTTGCTTTCCAGGCGTCTTCTTCCTGCAGCTTTGCGCTATCTCTCAATATCAACTCGGTCAGATCGCGCGTTGGCTTGCTCATAAATATCTTGCCCTTATATCCATTTTTGATAAGCAGGGGGATGTAACCGCAATGATCGAGGTGCGCATGGGTAAGGATCATTGCATCAATTGACGCCACATCGACCGGCAAGGGCTCCCAATTTTTCTCGCGCAGGTACTTAATTCCCTGGAACAGCCCGCAATCAACCAAAAGGTTAAATCCGGGGGTTCGGAGCAAGTGCTTCGAGCCCGTCACCGTTTCGGCCGCACCAAGCGACTGCAGGTAAACGCCCTTATCGTCAAATGGAGTTGATCCGGGATGCATATCAGGTCAATTTAATATTCCAAATAGTTACATCCATTTAGCCGCAAAACGGTTAAAGTCATGCCGCAACTCGTTAAATAATCTCTCTTCAGTTATATAACGTTCATAAAGCTCTTCATTTGTCGCAAATGTGCTTTCATCGGCAAAGCCCGCTGTTTCAACAAGCTGCACCTCCATTTCTTTAAAGTTTTGATGAAAAGCATGCCGTAATTCGTCTATCTGTTCGTTATGGATGGTGAACTGATTCTGGAAATGTTCAACCTGTTCTGCAACCTCGTGGCTGGTGTTATCTGCTGCTATCTCCTCAAGGCGTTTTCTTAGGATGGTTAATTCCTGCCAGTAAAAGTCGAGGCCTCTTATTGCATCATTATGCAAATTGTCGATGTGTTTAATGTTTAGCTTTTCCATGTTACAAGATTACCGGGTATAACGCTCATCCCTAATGACTGTATGCACAATTAATTGTGACATCAGTCATATCTGTTGCTGACTACGATCACGCACTTTTTTAGAGGTCCAAAGTAGCTTTGAGAACTAATCGCAGGAGTGTTATGGAAAAATTCATAAAGAAATTTAGCCAAACCGGCATTAATGATATTGCCGAGGTAGGCGGGAAGAACGCATCGTTGGGCGAAATGTTCAGTCATCTCACCGCCAGGGGTCTTTTGATACCTAATGGTTTCGCCGTCACAGCCTCGGCATATCGTTATTTTATTACCTGTAACGATCTGGAAGACAAGCTCGGTGAGCTGATGAAAGGCCTGAACAGGAAAGATTTTTCAAATTTAAGCGAAACAGGCGCCCGGGCCAGGAAGCTGATCATGGATGGACATATTCCTTCTGACCTTGGTTTCGCAATAACAGACGCCTACGATTATCTTTTTGATAACGATGACCAGCCGGTTGCTGTACGCAGCAGCGCGACAGCAGAAGATCTGCCTGATGCAAGTTTTGCCGGGCAGCACGAGTCGTATTTAAATGTGCAGGGCCATACACATTTACTTTATTCGGTAAAACGATGCTACGCTTCATTATATACCGACCGGGCAATAAAATACAGGGAAGACAAAGGTTTTGAGCACAGCAAGGTATTTTTATCGGTAGGCGTACAGCAAATGGTGCGGGCCGACATTGGTTGCTCTGGTGTCGGCTTTACGCTTGAGCCCGAATCAGGCTTCAGGGATGTGGTCCACCTGGCTGGCGTTTGGGGCCTTGGCGAAAATATTGTGCAGGGCACGGTAACACCCGATGAGTTCCTGGTGTTTAAACCGGCGCTTAAAAATAAGAAGCGGGCCATCCTGCAAAAAAACCTTGGCAGCAAAAGCAAGATGATGATCTATGCTGATGAAAGTGATGAAGCGAATTCCACTATCAACAAGGATACTCCGCGCGACATGCAGGAAAAGTTTGTGCTGAATGACAGGGAAGTTGAAAAGCTTGCAAACTGGGCCTTGATAATCGAAGAGCACTATCAAAAACCCATGGATTTTGAATGGGCCAAAGACGGCTGCGATCACCAGATATACATTATCCAGGCAAGGCCCGAAACTGTCCACAGCCGCGAACGGTCAATTGCCGTAACCTCATACAAAATAAAACAAAAAGGCGAGGTTATAACTACCGGCGAAGCTATCGGTAGCAAAATCGCCTCGGGCTACGCGCGCTTGCTGACCTCGCCCGCAGAAGCCGGCAAACTTGAGGAGGGAGATATTTTAGTTACCGGCATGACCAGCCCGGACTGGGACCCTATATTGAAAAAAGTGGCCGGCATTGTCACCAACAAGGGCGGGCGCACCAGTCACGCAGCCATTATAGCCCGCGAACTGGGAGCCGTGGCCATAGTGGGTACCGAAGACGCTACCCAAACCATAAAGGATGGGGAATTGATAACACTGAGTTGCGCCGAAGGTAAAGACGGGGTTGTGTATCGCGGCAAGTGTTTGTGGGAAGAAACTACCACTGATGTAAGCGCGATAAAATTGCCTGAAATAGTTAAACCCCAGTTGATCATCGGGGAGCCAGATAAGGCTTTCCAGCTATCATTTTACCCAAACTGCGGCATCGGCCTGATGCGAATGGAATTTATCATCAGCAACTATGTAAAGGTACACCCGCTGGCGCTGATAAATTTTGATAAGGTGACCAGCGATGCAGAGCGCGATGAAATTACCCGGCTTACCTCGCACTATCCTGATAAACAGGAATATTTTATCGATAAACTGTCGCAGGGCGTGGCAACCATAGCCGCAGCCTTCTTCTCGAAAGAAGTGATAGTGCGGATGAGCGATTTTAAATCGAACGAGTACGCAGGATTGGTCGGCGGAAAATATTTTGAACCCAGGGAAGAAAATCCAATGATCGGTTTCCGCGGGGCATCAAGGTATTATAATCCCCGGTATCGCGAAGGGTTCAGGCTGGAATGTGAAGCGATGAAAATTGTGCGGGACGAAATGGGGCTGACCAATGTTAAGCTGATGATCCCGTTTTGTAGGACGGTGGAAGAAGGCAAAAAAGTTATCGCCCAAATGAAGGAATTTGGCTTAACGCAGGGCGAAAACGGGCTCGAGATATTCGTAATGGCCGAAATACCGAGCAATGTGATATTGGCCGGAGAGTTCGCTAAAATATTTGATGGCTTTTCTATCGGCTCGAATGACCTTACCCAATTAACGCTGGGTATCGACCGCGATTCGGCGCTGATAGCCGACCTTTTTGACGAGCAGAATGCGGCGAGCAGGCAACTGATAGTTACCATGATCGAAAAAGCCAAAAGGCTGAACCGAAAGGTTGGGCTATGCGGCCAGGCACCCAGCGATTCGAAAGCTTTCGCCCAAATATTGGTTGAAGCGGGTATAGACAGCATAGCCTTTAACCCGGATGCTTTGATAGCGGGCATAAATAACATAAACGAGATACTGGATAAACAGCGGGTAACTGCCCCGGAAAATGAAACCGCCGGACTGAAAACCCTGGTGCTTTAATTTAAATTCAAATGAAAGGTATAATAATCTATAAAGGAAAATACGGCGCCACCGCGCAGTACGCCGCGTGGCTTGCCGAGGCCCTCTGTTTACCGGTTATTGACGTGGACCAGCGGGCACCGGGTGATCTGTCGGCCTATGATTATGTTATCATCGGGAGCCCGGTATACGTAGGTAAATTACTATTGCGCGATTGGCTGCATAAAAACGCGTCAATGCTTCAGGGCAAAAAAGTATTTCTATTTATAGTGAGCTCGGCTGCCGATGGCGACAAACCGAGGCAGGAGGCTGTGATAAAAGCCAATATACCCGACGAACTGGCCAGGGACTATTCGATATATTTTGCCCGGGGCAGGGTGATAGTGAACAAGCTATCATGGACCGACAAACTGATAGTAAAAATCGGGGCTTTTTTAGAAAAAGATCCGCAGAAAAAAGCTGTGATGCGGAGAGGATTTGATGGCATGAAACGGGAAAATATCAATTCCCTCATCAAAAGCGTGCTTCAATATTCCAATTCGGAAGCCTTACTTTGATCTGGTTAACCGCCGGATTTACCGTTATTGCCACTAAGTTCAGGATGATAGCGCAAGCCGGGCGTTAGCCAATGCAACAACAACACTCTTGAATACCTGAAGTTGAGAGGTGCCAGCAGGGCAACCACCGTTAACATGATACAGAGATATACCCAGGGATTCTCGCTTCCTGTAAGTATATAAGTACCAACAGCCAGCGTAACCAGTTCGGCAACTATGAAAGCGTAACCTACATACATGGCCGCATAAAAATAGCCGGGTTCTCTCTCATAAACCAAACCACAGTGCGGGCATTCCTTCAGTATTTTCTGCCCCTTGAAACCATACGCCGGGTTAGTAAATATCTTTCCAGCCCTGCAACGCGGGCATTTTGCATGAACTATCGCGGGCCACATTCTTAAATTGCCAGCTTTTACACTTTCCATTTCCATGCTGATTTGAATGATCAACCAATTTTAAATGCATCCAATATTTTTTCGAGCGGGCAAAATTTGGTGAACGACGATTGCAACAGGTTGACGCCTACAAAAACGCCGAGCCATATCCAATTGACGTTCACAAAATAGGCCATGGCAATGCTGGTCAGTACAAAGCTACCGGCTACAGCGCGGATAATTCTCTCTTTCATATCTTTTAATTTTTTATGTTTTTATTCTTCAACAGGCACTATAAATGCCCTGACCGGGAAATCCGTTTTATTTTTCTCATTGTACTTTGCGATCAATCCTTTCGCAGTTCTTGCGTTAGCCTCACCGGTAAAACAGAATATCATGATCGAATCGAATTTTTCATCGCCGCTTGCAAACCAATCCTGCAACAGATCAGGGGAATTATCTTCCTTTATGCCGGTAATATCTGTGACGCTGTAAACCGCCATACTGGCTTCTTTAAATAGTTTGAAAACGTCATCCCTGTACTCTTTCAAACATGTTGCTATAAATAGTTTCATATGTCAATCGTTTAATTTATTAACGGGGTATTTCTTGCGCATCATTTTATAATATAGTAAAGGCACCACCAGCAGGGTAAGGAATGTCGAGGTGATCGTCCCGCCCATTAATGAAATGGCAAGGCCCTGGAATATGGGGTCGAACAGGATGATAACTGCACCCAGCGCAACCGCACCGGCAGTCAGCACGATAGGTGTAGTACGCACCGC
Organism: Mucilaginibacter ginsenosidivorans; assembly: GCF_007971025.1. Taxonomy (NCBI): domain Bacteria; kingdom Pseudomonadati; phylum Bacteroidota; class Sphingobacteriia; order Sphingobacteriales; family Sphingobacteriaceae; genus Mucilaginibacter; species Mucilaginibacter ginsenosidivorans. The sequence goes on along the minus strand of NZ_CP042436.1, from coordinate 1,268,597 downwards.
GCCCGCTTCAATTATTGCCTGCTTTAACTGAATGCCCTCCCTCAGCCTTATGTTAATGAAGTCAATCAGCAGCACTGAGTTACGGACCATTACGCCCGCCAACGCGATAAAACCTATCATGGATGTAGCCGTGAAATAAGCATGCAGCATCCAATGCCCGAGAATAATGCCCACCAGCGACAGCGGTATGGCAGCCAGCATAACCAGCGGTACGGTAAAGTTTTGGAACCAGCCCACGATAAGGATATAGATCATGATGATCACCACTGCGAAGGCAATGCCCAAATCGCGAAACACTTCATACGTGATCTGCCATTCGCCATCCCATTTGAGCGAATAGTTGTCCTCCATTTCGGGTTGATGCGTGTACTCCTCTGTTAGTGTGTAACCCTTCGGAACGTGTACATTTTTCAGGCTATCTGATACGTCTGAAATGGCGTAAGAAGGACTCTCCAGGTTGCCGGCCATATCGGCCAGTACATAAACCACCTCTTTCTGATTTTTACGATAAATATTTTTCTGCCTGATCTGCCTCGTCACCGAAACCAGGTCGCGGATAGGGACGGTGTTACCCTGCATACCCACTACTTTCAGATCCAGTATATCATCCAGGCCCGACTTATCCGCGTCACTTAACTGTAACCTGATAGCCGTTTGGTTATAGGATGATGGCTGATAAATGTTGCCTGCAACCATGCCCGATAAAGCTGCATTAACCGTGGCGACAACCTGTACCGGAGCAACACCATATCGCATGGCTTTTTCCTTGTCCACATCAATATGATATTCCGGCTGGTCGTCTTCAACCATCCAATCGATATCTACCACATCAGCAGTCTTGCTGAACAGGCCCTTTACCTGTTTGGCTATCTTCATCTGCTCCTTATAGTTTGGTCCGTAAACTTCGGCCACCAGGGTAGACAATACCGGCGGGCCGGGCGGCACTTCCACCATTTTCACGTTGGCATTATATTTTTTGGCGATAGCCTGTACAGGGCCACGCATTAGTTTGGCAATGGCATGACTTTGTATGCTTCTGTCTTTTTTATCAACCAGGTTTACCTGTATGTCAGCAACATTGTCACCCGTTCGCAGGTCGTAATGCCTAACCAGTCCGTTAAAACTGATTGGAGCCGATGTGCCGATATATTCCTCATAATTCCTGACCAGCGGTTGCCCCGAGATGTAATCCGCGATATCTTTGGTAACGGCCTGGGTTTTCTCCAGCGTGGTCCCTTCAGGCATGTCGATAACTACCTGGAACTCGTTTTTGTTGTCAAAAGGCAGCATTTTTACTGCTACTGCTTTGGTGTAGAACATAGACAGCGACGCAAATAATATGACGACAATGCCCATGATAAATGTCCAGCGTTTCCACCGGGTTTGTAGCAGGGGAAATATAAATGAGCGATATATCTTGTAGATACCGGTTTGTTCCAATACTACCGGCTTACTCTCTTCGTGGTCAACACCTTTCTTTTCCTTTTCCCTCAGGAATATAAACCCCAGGTAGGGTGTAAGCGTCAAAGCGACGATAAGCGATAAAAGCATGGCAATAGATGCGCCAATAGGCATAGGGCTCATGTATGGGCCCATCATGCCGGACACGAATGCCATGGGCAATACCGCAGCTATTACCGTAAAGGTGGCCAGGATGGTCGGGTTCCCTACTTCGTTAATGGCATACAGAGCGGCCTGCAAAGGCGGCAGTTTTTTCATTTTAAAATGCCGGTGCATATTTTCGGCAATGATAATTGAGTCGTCCACCACGATACCCGTGATAAATACCAGGGCAAACAGCGTGATCCGGTTGAGGGTATAATGCAGGAAATAATAACTGAACAGCGTAAGCGCGAAGGTTACCGGGACGGATAAGAAAACCACCAGGCCACCCCGCCAGCCCATTGCCAGCATCACAAAAACCGTTACCACCACAATAGCTATAAAAAGGTGGAACAATAGCTCAGATACCTTATCCGACGCAGTCTCGCCGTAATTACGCGTAACCGTTAGTTGTACATCATTGGGGAGAAGGTCTTTTTTTAGCAGATCGACTTTTTTAAGTATTTGCTCCGATAATTTCATTGCATCGGCGCCTTTTTTCTTGGCTATCGACAAGGTAACTGCCGGATAGCTTGACCTAAAATTTTTTGCTTTCGAGGTATCGGCGCGGCCATAACCGAATAATACATATTGGCTGGCCGTTTCAGGACCTTCTTCAACACGGGCAACCTGCTTCAGGTAAACGGGTTGCTGCTGGTTGGTGCCGACTACCAGGTTTGCCACATCATCGGCATTGGAAAGAAAATTCCCGGTCTCGACGGAAAATGCAGTATCCTTTTGCAGCAGTTCGCCGCTTTGCATTTGCGCATTACTGCCTCGTATCTGTTTGTTTATCGACAGAAAATCGACATGATTTTCGGCCATCTTATTTTTATCGAGTAAAACTTTTACCTCGCGGCTGCGGCCACCGATGATATTGATGTCCGACACATCGGTTATTTTTTTGATCTCGTTGGTAAGTTCCTGCCCGATCTGCCTTAACTGGTAGTCGCTATATTTTTCGCTCCAAAGCGTTAAGCTTAAAACAGGTACATCATCAATAGCCCGTGTTTTTATTAACGGAAGCGTAACGCCCTGCGGCATTTTATCCATGTTCTTCATTAACTCGCTGTATAGCTTTACGAGTGAACGCTCCACGTCCTCGCCAACATAAAACTGCACGATGATCATGGCCTGTCCCTTCATCGAGGTGGAATAAACATATTCCACGCCTTTCACGTTCGAGATCATTTTCTCCATTGGCGCCGCTACCTTGGTTTCGACGTCTTTTGGTTCGGCTCCGGGGTAGCCTATGAAAATATCCGCCATCGGCACCTGTATTTGAGGCTCCTCCTCTCGAGGGATCAAAAAAGTGCTGTAACCGCCTATGAGCAAGAAAGCGATCATGAGCAGTATGGTGAGCTTCGATTGCAGAAAGGCCCCTGCTATTTTTCCTGAAAATCCCTTTTCCATGCCCTTATTTTATTTTTACAGGTTCACCATTAAACAATTTGCCGTCGGCGCTCACAATGAATTTTTCATCCTTTGCCAGGCCGCTAAGCACTTCGGCATTATTGCCGTCAACTTTACCCAGCCGTACCCAGCGAAGCAGCGCCGTATTATTTTCACTGATGGTATAAATACCTGTCAGGTCATCCTTTTTTTCGATGCTGCCGAGCGGTACCATTACCACATCGCTGCCAGTTTTAACTTTTCCAGATCCCTTTACCGGGATAGAAACGTTGGCATACATGCCGCCATACAAGCCGGCTTTTTCATTATCCGGGATATTCACCCTGATGAGGTATTGTCCCCCCGAAAATTGTGATGATTGGCTCACTTCGGTTATTTTTCCGCTGATGGTCTTACCAATGGCCCTAACAGATACGGTGGCGTTTTCTCCCTGTTTTATCTGCCCGATAGAGCTTTCAGGAACGGATGCTCTTACCTGGTAACTACCGGTACGCTCGATGGTCAATATTGGCATTCCGGGATTGACCATATTGCCGGCATCCGCTGCTTTCTGTGTTACAATGCCGTCAAACGGGGCGGTTAAGTTGGTGTAGTTGAGTATCGCATTGGCCTCGTTGCGCATTTGTTTTGCCGTTTCCAGTCCCGATTTTGCTGCAGTGTATTGCAGCGTAGCATTCTCAAGTTCTTTTGCCGATGCACTTTGCTGCTTGTATAAAGCGCTGAAACGTTCGTAATCTTTTTTTGCATTACTATATGCGGCCTCGGCCTGGGCTATCATCGCATCAGCCTGCGCCCTTTTTGCAAGAATATCATCATTGCTAATGGTTGCAAGCAGTTGTCCCTTGTTTACATGATCGCCTACTTTTACATTCAGTTTGGTGATGTATCCCATTACCCTTGTGCTGATATTAGCCGACTGCGAAGATTCAATTTGCCCGCTTACATTAATGTTATCCTGTTCGCCTGATGATGGCGTCGAAACGGTTACAGCTATTGCCGGGCCGCTATCCGATGCGGCGCGCTCATTTTTGTTAGAAGAACAGGAACCAAGCACCAGCGCACCTGCCCCGGCAATTAGTGTTATGATAGATATATTAGTAGCTGATCGCATAGTTTTGAGTTTTATTTGTTAGTTGATGAGGTTAATAACTGTATATAAGCCCTGGTAACATTCATGGTGAATACAGCCTGGGCCAATGCAAATTTTTGTTGTGATAATTGGGTCTCGGCAGTCAATACATCAGTAGTATTGATGAGCCCCTGCTGGTAGCGGTTCTGTAGTATCCGCAAAGATTCCGTTGCCTGTTCGACTGCTGCTTTTTCCTGTCCTATTTCGAACCGCACATCGGCCAGGTCGCGGTATACCTTATTGATCTCCATTTGGCTTTGATCTTTCTGCTGCGACAATTCTGCGGAAAGCTTATCACGTTCAAGTTTTTGAGCAGTGATCTTATTTTTTGTTGAATTACCCTTGAATATATCCCATGATAATTGTACACCCACCAGGTATGAGTTTGCACCAAAACCTGTTAAATGCGCGTCATTGTACTGGTAATTACCAAATGCATTTAATTTGGGCAGGTAACTTAACTGGTTCGATCGGATCATCATGTCAGAAGCTTCAATCGCCTTTTCCATCGCCATAAAATCAGCTCTTGAACCGGGAACTTTTTGCGTAGTATCGGCCGACTGTGATCCATCGGCTGTAAGGCCATCTGTTTTATAAACGACGCCTGTTTTTGCCCCCATCAATAAACTGAGATAGTCTGACGCGTTACGGATGTTACTTTGCGCCTTAGCTATGTTGCTTTCAATACTTGTCAAATGCACATTCGCATTCAACACGTCCGACTTTTGGATAAGTCCCTGCTTGTAATGATCGTCCGTAAACTTATAGACTGATTTTGCGGTCTTTAATGCTTCGTTCAAAACGCCGGCGGCTTCGTACGCCAGTTGCAATTGCATGAAGGCCTTCTGTACCTCGAAAGTCAGGTATTCCTTTGTACGTTTGGTTTTGTATTGATAAACCTCGATTTGCTTTTCAGCGCCTTTGCGCATGTACAGCATATCCATATTCAACAGCGGTTGCTGCACCTCCAGTTTTGTTATGATGTCCGGTGTGCCAGAAGGGTGATTGAGCAACTGCGGATTAAAGTCGTTTTGGGTGATCACCCGTTGATCAAGCTTAAACCCGAAGGCATTCAGCGGGTCGTTGGTGGTCATGGCGGTATAGGAAAAGCCTATCCTTGGCAGGAAAATGGCCTGGGTTTGCTTATAATTTGCTATCGCGATTTTTTCGTCCAGTTTGGCTATTTCAATGGCCTTGTTATTGCCCAGGGTGGCGGCTATAGCTTCATCCAGGCTCAAATTCCTAATGCTATCCTGTGCCCGGGCTTTTAGTACCGGCGCCAAAAAAAATAAGCTCGCCGTAACGGAGAATAAAATAAAATACTTCTTATTGCTGCTCATTGCATTTAATTTGCAGCAAACTTACCCCGGCTAAAAAAACCGTTTGGTAACATTTGTTACTCAGCAGTTAAAAGCCATGGAATAATATGAGGTGGACCATCCTGGTAATGATAAAATGAATATGAATTGACAAAAGAAGAATCGCATACGGTTATTAATAAACTTTCCGGGATAAGCGCGGAGCTTGCCGAAATACGATCGGATATGGAAGGCTTAAGTAAAAATGCAGCGATCTGCAACGAGGAAAACTTTAATAAGCGTGCCGAAGCTTCAGACTTCCTCGAATTTCATATTATTGACCGGCTTGATAGCCTTCGTCCCAAAACAGCAGAGGTAACTGCGCTGAAAGATCGTGCTGAAAAATTAAAAACTCAACTGGACGAAATAGATAGTAAGCTTTTCAAAAAAATCCGGGCCGGCATTCGTGCGGGCCAGTATAGCGGTGCCTATTTCAAAAACTTGGTTAGCAAATATTTCGATCTTAACGCAGCGGATAAGCGGGACGAACCTGACTACGATAACCTGGATATTTTTATCAACAGATTGCTCACCGCCGAGCCGCCGCCCCGGGAAACCAGGAAACTTGAGCCAGAAATGGTGTTCTACCAAAAAACGCCTGCGCGGGTAATTTTCGAATTGGCGGAGAAGGTTAATTTTGGTATCGACGATGTTTTCTTCGATATCGGTTCAGGTTTGGGACAGGCGGTTATGCTGGTTAACCTGGCCACCGGTATCAAAGCCGTGGGTGTAGAATTTGAACCGGCATTTTGTGATTATGCAAAGCGTGCTGCAACCGAACTTGATTTAAACCGGGTGACGTTTATCAACACGGATGCACGGGATGCCGATTATTCCAAAGGAACGGTGTTCTTTATGTACACTCCTTTTAAAGGCGAAATACTAAAAGACGTGTTAGAACTATTAAGGAAAGAAGCCTTGAATCGAAAAATCAGCATAATTACCTATGGGCCATGTACAGCGGCAGTGGTATTGCAACGCTGGCTAAAACCGGACCGCACGGTGATTGGAAACATTTACGAGGCCGCTGTCTTTACAGCAGCCCCGTAATAATTACAGCTTTTATTTGCCCACACGTGCCTGCAAATTTGCAGGATATCGCGCCCCTTCTATTGTAATTTTAGAAGCAGCGTCTTCTATCCCTGCAAGGTCATCGGCAGTTAGCACGATGTCTGCTGCGCCCATATTCTCCTGCAAGCGGTGTAGCTTGGTGGTACCGGGTATCGGAACGATCCAGGGCTTTTGCGCCAGCAACCAGGCAAGGGCTATTTGCGCCGGTGTCACATTCTTTTGCTGCGCGATCTTTGCGAGCAGATCGACCAAAGCCTGATTTGCTTTACGGGCGTCTTCGCTAAAACGCGGGACGATGTTGCGGAAGTCGGTAGCGTCAAATTTAGTATTCTCGTTAATAGCGCCAGTCAAAAAACCTTTACCCAGCGGACTAAAAGGTACAAATCCTATTCCCAGCTCTTCAAGTACCGGCAGTATCTCCTGTTCGGGTTCGCGCCACCACAATGAATACTCACTCTGAAGCGCAGCCACAGGTTGTACAGCGTGTGCTTTTCTTATCGATTGCATGCCCGCCTCCGACAGCCCAAAATGTTTCACTTTGCCTTCCTTTATAAGATCTTTAACCGTTCCGGCTACATCCTCCATGGGCACGTTTGGGTCGACACGATGCTGGTAGTAAAGATCGATACGGTCGGTCCTTAACCGTTTAAGAGCAGCCTCTGCAACGCTCCTGATGTTCCCAGGCCGGCTATCCATACCTACAGTGGGCAGTCCTCCCTTAAAACCGAATTTGGTTGCTATTACCACTTCGTCGCGAAAAGGTTCAAGCGCCTCGCCCAATAGCACTTCATTGACAAACGGGCCATAGGCCTCGGCCGTATCAAAAAAGGTGACGCCCATATCGAAGGCCGCCCGAATCAGTTTTACAGCTTCTTTGGTATCGGTGGCAGGGCCATAACCAAAGCTAAGTCCCATACAGCCTAAGCCCATTGCCGAAACTTCCAGTCCGCTATTGCCGAGTTTTCTTTTTTTCATTGTTTGTCTTATTTATTTATTAAAGCCCCATATTCTTCATCCGTAACGTGCTCCATCCACTCTACCGGCGACCCGTTCAATTTTTCCTGAACAGCAATATGGCTCATCGCTGTGGTCGCCGTAGCGCCATGCCAGTGTTTTTCGCCCGGCTCAAAGAAAACTACATCCCCCGGATGTATCTCTTCAATCTTTCCTCCCTTACGCTGTACCCAGCCGCTGCCGCCGGTCACTACCAGTGTCTATCCGAAAGGGTGAGTGTGCCAGGCTGTCCGCGCCCCCGGCTCAAATGTTACAAGAGCCATCGCTACCCTCGCAGGCTCGGGCGGACTGTTCAGTGGGTCGATACGTACCGTCCCGGTAAAATACTCGGCCGGGCCTTTTCCCGAAGGCTGCGAGCCGCTGCGTTTAATTTCCATTGTTCCCCTTTTAAATTATCGAACACTAATTGTTCATTAAAGTTAATTGATAGCGCGGGTAATTATTTATTACCGTTCATTTTAACAGGTCTCAGCAGAGTTGAGAAAGTGAGGGAGCCCATTTTCCATTTTCCATTTTCTTTAAGGTATACCTCGGTCACCATAAAGGCATGCGTGACGTCGTTCCCGCCAACCACTGCCTCAAGGTCTATGTCATTTAAAAGGATGGCCGTGTTGCCAAAAATGTTTACAGAGGCGCCATACACCACGGCTTTTTTATACCAGATAAAACCGCCCTTTATTGTATTCAACTCCTGTGTTTTCCCCCAGCTTCCCCCCATATGTACAAAAACGCAGTTCTCATCAAACAAGCCATTCAGCGTATCTGTCTTTTTATCTGCCATCCATTCCCATTTGGATTTAGAAAGATCGAGAAGTTCCTTTTCTTCTTTTGTTGGGTTTGCTTTCGGTGCACTGGGTAAGTTAGCCTGGGCATGTGATAGCGATACACCAGCTATGCACAGGAAGATAATGATAATTGATTTTTTCATTGATTTGAATTTATGTGTGTCCATAATGCCTGTACAAATTTCATGCGTTTTAGCGAACATGATAGGATACAGGTTACGGATGTTTATACCATTATTACTGATTTTATGACGTGGACATTCAGCCGCATAAATAGCGGATCGTTTTTAATAGCGATGATCGTGGGATATGAAATATTAATGCTCCATATATTCCTGATCGGTAACTACGGCACCGGCGGTAACTCCGCCCCTGTCCAGGTTAGGGGTTGTAACGATATGTGTCATCGGGCCGTCCGGCGATGCCCCATGCCAGTGCATTACTCCCGGGGGGCATACTACTGCCTCTCCCTGTTTAATAATTTGCTTGGGCTTGCCCTTCTCCTGGTACCAGGCCGTACCTGATGTGACAACGATCACCTGGCCACCGGCATGAGCATGCCAGATGGTGCGCGCACCCGGTTGAAAGGTTACTTTGGCCGCACCGCAATTGAGGCCCGGGGGCATGGTCATCCTGACTACCGTGGCAGTTCCGCCAGAGAAAAAACTTCTGACCGGCGACTGTCCGGTTCTTTGCGACGAAGATGAATCCGGGCGCGTTTGTGCATTGACATGAACCGGGGTAAGGTATAAAAGAAACAAATTGACGAGCAACATACCTAATAAGTTTTTCATGATTTGAGTTTTATTTATGGGTCCTATTCCCGTTCTGTTAAAATATTGCGTGTTTTAAACATTAAAGCTTTCTTTCACCGAGCCATTTCACCATCGCAGGATCCCGGTGATCAAAAAACAGGCTCGCCGAGGTATCCAAAGACTTGATAGACTCCATATCCTCGCTGCTTAACTCGAAATCGAGGCTGTTAAAATTTTCTGCCATTCGTTCCCTGCGGACCGATTTCGGGATAGCTACCACGCCTCTTTGTGTTAGCCATCGAAGTATAACCTGGGCAATTGATTTTTCGTATTTGCTTGCAATAGCCTGTAATAGTTCATTGTGAAAAATGTTGTTCTTGCCTTCCGCGAACGGTCCCCACGACTCGATCTGCACATTATTATCCTTCATAAATTGCTGTGCCTCATTCTGCTGATGGAAGGGATGTGTCTCAACCTGGTTAACAGCCGGAACGATCTCGTTGTGAATGATAAGATCTATCAGCCTGTCTGAATGAAAGTTGCTGACCCCAATGGACCGGACTTTCCCTGCTTTATATAACTCCTCCAACGCGCGCCATTCGCCATATACGTCACCGTAGGGCTGGTGGATCAGGTATAGATCCAAATAGTCCAGTTGCAGTTTTTTCAGGGACCGTTCAAAGGCCTTTTTTGCACCTTCATATCCATTTGAATTTATCCAGAGTTTAGTGGTAATAAACAATTCTTCCCTTGCCACTCCGCTTGCTTTGATAGCTTTGCCAACAGCTTCCTCGTTCATATAGGATTCTGCAGTATCTATCAGGCGGTAACCCGTCTCGATCGCATCGATCACACTTCTTTCGCATTCGGCCAGGTCTTTTACCTGGAAAACGCCGAATCCCAATACCGGCATTTCAACGCCGTTATTTAATTTTACTGTATTCATTTTATTATATATATATCTAATAAGGATAAACTGATGTGAAAGTTTGGCATGTGGTCACTATTGCATGTGCGTTCTTACCGGCGCTTTTTCCATCAGATCAAGACGCGGTTTTCTGGCATCAGGCTCACCCACTGCCGAACCATCCGGCGTGATCTCCAAAATCTCATTCGTTTCCGTTTTAAAGGCGGGCCATTGGGGCAATCCGCCGCCATTAGGATCTCCCGTTTTGGCAAAATTTGTCCAGTAAGTATTCATCAGTTGAGCAACTTGCAGATCCTTTTTTATCGTATCGGCTCCGGTTCGCGTCCTTAGATTATTGAATACGTACCCTATCTCTGACGCATGCGCTGCGCCATAACGCATGAACTGCCGCATCGACGGCGAAACATAGGAGAACATATAGACGTACGCCGGTGCACCCTTGGCTACCATAGCACGCGCGCTGAAGCGTGCCGGTTCTGCCCACACCTTATCTGTGTTTACCAGGGTCAGCATTTTCGCGAGTTCGGTGGTACCATCCGGGTCATATACCTTACTGGCTTCAGCCTTCATATCACCAAACTGATCCAGTAATGCATCTTTTGAACCGGCATTCACAAAGCCTTGTCCTATTTCTGCGCTATTTGAACCGATTATGAGTGGAACCCGTGCTTGCCGGCCGGCTTTGTAAGCGCTTTCAGCGGTCTCCGCAACAAGGCGACCATCCAGTATTGGCCCTGAATAGATCAATGAGCCGCCGTTGCCGGCTGTTTCCTGTCCCCCATCCACAATATCTGCTACGGGCAGGGCCCTAAGCTTAGCCAATGCCGCAGCATCGGTTCCCATAATCCCGTGTTTTTTTGAAAAATTGATACCGATGGTTTCGGCAGAAACAGGATAATAGGAATCGGCATTATCTTTACTGATCGGTCTGCCGGTAAGCACACCATCGCGGCCCCCGCCAGATTCTACAATAGCTTTTTGAAATAAGCCCTTCGCCGACGGAATTGTAAGAAGAGATTGTACTGAAACGCCCCCGGCAGATTCACCGAAAATAGTTACGTTGTTGGGATTGCCTCCGAACGCAGCAATATTTTCCCTGACCCATTTAAGTGCAGCGATCTGGTCCATGTAGGCATAATTGCCTTTTTGTTCTTCCGGGTGTTCCTGGCTGAGGGCAGGAAAAGCGAAGAAACCCAATCGCCCTAAGCGATAATTGATCGTAACTAAAATAACACCCTTGTCCGTGAATGACGCTCCTGTAAAATCAGGCCCCTGGTTCCCGCTCCCAAATACAAACCCGCCACCATGTATCCAAACCATTACCGGGAGTTTTGCTCCTTTGGAAGTACCGGCCGGGCTCCAAACGTTTAAAAAAAGGCAGTCTTCGGACGAGGTGGGAGAAATTCCACCGTTACCGGCACCAAATCCCCGTTGGGCACAGTCCGCGCCATATTTGCTGGCGTCGCGCTCGCCTTCCCAGGCCGGGAATGGTTGTGGTGGCCGCCAGCGTAATTCACCCACAGGCGCAGCGGCATAGGGAATTCCCTTGTAGCTCGACACTCCATTTTCAATAAGACCACGCAAAATGCCGGATTTAATACGAACGGTTGGTCCGCTGGCGGTAGTTGTTTGTGTTTGTTGTGCATGTCCTGTGCATGCCATCAATAATGCGATACAAGCTAAAAATCCTTTCATAACTTTTATAATTTTTGACGATCAGGTTTACTCGTATTTTCGACGACACAAAGGTGACGGGTTTTTTTGGCACAGATATAATATATATTACGGATATGTATACCATTATTACTGATTGTGCTACGTTAAATGAATTATATAGTATTTTTGAAATAAACGAAGATGGATATGGACGACATGCGCCGTTTCAACACGATCAGCGAATACAACGAGTTTAATAATAACGCAACCAAGCATCCCCTCGTAAGTGTTGTTGATCTATCAAAGGCATCGCCAAGAAGCGGGTCCCGTATGTATTTTGGGTTTTATACGATATTCCTGAAGGATGTGAAATGCGGCGACCTGACATACGGCAGGAGCACATACGATTACCAGGAAGGTACGCTTGTTTTTTTTGCACCCGGGCAAGTGGCGGGCATTAACAGCAATGGCGAGATATATCAGCCGAAAGGCTATGGTCTTGTATTTCATCCCGATTTTATACATGGCACCTCGTTGGGCCGGCATATACAGGATTATAGCTTTTTCGCCTACCAGTCTAACGAAGCGCTGCACTTATCGGACAGGGAAAGAGGGATCGTCCTGGATTGCTTTTCAAAAATCGATTATGAACTGGATCATGCTATTGATAAGCACAGTAAAAGATTGATAGCAACCAATATCGAATTGCTTTTGGGTTATTGCGTCCGTTTTTATGACAGGCAATTTATTACACGCGAGCATGTCCACAAGGGGGTTTTGGAAAAATTTGAAGAGCTGCTTAATGATTATTTCGCCACGGATAAGCCGCAAACTATCGGATTGCCTTCTGTAGCCTACTGCGCTTATGAATTAAACCTGTCCCCCAATTATTTCGGCGACCTTGTAAAGAAAGAAACCGGGATATCAGCACAGGAGTATATCCAGTCGACCCTGATCGATTTTGCCAAACAAAAGATATTTGATACAAACAAAACGGTAAGTCAGATTGCTTACGAATTAGGCTTTAAATATCCGCAGCATTTTGCGCGGGTGTTTAAGCAGCGCGTCGGACATTCGCCTTTGGAATATCGTTCCGCGAACTGATAACTATTGCTTTCCTTTGTAACAATCGGGAAGCAATTTATAGTTTTCTGCATATATCGGTATATTAGTATAACCAAATATAACAGCGCTTATGATCACCATTACAGTAAACGGGAAACAGCATAATGTAGATGCGGACCCCGATATGCCCCTGCTATGGGCCATCAGGGACATACTTGGCCTTACGGGAACAAAATACGGCTGCGGCGTGGCGCAGTGCGGCGCCTGTACCATTCACCTGAACGGGGAGGCGGTGCGGTCCTGCGTAACTAAACTGAGCCGCGCGGCCGGTCAGCAGATCGTTACTATTGAGGGTCTTTCTGCCGCCAACAACCATCCGTTACAGGTTGCCTGGAATGAACTGAATGTCCCGCAATGTGGTTATTGCCAATCGGGACAATTGATGTCGGCAGCTGTTTTGCTGCGCGAAAACTCCAATCCGACCGACCAGGACATCGACGATGCCATGTCGGGCAATATTTGCCGCTGCGGAACCTATCAGCGTGTCAGGGCCGCAATACACAAAGCGGCAGAAATGCAGCGGGAAGGAGCCAAAATATGAAAAAACTGGTTGTTTTGACAATGGTGGTTCTGATAGCCGCCGTGGTAACCATATCGTTTACTACAAAAACCGCAAAAAACGAAAGCTATCCTGTGCTGGCAAAAGACAGCGTGGGTTCGGTGAAGGCATTCATGTCGGTGTATAAAGTACTAAAAAGTGCGCGTTGTATGAATTGCCACCCCTCCGGCGACGCCCCCCTGCAGGGCGACGATAGCCACATCCATACCATGAACGTTAAACGGGGAGTAGACGGCAAAGGATTGTATTCGGTACGTTGCAGTAATTGCCACCAGGCCGAAAATACACCCGGTTTGCATGCGCCGCCGGGCAACCCGAAATGGGCATTGCCCCCCGCCGATATGCGAATGGTGTTCCAGGGGCGCACACCGCGCCAACTGGCGTTGCAGTTGCTAGATCCAAAACGGAACGGCAACAGGACAAAAGCACAGTTGATAGACCATATGGCAAACGATGATCTCGTGGGCTGGGCCTGGCACCCGGGCGACGGACGTACCTTGCCGCCTATGAGCAGGGCAGCGTTTGCAGCACAAGTGCGGTTATGGATAGCAAAGGGAGCTTATGCGCCATCTGCAAAAATTAAATAGAAAGGGATTGAAGTATGGAGCAGGTATCAAGACGCCATTTTATTAAAACTGCCGGTACTGCCGGTATTTCAATATGGCTGGGCCTTTCTGCAAAAGGTGCCATCATTAAAACAAGTGATATTGCCGCAGCCAAAAACTTTTCCCCATATATACTTGTCGAGTCCAACGGTAATATAACCATCTACAATATCAAGCCCGAAATGGGACAGGGTACGTTTCAGTCCGTTCCGGCGGTCATCGCAGAAGAGTTCGAGGTCTCGCTTGACCAGGTGAAGATCAAAAATACAAGTGGTGAGCCCGAATTCGGTCGTGGACAGCGGGCAGGGGGTAGTTCCTCTATCCGTACCGGTTATAACGATTACAGGAAAACAGGTGCCGCCGCAAGGACAGTATTTATAGTGGCCGCGGCTAAGCGCTGGCAGACGAGTCCCGATAATTGCTACGCCCGGAATGCAAAGGTGATCAACAGGACAAACGATCAGTCGTTTACTTATGGAGAATTGGTTGAAGACGCCGCCAGGCTCGATCTGCCTAAGGATCCAAAACTGAAGGACCCGAAAGACTTCACGATAGTAGGCAAAATGTCGCACCGGCCCGATATTCCCTTAAAAACCTGCGGCGAGGCCAAATTTGGCATCGACGTACGGGTACCGGGAATGGTTTATGCGTCGGTGGAAAGGTGCCCCGTGATAGGCGGCGTACTAAAAAACTTTGACGCTTCAGATGCACTCAAAATAGCGGGCGTACTTAAGGTTGTTGAAGCTGAGCGCGTGGTGGGCAATTATCGTTATACCGGGGTGGCCGTTATCGCCGATTCCTATTGGACCGCTTTACAAGCCCGCAAAAAGTTGAAGATAAACTGGGACTATAAAGGATTTGATAATTTTGACTCAGAAGATTACGACGAGCATTTGCGCAAGTTGGCCGATGAAGAGGGTTTGGTTGACAAAAATATCGGGAACGCGGATAAGGTGAATGTTTCGCTGCAAAATACCGTCGATGCATTTTATGAAACGCCGGTAGTGGCGCACAGCCCTATGGAGCCAATGAACGCTGTGGCACAGGTGCACGGCGACAACCTGGAGATATGGACATCTACCCAGGTACCCAGTTCGGTGGTAGGCAGCAGCCCCAACGAGTTGCCAAAGCTTACCGGTTTTTCGCCTGAAAATGTAAAAATGCATAATATGTTTGTCGGCGGCGGCTTTGGCCGGAGGCTGTACCTGGATTATCTCGTCGAGGCTGTCAACATAGCCAAACAATACGACAAGCCTGTAAAAGTGATCTGGTCGCGGGAAGATACCACCCAATTCGGCCCTTTCAGGCCAATGACTTTTTCCAAGCTCAGCGGTGGTTTTTCTGATGACGGCAAGCTCCTTGTCTTAAAACATAAAGTGATCAGCCCTTCCATATCCGAGTCGGCGCGTCCCAATTTCGATAAAACGAAAGTCGACGGGACAATGGTAGAAGGGATAGGCGAGCAGGATTACCAGGTACCCAATATAAAAACATCTTATGTCAGGGCCGATTACCATGTGCCGGTAGCAGCCTGGCGGTCGGTAACCAGTTCTACTTTAGCTTTCGCCCATGAATGCTTTATGGACGAACTGGCACATAAAGCTGGCAAGGACCCGCTCGATTTCAGGATGAGCCTGCTTGCCCCGGATTCGGACACCGCTAAGATCTTCAAAAAACTCCGCGAGGTGTCAAACTGGGATCAGCCGCTACCAAAAGGAAGCGGGCGCGGTTTGGCGCAATGGAAATTTTTTGCCGGGCAATGTGCACAGGCTGTAGAAGTGACGCTCCGGCCCGATGGAACCATCAAAGTAGATAAGGTTTATGCCGTAATAGACCTTGGCGTGGCCGTCAATCCTGATAACGTAAGAAATCAAACAGAAGGTGCCGTGGTGATGGCTTTAACCGCGGCCACAAAACCGGCCATTACGCTAAAAAATGGCAAGGTGATGCAGCATAATTTTTATGACAACACCATGATTCGCATTAACGAGGTGCCGCAGGTCGAAGTTCACATTCTTACGGGCGAGGGGAAAATAAAGGGTGTAGGCGAACCCGGATTGCCGCCATTTGCGCCGGCGCTGGCCAATGCAATTTTTGCGGCGACAGGAACCCGGATTCGTAAAATGCCTTTCGACTTAAAAATAAGTTAAACTGCTTAAACAACTCCAGCTATGGAAACTAACGCGATATCAAGAAGAAATTTCCTAAGGGCGTCCAGTCTTGCCGGAACGGCCCTTTGCCTCGGCTTTTATTTTCCTGCGGACGCAAAAAAAGAGGAGATCATGACAGCTGCCGGTGCGGAAAAAACTGGCGTTGAAATGAATGCCTGGATACACATTGATACCGACGGCAAAGTAACGCTTACAGATCACCGGGCCGAAATGGGCCAGGGCTCATATCAATCGGTACCGCAGATCATCGCGGAAGAGCTGGAGGTTGACCTGAACGACGTGAATATTATTTTTGCGCAGGGAGACAGGGAAAAATACGGCAACCAGGTAACCGGGGGAAGCTCGACTATCCGCGGTTCGTATAAAAAATTATTGAAGCTTAGCGCATCGGCGCGTGAAATGCTGATAACCGCTGCTGCCGGGAAATGGAACGCGCCTGCGTCAGAATGTTATGCCGAGAATGGCCGCGTGATCCACAAGCCGTCAGGAAAGAAATTCCATTACGGCGAGTTGGTGGAAGCCGCATCCAAATTGGAGGCGCCGAAGGATGTTGTGCTCAAAAAACGTTCGGATTATAAATTGATTGGCAAACCGCTGCACAGGCAGGATACCCCACTGAAAACCAACGGCGAAGCAATATTTGGCCTGGATAAGAAATTACCCGGTATGCTTTATGCTGTTGTAGAAAGGAACCCGCGTTTGCGCGGTAAGCTGAAGAGCTTTGATGCAAGCGCTGCGCTTAAGGTACCCGGGGTAAAAAAGGTGTTCAAGATCCAAACAGGCGTGTTTCAAACCTTCAGGGATGGTGTGGCCGTTGTGGCTGACAGCACATGGTCGGCCATACAGGGGCGAAAGGCGCTGAACATAGAATGGGATGACAGTGGGTTTGACCATGTTAGCACCGCTGGGATATATCAGCAGCAAAACGACATCTTAAAAAACCAGGAAGGGCTTTCAGCACGAAAACAAGGCGATAGTGATGGCGTTCTGGCTGCTGCGCCTAAAAAGCTTGATGTAACGTATGAAACCCCATATCAATCGCACAGCGCAATGGAACCACTTAATTGCGTGGCATTTTATCAACCTGATAAATTAGAAATCTGGGGGCCCATACAAGCGCCGGAGTGGGTTCAGGATTACATAAGCACACAATTCAAACTGCCTAAGGAAAAGGTGGTAGTTAATATGACCTTTTTAGGCGGTGGCTTCGGTAGGAAGGCATTTATGGATTATCCTCACGAAGCGTGCCTTATCTCGAAAGAAATGAGCGCTCCGGTACAGGTTGTCTGGACAAGAGAAGACGATATGACGCAAGGCCCTTACCGGGCGGGTATCTCGTACAGGTGCCAGGGCGCTATAACCGACGGGCAGCTAAGCGCACTCAAATTCAAAGCGGCCGGGCAGAACATCGGTCACTGGATGGGAGCGCCCAAGACACAACCCAATCGAAGCATTTCAGAAGGATTTCTTGCACCTTACTACAAATCTATAGCCAATATCAGCTTTTGGGATGTGCCATTTGAAATACCTATTCCTAATGTCTGGTGGCGTTCGGTTTATGCATCAACCAACGGTTTTGCCTATGAAAGCTTTTTGAACGAACTGGCTGCCGCCGCGGGCAAGGACCAACTCGATTTTCGCAGGGAATACTTGAAGGACGAACGGTGCCAGAAACTGATAGATAAAATGGAAGAAGTATCTGGCTGGAAAGCCCGGCAGAAAAACGCCGGATATGGCACCGCTATTACCGAGTGTTTTGGAACCACCGTCGGCCAGGTAGTAAAAGTTTCAGGCGGCTCGGGCAAAAAGCTGAAAATAGACCAGGTTTGGGCAGTAATGGATTGCGGCTGGTATGTCAATCCCGATATTGTAAAGGCGCAGGTCGAAGGTGCCATTGTTATGGCTTTAGGCGCGGCAACCAATCATGAGATCACATTCAAAGACGGGCTGGTGGAGCAGAGGAATTTTTACAACTACATTATGCCGCGAATGAACGACGTGCCGCCGGTTGAAGTGCATATTATGGAGAACGACGCTGATGCAGGAGGTGTTGGCGAGCCGGGTCTGCCTCCCTTTGCTCCGGCATTAACTGACGCAATTTTCGACCTGACTGGTAAGCGCATCCGAAAACTACCTTTTAGCCTGGATATGATCTAAGCAGTAATACCTGCCAGGTTCATGCCTGATGGCGAAGTTTTTTCAAACCTTAAGGGTAACACAACTGTTACTTCCTGACTGGCAGGTAACTGCCGTGAATCGCTACATTTGAGTAAACCTTTTGTTATGAACCAGATCAGGAAAGAAGACATCAGGCAGGAAGTATTCGACCTGTACGATGACTATGCACATAACCGGCTTGACCGTCGTGATTTCGTTCAAAAGTTATCGCTTTACGCCGTTGGCGGTCTAACCGTACCGGCCTTGATGAGTTTCCTGATGCCCGATTACAAAGGGAACATCCAGATCAGGGCTGACGACCCCCGCATAAAATCGGAGTATATCAAGTATGATTCGCCCAAAGGCGGCGGAACTATCAAGGCACTGCTGTCAAAACCGGCAGATGCCAGTGGGAAACTAGGCGGGGTCGTTGTTGTCCACGAGAACCGCGGTTTAAACCCCTATATCGAGGATGTAGGCCGAAGGGCCGCCCTGGCAGGCTTTATTTCGCTCGCACCGGATGCGCTTACACCGCTTGGCGGTTACCCGGGCGACGACGACAAAGGCCGGGAAATGCAAAGCAAAAGGGACAAGGGCGAAATGGAGGAGGATTTTATAGATGCCTATCATTACCTTAAAAATCACAAGGACTGCAACGGCAAAGTAGGCGTTGTGGGCTTTTGTTTTGGCGGTGGCATAGCCAATATGATGGCTGTAAGGATACCCGACCTGGCAGCAGCGGTGCCTTTTTACGGAAGCCAGCCTGCTGCTGAAGATGTGCCTAAAATTCACGCTCCGCTTATGCTGCACTACGCATCGCTCGATAACCGCATTACCGGTGGCTGGCCGGCTTACGAAGCTGCCTTAAAAGCCAACGGCAAAAAATACCAGGCCTTTATTTACGAAAATGTGAACCACGGATTTCATAACGATACAACACCCCGTTATGACAAGGCCGCAGCCGAGCTGGCCTGGAATCGCACGATCAATTTTTTTAAAGAAAATTTGACGTGAGGCCATTTTCACTTTCCATGGCGTTCCTGTTTTGGTTGCAGATACACTTTTCTTAAAAACCTTCCCTTTAAACCATAAACCAACAACAGTGTCTTCAACAAACTTCTTTCTAACATGTAACAGGCATCCTGCCGGTCGGGTTGAGCCTTTCAACATGCCACATTTACTTCCGTCATAATTTGTTTACAAAAACATTGTCCACGGGTTAATTAAAACTTATTTTAGCGTTATATTTTTAAATATATAACGCAAGATTTTAAACAAAGCTTTCCATGAAAAAAACTTTCCTTTTTTTTCTATTCTTCATAACACTCAATCATGCCTTTTCCCAATCAAGTGGTAATATTAAAGGTAGCATCACCGACAATAAAAAAACACCGTTAGAACTGGTGAATATCATCCTTTACCAAACGAATTTCAGGGCCATCACAAACAATAAAGGTCAATACAGTATCGATAACATTCCTGCCGGAAATTACCAGATCATTATCTCGCACATCGGCTATCAATCTGTTAAACAGCATATAATCGTAAAAAACCATGAGACCGCTGAATTTTCCTATCCACTTCAGGACAGCGTTATTAAGATACCATCTGTTGAAGTACAAGGCGAACGAAATGCGGGAAGCATCACGACGTTACCCGAGATCGGGGGAACAAATATTTATTCGGGCAAAAAAATTGAAGTGATTTTGGTTGACAGTATCAATGCAGATATTGCACAAAGTAAAGCCCGCGATATGTTTGCAAAAGTACCAGGTATCACGTCGTGGGAGCTGGATGGTTCGGGCACCCAAACAAGTGTAGCGGCAAGAGGATTAAATCCGCACAGATCATGGGAGTTCAACGTGAACCAGAATGGTTACAATGTTAATAACGATCTGTATGGTTATCCTGAGGCTATGTACAACCCGCCACTCGAGGCCGTACAGCAAATTGAGATCATCAGGGGATCGGCCGCTCTTCAATACGGTCCTCAGTTTGGCGGAATGCTCAATTATGTAATTAAGCAACCCGACACTACAAGATCATTAAGCATCGAAACCGAGCAAACATATGGATCGTTCAATACCTCAAATTCCTTTGCTTCGGCAGGCGGCAAAAAAGGCAAATTCACTTATTATGCTTTCTTTAATTACCGCAGCAGCGACGGATGGCGTCTTAACTCTAACTATAATTTCCTGAATGCTTATGCAAGCCTGCACTACAAGCCAACAGATAAAATGGATATTGGCCTTGAATACTCGAGAGAAAACTACGTGCAAAAATTTGCCGGCGGGCTTACCGATGCGATGTTTGCTGCCGATCCGCGCCAATCAACAAGGAGCAGAAATTATTTTAACCCGATACTTAACGTGCCCGCTTTGAGTTTTAATTACGCCATCAATAATAAAACACAATTGAATGTCAAAGCCTATACTTTATTCGGGCAAAGAAACATGGTTATTGCCAGCCCGGGTTTAGCCACCAATGCCGATACCATTAGCAAAACTACAGGTTCCTACGCGCCAAGAGAGATAAACAGGGACTTTTACAACAGCTATACTGTTGATGCAAGAATGATAAAAAAATACGACCTGTTCGGCCACGAGAGTGCCCTATCGGGCGGTTTAAAATATTCCAGCGCCGCTACAAACAGAAAACAAAACGGGGAGGGCACTACAGGCACTAATTTTGATCTTACTCAAACCGGCAATTACGGTATCGCGCTGCTCTTTAAAACAATAAACTATGGGGCGTTTCTTGAAAACCTTTTCCGAATCACAGACAGGTTATCCGTAACACCCGGCATCAGGTACGATAATCTCAATTCAACTTTAAACGGGACGGAATATAAAGTATACAAAAACTTCAACCCGGTATCGCTTTCAACCACCAGGAACATTGTGCTGGGTGGAATAGGGGCGCAATATAAGATCACTCAAAGTATTAATATCTATGCTAATTATTCGCAGGCTTACAGGCCCATCCTTTATTCAAATCTTATAATTGGATCGAGTACAGCGGTGATCGACCCGGATTTGAAAGATGCGAGCGGCCACAATGCAGATATTGGCATCCGGGGGAAGGTTAAAAACATATTGAACTTTGATTTAAGCGCTTTTGAACTAAAGTATAACAACAGGATAGGAAATATAACACTGACCGATGCCAACGGAGAGCCGTACACCTACACTACCAATGCAGGTAATGCGCTCACTAAGGGCGTGGAAGCTTTTTTTGAGCTCCACCTGCTTAATTTCGATGACGAGCAAAGTAATAATGATCTTTCAATATTTTCTTCTTACGCTTATAATCATGCCAGGTATTTGAATGGCAAAACAGGCGCGGTTGATCTGACCGGGAAAACATTAGAAGATGTCCCCCAATTTGTTAGTCGCTCGGGCATAAATGGGCGGGTACATAACATCACCGCTACTTTTTATTATTCATACGTTGGCGGATCGTGGTCGGATGCGAACAATACA
Organism: Mucilaginibacter ginsenosidivorans; assembly: GCF_007971025.1. NCBI lineage: Bacteria > Pseudomonadati > Bacteroidota > Sphingobacteriia > Sphingobacteriales > Sphingobacteriaceae > Mucilaginibacter > Mucilaginibacter ginsenosidivorans. The sequence goes on along the minus strand of NZ_CP042436.1, from coordinate 1,246,787 downwards.
GTAGCCACCAAAACAAGTCCTAACGTAGGCTATGTGCCGCGATATGGGGTGGCCGATTTTGCCCTGGGTTATAAGTTTTCCGAAAAGTATAACATCAGGATCGGAGTAAATAACCTGACAGATAATAAATACTTTACCCGCAGAACCGAAACGCTCGTTTATGTCGGTAATGGTATATTACCCGGAGATGGAAGATCATGCTATGTTACACTCGGCGCCAAATTCTGACAGCTGGATATAAAACTGGCTCTCCATAAACTGACGGCATGATTTTTAAAGGTGCAGGAAGCGCACAGCCCCAAATTGATCACGAGATGAATAGTAAGGATCAGCAAGCAAATCGTTTTTGTCCGGCAGCTTTTTGTGGCTCGCCGCGGCTGTCCGAAGTTTACGAACCTCGGACGATTGTACCCATCGTCTTCGTCTACAGTAAAAGTAAACAACCCCCACCTAAGGTGGGGGCTTTATCCTAACCCCTGAAAGGGGATGGTCGTCAAAACAATTTCAGGTCAGTTGTTCCGTCTTCTTTCCGCTCTTCTGTTTCCTGATATTTTACATAGTTCTTTATCCGTTCTTCATCTAAACCTACCGTACTTACAAAATAACCTCTACTCCAAAAATGATTACCCCAATATGGCTTCTTGCGCAAACTCGGATAATTACTGAACATCATTAGTGCTGTTTTACCTTTTAATATCCCCATGAAATCACTCACACTCATCTTTGGCGGGATGCTACAAACCATGTGAACATGATCGGCTTGAATATTCATCTCCAATATCTCCACTTCTTTCCATCCGCATATTGCTCGAATCTTATTCTCCAATGTATCGGCCACCACATCTGTTAATACCCTGAAGCGATATTTCGGCGTCCACACAACATGGTAAACACAATAGTAAAAGCTATGAGATAATTTCCTGTATTTCGTCACAAATACTAAGATAGCGGTTTCTGGCCTAGCCTTCACACCTTACCTACCGCCTTAGGCGGTGGTTTTACTATTATAATAATAAAAAAAGCCTTCAACTTTTCGTTGAAGGCTTTATGCTTTAAAAGGTAGAGGGAAGCGGACAAATGTCGAACTTTTTTGATGATCTAAAAACTATCGGTAAAGTCAACTCACATGATAGCCGGATCGATATATAAAACCGAGTGACTGTTGCGCTTTCAAAATTATTTCGAAAGTGACTCAGCGTTAAAAAATATTTTGCCCGCAGCGACTAAATATTTTGCCTGTTCTATTTTAAGATTTGGGACTCGATTCGAGTCCATAAGCCTAAAGGTTGGTTTCGCTTAAGTCAAGCGGCAGTTCGATCCGGTATTCCTTGCCGCCATCAGGCAATGTGCCAACACTGATCGATCCTCCAAGGATGTCAACCCTTGTTTTCACTGTAGACAAGCCAACACCGTGACCTCTGATGGACGTGTTCAGGGTCTTATAAGATCCGGCGTCTGCCTTTGTACCCTTACTGTAACCACCTTTCCCGAAATTTTTATAATGGATAATAACTTTGTTCGCCGTCTTTTCAGCAGTGATTTCAATCACCGGTGGCCTCCCGGTTTGGTTATATGTTATACTGCTGAAAATAAGATGAAAAAAAATACTCTCCAGGTAACTTACAATAGTAAAAATCTCGTTCACGTTGTCGAAATCAGTATAAATTCGGACGGCGTCCTGTTTGGCGATCGGTTTATACCGGGCAGATACTTCATTTACCAGCTCGGTTAGATTGACCTTTGCTTTTTTCAGACTCAGAGTTTTGTCCAACTCCAAAATGCGGTTCAAATTATAAACTGCATCATTCAGTTTCTCGATGCTTTGAAATAAAAAGCTTTCGAGTTCTGGTCTTTCTGAATTGGGAACATTTGTGTTTTTAAGCATCCTGGCTAACCCAAGCATGTTGGCCAATGGCGCCCGCAAATCGTGCGATAAACTAAAAGCAAATTTATCTACGTCTTTATTGCGTTCTTCTAATCGGCCGCTTATACGTTGGAGCTCTGTTTCCGCCCGTTTATCTCGGGTAATATTGCTTGCAGTGCAACATACTCCGACAACCTTTCCATCATCATCCTTTACAGGATGAATGGTGACGCGGTACCATTCCCGGAACTCGCCCTGGTCCTGGTAGCTCGTCTCATAGCTTAGCGACTGCCCCGACAGGACAGCTTTTATCGTTTCTTTAAATTTGATTTTTCCTTCTTCATTCAAAAGGTCAGGCAAATAGACGCCTTTCTTCAAAGGAACTCCGAAAGACAGGATTGACCAATAATTTGCTATAGCATTAAACAACAATACATGTGAGTCACTATCGAATAATACAAACGCGATATCTGAGGTGTTTACTATTGTTTTTAAATAAAGTTCGGATTTGTACGGGGAAAATACCCCTTTCTTTCTTTCGGAACGTTCCTTCTTTACCTGTTCGGTGATCCCGTTTAACTCCCTCGTCGTTTTTAGCACTCGTTTCGTGAGCAAATCTCTTTCCAGGTTCAGTTGCGTCTGGGATGTTAAGAAGTTCCGGGTTTCCAGTATTTCCCATCGGTCCTTACGTTTCGAAACAGCAGATTCATGCAACAGGGCAACATCTAACACGTCTGTCGCGGTGCATTTACTTAATTGATAACTACATGATATGATAAGCTTTTTTCCCGCTATTGCCGGATTAAGGAAGCGTTCATATTCCATAAAATCGTGCGATGTTCTTTGGTCCATCCAGGCTTCGTCACCATTGAGGCGTAAGCCGGCAAAGCCGTTCTCAAGTGCAATTTTTAAACGCGCTAACATCAAGCGTATGACGTTATCCAGTTCAAATTGTCCATTAATCAGGTACCAGTCATGGTGGGAAAGGATCTCGATACTTTTATGTTCATAATATTTATCAAGATCAGGAACTACCTCCTTTAGTGCATTCTTAGCATTCTCAACGGTGGTTTGTCCGGAAGTTACCCATATGCAGTATTCGTTGTTTTCCAAACCAGTTTTAAAAAAAGGCACTTGAATCGACAACAGGTCCTCGTCATTTTGGTAAAAATGACAAAAATGAGTGCCCCACGGTATATTGCCGAGTACTTCGATACCGGTTGGTCTGAGCGCTTGTTTCATAGACAATTCTCGGTTAATAAATTAATATGCTCTATTAAAATCCCGGACTAATTACACGGCAACTATTAAAGTAGGAAAGGAATCTTTAAAGATAAGTATAAAAAAGTCGGAAAGACCAAATGATTTACAGTCGAATGGGTTGCTTTGTCATTTTTTATGCACAGTAAATAGCAGTATGAAATGAAAAACGTAGAAAAAAATGTTTAACAAAACACACCTCAATCTAAAGTTTCGTTGACCCTAACAGGACTCGAACCAAAATTACCTTGATCATTGTTAAGGCTGCGAAACTAATTCCATTTTAAAACAAAAAATGCAACGAAAGAACTCTTCCGTTGCATTTGTCTTAAAGGTAGCGGGAGCAGGACTCGAACCTACGACCTTCGGGTTATGAGCCCGACGAGCTACCAACTGCTCCATCCCGCACTGTGTTTTCCCATTAAAATCGGGGTAATCCTTATTTTTATTGGGACTGCAAAGATATAATTCGTTTCTTTGCAGTCCAAATTAAATTTTATATATTTTTTATGAGTCATAAGGCGGGTTTCGTGAGTATAGTTGGTAAGCCCAACGCGGGTAAGTCGACCCTTATGAACGCGCTGGTGGGCGAAAAAATGTCCATCATTACTCCTAAAGCCCAGACAACCAGGCACCGTATACTCGGCATAGTCAATCACGAAGATTACCAGATCGTGTTCTCGGACACTCCCGGAATTATCAAACCGCACTATGCTTTGCAGGAAACGATGATGCACCAGGTGTCCGGTTCGCTGGTGGACGCCGACCTGGTATTGCTGGTAACCGACATTAATGAAAAATATGATGAAAGCGACGCGATAGAAAAGTTGCAGGGCTCGTTGGCCCCGCTTTGCGTGATCATTAATAAGATCGACAAGTCGGACGAGGAAACGGTAAAGGCTAAGGTGGCGTATTGGCAGGAGAAACTAAATCCCAAGGCAATATTCGCCGTTTCGGCATTAAAGGAGCATAATGTACTGGCGGTAATGAATTTCGTGATAGAGCACTTGCCCGAGCATCCACCCTATTACGAAAAGGATTTCCTGACCGATCGTAATGACCGGTTCTTTGCTTCCGAAATTATCCGCGAGAAGATATTTAAGATCTACGAAAAGGAGATACCCTACAGTACCGAAGTTATTATCACTGCCTTTAAAGAAGGTGATGAACTATACCGCATCAGTTCAGAGATCATTGTCGAACGGGATTCGCAGAAGAATATACTAATAGGCAAAGGGGGCGAAACACTGAAACGCGTTGGCACTTATGCCCGTAAGGATATGGAGGAACTTTTTCAGCGTAAGGTGTTCCTGGAGATGTTTGTGAAAGTGATACCCGACTGGCGCCAAAAGAAAAATTACCTGAAACAGTTTGGGTACGAGAGTTAGACGTGAGACTTGAGATGTGAGATATGAGAGCCTTCCTGGCTCCCATCGTCCTCCTCAAACTCAAAATTATTATAAGGTTGTGGGCCGGGTGTGAGATAGCTCACATCTCAAATCTCACACCTCAAATCTGCAGACCAATGAGCAATATAGTAGCCATAGTGGGCCGCCCCAACGTAGGCAAATCGACTTTATTTAACCGGTTGACCGAAACGCGCAAAGCCATCGTGGATGATTTTAGCGGCGTAACACGCGACAGGCATTACGGGGTTTCGGAATGGACGCATCACAGTTTTACCGTGGTAGATACAGGCGGTTACGTAGCCAACTCAGAAGACGTTTTTGAAGCTGCTATACGCGAACAGGTAATCATCGCTATCGAAGAGGCCACTGCTATATTGTTTATGGTCGACGTGACAACAGGCGTTACCGACCTTGATGATGAAATTGCAGCGTTGCTGCGCCGCGGAAAGAAGCCGGTGATGGTTGTTGTGAACAAAGTGGACAATAATGCCCAACAATCGGACGCTGCCGTATTTTATAGCCTGGGCCTGGGCGAGATATATAACATATCCTCGATGACGGGTTCGGGAACCGGCGAATTGCTTGATGAACTGGTAAAGCATTTTGACGATGAGCCGGTTGAAGAAAACACCTTGCCGAAGTTCGCCATCGTCGGGCGCCCTAATGTAGGCAAGTCATCCATTATCAACGCACTTATAGGTAAGGATCGTAATATCGTAACACCGATAGCAGGCACCACCCGCGATTCTATCTATATCCATTATAACCAATATGGGCACGATTTTATGCTGGTTGATACAGCAGGAATGCGCAAAAAGACGAAGGTTAAGGAAAATATAGAGTTTTACTCCGTTATGCGCACCATCAAAGCGCTGGAGGAAGCCGACGTGGTGATCCTGATGATCGATGCGGTTGAAGGTATCGAGTCGCAGGACATCAACATTTTTCACCTGGCCGAAAAGAATAAAAAGGGCATTATGGTGGTGGTGAATAAGTGGGACCTGATAGAAAAGAACAATAAAACCACCAAAGTATTTGAGGATATGATACGCCAAAAGGTGGCTCCGTTCACCGACGTCCCTATCATCTTTACATCTGTTACCGAAAAACAACGGGTGCTGAAAGTGATAGAAACAGCACAAAAGGTTTACGATAACCGAAAGAAAAAAATACCCACTTCCAAACTTAACGACGTGATGCTGCCGATTATCGAAAGCTTTCCGCCGCCGTCTATCAAAGGGAAATACGTTAAAATAAAATACATCACGCAGATCAACGGCGTATCGCCCATGTTTGCATTTTTCTGTAATTTACCCCAATATCTCAAAGAAGGATACTACCGGTTCCTGGAAAACAAATTGCGCGAGAACTTTGACTTTACCGGCGTACCGATACAAATATTTTTCAGGCAGAAGTAGTAAAATGTGCAGATGTGCGAATGTGCAGATTAATCATGAGTCATTTGCACATCTGCATATTTGCACATTCGCACATCTATGGTGTAGCACTCTGGCTATCAGCTTCGTAATACTATTAAAACTGGTCGTATGAAGCATATTTTCCTTATCCTTTTTGCATTGGCAGTACTGGCTTCCTGCAAAAAAAATGATATAAACGGCGATAACGGTTGTATCAGCCAGCGGCAAACACAAAGTTTCGGGCTTAACCCTGCCGATTCGCTTGCTGCACTACAGTTATTACAGAACAATCATATTGCGACCAATGATATCGAGATGGAGTATATCAACCTGCGCGATACGATCACAAATGCCGAAAACGGTACACATGTTTACCAGTATATAGCCGCCATCCAATTTATCAAAGGGCTGCCTGTGCTATCAGACGATTTTGGATATCATTTTTTAGATGGCGTTTACCAGCATACATCGGGCAAAAGGTATGCTTCCGTACCCCTTGACACACATTCAACGTTGTCTTTACCGCTGTTAAGGAGTTTATATATGACGGAGCTAAAGAAAAACACCACGGCAGACGCCTACAATGGGTTCCGTGACTCATGTCTTGTGGCGCGTTTTGGATACTATAATTTGAATGCAGGTACCGGGAACGAAACGCCCAATATCGTTAAGGCGTGGGCGGTCAGGCCGAAAAACACCGAGTACCCGGTTGCAATATTCCGTGACGACAATCGCCAGAATATTGTCTATTTCAGTGGCATAGTATTGTATTAGTTAATTTCGGCAATGGCCCGTTTGAGCGTACTGTCATCGCTGTTAAGCACCTGGAAGTAAGCCGTATCGCCCCATTTGTAGCGCGCGGCGTAAGCTTTTAGCAATAATTTGATATTGTCTTTCGACACTTTTACTTCCTTCGAATCCATTTCCTTCAACGTTTTGGATGCATAGCCAATAAAGTCGTCGAATTGGTCGTTGTTCACATTGTAGTTTTTCAGAAAGCTGCTGTCGGCTTTAAACCCTTTTAAAACCGGTTGCATTTTATCAATCACGTAAGCGTTAAACAGCTGCGCCTCGCCAAGTTCCTGTATCAGCTGGGTATTACCGCTTGTATCAGCCGGCACGAATACATCGGGCATAATGCCACCGCCGCTAAACACCTTGCGGCCCTTTGCCGTATGATAGGCAGTCGCTCTTTTAAAGGCGCTATCGGTAAGGTAATTCTCCTCCGAAAAAAGCTCGCCCTTTTGTATGCGCTCTGCCACTTCGTTGCGGTAGTTTTCAACACCGTCCTTATATGATTTTTGTATCGATCTGCCGGAGGGTGTATAATAACGCGCCACGGTTAAGTTTACGGCCGATCCGTCACCAAACCCAAATTGCTGCTGCACCAAACCCTTACCGAACGAGCGGCGGCCCACTATAACCGCGCGGTCCAGGTCCTGCAGGGCGCCTGCTAATATCTCGCTTGCTGATGCAGAATATTCATCGATCAAAACAGCCAGCTTGCCGTTGTGAAACAGGCCCGAATCCGTAGCCATATAGTCGGTACGTGGCTCGTGCACGCCGCGTGTATACACAATAAGCTTGCCCTTATTCAAAAATTCACTGGCCAGCTCGGTAGCCGAGCTTAAGTAGCCTCCGCCATTACCGCGCAGGTCGAGCACCAATTTTTGCATCCCTGAGGCCTGCAGTTTTTTAAGGGCCGACCGGAAATCATTATCCGTAGTGGCGGCAAACTTGCTGATCTTGATATAACCGACGGAAGGCGCAGCTATATACGCGGCATCAAGGCTGCTCAAATCCACATAGCCGCGTTTGATATGGTAAGTTTTAAGGGAGTTATCTGCAGGGCCCACAACCGACAAAGCGATGAGGGAATCTTTTTGCCCCCTGAATGTCCTGCTTACGATCTCCTGGTTAAGATGTGTCCCCGAGAATTTTTTCCCGTTCACTTCTATCACCCTGTCACCGGCAATGATACCTGCTTTCATGGCCGGACCATTGTCGTAAACCTGGGTAATGATCAGGGTATCACGCAGCAACTGGTATTCGATACCAATACCGTTAAAACCACCGTCGAGCTTCTCATTGATCGACTCGGCTTGCCGTGGCGGCAGGTAAAGCGAATGCGGATCGAGGTTCTGCAGCAGGTTATTTACCGTTACCCCTTCCAGGCTGTCGGTATTAACAGAATCAACATAATTGTGCCGCACCAGTTGCATCACTTTCGACACCTTGTTACCCCCGGGCAGCGAAAGTCCCCTGCGTACATTATCGCCCAGCACCAGGCCGATAGCTATGCCTGCAAGTACCAGTATCAATGACCTGAAAATAATGGATGCCGCTCTCTTCATATTCCTCGCACAAATTTAAGCATTGTATCCATGCTTAATAATATTATATATAGCTAAAGTATTGCTTTTGACGTTTTTTGCCGACTTTTGTTGCAAAGTATTGACATAAAAATGGAAAAAACCACCGAACGCGATTCCAAATACAATAACCTGGAGCAAATGCCGGTGTCGGAGATATTGCAAAGTATTAACAGAGAGGACCATACGGTTCCGGTTGCTGTTGCAAAGGCCCTGCCCCAGATAGAAAAACTGGTAACCGTAACGGCCGAAAAAATGAAGGCCGGCGGCAGGCTTTTCTATATCGGAGCGGGCACAAGCGGTCGGCTGGGGATAGTAGACGCATCGGAATGCCCGCCTACTTTCGGGGTTGATTTTGATCGTGTAGTGGGGATCATAGCCGGCGGCGACAGCGCCATTCGCAAAGCCGTTGAATTCGCCGAGGATGACGCTGAACAAGCCTGGAAGGACCTGTCTGTATACCATATCAGCGAAAAAGATGTTTTGGTAGGTATAGCGGCATCGGGCACTACCCCTTACGTAATAGGCGGACTGCAGATGGCAAATAAAAATAATGTGGCCACGGGCTGCATTGTGTGTAATACCGGCAGCCCGGTGGCTGCGGCGGCCAAATTCCCGGTAGAGGTTGTAACCGGTCCGGAATTTGTGACCGGGTCGACACGCATGAAAGCAGGAACGGCCCAAAAACTGGTGCTGAACATGCTATCGACCGCTGTAATGATACAATTAGGAAGGGTAAAAGGTAATAAAATGGTGGATATGCAGCTATCCAACCATAAGCTGGTCGACCGCGGTACGCATATGGTGATGAATTACACCGGTCTGCCGGAACAGGAGGCCGCCGACCTGCTGCTAAAGTACGGCAGCGTGCGAAAAGCGGTGGAAGTTTATATGAACGCTAAGTAAACACGGGGCTTGCATTTAATTAACATTATTTTTTTTAATATAGCGCTAAATAAAGGAGGGGGCTATGCACGAGATAGAGCCGTATTATAAGTGGAGGGATGATTATATAGCATCTGAGGACGAATATTCTCCTTTTTACGCAACGGAATACAGCGAGTTCGAGTTTGACAAACAGATATACAATTACCTGCTGCATCCCCAATGGGATTCGTTCGGTTCCAATACCTTATACCTGAAAGTTCTGTTTGCCGACTACGAACGCGGCTATACCATCATCGAACTTATAGGCGAGTGGAACGATGCCATCAACAATGACATCATGCTGATGAAGCGTGAATTGCTGGAGCTGATGGTGGATAGCGGTATCAATAAGTTTGTGCTGATAGGTGAGAATGTATTGAATTTCCATTCGTCCGACGATTGTTACTATGAAGAATGGTTCCAGGATGTAGAGGACGGATGGATAGCGGGTGTGAATTTCAGGGAGCACGTGATCGATGAGTTCAAGCGCAACAATATCGACTACTACATCAATTTTGGCGGAGAACTGGACGACCTGATTTGGCGAAACCTGAAACCTATCCAGTTCTTTAAAAAAGTGGAGGAACAACTGGTGAAAAGGTTGAATTAATGTGCAGATATGCAGATGTTTGAATGTGCAAATGCCATTTTTAACCAATCACTTTACAATTTGCGCATTTGCATATTCGCACATGTGCACATTATTTTCGTAAATTCGTATTATTAAAAATCAATTTTAAAAAATGGAAAATCAAAACCCGGATTACACTTATCAGAATGTGATCCAGATAGAAGATGCAGCAGCATCACGAAAGTATTTAGCTAAGGTGTTCTTATGGATGTTCGCCGCTTTGGGTATATCTGCTTTTACCGCATTTGAATTTTACGCAAATAATAATTTACTCGAACTACTTGTTAATCCAGTTACTGGTCTTACCGGATTAGGGTACGTGGCTATTTTTGCCCCTGTTGCGTTTTCGTTTGTTATAAGCTTTGGCTTTAACCGTATTTCTTATGTAGCATTGTTAGCTTTGTTTATAACCTATGCTTTTACAATTGGCGTCAGCCTGAGTTTTTTAGGTATTCTTTATACCGCGACTTCAATCTTTGGAGTTTTCCTGAGTTCTGCGCTTGTATTCGGAATAATGGCAATCGCCGGCTATACAACAAGTATGGACCTTACCAAATTCGGCTCGGTATTGATCATATTATTTTTTGGTGCATTTGCGGTTAGCCTCGTCAATTTCTTCTTAGGAAGTTCACAATTACAATATATCATAAGCTTTGTATTTGTGGCAATTATGGTTGGCCTTACCGCCTATTACATGCAAATGCTAAAACGTATTGGTGCAGGTATTGAGTATGGTACAGAGAGTTCAAAGAAACTGGTGTTGATCGGCGCCTTTATTCTTTACACAACTTTTATCAATTTGTTTATGTCGATGATGCGCATTTTCGGCAGCAGAAAGTAATTTTCTGAAAAATACGAATAATGGTATCAAAGCCTCCTGATGGTCAGGAGGCTTTTTCTTTTTTACGATAGTCAGTAAAGTATCTTAAAAAAGATATAAAGCTTGCATTATTAAATAATAAAGCGGTATTTTTACTTTTAAGCAATTACCTGTGCTCAACATTTTAGCCGATTGAAGAGATTATTTGCTATCGCCTTGCTTTTTCTTCACCTGTTCAGTCTATACGGGCATATGATGCTTTACCAATACCTGGTATATAAATCCGACAAATTATTCAACGAACAGATCGCCAAAAACAACTATAAACTTGATGATCTTTTCGAAGTAAAGCTCCCGGTAAAAATGGGTGCCGTGCAGGACTGGACTGACTATGTTTACATTAGCGGGCAGGTGCAGTTTAAAAATGGTTCATATAATTACGTAAAGCTAAAAATGACAAGGGACACCGTATACCTGATGTGTGTGCCTAACTACGAAACTACCAGGCTGCACAACGAAAACATTATTAATGCCCGTAAGATAGCCGATGTTCCCTTTGGTAAAAAGGAGCACGTTCCACTGATCAAGGCAGACGGGGTAAGTGTTTACAATTACCAAACATGCTATTACCGTTTTCTGACGCCTGTCAGAACGCTAAAAAAGCAGATCAGCCGGACCGGTTCCGCTATTGTCGAAATTCCTATTGCCAGCCCCGGCGAACCACCCGAAGAATCAGCCCAACTTTCCTGAATTAAGTTTTACAGGTTTTTCATCATGCACCCTGATGCTATTTTACAGGTTTGCGCCGAGTTATGGTGTGGCAGTAAGTTTATTTAAGCATCGGCTAAAGCTACTTCCATAGTGTTGTTTTTCAAAAACAAGTGCTGAGAACACTTTAAAACTTCCATTAAACATTTTATTAAAGAATTGCGCTTACGAATGCCGGTCATTTCGGCCCATGCAGAGGCGCATAATATTTAAAGACGTGAAAATCGAAAAAAAACATATAGGGATAGTAGCGGGGCTGGTTGTTTTGACTGGCATCTTCAGCTTTATCCTGATTAACAGAAATTCATCTCACGAGAAGATGATCAATACGCTTAAGTATCTGAGTGAAAAGCATAACAGCATATCAAATCCGTTTAACCCTGAATCCAAAGTGGCACATTGCGACTCGCTGCTGCGGCTCAAAGAATACAGCCACGACATTAATTTACTACTAATGAAAGCATCACTTGATCTTAAAGTCGGTAAGGAACAGGAATCGGTTGCCCTTTACGATAGTGTACTTCAGAAAATGGATTACATGGGTTTAGGCGGGATCATGCCCGACGTGGCAATAGCATACATGCGCCTGGGCGAACGGAGCAATTGTATGCTTAATCATACTGGGGCCTCCTGTATTTTCCCGATAAAAGACGGGGGCATCCATCAGATCAAAACCGGGTCGCAAAAAGCTATCGATGTATACCAGGGCATATTAAAAGCGAGGCCGGATGACTATGAATCCAAATGGCTGCTCAATATCGCTTATATGACGCTTGGGCGTTATCCAAAGGGTGTACCGCGTGAGTTTTTGATACCCGGTCTCGATGCGGATACGATTGATAAGGTAAGGCCATTTAAAGATATGGCTGCTGATCTTGGTCTGAATGTCAACGGCAGGGCAGGCGGCGTTATCGTGGATGATTTTAACAACGATGGTTACCTGGATATCGTAACTTCAGGCTGGGACCTGGACGACCCGATGCATTATTTCCAGAATAACAAGAATGGCACCTTTAGCGACCTGACTGCCCAAAGCGGCCTGACAGGTATAAATGGGGGCCTGAACATACAGCAAACCGATTATAACAATGATGGTAAGCTGGATATCTTTGTTTTAAGAGGCGCCTGGAACAGCCAGGGATTTGGTAATCAGCCAAGCTCGCTACTGCGCAACAATGGCGATGGCACCTTTACTGATGTAACCTCTTCCAGCGGTCTGCTATTTTTTCAGCCGACCCAGGCAGCTACATGGGCCGACTTTAATAACGATGGTTGGCTGGATGTATTCGTCGGCACCGAAAATTCGGGAATGGACGATAAAGGCGGGGTGCATACCAGCATGTTGTTCATGAATAATCATGACGGCACTTTTACCAATGTTGCTGACAAAGCGCACTGCGATGTTACTGATTTTGTAAAAGGTGTTACATCAGCCGATTATAATCATGACGGCTACCCTGATATTTTCGTTTCAACGCTTACGGGAGAAAAATATCTGCTGAAGAACAAAGGAAAACAGGGCGCTATACCAGATTTTCAAAATGTCACAAGGGCAGCCGGGCTGATGGATAACGATGAAGGAACGTTTACTACCTGGTTTTATGACTACAATAATGACGGATGGCCGGATATTATGGTCGCAGATTATCAATTCCAGACCAGCCTGGCCTGGTATGCCGGGGCTTATGCTGTGGGAAAGCCAGTGCCTAAGGCCGGTAACATATTCCTGTACCGCAACAATCACAATGGCACTTTTACTAACGTAACCAAACAGATGGGGCTAGATAAAGTGGTTTACAGCATGGGCGCAAATTTCGGCGATATTGACAATGATGGTTTTCCCGATATGTATTTCGGCACAGGGAACCCCGATTTTAAATCGCTGGTGCCTAATAAGCTGTTTAGAAATATCGAAGGAAAACGTTATGCGGATGTAACAACCTCATCTCGTATGGGAAACCTGCAAAAAGGGCATGGTGTGGCTTTTGCCGATATCAGGAATAACGGGATACAAGACGTTTTTATTGAAATGGGCGGTGCTTTTGCCGGCGATTCATACACCAGTTCATTATATGTTAATCCGGGTCAGAACGGCAACAACTGGATAAGTCTTAAGCTTGAAGGAACTAAGGCAAACAAAGCAGCAATAGGCAGCCACATTAAATTAACTTTTACCGAGAATGGCGTTAAGCGAAGTGTTTATAAAGACGTTAATTCGGGTGGAAGCTTTGGGTCACAACCACTGCGGCAGGAACTTGGTATTGGGCAGGCAAAGGTGATCGATGATATTGAAATAACCTGGGCGGGAACCAATGCTGTTCAGCACTTCACAAATGTTGCGCCAAACCAGTTCCTTCATATCACCGAAGGTAATAACAGGGCCGGAATTGATCACTTTGAAAAACTTTCCTATAAATCCAGGCCCGAAAAAATGATGAAAATGAACATGAACGCCAGCACCCCGATATGTAAATAATATTAAATAAAACCTATTTATGATTATCTTTGCTTCTGTATGACAGCAAATTATATTTAAATAATACCGACCCCAAACACATCAAAACAATGAAAAGAATCCTTTTAATATGCTGCCTGTTCATCGGGATATCGACGGCAGCCCGGGCCCAGGTTAAATCGACTACCGACCCTATAGAAAAAGCCAAAGGCCTGCAAAAAGAACTGAAACTGACCGATGAGCAGACGGCAAAAGTTGCGGCTATTTATAAAGAATCGGCTGAAAAGTTCGAGAAGATCAAAGTGGCCAAAAAAGGGAACACCAATAAAATGATGGCTGACATAGCCCCGTTGCGCGCTGCGACCATCAAAAAGATAAAAACAGTATTAACACCTAAGCAGGCTGTTAAATATGAGAAGATGGTAAATGACACCCACAAAACAGGCGGCAGCGGCTGGAGTGACGGATGGAGCGCAGCTTCAACGAACTAACAAAGGACAATCTTTTATATCAATGCCTTCCCATAAACGGGAGGCATTTTTTGTTTACCTGCCTGATATGACGATGTCCATTTATTCTTTGGCCTTACGATTCAAATTAATCACCTGAGTGCCTTGCAATAATTGATGCCCGCTTTTGTTTAAGAGTTCGGGCAGTGCCCTCAATGGCAAAGCCCCTTGGGCACCCTTTAAAAAAACCTTAAGAAAACAGGAAGCTGAACAAGCGCTCGGGGAGGTTAATGAAGCTATCCTGACTCATCCGGAGAAAGCTATACAAGTAATTTATTTATGGTTAACACCCGTTTTTGCTAATACTCTGATAATTAAGTAATTAGCTACAAAATGGCTCAAATTGTATTAACCATGTTAACCCTATTTTGCCTCGGCAAGAACCAAAAAGGGCCCCGATTGATCGGGGGCCCTTTCAAAATGCTTTAACTTAGAGCTTTATTTCGTCACGTACATCACTTCCTTCACCGCCTTGATCACTCTTTCAGGGTTTGGAAGATATTCCTGTATCAGTGTAGGTGCGTAAGGCAGCGGAACGTCGCCGCCCATAATGCGCAGGATAGGAGCATCAAGGTAATCGAACGCGTCCTTCTGAACTTTGAACGCAACTTCGGTAGCTATTGAACCCAATGGCCAGCTTTCCTCAACCAGCACCAGGCGGTTGGTTTTCTTCACAGATGCTATTACCGTATCATAATCTATCGGGCGTACCGTGCGCAGGTCGATCACCTCGGCATGGATGCCTTCTTTTTCCAGTTCGGCAGCGGCGGCGTTAACAACTTTCATTATCTTTCCAAAGCCTACCAGCGTAACATCAGAACCTTCTTTGGTAACTGCTGCTTTACCCAGCGGGATGTAATAAGTTTCTTCCGGCACTTCACCTTTGTCGCCGTACATCAGCTCTGATTCCATGAAGATCACCGGGTCCGGGTCGATGATGGCCGATTTTAACAAGCCCTTAGCATCTGCCGGGTTTGAAGGGACAACCACCTTTAAACCGGGGCAATTGGCATACCAGTTCTCAAAGCACTGGCTATGTTGCGAGCTTAGCATACCCGCGTTACCCGTTGGGCCGCGGAACACGATAGGCACCGAAAACTGGCCGCCGCTCATCGACATGATCTTTGCGGCGCCGTTGATGATCTGGTCGATAGCTACCAGCGAGAAATTGAAGGTCATGAACTCGATGATCGGGCGCAGGCCGTTCATTGCCGAACCGATACCGATGCCGGCAAAACCCAATTCAGAGATGGGCGTGTCTATCACCCGTTTTGCACCAAATTCATCCAGCATACCCTGGCTTACTTTATAAGCGCCGTTGTATTCGGCAACCTCTTCGCCCATCAGGTATATTTTATCGTCTTTGCGCATTTCTTCGCTCATTGCTTCCCGAAGCGCTTCTCTGAATTGTATTTCTCTCATTATGTTTCTAAAAATGAATTTTTCGCGAACGCAAATATAGGGAATGAACTTGTAAAAACAATTCATTGCCCCTGTAACAAACAGCTTATATAAAATATGGATTTATACTGACCTTTCGAGCAGACGGACATACTTATCGCAGAAATAAAGGGGCACGAACCCGATCAGCCCGAACGAACAATCGATCAATTGCCAGAAAAAAGGGATACCTCTTATCGACCCTGCAATAAAAGCCAGCGGGAACACAGCTACACAGGCGATCATGCCGAAATGGATGACCCAGATATTCCGTACCGGGTCGCGCAACGGACCAATAAACACAACGGCGATGACCAGGTGCGCGAAGGCCAGCCAGTCGGTACCGTAACTAAGCCATGGGAATTGGTTATTGGTGGTTTTTACGGCGTTGTAAATATGAACTATCCAGTTACCCATCAGGCTACCGGGGCTAATATGATCTTTTAAAATTGCCAGTTCGCTCTCCAAAGGAAATGCGGTTATGCCGCTTAGTGCCAGGCCGCTGATGACTATCCAGAGACATATTTTAATGCGGCGTTTTAGGGTTCTTTCTTTCATCACTTGATAAGGCCTATCGTTCGGCGCGCTCTTTTATTATTTGCAAAATATTGTTCTGAATATCCTTCATGATCCACCCTGCCCACCAGGATGCGTAAAAATTGAAAGTGGTGGTCATCTTAAAATGACTGTAAAGATGAAGGCGGTACGTACCGGGCGATAGTTGCTGGAGCACGTAAGTACCGTCTAATACATCGAAATAATCACCGCCTATAACCACGTGTTTATCCATGGTCGTCGACGGTATATCATAAGGATTGGCTTTGATAGAAAAATGCATGCTCCGCTGATCCAGGTACGATTTTACTTCTTCATGAAATACCAAACCCTTACTAAAAACAGCCTTGCGATAAGCGCCGACCCCGTTGTAATTAAGTTCAGCACGTATCGGTCTCGGAAAGCCGAGCGAACTCGTGAGCCAGCCTTTGTCCTGTTCCGGCTTTATGGGCTTAACGCGGGTTACATTTTCCCAGATATGATTACGGTTTGAACGAATATCGATGTAAGTATAGGCCTCGTACCGGCCGGGTATACTACCGATCAGTTGTTCAACGGGCGAAATAAGAAGCGGCAGCAAAACCAGTAAGGATGCATATGTCTTTTCATTCCTGTGTTTTTTCAACCTGAAATAACCCATGGTAAGCCCTCCCAGGGATGCCATGGGCAGAAAAAGTGGTAGCGCCATGATCCAGCAGGCAAAACCCTCCATCGAAAAGGCAAGGGTTAATGTCAAAAGCCCGATTATCGGCAGCCATGGCATAAAAATGCGATAAGTAATTTTTCTGATAGTTGCTAATGGCGAAAACAGAATAGTTAGAACGCCTATGGCAAAAGGCACCAGGAAAAGGAAACTTATGGACATGACACTGAGAAAAGAATTCCAGCTATCAATACCAAAAAGGTATCGCATCAATAACCCAAAAGCCAGGGGAATGGACAACCCTATAAGTGTTTCTTGAGTTTTGCGTGCAAAAAGACTTGTGCCTTGAATACATTCTTCCACCGCCCCCTTCATATCCGGGTATTTAAATATATACCCTGCCTCCAGTAACCGCTTTGGCAGCACCCACCTGCTTTTTAAAATCAGTTCGGTTTCGGTGCCGATGACCACGGAGCCGATGCTGAGCAGCCAAGCAGGCGTAGGCAGGCCAAACTTTGCACCGTAAGCCTGGCGAATGAGCCGCATTTGGTTATCGTTTCTTTCAGGATTGGGTGCTGTAGCGTTAACCATCCCTTCTATTTCCGGGTGCTCCATCAGCCATTCGGTTATCCCGGCAACATCCTGCTCGTGTATCCACGATACCATCTGCCGCCCGTTGCCCTGCTTGCCGCCGAAACCGAGTTTTACCAGGTTCAACAGCCTTGGGAACACGGCATCGGCCTTACCAAACACGATGCCTATGCGCAGGGCGACTTTACGGGTTTGTGGTGTCTTTGTATTGAAAAAGGCGTTTTCCCAGGCTCTGCAAATGTTGACTGAGAAGCCCTCGCCTATCTCGCCGGAATCCTCGGTTTGAGGCACATCTTCGGCATGCCGATAGATGGTTGCCGAAGCACTGTTGATCCATAATTTTGGCGGATTCTTCAATTTAGAAACCACCTCATTTAGCAGGTTTGTCGGGTTGATGCGCGAGTCCAATATCTCCTGCTTGTTCTTCGGCGTGTAGCGGCAATTGACATTTTTACCACAGAGGTTTACCAGCAGGTCGGCGCATTCCAATTCACCTGCCCAGTCGCCTTCGGTTTTGCCATCCCACACCAGGGTCTTGATATTACCCTCGGCGGCTTTGGAATGACGGCTGAGGATGATCACTTCTTCAGCCAGCGGTTTAAAATGTTCGGCAAGCACGGTTCCCAAATAACCGTTGCCTCCTGCCAATATTATTTTGTGGTATTTCATTTTATATAAGGTTTAGGATAATTAAAAGAATAAGAATACGATAAATTACCCAGCTTATGGTAAGCAGCCAGCCCAATTTCATCAGTTTGGTACGGCGGATGTGTTCTAAAAGCATTAGCCCGGCAACAACAATAAAATACAACGGATAGACGAGCGGCGGGATGTAAACAAAATGCGCCAAAAGGATAACCGGTATCAGCAGCAAAGCGCCCGCAAAGGAGACGGTCATCATATTGCCGAGATAGTCCCAGCGCTTTTTTGGCGCGTAAAAACTCACAACGATGCCCTGGAACAGTATCTGCCCGCCGCAGATGGCGTATTCGCGCCAGGCGTTCCCAGGGGGAACAAAGGCTGTCAACAAATTTGCATAATGCGTCAGTATGAAACCTGTCATCAGCCACGTAAAGATCAAATAAGCTATACGGTGCTTCAGGCTGAAAGATGGGTCGAGCGTAGTATGGTTACCTGCTACTGAAGGCGCTATCACCCGCCTGTTGTAGGAAACAAACCCATACGCTTTGCTCAACAGCCAGATAAACGGCCCCAGTTTGAAGAGCCCGCCAAATACCGGGAATGAATTGCCGATGACCTTAAACAAACTCTTAACGCCATACTCGACTTCGCCGGTTTGGGTGTTTACGAGTGCTATCTCATTAACCGCCCGCTGCCTGTCCACATAGGGGCAAACCATTTCGGGCATTTGCTGGTAAGGTGCGCGACCGTCGGCACCCAACATGCCGCTTTTTACAAACTGGCTGGTATACAACTTGCACATAGGGCAATCGGCATCGTAAAGGATGATGTGGTTGTTGAGCGTTTTCATGACGTAAATTATTCTATTTCGTTAACGTGATTTTGAGCGCGGCGCCTCAGTTTGAAGAAAATAACAAGGTTTAGAAAATGCATACCGCCGAGTATGAGTATGATCCATCCAAGCTTATAGCTCAATACTTCTACTACTACCTGTGTGTTTTGTATTGAACCGCTTTCTTTTAACGTAAGGCTCATGTAGCCAAGGTTGATAAGATAGAATCCGACTACAAGCAGCTTGTTCACTGAGTCGGCAAGGGGGGCGTTGCCATGGAAAATATCAACTAAAAACAGCCGGCCGTTTTTGAACAAAACTTTGGCTACCCAAATGGTAAGCGCTATACTGATGGCGATGTAGAATGTGTAAGTGATAATGAAGTAGTTCATGACGTTGTTGTTTAAGTTATTGATTATAGTTATTGTATTTTCAGTAAAAATTGAAATATAAGATTAAAAAATATATTACTTAAATATTTTAAATATCGAACCCCAAAACCAGTTCTCTTCAGCCTTCACCATAGTGGTCAGCGTGCGGTCTACATTTTTAGCCAGCTTATTAATATCTCCAACCGACTTTTTAAAAGTTTTAAACCGGGGATCTTTCTCGTCGCCTTTGATGGCTGATAATTCATTCAATACTTTCAATACCGGGTCAAGTTCGCGCCTTTTGCGTTCCTGTGCTACCTGGCGGGCAATGGTCCATACATCTTTTTCTGCAAAAAAGTATTCCTTGCGCTCACCGGCTCGGTGCTGTTTTTCTATCAGTCCCCAGTTTATCAGGTCGCGCAGGGTCATATTGGCATTGCCGCGGGAAATCTGCAGCTCGGCCATAATTTCCTCGGTGGTCAAAGCGTCTGGCGAAAGCAGCAGCAAAGCATGTACCTGCGCCATGGTGCGGTTGATGCCCCACTCCGAACCCAGTTTGCCCCATGCTTCAATAAACTTCGCTTTGCCTTCTGCTAATTCCATGCACAAATATAAGTATATTTTTAAACTTTCAAAATATTTTGAAAGTTTATTTTATTGTGAGCTCAAAAATCCCTTTATGGCTTAGTTTGCTTTGACTAATTTGAACAACGGGCGAGGCTTTATTTCATTTCCGAAGCGATCTGTAATGCCTTATAAGCATTAACGATACCGCCGGTTTTGGAAAGTGACGTAAAATCGACTATCTGCTGGGTGCCTGGTTTGTAAACTTTGGTACCCGTTAATGGTGTGGCCGATTGCAGTATTGCCTGTTTAACTTGTTTGGCGCTCAATTGGGGATAGTATTCGCGTATCAGTGCCGCTATGCCCGACACGATAGGAGCCGAAAAACTGGTTCCGTCGTCGGTGATCGTTTCAGCATCCATATCGATGGAAGTTATTTTAACACCGGGGGCAAACACATCTACATTTTTTTTGCCGAAATTGCTGAAATCGGTCGCCAGGTTGGTATCCGCTTTCATGCCTGATGCGCCTACGTTGATCACGTTATCCGCATCAGCAGCTGAACCGTCTTCGAAGGTATCATTTGGATACTCGGGCCTTTCATCCATATCCTGGTTCTCATTGCCCGATGCCTGCACCAGCAGCACGTCGTGCGCGGCGGCGTATTTAAAAGCTGCATCCACCCAGGCTTTGTGGGGTGATATCTTTTTGCCAAAGCTCATGTTGATAACCTTTGCGCCGTTATCAACCGCATAGCGTATAGCGTTAGCTTCGTCTTTATCGTACTCATCGCCAACAGGCACCGCTTTCAGGATCATCAGTTTTACGTTATCCGCCACCCCGTCGATACCGTAGTTGTTATCGCGCTTAGCACCAACCAGGCCCGCTACTTCGGTGCCATGCGAGGCATCCTCCCATTTAAGGATATTGTTCCCGTAAGGTTTGTCGTTCAAAATATCGGGATTGTCGCCCACAGTGCGCTTGCGTGCTTCCAGGTCGGGACTGATGTCGTTATTGAGTTTGGTGATGTACTCGTTCATCTCCTTTATCACCTTTACATTGGTGCTTGTGGAAACATCCTGGCTGAATGCCACCAGCCAAAGATCCTTCACCTGGGCCATGGTATCATTTTTAGTTTCCATATGCTCCACATCCGTACGGGTAAAGGTCTGGCTATTTTTCAGCCCAAGCTGGGCTCTCACCAAACCCGATGTTTGTACAAGCGCATTAAATATTGGTGATAACTGTTCAAGCTCGGTCCTTGCCTTGCTCAGGGTCGAATCGTACTGCGTTTTTACGTTCAGCCAAAAATCATATTCTTTTTTATCAGGTGCGGTCGCTTTGGAAAGATGGGCGTATTTATCCTTCAGCTTAAAATACTGCCTTACTTCTTCTTCAGTCTCATTAAAGTCACACTTGCGGCCTGGTCCGCCAAGGTAGTTCCAGCCGTGCACGTCGCCCCTGCCTGTCTTTTTCGGGTTTACCCATAAAATACCCTGCAGATCCTGCTGCAAAGTATCCACCCCGCTGTCGATTATAGCCACCACTACGGGCTTGCTTTCCTTGCCTTTCAGAAACTCATAAGCCTGGGCAAGGCTCATACCGAAATAGCCATCCTTTTGCAGATCAAGTGCATACCAGTTTTTTGGCGGATCGGGCTGAACAGGGGGTAATTGCTGGGCAAACGAACGGGAGCCGCAAAAAAGGGCGCAAGCGGCAAAGCAGCTTATAAGGTATTTTTGGAAATTATGCATTCTCGATCTAAGGCTACAGGTCGAATTTGATGCCTTGCGCCAGTGGTAATTTAGTTGAATAATTAATAGTATTGGTTTGCCTTCTCATATAAACCTTCCAGGCGTCCGAACCCGATTCGCGGCCACCGCCGGTTTCCTTCTCGCCGCCGAACGCCCCGCCTATCTCCGCGCCCGATGTACCTATGTTTACATTGGCAATACCGCAATCAGAACCAGCATAGGACAGGAATTGTTCTGCCTCGCGCAAATTATTGGTCATGATGGATGACGAAAGGCCCTGCGGCACCCCGTTTTGCAGTTCAATGGCCTCGTCGAGCGTTTTATATTTGATGAGGTACAATATAGGCGCAAAAGTTTCATGCTGAACTATCTTGTAGCTGTTCTCTACCTCGGCAATGCAGGGTTTTACATAACAACTCGAAGCGTAATCTGCACCTTCAAGCCTGCCGCCTTCCACAACAAATTTGCCGCCTTCGGCTTTGCATTTTTCTATCGAATCGAGGTATAACTGAACCGCGTCCTTATCTATTAACGGCCCCATGTGGTTATGCTCGTCCAAAGGGTTGCCTATGCGTATTTGTCCGTAAGCTTTTACCAGTTTTTGTTTGAATTGATCGTAAACGCTTTCATGAATGATGAGCCTGCGGGTAGTAGTGCAACGCTGGCCTGCCGTACCCACGGCACCAAATACGGCGCCGATCAAAACGGTATCCAGATCGGCGTACTGGCTTACGATGATGGCGTTGTTGCCGCCAAGCTCTAATAAACTGCGGCCTAAACGCGCGCCAACGGCAGCCCCGACAGCTTTACCCATGCGCGTAGAGCCGGTGGCAGATATCAAAGGTACGCGGTTGTCGTTGGACATTAATTCGCCGATCACCCGGTCGCCGATAACCAGGCAGGATACGCCTTCAGGTACGCCGTTCCGCTCAAAAACTTCCTGCACAATATGCTGGCAGGCGATGGCTGTCAGCGGAGTTTTTTCCGATGGTTTCCACACACACACGTCACCGCATATCCAGGCCAGCGCCGCGTTCCAGGCCCAAACTGCAACCGGGAAATTGAAAGCCGATATGATACCGATGATCCCAAGCGGGTGGTATTGCTCGTACATCCGGTGCTCGGGCCTTTCCGAATGCATGGTCTGTCCGAATAACTGGCGGCTCTGGCCGACTGCCAGGTCGCATATATCTATCATTTCCTGGACCTCGCCGTAGCCCTCCTGCAGGCTCTTGCCCATTTCGTAGGATACCAGGGCGCCAAGCTCCTGTTTTTTGGTACGTAAAGCTTCGCCTACCTGCCGCACTACTTCGCCGCGTTTCGGCGCGGGTATGGTCCGCCATTGCTTAAAAGCTTCAGCAGCCTGTGTAATCACTGTATTATAATCTGCTTCCCCAGCCATTTGCACTGAGGCAATTTTTTTGCCGTCAACAGGCGAGTAGATGGTCTTTATACTGTCACCTTTACCGCCGCCCCACTTACTTCCGGTACTAAACGCACCATTATTGTCGTTTATGTGTAAATGGTTAAGAATTTCAGAAATATTAAGGCTCATAATCGTATTTTTGTCAAAGGTAAAAATCTTTAAGGCAATTTGTCATCAACTCACCCTTTGCCGGCAAAGCACCATCGCTTTTCATTTATTATCAGACCGTTGCAAAAAACCGCTGTTAAAAATGTTTGAATGTTGAAAACTTAATTGCCATGAGGATGCTTACATGTTGTAATTTGAGACAGCAAAAGCCAAAAATAAACCCTGATTAGACTATTGGGCTGATGGCCGCTAGCGTTCTGAAAAATATATTGAATGGAAGAAGACTTTGAATTTGGATTCACCGAGGACCCCAAGTTTTCGGTTGAACGTTACGAAGAAATGATTCGTAATCATGACCAGTATTTTTTTGATGCGCAGGCGTTTGAAAACATTATCGACTACTACATCGAAAAGAATGACCCGGCGAAAGCCCTGCAGGTTGTTGAATATGCATGCAACCAGCACCCCTTCGCCGCTGTATTTTTGATCAAACAGGCACAACTTCTGGTGGTTACCAATCGCGTCAGCGAAGCTTTTGCTTCACTGGAGAAGGCCGCCCTGCTCGAGGCTTCCGATGCGGATATTTATATCATCCGCGGAAACCTGTACGAGAACATGGAGCGCTATGCCGAGGCGTTGGAAAATTACGAGAAGGCGCTTGACCTGGCCGAAGAGACCGATGAGATACTGCTGCATATTTCCTATGTATATCAAAACATGGGCGACTATGACACAGCTATAACCTACCTGAAGCTTTGCCTGCAACAGAACATGGAAAACCAGGACGCGCTGTATGAGCTCGCTTTCTGCTATGATGTAATGGACAACCAGGAGGAGAGCGTGCAGTTTTACATGCAATATATCGACAGCGAGCCCTACAGTTATGCTGCCTGGTATAACCTGGGCAACGCCTATACCAAGCTTAGTTTGTTCGAGAAAGCTATAGATGCTTATGATTACGCTATCCTGATCAAGGATAGCTTTGCATCCGCCTACTTTAATAAAGGCAATGCACTGGTGAACCTTGAAAAATATGCGGAAGCGATAGAAGTTTACCGCCAGACTTTCGAATATGAACAGCCTAATGCCGATACCTACTGTGCAATAGGCGAATGCTACGAGAAGCTGGAGCAAATGGATGATGCCCGTGCCTTTTACAAAAAGGCAGTAAAAATGGACTCCAAGCTGGCCGATGGCTGGTTCGGCATAGGGGTGACGCTTGATTTTGAAGAGCGTTATTTCGAGGCGCTGCATTTTTACAAAAAGGCGCTCGATCTCGACATCGCCAATGCGGATTACTGGTTCGCGATAGCTGATGCTGAATATAAGCTGGGCCACCTGGCCGAAGCCGAACAGGCTTATGAAAAAGTGGTGGAGCTTAACCCGATAGATGTAGATGCCTGGCTGGATTATTCGTCCATATTGTATGAGCAAAGCCGCCTGGTAGATGCCGTGGAAGTAATGGCCCAGGCTATAAAAAACAATCCTGACGCTGCAGAACTATACTACCGCATGGTAGCTTACCTGTTCGCCGCGGGCGACTATAAGGAGGCGCTGAATCATTTGGAAATGGCCCTGGCTGCCGATCCTGAAAAACATTATATCCTGTTCGATTACCTGCCTCAGTTGCAAAAAAACAAGGTGATACTGGATATCATCAACCGATATGCAAAATAATGGCTCAGACTTACTGAAGTTTTAAAACTTTCCAGGCCTGAATCAAGAAAAAGGAAAAGGCCCCCTGTAAAAAGGGGGCCTTACCAAATCAACCTCACTTATCAACCTAAAATATCAACCTCACTTATCGCTCTGTTTTTCAATTTCTCTTATCCTGGCAGATGGTTCTTTTACGTAGCAGTGTGCAGGGAATATTGTCGACGCAACCACGAAACGCATGTCATATTTTGGTTGACATAACCGGTTTTGCGAGATTTTAAAACTTCTTAAGTATTCTCCCGTTACTAACATTTTTACATTAAGCAAATCATAAGATTAGCTTGTTTTCGTTTTTTTTATGATATTTGCATCATTAGTACTTTTTGTTATAGTCTATAACTAAACGTTACATCTATGAACTACGCCGGCATATCCGAACTTATTTCATCCCCTATGAACTACCCTTTAAGCAATATTCCCGATCGCACTGCCAAACCCCGCAACAGCGGCATAACCATGGTAATGGACAAGGGATTAAGTTTACGGCAAGCCGAGGACCTGGTAGAGGTTGGCGGCCCATATACCGATATTGTTAAACTTGGCTGGGCAACGTCATTTGTTACACCAAACCTGGATGAAAAATTAAAAATATACCGCGAAGCCGGGATACCTGTTTACTTTGGGGGCACTTTATTCGAAGCGTTTATTGTGCGGGGTGAGTTTGATGAATACCGCCGCATACTGGATAAATACAAGCTGGAACATGCCGAAGTTTCGGATGGCTCTATCGAGATTGAACATGACGTAAAATGCGAATACATCCGTAAGCTGAGCGAGCAGGTAACGGTCATTTCGGAGGTGGGATCCAAAGACATTCAAAAAATATTTGCCCCTTATAAATGGATAAAGCTGATGAATGCCGAGCTGGAAGCCGGTGCGTGGAAAGTAATAGCCGAAGCCCGCGAAAGCGGCAATGTCGGCATCTACCGCGATTCCGGCGAGGTAAGGCAGGGGCTTGTGGATGAGATATTAACCCAGATACCGGAAGACAAGATCATTTGGGAAGCTCCGCAAAAAGCGCAGCAGGTATGGTTCATCAAGCTGATAGGCGCTAATGTAAGTTTAGGCAACATAGCCCCGGCCGAGGTGATCCCGCTGGAAACCCTCCGTTTGGGTATTCGCAGTGATACTTTTGATCATTTTTTGAATCTCTAAAATACATCTGCATACGAGATCAGCCTCTCCGATGAATCGGAGAGGCTTTTTTATGACCAAAATTTAGATGAGACAGCGGTCAGCGCGCCGGGCTCATATCCGCAGGTAAGCGGACATAAGTTCGAGTCCCGCTACCGAAGCCCCCAGGTTTTCATCTGGAGGCTTTTTTTATGACCGAAATCTCGCTGGAGCATTTGGCAGCTCGTCGGGCTAATATCCTATGGTAAGCGATCCGCTGGCCAGCGGATCGGGTCCTGCTCGATTAAAGCGCACTCTATGGTATTCGAACCAAAGTAAGCGGGCATGGTTACCCGTAGTTTAGAAACTATGGACAGTGGGAGCTTAGCTAATAAGAAAGACGACGAGGTAGCCGGACCACATCATGCCTGGCAAAGCGGTTTGTGAATAGTTAGCATAATGACGGTCGTGCAACATTTAGTTTCTATTTAAATTGTTACAATTCTATAACAATTTGTATCCTTGTATTTTCTGAAGAAATCTTCATTCAGACGAACCTAATTTATAATTTAATTTTTATGCAAAGAGGTTTACCCCCGTGGGTGCTTTTTAAGCTTCGTGTATTTTTTATCAAACGCGATATTAATTTCCTCGCTGCATCGGCTTTCCCTGTTTTAACAGGGACCGTTCCTTCCAGATGACCAACTCAGATATATATGTTGAACTACAGCTTATATACTGACCATGAACTTACATCCTTGCTGAAAGAGGACGATCACACCGCATTTACAGAGATTTATAAAAGATACTGGAAAAAGATGCTTTTGATAGCCTGGAATCATAGCAATGATAATACGGCGTCGAAAGATATCGTGCACGAGGTTTTTATTTCGTTATGG
This sequence comes from Mucilaginibacter ginsenosidivorans, assembly GCF_007971025.1. Taxonomy (NCBI): domain Bacteria; kingdom Pseudomonadati; phylum Bacteroidota; class Sphingobacteriia; order Sphingobacteriales; family Sphingobacteriaceae; genus Mucilaginibacter; species Mucilaginibacter ginsenosidivorans. Next base: position 1,219,700 of record NZ_CP042436.1, on the reverse strand, counting down.
GAGCGCCGCCACGTGGTGGAGGTAACGAATCTTCCGGCCTTCCTGGCAACTTCGGTTAAATTCAGCATTTATAAATACTACCAACGCGAAAATCGCCGGAGCGAGCTCGCCCGCCTTAATTATGAATTTAATGAACTAACCAATGATGAAGCTAAACTTGACGCCCTTTTTCTGCGGGAATATATTGATGGCATAGTAGAAGAAATGCCTGAAAGATGCCGGTTGGTCTTTCGTTACAGCCGCGAAATGGGTTTGAAAAACCACGAAATAGCCACCCGGATAAGTATCACGGAGAAAGCGGTGGAGGCTAATCTTACCAGAGCCTTAAAGATCATCCGTGCCGAGTTAAAAAATTACGGCTGGACGATATTGCTCACGCTTTATACGATTTACGCTTTTCTTAAGTAGGCGTTTCATACTCTTTAATTTTTTTTAAATATATTTTAATATCCATGTAGGGTTAAGTCTTTGGTGCGGTACACATCTATACCAATACCCAAAACCAATTGAACCGGGAACGTATTTACATTTTAATTTCAAAATTCAGGGATAATACTGCCTCTGAAGCTGAAAAAGAGGAGCTTTTGAACTGGTATCGTCAAAAGGCGTACCAGGATGCGGAGTTTCCCGAAAGCGAAGACGCTGTTGGCGATTTTATGCTTTCGCGCCTTAACCGCGAAATAAGACCAGTACGCAGAAGTATGCCTTATGTGAGATGGCTGGCCGCTGCTTCTGTAGTGGTGGTTTTGGGCGTATCGTGGTTGCTTGTTTCGAAATTTACGGGTGGCGCAGATAAGAACAGGATTGCTTTAGTGCCAAAAAATGATATTCCACCAGGCCGTAATAAAGCGGTGTTAACCCTGGCCGATGGCTCAAAAATATCGCTGACCGATGCCGGGAATGGGGAAATTGCCAATCAGAATGGCATACAGGTAACCAAATCGGCCGATGGGCAGTTGGTTTATACCATCAAACCTTCCCAAGATCAAAACACTGCGCCCGGTTCAGCCGGCACAACTCAGTTACACTCCTTTAATACCATAGAGACGCCTAAAGGCGGGCAGTACCAGGTGGTTTTGCCCGATGGATCAAAAGTGTGGCTCAATGCATTTTCATCGCTCAAATTCCCCGTAAATTTTAATGCAGTTAAGGAACGCCGTGTTGAATTAAAAGGCGAGGCTTACTTTGAAGTGGTGCATAATGATGCAATGCCCTTTAGGGTGGTAACTGATAAACAGGTGGTGGAAGATATAGGCACCCGGTTCGATATAAACGCATACGACGATGAAGCAAACTCAAAAACCAGCTTACTACAGGGTAAAGTGCGCATCATTGCCGATGGCAGGTCCGCTTTATTAAATCCGGGTCAACAAGCCACGGTAGCAAATGGCATCAAAATTTCGGAAGTGAATACCGAACAGGTGATAGCATGGAAAAACGGCTACTTCAATTTTGATGACGAAAAATTGGAAAACATTATGAAGAGCGTGTCGAGATGGTATGTTGTTGATGTTGTTTTTGAGGATGACAACTTAAAAAGTGAGACTTATGGCGCCATAACAACACGCTTTGCCAACATTTCAACGCTGCTCAACATCATGGAGCAAACCGGGGATGCAAAGTTCACGATCGAAGGATCTACCATTAAAATAAGCAAGAAAAAAAGTCACCCTGATAAAACCAATTAATTAAACCGATTTAACCAAAACAACCATGAGAAATTTAGAAACCCCGCCTTAGCATGTAAAAAAACGAGGGTTTATGAAGCAGAACAGGAGCACTTGCGATGCCCCTGCTCAATGGCTTATTTAAACGCTCAAATGCAATTGTCATAACATTTCTTACTTAAAATAGCCTTAACAAATGTATAAATTTTTTACTACAAACATTTGTATGCCTTCGGGCTGCATTGGGAAATTTCTGCTCATCATGAAGATCACCACCTTTATTCTCTTTCTTGCTTTCATGCAGGTAAGTGCAGCGGTATTTTCTCAGAAGATCACCTATAAGGAGAACGATGTCTCGTTAAAAAAGGTGTTAAACGAAATTAATAAGCAAACTGGTTATAACGTTTTCTGGCCGCCCAAAAGCATCAAAAATGCCCATAATTTAGATGTAAACTTTCAAAACACATCTATTGAGGAGGCCCTGAATATCTGTCTGAAGGATTCAAAACTTACCTACACTATCGAAGGTAAATCGGTTATTATTAAAGATGCATCAGCTGCCAATACCAGTACTCCCTTAGCTTCAATTATTGCGGATATTACCGTAACCGGGACGGTGAGGGATGACAAAGGAACGCCCATGCAGGGAGTGACCATTTCGGTGGTCGGTAATTCCAAAGTAGGAACGGTGACCGACAATAACGGCAAGTTCATCCTGGACGTAAAGAGCGACGCTGTGATCAAAGTTTCTTTTGTTGGCTTTGTTTCACAAACCTTTACGGTAAGCGCAGAAAACAACCTGTTTAATATTGTTTTACTTGAAGACGTCAAAAGCGCAGAAGAAGTAGTTATTACTGCTTACGGACGAAAGGAAAGAAGAGAAGCTGTAGTGGGTTCTGTTACTACTGTAAAGCCATCCGAACTGAAGATACCTGCAAGTAACCTTACAAATGCGCTTGCCGGGCAGGTAGCCGGTGTTATAGCCTATCAGCCGAGCGGCCAGCCGGGGCAGGATAATGCGCAATTCTTTATCAGGGGCGTAACAACATTTGGTTATAATAAGAGCCCTTTGATCCTGATCGATAACGTTGAACTTTCAGCCAACGACCTTGCCCGTTTGCAGGTAGATGATATAGCCAGCTTTTCAATATTAAAAGACGCAAGTGCAACTGCCCTTTACGGTGCAAGAGGAGCAAACGGCGTTATACTGGTTAGTACCAAGGAAGGAAAGATTGGTAAAGCTGTCATCAATTTCCGGTATGAGAATTCGATCTCACAATCGGCTAAAACTTTACAACTGGCCGACCCGATAACCTATATGCGGCTGTTTAACGAAGCCACTACTACCCGCGATCCATTGAGCCCGCTCCCCTTTCCCGAAAACAAGATCATCAACACCCAGGCTACGCTGGCACATGCGCCCGGCAGTAACCCTTATGTTTACCCGGCGGTGGATTGGTTAAACATGTTATTTAAAAAGAACACCTTAACACAACGCGCGGACATGAGTGTTAGCGGGGGTAACGAGCTTGCTAAATATTATGTGTCCGGTTCGTACAGTATCGATCACGGTATCCTGCGGGAAGACATCGCGAACAACAACAATAACAACGTTAATTTCCGGAATTACCAGCTGCGCTCAAATGTTAACATTAATCTATCTAAAACAACCGAACTTGTTGTGCGGTTGGAGGGGATGTTCAACGAATACAATGGCCCGCTGACCACAGATGCGTCATTTCAAACCGACTTGTACAATATAGCGGTGCATACCAGTCCGGTGCTGTTCCCCGCCTACTTTCCTGCCGATTCAGCCAACCGGAATACCAAGCATATCCTGTTTGGTAATGTCGGCGGTAATAACAGCATACAATACAACAACCCTTATGCTGCCTTACTGCGCGGGCATAAAAATTACTCCGAATCAAGGCTGTCGGCGCAATTGGAACTGAACCAGAATTTATCGTTTATAACGAATGGCCTTAATTTTCATGGGCTGTTCCACACCAACCGCTATTCGTATTTTGAATCTCAGATGGGCTATTCTCCGTTCTATTACAACGTCGAGAATTACGATAAAACAACAAACCAGTACACGCTGCAATGGCTAAATCCGCAGCCCACCGGGAACAATGTTGCTACCGAATATTTATCCTACTACCGCGATCCGAGCACGGATAACTTAAATACCTATATTTTTTTCCAGGGTGTGTTGGATTACAGTAAACGCATCGGAGATCATAACCTGAGCGCCTCACTGATCGGCACGCAACAGCAAACGGTTTATTCCAATGCCAGGAACCCTGCAACAGGGCAGCAGGATCTGCAATACTCATTGCCCTACCGTAATTTAACCGTTGCGGGCCGCGCCACTTATTCTTACAAAGGCAAGTATTTTCTGGAGTTTAACTTCGGTTATAACGGTACGGAGCGTTTTTCTGAAGCACACAGGTTCGGGTTTTTCCCAACTATTGGCGCTTCATGGATGGTGTCTGAAGAGAAGTTCTGGTGGGGCGGTTTGTCAAACATTATTTCACGCTTAAAAATACGCGGCAGCTACGGCACTGTTGGTAACGATCAGATAGGTTCGCAAAGGTTTTACTACATTTCAAATGTAAACCTCAACGGCGGCAACCCGGCCACCTTTGGTACTAATAATGGGTATACACGCAACGGTGTTGTTGTTAATAACTACGCCAACCCGGATATTACCTGGGAAACATCGCGCCAGGCCAACATCGGCCTTGAATTTACGGTGCTTAAAAGCCTGAATGTAGTAGCTGAAGTTTACAAATATCACCGGTATAATATCCTGCAGGACCGTACCATACCCGCAACAATGGGTCTTGAATCTAACGTTACGGCCAATTTTGGAACGGCAGACACGAAGGGTATAGATATCCAGATGGATTACCGGCAAACATTCAGCAAAAACTTCTGGATGCTGGGACGCGGTAACTTCACCTACGCCACAAGTGTATACGGAAATTACGAACAGCCCCAGTATAAAGAGGCATACCGGTATCAGAAAGGGCAACCGATTGACCGGCAGTATGGCTATATAGCAGAGCGTTTATTTGTTGATGATAATGAGGCCCGGAATTCACCATCGCAAATATTTTCGAGTAATGGCCGACCGCCACAGGGAGGCGATATCAAATATCGCGATTTGAATGGTGATGGCAAGATCGACGGGGCCGATGAGACATTTATTGGCTACCCTACCATCCCCGAGATCGTATATGGTTACGGCCTTTCAATGGGTTATAAAAGCTTCGATCTTTCCGCATTTTTCCAGGGTCAGACCCGGGTTTCCTTCTTTATCGATCCAAGCAGGGTGAGCCCGTTTATCCAAAGCCCCGATCCATACATCTACGGGAATACACAACTATTAAAGGCCTTTGCTGATAACCATTGGTCGGAGGATAATCAAAATTTATATGCTGAATATCCAAGGCTTGGTGTAACAGGCAACCAGATAGAAAACAACCGTCAGAACAGTACCTATTGGATGCGCGACGGAAGCTTTTTGCGGCTGAAATCAGTAGAGGTTGGCTATACGCTGCCGGCATCGCTTACCAAAAAAATAAGCGTTACCAAGTGCCGCATTTATTTCAATGGCTTAAACCTGTATACCTGGTCTCCATTTAAATTATGGGACCCGGAGCTGGGGGGTAACGGATTTGCCTACCCGATACAAAAGGTGTTTAACCTGGGCATAACCGCAACTTTATAGCATTGTTTATTTTATAGATGATAAAATTATGAAAACATATTATAAAAGTTTATTGCTGATGTTCCTGCTGTTTTCGGGGGTGTCATGCAAAAAATATTTAAATGTCGTTCCCGATAATACAGGCACGCTCGACTATGCATTCAGAAACCGTAACGAGGCAGAAAATTATCTTTTTACCTGCTACGCCACGCTGCAGCAGTTTTACGATCCTACTGCCAATGCGGGCTTCACTACTTCGTCAGAGATCATTTATCCCGATAACCTCACCAATCACCCCCTTATGGAGACAGGCTTTTCCCTTATCCGGGGAACCCAAACCAGCGGCAATGTGGGCCTTAATTTTTGGGACGGCGAGAACGGCGGGGTGGCCATTTACCGGTCTATACGCAGGTGTAATATCATGCTCGAAAACATTGATAAGCCGATTGACCTTAGTCCGGCCGAGAAACAACGCTGGATAGCTGAAGTGAAATTTCTGAAGGCCTATTATCATTATTACCTCGTGCGTTTGTACGGGCCGATACCAATCATCAAAACAAACCTGGATATCACTGCTTCAACAGAAGCGGTGCGGGTGGCCCGGTCGCCGGTCGACTCGGTATTTAGTTACATCGTGCAATTGCTGGATGAAGCCGCGCCAAACCTGCCGGCTGTTATTGACAATAAGGCGCAGGAATTGGGCCGCGTAACCTCAGTGATAGCGCTGTCGGTTAAAGCAGAGGTTTTAGCCACCGAAGCAAGCCCCTTATTTAACGGGAACCCTGATTTTTCGGGAACAAAAAACAAAAATGGCACGCCGTTATTTTCAAGCACCTATGACGAAACAAAATGGCAAAAGGCAGCGGATGCCGCTAAAGTGGCCATTGATGCCTGCACGGCGGCCGGGTTAAAGCTTTACACCTTCTCGGCGCCGGCAATAAGTGTCCCCGACTCATTAAACAGGGTTTTAACCATACAGAATGCGGTAACAGAAAAATGGGATCAGAATCCTGAGCTGATATGGGCACTAAATGGAAATTTTCCCGACCAGGGGTATGCTACGCCAAGGCTGACGCCAAAATCGGCGGTTAATATATTTTCAAATCCATCCACGTTTGCGGTGCCCATTTCTACAGCCGAACTTTTTTATACCGACAAAGGTGTGCCGCTTAATGAAGATAAAACATTCGACTATAACAGCCGGTACAACCTTCAGACAGGCGATTATGCCAGCCGCTTTTATGTTCAGAATGGCTATACCACTATAAAAGAACATTTTGACCGCGAAGCCAGGTTTTATGCAAGCATTGGCTTTGACGGCGGCATTTGGTTCGGCAACGGAAAGACCAATATTAATGACTTGTATCATGTAGAGGCACGCGGCAATTCGTCATTGGCAGGACCTAAAGACCTTAATACCTTAAACATAACCGGCTACTGGCCAAAAAAGCTGGCCAATTACCTTTCCGTTTATGATGACGGTTTTGCGCCGATCGAATTTCATTTGCCCATAATGCGCCTTTCGGGTTTGTATTTATTATATGCCGAAGCTTTGAACGAAGTTAACGGTCCGACTGCTGAGGCATTCAATTACATCGATAAAGTAAGGGCCCGGGCCGGTTTACAGGGTGTGCAGGAATCGTGGACGGCTTACTCAAAAGATCCGGCAAAGTTTACCACCAAGGAAGGATTAAGGGCCATAATTCACCAGGAAAGAAGAATAGAGCTTTGTTTCGAGGGTCAAAGCGGCTGGGATCTCCGCAGGTGGAAGGAACTACAGGGCGTATTAAGTAACCCGCTGCAGGGATGGAACATTTATGAATCAGAAGCGGGCAACTATTATCACCCGCGCACAGTGCTGATACCGGTATTCGGGCTAAAAAATTACCTGTGGCCCATTAAGGACAACGACCTGATCATAGACAATAACCTGGTCCAAAATCCTTACTGGTAGGATGACAATATCCATTCATGATTTTAAATAAATGATAGCGATGAAAAAAATTGAAAAATATATAGTGCGGATATCACCATTAATACTCGTTATACTAATGGGTTTGCTGAGTTCGTGCAAAAAGAACGACGGATATACCGCGCCCGTGTCGGCCGATAAATCAAAGCCGGGGGTTATAACAGATATAAAAGTTAAAAACCTGAATGGCGCAGCCTATATCACCTATACATTGCCTAATTCTCCAAACTTGTTATATGTCGAGGCGGAGTATAATATTAACGGAAAAACAGTTCGTCAAACCAAATCAAGTTATTACACCGACACCGTGTTGGTGGATGGTTTTGCAAAAAGCCAGGATTATAAGGTAACGTTAAGGTCGGTAAGCCGTGCCAATGTGCAGTCCGATCCGGTTACCGTAACCGTGCACCCCGATACACCCTACTACCTGCTTGTGAAACCGACCATTAAGTTGACCGCGGATTTTGGTGGCGTGAATATAAAGGCTGTAAACCGGGGTAAGTCGCCGGTGGGATTGATTTTGATTGCCATGGATGTTTCAACCAATGCGCTCGAAGTTTCGGATCAACACTATACCAACCAGGACAGTATAAATTATACCATAAGAGGATTTTCTCCAACGCCCCGGCAAATTGGGGCCTACGTTACTGATAAGTATGGAAATGTTTCTGATACAACACTCATGACAATAACCCCCATATTTGAAACACTGCTTGATAAGAGCAAGTTTTCGACTTACAGGTTACCCTCTGACAGCCCAACTGCTTACGGATGGGAGGTGCCTTATTTGTGGGATAATAAGACGGATGGTTACTCCAACGGATGGCATACAGCTCCGGGTGGCCCGCAACCCATACAGGTAACTTTTAGCATGGGCGTATCGGCGCAGTTAAGCCGTTTTGTGATGTGGGAAAGGCCCGACCAGTATGCCTATGCACATGGTAATCCAAAAGATTTTTCGATCTGGGGGTCCGATAAACCTGCGCCGCAGGACGCCTCATTGCCAACATTAGCCCCCGTTGGGGCTGTTGTGGGAGATTGGGTAAACCTGGGTAATTATCATTTTCCCGACCCTCCCTCGGGCCTTACACCAGGCTTTACAAACACTGCCGATGCCGCCTTTGTAGCCGCTGGTGTCAATTTTGACATCCCGCCGGGAGCTCCCATTGTAAGGTATTTCCGCATGGTTGTTCGCGATACGTGGTCGGGCGGTGATTTTGCGCATGTGATGGAGTTTTCTATTTATGGTAACCCGCAGTAATATTTAAACATGTTTAAATAAAGAGATCATGAAATTAATTTTCAAAATAACTATAGTGCTGATGGTGACCGCCGTTTTCATCAGTTGTGTAAAACGAGATACAGAGTTTAAAGACTTTTTGAAGGGAAAGGAATTAATTTATCCCGGTGTTGCCAGTAATCCGAATTCAAAACCGGGAAATTTACGGGTGGAGCTATTATGGAACCCCAGTCCCGATCCGAGCATAACCAAATACATTATTTTTTGGAACAACCATGCCGACTCCCTTGTGTTTTCTTCCTCAGATCATAACCCCACGGACACACTAAAGGTCATCGTACCCGATCTGAATGAATATTCCTATTCGTTCACCATTTATTCGTACGACGGGCAGGGTAATAAATCAATACCAATTGATGTTAACAATGTAAAGGTATACGGGCCCAGTTATCAATCGGGCCTTGTAAACAGGGCTTATAAGGTGGCTAACCCTTACACGGTATCAGCCGATGGAAGCGTAACCCTTAACTTTTATAAAATTGACACCGCGAGCGAGAGCTTTAGCTTTGCCCATAATACTTCAACTACCATCAGGTATACTAACAGGAGCGGGCAGACCGTGCAAAAGTTATTGTACAGGGACAGCAGTATCACCCTAACCGATTTTAAAGGCGGCTCAACATTAGATTTCCGGTCGACATTTGTGCCGGTCAAGGGTGCAATAGATACCTTTAATGTCAATAGTTACACAACGTTCCCGCAAATATTCGGGTATGCTGCGTGCGACAAATCGCTGTTTCAAAAAGTATATCTTCCTAACGATATGAACCCTTACGGAGGGGATACCGATGTTCCGCGGCTTTGGGACGGAAGTGTTGGCCCGCAGGGGTATCCGAATATATTCCATAGCGATGGCGCACATCCGCTTCCTCAAACTTTGACCTTTGATATGGGCAAGGTATATAACAGTTTAACACAGATAGAGGAAACCGGGCGTGACTGCTGCCACAATCCGGATGATTTTGAAGTATGGGGTATTGCCGATATTACCAATGCTGCAACTACCCTGCAGCCCAACGATCCGGGATGGACCGATGAGGCTATAGCCAAAGGATGGAAGCTGCTTAAGGAAGTGAAAAGAACCGACGACGGAAAGGCCGCATTAAAGGTTGACCTCGATAATACGTCGACACCTGTACGCTATATCCGGATAAGGATAAAGCACAATTCGGACGGCGAAGGGAGTTACACCAATTTAAGCGAAATCACCATGTTTTATAACGTGCTTAACTAAGCTGCAAGCAAGGTCAACTAAATCTCACTATCAGGTAAGTCAACGGGCCATTTAGTTTGAATGGCTTGTTGCTCTTATTACGGGCTTTTGCCTATATTGAAGCAACCGTAAAAAAATTAATTCAATGCAGGGATATTTCTCAATGTTTTCTGGGTCATACTATAAGCTAAGCTTAACGCTGTTATTGACCATTGTTTTCACATTTGCCAACGGGCAGGATAGATCACCAACCAATTCCTGGAAAGGATTTGAAAAGGTCGGGTTTTCAGTTGACGGGCATAATGCTTACTATGTCAAGCCGGCCCATGCCCTGCCGGGCAACCCCTGGGTTTGGCGTGCCTCGTTCCCCGACTGGCACACGGATATGGATAGCATTTTGCTTACCAAAGGTTTTTTTGTAGCCTATATCAGCGATGATGATCAATATGGCAGCCCACAGGCCATGCAGGTTTGGGATAAGCTTTATGACTACCTGACCACTAAAATAAACCTCGCGCCAAAGGTAGCGCTCGAAGCAGTAAGCCGCGGCGCCCTATATGCCTATGGCTGGGCGAAACGCAACCCGGATAAAGTTACCTGTGTATACGCCGAAACGCCCGTATGCGACATTAAAAGCTGGCCCGGTGGCAAGGAGAAGGGCATAGGCGATACTGCTTTGTGGAGCCAGCTAAAAGCCGTTTATCATTTTACAGAGGAGCAAGCCATGGCTTACCGGGATAATCCTGTCGATAACCTGGAGGGCCTTGCGTCGTTCAGGGTACCTGTGCTGCATGTTATAGGCCTTGAAGATAAGCTGGCACCGCCGGCCGAAAACTCCTACCTGTTTGCCCAAAGATATATTGCCGCCGGAGGGCCAATGAGCATTCACCCGGTAACTATTGGTCCGCAGGAACTTATGGGCCACCATTTCCCAATTGACAGGCCGGACTACTATGCTGATTTTATATTCAATAACTCATTCCCGGTAAAAGAACCGCTGCCATACAGCAATTACTATGAAAAGGCGAGCGGGTTGAAGAATTTTTATAAAGCGGTTACAACCCGTAAAATGGCAACCGTGACATTTCTTGGAGGGTCCATCACTTATAACCCCGGCTGGCGGCAAAAGGTGTGCAGGTATTTGACGGAGCGGTTCCCCGATGCTGAATTTCATTTTATTGCAGCGGGTATACCTTCTTTAGGTAGCCTTCCTCATGCTTTCAGACTACAGCGCGATGTGCTGGACTCAGGTAAAACAGATCTTCTATTTGTCGAGGCAGCAGTAAACGATAGAGCAAACAGCACGGACAGCATTACCCAGGTACGCGCCCTCGAAGGGATCATCCGCCACGCTAAGAAAAGCAACCCGGACATGGATATTGTGATGATGGCTTTTGCCGATCCGGACAAAACGGGCGATTACAACAAAGGTATCGTACCTGCAGAGATCGCCAATCACCGGTTATTATCGTATTATTATGATCTTCCTTTCATTAACCTTGGTAAGGAAGTATCGGATAAAATGAACCATCATGAGTTCAACTGGGACGATGATTTTAAAGATCTTCACCCGGCGGCGTTTGGGCAGGAACTATATTTTGCTACCATCAAGGGATTATTGCAGGATTGTTTTGATCACCAACCTGGCGGCTTACCAGAACCGGCAAGATCATTGCCAAAACCACTCGATAAGGCGAATCTGCAACATGGCAAATATTACAACATTAGAAATGCAGTTTACAGGAACGGCTGGACGATCACCCCTCAATGGCATCCTTCGGACGGTTTGCCAACGCGCGAAGGTTTTGTGAATATCCCGGTATTGAGCTCGGATACACCGGGTGCTGAATTATCATTGCCCTTTAAAGGAACGGCCGTTGGAATAGCCATTGTATCAGGCTCCGACGCGGGAATTATTTCCTATGCCGTTGACAAGGGCGAATACAGAAATTTAGATATGTATACCCAATGGAGCGCCATGCTGCACCTGCCCTGGTACCTTTTGCTTGGCAGCGATCTGAAACCGGGTAATCATGTTTTGAAGATCAGGATAAGCGGGCAAAAAAATAAGGCAAGCAAAGGCACTACCTGCAGGATAGTTAATTTTTTGATCAATGAATAACAGCTAAAATTTAACCTATGAATACTAAAACAGCCAGAAGATTTTTTCCATTAATAACAGCATTACTGTTTTTAAACAACCTGTGCCCGGGGCAGCAGCAACCCTTAAAATTATGGTATGATAAGCCTGCGCAGGTTTGGGAAGAAACTTTACCCTTGGGCAACGGTCGGCTTGGGATGATGCCCGATGGCGGTGTAACCAAAGAAAATATTGTACTGAATGACATTACGCTGTGGTCGGGCGCGCCGCAGGATGCCAACAATTATGAGGCTTACAAAGCCCTGCCGCAAATTCGGAAATTACTTCTTGAAGGCAGGAACGACGAAGCGCAGGCGCTTATCAATAAGGATTTTGTTTGCACAGGAAAGGGTGGCGCCAGTGTCCCTTTCGGATGTTACCAGGTGCTGGGCGACCTGGCTATCCAATTCAAATATAATAATACTGACAGCGAGGATGTGAAATTCCAGAACTACGAACGCGAATTATCCTTGAACAACGCGATAGCCAAATGCAGCTACCAGGTAAATGGCATTACCTATACACGGGAGTATTTTACAAGTTTTGGTAATGATATAAGTGTTGTAAAACTTACGGCAGATAAGCCCGGGCAGCTCAACTGCACTATTTCGATAAGCAGGCCCGAACGCGGAACGGCATCCGTTAATGACAATGAACTGCAACTAAGCGGTCAGTTGGATAACGGCACCGATGGCAATGGGATGCAATATATTGCGCGGGTAAGGGCAAAATTGAAGGGTGGCACTATCAATGCATCAAACCAAACGCTTGTCATAAAAGATGCAACTGAGGCCATTATCTATATTTCAGCTGGAACGGACTTCAAGGAAAAGCCGTTCAAACAAAAAACCGAGGCCATACTCGCAACTGCATTAAAAACACCTTACGCAGCAGAAAAACGCCATCACATCAGCAATTATCAAAAGTTGTTCAATCGGGTAAGTATCATTCTCGGTAATACCAATAACACTACAGAAACAACCGATAAAAGGCTTATTTCCTTTCATAAAGACCCTTCCTCGGACAATGGTCTGGCTGCCTTGTTTTTTCAGTTCGGAAGATACCTCAGCATTTGCAGCACAAGGGTGGGGTTGCTGCCGCCCAACCTGCAAGGTTTGTGGGCCAACCAGATACAAACACCGTGGAACGGCGACTACCACCTGGATATAAATGTGCAGATGAACCATTGGCCCTTAGAGATGGCTAATCTTTCTGAGCTGAATCTGCCACTCGTTGAATTGGTAAGAGGCATGATAAAGCATGGGGAAAGAACAGCTAAAGCTTACTACAACGCAGATGGGTGGGTAGCACATGTAATAACTAACCCCTGGCATTTTACAGAGCCTGGTGAGGAGGCTTCGTGGGGAATATCCAAGTCGGGATCGGGTTGGTTGTGTAATAATATATGGGAGCATTACACCTTTACCAACAATAAAAAATACCTGCAAAGCATATACCCGATACTGAAAGGCTCGGCGCAGTTTTATAACAGTATTTTGGTGAAGGACCCTAAAACGGGCTGGCTGGTAACTTCGCCGTCATCTTCGCCCGAAAACTCGTTTTACATGCCTAACGGCAAAACCTCGAGTATATGTATGGGCGCGACGATTGATAACCAGATCATCAGGGAATTATTTGAAAATGTGATAACGGCATCTAAAGTATTAGGCATAGATGCAGCGTTCAGGAAGGAATTAACTTTAAAATTAAAAGAGATACCTCCGCCTGGTGTTATAGCAAAAGATGGCCGTATACAGGAATGGCTTGAGGATTATAAAGAAACAGAGCCACATCACAGGCACATTGCCCACCTGTATGGTTTATACCCGGCGCAGTTGATCACACCAGAGAAGACTCCCGCTTTGGCCGAAGCCGCTAAGAAAACACTCAATGTGCGCGGTGATGATGGGCCGGGCTGGTCAATAGCTTATAAAATATTGTTTTGGGCAAGGCTGGAGGATGGGGAACGGGCTTATAAGCTTTACACTGAATTGATGAAACCAACCGTTCGCACTGATATTAACTACGGCTCGGGCGGGGGTATTTACCCCAACCTGCTCGACGCTGGACCTCCGTTCCAGATCGACGGCAACTTCGGCGGCACAGCAGGTATCGGCGAAATGCTGATACAAAGCCACGCCGGTTATATAGGATTGATCCCCGCGATACCCGCTGCCTGGAAGTCTTATGGAAAGGTATCAGGATTAAGGGCCCGGGGCAATTTTACGGTTGATATGGAATGGAGAAACGGTAAAATAACCAGCTACCGCATTACCTCACCGTCGCCTCGTAAGGTTAAAGTAAAGGTGAACGGCGTTATGAAAGAAGTAATGGCTGAGAAGGCATCATGATATATCTTCATATAAAACCTTTGAGATCATTACACATCATATATAAATACTGCAGTCTGCTTTTTGCAGCACTGCAGTTTATAGTCGCTTTACCGGTAGTTGCCCAAAATAATGCCAGCCCGGTCCGTATCCCTTTTGGAAAGACCCGCTTCATCAAATACGATCTTAAAACAGGTCTCATGAATGTTTACAAAAACAATGAGGCCGTCTTTTCAAATGTATACGCAGAGGTAAAGATTGATGAAAGGCTTACTTCATCAAAAGATTATAAGAAAAGAACATACACAGAGACAGCTATAAGTAATGGTTTAGGAAAAGGCGAAAAATATATTATAAAGTTAACCGGACCCGATCTCCCGGAAATGGACCTCATCTTTTACACATATCCTAACAGGGAATATTTTTTGATCGAAACAGAAATAAAGGGTGACCATCTGCAAAGCAACTATATGGCACCTTTTTCCGGCAGCTTTAAGGCAGTGCCCCGAGACGCCCGTACCCTTTTTGTTCCTTTTGACAACGATACATTTATCGGTTATAACGCTAAACCCTTTAACGATACGCTGCGAAATGTAAGTGCTGAGGTTGGTGCAGTTTACGATAACGACAGCCGGAGAGGGATCGTAGTGGGCTCGATTGAGCATGGATTATGGAAAACAGGCGTACTTACTGCATCTACGAAAGACGGTATCGATTCGGTCAAGGTGTGGAGTGGTTATACAGCAGCGGAAATTACCAGGGATAAAATGCCTCATGGCATCATACGTGGTGCTACATTGAAATCAGCGCTAATATTTGTGGGCTGTTTCGACGATTGGAGGCATGGACTTGAAGAATATGGTAAGGCAAACCGGATCGCCGATCCGCCCTATATATTTAACTGGACCAACCCTACACCTGTTGGCTGGAATAGCTGGGGTGTGATACAGGACAAATTAACACTCGACAAGGCATTAAAAGTGGTTGATTTTTTCGCGGACAGCCTGGCCGGGTTCAGAACCGGCAATACGGCTTTTATTGATCTGGATTCCTATTGGGACAACATGCTGCACGGAGGAATGAGTGGAGATTTCTCAAAACTTAAAGAATTTGCCGGCTACTGTATGAAAAAAGGGCTGCAGCCTGGCGTATACTGGGCGCCGTTTACGGACTGGGGTTACAAAAATGGCGCCGACAGGCTTGCCGAAGGAGGCAACTATAAGTTTGGGGACATGTGGACAAAAGTTGCCGGCGGCTACCACGATTTGGATGGTGCCCGTGCCCTTGATCCGACGCACCCGGGTACAAAACAACGCATTGCTTTTATGATAAAAAAGCTTCGCGATTGCGGTTTTAAAATGATAAAGATCGACTTTTTGGGCCACGCAGCGATCGAGTCGACCCGTTTTTACGATACGACAGTAACTACCGGTATGCAGGCCTACCGAAAGGGAATGGAATTTTTGTTGGATCAGTTAAGCAACCAGATGCTGGTTTATGCGGCCATATCTCCAGGTTTGGCAACTGGTCGCTATGCCCACATGCGTAGGATAGCGTGCGACGCTTTTAAAAGTATAAACGATACCAAATACACCTTAAACAGCCTTAATTACGGATGGTGGCAAACGTATTTGTATAATTATATTGATGCCGATCACGTGGTTTTATCCACCGAAAAGGAGGGAGCAAACCGGGCAAGAATATTGTCTGCAATTATAACAGGGACATTTATTACCGGAGACGATTTTTCAATCAATGGACACTGGTCTGCTGTAGCAAAATCAATGTATCAAAACCCGGAGATACTTAAAATAATAAAAAATGGAAAGGCATTTGAACCGGTCGAAGGTAATACTGGTAGCGGTGCTGCAGAAATGTTTACCCGTAAAATAGGCAACGATTTTTACCTGGCTGTATTTAATTACGCTGATAAACCTAAGGTATTTCCAATTGATCTTAAAAGGCTTGGGCTTCCGTCTGAAAAAAAATATACGGTTAGTGAAATATTTAGTGGCAATAAAGATGTGCTTGAGATAAATGTTGATGCGGCGTCCGCAGAATTATATAAGTTTAGCTACTAACCCGTACCTTTTTTAGCTTATCATTGTCATAATCATCGATTTAGGCACGAAAGGTATGCCACATTTGTATCATTCTTTCATATCGCGGCTAAATGCCCGGTCAAATACTTCAGCGTGTATTTATTCAGGAAGATCCTTTCAAAATTTATAGCGGATTTTAAATCTTCCGAAAAGTACGGAATTTGTCCTTTTCCTTTTACTGAAACCCCAGATGAAAATTCGGGGCTTTTATTTCTAAAAGATCAGTTTCAAAGCCATCGTTATGTATTATCTTCGGCTATGCCGAATCTGATCGCTCCTGATATCGAAAATTTCTACTCCTCAACTTCCGAAGAAGGCCGCCTGCAGCTTGGCCTGGGGCCACTGGAGTTCGAGCGTAACAAAGAACTTATCGGTAGGTATCTGACGAAAAAGAATGTGGTTGTTGATGTGGGGGGCGGTCCGGGCGTTTACTCGGAATGGCTGTCGAACCTGGGGCACGAGGTGTATTTGATAGAGCCGGTTGAAAAGCACATCAAGCAGGCACAAAAACGTTCGGCGAAAGCCAAAAAACCTTTCAAAGTTATTTTAGGCGAGGCCCAAAAACTGGAGCTGCCGGATAATTTCGCCCACGTTGTCATCCTGCACGGGCCGCTTTACCATTTGCAAAAAGAGCCGGAGCGGATAAAGGCCATAAGCGAAGCAAGCCGTGTATTAAAACCAGGTGGTATAGCTTTAGGGTTTGCGATCAATCATTCTGCATCGACCATTGCTGCACTTTTGAACGGCTTTATCCATACCCTGGAGATATTTGAGATGTGCAAAGAGGAACTGCGATACGGTACGCATACCCCGCCGGCAAGCATGCCGGGTATACTGCCATCGGCATACTTTCACCATCCTGCCGAACTGAAAAGAGAATTTGAAAAGGGGGGCCTTGCATACCTTGATACAATTGCAGTGGAAGGGCTGATATGGATGGATAAAAACTATTTCGAAAGCAGGTACGATGCTGCCAAAAAAGCAAGAATGATGGAGCTAATGCAGCTAACAGAGAACGACCAGTCGCTGTTGTCGTTAAGCCCGCATATGATGATAGCTGGGAAGAAGGAGTAATTTACATCCTCATAATATATAGACAAATGAAAAAACCACTAAGCCTGTTATCATTATTATTAGTTCTTACAAGTTTTACCTACTATGATGAAGCAAAAAACTAGTATAGAATTCCCGAAACCATAGCGTTTGATGACATCCAGTACAAGCTTACAGCGAGCTATCACCCGAATAATATCTATTACAAACAGGAATATATCTCGCAGGAGAATCAGCGGACCACTTTAATAAAATGGTGATCGTCGATTTTGTTATTACCGATGCTCCGGCAAAAACCCTTATCGGCATGAAAATAAAAGAACTAAATGACCGTAAGAAAGATGACCCTGTGGTCAATTATGACATGATGGAAAACGCAGGAAAGGGTGAATACATTTTAGATTTTGTTTTGAGCGAACAAAATGGCGGAAAAGTTAGTACTGTGGAACGGAACGTATATCGGTATAAGGGATATACGGACAGCTCGGGACATAAAGGGATTCTGCTATTTGCAATAAGTCAGCGCGGGTATGGCGACGATATCGTTGCCTTTTTCGGTAATCTAAAAAAACGAGGATAGATGATATTAATAAGGTTGCGAGGTATGATCTGCCGAAAATTGAGATCAAATAATAGTTTTTTTGAAAATCGGCAGGGTGCCGTATTTCTGTTTAATTGTTATTAATATTACAGCATGAAACATTACGGGCTTATCGGCTTCCCGCTTTCGCACTCATTCTCGAAAAAATTTTTTATCGAGAAGTTTAAGAACGAGGGCATTACTGATGCCAAATACGAGCTGTACCCCATTGAACACATCAGCGAGCTTATCCCGCTGTTACGTGAGCATCCCGACCTTTGCGGCCTTAACGTTACGGTACCATACAAGGTCAACGTCCTTAAATATCTCGATTGGGTAGAGCATGACGCCCGTAACGCAGGCGCGGTAAACTGCATCAGCATTACTGCCGAAAGTCCTGTTGTTGCCGCGTTTTCAGGCGAAATCGGGATAAAGGGGCATGATTTCAGGCTGGAGGGTTATAACACTGACATTTATGGTTTTGAAAGATCGCTGAAGCCACTGCTCAAAAACCGGCACGACCAGGCGCTTATACTTGGGGATGGCGGGGCCGCCAAGGCGGTAAAGTGTGTGCTGGATAACCTGGGCATCAGCTATAAATGCGTAACCCGCAAACCGTCGCCTGGGAATATCCTGTTCAGCGAACTTAACCCGCATCATATCAAAAACAATTTACTGATTATCAATACGACGCCTGTCGGAATGTCGCCGAACGTGGATGAATGCCCGCCGATACCTTACGAGGCTATCACGGACGACCATTTACTGTACGACCTGATCTATAATCCGGAACAAACCCTATTTTTGAAAAAAGGCGCTGAAAAGTGTGCAACAACCAAGAACGGTTACGAAATGCTGGTGTTGCAGGCTGAAAAGTCGTGGGAAATATGGAACTCAAAAGACAAGCATCCATGAGAAAAATAATTGTGCCGGCCATGGCCTTGCTTTTGCTTGCCGCGTGCGGCAGCAATCCGGACTACTCGCCTAAGCCCCGGGGATATTTCCGTATAGTCTTCCCGCAGAAATCATATCGTCAGTTTGATACCGTTTATCCGTTTACCTTTATTTATCCGAAATATGCCTTTATCGAAAAGGATATGCACCCGCAGCGGAATGACAGCAAGCTGGTGAACATGAAATACCTGCTGAACATGCAATTTCCGCAGTTCAACGGTACACTGCACCTGAGTTACGAAAGCATTACATCGAAAAAAGTATTTGACGAACTGACCGAGGATGCACGCACTTTTGCCTTTAAGCATACAGTTAAAGCCACCTCTATCGACCAGGGGATCATCCACAATTCGGCCCGGAAGATTTATGGGATTTATTATACCATCGAGGGAAATGCTGCATCGTCACTACAGTTTTACATTACCGACAGCACTAAAAACTACCTGCGCGGCGCCCTATATTTCAACAACGAACCGCGCCAGGACTCGATACAACCTGTGCTAAAGTTTGTAAAAAAGGACATTGATACCATGCTGAAAACTTTTCGGTGGAAAGGGGAATAAACTCTGGTTTCGAATTGCCGTGCCACTTTAAGAAACAGTCATGACGAAACTAAGATCGTTTGTTAATAACCCCTACCAGGAAAATACTTATATCCTGTATGATGAGACACACGAGTGCTGCATCATCGACCCGGGCATGTATACCGCGTCGGAACAAAATGCCGTAACGAACTTCATCAGGAATAACCAATTGAAGCCGGTTTTGCTGCTGAATACGCATTGCCATATCGACCATGTGCTGGGTAACAAGCTGGTCTTCGATCTGTACGGGTTAAAACCGCAATTCCATATCGGCGAGTCGCCGGTGCTGGCGTCGGTACCTGCTTATGCCCCCCAAATGGGTATGCGCTACGACCCGTCGCCCCTGCCCGATCATTATTTGCCTGAAACAGGCAGCGTATCATTTGGCGATACTGAATTAACCCTGATATTCGCACCCGGCCACTCGCCTGCGCACCTTTGTTTTTATAATGAAGCTGGCAATTTCCTGGTCGGCGGCGATGTGTTATTCCGTGGCAGCATTGGGCGCTGGGACTTTCCCGGTGGTAATTTTGAAACACTTACCGGAAATATCCGCGAAAAACTGTTCACCCTGCCCGGTGATTGCACCGTATACCCGGGCCATGGCCCGGAAACCACTATCGGGTTTGAAAAGCAGAACAACCCGTTTTTTAGTTAGGTTGTACGTTTAACGTCCAACAAATTTGTAGTTTAGTGCCGAACGCACCACACGCATTGAACACCGCCATTTACATAGCCCGCCGTTATCTTTTTTCGAGGAAGAAGATGCATGCCATCAATATCATTTCGGGTATATCCATGCTGGGCGTGTTTATTGGCAGTGCTGCGCTCATCGTTATCCTGTCAGTTTTCAACGGTTTCGAAAAGGTGATCTTATCGCTTTACAGCAATTTCACGCCCGAAATGCTCATCACTCCTAAACAAGGGAAGACATTCGACCCGAATACTCCCTATTTCAACGCACTGCGCCGCGATCCGAAGCTAATATCGTTCACTGAAATACTGGAGGAAAAAGCTTTGATACGCTATGGTACCGATGGCGAATTTATTGGTACGGTAAGGGGCGTCAGCGACGATTTTTTGAAGGACACCCTGCTGGACAGCACTATCGTAAAAGGAAGCTTTACGCTCAAAAGCAAGGGCCATTTTTATGCGGTAATAGGCGCTACCGTACAGAGCAAATTATCTGTCAACATAAACGATCAGCTTTCGCCGCTGCAGATATACACGCCAAACAGGCATGCCTCCAGTTCGGCCGATCAGCTCAACGAGTTCGAGGTGAGGTATATTTATCCATCGGGCATATTCAATATCCAACAGGATTTTAATAACCTCATCATTACGCATATCGATTTTATGCGCGACCTGCTGAATGAGCCTAAGAACATTTCAGCAATTGCCCTCAACTACAAAAAAGGCACTGATCTTAAATTGATAAAAGACGACCTTTCAGATAAACTCAGCACGATGTTCACGATAAAGGATCGTTACGAACAAAATGCAGAACTTTATAAAACACTGAACTACGAGCGGTGGTTTATTTTCGTGATACTCACCTTTGTGCTTGTCATAGCTATATTTAACATCATCGGATCGTTAACCATGCTGGTTATTGACAAGCAAAAGGACATCGCCATTTTAACCAGTCTTGGTGCGAATAGCCGACTGATACAGGGCATCTTTTTTTCCGAAGGGATGATGATCTCTTTTATCGGCTGCATTGCGGGGATGCTGGTTGGACTGATATTCTGCCTTTTGCAGGAACAATTTGGCTTCATCAGGTTCGGCGAAGAAATGTCTGCCATCGACGCCTACCCGGTTGCATTGAAGGTTACGGACTTTCTTTTAGTCTTTCTGACCGTAGGCGGCATCTCGACCATCGCGTCAGGTATAAGCGCACGTTTAAGTATCAAAAGGCTCGGAGAGATCAAAGAAGAATTGTAATTTTGGGCTTGAGGCTTAAAGCAAAAAGATCAAAGCAGAAAGCTCTTTCAAATACAAACAAAATTCCGGCATATAGCTTTTAGCTTTATGCTTTTACCTTTCAGCTTATAAAAACATGGAATCGAAACGTCAGCAAAAATTCGCGGGAGTAATACAAGAGGACCTGGCCGCTATATTTCAGCGCGAGGGGATGAATCTTTTGCCTAATACCATGATCACCATTACAAAGGTGCGGGTAACCCCCGATCTGGCCATTGCAAGGGTGTTCCTGAGTTTTTTTAACAATACCAATAACCAACTGGCCTTGAATACCATCAAAGCGCACGCCTCTGAAATACGCTACAAACTTGGCGCCCGCATTAAAGACCAGGTAAGAATAATTCCGCAGCTTGAGTTTTTTGTGGACGACACCAGCGACTATGTAGAGCGTATGGATAAGATATTCGACAAAATAAGCAAGGAAGAGCGGCAGCCGGACAGCGAATAGCCGATGACGAAAGATGTAATGCCGGCTCATCTTTTCAATCAGACCTGGATGAATAAGCATATCCTGCTTGCAAACTATATCAAATCCCATCCAACAGAAGTCGGCAAAGTGGTGGACTACAATGCAGAAACCGACCTGCTGTACCCATTCGACTTCACAGCTGCAAATACCGGATTAACGGCGGAAGACATTGAAGATACGAACCGTTTCAGTGCCTGGGTGGAAAAGAAACTGGTTGGAAATAATTGCCGCTACGGCGTAGGCGGTTATATGGAGCACAGGACCATTTACGCCCGCAGTGTGCATTTTAATACTGAAGACGAACCGCGCCGCCTGCACCTGGGTGTAGATATATGGGCCGGTGCAGGAACGCTGGTTTACGCGCCGTTAGCAGGTCATATCCACAGTTTCCGGGATAATAATAATCACGGCGACTACGGTCCAACCATCATTTTACAGCATAACCTTGACGGGCTCGAATTGTACTCGCTTTACGGACACCTTAGCCGGAAGGACCTGGCGGGTTTACACGCTGGCATGAAAATAGAAAAAGGGCAACAGCTTGGCGCTTTTGGCAACCAGGAAGACAACGGCCATTGGCCGCCGCATCTGCATTTTCAGCTGATGTTTAATATAGAAGATTGCGCGGGCGATTATCCTGGTGTTGCTAAATTTTCAGAAAAAGAGAAATGGGTGAAAAATATTCCCGACCCGAACATTGTACTACAATTTCCAAATCCGGAATAATAGGTTTATATTTAGTAAACCTAAAATCACATGACGCCAAGATCCCTGTTTGCGATTATTATTAAGATCATCGGATTTTACCTCTTACTCGGGGCCGTAGTATCTATTCCACAAACCATTACCGCTCTATTTTCCTTTAAATCTCAATTTGGCTACGGCAGTGCGGACGATATATTGACAATGGGGTTTTTCCTGGTATTTTCTGTTTCGTTTCATCTTGCTGTGATGTATTACTGTATTTTCAAAACAGAATGGATAATCGATAAACTTCAGTTAGATCAAAACTTTTCAGAAGAGAAGTTCGAGTTCAGTATTCACCGTTCAACTGTTTTAAGGATAGCAGTTATCGTTATTGGCGGCGTAATGATTGCCGACAGTTTGCCGCTGCTTTGTAAACAAGTTTTCGTTTTCATCCGGTTTAACCGGACAGGTGCCGACCTGAAGCAGAACCCGGAAACTGTATGGATGATATTCTATTTTGTCAAATTTTCTGCGGGCTTTGTTTTGCTTTCGTCCAGCAGGCCCATAGTCAATTTCATTGAGCTGAAAAGGAAAAAGCCGGCACAGGAAGAAACAACCGAATAGTTTTACCGGCCTTCCGCCTGCTCTTACTATCGCAACAAAAACCCGCCCGCACAAAGGGCCTTTAAACAGTCGGGTTTGCAAAAAAACTATTTGATCAGTAATTGCTGGAACGACAGGCTATCGCCACTAAAAGCGTCAAAGTCCACCACGTGGCCAATGCCGGTTATGGTGGCTTTATCCGAATGCTGCCATATCAGCCATCGCTTGCTGCCGATCGATTTCATTTCGGGCTGATCGTAATTAGCCACCCATAGTGGATAATCGTCAAAGAAACCCAGCAAGTAATCCTGGTAGAAACTGGAGCCTGAATAGATGATGGGTTTTATACCGGTTTTCTTCTCGACGGACGTTAAGAACTCCTTTAGTTGCAGGCGCATTTTATCAGGAGTCATGTGGTTCAGTTCTTCCACATCAACTACCATGGGTAAGTCGCCTTTTTCCACCTTCACGGTCTGCAAAAAAAACCTCGCCTGCCACGACCCGCTTTTGGATGGCTTAAAATAGTGGTAAGCGCCGCAAACTATCCCGGCTTTGGCGGCCTCGCGCCAGTTGCGCTGAAAATAGGGATCGACGGACAGGATACCTTCAGTGGCTTTGATATAGGCAAAAGTGATATGCACACTATCTTCCTCCATCGCCTTTACTTTCTGCCAGTCTATTTTTCCCTGCGCATAGGAAACATCAATACCGTGAATAGCATATTTGTCGGGTATACGGATATTGAAACTGCGGTAGGTACGGTAATGCGGGTTGCCGCCGATATCCCTTACCCAACGCCATGCCGAGCTAAATCCCCGCAGAACATACCCGTAATAAAATGGTGACAACAATACCAGGGCGATACCGGCAATAGTTAATTTGAGTTGTATGGGCCAGCCCTTCTTTTTCTTCTTACGCGCCGCCGGTTTACGCGCCGGTGAAGGCTTTTTTGCAGGGGTTCTTTTCGGAGCGGCCACGGCGCAAAAATAGGAATATAAGCTCGTCCTGCAATATAAAACCCCCTTGCACTCGCTGCTTGGGGGTTTAAACCTAAACCTTATCACAGTAGGCTTGTCAGAACGACAGCCTCATGTACAGCAAATATAATAATGTAACATGTATGTTACAAGTAATTCAATAAACTCATTGTGTTTTTTGGACGCAATTATTTTTTTATCACTACCAGGGGATTGTAGCCGCATGCGCTGCACACAACCGCATTATTAAGAACAACCTCATGTATTTTAGGTATAGAGCAGCATTTGGGCGAATCAAGTTTCAAAGTCACCCGTATACTATCGGCAGCCAGGCTGCCGAGTGTCAGTTTAAAAGTCTGCGTTGAGGTGGCTATGATCCGTACGAAACGCTTTGCCTTATCCGTGCTATCTACAGAGAAAGAAACATTTGAACCGTCTGCAGAGCTGCTCACTTTAAGATCATCAGATTTGTAGGGTGATCCCGGCGACAGGAAAAGGTCGACGCCGCTGGTTTTATCAACAATGCGCACACCAATAGTAGGTGCAACTATGGCTATAGCCGGGCATATGCCGCATTTACTGCTGGCTGGGGTATTTTTACAGGCGCTCCATAACATAGCGGAAGCTGCCAGAACGACAAGGAACTTTTTCATAATTCAATGACTTTAAAGTTAATACGTTCACAATAGCAGTCGCGATACAGTACCCTGATAATCTTTTTTTCCGGTGTGTCCAATTGCCATCATTTCACTTGTTATGCTGGTATAATTCATATATTTATTAACCTGTCCATCGCAAGATGGATCAAAAATTTACCAAAATGGACGAATACGCATTAATTATGAGGCACGAGGACGGGACGAAGATCGCTTCGCCCGAGCAAATGCAGATCTGGATGAAGCAGACGATGGACTGGATTGGTGATATAGCAGCCAAAAACAAATTTGTAAGCGGCACCGGGCTGCTGTTTGACGGGGCTAAAGTGGTGGGACACGGTGGCGTTGTTACCGACGGGCCTTTCGGCGAGATCAAGGAGACCATCGGCGGCCTGATCGTTGTCAAAGCCGACTCGGTTGAAGAAGCTATCGAATTTGCCAAAGGCTGCCCGGTTTTGCAGGGCGAAGGCAATACAATGGAAGTGCGCAGGATAGCAAAAAATGACGGCACTCATTAGAACCAGGTCTGTGCTCCTCTGTGAAAAACTTTGTGTCCTCTGTGGTTAATTGCCCCGAAAGATTAACCACAGAGAATGCAAGGGAGACACAAAGTTCACGGACGTTTTTTACGGCAATGGAACAACCGGAACTTATAATACACCTTTTTAGGACAGAATACCGAAAGATAGTTGCGGTGCTCTGCAAACGCTTTGGGTTCGACCAGATAGAAACTGCCGAAGATATTGCCGCCGATACTTTCGTTACCGCTGCGCAAACCTGGCCCATGCGCGGCATTCCGCCTAACCCGGTAGCCTGGCTGTATAATGTGGCCAAAAACAAGGCCAGAAACCACTTGCAGCGCGAAACGGTCTTTAACGAAAAAGTGGGGCCCGAACTTATCCATACCTCTTCCGGATTGTACGAACAGGACATCGACCTTTCGCCCCAGAACATTAATGACAGCCAATTGCAAATGATGTTCGCCATTTGTCACCCATCTATCCCTGCGGAGGCTCAGATCGGCCTGTCTCTTCGTATACTCTGCGGTTTTGGTATCGACGAGATTGCCGCTGCCTTCCTCAGTAATAAGGACACGATCAACAAACGCCTGTTCCGTGCGAAGGAAAAACTCCGCGGAGGAAAGGTAAGGATAGAACTGCCCGGCGCTGCTGAATTGGATGAAAGACTCGACCCCGTGCTGCGTACCATCTATCTGCTTTTTAATGAGGGCTATTATTCCGTCAGCCAAAACCAGGTGTTGCGCAAAGAACTTTGCTTCGAGGCCATACGCCTTTGTTATATGCTGATCGACAACAGGGAAACCAATAAACCCACTGTAAACGCCCTGCTGGCCCTGATGCTCTTTCACGCTTCGCGATTCGAAGCGCGGACCGGCAAGAATCGCGAACTTGTTCTTTACGACGACCAGGATACCAGCCTTTGGGACACCGACCTTATTAGTCGGGGCAGTTATTTCTTCCATTGCGCAGCCAGCGGCGACACGCTTTCCAAATACCACCTCGAAGCCGGTATTGCCTACTGGAACACTCAAAAGACCGATTCGATTGAAAAGTGGGAAAGCGTTTTGCAACTCTATAACCAATTACTTGCTATCGAGTATTCGCCGGTGGCGGCCCTCAACCGCACTTATGCCCTTTCAAAAACCAGGGGTAAGGAACAGGCTATCATGGAGGCGGAACAGTTGACGCTGGAAAATTACACCTTTTATTTTATCCTTTTGGGCGATCTATACACCGGTATCGACACCGAAATGGCCCGTAAAAACCTACTGAAAGCCCTTTCGATCACCAAAAACACCCCTGACAAAGAAGCCATCCGGCGAAAGATCGACCTCTTGTAAACTTGCAACCGTTTCAAAGATCTTGCCGGTACTAAAGCCAACCTTTCAGAATAAATTCTGCCCGGTGTCCAATCCTGCACTGCCCGGTCGTCATTAGGGTATAAATCAAATACAGAATAAAATGGAACAGAGAATTAGTTTTTTTAACAAGGGACAAAACGCAATGAAAGTGTTATTTGGATTTGGCAGTTATTTAAGAAGATCGGACCTTGATCCGCAGCTTTTACATCTGATCGAATACAGGGTATCGCAGATCAACGGCTGCGCTTTTTGCCTGGATATGCACTCGAAAGACCTGCGGGCGGGCGGGGAGACCGAGCAGCGCATATACATGCTCGATGCATGGCGTGAAGCGCCGTTTTATACCCTGCGCGAGCGTGCCGCACTCGCCTGGGCCGAGGCTGTTACCAAATTGACGGATAAAAATGTACCCGACGACGTTTATCAGCAGGCCAACAGCCAGTTTACTGAACAGGAACTGGTCGACCTTACCTTTGCTGTGCTTGGCATCAACTGCTTCAACCGCATCAACGTCGCCTTCCGCACCCCCGCAGGCGATTACCACCCGGGACAGTTTGCAACGCAGAGTGCATAGAATAACATAAGATTGAGTAGTCCTAAAATAGGTTGACTATTTTTGATTGGACAAACATTGATAAAAAAGCTCAAACATCCACCAAAGATGTTTGAGCTTTTTTGTTGTAGGATTTTATTTTGATCTCTTTTTGTTGATGCATTTGCACAGGGGTAAGCATGTAACAGCTTAAGTGTGGCCGGATGGTATTGTATCTGGTAATGCTCTGCCTGGTTTGCTGCAATGCTTCTGCAATGTTATTAAGTTGCTCTGCCAAGCCAAACTCATCTTTTAGAATGCCGTTTACTCTTTCAGCAATCGCATTTTCGTAAGGATCACCGTTTTCGGTCATACTGATATTGATACCATGCTCTTTAAGATAATCCGTGTAAAGTTTACTACAGTATTGCAGTCCTCTGTCTGAATGATGAATAAGCGGTTCATCTTTATATTTTCTATTTTTTATTGCCATTTGCAAAGCTTTTAAAGTAGATGCTGCTTCCATATTACTACATAATTCATAACCCATGATTTGCTTGGAATAAGCATCAGTGATCAGGTGCAGATAAGCATTTCCGTCTGCTGCTGTATCAATGTAAGTAATGTCAGCTACCCATACCTGTTCAGGCCGGATAAGCTCTGCACTCTTAATTAAGTTCGGGTATTTTCTCATCCAATGCTTTGAATTGGTGGTGACCGTATATCGTTTTTTCTTATAAATCAGCAACCCTTCTGTTCTTAGCAGATTAAACAGGTTATCTCTGCCCATGCTTATTTCGTTTTTTATCAAGTGATACAGCTTGCGCGTACCCAACCTGGGCATCTGCCTGCGTATATCCAATACCACCGACTTTACCTGTTGTTTTTTGCAGACTGTCAGATAATGATGGACTTGTTGTTTATAGTAAGCTTGTTTGCTATAGCCAAACAACTCACAGAACATACTTACTTTTCTTGGGTAGGTTCTGGCAAGCTCCCGGATCGTTTGGCTTCGTCTTTTTTTAGGATACTGATCCCTTCTGCCTGTTCGGCGATCCCGATCAGCGTTTCATAAGCAACCAGCTTCAGTTTGGCATCGGCTAATTGCTTCTCCAGGTCTTTTATACGTTGTTTCTGAGGATCTTTCATCGGACGGCCCAAAGAACCTGCTTTGGGATAGTGCAATTTACCATACTTGCGGCACCAGGTCAATACCCTGGAGTTACCTTTAATGCCGTACTTTAGTTGAATCTGGTCTTTGTTGAGCAGCCCTCGTTCATACTCAAATACCACAGCTCTTTTGAATGCCTCGCTATACTTGGCTTGCGAGGCTGTCTCTTTTACTTTAATTACCTTGTAACTCATTTTGTTGACTTTTTATTAGTCAACTTTTTTTCACGACGTGACAGTTAAAAAAAAGCCCCTCTCCCGTAGAGGGGGGCCTAAGGTGAGACTACAAACTTTGCTATATTTATGCAATGAAAAAAGTCATCCTGTTTTGCCTTATCTTGTTGCCTTTCTTTTTAAAGGCTCAAAATATGCCACGGCCGCCCAGCTATATAGGCGATTATACCAATACATTATCCGACACCGCCAAAATCAAACTTACAGCCAGGTTAAAGGCCCTTGATATCCCCCATAATGGGCGGATTGATGTGATCATCATCAAAACGGTGGGCAACAGCGACATCCTGACGTTTGGACGAAAACTGCTCCTAAGCTGGTCTGAAGGAAACAAAGACACAGACAATGATCTTCTGGTGTTAATTGCTATGGATGATGGCAAAGCGGCCGTTATAACGGGTATAACTATTCAAAAAACCGTTACTAATGCGATATGCCGGAATATCATCAAACATGACATCACACCCCATTTTAAAAATGGCGAATACTACGAAGGACTGGATGAAACAGCGACCGATTTGGTAAAAGCAGTTAAAAAAGAATATAAGCTTGCACAAGTGAAGTAACCCCGCCCGTTTAAGCGTCCACACTAAACAATTCAGATTCTCAGCATCCACGCTCACGCCATAGTTCAAAAGCCCTCCTGCTACCCGGAAAGTTAAAAGCCTGAAATCATTAGATTTTGAGGCTTTTATGTTTTATGGTTCACTCCTCCTCTTAACAGCGCCCATTTAATTTTCTGCTATTAAAATAGACCTATTTTAACGCCACCAAGTTCAGCATCTCCAAAAAAGCGATTTATAAAATCTGAAAGTTGACAACTGCAATAGAATGTAAATTTTTAACGGAATTATATAAAAGCGGTCTCAGGTATTAACGGTACTTTAGCAACACATATAAATTTAGTATTTTTGATTCGTGAAACGGACCGCCCTCATTTTATTAACGGCAGTTTACCTTTTATCCCTGGTGGGTATCGGGGTTAACCGTTTTTATTGCTGCGGCAAGCTCGCCTCTGTTACACTAATCTATGGGGCGGCAGATAACGCCGGTGAAGCGTCCGCAAAAAAGAATAATTGCTGCAAGCACGAAAAGCAAAGTTTCAAAGTAAAAGACAGTCATGTGAATACGGCTGCCTTCGAGTTTAGTTCGCCCGCTCCGGCATTATTACCCACTATCATCCACTGGGCTTCTGTTAATCCTTTTAAAGAGCAATCCACAAACACCCGTTACGGTGCAAACTCGCCACCAGTACACCCGGATATTCCATTTTATACGCTCAACTGTACTTACCTGATCTGAGGGTTGCAATGGCCCTTGCGTCCTGTATGCGGCCACCCCCATTTCTTTTAATCCACGACTATTTTAGTTATTACGTATAGGGCTTGCCTTATGCTATTTATTTGAAACAACCAGCACATGAAAAAAGCAACCTGTTGGGCATCTACTGTTGCTATTTGTGGCCTGTTATTTTTAACGGCCTGCGATCAGCAGCGACCCGTCAACCGCGGCACCGCAACTGATACCACCAAAACTTTGGGCACACGCAAAGTGGAATACACTTGTACCATGCACCCGGAAGTAATTGCCGATAAACCCGGGAAATGCCATAAATGCGGCATGACCCTTGTAGAAAAAAAAGCAAAGCCATGATCAACTATCTGATTTCCTTGTCATTGAAAAACCGGTATATTGTTATGCTGACCGCGATCGGTCTTTTCGCTTGGGGAGCTTATTCGGTCAGTATAAACCCGATCGATGCCATACCCGACCTGTCAGACAACCAGGTGATCGTATTTACCGAATGGCAGGGACGCAGCCCGCAGATTATGGAAGACCAGGTGACCTATCCGCTGGTGAGCAACCTCCAGGGTATCCCAAAGGTAAAAGCCATCCGTGCGACCTCCATGTTCGGGATGAGTTTTGTGTATATCGTTTTCGACGACAAAGCAGACGTTTACTGGGCGCGAAGCCGGGTGCTGGAAAGGCTCAATTATGCGCAGCGTTTGCTGCCCGAAGGGATTACACCCACATTGGGGCCGGATGGCACGGGTGTTGGCCATGTGCTGTGGTATACGCTTAATGCCAAAGGTATGAACCTGGGTGAGCAAAGGGCGTTACAGGACTGGTATGTAAAATTAAGCCTGCAAACCGTTCCCGGTGTCAGCGAAGTAGCCTCTTTCGGTGGCTTTGAAAAGCAATACCAGGTGACTATTGACCCGCATAAACTTAATTATTATAACATCCCCTTAGGGCAGGTGCTCAAAGCGGTAAAAAGCAATAACAACGATGTTGGCGGACGCAAGTTTGAAATGAACGGCACGGGATATATTGTCCGCGGTCTGGGTTATATCAAAAGCTTAGGCGATGTCGAACAAATCCCTATCGGGGCGATAAACACCATCCCGGTAAAAATTAAAGATGTGGCCACCGTACAGATGGGCGGCGATGAACGCCTGGGAATATTTGACCGGAACGGCGACGGCGAAGCTGTTGGGGGGATTGTTGTGATGCGTTATGGCGAAAATGCCGACAGGGTGATCCATGCTGTAAAGGATAAGATGGCTGATATTAAAAAAGGATTACCTCCCGGTGTCAGTTTTAACATAGCGTATGACCGCAGCGAATTGATTGAAAGTGCGGTCAATTCTGTAAAGCATACGCTGATCGAAGAGATGATCACTGTTTCCATTATAGTTATCCTGTTCCTGTTTAGCCTTCGCAGTGCTTTGAGTATTATTATTCAAATTCCAATCACAATAGCGGCAAGTTTCATTTTACTAAATGCCTTTGGTATCAGTTCCAATATCATGTCGTTAACCGGTATCGCTTTGGCCATCGGGGTGATCGTTGATAACGGGATAGTGATGGTCGAGAACTCGCATCGGAACTTATCCATCGCACAAAAAAAAGAAAAGTCATGACCACAGCAGAACGAATTAAAATCATAGAAGCATCCTGTAAGCAGGTGGGGCGTGGTGTGTTCTTTTCCACGCTCATCATTGTTGCTTCCTTTCTGCCGGTGTTTCTATTGGAAGGACAGGAAGGCAAATTGTTTGGGCCTCTGGCGTGGACAAAAACATTTATTCTGGCCATTGATGCTATCCTCGCGGTAACACTGGCGCCGGTGCTGATCTCTTTTTTCCTGAAAGGGAAATTGAGGACGGATGACCGCAACCCACTGAATCGGGGTTTGGAAAAAGCTTACCGGCCTGTATTGAAATGGTGCGTTACCTGGCGCAAGACAACGTTAACCATCAATGTAATAGCCCTGCTGATCAGTATTCCCTTGTTATTAAGCTTAGGCAGCGAGTTTATGCCACCTTTAGACGAGGGGACTATCCTGTTTATGCCGGTAACACAGCCGGATGTTTCTAATGCGGAGGCTAAACAGTTGTTGCAGGTGCAGGATAAGATTATCAAAAGCGTACCCGAAGTAAAAAGCGTTTTAGGTAAGGCAGGGCGGGCCAATACCGCTACCGATAATTCGCCCATTAGTATGACGGAAACCATCATTTTATTAAAACCTAAAGACGAATGGCGCAAGGGGCGCAAAAAGGAAGATATTATTAACGAACTAAACGCCAAGCTGCAAATACCGGGCGTAGTGAACGGCTGGACACAGCCGATCATCAACCGTATCAATATGTTGTCGACAGGTATACGAACCGATGTGGGCCTGAAAGTTTATGGCCAGAACCTGGATACCATCAGCGCTTTATCTAATCAGATCAAGATGGCCTTGCAGGGCGTAAAGGGTGTAAAAGATCTGTATGTTGATCCTATAACCGGCGGCAGATATTTGGATATCAAGGTCAATAAGGAGGCCATAGGCCGTTATGGTTTAAGCGTGGATGATGTGAATGAAGTAGTGGAAAGTGCTTTGGGCGGTATGAACCTGACCAGGACAATAGAGGGCAGGCAGCGCTTTAGTGTCAATGTCCGTTTCGCGCAGGACTACAGAAATAACCTGGAGGTCATTAAACGGACACTGGTGCAAACAGCCGGCAACGGCCCCATACCGCTATCGTCCGTTGCCGATATTAAGATCAGCGATGGACCGGCCATGATTCAATCGGAGAATGCGTTGCTACGAGGCACGGTGTTATTTAATGTCCGCGACCGCGACCTGGGCAGTACAGTAAAAGAAGCGCAGGACAGGTTAAATGCAATGGTTAAAATGTTGCCAAAAGGCTATTATATCGAATGGAGCGGCCAGTATGAAAATTTGATACGGGCAGAACATACCCTAAAGATGATATTGCCGGTTGTGCTGATCATTATTTTTGCCTGCCTTTATTTCGCTTTCCATTCGATAAGAGAAGCATTTTTCAGCCTCATCTCTATTCCATTTGCCCTCATCGGCGGGGCTTACATGGTGTACTTTTTTGGGGTACACTTATCAGTTGCCGTGGCTGTAGGCTTTATTGCCTTATTTGGTATTGCCGTGGAAACCGGTATTGTCATGGTCATATATTTGAATGATGCCATGCAGCAATTGGTTACTTTAAAGGGCAATAGCAAGCAGACTATTACTAAAGAAGATCTCCGGATTTATGTCATGAATGGTGCTGTAAAACGTTTGCGCCCAAAACTCATGACGGTTTGCGTTGCCTTGTTTGGTTTAGTGCCGGTATTATGGGCAACTGGCACGGGCAGCGATGTAATGCTGCCAATTGTGCTGCCGATGATTGGCGGGGTATTAACTTCTTCCACCCATATTTTGTTGGTTACCCCGCTTATCTTTTTGATGGTGAAAGAGTACGAGTTAAGGAAATACGGAAAGCTCGAAGTATTGGAGGTAAAGGAATGATGAAAAAATATCAGATCATACTGGCAGCATTGTTATGCCTGGCAAATTTCGCCAGGGCACAGCGACTGTCCTTAGACAGTGTTATCGCCCGGATAGCGAACAATCCGGCCTTGCAGGCCTTTGATGCGAAAGCCAAAGCACAGGATGCTTACTCAACCGGCGCCAAAAGCCTGGATGCCCCAAGAATCGCCGCCGGTCAGTATATGACGCCGTACAGACCGGACCCTAACATGGGTTCTTTTATGATACAGGCAGAGCAAATGTTCACCAACCCGGCCAAGTTAAGGGCAAAAGAAGCGTACATGAAAGGCCTGTCCAAAGTGACAGCAGCCGATAAAAACTATCTAAAAAATCAATTGTTTGCCCAGGCCAGGCAGTACTATTATGAACGGGTGGTATTGGAAAAGAAACTAACCTTGTTACAGCATACACAAGATTTACTGGAATACGTCCTCAAGGACGCGAACATCCGGCTGACCTATAATAAGGAAAGACTGCCTAATATTTATAAAGCCAGGGCTGCGCTGTTTGAACTGGATAATACCCGGGAGCAACTCAACAACGAGATCAGCCAAAAGAATATCCTGTTGAATACGCTGATGGATAGGGATCAGCAAATAGCTTTTACTATTGATACCAATATTGATTTAAAGGACTATGAACTAAAGGTAACCGATACGGCCGACCTTGCAAGCGCACGAAGCGATATTAAAGCCATCAGCCGGAACATTGATCTGCAGCAATTGAATGCACAAATGGAATACAGTAAGCGTAAGCCTGATTTTGGCCTGCAGGCCGGGCATATGTTTACCTATGGCGGTAATTCCAATCAATATATACTCATGGCCTCTGTCACTATCCCCATTGTACCCTGGGCCTCAAAGGAATATAAGGCCAATATCAAGGGTATCCGCTATGAAGTGGAAGAGTTGCAACAGCAAAAGCGGGATATATTGAACCAGGCGCAAGGGCAGCTTGCCTCATTGAGAACGGCCATGGGCAGTAAGAAAAGGCAATTGAATAACTACGATCAACATATCATCCCGGCTTTGCAGAATAGTTATAAAACAGCCTTATTGGCGTATGATCAGAATACGGGCGATCTGCCGTCGGTATTAAACAGCATCAATGATTTACAAGCGGCAAGAATGACCGCTTTGGACCTTTTGCAGGAAGTATTAATCTTACAGGTAGCTTATGAAAAGGAAAATGAAAGCAATTAAAATCAGCATGCTGGCAATAGCCGTAGCTATCGGCGCCTGTTCCCGTCCGCAACCCCCAGCATTCAGTGCCCAGCCAAAAAGCGAAGTACAATATACCTGCCCGATGCACCCGCAGATATTGGAAGACCACCCGGGCGGCTGCCCGATCTGTGGCATGACGCTGGTGAAAAAGTCTGGACAAGCCAGTGAAGGCGCCGGCATAAGTTTGAATACCGTTTTACAACCGGTCAATTCATCCGTTGTTTCCACAGTCAGGGCCATTACTCCTACACAAAAGGAAGTCCAAACCACCATCTTAGCAGACGGCTATCTGGATTTTGATACACGGACATTTAACAATATTGCTTCCCGTTTTTCCGGGCGTATTGAAAAGCTATACATTAAATATGCCTTCCAGGATATACATCGGGGGCAGCGCATCTTTGATATCTATAGCCAGGAGATGGTGACTGCCCAGCAGGATTTGTTATACATCAGCAAAAACTCACCGGAGGAAGCAGCATTGACCCATGCAGCCAAACAAAAATTATTGCTATTAGGCATGACTTCCGCACAAATTGAACAGGTTATCAAAACAGGAAAAGCCTTTTTTAGCCTGCCGGTTTACAGCCCTTACGAGGGGCACGTTCATGACGTGGCGCATAGCCAAATGCCAGGTGCCGCTGTAACAGCAATGCCCTCTGGTTTCTACAACAACCTGCCCCTGGCGGTCAAAGAAGGCATGTATGTCGAAAAAGGCCAAACGCTGTTTAATGTGGTTAATCCCCACAGGCTATGGGCCGTTATCAAAATTGACCCTGCCGATGTAGCAGCAGTGAGATTAAACCAGTCGGTTAAAATTTCACTGCCTGACCTGCCGGGCAAAAATCTTATTGGGAAGGTAAATTTTATTGAACCTATTTTACAGCAAGGTGATAAGTCAACGAGCATCCGGGTTTACCTGGATAATATGAACCATGAGCTGAAAGCAAACAGTCTGGTCAAAGCCGAAATAAAAACCGGGCAAACAAGTGGTTTATGGATACCCAGGGCTGCGTTGGTCAATTTGGGCCGAACACAAATTGTCTGGCTGAAAAAGGGTGCTGCTTACCAGGCCCACCAGGTTAGTGCAGGGTTAGTAAATGACTCTGAGATACAGATCACCAGGGGCCTGGCTGTTACGGATAGCCTGGCATCGAACGCCCAATATTTAACAGACAGCGAAAGTTTTATTAAGACACAAAGCCATGAATAAATTGAAAATAGTAGTATTGCTCTTATTTTTTTTGGCCGCCTGCAAGCCAAAACCACAACAGATAGCCCAACAGCAAAGCAAAGCCTATTATACCTGTTCCATGCACCCGGAGGTACACCAGAAGCATCCGGGTAATTGCCCCGTTTGCGGGATGAAACTGATTAAGGTAGAACTAACAGGTGCCGGCAACGGAAGTTCCGATAAAATAAGCCTGACGGCAACGCAATTGCAGCTATCCGGCATCCAAACGGATACCGTGCGGGAAGAAAATACCGGGCTGGAAAAAACACTGACCGGCACGGTTACCGCCAACGAAAATACAACAGCCGAGTTGAGTGCAAGAGTGGCCGGCCGGGTACAGCAGTTATTCGTGAGGACGGTTGGTGAAAAAATAACTGCAGGGCAACCCGTTTATTCGATTTATAGCGAAGATTTACAGGAAGCTGAAAAGGAATACCTTCTGGCCATCCAGCAACAAAAAGTGTTACATAATCCGGATGTGGATTACGGGCAACTGATCCACGCTGCGGAGAATAAGTTGCAATTATGGGGCTTATCAGCCATTCAGATCAAAACCCTGGCTACTTCAGGGAAAGTTTCAGCCACGACAACCATATTAAGTAAAGTTGGCGGAACAGTTAGCGGTATTTCGGTTCATGAAGGCGATTACGTAACCGAGGGCATGATGATATTAAAAACACAGGCACTCGATAATTTATGGATAGAGGCGCAGCTATACGCCGGTGAAGCCGGGAACTGCCAGGAAAATGCTTTGGTGAACGTTTCTTTTCCTGATCTGAATGGGAAGGTTATCCCGGGAAAAATAGAATTTGTTAATCCTGAATTATCGGATGCTTCTAAGGTAGACCTGATTAGGATCAGCATTTCCAATCCGCAAGGGACGATACGGCCCGGTATGCTGGCCTATATCTCGATCGGAGGCAACAGCAACCGTTCTTTGGCTGTGCCTGCTTCCGCAATCCTGACGGATGGTAAAGGCAGCAAGGTATGGGTTAAGAATGCAGACGGTAGCTTTTCGTCAAAAATGGTTAAAACCGGGACCGGCAACTCAAATTACGTGCCCGTTCTTTCCGGCTTAAATCATGGTGATATTGTAGTAACCAATAACGCTTATTTACTGAACAGTGAAGCAATATTTAAAAATGGGAACGACAATGGAATGGGTGGAATGAAAATGTAAATCAATACTTTCGGCAGGGGCAAATACAGCGTGAACGATTCCTTCAATGCATGTATAAATTCTTACCGCTATAGAAAAAATGCATAAAATTACCACTAATCCATTAAGTAGCCGAAACGATGCCGGTGGTAACACAAATTGGCATAACTTGCGTATACATATAACAAGGGAAAGTATATGAGAATCCCCCCCGCGCTTTCCAGGTAATACATCTAATAAATTTACTATAATAATCGATATTTAAAAGAGCTCTCTTTTGAGTCGGGAGTATCCTTACTTGCCGGAGAGGTGTCCGTTTTAACGAAATCGGCGCACGCTGTTTGGGTTGAAAAGGACGCCGGACTTAAGGCGTTTTGTGTTGACGAAGACTACAGAATGAGCGGCGCGGAAATAAGATCGGGGAGTGAAATTTTGAAGGGAGCAGATATGCTGTTGAGTATCCACGCGGACGATTTGTCTTCTCTCGACAAAAAACAAGGCAGTTATTGGCGTTTGCCAGCCTTTGTATCACCTTGACGGGATAAATAGCTGGAAACAGCAGAGAAATGCAGTGTTTAGCCTCGACTTGCTGCCGCGCACCACCAGGGCACAAAACATGGACGTGCTGAGCTCGCAGGCCAGCTTTGCCGGCTGCAAAGCTGCGTTGTTGGCTGCTTCTTCGTATGCCTGTTAAACCCATCTTTAAGAAATTCTGATGTAGTAGCTCACTTACTATTCTTTTTACCCGAATTCCCGAAAAACAAGTTATTCATTTTACGGTTGATGTACTAAAAGCATTCACTAAACGAATGGATATTTTTACAACTTTCAAAATTCACAAAATTGAGACGGATCGGACGCATAGCCCTTAAAACCATACTCTGGATAATTGGAAGTGTTCTTTTCCTAGTCCTGCTTGTCATCATTTTGATCCAGATCCCCTCCGTCCAGAATTACCTCAAGAACAAAGCAGTTGCCTTTATCGAAGGAAAGATACACACCAAAGTAGCGATCGGGCACATCTCATTGGGCCTGCCTAAACTGATTGTGCTGCAGGGTGTATATTTCGAGGACCAGAAAAAAGACACCCTGATTGCCGGAGACAACCTGAAGGTGGATGTCAGTATGCTTAAGCTGCTGCACCACCAGGTAGAGGTAAACGAAATAAATCTTGATGGTATCACGATGAATGTGAACCGCGGGCCCGATAGTGTTTTTAATTTCGACTACATTATCAAAGCTTTTGCGGGTGAGCAGAGAAAACCTGTAACCCCGGCCGATACATCCTCGTCAATGAAATTTTCTGTCGATAAGATCATACTCGACAAGATCAACATCGCCTACAAAGACGCTATCACGGGCAATGATATCAAATTCCTGCTCGGCCATTTCGACACCAGGATCAAAGATTTTGATATGGACAAAATGAAGTTCACTATCCCGAAGATAAACCTTTCAGGAGTGGATGCACACATTATTCAAAAATCGCCGAAAGGTAAAGCCACGCCCGTAACGGCACCTGATACAGCCACCAAACCGATCAATATGACTTTGGACCTCGGTACTATCGACATTTCAAAGATCAAGGTGAATTACCAAAGCAACCAGATGTCTTCGCTGGTGGACCTGGGTAAGTTGTTGGTGGTAATGGATAAGATCGATCTGAAGAATCAAAACGTCGGCATAAAAACTATCGAACTTAACGACACCAAAGCCGGGATCACATTTGCCAAACCTGAGTCGGTCAAAAAAGCGGTTGTTAAAGCGGTAAAGAAACTGGATACACTCGTCGCGTCGCCAAAAAGCGATAAAGGCTGGCGCGCTACCATTGCTAAGATCAGTTTTGCCAATGATGATATTAAGTATGACAATAACGCAACAGCCCCGGTAGCCAAAGGTCTCGATTTCGGGCACATGCATATACGCGGCCTTGAAGTGGATATGGAGAACCTGGCCTATAATCCTGATTCGATATCCGGCCGGATAAACACCCTTACCTTTGCCGAAAAAAGCGGGCTGCGGGTCAATAAATTTCATACAAGCTTTTTATACGGACCGAAAAGTTCCTATTTGAACGACCTGTACCTGGAAACACCGCAGACGGTATTGCAGAAACAATTGCAGGTGAGCTACCCTTCTATCGAATCCTTAAGCACAGATCCGGGTAAGTTGTATGTGAATGCCGACCTTAACGGCAGTCGCCTCGGATTAAAAGATGTGCTGCTACTTATGCCCGCTATGTCGTCGATGGAGCCGTTTAAACATTCACCTGATGCGGTATTCAGGATCGACGGACGGGTTATCGGCAAGGTAAACAATCTTCGTATCCCCGAACTTGAGGTGAGAGGGTTAAGTAAAACGCATATCAAAGCGTCAGCCGTTATCAGGGGATTGCCGGATATCAATAAATCATATTTTGATCTCACGATAAATGACTTAAGCACCGGCAGCAGCGACATAACTAAACTGGTTTCGCCGGGAATGCTACCATCGTCGGTAAGCGTTCCTTCTGCTTTAAACCTAAAGGGGACATTTAAGGGCAGCATGTATAATTTTAATACCCGCATGATGCTACGTTCCTCCTACGGCGCAGTAGGCCTGGATGCCACCATGAAGAACGGCAATAAGAAAGGTCACGAAGTATATTCAGCCAATATAAAAACGAATAACTTAAATGTCGGGGCATTAACAAAACAACCAAAAACGGCAGGCAATATTACATTAGCGTTAAACATTAAAGGAGCTGGTACAGACCCCAAAACCGCCAATTTGCAGGTGAGCGGGAATGTTGCCAGCGCCTATGTTAAGGGTTATACCTATCAGAACCTGGTACTCACGGCTACCGGGCACGATGGTAAGTATACTGCCAACATGCACATGAACGACCCGAATATTCATTTTGCCCTAAATGGTCGTGCGAACATGAACAAAAAATACCCATCGGTATATTCAATTATTGTAGTCGATAGTGTTGATCTGCAAAAACTTCATTTAAGCAACGACGCGCTTAAAATCCATGGCAAACTGATCGCCGATGTACCTACGGCTGATCCCGGCTATTTAAATGCGAACATTAAACTTACCGATCTGGTAGTAGCGCAAAAACAACAGGTTATCAGGTTGGATAGCATTAACCTTGTCTCCACCGCTAATGCCGATAGTAGCACGCTGCGGCTGAAAACCCCCATGCTGACAGCGCATATGGCCGGAAAATATAAGCTGACCGAAATAGGACCCGCTATGCAGGATGTAATAGATAAGTACTATAATACCAGTACAGCCGGTAAAACTATGCAGGGTAGAGGCGCCTATTCGCCGCAGCATTTCACGTTCAGTATCCGCGCGGTTAAAACCCCTTTGGTGACCCAATTTGCGCCCGACCTTAAAACGCTCGAACCTGTAAATGTCGACGGTCGCTTCGATAGCCGCAGCGGTGAACTGGTGGTGAACGGTACTATGCCCAAAGTTGTATACGGCACCACCATTGTAGATAACATGAAACTCGCCATAAATACCGGCAACAATGCGCTTAATTATAATCTTGCGGTGAATGAGATCAAGCTTTCGTCGTCAATCGACCTGCTGTACACCCGTGTTTCTGGAAACGCACAGAATAATAAACTGAACGTGATGCTACAGGTACGCGACGCGGCAAAAAAAGAACGGTATCGTGTGGCCGGTGTTTTCAGCATTATGCCGGACCAGTACAAATTCTCTTTTGTGAAAGATGGCCTGGTGCTCAATTATACACCCTGGGCCGTTAATGCCGGTAACGAACTGGACTTTGGCACCAAAGGTATTTTGGCGAAGGATTTTGCCATCAGCAATAGTAACCAGGTGCTAAGTGTGAACAGCGATTCGCGGGTAATGAATTCGCCTATGACCATCAGCTTCAAAAATTTCCGGATCGAAACATTAACGCGGGCTGCACAGCAGGATTCGCTGCAGGTTGGAGGAGTAATAAACGGCGACGCACACATCCGCGACCTGCAAACTAATATGCATTTTACTTCGGCACTCAACATACACGATTTTAGTTTTAAAGGCGATACCGTAGGCGATATAGCGTTGAAAGTAAATAACCAAACGCAAAATGCCTACGCCGCCGATGTACGCATAACGGGCAAAGGAAACCAGGTAAACCTCAGCGGGCTTTACTACGCCACGCCGGCTAGCACGTTCGACCTGAATCTGGACATTGCCAGGCTTAATATGAAAAGTATTGAGGGATTCACTTTTGGGAGCATTAAAAATGCGAAGGGCAATCTAAGCGGGCAGTTAAAGATCAGCGGAACAACGTCGGCTCCGGTAGTAAGGGGTGATGTCAACTTTAACCAGGTAGGTTTCAACGTAGCTATGCTCAATTCCTATTTCACCATGCCTAAGGAAAGCATCACCTTCAATAACGACGGTATCATATTCAATGATTTCACGATGATCGATTCGCTTGGGAACAAGGCAGTAGTAGCGGGTGGTGTTTACACCAAAACCTTTACCGATTTCCGGTTTGGACTGGATATTACCACCGACAACTTCCGGGTGATCAACTCAACGCAAGATGACAATAAGCTCTATTACGGCAAGCTTTTCCTGAACAGCCGGATAACTGTTCGGGGAAATATGGATAAACCTGTTGTTGATGCCAACCTGACGATCAACGACAAGACAGATATGACCATTGTACTGCCCACCGATGACCCGAGTATAGAGGACAGGAAAGGCGTGGTCGAGGTTATCAACCCGAAAGCACCGAAGCTCGACTCTATATTTCTTGCAAAACAATTGGACTCACTTCGGAAGAGCAACGTAAGGGGTTTGGATGTATCAGCTACGATAAGAGTAAGTAAAGAAGCAAACTTTACTATCGTGGTTGATGAACGTAACGGCGATGTGGTGCAGCTAAAAGGAGATGCGCAGTTGAACGCCGCGATAGACCCGAGCGGCAAAATAAACCTGACCGGTACATACGCGGTCGATCAGGGGTCTTATAATCTTTCGTATGCATCAGTGAAACGCAAGTTCCTTTTCAAGAAAGGAAGTACAATTACCTGGTCGGGCGACCCGACAACTGCTACGGTAGACCTGACGGCTATTTATGTGGCCAACGTACCGCCTATCGACCTGGTAAGCGACCAATTGGGCGGCGATGTTCAGAATATGACCATGTATAAGCAAAAGCTTCCGTTTAATGTTAACCTCATCATGCGGAACCAATTGTTAAAGCCTGACATAACCTTCGATATTATTTTGCCCGATAGCTCTTATACCGTATCTCCCCAGGTTGTTTCTACGGTAGATACCCGCCTGGACCAGGTGCGGCAGGATCCTAATGAATTGAATAAACAAGTATTGGGGGTATTAATACTGGGACATTTCATTGGGGATAACCCGTTGCAGAGCCAGGGAGGAAGTACAGGCATAGCAGGCACTATACGGAACAGCGTAAGCAGCCTGTTATCCGATCAGTTGAACAGATTGGCAGGCGACCTGATAGGCGGTGTGCAGTTAAGTTTCAACCTGACCTCAGGAGCAGATTATTCTACCGGTGTACAGCAAAACCGCACCGACCTGGATGTTGGTTTATCCAAATCTTTTCTTAATGACAGGGTTACGGTGACCGTAGGCAATAACTTTAATCTGGAAGGGCAGAACCAGCCAGGGCAAAAAACAACAGACATTGCAGGCAACGTATCGGTAAACTATTTACTTACCAAGGACGGCAGGTACCGTATCCGTGCCTATCGCAAAGACGAATTTATAGTGATAGAAGGACAAGTGGTAGAAACCGGCGTGGGCTTTTCACTGACGTATGATTTTAATCGTTTCAGCGAATTGTTCAAAAGGAGGCCAAAAAGGGACAGGGAATTGCAGAAAGAGTACAATAAGGACCAGAAAGAAAAAAAGAAAGAGCAAAAGGAAGCAGACAAACAGGCGGACGCTGATATGGCCGGTATAGTTGAGCCTACGGATGAACCCTGATGATAATCCCGATAAAACATGACCAGGTTTAGATACTTAATAATTTTAGTGGCATTTTTTACAAGCGCTTGCAGCACTACCAAGTATTTGCAGCCCGGGCAAAAGCTATACGATGGCGGTGAAGTGAAAATAACCGACAAAAGCGCCGACAAGGGGGATGCCGACGCGCTTAAAGATGAATTGAAGACCTTGCTGCGACCAAAGCCTAATGCCAAGATCCTGGGGTTAAGGTTTAAGTTATGGGTATACAACAAAACCAGGACCAACAAACGACGGGGCTTAAGGCATTACCTGAACACCCACATTGGCGAACCCCCTGTATTGATAAGCGCCGTGGACGTTGATAAGAATGCAAGCATATTGCAAAACCGGCTACAGAATGAAGGCTATTTTGTGGCGCAGGTAGCGGGCGATACCACGAGCAAAAAGAAAATAGCCAAGGCAATATATACCATACAAACCGGCCCGGCTTACCACTATAATAAGATAACTTTCCCTACGGACAATGACGACCTGGATACCGCGGTTGCCGGGACCAATAAGCAAACGCTGCTGAAAGTTGGGGACAAGTTTAACCTGGATGTCATTAAGGCCGAACGTATACGGATAGATGCGAGGTTAAAAGAGGAAGGTTTCTATTACTTTGCTCCTGAGGACCTGATCATGCGGTACGACAGCACAGTGGCCGGGCATAAAGTGGATATGTTTGTCAAAGTTAAGGATGAAACGCCGGACGAGGCACGTTGGATATACAAGATAAGGGACATATATGTTTATCCGCATTATACGCTAAGGGATACGGCGTTAAAGCTTGACTCGGCTGTAAAATATCGCTGGTATAATGTCATCGACCCAAAAAATACTGTACGTCCATTTACTTTTAAAAATAGCATACTGCTCCATCCCGGCGATATCTATAACCGGACCGAGCACAATAACTCGCTAAGCAGGCTGATCGAACTGGGCCCCTTCAAATTTGTGAAGAACA
The DNA here is from genome assembly GCF_007971025.1 of Mucilaginibacter ginsenosidivorans. Taxonomy (NCBI): domain Bacteria; kingdom Pseudomonadati; phylum Bacteroidota; class Sphingobacteriia; order Sphingobacteriales; family Sphingobacteriaceae; genus Mucilaginibacter; species Mucilaginibacter ginsenosidivorans. The sequence goes on along the minus strand of NZ_CP042436.1, from coordinate 1,175,480 downwards.
GGTTCGAGGATGTCACACCCGATTCGGCTTTCCTGGATGTTTACTACTTCTTAACTCAAAACAAGCGTAAGTCATTACAGGCTGAAATATTGGCCAGGTCGACCTCCGCCAATTACGACGGTACGCAGATCAATATCAATTTCCGAAACAGGAACACCTTCAAAGGAGCCGAGCTTTTTACGCTGACCCTGTTCGGCAGCTCCGACATTCAATTTGGTAAATACAACAAAGGCTACAACGTATACCAGCTGGGTATACAGCCATCGGTATCGTGGCCCAGGTTTATAAGTCCCTTCAATCTCACCACCAATAATGCCTTTGTTCCGCATACTATTTTTTCTACAGGATATACACTTGTTAACCGCACCCAGTTATATACGCTTAATTCGTTTACCGGATCATTTGGTTACCAATGGAAACCGAGCCTGCACAAACAGGATGAGTTGAATCTGCTGGTTATCAACTACGTGGATGCGGCCCACGTAAGCCAGGTATACCTGGACAGCATTAAAAATACCCGGAACCCCACGCTTGCGCACGTAATAGACAGGCAATTTACTTTTGGTCCCACCTATAGTTATACTTATACCAATACGACCGAAGAAAACCGGGTAAATACATTTTATTATAACGGAAAAATAAGCCTTTCGGGCAACTTGTATGGGTTGCTCACAGGTGCCGATACATTGGCGGGCAAGGTGCGTAAATTATTTGGCACGCCGTTCAATCAATATGTAAAACTGGAGAACGAACTACGGTTTTTTCACAAGCTTGGCCCTAACAGCAAGCTGGCTACCCGGCTGATGGTGAACGTGGGGCTGCCTTACGGCAACTCGACAGTGCTGCCTTATACGCAGCAGTTTTTTATTGGCGGGGCCAATAGTTTGCGTGGTTTCCAGGCACACGCAATAGGTCCGGGTTCCTATGCCATACCTGCCGCTCTTACGCAGGGAAGTGCTTTTTTACCCGATGAGTCGGGCGATATAAAGATCGAGGCTAATATGGAATACAGGCCAAAACTGTTCAGCATTGTTGAAGGTGCGCTGTTTTTGGATGCCGGCAATATATGGCTGCTTCGCAGTAACCCTAATTTGCCCGGAGCGGCTTTCGGAAAAAAATTTTTGAGCCAGATGGCCGCCGACGCCGGGTTTGGCCTAAGGTTCAATTTTACGGTGCTGGTGCTGCGTACCGATGTAGGCTTCCCGATCATTGAACCTTATCTTCCCGCCGGACAACGCAACGTGATCAATAAGATCGACTTCGGCAGTTCATCGTGGCGAAGCCAGAACTTAGTGTTCAACCTCGCAATAGGTTACCCTTTCTGACGAGTTTGTATATAAATTCAAAATAACCAAGTTATGGAAGAGAAAGACAAAAGACCGGTTTCGGTTATCGACCAGGCAAAAGGGTATGCAAAAACCAGTATCAAACTGGCAAAATATGAGGCGTTGGATAAAGGCTCGTCTGTTGCAGGAGAAATCATAACGGATGTTGCACAAATAATTTGCGTCCTTTTCATCATTGGCTTTGCCAGCCTTACGCTTGGTTTTTATCTTTCGGATATACTTGGCTCGTTTTGGGCAGGCTTTGGTTGTGTGTTCGTCTTATTCCTTGTAATATTCCTTGTCACGAAGATCTTTAAAAAGAATATTGAAAAGACCATCGTTAATTTCGTGGTGCGGAAATTTTTTAGACACCTGTAAAAGTTAACAACACTTAATAGCCCCTCTATCTGCCCGCGTAATTATGCTCTTTCCGCTGAATAAGCAATACGGTTTTTATAAGATTGAGATATAAAAAGCGCAATGTGATAAAGGGTTAAAAAAAGAAAAGGACTAATACTTACGATCATAAATTTCAGCCTGAATGCCAAAGTAGGGCTCCGGTTAAAGTCGTTTCGGAGGGCTTTTTTAATCTCCGCGAACGACTGCTCTTCAATTCCAAAGCACTTGCGCCATATGGCTACCGCCTCGGCGTAGTGAAATACAGTATCTGCTTCAGCCGGCCCCCATCGCCTGATCAGTGCATTTTTGAAATCGTAATTTATAACCTTCTGCGATGATATTCTTGTTTCGGGATGAAGGTGGATAAGCACCAGTGGTTCGGGTATCGACCTTACTTTAAGCCCCAGCCTGATTATCATTTTACACAGGTCGTAATCATCCATACGGCTTTGCTCCTCGTCAAACCGGAGGTGGTTGGCCGCAAATATTTTTTTATTGATCATAATGGATGAGCACGACATCATCAATAACCTTTCGGTGTGCAGGGCCTTATTGTAATGATAATAGCGGTATATTTTGAAGGGATACGGATATATTTTTGAATAACCCCCGCAATACAGCAACGCAAGACAGGGGTCGGCAAGCATATTATTCATCCGTATTTTTATGCTATCAGCCAGCAATTCGTCGTCATCGTCTAAAAAAATGATGTGGTCCCCCGACGAAGCATCCATGCCGTCGTTCCGTGCACCCGATGCAAACTTTTTATTGCTGTGTATATAACGCCATGTTATGGCCGGGTAATTCTTTTCAAATTCTCCGACGATTTCCCTGGTTTGCCCGTTCGTTTTTTGGCTGCTATTATTGTCGACTATACACACCTCAAAGCCGGGATAATCCTGTATAGCGACAGACAGCATAGCCCTTTTTAACAACTCGGGCCGGTTTTTGGTAGGAATAATAACAGACAAAGTATGATGAGGCATGATGATCCGGAATTATGATGACGGGCCGGTGTGGTAACTAATATAGGCGGCCTTCGGGGCAATTAAAAATTATTCTTGAATCGATCTCGGGAAACCGTCAAAGCTTTTGCCTCGAATACATTTTTTTAAACTCACCATCTTCTTTAACCAGGGTTTCAAAATCACCTTCCTGGTTGATGCAGCCATCCTTCAGCAAGTAAATGTGATCGGCAATCTTCAAATTATATAAGCGGTGGGTCACTACAATTATCATTTGATCTTTCAGGTTATTTTTCAGGTTCTCAAACACTTCGAATTCGGCATTAGGGTCAAGTGAGCTGGTCGGCTCATCCAGTACCACCAGGTTCGTGTCGCGGTAAAATATTCTTGACAACGCCAGCTTTTGCCACTGGCCACCGCTCAGTTGTTCGCTGTCCTTAAAGTACCGGCCTATTCGGGTTTTGTAGCCTTTACTTAGTCTTACAATAAAATCATGCGCCTGCGCCAATTGGGCTGCCCGCTCTACATCTTTTTCCATTTTACCGCCGTCGTTATCCCCCAGCGTTATATTGTCTTCGATACTTAAAAAATACTTTTCAAAATCCTGGAACAGGAACACTGATTTCTTCCGGAAAGCATTCAATTCGATCTGATCTATATCGGTGCCGTTAATTTTAATATCGCCGGTTTGCGTTTCATACAAACGCGCCAGCAGTTTTATCAACGTGGTTTTTCCCGAACCATTTTCGCCTACCAATGCGACGATCTTGCCGGGTTTGCACACCAATGATATCCCGTCGAGCACTAATTTGCCTGTACCCGGGTAAGCAAACGACAGGCTTGTTACCTTAAGGCCGGCTGCCGCAGGAGGGAATGGCGCCGTGCTGGTATTCACTTTTGATGTTTTGAGGTCTAAGAATGCGAAAAGGTCCCGTAAAAAAAGTCTTTGCTGGAATAGCTGAACAAGGGCCTGTAGAAAACCTTTAGACGATGCCTGCAACCGCTGGAATCCCTGCAGGTAAATAACGAACACGCCTAAGGTGATTATCTTTTCCCACGTATATTCGGCGAGCAGGGCAAAAACAAAACTCATGGCGATCACTTCGCCCGCTTCAGCTAAAAAATTATACCAGGTAAGTTTAGCGTGCAGCGTGGTTTTTTCATGGTGTATAATTGCCCGGATGTTCATGAATTTTTTTATGAAGCTGTTCCCGTAACCAAATACCCGTACTTCCTTGGCAGGGTTTACACTGGTCAGCGTTTGGTTCAGGTAATTGGCTTCACGTTCCATCGGCACGAATTTTTTTTCCAATTGGAGCAATTTGAAACCCGAATACCATTTGGTAACTGCTAATGGTATAAATACAACCATCAGAAAAAGCCCGAACAATGCATGTATGGTAAAGAAAAATCCTACCAGGAACGCCAGCGACAGTATGTTGACCAGCATGGCGTTAAAGTCTTTAAGCACCTGCGGTATTTTATAGGCGGCCTGCTGCTGGGCTAAATGTAAGGTATCATGGTACAATGGGTTTTCGTAGTATTCGTAATCCACCTCAATAGCTTTTTGTAATATTTCGCCCGATAACTTATCGGTGATCTTATGCTGATGCTTAATATCGATAAACGATGAGTACTGGTTGATGCACACGATCATCAGTTGCGTAAGCGCGTATCCCGCGATAAAGGGCAAAATGGGGTAAAAGGTGGCGTAATGATGTAGGACAGCCTCTATCATGCTCTTCATAAAATACAGCGATGCTATAGGAAGAAAGGCCTGGAAAAGCTGCAGCAAAATGCTGATGCGGCTTACCTTTTTATCCACTGTCCAAAGCAATACCACCGATCGTTTAAGATCCCGTAAAAAAGCCAGGAAATTACGTTTGAAACTCAAATGATCTGTGAATTATTTAGATGATAAATGTTTACACGGGAAGATGTCCCGTAAAAATAAAAGTACATAATACTTGTTTACGCGTCAAATGATGTTGTGGCAATCAGCCGTTTTTACATTGGATTTTTTAATAAAGACGCCGGTTATTCAAAAGAAAGGGTTTTTAAATTAAAATATGTAGTTTAGCTATAATTAATGTTGTGTTTATGCAATAGTTAATAGCGATGATTTCCTTTAGCATGTAAAGCAAAAATAAAACCGGTTTTTGCTGCCTGCGAGCGAAGACATCTCGTCGCCAAAATGCATTATAACCTTAAAAACTTCACCTAAAGCTGTTAAAATATCAAATGCATACCTATTGGAAAATAATAACTCTGCTATTTTTTTGTATAACTATCAATGTTTCTGTTTCCCTGGCCCAGGGAAAGCATGCGGCCCAGGCTGCGCAGATGGCCACATCGCAAACGCCGGATATTTTCAATGGATACAGCCTTTCCACGGTCACTGCAGATCAGCTTTCCGACGCTGATGTATCCACTATCCGGTCGAGGTTAACGGCAAGCGGCATATCCTACGACCAAGCCGAACAAATCGCGTTAAGCAAAGGGATGCCGGCGGCTGAGTGGCAAAAACTAAAAGCAAGATTGCTTGGCACAACATCAGCCAGGGCCACGCAAAGTAATTCCTCAAATCCTGTTACGGTTGATTCGGTTAAACGGCACCAGGAGAAGGATGATTACCTTACATTTCAGAAACAAAGGATCACCCCCGAAGTATTTGGCGCCTCACTTTTTACTACGGCGTCGTTATCGTTTGAACCCAACCTGCGCATTGCCACTCCCGTCAATTACATATTAGGGGCCGATGACGAATTGCAGATCAATATCTCGGGCTACCAGGAAACTAATATCCGGGTGACGGTACAGCCCGAGGGAACGATATTTTTGCCCCATGTTGGTACGATCCCGGTTGCAGGGCTGACCGTTGAACAAGCTACATCGCGAATACAGGCTAAGATGGGCCAAAGTGCTTATCCATCTCTTAAAAGCGGGCAATCAAAACTTGTTATAACCCTGAGCAGGATCAAAAGTATACATATAACTATTATAGGTGCTGCCAAACCCGGCAACTATACAGTTTCATCGCTGGCAACGGTTTTTAACTCGCTGTTTTTATGCGGCGGACCGGGCGACATCAATTCGTACCGGAACATAGAATTGATACGAAACAACAAAGTTTATAAGACGATAGATCTTTACCAGTTTTTGACAAGGGGCGACCAGCAGGGTAACGTTCCGCTGCAGGAGAACGACGTTATAAATTTTCCTGTCTATAAGGAGCGGGTGACGATATCGGGTGAGGTAAAAAGACCGGGAATATTTGAATTGAAAGATAAGGAAACGTTGCAGGACCTGTTGTTTTTTGCGGGTGGGTTTACTGAACGTGCCTATAAAGCCAGTATCAAAGTTAAACAGGTTACGGATATCGAGCGAAAAATAAAGGACCTGCCCAAAACAGAGAATGCGACTTATGAGCCGCAAAACGGCGACGAATTTGAGGTTGGCTCTATCTTGAACCGCTTTGAAAACGAAGTGAATATTACAGGAGCGGTTTACAGGCCCGGAGGGTTTGAGTTTACGCCCGGTTTGACTATAAGCGGCTTGATAAAACGCGCCGGGGGGTTGCAGGAAAATGTGTTTACCGGGCGGGCAACCCTGACCCGCACGCACGTAAACGGCGTAAAGGAGAACATTACGTTTAATGTATCCCGTGTGTTGAATGGGATTAATGACGTTGCGCTTGTTAAGCGCGATTCGATACACATCGCTTTTGAAAATGATTTCAGGAGCGATTCTAAAGTAACCATTTTAGGAGAGGTACGGAAGCCCGGGCAATACGCATTTAAACAAAATCTGTCGTTAAAAGATGTTTTGTTTATGGCCGGCGGAGTAACGGACGCAGCCAGTTCGTTCAATATCGAAGTTGGGAGGCGGATTGTGGACCAAAGCCTTCATGTAAGTGTTGATTCGATCGCTGAAGTGTACAATGTCAATATACACGACGGGCTTGAAATAGAGAATGACAAATTTGTTTTGCAGCCTTATGATATAGTTACGGTAAGACGTAACCCCGGTTACACCGAACAGAAACGGGTCACTATCAATGGAGAGGTCACTTTCCCGGGGACGTATACGATAGAGCTAAAAAACGAACGTATCAGCAGCCTGATAAAACGCGCGGGCGGGTTATCACCGCTTGCCTATAAAAAGGGAGTTTTTTTGACCCGGAAAAATACAGATGCGGACTTGGCAAACGATCAAAGTATCAAAACGGTACAGCAAAAAACGGGCGACACAACCACAACACAGGCCATTGAAGGAGATAGCAAGGCAAACAACCGGATCGCTATTGATCTTGAACAGGTTTTAAAGGCACCGGGCTCACTGGACGATTATATCCTACAGGACGGGGATATCATACAGGTTTTAAAAGTCGATCCGCTGGTGCGCATAAGCGGCGAAGTGCTTTCGCCGACTAAAACAGGCTTTGTCGAGAGTGAGTCGTTAAATTATTACCTGACGCAGGCCGGGGGCACAACAGAGAATGCACGATTGTCAAAGATATATGTGGTATATCCAAACGGGCACGTGAGCAAAACAAGCAATGGGTTCCTGGGAATGTTCAGATCGTATCCAAAAATTGAAACAGGGGCCGAGATAATTGTACCGCACAAAAAGATAAGAAGAGAGCTTACCACGGGCGAAACAATAGGGCTTACATCCACCATTGTTTCGTTGCTGTCGCTTGTAATTATTACGATCACCAATATTCATAAATAGTATAAGGGCATAAGTAAATAATCATCATATGTTCAGCCAGGAACAAATACTCCGTATAATATCTAATGTTCTTAAGAAATGGCACTTCTTATTGATCGCTGCTCTTATAGGTGCAGCCGTCGGTTATATCAGGATACGAAGCAAACTACCCGTTTATACATCTAATATAAGCTTCGTTTTATCGACGGACCCAAGACCGAACAGCGGATTGTATAATTTGGCAACACAACTTGGCTTTGATGCCATATCCAGCAATCCTGATAATATTTTCTCGGGTGACAACATTATCGAATTATTCAAATCGAGGAAACTGATCGGCGCAGCCTTATTGTCGGAAATAGATACAAAGCCGCGTCAAACCCTGATCAACCTCATCGCCCGCAAGCAATTTAAGGATCAATATAACTCGGTGGGCCCATTTGGAAACGACCTTGATAAGTTCTCGCCTGCCCAGAAAATGCTGTACCAGCAAATAATCAGTTTTGTCGAAAAATCCTTTATTGTATTTAAAAAAGATAAAAAGCTGATCATTTATATTATCAGCGTTACGTCCACCAATTCCGATATTACTTATTATACAGCTAAGGTTTTATTGGACGAAACCTCCAGGTATTTTATTGAGACCAAGACAAAGGTTTTTGCTTCGGGTGTAAAACTTTTACAGCACGAAGCCGATAGCCTGGCAAACGTGCTCAGCGGCATCTTCTCCTCCACAGCCTCGATGAATGACCGTACTTACGACCTTAACCCCGCTATTACCGTTCAGCGCTCGGGGTCTATGTTCAACCAGGCAAAAGCAGCGGCCTATGATGCGGCGTACATTGAGGTGATGCGCAACCTGGAGATAGCAAAGGTTAACCTGCAAAAGGAAACGCCGTTATACAGAGTAATAGACGAAACCGACCTGCCCCTGGTACCGCAGAAGGATAGCCTTATCAGGCACATGTCCATCACTACTTTGATTGGGTTACTATTTATGACCGTACTGCTTGGTGTAGACGAATTATTAAAAAAATAAACTTTATCTGTGAAAAACCTACCTCTATGTATGAGAACCAATACCATGATACAGATTTAAGCCGGTACAGTTTCCTGGTAACAGGCGGAGCAGGATTCATCGGCTCGAACCTGGTGAAATATTTACTGAAATATAATGCCGGTAAGGTGCGCGTACTCGATAATTTCCTGACCGGTTACCGCCGTAATATTGAGCCTTTTTTTGATAACCCCGCGTTTGAATTGATGGAGGGGGACATCAGGGATATTGAAATTTGTAAGAAAGCGATCGCCGGGATAGACTATGTAACACACCAGGCTGCTTTGGGCTCGGTTCCCCGTTCAATAAACGATCCGGTTACTACCAACGCGGTCAACATTTCAGGCTTTCTGAATATGATCTATGCGGTTAAGGATAGTGGCCATATCAGGCGCTTTATTTATGCCGCATCGTCTTCTACTTACGGCAGCAGCCAGGAACTTCCCAAAATCGAAGAGCGAATCGGGAAACCCCTTTCACCGTATGCAGTAACTAAATATGTCAACGAGTTATATGCCGACTTATTTTCGAGGGTTTACGGGTTACAATCTATCGGGCTGCGTTACTTCAATATTTTTGGCCCCGGACAAAGTCCGGAAAGCGAATACGCAGCGGCCATACCAAAATTTATCCTGGCTGCTAAATCGCGCAAGGCGCCTATGATCAACGGCGACGGCGAACAAACAAGGGACTTTACCTTTGTGGAAAATGCGGTACAGGCCAATATTAAAGCCTTTTTTGTAGAAAATGTCCCTGCAGAGGACAGCGTATATAATATCGCGTGTGGGAGCCAGACATCGCTAAACCAGCTTTGGCAGGAAATCACTAATGTTTTAGGCGTGCAAATTGATCCTTTTTACCGCGAAAGCCAGAAAGGTGATGTGCGGCATAGCCTGGCTAACATTGATAAGGCCGGCAACATATTAGGGTATAAACCATTGATTGGCTTTAAGGAGGGGATCAGGACCACTATCGAGGCCTTTAATTATCAATAATATTTAAACGGAAATTGAGCTTTTACAAATCATTCGGGATATATACAATTTGTGGTTTGGCCGCCAAAGGCATTTCGTTTTTCCTGTTGCCGTTTTTTACCCACTATCTTTCGCAAAGCGAGTACGGCATCATCGTAATCTTTTCCAACTCTATCTATTTCATAGCTCCGCTGATGAACATGGGCATCGGGGAAACTTTTACGGTGGAATACGTCTCTATCGATAAAAAGCAGCTCACAGGTTTTGTAAGCACCTCCCTTACCATCCCTGTTTTGGTGCTTTTAATAGTGCTGCTGATCGTTATAGCTTTTCACGGCTTTTTCTACAGGCTCACTGGTCTTACAACACAAGTGCAGTATATTGTATGTTTCTTTAGCTTCTCCAATTTCTTCAGCGACTACCTGTTTACCGTCTTACGAAATAAAAATAAAGCTTTGAGCTTTGGCATGCTTGCCATTTTAAAAACAGTGTTGGAATTAACATTAGCGGTTGTTTTCATCCGGTTTCTGAAAATGGGCTATATGGGCAGAGTGCAAAGTATGTTTATAAGCACGGCTGTTGTATTTATTGTTACGCTTTTTTACTTCATCAAAAGTGGCTTGCTTACTTTTAGTTACAGTAAAAGCTGGGCCATGCTTATCCTGAAAAGGGGCTTTCCTGCAATTCCCTTGTTTTTTATGGTGTTCGTTTTATACAATACGGATAAGTATATGATCAACTATTTTTTTGGCCCCGCCAGGGCCGGGTTATATGGTTTAGCTGCACAATTTGCATTTATCATCACCATGCTCAGTTCGGCATTCATTACGCCTTTTTATCCATTTTTATATGAGAACCTGAACAAGGGAAATCTCCGGAAAGTGGTGATTGTAACAAGCAGTTATATGCTGCTGCTTGGTATAACTGGTTTGGCAATATACCTGCTTGCCCCTGTAGGTTTCAGGTATTTTATAGCCCCCAAATTTTATTCGTCATTATACTATCTGCCCTTTCTTATCGTAGGGCAATTTTTTTATAGTGCTTATATGATACTCGGTGGTTTGGTTTACTACAAAAGGCAAAATAATGTCTATTACTTTATTGCGCCGGTGGTCATATTGTTCACTATTGCTGTTAATTACTATTTGTTAAATACGTTAAAGATCGAACAATTTGCCTATACTTCGGCGCTCTCATACATGTTTTGCTTTATCCTTGTCGCTTTTTTTTACCGGCAGGAACTTAAAAAAGGGCTAATGATATTATACCGGTCTGGCTTTAAATTTATAAATTGAATATGAGCAGGGAACGATCATCCAAAAAATGCTATAATGTCGGTAGAACGTCACTTATTTACTGAAATCACACCATGGACAGGCGAGCATATTCACCGGTATTTGGAATCAGCCCGGCACATCGGTGAAGGGGATGTAATACTCGACCTTGCATGCGGGTCGGGCTATGGAGCTGATATTCTAAGCCGGGTGAGAAATACCCGGGTCTATGCCGGCGACATAAACCCTGATATAATATCGGCTTGTCAAAATGACTGGAAGAATAATGCCTCGTTGAATTTCGAGGTAATGGATGCAACGGATCTACGTTTTGACAATGCTTTTTTCAACGTTATCGTATCATTGGAAACCATAGAACATTTAACGGCTTATGAGAAGATGGTCTCGGAGTTCAGTCGGGTGATAAAACCGGGGGGCACCGTTATCATATCCACGCCTAATATTAAAATATCCAGCCCGGATGGCAGGATCATCAACCCGTTTCACACACAGGAGTTCACTTACCAGGAATTAAACGACTTGCTGAAGCCGGAATTTTCGGAGGCTAACATCTGCGGGCAAAAGTACATCAGATACCCGGGGGAAAGACGGAGCCGGGGTAAATACAGTACTGAGAAATTGCTGCTTGCACGGGGGATAAGAAAGTTGCCTTATAAGTTTCGCGACCGTATCTTCAGATCTGTTTTTGGCTCATCACTGTACCCTATGGCCGCGGATTACAAAATGTTCCCCGACAGGAAATTTATAGAAGAGAATTGCCATGTATTATTTGCTGTATGCCGAAAATGAAATTCAAGCCCGAAGTAAGCATAGTTATCCCGGTTTATAATGGCAGTAAGTATTTGCGGCAAACGGTCGATTCTGTTCTTGCACAAAACTTTGATGAATTTGAGGTTTTGATAGTGAATGATGGCAGTACTGATGATACCGCGAAAATAGCGCTTGAGTTAAAAGAGAAGGATAGCAGGATAGAGCTTTTTCAAAAAGAAAATTCCGGCGTGTCAGCTACGCGGAATTTTGGATTGGAACGGGCGCGGGGCGAGTTCGTAGTTTTCCTGGATGCTGATGACCTGTTAGGAGCAGATTTTCTGCGGACACGCGTAGAAGCATTGATGGCCGATAGCGGCGCAGGCGCATGTGGATCTCTGATAGGGCTCATTGATGAAAATGGAGAGCCTATCGATCAATCCATCACATTGCAGGCTCCGGGTGAGAAAATGATAGAAGAGATATTATTCTACAAAAGCGGCATTGCAACCATACCATCAAACCTGGTGTTCAGGACGCAAGTGCTCACTGCCAATGACATTTCATTTGATACCCGCCTCCATAGCAGTGCCGACAGGTTATTGTTGTGCAGGGTGGCTTTGGTTTCAAAATGCATCTCGTTACCTTGTCAAAATATCTTTTACCGGGTTCATGACGGCAGTATGTACCATAGCGCAGGCAACATGAAAAAGATATTTAAGGATAATGAATTATTTATCACTATTTTAATAAGCGAACATATTGTGCCCGAAGGATTGATGGGCGAGTTTTTGAAAAGCAATTATCATATGCTATGCGGCGCCGCCATGAAGGCGGGGGACTATGCGGCTTCCATTTGGTACGCCTTTATATATGGATTGACCACGATTAAATATTTAACAAAATAAAATAGCAGCTTTATAATGTGTGGCCTAACCGGGTTTGTTGATTTTAATAATGACAGTGACGAAGCCACCCTCGCTGCGATGACCCGGTGCCTTGCCAGCCGGGGTCCCGACGGTCAGGGCGTGTTCCTTCAGCAGCTTGACAATTGCCTGGTTGGGCTGGGGCACAGGCGCCTTTCGGTGATCGACCTGAGCGCATTGGCCAATCAGCCGATGGAGTACGACGGTCTTCATATCGTATTTAATGGTGAGATATACAACTATAATGAAATAAGAGATCAGCTGATCGCTCTCGGGCATACTTTCAAAACCCACTCCGACACGGAGGTTATCCTGCATGCCTGGCGTGAATGGGGTGAGGACAGTATTGCCCAATGGCGCGGTATGTTTGCCATTGTTTTGTATGACAACAAGACAAACGAACTGGTATGCATAAGGGATCGGGCCGGCGTAAAGCCTTTGTTTTATTATTTTCATAATGGTCTCTTCTTATTTGGGTCCGAATTGAAGTCATTGCTGAAGCATCCCGGGTTTGAGAAAACGATCGATCGGGATGCAGTCGCTTCCTACCTGGCTTACGGATATGTTTCGTGGCCGAACTGTATCTATAAATGCAGTAAAAAATTATCTCCGGGGCATATTCTTCGCTTCGATCTTCAATCAAAATCTATCAAAACCAGGGCTTACTGGAGTGTTTACGACTGCTATAACCAACCCAAGCTCTCCATACCCTTACCGGAAGCCATCGAAGAAACTGAGCGGATACTTTCAGCATCGTTCCAATACCGGATGGTGGCCGATGTACCGGTGGGGGTTTTCCTGAGCGGTGGTTATGACAGCACTTGTGTTACTGCGCTGTTGCAAAAGGAAAGTACGGCACGATTGAAAACATTTACCATAGGCAGCATTGATGACCAGATTGATGAAGCGCCATTTGCCAAACAGGTTGCTTTGCGGCTGGGAACGGATCATACCGAATATTACTGTTCGGCAAAGGAGGCTTTGGATATTATTCCCGACTTACCCTATTACTACGACGAACCCTTTGCCGACAGCAGCGCCATACCGACCATCCTGGTGAGCAGGATGGCCAGGAAACAGGTTACCGTTGCTCTTTCGGCCGATGCTGGTGACGAGATATTTGCCGGGTATAACAGGTACGATTATGTGTCGAGATATGGTGAAAAGATCGCCAGGATACCAGGGCCTTTTCGGAAGACATTGTCCTACGTAATGGATCGCGTTTCTTCCGAACACATTCCCTATTTCAGCAGTTCGTATAATTTTCACGGACGATACCACAAGCTCAAAAATATTTTGCGGGACCCTTCACCCGGTGAGCTGCTTAAAAATCTGACCCAGGTATTCACCGAACAGGAGATAGCACAACTGTTCAGTCAACCGGTAAAGCAATTGGATACGGCACACAATGCCGGGAAACTTATCGAAGGTTATGACGACCTGTCGTATATGATGGCTGTGGACTACCAGACCTACATGGTTGATGATATCCTGCAGAAAGTGGACCGGGCCACTATGAGTATTGGCCTTGAGGGACGCGAGCCATTTTTGGATCAGCATATTATCGAATGGGCAGCAAAATTGCCAACTGACTACAAGTATCATCAAAAACAAAAAAAGTATATCCTTAAGCAGATCGTCCATAAATATGTCCCGAAGGAGCTAATGGACAGGCCCAAAATGGGTTTTGCTATTCCCGTAGAAAAATGGCTGGCGGGAGAATTAAGGCCGCTGGCTGAAGCTTTTATTAACGAGGAAAGTTTAAAGGAGCATGGGTTGTTTAATACCGGCGTAGTACTCGATCTTTTAAAAAAATTCTATTCAGGGAATAAGGAGAAGCATTTACAGGTGTGGTACCTGCTGATGTTTCAGATGTGGTATGCTCGTTGGATGAGAAGTAATTAATTACGATAAGATGGGCGATAATAAAAACGTTTTATACCTTTCGTATGATGGTATGACCGACTCGCTGGGGCAGTCGCAGGTTATTCCGTACCTCGCGGGGCTGACAAAAAACGGTTTTTCTTTTACCATACTAAGCTTTGAAAAGAAGGATAGATACAAAAAAAGCGGCAGCGATATAAGGACCATTCTGGATGCAGCATGCATCACCTGGCATCCGTTGATCTATACCAAATCGCCTCCTGTACTATCTACCGTGTATGATTACACCAGGATGAAACAAACGGCTGCTTCGCTTCATCGCAAAGCAGGGTTCGATCTTATTCACTGCCGCAGCTATATCCCTGCCCTTGTGGGTATGGCTTTAAACAGCAAATACCGGATACCATTTATTTTTGATATGCGCGGTTTCTGGGCCGACGAGCGTGTTGATGGCGGATTGTGGAACCTTAAAAACCCGGTGTTCAAGTTCATATACCGTTATTTCAAAAAAAAGGAACTTAAATTTTTAAACCGTTCGGCGGCGATCGTGAGCCTTACTGTTGCCGGTAAAAACGAGATACTGAACTGGAAAGGTGTTGAAATAAATGCCGGTAAAATATCGGTCATTCCCTGCTGCGTGGACACAGGGCTCTTCGATATAAATAAAATACGGCCCGGCGAAAAAGAACCTGTGATGCGATCGCTTAACCTGGCGCCCAACGACCTGGTCCTCGGCTACCTTGGAAGTATCGGCACCTGGTATTTGCTGGACGAAATGCTTCTTTTTTTTTCGTTGTTAAAAAAGCGAGCCCCGTCCGCAAAATTTTTGTTCGTAACACACGACGATCCTGAGGATATTATCCATAAAGCACGCCGGCATCAAATAGATAGCAGAGATATTATAATTATGAAAGCCGAACGGCGCGACGTGCCGCTGATGATCAGCTTATTTAACTATGGGATATTCTTCATAAAGCCATCGTATAGTAAAACAGCAAGCAGCCCTACCAAACAGGGTGAGATAATGGCTATGGGCGTGCCGGTAATTTGTAACGACGGTATAGGCGATAGCAGCAGGATAGTTGAACAATATCATTCCGGTCTTGTTGTTGATCTGCATAACTACGACAAAGCTATATCGAAGATGACTGCGGGTATGCAATACGACAGGGCGTCGATCAGGGCGGGCGCACTGGATTATTTCTCTTTGGATGAAGGGGTAAAAAAATACATGGATATCTATATCAATGTCACGAAATGAAGGGATTTGAGATGGACGCAATACCTTTTATAACCGAACCTGTTAACACTACCCAGGTTGATGGCTTGCCTGTATATAACTTTGGTATCGCTCATTCAACCAATATCGATGCTGCTACCGTGGAGTCTTTTGGCCTGGAATGGAAAAAATTTAACCATTTCACGGACCGTGAGATAAATCAAATAGCTTCCAGTCATTATTTTGATATTGTTAAGGCTGAATGGACCGAAAACAAACGAGTGCTTGACGTCGGCTGCGGAACGGGCAGATGGACTAGGTTTGTTGCTGATCGTGCCTTAACAGTTGATGCCGTGGACCCGAGTGATGCTGTTAACATTGCGTCGAAGTTCCTCGCTGATCACGGCAATGTCAGGCTGTCGCGCGCCACTGTCGATAAACTTCCATTCGCCGACTACAGTTTCGACTTTATTTTTAGTCTTGGAGTTTTGCATCACATTCCAGATACACAGTTGGCAATGGACCAATGTGTACGCAAACTGAAGCCGGGGGGGTATTTTCTTGTCTATCTTTATTACCGGTTTGATAATAAGGGGGGGTGTTCAAGTTGATCTTCCACCTTTCAAATGCTGCAAGGAAATTCATATCGGGATTACGGGAGCCGGTAAAAAATATTTTATGCGATATTATAGCAGTAACCGTGTATGTACCCCTGATATTTGTTGGATGGTGTTTTAAAAAGATCGGGTTGGATAGAATTGCCCGGCAAATGCCTCTGCATTTTTACATAGGCAAAACCTTTAATGTCATCCGGAACGATGCACGTGACAGGTTTGGAACCCCCCTGGAGCAGCGCTTTACAAAAAATGAGATCAGGTTGATGATGGAAGATTCCGGATTGACCGATATAATATTTTCAGATAAAGAACCTTATTGGCATGCCGTCGGAAAAAAGAAATAAAAGAATTTTAGTGCTATGCCCCTATCCCATAGGATGTGCACCCGGCCAACGGCTCAAATTTGAGCAGTATTATGAAAACTGGCGCGCAAACGGCTTTGAGGTGGAGGTTTCTCCTTTTATGTCTGACGAGATGCAAAAGATAGTGTACAAAAAGGGCTATTTATTTGCAAAGATCGCGGGAACCATCGGTGGGTATTTTCGCAGATACAGGGATCTTTTCAGGGCTGGCAGGTATGATATCATTTATGTGTTTCTTTGGATCACACCATTTGGCCCTCCAATAACCGAATGGCTGGTACGGGCGCTGTCAAAAAAGATGATCTACGACATAGACGACCTGGTTTATATGGGCCGTACGAGCCGTTACAACAAGTTTATCAAGTTTTTGAAATCGGCTTCAAAAATAAATTTCTTAATTAAGCGGAGCGATCATGTTTTGGTTAGTACCGATGAATTGCGGTCATATTCGGGTAAGTTTAACAAGAATTTGAGCATGATACCGGCTACCATTGATGTTAAAAAATATCCTTATCCCGCTACACATATGTCCGGCACCGTAGTCATCGGTTGGAGCGGGAGCCAAACCACAAGTAAATACTTGCATTTGATAGATTCGGTCCTGAAATATCTTGCAGCCAACCATAATATTAAAATTATGGTAATGGGCGATGATGATTTTGAACTGGATGGGGTAGATATTGAACTTTTGCACTGGACAGCCGACAGCGAAATAACTAACCTGCAGAAATTCGACATCGGCCTGCATCCTTTACCGGACGAGCAATGGGCATACGGTAAAAGCGGCGGTAAATTGGTACAGTACATGGCGGCGGGCATACCTATTGTCGCAACGGCTTTGGGCCCGAATTTCAAAGTGATAAGGGATGGATATAACGGGTTCCTGGTGACGGGGGAACAGGAGTGGATAGATCGCCTTGTTGTTTTGATCACAGATCATGAATTAAGGAAAAAGATGGGCGAGAATTCGCGCAGGTTTGCCGAGGAAAATAGTTCGGTTGAAGCGAATGCCGGGAAGTATCTCGCCGTGTTCGATAAGTTATGACACCGGTTGAGCTTCAGCAGCTACCTCGTTACCTTCGGCAGCAGCCGGTGCAGCAGCAGGTCGGTCCTTAAACAGTAACACCAGCACAAACAACATAAAAAAGGGGATGCCTGGGATGCGGTAACGGGAAAGTGAGCCAAAATTATAGGTGGACACGCCTACGACAAAGGAAAAAGCCAGCACAAAAAGCAGGCACATGATCAGGGTTGGATCGGTAATGATATTTTTGACTGTTTTAAATATATTCCTGCTTACCAATAGGTATAAGGTCAATAATAACATCCCAAGCGATTCAAATGAATTGAAAAATTCCATCACGCTTCGCGACTCCCACACATATGGCCTGAACAGCGTTACATTCACAGCCGGCCAGAATTTGCTCAGGATACTGCCTAACGTAGGGTCAAAATCGCCCAGGTCGTATGCCGAGCCATCAGATAGCAGCGAGACATGTAATAAATAATCTTTCTGCCTTTTTATAGTTTCCAGGGTGGTTTGCACGGCTTCAGCAGAAACACGATGCGATACGCGCCGCACTATAAAAAACAGGCTTACAGTTATTATGAACATTACTATGTAATAAGGCAACCGGTTCTCATAGTAATTAGACAGTTGTTTTCGATAAACCAGCAGGGTTTTAAGAAAAACGAGCGGTAGCAAAAGAATCAGTATATAAGCCTTTATAAGTATTAACAGCATAACAGAAACCGACAAGAGCAAAACCAGTGATATTTTAAACTCCCGCCTTTCAAATAGCACGTATATGCAATACACCAGGCAACCGATAGCAAAAAGACAGAAACTATCTTTGAACAATCCTGAACCCCAGATAATGGGTCCCGGCATAAATAATACAGCAATGGCTACATACCTGATCAAGTTTGGATATTGCCGCGCATATTGCACAAAGAATAGCCAGCTGCCTATAAAAGATAGCGAAGCGACTATGACATTTATGACAAGATATTTTGTGAAACAAAACATCCCGATCAGCGCACCGATGCACGAAGTGGTGTAAGCCGGAATATCATCATACCAGTACATATCCGACAGGGCCTTTGACGCTACCAGGTCATTGCTGTCGGCCCGGTGTGTGATCAGTGAAAACCATGCGTGGGGCGATCGCATAAAGGTGGAATTGATGATCTGCGAGTGGTAAAAAAAGTTAAAGGTGTCGCCGCCACTGTAATAATAATTATATATTAGTCCTATGGATATTGCTCCGGCAATTTTTACTGTGAGTGCGGGTATGAAATAGCTTTGATAAGGATGGCCCTTGGGGTAATACTTTTTTCGGTAGAAATAGGCTATTTTATAGATAAGCCAAAGGTAGACCGGCAACAGCAAATAATCGGTTAAAGTAATTTCCGCCATGTTTGTTCTAAAAGCTCTTGTTCGTTGTCATTGCCGCACCTGCCAGGGGCAAATACCCTTTATAACTTATTTGCCAACTGCGCATTTTTTTCAAAAAAAGAATTTTCTACTGATTTACGAAGAAAAAATTATTAATTGAAACAAATAAGTAATTTTAATTATTAATATTGTATTCGCGTGCTGCATTTAACCAATATGCTGTTATTTCGATTATTTTTAACCAATAGATTAAACGCACGAATACCTAATACCCTGTTATCTATTTAAACTTTTATTACAATGCCCCGCATCCTGCGCATCCTTAACCGTCTGAATATTGGGGGACCGACCTATAACGTGGCGTACCTGTCGAGGTACCTCGACCCGTCCTTTCAAACGATGGTACTTGCTGGGAACAAGGAACCGTATGAAGGAAATTCGGACTATATTTTGAAAGACCTTGGGGTGGCTTTTGATTATGTTCCCGGCATGAACAGGAGTATCAATTTTCGAAAGGATATGCGGGCGTACAGGTATATCTACAATATGATCAGGACTGAAAAACCTGATATTGTACATACCCACGCAGCAAAGGCAGGTGTGCTGGGCCGGCTGGCAGCTTACCGGAGTTCAGGGAGGCCAAGGGCCATTGTGCATACCTATCATGGAAATGTTTTTGACGGGTATTTTTCGCCCATCAAAACAAAAATATTCTTAAGTGTTGAACGCTACCTGTGCAGTGTAAGCAGTGCCATCGTCGCCATAAGCGAAAAGCAAAAAGACGACCTGGTAAATAAATACAAAATTGCACCCGCGCACAAAGTACACGTTATAAAATTGGGTTTCGACCTGCGGCGATTTACTGAACAGCAAGAAGAAAAAAGGGCAGCTTTCAGGCAGTTTTACCGGATTGGGGAAGATGAGGTTGTGATAGTTATAACCGGCCGTCTTACGGCCATCAAAAACCATTCGCTGCTTATCGGGTCGCTCAGTTTAATAAGGCAGCAGGCACCGGAGCTGAAATTAAAAGTATTTGTCGTAGGCGACGGCGAATTGCTTGACACGATCATATCGGAGAGCCGGGATAGCGGGTTTAGTGTTTGCGTACCCGGTGACGACAACTATGATGCGGAAATCATTTTTACATCGTGGCGCAAGGATATTGATGTAATTAATGCCGGTGCCGACATTGTGGCGCTCACTTCCTTAAATGAGGGTACACCGGTAAGTATCATTGAAGCGCAGGCATCCGCAACGGCGGTGATATGTACCGATGTGGGAGGCGTAAAGGACGTGGTAAAAGATGGCCATAACGGGCTTTTAACTGACGGTACCCGGGACGTGTTCGCTGGAAAGTTAAAACAGCTTATCACCGATGCCGAATTAAGAAATGAACTGGCACTAAATGGAAAAAAAACGGCATTGGAGAATTACTCTTATACCCGTTTGGTGGCCGAAACGGAAAATTTATACCGCTATTTATTGAGCTAAACGAGTAATAAAGACCTGGTTACGATTATGAAAAGAATATTGATCACCGGCGGTGCCGGCAATGTTGGCAGCACACTTGCAGGCAGCCTTGTTCAAAACAGGGATTATCATGTTGTCGTGGCAGATAACTTGCTTACAGGGTCGGTACATAATCTGCCGGTGGGTTATGATAACTTTTCCTTTATTAAATGCGATGTCAATAATTACCACGACATTTCAGCCGTAATGCTTGGTTTCAGGTTTGATTACGTGTTTCACTATGCCGCGCTGGTCGGCGTAAAAAGAACCCTGAACAACCCGATGAAGGTTTTGGAAGACATTGAGGGTATAAAGAACATACTGAATCTTTCAAAAAATACTGGCGTTAAACGCGTATTCTACTCGTCATCTTCCGAGGTATATGGTGAACCGGTTGAATTTCCGCAGAATGAAGATACCACGCCTTTGAACTCGCGCCTGCCTTATGCCATTGTTAAAAATGTGGGCGAAGCGTTTTTCAGGTCTTATCAAAAGGAATTTGGCCTTGATTTTACCTTATTCAGGTTTTTTAATACCTATGGACCTAAACAAAGCACCGATTTCGTGGTGACAAAATTTATCGACCTCGCATTGAAAAACCAGGACATCCCGATCTATGGCGACGGCCATCAAACCCGCACTTTCCTGTATATTGATGACAATGTTGATGCAACAATCAAAATTTTTGAGCATGGATTGAGTTTAAATGAAGTTGTCAATATCGGTAATGCGCAAGAGATCAGGATAGTGGACCTTGCCCGGAAGATAATTGACATAACGGGGTCCTCATCCTCGGTTATCCATCTCGAACCGCTGAAAGAAGGTGACATGACCCGCCGCCAGCCAGATAATTCCAAAATGCTTCATATACTTAACCGCCACCTTGTGAGTATCGACGAAGGAATAGAAAGGATATTGAACATAAAGTATAAGTTGGACAATAAGATGACCGTATGATCCCCCCTTTCCTGAAACCGATCATTGCAGGCCTGACAGCTCTTATTTCCTGTTTGGCTATTACACCATTTGTTATCAGATTGGCAAACAGTAAAGGGTGGGTAGTAAAACCCAGGAGCGACCGCTGGCACCAAAAGCCGACAGCCTTAATGGGCGGTATCGCTATTTTTTCGGCCTATAGCATTGCTCTTTTCAGTTTGAGCGCCGCGCATATCAACTGGATGCTTTACTGCGCGTCATCTATCATGTTCTTGACTGGTCTCATTGATGACATTTGGGAAATAAAGCCCGTCATAAAAATAGTAGTACAGATATTTTGCTCATTTATACTTATCTACTACGGATTTAATTTTGGAGGTGGATTGTTAAGCTGGGCCGGCATCCCGCTGACTTTTATATGGGTTATGGGGATAACCAACGCTGTTAATTTGTTGGATAACATGGATGGGCTTGCGGCGGGTATTTCGGCCATTGTTGCATTAATAACAGGGATATTGACCTATCTGAATGGCGAGACCGACTTGGCGATACCGGGTTTTGCCATAGCCGGGGCAGCTATAGGGTTCCTGTTTTATAACTTTAAACCGGCCCGTATTTTTATGGGCGATTCGGGAAGCCTTTTCCTGGGGTTTTCGCTTTCCTATTTAAGTATCGCGGTACAATATAAAATGGGGTCCTCCTCGGCAGTTTGGGTTTTATTCATACCTATTAGCCTAATGGCCATTCCCATTATGGATACTACATTGGTAACGATCAAGCGAATTTTGGCCGGGCGAAGGATAGATCAGGGTGGCCGCGACCATACTTCGCACCGGCTGGTAGCCCTGGGTCTGAGCGAAAAACAGGCTGTGCTGACACTTTATGGCATCAGTATGCTTTGGGGGGTGCTCTGCCTGCTTATGTATAAAACCCAGGTCAATAACCTGCTTTTATGTATCCTGCTGGTGGCGGTTAGCTCGGTTATCTTCTCCGTACTACTGTCTAAGGTGAAAGTTTATAATGAAACGGAGGAAACACTGACATATCGGCGGCTAAGAGGCAAGGACGCGGGCAGCAACTTAGTATTGCGCTTTTTTCTGTCGCAAAAAAAGTTGATCGTCGGTGTTATTACCGATATCCTTATCATCTACGCTTCTTTCCTTGTAGCAAAAAACACCCTGCATATTAATGTGAAGGATGATGACATTATACTGGCGACATTTATTTGTGTTAAGATATCGGTATTGTATATCACCAGGCTTTACTACCGTATATGGCGATATATGGAAGTGATAGAAGTGGCGGCCTACTTTATGTTCATTTTTTTAGCCAGCGCAGCGTTGGCAGGGATACTTTACGTCAAAGGAAAGTTTGGTATTTATTCGCCTTATTTTTTTATGGTCGATTTCCTGCTGAGTGCAACAGGGATAGTTTTTTCGCGGCTATTCTACAGGTGGGTCAATGAACTGATCAGCAGGAACAGGAGCGCAAAGAAAAAAGTTATCATCTATGGCGCCGGTGATGGTGGATATCTGCTGATAAAAGAGTTGCTGCAAAATCACAAACACGAGCTTAGACCCGTTGGTTGGATAGACGATGACGAGACCAAGCACAATATGTACCTGTATGGCTACAAAATTTATGGAGGTAAAAGTCACCTTGCCAATATCTGTGAAAAATTAAAACCTGATCTTATACTGATCTCGACCAACGCCATTAGCGTGAAAGATGAATTGGAGATAAAGGAATTGTTGGAGGAACAAAATATCGACCTCGGCAGGTTTAATATGCAGCTTTCGTTCAGTTAGTTATTACCACCTGCTTTCGAGGTATTCGTTCAGGATGTCAAGATCCTTATCGACAGGCACGGTTAACGAGCGTATTGCTTTCCACGTCTCAACGTTAGATTTCCAGATGTGCTGATTGCGTACGGACCGATCGAAGTTTTTAGGTATTTCGCCCTGTCCCATCATCATCACATCAAAGCCAACCAACCCGAATATCACGTCTTTTATCGACGAATTGATCATCCTGACCAGGCTTTTGTTGGCACAGCTCAGCAGGCCAACCTCATGATAGAGGTCTATCATATCCTGTATACCGCTGACATCGGTAAGTGCGCGGCAATCTTTCCAGAAAGGAGTATCAAATTTTTTATTGAACTTGTAGTGTATCGCCAGGAAGTCCCTTAAATAATCCCAATTATCATTGATATCGGTATTTATCTTTTTCCGGAGAGCAGGAGATCTTTTTAACTCACTAAAATTATTGACCAGCCTTTTTGCTTCGGTAATGATCATGTGAATGCCAGTCGATTCAAGTGGCTCGACAAAAGCGAACGAATTCCCTATGGCAAATACGTTTCCGATGCAAATTTCGCGGTGCCGGCCTGTTTTGAAACGAACGATCCCCGGATTGCGTATTTCCGGGTTCTTCCGGAGAAATTCATCGGTAGCCTCGCCAATGGAACAGTAACCGGAAGAAAACACATAACCCCGGTGATCCTCGCCGCGCATCGGTATGTTCCAGCACCATCCGTGATCCATTGATTCTGCATAGGTGTAGGTTTTGATCTTTTTAACACCAGGTATATTACCTACGATAGCGGTGTCGCAAAACAAGCTTTTGTCATAGGATACATATTCAGACTTTAAGGTCTTTCCGAGCAGAAGCGAACTGAACCCGGTACAGTCAACATAAAAATCATAAACATGGCGCCGGCCGGTTTCCCCTATTACTGCAGCCAGTTCATCGGAATCAACCTTCCTTTCGGCATCCACTATCAGATCATCGATGTGAATAATGCCTTTTTCCTGCGCCTTTATTTTCAAATAATTGATAAATGAAACATTATCAAGATGAAGGGCATAAAACAGGTCGTCGGAAAGCGTTGAATATTGTTGCAAGCCGCGGCCATCATTAGCAGCAACGACAAAGGAAGACTCCTGGTCCATTAATGTAGCAGTGAGCGAGCTGTTGTTGATATCGCCATCGGCAACATACGAACTTTTTACATCCGGCCATCCGAAAGGGTAATTGAAGTAATAGTCGCCGGGTAAACCCCAAAAGAATTTTATCCCGAGTTTCCAGGTAGGTTTAACTTTTTCATAAAATTCGTGCGCCGAAAATTTCAGCACGCCAAACAGGAATGATCTGATCTCCGGTGTGGTCGCTTCACCAACCCCGATCACCGGTATTTTAGATGATTCTATCAGAGTCACCTGCATCTTGGGGTATTTTTCTTTAAAGAGTAGGGCCGTAAGATACCCGGCCGTTCCGCCGCCGATAATGGCAACATTCTTATACTCATCTTCAGGACCTTCAGGAGGGGGAGCATTAAAAAATCCATTTTTTATCTGGGATACCGAATGCAGGAACTTGCCCACCAATACCTTATAGTCAGCTAAACTTTCGTGCGGCACACCGTCCGCCCCGTTGTCAAAAATGGGATAGATGTACTTCGATTCATAGGTCGCCTGATCTTTTTGATGGAGCCTAAACAAGCGCACCCCATCAACAAAATTCAGCCTTTGCGCAGGCTTATCGTTGTAAAGAATTTTTAATTCGTTTAACAGGCCGGCAAAGGCTGTATAAAATATATCGGGATTGTCCCGGACATCGTTTGCTGATACCGTGGATGTGATCTGGCTTTTTAATTCAAGCTTATCGGCCGGGTGGCCATATTCCTGCTGAAGTATTAAAATTGCGGAATCGGCACCGGCGCTTTTCCCCGGAAAGTGAGTTGGGCCGGTTACCAGGCTGTTATTCCACGACGAAACGGTTATAGACTTCTTTTTTTTATTTCTGAAAAAAGCGCAGATATCGATTATTTCGCCTAAAGTATTGCCCTCAAGTATATTGATGTAGAAGTCTGCTTCGCTTCCATTTTTAACGGCCTGGTAGTCGAGCCCTGTACAGCTTACCCATTCGATATAATTTAGCTGCACGAGCAAAAAATTATACAACACCGAACCGGTTTGCCTGGCGGTGAGGATGATCTTCATCGGTGAAGCAGTTTTACTCATGCTTTGGATCGTCGATTTTTAGGTAACCTGCCTCTATTAGTTTCTGCACAAGCTGAAGTTTGCCGCCAGGGGTTGCCAGCCCTTTTATTTGCTTGGCCGTAAACGGCCCGAACTGCAAAAAAATATCTTTTTCTATAAAGGGGGGTATAGTAAGCTTTTGCCCTCCGAAATAAATGTTGAATTTTCCATCTTCCGTTTTAAACAGGCATGTAAAGCCTGTCCTGCGCGATACCTGCGTGTCCCCGTTAAGGTCTTCAATCCGTAACGAGTCGGTAAGTTTACCGCGAAAATCAATTGCCTGTTCTTTGACAAAATGGTCACCCTGTTTTTCCAGTAATTGCTCAGGACTTATTTTTTCGATCAGTTCGTTTAGCTTTTCCTTGAATGCGGCCAGGTACGCGTTCTGTTCGTTTTCGCTTTGAAACCCGTTGGGTATTGTCAACCTGAAAAACCTTTCTTTTTCATAAGCGATGCGGGCCAATTCTTCAACCATGTGATATCCATACACGGGTTTGAGCGAAAAATTGACATGAATGGTTGATACGCCGGATGACATAGCCTCGTGCGTGGTGCCACGTGGGATATAGAGGAAATCGCCTGAGTTGATCTCGAATTTTGAAACTAATCGTGGCTTATGGCTAAATGCGCGGTACTTTACAGGTAAATCTTCGCCTGTATCATATATCATCCAAGTCTTTGGTCCTTTTATCTGCATCAAAAAAATATCATGCGGGTCGTAGTGCATTGCGAAGCCCTGCGAGTTGGGCGGAGTGATGTAGATATTAGATTGTAACCTGAATTTCAATTCCTGCTCCAATGCCCTGCAGGCTTTCGACAAACGGCTTATCGACCTGTCGGCGGAATTTATGATAATGGTCGCTCCCTCATTGAAATGACCGATCAGCTTTCCCGGGTCAACTACGGTTTTTATGGTGCCATCTATCAGTGTATCCGACCTGGTCCAGTTTGCAGGCGGTATGCTGTTGCCCTTGTTCATGACCTTGATGCCCTCGGGGACCAAATTTTGCTGGCTTAGAAAATCATCAATGTCAGCTATAGATACCAAGTTGTCAAAATAACCGGGGTTTTCGTGACGATTATGAACGAAGGCCTTCTCCCAGTTGTCTTTGAAAAACTCTTGTATTGTGAGCGGTGCAACCAGGTATGAAAAATCGATAGTTTTCATCAATGCTCTGATATCTTTTCGTTCAAACTTGTTTTTTAAGATCATCCAACACAACACTGCACTGTTGGTACACCAACTTTACATTCCGGCCAAAATGCAGGTACTTAACCGGCACTTTTAGCGACAACCGCCCAAGTATCTCAAATTCTGCCTTCTGCTGGTCGGGCGTCAGCACGTAGCCGGCAAAAGTATTGCTGTGCAATTGAACCAGGCGTTCAGCCGAGGTTGGCGTCACAAAAGGAGCCCCGTCTGTTTCTTCAGTTTCTCCTAACAGGTAAATAGCGCCAAGTTTTAACGGAGTGTTATGAAAACTACCCGCCAGGTCGGAATATTTGCTGTCGCGATGTGAATATACCGAATCAAACGCATAAGTGTTTTCGGGGTAAAAAACTTCCAGCGGCTGAGGCCGCAAACGTACTTTGGCATAACCTGGTTGAACGACAAAGTTACCGTTCGCCTCATTTATTACAGCAATATCATCGGCCATAACTTTATAGCCCAATCTTGAAAATGCCGTTGCTGTGGTCGATTTCCCGCTTTTCTTTTTCCCGGTAAAGATGACAGCCTGCCCATCAATATTTATTACCGATCCATGAAGACATAGTATGCCCCTTAACCGTAATATACAACCTAATATGGAACCTACGAATAACGAATTCATGTTAGACACAGGCTCTGTATCGCTATGAATTATCCAAACATTTTTTTTATCCGGGTCCATCAAGACTGATAGGTCGCCATGTGCAGTAATAAAAGTTAATTTTAAATACGTTCCCGAATTGGACTCAGCAGAAAAAAAAAGTATGCGCTGTTTGGCGCTGAGCTGCCGGGTTATCACCCGTTGCCAAATTAATCCTGCATTGGGTATCGCTGCCCGTTCAGAGGCCCAGGTAACTGAAAGATCTACCAAAGAAGGTTTAACCAGTTCGTTAAGTAATTCTATTTTACGTGAACTGCTGACCGACAGTCCGTAGATATTATAAAAATGAGTCATAGTTACAGTCGGTAATCCGGGAACCGGCGTAAAAAGTGTATCAGGTAAATACCCTCGGGCACTGCGTCCCGGGCCATTTTGTCAGTGATGCTGCTATATTTATCCGTCCATAGCTTTAATTGTTCCACGTCAACTATCTGTCTGACCGGATCATTCAAATTAATGTCATCTAAAAATGATCTTACCTGTGGCAGTTGGGCATTATATCTCGTCCTGTAATCGGGCGAAAAAGGGCCTTTAGTGGTTCGCCATTGTATCTCGGGCGGAAGCATCCCGTTAAGACCCGATCTTACCAAATACCGTTTATAACCGTTTTTTACTTTCAGGTCAGGCGGTACGGCAAGGCAAAATTCCAACAAAGTTTTATCCAGTAGCGGGTTCCGTAACTCAACATCCCCCAGGTCCGCTTTGCCATGGGCCTTCGTTTGTACCATCCTGATCATCTTTGACTGATTGACCCTGTGGCTGGATGAAACGCCGCCAGAATTTACATTAAATAATTCAGCGTTCACGCGGCCCCATTTATCCATAAGCATTTGCACAACGCCTGGTTGCAGGCAATGCGTCCTTACCTTGTCTAAATGCCTTTTTCTGATCATTTTTGCGATCCGTTCCGGAAACATAGGTTTCAAAACATCGGTGTAAGCGGTTTGCCAGAATTGCTCACCGTTCATTTTTTTGCGGCACTTCAATTCGTGCAATAATATGGACCATTGCATCTTCCTGAAAAACTCGGCGTAGCAGCCAGTGCCATGATAGGATATCCCCATTTCTCCCCCGCCTCCCCCGAGCAAAGCCCTCGACCCATGTTGACCCGCCGCTAATGCAAATGACTTGTGCAGGTAATGGCTCGCGATAAGAGTTGGGGCATAAATAGTTGTCTGCAGCTCTTCCAGGTCGCTAAAAAAACCTTTTCCTTCGGCAGTTATGTAATTGATATTTACGTTGGGAAGTCTTTTGAACTGATCGATATAATAGCGTTCGTCGATCAATCCAGGATCGGCCCCAGCCGGCAATACGCCCGAAAAAACCTGTAGCTCGCGGTTTTGGGTCTCCAATACCCTGGCCGCCACACTCACTATGGCCGAGGAGTCGAGCCCGCCGCTTAACAATGCAGTAACAGGAAACCGGCTCCGCACGCGATCACTAACAGCTTTAAACAATATTTCCCGGAAAGCTTCAGCAAATGCAGCCTCATCCTTAAACGATAGTATTTTGTTTGTATCTGGTGTCCAGTATACCTTCTTTTTAAAGCCATTCCGATCGACGGATATCGTCGTTGCCGCCTGGACCGGGAAAATGTTTTTGAACCAGCTTTCACCCCAAAATAAATGTTTTGCATGCGGACTGATCATGGTCATCAGCTTATTTTCGTTAACTATCTGCGGGACATCATTGAGCGCGAGAATTGGGTTAGGGGTCGTAGCGAAAACAAATTTCTTATTATTATAAAAGTAATGCAGGCTGCGTGATGCGAGGTGATCGGTACAGCCAATGAGCCTCTTTAGATTGCCGTCCCATAAAACAAAAGCGAAATCGCCCAGCAGGTTTTCGCACAAAGCCTCTCCCCACTTTCTGTAAGCTAAAATGATGATGGCAGCATCGTTACGTTCCTTATATTCTTTGGGATCGATATCTAATTTATTATAGAGCTCTGAACGGTTATCGAGCCGCACATCCCCGACAATGGTTATATTATTAACCTGATCGTAAAATGGCAGGATTTCATAAAAAGATTCAGGTGTGTTGAAAACGGTCTTTTGCCCTAAAGCTATTCCTTCGGCATTCCAAAGTGAATCGGCATCAGACGAAACATAATCTAATGACTCCAGCATGATTTTGGTATCAGAACTGCAATCGGTCTCATCCAGGCAGTATACACCAAAAAATATCGTCATCGGTTATATCCCAAAATTATCGCTTAAAATTAATACCGGTTAAATAAGACCGCGTGGCCCGGCCGTGCGGTAACAATGTATCTAATTATGCAGCAATATTTTCAGGAAGTGCAATCGGGCCAAATGGTCTCTCCATCGGCGCCACGCCCCGGACGCAGTTGAACCAATTCGGCTAAACCACCAAATCGTTGAATTTTTGGCGTTTGGTACACTTTTTTTTGATTGCTATCTCCGCTGTTGGCCGGCATAGCTTCAGTTGGATTATTGTTCTCCATAACGGCTTAATTATTTGTTAAATGTAAATTTACTTAATAATTTACTTATTATAAAACAGGCTTATCAAATGTTTTAAACTTACCTATTGCACTGTCATCGGCGCTTAGCAGGTATCCTTTATGCTCAAGCCAGGCATGCGATTTAAGCTTATTCTCCGGCACGGTTAATATACCAAATTTCAGATCAGTTTTTACACCTTTTCTGCGGAGTGTGAGCCAAAAAGCCAGCGATGAGGACAGGCAGTTGGTAGCCGGCCAGAATTTATGGGATAATGTGATCATAAAACGATACTTTTTAAGTTCGGCTATTTCAATATCGGTATTAATTTCACGGCCCTTTTCAAATTTCCTGAGAAAGCGAACAGTGTATTTGAAGCCCGTAAATTTTATCAATACCCTTACCAGGAACGCCAGCATCAGCGTTCTGAAGAATATCCATTTATAGGTATAGGATAAGCTTCGCGGGGGAATATTGGGCCATTTAATTTTCAATTACGATCAATTTTTCATTTCCAAGCTCGGTAAGCAAGTTGACGAAATCGGTACGTAAAGTTGTTTCATCCGTCTCATACTCTGCCAGTAATTGTAACAATGCTTTTTCCGTATCACCGTCTTCAGACAGAATTTGCCATATCCGGGCTCCTACATCATTTAACCCAAAGTATTGTTCGCTATCCATATCCAGCAATACGCATTCATTATTGATTTGCTGGAACAATACATTGTCGGATATTTTTACTTTTTTTGGTAAATTAAGATGAGTCATATTAATGCGATTTAAAGTTTAAGTTTTCTATAAATGTCATTTTGCCTGTTTACCCGTTAGCACCTTGCCCGAGTTCATGCCTATCATTATTCGTCCGTCATTTTTATATTGTGCATACTCGCCGTTAACGTCTACATAGTGCAAAAATAACTGTATCCAGTTTCTGCCCTGAAATATCTCGCGCCAATGCGGGATTTCACAACCCATATAAACAAGCATATCTCCTTTGTCCAATTTTACTTCAACGGCTCCATTTTTGCCCTCTATCCAAATAGGGTAAAGATCCTTTGCATCATACCCTATTGCAAGCGTTGCGCTATATTCGCAGGTTGGCCGGTCTGTATGTTTTTTCAAAACACCTCCGTTTTGGTATATTCTCAACACAGAATTAGTTGGGTATAGCTTCCGCCCCGACACTTTTTCCATCAGCGGCTGCAGATGAAGCAACAGGCTTTCTCCCAGCGTATCGGCATAGCGCCAGTGAGAGCAGGTTTGCTCATCATACAGGTAATAATTATTAAATCGTTGCATACGTGCGTAGTTTTCAAACACGCTGATCATATCGCGGTTAACGGCCTGCCTGACTACACAATAACCGGAATCCCGGAATTGCGAAGCCTGGTCAGAGGGCATTATGTCTATTACAGCCTTATCCATTACAATTGGTCTATGCGATACGGTTTTCTTTATTGGCGGTCAGCAGTTCATGCGCTATAGCCGAAAATTTATTTAAAGATAAGACATGTATTTTATAATACTTAATTGCTTTCGCTACAGCCATCAGCCGTGTCGAAAAAACTGGCACCTCTGCAGGCGAAAGCAAAGGAACTTCATCCGGCAAAGGATGCGTATTTTCTTTAATATATACGACGGACAAACTCACCCTGGGCTGAACATTTTTAGCCGACATTGTTCCCCAATGTATAACATCGCCTTTCCAGGATAATATACTGCCTGCAGGCACGGGCAGCGCCCGCGTACTTTGCAATAAGGTCTTAACTTCGCGGTGGCTCAAGTCTTCCATATTCAGCCATTTCTCAAGCAGCGCCTCAGAAACACGGTGCCTTGCAATAATATACATGCAGCCATTATCAATTGTTGCATCACTTAGGGGGAACCAAACCGTAAAGCGGTCTTGCCGGTCGGAAAAATCAACATGTGGGCTCCACCCTGCGCCTTTTTCCGGGTAAACATAATGGACCACCACATGCGGCATTGCCATAAAGCCTTTGCCGAGGTGCGCTGACAACAAACTGAGCATTGATGGCGTGCGGGTAACCTGCCAGAATTCGTCGTACACAAAGGCCCAAACTTCATGCCAGCCGGCTTTTCTTAGGTTTTCAACACCAAGCAACATTCTCGCGGTAACGTCTTTCCTTATGATGG
Source organism: Mucilaginibacter ginsenosidivorans (assembly GCF_007971025.1). Classification (NCBI taxonomy): domain Bacteria; kingdom Pseudomonadati; phylum Bacteroidota; class Sphingobacteriia; order Sphingobacteriales; family Sphingobacteriaceae; genus Mucilaginibacter; species Mucilaginibacter ginsenosidivorans. The sequence goes on along the minus strand of NZ_CP042436.1, from coordinate 1,143,624 downwards.
GGCTCCCGGTTGAAAAATAGCCTTCCCGGCTAAGTTTTTCCAGCATCTCATCTATCCCGCCGGGGGTTAAGGGGCGCTCTTCAAAGTCATCAAATTTCAAACCGGCGCACACATTCAACTGCGGATTTAATTTGCGCCAGTAATCCTGCGAACGGGCCAGGCCAATACGCCGGTTGGTTTCTTCTTCAGAAAAACTCTCCTTTTCAAGCAATGCTTTGAATAATATCTTTCCGGCTTCTGCTTTTCCTTCTCCCATTTTTTAATATGGCTTTAAATGCGCTGCAGCAAATGTTGCAAGGTCTGGTTTCGATCTGAACCAACCCACCCCGACCGTTCTCTGGCCGGTTTCTAAAACTGTAAGCCTGTGCTGCAAGGCGGGCGCTATTTTGAAAATTATTGCATCACCAGCGTTCAGTTGCCCAAATTCCCGTATAATTTGGTCGCTGCCTGTTTCCCGTATTTGTAGCTTACCGCCGGTATAATCCCTTGTTCCTAAACCGAGCGTCATAGCCAGCAGCCTGTTATCAGAATTATCGCCATGCCATTCTATGCCATGTTGTTCGCCTTCTTCGCTTCGGTGAATACGGCCCATAAAATTCCCGATAGGCTCGCAACCGGTGATCTCCTCCACGATAGAAAAAAGGCCGGTATTGTTTATAAGCAACTGGAAAATAGTCAATAAGGGATCGTTTTGGGGAACCAAAAGCAATTTTCCAAATTTGCTGTGGTCATCCATTTCAAATTTAGTTTGAAACCGGATATTGCCTAATTTTTTCAGAAGAAAATTTAAGGCCGCCTGGGGTAAAAAGCCCGGCAAAAAAATACAATTTGTACGAACGTACTCTTCCTTATAGCTTTCAATCCTGGTATCATCTATGAAAGTACTGGTCGCTAACATATCAAACGTCTTTAATTGTGCAATAAAGGGGTATCGGACGTGAACCATCCCGCGCCAGCCGTTCTTGGGGAATTGCCGGTTACTGTTGTGACACAATGTTCCAAATGAGGGGACACTTTAAAAATATGAGTGTCGCCCCTGCCGCCACAGCTAACTTCCTTTAAATTGTCGCTGCTCCCTTTTTTTCGGATCTGGAATACCCCGCCCTCGTATTTTTCCTTGCTAAGGTTAATGCTCATCCCAATGAGCCTTGCCGGCCCGGATGTATCATCGTGCCAATCCAGAAAATGAGCTGTCCCCGGCATATTGCGATATATTCTGCCCGAAAATCCGCGAATTTCGGTACAACCGGTTATAGCCTCAATCAGGCGAAAAAGTTCGGGATTATTGAATAGAAAATTTAACTGGTGCAACACGATGCTTTTTGTTGATACCGAAAGATCCGAAGCAAATACCACATTACCTGACGCGGTATGCTGATTTTCATAAAAAGATGCGTTATCTATACGATCTATTATTTTATCAAGCAGCTGACCTTCGAGCAGCTTGGGCAGCATGGTACATTGCTTTTCGGCAAATTCGTGCTTTAATTTATCAACAATAGAATCTTCCCAACCCGTAAGGCCTTTTTTTGTGATGGTTATCATTGGTAAGTATTGAATGGCAGCAAACGGGTTATTAAATAAATCATTTAATTTAGTAAGTTTTAAAAGAAAATCCGAAACTTTATCAGTAAATCTACTGACCAGCTTTTCAAACCATGACCTTAAAAGAAATCACGGTTATTTTCATATTTTCCTTTTGGCTACTTGCCAACACCTGCTACGCTGTTTTTATTAAAAAAATGGCCTGCTTTACTTTTTATATTGACCTATTCAGGTGGACATCGGCCTTCCAGCTTTTTTCCCGCAATAACCCGGGAGAATATAAATTATATTATCGCGACAGGCTTTCTGATCAATCTGTAACCGAACGGAAAAATATCTCACTGACGCAGCGCTGGAAGATCTATCAAGCTGTCCGGTTCCCTCCATACGCTGTTTCCGAAAGTTTTAAATCCATTATCGGCGATTTTGCAGCCATTGCAGAAACGCAACAAGATAAAACAAAATTGAAAAAGATAAGCGAAAGATTTAATTATAATGCAATATTGTGCTTTATAATGCAAATGCCTTCAGCAGGTTATAAGGCCGTCCGACAATTCAACATAGACGATCACGAAGGCATAGTAATATTTACTCGCTATTTTCATAAAGGATGAACTTGGAGATTACGGCGACCGCGGTTTTGGAGTGGGCAGGCTGTTTATCGGCAATGTTATATGGCTAAGGCTTGGATTTTTTTGGGTTTGGATAGCAACTTGCCCTGCATATATATTTATAACGCAATGAATATTCAGGAAGAAGGATTAAATTTCGTTTTTATACAGGGAATAATGCCACGCAGCGGAACGCATTACCTGATGCATCTGCTTTGCCTTCACCAAAAATGCCGCAGAAGTGTACTGGTAGAGGATGGGCTATTAGCGAGGTCGTCGTTACTGATGAAATATATAGAGCGCAGCAACAGGCAATGGGTGGTAGATGCCGACCTGCCCGAAGATATGGAAGCTGAGCAACTGTTAGCAGAAGGATTGGGAGAAGGGTTAAGGATATTTCTGAAGCGTCTTACACAGCAAGCTTTAGATCAAAAAAAAATACCTGTTACCGAAACCTGCGATATGGATTACCGGTACATGGTTACTAAAACCCCTAATGTAAGTAATCTTAAAAATTTCTTTAGGCTTTTCCCGGATGAAAAACTCATTATACTGATAAGGGATGGAAGGAGCCTTGTAGAATCTATTAATTTGTCTTTCAAATATAACAGGGAAGCGGCAACACGCGATTGGGCAAATGCTGCCCGGGATATTTTTGAAATTCAAAAGCAATGGACGGTGGAAGGGAAGCAATTCCTTGTGATAAAATATGAAGAGCTTTACGCAAACACTGAAAATGAGATGAGAAAAATTCTGTCCTTTCTTGATCTGGATACAGCACGTTACGATTTCGAAAAGGCATTGAATTCGCCGGTAATTGGCTCTTCTGTATTTAAGCGCGGCGCCGGGCCGGTGCATTGGGAGCCTGTAGATAAAACGGCTGAATTTAACCCGCTGCAGCGAAGCGCAAAATGGAATCGTAAACAGCATGAACGATTTAACTGGCTGGCCGGAAAAGAGCTGATCATGTGGGGGTATGATCCCATAAAACCTGGGAGAATTAAATTCCTGTGGGTGCTGACGAATTACTTTTACGATTGGGGTTATGCCTTAAAGATATGGTTTTGGAGATTCATCAGGTTGAATCAGTTTATTGGCAGAAAATTGAAGGCTTATTTAAAAAATGATGGCGTTAAAACCTGAAACCTTACTTAAACAGGCCTGTGGCATTGAGACCAGAGTGGACTCGCTGCACACGATTGAAATGATAAATCTTGAACTTTGCCCCGGCAATACCATGTTTTCCGGGCGCGATTCGGAAATAAGGCTCATACATAACGAAGAACTTACAGGATGATCTTTTATATCATTTTTTTTATTGCGGTTTGCGCTGTACTGCTTTTGGTTACAGTAATGCAGAAGGAAGCCTATCCTTTTTCATATTACCCCATGTATTCGTCTATGCATAAGTTAAACGAAATTGGCGTGTACCGTATCGCGTTTAAAAAGCCGGACGGAAGTATGACATGGTGGATATCTGAGTTTTATCGTTACCCCGAATACGTTGGGAGAAAGCTGAAACAGCTGCACGCTATCGACAGTGGGTGGGCGGAAAAGGACGTTTTATTACGGCTTGAGCAAACAAGGCTTTTAATTTTAGTTTTGAGGATCGCTAAAGAAGAAGGGGTGCCGGTGGGCAATTACACCACTCTTTGTATAGTTGAAAGGAAGATGACAAAAGACCTTAAGCCTGAGGATGAGGTAATTGAAACAATCCCGTTAGATAATTTAAGAGATGGATTTTCCTGATCTGTTTAATAGCGCCCACGGTCCCAATGAAACCGGCATGTTCGCCAAACTTTTTTGCGCGGCATTGGCCATACAATTACTGTTCAGCTTTCGCCAACAGTATCGCTATTTCAAAACAGAACCCTGGAAAATATATGGCAGGACACAACAATTGCTCGGTTTTATACCTTTACCTGCGTTAAATCAATACCAATTTTTAGGCTCCGGCTTATGTATGATGATAAGCCTGGTATTGGTATGCATAGGGTTTTATCCGCACATATTTATTTTTATAGCGCTTGTTAACTACTTTTTGTATTTCAGCCAGATCATTTCGCTAGCATATGTCCAACGCAAAACCAATCTTTTGCCAATTGTTTTGCTCATACTGCTATTATCACCCTCATTGGATAAATCGTTGGCAGCACCATCAACAGGTTGGGAATTGCTCCTGGTTAAAATAGCGTTAGTGCAGGTTTATTTTTCCGCGGGCTTGCAAAAACTGACAAGGTCGGGCCTAAGGTGGGTAAACGGTAAAAGCCTGCAGGCCTATTTAATGGAAAATTATCTTTGGTCCGATAAGAAGAGTGCGTTAGTTTTAGCTGGCAGACCCGCGGCCTGCATGGCATTAAGCTTCCTTACCCTTGTTTTTGAGCTTACTTTCTGGTTGGTTGTCTTCTTCCCGTCGGTTGCTTTTTTTTATGTGGCGTTTGCCATACTATTTCATACAGGTACGTTAATAACCATGCGCATAAATTACCTGAAATACATGGGGCCGGCATACCTGGTTTTCTTTACCGATATGATATTTCGCTTAAAAATAATCCCGGGGACGTAATGAGAAACGGTACAGATCAAGCGGTTTTAAGCGAACTTATTGCGAACACCGGATTTCTTCCGGTATCGGTCGATCCGGTGAAACGTACCATTGCCTGGCTTGATTTCGGCCGGTATCATTTTTACGAGGGTTTTTTTCACAGGTCAGCTGATGTATTCTCAGCGTTAAAAAAAGGTGACATCAAAACACTTCTGACGGGTATTGACACGCTCGAGGAAGATGCATTGGTGGCTGAAAGTATTTACCCGACAGGTTTTATATTCCACGCAGGTCGTTCAGGATCTACAATGCTTTCGAAAGTATTGGCACGTTCGCGCGAAAATCATGTTATTAGCGAAGCCGGGCCGACGAATAGCATATGGCCCCTTTTTGCCGAAAATGGACATTTGCCCATACAAGAGACTGAGAACAACAAAAAGATGTACAGAAATCTTTTACTTGTGATGAGCAGGCAGAGAAGCAAAACGCATAAGCACTATTTTATAAAATTCACTTCTTTCAACATTCTTTTTTTTGACTTTATACATGCGGTGTTCCCTGATGTGCCGGCAATATTCTTGAATCGGGACAGCGAGGATATATTAAAATCGTTCGGCAAAAAGCTCCCGGGTTGGCTTGCGACAGGCGACACCGGATTTTTGAATATAACGGCACAAAGCGCTCACACTGATAAAAAAGAAATAGTGGAAAGTTTCCTTACGACCGCAAAAAAATACCCCGTTGATGTATTAAAATCAATTGATTACAAGGATCTTAATCCTGATTTATTGCCATCGATATTGCATTATTTCAAAGCTGATGCCAGCGCCAAACAATTATTGCTTATGCAAACACAGTTTTTATTTGATTCGAAAGTAGAATTTAACAGGAAAAGCTTTGATGAAAATGATACGTGACAGTCTTTTATGACGGCGCTACTTTTTGGGTCGAAGACTTATTTTTTCTAACAGCAGCCGGAATGGCCGCAAAATGAATAAAAGGGGGAAGAGATATATAGGCAGCCTGAAAGTGTTTATGTCTATATATGACGGGATAAAAAAATAAGCAAATGACCGTAAAAGAAAACCGGCCTTATTTGCGGTGTTGTCCTGCGAACTTAACGAGCGCTTTAAAAAACGAGCATTATTAAATTGTAAGCTGCTCAAAGCAACCGGGTATTGCAATGGTACCAACAGGTCTTCCCTGGTTATTTTGGTTGAGAAGGACGGCGCAATATCCACCCCTGTCAGGCTGCTTACAACGGATAAACCTTTTATGAGCCTTTTCTTAAATCCAAACTTAGTTGCAGTTGAAAGAATAACAGAATCGTCTAACAATGCGGGGTCCTTTTTTAATATACAGGCTATATCAATTATGTATTTAAACCGGGTATTCATGTCTTTTACCAGGTGATTGGAAATGGTGGCAAGAAAATCAAATGACGGAGACAGAACGATGTATTCGCCGGAAGCCTGCTTATAGGGTTCTATATGGGGGTTAAAAAATTCAAAGGTGGGATATTTTCCGGCAAAACCGTTGAGAAGCGACCAGTGAACTTCGATGTTGCAATCGTATTTAGGTACGTGGTAAACCATATCCTTAAAAAAAAGCTGGTAAAGTTTAAGGTAACGGCGTGGCACGGTCTCTTTGGGGATGTATCCGCTGTTAATAAAATAATCTTCTATCCTTGCTATATCACTCCGGCTTGCGATAAGGTCGATGTCGATGCTTTCCCTCATTCCCATATTATCATAGTGCCGGGATATTAAAGCAGCACCTTTATAAGCAATTACGGTGATGCCTAAATCTTTTAGATCCGCAGTTATTTTCGCTGTCACTATTGCCTGCATCATGTTTCTTTGCAGCATGATACGGTGATCATTTTCTAACTTTAGCCGGAAGTTCGTATCAACATCAAGGTCGTATTTTAAGATCACATCATAAATAAATGGTCTGATGCCGTGCGCCATGGCTATTTTGTAAACTAATTGCCAGTCGGGAGGCTGCGAGGTCACGAAAGCATTAAGATCAGTTTTTCCGTATCCCGAAAAATACATCCTGCATATCTGCAACAGAAAAAGTTGTTCGTTTGAATAGGTATCTGCCAGATCTTTTAGCGGGATCATTTTTATAGAGGTATAAATTATTCGGTCAGGCCAGCTACTGAAAAGTGGTGCTTAAAGCTAAAAAAGTTTGTGCAAAGTGTGGGTTAACCAACAATAAAAAGATGTTGAAGAGCGGCAAAATACTGGTGCTGTTCCAAAAAACAACGACCGGCAAGTGATACCGGCCGTTGTTTCTCAGGCTTATGATTCGTCGTTTTAATTCCTGACGGGGAATACACCCTGGAGGCAAATAATATAATTCAGGGCCAGGGACGGCTGAATATTGTTGTGGGGAATGGTATTGCCTGCCGGCGCAAGTGTGACGGTGGTTACTGCCGGCGTGGAAACCTTGGTGACAACAATTGATCCAGGATCCATAGCCACGGGCGTACCGGTGGCTGCAAAAAGGTTTACATTTTGCGCCGTATCCTGTCCTAAAAGGCCGCCGGCAGGGCTTGCTTGGCCGGCCAGGCCATTTACGCCGTTCAGGGTAACGTCAGCGGTTGCGCCTGTTCCGGCGGTAACCGTAGCTGTATGCGTATGCGAGGGCAGATTTGACGAAATTAACGTTACCGTTTCAGTTCCAACCATTTCGCCGTTGTCATAGAGGCTCAAGCCGGGCCCCTGCCCGGTGCCGATGAAAGCCCTGCTGGCAAGGTTGGGCAGGGCAAAAGTACTGGTTCCATTACCGCCGTATTGCGTGCCTAAAATTGAAAAAAGTGCCGTATTTGATGCTATTGATAATATCTGCCCCTGGCAGTACGCCCAGGTACGAGGTGCAAAATTTGCGGCAAACATTCTTACTTCTCCTATAGTTCCTTCCATTTTGATAAGTTTTTTAATGATCCATAATTAATTTGGCATTAATCCCTCGATGGGAATATTCCATTGATACAAATGATGTAATTCATAGCCAGTACTGGCTGAATATTAGAATGCGGCAGGCTTGAACCAGCCAGGGAGACGGCGACTCCCGGTAAAGGTGCGGTCAGGCTATTGAGTGTTACCGATCCGGCATTCATAGCAACGGTCTGTGATCCGCCGGGGGCATAAATAGTAGCCGTTGCGTCCTGTCCCAATAGATTACTCTGCGGCAGTGCTTTCCCGCCCTGGCCCGGAACACCCATCAACTCGAATGTCGCGGATGCGGGCGTTGAATCGGTTTGCACAGTTGCTGTATGATTATGCGCAGGTATCTCGGTGGTCAGGAGCGTATGGTTTTCTTCCCCTAAAACCTCTCCGAGGGCATAGTCTGGCAGACCCAAGCCCTGCCCGGTACCTATAACTATCCGGCTTTGTATATTGGGTAATTGAAAAGTGGTTACGCCATCGCCACCATAAGTAGTGCCTATGATAGCAAAAAGTGCTGTCTCCTGGGCGATGGACATTGTTTGCCCCTGGCAGAATTGCCAGTTCAATGGTGCAAAATTACCTGCAAATCCGCGTATTTCGCCAATTGTTCCTTCCATGTGTTTAAGTTTTAAATGGTTAATCTCTTGAAGGGAATATCCCCTGGAGACAAATAATATAATTTAATGCAATGGTGGGCATGATGTTATTGTGTGGCTGGCTGCCCCCGGTAAGCCCGGTCGTAACCGTAGGTGCAGGCACGTTTAGATTTGCATATGTTATTGCATCTCTGGACATTACCGCTGGCGTACCTGTGCCCGGATGTGTAAAAGGTTTGGCTCCCCCGGTTGTATCGGTGCCCAGGAAATTTCCTGCAGGTTGCGATTGCCCGCCTGCATTAACCCCATACAATGTTGCTGTGCCCGTCCCCCTTGTTGTCGGCTGTGTTATAACGGTAGCGTGAGTGTGTGCTGCCATGGTTTGCGATGTTATGGTCACATCGTTAGTGCCGAGGGTTTCACCTAAAACATACTGCGAGAGACCAAGTCCCTGCCCGGTGCCGATCACTGTTTTTCCCCGCAGGTCGGGCAGCATAAAAGTTTGAATTCCATTACCCCCGTAAGTAGTGCCAAGCAATGCAAATAATGCCTGGTTACTTGAAATGGCTAATGTTTGCCCCTGGCAAAGCGCCCATGTTCGGGGGGCAAAGTTCCCGGCGAAAAGCCGGATTTCTGACATTGTTCCTTCCATAATATTTAATTTAAGTTGATGAATTTTTCTCCTGCCCGTACGCCCATACTGAATAGCTTACTGCCCGAAAAATACCCTTCCTGTGTATGGACAACATTGATCTTTAAAAACCGGCTTTCCCGGCAGGCCACGATTAGCCCGTATACAGCATCCGCATAAACTATCGTTCCCGGGTCGGCCCTGAAATTATTTTCAAGCTTTATTTCCGCGGGCGATGTTTCCAATATCCTTATTTCCGCATTTCGTAAATATGTTGAGGCCCCGTCATATTTTGGATTCGAGGCGTTCACCAGGTACTCGATTTCGTCCGCCGATTGTTCTTCCCAGTTGATCTTTAATGTCGTCGCCCCGGGCTTTTTAAAAAATGATGCATCACCGCCATTTGGCTGACCGAGTTCTGGCAGTACCCCGTTCCGGTAATTATCCACTAAAGGCTGAACAAGCCCCGCGGCCATAAATCCCAGGCGCTGGCAAAACAGGCCATAGTTTTCTCCCCTTATCGTTTCCAGGTCCCGTGTCATTACTATGGGGCCTTCATCAATGGCCGGTGTCATGCGATGCACCACGAGGGTAGCTTTCTCCTCCCCGTTTTTTAGCTGCCAGAATATGGGATCGGCCCCTTTGTATGCGGGCAGGTTGCCAAAATGGAAATTGAGGAAACCGCCTCCGGGCATTGCAAGTAAATTTGATGGGATTCGCCAGGGAAACCCAAACACCCACATCATATCGGGATCAATCTGCTGAAGCCAGGTTTGCATTTCAAGCTCCCATGTCTCCCTGGTTAATTGTATAATATTTTCCTTCAATACACCCATCCCTAAAAGTGGTGCAAACAGCCGGCCGCTGCTTCGTGCCAATATCCCGACGCCAGCCAGCAAGCCGTCGCCCGCAAGAGAGGCGATGGCCGGAAAAGCCAGTGAATCGGAATTGCATATAACAGCTATTTTCATATCTAAATACCGAGGTATGGGTTAACCCAACCCGACGAGGGTTGGCTGTTGATGTCGGCTACCACCTGGTTACTAATGCCAATGGTTTCCAGTTCGCCTATTATTTGCCGTGATATTTCGTCTTTGTTTCCCGACCAGGTATTTTTTACCAGGAAGACCCTGCTATCATTGCCGGTCTCGCCGGGCAGTATTTCCAGTTTCCCGCGTTCTGTATTTACGGCCGCCTCTGCCAATGCTCTTTGAAGCGTTTTTCCGCTTGATTTTTCCACGGCCTCCCTGATCAAAAGACCTGTCTCGTATCCAAATTGCACGAATGGGTCGGCAGCGATCTTGCAAAGGCGATCAATTTCTTCTTCCGCGATTTCGCGATACGAGGATATCGTGGTATATACTTCAATTGTTTCACCCCGGGCATCAAACGATTCCAGCAGAAAGGGCAGACCCAGTAATGGTATTTTTTTATGAAGTCCGTTTTTGACATATTCGGACAGGAAAAGACTTGCCTCTTCACCGCAAAATGTAGCCAGTATAAAATCTGGTTCAAATTCGATGATATGCGGTATTACCGATGCAACGTCGGCCAGGCCGTTGTACTGCCTCATTGGCGCTATCGCGAACGGTACCGTACTGTCGGCAGCCGAGGCCTGTATCCCTTTTTGCAACATAACCGGAAACGAATAACCGGAATCATAAATGCCGGAAACCAGCATCCCTCTTTTCCCGAGTGTTTTTACCCCCCAGTTACCCATCGACCATACCTGTTGCCAAGTATGCACCGAGTTTAGGAAAGTATAATCGTTGTACAGCGCCGGGTCGGGAAGGTGTTCACCCAGGTTGTTGATGATGAACGGCCGTTTGTGCTTTTCAAATTTTTCCGACAATTCATAACCTACTTTATTGGAAACAATACCGGTTATAATGTCGGAGTTGTCAAAACTGAATAGTTTATTGATGGCTTTTTCTGCCTGTTCCTTTGATCCCTGCCCTATAAATTCCGGCACGATCTCAACATCAAGACCCGTTAGTGCCTGCCTTAAACCCGTATTAAAGTTTTTAGCCATCGGTAAAATGGTAGAGTTGGATAAAAGCACCCCAACTGTCAGTTTTTCTCCGTTCATTGTAAGTATATAATTAGTAGGCCCACATGCGTAACAGATTACTATAATGCTGCTGTAAAACCCCTACCTCTTCAGTCGCAATATTTTGCTGGTGCAGAGTTTCGGCAACCTGCTGCAAACCGAATAATATCCCGCGCTGCTCCGGCGAGCGAACCAACGATTGTATCCACGTAACCGCCACATGTCGCTGCCCGCTTGTTACCTCATTTACTCTGTGTAAATGCTGGCATGGGTAGCAAATAGCATCTCCCTTGGCCAGTTTGAACTTTATTGACCCGGGCGCCGTCTGTAATTCCAGTTCGCCACCCTCGTATTCGGCCGGATCGTTTAAAAAGACGGTCATAGCTATATCTGTCCGCATCATATTTCCCATTACCGGGCTGTCCACGTGCCAGCCATAACTCATGCCTTTATCATATTTGCTTATCAAAAACGGATGCACATTTTGCGGGAACAAAGCATTTCTGAACAATGCACTCCGGTTTAAAGCATTTAACAGCACCTGCTGTATCGACATGTAAGCCTGCTCATGCTCGTTTAGCTGCAAATTGTCCTTTACTTCCCTGGCCGCCCCCGTGGCAGTTATTTTTCCGTCCTGGTATTTTGCCTGTTCACTTAATTTCCCGATTTGCCCAAGTTCGGCAGCATCAAGCAAGTTTGATAAATGCAGGAACGCGTTCTGAATTATCATATGCCTGGTGATGTATAGGTATTCATAGATGATAAGTTTAGAAAAAGTCAAAAAACGGTACTTAAGCGCTTAGTGACTCAGGTAAAAGTAGCGAATAAATTAACAAAAACAATAGTTATAAATTATTAAGTAATTTACATTTGTTTATTAGGATATTAATTGGTCAATGGTCAATTTAATTTTCTTAATAGACTATTATTTAATGAAAAATAATTTCATAATTAATATATAAATTAATTACTATTTAATAAATGAAAGCCTTATTACCGAATGGCCCTGATCTTCATCTGATATGAGCGTTTACATCTTAGGAACGGGCCTTTCACACGATGGCTCGGCCTGCCTTATAAAAGATGGAAAGATTGTGGCAGCAATAGAAAAGGAACGGCTGACCCGTATCAAGCATGATGGCGGGAACGATCGCGAGGCTGTGAAATATTGCCTGGAAGCTGCAGGTATCGGGGTTAACGACCTTGCGCTGATCATCCAGGCGGCTAATTTCGAGATCGACATTAAGCCCGACCGGTATTCGGGGCAGCGCTATTTTGAAAAAGATATTGATATCCCAATGATAACCCTGTCTCACCATATGGCACATGCCTGGGGCGCCGCAGCAACATCACCCTTCGGGGAATGCAATGTCATGGTTATTGACGGGGCGGGTAGTCCTTATTATCAATGCCGGGATATCGAGGGGGCCATTGTACCCGATTATCCTTTCAATAATGCATTGTTTTGCGAGAAGGATAGCTTTTATTATTTCGACGGAAAGACGCTAAAGCCGTTATATAAAGACTTTTCGGAGGTTCGGCTTTTTGAGAACTCACCCACTTTGAAACTCCCGACCAATTATCATTCTATAGGCGGGCTTTATAGCGCCGCAAGCTTTTATGCCTTTCGTAATATGGACGACGCAGGCAAGCTTATGGGGCTTGCGCCATACGGTAAATTGGACGGCAAACCCAACTTGTTTAAACTGGAAGACGGTAGCGTAGAAATAATTTATGAGCATATTAATGCCTTTTTTACAAACCCGGCTGCGGATTATGATCATTTCAAAAAAGAGTTCAGCCACTATGCCGATATGGCCCGGTGGGTGCAGGACGAGGCTGAGCGGGCGATACTTTATCTTTTTGAACAGAGGCAAAAGATCAGTCCGCATCCCAATATGGCTTATGCAGGGGGGTAGCTTTAAATGCGGTGGCAAACCACAAGCTGCTGCTGAAGGGAAATACAAAAAACCTGTATATGCAGCCCGCTGCGGGCGACAACGGGCTGGCCATTGGTTGCGCTTATTATGGCTGGTACCATGTGTATGGGAATACAAAAAAGGCCGGCCCTGGCGGTTGTCCTTTCCTTGGACGGTCTTATTCGGCCGAAGAGATCAGAAATGCGATAAGGGATTACGGGGATGAAAACAATACGATGCTGAATGTTTCTGTTTCGCAGGATGTGATCTTGGAAACGGCCGGGCTGCTTGCCGAAGGAAATGTGGTCGGCTGGTTTAACAGTGGCGCGGAGTTTGGCCCAAGGGCTCTTGGGCACCGCAGCATTTTGGCCGACCCGCGAATACCAGGAATAAGACAGCGCATTAACCGGGATATTAAATTCCGGGAAGACTTCCGTCCATTTGCCCCGGCAGTAAAGATTGAAGATGCGGGTAAGTATTTTATTTACGGTTGGGAAAGCCCTTACATGATACTTGTCGACCTGGTTAAGCCTGAATGGGCGGCCGAATTACAGGGAGTTGTACACGTGGATGGTACCTGCCGTCTACAAACGGTGAGCCGCGAATGGAACGCCCGGTTTTATGAACTGATAAACCGGTTTGAAAAAGAAGCGGGTATCGGGGTGTTGCTTAACACCTCGCTCAACAGGAAGGGTATGCCAATAGTAGAAACGCCCTCGCAGGCCATCGGGCTGTTCTTTTCAGGGGCGATGGACGCGCTGGTTATGGATGATTTTATAATACGAAAAACGAACTTATGATTTGTTATGCAAGACTCGGCCTGCCCGTTGCTATCAGGAAAATGCAGGCCGAAGTAAAAAAAGTATTGACCAGTGAGAGCTGGATGGGACATTATAACCGGTTGCATTACGATGGCGAATGGAATGTATTGCCTTTGCGCGCACCCAGGGGCGATGCGGGTAAACCATTTGCCGAATTGTTGAATGATGATTCATTTGAAAATACCGGTCTGTTAAAGGCGCTGCCGGCTATAGGCCGCTTTCTCGACGGGTTGCTTTGTGAAAAACAGTCGGTAAGACTGCTGAATTTAAGAGCAGGCGCCATTATCAAACAGCATCGTGATGCCGAGCTTTGTTTTGAAAACGGCGAAGCCCGGTTGCATATACCCGTGTTTACGCACGAAAAAGTTGAGTTCTTTGTGGATGATGAGCGGGTTAATTTGAAGGAGGGCGAATGCTGGTATATCAATGCCAACCTGCCCCACAGGGTTGCTAATATGGGGAACACCGACCGCATACACCTGGTGGTGGATTGCACGCTAAACGACTGGTTAAAACGGGTTTTTGAACTTTCTGAGAAGAAATGCAAAGCGAATGCACAGGATAGGGAATTGCAAATAAGCATCATCCGTAGTTTAAGAATGCACCGGACCGAGGCATCTTCAGCCCTGGCTGATAAGCTGGAAAACGAACTGAATCATGAATAAACCGATCGATTTGATACTAAGTTTTCTCGGGGAAATAGGTATCGGCTATCATTTTGAAAGTATCGACGGAAATACCTTTTTACCGGGTCTCAGGCTTATGGACGGGACGCTGATCATTGACCGGGAAAAACTGCTTTACCCGGGGGATATTTTGCACGAGGCGGGTCACTTAGCCTGTATGCCGGAAGATATAAGGCGTGTAATGAATGACAACCTTGACGGCGACCAGGTACACCAAGGTGGCGAAATGATGGCCATAGCCTGGTCGTACGCTGCATGTTTACACTTGGGTATCGATCCTAAGGTGGTCTTTCATGAACATGGCTATAAGGGTGGCGGAGATAATATCGTCGACAACTTTAACCGGGGGCAATACTTTGGAGTTCCGCTGCTGGAATGGTGCGGTATGAGTTATGGCCCGGCAACTGCGAAGAAGCTAAACAAGCAACCGTTCCCGCAAATGATCAGTTGGCTGTGCGAAAAAAATATGTTTAACAACTGACCTTTATATTTTTATGGGCCAAACATTTTTATCACCGGACACCTTAATTCCCTTTTCAGAAACAGGGAAGCTTGGTATCATGCACCTCAAAAGGTTTTGGAACAAAGTTTTACTGAAGAGGGAAAATAAGCTATCGCAAAATGACTGGCAGGACGAGTGGCAGCTTGATCGAACTTTGCTTTCGGCCCTTGGCCTTGGGCTCGAACAATGCCTGATCTACATATTCCGGGAAACGCCATCTTTCGGGAAGTTCGAAACCTGGATAATCGAAACAGCCGGTTACCCGCGGCAGGAAGATGTGTTACGTTTTAACGACCTTTTCGGCGATAAAAATAAAGAACCCGCAAATGTCATACAGCCGGTACTGGATGTTGAACAGCTAAAATGCTGGCAGGAAAATGGCTATGTTATCATCAGGAATGCCGTTTCGAAGGACGACTGTGAAGAAACCATCGAGGTTATTTGCGATTTTATCGGCGTAAAGCGAGTCGACCCGGCTACCTGGTACAAACAGCATCCATCCATCCAGGGCATTATGGTGCAGCTTTTTCAGCATCCGTTATTAAATAAGAACAGGCAATCAGAAAAAGTGCGAATGGCCTATGAGCAGCTTTGGCAACGGAAAGATATTTGGGTAACTGCGGACCGTGTGGGCTTTAATCCGCCTGAAACGGAACGGTGGAAATTTCCCGGTCCAAACATGCACTGGGACTGTAGCCTTACTTTACCCATACCATTTTCCCTGCAGGGTTTGCTTTACCTTTCGGACACGGAAGCTTCGCAGGGCGCCTTCACTTTGGTGCCCGGCTTCCATAACCGCATCGAAAAGTGGCTGCACTCCCTGCCGGCAGGGACGGACCCACGGAAACAGGACCTTCATGCGCTGGGTAGTACACCCATAGCCGCCAATGGCGGCGATTTTATAATCTGGCACCAGGCACTGCCACATGGCAGCAGGCCCAATACATCGGATAAACCCAGGTTTGTTCAATACTTCACCTATGAACCGGTCGATATAAGAGAGGCCGACCTTTGGATTTGACAAGCCGGAGGGTGCTCATAAATTCCAGGTAAATTTTTTTAAGATAAATTTGCGCAAGTAAATACTTGCGTTTATATTTGCAAGCATTTACTTGCATAAAGGACAGCAAATGGAAATGAGAAGAGACGCCTTCCAGGCGATAGCGGACCCGACAAGGAGGCAGATCATAGGGATGTTATCGAATACAGCATTGAACGTGAATACGCTGGCGGAAAGTTTTGATATGAGCCGGCAAGCTATTTCGCTTCATGTTAAAATCCTTACTGAGTGCGGTTTGATCAGTATACAGCAAAAGGGCCGCGAACGATTTTGCGAGGCGCAGCTGAATAAGCTAAGTGAGGTGGCGGCATGGGTGGAGCAATACAAGCAGCATTGGGAGAGCAAACTGGACAACATGGAAACTTATTTGGAAAAACTTAAAAAAGAGAGATATGGAAAATGATCAAAGCAATACCAAAGACCGC
This sequence comes from Mucilaginibacter ginsenosidivorans, assembly GCF_007971025.1. Classification (NCBI taxonomy): domain Bacteria; kingdom Pseudomonadati; phylum Bacteroidota; class Sphingobacteriia; order Sphingobacteriales; family Sphingobacteriaceae; genus Mucilaginibacter; species Mucilaginibacter ginsenosidivorans. The sequence goes on along the minus strand of NZ_CP042436.1, from coordinate 1,127,276 downwards.
GAGCTCCGCATTTCGAGAAAGCTGAAAGCGCCGGTAGAGCTGGTTTGGGAAATTTGGACCAAGCCCGAACACATTGCTAACTGGTGGGGCCCAAATGGATTTACCAATACCATAACGACCATGGATATGCGTCCAGGTGGCGAATGGAACCTTGTGATGCATGGCCCCGACGGAACGGACTATAAGAACAAGAGTATTTTTAAAGAGATCATCCCGCTCAAAAAGATAGTTTATGAACACGCAAGCAGCCCAAAGTTCGTGGCGACCATCGAGTTTGAGGACCTTGGCGAAGAGACCTTCCTGAGCTGGCACATGCTTTTTGAAAGTGCAGAACAATTTATACAGGTTGTAAAAACTTACGGAGCCGACGAGGGCCTGAAACAAAATGTCCAAAAACTCTCGGTTTATTTAGAAGGAATGAAAAAATAGGAATAGATCACGCTATGGCAACTATGAGAATAAATGCCGGACTGAGATCGCTGATTCTGATCGTTTTATTTATTGCTGTATCGGCGGTGGTTACGAACGCACAATAAGCTAATAATATGAAAAATTCAAAAATAACGGGATACGCACCCGTAAACGGTTTGAAAATGTATTATGAGATCTATGGCGAAGGCAACTTGCCGCTGATATTGATTCACGGCGGCGGATCGACCATAGAAACTACCTTCGGCACTATGCTGCCTTTTCTTTCAGGCTGTGGTAAATTGATAGCCATAGAATTACAGGCGCATGGCCGCACCGCGGATCGTGACGCTCCGGAATCGTTTGAGCAGGATTCGGATGACGTAGCCGCCTTGCTCAAATACCTTAAAATAGAGAAGGCAAATTTCTTTGGGTTCAGTAATGGGGGCACCACCACTTTACAGATAGCGATAAGGCACCCTGAACTGGTGAATAAAATAGTAGATCTTTCCGGCGCCTACCGAAGAGACGGGTTTATCGACGGATTTTTTGAAGGTTTTAATGGCGCCACAATGGACAATATGCCCGAAGCCCTTAAAGAGGCTTTTTTAAAAGTAACGCCCGATAAAAGCCGTTTGCAGGCGATGTTTGACAGGGATGTGGCGCGTATGATCGCTTTCAGAGATATTCCTGATGATATGATCCGGTCAATAAAGGTCCCGGCACTTATCATGGTATCCGACCAGGACGTGATGCCTGCCGACCATGCGGTGAAGTTATCCCGGTTGATCCCAGGTGGCCGGCTGGCGGTATTGCCCGGCCCTCACGGTACGTGTATCGGTGAGATGGGCATGGCAAAAAAAGGAAGCAGGCTACCCGAACTTACCGCTGCACTGATAGAAGAATTCTTAAATGACTGATCGTTAAAAATCGAACCAGGCACTACCCCTTATACCAAAGCGGGTTGTGTGGGGATTGTCGAGATAGGTGAACCTTTCGACAAGGTCAATGCGAAATACTTTGAAGATATTGCCGATGCCGACGCTGCCCTCCAGGTAAGGCGTTTTATTGATGGTGTAGGTTTCTGATATGCCATTCTGATCCGTAGGGAATTGGAATAACGAAGGGTGTAACGCTGGGTTATTCTCGTCGCGCAAGCCGCCATAAATGGCTTTTATGCCTACAACCTCGCGCCATTTCAATTTTTTCAACAGGGGTATCTTGTTAAAGAAGAAGCCGTTCGGTGTATACTCAAACTGCGCTGCCGCGTAGTGGTCGCTTACAAACTCGAGGAAATTCATTAGGTTGTACGAATGAAAATCGTAGGTATAGGTCTGGTTGGCCTGGTGAATGCTTAACAGCGGGAAAGGCACCTGCCCAAACAGGTAACTGCCCTGTACCGAAAGATCGGCATAGCCCAGTTGCGAAAAGTAAAAACGCTTATCGAGCCGGCCCAACAGATTCTTGTAATTATAGTCGCCGCCAAAAAGTCCTTTTATACTCTGCCTGTAGTCCAGGTTAAGTATGGGGTATTTACTTGGAATGGTTATGCGATACTGTTTTCCCTGCACTAATTGTTCATGCGGGGCATACCGTAGGTTAAGTGAAAATTCAGATGTAGTTACATCGTGAACGCTGTTAGGCATCCCATTTACTTCATTAACAAAATATAATGACCCGGCTGGGGTTTGCCGCCAGCTTTTAAAACCGAGTGAGTAAGAGAAATGATTTTCAAATTCATTTACATAATCCAGCTTGTAGTATTGGTTGTAAAGGAATTTATCATTCACGCCGCGCGTAAACGACAGGAACAAGGCATCCTGCTGCGCAAAAGATATTTCCTCACCGGGTATCTTTGCTTCATATTGAACGGTGGCCTTAATATAGCTTAGGGGAAACTTATAGATCGATTTATTATTAAATGAATAAGCGGCACTTAACAGGTATTTAAATTTATCATCTTTGAATCCATAGGCGCCGTAAGCTTCGAGGTAATACCTTGTGCTGAAAGCCGTCGTCGTACGCCCCCCAACGCGAAAGCGGTTGCCCTCTACGTCGTTAAAACTATAAAAGGTACCAAAAGGCCCCATTTCTATCGGCCCAAAGCTTTTAAAGCCGGTAGCTACCAAGGTAATGATATCCATTGTGCGCTTGTAAGCGGGTATGGTTTGCAGCGTATCGATGTTTTTATAAACGCCGGCCTCAATCTTCGTCAGCGTATCCCGTCCACGGCTGTCCGACCAAAACTGGCTGCCCTGCTTCAGCGCATTTTTTTTGATAACCAACTGGTCGCCGTCGTAGATACTATCCGGTCTCGGGTGGTTTATAAGATAGTTTTGATAGGATATCGTCCGCTCCCCGAAAATCCCACGCTGCCCGTTCTTGTTCAGCCCAAAGTCGGCCTTCATGTCACTTTTACTTAAATGGTAACGTCCATCGGGGTTCTTCTCATAGGTCAGGTCGACCGACATGCCGCGTACCCAGTTAAGGTTAATATTTTTATTGGTAGAAAGTCGTGCCTTCTGCACCGAGTAATGCCCGTCAAGCGTGATAAAGATCAGCCCTTCAAACAGCAAATCGTTGCCATTGCGCGGGGTAAAACTTAGCTCTACCATTTTTTTACCATCAACCTCGATGGTGTCAGTAATAAAGAATTTGTAAAAGGTTGGGGCAGCATCCGAAATGGGGCTCAGGAACTGGTTGGTCATCAAAAAGATATTGTTCGAATAAATATCTACCTCGGCGTACATGCGGTTGAGATAAGTATTCACACCCTCTTCGTCCACAAAATTGATGATGTTGACCTTTTTCTCGCCCTCCACTATCTTCTTTGTTTTCTCCGGCTGCTTGCGGTAATAGGTTTGCGTCAGCTTCTCCTCCAGGTAAACAGGCAACAGCGCTTTACCCGGCATGCTGGTAGTGTCCTTGTTATCAAAGTAAAATTTATAAGGACGCATCAGCTTGCGCTGTGTGAGCTTCTCAGAAACATTGATAAACGAAAATTCGAGCTTTTCATACTGTTTGTATTCGGTATAGTCATAGCTCTGCATGCGGTTCTCTTCCTTATGCGCTATCACCTGGCGTATCAGTTCAACTGCAGGGTTGTCCTTATTACGGTAACGGGTCTTTTTGCCGGCATGAATGGTTACATCGGCAAGCGTTTGCACTTCGGCTTGCATCCGTACATGGATTACCTGGTCCTTACCTGCTATAATAGTGCGGATAACAGATTTATATCCTACAGATGAAAATTTTAATTGGGTATAAGTTTTACCTGTTTCAATACGGTATTTGCCGCTGGTCCCTGTATTTGTTCCTATGGAGGTACCGGGGAAAGATACAGTTACAAAAGGTATTAACTGGTTGGTTTGTGCATCGGTAACGGTGCCGCTTACGATGGTGTTTTGCCCTTTTGCGGTTACGGACAAAAGAAGTATAAATGCAAAAAGGCTGTATTTCATTCGAATGCTTTCCAACTGATTATCATGGTAGTATGGGTATGCTGTTTAAAAGCATTTAGCATAAAGAACATCTTTACTTGTTTTACCTTTTGTACCGCTTTCAAAGTTAACGGCGGGAGCCTAAAAATGTTATGAATGTCCATTATATATGGTCACCGGCCTGTAAAAACACGCCGAACGGCAATATCCGTTATTTGAATGATCTAATGCAATAAAAATTTGCGAAATAAGCCTTCTGTGCTTAGTGGAGCAGATCGCCGATCTTTTTCACCAGCACATTGATATCAAAAGGCTTGGTGATAAAAGCATCGAAACCAAAATGGCCCAAAGAAACAGCTAATTCGGGATAGGCTGATATCAGGATGACCGGTATATGACAGGTATCCTTGTTGCCTTTTATTTGCTGGCATATCTTGCCACCGTTCGTACCCGATAGCAGGTAATCGGTTAAAACAAGGTCCGGTTTATATTCCCCAACAGATTTAAGTATATCATCAGTTCGCTCAAGTCCTTTAACTTCATAATCATTGTGGACCAATACCGTTTCTAATACCTGAAGTATATCTTCGTCATCTTCTATTATTAATACCCGTTTTGACATTTTTATCCCGTGATAAAGTGAATCAACATGGTAAACCAAAAATCAAATGAAATGTTTGGAATGATTTGCTGAATTTTAAATATTAATTAATGATTATGGAACATTACGCATATCGTTCGGTCAGCGTTGCCACAAACAGTATCTTTTATGGCAGGTTCCAGGATCACATGATCTTGCCGGGCATCAAATGCCCTAAATGAGCATTAATGCCTGAAATTTTTTTCATAGGATGAATTATAGAGGCAATGCAAGGTACAAAATTGCCTCTGTTTCAGCAAGTGCGAACGAGAATAATTACCGGGAAAGGTTAATTATTTATTAAAAAATTCTACAAGCACCGGCCCGATGGCCTTTTCTGACACATTGTGAGTTTGCCCTTTTAACATCCGCAGTTCGCTATTGGGCATTACCCCGGCTAGTTTTTTTACTGAGTTCCGCAGCAAAACCTGGCTTTTATCGCCGCCCGACACAAGCGTGCGCACCTTAACTGACCTGGCCCGCTCCTCCGGCAGTCCGAAGCCATCCAGGATAGTAATATCATAAGGAAGGGTATGGGCAACGGCCTTCAGTTTTTTCCAGATGGGGAACAGTGTCATCATAAAAACAACAAGCGGGGGTATGCCAATAATATCTTTCATAAAATATTTTACAGCATCGGCCCGCCGGTCCTGTGTAACAAGGGCCTTTAGTTGTGCCAGCGCATCGGCCGGGGCATGGTGTCCTTCGTCCGAAACATCAAAGGGTGGCTCATACAAGGCAAGTTTGGTGATATTCAATTCGCTTGCAGCGGCGGCGAGGGCAAGGGCAGCGCCAGAGGATATGCCATATACGTAAGCCGATCCACCCGCTTCACCGATAAGCGCGTCAATGTCCTCTATTTCGCGTTCAACGGCGTAAGGTTTGGTATCACCGCTCTCATTTCTTCCGCGTCGGTCGTACGTGATGACCGTAAAATTATTGGCAAGGTACTGCGCCAGTTTAGGCATAGGGCCAAAATCCCGGCTGCACATCGCGCCATCAACTAATATTAAAGGTAGGCCGCTGCCGGTTTTTTCATAAGCGATAGGTGTACCGTCTTTCGATGTTACTTGTGCCATTTTGATGAGTTTGAATTTTATTCGAGTATATCGCACCGGTAACCATGCCCGGTTACCAGTGCGGTTATCTTTTCATGACGGATGTTATTCCCTTCCACGCGTAATATCTTATCGCAATCCTCCAGGTCGAAATTGATGCGGCATAACGGGAACTGCTGCGAAAGTATATTCAACAGCCGTTTTGCCTGCCTTTTCTGCTTCACATTTGTTTTAAAAACCTCTACCGTTTGCGTTTCCATCGTGTAAAGTATTAATTGTCAGATCAGGCAGCCATATTTTTGTGATAGGTAAAATAGGAGCCTAACAGGATAGCTATAAAAATGAACATCGGAGCCCATGCCCCCACCGGATCGCCTATAGCGATGAACGAATAGGTTGCTCCCAGCAGATCGAAAAAAAAGCCCGCGTAGGCCCATTCTTTTAATCTCCGGAATCCGGGAACAAGGATGGCGACAACTCCCAGCATCTTTGCGACAGCAAGGAATTTAAAAATGTAGCCCGGGTAACCAAGCTTTACCATTTCGGGATTGGGCGGCTGTGGTATGAAAGTCATAACCGCCGAGAACAGCATTAATCCGCAGATGATGATCGTACAGATCCAGTAAATGATTTTGATTGTTTTCATTGTTTTAGTGAGTTTGATTTTATGATGAATTATTTCTTTTCTTCAGTACAGTTCACCATCCAGTTGATACCGAATTTATCAGTAAAACTGCCATAATAAGCGCCCCAGAACATATCCATCAGCGGCATGGTTATCTGTCCGCCTTCCGAAAGGCCGTCGAATAATCTTTTGGTTTCCTCGCGGGTATCAGGCTCCAGGTTAATGTGCATATTGTCGCCTCTTTTTAGGGTAAAACCCATGGATTCGGGCGCATCCGTGCCTTTCAGTATGTGGCCGCCGAGGATGGGTAGCTCAATGTGAAGGATCAATTTTTTGTCCTCTTCACTTAAAGGCGGCATGCCTTCGTGCGGCGGAATTTCGCCAAACCTTGCTATGCCCGGACCTGAAAATTCTGTACCGAATACCGACTTATAAAAATTGAATGCCTGCTCGGTCTCCGTACTGAAATTGAGGTAGGTAGTTACTCTTGACATGGTAGTAGTTTTTAATTGTTTTTGCAGATCGAACCGTGATTTGATATAGAGTTCCAGTTTATCGATAGTTTGGTTGCTGCCTTCCACAACGCCGAATTGTTTTACAGCGAAATCACGTTCGGCAGCGCTAGCATAAATACTACGCATGGTTAGCCAGGTTTTTGCTCCCCGCTGTTCAAAAGTCACGGTCACTTTAAAGTTGGCGTCGTAGCTTTCATCTGCAGCATGCAGGTAGGCCAACCGCTCGGGCTTCACCACTTCAGTGAACAAAACAAAGTTTGGAAAACTAACCCCGCCTGGGCCGTTCATTTCAAAATGCCACTTACCACCGGGCTTTATCTCGATGTGGTGAAAAGTGCTGCTGAAACCCTGGCAGCCCCACCAGTTTACAAGATGCTTCGGGTTGGTCCAGGCTTCGAACACCAGCTCGCGGGGGGCATCCAGCAATCGGTTGATCACTATCTCGCGGTCATCTGTTTTGCCACCGAATTTGTCGGGGGATGTTGCTGTATCTTTCATATTACTCAGGCTACAGTTAATTCGTAAGCAAATTTCTCCAGGCTCTGTGTCCAGCCTTCGGCCATCTGCATGCCTACCATTGCGTCGCGCACCCCGTTGGATGCGAAGCGTGTTGTTAACGTCAGTTTGGTCTTTCCGTCCAGGTCATCAAAAATTACAGTGACCTTATTTTTGATGGTCGAAAAATCGATGTCATCACCTACTTTATCTCCTATCACCATCTTCCAAAAGTCGGCCTGCTCAAACAAATCGTCTGAATATATCAGCCGCTTGCCAGGGACAATCTCGATATATGTTCCCCTCATCGGAAAATCCATGCCATCCGGCGACCGCATTACGTAATGAAACCTGCCGCCGGGCCGCAGGTCGATCTCGCATACAGGATTGGTGAACGGCTTTGGTCCCCACCACTTTTTTACATGTTCCGGATCGGTCCAGACCTTGAAAACCAACGCCGGCGGCGCATCGAACAACCGGGTTATTACCAGCTCGCGGTCCTTTATTTCAACATCGGCATTATTTAAGCGTGTCATATTTTCCCTTTTTATAATTTAGTTTTACCCTGATCTTGGTTTTTTGCCTGAAGAGTTTTTAAATAGCTTTCCAACGAATCGAGGCGCGTCTCCCAAAACTCCCGGTACTGTGCCACCCAATCCGATACTTCATTCAATCTTTCCAATTTGCCTTCGCAAAAGCGCTCGCGTCCCTGTTGTTTGATCTCGAGCAAGCCGCACTCGGTCAGTATCTTCATGTGTTTGTAAATGGCCGCCCGGCTTACGTCAAACTGCTCCGTCACTGAATTTATATTAAGCGACTTGTGCGCTATCATCCCCAAAATCTCCCTCCTCGTCGGGTCGGCTATCGCCTGGAACACATCTCTTCTCATCATTTATGAAACCTTTTGGTTGCAAATATACATGCCACCTTTTGGTTGCACAAATTTATTTTAATTTTTCTTCAAAGACCAACTACAAATGCCTGTTTAGGAATGCACAATACAAACTTAGGACGAATTGTACCCCAACTAAACTGGTGAATGCGGCAATATGAGGGGCGTGTTGCGACAGGTAGGGATTTGCACTTTTTCCTAAGATGAAACCTACTGGAATGCCCAATTTAGGACAATTAGCTTAAAATAACCCTTCCCGCCCGGCTAACCGGTCATCGCCTCGCAAATAGTGGGAGCTTTGCGGCTGTGGGGCCAAACAAGGTTAACATGGTTAACACAATTTCGCTCTTTTTTGTGTTAATAAATTGATTATCAATCAGTTAATTAAAAATGGCGTTAACCATAAATATTCCCTTTTTGACAGAAAATATTTTGGTAGCAATAACTGGCTCACCAAGCGGGTATAGCCTGAATGGCATCCGCTACTTTTCTACCCAATAGTCGACCACGGTTACCTTTTCCATGATGTCAGGCAGCAACTGGGTGAAAGCTTTGTGTGCCGGGTTTACCAGGTAAGCGTCGCGATCCTTTTCGCTGTCAAAAGTTAACACAAAGCAGTGAGTTAGCCCCTGGTTCAAATGCTCGGGACTATTGTTTACACCCCATTCAAAACTTTTGATCGTATTAATTTGCTTCGGCAGCGCTTTAAACGCCGTCACAACCCGGCTAATAGCCGCACTGTCTGCGCCTGCTTTCCAGCCAAATAAAACCACGTGCTTCAATTGTTTATTTACAGACTGAGCCTTTGCGTTAACCGAGATGATCGCAATAAGCAGCATACAACCTACTATCTTTTTCATGTTCTAACTTACCCTTATATTATCAATTGTCAAGGTTTTTTTTCAGCAACGGAGGAACAGTTGTCGTTGACGTGATACGCCACGCTTTTTGCCGCAATCCGCCTTATGCAAGTGCTATTTTTAAACTTTATTTTAGCGGGACAGAAATTATCCCGACCCCATGAGAAAAGTTATTTGTGGCTTAAATATCACCATCGACGGTTGCTACGACCATACCAAACTGACCGGCAGCGAGGAGATCCTTGAATTTTTTAACGGCCTGATGCAGGATGTGGACCAGACCATTACCGGGCGCAAGATGTACGAGCTGATGCTACCCTACTGGCCCGAGCTGGCCAAAACACAATCCGGCACGCCTGCGGCGAATGCCTACGCGAAAACGGTTTCCGTTATTGATACCATCGTCATATCCCGCACCATGGAGCAGGTGGAAGGAGGCCCGCGCATTATTTGCGGCGGACTGGAGGACGAGGTCCGCAAACTGAAACAACTGCCCGGCAAAAAGATATCCATCGGCGGTATGACGGTGCGCTCCCAGTTAATGGCCGCCGGTTTGATCGACGAATTGTATGTGGTCATTCACCCCGTCATCGCAGGTACGGGCCCCCAGTTGTTTAATGATATCAGCCTGGATGAAACCATTAAAATGGAGTTGGTTGATACAAAAGTAATGCAGAACGGCTGCGTCGTCCTGCATTATACAAGCCGTGGCAGCGTTTAAGCTCCTACGGTACCTGTCTTCACTTCCCCGGCCTTTTTATAGTTGGTCATAATAACCCCGGTGGGCGTAACGGTGCTCTCCACCAGGGTAAACGCAGCCGGCATAGCGTCGTCGCCAAACAGTTTTTTCCCCTTCCCAAGCACGATGGGGTAAATATTGAGCCAGAACTCGTCTACCAGGTCGTGTTTCAGCAGTAACTGTACCAGCTTGCTGCTGCCCCAGATCTTCAGGTCCTGGCCTTCCGAATTTTTTAACCTTTCGATATCCGCCACACTGGTCAAAAAGTTAACGTTATTCCAATCCGACCGGGTTGCCGTGTTGGATAAAACATACTTGGGCACCTCGTTAACGCCCGGCCAGTAATCGCCATGCGATGGCCAGTACGATTCAAATATCTTAAAGGTGTTCCTGCCCAGCAGCAGGTCGGCAGGGGCCAGTTGTTTTTGCATCACCCCGGCAGCGGTTTCGTCGCCGTAATGTGCCGTCCAGCCACCGTATTTAAAGCCGCCCGAAGTATCTTCTTCCGGTCCGCCCGGTGCCTGTGATACGCCATCTAAGGTGATAAACGATAAAACGATTATTTTTCTCATAATGATTTGTCCTCCCTGGTTTTTGTGATTTAAAAAATAAACTCCTGATTAGTTTCAATCATGATGTAAAATTCGACGAAAAAAGCACAGCGCTTAACCCCTGATTACGACAAAAGCAAGGGTGAAATGGGACAAATATCGGTCACCGCAAGGTTAATACGGTTTGGCTTTGGGGCTTGTTTTTGACTTAAGCGATTGATAACAAATCTATTCGGCCGGTTAGATCGACGAATTGTATGTGGTCATTCACCCCGTCATCGCAGGCACGGGTCCCCGGTTGTTTAATGATATCAAACTGGATGAAACCATTAAAATGGAGTTGGTGGATACGAAGGTGATGAAGAATGGGTGTGTGGTGTTGGGGTATGTGAAGGGGTAGCCTTTATTGGTGTTAGACTCATGGCAATCCTTGCAAACCGAGACCAGCCATTGTCTTGGCTCTTTTCCAATATTATATTTGCCGTATTTTTTATGGTGAACCTAGGTGGCCTGTTTGCCACAATAAACGCAGCGCTCCGATGACGCGAAACATAAACTTGTCCCTTTAAGTTAACCATTATAGGTTATCAACCATACCGGACTTTTGCTAATACAAATTCGTTTGAGTTATTTTGTAAATCTAAAGAAGAACATAACGCTTATTGAAAATGCAGCTTTACATTTGAATATCATAAAATATGTTTAATTTCAGATGGCTAAATGATCAATAAAAATAGAACTTTTTGTTATCGCATTACGCATCGTGACAATCTCTCGCATATTCTTAATTATGGTTTATTGAATAAAAATCACGCCAATGCTGATCCTGGATTTGTCGCGATTGGAAACCCAGAAATTATTGACGTACGAAGCACCACGCAGATTAATTTAGCAGGCTATGGTTTCATTGGCGAATACGTGCCTTTTTATTTTACACCAAGGTCCATTATGTTATATAATATAATTACCGGATATTATGCACCAAAAGTACCGAGGAGGAGTAAAGAAGAGATTATTGTCGTGCGTTGCTTAATAGAAACACTGGTGTTGCAAGACCGGTGGTTTTTTACTGATGGTCAAGCTAATGATGAAGAGACAACGCATTTCGCAGATATTAATCATCTTAATGAAATCGATTGGAGTTGCATACAGAATAGCAATTTCTCAAAATCTGATGGTGATTATGACCGGCAAAGACGGTACCAGGCAGAGTTTTTAGTATACGAATCAGTGCCTGTAACATGTATTGAGTCAATTTGTGTGTATAGTGATAATATGTTAGCTTGGGCGCAAAATAAAGTTAATGATGCTGGTAAAATGATACCAGTACATATCAATAAACCTTACTTTTTTGATTAAGATGATTCAAACCTTGACAGGCGATTTATTTAAATCTGATGCGCAGGCATTAGTTAATACTGTTAACACTGTTGGTGTAATGGGTAAAGGAATCGCTTTGCAATTTAAAGAAGCTTTTCCTCATAATAATCGTGTTTACATAGATGCTTGCAAAAGAAAAGAACTAGAACCAGGGAAATTACTTAGTGTTTGGGATGAACATTTACTGTACGGAAAAAAGCTAATTGTTAATTTCCCAACTAAAACCCACTGGCGGCAACCATCGAAATATGAATATATTGAAAAGGGTCTTGTTGCGCTAAGGGAAGAGATTAAAAATAAAGACATAAAAAGTATTGCAATTCCTCCACTTGGTGCAGGCAACGGTGGTTTGAACTGGGTTATCGTTAAACCAATGATTGTTGAAGCGCTGAAAGATTTACCTGTAGACGTCCAGATCTTTGAACCGAATGCCGAAATCAAAGAATTATTACAAAATCGGGAGGTAAATAAAAATATCGAACTGACCCCCGCACGTGCAGCCTTACTTTACAGCCTTTTTGCATTTGAAAGTTTTGGCGAGTATAGCAGTCTTTTTGCGGCGAATAAGCTTGCTTATTTCTTACAAAGGATGGGACAAAAACTACGATTGGATTTCAGAGCCCATCATTATGGCCCCTATGCCGTTGGCGTGGAGAAGGTACTTTATCATTTAAATGGAACCTACTTAAAAGGGTTAGAACAAGGCCAAGCTAAACCGTTTGAACCCTTAAAGCTGAACTATCAGAAATGGGAAATGGTGAATGATTATGTAGCAAGAATGCAGCCAGAAGACAGGGATCGTTTAAACCAATTGCTAATTTTTTTGAAGAACTTTACGTCTGAGCTATCTTTGGAAATTCTTGCTTCGGTTGATTTCATTATGTCAAAACATCCTTTTTACACCGTCAATCAAGTAGCTGATGCAATGTGGACCCGACGCAAGAAAGAGCTTTTTCGACTTGAAAGCATTGAAAAAGCATACAATCACTTACAAGTATACAAAACCAAATTATTGATTAAATAGGAGCGTGGTCAAAGTAATTTTATTGCTTTCGATGAGCTTGTTACTAGTAAACTCTGAGAAAACATAACAATGCATTCCCGTTGTCCAAGGTTTCCAAACTTAGGACTATTATGCCTGTATTATAATACTACGGGCTTAGCCCATTCGTAGGCAGAGTCTATGAACAGCGTAAGGAATTTTTGTAGAAGGTGTTTTTAAATCAGATATATTTCCAGAAAACACCAAACTATAAAAAAATAAAAGGGTCTTGAAATAGTAAAAAGTATTTTTAGTCAATGATTATCTCTACTCTTAATTATTTCAATAAGTATAATTTAGCCAAAATCTTAAATCCATGTAATTTTTCCATTACGGGCTTAAAATATTCACCCCTTTGCTTGTAAAAATCTTTAATAGCCTCATCCTTGGTTTTTTCATAATCTTTAATTTGATTAGTAACGAAGTCTTTTATTTCCGCACTCATTTTCCTTAAATTACCCATACTAATATTCGGCATGTGCATATTTAACCCAACCAACGCTGATTTTAGTGATTTGTATTTTACTTCAACAAATTGATGAAGCTTTAAAGCTTCTAAAATTAGCTCATCGGCTTTTCTGTTAAGTTCGATATCATTTACTAATAAATCCATAACCCCATTATAAATGTTTACTTTATCATGAGTTTGGTTCATCTCAATTATTTTTTTATTCAATTTTTCGATGTCATTAATCCAATATTCATGAATAGATATTTTTGTTTTTTCCCAAATCCATTTATTAACCTCAGTGTAGAATGCAATTATAGCTTGTTGTTCTTGAGTAAATGACTTAGCCTTTTTATCAACAAGAATAGATAGCCCTGCTCTTAAATGCTCATTTTCCTGACTAAACTTGTTTTTACTTCTTCAACAACCTTTGTTAAGTTTTCTATATCGCCTTTATCAGCAAGGTTTCTACCTTTTTGGTTAAAAAAACTCAATAAAAAAGCTGTCCCGAATTGTCCTACTAAAAAACAGTATAAGTAAAAGGGGATTATTCATACTTTAAATATAACTAATAATACTTAATTCCTGTCTCTCATCTCGTTGGCGTTTGCTAACCAAATGCTGCTTGGGCAAAGTTCAGCAATATTTGAATATTACCCCGACTTGGCGCGAGTATGTAGTGTTAGCCAAGAAGTAGCATACTCGTGACCAATGTTTTATGCACGATCTCTATTGTACGACAAGCTCTCCAACCGGCGCGAGTATGCTGCGCTCCCCGCTGGCACACACGTGCTGCGTGTGCCTCAACTACCCCCGCGCCAGAGCACAGCAATGTATACCGGCCTCGTGACTAATGCCCGTGCAGTATGAGCGGACAGCCCGCCCGGGCGCCCAATGCAAAAATGCGTCCCGTATCTCACCCCGGAACGCTTTTTAAGCTGAAAGCAGAAAGGCCAAAGCGGAAAGCGATTTATAGCTTTTTGCATTAAGCGTTAGTCTTTCCGCTTAAAAAAAAGCTTTATGCTTTCCGCCTTAAGCTTTCTGCTCCATCACTCAGAACGCAAACTCTTCACCGGGTTCGCCATAGCCGCTTTCACCGCCTGGAAACTGATGGTTGCCAGTGCAATCAGGATGGAAGCAAGGCCACCCGCGGCAAACAACCACCAACTGATGTTTATGCGGTAAACATAATCCTGCAGCCACTGGTGCATGTAATACCAGGCTATGGGGGTAGCAATGGCAAAGGCAATGGCTATGAGTACGATAAACTCTTTGGAAAACAAGTAAACGATATTACCTGCGCTGGCGCCCAATACTTTCCGGATGCCCACTTCTTTTATCCGCTGCACGGCCATAAACGAGGCCAAACCATACAAGCCAAGGCAGCTGAGGAATATGGCAATGACCGCAAAAATTTTGTACAGCTGCGATAACTGGCTTTCCTGTTTGTAAAAGCTGGCTATCTTTTCGTCCAGGAACCGGTATTCAAAAACATAATCGGGATAGGTTTGGTCGAATACCTTTTTAACCAATTGCATGGTAGTAGCCAGGTGCGTGGTCGACAGCTTAATGGCGAGCTGGTTGTACATGGCCTTGTCCTGCGTAATGATCAATGGCGCTACATGATCGCGAAAGGACCGGTCGTTAAAATCTTTCAATACACCTACAACCGGGCATTTTATCTGGTCGTCCCAAATACTTATTTCTTTGCCTATAATGTCCTCTGGCTTTTTTAGCCCGAGGCTTTTCACCAGTGTTTCGTTCACTAAAAATTCGGTAGTCATATCCGATTGGCGCAGATTTCTTCCGGCTACCAGGGGCAGCTTATAGGCGGGCACATATTCTTCGTCGGCAAACTTGGTGATCGCCTTAAAATCGGTTTCTTTCACAGCGTGGTCAAATTTCAAGGCGCTCCACGTATCATTACCATTTTCAACCGGGGTATTGGTATTTAAGCTTACGGTTTGCACGCCGTTGGTCGACAATAGTTGCCGTTTCAAATACTCCATTTTGTTCATAAGCGTAGTATCCACCCGGAAAGGAATGGTAACAACGGCGTCTTTATCAAAACCCAGGGGCTGGTCCATAAAATAATCCATCTGCTTCACAATAATGAGCGTGCCGATGATGAGCACCTGTGCAACGATGAACTGGAAAACGACCAGCCCGCGGCGCAGGGAGATACCACCTGAATTTGATGCAAGCTTGCTCTTTAAGGCAGTAACCGGGTTAAAGCGTGATAAAACGATGGAAGGATAGAAGCCGGCAAGCGCGGTTACAACAACGGTTACGGCTAACAGGAATAATATAATAGCCGGATCGGTGATTAGGTTAAACGAAAGTGAAAGGTCCAAAAGCCGGCCCACAGCGTTTAAAGAGAGCCAGGTAATAACCGCCGCAAACACCACTGCGCTGATAACGATGAGGAATGTTTCGACGATGAATTGGGTTTGTAATTGCGATTTATTGCTGCCCAAAACTTTTCGTACGCCAACCTCCTTGGCCCGGTTTACGGCCTGGGCAGTGGACAGGTTGATGAAGTTTACGCAGCCGATCAGCAGGATAAATGCCGCGATGAGCCACAACACGTTGAGCAATTGATGGCTAACGGTTTTGCCGCTGTAATTACCCACCCGGGCATCATAATGCACCGCACTTAAGGGTTGTATGGTATGGCTATCCTTATTGCCGGCAGATTCCACACGCCTGGAGTACGCACTTAGCTGCTGGTTAAAATTGCCTATAGCAGTATTAGGCGGCAACAAGATATAGCAACCAAAACCCGACACCGTGGTATTCCAGTCGTGAGAGCTGGCCAGGTAGTCGCCGGTAAACCCTGTTCCAAAAGACACCACAACTTTTAACTGGAAATCGGTGTTTGCGGGTATGTCGGCCAAAATGCCCGAGACTGTTACCACATCCGTGCCATGTTCGAACATATAGCCGCCTACCTGCATTTTAATGGTTTTACCCATTGCTGTTTTCCAGTCGCCGAAGTATTTTTCAGCCATCGCTTTGGTAAGCAGCACATTGTTCGGGTCTTTTAACGAAGCATAAGTCCCGTCGAGCAGCGGAAAGTCGAATATTTTAAAGAAGGAGGGCTTCGTAAAAAATACGCCGTGCTGCTCCTTAAATACTTTTTCGGTATTCCCGTTATTGCCAATTATCTGCAGCTGATCATCGTGGCTGGCGAAGATGGGGGCCACCTCTTCTATTTGCGGGAAAGATGTTTTCAACCCTATCGGCCAGGGAAAAGGAAGGTCTTTTCCATAGGATACTTCGCCCGATTCGGTGCTGTGGTATTCGGTCAGTACCCGATAGGTACGGTCCTTTTTGGTTTGAAAACTCTCGAAGCTTGTTTGGTATTGTATAATGATAAAGATCACCATACAAACGGCAATACCTACGGCCAGTCCGGTAACATTAATAGCAGTATAGCTTTTGTTGCGCACCAGGTTGCGCCGCGCTATTTTGAAATAATTTTTAAACATATAATTGCGGGTTAATTTCTCGTGCGACCACTTTGGAGCGGTTTCACGATTCGAATTTACCGGCGCAAATTGGGAATAGCTGCCCAACTTATAAGATGATTGCTCCTTTTTAAGCTCATTTTTATATTCCACCGGGCTCTTCCCGGTTATTTGTCTGAAAATGCGGTTAAAACTGCTTTGGGAATTGAACCCAGACTCGTACGCAATACCCAGCAGGGTGATGTGGTCGTAAGCAGCGTCCTGCATTTTCCGGACGACGTCTGCAACGCGATACTCGTTTATAAAATCATTAAAACTTTTTTTGAGCACGGTGTTGATGATCCGGGATAAGTCATGGGTAGTCAAGCCAAGCTTTTCAGCCAGCGAAACTAAGCTTAGTTCCGCGTCCTGGTAATAGCGGTTTTCTTTAACTGCCTTCTTCAGCCAAATGCCCTTTTGCCTTAGTTCCGCGGACAGTAATGGCTTTAAAATCGGTACAGTATCTGCCGGCATGCCCGTTTCTTGTCTTAAAAAGGCTGCGGCCCCTATCCAGATGACCGTTACCGCTAAAAGAAGATACAATGGATAAAAAACCTGTGCACCTAACTGGTAAAAATAGCCGAACACCGCCAAGGGTATCCAAAACAGCCATAAAATCCCGAAAGCTGTCACCAGCTGATGCAGCCATTGCAGCGCGTGCCGATAGCGGTCGCCCCAGGTAAATTTCAGCTCATTATAAAAATCTTTGATCAGCATACGGCACCGGTACAGGTAAATAATAACCGAAATGAATGCCAGTAGCTGTAGTATAGGGTTCAATCGATGAAATATCGATGTATCATAAGTAGCTGCCCCGGTTTTAATGCTTGCTATCATTTCTAAAACGTAAGCGCTTAGTTCCAATAATAAAGGACTGAGATGCAGCAGGTCTTCAGCTCGGAATTTATATTCCGGCCGGGTTATTTTAAGCACGTAAAAATAGATGAGCGGGCCCAAGGCCAGCGAAAATTGCAGCGGCAGCAGGCTCCAACCGGGTATGTAAGCCGACAGCCCGATGTCGATACCCAATATCCGGGCTATCCACAAAAGGACAACCGCCAGGGCAAGGGCAAGCATCCGGTTTGCTGCCCTATTAATCTTTTGAGTGAACCATAGCAAAAGGGCGAAAGTCAGCCCGATAAACAACGTTCCAAAGAACGCAGCATCATACAGGGTGATATGGAATGTATATGGATTCAAGGTATCAAATAACTCAAACGTTATTCCAAATAGCTAATGTACTGATATATTGAAAATTAATATCGCAACGTTGGGGAGGTTGTAATAAAAGCGCACATCTGACTGTTCGTTTTTGCACGGCATATAAGATTACCTGGAGGAACTAAATTTGAACTGCCTGCGCTTATCGCATAACCAAAATAATCGACCGGACAAAAAAAGCCTCCAACTTTCGATGGAGGCTTTGTAGCCCGTAGGGGAATCGAACCATATAATAAATGGACTGATTTCCAGTAGCTTAATTATATTTTTTAAATCAACTCCACGAATGGCGCGATTAAAAATAATTTGTTTTAAGAACTTTGTGTTGCATTATCGAAAGCTTTTGCCTGCATGATAGTTTACTTCATGTCTAAGAGCAATTACATTTCCTTTTCAATTCAAAAATACAAAATATTTTTCATTGCAAAGCGGGAATGAATTTAGAATTCACATTAGACACAATCCTGTGCTATCCTGGAGTACTAGGAAACTCGTTATAAGCCCCTGTTTATTGTCAAACTATTTAACGCTTCATTAAATAGCTCCTGTGCAGATATGTCTTGCGTCAATCCTACCAAATTCATCCAAAATGCGAGCCACTGAAATATCTCCGTTTTGCCGTTGAGATCCGGTCCGCCGTTGATGATCAGGCAAATACGATAAAGTTGGCTGATTACTTCTTCCTTGATAGGTTGTGTTTTCCAGTCATCAAACCCACCAACTACATAGCCTAAAGTAAGAACGACCAATAGGATATCCGGCTCTCCCTCTTCCGTTTTCATAAGTTCAAATAATGGCGCTATGTGATGCCACAAAGCTGCCCTGAACGGAGTGACGCCAACCAACATTGTCAGATACAGAATCTTACCTTGCAACGGATTAGGTACCCCCTCTAATGCGGCACGCTGATCCATTTGGCTGATCAATCGTTCATAGATTTCTTGTAGTTGAAAACAAGTAGCTTCGAGGGCAACATCTATTTTTTCCTCGTCTAACAGTAAATTACTGAGTAGGTCAGGTCGTCTGACGACAATCCTGCCGAGTTCGGATAAGGTATTAGCAAGGTATTCATATTGCCGGTTCCTGTAAAATCCTTCTACCGTTTTGAAGAGCAGGTCTAACCCTTCATCCATTGCCCCCGTGTGTATCAAGCAAAAACCTAAATGGTGATAGGTACTTAAAAGATTAGTCTCATCACTTAACTTTTGCTGTATCTCTACGGCCTGCTTATAATAAACAATTGCCTCTTTCAGTTCGCCCGAGAATTCATATACCTTGCCCATCTCACTATTCAGCAATGCCGTGTTGCCTTGCTTTGTTGACTGATCAAAATCTCCTATCATTTTTGAGCCCCGGTTGTCAGCAGACTTGGCATTATCTTTACTCATAAGGCCCAATGCCGTCTTATAATGTTTTTTTGCAACAGCCCAATTTTTATGCTCCATCGCAAAACGCCCTTTGGCCCAATTAATATTAACCAGCATGTTTTTATTTCCAGTACGCGCTGTGATAACTTCCATTTCTGCAATAGTCGCCTCGAAGTTCTTCAGATCAAATTGGCGCTCATAGATCTGCGCGAGGTACATATATTGCTGAGCGACAATGTCAATTTCATTCAACAGTAAATTAACTCTGATGCCAGCCTTTGCAAACATGATCCCGTATTCGAAATAGCCTCTGGTGAAACAGAATTTTCCCATCGCTGTAGAAATGCCAATAACTATTGAGGTATATTTTCTTTGCACCTCGTTTTCTATTCGTGTTAGATCTTTGATTCTTAATTCCGAGTTATGAAATGCTTCCAAAATATTTGGTAACTCATCATCCAATTTTATGATCCCAATCGCCGGCGGACCATCTTTCCAACCTTCGACGAAGAATGCATCAAAGAAAACCGCCTCGGCCATTGTTTGACCGTACGCTTCAACCTGTATTTCCTCAATACCACCTTCGAATTTCTCGGCCATAGCGTTCAAAAATGGCCGTACCGGGTTAGGAATAGAAATCCTTTCAAATTCAAGTTCATCGAAATCTGATTCCAGAAAGAAGAATTGATTTACTGAAGCGATATGGTGATCTATTTGTGGGTCTTTCGAAAAGGTTTTAAACCTATTGATGTTTACACCGGCGGGATGGCATTGGACGATGAATAGAAACTTTTTCTCTTCAGTGGTCAGGCAGTCATAAGCTGTAGATAAACAGCGTTCGAGGGATGTTCCTTTATTTTGTATCCGGCGCAACGGTTGTTCAACGATATGGTGCTCCCGAATTTTTGTTATTGCTTTTTTTGCATCGGCCCAAAATTTAATCAGCGAGGCCGTTAGTTTTAACGACAAGGGGTGCCCGTTGCAAAATTCGGTTATCCAATAAACATCATCTCCGTCCAACGAAAGATGGGCAGGTAATAAATATCGCAGGATTGATAGTGCATGGCCATCGTCAATTCCAGTCAATTGAATGGTATGCTGCTGGTGATCAAAAAGGGACAGGTCGACCTGTGTAGTAACGATGAGTTGAACTTCAGTAGTTTTGGTCATCAGATCTGTTATGACGTCCTCTATTTCATCTCTAAATGGAATAAGTAACTTTTCAAGGCTATCAAAAATGAAAGTGATCGGCGTATCGCTCAATTCTTCTATAAAAAGTTTGCTGCCTTGTTTTCCAGTGATCTCGAAAATGCCGTTCTGCATAAGTATGATCAAATCCTTCACATCTGTCACCGTTTCGATATTAAAATATAAAACCGGATTGTGATAGCCTACGCTGGAAAGTGCATTTAACACTAATTGTGTTTTGCCAATACCGCCGATGCCTTGGATTACTATCATCCGCTCAGTTTCCATCAAAGCCGTAAGATATTCCAGGTCAGCCGTTCGTCCCAAAAATAGCTGATGAGGCAAAGGAGGCTTCAAAGATGATTGAAAAGCATTGTCCTCGACACTCAATTTTCTCCTAATTTGATCAACTAGTCGTTGTTTATGCTGCCATAACAGCTCTTTTGGAATTATCCCCTGGTCAGCTTTTGTATGCTCGTCCTTGGCGATTCGAATTAGATTGTGATGATGATGACTAAAACATACCGCATAATCTTCGATATGCGCGTTATCCAATGGTGCGCCTTTGCCGGTTATCGGACACTGCCCTCCGATCTCGGTTATTAAATATTCCTTTATGTATTTTGGTATTTCTGGTCGTTTATCTCCAGGCGCAGACCACGGTTCTCTTAAATACTTATCGAAATCCCGAAGGTCACTTACCGCAAAATAATTTTTACTTTCTTTAACAATCGTTACCAGCTTTCGGTCATGTCCAAGGTGCTTTTTCGGCGCATTTCTTACATACGCGTATAGCAATTCCTTCGTTATTCCAAGCCACTTCGCTGCTTGCGTATCGGTAAGTAATTGTGCGGACATATAATTAATTTAGGTCTTGGTAAACATAGACAAATTGAATTGAAAAATTATTAACCGAAAATTATGGACACTAAATTAGCCATTCGATTCAATGCTAATAAAGGGTATTTTTTCACTCGTCGAGTTAGAAGCGCTAGGAATTGAGGGCCTTACCAAATAAGCGAAATAAATTACTTGCTGGACATGCACGGTGGTGATATTAATGTTTGACAAACTCGTTCGCGCACAGATGTAATAATG
The DNA here is from genome assembly GCF_007971025.1 of Mucilaginibacter ginsenosidivorans. Taxonomy (NCBI): domain Bacteria; kingdom Pseudomonadati; phylum Bacteroidota; class Sphingobacteriia; order Sphingobacteriales; family Sphingobacteriaceae; genus Mucilaginibacter; species Mucilaginibacter ginsenosidivorans. The sequence continues at coordinate 1,105,800 of NZ_CP042436.1, read as the reverse complement.
AATATTATTGAGCGGCGAACTAAAAGTATAAGCCGAAGAATAAACGTATCTTAATGGAATTCCTTTGTGCCGATATCAAATACCTTAGGCTTCAAGAGTCTAAATTTGAATCTTAACTAATGGCTTTGATTTCTGCAATGAAGTCATCTATTTGCTTGTGATTATCTACTGGGTCATATGTTAAGACGTTTATATTATAGTCTTTGCGCCATCTATCTTTTTCAGTCTGGGTAATCTGATCTTTGTTGATAAGTGCGAAATGGTCCGGTGAACCACCGTGAAATATATTGTGTATATATCCTAATAGCAACTTTAACTCTGGATCTTGCAATGACGCACCTAAAAAAAGAATATTACATGTTGAAAATAGAACATGTAATACGCTTTGATATCCCTTTTCTTTAAATATAATGTTACGGTAGTCTTTTTCTGTCAGAATTATTTCGTTTGGAGAACTTTTGGCATCGCCGTGAGCTTTTAAAATAAATTCTTGATTGTTCAGAATATTATAGTTTATCGCACTCGCGTTCTTATATGTTAATGGGTTCGGAATATCAGAATATACTTTGGCATAAGCTTTTTCAATTAGTGTATCGTAATTCGTCGTTATTATAAATTTGTGATTTAGCTGAACGATATTACAAAGAGTGTCAGTAGGCTTCAGTTTTTTATCGTCAAATTTTTGCTTTATATATTTGGGAAGGTCCGAAGCTAGAATATCCTTCAATTCTTCGGCTACTAATAAGTAATTTGATGGAATTGATATCAAAGAATGAAGTTCTGCTTGTTTACCGGTGTCTACAAAATTGTTGTCTTTTGCAAAATCGATCAGTTCTCCCAAAAATGTTTTCCAGTCGGGGAGTCCGGCGGCCCGAGACATACCTGCCCCAATATAGATGCCAAATGAACCGTTTTTGTAAGATTCAACTAATTTAGGAGGTAAGGTCATTTTATAAATATAAAGTTGGTATCATTCAAGAATTTGTTGTGCATTACTCGATATCTAATTAATGCGTTGCCTTTTTCCGCTCCAGCGGTTTTAAATGCAATAATATAATCATATAAATCCTTGTCATAATCAAGGCTACGCTTGTTTTCAATGAGCGCCTCGGGATTGGCATTATGTTGTCGCCGCAAAATTTCAAATTGCGAAAATGAATCCGCAAAAATCCGGCTGTGTACATTTTCTATTTTTGCAAGATTTTTAAATAATAAATAGAAGACATCAACAAATGCCCATTTATTTTTAAAAATACCTTTTTTGTGTCGATTTATTTCCTTCATAAACCTTAAAACCCGATCTGTATTCTGCATTAGCGGCTGCAATCCCGTCAGGGCAGTAGAAGCAAACTCAGTGTATAGATGCTTCATATCAACAGCCTTCACACTTCGAGCACCATCATATTTTGAAAGCGTTAGAGCGTTATCCAAATAGTCCTGATGTTTATACCTCGTATTAGAGATTTTACAATCGTCGCTGAAAAACTCATTATTCTCTACTATTGATGCAATTGCATTGCCGATATTGCTTGCAAGCGCATGCCGAAGCTCTGCTGGGTTTAATCTTTCTCCCATTTGCAACCGAGCAAATAAAGTTCTTATTTCTTCTTGCGATGCTTGCTCAATTGTTGATATATTGAGCTTATAGTTGACAAAGCCTAAACGAAAACTGGAAATTGCCTCTAACCCTGTGTAAGTCAGATTGGAAGTATTCACTGATCCAATCATTGATTCATCCAAATGATATACTCCATCAACAAATTCCCAAATTGCAATCATTCTTTGTTGCCCATCTGTTACCTCATATTTGAAACTTGATTCAGGAGGTGTTTTACGCAAATAAAACTTGGGAATATCATACCCACGAAGGATTGAATCAATAAGCAATTTCTGTTTCGATCTTGACCAAACTGCAGTCCGTTGATATTGCGGTCTTGGGTCAATCAGTGGACGAAGTTCTATTAGTTTTCGGATCGTCCAGACTTCAGGAATTATTTTCATTGAAAAACTGCCGTAAGGTTTGTGTATCAATAAAGGTATTAAAAATCATTTACAAGAGTAGTCAAAAAACGTATTCTTTGTTTTGCAGGATAGCCAAGCATAAACGAGTCGTTGGAAATTTCTCAATAACGTTATTCGGAGACATAAATGGCACAACAGGATTCCCTATGATGAAGCCGTTGCATTTAACACAATTCCATTTGATTAATTAAGCACCTTAACCCCACCTCAATTGATAGCACTCTCCTATAGGTGATTGTTTATTGAGCTAAGTTACTTGACTTTTACTTTCCTATAGGAAAGCACATGAAGTCCGAAATCGATAATTATGTAATTAATAAAGTCAGAGAGCGGCGAATAGAGCTAAATATGTCCCAAGCAGCTCTTGCAAATGAGCTGGATGTGTCTCTGAGCTTTATAGGCAAAGCGGAAAGTGGTAGATACGCCACACATTATAACATTAAGCACCTGAACTTACTTGCTATAATTCTCAAATGCAGCCCTCAGGACTTTCTTCCGAAAAAGCCCCTATAGATACTTTCCTATAGGCGATTGCCCACTTTTTTTAATACCGCCACCTTTATAATTCGAAATAAGGTAACCAACACACGAATTGTTGTCCTTACTCATATTAAGTTCTTTATTTCTTATTGAATCATTTTTAATCGGATTGGCATGCACCGTATGGGTGTGTCGGTCACAACAAAACAAACATGATCAAAAACAATGAAGGTGAATGGCGCACCGAAACAATTAAACGCCTGCAAAAGCAGCTATCCAACTGTGATAGTGCTTATTATTCTAAAGTATATGAAATTGCTTTAGATTTCGCTCTGAATACAGACAGAGTGGTTGGTCCAAACTTCTATTTTCGAGTGGTAAATGATGCCAAACGAACTTTGAGGAGAAACAAGCCAAACTCCCCCTCAATTATTTCGCTGTACATGCTCAGTGAAAATGGTGATGAAGAAATTGATAATCCGCTTATAGCAGATTATGCAACTCCGGAACAAGAAGTAATTTATCGACAGTCTGTCGAATTGCTTAGGCGAGCCTGTTCCCAAAAACACAAACATTCAGTTTCTGTATTTTACTCCATGTTGGAAGGGTACACCGTAATCGAAACAGCAAAAAAGCTGGGCATTTCCGATAGCATGGTAAAGAAGCTTAGATCGGACATCATTCGCTTAGCACGCATTATTCTTTTAAACTAAAAATTAGAACAAAATGGAAAATATATTAACATCTCCGGTACCTTTTATTAGAACCGGCCAGGCATTGCAATCCTTGCGCGACTCAGGTTATAGTATCGAGGCTGCGCTAGGAGAAGTAATTGATAATAGTATCGAGGCAAAAGCAAACAATATATACATATACCTTTTCAAAAAGGAGAATAAAAAAGGGAAAAAATATGTAAATGAAATTGCCATTATCGATGATGGCGATGGTATGAGCCGCGAAATACTACAATTTTATCCTCAGATAGGCTACTCAACGAGGTACATGCGAGAGGACACGATTGGTAAATATGGGGTTGGCGCTAAACTTGCTGCATTAAATTTTGCTAAACGTTTCGACGTGTGGAGCAGGGATTCCGAAGATTTTGACTGGAGCCATGTATACCTGGACTTGGACGAAATGATTGAAAAGGAAGAAAATGGAGAGCCTTATTTCATACCGGTTCCTAGGCCTAAGGTCTTACCGGTTGATTGGACTGATAAAATAGTAGACAAAACTGGTTCAGTTGTTTTGTGGAGCAAGGTAGACCGGCTGGAGGATGGCCGTTATGCAATCAGCTACGATGAACTGGAGGCAAATCTGCGGAAGGAGCTGGCGAGGATTTTTAGATTTTTTATTAATGGCGGTATAAACATCTATGTCAATGATTTGGAACTCCTGGCACATGATCCGCTCTATTTAATGGAGGACACGTTTGCGGATAAAATGTTGTTTGATCATTTTAAAAAGGAAAACCCCGACAGTAAAGTTAAAGAACATTACCCTGCAACTTTAATAGCCGAGGAAACGATAAAGGTAGGCCCAGCTAAGGCAACGGTGAAGGTAACCCTTTATCCCGAAGAAGTGACACGACGTCGCGGTATGGGTGGGGATGATTTTGCCAAAAAATTAAGGATACCGGAAAATGAAGGGAGCATAAGTTTCATACGACTTAATCGCGAGGTTTCATACACTAACGTACCAAGAATATTTCCTCGAGGTATTCAAGAGCCCGACCGTTTTATTGGTATTGAGGTATCTTTTGCTCCAACTTTAGATGCCTATTTTGGGGTCCGGAATGTCAAACGGGGAGTTGAACCACACGGTGAATTGCGCGATCAGATAAGAAAGATTCTAGCCAAATATCTAAAGACCTCCAGAACGATGCTGGACGAGGCGTGGGGAAAGGCCGAACGAGAACATAAAGCGAATTTTGGCGAACACGCATCGATTACCCAGGCAGCGAGTAACACGAATGCTATAATGCCGAAAGGTAATGCAAAAGGGCCGGCTAGCAAAGCTGAAGAAAAGCAAATCCTAGATGACCTGGCTAATGATGTTACAGGAGATGACGAAGAAACTAAGGAGGAGTATCTTGAAAAAATCAAAGAGGCGCCATTTGTCGTTGAGTCAGTTGATTTCCCAGGAAATGAATTTATTGACATAAAACATTTAAGCAATAAGGTCATTATAAGGCTGAACACCCGTCATAAGTTTTACCGCGAGATGTGGCAGCCCTTAAAATCCATTTCTGAGCTTGACGCGGGTGCGGTTAGTGCTGATGATGCAATTGGGGTGTGTAAACGGGCTGTAGAAGCATTAACCCTACTATTTATTGCTTATGGAAAGGCGGAGTCTATGGATGTCAATCCGGATGAAAAGTATAGAGATCTAACTTCATATTGGGGCCAGTTTTTAAACACATTAATGAGCAATGTGAAAAATGTTATTTAATTGGTAGGAATATTAGCAGGAGCAGTCTCAACGCTCCTGCTTTTTTGCATTAAACAAATTTATCTAGAAAGAGAAATGCCTCCTCTAAATTGCTAAAGACATTACTCGACGGTTGATGCGCAATTTTAAAATATTTAGCAAAAACCGGGTCTTCGTGAGATTTTTCGTCTACCAATATAATCGTTTTGTTCAAAGCGTAAGCCATACCCAATTCAAACATTAAACCAAACCCTGAAGGATTAGTTGATTCCATGTAGGCAAATAAAATGTCACATTTTCTAACATAATGAATATCCCAAGAAGCGTATAAATGCGGTTCTTTTATTTCATGATTTCTAGGATTGAAAAAGTCAAACTTTTCGCTGTACCGATTGATAACCTTCAATTGCCAGTCTGATTTAAAGCCACCAGATAAAAAAATAGTTGTTTTAGCACTCATGGGTTATTTTTTGAAATAAATAGGGAGAAAGGAAGTCTCATCGCAATTTTGTAAAATCTATCTCTTGTTTTCTTAAATATAAAATATGAAATTATTAAAAAAACATACAGGGTTATATGTGCAGAATCAGTAAAAATCATGTCCAAGGATTTAAAAAAAAGCTTTAGGATGGATATTAGCAAAGCTAGTCCTCCAAATAAAAATGATGTATTCCCTATGTGTCGCGATAAATCCGAACGGAACATAAAAGTATAAACCTTCTTATCAGATTCGGGCGTATAGCTCATCGCTAAATTTCGCGTTTCCTTCATACTTAATTGATCAATTCGCGTTGGCACATTACTTGAATCAATTTTTTTTTGCAAAAGCTCTGTGGCTAGTTTGTAGTTTTTGCTATTTTTTATTTCTTCTTGTGTCTTATCTTCAAATGAGTTTTTACCCATCATGTCTTCCTTAAGTTCACCAAGGCCATATATCAGATAACCAAGTATGTAAGAAAGTATAATTATTATAAAATTTATTCCTTCACCTTTTTTGTCTAGCAGTGTCGACTCCAGATAATATTTGGATTGTATCGTAACAGAAAGTAGAATTATCAGATAAAATCCAGGTATGAAATATCCAATTATATCCCAGATAAACTCTTTCATAGCTTCAAAAAGGGACTTGAGATTTTCCATTGTTTTTTATTTTAGATAAAGCAACTAGCACATCCTTCACCTTCTGCATCAGCCAGGATGTCTATTAAATAAGGCGAGTTTGAATTTTTATTCCTCTCTGTTCTTTTAATGTAATCTTCCTTTATTCTTGCAATTCTATCTGGCTTGATCAAATCTGAGAGTGATTCTTCTTGCATCCAAGTATAGCCGTCCTTTTCATACTCCATTGCTTTTTCAAACAAATCTGGGTGCTGTTCGTATAACCATACCCACTCAATTTTTTGCTGGTAGAAACAAAAAAAGCAACCGGATCGACTGCGAGCGTATGTTGAATTCTTGCCGTTGATTTCAAACGCTACTTCTTTATAGTATTGGGGGACACCAACACCCGACTCCTCAAGGATTTTAAAAATATCATCCCGCACTAAGACATCTTCATTTGTTACTAATGGGAAATCGGTTTCTCTGGACAAAGGATAGTTTGTTCCTTTTAGAAATTCAAAAACTAAATGATTAAATTCCTTAATGCCCAAGTCAAGTAGCTGATTTAATTTTTGGGGCTGAGTAAAAGAATTAGAAACTGGAGTTGAAATGATTTCCTGAATCCTGACCGATTTACTATTTGCAGTATCAATCTGTTTAAACAGTTCAGTCAATTTGGATATATTTTCATTCGAAAGAACTTTCATAACGATATCTTCACTCCAAATATTCTTTCGAAAAGGGAAAATCGATTGGATGTTTGACTTTTTTGAGATATAGCCCTCCCGTTCTTCATCACCTCGTATTCCGACATAGGATATTACGGGGTCGCTTCCAACAAATTTCTCAAAAGGTTCAAGCTTAAGTTTCTTTGTACACCACCTGGCATTTGACGAAGGCAAGAAACCGCCGTACATCTTTAGGAAATGATCGAATGGTAATTCCGGGCTGTTGTCAGCTGCTGTTAGACGAAGTATTTTTTTTCCTAAAAAAATCTCCAAATTATCAATTAAATGATAAGTTTCATCAAGCTCCCTGCCTGTATCTGAAGTATAATATTCAATATCCAGATCAGGGTAGTTTGTCTTCATATATATAGCCAATGCGGCACTGTCCTTGCCTCCAGATATACCTAATACGTGTCTTACCTTCATTTAATTAAATCTTTAAGTAAATTAGTTAGAGCTGCAATATTCAAAAGCCTATCTTTTGAAAGCCCTTTCTTCAGAACTTCCCCAATTTCTGAAATCTCTTTCTGCTTTGATTTCGGAAGCCTAACTAACTTATTGGAAATACCATCTACAAAACTATTTATTTGCAAATCAAAGATATCTTCTTTGTCTTCTTTATAATCAGATTTAGAGATTTTTGTCAAGCTATCTAGGCTTAAAATCATTTCGTGGAATTTGTCATAAATCATGACTTCATCTTCATCCTGGATTTTTTCCAGGCTTTTCCCGATTAAAGCTTGAACTATGGAATTGAGCCAGGCCTTTTTATCGTCAAGCAATGAATCTAAACGTTGTACAAATATTTTTTGATTAGAAAGCAATAAATGCCTTCTCAATTTTTTATACCTATTTTGGAGGTTCTCTTTGTAACCTTCAAAAGGTACATCCTCAAAAATGATTTCAGTTTGAACAAATAGCTCAATTCTGTTTACAAGTTCATCATAGCAAGTTCGCAATTCCCTAATGGAAATCTGAAGCTTCGTTATATACCGCTGTAAATCATTTTTGGATGACTGTAAGTTTTCAATTTTAAACCCTAAGGCAGCGGGAAAATCCTCGAAAAAAGTTTTCTCAGGGTCCTTTGAATTCGCTATTGCAGTTCTTATAGATCGCGCTTCGCTACTCAGACGATTTGTATTCTTAGCGTAATCTGGTAGGTCCCTGTAAAAAGTCAGAAAAGGTTTTATAGTTTCAATAAAAGTAGAGCCAGTTAGTTTTAATTCTTGTTGTTGGTTTAAAAATTTTCTATAACTGTTAAATATGTCAAGCTTTACACCGTCAATATCGAATGTTTTAATTTCATATTCATCGGGATCTTTTACCATTAATTCAAGAACCTCGTCATTTAAAAACGGGATGTAACCGTTTTCACCAAACAAAGCAAAATCATCTCTTTTTATAAATAGGAATGTAGGAATCCAAAAATCAATTAGTCCCTGCTTTAATTTGTAAGGCCGCTTTCCCAGAAGCTCAACGAATTCAGAGACTTTACGTCTTGATATTTTTGCGCTATCAAGAAAGTCATTAGAGACTTTCCAAAGGTACTGGAATTTGTTTTTGTTATTCGGCAATATAGGCCCATCTAACTCGTCTGAAATGAGATTGATATTGTTACTTTCCAGTAATGAAAGATAGATGGTCTTCTCTGGTGGGAATTTATTTTCCGGAAATCCTAAATGTGGCTTGTCCCAATTTGCTGTTAGTGCCTTATAATAGTTCCTTTTCGCAGTATGAATAGAGGATGATATCTTATGTTTGTTTACGAGCTCATTATTAAATATTGGGCTCTTCGAATATATGGTTCGGCAAATTTCAGATAGTTGCTTATTGAAAACTTTTCTGTTAGGAATGTCAATCTCTTTCCCCTTAAATATCCAAACAACTTCTGGCTTAACTGAATAGAAATTATTTAATATTTTATGAGTTAAGAAGTTTTGTTGATGGAGAATACTGTTATTTAGCTCGCGAACAGCGACTCTATCGTCAATATTTTCTTCAATTACTTTTTTAGTTTTTTCAATTTCCAGTAATAAATCTTTGATGCTTCCTGATTTCTTATAATAGCAATAGAGTATTGCCTCTTTTTGTTTACTCGAGTATTCAATAATTTCACTTTGTTTAAGTTTGTCATTGAAAATTAGATTTATATATCCGTCAATTTCACCTTGCGGAATTTGATCAATAGGATGGGCGGATATAACATATTCAAATAATCTTGGCGTCCCAGTCGTGTAAGATATTTCTTTTGCAATAATTGGGGGTAATTGGTAATGTTTCTTTAACAGCGTCGTGATATCTGTAATTTCGTTAATCTTATTGCCAGCAGCTAAAAGAGCCGTTTGGAAATCTAGATCAGTTCCCTCAAATAAAACATAGCGGTTACTATAGTTTCTGAACAGAATTAATTTCTTTACTTCAAGTTCTTCGATTAAATACGCGGCATTCTTAATTCCTAAACACTGTTCTGAATAGCCGACTATAAAAGCTTTATCTAACGATGACCCAGCTGCGGTAAAAATATTAAGTAGCCCTATTGTTTTTATGATTTTGGCTAAAAGATTTATGTCCTTTTCGAAAATATTGTCCACACGCTCCAGCGTGCTTTTTATCGATTTCCATGCCGAAAAATCAGGATTATATCGAGAGTTTATGTAAGAATAGAAATTGAATATCAAATAATCATAAACTTCTGCGATACTATAGAAACCGGAGTTATGAAACTGATGTTGGACAATCCCTGTATGATCTGTTGATTCAAGAAAGGAAAACAATGACCTTTCATTTTGCCCATATTTCTGTAAAGATGAGGTCAGAATACTGGCAGAAAATAAATCTAATGGATATAGTTTAGACGATATTTCCCCAAGATAATCTGCATTAATACTGAAGGCCTTGGATTTTATGAAAAGGTTGTTCGCTTTCGTTATTGATTTTTCATTTTCAACTGCCGGCGACCTTTTGTTCAGGTGCTCAGAAGCTAAAAATAATAGTTGTTCTACTGGTTCATTAAAGGTTATTTCTCGGAATCGACCTTTTACTTTCGTCCATTCCTGCTTTTGGCTATTATTTAATGAGATGGCATAGGCATCAAAATTTTGATGGACCGCTGTTAATAGAATGATATTCGAATCAGGGTTATTAACGAACTCAGACAACTGCTGGATGAAGTACAATTCTTTTTCAGGTTCATTCTGGGCAGCAAACTCCAGGAATTTGCCGAATTCATCAATAACGATAAATAATAAAGGATTTTTTTTGCCTAAGTCATGATATCGGTTGTAAATCTCTGAGAAGATATTCTCTGATAAATTTCGGTTATTCTTAACCTCAAAATAATCAGCAAATGTTTCTTTGATAGATTTATATTCACCTATCATATTGATGAATCCTATACTCGGGTTTTGTAAAATATTGATGCCAAAGTGCTTTTTCCTGCCTGTTATGCTTTGTTGAAAGGCCCACAGGAAAGCGGACTTGCCTGTGCCGTAAGACCCAATAATGTTGAAAGACCTAACTCCCAATTTATAGTCATTTGCAAGCTGATTGACAACCCGCACAGCATTCGGAGTAGGAATATAATTTAGTTCCTTTTCACTATCTCTGATGATGTTTACTGAAGTTGTGAATTTAGATGCCATAGTATTTATTCAGAATATCAAAAGGATTAGGAATTGATTTAAATTGTAGTTCTTTGATCCCGGCATGGTCAGTATAGGTGATGCCATACTCTTTGAATTTCTTCGACGAGGCGATTGATTCGAGTTTATTAACTAAGCCAGTCCTATTTAATGCGAATATTGAGCCGGCATTATCTGGGTTTTGTTCGATCGCTGATAAATTTATTGATTTGTCAAATCCTCCGGAATTTATTATTGCATATAATACGACTTCATCAGGAATTTCCACCCGTTCTGCATTATCGATATAATAGTATGTTTCTGTTTTCTCATCTGATTTACGGACATCAAATTTCAGAAGGTTTAATTCAGTAAGCAGGCCAGAAAAAGTATCCTCAATGTCCTTTCCTTGCGAGTTCGTAAGCTTATACATTTTTACAAAAATGTCGAAATCAGTCGCGACAGTTTTCATGTTTATATTGACGAAGCCGAGGCTTTCCGCTTTTCTATTCACAAAAGCAATAAAGTTATCCTTGGTGAATTCAATTTTCTCTCTTCTTAATTCGTTAAAAATGAGACTGTACGTTGATGCCAATCCTTTTTTTACCAGGTGATAGTGCAAAAGCCAAAGAGAGGCTTCATCCTCCAAATATGGATCCTTCCCATTATCATCAAGGAGATACTCCGCTATCGTAGTCGGCTGACCGTCCTTATCCAATAAATCAAAGGCCTTTAACCAATAATTGATCGCTGAAACCATGTTTTTACCAACACCTAGGTCAACAACTGCGGATTCGTTATTGAATGATTTATTTTCTTTAACGAATTCATATCCCTTTTTTAACCAAAGTTGCCTGCACTGAAAGGTATCGTGCCCTGAAAAAGTATATTTAACGCTTTGTTTATCAAGTACTTCCATAAGTAAAAAATTGCCAAATATTTTAGCAAATTATATAATGTAAAGTAACAAAAAAAAGCGCCGTTCACATAAATACTTTATTAACACGATGTGTATTATGACAATCGTGAAAGTCGTCAAACTTTGCAACGAAAAACCAATTTAAGAATTGCAGCAAGGATTTAAGTGCCTGTATCTGTTCGCAACCGCCTGCCATTATTTTAAAAAATCAGTGGCTGAGAGAAAGAATGCTTTTATATATTTAAAATTGAAATCACAATTTGATGACCAATTTTTTAATTAAGATTAGACTAATATATCTACCATTCTTACTGATAGCTTTTGGCTTTATCGTAATATATTCATTTCTAATATGGCTAGTCGTTTATCAATTTCCCTTATTGACCTTAAACGAGGATTTAACCAACTTTTGGTTACCATTTTGTCTGCCAATAATACCAGTATATATTTTTTTAAGACCGAGAATTAAGTTGCTGATGTTAAAAGACAGGCAAGGGAATTTACCGTTTCTCTATCTTTTTGCCGCTTGCCTTGCTATATCAATCCCAACTATTGTGTTACAAAACTATTTACTAACAGCAACAGGTAAACTGACACCTGTAATACAGACTAGCGAAATAAGTCAAAAGCCGATCACGAAATACTACACCATTGCTAATCACTATATCGATAAACAACATGCAGTGATACATCGAAGAACGGAAGTAAGCGGAAGAAATAACGAAAATTTGACTTTTCACGTGTATGTTGCTTGTCCTATTTTAGATAAAGTTCCACAAACTCGCGTCGACAACAATAGTACATTCAAATTGCCAGTGGCATGGCTGGGAACAGAATACACAAAAGGCATTAGTAATCACAGTAGCGATGCTGAAAAAGAACAGGCATTTAAAGAATTAGGTATTGAAGCATACAATAAACTGCGGGAACAGGACCTCAATCAGTTTGTATATTTGGATCATATCGGTAACAATGACCACCGCAAGGGTTATTACGCTGCGATAAAGGAGATTCCTCAATATGATGGCAGAGAACCGTTAGTTTTCGAATCCAGGAATGAACCGTTTGAAGCGAGGAATGGAAAAAAACTTGGTTGGATTTTTAGGTCATTCGCTATTGGCGCAATCATTTGGTTTGTCATGTTGTTATTCCCAAAGTTTAACAGCGCAGAATTTAAAAAGCTTCCAGAGTATAGTTTTCAAAATCAATGGAAATCGTTTTGTAAATTCATTCAGACCATACGAATTACCAAAAAATCGTCTGTCTCGCTGATCATAATTGCAATAAATATTTTGGTTTTTGTAATTATGGTTTTTGCCGGATTAGGGTTTATCTCGTTTGACGGCCAAGAGTTATATGCATGGGGGGCTAATTACCGGCCGGCTGTGATTGACGGGCAATGGTGGCGTCTTTTGACTAACATCTTTTTGCATGGAGGATTAATGCACTTGATGTTGAATATGTATGGTTTGCTTTTTGTTTCTATTTTCCTGGAACCTATTTTAGGCAGAGCTAAATATTTAATTGCATACATCCTATGTGGTCTGTTTGCAAGCCTAGCGAGTATCTGGTGGCATCCGGCGACCTTAAGTGTCGGTGCGTCTGGGGCTATTTTTGGTTTATTTGGTGTGTTAACAGCTTTGCTGACAACTAATAAGGTAGATACAAGTTCAAAAAAAGGGTTATTAATAAATAACGCAATTTTTATCGGGATTAACTTAATAATGGGTTTTGCAGGGGGCATTGATAATGCTGCCCATATCGGTGGTTTACTGACAGGAATTCTCATCGGATATATAATGTATTTTTTCGTCGACGAACCCAACAATAAGAGAAAAAAAGGTAAAAGCATAAGGCCGGCGGATGAAGTCACTATCACTACCGAGTAATATTGATCGTTAATGAATCTTGATTTTAACTCAAGTAGTTTGCCTAATTCTTTTTTATTATTAAATATTGTAAGGAAGGATCATTTATTAACCTTTCCATTTCAGAAATAATGATTTCCTGTATATCGGTTTTGACCTGTAAATAGTTTTGCAATATGATTGTGCTGTCTATCTTTTTAATCTGCTTCACCCCTTGATAACTGTTCTGTTCTTTTACAAGTCTCTCCTGGTTATTTAGAATTTCACAATGAAAGGTTTTCCGCTCAATTTTATTGTCGGGATCATCTGCGACCATTCCGACAAACTCGCCGGAACTCAAAGAAGAAATTGTGGAAGGAGGCACTGCGGCTTCTAGCTGTTTGGATCGACTGATTGAAGTGTCCTGACTATTTATAGACAAGCTCTCCCGGTCCTGCATAATCTTGCCGAAACGTTCTGATAGTTGTTTAGCAGTATCCCCTGTAACCTGGCCAGAGATAATATTCCCGACGATGTTCATGATTACGTCGGCTTGCTCACGGCCGTAGTCCTTGCGGAGTTGTGAGAAGTCCTGAATGCCCAGGCAGGTTGCAACTTTATTACTCCTGGCAGTAGCTATCAGGCTATCCATGTTATTTAAATAAATTGTTGGGAACTCGTCAAACACAAGACTGCTTTTGAGCTTCCCTTTCTTATTAACCAGCTTGACTAAACGGTTAACATAAAGCGAAAGGACTGCTCCATAAATCTGTATTTTCTGCGGATTGTTACCCATGCAAACCAACTTTGGTTTTTCCGGATCATTGATGTCAAGTGTGAAGTCATTGCCCGAAAGCACGTAATATAGTTGAGGAGATGAAAGGCGGGCCATTGCAATTTTTGCCGAAGCGATCTGGCCCTCCAGCTGTTCCATGACATCATTTAGGTAAGCATTTACGAAGGGGTTTATCAGTACCTCGATTTCCTTTTCTGTCCTGAGAATTGTAAACAGGCTATCGTAATCCATTTGCATCAACTCAATTACATGGGGCAGGGTGCAGAACTCACCGTCACGGTATTTTTTAAGGAACCAGATTATAGCAGTCAGGAAGTTAATCGGTGACTCCACGAAGAAATCGCCCTGGCGTTTTATCCATTCCCGGTTTAGACCAAGCAGAATGGTCCGGGCTGATTCTGCTGCGTCCGTAATGTCAAACATAGATGAAGGGTCTAAAGGGTTACAGCGATGGCTGCGGGATAGATCGTCAAAGTTGATCACATAAAATCCAGATGGTCTTTTGTACTTGTCTTTATTCTGTAGCCAGGTATTGTAAACGATGGTTGTCAGGTCGTCAAATTTGAAATCATAGACGAACATGGCGAACCCTTTTTTGATGTGTTGGGTAATAACATGACGGATAACAAAGTAGGACTTACCAGAGCCCGGCGTTCCCAACACCAAGAGCGAGCGGAACGGATTAATAATGTTTATCCAGCTTTTCCTGGTTTTGCCTTTGAGATTGTATTGTGCCGGAAGGTTAATGGAATATTCATTTTCGAGTAGGCGCTCCTCCTGGGGGAATGTCTCATTGTCCTTGTTAAATATATCGTTGCTTAGCCTGTTGCGGATGATCCTTGAAAGCAAAGCCCCACCGTTCATGATCAACAAATAACCGATCGTTGTAATGCTTATATAAATTATTGTTACAGTTTTCGGGTCAGCGGGAATCAGCAAACTTAGATAGCTAATAAAATAGCATAGAGTACCACTAATTGCGTAAGCTACTGCAGTCTTCGCATTCAGTTTTTCGTTCTTCCTCCCTTTCGAGCCAAGCAATGAAATAACCAGGAAACCAAGTGCAATCAGTTTCGAGGAAATGAAAGATTTAAATAAACCCGTATTGGTAACGTTCCTCATTATATTGTCCGTTATTGGGGCTGTTAAATGCCAAAGTTGAAAGGCATGATAGCAGTAATAGTAGAAGTGTAAGCCTAAAATTACCATGCTGATCAGCCTGGTCATATCCAGGATTTTCCTCAGCGCCTGTTCGTTTTCACCTGTCTGCATTGCATTATATTTTAATCGTTTGAAATTCTTTTCCGCTTCTTCCTTTTCTTTTTCAAATCGTAAGGCATGTTATCGCCGGTATATTCCTGTCTTAATAATTCACCGCCAAGTCCAGACACAACGGATTCCACAAATGAGTCGCCGTTATCCTGTTTAGTGAATATTTGAGGTGACTTTTTAGCGTCAGATTTTAATTGGTTTTGTTCCGCGTTGCATCGCTCTATCACTGCTTTTGCGGAATAGTTTTTCCCGAGATCACTGCCGTTAAACACGCATTTTGTGCGATGGTCAACATATGTTATCCCATAAATATATCCCTGTTCATTTCGCCTCAATACAAGATTTATCCCTTCCTTGTCAAGCGCTTTTGCGAGAGATTCAATAGTTTGTTTTTCCTTTTTCAGCAGTGCAAAATCGATTGAATTTTTAAGCCGGGCTTTATTGTTAGCCTTTTGCGGTTCATTTACTTTGAACCGTTCCTGGAGGTATTTCAGGGTTGGCTTATTATAAAAATCACTTGCTTTAATAGGGACACCAACTCGTTCCCCTTGCTCATTGAGTATTCGATAAACAAGTCCGTTATTCTTGTTAATTCTCGAATGTTCTGTGCCCCGGTCTGCAACGACATTGTATTGCTGGAGTATGGCATTTAGCTCAGGCAGGGAAGAATATTTATACTCTGAAATAACCTTGCTTAAGACAGTTGTGATCGCTCTTTTTGTTGCTGTTTTGCCATACGAGACCTTCTGTACATTTACTGGGTTTAACTCATATCGCTGCCTGTTTTTACTGTCCTCCGGGCGCAGCAAACCGTACTTTAACTCAATCTCTTTCCGCGCTTTTTCAGATTGGTTCTTCCCCAGGTTATGCAGCTCAATCCTCCTGCCATCGGCCTTAATATTGGTGCTCACAATATGGACATGTGGGTGGCCAGCATCGTTATGACGGTACAGTAAATACGGCTGCTCTCCAAAGCCAATCTTGTCCATATATTCCGCCGTAAGTTCTTTTAAAAGCTGGCCGGACAGTTGCTCACTCGGATCGAAGTTCAGGGAAATATGAACACAGTTTACGATCGTTCTTTCGTTGAGGCTCGCCTGATTTTCCAGCCGTTTGAGCTTTTGATTGAAGCTTAAATCGGCTGCGTTTTTTGGATAATTTGCTGCCTCCAGGCAAACAGCTACCTGTTCCCTGACCTTCTTTTCATTGTAGTTTAATACATTATGAAAACGCCTGCTAACATGTATTACCGCAACCATGAATCCGCCATTTTATTGATGTGTTGCTCGATGTTTTGTACAGATTGTATGAGGCGTTCATTGTCGGCTTCGTAGCGCATAACCCAGCTCTGCAGTTGGCCTGTTTGATTGTGCAAATGCAGCTTTCTTACTACTTGATTGAAGTTATTTCCAATCGCATTAAGCTCTCCGCGAAGCTTTATCAGTTCTGCCATTAAGTCATCAAGCGACTGATCCCGATAAGTGGCAATCAACGGTTTGCCCAGTAGTATTTTTCGGGCATAGTCGCTTAGTTTCCGACAAGTTGTTTTCTTATATGCCTTTTCAATCTTTGATTTTTCATCGGATGTCAGCCGTAAATGCAGCCATTCCGTTTTGTTGTTTTCCTGTTCCATTTGCACTGATCGTTTTCACTTGTTCATTCAAAATATAATGGAGAAAGCTGCTACAATATCCGCCAACGAGTTCCGAGTGGCCGGCGGCCAGATCCGGTTGTGATACAACCGTACATCTGGCCGATTGCAAAAAACACAGCAATCTTTATTGCTTGCCCTTTCTTAAGGCAGTTATAACTCCAGCATTTGCTAAATCGGCATGCACTTTTGCAATGCACAGAGATTGTACAACTTTGCGTTATGCAGCCTGCTTTAGCGTTACTATTATTGCTGCCCATTTGTAGGTTTATATACCAGATAATCATTAAGGTCTTTGTATCCATAGTAAAGTCCGCTTTCATCCAAATAATGCTGTTTCATAGCAATAGCCTGGCGACTGCAATTTTGTCCGGCTTTATCCCGGTCGAGATAGAGACGTTTAAGATTGTATCCGGCTGACAGCAGGATCGCTTTTTCGAAAAAAGAAAGGCTATTGAGGATAAGATAGTCCGTGCCAGACATCCTGTTTTGATATATGGTTAGATAAGATAGAAAATCAAAAAAACCCTCAAATACGCATAGCTGATGAAAGCCGTTTTTTATCAGTGTGAGGTCCTTCGGACTGCTGCTTCCTTTAAAATATTTGCTGCGCAATTCATAACCGCCGGCACCATTTGCGAAGCCCAATGCATAAAAGGTTTTGGGGCCAATGGAATAATGGACCTGGCAGCAATATTCAAGTGCTATTTCGATGGCGATCTTTCGTGAGCAGAGATATTTCAATAAGGCCGGTGACTGGATGGGTTTTACCTCTTCGACGGTAATTATTGGTACGTTCTCAAGGGTCGCAAAAGGCAGAAGCGACGGCTTATGAAAAGAAACAGAACCGGTAAGTTTTTTAAGAAATTCTGAAACACTGCAGTCGAAAAGAGCGATTCCAAGATCTACCAGTTTACCGCCTTTCCCAATGCCATGATCATACCATCTATTCAGCCTTCTATTGATTTTAAAAGATGCAGTATTTTCACTTCGTAAGGGTGAAAGATACCAGTAGTTTTCACCGCAAACTTTAACGGGCTCAAAGCCACAATCAGCAAGATAAGTAACAAGGTCAATTTGATTTGCCGTATTACAGGAGACACTATTCAATTTCTTATCCATCGCCTTCAACCCTTCCTGTTAGTTTGTGATACGAAATTACCGAGCGCTTGTGGCTTCACTTGCAGCCCTTTAAATTTTAAAGAGCTGCTATAGGATAAAATTGGCTTCCATACATTAGCCCTTAAAACAATATTGTTACACTTAAATTAAATGGTATGCTAACAGCAAGTGAAGCGGGAAAAGTATTTGATACAGTATTGAGTAGTCCCGGAATGAACGAAATGGTGAAGATCGATCTTAAAATGTCAAGGAAGCACGTCCTGCTGCTCAGTAATGTGATCCAGCGTGGCTTGAACAGCAAAGGCGATGAGGAAGCAGGCGGATTACTGGCTAATGTGCCAAAAGATATTTTTGCAGAGCTTTCAAAGATTTCAGAGGACTGCCTGCAAAAAGCAGGGCTCAGTGAATTAAGTGAAAAGCTTAAGGCACTAAACACTAAATGAAAATGTAGCCTCAGTAATTTCATTATATAATCTAAATGCTATATTTGAAATCTCACACAAATTGTGATAAGGTTTAGGTTAATGCCCCCGTTCAGCGAGTGATTGGGGGCGTTATTTTTTTACGCCTCTTTCAATCACTACCATAACATTGTCGTCTTATCTTTGGGCATGAAAAAAATCGTAGGCAGTGTTGTCATCTGTATATTTTCACTTGTTTTCATTTCCTGGGGCATTACAGGACATAGGACGATTGCTGACATAGCGGAAAGGCATTTGAATGCCGGCGCAAAGGCGGCGGTTACTGAGCTTCTGGACGGACAAAGCATGGCTGATGCAAGCACCTGGGCGGATGAAATAAGAAATCAAGGAGCCTATCGTAAGACATCTTCCTGGCATTTTCTAAACCTGCCACTTGGATTAAATCATGAGGAATTTGTGCGTACTGTGACAACAATGTCAAATAGCAATGTCTATAATGAAATACTAAAAACTGAAACTATACTAAAAGATAAGACGGCTTCTAAAGATCAAAAAACTGAAGCGTTAAAATTCCTGATCCATTTCGTCGGCGACATTCACCAACCCATGCATGTGAGCAGAGCTGAAGATAAGGGCGGCAATACAATACAAGTGAATTTCAATGGTAAAGGCACAAATCTGCACAGCCTTTGGGATACGAAGTTAATCGAACGGCAGGGAATGAGCGATCAGCAATTGGCAGCGCAATATGACCACATCGGTCAGCAAAAAATCAAAGCTTGGGAAAGTACCCCGGCCATTGATTGGGCCTGGGAAAGTTACCAGATCAGCAGCCGTTTATATGCAGAGGTTGACCAGATGCGTGGCCGGACTATTAGCGATAATTACTACCAGCAACATATGCCGACCATTGAAGAGCGGATCGAGCAGGGCGGCATTCGCCTGGCTGCGGTCTTGAATGAGGTGTTCGGAAATTACAAGACAAGCAATAGCAATCGTGTACCAACTAAGGCAGAAAATCAGAATATAATCTGTGATAAAGTGTACGATGGCCGCTATTTTGCCAGTTCAGGAATGACCTTATTAAATCTTGGGGCAGCATATCCAAATCAGAAACTAACGGTGGTTATCCATAAGAAGATCGGACAGCAATTCGGGGACAACCCGGCAGAATACTTCAGAGGGAAAAGAATATGTGTGCGGGGCGTGCAACAAATGTATAATGGAAAGCCGGAGATCGTGATCAAAGATGCCTCGCAAATCTCTTTAGAAAAATAATTTTTAAAGAAGCACTCATAACAGAGGCTAACAGCCTGTTAGCTGAAAAGGAAATCGAGTTTCATCAGGCAGAAAGAATACCTTTTCAGGTATCTGGCTGTCAACAAAAAAAGCCAGCTCTTCCGAAGGATGTGCTGGCCAGCTATTTTATAAATGGGATTTGATGACCGCAGAAGTAGTCGGCCTTTTCAAGTCGTTTGCATTAGGGTCTTTATGGATGATATAACCCATTGTCAAAAGGATAAGACCAACAATGATGCAGGCGATATAGAGGAAGAATTTTAACTCCTGCCCGGTATCGGACATTATTTTCCGTTCATAAGAAACCACCTTTACAGGTTCGAACCGTTTGTTATAACGTGCCCTGCCGTAGCTGTAGCGGAGTGCTATACCTGTGAGCAATACCAACACTCCCAAAATCATCATTCCCATCGCTGTCTCCTTTTTACAAGTTTAACCAAAAATCGAAAAATAACCTTTCAGTTTATAAAATCCTTAACGCATTTTCTTTTGCTTCTTTTCTTTCCGTTGCGTCTGACAAAGAAAAGAAGCGCCTTGAAACAGGCTGCTTCCGCCATTTCAGGCTACCTTTAAAGGCTGTACCCTGAAATCCTTCAGGTTTACAAAAAAGCCCCTGTTTTCTACCATCCCTTCCCTGAATAGCTGCCAAAGTAAAGAGCCTGCGAGGTTGGCGATGGTTGAATTGATATATAAGTCCTGCTTTTCCAGTGCCTCGGCAAGAGAGCAGCTCGGCTCATTATTATCGACTTCATTATCGAGCAAAAGTTTAAATTCATCCGTAACTAAAGGCAGGGTAGCAATGGGCGTAAACTTTTTAGAATCGGGCTGTTTAATTTCCACTAAAGTTGAAAGAATGACCTGCCCCGTAAACTGCGCATTACCGCAATCCATCCAATACAAAATTTTGTCCCCCACATTTTTGATGAATGCATGCTCCTTTAAGACAGTGGCAATCTCGTAACGTGCGGCAACCGTATCGACACAACTAATGTTAATGTTGGCAGCCCCGTTATTGGGTTCTTTGAGCAGCGTTTTTACACAAAACATTTTTGTTATTGCTTTCCAGTTAGTGCCAAAAAATCTGTTGACCCTGTTAATCAATGCCACAGATTTATACAAGTCTATCTCGCTTTCGGCAAAAAGCTGCCTGCCCAAATTGGCTTCTGATATTTTATCATCATCGTATAGCGTCACCTGCAAACCTGCATGACCTAAAGCGACTAGAGAATGGTTCATGCGTGCAAGGGCGGTCAGCATTTGTGAGCCTGTTCCTCCTGCGCCAATCAGGTTAACCGTAACCGGATTGTACGGATGCAGCAGATAATTATCTGTAAAATGGATATTGGGTAACTGGTTCATCTGATTAAGTTTTTAATAGTTCGACCGTTTTTTACAAGTTGGGATTGAGGAAAGATTTTCTTTGTGCCGACAAGACTTTGCCATAGCTGTATAATATTGCCTTTTACAGGGCTGTTTTGTTGTATCAGGTGGCTGAAATAGCTATTGAAAAAGTACTCCTGCCACTGTTGCATAAATAATTCAAGGGAACATTGACTATGTATATCAACGTTCACTGTGCCCATACAAACATTGCCGTTGGGGTGGACATTGAAGAATGGTGCATGGTAGACTGGGGTGTCCATTTTCAGTTCCGTTCCCTTTTTCAGGGCATAGATATTTAGCTGTTCCCTGCCCGCCATCCATAATAATTCAGGGATGGCTGCATTGCCCGATGGTATGTCTAAATCGTTTTTAAATAATAGGTTTACCCTCATGGCGGGGGTATGCCAAAGCGCAAAACCGAGCCTGCCGTGCTTCAGGTAGAGAAGATTCTTTGGCAGCAAGCCTGTTGGCTGTAAAAAGCTTTGCTCCCGTTCCCCGCCTGTATCGAGCGCCTTTGCCAGTGAAGCCCCTTCCCTGACAGATAAGGGATGGGCGTTTACGGGGTAACCCTCATTGCTCATGTCGTAGCTTTCTGCATAAACCCTTTTGTCACCCTCCTTTTCCTTATAAAGGATAATAGCTTTAAAAGGGTGGTACAGGCTGCCGAATGATTTGCTTATATCTTTCATTGTATTTCATTTAAAAGACTGCATAAATCAGCTATCAGGGGGAATAACTGCTTTTCAAAGTCGAGTGTTTTTGAATCGCTTTTAGCTTCTTCGGTAAAGACCTCGATGATGGTGGGCTGTTCCATATAACTGCATTCATTAAACTCGTTGTTGAGCATATCGGTAATATTTTCATAGAGCCAGCCATGGGTGTCGGCAACAAAAGAAACATATTGCTGCGCCCTTATAACCTGATCATCGGATGTGGCATCCTCGTCCAGTTCAGGGATATTATCAAATACCCCCGCGTTCGGAAACTGTTGCGCCATTTGGTGAAAGGATTGTGCCAATTGAAAGCAATTCAAATCAAACGCACATTTTGCTGTAAAGTCGTTGAGCCGCTTGCTCATATGGTTTAAATGGATGCTGTTATAAATCTTCCGATGTACCAGGTCTCCGTAATGGCTTGCCTTATTGAGTTCCGATAATTGCCTGTTTTGGTCGTCAGGTTCGTAACTGTCTATGTCATCCCGCAGCCATTCCTCTGTCATTTCATAATAGTAGTTTAGCGCCGAATAATTATCCCGATAATAGGGTACGCCAACAACGTGGTACAGGTATGCAAATACCGATAGCAAGAGGTCGGCAGCTTGCCTGTGTTTTTTCTGTTTCATGAGCCGGCATAATGGAAGGACAGGGATAAAATATAGAGTTGTTCCCGTGTCATACACTTCCCTTGCTGATAAAATGATATTGTCGGCATCATCCCTCGCGATGCTTAGTTCATAGCAGTCTTTGTCTGCTCCCATCTGTTGCTGTAAATCTGCCTGAACCAATAGCATGTTATAGGGATAGTTTTTATTTTTATAGTCAACAATCACCTCTATGCCTTTTTCGGACAAGATGGACAGGGATTGTTTTAGTCCCTGTTCCGCCTTGTCCTGTTCGGGTAAATATTTGCCACACTGGTAAAGGGGCAGAAACTGCTGTTTTAAAAAACCATTGGCAGCAAGTCCAGTGGCGCTGCCTGTTTCCTGTCTTTCTTTAACTGTGCAGCGTCCTGTCGCCTGTCGAGGTTTTCTGCCCATTGTGCTAACTGCTGATATAGTTGCCATTGCCTTTTTGTTTGTGGCGGGATGACCCTGCCTGTGTCTTTATTTGTTTTCATCGCCTTAACCTTTTGTGCCGATGGTGGAAATAAAACGATAAGTGATTTCATCATTTAATATTTCAGGCCCTTCAATTTTTGCGGTCGTCAGTATCGGGTAGGTCTGTGCGTAGAAATTGAGTACCGCCTCCGGGCTGTAGCTGCCCGAAGGGTCGGCAAGCCTTATGTCCTGTTCTTTATCCTTAAAGAGGAATATCCGTTGTAGTCTGCTAGTTACTAACATGATCGATTTATTTAGCGTCAACATTAAAAAGGTCAGGAGCGAATTTTTGTGCAAGCTCCGATTTGCGTTGTCGTAGTGCCTCAGCTTGTTCGGGGAAGTCGGCAGGGTCAGGTACTTTCAGCCATGCATCCCTGAACTTGCCTTCTGCTTCCAGTTCTTCCGCTCTTTTCAGCGCCTCCTCATAGCGTTTTTGTTTCTCCTTGCGTTCCTTTTCAGCCTTCTCTGTTTTATCCTTTTCCATTTGAGATTGTTTTTTCGCCTCCTCCCTTTGTTTGAAAAACTGTTCCATGTTCAGGAACAAGGCGGCTGTTTCCTTTACAGGCTGTTCAATAGCAGTAAAAAAGCCCGCGTCCAGTTCTTCGGCAGTTCCCTTTAAAAGGATTGGCGGGATGATTTTTCGCGCGTCATCCCCGATGGCCTCGTTATAGAACAGTACAGACACGATCAATTTGTCCGTAGCCTCTTTGGCAATATTTATTTTCCAGTCCCCTGCGACCTGCAGGGCTATTATGGATTGAAAGAAATTCATAGATTTTACGATTAGGGGTTAAATAATAAATCAATTGTCTGGCTGAATTTTTTATTAGGGTGCTTTTTGACGGTGGTAGCTATAATGAGGCAATGCACCGTGAACATGGCAGCATAGCCCTCAAACAAGACTTCGGAAAAAAGACGTTCGTTGAGTTTCAGCCCTGCGCCATATTTGGTGATATGTTGTTGCGCCTGTACAATGAGGGAGCGCCAAAAGTCAAAGGTGATAAACCCGTACGTCCATGCAGCCTTTTCCTGCTCCTGATTTTCAAGCATTGTCTCGCACATAGCAGAAAGAAAATCTATAAAGGCTGGTATCTCGTTTGGAAAAAGCTGAAATAATAATTTCGCCTTTTCTGTATTGCTTAGTTCATCTATCGGTTTCATATCGGGAAATTTGAAAATGCAGGGGCAATGCCCCTGCACCAGTTGTTAATTGAGTTTAAATATGTCCGCGCCATTCTTTGCAAAGCCAGTACATAAATTGAATGCAGCCTGTGTGCGGATACTGGCTGTCCCGCCTAAGAGAATAGATTTCAGTTTGGCTTCATCATTTTTGTATTTGCGCACGTTTTGGAAATAACCAGTCACCCCGTTATAAGCCCCAAACAAAGTACCTTTGGTTGTTTGCATTTGTTGCGTTTCGTTGCTCATGGCGTATTCACAGGCGGCATCGCACATATTGACAAAGCAAGTGGATAATTCATCCTCTTCCCCTGCCTTTAGTTTTTGCAATACTTCTTTGTTGGGAACCAATGCTGCCTGTATAAGCTGTTTCACTTCTTTGTCTGTAATGCGAACTTTTGACCAGGTGTTAAACAGGGCTTCCATTTGCAGGCTCAGGGTATTGGAGATACCCATTAACTGGTGTGCCTGTTCCAAACGCTGTTTTGCATTGGAGGTATGGCGGATGCGTATTGTATTGGTTTTATTATGCATGGCAGCATTCAGGGTGTTGGCGCATACAATCCTAATTGGCGTGAAAGCTGCGGTAATACTACCGCTGCCATCATGAGAGGTGGAAAGGAACAAATATTTTTCAATCAGGTCGTCCGCGCCCACCCGAATATAGTCGGGTAGTTTTGCAGTGATAAAGATGCGTTCCCCTTTGCCTAATGCCCCTGCTGTTTCATAGAAAATACCGTCTCCCCCGACAATGCTGTCGAAGAAACTAAAGGCGTCACGGTTTTGTATCACCTCGTAATCCTTGCCAACAACCCCTAACACGGCATTGTTATCTGTTCGGATGGTGGCGAAGTAATCAGGCACGGACAGGGTGGTACCAGTTTGTACCATCCCCTCCGAGCCAATAGAAAGCCCTTGCCCTGTTGTAAACAATGGAGTTTTTGCAACATCGTAGTCAAGCCCCGCATAATGTATTGCCTCGTGGCTTGTTGGATAGTCGCTAACTATTTGACCGAGGCCATGCCATGCCTTTTCTTGTACGCTGAAAAAACTATGTTTTCCTGTATGCTCGTTGAAATTTATATCGTGTGACATCTTATTGAAATTTTGAAATGAATAATCGCGTTAATGGATGGCTGTTTAAAACGGGAGGTCGTCCTTAACCTCGTCGTTACTGTTACCTGTCGGGGTATTTTGTTTGCCATTCTTTTTGCCTTTGGCAGCATTATCAGGCTTGTCGGTCGCATAAGCCAACACCTCGATGCGGTTGGCGTGTACATTCAGGGATGCCGCTGCATCACCTGTGTTTGTAGTGTAAGGTCTTGCACTCACCCGCCCGTTTACCTGTACGACTGCGCCCTTGCGCAATACTTTGGCTACGCCCGTATGCGCCCAATAAGAGCAATTAAAAAATGTAGAAATCTGTACAGGCTCATCCTGTCCTTTTGGCTTGTAGCTTTCATTGTCTGCAATGCTGAAACTGACTACTTCCTTACCGCCATCTAATGTTTTTACGATGGCATCTGCTGTTACTCTTCCTGTGAACTGTTGCATTTTGTTTGCGATTAAAAAGTGAATAATTTGTTTGTTTACTCTCTTTCTCGCCCCTTTCCCCGAAAAGCCATTTTTCAAAAGAAAAAACGGAAAAAAAGAAAGCACAGGAAGTGTGTCCGCAAAAGGGCCAAAAGGAAACGGAATAAGTCCCGAAGGGTGGAAAAGTGAGGGACGAGCTTTTACATTATGCCGTAGTCTTTTGGCAATCTTATTTCAGTGCAGTAATACGGACACAAACTTCGCTGCCCTTTTTGTCCGTTTCGATTGAAAAATTGATAAATGGTATTATAGAAACTTACCGTTAGCGATTGCAACGGAAATCCTTCAGCGAAGATTGCAGAGAAAAGCGCGGCCTGAAAGGAAACGGCCTGAAGCTTTTGGGTAATGATCTTAATTAGTCTTGTTTTGCTAACTCCAGGATATGATCGGAGAGTTGCTGTTCGCATGTCAAAATCTCTGGCGGGCAGTCTTCTCTCATGGCGAATATGAATCCCCCTTTACCGTCTTCTTTAAAATGAAAGCGACGTTTTTGTCCCTGAAAATTTACATAGACCTGAAACAGCTGCGCCCTTTGTACGTTCATAGAAAGAAAATTGAAGCGAATATTGTTGATCTCGATGGTAAATGCTGAATCCATGCGCAAATATAGCTTGCGAAGCTTGTCTCTTTTTATTTGATTTTTCCGTATTTTAGGATGACCCATTATGGAAAAGGAAATAACGGATTGGGAGACTGTTTACCGCGGGCACCAGGTAAAAATAGGTAAGCGAACTTTTGGCGGCACAGATGTTTACTATGTTTCTTCGTCGCCGGATAAAAAGCCGCTTGTTTTAACCCGGGCCCTGAAAAGTGGCGGGAAGGAGTTCTGGACATCCATTCCCCAGGGTATGCAAAGGGAAGCAGAGGAAATCGGTGCAATAATTGACAAACTAGAAAAATAAATTTTATGTGTTATTATAATGGTCAGAAGGTAAGCAAGGAAGAATTTATCAGGCTAATGACGCTGGAAAAGGCGACAAAAAATTATGATTTCCTGAATGCGGGTGTGATCAGTGGGTTTACTGACACTCCAGTAGCCGTAGTGGTGGCAACTGAGGGCAATACAAACTTCGATATTGTCCAAATGGAATGGGGCTTTATCCCAAACTATCTAAATACCCGGGAAGAAGTAAACCGGATGCGAAAGGGTTATAAAGACACTAATGGTAAATATATACCGGGTCAGCCTCAACTGAACGCGAAGTCAGAAAACCTTTTTGTAAGTGAGCGCAGTGGTCGCCGGTCAATGTTTTACGATGCGGCAAAAAATCGCCGTTGCCTGGTACTTTCGAGCGGCTATTTCGATTGGCGGCATGTGTATCGAACCAATAAGAAGACGGGAGAAAAATTAAAGACGCCGGATAAATATCCATACTATGTCAGTTTGCGGGAACATGAATATTTCTATATGGCAGCAATATGGAATCCCTGGACGGATAAGGAGACTGGTGAAATGGTTAATACGGTCGCGCTTGTAACTGCCGTTGCCAATCCGCTCATGAAGCAGGTTCACAATTCGAAAGAACGCATGCCTACAATCCTTAACGATGAACTTGCATGGCGTTGGATAAGTGAAGATCTGAGCGAGCAGGAAATCCTCGAGATTGCCGCCACTCAATATCCTTACCAGGGAATGACGGCATGTACGGTTGCAAGTGACTTTTTAGGGAAACTTGATCCGACCGAGCCTTTCGTATACGAAAACCTACCGGCCATTGAGCTGGTTGTATAAGGGACGCTTACCTGAAGTTCCTTGAAACAGCAAATAGATCCCCTTGCACATTTGGCGGAGGGGCTTTTTTGTTTTCTTTCCCAGATTTGCTTTCGTCCTCCTGGCCGGTTTTAGGAAGTTGTTGTAAGAGCCGTGATAGGTCAAAACAGCGTTTTGCAACTACATGGATGACTTCTCCTTCTATCTGCAATATTCCTTCGGCCATTAATAAATGGCCCTGTAGAATTTCCTTGCGATATGTTTCAAAAACTTTAGCCCAGACGACCAGATTGGCAAATCCTGTTTCATCCTCGATTGTGATGAACATCACCCCCTTTGCTGTTCCCGGCCGCTGCCGCACCGTTACCAATCCCGCGACTTTTATCTTGTCGCCATTTTTAAAAGAGGACAGAGCAGCGGTGGGGGTAACCTGCAATTGATCCAGGCGGGGTCGTAAGAAGCTAACGGGATGCGCTTTCAGCGATAAGCCAACTGCCATATAATCCTGCACGACATGTTCTGCCGCCGACATATGCGGTAATTCAATTGGGCCTTCATAAGCACTTTCTGATGGTTGATTGACGAACAGGCCGGCGGGCTTATCCTTTAAGGCCGTTACCTCCCACAATGCCTGCCGGCGGTCAAGGTTTATGGAGCGAAACGTATCGGCGTCCGCCAGCAATTCCAGCGTGGCAATCGAAATGCCCGCGTCGTGCAGTTCCTCTATTGATTTGAAAGGATTTGTTCGTGCCGATACCAGGATGTCCATATCGTCTTGCCGTATGCCATTGGCCTGCCTGAAGCCCAGCCGCAAAGCGCGGTATTTACCATCCTGTTCTTCCAAAATATTGTCCCACATAGAATAGTTGATATCAATTGGCCGTACGATGACGCCATGCTTTTTCGCATCGGTTACGATCTGCGCGGGTTGATAAAAGCCCATCGGCTGACTATTCAATAAGGCCGCACAGAAAACATCAGGGTAATGGCATTTGATCCAGCCGGAGACATATACAAGCCAGGCAAATGCAGAAGCATGACTTTCGGGGAAGCCGTAGCCTTCCTGAAATCCCTGCAACAATTTGAAAGTGTATTCGGAAAACTCAGGTGTATAGCCGTTGTTCACCATGCCGTTGACAAACTTGCTTTCCTGCAGATGCAATTGCCCGTTCGCTTTGAAACTGGCGATGCTCCTGCGCAACTGATCAGCCTCGGCGGGTGTATAACCCGCTGCGATAATGGCAATCTCCATAGCCTGTTCCTGGAAGAGTGGTACGCCCAGTGTTCTGCCAAGAATCTCTTCCAGTTCGGGTGAAGGGTACTCAACAGGGATCAAACCCTGGCGGCGCTTCAGGTACGGGTGTACCATCTGGCCCTGTATCGGACCGGGCCGTACAATAGCGACTTCAATCACAAGGTCGTAGAAGCAGCGTGGCTGCAGGCGCGGCAGCATGGACATTTGCGCGCGGCTTTCGATCTGGAAAACTCCTACCGTGTCCGCATGACAGAACATATCATATACTTCGGCGTCATCCTGCGGTATATTAGCTAAGGTCACTTTGGGGCCGTAATGCTGTTTAATGAGATCAAAGCCTTTGCGTATGCAAGTAAGCATACCCAGTCCCAGTACGTCCACCTTAAGAATACCCAATGCTTCAAGGTCATCTTTGTTCCATTCGAGTTGTACCCTGTTTTCCATACGGGCATTTAATACGGGGCAGATGTCGGACAGTTTTCCATGCGTTATCACAAAGCCCCCGGTATGTTGTCCAAGCTGTCTTGGAAATCCCATCAACTGGTCGGTCAGCTCCACCACTTTGCGCAGGTGCGGGTCATCAGGGTTTAAGCCCTGTTCGCTGAGAAATTGCAGATCAACACCGTCCTCATGATAATGCCATACCGAACCGGAAAGGCGCTTGATCGTATCCTCGGACAAGCCCATCGCTTTACCAACATCGCGGACAGCACCTTTGTACCGTTCCTGGGTAACGGTGGCTACGATGGCAGCATGTTCGCGGCCATAATCTTCATAGATAAATTGGATAATTTCTTCGCGGCGCTCGTGTTCGAAATCAACATCAATATCCGGCCATTCTTCACGGGCATCAGACATGAAACGCGAAAATACCAATCGGGATTTCATTGGGTCAACCGGCGTAATAGCCAGACAGAAACACACGGTGGAGTTAGCAGCAGATCCACGGCCCTGGTACAGTATTTCCAGTTCAGCGGCTTTGCTGGTGTATTTGTGTACCCGCAGAAAGTAAGGTGCCAGCTTGCGCCGCTCGATAAAGTCCAGTTCAAATGCTATCTGCGTTTTTACTTTTTCAGGGATGACATCTCCATATCGTTTATGGGCACCTTCGATGGTGAGCTTTGTCAAACGCTCCTGTGCCGTAAGTCCGTCGGTGCTAATATTCTCCGGCTCGATATATTTTAAGGTGTCCAGCGAAAAAGTGCAGGCTTCCGATATCTCCTGTGTCCTGCGGATCGCGTCGGGGTACCCGCGGAATAAGCGCTCCATTTCCGCCGTGCTTTTCAGGTGCCTTTCAGCATTTTGATGCAGCTTATAGCCGGCGTTATAAATGTTGCATTTTTCACGAATGCACATCAGCACATCCTGTAAGGGCCTGCGTTCGCTATGATGATAATGCACGTCGTTAGTTGCAAGCATGGGGATATCCAGCCCGGCGATCCGGTATAGGCGCTTTGCATCATTGGCCCTGTAAGTTCGATTGGCACAGACATAAAGATTACTGCCCAAAGCCTCGCGGTACTCATATGCATTTGCGATAAAAGATGCATCAAACTCAAAAGCCTTGTTTAAAGTGTCCGGCGGGATAAGCGCAAACAATATACCCTGCGCATGATCGTACACGTCTTTCTTATATAAATCACATTGTCCTTTTTCCGTTCTCAAATTCCCGAGGGTGATCAAAGCGCACATCCTTGTCCATGCATCCTGGTCGGTGGGATAGGCAAGCAGGCTGGGGCCATCCAACAGATCGAAACGGCAGCCGGGAATAATGGGAATGCCTGCCTCTTTAGCAGCAAGATGCGCACGCACTACCCCTGCTACGGAGTTGCGGTCGGTGATGGCAATTTTTGTATGACCATATGCAGCAGCGCAGGCAACCAGTTCCCGCGGATGGGAGCCTCCGCGGAGAAAACTAAAGTTCGTTGTTACCTGTAATTCTGAGTATTCCATAATTCATTCATTTACACTAAGCGAAAAATCCATGCAGGTACCACTCAGGTGTGGCATTATCATAGTGACCCAGGCGGAAGAGCCAGTACCGTGCGCCTTGCTCGTCTTCAACACAGTAATAATCGCGATATTCCCCTTTACGCAACCACCATTCCTGTTCGATGCGCTCCGGCCCGTCTGCCTTTTGCACCCGGTGCAGTTTTTCCTGGTAATGAAACAGCATCGGCGGGTAATCCGGAAGCCGGACAGTAACTTCAATCTTCTGTGGCTTTGGTAAGAGGTGCAGTGGGCGTGGCAAATCAAGCGGCCATTCCGTTGCAGGTTTTTCCTCTAATGAGGTTGCCGGCTTCACAGCATACTCCGGCCAGTGATGCTCTGCAGGCAGGTAGCGATGTATTGCCTTTTCCCCTATTTTGCCACTGATGCGGTCGATCAGTTCAGCGATAAGGGCCTGTTGGTTGGCACTGGTCGTATTCCAGATAGCTTCCTGGTTAGCGGGCAATTCTTCCACCACGGGAGCATCCAAAACAAAGAGCTCAATGCCCAGCCCCGGTGCGATGGTACTTATCTTATCCTCGAACAGTTTATATAAGTGCTGTATGTTGCGCGTTGCCCGGCTGGTGCCAATCTCAATGAGTTGTTGCCTGCCATCTACGCGGTAAGTCCTTAAGCTGCATTTTCGCAAGCCCTGGCCTTCTTTTTCCAGTCGTTTGCACAAGCCTTCCAGTAATTTTTTTAATGCTATTTCAATGCCTGTTTTAGTACGTATCGCCTCCAGGCTCGGAAGCCGCTCCTGGTAGGGTACGGCAGGGCACAGCGGCTCGATGCTTTCCTTCACCCATCCGAGCGCCTGGTCAATCCTGTTGAGCATGGACTGTCCAAACCTGCGCCGTAATGCCCTTCTTGGCATGTGGATGAAAGCCCGGACCTGGTAAAAGCCCAGCTTGCGTAATTTTTCAACGATGGCATCTTCAAGGCGTAAGGCGGCAGTGGGCAGCAACGACAATGCTTCGGCCTGCCTGCCCGCTTCAACAATAGCGGCAGGTTCCGGGCCAAAATTGCATACCGCCCATGCCGTGCCAATCGTATCAGCAATGGCGGCCTTCACATGATAACCAAAAGCGGACAGGCGTTTAAGAATATCCTTTAGGTAGGCGGCTTCGCCGCCCCATAGATGGGGACAGCCGCTGATATCGAGTATTAAGCAATTTGGTAAGCCAATTGCAACAACAGGGGTATATCGAATGCACCATTCACCCAATGCTTTAAGCAGTTGTTCTGCTAATTGCGGCCGGTCATCGAATACTTCTAATCCGGGATAAACCGCACGGGCATCAGCTACCACGGTGCCACAGCAAATCCCATTGGCAGCGGCAATCACATTGACCGCCTTAATCACCATGCGGTTTCGTTCAGGGGCGGCTAAGACAAAAGGGATCGTACGTAATTCCGGCCGACGACGGACCATCCAGTCCGTCGTTAAATGACAGAAAGCAATTACCATAAAGCGCTTCGACATCTTAACCCGTTTTTCGTTTTTGAAATTGCGGTATCGCAACCGTCGTTGACTGTAAATGGCAGAAGGCCCCGTTCCATTCGACCTGCCAGTTCCCCGGCTGCCCGTTCCGGACTTTTAGCAATTTAATATCCCAGCAGGGGAAGCCAATGCCAGGCATTGCCGGATGGCCTGTACTCATCAGCGGATCGACTTTCCACCTGGTCACGCAGGCGGTCGTATTTTCAGTCCGGGGATTGTTGCGGTGAATGAAACCGGTAACCCGGCTTTTTTCTACGGCAAGCTGTAAACGGCGTGAATCGCCAAAGCTTAATTCAGATATTTCGCCGATTACGACGGTCAAAGCTTCGCATTTGAGCGCCTCTTCTACGGTCCATAATGCTTCTTTCTGCGTTCGCACATCGGCGAATATTACCTGTTCAGGCGGGATGCCAAATAAAGCTAAAGTTGGCGGGAAAATTGTCCTGGCAGCACTCACCCATACACAAAAACCAGCATCGCCCAACAGCTTCCCCGTGATCGCAGAAATAAAGCCATTACTGGCCACAGCGCTTTCCGGCTGATAACTGATCATTTCGTGAATATGCCCTTTAGGAAACACTTTCTCCGGGAAATGGTCTTCGATACTACCCATCCCGATTGCCCCAGCCTTATCGGCATCACTGCGTTTAAAGCCCTCCCACACCAGGAGATCCTTTTTTAAACGGCTGATAATCTCTTTCTGACTTGCTGCTGCCATACTGCCTCCCCTTGTTTTTGTTTATAGAAATCCTATATTTGTCAATATTATTGACAATGAACTGTCAATAATTCTAACAAAATAAAATGACAAGTCAAAATTTTTATTGGGCATCCAACCTGAAGTTCCTTAGAAACAGGAAGAAAATAAGCCAGGAATCTATGGCTGAAAAGCTGGGCATTGCGCGCTCAAAGCTCGCAATGCAGGAAACCGGGGCGGTAAAAAACCTTTCATTGGAAGACTTAATTAAATTTTCTGAATATTTTAAAATCAGCATTGATACCTTGTTGAAGGTAGACCTGGCGAAGCTGGGTGAATTGAGGCTGAGGGAACTTGAAGCAGGCAACGATGTTTATATTTCCGGTGGACGGATCAGGGTGTTATCGATAAGTGTAGATAAGAACAATAAAGAAAATGTTGAATTTGTTCCGGTGAAAGCTAAGGCGGGCTACCTGGCAGGATACAATGACCCGACCTATATTGGCAAGTTGCCGAAATTGTCATTGCCTCACTTACCAGAAAATAAAACTTTCAGGATGTTCCCGACAGAAGGTGATTCGATGTTGCCAATTCCTGAGAATTGTTTGGTGATCACAGAATATGTTACGGACTGGACAGGCCTGAAAAAAACACCTTGTATTGTTATCATGCGGAATGAGCAAACCTTTCTATTCAAGATGGTAAGCAGTCAGATTGATACGAACCGGACCATGCTGCTGCATTCGTTAAACCCGGCTTATGAAGACAAAGAAGTTTTTGCCGGCGATATTGCAGAAATATGGAAATATCATAGCCACATCACGGATGTGATTCCATCCTCAGAAACACTAATAGAAGAATTACTACGGACAGTGAACGAAATAAAAGTTGATGTTAAGTCACTGAAGGATGTATAAAATCATTCACTGTATCAACAATGATTTAAAACCCAACTAGGATACGTTTTTTTGCTTTCTGTACATCTCTATTACTTCGTCTTTGCTTTTTATAATATCATCCTTTTCTTTCAGTAAACGTTCATACAATTCCTGTATTTTCTCGTTTGGGTTATACTGATAAAACACGCTTCCTGCGTTTCCTCCCTGCTGATTGATGCTTAAAACGGAATGAGCATCCAATTCCCTGACTGCCTGAACCGGAAAGTCCAACACTTCGGCGATTTTCTCTAACAAATCCTCATCAATTTCAGCTTTATTTTCTACTGCCGAATAAGCTTGCTGCGTCATTCGCAATTTTGCGGCCATTTCTTTCTGAGGAATGCGGCGGAAATTTCTAAGCCGTGCAATATTATTCCCTAAATGTTCCATGATTTAGCATTTTGTATGTAAGGCGATAACACACTACATATATTTTTGGTAAAATACAACGATTTCGCCGTAAAATACAACAAGTCAGGCACTTGACATTCTGAAATTCCGTATTAGTTTCGTCGCTTGTAAACTCGTTACATCAGTTTTTAAACCTATTTCTATGAAAAATATTAATGTTGCGATTGCCGATGACCATAAATATGTACGAGCAATAGTATGTGACATTTTATTGAAGTATGGATATTCAGTAGTGCTACAAGCGGCAAATGGGGAGGACCTGCTTAATTCGATTCCAGGGCTGGAACAACTTCCGGATATCTGTATCATGGATATTAATATGCCGGTAATGGATGGATTTATTGCCACAAGAGAAATGAAAAAACGCTGGCCACATGTAAAAATTTTAGGTTATAGTATTAATTATGAAAAAGCAATTATCGAGGAAATGCTAAATAGTGGAGCAGATGCCTTTCTTAATAAGGGTGAACTGCCGGAAAAATTAGATGAAATGATCAAAAGCTTATTGAATTGAACCTATAACATTAATTATAATGTTAATAACCCGTGTAAAATACCTCCCTGTAAACACTATAATTTTAAAAACATAAACGATACGTTTGTGACCATTTACTTATAACCCTAAGAGAAATTAGAATTCTCTTCCTTTCAGTAAAAAGCATTTTTTCTGAGTGCCTTTTTGAGCTTGCCTTTAAAACTATTCGGCTATGAGAAGCAGACCCATCTGTTTACTCTTTATTGTTGCTTTGTGGCTATGCCAACCTAATTGTGTTCATGCACAAGAGGAAAACACGCTTATTGTGAAGAGCAGCCGTTACATAAATTTCAAGATCAAATCTCTCAACAAGCTAAATGTTCGCCTTGAACGCCAGCAAAAACGTCTACTGAAAAGACTTACAAGACGCGAACAACGATTTGCAGCAAAGCTTAAGCAAAACGACTCCGCGGCCTATGATAGGTATCGTCACCAACGACTTAGCTATGACTCCATACAAAAACTATCACTCCCGGATAGTGCTATGCTTGCCAAAACAGCTGCAAGGCGTAATACTTCTATTGATAGCCTTAAAGCAATACGATCATTCATTCAAAATAAATCTTCAGCACTTAATACCAATAGGCAACTGCCAACAACAGATCCCAAACTAAGTCAGCTGCAAAGCCAGCTCAACTACAGAAACTATATCAACGAGCTCATCACCCAGCGAACCAATAACCTTCAAGGCATCGCAGGCGGTAGTAGCATACCGGCCTTTACAGGTATACAAAAACAAGTGTACTATGCAAAACAAAAGATGAATGTCTTCAAAGAGATGGAAGAGGAACCATCTAAGGCAGAAGACAAAGCAATGGAATACCTGCAGGGCACAGAAGGCTTTGATAAGTATATGGACGAGGCAACAGCAGGTCCCAACAGCATGCAAAACCTTGGCCCAAATGCAACAGCAGCGGACCTGCAAAAGATGGGCTTGCAAACCAAGCAACAGGTACAGGCAGCTTTACAACAAAGGTTTGGTAGTAATCTGAGCGGCTTATCCCAAAAGATGGGTGACCAGATAAAAAGTTTCCAGGACAAGACACAGAACATAAATACAGCAAAGCAATCGCTGCAAAGCCTCAGGCAGCTAAAGCATATAAACAGACCGTCGTTCAAAATAAATCCCATGCGCGGTCTTCCTTTCTGGAAGCGTATAGAGAAGCAATACAATTTCCAGACGACAAGGGCTACTATTGATGGCGCTCCGGCTATTCTACAGTTATCTGCAATGGCTGGTTACAGGCAATCGCCCAAACTTAGCTATGGTATAGGGGTAGTGGAAGCAACCGGCTTGGGACAAAGCTGGACTGATCTCCGTTTATCATTTCAAGGCGTAGGCTTGCGTAGCTATACTGCCTGGCAATGGCAATACGGTATTGGCGCTTATGCTGGCTATGAACGCCTATATAAACAAGCTGCATTTAGTAATACAATTAATCCTGATCAAACGGTTACAACATCGCCACATAGCAGCAATACATACAGCGAAAGCATACTTGTAGGGTTAACAAAAAATTACCGAATCAACGATAAGTGGAACGGCGCAATACAGCTGCTCTATGATATATGGTGGCAGCAAAAAGGTATGCCTTCACCAATAGTTTTAAGATTTTCAACGATTTCAAAATAATTCAACACAAGTACTGATATGAAAAAGTTCCTCTTAATGCTACCGCTATTGTTCCTGAATTGGGAATATGGCTTTACGCAAACTCCGTTAAATTATGTCGTTTCGCCGGAAACGCTACCACAGCCCCAATATCAAAACGTGGGGAAAAACTTTAGTGTTGATCTTTTTACGGGTATTGCTTGTGCCAATGTACCGTTGTTCGACTATAGCGTAGATGGGCTTGATCTCGGCATTGCGCTCAATTATAACTGTAAAGGGATTGCCGTTGACCAGATCTCTTCGGAAGTAGGTTTAGGGTGGCAGCTATTGGCCGGAGGATCCATTGAAAGGACTGTAAACGGATTCGAGGATGAGTTGAATATCCCGGCAACCGGATCCTATCCAGCGATGATTGGAATATTTCGTTACGGGCCTCCGTTTGACCCCTATATTCAAGAGGCGGAAAGGGACAAGTATAGTGTTCTTATCGGAGGACGCTCGTTTGATATGGTAATAGACCAAGCATTTACGCCCATAACTTTTCCAAAAAGTGAAATTCTATCGGCAGGAACTGGCGGTTTTGATACCGTTAATGGAAATATATACACTACCACGTCGGTTACCGATGAAAAAGGAAATGTTTTCAACTTTGATAAAGTTGACTATGTATCGCGCACTTACAATACTACCACTGTATATCCGATGTATAGGTGGCTCCTGACAAAAATAACAACATTTTCCGGCCAGGTTGTTAGGTACAAATATACAACACCGTATAGCCTTGTTTACAATGACTATAAAGATCAAAGAGTAGATGAAGGGACCAGTGATTCCGGCAGAACCTGGTTCACTTATATTGATAATGTGGATACCCCACATGTATGGAGCGGTACGGTAACACATTTATCGGAAATTGATTACCCCGATGGTACAATAGTAACATTTAAAATGGGATCAACCACAGATAAGCGATGCGACCTCTTTAATAACTACATCCTGGATTCTATTACGGTTTCGAAATCTTATGATAATAATGTCGGAAATTCCTATACTTATAGATTCAATTATGCCTATTTTAATTCCGATGTTTCAGGAAATTCGGAATTGCCTATAAGCACTTCCTGTTCGGGCCCGTCAAATAATCTGAGGTTAAAGCTTCTGAGTATCACCAAAACTGGCAATGATCATGGAACATCAGAACCTTATTATTCATTTACGTACAATAGCACAAGGCTGCCGGCAAGGTTATCACCTTCAAAAGATTGGTATGGATTTTACAATGGACAGTCTGCTTATGGGGTCAATGGGTTAATTGTTCCTGATACATTTACACATTTTTTCGAGATGCCGCTACACTGGTGCAATGGTAAACATTTCGGCATCGATAAAACGCCGAATATCACCTATATGCAGGCTTGTAATTTAACTTCGATTCTATCGGGTACGGGCGGAGAAACGGATTTTTACTATAAAGTCCACACTTTGGCAGATGCGCCGACATCAAGCGACATTTACACGACGCCATCAGATTTGGAAGCATCGGGTACTTATGATGGACTTTGCATAGACAAAATTATTTATAAAGATGGGTTCCAATCAACAAATGGCTACGCGACTTACTTCACTTTTTCAAACGGTTTAAGATTTTACAAAGGTGGATATTTTTGGTATCCAAGGTCTTTTTTGAGAACAGTTCCTTCTGGTCAGTATCTCGCTGAGCGATTTTATACCAACAATCTAATTGCTCCATTTGATCTATTCCGCAATTCAAATCATGGATATAGTAATGTTTCTGTACAAACGCTTTCAAATTCCAGCGAAACAATTTCTACTACAAAATATCAATTTACTAATATAGTAAACGAAGTGACAGGTCGCTCAAGACTTGCTTATGACCAGACGCATTATTATAACTCTGCGTTTGGCCGCGATTCCTTTGAAACTGCGGAGTTAGGATTACTCATGAAAAAAGAGCAGTATGACCTTTATGGTCACTTGCTTCAAAAAGATACATTTCAATATGACGCAAGCGATATTCCTGCCGATTATACAATGAATACGCGCTATACAAGTTTTTACGAACTTGGAACTTCTAGATATGATCGTGATACAGCCGTTATCAGCAGACGCTATCAGCCGTTTGAAACGCGCATGTATAGATTGAAATACTTAACATCGACTATTTATTCAAACGGGAAATCACAAATTCTTAATTATCAATATGATCACGATGCCGCCGACAACTTAACAAATGTACGTTGGACGGATAGCCGTGGTGTGCATTTCAATAAGTTTTACCGGTATAGTTACAATTACGTATTTAGTTCCCCGTCCGGCCCTGTATATTATTTGCCCGGACTACAATTTTTAACAACAACTGAGTTACTAGAGCACTCAACAGGTGTTGATTCAGCGATATCCATTCAAACTATAAAAGGTGTTCAAAATCCAATTGGCCTTACTTTCCCTTATAAGTTTAAATCAACAAGTGCCGTGCCCTTCTGGGCGGATAATGTGCAAGATGGCCAAATCATTCAAGCCGGTACAATATTTTATCCGGATTTAGTTCTACTCGCAAGTCAAAGCACAACATACGACGATCACAACAACGTGCTCGAGACAAAATATTTAAATCAGGAAAAATATTCGAGCGCAATATGGGATTCTCGGATTGGGCAAAAAGCAGCAGAGGCAACTAATGCTAAATACAGGGACATAGCCTATTCAAGTTTCGAAGGACAATTCCTTGCTTCAGGTACTGATTACAATAAAGGTAACTGGACTTTCAATCCATCATTCGTGACATTCGTTCCCTATACTGCATCGATTCAACCGATAACCGGAAGGTATTATTTCCATTTGTCGTCAAGTACTGGGGCAATCACCAGCTCAAATACCCTGACAAACGGAAAACAATACATACTTTCTTTTTGGGCAGTTGATCTTCCAACAGTAACAAATGGAGGAGCCGGTGTGACGCTCACGCAACAAGCTACAAAGGGCAGCTGGCATCTTTATACAGCTCTCATTACCGGTTCTAATTCTACTATTAGTATCAGTTATCCAACCGTGACAGATATAGATGAACTAAGGCTATGGCCTGCAGATGCAATGATGACGACATATACCTATGACCCATTATTTGGTGTAACGAGTATATGTGACGAACAAAATAACATTATCTATCAAAATTATGATCGTTTTGGCAGACAAACAGCAACAAGAGATATAAACGGTAATGTGATCACGCTCAATCGTACTATTATTCATGGCTCAGATAACTAAGCATTAAAAACTTACTATAATGAAAAAATTACTCGCTATATATACCTTTTTAGGAATGGTGTCGGTCGCTTATGGACAAACGAACCGCCCAAATGGAACGACTGCTCCTGCAGGTACCCGAAGTTCTTCCTATTCATTACCGGGTTCTTTTGCAACGCCGTTATTTTATAATTATACGCAAACCTGGGTTCCCCAAATACCTCTTACTGATACGTCTACCAGTAAATTCCATTACAATGGGACTAATACAATTCCAGTTTCAACCAATTACTATAATGGTTTAGGGCAGTCGTTAATGCGCGTCGTACACGGCAACCACGATACTCATTTTAAAGACATTATATATCCTAATGATGTAAGGTATTCAAAAACACATACGAATCTGCTACCTTACACGTCCACACAAAATAGTGGCTTCCAATTAGACCCCTTTGACAATGCGTTCGGCTATAATTTAGGGCTATACGCTAACGAAGATTACACAGCATATAGTCAACAGGTAACGCCCGACGATCAAAGCACATTAACAAGCGTCGCTTACGCGCCTGGTAAATCATTTGTAGGAGAAGGCAGAGGTGTTATAACCACTGCTACCTTTAATGACGTCGCAGATTCAATTACCCAATACTTTGTAAATGCCTCAGGCACAATCGATGGATTTGGAACGCACTACAATAGTTCTGATCTAACAGTAAAAACAACCTCTTCTGCACACAGTCAGGTCATAAAAACATATATTAACAAATTAGGTCAGGCTGTTTGTAAACAAGTATATGCCGGCTTAGATAAGCATGGTGTCAATATTTGGCAAACCACCTATTATGTTTATGATCTCTTGGGCAAGCTTCGTTATATTTTACCTCCGTTGGTTTCAGCGGCAAAGCCTACGGCTGCCAATTTCTCAACCTATGCCGCTTTGTATTATCAATACAAATATGATAAATACGGGAACCAGATTGAGGCAGACGTTCCAGGGAAGACTGGCCCCATATACGAAATTTACGATAACCAATTTCATCCTGTTATGACACAGACACCACTGCTTCGCGCTCAGGGTAAATGGCAGTTTGCATTATACGACACACGAGGCAGAATTATTATGACTGGCATAGCGAGAGATACAAATAGTGCTGTCACATGGCAAGGATGGGCTAATGGATCCGTTACACCGTCGGGCGGTGTTGTTGCAGGCAGCTTACTATATTACATTTTAAATGGCGCAACAACTTCTGTTTCTGCTATTACCAATTGTGAAATCAGGACTTATAATTATTATGATTCATATAGCGCTGACCCTTCTTTTTCTTCTAACACCTATGGGAATATCAATACGCTGGACTTTGCAACTGACCCATCAGCCGTAACACCTGTTCCTTATTTATTCACACAGGGCAAACTTGTGGCAAACAAAACTAAAATTGTAGATTCTGCGAATACATTGCCAAACCAATGGGTTTTAAATGTTTTTTTTTATGACCAGAAGGGTAACTTAATCCAAGTTCAGACAAAAAACCCATGGAATACTTCCGGATGGGATACAACTACGATGCAATATAATTTTGCTGGCAAAAAGGTTTATGATCTTACCCACCATCATGCCTGGGCTGGGTGCAAGAAGATAGATACGAAAATAGCGAATAAATTTTTGTACAATTTTGTAGGTAGGTTGTATGCGGTGCAGCAAAAGGCTGACAGTGGAAATTGGCGTATCATCGCAAATTATAATTTCGATGATTTAGGGCGTACCAGCAGCAAGAACCTCGGCGGCGTGGAGCAGCAAGATTACACTTATAACATCAGAGGGCAGTTGGAGAGTGTCAATGCCGACTATTTAGCAAGCCCGATGCAACCCGATAAGACCTTTGGCAGCCTCTTAAGCTACGACTACGGTTTTGATTCTGCTCGTTTCGATGGAGGAATTTCAGGTATTCAATGGAGAGGTGCAGGTCTCTTGACCCCATTACGGGCATATGGATATAAGTATGATCCGGCTGGCAGGCTGAATTATGCAGATTTCAACGAAGACAGTTCCGGTATGCCAGGCGCCTGGTTTAAAACCTCTCACGACTTTAGTATGTCAAATGTAACCTATGATCTGAATGGTAACATCCTTACAATGAACCAGATGGGCACATCCACTAGCGGCCCTGTATTTATTGACAAGCTAACATATACTTATCCGTCAACGAGCAACCAATTGCAGCGGGTTCAGGATGGCATAACCACCAATTATCACCTTGGCGATTTTCAGGATATTGCGGGTACAAACGATTATTACTATGATGTTGATGGCAATGTAATATCGGATAACAACAAAAGCATTATTGCGATTACTTATAATGAGTTAGACTTGCCCCTTACTATCAAGTTCTACAATCACAGCACTATTAGCAATATTTACGATGCATCCGGGCGTCTGTTACAAAAAATTGTTGCCGATAGTACTATACCACATATAGATACCTACCGATACTGGGGAGCGTTCAATTACAGGAATGACAGTCTAAAGTATATTGATCATGGCGAAGGACGAGCCCGTTGGATGGCTGATAGCAGTATTTTCAAATACGACTTCTATGTAAAAGATCATCTTGGTAATGTGCGAACTATAGTTACCTCTGATGAAGGCTCACCTATAAGTTATTTTGCAAGCCATGAGATAGCATCGGCCGGACTCGAAAGCTCAATTTTTGCAAATATGGATTCTGTTCGCGATCTAAAGCCGGGTAGCACTAACCCCTATGATATACAGGCCGCTCATTTGGATGGCTCAGATGCCCAGAAGCGCATTGGAACAGCACTGCTTATGAGTGTAATGGCAGGTGACAAATTTGATATTAGTGCTACGAGTTATTATGATACGAACAGTGCTGGTATGACGACTTACGCTGACCCCAATAGCATGCTAAATGCTATAACAACGAGCCTTGTAAATGGTGTTGGTGGATATGCCAGTGAGGGAAATAACACTGCTATGGTGGGAAGCCTTTTTAGCACTTCAAATTACCTAGGCATTTATGAAGGTGTGTTAGATAATCTTACAGACTACACGCGCCCGAGAGCATACATCAACTATCTGGTATTCGATCAGTCGATGAATCTTGTGCCAGAGCAGAGTGGTGCAGTACAGGTTAGTGGTACACCGGGTAGTTGGCAGGTAATAGGCACCAGTGGGCCGATAACGATCGGGCAAAATGGCTATGTATCTATATATATGAGTGATGAGCAGTTCTTACCCGTATATATGGATCAACTGCATGTTACTTACTACCGTGGTCGTCTTGTGCAGGAACAACATTATTATCCCTTCGGCTTGCCAATAAACCCGGTGACGAGCAGTGGCACATTGCCGTCAAATACGCAGATCGAAGGAAACGAAACACACAATGAACTTGGTCTAAACCAGTCAGATTTTAATTTTCGTCAGTACGACTATCAGATCGGCCGATTTACGAGTATTGATCTACTCTGCGACCGACGTGGGCAGGAGGGGCTTTCTCCATATCATTTTGCAGCCAACAATCCAGCAAACTTCACAGATCCAAAGGGTTTGGGAATACGCGATAATAATGAATTACCTGCCACAACGGTGTACGCAAGCAGAATAGTGCCGTTAGTGGATGATGGTAGTTACAATGTTTATTACGTTGGTATACCGCGCCCTTCTGAGATTGGATATGGAAGTACCCAAAGCAGCGGTGTGCAAGGCGGAGGAGGTCCAGGTAGTGCAGGAAACGGGGAAAACGGTATAACCGTTAATACATTAACTCCGTTGCGCACTCTCCAACAGCAGTTAGATCAGTTTACCCAACATTATATCACACAATATATGCAGCCGCTGCAACCGGTACAATTACCCCCGATATTAAATGACTTTAACCCGATTCAAATTACACAGGTGAATGTACCAGAGACGATATTATTGGAATCCAATAATCAACAATCTCAAGATAACGAGTCGGAATCATCATACGTAGTAGACGCAGTAAACACAACAGGAACCATTATGGGGCTCAAAGCAGCGACAATGGACTTAATGCTAGGAGCTGGATTTTATAAAAATGCGTCTGGTCAATTTTCTACATATACGACATTAGCAAGATATAAACCCGGTCTTAGTTTGTCGCAACAAGGTAGATTGTCTGGAGCGTTTGCATCATATAGAACCTGGGCGGATGTTTTTAGATGGGGATCACGTGCAATAGGTGCCGGTTTGATTTTATACGATGTTAAGCAGAACAAAGGTGAAGATATAGTCGAACAGGATGTATTTTTCTTGGGAATGGCTGAAGTTCCCTTTGTCGGACCGCCAATGTCCGCCTGGTTGTATTTCAATACACGACTCCCCATCCCATACGAGACTCCATGGACTCCTGGCCGGAATCATGAGAATTGGAATAGTTGGGTAAAATAAATAAATTGAGGACTATGAGATTTTACAGGTATCTTTTTTATCGGTTTTATTCTGTTTCGAAATCGTTAGGGGGGCAAGGTGCGACAAATGAAGCAAATGCAACATTTAATATAACCTTCCTTTTAGGGTCAAATGTTTTATCGATTAAATACTTGTTTGATTTAAGAACACAAACTCTACATTTCAATAGGAATATAGAGATAGGAAGTGTATTAATGATCTTACTATTCGTGATTTTCGAATCAGTTTATAAGAAGCGATTTACCAACTATGAAAAATTATTTGTTAATGAAAATCGACGAATTAGAAATTTGAAAGGAATAGCAATTGTTCTTTATTGCATATTGTCCGCATGCGTTTTCTTTTACCTATATGGTCAAGAAGTTAAATTTTTTTATAAAGGTTAAAGCATTGTTCAGCATTTGCTGAACAATGCTATTTGTTTAATAGCTAATAGTCTAAGGCCTTGCAACCAATCCGAATTTAAAAAAATCGGAAATACAGGCTAAGGTGAATGCGTAGCCAGCTTACGGTGCTATTGAGAATTCAACAGTACTTTTGCTTAATATTTATTTCC
The DNA here is from genome assembly GCF_007971025.1 of Mucilaginibacter ginsenosidivorans. Classification (NCBI taxonomy): domain Bacteria; kingdom Pseudomonadati; phylum Bacteroidota; class Sphingobacteriia; order Sphingobacteriales; family Sphingobacteriaceae; genus Mucilaginibacter; species Mucilaginibacter ginsenosidivorans. Next base: position 1,061,195 of record NZ_CP042436.1, on the reverse strand, counting down.
ATCTTTTCCCCAATCCAAACCCTGCAAACAATGACGCCTGGTAGGAATACGCTTTCTGGTCCGCCATTATAGGTAATTCCTTTGAATAGTAAGCGACATTCGCGCCAAGTGTCACTACCTGGATAAATGAGTTGCTTTTAGAAGGAGTGATCACGAAACAAGCTTCTGCAAAAAGGCCGGGTATATATTGTATGTCGTCAAGTCCCTTGCTCCATTTAGATGCAGCAAGCACATCGCCGCTGTTCAGGAAATGGTCACTGTTGGTACTGCTGTATTTTTCTTCCTTCAGCGTTGCTGGATTGTTAGGCTGTGTATAGTCAACATATATCAGCTTCAGATAATAGGGCTTGAGCATCGCCAGACTAAATCCTCCACTATAGCGAAAGCCTATTGAGATATTACCTTCCAGCACATCAGGCAGTAATAGTTTTTCCCTGCCATAGCCAAGCTGTAAGGTGTACAGGTTATTTATCTTCCCAAAGACATAAGGGCCTGCATTACCTAATTGAGGAAATGCCTTATTGGTGCCTTGCTGTTTAATTTGCTTTTCGTGCTTGATTTCTGAGAAGTGCAGTTGCCAAAGGCTGTTAGCAAGCTTGTTCTTTCTCTTCAGGTAATAGATGCTACCACTCCAGCCGTCTGTATTCACCTTTCCTCCTAATAGCAACTCTTTATTAAAGTTTGGGTCTAGGCCCCATTCCTGTAAATGTTGTTTGTAATTCTTTAGCTTGTTTTTGAAACCTGCAGTTGACTTGCCCATTGATCCTTTAACAGAATTGCCGCTGTTCCAGACACCTGTTTGTGCACGGCAATTGATGATACCAAAACAGAAAATAAGAGTAGTAAAAAACCTTCTATTTCGGAGGAGAAATTTCAAGAATTAAAGTTTGAAAACAACAGTAAAATACTACTAAATGCCGAGAAATTAGTAGATTTTTGTAACGCAATTAAAGTTTTTGCCAGCGCTTTTAGAAGCCTTCCTGAAAATGAGATTGACCGTTCCTTCACTTCAAAAATTGCTGTCCATCCTATTGCTGTTATCATTAACAGTACAAAATACCTATGCTCAGAAGGAACAGCGCTATTACAGGTTACAATACCACAAATATCACTGGCAGGTTTTCCATACTAAAGTATTCCATGTTTACTTTATTGTAGGTTCAGACAGCCTGGCCTCGTTTGTCACAAGAGAAACACCTAAAGCAATAGAGCATGTAAAGAAGGAAATGCTAAGCAGCGATATAAAAGAACCCAATATCATCATCTACCCATCTACGGACCAGCTTTACGAATCTAATGTTGGCAGCTATGAACCGGAGCAATATACACTGCCCACATTTGTATATAAAGGCAATAGATTATTGCTTGCGTACAAAGGAAGCTATGCAGATCTGAAAGCGCAACTTTATGAAGCACTGGTAAGATATGAATGGGAAAGCCGGCTAAGTGAAAACAACCTCGGTGACCAGGCGAAAGGCACAGCGAAAAAAGATGAAGTGCCCATGTGGTTTAAAGAAGGAGCGATAAGATATCTGGCCAATGGCTGGCCTATACAGGATGAAGATAAGTTCAGAATATCATTTAAGGACAATACATTCACCAATTGGCAGCAGGTACTCAACTATGAACCCCGACTGGCAGGACAAGCCTTCTGCTATTTTCTTACAGAGCATTATCAACCCAAAGTAATAGCCCAGATATTCTTCCAGCTAAGAAAGAAGTCTTTACAGAGAAGTATAAGATTGGTCACCAAGCATACGCTTGACAGTTTGTATACTCAATGCTATGAGTATTATAAAACGCGCTTTACAGTTAAAGAAAAGGACCAACCTTTAGCACAAAAGCTAATTCTTAAACACAGGAAAGGGATTATCAATAGGGTGCTGATAAGCCCGGATGAAAGCTATATAGCCTATACAGTAAGCACCTACAACAGGCGTACGGTTTATATTGACGACCTGAAAAACAAGACAACGAAAAAGGTAACAAGCTATGAGTTGCCACCCTGGATAGACGATCATAGTGCTGATATATATCCACTACTGCAATGGCATCCTGATGGGAAACAGCTTTATATGGCGATGCCTAAGAAAGGGAAAATCACAATCAGCAGGTATGCTACCGACGGGAGCCTGACGGATGCGGTAAAGCTGTATGGCGTAGATGGCATCAGTAGTTTTGTTCCATTATCAGATAGGGAGTATCTGCTTGCAGGATATAGGAGAGGGGAAAGTGATATAGTGCAGTATAACGAGAACAAAGAGAAGTACACAACCTGGACAGATGACAGCTATGATGATAATAGCCCGGTATTGAACAGTAAGAAGCAGTTGTTGTTTCTCTCTGGCAGGCCTAAGGTAGCTAAACAAAAGGTCTTCAAAATTGGTGTAGGTTATGATCCGGATACGCTGTGGCAGGGGATATATAGCATGCATGATAAACAAATAGAACCGGTAGTCATTGATACGATCAGCTATATAAAATGGGATAAGCTTACGCAACTGGCAGATGGACAGCTATTAGCTACATATACAAGACATGGCACAGAACAGTTTGTGATATTACCATCAAAGGGTGCTGGAAAACCTTTGAGCGAATGGATGCCATTTCAATACCTGGAAGAGAAGGATAGAATAGCATTCTATAAGGCTGATAAGGACAGCATTTATGTTAGTTCTTACCCCATGCAACAATGGTTAACTGACAATAGCGCAAAAGATGAAGATACAAGCAGCGCATGGTTAACTGACTACAGAGCAAGACTAGCTAAGCAGGCAAAAGAGGACTCCATGCTACGAGCCGCTATAGATACTACTCATTCCATACTGGAAGATGCACTGGTGCCTAAGGATGCCAGGAAGCGATCTGCTTTTATGAAAGACAGCATTGCAAAAAGTCTCACATACAACCCTAAGAATGTAAGGCCATACATGCTGCAACTGCATAGTGCATACTTCTCGGCTAAGATCAATAATGACTACTTTATCAATAGATATCAGCCATATCTTAACTACCAGGGGCAGTTCAAGTTCCCTGAAGTTGGAGGTATGGCACAAGGCGGTTTTACTGACCTGCTGGAAAACCATCATATTTCCATTGCTTACAGGATGCCTGCAGGTACTGAAGGCAGCGACTTTTATATACGCTATGAGAACACTGCCAGGCGGCTTGACTGGGGTCTGTCTTACTTCAGGAAGGTGGAGAGCCTGCAACCTGATCCAGCCAGGCAATGGGTGGATGAAAGCGGCAATCCATATCCTAATACAGCTAAGGTAAAGACGCATTACTACGAGCTCTTCCTGACATATCCCTTGAGCTATGATTGTGCGTTGGGTTTCCAGACTGCGGTGAGAAAGGACAGGACCATTTTCCTGGCGACTGACAAATACAGTCTTGATTTTGATCCTATAGAAAGTCTTTGGTCTATTAATACGTTTTCCTTTAAGCTTAATAAGCTACAACCAACTTTGCCTTATTTATACAAAGGCTTTAAGATTGTGGGATTGATTGATTTGTTTAAGGGCTTTACACAGGAGGAGTCTGCAGTGATGGGGACTACGCTTAATGTGAGCTATCACCAACCGCTGTATAAGTATATAACCCTCGTAGCACAAGCGCACCTAGGATATAGCGGGGGAGATAAGAAAGTGCTGTACGATCTTGGTGGGCTTGATAATAATGTGACACCAAGAGTAGATACAACGGTTCATTTCAACCAGCATGCACCTTATGCATTCCAGACCTTGGTTGCGCCATTCAGGGGATATTACCAGAATACGCTGTATGGGAATGAATATGCGGTTTTCAATGCGGATGTTTATTTCCCGATCTTTGAGACCTTGATACCAATTGAGACGCCATTGCCTGCTGTGAATAACCTACAGTTGGGTTTGTTTACAGATGCGGGAACTACCAGGGAAACATGGAACAATGCGAATGCTAATAATGGCAAGTGGAAAGTTTCGTACGGGCTGAGTGCAAGAACCAACCTTGCCGGTTATCCTATACGAGTGGATGTGGCCTGGCCGGGCACATTTAACAAAGCCGCCTGGTATTTCTCTTTGCATTTATAATCTGAATATTCAATTATTTATCTTCACTTGGAAAGAAAAAAAGTGAAGGGACAACATTAATTGTATCGTGGATTTTCATCTGCCTGATCCATCCGTTGTATTAGTTGCTCCCGCAATTTGTCAATGAATGTTGTTCTTCCCTTCTTGCGGATGCGTATTTCCTGGAATGTCCTGTAATAGTTTCCCAGATCGACACCAAGTGCCATTTCAAAAAACCGCGCGACCTGGCTCATGTCCGCTTTTGTTTTTGTTTTGGTGTTGTAAAATACCCCCAAAGTTTGCAGACCATACATTAATTCAATAAATGAAGCCTTTGATTCAGCCCAGCTGATGCCTGTGTCTTCAATGCCAATCGGCGCAATAACTCGTTGGTGGTTCTTTAACTTCAATAATTCACTGTTCAGGTAGTCGGCAATTTTTTCATTGGCAAGCAATGTAGCCACAGTATGATCATGACAGCTGCAAAAGCTTTCGTTGCAATCGAAATAGCTGAGATTAAAACCTATCATAAGGTCATGTTTTGTTCTTTTAAAATAAACCTCATCCATATGAACTGCACCTGACCTATAATATGAATAGATGTTCTGATGATCATGGTCGTACCTCATTATTTCGGATAAATGCCTGTTGAAATATTTTTTTTGCGATTTAGCTATACCTATAGGCTTTTGTGATTCTAATTCAAATAAGCGCACATGATAAATAAGCTTGCTATAAAACTTTGGTTTTAACTGTTTAAAAAAGTGAATTTCTTCTGCCACATTATTGAATGTATAGGTCGCCATAAGCTCCTTTAGCTTAGATATCGCTTTTTCGCAAGCTTCAAATGAGTTCTTTGATCTTTCAATAATATTGTTAGTTTCGAGTTCAATCTCATCCAACTCTCTTTCCAATTGCTGAAGCAGTTCTGTTACGAATTCCATGACGAGGTGTGTTGTAGGTGTTGCTGAATTATCCACGATTGTCCGGGCATCTTTTCATAAGATTTCCTTTGTCAAAACTATTGTTGAGGGTTGGCTAAAGTGAAATTTTATGAAGCGTTAAACCGCTCAGGCATATAAAAATGCGATTGAGGTATATTAATCTGGGGGTGAAATATTGAATCGGTCTATCGGTTTTTTTCAGAGGGCGTAAAAAAGACTCTAAGTAAGTAATTGCCTTCAATTGATACGTCTATTTTCCTTTCATGTCGTAAAGGTGCAATCATTATGCTACAACTGTTGACACTTTTGCAGGACTTCCTCGAAAATTTATTTTTCTGTTTTCAAGCTAAATACCGGGGATAAATTAAATATTTACAGCCTCTATCTGCAAGAGTTGCATAATGTCCCCTACATCTGTTGGGATAAGGCATTAAAATAACCACTTTGCAAGGACTACCTTTTTTTATCACATGCTGATCGCTGCAAAAGAAATCCGCCTATTTCATGAATCCAGATCTGCATTGTCCATGTTTTTTATCAGATCTTCTCTGGCGCTATCCCAATAAGGTGTACGGTTCTTTTTCCTGATACGCAGGTTCTGAAAGGTGCGATAAAAATTGCCCAGACTGGTATTAAAGGCTATTTCAAGTGAAGTCATAATCTGTTTAATGTCTGCCTTACCATAATTAATGGAGCCTTTAGCGTAAATGCCATATCCCAATTCAATCAAGGCTGACTTAGAGTCCGTCCACCTTATTGTCTGCCTTTCTTTATCAGCTTCTGACATTGGCGCACCAGGATGTTCGAGGTTATAAACGCAGCGATGCAGGTAGTCGCTGAACTGTTCATACGCCTGCAATTTTGCAAATTGGAAACTGTAAACTGTAGAGAAGCGGCTGTCTGTGTCTGAAATACTGATTGGTGAAATCAAGTCGCAGCGACCACCCCGTAAGAAATATTGTTCATCGTGCAAGGAGCTCCCCATCCTGTAATAGGTATACAGTTCGTTGTAGCGTTTAAAATAAAGGTCTGCTCGGTGGGCGCCTAGCCGGTAGTGTGCAATTTGCTCATCCCGGCCAACAGGTGGTTTCCAGGCCTCGACCTGAAAGACCTCCATATGATACAATAGCTCCTTTAAGAACATTGGTTTAATCCTCTTGAAGAAATTGATCTCTTCCTGTTTGTCTGAAAAAACACAGCTGATTATATGCTCCTTTAATTGGGATAGTGCATGCTCTGCAATTTTGTAGGATTGCTCCGCCCTTTGAAGGACATTTTCCGAAGTCATAGCGATCTGTTCGAGGCTTTCCAACATAGTTTCATAAATAGATGATGTTCTCTTGTCCATACATTATTATTTACGCGTTAAAAATGGAGGGCATAATTGACTCGGTATTTGGGCCTGTGGCCAAGGGTATTTCGTTTGCCAGGGCATTCAAACGTTCTATATGGGTTTTTTGACTGATATAATGAACTTGTATTCAGTCTGAAAAAGACGCTAAAATTATATAATGGGCCTGGGATAATTTAGAGGTAAAAGACATGGAAAAGTCCGAGGTGAAGATTACTATTTTGAATTGAAAACTGGGTTTACTTTTACTTCATGGAACAAGAGTTAACGATCCGGGTTGCGTTTGCCGACGACCATAATCTGGTAAGGAAAGGGATTATCTCCATGTTGCGGTCTCTTGGGGGGATCGATATAGTGATCGAGGCGGATAATGGAAATGAATTAATCAGCAAATTAACTGCCGCTGACAGGCTACCTGAAATTTGCATACTGGATATTAGCATGCCCCAGATGGATGGCTTTGCAGTGTTAACGGAAGTAAAGCGCCGGTGGCCGGAAATGAAAGTACTGGTGCTGACCGCCTTTTTTTGGGAAATATATATCATTAGAATGATGCAGGCCGGTGCGAACGGATATCTGCTCAAGGAATGTGACATAGAGGAGGTGAAGACTGCGCTCTTTTCGATTCATAATGACGGCTACTATTATTCCGAGTGTGCCAACAGTACCGTTTTCCATTTGGTCAATACCAAAGCAATCAGGCTGCAGACCTTTACGGAAAACGAAATTGAAGTACTTAAATATTGCTGCACTGACCTTACCTACGGCGAAATAGCACAGCAAATGCATACGACTTTACGCAGTGTTGAAGGCTCCCGTGACCGTATATTCCATAAACTAAACCTAAATAGTCGGATTGCGCTAGTCCTTTTTGCGATACGGTCCGGACTTGTAACCCTCGATACAAATTATTATCCAGGCAAAACAATAATTCCATTCACTAAAACCAAGTAATCTATGAAACGCACGCTATTGGCTTTGCTGGCACTTCCGGTGCTGGCCAGCTGCACCACGTCCAATGCTAATCCGGGACCTGTAATAAAGCAAGGTCTTAAAACTACAGGAGCGACCTATGGCTTTCCAGACGTCATCCCGGTAGATTCCGCAAATAAAATGATCGGAAGCTATTTAAACAGCATTAATTACACTGGAAATGATTCCGATGCCCGTGCCTTCACTTTAAATGCGTCTCTATTACGCCTATACCTTGATAGTCTTAGCGGCAGCAGTACGATTACAGGACTGAAAGTTTTCCTGGCGCACAGGCTAAGTTATGTCAACAGCGGCCATGCAAACAAAAATTGCGGCTACAGTAATAATGGATTAACTTTAATCTTAGCGGGTTATACCTCATCAGGTGAGTATGTCTATTACACCAATAATCTTGTAATAGATAATTCGATGGCTTGCCCAACGAACTGCCCTCCGGGCACAGCCGGCAATCCGTTATTACCCTAAACCGATCACGATGAATTATTATATCTCGGTAATCATGAGCTTGTCCTCGTCGGCCTTGCCTGTGCTGATCGCAGCCCTGCGTTATAGAATGCTGGACCAGGCTTCAAGGATAATATTCTACTTGCTCACACTGGCATTTTTGACAGAATGTGTGGCGGCTGTTGTGGCATATAAATACCGCAATAATCTAGCCGTCTATAACGTGTCAAATCTTGGACAGGTCTTTCTTATTGCCCTTTATTTCAACTATTGCAGTAATACTTTGAAGCGCAGGAACATCGGGTTACTTATCGGATTGTTCAGTATCGTCGTGGGTGTTTTAAATATGTGGTTCCTTCAGTCCATCAAAACCTATAACAGCAATTATTTCCTGTATCAGACGCTGATTGTGCTGGCACTTGGTATGTTTGTTTACACACAATTTCTGCTGAATCAAACCTACCTGAAGATTCAACGGTCACCCCATTTCTGGATTATTCTTGTGCTGTTCTTTTTCTATGTGTTTAATTTTTTCACTATGTCGCTGTATGACTACGAGACCAGGCACCTAAACGGGTACAAGCGATTCATTGACTATTCCATTGCTTATCTAAGTGCGACTACCAACATTGCTTTTACACTTGTGTTCCTGTTTTATCCAAGATTAAATCTCAGGTATGTTGGATAGTTCTTTGATATTGCTCTTTATTGCGGGATCAATTATCCTCATCCTGTTCACCTTTCTTCTGGTATTTTTCACTCTTCATTACAGGACCAGACTTAACCAGCACCACCAGGAGCGCGAAAGGCTCCTAATAGATAAGCTGGAGGAAGGGGAGCGAATGATGAACCAGATCGCCAAGGACGTGCATGATAATATCGGGCAGTTGTCTAATTTTTTAAAGATGACCGTGCGGCAGCTTGTTAAATATACTCATGGCGAAGAAAGCAGACAGTATCTTGAAGACGTTAAAAACATTACCGACCAGATAATAATCCATTCCAATAATATTAGCCATTCACTAAACAGTGACTTTATAAAAAAGCGGGGATTTGCCAATGTGCTTCAGGATGATATTGAGTATTTGAAGCGCTCAGGAAAACTAAACTGTAATTTGCATATAGAAGGTCAGATCATAAATGTACATCCTGAGAAAGACCTGCTGATATACCGGATCGCTCAGGAAGTGCTCAATAATATCGTCAGGCACTCCGGCGCGGCAAACGTTGAAATCGTTATTGAGTATCAGAAGAACGGTTTTAGGATGCAGATAAAAGACGATGGGACTGGCTTTGATATAGGAACCAGTAACGGAAAAGGTATCGGGATGGCTAACATGAGGGACAGGGCAAAATTGCTCAATGGTGACTTTCAAATCATATCTCAACCTGGCGAGGGATGTGCCGTCGAACTTTTCATTTCGGAATTCTAATTTGGCCGCAGCCGCGGTGAACAGTTTTACACATGGGACCAAATAATAGGATGGTACTCTTCGAGTCTGATATTAAGAGACTTGAGGAAGTCAAATCGTTTATTCTCGAAAATCTTGATAAAGAATTAACAGCCGCAGCAATTGCAGCGCAACACCGTATCGGTAAATCAACTCTGCATAGGCATTTCTCTGCCTTTTTTAATCAGTCATTGCATCAGTTTATTCTTAAATCCCGGATGGAAAAAGTAATGGAGCTTATTGTCGAAAGACATTGCAATATCAATCAGGCCGGGACCCTTGTCGGATACAAGGAGGCATCGAGTCTGACGCGGGCATTTATCAAATATTATGGGCATCCACCCAAATATTACATAATTGAGGATCGCTCGCCCGGGAGCCAAATGGACAAAAAATAGAGTCATTTGGACAAGAAATAGAGACGATTTGCTAAACAGCCTGTGCCAGCACAGATGTAATTTTACACTCGGTTTTCAATTACAGGCCTGCATTCTTCCGTCAAGACTGGATTTTCTTTTCACCTGAAAATATCACTCGCTATGATTCGTAAATTCATTATTGAAGCGGTTTCCTTTTTGCTAATAGTATTGTTTACCTACGCAGCTGTCAGTAAGATACTTGATTTCAGCAATTTCAGGGTTCAGCTTGGCAAATCTCCTTTATTAGATCTGTTTGCAAGTACCATTGCAGTAGCAGTACCAACTTTAGAAATCCTTATTTCATTCACTCTGATTTTTAAGAGGACGAGGAAGCTCGGGCTATATGCTTCATTTGCGCTCCTCATGATATTTACATTTTACCTGATAGTCATTTTGAACTACAGCTATTATATACCCTGCAGTTGTGGTGGGATCTTGCAGGGTTTATCCTGGAAGGCTCATATCATTTTTAATTCTTTGTTTATAGGAGCCACAGCCCTGGCTATCCTTATATACCACGAACCGGGCGCGACAAATGAAACAACAATGACCTTTGTTTAACAATATTGGCCAATAACAGGAATAGCCGAACACCTGTAGAAAAAAGTAGGCAAATTAATGCTAACGTAAGTTTTATAGCTTTTTAAGATTATAAAAGCGATTTCATTATGAAAAAGATCAGATTAGCAATGATTGCAGCAGCCTTTATTTTAGCCACCGGCGCAGCCTATGCAACATCAAAAGCCAAGGTCGGCCTGCCGGACTGTTCAACCGGACGTTGTGTTGGTACAACAAACCAATGTTGCGTTGATGCCAACAGCAACATCCTGCCGGGGAACTTTGTGCATAACTAAGCAACACGAAAGTCCGATACCTCCCTACGGACTTTCTAATTTTTCAAATCAACCACTATGAAAAAAGCATTGCTTTTATTGGCGCTTATTGCTATTGGATCGGGCCTTGCGGTTGTTTTGCTGTACGGTTTTAGCAGTAAACCTAATGAGCGAAGAAACGGATTTAACAGGCAACGAGCAATACCGCATTTAAAGCCAAAATATTTATCCTGGCAGGTAAACGGTGCTACAGATATTGCCGGCGCGACCGATGACGAGTTGTTTTTTCAAACCTCAGATCCCACACAAATTATCAGGACATCAGATGATTTCTCCAGTATCAAGATGGTATACCTACCCATGCAGGCAAATACAAGTTTGCAAAGTAATTTCAGAATAGTAATAGATGACGCCCATACTTTTGTTTATGCCTCGAACATGCCTGCTATTTATTGCATTAACCTAAAAACCGGTGCGATAAATTGCCATTGGCTTCTTAGGAAATTCAGCAGAGGTATTGCACTCGATACATCACGATATATTGTCCGCGCTTTGGATACTGGGTTGGGAGACCAGGTAATCGAGTCAGTCAATATCGATAAAAATACAGAGGTACCTTTTAAAAACATCCTGGAATGTAAACACGACGCTGGATTTTCTACTGATGGATTACTGCTTTATGATCAATCGTCTCATTTGCTCATCTATAAATACTTTTATGCAAACCGCTTTGTCACGTTTGATACTTGCTTGTTGCACATATCGCGGCATACGACTATTGATACCAATTTCACTTTACCCGACAATGGTAAAAAGATGTCGAAGGCAGGTTACCGGCCAACCTATACATTAAGCGCAGCACCTATATTTTCGACAATTACTAGTTGCCTGGATGATGGAATTCTTTATTGCAGTTCCGCCCTTCAGGCAGATAACGAACGTACCAGTGATTTCCTTAGTAACTCCGTTATCGATTGCTATAACGCGGTAACAGGAATTTACCGGGGCAGTTTTTATGTGCCCCGGCAAAAAGGCGAACAGGTAGTACATATTTTTGCCCGTAACAGGAGGATTATAGCACTTTATTCCCACTGTGTTGCTGTTTACCAATTGCCATAAGCTACCTGGCATTTTGCTGAATTCCAGTTAAGGAAATTATATCATTTGAAAAAGGATATACATAACGCGGATCATTTGGAGGCAAGGTATAGGTCTGGCCATTCAGTGTTCGGGAAAGAGTGACGGCAAAGCGGTTATCCTGGTTTAAGCGCCGCAGATCGCTCCAGCGTATGCTCCTGAAACAGAGTTCCTTGCGCCGTTCGCCAAGTATTTTTGTCAAGGCATCATCCGGGCCAGTTGCTGTCACCGGCACAAAAGTTCCCGTTTTATATCGCATCTTCAATAACGCATTAAGATCCTGCAAAGCGGAACTGGCGTCTCCCTGGCGGGCATAGCACTCTGCGCGGTTCAGGTACATTTCATCTGTTGCCAACCCGCCAAAGAAATATAGATCGCCGCCATAGCTTCCTTTAAAGGAGTAGGTGCCATCACCATTATTACTAAAAAACATTACCCGCCGCAAGTCATTTTGGTCATAGGAATTTACGAGCGAAGGATCTGCAAGGCCAAAATAAAATGACAGGTATAAGGTCAATACTTCATGGTATAGGACTTCATTGTTAAACATTTGCAGCGGCTGGTAGGCCGTCGAATCTAGTTTATTGTAATCGATGAGATCATTATTTACCTTCAAAGAAGCATCCGCACTTTTCAGGGCATTTGGATAATCAGACATCGACAGGTAAGTCCTCGAAAGCAGCGCTTCGGCACCTGGCTTTGAGGCGCGGGTTAGATACTTAGGATTATCAGGCAACAGGCCAGCTGCCTCGGTAAGATCACTGACAATCTGGTCGTAGGTCTGCTGTACTGTGGCACGGGTAGATTTCGCATTCACGTCAGCGGTCAAACGAAGGACTATGCCCAAATCCGTTTTGGCTGTGGCTGCGTTATACGGCTTTGCAAATTCCTGGGCCATCTGAAAGAGGCTGAATGCACGGACAAATAATGCCTGGCCCTTGATGTTGTTATAGTCTGATTGGTTAGCATTATTAATATTTATTTGCTTTAGCCCATCAAGCACCACGTTCGTATAGAAGATTTTCTGGTAAGCAGAATCCCAATCGTAGGCGGTCTCGCCATTATAAATATCCTTTGCCCAGATATAGCAATTTTGTTCAAATGGGTCTGAAAGAGACTGCCAGCTGGCATAACTTAAATAAAAGTCACCGGCGCCGATTTCGGCCATTGCAGGGCCGTATTCATTGAGTGTTACCACATTGTCCAGCATACCCTGGAAATCCTGCAACGTAGTAGGCACGACGAGAGCCTGGTCAGGTTTGATATTGAGCGCATCTTTTCTGCAGGACGCCGTAAGCAGCAGGCCCAATATAATAATGTTGCCTATTATTGTTTTACAGTAAAACGTTTTCATGTCTTTGAGAATTAAAAGTGAAGGTTAAGGCCTAATGACCATGTTTTCGGATCAGGATAGCCGTTTACAAAATCAGGATCAAGGCCATATTTATTGGCTCGCCATAGAATCCCCAGGTTGTTGGCGTAGGCAAATATTTGCAGGTTATTAAGCCTTGCCGATCCGATGCGCAGCGTTTTTAAATCATAGCTTAGCCGAATGTCCTGCAGCCTGATATTATCTCCTTTTTCCACAAGTACAGACGAGTAGGTGTAGAAATTATCACGGGTGAGGTTGTCAGGGTAAACCAAAGAGGGAACGTTGGTTGATTGTTCATCCCCAGTCTTCTGCCACCTTTTCAGGTAGTCTTTGTTCCCGATGTAAAGTCCAAACAGGTTTTGGTAGTTCACAGAGGGCCGTCTGAAATAAAAGCCAAATTCATAAGCTATATTGATGGACAGTGTAAAAGCTTTATAGGAGAAATCATTCCTGAGGCTACCGCTTAAAGTTGGGTTTGCGGGGCCATTATAAACAAGATCATTGGTATTGGTGGAACTTGTAATACTTGCATAATCTTTGCTGACGGCGCCGTTGAGATAGCCCATCGGGTCGCCGGTCTGTGGGTCGAGTCCCGCCCATTTGTAACTGTACACGCTGAATACAGGATGTCCTGCTATGGGCACAAAGAAAGAACTGATCGTGCCGTCAAGCGTACCGTCACCGGACTGGACAATGGTGCTGACGGGCGTTACACCCGCATTGTACCGGGTGACTTTGTCGGAAGCCTTGCTGAATAGAAACGTAGTGTTCCACTTCAACAGCCCGTTTAGGTTCCTGCTGTTCAGTTTCAGGTCAAAGCCGTGACCCTCCATATCCGCCACATTGCCCTTATAGCTGGAAAAACCACTTGTAGGATCAATGATCGCGTAGCCGACAATATCAGTTCCTTTCCGGTGGAAATACTCAATAGAGCCGGTTATACGCCTGTCAGCCAAACCGAAATCAATACCGATGTTCAGCATACGGTCTTTTTCCCAACGCAGGTCCGGATTGGGAGGATTGGTAACATAGACATCCGGGGCATTAGTGATTTCGCTAACGCTGTAGCGCCCCGTATTAAAAGCAGTCAATGTACGGTCGATATTCCCATTGATACCATAAGTGGCACGCAGCCTCAGTTCCGGCAACCATTGTACCTGGTAGAAAGCTTCTTTATTAATGGCCCAACTCAGACCGGCTGACCATAAGGGTACGCCTTTCTGGTTGGTATTTACGCCAAAAAGATTACTCTGATCAAATCGGGCACTGCCAGAAACTGTGTATTTATCATTATAGGTGTACGATGCATTTACAAAGTAGGAACGCAGCTCATTCACCATTTCATCGAAACTATCCTTGTAAGGAATAGCCGCTGCTGGCGCAAGATTTTGATAAGCAGGGAAGACCGTTCCATAGGCAACCGGGCTGCTGCTGGCAGCTTCGCTGTTATAACCATATAGCCGGTACTGGCTCAGGTCCGTAATTTGTTGCTGGTATTCGAGACCCGCAATGGCGGACACAAAGTTCTTACTGCCAAATTCTTTATTGAAATTAAGCTGGCCACGAAATATACTGGCCGCATAATCATTAACCCCCTTGTCATATATGTCCCCGTATGGGATAGGTCGTGTTACCGTTCCGGCATTTACCTGGCTGTAAAGATTGACCAGGTTGCGCACATAATATCCGTCCTGGGATTGTATATTATCGTTCTCGGTAAATTGCTTATCGTATTGATAACGGACGTCGGCGGTCAACCAGTTCGTGAATTTATAGCTGATTGAAGGGTTGATCCTTATATCATTTACATGGGTAACATTATTTGCCAGATTTAATTCATCAAGTGGCCGGTAAGACCAGTCCAGCAGATTTGTCTGCGCCGAAACGTAGCTGTAAGGATGATCTTTGGAAACCGCCAATGAATTTCCATTGGGACCTGCAAAAGCCGCATAGGGATAGATCGCACTTCCGTTGGAAGTTATACCTGCATAACCGGGATTGTTATTGTCCAGCTTGTTTGTTGCATAATGTATGCCGATGGAAAGGTTAAGGTTTCTTACAGGCTCGTAGCTGGTATTTTCATTGAGGGTGACCCTGCTATAGTCATTTCGCACAAGGTTGCTTATGTCGTTATCATAGCCTGCGGAAAATAAATAAGTAGCCTTAGTGCTGCCACCGCTTAAAGTAAGCGACTCCTGCTGATCGAAGCGCCTGCGGTAAAAATATTTATTAAAGTCATTGCGCACATCCTGGCCGCGAAAAGCATTAATCCGGGCATTAGCATCGGATTGACTAATAGTCCCGGCCCGCTCAGCCGCTAAAATGTCCACTACAGGTGTAAGCACATTGCGCCTGCTTTTACTGTTTAAAGTTGCGTTATAATAGCCTTTATTAAAGAGGTAGGTTTCGAGGTCAATAAAATCAGAAGCATCTAAAAAATTAGGGCTGTAAAATAAATTGGGTTTTTCGCCTATGGTCATGCTGCTATTGAGGCTGACCTGCAATGGCTGATTTATCTTCCCCTTTTTTGTGGTAACTACGATGACCCCGTTGGCGGCCCTTGCTCCCCAAATTGAAGCAGCGGCCGCGTCTTTTAGAATGCTGATGTCCGCAATGTCATTTGGGTTAATATTGTCCAGGTCCCCCTCGTATGGAAAGTTATCCACTACGATCAGCGGCTTTGTATTGGCAAAGATGGTACTGCGTCCGCGGATACTAATGGGCGATGCATTCGGGTCAAGGCCGGACAGGTTATGATTGAATACGAGGCCACTGGTCACACCCTCAAGGCGATCTATAAAATTGGTGCTGACCCTTCGATTGAGTAAAGCACTATCCACCTTTACAAAGGAACCTGTTGCCCGCTCCGCAGAAATGGTCTGGTAACCGGTTGATACGATCACTTCGCTTAGTTTCTGCTCTCCCTGCTTTAGTTCGATGATAAAGTCTACTGAATTAGAAACAGGCTGTTCCGTTGCAACAAAGCCTATAAATGTAATGACAAGTAAAGCATTGGACTTAACATGACTCAATGAAAACGCGCCATTCGCATCAGTAACCGTAGTGAGCTGCGTCCCTTTAACCCTGACGCCGGCTCCCGGTAATGGACTGCCTTTGTCGTCAACGACATGCCCCTGTATTGAGATGATGGAATCCGCCGTCGGCACTAATGCACCCGTCCGGTTTTTTTTCGGGGTTACTATGATGGATTGCTCCTGTACAACGTAATCAAAAGGTTGATTGTAAAAGCATTTGCTCAGCACCGTTTCCAAACTTGCCTTTTCGACAATGACCGTCACGAGCTTCGCCCTGGCTATTATCTTTTTGCTGTATAAAACCCGGTAGCTGCTCTGCTGCTCGATATCTTCAAATACTTTTTCAATAGAAGTATTTCGAAGTGCCATGGTAAATGTTGGAGCCTGCGCCACAGCCCTGCTGCTGCAAAAAACACTGCAGCATAAAAGCCAAATGAAGAACAAACTGCCTTTGCAGGTTTGCCGAAAACGCTTCCTGTGATGTAAGGGTAAAAAATAGTGCATAGTGTTAGTTGGTTAAATTAGGGTTATCGTTAATGATTGGTTGGTTTGTATGGATGGACCGTTATCGTATTGCCCGTGATGGTAAACTCAGCAATACCGGTAAGGGCAATTTTATCCAGCAACTTACTGACGGCGACCTTATTGGAGATTTCGCCTGTAAAAGTGTTATCTGGTATATAGTCTGTCGCATATACTATACGCGCGTTGTACCAGCGGCCAATAATCTTCATCATTTCAGTAACCGGCTCATTATGAAAAGCGAATAAACCATTTTTCCATGCGGTGAATGCTTTCAGGTCAGCCTTCGATACATCGATACCGGAACCGGGCATATCGGCCTTTTGTCCCGGAATTAAGATGGAATTATTCTTTCCGTTAGTTACTTTGACGCTTCCTTTTACCAGCGCCACAGCAGGGAATTCATTATCATTATAGTTATTGACATCGAACTCTGTTCCTATATCTTCAACCTGCCTGCCCGCAATTTCAACAACGAAACGGCGTTTGGGATTATGAGCCACCGCGAAATATGCTTCGCCATTTAGTACCACTTTTCTTTCGGTACCGTCAAAATAGGTAGGATATTTCAGCGAGGAGCCTGCATTGAGCCAAACCTGTGTACCATCCTCCAGTATCATTTCAAATGTTTTCCCGGCTGGGGTGATCATGGTGTTATAAGTAGCGGCCGCGGAATGGTCTTTTACCTTATAGGACAGAACACCGTTGTGGGTTTGGATGCCGAGGTCTCCGGCGGATATAACTTTGTTTTGTTCTTTGGTCAATGCTACAGTTGTCCCGCCAGACAGTATCAATTGTGCCTGGTTAGTAGCGGGAGCTATATCGTTTTTATAAGGGTGATCGGCAGTCAGTGTCCTTTTTTCATGTTGCTGCCTTATGTGAAATATGGCGAAACCTACTCCTGAGATCAGCAGCAGTATTGCAGCATACCTGGCAAGCTGCCATATCCTTCTCCTGTATGAGGCCAATGGTACGATATGCGGAGTTAAACGTCCGGATACCCTTGAAAATGCCGCGTCCGTATCATAACGCCGCATTTGCTTTAACTGCTTTTCTCTTGCCTGCTCTCCGGTCAATTCCGAAAACAGTACCCGGTTTTCCTCAGAAGCATTTATCCAGCTTTTCAATTCCTCTGCTTCGAGATCATTGATACTGCCCTTAAAATCCTTGCTGATCAACATCGCGATCCGCAAGGCTTCCTCTGTGTTATCTGCCATTGGTGCTCGGGTTATCTGTTAATAGGAGATAGTCCTGGGGCCGCTGCTCTTCGACAAGTTCAAGCCCATATTTTGCAAAGCCTTTTTTTAATACTTCAATATCGCGCAGGTCGCCCTCGATGTCCAGGTCGATGGGGTGGTCAAGATGGGTTTCATTAATGAAGATGTCCATTTGGTTGTAGTGTTCCAATGCGTCCATGACCCTGGAGACAGGACTGTTTTTCATTTTAATCCAGTAATTGCTCATTTCAAACTGGGGGCCGCCTTCCGACCTTTTCGCATTTCGGTTAATCAGCACATAGCATTTTGTTGGCTTGGAAATGACCGTTCCATAAAAACCAAAATACCGCTCCAAATCCTGCCTCATGATCTCATAAATAAGAGTTGCTTTGCTTTCTGGAACTATGAGCTCATAACAGAATAAACCAGTGGTATCCTTCCAGTCCGGATTGATTTTATATACTGTGGTATCTTTTATCTGATAGATCGTTCGTGAAGACGGGAATCCATAAGGGCGTTCAGGACTGCTGTATGCAATTCTGTAAAGTAGGTCGACGGGGCAATTACAGGCCATCACGCGTCTGCCTTTATAGCGGCTTTTTGACATTGGGGTGGAGTAGCGGGTAACCTGGCCGGAGTAATACCCGGTAATGATCGAATGGTATTGCAGGATATTTACATTGCCGTTATTGCCGCTGAGCAGCGGGAGGTTATAGTCATAGGGTTGCTCTGCTACATTGGGCTTGGTTTCAATATTTATCTTGTCATTTTTTATGAATGAACTGATATTTTCGGTTGTTAACGCTTCGTGGTCTGTAACAGCGCAAATAACACCTTCCTTATTTATCCAGACATAATTGGGCACGGATTGTACGCCGAACGACTTAAACAGGTCTGTATTCTTTAGCTCACAGGGAAGATCAATTGGGCTGATTTTTTGCATACGCGAGAAAAAAGCCTCAGCCCTTTCCTCAGTTTCCTGGTTAACTAAAATGATCTGAAGTGAGTTGCCAAATTGCTTTTGTATTCGTACCATCTTTGGCAGCATGGCCACACATGGCTGGCACCAGGTAGCCCAAAAGTCTAGTATTACCGGCTTCCCTTTAAAATCCGAAAAGCTGGTCTCCGTACGCTTATAATTGATAAGGTGTTTGAAATTGATCGCCATCGCCTGTTTGCCGATGGTATAATACCCTGTATCGTTTTTTGCCCTTGATCGGGCCTGAGAAAAAAGGCCGATGCCCAATAATACAGCCAGTAAAAAATATTTTTTTGTTGCGTTCATACTTACCAATACGACACGCCATTTATTTAGTACCAAATGAACATTAAAAAATAAAGGCAGCGGATGCTGCCTGTTACCATTAACTACTTATTATAAATTGCCTCGCGCAATATCTTTTAGCCTCTACGGCTTAAATACATCAATTCCCTTTTTCAAAAACCTGCTGAAACTTGATACATCGTAATCGGCGCCACCGGGAGCAATAAGCAGATGCCCTGTATTATCGAGTATAGCATAATAGGGTTGGCTATTGGCGTTGAATTTTGATGCCTGAAGGTCTGACCATTTCTGCCCCAGCGTTTCAATATGCTTATGGCTAAACCGAGAAGTATATTGTTCCCCGGCAGACAAGGGTGTTTTATCATCTACATATAATTGCACCAACACAAATTTTTCATTCAGATAAGCGAATACCTGCTTATCCGGCCACACCGTTTCTTCCATTTTACGGCAATTGACGCAGGCGTGCCCTGTGAAATCAATTAATAATGGCTTCTGACATTTTTTAGCATATGCCAATGCTTCATCATAGTCGAAGAATGCATCAAGTCCAAGCGGCGCCTTAAATAATTGTTCATACTTCTTTGGCGACCGGACGGTACCGCTTTTGACCCGTGATACTGAATTGACAGTTAAATTAAAATCCTGGCTGGATGGCGGTGGCAGGAACGCGGCAATTGATTTTAGTGGTGCACCCCACAAGCCCGGTATCATGTAAAGTGTAAAAGAAAAAACAACAATTGACAGAAGCAACCTCGGTACCGAAATTGTCTTTGTTTCTTCATCATATGCAAAGCGCAGTTTGCCCAATAGATAAAATCCCAATAATGCAGCGATTGTAATCCAAAGCACAAGGAATACATCGCGGTCAAGCAAATTGTAATGATAGCTAAGATCAACATTTGACAGGAACTTTAGGGAAAGCGCTAATTCAAGAAACCCAAGGATGACCTTGAAGTTTACGAGCCATTTACCGGATCTCGGTAAAGCGTTCAGCGCGTTTGGCGCTAATGCGAAAATTGTAAAGGGCAGGGCCAATGCCAGAGAAAAGCCAAACATGCCGATTGCAGGCGCAAGGAGTCTGCCGTTAGCCGCGGCCTGCACCAACAATGTTCCGACAATAGGGCCTGTACAGGAAAAAGAAACCAGGGCCAATGTTGCCGCCATGAAAAACAGGCCGGCGATCCCTGCCTGGTCGCCCATGCGATCAACTCTGTTAACCCATTTGGAAGGTAAATTGATGTCAAATCCGCCGAACAGGGAAATGGCAAAGGCCAGCAAAATAATAAAGAACAGGAAATTGAGAATTCCATTCGTTGATAGGCTGTTCAGTGCATCAGCACCAAACAACACAGTGACGGCAAGACCAAGAAGCACATATATGACAATAATACTAAGGCCATAAAGCATTGCCTTGTTTACTGCTTTACTCCTGTTTGTCGTTGTTTTAGTGAAGTAACTGACGGTTAAGGGCAGCATAGGAAAGATACAGGGCATAAGCGTAGCGGCAAAGCCGCCAGCCATTCCGGAAAGGAAGATTGCAAATAGCGATAATGACATAATGATTAATTTATTAATTGGATACGCTTTTCTGAACGTGATTTTTATTGAGTGGCTGGTACCCTATAAAATCAACGTAGGGTGAAATATAGTTTTCCCGCTCAGGTTCTTTTTTCACGAGATCTGTACTCAGATATTTTTTATTGCAATCAGGGAAAACAGTCACGACACAGGCTTCTTTCCCTAAAAGCTCCTTCATCTTTATCGCTCCGATGACGTTCGCTCCTGATGATATGCCCACTGCCAGCCCTAACTGGGAGGCAAGTTTTTGGGCCATAAGAATCGCATCGCCGTCACTGACCTGTACAACCTGATCGAGGTACTTAAAATCAACGATCGGTGGGACAAACTCATCAGAAATTCCCTGTATCCTGTGACTGCCGGTTTTATAGCCCGTACTAAGCGTCGGGCTTTCTGCCGGCTCCAGCGCAAAAACCTGCGCATACCGGTTTTGCTTTTTCAAATAGCGTCCTATCCCCATAATTGTCCCACCGGTACCAACCCCGGCGATAAACGCGTCCGGCTGCATTTTATATCGTTGCAGTTGCTCCCAGATTTCAGGGCCGGTTGTTTTTTCATGAGCTTCCGTATTTAGTTCATTTTCAAATTGGCGGGGAAGAAAAATACCGGCCTGACTTTGGGCGATAAGTTCCGCCTTCCGAATGCTCCCAAGAAAACCTCCCTGTTCTTTGCTTACCAGCGTAATTTCGGCACCCAGACTTTTTACAATGTCAATCCGTTCCTGGCTTAGCCAATCGGGCATGATGATCTGCACTTTATGGCCTAAAGCTTTTCCAAGAGCGGCGAAAGAAATGCCTGTGTTGCCGCTTGTCGCCTCGATAATCTTATACCCCGGCAGTAATTCACCTTTCTTATAAGCGTGTTGCAGAATGAATAGGGCGATTCGGTCTTTTATGCTGCCCGTCAGATTATATTGTTCGCACTTTACAAAGATGAAGCTTGTTTTGCCGTTGTAGCGATAGCATAACTTGAGCATTGGCGTATGGCCGATCAAATGCCACAAATCAGCAAACCTGTCATCAAAAATCAGTGTATTACATGCAGCAGTAATTGGAAGCATTATTGGTTATCTAAATGGATATGTAACCAATACGACGTTCCAGGAATAAAGTACTAAGCCGCTTTTAGAATTTAATGTTTATAGAGCAAATCGAATAGCTGTAAATATGGGATCAGTAGCAGCAATTGGAATTTGTCATTAGGTAACCGTTGCTTTAACATAGCAAGACCGCGTCCCTTTTGATTTTTCACTGTTTGTACCGATAGATTTAATTCATCTGCAATTTCCTGATTGCTTTTTCCATCAAGATAGCTCATCGTAATTATCTTGCTGCACTGAGGTGACAGACTTTCAATAGCATGATAAACCTCAGAAATTATTTCTGCGCGAATAATCTCATTGAGGTAGGCATCCTCACTATAGCCGCGCTCTTCAGCAAAGAACGTATTACGCATGTCGGACCGTTCAGATACCTTCAAAAAGTCAAGGCAAGCATTTTTTGCAGAGCGGTACAGGTACGCTTTAAGATGTTGCTCCGTTTCAAACTGCAATTGCTTGTTCCACAATTTTACAAAGAGTTCCTCAATTACATCTTCAGCATCGTCGTGGCTACCAGTAATCCGTTCTGCAAAAAAGCAAAGGGATGGATAAAACTTTCTGAAGATAATTTCAAAGGAATTGGGATCAACCATATTCAAATATGGAGTCAAATCATTTGACGATGAACCCCCGGTACGCATATACGCTAAAAAATCACAGCTAAATTGGAAAATTAATTTATGTAAAATTAATATTTTGAAAATATAACTGTGAATATTCTTAGCATTAAGAATGAAATTCAGGTTTTACTACTTGCGATGAAGTAATTTTTTGCAAACAGATTAAGAGTAATCCACTTCAAAAACTAAAGTTCCCTTGGCAGCAAATCCAGAAGTATTTGAAAAATCGCATTCGAGCCCGGTGCCAATCGTCTTGACCAGTTTACCGGAGCCCGTTCCTTTTTTTGCCAGCGATATACCGAGCCTGTTCTCAACAGCGAAGCCCGTGACCTGCGCAGTATATTGAATCCATCTTGGATCGGCGCTATTCAAAAATGCCTGCTGTCCATTGTCAAGTGTGAAATTATCATTCACCCAGCTCACTAAATTGGACCGTATAAGGTTTGCCTGTGTTAATAGATCAGCATTTGATAGTTGGTAAAGTTCCGCCTGTTTGGCGCTGACACCGGTGGAGTCGAAAGGTTGTTTTGGCATGGTTCATAAGTTTGATTTTCAATTATAATTAATTATAAATTAAATCCAAACCAATTTGCAGCAAATTCGTTTATTCAATCGTCATTTAAACCTTTAAGCGTGCCGTCAACTTCCAGATATCATGATCTGTATTTCAGGATAATCCTTTCCGTCGTTGCCGCTCATTTTATTGTTGTATTTGGTGAGAAAGACAGTATTTTTCAACTGCTGCTTACCTGGGATTACTACCGCTCGGTTTTACTAAGCGCAGTCATTGCATTTATCCTTATCACTATCGTCCACCTGATAACTGTTAGACTCGATATCCATTATGACTGGAATGCGCATACAGTAAAGAGAATAGCGCTGCAATTCCTATTGGGCGTCATGCTGCCCGGCGTCGTTGCATTTGTGCTCGCGACAATCTACTTCCGGATTTATGACATCGATATTTTTGTGACCCGTTACCTGCAATATGATTTCCCTGTGATCCTGGGAATGATCCTTTTTTTTAACCTCTATTATCTGACTTTCTATTATTACCTGCAGATGCGTAAGGCGCAGGAATTGTCTGTTACAGAAAAATACCGCATTAATCAAATAACTGAATCAAAAAACACCGAAGTCATAGTTGCTTCCAGGGGAACAAAGAATATACCGATATCAGTATCCAATATCAGCTACATCTTCCATGAGGAGGATTATAATTTCATCCGGACATTTGAAAAAGAAGACTTTTTAATTTCTGCAAGTCTCGATGCCATACAGGAGCAATTATCACCTGGAAAATTTTTTCGCGCTAACCGCCAGATGTTGGTCAACATCGAGGCCTGCGAACACTTTGAAAATATCGAACATCAAAAAATACAGTTGCAATTGCGGCCTAAACACAATCAGCCGGTGATTATCAGCCAGAAACGTGCAAAAGAGTTCCGTGACTGGATTAAACGAAAATCAGTCTCGAATTAAGACATTTGTAAAATATAGTCTTTGATCTCGTTGGTGACTAAACTGCTGAAAATCTCCCGTCCATTTTCTGCCAGGACGGTGCAGGTGAGCCATTCCCTTCCCATTTCAATGATGATAAATTCCTGCTCCTCTACAATATCATCGCTATTTTCAAGAAAGCCGATCCTTTGTTTGTAAACGACCTGGTAGGCATTCAGCTTATCGGAGAACCTGAACTTACCGTGCGCATTATCGAGTGAGAATCGCTGCCATCGGCGCATTTTGTCTGCTCTTGAAAAGAAAGTAGCCTGTTGTACTATTACGTCCGTAATACTCTCGCTTATTATATCTTCCTCCGGAATAAAAACCTCATTTATGTAGCTGCCTGTTTGCCATTGCTTATCGCATTTTTTAATGAAGAACATGATTGGTGTTTCGTTGGCTGCTTCCCCATCAGTAAGATAGACATGGTACCTCACCGCGATCTCTTCCTTTTGGGGGTCAATCGTGTAAATGAAACTGATTTGCCTTTTAAGCAGGCTAATGGATTGTAAGCCCGAATCTGCTGTATCATTCATGAGATAAAATTACCGGGTTACCACAAACTTTGAGGAGGGTATTTTACACGCCTCGCTCAAATTAATACTCAGCCTCACTTATAGGAATATGATTGGGGCGATTACTGAACCAAATTCCGTATACGGATATACTCTGTTTTCCATCCATTTTTCAGTCAAATTATACAGCGCCCGTCTTCAAGAACCGCCAATTCAGGCTTAAAAAAAATATCACCGTATACGGTCAGCGGTGTGAAAACAGCTTTTCAAATGAGGGCACCTTTGCTATGTAAGAATTGGTGAAAACATTAAAGGAAAACTGACATGATAAGCAAAATTACCTGGAGTGAATATTGGATTGCCGTAGTGCTGTGCCTTATTGCATACTACTTAATTGTACTGCTTAAATACTACGGGCCACAAGTTAAGGAATTCATTTTTAAGCAGGCTAACAATGGAAGCTCTTCATCACTGTATGATGACAGCGAAGCCGACATCAATGAGCTGGAAGATGTGGTACGCGACCTGCGATATGCCATATTCGAACGTGCTGCTTTGCCCTTGGACAAAACAGTTATCCTAAAGCAGTTGAAACAACGATTATCCGGCTACCGGGGGCTTGGAAAGCCCGCATTCCGTGTCGCCTTGAACAATCAAATTATACTGCAAGCGAAAGAGGTTTGCGGGCTGAGCATTAGTGCCGCGGAATTGAATAGTACCTGGGACAGTGAAGAATATACCGGCAGGGACAGTGTGGGTGGATGAGTGAAAAGCCGGGTATTGCCCCCTTCCAACCTTGAGCGGTTGGCTGACAGATGAATGAAAGAAGGGAACGGAAGGCGGCAACTTTCAGCCTCCCTGCCAATGGCAGGGAGGGCCTGAAAGAAATTAAGGATCAAACAATATCGTGTCGTATGAAAAAGAAGAGAACAAATTGGAGCAACATGCCGGAAGGCAGAGAACTATTAACAGGAAAAGCAATGTTATTGACGTCTGTGCTGCTGTTTTATATCAGCATGCAGGCTGTTGCACAGGACGGAAGTGCCGGTATCAATGCGGCGACCACTCAGGTGAAAAGCTACTTCAGCGCAGGCACCAGCCTGATGTATGCCATCGGCGCTATTGTAGGACTAGTCGGGGCAGTGAAAGTATATAACAAATGGAACCATGGAGAGCCGGATACAGGTAAAGTCGCAGCGGCATGGTTTGGCAGTTGTGTATTCCTCGTGATCGTGGCCACAGTACTGAAAAGTTTCTTTGGGGTTTAACTAAAGAATGAAGGCATGAAAGGTGCGTACCTGATAATGGCGATGATCATAAGAACGGTCTTTGCATTATTGATCATCCTGGCGGCCATCCTGTCCGTCCTTATCAGCTATCTGATCGTCTTGCCCGTTTATCCATTCATAAAAACTAAACGAAAATGCTGGAACAAATAATTGCGGAAAGATTACGCAGCTATATCATTCAAAATAATCCGGACCTGCTGCTACGGCTGCAGGAACAATTTGGAATGACTAAATACATAGAAGATAAGCTCGCGGGCATATCGGGTCAATTGCAGGACTGGGTATCGGGCGGAAAGCCGCAATACATCATTGAAGAGCTTAGCCTGGAGCTGTTAACCGCTGATCTGCGTCCCTCCCGCTTCAACTATTTGAAGACACTGCTGGAAGAAGAATTTCCGGCAAGCTTCAGCCGGTTCGCGGAGATGGGCGTGCTGACCTATGAGCTTACGAACCTGGTAGCTCATTGCCAGCCCATTTTTGAGCAGTACAACTTCTCGGAAAGTAAGGAAGAGGACAGGCAAATGTACTACGCTATTACGGCAGAAGTTGATGAATACCTAAGAAGTGCATAATTAAAAATATTACTGAGCGGGGTGGAAACGGTGTGGTATGGCATACAATCAGTATCATAAATTAACGGCGAATATCGCTGCGGTCAGGGCCGCTCTTCGTTGGGAGGCCGGCGAAAAACTGTCTGCTGAAGACATCGAACAATTGCATCAATATTCCGGCTTCGGGGGCATTAAAGCAATTCTTTTCAACGGGAGCGATCGGGACTCCTGGCTTGCATCCGGTGCAACTGAAGCCGACTTAAGGCTGCTTCCTAAAATGGAAGAGCTCCACAATTTATTAAAAACCCATTTTGCGGCTACGGATTATGAAACGATCATCAGATCACTGAAGAACAGTGTGCTGACCGCGTTCTATACCCCGGCATTCCTTCCCGCCATCCTTTTTGAATCCCTGAAAGAACAAGGGATAACACCACAGGCCTTATATGAACCAAGCGCCGGGGCCGGTGTATTTATCCGCGCCGCAATTGAAGTCTTCCCATCACTGAAACAAATACAAGCGGTAGAAAAAGACACGCTCACAGGCAAGGTGCTATCGGCAATTGCCGCACATATCCCTGTTAAAACAACCGTAGCAATAAAAGGCTTTGAGGAGACTGGAGGAGAAGGGAGAGGGCAATATGACCTGGTGGTCAGCAATATACCTTTTGGCAATTTCCAGGTCTATGATCCCGACTTTCCGACGCGCCAGCTATCAGGCAAAATACATAACTATTTTTTTGCAAAGGGCCTCGACAAACTTACAGACAAGGGCTTATTGGCCTACATCACCACCGATGCCTTCCTGAACAATCCTTCCAATATGGAAGCCAGGAATTACCTCTTCGCCCAGGCAAATTTTGTCAGCCTGCTGGCCCTACCTGATAACCTCATGAAGGACACGGGCAATACCGAAGCGCCTAGTCATTTACTCATCGTACAGAAGGATGCTCAAAAAAACGGCCTGAGCGATGATGAACAGAAACTGATTGGGACTTTAACACTTTCAGGGCCTTTTGGCAGCTATAACTACAATAGCTACCTGGCAGAACATCCCGAACTGTTGCTAGGCAATGATATCAAGGACGGTAAAAACCAATATGGCATTGCAAGTAAAACGGTGTGGCAGCAGGGCAATTTGTCTGACATTTCCGGGCAATTATCTGCTAAGCTCCGGGCCGATTTCTGGGCAAGAATTAACAGTGATGGCTTTCAGACAATAAGCCTTAACAGCAGCGGCAAATTGCCCGGCAAACAAATGAGCTTATTGCCGATGCCGGAAATGCCACAGGTAAATACACAGACGCAGTTAGGCCTGTTTGATATGGGGAGCGGCAAAGCGGGTAACAAAGCGTATGCCTATTTGACGGACCAGGATAGATCGATAATTGCAAAAGACTCTGCTAATGTGCTGAGCACAATAACTGCGCAGCAACATCCGGGTCACGACCTCATCGTGCTGGTTGCGGCAAAAGCTTTACAACAAAACCGCTACCTGTACCGGCTATATTCAAATGTTGCTGAGATCAAACCAACCAGTAACTGGTTGAACGGTAGCCAGCTTTCCCCTTACCTGGACGATATAAGCAATACCCTGAAAGGATACGCGTATAATTATCGCTATGAAGGAGACAGCACACTTCAGACAGCTTTCAACCTCGTACCGGAGGACCCGGCAATTTTTACTGAGCTCGACCGCTTCACCCGTAATGGTATGCTCGTTGAGTGGAAGGATAAGATCGGTAAGATAAGTAACCTAAACACAGATGCAGGCCAGGCACAATTCCAGCCAATGGCCGTAACCCCGAGCCGTGCCGATTTCTACCGGCAGTACATTTCCCTGCGTGATGCCTACCTTTCATTCGATCAAAATAGCGGCAGCAGCGCCGAATTGGAGCAGCAGCGGGTTTTCCTGGCAGAACGCTATGATCGATTTACAGATCAGTTCGGCCTCCTGAACTTGGCGGCCAATAAAAGGCTGATTGAAGAAGATACGGCCTATGGCTTACTGATCCTGACATCCCTGGAGCGACGCAACGAAGAACGGTTCAGCAAAGCAGATATCCTGCAGGCAGCATTGGATAATCAGTCTGACCATTTCAGTACTGATGATCCTGTTGAGGCCTTAGCGAGGTGTCTGAATGACAAAGGCTGTGTTGCAATCAGTTTTATAGAAGCCGTCACCGGCCTGTCGGAAGCCGAAGTGATAAAAATTTTATCGCAACACATCCTGATCAACCCGGTGTCAGATAACTGGGAGACATGTGACCAATACCTTTCTGGTAATGTCGTGTATAAACTGGAGCAGGCCCAAAAACGTGTTAGTGATGACCCGGAAAACCCACATTACCGAGACAGTCTTGAAGCGCTGCAAAAGGTACAGCCGGAGGCCGTTCCCTTTGAATTGCTGGATTTCAACCTGGGTGAACGCTGGATACCCCTGGAATACTATAACCGGTTTGCTACTGACCTGTTTGAGATCAACACGAATGTTAGCTACCTGGCCAGCCTGGACACATTCAAAGTGGCTTGTGAAGGTGCAAACCCAAAAGTTTTACAGGAATATGCAGTAACACCTAAAAACGGTCGGACGAGTTATGGCTACACCCTGCTGGAACATGCCCTGGAAAATACGACCCCTTTTTTCACCTACGAAGTGCAGGTCGGCGAACGCAGTGTCCGCATACCTGACAATGACGCCATACAGCTTGCCCATGAAAAAATTGAAAGCATACGTTCACGCTTCATGGATTGGCTGCAGGAGCTGCCGGCAGAAGAAAAGCAGCGGATTGAAAAGCTGTATAATGACACCTTTAATTGCTATGTCCTGCGCGATTACGATGGCGGTCACCTGCATTTCCCGGGGCTGGACAAGGCAGCACTGAAGATCGAGGACCTGTACAGTTCTCAGAAAAATGCGGCTTGGCGCATAATGCAGAATCGTGGTGGCTTGATTGACCACGAGGTTGGACTTGGGAAGACACTGACCATGATCGTTGCTTCAAATGAAATGCGGCGATTGGGGATCGTGCATAAGCCGATGATCCTGGCATTAAAGGCGAACGTTGACCAGATACGAAACACCTACCGACTTGCCTATCCGAAAGCACGTATCCTCGCTCCCGGCGAAAATGATTTTACACCGGAGAAACGGCGGCGTATGTTCCATGAGATCAAGAACAATAATTGGGACTGCATCATCCTGACCCATGATCAGTTTGGAAAAATACCCCAGTCGCCGGAGATACAGAAAGCCATATTTGAAGCAGAGCTGGATAATATTGAAAGAGACCTGGATACCTTGCAACAGAGTGGTGCTGAAATATCTAAAAGTGTATTAAAGGGGCTGGAGATCAGGAAGACAAACCTTGCGGGCAAACTCAAAGAGGTGGCAGCGCAGATCGAAGGTAAAAAAGACACTGATATCGATTTCCAATCCCTGGGTATAGACCACTTATTCATCGATGAGTCCCATAAGTTTAAGAATCTTACGTTTACTACCCGTCATAACCGTGTAGCCGGGCTGGGCAATATGGAGGGCAGCCAGAAAGCACTCAACATGCTTTTCGCAGTAAGAACGCTGCAGCAAAAGTTTGACAGTGATCTATGTGTCACCTTTCTTTCGGGTACGCCTATTTCCAATTCCCTCACCGAGATGTACCTGATCTTCAAATACCTCCGGCCTAATGAAATGGAGCGGCAGTGTATTCAGAATTTCGACGGCTGGGCAGCGGTATTTGCCAAAAAGACCACCGATTTCGAATTCTCTGTCACCAACGAGATCATCGCTAAGGAACGCTTCCGGCACTTTATTAAAGTCCCCGAGCTCGCTTTGTTTTATAATGAGATCACCGATTATAAAACGGCGCAACATATCCAGTTGGATAAGCCTATTCTCAAAGAAGAGCTGGTCAATATTAAACCATCGACAGAGCAGCAGGAGTTCATCAAAAAACTGATGGAGTTTGCGCGGACCGGAGACGGTACCCTTATAGGCAGGGGCCGCCTGACACCTGAAGAGGACAAGGGAAGGATGCTCATCGCCACGAACTATGCCAAGAAGATGGCCACAGATATGCGGCTGATATCGGGGTATTACAGTGATCACCCGGAAAATAAAATAAATACCTGCGCCCGCAAGGTCGCGGCCGTCTATTGGGAGAGTGATCAGCATAAAGGTACCCAGATCGTCTTTTGTGACATTGGCACGCCGAAGACAGGCGAGTTCAACATGTACGATGCGCTTAAGGACAAGCTGGTATCAGATTTTGGACTTCCCGCCCATGAGATCACATTCATCCATGACTGGAGTGATAAAAAGCGTCCTGAGCTGTTCCGTAAAATGAACAAAGGACAGATCAGGATATTGATCGGCAGTACGGAGAAAGCCGGTACAGGGCTCAATGTACAGGAGCGGGTAATAGCAACGCACCACCTGGATATACCCTGGAAGCCATCTGAACTGGAACAACGAAACGGGCGTGGTGCCCGGCAGGGCAACTGGCTGGCAAAGGCCCATTACAATAACCAGGTCCTCAACTTCATCTATGCTACGGAGCAATCCCTGGATAATTACAAATTCAACCTGCTGAAAAACAAGCAGACCTTCATCAGCCAGATGAAGAACTGTGAGCTAAACATCCGGTCAATTGATGAAGGGGCAATAGATGAGAAGAGCGGCATGAACTTTTCCGAGTACATCGCTATACTGTCAGGGGATACCAGCCTGCTGGAAAAATCAAGGATAGAGAAAAAGATTGCAGTCGTTGAAAGCCTGAAAAAAGCTCATTTCAAAGAGCAGTCGAGGACACGGCAACACCTGGAAGCTGTAATCGCGGAGCGAGTTACCACCATTGATCTGTTACAGCGATTAAAAACTGACCAGCAAAGTTATAAAGACCAGCTTGGCTATGCTGCAGATGGCTCGAAGTTAAATCCGATCAGGCTGAAGGGATATGAAGGCGCAGAGGCAGAAGTTATCGGTAAGCAAATAATAACATTGTATCACAAGTGGCAACCGGGGACGGAGAGCCAGATTGGTTCGCTCTATGGCTTTGCATTGCATATCCGTCAACATACCGAAATGATCGAATCCGAGGGCAGGCTGGTTGCCCGCAATTATAACACCTTTTATGCCGAGCAACCTGAGACCGGAATAAAATACACTTACAACCAGGGACACCCTAACCTGGACAACCCGAAACTGGCCGCAAGGCATTTTCTGAATGCAATCGACAGGGTAGACAACCTGGTAGAAAAATATGAGCAAAAGGTGCAGGAACTGGAGCGCGAGATCCCGCTACTGGAGCAGATTGCGCAAAAACCATTTGAAAGAGAAAAAGAGCTTGCTGATATGAAGTTGCATTTGGCAAAACTGGAACGGGAAATTGCAATCAATATCCAGTCACGGCAGATGAAAGAAAACGGCCTGTTCAGCAGTGAGTCCTTGCAACAGGATGCCCCGGGCAAGCCCGACGGATGTGTCATCAGGATGACACCGCCAGACGAACAGCAGCTAAAAGGGAAATTATCAGTTGCATTAATTCCGCAGAGAACGAAGAGAAGATCGTTGGGCCTATAATGAATTATCATGGCAAACAGTGTATATCAAATCAACAGGGGAATCAATAAAAGCATTGAGTTCAGAGGGCTTAAAGCACAATACATCTGGTACCTGGGTGGTGGCCTGGTCGCATTGGTCATCGTTTTTGCGATCTGCTATATCATTGGAATTTATCCGCTGA
This sequence comes from Mucilaginibacter ginsenosidivorans, assembly GCF_007971025.1. Classification (NCBI taxonomy): domain Bacteria; kingdom Pseudomonadati; phylum Bacteroidota; class Sphingobacteriia; order Sphingobacteriales; family Sphingobacteriaceae; genus Mucilaginibacter; species Mucilaginibacter ginsenosidivorans. The sequence goes on along the minus strand of NZ_CP042436.1, from coordinate 1,029,238 downwards.
TCTGCGTCGCCATTGTAATGGGGGCCGGTACCTTATTGTTTGTCAAGGTTTATGCGATGAGCCGTAAATATGGGCAGTATGGAATGATGAAAGCCGCTGCCCGTCAGCAGGTACCCCGGTTTATCAAAGTGCGCAGCAGGAAAGTATTCTTATTAAACAAGAAAGAAAATGGAACAGGTAACAGGTAAAATGATTCCAAATATATTGATCGGTAACACGCCTTTTGTCTTAGACAGCGATGCAAGAACATTGCGGAAGTATGGAAGCGGGGAAGTGGTCATCTCATTTAATGATTTGAAAATTGAGAACGGCTTTTATAGTTGTCCATTCCACGAAACGCAAAATGCTAATGGTATCACGCCGCTAACTGACAACCAAGGCAAGCACGAAACATTTCAGTTGACGATTCCGCAGGCTATCCTGGAGTATAAAGAGATCAGCCCACAGGAACTATTGAATTATAATACAGCCTCCCTGGAGCATAATTGGGGTTACTACCTGGCCGATGAGTGTCTGGGGCGGAGGCTTGTGGGCGAACTCCCCCATATCAACATCGAAGGCAGCGATTTTACCATCGACTGGCGACTCAAAGAATTGCGTGAGACGGAAGCGCCGTTCAATTGCCTGCGCTTTAATAGCATGGAACTCTCTGAAAATGGTGAACGGTATTTATTCTTTTATCACCGGCAGGCCCATTGTTTATTCAGACCGGGTACTGATAGCGACAGGCTGCCCGATCACGTCATCCTGATTGCTATCCCCAATGAGCTGAAGCTAGACCCGGTCGGGGTGGCCAGGCAATACGGCATGAAAGACTTCGAACTGCTGCGCGAGTTTCCAATACAAAAAGAGCTCAGATCAGAAAGCATTCCTCTCGCCGGCCCCGGGAAATTAAAGAAGCAGTTGAGTGAAAAGAATGAGGACCGGAAGCAGCAAAAAAAGAAGAGAAACGGCAGGCATTTATAAGAACAGGCAGATCAATAAATGATTATGGAAAAGCGGATGGAGGATTTATTGCCATTGTTGGCTGTTGAACACAATTGTATCGTTTCCCGGCAGGGAGATATCACCGTTGCGTTTAAGGTTCAATTGCCTGAACTGTTTTCGCTTAGCAGCGAAGAGTATGAAACACTGCACCAGGCCTGGGTAAAAGCAATCCGGATATTGCCAAAGTTTACGGTTTTTCACAAGCAGGATTGGTTTCTGCAGTCCCGCTACCAGCCAGCGGCTATGGAGCACCGCGATTTTCTTCATAAGGCTGCTGATCAATATTTCTCGGGCCGCAACTATCTTAATCATAGCTGTTACGTGTACCTGACCAAGAAGCCGGATGGACGCAGGGTCAGCAGCTCATTATTCAGCAACCTGACTCGTCGCAACCTGGTGCCGGAGCAGACGATTAATCCTGCAATGCTACAGCAGTTCCTGAATGCCTGTAGTCAATTCAGGCATCTGTTAGCCGATTCAGGTTATATGAAGCTGGAACAATTAAGTAATCGAGCATTATCCAGCGACAAAGGAACAAAAGGTATTGTCGAACGATATTGCCAACTGTCCGAAAATCCTGATCAACCTATGATCAGCGATATCAAATTTGAACCGGAAATAGCGGTTGGAAATAAAAAGTGTCAACTATATACGCTCAGTGATGCAGATGACTTGCCTGCCTTATGCGGAAGCAGGATCAGTTATGAGAAATACAGTACCGATAAAACGAAGTTCAGCATTGGGTTTGCCAGCGCATTGGGACAACTGCTGCCCTGCGACCACCTGTACAATCAATACATTTTCATCGATGATGCACAGCAAACAATTAAACGGCTCGAACAAAAAAAGCTTCGGCTACAGTCCCTTGCGGCCTACAGCCGTGAAAATGCATTGTCGCGGGACGCGGTAAATGATTTTCTTAACGAGGCTATATCTGCACAGCGCTTACCGGTTAAAGCCCATTTCAATGTGTTGGCCTGGACAGAAGACAAAGAGCAAATTAAAGAAATAAGAAACCAGGTAGGAACTGCCTTCGCGCAGATGGATGCTATCGCTAAGGAAGAGACCGTTGGTGCTCCCCAGATATTTTGGGCGGGTATTCCCGGCAATAGTGCTGACTTCCCGATGAACGATTGCTTCGATACATTCCTTGAGCAAGCCACCTGCTTTATCGCGTCGGAAGGCTGTCCCGCAACGGCGTCGCAGGCAGAAGGTATCCGTTTTTGTGACCGCCTCTCATCGCGCCCCCTGTACATAGATCTTTATGACGGGCCCCGGAAAGCAGGCATTACCAGTAACATGGGTACCCTTGTTTGCGGTACATCGGGCGGCGGCAAGAGTATGACCGTTAACCACATACTGCATAGCCTGTACACCCAGGGCGCACATTGTGTTACCGTAGATATAGGTGGTAGTTACCTGGGACTCTGCGAATCATTGGGCGGATATTATTTCAGCTATTCGGAGGAAAGCCCGATAAAATTCAACCCTTTCTATTTAGCAGATGGAACCCAGCTTGATACCGAAAAGACAGAAAGTCTTAAATCATTATTGGTTGCCTTATGGAAACAGGAACATGATAGTTTTAACCGCAGTGAATATGTAGCGCTATCAAATGCCTTGTCCGGCTATTACAAACACCTCAATGACAATGCGGCCATATTTCCCTGTTTCAACAGTTTTTATGAATACCTGGAGACCGACTATGTTGAAGTGCTTAAAGGACATAAAGTAAAGGACAGGGATTTTGACGTAGATAATTTTCTTTACGTGTTGCGGCCATTTTATAAGGGCGGCGAGTTTGACTACCTGCTTAACGCGACGGAAAACCTCGACCTTTTACATCAGCCCTTCATTGTAATCGAACTCGACAATATTAAAGACCATCCCATACTGTTCCCGGTGGTTACGCTGGTGATCATGGAACTGTTTATTTCCAAAATGCGGAAATTGAAAGGCGTCCGCAAGGTACTCACAATAGATGAGGCATGGAAGGCAATAGCAAAGTCTGGCATGGCTGAGTTTTTAAAATATGCTTTTAAGACCATCCGCAAGTTCAACGGTATACCTATCGTGATCACACAGGAACTTGATGACCTGGTTAGCTCTCCCATCATTAAAGATGCCATTATAAATAATGCTGACATCAAGATACTGATGGACATGCGCAAGTTCATCAACAAGTTTGATAAGCTGCAGGACACCCTCGGTATGTCCGAAAAGGGAAAGACCATCCTTCTGTCTGTAAATAAAGACGAGCGGGAGATCTACATCGATATAGGCGGGCAGTTGCAGGCAGTTTACCGGAATGAGTTGTGCCCGGAAGAGTACTATGCATTTACCACCGAAGGAAAGGAACGGGTTAAGGTATTGGAATACGCACAAAAGTATGGCGGTATGGAAGCGGGGATTACCCAATTGATCAAAGACTTACAAACAAACAAATAAGGAGGGGAAGATGAAGTGGAAAAAGATAAGCATGCTGACTGCGATTTTGGTGATTAGTTGCTCCATGCAACTTAGCGCACAGATACCTATTGTAGGGCTGATCACAAGTGCGGTAAAAAAAGTGATCGTAGCCATAGATCTCAAAGTGCAGCAAATGCAAAACAAGACCATCGCCTTGCAGAATGCGGAAAAAGAGCTTGAGAACAAGATGGCCCTGGGCAACCTGAATGATATTTCTGGCTGGCTGGACAAGGAGAAAAAGCTGTATGCGGACTACTACCGGGAACTACATCAAGTGAAGTCTGTGATATCAACCTATGAGCTGGTGAAGGCAGTGGTTAAACAGCAGGAACAATTAGTCAATGAATATCACCAGGCCTTTGGCCTATTTCAGCGGGACCAGAATTTTTCGACAGACGATCTCAACAACATGCGCGGGGTCTACCGCGGCATCCTGGATGCAAGTGTACAGAACCTGAACGAAGTGCTGCTTGCTATAACGAACCTGTCAACGAGTATGAGCGATGCTGAGCGCCTGGCACTGATACACAAGGCGGCAACCGGTTTGCAACATAACATGGACGACCTGCGGCAATACAACTCAGGCAACATACAGCTCAGCCTGCGACGTGCAGAAGACCAGCAAAGCAGAGCAGCTATTAAAAAATTATATGGCCTTTAAGCATTTTGTATATGAGAAAGTACTTAAGCATCTTTTTAGTATTAGTGTCGGCCTGGGCCCACGGACAAGGTATCGGCAGTTTTTTCAGCCAACAATCGACGAAGAAAAAAGATATGGCTTTGCAGATCGCATTGATGGAAACTTACCTGTCCGGTCTGAAGCATGGTTACATGCAAACACAAGATGGCCTGGCAAACATCCATGACCTGAAAAGCGGCAGCTTCAGTTTGAATAATAATTATTTCCTTTCCTTGTCGCAAGTGAGCCCGGCAGTACGACAAAACCCTAAAGTAGCGGAGATACAATCCCTGGCAGCTGAGATAAAATCGAATTTCCGCCGGTTCATACAATGGCAGCACGGGCAGGACCTGGTGACTGCCGGAGATATTAGCTACCTGCAAAAAGTAGCAGATCATTTAATAGCTGAATGCGATAAAGAACTCGTCATGCTCGCTGATGTGATCAGCCCGGGCAAATTTCAGTTAGCTGATGTGGATAGGATCAAAGAAATCAACAGTATTGATGCGGATATGAAAGATAAGTATGCGTTCTGCCTGACATTCATAGACAGGACCCGCAATGTCACCCTAAGAAGGCAGGCGGAAGCAAGGCAACAAAAAATACTCAAACGATTATATAATCTTCAATAAAATGAAAAAGATATTTCTGACAGTAATAATCTCGATGGCCGGGGTGCTGGTTGCGCCCCAGCTAAAAGCGCAATCAATTGCTGACTTGATCGAGGAGCTCAGCCTGGACTATCAGAAGCTGGCTGGTATGAAAAGCATATTAAAGCAAATGGAGCAGGGCTACCAGATAGTAAGCACCGGTTACAGCAATGTGAAAGGCATTGCGCAGGGCAACTTCAATGTGCACCAGGTCTTTTTGGACGGCTTAATGTCCGTAAGCCCCACAGTGCGAAAGTACCCGAGGATAAAGGATATTATCAATGATCAGGCAGCATTGGTCAGCGCTTATCAATCTTCTTATCATGTCTTTAAAGCGGACAAAAACTTCAGCCCCCGGGAGCTGAGTTATATCAGTGATGTCTATAATAACCTGGTCGCCAACAGCCTTCAGAACCTGGACGAGCTGACGATGATCATTACCGACGATAAACTCCGAATGAACGATGCAGAGCGACTTACCGCAATTGACCGGCTATACGCGAGCGGGCATGAGGAGCTCAGCTTTATGCAACATTTCAACAGTAATACCGCCGACCTCGCCATCCGGCGGGCCACAGCGGCAAATGACCGGCAAACGCTTCAAAAGCTCTATGGAATAAAATAAGACATAACATATGAAAAGTATTCAGATTAAGGCTGTTCTGATAGCAGTCTCAGCCACGCTTTTGCCCGCGTTTTCCTTTGCACAGGGAGTAGGTTCTGATATCCACAGCCTGCAGGGCGTCCTCGATAATTTGTATAACCAGATGATACCCCTTTGTAGCCGTATGATCGATGTGGGCAGGGGTATTGCAGGCTTTGCTGCACTCTGGTTCATCGCAGCGAGGGTATGGCGACATATTGCTGCTGCCGAGGCCATCGATTTTTACCCATTACTGCGGCCATTTGCGATAGGCATATGTATCCTGTTATTTCCCGCAGTGCTTCAACTTTTGAATGGCGTACTGCAACCGACCGTTACTGCTACACAAGCTATGGTCGGAGATGCAAACAAGGCCATTTATAATATGCTGGACGCCGATATGCAAAAGAAGGCGGAACAGGCTGAACAGCCCGTAGACATGAACTCCGACCCGGCCAAATGGTACCAGTATACACACCCGGACAATCCAGCAGGTCCCGCTGCCTATACACCGAACCCCGTCGCTGAATCTTCCGGCTGGGGCTTTAAGGATATGGTCAAAAAATGGATGGCGGAGTTCCTTAATGTCTGCTTTGAAGCGGCAGCGCTGTGCATAGATACGATCCGGACATTCAAATTGATAGTGCTGGCTATCCTCGGCCCACTCTGTTTTGGGTTAAGTGTCTTTGACGGATTCCAGCATACATTGAAGCAATGGCTAGCTCGCTATGTCAATGTATTCATGTGGCTGCCCGTGGCCAATATTTTCGGGGCCATCATCAGCAAAATACAGGAGAATATGATCCAACTGGAACAGTCGGGTGGAGCCGCTGATCCCTTTTTCAAAAGTACCAATACCGCCTACCTGATCTTCATGCTGATCGGCATCGTGGGATACTTCACTGTCCCATCCATCGCCAATTATATTATCAATGTAGGAGGCCATGCATTGCTGAATAAAACCAGTACCCTGGCATCAAGTGCTATCGCATTCAGTACGGGCAGAGTTACCCAGGGGCTTTCCGATCTCCAGAGAATAGTTTCCAATAATAATGGTCAGAGCAATATCGGTGCTGCAAATAACACGGCGGGTTCAACTGCAGGTAACCAACATATGCAGGACAAGCTATCGGGGAAAAGCTGAGCTCACCAATGAATTAAAATCAATTAGAAATGTTCAAAAAACTAAATAACATCGACACTGCATTCCGGCAAATAAGGACCTTCTGTATCCTGTACACTATTGCGCTGACATTAATATGCTCATTCGTTACCTATAAGTGTTTCCGCGAGCTGGAGCAACATGAACAACGCCTGTACATACTGGCAAACGGTAAAGCCATCGAAGCTTTCGCTTCAGGACGGAAGGACAATATCGCCGTTGAGGCAAGGGATCATATTGCGACCTTTCATAGGCTGTTTTTCAGCCTCGACCCTGATGAGAAAACCATAAATGTCAACATTGGCAAAGCCCTCTACCTGGCTGATAACTCTGCCGAAAAAGTCTACGACAACTTAAAAGAGCAGGGTTACTATGCCAATATTATAGCGGGGAACATAAGCCAGGAAATCAGTATTGACAGTATCCATTTTGATCTCAGTCAGTACCCCTATCATTTTCGGTGCTATGCAAAAGAGAAGCTGATAAGGACTACTTCTATTGTGACCCGCAACCTGCTGACAGAAGGGTATATGCGCAATATTGAACGAAGCGATAACAATCCGCATGGCTTTCTGATCGAGCGTTGGGCTATTCTTGAAAACAATGATCTGAGCACTCAAAACCGTTCTTATGAAAGCAACTAAAGAAATCGACACGCGGCAGAATAGCGACAATGAGCTATCAAAGCTTCTCTGTGAAGGCGCACAAAAGTGTGCTGGCCACCTCAATAGATTTTTTGCTGATTGGAAAGCGGTGCGACTAAAAATCCTGCTGCTGAGTTTCTGCCTGTTTACAGGCTGCTATTGCCTGTTCCTGATCATCAATGGCCTGCTTCCTGCTAAAGGGCCACCTGGCCAACCAATCGTTCAGCACTTGAATGTGCCTGGTAAACAGTTTTCACATCCAAATAAAAAACAATAATCATGAAAGAAAAAACAATCGAACAAGCGCGAAGGCAAAGAAAATTTGCACTTGTATTGCCGCTATTAGTGGTGCCTTTCTGCAGCCTCTTTTTTTGGGCGCTTGGTGGCGGCGGCCAGGCACATGCGCAATCATCAACAACTCATGGAGGGCTCAACTTTCAGGTACCAAAGGCACAGTTTAAAAATGATAGTGCCGCCAATAAGTTAAGCTTTTATACTCAGGCGGAAAAAGACTCGCTGAAATTGAAGCAGGCCATCAGGGATGACCCCTACTATAAGGAAGCAGATGGAGCAACTGCCGCAGATACAGCGAATCATCTTAATGGAAGGATTTCCGGCGTAGGATTAAATATGCAGACCACTGCAGGAGGGGGGCTAGGTCATTAGAGGCAAATGAAGCTGCAATCAATGAAAGGCTTTCAGCCATAAGACAGCAGATCAATACAACGCCGGTAATAAGTTCCGTCCAGAATGAAGGCAACTCCTCTTTTGGAGCGCAGCACAAACTGGATATGCTTCAATCCCAAATTAGCAGGCAATCCGAATATGATCCTGAAATGAAACAGTTAAGCGGGATGCTCGACAAAGTACTTCAGTTGGAGCATCCGGAAATGGTAAAAGAGCAGCTCAGGGAAAAGTCGGAAAAATCACGCGGTACCGTGTTCCCAGTAGGTACCACGGAAATAGCGTCAGATAAAAGCTACATGCCGGCCAGTTCTGACGTGCAATCCTACGTTCTTTCCGGAGCCCTGAGTAACAATGGTTTTTTTGAAGCATCCGACACGGCAACTACTGCGCAGCAGAACGGGATCGCCGCTATCGTCCAGGGTGAACAAACACTTAGCTCGGGAGCAACAATTAAGCTTCGCTTGCTGCAGGACATTTTCATCAATGGCACACTTATTCCGAAAAACAATTTTGTTTACGGCAATTGCTCGCTCGATGGCGATAGGCTCGATGTCGATATAAAAACGGTGAGACTGGGTAATTCTGTCTTCTCTGTTGCCCTCAAGGCATTTGATATGGACGGGCTTGCGGGACTGCATGTACCGGGTGCCATTACAAGAGATGCAGCAAAGGATGGAGCAGACCAGGCCATACAAAACATGGATTTCTATTCTATGTCCCCTTCAATAGGTGCACAGGCCGCCAGTGCCGGTATGCAGGCAGCCAAGGGATTGTTCAGCAAAAAAGTAAGACTGGTGAAGGTAACGATAAAATCAGGCTATCGAATCCTGTTGGCCAACGCAAATCAACTCAATCAATAACATTAAACAGCAAACAATGAAAAATCTATCAGCAGCAATTTTATTACTGCTTGCCGCCTGGGCAGGCGTAGCAAATGCACAGCAGGTTAAGAACCTCGATGAGAGTGCGATAATTATTCCGTATCGCATAGAGATCAATAACCTGAAGACTACCGTCATACTTTTTCCTGCAACAATCAAAAGTGTCGACAGGGGGAGCCGGAACATTCTTGCGGAAAAAGTCGGTGACGCAGAAAATGCGCTTAAGATAAAAGCAGACCGGCTTGATCAGCCTGAAAGTAACCTGAGCGTCATTACCGCTGACGGGAAGCTTTACAGTTTTATCGTCGATTGTACGGAGCGGCCTGCATACCAGGCGGTCGATCTTCGCAAACAACAAAACCACGAACAGTCGGAGATAAACTTTACAAACCGACAATTAAACCTTCCTTTAATAAAGGCCAAGTGTGACGAGGTCCTTTCGAGAAAACATTTCATGAATGAAAAGGTGCGTGCTCAAAAAATGGAATTGAAGATTGAAGGCATCTACCTTGACCAAGGGAGCATGTATTTCGGCATGTCCGTCACTAATCATTCGCATATCGACTACCCAGTGGAATTCTGTAGTTTTTTTACCAGGGACAGGAAAAAGGTTAAACGGATGGCTTTGCAGGAGCAGGAAGAAAAACCATTGTACGCAAGCTGCGATTCCACGCGCATAATACCTGGCAAATCCACCCGTCATCTTGTTTTTGCATTCCCTCAGTTTACAATATCGGACAGTAAGCTGCTGGTCATCGACCTGTACGAAAAAAACGGCGACCGAAAGCTATCCCTGGCCATTGACGGAAAGCAGCTACTCAAGGCAAGGGCTCTTTAATACGAGATCGATACTAAATATTTAATCATTTAAAAACAATTTGTTATGAATCAGGAAAATTTCAATTACCTGAAAGACCAGGTAAAGTACACAGGCTTCGGTGAGGGACATGAAAATGAATTGAGGGACAAGATCCAAAGCGAGCAGCCAACATTTCAATTACTGCACGCCCGTGATTTCGGCAAAGACAATGTCGAGGCAATTTTGAACTTCAGGAAGTCAAACACGGACGAAAAATACTTTTTCAATAGCTACGAGATAAAAGTAAAGCCTGACAAGGCTGAAGAATCAGCTACTCAAACTTTCTATATAGGCAAGGCTAATAATTATACGCTTAAGGAAGCATATAACCTGATGTGCGGCCGGGCAGTATATAAGGAATTGGAGAAATTGGACAAAGTCGGTGAAGGCGAGCATGTGCGCTATGTGCCCAACGGCGAGAAGTATAACGCCTGGGTTCAACTTGATTTTAAGAATACAGACGAAAGCGGAAACTATAAGGTCAAGACCTTTCACGAAAATTATGGCTTCGATCTGCAGGAGGCTTTAACAAAACTTCCTATCAAGGAACTCAACAACGAACAGGATAAACAGGAACTGATGCGCTCACTTGAAAAGGGCAACAGGCAGTTTGTTACGTTCCTTCAGGACGGAAATGTTGAAAACCGTTATCTGCAGGCAAACCCGCAGTATAAAACAGTGACGGTTTTTGATGCCCAGCAAAAACGGCTTCGTATGGATCAAAAGGAATCCAACACGGATGATGGAAACAAAGTTTCTAATAAGAACGGCCAAAAGAGCCAGGCATCTGAAAAGGTTGACACTGAAAAAAAAAGTAAAAGAAGAAAACAAGGAATTTCTTAACCGCAATGAGGCAAGTAGGGCAACCTCCTTACCTCATTCTCAAAAGTAAAAAGACATGAAGCCATATTTTTTAATACTACCACTGTTCGCGTTCTTTTCTTATTCCTGTAAAAACGAAACTATGAGGCCGAACTCAATCAGTCTTAGCACAAAAAGCTTCTCTGAGATTTCTCTTTCCCCTGAGAACCCGGGCAACCCTTATGACACAATTGGTGAACGGCATAATTTGATCCTGGCAAAAGTCGTCCCCGAAATTTGTACATCTTGCAAACCGGATTTGGCAGCAACCGCTAAGGCGGTAACAGATGCAACGGCGCCGCTTCAGCTAAAGACGCCAGGCGATTCGTATTATGACACAGTTGCTGGTACAGTATCACTGAACACGGACCAACTTATCAGCCAGTTAGATTGCTCAATCCCCGCAAAAGAAATGCTAACGGAATTGTTCTCGATCTTAAGAAATAGTGTAAAAAATAGCTACGGATATTCGGATTTGAAGGGGCAAATAATTCAATTGGAAAATTCGGTAAATACTAATGGAGGCTTAAATGAAAGTGACAAGGCTGTAGTTCTTTCAGCTTGTTCAGTTGCTCGGTTTTCCTCGTTCTATTGGGGCTATTCCAATCCACCTGTTAAGTCCTATTCATTAAAAGGTATCACCAAGTGGGTCGCGGCAGCAACAAGTGACATCGCCGGCGCCATAGTTTACCGGAGCGCGGCTTATGCTGCAGATTGTAGCTCCTATGCCTATTGGCTGATTGTTTACAGTATGCCGGGATAGATTTATGGAGGGCCTGAGCTTACTATCGATATTTCTAAATGCGGTTCAATCTGATCCAAGGATTGGGTTGAACCATATTGGGTTATTCACTGTGCTGTTAGAATATGGGTATGAGCAAAATAAATATGATCCTGTATTAATCAAAGCCCAGGAAGTGATGGTACGAGCTAAGATCAGTGTAGCCACGTATCATAGGTCGATTCATGATTTAGATGATTTTGGATATATAAAATATGTCCCATCATTTAATCACCGGAAAAAAAGTAGGGTCTATCTGACTCATAATTGAATGCAGCATTTTACAAATTGAATTAATTCGCGTGTTATGGGAGTTGAAGTAGTAACGAAAGAAGATTTGCAAATATTTAGAATGCAATTGTTAGATGACCTAAAGAGACTATTGCCGGTAAGTCCACAGAAAAATGAACCACAGGAATGGTTAAAAAGCAGTGAGGCTAGAAAGATTTTAAAGGCGTCGCCTGGAACTATGCAAAATCTTCGGATAAGTGGCAAGTTAAATCCGGTTAAAATCAGTGGTTCCTGGAGATATAGTCTTGCTGAGATAAATGCTTTGTTTAAAAGTAGGAAATAGTGATGTGATGAATTTGAGTGTGTTTGAAAAGCCTCTAAAAATATTGGTGAAAGATGAACGAGTAAACGTCTGGCACCTGGCAATGATGTTTGGGATTATGCAGCTTGCATCTAACGACGACCTCAACAGCCCCATTTACATCTCCAGAAGAAAGGTAATGGAGTACTCCCATATCAATAATTTTATGACCTATCACAAGTGCCTAAAAGAATTGCAGGTATTTGGGCATATTACTTATTTTCCGTCGTATCATCCCGGTATCAGAAGCAAAATTTATATAAAGAATATATAAACAAAGAACCAGGGCTTTCCCGGGTTCTTTGTTTTAGAAAAATTGAAAATCAAGAAAGCCTCTTCCTGAGCAACGCCATATCCTCGCTGACTTTTAAATCTATGATTTTTGCATAATGTTGGGTCTGAGTAAGCCTTTTGTGTCCTAACATGCTCGAAACGGTTTCAATAGGTACCCCGTTGCATAATGTCACAGTTGTTGCAAAGGTGTGTCTCGCGATGTGAAAAGTTAATTTCTTTTCAATGCCACAAACATCTGCAATCTCTTTCAGATATGCGTTCATTTTTTGATTTGTCAAAATTGGCAGTGCATAACCTTTTTGCATGCACCGGGGATGATCCTTATATTTTTCTATTATTTCCAAAGCTGGGGCAAGTAAAGGTATTCTCTGAGGTGTATCTGTCTTTTGTCTTTTCGTTATTATCCACTTTTGGCCATCAATCCCATTGCGTATTTGACCTTGTTTTAAATTACCTGTGTCGATATAAGCTAACCCCGTATAACAGGAAAAAATAAAAATATCTTTTACTAGATTCAAACGTTCAAAGGAAAATTTTTTATTTTGAATAATAGATAATTCAACTGCATCGAGTGGTATAATCTCGACTTCTTTTTGAGCGGTACTGAATTCGCTAAAAGGATCTTCCCTTAACCACTTTTTCTTCATGCACTCAAGTATAACAGTCTTTAAAGTGCTGACATATTTCATTGCAGAATTATGATTACAACATTTTATCGTTTTTAGCCAAAACGAAAAATCCTTTGCAAACTCATAATTTAAATCCTTAAGGTCTATATCTTCTTTGCCGTATTTCCAGTTAATAAATGCCTTCGTATGGTCGAAGGTTGTACGATAGCGCTTGAAAGTCCTAGGTTGATAATCCTTTCCAATTAATTCTTCAATGTTTTGGTTATGCTTTTTGAAAATACAAAGAAGCATTCTTCTTTCTTCGCCATTGCCTGTAAGGTATTTCTTTATTATCTCAGCCGTGATTTCTTTATCAGCTAGCATCAATTGGCTTTTGATGCTATAAACATTTAGTTTTAGATTATCTAGGTATGCACACAATTTTGCTACCTCCTCAGTTTTACCTTTAGGTCGTCCGGTTCTTTGATCCCATCTTGATAAGGTCCACATTCTCTTAGTAGAAATTTCTTTTGAAATTCCATCCACGGTGATGCGTAAATAAATGTAACGTTCATCACCTTTCTGATTTTTAGGCTGCTTCAAAAAGAAGAACAGGCCAAAGCTTTTTTCAATCATAACCAACTTTTTTAAATTGTTTTTTAAAGTTGGAAATGCTAAATGCTTCAAACAAGATGTAAGCCTCAATTACATGTTGATAATCAATGTGTTAAATCGACTTGGTTGCGTCTTTTTTGAAAATTTTAAGACGCCACGAATGACGCAAGTTAACTTTGATTATTTTTGAAATCTTTGAATGTTGGACTAAACAAAAAAGCCCGCAAATCAACGATTTGCAGGCTTTTGAAAGCTTTAATAATGCTTTGTGTGCCCGGAACAGGAATCGAACTTAATTTGATTCCTCGCTCTCAGAGCGGTTTTTAGTTCTTTAGAGTGGGGGAACGCCACGAATGACGCGACCTTTCTCTTTTTTAATCTTAGTAGCCCGTAGGGGAATCGAACCCCTGTTTCAAGAATGAAAATCTTGCGTCCTAACCCCTAGACGAACGGGCCGAATCATATGGAGGCCGACAAGCAGCAACTCCCCTTTTCGGGACGGCAAAGATATAGCTTTATCGGAATTTTTAAAAACTTAATTCAAAAAAGTTCTTTCAAGCGTAAGGAAAGTGTGAGTACGGCGTCAAAAAAACAAACCCCGGGTTCATTTATTATAATACAAGTAGTTTAATTTTTACATTTATATCATACGGTGACCATCTATTCTATATACCTGACTATATGAAAACTTACGACGCTATTGTCATCGGCTCGGGCCAGGCCGGTGGCCCGCTTGCTAAGAAATTAGCCCTGGCTGGCAAAAAAACAGCGCTCATCGAAAAGCGATACATCGGTGGTACCTGCGTAAACGACGGCTGCACACCCACAAAAACCATGATCGGTTCGGCAAAAATGGCTTACCTGGCTTCCAAAAGCAGGGACCTGGGTGTCGACATCAAAGGTTACAAGGTGAATTTGCGGCGGATCAAAAAGCGTAAGGACGAAATTGTAATGCAGTTCCGCAGCGGGAGTCAGCATGGCCTGGAGCAAACCAGGGGGCTTGACCTGTTTTTCGGCGAAGCAACATTTACAGCAGAAAAGACTATTTCGGTAAAATTGAATAAGGGTAAAACAAGTCAATTAAAGGCCGACCTGATCTTCATGAACACAGGCTGCAAGCCCGTTATCCCGGAAATTGAAGGCATTCATGATATTGATTACCTGACTTCAACCTCAATACTGGAACTGGATAAAGTGCCGGATCATTTGCTGGTCATTGGCGGTAATTACATAGGGCTGGAGTTTGGCCAGATGTTCCGGCGCTTTGGCAGTAAGGTTACTGTAATCGAGAAGTCGGAAAGAATAGTGTCGCGCGAGGATGAGGATGTATCGGAAGAGCTTACCAAAATACTGGAAGCTGAAAAGATCAAAATACTTACCAATGCACAGACATTGAAATTCAGGAAAACAGGCAAAGGGAATATTTCGGCAACAATTTCCGTTAACGGAAAGGAGCAAAATATTAAATGTTCCCACGTACTGGTGGCGGTGGGTCGCGCCCCGCAAACAACGGCTTTAAACCTTGACAAAACCGGCGTTAAAACAGATGAGAGGGGCTTTATTAAAGTAGACGATAAACTGGAAACCAACATAAAGGGCATTTATGCTTTGGGCGATGTAAAGGGCGGGCCCGCATTTACACATGTATCTTATAACGATTACACCATTGTTTACCGCAATTTGATAGAGGGTACCAATTATACTATAAAGGATCGGCCGATACCTTACTGCATGTTTACGGACCCCCAGTTAGGCAGGATCGGGCTGGATGAAAGCGAGGCTCAGAAATTGGGCCTAAAAGTGAAAGTTGCTAAATTGCCGATGGCCTACGTAGCACGTGCGATTGAAACCGGCGATACACGCGGTTTTATGAAAGCGGTTGTCGATCCGAAAACCAAAAAGATATTAGGGGCCACGGTTTTGGGACCTGAAGGCGGCGAGATCATGACTGTACTGCAGATGGCGATGGAAGGTGGCATAACTTACGACCGTATCCGGTATTGTGTTTTTGCGCACCCTTTATATTCCGAATCGCTGAACAATCTTTTCATGTCCATCGTAGATTAAAATCGCCTATGATCAAAGTAGAGCGGCTAAGTAAGCACTTTAACGGCGTAAAAGCGGTTGACGACATTTCTTTCGAGGTAAAGGAGCATGAGAACCTCGTACTACTCGGCACCAGCGGCTGCGGAAAGACGACTACGCTGAAGATGCTAAACCGTCTTATTGAACCAACAAGCGGTAGTATCACCATTAATAATCAAAACATCCTCGACCAAAAACCGGAGGAACTTCGACGCGGAATAGGCTATGTGCTGCAAAACAATGGTTTATTCCCGCATTATACGGTTGCCGAGAATATCGCCATAGTACCGCAATTATTGAAGTGGGATAGCAAGCGAATCGAAATACGGATAGCCGAACTGATCGAAAAACTCCACCTGTCCAAAGACCAGCTAAAATTATATCCGAACGAACTGAGTGGCGGGCAGCAGCAACGGGTTGGCCTTGCACGCGCCCTGGTTGCCGATCCGCCGGTACTGCTGATGGACGAACCCTTTGGCGCGCTGGATAATATCACCCGCTCGAAAATCCAGATTGAATTCAAGGAACTGGACGAGTTGAAGCGAAAAACCATCATCATGGTGACGCACGACGTGCAGGAGGCCTTTGAATTGGGCGACCGCATTTGCCTGATGGATAAAGGGAAGATTGTGCAAATAGGTACACCGGCCGAATTGCTTTTTAACCCGGCGAATCAATTCGTTGCTGATTTTTTGAGGGACCAAAGATTACAGCTGGAATTTAAATCGGTCACAGTAAAGGATATTTGGGAATTGCTGCCTTCGGCAAAAAAAGAAGCTGCCGGTCAGGATTTGCCCATCGATTCAAATATTTGGGCAGCGCTCCAAAAGCTAAGTGCGGATAGGTCTTCAAATCTTTATATCACCTATCGGCACGAAACAAAGTCGATTGGCTTTGAGCAGCTAACAACAACCTTTTATAAATATCAAAGCAAACGCCCCCATGAATGAGCACCGGCAAACTTTATGGGAGTTTATGCACCAGCAAAGCGATAAACTGCTGATGCAAACCTTGCAGCATATCGGGCTCACATTTATTTCGCTCCTCATCGCCGTTATTATCGGCTTGCCCCTGGGCATCTGGATAACCCGGCAAAAACGCTTCTCTGGTATCGTATTAGGCATTGCAGGCATATTACAAACAATCCCCAGCATTGCTTTGCTCGGTTTCATGATACCTTTGCTTGGCATCGGTGCAAAACCGGCTATTGTTGCATTATTGCTTTATGCTTTGTTACCAATTATCAGAAACACCTTTACAGGAATTGAGGGTGTCGATCCATCAGTAAAAGAAGCCGCTGTAGCTATGGGCATGAGCAAATGGCAGGTGTTATCTAAAGTAGAACTACCCCTGGCCATGCCGGTAATTTTAGCCGGTATCCGCACCGCTACCGTCATCAATGTTGGCGTGGCTACCCTGGCATCTTACATTGCCGCCGGCGGTTTGGGCGAATTTATTTTTGGCGGGATATCGCTTAATAACACCAATATGATACTTGCAGGCGCTATCCCGGCCGCATTGCTCGCCATTATTTTTGATTTTTTACTATCGCGTTTGCAGCGTTTCAATTTTAAAAGAATAAAAACTGCCACTGCCTCGCTGCCAGTGCTACTCATAATAATGGCATCGTTTTATTTCATCCCATCCGCCTATGGCGGAAAGCTAACCGCTGGTTTTACACCTGAGTTTATGGGTCGGCAGGATGGCAACCTGGGTCTGCAAAGCAAGTATGGTTTGAAAGTAAATCCTATTGTCATCAGCGATGCAGTAATGTATAAAGCGGCTTACGAAAAGCAACTGGATATAATTAGCGGCTACTCCACTGATGGACGGTTGAAAGCTTACGATCTGGTGGTGCTGGATGATGACAAAAAGATATTCCCTCCTTATTATGCTGCGCCGATAGTACGTGACGACGCTTTAAAGCAATTTCCTGACCTTGAAAAGACATTAAACCTGTTGTCAGGCAAAATAAACGACGCTGTGATGACCGAATTAAATTACCGGACCGACTATCTTCACCAAAGTCCGGAGAGGGTTGCAGAAGACTTTTTACGGGCGCAATCATTATTGAAACCAGCCCGTAACGGCACAGACGGTACCGTACGTATCGGCTCAAAAATTTTTGGTGAACAATACATCCTGGCAAATATGTACAGTATGCTGATCAAAGGCTATACAGATCATGATGTGTCGACAAAAACAGGTTTGGGCGGCACTAAAATTTGTTTCGACGCCTTGAATAATAACCAGATAGATTTTTACCCGGAGTATACCGGAACAGGACTGTTGGCCATATTACAGCCGTCGGCAAAAACGGTTGATTCGCTAACGGTCGACAAGGATAAAACTTACAATTATGTTAAAAACGAGTTCGAAAAAAAATATAATATCAGTTGGCTCAGGCCTATTGGTTTTGACAATGCTTATGCGCTGATGATGCGACAGAAACAGGCCAAACAATTGCATATCAAAACAATTTCGGACCTAAAACGCTATTTAGAGAGCAAATAACCAATGAACCTGCCCGACTGTTATAAGGAAGTAAGAAAGCTAACGGAGCAAATCTGCGCTCCACTGCACACCGAGGATTATGTGGTGCAGCCCGTTGCGGATGTAAGTCCGCCTAAATGGCATTTGGGGCATACCTCGTGGTTCTTTGAAACATTCATTCTGAAGCCGTATTTTATGGGCTACCAGGAATTCGATCCGCAATATAATTTCGTTTTTAACAGCTATTATGAAACTGTGGGTACCCGTGTTATCCGAACGGACAGGGGTAACTTAAGTCGCCCTACTGTTGCCGACATTTATAAATACCGGGAATACGTGGACGAGGCAATGGACAAATTCCTTAGTTCGGAACCTGCTGCGGATATTAAGGAACTTCTTATCCTCGGCCTTAATCATGAACAGCAGCACCAGGAGCTTTTGTATACCGATATCAAGTTTATTTTAGGGCATAACCCCTTGTTCCCCACCTATTCAGAAGATTACAGGCCACCTGAAAATGAAAAAAATACTGGTAGCCCGTTCGTGAAGATGAATGAAGGAGTTTATGAGATCGGCTTTTCAGGCGAAGGCTTTTGTTTTGACAACGAGTTGGGAAGGCACAAGGTGTACCTGCAAAATTATGAGATCAGCCCTCTGTTGGTAACAAACGGGGAATACCTTGAATTTATCAACGCCGGGGGTTACCAGGATTTCCGCCATTGGCATGCCGAAGGCTGGGACTGGGTGAATAAAAACAACGTCATAGCGCCATTATACTGGCATAACATAAACGACACATGGTATAACTATACTTACACCGGCCTGGAATTGATTGATTGGGATGATACGCTTTGCCATGTAAGCTACTTTGAAGCATCGGCCTATGCGGCATGGAAGGGTATGCGCCTGCCGACCGAATTTGAGTGGGAGGCTGCTGCGGGGCAATTTAACTGGGGTACACGCTGGGAATGGACCGAAAGCGCCTATTTGCCTTACCCGGGCTTTGTGAAGGCGTCGGGGGCCATCGGCGAATACAATGGCAAGTTTATGGTGAACCAGCAGGTTTTAAGGGGCGCATCCGAGGTAACTTCGCCGGGTCATAGCCGGGTCACTTATCGAAATTTTTTTCAAACATATTTACAATGGCAATTTACTGGCATACGTCTTGCTAAGTAACTAATAACAGCTACATTATGGGATCACCAGCTATAGTTTTTGGAGCATACCACCTTAAAAAGGACAAAACAGACAACTTTTATAAGGATGTTATATCAGGTTTAAGGTCGACGCCGAAGCGCTTGAACTCAAAATATTTTTATGACGCCAAGGGTGACAAAATATTCCAGGAAATAATGAATTGCCAGGAATACTATCCCACCCGGTGCGAAATGGAGATATTCTCGGAAAAAACCGCTGAACTTGCTGAGGCGATCATCGCTGAAGGCGATGGATTCGACCTGATAGAACTTGGCGCGGGCGACGCTACAAAATCATTGTACCTGCTGGAATACCTTTTAAAGCAAAAGACTGATTTTACTTATCTCCCTATCGATATATCAGGTAATGTGATCAATTACCTAACCGATAATTTGCCCGTAACCCTACCCGGTTTGAAGATACAGGGGCTCAACGGCGAGTACTTTGAAATGCTGAAAGAGGCCGCTGCAATGTCCCAAAGGCGCAAAGTGGTGATGTTCCTGGGGTCGAACATCGGTAATATGACAGCTGGCGATGCCGCGGCGTTTTGTAAAACCTTGCGCGAACATCTTGCCGAAGGCGATATGGTACTAATGGGCTTTGATCTTAAGAAAAATCCTAAAACGGTTTTGGCCGCGTACAACGACTCGGAGGGGATCACCAAACGGTTCAACCTGAATTTGCTGGAAAGGATAAATCGCGAACTTCATGCTGATTTCCACCTTAGCAAATTCGATCATTACGCCACCTATGATCCCGAAACGGGTGCATGCAAAAGTTATCTCGTCAGCCTTGAAGACCAGGAAGTGACCATCGGTAAAGAACATATCCGTTTCCGGAAAGATGAATATATCTACATGGAAATATCACAGAAATTTACCGTTTTGCAAACCGAGCAGATTGCTGACAATGCAGGTTTTAAGGCCATCAATTGCTTTTTTGACAGCAAGAAATGGTTCCTGGATGCGATCTGGATGGCGAAATAATACAGGTAAAGACGCAAGACCACGCGTCTTTACAATACGTTAAAGTACTTTCGGGTTTAATTCAGAATCGATCAGTTCGCCAACGGGCTTATTCATCATCCATTTGGCCAGGTCATTTTTTTGCCACTCGTTTTTAGGTGGCGAAACCCGTGCGCCGTCGGCCAGGTAAATGATGGTCATTACCTCGCGCATTTTATTAGAATTATTTCCCGGCGCATTGTGTATCGTAAATCCACGGTGAAAGGTCGCATCACCGGCTTTCATGGTTGTCGCCCTGCTTATCGGGAACTTGTGCCCCCTTACATAATCGTCAAATGCACTTTCCGATTCGTCGGATATCTCATAATCAAATATCGATCCCTTATCATAGGAACCCGAAGCGAAAGTCAGCATACCCATATCCAAGTCAATATCAATTAGCGGCATCCACATAGTAATGGTATTGTTAGTGTCTATCGGCCAATAATACTGGTCCTGGTGCCACGGGGTTGGGCCACCGCCCGGCTCTTTAAAAAGGGCCTGGTCGTGGTAGATACGGACATTTTCAACGCCCATCAGGTCGGCAGCGATCTTTGCCAGGCGCTTTGCCAATACAAACTTTTTTACGCCTTCATCCACGCGCCAAAGGTTCATTATCTGCAAAAAAGCCTTGCCATAAGTATCACGGTCCTGCATTTTGCGTCTTTCGGTATTGTATCTTTCTGCTGCATCAACGATAACCGGGCGATAGGCGGCCATCTCATCCGCGGATAATATATCCCTTACCATGGTATGCCCTTTTTCGGCGAACTCATTTATATTTTCAGCGGGGGTGTCTTTAAGGTCATTTAACCCGGGCAGGCCCGAAATAGTCGTAGTCATGTCAAATTGGTTTATACTCAAAAATAGTTTAACCACACAACGAAAAAAAATGAAGAAAATGGTGTAATAATGGATTATTTTATCCGTACCTTGTCCTATGGGTTTGAATTTATTAAAATAAGCAAATGATAAAGGCATCCTACGAAATACTTCAACCGGCCAGCGGGCACTCCTTCCTTGCCCGCACGTTCGAAATATCGGCGTTCGATGCCCCATACCACTTTCACGAAGAATTTGAATTGACCTATATCATACGTGGCAAAGGTAAGCGCTATGTCGGCAGCCACATGGAGGATTTCGGCACCGGCGACCTGGTGTTTTTAGGCTCGAACCTGCCGCATTGCTGGAAACTTGCACCCGGCGAACCTGAGAACGAAGGAGCGAGCGCCATTGTGATACAGTTCGGTATTAACTTTATGGGCGAGGAGTTTTTCGGCAGACCCGAATTGCAGGTTATCAGAAAGATGTTCCAGAAAAGCGGCAGCGGTATTAGTTTTAAAGGCGCCACCCGCGATGTTGTGAACCAAAGCATGGCACTGCTTGCCGAAGAGAAGGGCAATTTTAAAATGCTGATCGGCCTGCTCGAAATATTACAGCGCCTGGCCGTATCGAACGAATACGCCCTGCTTGACCAGCAGCGGAGCATTGCCGAACAATCGCGTGCCGAGCAGGAGCGCATAAACCCGGTGTTTGCTTACCTGGTAGATAATTTCAGGAACCACGTATCGCTGGACGAGGCATCGGGCATAGCACACATGACGCCCAATGCTTTTTGTAAATATTTTAAAAAGATCACCCGCAAAACATTTATGGAAACCGTGATCGAATACCGGCTCAACTACGCCACCCAGCAATTGGTGCAAACGGATAAGCCCATATCCGATATTTCTTTTGAAAGCGGCTTCGGCGACGTATCCCATTTTTATAAAATGTTCAAAAACAAAATGCACCAGAGCCCGCTCAACTACCGGAAAAACTTTATGCACGAATTTGACGGCGCAGAGGTCAAAGCTTCAGCCTGAAAAATAGGGTGCCGAATTTAAGAATTGGTGGAATTCGAATAATTCGTTAGTTCCAAAAATTCAGGTTATGACGGTTCTTTAGTTTGCATAACAGCAAGCCAAACACTGCAAGCCAACATACTAAGCAACCCGTAGCTAAATCAATTAGGTTGATATGATATTTCTACTCCAACCCCCACACCTCAACCCCGTTAGGCGCCATGTTTAATTTGATGGTATTCGGATCGCCGGCTTTTGCTGCTGGTACTATTGTAGCCTTTACAATGCCGTGCAGCTGGTTAAGTTTGGTCTCTTTTCCACCAATTTGTATGGCTACATCCTGGTTCCTTTCCGACAGGTTTACCGCTACCACTATCCTTTTCCCGTTTTCCGTCCGCTGAAACGAGAACACCTGGTCGTTATTATTGGTCAATGTTTTATAGGCGCCACCTATCAGTACCGGGTTTGCCTTGCGCAGGGCCAGCATTTCGCGGTAAAAGTTCAATAACGAGTTGGGGTCCTCCGTTTGTTCTTCCAGCGATATGCCGTCGTTAGGTTTATCGGTTTCGAATTTCTCTTTCCACGGGCCCTTTTGCTTGTACCAATAGGCCATACCCTTGCCTTTGCCGCTTTTGTACCAGTCAAATGCCGACCGGTTGGGGATATCGTTCGCGTCGGTTGCGCCCAGGCTCGCATTGGTTCCCGACATACCGATCTCCTGCCCGTAGTAGATAGAAGGAATGCCGCCAAGCAGCAAATTAAGCGCGGCGCCAATCTTCAGCCTCGCAATATCGCCCTTTACGCCATAGCTAAACCTCGCCATGTCGTGGTTCTCGATAAATACTATCTGCTGCTTCCCGTTCTTAACCAGTTGGAACGTCGAATCGGCAGCCTTTGCCAGTTGCGATTTATCGAACGAGCGTATAGCCATGGCCAGCCGGAAGCCGAACACCCTGTCCACACCGCCCGCTGTAAGATAGTCCTTCCCAAAGGTGGCCCAATTGGCCTGTTCGGCCACAAAGCTTATTCTGGGGTTCACCTTCCGCAATTTGGCAAACAGTGGGTCCCAGAACGTGCTGAACAGGTGTGGCAGTGCCGGTTTGTTATCCAAATTATCCATCATGTGATCAAGCCGGAAACCGTCCACCCCATCCTCGAACCTGCCGTCGCCGTTGGGGTCCATCCAGAATTTGAACAGGTGATAATTATAATCCTGCACCTTCGGGCTGTTCAGGTTTACGGTGGTTATCTTTTTATAAACGCCGTCGTAGCCTTTCAAGCCTTTCAGGTCGAATATGATGGTGCTCGGCTGTGTATGTGCCGAATCATCGTATAAGATATAATCGCTGTATTTCGACTGCGGGTCGCCAACGCCGTCCACCCACCAGTCGTGCCCCTGCGTCACATATTGCGTTTCCATATCCATGTAAAACTTCATGCCGCGCTTATGCAGGTCCCTGATAAGGGCCAGGTAGTCCTGCATGGTGCCGTATTTGGGGTCAATCGCTTTAAAATCATCGGCAAAATAATTATGATAGAACGGCGAGTCGTACAGCGGTGTCAGTAGTATGGCTGTAACGCCCAGGTGTTGCAGGTAGTCAAGTTTTTCCCGTATACCGTTCAGGTCGCCGTGGTTATCACCATTGCTGTCATAAAAACTGCGCTGGAAAATATGATAGATCACTTCGTCCTTTACCATAACCTTCGGTACTATTTTCTTTTTCTGTGCCAAAACATTAATGCCTGAAATTAAGCACAATAACAATAGAAATTTACTTTTCATTTCAATGGTTTAAGAGCATACAAAGTAAGCTAAGCAACGTTTGGAAAAAATGAAGAAATTATTCTAAAAGTGTAAAAAATTATCTGAAAGTTGCATTTTTATTCCAACTCTCGTAAATATAAAAAACAGCGAATAATATACACCAATAATCGGCCAATATTGTTGTTTTTTTGCCGATATAATGGCCGTTACTTTGCAGCCTCTTTTGCGGTACCCCGGAGTATCGTTATTAGGTGAAAAAAGCCGATGGAAATTCAGTGCAAAGCCGCGATTACAAACGGGGCCGGACATTTTGAGATAGGCGATATAGTGGTGGGGGATCCGAAAGAAGATGAGGTGCTTGTCAAACTCAAAGCAGCAGGGCTATGCCATACGGACTACGATTCACTAAGCTGGGGCAAACAACTGATAATAGGACACGAAGGGGCAGGAATAGTTGTTAAAACAGGCAGGGATGTAAAAGGATTAGTGGCAGGCGATAACGTGATCCTGAACTGGGCCATGCACTGCGGGCGTTGTTTTCAATGCCTTGCAGGCAACCAGCATCTGTGCGAAGTGGCCTCGCCGGTAGCAGCAGGTGGTAACGGCTACACCTCCGGCCATGCCGATCCATCCGGTACCTTGTATAAGGGCGAACCTCTGCTTCGCTCGTTCAACATCGGCACGCTATCCGAATATACCCTGGTCAAACAATCAGCATTAGTAAAAAACCTTTCCAAAAAAATGAGCTTTCCTGCAGCAAGCATTATCAGCTGCGGGGTAATGACGGGTTATGGCTCGGTAGTTAATGCGGCCAAAGTAAAACCCGGTTCCTCGGTCGTAGTACTTGGGACAGGAGGCGTAGGTCTTAGTGTTATCCAGGGAGCCAAAGTAGCCGGGGCGGGTATGATAATCGCCATCGACATAAATCCCAATAAACTGACCATGGCCCGCGCATTTGGCGCCACTTATAGTTTACGCGCCGATAAAAATGACAAGGGTTTGCTGAAAGCAGCCGAACAGGTTAAAAAATTAACCGATGGCCGCGGCTCCGATTACGCCTTTGAATGTACCGCCATACCCGAGCTGGGGGCCGCCCCCCTGGCCATGGTGCGCAACGCGGGCATGGCCGTGCAGGTAAGCGGCATTGAACAGGAAATTACCATAGACATGAATTTGTTTGAATGGGATAAAACCTACATTAACCCTTTATACGGCCAATGCAGGCCACAAATCGACTTTCCAGAAATTATAGATCTATATGAGCGCGGTGAACTGTTGCTTGAGGAGATGATTACCCGTACTTATAAATTAGATGAACTTGATAAAGCCTTTGATGACTTACTTAATGGACGAAACGCCAAAGGGGTCATCGTATTTGAATGAACATAAAATGTCCCGGTTCAGAACAGTTGAAGTTTCGAATCCGCAGTTTGAGGCAGGCGGCCTGCGTTTTATAACGGTAAAGTCGCCCAACCTTAAGGGTCGCGGCGATATTTGCGTGTACGCACCCCCGGTTGCTGAAAAAACCGATGTTTTACCCATTGTGATACTATTGCATGGCGTGTATGGCAGTGCATGGAGCTGGGCGCTCAGCTCGGGTGTGCACCTGAAACTGGACGAACTGGTAAAAGCGGGCGAACTGCCGCCGATGATACTGGCCATGCCTTCGGACGGTTTATGGGGCGATGGATCGGCCTACCTGCCACACAACGGCCTGAACTTTGAAAAATGGATAGCCGAAGACGTGATAGATGCCGTTACAGGCGTTATCGACGGTGCGCATAAAAGCTCGCCGCTGTTTATATCGGGTCTTTCGATGGGAGGCTTCGGTGCGCTGCGCATCGGGGCCAAATATGGTTATAAATTCAAGGGCATGTCAGGCCTCTCGTCCATCACCAGTCTTCCGCAGGTGAGGCTTTTTGTCCAGGAAAGCCTCAAAAACTACATGCAGCAGGATATTGTGAACGAGGATTTGTTGGCTACCTTTAAACAATACCGCAACCAATTGCCGCCCATGCGTTTTGATTGTGGTAAGGATGATATGCTGATCAAATACAACCGCGACCTGCACCAGAAAATGGAAAAAGAAGGCATCCCGCATATTTACGACGAATACCCCGGCGGCCACGAATGGACCTACTGGGCCGAACATGTTATTACCTCGCTTAAGTTTTTCGCTGCGCAGTTGTAAACGCGGCCGGCAGTGTGTCGATAAATAACCTTTGCAGGATAACAATAAGTTTAGGCATTTGCTAAAACTATAGCCACTGACGCATGTTAACTTTATAATAGCCTTGTTGCAATTGGTTTTTTATTAAAAGATCAATGCCATGACACTACCATTTGCTTTTGTATTTATCGGCTTATTTATGCTTGGAGCCATTATTTTGATCATCAGGCAAGCCAAAGGGAAAAAAGAGGTTGACGACAGCGCAGCCAAACGAAAAGATTCGCCCCAGGGTCCCGTTGATACGTCGGCAGCAGAACGCCGCGCCAAAGCCCCTTTAAAAAACAGCTAACGCCCCTGTATCAAACCATTCTTTCGTGGCAAGGCGCGTCCTGGCTGAATGGTGCGCCCTTGGTAAAACCGGCTCAAATTGCTTACCTTTAGGCATGAGAAGACGTTTTTACTTTTTGCCCATCGGTATTGCCATTGGCGCCGGTATCGGCGTAGCTATGAAAAATGTAGCTATGGGCGTGGCTATCGGTGCAGCTTTAGGTATCGCCTTTTCTGTTATCCGGCGCGATTAGGCTTTGTATACTTCGGTACCTTCCAGCACAATATTATCCACGTTATCCACCACCTCGCGTATCTTTCCGTCAAGATTTTTTACTGCATTTTCAAGTAGTTCAAAATATTCCTTAGGTGCCTGGTAGTCTTCGGCTTTTATCAGGTCCATCATCCCGGTGATGGTGGTGAGCGGCGCCCTGAATTCGTGCGCCTGCATGTGCGCTATCTTGAGCAGAGACTGGTTTTGATCTATTATTTTATGTTCCCTTACCTTTCTGTCGGTAACGTCACGGATGATATAGGATATACCGATGATCTCATTATTCGGGTCGCGCGCGGTTTCAAAAGATGCCTCCCAATAAATAACGCCATGCGCCCCGTAATCGGTAGACCCCTCCTCAAAGGCATGGTCGCCAACTACGGCCATATTAAAGCCCCTGATAAACTTGTCCGCAAAATCCGGTGCTATATACCGCAGCATCATCACACCGCGGCGCAGCTCAACCCCGTGAACCTTGTGTATAAAGTTATAGGCTATCTTATTAAAATCTATCACTTCGCCGCGCTTACCTAAAAGTGCATGAAAGTTTGGTGCGCTTTCAAAAAATGAACGCTGCGTTATCTGAACCTCCCGAATTATTTTCTTTTGGCGCTCGAATTCGATCTTGTTCTTTTCCAACAATTCAGCACTTATGCGGTATTCCATTAGGTTAACGGCCTGTTTGGAAAGCATTTTGAGCAACAATTCCTGCTGGCGCGTCAGTTGATGCGGCTCCAGGTCTATCACGCACAAACTGCCTATCCTATGCCCGTCGTTGGTTATCAGCGACGCTCCGGCATAAAAACGGATATGGGGGTCGCTGGCAACAATAGGGTTATTGGTAAAACGCTCGTCAGCAGTCGCATCAGGAACGATCATCACAGAATCATCCCTTATCGTATGGTCACAAAACGAAATTTCCCTTGGCATGCTGGCAATGTCAGTGCCTTTGCGCACTTTAAGCCATTGGGTATCGTGGTCAAGCAGCGTAAGCAAAGCGATGGGCGTATCGCAAACGTCGGAAGCCATTTGTACCAATTCCCGGAACTCTGAATCATTCTCCAGGTCAAGGCTCTTGAACCGCTCCACAGCCAGCAGGCGGATATCTGTTTCGGTCATTACTTCCCTTACAATTTTGTTGTGATGTATAATTGTATTTGAAACACTTAGTACGGTATATACCCAAATAAGGTTCTAAAAGCATGGGAAAGCCCTTTTTAAGGAGAGTGGTTATTTATTCCTGCCAGGAATATTCGGTATAAATCGCTTGTTAATCAGCCTTTTAACGACGGTTGTTTTCGTATTAAAACGTCAATGGTCAGCCCTATCAGAATGCCGGCGGTGTACGATAGCAGATCGCCCCATAAAAAGGTCTCGCCTAAAACCATCCTGCCGAAAAAGGTGTGCCGCAGGTTGTCGATCCATTCCGCCTTATATAACTGGCTGAACTCTATAGTATAACTGATAACGATACTGATGATTGCTATCTTTTGTATTGACGCGCTAACATAAAAAAAGCGGAGCATGAAATAGATCATCGTAGCCCAAAGCACATCACCTACCCAAAGCGGCACAACGCTGTATTTTCGCGACAGCAGACCCAAAATAATGATGGCGGCAATGAGTATAAAATATATTGTGCGCAACCGGGCCATAGATCAGTTCTCGGGTTGCAGGTTTTTGAATTGCTCGGGACTCATCTTTTGATACCCCGCCGGGGTCGAAAATACGCCCGGCGGCACCGGTTCAAATTTAATCTCTTTTATTTTTGTAGTCACCGGTATGCCGTTTTGTTTGGTTGTAAAGGCCAGCGGTACCCCGTAAGTAGTGTCAAATACCATAGTCAAATAATTGGGCACAACTGATATTTCCTTAGTGAACCACGCTTCGGAAGTTACACCGGTTGCCTTATCGGTCAATTCATATTTTTTTATTTTATGGCGGGCCATGGTCATGGTATCCTTTGTTGCGGCATAAGCATAACCCGTGCTTGCCGGCAATAACTCAGCCTGGATGTTTTTGGGATAGTCCATCACATATTTTTTTGATGATGAGCTTAAAAGCACCCTTACAAGATCTGTAGGCCTATAGGTTATCACGGTTGTCGCTTCGGGGCCGGCCTGTTGTATGCTCACGGTCGAATCGCCTTTGAAATAAACGACGGCCGTTTTGGGAAGGTAAGCCTCGTAACTCCGAAGGCTGTCGGGCAACTGGTATTCGATAGTATAAGATATCATTCCCTGCTTTACCTCTTTTTGGGTGCATGAATTTAACAGGAACAAAATGGTGGTAAGTGATATGAGTGTGTTATACATAAACTGTTGGGTAAGACTGCAAATTTATCAAAATTTGGCACGGCGGACGACCCGCGCCTAACGTAACAAGCTTTGTTACAAAAAATATCGGCGGTCGCTCAACATTTTTAAAATCGCTTACGTACAACACATTTACAATTACAAGATACTGAACTGTATAAAACAGTTACTTAATATATAATCGGAGAGATAAGAGAGATGGATTTAAAAGCAATGACAAAAAAGTTTCGCGACCCTAACGCAATGACAAACATGAAAAAAACGGTATTGGCGCTCATCACCTGCGTGATAGCTATGTCTGTAACTATGAATGCACAGGCCCAGAACCAACACGTGCTTACCAAATTTGGTGACGATGTTGGTACCCTGGACGGTATTATCAAAGCTTATTATGATGTAGTAAGCGTAAAGAAAGGCGAAAAGGTGAATTTTGAGCGCGACAGTCTCCTGCATATTCCCGGCGTGCGCGTTGGTTCGGCAGGTATCGATGCCAAAGGTGCGCCGGTATTGCACTATACCTCGTTAAAACAATATCACCGTGAGTCGGATGCCTATATGGAGAAGAACGGTTTTTATGAGCACGAGACCTCGCGCCAGGTGCAGAACATACGAAATATTTACCACGTGTGGAGCGCGTATGAAGAGCGCTACACTCCCGACGGCAAAGTTATCGGGCAGGGTATCAATAGTATAGAATTATATTTTGATGGTAAAAGGTTCTGGATATTAGGATGGTATTACGATTAATTAATTATAGACGTAACCTTGACCGAAACCAGCCGTAAAAATACAACGTACTTGTTACCGAAACATTGATAAAATTAGCGAAAGTGAATACAAAAACTGAAAACATGCCGAAAAGCAAAGTGATAGAGAATGATCTTGAAGCATTTAAGAAAACCGATGAGAAGCCCGCATCGTCGCGTGCCGAATTGCTGGAAGAATTCGATATGCTGCTGGCTAACTCTCAGCTTGACAACAAAAAGACCCGCAGGTACCTGGGCCGTATCCGTTTGCCACGTCTTATCGGCGGTATAGGCGGGGCAGCCATGTGCGTACTTGCCGTGGTATTGGTATTGACGCCGCCGGCAACACACGATAACACTTTACGGTATGCCATTGCATCGGGTATGTTGATAGCAGGTGCTTACATCGCAGTCAGGTTCGCGCTATAATATCCGCACGAAAGGAATAATATGTCGAGCCCAAATGCAAAAAAGGTATTACTGGTTGATGACAATCCATTATTCCTAAAAATACTAACACACGCTTTCACAAAGGCAGGTTTTGAATGCGCGTCCTGCCCGTCGGCATGCGAGGCCATCGATTACCTGAACCTCAATATTCCCGACGCCATCCTTTCGGACTACGAAATGCCCGAAATGAACGGCATCGAGTTCAGGAAGGTGCTGATCAATCATTCCGATTTTAAGGATATCCCTTTCGTCTTCCTGAGTTACATCACCGACAAGGACCTGATGTCTGAGGGCCTCGACCTGCAGGCGGTGGATTACGTGGTGAAGGAAACGCCTGTAAACGTGATCGTGTCCAAGATCACCAACCTGATCGACACTGTACAGAAACAACGCGAGTTATCAGTTCTCGAAATAAAGAAGGCAGCACTGGCATTAAATATCCGCACCGTACCCAAAGTGGCGCCGGTCGTCCAGGGTTTCGATGTCGATTTCTGGCACCAGGCTTACCAGGATGTACCGGGCGGCGACTTTATCGATTTCATCGAGGTTGACGACCGCTACAGTTATATTGTGCTTGGCGATGTGATGGGCAAAAAATGGGTGGCCTGGTTCTTTACCTTCAGCTTCCTGAGTTATATACGCGCGGCTATCCGGTTTGGTATAATGAACCGTGACTTTTCGACCGCCGAAATATTGCAAAAAGTAAACAGCGTTATCTGTTATGACGATGCGCTGAAAGATATTTTGTCGACCATGTCGTTGGTCATGGTGGATAAACAGGAACAGGTAATTACCTACTCGGGCGCCGGCGACCTGCCTGCTTTGCTTTATAAAGCTGAAACCGGTGAGATAACCCAGGTTGACTCTGACGGCCTGTTGCTCGGCTTATTCCCCGACGGCGGTTACACCGAACGGCGTGTTCAGCTAAAACCTGGCGACCAATTCTTTATCTTTACGGATGGCCTGATAGATTATGAGGAGAACGGGGAGAAAAAAAGCGATTACAATTTATTTAAGGATAAATTGCTGAACATGATCGAAGACAAAATGACGTTCAAACAAATAAGGCAGCACTTGTTGCAAAATTTATCACCGGCCCTGGTTGATGATTGCAGTATAATTAATATCAATAAACAATAATACATTATGATCCAAGTAAGTAAAGAAGGCCCGAAATTCGTCATCGCTGATGTCACCATCACCGAGGCCAACCTGAGTAATTCCGACCAGTTTAAAGCAGAATTGGTGAGCCTGCTTGATCAGCACAAAAAAATAATCATCCTCGACCTGCAGGAACTGAAATATGTGGATAGCGCTTTTTTAGGTGCCCTGGTAAGCGCGCTTAAATACGCTATCAGCTTGAAACTGGATATTGTTTTGACCGGGCTGCGCAACGACATTCGCGACCTGATCAAGCTGATCCGCCTTGATAAGGTGTTCAAGATATACAACTATGCCGAAGAGGCGCAGTTTGCTGTAAACAAGTTCTGATGCAAACCAGCGCTGAAAGAATGGTATTCGATTTTGATAACAGCGTTGAAAAACTGGTCAGCTCGCTTGAATATATGCTCGGTTATATAACCAGCCGTATCCCTGCGCAGGTCGACCGGGAAGATATTTTATTCAGGAGCAAAGTGATCATCACCGAGCTCCTGACCAACGGCATCAAACATGCGGGCGAACACCATACCCGTTTTGATGTTGAGGCTGACAAGGGCGGGCTCGTTATTTCCAAAACCGACAACGGCGCGCCGCTTTACCTGGTTAACGCCCGGCAAACCACCGAGAACCGCAAACTCATCAGCGCCGATCCCTTAAACTCGCTGTATGCCGTTTGGGAAAGCGAAAACTATATCCGCTTTGCCAGCGAAGAAGGCTCGCTCGATGACTTCCTTTCCTTTGAACAGGTAATGGAACACTTTGGCATCCTCATCATTACCCGCTCGGCCGATGAATTTACCTACACCTGGGACAAGGATACTTCGTCCAATATTTTCAGGGTGCTTATCAGGTTTTAATAACCGCAACTTTCCGGGTACCACTCAGCGGTTATTTAACAAATAATTGTATTATCTTAACATCATCTCTTTTTTAGATAAATTAGCAGTAAATTGTGTCCGCTTTACACTATCCGGCAGAATAACATAACCAATTTATTCTAAACCATACCCATCATGAGAACCAGGATTTTAATCAGTTTAGTATTGATCACATTTTTATCGGCCCCAACTATCGTTTTGGCGCAAACCAAAGGAAAAAGTCAGCAAGCGCTGGACGCTAAAATAGATGCCATCGTCAAAAAGCTTACGCTCGAAGAAAAGATAGGCATGCTGCATGCCAACGGTATTTTCAGCACCACGGGTGTCGAACGTTTAGGCATAAGCGGGCTAATGACCGATGACGGTCCGCTTGGCGTTCGCGAAGACGTGAAGGAAGGCTGGGGCTCGGCCAATCTGACCACCGATTCGGCTACTTTTTTTCCAAACGGGTCCGCATTAGCCGCAACCTGGAACCCCGACCTGGCCTACCGCTTTGGCCATGACATGGGCGAGGAAGCAAGGGCGCGAAAAAAATACATCATGCTTGCCCCGGCATTCAATATTGCCCGCACACCTTTGTGCGGCCGCACCTACGAGTACTATTCCGAAGATCCTTTCCTTAACTCACGTTTAGCGGTACAGGCCGTAAAAGGCATACAAAGCCAGAACATAGCTGCATGCGTAAAACACTTCGTTGTGAACAACCAGGAAGTTGAGCGCGGCCGTGTGAACGTTAATGTGGACGAGCGCACTTTGCGGGAGATATACCTGCCGGCATTCAAAGCTTCTATTACGGAAGGCAATGCCTGGACCATCATGTCGGCTTACAACAAGTTACGCGGCGTTTACTGTTCAGAGAATGATTACCTGCTGAACAAAGTTTTAAAAGGCGAATGGAAATTTAAGGGCATTGTTATCAGCGACTGGGGCGGCACACACAGCACCGTTGCGGCAGCTAATAATGGCCTCGATTTGGAGATGGGTTCGGGCCCGAAGTATGACAAGTACTTTTTTGCCACCAAACTGCTCGATTCAGTTAAGGCAGGTAAAGTAAGCACGAAGGTGATAGACGAAAAGGTGCACCGTATTTTGTGGGTACTGTATCACACGGCCATGAGCGCTAACCCACCCGCTGGAAAAATGAACACTCCGGCCCACAGTAAAACTGTATATGACATAGCCGCCGAATCCATCGTGCTGCTTAAAAACGATAAGCATCTGCTCCCGCTGAATACATCGGGGATTAAAAGTATAGCGATAATAGGCGACAATGCCACGCATACCTTCCACCTTGGCGGTTTTGGGGCGGGTGTAAAGGCGAAGTACGAGGTAACCCCGCTGGCCGGTTTACAAAACAGGCTGGGCAAAACGGTGGATATCAAATTCGCGCAGGGATATTCAGGAGTTTACCGGCAGCATGGCGCCAGTGTGAATGCACCCACCAAACCTGCCGACTCAGCCATGGTTGCGGAAGCTGCCGACCTGGCAAAGAAAACGGATATGGCTATCCTGTTCATAGGCGGTAACCGCGATTATGAAAGCGAGGGTAGCGACCGCAAGGACCTCAGCCTCCCTTTCGGCGAACAAACACTGGTTGACGCAGTAACCGTAGCAAACCCGAATACCATTGTGGTGGTTATCGGTGGCGCGCCGTATGATATCGGCAAGATCAAGCAAAACAATCACACCATCGTATGGTCGTGGTACAACGGGTCGGAAAATGGCAACGCATTAGCCGACGTGTTGCTGGGCAAAATAAACCCTTCGGGCAGGCTGCCTTTCACTTTCCCTGCTGAACTGAAAGACTCGCCGGCTCATGCATTGGATGCCTATCCCGGCGAAAACCTGCAGGTGGATTACAAAGAAGGAATATTAGTAGGCTACCGTTGGTTCGACACTAAAAAGATAGAACCGCTTTACTGCTTTGGCTACGGCCTTTCTTACACCGATTATAAATATTCAGGCTTAAAAACAGCCAAAAAAACTTATAAAACCGGGGAAAATATCACCGCCACGGTTACCATAAAAAATACAGGAAAATATGCAGGTAAGGAAACCGTTCAATTGTATGTAAGCAAAGACGGTTCGGTAGTAGAACGTGCCGACAAAGAGTTGAAGGCCTTCAAAAAGGTATTGATCCCCGCCGGGCAAACTGCCAGCGTAACCGTAAGCATACCGGTTAAGGATCTGGCTTATTATGATGTTAATACCAGTAAATGGGTAGTAGAGCCGGGCAAATATAAACTACTCGCCGGGTCGTCATCGAGGGATATCAAAGAGACTGAAACGATTACTGTAGACTAACATCCGGATATGTTTGGCAAAGGCAATAAGACAGTAGGCTATTTTATCAACACAGGGATTATAGCCTGTATTTTGCTGCTGCCTTTACAACATGTGTTCGCCCAGGCGGAACTGATGCCTTACGGCAACCTAAGCGGTATTCGTATTAAGGGCCAGTTAATGGCGTTCGATACCCGTTTAGTCGTATCCGGCAATAACTGGAAGAAAGTTTACTTTACAGGCAAGGAGTTGCAGCAACCCCAATTTATTCGCAACGGCGACGAGCAGGTAGTTACCACCAAAATTGACAGTATTCATTTTACTGAGACGGTAAAGGATATAGGTAAAGGAAAAGCAAGAATAACTATCAAATGCTTTTCGGCGCAGGACACCACCCTCGACGGTGTTTATTTTAATGTGACCCTGCCGGTTGCTTACAACGACGGGGCAATAAAGTTAAGCAACCAGCCCGAACATCAATTCAGCCAGACTGGTTTGGGAGCGCCCGGCATGCATTTGCAGCACGACCTGGAGGAAGCAAGTTTTATGGCTGCATCGCAGGATATCCGGATACAACAGGATACGATATCGACCATAATTTTCCGAATTGACGAAAAGCAGAAAAATATCAGTTTATATTTTCCCATTTGTTCAGGTAAGATCGGCAAAGGCGTCGTTTTTCAAAGAACATACGAGATAAAGGTCTCCGGTTTGATAGACGATTCGCCTGCCGAAATGAAACTGGACGCATCGGCCCCGGGAAGGGTGTTCGATGGGCTGGGCGGAAATTTCCGCATCCAGAACCCTGCCCATGATCCAGAAGTGATCGATTATTGCCTCAAAAACCTGCGGGTAGCCTGGGGCAGGGTCGAAATGCCCTGGATAAGCTGGCAGCCCGATTCGACGGTCGATCCCACAAAAACCGATACGTCTAAACTCAACATCCGCGTAAAGCGGGCTATGGAAATGGCGCAAAGGCTTAGCCAAATGAATATCCCGGTAATCGTTACCGCGTGGTTCCCGCCCGCCTGGGCGGTTGAGGGTAAGCTAAACATGGGCCGTTCGCCCGAGGGCATCTGGGGTAATCCGTTGAAAAGATCAAGCATGACCAAAATATACCAGTCGATAACCGATTATATTCTTTACCTCAAAGCACATTACGGTGTTGATGTCGCCGATTTCTCTTTTAACGAATCGGACCTGGGTATTAACGTCCGCCAAACCGCAGAAGAACATGATGAACTGATCAAGGGCCTCGGCGCTTATTTTGCGTCGCATGGATTAACAACTAAGTTGCTGCTCGGCGATAATTCGGATGCCACAACCTACAGTTTCATCTACCCGGCCATGAACGATCCGCAGGCTAAACCCTACATAGGCATGGTCTCCTTCCATTCGTGGCGCGGTTGGGACACGCCAATCCTGCAAAAATGGGCCGATGCGGCCAAACAAACCAACCTGCCTTTGCTGGTAGGCGAAGGTAGTATCGATGCGGCGGCGTGGGGCTATCCGCAATATTTCCTGGAGCAGTCTTATGCCCTGGAAGAGGTCAACCTGTATACCCGGCTGCTCGCCATCTGTCAGCCCATATCTATTTTGCAATGGCAGCTAACGTCCGATTATTCGCCGCTGAAAGGTGGTGGCATTTTTGGCGATAACGGTCCGCTTGAGCCTACGCAACGCTTCTGGAATTTGAAACAACTGGCATCGACCCCTAAGGACCTAAGATTTATGCCTATCACCAGCGATGTCGCCGATATTTCCTGCGCGGCATTGGGCGATAATGCAAAACACGTCTATACCGTCCATATTGTCAACAACGGCACCACACGGAAAGTTCATTTGACAGGTCTGCCTGCGGGGGTAAATAAACTGAATCTATACGTCACCAACATTAAATCGGACATGAAGCAAAAAGGTTCAGTGAAGATAAGCAATGGCGAATGTGAGTTTAAGGCCGATCAGCGCTCGTTCATCACACTTACTACGCAATAGTTTTGCGGTGAAAACACCCTGCAGAACCCGTGTAAATACGCAGCCGATTCCGTAGTATCCCTGATGCCCGGCTTACCCGGCTTATATACTTTTGGGTATACCAAACACCTATTAGTATGAATAAGCTAACCTACATTGACGACTGCCAGCTCGACCACTTTATTTTAAGAAAGCTGCTCTCTCGTTTCGGTTCCCCGGTTGAGATAAGATGCACGGGGTCCGGTTCAAGGATAATGGACCAGCTATCCCAAAACTATTCGGACGAGCGGAGCCTGCCCGATATCATTTTGCTTGACATAGCTTACCAGCCCGGTTTTGATGCATGGGAATTCTTGGACCAGCTTAGGTCGCTTTACCCGCGGTTGGCCAAACCTATCGACGTGTATATCCTTTCAGCGACAAAATACCCTGCCGATTTGCAACACCTGGAGGAGTATGATTTCGTAAAGGCCTTTATCATGAAGCCGATCACGAAGGAAGCATTACAAAAAATTATCCGTTATAGGGAAATATCGATCGACCGTTTTGCTTTGATCGAATCGTACAACTAACGGCTATTGTTTTTTGCCGGTCAGGTTGATCAGCACTACGCTGGTGTGCGGTATGCCCAAAGTGCTTCCCGGCGTTACATTAACATACCGCGCAACATAACCACTAAGTAAAGCTTTAATGGCTTGAGTATTAGATTTTTCAAACTCAGGATAAGAAAAAATAGTCGATTTTCGGAAATGTATCACCCCCTGCGCGTCCACGAA
The DNA here is from genome assembly GCF_007971025.1 of Mucilaginibacter ginsenosidivorans. Classification (NCBI taxonomy): domain Bacteria; kingdom Pseudomonadati; phylum Bacteroidota; class Sphingobacteriia; order Sphingobacteriales; family Sphingobacteriaceae; genus Mucilaginibacter; species Mucilaginibacter ginsenosidivorans. The sequence continues at coordinate 992,084 of NZ_CP042436.1, read as the reverse complement.
GGCGGAGAAGGAATATGCAAAATCTTCATAAGCATGATGCACGGTAATATTATACTCGGGGTACAAATAATCCTCGGATGGGTCCATGTCGCTCAGCGGGTCGTCCGGTTTTACCAGCCGCTCGGCGGTTACATATGGACTGTTGCTCTTCAGCACCACTGGTTGCCGGGCCGAGAAAGCACTGTCCATAATCGTATTGGCAAGTTTTGACCGCTCGCTGATAAATGCTGTATCCTTACGCGTGGGTAAACCCATCTGTTTAATGGTTTGGGCCGATTTGGTTTTTAGGTATTTGTCGGAATAAAACGTCATATACACTTTCGACCCTTCGTCATCCAGTAATATCTCCCGCTTCTCGTTTACCCGTAACGACCTGAACACGATGCTGTCCGGCGTCATTTTCAGCAGCTGCAGCCACGAGTCGATCATGTTAAAGATCAGGTCGTGATCATAATATACGTGGAAGCCGTAGTACTTTTGTTTTTTTGGGCTGAATACCTGCACCGAATCATCCGAAATAAAATGGAACTTCCACACGGGCTCCAGCTGGTAACCCTGCTTGTCGAACACCTGCCCGTTGTCGAATATCCGGCGCACCTCGGTATACTCAATACCCTTTACGTCGGCAAACGGAAGGCCGTGGCGGGTATATCTTTTGCATGAAATATGGAGTACCAGGGTAAGGGCCAGCAGCAGGTAAGGCGTTCTTTTCATAAGACGGCTCAAAATAAATAAAAAAACGTTCATCTTTGAATAAATTGCCCCTCCAAAATCTAACCATGAAAAAAGTAATTAGTTCTGCACTAAGCCTGATTTTACTTGTGGCTTCTCTGTCCGGTTACGGCCAGGCGCGTGTGCTGCTCGATTCCTATTTTAACGATGAGCATATCAAAGATTCTTCGGGTAAATTGATCTCAACCCACTACAAATGGGAAGAAACAGACAATGGCGGTTTTTCCACTTTCGGCGATGCCTTTAAAAAAGCAGGCGCACAGTTAAATACTTTGTATGACGAGCCAACGGCCGAAAACTTGAAACAGGCGGACATTTATATCATAGTCGATCCCGACACCAAAAAGGAAAGCCCGAAACCCAAATACATAGATTCGAGGGATGTAAAAGTGATATCCGAATGGGTAAAGCAAGGCGGCGTATTGCTGATGATGGCAAACGACAGCGCTAATGTCGAACTGAAACATTTCAACACGCTGGCAGCAAAATTCGGAATTCATTTCAATGACGACCTGCTTAACCACGTGGTCGACGATAAACATTTCCTGAACGGCACCTTTCTTATTATCGATAACCCCATACTGAAAACTGCCAGGAAAATATATATGAAGGATATTTGTTCGCTCACGCTCACCAGGCCTGCGGAGACAATGCTTAAAGATGGCGACGCGGACATCATCGCGGTGGCTTATTACGGCAAAGGCGTGGTAATGGCAGTTGGCGACCCTTGGTTATACAATGAATATACCAACGGAAGGCTGCCCAAAGATTATGATAATGATAAAGCTGCGAGTGATGTGGCGCGGTGGCTTATTAAACAAATCCCGGTTCAAAAGTAGGCTTGCTTTTAGTTTGGCGGTCCGAATCCTGCCTATCAATAAAATCCGGTAATCGTGTTCACATCAGCAGCGTATCTACCCTATGCGCATGCACAATTTCGTCGCATGGCGACCAGGAGAAAATAGTGAAACGGCCATCCTGCGAGGCAACCAATGCAAAGGCATCCCTCTGATCGTAAACAAATTGGGCCGCAGCAAAATGCCGCGTACCGCCATCCTGCCCGGGTGCAATGATTTGCGCCTCGCTGTCGACGATGGGTTCGGTAACCATAATTTCTTTTACGGTTTCACTGCCGTATGGTCTTGTTATTTTGGCGCCGAACGCCAACAACTCGTTCCGGTCGTTGATGATGGTGGCCCCGTCGACAGCGGTTAGTCCTGCAACACAATCTATTTCGCGTGCAAGTTCGTCGAGCCACAAAGCGAGGCTTTTTTTATCAACATCTTGCTTCATCAGGTTTGCCAGCCCCATAAAGGATGGGCTGATTGCGTAAGATATCGGGTCGATAATGGATTCGCGCCATTTATCGCTATCGGAAGGTACGATGAGCAGTAAGCCCCCGTGCCCGTGCGCTCGCATCGAAACAGCCAATTGCACATGAATGTTCACCGGGTTGCTCCACGACGTTTGCGCACTAAAACCAAGCAGAGAACTTAGCAGGGCCGGGCAATCCGGGTAATTGATCGCACCTTCATCAATGATCTTTACCTCGTCGCCTTTCAGTACGGCCACGTTCACATATTTGCCAAAACCGTCGACACGGCGATGCTTGATGACAAGCAACCCCGGCTCAATCACTTCCAGCACAAAACAAAAACCTGGAATGGTATGCGTTGTTCCCCATATATAAAGGTCATCTTCTTCCTGCCAAACGCCCAAATGGATACCTGAACGCTCAACTGCCGGGGCAAGCTTTGTTAGTATTTCCGGCGTAAGCCGAAGGCGTTTTTCAAACACCAGCGGTTGCTCCGACTGTTCGGGTAACAGGAACGCCAGCGATATTTTTGGCGAACGGCCTTCTTCCTTCCGCAGGCTGGTCCAGAAAGCGGTATCAATAATTGCTGCTATAGAGCGGCTTTGCGGAGCAGGCGCCAGGTTGGTTTCGCCGCGCAACGCCGCGGCGCTCAATTGTTCTTCAAAATGCTTTTCAATAGCGCCGGAAACAGAGCGGGCTGCCTTATAAGCTGGTTCACTGATCATGACCCTGGTCACATTATTCATGCAACTAATTTACCCGAAAATATTGCTGAAAATACCTTGCTTCCAAAATATTGCTTTAAAATGCCAATAAGGTATTTATTTTACATATCGGCTACCCTTGTCAGTAGTTTCAACGCAGGTTCATCCAAAATGCGTATGCTTTTCCCCGAAACCTCAGCGATCTTTTCATCCACTAATTCGTTTATCACTTTAAACAGCGTTTCATACGACGCGCCTGCAAAAGAGGAAAGATCCTGGCGGGTTAATTCAATATTGATAGCGCCCTCATCATTTATACCAAACTGGGTTTTTAGGGCGATCAAAGATTGCGCTATCCTGCCTTTAACCGGCATATGAACCAGGTTGCGCATGCGTTTTTCCGAATCCTGCAATCCACCGGCAAAAAACCGCATCAGCCTGTAAGTAAGTTCGTTGTTTACCTTCAATGTCGATTCAAAGAAATCCATTTTGACATAACAAACAATGGTGGGTTCAAGCGCTGTTGTAGTAACCGGGTAAATAGCTTCGTCGCCTAAACCCATGTGTCCCAGTATATCTCCTTTTTTGGCAAAGCGGATGATAAGCTCTTTTTCCTTATCCCATTTTTTGTGGACCTTAACCGTGCCCGAATAAATGAAATACATGCCTTTCACAGGGTCCCCCTCGCGAAATATTTGCTGCCCTTTTTTGATATAGAAGTTTTGTTTATTAGCCTCAATCGCCGGTAGCCAGTCTTTCAGACAAAGCCGGCAGATCATACAACTGTTCAAATCGCACCCGTGTTGGTTATTTTTCATATTCAGTACAGATGCAATATTATGTTTTAACAGATGATAACTACGAAACTTCCTGAAATTAATTGCGGATCGTCTTAAAAAAATTTTCAAGGGATGCCTTCCCCGAGCCAATGATCATGAACACTATCAGCAGTGCCAGGCACACGATGGACGCCCACAATTCGGTGTTGACCGGCGACAGTAATAAATTCACGAAAAACACCGCACCAAAAACCACGGGCAATTGCAATACGCACGAGAGGCGGGTAAAAATACCCAAAGCGATCAATGTACCGCCTGCCATATGTATAAAAGCAGCATAATACACCACAGCGATCAATATTGCCGGCGGAAGGGATATATCCGCCTGGTTTTCCATAATGTATTGAAGATCGGAAATGTTTTGCATAAATGCGATGCCCTTCATCATCAGGAAAATGCCTAAAGCAATACGAACGGCGTCAAAAAACCTCGGGTGATGTCCGTCGCCCCAGGTTTCAATTCTATGTACTATATCCATGGCTTAAATTTTTAACCTTGTTAATACAACATAATAAATCAAATTTAATATGAAATTAAATATTTTTATGCCAAATAAGCAAGGTTTTTTGTAAAATTATTATTGTTTCCGAATTAATTGATGACTACCTTTGCAGCACATTTTATCAGTTGAATTTCTCCGTCAGTCGGGTCGGTAAGCCGGGCCGCAAACAAAACTATGAAGATAACCAATCATACTAAAGGCATACCTATCTCGCCTATTCTTAATGCATTGCCTGAAAGCAAGGAAGACCTGAAGAAAAGCTTCGTCCTTAAAAAACGCCTCATCAGCATATCGGCTTTATGTGTTGGTGTCGCAGTTGCCATCAGCCTCATCGCTAAATTTTTGGTTTCTCTTATCTATATGGTTACTAACATTGCCTTCTACGGAACCTTCTCCCTTAAATTTCATAGTCCGTCTGACAATCATATAGGGCTTTGGGTTATCCTTATCCCCGCTGCCGGTGGTATTGTTGTTGGGCTTATGGCCCTTTATGGTTCCAAGGCGATCCGTGGTCACGGCATACCCGAAGCAATGGAGCAGATACTGGTAAATCAAAGTAAAATAAAACCTGCCATCACTTTTTTGAAACCCATATCCTCGGCCATAGCCATTGGCACCGGGGGACCCTTTGGGGCGGAAGGGCCTATCATTGCCACGGGCGGCGCGCTGGGGTCAACATTGGGGCAACTATTTAAGATTACCTCTAACGAACGCAAGATCATCCTGGCGGCGGGGGCCACGGCTGGTATGGCCGCCATATTCGGTACGCCCATTGCTGCTGTTTTCCTGGCTATCGAGTTGTTATTGTTCGAATTTTCTCCCAGGGCCATTTTGCCTGTAGCTCTTGCCTGCATAACCGGGGCAGCAGGACATCATCTGTTGTTTGAATCGGGCCCGGTTTTCCCAATGCCCAATGTTGCTGCCCCTTCCAATACCGCCCTGGCCATTTACAGCGTGATGGGTGTTGTTGTTGGTTTCCTGGCCATGGGTCTTACCAAAACCGTTTACTGGATAGAGGATGTTTTCGAAAAATTACCCATCCATTGGATGTGGTGGCCAGCGCTGGGTGGTTTAGCTGTCGGAGTGGTGGGTTATTTTGCACCCCATACCTTAGGCGTTGGGTATGATAATATAACCTCGCTGCTTGCCGGTAAGGTACCTTTATACCTTGTGCTGAATTTGTGTTTTCTAAAATTTCTTTCCTGGGCCATTGCTTTAGGTAGCGGCACATCCGGAGGAACATTGGCCCCCCTGCTAACGATCGGCGGGGCAACCGGTGCCATTATGGGCATGGTGGTTAATGATCTGTTCCCAGGAGCAGGAGTTAGTATTCCAATGGCGGCGCTTATCGGCATGTCGTCTATGTTTGCCGGCGCTTCAAGAGCTTACCTAACCAGCATCACATTTGCGCTTGAGGCCACCATGCAGTCACGTGCTTTACTGCCGTTATTGGGCGCTTGCACAGCATCGTATCTCATCTCTTTTTTCATGATGGAAAATACCATTATGACGGAGAAGATCGCAAGGCGCGGCGTCTTCACCCCGGATTCGTACGAGCCGGACATTTTGAAAAAAATGACTGTAGCGCAAGTAATGACAGAAAACGATGTGATAATAAGTTCCGAAAACACAATAACCGAAGTGAAAGAGTGGCTTACAGAAAACAAGGAGCACGATGATCATTATATTACTGTCGGTAAAGACGGATCCTATGCAGGTATCCTCAAAACATCTGCGTTATACGTGCTTAATAACGAAGGAACCGATTTACTAAAATCGGCCATGATCGATGTTCGTGTATTTTTGAAAAACGATGATACTTTACGCATGGCTGTTGAAACAATGGCAAAACATGGCAGGGACGCTTTGCCTGTGATCTCAACAAATGGAAGCAAGGTCATCGGGATACTAACTTACCAGGGAATACTGACAGCTTATAAGAATCACATCGACGAAAATGAAACGCCCAACACACAAATCTCGCTCAAACGCGGCCGGATGAAATTGCTTATCAAGGGGCGCAAGCTGGTAAACATCGGCAATGTGCCGAAATGAAACCTGCATCAGCTCAACCGCTTCCAGGTAAGCGTGCGGGTAATAGGTTCACCGTCGGGCCTTGTAGTTTCCAATTGGATGACAAGCTTATCGCCTTCGGCACGCATATCACGCGAAACGGTCATGCCGATATTGGATGGCGTAATGGAGCCGATGAGCGTATGCGCTACTTTGCCGGTTTGTTCGTCTACTTCATAGGTTCCGAAATAGGCATCGTAGCCCCCAACCGCGCTGGTATTATTCTGGCCCGAATAAAATACTTGTTCACCGGCATCTTCCGTCCGGTCGCGCTTCATAAACTGCGCGGCAAAATGGGTACCTGAATAGGATAAAATGCCAAACGGCTCTGCGCCTAAAGTCGGGTCGATCCGTTTTTGGCCGTCTTTGGTCCAATCCTGACGGGTCAACAACCACCAAATACCACGAATGTCCGTGGTTAAACTGCCCGAAGGGGCAGCAACAACAGGAGAACTCATATCGTATTATTCGGCTGTGGTGGGGTCAATAACGGCCGTTACTTCGCTTACCGAATTAGCCGGGAAACCGCCCTGTTTGGCATGTTCGCGCACCATATCCTCATTTGGTGCAATGTAAACGCAATAGATTTTATCGCCTGTTACATAGCTTTGCACCCACTGTATCTGCGGGCCCATATTGCTCAATACACCGCACGAAGTTTGTGAAATACCTTTTAATTGTTCCGCAGTTAACTTACCTGCACCGGGAATTTCCCGTTCGATCACGTATTTAGGCATGGCTTTAAATTTTTGGTTCAAAATTTCAGCACCAAGTTAAAAACAATAAAATGCTTTTAAACAATGTCTTACCTACTATTTTTAGGATCGATTACTTGTTGCTCATTCATTTCAGTGATGTAGCTATTGTCAATTAAAAAATAGTTTATATTAGACATCCCTTCCTGTTGATAATATAAAAAAGATAATCTATAATTGTCAAACCAACATATATAAACCTAAAACAACAACATGCATACATTATCAAATGGCGACTGGACCGTATTCGTCATATACTTTATCATTGTGGCCTCATACGGCTACTGGGTATACAGGCGTAAACACAATTTAGATGTCAGTTCGCAGGGCTATTTTTTGGCCCAGGGTACCCTAACCTGGTGGGCCATTGGCGCATCGCTGATAGCGTCAAACATTTCTGCCGAGCAAATGGTAGGTATGAGCGGATCGGGTTTTTCGATGGGTCTGGCAATATCCTGTTATGAGTGGATGGCCGCGGCAACGCTCGTCATAGTGGCCGTGTTCTTTATCCCCGTTTATCTTAAAAATAAGATATTCACCATGCCGCAGTTCCTTAACCAGCGGTATAACGGTAATGTAGCTATGATAATGGCTATTTTCTGGCTCTTGCTGTACATTATCGTAAACCTTACCTCCATCCTGTACCTTGGCGCAATAGCTGTTCATGGTATTTCGGGTATCAGCATGACAACCTGCGTCATATTCCTGGCTGTTTTTGCGGTAATCATCACACTCGGGGGTATGAAAGTTATCGGCTATACCGACGTTATACAGGTATTTTTTCTGATACTCGGAGGCCTTGTAACTACCTATATCGCGGTTAACGAAGTGGCCAAACATTTTGGAAGCCCGGGCTTTCTGAATGGTTTGAGCCTTATGAAATCTCACGCAGAGGACCATTTTCAAATGATATTCCATAAAGACAACGAGCATTACTCCGACTTGCCGGGATTAAGTGTATTGATCGGCGGCTTATGGATAACCAATCTCAACTATTGGGGATGTAACCAATATATCACGCAGCGCGCACTAGGGGCCGATCTCAAAACAGCTCGTACCGGCATCTTATTTGCAGCTTTCTTAAAGTTGTTGATGCCTGTTATTGTGGTATTGCCTGGTATTGCTGCATTTATCTTATACAAGCAAAATGTGTTTCATTCTCAAATGATGGTAAATGGCGAGTTGAACCCGGATAATGCTTATCCTTCTTTGCTCAATCTTTTACCGCCTTGGTTCAAAGGCCTTTCTTTTGCAGCATTAACTGCTGCCGTGGTTGCGTCGCTTGCCGGAAAAGTAAATAGTATAGCCACCATTTTTACAATGGATATCTATAAAAAGGCAATTAAAAAGGACGCAACAGATAAACAAATGGTAACAATAGGCAAAATCGCGGTAGTGGTAGCAATGATACTTGGTTGTATAATTGCGCCATTTATGGGAATAGACAAGAAAGGGGGGTTCCAGTTTATACAGGAATACACTGGTTTTGTTTCGCCCGGGATATTTGCGATGTTCCTGCTTGGCTTTTTCTGGAAAAAGACCACTTCAAGCGCAGCCATGTTCGCTACCATTGGTGGTTTCATCATGTCGGTGATATTGAAAGTGCTTCCGAAATTCGTCAACCTGGCATTTCTGAAGGGCATTGGTTTCTCAACCCTCGTGTTGCAATCGGATGGGGCGACAAAATTATATGAAATACCGTTCCTCGACCGGATGGCCATCGTATTTGTTATTTGTATTATCGGCATGTATTTCATTTCGATCAAAGAGAATCCTAAAGGCGATAAAACACATGCATTGGAGGTTGATACAAGCATGTTCAAAGTATCAAATGGCTTTGCGGTTGGCGCATTGATCATCGGGGGTATTTTGACTGCCCTTTACACCATGTTTTGGTAAGCACTTTAATCGATCAGTTCTATATGCGGCGTCCCGGTTTTCCGGGGCGCTTTTATTATTAATGGTGGAACACAAGACATTTAATTGCCCTGCCTCTTGTCTCTTGGCGCTTGTCTCTCTATATTAGGCTTTTGAATTTATAAACCATCTATCTGCCCATGTTCAGTAACCTCGAACAAACTTTTCGCTGGTACGGACCGTCTGACCCGGTCACACTAAAAGCCATTACGCAAGCCGGCGCCACGGGGATTGTTACCGCGCTGCACCACATACCCAGCGGCGAAGTTTGGAGTACAGAGGAAATTGAAAAGAGGAAAAATGTCGTCCAGTCGGCGGGATTAAGATGGTCAGTAGTGGAGAGCGTGAACATTCACGAAAGCATCAAAACTGCCAGTCCCGACCGTGAAAAATACGCGGAGAATTATATTGCCACATTAAAAAATTTATCGAAGGCCGGCATCAATATCGTTTGTTATAATTTTATGCCGGTGCTCGACTGGACGCGAACGGATATTGATTTCCGTCTGCCTAACGGTGCATCGGCCCTGCGTTTTCATGCGCCTGCGCTGGCTGCTTTCGACCTGTATATTTTGGAACGCGAAGGCGCTTACCGCGAGTTTGACCGTCAGCAACAGGCCAATGCCAAAGAATACCTTGATAGCCTGGGAGCAGAGCAAAAACAACGGCTCGTCAATAATATCATGGCTGGTTTGCCTGGTACTAAAGATGTACTGACGATAGATCAGTTTAAGGGTCACCTAGGAAAATATAAAGGCATTGATGCGGATCAGCTCAAGCAAAATTTGGCTTGGTTCCTGGAAGCCATCATCCCCGAAGCCGAAAAACTGGGTGTGAAAATGTGTATTCACCCTGATGATCCGCCATTCCCTATCATGGGCTTACCAAGGGTGGTTTCGAAAGAGGAGGATCTGCTGGATGTGATCAATGCCTGCCCGTCACCGTCCAACGGACTAACGTTTTGCACAGGTTCGCTGGGTGCACGCGGAGACAATGAATTGCCGGGTATGATAGACAGATTAGGCGAACATATTCACTTTTTACATCTGCGGAATGTGAAACGGGAACCCGATGGCAGCTTTTACGAGGACAACCATTTAGAAGGCAGTTCGGATATGTATGCTATTATGAAAAGTGTTTTGAAAGAACAAAAGCGCAGGGAAGAAAACGGAAGAACAGACATAGCCATTCCGATGCGGCCTGATCATGGTCATAAATTGCTGGATGACTTCAGTTACGACACGTTCCCGGGCTATTCGGCAATAGGTCGTCTGAAGGGCCTCGCCGAGTTGCGGGGTTTGGAAATGGGCATCAAAAACACCTTATACCAATAGCATGAAGGCTTTTTTGGATGATGATTTTTTATTGAACGGCAAAACGGCACAGCGCCTGTACCACGACTATGCCGCCAATATGCCCATCATCGATTATCATTGCCACTTGCCACCTGATGACATAGCTGCCGACATAAATTTCAATAACCTCACCCATGCCTGGCTTTACGGTGATCATTACAAATGGCGTGCTATGCGCGCCAATGGAGTTAACGAACGCTATATAACCGGCAAGGCGAGCGATGAAGAAAAGTTTTTGAAATGGGCCGAAACCGTACCATACACTTTGAGAAACCCGTTGTACCATTGGACACACCTCGAACTTCGCCGGTATTTTGGAGTGGATAAATTGCTGTCGCCGGATACTGCCAAACAAGTGTATGATGAATGCTCATCAAAACTACGATCGCCTGATTATTCTATAAAGAACCTGCTCACTAAAATGAAAGTGGAGGTTGTTTGCACAACAGACGATCCGCTGGATGACCTGGTACATCACCAACGGATCAAACAGGATAACTACGCGGTAAAAGTGTTGCCGGCCTACCGTCCGGATAAGGCGATGAATTTGGACGATACTTTTACATTAAATGGCTATATAGACAGGCTGGAGGCCATTTCGGGCGTAGTGATCCAGGATTTTGATACTTACATGGATGCTTTGAAAGTCCGGCACGACCACTTTGCAGCTAACGGTTGCAAGCTGTCCGACCACGGGCTTGAGCAGATATATGCCGAAGATTATACCGACGCTGAGATCAAAGCTATCTTCAAAAAAATCAGGCACAATTACACGCTGATGCCGCTGGAAATATTAAAATTCAAGTCGGCCATGCTGTATAATTTTGCTCTGTGGGATCACGAAAAAGGCTGGGTGCAGCAATTCCATCTTGGGGCCCTGCGAAACAACAATACGCGGGCATTAAGTAATCTTGGTCCCGATACCGGCTGGGATTCTATAGGCGATTTCAGCCAGGCGCGCGCGCTGTCCAAATTCCTGAATAAACTGGACACGACTGACCAATTGGCGAAGACGATCATCTATAACCTGAACCCGGCCGACAACGAAGTAATAGCAGCCATGATCGGCAACTTTAACGATGGGTCGGTGGCAGGAAAAATACAGTTTGGATCGGCCTGGTGGTTTTTGGATCAGAAGGATGGAATGACCAAACAGCTGAATGCGCTATCAAACATGGGCCTGCTAAGCCGCATGGTGGGTATGCTGACGGATTCCCGCAGCTTCCTGTCGTTCCCGCGGCACGAGTATTTCAGGCGGCTGCTTTGTAACCTGTTCGGGGAAGATATAGACAATGGCGAACTACCCAACGACTTAGCCTGGACAGGTAAGATCATACTGGATATTTGCTACCATAACGCTAAAAACTATTTTGATTTTTAAATGATGAACGATCCTTTAAAAATGAATTCCAAGGGAAAGGTACTCACCTTTGGCGAATTACTTTTACGCATCTCGCCTGATGAAGAGGGCCAGTGGCTGAAGGATAACCAGCTCCCGTTTTTTATAGCAGGGGCCGAATTGAATGCGGCTACTGCGTTAGCTTTATGGGATGTACCGACCAGGTATGTTACTGCGTTGCCGGATAATGGCATGGCCAGGCAGATCGTCCGGTTTGTGGAGCAACAGGGTATCAAAATGTCGGTGAACTACCGGGGTAGCCGGATAGGCCTGTATTTTTTAACGAAAGGAAAGGACCTGAAGAACGATGCCCTGATATACGACCGTGCCCATTCTGCGTTTTCGGAACTGAAACCCGGTATGATCGATTGGGAGAAGGAATTTGAAGGGGTAAGCTGGTTCGACTTCAGTGCGATATGCCCCGCCATCAGCCATAATATTGCCGATGTTTGCGAGGAGGCTTTGCGGATAGCCTCACAAAAAAACATTACCATCTCGGTCGACCTGAACTACCGGTCCAAACTTTGGAAATATGGAAAGGGGGCAGCCGAGATTATGCCCCGGCTGGTACAATACTGCGACCTGGTGATGGGCAACGTTTGGGCCGTGGAAGCTTTGCTGGGCATCCGTGTTGCTCCGGATATACATGAATCGGGACAGCGAAGCATTTACCTGAAGGAAGCGCTTAAAACATCCGAGGAAATTATCAAACAATACCCCAGGTGTAAGGCTGTTGCCAATACCTTCCGGTTTGACAGTGAAGGTGAGGTAGACTATTATGCGGCGCTTTATACCGGCGGCGAATTTTACAGCTCAAAAGAATACAGCGCATCACATATCATCAATAAAGTTGGCAGTGGCGATTGCTTTATGGCAGGCTTGATATATGGGTTTTACCAGCATTGGGACCCGGAACAAACGCTTGAGTATGCCACTGCGGCGGCGTTTGAAAAGCTATTTATAGAGAGTGATGTTACTAATAGAACAGTTAATGATATAATGAAAAAGTTAGGTGGTTGATCGGGTTGTCCCGATAGTTATCGGGAGGTTTATTAAGTTAAAGGCTAACTCAATCAACTTGATCCAACTCAGTCAACTTAATCAACGCAAAAATGAAAAATAAACAGGCAGTACTCGGCAGCATTATCAAACAGGGTATGCTCCCCTTGTTTTTTTACGAGGATGGGGAAGTTAGTCTCCAGATCGTGCGCACTTTGTATAAGGCAGGCGTGCGGGTAATGGAATATACCAATCGCGCGAAGGAGGCTTTTGAAAATTTCAAAATGCTAAAAGCGGCGGTCGATAAAGAGATGCCTGATTTCTATTTCGGTATAGGTACCATAAAAACCAAAGCAGATGCTATAAAATACATTGAAGCAGGCGCTGATTTTATCGTGGCCCCCACCATTAACCCCGAGGTTGGCGAAGTAGCCAACCGGCACGGCGGTTTGTGGATACCCGGCTGTATGACGCCGACCGAGATCCACCTGGCGCAGGAACACGGCGCGGCTCTTATCAAAATATTCCCTGCCAATGTACTTGGGCCGGGTTTTGTATCGGCGGTAACGGATGTTTTCAGGGGGCAATTGTTTATGCCGACCGGCGGTGTGGAGTTGAATAAAGAGAACATCAGCGGCTGGTTTAAAGCAGGCGTTTGCGCAGTGGGTATGGGCAGCAAACTTATCACCAGGCAGATATTGCAAAATAAATTGTACGACCAGTTATACGCCGATACGGTAACGGCTTTGGCACTGGTTCAATCATCCAGGCAGCTATGAATGAAAAACCAGGGAACTACCGATGGGTCATATGCGCACTGATCTTCTTCGCTACGACGATCAACTACCTCGACAGGGCCGTTATCAGCCTGCTGAAGTCGGACCTGACCAGGGATTTCCATTGGAACGACGGGGACTACGCCAATATCGAGATCGCCTTTAAGGTGGCCTACTCTATCGGGTTGCTATTTGCCGGGCGATTGATAGATAAGCTGGGAACGAAAATGGGTTATTTTTTCTCCACCTTTTTATGGAGCGTTTCGGCGGTTTTTCATGCTTTGGCAAACAGCACTTTGGGGTTTGGGATAGTACGTTTCGCTTTAGGTTTAAGCGAAGCAGGTAATTTCCCTGCAGCTATCAAAACAGTGGCCGAATGGTTCCCTAAAAAGGACAGGGCACTAGCAACAGGTATATTCAATACCGGTGCAGGCGTTGGCGCTATTGTCGCCCCGCTTACGGTACCGTTTATTGCTGTGGCCTGGGGCTGGCGCTGGGCATTCATTATCACGGGTTCGATCGGGTTTGTCTGGCTTGCTTTATGGTTATGGCTTTATGAGATACCGGCTCGCCAGAAGCGTGTTACGCAAGCAGAACTGGATTATATTAACAGCGATGCGGATGAAAAAGCCAATGCCGACAAGCTGAATCAAAAAATATCATGGGCCAAACTGCTCAGTTACAAACAGACCTGGGCATTTTCTATCGGAAAATTCCTGACCGATCCTATCTGGTGGTTCTATCTTTTCTGGCTGCCCGACTTTTTGGAAAGCCAATACGGACTGAAAATGACGGGCGTTGCGGCACCCGTTGCCTTAGTTTACCTGATGGCCACGGTTGGCAGTATCTACGGAGGTTACCTGCCCAAAAGCCTGATCGAGAAAAAATGGCCGGTGTTCAAAGCGCGAAAAACGTCCATGCTCATTTATGCCTTCGCGGTGGTGCCTATTATCTTCGCCCAAATACTGGGCAGCATTAACATGTGGCTGGCGGTTATCATCATTGGTTTGGCTGCGTCTGCCCACCAGGCCTGGAGCGCCAATATTTTCACTACCGTGTCGGATATGTTCCCCAAAAGAACTGTCGGTTCGGTAACGGGTATTGGCGGGATGTTTGGTTCCGTCGGCAGCGTGTTTTTGGTGTTATTCGTGCAGAAAAATATGTTCGTGTATTACCGCGCCATACACCATATCGAGATAGCGTATTACATCATGTTTTTTGTTTGTGGTGGCGCTTATTTACTGGCATGGTGCATTATGCACTTTTTGGTGCCGAAGATGAAGCCAGTGGATATTTAATCACCCTCTACTACACAAGTCGGCGTGTGCTTTACCGGAAAATTAACCGAATTGGCAATAAAACACAGTTGACTCGCTTTGTGATGCAATTCATTCGCTTTGGCTACCATAGCGGCATCTTTTACGGTAACTACAGGGTTCAGCACTACCTCGGTAAAATGCCCGCCGCCACCGGGCGTTTCGGCCATGGTGCCCGTTGCATGGTCAATATAACCGGTTACCACCACGCCGTTCATCACGCAAACATGAAGGTACGACAACATGTGGCAGGTAGATAAGGCACTTACCAAAAACTCTTCGGGATTATACCTCGTTTTATCGCCACGGAACGCAGGGTCGGATGAACCAGGAATTTCGATCTTGTTTTCAGCCCGGATGATGTGGTTTCGGTCGTAGGCGCGGTAATCGCTGGTGCCTGTGCCCCGGTTTCCTGTCCAGGTTATGGTTAAATTATAGGTGTGCGATCTTTCCATTTGCAATTTTAGCGATATTTTAACTTACTTAGTTCAGCATCAACTGATGAATCACCCTTAAAGGGTGACATTTTTGTTCATTAAATAAACGTAATTTGATATTGGATTTAAAAAAACGGGCCGTAAACCAATACATGTTAAAAATATTGAGGGGAAATTGTTACCGGGATAAAGCATCGGGTGTCCTGCGCCTGTCTTGCCTGATCGCTTTTATCCTGGCGAATACGGTTTGCTTTGCTCAAAAATATACCTTCACCCATTACGATATCCAGGATGGCCTCATCCAGTCGCAGGTGAACGATCTTACCCTCGATCAGCAGCACCGGCTTTGGATAGCCACGCTCGGTGGCGCATGCCGCTTCGATGGTAAGGAGTTCATATCTTTTTCCCGGCAAAACGGTATGCCTACAAATTTTGTAAACGTGGTTCTTTCTGCCAGGAACAACGATGTTTGGTTCGGTACGCAAAGCGGGCTCGTCAGAATGACCGGCAGGAAAATGACCGTTATCAAACTGCCGGGCAACCAGGAAAACAAGCGGGTCAGAAATATTGTGCAGGATGGCAATGGGAAGGTATGGGCCATTATCGGCGGACGCCTGTTCAGCATAGCCGGCGATAAAGCCCAACAGCATTGGGTACAGGATACTATCAGGAGGCTGTTGACCACCATTGCGGTTGATAAGACGGGGCGATTGTATGCCTCCGTTTACCGCAAAGGTCTTTTCCTGCTTGATGGCGGTAAATGGACCAATATTACTGATTACCCTGCGGACGACAAATCCTTCGTTGTATCGAAAATAGTTTTTGACCGGGCAATTGAGCACAAGATATACCTGCAAACTTATACCACGCTGTTTACTGTAGAGGATGGTGAACTAATGCCTTTTGAAAGTAAAGCGATATCATCCATTAAATCGTACTTGTTATGTTTAACCCAGGACGTTAATAACAACTTCTGGATCGGAACCAGCAGCGGAGTTTACTTCCTTGAGAACCACCAGCTGATACATTTCACCGCGCAGAACGGGTTGTCGGACAACGCCGTTTCCGATATTTACAACGACGCTGATAATAACCTTTGGTTTGCCACCCAGGGCAATGGGCTTTATAAATATGAGGGCGACTGGTTTATTACGTTTGACAGGTCGCAGGGCATGCCTTTTAACGAAGTGGTGATGGGTATCGTCAAAGATAAAAAGGGCGGGGTCCTGTTAGGTATCGACGGAGGCGGGCTGATGCGCTATGACGGTAAAAAATTGTACCCGGTAGAGCTGCCGGGAAAAGAGCCCGCCCTGATGCGGATACAGGCACTATATTGTGATAGCAATGGCACTTTGTGGATAGGTACGCATGAAGGCCTTTGGACCTACGACAACAAAACCGTAAAAGAGATAAAAGAGGTTTCAAATTACGCCATCAACGGTATTGCCGAAGATAGCAGCGGCGTGATATGGGTAACCACGGCGGGCGGTTGTTTTTATTACCAGAAAGGGCAATTGTTTCATGTAGCCAATTATTATCGTTTTTCATCGGCTATCGCTACCCTCGGGCGCGATTCGGTGATGGTGGGCACTAATGATGGTATCGCACTTATCGTAAATAAGGAAGTAGTAAAAGGCTTTGCTGTGAACGAAGTGAAGACCTCGGCGGTTTTCTGCATACTTAAATACCGCAATTACCTGGTATTCGGTACCGACGACCGCGGCATATTTGCCTGGGACCGCACCACCGGCAGAGTGAAAAATTATGGCGTAAAGGATGGCCTTAATTCAAATACAATTTACAGCCTGGTAGCCGATGAAAATGGCGTGATATGGGCCGGCACGGGCAGGGGTGTCAACAAATTATCATTCGACAGGAAAAAGAACCTGTTTGCACTTACCGGCAATGGCAGCCCAAAATCACTGATACTGGAATCGAACCAGAACGCAAGCTTATATACCGATCACAAAGTTTGGATAGGTACCACGAAGGGCGCTATTATTTATGATGTCAATTCAAAACAGGAACGGGTAGCGCCCCCGCATGTAATTATACAGTCGGCCAGGATGGTTCCCAAAGAGGGTGCAGCAAACGGTTGGCTGAACAGTGTGTTGTTGAAGGATGGTGCGATCCTGTCGCACGGCCAGAACCACCTGGCTATATGGTTCCGGGGTGTCGACCTCCGTGACCCTAACGGCATATCGTACCGTTACAAATTAAAGGGACTTGACACCAACTATTCGACCCCGATCACAAACGACGTGGTCGATTATCCTTCGTTACCTGCCGGAAAATACACTTTCCAGGTGATAGCGGTTTCGTCCGGCGGCATACGCTCGGCAAATACCGCGAGTTTTTCGTTCACTATCACACCGGCATTTTATCAAACAGTTTGGTTCAGGGTGGCGGGGATAGCATTCTTTATCCTGATCGGTTTCATTATTCAAAACTACAGGCACCGCGTCAAGGTAAACAGGCAGCGCATGATAGAGGCCACTAAGCGCGAGGAGAGTCTCAAAATAAGGCAGCAAACGGCCGAGGATTTCCACGACGAATTGGGTAATAAGCTAACCCGCATTACCGTGCTTTCGGAGATATTGGATACCAAAATGGACGTAACCCAGGCCGATCAAAAGAAACTGCTGGAACAGATCAAACAAAATGCTTCTTCGCTTTATAATGGTACTAAAGATATCCTTTGGGCGCTTGACCCGCAAAGCGATAATCTTTACGAAATATTGAACCATATTAAAGATTTTGGCAGCGAACTGTTCCTGGATACGCCTGTTCAGTTTGAGTTTACCGGGATAGAGGAATCGCTGAATGAGGTAAAGCTGCCAATGGAGTACAGCAGGAATATCCCAATGATATTTAAAGAACTGCTGAACAATATACTGAAACATGCGCACGCCACCCGTGTAATACTTAACCTGGATGATGTACAAAAAGACGAGATGCGCCTGACGCTTAAGGATAATGGCTGCGGTTTTTCCATGAACGGTTCGCCAAAAGGGCAGGGCATCAATAATATCATTACCCGCACCAGGCGGATCGGCGGCGAAATAAATATTTCATCGGAGAAGGGACACGGTACGTTAGTTGATCTGAAGATCAGGATAAATAATGCAATAACACATTAAAACCAGGCAGATATGGGCAGGGATATCAGGATAGTAATTATTGAGGACGACGAGATCATTCGTGAAGGGTACGCTTTGCTGATCGGGCAGAGCGAGGGTTATACTGTAGTGCGAAGCTATGCATCGTTTGATGACGCGGTAAAAACAATAGGTGACGATTCGCCGGACGTTATCCTGCTTGATATCGAACTTCCCGGCACAAATGGCATACAGGCCATCCCGAAGCTAAAGAAAATGCTGCCGCATGCTTATATCCTGATATTGACCGTCTACGAGTCCGAGAAGACAATATTCGATGCTCTCGCCAACGGGGCATCGGGCTACCTGACCAAAAACACGGCCCCTTCCAAGATCGTTGAATCCATCCGCGAAGTTAAAGACGGCGGCGGCCCTATGAGTGTCAATATCGCCCGCATGGTCATCAAATCGTTCCAGCGAAACCAGGAATCTCCCCTGTCAAAACGGGAAACGCAAATACTGGAACAAATTGCCGATGGTAAGAGTCGCAGCCAGGTAGCAAAAGACCTTTTTATTGACCTTGAAACCGTGCGCAGTCATATCAAAAACATCTACCTCAAACTCGATGTCAACTCGCGGGCCGATGCTATAAAAACGGCTAAAGAAAACAAGTTGATTTAGTAAAAAATCACCTCAAGTCTATGATCAAACCTAAGTACATATCGAAAGCGGGGCTTTTATTTGCCTTTATCTTCTTTTCATTTGCGACGTTCGCACAAAACACGGCACTGCAACAGAAACTACAGGCTAAGCTCGACTCGCTTTGCATAGCAGGAAAATTTCCCGGACTTAATGCCGGAATTGTTCTGCCCGACAATACTGTAATCGCGATTGCATCGGGTATGGCCGATTCCACCCGTCACGTACTCATGACAACTGACAGCTACATGATGCAGGGCAGCGTTGGCAAAACCTATGTCTCGGCGATTGCCATGCAGCTGATCAAAGAAGGGAGGTTTAGCCTAGACGATAAGATCTCCAAATACCTCGGCCATTACCAATGGTTCAAACGTTTGCCCAATGCCGAAGATATCACCATAAAAATGCTGATGAATCACACCAGCGGCATTATGCGTTACGAGTTTAAAGAGGCTTTTACAAAGGACCTGACCGCCAATCCCGGCAAAGTGTGGAAACCTGAGGAGGAATTAGCCTATGTATTTGATGAGAAAGCACCGTTCAAAGCAGGTGAAGGCTGGGATTACGCTGATACCAATTACATCGTGCTGGCTATGATCATGGAGCAGGTGACGGGTAAAAAATATTATGATATGCTGCAACATCGAATTTTAAAGCCATTTCATTTAACACAAACAAAACCTTCGGATAAAAGAAATTTGAAAGGCCTGGTACAAGGCTATGCCGGTAAGAATAACGATTTTGGTGGTCGCAGCGAAGTAATAGCTGATAACGGCGAATTTATTATTAATCCCCAATTTGAGTGGACCGGTGGCGGCATCTATTCCACAACTAAAGACCTCGCCAAATGGGGGAAAATGCTTTATGAAGGCAAGGCGTTCGATCCGGCTATGTTACCTGTTATGGAAGATGGCGTATTGGCAAGGATGCTGGGTCAGAATACTAAATACGGCCTGGGCGTTATCATCAGGCAATCGGCTAAATATGGGATAAGCTACGGGCACAGCGGTTTCTTTCCCGGGTACATGACCGAGATGTGTTATTTCCCCAAATACAAAATAGCCTTTGCGGTGCAGACTAACACGAGCGACTACCGCATTATGAAAGTGTCGGTAATGAAGGTGTTGATGGAACTGGCAAAAACAACATTTGAAGAGCTGCCCAAAACCGATTAAGCCCCAAAATCACGTATTTAATTGATAAATCCCCCCATTGGGGTGATAGTATGCTAAAATCACCTTAGTAAATTGTGCTGAGCATATTCATCATCCTATTGACATGGAATACACCAAGATACTCGATAACCGAAATAAGATTACAAGTCATTATAATTGGAAATCATCGCCTGAAAGCACTACCAGTTTCACTATGCGTTTTGTATTCGGCGGCAGCGAAATATGCAGCATTGGCAGGCGACGTCTATCACTGCAGCACGATTCATTTATTGTGCTGAATAAAGGTACCCAGTTTACCGCAAATAGTGAAACCGATACTTTTGTGAATGCTTTTTTTATCAGTTTTGATGATGATTTTTTAAATGAATTTAACAACCTGCTGGCACCGAAGGACAAAATATTCGGAGGCAAATATGATAGGGAAAGCCCGCTGCAATCGGAATTGATAGAAACCGTGTATCCCCTGAGGCCGGAAATGAAGCAGGCAGTTCTGACACTGAAAGAATACCTGGACAATGGCGGCGATGATGACGATGTGCTAAGCGAATACCTGTGCAAGTGCCTGCTAAACTATTACAGGATATATAAGGAAGAGATACTGAACAAAGCAAAAAAACTCAATTTCCTGCATTACAGCACCAGGATAGAGATATTAAGACGCCTGAACCTGGCAAAGGAGTACCTGTATGCTAATTACAACCGCAACGTTAACCTTGATAACCTGGCCGATCATGCCTGTTTATCCGTCAATCACTTGTTGCGCACATTCAAACTGGCTTATAACCAGTCGCCGCACCAGTTCCTGATACAATTGCGCCTGCAACGCGCCCAATTACTGCTAACCAAAACCGAATACCCCGTATATGAGATCGTCAACATGGTCGGTTTTAAGTGCACCAGCTCATTTATACGGCTTTTCAGGACACGCTACAAAACCACCCCGCTCAAATACCGCAACGTTCTGGCCGCCTGAGCTAATTTACTGTCAATTTTTACTTTTCAGGGATTGTCATATTCACCAATCTTGCTATATTTGCGCCCACGTTTGAAAGAACGGCCCGTTCGTCTAGGGGTTAGGACGCAAGATTTTCATTCTTGAAACAGGGGTTCGATTCCCCTACGGGCTACTGGAGACTAAAAACAAAACCCTTGTAAGTATCTCTCTTACAAGGGTTTTGTTTTTATGGTTTAAGTTGCTGCTATCAAAATGGCTAAAATCTAATGTAACAGCGTAAATTTTCTTCACTTTTGCTTTCGATATGCAAAAAGGTAAACTGCTGATCATTGACGACGAGGAGCGGCTACGCGGTCTGCTAGCCCGTATTCTTCAACTGGAAGGGTACGAAGTGGTTACTGCGTCGACGGCAAAAGAAGGCCTAAAAAAAATCCAGCATGAACCGGTGAACGTAGTGCTAAGCGATGTAAAGCTGCCCGACATCAATGGCATCGAACTTACTAGCCAGATCAAAAGCACATGGCCCGCTACTGAGGTCATTGTCTTAACAGCTTTCGGTACCATAAACGATGGCGTGAAAGCAATCAAACTCGGTGCCTTTGATTACATCACCAAAGGCGATGACAACGAAAAGATCATCCCGCTGGTAAGCAAGGCGATGGATAAAGCCTTATTGCAACAGCGGGTGCAGGAGCTGGAGAGCAAGCTGAACGACAAATTTGGTTTTGACCGCATAATAGGTAATTCGGCAGCGATAAAGGAAGTGATATCTCTGGCCCAAAAGGTCGCGCTTACGGACACCACCGTTTTACTGCTTGGTGAAACCGGCACCGGTAAGGAGGTATTTGCCGAAGCCATACACCAGGCCAGCAGCCGCAAAAATAAGCCTTTCGTTGCGGTTAATTGCAGCGCATTTACAAAAGAATTGTTGGAGAGCGAGCTTTTTGGTCACAAGGCCGGCGCTTTTACAGGGGCAGCAAAAGATAAAAAAGGCCTGTTTGAAGAGGCAAACGGTGGTACCATTTTCCTGGACGAAATGGGTGAGCTTGATCTTGAGTTACAAGCGAAATTATTACGTGTACTGGAGTCGCAACAGTTTTTGAAAGTAGGCGACACCAAACCCACACAGGTGAACGTGCGCATACTCGCTGCCACCAACCGCGACCTGCAGGCTGAGATCGAAAGTAATCATTTCCGATCCGACTTGTTTTACCGGCTGTCGGTTTTCCAGATCGTATTGCCGGCTCTGCGCGAGCGAAAAAATGACATACCGCTACTGGCCGCCCATTTCGTTCAATATTTTGCCGCAAAGGTGAAGAAACAGGTTACCGGCATGTCGAGCGGGTTTATTGAAAAACTTGCGGCTTACAACTGGCCCGGCAATATCAGGGAGCTAAAAAATGTGATAGAACGCGCTGTGATATTATGCGACGGCAACGAACTGGATGAAAGACTGCTGCCGAACGATATACTTCATACGCAGCCATCCCGTCCAAATTTGCTTTCTGCATTTGACCTTTCTTCGGTAGAAAAGCTCCACATACAACGTGTACTGAACCATACAAACGGCAACCGCACCGAAGCCGCCCGGCTTTTAAATATCGGCGTAGCCACCTTGTACCGAAAACTGAAAGAGTACGGGCTCGAATAAACTTTCTCATTTTGATAATACCCTATCAAAATGATAGGATCTGCATTTACAAATTTTACTCCAAACTGAGCGTAAAACCGTCTTCGCTTTATCTAATCTGTGTTTTTAAAAAATGCTCGGCCCCGGGCATCATTTTGGTAAATATCCTGAAAAATAAATAAGGATATGGATATTCTTCAAACGGTACTTTATGTACTGGTCTTCATCGCCCTCTTCTGGCTTCTGTTCAAATCAGTCAATTATTTCGAAAAAATCTAAAACAAATGATACCATTATTCATCGTAGCCATCGCCGTGTTTATCTACATGGTTTATGTGCTTTTAAACCCGGAAAAATTTTAATAATTAAAAACTATGAACACTGAATTATTTGGCGTCGTTTTAATGTATGCACTGGTAATGGTTTTGGCCATACCGCTCGGGCGTTACATTGGTAAAGTTTTCAGCAATGAGAAAACATGGCTGGATAAATTGTTTGACCCATTCGATAAAATTATTTTTAAACTGAGCGGCATTGACCCTTCAAAAGGAATGAACTGGAAACAGCACCTATCCGCATTGCTTGCTATCAATCTGCTTTGGATGTTCATTTGCATGTTTGTGTTAATGGACATGAGCTGGCTGCCTCTTAATCCGGATGGCAATCCTTCCATGAGCGCCGACCTGGCTTTTAATACAACGGTGAGCTTTGTTACCAATACCAATTTGCAACACTATTCCGGAGAAACAGGACTTTCATATTTAGGCCAGCTGGTCTTAATGTTATGGCAATTTATAAGTGCCGCAACAGGTATTGCTATTTGCGCGGCAGTATTTATGGCCATGAAAGAAAGAACAACGGATAAACTGGGAAACTTTTATAATTTTTTTGTACGCAGTAGCACCCGCATCTTATTGCCTTTAGCTTGTTTGGTGGCGCTGATTCTGCTTTTTAATGGCTCGCCAATGACCTTTCGGGGTAAAGATACCGTCCTAACTTTACAAGGTGATACTGCGCATATAAGCCGCGGCCCGGTAGCTGCATTTGTAGCCATTAAACAATTGGGAACAAACGGCGGTGGATTCTTCGGGCCCAATTCGGCGCATCCTTTGGAAAACCCCAACTACCTGACCAATGTTGTTGAGACGGTTAGTATTTTTCTTATTCCTATCGCAATGGTCTTCGCACTTGGATATGTCTTAAAAAGAAGAAAATTGGCCTGGGTAATATATGGAGTAATGACAGTGGGATTTCTCAGTTTAGTTATCCCATCTATTTACTACGAGATGAGCGGTAACCATGCCATTGAAAAAATGGGGGTCATGCAAAACACGGGCAGTATGGAAGGTAAGGAGGTCCGTTTTGGCCCTGCTGCCTCTGCGTATTGGGCAATCAATACAACAGTTACCAGCAATGGCTCTGTGAACGCCATGCATGATAGCATGACCCCGCTTACCGGCATGTTTGCTTTGCTGGGTATGATGATCAATTGCTTTTATGGCGGTGTTGGGGTTGGTTTCCTGAACTTTTATATATTCATCATTATCGCCGTTTTCATTAGCGGCCTGATGGTGGGACGAACGCCCGAATTCTTAGGCAAAAAGATTGAAGCGAAAGAAATGAAAATCGCGTTGATCATCGCCTTGTTGCACCCGCTCCTCATTTTAGCCGGCACTGCCATTGCCAGTCATTTATATGCACATAATCCGACGGCCTACGCGGCCTGGCTCAATAATCCGGGGTTTCATGGTTTCAGCGAAATGCTATACGAGTTCACTTCATCATCTGCTAATAACGGCAGCGGTTTTGAAGGCCTGGGCGACAACACGCCGTTTTGGAACACGGCATGCGGCATAGTGATGATCCTGGGCAGATACTTGCCGATCATTGGCCCTGTTGCTATAGCCGGCCTCTTAGCGACCAAAAAGCATATTCCCGAAAGCGTCGGAACGCTTAAAACAGATACAGGCACATTTGGCGTGATGGTATTTGCGGTAATCATTATCGTTGCTGCGCTGTCATTTTTCCCTGCCCTGGCTTTGGGCCCGATAGCCGAACACCTTTCATTAAGATAAACCCCAGCCACTCCTCTCCAATTGGAGAGAGCACTAAAAAGAAATATTAAGAAAATGAAATCAACTCAAAACACATTATTCCAGGGCGACCAGGTAAAAGATGCACTAAAGCAAGCCTTTGTCAAACTGAGCCCCCGCATATTGGTACGCAACCCGGTAATGTTCACCGTGGAGATAGGTACGGCGGTTATGTTCATAGTAACCATTTTCTCGCTCACCAATTCAGCGCAGGGCGGCTTTGGCTACAATTTTACCATCTTTTTGGTACTGTTGCTTACCGTGTTGTTTGCTAATTTTGCCGAAGCCATAGCTGAAGCCAGGGGCAAGGCGCAGGCCGAGAGCTTGCGCAAAACCCGCGAGGAAACACCCGCACGTGTTTTGGTCGACGGCGTTGAAAAAAGGGTGATGTCATCCGCGTTAAGAAAAGGTGACGTGTTTTTTTGCGAAGCCGGCGACACTATACCTACCGACGGTGAGATCGTCGAAGGCATTGCGACGATTGACGAATCGGCCATTACCGGCGAATCGGCACCGGTTATCCGCGAGGCCGGCGGCGATAAATCATCTGTTACCGGTGGTACCAAAGTATTGTCCGACCGTATTAAGGTGGTGGTAACCACTCAGCCGGGCGAAAGCTTTTTGGATAAGATGATAGCACTGGTTGAAGGTGCGTCAAGGCAGAAAACGCCTAACGAGATCGCTCTAACTATCCTTTTGGCTGGATTTACATTGGTTTTCGTTATTGTATGTGTAACCTTAAAACCGTTCGCCGATTACGCCAATACCCCTATAACCATAGCAGCATTTATCTCACTGTTTGTGTGTTTGATCCCGACAACTATCGGTGGCCTGCTTTCGGCCATCGGTATTGCGGGAATGGACAGGGCATTGCGCGCCAACGTGATCACCAAATCGGGCAAAGCTGTTGAAACCGCAGGCGATCTGGACACCCTATTGTTAGACAAGACCGGGACAATAACCATAGGTAACCGCAAAGCCACGAACTTCTGGCCTGCAAACGGCGTTAGCGAGACTGAATTCAGCAAAGCCTGTGTATTGAGTTCGCTGGCTGACGAAACACCTGAAGGAAAATCGATAGTGGAACTTGCAGAGCAAGGTCCCGGTAAATTAACTTTCAAGGCGCCGGACAAGGCCGTATTCATTAAATTCACTGCCGAGACCCGTTCAAGCGGCTTGGACACTCCTGATGGTGTACGTATCCGTAAGGGAGCGTTCGACTCCATCCGTAATATGGTGATCAAAGCCGGGAGCGCCTTTCCTGCTGAAACAGAGGAGCGCGTGAAAACTATCTCATCTAATGGCGGCACGCCTCTGGTTGTATCACAGAACGAAAAAGTGCTGGGTGTGATAGAACTGCAGGATATTATCAAAACCGGCATCTACGAACGTTTTGAGCGCCTGCGCAAAATGGGTGTAAAAACCGTGATGGTTACCGGTGATAATCCGCTGACCGCCAAATTTATTGCTGAAAAAGCCGGTGTGGATGATTTTATCGCGGAAGCGAAACCAGAAGATAAAATGAATTATATCAAAGCTGAACAACAGGGCGGCAAGTTGGTTGCCATGATGGGCGACGGTACCAATGACGCTCCGGCACTGGCCCAGGCTGATGTTGGTGTAGCGATGAATAGCGGCACCCAGGCAGCTAAGGAGGCAGGCAATATGGTCGACCTGGATAACGACCCAACCAAGCTTATTGAGATAGTGGAAATTGGCAAGCAATTGCTGATGACACGCGGTACACTTACCACTTTTTCCATTGCAAACGACGTGGCTAAATATTTTGCTATTGTTCCGGCTTTGTTCATGGTTTCTATACCATCGCTGGCTGCACTCAATATCATGGGCCTGCATAGCCCGCAATCGGCTATACTGTCGGCAGTGATCTTTAACGCCATCATCATCCCGTTGCTGATACCATTGGCATTACGCGGTGTTGAATACAAACCTATCGGAGCAAGCGCATTGCTGCGCCGCAACCTGCTCATCTATGGTTTAGGCGGTGTGTTGGTGCCATTTATTGGTATTAAACTGATCGACCTTGTGGTAGCATTATTTGTTTAACAACTTAAATATCATTAAGATGAAAGCTTACTTATTAACATCAATAAAATTAACCCTTATCCTGTTAGTCATATTTGCAGGACTGTACCCGCTCGCGATTGCTGGTATCGGAAAGTTAGCACCCGGAAAAGGTGATGGAGAAACACTGAGCTACAAGGGCCGGGTAGTCGGCTTTACCAATGTGGGCCAGAAATTTACAAAGGATCAGTACTTCTGGTCGCGCCCATCGGCTGTAGATTATAATGCAGCCGGCTCCGGCGGTTCAAACAAAGGGCCAACTAACCCTGATTACCTGAACAAAGACGTACAGGGTCGTATCGATACTTTTTTGAAGCACAACCCAACGGTTAAAAAAGAAGATATCCCGGCCGAGCTGGTTACTGCATCGGGTAGCGGTTTAGATCCCGACCTGTCGCCTGCGGGCGCTAAAATACAGGCTGCACGTGTGGCCAAAGCACGCGGTCTGTCAGAACACCAGGTGCTGGCCCTGGTTGACACGCACACCGAAAAACCTTTGCTTGGATTGTTCGGCCCGGCAAAAGTAAATGTGCTGAAGCTGAACATCGCATTGGATGAAATGAAATAATAAAAATGTCGTTTCGACGAGGGACAGGGAGAAACTTATAAAAGGGAACGACGAATTATGTAAGTTGTATAAGATTTCTCGCTATCGTTCGAAATGACACGGGTTTTTAAAATGAACGAAGAAAACAATAAAGAGTCGGTACAGCATTTTCTCGAGTTGATCAAAAAATCAAGGCGGGGAAAGTTTAAAATCTACATCGGCATGAGCGCCGGTGTAGGTAAAAGCTATCGCATGCTGATGGAGGCCCAGGCATTGATGCGGAATGGCATTGATGTGAAGATAGGCTATATCGAAACGCATAAACGCAAAGAAACCGAAGCATTGCTTGAGGGCTTGCCGGTTATACCCCGTCGTAAGTTGTTTTACAAAGGTAAAGAACTGGAGGAGATGGACCTGAAAGCCATCATCAGCCTTCGGCCCGAAGTTGTGATCGTCGATGAGCTGGCCCATTCCAATATTGAAGGAAGCAAAAATGAAAAACGTTGGCAGGATGTGATGGATATATTGAATGCGGGCATAAACGTGATCAGCGCGGTAAATATCCAGCATTTGGAAAGCATTAACGAAGAGGTGGAACGAATAACAGGGGCCACCATCAGCGAACGTATACCGGATAAGGTACTGCAAATGGCCGATGAGGTTGTAAACATCGACCTGACTGCTGACGAATTGATAGAAAGGCTAAAGGAGGGAAAGATATACGATGAAAAGAAAATACAAACGGCGCTGAGCAACTTTTTCCAGGCAGAGCGGATTTTGCAGTTGCGCGAACTGGCCCTGAAAGAAGTAGCCCATCAGCTTGAGCGAAAGATAGATACCGAGATCCCCAAGAATATCAAACTACGCCCCGAACTGTTCCTTGCCTGTATAAGCACCAACGACGATTCGGCCAAGATCATCATCCGCAAAACTGCCCGGCTGGCATCTTACTATCGTTCAAGGTGGTTTGTATTATATGTACAAACATCGCATGAAAGCGCTGATAAGATCAACCTGGCATCGCAGCGTCACCTGATCAATAATATGAAAAACGCCACGCAGATGGGCGCCGAGGTCCTGAAAATTAAAAGTGATAATATTGCCAAAACAATTTGGGAAACGGCTGATAAATACGACATTACTACCATTTGTATAGGCAAGCCGCGGTTCAAATTTTACCAGTTGGTAATGAAAACGGCGGTGTTTACCCAGTTGCTTAATAAGATGTCGAAAACGGATATAGATTTAGTAATACTATCATGACTATAAAAAATAAACTCCGCGCCGGCTTTGGCTTCCTCTTTTTGCTGGCGGTTATTTGCTGCGGATTGTCGATTTACTACCTGAGCCGGCTATCTGCCGACGCAAGCGTTATTTTGAAGGATAACTACATCACCCTGAAATATGCGCGCAACATTGGTAATGCTTTGGATCAGAATGAAACCGAGCTTAACAAACAACAAATAAAGATCATCGAAACAAACCTTGCCAGCCAGCAACGCAATATTACCGAAGCCGGCGAGCAGCAGCTAACAGATTCTCTTAGTTCCAAATATGAGCAACTTAAACAGGCAGGCAACGATGCGAGAAAACAGTCGGTACTGCGGGTACAGGTACGGCAATTACTATTTGGCATCATGCAGCTTAACATGACTGCTATAGAACACAAAAACGCCGTTGCAAAGGAAACAGCACGTAGTGCAACTATATTGGTGGCGCTTATCGGTTCGTTCCTGTTCCTGGTAGCTTTTAGTTTTATAATCAATTACCCCGGCTATATCGCCAACCCTATTCTTGAACTGACAGCGAGGATAAAAGAAATATCCCGTAAAAATTATCACCAGCGCCTCGAATTCAAATCAAACGACGAGTTCGGCGAACTAGCGCAGGCGTTTAACACGATGACCTATCAATTAAACGAATATGAGAACAGCAACCTTGCCAGCATCATGTTCGAAAAGAAGCGCATTGAGACCATCATCAACTCGATGCACGACGCCATTATCGGACTGGATGAAAAATCGTTCATCATATTTGTTAACGAGGTTGCTTGTACCCTGATCGGCATATCTGAATTAAACCTGATAGGCCGCTATGCCCCCGATGTTGCGCTTGAAAACGACCTGCTCCGTAATTTGCTGGTGACGGATCAGAACAAGATGAAGATATATGCCGATAACCGGGAGAGCTATTATTCGAAAGAGATTCTATCGGTTGATACCAGGAATAAAGTGATCGGCAAGGTGATCATTTTGAAGAACATTACCGAATACCAGCAGCTTGATGAGGCTAAAACAAATTTTATCGCTACCGTTTCGCACGAATTAAAGACGCCGATATCGTCCATCAAAATGAGCCTCAAATTACTGGAGGATGAACGGATAGGAGCAGTAAATTCCGAACAAAAGCAATTGCTCGAAAATATTGACGATGACACCCGCCGCTTACTCCAGATCACGGGCGAACTGCTGGATCTATCGCAGGTAGAAACCGGGAAACTGCACCTGAACTTTGGTAATGCACACCCCAAAAATATAGTGGACTATGCCGTAAAGGCGGTAAAGTTCACCGGTGAGCAAAAGCAGGTAAGCATCAGCGTGCAATGTGACGACAACCTGCCCGAAGTACGGGCCGACCTTGATAAAACAACCTGGGTGCTCATCAACCTGCTATCGAATGCTATTAAATATAGCCACGAAAAGTCGGTTGTCGACCTGGTGGTAAAGAAGGTAAAGAATGATGAAATAGAGTTCTCCGTCGCCGATCATGGGCAGGGTATAGAACACCAGTACCTCTCCCGGATATTTGAAAGGTACTTTAAAGTCCCTGGCTCTAAAGCCGATCAAACCGGCACCGGGCTTGGACTCGCGATCGCCAAAGACTTTATTGAGGCGCAATCAGGTAAAATTGGTGTCGAAAGTGACCTGGGCGAAGGCAGCCGGTTTTATTTTACACTGAAGAAAGCCGAATAACATGCCATTGAAAACAAATAGCTTTATCCATCAGGCATTGCCGAACTTTTTGGTGAGCCAACGCCTAATAGGTTCATCATAAAATTTAAGACAGGCATAAGCAAGGAGTATGCTTGCAATAACTAAGGCAAGGCCCACGAGCATTCCTTCAGTCCCCAACGGTATTTTATTATTTACCACCCAGGCGGTATAAATATAGATAAGCGGGTAATGCGTAATGTATAACGGGTAGGAGATATCGCCGAGGAACTTGCATATTCTTTCTGACCTTTTTGTATGCAGTACTCCCCCGGCCCCTATTGAAACGATAAGCGGGAACATAAGGATTACGCACGCTGCGTCGTAAATACCGTTCATCCACAGCGAGTGCTCGTCGCCTATGCGGGGTATGCTCAACACGATTATAATAAGCAGGCTGCACCACCAAAAAGCATTTTTTAAATGAATAAGCTTACCGATACGTGAAAGCAAAACCCCTGCAAAGAAGGGATAAAGGACCCTGGTAAAACCCACAAAAAGGCCGGGGCCGTTCAATGACCAACCGCCTATCAGGTCACCTTGCGGCCCGAAAAGCAGGTAGCCGATCATCATCAATGCCGCTAGCGAAATAAATACTGACAGCAACGGTTTGGAAAAGCGGCGCACGATAACAGCGTACAGTATGTTGGCAATATATTCAAAAAACAACGACCATGCCGGTCCGTCAAGCGGGTGCATTTCCTGCCACCCGCGTATATCCATCGAAATAGGGACAGGTATCAATGTGGCACCAACTACCATGAGTAACAACACCTGCCACACCGGCGTGCCGGCTATCAAGGGGAACGCCTGCGGACTGACCTGGAAATAAAAGAGCGCCGCCCCGATAACCGATCCCATTACCACCATTGGCTGCAGGCGTATGAGCCGGCGTTTATAAAAACCCCACTGCGTTAACTTGCCCCAGCGGTCATCATACGCATAGGCTACGACGAAACCAGATAACAGGAAAAAGAAATCGACAGCAAGATAGCCATGATTGATGATCTGTATAAAGCGGTTGCCGCCGGTAAAAGTTTCAAATACGTGAAAAATAATGACCAGCACAGAAGCTACGCCGCGAAGGCCGTCGAGGATAGGGTAATGCGGCTTGGTAGCCAATGAATTGTGACGCATAACGAGGGTTTACTCAGCCAATATAACGATAAAGTTTATTGATTTTCTAATGTGTCAAAAAAACGCAATAGACTTTCACATGAACCCCAAGATTGAATGATGGACTAATTAAACAGATTTTCACCGGAATAGGTTATGTTTGAAGCTGCTTTATTATAAACCGAATGCATCAAACCGATACTGCAAAAAACCCGGTGGGGCGTATACTTATAGCCAGCCTTATCGGGACGATGATCGAATATTTTGATTTCTATATTTATGCTACCGCCGCGGTGCTTGTATTCCCTAAACTTTTTTTCCCGACGGGTAATCCCACATCCGCCACGCTGGAATCGCTCGGTACATTCGCCCTGGCTTTTTTTGCCCGGCCACTGGGCGCAGCATTGTTTGGGCATTTCGGCGATCGTAAGGGTCGCAAGGCCACATTGGTGGCTGCGCTGATGACCATGGGTCCATCCACAGTGGCCATTGGGCTGCTTCCGGGTTATGGTTCTATAGGTATGGCGGCTCCCATCCTGTTATCGCTGTTTCGGTTCGGGCAGGGCCTGGGCCTGGGCGGCGAATGGGGAGGAGCTGTGTTGCTGGCAACTGAAAATGCTCCACCGGGCAAGAAGGCGTGGTACGGAATGTTCCCGCAACTGGGTGCGCCGTTGGGCTTTCTGCTTTCAAGCGCCACTTTTTTCACGCTAAGCAATACGATGAGTGATCAAGACTTTTTAAGTTTCGGCTGGCGAATACCTTTTATTGCCAGCGCAATATTGGTTGGTGTGGGATTGTACGTTCGTTTAAAAATATCTGAGACGCCTGATTTTGTTAAGATAATCGAAAAAAATGCGCGGGTTAAGCTGCCTGTGGCCGATGTATTTAAAAAACATACCCGGGCTATAATATTAGGCACGCTGGCCACCATGACCATGTTCCTGCTTTTTTACCTTATGACGGTGTTTACGCTGAGCTGGGGCACATCGGCCCTGCATTATTCGCGTACCGGTTTCCTTATCGCGCAAATGATCTCGGTACTGGCTTTTGGACTTGGCATCCCTATTTCATCTTTTCTTGCCGACAGGTACGGGCGCGGCCTTATCCTATTGCTGGCAACAGCTACGATATTTCTATTCGGCTTGTTCTTTTCTTCGTTGTTTAGTGCGGGTAACTGGCCGGTCACAGCTGGTTTCCTCGTGCTCGGTATGTTTTTAATGGGGCTCACTTACGGGCCTATCGGCACCGCGCTTGCGGGTATTTTCCCTGCATCGGTACGCTATACCGGCTCATCATTATGCTTTACCCTTGCGGGTATTTTAGGCGCATCGCTTACGCCGGCGCTAGCCACAAAACTGGCGACGGATTACGGTGTAAGCTATGTTGGTTACTATTTGTCGCTGGCGGCGGCCATAACTTTCCTGGCATTGCTGGCGGCCCGGCGGCTAATGAAAAACAACGATTTTATCCAGTCTTAGTTTCCGCCTAAAGGATAAAAGTTGGCGTTAGCAAACAGCCTGCAACACTACAGGAAACGTATAATCCTTTTAACTTCCGGATTGTTTCGTAAGTTAGTTTAAATATGAGGCATCTATTTTTAGTTATCAAACGGTTTTTAGGCATTCACTTTAATCTTCAAAAAGGTAAGGCGGACGAATCGGTCATCGTAGATAATATACGGAACAACACCGAGTTTACAGGTGTTAATTTGTGGGCGTTGATCTTTGCCATCTTTATCGCAAGCATAGGGCTCAATGTCAATTCGACCGCGGTAATAATAGGTGCCATGCTGATCTCTCCCATCATGGGTCCTGTAATGGGAATAGGGTTGGGTGTGGGTATTAACGAACTTCCGTTAGTTAAAAAGGGGGCCAAAAACCTACTGATAGCAACGGTTATCGGCATACTTGCTTCCACTATCTATTTTTTGATAAGCCCTCTTCACGATGCCAAATCGGAACTACTCGCCCGGACATCCCCATCGATATGGGATGTTTTCATTGCTTTTTTTGGCGGGGGCGCCGGCATGGTGGCTGCTTCGCGTACCGAAAAAAGCAACGTTATACCCGGAGTGGCCATAGCAACCGCCTTAATGCCACCGTTGTGTACAGCGGGGTTTGGCCTGGCAACCGGTAACTGGCTTTACTTTTTTGGCGCCATTTACCTCTACTTTATCAACAGTGTATTTATTGCAATAGCCACTTACCTGGTATCAAGGTATTTAAAAATGAAACGCCACCAGTTCGACGATACCGAGAATAAAAAAAAGGCTACTACCTATATCGTCATCATCGTTGTAATAACCATTATACCGAGCGTTTTCATGGCTTACCGCATTGTTCAGAAAAGCTTTTTTGAAACCAGCGCACAAAAATTTGTCGACGAGCAATTTGTTTATCCAAACACACAGGTTGTATCAAAAATATACCAGTACAAAGGCAAAGAGAAATTCATCGAAGTGCTTTTGATAGGCAACCAGTTGAATACAAAAACCATTGATTCGCTGAAAGGGAACTTAAAGAAATACGGCCTGGAGGGCGTCCGATTGATAGTGAGGCAGGGTTTGGATGCGCGGCACCAGGTCGATCTTTCACAGATCAAAGCAAGCATTCTCGAAGACGTTTTTAATAATATGCCGAAGCCTGATACAGTAAAAAAACCGATTGCGGCAGCTGTTAAAATTGACTCGGTTGTATTTAAAGAATTAAAAGTTTTATATCCGGGAATAAAATCTTTTGGAACAAATCAAACCATCGTTCAGAATGCCGACACTACCCGGCGTGATACGGTTACTATGGCCGTTATGGCTTTCAAAAAACGGGTCAGCAAAGCAGATGAACACAAATTACAAGAATGGCTCAGGACAAGGTATCAATCCGCTTCGCTTAAGCTGGTTGTTCAATAATAAAATAGCTAATCCTGTTGGTCAAGCAGGGTCTTGCCTGAACAAATTGCAGAGTTGCTCATAAATTTCAGGATGTTTATGCTTAAGCTGTTCGGGCTTTTCAAAGAAGTACTCTGCTGCAACCGCCAAAAATTCCGCCTCGCTGGTTAGTGCGTAAGGATTAATATCAGATTTCCCGGTCTGGATACGGTGCATTTCTTTGTGCATCATTTTAAGCCAGGGTATCACATATTCCCGCGTTATTAAATTTTCAATAATGCCGTCGGTTGCACCGTCCGATTTATCAAGCAGATGAACAAATTCGTGGATAGCGGTATTTCCTTTTCCTGACAAGCTGGAAAAACCTTTTTCGAGCGCCGCGCGCGCCAGGAGCATTTGCCCATTCATGAAGCCCGAACCAACCATTCCTAATATATTCCGATTTTCACCCTCAAAGCTGAAATCGTTGTCAAAGGTGTCGGGATATAAGATCACATTAGTCAGATTTTTATATTTCCAATCTCCAAAACCAAAAACGGTTATTATTGCACTCGACGCTATCAAAACACGGTCACTGTCGGTTATCGTTGTTCCCACTCCTTCAATATTAACATACTGCAAAAAATCGAGAACACATTTTTCAAATCTTAGCTTTTCTTGCTCATTCAGCTTTTGGTAATAGTCGACACGATCATTAAGTAATGACCGATAAGTTTCAATATTCGTTTCGTCGGACTCTATTTCATTCTTCTTTTTACGAAGAAGAAAAAATCCGATCAAAATAATTAACAGAAAAGCAAATAAAATATACATATCTATACATTCAAATGGCAACGCTGTAAGTGATTATTATCATTTATCATGCTGCCCGATATCATAACTTTTCTGCTGGGTTCAGGCTAAATTACCACCGAAAATACCGGTTAAAAATTTGTGCCAATTCCCAATAAATACGGAAAATCAATATTAGTGAACATTTATCTCTAAACTTAAAATATCATGTCGAAACCGCATATTTTAATCCTCGGCTGCAATTTTGCCGGACTTACTACTGCAAGATATATCCACGCCAGGGTAAAGGATAAAGCGACGATCACCATCATCGACCGTAAATCGCTGCTTACTTTTGTGCCAAATATTCCGCTCCAGGTCTTGGCGAACGTCAATCCGGCATTGGACCTGCAATTTAAGTATATGTCGTTTTTGGAGCGTGACGGAAGTGAATTTATACAGGCGGAAGTTATCACCATCGACGCGGATACCAACACCGTAGTTTATCAGCCAAACGAGCGTCCGGGCCACCCTGTCCGCGAGATCAGTTACGATTACCTGGTAATTGCATTGGGCAACCGGCTGGCTTATGATATGATAGATGGTTTCAATGAATACGGCCATAGCGTGACGGATGTTTTCCTGGGTAACCGTTTGAGAAACTATTTGCATAAGGATTACAAAGGCGGACCTATCGTGATTACTTCTGACATTTTTCACCAGGGCAAAAGCGATAAATTACCGGCTGGTTTGCCGGTGGCCCTTACTGCTTGCGAAGGTCCACCTGTTGAGTTATCATTTTCCATAGCCCACTGGCTCGAAAAAAACAAAAAAGGGAATGCGTCCACTATTTTCCTGTCGACACCGGCAAAAGTGATCGCTGAAGATGCAGGCGAAACCATTTTGAATCAATTATTACCAATGATGCAGGGAATGGGCTATAATTACAAGGCAAATACGCTGGGGATAAAAAAGGTTTATGATAATGGGATCGAATTTAATGATGGTACAACCCAGGAAGCTGAACTTGCTATTCTTTTCCCCGACTGGCAGGCACATTCGTTTTTGAAAAACTTACCATTTACCGACGATCAGGGCTTTGTGGTGACCGACCTGTATATGCGCAACCCCGACTATCCCAATATATTTGCGGTGGGCGACGCTGCCTCAATAACAGTACCCAAAATAGGGTCATTGGGCCACATGGAAGCGGAAGTGTTAGCCGATACACTGGGCCAGGAACTGGGTGCATTTGATGGAGAAGTAAAGCCGGTAGAATTTGAGATACTATGTATGGGCGATATGGGTGGAATAAAGGGGTTTTATATGCGCACAAATGAATGGTGGGGAGGGAAAGAGAGCCATTTAGAGATGGGTATAACGCCGCACGCTTTGAAAATGGGCTTTAAGCAAATGTATTACACCCTGGGCGGAAAAATACCACATTGGGGCTTACCTGTGAGCGAACTGGTTGGAGATAACACTATTATTTAAGGAAACGGGCCTATTCGGTATACTTCATAACAGCTTTAAACACCGCCGCACGGATGGGGTTTACATTGTAGTATTGCTTTCCGTCGATGAGTCCCATCTGCTCGCGGTTGATCAGTAATATAACTGATATTTTTTTGGATGGTACCACCGCTATGCTTGTACCGGTGAACCCAGTGTGGCCGAAGCTGCCTTCGGGGGCGTCTTTCATAAACGAATTTTCGGGGTCCATCATCCATCCCAGGCCGTTCTTAAACTTGTCTTTGGTCAGAAAGGTGCTGATAGTGTTTTCGCTGATGAATTGCTTACCATCAACCATTCCCTTGTTCATCAGCATATCTACCATTTTTTGCAGGTCGTCCACAGTTGAAAACAACCCCGCTGCCCCGGCTACACCCTTTTCTGCATACCAGGCGTTGCCATCGCTTACCTCGCCCTTTACCACGTAATGGCGCCAACCGTTCCACTGGTTATGCTTAATTTCCTTAAACTGAAAGCCTAGTGCCGGGTCGTAAACCATTCTTTTCTCGTAAGGGTTACCGGGCGAAGTTGCGGCTATTTTATAGTGCTGGTTTTTTTTGAGCGGGTTAAACATGGTGTGTCTCATCCCCAGCGGGATAAAAATATTTTGTTCTTCAAACTGGTCGAGCGGCAAACCGGAAACTTTTTCAATGATCTCGCCAAGCACGGTAAAACCCAAGTCGCTATAATGGCGCCCTTCGCCAACGGGAAAGGCAAGCGGTAGCTCGCCTATCAGCTTAAAGGTTTCCTGTTTGTTGTGGGCCCTGTAATACATCGGGTACCATTCGTAAATCCCGGCGGTGTGCGTAAGCAGGTTGCGAATAGTAATAGCCGCCTTGTCTGGCGTGCCGAATGCTTTTACATATTTGCTTACCGGGTCGTCAATATGTACCAGCCCCTTGTCGACCAATAACATCATCGAGGTTGTTGTGCCCACCATTTTGGTAAGCGACGCGATGTCAAAAAGATGCTCCGTGGTCATTTGTTCCGGCTGTGCCAGCGGCCGAAGCTCGTAATCAAGCTTTTGGGCATAGCCGTAAGCTTGTTTATAGATCACTTCGTCCCCCTTTTTAACTTCGATAACCGCACCGGGAATTTTGTTATCATTTACCTGGCTTTGGATAATGCTGTCGATCTGATGAATGAGTGTAATCCCGGGATTACCGGCCATCTGGGCGTTAGTAAAATTTGAAACACAGGTTAAACCTGTAAGGGTGATAAAAAAGAAAACTGTTTTAATTTTTAGCATGATCTATGATCCGGTTTTATAATCAACAATTGGCCCAACAGTCTTTCGCATTAAAAGTTCGGTAAACCCCTTTCTGACAAAATCCTTCAGTTCGCCAACCAATTCAAACCCAAATTTGGTATAAAGCCTTATAGCGTCTTTATTGAACGAACTGACGCAGATAAAAATATTGGGCGAATACTTCAAAATACGGCCCTCGCAAAATTCAAGAATTTTGGTTCCGTATCCAAGTCCCCTGTAAGCGGCACCGATGCAAATAGTTTGTATATATCCTTTAAATGTTCCCTGCGTTTGCATGATGACAAAGCCCATTATTTCGGCCTCATTTTTTAATACAAATACTTCCTTAAACTGGCCGTCAAATGCCTTGAGACACTGGTCGTAACCCAAACCCAATGTCTCCCAGGGATCGGATACAGCCATCATACCGGCGCAAATGGCAAAGTCATCCGGGTCCGACGTTAGCTGTATATTATCAGGCCGCATTGGTCTTCCTTTTTATAACTGTCAAAAATAAAATGGTAAGCAAAGCATTTACCAGGATGTTCATAAACCCAAGGTCAAATTGAAACTGTGCCATGAATAATAAATTCAAAAACAAGGTTATAGTTGCGGCACCAATGCAGGCCAAAGGAACCCATTTTTCTTTTAACCGGATGTCCGAAAACAGGCCGGTTAAATATATCCCTAAAATTGGTCCGTAAGTATACCCGGCTATTTTGAAAATGGTATTAATGATTGCCCCCTCGCTGCTCCAAAATGCCATCACAATTATAAACATAGCCCCATTGACCCCAAGCAGCACAGCATTTTTTATCTTATTTTTATCGGTAGGCGATTTACTTTCGATGTTCATGAAATCGTAACTGAACGCGGTTGTTAGCGCAGCAATACACGCATCTATACTGGCAAAGGTGGATGCCACAACACCAATAAAAAAAGCGACCGCGCCTATTTTCCCGAAGTAATTTAACGTGAGAAAGGGATACAAACCGTCAGTATCCATAAACTGCCCATTTTTTGCACTAAGGTGTATGCCGTGGCGTTCGGCAAACAGGTAAAGTAAAACCCCAAGGCCCAAAAATAGGGTTTGGGCGCCTGCAATAAAGAAACTAAAAGTCAATACATTTCTTTTAGCTCCGCTGACATTGTTGATGGTCAACGTTTTTTGCATCATGCTCTGGTCAAGCCCAACCAGCGCTACAGTGATCAGAACCCCCGAAATAAACTGCTTAAAAAAATTCGAGCCCGAATGGGCGTCCCAGTCAAATAACTTTGCATAGGGATGATGAACGATTGCGGCAATCATGCCTGCAAAGGACAGGCCAAGCGAGCTTTTGATAGTGATGATTGAAACTATCATTACGGTAATTAAAAATAGCGACTGCAGGGCATCCGTCCAGACTATGGTTTTGATGCCCGATTTGTTGGTGTACAACCAAATAAGCATCAATACAATAATTATGGTTAAAAAATAGGGGACATGCAATCCATCAAAAAAAGCATACTGTAAAATTTTAACGGACAAAAGCAATCGCAACGCAGCCCCAAACGACTGTGACACCAGGAAGAACAGGGAGCCGGTTTTATAAGTGACGTTGCCAAAACGGATATTGAGGTAAGTATAAATAGATACCAGTTTAAGCTTATAATAAATAGGCATTAGTACGAATGCAATAAAAAGGTAGCCCACAATGGTACCCAGGATA
Organism: Mucilaginibacter ginsenosidivorans; assembly: GCF_007971025.1. Lineage (NCBI taxonomy): Bacteria > Pseudomonadati > Bacteroidota > Sphingobacteriia > Sphingobacteriales > Sphingobacteriaceae > Mucilaginibacter > Mucilaginibacter ginsenosidivorans. The sequence goes on along the minus strand of NZ_CP042436.1, from coordinate 952,452 downwards.
AACTGGAAATAATACAGGTTATTATTGCCGACATTGCCCGGAATGGAGACGAGTGAAACTGCCGAAATGCCCGATCCTATCATTCCGAATGCTACCAGGAACCAGGGAGATGACCTGTCGCCATCAAAAAAGCTGTTAGCCTTATTATGCCTTGATGTTAGCCGTGCAATAAGCATCAACAGTGCGAAATAGGCCAGGATGATAAAAAGGATCAATGACGCACTCATGCAAGCGGATTATAGTAACGGCTACCGGCTAAAGGTAGGAAAAATTAGAAAACGGGGTTCATTCAACGGGCACGCTACACCCTGTTTTGTGCAATGCCAGGTCAGCTACGAATGCGTCTATTTGACCTTTAGATATGCCAGGCATGCAAATGATATGCGCCCATTCCGGCCCGGAGGCCAGCTGCCATTTTTTTACAAGTCCGGTATCGGGTTTTGGTATATTGACGGTCAACGCAGAAGAGTTTCTCCACACCATTGGTTCGATTGGCCTTAACATCGCTTCAGCATAGGCTGCAACACCGAGGCAATCCATCGTACGCTGCCTCAGTCCTTCGATACCTAATTTGGTGATGGTATACCACAAGAACAAGGGCGTTAGCCCGTTTCGTGAGCCGGATATAGTTGTATCGAGCGAGCCTATATAATCAATGGACCTTGCAATGCGGTCGCGGTGATTTTTTTTAGCAATGATAATACCACATGGTATCGGCGATCCAAAAAATTTGTGCCCGCTGATAGCAATACTATCGGCGCCATCGGCAAAATCGAAAGCAGGCCTGGGTTCTACAAATGCGGCGTAACTTCCTGCGAGCGCCCCGTCGACATGAATATAATGATGCTGGATAGCCAGATCTTTAAATATGGTTTTCATTTTCCCGACGTCATCCCGTGCCTCGGTCATAGTGGTCCCTATATTGGCCAAAATGATCACTGGCATTTGCCTGTTTATGCTGATCGTTTTTTCAAGGTCCTCGTAATCTATCTCTCCGCTGGCTTGCGATCGGATAGCGATATTAGGCATATTCAGCAGGTGCAGATTTTTCTGCACACTATAATGGGTGGCTTCCGAATAATAAACTATAGCTTTGGGATACAACTCCCGGGCCAGGTACAAGCCGTAAAGGTTGCCTTCCGAGCCGCCGTTAGTTACATACCCCCACCAATTATCTTCTTCGGCCCTGAAAAGGCGTGAGAAGAAAGCAATCACCTCTTTTTCCAACTCCCGCGACCCTACGGTATAAGTTGAGGGGATGAAAGGATCGCCCACGTTGTTCATTGGATATTTCAGGAAAGGTAAAAGCTCGCTGTAATCAAAATCTTTTGATACTGGGTAACCTATAGTCATGGCCGATTTTGAACTGATCTCGTCCAGTAAATCTTTTAATACCAGGCTGGTGTTACTTGCGAATAATTGCTTTTCGGTCATGGTGGAAAATCCCGGACTTATGATACAAAATTACCTGGCCGTTCTTCAAAACCTGAGGAGTATCATCATGAATATAAATGATATTCGTCACACACAACCGGAAGCGCCGCAAAGTTTACATTGCGCCGAAATTTATTACGGCATTAACTTTTAGTTTTGACCGCTATGTATAAACGTATTACTCTGTTATTTTTATTGTTTGCAAATTTTTGTTTCGGCCAAAGTAACGATGGCTGGTCGCTGAAACAGGATAACGATGGCGTCAGGATATTTACCCGCGACGTTACCAATTCAAAGATCAAAGCCATAAAGGTTGAATGTGAACTGGATGCAACCTTATCGCAACTGGTTGCTGTTTTAATGGATGTTAAAACCAGCGAAGAGTGGCTGTATCACACTTCGTCAAATTATATAGTAAAGCAGGTATCTCCATCGGAAATGTATTATTATTCGATGGTAGTGATGCCTTGGCCCGTCAGTGATCGCGATTTTATTGCTCATCTCATCGTATCGCAGGATACGGCGACCAGGGTGGTAACCATTGATGCCCCCTGTGTTGCGGATATGGTACCCAAAAAAGATAAAGTAGTACGTGTCACCAATTCCACAGGCAGGTGGGTGCTATCGCCCATTGGCAAAGACAAGGTAAAGGTGGTTTATACGCTTCATGCCGATCCGGGGGGAAGCATACCTGCCTGGTTAACCAATATGTTCGCTACCACGGGGCCGTCGCAAAGCTTTAAAAAATTAAAGATCCATCTGCAAAAGCCTGTTTACAAAAAAGTAAAGTTGGATTATATCCGGAACTGATAAAACGTGTTATTTCATCGTCAGTTGTTCAACGGGGTTACTGACAGTAGTAGTTGCCGGCAGGTCGAACCAGAAGCTGGATCCCTTTCCTATCTCACTTTCCACACCGATGGTGCCGCCGTGCAGTTTTACGATTTCTGCCGACACGTAGAGCCCTATGCCGAAACCGGAAATAGTACGTGTGTTCGGATTTCCCGAGCGGTAAAACCGGTCAAATAAATGTAGTTTGTCTTCGTCGCTGATGCCTATGCCATGGTCGTCTATACGTACCAGTGCCCGCCCGTGCTCCCTGCGGCAATGCAGTGTTACCGGCTTTTCGCCGATAGAATATTTGACCGCATTACCTATTAAGTTGGCCAATACCTGTGCAATTTTTTCACGGTCGGCATTGATCTTTACCGGCAAAGAGTCGTTTAAACTGATCGGCTGTTTGCGATTGTTTACAGAAAGGTCGGCAATAACTTCACGGATCAGTTCGTCCAGTAAAAACTCTTCCTTGTTCAAAACCATTTTCCCGGCTTCGGATTGGGCGGCATTTAAAAAATCGCCGATCATGCGGGTCATTTTATTTACCTGGGTTTCGGCCCTTTCCAGCATACCCGAGATAGCCTGGTCTTCAAGCGGCTTCGCTTTCATATGCGCAAGCTGCACATAAGATTTCAACGAGGTCAACGGCGTTTTTAATTCGTGGCTGGCAACACTGATAAATTCATCTTTTTGCTGCTCCAATTCTTTTTGAGCGGTAATATCCATTACCGTACCAAGCATCCTGATGGCGGTCCCATTCTTGTCGCGCTGAGTTTCACCGTAAAATTGCAACCAGCGTATCCTGCCATTTTCTGCGAGTATCCTTGCTTTAAATTCTAACCGGCCCGAACGAACAGCTTTGGTAAAAGCAGTTTGGGCCATATCCACGTCGTCAGCATGAAGGCGGAACCATAGCGCTTTTGCATTTACCATTGGCTTGTTTGTGGCGTTAAGCAAATGCGCAAACTGGTCGGAGTAAGTAAGGGTGCCCATGTGCAAGTCGATGTCCCATACCCCCGACCCGGAAGCATGTACCGCGATCCTCAATTGTTCATGTGCCCCGCGCACCTCTTCGTCCAATCGGTTAAATAGTTGTATCAGGAAATAAACTACAGGCACACTCAGGATGATAGTAAGCAGGAACAGCACAAGCATATCCGACGCCGGCGCAATGGTACTGTTTTTCATCACAAACAGGTACATAGCCGCAAAAAGCGGCGCTGCGGCAAGGATATATCCCAGTAAATAGATCAGCAGGTTCTTTCGTGCTATGCGCCGGTACAACAACTTTATCCAGCCTTCGTCGGGTTCTAAAAGTATCGTGCCTACCGCAAGCAGCAACAAGGAAGCTGCCGTATGGAATGCGGGGCCTGCAACGCCCGACGAAAAATTAAAACCAAAAAAATGGAACAAGATACCCAGCAGCGAAATATAGATCAGTACAACCAGCGTGGTGCTGATAAACTGTGCCGTATAGTAACGCTTCGCCGAACTCAATAACAAAGCCGTTGAACTGAGTACGGTATATAAAGCCATCAGCAAGGGGGTACGGCCGGAATTTTCGACTTTCGCTTTATCGGCGTACACAGCATCAGGAAACCTGTCGATATGCAGGTTGACACCTGCGATATGTTCATAAATGATAACAAGTGCAAACAACAGGCTTACGGTAAGGAGTATGCGTGCGGCTTTCACCTGGCCCGAATGCAGCAAAGCAAGAGAAAGCCCCCCCAGGATTAATAAATGCGCGGTATTAACCGTCATATTAATGCCGTCGGACATGAAGGCTTTGAACGCGCTGATATCAAAACACCAGCCTATGAGTGCAAGTATCGCGATAGAAACGACAGTGCCCGCACACCATAGTGGTATGTTTTCCCATTTATCAACCTTTACCCGGTTGTTCTCAGGAGCGAAAAACGCTGTTTTTTTCTGCATGATACCCCAAATCCCCGCGTGTATTTACGGCGTCGGCGATCAACGGGTTACAATAAAAGGGAAATTATTTTAATTATCATAACAATATGCAGATAATCAGTTAATTAAAATTTTCTTTTAAAGCAACGATGGTAAGCTAAAGCAATGTATCCAGGGGGGTAATTTTCACCTGTTTTGATAGGGCACACGCAACTTGCCGGAGGATGTGCACTGTCTTAAAAAAACTCCAGTACTGTTTGCTTTTTTAGGGCTGCCGGCCGGAAATTTTCCCCATAAATCCAGGGAAACGGGCCAAAACAAAATCAAAAGCAATCCGGGACCTTTAACGGAACAATTGGTTCAATAATTGAATGGAGAAAATAAAGCCATTTTAATGATATGAAAAGCACAGTATTAATAGTTGAAGATGACCCGATCATCGGCGAGATGATCAGCATGATCATGGAAGAGCAGGGGTTGAATGTGATCAGCTTGGGCGATACCGGCCACGTACGCGAAAAGCTGCATAACAACGAGGCCGACCTGGTGATGCTTGACATAAAACTCGATGGCGAAAATGGCAAAGACATGTGCCGCTACATAAAACAACAGGATGATCTGAAACACATCCCGGTTATCTTCATTTCGGCGAGCCATGATATCGAACAGGCAAAGGAAATATGCGGTGCCGATGACTTTATCAGAAAACCATTCGATCTCGATCATATCATCGAAAAAGTAAACAAATATACCCGTGCAGTCGCGTAGTTATTTAATTACCGGTATTCATGCTAAACTAACACCAGCCCCTCGCTTAGTGCACCTTCGTACACCTCGTCATCAAATTTGTAATAGGTAGGCGAACGGTGGGCGCCGATATTCCGTTTTTCGTCAAGTTTGACGATCAATCCGAGCGATATTAGTTTGTTAGGGAAGTTGGAAGCATTGAGTTGCTTGCCCGACATGACCTCATAAAATTGCCTGATCTCCTTCAGTGTAAATTTCGCTGGCAGGAGGTTTTTGCCGATCGGGAAGTGATACAGGTGCATCCGCATGGTAAATAGTGCTTCGCGTACCATTTCGTCATGGTCGAAGCCCAGTGGTGGCAATTGATCTATGGAAAACCAGCGGCATTCGCTGGACAGAAAATCAGCTTTGGGGTTGGCGTTCACCATGTCTGTTATCGAATAAAAACCCACAGACGCCGTTTCCCCGGTCAGCCAGCTTTCTTCACTGATCCTGATGCCGGTAAGTTCTAAAAGTTTGTCGCCGTCAACCGACCGCGGGCTGTTTCTGCCGGGCTCGCCAAAAGTTTTGAATTGTTTCAGGAAAAGATTTTCGAGGCCAGCCCGTTCGGCTGTTATCCTTGCCGCCGCCCTGTCAAGGTTCTCGTCTTTCCGTACATAGCCGCCCGGCAGGCACCACTTGGTAAATACCTTATTTTTTACCAACAGCAATTGCAATTCGCCGCCGTGATAACCAAAAATGGCGCAATCCACGGTCAGGTTCGGTCGGTAATCGACATAGCCATTATGAAAAAAATCCTGAATTTCCTTTAAGGTTTCCATCTCCGGCGCTAAGAAAAAAATTATTTATTAAATTTTAATAAATGTATAAATAAAATTACATACCTTCATTTATTAGTTTTTAACAAATGAAAGGGTGGCGGCTTCAAAAAGTAATTCCCACTTCTTTTGAACCAATTAACCAAACTATTTCTGCATGAAGATCAATACTTTACTTATTTCCGCGGCCGGCGCCGGTGCGTTGCTGGCGGTACTTGCTTTTACAAAAAACCGGGTCGGCAACGGTTTGCCTCCGGAAGTTAACGCAAAATCCAGCCTGGTCAGGATGCAGGGTGATGTCGCTTACCGCGACCTGAACAAGAATGGCAAAATGGACATTTACGAGGATCCGAAACAGCCGGTTGAAAAGCGGGTACAGGACTTGTTAAAGCAAATGACACTGGAAGAAAAAGCCGGTATGATGTTTTACTCGCCAATACGTGTTAATGCCGATGGCACCATCGAAGACAAGCCGGCCTCGGGCTTGCTGGCAAGCTTATCGCCCGTTGGTGTCAACGAGATTGACAAGCATCATATAACACATTTTAACCTGTTTGTGGTTCCTGCGCCCGATACTTTGGCCATGTGGTACAACCGCATACAGCAGTACCAGGAAAAAACCCGTTTGGGTATCCCGCTTACCATCGCATCCGATCCGCGTAACCAGGGTGGTGCAGGGATATTCGCCATGTCGGCTAAGACGTTTTCGATGTGGCCCGACCCACTTGGTTTGGCTGCTGCCGGCGATGATAAGCTGACCGAAAAATTCGCCAACATTTCGCGGCAGGAATACCTGGCCACCGGCATACGCCAGGGCCTGCATCCGCAGGTGGATTTGGCAACCGAGCCACGCTGGCCACGCATAGCCGGTACCTTTGGAGAAGATGCCGCGCTTTCATCACGCATGGCCACTGCATACATCAAAGGTTACCAGGGCGAAAAGCTTGGGCCAAACAGCGTTGCCATGATGACCAAGCACTTCCCGGGTGGCGGTCCGCAGAAAGATGGTCTCGACCCGCACTTCAATTTTCAGAAAGGCGAGGTTTACCCGGGTAACAATTTCAAATACCATCTTATCCCCTTCGAAGCTGCCTTTAAAACCGGTACCGCCGCTATAATGCCCTATTACGGCGTTCCGATGGGGCAAAAAGATATACCCGAAGTGGGTTTTTCGTACAATAAAGCCATTATAACCGAACTGCTCCGCAAAAAATATCATTACGAAGGCGTTGTTTGTACCGACTGGGGCCTGGTGACAGATTCTAAGATCGGTCCGGTAAATTTCCCGGCAAGGGCCTGGGGTGTCGAAAACCTGAATACCGAGGAACGTGTGCAAAGGATCATCGATGCCGGCGTAGATCAGTTTGGCGGCGAGAACCTGCCCGACGTGATTGTAAAACTTGTGAAGGAAGGCAAAGTGGGCGAGAAACGTATCGATGAATCTATCGTACGGCTGCTGCGCCTCAAATTTCAGCTCGGCCTGTTTGACAACCCTTTTGTCGATGAGAAAAAGGCAGCTGAGATAGTCGGAAGCGCCGACTTTATGGCTGCAGGGCAGGACGCTATGCGCCGGTCGTTAACCCTGTTAAAAAACGACGCTCATACCTTACCCCTGGCACCAAACAAGCTGAAGATCTATGTTAAAAATGTCGATGCCAGACTGGCGGCGCAATACGGCACCGTAGTAACCGATCCGAAAGGAGCCGACATTGCCATCATCAGGCTGCAAACACCAAATTATCCGATCCCGGAAGCCAAAGGCAATTTTATTGCACAGATGTTCCACTGGGGTGATCTTGATTTTAAAGGCAAGCAATTGCAGGATATCCTCGATCTCGAGAAAACGGTTCCTACCGTAGTCGATATCTACATTGACCGCCCGGCGGTGATACCCGAGATAAGCGCGAATGCCAAAGCGTTGTTCGCCAGTTTCGGATCGAGCGACGCGGCGCTGCTGGAAGTTGTTTTTGGTAAATACAAGCCGCAGGGTCACCTCCCTATCGAGCTGCCATCGTCAATGGAAGCGGTGCGCAACCAAAAGGAAGATATGCCCTACGATTCAAAGGACCCGCTGTACAAATTCGGTGCCGGCCTAAGCTATTAAACTGATCTGCAAATATTAAACCCGATTTAGAAATCCAAACAAAAATTTAAACATGAAAAAAGTACTATTCTGTAACCTTATTGCCCTGGCGCTGGTAGCGGGGGCGGTAAAAGCAAATGCCCAGGCGGCGCCTAATTATTTTATCGGGAAATGGAGCGTCTTGTTAAAGGGCCTTCCGCAGGGCGATGCGCGTTTAAAGTTTAATATTGTCGATTCAGTAGGGCATTTGAAAGGTGTGATGATCGACACAACATCCAATACCGAAACGCCGCTGACCAATATCGAGCAGGAAAACGATAAAGTAACGCTTTATTTTACGGCGCAGGGTTACGATGTGAACCTGGTGTTGAACAAAAAAGACGACGACCACGCCACCGGCAGCCTGATGGGTATGTTCGATGCAGTTGCCGATCGCATCAAACCGTAACGGCCCACGGTTAGAATACGCAGCCCCGGCCCGAAAGGTGCCCGGGGCTTTTTGCTGGCGTGCCCGTCTTCACATTTTAACATGACTTGTGTCATTTTAACTGTTTTCAAAAACGCGCATCTTTACGATAAAAGGCACGAAACTTTAAAATTAAATTTTCAGAACATGTTAGGCGAACTGAGCGAACTACAAATGGAAACCCTGTTGAAGCAACAGGTTATCGGCAGGATAGCTTGCCAGGCCGATGGTGTCCCGTATATCGTCCCGATCAATTATTTCTATAACGGCACCCATATTTTCTTCCATTCTGCTATAGGGAAGAAAATCGAGATCATGCGCAAAAACCCAAAAGTATGCTTCTTGGTTGATGATATTAAAAGCGTATTTAAGTGGCAAAGCGTGATTGTGCTGGGCAAGTTTGAAGAGATAACCGATATGGCCGAAAAAGAAAGAGCCATGCAGGGGCTCATCCATCGCATTATGCCGTTCGCCGACAATCCGAAGGACCATCCGTCACACGGCATTGCCGAAAAAGAGGACGATATTGCTACCCGCCTCGAACTGGTTATTTTTAAGGTTATACCGATCAGTAAGACAGGTCGGTTTGAAAATTAAAGTATAAATTGCTCTCTTATCTTTTATCCAAACAAAAAAACGGGCCGGAGTTTTGTACTTCGGCCCATTGTATTATAGCGTAGGGGTATGATGAGTAAATGAGAGATCAAAGCGATGCAAAATCATAGTGATGAAAATGCCTGAACGGGGGTGGCTGTACTTTTTCGGTTACGCTTTCGGCGATAAAGGCCGTAGTGTTCAGATACGAAGAGTGGTCGAACCGTAAGATGCTGCTTTGCGCCGAACCGCTAAGGTTTGCGCCGGCATGGCCGGTTAAAGTAACGGATGTATTATAGGCTTCCATATCCAGTTGAGCAAAAGCGTTGTTGTGCAGATCTATCGTCAGATCAAGCGCCGAGAACTTACCGAACGACTTAACCTGTGCACCATCGAAGGCCGACAGTTTGGAAAGGTCGTTAACGGTTACCCAAACCACAAGTTTATCGGCTGCGTACGAGGTGATGCGCAATGCACCGTTTTGCTGCTGCACCAGGGCGTTATCGGCATAATAGTTATTGTACACGGTTACCTTGTCCTGGTTGCCGGTGGTAAGATAAAGCTGAACATTGCCGCGCACTTCTATTTGGTTGATGTTACTAACTTCGGTTAGCGTAGTGCTGATCTCCGTTTTGCTGCCTGTTACTGCTCTGGCGGAAAGGCTGATGCCGAATACTGTTGTGAGGGCGATTGCGGCGGTTAAGATTGTCTTTTTCATTGTCTTAATATTTTTGAGTTGTTTGTTGTTTTCAATGTCCAAAGCAACGGCTTATCTAACACTCCGCAAAACGAAATAGACCGCCATGCCACGGGTATAGACGAATGGAGCCTTCTAGTCAATAAATGGTAATTAATTGATTATAGCTTGTTTTAAACGTATTTATCGGCTAAAAACAATTGCTGGTCGGTAAACCCGGGGCTGCTGTCGATATATTGACCTGTGCGGCGAAAGATTAGTTAAATTTGTTTAAGATATAGCGCTTACCTGTTGACCGGTACAGAGCATGCCCCCAGCTAAGTAACAATTTATTTATCTCTTCAATCCTTGAATAACATGAGAACACCACCCTGCCATCGCTTTTTTAAAACAACCGTTGCCACTATATGGATACTGATTGCATTAACAGCAACCCAATGCACCGCCCAGCCAACGCCCAAACGTGCGTTGCTTGCGCTTTCAAAAGTTGATCACACGCTGGCCATTATCGATCCGGCATCGCTGAAAATTTTGGCGCGGGTGCCCGTCGGCCCCGATCCGCATGAGGTAATTGCTTCGGCCGATGGCAAAACAGCTTATGTTACTATTTACGGTGGCGGCAGCCTGCACGAATTGAGTGTGGTCGATCTTGCCGGTCAAAAGGCTTTACCCAGCATTGATACCAAACCTTTTATGGGCCCGCATGGGGTAACGTTTGCCGACGGTAAGCTTTGGTTTACTGCCGAAGGCACCAAAACCGTTGTCCGGTATGACCCGGCGACTGGCAAATTTGACTGGTGCATGGGAACCGGGCAGGACCGCACGCACATGATATACGTTACCGGCAATGGGAAAAAGGTATACACCACCAATGTATCGTCGGCAACGGTAAGCATTTTGACAGATAGTTTGATGAAACCACGTGGCTTTCAAAACGGGCCACCGCCGCCGAATGGTTCCGCGGGCGGGCCGCCACCAGCACGCGAAGAATGGGTACAAACCGTGATTCCTGTAGGCAAAGGTTCGGAAGGGTTTGATGTTTCACCGGACGGCAAGGAGTTGTGGACCGCAGGGGCCGGGGATGGGATAGTTACAGTGATCGATCTTGCTACCGAAAAAGTAACAACCAGTATTGACGCAAAGGTACAAGGCGCCAACCGTCTTGCTTTCACACCAGATGGCAAGCTTGTACTGATAAGCAGCCTGCGCGCCGGCGATCTGTTCATTTTCGATGCCGCGACGCGCAAGCAAATTAAGCAAGTAAGCACTGGTCATGGTGCCGCTGGTATTTTGGTGGATGATGACGGTTCGCGCGCTTTTATCGGTTGCACAGGCGATAATTATGTGGCCGTTGTTGATCTGAAGACCTTAACCATAAGCGGGCATATTGCGATAAAAGGAGCCGATGGTTTGGCATGGGCGACGAGGCCTTAGCGGGGTACAGAAATTCGTCTAACAAAGTATTTTCACATTTCAGATCCGTAATAAATCATGTTCACGAAAATGTGCAAAACGGGGTACTTTTCCCACTTCAACAAAATTTAAACAATTGGTTATGAGATAAATAACCGCAATTAAAGTTTAGCAAGCGACGTTAGCGTGAACACTTAGTGTATTTACTTTATCCAACCCTGGTAGCGCAGATATTTGATGAGTTGCGTGTTATTGGCTGAGAGTATGGGCAGCCATTCGCCCAATTGCTCACGCTCCCAGTAAAGGCCCTGCGGGTTGCCCGGCCTGGCAAATTTATAACGGTACAATACCGCGCGTATGCAACGCGGCGGTTTACCGGGGAACGGGTTAGAGGCAAACAGGCCTATGGCGCCGGGATCATTATGCAGCAGCTTCCAGGCCAGGTTGTAGGTCCATGGATATTGGTCGGAAGTCGACATGGCGGCAAACCACATTTGCCAGTCGAGGTGCGGCTGGTAGGGGGCTATTTGCGGAGGCCTTTTATTGAGCAATACAGGCAGGAATTTATAGACGTAAGGTTTCCAGTTGGCCTTATTGCCTGTAGTATCGTCGGCTGTTCCTTCGAAAACCACGTTCAGGCGCTGCTGCCCAACACTGCCGAAGGCGCCGTAAGTATTTACCAGGTCGAGCGGATCGAACGAGGTGTTCATCACCTGCCCGGGCGATAGCAAGTTAGCCACCGGCTCAATGCTTAGCAACGCGATGACAACAGCGACCACCCATGATGTAGTGAGCATGGGAATGGATTCTTCAGCGCTTTCAGCAACGACAGCAGCCTTGCGGACGAGCTGCCGGGGAAGTATCAGCGACCAAAAACCGTCATCAAAACAAGCCAGCGCCGGCACAATGGTGAGCCAGTTCAAAAAAGACAAATTGCCGCTGAAAATAAGTACGACTTGCAGCAACATAATAATAACCCCAGCAATATGACGCCCTATGCGGGGCCAAAAGATAAACCAGGGCGCCACCAGTTCGGCCAGCCAATTGAACCAGACGCCCATTTTGAGCATGATACGCGGCATGAAATGAAACCACCGGCTTAACGGACCGGGTATGGGTTGTGTTTCGAAGTGATAGTAAAGGGCGGTGCCATTGCGCCAAACCTTATCGCCGCGGAACTTAATAAGTCCCGATCCGAGCATAATGCGAAGGATAAGCCAGCGGAACAACACAATAACAATAAAGGGCGGCGCACGGCGTGGAAAGGGACGCATATCCAATAACGGACAAAGGAAAATAGCGAGGAATCCGGTTTCGGTCAATTGTATCTCCCAGCCATAGCCATACCAGTCCTGCCCGGCGTGAACAATGGACATATACAGGAACCAGAGCAGTCCCATCAATGGTGCATTGGTATAGCCGGCAATAGCAACGAGGGAAATTGCGAAGCCTGTCCAAGCAACCGTCAGTAGCGCTGTATCAGAGTGCCAGAGCCAAAAAACAGAGGGGAGGCGTACAAAGCCAGCCCCATTTGAGCCGAGCGCATCGCCGACCTGTTTGAAGTAGTTGCCAATTGGCAGCAGACCATTGGAACCTATCAGCGGAACCAACTGGTTAATGGCAACAAGAAAGGCAACTGCATACACTATGCCCAGCAAGCGAAGGATCATAAAGCGGGTGAGCCAGTAAGTGGGAGCGGCGTGTGGCATACAATACCTTTTATGAGATAACAAAATTAACGAAAAACGTTTGGCATAATCAGAGCGGGAATACTGGCGCATTCAGCCATGCAAGTTGTCATAATGCGGTCTCTTTTTGCCGGTATGAATATGTTAGTTTTGTTTGCAGGCACTATCTTTAAATATGAAAACCGTATTCGAGAAAACAACAAGAAACGAACTAATTCGCCGCATCAATAGGCTCAATGAAAATAGCGCGCGTCAATGGGGCAAAATGAATCTTTATCAAATGATGAAGCATTGTACGCTATGGGATGAGATGATATTTGGAGAAAAACAATATAAGCAGATGTTCCTGGGTCGCCTATTTGGGAAAATGGCACTGAAGAATATGCTAAAAGATGATAAGCCGGTGCGCCGGAACAGCCCTACGGTTCCCGGTTTTGTGGTTAGCGGGAACGGCGATTACCGGTCTGAAAAAGCTAAATGGATAAACCTGCTTAGTGCGTATGAAAATTTTTCAAATGATGCTTTCGTGCATCCCTTTTTCGGTAAAATGACCAAAGAGCAGGTAGGGCAGCTTGCCTACAAGCATATAGACCATCACCTGAGACAATTCAACACTTAGGCTTTATTTAGAAACTTCCTTTTTAAAAACGCAAAGAAAATATAAGGGCTTGCCCAGGGTATCAAATGCCCCGGGGTAGCCATCTCCTTTCAGGTTATAGCAAATGGCGAGTTGATCGTTCTCAAACTTGTAAATAGCCGCAAAATGTTTGCCTGTGTTTACCCCTTCTTTGCCATAAATATCCATTTTCCCATCACCGTATTTGACCACGCCTTTATCTACACTTTCGGCTGTAAAGGTGTAGGTGCTGTCGCTTATCACCAATGTTTGCCCCTCAAAGGTGGAAGGCGGCACTGTTTTACCGCCGAACTCCTCCTTAACAGGCAGCCAGGCACCATCGAGCTTACCGGATTGGATGCTTGTGTGCCTCAATTCGCCATAACCGGCACCGAAGAGAACCAGGGTGATAAAAATGATCGCTCGCATGTTCAGTTGATTTAAGTAATGTGTAATAAAAATAATGAATTGTTATCACGGATAAAACGAACTGTTAACTTTTGCTGATGGTCGAAAACACCGAAAATTTTTGTAGCCGAACTTTTACATCTGTATACTTCAATAACCAAAGTAATCAGCACATTTTTAATAGCTTTGCTTGTATCGACAACCCCATCCCAATCATGAATAAACTTTTTATTTTTTGCGTTTGCATAATTTCGGTTTTAACGAGCTGTAGTAACCCTAAACCCGGCGAAAGTAAAATCAACTCGCTACCTAAGGCAGACCTGAAACTTCCCGATGGTTTTTCAGCATCCATTGTTGCCGATTCCCTTGGTGCTTTGCGGCACCTTGCGGTAACCAGCCAGGGTGATATTTATGTCAAGTTAAATTCGCTTAAAGATGGAAAAGGAATTTACTTCCTGGCGGATACCAATCATGATGGCAGCATCGACAGGAAAATCGGCTTTGCAGGTTACCCCGGTACGGGTATCCTGATCAATAATGGAGAACTCTATTCATCTTCCAATAGCGGCGTGTTCAAATACAAGCTTGACGACAAAGGTATGGTGACCGATACAGGCAAACCAGAGGTAATTGTTAGCGGACTTGTAGATCGGGGGCGTGATAATTCCAAGTCGATAGCAATAGGTAGTAAGGGTGATCTTTTTGTAACAGTTGGATCATACAATGAAACCTGCCGCGAGAAGGATTCGGGAAAGGGGATACCTGGATGCCCGCTTTTAGATTCGGTGGGAGGTGTATGGAAATTCAAAACAAATAAAACCGATCAAAGCTATGGCGACGCTGTGCATTATACACGCGGGTTGAAAAACGTGGTAGGCATTGACTGGAACAACGCCACTAACTCCTTATTTGTAATGCAGCATGGCAGGGGGGCGTTCGATGATAAATTTCCCCAGTACTATACACCTAAGCAAAGTGCCGAATTACCTGCTGAGACTATGTATGAACTGCATGAGGGGGCCGACGCAGGCTGGCCATTTGTTTATTACGATCAGTTCCAAAAGAAAAAGATGCTTGCTCCTGAATACGGCGGCGATGGCAAGAAAGCTGTTCAAGGGAAATATCTTGACCCAATAGCTGCTTTTCCCGCACACTTAGGCCCCAATGACCTGTTATTTTATACCGGCAAAATGTTCCCTGAAAAATACCGGAATGGCGCATTTATTGTTTTTCACGGACAGTCGCCCCAATTGAAAAAAGGATACCTGGTAGCCTTTGTACCTTTTAAAAATGGCAAGCCTTCGGGAGAATGGGAAATATTTGCCGATAACTTTGCCGGTTTCGACCTGGCTAAACCGAATGGTGCTGCGCTCCGGTATCGTCCTATGGGCCTGGCGCAAGGTCCTGACGGCGCATTGTATGTTTCGGATGACTTAAAAGGGGCAATCTTTAAGATTACTTACCAGGGAAGCAAATAGCAATCGGATATATCTAAAAGGCCTCGTTCAGATTAAGAAAAAAACCTTTGCTGCCAAATTTACCCCAGGCATAGTCTAATGCCAGGTTAGTGCGGGTGGCTTTATTAAATAGTACACGCAAACCTGCGCCACCGCCCGGCTGAAATACCTGGAACAGCTTAGTGCCCTGCTCATCGTTGCCTGTTTGCATATTGCCAAAGACAACTCCGCTGATAAATTTATTGCTGAGGATTGGAAACCGGAGCTCAAGCTCCGTATCATTAAATTTGGTTCCTTTAAAATATTGCGAGGTATAACCCCTGCCACTGCGAAAAGTTCCGTCCCGCCCCGTACCGGGTAACTCTAAATAAGGTATGTTCCCGCTAAGCAAGTAGGAACCCCAGTTCCAAAATGCAATGACAAATTCGGGGCTTGATTGTGACAGGCTGAAATATTTGCGAAAATCTGTTGTAAGCTGCAGGGCGTTTTTTGTGCTACCTATCCAGGTTTGATTGGCCCGTATACCTGCATCAAAATAAATTCCCTTGTAGGCACGATTAGGATTATCGCGGGTGATATATTGCACATTGAAAAGAAAGCCATTTGCCGAATAACGGTCCTGTGGAAAGCTGTGCTCGCTATTATAAACGCCCGATGGGGTGGAATAACCAGTTGAATCTTTATTCTGGATATTACGCCTGATCTCGAACGACAGGCCGGCGCCAAGTAAGAGGTGTTTGGCCACCTCTTTATAAACCTTTTCCCGGATATTAAAATATATAGAATGAATGGCATAACCTTTATGCGTTGGATCAGCAAGGGTCGACTCTGCGGGGTTACCTGTCACCTGGCCGCGCCCTATGCCCAAACCATGATCGGGTGATACTGTTTTGGCTATCACGAAGTTACCCTGGTAGTTCCATTTGTTTCCGGGTGTAAATATGTTATGATTCAGGTAAAAATATATGATTCCCTTGGTTGTAATAGAAGCAGAGGTTGCGCCGGTTGAAAGCAATGTATTTGGATCGGTACCGAGTTTTCTTCCTGCAACAGCCTTTATGCCCAGTTGCCCGCCGATTGTTGGGTTTGCTGCAACATTTGGGACAACAGTTATGCCTAAACCTTTATGAAGCGTATCCGGCTTTTTATTGGGGTGAAGAATAACACGGAGGAGATCGCCAAAATCAAACTGCTTATTTACGTTATCGGCGATTTGCCGCTTCTTTATCTTGGATAAAGAATCTGCCTTTAGCGAATCAGGCAATACCGAAACCTGCGAAAGGGCAGTTCTCCGAACACCAATAAACATCAGCAATAGGATCGCTTTGCACCAAAATGCCTTTCTCATAGTTAGATTTAATCATCAAAGCAAATACCCGCTTCGAGTAGTTTTAAACCAGCAGATCAGAGAAAATGTTTTATAAGCAGGATTTAAAGCCAGAAATGGTTTATATCAATAAATAGCAAAGACGATGATTAAAAAATCAGGCCTCCATCTCAAAGGCGTCGGTTGTTTGTTATGATTATGTCGGACCAACCGATCATTGCATCAATTCGTTATCGATAGCACTGTTACTCGCGGCGTCTCTGATATTATTACTCAAGTTTTCAAATGCCGTCATCACGGGTTGAGGGCCCGGAAGATTTGTCATTTTGTTATTTTTTACCTGTACGCCCCTGCTGTTAAAGGCATACACGCAGGTTGCAACGTTGTCAATGTAACAACTGTCAACCACTATATTGCTGCATTGTGATAGGTTAACGGCAAACTTGCTGGAGTTAACCAATTTACATCGGGTAATGTGTATGTTATAGCAATTGATCAAGTCAATGCACGAAAGAGTACCGCCGTTTATCACATCGCCACTAATGGTTATGTCGTGTGCGCCGTTCAGCGAAATAGGTTGTGTAGTTTTATAATTTGTTTCAGCTGTTTTACTGGTCACATTTGCCATAGTAACCTGGCTGCTTTCTGGTTGTATCGGGCTATCTTTCTTACATGAAGAGATAAAAAATACACTTGTTAATGCTAAAGTTAGGGCAATACCTTTCCCTGCGAATCCTGCTACGTTCTTTGCCATTTCGAATATTTGTTATGTGTTTTATTAAATGATAAGTCTTATACGGGGCGGCTGCAGGGGTATTCTGTAACAGTTGCTATCAAAGCATTGTAGTAATTTGCGCTACGCGTCAATATTTTATATAAGCAAAAAGCCCCGGATCTTTCGATCCGGGGCTTTTGCCATTTTAGATGTAATAATTACAACACAATCTGACTTATCTTGTAACCAGCGTTATTTGCAGCACGCGG
Organism: Mucilaginibacter ginsenosidivorans; assembly: GCF_007971025.1. Classification (NCBI taxonomy): domain Bacteria; kingdom Pseudomonadati; phylum Bacteroidota; class Sphingobacteriia; order Sphingobacteriales; family Sphingobacteriaceae; genus Mucilaginibacter; species Mucilaginibacter ginsenosidivorans. The sequence continues at coordinate 934,966 of NZ_CP042436.1, read as the reverse complement.
GGTTCGGTCCGAAAACTTGGGCCTCCCCAATCTGTCTCATCACCATTAAGGATTCGTAGCGGTTGGAATGTTCCGTTCTCATAGCTGCCCTCTTCTACCTTTAAATATTGCCAGGCTTTGCCGGAATTTATACCCGAAGGCTGGAAGGTGATATGGCACTGTGTGCCGATAACAATAAACTTGTTATTGTCTAACTGAATAATCATTGCTTTGCCCGTTGGCTCGGTGTTAGGCTTTATATCGCCCGAGTGGGTAGTGCCAAATGATATCACTGCCTGCCACGCGCCCAGGTCGATAGTTTGTTTCCCATGGTCCTCGCGTTCAACGACAGCTCTGATCTTCCCTTCAAATGCCCATTGGGCCAGTTCGCTCATCATAGGCGAAGCCGCGGCATATTCCTGTGCAAAAGGCGTAAGGCGTCCGGATGTTTCATCAATTAATTTCTCCTTGCCGTTGTCGTCAATTCCAAAAGGCGAGAAGCCTATACCACCCCGGGCTATCGCTTCATAAAGATATTTTACATTGTCGGCAACAAGAGCTGCCTCGGGTACAAAAAGCGGGTTATCCGGGCGATCATACAATTCAATAACTTTTAAAACCTTTTCGCTCCCCGAAAGATAAATATCCGGGGCAACCAGGTCTAATGCAGGCGCAGCAACTTTCCATATCGGGATCACATTATCGGTCGGTCCGCCACTTTCGTAATTAGTAGCGGGCGGATTGGTAAGCGGATCGCGTAAAGCCGCATTCGTATACATGGGCAATGGATATTCCGCTTTACCGGCAGCCGCAACCTGCCCTATAAAACGTGCTACCGACCAGGCATGAAAGTACTCGTCGGCCCTGTCGCCAAATACCTGTTGCCAGGTTCCGTTTTTTACCGCAGAAACATTCATTGCCTTCAGAAAGGCTGGTTTCAAAAGTTCCGGCGGCACACTACCCTCAAATAGCTTTTGTGCCGAAGCAGAATAATCTCGCACGCTTCCCCATGCACCTGATTCATTTTCCACCTGCACCAAGATCACTGTGTGGAGCTTGTCGGCCTCCTTCAAATAATGCATAACAGCGGTGAAGGCTTTAATATCGGCATCTAAGGTCTCCAGGGCGTGTGGCGAGGGGGAATCGACAGGCTGCCCGTTCCTGCCGGTGATATTAGGATATTTCGCCGCGTCGCGTTTCATCCACTGGGGCATATAATGGTTGCTGCCATTTTTCCATGTGGCAAACCATAGTAATACCAGGCGCACATCATGACTGCGCGCCTGAATCAGCAAAGTATCGATCAATGAAAAATCAAACTTTCCTGGCTGTGGCTCAATTTGTTCCCAATAAATAGGCACTTCAAGCGTATTAGCTTGCATTTCTTCAACGGCCCGCCATAATTGCGGCAGCATCCCCGGCCATGCGCTCGAGTTGTGCGCCTGGCCACCAAGGATCAAAAAGGGCTTTCCATCAACCAAAAGGGCGTGCCGACCATTCTTCTCTATGATCTTAGGAATAGGAACATCTGTTTGACCATAAACCGGGATCGCCTTCAAACAGGCTATCAGAACAATTATCAATAATGCCGGGCGTAACAGGGAATACTTCATAAGTAATAAATAAGCGGTAAAAATAAGACCGTACAAAATACTGTTTGCACCTTAATGTTTAAAAATATAGCATTATTGTAAATCGGGCCTATACAAGGTATAAAAATGTCGTTGCGGGCGTTCTATTTGCAAACCATTCCTTTTCAAATCCGTTCTGTAAAAATTAAAGCCACGCTCCATGAACGACATCTTGTTTGCAGCCGAATTTGCCAAAGAGCTTGAAGCAGAAGTTCCTTCAACCCTGAAATGTCTCGAACGCATCCCGCTTGAATTATCAGGCTGGAAACCGCACGAAAAATCAATGGAATTTGGCTACCTGGCTTTACTGGTGGCCGAGATACCGCTTTGGATTACACACATCATCAAAAAGTCGGAGATCGATTTCGCCACCTTTCAACACTATAAACCCACAAGTACACGGGATATGGTGAATCATTTTAAGCAAAATGTTGCAGAGGCAAAGGAAACCTTATTGTCTGTTAAGGACGGGGAACTTGGAGAATTGTTTTACCTAAAGGCAAATGGGCAGGTGCTTTTTAGCTCGTCGAAAAAGGAGAACGTGGAGTCGACCATCAATCATATGGTTCATCATCGAGGTCAGCTTACCGTTTATATGAGGCTGAATGATATTGCTGTTCCATCCATTTATGGGCCTTCCGCTGATGACAAAAGCTTTACGACGGATAGCCGCGGCGCCAAACAGCCCTGATATGCCTCCGCGTTTCTTACCTTTTGATGATCAGTTCAAATCTTTTGTTGCCAAACGAATTGGGATCTGCCTTGGATACTTTAAAAGTGTAGTCAGTGATGCGTAGATCCACACTATTATTAAGCAAATTGTCTTTCAGCCAGATATGAACATCATACGGGATTTTAATCTGAAAACTTAAGTCGAAAGTATATGTCCCATCGGTTTTCGCGTTAGCGTCCAGTCCGATCGACATTCCGGGGGAATAAGGTAAACTGTTAACTGCCAGGTCCGTTCCATCACTCGAAATGCTCGCCAGGCTTACCTGCCCGTTGCCGGTAAAATATTTACCGTCTTCCATAGCATCATAAGTCGTCGAAGATTTCTGCTTAAACATAAATAAGACCTCATCATAATTTGTGTTGTCTTCAATAAGTTTTAGCTTGAAACCCGCCATTTCGGGAATGGTATCAGTGGCAGCAGCAACCGGGGTGACTGGCGTTGATGTAGTCGAGGTTGATGTTGTTGACGTGGTAGATGACGATGCTGTAGTCGAAGTACCTGCCGGTTTACCCGGGGTAGCTACTGGTGCTATTGTTTCCTTTTTACAGGCAACCAAAGTGGATATTAATATTAAGGACAAAATTAACGTTTTCATCGATTAGGTGTTGTTGTGCAAATAGATAGGCAACTATAATGCCACAAAACAACAATATATTGATAATGAGGTGTTTACAAAAAGTCTTCTAAATTATACCGACTGATCATACCGGGGATTTCTTTCCCGGAAGTGTTGAGAATCAGTGTGTTATTTTGGGGAAAACAATCCCGGTTTACTAAAAATAATGACTTAATGAAGATTAATTGATTGCTGACCGTTGCCGGTTTTGATAACCAATTTAAAACGGCTGCTGCCGAATGTGTTTGTGTCGGCTTTCGTCAGATCAAACGGATAATTGCCGGTACGCAAATCAATACTATCCTTCAAATAGGTATCGCGAAGCCAAACTCTTTTATCGGCAGGAAAGCTTTTTTCATAACTTATCTTCAAAAGGTATTGACCGTCAGTTTTTGCGGCCACAAATAACGGGATGATTTTGCCGGGAGTGTATGGCAGGCGACTTATAGCCATTTCGGTGCCGTCGTCGCAAATGCTTGCAATGCTTACTTTCCCTCCACCGGCAAAATAGCGGGCGTCTTCCATTGGGTCGTACCCGGGGTTTGCGCTTTTGTAAAAAAGCAGCATGGTCTCGTCGGTATTAACGCTGTCTTTGGCTATTTGTATTTTCACGCCTGCGTTGGTTGCAAGCGTGTCGGGTATTTCAGTAGTTATTGGGTTCGAAGTGGGTACGGTTATGGGCGATGTTATTTTTTGCGGAGAAACCTTCGCAGCTTTCTTACAGGCTACAAAAGGAACTACGGCTATTAGCAGCAGGATGAATGGTTTCATTGGGTCAGGTGATTTGTGAATGGCTTTCTATTTCATGCTTTATATTTTAATCCATCATCACAATAGTCGTTATCGCCACCTGTAAGACAATTTTAATGCCATTTACATAATAAGCTGTAAATTAACAATATACGGACGTGTTCAAAAGTTAATTTTTCCCCACCCCGGGGCATTTCGGCATAAAAAAGGCCGACCTTGTGGTCGGCTTTTTTTATTTGTACCGCTGATGTTGGTTCCTTTTTGTCATTTAAGTAACCCTGCTTCGTTTAATGCGATCCGTCCTTCAACCCGTCATAATATGCTTTCATAATATACCAGGCTTTTTTCTTTTCGCCCTGGTCGGATAACAGGCCCTTGCGGTTCCAGCCCTTTTGATAGGTAGACTGCATACGGTAAGGCGACCGGAAGTCGGCCAGTACCCAGGGGCACACCCCTTGTAAAAACGGGATGGTGCCAAACATTTTTATTTGGTTGTGGTATATATTGGCCACATAGTCTTCGCTCCATGCACTGGCTTTAATGACGGTATCAGCCTTGTTGCCATAAACTGATTCGCCTCCAAATTCGGATATGATCATCGGTTTGTTAAAATCTGATACCCATTGCATCTTTTCAGGCTCGCCCGGCCAATCGGTATACCAGCCCATGTACTCATTCACGCCTATTACATCCAAATATTTCATTACAGAATCTTTCAATATCATTTTATCGCCTTGCCTGTTAACATTATTAAAAGCTGCCGTAACCAGGCGGCCGGGGTCGAGCATTTTTACTTCTTTCGCCAGTTCTATAAGTGTCTGGTCGCGCTCTTTAGATGGACTGGTTTCATTGGCAATGCTCCACAAAATAACGTTGCAGCGGTTCCTATCCCGCTTTATTACTTCCTTCAACATTTGCTCTGCTTTATCCTTTACTGTTGCATCGGCAAAATCTATCCCCTGGTACACTGGTACTTCCTCCCATACCATTATTCCTTTCTCTTCAGCGTATTTAATGGCGTATTCGTTATGTGGATAATGCACCAATCGGACAAAATTACATCCCAGTTCCTTTGCCCAATCGATCAGCGTTTTGGCGTCAGACTCCGACCAGGCCCGAGCTCCACGTTGCGGGATCTCCTCGTGAATATTTACCCCTCTTAAAAACACCGGCTTACCATTCAGCAATATTTTTGTTCCTTCTACTTTAATATTGCGGAATCCTATCCGATCGGCTACAGTATCGCCTTCGACGTTGAGTCTAATATCATACAATTTGGGTTGCTCAGGCGTCCACAGTTTGAGGCCTTTTTTTAGGTTAACACCAGCATAGCCCTTTTCATCCGTCACGAGTTTTTGATTAACCTTCAATTCAGGGATGCTCAATGAAATTAGCTTACCAGCAAGAGTGGTATCCAGTTTAACATACCCCGTAATGCGGCTGTTATCCTTTGGATCGAGCTGAATTTTGTAATCTTCCACAAATATCTGCCTCGTTTTTATAAGCTGCACATCGCGGGTTATACCGCCGTAATTGAACCAGTCGAAAAGCGAGCCTGGAATACCGTTTTTAACGCGCGCGCTATTTGCCCGAACGATAAGCGAGTTGCCTGTTTCTTTGATCAGATCCGTCACCTCGAACTGGAAAGGAGTGAAACCGCCCTCGTGATGCCCGAGTTTCTTTCCGTTGAAGTACACGTCGGCTATGTAATTAACTGCGCCAAAATGAATAAAGAACCGGCCATCTTTTGAGCCGGGACAATTGAACGTTTTCTTATACCATACCGAGCTTTCGAAATAGGTAAGTTCGGGCAACTGTGAGTTGAAATCGCCGGGCACGTACAGCGTGTTAGCGGGGCCGAAAGAGTACTCGACGAAATCAGTTTTCCCTTTGGGCCTGGCATCCTTATAGATTGCCCGCCAGCCTATCCCTACATCAAACGGATCGATAATGGTTTCCCATTTGCCATTTAACGAAGTGCCGCTTCTGCCATAAATGTTTATCATGGCAGTTTGCGCATGGGCTGCGCAACATAACAGCAGCAAGAGGGCAAACGGGGAAAACTTGTATCTCATAGTTTGGTTAAATTAATCATAATTTAAGAAAACATCGATATACACGAATTACGCTTATGATCATTTATTTCTAACTTAGTCTTTCTAAAAGTCACTTTTCATGAAAATAGCCACCTATAACGTAAACAGTGTAAATGCCCGGTTGCCGGTTTTGCTGCGCTGGCTGGATGAAGCGAGGCCCGATGTGGTTTGCCTGCAGGAATTGAAAGCTGTGCAGGAAAACTTTCCCGAGCAGGCTATTAACGATGCGGGCTATAGCGCCATTTGGCACGGACAAAAGGCATGGAACGGCGTGGCTATTTTGTCGCGCGGTGGCAATATCTCCGAACGGCGCAGGGTGTTGCCCGGCGACCCCACCGACGAGCACAGCAGGTACATTGAGGCGGAGGTAGACGGAATTGTGATCGGTTGCCTGTACCTGCCTAACGGCAATCCTGCTCCCGGACCAAAATTTGATTATAAGCTAAGCTGGATGGACCGGCTGATAACCCATGCAGCTGAACTGCTGTCGTCGGGCATGCCCGTTGTCCTAACCGGCGATTACAACGTTATCCCAACAGAACAGGATGTTTATAAGCCGGAAAATTGGATAAACGATGCCCTCTTTAGACCCGAGACCCGTGAAGCTTTTCAAACCCTGCTTAAACAAGGATGGACAGACGCTATACGAAAGCTGCACCCCAACGACAGAATTTATACCTATTATGATTTTTTCAGGAATGCATTTGGGAGAGACGCCGGTTTGCGTATCGATCATTTCCTGCTTAACCCTCAACTGGAAAGCCGCTTAAGAGCTGCCGGTGTGGACCGTCATGTACGTGGCTGGGAAAAGACAAGTGACCATGCGCCGGTATGGATGGAGTTGGAACACTAAGCTGATTGATCAGCTTTTTTCAGCACATAAAAATGCACTTCCCGTCGTGTAGCAAACCCCAGGCTCCCATAAACTTTTATAGCACGATGGTTATCGTAACGCACATGCAGAAACGGTGTTTCGCCTGCCTGGCGGATACGGTGTATTTGCTGTATCATTAATTGCTTTGCATAGCCTTTACCTGTATGATCCGGGTGAGTGCAAACAGCGCTTATTTCTGCATAGCCAGGCGGATGAAAACGTTGGCCTGTCATAGCAACCAGCTTATCTCCTTCAAATATACCATGATAGTGGCCAAAATCGATGGTACGTTCGGCGAAGGGCCCCGGATTGGTCAGTTTGGTAAGCTCCAGCATCAAGGGGACATGAGCCCTGGTTAAAGGAACAAGGTCAGCTGCAATATCTCCTGGTATTGCCGAGCCGTCATGTACCATCTGCAAACCGTGGATATAAGCAGCAACCTTCCATTGGCAGGGGAATTCCATTTCCACAGGGGTAACAAACAGGATGGTATCGCGGGGTAGCAGATCATAAAGCAGCAGGAAATTTTTCGGAGAATTCTCTCTCAACGCGGCAAATGGCGAAACCGCCTTATCAAAATACCGTGCCGAATCATTACCGCCAGTCAAATGCCTGTTAGCCGATGCCATTGCATTCCACGCAGGATTATCCAAAATGTGTTCCATCACGGGTCAAACTTAAAAAAAGCGATACTTAATCATAATAAAACATTAAAGCTGTCTGTCATTTGACAATAGGGATACACAAAATACCCAATTGCAAAACGATTTGATGACGATAGTCATTTATTGCATTGACGCTCATCACCGCTAATCAGCTTTTATTGACGGAAATTTATTGCAAGCAAAGTAGCTGGCTTATATGTTGAAAACGAAGTAAAAAATAAAAACGCAGGGTTATGAAAAAAATAAGCGCCGTATTCGATGGATTAAGGTTCTCGGAAGGAACGTTGCAATATGCTATTCAATTAGGCGAGGCCAGCAAAGCTTTACTTTCTGGCGTATTCCTGGAACCGTTCCATTACCATAGTTTCCACATGGGCGATATGATTGGCAGTCATGGCATATCGCCGGTTAAATTGAAGCACCTGCTTGCGGGGGATCAAGAGATCCGTCAAAAATCTGTACGCCATTTTGAAAATGCCTGCAAAAAAGCGCGGCTTAACTACGCTGTACACCGCGATGAGAATTTTGCGGTAAGCGAGGTAATTAAAGAAAGCGTTTACAGCGATCTCATATTGATCAGCAAGACCGAGACATTCAGCAATCTGGAGGAAGAACGTCCTACCCGGTTCGTCGCTGATCTGCTGGAAGGTACGCAATGCCCGGTGATGGTTGTTCCCGATACCCATAAGGAGTTAGCAAAAGTTGTACTGCTGTACGACGGTAAACCCTCTTCGGTGTTTGCCATAAAAATGTTCAACTATATGATGCCATGGATGAGAAACATTGAAACAGAGATCCTATCGGTCAGCGACCCCACCGATAAAGATGAACTACCCGAAGGTGTACTTATAAAGGAATTTGCCGACTGTCACTACCCCGGCGCTACTTACACCCTATTAAAAGGGAACCCGGAGCGGGAAATTATAAATTATCTGAAGCAAATACCGCAGAATATCCTGATAGTTTTGGGTGCATACAAACGGGGGTCGGTATCCCGGTGGTTTAAAACAAGCATGGCCGACATTTTGATGCAAGAGGTTGATATGCCTTTATTTATTGCGCATTATAAATAACACCGGCCGATGTTTTTGCGGACCTATTTACAGGGGTAAAACTATCCGGCACTTTTGGTTGCAAAAATTGGGTGTTTTCACGCTTTTATCATATTTCGTTTTTTTCTAACTTGGCCTTCCCCGCCTGCGAAATATTGAAAAACATCCTTACCTATGCTCATCAAACTCGGAATAATTGAAGACAGCTTATACCTGAGGGACATCTATGAAAAATTCTTCGCCAAGTGTGATGGTTTCGAGATCGTATTCTCACTGCCCGATTGGAAAAACCTTTACCAGGGAAAAAACGTTTCATCGCCTGATATTATCCTGCTCGACCTGGCGTTGCCCTCGGGCAACAGCCTGCAGTTCATCCACAAAATAAAACAGTTATTTCCGTATGCCCGCATCGTCGTGCTTTCCGGGATGGATGATCCGGAGAGCGCGCAAACAGCGTTGAAAAATGGAGCACAGGGATTCCTGCTGAAATCGAGCAGCATGGAGTTCATTAAAGATGCATTGGAGAAAACATACCAGGGCGGAACGCCACTTTCACCGGCAATAGTAAATCACTTAATTGAACTGAAGACACAGCAATCCGCGCCCGGCCATGACCATGGCCTTACTAAAAGGGAACTGGACCTTTGCAACCTTGTGATAACCGGGATGTCGAACAAAATGATAGCGGCAACCATGAATATTGCATTTTTCACAGTGAACCAGCATCTTAAACACATCTACAAAAAATTAAACATTAATTCTAAAGGTGAACTGATAGCTTACCTGATGAAATCGTAAGAAATACGCTTAGCGTATGCGACCGGTAATGCGGCATGGAACAAAGGAAAATTCCCGGGCCGTGTTTCTCTTCACTTGCCTGTCAACACCGAACACGGCACCGGGAAATATATTAGTAATTAGGGATCGTAAGTAAAAAACCCCGGGCGTATTTTCATTTACACTTCCATCTGCACCAAACACGGCGCCGGGGTATATATTAATAATCAGGGATCGTAAGGAAATTCCCCGGGGATGTTTTTTTCTCTCACTCCATCTCCAAACATCGGCCCGGGGAATATTAAACATATTGAATCATTTTATGCGTTCTTTTACGCAGGGCAGACACACCTGGTTAGTACCTAAAATGAGGTATATTTAACAACCGGGCGCAGTGATACCAGATATACCTAATTAGTTCATTAACCGTTTTTTAAACTGGTTCGGGCTTATGCCGACCTGTTTTTTAAACAAACGGGAGAAATATGGCAGGTTGTCAAATCCGAGCGCATAAGCTGTCTCGGCAATATTGTTATCAGATCCCTTGAGAAGATTCTTTGCCTCGGATACAAGGTAAATATGGATGAGTTCGATCGCGGTCTTCCCGGTTTCCTGCTTTAACAGATCGCTCAAATAATGCGGCGAAAGATTAAGTTCGCCGGCCATATACTTAACAGAAGGCAAGCCTTTTTCCTGCAGCAAATTCTTCTCAGAATAAGCCAGCAGAACATGGTTAAACCGCGATACCGTGTTGCCGATTGCTTCGTGCCGGTTTATGAACTGGCGTTTGTAAAAACGTTGGGCATATTTAAGGATAGAATCAATGTGGCCAAGCTCTATTTCGCGGCTGTACTCGTCCTGGTTATTATAGTATTCGGTTTTTATTTTATCGTAAAGCTCCCAAATGGTTTTTTCTTCAGCCGCTGACAGGTGCAGGGCCTCATTCACATCGTAATCAAAAAAGCTATACTTCTTTATGCCGTCAAATAAGGGATGCCCGTTCAAAAAATCCTCATGAAAAAAAATAAGAAACCCGTCTTCCTCCAGCTCCAGGTTTTTAAATTCGATGACCTGCCGTGGTTTTACAAACGACATGGACCCGGCATCATGATCGTACCGGGTGCGGCCGTACAGGAACTCGCCCGACTTTATCTTCTTAAACCCGATCATATAGAAATCGGTCGTAAATGCCCTGTTGCCAAGCGCGCAATTATTATTACAGCGCACCAGGCTAAGGAGGGGATTTTCGGGCGGTGCGAAACCATTATCGCGGCTCATTTCGCTTAAACTTTTATAATGTTTCATAGCTGGGAAATAAGGATAAATCTACGCCGATGCAGGCGTAGATTCAGTCATTTGATTTCAATAATAATCGCGTTAAAAATTATTTGCCGTGGGCGGCAACGGCAACATCGTTCCATTCTTCCCAGGTAGCCAGCCTGTTGGCATAAACCTGTTTTACCCACGGAAGGGCAACTTTACCAAGGAACAGCCTTGACGGCGGATTAGCGGTGTCAACAAGTTTCAGGATAGCGTCAACCGTAGCTTCAGGAATACCGAATGCATCATCGGTCAAACCCGCCTGGAATGCGGCCCTTACAGGTGCATACTCTTCCATTTGCTGTGTTTGCAATGCCGAGGCACCTGCCCAATCTGTTGCGAAACCATTTGGTTCAACCAAAGTGAGTTTGATCCCGAAATCTTTTACCTCGGCGGCAAGGGTTTCCGTAAGCCCTTCGACTGCGAATTTTGAGGCATTATAAACGCCTAAAATCGGCAGTGTAGCCACTCCTAATACACTTGACACCTGGATGATATGCCCATGTCTCTGTTTGCGCATTACCGGCAATACCGCCTGGGTTATCCATAGCAAGCCGAAAACGTTAGTCTCTATCTGCGCCCTGGCTTCCTGTTCGCTGGTTTCTTCGATAGTGCCGAACAGTCCATATCCCGCGTTATTGATCAGTACATCAATACTTCCGAAATGTTCAGCGGCTTTCTTCACTGCCGCGAAGTCCGCGGGCCTGTCGTTCACGTCCAATTGGATAGGAAGAACGGCATCGCCGTATTGGCTCGCCAGGTCGTTTAGCGAATTGATATCCCTTGCTGTAGCAGCTACCTGGTAACCTTGTTTTAAAAATGCTTCGGCCCAGATCTTACCAAATCCGCGTGAAGCGCCTGTGATGAATATTGTCTTTTTCATTGTTTTATAATTATAGGACAAAGGTATAATGCGGTAATCCGCGGCATTTATACAAAAGCGGCAACTACTGATACATTTTGCGGAACAAACTTTCGGATAGAGGCAAAAAGCGCCGAATAATATTGTTACACACCGGAGTTCCGGATAAGCCCTATCTTAGTTATATATTAAATCATCTGTTATGAAAAAAGCAGGATTGGCTCTCGCCATATTTTTTTGCGCCATCGCCCTGGCATTTACCACGACTGTAAAAAAAGATCACTGGAAATCCCTTTTCAACGGGAAGGACCTTAGCGGATGGGATACATACCTGGGCCCGCCTCTTGACGATGCCGGCAAGCCCGTCACCAACGAGCCCGTAAGTTTAAACAACGACCCTAAGCAGGTTTTCAGCGTAGTGAAGGACAACGGGGAAAATGTGATCCGGATTTCCGGCGAAGGGTGGGGGGCGATCATCAGCCATAAGGAATATGAGAATTACCATTTACAGCTACAGTTTAAATGGGGTGCGCTTAGCTGGGGACAAAAGAAGGGAAAGAAGAAGGACAGCGGACTGCTATATCATTCAGTGGGTAAATACGGGGCCGATTACGGCGCCTGGATGCGGGCGCAGGAGTTCCAGGTAGAAGAGGGCAACACGGGCGACTATTGGGGTTGTGCAGGTGGCATGGCCGATATTCCGGCTATAAAAAAATCAGAGACCGAATACATTTATGACAAGCTGGGCGCCATGTACACGTTTAGCCAGGAAAGTAAACAGGGGCGCCATTGCATTAAACAGGGCGATGCCGAAAAGCCATCGGGGCAATGGAATACGCTCGACCTATATTGTCATGGCGATACCAGCATGCACTTTGTAAACGGTAAGCTGATGATGGTATTGTATCATAACCGGCAGTTGGAGAAAGGACAGGAGTTGCCGCTTACCAAAGGAAAAATACAATTGCAATCGGAAGGAGCGGAATTATTCTATAGGCAGATCAGAGTACAGCCAATTGATAAATTGCCGGCGTTTTAACGATTAGTCCTTATACTTCCAGATATGTTTAATATCAATAACAGGTGTGCGGTCAAGTACTTCAATGCCGGAAATTTCTATTCTCCCATCCGTTGCTACCGATACAACTTTTACAGCGTGAATACCGATTGGATTTGGCCTGTCAGGCGACCGGGTGGAAAACACGCCGGTTAGCGCGGCGTTAGGGTCGTTGCGGGGCCGCAACTTCAGTACCGTGCGATCGGCCTTATCCAGCCAGGTAAACAATAGAATATCTGTCCCGGAACTAATGTTTTGTATACCCTCTGAATATTCAGGAAATATCTCAATCGACGCGCCTGGCGCATTCTCATCCTCCTGCCGTGGGCAATCGTCAAGGCTTTTTAGCGGGGAGTGTATCTTGCCAATGAATTTTATTGTTGGTTCCATAAAGTAAAAATATGGAGAGCGGGCAACCAGTGCATCATTTTTTCATCATAAAAAAGAGGGGCATCTTTACCTGATCGTAAAGACGCCCTTCTTAAATATCTGTAGATTGATGTACCGCTTATTGCTGGTCGTCGGGTTCGTCCGAAGGGGTACCAACAATTTTATACACTTTGTGCTTGTTTGCATCCAGCGTTTCCTGGTAGTAATAACCGTCCGGCGAAACATAGAATTTCTCGCCGTTGATTTTGATTGTTTTGCAATCCGGTGGCAGGGTTTCTACGATATCACCTACCTGGGGCAACTGTTGCTGACCATCTGCACCATCAACCTGGTCATTGGTATTCAACTCACCGTCCTTACCGGCTACCTGGTAACTAACTGTACCGTCGTCCTTGGTAATTGGCTCATAGTAAACCCCGTTTGCTTCGTAGTATTGCTGACCGTTGATCACAATAGATTGCGCGTTTGACGGCAATTCATTCACTTCGGCGCCAATTGGCGGCTCAACCACGGTGTATTCGTTATTATCATAACTGTAAAACAAGCCGTTGCTGTAGTAGTAAGGATAATCGTCGTAGTAAAACGAATAATATCCGTAAGGCAAAAACCCGATACTGAAGCCCAGACGTGGCGCATAATAGGTTCCATAATACCCATGATAATAATGGTAGTAGTGGTGCGTGCCCCAATAACCGGTAGCGTAAATACCTCGGCCGCCGGCACCTACTGCCGATCTGCCGCCCTGGCCCACATAACCACGGGTGCCTACAACGCTACCTGTACCCGGTGCTACATAACCGCGGTAACCTATTGAACCCGGGTTAGCCGAAGTTACACCGATACGGTTGGCCGGCCTGATGCCCTGGCTGTTAACGCGCGGAGGCGCAATGGCCACACGTGGGTTACTGATAGACGGATTATACCTGTTTGCCGTAGGACTGCTTACGGATGGACGGTAACCTCCGCTGTTAACGGACGGGCGATACCCTCCTGAATTACTAACGGAAGGCCTGTAACCTCCGGATGTGCCAACCGATGGACGGTACGAGCTGCCACTGTTACCAGTACTGCTGGTAGACGGGCGGAAGCTGCTGCCGCTGCTTGACGGGGCGGAGTGCGAACCACCGCCACCACCTCCACCGCCCGATGAGGACGGGGAAGAATGTGAGCCACCGCCGCCGGCGCCTCGCTGGGCGGATGCGGGCAAGGCTAAGAACAGGCCTAATAAGCCGCTTAGCGCAATGGCTGATAAATATTTATATTGACTTTTCATGCTGAATATTTTATAAGGTTATAGTGCTTTTAACACCATCGTATATTGTTAGACTAAAAAACTACTAAACGGTTTAATGTAATATTAAATTATTTTATCAATTATGTGGACGGCTAATTTACGTGATACTGTGACAGGTTTATGAATAATTGGTCCCAAAAATACCTCTTGTAAATGTAAATATAGCCATTCGGCTGCATACAACCAATAGACCTGAATTCGGGCCGGAGGGTTTAACGTGGAATACTGACGTAAAAGACTGTTTTGCATCTACAATTGTTCGGCAATAAATAGCATCGCCTGGTCGAATTTAAGGCTGAAAAAACCGTCGTTGGTAGTTTTGAAGCGGTGGTTTCCTATAGGTTCAAGCCCATTTATATGCAGTTCGTGCGGGTGCGTAAGCACCTCAACAAATTCGCCCGCAGGTTTCCATTTGCTGAATCCTGAATTTACCGGGTATATTTTGCGGTTATTATGGAATATCACCAGGTTGATCTTATCGGTAAAAAAAAGGTAATCTTTTAATTGCAGATCGTCCGTAATAATATTAACAGCGGGATAGCCGTTCGTAACAAGATATTTGAGTGCCGCTTCGGCCAGGGTATCACTTCCGGCGGACATTATTTTGATATCCCGCTGCATGGGTTTGTAGTTTTTCGGCGCGATGATCCAGTCTATTTTGATGCCGCTTTGATGCAGCAACGGGGCGGTTTGCTGCGTGGCTATCACCGTCGGGCTCCATTCCAGCAGTTGACCCAGCAATTCGGGCGAAAAATTACTGAGGCCCACCACCAGCAAGGCGGGCTCCTGTTTTTCGCGTACGATATGGTGCGAGGACACGGGGTTAGTGGTTTGGAGATTAGTTAAGTTGTGATTAGTTCTAAAACTGAAAAATAAGTAAATAGTTTGGTATTAGTGATTAGTTAATTGGTTATCAGTGATTAGTGTCAATATATCTTTTTATAAAACTGCCGCAGTGCTGTTGCCGGGTTGGGTGCAAGGTTTACAGCAGCGGAAACAGCTATACCGTACACTCCTGTTTCCAATAAAGGCTCGACATCTGTCAGTTGTACTCCGCCTACCGCTATTACCGGTATCTCAACGGGATGCTTTTGCAACTCCCGGTAACCCTGAAAACCCAACAATGGCTTGTCATTAGGTTTGGTGTCGGTATGAGCAAAGGGGCCATAGCCGCAATAATCTATCACACCGGTAGCCTGTACACGCAGCAAGCTTTCGATGTTAGTAGCCGATGTACCCAGCGTTTTGTCATCGCCGATATGTTTTCTGATGGATACCAGGTCGGCATCAAAATCCTCGATGTGCACTCCCTGGGCGTCAACCCGGTCGAGCAAGTGATAATGATTGGCCAGGATCAGCGTAGCACCCCAGTCGTCGCAAATCGCGGCTACTTCATTTATTTCCGCTATCAATTCAGGGTCCGTTTTCGTCAGGCAACGGTATTGTATCCAGTTGGCTCCTGCGCCGCAGGCAATATGCGCCTGGTCGGCATGGCTGCGGTTAGGTAAATTCTGCGTCAGGTAGTGGAATTTGGAGATGTATTTCTTCATAATGTAGTCCGAAAGACCGAAAGCCGGCAAATCAGGAAATTATTTGTTATAAAAGTTTTAAAAAGTCTTTCGGACTTCCGGTCTATTTAAGTGCCTCCGGTATCGGTTTGCCGATACATCCATTAGGCGCTTGTATATGTAATAACGCAGCAACGGTCGCCGCGATATCTGTCATGTGCGTTTCGCGGTTCAAGTGGCCATGTTGTATGCCCCAGCCCATAAACACTAGCGGTATATGCGCGTCGTAAGGGTTCCAGGTGCCGTGCGTGGTACCTGTTGGCCCGGCCTCGCTTCCGCTATGCCCCGTAAACCAGCCCGGTTCCAGGATTATCTGAATGGCTCCGCTGTGCACAGGGCTATAACCGTTTATAATGCGGATACGCAGTTCATCGGGGATATTGGCCGTTTTGGCATTTTTCATATCGATGGCATACGCTACCCCCGGCGATCTTTCCAAATACGCTATGCAATCCTTTTTAACGGCATCTTCGTCCAGTTTAGCATAGTTCATGTCCTTATAGTTGAAATTGACCTGGTAATTGGCCAGGCTAAGGACAAGCTTTTCAACTTTATATTTTTTTAACAGCAGTTTATTCAGGCTATCCTTTATTGCAGCGTCTTCCCAAACATTTGCCGGTATGCCGTGGTCGTTCAAAAAAGCCGTATTATGCGCTGCGCCATGGTCGGCGGTTAAAAACACGGTATAATTTCCTTTGCCCACTTTGGCGTCCAGGAAGGTGAAAAGCGAAGCAAAATCCCTGTCAAGTCTCAGGTAAACATCTTCGATCTCGACGGAATTTGGTCCGAACTGGTGCCCTACATAATCAGTCGAAGAAAAACTCACTGCCAAAAAATCGGTCACATCGTGCTGGCCAAGGTGCTCGCCGTTGATGGCTGCTACAGCCAGGTCAAGCGTCAGTGTATTACCGTAAGGAGTCGAACGGATCAAACCCAGACCGGTCTTTTTATATATAGAGGATGTTTTTACCGGGAAGGTCGGACTATCGGCACCGCTGAATTTCCCCTCGTACTTGCTATTGTCGGGCAGCGTTTGTACATAGGTATCAATAGGATAAAGCGTGTTCCAGTCAAGCTTCAAATAGGTCTCAGGCAGTTTTTGATCGTTAAAATCCTTTACCCATTGCGGCAGGTCGTTCATGTAATAGGTGCTGGTTATCCAGTTGCCACTTTTGTCGTCGAACCAATAGGCTGCGTTCGCGGTGTGACCGGCAGGCAGTATACCACCTCTATCCTTTAGTGCTATGCCGATCACCTTTGAGCGGAAATTGGTGGCCAGCCTCAATTCGTCGGTAACCGTAGTGGTTAGCAGGTTCCTCGGCGACATTTTCCCCGCGGCTGAAGTGCTCCCAACAGTTGCCACTGTGGTATCCTCGGTGCAGTATACCGATCGTCCCGTCGCCTGTATTATAAAATCATTCCCTGCAATACCGTGTATAGCCGGTACCGACCCGGTATAAACACAGGTATGGCCCGGTGCCGTAAATGTAGGAATGTAATCTATTAAAGTGTTATCGCAGCTAAAGCCATCATTCAAAAGACGCTTAAACCCATTGGCCTGGTAGCGGTCGTAAAACCGGTATAAATAATCCCACCTCATCTGGTCGACCACGATACCCACCACCAGCTTGGGGCGGGCAAGCGTGTCGGCAGCAGCGACGGTAATGGTATTATTGGCTACAGGCGTCTTTTTCTTTTTGCGTTGGGCCGATGTATTAACGGCAATAAGGGCGAGTAATAGTATGAGCAGGTATTTTATCTTCATCCCGGATTTTTTATGGCAAATATCAGCAATGCTAACAAAAATCAATGTGATATTTACGTTACGGCAATTTAAAGCGAACGTCACCATGTGGTTGACCCATTCACACGAAATTTTGCCGAAATATTTTAGCTTTGAGCTTTAACATGGAACTAACATACCGGCCCTTCGAACTCGAGCTAAAACATCCTTTTACCATTGCTAAATTCTCCCGCACGTCTACTCCTTTGATGCTGCTGGAGATCAAACATGAAGATTACACCGGTTACGGCGAAGCCTCGATGGTGCCCTATATGGGCGAGAGTCATCAAACAGCCGCTGAGTTTCTGACCAAAGTCGATATTACTCAATTCAAATATCCATTTGATTTTGGGTCGATCATTCATTATCTCGATAGCCTTGCCCCGGGAAATCCGGCGATCAAAGCGGCCATTGACATCGCTTTACACGATCTTGACGGTAAACTTCGGGGTAAACCCTGCTGGCAATTATTGGGCAGCAACCCGGCATTGATGCCTTTAACCAGCTATACCGTAGGCATCGATACTCCTGAAGTTTTGATACAAAAAGTGAAGGGGGCGGGAGATTGCCGCATCATCAAAGTAAAGCTTGGCCGCGACAGCGATAAAGAACTGATCAACACCATTCGTTCGGTTACCGGGCTGCCACTATATGTCGACGCCAACCAGGGCTGGACGGATTTGCGGCAAAGCCAGGATATGTGCCACTGGCTACAGGAGAAGGGCGTGGTACTAATAGAGCAACCTTTTGCTAAAACCGACCCGGCCAGCAATGCCTGGCTAAGCGAACGCAGCCCTATACCTATCATCGGCGACGAAGCCGTACAGCGTTTGGGGGATGTGGATAAAGCGAATGGAATTTACAATGGTATCAATATTAAGCTGATGAAATCAGCAGGAATGTACGAAGCACACCAGATGATCAAAAGGGCGAAAGAATTTGGCCTTAAAATATTGATCGGCTGTATGAGCGAGACCAGCTGCGCCACACTTGCCGCCGCTGCACTTGCCCCTCAATGCGACTGGGCCGATATTGACGGACCTTTCCTGGTGAGTAATAATCCTTTCAAAATGCCGGAGTTTAAGGATGGGAAATGGGTGTTGACAAGCGCGCCTGGTTTGGGCTTAAGCTGATCCGCTTCTGCAGTATTACCATGAATTTGACGGGGTAAAAAATAGGATGATGACAACGGCGGCCCCAATGAAATTAATGATGTAAGACAGGAATACATTAACAGCCATTTGCCTTGTTAACGGCCTTTTTAATTTAGATACACGTAAAAGTGTCCTTAAAAAAAGGTAAAGAGCCAATATAAAATAAATAAAAAAGGCAGGCAGATCTAACCCGGGACCCGCCAGGTTTGTTGGAGAAAGATGATGCGCGCCTACCAGCAATACCAACCCGATGATGTAGTAGATCAACAGGCTGGAGGGAGTATCGGCTTTCAGGATATTATTCAATGCTTACTATTCTATTTAGTTCGTTTTAAAGTGATTATCGGGCCGGTCGCGTTCTCGTCATAGTTTTCAGTTCGGTTCCCATCCGGGAATATCTGCCATTTGATGGTATTATTGTCTACAAAGAGCAGGAACCCTGTCAGCGTTGCTGACTGCCCACCTGAGATAAGCATGGTTATATCAAGTTTTGCCGGGTTTTTTGGCAGCCCGGTGACGTAGGTGTAAGGGGCATAGCTTTGCCATTGATAATTACAATTACCTTAGTGGTATCCAGGAATTGAATGGAGGCTTTAGTGCCCTGGCTGTCTGCGCCTTCCCATTTCCCAACCAGATCTTGATTTTTATATTGTGCAAAAACAACCGATGAAAAAAATAAGAAAATAATAGCAAAAATGTATTTCATATAACTCTTACTTATCACTCAGCATAATCGGATTCCCCTTGCCCCCGCCGATAATGATCACCTTGGCATTTGGCGATAAGGCGATTTCCTTTTGCGCCTTGATGCTTTCGTAGATGAGCTGCTTATCTGACAGCCCGGTCGAAAGTATTTTCTGGTAATCGGCTATACCCTGTGCTTCAACACGTTTACGGTCAGCCTCCTGCCGTTCTTTCTGCAACACAAATTGCATTTTCTGTGCGTCCTGTTCGGCATTGATCTTTGATTCGATACTTGCTTTTACCGACGCGGGCAGCGTAATATTGCGTACCAATATTTGCTGTAACAGCAGCCCATTTTTTGCAAAGCTTTGTTCGATAGTTTGATTTATGCGCTGCTGAAATTCCTGTCTTTTGGTCGAATACAGGTCGACGGCCTGGTAATTAACCGCGTTATCGCGTATGGCCGTCCTCGAAACCGGGCGCACTATTTTATCCTCATAATTCGGGCCGATATTTTGTAAGATAAAAGGCGCTTTTTCGGGATTAACCTTATAAAGAACCGAAAGGTCGATGGTCACTTCCAGGCCATCGGATGATAAAACCCTGATGGCATCGTCACCCGATTTTGTGCCTTCGTCGTTAACGCCGCTCATTGTATAGTTCTGTGTTTTGGTATCGAAAGTTGTTACCTCAACCAACGGATTCACAATATTAAGGCCGCTTTGAAGCACCCGGTTCTGCACCTTTCCAAACAGTGTTTGCACGCCGACCTCGCCCGCGCCAATCTGCTTGAACATAGATGCACCCAGCCCTAATAAAACAACAGCGACGCCGATGATCTGCACAAGACGTCCGTAATGGCTGGCCGGTTCGGGCGAGCGCTTGAGTACTATGCCGACAATAAGCACAATGACCCCTAAAATTGCGATAACCATGATTTTTTGATTTAAGGTTTGTTTTGCATGTTACGCACTTCTTTCATAAGGCGTATTTTCAGCACAACCAGCACCGCTCCTATAAAAACAGCGCCGGCTATATATTCGTAATGCTTCTTTTCAAAACCTGTATATATCAGCACAAGGCATATAAAAATGCCGATATTATACAAAACGTTAAGTGCCAGTTTTTTTGCCATAGCTTAATATACCTCGATGGATGGATCGATATCTTCAGCCCATGCCAGTATGCCCCCCTGCAGGTTGGCCAGGTTGGTAAAGCCAAACTGCTGCTCCAATTGCATAATAGCCGCGGCGCTGCGTCTTCCGCTGCGGCACATAACCACTACCGGTTTATCTTTAGCAACCTGGTCGGCCTCTATCAGTATTCCGCCAAGCGGTATCAGCTTACCGCCAAGGTTCGACATTTCATATTCAAAATCTTCACGAACATCGATCAATTGAAAATCCTCGTGACTATCCATCATTTCTTTTAGTTCCTGTACGCTTATTTCTTTCATTGCTTTATTAAATTTCAATCAAATGTAGCTTTTTATTGCATAACAAATTATTCAAGGGAATTGTAATGACCGGCAAATGATCTAACCGGATGTCAAATTGAAGATAATATTCCTGCCCGGGCAAAAATTCAAATCAAACCCTGATAAAAATTGTTACTGTTGGAAGCATTTCAATAATCGCGTTGTAACAAACAGTAGGTATCAGCGTTTTATATATGTTTGCAAAAAATTTGCATCCCGCTTATGATCGCATGAAAGATCAGCTATTCGTGTAATACAGCACTTTAAAATCAACAAATGAAAAAAATCACACGCTTTTTCTGGTTTTGTTCCGGGGCGCATATAGGCACATTAAAAAAATACCCTGTCGAGCATAATAAGTATGTCGGCATTGGGGCAACCATATTCTTCACAGCGCTGTTCGCTTCGCTTTCAGGTGGTTATGCCATGTATTTTGTATTTAACGGCAGCCCGTTTGCTGTTGGCTTTGCCATCCTTTTCGGTATGTTATGGGGGCTGGCAATCTTCAATATGGACCGCTACATCGTATCCAGCATCGACAAAGAAGGCACTACCAAACAACAGATCATACAGGCTTCGCCCCGCATCTTACTTGCCATCATGATCGGTATCGTTATCTCGCGACCGCTCGAGCTGAAAATATTCGATAAGGAGATTCGCCAGAAACTAAAATCAGCCTATTTAAAAGGTCAGAACCGCAAGATCGACACGCTCGAAAAAACTTATAATCAGAAATATGCGATGGAGCTCGGCAAAAAGTCCGACCTGAAAAAGGAAAAGGACTCGCTGGAGCAGGACATCAACCGTTCGCGTTCACAACTGAACCAGGAGGTTTTCGGCGATAAAACGGACCAAACGTCGGGTATCGTCGGTTACGGGCAATATGCCAAGCAAAAGCAACAGGTTTTACAGGAAAAAGAGGACCGCCTGAAAACGGTGACCGGCGACCTGGGTCAGATGGACGACTTCCTCAGTCGCCGAAAGGATTTTGAGGGTCTGAGCGATATCCGGTTATTTAATGCACATGAACTCGACAGCTTGTCCAACATCGCCGGCTTTTCCGACCGTAACTGGGCACTGGGACAGTTAACTTACAACGACAACGGCACCCGCGACCTGGATACTTATCTTGCGATATCCTTTATTGGTTACCTGTTCATCCTGTTCGAATGCCTGCCTGTTTTCGTCAAACTGATGTCGCCGAAAGGACCCTATGACGTAGCCATCAACAAAGTTTCCGAAGCGAATATCTATTACGCTGAAAAAGACAAGGAGCGCGACATGAAGATGACAGATAGCATTTACGACCATCACCTGGAAACCGATATTGAACGGCAAAAAAAGATCATCACGGCGCAATCCGACTACGATTTCGATCATCATAGCTACGATTAAAAAATGATTCAGCTATGAACGGATTGTAACGATTACGATTCTTATTCCTAAAAATCCCTGAATCGTATCTTAACCGCATTTTCTTTTACTGATTTAATAGTAATTTCAGCGCTGTTAATTCAGCATCATGAAAAAGTTTTATTTATTGGCGACTACCTTGCTGTTTGCATCTTGTTTGTCCGCACAGGTTGATAAGCCGCAAAAGGCTATTTTTTATTCCATATCGTTTCCAAACGCAGCCCACCACGAGGCGGAAATTGTGATTACCGTTCCACAGGCACCATCTGGAACCATCAAAGTGCGCATGAGCCGTTCGTCGGCAGGCAGGTACGCAACGCATGAATTTGGCAAGAATATTTACAATGTAAAAGCGGCGAATGTGGACGGCAGCCCTATCGAACTAAAACAGGTTGAAGGCGACCTGTACGAATTGGGCGATCACGGCGCAACTGTAAAAATAACTTATACGCTTTTCGGAAACTGGACCGACGGAACTTACACCGGCATCGACCCAAGCCATGCCCACCTGAATATGCCTGCCACCTTTATGTGGGTTGTGGGCCAGGATAAAAGACCGTTGCGGTTTGAATTTAACGACCTTGATAAATATGGCTGGAAAGTGGCCACACAGTTAAAGCACGAGGGCGATAATGTTTATTCGGCTCCAAATATGCAATATATGATGGACAGCCCCACCGAGCTTTCTGCCTATAAGGTTAGTAGCTGGGAGGTTAACAATAACGGCAAAAATGAAAAGATAAACCTATCCATACATTCGGACGACAGCCAAAGCGTTATCGACAATTTTGCTAAACAAGTGCAGCGTATGGTTTTAGAAGAAAAAGCCATTTTTGGCGAGCTGCCGGCTTATGATTATGGTGAATATACTTTCCTGGACGATGTTTATCCAACTAATTCGGGCGACGGCATGGAGCACCGCAACTCAACCTGTATCGTTCAGCCGGTTGCTAAAGTGGAAGGCTATGAAAGCCGGTTGCTTGGCACTTTTTCGCATGAGTATTTCCACAGTTGGAACGTTAAGCGCATTCGCCCCAAATCACTGGAACCATTCAATTTTGAGCACGCCGATATGAGCAGCGAGCTTTGGTTTGCCGAAGGCTTTACACAATATTACGGTGAACTGGTGCTCGAACGCGCAGGCTTTCGTACCGTGGACGAGTACACACGCACATTATCAGGTTTGATCAACCAGGTACTGAACACTCCCGGCGCGGCTAAATACCCGGCCACCCAGATGAGCCGTTACTCGGTTTTTGCAGATGCCGGTGTTTCTATCGACCCGAATAACCAGGCCAATATGTTCACCAGCTATTATACCTACGGCGGCGCCATCGCATTGGCATTGGATCTTCGCCTTCGCAGCGAGTTCAATACTACGCTTGATGATTTTATGCGGACTGTTTGGCTAAACCGCGGCAAGGTGATGAAGCCTTATGTAATTGCCGACCTGCAGAGCGACCTGGCCAAAGTGACCAACAATCCGAAGTTTGCAACCGATTTCTTTGCCAAATACATTTACGGCACCGAAAAAAATAATTACGAAGCCTTATTGGCGAAGGCCGGACTACTGCTTCAAAAAGCGCAGCCGGGTAAGGCATGGGCCGGGCCGCTAAGCTACGGTCGCAACCGTGGCCGGTCAGGCGAGGCCCGTACAACAGGCGACGAGGGTCTTGCCGTATCGGTAAGTATCGAGGGGACACCGATTTACAAAGCCGGGCTTGACGTTGGTGATATTATTTTAAAGGCGGACGGTAAAGATGTGAAAGATGCCCAGGCGTTTAACGATATTGTGGCCGGGAAAAAGATCGGTGATAAGATCGTTGTCAATTACCGGAACCGTACCGGCGATCACGAAGCAACCGTCACCCTCGAAGAAAATCCTGCGCTGGAAGTTGTTACCTTTGAAAAAGCAGGAAAAAGTATAACCAAAGAACAAACCGATTTCCGTAATAACTGGCTATCGACCAAAGTAAAATCACGATGAAAAAATTGAGCATAGTAATTGCCTTTATAGGCATTGCATCTTACAGCTTCGGCCAGGATGTTGACAAAATGATCAAGCAGGATGATGTGGAGCGTATCATCAAAACCCTTTCTGCAGATGATATGCAGGGGCGGGGTACGTTTACTCCCGGTATTGAAAAAGCGGCGCAATTTATCGAAGCGGAGTATAAAAATATCGGGCTGGTTCCTATGACCGGCAACACCGGTTACCGGCAAAATTTTACCATGGTAAAGACCGCGGTTACGAAAGCGGATGTTAGCATAAACGGTACTGCTATCGATCCTAAAAACATTGCGGCAAGCGGAGACGTATCTTACAATTGGACCAATTTAACCGATGCGGAAATAGTCAAGGTAACACCCGATAAGGACTTACGCACTGTGTTCATGAACACCCGCAGAAGCGGCAAAAGCACATTAGTGCTGGTTGATCCAAAATTCAGTGATATTTTCAGCAGGGTACAATCGCTTTACAGCAATGGCAGTGTATCATTTAAAAATAAACCAGTGAATGCGACAAAAGCCGTATTCGTACTGGGCACATTTGACGAGGTGAATTCGATATCGGTCAATTGCCAGGTTACGAGCAAGGAACTTCCCTTGTTTAATATTGCGGGCATTATTCCCGGCAAAACCAAACCTGACGAATTTGTGGTATTCTCGGGCCATTACGACCATTTGGGTATCGTAAAACCTGTGGGCCAGGATAGCATAGCCAATGGCGCCGATGATGATGCGTCGGGCACTACGGCCGTTATAAGCCTGGCGCGGTATTATAAAAAACTGAACAACAATGCCCGCACGCTGATATTTGTAGCTTTTACTGCTGAAGAGATAGGTGAATTCGGCTCGCAATATTTTGCTACGACGGTCGACCCGGATAAGGTTGTTGCCATGTTCAATATAGAAATGATCGGCAAGGCATCTAAATGGGGACAAAACTCCGCTTTCATCACCGGCTTTGAACGTTCAGATTTTGGCACCATCCTGCAAAAGAACCTGGAAGGCACCGCCTTTAAATTCTATCCCGATCCTTATCCTGACCAAAACTTGTTTTATCGCAGCGACAATGCTTCGCTGGCGGCCGTTGGCGTTCCGGCCCACACCATTTCAACCGACCAGATAGATGTTGATAAGCTTTATCATACGGTAAAAGACGAGTTCAGCTCGCTTGACGTGGCTAACATTACTTCTGCTATCCGCGCTATAGCATTAAGCTCGCGTACAATTGTAGCCGGAACGGATACACCGAAACGGGTGGAGAAACTGAAAAAATAAAATGTACAACCATTGCGGGCTTCGGTATTGCTATCGCGACATTGTGCTATGGGTTGTATATGATATCAGAGGGGAAAAGGTTGACTAAGATTAATTGAAATAGATGTTTACCGATATTGAACAGCAGACTCTGGATATAGATTGGTTTTTTACCAATTATGAGGATATTGGTTTTAGCGCTTCAGCCGGTGGCAAACTTCCCGGCTCAGTAGCCAAATCTGCTGCAAATCAAAACTTACTATCTGAATTTTTTGACGGCTTGCCTAAAACAACCGAGGCGATAATTAATCCTGAATTAAGTAAATTTATTACTGGCGGAATTGGTGATAATTACCTTAGATGCTTTGTGCTCATGGCTCAAAAAGGGCTTTTTGCATACGACAAAACAATAACAAATAATTTTTCAGATCCATATTATCATCTCGTAGCCATGCCAGTCAATCAACTTAAATTTGAAGAATTACCTGTTGAAGTAAAAGAGGTATTGAAATATTCGAAATACACCGGAGCTATGAACCCTGTTATCAATATTGATTTGGTTCAATAGCAAAAAAGTGCAGCACTTATAATTCCTTTCGCATCACATAATCGTTCATCCAATACTTTCCTATCGGGATATCTTCCTCATAAGCTATTACAAAACCCATTTTTTCATAAAAATTTTTCGCTTTGTTATGACGGTTCACATTCAGGTCGAGCGTATACTTCCCCGCATCCAGCGTTTTCTGTATAACGGCTTCTATCAATATTTTACCGTAACCTTTGCCCTGTGTTTCGGGCAGGCAATATAATTTGTGCAGTTTATAAATTTCAGCATCCTCTTCACGTGCGGAGTACCCCGCAAATGCTACAGGCTTGCCGTCTTCTTCCAGGATAAGATAGGATTGCGTATCATTTTCCAATTGCGATTTGATCTTCCCGACCGAGTAAATTTCACCCAACATAAAGCTGATTTGCTCCGAATCCAGCAATGGCCCATAGGTAGGCCACCAGGTTTTTTCAGCTAAATCGCGGATGGTTTCAACGTCATTTATGGTTGCAGTGCGGATAGTATACATGGTTCAAATATACGGAACACCCGTAGAGACGCATAATTATGCGTCTCTACAAATTAATATTTATACCTCTCTCCCCAAAGCTTTTTCAGCTTCTCCTTCGTCTCATGTTCTTTGGCATTGTTTCCTGGTTCATAAATTTTGGTGCCTTTAATGGCATCGGGCAGAAAATCGATATCAACAAAATTACCCTGGTAACTATGGGCATACTTATAATCCTTACCATAACCGATATTCTTCATCAGCCTGGTTGGCGCATTGCGCAAATGCAGGGGAACAGGCAGATCGCCAGTCTCGCGCACCAGGGCTATAGCCGCGCCAATAGCCGTTGTGGTCGAATTGCTTTTAGCAGATGTAGCCAGGTAAATTGCGGTTTGGGACAATATCAATTGCGATTCGGGCATACCGATAACATTAACCGCCTCAAAACACGATTGCGCCAGTAGCAATGCGTTCGGGTTAGCATTGCCTATATCTTCCGAAGCCAGTATCAACATACGGCGGGCGATAAATAAGGGATCTTCGCCGCCAACTATCATCCGCGCCAGCCAGTAAACCGCCCCATTCGGGTCGCTGCCCCGCATGGATTTGATAAAGGCCGAAATAATGTCGTAATGCTGTTCGCCGGCTTTATCATACAGCGCCATATTTTGCTGTACATGTTCCAGCACGATATCATTGGTGATGGTTATTTTCTTCCCCTCAAAAGCATTGACCAACAGTTCGAAAATATTCAGCAGTTTACGGGCATCGCCGCCGGAAAGGCGAAGCAGAGCCTCATGTTCCTTAATATCGATCTTTTTGCTTTTCAGTACAACATCTTCTTTCATGGCCTTGGTCAGCAGGCTCAAAAGGTCATCTTCCTCCAGCGATTGCAAAATATAAACCTGGCATCGCGACAGCAAAGCCGATATCACCTCGAATGATGGATTTTCTGTCGTAGCGCCTATCAGTGTAACTATACCACGCTCTACTGCGCCCAATAACGAGTCCTGCTGCGATTTGGAAAAGCGATGAATTTCGTCAATAAATAAAACCGGCAATGTTTCGCCCTGCTCTTTTAACAGCGATGCTTTTTCAATCACCTCCCGGACATCCTTTACTCCGGAATTGATAGCGCTTAACGAAAAGAACGGCCTGAACAAGGTTTGCGAAATGATATAGGCCAGCGTGGTCTTGCCAACTCCCGGTGGTCCCCAGAATATCATGGAAGGCAGCGAACCGGATTCGATGGCTTTGCGCAACACGGCGCCCTGCCCGACCAAGTGCTTCTGACCGACATAATCGTCCAGTGTTTTGGGGCGCATGCGCTCGGCTAATGGCGGCAGGTTATTCATTATGGTAAAATTCGGAATTTAAATTTCAAATCCTAAAGAATTTAGTAATTTCGGTGATATTTATCTATGATCCAACAATACACTCCAACAAACTATAAGTCGATTTGTGACGAACTGGCTGCCACCGATGCTGATCTTAAGCAAATAATTGATACTTACGGCTACCCTCCATTCTGGTCTAGGACCAATACTTTTGAATCATTGGTTCATATCATTTTGGAACAGCAGGTTTCACTGGCTTCTGCTCTATCGGCACTGAATAAACTAAGAGAACGCGCACAGGAAATTACCCCTGCGCGGATATTGTTACTGACAGACGAGGAAATGCGCGCTTGTTATGTAAGCCGCCAAAAAAACAGCTACATCAAATACCTGGCAGAGGCGCTTTTAAGCGGGCAGCTGAATTTAGACGATTTCCCTTCAATGACGGACGACGAGGTCCGCACCAAGCTGACCGCCCTTAAAGGTATCGGCAACTGGACGGCGGATGTGCACCTGATGTTCGCATTACAAAGGGTCGATATTTTTCCTATAGGCGACCTGGCCGCGGTCAATGCCCTGAAACGCGTAAAGCGACTGCCGGCAGAAATCACCCGGGAACAAATGCTGGAGATCACCAAACAATGGGCGCCTTATCGTACCCTCGCGGCTATGTTACTATGGCATTTTTATTTGAGTTCCCCCCGGCCCCCTAAAGGGGGAGGCCGGCAATCTTAATTACTCCCCTTTAAGGGGCCGGGGGCTTATACATTAAACAATCCGTTCCGCTCCTGCTCCTGGTAATTCTGAACCGTTTCGATAGCGTTATCAATCACATCACTTAAGGCTACAATAAACGTACCCGGTTTGGCCATGCTCATGGCGTACTTAATCGCTTCAACTTCTTTCGGCACAATTTCGAATTGTTTATCCGGGTCGACCGAGTGGATACCTTCTATCAACAGGTTCAAAATATTTTCTTCGGTTCGTCCGCGCAGGTGTTTTTCCTGCCGAAGAATAATATAATCGAACATTTCTGCTGATAGCTTACCTATTTCGCGGATATCCTCGTCGCGCCTGTCGCCGGTGCCGGCAATGATGCCGATCTTCAACGGCGAATCAATATGGCTCAAAAACGCCTTGATGCCATTGAATCCATCCGGGTTATGCGCAAAGTCGATCATGAACCGGAAGTCCTTAAACTCGAAGATGTTCATCCTGCCCGGGGTCTGTGCCGCCGACGGTATAAAGGTTTGCAGCGAGGTTTGTATGTCCTCGGTCTTGAAGCCCCAAAGGAAAGTGGCCAGCGTGGCTGCCATCACGTTCTGTATCATAAAAGGCACCGTTCCGCCGAAAGTCAGTGGTATCAGGATGGTTCGCTGAACGCGTATTTTCCAGTCGCCTTTTTGTATGGTCACAAAACCGTTCTCACAGATACAGGCAATACCACCCTTTTTGCAATGCGATCTGATAACCGGGTTATTTTCGTCCATGCTGAAATAAGCCACGTTGCATTCAGCCTTCCGGCCAATTTTTACGCAATAGTCATTATCTGCATTCAGTACTGCCCAGCCGTCTTTTTTTATGGAATTGGTTACCACGCTTTTCACCCTTGCCAGGTCGTCAAGCGTATTAATGTCCGCCAAACCCAAATGATCTTCCTGGATGTTGGTGATAATGCCGATGTCGCATTGTCCAAAACCTAACCCTGCGCGTAAAATGCCGCCCCGAGCCGTTTCCAATACTGCGAACTCAACCGTTGGGTCCTTCAAAATAAACTCGGCGCTTACCGGTCCGGTGGTATCGCCCTTCATCATCATATTGTTCTGCACGTAGATACCGTCCGAGGTAGTAAAGCCTACCCTGAAGCCGTTGTTCTTTACGATATGTGCAATAAGCCGCGTAGTAGTGGTTTTCCCATTGGTGCCGGTAATAGCGATTATCGGTATCCTTGCCGATTTGCCAGGAGGGTAAAGCATATCGATCACATGCCCGGCTACGTTTCGCGGCAGACCCTCGCTGGGCGCAATGTGCATCCTGAAACCCGGCGCCGCATTCACCTCCAGAATCACGCCTCCCGTATCAGTCAGCGGTTCGGTCAGATTTTCGGCCATAATGTCAATACCGCATATATCCAGGCCGATGATCTTGGATATCCGCTCACAGATGAAAACATTCTGCGGGTGTACATGATCGGTCACATCTACGGAGGTTCCACCGGTGCTCAGGTTGGCGGTCGACTTTACGAATACTTTTTCACCTTTTTTCGGAACAGTTTCCAGGGTATAGCCCTTTTTATCCAGCAGGTCGAGCGTGTCACGATCCACACTGATCAGCGTCAACACATTCTCGTGCCCATAACCCCGGCGCGGATCGGTATTTTCCAGGTCGATCAGTTGTTGTATGGTCGAATGTCCATCACCCTTCACATGGGCCGGATCGCGCAGCGCGGCCGCCACCATTTTATTATCGATTACCAGTACCCGAAAATCGTACCCGGTTACAAAACGTTCAACGATAACCCTCCTCGATATTTTCGCAGCGTGTTCGTAAGCAGCAATAGCATCTTCTTTTGTCCGGATATTTATGGAAATTCCGCGCCCATGGTTTCCGTCCAATGGTTTAAAAACAAGGGGGAAACCCACCTTGCGTATCGCTTCGTCAACGCCTTCGGCAGATGAAATGGTAATGCCTTTTGCCACCGGAATTGCCTGCTCCAGCAGCATACGTTTGGTTTCGTCTTTATTACTAGCAATATCTACCGCTATCGAGCTGGTCTTTTCCGTCATGGTAGCGCGGAAACGTACCTGGTTTTTGCCGTAGCCAAGCTGTACCAGCGACTGATTGTTCAGCCTGATCCACGGAATATCCCGCGATATAGCCTCATCCACTATTGACCCTGTGCTTGGCCCAAGTCGGGTGTTTTCCCGTATCTCGCGCATTTGCTGTATATCGTATTCCAGGTTGTAATCTTCGCCTTTTATCAATGCTTCCACAATACGGACGGCCGCTTCCGCCGCATAAATGCCAACCTTTTCTTCTAAATAAGTAAACACCACATTGTAGACCCCGGTAGTTTTCGTCTCGCGCGTGCGGCCGAAACCAGTATCCATGCCAGCAAGCGATTGTATCTCTAAAGCAATATGTTCAACCACATGGCCCATCCAGGTTCCGGCTATTACCCGCTGAAAAAATCCGCCGGGTACGCCGGGCGAGCAACGATGCGAATACAAGGTCGGCATCATTTTTTCCATCCTTTCCAAAAACCCCTCGATTTTGTTCGTAGGCTTATGCTCCATCTCCTCCAGGTTCAGGCGCATTTGTATCAGTTTTTTACGGTTTGTGCTCCAGATATTTGGTCCGCGCAACACCTGTATATTTTCAATTTTCATAGAGTATTTTTGATGATTTTTTAGGGGTTCAATTTTCAATAAAGCTATAAAACTTCGTATCGTAATAAAAGTTTTCGGTTAAAAACTGCCAACATGTTTAAATTTAACTGCATACCTTTGAATTCCTTTTTACTTAATTTGCAACCATACCCCCGGGCGACCGTTCCGGGATTAATTTATTTACTAAAAAACATCCGCTATGGTAAATCCCAAAGGAAAATTAGTGATAATCGGAGGCGCTGTCGACCTGGGCACCAACATCAGCTCGCAGGAACATATAATTCAGCCCGACCATCTCAAATTTTTTGACCGGGGCATACTCAAACGCATTATAACCGAATCGGCCCATCATGAAGGTTCGGTAGTTGAAGTTGTCACCACCGCTTCGCAGATACCTGAATTGGTGGGCGCTGAATATGTAAAAGCCTTTGGCCAACTGAACGTACCCAAAGTTGGCACCATCCATATTAAGAGCCGCGAAGACGCTACGCATAAACCTTACCTCGACCGTATACGCAAGGCCGATGTAGTGGTATTTACCGGTGGCGACCAGCTGCGATTAAGCTCTATTTTCGGCGGAACTGAATTTTTGCAGATACTGAAGAGCCGTTATCAAAACCAGGATTTCATTATAGCAGGCACATCGGCCGGGGCGGCAGCAGCGTCGGCCCACATGATCTACCGCGGGCAGAGCAATGAGGCTTTAATTAAAGGCGAGGTACAGATAACCGCGGGACTTGGCTTTATCGATTCTGTTATTATCGATACTCATTTTGTACAGCGCGGCCGCATCGGCAGGTTAATGTACGCTGTGGCCAGCAATCCGGGCATATTAGGTATAGGGCTGGGTGAAGATGCAGGATTACTGATTACAGAAGGAACAATGATGGAGGCTATCGGCTCTGGTTTGATCATTTTAGTAGATGGCAAAAACCTGGTGGAAACCAATATTTACGACGTTGAACTTGGTTCGCCGGTGTCAATCGAAAACCTGAAATTGCACGTCATGTCGATATATGATAAGTACGATCTGCACCAGCATAAACTCTATATCAAAAAAGTTGTTAAGGTTGAAGAAGGGGTATTTATACGCGGCCAGGATACGGATTTGAAAAATTAGTCGTTAACTTTGGATATCATTTCCCCTAATATTTCATCTTATCTTAAAAAAAACGGCTCATGAAGTTGATAATTCATGGAGGCTTTTTTAGCGAATCGAAGACTAACCAGGAGGTTAAACAAGCTAAACAGGCGGCATTAAGGGAAATTGTGAAGCTGGGCCACAGGTACCTGGAAACCCATAACGCGATTGAAACCGTAGTTTACACGGTTTGCCTGCTGGAGGACTGCGACCTGTTTAATGCAGGCACGGGTTCGCAGATACAAAGCGACGGTAAGATAAGGATGAGCGCTTCGCTGATGGACGGCAAAACCATGGAGTTTTCTGGGGTGATCAATATCGAAAATGTCAAAAACCCCATTTGCGTGGCCGAAAAGCTTCTGCGCCGGCCAGATAAGGTTTTAGCCGGAAAAGGCGCCCGCGAGTTTGCGCGCCAGCAAGGTATCCCGCACTACGACCCCGAAATACCCCAGCGGAGGCACGAATACGAAAAGAAACTGAGCGATTCCATACGCCTGGGTACGGTTGGCTGCGTGGCGCTTGACTTTTATGGCGACCTGGCAGCAGGAACCTCGACAGGGGGTAAAGGCTTTGAAATACCCGGCAGGGTAAGCGACTCAGCAACAGCTGCAGGAAATTATGTGAACCAGTACGCAGGCATATCTTGTACCGGAGTAGGCGAGGATATTGTGGCCGGTGCCGTGGCCCCAAAAATTGTTACCCGGGTAACGGATGGCATGTCGCTGCAAATGGCAACTGCAAAAACGCTGAACGAAATGAAATCGTTCGATGGTTTTGCAGGTGTTATCGGCATCTCGGCAAAAGGCGAAACCTATCATGCCGATACCCATCCCTATATGGTTTGGGCCGCTTATGATAACGGCATCGAAGTATTTTCCTGAAAGCGGTTGCGGAAAGCTGGCATCCCCGCTATTAATAAAAACTGTGCACTTCCCGCAAAATCTTTACAGTTCAGCTATAAA
The DNA here is from genome assembly GCF_007971025.1 of Mucilaginibacter ginsenosidivorans. NCBI lineage: Bacteria > Pseudomonadati > Bacteroidota > Sphingobacteriia > Sphingobacteriales > Sphingobacteriaceae > Mucilaginibacter > Mucilaginibacter ginsenosidivorans. Next base: position 901,640 of record NZ_CP042436.1, on the reverse strand, counting down.
CTAACCTAAACAAATAACCGTTGTAACCCGTATAAATACAACAATTTATAATTTAACGAATTATCGTTATTTTAGCGAGCTAAATAATTATTTAAACTATTCAGAGGGAGAGATTTAATGCGCTATAAATTAATTATTTTATTTTCTGTCTTCAGCCTTTCGGCATCGGCACAATTCCTGCATATCTCCTTCAAAAAGAAAAAACACCCCATATTACGGAACATACCGCAAATAAAAGACCGGTCCCTGTGTCACGTTAGCGAACGCCAGGTAGTCTTACTTACCGAAGTAAAGCCGTATCAATATGATGAAAGCTGGTTCAGCATGCAGGCCCGCGAAAAAGTATTGCTCAAAACCGTTAAACACAATATGAGCTGGCGAATATATAATGTGGCCAGTTACAATTTTAGCGACCTGGCGGAGTTATATATCAAAATGCACCGGTTTTCGGAGGCGAAATGGTACCTGCTGCAAAGCAATAACCTTTCGCGCGGGCAAAACGACGACAGGCTGACCATTGACAACCTGCTTGACCTGGCCATAGTGAAAGAACGCCTCGGTGACCTCCCATCGGCACGCGCCGATCTGAATGAGGCACACGATATGGCACAGGCAAAAGGAATGAAGGATAAAATGGACGAGATAAATAAAATGATACCCATGCTCGGCCAGAATAAAGCCTTCATCGCAAACAGGTATGCCGAAACACCCGACGCTGCTGCTAAAGATTTGTAAAATTGTTTAAACTTTACTTCAACTAAATTATTCTAGCAAACAATAATTTGTAATATTGTTATCCTGATAAGGAGGCAGCTTTACACTGTCTCTTTTTATTTAGAACAGAAAAAACTTATAATTAGAAGAAGTGTTGGTATTTAACTATAGTCCCGATTTGAATAAAGTAAAAGATATGTTTAAGAAAGTATATATTTTGTTGCTTTTGGGCGCCGCGCTGGCGTGCAAAGCCTCGCCTAAACAGCATCCGATGGTAAAGGTTGCCGGTTCCAACGATCTGACACCGGATGCACAGCAAAGCACGGTATGCCGCTATGTAGCCGACCTGATAACCGAATACAACTATAAAAAGGTTAGCCTGAATGATTCTATCTCGCAGGTGATCTATAATCGTTATATCAAAGAACTTGACGAGAATCACAATTACCTTTTAGCCTCGGACCTGCAGGATTTCTCAAAATTCAAAACGGTACTGGATGACGACCTGAAAGACGGTAACCTGAACGATGTGTTCTACATGTTCAATGTTTACCAGAAAAGGTATAACGACCGCATTAAATATTCACTGGCTCAGCTGGACAAAAATTTTGATTTCACCAGCAACGACCGTTTTACTTATGACCGCGACAGCTCAAACTTTTTCGCATCGCAGGCCGAAAGTGATAAAGCCTGGACAGAGCGCGTAAAATACGATCTGCTAAACCTGAAGCTTACAGGGAACGATGCCGCAAAAAATAAAGAAACGTTGCGCAAGCGTTACGAAAACCTGTTGTCGCAATCCAACAAACTGAACAACCAGGATGTGTTCCAGATTTTTATGGACGCATTTACAAATGCTATCGATCCGCATACCAACTATTTCAGCCCGGCAAACGCGGCCAATTTTAATATCGAGATGTCGCGTTCGCTCGAAGGGATCGGAGCTACGCTTTTGAGCGAAAATGAATATGTTACCATCAAAACCATTGTACCGGGTGGCCCGGCTGACAAAAGTCACCAGATATCTCCTGAAGACCGGATAGTTGGCGTTGCACAGGGGAAAACAGGAGAGTTCCAAAACGTGATAGGCTGGCGTATTGACAATGCTATTGCCCTGATACGCGGCACTAAAGGTACCATTGTTCGTTTGGAGATATTACCGAAAGGCAGCAATGTGGCCAGCAAACCCAAGGTTGTTGAAATGGTGCGCGAAAAGATCATCCTTAAAGATCAGTCGGCCAAACAGGAAATACGCACCTATAATTCCAACGGAAAAACAGTGAAGATCGGTGTTATATCCATTCCCGCGTTTTATATCGACTACAATGACTATAAATCGGGCAACCCGAATTATAAGAGCACAACACGCGATGTAAAACTGATACTGGATACGCTTAAGCGCGAGAACGTGGACGGAGTGGTTATCGACCTGCGTGAAAACGGTGGGGGTTCGTTATTGGAAGCAGTTGACCTGAGTGGCCTTTTCATCAAATCGGGCCCGGTTGTGCAGGTGCGCAATCCTAACGACCAGATAGAAGCAGATAACGATGAGGACCCAACCATTTCGTACAGCGGCCCTATGGCAGTGCTGGTGGATCGTTTTAGTGCGTCGGCATCCGAGATATTCGCCGGCGCTATGCAGGACTACGGCCGCGCGCTGATCATTGGTACACAAACCTACGGCAAGGGTACCGTTCAGAATGCTATCGACCTCGACAGGATAATTAAGCCATCGGCAACCGACAAACTGTCCCAGTCGGCGTCAAACAAAAAGCCGATTGCTCCGGGTAGCCAAAGCAAGTACGGGCAGCTTAACCTGACGATCGCGAAATTTTATCGGATCAGCGGCAACTCGACCCAGCATAAGGGCGTTACGCCGGACATCAAGTTCCCTTCACTTATCCCGTTGAATAAATATGGTGAAGATACTGAACCATCTGCATTGCCATTTGATGTGATTGCCAAGAGCGATTATACCCGTGTTGGCGATTTTTCGGGTGTGACACCAAAATTGATACAACTGCACGATCAGCGCATGGCAGGCAGCGCAAGCTATAAATTACTGATGCAGGATATCGCCGATTTCCAGAAGCATGACAGCGAGAAAAGTGTTTCGTTGAACGAGCAGGAACTTAAAAAACAACGTGATGCCGACGAGCAAAAATCGTTCGAGCGGGACAATGAAAAACGTGTGGCCCTGGGTTTAAAGCCATTGAAAAAAGGTGAGGCAAAACCCCGTAACGAGGATCTTGACTTCCTGAAAATAGAAGCGGGGCAGATACTGACCGATTATATCAACCTTGGCAGCAAGTATACCAACACACTTGTACCGCCAAGCCAGCAGTAAAGAAAATAGCACATCTGTTTGAAATATCCCGGCGTGCCGGGATATTTTTGTTTAAAACCATTTGCAACGCTGAAGGTTATTAAACCACATGCCAAAAAAACCATTGCTCGAATTTACCGACAGCGGTATTTACTGTAGCCAGGGAAGGTTTTATATCGACCCCTGGAAACCTGTTGATGATGCGGTGATAACCCACGCACATTCGGACCATGCCTATTGGGGGCACAAGCATTACCTGGCGCACCACTTATCAAAACAGGTATTGCTTTACCGTTTAGGCGACATCAATTTGCAGACAGTTGAATATGGCGAAAAGGTGAAGAAAAACGGTGTCGAAATATCCCTGTTCCCGGCGGGTCACGTTATAGGCTCGGCGCAAATAAAAGTGGAGTACCAGGGCGAGGTTTGGGTTGTTTCGGGCGATTATAAAGTGGAGAATGACGGCATATCCACGCCATTCGAGCCGGTAAAATGCCATCATTTTATATCCGAATGCACCTTCGGGATGCCTGTTTATAAGTGGAAACCGCAGGTGAAAACATTTGAAGATGTTAATTCGTGGTGGCGCACTAATTTGGATAACGGCGTGGCAACCGTATTGGTTGGGTATTCATTAGGTAAGGCACAACGCATCCTGCAAAACCTCGACCTGTTTAACGGAAATGTGTACACTCACGGGGTTATCGAAAATACAAACCAGGCATTGCGCGCAAACGGTGTAAAGTTAAATCCTACGATACGCATAACACCCGAGACACCGCGCGATGAAATAAGAAAAGGTATTGTGCTGGCGCCTCCGTCGTCGGTAGGCACGCCCTGGATGCGAAAATTCGGGCCGTATAGTTTTGGTTATTGTTCGGGATGGATGGCCATACGTGGCGCAAAACGTCGCCGCGCTGCCGATCGGGGGTTTGTGTTGTCTGATCATGCCGATTGGGATGGCCTTATTGCTGCGATAGATGCCACAGGCTGTGAAAAAGTTTATCTTACCCATGGGTATACCGCTTCCTTTTCCCGCTATCTGAACGAGATCGGTTTTGATGCGCACGAGGTGCATACGCTTTATGGCAACGAGGAACAGGAAGCCACTGAACAATTACCAGGGAGCGGCGAGGAGGCAGGTAAATCATGAAAGCCTTCGCTCAACTCTTTCTCTCACTCGATGAAACCAATAAAACCAATGAAAAGGTAAAGGTTTTAAAAGATTACTTTAATAATGTACCCGATACCGATAAAATGCACATGCTCGCGCTTTTTACCGGGCGCAAACCAAAGAGGCAGATCAATTCAACACTCATTCGCGCCTGGGCGATGGAGGTATCCAATATCCCGGTTTGGCTGTTCGAAGAAAGTTACCAGGTAGTGGGCGACCTGGCCGAAACCATGTCGCTGCTAATGCCGGAGGGGAGTGAGGGAAGCGACAGATCGCTTACCGAATGGATAGCCGAGATCAACACCCTTGGCGATAAGACCGAAGGACAAAAGAAACTATGGCTAATTGATTCGTGGGCGATGCTGAATACACAGGAACGCTTTGTGTTTAATAAAATACTCACGGGTGGCTTCCGTGTGGGGGTTTCGCAAAACCTCGTCATCAAGGCCTTGTCAGAAGTTTCGGGGCTGGACGCTGCAACACTTACCCATCGCATAATGGGTAGCTGGCAACCGGAAACGTATTTATATAAACAATTGATACAGGACCAGGATGCGACGGACGATATATCCCGGCCTTACCCGTTCTTTTTGGCCTACCCCATACAGGAAACTTCTGAAAAACAACGCTCGGTTGAGGAATTGCAAGGTGCATTGGGCGATGCCGCAAACTGGCAGGCCGAGTGGAAATGGGATGGTATACGCGCACAAATGATCAAGCGCGCCGGCAAAATATTTATCTGGAGCCGTGGCGAGGACCTGGCAACGGAAAAATTTCCCGAGCTACATCCTTTCCTGGATGCATTGCCTGATGGAACAGTTTTGGATGGGGAGATACTTAGTTTCAGAAATGGCTTGCCGCTGCCATTTAATGTGTTGCAAACCCGCATTGGCCGGAAAAACCTGAGCAAGAAAATACTGGAGGAGAGCCCGGTGGCAGTCATCGCATACGATTGCGTAGAATATAATGGTGAAGATATCCGCCATAAAAGCCAGTCGGAACGAAGGGAAATACTCGAGCAATTGCAGGCCGAAACACCGCACCCGGAGATATTCCGGTTGTCGGTACTGGTCAATTTTAACAGCTGGGATGAACTGGCGGAGCGTCGCGATGAGTCGCGTGCCATGGTTGCCGAAGGCGTTATGCTGAAACGCAAAAGCGCCGCTTACCAGGTAGGTCGTCGTCGTGGCGATTGGTGGAAATGGAAGATCGATCCGTTATCGGTAGATGCTGTTATGATCTATGCGCAAAAAGGGCACGGCCGCCGCGCTGACCTGTACACTGATTATACTTTTGCAGTCTGGGACGGTGATAAGCTGGTCCCTTTTGCTAAAGCTTATTCAGGGCTTACCGATGCGGAGATCAATAAAGTCGATCACTTCGTCAAACGTAATACGCTGGAAAAATTCGGTCCCGTACGTACAGTAAAGCCCGAACTGGTGTTCGAGATCGGCTTTGAAGGTATTAACCGTTCAACCCGGCATAAATCGGGTGTAGCATTGCGTTTCCCTCGCATCCTGCGCTGGCGGCATGACAAGCCTAAGGAAGAGGCTGACACTATTGAATCTTTGAAAGCGCTGCTGGGCGATTAAACAACCTTTATCCTTTTACCTTTCCCCTCAAAATACTATCTTGGTTTTTCATTAGCCCTGCTGCCATGAAGAAACTGACATTATTTATACTGACCGTTTTATCGGCCAGTTATACTTTTGCACAAATGATCATCAAAAAGCTTCCCTACCCGAATACCAAAAAAGTTGATACTGTAAACACCTATTTTGGCACCGAAGTGCCCGACCCTTACCGCTGGCTCGAAGATGACCAGGCTGCCGACACCAAGCAATGGGTGAAAGACGAAAACAAAGTCACTTATGATTACCTGGGGCAGATCCCGTTTCGCGATTCGATAAAAAAGCGCCTGGAAACTCTATGGAACTACGAAAAATACAGTGCACCATTTAAGGAAGGCAAATACACGTATTTTTATAAAAACGATGGTCTGCAGGCGCAATCTGTTCTTTGGCGGCAGGTGGGTGATGGTACACCGGAAGTGTTTCTCGACCCCAATAAATTTTCCGTTGACGGTACCACATCGTTACAGGGCATCGATTTTACCAAAGATGGCAGCCTGGCTGCTTACCAGATATCCGAAGCGGGTTCGGACTGGCGCAAGGTGATCGTCATCAAAACTGATGACAAAGCCCAGGTAGGCGATACCCTGCGCGACCTGAAATTTACCGGTATAGCATGGAAGGGAAACGAGGGTTTTTACTACAGCACCTACGATAAGCCAAAAAAAGGCAGCCAGCTATCGGGGATGACGCAATATCATAAACTATTCTATCACCAGATGGGAAGCCCGCAAACCCAGGATAAATTGATATTCGGCGGCGAGCAAACGCCGCGACGATACATAGGCGCTTACGTCACGGAAGATCAGCGGTTTCTTGTTATATCCGCCGCAAACAGCACCACCGGGAACGAACTTTACATACAGGATCTTAGTAAACCAGGGAGCGAAATTGTGAACGTTGTCAATAATTTCGATAACGATCACAGCGTGATCGATAACGTTGGCAGCAAGCTCTACATACTTACCAACTTATATCAGCCCAATCATAAAATTGTAACCGTAGATGCATCCGACCCTAAGCCGATCCATTGGAAGGACCTGATACCCGCAACGAAAAATGTGCTGACCGTATCGACCGGCGGAGGAAAAATATTTGCCGAGTATCTGAAGGATGCTGCCTCGCTGGTGCTGCAATATGCTATGAACGGAAAACTGGAACGGACCATTGAATTGCCGGCTATAGGCACGGCGGCAGGCTTCGGCACGAAGAAGGAAGAAAAGGAAACCTATTACACATTTACCAATTACGTTTACCCGCCTACTATTTTTAAGTATGATATTGCCACCGGGCAGTCGACCGTATTTAAAAAATCAGGGGTTCAATTTGATCCGACTCAATATGGGTCCAAACAGGTTTTTTACAGGTCGAAGGACGGCACGAAAATACCAATGATCATAACCTATAAGAAAGGCCTGGTTATGAACGGCAAAAACCCAACACTGCTTTATGCTTACGGCGGATTCAATATTAGCCTTACCCCGGCCTTTAGTACATCGAATATCATCCTGCTTGAACATGGCGGTATTTACGCGGTACCAAACCTGCGCGGTGGTGGCGAATATGGTGAAACATGGCATCGCGCCGGAACAAAGTTGCATAAGCAAAACGTTTTCGACGATTTTATTGCTGCGGCGGAATACCTGGAAAAAAATAAATATACATCGAAAGATTACCTTGCGATTTCAGGCGGATCGAACGGTGGTTTGCTCGTTGGGGCAGTAATGACGCAGCGGCCCGACCTTTGCAAGGTAGCCTTTCCGGCGGTTGGCGTGATGGATATGCTTCGCTACAATAAATTCACTGCAGGCGCTGGTTGGGCCTATGATTACGGAACCGCTGAAGACAATAAAGAAATGTTTGAGTACCTGTACAAGTACTCGCCATACCATGCCTTAAAGCCCGGCAATTACCCGGCTACCATGGTTACGACCGCCGACCATGACGACCGCGTAGTACCAGCGCATTCTTTTAAATTCGGTGCCAGGTTACAGGAATACCAAAAAGGCACGGCGCCTGTATTGATCCGTATCGAAACCAAAGCGGGGCATGGTGCGGGACAGTCGACCGAACAGATCATCAGCGGGCAGACCGATAAATGGGCGTTCATGTTCCAGAATATGGGATTAGATTGGAAGTAGATGATGACCAGTAGAAGAAGCGTTATTTTAGGCGGGCTGATGCTTTTGAGCAGCCTGGATCTGTATGCGCAAAGCAAAGAGATCAATATTGTTTACATCGGCGACAGTATAACCCAAGGCGTACAGTTGGCCGATCCCGTTACACAGGCCCCGCCCGCCACCGCGAGTATGAATTTACAGCACCGCGAAGGCATCGCTACCGTAAATTTCTCCAACCAGGGTCGGAGCGGATTTACTACAGTAGACTTTCTGCCGCCAGGCGAAACATTCAAACATGTAGAAGTGGCCGCAAGCGAGCTGGCACAAAAGCCCGGTCTGTTGATATTCTCAATCATGCTCGGTACAAACGATAGCGCCATAACCGGGCCGAACGGTGCACCGGTTTCACCAGAAAACTACTTCGGCAATTTGAAAAGCATCATAGATAAACTGCTAAACGATTACCCGGAGAGCAAAATACTGCTCCATTACCCTACATGGTATAGCCCCAATACATATAATGGTGCACAATACTTGCAACAGGGACTCGACCGGCTGCAAAGCTATTTCCCACAATTAAGGAAATTGGTCAAATACTACGCGGCAGCTAACCCAGGCAAGGTTTTTATAGGCGATAAAAAGGCTTTCGGCTATTTTAAAAAGAATGCCCTTACAGACCTGATACCGGAAAATGGTCATCGCGGAACTTTTCACCTTCATCCAAACGTCAAAGGCGCCGCTGCGCTTGGTTCATATTGGGCAAATGCCATTTATAAGTTGGCAATGGCTTCCAAATAAAAGAGCCTCCAAAATGAGGCTCTTTATGTCTAAGAATATCTGATTAATGGTGCCCATGGCCGTGACCACCGCCACCGCCGTGACCACGTCCGCGATCTTCATGTCCGTCGCGACCGCGATGGTTGCCATTGTCGTGCCAGTGATCGCGGTATTTCTCTTCGTGGCTATCGCGTATAATAACCTGGTCCCTGCGACCACGATAGTTAGCATATCTTTCCCTGTAAACTACATTGCGTCTCCACGGGCGTGGTTCGTTAATAACAACTTTGTAGCCATGGTAAAGGTCATAATCGCGATATGCTGGAGGCAAGTAAGCGCGTCTTATCCAAACACCGCCATTTAAATATATATACTGATGGGCCGGAACATCATAGTATACCCCAATATCGGGCATGTAGTAATAGTCTGCACGGTCATAACCTACAGGTCCCCAGTCGGGCTGGCTGCCAATATTTATTCCGACACTTAAATGTACCTGGGCATCGGCTTGTTTCGCAAATACGCAGCTTATTAGGATGGCTGCTGTAAAAATTAGCTTTTTCATCATTTGTATGTTTAGGTAGTTAAGACAATTATTTATCTATAAGGTTTAGAATTTTTTTTCTGCTGCACAAAAAAGGGCGCCAGCGGCACCCTTTGCAAGTTTTTTCTTTGGTAATTTATTCATCACTTTCTTTATCCCTATCCTCGGCTGCCTTTTTGGATACCATAGCGAATTGAGGTTTTCCTATTACTTTATAGTCGCCATCGCCTTTTAGTATCGATGCGACCTGGTTGCGGTCCTGCATGGTTTTTACGGCTTGCGCCAATTCTTTGTCATGATTGAAATTGGCTTCATATCGTCCTTTTTCGTAATAGTAACGCGAAGCGATCTCATTCTCCAGCACCTGTTTTATCTCTTCCTTGTTTTGCTGCAGGTCGTTTTTCTTGATCTCCTGCATTTTTGTTTTCAACGCATCATATTCAGCCTGGATACTACTGAACTGCTTTTCCTTTGTAGCCTCATCTTTCAGGCTGTTAACCATTTTCTCGCTTATCGTGGTATAGCTGTAGTTCTTATTGGTCAGATACTTTACAAAGTCATTATAGTCAGCATCCGATAGGTGAAACGATTTGGCATCGGGAATGGCATTGTGGGTGTTCCGGTACTGGTTGGCGTAGTCGAACACGAGTAATTTGGATACGATGGATTGCGTAATGTTAGCAAAACGTTCCTGTTTGATGAATACGTCCGGGTATATGCCGCTTCCATCATAAACCGAACGGCCGTCTTTCGTCTTAAACTCGTGAATAGCCGAGTCCGCAACCTTCACTACGGTACCGTCGGCCTTGCGGTGGGTATAATCTATCTCCTGTATACAACGGCCCGAAGGAATGTAGTATTTGGCAATGGTAATTTTAACCAGGCTGTTATAGGGCAGGTTAAAGGTTTGTTGTACAAGCCCTTTTCCATAGCTGCGCTGCCCGATGATGACCGCACGGTCGAGGTCCTGCAACGATCCTGCAACGATCTCTGACGCCGAGGCGGAGCGCCCGTTCACCAAAACAACTAATGGCAGGTTTGGCTCGATCGGCGAGTTTTGGGTACTGTAAGTGAAATTTTTGTCTTTTATCTTTCCTTTTTGCGACACGATCTCGGTGTTTTTAGGAACGAACAGGTTGACGATCTTTACGGCCTCCTGTAAGATGCCGCCTCCATTCGAACGGAGATCAAGGATGATGCCGTTAGGATTGTTCTTTTTGATCTCGGTCAATGCATGTGTTACCTCATCGGCAGAGTTCTCCAGGAATTTGTCGAGTTTGATATATCCCATGTTACCATCTACCATGCCGTAGTAAGAAACGTTAGGCTGTTTTATCTCGTCGCGTACCAACTGTTTATCTACTGCCGCAGCACCGCCTCTTTTCAACGTAAGTTTAATAGTGGCGCCTTTTGCACCTTTTAAAAGTGCACTTACCTCGTCGTTATTTTTGCCAGTCAGGTCCACGTCGTTTATCTTCATCAGGCGGTCGCCGGGGCGTATATCAGCTTTTTGTGCCGGAAAACCTTCAAATACATCCGAAATAAACACTTTTCCTTCGCGTGCAAATATTCCCGCGCCAATACCACCGTATTGCGTGCTTACGTAGTGTAGCTTGTAATCTTCAATTTCCGATTCGGGTACAAATTCGGTATAAGGGTCCAGGCCGTCGAGCATAGCGTCGAGGCCCGTTTTGATCATCTTTGAGGAATTAATATCATCTACGTAGTTGATATTAACTTCCTTATATGCAGAGGCAAAAACATCCAGGTTTTTAGAAATTTGGAACAGGTCGTCGTTAAACCCAAAAAGCCCCGTCGCCAGCACAACCAACCCCGTGCCCCAGGCCCATTTTCTATAATTCTTTTTCATCACAACAGCGCTTTATTTCAGTCAGTAAAAGACAATAAAAATAGTATAAGATTTTGAAATAGAAGAGGTAAGCTTATCGAATATTACGTAAAAATTATATTCGTTTACTTAAAACCGTAAAAATTACTATTTATTATTGAGCAGGTATCTTTTAAAACTTTCAAAATCATTAGCCAACGATGCTGCCTGCCTTTGCCTGCCCTCCAGTTCTTTGACCTGTGCTGGTATTACGATTTCGCGCGAAATATGTTTAGGTAATACATCAGGAAATTTGCAGGGATGCGCGGTTGATAAGAATACTCCGGCTATTTTCCCTGTAGGCTGATCCTGCTGCCAGTCTTTCAGGGCCTGCCACGCAATGGCGGTATGCGGGCAAACGATATAATGGTAACTGCTGTATATCTTTTCTATCGCCTCTGAAGTTTCGGCATCCGTGTAACTATAGCCGGTTATCATCTCGGGTAATTGCTCCGGATCGTCTCTGAACATATCCTGTATCCGCACCCAATTGCTCGGGTTGCCCACATCCATAGCGTTAGAAATAGTTTGAACAGATGGTTTGGGCTCATATACGCCTGATCTTAAGAACTCAGGCACCGTATCGTTGGCATTGGTCGCTGCGATAAAATGCTCAACCGGCAGCCCCATTTTCCATGCCAATACTCCTGCACCAAGGTTACCAAAGTTACCGCTTGGTACCGAGAAGACAACTTTGCTTTTGCCTTCCTTCAATAATTGTGCATAAGCGTTGAAATAGTAAAATGTCTGCGGTATCAGCCGGGCTATGTTGATAGAGTTGGCAGATGTCAGCCTGAATTCTTTATTCAATTCCGCATCGGTAAAGGCCTGTTTCACCAGCGCCTGGCAATCATCAAAAGTGCCGTCCACCTCAATGGCCCGCACATTTTGCCCGTTAGTGGTAAGCTGCAGTTCCTGTATGCCGCTCACCTTTCCTTTGGGATAGAGAATGGTAACCCTCGTTCCGGGAACACCTAAAAAGCCAAGCGCCACAGCACCACCTGTGTCGCCCGAAGTAGCTACGAGCACATCGAGGGTTTTTTCGCCATCTTTCAAAAAATAGCTCATAACACGGCTCATGAATCGCGCTCCAAAATCCTTGAAGGCCAGCGAGGGCCCATGGAAAAGCTCGAGCACGTACACATTCTCTTCCAACTCAACTATGGGTGCATAAAAGTTAATGGCATCCGCAATAATATCTTTCAGGTCATTTTCGGGTATAGCATCAGCAAGCAGATTTTTTGCCACGTGAAATGCGATCTCTGGGAGGGTATAGCTGTCCAGGTTATTCAGAAAATGATCATCAAGGCGTGGGATGGCAACAGGCATGTAAAGACCCTTATCCTGTGGCATGCTATTGAATACGGCTTCTTTGAAGGAAACCTGGTGATTGGTATTGTTGGTGCTGTATAATTTCATTCTTCTATTTCGGATTTCGAATGTTCAATTTCGAATTTTTGTTATTTAAGCCCTCTCCCTTGGAGAGGGTTGGGTGAGGCTTTAATCAATAACTCTTGGCCCTGCATCATTAATTGTCGATACATAAGTGTTCGAGTTAATCTTGATAGATGTTAAATGTGCCTGCAGTTTTTGGGTGATCTTTTTAGCAGTTTCTTCGTCCCTGGTAAAAGAAAACACTGATGGACCGGAACCTGATATACCAAAGCTTACTGCGCCCATTTCCATGGCCATTTCGCGCATTTTGTAAAAATCAGGTATCAGCATGGAACGTACCGGTTCAACCAAAATATCCTTCATACTGCGACCAATCAGGTCTATGTCGTTCATAAACAATCCGCTTACCAGGCCGGCTATATTACCCCATTGCGTTACGGCGTCCTTCATCTGTATCTTGTTGCGGATGATCTGCCTGGCCTCGCGGGTGGGCACATCCACATCAGGGAACACGATGGCGCAATACAATCCTTTCGGGTGCGGCAGTTTGATCACGTCCAATGGGTCGTAGCTGCGTATCAAAACAAAGCCGCCAAGCAATGCCGGTGCAACATTATCCGCATGCCCATGTCCGCACGCCATCTCTTCACCTTTGCGGGCAAAGGGTAACAACTGTGAAGCATTGGTTCTATCTTCCAATAATGTCTTCGCTGCAAACAGACCTGCCACGGTGCTGGCCGAACTTGACCCCAACCCGCTCCCTATTGGCATTTTTTTGTTCAATTCAATATCAAAGCCGACATCATTTCGGCCAATATGTTTCAGGTAATGCTCGACACTTACACTTACCGTATTCTTCTTCGGATCGAGCGGCAACCTGCCGTTGTCGCCGGTGATCTTGCTGATGGTAATGCCTGGCTTATCAGTCAGCCGCATAATTACTTCGTCACCGGGTTCATTTACGGCAAAACCCAGCACATCAAAACCACATACCACGTTCGCGACAGTTGCCGGGGCAAAAACTTTTATAGATTCTTTCATATTAGTTGGCCCCCACATTTATCAGGTCAGCAAATACGCCCGCGGCGGTTACTTCGGCGCCGGCGCCCGGGCCTTTAACTACTAATGGCCTGTCCTTGTAGCGATCAGTGGTGAAAGAAATAATATTATCGCTTCCCGACATCATATAAAACGGATGATTTTCATCCACCAATTGCAGGGTGATAGAAGCTTTACCGTCTTCCAGCTTGCCGATGTAACGTAAGGCTTTTCCTTCTGCTTCCGCCTGCTGTTTCATGATGGTAAAGTAAGCGTCCTCTTCCTGCAATGCCTTGTAAAAATCATCAACGGTTGCAGCCTCCAGGCAGCTTTTAGGCAGCATGCTTTCAATGTGTACATCAGTTGCTTCCATTTCATAACCTGCGTCGCGGGCCAGTATCAGCATTTTGCGCATAAAGTCGGTTCCCTTCAGGTCGTCGCGCGGATCGGGTTCGGTATAACCTTTGTCCTGGGCCAGCTTAACCACGTCGTGAAAATTTGCACTGCCCTTGAAGTGGTTGAAAATAAAAGAGATAGTTCCTGAAAGTATCGCCTCGATCCGCTTCACCCGGTCACCACTGCTCATCAGATCCTTTAGTGTACGGATGATCGGCAAACCAGCACCCACGTTCGTCTCATAAAAAAAGTCGACCCCATGCTGGCGCGCCGTGTCCCTGAACATCCTATACTGATCATAAGAAGCCGAATTTCCTATCTTATTACAGGTAACCACTGAAATGTTTGACTTAAAAATATCCTCGTAAAATTTAATCGGCTGCGGGCTCGCCGTGTTATCAATAAACACGCAGTTAGGCAGGTTCATCTCCTTCATTTGTGCAATAAAACCAGCCAGGTCGGCCTTTTGGTTCGAGGCTTGCAGTTCATCCTGCCATTTATCCAGTGACAAGCCGTCGGCATTAAAAAGCATTTTCCGGGTATTGCTAATGCCGGCGATTTTTACCTGTATGCCATTATTGATCTGCAAATGTTCGCTATGCTCATTCAGTTGCCTGAAAAGTGTTGTGCCTATATTGCCGGTGCCCAGGCAAAAAGCATGCAGCGTTTTATTAAGCTGAACAAAAAAGGCATCATGTACCGCGTTCAGCGCTTTAGCCAGGTCGGGTTTTGAAATGATGACCGAGATATTATATTCCGACGAACCCTGCGCTATAGCCCTTACATTGACCCCATTCCTGCCCAGCGCATGGAACAACTTTCCGGAAATGCCCGGGGTTTGTTTCATGTTCTCACCAACGATGGCTAAAATTGCCAGTTCCTTTTCTATTTCCGGCTGCTCCAGTTTGTTTGCCAGAAGTTCAAGCTCGAACTCCTGCCCAATAACGCGCCTGGCCTTTTCGGAATCCGCGGGGCTAACCGCGAAGGTGATGCTATGCTCGGAAGACGACTGTGTTATGAGAATAATATTGATCTGCTCGCGTGCCAGCAGCGAAAACAATCGCCCGCTGAAACCTGATTTACCCACCATGCCGCTGCCTTCCACGTTGATGATGCTGATATCGTTGATTGATGATATCCCCTTTATCGGCAGGTTTGAAGGCTTGCAATGATGCTGGATTACAGTGCCTTCAAAATCAACATCGAACGTATTTTTTATGACGATAGGGATCTGTTTCATAAAAGCAGGTATCATGGTTGGCGGATAAATAACCTTTGCACCAAAATAAGATAGTTCCATCGCCTCAGTATAAGTCAGCTCAGGCAACGAGAAAGCCTTTTTCACCATGCGCGGGTCGGCGGTCATCATGCCGTTCACATCCGTCCATATCTGTATCTCGCTGGCATTTAAAGCCGAACCAAATATCGCAGCGGTATAGTCGCTGCCGCCACGACCAAGTGTGGTGATCTGGTTTGCATCATTCGATGCTATAAATCCGGTAACAAACAGCATCTTGCCGGGGTTCTCATTTATAAAACCCTTAATCAGCAATTCCGTCAATTCCATATTCACTTTGGCATTGCCGAATTCATTATCGGTTTTGATCAGTTCGGAAGCATCCACAAACAACGATTCAGGAAAGTATTGGGCTGCCATTTTGCTGATCATCAGCGTCGAACAACGTTCGCCATAGCTCAATATCAGGTCGCGGGTTTTGGGGGTCAGTTCACGGAGCGTGGAAACCCCTTGCAGCAATTCTTCCAGGTGATTGAAATTGATCTTCAACCGGGTGAAGGCCGGGTTTTGATGCTGAACGGCGAGCAATGTTCGCACCATTTCAAAATGGCGGGTTTCCAATTCAGCTAACTGAGCGGTAAAGTCTTCGCCGTTTGCCGCTTTTTCGGCCATGGCCGACAGCAGGTTGGTAACGCCGCTCATGGCCGACAGGACCACCACCGGTTTCTCGCCGGAACCGTGTTCCTTTTTTAAAATATCGATAACGGTGCCAATACTTTGCGCCGAACCGACGGAGGTGCCTCCGAATTTTAGAATTTTCATTATGCTATTAAATAAAAAGCGCCTTCCCCTGTTGGAGGAAGGCGCTCTGCTGGTTTCTTGCTATTGTTTACACCATACAATCATCTTCCTCCAGGTATAGTCCCTGTAGTAGTTGTGGTTGTTGTTATGGTGCTGTTAATTATCATTTCTGTAATGCCTGTAAAGTAAGTAGATATTTTTTTAATATGCAAATGGTATTTTCTGAATTTATACGCATTTATTAATATGGAAGTTCGCGAAGTTTATTCACTGCCAAATTTGATACCTTTGCAGCCTCAATGGAAGGTCTCATAACTAAATCGACAGGCAGCTGGTACCAGGTGAAAACACCCGGCGGGCAGCGCTTCGACTGCCGTATAAAGGGCATCTTTCGTACCAAAGGCATAACAACCACCAACCCCATTGCCGTAGGCGATAATGTTGATTTTGAAATGGAACCTGAACAGGGTACCGGAGTAATAACCAAATTGCATCCGCGTAAAAATTATATCATCCGTAAGTCTATCAACCTATCCAAACAGGCGCAGATCATTGCGGCAAACCTCGACCAGGCTTTTTTGATCGTTACCCTGGCTTCGCCGCGTACCTCGCTTGGTTTTATCGATCGTTTTTTGGTAACAGCCGAGGCTTATGATATCCCGGCTTCGCTGGTTTTTAATAAGCTCGACCTGTTCAGCGATGAAGGATTGGAAATATTAGCTGATTACAAAAGTATTTATGAGAATATCGGCTATCCCTGTTACGAGGTATCGGCCTTACAGGGGACGAACATTGATGAACTAGCGGGACAAATAACGGGCAAGGTCACTCTATTTTCCGGGCACTCCGGCGTGGGTAAATCAAGCCTGATCAACGTCCTGCTTCCCGACCTGAAGCTGCGCACCACCGAAATATCCGAATGGCACGATAAAGGCATGCACACCACCACCTTCGCCGAAATGTTTGAGTTGCCACAAGGGGGATATATAATCGACACGCCCGGCATACGGGAATTGGGGGTTATCGACATTGAAAAAAACGAGCTCAGCCATTTCTTTCCCGAAATGCGCGCACGCCTGAACCAGTGCCGCTTCAACAGCTGCCGCCATATCAACGAGCCGGGCTGCGCTGTGATCAAAGCGGTTGAAAACGGTGAGATCGAGCTATCGCGCTATGAAAGCTATCTGAGCATTTATCATGGAAATGATACAAGGGCGTAGGCTGAAGTTCAATATCACTGGAAAAAATCTTTATTCTTGTGTCTTGATTCTTTACTGCTAAAATATATGCGCGCAATATTACAACGGGTAACACAGGCAGGCTGTACAGTCGATGGCAAAATAACCGGTGAGATAGGTACAGGTTTTTTGGTATTATTGGGCATTGAAGATGCCGATACAACCGAAGACCTGCAATGGCTGGCTCAAAAGATAGCATCAATGCGCGTATTTGGCGATGAGAACGGCCTGATGAATAAAGCATTAGCTGACGTTGATGGTGATATTTTGCTGATCTCCCAATTCACTTTATTTGCGGCCACCAAAAAGGGTAACAGACCCGGCTTTACCCGTGCTGCCCGGCCGGATAAAGCCATACCTATGTACGAGCAAATGATAAAAGAGCTTGAAAAGCTAACCGGCAAAAAAGTTGCCACCGGCATTTTTGGTGCGGATATGAAGATCAGTTTGCTAAATGATGGTCCTGTCACCATTATCATGGATACCAAAGACAAGGATAATCATTAATTTAGATGCAGTATCACTAAACATTTGAAGTATCAAGCTGCCAGCGCTACTACAACTGACACTTAAAAAGACATGACGATACAGGAAGCACAACAAACAGTCGACAATTGGATAAAAACAACCGGTATCCGTTATTTTAACGAGTTGACCAATACGGCCATTTTAATGGAAGAAGTGGGCGAAGTAGCCCGTATCATGGCCCGGCAATACGGCGAGCAATCGTTCAAAAAATCGGATACCGAAGTAAACCTGGCCGATGAAATGGCCGATGTGCTTTTTGTACTGATATGCCTGGCCAACCAGACCGGTATTGACCTGACTGAAGCATTAAAAAAAAATCTTCAAAAGAAAAACATTCGCGATGCGGAAAGGCATAAGAATAATGAGAAGTTGAAATAACTATTTTAGCTTAACCAACTTTTCACCCTGCAACACAGGGATGGCGGTAGTTATATCTATATTCAGGCAAAAGGCAATATCCTTTTCGATGCCCAGTTTTTTGAGGCGCTCGCTATGTGATGTTTTGGCTAAATAGCCGGACAGGTCGTTTTTGGCAATTTGATAAAGATCGTTGGCTGCAATGGCGGAATCATCCAAGATAAAGTCATTGCACTTTAATCGTTCAATAACCGCGCCGGCGAAAACCGTATCTTCAAGATTAAAGTTGTTCTTCCATCCGGCGCAAACGAGGAGGATGTTTTGGTTCTGCTGACCCAGCCAATTGCTTAAGGCGGTAAGATTGAAGAATGACCCGATGACGATTTTTTTAGCGCTGCGCGAGAGGTGCAAGGCGTGAGTTCCGTTGGTGGTGGTCAACACCACTGTTTTACCTGCTACTTTTTCTTTAGTGTACGAAAAAGGCGAATTTCCAAAATCAAAACCTGAAACCACCTCACCATTGCGCTCGGCAGCCAACAGGTAGTCAAGGCCTTTTTCACGATAGGCGGCGCATTCTTCTACTTCCGATACCGGGATTATAGCCACAGCCCCATTATCTATCCCATAACAAATAGAGGATGTGGCGCGGAAGATGTCGATGATAACGACGTTATACTCCTCAACCGCATAAAGCGGGATGAGGGCAGGAGAGAGGCAGACGTGCAGGTTGTTTGGCATTAGTCACTTGTCATTGGTCATTAGGGTTAATAGGGCGATCAGCAATGACTAATGCCCAATACCTAATAACTATTTATAAAACGGTGGCTTTACGATTTGCGCTTTTACCTGATTGTCGCGTATTTTGATAAATATCTCGCTTCCTTCTTTGGCAAATTCATTTTTTACGTAGCCCATGCCGATAGCTTTTTGCAACGAAGGCGATTGCGTGCCCGAGGTTACTTTGCCGATATTGTTACCATCAGCATCAACTATCTCGTAATCGTGACGGGGAATGCCGCGATCGATCATTTCAAAACCTACCAGTTTTTGTTTTATGCCTTCCTGTTTTTGCTGTTGGAGGGCGGCTGAATTGGTAAACTCCTTGCTGAATTTGGTTACCCAGCCCAATCCGGCTTCCAGCGGCGAAGTGGTATCGTCTATGTCATTCCCATAAAGGCAGAAACCCATTTCAAGGCGCAGGGTGTCTCTTGCACCCAAGCCTATCGGTTTAATACCAAATGGTTCGCCCGCTTTAAAAACGGCGTCCCAAATATGCTCAGCATTCTTATTATCAACATATATTTCGAAACCGCCGGCACCGGTATAACCTGTAGCCGATACAAGAACATTATCTACACCTGCAAATCTTCCTTTTTTGAAAGTATAGTATTCCATTGTTCCCAAATCGATATCTGTCAGGCTTTGTAATGCCTCAGCAGCTTTAGGGCCCTGTACAGCTAATAGTGATGTGCGGTCTGAAATATCTTTCATCTCAACATCACCTGTATTATATTTCGATATCCAGTTCCAGTCTTTTTCGATATTGGAGGCGTTAACAACCAGCATGTAGGTTTTCTCATCAATCCGATAAACCAGCAGGTCATCTACAATACCACCATCCTCGTTTGGCAAGCACGAATATTGAACTTTGCCATCGTATAATTTTGATGCGTCGTTACTGGTAACGCGCTGTATAAGATCAAGCGCCTGATCGCCCTTTAAAATAAATTCGCCCATATGGCTTACGTCAAATACCCCCACGCCTTTGCGCACTGTCTCGTGTTCGACGTTGATGCCGGCGTATTGCACAGGCATATTATAACCGGCAAAGGGCACCATTTTGGCGCCCAGCTCCGTATGTTTATGAGTTAAAGCTGTATTTTTCATACCTATTGATTGCCGACAAAAGTAATAATTTACTTGGTTGCAACCCGGCATGTACGATGTTTAACTTAAATTATTGGTATCGCTGCCCCGCTACTTATTGACAGAGGTAAAAACCTTTACATAATCAACATACATGGTGCCACCATGTATGTTAGCTTCGTTGATATTGCTGTAATACAGTCCACCTATCGGCAAGCTTAACGAGATATATTGCTGCTTGCCAAAAAGCTGTGAAACATAGCCCCCCTTTGTTTTAGATTCAACCAACTTACCGTCCAGGTATGAATTTAGGGAATTCTCCGTCCACTCCATCATATAAACATGGTAGCAAGCTGAAAGGTCTTCAGTTGTTGGATTATAAAGAATGCCGCCGGATACTGTATTTACGCCTGCAGTTGACCCATATGAATAATCTGTTGCGTATACTTTGGTATTATCGCCCTGTACTGCCATATAGTCCAGCTCGCCGGCAGTTGGCCATGCGCCGTGCCCATAACTGTAAAAAAGAGAACTCAAACCGTAGCCCGAAGCAATTTTTATACGTGCAACAATACGCACTTTGGGTGTACTGCTGTTTGCCGCGAAAGAAGCCCTGCTTACGATCCAGGCCGACGAGTAATTGAACGATTTGGTGGTGTCATTATTGATCGTTTTTGGTCCGGTAATATTTTCCTTTTTTGCGTCTATTTGCAACACACCACTCACAATGTGTGCGTTCGCAGGATTGTAAAGCTGTAGCTCTTTGATCATACCGCCATTCACGGCACCCCATTTGGACAGATCACCATCAAATTCTTCGTCAAAAGTTTTCACCCAGCCGTCGTTGGTCAGGTCTGTATCATTAAAGTCGTAATCGCAAGTTGCCGTTGCAGTGGTGGGATTGGTGTATTTACTGCCGGAAGTTTTCCCGATTGAGCCTGTGTCAGCCGGGCCGTCAAGTTTTTTACAACCATATATCATTGTTCCTGCTATCAGCATTGAAGCAATAAGGCTTATTTTGTTAATGTGTGCCATAAAGTATTTAATAAATTAATATTTAAATACTAATACCCTGTGAAAGAATAAATGTTTTAGGTATAAAATTATTTATCTGTCAATTAATTATAGATTATATATAATTTATTTAAAAGAAAAATTTCTGGAGTAATTCTGAATTATTCCTTAAGCTAAAACAAACGAAGACCGGGGGTGTTAACCGATGAAATTACTGCAAAACATGACCCTACCGATGTATCTAAGACAGGCCTTTGAAAAAACCGGCGACCTGCCCGAAAAAACAGTAGAGGATAGCTTAAGGCTGTTGCTCATTCTTGTCGGAAAGCAGGAGGTATCCAGGATAAAATACGATATATTAAAATCAATAAACGACGAAACCCCGTTGGTGAAAAACTAATAAAACGATTCACTTATGCCCTCCGTCGAAGCGTTTAGAAAAAGCATGTCAAAGCACTTGTGCGGAAAATATAACATGCCTGCACTTGTGATAGAAACAAAGGGCGTTATTACTGTTTTATGTTGTTGTAAAGAATTTACGGCTCAGCTAAAAACGCAAATGGAGCCGATGTTAAAAAAAAGATATAAAGGATTGAATGTAACCTTCATAACAGGGCACATCGATTTTATTTAGTTTAACTTACAACGACGCCCTATACAGGTTCACCAGGTTGTTGGTCACCTTGTCCACATCGTGCTGGTCCTCTATCAGCCTGCGTGCGTTTATACCCACTGCCTTACAATAGTCCTCGTCGGCAATACAACGCCTTATGGCTTTAAAAAACTCCTCCCTTGTATTAGCGATCAGGATATTTACGCCGTTCTTATAATTGATGCCCTCGGCCCCCAGCGAAGTGGAAATGATGCACTTCTGCATCGCCATCCCTTCTACAATTTTTACCCGCATACCCCCTCCCGATAAAAGCGGAACGATCATGATCGATTTGCTGTTCACAAATTCCAAAGCGTTATCCACCTCGCCCTGTATAAATATCTTCCCCAAAACTTCATACTCGTCAAACTCCTCGGGGATGTCGTTACCTGCTACGTAAAACTTTACACGCAGGTCGTCGTTGGCTATGTCGTTATGAAAAGCATGCAAAAACCATTCTATTCCTTCGCGGTTGGGCGTCCAGTCGAGCGAACCGAGAAAAAACAGGCTCGGAAATTCCGTTTTGCTGAAATCGGGTTTATAATGCGACATTTCTACCCCTACAGGCACTACCTCTACGGGTATCTTAGCGCCGTAAAGTAATAAAGTGCTTTTGTCCTGGGCAGTAAACACCGCTATCGCATCAAATTTGTTTATGCGTTCCGTCTCGTATTTCTTGATGCGCCGCGACATCAGCCTGAGGTATATCTTCTTAAACGGGTCGCTTTTTTGCTGGGCCAGCCTTTCCCATATCTGGTGCTCGATGTTATGCGCCCTGTATATCAGCTTTGATCTGCAATTTCTCCTTACGGAGTCGATATAAGGTGAAACGAACAACCCTTCGAACTGGATGATATCGTATTTGCCATCTATCACCTCATTGATCAGCAAGCGCTCAAAGTTCTGATTGTAATACCTGTCAATATTATACGCCTTTTTGTTGAACGTGGTAAGGAACCCATCCACCAGCGACATACTGGTATCAATTTCGTAATAACGATAGCTGATCTTGCTTAGTAGTTCGTCCGACTCTTCCTCTTCGTGCCGGTGTTTTTTGTCTTTTAACGACAGCAGGGAAATCTCATACCCCATATTTACCAACCCCCTTATGGTATTACATACCACAATGGGGTAGCCCCCATTTTGAGGGAACGGGACACGGTGTGTTAATATGAGAATTTTCAAGCGAACTTGCAGGTTTTAACAAATGTAAAGACGATAAAACCCTATTCAAAACATCTTTTCAGAAAATGCTCAGTTGCGGGTCGGTTACCTGGAAAGTTTTACGGTGATATGGCGTAAACCCTATTTTCAGTATCGTTTGACGATGTTTAATTGTGGGGTAGCCTTTATTGCTGTGCCAATCGTATTCGGGGTGTTCTTCCGCGATTTTTTTCATATAATCATCCCGGTAAGTTTTGGCCAGTACGGACGCCGCCGCTATGCTGAAGTATTTGCCGTCGCCCTCCACGATGCATTGGTGAGGAACCTCTTTATATTTATTGAACCGGTTACCGTCGATGATCAAAAACTGGGGAACCATAGATAGCTGTTCTATAGCCCGGTGCATGGCCAAAAAGGACGCGTTTAGTATATTGATCTTGTCAATCTCCTCGTTTGTTACCGAAGCTACAGCAAAAGCCAATGCTTTTTTTTGTATCTCATCCCTGAGTTTGTAACGGACGTCTTCGGAAAGCTGTTTTGAATCGTTGAGCAGTTTATGCTTGAATTTCGGAGGAAGGATTACTGCCGCGGCAAATACCGGTCCGGCAAGGCACCCACGCCCTGCTTCGTCACAACCCGCTTCCAAATACTCCTGCTGATACCGCGCTAATAGCATTCAGCAAAAATATAGCATTGTCAGGCGGTTTGAAAGATGTGTGGAAAATAGTTGGATAACTCAGAATATCCTGAGTGTAAGCAGGGTAATATCGTCAATTGGTTTCCCCTTAATGATGAGGTTCAAATGATCGAGCAGGGTTTGATTGAATTTATCGGGGGAAAGGTCGCCGTTATTGATTACAAATTCCAGTAATTTATCTTCATTCCACGATTTGGTTACCGGTATATCGTAATCCATCAGTCCGTCTGTGTAGTTAAATATCATGCTACCGGGGTCAACATCTACTTCACCCTGATTCAGGAACGGAAGCTCGTCGAAAGCGCCTATCATCGTCGTGCCCAGTTTAAGCGGCACGGCTTCCCCGTCGTGATAAAGAATGGATGGGTTGTGTCCCGCGTTGATGTAATTAAGCTTTCGCGTCTTTTCGTTGTATTTGGCCACAAACAGGGTGATAAAGCGTTCGCCCTTGGTATTCTTGAGCACGATCTGGTTAAGGCGCTCCACGATATTCGTAAGGTCTTCCTCCACAGCCGACCAGGCGCGTAAACTCGCCTGGAAGTTGGCCATCAGCAATGCAGCGGATATACCCTTGCCCGAAACATCAGCAACGCACCATAAAAACTCGTGTGCATTTATCCTGATAAAATCAAAATAATCCCCGCCTATGTTCTGATGCGGAAAATATTTAGCGCCTATCTCGACAGCCGTTTCTTTATGAAGCCGCATAGGAATAAGCATATTCTGCACCTCCTGGGCAAGCTCCATCTCGCGTTTGAAACGTTCCGATTCCATTCTTTCGCGGAACAGCCTCTTATTTTCAAGCGCCACCACTATCACGTTTATGAGCGTCTGAATAAAATTCAGGTCGTTGCTTAGCATCTCCTCTGTAGTGTTAAAATCACCGATCAGGGCATACGCTATGGCCTTGCTTTTTTGATGGAACGGAATAAAGTAATCGTATCTCTTCAGCAGGTTGTCTTCATGATTTGCCAATGAGGTAAGGCTCCTGGCTTTGCTTAATTTTCTACAGGCTTGGTATAATGATTTGGCGCTTTCTTCGTCTCCACCGTAGCTTGATATGCAAACAAAGGTTCCTTCATGCTCTATCAAAAAGCGCAGACGGCCCACCTGCAGGTAATTCTGCATGATCACTTCAAGCATCTGGATCAGTACAGGCGTTGAAATGTTTTTGTTGATGGCCCTTGTTACCTCAAGTAAAGAGTTTAGCTCGGACTGCCTCTTCAGAAGCAACCGGATCAATTCGTCTTCGCCTGAAATTTCTTCGATATTTTGCATTTCGGATAAGAAGATAGCCAAATTAATGAATTAATTTTTTTAAATCCGTGTACTTTGTGATTTAATATCAAAAGCATCCCTTAATCCAACGGTGACAAGATTAAATGCGTACACCATAAACATAATGGCCAAACCCGGCAAAATAGCCAGGAAAGGCGAGTTCATAATGATATACCCGTAATGCTCTTTTATCATGCTGCCCCAGGTAGGCATAGGCGGCTGCGCGCCAAAACCAAGAAAGCTCAACCCGGCTTCAAGCAATATAGCCGATGCAAAATTGGAGGACGCAAGTACCAGTATCGGTCCGATAATATTGGGCAGGATATGCCTGCGGATGATGCGCGCATTGTTAAATCCCATCGACCGGGCCGCCTCGATAAATTCCGTGTGTTTTAGGCTCAATACCTGCCCGCGCACCAGCCGGCCCACCTCGACCCACATCGACATGCCAACCGCTATAAATATCTGCCACAACCCTTTTCCCAATGCAAAAGAGATAGCAATTACCAGCAGCAGCGCCGGCAGTGCCCAAAGAATATTCATCACCCAGCTCAAGGAGGCATCTACCCAGCCGCCGAAATAGCCGGCGAGCGAGCCGACAACGATACCGAGCAACATACTGATGATAACCGATACAATTCCGACAGCCAGCGAAACGCGTGCGCCGAGTATAAGCCGGCTCAAAAGGTCGCGGCCATAGAGGTCGGTACCGAACCAATATTTCTTCTTTATGATATGGTGCGCCAGGAACTCTTCGCTGAACCTTTTATACAAAGCATTGCTTATAGTAAAGCTTACTATGGTGCCGTTGGGCCTGGTTATCGATACCAATCCGCCCGAATAAGCCGCTTTGCCACCGCTCACGACTTCAAAAAGATTAAAAGAAGCTTTTATGGGTTTATCTTCATCACCAACATATTCATCAGCATAAATAGAGTCTTTTACTAAATGATAACCGGTAATAGGAATATCCTTAAAAAACGCCGGCTGGCCATAAAGCATTTTAGTGAATATGTTAACGGTGTCCACGGGTTCGCTTTTACGGATACGAAGCATGGTAAATTCGGCGCCTGGTTTTTTAATACTCAATTGTATGGTCATGTTATTTGCCATGGGAGTTGAATCGGGCATTACCAAGTACCCAAGGATAGCTATGAGTATAGAAAGCAGGATAAAAACAAGTCCGGCAACAGCTATCTTATTGCGCTTAAACGCCTTCCAGGTGCGCTGCGATGGGGTTAGTTCGGCCAAGTGTTGTTCAGATCAGTTTGGCTAAATATCGCTTATTTTATAGCGAATGGCAAAGGCCTATTAACAAATGAATGTCATTTCCGCGAATGCTTACCTTACCATTCGTCCCTTCCACTCATACTGCCGGGTAGTACCCATTAAACCGATGTACACGAAATAAATAATATGAACCGGGATAAGAAGCAACAGTAATAAAACCAATCCCTGCCGTTTTAGAAAGGTAGTTATTGGTAGCAGGAATGCTACCTCAAAAAGATACTTTAGTAAAAACTGCGTTAAAAAAAGCTTCAGAAAAAAGATATTGTAAAAACTGAGCCCGGCGTTCACAAGTAACGATACATTGAACAGCCAAATACTTACCGCCAGCGCTACTATTCTTTTATCCTTGTATTTAACCGATTTGGAAGCCCAGCGGCGGCGCTGTTTCAGGAACGAGCGCAGCGTATGTTTTGCATGGGTATAAACTATGGCATCGCGTTGTTTTAAAAACCCGATACGCCCGGGATAACGCATGGCCACTTTTTGTAACAGCAACTCATCGTCGCCCGATGCAAGATCATCGATCCCTTTAAAACCGCCTACCTCGTAAAAAATGTCCTTACGGTAGGCCAGGTTGGCCCCGTTGCAAGTCGATGCCTTTCTATTTCCTATAAAAGATGCGCCCAGACCGATCAGGTAAGCGAATTCCAGCGTTTGCAGGTATTCAAATAAACTGCGTTCCTGGAAGTAAGATACCGGTGCCGAGATCATAACCAGGTCATTATTCTCGTAGTAACCCACAACCGACGATAACCATTTATTGCCCATCCTGCAATCGGCATCAGTAGCCACCATCAAGTCGCCGGTTGAAACACTTATAGCTGTAGCAATAGCTTTTTTCTTATAAGAGTTAAGCGGTTGATCCTCGTTCAGCTGCAATAGCTTAACACCCCTGCCGGCATAACTGCGTATGATGTCTGCTGTTGCATCTGTAGAGTGGTCATCGACAATAATGATCTCCGTCAGCTTTTTGGGGTAATCCTGGGCCAGCAGGTCGTCTATAGTAAGATTGATATTGTTTTCTTCGTTACGCGCTGCAATTAACACGGTTACTCTGGTCCTAAAAGTGCCATTATGTATAACCGGGCGCCTTAGGCTGGCCCATCCCTTAATAAAATAAACCAGCAGGGAAATATATACGCTGGTTAGTAATAGTGATATGGTACTAAGAAGAGCGGTCAAAGAATCTGAGTTTTAAAACGAATACGGAGCCTAAGATAGCAGGAACTATTAGGTTTATAAACCAAATAGATGAAACTGCTGCCATTACAGCTATGTTTTGATCAGTAATGTAGGCAAAAAAGGCCGAGGCGGTCATACTGCGCACGCCTACATCGAGTAAATCAAGTGAAGGCAGTGCCGATTGAACGAAGAACAGGATAAATACCATCATCATCATCGGGAAAACCGGCACCGAAGGTATTAGCAAATGAATGACCAGGAAATACTGGAAAGAAAACACAAAAAAACGCGTGAGGCAAAACCACATGATATTCAAAAGCTCGGTGGTGTGGTACCTTGCCATGATGTCAAAAAAACGGTGATATTTTTCCAGGAATTTTATGCGGTTAAGCAAAGTAACAAGCCACCCAATGTTAAAATAAAAAACGAGCAGCAGCGCCATGAAACCTAAAGCCGCCAGTGAAAGGGCAAGGGATATGGCAATGTTGATATTCAAATAAGTAAAGGCGAACCACATAAGCGCTGATAGCCCAAGTACATTGGTGATGACATTTTGCCCGAACGAGCCCACCGCCATGGCGAAAATGCCGTGTATGCGTTTGCGGTTTGGCAAAAACATTACTCTGCCGCCGTATTCGCCGATCCTGTTTGGCGTAAACACAGCCCAGGTAAGTCCGCAAAAAACAGCTTCAATGGCCTGCCACGTTGTTATGCTGACTAATTCGCGGGTGAGGTATTTCCATTTAAGCGACTCAAGTATCCAATTGATCAGCATCAACAGGAAAACACACGACATAACAAATATTGCCCTGTTACGGTCGATATTAGCGATCAGTGATTCAAACCGCCTTAAATTTTCGTTACTGTCTATCCGCCGGTAAATAAAAATAAAAGCCAAAACCAGGATAGCAGCTTTTAGCGAATACGAGAGCAGTCTTTTTGCGGAGGCGGTCAACCAGGTAAAATTTCTGCAATGTTACGAAAAGTTCGTGGCTGATGGTTCATAGTTCATTCAGGGAAATCGCTTTTAAAACGGGTCGCTCCTACGTAGCCATTCCATATTTTATTTTATTTTATAAAAGGTTAACATGGTTAACACAATTTCAGGTGTTTTAACATTTAAAGCGCTGATTATAAATACATTATGCTGGCATTTATAAAAAATGTGTTAACCATAAACTATCACCCCTTTCCATGCAAGGCGTAGCATTTCCCTGAATGAACCATGATCCACGAATTACAAACTCACTTCAGCCTCGGTTTTAAAAACGCCAGCGTCTTTGCGTAGGCATCTTTCGTAGCCTCGCTGTCGTATATCGGGTTGCTGGGGTTAGCAAAGCCGTGGTCGGCATTGTATTGATGTAATTCCAGCTTCTTTCCGGCAGCTTTCATATTCTCTGCAAATTTGGCTACAACCTTGGGGTTTATCCAGCCGTCCTTATTGGCAAAATTGCCCAGCACGTCGGCGTGCAGTGTTTTTAGTTTATTCACATCCTGTTCGGGCATACCGTAGTACATTACGCACGCCACGTCCTGGCTGCCGGCCATCAGGCTGGTTTGCAGGCTCCATCCGCCGCCAAAGCACCAACCAATGGTTGCAATATGCGCCTTTGGCCCAACATAAGCTATCGCTCCTTTAATAATAGTCTCGGCGCGGTCGTCTTTAACAGCCTGCATAAATTTACCCGCATCCTCACGCGTCGTTGCTACTTTACCATCATACAGGTCAAGATCGAGCACATTCACATCGCCCAGGTCGTTATATAATTTTTCTGATTCATGTTTTACAAAATCATTCAGCCCCCACCATTCATGCACAACCAACAGCCAGTTGTCTGTCGGTTTTTTAGCTTTTATCTCAAAGGCATTAGCTGTCTTTCCATCGGATGTTTTGTATGTAATAGCCTTGCCAATGCTGCTTTGGAAGTGATATGGTTTCGGGGTGGCGTGCGACATTACGAATTTCTTGTCGGACGCCAGCATGGCAAATTGTTTGGTGGCCGACGGCTTGGCGCAACAGGCCATTTTGCTTTGGCTGAACGCAGCTATACTGCAAAATGCCATAGCAGTTAAAAGGAAAATCTTTTTCATGATGATCTATAATTTTAATGACGATTTGGCGATTGGTGTTTGAACAACCAATATTAGGATTAAATTGTTTAGCTCACTGTAGCCGCAAAGTAAAATTACCTATATTGGCGATACAAAACCTGCTATGGAACCTGAATTTATCACTTACCAAAAATTCAATGATGCCGCCCTGGCCGCCGAACTTACAGCCATCCTGGATGGCAATCACATCGAATATTTGATACAGGAAGAAACTTCCGGTTTTGACCCTTCATTTGTTATGAGCAATGCCGCGGTTGATTATGCCGTCAAGATAAAAGGTAAAGACTTTGAGAAAGTAAACCAACTTTTGGTGGAAAATGAAGAGCGACGTCTCGATGAAGTAGATAAGGACTATTACCTGTTTACCTTTACGAACGACGAACTAATGGAAGTGATCACCAAAGCCGACGAATGGAGCGTATTTGACGTGGTGTTAGCCAGGAAAATATTAACGGACCGAGGAGACGAAATAACTAAGGAAAAACTGTCGGAGATCAGCGAGCATAGGATTGAAGATTTAAAAACGCCTGAGAAAAAGCAGACGATATGGATATTGGTCGGTTATGCGATAGCATTGAGTGGGATACTCCTCCCGATTTTTCTTATTTTCGTAGGAGTCTTTATCGGCTGGCATTTGTTCTCCTATAAAAAAACGTTACCAGACGGTGAACGGGTTTATGGTTACACCGAAAGAGACCGGTGGCATGGCAGATGCATCTTTTACCTGTCTATAGTTGTATTTTTAGCCAGCCTGATCTACCTGATATTTATTCGGAATACCTAAGATTATTTCAATATCTCTCTGATATCATCGGCTGAGAGCGATTTAATGAAGCTTTCTTCTGTCGTAATGAGTGATTGGGCAACCTTTAGCTTACGCTGCTGTAAGGCCAATATCTTCTCCTCAACAGAGTCCTTGGTGATGAATTTATAGATGAACACATTTTTGGTTTGCCCAATACGGTGCGTACGGTCGATGGCCTGCTGTTCAACCGCCGGGTTCCACCACGGATCGAGGATGAACACATAATCGGCCTCGGTCAGGTTAAGGCCCACGCCTCCGGCTTTGATAGAGATCAGGAACACCCTTGTTTTTTCATCCTCCTGGAAACGCTTTACTACATCGCCCCGGTTCTGCGTACTGCCATCAAGGTAAACGTAAGGTATGCCCTCCATATCAAAATGATTGCGGTAGATGGTCAGCTGTTTTACAAATTGCGAGAAGATCAAAACCTTATGTCCCCCCTCCAGTACGTTGGCCAGTGTATGCACCACGTTCTCAAACTTGCCCGAATCACCCTCATATTGATCGTCGATCATAGACGGGTGATTAGCTATCTGCCGCAATTTTATCAATCCCTGTAGCACCTGCATTTGCGCCTGTGCAAAGGTGCCGTCTTCCAGGCTTTTCAACAGCTCGTTACGGTATTCCGATTTCACCTTTTCGTACACGCTGGCCTGTTCATCACTCATCTTGCAATAAAACAGGTTCTCGGTCTTTGGCGGCAATTCGGTTGCCACCTGTTCTTTGGTACGGCGCAAAACAAACGGCTTTATCAGCGCTTGCAGCCTGCGTGCTTTTTCCTCATCCTTTTTCTTTTCAATAGGCGTTACAAATTCGTTCAGGAAGAATTGCTGGTTACCCAATAAGCCCGGGTTGATAAACGACATCTGTGTCCAAAGATCATTTACCGAATTCTCGACCGGGGTGCCGCTTAATATCAGCTTATACCTTGATTTAAGCTGCTTTACCGCCTGGTACGATTTGGATGACGGATTTTTAATGTTCTGGCTCTCATCCAGTATAATGTATTCAAAGAAGTATCCCGAAAGCAGGTCGATATCGATACGCGTGATGCCATAGGTGGTGATCACCACATCATAATTGGTAAACACCTCGGGCGATTTATACCTGAACGTTCCTGTATGCACCATCATCCGCAATTTGGGCGCAAATTTTTTAGCTTCGTTAAGCCAGTTGTAAATAAGCGACGTAGGCATAATAATAAGCGAAACGCTTTTGCTGTCTGCCGCCTCTATATTTTCCTTGTGCTTTTGTAATAAAGCGAGCGCTTGTATGGTTTTCCCCAGACCCATGTCATCGGCCAGGCAGCCCCCAAAATGGTACTGCTGCAAAAAATGGAACCAGTTAAAGCCTGCCTTTTGGTATGGCCTCAGGCTGCCTTTAAAGTGATGCGGCATACCGATGTCTCCAACATCTTCAAACTCGCTTAGCTTCTGAAGCTTTCTGCTCATCGTAACACCTGCCAGTTCGCCCTCCGCCAGCTCGTTTACAAGGCCAATATGGTGCCGGCGCAGTTTTATATCCTGGCTGCCTTCCGAAAAATGCAGCAGGTTACCGTATTGCGAGAACCACTTTTCGGGTATCACGGCTATTTCGCCGTTAGGCAGGGTAAATTCTTTTTTGTGATTGAGGATATGATTTTTTAGCTGAATAAAAGGTATACGGTAGGGTCCAAAATGCACCACCGCGTAAATATCGAACCAGTCGTTATTTTCTTTTACCTCGACATCTATCTTGCTGCTGCCGAAAAGATATTTCTTCTGCCCTTCGGGCTGTTCAATTTCAAACCCGGCAGTTATTAGCTGTTCGTGGTGTTGGTTAAGCCATTCAAATACCGACAGCGACTGGTCCGCTTCATCGTCGCAGCAGGTGACCTCAAGGTTTTGAAACAGGCTCGAAACAACCTGCAAGCCCTGGTCTTCCAGCAATTGCAGTTTTCCTTTTTCCCAGGTCGTAGAACGTTTAATGCGATGAAAAAGGTAATCATCGCCGTTGCGCTCCATCCTTACAGACACGTGCCTGCCGTCGCCGTAAGGGAAAATATAACCGGCATATCTGAAACAAAGCTGCAACTGCGATGTGCCGCCCTCCACGTATATCGGTTTTAAGATCGGCGTGGCCTCGTATTTTTCGGTATTGATGGTAAACCCCTCGGCATAAACATTGTGTTTCTCGATGAGCGGCGCCACAAACTTTTCGAAATACGGCAACTCCGAAGAGCGCGGTATGGCGATGTAACGTTTGTTCAGGAAAGGCTGCAGCTTTTTACCTTCAATTTCTTTATCAAAAAAGTACAGGGTATCGTCCAGCAACATCCAGGCGGGGTGGTTGCAAATGATCTCAGCGTTTTTGAACATAAACTCGATGCGCATCCCCTGGTACTTAATGGTAGGGAAGTACCTGATCTCGGTATCATCGCGCCTGAAATGGAACAGCACCGAAGCGGGCTCAGCGGCTATCTGCAATTTACGTTCGGCAGGGTAGCCCTCCTTACTCATCAGGTACACTTGTTTATTGTTCAGGAGCAACAGCGCCTCTGCCATCCTTTTTTCTACCTTAGGCCGGATAGCTTCAAAAAGCTGGTCGTTAAATACTTTGCTGAAAAACTCGAAAGGGCGGATGGGCTTTTTGTAAAACTTTTTTATAACATGCCCCTGCTCTATTTCTTCCAGCACCTTAACAAGTTTAAAATCTGTTTCATCAAGAAATTCGCTGAATTCTTTGGCCGTGTTTGAGAAAAGACGCTGGTAGGTGAGGGAAAATTCGCCGTTAGGGTTTAGCTGAACGATATGCGGCTCAAGCAAAAAGCCTAAATATTCATGCCTGCAAACGGCATAAATGATCTGGCATGGTTTTGAGCTATCGACGCGTAACATCCTTTATTAAAAAAATAAAGAGAAGTTACGATGAAGAAAAAATTCAAACCTAAACAGTTTTCTTATCAATTAAAAGGGGTTGGTATTAAATAATTGTTAACACCATTAATTACCACATTGATATGACAATAATTGTTCATAAATCGAATAATTCTCATCATCAAAACAAACGAAAATAACCTGACGTATCTGTTGATGCTTCGATATGATTTCTTTAATCGTTTTAATAGCGATCTCAGCGGCAATGTCCTTGGGAAAATGATAAATGCCCGTACTTATATTAGGAAACGCGATGGTTTCAACCTGGTTTTCAACCGCAAGTTTCAAACTGTTGCTATAGGCATTCGCAAGCAATTCATTAGCCTGTTTGTTGCTTTGGCTCCAAACAGGGCCAACAGTATGTATAACATATTTTGCGGGCATATTTCCGGCGGTGGTTATCACCGCCTCGCCAACTTTACAGCCGCCTTGCCTGTTTCTTATTTTGATGCATTCTTCAAGAATGGCCGGTCCGCCTGCCCGGTGTATCGCGCCATCCACGCCGCCGCCGCCCAATAGCGAAGTATTGGCAGCATTCACAATGGCATCCACCTGCATTTTGGTAATATCGCCTCTGAAAATATCGATCCGTCTGTTCATCCAGGAAATAACAGAAAGTTATAAGTGTTGGTTTTTCTGACAGTGGTCCCGTCAACAAACTATATTTCTACCTCTCCTTCAAACACCAACTTAGCGGGGCCTTCCAGGAAAATATGATCATAATGTGTGCCGTCTGTTTCGAAGCGGATATTGAGGTCGCCGCCCAACACCTTAATAGGGGTGTTTATTTTGCCGGTTTGATGATTCTTAGCCGCCATGGCTAATGCCACTGCGGTTACTCCTGTACCGCAGGCATAGGTTTCATCTTCCACACCGCGCTCAAAGGTCCTGACAAAATAGCCATTGCCCTCAGGTTCTACAAAATTGACGTTAATACCTTTCGCTTTATAGGTATCGTTATTTCGGATGGCATACCCATCATGGTATACGTCTTTATTTTTAAGACCACTTGCCATAGCGATATAATGCGGTGACCCTGTATTCAAAACATAAGCTTCCCCATCCCGGGCTATCTCGTTTACGTCGATCATCTGCAGGCTCACCCAATCGCCCGAGGCTGAAATTTTGGCATAGTGCGGGCCGTCAACTGCCAGGAAGTTCGTTTCGTCATCAATTATGCGCAGGAATTTGGCAAAAGCCACTATGCAGCGCCCCCCGTTACCGCACATGCTGCTGGGCTGCCCGTCGGCATTATAATACACCATCTCGAAATCATAACCGGGCTTATCCTGCAAAAACATCATACCATCGCCTCCGATGCCGAACCTCCGGTCGCACAACCGTGCTATCAGCGCCGGGTCGCTGTGATCGATGGTGTTGCTGCGGTTATCCACCAAAATAAAATCATTGCCCGCGCCCTGGTATTTATAAAACTTAATATTCACTTCAGCTGTTAAATAAATAACGTTTTTACAAAAGAAACAATAAGCCCTGACAAATTTTAAAGCGTATTGTCATTTTATTTAACAAAATTTAACACAATTACGCATAACTTACCATTGATTATAACGTC
Source organism: Mucilaginibacter ginsenosidivorans (assembly GCF_007971025.1). NCBI lineage: Bacteria > Pseudomonadati > Bacteroidota > Sphingobacteriia > Sphingobacteriales > Sphingobacteriaceae > Mucilaginibacter > Mucilaginibacter ginsenosidivorans. The sequence goes on along the minus strand of NZ_CP042436.1, from coordinate 866,928 downwards.
TATATGGTATTAAATTTGATCACTGTATCTTATCAGTGAATTAAACATAGTAAAAGAAAGGTGAATAATACAATGAAAAAGTTTGGTTTAACAGTACTAACCGCTTTCCTTGGCGGCGCCCTTGCGTTGGGCACATACAAGGTGGTCGAGCATCAATACTCGAGCAATATGAGTCTTGAAGATAAACAGAAAGTTTACTTTGCAAACAACCCTTTACCCCCGGCAAATTTGTCGTCAGCAGGTGAGGTTGACCTTACCGTAGCAGCGGCAGAAGTAACGCCTGCCGTAGTTTACATACGCACAACATACACCAACCAGGATAACTCGGGGCAGGACCAGATGCAGCAACTATTTGGCGACATGTTTGGCCAGCGCGCGGTACCACAGGGGCCCCAAATGGCCTCCGGTTCGGGTGTTATTATTTCGCCCGATGGCTATATCGTAACCAATAACCACGTGGTTGAAAAAGCTTCGAAAGTTGAAGTTGTTACCAATGACCACCGCCATTTTACAGCTAAAGTAGTAGGTACCGACCCCAATACCGACCTTGCCCTTATTAAGATAAGCGCAGACAATTTGCCTATCGTAAAATTCGGCAATTCTGATGCAGTTAAAGTAGGCGAATGGGTATTGGCAGTAGGCAATCCGTTCAGGCTGACCTCAACCGTTACCGCGGGTATCGTTAGCGCCAAAGGCCGCGGCATCGGTATCATCGGGAGTGAAAACCGCGAGCAGGATCAAATGACTCCATTCGGACGCATGCGCGGACAACGCCAAAGCGGCAAACAATTAAACACCGGCATCGAGTCATTTATACAAACTGATGCTGCCATTAACCCGGGCAACAGCGGCGGCGCATTGGTAAACGCCAATGGCGAACTTATCGGTATCAACTCGGCCATCGCTTCGCAAACAGGTTCGTATGAAGGTTATGGTTTCGCTATACCCATCAACCTGGCCAAAAAGGTCTTGGGCGATATTGAAAAATACGGCGCCGTTAAACGCGGGTATCTTGGCGTAAGCTTTAAAGAACTTGATGAGGATGCTGCCAATGCTTTACATATCGATAAAAATGTTGGCTTGTATATCGACGATGTAGCGGCTAACAGCGGCGCCGCACAAGCTGGTTTACAGCACGGCGATATTATAACCAAGGTAAACGGTAAAACAGTTTATGAGTCCTCCGATCTGCAGGAACCTGTTGCCCGCTTACAGCCCGGTGATAAAATAAACCTCACTGTATTACATGACGGCAGCGAAAGGAATGTGTCCGTTACATTAAAAGCGGATGCAGGCAACCTGGCCAGCCGTACGGTTATGAATAAATCGGCGGAGGAAATGTACAATAAACTGGGAGCGAGCTTTAAACCGCTTTCAGCCGATCAAAAAGCAAAATACCATGTAAATTCGGGTGTGGTTGTAACCCAGGTTCGCCCGGGGTTATTGTTCGACGATACGCAAATACCTGTTGGTTCTATCATAACCAGCATTAATAAACAACCAGTGAACAACTCGGATGACATCAGCAAAGCACTGGCTAATTCGAAAAAAGGCACCCTGCTTATCAGCGGTTATTACCCTGACGGCGGAAGCTTTAACAATATGTTTCAGCAGGGTGATCCCGGTGACGATCAGTAAGTATTAATAGTTTTGTAATAAGAAAACCTGGCTTATAGCCGGGTTTTTTTGTGATTGAACTTGTTCAACTTCACTTGTTTACATTGTCATTACCAACAGCATTTTATTTGATGATGATATAATGATAAATTAGACGCTGTAAAACCGATTATGAAGAAAATATATATTTATCTGACAGCGATGCTATTGGCATGCGCGTCACTAAGCAGCCATGCGCAAGCGCTTAAAACCCCGCAATTAAGTTCGACCCAAACTATTGAACAGGATCTTGGATTAGGAAAAATTACCCTTATCTATTCGCGTCCGAATGTAAAAGGACGGAAGATATTCGGTGGAATGGAGCCCTATGGCGTTGTATGGCGCACCGGTGCAAACGCAGCTACTATTATTAAATTCAGCGACGATGTGATCATCAATGGCAACAAAATACCGGCCGGTGAGTATGGTCTGTTCTCTATTCCTGATCAAAATGAATGGACTGTCATCCTGAACAAAACGGCACACCAGTGGGGCGCCTACACCTATAAGCAAACAGATGATATTCTGCGCTTTAAGGTAAAAACCATGAAATATGCCGACCCGCTTGAAACACTGACGTTCCAGTTTAACAATGTCGACAGGACAAAGTGCGATCTCGAAATGCGCTGGGAAAATATTTCTTTTTCATTTCCTATCAGTACAGAGGTCGACTCGAAGATCATGGCGAACATCGATGACGTGATGAACAACGATAAGAAGCCATATTTTGATGCCGCCCTTTATTATTATGAGAACGGCAAAGACCTGACCAAAGCGCTGGAATGGATCAGCACCGCCGAAAAGGAACACCCTCAATCTGCTTTTTATAAAGTTTGGAAAGCACGCATCCAACTAAAAATGGGCGACAAGGCCGGGGCATTGAAAACTGCCCAGGAGGGTGTAAAGCTGGCAAAAGCTGATAATGATCCCGAATATGTGCGGCTGAACCAGGCTGTTGCCGACCAGGCAAGTAAATAATTTTGATATTACTGAAAAGAAAAGCTCCGGGGTTTCAAAAATTCCGGGGCTTTTCTTCTATGCCTGTAGCTTCTTCGGCATTATCACATTTATGACGAATGCTATAATAATCACCAGGAAACAGCCTATTGCGTTCAGCCACAGGTAGGCAATGGCATTGCTAAGGCCCAGGATGATTATGATAACTTCCGATACGACGGCCGCAATAAACACCGACGTTCCCCGTATTTTTTTCAGGTAAAAAGCCACTACAAATACGCCTAATATCGTCCCGTAAATGTAGGAGCCGAGTTGGTTCACGGCTTCCAGCAAATTACCCATTTTTCCTGCATATAGAGCCATCCCAATGCAAACCACTCCCCAAAAAACGGTTGCCAATCGCGAAGCATCCAGGTAGGCCTTATCAGGCGCTCCGGGGTTGATGATACGTTTGTAAATATCAACAACCGTTGTCGATGCAAGCGAGTTAAGTGCACTTGCCGTAGAGCCCATGGACGCCAGGAATACGATCGCAATAAGCAAACCTATAAGTCCCCTCGGTAAATAATGGGTCACAAAATTGAGGAATACGTAATTGGTATCTGTGTCGGCCTTCCCATTGTTCTTTTTTATCAGGGCTATCGCCTTATTTCTTATAGTTTTTTGTTGTGCATCGGCTTCTTTCAGCGCCATACCTGCTGCGCTTATTTTAGCCTCATCCTTATTCCCTGACGCCGTGGAAAAACTCTCCGCAGAGGCTTTTTTTTGTTCAAAAGCGGCCGAATATTGTTTTTCCAATCCGTTATATTCAGCGCCGTATTTGCTGGCCTTAACCTGTTTAACCTCGTATTGATTAAAGAACATGGGCGGCTGATGGAACTGATAAAACGCAAAAACCAGCACACCGATCAGTAATATCAAAAATTGCATAGGTATTTTGATGAGGCCGTTCATGATCAAACCCAACCTGCTTTGCCCTATTGAGCTTCCTGTTAAATAACGGCCGACCTGGCTTTGGTCGGTACCGAAATAAGAGAGTTGTAAAAAGAATCCGCCTATTATCCCGCTCCAAACGGTATACCGGTTATTGAGGTCGAATTTCCAGTCGATGACATTCATCCGGCCAAGTTTGCCTGCCAGGTGTAACGCCTTTGTAAAGCCTACGCCGTGCGGTAACAGGGTAACTACCAGCGCCCCCGCCGCGAACATCCCCAAAAATATGATGCTCATTTGCAATAGTTGTGTATATGATACGGCCTTGGTACCGCCGTAAACGGTATAAAATATCACCAGTCCGCCTATAAAAAGCGTGGTATAAACCGTATTGATATTCAGTATGGTCGACAGGATTATAGATGGCGCGTAAATGGTTATACCTGTCGACAGCCCCCGTTGTATAAGAAAAAGAAAAGCAGTAAGCGCGCGGGTTTTCAGGTCGAAGCGCTGTTCAAGGAATTCATAGGCCGTGTAAACTTTCAGCCGGCTGAAGATAGGTACAAAGGTGATACAAAGGACGATCATAGCCAGTGGCAGGCCGAAATAGAACTGCACAAAACGCATTCCGTCTGAATATGCCTGACCTGGTGCCGATAAAAAGGTGATTGCGCTGGCCTGTGTGGCCATTACTGATAATCCTACCGTATACCAGGGCATCGACCGGCTACCCATCAGGTACTGGTCAATGTTTTGATTTTTGCCGCTTTTCCAAATACCGTAAACCACGATACCCAATATCGTAACCCCCAGTACTATCCAGTCGGTTAAACTCATTTAATTCAGGCAAAAAGGTTGAAATGACTGACGGTGAATATCAGCAGTTTTTTGGCAATTTAACGGAAATTTGGAATAATGTCTATTTAAATGACACAGTGATGAGCCAAAATACCAAAATCAAAAAAACCAGCCATACGATAACAATACCGTAAAACTGGTTCCATGTTTTTATGAATGAGGGAAGATCAGGATCAGCGTTGCTCACGGCCGCGTACAAATACCTGCAGGAACAAAGCAGCAAACAACAGGAACAGAACTCCGAATGTGATGATCCATCCAATGCCGTTATCAATAACTACGCCTGTGAACAGGCCGCAAACCACTGCTACCAGGTAGTACAGCGAATCAATATTTTTTTCTTTCTCTGCGGGTTGATGATGTGCCATGATATGTTTATTACAACTGTGCAAAAGTAATTGTTTCTGTAATGCGTAGCAAGAGGTTATTTTTTAAAATTAAGCTTGCTCTCATTCCATCCTCAGCGTCTTTATCGGGTTGGCAAAAGCCGCCTTTACCGACTGAAAGCTTACCGTAATAAACACGATCAGTATAACAGCTGCGCCCGCAGCAACGAACATCCACCATTCGATATTGATGTGATAGTTAAAACCTTGCAGCCATTCACTCATGGCATACCAGGTAAAAGGGAACGCGATAACAATAGCAATAAGCGAGAGCCATAAAAAGTTTTTGGACAACACAAAAGTTAAATTTGATACTGATGCCCCTAAAACTTTCCGAATAGTCACTTCCTTCATGCGTTGCTGGATGGAATACGATGATAAGCCAAACAGCCCAAGACAGGCAAGCACGATAGCAATAGCCGAAAATACATCCATCACTTTTCCCAAACGCAGTTCAGAACCATATAGCTTGTCGTAGTCATCATCCAGGAAACGGTAAGTAAAGGGTATCGATGGCACCAGGCTTCCCCATTTGGATCGTATACCGGCGATGGTCTTTTTCAGATCAGCGCCATTTATCTTTACCAGCAAACTCCTGCCGTAGTTGTCAGGGAAAAGCACCAGCGGTTTGATCGCATAGTGCATCGACTGAAAATTGAAGTCCTTAACTACCCCTCTTACATACCCGGGTCGTGTTGCATCCAGGAACATCTTTTTGCCGACTGCCTGTTGCGGCGTCCATCCAAGTGCTTTTGCGGCGGATTCATTAAGTATAAAATGGAAGATATTGTCTTCACTCTTTTCATGGGATACATCTTTAACGTCTTGCCGCGTAAGGTCGGAGCCTGCAACAATATCCATCCCCATTGTTTTTATATAATCTTCATCAATACGTTCGGCATTCACAGCCAGCTGCGAATTTTCAGGCATAGCTGCTGAACGCATATTGAACCCGGACAATATATTTACCGGCGTCCAAAAGCAGTGGGATATGCTTACTACGGACGGATCGGTTTTGAATTCCTGCTTGATAATATCAAGCTTATCTGCAACACTCTGATTCATTGGCAAAACCAGAACGTGGTCGCGATCGAATCCTAATTTTTTATGCTGAATGTAGTACAACTGATTCTGCATAATGAAGGTAGAAACAATTAGGAAAACCGAAATAACGAACTGGAACACAATGAGCGAATTACGCATCAGCTGGCCGGAGGCGGAATTTTTGAACTTGCCTTTAAGTCCTTTTATCGGGTCGAAACCGGAAATGATCAATGCGGGGTAACTTCCTGCCAGTAACGTTACAAGTGCAACAATAAGTAAACTACCCCCAATAAATTGCACAGAAAAAAAGGTGCTGCTTTCCAGCTGCCGCTGGGTAAGATTGTTAAAATAAGGCAGCGCTAAAATCGAAAATATATAGCTAAGTACCACCGCAAATGAACATAAAAGAGCCGATTCGCCTATAAACTGCCAGAAAAGCTGTTTTTTGCCGGCTCCAATTACCTTACGGACGCTTACTTCCTTAGCGCGTTCAATTGACCGCGCTGTGCTCAGGTTAATATAGGTAAAGCAGGCAATAACCAATATAAGCACGCCTACAATGCCTATGATATAAATATAGGTGATACTGTTGTTCGGTTCGAAACTATCATATTCAGAGTGCAGGTGTATCCATTTAAATGGTTCGAGATAGAAATTGATGGTGGCGCCTTTACCATCCATTTCCTTTTTCATAAAGGCCGGCAGTTTGGCCTGGAGGTTTTTTATGGCCGCTTCGTTTTTGAGCAACAAATAGGTGGTATAGTTGGCATCCCAATAGGTCTCTTCCTGGTCGGCGTGCAGCGACGAAAATGAGACCAGGAAATCATACTTGATCTGCGAGTTTGACGGGCAGTCGGCTATCAGGCCCGTCACCTTATACACACCCGTATCGCTGCCCACTTTAACCAATTTGCCGATCGGATCCTCATCGCCAAAATATCGTTTTGCCGCTGTTTGCGTAAATACTATCTCATTCGGCTCAGAAATTGCCGTTTTAGCATCACCCTTTAACAGTTTAAAGCTGAACATTTTAAAGAAAGAAGGATCAGCATATATGATACTTTTTTCGTTGAAAAACTTATCCTTATACAGTATGGGCTGGTTATATAAAGTCATTCTAACTGCATTCTCCACTTCGGGAAAAACCCTTTTGAAAGTAGGGGCCACCTTCGTGCTTGTAAAATTACCGGCCTTCGATTCGAAGGCTCCATCAAATTTATACTCCATTATTACGCGCGCAATGCGGTCGCCTTTTTGCTGAAACTGGTCATAACTTAATTCGTGCCGGATATACAATCCTATCAGCAGGCAGCTGCTAAGGCCTATAGATAGGCCGAAAATATTGATGAAGGAAGAGAATTTGTTTTTCCACAACCCGCGAAAGGCTACTTTGAAATAGTTTTTTAACATGGCTGTTATTTTGAGTTTTTAAGATCGCACTGTAACCGTTTCGTTCCTGCGCAGCATTGAAGCGTCGGCGCATTGATATCGTATACGAAGACGTTCGCAAGCTATACTTCGTTGCAAGGCACGATAGAATTCAATGCGATTATCGTATTATGGGGAGTGAACAGGGTTTTTGGATTCCTTTTTGTTAAAAGGTCCAAAAACCCTGCAGTTTAAGGATTGATCCTGGGTTTACTTAGCATATTGATGAACAGCCGGTACGCACCCGGTACACCCGCAGGCAGTTGCCTGAAAAATGCAAGCGAGGTGTAAATAAACCGCCCCTTGCCGTATTGCGTGGTTATCAACGCGCCGTCCTTAGGCCCTTCACCCGGGTCAGCCATTCGCAAAACCTTTTGATATTGCGGGTCGGCATCCTTCGTAAAATATAGACCGCGTTCCTGTATCCATCCGTCAAAATCCGACCGGCTGATCTTGTTTGGATAGTTTAAAACCGCGTTATTGGGATCGAGGATAGTTATTTTCGCATTCTCATCGGTAACACGCTCATTTACCACTTTGAACGGATATGGCCCAATTTCTTTGGTCACAAGTCCGCTGCTGTTATTATATTGCACAAGCAGGTTGCCGCCATTTTTAACATATTCCAATAGCTTAGGCTGATCGATGGCCAGCCGTTTATCCACATTATAAGCACGAACGCCAACTACTATGGCATCATAAACAGAAAGGTCGCCGTTAAGTATTTCGTTCTCATTAAGCTCACTCACATCGTAGCCCACCTGCTTCAAAGCATCCGGCACCAGATCGCCGGCGCCGTTAATGTAGCCTATCTTTTTTCCGGCGATCTTAAGATCCAGTTGCAATAGTTTGGCTTGTGCGGGAGGGAATAGGGTAATATTAGGAATATGGCTATAATTAATAGAAAGGATGCTGTTATTGTAAACTTTTCTATCGTTGCCCACACTTACTTCAGCTTCGAGCACACCTGTTTGTGATCTGTTTGCCGATGGGGTTATTGTAAAATTCTGCTCCCATTCATCGCCCTTGTTTTTATTGGTGAAGCCAACGCTTTCCGGGCTTATTTTCCATCCCACCGGGGCGCTTAGTTTTATCATTCCCGATGCTGCATTTTTAAAGCTTTTCAGCTTCAATTCTACCGTTTGCGGTTGTTGAGAATTAAAAATGTATGCCCTGTTTTCAATATTGGCGGTTACCGGTGGTGTAATTTCGACAGGCTGATATATTTCGCCTTTTGCCGGATCAACATATTTGTAAACCAATTGGCGGTCGTACTCGAAAACCTTTCCTTCAATTGTAAAAGTGTATTTAATAGCAGGCAGGTCGGGGTTTTCCGGGCTCCCAACCATCTGGTCGTCGTCAATGGTATATGAACCAACCCCATGTGTTTGTCGCAGCCAGTAAGGTTGGGTGATCTTCGCTGCCAGCACTTTGCTGTTAAAGGTTTGCACTTCATTCACCGGGATAGATTTCCCTCCGCCTCCGAAATTCATTCCGTCAACTACATTCACTTTTGAACGGTCATTATAGCGGCACAATACCTGCGACCGCACATCAATGCTATCGCCCAGGCTATAAGCCTGTTCATTAGCATAACTCTCAAACCAAAGCCCTGCAGATGCCGCTATCAGGTCAGCCAGGCCTCTCGTCTTCTGTTCGCGCCAATAAGTGTCGCCAAGCTTTTCCACCTCGCTGTAAACCTTTACCATATCCGCAACCGATCTGTCAGGATGGTCAGGGTCAAAATTCTTTTGTATAGCCTCAACATCTTTTCCTATAGCTTCGCCGCCTTTTACACGGCTCCATGTAGTGTTCACACCGTCCATCAGGTCATCTTTCGGAGCATCGCCCAAAATGGTTTTGAAATATTCAAAAGCATCGCCACGCTGCCTGGCCGAGCCAAAGCCCTGCGTTTTATGGTTTGAGCGGCTCTCCGCTGCAAGTTCGCCATAACCTTTACCAAGCAAAGGATTGTACACGCCTACATTTATTTTAAACTGGTCGGGAGAGATGGTATTGGTATTGCCGAAGTTGAAAGTGTTCCATAGCAAACGTTTGGCCTGCCATACCTGTACATATTTTAGCTGTTCGGGATAGCGTTTGGGGTCGGCGGCCGCCGCGAAAGCTTCCTGTGCCAGTATAGCAGATGCGGTGTGGTTGCCATGCCCGCCTTCTCCCGTCGTGGGAAAGCGGCAGATAATCACGTCCGGTCTAAACTTGCGTATCACCCAAACCACATCCCCTAACACCTTTTCCTTGTTCCAGAAATCAAGCGTTTCCTGCGGACCTTTAGAAAAACCAAAGTCTATTGCACGCGTAAAAAACTGCTCCGCCCCGTCCACTTTGCGCGCTGCCAATAGTTCCTGCGTGCGCACAAGGCCCAGCAATTCACCCTGTTCATTGCCGATCAGGTTCTGACCGCCGTCGCCGCGTGTCATCGATAAATAGCCGGCGCGGTAGTGCTTTTCCTGCGCCAGGTAACCCAGTAATCTCGTGTTCTCATCGTCGGGGTGTGCGGCAACATACAACACGCTTCCGAGCACGTCCAGCTTTTTAAGGTTTTGCTCAATGGTAACCATATCCGCGGGCGGGTTGGTTTGTGCTGTCGCTTCGAAAATGATAAACAGGCTTATAAAAAGCAGCACGATACGCTTCATAGTCAGTAAAATAGGCCGAAAGATAGGCAGATGAATTTAGTACTTCAAATCTAAAACAAAACTGTTACATCGGTAATTATACTGAAAACCAATCATTTGATTGAATTGCGGCTGGTGATAATCAAATGATTACATTAATATAACAAAAGTATTATTGACATAATCAATCGATTGATTAATTTTGTCGCCATTAAAGCAATGGATAAAGACAAGATAGATAAGAAGGATCATATCCTCGACGTAGCTGAAAGGGTATTTTCAGAGCTTGGATTTGATGGCGCGTCTACCCGTACCATATCGGGCGAGGCAGGCGTAAACATGGCGATGCTGAATTACTATTTCGGCTCGAAAGAAGGTTTATTCCTGGCGGTGTTCAACCGTAAGATCATTTCATTCCAGGACCTGCTCAAAAATATCGGCAGCGACGATAGTATCAGCGCCTGGAATAAGATCGAAAGATATATCGAGCTGTATACACAGCGCGTGGTTACCAATAATTGCTTTCAAAAACTACTTTACCAGGAATTGGCCAGGCAACGCAAAGGCGAGCTATCCGACCAGATCACCGAGATATTGATGAAGAACGTAGGCGAAGTGCGCAAAATATTAAATGAAGGCATTGCGACCGGGGAGTTCAAAAAAGAAATTGATATAGACATGGTTATTGCAACCATCTACGGCACCAAAAATTTTATCGTCAATTCACCTGCCCTTACGTCCAAAGTGCTTGGGTACGATATACAAAAGGAAAAGGTGATAGAGGAAAGATTAAGGCCGCGTATTGAAGCTTATTTAAAGACACTGTTAAAATCCTACTTGTTGAACGAACATGACAACTCACATAAATAAACCCCTTAACACGCGATCATTCAAAACAATGATCGACTACGCCATCCGCCTGGCAATTGCAGCCATATTAGCGGCGATGGTGGCCCTGCCGGCCGTTGCACAGGATAAAACCCTGACGCTTGACGAAGCTATAAAACTTGGCATACAGAACAGCAAGGTACTTAAACTGTCGCAGTCAAAGATCGACGAGGCAATTTCGCAATACAACCAGGCAAAGGACCAGGTATTGCCGACAGGCAAAGCAAGCTTTGGCTACAGCCGCGCCGAAATACCTGCCAATCATTTACAACTCGGGCCCGATAACGCTTTCAACCTGCCAAAGGATGCTAATGCTTATCTCGGCACCGTGTCGTTGAATGAGGCGATCTTCGCCGGAGGCAAGTACAAATACGCCCAGCAATCTACTGAATTGCTTACGCAGGTGGCTCGTCTGGATGCTGACAAGGACAAGGACGAGATCACTTACGATGTGATCAACTCCTACTACAATCTTTACAAGGTGTTGCAAAGCCTTAAAGTGGTTCAGCAAAACCTGACCTCCATCGATCAGCAGATACACCAATCGCAGCGCTTTTTTGACCAGGGGCTGGTGACCAAGAACGATGTATTGCGTTTCCAGCTACAGCGCGCAAACATCCAGTCGACACAGATCGATCTTGAAAGCAACCGAAAGGTGATCAATTACGACCTGAACATTATGCTGGGCCTGCCCGAAAGTACAATAATCAATATTGACCAGATCAAGGAAGCCGATCACCAGGTGGGAGCGCTTAGCGCTTATGTAGATTCAGCCATGGCAAACCGCCAGGAAGTACGGCAACTGCAACTTAGGTCGAAAGTGGCCGAAACAAACATTAAAAGCATAAAAGCTAACCAGCTTCCTACGCTTGCAGCTTCCTTTAGCGGCTATTATGTTGATATTAATGCCAATCCTATCCCAAAATCAGGCAGCTACATAACGCCGGTGACTTTAGGGTTGACACTTTCGTGGAACTTCTCCTCTCTATGGACCAACAAGAATAAAATTGCGGAGGCGAAGATACAGAGCGATGAAGTTGTGATCAACCAGGGCATTACCGCCGATAACATCCGCAACGATGTGAACAGAAGTTATCAAAATTACACCCGTTCACTCGATAAAATAAAACTGCTGCAAACGTCTATAGACCAGGCGGGTGAAAATGACAAAATATTGGAATCTAAATATAAAAGCAATATAGCATCGGCAACGGACCGGGTGGATGCCGAAACGCTGCTATACCAGGCTCAAATAAACCTGGAACTGGCTAAAGCCGATGCAGGGCTTGCTTACTATACTCTATTAAAATCAACCGGAAAACTTAGCAAATAACAACGACACAAAATGGCACAAGAACAAGAAACCCCAGCAAAAAAACCCAATAGGGTATTGCCTATAATATTAGGAGTAATACTGATAGGCGGTATCATATTCGGGATAAAAGAATACATATATTATAGTAAACATATTGATACTGACGATGCCCAGGTTGACGGCGACATCAGCCCCGTGGTGGCACGCGTAGGCGGCTATGTAGACAGCATCTTTTTTGAAGAGAATGGCCATGTTGAAAAGGGCCAGGTACTGGTAAAATTGGATGACCGCGATTACAAAGTGAAACTGGAGCAGGCATTGGCTGCAAAACAAAGTGCAAGTGCAGGCGTAAATGTTGGCCAGTCACAGATCAGCTCGACAGCAGCCAACTCATCGAGTGCCCGCGCGCAGGTAGAATCAGCCGCTGCAAAACTGGAAAAAGCCAACAAGGACTATGCGCGTTACGCCAATCTTGTAAAAGACGGCTCAGTTACCCAGCAACAATTTGACCAGGTGAAATCGGACCGCGATGTAGCTGAAGCTACATACAGGGCTGCACAGGATCAATACAAAGCAGCCCTTGAACAGGTTGGCACAACACAGAGCCAATTGAAGGTAACCAATGTTGGGGTAACCCAGCGCCAGGCCGATGTGGATTATGCAAAACTGCAGCTATCCTACGCAACCATTACTGCCCCTGCAAGCGGCATTGCATCAAAAAAGAACATACAGGTTGGCCAGCTGGTACAGCCGGGTCAAACTTTATTCTCCATTGTAAACGACAACAGCGTATACATCACTGCCAACTTTAAGGAAACCCAGCTGACCAACATGAAGGACGGCCAAAACGTGGATATCGAAGTGGATGCTTATCCCGATATGAAGCTGCATGGTAAGGTTTATAATTTTTCGGGTGCAACAGGCGCCAAATTTTCGCTGCTGCCTCCCGATAATGCTACCGGCAACTACGTAAAAGTGGTTCAGCGCGTGCCTGTAAAAATAAAGCTTAATGCAAGCAAGGATACATTGGCAATGCTCCGTCCGGGCATGAGCGTAAATGTTTCTGTTATCTATAAAGACTAATTGTAATGGCTGAAAAGGGTTTTAGAAAATGGATTATTACCGTAACGGTAATAACAGCCGCTTTGCTTGAGTTGATCGATACAACGATAGTAAACGTTGCGCTGCCAAAGATCCAGGGGAACCTGGGCGCGACCCTGGAGGACGTTGCCTGGGTGGTGACCGGCTATGCGGTAGCTAACGTGATCATACTCCCGATGTCGGGATGGTTGGGGGCATATTTCGGTAGGAAGAATTATTTTATAGCTTCCATCGTAATTTTTACGATAGCCTCGTTCCTGTGTGGTAATTCAACCTCATTAAACGAACTGGTAATTTTCCGTATCCTCCAGGGATTTGCCGGTGGAGGTCTTATATCAACCGGGCAGGCAATTTTGCTGGAGACCTGGCCACGTGAGCAAATAGGTACTGCAACTGCCTTGTTCGGACTGGGCGCTGTCGTGGGGCCAACGGTTGGCCCTACAATTGGCGGGTATATTACCGACCATACTACCTGGAAATGGATATTTTATGTGAATATACCTGTAGGCGCCATAGCAGCTTTCTTTGCGCTCACCTTTGTACGCGAAACGCCGAGAGATGCCAAAGGAAAGCCGATAGATTGGTGGGGCATAGCGTTATTGGCAATAGCCGTTGGTAGCTTGCAAACAATATTGGAAAAAGGAGAATCGGAAGACTGGTTTGCGAAACCGTACATCCTGGTATTAACTATCGCTGCCGTATTAGGGACATTATTGTTTATCTGGCGCGAATTAAGCACCGATCACCCGATTGTGAATTTCAGCATCATGCGGCATCGGAGTTTCGCTGTGGGTATGTTTACATCCTTTATATTGGGCTTTGGGCTTTACGGTTCGGTGTTCGTCTTCCCTGTATTTTGCCAGAACCTGCTTGGCTTTACAGCGCAGCAAACCGGCGAGCTTTTGTTCCCGGGCGGTCTGTGTACCATTGTGATGATGCCTTTTATTGGGAAAATGCTCAATAAAGGCGTACCTGCTCAATTTATGGCAACAATAGGTATGGCGCTGTTCTTTGTATTTACATTTATGCTGAGTCATTCTACTTTGGACACAGGCGAAGTCCAGGTGCTGATCCCGCTGCTGATAAGGGGTGTGGGTATGGCCCTGCTGTTTGTACCCCTGACTACCCTGGCAATAGCCGATCTGAAAGGGCCGGAAGTAGGACAGGGTACCGGCTTAAATAATATGATGAGACAGCTTGGCGGTTCGTTTGGTATTGCAGCATTAACCACCCTGATCCACGTACGCCAGGGCTTGCACAGAAGCAACCTGCTGAGCAATGTTAACATTTATAACAATGCGTTTGTGCAACGGATGCATATGTTGGAACAAGGATTTATGGCTAAAGGGAAGGGCGCCCTTGAAGCCACTCAAATGGCCTACCGCGCTATAGAAGGCGCCGTAGTACGGCAAACCTTGTTACTTACCTACAATGATGCTTATTTAATATCCGGCCTGGTTATGCTTTTTTCCATCCCGCTGCTTTATCTGCAGCCGTTCAAAAAGTCTAATGCCAAAATGCCGGTGGACGCACACTAAAAGAATAAAGCCGTTCTGTTTACACAGGACGGCTTTCCCCAAAAAAAAATTTAACAATTAAAAGTTAGTTTTATCATCTTCGAAAGCCATTCTCTGCAAAAAGTCTGTACCCCCGAAGTTGTTTCTCTTAAAGCCTAAAATTAGGTTTTTTTTGAACAAATTCCCAAATTTTTAGGTGAAAATATTGATATTCCATCGATCAAAAGCATTAAGCCAGGCATGTCAGTTTTTTAACATACTTTAAATCAAATATTTATATTTAGTGGTCTGGAGCGTTTTGAAACAAAAGCGATAAAAAACACTTTATTAGCTTGATATGAAAGTATTAAGTAAAGTCTATTTTAAACACCTGTGGAAAGTGATCGTTGCTACTTTTATGGGTTTCATTAACGATAACGGGCTTAAGCTAAGTGCTTCGCTGGCTTATTACACGGTTTTTTCAATTGCCCCGCTTATAATACTGGTTATTTCGATAACCAGCCTCGTACTTGGCCATTATAATTTCAACGATACCGTTTACGCCCAGATACAACATTTTATGGGTAAGGACGCAGCTCTTCAGCTGCAGGAAATTGTAAAGCATCTTGCTCTTTCCGGAAAGACCGGAGTTGCGCTTATTGCTGGGATTGTTATCCTGCTGATTGGAGCCAGTAGCATGTTCGTTGAAATACAAGACTCTTTGAATATCATCTGGCGGGTAAAAGCAAAACCCAAAAAGGGCTGGCTCAAGTTTCTAAAAAATCGTTTCCTGTCTTTTTCATTGATCATAAGCCTCGGGTTCTTGTTGCTTGTATCCCTTATCATTAATATCGCCATTAATGCTTTAAGTGAACGGCTTACCCATTTTCTTCCTGCCATTACAGTTACACTTTTCGATCTTATAAATCTCGCGATCACCTTAGTTGTGATAGCCGTATTATTTGGTATCATTTTCAAATTCCTGCCCGATGCAAAAATTAAGTGGCGCGATGTACGATCGGGGGCAATATTTACCGCGCTCCTGTTTATGCTCGGTCAATATCTTATCGGCTTGTATTTGAAATACACCGCACAAGGTTCGGCATACGGCGCTGCGGGCTCGCTTATTATTATCCTGGTTTGGATCTATTACACATCGGCCATATTGTATATCGGCGCAGAATTTACACAGGTATATGCTGAGGCCATAGGCAGCAGTATTGAACCTGCCGAATACGCCGTACATATTGAGCAAACCGAAGTAGAGCTCGAGGTCGAAGAATTGCCGCCACAAAACCCCGACTTGCAGGGCAATCTTCAAAAACCGGCACCACAGGGCAACAAAAAAACCTGATCAGTAATTTTCGTGGATATAGGTCATTACCCTAACCATCTCTTCGCGTATATCGCGGCTTGGCCGTGTAAAATTATTGTTCATGAAAGAAAAGGCAAGGCGCTTTCCTTTTCGCGTTATCAAATAACCGCTTTGGTTATGGTTGTTTGACAGCGAACCTGTTTTGGCCCAAACAAAGGGAACGCCGTTATCGGTTTGATACGCTTTTCTTATTGTACCCGCCACTCCTCCGGCCGGCATCAGGCTATGCAGCAAACTATCGTTCTTCATCTGGTCAGATATTTTACAAAGCAAGGCAACAATACTTCTTGGTGTAAATAAATTGAATCTCGATAAGCCGGAACCATCAACCCATTGCGGTACATCTGGCAGGTCGTTAAGATAATGTTCTTTCGAATACCGTATCACGGAATCTGCATTCAGCGCATTGAACTTCACCGACGAGCACACCAGCAATAACTGCTCGGCAATAAAATTGTCGCTTGGCTGCAGCATGTGCCTGTAAACCGTATCCGCGTTGGCATCGCAGATAGTTTTTGCATTTTCCGGCATTGGAACATGAACTTCATATACCGGCTTTTTCAAAGTGTCCTGCAGCAACGAAATGGTCAAATCGGTACTTGTTTTCCACGGTATCTCCTGGTGAAAGTCAGCGGGTACCGGCATCGCCGGGTAAACGAATGTGTTGCTCAAAAAATCGCGCCGCACCTTGAAAGATGCTGGTTTATAGTTGCTATCACATTTAAGGTAAATACTTAGCCCGGCGGGACTTATCTGTAGCCTGCCTGTTTTATCCGATGACAAAACCGCAACATTGTCCTCTATTGGGAACTCCGTTATTTCTGCCTGGTAATAATCGTTATAGTCGTCCCATGCCCACCCGGAGCCATAAAAATCGTTTTTATAAAAGCCCGACGAGAAGAAGAGTTTCTTATTCGAGTTTTTAAGAAAATTGTACCCGTTTATAGCCCTGAGCCCCGTTTGAAGGAAGGATGGATCGCCGGTACCCCAAAAGATTAGCGAGTCTCCCCTCTCCGAATATCTGAATGCGGGGATAGAATCGCCAAGTATTCGCAGGCAGGTGTAAAATGTAAAAAGCTTTGTGTTGGATGCAGGTGTAAAATATTTATCATCATTCAACTCATAGATCATCTTTTTGGTATCCATGTCATACAAGGCAAAACCGGTAAAGTGGTCATTACTTATCGCTGACTGCTTAAACAGTTTTTCTATTTTTCGTTTCCTGATGGTTCCCCGATAAGCACATGAACACACAAGTAACGAAAAACATGCTATTAACACTATTCTGGCTGTCGTTGGGCGCATTATTTCTATAACTAAAGTTTTTGTTATAAATTTATATTATCCAATTATAAGCAAATTGTTATTCAAAATACTTCATAGGGCTTCTATCCTGCCTGCTTTAACGTTGATAACATGGATATGCTTTACTGGTGTGCCAGCAGAGGCGCAATATTTCGATCTGAATAACGGCGTCAAGTCCTCTACCTTACATTTCAGGCTTATCAGGAACCTCGTTGTTATCAAGCTAAAGATAAATGACAAGGGGCCATTTAATTTTATATTGGACACCGGGGTTGGGATGATGGTAATAACCGACCCGAAAATGGTAGACTCGATAAATCTGCAAAGTAAGCGAACGATAAGAATAGCCGGCTTGGGTGAGGGTGATGACTTTGAGGCCTATGTCACTCCCCCTCTAAAGATAGATATACCCGATTTGACCAGCTATGATGTAGCAGCCACCATGCTAAGGACCGAACATTTTAACTTATCGGGCTTTGTAGGTATCCCAATACACGGGTTGTTGGGGTATGAGTTTTTCAACAACCTGGCGGTAAAAATGAATTTTGTTGACAGCACGCTTACTGTTTACAGACCGAAAGATGTCCGCCTGTTCCGAAGGGGTGAAAAAATACCCATTACTGTAGAAGCGCGTAAACCCTATATGCAGGCAGTTGTCCTTTTACCAAATGGCTTAATGCAGCAGTGCAAACTGATCATCGACCTTGGAGCAGGGCACCCTGTCTCGCTCGAAAACATGATCAAGAAACATGGCCTTCCTCAAAAATTCATCGCAGCAAATTTAGGTGTCGGGCTTGCCGGTCCTATTTTTGGCTTTCTTAGCAGGATAGATGAAATCGACGTCGGAAAATATAAAATAAAAAAGGTTATCACTTCTTTCCCGAACGACTACGATTCCACCACGTTAAAATATATGTCCGTATCAAGGGACGGAAACCTGGGAATTGGCTTGCTTAAGCGTTTTAATGTCATATTTGATTACCCGGACAATGCCATGTACCTGAAACCTAATGCAGCATTTCACAACCCCTTTGAACATGATATGAGCGGAATAGAATATTACGCGGGAGGCGAAGATTTTAAACACATTATCGTAAGCAGGGTTGAACCAGGCTCGTCGGCTGATGAAGTTGGATTAGTTAAGGACGATGAAATTACGGCGATAAATTTTAAACCTGTGGCGGAAATGTCTCTGGAGGAAATAGATAATATTTTCAGATCAAAAGACGGTCGAAACCTGCTCATCGAAGTCTTCCACGACCATAAATATGACAGGGTAATACTTACCCTGAAACGAAGGATCTGAAGCTTTGCAGATTTGCTTCCGTTTGCCTAATAAGCAAATAACGTGTTAGTATCCCTTTTACTTTAATTGACTGATGTTTTCGAAGAAGGCGGCCTGCAGATCGAGCAGGGAATTAACATTCATTTTTTGTCCATAGACATCGAAACACATAAATTTTGATCTTTCAGGGTGTTTTTTATCCCATCTCTCCAGGAAATTGAACGTTTCAAAAAAGTAATGCTTTACCGTAATGCCCCTGCGGGGCGTGGTTTGCGATGAGTTGAGCCTGAAGCCGATGGCGTCTATCCAATTGTGAATACGCCCGTGCAACGAATTAGCTATATTTTTCATGAGGTAGATGATTTATTAAAGGTAACGAAAATATTACCCCATTGTTTTTACTGCAGATAATCATTTTATAAACAAAGGTTAATGCAGCTTATTTGAAGCAGGCCGAGCTAAGGAATAAAATAGTAAGAAAATATATTTCCCAATATGCAACTGTAACCTATTCGATTTCTTAACGTAGAAAGCGTAATTAATTTATTTAACGTACCCTATATGAGACAAATTAGACACATACTACCGCTGATACTTTTAGCATGTTTGATAAGTATTAACGGTTGTAAAAAAGACAAAACACCCGGCCCTGTAGGTGCTACAGGGGCTACGGGTTCTACTGGTAACACCGGTGCTACCGGCGCTACCGGTCCACAGGGGCCGCAAGGTCCGCAGGGGCCCGCAGGAGGTCCGACAGGCCCAACCGGCGCTACCGGTGCAACGGGTGCTACAGGAAATGATGGAACCAACGGGACCAATGGTACGAACGGAGCAACAGGCGCTACCGGTGCCAATGGTGCAACGGGGGCTACAGGTGCTACCGGTGCCAACGGAGCAACGGGAGCTACAGGTGCCAATGGAGCAACGGGGGCTACAGGTGCTAACGGAGCGACGGGTGCTACAGGTGCCAACGGAGCTACCGGAGCAACGGGTGCTAATGGAGCAACGGGTGCTACCGGCGCAACTGGGGCTAATGGAGCTACTGGCGCCACCGGTGCAACAGGCTCTGCAGGTGCAACCGGAGCAACGGGAGCAACAGGTGCCGACGGTAACGCACAGGTAAATACTTACCTGAAAAGCAACATTTCGGTTATCGTTACGGGTACTGATATTGCAGTGCCGGCAATCGACCAATCGGTACTTGACCAGGGCACAGTGCTTGTATATTTCAGGCCTAACGGCACTACCGGCATTTGGTACCCGCTTCCTTACTCCGACGCAGGTACGCAGATCAGCATACTTTCTATTGCTGTAGGTAAGATTACGGTTAAAGCAAGCCCGTCACAGGTAAATCTTGACTTCAAGATCGTGGTCATACCGGGAACATCTCTTACTCAGTTGAACGTAAGTCACCCACATCTTAACTTTAAGAATTATAGCCAGGTAGCCTCGGCCCTGAACCTGAGAAACTAAGATCAATCATTAGCTTTTATAAGTCAAGCCCCCCGGTAATGCCGGGGGGCTTTTATATTTTGTAACAATACTATGATTTAGAAGATTTTGCATGTAACAATGCTATGATTATTAATTAATTGAAGGTTTTATGTCGAAACTTTGTAACGGAAAATTGTAGTACCCTTATGTATTTTGACATTAATAAAGTATCGAAACAAATTCTACTTGCCCTTTTTTTTGCTTTTATACTTTCCTTATCATCCTATGCCCAAAGCGGGCGCGAAGTAGATGGAACAGTTATCGATTCCACGAGGCTGGGCATACCAGGGGCAACCATAAAATTAATATCCGACAGAGGTGATAGCACTGTAGCGGTTGCCGACGGTAACGGGAAATTTGTTTTTCCATCGGTTAACGGAACTAAGTTTACAATCACATTATCCTCCCTCGGGTATCAAAACCTGATAAGGCACTACGCGCTCGACAACGACACCAAACCTGCAGTGCTCGATCCTATTATTCTAAAGTCGGACTCTCACACGCTGGCCGGAGTAACCATAGTTGGGGTTAACCCTATAGTTTTAAAAGAAGACACCGTAGAATATAAAGCCAGCGCCTATAAAGTACGCGACAACGCCCCGGTGGAAGACCTTGTTAAAAAACTACCCGGCGTAGATGTGGACGTAAACGGAAACGTCTCGTCTCAGGGCAAACAAATAACCAAAGTTCGTATCAACGGCAAAGATTTTATGGGTGGCGATGTACAAAGCGCAACTAAAAACCTTCCTGCAGATATAGTTGAAAATATACAGATAATTGATGACTATGGCGACCAGGCTAATCTAACCGGTATTAAGACAGGAGAGCCTGATAAGATAATGAATATCACCATTCGCAAGGACAGGAACTACGGTTATTCCCTGCAAGCAACCGGCGGTGATGGAGAGGATGCGCTGCCAGCCAGCCAGGGGATACCTAATCAGAATCGTTACCTGGGCACATTGAATTCCTTTCGTTTCAACGGCGATCAGCAAATAGCGCTGTTGGGCAGCATTAATAACACAAACGTCAATACATTTTCGTTTGGCTCTCCGGGAGGGGGTGGTGGCTTTGGCGGAGGGGGCGGCAGGGGGAACGCCGGACGCGGAGGCGGAGCCAGCGGCAGCCTGATAACAACCCGAAATGGCATAACCGATGCGCATTCTATCGGTGCAAACTTCCGCGATCAATGGGGAAAACATCTATCCGTTTACGGCAGTTATAGCTTCGCCGACAATACCACCTCAACTACCAGCACCAATCTCCAGCAAAATTTTTCACAGGCAAATCCAAGTAATACAAACCAGGTTGCCAATGAAGTAGACCAGAATATCAATCACCGGCTTACCTGGAACATGGAATATAAACCCGACACGGTCAATTATTTGAAAATAACACCCACATTTTCTTATGCCAAAACGAACACGACAGATAACGAAAATGTGAGCATTATAAGAGGTGATACCACGGCTTATAATTCATTGTCAGGCGGCAATTCCACCTCGCCAAATTTTGGTATTAATGCCTTATATAACCGCAGGCTCGGGCATCGGCGTAATCTAAGTATAAACATTAATTTCAGTTCGTCTCATAACGATCAGTTTCAAAATCCGACTTACAATTATATAAGCGGGCTGCCGAACGTACCGACCTATCAAATCATTAATGTGCACAGCCGCACCAATACCATAGGCACCACGCTTTCCTATATCGAACCGCTTGGTAAAACCACCTACCTTGAATTGAGTTATAATTTTAATCATTCCTTAACCATAAACACAAAGGAAACCGATACAACTGAGCTGGATGATCCGTCATTACCATTATTGCCGGATAGTGCGCTTAGTACCAACTACAATTATACTTTTACTACCAACCGTGTGGGTCTTAACTTTAGAAAAGTCGAAAAGAAATATAACTTCACCATCGGGGTCGCGGCTTTGCCTTCCGTGCTTGACGGTTATTCTCCGCTAACCGGTGCATCTACCCACGTTAGTACGTTCAACTTTATACCTACAGCAAGATATGTGTACAACTTCTCACGCGGACAGATGTTTACAGTAAATTACAATGGATCATCCAGTCAGCCAAGCTTCACCCAGTTACAGCCTACGCTGGACCTGTCCAATGCAACGTATCTTGTCGCAGGTAATCCGAACCTAAAGCCGCAGTTTACCAACAACTTTACGATCAGGTATAACAAATTCAGTTTTGCCACCGGCGACATATTTTTCAGCAACCTGTCATTCCAGCAGATCAATAACCAGGTAGTAACCAATACAATTACCTACCCGGGCAATTACACGCCAAATCCGAGGCTTTCAAATACGTTCCTTACCAGGTATTTAAATGCCGACGGCTATTATACCATCAACGGCACGGTGCTATATGGCAAGCCCTGGGATAAAAGGAAATTCACACTTTATTTGGGCGCGAACGTCGGTTATAGCAACAATGTTGGTTACCTAACCGATATAACTCCGGCAACCTTCGATTCGACCACGGTAAAAAACGTGGCTAAAAACTTACAATTTACCCCGCAGGCACGCATACGGATTGATATTACCGACGTAATGGATATGCAGGCGCTCACCAGTTACGCCATCAATCACACCAGCAATTCGGTTGACAATTCCATCACCAATGGCACTGGCAACATACGAACCTGGAACATCGGTTTAAATGGCAAACAATATATTCTGAAGGACTGGACCTTTAGTTATGACTACGCAAAGGCGATCAATTATGGTTACAGCTCAGCAGTAAAAGTCACCAACCCGAATATCCTTAACCTGTATCTCGAACGCCGGTTCCTGAAACATAACCAGGCGACGATACGCATTGCCGCGTTCGACCTTTTCAATCAAAATACCGGCTTTTCTTCATCAACAACTGCCAGTTCATTTACCGAATCACATGTTAACAGGCTATCACGTTATTACCTGGCAACATTTACCCTGCGACTCCAAAAATTCGCCGGCAAGGCTCCGACTCAAAATTTTGAAAGGGGATTTAGAAATGGCGGCGGGCGCAGGGGCAACGGAGAAGGGGGACCAGGTACAGATTAAAGATGTTTTAAACCTGATATGAAAGCCTTTTCTGAATTAAGAAAGGCTTTTGTCTTAGTGACCGTTTATCGTCCTGTCTATGACTTTTTCCATATCATATAAGTCAAACGGTTTGGCCAGGAATGCTTCGGCTCCGGCGTGGGCAGCCAGCGATTGTATATCACTATCGGCCGAAAAATAAATTACCGGTATATTTTTTAAAGAATCGTTACTTTTTAGCTTTTGGGTGGCCTCAATACCGCCGGCATCGGGTATCCGGTTATCCATCAAAATAACATCCGGGCCTATTTGGGCCACTTTTTGGGTAACCGCATTACAATTGGTAAACGTGTGGACCTCCCATCCGCGTTCTTCCAATACGTAAGTGCATATAGATAAAATATCCTCGTCATCATCAAAAATGATAACTTTTTTGTTGGGTTTTATACTCATTAAAGAAAGGGCCTGAACGTAGTTTATACACTTATTAACTGCAAATGTTTCATTTTTTTTAAATAAATCAAATATGTATATTTATAAAACCTGAATGACCCTATAAGAAGCTTAATAATAACGTTTTACAGAAAATTGATATTTATCACGGGCATATCCCCGCTGACCTGTCGTTTTATAAACTTTATAATCTTTCTGCATTCTGCAAAAGTGTATTAGTTATTTTTAACAAATAATAACTGTTCAAACCCGGTGGATAATAGGACGAAAGACGATAATTATGATGCAGCCATGGCGCCCCAGGCTTTGCGGGGTAGCTTGTATCACGAAATGATCTCGTTCTTTAATGCCCTGGACGAGGTTTTCTTCACAGTGGATATGGTTGATATGAGGGTAATGCAGATATCTAACGCATGCGAGAAACTGTTCGGCTATAAACAAGCAGATTTTCTTGCTGACCCTTTGTTCTGGTTCGGCCTTGTTCATCCCGATGACAGGCACATTATTGACAGTGAAGACCAAATACTGCGGCGCGGCGAAAAGGTAAGCAATGAATACCGGATAATACGCAAAGATAAAAGCATCTGCTGGGTTGAGAACAAGGTCGTACCTACCCTCGATGATACAGGCAGACTGGTCCGGATCGATGGTGTGACGAGGGATATCACGCCGCGCCGGGATGCTGAAGAAAAACACAGGCAAAGCGAAAGCCGTTACCGGCAAATAGTGGAAACCGCCCAGGAAGGAATATGGACCATCGATGAAAATGAACGGACCAATTTCGTTAATAAAAAAATGGCTGATATTTTAGGTTATAAGCCGGAAGAAATGATGGGAAAGGGACTTTATGATTTTATGGACGATGAAGGCCGGGAATATGCCATAGCCTGCATGGAACGGAGACGAAAGGGATCAAAAGAAAACCTCGATATACGATATAAGACCAGCGGGGGCCATGATGTTTGGGCCAATATTTCGGCCAACCCAATATTTGACGAAAACGGCGTTTACAAAGGCGCGTTGGCAATGGTTACAGACATTACTCAGCGAAAAGCGGATGAAGAAGCTCTGAAAAAGTCGGCAGCCAACCTGCGGACAATTTTTGACAACACAGATACCGCATATGTATTGTTTAATACTGACCTGGTCATTATGTCATTTAATGCGCTGGCTCAGAAGTATTCGGCCAGCCAAAACAGGAAGCCTCTGGTTATAAACGAGTCTGTAAAAGCATATTTTTCAGATGAAAGATGGCCGTTCATTGCGGAAATACTGGATAGAGTAAGTACGGGTGAAACCATAAGCTATGAATTGAATTATACCAGGGACGATGGATCGGTACAATGGAACGATGTACGATGGCTGAATGTTAAAGATGAACATGGTAAAAACTGGGGATTCATATTGGCCAACAAGGACATTACAGAGGCAAAGCAAGCTACTTTAGAGCGCGAACGGATAACTACGGACCTTATACAGCATAATAAAGATCTTGAACAATTCACTTATATCATTTCACACAATTTGCGGGCACCTGTAGCCAACATTATTGCGCTTGCCGACATGTTGAAAGAAAATGAACAGGACCCCGGCATTAGAAAAGAAGTGATCGATAAAGTATCCCATTCTATAAAAAACATGGATGCGGTAATAAAAGATCTTAACCAGATTTTACAAGCCCGGGAACTGGTAAATGAAAAAAAGGAAGTGATCTATTTCCGCGAACTGATGGATACGATAAGGACGAGCATCTACAATGTCATCGTAAATGAACACGTTCAATTTCGCTGCTTTTTTGACGAGGTTGAATCTATTTTTAGTGTCCGCAGCTACCTGTACAGCATATTTTATAACCTGGCATCCAATAGCATCAAATATCACAGGCCCGGCATCGCCCCAATGATAACCATCAAAAGTCACCGGTTGAAGAGCCGGATCGAACTGCGTTTCAAAGACAACGGAAAGGGCATTGATCTCGAAAAATACACATCGCAGCTTTTCGGGCTCTATAAACGTTTTGATAACACCGTAGAGGGAAAAGGTATGGGGCTTTTTATGGTGAAAACGCAGGTTGAAGCGCTTGGCGGCACCATACGCATTAAAAGCAAGCCAGGCGAAGGATGTGAATTTATTGTACAATTGCCGGCGTAACCCGCAGACGGTCTTCTAAAAATTCCCGTGTTTTCACGGCTGAAATACCGTGATTACACGGCATTCATTTATCTGTTTTAAGCTTAATTTTATTAAGACAAATAAGGCTATATCCGAAATTTAATCCCCTATAGCATGAGCACACTTTCCGTAGGTTCAGTAGGAGCCGAAGTACAATTACTGCAGCGTGATCTTTCTTTTTTAGGCTACAATGTTACCATTGATGGCGATTTTGGTAACGGCACCAAAGCCATTGTAACACAGTTCCAAACTGATCACGAGCTGAGCGCCGACGGCGTGGTGGGGCCAAACACATGGACCGCTCTCGACAACCTCGTACCACAGGGACTAGATATATCCCACCATAACGGCAGCATCAATTGGGCCGGCCTGTCGCCGCATATACAATTTGTATATTGCAAGGCAAGCCAGGGCGCCACTTTTACCGACCCAATGTTTCAAAGCTATATCGGCGCCCTTAAACAAAAACAGCTTATTTATGGCGCCTATCATTTCCTTACGTTCCAGGACTCAGCCGAATCACAAGTGGACAATTTCCTCAATTGCGGCCTGGATTTTTCAGCCCCCGGCACGCTGCCTCCGGCCTTAGATATCGAGGAACAGGTGCCCGATAGCCTGAACCCATATATACTTCAAAACCGTGGCGCCTGCGTCCAACTCATCAGCGATTGGCTGCAGCTTGTGCAAACGCGAACGGGCCGTACCCCGGTTATCTATAGCTACAAAAGTTTCTGGAAAGAGTACCTTGGCAACCCGGCAACATTTGGTAACAACCCCTTGTGGATAGCGTCTTATCAAGTCAATCAACCCGGGCTGCCGCCCGGCTGGAACGACTATGCCATTTGGCAATACTATGGTGCTGAAGATGAATCAGCCGGTCAACGCGATCAAAACCTTATTAAAGGCGGTATGGGCGCTTTAAAAAAGCTGGCGTTGATAGGTTGAACGGTCTAAATAAGCCATCAAATAAGCTAAAATAAACCACCTAAAACAATCATTAATCACTAAACCAAATCTTGCTATCGAATTGACAATCCATTTAACCCTTTAAACCTATCCCATCATGAACGCTAAGAAAACCAAGACTCGGGCGGGCGCCAATCAACCACCCCGCTTCGGCGAAACGCAAGTAACCCCCGATCCGACAAAATTCAGGCTGAAACACCTGTCAGATCAAGAGGCTTATAACCTGGTACAGAAAAAATTACTTCAGCCTATTCCTAAACCCAAAAATCCTGACAATCTGGTTCTGAAATTAGAAACCGTTCTCGGAAGGTCCGAAGGGAATAAAATCATAAAGGACATACAGAAAGAAGGAAAGATTGTATTTCACATGGTTGGCGATACCGGCCCAACCGGGGGCCCAAAGAATATCGATAAAGTGACGGACAAACTTCAAAACGATTTTTTAGGCGAGCCTGACGGAGAAGCGCCCCGTTTTTTATTTCATTTAGGAGACATTGTTTATAGCTTCGGCGAAGGGAAATATTATTATGACCAATTTTATGAACCTTTTCGAAATTATCAAGCTCCTATATTGGCAATACCCGGTAATCATGACGGGCTGGTTTATGAGACCGATCCTACGCCTACGCTTGACGCTTTTCTCAGGAATTTTGTAACTGAAAAACCGGTCACCTCTACTGACGCTGGCGGGCTTAGCCGAACAACAATGATACAGCCAGCGGTTTATTTTGCTTTTGATGCCCCATTCGTTACCATAATAGGCCTTTATAGCAATGTTCTTGAGGACCCGGGTGTGATATCAAGCGAAGGGCATGCCGATTCGCCTGTATCTGATGAGCAACTCGCCTTTTTAACTTCACAATTAAAACGTGTAAAAAATTCGGGCAATGCTGTAATTGTAGCGGTACATCACCCGCCTTTTGCATGGGGCGGCGATCATGGAGGCAGCCCAAAAATGTTGAAAGAAATAGACGATGCCTGCAAAGAAGCTGATTTTTGGCCGCACGCCGTTATATCGGGTCATGCACATAATCAACAGCGCTTTACCCGCACAGTCGGCGATTTTGATATCCCCTATATTATCATTGGCAACAGCGGTCATAACTGCTTGTCTTTGAAAAGCACAAAAACCACGGCTTTAAGAGCGCCCATCAACCTCACAAAAGATTTAATATTTGAAAGTTACGATGATAAAAACTACGGGTACTTACGGTTAGTTTGTGATAGCAAACAATTAAGAATAGAATATCATGACGACGATCCAGATCAAAAAAGCTACAGCGATGCTGTAACTGTTGATCTGAAGACGCACACAATGATCTCTAACTAACCATCACACCGATACCCGGCATATTATTGGCACCTGTTGAACCTTAGCTTACATCAGGTTTTCAACAGGTGCTCTGCTAGTCACCCAAAATCACCCCGCCCAGCCTTCCCTGTCCAAGCTTCTGAAATGTATCGCCTCGGCCAAATGCTCCAGTTTGATCTCGTCGCTGCCGGATAGGTCGGCTATGGTACGCGACACTTTCAAAATACGGTCATAAGCCCGCGCGCTTAAACCCAATTTTTCCATCGCCTTTTTAAGCAGGGTTTGCCCGGCAGTATTGATCTTGCAAATGTCTCTCACCATCTGCGGGCTCATCTGGGCATTGGCATGCAGCTCTGGCTTATTACCAAAACGTTCCGTTTGTATTTCGCGTGCTTTGATCACCCGGTCACGGATATCCTCGCTTTTCTCCGCCAACCTTTCCGATGAAAGTTCAGAAAAATTAACGGGCGTTACTTCCACATGCAGGTCGATGCGGTCAAGCAACGGGCCTGATATTTTACTTAAATATTTCTGAACCGTTCCAGGCGGACAGGTACATTCCTTCTCTGGGTGGTTGTAGTAGCCACAGGGGCATGGTGGCGTGAACTTTTCTACAATCCTCACAAAGACAAAAATAGTTGAAAATCCTAATGTTGTACGCATTCCCGACAACCCTCAAACACTTGGCAAACATATTCGGAAAGTGCGAATGGAACGTGGCTTACTACAAAAAGCCGTGGCCGAAATTCTCAATGTTGACGAAGATAGCATCACGGCTTGGGAAAATGGACGAAGCAAGCCACAAGTGCGCTTTTACCCGAAGATTCTGGCGTTCCTACAATATAATCCGTTTAATCATGATATTGAAACGGTCTCTGGCAGGCTACGGCATGTGCGGTTATGCAACGGATATTCGATTAAGCGATTTGCACAGTTAGTTCATGTCGATCCAGTCACCTTTGCAAAATTGGAATGCGGTAAAAGAGTGATGTCAACATTGGCACAATTAACTATTTTAAATTTATTGGCTAAGTTGCCAACTTATTTAAGAACCAACCACTTTTTGTAGAAGTGGTTTTTTAACATTAACCACAAAAAAATTGACGTTCATATTTAAAGAGAGCTATTGGGCTATTTAGTAATCAAATCAAAAAGAGCATTATGTTCCAAGTGTAAAGAAAAATTTCTATTAGCTAGTAAAATAAAATAAATGCACTCTTTTCTTTTAAGAAACATTATCTCAATAGGTATCTCACGGTTTTTGTTCCCCACTTTTCCATAAATATCAATTACATTTCCTTCCTTGAATCTTATTGAAAAATTAGAAAAATTAGAAAAGTAATACGCGATACTGTCATTTGTTCTAATAAGTTGAGTTTGGCTGCCAAATAGACTGAAATACAATGAAGAAATAGGTTGTGTAGAGTCTAGTTTATATTTTACCTTAAATTGTGAAATAGTAGTGGCGTCAACATAATAAGTATTCCGAGACATCTCAGAAGTATTATTTGTTTTGTATATAATATTACTTTTTGTAGAAAATTTAGCTGATGAAGGTATTCTATATACTTGTATATAATATTTTTCCGTGTGGAATTCCGTAACAGGGCTTCTGTGTTTACTAATAAGGCTGCTGTCGATAACAATATTTTTTTTATCTAAAAACAAGTTCAGGTAATCTGCTGGAAAAGACTTGGAATATGTATTCGAATCGAGCCTAGATATTTCCTTGTTCACTTTTAAAGCGTTGGATGAGGTCCAAATTTGGCAACTTTTAATTAAAACTATGATAGAAAACACAGAAATAACTACTACTACTACTCTTTTCATAATATTTTTTACTTATATATTTTACTTATTAAGGTTCTGGTATTGGAAATGGAATCTTTTGTCCAGGTAATGGGAGAAAAGGATTCTTTTTATTGTCCTGGGGGGGGAATATCGTTCTTAACCCTTGTTCGATAAGTCCTTCAAAACTCTTTGAAAATGAAACAAACCCCCTTCTAACTCTTGGATAAGTTGTTGTAATAGTCCCTGTTGATATTCCATTTACAGTGGTTGAAATTTCAACTGCAACACTTGCGTGTTGTAGGATATAAGTCGTTGTAACATTTCCCACTGTTTTTGTGTATAATACGTCACCACCTGAAGTAATTCCCACACCATGTTTTGTAAAATCGGACCCTTCAAATTTGTTTCCCACATAAGTGAGATTCGTTGTACTTTCGGAACCTTCTTCTCCAACTACAGTTTGTGTAAAAGGTTGAATTGTTTGATAATAATAGTCCGTCAATTTACTAACTAAAGGTCCTAAAGTTCTATGAGTAACTGTAATACCATTACGTGGTTTATCTTCTTCTTTAGTACTTGACTCATTATTTGTACCTTGATTCTGTTCAGGCGTATTATCATCGGTAGATGTTTCCGAATTTGAATAATTGGCTGTTATTGAATTTGAACTCATACCAAACGAAGCTCTTAAAGTTGCCCAATTATTCTCATCCATCGCGATACTATCTTTAGAACGCATTCCGTCCGGGTCAATCATTCTTGGTGGATTATTAAGAGCATAACTATACGGCGTTAATCTCCTAGACTTCTCTGTCAACGGATCGATTGTTATCCATCGCGCAATTACCGGATCATAATACCGTGCACCGTAATCGTACTCTTGTGTTTCCTCTTGTAACTCCTTTTTATTGTAAAGATATTCATTTCTACCGACGGCAACACTGTCCTTAGCCAGCATCCCAAATGGATAGTAGTCGTTCTTTTGGTAAACAATAGCCGTACCTGTCTTGGTTCCAAAAGTAATACGCGTATTACCCAGGTTATCGCCTAAGTAATAAGTGTAATCATAGCTTGCCCCAAGCTTTGCCACCTTGCCTTCCTCAGTTTGAATAAAGTTTAAGGTATCGGTTGTGCCGCCATCGTATTCTATGCCGCTTATATAATCCGTCGTATGGGTAACGCCGCTTATAACCGAAACCTTTCGCAGTTTGTTGCCAGCAGCGTCGTACGTATAGGTTAACTGTCCATGCGCAACCTTTACCGTTTGCGGCAGGTTTAGCAGGTTATACGTAAACGTTTTATTCTGCGCTGTGTTAACCGAATTGGTATCGGTCAGCATATTGCCGTTACCGTCGTACGTATAGTACGTTAACCCGGCAGGCATTCCCGTATTGCTGCTGGTCACATCGTTCACACGGGTCAGCTGGTTGCCGGTATATAGGTAGCCCAAATTATCGATAACGACGCTGTTCTGGAAACGCTTCAGGCTGGTGATATTCCCGTGCAAGTCATACGTTACCGGATTCTCACTGGCACCTGTTGTGGCACCACCTGATAGCAGCCGGTTCAAACGATCATAAATGTAATTATAATGATTGTTGAGGTTCCCGGAAACACCCCAGTATTGTTGCGCAATATTGCCGTTATACTGTGGGGTGATGCTGGTATTGTAATACAAGCGCATAGAAAATAAGGCCGCGCCACTGGTGAGCAGCCAACCCCGTTCATTGTAGGTATAGGGTATATTCTGTAAAAAAGTGGTACTATCTAAACTATGCAAATGCTTGTTTGATACCTGGCCGATCTCGTTGTAATCGATCTTGGAAACCAATGTCTTGGTTGTGGGCGTGCTGTTCCCGTTTTGTATCTGTTCCCATGTCTTTAGCTTGCGGCCCATGTGGTCGTATAAATAGGTGTTGGCAATAGTCACTAATGGATTTAAGGTGCTTGCGGTATTCCAATGCTGTCTGGAAGTAGTGGTTTGCTGATTGGTAAAATTGTAAGTAATGCTGGTCAGGTCATAATTATTAGTGTCCAGGGTACCCCCTAAATAATGCTGAGCATACGTTTTGATACTTCTTCCGAGGTCGTCATAGTACATCACATCCCAAAGCTGGTTTGTTGGCGTGTTTAGCACGGCGGTCTTTTTCGCTGTCGGCTGGCCTCGCGTCAGCTTGCTTACGCCACTTGCTAAGATGTATTTAGTTGGTGTACCCGGTACGCTGTACCCGTCGTAATAATCCAGGGTGAGTGTAGCGGTCACATTTGTTGTGGGCCATGCCACATTGGTGTAACCATTGCCGCTGCTACCGGTGGCTTCGTAGAGATTGCTGCTTATCCCGTTCAGTGTGGTTTGCAGACTTGCCCGGGATATGGCCGTGCCGCCATTGTTCCATATACCCGTCCAGATAGGCCGGTTCAGTGCGTCATATTTGGTAAATATCCATTGCTTGTTCGCGCGTTGCAGGCTGTCCTGTGTAGCTACCGGGATGTCCATCGTGTTATACACGGTATATTCCCAGCCCTTACCTGGGATCTTTTTGGCAATGGGCCTCTCGCGTTCATCGTACCCGTATTGATAGCATAGGTTATTTAGTGTAGTGTCGGATATGGCAACCGCACCATCCGCTCCCGAAAGGGGCGGCAGCACAAAAGCCAGTTTGCCCAGGTCATCGTACACGTAATACGTGGACAGCATCTCAACCGCGCCGCTCTTATAATTATACGCTCTTTTCAGGATCACCTGTCCATCAATGTCTTTGTATTCCTCTACCGTCCCTGCACGCCCGCTTACCCAATTCTCATCTTTACTAATAGTAACCGTTAACGTGTTGGCGGCATAGTAGCTGTTGTTATGCAGGGTTCGTTTATTGGTGGAGTCAATGGTTACGTAATAATTGGCGACACGCCGGCCTTTGATGGAGTCTGCGGAAAATAACGTATCGTTATTGGTTTTGTACACCATTTTTACCGTGTGCCCGCTGTCAGCCACGGTGGCAGCAGGTTGCCAGGGCACTCCCGGTGCGCCCTGTTCTAGGGTGCGGCTCAACGGCGAATTGTCGAAAATGGTTTGTGCATACGGATCGGTAATGGCCGTCACCCCCGACCCTGACGGCGGTGTGGCGTAAAAAGTTCGCTGGTCGGAACTGACCGCGTTGGGGCGGTAGCTGCCCGCTGTTCCTGTTTGCGGCGTGTAGGTCAGGTATTTCTTCACTTCCCGGCCATATGCATCATAGGCCTGCGGGCTGATCATATCGTAGCCTAAAGGCGAGCCTTGCTTTTGTATCGTTTGAATCGGCCTGCCCAAACCGTCAACATATTGTATGGCTATCTGTACCTTGGTTTTGTCGGTATTGTTAACGGCCATCAGGCTGTCGTTGGTAATTCCGCTGATGCGCGGCGTTTGGGTGCGGATATAGTTATTAGTTTGCGTTTGCGCATAGGTATGAAAGGCTGCGACCACCAACACCGTAGCCAATGTAATTTTCATCTTTATATTTCCAGCTTTCAACTTAAAAATCGACACCTTTTTCATGGCTACTGTACCGTTAAAGTTAAGCTTGAACCAGAAGTGACGGAGACCGTTGACCAACTTGCGGAATGCCCCGTCTGGTCAGTAAAGCCCGTTAGCTTGAACGTATGTGTTGCCGAACCGACCGCGTTAATGGAAACCGTGGCATAGGTACCCTGTTGTACTTGTATGATCGTACTCCCGGTAGACGGGAAATTATACGGAGCAACCCCGTTAAATGTCGCCTGGAAACCGGATATGCCGGTTGAATTGGTGAGCGTCACATTGACCATAATGGGTGGGCATCCGCAATTCTGATTAGCTTTAGCCTGGCCGTTCGTAGCCATTTCAAAACCGGCCTCAGCGTTGGCCGAGGCCTTGGTGGACGAATAATATTTATTGACCGGTACTGCATAAGTTAATGAACCGGGCGTAGTGTTCGGCGGGCAGGTAGTCCGCGTATAACTATGGCTCATCGCATCGTTGCCGATAGTCTGGTCATAGGTGTGGTAATAATAGTTATTGACGATGTTGCCGTAAAAGTCTTTGATGTTCTTCAGCCTGGCAAAATAGTCGTACTCAAAATGATTGATACCGCCTTTGGTATCGGCCATGGCGGTAAGGCCGTCAGGCGAATACGTAAAGGTGGTCATCTGAGCGTCTTTTGGGTACAGGCGCAGTTCATCTATGGATACGCTTCCGCTGATGGTAATACTAAATGGGCCGGCCGGTGTAACATGTTCATAATAGGTCCAGCCACCGATTGTAGTCATAGCTGTCCCGGTGACTGTAGTTCCACTACAGACGACCGTAGCTGCGCCTCCATTGCTCCAGTAGGAAATAATGCCCGCTTTGCCTGAAACAGAAAACGTGCTGGTTATGTTACCTGTACCAAGCGGATATACTTTGCTGCCGGTTGGCGCTGTAAGGTCGGTTACCGGCGTACCGGTAAATATCCAGTTACCTTGCCCGTCTGCTTCAAAACTGGTGTAGGCATATCCGGTGCCGCCGCTGATGTAAGGTCCGTTCTTTACCTGGGCGACGGGATTTTCATACAAATAATCCCACAATATTGCTGTTGATGTCGCGTTTCTCGGCGTGTAGCTTGCGAGATTGTTTTTATTGTCATAATGATCAAAGCTGATCATTTGCACGTAACGCGAGTCTTTAATAATCGCTCCGGTTCCTGAATTTATGGTCATTGGTGCAAAATTGGTAACCGGGCTGCTAACACTTAGGGTGCTGATGGTGCCGGGAACAATTGTGCCGGTAATAGAACCAAGTTGATACGTATTTAATTGCGCGCCTGTAATTGAATTAACGGAGGTTGTCACGTTTTTCAGGCTGTCCCATTTTTCAACAACGCTGGCATACATGTGGCGGTTCACCATAGAATCCAACACCTGGTTGTGCGTGGTACTGCCGCTTAAATAGTCGAAGGGATATTTATTTATTGTGACATGGGTATTGCCTTTACTATCGACATGTTTGGTTTTAGCGATCTGTAAATGGGTTGTGTCGCTGTAAGTATAGCTGACTATTGACGTTGTATATTTGGTGGGATCATTGATGTCATATATGTAGCTATTTGTTTGGGTTAATAAATTGATTTCGGAATTGATAAAGTAATTTGAATAGATATAGGCGCCAGAGGTGTAATCATTGGGAAAGAAAAGTGTTTCGGGATAAAGCGGAACGTTTGTTACAGCCGCTCCTTCGTTTGTAAACCTCTTTCTACTCACGAATCCGACATCGTTGTATTGTTGTTCCGGAAATGTTGCATAAAAATTGCTGTCTTTTTTAGCGATTTGATAACTACCGTCACTTTTCCGGATATACTGCGATTTGGATAACAACAGACCACGGTTATAAAAATGGGTGGTTACCACCGGCGTACCTGCAATGGTCGCGCTTTGTAAGTTATCAGGGTCGAATGAATATATGTACCGGATTCTTCCAACATTCGCCGCCGGGGTACCGATGTACTCGGAAACATCCGGATAAACGACGGTTGCGGCGTCAAATGGCTCTAAATCAATATTTGGGTTAGAGACGTAATTGGAAACGTTGCATTGATATTCCGATTCATAATGTTGTTGTTGCAAAACATAATACCTGTGTGTTTGTACCGGGGCGGCGTAGAAAGAATATTGAAGGAAATAGTTCGAATCTGCAATATTATATCTGTACGTTCTTACTATGGGGGTTGCATTGACGTTATCATAGCTCTTGATCGAAGTGACCCGCAATCCGCCTGCTACTCTCAGTTGCCCCGATGGATTGGTGAATTGGTTGCTTTGGTAGGTAAAGGTGGTGTACCCACCGGTGGGGTAGTAAATCGTATCTAATACACTTGCCTGCATATAATTGGAATCGCAGTCTCGATTATGAGGCACGGTCCCCCCTATTGTCGTTGTTCCGCCGTCGTAAGGCACCGTCATATACGGTATAAGGGAAGTTAACGTATTGCTTATCTCTTTTCCATTGTAATAGCCCCAGTAGTCGCGCGCGAAACACTGGTAAAAGGGCAACTCCGTCCGGTTGTATTTAAACCGGTAATGCTCGATGATACTTCCGGCTTTATCTAATATCTGTATGGAATCTAATCGTAAACGGAAATTATTTGCTGCTGCCGTGCCGAAGTAACTTTTGTAAAACACGATAGTCTTCTGCACTTCCATCATTTTGGAGTTGTAGTTATATTCGTATACGACAATTCGGTTCAATGCATGAACGTTATTGCCCACTCCCTGGTTAATGTCTTTTCGTACCGTGTCTTCCTTTTCAAAAACGACCTTTCCATTTTTGAAATCAATCTCGGTCAGTGGCTTTTCCGCGACCTGGGTAGAAATGCTTGTTGTAGGTCCTGGTACGTTGCTGGCATGGTACGGATTTGGTGGGGTGCCACCTGTATACGCCACATAATCGGTTATAACTTGCATTTGAGAAGTGGCATCGGGGTAAAAAACCAGGTCGGAACCGTAGGCGAAGGAGACCGTATCCCGTCTGTTTTGTGATATCATACGTTCTAGCAACCAGGACGAATTGATTGGCGTATGAATCGCCCCTGCACCGGCTGTCTGCGTGGTTTCTGTGGCTGTATCCCCAAAAAATGCGATATTTCCTTGCTCGTCGGTGAGTGTAAAATTGGTAAGGGCTGTAGACCCTAAGGTATATTTGATGCCTACGGGTGCACTGGGTAGTAAGACCGGTTTGAAAGCGTTCTTGCCATTAAAAAAGAACTTTCCGCTATGACCGGGGTAATCAAAGGAGTAAATATCAGGTCGGCCATCATAAAGACCATAGGCTATTCTGTCTGCGTAGTCCATATCGGTATCTACCGTCATGTCAAGGCTTGGGGCATAACGTAAATAACCGCGCAGATAACCGTACGTATCATCATCTGGGCCACCCATGACATGCCGGGTAACGGCCCCGCCCGCCTGAACGGACCAGCCAAGCCCTACCCAACTGGCCACATCGGTCACTTTGTTTCCGGAGGCATGGTAGGATAGGTTCACGGGAACTTTTAAACCGCCGGCATCAATCGTATATAGTGGTATGGATATTTGTGGGACCCCGGTATACAGGCTAACGTCATAATCTCCGTATTTAGTAAAAGATGCAACATTCGGGGATTTTGGGAATACTGAAGGTACAAAATACTGGGCGTCGGAGGTCGGAACTGATTGGGCATAAACTATATTAAGACCTAAGCTCAACAGGGATGCAAAAATGCAATAAAACAATCGTTTCATGAAAAGAAAAGGACAAGGTAATTAAACAGTTAACTTCACTTCAAACCACGACTAATGATGGTTTAATACTTATATATATCTGATTACGTTTTGAATGACGTGTGTATTCGACTAAGGTTAATTATACGAAGGTGGTTTCCTGTGGGTAAATTAATAAATACTTTCCACATATAAAATTCCAAATTACTTTTAATTTTATTTTTAATCCTACCATTATAAAACGGATAAAATACCGTGAAAACACGGGTTGACACCGATGCCGGCGGCACGTATCTTCATTCATCGTTAACCTAAACACCCGCTATCATGAATGAATTTGACAAATCAATGCTCATCTACGCCGCTTGGTACTTTGCCGGCCTTTTTATCTTTGTCCTTATCGTCCGTTGGATATTCAGCATCCGACGCCTGTTAAGTTACCATCGCAAACAAATCAGGCTTTTGGAGCAGATCGCAAAAAAGCACGGTGTCGAAGATGGCACTATCAATGAGATCATGAGTGAACAGTTCTACGACAATTAAGCCTAATTCCAACATCAAACTCAATGAACAAACGTCTGCCGCATGCCGTAGTAAGTTGTCGTATTGCCTGAGATCGGATCGGTATAAGGTATCTGTGCGGGAAGCGTTAATTGCATAGTTGAGTCGTTCAGGATAGAAAAATCATAGGTAATGCTTTTATTGAGCGCCAATTGCGTATTGTCACCAATAATGTCATAGATGCCTGAAAAGTTGATCGTCCCGTTTTGGTTATAGACAATATAGGTTCCGTCCGATTTAAAGACATTGGTCAGTACGGCGACTTCAGTTGCTAATGGCTTTTCAATCCACACGCCCGACTGATCTTGATATTCCAGTTTGGTCTCTTTCCAGGGCTTTTGCGTTAAATACCGCAGCGTCCTGGTGGCAATCGGGTCATTATCAAACGGTGCCGGATTTTCTTTCTTGCTGCAAGATGAAATGGTGACGCTTAACAGAAGCAATATCGCAACGAATAATCGGTGATTCATGATCGTGATGGTTAGGTATATGGATTATTGGTTCAACAGCTTCTTCTTTTGGGCATCGTACTCTGCCTGGGTGATGGCCCCGCTATCAAGCAACGCCTTTAATTTTTTGAGTTTGTCGAATTGATCATCGGACTGTGTCACCACTGTGGCCTGAACTTGTTTGCCTTTGCAGTCCACGATTTCGCAGGAGGCAATGGCATCCTCAATCCACAGATCGAAATTGCTTCCGCCGCCGATATCGACGGCAAACACCACTTTTTGAATGCCGTGTGCCTTAAAGCTGTGTATTTTCTTAACGATGGCACCATAGCCGGAATAGGTCTTCTCAATATTATGGTCGTCTGCCTGATTGCCGTTTATCATGAATACCAGCCAGCCGCCATACTGCACGTAGCGGAAGGTACCGTTGGGGGCCGAGCCCTGGCCAAGCTTGATGGTGTCCCCGACATGGTATGTTCTGCCATTGGATGCGCTGTATTCGGCCAGTCGTTTTCCCAAACCGAGGACTTGCGCAAAGGTCATGGTAGGGACAAGGAGAAAGAGAAGGAATAATGATTTCATATTGTTTGCACGTTGGTTTATATAAACAATAATAGGGATTTAAATCCCTATATCAAAATAAAATCATTCTCTATTTATGGTGAATGATTAAGGGAGGAACAAACCGGCGCAACGACGTGGCGATACAAACGGTTGCACGCAATATGAGGAAGTATCGGCTGCAAAAGAACCTGACCATGACAGCGTTGGCCAATATCATCGGCGTCGATTACTCGCAAATCAGCCGCATGGAACGCGGCAAGGTCAATGCGAATATTTCCATTATTTTCGACATTGCGGCTGTATTGGAAATCTCTCCCATGCTGTTAGTTGAACAAGAGCACCCATGATGTAGTGAAGTTGGATGTCATGAGCTTTTTTTGCCACCAGCGGCAATGCGCTTGAGCAACGCCTGTTTATCTACGCCACCAGGCTCATATTGCACTTTTACCCGATACCCTTTCATCACCGTCTCCGCGGGTGCCGACACGTGCGTTGGTGCGACAATAGCGGCAATGTCCTGCGGGTTAATATAGCGCACGCAGCCGCAAATATCCGGTGCTAGATTCTTTTTAACCATATCCTGAATCCGGGTCAATTTCTTCGCGTCGGTGCAGCACACGACGATGTCGTCGAACCCGTCGCTAAGGCACTTCTCGATATTGTGCACCTCCCACGCCGGGTCTGTGGAAACGGTAATTTCAATGGCGATTTTCTTCTCTTCCTTTTGCAAGACCAGATCAATGAAGCCCTTGCCGTCGGTGGTGGGGTATTCCAGGGTAGCGATGTAGCCATATTCTTCAGCCATCTTTTTGATAAAGGTTTGGGTGTAGCGATGCTCTCTGACCTGTCCCCCCGTTTCAACGTCTTTTGAAGGTTCTTCCGCGATCTCACTGTTGCTCACGGCTAGCGCAACGGTAGTTGGGCGAACCGGCTCTAATATTTCTGCGTTCTCATGCAGCTGTATGGCAATACCAAACTGCTTCTGTGAGTGCGCCCTGATCGCTTCTGCCAAATTGGGCAGCGCTTCCTGGCTGAACGGGTATACACTGACAGAAAAATCAGTATCCATCCCACCGACGCGTGCAATCGCCTCACCCACTGCCAGACGCTGAAAATCCTCAGCATTGAAGCCACTAAACCCTTCCTGGAAACGCTTGGCATCCGTGTCCCCCAGCCGGAAACAGATACGCGTCCCGGCGTTGGCCATGAGACTTGCGGCTAGGTCGGCGTCGGCATGTACGACCTGCTGCATGTCCTGATGTGCCAGCACCAACCCAACCCCGTATTTCCGTGCCCCGGAGAGGATCAAAGCCATCGACGGCGTAATAAAGTGAGGAAATTCGTCAATATAAATAAAGAAGGGCTCGCGTGAGGTGCTGGCCTGGGCCTGTCGTGCCATAGCGCACTGTTGGAGCTTTGAAACGATCAGCGCGCCTAATAGATAGCTATTATCCAGGCCAATCAATCCCTGCGGCAATTTCACCAGGATGATCTTCGAGCTATCCATGCACCCGGCCACGTCAATGCTTTTGGTTTGACAGAGCATGTTCCTGATGCTTTTGGGCCGCAGGAAACTATCCAGCCTGGTCACCAAGGGGCCGATGGACCCGCCTTTGAGCAGTGGGAACTGGTGCAGCCAATAGTACATCAGGTCGGGGTCGGTCACGCTGTCTAAGACTGTTTTCCGGAAGGCCGTTTCAATGAGAAAGCGTTTCAAATCGCCCACATGCCAGGGTTTGGTGTTATAAAGCAGTGTGAGTATGGCATTCGCAAGCACGCTGTGCATTTGGTCGCCCCAGGACGTGCTGAACCGTTTAAACAAGCCCACCAAATCAGAGGCCAGCATTTCCCGCTCACTATCAGAATGGGCGGACAGGATATTGAAGGGGATGACAAAGTCCGGGTCTGTCGGGTCAATGAGCAATACATCGTCGATGCGGGATGCCGGAATATGATTGAGCACGTTGTCAATAAGATCACCGTGTGGGTCAAGAACGCAACAGCCCGTACCACTGTATATGTCCTGAAGAATGAGGCTATGCAAAAGGGTTGATTTACCGGTGCCGGTGGCGCCAAGGATATGAAGGTGCCGGAGTCGTGTTTCTCGTGAAAGGCTGGCGAGTGCAGTGCTGCCCTGGTGCACGTTGACACCGATGACATATTCGTCCCCGATATACCATCCGGGTGCCGCTTTAGTAGTGCGGGTGTGATAGTGGAGTTTGGCGTTGCTGACCGTCGGGAAATGGGCAAGGGCCGACAGCTCTGCGGTATTGAGGAGCATCCCCACGCGATGGCTGCGGCGAAACGCAATGTCAACCACTCGCTCGATGGCAGTGTATACGGTGTCTGACAGAGGCAACAGGCTGTTGTGGGCGCTTTTGGTGGCCTGCATTATTGCAATGGCAGCGTATTGCAGCAATTCACTGGCCCGATCTGATTGCGGTGCCAGTGTCACCAGTCGCACTGACACCGCGCACAGTGGTGCGGAAAGCTTTTGCTTTGCCAGCTGCGGCATCTCCGGCGCATCCAGGAAAAACGATTGCCTGCCGGAATCGTCGCACACTGCCAGCAGGGTGCTTTCTGCCCAGGCGTTGACCGTGCCATTAAAAAGAATTTGTAGCGCGATAGTTTCGTCCCTTTGCAAATGGTCGACCAAACCAAACAGCGACAGGTACGGATCAGGGTCGGTGGCGTGGGTGAGTAATGGCAG
Organism: Mucilaginibacter ginsenosidivorans; assembly: GCF_007971025.1. NCBI lineage: Bacteria > Pseudomonadati > Bacteroidota > Sphingobacteriia > Sphingobacteriales > Sphingobacteriaceae > Mucilaginibacter > Mucilaginibacter ginsenosidivorans. Next base: position 825,498 of record NZ_CP042436.1, on the reverse strand, counting down.
CATGAATTCCTCGGCCAAGCCAAAATCAACTACCGACAGTGCCCGGTCTGTGTCAAGCGCCTCCACTAAGAGGTCTTCGTCAGGCTCGGTGATGATGCAATCAGGAAAGAACGCTTTACATTGGCTAAAGAGAAAGTTAGCATCGCCCTCCCGGGAAGTAACCTGCACCACAATAGCCTCGGCCGTGCCGATCACTTCAAAACTCATCGGCAGGTTCTTGTATGAGAGCATCACCAACAGTTGTTCCATGCGCGACATAGTGGGTTTGGCGGCGCGGGGGAAGTGCACCACAAACAATGACAATGGTGATTCATCCTGAAAAGGATACGCCTGAAGTATCGGGAGCTCTGATTTCTTTGGAGGCAACGGTGGTTTGGGGGCAACGAGTTCCGCTATCGTTGCGAAAAAAGACGGCGTCCTGCCATCATCGATGATCTCATCATGTTCGATAAAATGCCCTCGAAATGGCTCAAATGGCGGCTCAAGGTCTGCTGCGCTGTCAGCCTTATACCATCCCCTGCCCCGGCGTTCCCAGGCGTAAAATTGCTCAACCAAGACTTGTGCTAAGCGAGCCGACATATTATTGCGCGTTCTCCCGCGTGAAGCCGTGCGTGGCCTTTACCTTTTCGATAGCCATTTTGATGATCATATTGATGCTATTGGTGAACATCAACTCTGAATCCAGCTGGAAATAGGTTTTGCTCTCCATTCCTTTAGCCATCGATTGGCCCACAAGCGGGATTTTGGCCGTGATATTGGCGGTTGTATTGGCATCCTCCATATGATACCAGCTAATGAAAAAGCTTTTGCCGAACGGAGCGGCACAGACATAGAAGTTATGCCGCTTGCGGCTAATGACGAGATATTCCCGGCTAGCGGAAAGGATATTGCCCTCTTTCATATTGACGCGGCTAAACGTCACATCCGGGTATTGATATTCTTTTACCATGTCCTCGAGCATGGTATAGATTTCCTTTGCAGAGAGTTGCAAATCTTCGAAGTGCTGGTATTGGTGCGAATGGAGGGTGTCAACGGTTGCCATGAAAAGGGTGCAGGTTAAAAAATAAAGAAATGATAAAGAATACCTAAAGATACTTTCAAGATGTCTTCAAATCCAGCGTGTTTTAACGGATTTTTTTCCGTTTTTTCACCCCCCTGTAGCATCATTATTTTCAAAAAACAAAAAGGAAAAAGAAAAATGGGTAGCCGGCGTGGCGCGCGGCGCAAGAAGCAACGGAATAAAAGGGTATGAAATGGCCTGCGGGTTTATGCCGGAAGTTCTTGCGCCGCGCTACTGTAGGCCAGGTGTAAGCCGGCTAGCTTGCCTTTTTCCTTATTGTTTATCCCCAAAAAAGTCCCCGGCACTCGTCGCAAGGAGACTTCAATCCTAAACTTATCAGCAGCGTTGACAAGACTATCGACATTGCTAATGAATGGGACAGCTATTTGGCTCTTTTATGCATCAAAAAAGAAAGTGAAAATACCGTGAAAACACGGGGTGCAATTGTCATTCCCTCTTTATAACTTTAATGAAACCAAACACTTAGCCACATCATGAAAAGACTGATCACCATTTTGCTGTGCTTTTGGATAAGTACGGCAATTGGTCAAGACACGGTGACTATCGTCCATCATCGCTATACGACCACCTTTGACACGGTGCTGCACTATCCGGTGAAAGTTCACTGGTTGGTTAACGCGGCCGATGTGTGCCCGAAGGGCAAGCCTCATCATATCGAGCGCACCAATGACTTCAGGCCGGATTCACTGTTGCTGTCTCATACGGATCTGCAACCGTTCTACCATCTCATCGTGAAGAAGTACGACCGGGGCCACAACATGGATGCTGCGGATAATTCCTGCAACCTGGCTGATATGCATGAGTGTTTTTTCTTTTCGAATATGACTGCGCAAACCAAGCATTTGAATCAGATTACCTGGGAGCAACTGGAAGAACACACGCGCGCGATGGCGCTTAGTTTCGGGAGTGCCGAGGTCTGGTGTGGCAGTTACGGCAGGAAAGCCAAAAGTGGCCCAATGACCATACCGTCGAAGTGCTGGAAGATTATCCGGTACAATCAAACTATCGAAGCTTATGTCTTTCCAAATACATCAACGGTGAGTAAGAAGAAATATACGCAATATAAAACTACGGTAGCCGCCATACGTGCAGCTTCTCATTTACCATTAGCTGAAATCCCGCAATAAGATGAAGAAAGTAATAATTATCCTGTCGGTATTCATTGGTATAGCTGTCGGTAGTGCAACACCAGTAAAGTATCAGACTGTTAACAAAATTGATTCGGTGTACATCTGTCAGAGCAAATCTGCGTATGCCTATCACCGTTATGAATGCCGGGGATTACAACGCTGTACCCATAGCATCCTGAAAATACCAAAAGCATCAGCCATTAAATTGGGCTACAAGGCTTGTAAGATATGCTATCGGTGAGCGAGCCGTCAAAGACAGCGCAGAGCAACGAAGCTGGCTGCGAGTTGAGCAAGCGGTCCAGGCAGGGGGAGCACAGCGGGTGCCTGGTATGTCTGGACACGAGCAAGGTGCGCCAGTGTGCAATAGAGTGTGCTGACAATGAAAGGGCTATTGCACGCGGTGCCCTTGTGAAGCCGGTTGCGATTCGCAGGCGAGCAGAACACGGAAAGCGGCTGGCATTATATGGATTGAGCAAAGTGAAATGCATATAATGCCAGAAGGAGCTTTCATGAACGAATGACTTGCGCTCACAAAAATGCTGACAGGTTCAGCATTCGCGGTAGCGAATAATAGCTGGTCAATGTCTCATGTGCTTGAAAAGCTTATGAGGCATTGACGGAAACCTGGCGGTATTTTATGTAGCGCTTGGAATGAGTGAATACCGAATTTCTGATAATAAAAATAATGCTATGAGTGATATTGAAAAGAATGGTATAAGTATAGGGGGTCTAGTAACTTCCGGAATTGTTGCTTTGATGACAGTCGTTTCGTTTTTGTCTACCAGATCATTATTTATGGCTTCAAACATAAAAGTAAATCTTCATGACGAAATTTTTATCGATCAAAGCTATGGGGTACTTTCCTTCTCGCAACTGATAAGTACAAAAAATGTTGGCAGTAAATTGGGCTCAATAACAAGGATTGAAAGTCAATTAAAATTCAAAGAAGATTCGTCAGTTTGTAATAAAAAATTCATTGCGAAATATTATTCCTCTTCTGGTTGTAGTCAATGCAATGGTGATTTATTTAATTTTGATGAGCTATACGTAGCACCAGGAAGTTTTTTTGCTACAAACATTCGGTCTTATGAAATAGTAAATACAAATACCAGTGATACTATTGATTACCTACAAAAAACTTTTGCGAAGGAAATTATAGATAAAGATCTCAAAGATTCCATGAGTAGAACGAAAGTTTTCAATGCAACCGACTCTACCAAAAAGAAGATAGGCGCCTTTATTAATAATAGACTAAGTGTATTAAAACAAGGTTGGTATACGTTTAAAGTCGCGATTGAATTTGACGATAATCCCAGTTATGTAAAAACTTATACTTTCTACTTACGAAAAGAAGATATAGCACTCTTGTACGATTCTATTTTAGATAATGAACAATTGTACTGGCAGCCTATAGTGAACACAGGAAATTTTATTAAAATCCGACTCGATAACTAAATTATTAGTTGACTTATTTTTGTGAATATGCCAATATTGGTTCCAAATCAAAATCGATTAAGAAGTGATAATAAGTCGGCGTTAACTGCCTTATTATCACTTCTTAATCTTCGAAAAATGTTAAAAAAGCTTAATGATTCAGTAATCAACATAATGTTTTTAGCGTCAATGTTACTGTTGATGACGCTATCATTTTTTTTAAGCGGCAAGGCTGCTGCAAACCCGAAAATTTATCCTTTAATTAATTATGCTCTGATATCAGTTGCTTGCCTTTATGTTATTTGGCTTTGCATAACTGTTGTAAACAGAAAAATAAAGAACCCGTAAAGGGGTTCTTTTTATTATAACTTAAATTAGTCCATCATTTTTTCCTTAGTACTTCGTCATTCACCGACTCTTTCTTCTGTTTTGAAGAAGCATTCAGAATATAATCCACACCTCGCTGCGCTTGGCCGCTAGCAAAGATTATTAAGCGCTTGTCATTACGCAATGCTTCAATCCAGCCTTTGATGTAGGCAACGCTGTTGTCAAACTCCTTGTCAATGATCCCTGCTACCGAATTCAAATAGCAGGCCCCGATCTCGGCAATCAATTCTTCCATACTATAGGGTATGGAAGCGTAGTTAGCCTCTTCCGTAATGCCTTTACGGTTGAGCCGGCTTTGGTGCCCGGTGCTGTGGATGAGTTCATGGAAGAGGGTACAGTAGTAGCTTTCAGGAGTGGAAAAACTTCCTTGTTTTGGCATGTTAATGACGTCCTTGCCCGGGTCATAATAGGCTTTTTGCTTAACATGCTTAATGCTTGGACAATTAGGCATGCGCTCAATGATCTCGTCGCAGGCACCGATACGGCCGATGTCGTACTGGTCAAAGGGGATTGTAAGTACTTCCGGTAAGTTATCACACTGGGCAATGTTGAAAACATAGTAGTACCGTAGCAAGGCTTTGGTCCTTGGTTCACCTTGCCCTTCATGCTGTTGCTCCTCTAAATACTTCCAGAAGATAACTATGTGACCCTTTTCTCCCTTTTTGACACTTGCTCCTAATTCATGAATTTGCTTCCAGGTCAGGAAATAGTTTTGTGGATAGCCCATTGAAGCCAATAACCAAGTATTGATCCCGGTGTAGGGGCGTTTAGAAATGAGGTTTTGCGGATGGCCAGCTTCGGTCCAGGGCTTCCTCCAGGGAATAACTTGCTGGGCTAATTGTTCAATGATTCGGTTTGTGATGATCTGATAGACATCAATAGATGGCGTTTGATTATTCATGACGTACAGTTTTGATTTGAAAGAATTTTCTTTCAGTGTACGCGAGAAGGAAAAAGGAAAATAGGGGGTATATGTCCACTAACGTTATGAAGGAATACTTTGTTAAAATCCCATAGTATTAATAAATTCTCGCTAAATTTTCGTTCACCTCATAAAAGATCCTTATGAAAATTTCAATTACGAGTCAGTCATTTCATAACCTAATTTGCGGGCTACTAAATAATCAGTGCTTGGTCATTGACAAGGTTGTCAAGCCTGCATTGGACGGAATAAACTTTTATTCTGAAGAAGAAGTATCTTCTGCGCAAGACTGGCATTAGGTGCAAGAACCACAAGCAATCGGTTTTATCACTCCAGAAGATTTACAAAAAGTGTCTTTAAAGACAACATCAAATGATTCAATCTTTAACCCAAGATTCCGAATAGTTATCGGAGACGAGTTTAGCAGAGGTCAATTGCTACGAATGGAATTATTAGTTATGATGACGAAAGCTTCGTCAAAAATGCCTTACCGTTCAGATGGGGGTTAATAAAATACCGTTAAAACACGGGTTGTAATTGTTGAAAGTAATAGCCAAATTTACTGAGGATTGACCTCGAGTACTTTATCATAGGCCGAAACGCAAATCACTTATTTGAAACTTTAAAATTGGATTGTATTGATACAAGCGATATTTGCAAGACTATTGTAAATGAAATGAAGGCTTGGCGACATAAATCAGTGATACGGTTAATTGAAGAGTCCAATAATAACGATCCTATAGATGAAATTCGAAACAGGGCGAGGAATTTGGTACTAACGGCGCTTGAAAAAGGATGGTCCGGTCCTCCATTCAATGCAACACAATTGTCAGCATATTTGGGAATCGATATCCTTCCTAATGATAGCGTGTTAGATGCCAGGCTACTTTCAAACACTGGAAAGAAAACAGTTATAGAATATAACCCATTTCAAAAACCGACCAGGATAAATTTTTCAGTCGCTCACGAGATCGCACATACATTTTTTTCTGATTTCAAAGATGAGATGAGAAATCGCGAGGAAGAACCAACAGAAAATAAAGAATTGGAGCAATTATGTAATATAGGGGCATCGGAAATTCAACTTCCGTACGCCATTTTTTCTAATGATGCAAACAGTATCGAAGAAATTACGATTGAAAACCTTATCGCACTCGCAACCAAATATAAAGCTTCATTAGAGTCAGTATTTATACGGTTTGTCGAAGTCATCAATCAGCCTTGCGCAACCATGATTTGTACTTTTAAGGGTAATAAGATTGTTATTGACTATAGTAAAGGCTCTCGCTCATTTGATGAAATAATACCGAAAAACTTCGTAATACCGAAAGACTCTAAAGCATATGAGTGCTCAGTTCCGGGCTGGTCGGCCAGAGAGACTGTTCACTGGGATTTTTTGAATAAGAAGTATGACGTTTACTGTATCGGGATATCACCCCTGCGCAGAGATAACCAACCGCGAGTTGGAATATTGATGACACATAAACTACACAGTACTGCGCTACAAGATAAAAAAATAAAGATCGAGTTTGGTGACGCGACGAAGCCCCGCGGTAATGGAATTAAAGTCATAGCTCAAGTAGTGAACACGAGCGGTGGCCTGGGACTAGGCTTCGGCAAATCGCTTTCTAAAAATTTCCCCGATGTCAAATCATCGCTTCAGCAATGGCATGAAGATAAAAAGCGCTTTCAATTAGGCTCTTCTCAACTGGTTAAGATTTCGGAGGATTTGTATGTATTTCAAATGCTAGCTCAAAAAGGTTTATTTGAGAAAAATGGAGAAATACCATTAAAGTATTCCTATTTAAGAACATGTTTGATCAGCTTGCAAAATGCATGTGAAAAGTTACATGCCAGTGTTCACATGCCGATGATTGGCGCCGGTCAGGCAAAGGGTGATTGGAACGTGATCCAAGGGATAATTTTCGATGAATTGGTGAATAAAGATATTGATGTAAATATTTACGTTTTTCCAGGAAAGGTTCCTGCTATAAAAAACAAATCAAGCCTAACCTTATTTGACGAACAATCTACATGGCGCAAAGAAAAGTAATCCTGCTTTTAAGTGGAGAAATTGCCTCTGGAAAATCCACGCTGTCAAAGCGATTAGAAGAAAAATTTGGCTTTAAAGTTTTGAAGACGCGCGAGGTTCTGAGAGAGCTCGCCACAAAAAAACTGGCCGGAAAAATACCTAATAGAGATTTTTTGCAGAAATATGGGGAAGAGTTGGATAAAACAGACGATGGGAAATGGGTGTTAGAAGCCTTTAAAGGGGCCTTTTCTGCGGTAACAACTGAAGGTAATTTGTACCTGGTCGACTCCGTAAGAATTTCTAAACAAATTGAGCACTTCAGAGCAGCATATAGCTACTCCGTTTACCATATTCACCTTCTTGCATCCCCAAAAAGTCTGGAAAGTAGGTTTTTACATCGCGACGAATTTAGCAGCGTAAACGAAAGTGAGGTTAAGCAATTATATTACCAGGCAAAAAGTGATTATACAGAATCTAGGGTTTCTCTGTTAAAGGAAGACGCCGACCTTGCAATTGACACTGATCTTTGCACCAAAGACGATGTGCTAATTCGAGTAGCGAGCTTTTTCAAATTACTAGCACCCACAAATAATCAGCTAGTAGATGTAATCGTTGGCGGGCAATTTGGATCCGAAGGGAAAGGGCAAATAGCGGCACATATTGCACCAGAGTACGATTGTTTGATTCGGGTTGGTGGTCCCAATGCCGGTCACACGGTCTTCGAAGAACCAGAAAAGCATGTATTCCACTTACTTCCCTCCGGTTCTTACAGAAATCAAAATGCAAGGATAATTTTAGGCCCAGGAACTATCATCAATGTCGACAAGCTGCTTGAAGAAATCGTTAAATATAAAATTGAGGATGAGTTTTCCCGTAGAGTTACCATCGATGAGAATGCCACAGTTATTCGCACAAGCGACATCACAAAAGAGCAAAAGATTAAAAAGACGATAGGCTCCACTGGACAGGGGGTTGGTTTTGCAACTGCCAATAACATTCTCGCAAGATTGAAAGCGGACGATCAACATAAAGCGAAGCACCATCCAAAGCTGAGAGCTTATGTTGGGGATACATTAGAAATATTGGAGCAAATGTACCAAAGTAACAGGAGAATATTGCTCGAGGGAACTCAAGGAACGGGCTTAAGCCTCTATCATGGTCTTTATCCTCATGTTACCTCTCGAGATACAACTGTTTCTGGCTGTTTATCCGAAGCCGGTATTTCTCCTAAACGGGTGAAAAACATCGTCATGGTAACCAGGACTTATCCTATTCGGGTAGGTGGGACATCCGGACCGTTTAATAGTATTGAAATTGATTTCGACATTATAGCAAAGCGCGCTGGATTAAATGGGGGTGAGTTAAAAGCAAAGGAAAAAACTACTACCACACACATAGATAGAAGAGTTGCCGAGTTCAGTTGGACAATGTTTCGAAAAGCATGCGAGTTGAATTCTCCAACTGATATCGCATTAACTTTCGCTGACTACTTTTCTGTAAAAAATAGATCCGCTCGCGGCTATGACAAATTAACAACTGAGACGCGGCAATTCATCGAGGAGCTTGAAAGGTGTTCAGGTGTAAAAGTCTCATTAATAGGAATTGGGTTTGATTATAGAGCGGTCATTGACCGACGAAACTGGTAAAAAAATGAATATAGATAGATTTATTACTTTAAGGCCGTATCTGTATCATTTGACTGATAGAGATAATCTACCATTGATTCTCGAATATGGCAAATTATTAAGCACCAAAAAGATTATTGAATTATCGGGTAATGCAGCTTATGTGCATATAAACACTGCTAGGCGTAGTACGCATAAAAAAATTGTTATTGGCGACCGTGTATTTTCAATTCGTGATCAAAAGCCAATCTCTGAAAAGAATCTTGTAAAATGCTTAACTGATGGGTGGGACTGTGCAAGATTCTACGATCACCTAAATGATAGAGTGTTTATGTGGTCGAAGCCCGAGTACTTAAATAATCATTACAAAACTTACGAACATGAAGGTCCTATAATATTGCGTTTCAACACGGATTCGATTTTAGCAGCTAATCCGCATGTCAAATTCTGCCGTTTAAACTCTGGGGCAACCAGGTCTTCATCGCATCATAACGGTGCTCCTCCTCCAAGGGGTATCGACACATTTCAACCGGCCGAAACATTTGACTTCCTCCCGAGTCAAGTAAAAGAGGTGACATTTGAAAATGAATGTATTTTGACCGGTGATATTTACGTGTCGGATTCACCTTACGGTATCTATCATATTTTAGATGCTTAATTAATAGAGCAACGGCATTATATTAACCACTTTATCAAAAATTATTTGACAAGTGCGACAGCGTGATTAGGCCATTGAATATGGGCTACCGAAAGGTAATCTTTAAATGTCTGTGTTATTCAACTAGCCTTTTAGTAGAATATGCCAACCAATATTTCCCCGAGCCTACTAAACACCCTCATTGCCCAATCGGTGTTGGTATTTGACTCAGTGGCGGGTGCTAGGGAGCTTGGATAGACTAATATCTCGAAATAAGAATCAAGTTAAAAGGCCCCCAAGCTGTGTGCTTTTAGGCCTTGGTTTTCATTTGCGGAATAGTACCCTCAACAGGTTTATCTATTCGAAATTGTCCAAATCAGTCTTTTTAGCTGTTGCCGAAGCTATAGAGAATTTACTATCAAAATGCACCAGTAGCATTTCTATGAATCGACCATGATATACACCATAAATTTCTTTAGAAAGCTTAGTCCCTTTGATACCTAAAATTCCGAATTGCAATTCTCCCGGAGCAACTTTGGGGCGTAAATATGCTTTCTTATACCATTGCGGTGGAGTATGGGTAAAATCTCCGTCGGAATCATACTCCCATGTTTCTACTGTTTTTTTATCAATCGCCGCCTTTATTTCACTTAAAAGACCGGCAGGATTGGTTGTTCTAATAATAAGTGACATGCTGTACGTTTTTTAAATTTCGAAAATGGTAATGGATGTGATCATCCATTACCATTTAATTAACTACATGGTAAAACGGCACTTTAAAACCTCTGGAGGCTTAAAAGATTGTCTACTGTTGTACCATCAGGCTTCGTTCTGATATACTCTCTGCCTGAACTGCTTTTTTGAGAGATCACGTCGATGGTATTCCCTTTAATTGACACGTAGTATCTCATGGTTTTTAAATACCCGACAACTTGTGCAACCGTTTCGGTAAAATTAGTTCCACCATCACTTACTCCCTTTACATCGGTAATATGTTCTTCTGTATAACCACCCGATGATAGTCGTACATGCGTTATTTTATACGGCATTGCTTTAAAATTAGTATTGATAATGCTATCTGATAAGTATCTGGAACAGACAACGTATTCCAGGGTGAATAGGGCGGGTACGTGACTATCAAAGTAACTTTAAATTTACTTGCTAATTCCAGTTACTTTGATAACTTTGTATCAATCTAAAAGAAAAGCTGCATGGTGGTATAGCCTGCAGAAAATTATCCTCACCAGATAGTTTATTGAATAGGCTGTTATTGGTAGTAACAGTCTATTCTTGTCTTATACCTTTCCCTCCTTATTTTTCATCTTGTTTAACCTTTCGTTTGATTGCTCGTCTTTGAGTAAAGACATAGAGATCTTTCCCTTCATAAGAATCTTTAGTTATGTCAAACATAATGGTGAACTCTTTATAATTATATCCCAACATCTCAAAAGCATCTCCAACATTTAGATAGTAGTATTCCCCCGCCTTGGCAACTTTAGCTGCATTCTTACCTTCATCAGTCTCCAAAAGGAAAAAAACATTCTTCTTTTCATCGTCAGTGCCCAACAAGTATGATCTTTTATTTTCCAATTTCATAAATGAAATAGCCTCCATATTAAACCCCAGCTTACCACTGTAATGAATTGTGGCCTTAGGTTTGCCCTTGTTTATATCTATTTCTAAAAATTTTAATCCCATATGTTACCCAAATGTAAGTATTTTTATTGGTTTATGCAAGTCAAAATTTTGCACCCTATTTCGCATGCTCCCATAATAATCACCATTAACCCCTATATTTTAAATAAACAACGTGGCATAACCCTAAAAAGTTAGGCCGCTTGCCATTAAAACACGGCTGTTTCGGTCTCAATCTTTTAATTTGTGTGCTAATTTGTGTTATTTGAATTCCTGTTTCACTTTTTAGATAATCAAATGGTTTACTCTTGTTCAGCAGGAAAAAACAGATTGAAATACAAAATTCTGAAATCTTAAAAACGGGGGAAAACACCCGTGGAATACCGTGAAAACACCTATTTAAAAAACGGGGAATAATCATAAATTAATATCCTGTTAATCAGGATATTGCATTTAAACCAACCCATCATGAAAAATCTTATTCTTTCCTCCATTTTAATGTGCTCATTTGCGTTTGCTCATTCACAAACGATTGATGCAAGCTTTAGTACGAGCACAGATACGATAAGGTCCGCATAACCCCATTATTTAAAATCTTGACTCTGAGCATAAAGTATTGTTAAGATAGTTTAAATTCCCGATAGGAATCTAAACATTTTATTACCTAGTTGCGATGGCCTTTATTATACCTGTTGGTAGTGGCCACGGACATTCTCATTCACCGTCAAAATGCACTCTTAGGTCCAGATAGATGGGGCTGATCGCAGTAGAAAAGAAAGCTAATTAACTAATGAATAGTTGAGCACTAAAAGGCCTGCTTGTCGCTCCGTCTATAAGCAAGTTGAGATATATATGGAATTGAGGCAGGTCAATTAAATCACTTTGCCTGAAGACGGGTTTGAACTCTTCAGCCATTATCTTTGCATCTGCGTTTCCTAATCGAAAGCATATTATCGTTCCTACATTGCCGATAATTGCCTTTTGTACAAATTCCGGCAATTGTTCCGTGTACTGATGTGTTAGGAACAATCCTACTTTGTATTTCCGCACCTCGGAAAGCATCGTCACAAATGATGCTGTTAAAAATGTGTGACATTCATCTACGAACACCATAAAAGGTTTACGGTTATCCTCCCGGAGATTCGCTCTCCGCATGGCTGCGGCTTGAATAGTTGTAGTGAGGAGACTTCCTAAGACGACTGAGATATATTCGCCGATAATACCCTTACTTAAATTGCAGACAAGGACTTTGTTATTATTCATGATGTCTGCAATGGAAATGCCTTGTTGTTGTCCGACAATATTTTTAAGCACTGCGTTGGCGTTAAAAACTCCTGCTTTGTTTAGTAGGGGCATTATAACCTCATTTTTAAATGTTGGTGTGTACTTATCAAACTCATTAAGCCAAAATGAAAGAATTGAATCGTTGTTAGTATAGTGCAGTACCAGGTTGCGAAAGCCCTCGTCTAACAACAAAGGTTTTATATCCAATAGGGTTGCGGTTGGGTATTCCAACAGCGTCAAAATTGAATAATTTAAAATATACTCTAATCGTGGTCCCCAACTGTCCGCCCATATTTTTTTAAACGCTAATACAATTTCAGATGCTACCAAATGCCGTTGCTCTTTTGGCACATCATGCAAAGGATTAAATCCTACGGGGTTGGCAAGATTAGTAGCATCGAAATAAATTACATCTTCCCTGCGATGTTCGGGAATACCTTGCAAAAGCTTAAGGCAAGCATCTCCATGAGGCTCAATGAGGCACACACCATAGCCTTTATAAACGTCATCAATAGCCATGTTTAAGAGTAATGTGGTTTTGCCGGTACCGGTCTTGCCCAACACATAAATGTGCGAAAAACGATCCTGTAGCTTTATGCCAAATAGCTGATTAGCATTTCGAAAGTTAGTGTAGCCAATGGGGGTGAAAGGTTTTGAATGGTCATAATTATTGTTCATAGTGCCCATTAATCCTATGAAATATATTCCTTCAATAACAGTAGGATGGAATAGTTGCAATGACCAAATATTCCTGACTTTTTTATTTCTAAGCGATTGTCATACTATCCTTATACAACCCTAATTAATATGTTATGATACAACCGCAAGGCAAAAGAGAAATTAACGTACCTAAAGCGGAGTCACGTAGTCTTTTGCCTTGCAGCACTGACGTTAGACGTGACTCCGCTTTGGGCTTAACAGATAAGGAGCCGCCTATTGAGGTATTGCTCGACCAACTGGCCGAAATACTCGTGGAGGCATATTTTTATGAAAAACGAAATAACAAGTGACATACAAGCTAAGGCAGTAATTTATTGCCGTGTATCGACAAAAGAACAAGTAACTGATGGAAACAGCCTAATAACACAAGAGCGACTTTGCCGTGAGTATGCTAGTAAAGAAGGTTTTGAAGTTACCGAACTATTTATTGAGAAGGGTGAAAGTGCTAAGACGGCAGATCGAAAGGAGTTGAACCGATTATTAGATTTCTGTACAAAAAAGAGCAATGCTATCCGAGCCGTAATTGCTTATAAAATAGATCGCATTAGCCGCAATCTTGCTGACTACAGTTATATCAAGGTTAAATTAAATAAAGCAGATGTAGAAATTCGTTCTGTGACTGAATACTTTGAGGACACACCGGCTGGTAGATTTATGGAAAATATTATTGCTAACGTAAGCCAGTTTGACAATGAAGTGCGCACAGAAAGGAGCGTTGGTGGAATGAGAGAAGCCGTAAATGAAGGACGATATGTTTGGAATGCGCCACTCGGGTATGACAATGTGCGCATGGATAAATCAACTATTGCACCTAATCACCTGGCACCACTTATAAAGGAAACGTTTCAATTAATTGCACAGAGGACATATCCAACTGAAGTAATCCGTTTGATGATGCACCAAAAGGGCTTAACTGATAAAAACGGCAATCCAGTGAACCGAGCTTACTTTTTCCGAATCGTAAGAAACCCGTTATATAAGGGCATTATAAAAACATTCGGAATGACCGTACAAGGCTCTTTTGAGCCTATTGTAGAGCCTGACTTATTTGATGAAGTTCAAGCGGTATTAAATGATCGCAAGAACACGGTAAAGCATTACCTCAAAGAAAATCCAGACTTTCCATTGCGCCGGTTCGTGACAAACGAAGGCGGCAAGTTACTGCGAGGTTATTGGGCAAAAGGCAAAACCAAGAAATACCCTTACTACTCCTTTCAGCAAGTAGGGACAACAATTCGCAAAGAAACACTGGAAAGCATATTTCTAAATTATTTACAATCCCTAAGCTATGATTCCGTCCAGTTGAAGCAACTCAAACGATACCTAGATAATCATTTCACTAAACGAGTAAACAATGAAGAAAAAGCCGCCGTAGCCATTCAAGAACGAATAAAGGAATTAGATAAGCAAATTGATAAGTTAATAGAATTGCATACGGCTGAAAAGATTAGTTCTACGATTTTTACAAGCCGAATTAAGAAAATTGAAGATGAGCGTGACGACTTATTAGAATTACAGAAATCAAAAATCACTGAAAATGTTGACGTAAATGGGCTGTTGCGAAGCGCTGCAAAGGCGTTAAAACAACCTCATTCGATTTGGCAAAATGGGAATCTCGAATTGAAAAGAGCATGGCAAAAGTTCGTCTTTCCAAAAGGGTTAGTGTTCGATGGAACAAATTTACGAACACCGAAAATATGTAGACTTTTCAACCTGAAAGCCATATTTGATGAGCAAAAATTCTCTAAAGTGACCTTAAGAGACACAGGAAAAAACACCCTCTCGGGAACTAATTTGCCTCTCTCTGACAATATAGCTTTAGAATCAAAGGAGTGTGCAGCGTCAGTGATGACTGATTTGCTTGTACTTCGGGAGATTCGCCGGGGAAATTCCAAAGAATTGAAAGATTTGTATGAAGAATACCAGTATAGTGCAGCCGCTTAACAGCTGACCGTTGGGCGAGTATGGTGGAGGGATATGACACAACAAAAATACCCCAACAATCTCCGCAGGTTCCGTTTAAGAAGAAAGCTGACTCAGCAGGAAGTCATTGTTGAACTTGGCCATAAGACCGCCAGGCGGCTCTCTGCCTGGGAGCAAGGAATATCAGTGCCGTCAATGGAGCATCTATTTGCGCTTGCGCATTTATATAAAGTTAAAGTGGAAGAGCTCTATGGCCCATACAAAAGAAAGCTGGACTATGCGCGGAGGAAGCGAAAGCAGACAGAAGCCAAAATACCGGCTACTATTACCCCTGACCAAGAAGATGAGAGTATTGAAGTGTTGTTGGACAGGTTGGCGGAGATACTGGTAGAGGCGTATTTTTATGAGAAATCTTTAACGTAAATGTTTAATTAATCCTGTCTCTAATTAATTCCAACCAACCTATAATATTACTGTTAGGATCAGCTGCTTGTATTTGTGCGAATGTCATAGTCGAAGCAACCTCTCTGTTAAGGCGGCGCTTTGCTTTGCTTGCTTTCTTTGCTTGATCTTCTGGAGACAAAGAAGCCCACGGATTAGGACTTGCCGCATCATGGACGGCTTGAGCGATCATCAACGGCACATCATCCATATCGCCAAAGACAATTTGATGGCCAAATATTGTATTAATTGAGTCCGGGTGTAGATAGTTTTCCGTCTCTCTCTTTACTGTTAACTCAGCCCAATTATTCCCGCCACGAGCACGTACATTATCGCGTTGTTGCTGGTATGGAGGATTTGCATCATCGTCCAAATCATAAATATGAAACTGTGCCGTGCCTAACCCTTTTAAATAATCATGTGTTACCCAATCTTTTAAAGTTCCGCCTCCCAATGGGAAAATCGCTGTTCTAGTATCAGCACCTAGATCTGGAAGATCAGCCCTGTTTTGACTGATCGTTCTGCTAATATGCTTGAAAAATTCCACGTCATTCGGTCCTTCGACGCAGATCAATAATCTTGGCTTCAACGGCTCCGGCAGCATTCCAAGCGTATCAGCAATATCTCTAAGGATAGACGCATGTTTGCTTTTCACAACTACTTCTCCGTTATCCTCCGTGACAAAGAATAATTTATCTTCATTCACCAAGCCTGCAAGTGCTGGATTATGGGTGGTGATCAGCACCTGGGTATTGTCTGCTTCTGACAGCTCTCGGAACGCTTTTATTAGCAGTTCCTGATGGTCTGGATGTTGAGAGTTTTCAGGCTCTTCGAATCCATATATTATCGCATGGGAATTGTTTTCAGAACGGCGACGTTCAGCTTCTGCGCGAAAAAAATTCAATATAATCAATCGGCGAACCCCGCTACCTCGCTTGTTAATTGGAATATTGTTATCACTTGCTAACGTCAAGCTAAATAATCCCGCCCATTTCGGTTCCGCCTTAAATTCCGGGGTTAATTCGTTAGCAAGAGTCGGATTCATTTCACGTAGCTTATCAAGTGTTCGATCTGCAACCTCAACGGCTTTTTCCATTACTCGCTGTTGTATAATATCGAGTTCTGCCTGAAGTTCTGCAATTGCGTTACTTACAGCGATTTTCATAGGATTTGTTACCTCCTTGTCGCCGTCGGTGCTTTCTCTATCTGACTTGAACAAGGCGTACTGTGGCATCCATTTTGAAATATAGTCCCATGCCTTTTTAGCATCTTCCTTATCTACCTGAATCTCTTTTTGCGCCAATGCTAAATTACCTAAGAAGGCCCATATTGCTGAGCGTAATGAGGAGTTAATATTTCCGTTGTAGTTTCCAGCCGGAACGGCTAGCTCATTAGCCCGTTGTCGTAACTCGTTTCTTTTTAATAGTAAAAGATCATTTCCATGTGCACAGGTAGGATGATGGGCAACTATAAAAACTTCTTCCTTGGGCGCAGCAGCTCCACACGTGTAAACCTTTTTTATTTCCAAATCTCCGCCCGTGTTAACCAGATATTCTGCCTGGAGCGTTGTCGGGTTAGCTGCATCAATTACTAGTTCAGCTGGTAAATCAGAGAATATGCAACTAATCTCGATTTTATTTTCACCGCCGGCTTTCGCTCTAACGTTTAAGTCGTCCTTCTCAATTTTTACTATCGAGTTATTAAAGAATATTTCCAGAGCCTCGAGAATCGTCGACTTGCCGGCATCGTTTTTTCCAATAAATACGGAAAGGTCTTCAATATCAATAATTGTTTCAGGTTTAAAACCACGAAAGTTTTTGACTTTAATTGTTTTGAGTCGCATGTGACTAAGGTTTAATTGGATTACTAAATAAAGGCAGCTATTTACCAATTAATTATAAATCAATTAATTATTTAATTAAAAGGACTTCTCAGATGCAGGAAGTACTAAACAGGCAAAATGTATTGGAATAAAAGGATTTTTTACCAGTGGGGTAAAATAGTTCTGTAGAACTAATGGTGAACTTAAGGGTCACGACTAAAAACACATTAATAGATGCCGGGATTTTTTATTTAACAAAGGAATTTCTTATACTTTGGAAGTCTTCGAAATGAAAAAGAGGTTGTGAATGAATAGTTTTTATGAGATTAGGACGTCAAGTTAGCCTAAGAGACTAAACGCCCAACTGCGGAAAATGCGAGAACTACTACGTATTTTTAGGGGTGCATATTAATCAATTGAAATTATTAGAATACCTAGAATCAGAGGGGATTTTTGGCGCCACTGACATTTCACGTTTTGTTGAACGTCTTTATCCAATCACAGCTCAGGCTGACGAAAATGAAAAAAGTGTAGAACGCCAAAAAATACTGGCATTCTTGAGCATACTAAAACATACTGGCTATATTGAATATGACCCGAGTGGCTTAAATAAGATTGGGACATTTAAAAATACTTTCGAACATTTATATGATGAAGTCGAGTTGTTTGCAGCAATTACAGACAAAGGTATTGAAGCATTAGAAAAGGAAAGACAGCGACAAAAACAAGATGCTCTTAGTCAGTCTTTACTTGATACCAATGAATCTACATTGAAAACAAATGAGTCGGTTCGAAAAATCAATGATTTAATGGAGCGCGTTTCCAAGGAACAGTTAGTATTGAATCGTTCGATTGTTATAAATTCTACTGGTCAGACAAACATCTTAAATCGGCAAACAATGATTTTCTTGATAACCGCTGTTTTGGGTTTAGGCACTTTAATTGTGTCCTTTGTGGCGCTTAGGTCAAGTCGCGAAAAAGACAAGCAAGAGCAGCAGTTAACTGAGCAATTGAAACAGATTCAATCACTGAAAATCCAGCTATTACGATTAAAGACAGACTCGTCTAATAAATCAAATGTTATAAAGGAAGTCAAGAAAAAACGGTAGTACTACAGCAACTGCTAAATAGCGTAGCCCGACTTTTTGGTTTCTACTAAATATTGTTAAACGTCGAATGAGTTTAAAGCATTGACGAATGATTGAGCACGAATATAATTTCGGGTTAGCTCTGACTTTTAAACCAGTTTGATGAAGAGCAATTAGAAGAAAATGAAAGCCTGCTGTTCTTTCGTCAAGCAGGCCTTACCCCTAACAGTGTTTTAACTAACCAGAGCAACGATAGATATTATCGTTCACTATTTCGGATCGTGTTTTAACCCATTTTACACCGTTTTTTAACGGTATTTGATGTTCCCTATTGCGACCTGCCCTGTGCCTGGCTATCTTTAGGTATGGCTAACCCAATAACATTATTGCCGCAAGACCCTCAAGCTATTGATGAATTACTGGCGGTTACTGAAAAACGTCTTGCCCATTTACGGCAGCGCGTCGAAGAGATTAAACAATTGATGGCAGAAAACAAAGCAACACATCGCCAATTATCTAAATCAACCGCCGCAAAAACTCGTTTGCGATTTGCTTCACAGCCGCCCGTACAACAAGCAGCTCCAGTAGCATCTACCGATTATCGTATTCAAGGGTAACTTCTGCAATGACAATAAAAGACGTACTAACCCGGTTAATCTGGAATGAGATCGGCCCCGAATTAAAGGAAGAATTAGAAGCAGCTAATTGCGTAATGCAAATTGCAGACGACTACGGCGATTACACGTATACAAATCTTACCCCTGAACTGCAAGCCAAGATAGACGCAAAGAAGCAGGAATCATTAGATATGATGGAGCCAGAATCAACCTGAAAATGAGATTAAAGATTGTGTGGTTTATAAGCTGAAAACCAGCCGGAAATTGTTAGCTGACTGAAAGCAAAAATTTCCCGTGCTTTCTTTAAAACTATTTTCCCTCCCTTATCTCTTTCACACCCTGCTGTTATCCTTAACTCATGGAAAAACAGCATCGATTTTTTCCAAATGCATTACGGCTCCACCGACAGACACTTGGGCTCACACAACGCCAGGTGGCAACATTGTTGGACCTGCATGATTCCGTTCCCATCTCACAATGGGAAAAAGGCACGAAGCTTCCCAATGCGATGAACCTCATCAAACTTAGTCTCATTTATCACACGATACCCAATGAGCTATATGACGAACTCTTCCAGGATTTTCGCGAAACACTCCGTCTAAAAGAGTTTGAACAATTTCAAAAGGCCTAGTCAGTGTGGCACACTGAAGTGCGTATTTGGTATGTCCGATAGATAAAGGACAAGATGATGAGAGAGATATTCGAACGAAGCGAAAAAAAATAAAAAACGAGCGACCGAACGATGCAATTAATAGTTAGCATAATCATTTATGAAGCACTTTAAACACTATTCCCACATGTATACCCCCGAACAAATTCAATTGGCCAATGAAATCGCAGAACGGCTGGAAGATCCGGCTGCTCTGACACAATTTTTGCGCTACGCACAAGAATTTCCTCACGATTTTTTACGGCAAGCCCTCAATAAAGCTTGCTCCACACCTGACGCGCAAGTCCTCAAATCGCGTGCTGCCATTTTCGTTAACAGTGTGAACCAATACAAACGATTCGGCGGGTATGGTCATTCTCGGAATTAGCATTGGTACTAGAACCTCAGGGATTGCCATCATCAACAAACGAGGACTGATCGAATGGCGTACCCTTTCATTCAAAAATCCCTGGTCAGCACAAAAGGCTGACGTTATCGTCTCCAGCTATGAACACTATATCAAGCGCCATCGGGTTACCGTGGTGGCGCTCAAGATACCACCCCTGACGCATCAAACGACCGCAATCATGATGCTCCTTGAAAAGCTCGTTGCCCTATTCACCTATCACGGCTGCATGGTGGAATATAAGACTAAAAAAGAGTTGAAAGGTGCGGTACCGCACGCCCGCAATACTAGGCAATTGTTAGAACATGCAGCGCTGTTGTACCCGATGATTGTCCCAAAAGTTTCCAAAGAATTGACGAATCGGAACAAATACCACCACAAAATGGCTGAAGCCGTCTTGGTCGCTCACCATTCACGCTATCGCGACAGTGTCACGCCAGGTTAGTTCTTCTAAACTAATCGTTCCCCCTATAAATTATACCTGCCTCTTGCTATCTTTAGGTAAAGCAAATTCTTTCAACAACTAAACACTTATCAGATGGCAATACAAAAACGAGTTGGCATATGGATACGCGTGAGTACCGATATGCAAGTCAAGGACGATAGTCCCGAGCATCACGAACAACGAGCACGATACTACGCCCAATCGCATGATTGGCAGGTAATGGAGGTGTATCGATTGGATGCTGTGAGTGGGAAATCAGTCATGCAGCATCCCGAGGCACAGCGCATGCTCGCTGACATCAGGAGCGGACATATCACGGGCTTAGTCTTTTCCAAGCTAGCGCGATTGGCCCGGAGCACCAAAGAACTCTTGGAGTTCGCGGAAATTTTCCGCCAAGAGGGCGCGGACCTGGTCTCGCTGTCTGAAAACATCGACACAAGCAGTCCAGCCGGCAGATTGTTTTTCACCATTATTTCCGCAATGGCAGAATGGGAGCGTGAAGAAATAGCCGCCCGCGTCGCCGCATCAGTTCCCATCAGGGCAAAACTTGGCAAATCATTAGGAGGGCAAGCCCCCTTTGGCTACCAGTGGAGCGGCAAAGAATTTGTCGTCAACACGACTGAAGCACCGGTACGAGCACTCATGTATCAACTGTTTCTCCAATTACAGCGCAAAAAGAGTACGGCCCAGGAATTGAATAGGCGCGGCTATCGCACTCGCAATGGCACACAATTTACCGCCACCACCGTTTCTCGATTATTGCGTGACAGCACTGCTAAAGGCGAGCGCCGGGCCAACTATACCCAAACCACCGGCAACAACAAGCAATGGGTGCTGAAACCGCAATCGGAATGGGTTATCATTCCCTGTGAGTCGATTATCTCACCCGAATTGTGGGAGCAATGCAACGGCATCCTCGACAACCAGGAAGCCAAGCGCAGACCACGTGGCCCGAAACCCGTCTATCTCTTATCCGGCTTCGTGAAATGCTCCTGCGGCACCACTATGTATGTCTATCAATCATCGAAAAACTATGCCTGCAAACGCTGCAAAACCCGTATCAGTGTCGCTGATATTGATGAGATATACCAGGTGTATCTCAAAGAGTATCTGAGCGGCATCAACAGAGAAGACTATTTACGACAATCCGACCAGCAATTGCAGGAGAAAAAGCAACTGCTGGAGGTGACGGTAAAGGAGCGGACAAAGCTTGCTAAGCGTATCACCGAACTGGTTGACTTGCGTCTCGACGGCAGCCTCACTAAAGAACGGTACACTGAACAATACACGCCGTTAGAAGAACGGATGCAGCAGTTAGACGTGATTATTCCAGAGCTTGAGGCGGAAATCGACGTGAGAAATATTCAATTGATTTCAAGCGACGTGGTGCTAACAGATGCCAAAACACTTTATGATGAATGGGGTTCTATGAGTCTTGATCAGAAACGCGCAATTGTTGAAGTGATCACGAGCAAAGTGGAAATCACCAAGCAAGACATCACCATCACGCTTGCCTACGCCACCCCTCCTTCGTCTAAATCCAGAGAAAAGGTATCACCACGCCATGGGTTCATGCTCGCGATCAGCATCACATTTGCGGGGTAGTCAACTGAGAATTTGGCACGGGAAACGGTTATACGCCGTTCTTCCAACGGCTGACGCATTACCTCGAGTACCGAACGTTTAAATTCCGGCAATTCATCAAGGAAAAGCACCCCGTTATGTGCCATGGATATTTCACCTGGCTGCGGGTTGCTGCCGCCACCCACCAGGGCAACATCCCTTATAATATAATTGTATCAGTTTTATAAAACACTGATTAAAAGATATTTAACATTTTGAAAATATATCGCGTGTAAGGTTGTTGTATCAGTGATTTCCTTTCCTTGCATAGTTTCTCTTACCTACTTTTGTAACCATCAATAACACTAATCAACAATTAAAGAGCGCTATTTAATTGCTGATTCCGAGGACAAAGAAGAACCCTCGCAAAACCCTACTTCTATTTTTTTAATCAGGTAAAACTTCGTGTAAATAAAAGGAAGTCGCTTGCCACAACTTTAAAAACAATGGAAAAAAAATACGTTCAAGCAAACGCGCAAGTAATTAAAATTAGAAAAGAGTTATTGTCACTGCATCCATTATTAGCTAACATTTACACATATAGTGATGTGTCGGCCGTTGAGGATTTAGCGATAACAATTAAAGAGGTAGGACAACGAGAGCCGGTCATTATTAATCATAATAATCAAATATTGTCAGGAGGCCGAAGATGGATGGCAATAAATCAAATTGATAGCATAGCCGAATTAGATGCAATCGTTATTCATGATAACGGTAAGGACGATGCCTTAAATATTGTTTGCCATAATCAGCAAAGGACGAAGACAAAGGAAGAGCTTGTTAAAGAAGCTGAGATACTGTTACCTCTGTTAATTAAAAGACAGGGACAACGAAATGATTTAAAAAGCAATAACACAACTGATACTTTCAATGTAAAAGGGAAAGACAGATTTGAAGGTGCAGGTAAAATGATAGGTTTATCAGGTTCATCCTTCCGTCAGCTTAGTAATGTCATAGAATTTGAAAAAGAAGCCGAAGAACATAAAGAGCTAAGAATTTTAGATAAGGTCAGAAGTGGCGAAATGTCATTTAGCGTTGGCGATAAACTTGTAAAGAATTACCGAAAATTAAAGAATGAGAGCTGCAACATTGTTACACCATTTTATAAAGATAGCTTGATTGAAGAAAGTGTAAAGTTGTTTAATAAGTCATGTCTAAACATGAATGAGGTTGAGGACAAGAGTGTTCAGGTCGTAATGACCTCAGTGCCATATTACGGCTTACGGAATTACGGAAACGGTGTTGATGGCATTCCGGAGCTGGGTTTGGAATCAACCCCTGAAGAGTTTATCGTTAACCTTGTAAGCCATTTAAAGGATGTTCGCAGGATATTAAAGCAAAGCGGTTCTTTCTTCTTAAATATCGGCGAAACCTACAAGGATAGACAAGCCCTATTGATACCAACTAAATTACTGTTAACACTTTGCCAGGAACAAGGGTGGTATTTGGTTAACGAAATCATTTGGAAAAAGAAAAACCCTATACCACAATCTTTAACTAACAAGTTGCACACGTCTTATGAGAAGATATTTCATTTGGTTAAAGACCCTGATAACTATTTCTATCAAGAATTTAAGATTTGGCATAACAATCCTATCAAACTGGTTAAAGGGCCCGGTTATAGAGATGTAAAAGACGATGGCAATAAAAAAGATGGTAAATGGCTGTTAACCAAGCCTTATAAAAAATTTAAGGATTTCATTGAGGAGCAAAAAGTGCATGACGTTATAGTTGGCAATAATGCCTCCGCTCGTCAAAAAGAATTGCAGCAACTGGATAACACGGTAGATCATCCCGCATTGTTTCCCGATTATTTACCAGTTCTTCCAATACTTACAACATCTAAACCGGGTGACGTTGTTCTCGATCCATTCTCTGGGTCAGGCACCACAGGGCGCGTGGCTTTACTATTGGGAAGAAAGTATATTGGCTACGAATTAAATAAAGAAAATTTTGCCCTAAGCACACTTGACATCAATAAGGCTATTCAGGAAAAATCGGACGGATGTATGACTGAAATATTCCAAATGGCTGCATAAAACAATACCCCGAAAACACTCGCTGCTTCGGGGTATCAACCTAAACCTTATCACAATAGCCACAAGGTTGTGGCTTTGAATATTTAAAAATAGTAAATTTTAAAAATGTGGGGAACTTTTTCACCCTTGGATTCCGCCATTGACGGAAAACTCCTCATAATAGCCTAAACATTAATAATTAAAAACATTCAATCATGCCAGTAGTAAAATCAAAAGAAGACGTAAAAGCAATCTTAGCAACCAAGAGAACAGGCGTTAACAAGCCCGTGCTGTTTGCCGCCGAAATAGAGGCACTTAAGAAAGGTGAAGGACTTTTAATAACCCAGGAGGAATTTACCTTGCGAACCTCAATCCCAGCTTACTACTATGCTAAGTATTCAAAAGGTAAAGAAGTTAAAACTCTTTCTATATCTAAAGTTGATGGTGGCTATCTGCTAACCAAAATTTAGTAATTATCAATACCGGATAAAATAAACTTCCATCTAACGATGGGAGTTTTCGGTAGGCTATAAAGTTTCGTTATTCGCCTCCTTTAGTATCTCCCCAATATTTATCTCCAATCCTTTGCACAGTTCTACTAAATAGAGATATGAGGGGTTAAACTCCCCCCTCTCAAAGCGATGAATTGATTGCCTGTCTTTTCCGATGATCTTTCCCAACTTTTCTAATGACAGTTTCTTTTCTTCACGCACCAGCTTAAACTTCGCTCCTAATTTTATCAGGAGTTCCCTTTCTGCTTCTACATTTTCTTCCTTTCTTTTGGCTGGCATGAACTTCAATGATAGCCATGATGTGGGTAAATAATGTCATCCGTATGATTGACAAGTCGTTTAGATATTTTATGTTTGGTTAAATTTTTAAAATCATGAAAAAGCTAACCTTAATCTTTATTCCATTTTTTTTAATTGCTATTGGCTGTAAAAAAGACGGCACCGGCACACCTACCCAAAACAATCCCCCAACCACAACAAAGACCAATCCAACAGACACAACAACTACACCAGTAAACCCCACACAACCCAAATCATATTCGTTGACAGAAACTTTTGAGAAAGGCACAAAAGATGCTTATGCCCCAGCGAATGTTACGCTTTCTTCCGGTGTATGGTATTTTGATGAAGCCCTTATCGGAAGGACGGACAAAGACATAATAAATGGCAAGGCCTCTGCACGAATGAACTTTGGTCTATGCTGGATAACAATGATGTTTGATGTTAGCGGCCTTAATCAGTTTAGCTTTAAATATTCTCTTGGCATGCCTCATCAAGTGATGATGTCCACTGATGGCGGTAACACTTGGAGCCAATTAAGCAACGAAATTACTACGGGGAATGCGGACACCGGATTTTATACTGCCACCTTTAAAATCACAACGTCTGCCAAAGTTCGTTTCAAGATTGTGCAGCCAACAAATGGCAACAGAGGTAATATTGACGACATTACCTTTGTAGGCAACGGCGACCCCGGCTTTACGCTTAACAATTAAAGAATTAGACATCAATCACCCCAACCTATATTGTAAAAAGGCTTCTGTATAACTACAGGAGCCTTTTTGTTTTGAGATTTATTTTTTCCAAGAAACAATCGAGTGGTTATTGTAGCCAGTTACTAAGTTTAAAGTGATTCGGGTGGTTATAAGACACTTTTTAGACTGAAGCCTTACAATGTATCAACCGAACAAAACGGATTTCTTAGAACCACCCAAATCAAACGGTTTAATAATCTGACCCGAGTATCTCGGAAATGATATAGTGTCTGAATTGCTGAGTGCTCACACTATATCCGTCCACCATAAACGGCGCTTTAATGGATGGTGCTATTTTCGTAATAAATAGGTAGTCGTCTTTCCTTTTAATAAAAGTGTGCAATCTAACGGGATAGTTAACTATCTCCATTTCTGTCCAAAACTTTTCTATTGGGTCTGCTACATTCTGATTACAAGTAATCAGGTCTTGTAACGTTTGTTTCCTTGCTTTCTTAAACATTTTCATTCTCATTTTATTTTATTAGTTCTTTTTTGAACTTGATATTTGGGTATTGGTGCTTGCAATAATTTAACACCATATCGGCATCCTGTTCTTTGACAATCACACAATCATGTATCGGTATTGCGAAATCACACGGTATATTATTCAATATGCCGTCTATCCAAATTTTACTTTCTATACGCTGTAATAATGATCCGCTGTTCTTATAATTTCCACGTTTAATTCCTTTAAGATAAAGAGATACCGTTCTAAAAAGGTTGTGTATCTCAAAGTTTGGAACATAGCCATGGCCATTAATCCAGTGCATAAACAAATCTTTAGCTTCGTTACGCTTATCTTGGTTGGAACCCTGAAAGTTTAACCTGGATGCAACCTCCATATAGAAATCTAAATTGCTTTCAAATATTCGGTTATACTCTGGGTCAACAATTCCTTTTTCTTTAAGGTGGTTATAAAGCAACCGGGGTTGCGAACAAACGGCATCTATGGTATAATAACCTTTAAAGTCTGTTTTGTAATTCTTGATAGCCGTGTGGTGCACACGCCTGCCATAGCTATCTCGTTTAATTTTAATTGGGAACGTTGTTTCCTCTAAACTTTTCTCAATAATTTCATACCACCTGTAAGTTCTATTGGTAATCATATCAACGTTAATTTCGTCGCCGGCTTCAACATTTACGAGAAACCGGTATTTGGCTGTTATGCCCAGTTCTTTGTTATATGCTTTTCGATAAACGGTATTGAAAATATCGTTTTCATCAGTGTAAGCTTTTTTATAATAATCAATGAGTTTCTTTTCTATAAAATATTCCATGATTTTATAGTATCGCTTATTTATAGATGCGAGATAGGCACTTGACACCGGGAAATAACCAAGCGAGTTTTCTAAGTGTTTTTTAGTGAGTAATGCAGCGTATATTTTTAAAGCATTCCTTTTAACGGTGAGGTTAAAGGGCATTTCATTAATAGCCTCTTTAAATTCCTTTGGCAATGTTATTATCATCCATTTTATAATTTTTTATAGTCTATATATTGAAGTGTATAGTCACTTTACCCAGTTATAGGATGGTTCTTCACCTTTGTTTAAAGAATTTAAAAAAGTGAGCAAGAGTATTAATGATAGAGATATATAGATACTCACCGCAACAAAAAAGTCTATACCATTTACCAGTATAGACTTCCTTTAATTTACACGATGTTGTTTCTTGTTAGTTCTTCAAACGTTCCATTCTGATTTGATATTGGTCAATCCAAATTTGTAGCATCCTGATTTGACGTTTTTTAGAGTCCTGTTCAATGGTTAGCTTTTTCCTATTGGTCCTAATCCTGTCATTAAGCATTTGTATTTTATGAATGTTCATTTAATGATGATTCGATTTTATCCAAACCTTTCATCAATTGTTCTTCCATTAAAATAAAAAGCACTTCTTGTTTATATAGGTGTTGGTTTTTGTATTTGATAAAGTCTGCCTTAGCAATTCTCCTCAAATCACGTTGTAGCTTTGACCTATCCATATTTAGCAAATCTTTGATAGTGGAAAAGTCGTAGTAATGATGCTCACCCTCTTTTACTTTGTAAGCTATAATACTCATACTTGTCTTTGATTTTTTTATACTCTAATAAGAGCTTCTCAACCACCTCTTGGTCGGTATCGTCTTCATCATTGGACTGGTCGTCCGAAGACTTTCTATCATCGTCCTTAGAAGCTGTGGCACCGGGGTTAGCAGAATATTTATCAATGATAAATTGGATAAAGTCAGTTTCAATGTTTCTTTTCTTCATTCCCATATAATTAGTTTTTGACCCGATTTAACCGGGTTACTTTATTATATATTGAAATGAAAAAAGTTTAATTGAAACAATGGATTGATTATGGAATAATGCAGTTTACATGCGTTTTTGAATAGGCTATGATATTGATATATTTTTAAAGTCAATCAATTTCATCTGATTTGCCCATGTGTTAATTTATTGTTGTTCAGTCAATTCCAAGTTTTTTATGTATAGCGTGCATTTCCTTTCCAAATTCAATCGTTTCTAATGCCGCTTTTCGCCTGTCTTCTGGTAAGCATTGAATACAAGTTGCATATTGAATGCCTTTGTAATGCTCTTTACATTTTGGACATAATTCCATATTCTTTATATCATAACTAAATGCACATTTTTTACAAGCAGTTATTGTATCAGAGAAGGAAAGATATTTGATGTTATCATCTAAATAAAGTAAAAATGCCTCTTTGCCAATTGTCTCATTGTCTTTGGTTTTTGCCATATTTCTTTGAAACCAATACTTAATATTGGATAAATTAAGCTTGTTTTTCCATTTATCTTTTGAAATAAAACACTTGTCACGAACCTCAATAGCGTCTTCATTTTCATAAAAAATAGCGATGAGTTCCTCCACTGATTTATAAACAGGTTTATCAAATTCGTGTCGGCATACTGCGCAAAGGTATTGTGGAAGTTTTCTTACTCTTTTATTAGGTCGGTTATCTTCACAATTTGGGCACAAAGGAATAGGGACATAATCATAGTCTTTTATTACGTGTTCACTAAATTCAAATTTATCAACAATACTGTTAGAGCCTATGAAAGTTTCAGTATACCTTTTTGTTACTTCTCTTTCGTAGTCATTATATTTTAGGGTGTGAGAAAGATGTTGTAATGTTAAAGTTTCTTTGCTGTCACATATCTCGCATTTGTCTTTAAGGACTTCACTTCGTCTCTTTTTCCAATCATTTGTATGCCATGCCCTTGCCCCTTCTTGAAAATCTTTCCAACATGATTCTTTTGCATATTCTAACGTAACCTCTTCATTAGCCAGCTTTTTCTTTAATTCAATAAGCTCGTTATATGTTAACATATAATTTATTATTAATGTATTTCACTAAAAATAGTTGCCACCGATAATTCTCTCATTCAAATTTTAGATCTAATTCCTCTACATTATCGATGCGATCCAATCTGAACACTCGTTCAGCCATTCTTAAACAACAAAACCCTTGAAGATACTTGTAATCTGCGCCATCCTCTCGTCCTAATAAGATTTTATATTCTTTAATCGTCCGAATGGAAAGAATATCATTTCTGTTTTTATACTTAATCCGAATGTAGTTATGATTAGTGCTAGCATTGGATATTTTTTTCTCTATATCAACCAGTGCTGCATCTTTTGATAACGAGTTTGGGTCTTGTTCCAAATTAAACTCAGGCGCAGAGTGTAATACAAACTTTTCAATTTTTTCATATTTGCTATTATTATCAATTGAAAGTTCAGTAATGCGGTTTAAAACATAATCATAACCTCTTAAAAAATAGTAGCCACTCCGATACGTTATCAATTTGGGCTTAACAAGATATATTTGCTCTTGATTGATAACCCTTAAACAAAAAGCAGAGTTAATTACCTCATTTATTAAGTCTAATAACGTTGGATTTATTGGGTTTACAAGCTTTAAAGCTTCAATAGGAATGACTATTTCTGAGAATTTTTCTTTTAGAGAATTATACCAAAAACACATCACATCTTTCGATGGATGTCTAATTTCCGCTTGCTCAGGTTCCTCATGTTCAATCTTGTTTTTGGGATGCTTCGATTTATGGTCCTTAATGCTTAGGACATGCATTACTGGAGATAAATGGGTAAGTAATGCATTGATAGTGGTATTACTTGCTCCACTATGCAAAGTATTATCTTCCAAACTTAGTGAGGCTTTCCTTTTAGATAATTCATAGTCCATTGTCTTTAAAGTGACCATGGCTCCAGGCTGTAATTCGTCAACAAGTAAATTTGAGTTATCAACTGTTAACTTTCTAACATAGATATGCTTAAATCTTACATATTCAAATGTCTGTAGTTTAGTTGCGAACCAAATACATTTATATTCAAATGAATCAGGACTACCTTCTTCACCTTGCACTTTGTAAATTTCAACTACAGCAAATAGCGGAGGTAAAAATTGCGGCTCTCCGCTTATAACTATAGAGGTTAAATCGTTTAAATATGCGTGTGAGGTTAGGGTTATAATGTCACCCAGGTTAATTACTTCGGTATCCATAATTAAACATACTATAAATATTTTAACAATACTTATATTTGTATAAGTCCTGCAACCTTGAGGATTACAGACAATTAGTATGGGCCGGAAAGTTCATGTAAAAGTGGACTTACTGTTATCTGAAATAGGGTAACAGGGAAGAGATTGCATTGGAAACCATCTATGAGACCAGATATTACCTTGCCTACTACCTCTGCACAGTGCAGAGCCAGTAGTATTGGATGTAGGAACATCATCTTATGGGTGCTTACCGTGTAAGCCTCTAATATACACATTATTGTTTGAACTATCAACATCATTACTGGTTTGGTATGTTTAACCACTGATTTATATATCTTATTGGACAATTACGGTGTGACTCAAAACTGGGTAATGGCCTTATCGCAAGAGTATTATGTTTGTAAACGAAAAATCCGATACACCAAGGGAGCAGGACTTAATTATTGAAAAGCCGAAATGGCTGAAAAATCGTGGTTATCTTCACATAACACCTAAAATCAACGTTAACAAAAAAGAACGGGAGATTATTTCCAAGGTTAAAAGCGAAAAATATGTAGGTAACCATGCATTTTTTCCTTTAATTCACTCAACCATTAAAGAAAGAAAATTCAAAAAACATCCCGAAAATCCTACAAAAAGAGGACATAACTATTACCACAAGGGCGTTTACAAACAAACAGCGAAGCTTCGACCACTACATTACGCTACCCATATTGATGCTTTAATATTTGGCTATTACGGACATCGCCTTTTGGAGTTGTATGAAAAAAAGCTAAAATCAATTGACGAATTATCGGATTGCATAACAGCCTACAGAAAAGTAGCTACGGAAGATAACGCTGAAATAGGTAAGAGCACTATAAATTTTGCAAAAGAAGCATTTAGTGAAATTGAAAAGCGAGCCTGTTCTGAATGTGTTGTTTTAATGTTTGACATTAAAAGCTTCTTTAGCGAGCTTAATCATGAAAAGTTAAAAAGAGCCTGGTGCAAGCTTTTAGATAAAGACCGCCTGCCTAAAGATCATTATAATGTATTTAAAGCTTCCACACAATTTAAATATATTCTGAGAGACGAACTTAGATTAAAGAAATCTACTAATGGAAAAAGGGCAGGGTTTGATGAGCGAATGTTGGCGAAAATTAGAAAAGAGCATGGTATAGAGGCTTTTTTTGAAAATGAAAAGGCCTTTAGGGAAGCTATCAAATCAAAAGAGATAAAAGTCTATAAAAGACAGTTTGTGAAAAATGGTGTTCCCGTTGGCATCCCTCAAGGCCTTCCCCTTAGTGCTATTTTAGCTAATCTTTACCTTCTTGAATTTGATAAGAAAGTTTTTGACTACGTTGTTGAAGAGCATGGCGGTTATTACAGACGTTATTCAGATGATATTTTGATAGTTTGTAAACCAAACCAATCAGATTGCATCAAGAAATTTATTATATCAGAAATAGAGAAAAGTCTTGTATCAATCAGTATAGAAAAAACTGAGATTTATTTGTTCAAACCCTTTCAAATCAGTCCTAATAAGTCAAGAATTGTTTCTATTCAATTATTAAAAGACCAGTGTAAAATTGAAAAACCACTTAGTTATTTGGGATTTGAGTTTTATGGAAATAAGACGCTAATAAAATCGGCTAATATTGGGAAATTTTATAGAAGAATAATTTACTCGGTCAAACGGAAAGCTAGTCGAGCAAAACATATAGCATTAGTGAGCAAATCCCAACCAGTAGTTTTCAAAGGTAGATTGATAAAGTTATATAAGCGTTTGGATTTAGATTCAAATCGTGATACGCTTTTTAAGGTCAAAAGGTTGGTGAAAAATCGTGATGGTGGATTTAATTATAAATCGGTTGAATTAAAACCTAAGGCTGAAACCGAAAAAGATGTAAAGAAGAGTAACTATATATCTTATGTAAATCGTGCGCAACGATTAACTGGCGACCGTAGAATTTATAAACAAATAAATAAAAGACGTTCTATTTTTAATGAGGCTTTAGCAAAACACTTGAAAAAGCATTATTGATCACATTTATTCAAAGTATTGTCTGTAAAACAAAAAGACTGAGTAATTACCCAGTCTTTTTTTATTTAACGCTGTGCTATCCAGCCTTTGTCTGCTAAAAATTGAATGTCCTTGAAAATTATTCCAGTATCTTTCCATTCGTTTTTAAATAATCCAGCCATAGGAATAACACCATCCACAAGTTCTTCGATGCGCACACCGAAATATTTCCCAAATGCAGGAACTAAAAGCACTCCTTTCATTGTGCTGTAATCGGTAAATTTTTTCCCTTTTACAGCGATAAAATCTAATAACAAATACCGTCTGCTTAATTCTATCATCGAGTTATCTATTTTTAAATCGTTACCATCAATTGTAAATACTTCGTATTGTAATACACGTTCAATTTCCTTTTCAACATAGCCCTCTTTTAGCAAATGTTGCTTTGTTTTGTCCAACTGAGCCTCATTAAGCGCCCAGGCATGGATTACTTCTAAAGGTGTAAGATAGCCCAATGATTGGAGTTTACCCCTTAGCTTAATAACCGCAGTCCTTACTTGAAAAAAATCATCGGTATCAGCCATGGCTAATATCTTTTTTAAATCCCCCCACAAGGAACTGAAATATCCAGCGCCATCAATGTATTCAAGAAAGATAGGATTTCCTCTTTTTGTCTTTACATATTCACGAGAAGTTCGGGTTTGGTCTACGTTTTTATGACTTACACTACCGCTATCACCAGCATAGAATTGGCATTGAATGAATATTTTTTGATCCCAGCCCTCAACCTTATAAGGGAGAACAAAATCGTATGCACGAGTTTTGTTTTTGATAGTATCTTCAACTTTCTCGATAACTGTTTCCGCGGTATCCTCGGTTGAAACTTCAACGGTTACCTCTGCTAACTTAGCTGAGGCCTCAACTTCTTTAGTTACTGCCTCTGCTACTAATATGTTTTTGGCATTTTCGCCCTCTGTAGGTAATTCAATTATAATTATATCGGTGTTATTAAAATCAATATTGGGCTTTAGTCCCCATTCTTGCATTCGTTGACGTAATAAGTCCTCCGGCTCGTGGCCACCAGAGGCGCTTACAGATCCGCGAACTTGAAAGATAATCATCGGTTGCAAAAAATCTTTTTCATAACCAAGTTTTTTCATTGCGAAATACGTATTACCAGTAGTCCACAACGATTTGATAAATTGATCCCCGTTTAATATAAAATCTATATATTGTGTCAGAAACTCATATTGTTTTTTAGGAAAATCAGAAAGCTCACAGAATAATTTAGCGATTTTATCGCTTTTAATTTCTCTCGGAATATCCACTTCTGATAATACCTTGGCTGTTTTGGAGCCCGTCACTTTAGGATATCCTGATACACGTGCTACATCTCTCAAAAAAATTGGAAATTGGCACTTGCTATTATTATCAGTTTTTCCTGTTACAAGAAATAGAAAAGTTGCTAATGCTTCTACAATGCCAAGTTTTTCTTTAATAGCAAGACTATCGGTATGAGTAATTATTGCGTCTGCGATTTTTTCAGAATTGATGTCAGTAATAGATGCGAAGTAATTAATTTTCGATCCTATGATTTCGATCAATGAGCAAAGTGAATCCTGAACTTCTTTGTAACGCTCAGACGATCTTATCTCACCAAGTGCGGGAGTAATCCAAAAATCAAATTCTTCAAGCTTTTCACTAAAGGGCAACTGTGGTAAGGTGAGTTTCATGTTTATTTTTAAGGTTCGTAAAATATTCTTTAACAGAGTTTGATAAGCTCTTTGCTAACAATGGAGGAACCGCATTTCCTATTAATCTATACGAATCTTCTACAGATATGCCACTTTCTAAAAATTTAAAATCATCGGGAAAGGATTGTAGCCTTGCACATTCTCTTATTGTAAATGGTCTAACCTTCAATGGATGAGCTAAATATCTTGGGCTATGGAAAACAGTAAGAACAGTTGGACTCGGTTCATTCCAAGATGGTCTTTTGTAAAGGCCGGAGCAGAACATGGCTCCTGTTAAGTCGTATTTGCTATCCCAGGTTCGCAAATATTTTTTTGTGACTAATACATCCAGTTCTTTTTTGCTTATGTCAAGGGTCGTTAAGTCGCTAATCACCTCGATTGATAAAGGATTTCCATTGGGAATGTCCCCATATATTTTCTTTCGACGGTTTTTACCTATAGTTTCAAGTATTTTTCTTTCGCGTTCTGTCGTTTCTCCAAAAACTGATGGAATTTGCCATGTATAAACAGAAGTATCCGAAAATCGCACATTACAAAGTTTTTGACCTTGTTTTATTGATTGAACAATTAGTAAATCATTCTTTTTTAATTTTTCAGTAACCTTATGGTCGGGAAAACTTTCATCCTTTTCTAATAAGTCTTCTATCGCTGCTTTTATTGTTTTAGCAGGTTTTAATGTAGTTTGGTTAAACAGGTCTGAGTGCTCAGTAACATCCCATTCCGTTTTAAATTCACCATTGCGCGTTATTCCATAATGACTTGGATTTGGCCAAGAAAACTTCTGCGTATATGATTTACGGGTCCCTATGAAAATAATTCTCCTCCTGAATTGTGGAACACCATAATTAACGGCATTTAAAATTCGATATTCAACATTGTAACCAATTGCACCAAAGTCGGCTATAATTTTATCGACAAAGCTACCGTTGAAATTTTGAGCCAAGCCGTCTACATTTTCACCAATAAAAATCGCAGGGTTGAGTTGATCCACTGCTTTTAACATCGCCAAATAAAGTTGATTTCGTGGATCATCATTGTTTTTGGGCCCGGCTTTTGAGAAACCTTGACAGGGGAAACCTCCCAATACTATATCGGCTGTTTTAAGTCTCCCTAATTCAATATTGAAGTCTTCAGATGTAACATCTAAAACTTTTGATGGAACCTTTAAATTAAATTGCAAGCATTTAACCGCTGCTGCATCATTATCATAAGCAGCTTTTAACTTAAAAAAATCGTCATGAAAACCCAAGTCCAGACCACCACATCCACTAAATAAACTAACTACTGATACCATTGAACGATTATAGTAAAACACAAATATACTACTTCATGGTTTTGTTTATTGTATTGAAAATGGTCAACAAAAAGTAAACTGATGTCGGAATCAAATCCATACGAAATTATAAAAGGACCAAGATTTAAAGCTTCTAATGGTTTTGAAACAACACCACAGCGTAGTGCTTTGATGTCAAAAATACGGTCAACAAACTCTGTTGCAGAACTATTATTAAGAAAAGCCCTATGGAGTCAAGGAATAAGGTATAGGAAAAATGTCCCCACATTCCCGGGTAAACCAGATATACTAATAAGGAAAAACAGACTGGCTATATTTATCGATGGAGAATTTTGGCATGGTTACGATTGGGATAATAAAAAACAAAAGCTAAAAACTAATAGAGATTTTTGGATTCCTAAAATTGAGCGAAATATGCAGCGAGATAAATCACATAATAAAATATTAGAAACAATGGGTTATACGGTTTTGCGGTTTTGGGAAAAGGATGTAAAAAGAAATACGGAAAGGTGTGTAAATGATATTTTGAAGCTTATAAATCAGTGATTTGTAATGAAAATAAATATTATTAACTTTGACAATAGGGTTCAATAATTTAAAACTCCACATATAACCAAACGCGAACCAAACCTTTTTTCATGAACGATACAAGAAATCTCCTACGTAGATTATTAAAATTATACCCAGTAAAAGTTGTTAAAGAGTATTTTGATCCTGAAAATAGCGGTCAAGCTGACATGATTGATGAAATTGTTGCAAATAATACAGAGGCAGCTATAAAAGCTTTTGCATATAGCAATCATAATCATACAAAACAACATATATTCTTATATCGCTTGAATCAACAGTTTAACATCAATACATTTAATAGACTTGATTTTCCATTTGAAATAGTTAATGAAACAATAACGGACGGCGGTTACCGTTTTAAATTATTACCACTCGTTGATTTTAATGTAGTAATTAAAGCGGTTGATTATGAAGACGCTACAATTAAATTTATACAGCCGGTTACAGTCTACGTAAAAAATCACGATTTAATTATTCAAACGACTATAATGGAAAAGAACATTAGTTCATATTTTCCAGCAAATCAGAGAGTAATTGATGTTAAAAAGGAAAATTCAGAAGATTTCATTATAGACCAGCTATTAAATTATTGGAATAATCAGAATATTGTAAATCAAAATGATGTTAATAGAGGGGTAAAACATCTTTGGGAACATAATCTTATTGATTCAAAATTTGCAAAGTGGAAGAAAGATAGATCTACAACAACTGAGTCAATGGATGAAGAATATACTTTAAAGGAACAATATCCAGATGTATATCAAAATTTGATGAGATCGCCGTTAAACAAAACAGTATTCAAATACAAAGGGGATGATGACGATTTTCCCAAACATTTCACTGCTGACCCATCAAACGGCACCTTGAATTTTGCCACTTATCCAGAAACTCAAAATCAGATCGAAAATGTCATTTCAAAGATTCTATCAAATAATTGAAAAGTCGTTTATTGGGAGGTTCTTGGAGAAACGCATAAACGTCCTGGAACATACTAACCCAGATAGAATTTACGTCGAGAATGTTCGTAGCTTTTACAATATGCCTTTTTGGGCAGCTAAGTTTTTTTGTGAGTTAGCTGTCAAGGAAGGAATATTTAGAAGGCGAATAGGTATAGTATGCCCTAATGATGGAAGAATAATACAGACTATCGATAATCCCTCAGAAATCCCAGAAACGATAACTTGTGTTAATTGTCAACAGCTTGAGATTGATAAATATGAATTTTCAAAATCAGATGTTAAAACTATAATTTATTATCAGTCGCTATTGTAATGGCTTTAGACAAAAAAACAGTAGAAGTATATGATGGATTGACAAATGTTATCCTAAAGTTTCTTTGCGGGTTGGTAGTCATTATCCTTATCACTGTAGTGTTGATTTTATGGATTACAAGCAAAGACCCAAAAGACAATGCCAAATACGCCACAATTGAAAGTGTATTGGGGGTGTTTTTTGGAACCTTGTTAGCTTTTTTCTTCACAACCAAAAAGAAGGCTACCAATCAATCCCGATAATGACTAAAGGAAAACCACCTATTCCTATTTATCTCAGGTAGTAATTTTATTCATGGTTAAATTGACCACAGAAAACTTCCCCACATTCCGCCCAAATATGGGGTGAAACATGGGTTCCTGCCGTATTTTTATTGTCAGATATAAAATACTACAGATGAGAGTTAAATACAATAGAGTTTCGACAATTAGCCAATCAGGTAATCGTTTCACCGCAGATAATGATAATTACGATTTAATTTTACTGGATAAAGTGTCAGGAAGCGTGGCGTTTAAAAATCGTGAGAATGGAGGTAAGTTGGCTCGGATGATTGAAAGCGGACAGGTGAAAGAATTAGTTGTTGAAGAATTTTCAAGACTGGGACGTTCAACTGGAGATTTGGTTTCGGTTTTAGCTTGGTTAGAAGAAAAAGAAGTAAATGTTGTTATCCGGAATGTTGGGCTTCAATCAAGACCTAACGGTGTAAAGAACCCTCTGTGGAATATGGTGTCGTCGCTGATGTCATCAATTTACAGTATGGAGCTGGAGAACATACGTGAACGCACATTAGTTGGTAGAGCGGTATATGTGCAACGGGGTGGTAAACTGGGGCGGCCATCTGGATCATCTGAGAATCAGAAAGCATTTTTAGAAAAACCAAAATCAAAAGAAATTGCAAAAGGTCTAAGAAAAGGTTTAACTATTCGCGAAGTAAGTAAAATCGTTGGTGTTTCTACTAAAACCACTTTGAAAGTTAAAACATTAATGACGGTTTAAATTACTTCCTGTTTTTTACAGGAAGTATCAATTGAGTATTCAATATTTATGCTCGATATTATCTAAAAAACGAGAACCTGTTGTTTGCTCATCCCCTAACCATAAATGTTGCGATAGATTAACTTCGTGAGTTATCTCCCCGGACCTATGTCCATTTGGTTTATAACCGACCTCGACCTTATTGGTCATCTTTAAACCTGTTAATTCATCGAATTTATATTCGATAATGATACGATGCGCTTCCGGATATCTATAGTTTGTCCAAAATAAGCCCCTGTCTAATATTATACGTTTTATAAACGCTCTAATAAAGCTTTGCTTTTGTTCAAACGTTGCTGTTTCCGGTTCGATAAGTTTAAGGTAATTTTTTACGTGAGCTATTAATTTATCCTTACTTCTGTAAACGGAAAGTGCTTTTTCTGCGGTCGCCTTTTTATCTTCATAAATTATAATTTCGTTATCATATTCACTGTTAAGTAATTTAAAGTCTGATTCGCTGATTCTTTCCTCATTAAAATTTCTCAATAACTTCAGTTTTGATTTTTGAATTTCGTCTAAACTTTTATTCGCAAACTCAACATCTGCTAAGTTGTCCTTTATACTTGAATTTCCATTATAGCTATTTTCTTCTTCAAATCGTTCAAAGTGCTTAACTATGGCTTGTTCAATATTTAAGCATTCATTCCAAACCAAATTATTTAGAAAATCTATATCTACTCCTTTATTTCCGCACCATTCATTTTTGTATTTCTGACTTAGACACACATAAGCCTTGTCTTTTAGATCTGCTCTAAGCTTACCGTAAAAAGACTTAAAACACCTACCGCAGACAAGTAAACCTTTTAAAAGAAACTTATTTTTCGTTATCCGATTGGGGTCATTTGAGTTAGGTGGTGATTTGAATTTTTTTCGTTCCGCAAATAACAGTTGCACGCTATCGAATATATTGGGTTCTATGATGATAGGGCAAGGGATTTTTTGGTCATTAAACCGCTTCTCTCCCTTGTATATCGGGTTTTTAAGGATGCTCATTACAACGCTATCTCTCCATTTAAATTCTTTAGGTTGTTTTACTTGCTTATCTTCAATAATTGCTCCATCCTCTATAGTAACTATTCTTTTTTTCCCAATTCTCATTTGGCCGGAAGCCGTGGTATTCCTTTTAGTCGGTATACCCCTGTCATTTAAGTATCCTGCAATAGCGAATGAACCCATGCCACCGATATACAACTCAAAAATGTTTTTAATGACTGTAGCTTCCTTTTCGTTTATATGTAAGACTTTATCAATCCTGTCATATCCATAGGCAACCATGGCCCCGCCTCCAGCATTCTTTCCCTCCGACATGCTTCTTTCAAGTCCACGTTTTACGCGAGCTTTCGTTTGTAAACTTTCATAAGATGCAAAAACACCCTTAATTCGCCCCATCAATTCAATGTTTGGGTCGCTTAAATTAAACTCACCTCCTGGGAAATATATCTTTATGCCAGCCTCCTTTAATTTAGTTATTATATACTGAGGCTCTTCATAGTTAGAATCTCGGCTCCATCGATCTATATCTACTGAATACATTCCACCGAT
Organism: Mucilaginibacter ginsenosidivorans; assembly: GCF_007971025.1. Taxonomy (NCBI): domain Bacteria; kingdom Pseudomonadati; phylum Bacteroidota; class Sphingobacteriia; order Sphingobacteriales; family Sphingobacteriaceae; genus Mucilaginibacter; species Mucilaginibacter ginsenosidivorans. The sequence continues at coordinate 786,042 of NZ_CP042436.1, read as the reverse complement.
TTTCCTATCTTCAATGTCGTTAAGCATTTTCAACAAGCCTTGTCGATCTTCAATTCCTTTAGTTCCGGATAATCCTGAATCATCATAAAATTCAAAATCCCATCCTAATTCACGGGCAAGTTTTTCACCCCGCATTTTTTGGTCTAAAGCAGAAATGCCTTCTTTTGCTTGTTGTTGTGTGGAAACGCGAATGTATATCGCTAATTTATTGGGAAGAGGTAACTCTATATTCGTTTTTTTGCGTGACATGCTTTATTCAGAAAGGATTGAATTAAAACAAACATACAAAACTGAAACAACTATTTAATAACATCGCTGATAGTATGGTGCGGCGAGCGGAACGGTCTTATCGTGACCAAAGCATCTGTAGTAGAAAGTTTACCTGCCACAGAATGTATCTTGGTAGTCTCAAGCGATTCATACAGGGTCAGGGGTGGCAATATCGATGGCAGCCTGCGCGCCAGCATCGTCTTACCTGCCCCCGGCGGACCGATCAATATCACGTTATGCCCACCGGCGGCGGCTATTTCCAGGGCACGTTTAATGTTTTCTTGTCCCTTTACTTCGCTAAAATCGCTGTCGTAATTACAGAGGCTGTTAAAGAATTCCTCTCGGGTATTTACTATTTCTTGCTGAAGTTGGCCTTCGCCATTGAAAAACCGCGCCACTTCGGTTATATTTTCAACTCCATAAACTTCCAGATCGTTAACTATCGCCGCCTCGCGTGCATTTTGTTTAGGTAATATAAATCCTTTGAAACCATCTTTTCGTGCTTGTATAGCTATCGGCAATGCACCTTTGATCGGCTGAAGGCTGCCGTCGAGCGATAGCTCGCCCATGATGATGTATTTGTCCAGGTCATTCGCTTCCACCTGTCCCGATGCGGCCAGCACAGCGGTAGCGATAGTAAGATCATAGGCCGAACCTTCCTTTTTGATATCGGCAGGCGCCATATTAACTACAACCTGCTGGCGCGGCATACGATAACCTGTATTTTTGAGTGCCGACTCGATACGGAAATAACTCTCCTTGACAGCATTATCAGGCAAACCGACAATAAAGTACTTAGTACCGGCAGCAATATTTACCTCTACCGTAATTGTAATAGCCTGTATACCGAATACTGCGCTGCCGAAAGTTTTAACTAACACCGTGACAAAGTTTAATACGGCGTAAGTTACAGAAATCCGGAAGTTTCCGCAATTGCGCTTACCCGATAGTAAAGATCAAAAAACCACAGATCAGGATCACGTTTACAAGTACTACAACCGACCAGGTGTTTGGGTTGTGCCTGCCAAGCAAACGCATGCGCGCATTGATGTTTTTGAACCATTTATTGTTTAAAAACATGAAATGATTGATCAGCAGCAAAAATGTTGCACCGAATACCAGCGTGGTTTCGGTAAGCGGTGTAGCCGTTATCATCTGCGACCGCAGCATGAGCTGCATGACCAGCAACAGGCATGTTAGGGCGATAATAAGCAAAAAGCTTACGTTGAACAGCGATTTGAAACGGGGTTGATCACCCTGGCCGAAATTTTTGAATGTCCACCTGTAAAGCGATACATAAATGGACTGACATGACTTTAACATAGCGATACGTGTTTAGAGGTTTATCGCTACGAAGCTTTGGGGCTAAGCTTCATAGTGGTTTTGGCTTGTTTATTATAAAACGTATCGCCTTGCGAAAAAGTATATTATTCTGCAATAAGTTTATTTGCCAAACATAATATGATAAACTGTTATAAAAATAGAATAATATACACCATTGGCGTCAATTCCCTTTCTCAAGCTTTATCTCGGCAAGTAAGTTTACATTGGGGTCGAAAATTACATTGGTTGGCGTTCCCTTTACCGGGATCTGCACCGTGGTTAGCTTATTCTTTATTTCAATTTGATGCACTTCGTCACCTATCTGGCACTCAAGGGTAAATTCGTAAAGGTTACTTTGTACCTGCCCCACTTCAATCTCCACCATTTTTTCAGCAGAGTCATAATTCCATTTAGCTGACAGCTGAAGATGACCTGGAGTATACAGCCATTGCTTAAAAAATTGTTCCAGCGGCTGTTCACCGGCTTTTTGCATTACCGCCTGAAAATCGTCGGTATTAGCATTACTGCCATTATACTTTTCATAGTATTCACGTATGCTCTTCCAAAACTTTTCCTCTCCTAGTTTGCGGCGCAGCATGTGTAACACCCACCCGCCTTTTTTATAACTGTTTGGGTTTAACAGTTGCATAAAATCATCCTTTACCGCTGTATCAACAACTGGAGTAAACCGCGTTTTTTCAAACGCAAAAACATCATTTCTGTCGGCTATAAGCCTCTGTTTTAAGATATCTTCACCATATTTATTTTCAAGATAAACATTGGTCATATAAGTCGCAAAGCCCTCGCTTAGCCACAGGTGTACAAAGCTTTTTTCTGTGGCAGCATCGCCAAACCACTGGTGCGCTATTTCATGGGCCATTAGTTCCTCCAGGCTTCTATCGCCTACGGAATTCTCGTAATAAAAAATACAGCCCGCGTTTTCAAGGCCGCCGAACCTTGTTTTGGATTGCACATTTGCTAATTTTTCAAAGGCATAGGGTCCAAATTTTTGTACATAAAAGGGAAGTATCTCTTTTGCATAAGCATAGCCGGCAAAACCTACCTCCTTGTTTTCGGGGTATACATAACTATAAACAGGTACTTTTCCTATATCAGCAACATGGTCTATAGCAAAATCAGCTATGCCGATCACCATAATTTTTGTCGAAAGCGGCTCCGATTCCTTCCAGTGCGTAACTTTCAGGTCGCCGGGTTGGTTTACTTCGCTTACTTTTGCGCCATTTGCAACAACCTGGTAGTGAGCCGGTGCCGTTATAATGAAATCGACCGTTGCTTTATCAGCCGGATCGTCCACACAAGGCATCCAGTTATGTGCGCGGTCGGGCCAGTTATCGCCGAAAAAGCCGCGATGCCCGAACTTATTTTTTGCGATGATCAACCCGTCAGCCGGAATACCCTGGTAAGTGATAATGTAAGTGTGCTTGCTCCCCTCACGCGCCGGCGACAAAATGTTTAACGACTGCTCAGCCTGCTTAAATTCCAGCTGGTTTTTCTTTTCCATTACACTGGTTACTGTCATCCCCTTCCCGCTTTTGTCCGGCCTGGTCAGGTCGAGGTTAAACGATCCCGCCTCCTGCAAAAACCTGACGGTCACTTCGGCCCTGCCATATATCGTATCATTCTGATCATTTACCCGGATAGCGTAACCATAGTGCTGCACATCTATGGTTGCACCTGGTACCTGCGCTTTTACAGGCAGCGAAATTAATAGCGAGAAATATAAGAGATATAAAAACGGCTTGCGCATAAAGGAATATTGAGTAGCCAAAGGTAAATGATTTAGGGAACAAAAAAGCGGCTGCCGCCGCTCTTGAGTTACTTTCGCATATTTCTTATTTCGGCATTCTTCGCATCATATTGGCCATAGCGGCAGGGTTGCTCATCTGCTTCATCACCTTACGCATGTCCTCAAACTGCTTTAGCAGGCGATTCACTTCCTGCATATCAGTCCCCGAACCTTTTGCGATCCGGTTGCGGCGGCTTTGGTTGATCGAATCCGGGTTCTCCTTTTCAAATGGCGTCATCGACTGGATAATAGCCTCGATATTTTTGAAAGCATTATCATCAACTTCAACATTCTTCATCATTTTACCAACGCCTGGTATCATGCCCATCAGGTCCTTCATGTTACCCATTTTCTTGATCTGCTGTATCTGGCTGTAGAAGTCGTTAAAATCAAATTTATTCTTGCGGATCTTCTTTTGCAGTTCGGCCGCCTCTTTCTCGTCAAATTGCTGCTGCGCGCGTTCAACGAGCGATATTACGTCGCCCATACCCAGGATACGCGAAGCCATACGATCCGGGTGGAATACATCAAGTGCTTCCATCTTCTCACCCGTACCAATGAATTTGATAGGCTTATCTACCACCGACTTGATCGATAGCGCCGCACCACCACGGGTATCGCCATCAAGCTTAGTCAGCACCACGCCGGTAAAGTCCAGCCTGTCGTTAAATACTTTGGCGGTATTAACAGCATCCTGGCCTGTCATGGAATCCACCACGAACAATATCTCGTGCGGGTTAACAGCTGCCTTTACCTGTTCTATCTCCACCATCATGGCCTCATCTACCGACAAACGACCCGCTGTATCTACTATTACAACGTTATTACCCTGCTGTTTGGCAAGGGCAACACCTTCTTTTGCTATCGCGATCGGATCTTTCGATTCCAAATTAGCATAAACCGGTATGCCTATTTGCTCACCCAAAACCTTTAGCTGTTCAATGGCCGCAGGGCGGTAAACGTCACCGGCAACCAGTAAGGGTTTTTTATTCTTTTGCGTTTTCAGGAAATTAGCCAGCTTGCCACTGAAAGTGGTTTTACCTGCACCGTTCAACCCTGCTATCAGGATAACGGTAGGTGTAGCCGGAAAATTCAATTCGGCGGTGCTGCCACCCATCAGGGCAGCCAGCTCGTCGTTCATGATCTTGGTCAGCAACTGTCCCGGCGATATGGCAGTCAGCACATTTTGACCAAGCGCTTTCTGCTTTACATCATCGGTAAAAGTTTTGGCGGTTTTATAGTTAACGTCAGCATCCAGAAGGGCCTTGCGGATCTCCTTCATGGTTTCAGCCACGTTTATCTCAGTAATGGTCCCCTGGCCCTTCAGGACCTTGAACGCCCTGTCGAGTTTATCTGAAAGATTTTCAAACATTGTTATTACAAGTAAAATAAGGGTGCAAAGTTAAGATTTTGAAGTGATTTGCTCAATCAAACTTGGGTAAAGCTTATTTGGATTTTCGGATTTGAGTTTCGAGTTTTTTAATAAATGTCTGATAACCGCTGGTCTCCATACTGCTTACCCTGATGATACTGCCACTTTTAAGTTGTAGCTTAACAGTTTCTCCTACTTTCACCCAATCTCTTGTAAATGCACTCCTGCTTATATCGATCTTGTTGTCCTTATGAAATGTCCGCTCTATCTCGGTGAATAAAACTGTCCGCTTCCAAGAAAGCAACGGCCTGGTGATCACAAGTTCTGTTGAAGTCAGGTAGCATATCTTAAATGCGAGAATAAGCCACAAACTGCACAACACAAAAAAGAGGAATCCTCCTAAAATGATCCCGGTAATAATTTCCGACGACTGATCATGCGCGTGGGCGGCGTTCTTAAACATTGGCATCACCAAACTCCCGATAAAACAGAAAAACCCTGCGCTCAACAGATAAATCACCAAATAAACATAAGGAGGTTTGGTTTTATAAACATACTGTTCGGGGGTCATATAGGAATAGCTATTGTTCGGTTTAGAGAAAAATATTCCGCTAAAATACGACAAAGCATCCCTATTAAGGTAAATTTCACGGGAATGTATAAGCTACGCCCATTGATATCCCTTCAGTGGCCTGAGGGTCGTGCGAGGTATTCTTATCATAAAGCAGTGTGGCGTTCATGCTAACGTTGATCAATTTATTAACTTTTGCTGTCAGGGTAGCATCTACGCGGTGCGTGGTATAGGCAAATGGCTGTACATATGGGATAAAAATGGCGTAACGGGCGTTCAAATGCAGATTTTTCATCAGGTCCTTATCCACTGTTGCTACCCCCTGGAATGCCAGCTGGTTATAGAATGTGTGGCCGGGTTTCACACCGTAGTTCTCCGGCAGGTTGTGGTAAATAGTAGTATCGGTTACGAAGGTCTGTTTCGCCGTGCCGGTGCCCAAGCGTATATCGTAATATTTATTGGGCTTGTACTCAAAACCGATGGACTCGGTCAGGTAGCCTGGCGCCATAAAGTTTGAAATGGTAAGTCCCTTCGTCACAGGGTTACCTGCGGCATCAGTATAAGTATACCCTGCGGTAAATTGAGATTCAAAACTTAGCGATCCGAAAAAATACCACTGTTTTGATATTCGCGTTGCCAGTTTGTTATCTAAAAATATACGGTCGTTTGTTTTGCGTGATCCCTGGCCCTTGTTCGCAGCAATGCCATAGATGAGGTTGGTCTCCGTCGTATAGTCGAGCGGCGTTTTGTTGTAATCTGCTTTAAAATCGAAATTTGTCCCCAATGCCACCGAGCTTATCCCACCGGCACTCCAGTTACCGGTAAAAGCCGCCTGGTTAAAGTTGAGTCCCCATACGACACTCTTATGCCAGTAGCTTACCTTGTAATCGAGCAGCTCCACAGGTATTAATTGTTCTGTCACCTGGACAGGTCTTACGTGGCTAGGAAGCGAGTTGCGGGCCGGCTCAAGACGATATTTGTTGAGCAAGTTAGTGTCTGCTTTTAAGGTATCGGTTTTTTGTGCGAAGGCGGACGAGAAAATAAAAGTAAATAGCAATAGTCCAAGACCTGTCTTTAACATAGTGATGCAAATTAAAGCAAAACCCGTTGGTTTTTAAAAGAAAATCCTTTTCTATAACAGGATAATATACATGTTTATTGTCCCCTGTACCACTATTCCCAAAGCCACTTCCGATTGGCGGGATCAGTCTTCTGAAACAGCTTTAGGCGAATCTAATTCGGAATTAGTTTGATGTGACGGTGGCAAGGCATAGGATTTTCTTGATTTCAGGAATCTTCTCAAACTCGTCCGGATATAAACGATAAATTCATATTCGGTATCGTTTGTTACCGTAAAATAGCTTGGCCTGTAGCGATGCATAAACTCAGTAAGGTCCTCGCCATTTAATTTGGTGATATTGCCAACAAATGAGCGGCTGAAGCGATAATCGATCACATTTTGCTCATAATCACCTTGTATCAGCTCCTGCAGGTGTTGCGCGTTCTGCCCGCTTTTACTTAACGAATTGTACAATGCATCCAGGTTAAGCCCTGCCCCGCCACCCGGTGCCGTGCTGAACGGGTCGCTGAAAGCACGGGAACCGTATGCTTTATTATACTCCCTTTTGGTAGCCAGCAAGCGTTGTAACGGTGTGTGAAGCGAATCGCGGATGGTCACTTCTTTCAACATTATCGCCGTGCGCTGCATGTAAATAACCATGCTTTCAGTATTTTTCACCAAAACGGTGTCGGGCAAAAAATCCTCTTTGGTAAACACCAGCTTGTCCCCGATCCGAGCATCTATCTTAAAAGCCCCTTTAAGATCATTGTACCACAGCGCCCCTGTACGCAGGTTCAATATGCCTATTCGGGCCAGGCGTTCCTTCGTATCCTTATCGAATACTATCCCGTCGAGTTGCTTGTCCTGGCCTAGTGCTGTAAACACTTGAATTGCTAATACCGGTAATATCAGCCAAAATTTTTTCTTAAAAAACCTATCTCTCTTACCGGCTTGCATTCGCATTAATTGAATAATTATCCCACTATTTCCCTACCACCAGTTTTTGCCCTATCTTAATATTATTACCGGGCAGGTTGTTTAACGATTTTAGCTGGTCGACGGTTAGTCCAAAACGTCGTGAAATAGAGTATAGTGTATCGCCCTGTGCAACTGTATATGTTTTATTTTGAGTATTTGAGTCAACGGGTGTATCGGTAACAGTCATTTTGGCTACCGTATCCTTCAGCGCAGCTATCGCGTTGGCCTCTATCTGCGGCAGTACGCGATCCTCGCGCTGCTCTTTCTGTACAGGTGTCTCCGGAAGATCATACTGGTCCAGGTTATATTTCTGTATAACGTTGATCAGCAGTTGCGGGTAATTGGGATTAGTGGCGTAACCTGCGGCCTTCAGCCCGTTTGCCCAACCTACATAATCGTTCTTGTCCAGCTTAAATAGATTGGCATATCTCGGCCTTTTCAGGAATTCAGAATGATCGCGGTACGAATCCTCGGCATTGTTATATACCCTGAAGCAGTCGTTGTGATTATCGTCGTCCTTATAATAAGTTTTACCCTGCCATTGACTGTTGCATTTAATGCCAAAATGGTTATTGGCCACACGGGCAAGTTCGCTGTTACCGCTACCCGATTCGAATAATCCCTGCGCCAGCGTAATACTTGCCGGTATACCGTAAAGGTTCATTTCCTGTATAGCAACGGTTTTATAATGATCAATATACTCCAGCGATGTCATTGATCTATAATTAGCAATGGCTTCGCTGTTGTCTTTTTGTACCTGTTGGTTGTTCCGGCGTGCCTCCCGGTTGCTGATAAGATCTTTATGTACAGAGCATGAGCTCAGAAAAATACCTGCAATAAATAAAATGGAAGAGTAAACGATTTTTTGCATGCTCAATAAACCTAAAAATGGAACAGATTATTCCACCCCAAACTTAAGATTTATTAGTCAATTTATGGTGTTGCTGCTGCTAACTGGGCCTGATCAGCGGGGTTTTCGTCGAGAAGGTTGAGCTGGTACTTTTTGATAAGCCCCAAAACCTGGGCGGCCCATTTCCGGCTTGCAGCATACCCGCTGCGCTGAATACCTTTGGCCCAGCCTACATAATCGTAGTGCTTAAGTTCCTGGTTAAGGTGGCTGAATTGCTTGCGTTCGGTCATGATGCGGGCAAAATCCTGGAAAGAATCCATAACCGATTCATACTTTTTGTAAGGTGTAAGCTTTCTCTTTTTTTGCGTGTAAAGGACGTTCATTCCGCTTCCTTTAACACCAAACTGGTTATTGAACTGCTGCGCCAGCAAACTGGTGCCACTGCCTGATTCGTGCATGGCCACTGCAAGTACAATGCTGGCGGGTATACCGCTCTGGTGCATAATGCGGATGGCGTTGTCTTTGAATTTTTCGATGTAGGATGTAGAGGTATTTTGAGCTGAAACTGCGATACAGCTTAGTAAAAGAGCAATAACCAGAATTGTTTTCTTCATAATCTACTTTTTTCGAATGATCATAATGCCGTCGCGTACCGGGAGTATCAATTTTTCCACCCTGGTATCTTTGGCAACGTGATCATTAAGTTCCCGGATCGATCTGGTGTCAGCGTCTGTTTCTTCGCTGTATACCTTACCTTTCCACAAAACATTATCAATTATAATTAGCCCGCCTGATCTTACTTTATCAAATACTAAATTAAAGTAAGATAAATTATTCTTTTTGTCGGCATCGATAAAAACCATATCGAAGCTATCTTCATTTATTTCTACGATAATCTGGGCTGCGGGGCCGAAATGCTGGATTATCTTTTTATCCACATTTGTTGATTTGAAATGTTGGTTAAGCATTTCTTCAAATTCCCTGTCGATCTCTATGGTATGGATCAGGCCATCTTCTGCCAGTCCCTCTGCAAGGCAAATGGTTGAATAGCCGGTAAATGTTCCTATCTCCAGTATACGCCGCGGCTGCATCATTTTGCTCAACATGCTCAGCAACCGGCCCTGGTAATGGCCCGACAACATGTGCGGACGAAGCACCTTCAGGTAAGTATAGCGATTGATTTTTTGCAACTCCGCGGGTTCCGGGTCGCAATGATCTTCGAGGTAGAGCTGAAGGTCATGGGGTAGAATCTCCATGCGGCAAAAGTAAGAAAATTAATTTAATGGAAATTTTGCATCCACGACTGCAATAAAATGGTCGCCGAAATGGTATCTACCAGTTCCTTATTTTGCCTGGCTTTTTTTCCCATGCCGCTTTGAGCGATAGCTGCTGATGCCATTTTAGAAGTGAATCGCTCATCGAGCATTTCTACAGGAATTTCGGGAAAAGTTTTCTTCAGCAGGTTGACAAATCCTTTGACGTGAACGGCCGATTGCGAGGGCGTGTTGTCCATTTGCTTCGGTTCGCCGACAACAAATCGTTCAACGGTCTCGGTTTGCAGGTATTTTTTAAGGTAATCAACAATATCTTTTGGGTGAATGGTATCCAACCCTGTAGCAATGATCTGCATAGGGTCTGTAACCGCTATGCCAATGCGTTTGGTACCGTAATCAAAAGCCATAACTCTCATGCTTTAAGATTTGAAACGTGAGATATGAGATACGAGAGCATAGTCAAAGATACTGGTTAATCTTGTATCCGTTCAATGTAAATTCCGGCCTTGCCGCAGCTATCTCATTTCTCTAATCTCATGTCTAATTACTACCTTGCACCAAATGCAGTTTAAACACATAATAGGGCAGGAAGCTGTAAAGCAAAGATTGATGGCCACGGTAAGGGACAACCGAGTGAGTCATGCGCAATTGTTCCTGGGGCCTGAAGGGTCGGGGAGTTTGGCGCTTGCTGTTGCTTATGCTCAATACCTTTCCTGCGAGGATAAGCAAGACAGAGATTCCTGCAGCGTTTGTTCTTCCTGCCGGAAATATGAAAAACTGGTACACCCCGATCTGCATTTTTCTTACCCCTTTTTCGCCAAAGACAAAAATGACACGGCGCTATCTTTTATCGAGCAATGGCGCGAGGCCTTTTTGGCGAATCCGTACCTGAACCTTGACTTGTGGCGCGGCTACCTGGATGCCGAAAATAAACAAGCCAACATCAATATTGCCGAGTGTCACCAGATCATAAAAAAATTAAGCTTTAAGCCGTTCGAATCGGCTTACAAAGTGCTTATACTCTGGTTGCCCGAATACCTGGAAAAGGAAGGTAATTCGCTGCTGAAGATCATTGAAGAACCACAGCCCAATACTTTGTTTTTATTGGTGGCCCAAAACCAGGACCAGATATTGAATACTATTCTTTCGCGTACGCAACTTGTAAAAATTCCCGCTCTGGCTTACGACGACATTAAACTGGACCTGATGGAAAACCATCATCAAACCGAACTTGCCGCCTCGGAAATAGCTTACCTGAGTAATGGAAACATGACGGAAGCGCTGGCAATGCTAAAGCAATCGGATAAAGGCTTTCACGCTCTTTTTGTGCAGTGGCTAAGGCTTTGCTATGGAAACAAGGGCTCGGAAATAATGGCTTTTGTGGACCAGGCGGCCAAGCTTGGCCGGGAAAATCAAAAGAATTTTTTACGATACGGTATCAGTTTCATCCGCGAATGTTGCCTGTTAATGGCGGGAGCCGGAAGCCTGGTGCATTTACCGCCGCAGGAGCTGGACACAGCTCAAAAAATGACCGGCGTAATGAACACTGCGATGGCCCAGGCCATAAGCGCAGAGCTGGAAAAGGCTCATTACCACGTGGAAAGAAATGCAAATCCGAAAATTCTATTTTTAGATGTATCTTTACAAATTGTTAAAGTTTTAAATTTTAAAACGCTCCCCCTGGGGACTCATTATATACCGAACTAAATTATGGGATGTGGAAGTTGCTCAACGGGTGGTTGTGCCCCCGCTGGCTGCAAAAGTAACGGTTCGTGCCTTACTAATGGTTGCAGCAAATTAGACGTTTACGACTGGCTTTCCGACATGGATATGCCGGCAAACTATAAGCCTTTCGCTATTATCGAGGTTAAATTCAAAGGTTCAAGAAAGGACTTTTTCGTAAATAACGATAATATTTACCTGGAGGCCGGCGAATTGGTAGCTGTTGAAACCGCTACGGGCGGCTACGATGTCGGTCACGTTTCGGTAACCGGCGAACTGGTGCGCATGCAGATGCAAAAACACCGGGTAAAGGAGGAAGACGTTACTAAAAAAATATACAGGAAAGCTACTACAACAGACGTTGAAAAATGGAAGGCCGCTAAAGATCTGGAATGGGAAACCATGCACCGTTCCCGCAAGCTGGCGCTGGAACTGGGTCTGTCCATGAAGATAAGCGATGTTGACTACCAGGGCGATAAAACCAAAGCCACTTTTTATTATACAGCCGAGGGACGTGTTGATTTTCGCGAGCTGATCAAACGTATGGCCGAAGCCTTCAGAATACGTATCGAGATGCGGCAGATTGGGATGCGCCAGGAGGCAAGCCGCCTTGGCGGGATAGGATCCTGCGGCCGCGAACTGTGTTGCTCTACCTGGTTAACTGACTTTAAAACGGTTTCCACATCAGCCGCCAGGTATCAGAATCTTTCTTTAAACACGCTGAAACTGGCCGGTCAGTGCGGCAAGCTGAAATGCTGTCTCAACTACGAACTGGATACTTATATGGATGCCTTAAAAGGCATACCCGATAACGTAAATGTGCTTAAGACCGAAAAGGGCGATGCGCGCCTGCAAAAGACCGATATCTTTAAGAAACTGATGTGGTTTAGCTACCCGATGGAGGATAGCTGGATCCCGCTGGAAATTGACCGGGTAAAGGAAATTCAGCAGCAAAATAAAGACGGTATATTTCCACCCGACCTCGGCGAAATAAAGGAGCTGGAAAGCAAACCTGCTAAAGTATTGGATTATGAGAACGTAGTGGGACAGGATAGCCTCACCCGCCTTGATGAGCGCAATCGTAACAAAAAGAAAAACAAGAACCGAAATAAGAACCAGGGGAACCGTCCGCAGCAACCACAGCCACAGGGAAACGCTGTGAAAGAGCAGCAGCCCAGGCCGGCACAGCAGCAGGTGCGCCAGCCGGATGGCCAGGCAGAAGGGCAGGGTAGCAACAACAACCGGAACAAACGCAGGTTCAGGCCAAATAAGAACAAGCAAAATCGTAATGATAATAAAGGTAACGAAAGCGGCTCGTAAAAAGCTTCTGGTAGCATTGCCCGCAATAATTGTTCTGTTAGCAACAGGCTGCGCCGACCCCAATGCTATTACCGATCAGAATACATCCATCGAAAACCGCAACTGGTCGTACGCAAATACCATCAAAAATGATGTGAAAATAGACGATGCTTCCATCCCCTATAACATTTACATCAACCTGCGGGTGACGGGTGATTATCGTTATTCCAACATTTTTGTACTGCTCAGGCGCAATGGGCCGGGACTGAATTCACTTACCCGCTTCGAACTAAAACTGGCCGAGCCGGACGGTCGCTGGCTGGGGACAGGTTCGGGTAATTTATACAGTTACCAGGTGCCAGTCATTACCAACTACAAATTCCCTGCTAAGGGAACCTATCATTTCCAGATCGAACAAAACATGCGCGATAACCCTTTACACGAAGTGAGTGACGTAGGGTTAAGGGTTGAGAAAGCGCCTGGTAAATAATATCCGTCCTACGAAATTTTTTGTCATCAATCTTCGAAATTTCATACCTTCGTTTTGCTAATATTTTTATCAAATGAGTGTGGCTTTTCTGATCGTTTCTGTTGTTATACTGCTTATTGCTGTTTTCTTTTTCCTGAAAAAACCAAAGACTGCTGAAGGGATATCGGCTGACGAGGTTGCGAAACTGAAGACGGAAAACAATCAACTTCAAATTGGATTGGCTAAGGTTGAAGAAAGGGCCACGGGCCTTGCTGCCGAACGCGATAAAGCTGATCGAACTCTGCAGGAAGAGCGTCTCCGTTTAGAAGAAGTTGTTAATGCGTTAAACCAGGAACTACTTGCCGAGAAAAGCCGTATGGTAAAAGCAGAAGAAGCTTTTAGGGCACAACGGGAGCGCCTGGCGGACCAGGAAAAATCTATACAGGAAATTCAGCAGAAATTTCAATTGGAATTTCAGAATATAGCCAATAAGTTGCTCGACGAAAAATCACAAAAATTTGTGGAGACAAACCGGGCGCATTTGGATATTTTGCTCAACCCATTGAAAGAGAACATCAAAGCTTTCGAAGAAAAGGTAGAGAAGGTATATAACATGGAAGCTGCCGAACGGAACACCTTAAAGGGAGTAATATCGCAGCTGATGGAACTGAATAAATTGATCAGCAACGAGGCCCAAAATTTGACAAAAGCTTTAAAGGGTGACAGTAAAAAACAAGGTAATTGGGGAGAAGTAATACTGGAACGGGTGCTTGAACGTTCAGGCCTGGTTAAGGATCGCGAATACCGTCTCCAAGCTAGCCTTATAACGCCCGAAGGTAATCGTTTACAGCCCGATGTGATAGTTGACCTGCCGGATGAGAAACACCTTATCATCGACGCTAAGGTATCCCTGTTGGCTTACGAACGTCTGGTTAACTGCGAAACAGAAGAAGAGCGTAAATTGTACTCGAAGGCTCATGTGGAATCGATAAGAAATCATGTACTTGGCCTGTCCTCAAAAAACTACCACGACCTGTACCAGATCAACTCTCCCGATTTTGTGTTGCTTTTTGTTCCGATCGAATCCTCTTTCAGCTTCGCCGTACAATTAGATGCGGAGCTATTCAGTTATGCCTGGGAAAAAAAGGTTGTTATTGTGAGCCCGTCTACTTTACTCGCTACGCTGCGCACTATTTCCAGCATCTGGAAACAAGAACGCCAAAATCGCAATGTACTTGAGATTGCCCGCCTTAGCGGCTCTATGTATGATAAATTTGTCGGCTTCGTCGGTGATATGGAAGGCATAGGTAAAAACCTCAAGCAAAGCCAGAATGCCTATGATAGCGCCATCAATAAACTTACTGAAGGCAATGGCAACCTAACCAAAACAGCAGAAAGAATAAAAGGCCTTGGAGCAAAAGCCAACAAACAACTGGATCAGAAATATTTAGACGAAGAATAACCGCAGTCGCTAGTTTATCATCGTATTAGAATTCGTCGTGACAACAGCCTTACCGTCGACATTTAACTTATCGGATGTCACTTTGATGTCGAGGTTAAAATTCCCATTATTTGACAGCGGGAAATTGTCCTTTATACTATAAATCATTTTCCCAAGGCCAGTTCCCGACATACTGATATTCATTGTTTTTATAGCAAAATTCATAGAGAAATTTGGTACCACATCAAAATAAGCTTTCCCGCCTGCAACACTTATCAGCTTATAGGTGATGCTGTAATCCATGTGTATCTTATTCGTGCTATCCTTTCCTATGGGTATATTTAACGGCATGGTTTGTGTAAAAGATTCGCCGGGTTTAAGTCCTTTCTCAGGGAATTTAATTTGCTTCTGGAACAAACTCATCATTTGTTTCATATTCTTTTGGGTCGAGTCGTTTGTCTTTTTTCCTGCAACGGAATCAATCATCATAGACAGGCCGTCCAAGCCTGCCCGTCCGACAATTTTGGCGCTTTTCTCCGATATGTTTGGTGGGATTGGCGCCTGTTTTCCATTTGCTATTACAGACAAACTGTCGACCCTTACCTCCATATTTAAAGGGATCATATTATCGCTGCTTACAGCGCCCGTTTTGGTATCGGCATGCATCCCGAATTGAAAATTAACAGAAACAGGCTGTGTTATACCTTCCGCATTCAGCTTGTCTATTAACGACTGGTCGCCTTTTAATGTCGCATCGATCTTCATGCCCATTGAGACCGCCATTTTATATTCGTGATTGGGCAAATATTTAACTTTAAAAACAATCGCTTTTTGGGCCTTTAGCTGACCAACAGCCAAACACAACAGAGCCAACAGGCATACTTTTTTCATGATAAGATCGATTTTAAATTTTTACCTTTTAAATGCGTTCCAGCCTTGTGCTTTTAATTCGTGAACAGTACCACTTTTTGTAACCAGGTTGCGCCCCGCGGATGCTTCTGTAATATAGCCTATAAAACTTATATCAGCAAGATTTTTCATCTTGTCATAATCGGCTTGCTTTATAGTGAATAGCAATTCATAGTCCTCGCCTCCGCTCAAAGCGCAAACTGTGGGGTCGAGGTTAAATTCCCGGGCAGTTTCATAAGTCATTGGGTCGATGGGTATTTTTTCCTCGTACAAATTGCAGCCTTTGTTGCTTTGGCTGCAGATATGCAGCACTTCAGAGGCCAGTCCGTCGGAAACGTCGATCATGGCGGTTGGCTTTACGCTGATATCCTTTAATAATTCAACGATATCCCTTCGCGCCTCGGGCTTTAACTGGCGCTCTATTATATAATCTTTGCCTTCAAGATCGGGCTGTATGTTGGGGTTTTCAAGATAAACCAGCTTCTCGCGCTCCAGCAACTGTAGCCCTGTATAAGCTCCGCCCAGGTCGCCGGAAACGCAGATCAGATCGCCTTCTTCAGCGCCACTTCTGTATACAATATCCTTTTCATCTGCATAGCCCAGCGCGGTAACGCCGATAACCAACCCCTGTTTTGACGATGTCGTATCGCCGCCAACCAGGTCAACGTTATACTTTTCACAAGCCAGGTAAATCCCTTTGTATAACTCCTCAACTGCTTCTAAGGTAAATTTGCTTGAGATGCCCAAGGACACTGTTACCTGCGTGGCAATGCCATTCATAGCATAAACATCACTGAGGTTTACCTGTATGGCCTTATAACCTAAATGTTTAAGGGGTGTGTAGGCCAGGTCAAAATGGATACCTTCCAGCAACATATCGGTTGATATCAATGCTTTCTTTCCTGCAAAATCGATCACAGCAGCATCATCACCGACACCCTTCAGCGTGCTCTTTTGTTTCAGTTCTATCTGCCTGGTCAGATGGTCTATCAACCCAAACTCGCCTAAGGATTCTATATTGGCTTTTTCGCTATTTTCAAACATAATTATACGGTTACATCCATTTCTTTAATCGGCATCGGACGTAATTCCGCTACAAAAATACGAAAGCTTATTTAAACCAACCATTTAGAATGGTTTGTAACAATTAAATTGAAGTTTACTTTATTAATAGTAAGCTTCAATTTAGCTATGATAAACAGACTATTGTTGCTATCTGCCTTTATATTGCTGAAGATTGCAGCCTGTAAAAAGAACGACAATAATAAGCCACCCATTACACCGGTAACACCTCGCGAACCTACAAAATACACGATAACGGAAGATGACGCAAAAGGAGGTAATAAATCGGTTAGGCCACCGACATGGAGTAATCACAAAGCGTACAGGATGTTATTGATGTGAAAGACCCTGAAAACTAATTTTCTTACACCTATCCTTTAAATAAGGATAGGTGTACTTTTTTTACAAGCCTAACCTGGCCGATATATTAAGCATTCTTTCTATAGGCTTCACGGCCTTTTCAATAATATGTTCCGGAACGGTTATCTCAGGCATTTCATTTTTTATACACAAGTAAAGTTTTTCCAGTGTGTTTCTTTTCATATGCGGACAATCGTTACAGGCGCATTGGTTATTTGGCGGAGCAGGTATAAATATTTTATCCGGATTATCCTTTTGCATCTGGTGAATTATTCCTGACTCGGTAGCTACAATAAATTCCTTTTCAGGGCTTTTGGTAGCATATTTTAACAGTCCTGTTGTCGATCCGATATAGTCAGCCATTTTAAGAATAACATCCTCACATTCAGGATGGGCCAATAATTTAGCATTCGGATGGCGTTCTTTTAATTTTGTTATTTTCTCTCTCGAAAATATCTCGTGAACCATACAGGCTCCGTTCCATAAAACCAAATCCCTCCCTGTTTTCTTCGCAACATAAGCACCCAAATTTTTATCTGGCCCGAAGATGATCTTCTGATCTTTTGGTAAGCTTTCCACAATTTGTACCGCATTGCTGGATGTGCAAACAATATCGCTCAATGCTTTCAGTTCTGCCGTGCAATTCACATAGGTGATGACCAGATGATCGGGGTAATTCTCTTTAAATTTCCTGAACAAATGGGGCGGGCAGCTGTCAGCTAATGAGCACCCTGCTTTTAAGTCGGGTAAAAGGACTTTTTTCTGTGGTGATAATATTTTAGCGGTCTCAGCCATAAAATGAACGCCGGCAAATACAATGATATCTGCATCAGTTTTAGCTGCTTGCTGGGATAACCCAAGACTATCGCCAATATAATCAGCAATATCCTGTATATCGGGTTCCTGGTAATAATGAGCCAAAATAACCGCATTCTTTTGTTTTTTTAATCGTTCTATCTCTTCAAAAAGATCAAGTGTTGGGTCGATGTATTCGTCCACAAATCCTTTTACATTGAGCTCATCTAAGGTATCCATTTCAACAATTCAATTAATAACAATACTTTTTATATAAAGAAAAAAGCTATTGTTATTGGTGTGTTAATTCTGTTTAAAATTAGTGCTGCAAACCAAGCTAAAAGTTATTTGTGACATTTTTTCAACAAATTTTGATACATTTTTAAAATCTATTTAATTGATTTTAAGACTTATCTAATTGCATTAAAATACTTTTAAAAGCTGATATGTTAATAGTTTGAGCGTGTTAAAAATGTTAATTAAGTAAGAAAACAGATGCAAAAATCGCTGATAAAATGGTGTGTAAATCCATCTGAAAGTAACTTTTCAACCATTTAATTATTTATTGATTTTTTACTTACACAAAATTAACAGCTTTTAAAGCGCTTTCTAACATAACCCGTACTTTTACACAACATATACTTAAAAAATGACTAGAACTTGTGATTTCCTGGTGATAGGGTCTGGAATAGCCGGATTAAGTTTTGCACTTAAAGCAGCAAAGCATGGTAAGGTACTGATAGTTACAAAATCAAACGAAGATGAATCGAACACTAAGTATGCCCAGGGGGGCGTTGCTGTAGTTGTTGATAAAAAAGAAGATTCATTTGAAAAACACATAGAAGATACACTGGTTGCCGGTGATGACCTGTGCGATAAGAAAACTGTGGAGATAGTAATAAAGGAGGGACCGGAGCGAATACGAGAAATTATTGATTACGGTACCAACTTTGATAAGACAAATGAAGGGATGTACGACCTTGCAAAAGAGGGCGGCCATTCAGAGTTTCGGGTGTTACATTATAAGGATATTACCGGTTGGGAAATAGAGCGCGCTTTACTTGACCAGGTACATTCTAACCCAAACATTACCATATTAACACATTATTTTGCGGTAGACCTGATAACCCAGCACCACCTGGGGCAGTTTGTAGATAAGTCGACTTCGGACATAAATTGTTATGGCGTTTATGTACTGAATACGATTAATGGGCATGTAGAGAAGATATTATCCAGGGTTACCGTTATGGCGTCTGGCGGGGCAGGGCATATTTATTCTATAACCACCAATCCTACTATTGCCACGGGCGACGGTGTCGCTATGGTTTACCGTGCAAAAGGCAAGGTAAGGAATATGGAATTTATACAGTTTCATCCCACCGCTTTATACAACCCGGGCGAATACCCGTCATTCCTGATATCAGAAGCGGTAAGAGGATTTGGCGGTATATTAAAGCGTACCAACGGCCTGGAGTTTATGCAGGAGTATGACGAGCGTAAATCCCTGGCGCCGCGGGATATTGTGGCCAGGGCGATAGATAATGAGATAAAGAAATCCGGAGAAGACTACGTATATCTTGATATAAGGCATCGCGCCAAAAAGGATATCCTGGCACATTTTCCTAATATCTATGCCAAGTGCCTTGAGATAGGTATTGACATGACCAAGGATATGATACCCGTAGCGCCGGCATGTCACTATATGTGCGGAGGTATCATGGTTGATCATTCCGGCAGATCGTCGATTATGCGTCTTTATGCTTGCGGTGAGTGTTCGTCAACGGGTTTACATGGCGCTAATCGGTTAGCATCCAACTCCTTACTCGAGGCATTGGTATTTGCCCATAGAATATACGAGGATGCTATAAAGACCTTCGGGAATAACGTTATTCCCGAAAATATACCCGACTGGAACGAACATGGGGTGCAGTTGTCCAACGAGGATATCCTGGTTACACATAATATCCGCGAGATGCAGAAACTGATGAGCGATTATGTAGGT
The DNA here is from genome assembly GCF_007971025.1 of Mucilaginibacter ginsenosidivorans. NCBI lineage: Bacteria > Pseudomonadati > Bacteroidota > Sphingobacteriia > Sphingobacteriales > Sphingobacteriaceae > Mucilaginibacter > Mucilaginibacter ginsenosidivorans. The sequence goes on along the minus strand of NZ_CP042436.1, from coordinate 766,478 downwards.
ATAGTACGTTCCGATTTCAGGCTTGACCGGGCGATGAGGAGGTTGGGGCTGCTTTACGAAGAAACCGAGGATTTTTATAAAAAAACCAAGTTGTCGGTTAAACTTTGCGAGTTGCGAAATTTGATACAGGTGTCTTATATTGTGGTGAAATCGGCCATGTTAAGGAAGGAGAGCCGGGGCCTGCATTATACAACTGATTATAAGGTACATGCTGAGCCGGTACATGATACCGTGTTTTGATTATTTATGGGACTATTTTCAATTTTTAAAAAGAGGAAAGACGAGCCGGAAATAACGATAGTACCATCAGACGGTGTAGTGGCCCTGACAGACGGTATTTTGTTTGAAGATGCGGGTATTTTTCTGAAATGGGGCGTGGATATTGAGGCAGATAAGTTATATGCAAAAAAGGAATTCAGGGCCGACCGGACCATTTATCAATGGGGACAAAAGAAGATATTAAACGGGCTTAGCCTGCCTTTAAAAACAGTATGCTGGAACCATGAACAACATAGTGGCACGAAGTCACTGGAGTCGGTTGAATTTTTAAGTGAAAACGAGGATGCTAAGCATCAATTCCAGGCAATTCGCGACCATCTTGAGACCGTTTTGGGCAAATCCAGGCAAGATGAAGACATGGAACCCGGCGAAGCAGCCCTGGAGTGGCGGATAAAAGCGGTAAAAGTGGTCCTTAACCTATATAATAAAGAGCGGCCGAAAGTAAAATTTGAGATGGGGTGGTGGGTGTAAATAAGAGCGGAAAACGGGATTCGAACCCGCGGCCTTCAGTTTGGGAAACTGATGCTCTACCGACTGAGCTATTTCCGCTTTGGTAAGCCAAACATAGTAAATTCATTCAATAATTCAGTAAACCGATAATTCAATAATTGAAAATATGCCTGTTATCCTGCCCGTGAAAGACAAGAGCCCCGTATGGGGAGAAAACTGTTTTGTTGCCGAAAACTGTACGATCGTTGGCGATGTAATAATGGGCAATAATTGCTCGGTTTGGTTTAATGCGGTTATCAGGGGAGATGTACATTATATCCGGATAGGGGACAATACAAATGTGCAGGATGGAGCCGTTATCCATTGTACTTATCTTAAAGCAGGTACAGAGGTAGGCAATAACGTTTCTATCGGGCACAATGCGCTTGTACACGGCTGCACGCTGAAAGACCATGTATTGATAGGTATGGGAGCTATTGTAATGGATCATGCCGTGGTAGAGGAATTCGTGATCGTTGGAGCAGGCTCTGTCGTGCTGGAGAATACCATTTGCGAATCCGGCTACCTGTATGCCGGTACGCCGGCAAAAAAAATTAAACCACTAAGCCAGGAGCAAAAAGATATGCTGCGGCAATTGCCGCATAACTACATTATGTATTCCGGCTGGTTTAAGGAACAATAGGCTCCTTGGGTATATCCAGCGTCTCCTCCGCATCCCAGTTCGACCGCAGTACGATTTCTTTGCTGTACTGCCAGATATTTTCTGGGTATAACCTTTTTTTTACATTACCGCTGTCCCATTTGCCGTTCTTGTTAGTGTCGTATACAACCCTGATATAGTATTTACCAATGCGGTAATTTTTGTAGCTGAGCGTGGTTTTTTTGGTAACAGGGTCGGTATGTACCACCTTTCTATCCGTATTTAACAACTCAACCACGTAAGCTTTTGAAGTATCCGGGATACTTACTTTTACAGTTAATTGTCCATAGTTTTCGGTTTTGTCGGGTTGGAAAAGCGTTGCAAGCTTTTTGCTTTTGTCGCCGTAAATATCCGTCAATGCACCTTCGTTAAATACCAGTTGATAGCGGCTGTTTTGTTTCCACGGATATTTGAACAATAGCTTGTGAAGGCTTCCGGTATCGCGGACTATTTTGTAATTGGATATATTGACAGAATCTTCGGTCAGGGCGATGAGTGACTGATCAAAGTTTTCCAGCGGCAGGCTCGAAGTAACAATGAGATCATCCGAGGGCCTTAGTTTTCCGTCAGGGCTCGTATTGTATTGCAACTTGATGATCCGCTCGTAGCTTTCTTTTCGCGCCTTACGCAAGGTTACCGTGTCAAAGGGTTTGTTGTTTTGAATCATCGCAACCTTTATCGAATCAAAATCCATAGAACGCATGTAAATGCCTATGGTGTCACGGGTTGGGTTAATGTCTACTATCTTTTGACTATTAAGTGCCGCTGGTTCGATAACCTTAACCGATGGGTTTTCGACCGGCTTATTGAAAGTAAAGAAAAGTTTCCCATCAAGATCGAAACGACGGTCAACAACTCTTAGTTTTTCAGGATCCTGTTTAAACAAGCTGAGATGAATGTTTGAGGTGTCTTTATTCAAATGGATCGCAGCCTTCAAAAAACCGACAAGTTCTTTTTCATTGTCATATATTTTGTTCGGGTTATCTTCTTTCAAGGCATAGATATGATAATCTTCTGCATGGAGGTTATTGAGCGAAAAATTTCCGGACGTATCGGTAGTAGCGAAAATAGAAGGTTTCTTTTTGCCAAAAAGCGTGTCTTGTTTTACCGGGAAAAGCATTACAGTTGCGTCTTTCACTTTTTCCCCGGTTAGCGAATTTTTAACATCACCTGATATACTTAAGGAGTCGATGTGCGGACCGGTAGAAAAAACGTATGTGAAATTCTCAAGTACGTTATTTTCGTTTACGTCGGCGATGGCTTTTCCAAAGTTGATAACGTAGGTAGTGTTTTTTTCAAGCGTATCTTTAAAGTCGACGACGATCGATTTTTTGCTCACTTTAAACGTCGGCGGCTTTTCTTGCGTAGGGCTTATGATAATTTCCTGGAATGGATTCTTAAGATTAAAATATTCGTCGAAGTCGAGACGTATTTGCTTTTCCTTAAAATTCCTGGTCATGTTCGGCGGCGTGGCCTTTAGCAATTTTGGCGGTGTCCGGTCTTTCGGTCCGCCCGCCGGCTTCTGTATGCTTGCGCAGCCGGAAATAAGCAATAGGGTGACGAGAAACGCAAAATTTTTTGTCGAAAAAACAGACTTTTTATTTAACCCCATTTTTAGCCGCTATAAATGATTTTTGTCTTTTTATGAAGATTACCATTCAGAATTAAAAATAATGCGTTTAAAACAATATTTGTAATATATTGATAATCAGTTGTTTATATTTATCTTGAAATGTGTACCATTAAAACCGATATATCCGATGGTGAAACCCCCGAAATTCGGGAAGCCTGGCCTAAGGTCCTTGGTTTTATCTTCATGAGTTTTTCACGGGCCTCTTTTGATAAGGAAACCAGCGATTGATAATTAAACTCAGGGTTGATCTCTTTGTCCTCCATCTTCCTCATTTTTTCTACAATGTCCATTTCCTTCTCAAAATAACTCTCGTATTTGATTTTTATTTCAGCCTGCTCAATTGTTTCCTGGTCGAATTTATTAAGGAGTTCATCAAGAGAGTTGTCAGCTTTCCGGAGGTCGTTCAGTGAAACTTGCGGGCGGCTGATCAGGTTGAACATCTTTACATTTTGAGAAAGCGCGGCAGTGCCAAGCTCTTCAAGCAAAGGACTAGCAGAAGAAGCTTCTATTGATACTTGTTTGGTAAAAGTGACTATCTTATCCGAGTCCTCAATTTTCTTGTTGACTTTATCCATGCGCTCATCGTTTATCAGGCCCAGCTCGTAACCGATAGGAGTTAACCTTATATCGGCGTTGTCCTGCCGGAGGAGCAGGCGGTGCTCGGCCCGCGATGTGAACATGCGATAAGGTTCTTCGGTTCCCTTGGTCACCAGGTCATCTATCAGTACGCCGATATAAGATTCCGAACGCTTCATGATCAGTTCGTGCTTATCGTGAACTTTTTGATGTGCATTAATGCCTGCGATAAATCCCTGCGATGCTGCTTCTTCGTAACCCGTGGTGCCATTGATCTGTCCGGCGAAAAACAGGTTGCTTACGAGCTTTGTTTCGAGTGTCAGGTCAAGTTGTGTAGGAGGGAAGTAATCATATTCGATTGCATACCCGGGCCGGAATATCTTTGCATTTTCAAACCCTGGTATTTGTATGAGTGCGCGGTATTGAACATCTTCCGGGAGAGAAGTTGAGAAGCCGTTCACATATATTTCAACGGTATTGAAACCTTCCGGCTCCACAAATATCTGGTGACGCTCGCGCTCGGCAAAGCGGTTTATTTTATCTTCAATGGAAGGGCAGTATCGCGGGCCAAGTCCTTTAATTCGCCCGGTAAACATCGGCGATTTTTCAAAACCTTCCTTTAAAGTTTCGTGAACTTCGGGGTTGGTATAGGTTATCCAGCAGCACCTTTTTCCGGTCGGCCGTTCAACATCAGTGAAAGAAAAACGACCGGGGTTTTCATCGCCCCATTGTTCTTCCATCACACTATAATTAAGGCTGCGGCCGTCCACCCTGGGCGGCGTGCCCGTCTTCATGCGACCCGATTCAAAGCCCAACTCAACCAGTTGTTCGGTTAGGCCTGTTGCGGCCCGCTCAGCGGTTCGGCCGCCGCCGAAGCGTTTTTCGCCGATATGGATCAATCCATTTAAGAATGTTCCGTTAGTGAGCACTACTGTATCGCATTCTATCTCGATGCCCAGCGAGGTACGCACACCTTTTACAGTATTACCCTTTACTATGAGGGAACTAACCATATCCTGCCAAAAATCGACGTTTGGTGTTTGCTCCAAAGCCAGGCGCCATTCTTCGGCAAAGCGCATGCGGTCGTTTTGCGCACGCGGGCTCCACATGGCAGGGCCCTTCGACAGGTTTAGCATACGGAATTGAATGGTGGTTTTATCAGCAATTATTCCGGAATACCCACCCATAGCATCAATTTCGCGCACTATCTGTCCTTTAGCCACACCGCCCATAGCGGGGTTACAACTCATTTGGGCGATTGTACCCATGTTCATCGTTATCAGCAACACAGACGACCCAAGGTTTGCCGCAGCCGCAGCTGCTTCACAACCCGCGTGCCCAGCGCCAACAACTACGACATCATATTTTTTAAACATTCTTCCTCCATGTTCCACGTGGAACGTACAAAGTTAAATCAATCGGCCGATGTTCCACGTGAAACTTTTAATAATGATAATAGCGCAACAAATGCCCAGATGCCCTCGAGAATTACAAAAGGATAAAACCGGACCATATAAGAGGCATCACAGCATATGCCCGCACCAATAAAATTCATTAGAATATAAGCCTTGCTATCCGCGTTCAATTTTTTATTTAGATTCAGAAAGAACGCAATCAGTAAAATAATAACGCCAATAGATGCAACTATATCCGATATTTTCATTTCTATAATTCGCTAAGTTCCGTCAGCTCCATCCAACGCAGGCTTTTTTCATCAAGCGTGTTTGTCAATTGCTCTATCTGCTTTGCAAGTTCACTTAGCTGATGATGGTCGGTTAATCCTGAGTTCAGTTGGTCTGTCAGTTTTTTTATTTCGATCTCGATATTGGGTATTTCTTTATCCAGGGTTTGCAACTCCTGTTGTTCTTTAAAAGCAAGCAAGCTTTTTTTTGGCTGCAAAGGCTTAGGCCCCTGTTTAGCTGCCGCCTGGTTGCTTTTTGCCTGTTGCTTTTCCTGCTCCTGCTCGTAACGATAGGAGGAGTAGTTCCCATTAAAAATTCGCACCGCACCATTTCCTTCCATAATAAAAAGCTGGTCCGTCAGCTTATCTAAAAGATAACGATCATGCGAAACAAGCATCAACACGCCGGGATAGTTGGTTAAAAACTCCTCCAGTACGTTCAGCGTATCAATATCCAAATCGTTGGTAGGTTCATCCAATATCAGGAAGTTGGGGTTCTTCATTAATATCTGCAGTAGCTGCAGTCGTTTCTTTTCGCCACCGCTCAGGTTAGCTATAAAGCCGTATTGTTTTTTTGGCGGGAAAAGAAATAAGGTGAGCAGGGCGGAGGCCGATATGGTTTTCCCATCCAACATAGTGATAAACTCAGCGACGTTCTTAACCACGTCTATAACGCGATCATCTTCCTTAAAGACAATACCTGATTGGTGGAAATAACCCATAACAGTCGTCTCACCTTTCTCTATTGTTCCTTTATCTGGCGTGATGGTACCTGTTATCAGGTTCAGCAATGTCGACTTACCGCTTCCGTTTTTGCCCGCAAGGCCGATACGGTCCCCTTTTTTAAAGACGTAATTGAAGTTGCTGATAAATGTAGTTCCGCTAAACCCCTTGTTCAGGTGATGGATCTCCATTATTTTATTCCCCTGGCGCGACGTTTTCACGCTCAATTCAACTTTTTCTTTCGGACCGTTATTTTGGGTTTTCTCTTCCAGTTCATAAAAAGCGTTGATGCGCCCCTTTGATTTAGTTCCGCGGGCCTGTGGCTGCCTGCGCATCCATTCCAGCTCCTTGCGGAGCAAGTTCGAATTCTTTTGAAATTGTGCGTCCAGCGTAGCATCCCTATCGGCTTTCTTTTCAAGGTAATAGCCATAGTTACCATGATAGGGGAATACCTTGCCGTTGTCTATCTCCAATATCTCGTTGCAAACATTATCCAGGAAATAGCGGTCGTGCGTAACCATCAGCAATGTTTTATTGCCCTCGGTCATCAACTTTTCCAGCCATTCTATGGTATCTATATCCAGATGATTGGTTGGTTCATCTAAGAGATAAACATCGGGCTCCTCTATCAATAGCCGGGCTAAGGCGAGTCGTTTCTTTTGCCCGCCCGATAAGGTGCTGATGCTTTGATTAAGGTGATGGATATCCAGCCTTCCTAAAATAGTTTTGATCTTGTATTCATAATCCCAGGCGTCGCTATTGCTTATCTCCTCGGTTATTTTATCAATAGCTTTTGTGTTATCAGGTTCATTTTCAAGTAATTCCTCGTATTTCCGGATAAGTTGCTGTTGCCTGTTGTCCGAATGGAAGATATAATCGCTTATTGTATGGCCCTTTTCAAAAGAAGGATCCTGCTCCAGGTAGCCGAGCCGAAGGTCGCGCGCCTGCACAACTTTCCCCTCGGTCGGAAGAAATTGACCGGCAAGCAATTTTAGAAATGTGGATTTCCCCGCGCCGTTGATCCCAACTAATGCGACACGCTGGCCACGGTTGATGCCTACGGTTAGATTTTTAAATAACCAGTGATCGTGGAAGGAATGTCCAAGAGCCTCGGCAGATATATAAGTACTCACGTTAATGATTTTATTTTGTCGGAAGGGTGCACAAATATACCCGCTTCTGTCTTTAATGATTGATTAAACATTGCCCGTGCCACAGTTTGTGCAGGGATGCTCCTGTATTTCTTTAAGCCGCCCACCAATAAAGGATCTATTACTTTCATTACTCCAATGATAAAACGTTCCATGGGCCTTGACTCTTTACGATCGCCTGTCAGAACGCAGGGCTGGTAAATATGAAGGCATTTTAACCCCACCTGTTTAAGATCATCTTCAATTTCGCCTTTTAAACGGGTGTAAAAGTTAGATGATCTTGGATCGGCGCCAATAGAGGATACCAGGTGAAATTGGGTGATATTATTCCGTTTGGCAATTTCTGCCAATTGTAACGGATAGTCATGATCGATCCTTCGGTAAGCCGACTGATCAGCAACTTTACTTTGCGTAGTACCCAGGCACGAGAACACGGCATGCCCATTGATGAGTGTTGAATAATTATCCAACTTGTCAAAATCGATTTCCGCTTGTACAAATTTTTTATGCCGGATAGGTAATTCCCTGCGTACAAGCGCAAGCACCTCCTGGTATTCGGGCCTTTCCAGCACTATGTCCAGCAAATAACTGCCAATTAGTCCGCTTGCTCCAACTATGACCGCTTTATTTGGCATGTTTACCTTAATTTTAGGCAAAAATACGCATAAAGAAATAATGGAATGAAAATTGTGTGTTTAAACATATAATTACTCACATAAACAAGGGGATTTTAAAATGACTAAAATATTTTACCCTGCCAACGAGCGGGGACACAGCGACTTAGGATGGTTACAGTCTGATTTTTCATTCAGCTTTGGCCCATGGTACAACCCTGAAAAAGTGCATTTTGGTATGCTAAGGGTTTTGAACGACGACACCGTTGCAGGGGGAATGGGCTTTGGTATGCACCCGCATGATAACATGGAGATAATTACCGTAATGCTCTCGGGTACCCTTGAGCACAAGGACAGCATGGGAAATGTTGGCCAGATAAAAGCCGGGGAAGTGCAGGTGATGTCGGCAGGTACCGGCATTATGCACTCGGAGTACAATCCTTCAAAAACCGAGGAAGCGAAACTGTTCCAAACCTGGATATTCCCAAGTAAAAGGGATATCAAGCCAAGATACGATCAAAAAAGCTTCACCGACGCAATGAAGCTGAACGAGTTGACAACAGTGGTTTCAGGCGACAAGGATGCAGATACACTGTTCATCAACCAGGATGCTGCTATTTCTTTCGGCGATTTTGAAGCCGGCAAAACGGTACAATACGATATAAAAGTACCCGGCAACGGCGCGTATGTATTGCAGGTTGAAGGCGGATCGGAAGTTGATGGTAGTGTTTTAAACAAAAGGGACGCAATTGGTGTTTATGATACAAGTTCCTTTACCATTGAAACCAAATCGCAGTCCCGTCTGCTAATTATAGAAGTTCCGATGAGATAAAAACAAACTGGCTTGCCGGGTTAAATGTTATTGGGCTTAAAACAATTTGATTTTGAATTGTTTATAACAGGCACTATACGAATAACCAATGACAGACCAGGCATTACCAAAGTGGAAGAGATGGCTTGAAAGCAGCGGCGACCAGGTGATATTTCTGAAAGGATTTTTCAGGAATATGTTCCGGGGCGGGTTCGAATGGTCGGAGTTTGTTCGCCAATGCTACGAGATAGGTTACAAATCATTTACGCTGGTAGGTACTACAGCATTTATAATGGGGTTGGTTTTAGCATTACAGCTGAGGCCAACCCTTGTTGATTTTGGGGCGGAGAGTATGCTGCCCAAAACGCTTGCTGTCTCTATTATCCGCGAAATAGGACCCGTTATTACCGCTATTATTTGCGCCGGTAAAATATCCTCGGGTATAGGCGCCGAATTGGGCAGCATGAAGGTGACAGAGCAGATAGATGCGATGGATATATCCGGCGCCAACCCCATGCAATACCTTGTTGTTACACGAATATTGGCGACAACCTTAATGGTGCCCCTGCTTACGCTATTAGGCGACGTGCTTGGCCTTCTGGGGGGCTTCTTAGCCATCAATATTACAGGCAATGTAAGCTTGTTGCTTTATTTTCATAAATGCGTTGGCTCTATAGATTTCAGCGATTTTCTTCCCGCTTTTATTAAAACCATATTTTTTGGTTTTGTTATTGGCTTTATAGGCTGCTATAAGGGCTATAATTCCAACAAAGGGACCGAGAGTGTAGGACTTGCCGCCAATTCTGCGGTTGTAGCAGCTTCGCTCTGGATATTCGTTATCGACGCCATTGTGGTGCAGATAAGCAGTATTTTGATCTATCATTGATATGGAACACGCGGAGAAACATACCCGGGAACAAAAGAAATCATCCGAAAAAAAGGATGAGGTCGTTATCCATATTAAGGGACTCAAAAAGTCATTCGGTGAACATGAGGTTTTAAAGAACATAAACCTCGATGTAAAACGAGGTGAGAATGTGGTGGTGCTCGGTAAATCGGGTGAAGGAAAATCTGTTACCATCGAATGTATCGTGGGTAAACTTATACCGGATGAAGGAACCCTGACTGTTTTTGGTGAAGAGGTGGCGGAAATGAATGAGCGGCAGTTGAAAGAATTGCGAACCAAAATAGGCTTTTTGTTCCAGGGGGCGGCATTATACGATTCGATGACGGTGCGTGAGAACATGGAATTCCCTTTGACCAGGGTGCTTAAGCTAAAAGACAGGGCAGAAATAGATCAAAGGGTGGAGGATGTGCTTGAAAGTGTGGGTCTTGCTGATGCGGTAGATAAGATGCCCTCAGACCTGTCGGGCGGAATGCGTAAGCGCGCCGGCCTGGCGCGAACGCTGATAGTTAAGCCCGAGATCATGTTGTACGACGAGCCAACCACCGGCCTTGATCCGATAACCTCGCGCGAGATCAGCCAGCTGATCCTGGAGATGCAAAAAAAGTATAAAACTACGTCCATCATCATTACTCACGACATGGAATGCGCAAGCATAACCGCCGACAGGGTTGTGGTTATGGATGAAGGCGAATATATAGCTGAAGGCACGTTCGACAGCCTGAAAAAGTCGAAGGACGAGTTTGTCAGATCATTTTTTTAAAACTACAGTTATGAGAACCACTTCGGGACAAAAAATAAAGATCGGTGGGTTTGTACTGGCAGGCTTGGCCGTGCTGGTAGCCGGTATATTCCTTATAGGGAACAAGAGAGGCTTGTTTTCGACCACGTTCCACGTGCACGGCATGTTCAAAAACGTAAGCGGCCTGCAGGTAGGTAACAATGCCCGCTTTGCCGGTATCAATGTTGGCGTGGTTGAGAATATAGAGATCGTTAACGATACGACGGTTAAGGTGATGTTGTCCTTAGATGATAATGTGAGAAAGTTTATAAAGAAGGACGCAAAATTAAGCATAGGCAGCGATGGATTAATGGGAGATAAATTGGTGGTGATATCGCCTGGTGGCGCTGAAACCAACGAAATGGTCAGGAACGGGGACGAGTTAGCCGCCATTAACCCCATTGATGTAGACAAGATCATAAAGAAAGTGACCGGCATTGCCGATGACGCGGGTAACCTGATAGCTAGTCTTGCCAGTATTGTGGATAAGGTTGATAACGGCAAGGGTAGTATCGGCAGGCTGCTTAATAATGATAAAATGGCCAGGAACCTCGAAGGCACTATAAAACAAGCTCAAAGCACCATGGCCACGGTACACAAAACATCCGGCACGTTGAATGAGGACCTGAAGGCTGCCCAGCATAATTTCCTGCTAAGGGGATTTTTCAAGGACAAGAAAAAGAAACAGGAAAAGGCCCGGCAGGATTCGATCAAAAAAGTAAAAAAGGACTCGATAAAGAGAGTAAAGGCCGCTCAGCGGGATTCGCTAAAAAAGGCCGGCAATTAATTTCTGTAAAAAATAAAAGAGCCGCCTGATCCAGGCCGCTCTTTTTATATTAAATTTTGTCTCGGCGTTAGAGATACTTTGTCAATTCAGGCGAAAGCGGTGTAACTTGTGAACGGAAACGGTGCACCAGTTTACCATTTTCATCGATCAGGAATTTCTCAAAATTCCATTTGATCTCTCCTGTAAAATCAGGGTTCGGCGCTTCGGTCAGGTATTTGAACAATGGATCGATGTCATCGCCTTTTACACTTACCTTTTGGCTCAGCGGGAAAGTAACCCCATAGTTTTTCTGGCAGAACGATTTGATCTCCACAGCGGTCCCAGGCTCCTGTTGTCCAAAATTGTTAGCAGGAAAGCCTACCACAACCACTTTGTCTTTGTATTGGTCGGCTAATTTTTGCAGCTCGGCATACTGTGGCGTAAAGCCGCATTTGGACGCTGTGTTTACGATCAATACTTTTTTGCCCTTGTATTTGGCCAGGGAGAATGCGTCGCCGTCGATACTTTTCAATTTAAAATCGTAAACGGACGAAGGGGCGACAAATAATAAAGCAAATACGAATGCTAATATTTTCATGATTTTAAGAAATTTGGTTTCAGCTTGATATACGGTAAAGTTAGGGCTAATATTCTGGTTTTTTCACTGCCCGAAAGGTAGTACTTATGTAAAATTTCTTATACCTAAATATTGGTCCTCTTTACCTGTCATGATTTTTTTGGCACCTGCCGTTTTGTCTTTATATCCAAGCAAATGCAGGGCACCATGAATAATGACCCGGTGAAGTTCGTTTGTTTCGCCTGTGCCGAACTTTTCGGCATTCTCGCGGATGCGGTCGATAGAAATAAAAATATCACCTTCGATCTTTCCTGGTTTTTGGGAGTTGTCGAAGGTGATAATATCTGTGTAAGTGTCGTGATCCAGGTATTGCTGATTAATGGTCAGCAAATAGCCGTCTGAGCAGAAAATATAATTAAGTTCCCGTAGTTTATAACCTTCGGCAGCTATAGTGGCTTTTATCCATTGCTTTACCTTGAGTTTGTTTTTTAGATCGAAACGGATGTCTTCTTCAAAAAAATTTACAGAGGGCATTATATTTTAAAATGAAGTTCCACTTCATTTCCGGTCGAATTGAATACGCACTGGTCGGCCAGCTGTTTTACGATAAAAACGCCCCTGCCTGTCAGGTTTTCAAGATTTTCAACGGCGGTTGGGTCAGGTAAGTGCTCATAATCGAAGCCCGGTCCCTCATCGGTGATCGTCCATATCACGCGTTTCGGATCCACTTCGGCGTTTACGATCACTTTTTTGCTTTCGTCCAGTTTGTTGCCGTGTACAATAGCATTGATAGCGATCTCGTTAAGACAAGTCATCATATTAGCGAACGTATCTTCACTAACGTTATGTTTGTCAGCAATTTGCTCAATAAGGTTTTCCAGCAACGTTATGCTCTCCGGTTTTGACGGAAGCTGTAAAGTATAAAGTTCACTGGTCTGAACGTTCGCTTCTTGCATACTAATGGGCATTAAGTTGATCAAAGTAAGATTTTATTTTTTGTTTATAATACAAATTAAGTGCCGGAGATACAGTCTTAACTTGTTCGGTTTGTTTTTCATTAAGTTTCTGATAATCCTGTAACGCTTTTATGTATCCCGGAGGCAAATCCTTTCCTGCGTTGCTTTCGCGCTGCTGGTCCTGCTCTTGTTGCCGTTCAGCTTTCTCAGCTTCAAGTAGCCTGGTCTGGATCTGTTGCTGCCTCTTTAGCAGATCATCAGTTATTCGCCTGTTTACGATATCGTTTTCAGTTTGTTCCATTTCTTTTGAAATTTTGTCCAAATTGCCTAAACGACCGGTACCATCTTTATTCTCTTCCTGACTGATCTTATCAAGCGCTTCCCTTATTATTTGCTGCTCGCGAGCCATCCTGGCTAACTGCTGGCTCATGCCGCTTCGCTGACTTTGCGACATATTGCCTTGTTTCTGCAATTGATCGCGCATCTTTTGCATATTCTGGTTCAACTGCTGCTGCATCTTGTTAAGCTGCGACAACGAAGGTTGTTTCGACTTTCCACCACCGCCTTTCGAGTTTTTCATCGAGTTTTGCAACTGCTCCAGTGCTTCATTCAGCATCAGGGCCAGGTTATTCATCGATGTCATGGCATATTGCTGGTTTCGCCCGGCTTCCGGTGTACGGCGATCGCTCAAATTATCCAGCGCCTTGTCGATATGTTCATTGATGCCCGCTATCTCCTGGTTGACAGTCGATTGTATTTGCGGAACCCTTTTGCTCAACGAATATAAACTATCTTCCGCTGTTTTTAAATTATCTTTTATATCTTTTTGTTTTTGTGCTAATATACTATAATTTGGATCGGAAGGAGATGTGTTTTTTAACGTCTCCATTACTTTTTCCTGCTCGAATGAACTGTTAACGAGATTTTTCAATAATTCGCGTAACTGTTGAGCGTCTACATTGTTCTGGCTGTCCTCCTGTTCCTCATTTTTTTGCTGCAACTTGCTGGCTAACTGCTGCATTTGCTTAGAGGCCTGCTGCTGTTGTTCTGAAGCTTTTTGTTTATCGTTCTTTTGTAAGCTTTCAGAACTTTGCTGCATTTGCTCATCTATTTTTTGCTCATCATCTTTTGGATTTTCAAAATCATTTTTCTTTCCTGATGCTTCATCCTGTTTTTGCAGATCGTCCAACGATTTTTTTACATCCTGGAAATCCTGTTTCAGTTTTTCCTGTTGCTGCTGCAATTCCTGCTGACTGGCATCGCTTTGTTTTGCCTGGTCGGCTAATTTTTGCTGCTTTTCCGCAAGCTGATTTAATTGATTGACGCTCTGGTCTAATTTTTGGTCAAATTCCAGTTTTTTGTACAATTCCAATATACGGTCAAGTTCTTTCCGCAGCGACTTGTTGTCCATCTGCATTTTTGAAAGCTGATCGCGTGTTCCGTCTTTTTGCTCTTCGTTCATCAACTCCTGCAACTTCTGAAGCAGGTCGCGCGTTTTCTTATCAAGCACGTTGTTGAAAAGGTTTTCTATCTGTTTTTGCTTTTCCTCCAACTCTTTGGTCTGTTGCTGGTTTTCCCTGCGCTCATATGCATTTTTTTTGTTCTCGGCCTGTATGTCTTTTACCAGGTCATCCAGCTCTTTCTTTTTCTCCAGCAAATCGTCTATTTGTTTTTTCTCATCGAAGGAGAGCGTATTCTTATTCAGCAGCATTTGGTTAAGCTTTTGCGAATCATGCTCTATCTGGCCGGCGAGTTTTATAGCAGACTCCATTTTTTCCTTTACCACTTGTGTGCCTTTATCCAGCTGGTCGTTAACCTGCCTCTGATCGGGGATATTTAATGTGCGTTCCGGAGAACGTACTCTTTTGGGCCCAGTAACGCCATCGTTATCAGCAACTTCGAAATAGTACGAAACCTGGTCTCCGGGCCTGGCGGCAATATCTTTCAGGTTCCAATAGTAAAAGAAATCTGATTGGGTTTGGCCAAGATCGGCCTTTACTGATTTTGAGATCATCCTTTCTTCATTTTTATTTCCAGGGGTACCGATCTTGTAATTAAAAGTGAGCGAACTAAACCCGTGGTCGTCCTGTATCTTACCATCAAAATATAAGGCCTTGCTGCTTACGGAGTCACTTTTTTCGTTAACAGTGATAGCAGGCAGTTCGTCCCGTATGGCGTTGATGCGATATGCTGCGGAATCGCCGCGGTTTACAGCATTGCTGACGGGGGCCAATTTGTATATCGAATTCTTTAAAATCCTTTCGGTGTGCTCAAAAACATCCGTGCCACCCGGGCTTGCCTCGGTGGTTTTGTCGTTGATGCTGAATCCGATCCCATCGGCATTTTGTGTGTGCAGCTGCCATTTTACAATCGTTCCGGCCGGAATGGTTAGGTCGCCGGCGTTGGCTATGGTCTCATTTTTCTTATGCAGATACACTGGGTAAGTCAGTGCTACATCGAAATGAAGCAGCGAAGGTTTTAAACTCACTTTTACTTCGTAGGCCTGCGACTGGAACCCATTTCCAATAAACCGGAACGAGGTGTTTTTTTGAAGGTTGCTGAACTGGTAGTGGAACCGGCTGATATTTTCCTTATCAAGCTTGAATGTGTTGCTGCCCGTTTCAATATAGACATCTGCCGGCAGTTTATCGCCGTCAAGTTTCAGATCAATTTTTAGGTCCTGCCCCTGTATTGCTGATAGAGAATTGTTAAGCAATACAAATTTGAAAGGCGCCACCGGTGCGAAGTATTCGTTATGGCGTATCAGCTTTTTAGTGCTTTCGGTAAGTATGGATGGTGCTGCAAGGGCGATGACGCAAATGATGGCAATAGGAAAGATGATCCATTTCAGATATTTTGTATTCTCGCGGATGTTGACGGCGGATGGAAAACGGACCGGTTTGAGCGTTTCTATCTTTTGATCGATACTGGCGTCGATCAGGGCCCGGCTTTCAGGGCTGTTGTCAGCAAGTTTTTTAAGCTGAAGGGTATTCAGCAGCCTGTCGCTAACATCTGTAAAATGTTTTCCGATGATCTCAGCCGCCTGGTCGTGAGTAATGGTTTTGCCCAACCTGAGCCAGGCCATCAATGACGGAATAACCAGCCACGCTATCAAACCAACATTAAGGATGATGAAGAAATAGAAAAGAAAGGTCCGGAAGGTGGTGTTGAAATCGCCGTAGTATTCACCTACGGTAATGATAACATATGCTGAAAAAAGTCCCGCGCCGAGGAATATCAGGCCCCGTAATAAATTGTTGAGGTAATACTTGCGGATGAAAGTATTGATCTTCCCTATCAACAATTCGTAGTTTTCCGGTGTCCGCATAGCTATCAGGTGCCCAATCCGTCATTAAACGGATAAGGATGATCAAAATTATAACATTTAAATGAGAATTATACAGCCCTAAAAGGCATAAACGGCCTTATATTTGTAAGGTAAACTTATTAGTTTAACTAACTAATTTTTAATATGACTTCAAACCAGGATACACAGCTTGCTACCTCCCTCCGTAATTTACTTACCAGGTTGGTTAAGAAATTACGGAAAGAATCGGTAACCGGCCGGCAACTTTCGCTGACGGAGCGGTCAAGTATGGCGCTGCTACAGGAATATAAGCAACTGCTCCCGAGCGAACTGGCATCGATGGAGAAAATCACTAACCAAAGTATGTCGCAAATATTGGGTCATTTGTCCGGGCTTGGATATGTCAGCCGCAAAGGATCAGAAACAGACAAGCGTAAAGTGCTTATCTCGCTGACACCTGAAGGTGAAAAAATGCTTACCCAAATGCGTAACGAACGCGATGAGTGGCTTGCAAAAGCGATAAAGGAAAGCTGCACGGACGAAGAACAGGAGCTGTTGCGGAGGGCATTGTTGCCCCTAAAAAAATTAGTGGATATGGATTAATAGGAACGGTCTGCAGATCGTTCTGTGTGGAATTTACCAAATGAAAATAACAACGTTTAACGCATTTAAAAGCCGTAATTACCGGCTTTATATTACAGGGCAGTCTGTTTCGCTGATTGGCACATGGATGCAAAAGACAGCGGTAAGCTGGGTCATCTATTCCCTTACCCATTCAACATTTATGCTGGGGCTGACGCTTTTCGCGAGCCAGTTCCCGTCTTTTTTATTTTCGTTGATTGGTGGCGTCGTGTCCGACAGGTATGATCGTTTTAAAGTGCTTTTGGGCACCCAAATAGCATCTATGGTGCAGGCAACCATACTGGCGGTACTCATCCTGCTGGGGCATTACGCCGTTTGGGAGATACTGGCTTTAAGTGTTCTGCTCGGTATTATAAATGCTTTCGATGTGCCGGCAAGGCAGGCACTGGTGTTTGAAATGATAGACGACAAAAAAGATCTGCCGAACGCTTTGGCGCTTAACTCGTCGATGGTCAACCTGTCGCGACTTATAGGTCCGGCAATCGCCGGTTTTGTTTTGGAAACGATGGGCGATGGTACATGCTTCCTGCTCAATGCTTTGAGTTTCCTGGCGGTGATCGGCTCTTTGTTAATGATGCGTTTACCCCAATATACTGCAACTGTCCATGCAAAAAATGTAATTGGCGAATTGAAGGATGGATTTGAATACCTGAAGAAAACGCCTTCGATCGGTTTCGTAATCCTGATGCTGGGACTTATCAGCCTGTTTGTTTTACCTTATAGTACCTTACTGCCGGTATATGCCAAAGATATCTTTAAGGGGACGGCATCTACTTTTGGCGTTCTCGATAGCGTTATAGGGTTAGGCGCCTTTGGTGGGGCCATATTCCTGGCATCGCTCAAAGCCGGGAGCAACCTGAAGAAGATACTGGCTATTAATACGCTTATATTTGGGGCCGGGCTGATCCTTTTCTCGCACGAGGGAAATTACCCGCTGGCGCTGGCGTTTGCAACAGTAGCCGGATTTGGCATGATGTCGCAGATAACGGTAAGCAATACCCTGATACAAACCACGGTAGAACCACACATGCGCGGACGCGTGATAAGCTATTACGCGATGGCATTTTTTGGCATGCAGCCACTCGGCGGATTGTTGATTGGGTCGGTGTCAAAATGGATAGGTACGCCGGATACTATGCTTGCCGAAGGGGCTATTGCCTTGTTGATAGGTGTATTACACTTCAGATTTTTACGCCGGGAGCGGCTAAAAAATCAGCGGCAAATAAATGCAGTTGAAGAACAGGTTTTAGAAATGGCTTCTTAATTAATATCAATTTACCGCGAGCGATTGCTGTTTGACCGAGACCATTGTAGAAGGATCGTCGCCATTAATAAATACTTTTCCTTTTTCCTTGATTACTTTTCCGGTTACAGAAATGAAATGACCATTCACATCCTGGAATGTACTGGCGGGTTGCAATTTAGATTCATCGCTCAACTTTAGAACAACACCCTTTGAAAGATACTTGCTGCCAAAAGTAATGACCCATGTTTTCGATTTGGGTTCCCGCTCGATCTTGTACACATATCCATATGCAGACACTTTTTGCCCCACGTATTTCGAGGCTTCCTGTCCGGGGATGATATTTTGGGACGACGCCCTGAATGCTACAAATAACAGCGCTATAATGAAAATCCTTTTCATATGACTGTAATTTAATTTTTTTGTGGTTAATGTTTGAATAACCCGCCGTGAGATCAAAGTACTTTAAATAAAGTATTTATACGCGTTAATTATCAGAATATTATAACAACTAATTATAATGCAAATCTGATTTAAATGTAGTTAATATACAAACCGTTATATTCTTTTGTTAATAAGTATTTAACTATTAAATCATAAAAGAGTTTTATTTATTTAAAAAATTATATGGTTTGTTTTCAGCGACTTATGGTTCGCGTAAAATAATGCTTAATAATAAATTTATTTGCTCCGGTCAAAACATGCTGATGAATAAAAAAATTTTAGCCAGTTATAAATTTGACAGGTAAAAAGTAATAGCATCATAATAGAGTCAGCTTTTAGAAGAGTATTGTCTGATGAATTGTATCCACCCGAAAAACAAAAGGACTCGCAACTTTTAAGCGGAAAAACAATCGCCCCTGTTTTCTGTCAGGATATTTTGCATACTGGCTGATAACGTAGTTTCTATACATCATTTTACGGCCCGAAAATCAAATAGTCAGTGAAAACACCCCCCCAAATTACCGTGAAAACACCGATTGATTTCCCAAAAGTTAAATTTTAGCTTACTCAGGTAAATAATTATACCCTAACCTTTCTAATAACCTATGCAATTATTTGATAATCAAAACAATGCAGATTCCGTCGTTATTGGGCTGCTTAAGGAATTATCCGTCAATGTAAGATCTGAGGATATTATTGCGGAGCTTGAAAAACATCCAGAGTATCCGAGTATGCTGGCGATAAGTGATGTATTGAACTGGTTTGAAATAGACAATGCCGCGTATCGCATAGAGACAAGTGAGTTAGCCGAAGTGCCGGTGCCTTTTATTGCTCATACCCTTAAAAATGATTTCGTTGTAGTAAGCAAAATATCTGCTGGAGAACTTACTGTATCGGACCATAAACAAAAGAATTATAAAATACCGGTAAAAAACGCCGCCCAGTTTTTCGACGGCGTGGTCCTGGCTGTGCAGCCATCGCTGTCGGGGTACGGCTATCCCCCAAAAAATACATGGAGTGCGATTTTCAAATATAAGGACGTTATTATATATCTACTTGCGGGAATCGTGCTTAGCGGGATACTGCTCAATAATCATTATTTTACCAATTTAAGCTGGCAGGTGGCCCTGCTGACGATAAGTAAAACTACAGGACTGGTTACTTCGATCTTGCTGTTGGTACAGAGTATAGACAAAAATAACCCACTTATACAAACCTTGTGTACCGGCAACGGAAAAAGCGATTGCAACGCTATTCTTTCCTCAAAAGCCGCCAAATTGTTCAGCTGGCTAAGCTGGAGCGAAGTTGGTTTCTTCTACTTTGCCGGCACTTTGCTTGCACTGCTGTTTAGTAATGGTTCGGTAGCATCGCTGCAGGTTCTTGCCTTTTTAAACCTGGTTAGCCTGCCGTATACATTTTATTCCATTTTTTACCAGGCTCGCACAGCAAAACAATGGTGCGTGCTTTGTTGCACCGTCCAGGCCTTGCTTTGGATCGAATTTATTCCCCTGGTTACTTTTCTGAAATCCCCTGTTTTATTACCGGGCGTTAGCCAATGGCTGTCTATTTTGGCATGCCTGGCCTTACCCGTAGCCACATGGATACTTTTGAAACCATTATTACTGAAGGCCCAGCAGCTGAAAACATTAAAACCACAATTGCAAAAGTTTAAATACAATAAGGAACTGTTTGATACCGCCCTGCAAAGCCAGCCCAAATACGCTTTGCCTTCCGATGACTGGAGTATTGTATTGGGTAATGTGGAGGCCGCCACTATCATCACCATGGTAAGTAACCCCTATTGCCCCCCTTGCAGCAAAACCCACCAGGAACTGGACAACTGGCTGGGCAGGCTGGATGATATTCAGCTGCGCATTGTTTTTACCGCCGACAATACGGAGAATGATAACAAAACTCCGGTGGTGCGACATTTGATGGCGCTGAATGAAACCGGTGACAAAGCATTGATAAAACGCGCCCTGCACGATTGGTATGAACAAAAACAAAAGGATTATAACGCCTGGGCCGATGTTTACCCCGTGCAATTGGATGAAAACCAATATTATAAACTTAACGAACAAAAAGCTTGGTGCGAAATGGCGGAGGTAAAAGCTACCCCCACCCTCCTAATTAACGGCTACGTTTTGCCGGCAGATTACCAGGTAGAAGATATTAAATACATGCTGGCGTAGCAGCTTTTAAGATACTTTGCAAGGTAAAGGAGCATGCCTTTTAAAAAGCCGGTTGTACCGTGATACCTAAACTTACATATCTAAATTTTAAACTTATTCTATTACGAAAGAAAAATTAAGCTTAAAAAGCATTAAAAATGTTTTGAGCAGGGGAGAAATGAAAATGATTATGGCGGGAGTGGTGGGGGTAGTTGTCAAGCGACGGCAGTATGTAAAGATGGCACTGTCGTAGCAGGCTATTTCAATTGCAGTGATACAAATGGAGATGACGGTGACGTAGCTTGTGGAAATCATGGTCCTTCAACTTCTTGTGAATGTGATCACCACTAAAAAACGATCAAAACTTACGAGGTTTAATGCCTCGTAAGTTTTGATACGTTAACAATAATAAGCAAGCATGATAAGATTAGCCCTGTTATTGGAACGAACCTAAAAATCCATTTGGGCTATCTTAGCAATTTGGTTTATGATTTAAACAAATCTGTCAACTTTTATATGAAAAAGTTATCGTTGTTATGTATCCTATGTTTGATATTATGTACCCTCAGTCGCGGTCAAACTAACTCTAATAGGCAGTCAAATGCAAGTATTACCCTTATTATAAAAAATTCCCCTGAACAACTGTTTATTTTGCGGAGTAGCCGGCAAGGCTTAGGATACGACATAATTGATTCGGCTATGCTGGGGAAAAATGGAGGAATTGACAGTTTAACATATGATCTGAGTATTGAAGGACGGGAGTGCCACCTAGGTCTGATATTTTCTGAAAAGAAACCGGAACGTTTCATTCCAGTAATTGCACCTGGTGAACATCTGAAAATTACCATTGATTTCAATAAACTGAACGCTATTACATATGATGGGTCAGCACGAACGCGCGAATTTTTACAGTATTGGAATACCATAATGGCAATTGGGCCTAACTATGCTGATTACAAAATTGCACTAAATAACCACAGCAAGGATAGTGTTATACTAAAGCATAAATTAGATTCTATTGATAACCTAAAGCGAACATTTATAAGAAAAACTATTTTCAATACTGATTGTGCGTATGTTGTAGTTTTAGCGTTAATGGAATCGCAGGGGGGGGTAGTAGCTTACACCCAAGAGGAATTCACTAAGCTTAAAGAAAAATTTAAGGACGATAACCCAACGTTACAACAAATCAACATCAACGAAAGGTTGCAAATTCATCCGTTCAATACAAAACCTAAACCTGCCAACGGTACCCATTTAGCAGGCTTTACGTTGCCGGATAAAGATGGCAAACTGGTTAGCCTGTCCCAATTTAAGGGCAAATACGTTCTCGTTGATTTTTGGGCCAGTTGGTGTGCGCCTTGCCGGAAGGAATCTCCTTATCTCAAAAGGGCTTTGCAGCGTTTTGGTAACAATAATTTTGTGATTTTGAGCGTGTCCATCGATAAAAGCCTTGATGATTGGGAAAAAGCAATTATAAAGGATGGCACACAAAGTTTTGTTCATTTGATTGATATTAGAGGAGGAGAAAGTCCCGTCACAAATCAATATAACATTGAGACAATCCCAGGCAACTTTCTTATCGACCCAACCGGAAAAGTGATTGATAAGGACTTAAGAGGTGAAAAGCTGATTGCAAAGATTGCTGAACTTATTCAGGAAAAAAATGGAAAGAAATAACGGGTTTGGAACTGCATAATAATTGAACATTTCAATCTTAATCCATACACCCAAATACTGATATGAAGATCACCGTACCCCTTCCTATAAATATCACGGGCGAAAACACCGGCCTTTATGAACCGTATCGGTTTTACGAGGTAAACCGGCAACAGGTGAAAAAGTTAAAAAACGTGTTCGTCGGAAATTCGGGTTTTTGCCTCAATGGCAAAGGCCTGATCAAAGAATGCCACCATAAGCACCCCCATCAATATGGTGACTATCAAAGCGAAGCCGCGCATTATTACTATGATGTGTCCGATCATCCGGAAAACCTGGTAACACTGGACGATGATAATACTTATTTGGTAATACACCATCCCTGGTATAACTATTATCACTGGGTCTGCGAGTCCCTTTTCAGGCTATGGATGGTAAGGCATCAGCTCGATAAGCTTATTTTAGTACTGCCGGCACGTTATAAACACGCTGATTTTATCATGGGCTCCCTTGAACCATTTCAAATAAAGAACATATACTTTATACCCGATGGCAAAAGCATCTTGGTGAAAAACCTTTGTTTGCCACAAATTAAGCCGGTGTGTGATTCGTACAATGCGCGTCATTTAAAACAAGTCAGCAGTTTTTACAGAAATTATGCATCCTCAAAACCGGAAATTCAGGCAGGCAAAATAGAAAAACTATACGTAAGCCGTCATTTTGCCAATAGAAGAAAAGTAATAAATGAAGCCGATATTTTACCGGTGTTAGAAAAACATGGCTTTATTATCTTTTATCCTGAACACTTTTCGTTCCTTCAGCAGGTTGCCATTTTCGCTAATGTGAAATATTTAGTCGGCGAACATGGTTCCGGTATAACGAATTTGCTGTTTATGCAAAAAGGCACATCGGTATTAGAACTGCATAAGAGCAAAATAAACGACTTTGATCATCCAAGCCCCTTGTTTTGGTATATGGCACATGCCTTGGACATTAACTATTACCACCAGGTTTGTCAAACTTCTGGAAGAGAGGATTATTTTGAAGGCGACTATATTATTGATGCGGATTTACTGGAACGAAATTTAACCTTAATGTTGAATAAAATTTAGCTTTTGACTATGAAACCGGATAAAAGCCTCGCCTTGCTCGTCTGCTACTTCGGTAAACTGCCCTGGTATTTTGACTATTTTGTTTACTCATGCAAATACAACCCAACAGTTGATTTCTTTATTATTACCGACAACATCGATTTTTGCAAACCCTTGCCCAAAAATGTAAACCTGATCTATAAAACGCTTGATGAAATAAGCATCCTGGCTACCGAAAGACTAGGGTTCCCTGTGTGTATATCTTACGGGTACAAACTTTGTGATTTTAAGCCGGCATACGGAATTATATTTTCAGATATACTAAAAGGTTATGATTGGTGGGGCCATATCGACCTTGACATCATCTTCGGCGATATCCGCACTTTTATGACTGATGAACTATTAAGTAGTTACGACCTGGTGAGTGTCAGGCCCGATTGGCTGCCCGGATGTTTTTTGTTATTTAAAAATACGGAAAAAACAAATACCCTTTTTACCCATAGTAAAGACTTTAAAAAAGTCTTCAGCAACGATAAGCATTATTGTTTCGACGAAACCAATTTCGCTCATGACGATTTTACGGATGGCAAATCGTACCTTGATGTCAATACTGAAATTGAGAGTATGATGCATGTGGTAAAAAGATTGGAAGGGGCCGGATACATTAAATCTTATTTTGACCTGCACATTATTGAAGGTGTTCCTGGCAAATTGAAATGGGAAAACGGGAAACTGTACTATCGCGGTAAGTATGAAATACTTTTATACCATTTGATAAGTTTAAAAAAGAGTTATACGCCAAAAAACAACCTGATTAAAATACCAGGTAGCTTCGCCATTAGCCCTTCAAAAATTTATAATATCAAAAACTCCAAAATCGTGGTAGATGGCCTTTAACCTTTATAGACAATTGGACGGTATGGACTGCGGTCCGTCATGCCTGCGTATGGTGGCCAAACATTATGGCCGCAATTTCAATCTGCGCACTTTAAGCGAGCTTTGCGGTTTTAACCGCGAGGGTATATCCTTGCTGGGGCTGAGCGACGCATCCGAAAAGATCGGGTTCCGTTCGCTTGGCGTAAAATTGACTGCCGATCAATTAAAACAGGCCGAGTTACCCTGTATCCTGCATTGGCGCCAAAACCATTTTGTAGTATTATATAAGATCAAAGGTGACAAATATTACCTGGCCGACCCGGCGAGCGGCTTGCAAATGCTGGAAGGGCCTGATTTTAAGCGGGCTTTTGTAAGCGACGAAGATATGGGGGTTGCCCTGCTGCTAAGCCCTACTCCTCAATTTTACGAGCAGGATGACGAAAAAGGGAGCGAGGTGCGCTGGTCGTTCCTGCTGCGTTATCTTATCACCTATCGTAAATTGGTTATACAATTGCTGTT
Organism: Mucilaginibacter ginsenosidivorans; assembly: GCF_007971025.1. Lineage (NCBI taxonomy): Bacteria > Pseudomonadati > Bacteroidota > Sphingobacteriia > Sphingobacteriales > Sphingobacteriaceae > Mucilaginibacter > Mucilaginibacter ginsenosidivorans. Next base: position 741,924 of record NZ_CP042436.1, on the reverse strand, counting down.
CGGTTTGGGTATAGGCAGCGTACTACAACTAATCACACCATTTTTAACCCAGTCGGTGGTCGATATTGGCATCAACACGCGTAACCTTAATTTCATTTATATTATTCTGATCGCTCAAAGCATGCTCATAATCGGGCGTGTAAGTGTCGAGTTTATCCGCTCGTGGATATTGCTGCATATCAGTACACGGGTTAACATATCAATCCTCACGGATTTTCTCATCAAGCTGATGAAGCTGCCGATGAACTTCTTCGATACTAAAATGACCGGCGATATTATGCAGCGAATGAACGACCAGAAAAAGATAGAAAGCTTTCTGACGGGTTCTACCCTCAGCACCGTTTTTTCTTTGTTCAATCTGCTTGTGTTTTCAGTTGTACTGGCATATTATAACGTCGCTATTTTCTTCGTATTTGTTGTAAGCAGTATATTATACACCAGCTGGATACTCATATTTTTAAAACGCCGCAGGGTGCTCAATTATAAAAGCTTCGAAGTATCGGCCAGGAACCAAAGCAGTATAGTACAATTGGTAAGCGGCATGCAGGAGATAAAGCTAAACAATTGCGAACAGCAAAAACGCTGGGAATGGGAGCATATACAGGCCCGCCTTTTTAAATTCAACGTCAAGAACCTGGCGCTGAACCAGTACCAGCAGGGCGGTTCTACCTTTATTAACGAAGGAACGAACTTACTGATCACCTTTTTAAGTGCTAAAGCAGTTATTGACGGTAATCTTACGCTGGGAGCGATGATGGCTGTGCAGTATATTATCGGGCAACTAAACAGCCCGATACAGCAATTTTTAGGGTTTATACAGGGCTACCAGGATGCTAAGATAAGCCTGGAACGTTTAAACGAGATCCACCAGATGGATGATGAAGAACCAGCGGGCAAGGAATGGAACCACACCCTGCCCGAAAACAGGAGCATCAGCCTAAATGCTGTTACTTTTCGCTATCCCGGCGCCGGTAACGAACCTGTTTTAGAGCATATTGACCTGCACATTTCCCAGGGTAAAACAACAGCCATTGTAGGCATGAGCGGGAGTGGTAAAACGACGATTTTAAAATTACTGCTTAGGTTTTACCTTCCTGAAAAAGGAGAGATAAAGGTTGGCGAGCAATCACTAAATAATATCGGTTTTAAAACCTGGCGTGGCCAGTGCGGGGTAGTAATGCAGGATGGCTTTATTTTTTCGGATTCCATAGAAAGAAACATTGCCGTAGGCGATGATTACCCGGACAAAATAAAACTGCGCCATGCCATTAAAGTAGCTAACATACAGGACTTTATCGACGGGTTGCCTTTGGGCCTGAATACGAGGATAGGTGCCGAGGGTAATGGCATAAGCCAGGGGCAGCGCCAGCGCATACTGATAGCCAGGGCCGTTTATAAAAATCCCGAATACATCTTTTTTGATGAGGCAACCAACGCCCTCGACGCCAATAATGAGCGGGTAATTATGAATAACCTGCAGGAGTTTTTTGCAGGACGAACGGTGATCGTTGTGGCGCACCGCTTAAGTACGGTTAGCCACGCAGACAATATAATTGTACTCGACAAAGGCCGTATCATTGAGCAGGGTACGCATCAGGAGTTGACAGCGCTAAAAGGCGATTATTATAAATTAGTTAAAAACCAATTAGAGTTAGGGACATAATATGCCGGTTTCAGTTATAGAAAATGGTCAGGAGGTTCGCCACACCGACGATATGCAGGACATCATTACAACTGTGCCTTCGTGGATACTTCGTTGGGGTATAACGTTATTTTTTGCCCTGCTGGTTTTATTAGTGGGGCTATCTGCCTTTATCCGTTATCCCGACATCGTAAATGCGTCCTTAACCATTTATTCGCCAAATTCGCCTAAACCAATTGTGGCAAAAATACAGGGGAAACTGGTTAAGTTACTGGTAAAGGAAAATGAGTACGTTGCTGCCGGGCAACCATTGGCTTATATAGAAAGTACAGCTGATCATGGAAAAATATTAAATCTGCTGACAAATCTGAATAGTCTTCAAAAACATGTTTTAGAAAATAAACCGATAAGCAATATACTTTTTAACCAGGCTGACAATTCTCAGTTCGGCGAATTGCAATCGGCCTACCAGGTTTTTTTCCAGGAGTATTTGTTGTACAAATCTTCAATAAACGATGGTTTGGATGTAAAAAAGAAAGCTTATCTTCAAAAAAACCTTGTTGATATCGATAAGCAGGAGCAGCAACTGAATGCACAAAAAAGCATGCAGCAAAAAGATTTTGGTTTAGCAATCGATGAATACGCCATGCATAAAAAACTCGCAAGTGAAAAGGTAGAAACACCAGCGGAGTTGCGGCAGCAAGAAAGTAAATACCTTGCGAAGAAAGCGCCGTTAATACAGACAGAATCCGCTTTAATTAGCTTAAATAACGATTATTTAGCCAAGCAAAAGGAAATATTGGAGCTGGATAATGAAATTGAACAGGAAAAGTTCAAGTTTATTCAGGCACTTAATAGCCTGATAAGCCAGGTGGAAGATTGGAAAAGTAAATATGTTTTAACGGCATCCCAGCCCGGGAAATTAGCTTTTGCCAACATTGTTCAGGAAAATGAAGTAATTAACGCAAATCAGCAGATATTTTACATTAATCCGGAGAATGAGCAATTTTTTGGCCAAATGGCGATACCACAAAATAGTATGGGTAAGGTAAAAGAAGGGCAGCAGGTATTGATCAAGCTGCATAGTTACCCGTTCGAAGAATACGGCATGTTAAGGGGGCGCATTAGCAATATTTCTGATATACCCTACAAAGACAGCGTATTTTTATCAAGGGTTGATTTTAAGATCAATAAAACATCGGATATGAAACGATCCATCCACCTAAAGCAGGGGATGCTGGCTGACGCTGAAATTGTTACACAGGATGCAACCATCTTACAAAGGATCAGTAGAAACATCATTAAGGTTATTAACAATAAGTAGTTACTATGCCAACTGAACTTCAAATACCTATTTCAGTTAATAGCAGTTCTAATTCGGAAAATTCGCGGGACAGGGACTATTAGGTACCGAGGGGGTGGGCCGAATTGCTAAATCATTAAGGTAAAGAAACAGACAACTGGTCGGTGGACTAACATAAGATTTATATAATTGAACAAAGTCTTACAGGAAGTTTATCATGTGACTTTTACATGAAATCTAACTTGCATATATTTGCGTCATCAACATGTATGTACTTTGTTGTGTCACCGGACATGTTGATGGAGTTTATCAAATAGAATTTTAACTAAGCCTGCCCTCGCAACATGCTGATAAAGTGCAGTAAATGGTTTAGATGAATGGGATAAACACCACTTTCGGGATGTAGCGTAGCCCGGTATCGCGCCAGCATGGGGTGCTGGAGGTCGGAAGTTCGAATCTTCTCATCCCGACTTTATGTCGGATGGCCTTATGGAGAAATTCATAAGGCTTTTTTTATATCGCGCGCCCAAACGTTATAGATCAAGCCTGGCTGAATTTGACCCGGTATTCCCACGGTGTTATACCGGCTATTTTCTTAAATACCATGCGGAACGCTTTGACATCAGTATAGCCAACATCGTACATAATCTCGCTGATATTTTTCCTGCCAGATTCAAGGCCCCTTTTTGCAGCCTCAATTTTCACACGCTGGATATAATCCACGGGAGAAATTTTTGTTGCACGCTTAAATCGCCGCGAAAAATTTACCCGGTTCATCGCGCAGCGATCTGCAAGAAAATCGACAGTTAGTTTCTCTTCTATATTATGTTCGATGTATTCCTGGATTGCCCTGATCTCTGTATCAGGATGTTCCTTTAGTCCCTCAAATACTATAAAAGGCGATTGGGAACTACGTTCGATGTCGATTTGGAGCACCTTGGCACAGTATAAGGCTGCCTCCCGGCCGTTGTATTTTTCAACCAGGTATAGTACCAGGTTAAGGCTCGATGTTGCACCACCTGCTGTATACAGGCCTTTATGGTCGGTTATGATCTTGTTTGTGGCCAGTTTATGGTCGGGGAAAAAGCTTCGGAACTGCGCTTCGGCCTTCCAGTGTGTCGCGCACGATTGACCCTTAAGCAGTCCGGTGGCGGCTAGCAGAAATGCCCCTGTACACAAGCTCGCAACTTCTGCCCCTGCTTTATATTGCCTGGCCACCCAGTCCAGCGCATCGCGGCTATTGCTGATCGCAAAATCATTCCGGCTGTCAAAACTCGGCAAAATAATAAGGTCGGTTTTATTTATTGCGGCTACGTCCTTCAAACCCTGGAAGGAAAAAAAGGTATTTAATAATTTCTGTTGCAGGTTTACCCCGGCCAGCTGGATATCATAGTAAGGCTGTTCACCCTTGTTCACATAAAACTCGTTAGCTTTTTGAAAAACCTCGATGGCCCCGAATAGGCAGCTGGGTTTAAGTTCGCCGTCGGCCATTAGAAATGTCACTTGTTTCATACTGCAAGTTACAGCAACAATTTTGCACAAACAACCCCTTAAGTTGTTAAATGTACACCCCTTTCGGGGGTAAATTAACCTTTAGGTTTGCTTTGGTTAAACATATTTATAAAAATAAAACTCATGGGAAAAATAGTTAGTCTGATCAACACCACGCCGGATGGATTCGTGGATAGTCAATACGTTATTGCCGATGCCGAATTTCACGAATTTGTACACGGGCTTTTGGCAGACAGCAGCACAGTAGCCTTTGGTAAAAATAGTTTCGCGTTGTTCCAAACCATATGGCCGGCGATCCTGGAAAAAGAAGGTCAGCCTGAATCACAGTTAAGAATGGCCAGGGAGCTTACGGATATGCCCAAGGCGGTTTATTCTTCAACGCTAAAAACCACTACCTGGAGCAATTCTTCGATCGTCAACACAATTGATGTCAACAAGATGAACACATTTAAAAAAGAGGGACAAAAGGGCCTTTTAACCATTGGGAGCCCCGGTCTTGTTGCTGCGCTAACCCAAATGAAACTGGTAGATGACTATTATTTTTGCATTCAGCCGGTTATTGCAGGCAGTGGAAGCGTACGATTTTTTGATAAGATAAGCCTGGATGCGCGTCGGCCCCTGAAATTTGTGGACAGTAAGTTGTTAAGATCGGGGGTTATGATCATCCATTATCAACGCGCTATTTGAAAAGCCAAGCCCCGATCGGACAAGAGTTTTGCGCAAGTTGGATTTGAGGCGCATACAACAACGGAGGCCTGCAGGCAAAAAAGATAGTTAAGTACCAACCTGATATTGATATCATTGAAAGCCTCCGGCCAAAAGCCCGGGGGCTTTTGTGTTAGATCGAGCGCAAAGGCTAATATCAATTGTTAATTAATGTTAAATTATATGTTTTAACACTCAAAAAGGTGTTTTTCATGTAAACTTCAGAATCTGAACGTAATATTGCTGTATCTGGATGTATGGCTGTAAGGTATTTGGCCATTTTTCTACTATAAGGGTATGGCCGAAAAAGCTGCATTTAAAAGAACATGCAAATTAATGGGCAACCGTTTCGAGTTAACGGTGGTATCAGATAATGAGGCGTGGGCCAATCAGAAAATTGATGTCGGCATTGCCGAGATACAAAGGATAGAGCGACTGCTAACTACCTTCAGCGATGACAGCGAAACAAACCGGGTAAACAATAATGCCTGCATTAAGCCCGTTAAGGTGAGCGGTGAAACATTCGATCTTATCAGGCGCTCGATCAGAATTTCGGAGATAACCCAGGGAGCGTTTGATATTACTTACGGTTCTATAGACAAACGGCTATGGAACTTCGATCAGAACATGACCTCGCTGCCTGACAGGGAAACAGCGAAAAAAATGATAAGGCTGATCAACTATCGCAATGTAGTACTGGATGCTGAAAAAAGCACTGTTTATTTGCGAGAAAAAGGAATGCGGATAGGTTTTGGTGGCATAGGAAAAGGCTACGCCGCGGAAAGAGCAAAACAAATATTGCGTGAACAGGGTGTAGAAAGTGGAGTGGTGAATGCTTCCGGTGACCTGACGGCGTGGGGCCTTCAACCAAATGGCAGGCAATGGACGGTAGGTATAGCCAACCCCGATCTGCCAGAAGGTGTTTTTTCATACATGTCTATTACTGGGCTGGCGGTAGCAACATCAGGTAATTACGAAAAGTTTGTGATGATTGACGGTAAGAAATATTCGCATACCATTAATCCGCGGACCGGGCTGCCTGTAACGGGTATAAAAAGTGTGACGATTATTACAACTAATGCCGAAATAGCTGACGCTATGGCCACGCCGGTGATGATAATGGGAATAGGGACAGGTTTAGATATGATAAACCAGATAAAAGATATTGAAGCGGTGATCATAGATGACCACGACCGGATGTACACGTCAAAGAACATAAATATAAAATAATACCCCTTAAATATGACAACCAGAATAGCAAGACTTACAGGATGCCTTTTAATTGTAATAGGTGCATCATCCTGTGTTCATTTGAAAGAATACCAAAAGAACAGGATCAATGATTCGGAAATGGCGTTGAGCAACCGGAAGGTGGAAAAAAACGAATTAAATTTTCAATCGTACCGCGAAGCGGCTTCAGGAGCAAACGCGGGCAAAACAGGTGGCGGATGCGGATGCAATTAATATTCCTCACAGAAAAAAGTAAAAGATCATGAGGAAAGTATATTTATCCGTTTTAGGATTTGCACTGGTATGCCGGCTGAATGCTCACGCCCAAACCACACAGGATACTTTAAGCAAGACCAAGGCGCCAAGTTTATATACGCCGGTCGATCAGCCTTCGGAAAACACGTATAATCCACAGGCATTGCATGTGGACGAGATCAACCTGGTATCAAGTTATTATTTACAGAATGGGAACCACTCCGCAGTTACAGGAGGTATAGGTACAGAACATGTCACGGACATATCTAACGGTATCGATCTGAAATTGCTTTGGGGCGATCCGAAAGTATTGACAAACTCGTTAACGTTTGGCCTTGGCATTGATCATCACACGTCGGCCTCGTCGGCCTATGTGAACCTGAGTGGCGCATCCAAACAGGGCGGAAGCCGGGTATACCCATCAATTGACTGGACAAAGGAAAATATAAAAAAAGGCAGCAGCTTCGGCTTAGGTGCGTATTATTCGGGCGAATACAATTATAAGTCGTTGGGAGCCGATCTGCATTTTTCGCAAAAAACTGCGGACAGAATGGGCGAGTTCAGCGCGAAGATACAGGCATATTTCGACCACGTGACGCTGATATATCCGTCAGAGTTTGTACCGACATCAACAACTACCGAAGACATAGTAGTAACCAACGCAAGCAGTAGCGGCGGCCACGGCGGAAGAGCAAATATACCCACAAGCCCAAGGAACACTTACACGGCATCCCTCAGCTATTCGCAGATCATCAATTCGAGGATGCAGATCATGTTCCTGGTTGATGGAGTGACACAAAATGGTTACCTGAGCCTTCCTTTTCACCGGGTTTATTTTAATACAGGGAAAGATACGATCGAAAGACTTCCATCGACGAGGTTTAAGCTGCCGGTTGGTTTCAGGCTGAACTACTTTGTTGGGGATAATATCATCGTCCGAACGTATTACAGGTACTACCTCGACAGCTGGGGGATACGATCGAACACGGCTTATGTTGAGGTTCCGGTCAAGATCACGCCATTTTTATCGGTATCGCCGTTTTACAGGTATTACAACCAATCGGCGGCGAAGTATTTTGCGCCGTACGGTGTTCACGATCAAGCAGATGAATACTATACCAGCAACTACGAATATGCGAAGTTTACGAGCAACTTTTTCGGGGTTGGTTTCAGGGTAGCTCCGCCGAAAGGGGTGTTCGGGTGGCAAAACCTGCACGACCTGGAGTTGCGTTACGGGCATTACTCGCAGAATACCAACCTGGTATCGGATGTGGTGTCGCTGAGTCTTAGTTTTAAATAAATAATGGTTCTACAATAAAAGAAAAACGATATGAAAGTGTTAGCCATATTTTTTATGATGTTTTTGCCGGGGGCAAACTGGATGGGCGATTTTGACGCTGCTAAAACGGAAGCGAGCCACGAACATAAATTGATCCTGATCAATTTTTCAGGGTCGGATTGGTGCGGGCCATGTATCCGGTTGCGGTCGGAAATACTTGAATCGGCAACGTTCGTAAACTATGCATCGAACCACCTGGTGCTGGTACGTGCTGATTTCCCCAGGCAAAAGAAAAACCAGCTGCCCAAGGACCAGGTAAAGCGTAATGAGGCGTTGGCTGATAAGTATAATAGCGACGGGAAATTCCCGTATACATTATTGGTTGATGAACATGGCAAGATTCTCAGGACGTGGGATGGTTTTCCTAACGAAACGCCCGATCAGTTTGTGTCTGATATTAGCAACATCCAAATGGATCAATAGCAAACTCTCTATTATAGAAATATGGGCCACCTTTTAAAAGGTGGCCTTTTTTATAACTCGTCAATTGGATTAGCGGTTTTCAATTGCTGTATGATCATATCAGCCCTTTGGATGGCCTGCTCAAATGTAGCCGTAACATTGGCCTTTCCTATTTTGAAAAGCAGCCGCGACTTTTGTAATTCATTAGTAACCTGCTGATAATTTACTTCAGCTAATATAACCTTGCCTCCCCTTTTTGATGTTTCCTCGTTAATGTCGGTTAGTACCCTTATACCAGTACTGTCAATGATCGGTACGTTGCGCATCCTGATGATCAGCAAAGGTTTATGTTTGTCGATCAGCCGTATCGCCTCCTTAAATTTCCAGGCGGCGCCAAAAAAAAGCGGGCCGTTGATCTCAAAAATTGCCACTTCTTCCGGCAGATTGTATGCGGCATCTTGTTCCGGGGTATCATCATTAGAGTCGCCCGCTTGCAGCACCGACGTCGACTGTACCATTTTGCGCAGAAAAAGGAATGCGGCCAGTATCATACCAATCTCGATTGCTACGGTCAGGTCGATAAATATGGTTAGGGCAAACGTGGTCAACAAAATAGTTATATCGCTTTTAGGCCCCCTGAGTACATACCTGAAACTGTCAACCTCGCTCATGTTCCAGGCCACCACCATTAATATTCCGGCAAGTGTCGGCATTGGAATAAGCGCTGCCCATTTCCCAAAGAACATCATGATAAATAATAAAGTGAGCGCATGTACAATACCTGCAACAGGTGTGCGTGCGCCGTTTTTTATATTCGTGGCCGTACGGGCTATGGCGCCGGTAGCCGGGATGCCGCCAAAAGCAGACGAACAAATATTTGCGATCCCCTGTGCAATTAGCTCGGTATTTGAGCGATGGTTACCGCCGATCATACTGTCTGCAACAACAGCAGATAATAACGATTCGATACTGCCGAGCAGGGCTATGGTAAAAGCCGGCCGGATAAGATGCTGTATGGTGGCAAAGCTTATACCCGGCAGCACAGGTTGTGGTAAAGTAGAAGGGATGGCGCCAAAACGGCTGCCGATGGTTTCAACAGGAAGATGAAACAGGCTAACCGCCAATGTTGTGATCAAAATGGCAACAAGCGAACCCGGTACTTTTCCGGTTACCCGTGGCCATACCAGTATGGCGATACAGCTAAAAATGCCAATCCCGATAGCGTACAAGTTCACCGTTGAAAAATGATGACCGTATGCGATCCATTTGCTAATGAAATCGGCCGGTACGCTACCCATTTTTAACCCGAAGAGATCTTTAATCTGTGAAGAAAAAATAATGACGGCAATACCCGAAGTGAAACCAACGATCAATGGATAAGGGATAAATTTAATAGCGCTACCCAAACGGGCAAAGCCCATAATAATAAGCAGCAGTCCCGCCATAAAAGTGGCTATAATGAGCCCATTTATACCATATTGTTGGACAATACCATACACCACCACAATGAAAGCGCCGGTTGGGCCGCCTATCTGCACACGGCTGCCGCCAAGCACGGAAATAATAAAGCCAGCGATGATAGCAGTAAAAAAGCCCTTCTCGGGTGTAACGCCCGATGCAATGGCGAAGGCAATAGCCAATGGAATGGCCACAATGCCGACTATAACGCCTGCAATGGTATCCTTGTAGAATTGCTGCCGCGAATAATTACGGAGTGTATCAATGATCTTGGGTCTGAATACGGCCATTTAATTTATAGTTTTATGCACACTTTTTCAAAATTACAAGCGTACCAAAAGCAATGTTATGATTAGAGATCAGCCAGAAAAGTGATCTATATCATTTTTTAAAATAATACTGTTATACTTAGTGGCTTGTCAGTTGAAATAATTGTTGTTTTTTCTTATTATTTTAGTTGTATAAAATCCCGAAAGCATATGACCGTAGGCGAAATAATGGCCGAATTGCAGGCGAACGGCAATGACGGCATTAAGAAGATACTGCTTAAACACGGCGTTAAAGAGCCTTTTTTTGGTGTCAAAGTGGAGTTTTTAAAGACAATACAAAAGCGGGTGAAGCACGATTACCAGCTGGCCAAAGACTTGTTTGATACCGGTAACGCAGATGCCATGTATCTGGCCGGACTGATAGCTGATGATGCCAGGATGACAAAGGCAGATCTCCAAAATTGGATTGAAAAAGCCTTATCCAATAATATAAACGAATACACCGTGCCTTGGGTTGCTGCAGAAGGCAAACACGGTTATGAACTTGGCATGGAGTGGATCGATTCGAGTATCGAGCATATTGCAGCGGCGGGGTGGGCTACCTTAAGCAACTGGATAGCCTTGAAGCCGGATAACGAGTTGGATATTGAAGAGCTGAAGGCACTTTTGGACAGGGTTGAAAAAACCATCCATACCTCGCCCAACCAGGTACGGTCGACCATGAACGGGTTTGTAATGGCGGCAGGTATTTATGTTTTATCTTTAACGGCAGATGCCAACCAGGCGGCAAAACGAATCGGCGATGTGATGGTTGATAAAGGCGATACCGCTTGCAAAGTACCTGATGCGGTTACTTATATCCAGAAGGCGAAGGACAAAGGCAACCTCGGCAAAAAGAAAAAGACGGTGAAGTGTTGAATAAATTTACTGATCGTCTGTCGCTTCCCTGGTAATGGTGATCTTATAGGAATAGATATTAACGCCGTTCGAGATAGAGACTTGAGCGGTGTATTCGAGCTTTCCGGTATGTTTGTCCTTGCTTGCCTTCAGTTTGCCGCCTGTATATAAATAACCCTCGTTATTGATGCCATCATGAATAATACCTCCGTTGCTGAGGTATATTACCCGCACAATACCATCCCTCACTTTCAATTTCAGGTCGCTGTAGGTTGCGCTGATAGAGCTGGCATAGTTGAAGTAATCTACATTTCCATAGTAATGGCCATCAGGAAGCGTCTTGATGGTAGTGTCGGCGGACTTAACGCAAGTACGGGCGAATACATTTGTATTGAAAAATACAAGGAACAGGCCCGGAATAAGGAGATATTTTTTCACCCTGAAATATAACCGCACTAAAAATTGTAAACAATCAAGGTCTTTCCATTTTTGAAAAGACCGATCAATGTAAACAAATATAAATAAAGTCAATGCTTATTATTGCCGTTAAGGCTCTCCCAGCTTATGGCACCGAATAGCAGGTCCAATCCTTTGTTGGATAGTTCGAAATTTCCGTATTCTGTCCTGGTCACCAGTTCCTTGTCGGTTACAAAGGTAATTGCAGCAGCTATGTCAATATTTTCGACGGGCGCGCCTAAAAAATTTTTTTCCTTTATATCTTGAAGCAGGGCTATAATTGTTGTTTCTTTTAACGTTGAATTTTGCAGGGTCATACATTAGGGCTTAAACTTTTTAGGGATTTTTCATCGATGCAAGCCGCGAGATTTTGCTCGATCTTTTGAGTTACTTCATAAAATAAGGAAAGGTCGTGGTTGGAAATGCCATTTTTAGAAAGCTGATCGATATGCATTACTTTCTGCGAGATAAGGGGCGCCATTTCTCTGCCCCGGGCTGACAGCGAAACGTAATGTTGCCTCCTGTCGTCGGGGTTTACCTCGATATCGACAAGCTGGGCTTTATTGAGAGTTAGCAGCAGGTGAACTATCCGGGATTTATCTACTTTGAGCAGTTCGGCCAGCTTATTCTGTGTAACCGGTGCTTTCTGGGCCGAAAGGATAAGAATGGCTGCGAAGCAGGCATCTGATTCGAATACCGGTATTTCGCAGGATAAAAGTCTCGAATATAATTTACTTATACGCCGCAGGTTTTGCGACAACAGTTGTAAAGAGTGCATAAAAAATTCTTTTTGATGATGTTATTCGTTTGGGTAGCTCTTTTAAGCCAGGTGAATAACCATCAAACTCTGATTATGCGATTGGAAAGATAGCAGTATCGCTGGTCGGGAAGATGCCGGACAGAGCAGGGTCTGATCAACGTGTAGAGGCGCAGATTACCTGTTTTAAATACTGGGGGCATAGCGGAATCCTTGTAAACCTTTTTGAATTCCTTAAATGTTTTTTTGTTATTAACCGTGTATTTCTCGGTCAGGCTTACTGTTGTATAATTTTCAGATTTCCTTTTGAATATTGAATTTGGGTTGTGGTGGCCGGCGCGCGCGTGGGCATTCGGAACAAAAAAAAGGTGGGTTGTAGCCACCGCAAAATAAACCGCCACAAGCAGCAGTACGTGCCAGCTTCCGAAAACCGATGCCTTGCCAGGGTTTGTAGTACGCATATCTATCTGACTATAAAAATCGGAAAAACTTATGTAAAAAAGAACTTTCTCGTCATTATTTTTAACTCTCTGTTAATGGATTGTCAAACATTTAACATAAATCTATTAAAAGATGACACGAAAGTTCGCTGTACCCGCATTCAATATATCTTTACCTGGTAAACCGACCTGAATTATGGCAACCAACGAAACCTTCAAATTTACCGGCCAGGACGCTGAGAATTACGACTATTACATGGGGCCGATAATTTTTGAACCTTACGGCCGTTACCTGGCTGCGCAAATAGACGCTGCCAGTGTGAGTTCGGCGCTGGAAATAGCTTGCGGCACGGGCAGGGTAACACGCCATATTCGAAAAGCTTTAGCACCTTACGCCAAACTCGTAGCATCCGATCTGAGTGCAGATATGCTGGCCATTGCCAAGCGCGAATTGAACAACAACGGTATCGAATTCAGGGTGGAGGATGCGCAGAACCTCTCGTTTCCTAATAATACGTTCGACCTGGTAGTATGCCAGTTCGGGATGATGTTCCTGCCGGATAAGCCTAGGGGGTTTGCCGAGATATACCGGGTACTTAAGCCGGGAGGCAGGTTTATGTATTTCACATGGGACGACACATTGAACATACCACTATATAAAATACTCATCAACGAGACGGTGGTACCGAATTTTGAAGGTGAAGACACCACTCGTTTCTTTACGCCGTTTTCCTTGTATGAGACCGCCAAGCTTGAAGCTTTTTTAACAGATGCAGGCTTCCATAACGTTCGGGCAAATCATGTTGCGCTTAAATCGGGGCCGTCAACAGTGGAGAATTTGATCGATGCTTTTTTCCTTAAACACCGGCTTGGCAGAGAAGTAGCAACTGTTGACCCTGCCCTGCCCGTGCAGCTCGCCGGTAAAATGGAGAAGGAATTTATACATCAGTTTGGAACGGGTGAGGTACGGTGCGATCTTTCGGCCTTTTTAACCACGGGGATAAAGTAAATTTGTCCCGCAATATAATTTTACCGCTCACGTATTAAAATTACGGTTCAATTCGTTTATTTGCGCCTTGAGCATACCTGAACTTTTAAAACTTTTCTATCGTTTAAAGGTTGAGTTTAAGTGACTAAGCATGAGCGCCGCAGATCCTTTTTTCCGGTAATGAGAACGATTACCGACAAATATCACCGCCTTAAGGAGGAGGACAGGCATCCTAACCCTCTTTTCGATATCAAAGATGTTTCGAAGAGGACCTACCAGTTGGGTATAGCCGCCCTGTTAGCAGGCGTTGGCCTTTCGGTTTATAGTTCGTATCTCGGCTTATACGCCTCATCAATTGTAGTGGCTTCGTTTTGCTTTGCGATACTGCTGGTGATGCTGATGAAATATAACGGTCACATTGGTAATCTCACCATTTTTGTGATCTCGATAGTTTGTGGGCTGCTTATAGCAAATACTTTTGTTGAAGGGCTGCAAACGGAAGACTATCTTTATTTTTTCCCTATACTGGTTGCAGTGCCGATCATCGTCGATCTGAAGCAAACGCAATACAGGGAGTCGGTCACTTACATTTCTATTATTGTACTCTCGTTTATCATTTGCGTCGCCATTGGCCGGAATATCCACCCATTTGAGGAAATAACGGCTTTCCAGGTCCGCAGGATATCATTTGTGAACAGGATAACGGCAATTGCTTCGACCATTGTTTTCGCTGTAGCATATCTTTTTTTTGAGAAAAAATATATTAATGAGCTTGTCGACCAGAGCAACCGCGTGATAGAAGCCCGCACGCGTTTTTTAGCCACAATGGGGCACGAATTGCGCACACCGCTTAACGGCATCATTGGTGTTGTGAATTTGCTTAAGCAGGAAAAGGACCCCGAGCGGCAGGAGGAGTACTTCCAGATACTGAAGTACTGTTCTGACCACATGCTGCACCAGGTGAATAATATTCTGGATTTTAACAAAATAGAAGCCAATAAACTGGAGATACACCCCAGCGAACTGAACCTGCACCAGCTGCTAAATAACGTGGGCATGCCTTTCAATGCGCTTTTCCACGAAAAAGGGCTGAAGTTAGTTACGGAGATCGATCCCCGGCTTGATGTAGCGGTTATGGCTGATGACGTGCGGCTGATACAAATATTCAATAACCTGTTATCCAATGCACTTAAGTTTACCGATGCGGGTCACGTAACGCTGGCCGCGGTTTGCAAGAACAAAACGGTTAGGGGTATTGAGGTGAGCTTTACAGTTGCAGATACGGGCATGGGGATAGCTAAAGGCGACCAGCAAAAGATTTTTGAAAGTTTTGGACAGATATATCACGAGGATACAAAAAAAGTAACAGGAACCGGTTTGGGTCTCACCATTTGCGCGCGTTTGCTGCAATTGATGGATAGCGAATTAAAAGTTGTAAGTACCGAGGGAAAAGGCAGCAAGTTCAGTTTCGATGTGAAATTTGACCTCGCCGGAAATGACAAGAGATCCCCGCAAAAGCAACCGGGCGAAGAGCCTAACCTGGATGGTGTGCGCCTGCTGCTGGCTGAAGACAACCAACTGAATATGATGGTTGCAAAAAAGATACTTACCGGGTATAAAGCTGAGGTGGTGCCGGTGTACAACGGGCTCGAAGCTATTGAGGCGCTGCAAAAGGACAGCTCGTTCGATATTATCCTTATGGACCTCGAGATGCCGGTAATGAGCGGTTTCGAGGCCATTTTTCAAATAAAGAGTCATTATCCAGCTATCCCTGTCATTGCTTTCACTGCGTCGCTGGTTGACCAGAACATGATGAAGGACCTGGTAGCCACCGGCTTTGCCGATGTGATGTTAAAACCTTTTCAACCCCAGCAGCTCCTGTCGGATATCCGCAGGCACTTGCCTCAGTCGCCGGTTCCGGTCGCCTGATATTTTCATAATAACTAAATAACTATTATATTAGTTGTTCTTTTGCTAATAAATATTTTAGAATGCACATTTTTATCACGTCTTTTTCGACGCGCATCAATACTTGCACGCTAAAGGCGCTGCGTGTCTTTTTCATTGTAGCTATAATTTTATCGGGTTGTAAAAAAGACAAGAAGCCTGTTGTTACAACAGACCCACCGGCTGATATCTATATGACTTTTGAACAGGCTAACAACCAGGGAAAAATACACGAGTATGTTATTTGCAAATTGCAAGGTGATACCCTGAACGGGGTACTATCGTCATTACAGGATACCACCAAATTGCTGGCGCCGAGCTTTATTGTTGCTGACGGCAGTACGCTCAAGGTAAACGGCATAGTACAAAAAAGCGGTGTTACGATTAATGATTTTAAAAAGCCCGTTACTTATACTTTAACAAGGGCTGATGGAACCAATAAAAATTATACGGTTAACATTACCAGGTATTCAGGCCTGCCCATTTTTTATCTGACCACGGCGTCGCCTGTTGTATCGAAGGATAATTATGTTACAGGGACGCTTAAAGTGGATGTAAATGATTCGCCCTACCAACAAGACGTAACCAGCATTGACCTTCAAATAAAAGGCAGGGGAAATTCGACCTGGGATATGCCCAAGAAACCTTATCGCCTGAAATTCAATAAAAAAACCGGGATGCTCGGATTCCCTGCAGCAAAAAATTGGGTTTTGCTTGCCAACTACGCCGATAAAACCCTGATGCGAAATGCGATAGCATTTGAAATGGGCAAACAATTTGGCGCAGATTTTACCCCCTCAGGAAGATTTGTTGAAGTGGTAATGAATGGCGAATACATCGGCAATTATTATATGACGCAACAGGTGGAAGTGGACCCGAACAGGATAAATATCACCGATATAAAGACAACTGATAACACCGGCGATGCGGTAACCGGCGGCTATCTGCTGGAACTGGACCAGCGGCTTGGCGAGGTGAATTATTTTTACACAACTCATGGTTTGCCCATCAACCTGAATACACCGGACAATACTACGACCGATCAGTTCAATTACATCAAGCAATATATCCAGGATACAGAGGATGCTATTTTTGCAGCAAATTTTGCCGATCCCGTTAACGGCTACGCAAAATATATCAATGTCGATTCGTTCATCGATTGGTACCTGGTTAAGGAGATCATGAAGGACAACGACGCTAAAGACTACAGCAGCATCTACTATTATAAAGACCGAAACGGGAAACTAGGTATGGGGCCGCTTTGGGACTTCGACCTTGCTGCCGGCAATACCAATTACAGCGATTGCCAGTACCCCACTGGTTGGTGGATCATGAATTCGACGTGGTTTCAAAGGCTTTTCCAGGACCCTGCCTTTAAGGCGAAGGTCAAGGCAAAATGGAACGAACTTAAAGGACAGAAGTTGCCCGGTATTCTAACTTTTATTGATCAGACAGCCAAGCAACTTGATCTTTCACAAGGCTATAATTTTCAGCGTTGGGATATCCTGCATATCTATGTGTGGCCAAATCCGGTCGTTACCGGGTCCTACCTGAACGAAGTGAAATATACCCGCGACTGGCTTTCGCAGCGGATAAACTGGATGGACCAGCAGATAAGCACATGGTAGCGTTCACCTGCTTTTTTTCAAAAAAGGCTCGTTTAGCAGGAAAAGAAGAAAATTATCCGGGTTGGCAATGATCTTGTCGTGCTCGTGCAGGCTGTGAATATAAGCCAGCCTGTTTTGTTGCAGCATTTTTGGCGTCAACAGGCTTTCCTCTGTACTGATGTAAGTGAGCTTCGCGGTGTCAAGCTGTCTCATCATGTCTTTTGTTTCCCCGTCTGTGCCACCGTGGTCGGTATAAATATCTATGAAGCGATGCGCTTTATCCGCCTTTATCCATGCCACATATTTTTCCGTTTCTGCATAAAGGGAATCGAACAGGATAGCTTCGTCAATTGACATTTGCCCGTTTTGAATGATACGCGCCATAACCCGGTAGGCGCCGCTATGGCCCGCCAGCAGAATATGGCCCGGAACTGTGCTTTTTCCGACCAGGTGCTTTGACCGTAAGCCCTCCATTACATCAGCAACGAGCGATTTGAACATCCCGGGATATTCTAATTTGCCACCATAACTATCCGGTGCGTTTTTGGCTGTTTCCGCTAAAACCAAAACGGCATTCAGGTGTGATGCAAGGAATTGCCGTGTAAGCTGGTAGTGTTCGGCTGCCGTATCCACATTATTGAACCAGCCATGAAACAAGAAAATAATATCCACCGATCTTTGGGCATCCAGGTCTTTAGGAGCGATGATCAGCACTGTGCTGTCGTTATAATGCCCGGAAGCTGCATAAAGCACCTTATTGTATATATGCCCCTTCGCCCGGCCCGTATCGGGGAATGAGGTATGTGCCGATGTGATATGAAAAATGACCGCATCTTTTTCGGACTGAGCAAAACAATTACTCGGGCCGGCGGCCAGCAATACAATGAACGCTAAAAGAATAAGTGATCTCATACGACGGATATATCACCGAATTTACGGTTTCATTTGCTGGTAATATAGTGCAAGGCTATAAAATGCTTCCTTGGGTTGCCATTTTAATCCTTTGTAGCCTTCATCCGGTTCATTAACGGGTTTTACTATGCCAAAACTAGCCAGGTCGAGATCAAACCGGGGATTGGCATCGTACTTATACATAGGGTTTATAAAAGTGAACACAAAAGCAGCATAAACCTTTTCCTGCTTAATCAGATCAAGCGTTTCGGTAATGTAATTGGCCTGTACGCTTTCGTCCCGTAGATAGGCGTCCTTTACAATTTGCTTTTCACCCACCATTTCGGTTATGGCCCATCCCATTGGACCCTTATCTTCGGCACCTTTATAGGCGCAGCAACCAAATTCCATCACCACAACAGGCTTGTTGTATTTATAGTAGGCTTCTAATTGTTTATTATAAAATGCCCGGTTATAAGCGGCACGATAATGATCGATCCCGATCAGATCGAACAAGTCCCAATTGATCTTTTCCCACGTACCTGAGGCGTATGTTACCTGCCCCTTAAAATAGGTTCTTATCTGTTGCGTGGTTTCTTTCAGGTAAATATTTAGTTTACGGTAGATGCCCGCCCTCAATCCCAGCAGGTTAAGGATAAGCCCCACCGGGTTGAACATTTTGCCCAGCCTTTCGTAAATGGTCTCACCCTTCATAAAACCTTTAAGAAATATAGAATATTCAAATCCGGTCACGAAAATGATATTACCATATATAAGCCGCAGGTTTTCGGCTGCAATGGCACATTCTACCAGGTGTTGCGCGGCTTCGGCCGGTGCTGCATCAATATGAGCGGGTGTGAGCCAAACCTGCAGACCCAGCTGCAGGGCAAATTCTGCTGCTTTTGCCAGCCGGTAAGTATCATATCCTGTGATCTTAACAGCATCGCAATGCAGGTCATTTTTGATGATCTCCAGTTCTCTTTTTATTGTCGCCTCGTCAAAATCTGGTCGGCTTAATTCGTCTTTCCTGTAAAAAGTACCTATATCATAGTTTATCCCGCGTAGCATAAAAACCCCATACCTCTCTAATCCTATAAAAACTCTGAAGAGTTGTAAATATTATTTAACAGTACCTGCTGCAATTTTCGAGCCGGAAGTGTCTGGTGGGAATTTTAAACTGTCAATAGCAGTAGTTTTTGCGGTTCTGATTTGCTGTAGTGCCAGGTAAGTTTTCTCCCAGTCTATTTTGTATTCCTTATGCTCGTTAGACTTGGTCGTGGTATCAGGTTTGTTATAATAAGCAAGAATATTTTGGCGCAACGGAACGGTGAGGTTTTTGAATTTCTTTTCCTGTAATTGGATAAGTATCTGGCTGTAAGTCTGATCGGCTATAGCATACTCACCCGGTGTCGTTGGCATTCCGGTGTCAAAATTTATGTCCCTTAAACTAAGGTCTTCGTGCCGGAGAAGTTTTTGCAGGTCCTGCCGGTAACAGACCATTACAGTATCAAAGCTTTTAATGAATAACTTTTCGCCTTCCGGCCCCGGCGTTGTAAATTTCAGGGCTTTTAAAGGACCGACTTTCGGAAGTATTTTTATTATAAAAGCAGTGATCCTTGTCCTTAGATTTGGTCGCTCACGGTCACGTCCATAATCGTGAAAATATTCTTTTCTTTTTATTCTTGCATGAAACTTCCGGCTGTTCATAGCAGGGTTTGCTTTCATTATCTCAGCCTTTTTCATGGACCAGGCGGTGCGCGTAAGCCCGGGCAATAACGTTCTGACGGACCAGCGAAAGGTCGAAATCGTCAGATCCAGTTTGCCATTAAAAACATCGTCAAGATCCAATCCGTACGTCATTAAAAAAGCGCGTTCCAATAAGGGTTTTGAGACATTAAACCCAATAAAATCGTGATATTCCTGTGATGCATAATTGCCACGCGCCACTTGAAGTACATCAAAGCCAAATTCCATCCGGCTATGATAAATAGGTGCCTGCTCGTATGTAACAAGCTTGCCGAATTTTTTTCCGATAACAGGATACACTATAGGTTCGGCGACATTGGTAGCAAGTGAATGCCCGTATTCGTCGGTTAAATAATGAGAAAGTGCGCCGAGCGCAAGGGCATACTCGTTGATGTTTTTTGATTGGCCGATGAGGTTCGTTATAAAATCGCCGGTACGAACATAGTGCGCAAGATTGGTGAAATAGACGCTACCAAAAGGAAAATACCCCAAATCGGGCATAAGGCTGCCACCATAGGCATACGAATGCGCAACACGGAGCTCATCTTCGGTCGCGTTTGGATATTTTTCTTTGAGTAATGGTACTAACGACGGTTTCCAGCTTGCATCTATTATGGCAAGGTGAGCAAATACGGAGTATGCTTTTGAAGAGATCGGTAAGATAATTCCCAGAGAAACCGTGAGTAATAAATATCTTAAAAAACACTGAAGTTTCATTAATCAGTAAGTTTAGTTTATAGGTAACTCGGTGTGTATAAATGTTAGAAAGCTTAATATTGTTTTGAATGTCGATAACATTTTACAATTGATTACATTTAAAACGTGATAAAAGCATTCAGCTATGAAATTCCCGCGGATAGTTTTAGCATTATTTATGGTCTCTGTTTTATCGACCTCGTATAAACCCCAAAAAAATGATTACCCGGTATATAACGGGAACGATCTCGGTGTCAACTGGTCGCCGGAGCAAACCGTTTTTAAGATATGGGCGCCGACCGCTGCTGCGGTAAAACTAAGGTTGTATGCGGCGGGGGACGGAGGTAAACCTTTACAGACCATCAATTTGAGCAGAGCTAAAGACGGCGTTTGGGAAACTACGGTAAAAGAAAACCTTAAGAACCAGTATTATACTTTCCAGGCCAGTATTAATGGCCGGTGGCTAAAAGAGCGACCGGATATTTATGCAAAAGCGGTGGGCGTGAACGGCCAACGCGGCATGGTCGCCGACCTGGCATCGACCAATCCGAAAGGCTGGGCGCTGGATAAAAAGCCCGGGCAAAAGAACTTCACCGATATTATGATATACGAATTACATGTTCGCGATCTGTCTATGGATCCTAATTCGGGTATAACGCACAAAGGTAAGTTTTTAGGATTGGCCGAAACTAAAACCAAATCGCCGGACGGAACGTCGACGGGGCTGGACCATATCAAATCGCTTGGGGTAACACACATACATCTACTGCCCTCGTTCGACTACAATTCGGTGGATGAGACTAAGCCCGAAGCAAACCAGTATAACTGGGGTTATGACCCGCTTAATTACAATGTTCCGGAAGGCAGCTATTCGACAGATGCTTTCGATGGAAATGTGCGTATACGCGAGTTTAAAAAAATGGTGCAAACCCTGCATGCAAACGGCTTGCGTGTGATATTGGATGTGGTGTATAACCATACCAGCGACACCGCATCCAACTTTAACCAGTTTGTGCCGGGCTATTTTTACCGGCATACAGAAAAGGGCGCCTATTCAAATGCTACGGCTTGCGGCAATGAGACGGCATCGGAAAAGGCGATGATGCGTAAGTACATGATCGAATCGGTTGTATATTGGGCAAAGGAATATCACTTGGACGGTTTCCGGTTCGACCTGATGGGTGTGCACGACATTGAAACGATGAACGACATCAGCGCTGCGCTGCATAAAATAGACCCAACAATATTTATTTACGGCGAAGGCTGGACGGCCGGCAACAGCCCCCTGCCAGAGGACCTGCGCGCAGTAAAAAAGAATGCATACAAACTTGATAAAATAGCCGTTTTCAACGACGATATGCGTGACGGCATCAAAGGTGGCTGGAGCGATGTGAAATCAAAGGGTTTTGTGAGCGGCGCTCAGGACGCTGCCGAGAGTGTAAAATTCGGGATAGTGGGATCGGTGAAACATCCGCAGGTGGATTATAGCAAAGTGAATTATTCTAAAGCCCCCTGGGCGGCTGAACCCTATCAAACCATCAATTATGTCTCGTGTCACGATGATAATACCCTTTGGGACCGACTGAAAATATCCAACCCCGACGCTTCAGAAAAGGATCTTATCAAAATGGATAAATTGGCTAACACCATCGTTTTTACGTCGCAAGGGGTTGCATTTATGCATGCAGGAGCCGAAATGCTCCGGACCAAGAAAGGGATTCCTAATTCTTATAACAGCCCCGATGCCATTAACGAACTTGACTGGAGCAGGAAATCGAAATACAAGGATGTTTTCAACTATTATAAGACACTAATTGCTCTTAGAAAACATCATCCTGCCTTCAGGATGCCATCGGCAAAAATGATACGGGAACACCTGAAATTTATGGAAACAGCTGACCCGGATATGATTGCTTATCAAATCAGCGGCAACGCAAACGGGGATACCTGGAAAAATATTTTGGTGATATTTAACGGGAGCTTGTCGGACGGGCGGATTAATATACCTGAAGGGCGCTGGCGGCTTGTGATAGACGGAAAAACTATAAACGAGAAGAGCATGAAGGCTATTGGCGGCGGGCAGATAACAGTACCTGCCACAAGTGCCTGGCTGCTTTATGAACTGTAAACAGATTGAGCCTAAATTAATTAGGTTCAATACATACTTTTGTTACATTTGGAGGGAGTAATTTAGCTGCAAATAATGGATAACATCAATATCAAGGTGCTGGCCAAGAAACTTAATTTGTCCACATCGACCATTTCCAGGGCCTTTAGCGGAAGCACTGATATTAACAAGGATACCCGTGAACGGATACTTGCTTTCGCCAAAGAGCATAATTTCCTGCCAAACCATTATGCAGCCAACCTTAGGGATAAAAAAACCCGGACCCTGGCTGTTATTGTACCAGAAATAGCTAACGATTTTTTTGCCCAGGCCATAAACGGAATTGAAGAGGTAGCCCGAAAAAAGGGTTTTTACATCCTTTTGTATCGCACCGATGATGTTTTTGAAAAAGAAGTATCCTTTGTGAACTACCTGAATAACGGGAAGGTTGATGGTATCATTATGTCGGTGTCGGGCGAGGCAAATGATCACAATTACCTGAAGACCCTTGCTAAAAAGAACATTCCTGTAGTATTTTTCGATCGTGTTTACGAAGATATTGATGTATCCAAAGTTACTACGAACGACTACGAAAGCAGTTTTGAAGCTACAGAACACCTGATAAGCACTGGTTGCAAGCGAATAGCATACCTGGTAGTAAACAAAAGCATTTCCATTGGTAAGGTACGCATGCAGGGCTATGCTGATGCCCTGGCGAAACATGGTATGGTTTTCAATGATGAATTGGTGGTGGATTGCAGCCAGGATGAGAAGATCAATTATTCTATCATCAAAAACGCATTGGAAGACTTAAAGCCCGATGGCATTTTTAGTTCTGTTGAACGTTTGGCGGTTGCCGCGTATTACGTGTGCAATGATATGAATATATCGATACCTGGCGACCTGAAAGTAGTGAGTTTTTCGAGCCTGCAGATCGCACCGTTGCTTGGCCTTTCAACCGTTACGCAACCCGCTTATGAAATGGGTATCAAGGCTGCGACACTTCTATTTGATGAACTTGATAAGAAGGGCCAGCATGTGTTTAAGAAAACACACGTATTGAAATCGAAACTTTTTGTCAGGAAATCATCCGCAATATAAACAGTGCACAATTACCCCCCTTGGCCATTATCATCAAATTTTTTGATCGGTACGATTTCAGCTGAGCTATTGCCGTTTAGCTATAAATAAATTACGCTATTCCCAACACTACATCAATCCCTTATCGTGAAGTTCTTTACGTCGCTCCCGTTCTAATTTTTTCAGGGCGCGCTTTTCCTGGCGTATCTGTTTTTTGGTTTTGCCAGCGGTATCTACCCCCAGCTCTTCTTTTTTTGTAGTATCCTTTCTGCCGAACAGGCGTTGAAAGAAATTTGGCTTTTTCTCGGGCTGGGGTTGCTCCTGCAAGCCAAGCCCTATCGGGGTATCGTCGTCGTCGTTTGTCTGCTGCATCAGGCTATCGGCTACAGCCGTAGGTACCGGCGCTATTTCCTGTCGCAGGCTTTCTTTTAAACGTACATTTGCATAACCGTAACCTGTGCTGTCAGGCTCCGTCCAGCCATGGCCGGCCATTAATTTGCCTATCAGGTTGTAGTAGCCCTGCAGGCTTGGCCTTAGGCTTCCATCGGGCAGGAAGGAATATAACCCCGTTTTTGGGTGCGGCAATATGCTTGCCAGGTAAATGCCTTCGCCCAGGGTCAGTTCCGAGGGTGACTTGCCGAAATAATAACGCGACGCCTCACCAATTCCATAAACGTTCCTACCCCACTCCGCTACGTTGAAATAAACCTCCAGCATGCGATCCTTGCTCATAATATTATCGTTCTCGATTAGCCATACGATCAATATCTCCTCTATCTTCCTTGCGAGGGTTTTTTCCCTGCTTAAAAAGGTGTTTTTGATCAACTGCATCGAAATGGTGCTGCCACCGCGGGTGAACTTCTTTTTCTTAAAGTCGGTAGCTATAGAACGCCTTATGGATTCTATCACGAAACCTTTATTGGTGTAAAATGACGGGTCCTCAGAAGTCATGCAGGCATAACGCACATTGGGGGATATTTGACTAAGCGGTGTAAAATCAGGATTCTGCGGCCCTATAATGCGGGCGGGCATAGGCTTCCCTTTTTCGTAAGGAACATAGGTAAACACCCTGTTCAACTTGCTCAAATCGGTTTTGCCGTATTTTGTGATATGGAAACCCTGTTTGTCCAGCGCCGATTCGAATTGCACCTGGTCGGGGTTCGAAGTATCAAGGAAAAGGTGAAGATGATATTTTAATTTCCCTACTACTTTGATACCCTCCAGGGATTCAAACAGACCTCCCGGCGAAGCATCAAACACATCCTGCGCATCGAGCCAGTCTGTATTTATTTTCACGGTAAATATCTTAACCGGGTTAAGCTGGTATTTTAAATAGGGCTTTATGGTGATCTTTTTAAGATGTATGAGCGAAGTGCTGTCCAGCGAAACATAATTTTTCCCGACGAATACATTTGCATCTATTGAACCGTCCGGCACCACGATGTCGCTTGATGAAAGAGCCTGGTGGTTCACCACCAAATTCCTGACGGCCCAGTAACCATATATTTTTGTAATACCGTCGCTATTCTCCACCTTTTGTAAGCGGGTGGTAACGGTATCAAAATTAACCTTAAGGTGGAAACGTTTTTCGATAACCGGGAGTTCAACCTTTTTGCCATCGGCATAAAGGCTTACATCAATATCCTTATCGGAGGGGTGCATTTTGCCGGCAAAATGCCAGGTTGCTGTATCATCAACTTTAATGGTCGAGCTCAGTTTGCCGTTTTTGATCTGCGCTGTTTGCGCGAGCATTTTTACACCGGCACTGTCATCTTTAAAGGTGATGAGAAAATTTTTCAGGTCGAGATTATCCGGGATCTTATATAGTACCTGCTTCATCAGGTTGTTGGCAACAACAGACAGATCGATCTTGGTTTTAACCGTCGTATCTTTTTTCTTACGGAACAGGAAGTCAAAATTCTTAACGCCCTTAATGCTTGTCAGGTTTAGGTGGCCGTCATCCAGCACCACATCGGATAGTTTTACCTTGCCGAATATCAATGGCATTAGCCTTACACTGACGTCGAATCTTTTGATATTAAGCAGGCTGTCGCGTTGCTCGGGTACAACGGTAATATCCGAAAAGGAGACGGTGGCCAGCCCGGTGAACCGCGCTGAACCGATCTTAACGTCGAGGTTATAATCTTTTTTTGCTTTGGCCTGTGCGCTGGCGATCTCTTTCCGCAGGATAGCTTCGCGTTTGGAGTATGCTATGTAACCACCAATAGAGAAGAGAACGATCAGAACAATAACTATGATGCCGGTTACCCGGATATATTTTGGCAGAGGGCGTTTCATCAGGTAATTTTATCCAAAGCTAAATTAAATCTTATCCGATACAAACGCGGGTATAGTTAAAATGTTTATTGGCAGGTAATACTTAATTCTAAGATCAGGTTAATCTGCAAAAAAATCGCTGAAGAACAATCTGTTCATTTTATCATTACGCTGACACTCAATAGCCCTCGATTTAGTATTTTTGTAGTTGCTATGACAATAACCACCGAACAAGTATTACAAGCGCTGGGCAATGTGGAAGAGCCGGACCTGAAAAAGGACCTGGTGACGCTGAACATGATCCAGGACATCAGGATAGACGGTAATAAGCTAAGCTTTTCCGTTATCCTTACCACACCGGCCTGCCCGTTGAAAGCGATGATCGAAAATGCATGCCGAAACGCCATAAGTTATTTTATCAGTAAGGAAGTAGAGGTGAGTATCAACATGACATCGCATGTTACCACCCAAAAGAACACAGGCGTTCCGGGGGTGAAAAATATCATAGCGGTGGCGTCGGGGAAAGGCGGCGTAGGCAAATCTACGGTCGCGGTGAACCTGGCCCTGGGCCTGGCGCATGCAGGTGCTAAAGTAGGCCTGATCGACGCGGATATTTACGGGCCCTCGCTGCCTATCATGTTCGGCCTGGAAGGTGCACGCCCTAAAGCCAGCCAGCTGGAGGGAAAGACACGCATTGAACCAATTGAGAAATACGGAATTAAATTACTATCGATAGGATTCTTTACTGATCCCAACCAGCCCGTTCCATGGCGGGGGCCTATGGTTTCGACCGCAGTAAAGCAATTATTTAACGATGCCGACTGGGGCGAACTGGATTATTTGGTAGTCGACCTGCCGCCGGGCACGGGGGATATTCATATCACGGTGTCGCAAAGCTTCCCGGTTACCGGTGCGGTCATCGTTACCACGCCGCAAAACGTAGCGTTGGCTGATGCCAAAAAAGGCATTGGCATGTTTATGATGAGCGCTATTAATGTGCCGCTGCTGGGTATAGTAGAGAATATGAGCTATTTTACGCCTGCCGAATTGCCGGATAACCGCTATTATATTTTCGGCCAGGGCGGGGGGCAAAAGCTGGCTTCGCAGTTAGAGGTGCCGTTTTTGGGCGAGATACCGCTGGTAAAAAGTATAAGTGAATCGGGCGATGCAGGGATGCCGGTGATACTGGATGACGCCAACCCGATGAGCAAAGCTTTTTTGGATATGGCCAAACGCGTAGCACAACAGGTGGCCATCGCTAACGCAACAGCCAATGGTAAAGCACCGGTTTTGCCCTGATACTGCTTTGATTATTCAGACTGGAGTCTCGTGCGACCGGTTGAGGCTGATTAATGAGAATTTGCAAATAATTAGTAATTTTACTTTATAAATTAGTAAAAATGAGTTTGATAGAACAGGTAGAGGCAGCCCTTGATACGATCCGTCCGTACCTGGAGACTGATGGCGGGAATGTTTCGGTAGAGGAGATAACTCCCGAAAATGTGGTTAAATTGAAATATTTAGGTGCTTGTGGTAATTGCCCGATGAGCATTATGACACTGAAGGCGGGTATTGAAGAAGCTATAAAAAAGGCCGTGCCGGAAATAACAGGTGTTGAAGCAATAAATCTGACCGACATTGACGACCCTAATGCTGTGCTCCCTGCAAATTTGCAATAATTGTTAAGTATTGTTAAATTACAAGGCTATTTGCGGCAATAAATTATTTTTGTTTGGTAATTTGAAACCATTTTAAGGCGGACAGGTATAAATAACAAAGAGATCAATTATAAATGAAGTACCTTATCGGCATATTGTTCCTGTTAGTTTCTGTAGGCGCCATGGCCCAGCAGAAGGAAAAGCCATTGGTGCAGTTCAGCGGCGTCGTGCATAATGCTGATAGTACCAAATCGATAGTGCCTTACGTAACCATCACCAATAAATCTTTTAATAATCAAACTTTTGTATCCAGCTACAACGGCTACTTTTCATTTGTGGCACATGAGCAGGATACATTGGTTTTTACCAGCATAGGCTTCGCGGCTACCACGGTAGTTATCCCTGCCAATTTGCCGGCTAAAAGTTACACCACACAGGTAAATATTAAACCTCAAATAGTGAATTTACCGACATTCCGGGTATTCCCCTGGGCCACTACTGATGAGTTTAAGAAGGATTTCCTGAACATGAAACTGGCCGATGACGACCTGGAAATAGCACGCAAGAACATCTCTCACATTACCATAGCGGCATCAGGAAATACGCTGCCAAGGGATGGTGGCGAAATGCAGGCCGGTTATGCACAGCAAGAGCATAATAACATTGTGAACTCGCACTCGACTGTAAACCCATTATTGAGCCCGATAGCCTGGGGTACGCTCATCAACCAGATAGCCGCGGGGGATAAAAGCAGGCAGAACAACGGGAATTAGGTCATACACCGACTTAAGACTGCTGACTAAGAGCTTCAGACTTAAATTAACGCCCTTTCTTAGCGGCAGGGAATTTCATTTTATAATCCACGTCGACAATACCCTGGATATGTCGTTCAGTTTCTTCTCGATGAGGCGCCTGCGCAGCGGGCTTAATTTATCGGTAAAGAGCTTACCTTCAATGTGGTCATATTCATGCTGTATGATGCGGGCCGCCATGCCTTTGAAGGTTTCTTCGTGGTGCTTCCAGTTTTCGTCGTAGTAAGATATCTGAATCACCGGTTTGCGGTAAACGTCTTCCCGAATGTCGGGGATGCTGAGGCAGCCCTCATTAAAACCCCATTCTTCGCCAGTTTCTTCCAGTATCTGCGCGTTAATAAAAGCTTTTTTGAAATCGTTCAGTTCCGGCTCCTCATCGCCAAATGGCGTTGCATCCACAATAAAAAGACGCATAGATAAACCTACCTGCGGGGCGGCCAGGCCAACACCGCGCGCGCCATACATGGTCTCGAACATATCATTTACCAGGCCCTGAATATGCGGATATTCGGCCGGTTCAATGGCAGTCGCTTTTTTTCTTAATACCGGGTCGCCGTAGGCAATGATGGGCATCTTCATTGTACAAAAATACAGCTTTATTGCTTAGGCTCAAAGACCAGAGTGGTCAGCCTATTATCAAAAATTTCGTTACTTATCTCCAGAACCTGCTCTGCCGTAACCATTTCTATCTTGCCAAATATCTGCTCCAGCGTATCCACATAACCGAAATCAAGCAGGCTTTTGGCCATGGAAATGATGAGACCTATCCGATTCTCTTCGGCTAAGGCTATTTGTCCGATGAACTTTTGTTTGGCCTGGTGCAATTGCAGTGTGCCGAGTTTTTGATCGCGCAGTTTTTTTAATTCTTTATGGACCAGTTTATCGGCCTTTGCTGCCTTTTCAGCATCGGTACCGAAATAGATGGAAAAAATGCCGGCATCTGAAAGCGGGGTGTAGTTAGATTCAATGGTATAGGCAATGCCGTATTTCTCGCGTATTTCCAGGTTCAGGCGGTTACTCATGCCGATGCCGCCGAGCAGGTTGTTCAATAACAGGAGGCCTGTTTTATGATGATGCGCGGCAGGATAGGCCCGGTTGCCGATGATGCAGTGGGTTTGGCTTATGGGTCGCGCAAGGCTAACCTTTTCGCCCTCCTGATCAGCTGGCTGGCTGCGGTGCTTTTGGGCCTGATTTGCCGGGACATCACCGAAATACTTTTCACAAAGCTTAACCAGCTTATTAAAATCATGGTCGCCGATAACCGCAAAAACCATTTCGGAGGTATTGTAGTTATCTGCCATGAATTGGCTGATATCCATTTTGTTCAGGGCAGCAACCGACCCTGGGGTACCTAAAATATTCTTACCTAAAGCGTGGTCCTTAAAAAGCAGTTCCTCAAAATCGTCCTGTATAGCTTCTTCCGGCTGATCGAGATAGGAGGCGATCTCATCCAGTATAACTCCGCGTTCTTTTTCTAACTCTTCCTGCGGGAAGGTGGAATGAAACAGGATGTCTTCAAACAGGTCCACCGTCCGCTCCAGGTGCTGTCTCAATAGCGACGCATGTACACAGGTATATTCCTTGGTGGTGTAGGCATTCAGGTCGGCGCCTACGAGTTCCAGGCGGTTCAATATCTGGTTGGTACTGCGGCGTTCGGTTTCCTTAAATAAAAGGTGCTCGATAAAATGCGCCAGGCCCTCTTTACCCGCGGGTTCATCGCGCGAACCGGCATTCACCACGAAACAGCAGTGGGTAATGGCGGACGGGAAGGGCTTATGTAAAATCCTGATACCGTTGGCTAAGGTATGGACCTGGTAATCGATCATGAGGGGCAAAGATATAGGTTTTAGTCCGAATGTCAGAAGATCGGAAAGTCTGGAATAGGTGCTCGGTTGTTTGCATGATTTTCAGATCGGAACAGGTGTTCTATTCGGGGGTATTTTCACACCCCGTCGGCTAGCTTCTTCATCTTCTCTAAACAGGTCTTCGCTACGGTTAAAGCATCCTGTTTGTAGTAGGCCGTGTTGAATAATTCGGCTGAAAGGATGAGTGGTTCATCATGCCGTTTCAGCGTTTTGAGGATGCGTTTGATCGGCGCCACGCCATCACCTGGATAAATACGGTCTGCGTCGGTGATAATGTCGGCGGCCAGGGTCGCAGGATAATCATTCATGTGGAGGATATCGACGTGCGCCGGATTTAACAGTGAAAGCATATCCAGCGGGGTTTTCCCCCGGTACAGGTGAAAAACATCCAGCAGGATATTGGCTTTTTTATGGCCACTTTCCATAGCAATGTAGGTTACTTCACTCACGCGGTCGAGCTTTTTCTGGAAGCCCCATAGTTCGAGTATGGGCAGTACGCCTGTTTCGTCGCCCATTTCCAGTACGGCGCGATAGCGTTTCGCCATCGTATCGAGACTGGTCGCGGGATTTTCCGGCAGGCCCTTGCCGGTTGCTGCTATGCGCTTGCAGCCCAGTTGCGCCACCATGTCCATTTCCTTTTTCATCTGTTCTATTGCCTTTTTACGCTTTTGGTCATCGTCAACTATCCATTCGGCGAAAGCGATGCAATTCTCGACCGTCAGGCCAAGTGCATCCAGGCGTGTTTTAACCTCTGTCAACGTGCCGCCATGTTTTAAGTAATCGTGCAGGCTGTCTATCCATATTTCGACATGACAGAAACCGGCTTTTGAGGCTACTTCGAGTTCTTTCATAAACCCTAAATTTTGCCCGCGAATAGTGGACATATTAAGACTGAAGACGAAAGGCGCCGGGTTCACTTTTGCAGATGAGGCGTCTGCCTTTGGAACGACCGATGCACCGGCTGCCAGGCCAATGAACTGTAAAGCGGCCCGGCGGTTAATGATTGTTTTGGACATGATGGTTAAATGTAAGAAAAGCCTGCGATTTTAACTCGTAAGTCTGCCTGTCTGCGGGCGCCTGTAGTTAAGCGCAGGTAGCGGTATCTGGGCGCTGCAGAAATTTCCCGTTTTAATGTCGTTCTAATATTGTTAATTGCACAGAATATATACATTTACGGCATGAAAACCGCAGTTGCCGACCTGAATTTTGAATTGCTGATCCCTTATGACCGGCTGGAGGCCCGTATAAAAGAACTGGCCCACGAGATCAGTACCGATTTTAAAGGTCGTAATCCGGTAGTGGCAGGGATACTGACCGGCAGCTTTTTATTCGTCGCCGACATGGTGAAGAACCTGGAGATCCCTGTGGAAGTGACATTTACCAAACTGGCCTCCTACTTTGGCGGTACATCAAGCACCCGCCGGATACGGGACGACTTCGACCTGACCATTGACGTTAAGGGCCGCGATATTATCCTGGTGGAGGATATTGTTGATACGGGTAACACACTGCATTACCTGATTGATAAGCTGAAAGTGCGCGAGCCCGCTTCTATTACGGTATGTACGCTGCTGCTGAAACCCGAGGCCATAGAAATTTCTATTGAAGAGTTGAAATATGTCGGCTTCCAGATACCTAATGAATTTGTGGTTGGCTACGGACTTGATTACAAGGAACAGGGACGGGGCTTGATGGGAATCTATAGGAAGGTCAATAATTGAGTTTTTTATCCTCTGGTCACTAACCAAATTAACCACTTAACTCAATCCAACTTAATCAACCAATATTCATCTTAAGGTTTTCATCAGTTCTGTTGTCGCTTCGAGCCCCATAATGCATTTGCTTAGCAGGGCGGAGGCACTTATCTGGTCGTCGGAATAATTATGAATCCGGCTCAATAATTTGATTGCTTTCTGGTAGTTGGTAAGCGCATTTGATACGACAGTTTTGTTGTAATTGCCAGAAGCCACGGCCGAGCCGGTATCGTCTATCGACTTGTTATAGGACGTCACCGCAGCGTTATACTCATCTATAGCGGCATTGGAGCAGGTAACAGCCAGGTTGTAATAATGATAAGCGTAGTCGCCTATGGCCGGGTAAAAGCTATAGGCATTGTCGGCCTCTTTCAGCTCCTGTGCATCTTTATCCAGTTTTTCAAATGTTGCTATGCTATCGGCATAATTATAATATTTCAACGTGTCGCGCAACATGGAGTTGTAACTGTCGGATCGGATAAACGCGTTCATGGGAATAGGATGGCTGAGCAGCTGCCATTTCGGATCGGCAGGTAAATGCTTTTCGACAAAAGCCTCGGGCGAGATAAATACCTGCGAGGTATCAGGCTGCATATAGTAATGTAAGCCACCGGCCTCGTAACGTAAATACCCGCTGCTCCAGGTAAGGTCCATTAGCCGGTACTGGTTGTCGAGCCATACGACGTTCCAGGCATGGTTGGCTTTGCTAAAGGCTTCGCCGGGCCGGTAGTTGAAAGCCTTGGCATAACCCCTGATGATATAACACTTGATACCCGCTGCGTCACACATGGCTTTGAACAGTTCGGAATAGTCCTGGCAAACCCCTTTTTTAGTTCGCAACGTTCCGTTTATACCGTCGGTGTTATAAACATCCTGCAGAAATCCGGAAATGTCGTAGCTGATATTCAGCATGATCCAGTAAGAGAATACCTTCACAATTTCCCGCTGGCCCGAGGCCGGCTGTTCAAGATACGCGACCAGCTTCCCCAGGTCCATGGTAACATCGGCGGGGGTATTTCGGGCATGATCGTACAGTCTTTTATCAGTCGTATCGGTGATTCGATAAGCATATACAAAGGAATTTTGAATAACAGCGAAAAGGATCAGTATGAGCGCCTTGCTTCTCATCATAACCAGGGTTAGGGGGTACATTGGTTATATAAATATAAACAAATGTTAAGTTTTTCGCAAGCAGCATGCCTGCATTATTTCTCAGCGAAGCCGGAAACTTTGGACCCGGTTTATTTCTTTTGCGCCTTATTCGTATTTTGCATCTGACCAAAGCGGCTTTTTTTGCCGGCAACCTGATGACCCATTCGTTACCCTATTTGCTTTTCCTGCTTGCTGCCGGCGTGGCTGTCATCGTTTTGATGACGACAAAATTAAGGGTGCCGGCATTTTTTGCGCTGCTTGCGGCATGCTTGCTGGTAGGCACTGGTATACAATTTCCGCTGACACAAACTGTGGATGTGATGAAGACCGGCTTCGGCAACATTATGAAGTCGCTGGGATTAATTATCGCACTGGGTACAACGCTTGGCGTGTTGCTGGAATATACAGGAAGCACCACGGTGATGGCATCGGCACTATTGAAACTGCTTGGTAACCAACTGGCACCCCTGGCTATGAGTATTACGGGCTTTGTGGTCGGCCTGCCGATATTTTGTGATTCGGGCTATATCGTGTTAAGTGGCCTTAATAGATCGATGGCCAAAAGGACCGGTATTTCGGTGGCCACCATGTCGGTTTCTCTGGCTACCGGGCTTTATGCTATTCATTGCCTGGTGCCGCCCCACCCCGGGGCATCCGCTGCCGCTACCGCTATCGGGGTCGATTTTGGCAGGCTCATACTGGTGGGCGTTTTAGTAGCCTTGCCGGCAATGGTCGTCGGCAATTTGTGGGCGCGATACGCCGGAAAAGGATCAATTGAGGTTGAAGACGACGAAATGGATGAAGCAACTGATGTGGATGCACTGCCATCGTTGCTGAAAGCTTGCCTGCCGGTTTTCGTGCCGATCATATTGATAGCCCTGAAGTCGTTTATGATAGCGGGCAATAAAACAAGCGGATGGCTGAGTTTGGCAAATGCATTAGGCGACCCGTCGATAGCCCTGTTGGTGGGGGTGCTGCTGGCGTTTAATTGCAAGCGGAAATGGACAAAGGCCGAACTTCACACATTGCTGCATAACTCTGTGGAAAAGGCAGGCGGGATATTGATGATCATCGGTATGGGCGGCGCCTTTGGTGCAATACTCGCCGCTACGAAGATAGGCGAACATTTCGGGCAGTCGGTGGCGCTGGGGAGCATGGGTATCTTTTTCCCGTTCCTGCTTACCTCGGTTTTGAAAACGGCACAGGGCTCGTCAACCGTGGCAATCATTACAGCCTCGTCGCTGGTGCTGCCATTGTTACCCGCACTGGGTTTGGATAACGAAACCGGGAAACTGTTATGTGTGCTGGCGATGGGTGCAGGATCGATGATGATATCGCATGCCAATGATGCTTACTTTTGGGTGATAGCCAAATTCTCGGGTCTCGGTATGAAGGCCATGCTGCGTGTTTATTCCGTTGCCAGCCTGCTGATGGGGCTGACGACCCTGGCGATGGTTTATTTATTATCGAAGATATTATAAAATGCATATCCTTATAGCTCCAAATGCGTTTAAAAATAGCCTTGATGCCGCGCAAGTGGCTTTGGCTATAGAAGAAGGCTTAAAGCAAAGCAGGCTGGACTGTACAACCGAATGCTTTCCCATAGCCGACGGCGGCGACGGTACGGGCGGTCTTATTGTTGAAAGATGCAAGGGTAAAACGGTAAAGCAAAGCGTTCGCGATCCGCTTGGGAGGGAGATAGCCTCATCTTTCGGTTTGATCGGCGATGGAAAAGCGGCAGTGATCGAAATGGCGGATGCCTCGGGTTTGAGGTTGTTAAAGAAGGAGCAGCTTGACCCCATGTGGGCCTCTTCTTACGGGACCGGTGAGCTGATCAAAGCGGCGCTGGATAAAACGGTAAAAAGGATAATTATCGCGATGGGCGGCTCGGCGACGGTAGACGGCGGCTGCGGGATATTGAGCGCGCTGGGAATAAAGTTTTTGGATGATGCGGGCAGGGAATTAATAGCCAGGCCGAAGGAATTGGCAAAAATGGCCAGGATAGATGCTTCCGGTATTGATGACCGCATATTAAATTGCGAAGTAGTGATATTGTGTGATGTGGATAATACGTTACTCGGCACACAGGGTGCGGCGGCAGTATTCGGCCCGCAGAAAGGGGCAACACCGGGTGAAGTTGAATTACTGGATTCTTTCCTGGCGAATTTTGCGGCGATCTCCAAAACGCAAACAGGGACCGACATGGTTGCGATCAAACATGGCGGAGTAGCGGGCGGGGCTACGGCCGGATTGTATACCTGGCTGAATGCGAAGCTGGTAAACGGCATCGAATATTTCCTGGAACTAATAGGCTTTGATGAAGCTTTAAAGCGCAGCGACCTGGTGATCACCGGCGAAGGCAGCATCGACAGGCAGACCTTACAGGGCAAGGGCCCATATGGTGTGGCAGTGAAGGCTAAAGCATTGAACTTGCCTGTTGTCGCGTTGGCGGGCAATGTATCGGCGGAAGGAGATGAAGAATTAAAGCGTTATTTTGATGAACTAATATGCATCAACGAAGAGGGCTTCGACATTGCGGAAGCAATAAAAAATACAAGGGGAAACCTCATTAGGTCGGCAATCTCAGTCGGCAATTCGATCGCTTCAAAAATCATCTGAAAAGCAAGTGAAGGCTTCAAAATCTGCACTATTAATCGGTTCATTCACTTTAAGGCGCGACCATCATAATGTTAATCATTAACTGCCTTCCTGATTATTCTTGTTATTCGTAACCGTAGTGCAAACGCGGACAATTAGATGGCTAAACATCTATCAATTACCTGAAATTGAGCGCGTTAATACACCCTACGCTATCCCGTAGAATTACGCTGCAATACGCGTAAAAGCCACGTCATTAAAGCCATTTTATATCCGAAATTTTACATCATAATAAACCTGTCACTTTTTGTACTAAAGGAAAAAGCAGAAAATCCTTAAAAAAAGAGTAAGCGACCAGGTTGCCGAAAAGGGTAAACAGAGTAGGCGTAAAATTAAATCAATTCGTTATGGCCAAGAGAGAAGAAAAGAGCCCCGTAATTATCAGGATACCCAAAGGCTCGGAAAAAACAGCTGAAAATTTAAGACTTTACCTTGTAAACAATGAGGGGGAAGTAATTGAATCCGCATCGCTGAAAGGCGGCGAGGTTAAGCTGAAAACAAGTTCGCAGAATATTAAGGCAAACGCCAAAGTGTACATAGCGCCCGAGCTGCCGGCGGAAACCAGGGAAATAACGATCAACGAAAAAAGACTGATCAATATGGGCGCCTGGCAACCTTCGTTCCGGCTGCCGCCCAATAATATTTTCCAAATACCTTTTTTTCCTCCTTTCCCGTTCCCGCTTCCTTTTGGATGGTGCAATATTACCGGCATAGTTACCAAAACGTTCCAGGTAAACGGCGCGCCCGAAGTTTTGCCTCTTTGCGATGCCAAGGTGCATATTTGCGATGTGGAGCGTATCTGGTTTATCATTAACCGCATACCTGATGCTGTTTTGAACGACCTGAGGCACAGGCTGCAGGAGGTTATCAAGTTTCCCATACCCATTCCCGACCCTGGTCCGGAGCGGAACATCAACGTCAGCAGGCTCGCACAGGTGGCCGCACCTTTGACACAGGCGAGGGAACTGAAAATAGACCTGCCCGCCCGCCCTGAACTTCCGGTACATGTGCAGAACGCAGTGTTGACCGGCTCTATTGAATCGTTCCGCACATCGATCGTTAAAAATTTCGGACTTTACCATCCTTACCTCTGCTGGTGGCCCTGGTTCTGGCCCTGGTTTTATGATTGCGAGGAAATAGCCACAGTAACCACCGACTGTAACGGCCGCTTCGATTACAACATGCTTTACTTCCTTAACAACCATCCCAATGTATACGTTTGGGTTGAAGTGTTGATAAACGGCTGTTGGGTTACGGTCTACCGCCCATGGATATCCTGCCATACATACTGGAACTACGCCTGTGGCACCGAGATCAATATTTCGGTTACCAATCCTGATATTTTGCCTTGTACCTGTCATGGCGATAGTATCGACGACGATCATGTATGGATAGAAAACGTAAATTACGGAACGAGCATCCGCAGTATACAGCAATCTTCGGTGCCAAGTGGTCACCTTGATAACGCAGTTGGCTTGACAGCTTATGGCGGGTATGGAAATATAAGTCCCTTTGCCAAAACCTTCCCTTTTGTGGTGCAGTTTGGCGATGGACTGAATGCCATGGGTGTTACCCATTACCGGTGGAGCTACCAGCAGAAGATGAATGCCTATCTTACCGCTGTTTCGGACACCAGGCATATCATAGGCGGCGACCTGTCCAAATCGTACAATCACTGGATACAGGTGTCGCCTACCGACTGGGAGAACCTGCCCGGGAGCGTTACTCTGGGACCATTCCTTGACCCATCCAGCCGTGTGATGTATAAAGTACCACACATGGACGCAGCTGTGGACTCAGGAGTTCCCGGCGCATTCTGGAACGCGGATACTGCTTCGGTTAATATCAGTACCAACGGCTGGAACCCGGGACTTTATGAGTTTACCCTGGAACTGCTGGATAACAACGGCAACGTGGTGCCGCTGAACGTCAACCCGTTCAAGGTTAACCGCTTAGGTACAGACCCCACGCCCGTGCCGCCTGGCCTTAATACGATAGATGCGGATGGCCTTCCCGAAAACTACGTGATCAAAAATATCATTGGCAAAACTATCGGGTTTAAATTCCTGATGCGTGTTGACAATGATTATTGCTATGCGGGCATTTCGGATGCACTGGTTGACGGACGGACCACCGATACCGAATGTGGTACCGGCTATTATGACGACAAGAATACCGATAACGTCGACCTGTATTTCCAGGCCGGGCATCCGCATAATTTTGCCGTGTACAGCTTCAATGTTTACAAGGGCAACAGCGGCACCCTGGGGTTTGCGGCATCGTCCGGAACTTCGGCAAATGCGAACAACGTTATCCCGCCTGCTATGGTAACCGCGGGAAATAACGGTTATGACATTAGCCTGGTGGATATTCCTGTACCTACACCACCGCTGCCCGCTAATCCCGTTCACCCGGTTTCGCACATGGACCAATACCATAAAACCATACCGGTGAGCGATATGCTTGGTACTTGTACCATGGCCGCTTTCTCGGAGAATTTAACTGTTACGGCAACGCAAACCAATGGCAGCACTACCCTGCTTGGGTTTGATGCAGGTTATGTAGCAGCTATAGCAATTGCGCCTAATTCTTAGGCGTTGATAAAAGATCGATCCCTGCCTCTGTTCGTAAGAATGGGGCAGGGATTTTTGGTAGTCGCCGGTTGTCCGATTTTGGTTAAAACAGGTTATTTAGGGACGAAAAAGCGTCAACTTGAGGCCGAAAAGGAGCAACTTCAGGCAAGTTTGCGCCTGTTTTTTGCACGAAAGAGACAGTTTAAGACATCGTGTTGTTTTTTAAAGCAGTATTACTGCCGGCGAGAACAAGAACGCCCTTAATAAACTCAAATTGCAACGGGTTCGGCTATATCAGTCAATAGTTCCACGGCGTCGTCAATGGAGTTTACGTTCTCAACGCTGATGCGCAGGGTACTTTTAACCTCCTTTAAATTGGTTCGGCGGGGGTTAGATTGAACAAATGACAACACCTGCCTGAACATATCCGTTTCAAAGTATGGCGATTGCTGGCTGGCTATAAAATAACCACGCAGGACATTCTTTTTCAATGATATCTTTTCAAAACCAATAGCACGGCCCAGCCATTGCAGGCGCATTGTATTTAGCATGTCGCGCACCTGGGGCGGCACCGGCCCGAAGCGGTCATGAAGTTGTTGTTCAAATGCCTGCAGCTCGACTTCGTTTTCCAGTTTGGACAGCTCGGTATACAGGTTATAGCGCTCACCGATATTGGTCACATACTCGTCCGGGATAAGGAGTTCCATATCCGTATCGATCTGGGTGAAAGATATATAAGGGCGGGGTTTATCATCTGTGAACAAACCCTTGAACTCGTCTTCTTTCAGCTCCTGTATGGCTTCGTCGAGGATCTTATGGTACATCTCAAAACCTATCTCGGCAATAAAGCCGCTCTGTTCGGCGCCCAGCAGGTTACCGCTGCCGCGGATGTCCAGGTCGCGCATGGCAACGTTAAAGCCACTGCCCAGGTCAGAGAATTCTTCTATGGCGCTCAGCCGTTTCCGGGCCTCTGAAGTAAGGGTTGATAAAGGCGGACTTAACAAGTAACAATAAGCTTTCTTGTTGCTCCGGCCCACGCGGCCGCGCATCTGGTGCAGGTCGCTGAGCCCGAACATGTGGGCATGGTTGATGATGATGGTATTTGCGTTGGGTATATCCAAACCCGCTTCGATAATGGTAGTAGCCACCAGCACGTCATATTCGCCGTTAACGAATTTGAGCATTACGTCTTCCAGTTCATCGCCTTCCAGTTGGCCGTGCGCAATGCCCACCCGAGCCTTCGGCACCAGCTTATGGATAAGCCCGCCAAGCTGCATCAGGTCGGCAACACGGTTATGGATAAAGAAAACCTGCCCGTTGCGCTCTATTTCGTGTTCGATGGATTCTTTGATCAGCGTATCGTTAAATACATGGAGCTCGGTAACTACGGGCTGCCGGTTAGGCGGTGGAGTGGATATGATGGAAAGATCGCGCGCGCCCATCAGTGAGAAATGCAATGTGCGCGGGATGGGCGTAGCTGTGAGTGTCAGCGTATCCACATTGGCCCGCATGGCCTTCAATTTCTCTTTGGTGGTCACGCCGAATTTCTGTTCTTCGTCTATGATCATCAGGCCAAGGTCCTTAAACTTAACGTCCTTGCTCACCAGCCGGTGCGTGCCGATGATGATATCTACTTTGCCATCCTTCAGTTTCTCAAGGGTGTCCTTGATCTGCCGACTGGATTTGAAGCGGTTCACATAATCAATATTAACAGGGAAACCCTTAAGGCGGTCGGAAAATGTTTTATAATGCTGCGCCGCCAGGATAGTGGTTGGTACCAGGATAGCCACCTGCTTGCTGTCGGCAACAGCTTTAAAAGCCGCCCTCACAGCAACTTCGGTCTTCCCAAAACCAACGTCGCCGCAAATAAGGCGATCCATCGGGTGCGGCGATTCCATATCGCGCTTAAAATCGGCCGTAGCTTTTTCCTGGTCCGGGGTATCCTCGTAAATAAACGACGCCTCCAGTTCAGTTTGCAAATAACTATCGGGGCTAAATGCGTTGCCCTCCTTGGCCTTGCGCAAAGCGTAAAGCTTGATCAGGTCGCGGGCTATGTCTTTAACTTTTTTTTTTGTGGTTTTCTTCAGGCGCTCCCAGGTGTCGGTACCCAGCTTGTTCATTTTGGGAACGGTACCCTCTTTGCCGCTGTATTTGGATATGCGGTTAAGCGAATTGATGTTTACGTATAACAAATCGTTGTCGGCATAGATCAGGCGGATCATCTCCTGCATTTTGCCATTCACTTCCACTTTCTCCAGCCCGGCATATTTACCGATACCATGATCGATATGGGTAACATAGTCACCGGGTTTCAATTCGCGCAGCTCTTTCAATGTAATGGCCTGCGAGCGCTGATAACCTTTGCGTAGCTTGTATTTATAGTAGCGGTCGAATATCTGG
Organism: Mucilaginibacter ginsenosidivorans; assembly: GCF_007971025.1. Lineage (NCBI taxonomy): Bacteria > Pseudomonadati > Bacteroidota > Sphingobacteriia > Sphingobacteriales > Sphingobacteriaceae > Mucilaginibacter > Mucilaginibacter ginsenosidivorans. The sequence goes on along the minus strand of NZ_CP042436.1, from coordinate 701,048 downwards.
TGATCGGTATAGCAGGCGATCTTTTGCTCACGGTCCACAAATCCTTCGCGCAGCGCGATACTTACCGGGGTAAACTTTACGGTTTTGTCCAGGTCGTCTAAAATGGCATAAAGCCGTTCAACCTGCCGGGCCGAATCGGTAACGATAAAGTTTTCGATCTTATCGGCTTCGTTGTTTTTAAAGTTATGGATAAGCAGCGTAAAATCTTTATTGAACGATGGCTGGGGCCGCATATCGAAATCAACGCTTTTGCTATCCTGGTAAAAGAACTGTTTACCAAATTCAACTACAGGAAAATCGTGCAGCTGGTCGGCTATTAGTTTTTCGTCGGTAAAACCAAATTTGGGGTCTATCCAATCCGGGTTCTTTTGCTTTTCATCCGCCGATAAAGCCTTCCATAGTTCAACGGCCTTTTTATAGCCGCTTTTAATAATATCCAGGGTAAACTGAACATCTTTTATCCAAAGCTGGGTGCCCGGCTCAACATATTCTAACAGGGAAATGTTATTCTCCGTCAAAAACTTCGACTGCACATTGGGAACGATAGTAATGCTTTTTACCTGTTCGACTGAGAGCTGGCTCTCTATCTCGAATGTCCGGATGGATTCTATCAGGTCGCCAAAAAACTCGACGCGGTAAGGCAGATCGTGCGAGAAGGAAAAGATATCGACAATACCACCCCGGATAGAGAACTGCCCCGGCTCGTACACAAATTCAACACGCTCAAAATCATAATCGACCAGGAACTCGTTGATAAAATCGATACTCAGTTTGTTATTAATAGCAATTTCGAGGGTATTCTTTTCAAGCGAGGCGCGGTCTATCACCTTTTCTGCCAGGGCCTCGGGATAGGTAACAATGAGTTTACCAAACTCTGATGAGTGGTTCAGTTCGTTCAAAACCTCGGCACGCGCCAAAACATTGCTGCTGTCGGGCTGGGTAAATTCAAATGCTTTGCGATACGATGAGGGGAAGATCAGCACTTCTTTGCCCGTCAGGTTTTCCAGGTCGGCCTGGAAATAAGAGGCCTCTTCCCTGTCGGGAAGCACGAATACCATATGCGGGTGCTGCAAAAAATACAAAGCTACCGCCACCGCCGCATCGCCCGACCCGACCAAACCACGTAACTGAACCCTGGGATCTTTTCCGGCGTTCAGCGCCTGCGCCAAAGCCGTTACCCGTTCATCAGCCTTGTAACGCTCTAAGATATCACGGATATTCAAACCGCCGCAAATATAGCAAAAAAGCTGCTGTACATTTAAACCGGCAACCTTTCGCCGCAAAAACAGGTAGTTAATAAAAACAAACCCTGCTGAAATTCACTTTTATGGATATTGTAATTTACTCTAAATAATCACGTATATTTATATAACCATTTGGTCACCTAACACTATCGCTGCACGGTTATCCTCTGCGGCGGACCCTTTAAAGCAAATAAATTATGAAAAACGCAATCGTACCCGGACTAATTATTGGACTATTAAGTGGCGTGTGGCTTTTTATTATGCACGCAATGGGCCTAACCTTTAGCAATGATACTGTAAACCCGATCGAATTTGTTTCTGTGCTGATACCCATTATCGGGTTATACTATGGCGTAAAAGTTTACTGTTATAAAGAACTGGAGGGGCAAATGAATTTTTTTGAAGGGCTGGTACACTGTTTTAAGATATTGATCGTCGCCGGGATATTCGTCGTTTTCATAGGTATTATCTATATCAATTATATCGATTTCGGAGCGGTTAACTGGAAGGATTTTTCGGGCCGTATATTTGCCGCGTTGCTTATCGGGGTTTTATCGTCTCTGGCGGTATCTTTGCTGGTAATGACCAAAGGCAAAAAAGTTGATTAAGCGGCTATTCAGCAAATATTTCGAGTTAGTTTTTTGGATCGCGGCAATCGCAGCCCTCGCTTTTGCTGATCCGGCAGGGCCGGCACATTTCAGCTTATGCCCTTTTAAAGCATTAGGTTTTACGTGGTGCCCGGGCTGCGGCTTAGGGCATTCTATTGCCTGGTTATTTCACGGCAATATAACCAACTCGTGGCATGCTCACTGGCTGGGTATACCGGCGCTTGGTATTATTTTTTACCGAATTTATAGTTTGGTAAGGCTCAGGTTCTTCGATCAAAATGCGCTTTTAATTAAATAATATATTTCGCCGCCATATTTCCGCCGCTCACCGGATAGATGACAGATTTTGCCAGTTTTGTATTGCCGGATATAATCTCCTATATTAGTTTTACATCAACTTTAAAACTCATCATCATGGATATGTACCAAAATAATCCCTACATGGCTCTTCCCGGTGTAACACCCGAAGAATTGGGATATATACAGCAGGCCCTGGCCCAGTTGACCGAAAGCCAGCAGAAGTTTTTCTACATGAGCTATACCAGCAAAAGGAAGAATTCCCAGGATATACTGATTTTCACACTCATCGGGTTTTTTGGGGTAGCGGGGATACATCGGTTTGTACTAGGTCAAACAGTAATGGGCCTTCTTTACTTGTTTACTTTCGGGTTTTGCTGGATTGGAACTATAGTTGATTTGGTAAACAACAAATCGCTGACACTGGAATACAACCAGAAAATGGTTTACGAAAGTTTCCAAATGGCCAAAATGGCAAGCTAAAGCCATACGCTGAACATTACTATAGAATACCTGGCACAATAAGCAATTGCTATGAGTACCGGGTTTTTTGCCGTTACCTCAAACAGCCCGGCATGCCTTAAGCGATGCTATAAAAGTGGATTTAAGCTATATTTGTGTAATTGTAAAAGCAATGCAGCTCCCTCCATCGCCGGCCTGGTCTTTTTGCATCAAACATTACCTGTTTTTGAAATGCAGTTACCGTAAGCCACTACGCCTTTTTTCCGACGGGAACACGGGAATGGTTTTTGTAACCGGCGGGCAGCTTATAATCCGAAAGAAAGACAGCCAATTTGTTGAGCCCTTACCGGCAGCCTTCATTTACGGGCAATTGGGCGATTACCTGGATATTATTAGCGAGGATGAAACGGAATTGCTGATCGTTGTTTTTCAGCCTTACGGATTCTTCAGCCTATGTGGTATCCCGGCAGAGGAACTGAAGGCGCAGATCATTGACGCAAATTTAATATTCGGCCGGCAAAGCTATTCGGTCAATGACGCTTTGAGTTCAGCAGGATCATACCCCAAAGCCATCGCTACCATAGAGGGGTATTTTAAAAGCCTTTTTAAAGATTCCGGAGCAGACGCGAACCAGTTGAGAACAATTGTCAATGCAGTTATGCAGGTAAAAGGACAGCTGACGGTGAACGAATTGGTAAACATGACAGGCTATACAGAACGCCGTCTCGAGCGCATTTTTGACCAGGCTATAGGAACATCGCCCGTCAAATATTTACAAATCGTAAGATTGCATCATTTTTTATCGCTTATCCGGTCTTCGGGTAAAAAAGACTCACTGACTATCGCCGGGCTGGAATCCGGTTATTACGATCAGGCGCATTTAATACGCAATTTTAAGCAGATAACGGGGCTCACACCCACACAATACAGGTCGGCGGCGCGTACGCTGGCGGTTAACCTGGTAATCGTTAATTAGCTTTTGATTGCTATATTTAGTCGGTTTTGTCGGGAATGTACAATTCAGGCGTTTTTTTGACGGCTACCTTTGAAGAAAAAACAAAAATGAAAAACCTGAAGATCGCTACCGCCCAATTCGAGACTAAGAGCGCCGATAAGGCGTACAATCTTTCTGTTATCGAAAGGCTTACCGCTGAAGCTGCGGCAAATGGGGCTGATATTGTTAGTTTCCACGAATGTTCCATAACCGGGTATAGTTTTGCGCGGCACCTGGATAAAAGTCAAATGCTCGATATAGCTGAGTTTGTTCCGGATGGGCCAAGCGTACAGAAACTGATAGACATAGCCCGAAAATACGATATTACCGTACTCGCCGGCTTGTTTGAAAAAGACGCGGATAATAAACTTTACAAAACACAGGTTTGTGCTGATAAGAACGGACTGGTTGCTAAATACCATAAACTGCACCCTTTTATCAACCCCCACCTGACACCCGGCGACCAGTATGTGGTATTCGATCTTTACGGATGGAAATGCAGCATTTTGATCTGCTATGATAATAATATCATCGAAAACGTCCGGGCGGTAAAATTATTAGGGGCCGATATCGTTTTTATGCCGCATGTTACCATGTGCACGCCGTCTACCCGTCCGGGTGCGGGCTTTGTCGACCCTAAATTGTGGGAGAACAGGTATGCGGATCCGACTACTTTAAGGCAGGAGTTTGATGGATTGAAGGGCCGGGCCTGGCTGATGAAATGGTTGCCGGCGAGGGCGTACGATAATGCGATATATGCGGTGTTCTCGAATCCCATCGGTATGGACGACGACCAGTTGAAAAATGGTTGTTCGATGATCGTCGATCCTTTTGGTGACATCGTTGCCGAATGCCGCAGTTTTGAGAACGAGATCGTTATAGCGACCATTGTTCCGGAAAAGCTGACAGATGCGGGTGGTTACCGGTACATTAAAGCCCGAAGGCCGGAGCTTTATGGCGGTATCATCGCGCAGCCGCATCAACCGGAGCAGAAGGTGGTTTGGATGAATACTTAAAAATATAATCAATTGACTCATACTTTATGAAACACACGCTTGCCTTTATCCTGGTAGTTTTAAGCTTAACAACAAACGCTCAAAAAAATGACGGGTATGTGCCACCAACCGATACTGCCGTACAGCATAAGCTGGCGCAATGGCAGGACCTGAAATTCGGGCTGTTTATGCACTGGGGCCCTTACAGCGAATGGGGTGTGGTTGAAAGCTGGAGCATTTGCCCCGAGGATGAAGGATGGACGCAGCGCAAAGGCCCTTACAGCGCCGACTATAATACTTATGTAAAGGCCTACGAAAACCTGCAAACGACCTTTAACCCTACGCACTTCGACCCGGACAAATGGGTAAAGGCGGCAAAGGACGCCGGTATGAAGTATGTCGTGTTCACTACCAAGCATCATGACGGATTTTGCATGTTCGATACCAAACAGACGGATTATAAAGTGACCAGTCCTAAAACGCCATTTTCATCCAATCCGAAAAGTAATGTGGCCCTTGAAATATTCAACGCGTTCAGGAAGGAACATTTTATGACCGGAGCCTATTTTTCAAAACCCGACTGGCATAGCCCTTATTACTGGTGGCCGTATTTTCCCCCGAAGGACAGGAACGTAAATTACGACCCGGCCAAACACCCGGATAAATGGCAGCAATTTAAAGATTATACCTACAACCAGATACAGGAGCTGATGACCGGTTACGGGAAAATGGATATCCTGTGGCTTGATGGCGGCTGGGTTAGACCGCTGAAAACCGTTGACAGAAGTGTCGACTGGCAGCAGGGTATCAAATTTGACCAGGACATTGATATGCCTAAAATAGCGGCAATGGCTCGTGCCAGGCAGCCCGGGTTGATCGTGGTGGACCGCACCGTAACCGGACCGTACGAAAATTATACTACGCCCGAGCAGCAGGTGCCCGCAGAGCCGCTGAGTCATCCCTGGGAAACCTGTATGACAATGGGCAACTCATGGAGCTACGTTCCTGGCGATCATTATAAACCGTCGTTGCAAATTGTTCAGTTGCTCATCAAGATCGTGTCGCGGGGTGGTAATTTCCTGATGAATATCGGTCCGGGGCCGGATGGTGACTGGGACCCGGAAGCTTACAAGCGCCTGGCCGATATAGGCAAATGGATAAAGATCAACGGCGAAGGCATCTACGCGTCCAAAGCGGTTGCGCCCTATTCGGCAGGTGATATATTCTTTACGCAAACCAACGGCGGGAGCGATGAATACGCTTTTTTATTGTCAAAAAACAATGATGTAGCCTTTGAACCGGTTGTTAAAATACCGACCGGAAACGACAGGAAAGTTAAAAAGATAGCTCTGCTGGGGATCAGGCAAAAACTGAGATGGAAACAGGAAGGTGGAGATATCCTGGTGACGATACCAAAATCAATGCAAAGCAATAACGGCCTGCAATATGCAGCGGCATTTAAGTTGACCTATTAAAAAGCGAATGTTGATATTAGTAATTTAGCCTTATGAAACTATCGCTGCTGACCGCCTACCTTGAAAGCCTGGCTCCTTTGAATTACCAGGAGGATTATGACAATTCCGGCCTTATCGTCGGTCACCCTGACAAAGAAGTGCACCAGGCGTTATTGTCGCTCGATTGTACCGAGGCTATTGTGGAAGAGGCCATAGCAAAACAGTGCGAGGTCATCATTTCACATCACCCCATAGTTTTCCGCGGATTGAAAAGATTTAACGGAAAAACTTACGTAGAGCGTGTGGTTGAAAAGGCCATCAAAAACAACATTGCCATCTACGCCATTCACACCAACCTGGATAACGTGATGGAGGGAGTGAATGCGAAGATATGCGAGATGCTGGAGTTGAAGAATTGCCGCATACTGTCGCCAAAAAATGGCTTGCTGAAAAAGCTGGTTACTTATGTGCCCGTGGAAAAAGCCGAGCAGGTAAGAAACGCCCTTTTTCACGCCGGGGCGGGAAATATAGGCGACTATAGTGAGTGCAGTTTTAACGCTGAAGGTACGGGAACTTTTAAAGGCGGCGAAGATACTAATCCCTATGTAGGCGAACCAGGCAAACGGCATTACGAAAACGAGGTGAGGATTGAGACCGTGTATCCTGCGCCTATAGAAAGTAAGTTACTCATGGCACTGTTCCTGGCTCACCCTTACGAGGAAGTAGCTTATGACTTATATAATTTAACTAATCAGCACCAGCAGATAGGTTCGGGTATGATAGGTGAATTGGACGAAGAAATGAGCGGCGAGGAGTTCCTGTTTGTTATTAAGCAAAGCATGGATGCAAAGGTCATCAGGCATACGGCGTTAACCGGCAAACCGGTAAAGCGCGTAGCAGTGTGCGGTGGTGCCGGAAGCTTCCTGCTGAAGCATGCCATATCGGCAGGGGCCGACTTTTTTGTCACCGCCGATTACAAATATCATGAGTTTTTTGACGCCGAGGGAAAGCTGGTTATAGCCGATATCGGACATTTTGAAAGTGAGCAATTTACGGCTCAATTATTGTATGATATTATTCAGAAAAAATTTCCTAACTTTGCCGTCCGTTTAACAGAGATTAATACAAACCCCGTCAAATATTTTATTTAATGGAACAAACCGTAGAACAGAAGCTGAAAGCTTTATACGAACTACAAACCATCCACACCAAGATTGACAAGATACGCCAGGTAAGAGGTGAACTGCCTATGGAAGTTGCCGACCTGGAAGATGATGTAGAAGGATTGGAAACACGCATTCAGAAAATAAAAAATGAGCTGGATGATTTAGAAGATGATATTGTGACCCGCAAAAACCTGATAAGGGATGCACAGGCCAACATCAAAAAATACGAAGCACAGCTTAACGAAGTAAAGAATAACCGTGAGTACGATGCCATCTCGAAAGAGATAGAGATACAGGGACTTGACATACAGGTAAGCGAAAAGAAGATCAAAGAATTTGGTTACGAGATAACAACCAAAACCCAGATATACGAAAAAGCGCTTGCCGATTTGGAAGGCCGCCGTGCTGACCTTGATGCTAAAAAAGCTGAGCTTGGCACCATTACTTCGGAAACTGAAAAGGAAGAGAACGAGCTGAACTCGGAAGCTGACAAAGCTGCTGCAGGTATCGAGGAACGTTTGCTGATCGCTTACAACCGTTTGCGCGGTAACGCAAAGAATGGTTTGGCTGTAGTAACTATCCAGCGCGATTCGTGCTCAGGTTGCTTCAATCAGATCCCGCCTCAGCGCCAGTCGGACATCCGCCAACGCAAAAAAATCATTGTTTGCGAACATTGCGGCCGTATTTTGGTTGATGAGCAGATGGCTTTGGAAGTAGAGACTGCGTAAAGTCAACGTCCCTCAAGGGAGTTATAGAAATTTAATAAGCGCCTTAATAGGGCGCTTTTTGTTTGATATTAAAACAGGCTTGTCTGCCTCCCGTTCTTCGGCACAAACAAACTATAATCAAATGGCGGCATTTCCCTGCCGGCCATAAAGCGGTTGGTAGCCATCCTAAACATTTGATGGATTGATTCAGCTACCTTGCCATCGCCGCCCATGCGGCGGCCAAATTCGCTGTCGTTCAGCTTGCCTTCGTGGCAGGCCCTGATCATGTTCAACACCTTTTCGGCCCTGTCCGGGAAAGCTTTGTGTATCCAGTCCGTGAATATCTCGGCTATGCTGCCATTGAGCCTCACAATGGTAAAGCCGGCAGCTCTTGCTCCCCGGTCGGCGGCAGCTTTAATAATTGCCGGTATCTCGTTGCTGTTCAACCCCGGGATAATAGGCGCTGCCATTACCCGCACCGGCACGCCTATCTCAGTCAGCTTTTGAATCACTGCCAGGCGGCCGGAGGCAGTCACGGTGCGTGGTTCTAGTTTCTGCCTTATCTGCTCGTTAAGCGATGTAATAGAGATATTGGCGTGCACGAGGTTTAGTTTACCCAGTTCGCTCAAAATGTCCAGGTCACGCAGAATGACGTTGTTTTTGGTAATGATGCTTACCGGGTTACGGTACCGAAGGAAAATTTCCAGCAGCGAGCGGGTAATTTTCAGCTTGCGTTCCATCGGCTGGTAGCAATCCGTATTGCCTGACAACAGGATAGCAACCGGCTCATAATTTTTTTTGTTAAAGTACTGCTCCAGCAATTCTGCTGCGTTACGCTTTACAATAATTTTCCGTTCAAAATCAAGCCCGGCGCTAAAGCCGTAGTATTCGTGCGTGTTACGTGCGTAGCAATAGATGCAGCCGTGTTCGCAACCCTGGTAAGGGTTGATGGAATACATATGGCTGAGATCGGGACTGTTCGATTCGCTTACTATCTTTTTCGGCGTTTCCTCGAATATTTGGGTAGCCGAGTTTTCGAGCAAAGGCTCGTCGAGCCCCTCTACATGCTCAAGTACATATTTGTTCTTCAGGAACTTATTGTGAATATTGACCTGCGCCCCCCTGCCCTTAAAAAAATCGGGATTTTCCTCGTGTGACATAAGACAAATTTGCTAAAAATATTAGCAAATCATCAAACGTCGATCAATTTATTTTTTATCGCGTAAAGGACCAGGCCAATGCGGCTTTTGATCTGGAGTTTCTCAAAAAGCTGGTCGCGGTAGCCGTCAACTGTCCGCGAACTGATGCACATGTGTTCGGCTATCTCTTTGTAGGTAAGCTCGGTGGCTGATAGCTTTAAAAATTCAATTTCGCGGCTATTTAGTTTGGCCAGGGTAAAGTCTATGTTGATATTGTGCACCAGGTGGCGGGTAACGAAATCCGGATAGTATATCTCGTCGTTGGCCACCTTCATTAAAGCATCCTCGAAGTCCACCGGCTCAGCGTCCTTAAGTAAATAGCCTTTTACTCCCATCCTTACCATTGTCAAAACCTTTTCGGCATCTTCAAACATCGAAAGCACAATGATCTTGATGTCGGGATGGTTGGTACGCAGCCATCTTGCTGTCGATATGCCGTCCATTTTGGGCATACTGATGTCCAGCAAAATGATGTCCGGCTTCAATTTGGACTGTATCTTTTTGATCATTTCCTCCCCGTCACCAGCTTCGAAAAGAACGCTGTAATGATGAAAATTATTGATCAAATAAGCTATGCCGCTCCTGAAAAGCCGGTGATCGTCAACTAACGCTATTTGGATGGGGGCCTCCATCGATATATAATTGCTTAAAAGGGTTTAGGGAAACCTTGATACGACAGCCCTCTCCCGGAGCGCTATCAATTGTTGCATTTCCTCCGATCAGTGCAGCACGGTTCCCCATATTTCTTAATCCTGAACCACTTTTATTATTAAGCAATTCAGGCGAAAAACCTGCACCATCGTCTTCGATGCTCAAGGTAAACAAATCATGCTGATATTGCAAGTCGATTTTAAAATGTTTAGCCTTAGCGTGCTTTAACGCGTTATTTAAAGCTTCCTGCAATATCCTGAATAAAACCAGTTCACGCTGCTCACCAAGCGGGTACGGTTGCCCTTCAGTTAAAAATGTAGTTTTTACAAGCTCGCTTTTATTTAATTTTTCAACCTCCCTTTCAATAGTTTTTGTTAAGCCGAGCGATGTTATGTGTTCAAAACTCATGCTTTTTGAAAGGTCGCGCAGGTCGGTTATCGCCTGCGCTATCAGTTCGCGGCTTTCATTCATTTTCGCTTTTTTGGCGTCATCCAGGGTATTCCCCAATGTGCCCATGGAAAGCTTTACAAATGATAGTACCTGTGTAATATTATCATGTATTTCCTTACTAACATGTTCAAAAGTTTGCTCCTGTATCTCTATCTGGGTTTTTAGCACTTCCTGGCGGTAAAAGGCCTCACGTTCTTCCTGATCCTTTTTATTTTTAAGCTGTTTTTTTTGATATAATATCACAAAATATACGATGAACCCGGCCACCAGCGCGAACAGGAACGCGGCGGATAAAACAATAAATCGTATACTTTCATTATCCATGTAAAGGTCTGGCAGGTTTTTTATTGTCAACTAACAGTGAGACGCATATTAAGATGCTGAAAGTATATACACTGCAGGCCCAGAAATAATACAGACTATCTTTTCCCCAATGGTGCCTTGCATAATAACTTAGCAGCCCCAAATTTAGAAACATTGTTATGGAAAACAGTAAAATGGCTGCGTTAAACCAAAAAATACTTTGTTTGATGATGCTTACATTTAGAGGATGCTTTAGCATTTGCCCGAAGAGCAACAAAGCGAGTATGACAAAAAAGGTATTGCTTACCAAATAAACGTTGGATGGAAAGTTTCTGCTGAAAGGTTGTATAAAAGTTGCGTTAATAATAAAAAAAACAATAGCTAAGGTCATCAAAATCAAAATACCCTTTTTGAGGGTTTTATTTTTAATGAGGAGGAGAAAGATGAGCGAGTATAGTATATAATTTCCGATACTTTCAATGTGGGATAGTGAACTGTTATTCTTATGCTGAATGGTAAAGATCTCTCCGGCAAGTTCTGTTAGAAAAGTTATAATCACCGAAAACGTTAAAATTTTAAAAGGATTGGAGAGCCGGCTAAAACGGGTCAGGCCAACTATCAAAACGACGGCGAGGATTATAACATATATTGTCGTTAGCCCAAGCATCTTATTTATGTTATGCGTTATCGACTTTAATTTCTTTATTATCTAAAAGCAGGGATACGCTATTTAAAATATATAATAAATAAAAATTCCCAACCCATAGCAAATAGATGAGGTCTTTTCCCCATTTGTGCTCCGCATAGTAATTCAACAGGCCAAGGTTCAAAAACATAGTAGTGGAAAAGAACAAGATAGAAATGTTGAACCAAAACATGCTCTGCCTCGATATATTTTGTTCAAGCGGATGCTGAAGCATTTGTTTAAAAAGGCATAAAGAAAATATGACATATAAGGCGTCTGTCAAAAGATATATATATGTAGGGAATGATTTAGTAAACGGTTGTATGAAGATAGCGTTTATGAAAAACAATATGAGAATTATTATTACTGAGAAGCGAATAAGATTTTTGGTTGTTTTATTGTAAAAAAAATGAGCATAAATGAGAGCGTAAAAAATATATCCAGAAATGCACTCGAAATGATATATTATATGGTTGTTATTATACTTCCGGGCAAGAATAATTCCTAGCGTCTCCAGGATTAAAGTAACCAGTAACAAGAATGTTAATAATCGAAAAGGAATGGTAAGCCGGCGATAGCGTACCATTCCTATCGCAATAGCAATTCCGAGTAAAATAAGGTGTATCGAAATTAACTTGGACATTTAATATTACTTAATCACACCATGGAGGACAAGGATAAACATTTGTATAAGTGTCACCGGTACTTACAAATGGCGTAGCGGCGCCGGCTTCCGTATTACGTGCTGAACCACTCACCATGAGCGTATTAACGTGATCAGGTTTTCCGGCGTAATCCGGATGCTTTGCTAAATGTACGTGAATTCCATCAACTTTTTCGTTTTTTAAAATACTTTCTAAAGTTTCTCTGTCAATGAAAAATCCGTTAAGATTTTGTCCTTCGGGTGTTTTTAAAGCATGTTCGCCGGCCGCTCTGTTGCGGCTGCGGAACTCTTGCTTAAGGCTTTTAGCCAGTTGGGGATCAATTTTTGAGGCCATGATTTTAGTTAGGGTTTTTAATTAATAATTTAACCACTATACGTGTATATTGAAAAAAAGATACCCCGTGTTTTCACGGTATTTTCAGAAAACATACTTCAATAACTAAATTGTTGCAAAAAAACATCGGATTAGACCGATTCGGGTCGGTTTACTAAAAATTAAAAGAGTGCTTTAACCTTCAAGTAAAAATACGAAAAGTTCCTTAGGGCCGTGGGCGCCCATTACCAGGGTTTTTTCTATATCTGCGGTCCGGCTGGGGCCGGTTACATTACTGATCATAGACGGCAATTGGCTGCCGTATTTATTTTTTATTAATTTAAAGCCGTCTTTCAGATCGGTTAAAATTTGGGAAGTATACGCCAGCACAATATGTACCGGAGGGTATATACTCAACCTGCGGCCTGCCATTCCGGCATTGGACAACAGAATACTTCCATTACGGGCTATTAGGGCCTCGCACAGGGTAAAACCAACTTCAGCTTGCTCAAAATCCTTATCAGTTTCAAAAAAAGGATAATCGTACTTAAGTAATATTTCCTGCAACGCGGGTTCCCAGCAATATATTTTGCGCCATTTTCGCTGGTCGGCAAGGTTCAGCAGGTTATCTATCAGCTGTATCTCGTCTTCACAAAAAACAAATTGCCCGGCTGCTGCGGTAAATTCTTCAGCAAACATTATTTCCGGCGGTTCGTCAGATTGAGGGTAGTGAGGAAGGTCTTCGAGGTTGGGGTAAGGATTGTCACGCTTCTCAAGCAAAGCTTTACGTATCTTTTTTAGCAGCTTTTCTTTTGATGTGGTAATATCCCTCATTGTTATGGTATAAAGCTAAAAGCATAAAGCTGAAAGCCTTGTTTTGGACTTTCAGCTTTATGGTCTCAGCTATTGTTATTCGCTTTTTGCTTCTTTTTCTTCAGGATTCCTGTTAAAAGTACCTGAATGGTCGGCCACACCTTCATGTATCAGGTTTCCGGCAGCAGCTTCCTGGTTGCCACCTTCCGGACCGTTTACAAACTCATCATAGGTTGTACGATGATCGAACGGGCGTTTTCCCAAAATTTCCTCCAGGTCCGATTGGAAAAGAATTTCCTTTTCGAGCAGCTTATTGGCCAGCTTTTCAAGGCCGTCGTGTTTATCAATAAGCAGCTTCTTGGTACGTTCGTACATTAAAGTGATCTGGTTGCGCACTTCAGCATCTATCAGTTCCGATGTTTTCTCCGAATACGGTTTATTGAACTGGTATTCACCCTGCGTGTCGTTAAAAGATACATTGCCTACCTTATCATTCATACCATAAATAGTAACCATGGCATAGGCTAATTTAGTGATCCTCTCCAGGTCGTTCTGCGCGCCTGTTGAGATCTTGCCAAATGTGATGTCTTCAGCCACGCGGCCGCCTAAGGTCATGCACATACCGTCTTCAAGTTGCTCGGTTGTGTACAGGAATTGCTCTTTCGGCAAATACTGGGCATAACCCAACGCAGCAACACCACGCGGCACAATGGAAACTTTAACCAGTGGATCGGCGTGTTCAAGGAACCAGCCTGCAATGGCGTGACCGGCCTCGTGATAAGCAACAATACGCTTTTCTTCGGGGGATATGATCTTATTTTTCTTTTCCAAACCACCGATCACACGGTCTATGGCATCCTGGAAATCCTGCATGTCAACAGCCTCTTTGTTTTTACGGGCGGCAATAAGCGCGGCCTCGTTACATACGTTGGCTATTTCGGCGCCTGCAAACCCAGGGGTTTGTGCTGATAATTTTTTTGCGTCAACACCTTCGGCCAGTTTAACAGGCTTTAAGTGCACCTTGAATATTTGTTCGCGCCCAAGCAGGTCGGGTTTGTCTATAGATACCTGCCTGTCAAAACGGCCAGGGCGTAATAGAGCGGAGTCCAGCACATCCGGGCGGTTAGTAGCTGCAAGGATGATGATACCTGAGTCGGTGCCGAAACCATCCATTTCGACCAGTAACTGGTTCAATGTGTTTTCGCGCTCATCGTTACCACCTACAATGTTATTTTTTCCGCGTGCACGGCCAATAGCATCTATTTCATCGATAAAGATGATACAAGGCGCTTTGTCTTTTGCCTGGCGGAACAGGTCGCGAACACGCGATGCGCCCACACCCACGAACATTTCAACGAAATCGGAACCCGAGAGCGAGAAAAACGGAACCTGCGCTTCGCCCGCGACGGCTTTGGCGAGTAATGTTTTACCTGTACCCGGCGAACCTATCAGCAACGCGCCTTTAGGGATTTTACCACCCAGGTTAGTATATTTTTTGGGATTTTTCAGGAAGTCGACAATTTCCATTACTTCCTGCTTTGCTTCTTCAAGACCGGCGACATCATTAAAAGTTACTGAAACCTGCGCTTCCTTATCAAACAAAGTGGCTTTGGATTTGCCGATGTTAAATATCTGGCCACCCGGACCGCCACCGCTTCCGCCCGACATCCGGCGCATGATAAATATCCACACCGCGGCAAACAACAGGATCATAATGATGCCCTGGAACAGTACATTAGTTAAAATACTATCGTGCTGAACGTAGTCTATCGATACCTTTTCCGAATCGGTGAAATCTTTTTCAGCGGCGTTTATGGCCTGGTTAAGTGTTTCGTACGATGCGTAGGTAAATACATATTGCGGGCCATTATCGTCCGAACCGGTAATGGTTTTACCGCCCCTTACTTCAGCATATTGGGGTTTCGACAAGCTTTCCTTCTTTATAAATACTTCAACCGTTATCAGATCACCGTTTTTATAAGCCTGTAGCTTGGCAACATCATGCTGTTTCAGCATGTTTACTTCAAAATTCTGGTAAGTAGTTGGCTTGGCGTTATTGCTGTTCGAAAACCACCCCACTCCAAGCAGTATTAAAATAACCACCGCATAAAGCCACATAATGTTAAACTTCGGCGGCTTTGACGAAGGTCTCTTATTGGATATCTTCCTTATGGGTTTAGGATTTTCCTGTTTATTATCTTTCATTTTTTCTAAATGCTCAAACGTAAATCATTATTACTATTAAAATTCAGGGGTACAGTCAAGACGCTTCTCCGCAGGTCTCTGTGACTTTCAAACTCAGGCGCTTTTGTAGTATTTAATTTCTGCGTCACCCCAAAGATCCTCTACTCCGTAAAACTCGCGCTTGTCCGTCCTGAAGATATGTATCACTACATCAACATAATCAAGCAATATCCATTCGCCGTATTCAAGCCCCTCTTTGCGCCACGGTTCCTGTTGCGTGGCTTTAAAAATCTCTTCTTCAACACTATTTGCTATGGCTTTTACTTGTGTGGTCGATTCGGCATGGCAAATCACAAAATAATCAGAGACTGAACTGAAGATATTTCTAAGGTCTAATCTCACTATATCGTTTCCCTTTTTTTCCTGTATGCCGTATATGGCCAGTTCAGAAATGTAAGCGGATTCTTTTATCGCTTTGTTTTTTACCATCAAAAAGAATTAGTTTTGAACGCTTTTGGTTTATACATAATTACTTTGCAAAATAACATATTTTCAGGATTATTTGTTGGACAAAATTTAATCACAATTCAACATGTCGATTCTACTAACAATTTCCTGAAAGATTTATTGTCAAATTCCAAGCCAGTTTCCGAAGGTACGGTCATTATGGCAGACAGCCAGTACGCGGGCCGGGGCCAGCAACAGAACCGCTGGCACAGCGAACCCGGGAAAAATCTAACGTTTAGTATCCTGTTAAAGCCGGTCTTCCTGCCTGTACAACAACAGTTCGACCTTACACGGGCCATCAGTTTAGCCATTATTAACGCACTGGAGCCATTTTTGGGCTCAAAATTGAAAATAAAATGGCCTAACGATATCTATTACGGCGATGGAAAACTGGGTGGTATACTAATAGAGAACCTGCTGCAGGGGTCCCTGATAAAGAATTCGGTAATCGGTATTGGTTTAAATATTAACCAGGAACATTTCCCGCCCGAGGCTGCTAACGCAGTGTCAGTAAAACAAATCTTACACAGGGATTATGATTTGAAATTAATATTATCAGAGATTTGTAAAAATGTAGAAATTGCCTATTTGCAGCTTAGGTCAGGCCATTATGACGTTGTAAGGAAAGCGTATTTGTCACGACTGTACTGGCTGAACGAGGTGAAAATATTTAAGGTAAAAGACCGTTTATTCGAGGGAAAGATCGTTGCAGTTCGCGACCACGGGCCGCTGGTTGTTGATGATGGTCATACAACTTCAGAATATAATCAGAAAGAAATTGAATTTTTGAACAAATAATCTATTGATATGAAAAGAATACTGTTGGCTATGATACTGTTTGCCGTAAGCACAGGCGCTTTTGCACAGATCGAACATCCTGTGACCTGGTCATATGCGGCTAAAAGAATTAATAAAAACGAAGCGGTTGTATTTTTACGCGCAACTATACAGCCAGGCTGGCATATATACTCCCAAAATGTTAAAGATGGCGGGCCCATAAAAACGTCCTTCACTTTCTCACCTTCCAAAGAATATGCGCTGATAGGCAAAACAAGCGAACCTGCTCCTCTCACCAAATATGAGGAAGCTTTCAAAATGAATGTTAGCTATTTTGAAAAGACGGTTACTTTTCAGCAAAAGATCAAGCTAAAATCGGCAAATGTTAATGCCGTAAAGGGGCAGCTCGAGTTCATGACCTGTAACGACAGAAAATGCCTGCCACCAGATGATGTTGATTTTAATATCCCCCTGGGTAAATAATTGGTATTGAAAATGACATTTTCCAAAACCCGGGCAGGCATGAAAGCCATTTTATGCACGCTTATAGCAGTTATCGTATTTTCATTTGCCGGATCTGAACGTGCAAACGCGTTTCAAAAAGATCCGGCTGATACAATATCCAGCAGCGACGTTCAGTTTACTACCATTACTACCGCTGCTGATAGTATTGCTGCTGCTAAAAAGAAGCAACAGCAGGAAAAGGTAAAGCCTGCGGCGAAAAGCTACAATGCCCCGGCCAATGAAAAGCCTAAAACTTTATGGCAGGTATTTATAGCGGGCTTTTTGGGCGGTTTTTTAGCCTTGCTGATGCCCTGCATTTATCCATTGCTGCCATTGACGGTTAGTTTTTTTACCAAAAAAAGCGGTAACCGGGCCCGGGGAATATTGCAGTCAGCCATTTACGGCTTATCCATTATTGTTATTTACGTAGCCCTGGGACTGATCATTACGCTGCTTTTTGGTTCCGATGCCCTTAATGCACTCGCAACAAACGGAATATTCAATATATTCTTCTTTTTGCTGCTTGTAGTCTTCGGAATATCATTCCTGGGGGCATTTGAGCTCACACTTCCAAGCTCCCTTGCAAATAAACTTGACCAGAATTCGGACAAAGGAGGCATTATAGGAATATTCTTTATGGCAGCCACCCTGGTTGTTGTGTCTTTTTCATGTACCGGGCCAATAATTGGCTCATTGCTGGTGGACGCTGCTTCGAAAGGCGATCGCTTAGGTCCCGCGGTTGGTATGTTTGGCTTTTCACTGGCCCTGGCGCTGCCTTTTACTTTGTTTGCGCTGTTCCCGTCTATGCTGAAAAGCTTGCCAAAATCAGGCGGGTGGCTCAATAGCATAAAAGTAGTGCTTGGTTTCCTTGAACTGGCGTTTGCTATGAAATTCCTTTCCAATGTCGACCTGGCTTATCACTGGAATTGGTTCGACAGGGAGGTGTTCCTGTCTTTATGGATAGCCATTGGCCTGCTGATGGGGCTCTATCTTATTGGGAAACTTAAATTTTCGCACGACAGCGATTTGTCTTACCTATCGGTGCCAAGGACATTTGTTGCGATCATCGTGTTTTCGTTTGTAGTATATATGATACCCGGATTATGGGGAGCCCCTTTGAAAGTTATCAGCGGATTTTTACCTCCGCCGGCAACGCAGGATTTTGACCTTTCGAGAATTAACACGTCCTCTTCTGCACCTGTACAAAATGTGTCCATTAAAGAAAAGAAGTATGAAGATATGTTTAGCAGGGGTAAGCATGCCGGATTGAACGAATGGTATGATTATGAGCAGGCGTTACAGGTTTCAAAAGAATTGAAAAAGCCAGTTTTGATAGACTTTACCGGATGGAATTGCCCCAATTGCCGTAAAATGGAAAATAGTGTATGGTCTGACGCGGAGGTACGCAAACGTATGCAAAACGATTTTGTACTACTGGAATTATATGTCGATGAAAAAAGCGAACTCCCGGCAGCCGATCAATATACCTCATCATTCAGCGGAAAACATATCACCAGTATAGGGGCGAAAAACAGCGATTACGAAGCCTCAAAGTTTGAAACGAATTCCCAACCATTTTATGTAATTACCGATAGCCAGGGTAACGTGCTTATTCCTCCGCAGGGAGCCAATTACAGCGTGGATAATTACATAAAATTCCTTGATAGCGGGATTGCTGCTTATAAAACTGCGCATTGAGTCAAAAATTAATGTAAATTCGCGGCATAATTGATAGTGTTTAAACAACACCATCAAATACGACTGAATTAATATTAGCGTTTACTTATTTCGGACGGGTGTGAACCTGTCGTAATGCAATGGCCCAAATAAAGAATATCGGACTTTTTACTTCAGGCGGCGATGCCCCTGGTATGAACGCCGCCATCCGTGCGGTGATTCGCACTGCTTTGTTTCACGATGTTGAAGTTACGGGTATCCGCCGCGGATACGAAGGAATGATAAACGGCGATTTTTTCCCGATGGGACGAAGATCGGTATCCAATATCATGCAGCGTGGCGGAACAATTCTAAAAACAGCACGCAGTGCGCAGTTCCGCAGGCCCGAAGGGCGCCAGGCCGCTTACGAACAGGTAAAGAAGTTTAATGTAGACGCGCTGATAGCTATAGGCGGCGACGGCACATTTCGCGGAGCTAAAGCATTTAATGAAGAATTTGGTATCCCGGTTATCGGTTTGCCCGGAACGATAGATAACGACCTTGTAGGCACTGATTTTACGATAGGATACGATACAGCCATCAATACGGTTATTAATGCGGTTGATAAGATACGTGATACCGCCGAGTCTCACGATCGCCTTTTTATTGTGGAAGTAATGGGCCGTGATTCGGGAATGATAGCCTGGCGTACGGGTATGGCAACAGGGGCCGAAGGCATTATTATACCTGATGCCAACATCGGCGTGGACAAGTTGTTCGACCGCCTCGAAAACGGCCGTAAGAATAAAACATCGCGCATTGTGATCGTGTCCGAATGTGAAGGCGAAGAAGGCGGAGCTTTTGAAATAGGCCGCCAGGTAAAAGAAAAATTCCCTCATTTGGATACACGCGTTTCTATATTGGGGCATATTCAACGTGGTGGAAGCCCTACTTGTATGGACAGGGTATTGGCGTGCCGGCTGGGCGCTGCAGCCGTTGAAGCCTTGCTTGAAGGCTATAAATGCGATATGGCAGGCATTATTAACAACAACGTTGTATTTACGCCGTTTGAACGGGCTATCAAACATAATAGCGAGATCGACCCGAGCCTGCTCCGTATAGTAGAAATGCTTTCGCTATAACGAAAACTTATTGTCGATAAACGTTTTATTAACGATCAGGCGGATAACCTCGTCTATTTCCTGGGTGACGGTGAACAAATGCTTGATAATTTGCTCGTTCTCGGGATTGCTGAAGTTCTCATAATCCATAATATTCATTAACCCAAGCATGCTGGCAACCGGGCGGCGCAATTCGTGCGAGCTAAGCGAAGCGATGTTTCTCAAACGCTCATTTTGGTCAAGCAGTGCCTCCTCGGTTCTTAACATTTCGGTTATATCCCTGGCAAAGCAACCCACGCCAATTATCTCGTCCTTGGCCTGTTTATAAATGGGGTTGAAACTTACTTCAAAAAAAGAGATTTTGCCACTTTGCCGGTCAGGGCTTTCATGCCTGGTTATGTATCGTTCACCCGACAATGCGCGCTCGTAATATTGGTGCCACTCGCTGCGTACCTTTTCGGTATGGCCCGAGTGAACATATGCATCATCCCCTTCTTTGGGCATTATACCCATAGTATCGTTAATGCGATTACGATAAGCGGTGTTCATATACACGTACCGGCCATCCCGGTTTATCGACCAGATAAAGTTTTCGGTGTTGTTGATAAGCGCCTCGAGGTTATTTTTGGTCCAGGCTGTTTCTTCGGCCGCTTTTTGGGCATTAACTTCAATTTCTGATACCGGCGTCAGGTCTTGCCCCACGCCTTGTATATCGGTTACTTCGCCGTCATTGCCGGTTATCGATATAAACTCCCATTTGGTTTGGTGCACTTTTCCTTCTTTATCAAGCTTACCATGTTCCAGCCTGATGACCTTTCCTGGGTTTTTGATGCAACTTTTCAGCGCATCCTCACAAAGTTTTATATCGCTTACTGGTGTAATTACGGAGAAATGCTTATTGATGATCTCGGATTTTTTATAACCTAATAATTTCAAAAATTGCCTGTTGGCGAACGTGATGATACCGGACGTATCTATCCTTAAAAGGAAATTGGTTTGGGAATCTATCAGCGAGGTCAGGAACTGTTCGCGGCGTTTCATTTCCTCCTGTTGCGTTACTTTTTCAGTAACATCAAGGGCAATAATCACCCTGCAGCTGTGGTTATCATATTTTATCTCGTGGCCGGTAACTTCAGCGTAAAGTATATCGCCTTTTTTATTCTGGTGACGCCATACCCCCGCACTGTTAAAGCCGTCGAGCCTGCTTTCTGGTATGCCTTTTTTGTATAGGTATTCGTTGAATTTTGCCAAGTCGAACCGCGGGCGTATATCGCGTATGGTCATGCTCAGGAATTCCTGCTCGCTGTACCCATAATGGCGTGTTGCCGAAGCGTTAACCTTTAATATACGCAATGTGGGTAATTCGTATATCCACATGGGCGTAGGGTTGTCATTAAACAGGATGTTAAAATCGCCCAGCGAATCCTGCATCCTGTAATTGATGGCCTTTTGGTCCGAAATGTCTTTGATCACATTCAGGATCACATCATGCCCGTTTGAGCTGTCGCTCAGATGCCTGCGTTTGTGATTTATCCACTTGATCTTGCCGCTTTTGGTAATTGCCCGGTAAGTAAGGTCGAGCCATTCGTCAGTGGTAGCTTTATTGATCTTTTCAATTACTTCATCATGGTCGCGCGGATCAATAACCTTATTCCAGAAATCTTTATTCTGCCCGATATCTTTTGATGAGTACTCCAGGATGGTATGCACACTTGGACTGATAAACAGGTAGTTTTGCGTAGTTTCATCAAAGGCCCAGACACAGTCGTTAAGCGCCGCAAGAAGATCAGTAAGCATAAAGTTTTATCATATTCCGGAACACTATAAAGTTATATCTTTTATTACGAAAAACCCCATTCAGAGTAATTTATCGGCAATTTCGGCCCAATTATTGGCCCTTTCGTATTCGGTTACAAAGTGATTGTGCGGCGAAGAGAACAGGATGGGCCGGCCCTGAAAACCCGCGAAGTTACGGATGCGGTCGTCGATCATGATTCCTACATCTACTATCTTGTTACCGCAAAAAATAATGTTTTTCCAGCCGATATAGGGAAAGTGATCGCCCAGCCAGTCGAGCTTATCCACCAGGGAATTTTTGAACTCCATCGCGGCTGAGACCACGTATACATCGTATTTGGTACAAAGCTCTTTTACCACATCCTGCGCTCCGGGCATCACTTTCAGGTCGCGGAAAAAGCCGGGCGCGTTCACATAAGTGCGCCAGCTGTCGTTCAAAGTGTCGGGCAGCAACTCGTGAAATTCTTTGCCGCTCATTTCTTCCAGTAATATTTCGGTTTGATGATCCTGCCGGTAAACCTCGATGAACTTGTCAATGGTATCGGCCAAAACCTCGTCCATATCTATTGCAAGGCGTATTTTTTGTTCCATAATATCTCCGCCACAAGTTGCCAATAATTTTTAAAATGCGCCTGAACTTTAATTATTTATAACATTTAGAATTTAAAATATATTTTTTTACCTTTGCATCCCCGCAGAAGGAGACTCCGGGGATAATGTTGGATACATAAAAACAAAAAATGGCAACTAAGATCAGACTGCAAAGACATGGTAAAAAAGGAAAACCTTTTTACTATATCGTAGTGGCAGATGCGCGTGCTCCAAGAGATGGCCGCTTCATTGAGCGTTTAGGTTCATACAACCCAAACACCAACCCTGCTACAATTGACATTAATTTTGACAAAACCCTTGATTGGGTAAACAATGGCGCACAGCCAACTGATACCTGCCGTGCGATATTGTCGTACAAAGGCGTTTTGTACAAAAAACATTTACAGGGTGGCCTTAAAAAAGGTGCTTTGACCGAAGAACAGGTCGAGTCTAAATTCCAGGCATGGCTTGACCAGAAAGAAGGCAAGATCACAGGTAAGAAAGAAAACTTAGGCAAAGCTAAGGAAGATGCCCGCAAGGCTGCTTTAGCCGCTGAAGCTAAAAAGAAGGAAGAAAGAGCCGCTGCAATAGCTGCAAAAAATACTCCTCCGGCTGAAGAAGTTGAAGTTGCTGAAGAAGAAACCGAAGCACCTGTTGCTGAGGCCGAAACTGAAGCTCCTGCCGCTGAAGCCGCACCGGAAGCTGATGCCTCTGCAGAAGCTGAAAGCGCCGAGTAATCAGGTAAAACTTTTAGAATAGCGAAGTATTGAAAAGTGCTTCGCTATTTTTGTTTGCCACCCGGCAACGAGAGGAAAAGGACATGACGATAGACGATAGTTTCAAAATAGGCACCATTTTAAAAACCAAGGGTTTAAAGGGCGAACTGCAAATGTACGTAGCCTTTGACAACCTGGAACTGATCGATTTTAATGCCATATTCGTCGATATGGCGGGTAAGCTGGTGCCCTATTTTGTCGAGTCGGTTAAATATCAAGGTCATAACAATACCGCCAATCTTTTCCTGGAGGACCTGGATACCATTGAAAAAGCATCCAGACTGGTTAAGAAAGACGTTTATCTCCCTAATAAACTGAAACCAAAAAAGAAAAAAGGGGACTTCACCCTGGCGGACCTGTTAGGTTTCACCGCTGTCGACGAAAACGAAGGTGAGCTGGGCGAGATCACCCACATCCAGGAGTTACCCCAGCAGTTCATAGCTACCGTACACTATAAAAATTGTGAGGTGCTGTTCCCCCTCAACGGCGAGATCATCAAAAGCATTGACGTAGTGAAGAACATCGTTCTCGTCGATCTGCCCGAGGGCTTGCTGGATATTTACCTTGACTAAGGTACTCATTCATTTTAGGGTGTTCCACGTTTAAATGCGGAACACTATGGAACTTCCTTAACACCACAATAGTTAAAAAAATTAATCGGAAGGAGAGTATTGTATCGGCCGACCTGGCTGGTAAAGCTCCTTGTTATCGTCGCGTTTTACTCCTAAATGGGGCGATTATATGCCACTTGTAAAAAACATGTTACACGATTTGTGGAAAATTTGGAACGATGGCGCATTGCGCCGAAGTTAAACATAGCTAAAAAGCCGCTGGCATTGTAATTGCCTTATTCGCAATGTATCAATTATTCACATGAAAAGAATCAAACAGTCCTTTGTTGAAGTAGTTGCCGGCGAGCCGCGTAAAGAACACTTTATTAATGTTTCTATTGTTATCCTGGCAGTTTCCATTGTAGTTTGGGCGCTTTTGGAATTCACACAATTCGGGCGGGTATAAAATTTTATAAAAAGGATCTCTATCAGGCTTACCCGGGTAATTGGTTTAGAAGCCGTGGTCCATCTAAAATGAAATAGCAATTATTACAACCGTTATATCAGCAGAACGTTTGGACACTGCCTGCATAACCGTTTACTAAACTGCACGCTTTGCAGGAAGTAATCTATTCGCTGCTGATTGGAAAATTCCCTGTTGCTCAATGGCTTAATGCTGTTTTCTCCCTGCTATGCCCGTGCTGGCATCGTTGTTGTGTTATCGTTTGCATTAAAATTATTTCTTATGGAAAAAATCAAACAATCTTTCATAGCGATAGTAGAAGGCGAACCAACGCGTGAGCACTATACCAACTTCTTAATTTTCTTTCTCTGCTTATCGGCTCTGATAACAATAGTTTATTTCGCGACCGGCATGAACCACATGGCGCCACAGTATTAGAAAAATCAGTTGATGAAATTTTTTGTCAAATCTACTTGACATTTGTAAAATAAACTTTACATTTGGTCAATCAAAATTGACAAATTATGAAATCACGGTTTTTGTTACCTAACCAAATGAGGCCGCTGGGCTGGATTTTGGCACTGCCGGGCTTTGTATTAGGCTACCTGGCCCTTTATCGGGATTATAAGATACCCGGTTTTGGTATGAGCGTTCGCCCGCCCGGCCCGGCTTATCACGGCTTGTTTTACCGGGACTTCACTCAAACACTTGCCCTTACACTGGTTATTACCGGCTTGTTTTTGGTAGCTTTTGCCCGCGAAAAAAAGGAAGATGAACTCACGGCGCGTATCCGGTACAATGCTTTGTACTGGGCAGTGCTGGTTAATTATATCATTTACCTGGTATGGCTGATATTAACCATAGCCATCGAATTACTGAAACTTGATAAAGATCCCCTGGGGTCCTTCGCCGATATTATGGGGATGTCAACCTACAACCTGTTTACGCCTTTGCTGATCTTTATAGCACGCTATTATTACTTACGTTACAACAAAAATGGCGAATACAAAGTGGATAAGATGGTTTACCTGCCCGAACGGCCCTATAAGATCATCGGTCAGGCTGTTTCGGTTCCTTTGCTGGTGATTATTTTGTTCGCATTTGTAGGTTCGTGGTTTTTTAAAGGCGATACGGAACCGAAAGATTGGATAACGACGATGTTTTTGCTCCTGCCGCTCACGCTGATGATATGGGGGTACAGCAAAAGGCACAATGAAGACGAGTTTGTATCAACACTCCGCCTCGAGTCGATGCAACTGGCGGTTTATATCAATTACGCTGTTTTACTGCTGGCTAATTTCTTCTTTTACTCTATAGATTTTATGCTGGTAATGTTCCTCAACCTGGGTACCATAGCGCTGTTTTTTGTGCTGCGTTTTAACTATATACTTTGGAAATATAATAAGCAAAACGGGAAAGGAGAATTGGCCGTATGAAAAACCGATTTTTGTTCCCTTACTGGTTCCGCTACTTGGGCTGGGGGCTGGTTATATTGCACGTACCTTTAAGCATGCTTGGTCGTTCGCATGGCATGATCAATATCATGGATGCGCAGCCCACCAGTGGAGGGCCGTTTTCGGGCGAGCACTTATTCTTTATTTGCACATCATTGGTGATGGCTACAGGACTATTTTTTGTTGCTTTTGCAAAAGAAAAGATGGAAGACGAACAGATATGGCAGATCAGGCTCGATTCACTGCGGTGGGCCATATACATTAACTATATCATCCTCATCGCCAGCCTCGTTTTTATTGAAGACGTTGGTCATATGCTCGAACTTAATTTGTGGGTGCCGCTTATATTTTTCATCATCCGTTTCAGGTGGGTTATTTTCCGGCTGAACCGTTCATTAAGCCGGGAGGGATAGCCATGAAAAATAATATACGTGTGGAACGCGCAATCAAAGATATCACACAGGCCGACCTTGCCGAGGCGGTAAATGTATCGCGCCAAACCATCAATACCATCGAAAGTAATAAATATGTACCTTCAACGGTACTGGCGCTGAAGATAGCCCGGGTTTTCGGCAAACCGCTGGAAGAGATATTTATATTGGAAGAAGGGGATTAAATATGGAACAAACAATTGAACAACAAATGCGGTCGGCTAAGACGATCTTGCTCGTCGACTGGCCCGAACAACGCGTTCCGCGTGCTTTGTTAAATGCCGGTTTCTCCGTTTTTGGGTATAGCCCCGAAGGGTATTCCGTAGCAAGTATTGCTGATGAAAAGCCAGGCAAAGCGGATGGACGTACCGTTTTTCAACCGGGAAAGGAAGGCGAAAAAAGCTTTCTTGTTTTCGAAAGTACCGGGGAACGGCCCAGTTCGGTTGATATTGTGAATGTGTACCGGCCCGAAGCCGAACACGCCGCCATACTGGAGAAGCAGGTTTTAACCACCGGTGCCCGGGTAATGTGGCTTCAGCCCCCCGCAACTTCCGCTGCGGTAAAGGATATCGCGGCAGCAAATCATATCATATTAATTGAAGGAGTAGACATTGCTGACCTAGCAGCTAAAATTTTAAATTATGGCGAACATCGAATACCCTAAAGTTGCCCACGGGCGGATATGTTACGTAGAGATACCGGCGCAGGATATTAACATTTCATCAGCTTTTTATCAAAAGATATTCGGCTGGAACATCAGGACACGAAGCGATGGCCGCATAGCTTTTGACGATGGTATCGGCAAAGTAAGCGGCACCTGGGTACAAGGCAGAGAACCCGCAGCACAGCCCGGTTTGATCGTATCCATCATGGTTGATGATATTGAAGCAACTATGCAGGCCATAATTTCGGCCGGGTGCAGCATTGTGAACAAGATACAGATAGGCGAAACGGAGTTTGTTGCCTGGTTTGCCGACCCGGCAGGGAATGTACTTGGCCTATACCAGCATCCCGGTGGCGGGCATGGCAAGATATGTTACCTCGAGATACCAGCTGCCGACATAAATAAGTCGGTTGAATTTTATAAAGCTATTTTCCCGTGGCAAATACGAAGCGATAATCACGGTAATGCCGCTTTTGATGACGTTATCGGTAACGTAAGCGGCATGTGGGCCGGCCACGTTAAGCCGGCGCCATCCGGCCTGGTTGTTTATACCATGGTGGACAGCGTCGCCGAAACGGTGGAAAAGATAGTGGCCCATGGCGGCGCCATAGTTAAACCGCCCCGCGGTAATTCCAAAGAAGACGACGCTATATTCAGTGACCCGGAAGGGAATATCATGGGTATAGGACAGGAGTGACAAATGTAACTTTCACCCTTCGCCTTTCACCTCAAACAAAACTATCTTTGCGCCATGCGCTTTGATCTGATCACCGTTTTACCGGGCTTGCTCGAGAGCCCTTTTGCTCATTCCATTTTACAGCGTGCGCAAAAAAAGGGTATAGCCGAAATAGTGTTACATAACCTGCGCGACTATGCTACTAACAAACATAAAAGCGTTGATGATTACCCGTTCGGCGGGGGCAGCGGCATGGTAATGACCATAGAGCCTTTTGCAGCATGTATCGAAAAATTAAAGGGTGAACGCGACTACGACGAGGTGATCTTTATGACTCCGGATGGCGAAACGCTTAATCAATCCATCGCCAATCAATTATCCATAAAAAAAAACATCATCGTGCTTTGCGGCCATTATAAAGGTATCGATCAACGCATACGCGACTTGTTTGTTACCCGTGAAATTTCTATCGGCGATTATGTTCTTTCGGGCGGAGAGCTGCCCGCTGCAGTTTTGGTGGATGCCGTGGTAAGGCTGATACCCGGCGTGCTGAGCGACGAAACTTCGGCCCTGTCCGACTCGTTCCAGGATGACTTGCTGGACGCACCGGTGTACACCCGCCCGGCCGACTGGAACGGACACAGGGTACCCGACATATTATTGAGCGGCAATACCCCGGAAATAGAAAAATGGCGTTTTGAGCAGGCTGTTGAACGGACAAAACAGCGAAGACCGGATCTATTGAAATAAAGAACTTATCGGTAACTATACTGCTAAATTGCCTTTATTGCCCCGAAAATGTTAACATTTGGCAAAATGTGGAAATTTTTAAATCTTACTTTTTAAATTAAAATAAAATCCCTATTATTGCAAGCCGATTTTTACGGGTTAAAAATTGCGTTTAGAGCTTAAAAATCATGGATTTAATAAAATTTGTCGAAGAGCAATCAGTAGAAAAAAAGCAAATTCCTGCGTTTAAGGCAGGTGATACTGTTAGCGTACACTATAAAATACGTGAAGGTAACAAGGAGCGTATCCAGGTTTACCAGGGTGTTGTTATTCAGCGTAACAGCGATGGCAGCAACCAAACTTTCACCGTACGTAAGGTTTCAAATGGTATCGGTGTTGAGCGTATATTCCCTGTGAATTCGCCAAATATCGATAAAGTAGAAGTAAACAGCTTTGGTAAAGTACGCCGCGCTAAATTGTTCTACCTGCGCGAATTGACTGGTAAAGCAGCCCGTATCAAATCAAAAAGAGTTTAAACTCCTAACCCCTAAAGGGGGAATTTATAAAGCGTACAAATAAAAAATCCCGTTTCATTCCGAGACGGGATTTTTGTTTGCATCTTTTTGTCATTCTGAACGTAGTGAAGAATCTATGCGAATGTTTATTCTACGTGAAACGATGAATAAATGAGTCGCTATATCAGGCTTTCTTCTCTGCCTTTGCTCCCCCTTTAGGGGGCAGGGGGGCTTCCATTAGTTCTGCAAGCACCGTTCTCCCGCCTTTCACAACTTCACCAATCTCAACATTGATCTTGGTCCCCAATGGCAGGAAAACATCCACCCTTGAACCAAATTTGATAAAACCGAACTGCTGCCCCTGGTCCACTTTATCACCTTCTTTCACATACCATACGATACGACGGGCCAATGCGCCTGCTATCTGCCTGAATAATACGGGCACCCCCTTGCTGTTTTCGATAACGATGGTTGTACGCTCGTTTTCTGTTGACGATTTGGGGTGCCAGGCCACCAGGTATTTGCCCGGGTGATATTTAAAATACTTAACCACGCCGGCTATGGGGTTTCGGTTTACGTGGACATTAACGGGCGACATAAACACGGATATCTGTATGCGGCGGTCCTGCAGGTATTCGGGCTCGTCGGTTTCTTCTATTACCACCACCTTGCCGTCGGCCGGGCAAAGTACATGCTTTTCGTCGGCGGTAATGCGTATTCGCGGGCTGCGGAAAAACTGCAGGATGATGAGGAACAAAACTCCGGACAGTATGTAGACGATCCACTTCAGCGTGTGCGCCGAAGGATAATAAAATTGTATAAGGGCGTTAGACACGAATATCAGCAGTACGCAAAGCGCTATAGAGGTATATCCTTCTTTATGAATGGTCAT
Organism: Mucilaginibacter ginsenosidivorans; assembly: GCF_007971025.1. NCBI lineage: Bacteria > Pseudomonadati > Bacteroidota > Sphingobacteriia > Sphingobacteriales > Sphingobacteriaceae > Mucilaginibacter > Mucilaginibacter ginsenosidivorans. The sequence continues at coordinate 671,755 of NZ_CP042436.1, read as the reverse complement.
TTACAGGAAATTTTGTGCAAAATTACAAATTTGTAACGAAGTAGAGGTAGGTATAAACAATTGGCGCCGCCAGCAGCAAGCCGTCGAACCTGTCGAGCAGGCCGCCGTGCCCGGGCAATATGTTACCGGAGTCCTTTACATTGATGCTGCGTTTAAACATCGATTCCACAAGGTCGCCCAATGTGCCAAAGCTGCTGATAAGTACGGCAACGGTTACCCATTGGTACCAGGTTAATTCGCGGTAAAAAATACTCAAAATATAGCCGGCTGCGGCACTGATCAATACCCCCCGATGAAGCCCTCCCAGGTTTTTTTGGGCGAATGCCGCTCGAATAATTTAGTCCGTCCGAAGAAATAGCCGCTTAAATAGGCCCCGGTATCGTTGGCCCAAAGCATAATGAAAAACCCAAGAGGGATATGAAAGCAATAGTCGCCTAAAAGCCTTGTATAACCCAAAGCATGAAAAAAAGAAAAAGGTACCACCACGAATATTACACCCAGGAAGGTATAGCCGATATTGGCAAACGGCGTAGCCGATTTTCGGTATAGCTCCTGTATAAACACTGCAGCCGTTATAGGTACAAGCACCAGCAGGTAACCGTGCGGTACATCATTGGCTGAAGAGCTTACCAGGGCGCCGGCCAGGTATACCAATATTCCGGTACAAACGCCTAATACCTGCGCGGGCGAAAAACCGGTTCCTTTTATCAGCCTGTAAAATTCGATGAGTGCCAGGATCGCTAAAAGGAGATAAAAAGCATCGAACACATAGCCCCCAAGCAACATGGAGGCAAGCATAACAATAATAAAAAAGAAGCCGGTAATGGCGCGTGTTTTCATGGGTTTATCTGGTTCAGGATCATCGCTTCAATAGCATCGCCGAAGTCTTTCTGGTGGATATATACTTCGATATGCCCGAATGTACGGTGCGACGAGTCCTGTTTATTCAATAGTACGGTATCTATCTGGTGTTCAATAAGCATCTGCTTCACTATCTCGGCCTGGTAGTAATTGGTTGACGAAAAAATTTTAATCCAGTTCTTCTCCATGATGAGCAGCCTGCCATTTGTCTGAAATATACTTATAAAAAAACAATAATAACAGCGTCACAACAAAACTTGCAACGAAAATGACATTGCTGAATAGCTTTTGCTTGTCGGGGTCAAGGTCGGTTATTTTGTTTTGAAGCAGGTAGGTCCACACCACTACGGTACCGTTATTGACAAAGTGCGCCAGTATCGCCGGCCATACACTGCCGCTCCAGGCCGTAAAATATCCAAAAAGTAGTCCCAGCGCCAGGCGTGGTAAAAAGCCGTAAAACTCCTGGTGAAAGGCGCTGAAAAGGATAGCTGTGATCCAGATAGCCACGTGTATATTTTTGGTCCAGCGGAAAAATACCGTTTGAAAACATCCCCTGAACAATATTTCTTCTACTATCGCGGTCAGCAGGCCAATAAAGAGCAGATCGTATATCATGCTCCAAAAAGTTGGCATCCGCATCATGGTGTCCGATAGTTTTTGCGCTTCGTCCTCGCTCTGGCGCATCCAGTGCTCCACGCCCTTCAGCGCTTCGGGCAATACCATTTTTGAATTAAGATCGCCCAGGAACTGAATAAAGGGAAATACGGCCAGCATCGCCACGAAAACGATCCCCATCAGCATTTGTGGGTAGTCAAAATGATGCTTTATATAATCATCCGGGTCATGCACCACGCGATAAGAAAAAATGATGGGGGTGATCAGTATGGGCAGGGTGGTCCCGATAAACTGGATGGTCCACAACGAACTTTGCACCTGTTGCGAACCGAGTTTCAGGTTAGCGATATCCAGCAATGTGTCCGTACCGTATCTTACAGCAACAATGGCCCCGGCAATAAAATTGCCCGCTATAATAGTCGCTATCAGTATGCCCATCAATATAAGAAATTGCAATCCGGGATGTATTTGCTTGTGTGGTATGGGGTTAGAAGGGCCTTCTGTCATAATTTGAGGTAAAATTCGTAATTTTGCCGGTCAAAGATACGCATGTCTGTACAAATAGGAAATATCGAACTTGGAGAGTTCCCGCTGCTGCTGGCGCCGATGGAGGATGTGAGCGATCCGCCGTTTCGTTATGTGTGTAAGCAAAACGGCGCGGATATGATGTACACGGAGTTCATTTCGAGCGAGGGGTTGATACGGGATGCAGCCAAAAGCCGACAGAAACTGGATATTTTTGAGTACGAACGTCCTATTGGCATACAAATTTTTGGCAGCGATATCGAACACATGCGCGAAGCAACCGAAATAGCTTCACAGGTAAATCCGGACCTGATCGACATTAACTACGGCTGCCCGGTAAAAAATGTGGCCTGCCGTGGCGCAGGCGCCAGTTTATTGCAGGATATTGATAAAATGGTGGCCATGACCAAAGCCGTGGTGGAAGCCACCCATTTGCCTGTAACCGTAAAAACGCGCCTTGGCTGGGACGATAATACCAAAAATGTGTACGAGGTAGCGGAACGCCTGCAGGATGTAGGAATTAAGGCCCTAACCATACATGGGCGCACCCGTTCGCAGATGTACAAAGGCTTTGCCGACTGGACGCTGATACGTGAAATAAAGAAGAATCCGGGAATAAAAATCCCCATTTTTGGTAACGGTGACATCGATTCGCCACAAAAGGCTGCCGCCTGGAGGATGGAATATGGTGTAGATGGAATGATGATCGGTCGCGCAGCCATCGGATACCCCTGGATTTTTAGGGAAATCAAACATTTTTTCAACACAGGCGAATTCCTGGAAAAACCTACCATCGCCGAACGCGTTGATGTTTGCCGCACCCACCTGGAGAAGTCTATCGAGTGGAAAGGCCCTAAAACAGGCGTTTTTGAGATGCGGAGGCACTATTCCAATTACTTTAAGGGTATCGATCACTTTAAAGAGTACCGCATGAAACTGGTTACCGCCTCGACGTTTGAAGAGATAAACGAAATATTATTTGAAGTGGCTGACAATTACAGCGCAGAAATGGCGTGATATTTGAACTGGTAAAGTTATATTAGAATCATTCACAGTTTGCTATGATAACTACAATTACCGACGGCGTCAAAGTTTCTGTAGAGACCATCTACCAGCCGGAGTACTCAAACCCTGCCAACGACCATTATATGTTCGCTTATAAGATCAGCATCGAAAACGTTGGCCATAATGCGGTGCAGCTAATGCGCAGGCATTGGGAAATTTTCGATTCGAACGGTGCAAAACGGGAAGTTGAAGGCGAAGGCGTAGTAGGACAACAACCCGTTATTGAGCCGGGAAGCACACACGAATATGTATCGGGCTGTAATTTAAAAACTGATATGGGCAGCATGAAAGGCCAGTACCAAATGGTGCGACTGATGGATGATGCCGCGTTTGATGTACAGATACCGGAATTTTACCTGGTTGCCCCGTACAGGATGAATTAAATCGATCCACTCAAAATAGAAAGGCTGCCGGAGGAATCCAGGCAGCCTTTTTCATTACAGTATATTTAGTAAAACAAGAAGCCCCATCTGCAAACACAGATGGGACTTAGAGCTCAAGATTTTCGACCCGATCAGTTTCTCCTGTTAAACAAAAACGACGCGTAATAAAGCAAGGTAGCCAGCGAACCCAGCGCGGCAACCACATAAGTCATGGCGGCCCACCAAAGTGCATCTTTTGCCTGTGCGTGCTCCTCGCCGGTTTGCATAACACTGTAATTGTTGTTCAGCCAGGCCAGAGCCCTGCGGCTGGCGTCAAACTCTACCGGCAGCGTTATAAAGCTGAACAGCGTAACCAGCGCCAAAGCGGCAACACCGATGGCCAATACCAAAGGATTTTGCGTAAAGAAAAGCAGCATTACGCCAATGAATAGGGTCCATTGGGTAAGTGTCGACGCAACGTTGACAACCGGCACCAGCGACGAACGCAGGCTAAGCCACGCGTAAGCTTTTGCGTGTTGCACCGCGTGCCCGCATTCGTGGGCAGCAACAGCCGCCGCGGCAATACTGCGACTGTAGAACACATCGGGGCTAAGGTTAACCGTTTTATCCGCCGGGTTGTAGTGGTCGGTCAATTGGCCCTCGACCGAAATGACCTGCACATCAGTAATATTATTATCTCTCAGCATCCGTTCAGCTACTTCCTGTCCCGACATGCCCGACGATAAGCCGATCTGCGCATACTGGTTGAATTTACTTTTGAAGCGCCACTGAACAATAAAGCTTACGACTGCAATAACGATCATGAGCAGCCATGCCGAGTTTAGTGTAATATATCCTGTAATGAATGATAGATGATCCATAGCAATATGATTTAAACGGTATATTTCAAAAACTATTCCATGCTAATTTCTACTTTTGGGCGTGGAGCATACTTTTTCGTATTGGGAGCGGACGGCATTTACAGAGAATGCTGATGTGATCATCATCGGTAGCGGTATTGTCGGATTGAGCGCCGCCCTGCATTTGAAACGGGAACAGCCCGGCCTTAAAGTAACAGTGCTTGAAAGGGGTTTTCTTCCCAGCGGTGCAAGTACCAAAAATGCCGGTTTTGCCTGTTTTGGCACACTTTCCGAGCAAATTGAATACCTGAAACGCTCATCCGAAGAAGAGGTACTGAAGCTGGTGGATTACAAATGGCGGGGCCTGCGGCGCCTGCGGGCAAACCTTGGTGATAACAATATAGATTTCTACCAGTATGGCGGCCACGAGCTTTTCATGGAAAACGAATCCGGAAGGGCCGAAGAGGCGCTCGATCATTTAACGTATTTTAACAATTTGCTGGCACAAGCTGTTGGAAGCCATGACATATATGCAGTTGCCGATGCCAAAATAGCTGATTTTGGTTTCCGGGGAATTAACCATATCATCTATAACCCGTTCGAGGGTCAGCTGCATACCGGTAAAATGATGCGCACCCTGCTGAACCGGGTTTATGAGCAGGACGTATTGGTCCTGAATAATTGCAGCGTCAACCAAATTGAGAATGAGGGCGGCAACATCCGTCTGCAAACTTCGCAGGGCGATTTTAAAGCCACAAAGGTTATCCTGGCCACCAATGCCTTCGCGGCACAGTTGTACCCTGAGTTGGATGTCATCCCTGGCCGCGGCCAGGTGCTGGTTACTAAACCGGTGCCGGGTTTAAAACTCAGGGGCACCTACCATTTCAACGAAGGTTACTATTATTTCCGCAATATCGACGGCCGTGTGCTTTTTGGCGGCGGCCGAAATATCGATTTTAACCAGGAGAAAACCTGGGACTTTGGCCATACTGAAGCCGTCAAAAAACAATTGACTACTTACCTCAACGAAATAGTACTACCTGGTGAAAACACGGAGATCGATTACTGGTGGAGCGGCATCATGGGTTTTGGGGAAGATATCAGCCCGATAGTAAAGGAAATTCAACCAAACGTTTACTGCGCCGTGCGCTGTAATGGTATGGGTGTAGCCATGGGCAGTCTGGTGGGCGAGGAAGTGGCCGAATTAGTGTTGCGATAAGGTGTTCACGCAAAAGCCGCTCGCCAAACATAAAACCACTTCAATTTATTGATTATCAATACTTATAATTTTTGCTCGTCCCGAGAATTGCCCAAAAATGGACCATCGCGTGAACACCTTAGTGTATGCGGTCGTGATATGCTTTAAGTTGGGTTTTGGAAGCACGGTCCATCCAGGCCTTAATTAGTAAACCCTTAAGTTCTTCCGGATCTACTTTGGGCAGGTTTACCAGCAGGCAGGGGTAATTCCGGTAATGATCAGTAAAAAAATACGTTTCCGGGTCCTTTGCTATCCATTTATCCCGCTCATCCGTGCGTATTACCAATACCTCACCGTTTTCCCATAAGCGACAAAGCATTTTTTTCTGTGCATAAAAAGCAGGGGTTCCATGACTCATGCCCTCGGTCGTACCGGGCAATCCAGCCATGGTGTTGCGGATAAATTGGAGGTAAATGAAGGGATCGGTACTCATATCAAAACAGATCTACCAACCGTTCCAAAGCCATCCCCCGCGAACCCTTGATCAATACGGTCGAGTCTTTTATAGGTTCATCCTTTAATGCAGCAATAGCCTGTTCTACAGTGTGATAGAATTTGTCTATGGACCATGGTCCATGGTCCATGGACTCACCTGCTTTGAAAAATTCACCTCCAATAAAAATCCGCTGATTCACTTCCGTTTCCAATGCCTTCCGTATCACAGCCTTATGTTCCGCAGCCGACTCGTCGCCCATCTCGAACATATCGCCCAGAACCAGCACCTTATGTTTGGCATCCAGTTTTCCCAGGTTCTCTATCGCCACGAACATGCTGCTTGGGTTGGCGTTGTAATAATCGCAGATAAGTGTATTGGTAGCCGTTTGTGTTATCTGCGAACGGTTGTTTTTAGGCTGATAGCCACCGATGCCAGCATTGATCTCGGCAGGTGTCAGTTTGAAATATAAGCCGATACAAATGGCCGCCAATATGTTGGGCAGATTATATTCCCCGGTCAATAGCGTTTTTACATCATAGATATCGCCCGTCTTCCTATTTGTCCATTGCAACGTAAGAAACGGTGAATTGGCGATGATCTGCCCTGAAACCAGGCTGCCTGGTTCATTTTTTCCGTAATGAACAACCTGCTTTAGATCGCGTCCATGTTGCATTTCCATCAATACGGTATCATCGCAATTAACAAACGCCACCCTTTGTTCATCTCCTGCCAAATAATCATACAATTCCCCTTTCCCTTTTTTTACCCCCTCAACCCCGCCAAAGCCTTCCAGGTGAGCCTTGCCCACATTGGTTATCAGCCCATGTGTAGGCTGAGAAATGGTGCAAAGGAACCCGATCTCTTTTTGGTGATTGGCGCCCATCTCTATCACGGCCGCTTCGTGGGTTGCATTGATGGATAAGATCGTCAGCGGAACCCCGATATGGTTATTCAGATTACCCTGCGTGGCATAAGTATTAAAATGTTGCGACAGCACGGCATTGATCAGTTCCTTGGTGGTAGTTTTGCCATTTGTGCCCGTGAGCCCGATAACGGGTATGGTCAACTGCCGGCGATGGTAACGCGCCAGGTCCTGCAAAGTGGTAAGTACATCATCAACCAAAATATATTGCTCTCCAAGCCGGTAAGCAGCGTTATCGATAATGGCATAAGCTACACCTGCCGATACCGCCTGTTCTGCAAAAGTATTGGCGTCAAACTTATCGCCTTTCAAAGCAAAAAACAGGCTGCCCGGTGCTATTTTCCGGGTATCCGTACTGATGACAGGATGTTTCAGAAAGATTTGATATAGTTGTTCGGTTGTCATTTAATATTATCATTAATAAATGAATGTCATCCCGAACTTGTTTCGGGATCTCACAGGATATGTCGCCATTGTTGCGTAAACTTAGCAAGCGGGATGCTGAAACAAGTTCAGCATGACATCCTTGTTGCTAATTATTCCCCCTGTTCATCCAGCCTATCACCGCTTTAATTTCGCCATAAGTATAGTTATCTCCTAATACTTCTTTTAATGGCGCCAGCCGTTCCTGCCCATAGCTTTCAACAGCATCCTTTATAGCCGGAATTTTACCTTCATTAACAATCTCCGTGACTTCCAGTTCGCCGGATTGAATAAAATAACCCAGGTGACTCTCAATGGTCATGGGCGACAAGCTGCGTTCGGCAGCAATTTCCATCACACTTTTGCCTGCACGAAATAAAGTAAAACTTGCCAGCCGCGTATCCGAAGATCGTAATTTTCCGGTATTCGGCGCTTTTGGCGCCTTCCGTTCTTTTTTAGCTGATTTTTGTGCGATGCGCGATGCGAGTCCGTGTTTGCCGCAATAGTTTTTAACCGGTATCAAAAACTCGCGACCGTATCGTGCCAGTTTCACATCGCCAAAACCTGGTACCAGGCGCAGCTCGTCCAAAGTTTGCGGCAGATAAGTGGCCATTTCCAATAATACAGCATCGGAAAGGATGATATACGGCGGTACATTCTGCGGGGCGGCGATATCCCGGCGAACAAGTTTCAGTTCATTCAGCAAGCCTGCTTCATAAGGGATAATTTCGGATTCGCGTTCTTCGTTAGTCTGTGTGGCTATCAGTTCAACTTTTTGGAGTCCCTTTAGCACGGCTTCACTTTTTTCGGTCAGCTTTAATACCGGGTATTCATCGTCTGTAGTTTGCAGGTAGCCCTGTGCTACCAGTTCGCGGATGTACCTGAACCAGTCGGCCCGGTGAATATCTGCCCCAACGCCGTAGGTTTTGAGTTGCTTATGCTCCTCGCGTATCTTTTCCCGTTTCGATCCCCTCAAAAAATCGATCACATACGTATTGCCGAACCGTTCCTTCAGCCTTGCCACCGCCGAAAGCGCTTTTTGGGCTATAAGGGTGCCATCAAACTTCTCAACTTCGCTCAGGCAAACATCACACGATCCGCAGTTATCCGGGAAATCCTCGTCAAAATAACGCATCAGGTATTGGCGACGGCAGGTCTGCAGCTGGCTGTACCTCACCATATCGTCCAGCTTTTTCAGCATAATGGTGCTTTGTTCCTCGTTGCCGTCAACCCTGGCGAAGCCTTTCAGCTTGGTTGCGTCGCTATAGGAGTATAAAAGCAACGCATCGGACGCCAACCCATCGCGGCCCGCGCGGCCGGTTTCCTGGTAGTAGCCTTCAATGTTTTTGGGCAGATCGGCATGTACTACGTAACGGACATTCGATTTGTTGATACCCATGCCAAAGGCGATGGTAGCCACAATGATCTTCACATCATCGCGCAGAAAAGCTTCCTGGTTGCGGGCCTTGTCGGCGTGGTCCATACCGGCGTGATAAGCTTCGGCAGCGTAGCCCTCAGCTTTCAGATCGGCCGCCAGTGCTTCGGTCGATTTACGCGATAGGCAATAAATAATACCCGAATCTTCTTTTCGCGGCTCCAGAAAATCAAGCAACTGGTTAAAACTGTTCTTTTTGGGCAGCACGCGATAAGTAATATTGGCCCGGTTGAACGAAGAAACGAATTCGGCCGGGTTTTTCAGGTCGAGTTTTTCGAGGATATCCCTGCGGGTGAGTTTATCAGCCGTCGCAGTAAGAGCGACGACGGGGATATTGGGAAAATCATTCTTTAAACCTGCCAGCATCAGGTATTCGGGCCTGAAATCGTGCCCCCAGTGCGAGATACAATGTGCCTCGTCAATAGCGATCAAGCAAACCGGCAACGACTTCAGAAAATTGATAAGGATGCTGCCCGAGCCAAATAAACGTTCCGGCGCCAGGTAAAGCAACTTGATCGCGCCTTGTTTCAGTTTTTCTGTTATCATTGCCTGTTCATCCGGCGATTGGGATGAATTTAAAAACGCGGCCGGTATGCCGTTTACATTCAGCGCGTCAACCTGGTCCTTCATCAACGCTATAAGCGGCGAAATAACAATGGTAAGTCCATCCATCAAAACCGCCGGCAGCTGGTAACAAAGAGATTTGCCCCCACCGGTCGGCATCAGTACCAAAACATCTTTCCCTGCCAGAATATCCCGGATAATAGCTTCCTGCCGGTGCCGGAATTCGCTATATCCAAAATACTTTTGTAAGGCTTGTGCAGGTGTCATATTGATCGGCGGATGTGCAGATTGCAAATGTGCAGATTTTTGATGTGAAGGAATAGGGTATGCTTAAAATTTTAGCATTTTGTTAATTCACCAGATGTGAAACCCCTTCAGTACCTGCCTTATTACACAGCGCAAAGACAATTAGTCGTAGGCTCTAACGCTTTGTAGAAAAGACAAAGAATGAAATTTATGCTTCAGGGAGATTACCCATCTGCAAGTAAGATAACGAGTTTTTCTGTCCATGCCTTAAATGATGGTAAAAGGTAGCCTCTACGAGGCAATATTGCTTTATTTTTCCATTGACTACAAACGGGTAGACCCGATGGGTCATATAAAGCATTATTATAAAATGCCCCAATCTCATTACCACATTCAATTTTTTATTTTTAGCTTAGCTAATCACTATGCTGAAAAAAGTACTTCTCTCATTCGTTTTCCTGGTTTATGCCGCGTTCACTTTCGCGCAGCAACTCCAATCGCCTTCCGAATTCCTGGGCTATAAATTGGGTACGCAATTCACCCCACATGCACGTATAGTGGATTATTTTAAATATGTGGCCGGGGCATCAAAAAATGTTAAACTGCAGCAATACGGTACCACTAACGAGGGCCGCCCGCTGATGGTGATGTTCATCGCCTCAGACGAAAATATTGGCCGGCTGGAAGAGATCAGGCAGCATAACCTCTCGCTTGCCGGGCAGGGCAATAGTAATACGGCGCTGAAAAATGCCCCGGTTATAGTATGGCTTAGCTATAACGTACATGGTAACGAGCCAAGCTCGAGCGAGGCATCCATGCAGGCGCTTTTTGACCTGGCCGATCCGTCGAACACCCGTACCAAACCGTGGCTGGCAAATACGGTGGTTGTGATAGACCCCTGCCTGAATCCTGACGGGCGCGAACGTTACATCAACTTTTATTGTTCGGTAGCGGGGGTTACACCCGACGCCGACCCTGCTGCACGCGAACATAGCGAACCATGGCCGGGTGGCAGGATAAACCATTATTATTACGACCTGAATCGCGACTGGGCCTGGCAAACGCAAAAGGAAACAAAAGCAAGAGTTGCCTTATTCAACCAATGGCTGCCCGAGATCCATGTCGATTTTCACGAACAGGGCTACAATTCCCCATATTACTTTGCACCGGCTGCTGAGCCGTTCCATCGCGATATAACCGCATGGCAAAAGGAGTTCCAGGTGATCATAGGCAGGAACAATGCCAAATATTTCGACCAGCATGGCTGGCTGTACTATACCAAAGAGGAGTACGACCTGCTTTACCCGTCCTACGGCGATACTTATCCCATATATAACGGGTCCATCGGCATGACGTACGAGCAGGGTGGTATAGGCGCCGGGCTGGCCATAGCTACGCGCAGCGGCGATACCTTAACTTTAGCCGACCGTATTGCGCACCACCTTTCCAACAGCCTCAGCACTGTCGAAACAGCTTCGGCAAACGGTGCAAAAGCTTTGGATGAGTTTAAGAAATATTTTGATAACAGCCGTAACAACCCGCCGGGCGACTATAAAACCTATGTGATCAAAAACGATAACCAGGATAAGATCGATATGCTTGGTGCTATGCTTACCCGCAACGGTATTAAATATACGTTCGGCGTAAGGGATAAAAGTACCGGCTATAATTATGTTACCGGGAAAACGGAGGAGTTTGGGATAGGCGAGAAGGATATGGTAATAAGCGCCTACCAGCCCAAGGCTGTATTATTAAATGTATTGCTTGAGCCCAAAACCTTCGTGGCCGATTCCAACACGTACGATATTACAGCCTGGGCGCTGCCCTATGCTTATGGGTTAAAGGCCTATGGCATTAAGGAGGGTCTTAAAACCGACCAGGGTAAACCAGGCACGCTACAGTCGTCACACGCCAATAATGAGCATGCTTATGCTTATGTATCGCCCTGGAGATCGTGGTATGACGTGAAGTTTCTGGCCGAACTGTTGCGTAATAATATAAAAGTCCGCTATTCGGAAAAACCGTTCGAAGCAGGCGGCAAAAAATTTGCGGCCGGGTCGCTGATCATCGCCCGGGCCGGGAACAATGAAAATTTTGATAACACGGTTCGGAAAGTGGCCGCTGATTGCAACCGCGAGCTGACGCCATTAAGTTCGGGTTTTGCAGACAATGGGGTCGACCTCGGTTCGCACGCCATCAGGTTTATTCGCGCGCCGCGGATATTGCTCGTATCCGGCGACGGCGTTTCTGCTGAAGCGATGGGCGAGATATGGTTCTATTTTGAAAAGGAGATCAATTACCCCGTTACCATAGTAAGGTATAAAGACCTGGACCGTATAAAATGGAACCAGTTTGATATTGCGATATTTCCGGATGGCGATTACGAGGACCTGCCTGCAGACAAATTGCAAGGCTGGGTTCATGACGGCGGTAAGTTGATAGCCATGCAAAACACTATCTCGCTTTTGACCGATAAAAAAAGCTTTTCCATTAAAGCGGTGAAGGATGATAAAAGCGATACGACAAAGGACCGGTCGGACCTGGTAAAAACCTACGCCGACCGCGATCATGAAGCTATCCGCTCAAACATCCCCGGCGCTATCTATAAATTAGATATGGATAATACCCATCCGCTTGGTTTTGGACTTGACAAATATTATTTCGACCTGAAACTTGATGATGATTTGTACAAATACCTGGGTGACGACGGCTGGAACGTTGGAACGGTGAGCAAAAGTGGGTATGTCGAAGGTTTTGTGGGGCAGAAGGCTAAAGAAAAGATAAAGAACGGCCTGTTATTCGGCGTACAGAATTTGGGACGTGGCTCGGTTGTTTATATGGTTGATGACCCGTTGTTCCGCAGTTTCTGGGAAAATGGCAAGCTGCTGTTTGGCAACGCAGTATTTATGGTGGGGCAGTAGTATAGTGGCAGTTTAAAGTTGCAGTAGCAGCCCGATTATTGATTGACTGCCACTGCAACTGCCTCTGCTACTTAATTAGCTCCTTTCACCCTGTTATTCAGATCATCTGCACCGGTTTCATGCTTGCGCATTTTTATCTTGGTGCTTCCGAAATTGTAAGTAAATGTCAACCTGCCTATACGGCTTTCGCGTTTCTGCCTGATATCAAAGTCAACACTTTGGTATTTGCTGGTAACATCGTTGCGGCGCATGTTGAAAATATCGCTTACCGACAATTTAAGATTTGCCTTTTTATTAAGGAACGAATGGCTAACGCCGGCATCTATGCTATACTGTGGTTTTACATAAAACAGTGCATAAGTGAGGGCCGATTGGTAATTGCCCGAAAGCTCGAACCTGTAGCCCTTTATCGGCGTAAAGGTTTCGTTGGCCCTTACCTGGTAAGCGGTTTGGCCTCGGTCAAGGTTGCCGCCTTCCAGCCCGTTCGATTTGAAGCCGAGGTAAAATGCTGTCACATTTACATTACCGCTCCACCATTTGTTAATGGTATAGGGTGCAAAAAGGTTGGCGCTGTAATTTATCTGCGTCTGTAAGTTCTGGCTGGTTACAAAGCCGATCTTTGTTTTTGGGTCAGCCCCGGGTATTTCGGATATCACATCGGTTGTACGGCTGTACCCCAGGCTTAAATTGATACTCTTGTTATAGGTATAGTTCAACTCGAAGTTGTTGGTGTACTGCGGTTTCAAATATGGGTTGCCCTTTTGATAGGTATACGGGTCAAGGTGATACACAAACGGGTTCAGGTTATCATACTGCGGGCGATCGATACGGCGGCTGTATGATATACCTATTTCGTTCTTATCATTTATGGTATGGTTGATAAATACACTCGGGAACAGGTCGAAATAATGCCTTGATACAACCTGGGTAACATTAAGCGAGTCGCCGGTAGCGTTCGAACTGGTGTATTCGCCGCGCAGGCCCAGCTGAACCGAGGTGTTTTTATAATCCTTAGAGAAGTTGATGTAACCCGCGTTTATCTTTTCATCATAAATAAAGTGGTTAACGCTCAGGTATTGCCCGCCTTCAACAACAGATTGCTGCAGATCATTATCTGTTTTTACATCGCTCAGTTTCACACCTGTTTCAAATTTCACCGATTTGGTGATGGGCAGTGTGTAGTCGGCCTTTGCCGTGTGGATATCAATGTTTGATGGGGTAAGGTTTCCCAAGAAGGCTGACGGGTGCTGAATGCTGCCATCGGCCAGGAAGAAATTGGTCATATAATAGGCATTCGAATTGTTTTTGAATTTCGAATAATCCAGGTCGATGTTCAATTGCTGGCCGGCTGTATCCAGTTTCCAGGTATCGTTAAGGTTAACCGCGATATTGTGATAGCTTTGGTTGAAAACGGCAGCGGTTGTCAGCGACGAGTCTACCTGGCTAAAATTGGGGCCGATATGAGTGGTGTTGGTATTATTGTCTATTTCTGAATTGAAGTACCCGCTTACAACGAAACCCACAGTGTTCCTGTCCGAAATATCATAATCAGCTCCTATGCGGTAGCTATTATTATGATTGGTTTGGGGCAATTCGCTGAACTGGTTAAAAAAGGTTTGCCCACCAACGCTATCGGTAACAATACGTTTTATGCCTATATTCTGGTATCTCTTGTTATCGTTATGGCTGAAAGTGCCGAACAGGTTCAATTTACCTTCTTTATGATTTAATTGGAACGTTTCGTTGTCTTTACCGTTCTTGCCGTAACCAACGCCTGCGGTTATGCTGCCGTTTGTGCCGGTTTGTTTATTCTTTTTCAGCTTGATATTGATGATGCCCGAGTTGCCCGAAGCGTCGTACTTAGCCGATGGGTTGGAAATGATCTCTATCGACTGGATGGTATTTCCGTCGGTCGACCGCAGTAATGTGGCCAATTGGGCCGATGTCAGGTAGGTCAACTTATCGTTCAGCATCACGGTAACACCCTGTTTGCCTTTCAGGCTGATATTATCGTCCTTGTCAACGCTCACGCCGGGAGCCCGCTCCAATATATCCATTGCCGAATTTCCAGCTGCGAGTACGCTGCCGGCAACATTAAGCACCACCCTGTCCGATTTCTGCTCGATCAGCGGTTTGGCGGCTACAATGCTTACCGTACTTAAATTATGATCGTTAGGCTGCATGGTTATCTGCGGTACCGCAACGCTTTTTGATGCCTGGCTAATGGTGAAGGTCCCGCTCGTTGCCTTATCGTACCCAACGGTAGTTGCTTTTACCAGGTATTGCCCGTCTTTAACGTGCTCAAATACATAAACGCCGGCGTCGTTGCTAATGGCTCCCTTTACAATCGTGGAGTCTTTTGCATTCAACAGGCTGGTGGTGGCAAACATCATGGGCTTTCCGTGCTCATCAAGCAAGGTACCCGAGACGCGCCCACCGGGTGCGGCAGTTTGCGCCAAAGCAGTGCCCGATATTCCGACGATAAACAGGAGGGCATAAAATATTTTAAGGATAGTTGGTTTCATGTCTGTTGTGTTTTAAAATTTGGGCAATAAAAAGCCCGCCGGGGATTTTCCCCCGTTTTTTTGGTTTGTTAATAAATTGCCTGGTTCACCGGTTATTCAACCGTTTTTGTGGGATGAGTAACGGGTGCTAATTGTGTCTGCTTTGTTCTTTATCCATTTGTAGTTCTCGTATATTTCGGCAATACCACTCCCCTTCAGAGTATTTCTCTGTTTTTTTAGAAAAACCTTTAAAATGAGGCTTGCGGATATTACCGCGTTATTATTTTGTTATTTGTATTAAGATGCAGTAATAGGTTGA
This sequence comes from Mucilaginibacter ginsenosidivorans, assembly GCF_007971025.1. Taxonomy (NCBI): domain Bacteria; kingdom Pseudomonadati; phylum Bacteroidota; class Sphingobacteriia; order Sphingobacteriales; family Sphingobacteriaceae; genus Mucilaginibacter; species Mucilaginibacter ginsenosidivorans. The sequence goes on along the minus strand of NZ_CP042436.1, from coordinate 656,439 downwards.
ATGGTTACAGCCAATTTTGCGTTTTTCGGCGAAAAGTGAGATTTGCATACGCGAACGGCCTGTTTTCGTCGGTCAATGTCAATTAAAGTTTTTTAATGCCGGCGCCACACCACTTATTACGTCTTTGAAAAACGAAAATCCGCCTTCGCTTATCCCGGCCTGTTCCTGCGTGTTCCCATCGTTCTGATTTTTATTCAAATAAACATCAGTTTCCTCTGCCGGTAAATATTTTTTGACCACCGGCTTGCTGCTTTTGACCATTGGACGAACCTGGCCCAGTTTCGCAATACCGGCCGATCCCTTGTGCGTATAATAAAAGAGAAGGATAAGCCCGCACAACAGCAGCAGGCTTATATAGGTTGATGGCATTTTCATGAGCATGCTTTTTTGGTATGAAGCAAAATCATGAGCTGCTTTATTCAATTACCGGCAGCTCATGAATCTTTATATCATTATTTGATCTTCGAACTGTCAACCGGCAGGTGCTTCCTTATAATAGTATCGGTTACCAGTGTATCTACTTTGCACTGTATGCCGTTGTCGGTCATCACAAACGTGGCATCGGTTACTTTATCATAATCCTTTTTATTGATCTCGTTGCAATCATGAATGCTGAAGTTCGCAATCCTGTCCACATCGTGGTCAATAACCACTTTGGCATTTTTAGGTAGCTTGAGCGTAAGATCGATCTCTTCGTCATGCCATAATTCGTCGTTTTTTCCATAAAACCGCTGATCGAATTTGAGTACCGTGTCCTGCTGGCTGAATATATACTTGATACTGCGTGCGTTGTTAAAGGCATCTTCGTAATAAGGACCCCTTGCCCGAGATGATTTGATCAACACCGGCTGACCTGAATCGCTGGTTTCAATATTAAGCCTGATGTTGCGGTGATAAAAACTTTGGAAGTCGTTATCATCATCGTCGGCAACCTTCATATTTGGCGAAAGGTTTTTGATGTTCAATCTTACGCTGTCCTCAGCCGAGAAATATTTCAGGTCGTTCAGTTTGATATAGTAAACATTGTTCTTTGTCGGCGTTAACGCTATGGTCTCAACAACGCTGGCATGCGACCTGAACTCTGAAGCAATTCCAACCACATTGTATACAAAGGCGCCCACTGCGCAGAGCCAGATGATAAGCGCCGCTGTACCGCCCGAGCGGCTGATGCTGCCTACATTAAATATGCTTTTTAGCACCAGCATCATGATACTGACAAGCGGAACAACTACAACCACAAAGGCTGCTATAAATATGTAGTCGGCATGGTGATGACGAAGTATTTCATAGGGCAGGTCATGAAACGGTCCGAAATAGCCCACGCTTAGTAATGCGATGAACGCAACGGTAAAGAAAACCAGGAAGCCGGCACAGGTTAATATAAGGGCTATGCCGATGAGCTTTAGCAGCACTTTCGCCGCCCCGCTAAAAAATGTACCCAGGTGGTGCACAAAGTCGCCTGTAAAATCACGCGCCTTGTAAACAAAAGGCCGTGCCTCGTGGTGGAAGTTGGACAGGTTATTGCGCATGCTGCCCAGTTCTTCTTCAAAATTCTTTTTAAAACCCTGAAGGTTCAGCTTCTCACCCTTCATGGCCATACGGTCGGCCCGGGTAACAGCTTTGGGTATCACTATCCATAGTATGACATACAGTATGATGCCGGTGCCTGCAAAGAGGAACGAAAGGGCAAACGCCAGGCGTATCCATACCACGTCGACATCAAAATAATTGGCAATGCCGGCGGCTACACCGCCCAACAGGTGGTCGTCCGGGTCGCGGAACAACCTGCGCGAGCTGGTACTGCTATAATAGGTATCGCTGAAAGTAGGCTCGGTATCCATTTCAGATTTTTCAAAATCTTCAACGGTACCCATCTGGCCGATAACTGAGTTTACATCCTGCTCCACAATAACCTGTTTGTTTTCGCCTGCAAGCAGTTCGTTAAACATCTCGGCAATGCGGTTTTCTATATCGGTAGTTATTTCCAGGCTATCGGCCGAATTCATAAAATGACGTTTTACGTCCGTCATGTAGTTTTTCAGTATTTCATAAGCATCTTCCTCGATGTGAAATACTATACCGTTTATATTTATGATAATTGTTTTGTTCATGATCTTTGTTTCTTAAATGTCATTGGGTCATTAGTCGTTAAGCAAAATGCTTTTACCTTTCTGTTTTCACCTTTCTCTCTCCGATAGATGTTTGGACGGCAAATGCCAGTTCCTGCCAGGTTTTGTCCAATTGTTCCAAAACATTTTTACCCTCGTCCGACAGGACGTAATATTTTCGTGGCGGCCCCGACGTTGACTCGACCCAGTTATAGCTAAGGAGTCCGTTGTTCTTTAATCGGGTTAGTAAAGGATACAAAGTTCCCTCAACAACAAGCAATTGGGCCTTCTTAAGTTCAGCTATAATATCTGAAGCATATATTTCGCCCTTTGCTATAATGGAAAGAATGCAATATTCCAAAACACCTTTCCTCATTTGCGTTTGTGTATTTTCGACAATCATATCACAAAGATATATGTTTTAAATTGTATTATGCAATACATAGTACTAAAATTATTAACTTTTATATACGAAAGAGTCTTTTTTTCGAAAAAAACATGTTTTTGTAAGATTTTATTTGACTTTTTAATAATGTAACACTACTTTTATCTTTAATTAACTATTAACTGATCTTATTATTAACGAAATGAAAAAACTTCTACTAGTAAGTTTGTGCTTTCTGATGTTATGCGTAACGCAGGTATTTGCACAAAACCGTACTATTACAGGTACGGTTACGGCCAAAGAGGATGGCCTTCCCATTCCGGGAGCCACAGTAAAGGTGAAGAATTCGACTGTAGTTACAGTATCTAACTCAGCCGGTAAGTATTCACTAAGTGTGCCACCAGGTTCCTCAATCCAGGTTTCCTTTGTGGGCTACACCACCCAAACAATTGCCGTAGGTAATCAATCTACCATTAATGTGGTATTGGTTTCATCAGCAAACCAGTTGGGCGAGGTTGTGGTAACCACTTCACTGGGCATCAGGCACCAGGCAAAGGAATTAGGTTATGCAGCAGCAACCATTACTCCTAAAGAACTGACCCAAACCAACGTTACCAACGTTGCACAGGGTTTGACAGGTAAAGTTGCCGGTTTGGGTATCTTTACGCTGGATAACGGTGTTGATCCTCAGATCTCGATCAACCTTCGCGGTTTCCGTTCGTTAGAAGGGAACAATGGTGCGTTGATCGTTGTTGACGGTGTTCCGGTACCGAGCCAAACTATTGGCGCGCTTAACCCTAACGATATTGCTGACGTTACCATCCTGAAGGGTGCGGGCGCTGCGGCTCTTTATGGTTCACAGGCATCTAACGGCGCTATCCTGATCACCTCTAAGAGGGGAACAAATGATGGGAAGCCGGTTATTACCTACCAAAACTCATTCCAGCTTGAAAAGGTAGCGTTCTATCCAAAATTACAGAACAGTTTCGGTCCATTCGGCGGCGAACCAAACTACATCGATCCGATTACCGGCGCTTCACAGTATGTTCCTTATGAGAACCAATTGTATGGCCCGCGTTTTGACGGATCAACCGTACAGGTAGGTGCTCCCCTGGACAGCGCAGCAGGTTTTTTAGGTGCTACACATGATGGCAGAATTATTACCGCAACTTATTCGGCCCTGAAAACCAACCCGATAAAACAGTTCTTCCAGACTGGTTATACTGAGCAGAATGATATTTCTTACCAACAGGGTGATGCTAAGAATTCGTTCTACATGTCTGCGCAGAATGCTTACAGGACAACTGTTGTGCCGGATGACAAAAATATAAAAGATGCTTTTAGCGTTAGGGGACACCGTACTTACGGTATTTTCTCGGCTGATTATTCAGTAAGTTATACCAAAACTACGGTAAGTACTTATCTGCACAATAATAATATCTTTGGTATACCGGGAAGCTTTGTAACAAATGCGGGCGCCGCCGATCTTTATTCATCGATATTGCAATGGCCGGCCTTTTTGAATATCAAGAATTATTCAGACCCGGATTCAGATATAGGCAATGCAAGCAATTTTTATGATGCTTATGCAATTAACCCATACTGGATACTTAAACATGCAAGGGACAACTATGTAAGAGATCAAATTTTATCGCAGATCAAATTAAAGTTAGAGCCTACCGATTGGTTGTCAGCAAGCTACCAGATATCCGATAACTTTGGTAACTTCCGTGATAGGATAACCAAACAGGAAGTTGACTTCACTCCTTACGGCATCAACGATTATTGGGGCGCCGGCAATACTGCTTCAGGTTTTACAAGCGGTAAATCATTAGGTAGCGTATATGACTATTTTACCTATGGTGACGGTACTATTAACAACCCCGACCGCATAGAAGGTGACGCTGTTATCGACTTGCATCATACTTTCTTTAAAGACTTTAAGACGGAATTGATCGTGGGTAACACCATTTATCAAACATTTCAGAAAGGGCAGTTTACAGGAAGCAACCAATTGCTTATAAAAGATCTGTATAACATTAATTATATCGGTGGTTTGATCCAGGCTGCAGAGTTTGAAGTAAGACAAAGGCAAATCGCTTATTTTGCCGACTTGAACGTTAGCTATAAAGGATGGTTAAACCTTGAAGCTACCTTCCGTAACGAACAGGATTCGCGCCTTGCAAAAGCACAGCGCTCATTCAACTACCCTTCAGTTAAACTGTCGTTCGTACCTACGGACGCGTTCGCAGCTTTGAGGGATAATAAAATACTGAGCTTTGCTAAAATATACGGATCAGTGAGCCAGGTGGGTAACATCAATATCGGTGCGTACCAAATCAATAACAACTATCTATTGGCTGGCGGTTTCCCGTACGGATCGCTTGGAGGGTTGGTAGCAAGTACAACCAACTTCAGTTCATCACTGAAACCTGAGCTGACCCGTGAAATTGAAGTTGGTGGAGAGGTTGGCTTATTTAACAATCGCTTGTATTTTAACTATAGCCATTATCAGCAACGGGATAAAAACCAGACAGTATACATAGGCACATCTATTACTACAGGTTACAACTCAACGCTGATCAATATCGGCGAAACACAGTCAACTGGTAATGAACTCCAGGTAAAAGGAGACATTTTGACACAGGCGGCTAACCACTTTGGGTTCACCATGGAAGTTAACTTCTCGCAAAACGAATCGAAAGTTGTTTCGTTGTTGCCTGGGGTTAATCAGTTGAGCCTTGGTAATAACCAATACGCCATTGTTGGCCAGCCATTCCCGCTGTTAAGAGGTACAGACTTCCTTCGTGACGGCCAAGGTCATGTGGTGGTTAGTGGTACTACTGGTTATCCTATCCAGAACTCAGGAGTATTGACTACCTTCGGAAGAACCACACCTGAATATGTATTCAGCGTACACCCGACATTTAGCTACAAATTTGTTAGCTTGTCCGGATTGTTCGAATACCGTGGCGGCGATGTAGTGTTTAACCAGATCGGTGGTACTATGACGTTCGCTGGTTCATCTTACCAGTCAGCTTCTGCCGGCCGTCAGCCTTTCATTTATCCAAACTCAGTTATCCAAACTTCACCCGGCGTTTACACGCCTAATACTAACGTGAACGTGGTGAATGGTAACTACGGTTTCTGGCAGGGTTCATCATTCCCAAGCACAAACAGTCCGTTTGTATCAAGCGGTGCTTTCTGGAAATTGCGTGAGATTAACCTTGCATTCAGGTTAGACCAATTTGTAAAACAAAGTAAATTTATAAAAGGAGCAACCTTTGCATTAACCGGCCGTAACCTGTTTATCTGGGTTCCGAAAAGTAATCCATGGACCGATCCCGAGTTCTCGAACGGTGGCGCTAACGGAAATACACCTGGTGTAAACAACGTTAACCAATTGCCGGGCACAAGGATATTTGGGGCTGATCTTAAATTAACCTTTTAATTGAAGTAAAGAGATGAAAAAATATATTTTAATTGTAGCAGCATTTTTTACGGCGGGCATTTCCGGATGTAAAAAAGACTTTTTGAGTCTTGAGGTCAACCCCAATACTCCATCTGTGACAACACCGGATCTGACATTGTCAGCTGCTTTGAACAATTCGGTAGCCATTGTCGAGACCAATTACAATCATTTTGGAGTGTGGGCGGGTTTTTGGACCACCAGTGGTAACTATGTTCCAAACCAGTCTATTAATCAATTCCAGTTTACCAACAATTCGTTTGCCGGTGATTGGGGTAACTGGTATTCAAACCTGACAAATTATAATAACCTGGAAAATTTATCTTCCACTCCTGATCTGGCGAATTATCAGGCTATAGCCAAGATCATGAAAGCGTATGGTTTTCAGCATTTGGTTGATGATTATAATAATATACCTTACAGCCAGGCATTCCAGCCTTCTACAATCCTGTTCCCTGCTTATGATAAGGGAGCAGATATCTATGAGGATCTGGGCAAACAATTGGATGCAGCTATCGCATTGATCAATGGTGCGCCTGCTTCTGCTCCCAAACCGAGCGCCGCAGACATCGTTTTCCATGGCAACATGACGGGTTGGAAAAAACTTGCTAACTCTTTAAAACTTCGCCTGGCAATTCGCGTTAGTACAAAGACTCCCGGTGATGCATTGGTAACAGATCTTGCCGCTACTCAATCAGAAGGTTATCTTGATGGTTCCCTTGATGCACAAGCAAATCCAGGTTATTCAAATACAAACGGCAAGCAAAATCCATTTTATGGTAATTATGGTTTTGATGCATCGGGTAACCCGGTATTTGGGAACGTTTATTACAGGGCGAATAATTTTGAGGTAACTATGCTTACCAACTTTAACGACCCCCGCCTTCCTAGATTGTTTACTTTGGTTCCTACTTCGTCCAGCGACGCAACACTAAGGGTACACGGTAATATTTTCGGTGACCCCGGAGTATTATCAAACTCTTACACAAGTGCTCAGGGTCCGGGGCTGTTACAGTCGCCTTCGCAGAACGCATTGTTGTTTTCAGGGGCCGAGTCGCTGTTCCTGCAGGCCGAAGCAGCAAACAAAGGCTATATTACCGGCGATGCAAAAACGTTGTACGAAGCTGGTATAACAGCCTCGTTCGTTCAACTCGGTTTAACGCCTGCCCAGGCAGCTACGTATTACAACCAGGATATTGCTAATGTTAGCTGGGCTTCTTCAGGTAATAAAGAGCAGGCTATTATTACCCAAAAGTGGATATCGCTAACTAGCTTGTTCAACTTTGAAGCATGGAATGAATATCTTAGAACTGGTTTCCCGGCTCACCCATCTTCAATTGACCCTGCTGCAATATCTGCTACATATCCGACAAGAATTGGATATCCACTTTCTGAATTGACTACAAACCCAACCAATTTGGCTAAAGAGGGAACGATAGACGTATTCACAAGCAAAATATTTTGGGCCCAATAATTTTAAAGACAATGAAAAAGAGATTATATTTTATTTCCACACTACTTTTGGCCATGACGGCGCTTAGTTTAAGCTCATGTCTTAAGGACCCCCGGTACGTAGATTTCAGCAAGGCTGGAAATGTGGTTAATATGCCTTTTAGCGGTCAGGCTTATTTTGGCGGTGATGCTATCACCGAAGCTCCGGCTGACGACGAAAACGGAACAATTGTAAGGCAGTTCTCCGTCAATGTGGCTACGGCTAACCCACCAACGACAGATACAAAAGTTACGTTGGCGGTTGATTTTTCTTTAGTGGATTCCTATAATGCGTTAGGTGGCGCAGTTCATTATGAACCAATGCCAAGTGAAGCATACTCGTTCACTACTACAGAAGTGACCGTACCGTCCGGTAAACAGTATGCCGTAACATCCGTAACCTTTTATAAAAATTTGCTTGATCCTTCAAAGAGCTATATGCTACCTATAAAGATCGCAAGTACAACAGGTGGTTATACGATAAGCGGGAATCTGGGTGTTCATTATTATCACTTTATTGGTAATGATTTTGCAGGCGCTTACCTGTGGGATTATACACGCATACCCGCAGCAGGCAACTTTGTTGGTGAAACCACTACATTATTCCCTGTTACACCGACACAATTTGAAATGAATTCGGGTTATTTTACGCAAACCATCCGTTATGAAGTTACCTTCACTAAAAACAGCGATGGTACATATTCGGATTTTGCAGTCGACCTAAATGCAGATGACATCCAGAATATATTGGTTGCCAACGGTCTGACATTGGTAAAACATCCTGTACTTGTAAATTATGATCCTACTCATAAGTACACTTACGATGAGGTGGTACACGGTTTGCTCAAATTGAATTGGACAACTGCGACCAGGGATATTACTGACTACTTCTATAAGCCATAGAGTAGCGGTTATACATTAACAATAAAAAAACCGTCCATATTTGGACGGTTTTTTTTGTAACACAATTGTTAAACTAAAAATTTAATTTATTGTTGCCGCAATATTTTTAAGATATTATATTGGAGGCGAAATTATTAATATGAAGAAAATTTTTCTACTGTGCCTTTTAGCCTTATCAGCGGCACATATTGCATCGGCGCAGGTTACAACAGCGACCGGCTCGGTAAAAGACGATAAAGGGAACCCTTTACGTTATGTATTTGTATTGGATGCTCAACATAAAAATGCCGCCCTGACAGATTCACTAGGAAATTTTAACATCAAAGCACAGCCCGATTCGAAACTGCAGTTTGCCTTACCTGGTTATAAGGACGAGACGCTTCAGATGGATAAGGGCGGCTCAGGTTTACAGGTGGTTTTAAAAGAAACCAACCCTGGCGCGGTTAAGGCATCGGATACGGTAGCGGCGCAGGTTGTAAATAAGGTGGATGAAGTTGATGTAACAACACTCCGTATGGGGGGGCAAATTGCACCTGGTCATCAAAAAGGGAATCTGGTTGGAAGCCAGTATTTTTTTGAGTTTTTTGCACACGGATTTATTGTAGAGCCATCGGGCAACATTGTTTACAATTCTGATAACCTGCTAAACTTCGACAAGATAAGAGGGGGCCTTTTATTAGCTAAGGACCCAAAGTCGATAGAACTGGTTGATTGGGATCGTATAAAGGGATTTACGTTATACAGTCCGGTTGGTGCTCGCTTTGACTTTGAAAAAGACACCGCTATTAATCAATCACATTTTTTGCAGGTAATAGCTACCGGTCCGAAATACAAAATATACAAGCTTATAAAAACGAAGTTTGTTCGATCCGATTATGTGAACAATGGCGCTGCACCCCACGGCCACGATTATGACGAATTTGTGGATGATGCAGATTATTTTGTGGTAGATGTGCAGGCAAACAAACACATGGAATTGTCACTTAAGAAGAAATCACTTAAAGCAGATTTTGCTAAGGAAGCAGATAAGATCAACAAATACTTATCGGATAATTCAGGTAGAATTGACGATGCTTATCTGACAAAACTGGGCGCCTATATGAACCAGTAGTATAAAATATGTCCCTCTGAAAACAGCACGATGCGGCCCCAAAGCCGCGTTTGCTGTATTAGGTAACTTCTATTTCTTATCGGCGCTGTATTTACCCGGGCCAAGGAAAAGGAGCCCTGCAAACATAACGGCGGTTTCTATGGCTTGTGCGGCATCGCCAAGGTTGCCACCTTTACCGAAGTGAGAAAAAGCCGCAACAACAAGGGTGATAACCAATAACAGGCAAACCGGTCTGAAGGCCAGTCCTATGATGACAAGAAAACCTCCGGCAGTTTCAACCAGCGCTGCCAGCAGCCCCCAAACTACGGGTAAAAAGTGAATGCCGACATATTTTGTAGATTCCCCCAAACCTTCCCACGTTTTTACGCCGCCGGTCAGCAGGGGCCAGCCATGGTAAATAAACATACCGCCCAGGCCAAGGCGTATGATAAGTAGTCCGAAGTTTTTGTAATTTCCTAAAGTGCCAAATAGTGTCATATTAGTGATTAGTTAGTTAGCGATGAGAGATGGGTGCCTGCCGTTTAAAGGTGATTTATATTCATTTGTAAACGGCTTCCACATGATTTTTATTTACTGATAAAGTTAGCGTTTTCCCCAATATCAGCGATTGATTGTCGGGTATGTGCCCGGCCGGGAAATCGAAACACGCCGGGTAATTGTAATTTTTAACTACCTCCATTACAATTTCCGGAACAGATTGCCCGAAAGGGATGTCGTTATCCTTTAGCTCGGTAAATCCGCCAACTACCAGACCCGCCAGGTTTTTCAGTTTGCCGGCACGGTCAAGCGTGCGCACCATCCGGTCGACAGAATACAGGTATTCGCCCACATCTTCAATGAAAAGTATTTTCCCATCATATTCATAGTCGGATACCGAACCAAGCACAGCCACCAGCAGGCTCAAATTTCCACCAGCCAGCGTGCCTGTACCCGTTCCATCCCTATTTAACTGATGTGAATCGAATTGATAACCGAACGTTTCGCCGAACAATGCTTTTCTCAGGGTCTCTAAAGAATATTTTGAAGCATCGGGCACCGTTACCGGCATTTGCCCATGAATGGTTTGCGTATTATAATTTTTATAAATGTGCGCATGCAATACGGTAATATCGCTGAAGCCAACCAGCCATTTTGGGTTTTTTTTGAAATTGCTGAAGTCAACTTTATCTATCATCCGGATGGTGCCGTACCCGCCGCGCGCGGCTATGATGGCTTTAATACTATCGTCGTCGATAAATCTTTGCAGGTCGTGTGCACGCAGGTCGTCGTCTCCGGCAAACTGGTGATAAGATGCATTCAGCGTTTCACCCAAAATCACTTTAAGCCCCCATGATTCTAAAAGGGCCACGGCGTCGTCCATCGGCTTTGGGAGCTTTTTTGCCGGGCAGGTGATGGCTATCTGATCACCCTTTTTTAAAAACGGGGGTGTTAGTCCGGAAGCCGGAAAGTCCGGGAGCCTGGAAAAATCGGTGGGTTCATGCATAGCTGATCATAAAAACTTACGGTTAACCTGGTTTATTCAAACAGAAAATCTTTCGGACGTCCGGACGTCCGGTCTTTCCGGCTAAAATAAATTATCTTTGCAATCCGTCAACCGGGCGGATCGGACGCAATTTAATACAATGTCACAACTTAATAAATTTAAACGCTATACTATTACATCGGCCTTGCCCTACGCCAATGGCCCATTGCACATTGGTCACCTGGCAGGGGCATATTTGCCTGCCGATATTTTTGTGCGTTACCTGCGCCTTAAAAAGCAGGACGTGGTATACATTTGCGGCTCGGATGAGCATGGCGCCGCCATCACCATTAAAGCCAAAAAAGAGGGCACTACCCCGCAGGCCATTATTGATAAATATCACAAGCAGATAAAACAAAGCTTTGAGGATTTCGGCATAGCCTTCGATATTTATCATCGTACATCGTCGCCTATTCATCACGATCTGTCGCAGGAGTTTTTTCTGAACCTGTACGAAAAGGACGAATTTGTAGAGAAGCTTTCGGAACAATATTTTGATGAGGATTTTCAGCAGTTTTTAGCCGACCGGTACATTACGGGCACCTGCCCCAATTGCAGTAATCCCAACGCTTATGGCGACCAATGCGAAAATTGCGGTACATCGCTTAATCCTACTGATCTGATCAATCCCGTATCAACGCTGAGCGGGAAAGCTCCAATTTTGAAACTCACCAAACACTGGTATCTGCCATTGGATAAATATCAGCCCTGGCTGGAGAAGTGGATAGACGAAAAGGAAGGCGAATGGAAGGTGAACGTATTTGGCCAATGCAAATCGTGGCTCAAGTCGGGTCTGCAGCCGCGGTCGATGACACGCGACCTGGATTGGGGTATAGATGTTCCGCTGGAAGAAGCAAAAGGCAAAAAACTATACGTTTGGATGGACGCCCCCATAGGCTATATTTCGGCTACCAAACAATGGGCTACCGATCACAATAAAGACTGGAAATTATACTGGAAAAAACAGGATAAAGAAGAAGATAACGCCTGCCTGATTCATTTCATCGGCAAGGATAATATTGTTTTCCATTGCATTATTTTCCCTGCAATTTTAAAAGCACACGGCGAATACATTTTGCCGCAAAATGTACCTGCCAATGAATTTCTGAATTTAGAGGGTGATAAACTATCCACCTCCCGTAACCATGCGGTTTGGCTGCATGAATACCTGGAGGAGTTCCCCGGCAAGCAGGATGAGTTGCGTTATGTTTTGACATCTATTCTGCCCGAAACAAGTGACAGCGAATTTACCTGGAAAGATTACCAGGCAAGAGTGAATAATGAGCTGGTGGCAATTTTAGGCAACTTTGTAAACAGGGTAATGATCCTGATGCACAAATTTTTTGACGGAAAAGTTGAAAACGCTGATGGTAATATAGTTTTGGATGAACCCGCTATCGACAACGAGTTAGGCAGACTTTATGACGAACTGGAGCGCAGCATCGAAACGTACAAATTCAGGCAGGGTATGCAAACCGTGATGGATATTGCGCGGCTCGGCAACAAATACCTGACCGAAAAGGAACCCTGGAAGACCATAAAGACAGACCCTGATGATGCGCGTAAAACCCTGCATAACTGTTTGGTGCTGATAGGTCACCTGGCTGCATGTTTGCAGCCTTTTTTACCTGGAACAGCGAAAAAGACATTGAACATGCTGAACTGGCCAACAGACCAGATAGGTTTTGATGAAGAGGTGGTCTTCCCGTCGGGACATCAGTTGAACCCGGCTGCCTTGTTGTTTGAAAAGGTAGAAGACGGCCCGATAGAGGCCCAGATTGCTAAGCTTGAATCAAAAAAGCAGCAGTCCGCCCAGGCTAAAACTATCCACGTACCCGAACCTAAGGAGAATATCAGCTACGAGGCATTCGCCACCATGGATATCCGTATAGGTACGATACTGACGGCAGAAAAAGTTGCGAAAACGAAAAAGCTGCTCAAATTGACCATTGATACCGGTATCGATCAGCGCACGGTAGTATCCGGCCTTGCCGAACAATACGAGCCTGAAGCCATCATCGGTAAAAGGGTTAGCATACTGGTTAACCTGGAGCCGAGGGAAATAAAGGGCATCCTGTCGCAGGGAATGATCCTGATGGCAGAGGACAGCGAAGGCAAGTTAAGCTTTGTACAACCTGCCGATGATCTGCATAATGGTTCTGTTGTTAGGTGATTTTTTTGATGTGCAAATGAGTAAATATGCAGATGTACAGATGTAAAATGTTCGGATATGTGTCCGGTTTGACATTTTAAGCCTGATAATTTCATCAATATTTTGCACATTTGTACCTTAGAATTTGCATATCTGCACATCTGCACATTCGAAATGGTCCCGTAGTTCAACGGATAGAATAGGAGTTTCCTAAACTCTAGATATGAGTTCGATTCTCGTCGGGACCACTGAAATCAATATCAAAAAATGGTAAAAGCCTGCAAATCAAATGATTGCAGGCTTTTGTTTTTTGGTCAAAACGCCAAAAAATGCACCAAATCACACTAAAAAGGTGAGTAATTCGGTGAGTACTTTCAGGCGGGACTACTACTCACCGAATTTTGCATTAATACGTTGATATTCAACATGTTCAAGTGGTGAACATCTTGATGCAGATTAGCTGCAAGCCTACATTTGTTTCACTTTTTAATGCTTGTAATTATGAAAATGAATTTCAGTCTGCTTTTTTACTTGAAAAAGCAAAAAATCTATGAGTCGGGGCCTAAGCCTATTTATATGCGCATTACTGTTAACGGGAAGCGCGTAGAAGTCTCTGCGGGGAGGGATTGCGAACCGTCCGTATGGAATAGTCATGCGGGTCGAGGAATTGGCAGTAAATCAGAAATAAGGGCTTTAAATAGCTATTTGGACACCCTGCAGGGTAAGATATTTAACGCACACCAACAATTGTTAGCCGCCGGAGAAGAGGTCACCGCAGACAGGTTACGGGATCAGTTTACTGGCCGTTCCGAAAAGACAAATTTTATCGTTGAATTATTTAGTGAGCATAATGAACGTATGAAGACTTTAATTGGTAACGGCTTTGAAGCCAATACCCTTAAAAGTTATCGAAGCTCTTTTAAGCATTTGTCGGCATTCGTTCTGTATCAATTTGGGAAAAGCGATATAGACATCAAGAAATTAAGCCACGCCTTTATCGTTAATTATGAATTCTACTTGAAAACGGTGTGTAAGTGCAGTGGGTATCTGCGGCTAAATATGTAAAGCATTTAAAAAAAATTGTCAACTATTGCCTGGCTAACCAATTGCTATCCGATAATCCTTTTATCAACTACAGATCAAAGGCAAAAGCGAAAGCGAAAGAGTTTTTGATGTCTGAGGAATTGGAGGCAATTGTCGTCAAGAGCATAACTATTGAAAGGCTCAGACAAGTCAGAGACGTATTTGTGTTCTGCTGTTACACAGGTTTGTGCTACGCTGATGTTCAGAAACTTGAAAGGCACCAAATTGCTAAAGGCGTCGACGGCGACCAATGGATATTTACAACGAGGCAAAAAACAGAAACAAGTTCGAGGATACCTCTCTTGGGGATTGCGGTCGACATTATCGGCAAGTACGCAGATCATCCGCAATGCGTTAATAAAAATCTTGTTTTACCTGTCTTAAGTAATCAAAGAATGAACAGTTACTTAAAAGAGATAGCAGATATATGCGGGATTAATAAAACGCTTACCTTTCACATGGCAAGGCACACTTTTGCTACTACTGTAACGCTATCCAATGGAGTTCCGATTGAAAGTGTTAGTAAAATGTTAGGTCACACCAGTATCAAAACAACGCAGCATTATGCGAAGGTTTTAGATTTGAAAGTGAGTAAGGATATGGCACTCTTGAAACAGAAGTACGCTGTAAGTTAATTTATTCAGCCTTCAAGGGGGCCATTTAGGCCCCTTGAAGGCAACTGAAATTTATAGAATCATAAAAATGGAAGATCAATTTATACCTGATGAAATCATTATGAACCAAATATATTATATACGAGGTCAAAAAGTTATGCTGGCAAGCGATTTGGCAGAGTTGTACAATATTGAAACACGCGTTTTAAATCAATCAGTGAACAGAAATTTAAAACGATTCCCATCTGATTTCATGTTCCAGCTGTCGGAAAATGAATATTCCTCTTTGACATCACAATTTGTGATGTCAAAGAAAGGGCGTGGCGGGCGACGAGTTTTACCCTTTGCGTTCACTGAACATGGTGTTCTTATGCTTTCAAGTGTTCTTAACAGCGACAGAGCAATACAAGTAAATATTCAAGTAATGAAAATCTTTACTAAAATTCGCCAAAGGCTTCTGGACAATACGGAATTGAGGCTCGAGATTGAAAAAATTAAATCTTAAATCGATAATCAAGATAAAAATATGGAAATAGTATTTCGGTATCTCGATGAGCTTGTCGATAAAAAGGAGACCGATATGCCAAGAATCAGGATTGGTTACAAACCGGACGAATTATGAAGAATTTGGATAAGCGAACTCGTTATTGTATGGAAATCGCCTCAATTTATTTTATGCTATAATGCGACCGGCGCAAAGCAAAACATGAGCTTTCCGGTCAATAAAATTGAGCCGTAGAGATAAATCCCCGCGCTATGTTTAAGTGACCTTTGTATCACTATGGAAGCCATTAAAAGAATACATTTGGGCCAGAACGGCCCTTTAGTGTCCAAACTGGGTTTGGGCTGTATGCGCATGTCGTCCGTCTGGGGCAGCCAGGCGCCGGATGAGCAGGAAGCGATCGCGACGATCCAAAAAGCGTTAGACAACGGTATCAACTTTTTGAATACCGGCGATTTTTACGGTGCGGGCCATAATGAACTGCTGGTGGGCAAAGCGATTAAAGGCCGCCGTGATGACGCTTTTATCAGCGTCAAATTCGGGGCGATATTTCATAATGGTGCCTGGTTAGGCCTGGACCTGAGGCCTGTCGCGATCAAAAATTTTATCAATTATTCACTGGTGCGTTTGGGTGCGGATCACATCGACCTGTACCAGCCCTGCCGGATGGACGGCAGCGTACCGGTGGAAGATATTATCGGCACCATTGCCGATCTGATCAAAGAAGGCAAGGTGCGTTATATCGGGGTTTCGGAGATCACGCCCGGGCAGTTGCGGCAGGCCCATGCGGTGTATCCTATCAGCGCTCTGGAGATTGGTTACTCGCTGGCCGACCGCCAGATCGAAAGCGAACTGTTACCGGTTGCCAAGGAGCTGGACGTTGCCATGGTCGCTTTTGCCAATACGGCTGAGGGCCTGCTGACCGGCGATATGAAAGCGCCCCTGCCACCGGGTAGTTATCATACCCATTTTTCGCGCTTTCAGGGAGATAATCTGGTAAAGAATTTGGAGAAAGTGGAGGTGCTGAAAGACCTGGCTGTGGCCAGAGGCGTTACGCCAACCCAATTGGCGATTGCCTGGGTGAATGCGCAGGGCGAACACATCATGCCGCTGGTGAGTATGAGCAGGCGGACCCGTTTACCGGAGAATATGGCAGCCATGGCCATCCAACTGACCCCGGAGGAAATGAACCGGTTAAACACTACTTTTGCTCCCGGTGCTATTTTAGGCGGCACCTATTTACAGCGTTAATGGTCAATCCCAACGAGATACTGCCCGGTGTGATCTTCTATTCCTATCTTTCTTCTGAAAGAAAGGATAAGGTTTGCTTCTGGAACCACCACACGTTTGTTCTGATGGTTTCGGGGCAACTGAACCTGGTCACTGCCAGGCAGACGCTGGTGGTCAATGCCGGCGAACTTTTACTGGTGGGCCGCAACCAGTTGGGGACACTGACCAAGAAACCGCTTGACTGCGGCTCCTATGAAAGTATCGTGATCTCCCTGCAGGAACCCTTGCTGCGACAGATCGCGCTGGAGGAACATCTGGATGCCGGGCATCCGTACGATGGGCCGCCCAATATCCCGATCCCTTCTAATGAATACCTGCAAGGTTATTTCCAGTCCATCTTACCTTATACGCGAAGCGCCGCGGGTACCCTGAACGAACAAATGGGCTTACTAAAGGTAAAGGAAGGTGTTAAACTCCTCCTGCACACCCTGCCGGGGCTGCGTGACTTTCTGTTCAATTTCGCCGCACCGCATAAGATCGACCTGGAGCGTTTCATGCTGGCCAATTATCATTTTAATCTACCGCTGGAAGAGTTTGCGCGGATGACGGGCCGGAGCCTTGCGGCATTCAAACGTGATTTCCGGCAATTGTTCGGTATGCCGCCGCGGCGCTGGCTGAAGGAAAAACGACTGACTGAGGCGCACCGGCTGATCGGGCAGCAGCAAAGGCCATCGGCGATCTACCTGGACCTGGGTTTTGAAAGTCTGGCGCATTTCTCGCGTGCGTTCAAACAGAAGTTCGGCAAAGCGCCTTCGCTGGTAGTATGACCGGGGCGCAAGCATCCGCTTTTTTTCGGTATTTTAGCCATTCGAATTTACAGCCCCGATGGGAGTATTTAAGAAAATGCAAAGTAACTATAAAAAGATCGATCTGCTGGGAAAGCCTTTCCTCCAAAAGGTGGTGGTAAAACCGCCCTTTGCCTATGATTTCCCGGTAGAAGAACGTGCCTGCTTTTTATATGTTTTGCAGGGCGAAATGCGGTTTAAGTTTGAGGATGACCAAACGGATATTCCTGTTAATCACTCGTTATTATTGAATTGCCTCGACTCCGGGAAACAAATTCGTAACACCGGAGACGCCAGCGCGGGCGAAGTGGTCATCGTTACTTTTCACCCGGAAATTTTAAAGAAGATCTACGAAAGAGAACTCCCCGCTATTATTCAACCGGGCAGATCCGTTTCCAATCAATCGCACGGCAAGATCAGCAATGATTACCTGATCCAGAAGTATATTGAGGGGCTGCTCTTTTATTTTGAGAACCCCGCATTGGTCAATGAGGAGATCATGATCTTAAAATTGAAGGAGATCATTCTTTTATTATCCCAAACGCAGCAGGCTGAAACCGTCCAGGTTATTTTGTCCCAGCTTTTTTCTCCTGCAAAATTTTCCTTCAAACAAGTTATCGAAGCCCATCTGTTCGCCCAGATCAACATTGAAGAATTGGCGCAAAAAACCAACTTGAGCGTTTCGTCATTTAAAAGAGAGTTTGCCAAATTATACAACGATACGCCAGCAAATTATATCAAAAACAAAAAGCTGGAGAAAGCCGCCGAACTGCTTTTGGCTTTTGATAACCGCATTGCTGACGTTGCCTATCAATGCGGGTTTAATGATCTGGCTAACTTTACCAAAAGCTTTCATGATAAATACCACGTCTCGCCAACCCATTACCGGCTGAACCAAATTGCCAAGTAGTTGACCTGAATTACAAAACGCGTTTCCCGGCTGCGCTGCACCTTTGTATTGTCAATATCGACAATCAAAATTTAAAGCATAAACAATATGAAACGCACAGCAAAAGCACATTGGGAAGGCACAGTTAGAGATGGTAAAGGCCGGTTAACTACCCAAAGCGAAATTTTAAATCAAACCAATTACAGTTTTAAAACCCGTTTTACAGGGGAAGAAAATGGGACTAATCCGGAAGAATTGTTGGCCGCGGCACATGCCGGATGTTTTACCATGGCAGTTAGCCTGGGGTTAACAGAAAAAGGATTCAACCCTGCATCCCTGGATACTGAAGCCACTTTATTAATGGAAGATGTGGCTATTAAAAGTATCCATCTTGCTATTACAGGCGTTGTACCGGGAGTTGATGTAGCAGAATTTGAGGCCATCGTAAGCGGTGCAGAGAAAAATTGTTTGATCTCAAAAGTGTTGAACATACCGATCAGTTCGGACGCCACCTTGGCATCTTAATCCTTTGTTTCATTACATCACTCCTCAATTTTTATTAAAATGGGCTTATCTAATTTAGGCATATTTCATACGATCATAGGCATCACGGCCATTATTGCCGCTGTGATATCCTATATCAGGTTCGGTAAAATAAACTTAAGTCATAGTACCGGCAGGATCTATTTTTATACAACGGTTGTTACTTCGTTAACAGCTTTAGGTATATCCAAACATGGCGGCTTCAATGCCGGTCATATTTTTGCCCTGTTCATCGTGGTGTTGGTTGGAATCGCTTACCTTCTTCATTTAAGAAAACAGGGGAATACAAGAGCCCGGTTTTTCGAGAATTTCCTTTTGTCTTTTAGTTTTTTCTTATCCTGGGTCCCTACGGTTAATGAAACATTGACCCGTGTTCCGGTCGGACATCCACTTGCAAAGGCACCTACAGACCCTATTATAGCGAAAACACTGCTTGTTATTTTCATGCTATTTATTGCAGGGTCGGTTTACCAGTTTATAACGCAGCGGAAAATTAAAAGGCAATCCCGGCACAACGCATAGCCACCAGGCAATAGGTTTAATGAAATCAAAGGAGAACGATCGCCAGTCGTTCTCCTTTTTAGTTGGTCAGAGCTCGATACTGTCCAGTCCTTTTTGCAGGGCGGCTTCCGCCTGTCCCGGATAGGCCACGCCCTCTGCCCGGAAAATCTTGAGATCGGTCATGCCCATAAAACCGAGTACACTTTTCAGGTAGGTGGAGACGAAGTCGTAGACCTGATAGGGGCCGCTGGAATAGACCCCGCCCGAAGCCATGGCGACATACACGGTTTTACCTTTCACTAAGCCTTCGGCGCCGGCCTCACTGTATTTAAAAGTGACCCCTGCGCGGGCGATGTGATCGATCCAGGCTTTGAGTACCGACGGGATACTAAAATTCCATAAGGGAGCACCGATCACGATCAGATCCGCTGCCATCAGTTCCGCAATGGCTTCATCAGAATGCCGGAGGGCTGCTTTGGTGGCCGTGGTTTGTTCGGAGGCGGGTGTATAGAATGCCGCCAGTGTGGCCTCTTCCAGGTGAGGAAAAGGATGTTTGGTCAGGTCATGCACCTGAACGGTACTGTCCGGGCTGGCTGCTTTTATTTTGTCGATGATGGCGTTGCCCAGCTTGATACTGTAGGAGTTTTCGCCTTTGGGACTGGAAATGATATGCAATATCTTTTTCATGTTTGCTTTTTTTTTAACACTGCAAACCTACCCGTACGGGGTATCAAAAAGATAGGAGTTTCCCGGAGGATACCGGTATCGTTCGGGATACTGTGTACCTTTGAGCCATGAAATCGGATCTGACCAATGGACTTGGAGAGGCACATCCCTGCGCTGAAAATGCCTGTATCGAAGGCGTAAATGGCATTCGGGACGCGCTTTATGTATTGAACGGCAAATGGAAGCTGCCGCTGATCTTCACGCTGACGGAGGGGCCGAAGCGTTTTAAAGAGATTCAGCGTTCCTTAGGCGATATAACGGCCAAGGTGCTCACTAAAGAACTCAAGGAACTGGAGCTGAACGAATTCGTGGTGCGCCGTGTGCTGCCGACCACACCGGTCACCGTCACCTATGAACTGATGCCCTACAGCCGCAGTCTGCGTAAGGTCTTGCATGAACTCAAGGAGTGGGGGATCCAGCACCGGCAGCGGATCGTCGCCAGCCGTAAAAGCCAGCTGCCTGCCGTGTAAGCCCCGGCGCTCAGTTTAATGCTGCCCTGAACTCCCCGGGGGCGACTGCCGGGTCTTGCTTTTGAAGAGTTTGCTGAAAGATTATCTGGGGGTATCTGGGAAAACCCTGAGCCGGCTAGGTTAGATGTTTCGTTAATGCGCTTCATGGGCACATCCTGCCTGATCCGTGAAATGTATCCGGAGTTCCGTGAAATGTATTCGCGTGTCTGCAGTTAACGGCGGAACTTTGGGTTATGAAAAACACCGTATTCATAACCGGCGCTTCTTCCGGGTTTGGAAGAGCCGCCGTACAACTGTTCCACCGGCAGGGCTGGAACGTGATAGCGACCATGCGTTCGCCGGAAAAAGACCAGGAATTGCAACTACTTGATCATGTGTTCGTCGTTCGACTTGATGTAACGGACGTGACCAGCATCCAGGCGGCCGTCGAAAGCACCCTTAAACGCTTCGGCCGCATCGATGTGCTGGTCAATAATGCCGGTTACGGCACCCTGGGCGCACTGGAAGCGGCGTCGGCCGAGGTCATTCGCCGCCAGGTTGACACCAATCTGATCGGCCTGATCCAGGTTACCCAGGGAGTTTTGCCGGTCATGCGCAAACAGCGTTCGGGTACCATCATCAACGTGTCCTCCGTAGGCGGACGGCTGACCTTTCCGTTCTCTACGCTATACCATGCAACCAAGTTCGCCGTAGAGGGGCTAACCGAATCGCTGCAGTATGAGCTCAATCCGCTCGGTATCCGGCTGAAGATTGTCGAGCCGGGCGGTTACAAGACCGATTTCGTCAGTCGTTCCATGGATTATTACGGCGCGGGCGGTATCGAAGATTATCAACAGGCTTTCGATCAATTCGCCGCTAAGCTGGAAACCTGGCCGCTTTCAGAAAATATCGGCGAGGTGGCCGAAGCGATCTTCGCTGCCGCCACCGACGGAACCGAGCAGTTGCGTTATCCCACCGATGCGCACGGCAAACAATTGCTGGAAGCGCGCGCGCAAATGGATGATGCGGCTTTCAAACACATGATGACTGCTCAATTGGCCGGTTAAGCGTATCTTTAGCCATGCAAAAGCCGGACAGGTTTCATCATTTTGAATCGATCAGCGAGTTGAGCCGTTTTATGCAGATGCCGGAGCCGCGACACCCGCTGGTCAGTGTCATACCGGACCATACCGACTTTTATGCGCTGCGGCCGCGCGAGCAGACGACGTACCGGTTCGGCTTTTACACTATTTCCTGCAAGCAGATGGAAGGCCAGCTGAAGTACGGCCGCGGGCATTATGATTTCAGCAGCGGCTCACTGCTTTTTACCGCGCCTAACCAGCCGATCGCCGCAGGCCCGGAGGTCAGCGTGGATAAAGGCTGGGCGCTGTTTATCCACCCGGACTTGTTGTATGGTACGCCACTGGCTAAACGCATGCAGGATTATCATTTTTTTCATTACGAGGTGAACGAGGCGCTGCATGTGTCCGAGGAGGAAAAGGGCCTGCTGAAAGATTGCCTGGACAAGATCGACCGGGAATGCCGGCAGGGCACAGACAAGCATACCCAGCGTTTATTGATCAGCAATATTGAATTACTGCTCAATTACTGCGACCGCTTTTATGACCGGCAGTTCTATACCCGCGCCAAAATCAATGCCGATGTCGTGCAGCGTTTTGAGCAGTTGCTTAAAGATTATTTCGCCCAGGATACGCTGATCGATACCGGGCTGCCCGAGGTAGGTTATTTTGCCGAAAGACTTCATCTTTCCAGCAATTACCTCGCCGACCTGCTGCAAAAGTTCACCGGGAAAACCACCATCGAACATATCCACCTGGCCATGATCGATAGAGCCAAGGACCTGCTTTGGGGTAGCGACGCCACCGTCAGCGAGATCGCTTACCGGCTGGGATTTGAACACCCTTCGCACTTTGCCCGGGTGTTCCGCGCTAAAACCGGACATTCGCCGAGCAATTACCGTCAGCTGAATTAATTTGATTGTATCAAAAAGTCGCGATCTGTCTTCCACCCAAATGCTTAACCCATCGAAAGCAAAGCTATCCGGTTGCCCGCCGCGTCGGTAAACGGTGCCATAAAGTCATTCTGGCCAATGGAAGTTTTTTCCATCACGATTTAGCCGCACCAAAACGTTTAAGGGGAAATTTAAATAATGGTCGATAAGAAGTGAGTAAATGGACGGGACTCGAGCCTATTCCGATAATGTATTTATTTTCAATATCTTACAAATTTGCAAATGTGGCAATTCCCGAATTTTCCACAATGAATTTGCAACTTTTTGATTCCAAATGACTTATGTTAAAAATACAATTTATTCGGTAGAAATCCAAGAATCGTAATAGCATTTGCCGAATGAGGTGAAGGGTATTGGTTTCCCCGGGGTCACGACAGGCCTCCGTATTGACCCGGTCAAACACATGGCTTGCTTTACCGGGATCCCAAGAGACAGTTAATACATACGCCTGTATGATAATGAGTAGCACTATCATTCTTTTCATTTTAAATAATTCGGCTAATCTTCATAAAAATCACATCATTTTGCCTGAGTGAAATATTTTCTTCAAGCCGTCCAGTGTTGTTCACAACCACAACCCTCGTACTAATCGGCTTTTCCGAATTCTGCTTTTTAAGTTCGCCTACCTGCTCTCGTGTCAGTTGTGAAGGCGAGCCCATTTTATAATAGGCAGTATAAATGTCATTTACGCCATATCCTGTTTTGTAAATGTCGACAGTGTACTTTCCGGGTTTGAGGCCCTTAATTTTGAAATTTACAGGTGGCAGTTCCTTTGATGGGAGATTTCTTTTGTAAAAAACATCGTTATGCACACTATCGCCGGGATGGTCGATAGTAAAATTCCACAGTAACGCTTGTACTCCGTTTTTATCCTTACAAATAATCGCGCTTGAATCGGCAGTTTTAAGTTCTGTTTTGCCAAGCTGATTGAGGTATTTGAAAGCATAGTATGCAGGCTTTTTAAGATCCTCGTAATTGACCAACCCAAAGCCGCCATGAAAGGGAGTACTTCTCGGCCCGGCTTCTTCAAATATATCGGTAAATGTCCAGTAAGACATTGAATTTATATAGGGGGCGGCCTGCTTTACGGTGTTTAAAATATATGCAGCTTCGTGATAGCTGTCGTGAATCGGGTCGGCAGGCGAATAGGAGGCGCTCCATTCAGTGTAATGCAATTCCAAATTCGACAAAGCGGAAGATCGTATAGTCTGCCTGGTTCCTTTCATGTGATTGGAAATGACGTTCCTGTCCCGATCGATTACGGTGCCGCCCTGGCCGTTGGCATCCAGGAAACCTTGTTTTACCCCATAATCGTGTGTGCTGATAAAATCAATAGGAGCTGAATTCTGCTGGCAAAAATTGATCATCTCAGGAACCCAGGCATTTCCCGCGGTAGCAGGTCCGCCAACCCTGAATTTTTTTGAGACGCTTTTTATAGCAATGGCCGTTTCGCGGTAGAGTTTGAAATAGTCCTGCTGATCCCCGGTAAAGAAACCACCTTTCAGGTTCGGCTCGTTCCAGATCTCAAAGTACCAGTTGGCCACCTCATCTTCACCATACCGTTGCACCCAATGCTTTACCATCGCTTTGATAAGATCATCCCATTTTTGATAATTGTTGGGTGGCGTAACATTTCCCCTCCACCAAAATATAGTGTTGCTCCCGCTGGCCAGCCAGCCTGGCATAAAGCCTACTTCGACGAACGGCTTCATTTTTATTCGCAGCAGGAAATCAAATAACTCATCTATATACTGCCAATTGTAAACAGGCTTCCCCTTATCTTCAAAATAAACGCCCATATCGTCCGACAGCAGACCATGGAAGCGGATATATCTGAACCCGCATTCATCATGTACCATTTTCAATTGTCTTTGCCAGTCGGCGCGCAGCCCTTCATTGGCACGTCCGGCACCTACACACAAATTGGAGCTTTGCGGAAGCGGCCCCTTTACGTCGTTCAAATCAACAGAGATTACCCTTTGCCTGCCGACGGTTTGAGCGGTCACAACATTAGTGAATGCCAGATAAAGGCATCCTGTAAGTAATAATATAGTTTTCATGTACTTACAAAGCTATCGCGACGGGGAACCACTAAATGTTACAGATGATTATGTTTATACAAACAATGTTAACTTCCGCTTATGCATTAGCATATTAATCTACTGTGGTCGGCTCCGTGTACATTAATTTATAAGCTAAGATTAACATTCATACCATAATCAGAAACATTCAATAATATAGCTTTCATTACCGTAATGGTAGCTTTGCCCGTACCACCAATATAAACGCGGCCGCATTAACGCGGTGTACTTTTGATTATATCAACCATTAACTTGTTCAATTGCTATTAGGTCAAAATGAAATCCTTTTACAAATTTATTATTGCCATAATTCTCACTGTTGCTGTCGCAGACGCTAACACGGCCGGTGCTCAGAACGCTTCTCGTCGCTCAATATCTTTCGATACCGGCTGGCGGTTTACAAAGGACAGTGTCACAAGCGCAGAAAAGCCTGCCTTCGACGACTGCAAATGGCGTATGTTGGATTTGCCGCATGACTGGAGCATTGAAGGGGAAATAAGCCCTAAAAATCCAACCGGGGGTGAAGGAGGGTACTTTCCTGCAGGTATTGGCTGGTACAGGAAATCATTCAAGGTTCCAGATGAATGGAAAGGCAAAAAAGTTTCCATATATTTTGAAGGAGTTTATATGAACTCAGAAGTTTTTATCAATGGAAAATCGCTTGGAATTTATCCCTATGGTTATTCATCGTTTAGCTATGATCTTTCCTCTTATTTAGATTTTAATGGGGAAAATGTAATAACGGTAAGGGTGGACAATTCGCAACAGGTGAATAGCCGGTGGTACAGTGGTTCCGGTATCTATCGCCATGTTCGAATGATAGTTACCGACGCTGTCCACGTTGCTCAGTGGGGTGTTGCCATCAATAACCCGGACGTAACTTCGAGAAAAGCAACTGTTCAAATTAAAACATCGATAAAAAATGAAACCGGTTCGCCTCAAAGGATTGTTCTTAGCACCCGGCTACTGGATGCAAACGCTAAAGATGCAGGGAGTAGCCAAATAAACGTCGAAGTGGCTGCTAATAGCCAGAAGGAAATAGAGCAAACTATAGCGATAACAGACCCGCAGCTATGGTCGCCGGAAACACCCCGGTTATACCAGGCACAAATACAATTATCCCAAAATAAAAACATCATTGATGAGACTAAAACAAACTTTGGGGTGCGTTCGATAAAATTTACGGCTGAAAAGGGCTTCCAGCTTAATGGAAAACAAATAAAGATCAACGGTGGGTGCATGCACCACGATAATGGATGCCTGGGCGCCGCGGCTTTTGACCGTGCGGAAGAACGTAAGGTGGAGTTACTTAAAAAAGCAGGATTTAACGCGGTGAGAACTTCACATAACCCACCCTCGGAGGCTTTTTTAAATGCCTGCGATAGATTGGGGTTATTAGTTATGGATGAAGCATTTGATTGTTGGAGAGCAGGGAAAAAGAAATATGATTATGCGCAGTATTTCGAACATTGGTGGAGGCGAGATTTAGATGCGATGATTTTACGTGATCGTAATCATCCTTCAATTATTATATGGAGTATTGGCAATGAAATAGTAGAGCGGGGAAGTTCGCAGGCTGTTGAAACTGCCAAAATGCTTGTGAATGCTGTCAGGCAAATAGATACATCGCGCCCGGTTACATCTGCTATCGTGCAAACCAACGAAGACGACTGGGCTAACCTTGACCCCTTGATGGCTGCGCATGACATTGGCGGTTATAATTATCATTTGTCGAGCGCCCCTTCGGACCATCAAAGAGTTCCTTCGCGGGTGATCGTTCAAACGGAGTCCTATCCTAAGGACGCTTTTATCAATTGGGAATTGGTTCAGAATCACAATTATATCATCGGAGATTTTGTTTGGACAGCTGCGGATTATCTTGGAGAATCGGGCATAGGCCGTTGGTACTATTCGGGTGACACACCAGGGGAGCATTGGGAGCATGACTTGTTTCCATGGCATGGCGCGTACTGCGGCGATATTGATCTAATAGGATGGAGAAAACCAATCTCGCATTATCGCAATTTGCTGTATAACGACTCCGAAAAGCTTTATATGGCCGTTCGTGAACCTAAACCGGATTCTTTAGATATTAAGACAACGTGGTGGGCGGTGTGGCCAACATGGGAAAGTTGGACATGGCCGGCAAGCATCGGTAAGAACATGCAGGTAGAAATTTATTCAAAGTATCCCAGGGTTAGACTTTATCTCAACGACAAATTCATTGACGAGAAGCCAACAACTAATAAGCAGGGGTATAAAGCTGAATTTGCGGTGCCTTATTCGCCGGGGCAGCTCAAAGCCGTAGGGGTGGATAATAATAAGGAAATTGAATCCACTATTTTGAAAACCTCCGGCAATCCTGCAAAAATCCAGCTAACCGCTGATCGAAAAGAGATAACAGCGGACGGGCAGGATTTGTCTTATGTTACTATTGAGATAACAGACAAGGATGGTCTATTTCAACCCAATGCTGCAAATCGCCTGCATTTTGACATTGACGGACCCGGTACAATTGCAGGAGTAGCAAATGCTGACATGACAGACACCGACTCTTATACAGGAAATACGCGTAAAGCATGGCACGGACGAGCCCTGGTTGTAATAAAAAGCACTCACAGTGCGGGTGATATTAAATTGACGGTTAGTTCAGATAGGTTATCGGCTGGAACTCTAAATATCAAAGCAACAGAATAAAATATATGAAACATCTTTTGTTAGTGCTGGGCCTTTTTTTGGGTCTCATGGGTTATGCGCAAGAAATTTTATCCCCTAATAAAAAAATTAAGGTAGTTGTTGAAATGCAGCCGGCAGGCCAAAAAGGGTTGGGCCAGGCTTGTTTTAAAGTGCTGTATAAAAGTAATGGAACTTATGTTGAAGCGCTGCCAGCTTCGCCATTAGGCATTGTAAGGGCCGACCAGGAATTTGTATCAAATCTCAAACTTGTTGAAGAGGGCAAGCCTGTCGCGGTTCACGACAAATATGAAATGCTCATTGGAAAGCGGAGACTTTGTGAAGATTTTGGCACCGAAAAAACATTTAGCTATCAAAATTCCTCAAAACAACCACTTAATATCACTTTCAGGGTTTATAATGATGGGATTGCGTTCAGGTACGCTTTCCCCAATCACTCTGATTCCAGTTTGTCAATTACAGATGAAGCAACAGGTTATATAATACCTCAGGGTACATCGAGATGGATGCAATCCTATGATAAATCTTACGAAAAGTTTTATGTGCTTAATACCGGTTCAAGCGAAGAAAAAAAAGCAGGTGAATGGGCATTCCCTGCTTTGTATAAGGTTAATGACCATCCGATATGGGTGCTAATTTCAGAGGCAGATATAACCCGGCAAAATTGTGCGGCCAGGCTTAGTTACAAGCAAGGCACAAATCTGTATAAGGTTACTTATCCCTCTGCAACGAAAAACTGGAATGGAGGAGCAGTTTCCAGTCTGCCATGGAAATCGCCATGGCATGTGATGATGGTTGGCGCATTAGCTGACCTGGTAGAAAGTACACTGGTTACCGACGTAAGTGAGCCCGCTACTTTTACTGACACGAAATGGATTGAGCCTGGAAGCGTGGCCTGGGTGTACTGGGCAAATAACCACGGCTCAAAGGACTATCAGAAGGTGGTAGAATACATCGACCTGGCAGCGAAAATGAAATGGCCCTATGTACTTATAGACTGGGAATGGGATGTAATGTCAAATGGCGGAACTGTAAAGGATGCAGTAAATTATGCCAGGAAAAAAGGCATCAAAGCGCTCTTATGGTACAATTCGGGTACCGATTGGCTCGATCCGACTCCTGCAGACAGGCTGTTAACACATGAGAAAAGGGAAAAGGAGTTTTCATGGCTGAATGATATTGGCGTATCGGGCATCAAGGTCGATTTTTTCGGAGGAGACCAGCAGGAGATGATGAAATATTATATGGATATCCTGGAAGACGCAGCAAAACATAAGCTGCTGGTAAATTTTCACGGAGCTACTATACCCCGCGGCTGGGCGCGTACTTACCCCAATTTGATGAGTACCGAAGCTGTATACGGTGCGGAGTGGTATAATAACGCCGGCATCTTAACTGACATGGCTGCTTCACATAACACGACCTTGCCGTTTACGCGGAATATAGTGGGTCCTATGGACTATACACCGGTAACTTTTTCCAATTCGCAGCACGAACATAAAACGTCCTTTGCCCACGAGCTGGCTTTGGCTGTGGTATTTGAATCCGGATTACAGCATTTTGCAGACAGGCCCTCTGCCTATTACGGTTTAGCTGACGCACCGCGTAAGTTTCTAATGGCATTTCCTACAACATGGGATGAAACAAAACTGATAGACGGCTATCCTGGCCAAATGGTTGTTATTGCTCGAAGAAAAGGCAAACTATGGTATGTTGCCGGGCTTAATGGGAAAGATATATTGCAAACACTCAATCTTAGTCTTTCCTTTTTAGGCAACTCAGATTATTCTTTCCAAATATTTAAAGATGGAGAAGATGCAAAGTCTGTTACAAGTGAAACCACTATTGTGAAGAAAACAGATATACTTCACATTCAATGCCCGCCCAGGGGCGGCTTTGCAGGAGTAATAAGCGAAAAATAAGTAGCAGGGTATTTTAAACTTGATGTGCGTTCCGGAACGGTATCTGGAACGCTTTTTTTGGGGGTTATTATCAGGCGATTAAGCTTATAAGCAGGTTATTTAACATTCGTAACCCTAATCTTAAACATTTGATATATCCGATTAAACTGCACGGAGGTAGTTTAGCAGCAATCAATTATAACGCTTAAATTCTTAATGAAAATAAAAGGGAACCTGAATTTCGGGATTCATTTGCTGCTGTTTATTGCTTTCGCGTCTTGTCACAAAAGAACAGCGTTGGCGGTTCACAGGTCGTCTATCTCTGCAGGTAAAGGTTATCCAAACTATAACGTTTTGCCTGCAAAGCCTGATACTGTTGGAATGAATAGTACTGCTGCCCAACTTGCAGCAAGAATGACTATAGGCTGGAATATCGGAAATACGCTGGAAGCGACAGGCGGTGAGACAGCCTGGGGAAACCCAAAAGTTACAGACGCCCTTATTAAAGAAATAAAAAAAAGCGGCTTTAATGCAGTACGGATACCCTGCTCGTGGGACCAATATGCAAATCAGTCTACCGCGAAAATAAAAGCTGCCTGGTTAAACCGCGTGAAGGAGGTAGTTAAATATTGTATTGATAATGACATGTACGTTATTCTCAATATCCATTGGGATGGCGGCTGGCTCGAGAATAACTGCACGCCTGAAAAAAAAGCAGCAGTGAATGCAAAACAAAAAGCATACTGGGAACAAATAGCTACTTACCTGCGCGATTTTGATGAGCATTTAATTTTTGCAAGCGCCAATGAGCCGGCGGTAGCCAGTCCTGTTCAAATGGATGTCCTGCTTTCATACCATCAAACATTTATCGATGCTGTTCGTTCGACTGGGGGTAAGAACGCGTATCGGACGCTGGTGATCCAGGGTCCGTCGACTGATTTTGATAAGACCCTGCACCTGATGACGAAAATGCCGGAAGACCAGGCCAAAAACAGGTTAATGTTAGAGGTACATTCCTATACACCATACCAATTTGCACTGATGACCCAGGATGAGAAATGGGGAAATCAATTTTATTATTGGGGACTTGGGTATCACTCGTCGGCTGATATTGCCCACAATGCTACCTGGGGCGAAGAATCTGAAATAGACCGGGCAGCTAAAGACATAAAAGCCAAATTTATTGATGAAGGAGTCCCTGTTATTATTGGAGAATTTGGAGCGATCAGACGTTCATCGCTGGTTGGAGATGCTTTAAATCGTCATTTGAACGCACGCGCCCATTATCTTAAGTATTTTGTAAAACAGGCTAAAGCAGATGGCTTAGTACCTTTTTATTGGGACGAAGGCCGTCTTGGCAATAACTCCTTCGGTGTTTTTAACAGGCAGACAAACACAGTATTTGATAAACAGGCCCTGGATTCGCTTATTTGTGGAACAAATTGATAACCGGGCCGGCAATTGATGGCACACGTTCAAAAGTTGCCGGTGATATTATCTACATTTATGTTTAAATTAGTTAATCATTAGGTTTTGAATGATTTGAGGTTAGTGTGATGTTTAGAAAATTTTCCCTAATTGTTTTCTATTGCTTTCTGGCTGTCGGCGTATTGTATGCACAGAATATCCATTACCAGTTTTCACGACTAAATATAGCAGATGGGCTTTCTAACAACGGTATTAACTGCTTTTATAAAGACAGTAAAGGCTTTATGTGGATCGGGACTGGGTCGGGCCTAAACCGGTATGATGGCTATACATTTAAGGTATTCAAACGCTCGAACGATACCACAGGGCTCAGCGATGATGATATAACCGGGATATTCGAAGGGCCGTCAGGAAAGCTTTGGATCGCAACAATGGCGGGGTTTAATGTTTATAACCCTGCAGAAGACCGGTTTGAACACGATGCCGAGAAGCAGCTAAACGATATAGGTATCCCTGACAAAAATGTCTGGGATATAAAAAAGGATAGATGGGGAAACTTTTGGTTCGTAGATGATTCTTATGGTATTTATAAATACAGGCCAGGGGGTCAAAAGGCTATACACCTGAGGCACAACGCAAAAGACAATAAATCTTTGTATTCGGATAAAATAACGGGCGTTGCTGAAAGTCCCGGAGGTAGCCTGTGGGTGGCTTACCAAAATGGTGTGCTTGATAATATAGATGAGAATACCTGTGTGGTTACTAACCGCGTATATGCCCTTAACAAGTTGCGCCCGAGGGGTAACGCCAATTACCATGTGTTTGCTGACCATGACGGTGATTTGTGGGTGTTCGAAGAGGGGAGCCCAAACGGTGTGTTTTATTACGATGTAAAAAAAGGGACTATAAAAAATATCACCAGCGCCTCGGCCGGCGGGCACCTGTCCTCGGACATTGTGATGGGAGTGTTACAGGATAATAAAAACCTTATTTGGATCGGTACTGACCATGGCGGAATAAACATTATCGACAAAAATAATTTTAAAGTACAAAGTCTTTTAACCCGGGAAGGCGATTCCAAAAGCCTGGCCCAAAACAGTATAACATGCCTTTATAAAGCGAGCGACGGCATTGTTTGGATCGGCACTTATAAGAAGGGCATAAGTTATTATCATCCCGATATTATTAAATTTCCACTGATTAAACATTTTGCTTCGGATCCCCGCAGCCTTCCTTACGATGATGTTAACCGGTTTGTGGAAGACGATCTTGGTAATTTATGGATCGGGACAAATGGTAGCGGATTGATTTACT
This sequence comes from Mucilaginibacter ginsenosidivorans, assembly GCF_007971025.1. Lineage (NCBI taxonomy): Bacteria > Pseudomonadati > Bacteroidota > Sphingobacteriia > Sphingobacteriales > Sphingobacteriaceae > Mucilaginibacter > Mucilaginibacter ginsenosidivorans. Next base: position 624,466 of record NZ_CP042436.1, on the reverse strand, counting down.
ATGATCGCAAAGCCGGCACTTATAAAAGCTTCGTCAACAATCCTGCTGACCCTAACAGCTTGTCGAATAACGTCGTTGTCAGCCTTTGCATAGACCATAAAAAAAGATTGTGGATTGGCACCTACTTTGGTGGCATGGACTGCTTTGACGGACACACGTTCAGGCATTTCAAGCATAATAGTTCGCCGGAATCAGTTGCAGATAACCGCATATCCGACATCATAGAAGATTCTTCCCACCATTTGTGGATTGGAACTATAGGCGGCGGCCTCGATTCGTTCGATCCCGAATCAGGCAGGTTCAAACATTATACAGCAGGCGGCGGGCTGACCATAAACTATATTTCAAAACTTGCAGAAGATAAGGCAGGCAATATATGGATAGGAACTGCTTATGGGCTAAACATTTTAACTCGCCAATCTAAGTTTATTTCCTACGTCCGGCTGGGTAACCCAACGAACGGAGTTGTAAACAATAATATTTCCGGGCTCATTGAAGATTCGCGCCATTTATTCTGGATTACAACGCGCGACGGTGTCAGTATCTTCAATCCCAAAACAAAAAAGTTCAGAAATCTGCATAAGAGCGACGGGTTGCCGGACAACAATACGCAGGATGTGCTGGAGGATAATCATGGCAACATGTGGATTAGTACAGCTAATGGCTTGTGCAATATTATTGTCTCCGGTGATGGCGACAACCTTAACCTGCGCTTTAAAAATTTTGATGAAGGCGATGGCTTGCAAGGGCGTGAATTTAACAGGTATTCTTCGATGAAAACAAGGCAGGGTGAACTCATTTTCGGAGGGGCAAACGGATTCAATTTATTTAACCCGGTTGATATCCGGGCTGGCTCCGGGCCCCAAGCCATCGTTTTGACCAATTTTTTGGTTTTCAACAGTCCTGTTCAGCCTAAACAAAGCCTCGATGGCTATGTAGTTCTGGAAAAATCAATACTTGATACAAAGTCGATAACACTCCGGCACGCCGAGAATATGTTTACCATTGAATTTGCAGCCTTGAACTTTGTAAACCCGGAAAAGGTAAGTTACCAATATAAACTGCAGGGTTTCGATAAGCAATGGATTGCTGCAGACAACAATTCGCGCAGGGCGACCTATACCAATCTCGATGCGGGCGACTATACCTTTAAGGTGAGGGCGATCATGCCTTTGGGCGTTCGCCCGGTTTCGGAAGCTACCCTCAGCATCCGTGTACTGCCGCCGTTTTATAAGTCGCCCGTTGCTTACCTGGTATATGTGCTGGTTATTTTTGGCGTGCTATATTTCATCAGGCGCAAGGGGATTGAAAAACTGAAGATGCGGTTCGCAATTGAAGAGGAAAGGAAAGAGGCCAAGCGGATACAGGAACTGGATATGATGAAGATCAAGTTCCTTACTAACGTGAGCCATGAATTCCGTACGCCGTTATCGCTAATTATGGCGCCGGTGGATAAAATGATCAGCCAGGCTTCCGACAAAGATCAAAGAACGCAAGCCGAACTCATTAAACGTAACGCAAAACGCCTGCTAAATCTTGTCAATCAATTGTTGGATTTCCGGAAAATGGAAGTAAATGAGTTACAGCTTAGCCCGCAGCCGGGGGACATAATCCAATTCATTAAAGATGCTTCTTATTCGTTTGCCGATCTTGCCGAAAAAAAGAATATCAGCTTCCTGTTTGATACAGATATTGATAGCCTCGTTACCAATTTTGACTACGATAAGATTGAACGAATCATCTTTAACCTGCTGTCTAATGCTTTCAAATTTACACCGCCGGGCGGCCATGTCAGCATATGCCTTACGGTAACCGCCGATCATGATGACCCTGAAAATAATTGGCTTGAAATTCGGATTATTGACACCGGAATAGGGATAGAAAAGGAGAAACATAATAAGATATTTGACTGCTTCTTCCAAAATGAAGTTCCAGACTCGCTGATCAACCAGGGCAGTGGAATCGGGCTGTCGATAACAAAAGAATTTGTTAATCTCCACCATGGCGAGATAACCGTAGAAAGCGAACCCGGGAATGGTAGTTGTTTTATTGTGAGCATACCTGTAAAATCAGAGGATTTGAGCTTGTCGGAGTTGATCACTGCGCCTGCTCCGGCTATCGAAACAGTTTCGGCAATAAAACGTGACAGCGGCACGTATCTTGAAAAAAATAAAAAATCACTTGTGTTGCTGGTGGAAGACAACGAGGATTTCAGATTCTACCTGAAAGAGAATCTGAAAGAGCATTTCCAGATTGTTGAAGCGGCCAACGGAAAGGACGGATGGCAAAAAGCGTTGGCCATTCATCCGGCATTAATAGTTAGCGATATCAGCATGCCCGAAATGAATGGTATCGATTTATGCAAAAAGCTAAAAAATGATTCGAGGACATCGCATATACCAGTGATATTGCTTACGGCACTTAGTGGTGAGGAAGACCAGGTAAAAGGCCTGGGATTTGGTGCTACCGACTACATGACCAAACCCTTCAATTTTGAGATATTGCTTTCGAAAATCAAAAACCTTTTGATTTTGCAGGACACATTTAAGCGTACCTATAAAAAGCAATTGGATGTTCAATTGGAAAACGTTGAGGTCGCATCCGAAGATGAGAAGCTTTTGAGAAATGTGGTTGATTATATAGAAAAAAACATGTCGAACGACCGTTTATCGGTTGAAGAATTGAGCCGCGAAATGGCCATGAGCCGGGTGTCGCTATACAAAAAACTATTGACCCTGACCGGGAAATCTCCTTTAGAATTTATCAGGTCGGTTAAAATGAAGCGGGCTGCACAACTACTAGCCAGTGGTCAAATGACGATTGCTATGGTCTCTTATGAAGTCGGTTTTAACTCGCCCACCTATTTTACAAGAACTTTTAAAGAAGAATTCAAATTACTACCGTCGGAATACATTGCGGAGATCCGCAAAAATGCATCCCCCGTAAGTGACCTGACTCACTGACCTGTAATAACTTACCCCAAACCAAAGCGGCTGGCGTTGAAAATATGTCCCCTTTTTCTGCCATGTTATCATTTATGCTATCAACCTTCGCTCTTTTGTGCTTATATTATCTTGGTATTTTATTTTAAGTAATTGATATTCAGATTGTTAAGACTTGATTAACATTTGTACGATTATCATTATCAACTCTGCGATTTCTTCTCCATCAGCTACAATAGCTTCATCTTTTGGAAACTAGGTTTCAATAGCCTGATGTTCAGTTGGCTAGTATACTGAATCCTGTACCCCATATAAACCAATAATTTTTATCTGATTTTTTAAGGCTCAGTGCCCCTTTTCATCGGGCATAATTTCTCAGAATACGCACCAAGTATCCAACGAAATTATGGCGTGATCGTCAAGAGCAATAATAGAAACTAAGATTAAACCAATAATTATGAAACCAATTTTTACTACCACCCTAATTAATTAAAAGATGAGACGACAATCAGCGCGAAAGATCAGATCCGGGTTCTGTCTCATAATCTTGACAATGTTTATTTGTTCTTCAGGTTATGCACAGACTCAACGTATTACCGGTAAGATAACTGCAGCGGACGACGGCCGCCCGGTACCAGGAGCAACTGTAAAAGTAAAAGGAACCCGGGTAGCCACAGTAAGTGACGTTAACGGCGACTATGCTATTAACGCAAAACCCACTGATGTGCTGCTGTTCAGTTTTCTGAGTTATGCGACGCAGGAAATACCTGTTAAAAACAATAATAGTATTAATGTAAAACTAGTTTTCACAAATACCAGCTTAAATGAGGTGGTAGTTACAGGTTACGCCAAAACAAAAAGAAAAGATGTTACAGGATCTATAAGTTCGATAAAGGGAGACGATCTGCGCCAGACGCTACCAACTACTTTTGATCAGGCTCTGCAAGGAAAAGTTGCAGGTGTTGTGGTGCAGCAAATATCGGGTCAGCCGGGTGGTGGAGTATCTATTCAAATACGTGGTATATCATCAATAACAGGTTCTAACTCGCCATTATATGTAATAGACGGCGTTATTATCCCTCCTGTCAGCGACCCTGGCAATGGCGGTAACCCGTTAAATGCTATCAATCCTGCTGATATAGAATCGATAGATGTTTTGAAAGATGCATCGGCGACCGCGATATATGGTTCGCAGGCCACCAATGGAGTTGTTGTGATCACTACAAAAAGAGGCAAGGCCGGCGCGCCAACAGTAAGCTACGATTTCTATGCCGGTGACCAGGAAATACCAAAGAAACTCCCTACTATGAACCTGCAGCAGTATGCTACCTTCATGGATGCCCGGGCGGTGGTTTGGGGCTTTGGTGCAAGGCCTGAGTTTGCCAATCCGCAATATTTAGGTGCGGGCACCGATTGGCAAAGTGAATTATTTCGAAGAGCGCCGATGAATAGCCACACTGTAACCGTAAGCGGTGGTGATGACAAAACCCAATATTTACTCGCGGGCTCTTATTTCGATCAGCAAGGGATAGCGCTTGGGTCTGATTTCAAAAGATACTCTGTTCGGCTAAACCTGGACAATAAAACCACTAAATGGCTAAAAGTGGGAACCAGCCTTCAATTGGCACACATTAATCAAAACCAAAATACTTCCGCTGATGGTATAATAAGCTCGGCGCTAAGCCTGACGCCCGATGTTCCCGTACGGAACCCGGATGGCTCGTGGGGCGGGGTGACAACCACAGATGGTTGGGTGCCGGGCATTGTAAATCCAGTGGCCATCGCCCAACTTTCAACAAACGTTGCAACGAGAAACCAAGCGTTCGGCAACGCCTATGCCGAAATTCAATTTACCAAAGACTTGTCATTCCGGACCGAAGTATCGGGTAATTTCGACTTTGGCACAGCGGATAATTTTACGCCCACCTACACTTTTGGCAAAGTTATTAATGGTGTCAATAGTGGCAGCTCAAATAGTTCGCAAAACATTTATACGGTATTGCGCAACTTTTTAACCTACAATCATTCTTTCAAAAAATTTAATCTGAATGTTTTAGCAGGGCATGAATCGCAGTCGAGCTGGTCCGAAAATGTTGGCGCCGGCCGAACAAATTTCCCTTCGAACAATGTACAGGCGATTAGTGCCGGCGATCCGACCTCGGCTACAAACTCAGGTAGTTATGGACCTGGTAGTTCATTGGAATCCTATTTCGGCCGTGTCAATTTTTCCTGGGCTGATAAATACCTGATCACTGGTAACATACGCGACGATGGTTCTTCAAGCTTTCCGGCAAATAATCGCTGGAGTATCACTTATTCAGGCGCATTTGCCTGGAAGATCAATAACGAAGCACTTCTAAGAAATGTAAAAGCTATCAATGAATTGAAATTAAGAATCGGGTACGGGCTTACCAACAACCAAAACATACCAGGCAATACTTATGTGACGCAGCTTACAACAGAGGCTAATGGTTTGTCGGGGATAGCGCAGTTCCAAAGCAATTTGCCTAACCCTAATGTGACCTGGGAAAAAACAGATTATTACGATGCCGGGCTTGATGGTACGTTTTTTAATGGACGCCTAAGTTTTTCGTTAGATGTTTATGACCGCGAGACAAAGGGACTTTTGTTAGCGGAACCGCTTCCGATGTATTCAGGTTCGTCCACCGGTTTTTCTCCAGGGTCCATGGCGGCACCTTATGCCAATGTAGGTTCTATGCGTAATACTGGGTTTGACCTGCAGATCAGTTCTACAAATATTGCCAGTAAGAATTTCACCTGGAAAAGTGGATTTACCATATCCCGAAACGTTAATAAAGTGCTCAGTTTAGGCAACGGGGGGGCCGATGCCAGCTTAACCCAAAAATCTTATACCAACAACGAAATCGTTGAAAAAACAGTGGTAGGCCAGCCCATCGGTGAATTCTATGGTTATATTTTCGATGGCGTGTTTGCAAAACCGCAGGATTTTCAAACACACGCATTACCTGTTGATCAATCCGGTAAACCATATCCAATTTCTTCCGCAGGCGGGGGTATCTGGTACGGCGACCGCATGTTTAAAGACTTGAACGGCGATGGTATTATCGATTCAAGGGACCAAACGTTTTTAGGTTCGCCGATCCCGAAATTTCAATATGGTATCAGCAACTCATTTTTCTACAAAAATTTTGATCTGAATATTTTCTTTAGCGGCGATTACGGCAATAAGATATTCAATCAGATGTCTATCCAGCAAACCAACCCGATAGCCAGCACCGCCTATTTTTCATCCACCTTAGGTTACGCGCGTTTAGGTCTAGTCGACCCCAATGGCTCGGCATCTGATATAAACAATGTGTATGTCATTAACCCAAAGACAACAATCTTCAGCCTGAGAAATGATGTCACCAACGATAACACTCGTTCATCTAACCTGTATATACAGGATGGTTCATTCCTGAAATGTAAGAACATCACCCTAGGTTATCACCTGCCGGAAAATATCTTATCAAAAATATACGTGCATTCAATCCGGGTATATGCTACAGTTACCAATGTATTTACCATAACAAAATATGTGGGTATGGACCCTGAAATTGGTTCTTGGAACCCACTTCAGGCAGGTTGGGACGGCGGTTACTATCCGCAGCCCCGGGTATACACGATTGGTGCAAACATCACCTTTAACAAATAAAACGATCACTAATTCAAAAGGATATTTATGAAACCGATCAATAAAATTGTGATTATTTTAGCATTTGGCGCGGCCATTGCCGGGTGCAAAAAAAGTTTCCTCGACCGTCCGTCGACATCACAAATCAGCTCTAATAATTTTTATCAAGCGCCTGCCGATTTACGGCTGGCTACCGCTAACCTGTATGGTGGCGCCCCATGGTGGCAATTTCAACAGCCATGGTTACTATTTGGCGATGGCTTGCCGGGAACTGCCTTTTACACATATTATGGCGATTTAATGCAGCTTTATACACGCACGATCACGGGGCAGAATGGCCTCGTGTCAAGCGGTTGGACAGGCCTGTATAATGTCATAGGGCAATGCAATATGGTTATCAACGCCATCAATAAACAATCGTCCGCTGCTATACCGGCCGTCAATAAAAATCAGGCCCTTGCGGAAGCAAGGTTTATTCGCGCAGTAGCTTATTATCATTTGGCGGTTTACTGGGGCGCCGTTCCCATTGTTGAGGATAACACGAAGTTGGTAAATGACCCCTTGCTTAATCGTAACACGGTTGCGGACGTTTATAAATTCATAACCAAAGACCTGACTTTTGCAGCGCAGAATCTCCCGGCTACAGATCAGCCTGGCCGGGTAACCACTTGGTCGGCACAAGGGATGCTGGGCAAAGTATATTTAACAATGGCGGGCCTGGGACAAAATGGATCACGCGATCAGGCATTGCTTGACAGCGCAAAAAAGTATGCAGGCAATGTGTGTAAAAATAGCGGATTAGAGTTGTTCCACAGTTATTATGATCTTTTCAAGACACAAAATAACGATAACCCGGAATCATTATTTGCCCTTCAATGGGCACCGGGTGTGGGTTATGGATTTGGCAACGTTTTACCGACTTATTATTCGCCCTCTGCCACGATAAATGCTCAAAAGAGCGGCGGATGGCAGACCTTACAGCCCACCTATGATTTGTACCAGATGTACGCTGAGAAGGACACGGTACGTCGTAAGGCCACTATTATGCTGACCGGAGATCATTATTCAGAATTGGATGCTGCGGATGGTGGCTATACTGCAACCGGAATATGTATGAAAAAGCACATTGTGGGCAATGAAAAAGATAACAACTCGCCAACAATGACGATTTGGTCTTCGCCTGAGCACTTTTCTATGCTGAGGCTGGCCGATGTATACCTGGTATATGCCGAAGCTATCCTGGGCAATAGTGCGACGACAACTGATGGCGATGCCCTGACGTACTTTAACAAGGTACGCGCCAGGGCGGGCGTCGATCCCGCTCCGATGCTGAGTGCTGACACTATTCTTCGGGAAAGACGAGTTGAATTGGCTTTTGAAGGACAATACTGGATTGACCTGGTAAGGCTTTCTTATTATCAGGCCGACAAAGCTGTCAATCTTCTTAATACGCAGAAGCGGTACACCTTTACTTATGATCCTAAAACGCGCATAGCCAAACGGGATACTACTACTGCGGTACCAACACTCCCGGCCACCATCAGTTCATTTACACTGCCAATTCCGGCAGCCGAAGTAACTACCGATCCAAAGTTGGCTCAGCCACCAGTTCCTTATTATAAGTAAAATATTTAGCAGATGTTCATCATGAAAAAGAAATTATTTATCCGCTTGTGTTTATTGCCGTTCCTCCTTGCGATGGCGGCTTTGATCCCTGCTTGTAAAAAGAACGCCGGCAGCGGTCTTGCCCCGGTTATTACAAGCGTAAGAATGTATAATCCGTCACCTAAGGATAGTCTTCTAAGTACCGGTAATCCTCAAACTGATCCTGCTTTGTCCGGAGGAACAGGAAAATACGTGGTTATAATTGGGCAGAACTTGCAAAATGCAACGCATATAGAATTCGATGGTGTAACGGCAAGTTTTAACCCGGCTTTATTTGCACCGAACAGTGCAGTAGTGCAAATACCCGCCATTATGTTTTCCTCCATCGATACCACTAAGCTTTATACCCTGAGCTATAGAACAACAGGAGGATCAACATCATTCTCGTTTAAATTGGGCCCGGCCGCCCCAACTATTACCGCTATTTCCAATGTATTCGCTAACCCGGGTGATTCTGTTCATATTTATGGGAGTAACTTAGTTTTAGTTCACGGTTTTTCGTACGGGGGAACTCCGATAACATCGTTTAAACCAAGCGCTGACGGAACTTCTATTGGCTTCCTTATGCCCGCGCAAACGCCCACCGACCAGGTGGTAGTAACAACAAAGACTGGTACGGTTAATTTTAAAATAGTGGCAACGCCAACTATAATTAGTATTTCCAATGAAAATGCTAATCCTGGGGACTCGGTTTATGTGTATGGCACTTATCTCAAGAACATCCAGTCTTTTTCTTTTGCGGGTACCGCAGTTAACTCGTTCACCTCATCCAATGACGGAAGCTCTGTTGGTTTGGTTTTACCTGCGCTTACACAAGGGGGCCCCGTGTCGGTTACTACAAAATTCGGTACAGCAACAACTGTGTACAATGTGAATGATATAGCGACAGGCTCGATATCAAACTGGGAATGGAGTGGAAATTTCAACTGGCAGTGGTGGGGTGGGGCCAACATTACCAGCGGTGACCCAAGTTCGGGATGGCCACCTTACAGCCCTGATTTTCCGGGCAATTCAAGCCTGTATATGGTATTAAAAACCGGCAGCCTGGCGAGTGGCGAAGGAAACACCTATTCCAATTATGCTATACTGATGAATGCAGCGCAATGGGTGCCGGTTGCCAATCTTGGTGATTCGCCGGCCAACTGGGCATTTAAATTTGAGGTAAGTGTTCCTCAATCCTGGAATGGCGGTACTATCGACATACAAGGCGGGTTTGGCAGTTATATATGCCGATGGGAGCCATGGCAAGTAACCGCCACTAAGACTACGGCGTACACTACAAAACGCTGGGTAACAGTAACTATTCCTTTGTCAGCGTTTAAAGCCACTGATCCTACGCTCGGCGACGGTGAAGGTGCTGCCATATCCAAAATTGCTGATCTGACGGGACCGACGGGCAATACTTCATGTACGGTATATATTCATAACTACGGCAAAACGGCCACGACTACGGGCTTTTATGCTGCTTTTGATAATCTTAGAGTTGTAAAAATTAAATAATTAAAGGCCCTCAGCGTAATGCTGTGGGCTTTTTGACCAAAATAATATGAAAAAAATGATAAAAAACACCGGGACGATATATAAAATCGCTGCGATTTTTTTCGTGGGTTTGGTTGCTGCTTCATGTAAAAAAACTGAATCAGCAACCCCGCGGCTCGAACTTGCCAATTTAACAGACACTATCCCCGAAAGCGGCGGAACAGTAGCTTTGAAATTTACCACCAATGCCGCATGGAAGGTTGATACGACGGGTATCGGATGGCTGCATTTAAGCCAAATATCGGGTAACAGCGGGGCTGCAACTATTAATTTAACAGCAACAGGAAATTCGTCCGGTGTAAGCCGTTCTGTGCTTTTGAACCTGAACTCAACTAACGGTCAAAGCAGGCGGATCACAGTGTTACAGGATGCAAATATTTATCCGTCGTACAATACATCGGCTCCGGCGCCAGATGCAGCCGGCATGTCGAGCACCGCTACGCAGCTGACATCAAATATCACAATGGGATATAATATTTATAACACCATGGAAGCTCCGAACGGAGAGACCGGATGGGGAAACCCGGTAATTACCCAGCAACTGATCGATTTAATAAAACAAAGCGGGATGAACGCAGTTCGAATCCCAATTCAGTATGACAATTCACATTTGATCAACCGGGCTACAGCACAGATAGATCCGGCCTGGCTTGACCGGGTAAAACAGGTAGTGCAATATTGCTTTAATGATAACATGTATGTGATGGTTAATATCCACTACGATGATGGCTGGCTGGATTGCACCGCCACAGGCGCGAAGCAGGATACCATTAATGCCAAGCAAAAAGCATTTTGGGAACAAATAGCCACTACATTGCGCGATTTTGACGAGCATTTGACGTTTGCCAGCGCCAACGAACCTAATGCTACCGATGTGCCAACGACAAGAACTTTGATGCGTTATCATCAAACATTTATAAATGCTGTGCGTAGCACCGGCGGAAAGAACAGTTATCGTTCTTTGATTATTCAGGCACCCTCTACATCACTCGACCTGGCTAACCAATACCTTAAGCCAGGTAACGAGTACAAGGTGGCTCAATTGCCAACTGATAAGGCGGCGAATAAAATGATAATCGAGTTTCATTATTATACTCCTCCCAACTTTTGTATATTATCTGCTGACGCGAGCTGGGGAAAAGAAGCCTATTTCTGGGGGGCCAACTTTCATACGACCAACCCGCTCTTTCTTGACCGCAACTCGACTTATAATGAAGAGCGTTATGTAGATTCTATATTCAAAACTGCCAAAGCGAACTTTATCTCAAAGGGAATACCAATGATTATGGGCGAATACGGTACTTCGTATCACGCTGACAAATTAACAGGATATCCGGCGGACTCCCTATTGTCAGTTAATTCCCAGATGCATTTCTATAGTTATGTGACCAAACAAGCAAAGGCAAATGGTGTGCTGCCGTTTATATGGGGCAGCGATGCCTTCAATCGCCAAAATAACACGGTCGAAAACCAACGAACATTGGATTCGCTGAAAAAAGGTGCAGGGCTTTAAACTTGCAATGTTATATAGCGAAAATTGCGTATACGCAAGCACCAATTTTAAAACAGCAGTTGATAATATCCAAATAATAAAGATCACAAATTAGTTGATTTAATGTGCCCGCGACGAGGTGAGATTCGGAGCGGGCTTGTTTGTGCGACCAGAATCAGGCCATGGACAAATTAGTACGATATAAAAAAAGCGTCTGCACACTTAAATATGCAGACGCTTTTTGTGTCTAAATTGTGCTTTAAAATGCCTTATGAAAAAATCTTTATCACATTAGCATAGGTCAATTCATCAGCGCCCCTTTCAGGGAGGGAAACCACCAGCCCATTTTCAGTTCTCTCGAAACTCAAAGACTGCCTGGTTGGCAACCATTCTATTTTTTGAATCTCCCTTCGAAAGTGTTCGCTGGTCTTCGCCAAACTTTTTATAACCAGCTTTCCATCTTCAGGCCAGCCCATTGCCGTTGCATAAACCACATCGCTTTTCATTGCGAAGCGAATATCCTGGTAGGTAAACTCTTTTCCCTTTCCTTCATTGAAACCTTGCTCGCTCAGTTTTGCGGCTTCTTCCTGCGCAGGGCCCTCACCAAACGCTTTCCATGGCCTGGTAGCATAAATGCTTTCGCTGTTTGCTTTCATCCACCGGCCGATCTCTTCAATAATCTTTCGCTCTTTTTCATCAATGGTGCCATCGCCGCGGACCGGGATGTTGAGCATAAGGTTCCCATTTTTGCTTACGATATCAACCAAGGTTTGAACTATTGTTTTTGCCGATTTGTACCCATCGCGTTCATATAATGCGCGGTCATAATGCCAGCCACCAATACAAGTGTCGGTTTGCCATGGCAGGGGTTGAATTTCGTTAGCTTGTCCTCTTTCAATATCCCAAACCATCGCTTTGCGCTGACTTTCGTTTAACTTTTTCCCATTAAGGACTACCCGCAAGTCCCCATGTTCCTTAATGCTCTTATTATAAAAATGAGCAGCAATGCGCAAACCTGCGTCACTAACCGGCCAAAGCGGGAGTTGACTATCATCGAAATAAACCACATCAGGGTTGTATTTGTTGATGAGCTCAATAGTGCGGTTATAAAACTTTTCTATGTAGGCGTTAGTGGGTGGATATACGCCATTGCCCCAATCCCATTGGTCACTGTTAAAGTTATCGTCTAAACTGCCCTGACTCAGCGGATGGTTTTGTGCATAAAGTCCCTGCGGATCTAATCCATCCCACCATTTCCCTTTCCCGTCTGCTTTTGAAAGTTTTCCATCGTAAGGAATGCCCTCATAAGGACCGGATTTATCAGAACGCTGCGCCACTTCATACCAGCGCCATGCATGTGACGCATGAACACTTACACCAAATGGAAGCCCATTGTTTCTTGCTGCCTTTGCCCAGCCGCCAATTAGGTCTTTCTTAGGGCCAACCTTGGTAGCATTCCATTGATTTTGATATTTACTATCATACAAATCAAAATTGTCGTGATGATTGGCAAGCGCCATAAAGTATTGTGCACCGGCGCTTTTATATAAACTCACTAATTCTTCCGGATCCCACTTTTCGGCTTTCCATTCATTGATCACATCCTTAAATCCAAACTTCGAGGGATGACCATATTTCTGGAGATGAATTTTATATTGCCATGAACCTTCCTGGTACATTCCTCTTGCGTACCAGTCACCGGCTTCAGGCTGGCATTGTGGCCCCCAATGCGCCCAGATACCAAACTTAGCATTGCGGAACCACTCCGGTGTTTGATATTTCTGCAAGGATTCCCACGTAGGTTCAAATGGGCCGGAAGCGATCGGTTCATTGAGAAGTTGTTCCTCAAAAATGTTATTGCCCATCGCACGTGATAACCATAGCGTGGGCAATGCCGCAGCCATTCCTTTAATCAAGTTTCTTCGTTTCATTTTTTTTAATTTATAAGAGCCGACAGAATATGGTCGGCGTGTAATTACAATTGAAAAATTTTGTTCATCAAAACCCACTTTTCTCCCTCTCTTGCCCAGGGTAACTGTAGCTGAAATTTCCACATCAGTTGTTCCCATTCCTGAACTTTTTGATTGGAGCTGTCCATGGCCGCCTTGTCTTCGAAACTAAAGCTGTCGTCAGTTTCCATGATCATGAACAACCGGTTACCAGTTCGATGAATTTCCATATGTTTGATCCCTGAATCGGTTATACTTTTAGTGATCTCGGGCCACGCATTTTCCTTTTTGTGCCAGTGCTCATATTCTGCAATTAATTCGGCATCATCTTTTAGGTCAACCGCCAGGCAGTATTTTTTCATTTGGTGATTTTTTGTTTAGTTAAATTTTAATACAGAGGTTGCTCAAGTTGTTTCCACCATTGCTTTTATTACTCTGGCGGCCGGGTTTAACCACCCCCCGAACTCATCTTTCACCTGGTCAAATAGGACGCGATGCGTTATGTATGTGGTTGGATCGACCAGTTTTTTCTTCATTGCGGAAATAACATGCTCAAAATCTTCCCTTGCTGCATTCCGGCTGCTCATGAGTGCTGCTTCGCGTTTGTGAAACTCCGGATGACTGAAACAAATCTCTCCTTTCTGCAATCCAATCAAAACATATCTCGCTCCATGCGCCATATATTGAAATGCATTGTTAATGGCTTTTAAATTTCCAGTCGCGTCAATTACTACCGTTGGCATTTCACCGTTTGTAATGGATTCCAATTGTTCTGTAACATTACCATCCAACGCATTAATGATGTGAGCCACTTTCAACTTTTCCCTGCAAAACCTTAAGCGGTCGTTGTTGGTGTCAACAGCGATCACTTTTCCCCCGGCAATCCGGACAAATTCCATTGTTCCCAGCCCGATAGGTCCTGCTCCAATCACTAAAACAAATTCATTTTTGGTTACGCCGGCTCTTCTTACGCCGTGCGCGCCGATGGCCAAAGGTTCGATCAATGCCAGTGCGTCAAAGCTTAGCCCTTCGCCATGAATTAAAGCGTACGATGGAACGGAAATATATTCGACCATTCCGCCATCCTGATGCACACCACACACTTTTATCTCCACGCACGCATTGGGTTTCCCTTTGCGACAGGCAATGCATTTGCCACAATTAAAATAAGGAATAAACGTTACCGCTTCTCCAATCTCAAAACCCGGGGCATCGTCAAATGCAACTAATTCGCCTGAAAGCTCGTGGCCTAAAATGCGCGGATATTCAAAATACGGTTGCGTCCCGTCGTACGCGTGCAAATCGGTTCCGCAAATTCCAATTCGCTTAATTTTTATGATGGCTTGTCCCGGTTGCAGTTGAGGTTTTTCCCCGGTTACATATTTAAACTCACCAGGAGTTATACAAACTAAAGTTTTCATCGTTGTTAGGTTAATCTTGCGTAGTGGTTTCGTGACGAAGCCAGGACACAAAATCCACTTCGATCAAATCATTGATTTTTAATTCCTGCCAAAATTCCAAAGGAATATTTGCGTTAAGCATACCCAGGTTGGATTGAACCCGAGCCGCGTTAGTCGTGTTTAAGGCTATGCTTTTTACCCCCGGAACGTTTAGCGCAAATTGAACACACGCTTCCGATGGTTTTACATTGAACTTATTGCATTTTTCAAAAAAATGGTCGCGCCATTTATACAAAGCATCATTTTGTGAAGAACCTCTTTCGATCAGCCGGTAATCATAATAATTGCTGCCAACAAGGAACCCCGATTGGAATACCGCGGAGTTAATTACATAGACACCGCTGGCCTCCATTTCGACAATAAAATCCAGCAGTTCTTTCGGATGGCTTTTAATGGTCATACTGTTGGCTATCATGATCCAATCCAATTGAATGTCTCCGGCAATCCGCCTGATGATCTTCCAGTCTTTGGCACCAAGGCCAATAGATTGCACTTCCCCATGTGCCTTTAAATCGTGCAAAGCATCATATGCTTCGAGAACGTCATTGTACAGTTTCTCTGCATGATGATGATCTTTGGCGTTGTTAATGTATTCATCGGGATCGTGTACGGAAACCATTTGAGGTATATATCCGCCAAGTAATTCATTGCCTTGTTCGAAACAATCGATAATCCCGTCATAACTTATGTTTTGAATGGCGTCGTGTTTTAAATTTTTCCAGACGCCGGGCTCGAAAGTTGGCTCTGCTGTTTTTAGTTCGGTGCGAAGCCAGCCCAACTTATTGCTGATAACAACTTTTTCCTGCGGAATATTTAATTTCCTGAGACATTCCCCAAGCGACTTCAATGCCAGGCCGGCGCCATATTTTCCTGCCGAATCAAATATCACTTTGCCATTTGAAAGGCGAACACACTCACTTACAATATTTAACTTTTCGTCTTCATCCAAAGCAACGAACAGGTTTCCCAAACCGCTAGTCCCGAATATAACAGGCGGAAGATTTAGTGGCTCTTTCTCCAATCCCTTTGATCCTGGCTTTTGATATCCTTCCATTTTCACTCTTGATTTTTAAAATATCATAATGTTGCACCAATTGCCGGTCCTTCTTCAAAAACAACTTCAGGAACGGTCTTATGTCCCTTCCATCCAAAGTATGCCACGATTGAAAAACAAAATAGCGGAACCAGGTAGCCTATTTGAATATCGCCGGTTGAATCGCTGATGATGCCAAATACCCTTGGCAGAATAGCACCGCCAACAATGGACATGATTAATAAACTGCTGCCGTATTCCGTATCGCCCCCAAGATCAGCAATGCCGAGGGCGAAAATGGTTGGAAACATCACCGACATAAAGAAACAGATCAGGATCACTGCATAAATCGTTATCATTCCATTAGCTCCAATTGCCACCATACATAATAAGATATTGATTGATGCATAAATTGTAAGCAGTTTGTTAGGCTTAATGTATCGCATGAGAAAAGTTCCGAAGAAACGGCCAATCAAAAAGGCAATACCGCAGGCGCCTAAATAATCTGCAGCCTTCATTTCGCTTAAGCCTGCTGACTTGCCGGCATATAGTACAAATAAGCTGAAAACACAAACTTGAGCACCCACATAGAAAAACTGTGCTATTACCGACCAGGTGAGATGTTTGTGCTTAAATGCATGCAAAATATTTTGGCTTTTTTCCTTTCCTGTTTCTTTATGCTGGATCGCAGGCAATTTGGTTAGCGTAAATGCTATTGCTATAACTAATAAAACAGTGCCCAAAATAAAATAAGGGGTCTTAACAGAAGAGGCTTCTGATGCTAATGCAACCTGCCTTGCTGCGGATGACATCGCATTTAGCTGTTGTTCAGTGTATCCTTGACCAAGAATGACTCTTGCGCCAATTACGGGCGCAAGCGCGGCCGCCAATCCATTGAACGATTGGGCAAGATTTAATCTTTGCGTACGTGTTTCGTGTGGTCCTAATGCTGCTGCATATGGATTGGCGGCTGTTTCGAGAAACCCTAGACCGCAGGCGATCACGAACAATGCGAAAAGAAAATATAGATATGACTGGGTATTGGCTGCCGGGATAAATAAAAATGCACCGATTGAAAAAAATATTAGGCCCGTTATGATGCCAATTTTGTAGCCGAATCTTTTCATTACGTAACCGGCAGGCAAAGCCATGAGGAAATAGGCAATGTAGACTGCAGAATCAACAAGGGTTGATTGTGTAGTCGTCAACGTAAACGATTTTTTTAAGTGTGGAATCAGGATAGGGTTCAGATTATTTGAAAAGCCCCATAAAAAAACAATGAGGTTACCAGCATAAATGCGAATCCGGTTTTTGAAACTTTGCTAATTGCTACATCTTTTGGAAGTGACGTATTCATATCGCATTCATTTAGGAAAATTGGTTGATAACAAATTTATTCTCCAACCTTGTGTTAATCGTTGCATTAAATAGACTTTCTTTTATACAAATCCGACTTTTTACCGAACTTGCAGTTCCAAAATATGAGCAGAAGATTATTGGGGCATAATTTTTCGTTGCTGCACGTTGATTATGTCAAACTGAATAAAAAGTGGAACTATGCCAATGTGATCAGTCCTTATTTCAGGATTTATTATATTGATGAAGGGGAGGGGTTTGTTTCGACCAAGCAGGAAAAGATTAAGCTGGAGCAAGGTTATTTGTATATTATTCCAAGCTTTACCTTATGCCATCTTTCCTGCAATGAATACCTGAGCCAGTATTTCCTACACTTTTTCGAAGAGTCGGCAGAGGGCGTTTCAATTTTTGAGAATAACAGAAAAGTAATAAAGGTTGCCGCAACTGAAACAGATATTACAAACTTCAAAACCGTATTGAATATAAATCCAGGCAGGGGCATCAACCGGTCCGACAATCCGGCAGTATATGAAAAGAATGCCTATTACAAAAGCTACCAGGAATTGAACAATATCGTTATTGATCCTGTTTATTTTGAAACCCAGGGCATAATTCTCCAGTTAATTTCCCGCTTTTTAAATTCTTATGGATTTAAGCACAAAAACCCTGATCCGGTCCCTTCTAAAATTTTAGATGCGGCCAGGTACATTCAATTAAACCTTAAAGAAAATTTGACAGTGAATTATTTAGCTGGACGGGCAAACCTGCACCAGGATTATTTTTCCAGATTGTTTTTTAAGCATACCGGACAAAGGCCATTGAATTATTTGCACGAAAAAAGGATCGAACGGGCGCAATATTTAATTGCAACTACGACGTTATCCTATATCGAGATCGCAGAAAAAACCGGGTTTGAAAACCTGCCGCATTTCTCAAAAATTTTCAAAAAAGTTACCAGTCTTACCCCGGGCGAGTATAAAAAATTGAATGGATTGATATAGGTTGAATATTAAATTAAAGAATAAGAATTATTCAGGATTTAAACTTTATGGGAAGACATTTTGGTTTAAATGCACAGCAAGTACAGTTACATCCGGGTCGGTTCCTTTGACATTCTTTAGAATAGTGGTTCCATCTGCCTGACTTTTAAATTGCACAGCATTCCCCTCTGATAAAGAATAAATTCCGACCACTTTTTGTCCTTTATTTAACGCCGGAAGCACAAATTCTTTTTCTTTGAATCCATTAAGAAGATAAACGTAAATGTACTTTCCTTTATACGCATAACCATATTGACCGTCTTTAGGGTCCCAGGGGCCACCTCTTGTGCCATAAACTGCCTCGCCAACTTTCGTTAACCACTTTCCTGTTTCACGCAAAACATGCTGCTCCGCCATCGAAATTTGTCCGTGCCTGTCCGGACCAACGTTGAGCAGTAAGCTCATATTCCGGATCACACAATCTGACAGCATTCTTTTTATTTGGGCCAAATTCATCACCAGGCTTGAGTCTGCCTGGCCAGGCGTATAGCCCCAACCGGGGCCTATAGACATACATTTCTCCCAAATTTCCTCAGTCCTGACGGGACCGGTGATTGGGTTGCCGCCTTCCTCAGATTTAAAGTCGCCATACCATCCGCTCCGTGGATTCACGATCACATCCGGCTGGTATTTCCTTACCATTCCCATTAAACCAAGCGGTTTTTGGGTTTTCCCATCGAAGTCCCGGATGTAAGGGTCTACGGGCCACTTATTGTCACTACTCTGGTATTTGCCCGATTCCCAGAAGTTTGCAGCATCTGCGTCGCTGCCTTGCTGATTGATCCAGCCACCATCCCAGAAAATGATATCGATCTTGCCGTAATTAGTAACAAGTTCCTTAACCTGTTCATACAGGTCTGCTTTCAATCGGCGGGCATTTTCTTTATGAGCCGGATCAGTGGTGTATCCAAATTTGTTTGGCTTGCAGTCGGTGCCGTCAATATCATAATAACCGGGGTATCGCCAGTTAATTAAAGTTTTATAGAGACCGACCCTTAAATCATATTTCCTGCATGATTTTACATACTCGGCAACAAAGTCACGATTGTGGGTCTGTTTGCTGGAAAAGGCATCCCGCGCTTTTGTGTTAAAAAGGGCATAACCATCATGATGCATGGTCACCATCATCATATACTTCATTCCTGCATCCCTGGCCAAAGATGCCCAGTCGTCTGCGTTAAATTTATCAGCGGCAAAGTAAACATCACCGCTTTCCGGATAGGCAAATTTCCGATATTCTTCCGGTAACATGCCTTTTCCTGCATTCCAATCTCCACCATTTTCCATATACCACTCTCCTTTACCAGGGCCTGCATACAATCCCCAATGGATGAACATGCCAAATTTTGCATCGAGTAGCCAGTCCATGGTTTTATTGGGCTGTTGGGTGAGGCCCATGTCTGTTTTGGGGTTCCTAATTTTTGGAGGGGATATTCCAGCTATTTTTTTGGGAATATAGGTCCCCATAAATTCCAGTTGCAGCCCATCCGCCCATGCGCTGTTTTTTCCGGCATTTTCCGGATTCTCTATTTCAATTGTTGCATTTTGCCGGCCGGCCCCGGTAAAAACGTCAACATTCACTTGCGTCCAGGCCGCCATAGCGCTGGCAACACTGGCGTCATGCGGGCCCAATCCATGGACGTTAAGCCGTACATCGCCCGAACCGCTTGCTGTTTTAAGCCAGGCAGTCAGTCTATAATGCGACAGTGGCTTTAGAGAGACTTGCTGCCGAATTAATGTCCCCGAACGTAACTCTATTGATTGCTTCCCTTCATAAGGGATTATAGCAGATAGAACGGGGCTATTTCCCACGCTTGTCCAGGGTTTTATCGTGGAAGCTTCGAAATCCGGATTTTTAATTTGACCAGACATTTGTTGACATAATCCGCTGCTGTAAACTGCAACAAATGATATGCTTACAAATAATTGTATGAATACAATGCTCTTTTTTTGTAGTAGGGTCATTAATTTAAATTTGGGCCTATGTAGTCAAGTCAGTTTTTAAACCATAACGTGCTAACAAAATTACGCGGAAGAGTGAGTGTTGAATGACACTAACGTTCACGTTTATAATTATAATGTAAAGCGCGCCTTATTTTAAGTTTCGAACCACTAGTCTAGTTAAAATTGGTCAATACAAAAATATTCCCACCTCCTTTTAAAATCATTGTGTTAAATAGACTTTATTTTATCTAAATCCGACTTTTTCGATCCTCAATTCCGTCACAACAGCCACGACCATCGGGCACTAATTTTTTCGTCATAAAGGTGAGCGTTATTAAAGGTACGATATACCACAAGTGCTGAGCAATAATTGCCATTCGATTGAAAATTAACTATTGTTTATAGTAAATTTACCTGTGGTTAATATTTAAACTATTAATATTATCAATGTAGACACTGCCTTTTTTTAACCCGGTATACCTTTGTTCCCGGAAATACCGGGAAGGAGTGACCTCCATTTAGGCCAAGGTCTGAGAAACATTTTGCGATTGGATGGAGTGGCAGCAACGGCGGCAACGTTGATTGTGGGATTATAGTGGCGGTAATAATCAAAAATGGAAGATTCAGCTTCCAGACAATGGTTACCATAAAATCATCAATGTAAACAGCGGGAAGGCTTTGGATCTTTATCAACTTTCATTAAATAACGGGGGATCATTATCTCCTTTTCAACTTACAAATGATTGATTTTTGAACCGCTTTTCCTTGTGAAAACCCCATGAATAACCTATCTTTATATCTTAAGATTTGCATTTAATCTGTATCAAAAAAGCGGTGAGTAATTCGGTGAGTACGTAATTTAGCCCGCTACAAAATATTGAAAGTCAGCGATTTGGGAATACAGTTCGATTCTCGTCGGGACCACTGAAAAGGGAAAGCCTTTGGATGAATGTCTAAAGGCTTTTCGTATTAGTAGGCACGCTTAATGCCTAAGATCAGCCATCTCATGCGGCTCCAAATCACCTTCATCAAAACCTTTTACGAACAGAAGGATGAAGGCCATATACGTTCCTGCAGGTTATAACTTATTGCATGTCAATACATAAATGATTTTTTGGCTGTCGCAAACGCACCCCAAAATTGTCAGTTATGCCCCTTTCTAAACCCAATTAAACCTGGTAACTCACCTATTATAATTAAACCCTAAAATAGATGAATATGCGAACCTTTTCCCTCTTTGTCTCATTGTTTATTGCCGTACAAAGCTACGCGCAAAATGCGACCCCCAGGCTGGAGAAAATGCCCACAGACCTGGAAACCGACTATGCGCTAAGTGCGCTGCCTCCGCAACTACGTCCCGGCGCTACGGTTTATTTGCTGGACCCCGCGAAAGGTTATTATATGTCCCGTAAAGGATTTAACGGTTTTATTTGCTTTGTTACACGAACAGCGTGGGAGTGGGCCGAATTCAGAAATGATATTTATACTGCTATTAGTTACGATGCGGAAGGCGCCCGCGCGATTTTCCCCGTTTACGAGGCGGCGGCGGCTATGCGGGCGTCCGGTAGATTTACTGCCCTTGAAGTTCGAAACATTATAATCGACAGGATTAAAAAAGGAATGTATAAAGCACCGTCGCGCCCCGGCATTTCATACATGCTGGCGCCGGTAATGCGTGTTTACCCCGCCACCCCCTCGGAGCATAAGGTGGTTACGATGCAGATGCCGCACTACATGTTTTATGCCCCTTATTTAACAAATAAAGATATAGGTAACATACCGGACGGCCAACAAGACGGCCCGGTTTTGATTAACCCGGAGGCAATGTTCCTGGGAGAAAGAAAAGCGCCGTACGGGTACATCATTGTTCGCGCGGGCGAAAAGGAAAAGGCAAAAATAGTTGCAAATAATAAAATGTTGCTTAAACGCCTTGCTGACTACAAACCATTTTTAAAATAAAAACAGGTATGTAATAGAAGCGCAAATCATCCATAAAAGAGTTTAAGCCATAGTTTAAGGAGCACCGAAAAGTCAAAAGCCTTTAGATGAAAGTCTGAAGGCTTTTTCGATTAGCCGCCTGCTTCTTGTAACCCCGGCGGTAATTTAACTACCTTTGTGCTCATGATATTTTTAACAACCTGGTCATTTCACAAAATATGAAGAAAATTTACCTGCCTCTATTACTGAGTCTTTTCTTATTCGCGTCGTGTAGCCCCCATTTAGTTACACAGGGGATAAAAGATAAAACCTCGAATTACATTGTCACAAACGATGGGAAACGCATTAATACATCATCTGTAAGTATACGTACTGGCTCGGTAACGGCAGACACGGGAGGGGTCACGCTTACCAATATAAGTGCAATAAAACAGGGTCAGGCTTATTATGGCGTTAAAGATGGCAACCTTTACGATGGCGTATATTACGGTAAATTAATGCTGTTAAGGCGTTATGCGGGCAGATCATACAACATGCAAACACACGCGTCGCATGCGGTCTACAATTATTATCTCCAAAAAGCAGATCAGCCTGAGATCATTGACTTAAACGGCAGGAACCTTATCGAAAGCGTGCGGGACAACCCCTTGGCGCTGCGAAAAGCAAGGGCATCGCGAATTTATGCGAACATCTCAATTATTAGTGCGGCGACAGCTATAACAGGCCTTTCGTGCGTATTTCTTCCTTATAGCAGCCCAATAAGAAAAACGGCAGTTACCGTGGGACTTTTTTCAATGCCAACGTTCCTGATAACGCTGCCTATTGCCTCTCATAAAAGATATAAGACAATTATTGTTTATAACCGCTGATGCAATAAAGTTTATATCCTGGTCTTAGTCATTTTTGTGCAGTAATATGTATAATTTTAATGCCTGAGTTCAGGCATGCTATGCAATTCCAAATAAACTTTATAAAAACCTGCTGGGGGCAAAAAGACCCTAACCTTTCGTTTATTAATGAACTGGAAAGAGATGGGTATTCCGGCGCGGAAGTAAATGTATGCTCAACAGGCAGCAAGGCTGGAGAAATAGCGCGGGCGCTTAAAGATGAAGGGCTCGTTTTTGTAGCGCAGCAATGGCTGCCGCCAAAGCTGGAAACGACGGATCAATATATTGACCAATTAAGATCGAACCTGGATGATATTGAAGCGCTGCGTCCGGCGTTTGTTAACTCACATACAGGAAAAGATTTTTTCAGTTTTGAAGATAATTGCCGCGTTATCGGTATTATAAACGAATTTTCTGTTCAGTCTGGTATACCTGTTTACCACGAGACCCACCGGGGGCGTTTTGCATTTCATGCAGACAGTTTATTGCCATACCTTGAAGTTTTTAAGGACCTTAAGCTAACCGCAGACTTTTCTCATTGGTGCGTCGTTTCTGAAAGCCTGCTACAGGATCAGCAGGAGATACTGGAAAAGATCATACGCCATGTAAAATATATCCACGCCCGTATCGGCCACGCCCAGGGCGCGCAAGTGAATAACCCTTCGGCACCTGAATGGAAAGGTCATTTGGATCAATTTTTTAGCTGGTGGGATGCGATCATTGATAAAAATAAAAAAGCCGGTGAGCCGGGAATTTTTATTTGTCCCGAATTTGGCCCGGTGCCTTACATGCCCGCTGAGCCTTTTACCCTTACACCAGTTGCAAGCCAGGACAAGGTTAATGACTGGATGCTAAGGCAATTAAGATCGCGGTACCTGCAATGATGTTCTTTAGCAGGTAGATATTACCTGTTTTTTAAAAAAACTTACCGTTTACTGTAAGGGTTTTTCTTTTTTCCGACTAACGTAAAAGCTATGGAAAAGAAATACACCCGCGTGGCACCGTTATTTTTAAGATTGATAATTGGGGCAGGAGCTATGCAGCACGGTTGGGCAAAACTTTCGCGGGGACCGGCCGGTTTTGAAAAACTACTGATCTATTTGAACATCCCATTTCACCATCTCGCCTCGCTGACGGTACCTTATATCGAGCTTTTATGTGGCCTGGCTATATTGCTGGGGGTATTTACCAGGTGGGTATCGATACCGCTTATTTGCACCATGCTGGTGGCTATGTTCACTATACATATACATTATGGATTTAGCTCGATCAAAACAATAGGTTTGACGGCCGATGGCCCCTTGTTCGGCCCCCCGGGTTACGAGGTAAACTTATTATACATTGCCGGTTTGATATCGCTGATGCTTACCGGCGCAGGTGTGATGTCCGTCGACGCCTACCGCAACAAAAAAACTACCTCCGACTGGTCGTTATGAAAATATCAATTGCCGCCGAAGCAGATCATGAAGAATTGGTCGCTATATGGGAGGCTTCCATAAGAGCTACCCATAGCTTTTTGCCCGAAGAAGAAATATTGTATTTCAAGCCGTTTGTACGGCAGTATTTCGACGCGGTGGATTTGTACCTGATCAGTCTGGATGACAGAATATCAGGCTTTTTGGGTGTAAGCGGCCAGGAAGTGCAAATGCTGTTCTTACACCCCGATGCCCGCGGGAAAGGTGCCGGTAGGTTATTGATGGAGTTTGCAATAAATAACTGCGGGGCAACGAAGGTAGAAGTTAACGAGCAAAACGAACAGGCGGTTGGTTTCTATAAGCATCTCGGTTTTAAAATTTTCGACAGATCAGACCTTGATTACCTTGGGAAGCCCTACCCAATATTGTCGATGGAACTGATTTAAGACCGGGATGCCTACATCCATTCCAGCTTCGATACATCAAAACCAAGCGCTGTTGCTTTGGCGAGGAAGCGGCCCTTAACATCCTCCGGCATGCTGTTTTCCCGTGAAATGATCCACAGGTAATCCAAACTATTGCCCGAAACCATGGCGTATTGGTACGTGGCATCAACATCCAGTACATTATAATCCAGGTAAATAGGCAGGTAGTAGGACACTTTTAGCTTGCCCCGGGTGTCCGGACCGATAAACTTCGCCCGGCCATCCGCTTCCACGGGCTTGTTTTTGTCGAAATTGTAAGCGCGGGTAACTACCTTGATGGTACCATCGTCATTCAGCGAATACTCCTCGGTCAGGTTTTTCAGGTTCTTTTCGATACGGTTGGGAAGCCGGGCAATTTCGTTCCAAAGCCCCATATACTTATGTTTGTCAAATGGCTGCACAATGGCGCCATTGGGTATCTTGCTTTTTGGCCACAGTGCATAGGCCAGCCCGGCTATTCCTACACCAGCTGCTGCCGCGATGATCCATTTTTCCTTCTTCATAATTATAATAAACGGTCAGAATCGTTTTTGTTTATAAACGCACAATTTTTACCCATCGCATTTATCGGAATATACTACGGCTATAAAATCAGGCCGATGGTTATAATAGATACAAAAATGGTAAAAATTACTTTGCCTTTTTAAAGCATCGTAAAGGGAATGCCCGATAATTGAAAGTAATGTTTCAGTTTATAAGTTTTGATCTTTATATTTGATTACCACTTATTAAAACCGTTGAAAACATGAAAAAGTATTTATTATCTGCCGCTGTTGTTCTTGCAATGTGCGCCACTTTCGGATTCAAGGTTGACGGTAGTCACCTGAAGGGTTACATTGACGATTCACACTGCGCTGGCAGCAAAACACCGATGTGCACACCGGCAACCCGTGTACATTGCGCACAGGAATGCATTAAGGGCGGGGCCTCGGCCGTACTGGTTGTGGGCGACAAAATTTACAAAATAGCCAACCAAAAAGCTGTTTTGAAGTATGCCGGCAAAAATGTAACTGTAGATGGCACCGTTACTGACGATACCATCCAGGTTACAAAGATCACTGAAACTAAGTCCTGAGCATTTATATTGCCCTTTCAAGATTTTAAGCCCCGGGTCGGACGACCTGGGGTTTTTGTTTACCATGACGTCGCTTTTCAGGAAAAACGAAAAAAGCAAAGGCGGACTCGCGCCCGCCTTTACTGAAATTTAATTTAGTAGGTATAGATTGCTATTATTGACTAGCCTTTATTTAAGTATCCACATAGTTCCGTTGATATCATCATTACCGGAGTACTGGCTTTGTAAAGCTGTGTTGTAATTTGTGGCATTGGCAGTGCGTTCGCTCGACGGATACTGGAAACGTATGGCTATACGCTGGCCGTTGCCGGTACCCGGGCCGGTTGTGAACGCCGGGACGCCAGTACGACGGTAAGTAAAGTAAGATTCCAATCCCGCATGACGGAAAAGCGCCAGGTACCTTTGCTGCAATATCTGGGTTAAACCCGTTGCACCGCCTGCATATTTAACCGAAGCCTGGTTATAATAAGTGGTCCAGTCCGTATTAATGGTGAAAGTGTCGTAATTACCTGTGTTGGTAACGTCGGTTGATCCCGGGCGATAAAAATAGGCAGTGAACGAACCCGTTGTTGGTATGCTGTACGAGGCCATAGATGCCTGTATGCCATTAACGTAGTGGGTTTCGGCATTGCCTGCTACCCAACCGCGGTTGATGCCTTCGGCGATATTAAACTCCTGTTCCGCATAACCGATCTGGATGCTTGGCTCGCCGGTGAAGGTTGAGTAATAGTACTTTCTGTTGATGAAAGAGTATAAACCAAGGCCTGCGTTGGCATACATAATACCCAAATCCAAACCCGGATCGGCACCGACAAAGGAATCAAAATCTGTTGCGCTTTGGTGCAGGTCGTCCACATAATGACGGGCAGGTTCAGCCGTTACATAAACCCGTGGGTCTTTTAAGGTAGTTAGAAGCTTAATATAGGTTTGCGACGAATTCTGTCTTGAACCGTTCTGTCCAAAGTTATTGGGGTTCATCGGGTAATAATTTGTCGGCGAAACAAAAGTGTATTGCAGGTTATCAGCTGCGCTTGCCATCAGCGGATATTTGGAAGGATTGGTTACGATGGCAGAAAATGCACCCGGAACGTTAAGGTCGCCGTCTGCCGCCTGCTTACTTAGTTCAAGTAATAGCCTTAAATGAAAAGCATTTACCGTTTTTTGCCATTTGGCCAGGTCGCCGTTAAAGAAAATGTCGCCGCCTACCGAGTTGCCACCGGCCGCTATCAGCGTGGTCAGATCGGTATTGGCGCTTTCGAGCCACGCCAGGCATTGGATCATTACTGCCTTTTGTGCATCGTATTTTGGCGTAAGATTTCCAAGGCCCTTTAATGCTTCGGTCATAGGTATATCGCCTTCCTCCAGGCTCATTTTGCTGAAGAAGTAAGCGCGGAAAAATTTTCCAAGGGCGCTGTAAGGGTTTACATCCGGCTGACCTGCAGCTACAGCCTGCTGCTCCATCAGGACCACATTTTTTAGCGTATTGTAATAATTATCGCCCGAACCAAAGTTGTAGGTATTGTTGCCATAGTAATTGTAGTTATAAATAAAATACTGGCAGTATATCTCGTTTGAGTTATCAGGGAAATCCACCATACTGTTTGCAATGCCATTGAAAAGCAATGAGGCGGGCACACTTTGCGGCACATTCGGGTTTTTGGTCAGGTCCTCGTAACTCTTTTTACAACTGCTTACCGTCAGCAAAATCAGCGCCGGCAGTAAGTACATTTTGAATATTTTTTTCATGATCATTATCCAATTAAAATTAGAATGAAGCTTTTAAGTTAACGCCATAGCTTCTTACCGTTGGCGATTGCAAACCGGTAAGTGTTGTGCGCGAATTTGCATACTGGTCAAGGTCCACATCTTTAAATTTCGGGTCCTTGTAGAAGTAAAGCAGGTTTCGCCCGTATACAGAAGCAGAGACTTTTGAGATGAATGTTCCCTGCAGCCATTTTTTAGGGAAGTCGAAAGCAACAGTTACCTCACGCAGTTTTGCATATGTTTTGCTCATCAGGTAGGCTTCGCTCACGTTATAATATTCGCTGGCATATTCCTGTACAAATGCAGGCGTTTGGTTAGCGCCATACTGCAGTGCGCCGTAATTTAAAACAGCCCCTGTTTTAGAGTCATAATTCGGCGCAACACCGTTCGATATCTGGACGCCCTGCCCTATGTAACTCCCTTTATAATTGGCATCGGGCTGCTGATTGTTGGCAGGGAAATGAAGCCAATCCTGGTACCGTGCCGCACCTAAAGCTCCTTCGGCTGTTAAAGCATTGGCCCCGCCGCGCATGGTTTTGTTAAATACATAATCCCGTGTTACACCACCAACCGAGCCGTCAAACTGGAAGCCTAAACTCCAGCTCTTATACCTCACATTATTATAAATGCTCCACGTATAGTTCGGGTCAAGGTGGCCCAGGTATTGTGGTACAGGGTTAACCAATGGTTCGCCGTTGCTGCCGTTGATGATCTTGCCATCGGGAGTACGTACAAAGGCGCTGCCGTAAAATTTGTCTACGCGGTCGCCTTTCTGGAAGAAGGTGTTATAGGTACTCTGGCCCGGAGGTAATTCAAGGTAAATTTCCTTATAGGTGGACCAGTTAACCAACACGTTCCAGGTAAAGCCACCCATATCTTTTATTGGTACGCCGCTTAGTGACAGCTCATAACCTGTTTTCTTTGTTTTTAGTGCATTAATGAATTCGTCGGTATAACCGGTTGCAGTTGAGATCGGATTATCCAAAATTCGCGGACCGTCGATATACTGGAAAGCAGTACCGCTCAATCCTAAACGGTTTTGCAGGAACTTGATATCGAAACCTTCTTCGTAGTTTACACGGGTCGAGGTTTTGATATTTTGCTCGAACAATGAGTTGGGGCCATAACCTGCGGTTTGATTATTGTAAGGCTTGCCTGTTGAGTAAGAGGAAAGCAGCGAGTAATCAGGACCGTTATAAGGCGAATTGTAAGTAGTGCCGTAGCCCAGCGGATTGTCAAACAACGATGGTCCCGTGCTGCCACCATAAGCAGTAATGGTACTGAACGGGGCAGGACCTATAGTTGAGCTTGTAGCATCGGAACGGATGTTAGCATACGAGAACCTGGCTTTCAGAAACGATATAAATTCCGGCAGTTTAACATAATCAGAGATCACAGTAGCTGCCGATACGCTTGGGTAATAGTAAGTAGCAACGTTTTGCAGTGCCGATGAGTGTTCCACACGGAAAGTACCTGATAGGGTCGCATACTTGCCAAACGATGCATCCAATGAACCGAATACGCTTAACTGTCGTTCGGCCGAGTTAAAGCTGGTAGCTTGTATCGGGTTTTTCGAGTTACTGAAAGCGTAAACTCCGGGTACGTTCAGGTAATCGGTAGATACCCAGCTCGAATTGTATTTAAAGCTGCGCAGGTTACCGCCCACCAAACCTGAAAGGTTCAGAAAGCTTTTAACAGTGTAGTCGTAGTTTAATGTCAACAAGGTGTTGTTTTCAAACAGGTCACGGCGGTCTTCGCGGTAGTCGCCCTGGTTGCCTTCGCGACCGTATGGATGTGCCGAGTAAGGCAGGTCCTCTGTACGCAAAAGATTGTAGGTGCTGATCTGGTTTTTCAGTGTTACGTTCAGGTGGTTATCGATCTTGTAGTTACCCGAGATATAACCGTAGGTATCATTTTTATAATGTCCGCGTGTCCAGATCTTAGTCAGGAACCAGGGGTTATGATAACGGGTATATTCTTCAAATACCTGTTGTGTGCCTACTTTACCCGGCTGCCATATACCTTTAATATCAGGTGCGTTTACGTCCCAGTCGGCGCCTGTCCATATAGCCATGTTATAGATGATACTATTCGGACCGTACTGAACATCCGGAAAGTCATCAGTGCTTTGCCTGTTAAAATCAACACTTGCCTCAAACTTCAGCCGCGAGGTGGGGTTGAACGATGCGTAAAAGTTAACGTTAGCAACATCCAGGTACTGGGATGGGATATAGCTGTTCTGGTGTTGTTGAGATACCGAAAAACGGGTAGTATAAGTATCGCCGTTAGCGGTTAATGCGATGTCGTTGTTGGTTTGAAAGCCGGTGCGAAGGAAGTTCGCGAGGTTATTTGCACCCCTGGCCGTCCATGGAGTGCCCTGGCGAACGCCATCAACTACCGGGCTATCGTACTGCGGGATAAGCTGACCGTTGAAGTATGGTCCCCAAACGTCGTAATCGCTGTCCACACCGCCCGGTGCACCGCCCCTGCCGTCAACAAACTGATAGTAGGTGTTTTCGCCCGGACCGAATTTGTTTTGGATCCGTGGAAACGCGAGAAACCCCTTATTGATCACGGTGCTGCTGTTAATGTCGACAGTTAAGCCCTTTTTATTGGCTGCGCCTTTTTTAGTTGTAATAAGGATAGCGCCGTATTGAGCCCGGCTGCCATAAAGTGCAGCCGCGGCGGGGCCTTTCAGCACTGTATAGGAGTCGATATCGTCCGGGCTAAGGTCGAACGTGTCCGAGTTGATGGGCAAACCATCAACTACATATAGCGAAACTGTGTTACCGCGTATAGTAACATTTGGCACGCCAAGCAGCTCTGATGTTGCGCCTACCGATAAACCGGCGACTTTACCTATCAGGCCGTTAACGGGATTTGGATCACGGGCGGTAGTCAGATCTTCGCCTTTAACGGTTTGTGTGGCATAACCCAGGCGCCGGGTCTCCTTTTTAACACCGAGGGCCGTTACCACCACTTCATTCAACGCTTTGGTATCGGCCACAAGTGTAATGTTGTAATTAACCTGGTCGCCCACGGTAACTTCCTGCGGTACATACCCAAGAAATTTGAACGAAAGCACCTGCCCTTTTTCAACGGTAAATAAAAAACGCCCGTTGAGGTCGGTTACAGTTCCCGATGTAGTGCCTTTAAGCGTTACGCTTACTCCGGGCAGCGGTTGTTTGTTTTCGTCGGTCACCGTACCGCCGATCTTGATTTGCCCGAACAGGAGAGCCGGGGACAGACATAATAACAATGCCGTTATTACTGTCCGTAAGTGAATGTAAAGCTGCTTCATTTGCTTAAACTAATTGATGAGAGAGGTTGGAATTTCATACAGCAATACTAAACTTAGTTTATTATTAGTAAACTAAGTTTGTATTAAGGAAAGCTTAAGCTTGCGTACAGCGGAAGTTAAGACGGGTGGATTTTGTAACCGCAGAGTTACAATCGACTTACAATTCGTTAATATTCAGGCAATAATAAGGGTCAGTTGTTTTTGTACAAATGACTTATTGCCAGTAGTTTAAGATGAGATATATCGGGGGTTGGTTTGTTAGTTTCCTTGGCCTTGTCGTCCCAGTACCTGAGGCGTATGAATAATTCGGCGTCGGGATTTTGCTCAAAATCGATAGCCTCCTGCTCGGTCATCCTGCCGCCCTGGAATTCGAGCGTGGCCTTGCTGGCGTCCGAAAGCTGGTTATAATATTCGGGGTATTTATAGGTAAGATATCTTTTAGCTACAACGTGACTTTGCACCATGGTTGCTATTCTTTCAGAGAAGCCTTTATTGCGCAGGTAATCGGCCCCAAGTTTTTCGTGGTCCATAGTACCAAATCCGTCCATACTTGCAGCTTCACCGTTGCTGGCGCACAGGTGACCTATATCGTGAAAAAATGCAGCTAATACTACTTCGTCTTCAAAACCTTCCTCTTCGGCAAGCACTGCTGCCTGCGACATATGTTCCAGCTGCGAAACAGGTTCGCCTATATAGTCTTCGTCGCCATGCTTTTCATATAAAGCGAAAACTTCATCCACTATGGGTTCGGGGTTAAATACTGGTTTTGTCATCGTAATAGCGCTTTAGACAAATTAAAGAATTAGATATTAGGAAATTATTAAATCATCGTAATGTATTCGCAATGTTTAATGCATTATTAAAACATAACATTGATTTAACGCAAGATGTTTAAATCTTAAATTTATTTGCTGTGTCGATTTTACCGGACGCAATTATATTTATAATTTGTAAGCACTAACGCGATACAACCAACGTTAAACCTTTCTATGGAAGATGACATACTGATACAGATCAGTAACCGCATAAAAGAACGCCGCCGCGATAAAAATATTACCGTCCAGGAACTTGCCAGCCTTGCCAACGTGAGCAAGGGCCTTATCTCGCAGATAGAAAATAGCCGCACCATACCATCGCTAATGGTGCTGATAGACATCATAAAAGCGCTTGAAATAGATCTTAACGAATTTTTCAAAGATATCCGCACCCCCGGTCAGCAGTCGCCTATACTGGTGATGCGGAAAGATGAGTACGAGTATTTTGAAAAGGAGCACACAACTGGTTTCAGCTACCGGCGCATACTGACAAAATTTGTAGATCATTCTACCATCGACGTCGTATTGCTCGAATTGGAACCAAATGCCACCCGCCCTTTGGTCGAGACGGACGCCTATGAATACAAGTACATCCTCTCGGGCGATATCGAGTACCGGTTCAACGATGAAAAGATAAAACTGCAACAGGGCGACTCCATGCTCTTCGACGGTCGTATCCCCCATACCCCTGTTAATGTAGGCGACGGGCCGGCCAGCATGCTGGTGGTTTATTTTTTTGAGGAGAAGAAGTAGTTGACCGGTTGATTAGGTTGGATTAAGTTGATTTGGTTATTTATTTCGACAACTAAAACTTAATCAACCGCTCACATAATCAACCCAATAAACTATCTTAACCAAACTTTAACATAAATTTGGTTTGATATTAATAAACTAAGTTTAGTATTGCTCAACAAAATACGACCCTCTATGTCCATTAAATTAGTTGTTTTTGATATAGCCGGCACAACGGTTAAGGATGATCATAATGTAAGCAAAGCATTCCAGGCTGCGCTGAAAAAGTATAATTACGAGATACCCCTTGAAATGATAAACCCATTAATGGGTTATGAAAAGAACCAGGCCATCACCCAAATGCTGCATCTGCACGAACCTGATGAGTCCAAAATAACGCCGGAACTGGTTAATGAGATACACCGCGAGTTTGTAAAGCAGATGATCTGGTTTTACCGGAATGAGCCGGGTATCGAACCTCTGCCTAATGTCGAGGAAACTTTTGCCGAATTGCATGATCAGGGTGTACTTGTTGGTGTTAATACCGGCTTTTCAAAGGATATTGCCGAAACGGTAGTGGACCGCCTGCAGTGGCGCGAGAAAGGGCTGATCGATTACCTGGTCGGTTCGGATGAAGTGGAATTGGGCCGTCCTCACCCGTTTATGATACAAAAAATGATGTATGAGGCAGGCATAACCGATCCGCTCGAAGTAGCCAAGGTTGGCGATACTGAAGTGGATATGCGCGAAGGGCTGAACGCCGGCTGCAAATATGTTATCGGGGTTACTACGGGGATATTCACCGGGGAAGAACTGGAGGAATACCAGCCAACCCATATCATCGACGATATTGCTGAAGTGATCGACATCATCAATCAATAACATTAATGGAAAAGCTGCGGGCAAAAGTGGCTCAATGGCCCTACGGACTGGTTTCGCTGATGGCGGCAATTTCGTCATTTGGGGCTTATACCTGTATGTACGCGTTTCGGAAGGCTTACGCCGCCGGCACTTTTTCGGGTATACAATACCTGCACGTCGATTACAAAGTATGGCTGGTCATCGCGCAGATCATCGGTTATACCATGAGCAAGTTTTACGGTATCAAATTTATATCCGAGTTAAAGCCCGGGCAGCGCGCCAAAAGCATTTTGTTGCTGATAGGCATTGCCTGGCTGGCATTGCTGCTTTTTGCTGTTGTACCCGCCCCTTACAATATTATATTCCTGTTCATCAACGGCTTTCCACTGGGGTTGATATGGGGCCTTGTTTTCGGGTATCTTGAGGGCCGCAAGTCGACAGAATTTATGGCAGCGGTGCTTTCTATTAGCCTGATATTTGCTTCAGGATTTGTTAAGACCGTGGCAAGGATGCTCATGAGCTCATTTCATATCAGCGAGTTTAACATGCCTTTTATAACAGGGGCATTGTTTGTCATCCCGCTCCTGTTGTTTGTATTCCTGCTCGAATTAATGCCACCGCCGACCGCCGAGGATATACGCCTGCGCACCAAGCGTCTGCCAATGGATGCTGCTGAGCGTAAAAGCTTCCTGCAGCGTTTTCTACCGGGCATTATCCTTACGCTTGTCATCTATGTATTGCTGACCATTATGCGCGATGTAAGGGACAATTTTGAAGTAGAGATATGGGCCGGCCTGGGCATTAAAGATAACACGATATACACCAAGATCGATACCATTATATCGGTAGCAGTATTGATCGCGATGAGTTTGCTCATACTCGTTCGCAAAAACCTGAAAGCGTTTGCGCTTATCCATGTCATGATCATCGCGGGTTGCGTGCTTATAGGTATCGGTACAGTGTTATTTGCCTTGGGGCTGATAGGCCCGATGGTTTGGATGACTCTGGCCGGTTTGGGGTTGTACATGGGTTATGTACCGTATAATGCTGTTTTTTTCGAGCGGCTTTTGGCCTCGTTTCATTATAAAGGTAATGTCGGCTTCCTCATTTATGTGGCCGATTCAATAGGTTACCTCGGCAGTATCAGTGTGCTGCTTGTAAAAGAACTTGGCCATCCGGGCGTTAGCTGGGGAGAGTTTTTCAGGGATAGCGTGCTGGCTGTTGCGGTAGTCGGCGGTATTTGCGCCACCTTATCATTAATGTATTTTCTCCGCACCGCACGCAAACAAGGCAGGGAATTGGAAGAACAAGAAATGACTATTTTACCGGTATGAAAAATTCGTCAGCAATAGTGATTGGTGCAGGTATCGTTGGCCTGGCAACCGCAAGGGCGCTGGCTTTGCGGGGTTACCGGGTAACCGTTTTTGAACGGAATGAAAGGGCGGTTGGTGCATCCATCCGTAATTTTGGTATGATATGGCCCATCGGCCAAGCTACCGGTCCGTTGTTTGAGCGGGCTATATTGTCGCGGAGTATCTGGAAAGAGGTCTGTACAGAAGCTGGTATCTGGCACGATGAGGTGGGTTCCATGCATCTGGCCTACGAGGATGATGAGTTGCAGGCGATACGCGAATATGTCGAGGTAAACGAAAAGTACCGCGATTGCGCTTTACTTACCCCGGCGCAGGCGCTCGAAAGATCGCAGGCCGTTAATCCGGACGGTCTCAAAGGCGCCCTTTGGAGCGGCGAGGAAATGATCGTCGAATCGAGGGTGGCTATAGGGCAGGTGGCACAATACCTTGCCGGTAAATATGATGTCGAATTTCATTGGAATACTGCCATCAGTAAAATTGAATACCCTAAAGTATTTTCAGGCGCATTAAGCTGGGAAGCAGATGAAATATTTGTTTGCAGCGGGGCCGATTTTGAAACACTCTACCCTGAATTATTTTTAGCGACCGACATTACCAAATGCAAACTGCAGATGATGCGCCTGGTTGCCCAGCCCGATGGATGGCGCATAGGTCCGGCGCTTTGCGGTGGGCTTTCCATGATACATTATCCTGGTTTTAAGGCCGCTGCTTCATTACCCCAATTACGGAAACGCTACGAGGAACAATACCCGGAATATCTTAAATGGGGTATTCATGTAATGGTTTCGCAAAACGGCGGCGGCGAACTGACCATCGGCGACTCGCACGAATACGGGCTGGTGCATGATCCATTCGATAAAGAATTTATCAACCGGATGATAACGGATTACTTACATACTTTTGCCAGCTTTAAGGACTGGCAGCTAATGCAATCGTGGCATGGCATCTATCCGAAAATGATGGACGGCCGCACCGAACTGATATTGGAACCTGAAGCAGGTGTTACTATAATCAATGGTATAGGAGGTAATGGCATGACATTGTCTTTCGGCTTATGCGAGGAATATATCGGCAGCAGGTAAACCATGTGCAGATGCGTAAACGTGCAAATGCATAATGCCAACTATTTACAAACCTTGCTAATCTGCACATCTGCATATTTGCACATTTGAAATTAACACTATGAGCGACTCAAGAAGAGATTTCCTAAAAAAGGCAGCCCTTTTAGCAGGCGCTGCGGGTGTGGCCAATTTGATACCGGCGTCGATCCAAAAAGCAATGGCGATAAACGCCCCGGTAGGCAGCACCTATATGGATGCCGAACATATTGTGATACTGATGCAGGAAAACCGTTCGTTCGACCATACCTACGGCACCCTAAAAGGCGTTCGTGGCTTTAACGATCCGCGCGCTATCAATCTTCCCAACGGCAACTTAGTTTGGCTCCAATCCAACGCGGAAGGAGAGACTTTTGCACCGTTTCATCTCGATATTAAAAATACCAAAGCTACCTGGATGAGCTCGCTTCCGCATTCGTGGCAAAACCAGGTTGACGCGCGGAATGATGGCAAATTTGACAAATGGCTGGAAGAGAAAAAGAACAGTATCAAAGAATATAGCCACATGCCTTTAACCCTGGGCCATCATAACCGTGAAGATATTCCTTTTTACTATGCGCTGGCCGATGCGTTTACCGTATGCGACCAGAATTTCTGTTCCTCGCTAACAGGTACCAATCCCAACAGGCTTTATTTCTGGACGGGTACGGTAAGGGAGGAGCAAAACGAACATTCGAAGGCCAATGTCTGGAACGAGGATATGGATTACGGTACGTTAAAATGGACCACTTTTCCTGAACGTTTGGAGGAATTGGGTATATCGTGGAAATGCTATCAGAATGAGGTAGCGATAGACGTTGGTTTTGATGGCGAGGAAGACCCCTGGTTATCTAATTTCCAGGATAATCCATTGGAGTTTTTCAAACAATATAATATCCATCTTCATCCAAAACATATTGAGGCAATAGGCAAAAGACTAAATCAGTTGCCAGCCCTGATAGATGAGCTACAAAAAAAGATAGACGCACTGCCTGCCGGTGATGCCCATATCGATCATCTCAAGCATCAGCAAAAGGACATGCAAAACTACCTGGATGCTGTAAAAAAGGAAAAGGAGATTCGCAAGCCCGGTGATTTCGACAAGTTGCCCAATCATGAGAAAAGCATTCATTTGAAGGCGTTCAGTACGAATATAAACGACCCCGACTATCATACATTGGCCACCTTAAAATACGACGATGAAGGGACTTCCCGCGAAGTACAGGTGCCAAAAGGCGATGTGCTGCACCAGTTCAGGGAGGATGTGAAGAATGGACACTTACCCACAGTCTCCTGGTTGACAGCCCCCGAACATTTCAGCGACCATCCGAGCTCGGCGTGGTACGGCGCATGGTACGTATCGGAAGCACTGGATATACTGACGCAAAACCCCGACGTATGGAAAAAGACCATCTTCATTCTTACTTACGATGAGAACGATGGTTATTTCGACCACGTGCCGCCATTTGTCGCCCCACATTCGCATAAAGAGGGTACCGGAAAAGTATCCAATGGCATGGACACCAGGGTTGAGTTTGTTACACTCGACCAGGAACAGGACCGCAAGGATTTTCCCATTCATTATGACCGTGAAAGTTCGATAGGCCTTGGGTTCCGTGTGCCTATGGTTATCGCGTCGCCATGGAGCAAAGGCGGCTTCGTTAATTCCGAAGTGTTCGACCACACATCAACACTACAGTTCCTGGAACATTTCTTGTCAAAAAAGACGGGAAAGAAAGTAGTTGAGCCGAATATCAGCGACTGGCGCAGGGTTGTTTGCGGCGATCTTACCTCGGTTTTCAGGCCCTACAATGGCGAACAGATAGCCAGCCCTGAATTTTTGAAAAGGGACGATGTTGTTGAAGGTATACACAAAGCGCAATTCAAAAAATTGCCCTCCGATTATAAGTTATTAACTAAAGACGAGATTTCGGGTATCAACAGGGCCCCTCACTCCGCACCTTATATGGCACAGCAGGAAAAAGGCATCAAGCCATCATGTGCCCTGGCGTACGAGCTTCATGCCGATGGAAAATTAAGCGCCGATAAGGGCTCGTTTGAAATAAAATTTACCGCAGGCAATAAGGTATTTGGTGAGAAAGCCATTGGCGCCCCATTTAATGTGTACGCGCCCGGCCGCTACCAAAAAAGAGACGGCAACGGCTTTGAAAATGTCCGCACCTGGTCGTATGGTTTAACTGCCGGAGATACCATTGCCGACAACTGGCCGCTGCATGAGTTCGAAGATAAAAACTATCACCTGCGCGTGTATGGTCCCAATGGTTTTTACCGCGGCTTCAGGGGGAATGCACA
The DNA here is from genome assembly GCF_007971025.1 of Mucilaginibacter ginsenosidivorans. Taxonomy (NCBI): domain Bacteria; kingdom Pseudomonadati; phylum Bacteroidota; class Sphingobacteriia; order Sphingobacteriales; family Sphingobacteriaceae; genus Mucilaginibacter; species Mucilaginibacter ginsenosidivorans. Next base: position 586,335 of record NZ_CP042436.1, on the reverse strand, counting down.
GGACCCGGATATAAACGTTGATTTTAATTACCAGGGTGGCCTTGCAGATAGTAAGAAGCTAACGGGCAATATAATATTGACCCTGGCTAATGCAAGTAAAAAACAGCAGACAATCGAAATAACCGACCACTCCTACAAAATAAATAATCACACTAAAACTCTGCCGGCGCCGGGAAAAACTACCCTGGTATTAGACCTCGCGAAAAGTTATGGTTGGTACGATTTCAGCGTAAAAATTGCTGGGTATGAAAATTTTGAAAAGCGATATGCAGGTCGTGTGGAGACAGGTAAAGCGAGTTACAGCGACCCTTTTATGGGCAGGATAATATAAGATTATCGTGTTCTCTGCCTTAGTACCCGTTGCCTAAAGTTTTCCCGACCGGCGATCAAATTATTTGATGGCCGGTCTTGTACTAATTGGGTAAAAGCCTTATTATCGTAAACTAATTCGTATACCAACCTTTCACAATGAACCTTAGAAAAATTATTACCCCTTTTGTATCCGTACTCTTCACTTTATTTATTGCTCTGAGCTGCTCGTCGCCCAAACCGGGAGTATATGCCAACGACCAGATACCGGCAGGAAAAAGAGCGGATCTGCATGAATTGAACACCCAGCTGTTTGACGGCCTTAAAGCAAACGACGCCAAAAGTTTGTCGCTTATCTTCTCACAGGACATGATAGAAAGGCATTATACCCTGAAACAGGTGGAAACCATCAGCAATCACATTAAAGAAGGAGCCTACACCCTGATGGATGAATATTACCTGGTGAATAAAAGAAAGGGGAATGATACCATTAAAGTGACTGGCAGAAATATCAATGACCACGACCTGGTAATTGACGCCGAAACGCCGGAGATGTACCTGGCGCTATTCGGCCAAAAATCGATCCCCAACCAATGGATGGTATCTGCTATTTACTGCAAGCTGAGCTATGGATGGAAAGTGGTATTAATGGATATAAACCCGTACACAAAAAATGGAAAAACGTCTCCTGAACTTTACGAACTGGCGAAAGATAAATATGCGAAACACTATTTGGTCGACGCGCTTAACCTGATGGAGCTTTCGCATGATTGTTCGGAACCTTTCCAGGGCTGGATCAATCCCGATGTGGCCGCCGGGAACAAATTCTACACCGGCCTGCTGAACGAAGCCAACGAAAAATACCGCCTTCCACTTGTAATTAAACAGGTACCGACACAGCCAAAAATATTCGAGATAGCTACGCAAACCACGCCGGAAGGGGTGTTCCCAATGATCTATTATTATTCAAAAGTGAAATTGAGCGATGCGGCCGGGATAAAAAAAGAAAATGAAGCGGTTAGGAAAGTCATAGGGACCATCGTGCCCGGAGTCGATAAGGACAAAAAATATATCTTTTACAGCGTATTTAACAAACACCCGAATTCGTATGAATCGGTTGACAGGTATGAGGTAACGGATACCTTAAAATAATGGATTATCCGGCGCTAAAAATTGCCGCTCGAACCACCTCCGCCAAAATCGCCTCCGCCGAATTTTACGCTGTTGTCGGCCGGGGCCGGTGTATGACTTGAAAAGCTTTCCGCAACCAGCAGCGATTCAACTTTGAGGCGATCCGCCATGTGTTCATCTTCAGGTGCAGCATAAGTAAACCCGTGTCTGGGCGTTTTAAGGTAGCGGATGATGCCGTATGCCAGGCCGAGTAACACTGCCCCGGCTATGGTAAGCATAATATCGGTAGGCAGGATGTGATAATAATTGCGGAACGTAAGTACAGCGGGAACGATCATTAACAAGCCGGTACGAAGCAGGATAATATTCTTTTTCCTGATCCCGAAACCAATATACACCAGCGGAATCCCGATGGTCCATGCCCAAAAGAAAGTGCCAAACGGAACATTGAATGGTTGGCCGTGCAGATTATCGCTTAAAGTTTTTATGATATAGTAATTGCCGGCAGCATACAGCGTTACCAGGCAAACTATTTGTGCTACTGTAAAACAGTTTTCATGATCAACAAATTTTGACATGCTTGTATAACTAAGCCAATATCCGCCGCCGGCGACGAGCATCATGATGAAAGGTGCGGTTGTTAAGCCCGATGCAATCAAACTGGTCCAGGTAAAAAAGATAAAGGCAAAAAGGCAAAAGGAGCATGCGGCAGCCATCAAAATATCAATAAACCGCAGACTTAGAATAAGGAACATTAAGAATGCAATTCCGCAAAGGGTTGCATAATTGGCGCGGTCGCCAAAGCCTGAGAACGCCATAAAAAGCCCTGCTAAAATCATGCAGGCTGATAAAAATAGTAGCGCATCATCAACACCCGAACGATAATGATGTTTGACATATACCATAAGCTCGAGGCCGACATAACTCACCATCCCTAAGAAGATCGGGAAAGCCGGGCTATCAAAGATATCTGCACTGGCGGCCATTAAGGAGATCAGTCCATACGCAAACAGCACCACAACGCAGGTGATAATAAAAAAACCAGCACGTGCAAGTGCACCCGGCGTGTAAAAGCCTGCCGGATACTGCTCCATGATAGCTTTTAATTCGCCCTCTGTAATACGGCCGGCTGCCTCATCTTTTTTCAGCATGTCTTTCAGCCGCAGGTTGGCCAGCCATTTTGTGTTATAGGCTATCATGCTGTTTTGATTTTTCTGTTGAGATTTATAAGCAGGAATATCAGGCCGATGCCCGAGCCGATAAAATATAGCGACAAAAGCGACATAGCACCCAGGTCGGCTGTTTGTATAAGTACACGAACTACAAGGCTGCTTACGGCGATATAACTATAGAGCACGGTCAGCAGAATAAAGTAAAACGATCTGTGTTTAAACGCGTCCTGATAGATAAAAAATGCAAAGCAAAACAGGCCCAGCATCCACGCGAACGAAATAGCCGACTGGTAATAATGGAAATAACCAGCCAGCATGATAATGAAACCAACGTGCACCCCATAATGCAGATAGCTGAATTTAAAATGCTTTTTGAAATTGAAATATTGCGTGGCATATGCGGCAGCAACCAATAGCATCCCCAGCATAAGGTAGGTGAAAATGATAGTTTCGCTGTCAAAATCGCTGTTAAGAAGCAGTTGTTTTGGTGTTACCGATACACCCATCCATACAGCAAGGTTGGCAATGGCAATGTTAAGTATACCCAAATGGTCAAAATAATAAGCGGTAAAGAACAGCACCAACATGGGTATCAAAGTTGCCAGCCCGTAATTCAGCCCGAATACTTTATATTCAAATTGCAGGTATCCTACAAAGATTAGGAAACTGGTGCAGGCCAGCAGCAATATGTAATCAAATGCGGTATTAGGCGATTTCACCTGCCCGGCACTGAAAGGCAGTTTGGTTTTAAAGCAGTAAGCAAAACATCCCGTACAGATGAGTGCTATCAGCATCAGCACAAACTGGTGCCCGATGGTATCAATGTTTTCGTAGATCAGCAACCCAAGACCACCGGTGAGCAGTAACACACCCAGGTAGAGGACGGACTTCAGTTCCCAATGCACGGAAAACAGCGGCTTTTCCCTGTCAGCACTTACTTTGGCGAACGATTCATCGCTCAGCAACCCCGCAGCATGTAACTCTTCATAAATTTCAGGCATCAGTAATTGTGGGTTGGTTTATCAATAATACTAAACCTAATTGATATCGCCACAATATTGTTACTTTTTAAAATTTTTCAAAAAGTTAGGATATGCAATATTTTTAGCGATATTAGTTAGCCGTTCCAACGCCTAAATTAAACTTCATGAAGAGCAAACCCAATTACTATATCGTAGCATTGATCCTGCTTACGTTTTTTGTGATATCGTTCATGACCAACGTGATCGGGCCGCTCTCGCCTGAATTCATAAAGGACTTCAAATTAAGCGATCTGCTGGCCGGGGTATTGCCATTTGCTTTTTTCATTGCATACGGCGTTATGTCTATCCCGACGAGCATGCTGGTGCAAAAATATAACGAGAAGAAAATAATGGTTGCGGCATTTATCGTCGCGTTCGTAGGTTCATTGCTTCTGGCGGCCCAGCCCAATTACCTGACAACGATATTATCCCTTTTTCTTATAGGCTGCGGTATGGCCATGCTGCAGGTAGTTATTAACCCTTTATTACGTGTTGCAGGAGGAGCGGAAAATTATGCTTTCACCTCTGTACTGGCGCAATTGATATTTGGGGGGGCGTCTTTTATTAGTCCGCTGGTTTACTCTTATATGGTGCTGAACCTGCAGCACAAAAGCGGGGGCATTGTATCGGTGTTGCAGCCGATGGTGCCTGCCGGTATGCCATGGATATCACTGTATTGGTTGTTCACTATTATCAGCCTGTTGATGTTCGTGATCATACTGGTCTCGAGGTTTCCCAAGGTTGAATTGCAAAGCGATGAAAAGGCCGGCCCATGGAAAACCCATGTCGACCTGTTCAAAAAGCCGGTGGTTATCGCTTATTTCATCGCTTTGTTCTGTTATGTTGGTACCGAACAGGGGGTATCGTACTGGATGTCGGAGTTTCTGCACCGCTACCACCAGATCGACCCGCAAACCAAAGGCGCGGACGCAGTGGCTTATTTTTGGGGCCTGATGATGATTGGCGGTATTTTAGGCCTCATTCTGCTCAAACTCATCGATAGCCGTAAACTGTTGGTCCTGTTTACCATACCGGCAATCATTTTGCTTTCGTTTGCCTTATTCGGAAGCGCTAAAATTTCATTATATGCCTTTCCTGCTATCGGTTTTTTCATGTCGGTAATGTACCCTATCATATTTTCGCTGGCGCTTAGTTCGGTTGATAAAGATCACGGGTCTTTCGCGGGGATACTGGTTACCGGTATCATCGGTGGTGCTGTAGTGCAGATATTGATAGGCGGGCTGGGCAACCTGGTGGGTTTGCGGGCAGGCATGATGTTCCTGTATATAACTTTTGGCTATATGCTGAGCATCGGTTTCTGGGCCAAACCACTGATCACTAATCAAACGGTGTTTGATAAAAAGGATAAAGCATAATGAGTACTAAAGTTATTGGGGTCGACCTGGGAGCAACAAACGTTCGTGGCGCGGTGGTAACCGGCGACAAATTATCAGCTATTATTTCGGCCCGGATACATAGCGAAGGCTCGGTTGATGATGTGCTGAATGATATTTACCAGGTGGTTGACCAACTGATGGCGGATGATATTGCGGCTATTGGCATTGGCGTGCCCAGCGTGGTTGACGTTGAACAGGGCATTGTTTACGATGTATTGTACATCCCGTCGTGGGTTGAGGTGCCTTTGAAAAAGCACATGGAGGCCCGTTATCATGTACCGGTTTTTGTAAATAACGATGCCAACTGTTTTGCCGTGGGCGAATACCATTTAGGCAAAGGCGGCGGGGTGGATTCCATGATCGGGCTGACGCTTGGCACGGGCCTGGGCGCAGGGGTTATTATCAATAAAAAACTGTTTGCCGGTTACAATTGCGGCGCGGGGGAGTTTGGGTTGCTGGATTACAAGGATAACATTCTTGAATATTATGCCAGCGGCTCTTTTTTTCAGAATGTATATGGGTTAGACGGGACACAAGTGTTTGCCGATGCCCAAAAAGGCGATAAGCGTGCCCTGGAACTGTACGCTGAACTGGGCACGCATATCGGTCATGCTGTAAAAATGGTGATCTATGCGCTCGACCCGCAGCTGATCATACTGGGCGGATCGGTGCGGCTGGCCTTCGATTATTTTCAAAAGACGATGTGGGACGAGATCAGGACGTGCGTTTATACTAAATCGGCAGAACGGATACGTGTGGAAGCATCGGAACTACAAAACAGCGGCATATTAGGCGCGGCGGCATTGTATTACGATGCGCAATAAATGAGAAAGTAAGCTATTAAAATCAACATATGAAAAGGTTCAGTTTGATGATAATGTTGTCATCACTATTCATTTACCAATCATTCGCCCAAACAACCGAGAGCTACTGGATGATATTGAAAGACGGCTGGCAAATGCAGTCGGTTACTAAAGATGCAAGTCCCGGCAGCGCTATATCACAGGCTAAATTTGTGCCGAAAGGTTGGTATAAGGTGAGCGTGCCTACGACCATTATAGCAGGACTGCTTGCCAATAAGGTATATGATTTCGACCCCTTCATGGGGATGAATTTTGAAAAACTGAAGGACCCGGCGCTTGATAAACCCTGGTGGTTCCGCAAGACTTTTGTGATGCCCCTTTCTGAAAAAGGGAAGGCGGTGATATTGAAACTGCACGGTATCAATTACAAGGCCAATGTGTGGCTCAATGGTACAAAGATCGCCGATTCGACCCAAACCATGGGGCCGTTCCGTGTCATCGAACTGGATGTTACCAAAAACATCAAAGCGGCAGGCAGCAATGTGCTTGCCCTGGAGATCAAAAGGCCGGTAAACCCGCAGCACAAAGGCGGCGACCTGGCAATAGATTATGCCGACTGGATACATTACCCGCCCGACTATAACGGAGGTATTGTGAACGACATCGAAATAAAGACCTTTGATAAAGTGGGTATCCAGTATCCGCTGGTAACAACCAACTTCGACCTGCCGTCGCTAGCAACGGCGCATTTAACAGTTGATGCGTTGGTTACCAACTATTCCAAAAATCCGCAGGATGTGGTTGTAAAGGGTAAGATCAATGCTGATATCACCTTCGAGAAAAAAGTGCACCTGGGCCCGAATGAAATAGCCAATGTGACCTTTACACCAACTGAATTTACACAGCTGAACATCGGCAACCCTAAAATATGGTGGCCCTGGCAGTACGGCAAACCCGAATTAAATCATATCGAGCTTTCCATTGCACACGGCAGCGCGGTGAGCAATACGATAGCTGAGAATTTTGGGATCAGGCAGATCACGTCGAAACTGATCGATGATAAATCGCGCGAGTTTATTGTGAACGGCAAGCCTATTATGCTGCGCGGTGCGGCCTGGTCGCCTGATATTTTCCAGCGGCGGTCGCCCGAAAGACAGGAACAGGAGCTTCGTTTGTACCGCGATATGAACATGAATATCGTACGCTCGGAGGGTAAACTGGAAGACGATCATTTTTATGCGTTATGCGATAAATACGGGCTGCTGGTGATGACCGGCTGGATGTGTTGCGGTGCGTGGCAATATCCGGAGAACTGGGACAAGGCAAAGCGTGTAGTAGCCATGCAATCGGACAGCAGCGTGATGTACTGGTTACGCAATAAACCAAGTATTATGGTATGGCTTAACGGCAGCGATATGCCTCCGCGCGACACCACGGTTGAACGCGACTACCTCAATATTGAAGCTGCGCTAAAATGGCCCAATCCGACCATATCCACGGCTAACGAAAGCAAATCAAAAGTGTCGGGCTTTAGCGGGGTTAAAATGGCCGGACCTTACGAGTGGGTTCCTCCAATTTATTGGGAAACGGATACCACCAGCAAATTTGGTGGCGGTACCTGGAGTTTTGCGACTGAAATATCGCCCGGCCCTTCAATACCGCCGTATGAGAGTTTGATCAAGTTTATTCCGAAGGATTCGTTGTGGTACAACAGCAAAACATGGGACTACCATTGCGGTACCATGACTTTCGGGAACACAAAAGTGTTTAACGAGGCGTTGGAAAATCGCTACGGCAAACCGCTAGACATTAAGCAGTACGTTGCCGAGGCGCAGGCGCAAAACTACGAGGCGCACCGCGCCATGATGGAAGGCTACGGGCTGCACAAATACAATACCGCAACAGGCGTTGTGCAATGGATGGGCAGCAATCCATGGCCAGGGTTGATTTGGCACACTTATGATTATTACCTTTATCCGGCCGGAACTTATTTCGGCATGAAAAAGTCGATGGAACCCTTGCATGTCATGTATTCCTATGCCGACAATGAGGTAGATGTTATTAACTCGCTGCTGACGAAATTCAGCGGGTTAAGAGCCGAGGCGACCATTTACGATCTGGACGGCAGCCAGAAATATATCAACTCTTCAGTAGTGGATGTTGATGCCGATGGTACAGCAAAGTGCTTTAAACTACCGGCTGCCGATGGCTTTTCGGACACCTATTTCCTGCGCCTGCAACTAACGGACGACAAGGGCGCAGTCCGCAGTATTAACTGGTACTGGTTGTCGAAAAAAGGCGATGTGCTGAACTGGAAAAAATCCAAATGGTACACTACGCCCGAAACTTCCTACACTGACTATACAAGCCTGCAGTCCCTTGGTAAAACCGGCCTGAAAGTATCCTATTACACCGATAAAAAGGCCGATAGCACTTATCATGCGGTAACCATCACCAACACGGGTAAAACGGTTGCTTTCCAGGTGCATTTAAGGGCTTTAAAAGGACAGCGCGGAGATGATATTTTGCCGGTGATCTTCAGCGATAATTATATCGAACTGGCGCCGGGCGAAAGCAGGGTCATCCGCGTAAGCTATGCTAATAAGGATGCTAAAGGAACCATGCCCTACTTATTGACTACGGCATGGAACCTTGACATAGGTTCGAGCCAGTCGGATAAGCAGGCCGGGTTTGCCGCTAATTAACAAAGCTGCCTGCATAAAAAATACGCCTGGAAAACAGGCGTATTTTTTATGGCGTCGTTTCATTGAGCCAGTAATTGCTCAAAGAAGCCGCCGATTTGGTTTACCCTGTCAACAAATTGTATCTCCAGTATCCAGTGCCGGGCATTCCCGTCTTTATCTGCCTGGAAAATGTCTGCATGGTTATCAGGATGAATGTCCAAACCCAGGTCGTCCGGGCCAAGCTGCTCGTGCGGGAAATGCCCGACAATATGCCCGCCGATCTCTCCGCCGTATTCCCAGCCGTATTTTTTTGCCAGTTCGTTCAAATAGCTAAAGTATTGCGCCCCGGTAAGGCTGCTCTGTTCATCGTACCAGGTTTTGGCTTCGTGCCAGGCTGCTTCCACATCCCTTTTCAATTTCAGCTTTAACGGGTCCAGGCCTATAACATAGGTTCTGCCCAGGTCCGCTTCCCATCCTTCGAATATCGGCCCAAAATCAAGGATCACAATGTCATCTTCCTGTATTATCCGGTCGGGCGGGTTCCCGCTATACGAATGCAGTGTATTGGCACCTGCCCTTACGATCTTTTTATGCCAGAATTTTTCTATCCCGAAATGGTTACGTGCGACCTCAACAACCTCGCCGGCCAGCTGCTTTTCTGATTTTCCAGGCGCGATTAACCCCAAACCCTCTACCACGTTGAATAATTGTTTTGCTTTTTGCTCGGCGGCTGCCAATTTTTGCTTTGCGTTATTCATGTTTTGCCTTTGCTGGTTAATTGATGTCTTTGCCGTTCTGCAGGTCCCTTATATTTCGTTCTACCTCCAGTTTATTGCCTCCTTTAGCCTGGGGTAAAGCCTTTTGCGCGTATTCAAGTGCTTTTTTATAATCGCCCATTGCCGAATAGCTACAGGCCATACCCAGGTTGGTGAAGAGATTATCCGGGAATTTTTGATAGTTCATTTTAAATACCGCGATCGCTTCCTTCGTCTGTTTTGCAGCCATTAAGCCGGAGGCATAAACGTACGCTTCAAACTGGTCGGCATAAGGGAGAGCTTTTTTCATGATCTCGGCCGCTTCTGCCTTTCGGCCCATGCTGTCGAGCACCGCAGCTTTAGTTTGCCAGGGTGTGAAACTTGTGCTTCCACCGAAGCGAAAACTTGTGGCGCTGTCGGCCCACATTAAACCTTCTTCGAGGTTGGTTTTATTGGCCGCGCAAAATGCCGCGGCCTGATTCCATCCCTGCCACAACGCCGGTAATGCCTTATCTCCGCGCAGCTCTTTCCTGAAGGATGCTATCTGCGTTTTTATAACATCCACATCTATTTTAAAGGGGATCATCAGCTTTTCCCACTGTAATTGCACGGTAGCGCCTGAAGCGGTCTGATCGGCAAATTCATATTTCAGATACTCGACACTTTTTTCGGTTTTTACAGGCTTTACATTTACGCGCAAAGCATCTTCAGCAGGGTCGTAAAAAAAATTGCCCCAGGAGGTGGAATTTTTCGAGAAGATCAGGACACATTCATTGGGGTCGTAAGCAATAAAAAAGCCGTACCTGCCTGCGGGCAGGTCGCGGCCCTCTATTTTAACGTCAGTTGTAAACTCAATGGTCGTGTTCTCATTTGCCCCGGCGCGCCAGGGTGCAGGTTTTTTGGCGCCATAGCCAAGTTCGGTAAAGCCTACCGGGATAAGTTCGCCCCAAATATGGCCCTCCCTTTTTTTAACACCCGGGCGGCTGTAATTAATCGTGACGTTGGTGATGCCAATGCCCTCGCTAACGGATGCCCTTTTATTGCCTCCGCGCGGGAGCGTGGTCAATTGTGCCTTAACTGTACCGGCGAAAGCCAGTTGAAAAGACAGTAACAGCAAACAGAATTTTAGTAAATTTTTGATCATAATATGTTTTGTTTTATAATGTCAGTTGTTACAACCGTAGCAAACTCGTTATTTAAACTTGCCAATGCGGTTTCGTGAATAAGTTCGGCTGAATAATTTTGTCCGTCGATACCCTTTTTATTGAATGTTGCGGTAGCGTCGGTAACCAGGAAAGTTTTGTAGCCCAGGTTCCCGGCCATGCGGGTAGTTGTCGAGATGCAGTGATCGGTAGTTAAGCCCACAATAACCAGGGTTGTAATTCCGGCTTTATCCAATTGCGCCTGCAAGTCGGTGCCTATAAAGGCGCTATTTACATTCTTTTTGATGACAGGCTCGCCGTCGATAGGGGCAACCAGCTCATTAAATTGATTGCCGGCATTAGTCTCGTGAAGTGGGGAAATGAGAGTAGTAGAGCAATGCTGCACATGAAAAATCGGAAGGCCGTTATCTCTCCAAATTGTCAGCAGTTCATGTGCCCGTGATTCAGCATCAGGATTATTTCTCTGCCCGCCCCAATAGGCAATGTCCTCGAATCCTTTCTGAATGTCGACCAGGATCAACGCCGGCCTGTCCGCTTTCACCATACTCATTTACAATCTTTATATCAGTTAATGTGCTTCAGCAAAAAAAAAGCGTTTAACTGATAAAATAAAATACTTAATTTTGATTAATTGATAACTTATTTTTATTGATGGATATTCAGCAGATCAAAAATTTCCTGGTTTTATGCGAGACGCTCAACTACCGCAAGGCCGCCGGGCAGATCAATATTGTGCAGCCGGCATTAAGCAGGCAAATACAACTGCTGGAAAATGAGATGGGCGCAACACTGTTTAATCGCAGCAAACGAACGGTTACCTTAACCGAGGCCGGCCTTTTTTTTCAGAAGGAGGCGGACAGGATATTGCAGGATCTGAACAAAACCATTGCCCGGGCCGCTCAAATAAACAATGGCGAAGCCGGCGAAATTAGGATAACCCATGCCAGTTCGGCAATGAACAGTGTGGTACCGCCCTTCCTGGTCCGGATGAAGCAAAGGTGGCCCAACCTGAAAACCATCGCGCAGGAAACATCAAACTTTGAGCAAATAGAAATGGTGCTGGCCCGCAATGCGGATATGGGAGTGGCTCCTAATATTATGCTACCGCCGGAAATGCGGTCGAAGGTATTGTACAGGGAAAACTATGTACTGATATTACCCGGCAACCATCCGTTGGCTAAAGAGAAAATTACCGACCTGTCGGTGCTGAAAGACGAGACCTTTATATTGCCGCAGGTTTCTACGGGTGTCGGTTATGTCGAGGCGATATTGCAGATATGCCAGGACTTCGGCTTTAAGCCCAATGTTGCGCACGAGTCGGCACACGCAATGGGTGTGCTGCGGCTGGTGGAAGCAGGCCTGGGCATTTCCATTGAGCCGGTATCGTCGGTAAGCGGCGCAGCAATGAATATTAAACTCATTGAATTAAAAAGCCTGCCTCAAAAAGCATCGATGGTACTTTTCTGGCTGCGCGAACGCGACGCGGAATTAAGCAGGTTTATTGAAATGTTTTGAACAGGTACGACCCCGGCTACATTAACTCCTTCATTAATTTATCAAAAGCTTCTTTTAATTCAGCCAGGTCGGTTTCGAGTTTAGTAATCCGCGCCTCCAGTTCGCCTGGTGAGCGTGACGGGGTGTTGTCAGAATAGCTTTCTTCGCTCCAGTTTGCCGTGCCGCCAAGCAGGTGGATGTACCTCGCTTCTTTTTGGCCAGGGCGGCGATCGAGCTGTTTGATGAATGGGTCATCGCCCGAGGCTAACTTGTCCAAGATCACCTGCACATCTTCTATCGATTCAAACTCATATAAGCGCCCTGAGTTGGTGTTCAACTCGCCGGGGGTTTGGGGCCCGCGCAATATAAGCAGGCAAATTATGGCTAATTCGGACGGGATAAGCGGATAGACGATGGCAAAATTATGTTTATACTTAACCACCCTGTCGGTCCCGCCGGTAGCGGTGGACACAAGGCCGCGCCGCTTCAGGGTATTCACTGCATTGATTACGGTTTCGTTGTCGTATTGCACCACCGGGTTGCGCGATGTTTTTTGGTTGCAGGCAGCTACCAGGCTATTGATCGTCATGGGATAATAATCGGGGGTGGTACGACTTTTTTCCATCATCGAACCAAGTACGCGCAGTTCGGCATCGTCCAGTTGCGGCGGTTTTTGTGTTGAATCCATGCGCTAAAGATAGAAACAGCGCTCGCTTTTTTGCAAACTAAAAAAGCACCGCCCACGGGGGCGATGCTTTGGCCACTGCACTTTATCAACTATCAATTATTCCTGGAAGAAGAAGTACGACTTTGCGCCGTCAACTTCGTAAACATGCATGCGTTTGGTAACCGAGCCGCTTTCTGTTTTTACTTCAACTTTATAGTCACCGTTATCAAGGGCGCTGATGTTATAGCCTTTTTCGGTAGGCAGGCCCTTTGATACAAGGTCTTTAAATATTACGTTATGTTCGTTGTCATAAAAAATAATGACCGATTTTTCAGCGGCTACTTTTACGCCGAAACCTTTGTCATTTTTTAGTGAAGTGAAGCTAACACCTGCGTCAGCTTTGGGTGCCTTTGGGGCTGCGAAAACACTGGTACCTATTCCTAATATCAGTGCTGCGATTGCGATTGTCTTTTTCATTTTTTTACCAATTTTATTGTAAAACCTAATTTGCTTTGTTATTTCAATGTCCAAAACAACAATAAGTATGGTTATTAAAAAAATGTATTAGACCACCACCCGAAAGGTATAGACGAACGCCCTTTTTTGCCAATTTTTAGCATGTAAGTGGTTAATAATTAATAAAATACATGCTTCGTAGAGTGTGAGGCGCTATTGATAGAGCCATTTTGGTAATTTGTCGATGAAAGTGCCCTTAAAACGACAAAAGCATCACCCCAAATGGAAGATGATGCTTTAAAAAAATGGCATACCCGCAACGCACGGTTACATGATATCGACGACCCTCCTGTTGCCGTTGTTGTAGATATAGAAATTTGTTTTGATATCGTGTCCCTTTGCGTATATCTCGACGCTGTATTTGCCATTATCCAATTCGCGCAGCATGTACTTTTTTTCTGCGAGTGTTCCCCTGGTAAGGCAATCTTTAAACACGGTATTGCCCGAATCGTCATTGATGATAACCATTGATTTTCCGGGGATAGCCTTGTCGACATGAATGGCAAATCCGCGGTTATGTTTAAGCGGGATAATGCTAACCTGGTTATAGGACATATCGTTCATTTTGTGATGTCGCGGTTTTGCGGTAGTAGTCAACGCAGTGGCTGCAGATAACAGCAACACAGCTGATAGCCTGAAGAATGTTTTCATAGCACTTAAGTTTTGTGCCAGGGCGCATTAACAATTCGTACCCTGGCGGTCCAATTCATATCGGTATAACAGCCGGTTTCCCATTGTGTTTCATTTTTCTTATGCTAACCTGTTCATTGTTAATAAGGTACGGGTGGTCTGCCCGCTTATCCCGGGCTCAAACTAAATTGAAAAAATCGTGGAAAATAGCCCCGAAATAGGTTAATTTGCAGGTATCATGTCGCTTTTCATCGCATCGCTAAATTCGGGCAGCAACGGCAACTGCTATTACATCGGTAACGATAAGGAAGCCATCCTGATCGATGCCGGGATATCCTGCCGCGAGACGGAAAGGCGCATGCAAAGGCTCGGCCTGTCCATGCAAAAGGTGAAGGCGATCTTTGTATCGCACGAGCATTCGGACCATATTAACGGTATTGCCGTCCTTTCCCGGAAATACAGGCTGCCGGTGTATATTACCCCGGCAACATTGCAAAGCAGCGGCCTGAGCCTTGAACGCGAATTAGTATTTTCTTTCAAGGCTTATGAGCCTGTTACCATAGGCAGTATCACTATTTCGGCATTCCCCAAGTTTCATGATGCGGCCCATGCACACAGTTTCAACATCACCTGTAGTCAGGTTACCGTTGGTGTGTTTACCGATATTGGCATGGCCTGCAAACATCTGACAGAGCATTTTGCCAAATGTCATGCGGCGTTCCTGGAAGCTAATTATGACGAGGATATGCTGGAAAGGGGACGTTACCCTTATCACTTAAAACGCCGTATCCGCGGCGGACTGGGGCATTTATCCAACACCCAGGCGCTGGAGGTTTTTCTTACCCATCGGCCGGCGTTCATGAGCCACTTGTTTTTGGCGCACTTATCAAAGGACAATAACGACCCCAACCTGGTGCATGAGCTTTTCAGCCGCCATGCGGGCGAAACAGAAATTATTGTAGCCTCAAGGTTTGTGGAAACGGCGGTTTATCATATCAGCGGTTCATTTGCCCCAACTGAGAAGCCGGTGAATATCATAGCTGAAAGAACGCAGGTGCAGTTTAGTTTGTTTTGAGAGGTTAGTGATTAGTTAACCAGTGATTAGGGCGGAAGAACTTTATAAAGGTATTGCAGGATTTACTCACAAATCTGTATAGCTATTTGAGGTCGAGTCAGATGGTTACTTTTTATGGTAACACATTTTAACGAGATTTTACAATAAATAACTTATAATCAATACATTAACTACTTAAGCGTTGGAGATTGTGTTAACCATGTTAACCTTGTTTTGACACCATCACCAATTGCATTCAATCTTAAACTTATCTTTATAAATACTTTCCCATTTATTTTTATCTTCATACAACCGTACCTGTACGATTGCTTACGAAGATGAAATTTAAGAAGATCCTGTTTAAAACGCTGAAAATTACGGGTATTACCATAGGTAGCATACTCCTGCTAATGTTTCTTTTGCCGGTGCTTTTCCCGAAAACTATCACGAAAAAGATAAAACAACTGGCCAATAACAGTATAAACGGGCAGCTTAACTTCTCGGGAACCAGTCTTTCGTTCTTCAAACGCTTCCCTGAACTAACCCTTACTCTGGAGGATTTTACGCTGAAGGGCAGCGCGCCTTTTCAGCAGGACACGCTTATCGCTGCCAAGGATATTTCATTTGCCGTCGACTTGACCTCGTTGCTGCAGTCAAAGATCAAGATAAGCAAAGTTTACCTGAGCAAGGCATTTATCAATATCGAGGTTGACAGCGCCGGGCACGGCAACTATAGTGTTTATAAAAGTCAGCCGCAGGCCGAGCAATCCAAAGCAGACACGGGCGCCGCTTCGCTTGGCATTGAGGAAATAGTGATAGAAAAGAGCCACCTCGTTTACGATGACGCTTCCATTCCGACGCAGATAGATGCCCGCAACTTTAACTACCGCGGCAGCGGCGATTTTACCAAAAATATTTTTGATCTGAAATCGCATGTAGAGATAGCCGAGGCTGACTTTACTTATGATAACAAGCAATATGTGGTTAACCGCACGGTGAATGCCGACCTGGTAACGAGCATCAATACAAAATCGCTTGCCTTTGCCTTCCAGAAGAACGACTTAATGATCAACAAGCTGCCGGTGAAGTTTGTCGGCCGGTTCGGGTTTATAAAGGATGGTTATGATATGGACTTCAAATTCACATCGCGCCAAACCAATTTAGGTGATATTTTCACAGCCCTGCCGCCTTCGTACGCCAAATGGGTAACCGGTACCGAGGTAAAAGGAACCGGCGAGGCCCAGGTTGAACTAACGGGCCAGTACATCGCCTCAAAAAACATCCACCCTGATTTTAGCTTTAGTATGAAGGCGCGAAACGGGTATATCTCCAACAATCATACGCCGTCGCCTGTGCAGGACCTTTACCTGGATATGGCAATGAAGGTACCCCACCTGAATCCTGACAGCATGTCGCTGAGTATCGATTCGCTGCATTTCAGGATTGATAAGGACTATTTTAACTCTAAATTCAGTGTGAACGGATTAAAATCGCCCCAAATATTTGCCCGTATAAATACGGAGGTCGACCTGGAAAAGTGGAACCGGGCATTCGGTGTCAAATCGGTGGACCTGAAGGGCCGCTACGCACTTCATTTACTGGCTGAAGGCAAATATGCTACAGGCTTGCAGAAACGCGGAATAAGGCATGTTGATACGGTGATAACCAGTATACCAAAATTCACGCTGAGATCATCCTTCAGGGATGGATACATCAAATATCCAACCGTTCCGGAAGCCATAAAAAACATAAGCTTCGATCTTGATGCGTCCTGCCCGGATAACGATGTGAAACACTTCACCATGCAGTTTGCCAATTTGAATGTGAACGCATTGAACAATTATTTAAAGGGTTATTTTAAACTGAGCAATGCCTCGGGGCTGGCCATGGATGGCGCCCTGCACTCTAAATTTAACCTGGACGAACTGAAGAAAATATATCCTGTAGAAGGAACCGACCTGCGCGGCGAATTAAGTTTCGATATGCAAACCAAGGGCCGCTATATTCCGAAACGAAAGATATTCCCGGTGATAAAGGCCGATATTAACCTGGTAAACGGTTACGTAAAAACAAAGTATTATCCTGATCCCATTAAGGATATGCAGATCAGCGCGAACATTACCGACAATACAGGCTCGCTCAGCGGGCTGAAGGTAAATATCAAGCCGGTTTCGCTGACTTTTGAGGGGCAGCCGTTCCTGCTGAAAGCTGACCTCAAGAACTTTGCCGACCTGCAATACAATATTCACTCGCAAGGTACGCTGGATATCGGCAAAATATACAAGGTGTTCGCGATAAAGGGATACGGCGTGAATGGGCTCATCACCACCAATTTTACTTTGAAGGGTAAGCAAAGCGATGCCACGGCCGGGCGTTACGACCAGTTGTTCAATAAAGGCACGATGAAGGTGAGGAACCTGGCATTAACTTCGGACCTGTTCCCGAAGCCGTTCGTCATCAAAACGGGTGTGTTTAGTTTCGTGCAGGACAAGATGAAATTTGACGCCTTTACCGCAAATTATGGCAACTCGGTTATTGTGCTGGATGGTGCATTATCCAATGTGATAGATTATGCCATGAAGCCCAACGCGCCTTTGACCGGTACTTTTAACTTAAAAAGCGGTCTTATACTTGCGGATGATTTTATGGCTTTTGCCGATGGCCCTCCACCCGCCGTTACTACAAACCCGCCGGCAAAAACAGCAGCCGCGGCGCCGACAGGCGTGGTGCTTGTACCATCCAACCTGAACCTGACTTTTACCGCCGACGTGAAGAAGGTGAAATACCAGGGCCTTGACATTAACGATGTAAAAGGTGAAATGGACATTAGCAACGGGCAGATAGTTTTGAAGCAGGCTGGTTTTACCATGATAGACGCCCCGGTGGTAATGGACGCCACTTATGGCAGCGTTACCCCGCAAAGGGCATATTTTGATTACCATATTAATGCTAAGGAGTTTGATATTAAAAAAGCTTACAACCAGGTAAAGCTGTTCCATGATATGGCAACGTCGGCATCATCGGCAGAGGGTATCGTTTCGCTTGACTATAAACTGAGCGGCAAGCTGAATAAAGACATGAAGCCTGTTTACCCCTCGCTTAAAGGCGGCGGCGTGCTTTCCATAAAAAAGGTGAAGATCAAAGGTTTCAGGCTTTTCGGCTCGGTAGCCAAGGAAACCGGCAAGGATAGCCTGGGCAAACCCGGGGATGTATCAAAGGTGGATATTAAAACGACCATCGCCAATAACATCATCACTATCGAACGTACCAAAATGCGCATCGCCGGGTTCAGGCCGAGGTTTGAAGGCCAGGTAAGTTTTAATGGCGACCTGAACCTGAAATTCAGGCTGGGACTGCCCCCTTTGGGCATTTTCGGCATACCCATGACGATAACCGGTACGCAGGCCAATCCCAAAGTGCACCTTGGACGTGGCAAAAAGGAGGATGAGCTGAAAGAGGAAGCGGACACGACCGAGTAATACTGAATTAAAAATTTGATAACGAAATAATATCGAACCCACACTGTCTAATACAGTACCTTCGGTTTATTTCTTTTTATCTTGATGATAACTACCGACAGGGGCGAAATTGTTAGATCACTGGATCCGGATAAAACCTGGGACATTATTATTACCGGTGGCGGAGCGACGGGCCTTGGGATAGCGCTCGATGCTGCCTCGAGGGGTTATCAAACCTTGCTGCTTGAGCAGGCCGACTTTGCCAAAGGGACTTCGAGCCGAAGCACCAAACTTGTACATGGCGGCGTACGCTACCTGGCGCAAGGCAATATCAGCCTTGTACGCGAGGCGCTGCGCGAACGGGGCCTGTTGCTCAAAAACGCGCCGCACCTGGTAAAGAACCTGCCGTTTATTATCCCGAATTATCGTTGGTGGGAAGGCATGTACTACAGCGTTGGTCTTGCTTTTTACGACCTGCTGGCAGGCAAACTAAGTTTTGGAAAAACCAGGCACATTTCGAAAAAAGAGACCCTTGAACGACTTCCGGGTATCGAACCTAAAGGGTTATATGGCGGTGTTGTTTATTACGACGGCCAGTTTGACGATTCCAGGCTGGCCATAAATCTTGCCCAAACCTGCCTTGAACAGGGCGCCGTGGTACTTAACTATTTTAAAGTAACAGGGCTTGAAAAGGGTGGGCACATGAAGCTTTCGGGGGTGGTAGCCAATGACCTTGAAACAGGGAAAATCTATCATCTGAAAGCAAAGGCGATCATTAACGCGACGGGCGTATTTGTGGATGACCTGCTGCAAATGGATTCGCCGGGTAAAAAGCCATTGGTGAGACCCAGCCAAGGTGTACACCTGGTCCTTAACCGGTCGTTTATGCCATCGGCTGATGCCCTAATGATCCCAAAAACGGATGATGGCCGCGTACTGTTTGCCGTACCATGGCATGATAAGCTGGTGATAGGAACCACCGATACACCGCTGGATGAACATAGCATTGAACCGGTTGCAAGGGAGCAGGAAATAGATTTTATATTGGCAAACACCGCCAGGTACCTGGAGCGACCGCCCGAACGAAAGGATGTGTTAAGCGTGTTTGCGGGCTTACGGCCCCTGGCGGCCCCGCAGGACGAATCATCCAAAACCAAAGAAATTTCGCGGGGGCACAGGATCGTGGTGTCGGCATCCGGCTTGATAACGATGACCGGCGGTAAGTGGACAACCTATCGGAAAATGGCCGAAGATACAGTTGACAAAGCTATGGAGATAGCGGGATTAAAGCCGGCATTATGCCGGACCAAAGAGCTGCCTATACATGGAAGCCGGCAAGGTACGGACTGGAACGATCACCTGTACGTATATGGAAGCGATAGGAAATCACTATTGGCACTTGCCAATGAAAACAAAGTATGGGGCGAAAAACTGCACCCGCGTTACGAATACCTGCAGGCTGAAGTGATATGGGCGGTGCGGCATGAAATGGCCCGGACGGTGGAAGATGTATTGGCGCGAAGGGTAAGGCTTTTGTTCCTGGACGCAGATGCGGCCATAGAGGCGGCGCCGCTGACAGCCAGGTTGATGGCGGCAGAATCAGGCAGGGATAGCCAATGGCAGGAAAGCCAGGTTGCATCATTCAAAAAACTGGCGCAAGCGTATTTGTTGCACTGACGCGTGGATTGTACTGAAAATATTAGGTAGCTTTATAAACCAATTATTCTTTTAAACCTGTAATGGAACAATATATTTTGGCCCTCGACCAGGGTACCACAAGTTCGCGCGCAATAGTTTTTGATCATAATGGGCAGATCAGGTCGGTGGCCCAGAAAGAATTTACACAGATATTCCCGCAGCCGGGTTGGGTTGAACATGATCCCAACGAAATCTGGTCGAGCCAGGCTGGCGTAGCCGCAGAGGCTACCGTGAAAATGGGGATCAATGGTACCAATATCAAGGCTATCGGTATTACCAATCAGCGGGAAACTACTATTGTTTGGGACAGGGCCACCGGCGAACCAATTTATAACGCTATCGTTTGGCAGGACAGGCGCACGGCGGGTTTTTGCGACCAGCTGAAACAGGACGGCCATGCCACGCTGGTGCAATCCAAAACTGGTTTGGTTATTGACGCTTATTTCTCGGGGTCAAAAGTCAGGTGGATATTGGATAATGTAAAAGGTGCACGGGCAAAAGCAGAGGCTGGCAAGCTCGCTTTTGGAACGGTCGACAGCTGGCTGGTTTGGAAATTTACACGCGGCAAAGTTCACGCTACCGATGTAACCAATGCCAGCCGTACGATGCTCTTTAACATACAAACGCTGGAATGGGATGACGAGCTATTGCAATTATTGGACATCCCCAAAAATATGCTGCCCGAGGTGAAACAAAGCAGCGAGATATACGGAGAAACCACCACTACCATCTTTGCATCTAAAATACCCATCGCCGGCATAGCGGGCGACCAGCACGCCGCACTTTTCGGGCAAATGTGTATTGATAACGGCATGGTGAAAAACACCTACGGAACGGGCTGCTTTATGCTGATGAACATTGGCGAAAAGTTCATCGCATCAAAAAATAACCTGTTGACTACCATCGCTTGGAAAATAAACGGTACGACACATTACGCTTTTGAAGGCAGTATATTTATTGGTGGCGCAGTGGTACAATGGCTGCGCGATGGATTGGGTGTTATCAAAACCTCGGCGGAAGTAGAGCAGCTTGCCTTAAGTGTACCTGATATCGGCGGTGTTTATTTTGTGCCAGCTTTTGCCGGATTGGGAGCCCCTTACTGGGACCCTGAAGCGCGCGGAACAATTGTCGGACTAACACGTGGCACAACCGCAGGGCATATAGCAAGGGCCGCTTTACAATCTATCGCTTATCAAACCATGGACGTGCTTAAAGCAATGGAAGCCGACGCCGGTTTACCGATCAGCGAACTACGGGTGGATGGGGGTGCGACGGGTAATAACTTACTGATGCAGTTCCAGGCAAATTTGCTGGGGTGCAAAGTCATCAGGCCAAATGTAGTGGAAACTACTGCGCTTGGCGCGGCCTATTTAGCGGGACTGGCGGTCGGATACTGGAAAAGTGTGGATGAGATCAAAGAACTATGGCAGGCTGAAAGGATCTTTGAACCGGTTGCCCATTCGACTGAAACACAGCAGGGCATCGCAGGGTGGAAAAAGGCTGTGCGTGCTGCACAGGCATGGAGTGTTGAGTAGAGCCAGGATTCAGGACAGGCAAAAAATCTTGAATCCTGCTTCTCAAAAAATATCAACTTAAAAACCTAAGATATAATGTCACCATTTTTAGCTGAATTTATTGGAACTATGCTGCTCATCCTGCTGGGTGATGGCGTGGTAGCCAATGTACTTTTAAAAGATACCAAAGGCAACAATAGTGGTTGGATAGTGATTACTACCGCGTGGGGGCTTGCGGTTTTTGTCGGCATAACCGTAGCGGGGCCCTATAGCGGCGCACATTTAAACCCGGCCGTTACCATCGGTCTGGCAATAGCCGGTAAATTTTTGTGGTCGAATGTACTTTCATATATCATCGCACAAATGCTGGGCGCTATGTGCGGCGCATTGCTGGTATGGGTGATGTATTACGATCATTTTAAGCGGACCAATGAGCCGGGATCCGTTCTCGCGGTTTTTTGTACAGGTCCTGCCGTACGCAACTATGTGTCAAACATTGCCAGTGAGATCATCGGGGCGTTTGTGCTGGTTTTTGTTGTTTTTTATGTAACAGGCGCTGAAATTAAACCTACTAAAGTGCCGATTGGCCTCGGCTCTGTCGGTGCGCTGCCGGTCGCTCTTTTAGTGTGGGTTATCGGCCTTTCCCTGGGCGGAACCACCGGCTACGCCATCAACCCTGCACGCGACCTTGGCCCTCGTATTATGCATGCCCTGCTGCCCATCAAAAGTAAGGGGACAAGCGACTGGGGCTATGCCTGGATACCAATACTTGGTCCGGTGATTGGCGGGGCAATTGCAGCGCTTATCTACCTGCAATTAAGCTGAACAGGGGGTCTATAAAGCCATATTGCTACACCGTAAGAACACTGTTTTTGCTGCGTAAAACTACGTATTGTTTAAAGGCACACAGTAAGCCGATTTTCAAAAACAAAGCTGAATATCAGCAGTTTGAATATTTTTTACTTAAAGTCAAAGCCTTGCCAGGGCTTATAGTGCTTGTTGGTTAAGTAACCAATTAATTCTAATTTTAGTAAAATAAACCCTCAACTCACTCATTTTAAATCATGGAAACAAAAACAAGGACCCCTATAACCGGTAAGGAAGGGGCGGAAATTGACATTGCGTTAGCGGCAGAATGGACGAAGAACCATCGCGACCGTTATCCGCATAATTCCATTTCGCAATTTTTCGGCAGCGAAATACTTAATCGCCTTTTGCAGCAGCCAGGTTGCCTGGGCATACGTATTTATTATGGCAACGGCCAAAGATTGAATGGCTGGCAGAAGTTCATTTTCGGGATAGCAAATTTTTTAAAGAAATATATAGCCGGGGCTATCGGCGATGATCATTTTATACTGGTTGGCGCAAACGCGCAGGGTATGGATCTTTTGCCCGCGAACGGAAAAGTTGAAGTAGCCGAAGGCGCTGCTCAGCCGCATACGTTCAAAGCGATGGCAACATCCGATGGTTCGACAGGGGCTACCGGATTTGTTGCTGAGCAGGCGCATCCATGCCCGGGTTCGGCTAATTGCCCGCAAAACGTGCTGACCGGAAGTTGAATACCTTATCTTTATGTCCAAAGAACAGATATTTGATTACATTTCTTCAGCGTCAGGATTGCTGCCGCTTATCGCATTGATCTATAATTACAGGCACCTCGATAAGATCGCCAAAATTATAGGTCTTTTTTTGATCGTGTCGGCTATATCCGACTTGACGCAATGGTTATTACCTTGGTGGCACATAAACAACATATTGGCGATAAACATATTTGTGATCCTCAATATCATGTTCTTCGGTGTAATTTATTATAAAGCGTTTTTCAGCAAAGAGTTTAAAATACTCACAGTTGCACTTTGTGTACCGGCATTTATTATCGCTGTATATTTTGCAAGAAATCTTTTTGCCTATCCGACGGAATCGAATACGGCTTCGAGCATAGTATTTATTATATTGTCGTTGTTTTATTTTTACCAGTTGCTGACCCGGCAGGAGTTTGTCCATATCGAGAAACAGGGACTTTTTTGGTTCAATGCAGCTGTACTGTTTTATTTTTCTATCAACATTTTTCTGTTTATGCTTATAGCAAGGATACCTGCCGATGAGCGGCCGCCTTACTATATGATCAATAATATCACCAATATAATAGCTAACTTGTTATATACAACCGGATTACTTTGCCAGCCCCAGAAAATAGCATAATACCAGTATTAATTATTGGCACACTGGTAGTCGTGGTACTGATTACCGGTTTGTTTTTTTTCGTGATCGTTTACCAGCGGAAAATGATCAAAAACCAGGTTGCCCTGAGGCGGCTGGAGGACGAACGTCAGCAGGAATTGCTTAAAGCTGTTATCGAGGCGCAGGAAACTGAACGAAAAAGGCTGGCCGAGGATTTGCACGATAGTGTAGGGCAGGTGCTTTCGGCCATAAAACTGAAACTGCATAAGCTGGATAAGCTGAACGAGGGTCAAAACGCCATGCTGGCGGATACACGCAAACTTACCGATGAATGCATACAGGAGATACGGAACATTATCCATAACGTGTTGCCCCCTGTACTGACGGATTTTGGATTGATCGATGCGCTGCAGGCCTTGTGCGTGAAAATGAACGACAATACCCCCATACAGGTGGCATTTACGAGAAAGCTTGGTGACGAGCGCTTCGGATCGGAAATAGAGCTGACACTTTATCGTATAGCACAGGAGCTTTTTGGGAATGCGGTAAAACACTCGGAGGCTTCAACTATACATGTTGATCTTGCAAAAAACGGCAATACACTTGTAATGAGCTTTCGCGATAATGGTAAAGGGTTCAATATTGAAACGGTGAAGCATGGGTTTGGCATAAAGAACCTTCGCAGCAGGGTTCAGCTGATCAACGGGAAGATCGATATTTATTCGAAACCGCTTAGTGGAACGATCACGACAATAAATATTCCGCTCCCGCGGCGATAAACTTATAATTAATAAATTTATTCTATATTTATCCTGTCAATGAAGCCGATAAATCTTGCAATAGCCGACGATCACAAAATTTTCAGGAATGGTTTAAAAGCCACCCTGGAGGACTGCGCCGATTTTAATTTGGTCATAGAAGCATCAAACGGGAAGGAACTGATAGGACAGCTTGCTACCCGTACCCCCGATGTGATATTGATGGACATTAAAATGCCCGAAATGGACGGCATGCAAACTACCGCTCACATTCACCAGAATTTTAAGGATATCAAAGTACTGGCCTTATCCATGCATAACGAGGACAAGTATATAGTTGACATGATGAAGGCCGGCGCATCGGGTTATTTGTTGAAGAATGCAGAGCCCGAGGAGATCATCGAAGCAATTTCTACGGTTTATAATAAAGGATTCTACTTTAACGAGCACCTTTCTGTAACGCTGATCAAACAACTGGTGGGGCCGGGCCAGGCCGACGCTGGGCAGCAAAGTATCGAACTGAACGACAGGGAAATAGAAGTGCTGAAATTGGTTTGCCAGGAATATTCCAACCAGGAAATTGCCGATAAGATATTCCTTAGCGTGCGTACGGTAGAGGGTTACAGGGCGCGGTTATTTGAAAAAACAGGCTCAAAAAACCTTGTTGGCCTGGTTATATTTGCCATTAAACGCGGCATCATAAGCGTTTAACATCCCGGTTTTTCTCATTTGCATTTTGCAATTTGCATTTCTCCCATAGCTTTGCACTATGGAAACTATTACCTGGCATGATTTTGAGAAGGTCGAACTTCGCGCCGGCACCATACTCGAAGTAGCTGATTTTCCCGAAGCAAATAAGCCGGCTTATAAAGTGAAGGCCGACTTTGGGCCATTTGGCATCAAATGGTCGAGTGCACAGATAACGAAACACTACACGAAAGAAGAGCTGATTGGCCGGCAGATCGTCGGGGTCATCAATTTTCCAAAAAAGCAGATCGCCACTTTTATGTCGGAGTTTCTGATCACCGGTTTTGCCGATGATAATGGCGATATTGTGCTGACGTCTGTAGAACAAAAGGTGCCGAACGGCAGTAAATTAATGTAATGCGCTATTATACTTTCGGCGATGAGCCGGCCATATCACCCGATGATTTCTTCATGACCGAGGCGCTGAAGGAAGCCAAACTTGCCCTGGAAGAGGATGAGATACCGATAGGTGCCGTTGTGGTTTGCAAAGGAAAGATCATAGGCCGGGGCCATAACCTTACCGAACGGTTGAACGATGTATCCGCACATGCCGAAATGCAGGCTTTGACAGCTGCGGCTAATTTCCTTGGCGGCAAATACCTGAAAGACTGCACGCTTTATGTTACCCTTGAACCCTGCGTAATGTGCGCCGGCGCCTCGTACTGGTTCCAGCTGCAGAAGATCGTTTTCGGGGCTTATGATACGCGGATGGGTTTTGGCCGGCTTAACCAAAAGATCACACATCCCAAAACCCTTATCACCGGCGGGATAAAGGAAAATGAATGCGCAGAATTAGTGCGGAGTTTTTTCAGGGGTAAGCGGAAGGGCAAATAGTTCATAGCAAATAAGATGCTCGCCATGATCCGGGAGCCATCAATCATACGCTAACACAAAATTGACATTTAATAGAACAAAAGTCACCCTCATAACTTTATATTTGTAGGATACGATTCACAACCTTTAAAAATAGTTCATTATGGCATTTACACTACCTGCATTGGCCTACGCTACCGATGCTCTGGAACCTCACATCGACAAAATGACGATGGAGATTCACCACGGAAAACACCACCAGGCTTACGTTACCAATTTAAACAAGGCGCTCGAAGGTAAACCTGAGGCGGACAGCAATATCGAAGATATTATCAAAAATATTTCGAAGTTCCCTATGGGGGTGCGTAATAATGGCGGCGGACACTATAACCACACCATGTTCTGGACCCTGCTTTCGCCAAGCGGCGGCGGAGAGCCATCCGGCAAACTTGCTGAAGCAATAACCGGTACTTTCGGTTCATTTGCCGACTTTAAAACAAAGATGTCTGAAGCAGGCGCAACCCGTTTCGGATCCGGCTGGGCATGGCTGATCGTTACTGCTGATAAAAAATTAGCGGTTACTTCGACCCCTAACCAGGACAACCCTTTGATGGATATTGCCGAAGTAAAAGGTACGCCTATTTTAGGTATCGACGTGTGGGAACATGCTTACTACCTGAAATACCAGAACCGCCGCCCGGATTACCTGGCCGCTATCTGGAACGTGATCAACTGGAACCATGTTGCCGAGCTATATGCAAAAGCAACAGCTTAATAAGTAAAATAGAAGATTTGAACGGCGGGGTATCTCGCCGTTTTTTGTTTAAGATATATCCCTTTTGTTATGCTGAACGCAGTGAAGCATCTGTTAAGGAAGTATTTTGTGTCCGAAAAATAAGCCCATTATTAGATTCTTCGCTACGCTCAGAACGACAATTTTGAAAAATGTTCTTGCATGAAAGCCATCGTATTAGAAGCCGCAGATAAGCCGCTGGTATTAAAAGAAGTTGAAAAGCCTGCCATGGGCGCTGATGAAGTTTTGGTGCAGATCAAAGCCGCGGCGCTTAACCGGCGGGATTACTGGATAACTATAGGTAAATACGCTGGAATAAAGTATCCGTCGATATTAGGCTCGGACGGGGCAGGTATCGTATCAGAAGTTGGGGACAATGCCAATAAGCAATGGCTTAATAAAGAAGTGATCATTAATCCTTGCCATAACTGGGGCCCCAATGCCGGATACCAGAACCGGGATTTTAGCATATTGGGTTTGCCGGAAAATGGCACCCTGGCCGAATATGTAAAAGTTAAAGCCGAATACCTTTACCTGAAACCGGCGCACCTGAGCTGGGAACAGGCTGCGGCACTACCCCTTGCCGGCTTGACGACGTTCCGCGCTTTATTTACGAAAGGTAAAGCAAAAAAGGGCGATAAGGTACTTATAACCGGGGTAGGTGGCGGTACCGGTACATTCACGCTGCAATGGGCTGTTGCGGCCGGGTGCCGGGTGTTTGTAACATCCGGCTCGGGTGATAAAATTGAAATGGCGAAGCAAATGGGTGCTTCTGCAGGCGTAAATTACAAAGCGCAGGATTGGGCCGAACAATTAAAGCTGATGGCGGGTGGGTTTGACGTGATCATAGACAGCGCGCTGGGCGATGGTTTCGATAAATTGCTCGATCTGGCCAACCCCGGCTGCCGTATCGTTTTCTTTGGTGGAACGGCCGGGAACATCCCTCCGTTGAACGGGCGCAAGATATTCTGGAAGCAACTACAGATATTGGGGACTACCATGGGTTCGCCGGATGATTTTAAGGCGATGGTAGATTTTGTGAACGAACATCAAATAGTCCCGGTCGTGGATGAGGTGTTCCTATTGGCCGATGCTGATAAGGCAGTCCGGAAAATGGAGCACTCGACCCAGTTCGGCAAGATCGTGCTTAAAACCTGGTCGTGATGCTTCAGCTGCGAATTGAGGCTATTAAATGGGAATTACCCGATGCTGCGACATTCTTTTTAAAGGAGACTTCCGGTAAGAGAGTTACATACCAGGCGGGCCAGTTTTTAACCCTGGTGTTTACCCATCGGGATGTGGAGATACGGCGGTCGTATTCACTAAGCTCGTCTCCTGAAGATACTCTGCTTGCCATCACGGTGAAGCGTCAAACCAACGGCGAGATATCTCGGTTTATGCTGACTAAACTGAAGGTTGGCAACATTTTGAATGCAGTTGAACCTGCGGGACGTTTTACCGTAAATGACTACCGGTCTGAAAAAGACATCTTCTTTTTTGCAGGAGGAAGCGGTATCACGCCGGTTTTCTCGCAGATCAAACACATCATGCGGCATCCGGGCAACAGTAAGCTTATACTCGTTTACAGCAGTGCAACCGGCTCGGTTTTATTTAAGGATGAATTGGATCATCTTGCCGAAGATCATCCGGAAAGGTTACAAATCCATTATTTTATCAGCAGCAAAGGCAAAAGGCTAAACAATTTACTGGTTGAACAATTAGTAAAGCAAAACAGCTATTTCAATATTGATAAGGCAGAGTTTTATATCTGCGGCCCCTTCACCTTTATGCGTATGGTACGGCTGACGTTACTGTATACCGGCATCGATCCGAACAGTATCCGCAAGGAGAACTTTGTGATCGAAACGGTGCCTGTTGCCGGCAACTTGGTTAATTACCCGCCGGGCAATGTTAAAATACATTTCAAAGGCGAAATTCATGATATAGCCGTGGGCGAAAATCAATCGATATTACAGGCGGCACTTCAGAACAAACTAGCCATTCCATATAGCTGCCGTGTGGGCGCCTGCTCGGCATGTTCGGCCATCTGTAAAAGCGGTAAGGTGCTGATGTCGGCTAATGAGGTGCTGACAGACGAGGATATAGCAAGGGGCTGGGTGTTGACCTGTACCGGCCACCCGGTAGGCGATGATGTGGTGATAGTCTATACCGGGCCGCCAGAAACCTGTTAAAACGTTATATCTCCATCACTTCCTTTTTCTTCCTGCTTTTCATCCTTTTGGGTACAAACTCGAGTATCTCTGTTTTCAAAGCCTCTATCATGCGGCGCTTCAGAAAGTTCTTTTGTATCACAATGCTTACCTCGCGGGCAGGCTCAGGTGTTTTAAAATAGCGTACCTTATCCAGTTGTTTTTCGGTCAATTCGGCCAGCGCAAGTTCGGGCAGTATTGTCGCGCCGTTGTTCTGGTCTACCATCCGTTTGAGTGTTTCAACACTTCCGGTATTGTATTCAAAATGAAGAAAACTCTTGGTCGATCGCCGGCGCTGGCATATGTTCAGCACCTGTTCGCGCATGCAATGACCCTCGTTCAATACCCAAATTTCCTCCATATCAATATCTTCCGGCACTATACTTTTCTTTTTGGAAAGCTTGCTGTGTTTGGATACGTAAGCAACGAAGTTTTCATAAAAAACAGGTATTTCGGTAAGCGTACTTTCATGCAGCGGTGTCGAAAGGATGCCGCAATCCAGTGTGCCCAGCTTCAATTGCTGTATGATCTCTTCGGTTGTCTGCTCCCATACAATAAGCTTTACCTGGGGATACTTTTGAATGAAGCTCGAAATGATCTTTGGTAAAATATAGGGTGATACTGTGGGTATGATGCCCACTTTTAGCTCGCCGGATAGCTCTTTCTGCCTGTCGGTAATGATCTCTTTGATCTTTTCACTTTCGGCGAGCATGATCCTGGCCTGGTCGATGATCTCGATGCCAATTTCGGTAGGCGTGACAGGCTGCTTGCTGCGGTCGAATATCTTTACGCCAAGGGTATCCTCCAGCTTTTGCACCTGCATGCTAAGTGTAGGTTGTGTAACAAAACACTTTTCGGCAGCCATAACAAAGCTTCGGTAGGTATCAACGGCGACAATATATTCAAGCTGGGTAATGGTCATATAGAGCAAATCTAATTAAAATCTAATTAATTATCGATTTTTTCTATGTGATAAATCGCACCGGTTTTGTGAATAGTCAATGGTGAGTAGTAATAACAAAAGACCCCAATAGTATCAAACTATCGGGGTCTTTTGTTATTACGGAAAACAGGCTATTTATTGACCATTCACTATTGACTATTCACCACTCACTATTCCACCGTCACCGATTTAGCCAGGTTCCGGGGTTGATCGACATTACATCCCCGCATTACAGCGATGTGATAGGCCAGTAACTGTAATGGTATGGTGGCCAGTAATGGCACGAATGCTTCGGCTGTTTGCGGTATTTCGATGACATAGTCTGCCATCGCCCTTACGTCGGTATCGCCTTCGGTAACGATAGCGATCACGTGCCCTTTGCGTGCCTTAACTTCCTGGATGTTGCTGATCACCTTCTCGTACGACGAATGTTTGGTAGCGATAAATACAACAGGCATCTCGTCATCGATCAGTGCGATGGGCCCGTGTTTCATTTCGGCGGCCGGGTAACCTTCCGCATGTATGTAGGATATTTCCTTCAGTTTTAATGCGCCTTCCAGCGCCACGGGGAACGAGCTTCCACGGCCCAGGAACAGGCAGTTGGTCGAGTCCTTAAATCGGGCGGCGATCTTTTTAACATGATCGTTGGATTTAAGCGCGATCTCAACCAGGTTAGGTATTTCGTTAAGCTCGGTAAGGTATTCAACCAGTTTGCTTTGGGTGATGGTACCCCGTTGCTGCGCAATATAGAAGGCCATCAGGGTAAGCACAGTGACCTGGGCGGTGAAAGCCTTGGTGGAGGCGACGCCAATTTCAGGTCCGGCGTGCGTATAGACACCCGCATGGGTTGTACGCGGGATAGAGGCCCCAACTACGTTGCAAATGCCGAATATGGTTGCGCCTTTTTCTTTTGCCAATTCTATAGCTGCCATGGTATCGGCGGTTTCGCCTGATTGGGAAATGGCTATAACCAAGTCCTTTTCAGTAATTATCGGGTTGCGGTATCTGAATTCAGAAGCGTATTCCACCTCAACCGATACGCGGGCATACTCCTCTATCAAATATTCGCCAACCAGCCCCGCGTGCCACGAGGTTCCGCAGGCCACTATGATAATGCGGTCGATATTTTTGAGCTTTTCAGTATATTCCTTTATGCCGCCTAATTGTACGAGGCCCTGCTGCGGATATATCCTCCCGCGCATGCAGTCGCGGACGGAGCGGGGCTGTTCATATATCTCCTTCAGCATAAAATGATCGTAGCCGCCTTTTTCAAGCATCTCCAGCTTCAGGTCCAGTTCATGTACATAGGGTGTTTGTACTGTATTATCAATATTCTTGATCAGCAGGTCCTCGCGACGTATGTAGGCGATCTCGTTATCATTCAGGTAGATCACATTCTTGGTATACTCCACGATCGGCGTAGCATCCGAAGCGATGAAATATTCCCCTTCGCCTACTCCGATCACCATCGGGCTACCCTTGCGGGCGGCTATCAGCTGATCCGGCTCATCGGCGCTCATGATAACGATCGCGTATGCACCGATCACTTTATTCAGGGCTATCCGCACGGCCTCACGCAGGTCAAGACCGGTTTCCTTTTGAATATCTTCCACCAGGTGTATCAGAACTTCAGTATCGGTATCGCTCAGGAAAACATGGCCCTTTGCAAGTAAAGTTTCCTTGATCACCGCATAATTTTCGATAATGCCGTTATGGATAATGGTGAGCCTGCGGTTGCCAGATGAATGCGGGTGCGAATTGCGGTCGCTGGGGGCGCCGTGCGTGGCCCAGCGCGTATGGCCCATACCGATGGAGCCTTTTGTGTTCAAGCCATCGGTAAAGTGCTCCAGGTCGCTCACTTTCCCGGCCTTTTTATAAACTTTAAGATCTTTATCAATAAGCGCCACGCCTGCGCTGTCGTATCCCCGATATTCTAAACGATGTAAACCCTTGATAACTATAGGATAAGCATCCCTGTAACCAATATAACCTACAATGCCGCACATAAATAGAAGTTTTTAAATTTAAAAAGTACAAAAATAACCGCCTGCCCCGTAAAAGCAATAGGAGCGGCAAATTATAATCCAAATAAACAGAAACGGCCCTGTCTCAGGGCCGTTTATCAGTTATTTATTTTGGTGTAAGTAATGTTGAGTTTTATCCGGTAAGGAGAATTCTTATCTGTGCCGACGGCTACAGTGCGGCCGCCGGTTTGTGGTGCCGGGGCTATATCCACAGTTTGCGTATTGGTGGTATCAACCGGAGCGATATAAGTACCGTAATCAACAGTTTTACCATCCATCAGGTCCTGTATGTAGGCTGTAACGGTAAAATGGTAGTTTTTTAATGATGGACTATAATATCCTCCAAAAACCGCTGCGCCAGCTGAGCGAGCATCATTCGGGCTGGCGTCAGGCAATTCGGCCAGGGTGTGGGCTATGTCATACCTGTACATGGTCAGTTTAGGCTGCGCATTATAAGGTATATTGCTGCCCGGTACCGGCGTAATAACCAGTTCGGCTTTATTGATAACTATCCTGGCCCCAACAGTTCTAATAATGCTCTTCAAATAGGGAAAACTTATCTTGGCTTTCAAACCTGCCAGCCCCTGGAAATAGATCACATCCCTTGACCCGCCGGTTGTATTTGCAAGCTCGGTAGTTACCGCCGCGGAAGGCGTCCTTTTTATCTGTACGGCATGAACGGACGATAGCGGCAACGACACAGTTGCTGTGTCAACTGTTGTGCCGTTGTTGGCGCGGTAGTATACATTAAGCGAATCCCTGAGGCCAAACATAAATGTTCCGCCGGGGCCGGTGGTACCCGATTTATCGAGCGTAAGATAGAGACCCTTAACATTGTTAAGGAAAACAGTGTTAGAACTAAGCTGGGCGCTGCTAGCGTTAAACAGGATGGTGTTGATAAAATTCCTGTCAATAGGTATCCTTAACTGCGGAGCCACGCGTTTCAGCGTATCCGGCGCGCCGGTTATAATATCATATATCTTAATGCTATCGTGTGTACGGGCGTAAAAGCTACGGGTTCCAATAATTGTGTTATTGTAATTCCAGCTTTTTGTGTTAAAATATGTTTGAATAAGCGGCCGCTCAGCTAACTGATACACATTGACCTTATACTTTGATGTAAGCGAGTCACCATAAAACCCATCGGCATATTTTAGAACAAGGACAGCCGAATCAACCGTTACAGTGCCTGTAGGTAGCGAATAAGCGTTCTGATTCGGGAGATTAAGCGCTACGGCAATGTTTGCCTCGGAAGTGCCAAGCACCGGGTCTTGGAAATAGCCCAGGGCGCTTTTGGTCAAACCAGATGTAACCACAGAATCCTCGGGCACCGTGTTCACCACAATTGTCGCAGTGTCGATCATTGTACTGTTCAACTGGGTCGAAGATGTCACCCCAAGGCCTATAGTACTCTCGTTCCTGCAGCTATTTAAAATAAAAAGACTTATTAACAAGGTCAATAAGTCTAATCTAAGAAATTTCATATCCGATCTCAATACTTATGCAACATGTACCAATTCTTCGTTGGTAATTTCGTCGTAAAAATTGTAATAATTTTCGAAATCAGAAGTGGAATCAAACTCTAAAACCGATTTATGGCTGTTTTTAACATTATTTAACACTTCATCGTCAATGTTTTCGCTGCCCAAAACTATTCCGTCGGAATAGTGGATAGCGCCAGCATGAAGCGCTGAAGCCGTGCCTGGTTTATAAACTTCGGTGTGCGTTTCGGTCATATCGGTCATAACCGCCTTGTTAGCAAAATCAGGATTTAGCTTACCGGCAAAATCATTGTCGTACACCGAATAGACAACTTTTGAGTTTTTGAAGGTAGGATCGTCCTTATAAGTAGTTTTCAGATAAGCCGGTACCAGCGAGCTCATCCAGCCGTGGCAGTGGATCACATCAGGGGCCCAGCCCAATTTTTTAACAGTTTCTAATGCACCCTTGCAGAAGAAGATCATCCTTTCATCATTGTCAGCATAAAATTTCCCGTCCTTATCATTAAACACATGCTTGCGCTGAAAGTATTCCTCGTTGTCGAGGAAATAAACCTGCATGCGCGCGGCCGGGATCGAGGCTACCTTAATGATCAAAGGATTGTCATTATCATTAATGATGATGTTCATACCCGATAAACGGATCACTTCATGTAACCTGTTCCTGCGCTCATTGATGTTTCCGAAACGCGGCATCAGTATACGGATCTCGTAACCTTTGTCCTGCATTGCCTGGGGCAATTGGCGCGTGATTTCAGAAATTTTTGTGAGTTCGAGGAAAGGGGACATTTCGTGTGTAATGAACAGAAGCTTAGATTTACCCATCTCTAGTCAGTTATTAAAATTATGTAAAGAAGTCAAAAAAATTGAGTCTGCAAATATAAGCATTATCTTATGAATTACCAACGTATTATGCAAGTTAGTTTTGGTTATATTTAATCAATTACACAACTTTGCCCCATTTTTATAACTTTTTACGTAGTTGAACACATACACAAGCAGGAAAGGCCTTAGCGAATACCTCGGCGGGTTGCGCGGCGGCAATAAAACCATTGGTTTTGTGCCCACAATGGGCGCTTTGCACCAGGGGCACCTTTCGCTGATTGCTATTGCACAACAGCTTTGCGACGTGGTTGTTTGCAGTATTTTTGTAAACCCCACACAGTTTAACGATCCCAAAGACCTGGAGAAATATCCCCGCCCTATACAGTCGGATATAGAAAAACTGGAGCAGGCGGGGTGTGATATTTTGTTCAACCCGGAGGTAAATGAAATGTATGCCGGGAATGAGCAATGGCATTTGGACCTGGGCGAACTGGAGCATTTACTGGAAGGTAAGTTCAGACCGGGGCACTACCAGGGGGTTACGCAGGTGGTGTATAAGCTATTTGATATTTTGAAGCCCCATCTGGCATTTTTTGGCCAGAAGGACTACCAGCAGTTCCTGGTTATACAAAAAATGGTGGATATGCTGAGCCTGCCCGTCAAGCTGGTGATGTGCCCTATATTACGCGAACCGGATGGGCTTGCTATGAGCTCGCGGAACATCCATTTATCAGCCGAAGACCGGCAGCAAGCGCTGATACTTTCCAAAACGTTAAAATGGCTGAAGGAAAGCTTTAACCCTGGAGGCATTGACGCTTTACAAAAAGAAGGCGCTGCTATGATAAGTGCTGAACCCGGTATAAATCTGGAATATCTTGAGATAGTTGATGGTAAAAGCCTGCACCCGGCAACTGCTGATAGCCACCCCGTAGTGGCATTAGTAGCCGCTAAAGTTGGCGCGACGAGGCTGATAGACAATATAATTGTTAGTGATTAGTCGGCTTGCGATTGGTGGTCAGGCCATTTATGCCACAGGTCGCCAACGATCTGCTGTCACGCCAATGCAACTAATCTCCGATCACTAATCACTGATTAACTAAATTACTACCTTTGCATCATGATTATAGAGGTATTGAAATCCAAGATACATCGGGCCAGGGTTACCCAGGCCGAGCTGAACTATGTGGGCAGCATTACGATAGACGAGGATTTGATTGAGGCTGCGAATATCATCCCCAACGAGAAGGTCCAGATCGTAAATAACAACAACGGCGCACGGTTTGAGACCTACGTGATAAGGGGCGAACGCGGCAGCGGTACTGTATGCCTGAACGGGGCCACGGCCCGCCTGGCGCAGGTTGGCGATATCGTTATTATTATGTCGTACGCGCATATGGAGATGGAAGAGGCTCGCAATTACAAACCCTTGCTGGTATTTCCTGATTCTGATAATAAACTAATTAAGTAAATTAGTGCGCTTAAAGGCACTGGTTTACTACAATGAGAATAATCCTTATCGCATTCCTGATAATGATCACCGGGTTTTGTTCGGCCCAGGTGAAGATGAATGTGTATTTCCTGAAAAATGACGGGCGCTATGTGTCGACCAGGGACAGTGCCGATTATATTCGTGCGGTAACTGAACCCGATTCGGGATCGACACTTTACAATGTTGCGGAATTTTATCTTAACAACAAAAGGAAAGCGCTTGGCAAATCATCAACAATTGATCCGCCTCATTTCGAGGGCCTGAAGTTGGAATTTTTCAAATCGGGTATAAAAAAGAGGGTTTTGAATTATAGGAACATGACTGTCGTTGACGACGAATTTCAATTTTTTCCGAGCGGCAAACCCTACCTGGTATTGAAGCACCAGGCGACATCAGACAGGGAATCGCGCGCATTTGAGGATTACCTGATTGAAGCCTGCTACGATTCGACCGGAGTGGCGTTGGCAACCGATGGCAGCGGTACTTTTAAACTGTACGACGATACTGCTTTTAAAACAGTAATTGAAACGGGTTCGTTAAAGAATGGGAGACGGGATGGTGTCTGTACCGGGGTGGATGACAAAGGGAAATCCCATTTTGAAGAAAAGTATGAGAATGGCATGCTGATAAGCGGGACTTTCAGCAATGAAAAAGGTGAGGTGAATACTTATACAATAGCAAGATCGATAGCCCCGGCATACCCCGGAGGGTTAAACGTTTTTTACAAATATCTTTCAAAAAAGATACGCTATCCCGATTACGAGCGTGAGCATAATGTCCAGGGGACTATCCTGATGTCGTTTACGGTAGAAAAAGACGGCAAAGTAACCGGGATCAAATTAATAAACACGGTCAGCCCCAACATAGACGCCGAGGCGCTCAGGGTGATGAAAGCGTCCCCGCCGTGGGTGCCTGGAATCCGATATGGCAGACCTGTCCGGGTTCGTTATCAAATTCCAATTGGTTTTTCCCTGTCGGACTAATTAAGTCAATTCGTTTTAGGGTTTGGATAAGCGCTAAGGTCCAGTATCACGTGCAGGCTCACGTCCCTGTTGAAAGCTTTACGAACTGTATAAACCATCCGTACCTTTATATTAGGTTCGCGAACAAGCTGATCAAGGAATTTCGAATTGTCTATATCAAGCGTGATCTCGTTCCCTGCGTTAGCCGTGATATCCTTACGCTGAGCCACCTGCATTTCGTCAGTGCCGTCATCCTTCGACAAGAATATTTTTACCATCGAAAGATTACCTATGTTGTAATCAGTAGGGTCGTCTGACCGTAGTTTGGCCGATATCACGCGTACCAGGGTTATCCTGTCGGCATTGTTACCGCTTTTGCTGAAATTCTGGTCGAAACTGTTGGCAATATTGACAGCTGAATATTCGTTGCCCGGTTGTGCGGATGATACTACTGTAAGCGAGCTGGTATAGGGAAAAGACGATTTGATAATGGATTGGTACATGGCGCATCCGCCAACCAAAATTGCAAGGGAAACAACTGGTATTAAATATCTTCTCATCATTCCGGGTATTAAACTGCCCTTAAGCAGTATGGTAAATATAAAAAATCTGTATTTACATTGCTATGATTTAACTCACAAATGGCAGGAATTAAATTTTAAAAAAATCCATCCCTAAGTGCTTCATAAATCCTATCTTTGCATCCCGACGCTGAAGTCGGGTTTTTCGCTTTCAGCGCATAGATAAATCGTTCATAGTTAATGGATCATAGCGCATAACCCACCCGGGTATACCATGAATCATCAACCATGAACCATAAGCTTCAAAAAAGACTATGCCCAAAGACACCTCCATCAAATCCGTTTTAATTATTGGTTCTGGTCCCATTATTATTGGCCAGGCATGTGAGTTCGATTATTCAGGTTCGCAGGCGGCCCTTTCGCTAAAAGAGGAAGGTATCGAAGTATCCATCATCAACAGCAACCCTGCTACTATTATGACGGATAAAGTTATTGCCGACCATGTGTACCTGTGGCCGTTAAACTGTGATAGTATCGAGAAAATACTGCAGGTACGACACATTGACGCGGTATTGCCAACAATGGGCGGCCAAACAGCTCTGAACCTTTGCAAAGAGGCGGAGGAACGCGGTATTTGGGAAAAATACAATGTAAAAGTTGTCGGAGTCGACACTGCTGCGATAGAAAAGACAGAGAACCGGGAGGCGTTCCGCCAATTAATGGTGGATATAGGCATAGGTGTGGCCAGCTCAAAGATCGCCAACTCGTTTTTGGAAGGCAAAGAAGCCGCGCAGGAAATAGGCTTCCCCCTGGTAATCAGGCCGAGCTATACACTGGGCGGTACCGGCGGCGGTTTTGTGCATAAGAAAGAAGAATTTGACGCTGCGTTGAGCCGCGGCCTGCAGGCATCGCCAACACACGAAGTGTTAGTGGAGCAGGCGGTAATAGGCTGGAAAGAATTTGAGCTTGAATTGCTGCGCGACAGCAGGGATAATGTGATCATTATTTGTGCCATCGAAAACTTTGACCCGATGGGTATCCACACCGGCGACTCGATAACCGTGGCCCCGCCAATGACCCTGAGCGACCGATGCTACCAGGATATGCGCAACCAGGCCATTAAAATGATGCGCGCTATAGGCAATTTTGCCGGCGGGTGTAATGTTCAGTTTGCCGTTAACCCTGCTGATGAGGCTATAATTGCAATCGAGATCAACCCGCGTGTGTCGCGGTCATCTGCCCTGGCGTCAAAAGCTACTGGATACCCAATTGCTAAAATTGCTGCTAAACTTGCTATAGGTTATAACCTTGATGAAATAGAAAACCAGATCACCAAAACCACCTCGGCTTATTTTGAACCGACTTTGGACTATGTGATAGTAAAGATACCGCGGTGGAATTTTGACAAATTCAAAGGCGCCAATAAATACCTTGGCCTGCAGATGAAATCGGTAGGAGAGGTAATGGGCATAGGCCGCAGCTTTATTGAAGCTTTGCAGAAAGCCTGCCAGAGCCTGGAGATAGGGCGCGCCGGTTTAGGCGCCGACGGACGCCAGAGCCGCAACCTGGAGGAGATCATGCACAGCCTGGAGAACCCGAGCTGGGACAGGCTCTTCCATATTTATGATGCCCTGAGCCTGGGCGTGCCGATAGAATCGGTACGGAAGGCAACCAAGATTGACCGCTGGTTTTTGAACCAGGTGCAGGAGATCGTCAACCTCGAAATAGAATTAAGACGCTACTCCTTAATCAATATACCAACCGAGTTCTTCTTCACCCTGAAACAAAAAGGATTTTCGGATGCGCAGATAGCACATATCTTAACCAATGTAACCGAAGAAGAAGTTTACCAGCGTCGTGTGGGCCTGGGCATTCGCCGGGTTTATAAGATGGTGGATACCTGTGCTGCCGAGTTCCCTGCTAAAACGCCATATTATTACTCCACCTACGAAGGCGAGAACGAATCCAAAGTATCGGACAAAAAGAAAATAATTGTATTGGGATCGGGCCCCAACCGTATCGGGCAGGGTATCGAATTCGATTATAGCTGCGTGCATGGTTTGCTGGCCGCCAAAGAATCGGGCTACGAAGCCATCATGATCAACTGTAACCCAGAGACAGTGTCAACAGATTTTAACATGGCCGATAAGCTATACTTCGAGCCTGTTTTCTGGGAGCATGTGCGCGAGATCATCGAGATGGAAAAGCCCGAAGGCGTTATCGTTCAGTTGGGTGGCCAAACGGCTTTGAAAATGGCCGAGAAACTACACGAGCACGGTATTAAGATCATCGGCACATCTTTCGACAATATGGATATTGCCGAGGACAGGGGGCGTTTCTCCGACCTGTTAAAGGACCTGGATATCCCTTACCCCAAATATGGCGTAGCCGAAAATGCAGAAGAAGCAATAGAAGTGGCGCACAAAGTGGGCTACCCGGTACTGGTGCGGCCAAGTTACGTACTGGGCGGCCAGGGAATGAGCATCGTAATAAACGACGAGGACCTGGAAAAAGCGGTAGTCGGGCTGTTGAAGAATTTGCCGGGCAACCGTGTGCTGATCGACCACTTCCTCGATCGCGCAGAAGAAGCGGAATCGGATTCCATCCACGATGGCGAGGATGTGCATATCATTGGCCTGATGGAACACATTGAGCCTGCAGGTATACATTCGGGCGACTCGAGCGCGGTGTTGCCGCCGTTCAACTTATCAGAAAATGTTATCCGCCAGATGGAACAGCATACTGAAAAGATCGCACGTGCGTTAAATGTACGTGGCCTGCTGAATATTCAGTTTGCCATTAAGGATGAAAAGGTATATGTGATAGAGGCTAACCCGCGCGCATCACGCACGGTGCCCTTCATCGCAAAAGCTTACGATGTGCCTTATATCAATATAGCGGCGAAGATTATGCTGGGTGTGAATAAATTGAAAGACTTTACCATAGAACGGAAATTAAAGGGCTTTGCCATCAAAGAACCGGTATTCTCGTTCGATAAGTTCCCCGAAGTAAATAAGGAGCTGGGCCCCGAAATGAAATCGACGGGCGAAGCTATCCGCTTTATACCAGACCTGGAGGACCCTTACTTCAGGCACCTGTATAAAGAGAAATCAATGTACCTGAGTAAATAATTTAAACATTGGCATAGAAAGTGTCGTATTACAGGCACTAAGTGTAGCATGGATAAGGAATTTTTTAATTTTAAAAACGCCGACCCCGAGTATCTTGAAGGCGTTCTATTGAAGATCCAAAGATCATTTAATATTGAGTTTGATAACGAAGGTTTGAAGAATGTGAAGACATTCGGCGGCCTTTGCGATTTGATAGTCAGCAAAATCAACCAGGGTCATGCTGATAATTGCACAACACAGCACTCGTTTTACCAATTGCGGAATTCGATCTCAGCTATAACTCATATAGATAAGTGCAGCATAACGCCTCATACCAGGTTGTCAAAGTTATTCCCACGCGAAACCCGTTTGCAGGTGATCGCTGAGATAGAGCAGGACCTGGGTTTCGACACCAAAATACTAAAGCCAAAACAATGGGTGATAACGCTGTTCTCGCTCTTGTTACTGGCATCCGTCGCCGGGCTATTTTATAACTGGCAGATAGCTGCAGCAGGAATTCTGGCATCGCTTGCAGGGTTAAAACTGGCGGGGAAATTTGGGAAAGAAATTCACCTGAAAACCGTAGGCGATATGGCAAACAAGATATGCCGGGAAAGCCGCCACGCATGTACGATAAATAAAAATGAAGTTGAGCAGAAAGTACGCGAGCTTTTAGAAAAAGACCTTCGGCTTCAACCGGTCGTTCTGCAAAGGCATTAATTCTCAATCAGGAATTAATCCACCATCATTCCCTTAACTTCAAAGGTGAGCCGGCGTTTCGGGGCGGTTTTTACGTCGTGCTGTTTTTTGCCCTTTACCGTATCGCCGGCAAAGTGTTGCAGGTCGTCAGCTATAAATAGTTTTTGAGCTATAACGTCCATTACCACGGTTTTACCGGCAAGTGAAGCCGGTATTTTTACGCCGGCGGTGGAAAAATGAGAGACTATGGTTTTCCCCTTTCCGCCATCTATAATAAATTTCCCGTTTTTAACAGCCAGCACCTTGCCGCGCACGGCCACGCTGATACGTGTCTTTTGAGCCATAAAGCCCTCCACCCTGCTTGCGGGTACCACACCCGTAGTATCGGGTTTGGCGCCGTAAATGGTGCCATGTGCAGGCGCTTTATGATCCTGGGCGAATGCAGAAACAGAAAATAGTAAAGCAAGTAATAAACTGAATGTTTTCATCGTATAGTTATCTGTAAACAACAACGGATATTTTTTATGGTTTTACCTTAATTGGCTTATTGTTAATATTTGTTAAATGGGTTTATTAAGTAACTTTTTTAAACTACTATTGAAATCTGTTAATAATTAGGCCGTTTTGGTTAAGTTTGCGGGAAATTCGCGAAGGTCGCCAAAGCAATCAGGCTTAAGCGCAGTGCATTACAAAAGAAAATTTATTAAATGAAAAAACCCCTACTATCGCTTATACTTTTTATCTCCTTCGCGGCATTCTTGAGCAGCGGATGTAAGAAAAAATCAACTACGGATACCAGTGCGCCTACATTGACCACCCAGGATGTTATACTGGATGTCACGGCAACCTCGGCACAAAGCGGCGGTACCATTTCGTCTATCGGCGGGGCGGCACTTAGCGCCAACGGCGTTTGCTACAGTTCCACGAACCATACTCCAACTATTGCAGATACCAAAACCAGCGAGGCTTTAATATACACCAGTTATTCATTTACAAGCAACCTTACCGGCCTTACACCCGGCACCACCTACTACGTACGCGCATATGCAACAAATTTGTATGGTACAGCCTACGGCGCGGTAGTAAGTTTTACCACCAGTACTACCATATCGGCTGTATCGGGTACCGTAACAACTTTCGCCGGCGATGGAACAGGGGGTTACCTGGACGGAAACGGCACCGGGGCCGAATTCAGCAACCCGCAGGGGCTTGCTATGGACGCCGCGGGTAATATTTATATATCGGATTCTTTCAATAACCGTATCCGCAAAATTGCCGCCGATGGAACGGTTACCACCATTGCAGGCAACGGGACCGCCGGGTATGTTGACAGTGCCGATGGAGCCAGCGCCGAGTTTTACGCCCCGGCTGGTTTAACCGTGGACGGGCAGGGCAATATTTATGTGGCCGACTACGGCAACAATGTGATACGCAAAATAACCGCTGACGGGGCGGTAAGCACTTATGCAGGCAACGGCACTGCCGCGTATGTGGATGGCGCGGCTATTAATGTAGCGGCATTTAGCGGACCGAGCGGCGTGGCGCTTGACGGGCAGGGAAACCTGTATGTTGCCGACCGCAATAATAATATGATACGCAAGATAACAGCTGCTGGGGTAGTGAGCCGCGTTGCGGGTATCACTACCGCGGGCTATGTTAATACAACGGTTGATGTTTCTAACAGCGTTTATGGTGCGTTCAAAAAGCCTGTAGGGGTTGTTCTTGATGCCCAGGGTAATATCTACGTTGCCGACGGCGGTAACAGCGCCATTAGGCAGATAACGCCGGCGGGAGTTATAACTACCATAGCCGGTGGCCCGGGCCAATCGGCATTGATAGGCGATGCTGCGGCGCTATGTATCGACGGTGCCGGGAATTTATTTATCTCGGACGCTGCTGGCCGCATTATCGAACTGACAGCGGCGCGGACGCTGTATTACCTTGCAGGTGCCTCGGCGGTGTTTGGTTATGCCGATGGATCGGGAACCGATGCGAAGTTCAATGCGCCGCGGGGAATTGCCGTAAATACCGCAGGCGACATTTATGTGGCCGATCAGAATAATAACCGGATACGTAAGGTGGTAATTGTTGTAAGCGATTAAGGATAAAAGAGTCCGGTCAGCCAAATAATGCGCTGAAGACCTCCTCAATACTGCCTACAGTTTTAACGGCAATATTGTAGCGCGTCAAATCGATGCGCTTTTTATTTTGTCCGCCCGATTCCAGGTTGTATTTCGAAATAAATATCTGCTCGAAGCCAAGCTTTTGGGCCTCGGCAATACGCTGTTCGATACGGTTCACCGCTCGTACCTCGCCCGATAAGCCGATCTCGCCCGCAAAGCAAGTTTTGAAGGGGATAGGGATATCCTCGTGCGACGAGATGATAGCCGCGGCCAGGCCGAGGTCGATGGCAGGGTCCTCCACACTGATACCGCCTGTGATATTCAAAAAGACGTCCTTACCCCCCAATTTGAAGCCGCAACGCTTTTCGAGCACAGCTAGCAACATGTTCATGCGCTTGGTATCAAAGCCCGTAGCGGTACGCTGAGGGGTGCCATAGGCTGACGTACTAACCAATGCCTGCGTTTCTATCAGCATCGGCCGCATTCCTTCCAGCGTAGCCGAAATGGTGATGCCGCTCAATGGCTCGTCGCGCTGCGAGAGCAATATCTCTGATGGGTTGGATACTTCGCGCAGGCCTTCGCCCAGCATTTCATAAATACCCAGTTCGGATGCCGAACCGAAACGGTTTTTCACAGCGCGCAGGATACGGTAAACATGGTGCCTGTCGCCCTCGAATTGCAGAACGGTATCTACCATGTGCTCCAGTATTT
Source organism: Mucilaginibacter ginsenosidivorans (assembly GCF_007971025.1). NCBI lineage: Bacteria > Pseudomonadati > Bacteroidota > Sphingobacteriia > Sphingobacteriales > Sphingobacteriaceae > Mucilaginibacter > Mucilaginibacter ginsenosidivorans. Next base: position 542,460 of record NZ_CP042436.1, on the reverse strand, counting down.
TTGGTCCGGCTATCATGCCGTCCTTCGTGATGTGCCCGATCAGGAATACCGGCGTGCCCGATTCTTTGGCAAAACGAAGCAATTCGGCGGTACATTCCCGTACCTGCGACACGCTCCCGGGTGTCGATTCGATATGGGAAGAATACAGCGTCTGTATCGAATCGATAACCACCATATCAGGTTCCAGTTGTTCTATCTGCTTGAATATATTTTGGGTAGATGTTTCGGTTAATATATAACATTCTGATCCTATTTCGAATTTCGAATTTTCAATTTCGGATTTGACGTTATCGACTTCTGACTTCCGACTTCTGACTTCTGACTGCACCAATCGTTCCGCCCGCATTTTGATCTGCCGCTCACTTTCTTCGCCCGACACATAAAGCACTTTCATGGATGGCATATTCAGCGCCAGTTGCAGCATCAGGGTCGATTTACCGATGCCCGGTTCGCCGCCTATCAATACCAACGAACCGGCTACAATACCGCCACCCAGTACGCGGTTAAACTCGTTGTCGGGCGTGAGTATCCGCTGATCTTCGTCAAAACTGATATCGGATACCTGTATGGGTTTATTGGCACGCTGCATGGAAGTGGAAGGTGTTTTCCAATTGGGGATGGATTTGTTTTCCTTCTCAATTATTTCTTCGGCAAAGGTGTTCCAGTGCTGGCACGACGGGCATTTACCCAGCCATTTAGGCGATTCGAAGCCACAGCTCTGGCAGAAATAAGCAACTTTAGTTTTGGCCAATGTTCTAATGCGTAAATGTGCAGATATGCAAATGTGCAGATTAATTTTAAAATAGCGATTAATATTTACTAATATTTTTAGTAATATTGTTTGGTCGTTCAATCATAAAAAAAATGGAATTTAAAATAAACGCAGTCAAAAGATTAGAGTTTGATTCCGTATTATGTGATATACTGAATCAAATCAACACGATAGAAAACCTGGTAAACTACGAATATCGGGACGAAGCATTAACGGTTGTTGTAAATGACAATCTGGTAAGAAAGATGAATCCGGACCAGTTAAGCTTGTTGCTGAAGGTGAAATAATGTTTTACTAACTTAGGCTAAACGCCATCAGGGTTAAACGCCGGTAGAAATATAAAATTGAAATAATTCGTGCCGTAGGTACGAAACGAGAGCTGCATACCTACGGCATGCTATTGAATCTGGTATAATTTTCTACCGGCATTTTGCACCGATGGTGCAGATGGCGAATCCAAAATGTGTTTAAAAACAGATGTGCAGATACCCTCCCGAGCATATGCAAATCTGAAATCTGCACATTCGAAATTTACAGCTTGATCTCTTCGTCCTTACTCGAGAAGAAATGGAACTCGGTTATCTGGTAGGCGGGATTGCTTTTTACCTTGATCCACTGGCCGTACTTGAAATACCATTTCCACTGACGGTTGAACAGACCCTGTTTGATATATGCCTCAATGTACGGGTGCACGCAAAGCGTAATGCTTTTTTCGTTCTGTTCAACCAGGATATAGTTGAAGTTGTTCTCGATATCGTCAAGCAACAAGATGGTAGGGCGAATTGAACCGGTTCCGTTACAGGTTGGGCAAACTTCGCTGGTGACGATATTCATCTCAGGACGAACACGCTGGCGGGTTATTTGCACCAAACCGAATTTACTTGGCGGCAGAATGGTGTGTTTGGCCCTGTCGTGCGACATTTCGGTGCGCAGGAAATCGAACAGGTCCTTACGGTTGGTCGGTTTGTGCATGTCGATAAAGTCGATCACCACGATACCGCCCATATCGCGCAGTCTTAGTTGGCGGGCTATTTCTTTAGCAGCCTCTTTATTTACCTGGAAGGCATTTTCTTCCTGGTTCTCCTTATTGGCGGTACGGTTGCCGCTATTTACGTCGATAACGTGCAGAGCCTCGGTATGTTCGATAACCAGGTAAGCGCCACCGGCCAGGTTAACCGTTTTTCCGAAAGCTCCCTTGATCTGTTTATCTACACCGTAGTGCTCAAAAATGGGCTCCTTATGCTTATGCAGGCGTACTATATTTTCCAAATCAGGTGATATTTGGTGCACATACGAGCGTATTTCCTCGTAAATGGCATTGTCGTTCACATAAATATGCTGAAAATCGGGGTTAAGGATGTCGCGCAGTAATGTCGAAGTACGGTCTATCTCGCCCAAAGCTTTTTTTGCAGGCTCGATGGAAGGCAGGCGGGTAATGAAAGTTTCCCATTTCGAGATCAAGTCCAGCAGATCTGACTGCATTTCGGATACGCCCTTGCCTTCAGAAACGGTGCGGATGATAACCCCGAAATGCTTCGGCTTGATGCTTTCGACTATCTTGCGAAGGCGGGTACGCTCCGTATTGCTTTTTATCTTTTTAGAGATGGATATGGTTTCCGAAAACGGCACAAGCACCACGTAGCGCCCGGCTATGGAAAGATCGGAACTTAAACGCGGTCCTTTGGTCGAGATCGGCTCCTTGGCTATCTGTACCGGAACAAGCTGGCCTTTGGTGAACACCTCGGATATTTTCCCCGATTTACTGATGTCCTGTTCCAGCTTAAAGTTATCGAGCAGTTTGGACTGATAACCGCCACTGCGCACCTGCTTGGTCAGCTTTAACAGGCTTTGTACCTGCGGGCCCAGATCAAGATAGTGCAAAAAGGCATCCTTCTCGTAGCCGACATCCACAAAGGCCGCATTTAACCCTGGCATGATCTTTTTGATCCGGCCGAGGTAAATATCGCCAACAGTGTAATTATTAGTTACCTGTTCTTTGTGAAGCTCTACAAGTTGTTTGTCCTGTAATAACGCAATGGTAGCCCCGTTCGGGGTCGAATCGATAATTAATTCTTTTATCAACTGCTACTCCATTTCTAAAGCGGCCAAAATCAGCCGCTTATTAAGTGGTAAAACAATACAAGGTACTTTTACTGCCTTAGCAGTAAAAGGTTACCCGGGCAACTTATTTCTTCTTGTGCCTGTTTTTTCTTAAACGTTTTTTACGTTTATGAGTAGCCATTTTGTGTCTTTTACGTTTTTTACCGCTTGGCATAGTAATAATTTTTTAAATGTGAATTTTAATTTTTTAGTTCCTTTATATACTGTTCGATCTTTTGACCAATAACCGGGTCGGGGATCATTTGCTTACATTTTTCATAAGCTTCAATGGCTTCCTTTTTCATCCCAAGCTGCTTGTAGCTTTCCGCAAGGAAAAAGTAAGGTTCCACTATGTTGTCTTTTGGCGATGCATTCGCTATCGCTGTTTTAAACCGGGTTACAGCCTTGTCAAACTGCCGCGACTGTACCGCAAACTGGCCAAGGTTTAAATTGGCCTTATAATTACCAGGGTCCTTTTTTACCACATCAAGCAGTATCATGATACCCTTTGGCGGACCACCTGTTGCGTCCATCATTCCTGCCAGGGCCTGGTTGGCATACGCTACACCAAGGCCGGTCTCGGCGTCCAGGTTATCCGGTCTCATCTTTGTAGCATTTTCAAACGCTTCAATGGCATTTGCTATAAAAGCAGGCTGCACCGTGGTATCCTGGGTTAGTTTGCTGGCATCGTTAAAGCGGTTGCCTGCGTTTACCCAATCGTCAAATTTATTCTCGCTCCTTGCTACCTCCAGGTAATAAAAGGCCGAAGGGGCGGGCTGATTGTCATCATCCCATTGTTTAGCCAATTTTTTCTGAAGGTCTAGCTTATCGGCGTCTGACGAAGCGTTTTTCAGTTGCCCTTCCAGGTCGTTTATCGTTGCAGCCAGGGCGGCCCCGATAGCCGCTTTTCCCTGCTCTGATACCTGTTCAACCGTTACTTTTGGTACCGGAGGGCGTGAACCGGCCGCCACACCCCGCTCAGGTTTGGCAGCGTCGTGTTTTATCAACCCTTTTACGGGCTGCAAATACAAATAAGCCGTGATAATAACAACTGCTACTATAACGACTATTTGCTTCAGGTTCATGCTTTAATGATTACTTTGCAGCTTTTTTGTTACCTGATTTTACCTTGTCAACAAAGGTTTTTGCAGGCTTAAAGCTTGGAACGAAATGTTCAGGAATAATTATAGCCGTATTTTTTGAAATATTGCGGGCGGTCTTTTTTGCCCTCTTTTTTACTACGAAGCTGCCGAAGCCCCTAACGTACACATTCTCGCCACTTACCATCGACGATTTAACAACTTTGAAGAATGCCTCTACAGTTTCTTGAACGTCAACTTTCTCGATACCTGTTTTCGATGAGATCTCAGCTATAATTTCTGCCTTAGTCATATCAGATTTTCTTTATTAATTTTTGTAAATACTTAACTGTTTTGGGGTTGCAAAAGTATTGGTTTATAACCAAAGATTGAAATAATTAACGGATTTTTTTTGCCCTGACCGCATTTTAAACGTAAACGTTACATTTTTGGTACAATTCGCTGCCATCCAATTACATTTGAGGGATGGATTTTTCTGCCGAACTGGTTCAATGGTACCAAAAAAATAAACGCGCTTTACCCTGGCGCGATACTGCAAACGCCTATGTGATATGGCTTTCCGAAATTATTTTACAACAGACCCGCGTGGAGCAGGGCATGCCCTATTTTTATCGTTTCCTGGAAAAATATCCGGATGTAATATCTTTCGCAGCGGCACACGAAGATGAGATACTAAAGCTATGGCAGGGGCTCGGCTACTATTCGCGGGGGAGGAATATGCTCAAAACAGCCCGGCAGGTTGTTGGGCAGTATGGAGGTGAATTCCCGGTGGCCTATACCGAGCTGATCAAACTAAAAGGTATAGGCGGTTATACCGCCGCCGCTATATCCTCCTTTTCCTCGGACGAGCCGAGGGCCGTTGTAGACGGTAACGTTTACCGCGTACTGGCGCGATACTTTGGCATTGAGGAACCCATCAACTCGAACAAGGGAAAGAAGCTTTTCCAGCAGGTGGCCGACGAAGTTTTGGATAAAGACCATGCCGGTTTGCATAACCAGGCCGTAATGGAGTTTGGGGCGATGCTTTGCAAGCCGAAAAACCCGGATTGCGCCGTTTGTCCGCTGCGAAATGGATGTTATGCCTTGCAGCATAATAAAGTGTCGATCCTGCCTCAAAAATTGAAGACAGTGAAAATACGCGAGCGTTTCTTCAATTATTTTTTAATAACCGACGGCGATACTTTACTGATGAACAAGCGGGGCGAGGAAGACATTTGGGCAAACATGTACGACCTGCCGCTGATAGAGACCGCCGGTTATCTGACACCGCAGGAAATTATGAATATGCCGGCAACGGCAGCGGCTTTTGGTAAAAATATTGTTATGGTCGGTGCGTCCAGACCGAAGAAACACATACTGACCCATCAGCATATTCATGCCCAGTTTATTCAAATAGAACCCGCAGGGGGAGAAATAAAATATCAGTCGGGGTGGCTCCGTACCGGAATAAAAAACTTAAAAAACATGGCTATGCCAAAAATCATTTTTTTATTTCTAAATAATTTTTTTAATTTGTAAATTAATTTTTATATTAATTTACAACATGTCCGGAATAAACAAGGTGATCCTGATCGGTCACTTAGGAAAAGACCCTGAACTGAGATATTTAGAAGGCGGCGTATCAGTAACCAGTTTCCCATTAGCAACTTCAGAAACATTTAACAAAGACGGCCAGAAGGTTGAACAAACCGAATGGCATAACATTGTGATGTGGCGCGGCCTTGCCGAGCTGGCCACCAAATACCTCCAAAAGGGTAAATTGGTGTATATTGAAGGAAAGCTTAGGACACGTTCGTTCGAAGACAAAGAAGGCGTTAAAAAATATACAACCGAAGTTGTGGCCGAGAACTTTACCATGCTTGGACGTAAAAGCGATTTTGAGCAGGAAGGGCCACCGCGCCAAGCCGGGAAAAGCCAGCCTGATAAAGATGTCAGCGGCTCCATTGCTTCGGCAGATGATCTTCCTTTTTAAAAGGGAACCCAAACCATATCCAATGAAAAAGCCCCTTCCGGGGCCTTTTCTATACATTATTCGATATTTCGTCAACTTATCTTCCTCCCGGGGGGCAATGCTCCTTCAGGTATTGCGTAAACAGTGTGTGCAGGTGCAGGGTTGTACCCGGCCCTTCAAATATCCCGTGCGTGCGGTTAGGGTACGACATCAGCTGGAATTGCCGGTTGTATTTTACCAGTTCGTTGATCAGTAACTCCGCGTTACGATAATGCACATTATCGTCTCCCGTTCCGTGGATGTATAGCAAATTCCCGCGCAGGTTTTTGGCGTAGGTTACCGGGGAGCCTTTGATAAATGGTTCGCGGCCCGCTTCGTCTGTCGGCACGCCCATATAACGTTCCTGGTAAATGTTGTCGTATGATAATTGCCAACCCACCGCTGCCACGGCAATACCGGTTTTATAAATATCCGGGTATTGGAAAAGCAGGTTAAGGGTCGTTGAGCCGCCGCCGCTCCAGCCATGTACCGCAATCCGGGAAGAATCAACAAATGGCCATTTTAATATTTCCTTTGCGCCCATGGCCTGGTCGCGAATGTTGATGATGCCAATATTTTTATAGATCGCCTTGCGCCAGGCAGCGCCTTTAGGGGCCGGGGCACCACGGCCTTCAATGGCCATGTAAATATACCCGTCATCGGTCATATTGCCAACGTACAAGCCGTTACGGCCAACACCGTAGCGGTCGACAACCGTTTGCCCGGCAGGTTCTGCGTAAACCGTGAATACTACCGGGTATTTTTTGGTCGAATCGAAGTTGGTCGGTTTTACCATCCAGCCGTCCATTTCGATCCCGTCCTCAGTTTTTACTTTAAAGAATACCGGTTTGTTTTTGGCGTCGGTGTTCAAATGAGGTACAGTGCCGCTAATGTGTTTGTTATCCGGCAGGCTAACCACCTCGTTTTGGTATGGGGTATAGCTGTTAGAGAAAATATGCATCGCTATCTTACCGTTTGGCGATATGGTATAGCTATGCGTACCCGGCAACCCGGCAGGGGTAACCATTTCGGGTTTTTTGCTCGAACCGTTCAGCTTTACCCTGTAAAGATAGGCCTGGGTGGCATTTTCGGGCGAAGCAGTGAAATACACAAAACCGTCCTTTTCGTCAACACAGTTCAGGCTGATCATATCATAGTCGCCTTTGGTGATCAGGCTTTCCTTACCCTCAGTGGTAATGCGGTAGATATGACGCCAGCCGTCTTTTTCACTAACCCAGATAAACGATTTTCCGTCTTTCAGCCAATCCCAGCCAACGGGGTTGCCCCCGTTCCAGCGTGATTTCCCGTCTATCCAGGCTTTATCGGTTTCTGTATGTATCAGATGCGTAGTGCCGTTCGAAACGTTTCCAACGAAGATCCGGCTTTCATTCTGCGCGCGGTTCAGCTGCTCCAGGATGATCTCGTTGGAATTGGTGGTCCATTCCATACGCGGGATGTAATGCTGCACATTGTCGCCCGGAACATCGATCCATTTGGTTGATGCGGAGCTGATATCCACCACACCCACCTTAGCCGAACTTGGGTCCTCGCCCGCCACCGGGTATTCAACCGGTACGGTGAAGGGATAGATAGAATCTGTTGTGTTCAGCATCAGGTAATTTTTGATCTTACGGGCATCTATCTGCCAGTAGGCTATCAGCCTGCTGTCGGGCGACCAGCGAAAGCCGTCGCGGCAATCAAATTCTTCCTCGTAGGCCCAGTCGAATGTGCCGTTGATCAACCGCGATGTGCCGTCGGTAGTCAGGGGTTTAATACTGCCTGATGCGAGATCCTCGACGTAAAGATTATGCTCGCTTACATAGGCAGCTTTGCTGCCATCGGGCGAAATTTTGGCAAACATCAATGATGATTCGGGCTTGCCGATGCCTAACTGTTTCAGTGTTTTGGCGTTGATGTCGTACACCCAATAATCGCCGCGGGTATTATAGCGCCATACCCGTTTAGTGTTGGTGAAGATCAATACTTTGCTGCCGTCGTCGGTAAAACTAAAGCCGCTTACGGTAAGTGCCGGCTTCCCTGCCGGGGTAAGCATCTCTTTGGTAATGACTGTCGTTTTTTTGGCCGAATCGCGGGTATCAAACTCATCGATGCCGCCGTCGCGGCCGGCCCGATAATACTGGTAACCGTCTTTGGCCCAGTTGATGCCGCCCCGCTGGGCTCTTGCTTCGCCGCCAAAAAACAGCAACATGGCAAGCGCCACGAAAGCCGCTCCGGGATAATAAAACCTGGTTTTCATTTAATTTGATTTAATAGTTCAGTTAATTTGAGAATAATTTTTCGGTTAAATTAGTAATTTAACACGCCGCAAATTAATCATCTGTTATGAAAAAACTATGGATCCTGCTCGCAGGTATTATTATCGTTACATCAGCCGCCAGTGCACAGCATGCCGACCGCAGTAAGTTCATCAGCGATAGCCTGGATACTTATATCAACAAAGCGCTTACCAACTGGCGGATACCAGGTGCGGCTATTTGCATAGTTAAAGACGGCAAAGTGATAAAAATGAAGGGCTATGGCATTAAGGAGCTTGGCCTGAACAACAGGGTGGACGAAAATACGCTGTTCATGATCGGCAGCAATACCAAGGCGTTTACAGCAACTGCCCTGGCCATGCTACAAGTACAGGGAAAACTTTCGCTGGATGATAAGGTGAATAAATACCTGCCGCAGTGGAAACTGGATAACCAGTTTGCAAGCCAGGAGGCCGTCATCCGCGACCTGCTGTGCCACCGCATAGGCTTTCGCACTTTCCAGGGTGATTTTACATTTTACAACACCGACCTTACACGCGAGCAGGTGATGGAAAAAATGAGCCATGTGAAAGCTATTTATCCCTTCCGCACAACCTGGGGGTATACCAATTCGGCTTTTTTAACTGCCGGCCAGATCATACCCGTGGTTACTGGTAAACCCTGGGAAACTTATTTAAGGGAAAACATATTCGCGCCGCTGGGCATGGGCAATACGGTTGCGCTCAGCGCCGATATCATGCGATCGATAAACCGCACGGTACCGCATACGCTGGTTAACGGGCAGTTAAAGGCAATATCCTATGCGCAGATAGATGGCCTGGCACCGGCGGGTGCCATCAGTTCGTCAGTAAACGATATGAGCAAATGGGTAATGGCGCTGCTGAACAACGGCAAGGTTGGGCCGCGCCAGGTGATACCCGCCGCAGCGATAGAGGCGACGCGCCAGCCGCAGGACGTGGTAGGTACCACAACCAATCCCGACGGTAGCTCAAGCTACCTGCTGTATGGACTGGGTTGGGCGCTGCAGTACTACAACAACCATAAAGTGGTAATGCATACCGGCGGCGTAAATGGGTATCTTACCTCTGTTACGCTATTACCTAATGATCAGCTGGGAATTGTGATATTGACGAATACCGATCAGAACGAATTTTTTGAGGCGCTGAAATGGGACATTATGGATGCTTACCTAAATAAGCCCTTCAGCGATTACAGCAGCAAGTACCTGTCTTATTTCAAGGCACAGCAGGCTGATGAACAGAAGAAGGATAAAATGTTGCGCGATACGGTACTGATGAACAGGCTGCCTCAACTGCCCGCCGTACAATACACCGGGAAATATGAGAACGACCTGTACGGCAGTATGACCGTGACCCAAGGCGCCAACAACGACCTGGAGATGCGTTTTGAACATCACCCTAAAATGTACGCTAAACTACAGCCGCTTGGCGGCAACCGCTTTTATGTCACCTTTTCCGACCCGGTATTGGGCAAGGCAGTGTTCCCGTTCACGGTCGAAAATGGTAAAGTTGCCAGCGTGCGGGTTAAAGTGGCTGATTTCGTAGAGTACGACCCGTATGATTTTAAGAAAGTGCAATAGGAAAAGCTAAAAGCATAAAGACTAAAGCAGAAAGCTCTGAAACATGGCATTGCTTTCAGCTTTATGCTTTCGGCTTTTTGCTCAAAGCAGGTTTGTTCATCACAAAATAAAAAAAAACGCCGCCGATAGCATATAGCAATGCGTCCACCCAATCCCCGGTATAAGTTTTGGAGAATGCAGGAAGCAATACTTCAAATACCAGGCTAACATAAATGACGATGAATGTGACCTTCCAGGCGGAAAGGACGTAGTAGTTACTGCGTATAACCGCACCGCGCATGAACCACAGGCTCAGATTGGCAATAACGGGTACGGCGAAAAAATCATCGACATAGCCGTTTATCCACGGAACAGGATGAGCCAGCCTGCGGAATGAATATACGATAACCCAAATAACACAACCTGCAACGAACCACGGATTAAGCAGTGTCCTCATTTAACCGGCAATAATGCCAAGTATCAGGATAACCCCGGTTACACAAGCATAAAAAGCTATCTCCGAATAAAACACGATCCAGCCAAAAGCATTCAGGAAGCCCTTTACTTCGCGCATAAAAGGACCGTCGGAAGGCTTAATGGCAAAGTAGTCTGCTTTACGCGGATTTTCTTTTTTTATCCTGACTTCGGCCTCACGCGAGAAACGATGAGGTTCAAGGTATCCTCCGCAGCCCGCACACTTATCATCATGACGACCATGACTGGTGGTCCATTCCCCGCAATGCGGGCACTTGATTTCGCTAACCCCGCTCATAAAAATAAATAATTGGTGTATATCAAATTTACGATAAAAAAACCTGATAAGTTCAAAAAATACAGGGCATTTTTTTTCAGAAAGGTTTAGCCTGCCAGCAAGCTTATGATGAGTAAAACGATGGTAATAAAGGTAAACAATGCCAGCTGCACATAATAAACTCCCCAGCGAAATGAATTGAACATGGATTTGAACCATCTTTTTTCGGGGCTGTCGGTAGGTTTTGGGGCAAAATAATCATCGTCCTTTTTCAGTTCGCGGGTGATCCTTTTCTCAACTTCCAGCGAGAAACGGCGCGTCTCCAGGAACTCGCCGCAACTGATGCAGCGGTCGTCGATATGACCCTGCCACATGGTCCATTCCCCGCAATGCGGACACCTGATCTCGCTTACCTGGCTCATACGGCAAAATTACGAATTGTGAATGGTGAATAGTGAGTAGTGAATACAAGGAAATCACTTTTAATATTTATAGCGATTATCAGGAGGCTCGTATCGAACTTATTTATACTATAAACAGGCGGCTCCAATGGAGTTGTGTCATAACAGCCAAATAGTTCCGGAGGGACTACCTGTTTATAGCACAAAAATAAAACATTTATAGGCTCCATAGGAGCCTCCTGCTTTGAAAGCGATTTCCCTGTCAGTGAACGGCAAAGTTAGACAGGGGATAAAAAAAATCAGCCGGAGTTTTTAGCTCCGGCTGACCTGAAATTTAACCAATCCAAACAAACAATAGAAGTAACTTTAACTGACAATATAAATTTACTGGCAGTTTAAGTTTTATTCAATATAAATCTATTAACATATTAACATCCAGTGATATTTGTGCGTGGATTCAGTCCTTCACCGTCTTACGGAGCTTCATCATCCTGAAAAAAAGAGCCGTTGTCAGCCCAAGCAACAGCACAAAGCCGGCGCCTGAACAGATCATTTTCCACGAGATATCGCTGTTGAGAGATTTGATAAATATCGAAAACGAAAACAGCGCCAAGGCCAGGTTTAGCCAGAAAATAAATTGTACCTGTTTCAATTGTTGTTTTTGCTCTGTTTGTTCCATGTCGCAAAAGTAAGAAAAGTCTACAGATAGTCGATCAGGGCCGATTTCAGGATGCCGATAAGCTCCGGGTCGTTAAACGGGTAATCATCTTCAATGTCCAAAACGATGATTTTTTTGCCGGCCAAGCCAAAACGTTCTGCGACCATTTCCTTATGCCGGCGCTCCATGAAAAATATCACATCGGCCCAATCAATCAATTTCTGGCTGACACGGATACGCGCCTTATCGCTTGTTCCGGCGGAACGTGCTTTATGAACAGGATGGTTTTTAAACAAAAGTTCGGCCGTCGGGCTGCGCCATTGGTTTTTGCTGCAGATAAAGAGGAGATTGGGCAAAGGGAAATATTAATGTGAATTATTTTCAAGAGCATTTTTCAACGGATTCATTTTTTTCCATGCTTCGGTTGTCAAAATGATCAATTGATTTCTTTTACAATCCCAAATGGACGTGTAATTTTTTGACATGACGACACATTGATTCCAGGTTGTGAATTTTTCATATAACATCAGCGTGCAAATGTCGGTTGATGTGATAAATTGATCATATTTTGGCAGGTGCGTATGCATCGAAGCCAGTTGGATCTGCGTTTGTTTTGACGTATCGTTGCTGAACCTGGCAGGGATCAATCCCTTGTGTAATTTTTTGACTGAAGTTACATTGTTGTTGTCATCAAAATCGACCCGGTAATCATTCCCAAAAAGCACTACGCCGGTCGCGTCGGTTCCGGTCAGAACATATACTTTTTTTACGCCGTTTCGGATAAGCGGAACGGGGTTCAGCTCGGTGTTGCTATACGTTTTAAAAAGTGTGTCCTTGTTGATCCTGGCTATCGCGTTTTGCCTGATCGTGTATAGTTCCTTTTCGGGATTTGAAAAATCCCTGTTCGCCGTGTCTAATTTATACTCCTTTGGATCAAAGCCATAGCCGAATGTGATCGTCGATAAAATTTTTGGCTCGGGCCCTTTTGAAAAGAAGACGTTAACCAAAGCTTCGCCCGTATCGTATGAAATATATCCGCCGGCAATTGCTCTTCTTGCCTGGCATTTTTCTGTAAAAATATCAGTTCCGTACCAGGACGCCCATTCGGATTTGTAAAGGGCTACGCCCTCGCTTTTTATACTATCTGCAATTTTCCCAAGGTCCTTCTCCTGTCCAAATGCACCCAATAATGAAAGTATTGCGAATAGCGATAAAATAATTTTTTTCATTGCTGTGCGAAGAGTGAAAGAAACGAAGCTGATCTCTACAAGTAAAGATAAGTTTTATGGCTTACAACTGAAAAATTACATTCCCTTCCTCGACACCCACACCTGGCTTTTAATTAGCCATTTATCGTTCACCAGCCTGAAGACAAAGGTGAATGCGCCGTCTTCCTCGAAGGACTGGTCCTTGATCTCGCCAACATAGCTGACAGGCACGATCACATACACGCTTTCTTCCGATTGCAGGTAAACGCTGATGCGGCCCATGCGGCCTTTCAGCTTTTTGATCCTAAGATCTTTGCAGGTTTTTTCAACGGTATTTACCCATTGCACGCCTGCAGTAGGACCGTTCCATGAGAACGGCGGCTCCTCATCGGCCACAAGGGCATTGGGGGTATAAAAATCGGAAATAGCTTTTACATCGAATGTGCCCGACGCATTGATAACCGTATTGATGATGCCGATAACGATTTTCCGGGTTGCGGCCGAATCTACAGCGTTATGAGCCGCAGTTGTTTTAATACCGGCATACCCCGCTTGTGAAAAAACCAGCGCAGCGAACGGAACAGAGAATAAAACAGTCAGAAAACGTTTCATGCCAGCAGCGGGATAAATATAACTAATTTTTTAATTTTTCATATCCATGTAATCCAACGTCAGGTTGCACAAAGTTTTCACTCCCAGCGGAAAAGCGCTTTCATCTATAAAAAAATCAGGCGTATGGTTTGGCGCCACAGTTTTTGGGTCGGCGCCTTTGGGCATGCCACCCAGGAACACAAACAATCCCGGCACTTTTTCCTGGTAAAAGCTAAAGTCCTCGCCGCCTGTAACCGCCGGTCCCGCCACAGCATTTGATGGCCCTGCGGTACGCTGTAGGGTTGGCAGCATTTTAGCGGTCAGCGCCGGGTCGTTATAGGTTACCGGGTAGTGTACGCTAAAAGGTATCGCAACGTCGGCTACCGCGCCATTGGCTTCAGCTGTTTTGGTAGCAATTTGTTTTACACGTTCTATCAAAAGCTTTTCGTCGGCCGTGCTAAGCGCGCGTAGCGTACCCACCATTTCCACTTTTTCGGGGATAATATTGTGGCGTGTGCCGCCGTTGATAGCGCCAATGGTAACTACGGCAGGGTTCTCCGTAATATTGACATTCCGGCTGACGATAGTTTGCAGGTTATTGATGATCTGTGCCGAAACTACGATGGGGTCTGTGCTGAACCAGGGATAAGCGCCATGAGCCGATTTACCCTTCACGATGATCTTCATGTCATTCACGCTGGCCATTACGCCGCCCGGGCGGTAAGTAAGTGTGCCAACGGGAATGTAAGAAAATATATGAAGACCAAAAATGACATCGACTTTCGGGTTTTCCAATACCCCTTCCTTCACCATTTCTTCGCCGCCGCCGGTTTCCCCTGCCGGCACACCTTCTTCAGCCGGCTGAAAAATAAATTTTACCGTGCCGTGCAACTGGCTCTTCATGGAGGTTAATATTTCGGCGACAGTCATCAGCATAGCCATATGTGAGTCGTGCCCGCAGGCGTGCATTACGCCAACTTCCTGGCCGTTATAGGTCGACCTTACTTTTGATGCGAAAGGGACAGGTGTACGTTCGGTTACCGGCAAAGCATCCATATCGGCACGCAGGGCAATTACCGGTCCGGGTTTACCGCCCCTAAGTATACCGACAACCCCAGTTTTTGCAATGCCTGTTTTTACCTCGAGCCCCAGCGACTGCAAATATTTTGCGATAATACCAGAAGTGCGTACTTCCTGGTTGCCTAATTCAGGATGCTCGTGAAAGTCGCGCCGCCAGGCTACGGTTTGCTTAAAAAGCGAATCGGCTTTTTTGGCGGCAATGGCTTCCAGGTCATTAGTTTGGGCTGATGCCTGCAGAGCCACGATCGAAACTATAAGAACGCAAAGTTTTTTCATCCGGAGCGATTTTTCACCGAATATAAAAAAATAAAGGGCGATCATATGGATCGCCCTTTTGTAATATTCAATTTTCTTTATGTTATCAGTTATTGTAACCCAGCAGGTCGATAGTAAATACCAGCACCGAATTTTTCGGGATAGCGCCAGCAGTGGCATTACCATAACCTAATGCCGAGGGAACGATCAGCAACAACCTGCCACCGGTATTGATGTGCGGCACACCGATCTGCCAGCCTCTTATAACGTTTGTTAGGGGTGTAACCAGGGCGTTTTCGGTATCAACAACGGTACCGTTGAGGAGCTTACCCGTTGAGTTGACCGTAATGGTTGAGCTAAGTGTGGGGTAATTGCCTGTGCCCGGAGTGATGACTTTGTAATAAAGTCCTGAGGCATCTTTAGTTGCGCCTGTAATGTTGTTAGTTGTCAGGTACGCCTGTATCTCGCCATCGTCGGCAATAGCTTGTTTGGCAGGATCAAAGCTGTCGCTTTTTTTACAGGCCGAGAAAGTTAGAATAAGTAAACAGAATACGGGTATTAATTTCTTCATTGGATGTTTTTTGTGAATTTATAACTCGATTTTCAGTAGAAAATTATATACGAATAATGCGCTCAATGTTTCTTCTTTCTGATTACGGTTAAAACGGGCAGATAATTACACCGTTGCCTTAATTTTCAATTTGATGACCTGGAAACTTAGGGCCATCGCTGATAGACTTCTTTTCTGTGGAGAAATCTAATAAAGATCAACTCTTGTTCCGAAGTAAACCTTAATCCGATCCGATAATTACCTGATCTGATTCTATATAGGTCTTTATATCCTGATAGTTTTTTTAGATTATTTATAGAAGAGAGGATTTCTGATTCCTGAATAAGATTTATAGTTTCGACAATTGCAGTTTTGATTTTTACGTCATTGATCTTACTGACATCCTTTTGAAAGCTTTTGTCGATCTTGACGATCATTTTATTGATTTCAAAAAATCAGCTGCATTAATCAATTCTCCGGTTTCACCTTCTTTTATTGCTTTGGCCATTCCGAAGTCCTCCAAGTCATCTTTGGTTAAAAATTTGGCATTTATACCCATCTTTTCAGCTATAGTAATTAAAAGCTGAATATCTTTTTTCGATTTTCCAGATATGATCGCAGATTCCATATTACAAAGATAGTAACAATTTACAGGGTCGTCTTAATTTTCAGCTCTTTCATCTGGTCCTCGTGGATGGTTGACGGCGTATCGATCATCACATCGCGGCCCGAGTTGTTTTTCGGGAAGGCGATAACATCGCGGATCGAATCCAGCCCGGCGAAGATGGAACACAGGCGGTCGAACCCGAAAGCGATGCCACCATGCGGCGGTGCGCCGAACTCGAATGCATCCATCAAAAAGCCGAATTGTTTCTGGGCCTCTTCCTTGCTAAAACCAAGATGTTTGAACATCAAAGCCTGCAGGTCTCGGTCGTGGATACGGATGGAGCCGCCGCCTATTTCGGTGCCGTTGATCACCAAATCGTACGCATTGGCGCGGACATTGCCCGGGGCGCTGTCCAGCAGAGCAATATCTTCCGGTTTTGGCGACGTAAACGGGTGGTGCATGGCGTGGTAACGGCCAGATTCTTCTTCCCACTCCAGCAAAGGAAAATCGAGCACCCAAAGCGGTGCGAAGGTATCTTTATTGCGCAAACCTAAGCGACCGCCCATTTCCAGTCGAAGTTCATTCAGTTGCTTGCGAACCTTATCGGCCGGGCCGGCTAATACCAGCATCAGGTCGCCGGGTTCAGCGTTGAAGGCAGCCGCCCAGTTGGTCAGTTCATCCTCATTATAAAATTTATCGACTGACGATTTTAAGGTGCCGTCGGTATTGTAACGGCAATAGATCATGCCGCCGGCGCCAATTTGTGGGCGTTTAAGCCAGTCGGTCAGTTCGTCAATTTGTTTGCGGGTGTATTCAGCGCAGCCTTTGGCGTTGATACCGACAACCAGTTCGGCATTATCGAACAAGCCGAAACCTTTGCCCTGTACCACATCGTTCAGTTCAACAAACTCCATCCCGAAACGGATATCTGGTTTGTCGGAACCATACAAACGCATCGCGTCGGCATATTGCATACGGGGGAATTTCTCAAATTCGATACCCTTAACGGTTTTGAACAAGTGACGCGTTAACCCCTCGAAAATATGCAGGATATCCTCCTGGGTGATGAAGGCCATCTCGCAGTCTATCTGCGTAAACTCAGGCTGGCGGTCGGCGCGCAGGTCCTCATCGCGAAAACATTTCACTATCTGGAAGTAACGGTCGAAACCGCTTACCATCAGCAATTGCTTAAAGGTTTGCGGCGACTGCGGCAGGGCGTAAAACTCGCCCGGGTTCATCCGGCTTGGCACCACGAAATCGCGTGCGCCTTCCGGGGTCGACTTGATCAGCACCGGGGTTTCCACCTCGATAAAGCCGAGCCCATCCAAATATTTGCGCACTTCCTGCGCCATTTTGTGACGGAGGACAAGGTTGTTGCGTATCGGGTTACGGCGCAAATCTAAATAACGGTATTTGGCGCGCAGTTCCTCGCCGCCATCGGTCTCATCCTCTATCTGGAACGGCGGGGTTTTGGCGGTATTTAATATCTCCAGCGAATCGACAGCGATCTCGATCTCGCCCGTTGGTATCCTGTTGTTTTTGCTGGTACGTTCTATTACGGTACCACTTACTTTTATCACAAATTCACGACCCAGTTCGCGGCTTTTCTCACGTAAGGTTGCGTCCGAATCGGTATTGAACACCAGTTGGGTTAAACCATAGCGGTCGCGCACGTCAATGAAGGTCATCCCGCCCAGGTCGCGCGATTTTTGCACCCATCCGCATAAAGTAACGTATTTACCTAAATGGCTGATATTTAATTCGCCGCAGGTATGTGTCCGTGAATGTGTTTGTAACATAGCTATATGGTATAAAAGTTTGCAAAAGTACTGTTTTGAGGGGAAAGGTGAAAGGTATTTTACGGGGAAAGGAAAAAGGATAAACCTGCCTGCCGGCAGGCAGGGGCGAAAGATTGAGCCGTTAAAGATTAAATTCGAAATTGAACATTTGAAATTCGAAATGTAATACTATATTAGGTCGCCGAATGAAAAGATATCTGACCCTGACAGTCCTTTTGTTTTTATGTGTGGCTTTTGCCGCTACGGCCCATTCACGTAAAATGCGGCATTCATACAAGGTTAGGGTAAAGCCACCTGTATTCCACCTCAATGGCGCTACAGATACCATATCATCTTATGATCTTATGTACTTCGCGCAGTCGTTAATCGGGATACCTTATCGTGAGGCTTCCTCCGATCCGTTACGGGGTTTCGATTGTTCGGGCTTTGTGAGTTATGTGTTCAAAAGCTTTAACGCCGATGTGCCGCGTTCTTCGGGCGATTATGCAAACATAGGCCGGGAGATCAGTATCGAAGACGCACGCCAGGGCGATATCATCCTTTTTAAAGGAACAAAAAGCTATCATCCGCACTCCATAGGGCATGTGGCGATAGTGTACAGCAATGAAGGCGGCAAGCTTACCTTTATCCATTCAACTTCGGGCAAGGAGAACGGCGTTACCATTACTGCAATGGAGGGTACCTATAAACGCCGTTTTGTGAAAGTGGTACGCCTGCTAAGGCAAAACGATATTTTCCAGGCCCAGGCGAACTGATATTCTGTGATTTTATTTATTTAAAAATTTAGGCCATCAGGAGGCACCTCCGGAGCCACTGTCCTCTTTTATTTTATGCTATAAACAGGCGACTCCGTTGGAGTCAGTGATTGGAACGACAATAAGTTCCGTAGGAACAACCTGTTTATAGAATAAAAAATAGTTTTTTGTGGCTCCATAGGAGCCGCCTGTTTTAAAGTGATCTCCCCGCAAGACCACCAGTTCCCCGGTGTATTGGACTTACTCGTCTCGATAGCTATCGGAATTCGGACTTAAATCCTATATTTGCTCCATAATTCTCAAGGGGTGCCTTGCTTTGAGCGATCAAACTGAAAGACAGGCTGAGATCAAACCCATTGTTTAAGTACAAAGTCTTGAGTCGAAAGTCTTATAGTCCTAATTAAGGACTGATGACTAATGACCACTGACCAATGACTTCAACAGACACCTGATCCGGGTAATGCCGGCGTAGGGAGAGGTAAAAAGTTAAGTGTACTGCGCATTCAACCCTGGTGTGCAGATGGTTTAACAAATTTTATTAATTCACATTTTGAAAAATTTATTTGCGGCATTCATCGCCCTGCTGTTGCCTGTCCTGGCAGCGGCCCAGCTTTCCGTTTCAGGGAAAGTTACCGATCAGCAAACCGGCGCAGCTTTGCCGGGAGCGAACATCACCATCAATCCAAGCATTAACGCGGTTACCGATGCTGATGGTAATTACCGGCTCAGCGTTTCCAAAGGCAGTGCCTATCAGTTTAAGGTCAGCTATCTCGGCTATCAATCCATCGAAAGAAGTGTTTTATTGAAGAGTGACACGACCATTAATTTCCAATTGGTCCCGGCCAGCATTATGACCGAGGAGGTTACCGTGAGCGCCACCCGTGCTTTCAACAACTCGCCAACAGCTTTTACCAATCTGACAAAGAAAGACATCGACAAAAATAATTCGGGCCGGGGCTTTGAATATTTGCTGGAACAAACGCCATCGACTGTAGTAACATCGAACGCAGGGGCCGGTGTGGGTTACACCAGCATCCGCATCCGGGGTTCGGACGCAACACGCACCAATGTAACCGTGAACGGTATACCGCTGAACGATGCCGAGGACCAGGGTGTGTACTTTGTCGACCTGCCCGACCTGGCTTCATCTGTGGATAATATACAGCTGCAGCGCGGCGTGGGCACGTCAACCAATGGAGCCGGGGCTTTTGGCGCCAGCATCAATATCCAAACCACCACCAGGCGCGATACCGCTTATGCCGAACTGAACAATTCTGTAGGATCATACGGTACCATAAAAAATACGGTTAACCTGGGTACGGGCCTGCTTGGCGGTCACTTTAGCGTTGACGGGCGTTTGTCTAGGATGAACTCTGACGGTTATATCGACAGGGCATTTTCGCATTTGAAATCGTTCTTTTTAAGCGGTGCGTATTATGGTAAAAGCAGCGTGCTGCGCTTGAATGTGTTTTCGGGTTACGAGCAAACTTACCAGGCCTGGGACGGCGTGCCCGAGGACAGCGTGAAAAGCGGTAACCGGCGATATAATGAACTGGGCTACATCAATTCGAGCAATAGCTACTATAAAAACCAGACCGATAACTACACGCAGAACTATTACCAACTGCTTTACGATCAGCAGATCAGCACCAAATTGTCCTTCAGCGGGGCCCTGCATTATACCAAAGGCTCGGGCTACTACGAGGAATATAAAAATGAACAGTCGTTAACCGATTACGGTATCACGCCGGTTATTATTGGTGGCACCACTGTTGATGAAACTGACCTGGTGCGGCGCCTTTGGCTGGATAATGATTTTTACGGCCTTACGTATAACTTCAACTACAGGGCAAGCAACAACCTTGGTTTAACGCTCGGCGGCGCTTACAACGAATACAAGGGCAGGCACTACAACAATATCGAGTGGACGCAGGAAAGTACTAATATTCTGCCGGATTACGAATATTCGCGTAATAACGCAAGGAAAACAGACTTTAACACTTTTGCCCGGGCGGAATATAAGCTCGGCGATGTATTATTGTACGGCGATCTGCAATACCGCCATATCTATTACTCATTTTTAGGGTTCGATCAAAACCTTAACAATGTGCAGCAGGCAGTGGAATTGAATTTTTTCAACCCGAAAGCGGGCATAACATATAACCTTAACGACCATAGCAACGTGTATGCATCCATAGCCGTGGGTAACCACGAGCCGAACCGTAGCGATTTTGTCAATTCATCGCCGCAAAGCAGGCCAAAGCCGGAAAACCTGAAAGATCTTGAACTTGGCTACCGTTTCGGTCAGCCGGGTTTCAGCGTTAATGTGAACGGGTTTTATATGCTGTACAAAAACCAGCTAGTGCTAACCGGTGCGCTTGACGACGTGGGTGAGGCGATACGAACCAATATTAAGGACAGCTACCGTACGGGCGTGGAGGTAAGCGCGCGCGTAAAAATTGCCGAACCTTTGAGCTGGTATGCTACTGCTACATTAAGCACGAACAAGCTGAAGAATTTCAAACAGTTTTTGCAGAACTATGACACCGGTGGCGTGGACGAAACCGACTACCAAAAAACCAACATTGCTTACTCACCGGGCTTTACCGGGTCAAGCACGATCAGTTATCATCCCATTAAAAATGCGGAGATCGCTTTTGTAACCAAGTACGTGGGACGCCAGTATTTGGACAATACGTCGACTTTAAGCCGGTCGCTGGATGCTTACCTGGTGAACGATCTTCGGCTTAATTATACCTTCCGGATAAGAGGTATAAAAGAGATAGGAGCAGGCTTGCTGGTGAATAACATTTTCAGCAAAAAATACCAGTCGGACGGCGCGACGTACCCGGATATAGAGGGCGGCACAGTGGTTAATTATAATTATTACTTCCCGCAGGCGCCGGCGAATTTTTTGGTATCGCTGAATGTGAAGTTTTAGAAGAACTTGTCGTTTAGTTGGCTCAACCTGGTTCAAAGTGATACCGATTGAGCCAACAAAATGACCCTACATCAACCCAGGCCGACACCGCAGTTAAATTTCCTGCTTATCTTTGCCACCATGCCTGTAGAGATATACCACCCGTTTCAAAATTTCAACTTCAGTAATCGAAACTGTTTCCTTAGTGGGAAACCTTTGAGTTCGGAAGAAGAAAAGATACAGGTGTTCCCTGCCTGGCTGATGAGTAGCCATAACCTGGCCGACCAATCTTTCAAGATGCTGGATGAGAGCATTTCGACCTATAAGGACCTGAAATTACCTTGTTCAGCAATGATCAACGAGCAATACCTGGACCCGCTGGAGACAGAAGTTGCGGCGGCAGCAGCGTTGGGTTATGAGGGTATGAAGAGCCTGGCTGAGCTGAAACTTTTTCAATGGGCGGGTAAGATACTTTATGGCATTGTGTTTAATGAAATACAGGCCGGTATCAAACAACAACACGCCAGCGGGCAGGAATTTAACATTTCGCAATCGCTCATTCATAAATTCAGCAACCTGCACCTGATGCTGCAAAGCATTTATCTGCCGATAGTTTTTGAGGATTTTAAGCCTTTCAGCCTGTTCCTTTTTAAGGTGAACAATGAAAGCAATGAATTCGTGTATCGCGACGAGATAAACACACTTACCTTTTCGATGCGGATGAAGGATTTCGGGCTAATCATTTGCCTGCAGGATAATGACGCCAACCGGAATTATCACCGGGAGATTTTAGAGAAAATAAACGGGCAAACACTTCATCCTATCCAGTTCGAAGAATTTAACGCCCGGGTTTTTTATTCGGCCTACCTGTTCAACCGCCTGCCTGAATATAATATTTTGCCTGTGGGCGATGAGACTTATATTGAAGCCATGCCCCTGCGCAGCATGAGCAGCAAGCCTACTTTCGATTTTTGGCAGAATAAGGTTTACGGGCAGGTGCTTGAAAATTTCTGGAAAAAGTGGGGTTTCCTGCTGTTCGAGATCATTAAAAACCCGGAAAGCCCCATGAGCTTTTTGCTGGATGCCGACGGCAATTTTATCAGTGCAACAGCGATTGAACTTTCAAGGTGATTTGATGTACAAAATCAACGGCTACATGTGGCCTCATTACAATGGTTATCATAATGCCACTGATCGCCCCGAAAAGGTGTGCGTCGTGATTGATGTTGCCCAATTGACGTTTGGAAGCATACGAACAGTAATACAGGTATAGTGCGCCGAATATTACCGCCGGGATATCAATACCGGGGAGAAACACAAAACCCATTCCGGCCAGTGGGTCGAACAAAATATAGCTGAATATCACAGCGCTGATAGCGCCTGAAGCGCCCAGGCTGCGGTAATTGTAACTGTCTTTATAACGCACTACCGTAGGCAGGTCGCTTAACACCAGGCTAAGCCCGTATAATAGGCCGAATTGCCAATGCCCCAAAATTCCTTCAAGCGTAAAAGCAAAAAAGTAAAAGCTGAACATGTTGAAGAACAGGTGCATCAGGTCGGCATGGATAAAGCCGCTGGTGATGAGCGTATGCAGGTTTTTGCCATGATACACCGAGGCCGGGTGCAGGATAAAATTCTCATACACCCAATCGCTGGAAAAGGCAATAAAGCTAACGGCTACGGTAACAGCAAATATAACGCACGCCACCGGTGCTATATGTAGTAACTGGGTTGGATCCATTTATTGTAAGTCGAGTTTTGTGCCGGTCAGCAGCCGGCCAACCGGGTACCGAAGATAGGTTTTTTCGAAATAAGGCGAGTTACGGTAAACAAAGTTTAGTTGCGCCCGTGCGCTGTTGGCTAATTGTGGGTTTTTTGCCTTCTCATCATCCAGTTTTTTACGCAGTTCCGGGTCTTTTTTCAGCAGGGCGGCGGCATCATCTTCAAATACGTAATCCGAATAGCCTTCCTTTTCTCCCAACACGGAATCGAAGAAATTCCAGGCAAAAAATGAATCGACGCCCTGGGGCTCGAGCGTTTCGACAATATAACGGTTTAGCGCCTGGTTGGTATAAACCACGTAATCGCCGGCATAAAATTTCACTTTCATGCCGGTGGGTGTCAGCTTCACATTGCTGTGCAGGTAGTGCCCTTCGTAAGGGCGCTCCGGTGTTTTATAATCGGCTATATAATACATCTGTAGGTCGAGTGTGGTGTCGTGCGCCAGTTTACGCATGGCGATATTGTTGAGCTTGAACAGGTCGATCACTTTTCCCCATGCCTGCGGTATCACATAGGCCACCGGCTTATCAGCAAATACCGAGGCTTTATAGTTATCGTAATATTTTATGGTTTTGGTAAAAGGTTTGCTGCGGTCGTAATACAAACGCGGCAAACCGCTTACTTCGCTCGGTTTATGGCCGGCCTCGTAACCTTTAAAAGTAAGTGTATCCCAATGCTGTTCGTCCAGTTCCCAGTTTAGCGCGAAGGTGGTTTGATTTTTCACCTGCTCATCGGCTTTGTGTTTCAACTCACCTATCAGCTTGTGGTCGCGTTCGCAAATATCGATAAGGTGCTGCATAAAATCGTAGGTGGAATACACACGCTTGTCAAAAGGCTTCAGCATGTGCGTTTCGGTAATGTAGCTGATGATATTGTGCTGTGCCGTATAACCTGTGCCAAAACGGGGTGTTTCGAGGAACGCCACGATGCCCGAGTCGGGCGTGCCTTTTATCTCTTCCACATAAGGCGTCATCTCGTAACCGCTTTTGGCCATGCGCCTGTATAGCTCGGGCGATAGTGTTTTGGAGGTGTATTCGGCGAGTATGGGATTTTGCTTGTCCTTTTGCGTTTCTATCAGCGTCATCACATACTGGTAATCAGCTCCGTCGCTGGTATGATTATCCAGGAAAACCTCGGGCTGCCAGGTGTTCAGTATCTTTTCAAACGCGAGGGCGTTTTTGCTATCGGCCTTGATGAAATCGCGGTTCAGGTCGAGATTTTTATAATTTCCGCGGAAGCCATACGCCCGCGGCCCGTTCTGGTTAATGCGTGAAATGCCGCGGTTCAGGCAGCCGCCGATATTATAAACCTCGATAAAACACAGTACAAGGTCCTTAGGTAGTTTGTTATTTTTAAGCAGGTCGCGTGTCAGCATCATCGTAGCGTCGATGCCTTCCGGTTCGCCGGGGTGGATGCCATTGTTGATGAGTATCACCCTTTTGTTTTGCTTTTTGATAAGCGCCGGATCGAACACTTTATCTCGCGACAGCACAACAAGCGTCAGCGGTTTGCCCACATCCGTAATGCCGTAATTGATCAGCTTCATTTGCGGATGAAGCTTAGTCAACTGCTGGTAATAAGTGGTTATCTCGGCGTAGGTAGCGGTATAGTTTTTATCGGCGCTTTTTTCGAAAGGGGTTAGCTGGGCCTTTGCCTGGAAAAATGCAAAACCGGCCAGCAAAACCGGCAGAAGTCGTTTCATTGAGAATGAGTTTTGACAAATATAACTTTGAAGGCGAATTAAAGAAGTTTGTAAGGTAAATTATACAGACGAATGCCTTAATGCTGCTTTGCTATTTGACTCAGCTGGTCATTGCTTCGCTCGACCGCCCTGTTTACTGCTTGCAGTAGAGAGGGCTATTTTGCTTTCTTTTTATTGTAAGATCACGTTTTATAATGCAGATAAAGACGGAATCAATGGGGAGGAGCAATAAACCAAACCTCGTTACGCGAAGCGTAAGAGCGTCGATAAGTGCAACAACGTAGAGGTGATTCTACGACGGTACTATTTAGTTTCCGCGATTGCCTTGTTTACAACAGCTGAACTTTATTTGATTCATTTAGAATTTATCGTTGGTAAATCTTTTTTCTGTTAAACCGAACCAGTCTTCTTCTGGTGCTATTGTATCTCCTCCTGCACTTTCTTCGGCAGGCTTTTCAATACGAGTTCATAGGAATGATCGATCATATCGCAAAGCTGTTTGCGGGTCAGGCTGCCGTCGGAGCGAACGGTGTTCCAGTGCTTTTTGTTCATGTGGTAACCGGGCCGTACTTCGGGGTAGCGTTCGCGCAGTTCCATGGCCAGCTCTGGGTCGCATTTAACGTTAAAATGCGTGGGGTCGGAAATGCTGGTAAGCAGGAATAGCTTTTCGCCTACTTTAAACACCAGCGTATCTTCGCCGAAGGGCAATCCCTCGGTTACGCCGGGCCTGGCCAGGCAATAATCGCGAAGGTCTTCTATGTTCAAGGGAACCGCCTGATCAGTTTATTGTACGAAGTGATATTGCCGAAGTTGAATTTAACCCCGATAACGATCTGCCTGTATTGGTTGGTCGCGTTGTTTTTGAATTTGTTCGAAGGGTCGTCGTAACCATCAAGGCCCTCGCCAAAGACAAGGTTGTGTACATAGCCGAGATCGATTGCCATATAAGGTTCAGAATATTCATTATAAATTTTGAATTCGTAACCAAACCTCAAAGGCACCGTAAGATTAATGCTGGCATCTTTACCGGGAAATACGTAATCGAGTGAACCATTCTCGGGGATAACATTGGTGCGCTGTACAGTGTTGCTATTAAATACGATACCGCCGCCGCTGCCGAAATAAAAGTTTTTTACAATATTGAGAAAATCATTTTGCGAATAGTCGATCACTTCGCCCAACTGAAAATCGGCGTGAAGTACGAACGCTTCAAAATGATTGGTAAACATACGCCCGTAACGGTCGAGGTTTTGGGTAAGGCCACCGCCGGACAAAGTACCAAACTGCAATTCCGCTGTCACAGGGATATAAGGGCTGTAATTGTAAATGAAGTTTATGTTGGCAACAATGTGCTCATCCTGCCGGGCAATGTTGGTGTAGCCACGCGCGTAGCTAACATCGAGCCCTATTCCAAACTCTTTATAGTTGTAGCCCATTTGTGCTTTTGCCAGCACTACAGAAAACAAAAAAACGAAAAGTAAAATGAGTTTTTTCAATGCTTAATTTTATTCAATATTGTACCATTGTTTCTGAAACGGCCCAATTACAGTTTGTCAAAAATATAATTTATCCCGATATAAACGCTATATAATGGAACTAAATTCCCTGTTAAATTTCACAGTCACCGGGCGCTTTTTGCGCTACGTAACTATCGATACACAATCCGACCCAAATTCTGATACCATTCCGTCAACCGAAAAGCAAAAGGATCTGGGCCGAGCACTTGTAAACGAATTAATTGAGATAGGGTTACATGACGCGCATTTGGATGACTACGGTTACGTGTATGCTACCATACCCTCCAACAGCGAAAAGGACAATATCCCGGTGATCTGCTTTTGCTCGCACATGGATACCGCGCCCGATTGCAGCGGTACGGGCGTAAAGCCTATAGTGCATAAAAACTACCAGAGGCAGGATATTATTTTACCCGATGATCATTCGCAAGTAATCAGGCTACACGATCATCCTGAACTTAAAACCCAAATAGGAAATGATGTGATCACCGCAAGCGGACTAACCCTGCTTGGGGCCGATAATAAGGCAGGCGTCGCCGAAATTATGGATGCCTGCTACCAGTTGATGAACCATCCCGAAATCAAACATGGAACGATCAGGATATTATTTACGCCGGATGAAGAAATAGGTCGCGGGGTGGATAAAGTTGATATAAAAAAATTAGGCGCCTACGCAGGTTACACTATGGACGGCGAAAGCGCCGGCAATATGGAGAACGAAACATTTTCGGCCGACGGTGCAAAATTGGTTATCAATGGCATAAGTTCGCACCCGGGCTTTGCCAAAGGGAAAATGCAAAGCGCCATAAAAATTGCCGGACAGATCGTCGCCGCGCTGCCGCACGATCTGTCGCCTGAACAAACTGAAGGCAAACAGGGCTTCGTACACCCGGTAAGCATTAGCGGGCATATCGAGACGGCTGAAATAGATTTTATTATCCGCGATTTTGAGGACGAGAAACTGGCGCAACATGCTGAAGTTATTCGCGAGGCAGCTGATACTGTATTAGCAAGGTTCCCCGGATGCAGTTACGATCTGCAGGTGAAGCCACAGTACCGCAACATGAAAAAAGTGCTCGACCGGCACCCGGAAATAGTTGAATATGGCATGGAAGCGATGAAACGGGCAGGTTTAGAGGCTCGCCTTTGCAGCATACGCGGCGGTACGGATGGTTCGCGGTTATCTTTTATGGGTTTGCCCTGCCCTAATATTTTTGCGGGCGAGCACGCTTTTCACAGCAAACACGAATGGGTATCGGTACAGGATATGCAAAAGGCGGTGGAAACCATTTTGCATTTGTGTATGATTTGGGAAGAGAGAGGGCGTAGAGACGCATAATCATGCGTCTCTACAGAATTATTTCTCCGCCAGCAAATTATCCGTCAGCTTCTCAAACTCTGCCACAAACTCCGTATAATATTTGCCGGTGCCTGGGCCGCTGAAGCCGGTGTGTATCTTACTTACGTTGCCTTTTTTGTCGATGATGATGGTTGTGGGAAAACCACGGTAATTTTCAAGGGCAGGCAAGCTTTTTACCGGGTCGCCTTTGGCGGGGGTGTACCCGGTTATGAGTAAAGTATAAGGTATATTGAACCTGTTTTTCAGTTGCGTTAAAGTAGTTTTCGATTTGTTGAAATCGGTGGTACGCTCGTAAGCCAGGCCAATGATCTCAACCCCCTTCGGATGATATTTCTTATAATAGCTGTTCACAAGGAAGTTCGTCTCATCCATACAATTAGGGCACCAGGAACCCATCATCTGGATAATGACCACTTTATTTTTGTATTTAGGGTCGGTTAAGGATACCTTTTTTCCGTTAAGGTCGGGGAAACTAAATGCGATCTTTTTATAGCCGGGCTTTAGCTTGGTTAAGGAGTACGCATCGGGCAATGCAGCTTTGGGGTTGCGGTAGGCGGTCCATTTTTCTACATCGTCATAGCCGTCATAATATACCCCGTTCACGATGGTTTTGTTGTCCTTTATATCAGCGGTAAATAAAAAGGCATGGCCGCCATCGAAGGTTGACAAATGCAGTTTGTTGCCGTCGACGATCCCTTCCAGGTAACGGTAATCGCCGGTAGTGGTCAGGAAAGTACCCGTAAGTTTTGAACCGGTTTGATAAAATTCGCCCACTGTAGTATCCTGTTTCCCCTTGTCGGTTACAAATACGGCAGTCCATAATCCGCCAATATTTAATTTCGGAACAGCGGGGTTGTTAACGAAACGCCAGTTAATGCCGGCCACTGCGTCAAAATCCATTAGCATATCATGGTCGGCGTAATGCTTTATCCAGCGCCCTTTCAGACCGTTCTTATCCTGCTTCAGTTTAAACTCCGAATTGAAAAGAGGCATGTGGATGAGAACGGAATCACCTTTTTGGCGAATGTCGGTCACCTTAAAACGTTCGGAACCGTTATGAATAAATAGTTGCTGTTTACCCGCAACATCTTTTACATCAAAGTTGAATGGCAGCAGGTTGCCCGATTTGGTTTTAAGCTGGCCGCGCCAGATACCGGGTTTTAAATGACTTTGGGAAAAACTTAAATGAACAAGGCAGATGAGGGGTATTACCGACAGCAAATGTTTTATACGCATCAGGATAGTCTATTAAATTGATATACTTTTATCAAAGTAACCGAAAACTATCCGATTTATTTCAACACCTCTCTCGAAATGACAATCCGTTGAATTTCGGAGGTGCCCTCGTATATCTGGGTTATCTTGGCGTCGCGCATTAAACGCTCCACGTGGTATTCCTTCACAAAACCGTAGCCGCCATGTATCTGCACGGCTTCAATAGTTGTTCGCATAGCCACTTCGGATGCATACAACTTGGCCATTGAGCTGGCTTGTGCATAAGGTTGCCCATGGTCTTTAAGCCAGGCCGCTTTTAAACAAAGCAAGCGCGCCGCTTCTATTTGCGTAGCCATGTCGGCCAGTTTGAATTGAATTGCCTGCAGGTCGGAAATGGTTTTTCCGAAAGCTTTGCGCT
Source organism: Mucilaginibacter ginsenosidivorans (assembly GCF_007971025.1). Classification (NCBI taxonomy): domain Bacteria; kingdom Pseudomonadati; phylum Bacteroidota; class Sphingobacteriia; order Sphingobacteriales; family Sphingobacteriaceae; genus Mucilaginibacter; species Mucilaginibacter ginsenosidivorans. Next base: position 513,074 of record NZ_CP042436.1, on the reverse strand, counting down.
GTTTGGAATATTCAAGAGCCAGTTCGTATGCGCCCGACGCTATACCCAGCGCCTGCGCGGCAATACCTATGCGGCCACCTTCGAGGGTTTTCATGGCGAATTTGAAGCCAAAGCCATCCTCGCCTATCCTGTTTTCCTTGGGAACCTTTACGTCGGTAAACATCAGCGAATGCGTATCGGAACCCCGTATGCCCAATTTGTTTTCCTTGGGGCCGACGGTAAAGCCCTCCATTCCTTTTTCGACGATCAGCGCATTGATACCATGATGTTTTTTTGACGGATCGGTTTGCGCTATTACCAGGTAGGTGGATGCGGTACCGCCGTTGGTGATCCAGTTTTTGGTGCCGTTAAGCAAGTAATGGTCACCCATATCTACTGCGGTAGTGTGCTGAGATGTGGCATCTGAGCCGGCCTCTGGTTCAGACAGGCAAAACGCACCTATCTTTTCGCCGCTGGCAAGGGCAACCAGGTATTTTCTTTTTTGCTCCTCTGTACCATATTTTTCCAAACCGTAACAAACCAGGGAATTGTTCACCGAAACAACCACCGAGGCTGAGGCATCGATCTTTGAAAGCTCTTCCATTACCAGTACGTAGGAAATAGCGTCCATGCCGCTGCCTCCATACTCGGGTGGCACCATCATGCCCAGGAAACCAAGCTCGCCCATTTTTTTTACCTGTTCGGCAGGGAATTTTTGGTGCTCGTCGCGTTCTATCACACCCGGTTTCAGTTCGGTTTGGGCAAAGTCGCGCGCCGCCTGGCGTATCATTAGCTGTTCTTCGGAAAATTCGAAATGCATATCGTGTTTGGAATTGGTACCGGCAAATTTAATGCTATGCATGCATAGTAAAAAATCAATACATAAAAAAAGAGAACCTTTATGCAAAGTTCTCTTTCCCCTAATTAATTTAAACTATTGATTAAACCCAAAACAAAGAACAAAATTTACTCAGCTTGGGCGTCTGAGAATTCAAGTAAAGTTTTTCATAGGTAAATGAAAGCTTATATTTTTTCACAGATTGGTATGCAGAGCCGTTGATAATATTACAAATGTAAAGCCATGTTGAGTTATAGGCAATGACGAATACGTCAGAATCTGTAAATTAATGCTTTAAAATTTTTACGAACGTAGAAATTAGTTTTCTCGATATATTTATTAGATTGCATGTCAATAAACCTGATAAACCGAATTATAAGTATGTTACTGACTGATTTTGAGTATCTTAACAAATCGGAAGACGCCTTTAAAAAGAAGATCGCGCTGCAGATAAAGAACCTGAGAAGGCAGAACCAGGTTACCCAGGAAAAGTTTTACAGCGAAACCAATATTAATATAGCAAGACTCGAATCGGGCAAGGTTGACATCAGGCTGGACACGTTAAGAAAGGTTTGTTACTATTTTGATGTATCCCTATCAGGTTTTTTTCATGGTATCTATTAGCTGATTCCTTTTTTAAGCACATATATTATTGCTGTAATTCCTTTATTTACTACAATTATTGTCTATTAAACTGAACAATATCTGTTATTTTATGACAAAAAATATCAAAAACCATCCAGTTTTGGCAGCGTTTGCCGGAATTCTGCTTTTTTGCTCGTGCAATAGCCATCAACCCGACTATGCGGCCAACGACCCGATTATTAAAAACATCGACTCGACGGTAAAGCCGGGGGCCGATTTTTTCCTGTATGCCAATGGTGCCTGGATAAAAAAGAACCCTATCCCGGCCGCTTATGCGTCGTGGGGCATTGGCAATGTAGTGAACGAGGATATTCGCAATCGCCTGAAAAAGATAAACGAGGACGCGTTGAACGCAAATGCCGAAAAAGGCAGCAGCACACAAAAAATAGGCGACCTGTACCGCAGCGGCATGGATACGGTGGACATTGAAAAGCAGGGACTGTCGCCGCTGAGGGCTGAACTGGACAAGATAGACCAGGTAAAAGATGTAAAAAGCCTGGTGAATGAATTTGCGCACCTGGCAACCATAGGTGTAAGCACTCCTATCGGCGCATATGTGGGCCAGGATCCAAAAAATAGCTCAAAGATGATGTTGCAGCTTTACCAGGCCGGCATCGGCCTGCCAAACCGCGATTATTATTTTAATAAAGACGAACACAGTGTAACCATACGTACCGATTACCGGCAAAAGCACCTGCCAGCGGTTTACAAACTGTCGGGTCTGGATGATAAAGCTGCGATAAATGCAGCGAACAGGGTTTACGGCCTTGAACAATTTTTTGCGGATAGTTCAAGAAAATTGGAGGACCTGCGCGATCCGTATAAAAACTACAATAAAATGCCACTGGCCGGCCTCGGTAAACTGGCACCTGCCATCGACTGGAAAAACCTTTTCGAGCAGGAGGGCCTCAAAAATGTGGATACAGTTATTGTCGGTCAGCCTGAATATTACCGGGCAGTGAACAGGGCGTTGGCGACATACTCCATTGACGATTGGAAAACCTACCTGCGTAAGAACCTGGTATCGGATTACAGCGCCTATTTAAGCAAAGCGTTCGAGGATGAGGATTTTCGTTTTGGGCGAACAGTACTGTATGGCGTGAAATCAAAACTGCCGAGGTGGAAAAGGGTGATCGATGTAGAAAATAGCCTAATGGGTGAAGTATTAGGGCAGTTGTTTGTGAAAGAATATTTCCCTGAAAAAACGAAGGATCGCTATGTGAAACTGGTTGAGGCTATGCGTACCAGTTTTAAAGAGCACATAGAAAAACTGGACTGGATGAGCGACGCCACCAAGCAAAAGGCGTACGACAAACTGGCCAAAGTAATGCCTAAAGTTGGCTACCCGGATAAATGGAAAGATTTTTCGAGCATGGATATCAGTCGTCAGCCCTACGTGCTGAATGTGATGAATGCAAACAATTTCTGGTTCAGGTATTACGCAGATAAATTGGGCAAGCCGGTTGATCGTACCGAATGGGGTATTACGCCGCAAACCTATAATGCATACTACAATCCGTCGAACAACGAAATAGTGCTGCCGGCGGCGCAGTTCATGATACCCGGCGTGAAAGACGAGGACGTCGATGATGCAGTGGTTTATGGCTATGCAGCGGCATCGACCATAGGGCATGAAATGACCCATGGGTTTGACGACGAGGGCCGCCAGTTTGACGCCGAAGGCAACCTGAAGGAATGGTGGGCGCCGCAGGATTCGGTGAAATTCAGTCAGCGTGCGCAAATGCTTATTAACCAGTTTAACGGGTACACCATGTACGGATTACACATTAACGGCAAGGCTACGCAGGGCGAAAATATAGCCGACCTGGGTGGTATCGTGATCGGGCTGGATGCATTTAAGAAAACGGCACAATACAAAGAAGGCAAACTGATAAACGGGCTTACCCCATTGCAGCGGTTCTTTTTGGGTTATTCGCTGGGCTGGCTGGTGTCGGTACGTAAAGAGGCCGAATCGAGCCAGATACTAACCAATGAGCATTCGCCGGCATCGCTAAGGGTGAACGGCCCTTTCAGCGATGTGCCTGAATTTTATGATGCGTTCGGTATTAAAAAGGGTGATAAAATGTGGATAGACCCGGACAAAAGGGTGAAGATATGGTAAACGGCCCGTAGAGACGCGTAATTATGCGTCTCTACGGTTATATTTGCGGCGATGCAAATTATCCACGCGCTGCAGTACTGGTGGCAGCACCAAACATGGCTCGAAATTATTGGTGTAATTACCGGCTTGCTTTGTGTTTACCTGGCCGCCCGCAACAATATCTGGAACTGGCCGATAGCTATTGTAAGCGTAGGCATTTACATTTTTATTTTTTTCGACAGCAGGCTTTATGCGGATATGGGACTGCAATTTTATTTTATGGCGATGAACATTTATGGCTGGTACTATTGGAGCCATAAACCCGCTGCCGAAAAGAAAACGCCTGTGATGCGGATCAGCCCCAAAGAGATCATATTATCTGTCATCGCAATTATCGTATTCACCGTTTTTTTAGGTTCAGTTTTAAAATACACTCCGGCATCCTATCCTTACATTGATAGTTTTTGTACGGCATGCAGTTTGGTAGCGCAGGTGTTTTTAGCACGTAAGGTGCTGGAGAATTGGCTGATATGGATATTTGTGGATATTATTTACGTGGGTGTTTATATTTTTAAACATCTCGACCTTACGGCTGCCATGTATGCTATTTATGTAGGTATCGCATTGATGGGTTATATCGACTGGAAGAGGGACTATAAAAAGCAAATCAGCCTGGAGTAATGCAAAAAACCGATATCAAAAAAATAGCTGTTGTCGGGCCGGAATCTACCGGCAAATCGACCATGTCGGCTTATTTGGCGGAGCATTACCATACGGTTTGGGTGCCTGAATTTGCCCGTGACTACTGTGCAGCATTGACCGACCCGCCCACCTGGCAGGACGAGATCAATATGTTTTACGGACAGATAGCCTTAGAGGAAGAATACCTGCCCAAAGCCAATAGCTTACTGATCTGCGATACCACCTTCATCACGGTTAAGATATGGAGCGACTATACCTTTGGCCGCTCGCCACAGGAAGTGCTGGACGAATTACCCAAACACCCCTATGATCTTTACCTGCTGCTCAGCATCGACCTGCCCTGGGAGGAGGATCCGCTGCGCGATTTTCCCCACATGCGCGAGCATTTTATGTCGGTATGGCATAAGGAACTGCTGGAGCTTAACGCCAGTTATGTAGTTATCTCGGGCACCGGTCCTGAAAGATATGATAATGCGGTGAAAGTCGTGGATGGATTTTTGAAGCGTTGATTTATAGAAGTGGTTGGTATCATCTGTCCAAATCAATTTTTTCATATAAATGTTCCTTTGCTGGTTGAAAAACTGTTTCTATCGGCACTACCAGTCTATCGAGGCGATTACTATCAATAAATTGCTTTTGAATTTTTACGAAATCTGTGATATCTTCAATTTTCTTTATCTGCTTCTGTCCAAAATTCTCCAGCGCTGCTCCTTTTAAGCCAAGTTGTATTGCCCGCCTTTCAATTTTACGGCCGTATGGATCGTGATCAGGATCCCATTGCAGTCTGACATTTTTCAAAGTAAGATCGTTTTTCCATTGTTCAGCAGTCTTATAATTCCTATTTTCGAAGGTTGAGGGAACGGCTTGCCCAAGTATGGTTTCAAAATCTCGTTTTTCGAGCCAAAGCGCAAGTACTCGTTCCTGGTTTTCTTTTTCAGCCCAACCGCATCGAAACATCATCCAGAGAAAATTGGGTTTGATCCATGACATCCGATTATAGCTAAAATCAGGTCCGCCGAAGAATTGATTTTTTAGGGCAAATTCTGCAATATTTTTATTGTACGCCTGGTAAACCACTATTAAGTCATCGGTTTGATGGCACAAGATGTATTTTCCTGTTTTAGGTTGGCGCAATAGATGTTCTTTGTATAATTCGGTTGTAATAGTCATTAGATATACCAGGGCAAATGTTGAAGGTTAAAATAATCTTCCAAACGTGGGTCAAAATCGTCATCAGTAATACAATAGATTAGACAGTCATACGCTTTTATAAAGCCATTTAATCTAAGAAAGTCCAACGTTTTCTGTTTACCTGCAAATGCGACCAATTGTACATCGAGTCCGCAATATGTATCAAAATCAACATATTTTGCTTCCCAAATTTTGGCGCTGTCTTCAACCTCTTTATGTAACCCTAAAACATAACAGGCAAACATTAAATCTTCAAAAGGCATCATATCCAAAATTGCCTGTTTCCTCATAGCGATAAATTTGTCTAATAATGCATAGGCAAATTCTCTGTCCTTGCCTTGATAGGCGAAAAAATTTACCATTTCAATCCGTAAGTTTTTGTCGTTCTGAATAGATGCGATGATTTCCTCGGAAATGATTTGAGTGGTGTGATAAAGTTGTAGTATAGCAGGCGTATTCACTTAATTTGTTATAAGATTTGATCAAATATAGGGAATACTTCGTACTTTTCTTATGCTCTTATTGATGTGGAAATCTGATTTGTAAGGTGTTGCAGGGTATCCCCGTTGGGAGACGCTGCGGAAATCAAAAAGAAGCGGTGAAGGCGATAGACGGGTTTTTGAACTGTTGAGATAAGATCTTAATTCTGAAATACAGCCCTTAGACTGACGAACTACAATGTTAGTCTCCAAATGCCTGTGTCGCGATCCGCCCCTTGGATTGTCGTTTTCACACAGTGTAAAATCCTGAAATACCCTGCATCTTCGTATTGTCAAATAAATCAAACACATAACGTCATGAAAAATTTAATCAAAACACCTGGTCTCTTTAAATCAATCCTGCTGATCGCGATCATATCCATCACAGCATCACGGTCTAACGGGCAACAGCTTAAACCGGCCGAAAGCGGCTACGCTCCCGTTAATGGCATTAAAGTTTATTACGAAGTGTATGGTGAGGGCAAGCCCCTTGTTTTGCTGCACGGCGCTTTTATGACCATTGAGATGAATTGGGGGCAAATGATACCGGAACTATCAAAAACGAGGAAAGTAATTGCCATTGAAATGCAGGGACATGGACACACCCCGTTCGCGGACAGGAAGTTGGACCTGGCTACTATGGCAAGCGATGTGGACGGTGTATTGAATTATTTAAAAGTTGACAATGCTGATGTGGTGGGATACAGCATGGGGGGCTCCATTGCTTACCAGTTGACGATACAAAACCCAAAACGGGTTAAAAAATTAGTGATCATTTCTTCTACTTATAAAAGCGCTGGCTGGCTGCCTGTGGTAACCAATGGCTTTAAAGCTATGAAACCTGAATTTTTAACGAATACGCCTTTGAAAACGGCTTATGACGCTGTAGCGCCCGACAAAACAAATTGGACAAAGTTCCTGGAGCAAATGATCGCTTTTATCAAAACACCATTCGACATGGGTGATGCCAATATTGCGAAGATTACTTCGCCCGTATTGCTGATATCAGGTGATAATGATGGCCTGGATAAGGTAGAGTTAATGAAAACGTATCAATTACTGGGAGGTGGCGTGGCTGCTGATATGGCACCGATGCCAAAATCGCATTTGGCTGTTGTTCCGTCGCAGAGCCATGTCAGCCTGATGATGCAGACAAAAACAATATTAGGTTACCTGGAAGATTTTTTAAAGTAAGTAAACATAATTGCTGCTGCCAAAGCATTGATAAACTAATAATAACAACATGAGAAAGATCAGAATTTTTGAACATATTTCGCTGGATGGCGTGATAGAACACGACGGCGACTACACCTATGGCGCCTGGACAACACCTTATAGAAGCCCTGCCGGGGCGGCAGCCCTCCTTGAAGCGTATGGGCCAGACTTTGACCTGTTGCTTGCCCGCCATACCTACGATATATTCAGCGCTTTTTGGCCCGTTGCCGGAGATTTCCCTATGGCAAATGCCATAAATGCGGCAACAAAATACATTGCAACCCACAGGCCCGAAAGCCTGGAATGGGGACCAGTGCAGCACCTGGACGGGGACGTTATAAAGGCGATTCGCGATCTTAAATCAACGGACGGTCCTGACCTGATCGTGGTAGGAAGTTCAACACTGACTTCCGTGTTGCTTGACCAGGGCCTGGCTGACGAGGTTGTGCTCATCACGTACCCGGTTCTGCTGGGTAGGGGCAAACGCTTATTATCGGACAATATTGGCGCCCGGGAGCTTGCTTTTGTTGAATCGAAGACCACGCCCACGGGTTTGCTCATCAACACTTACCGGCACGTTGGGCCGCTGAATTCCTGACATCTCAGAGACATGAGTGGCTGAGCGGCCTTGATTTTTTCTGGTTCCGTACCCGTTTGGATGCTTTCAACGGTGAAATTTTCTCTGTTATCCGCCATGATAGCAACTGACATATAGTGATCGGGACTAAATATCAAAGTTCCTATGGGCGTTTTACCATATGGATAAAAGGTTTTATTCGCTGTTTTGTTAATTAATTCGAAACTTATAAGTTTCCATGTCCCTATTATATTCGCATTTTCAGTTTTCATTCTAAAAAAAATAGTTTAGATATTGTCATGCGCTCATTGAGCTTCATCTATAACAGCTTTGTCTGAAGGCGGAAGGGAAGCCAAAACTCCCTCAATGGCATCTTTTAAATCCGATATAAAAATCCTTTTGTCCTTTTCACCGGCTATATTTTCACCAAGCTTCTTCGCGTCCTCTAAGTACCGCGCCGCCTCTTCCTTCAGGTTGTTTAAATTCAACGCCATAGCTATTACCAGGTAAGCATAGGCCAAGTCGAAATCTTCGTTTTCCTCCGCACGATCCTCGGTAATTTTTATACACCTTTTGGCGTAATATAAGGCTTGTTCTTTTCTTCCGGCATGAATATAGGCCATCGAAATCATATATTCGCCCCGCTGTAGGTTCGCTTTCTTACATCCAGGGCTATTACTCCAATGCAGTAGCGATGCGTGGGCTAAGTTTATTATTTCCTCCTGTTCGTCCTCTGTACTTTCTTTTTTTTCGAAAAGTTTCCAGATTTTATTATTGAAAGCAACCGCGAAATATTGATTCGCTTCTTCCAAAGTGTATTTTATTTGTTCAGCCATCAATTGGTTATTTGTCCCGGAAAATTACCTGGTAAATCTAATAAGAGTAATATTATTGATCATTGAATCTTTATCATAAAATAATAAATCTTCCCTTTCCTACGTCAGCCTGTCCGATAATTCGCTTCAACGAGCTTTTCAGTCACCGGCACCAATTGCCAGGCTGACCATGCATATAAGTAAAGCTGTCTGTTTAAATGCTATGTGAATTTCCGTTTTTAGTATGAACTATTCTGCAATCTATAAAGTTGAGCCGGCCACCTTATTATGTAAAGCGTGCCTGATCACATAGTTGACTGTTACGAGAATGGACAAGCACAACGGAATAATGACCATCGGCAAGGGGTCTCCAATAAAATAGCGGGAAAGTGCGGCACCCGTCAAATCGAACATCATACCTGCATAAACCCATTCTTTTACCCTGTCAAAACGGGGAATGACGATGGCTGTTGCTGCTAATATTTTCCAGGTGCCAATTATCTTTAAAAAGTAGGTTGGGTACCCCAGCCGGGCCATGTCCTGTGCTATGTGAGTAAAAGGCAAAATGTTTCCCAGTCCGGTTACAAAATACATAATGGCTATTACCGTTGTTGTTATCCAAAAGGCGATCTTCCGGATCTTCGGAATGTTGGTGTTTGCATCCATTTTTATTTTTCAATTTTGTCAGATAAGTCCGTTATTCTTTTTTATCATTTTGCCGCTCATATTCCTTACTAACGAACCTGGTGTAAGCGCAGCCATGATCCTGAATTTGAGACCAGGCAAAACAGTGACCTTATTTTTTGATAAAGCTGAAAGAGCTTCGGTTACACATTGTTGTATTGAAATTGGTTGAACAGGCGTATTTTTTTTGGTAAACCCGAGTTTGTAAAACACCGGCGTTTCGGTTGGGGTTGTTACCAATACTGTAACGTGCAGTCCAAACTCCATAAGTTCGTTATGTAAACTTTTTCCCAAACTTTGAATGTAACCTTTTGTTCCGGCATCATTTGCCATATAGGGAACACCCTCTATGGCGCCCATTGCCCCTGTCAAAAGAATGCCCCCCTTTCTCGGCTTGCCATTTTTTTACCAAAATAGTGTATGAGGCTTAAGTGCGAAATTGCGTTAAGCTGCAAAATATAACTGTGCTCGGATAATTCAACGGAGAAAAATTTGCCCACATTTCCTGTACCTGCATTTGAAATTAAGATACCTACTTCAAGGTCGTCAGTAGCTTCACTAATTTTTTTGATCGCACTTTCCTCTGACAAATCGGCTTCAATTGTTCGATACTGTATCTTAAATTCCTTTGCCAGCTCGCTGCCTAATTCTTCTAAAAGAGACACCCGCCGTGCAACAAGTACTAAATTCAGCCCGTCTGCCGCAAGTTGTTGAGCAAATCCTTTACCGATACCCGACGATGCGCCGGTTACAATTGCCCAAGGGCCAAATTTATTTTTGTCGATTATGGTTTTCATTTTGGTTTTTAATAATTACTGTTTTTCAATCTTTCAAATGTTTTCTTGGATACCAGAGACCGAAGTAGAGCCAGGTAAGCACAAAGACGTTAACTAAATCTGCCATAACTCCTGAACTTCCCGGCCGAAATGTCCAGATGGGTATTCTGTGCGATATGTGGATGGCGCAAATAAAGCCGTAATAGACAAATATTGGGATCAGCGTTGAGGCAAGAAGCGCACGCCAGGCCCACCGATCTCCCTGGCGGTAAACCTTGTATGAAAGTGTTGCAATGAGAATGCCCAGGCCCATCATCATGGCAGACATACTGATTTTTGTAAGTACGATCCATAGCCCAAGATCGGGGCTAACTGAAATGATTTGACCCCAGGAAAGGCCGGTAAGCTTTTCATCTGCTATACCAAAGGTGGTCATTGGCTGATTGGGCAGAGAAAGATAGGAAGTTAAAGGCATAAGAACAGCAAGAAGGCACCAATGTGCCCCGAACACAACCATGAGTTTCCAACCAATATTTAGCCGGCTTTTTGTATTTGTCAGTTGTCGCATGTTATTCCTTGTTTCAATTTGTGTATGATATGATTTGTCGATAATCAGAGCTTGAGTAATATTTTTTCCGATTGCTTTCTGATCATGTTTTGGGCAAGCGAGGGAGTGAAACGATGTAAGTGATAAAGCATGTTCGCCATACCGGGACGTATTTCGTAAGTGTCATTTTTTATTCCCTTTATGGTTAACTCTGCCAATTTTTCAGGGGACATTTTCGGGCCGCTGTTTTCAATACCGATAATTTTTTCCATGTCTGTTGCCATTTGCGTTTCGATGGCAGCAGGTAATACTTCAAATATTTTAATAGCCGTGTTCTGTAATTGCTGGCGAATTGATATGGAATAAGAATGTATGGCTGCTTTGGTAGCGTTGTAAATTGGCGCTGCCGACATCGGTACGAACGCCAGCCCCGATGAAACATTCAGGACAGCGCTATTTTTTTGCCCTAATAAATGTGGGATCAGCGATTGTGTAAGCTGAACAGTTCCAAAAAAATTAGTCAGGATCTCTTTTTTCTGTTCCCGGATATTTGTGGTTTCGCGCCGGATGTTCCACATTTTCATTATACCGGCGTTGTTGACCAGGAAATTAAGGTTGGGATGTGTTTCCAGAATTTCCTGCACCAATGTTTCTACCGAATGTTCATCAGAAACATCGCACTGAATTATCTCAATAGATGGATATTTTTGCTTGGCGGCTTTTAATTTTTCTAAATTTCTTCCGCAAATGATCACCCGGTTATTTAATTGGATGAATTTTTTAGCTAAGGTAAACCCAATGCCCGAACCACCACCGGTAATTAAAATTGTATTATTGCTTAAATCCACGTTGCTTTTTTACAAAGCAAAGATGCACGCGATCCTCATCCCGGATTTGTCTTTAAAAGTCAGAATGTTGTCTGATTTATCCTACTTAAAAGCATCTGGCGCAATTGATAACCGGTATGCGCTCGGCGAACATTGGTAACGCTCCTTGAAGGATCTTGAAAAATGCGCAAGGGTGGGGAAGCAGGTTTGAAAGGCAATTTCGCTGACCGTTAATGAACTTATAGAAAGTAGCTCATGTGCCCGTTCAAGTCGTTTTGTTTTAATATAATTGGCCGGGGTATCGCCAAACATCGTTTTAAATGTCCGGTTGAAGGTTGATAAACTAAGGTTGGATAAATCCGCCAGGTCGCTTATAGTTAAATCAGAGAATAAATGGGCACCGATAATTTCCTTTATGCTTAAGATCCGGGGAGTAAACAATTCGGCAAATAGGCTGACGATGGACGCAGCGTTTTTGCTTTGTACCAAAAGTAATATCAGCTCCTTTATTTTAAGTTCCAGCAAATCGTTACTGACCAATGATGGATGATCCAAATAGAAATATAAGCTCTCTACAAATTTTTGAACCATCATATCGGTCGCTACTTTTTGAATGAAGGTGTTTTTTAAAGATGTCTTTAAAAAAGCAGGGATTTCGTCGTTGTAGATACTTCGGAGAATGTCGGGATAAAGGTGAAAAACCAGGATCTCAAACCGGTCGGCATCACTGTACTTCAGCAGGTCAGCAAAATAACTTCCGCATTTCAGCAAAACGGATTCGCGTTGCGTGATGGTGGTTTGTTCGCTCGCCGAGTTGATAGTTGTTTTGCCTTCTGCAAAATAGATGAAGCATGCCTCGTCCTGGAAGTTTGCCGCAAATCGGAAAGGTGCCTGGATTACAACTTTTTCTATCAGGCATTTACCGTTGAAATCAAATTTTTGATGAGCCAGTACCATGCGAAAGGGTTATTGTATTATGAAACTTGTCTTACATCTTTTTTAATCGCTTAATGTCATATGTGGTTAAACAGCTATTTTTTCTTTTAATCCAAGTTTGATAGTTTTCAGCAGACCCGCCAAATCCTGTCGCGCCGCCGCGATAAACTCCGCATCAGCGGCGGTAGCAGGGTCATACCTGGCACTCCAAAGGATCATTTCCACCAGCATGGGTAAAAGGTCGACCCCTTTCACGCTCAGGTGGTAAAGATACCGGGACCCGTGGGCCGGGTCGATACTTTTACTGATAATGCCATGTTGTTCCAGTATATGTAAACGGTCAGCCAGGATATTGGTGGCGATCTTTTCCTCCGATTGCAGGAACTCGACGTAATGCTGTTTGCCTTTAAACATCAGGTCGCGGATGATGAGCAGCGTCCATTTGTCTCCGAAAATATCCAGCGCCGTGCTGATGGGGCAATCCGATCGTCTTTTTTGTTTTGCCATAGGCAAAAATAATATATTTTTTTAAGTACTTGCAATTTAAAAGTCGTCAACTTATTTTTACACTTGCAAATCGCAAGTAGTAATATCTTAGAAATAGTTAACATGACAATCTTAACCAACGAAGTCACTATCCATGCGCCCATTGAAAAAATATGGAAGGCATTGACCAACGTAGAAGCATTGGAACTGTACGATCCTACCGTCAGGAAATCTACTGCCATCGGCAGTGAAAAAAGCGGGCCGGGTGCCAAACGAAGAGTAGAGATGATGGATGGTAAGAACTGGTTTGAAGAAAAAGTGACGATCTTCAAACCGAATGAAGCCTTATCCTACGAGCTGACCGCCTGCTCTTTCCCGGTAGAGCGGCTTAATCACCGTTACAGTTTTGAAATTAGCGATGGCCGTGTTAAGGTAAAACAGGTAATGCAGTACCAGGTTAAGTTTGGGTTATTTGGAAAGTTGCTGGATACCCTGATGATCCGCAAACAATCGGACAAAGGGATAAAAAAATTCATGGCCGGGCTGAAATCCTATGTCGAAAAAGGCTAAATCCCGGTTTGTTGTATAAGTTTACCATTTAACAATCCTTTTAGAGCGTTTACGGTTGATCGAAAAATAAAGGACTAAGGCATATGCCAAAATAACCACCGGGCGTATCTTGCTCCTCCCCGGCTATCAGGCTGGCCCGGTGTGCAGGCCGGCTACGCCCTTAGTGCGTCCGTTTACTCGCTTCTTGCAGCCGGCACTACAGGCGTTATCGCTTTTTTACCAAATGACGGCCGCAAAGCTACAGCGGATATTTCCTGGCTCTCAAAATACTGTCTTTCTACAAATTCTTTATATAGATTTAACGTTTCATGCAACGTTCGAAAATACCCTGCGTCATATAACCTGAAAGCTGTAAATTTTGGAATCCGTATACGTTGATAAACACTATCACCTGGTGGTTGAGTGCAAGCAGGGCAGTAAAAAAGCCTGTTTTGAACTTTACCGTTTGTATTCGAAAGCGATGCTAAACGTAGCTTTCAGGATTGTAGGTAGTATCGACGAGGCGGAAGATGTTTTACAGGAGGCTTTCCTTGATGCGTTTAACCGTGTAAGGGACTTCCGGCAGGAAACTACCTTCGGGCTGTGGCTGAAGCAGATCGTGGTGCACCGTGCCATTAACCTGCTGCGCAAACGCAAACTGGAGATGGTGGAGCTGGGCGAGGACCAGCTGGATAATATAGCGGATGAGGAGAGCGGGGATGACGAAGAGATACAATACAAGGTGGCGCAGGTGAAGGAAGCCATGAAGGAATTGCCGGAAGGTTACCGGTTGGTGCTGTCACTTTACCTGCTGGAGGGATATGATCACGAAGAGATAGGACAGATATTAAATATATCCGAAAACACCTCGAGAACGCAGTTTTTGAGGGCGAAGCGGAAACTGAACGAAATATTAATTAAGAAAGGAATATCATGAGCAAGCGATTGGAGGATTTTATGAAGGCTAACAGGGAGGAGTTTGATGACCTCGAGCCGTCGGCAGATCTGTGGAGCAGGATAGAAAAACATTTGCCCGCCGAGGGTACGGCGCCGCAGAAAAGGGAAGCAAAAACGTTTTCGCTGGCATTCGTGCTGAAAGTAGCGGCATCTATCATTATCGTGATGGGCGTCGGATTTTTTGTGTACGTACGCAACGAGAAAAAGCAGCCGCTTGATTATGCATCCATCAACCCCACTTATGCCAAACAGCAGATGCACTATACATCGCTGGTTGAATCGAAGCGCTCGGAACTGAGATCGCTAACGCAGGACGATCCGGAGATGTATAAGGAATTTTCAGCGGAGCTAGCCAAAATGGATGCAACCTATAAAAAGCTTAAGGCTGAATTAGCCAACAGTCCAAACCGCGAACTGGTTTTACAAGCCATGATCCGGAACCTGGAGGCACAGACCGAGGTGCTTAACCAGCAGCTTAATGTGATACAGCACTATAACCAGATGAAGAAAGAACAAGAAAATGAAAATAAAAGCATATAAACCTGCCCTTATACTGATTGCCCTGCTTGCGTGTGCTGCGCCGGTACTTGCACAGGATACCGCCGCAACAGCCGGGAAAGGCGACCGGGAATTCAACGACGAAAAGACTGATAAACTGATCGACCTGAACCTGGACGTCAATTTAAAGCACCTGGACCTGGCGATGGAGAAACTGGATAAGACGTTAAATAAAAGCCTGGGTAAACTCAATATGGATATCCACTCGCTTGTTGCCACAGGGATAACAAGCGCCGTGAGCAGCATCAATGTGGATGTGAATGCGGCGATGGATGTCGGGATGGATCAAAGCGGCAATGTTAGCGAACGGGTAAAAAATTATACCAAAACCTATGCTTTGGATGCCAACGATAAGCTAAGGATCGATAATAAATTCGGTAAGGTTGTGGTGAATACCTGGAACAGGAACGAAGTGAAAGTGGATGTGGAGATGAGGGCTTATGCCGATAACGATAATACTGCGCAGAAAATGATAGATGCCATCAGTATTTCCGATGACAAAAGCGGCGATGTGGTTTCGTTCAGCACGAATTACGGCAGCAGAAGTGGTGGTTCGATATGGGACCTGTTCAATAACCGGAATGATCATCATAAAGCCGAAGTGAATTATACAATATACATGCCGTCAAAAAATGCCTTGGCGATAAATAACCGGTACGGCGCTACCGAATTGCCTGATTTTGACGGCCGGGTTGAAATAGACTGCGCATACGGCAGTTTTTCGGCAAAGTCGTTACCGCATGCGGATAACCAAATTAAAATGAGGTATGGCAGCGCCGAGATCGACGGACTTTCGTCTGCGGATGTAAGTGTCGGCTATGGCAGCCTGGATATTGGTTCGGTGGATAAGTTAAATTGTGAATTAAGATACACCGGCGACGTGAGAATTGGCAAGCTGAGGAGCTCGGGAAATATCAATGCACATTATGCAGGTAAGATATCTATCGATAACCTCGATAAAAACTTCAGCAGCTTTTCGTACAGTTCAAGCTACTCAGGGTTAAAGATCGGCATCGATAATTCGACCAATGCCAACTTTGATATTACCGTGCGTTACGGTGACTTTAACTACGGCGATGCCCCGGTTCAGATCACGGAGAAAACACCGTCTGACGATAGTAAAGGCTGGAAACCTACTAAAAATTTCAAGGGCCATATCGGCAAAGGCAGTAGCGACAAGATGATCAATATCAGCTCGAGCTACGGCGGAGTGAGGTTTGATTGATAATAATATTTCACAGAGACGCAAAATCTTGCGTCTCTACAGAACCCTGCACAGTAACCCCTTCAGATATTCTCCTTCGGGGAAAGATGCCCTTACCGGGTGGTCCTCAGGCTGGCAGAATTGGTAAATGAATTGTACCTCTTTACCCGCGTCGAGCGCGGCCCAGGCCAGTACCTGTTTAAACGTGTCGATATCCATCGCACCGGAACACGAAAAGGTTGCCAGTAACCCACCGCTTTCAAGCAGCAACATGCCCAGCCGGTTCAGATCCTTATAAGCGCGCATGGCCTTATCAAGCGCAGACCGCGATGGCGCATACTTCGGCGGATCGAGTACAACAATATCAAATTGTTGTCCATCCTCGCGCAGTGCCCGCAGTTGCTTGTTGACATCGGACTGGATGGTGGTGTGTTTGGATATATCAAGTTTGTTCAACCCGATATTGGTCTTCAAAGTTTCGATAGCAAGGGCAGAGCTATCCACGCTGGTCACCGATAAAGCGCCGCTTTTCAGCGCATTCAGTGTAAAACCACCGGTATAGCAAAAGCAGTCGAGCACACGTTTCCCTTTAGCATGTGCGGCTACAATCCGGCGGTTATCGCGCTGGTCGCAATAGAAGCCTGATTTTTGCCCTTCGGCGATATTGATGCCGTAACGGATACCATTTTCAACCACTTCAACTATCCCAGGAGGATGTTGACCGGCAAGTACCTGGTTAATCGTTCCCAAACCTTCATGCACCCGCGATGCTGCATCGCTTTTGTCGAAAATTCCCACCGGGTTTAGCAGCTTTTGCAGTTCATCGATGATCACGGGCATTTCCCTTTCCATGCCCGACGTAAGTACCTGCACCGCCAGGTAATCGGCGTATTTATCTACGATCAACCCCGGCAGGTAATCCGCCTCGCTGAAGATCAAACGGCAAGTGTTGTTATTATCGTTCAAAATTTCGCTGCGGCTCGCCACCGCCATTGCTACTCTCTTCCGGTACCAATTCTCATCAATTTCTACGCTTTCGTTCCATTCCAATAGGCGCAAGGCCACCCGCGACTGGCTGTTATAAAAACCGTAAGCCATAAAGTCGCCTTTGTCGTTCAGTAAGCGAACGATATCGCCGTTTGCCGGTTTGCCTTTTACCCGCTCTATCGCCCCGGAAAATAGCCAGGGATGGCGCTGTACCACTGCCTTTTCCTTGCCCTTTTTTAATATCACATCAAACATGGGGGCAAAGGTACGTTTTGAAGTCCGCAAGTCGGAAAGTCCGCATAAGTCCGAAAGAAAAAACAGTCTTACGGACTTCCCGGCTTACGCGGACTTTCCGACTAACTTCTTGTTTCTTTGCACATAAGTGCCTAAGTTTGCGCCTCAATAAAAATTTTATGGCTAAAGCATCTGATATAAAAAATGGGAATATCCTCCGCTTTAACGGTGAGTTGGTGCAGGTTGAGGAGTTTATACACCGTACCCCCGGTAACCTGCGTGCCTTTTACCAGGCACGCATGCGTAATGTGAAGACCGGTAAACTGGTTGAATACCGTTTCCGTACCGACGAGGAAGTAGACATAGCGCGCGTTGAAACCAACGATTACCAATACCTTTACGAGGATGGCAACGACCTGGTAATAATGGATAACACTACTTACGAACAACACAATGTGCCTAAATTTTTATTTGGCAATGCTGTAAAGTTTTTGAAGGAAGGCATTAACGTTATTGTAGCTTTTGAAAGTGATGAGCCTATAATGGCAAAGGCGCCATCATCCGTCGAACTGGAAATTACTTATACCGAACCGGCTGTTGCAGGCAATACATCTACCAATGCTTTGAAAAATGCGACCGTTGAAACCGGCGCCGAGATCAAAGTGCCGTTGTTCATCAACATAGGCGACAAAGTGAAGGTTGATACTGCCGCCGGCGCGTACGTGGAGCGTGTAAAAGGTTAATAAATTATTCGCGGAAAATAATAACAAAGGCCCCTTTTTGGGGCCTTTGTTATTTATGGCTTTGTTCCATCAATTGATCGGTTTAAATATCCTGTTCCAGCGTATCTTGCCACTGAAAAGACCTTTGGTCGAATCGGTACTGAAAAAGGTCATCATGGCCTTGCCAACGATGTGATCCTCGGGTACATAACCCCAAAAGCGGCAGTCCAATGAGTTATGGCGGTTGTCGCCCATCATCCAGTAATAATTCATTTTAAAGGTATAAGTATCCGCTTTTTTACCGTTGATGTAAAAATCCTTGCCGTTAACCGCTACCTTGTTATTCTCATAAACCTCGATCGCCCTTCGGTACAGCGTCATGGTCGAATCGTTAAGCGGAATTGTCCAGCCTCTTTTTGGCATGATCAAGGGGCCAAAATTATCTTCGTTCCATTTGAATTTAGCGTCGTGGGGGAACACTTCCGGGTCGGGGTCTTTAGCGCTGCGGATATAGGTAATGATGCTCTTGATATTGGAATAGCTTTTTAACTCGGCCAGGTGTTCCTTTGGGATTATCATCTCGAAGGTATTCGAATCCTTTATACTGATGGTTTCCATACTGAAATCCGTCATGATCTGCGGGTTTATCGGGATGCCGTTCGTAGTAACCAGGTAAGATGTTTGCTGGTTAGGGGCATTGGGCGCCGCTTTGCCGTTGATAAACACTTGGGTGTTCACAATGGTCAGCGTATCGCCCGGCGTGGCCTGGCAGCGTTTGATCAGAGATGTACGTTCATCCACCGGTATGCTATGCTCCAGGTCGGCCTCATCTGGCTTGTTAAATACCACAATGTCCCCTTTCTTCACTTCGCTGGTTCCCGGCAGACGCCAGTAGGGCAGCTGCAGAAAGCTCAGATAGGTTTTGATGCCGAATACTTTGGGCTCGGTAAAGGGTATGGCAAGCGGGGTATTCGCAATGCGCGGCCCGTAGCTGATCTTGCTTACAAAAAGGTAATCGCCAACCAGTTGTGTTCCTTCCATCGATCCGGACGGTATGGCGTAAGCGGAAAAGAGTAAACCGCGTATAATCGTAGCCGCAATAACAGCGAATACAATGGCATCTACCCATTCGCGGGTTTTTGATTTCTTTTTACGTTCTGCTTTTGGCTTTCTTTTAAAAATGTTCCAGTTCATAAGCAATAGTTTGGCTTTGGTTAGATGATGAGACCGGCGGATTGTTACAGCTAACAGATTTTATAAATCCAATTCCAGCATTACCGGGCAATGATCCGAGTGCCGGGCCTCGGGTAATATGGCAGCGCGTTTAATGTGCGCTTCAAGCGCGTGTGTTACCATAATATAATCGATACGCCAGCCCAGGTTCTTTGCGCGTGAATTGGCGCGGAAACTCCACCAGGTATAATTGTGAGGCTCTTTATTTACATGCCGGAAGCTGTCGATAAAACCGGAATTGATAAAATTCTCCATCCAGTCCCTTTCGGCAGGTAAAAAGCCCGAAGAGTTGGCGTTCGATTTGGGATTGTGGATATCAATGGGGCGGTGGCAGATGTTATAGTCGCCACACACCACCAGGTTGGGGTAGGCCCATTTCAATTGATTGATGTATTCGCCAAATTCATCCAGGAACTTGTATTTGAAGTCCTGCCTTTCATCGCCGCTTGAACCGGATGGAAAGTAAACACTCATCACCGATACATCCTCAAAATCGACCCGGATATTGCGCCCTTCAAGGTCGTAATGCGGGATGCCGCAGCCATATTCCACGTGTTTGGGCGTTTGTTTGGTGAAGATGGCCGTGCCGCTGTAGCCTTTCTTTTCGGCAGGATACCAGTAATGCTGGTAACCGAGTTGTTCGACCAAAAAAAGATCGGTCAGCACTTCAGGCGTGGCTTTTATCTCCTGCAGGCAAACCACGTCGGCATCAACAGCCTGCAGCCAGGCCAGCCAGTTTTTGCTGATAGCCGAGCGTATACCGTTGACGTTATAGGTAACTATTTTCATACCCCTAACCCCTAAAGGGGTTTTTTATATAAAATGTATAATTAAGAATAAAATTCTACAACCTGTCTAAACTACCCCTTCAGGGGGCGGGGGGATAAAGTAATTTATCCAACTGCTTACATTCCCTCTTTTTCAGCAATTCAACCGTCATCGGTATATCCTCCACCGGCCGGTCGCGTTCATCTTTTTTAACGGCGGCTATACGGTCGACCATATCGATACCCGAAACCACTTCGCCGTAAACCGTATAATTCTGATCCAGCTGCGGTGTTCCGCCCACACTTTGGTACCATTTCCGCTGCCATTCAGGGAACTTGTGGCCGTTCATGCGGGGCGCTTTTTCCAATGTGTCCAGTTTACCGGTGGTGTAGCGCTTGCCTTCCACAATATAAAACTGGCAGGCGCTCGATGCTTTTTTAGGGTTGTCATCCCTCGCTGCAGCTAATACACCGCGTTTATGAAAAATACTGTCGCGAAATTCAGCCGGAACGGTATAGCCCAGGTCGCCATTGCCTAACTCGGCGCCGGGCGTTGCTTTTTTCGGGTCTTTCGAATCCGGGTCGCCGCCCTGTATCATAAAGTTTTGTATCACCCGGTGAAACAGCGTGCCGTTATAAAAACCTTTTTTCACCAGTTTGATAAAATTATCACGATGCTGCGGGGTCTCGTTATACAGGCGGATGATGCACTCGCCATAACTGGTTTTGATGCGTACGTACTGGTTCTTTGGTTTACCGGCAAAGGCCGTTGCCGTCGTGAAGATCAGTAGCAGGGTGAGAAGTCTTTTCATTTTTGTTTAAAAGGTTGGAGTGATTGTAAAGGTTGTAAAAGTTATGATCTTGGTCAAGCATTGAACGACACCTCTATAATCCTTACTACGTTTTCAATTAAGTGAATCAAAATAATCAACTATCAGCGATTTCATGATCAGCTCTTGTTCAAGGATGGTGTAGTTGGGTATCTTGTCTACCAGTTTCCAGTGCGGCCAGCCATCCTGGTCCAGTCCTTCCAGTTCGTAAAAACCCATATTGCTGAATAATTTGCACGTGGCAATATGCATCAGCTCTTCTTTTTGACGCTTGCTGAATTTACGCGGCCCCTGCCCAAGTTCCTGCACGCCTATCAGGAAGAGCATCACCTTTACATCGGGCAGGTCGGTATCAAAATCTGCTGCGATCCTTTGCTGCAATGCGGCCCATTTATTATTTATCTCGGCAGGTTTCATCCGCCAAATATAAGCCGGATAGCGCGGTTTACGAATTGCAGAAACAATCTTTACAACGACATTGTTACTAAGCAATGACAGTTTCAGCACGGATTTCAGTATTTTTGCGCAAAGTGTTTCAAAACAAATGCTTTATCTGAACAGACGGTGAAAAAAGGTACGCGCCATATTATTAGCAGCTGGGTCATTATGATCTGCTTCGTGGCAGGCCAGTGGGCGGTTTACGCGCACTATCACCGCAGCTACAGAACAACAGCGGCTATAACCCATCATACAACGGTAAGCGAAAATTGCCAGTTATGCGACGCCATGCACCATAATAGCATGACGATAGATACCCAGCCGTATTTCGCGCACTTAACAGCTACCAAACATTACTTCACACCGGTACATTACGATTTTGTAAGTATCGCCCTTATCCTTGCCGCCGGCCGCGCCCCTCCTGTTTCATAATAATTCCGTTCCAATTAACGGCTGCCTGTCTGGCAGCATTACTGATCACAAGAAATTATTATTATGAAACTGAAGCTTTTTTATTGCTTTCTAACACTCCTTATAAGTCTGTCGGCATTTGCCAAAACGGTACCGAGAGATACCACGGGCGAAAACGACGGTAATGGCACCTTGTCGGGGACCGTAACGGATAAAACTACCGGCGCCACCATTCCGGGTGCAACTGTATCTATCCCCGACCTGAGGACCGGCTCTGTTACCGACGCAAACGGAAAATATACAATAACTCAACTACCAAAGGGTGTTTACCTGGTGCAGGTAAGCTATATTGGGTATGGCACTTTCAACCAAAGGGTCGATCTTTCAAAAACATCGGTGCTGAATGTACAGTTGCAAACCTCGTCCATCGAAACGGCTGAAGTGGTGATAACGGGCGTAAGCAAAGCCACAGAAATACGCCGCGACCCGGTGCCGATGGCGGCAGTAAGCAAAAGCTACATCGACCAGCATTCGGCAACAACCAACGTTATCGATGAGATAGCCAACATACCGGGCGTGAGCGCTGTAACTACCGGCCCCAATGTTTCCAAGCCTTTTATACATGGCCTGGGCTACAACCGCGTGGTAACCCTGGAGGACGGTATCCGGCAGGAAGGGCAGCAATGGGGCGATGAACACGGGATCGAGGTGGATCAGAATTCTATCGACCGGATCGAAGTGATCAAAGGGCCGGCCAGTTTAAGTTACGGATCGGATGCAATTGGTGGCGTAGTTAACCTGCTGACAGCCCCACCGGTTGCACAGGGCAAAATATTAGGATCGTTTACGGGCAACTACGGAACAAATAACGGCTTGCTCAACGGCTCGTTCAGGCTACAGGGCAACCAAAATGGTTTTGTGTGGGGAACTGTCCTGTCGGCCAAAGAGGCTAAAGATTACCAGAACGAACACGATGGCCGGGTGTACGGCACGGGCTACCGCGAAAAAGATGCGCGCATTATGGTTGGTCTGAATAAGAACTGGGGATATTCATATCTGAATGCTTCATTATTTGACGATCAGCAGGAGATACCTGACGGCAGCCGCGATTCGGCAACGCGAAAATTTACGAGACAGATAACCGATGAAGATGATTTCAGGCCGATAGTGCCAGGGTCGGTTTTAAATTCATATGCAATTACACCGCTTCACCAGCATGTGCAGTTGTACCGTATTTATAGTAACAGTAACATCACTTTGGGTAGCGGCAACCTGATCGTAAATTTGGGATACGAATACAGCCACAGGCGCGAATATACCCACCCAACTAATCCCGATATTGCCGGACTGAATCTGCACCTGAGCGATTATACCTACGACGTAAAATATAATTTCAATCTCGGCAACGATTTTGAAACCACTTTCGGGATAAACGGCCAGTACCAGAACAACACCATCGGCGATGCTACAGATTTCCCGATACCCGCTTATCACCAGTTTGATATAGGGCCGTTTTTCATCATGAAAAAAACCTTCGGTAAACTTGACCTGGAAGGCGGTGCTCGTTTCGATAGTCGCTCGATAACCAGTAAATCGGCCTATATTGATACATCTGTTGCATTCTATCCCAGCCTGTACACCGGCCCCGATCCGGCGACGGCTCCAAATGTTACCCAGCAATTTGCAGGTTTCAGCAAAACATTTTCAGGTGCGACAGGCAGCTTTGGGGCGACTTATAATTTTTCCAATGCCTTCCTTATCAAGGCAAATATAGCGCGCGGTTTTAGGGCGCCGAGTATTGCTGAACTTTCGGCCAATGGTCCCGACCCAGGCTCGCAGATATACCACGTCGGCGATGCCAGTTTTAAGCCTGAGTTTAACTTGCAGACAGATATTGGGGCGTTCCTTAACCTGCCCAACGTTTCGGCAAGCGTCGAATTTTTTAATAATCACATCGACAACTATATTTACCAGCAGCAGGAGCTGAACCCGGATGGTTCGCCGGTGAGAAACCCAAATTTTCCCTTGTACACGGTATTTACCTATACGCAAAGTAAGGCGCGTATAAACGGTGGCGAAGTGAATGTCGACCTGCACCCCGTGCCGTGGCTGCATTTTGAAAATTCATTAAGCCTTACCTATGGCACTAATTTGGGCAACGGTGGCCCGGTTGCCGACAGTTTGAAATACCTGCCCTTTATTCCGCCTCTGCATACGCATTCGGAATTGCGCGGAACGTTTATTAAAGGCTTCTCGAATTTGAGAAATGTTTACGCATTTTTCGGGCTCGACCACTTTAATGCACAGGATAAATTTTTTGCGGCATACGGCACCGAAACTTACACAGCAGGGTATAACCTTATCAGCGCCGGTGTAGGTGGCAATATCGTGAATGCCAAAGGCGACCCTATCATGAAGATATTTATCGAAGGTACCAACCTGGGTAACGTTAATTACCAGTCGAATATGAGCAGGCTAAAATATTTTGATAACGCAAATGTTCCGTCGGGTGTGCAGCCCGGTATCTTTAATATGGGGCGCAATATCAGCTTTAAGGTTGTAGTGCCGTTCGACTTGTCGCCGAAGGAGAAGGCGGGCAGTTAAAAACTTGCCGCTATGTCATTTCGACGAGGGACGAGGAGAAATCTTAGACGGCATGCTCATATACTGGGCGTGTAAGATTTCTCGCATGCGCTCGAAATGACATAATTTATAGTTAATAAAATAGCGATGGGTTTGAAACCCACCGCTATTTTTATGTAAGCTTACTTACGATAGGCGAAATCAGTAATTTCTCCTGTGTACCGCTAACCATATCCTTAAAAGTCAGCAGGCCGCTTTGCATTTCGTCGCTGCCGATCATGATGGTATATGGTATTTGTTTGGCATTGGCGTAGTCAAGTTGTTTTTTGATCTTGGTGCCGGCAGGGTATAATTCGGAGCTGATATTGCTGTCGCGAAGCAGCTTTAGAATGGGCAGGGCGTATTTTTCACCTTCGGCATCAAAACAGCAAATCAACACTTTTGTGCTTTGGTTGGTAGCTTCGGGGAAGAGATTTAGTTCTTCCATGACATCATAAATACGATCGGCGCCAAAGGATATGCCTACGCCCGTAAGGCCCTTAAGCCCGAACATTCCGGTAAGGTCGTCGTACCGGCCGCCGCCGCCGATGCTGCCCATTTGCACCTCGTTGGTTTTTACCTCGAAGATGGCCCCTGTGTAATAATTTAACCCCCGGGCAAGGGTAATATCCAGCTCCAATTTTGCAGTTTGCAGCGGGCTGTTTGCAATATAGTTGAAAACTGTCTCTACCTCGTCGCAGCCCTTTAGTCCGGCCGCGGAATCTTTCAATGCTTCGCGGAGACTTGCAAGCTTTTGATTGTTCGAGCCTTCGAGCAATATAACGGGTTTTATTTTTTCAATATCAGCTTCTGAAAAACCGCGCTCTAAAAGCTCTTTGATCACCCCATCCGACCCAATCTTATCGATTTTATCTATAGCTACGGTAAGATCAATGATATTATCGCTTTTATCTATAAGTTCTGCTATTCCCGATAGGATTTTTCTATTATTTATTTTTATCGTGAAATCTTTAAGCCCTAATTTGCTTAAAGCTTCGTCATAGATCATTACAAATTCAGCTTCATTCAATAATGATTCTGAGCCTACCACATCGGCATCGCACTGGTAAAACTCGCGATAGCGGCCCTTTTGCGGCCTGTCGGCGCGCCATACCGGCTGCACCTGGAAACGCTTGAAAGGGAAAGTAATTTCATTCTGGTGCATCACCACGTAGCGTGCGAAGGGAACGGTGAGGTCGTAACGGAGGGCTTTTTCAGCGATCAGGGGTAGTAGCTTTTTGCTATCAGCTGTCATGTTCGATTCGCTAATACCACCATCGCCTAAAAAATCACCATTATTAAGAATTTTGAATATCAGTTTGTCCCCTTCATCACCGTATTTACCCGTGAGGGTAGACAGCTTTTCCATCGACGGCGTTTCTATCTGCTGGTAGCCATATTTACGAAACACACTTTTGATGGTGTCGAAAATATAGTTGCGTTTGGCCATTTCGGCCGGGGAGAAGTCGCGGGTGCCTTTAGGTACGGATGGTTTGATGGATGCCATAGCGTGCAAAGGTAACACGATTTTTCACGATTGTTAAATTTTTAAGGTGTTCAAGAGGGCTTCGCCGTTTTAAGATTTTTGTGATGAACAGGATAAAATCACTATCGGTGTAAAACCATACATTTGAGCCATGCCGCTATTTATACAAACCCCACGCTTTGTTATCCGTGATTTTAAACCCGAAGAGCAGGACCTTTTCGTTGATATTTTTGATGACGAGCGGGTTATCACCCACTTGCCCAAACGGACGCGTAAGGAGCTTATCAGCTTGTTTCAGTCGGCATTGACGGAATACGCATCGGGTAGCCCGCTTGGCCGCTGGGGTATATTTAATAACGGCGACGGCGATTTCATTGGCTTTTGCCTGCTGCGCCTTTATGATAACCAGCCCGGGAAAGTAGAGCTTGGTTACGTGCTGCATCAAAGGTATTGGGGAAAGGGCATAGCCAGCGATATGGCGCAGATCATGGTGGCGCAGGCCTTTATGCACACCGACGCGAATGAGTTAGTGGCGGTAACTACGCTGGACAACATCGGTTCGCAAAGGGTATTGATAAAAGCCGGGATGACACGTATGGATAATTTTGTGAGAGACGGGGAGAAACTGGCGTTTTTCAGGATGGAGAGGTAATAATTAAACAAGGCCGCGTAATATTTCCAGTCTGTTTGCAGGAGCATCAGGCGAGAAAAAATTCGGGATAGTATCTGCATTTCTTTTAGGTCTATTGAGAAACTCCACATGCCATTCAGTGATCCTCGGTTCCTTTACATGCACATAATGGCCCTGTTCTGGTTCGTTGATGTGTTCCTCCTGGAGGATAAGTGCAAGAGGTGATTCGGTTCCCGGGTTCGATTCCGAGTATTCTAAGGCATCTTCACAAGTTTCAAAGACATAATAATAATCGTTACCATCATCAATATCGGGAGCGCCGCGTTCGGGGTGGCACCAAACACGGTATTCTAACACTTCATCCCAAACATATCCGCCGCCAGACTCAACAGTTGCGGGATACGTGCCAACTAATTCAATATCTTTAACTTTCGGATATTTTGACATTTAAAACTTTAATAATTCTTTTATTATCTCCCTGCACCCTTGCTCCACCGTTTGAAACACCGGCTCAAACTGGCTGTCGTCATAATAGGGATCCGGCACTTCGCGGTTACCTAAAAGCAGCTTTACTTTCGCTGCGGCTTCTTCGTCAGGTGCCATGGTCAGCACATCCGAAAGGTTGTATTTGTCCATCACAAAAATCTGATCAAAATCGCTGAAATCTTTCCGCCTGAATTGCCTGCAAACCTGGTTGCTTATGTCGATGCCGTGGTTTCGCGCTGCGCGGACCGAACGCCTGTCGGGCCCCTCACCTACGTGCCAGCTGCCTGTCCCGGCCGAATCCACCTGCCAGGTCAGCCCCTGCTCGTCGGCAAGGTGCTGCATAATACCCTCCGCCAGCGGCGAACGGCAAATGTTACCAAGACAGACCATGAGGAGTTTCATTATGAAGTTAATTAAGTGAGTTGTTGAATAGTTGATTAATTTGAGCGGCTGTTAAATTAACTTAATCCAACCATTCAACTTAATCCGACCAATTACCCAAAAATATCATTCAGCACCCCTGCCAGCCGTACGCCGGCTTTCAGCAATTGCTGGTTGAGGGTATCGATATGGTTGAAATTGTATTTGTAGCCGTTAAGCGCGTCGCCATTTTTCGTTTCAGAATATAGCTTTTCGGCCAGTTGGTTCGATTCAAATAACCACTCGCTAATGGGCGCTTTTTGCCATTCAGAACGTTCGGCGGCTGTAGTGTGGTTGATGGCTGTAGAATATTCGATGTAGCTTAATTGCTGAAAATCGATCAGCTGCGAATCCCAGACAGAGTGCAGGTTGGTGTTGTTGCTGAACCAGGTCACTTTAATGTCGTTGCCGCCCTTGTCCTCGGTGTGGCCGGTATGGAGGGGTTGGTGAACATCCTCGACAATGTGGATGAGCATGCGCAGGTAGAGCAATTTTTTGTCCTTATCCAGGTCTTTCTTTTTTAGTTCCCCTATCAAAAATTGCAGTTTGGTATAAGCATCAACAGCTGTATCCTGGTTTAGGTATGCCTGTAATTCGGGATAAGTATAGGCTTTGTCCAGGTCGATGAAATGCCAGTTGTACAGGTAGTTATAGGCCGGGTCGGATTTGATAAAATCGGCCCAGTTGCTTGCCATGGCAATGCTTTCGTCGCCCAAAATTGCCTCAATAGCTTTGCGGGCCTTTGGTGAAAGGTAACTATCGGCAATTTGCCCGGCTATGCGGTGACCCTGGGTGCCCCATGCCATAGATTGTAAAGGCAGGTAAATGATCGCCAGGATCAAAGCCAGTTTTTTCAGAAATCTTGTTTTCATATCACAATGGTTTTGGGGTGCAGGTAGTGCGTTTTATTAAGTGCGCCCTGATAGGTATTAAACTTGACGCTGCAGAAAATTCAACGAGCGAATCACCCTCTTTTTTTACTTTGAATAATTCCTCGTAAATGCCCGAGCGGAAACAACCGCCTTCGGGTTTCAGGCTGTGATCGGCGTTGCAAAACTGGCCGCGAACGTGGAGTGTATCCCTGATCTGAAAATAGCCACCCTTGATATATTCCACCCAATGGCCCGACCGTTCGCAGGTGTCCGGACCGTTGTTGGTTTTGCTGAAGCTATTGATCTGCATAAAAAACGAGTCGCAGCTGAATTTGATATGATAAAGCGAGTATTCAACCAGTTTCTTTTGCGCCGGAACTGAGTCCTGCTGCCATTCGCCCTGGAGGTAGCTTTCACCCTTGCCCTGCAAATCTGCATTTGGCGTGCAGCTAAAGCTTAAAGTGGCTATTAAGGCGAAAGGTAAAAGGAGAAGGGCGAAAGGTTTTTGCATATCAGTATGTTTTGTCATATTGAGCGCAGCGAAATAGCTATCGATAGATTCTTCGCTACGCTCAGAATGACAGTTTTAATATTTATTTCAGGCTACCGATCATATCTTCCGGCTTAACCCACTGGTCGAATTGCTCGTTAGTGAGTAAACCTAAACCGATGGCCGCTTCCCTAAGGGATTGGTTCTGTTTCAAAGCTGTTTTGGCGATCTTGGCAGCGTTTTCATAACCGATATGCGGGTTCAGCGCTGTAACCAGCATCAGCGAATTTTCAAGGTGTTTTTTGATGCCGGCGTAATTCGGTTCGATGCCTTTGGCGCAATGGTCGTTAAAGGATACACAAGCGTCGCCTATTAAACGTGCCGATTGCAGGAAGTTGGCTGCCATTACCGGTTTAAAAACGTTCAGTTCATAATGGCCGTTCGATCCGCCGATGGATATAGTCACATCATTACCCATTACCTGCGCAGCAACCATAGTAACTGCCTCGTTTTGGGTTGGATTTACTTTGCCAGGCATAATGGACGAACCCGGTTCATTGTCCGGTATATGTATCTCGCCGATACCCGAGCGCGGGCCCGAGGCCAGCATGCGGATGTCATTCGCGATCTTCATCAGCGACACGGCAATTTGTTTCAAAGCGCCGTGACTTTCCACTATAGCATCATGAGCAGCTAACGCTTCGAACTTGTTATCGGCTGTGCGGAAAGGCAGGCCGGTAAATTTGGCAATGTATTCAGCCACCTTCACATCATAACCTTTTGGGGTGTTGATGCCGGTACCAACGGCGGTGCCACCCAAGGCAAGCTCAGACAAGTGATCCAAAGTATTCCGTATGGCTTTCAACCCATGATCCAATTGTGATACGTAACCCGAAAACTCCTGGCCTAAAGTAAGCGGTGTAGCATCCATCAGGTGGGTGCGGCCTATCTTTACCACACTTTTAAATGCCTCTGATTTTGCCTTCAGCGTATCGCGAAGTTTTTCGATACCGGGTATGGTTACCTCCATCACCATTTTATAGGCAGCGATGTGCATGGCGGTAGGGTAGGTGTCGTTAGACGACTGCGACTTGTTTACATCATCATTCGGGTGGATGAAAGTTTTGCCTTCGCCCAGTTTGTTGCCCTGTAACACGTGCGATCGGTTAGCTACAACCTCGTTCACATTCATGTTGGATTGCGTACCCGAGCCCGTTTGCCAGATAACCAATGGGAACTCACCGGCCAGTTTGCCTTCCAGTATCTCGTCGCAAACCTGTGCTATCAGGTCGCGTTTTTCGGCGGGCAGCACGCCCAGTTCTGTATTGGTATATGCGGCCGCTTTTTTCAAATATGCAAACGCATTGATGATCTCCTTCGGCATGGATGCCTCGGGGCCTATTTTAAAGTTATTGCGTGAACGTTCGGTTTGTGCGCCCCAGTATTTATCGGCAGGTACCTGTACCTCGCCCATCGTATCGTGTTCGGTTCTGAAACTCATGGTATTTGTAATGAATTATGTGGGGGCAAATTTAGGGTTTTTACCCATGCGCGGGGGAAGGAAATGGTAATATTATTGTGGGCGAATGTCACCCGATTATTTGACTCACCCGGCCGACGCTTCGCTGGGCCACCCTCTCTGCCGCGAGCGGTAAAGAGGGGCGTTTGTGAACTGGCGCGCGGCTATTTGACTCACCCGACCTACGCTTCGCTGGGCCACCCTCTCTATCGCAAGCGATAAAGAGGGTCTTTCTAAATTTTTTCTTTAAACACGAAAATTCCTTGCTATTCTGATCTTAAGTAGGAAATTACTAAGAGGGAGAATAATACAACCCTCTTTGCGCCGAAGGCGGAGAGAGGGTCAGCGAGTGTAACGATGTCGGGGTGAGTATACGGGATAATCGGCGTCGGCGCTTGTGCCCCCTGAAAAAGACTTGAGGCTGGCTCCGAAGACGCAGCCGGGGGGAAGATAGTCGCCCCATGTCAATTTTTAGGCAATGGACGCAACACTTTACGTACCCTGTTCAGCGTATAGCTGAAATCAGCATCGCCGGTAAGGAATTGAAGATTTTCGTCAAGAATAAAAAGAACGTTCTCGTCACCTTTTAAAAGATAAAGGGGCTTGCCAGGTTTACGCCAGTCCAGCGCAATATAGGGGGCAGCGAGGCTGTTTTTTGCCCCATTCACCCGGCTCCAATTCCCGGTTAAGGGCTTGCGGCCAAACATTTCGGTTCTCAAGGTGAAAGTGGTTGGCTTTAAGGTGACGGAATCGCAGAAAAGTATCAGCTGCCATTTCAGGTGATCGAGATCGGCAGGCATTTTTGCACCCATTTGCCGGCTTATAGCTTCACAAGGCGACCTGCCCTCGAATATCCCATATACTCCTTTGCCCTTTGGCATATCGCCGAAGGTAACACTTTCAGATACTATATTGTCGGACGTGGTGGTTTGCCCTTTGGCATTGCCGGCCAGCAGCGGACCAAGACATGCGGCTAATATATAAATGAGATTTTTCATTGTTTTACTTTGCTAAGGGTGTAACTCCAGGCGCCTGTACCGTTCATCAGGTGCTCATCGCTATCCAGCAAATGGATCATATTTTCATTCAGACGCACGAACGAAATGGATTCCAAGGGCTTATCCGGGTCGAGACGATAAACCACAGCTGATGGATCGGCGTGCATGCCTTTTACAATGGTCCACTTGCCCTCGCGGTGCAGGTGTTTGCCACCGTTAATAAATTCGCGGGTGCCTTGTTTGGGTATTCCGTAGTCGCAATCGAGAACGTAGGTTCGCGGCGATGATTTGCCGTCACCTGATAGCTTGAGGTTCCATTTGATAAGGTCACAACCCGTTTGCCCCGGCGGAATGCCGGGCACCGGCCTTGTGCCAATGCTGCATGGTGTGCTGGCTACAAAAACTATGGGCGGGGCTTCGGTTGTCTGCGCCCGGGTGTACCCTGATATAAAAACCAGGCTGAACAAGCTGATAAAAAAAATTTGCGGTCGCTTTTTCATGCAATCATTCTTTAAAATTCCTGTTATCCACAAGGTACGGAACTAAAAGGGCGGCCGCCAAATTTTGTAGAGCAACGGCGGAAGAAGTAGACGAAATAGACTACGCTGAGCTGCCTGTGAGGATACTTTATTTGATTATATGGGCTGTCGCCTGGTTATTTGACTCATCCGGCCGACGCTTCGCTGGGCCACCCTCTCTATCGCAAGCGATAAAGAGGGTGGTTTTTTCTTTAATTAGAAAATTCGTTTCTATTCTGGACTTAAGGACGGAATTAATAGGAGAAAGAACGGTCCAACCCTCTTTGCTGCTTGCAGCAGAGAGGGTCGACGAGTGTAACGATGTCGGGGTGAGTCTGCGGGGGACAACTGCGTGGTATAAAAACAATATTTATCACTACTTTTGAACGATACTTAAACCCAATGAAACTTTTAATCATTTTATTTGCGTTAGCTGTTGCGCAAATTGCATCCGCACAGGTAAAACCTGTTCCTCTTGACAAAAAAGCATTGCCGAAAACCATTCATTATGACGGGCATATCGTCAATGCAGTAAAGTACACCGATAATGAAGGGGATCACGTCGTCATTGCTACAGAAACGGGAGAAGTAGAAGTAAAAGAAGACGGTGAAAGCTTTGCTAAAGCCGATGTATATGCATACAATTATGTGATGAACGGCGGTAAGCCTACCCTTGCCTGGCAAATGCATGATTTTACCATTATTTGCCCGTTGACACGAAGGCTAAATATGTGCCTGGTACTTTTGCGGTTACTGACCTCAACAAAGACGGTAAGGCCGAAATCTGGTTAATGTACAGAATTGCTTGTCGCGGCGATGTCAGTCCGGCAAGCATGAAAATAATTATGCATGAAGGCAATAAAAAATATGCAGTTCGGGGTACAAGCAAGATAAAAATATCGGATAAAGATTATTCAGGCGGTGAATACACTATGGATGAAGCGTTAAAAACCGGCCCGCCAGTTTTTAAACAATACGCTCTTCTGCTATGGGAAAAGAATCTACTGGAAACAGGGGATTATTAAGGGCGCCTGAAAACAAATACCTCAAAACTTTCTTTCCGTAGCAGCGATCCATTTGTCAAAATCACTCCGTTCTTTATCGTGTTCCATCATCCATTTGGTGTTTTCTTCCTTATTTGCGCTCAAGCTAACCATGCGTGTAAATGCGGCTATATTATCGCTTTGCGCCAGGTTTAAAAAATAAGCGGCAAAGAACTTATCAAAAAAGTCTTTTTCCTTATCATCATTAGCCATGTTACCCGCTATGCTAAAGATGTGTTTCAATTCAAACTCCAGCATGTCCATACCTGCCAGTTTCTTTTGGCGGGCCACGGAGACCGTAGTGGATATAACCATGTTTTTGACCGCGATGTCC
This sequence comes from Mucilaginibacter ginsenosidivorans, assembly GCF_007971025.1. Lineage (NCBI taxonomy): Bacteria > Pseudomonadati > Bacteroidota > Sphingobacteriia > Sphingobacteriales > Sphingobacteriaceae > Mucilaginibacter > Mucilaginibacter ginsenosidivorans. The sequence continues at coordinate 479,967 of NZ_CP042436.1, read as the reverse complement.
TGTTTGTCCTTAGGCGACAGAATGATGGTTTGCCGGCCATTGGCGCCGCTTAACGCGCCTCCTTTTAAAATGCTCTGGATATTGGTGTAGGCCTCGGCGCTGCGCGGCGTATTTGGCTCCAGCAGGATAAAACTGCAAAGGCCCAGTAAGGCATTCAACCTTTTATTTTGATGGAACGTAACCAGCGCATACATCCGTTGGCTGCTCGCGTGCTTCGGGTCGAGTTTAATAGACTCGATAGCTTCGATCTCTGCCTCGGCATATTGCTTATTGCGCGAATAGGCGAGTCCGAGGTTAAAGTGCAATTGCTGAAAGGCGGGGTTGAGTTTGATGCCTTCCTTATAGGTGTCGATGGCCTTTTGGGTTTGATGATCCTCGTCGTAAATGCTGCCCAAAAGTGCATAGCTTGCTGCTGTAAGCGTAGCGCTGCCATTGCCTTTGATGGCTTTTTCTGCATAAGGGATGGCCTCATTTCCCCTGCCTGCTGCCTGCAGGCTAAAACCCATTTGATAGTTGGCTTGCGCGTTATTTGAATCGGTTTTCAGGGCTTCTTTGTATTTTTCTATGGCCACTGCATAGTTTCCCTGTTTATTAAGCTGGGTGCCCTGTTTAATCAGATCGGCCGCATTGCCTGTGTCCTGGGCCGAGGCCTGCACTGCCGTGGCCAGCACACAACAGATCAGAATCAGGTTAAAAAAAGACTTCATTCTCAAATTTAAAACAATTGCCGCTAAAACTCGCGTTTGGTTGCTGCTACCCACTGCTGCAGGTCTTTTAACTCTTTATCATGTTCCTTAAACCAGGCCAGGTTCTCGTCCCTGTACGCCGAGAGGGTGATATAACGGGCAAAAGCCGGCATGTTTCCCGATTTGGCCAGCTGTTCGAAATACCCTGCATAGTAATTTTTTACCAGCGGCGGTGCATCGTCGCCTATAATAGACGCTGATATTTGCAGTAAAGAGGTTAATTCAAACTGAACCGAATCGACTGCCGATAAATTAGTTTTCTTATCAAGTGCCGTGCTTATAGCTATAGGCATCAACAAATTCCCAGCACCCTCGTCAGGGTTGACACTTATGGTAATGCTGCTGTCGCCAGCTCGCTTAACGCCATAGTTGAGAATAGTTTTAACAAAGTTTAATGCCTCCGGCGAGCGTTTACTTTGCGGTTCGAGCAGCAGGAAATCACACCAGGCGAGTAAGGAAATGCCGCGTTTCTTTTGCTTGTAGGTTGCCATGGCCAAAATTCGCTGGCTGCTCGCGTGTGTTGCATCAAGCTTGATGGCCTTAATAGCGGCTTGCTCCGATTCAGGAAATTTACCAAGCCGGTAATAGGTTATGGCGATGTTATAATGCAGCCGCTGATAAGTAGAATCGGCCCCGATACCTTTCTTAAAAAGATCAATGGCTTTGTCCGATTGGTTCAAATCATCATAAATGCTGCCCAGCATATCATACCCGCCTGCGGCTTTCGGTTCAAGGGCCAGCACTTTTTCGAGATAGGGAATAGCCTCCTTTTCCTTCCCGGTGGTAAACAGGGTGTAGCCCATTTCGTAATAGGCATTGGCATACTGCGGGTCAGCTTTGATCGCCTGGTTATATTTCTCAATGGCCCGGTCGTACTTACCCGAATCGTTCAACGCAACGCCTTGTTTTACAAGTGCTTTGGCGTCATCATTGTTTTGGGCGAAGGCTGCGACAGAAAGAAAAAGCAATATGGGCAGCAATAAAGTTTTTTGACAGGTTTTCATACATTAAAATAACGTTTAAGAAGTCTTCAATATCTTATTTAAGATGCAGGTAGCGGAGAAAATCCATAAACTATATTGATCATCTTTTTCAGAGCAAAATAAAAACAGGAAAACCAGGAGCAATTTGTGATAGGGCCGCATATTATAAATTTATTAAGGTTATTAACTAAAAGAAGAAAAATGTTTAAAACTTTAGTTTCCCGTAGGGCTATAATTTCCAATTTTCGCGGACGTTAAATAAGATAGATTAATATACATGAGATCAGTGCTTAAAGGATTAATACCTGTTTCCGCGCCCCTGCTAATGTTGATAGCCTGCGGGAACAATAATGCCAGCCCCAAAAAGGAAGCGACTTACACCCCCGGCCCGTTTAACCCCACGGAGCTTTTAAAATACGACCCTAAACACGAGGATAAACGAATAGATGAGTTTTTTCACAAACTGCACCAAAAAAGCGGCTTCAATGGCGACATCCTGGTGGCCCGGCACGGCAAAATAGTTTATGAGAATGCACTTGGCTGGGCAAACCACCTGACGCGCGACAGCCTGAAGATCAATTCGCAGTTCCAGTTGGCGTCGGTTACCAAAACCATGACCTCGACCGCTATTATGCAGCTTTGGGAACGCGGCAAGATCAAACTCGACCAGGATGTGCGGGAATTTTTTCCTAACTTCCCATACCAGGGGGTTACCATCCGTTTGTTGCTTACGCACCGGTCGGGCATGATGAACTATGTGTATTTTATCGATGATATTTACCGCAAAAACCACCTGAACCAGCGGAAGGGCCTTACCAACACCGAGGCCATGAACATGATTGCCGAATACAAGCCCGCGCCGTTCAACAAGCCCAATAAGCGCTTTCTTTATAACAACTCTAACTTTATGGTGCTGGGCTCCATTATTGAAAAAGTGACCGGGATGAGCTATGCGGAGTATATGAAAGAGAATGTGTTTAAACCGGCCGGCATGACGCATACTGCTGTTTATTCGAAAGCGGTGTATGACAAGATACCCGTCGACGTGGTGGGACACGATCGTAACAGCTGGAAATATTCAGTTGCCCCAAATTTTCTTGACGGCCCGGTAGGCGATAAAGGTATTTACAGCACCGTTGGCGACCTGTTCCTGTTCGATCAGGCTTTACGGGCCGGCCGTTTGATAAAACCTGCTACCCAGGATTCGGCCTATACCGACCGCAACCCGATGATACGCGGGCACTTTAACTACGGCTACGGCTGGCGTCTGTTTGAAGCACCCGGCCAAAAAGTGGTTTACCACACAGGCTGGTGGCACGGTTTCAGGCATATCTATGTGCGCGACCTTAAAAATGATGTTACAATTGTGTTGTTGGGAAACCTTGTAAATGGAAGTTTGTTACATCTGGACGACCTGTTCAAGATGGAAAATATGCCGGTAATTCGTAAAGGAGCCTATAACGGTGCCGGGGATACGGCGGAAGATTGATTTCTAAGTTGATTAGGTTAAGTAGTTGATTAAGTTGACTGGTTTGGAAAAACTTGCCAACTTTGCAAAACATATTCAACTTAATAAACTTAATCCAACTCAATCAACTAATACCATGTTCGACAAACTATACGAAGCAAAACAAAAAGCGGACGAAGTAAAAAAAAGGCTCGACGGGCTTACCGTTATGGGCAGTGCCGAGGGCGGTAAAATAAAAGTGACCTCGAACGGCAATAAGGTGATCCAATCCATTATGATAGATGAGGATTTTCTGAAAGATGCCGATAAGGAAGAGTTAGAGGAACTACTTGCCCTGGCTGTAAATAAAGCCCTTGAACAGGCCGAAAATGTGAGCCAAAGCGAGATGGCGGCCCTGTCGCAGCAAATGTTTGGCGGGCTTGGCGGGATGTTTGGGAAATAATTGTTGGAGTGCTGGAACGTTGAAAAGTTGTAATGTTTTTTGATATTTGCATCAACCTTCAACACCTACAATCTTATGAGCACAAAAAACTTTCTAAGGATCGGCGTCTTTTATGACGGCACCTACTTTATTATGGCCCAAAACTATTTCTGGGGGAAAAAATATGGCTGGCTATCAGTTCAGGAATTTCATAAACTTTTAGAAAGTTTTGTTCGGACAAAGGAGCAAGGGCACGTTTCTTACAAAGTAGTTTATTCTGCATTTTTTCAAGGCGTTCATAAGGAAAGCGCAGCCCAAGAAAACAATCTGAGATTAGACCGAAAAAGGCACCTAGATTTACTGCATGCCGGAATTGAGCCTAAGAATGTCCCTATGTCAGAAACTCAGGGAGAAAAGGGAATTGACGTCTATATGGCTGTAGAGACATTGCAAATTGGTTTGGATGATAAAATAGATATGGCGATTCTTGTGACCGGTGACGGAGATTTTGTTCCACTTGCGAGGGCGCTAATGAAAAATGGAGTTAGAGTTTTAATCGCCTATTTTGAATATGAAGACGAAAATCATAAAAGCTTTGCGAACGAGCGATTAGTCAGTGCAGCAAATCATTCTGTTAACATTAATAGCTTGGAAAATGACAGAGAATTCAAGGCAGAGTTTAAAACAATTTTCAGGCAGCCTACTGACAATAAAAAAGCTAAAGCATAAAACAACCTTAAGACTTTTTAACTTTAAAACATTACAACAAAAACACCTGCTATGAAACTCACCTATTACGGACACTCGGCATTAGAAATAGAGACAGCCGGCAAAAAGCTGCTGTTCGATCCTTTTATTTCTCATAACGAACTGGCGAAACACATTGATATTAATAGCTTAAAGCCCGATTACATTTTGCTTACCCACGGGCACGGAGACCATATGGCCGACTTCTTCGCTGTACAGAAAAACAGCGGCGCCAAAGTAATTTGCATTTACGAAATAATGGTATGGCTGGATGGAAAAGGCGTACCCGGTGCGCATGCCATGAATATAGGCGGCGGCTATAATTTTGATTTCGGGCGGGTAAAAATGGTAAGTGCCATTCATTCCAGCTCCATGCCCGACGGATCTTATGGCGGCAACCCGGCTGGCTATCTCCTTTATCTCGAAGGCAAAAAGATATACATAGCCGGGGATACTGCGCTAACCTATGATATGAAATTGCTGGCCGACGAAAACCTTGATTGGGCGGTATTGCCCATAGGCGATAACTTTACCATGAATGCAGACGATGCCGTTAAAGCCGCAGGCTTCGTTAACTGCAAAAATGTGATAGGTGTGCATTACGATACTTTCCCGGTTATCAAAATTGATAAAGCTGAAGTAGCCGGTAAGTTTAAAAATGCTGGCTTGAATTTACAACTCCCGGGTATAGGCGAAAGTATAGAACTATAACGGCAGATATATCACAACAAAGCCCCCTCAACTTTCGTTGGGAGGGCTTCGTTTTTTATGAAGGAATTACATCTGCGTGCTGTCCTTCATCTTCTTTTTGATTTTCACTTTGGTGCCTTTTTTCTTCACCTTCATTTTTACGGTGTCTTTTTTAGTAGTGTCCTGCGCCATTTTTACCGGGGTAAGGGCGTAAGCTGAACTACTAAAACAGATCGCAGCTAATGCGATCATGGCCATTGCTTTTTTCATAGGATAACAATTTTTGGTTTGAATATTAATAACAATCCGGGTGCAGATTGTTTTAAAAATATTCAACTTAAATCACTGTCCCATGCGGTATTATGGCTCTTTTCTTTATCACTACGATACCATCCTGTACAGTATACGTGCCGTAGTCGCCGTCCTCCAGCTTTTTATTACCGCAGTTGATCTTGACGTCGTCGCCGATATAAGTGTTTTTATCGATGATGGCATTTTTGATACAGCAGCGGTCGCCTATTCCCATGATGGGCGAATTGCTCAGGTTTGATTCCCTGATCTGTTCCAACGTTTGGTAATTGTCACTGCCCATTACGTAGCAATTTTCAATAACGGTATCTATACCAATGCGAGTACGAATGCCAATAATTGACCGGGAAATATGACTGGCATTAATAATGCAGCCATCAGCAATGATCGTTTTCTCCAAATGCGAGCCCGACACTTTTGATGGCGGCAGCATGCGCGCGCGGGTGAATATCGGCTGCGAATCGAACAGGTTAAATTTGGGGATATCGTCCGTCAATCCGAGGTTGGCCTCAAAGAATGAAGGTATGGTACCAATGTCGGTCCAGTAACCCTCGTACTGGTAGCTTGCCACACGGTGATGCGCTATCGAATCGGGGATGATCTCCTTGCCGAAGTCGGTGCGGTCGTTCCCCATCAGCAATTCGTACAGCAATTTGCGGTTGAAAACGTAGATACCCATCGATGCCAGGTACACCCTGCCCTCGGCCTTCATTTCATCACTTACTTCCGATGCCCAGCTTTCGAAATCCTTTTTTGGCTTTTCGATAAACGAGGTGATCATATTGTTCGAATCGGTTTTCAGTATACCAAACCCGGGTACGTCATTGGCATGCACCGGGATGGTAGCGATAGAAATTTCTGCATTGGTCTCGATATGGTTATTGATCATGTCCTGGAAATCCATCTGGTACAGCTGGTCGCCCGACAGGATGAGCACGTACTCAAACTCGTGTACCGCCAAATGGTGCAGGCTTTGCCTTACGGCATCGGCAGTGCCCTGGTACCAGGCTACGCTGGATGGTGTTTGTTCGGCTGCGAGTATATCGACAAAAGCCGAGCTAAAGCTGCTGAAATGGTACGTGTTTTTGATGTGCTTGTTAAGCGACGCCGAGTTGAACTGCGTGAGCACGTAAATGCGGGTAATATCCGAATGCAGGCAATTCGAGATCGGGATGTCAACCAAACGGTACTTGCCGCCTATTGGTACGGCAGGCTTGGAGCGTGTTGCGGTAAGGGGCGATAAGCGGCTTCCCTGGCCGCCGCCGAGCACAATGGAAATTACTTTTGATGTCATATAGCAGGTTTTAAACTCTCATAAAGATTAATATATTCTTTGGCCGACCGATCCCACGAGAAATCGAGCGCCATCATTCGTTTGCGTATCAGTTGCAGGTGCGGTGTGGTTTCGTACAGCCCGATGGCCCTGCCTGCGGCATGTATAATATCTTCGGCATTGGCCTGGATAAAGCGGATGCCGTAACCGCCCTCATCGCCAAAATCTATCACAGAATCCCTTAGCCCGCCGGTGGTCCGCACCATGGGCACGGTGCCATATCTTAGTGCGTACAACTGGTTCAGCCCGCAGGGTTCAACGCGCGACGGCATCAGCAGGAAATCCGAACCGGCGTATACCAGGTGAGCCAGCGGCTCGTCGTACCCGATAAATACACTGCACTGGTCGGGGAACTCAGTTTGCAGGGCCAACAACTGCTCTTGCACTTTCACTTCGCCGGCACCCAGCAGGCAAAAATTTACGCCGCCGGGGTGCGCCAGTATGCTCCGCCTGATGGCATTGGGCAGCAGGTCGGCACCTTTTTCGCCCACCAGCCTGCCAATGAACGAGATCAGTGGCCTGTCTGTAGATAATTTGAACCGGGCGCATAGTGCCTCTTTGTCTTTTTGCTTGCCCGATGCCAGTGTCCTTATCGAAAATTTTTCAGGGATCATCGGGTCGGTTTTCGGGTTCCACACTTCGGTATCAATACCGTTGAGGATACCCGTGCCTTTATTTCGTTCGAGGTAGAAAAGATACTCCATGCCGTTCGACTGGTAGGTCAGTTCTTCCAGGTAAGTCGGCGAAACGGTGGTATATTTCCAGCAGCATTTTACCGCCGCGGCCAGCGGGTTTATTGCGCCGTTCCACTCCAGCAAACCGGTTTTTGACAGGTCGATATCGCCCAGCAGCGAAAGCTTGCTCCAGTTGAACGCGCCGTGGTATTGCCCGTTATGTATGGTCAGTATCGTAGGTATACCCGCTAAACGGTGGTATGGCCGCGCATGATACATCAGGAAGGGCACCAGGCCCGAATGATGATCATGGCAGTGTATAATATCCGGTGTTTGCTGCGACCAGGTGATCCAATCCAGAAAAGCTATCTGGTAGGCAATAAACTGCTCCGTTTCGTCGGGGTAGCTGTAAACGTTCTCACGGTCGAGCAGGCCGGGTATCTTCACCAGGTACAGGGGGAAACCGAGTTTATCCGTTTTTTCTTTTAATATCTCGAAGTAAAAACGCCGGGCGCCCAAAAACGACGAAGCCTCAAAAACAACATCCCATTCGTTTTCCTGCACAAACTTGCGCTCATAAAAAGGCATCACGACGGAGGCATCAAGCCCCATCTGGTTTTGGTATTTGGGTAGTGCGCCCACAACATCGGCCAGGCCGCCAACTTTGGCAACAGGGTAACATTCGGCGCTTAGGTGGAAGATTTTCATTAATAGACTATAACCGGTTCAATTTAAGGAACAATTGCTTAAATAAACAACCAATGGGGTTATATTCTGTTTAAAAAACGAATTTTTATTATTTGTTTACCCTCGGGGGCAGTTCGCTTTTAATTTATAAGCATCCCGGATGGTTTTTTGCAAAATCCATATTTTTCGCGGGTTATAGGTGTGGATTTTTGTGAAAATGGTAATGTGCGTGGGTTGGGAAGCCCAGGTCCAATATTGTTAAGCTAAGGATTTAAATATCGAACACCGAATAACGAATGCTGAATAATGGAGTGAAAACTTCGGCGTTCGATGTTCATTATCCGATATTAATGCTTTTTATCTTTTTGCTTAACTCAACTACATTGGCCGGTATCCCTTACGCGTGTTTGTCCGTCCGTATTTTACGTCCACCTTCTTTCGCTGCCGCACGCGTGCAGCGCCCGTTTAATGACAGGTTTGTCCGCTTTGTATCATCACCCCAATACAAAAAAACGGACGGACAAACACCCCAACCATGTCATGCGGGCTACTTAGTATGTGGGATGCTGAAACAAGTTCAGCATGACGACTTGATGGATACCGGCCTTTGCGCCTAAGGCTCTGCGGACGTATGAATGGAAAGCGTGACCCGGGGAACAAGGGAAACACCCTTTTTTGAAAGTCGTAAGTCTTGGTCTATCCATCTCCCCGAACCGACTTCTGACTCCCGACTTCCTCCTTAATGCGCCTCCAGCCAGTTGGCCCCGGTACCTATCTCGACCAGGATGGGTACGTTGGTTTTGATGGCGTTCTTCATGCCTTCGCTGATGATGGGTTTTATTTTTTCCACCTCGTGATTTGGCACGTCGAACACCAACTCGTCATGCACCTGCATGGTCATGCGGGCATCCATTTTCTGGGCCTTCAGTTCGCGGTGAATGTTGATCATGGCTATCTTGATCATATCCGCCGCCGAACCCTGTATGGGGGCATTGATGGCGTTTCGTTCGGCAAAGCCGCGAACGGTGGCATTGGCCGAATTGATGTCGCGCAGGTAACGGCGGCGGCCCATTAGGGTGCACACATAGCCGTTCTCGCGGGCAAAGTTCATGGTGTCGGCCATGTATTGCTTAATGCCCGAATATTGGGCAAAGTAGTTTTCGATGATCTCGGCAGCCTCCTTGCGCGGTATGCCCAGGCTTTGCGACAAACCAAAGGCCGACTGCCCGTAGATGATACCGAAGTTGACCGCTTTGGCGTTGCGCCGCTCGTCGCTGGTTACCTCGTGCAGTTGCTTGCCGTATACTTTGGCAGCGGTAGCGGTGTGGATGTCGAGGTTTTGGGCAAAGGCATCGAGCATGTTGGCATCCTTGCTGATCTCGGCAATAATGCGCAGTTCGATCTGCGAATAATCCGCCGATACAATGGTGTGGTTCTCGTCGCGCGGGATGAACGCCTTGCGCACCTCGCGACCGCGTTCGGTACGGATAGGGATGTTTTGCAGGTTGGGGTTGGTGGAGCTTAAGCGCCCTGTTGCAGCCACGGCCTGATTGTAGGAAGTATGCACGCGCCCGGTTTTGGGGCTCACCATTTGCGGCAGCGCATCCACATAGGTCGATTTTAATTTCTGCAACTGGCGGTAATCCAAAATATCGCGCACAATATCGCTTTTCGAGGCCAGGGCAAGCAGCACATCCTCGCCGGTTTGGTATTGGCCCGTCTTGGTCTTTTTGGCTTTCGGGTCGAGCATCAGTTTCTCAAACAGCACCTCGCCCAGCTGCTTTGGCGAGGCAATGTTAAACCGTACGCCGGCCTTATCGTACACCGTACGTTCCAGTTTAGCTATGTCGCCCACCAGCTCTTTGGAAAATTCGGCCAGTGTATTATGGTCAATACGCACGCCCTCGTACTCCATATCGGCAAGCACATAGATAAGCGGGCATTCGATATCGTTGATCAGCTTTTCCGCCTCGGCCTGCTTTACTTTCGGTTTGAAAACATCGTGCAATTGCAGGGTAATGTCGGCATCTTCGGCGGCGTATTCTTTTATCTTTTCAAACGCTACATCGCGCATGCTGCCCTGGGCCTTGCCCTTCGGGCCTATCAGTTCGGTAATGGAAACCGGGCTGTAACCCAGGTAGTTTTCCGACATCACATCCATATTGTGGCGCGTATCCGGGTCGAGCACGTAATGCGCCAGCATGGTATCGAACAAAGGGCCTTTTACTGCAAGGCCATACCATTTAAGCATCAATACATCGAATTTGATATTCTGGCCTATCTTGCCGATGTCCCCGTCCTCTAAAACGGGCTTAAATTCATCAACTATCGCCTGCGCCTCTTTTTGATTTGCCGGAACAGGAACATACCAGCCGTGATGATGTTTGATGGCGAACGACAAACCCACCAGTTCGCAATGGTTAGCATCGGTACCCGTAGTTTCGGTATCAAAGCAAATGACCTTTTGCTGTTTAAGTTCGGCTATCAGTTCGGCGCGTTTTTCTTTAGTATCGGCTAAAATATATTCATGGTCGACATTGGTGATGTTCTTTCCTGCCTCGGGTTGCCCTTCCGGCTCGGCTATATCCTGCACATCCACTGTCATGGTGGTGCGACCGGCAGCTACCGGTTCGCCAAACAGATCGGTTTGGATAGAAACGGCCCGGGTTTCGGTAATGCTGAAATCGTCGCCAAACACACGGCGGCCCAGTGTGCGGAATTCCAGCTCGGCGAAAAGAGGCTCCAGCAGGTCCTTGCTTGGTGCGCACATTTCCAGCCCGGCTTCATCCAGCTCTACCGGGGCATTCAGGTTGATGGTAGCCAGGCGTTTGGATAACAGGCCCTGCTCGGCAAATTGCTCTACATTTTCGCGCTGCTTACCTTTCAGTTCGTGGCTGTTGGCGATGATGTTCTCCATCGAACCGTATTGCTTGATAAGCGCCTTGGCTGTCTTTTCACCAATGCCGGGAATGCCGGGGATATTATCCACCGCATCGCCCCAAAGGCCTAAAATATCTATAACCTGCAACGGATCGCTAACCTCCCATTTTTCCAGCACTTCCTTCACCCCCATTATTTCCACCTCGTTGCCTTGTCGGCCGGGTTTGTACAGTTTGATATTATCGGAAACCAGTTGCGCGAAATCCTTATCGGGTGTCATGCAATATACCTGGTAACCTTTGGCCTCGGCTTTTTTGGCAAGGGTGCCGATGATGTCATCGGCCTCGTAGCCGTCGGACGTAATAAGCGGTATGTTAAATCCTAAAACTATCTTATAGATATACGGAATGGCGGCAGCCAGGTCCTCGGGCATGCTCTCCCGCTGCGCCTTGTAAGCTTCAAACTCGGTGTGGCGTTCGGTTGGCGCTTCAGTATCAAAAACTACGGCCATGTGGGTGGGCCTTTCTTTTTTCAGCACATCCAGCAAGGTATTGGTAAAGCCCAGCATCGCCGAGGTATTGAGGCCGCCCGAAGTAAAACGCGGGGTTTTGCTCAACGCAAAATGCGCCCGGTAAATAAGCGCCATGCCGTCCAAAAGAAATAGCTTCTTCATAGTTATTTTTGATTACACCGATTTTTTAGAATGATTACACCGATTTTAGGAAGCGATAGCACCGATACCAGCGATTTTCAAAAATACATACTAATCTATGCAATCAAAATCCAATCGGTGAAATCAAAAAATAATCAGTGCAATCCGATAATAATCAGTGCAATCCGATAATAATCAGTGTAATCATCTATTTAAAAGAACAGTCGGGCAAATGGTCGTTCACCATACCCGTGGCCTGCATGTGGGCGTAGCAGATGGTTGTTCCGAAGAACTTAAAGCCCCGCTTTTTCATATCCTTGCTGATGGCGTCGGAAATTGGCGTGCTCGCAATGGCGTGCGTTGGCTGGTTCATAATGGGTTTACCATCGGGCATAAAGCTGTACAGGTATTTATCGAACGAGCCAAATTCCTTTTGCACTTCAATAAACAATTTGGCATTATTGATAGCCGCCAAAATTTTAAGCCGGTTACGGATAATGCCCGTATCCTGCATCAGGCGCTCCACATCGTCTTCGGTAAAGGCAGCTACCTTGCGCACGTCAAACCCGGCGAAGGCTTTTCGGTAGCCCTCGCGGCGGCGCAGGATTGTGATCCAGCTTAACCCGGCCTGGGCCGATTCAAGGATGAGAAATTCGAATAATATTTTATCATCGTGAACCTCTTTACCCCACTCTTCATCATGATATTTAATGTAGAGTTCGTCTGTTCCGGGCCAGGTGCAGCGTTTAATTTCAGTTGGCATATTTTATAAATTATTGTCTTGATTTTGTCCAGGTAAGTAACGACCATTTGTTCACGCCCCGGTCCTGTAAGACGTTAAATATTTTACGAACGACGCTATATTGCTCGCTTCGGTCACCATACAGGTAAAAGTGTAATTTGTCCCCGGTTGTATTTTTCGATACTTTATTTGATTCCGTTATCCAATCGCCTAATTCATTGTTGGGCGAATCAAACCGGATACCCATAAGTTTGTTATCGAAGGAACCGCTGTCATATTCGTTTATAAATTGTTTTAATGTTCCCAAAGGCACTTCTATCAAATCCATTTTTTTAAACTTATTTATTTCAGTATCCGAAAAAGCAACGTGATATTTTTCACCCATAGCAACAAGCGTTTGTGTCTTTATAGTGTCCGGTAATTGAAGCATAACTCTTCCTTTTACAAAATAGATTATCGCCAACTCTCCATCCAGATCACTAATAGAAGTTAGTGTTGAATACGGAAGTTGAATATTGCGAATTTGAACAAACGGGGTAGGCCGTCTCAATTTTCCTGTCACCATCAAAAATATAACAACGATAAATCCAACATCAATAGCAATCCGCATCGTTAATGCTAAATGATCGAGATGTTTTGATGGTCTGCGCATGGTTCAGGTTTGATTTATAAATTTAAACAATTCCAACCCAACTGCAAACTGCTACTGTCAACTGCCAATCCCGTTCAACTCATCCCAATACTCCACCGCTCTCCGGTAATGCGGTATCACGATAGACCCACCCACCAGGTTCGCTATCATAAACACTTCGTTCATTTCATCGTGATTCACACCCACCTCGTGGCATTTGCCCAGGTGGTATTTGATACAGTCGTCGCAGCGGAGCACCATGGACGCTACCAAGCCCAGCATTTCCTTGGTTTTTACGTCGAGGGCGCCATCGGCATAAGTTGTGGTATCCAGCGCGAAGAACCGCTTGATATTGGTATTGGCCGATTCCATTATCCTGTCGTTCATTTTGGTACGGTAGGCGTTGAAATCGTCTTCTAATTTTCCCATCAGATTAAATTATTGAGTTAGTACAGTATTGCAAAAAATATATACTTTAGCAAACCTAAATTTTATACATGAAATATTTATTTTGTTTAGCAGTTTTATCTATACTGTTTTCCCTTAATGCTGAAGCTCAGCACAATTATAGACCCGCTTATATTGTCGACCTTAACAGTGATACCTTGAAAGGGTTTATTGATTACAAAGAATGGGAAAATAATCCGAAGGAGATTTCATTTAAAAGTAATTTAAATCAGCCAGCGCCAACACCATTTACCGTTACCAACTCGACTGCCTTCGGTATAAATGGCGCCGAATACTACCAAAGATTTATTGTGTCTAAAAGCAAGGGACAAATCAATCCAAATAAGTTATCCATTGGCATCGATACCAGTAAAACAACAGACACTGCGTTTTTAAAGGTTGTTGTGGCCGGGAAAAATGTTTCGCTTTTCAGTTTGACAGACGACATCAAGACCCGGTATTATATCACCAGTACTGAAGACCGGGAGGCCAATGAACTGGACTATTATATGTTTTATATTGCGGAGAATAATGTAAAGGTCCAAACCTTATATACTTTCAGGAACCAGTTAAAACTGATTGCCGGCCATTACAATAAGGACAGCGCCAAACTTACGGAAGATATCAAATACGCCAATTACAGGGAGCGCGATCTCAGAGAAATAGTCGACCTTATAAACGGTGAAAGTTCGCAAAATTTTACGCCTCCGGGTGTTCTCGGTACCCGGGTTTTTGCCGGTGTTGCTGCCAGGTTCAATAAGTTAAATGCAGGAGGCGGACAATCTTTCTTCCCCGATGGCACCAATGAAAGCGTCACCTCGCCGGTAGTATCTGCCGGTGCAGACTTTTTTTTGAATAAATACACAAAAAAATTCGTTTTCAGGGCAGAGATCGAATACTCGGGTTCTCACTATACCATTCCTCCAACAGCAGTAAACGGGGGCGGCACAACGGCTTCTTTCGATTTTAAACAATATACCGTATCGGTAGTTCCGCAGGTGATTTATAACGTTTATTCTACCGATCAGTTTAAAGCATTCCTTGATGCAGGTATTGCCCTCAATTTCTCTTCTTACAACAAATATGCATACCAGGTTAATTTCGGTAATGTATCCACAACCAGCACACCCAATTACCCTGCGCTTTTGCATTACTGGAATACATTCAGGCTGGGGACCGGGGTTGTTATCGGCGAAAAGATACAAATAAACGCCTCTTATGGCTTGTTGGCGCCTATCTCGTCAAGCCACAGTTACGATGTTAAAATTTCGTATTACCAGGTTGGCGTGAATTATTTATTCTGATATTTACAGGTAAATTCAGTTTTTATGGAAACTTTAGCGCCTAATATTTTTACGCGGAACATACAGGAAACCGTGGCCCTTTACACGCTGCTGGGATTTAAAGTAGCCATGTCGGTACCCGAGCAGGGCGACGAGCTGGTTTGGGTGATGATGGTGAACGGAGGGGTTACCATCATGTTCCAGACTTTCGATAGTTTGGAGGAAGATCTGCCGGAGATCAGCCGGGGCAACGGCGGATCGCTGCTGTTGTATATCAACCTGAAGAATATCCGGGAGTTTTTTGAATCTATAAAAGGCAGAGTGAAAGTATTGAAGGGCCTGGAAAAAACCTTTTATGGCGCTACCGAATTTTCTATATTGGACAACAATAATTATGTCCTCACTTTTGCCGAACACGAATGATCACTTTTAAACGCGCCGACCATATCCATATCTGCGTTCCGCCCGAAAGGCTGGAGGAAGCGCGTAAATTTTATACCGATGTTGTTGGACTGAAATTAACGCACCGCCCGGAGGTTTTCAAACATCCCGGCTATTGGTTCGAAATTGGCAACATCGGCTTTCATATTGGTATTGAGCCGGGCCTGCTGAGTACGTCGCGCCATAGTGCTTTTGAAGTTACGAACCTGGCTGCGGCCCGTGAACAGCTCGAATCGAATGGCGTTAAAACTTATGAGGAAGAGCGTTTGGATGACAGGGAACGATTTTTCTTTCTCGATCCGTTTGGGAACCGGATGGAGCTATTGGAATATTCAGTCAAATAAATGACATATAGCAAGTTTCGGGTTTAGCACGACATCAAAATAGTGCTATCTTCGAAACATGAACGCAACCGCAACCATCACAAAAAACAGGATAACTTCCATCGACTTGCTGCGCGGCACCATTATGATCATCATGGCGCTTGACCATGTGCGCGATTATTTATTTTTTGGCTCATTTTATTTCGACCCGCTCGATCTCACCAAAACAAGCGGCGTCCTTTTCTTCACCCGCTGGATAACGCATTTTTGCGCCCCGATATTTTTATTGCTCGCCGGTACCTCGGCCTACCTGATGGGCCGCAAGAAGACCAAAAGCGAACTATCGGTTTTCCTGGTGAAACGCGGCCTCTGGCTGGTTTTCCTGGAGATGATCGTCGTGAACTTTGGCTGGAACTTTAATATAGCGTTCCCTATGTTCTTTTTCATCACGATATGGGCACTGGGCGTTAGCATGATAGCATTGGCGGCGCTGATCCACCTGCCGAAAAGGCTTTTGCTCGTACTCAGCATCGTGGTTATCGCGGGTCATAATCTTTTGGATAATGTACATGTACCGGGAAATACACTGGCGGGTTTCGGCTGGTCGTTGGTGCACGATCAGCAATTTTTTACCTGGCATAACGAAATGCTTTTGGTTGGCTATCCTATTGTCCCGCTCTTTGCGTTAATGTCCCTGGGTTATTGCCTCGGCGAACTGTTCACATCGGAATTTGATTCCGCGAAGCGAAAAAAGGTATTATCAACCGTCGGATTTTCGGCCCTTGTGTTGTTCGTGCTGCTGCGGTACAGCAATATATACGGCGACCCGGTAAAGTGGAGCACGCAAAAGGACGGCTTTTTTACTTTCCTCTCGTTCCTGAATGTGAATAAATACCCACCGTCTTTATTGTACGTATTGCTAACCATCGGCTCGGCCTGCGTGTTCCTGGCGTTTACAGAAAAACTAAGGAACGGGTTGGTAAATATTGTGTCGGTTTACGGCCGTGTACCGATGTTCTATTACCTCATCCACATTTACATCATCCACCTTATTGCCGTTATATCATCTGCTGTAACGCCCGGGCAGGACTGGCACCGTTGGTTAATGGATAAACCGATATGGTTTACCACCAACCTGAAAGGTTACGGATTTTCATTACCGGTTACGTACCTGGTATGGATAGGCGTAGTAGTTGGCTTGTACCCGCTATGCAAACGGTATGATGCCTATAAACAAAAGCATAAAGAAAAGTGGTGGCTTAGTTATTTGTAAGACATGATTGCGGGACCATATTGATTTACCGATTTAAGTTTATCGGGGTTGAAAGCTTTTGAATTTAGTCTTTCTGTTTTCAGCTATCCGCTCGGCGCCGACTGATTTGTCTTTTTCTTTCTACCTTTACACCACCAATTGCTTACCATGAGTAACGAATTTAATCGCCCGATACGTGTACTGGTTGCCAAAGTGGGTCTTGACGGGCACGACCGCGGCGCGCGCATTATAGCTACCAGCCTGCGCGATGCCGGGATGGAGGTGATCTATACCGGCCTGCGGCAGACGCCCGAAATGGTGGTGAATACCGCTTTGCAGGAGGATGTAGATGCAATAGGTGTATCAATATTATCAGGGGCCCACATGACAGTGTTCCCAAAGATAATTAACCTGATGAAGGAAAAGGAAATGGATGATGTGCTGGTCACCGGTGGCGGTATTATACCCGAGAGCGATATGGCAGAGCTGAAAGCGTTAGGCGTTGGCGAACTTTTCCCGCCGGGAACTACAACGGCCGACATTGTAAAATATATTACAGATTGGGTGCATAAGCACCGCAATTTTTGAGAACCACAGCCCAGCGAAGCGTGGGTCGGTGAGTCAAATAATGAAGCAAAAAAACTAAAATATTCTACCTTATGTCCATGTTCGAAAACCTGCTGACCCATACGGATAACCGCATCCACCACATCATCATCAACCGCGCGGGTAAGATGAACGCGCTTAACCGCAATACCCTCGCCGAACTGCATACCGCCGTTTATGACGCGTTGAACAGTAACCAGGTTGGTGGTATCATTATTACCGGTGCGGGCGAAAAAGCTTTTGTCGCAGGCGCTGATATTGCGGAATTTGCTTCTTTTGATTCAACAAAGGGCGAACAGTTGGCGCGTCACGGTCACCGTACAGTTTTCAATATGATAGAAAACAGCAGTAAGCCCATTATCGCTGCTATCAATGGTTTTGCCCTGGGCGGCGGACTGGAACTGGCTCTGGCCTGCCACATTCGTGTTGCGTCCAACAACGCCAAAATGGGCCTGCCCGAGGTAAGCCTGGGTTTGATACCGGGATACGGCGGTACACAGCGTTTGACCCGTTTGGTCGGTCGCGGTCGCGCGCTGGAAATGATATTGACCGGTGATATGATCTCTGCCGAAGATGCCCATGCCTACGGCCTGGTCAATCATGTAACAGCGCCCGAAGAACTATTGCCGGCAGCCGAGGCTATCATGAACCGGATACTATCCCGTGCTCCGCTTGCCCTCACGGCAGCTATCGAAGCGGTGAATGCTTCAACCCAAAATAACATCGACGGATTTGAGACCGAGATCGAAAAATTTGCCCGGTCGTTCGATACTGAAGACTTTAAGGAGGGTGTTGCCGCATTTCTCGAAAAACGAAAACCCAATTTTCAGGGTAAATAAGCCACTTTTTTTACAATAAACTGACCAATTTCCATATTTGGTCAAAAATATCTCATTGTTAATCAAGCGATTGAATAATCGTGACAATTGGATGAAACTGTGTGTTACTTTTCGTGCTTTACTTTGCCCTGTGTTTCAACAAACACATCTAATAAAACACATAACAAAATGAAAAGTACATTTAAAATTTCAGCCCTCGTGCTCGCTTTTGCCGGATTGGCTTATGGCGCAAAAGCACAAACCAGTACCCCTGCTTCTTCAGCAAAAACTACAACTTCAAACGGAATCATATGGAGCGTTGGCGTGGATGCGGGTCTTCCGACAGGAAACCTTTCAAATGCTTATAACTGGAACCTTGGCGGTTCGTTACAGGCCGATATCCCGGTGGTTCAAAACCAGTTGTTTGTTACTGTTAACGCAGGCTACAACAACATTTTTGGTAAAAACAACATCGATGGAACAGGTCTCGACGCTACCAATATCCAGTTGTTACCGGTTAAGGCAGGTTTGAAGTATTTCCCCATCAGCCACCTGTATGTACAGGGTGAAGCCGGCGCTGCATTTGCTTTAAACAAATCGGATCTGGGTTTTGACAACAGCGCCGCATTCATTTATGCACCGCAGGTTGGCTACCAGTTTCCTATCGGCGGTAAAAGCTTTATCGATGCCGGAGTACGTTTTGAAGGCAGTACTAAATTCAACAGTACGATCGACGACAGCAAGGTAAACTTTGTTGCATTGCGCCTGGCTTATGCTTTTGGCACCAAGTAATTTTTCTACCATCAATTAAAGTGACGAGGGGCCTTAGCGGGCCCTTTTGTCGTTTTTTTATTCAAGAAATATAAAAATTAGCGCTATAATTAAAATTTACCCAAAAAATTAGCAAATTTGTGTGTAACTTGACGTAGCTGTAATACGTTTACCTGTCAAAATTAGCTAATACCTGTTATGAAGAAAATTCTCATCATTGATGATGAAGTTAATGTCGCGTTATTACTGTCAAAGTTTTTGACGCGTAACGGTTTTGACGTCGCTACAGCTGCCACTGGTTCGAGTGGTCTCGAATTACTAAAAAATGGTTCTTTCGACCTTGTCCTTTGCGACTTCCGCCTGGAAGACACCGACGGACGCGAGATGCTGAAGAGTATCAAAACCCAATACCCCAAAACAGGTGTTATCATCATCACCGGTTATTCTGATATTAAAATGGCCGTTGAGCTTATCAAGATGGGCGCTTACGATTATATCACCAAGCCGCTTTATCCCGATGAGATATTAAATACGATCAATAAGGCTTTCGAAACTCACCACGCGCTGGTAGACGACCCTGAACCTGCTATTAATGTTACCAAGCCTACAAATGGCAAAAAGCCACAATTACCCAATAGCGAATTTGTTGTGGGTACAAGCAAGGCTGCTAAAGAGCTTGCCCGCCAGATAGAGCTGGTTGCCCCAACCAATTACAGCGTAATTATTTTGGGCGAAAGCGGTACCGGTAAAGAATCAGCTGCTAAAAATATACACCTGCACAGCCAGCGCGCCAATATGCCTTTTATTGCGATGGACTGCGGATCGTTAACGAAGGAACTGGCCGCAAGTGAGTTTTTCGGGCACGAAAAAGGCTCGTTCACCGGTGCGTTATATACCAAGATAGGCCACTTTGAGATGGCCAACGGCGGTACCCTGTTTCTGGACGAAGTAGGTAACCTGTCGTATGATATTCAGGCGGCCCTGCTGCGTACCGTGCAGGAAAGGAAAGTAAAACGCATAGGAAGTACCAAGGAGATAGACCTGGATGTGCGCATTATCATAGCCACTAACGAAAACCTGCAGGACGGCATTTCCAAGGGTCGCTTCCGCGAGGACCTGTACCATCGCTTTAACGAGTTTACCATATACATGCCTGCATTGCGGGAACTGGGCAGCGATATTATGTTGCTGGCCAATCACTTTTTGCAAATAGCCAATGCCGAACTGGGCCGTAATGTCACCTCGTTCTCGCCCGAAGTGGAGGAATGTTTTATGAACTACAGGTGGAACGGCAACATCCGCGAACTTAAGAATGTTGTTCGCCGCGCCACCCTGATCACCGAGGGCGATGTGATCCCATTAAAGGCTCTCCCGCTGGAGATATCCAATTTCAGAGCCTCAGCTGCGCCGGTGTTCGAATCAGTAGCCGCATTGTCGGAGATTGAGCAGGCATCGGTAAAAGAAAGCAGGCACGACCTGAAAAACGCCGCACAGGAAGCCGAATATGATACCATATTGAAAGTGCTGCGCGAAGTAAACTTCAACAAAACAAAAGCTGCCGAAATTTTAAATATCGACCGGAAAACTCTTTACAATAAAATGAAAGCTATTAACTTAGGCAAGTAATTATGGAAGAGCCAGCAAAAGGCAGCGAAACCGGCGCAGATAAAACACGGCGGTTAAGACACGATATCCGCAACCAGCTTTCGAACATCAACCTGTCGGTTGAGCAGTTGAAATATGAAGTGCCGGATGACGCTACTTCCGATGTTGCTTTTTATATCAATACCATCGCCATGAGCTGTGCGAAGATCAATTTGCTGCTCGACGAGCTCGACTAGTCATTAAAAGGTAAAGCATTTTAATTGAGGCGCTAAAAAACATTTTAGTGCTTTTTTGTTTATAGGTTTGTACTTATTGCAATAGATCCCTCAATGTCCATTTTCAACCACAAACAGCGTAACAATATCATACTCGCCAGCATCATCATACTGGCCTGTTTCCTGTTGTATGCTTTGAGCGGGTTGTTTAGTTCCATATTGGGCGCCATTATACTGTTTACGCTGTTCAGGCCAATGTATATCGGCCTCGCCGAAAAACGGGGATGGAACAAAACGCTTGTGGCGCTGCTTATCATATTTATTTCACTTATAGTGATCGTTATCCCCTTCCTGGCGCTCAGTATTATGGTAATTCAGAAAATATCGGGCCTAACCAGGGATTCGCTCCCGATACAGGATTGGATATACAAGATCGATATTTTTTCAAGCCAGCATCTTAACCAGCCAAAACTTGCCGAGAATACGCTGCAAAAGGCCAGCGAGTACATAGCCCAGCTTTTCCCGTCCATCCTTAGCAGCGCTGTCAACATTATCATAACGCTGCTGGTGATGTATTTTCTCCTTTATTTTATGTTCACACAAATACGTGAGTTTGAAAAAGGGGTGCTTAAGTTCGCCCCTTTTCGCGAACAGCACGCCTTAAAATTTGCGGAGACACTGCATAATGCCACGTACAGCAATGTGCTTGGGCAGGGCATCATCGCCTTTGTGCAGGGCACCTTACTGGCTATGGGCTTTTATGCCTTTGGTATTCCCGACCCGATATTTTGGGGTGTGATAGGCATGTTCATCTCTTTTTTACCGGTGGTAGGCGCGCCTACGCTAACCATCCCGGCCAGTATAGTACTTTTTGCGAACGACCATACTATGAAAGGTATATTCCTGCTGGCATACGGGCTGCTTTTTATCGGTAATGTTGATAATGTATTGCGAATGATCATCAACAAGCGGGTTGGCAACACGCACCCACTTATAACAGTGATAGGCGTGTTTATTGGGATTCCGCTCTTTGGTATTTTGGGGTTGGTTTTCGGGCCACTGCTGTTGTCCTATTTCCTGCTTTTGGTTGAAATATATGAGACCAACCGTATGGCAGCCGAGAGATTGGACCGCATAAGGACCAACATGGACAATTAAGCTAAATGGAATATTTTTTGCCCACGCAAATGAAAATGCCGATATTGATACGATCAATTATAAATAACCGGAAACCTGACTAAAAGTCTGTTTATAAATAATTGGCAGGATTTTTAACCGTTATAAATTAAAATGTTCAACTTAAAAATATAATAATATGAGTGACAACTCGAAAGTAGTAGTTGCATTGCTTGCAGGGCTAGCGGCAGGAGCAGCGTTAGGGATATTATTCGCGCCTGAAAAAGGTGCTGAGACGAGGGATAAACTTACCGATTCGTTAAAGAAACTGGGCGACTCGATAAGAGAGACCGCAGCAAATGAGATCGACAACCTGGTAGGGTTTAAGGACAAAGTTGTCGATAACATTAAGAGCAAGATCAAATCGGCCGAAGAGGAATACCAGGACGACCTGGAACACGCATAATTAATTGGTCCCGGGTTACCCCGGGATCATCTCTAAGATATATGGAAGAAGAACAAAAAGAATCCAATACACCGCCTATTATCGACCAGCTGAAGGAATACGCTGAGACACAAATAAAGCTGGCGAAATATGAGGCCATTGAGAAGGGGTCGAAGATGCTCGGCGGCTTTGTGGTGGATTTTATTGTGAGCGTTTGTTTTGTTCTTACCTTCCTTTTTGTGAGCCTTGCTATAGCATTCGCACTCTCCAGCCTGTTTAATTCATACTGGGCCGGTTTCGGGTGCATGGCCGCCATCTATCTGATCATCGCTTTGATCATGATGAACAGGAAAGACAGACTAAAGCCAAAGCTTACTAATATGTTCATTAAAAATTTCTTTAAGTAATGGCTGACGTGATGATAAATAATGTGGATGATCTGCGGGCCGAAATAGCGCGTCTTAAAATCATAAAACAGGAGCAGGGCGAAGCACTGGCCGAACGTTTTAATTCGCCGATAACGGCGCTTGCTACTGTATATTCTGCTTTCCCCAATAAGCGCGGTGGCAAAAACGATCTGTTTCAGCAGGATTTTGTATCGATTTTATCCAGGGTAGTATTGCCGCTTATGTTGAACAAAACCATTTTCCGTAATTCAGGATTTATAGTCAAAACGTTGGTAAGCCTGGTGTCTCAAAAAGCCTCCCGCTTTATAAATGAAGATAGTATTGCCGGTTTATGGGATAAAGTAAAAACACTGTTCGAAAAAAAAGACAGGCAGCCCGACTACGGCATTCCGCCTGAAAGCGAAGCATCCTGAACTAAAAGCTAAAAGACCAAAGCAGAAAGCTTTTTGTGCCTTCCTGTAAATGCTTTGTACTTTCTGCTTTCCGCTTTATGCTTATTTTTGCTGCGTGGGAAAAGACAAACTCAGACGTTTCGCCGAAGTAGCGACTTTCAGCAATGTAGTACAACTGGATGCAGGAATGCCCTACAGGGGCAAGTGGGCAGCTGACTTTTTTAAAAACGGCAACCCCGTTGTGCTCGAACTTGCCTGTGGCAAGGGCGAATACACAGTTAATCTCGCTCAGCTTTTCCCGCAAAGGAATTTTATTGGCATCGACTATAAAGGCAACCGCATTTGGCGCGGCGCGAAAGATGCGCTGGAACAAGGGGTAGCCAACGTTGGTTTCCTCCGCATACAGATAGAAACACTGCTGGATTACTTTGCCGAAGGGGAGGTGGATGAGATATGGATAACCTTTCCCGACCCGCAGCCGCAGTTAAGCCGGGAGAAAAAGAGACTGACATCGCCGCGATTTTTGGAAAAATATAAGCAGGTGCTGAAGCCGGGCGGTTTTATGAACCTGAAAACGGATAATGACGGCTTGCACGCCTACACAGCCGAAAAAATTGCTGAACATAACCTGATACTTCATATCAGGACGGAAGACCTTTACCATTCCGAATTTGCCGATGAAGTGCTTTCTATCAAAACCTATTACGAGAAGAAATATTTAAAGGATAACAAGAACATTAACTACCTTAAGTTTTCATTCCAGTAACCATGCCCGACTATAATTTTTACGATTCGGTTTACCAGGTAGTTCGGTTAATTCCGCCGGGCAGGGTTACCTCTTACGGGGCTGTCGCCAGCTATTTAGGTACAAAGGGCTCCTCGCGCATGGTGGGTTATGCAATGCAGGCCTGTGGCAACGCCAACCCGCCGGTGCCTGCTCACAGGGTAGTTAACAGGCAGGGTTTGTTAACGGCGAAATTCCATTTTGGTGGCGACCGCATGGCTGAAATGCTTCGCAGCGAGGGTGTAGAAGTAGAGAGTGACCAGGTGAAGGATTTCAAAAAAGTTTTTTGGGACCCTGCAATAGAACTTGAGATGTAACCTTATCGCTTTCTCAAAGCATAAGACCCTATAAAAACCCATCCAAATTTGCTATTTTTGCCCCTTTCCCCGCCTGCGGCAGGCAGGCATTACTATCATGAGCGAAGAGCGGTCGTTAAATTTTATAGAAGAGATTGTTGAAGAAGATATCAGCACCGGCAAGTACGGCGGCCGGGTTTTGACCCGTTTCCCACCCGAGCCGAATGGTTACCTGCATATCGGTCATGCTAAATCCATTTGCCTCAACTTCGGTCTTGCGCTGGAATACGGCGGCAAAACCAACCTGCGCTTTGATGATACCAACCCGGTAAAGGAGGATGTGGAGTATGTGGACAGCATTAAGGAAGACGTAAAATGGCTGGGTTTTGAATGGGCCAATGAGCTGTATGCTTCTGACTACTTCGATCAGTTATATGAATTCGCGGTTTCGCTTATCAAAAAGGGGCTGGCTTATGTTGACGATAGTACTGCCGAGGAGATAGCCGCCCAAAAAGGTACGCCAACCGAACCGGGAAAGGGGAACGAATACCGCAACCGCAGCTTGGAGGAAAACCTGCGCCTGTTTGCCGAAATGAAGGACGGCAAATACCCCGACGGCGCTAAAGTGCTTCGGGCTAAAATAGACCTGGCATCGCCGAACATGCATATGCGCGACCCGCTGATGTACCGCATCAAACATGCACATCATCACCGCACGGGCGACAAATGGTGCATATACCCCATGTACGACTTTGCCCATGGCGAGTCGGATGCCATAGAGGAGATCACACATTCTATCTGTACGCTCGAGTTTATCCCGCACCGGCCGCTGTACGATTGGTTCATTGAAAAACTGGATATTTTCCCGTCCAAACAATACGAATTTGCCCGCCTCAACCTCAACTATACCGTAATGAGCAAGCGCAAGCTGCTGCAACTGGTGGAGGAAAAGCACGTTGACGGCTGGGACGACCCCCGTATGCCTACCATCAGCGGGTTGCGCCGCCGTGGTTATACGCCTGCTTCGATACGCGATTTTTGCGAGCGCATAGGCGTGGCCAAGCGCGAGAATATGATTGAAATGGCCCTTTTGGAGTCCTGCATCCGCGAGGATCTGAACAAGACCGCCTGGCGCCGTATGGCTGTGCTTGATCCTATAAAATTGATCATTACCGATTACCCCGAAGGCAAAACCGAAACTTTTGTGGGTGAGAACAACCCCGAAGCAGAAGATGGCGAAGGCACCCGCGAGCTGCCGTTCAGCCGCGAACTATGGATAGAACGCGAGGACTTTATGGAAGAGCCGCCGAAGAAGTTCTTCCGCCTGGCAGTGGGCAATATGGTAAGGCTGAAAAGCGCCTACATCGTTAAATGCGAAGGTTTCACCAAGGACGCTGACGGCAACGTAACTGAGGTGCATTGCACCCACGTGCCCAACTCGCTTTCGGGTAACGATACCAGCGGCATCAATGTGAAGGGCACCATCCATTGGGTGAGCGTACCGCACGCAAAAACCGCCGAAGTGCGCTTGTACGACCGCCTTTTCCGCGTGGAAGACCCCTCTAACGAGGATGGCGACTTTAAGGAATACATTAACCCCAATAGTTTACAAATACTGCCCAACGCTTACATTGAACCCGACCTGGCAACGGCTATACCCGGAAAAGGGTACCAGTTTATCCGAAAAGGGTACTTTACGCTGGATAAATTCTCGACGCCGGAGAAGTTGATATTCAACCGCACGGTGACCTTGAAGGACGGATGGGTGAAAAAGTGAATGGTCAATAGTGAATGGTCAATGGTTAGGTTGAGGTAGAATTGATAAGTCCGCTTAAATATTTAAAGCACTTAACCAAAGTCAATCCTAAAGACTGTAAGTTCCCAGCTGTACAATAATTGAGATCAAATGCTATATCCAGTGCGGCGTCAACCTCAATAATTGATCCCCTAGCTATTTCATAATACCGTTTGCGTTCCGCATCCGATTTTCTGGAGCTTCCCTCTGCAATGTTTAAGTGCACAGATAATGCAGCGCGTTTAATTTGTTGTGTTAAGGCGTACCTTTCATCTGCGGGGAATTGATTAGTAGCGAAATAACATTCCTTAACAAATTGCCTCGCAACGGTATATACCTCTAATTTTTGATGGTTTAGGTGTAAAAACATAACTGTAAATTTTACACAATATAAGTAGTCATTAGCTAAGGGTAAACTATCGATTAAAGGCAATCAAAAATTCACTATTCACCATTGACTATTGACCATTCACCACTCAATACTTCCCCGCCACATTATACAGCACATTCAAATCCAGCTGACTTAAAACCGGGCTGCTGTCCTTTTGCACAAAATGGCGTTTAAAGGCCACTATGGCGGCTTTCAGGTTCGAGGTGTCGTAGCCTATCAGGCGCAGGGCTGTGGCATAGTCGAAGTTATCCGGGGCAAGCTCCAGCACATCGTCGCTCCAGTAGCCAAAGCCGTGCTGAGCCATCACCTGCCATGGAAAGTACGGACCCGGGTCGGGTTTGCGAAGGGGGGCTATATCCTGGTGACCTATAAAGTTTGCCCGTGGAATATTATACGTCTTTTTCAGGTACCCCAGCAGCGCCACCAGGCTCTTTACCTGCGCAGCGGTAAAAGGCTCGCTGCCGTTGTTATCTATCTCGATGCCAACCGAGCAGCTGTTCATATCCGTAACGCTGCCCCACTTGCTTACACCCGCCTGCCAGGCCCGCAGGTAATCGTTCAGCATGTGGTACACCTTGCCGTCCTTGGCCACCACGTAATGGGCGCTCACCTGCGTTTTTACAATGGTAAAGGTCTTCAGCGTTTGCTGGATACTGTCCTGGGCCGTAAAATGGATGATCACATAATTGGGCTTGCGCATGTTAAAGTTCACCGTCCCTACAAAGTCCGACGGTACTATGGCCCCGGTACTGTCCGTCAGTGCTACGGGTTTAGCCACCTCTATCACCTTGGCTATCGAATCCGACTGGTGCCTGTACACCTTGTTGGTAAGCGCGTAGGGGCCTTTGGGCGAGCAGCCTGCCAGGAGGATAAAGGCTAAAGGTAAAAGGCGAAAGGCGGTAAACTTCTTCATAGCAAAGGCTAAGGTAAGCAAATGAGAGGCAAGAGCCAAGATGCAACAGCCGGGAATGCCGCCAGCAAAAGGAGGGTTAACATGGTTTACACTTTTCCATGCTTTTTAACCATAATGTATTGATTATCAATAAATTGATAAAAACAGGTGTTAACCATAATTTTTTCTTTTCAAACAGGAAATATTTTGCCGGGCTTGTCGGGAAATTGAAACTTAGCTGCCATTACACCAAGTACCCGGCGTAACGCCGCCGGTAGCGTGCCCTGCCAAAGTAAATAACACATTATCAACCGGATACACCTACACTAACCCCGGCCTTAGTGTAACTCCTGGTACCCTGCCGAACACTTACATACCCACTTCATTGGTATACAGCAAATTAACGAAAGCCCGCAAAAGGCAATGTCAGATCACGACCGGTCAAAAAATAGCAACATAAAGCAACTAAAACCCGGTTATAACCCGTTGCCTGCTTTTTCTACGGGTTAAACGGGCTTCGTGTAGCAAAGTTTGTGCAGGGTGGAAAGTGGGGGCGGTTGGGCGTGGCACACCAATGTTGTTAGGTTAAGCAGCCTCATTGCATTTAAAGTTGCTTAGTATTGTTCACCACTTCCATAAATTCAGCAAGGGTAATAGGTGAGTTGGCCACCTCGTCAGTGTACTCAACAGACTCAAACTCATGCCAGGTGGGATCAATTCTGAAATCGAAAAAGGGTAGAAATAACTCCGGCAGCTTCCAATCTTCCGCGTAAAACCATTCGCTCCAAATCAATTTGGATTTTATAAAGCCTTCTAATTCGGATAAGTTAACATTATCCGGATTGGTAAAGATGACAAAATCGTATTTCTTATAGTTCCCGCTGTTACGATAAAGGTAGTGGAATAGGATGTTTGGCATTCGCGCAATCTAACAAATCGGATAAATATTGTCAATCGGATGCTAACAGCTTTTCGCCCTCTATAAATTGCTCGTCCCAATTTTGCATGTATTCATGCCAAACTTCAGCATCTAATTTACTGGCATTTTCCAAACCTCTGATGCCCCTTTCTCTCAGCTTCGGGTCGAGACTTGCAAAGTTTCCCAAACGCCTCGCAACGGACCCGGGTGTACGGTCGAGTAATTCAGCCAGATCGATAACATCCGCGTTGCGCGAATGCATCTGCCCGAATGGAATTTTACAATACAGGTTTATTGCTAAAATAGATTCTTCTTTGGTCCAAAGCCGTTGGCCTTCTTTCATTGCTGGTCAGGTTCTACCTCTAAAAATACATATTTACATTTAACATTCAGGCATTTGCTTACCAGCATCTTCAGGTTGGTATGATAAAAGTCGGCAAGTAGCTCTGCGCGTATGCCGCAAATTGGGCAAGTGGTGGGCTGGTCGGTTATATAATACATATCTAACATGACCCAATGTACGCAGTTGTCCGATTCCAATCATTCGGCTATAAGTGAACTGTAGACAAAACGAGCGCGGGGTAGACAGAAAAGCGAGCCGGGGTAAAAGCGTGAATGACGGTTTAGCTTTTGCTATGCGCGGAGCGCTACAAAAGCGTAAAGAACCGGCAGAGCGGGCAGAAGCTTTTTTCTGTCTTGATCTTTTGGTTACTTTTGGATCAAGCCAAAAGTAACAGGCTCCGCGCCAATTGAGCGGGGTGATCAAATCATTTTCCGATACATACTATCAACGGCTGAATGCTAAAAAGACCATAAAAGTTTCGCGTGGAGGATGGCACGCCTATCCAAAAAAAGCCCCGCCGCAAACGGGCAGGGCCTATAAACATTAGGGTAAAAAAAATAGCTCTTATTTGAACCGGTAACCTACGCCAACGCCCAGTAACCAGGGGTTTATTTTTACCGCAGCGGGTATATTAGCCAGAACGGGCGCCAGTTGGGGGTTTTCGGCTGGTGTAAGGTTGGCAGCGTTAACGGTTACGTCGGTTGATAGGAAAACCTTTTTAACGTCGACGTTGATAAATACTTTCTTGCTCACATCAAAGTCGAACCCGCCCTGTACGGCAAACGCGAATTTGTCTTTATAACTTACCTTGCTTACGGTTGGGCCATTGTTTACGCCGTAAAATATGGTGTAGTTTACACCTGCACCCAGGTAGGGTTTAAACGCGGTACCGGTGGGCAGGTGGTATTGCAGCGTTAAGGTTGGCGGCAGCAGCCAAACCTTGCCCAGGTTTACACTGGCCGACGACGGACCGCCTATAGCCGAAAGGTTGGAACCAACGGTACTTACCGAATGCCGGGTAGTACCCAGTATCAGTTCGGCCGAAAGGTTTTTGGCGAAAAAGTAAGTGAAATCAAGCTCGGGGATAAAGGAGTTATCGATACTGACGTTACCGCCGATAACGCCGATGGTGGCGCTTTCCTGCGGTACAACTGCAACACCGCGAAGGCGAATGTCGAGTTCGCCTTTATCCTGTGCGGTGCAGGTTAAACTGAAAAAAAATGATAGGGTTAGTGCGGATAAGAATAGCTTTTTCATGCGTTGTTAATTTTAAATTATGGCGCAAAATTATCCGCGGTAAAGGCAACTAAAATGACACCGGGCACAGCCGGGCATGATAGTTATCATTAAATAGAAGCTGGGATCAGGGCAAAAAAATGAGTTGTTTTTTTAAGTCGTAAGTCCCGGGTTCTAAGTCTTAAGTCGTTTACCCGATCAGACTTCTGACTCCAGACTTGGGACTTACTTTAACTCCTGTGCGGTAAACACATCGGCCTGCTCCAGATCGCCGGTGCGGAAGCCTTTGTAAAGCTGGTTGGCACGCTCGCTGATGTCGGCATAATGGTAGGTATCAATAACGTTCACGTCGTCCTTTTGGTCAAGGTTGTCGCTAACTTCGGTAGCCTGTATAATGGCCAGTTCGGCATCGCCGCCGTCCATGTTCTTCTTCCAGGCATAGTGCATCAACACCCCGGCGTAATAATCGGCCAGCAGTTCCTGCTTGTAAAGCAGTTTTTGGTATTCGTCGCTGCTCAGGTGGTCGCGCTGGTCCTCAACTTTGCCGGTAATGCCAAGCAATTGTTCAATATGGTGCCCTGTTTGGTGGGCAATGGTATAATATTGGGCCAGGTCGGTAAAAAGCGGGTGACTTTTTTTCACGGCTTTAAAAAATGATAGGTCAATGAACATCTGGCGGCTGTCGGGGCAATAGAACAAGCCGGCGGATGGCAGGGCGGCGCCGCATTCTACCGATGTAACGGTATCCTCAAAAAACTGCAGCGATGGAGCGGTATATTTTTTACCCATCTTTTTGAACAGGCGGTCCATCACCTCGTTATTGCCGGCAATAAGTTGCTCGCTCGATTTTTTGAACGGATCGGCAGTCAGTTCGGCGTTTAGCGCAGTAATACGATCGGCTTCTGTATCGGTGTTCCCGGTGTTGTGCGCGGCGCTGAACAAACTGGTGGGGTAGGCGGCCGCTATCAGATAAATGGCCAGCAGCAGCAAACCTGCAAAGCTGCCCGCCAGGGCAAACGCCCGGCGTTTTTCAATTTTGTGATCCTGGTTTTTATTGGGTTTCTCTTGCCCGCCACTTCTTTTTCCAAACCTTTGCATAGCTATCTGTCGTTCTGTCGCCCGTAAAACAAAGGGATTAGGTAAATTGTTTCAAAGGCGCTGGTAAATCCAGTTGCAAAGATACGGTAATAGCCGCAGCGCACAAGTAAAAATAAGATTACATACCTATACGTCAGCTTTTTGTGCAGCGAGGGTTAATTTTTTGTACTAATTTGAAAATTCGGCCAGCGCTTTTTCTATGCGGGCAATAGTTTCCTGCTTGCCCAGCAAAGCAGCAATATCGAACACATGCGGCCCGAATTTGCCCCCAACCAGCATAATGCGGAACGGCAGCATCAGTTCGCCTGCTTTAATGCCGTGCTCCTCGGCCAGCGCCTTGAACGATTGTTCCAGCTCGGCGCCTGCCAATCTTTCGGTATTGCCCAGCATGGTCATAAAGCCTTCAAAAAAAGTGGTTTTGGCATCGGTCCATTTAGGTTTAACGGCAGCAAGGTCATATTCCCCGGGCCGCTCAAAAAAATACGCCGACTGCTGGTAAAAATCGGGCAGCAGGGTACAGCGTTCCTTCACCAGGTCGATAACCTTTAGCAGCAAGGCATCGTCGGCCACAACAACACCCTTTTCCTCTAATATTCTTTTGACTTCTGACTTCAGACTTCCGGCTTCCGACCTCTTTATCCATTCCGCATTGAACCATTTGGCCTTTTCAAAATCGAATTTCGCTCCGCCCTTGTTTACCCGGTCGATAGAGAATTTGTGTACCAATTCGTCCAGCGAGAATATTTCGTCGTTGGTGCCGTCGTTCCAGCCCAGCATTACCAGCAGGTTCAGGAATGCTTCGGGCAAAAAGCCAAGCTCGCGGAAACCGGGTGTCATCTCCCCGCTTTTTTCGTCGAACCAGTTCATAGCATACACCGGGAAACCCAGCCGGGCGCCGTCGCGCTTGCTCAGCTTGCCGTGGCCGTCGGGCTTCAGTATCAGCGGCAGGTGCGCCCATTGCGGCATCGCCTCTTTCCAGCCCAGGTATTCCCACAGCAGCAAATGAACCGGCGCCGATGGCAGCCATTCCTCGCCGCGGAAGGCGTGGGTAATATCCATCAGGTAATCGTCTACCACCACGGCAAGGTGGTAGGTAGGCATGCCGTCGGCTTTCAGCAGTACCTTGTCGTCGCTTTCGCTGGTATTAAAGCTTACGTGCCCGCGTATCATATCCTCAAAGTGTACCGTCTCATTCTCGGGCATTTTTATGCGGATCACATGCGGCTCGCCGTCCTTCAGCAGCTGGTCAACCTGGGTTTGCGACAGCGTTAACGAGTTGCGCAGCGTATCGCGGTATGCATGCCCGTACTGAAAATTAGGTATCTCTTTGCGGTTGCGGTCCAGTTCTTCGGGGGTATCAAAAGCATAGTAGGCATGGCCCTGCATTACCAGGCGCTCGGCATATTCGCGATAAATGGCCTTGCGTTCGCTCTGGCGATAAGGTGCGTAATGGCCGCCGGCAATAGGGCTTTCGTCGGGGATCAGTCCGCACCAGTTAAGGCACTCCATAATGTAATCCTCGGCGCCGGCTACATAACGGCTCTGGTCGGTATCTTCGATACGCAGCACGAAATCGCCGCCATGTTTTTTGGCGAACAAGTAGTTGAACAATACCGTGCGTACACCGCCCAGGTGCAGTCCGCCCGTGGGACTGGGCGCAAACCTTACTCTTACTTTTTTAGCTGACATGAGGATGCAAAGGTACGTTTTAGCCGGGAAGTGTGAAAAGTTTTACCCCGTCTTGGTTTTTACCCCTCCCGGCCTCCCCTGATTCCAGGGGAGGAGTTTTTAACCCCGAACCCACAACCGGCTCTCTCCCTAAATTTAGGGAGAGATGTCGACGAAGGAGACAGAGTGGGTAAAATAACGCTGTCTTACCCCTCCCGGCCTCCCCTGATCCCAGGGGAGGAGTTTTTAACCCCGAACCCACAACCGGCTCTCTCCCTAAATTTAGGGAGAGATGTCGACGAAGGAGACAGAGTGGGTAAAACAACCACAGCCTGTCTTCGCACTTATCACAACTTTTCGCTTAATTTGGATAGAATTTAGATATTTAGACTTTCGGACTTTGGCGGACTTCCCGACTTCCGGACCAACTCATGAACCCCTACGCGCAGCAACGACTCTGGAAATACTTTTTACTGGCTTTTGCCCTCGTAATTGCTTTCGGCTCGTTGCTTTACACGGGCTACCTGGTAAAAAATATCAAAAAATCGGAACGTACCCGGGCTGAAATGTGGGCGCTCAGCATGAAGCAGATCACGGCATCAGACGATAACGATTTCCTGAACTATGTGTTCACCGTTCGCGACAGCCTTAGCGTGCCGGCCATGATCGTAGACAGGCAGGGCGATATTATTACCACCAAGGGCCTTGATTCCACCAAAACTTACATTAAACTGCCCGCGGTGCCTGGCGTTAAAAACGCCAAAAAATATGATCCGGCTTATTTCCAGGGCGAACTGGACGCCATGAAGTCAGAACATGCGCCGATAAGCCTCAAGGTTTTTGATAACGACTGGTACGTTTATTACCACGATTCGTTCGTACTTACCCAGCTCAAAATTTTCCCTTATGTGCAGCTTTCGGTCATTGCCATTTTCCTGCTGGTAGCTTATACGGCGTTCAACACCTCGCGCAAATCGGAGCAAAACCAGGTTTGGGTGGGGCTTGCCAAGGAGACGGCCCACCAGTTGGGTACGCCTATCTCGTCGCTGATGGCATGGACCGAGCTGATGAAGGAAAAATTCAATGCCGAGGACGATCCCCTTATAGCCGAAATGGAAAACGATATTCAGCGGCTTGAGATCGTCGCCGACCGTTTTTCGAAGATCGGTTCGCAACCGGTGCTGGAAGGGCATGGCGTATACGATGTGGTGAAGGATTTTGTCGATTATTTTAAGGTGAGGGTGAGTAATAAGATCAGCTTTGAGATACAGGGCAACCGGACTTTAAAGGCAGGGATGAACATACCCTTGTTCGATTGGGTGCTGGAAAACCTGTTAAAGAACGCGGTGAACGCCATTGATAATACGGGCAGTATCAAAGTGGAAATTTCCAGCGGCAAAGCCCGCAGCCAGGTTTATATCGATATAACGGATAGCGGCAAAGGTATACCACGGTCGAAGTTTGAGACGGTTTTCCAGCCGGGCTACACCACGCGCAAACGCGGCTGGGGGCTTGGCTTGTCGCTCACACGCCGTATGGTGGAAAATTACCACAAAGGACAGATATTTGTAAAGGATTCTGAACTGGGCAAGGGAACCACTTTCAGGATCGTATTAAAAAGCATAAAAGATGATACATAAACCGCAGCCCGGCGAATATGCGCCGTTCGCCAATACCTATGTGAGCCTGGTACACACCACCGATGTACTGGAGCTGATGGAGAGTTTAAAAGATTCCACCTACAAGCTTTTCAGCAGCATGAGCGAGCAACAGGCCATGCACGCCTACGCCGAAGGCAAATGGACGCTGAAACAGGTGCTGGGCCACATGATAGATACCGAACGCACATTTGCCTACAGGGCCTTCGTATTCTCGCGCGACAGCACCGAACTGCCGGGTTTCGACCAGGATATTTATATGAGCAACACCGATTTCAATAGCCGCTCCATCCGCGAACTGGCTGAAGAATTCAGGCTCGTGCGGGCGTCCAACCTTCACCTGTACAACGCCTTTACCGAAGAACAGCTATTGCGGGTAGGCATCGCCAGTAACCACCCGGTAACCGTAAGGGCGTTGGTTTATATGACCGTAGGCCACGAACTGCACCATTTGAATCTGATACGGGAGCGTTATCTTTAAAAATGAACAACCCTTTTTGCGCCAAAGGCGGAGAGAGGGTCGACAAGCGCAGCGATGTCGGGGTGAGTAAACAAAAAGGTTCTGACCAGAAGCCAGAACCTTTATCCTTTCACCTCTTATCAATTACTCTTATTGCTGTTCAGTCAGTTTATCGCTTTCTTTCTTTTCAATGCGGTATGAAGCAAATAATCCCAGGCCACCGCATATTGCTATCAGCGAAAAGTAAACAGCGGGGTTACCATCGTAATAATCAGTTTTGAAGGCCAGCCTGTCGAGCAGGAAAGCAAGAAACAATCCCGAACCAGCGCCGATAAGCAATAATCCCCATTTTAAAGTATGGTAAGGCGCTGATTGTGGCTTATACTTGCGCGGGTCCATGCCGCGTTCTATCATTGCCATTCTTTCGCGTTTGTACAGGTAAACTATTCCGAATATCATTGCGAAGAAGCCGAGCGAAATAATAATTCCGCACATTATCCCAAGGTTCGCAGTATCCATATTTTCCATGATTTTTAATTTTTTTAAGTTAATATTTTTTTCTTTTTCAAACCACCCATTCCGGTGTATTTGTAAGCTATGACGACATGATTTTTGAGCAGGTTACACCTTTTTTTAAAAAAGTTTGCCGAGGCGATCTTAAGTTTGCGGTTGGCGTTATTTCCCGTCCTTATAGAATCTTGTGTCAACTAAAAACTGCAAACTAAATAAAGTATATTTACATAAAGCTGTAACCCGTGCACGCGAATAGTAGTCAGAGATGTTGTAAATGCAAAGCAAGCTTTCGGATATAGAGTTAATAGAACAAACCCTGGCGGGTAACCAGGCAGCTTACGCCGACCTGGTAAAGCGCCACCAGCGTTTTGTTTTTACGCTTGCCATGCGTTTCAGTAAAAGCCGCGAGGACGCCGAGGAGATTGCGCAGGATTGTTTTATAAAGGCATACCGTTCATTGGCATCTTTTCAAAAGCAATCAAAGTTTAGCACCTGGCTGTACAGCATTGTTTACACTACGGCCATGACCTTTCTGCGAAAGAAAAGAGTGGATACCGATTCGATAGACGATGAGAATACTTATATTCAACTTGAAAATCAATCGTCGGGCTTGAATAACGATGTGGCCGAAACAAGATCGCGGTCACATTATTTGAACCAGGCTATCGGGCAGCTGCTGCCGGACGATGCCACGATCATTACCCTGTTTTATATGGGCGAACAATCGCTGGACGAGATAGGGCAGGCACTGGGGATGGAGGCTAACACTGTAAAAGTTAAATTATTCAGGGCCCGCCAGCGGCTTAAAGAAAAGCTGGAGAAGAATTTAAAAGGAGAAGTTAAGGAGTTGATATGAACACGATAGAAGAAAGACTTTGGAACTATATCGATGGCAGCTGTTCGGAGGATGAACGCAAGGCTATTGACATACTTATCGAAAAGGACGCCGCCTGGCGCGCAAAGTTCGAAGAGCTGATGAATTTTGATCAGCAACTGGTAAAAATGGAAATGGATGAGCCATCCATGGGTTTTACCTTTAAGGTGATGGAAGGCATTCGTGCGGAACATGCCCTGCAGCCCCTTAAGGCCGGTATCAATAAGAATATCATCAAATTTATAGGTGGCTTTTTTATCGTTACCATAGTACTAATGGTAATCTATCTGTTTGTCACCGTACCCGTTGGTCATGTCAATTTGTCAAAGGAACTGACAGATAAAGTGAAGTTGCCGCAAGGGATCGATCTGTCGGTTCTGAAAAATTACATAAACGGCTCTGTTGTGCTTAAAGTGTTCTTCGTGTTTGATACCATACTTGCCCTCTTTCTCACCGACGCCTACCTGCGCCGTAAAAGGCTTTCAAAGCAGGTTTAACTGGAAAAAAAGTGTATGGGAAATGGAACACAGTGTCACCAAAAAGAAACACTAAATAGTGGACACTCAGGAAGGTTAAGCTCAATGAAT
Organism: Mucilaginibacter ginsenosidivorans; assembly: GCF_007971025.1. Taxonomy (NCBI): domain Bacteria; kingdom Pseudomonadati; phylum Bacteroidota; class Sphingobacteriia; order Sphingobacteriales; family Sphingobacteriaceae; genus Mucilaginibacter; species Mucilaginibacter ginsenosidivorans. The sequence continues at coordinate 443,369 of NZ_CP042436.1, read as the reverse complement.
AACAGCTAAACAAAAAAATAAAGCAATGGATAATTATGGTATAGTAATTGCGTTATAGTATCTGAACTGGTATCCTACCAGTTTAATTGTGATAAGGTTTAGGTTGAAAGCCCCCAAACAGCAAGTGTGAGGGGGCTTTTATTTTGCCCACGATTTTCCTTGATTCTTAAACATTAATTAAACAAAGACTCTCGTTACAGGTGGCGGTAGCGTAGACTCACCTTTGGTTTAAAGGATGTCCAATTACTTAGATATTGCTATTATTAAAATTGGGGGTTTCTAAGGGGGGTGTTAGCAAACCAGAGTTATTGTGGAAAGTTATTATAAAAGGCAGGGTGAACTTTTCGACTCACTAGCTAAGCGCTTATCGGGGTAATAGTCCCTGCCTTTTATGATTGCCTAAGGCCCAACTAGAATACTTTCTTTGCGACAACAAAGGTGATTGGCAAAAGGCAATTTATTAACGTATTTAAAGGATAAACGTATGAAAAGCTGGAATGTTATTTTAGGTGTTGACGTGTCTAAGTTAACGCTCGACATCTGTTGTGCAGAACGGAACCTGCACATCAAGATTGATAATTGCTCCAAAGGGTTCACCATACTTAAAAAATGGTGCAGGACCAATGAGATAGACCTGAACCAAACGCTAATGGTGATGGAATATACCGGTGGTTACGAATACCGTTTCATGCAGTTCTGCGAGTCGTTATCTATTTCTTATAGCCGGATACCTGGTTTGGAGATCAAACAATCAATGGGTATGACCAGGGGTAAAAGCGACCAGGCTGATGCCTTCCGTATCGGGCAATATGGCGAAGAAAAAAGTAAACGTCTGAAGCCTTCAAAACCACTGGATAACAATATATTAAAACTGAAGCAGTTGCTATCATTCCGTAAAAGACTGGTTCGTGAAAAGGCGGGGTTGGAAAGCACGGTTAAAGAAAGAGGGCATATGTATTCCATGAAGAAAGCAGATACAGTTACTCATATTGCTCAGTCCAAAATAAAAGCGGATAAAAAATACATAATCGAGGTAGAACAGGAGATCATGAAAGTAATCAAAGGCGACGAATCGATGTTATTAACCTACCGGATCATAACCAGTATTAAAGGCATAGGGCCGGTCAATGCATGGATGACCATAGCCTACACCGAGAACTTTACCAGCTTTACAGATGCGCGGAAATACGCAGTATATGTGGGAGTGATTCCGTTTGAGCACACTTCAGGCACGAGTATCAAAGGACGAAAGCAGGTAAGTCATCTGGCCCACAAAGGGTTAAAAAATGAGTTAAACCAGGCAGCCAAAACAGCAATAGCTCACGATCCGGAACTCAAGGCTTATGCAGAAAGAAAGCTTGAAAATAAATGTTACCCATTAGTATTAAACAACGTTAAATTCAAGCTGATCCTTAGAATGTTTTCATTAGTGAAAAGAGGTGAATTGTATGCGCAAAACTATAAGAGAGCAGCATAAAAAGAACTTTTTTCTGATAAATTTGCATATATGGTAAACCTAGAATACCCCGACATCGTTACACTCGTCGACCCTCTCTCCGCCTTCGGCGCAAAGAGGGTTGGTTTATTCTTTCTCTTATTAATTCCGTCCTTAAGTCCAGAATAGAAACGAATTTTCTAATTAAAGAAAAAACAAAATAACCCTCTTTACCGCTCGCGGACTCACCCTCTGCACCCTTTTTCCGCAAGAGAGAGAAGGTCTTTAAAAAATAAACGAAAAGCAAACAACCCTCTTTACCGCTCGCGGTAGAGAGGGTTGTTTGCTTTTCGTTTAATAGATAATACGTCTCTATACAGCATATAAAGGCGGAATTTTTTGATTAGAAATCTACCCAACCCTCTTTGCGCCGAAGGCGGAGAGAGGGTCGACGAGCGCAGCGATGTCGGGGTATTCTAGGTTTACCATATATGCAAATTTATCAGAAAAAAGTTCTTTTTATGCTGCTCTCTTATAGTTTTGCGCATACAATTCACCTCTTTTCACTAATGAAAACATTCTAAGGATCAGCTTGAATTTAACGTTGTTTAATACTAATGGGTAACATTTATTTTCAAGCTTTCTTTCTGCATAAGCCTTGAGTTCCGGATCGTGAGCTATTGCTGTTTTGGCTGCCTGGTTTAACTCATTTTTTAACCCTTTGTGGGCCAGATGACTTACCTGCTTTCGTCCTTTGATACTCGTGCCTGAAGTGTGCTCAAACGGAATCACTCCCACATATACTGCGTATTTCCGCGCATCTGTAAAGCTGGTAAAGTTCTCGGTGTAGGCTATGGTCATCCATGCATTGACCGGCCCTATGCCTTTAATACTGGTTATGATCCGGTAGGTTAATAACATCGATTCGTCGCCTTTGATTACTTTCATGATCTCCTGTTCTACCTCGATTATGTATTTTTTATCCGCTTTTATTTTGGACTGAGCAATATGAGTAACTGTATCTGCTTTCTTCATGGAATACATATGCCCTCTTTCTTTAACCGTGCTTTCCAACCCCGCCTTTTCACGAACCAGTCTTTTACGGAATGATAGCAACTGCTTCAGTTTTAATATATTGTTATCCAGTGGTTTTGAAGGCTTCAGACGTTTACTTTTTTCTTCGCCATATTGCCCGATACGGAAGGCATCAGCCTGGTCGCTTTTACCCCTGGTCATACCCATTGATTGTTTGATCTCCAAACCAGGTATCCGGCTATAAGAAATAGATAACGACTCGCAGAACTGCATGAAACGGTATTCGTAACCACCGGTATATTCCATCACCATTAGCGTTTGGTTCAGGTCTATCTCATTGGTCCTGCACCATTTTTTAAGTATGGTGAACCCTTTGGAGCAATTATCAATCTTGATGTGCAGGTTCCGTTCTGCACAACAGATGTCGAGCGTTAACTTAGACACGTCAACACCTAAAATAACATTCCAGCTTTTCATACGTTTATCCTTTAAATACGTTAATAAATTGCCTTTTGCCAATCACCTTTGTTGTCGCAAAGAAAGTATTCTAGTTGGGCCTTAGGCAATCATAAAAGGCAGGGACTATTACCCCGATAAGCGCTTAGCTAGTGAGTCGAAAAGTTCACCCTGCCTTTTATAATAACTTTCCACAATAACTCTGGTTTGCTAACACCCCCCTTAGAAACCCCCAATTTTAATAATAGCAATATCTAAGTAATTGGACATCCTTTAAACCAAAGGTGAGTCTACGCTACCCTATCGCTATCACCTTATCCTTCAGCACCCCGAATATCTTATCGGTCTTTTGATGCCTGATGGCTACCCGGCCGGTGAACCTGCCAAAGGACGGCAACACGGCCTGCCTGTCGCCGAAGGCGAAACAGGGCAGCGTAACGCTTTGCCGCCCTTTACCCGAAAGATGTACGCCTGGATGGATGTGCCCGCAAAAAGCATAGGCTTGGGCAGTTTCCAGCTTAGCTTCGGTAAGGGGGTGATGCAGCATCAGGAAGGGGCCGATATGCATATCGTCATGCAGGAAAACATCCAGGTCGATATAATGCTGATCATTTATTATATCGTGATTGCCGCGCACCAGGTGTATCTCCAGCTTTTTATGCTGCTGCCGCCACATCCTGAACCATTCCCAGTCGGCATTCATATCGCTGTGGAACAGGTCGCCCAGGAAGATGAGTTTTGCTGGTTTATGCTCATAGACCAGGTCGGATAACTCCGACAGGTCGGTTTGCTCCAGGTCGCGCGGCACGGCTATCCCCGCCTTGCGGAAATGGCCCACCTTTCCCAAATGTACATCGGCGGCTATCAGGGCTTTTTCCTGTTTCCAGTATATGGCTTTTTGCGGTAATAGTAAAAGGTCCTGCCCCAGCAGGTTAAAATCGAGTCCGGCACAGATCGTCATGGGGGCAAAAATAATGTTTTTTGATTGCACCGATTTCAAATGGTGAATAGTCAATGGTGAGTGATGAATATTGAATGGGCATATCGGATCAAAAATTCAATACTGACCATTCACCGGACTTCCCGACTTATGCGGACTTCCGGACTAACCTAAAACCTCTTTATCCTCTCCGTTATATGCGCTATTGACCCCTTATGTCATTTCGAATGAGCGCAGCGAAGAGAAAACTTATACGCCGGGAATGGCGCGCATGCATACTGTTTAAGATTTCTCACTTTCGTTCGAAATGACATCCCTTTTTAAAACCTTTTTATCGTCTCTGTAATATGCGCCAGATGGTGCTTGCCATGCCACGAGTACAGGGCCAGGTTACGCTTAAGCGGTATGGTAGCGCCGGTTTCGGGGTGAACGAAGGTGCGGTTCCATTGCTCATCGGTAAAGCTTTCAAACAAGGTCACCAGCCGCTGGTGTATACCTTCCAGCATTTTAAGAGAGGGTTCTATCGGCAGGCGGTAATCGGGCAATAGCGCCCAGTCGCCTTCTTCGTAGGCTTTGATGGTGGGGTTCTCTTCGGTAAGCGCCCATTTAAAGCGGATAATGGAATTCATGTGGCTGTCGGCTACGTGATGAACTACCTGGCGTATGGTCCAGCCGCCGGTGCGGTATTGCGTGTCAAGTTGCTCCTCGGTCAGCCTCAGTGTCACATTCCGCAGTTTGCCGGGCAATACCCTGATGTCGTTTATCCAGCCGTTCATGGCGTGTTCGGTATAGCTTACCGGCGGGGCGAATTTACCGATGGGGTACTTTGATTGTTCGTCTGTCATGGTTTCGTTTAGTGGTTGGCACAGCAAATTAATAATTTGTTGCCGATTTGGTGAAGTTGCGTTTAAACATGACAGAAGTAAGACGATATGCCGTCGCTTTTTCTCACATAAATTTAGTCCCGCCGCGTACTCATCAATTGCAAGCGTGCGCGAAAGGCCATGAGCCGTAGGCTCTACCTGTTTGTAGAAAAATAATGAATAATGCATATGCCTCGTAGAGGCTACCGATCTGCTACATAGGTAACAAGTTTCTTTCCCGCGTCACAAATGGCGCTCAAGGGTAGCCCCTACGGGGCAAAGAATCTTGTTTCCCATTTGCTGCAAAGCGGTAGACCCTATGGGTCAATGAAAATATGCCTGACGAAAAAATGGAGGTGTACAATGGCTAAATCTAATAGACAGGATGGCTCGCAGTCCCGCCATACAATAAAAACCCGATTAATTTTCGGTTAGGCAAGCTTTAACCTATTTTAGCGTTTTAGTGCTGTTGATTTAAACTATGCTCAAAAAAATACTTATCCCCTTATTACTGTTTATTTGCTCATTTGCCAATGCCGAAACCATCAAAACCGATGTGCTGGTTATCGGCGGCGGTGCGTGCGGCGTGGCGGCGGCCATACAAAGCGCGCGCAGCAAGGTAAAAACCCTTTTGGTGGAGCCGGGGCCCTGGCTGGGGGGCACCATGACGATGGGCGGGGTATGTGTATTGGAGGGTAACCGCGACTTACCGTCGGGTATATGGGGCGAATTCAGGCGCAGGGTTATCGATTATTACCGGCCCCGGCTGGGATATGATACTTCGCAAAACGCCACGCTTCGGTTCGAGCCCAAAACCGCCGCCGAGATCCTGAAAAAGATGACGGATACGGTAAAAAACCTCACCGTAAAATTAAAGACACCCTGGACAACCATAAAAAAGGACGGCACCGGCTGGGAAGTGGAGATCAGGGTAAACGGCGAAACAGTTACAGTAAAGGCCAAAGTTGTAGTGGATGGCACGGAGACAGGCGAAGTAGCGCTGAAAGCCGGCGCTCAGTTCGTGACCGAAACGACCAACGTAACCGAAAAAGCATCCGACGAAATAGGTGATATTACCTGGATAGCCATTATCAAGGATTTTGGCAAAGGCGCCGACAAAACCATACCTAAACCGGATGGATACGACCCGGCTTTCTACAATTACTTTAAGGGCAAGGATATCAAACAGATGCTGAAGGCCATCGAGATACCCAACGACAAATACATGCTTAACTGGCCGCAGGGCCATATCAACCCCAGCGATCTGAAACCCGAAAACCAGGATCAGCTTTATCAAAAGGCCAAATTGCGTACGCTCGGCCTGTTATATTACCTGCAAACGCAGCGAGGTTTTAAAAACCTTGGGCTGGACAACCAGTTTGCAACGGGCGATCATTTGGCTTTTATACCCTATATCAAAGAGAGCCGCCGGGTAAGGGGTATGGTGCGGATGGTGCAGGATGATATTTTAAAACCTTACAGCCGCGAATCAAAACTGTACCGCACCTCGATAGGTGTGGGTGAAAGCTTTTATGATAATTCGTTCGCGCTTACTTATGCGGCAAGCCCGCGCGACCTGACGATAGAATATCATTCGCCTTATGCCATACCGCTGGGGGCGATAGTTGTAAAGGATCTTGAAAACCTGCTGGTGACCGAAAAAGCGATAGCAGTGACCGACCTGGTGAATGTAAGTACCATGTACCCGTCGGTACAGATGACTTTGGGGCAGGGTGTTGGCGCTACGGCTGCTTACTGCGCTTTTTTTAAAACCACCACCAGGCACCTGAATGTGCGCGTGATACAGGGCGAAATACTCGATTTTAAAGGTTACCTGGTACCGTTTACCGATATCTCCCAACATGACCCGCATTTCAGGGCCATCCAGCAGATATGCGCAACGGGTATGCTGAAGGGGGTACAAAAAGTGGACGGCAACTCCATTGAACTGGAATTTGACCCCGACGGCACGGTCAATACCGACGAGGTAAAGCCTGTATTGGACGAATTTTATACGCGCGCCTTTCTGTGGTTCGCTAAAGAAAAACCGGGCGACAAACTGACGCTGGGCAACCTTTTATATTTCATCAGCGATTATACCCTTACCGACCCGGAGACACTGGAGAATGCGATCGGCAAATCGTGGAAAACCCAGTTTAAACTACCCGGCGAACTGGATACCAAACGCCCCGCAACCAGGCTGGAATTTGCCGTGCTGGCCAACAGGTATTTGAACCCTTTCGGCAAAACGGTCGATATAACAGGCAAAGCTGTAAACTGACCTGCTTATCCTTTTTTCAGCATAGCGTACACATGTTCATCCATTACCTCGCCGTTTTTGATGACAGCATTCCTGGAAATGCCTTCTTTCACATACTCGGCTTTTTCAAGCACGCGCATGGAGGCGGGGTTTTTGCTTAATACACCGGCCTGTATGCGGATGATATCAAGCTTCTCAAAAGCGTAAGCGGTAACCAGTTTTACGGCTTCGGTGATGATACCTTTACCCCATAGCTCCTCGCTGAGCCAATAGCCAAGCAGGGCTGTCTTGCGGTAAACATCCTCGCGCGGCTCAAGACCGATGCCGCCAATTACTTTATCACCGATAGTAATGGCAAAATTTAACAGCGGCTCGGGCTGATCAAAGAGCCTGTCAACCCACCAGCTGGCAGCCTCCATGGTGTAAGGCGAAGGGAACCTGTCCAATAAATACATGGATATTTTAGGATTATCGGCATGTTTTTGCAGGGATATCTGATCGCCTTTTTTCCAGCCGCGTATAACAAACCCGTTACCTTTTAGTTCAGTACCCATTTAATTGCTAAAAGTAGTAATATTGCCTGTAGAGATGCAATGCATTGCGTCCCTGCTTTCTCAATAATTATGAAAAAAATCTTTACGCTACTACTGCTGGCGGCAACGGCCAATTGCTATGCCCAAAAATTAGATAAACTTACGGTCGAAAAGATCATGCGCGATCCGAAATGGATAGGCACGTCGCCCTCAAATATCTATTGGGGCGACGATAATAAAACACTTTATTTCGATTGGAGCCCTGATACCGGCCGCGAAACTTTGTACAGGATATCTGTTGACAATACCACCCCGGTTAGGGTGAGCGTTGCCGACCGCAAGGCGCTGTCATCAGAAAATGGCGACTGGAACAAAAAACACACGGTTAAGGTATATGAAAAGTATGGCGATATTTTTTTGTACGACGCTGCAAAAAACAAAAGCGTGCAGCTTACCTATACCACCGACCGGGAAAGCAATCCGCGTTTCAGCGGGGATAACAGCAGCATCCTGTTCATCAGGGGCGATAACTTATTCCGCCTGAACCCGGTTAGCGGCGAACTGGACCAGCTAACCAATTTTACCCATTCGGCAGCAGGTTCGCAGGCATCTGCGGGCAGGCATGGCAAACAGGCAAACAGCACGGCCTCCGCAAGCAGCCAGCAGGAAAAATGGCTGAAAGCGCAGCAGCTGGAATTGTTCGACATCATCAAAAAAGAAGATAAGGAAACCAAAGCCGATGAGGCCGAACGCAAGCAACTGGAGCCAAAAAAACTCAAAGAGATCAACGTCGACGATAAGCGTATCAACCGCCTGGGCATAAGCCCCGACGGCCGCTACATCACCTACCGGCTCATCACCCGGCCAAAGGATGAAAAACGCACCATTGTGCACGATTTTGTAACTTCTACGGGTTTTACCGAAGATATTGTGAACCGCGAAAAGGTAGGTGGGCCACAGTCGGTATCTGAATCGTTCATATTTGATACGCAAAAAGATACGGTTTACAGCCCGGTCATCAGCGATATCCCCGGGATAAAGGATATCCCGGCTTATATTAAGGATTACCCGAAAGAACTGGAAGAATACACCAAACGCAATGCCGACAGGGATGTGGTTATTGAAGGGCCCTTTTGGAACGAAGACGGCAAAAATGCCGTGGTAGTAATAGCTGCGGACGATAACAAGGACCGCTGGATAATGAAACTTGACCCGGCAACAGGGCACCTTAAACTGTTGGACCGCCAGCACGACGACGCCTGGATAGGCGGTCCGGGTATAGGCGGTACTTATTATGAAGGTAATGTTGGGTGGCTGGATAATACGCATTTTTACTTCCAGAGCGAGGCAAGCGGCTACTCCCATATTTATGTAACCGACGTAAACACCGGCGAGAAGAAACAACTGACGAGCGGCAAATGGGAAGTGCAAACCCTCGACCTTTCGAGGGACAAAAAGACCTTTTACTTTACTGCCAATATGGAACACCCCGGTGTAACCGATTATTACCGCATGCCGGTTACAGGCGGTACACCGGTCAAACTTACGTCGATGAAGGGGGGTAATGAAGTTACGCTGTCACCGGACGAGAAATGGCTGGCGATACGTTATTCCTACACCAATAAACCGTTCGACCTGTACCTGCAGCCCAACAAACCGGGCGCAAAAGCAGTCGAGTTGACCAACTCGGTGAGCGACGAGTTCAAATCGTACCCATGGCGCACGCCGGAGATCATTACCTTCAAAAACCGTTATGGCAGCGATGTGTACGCGCGGGTGTATGAACCTAAGACGCCTGATCCGGCTAAGCCGGCAGTGTTATTTGTGCACGGGGCAGGCTACCTGCAAAACGCTACCTACTCTTGGACGCACTATTTCAGGGAGTACATGTTCAACAACCTGCTGGCCGATAACGGCTACTATGTGATGGATATTGACTATACTGCCAGCGCCGGTTACGGGCGCGACTGGCGTACGGGTATTTACCGACACATGGGCGGCAACGACCTGAGCGACCAGGTGGACGGTGTAAAATATTTGATCGAAAAATATGGGGTGAACCCAAAACATGTGGGCATGTACGGAGGCTCGTACGGCGGGTTTATGACGCTGATGGCCATGTTCACCGAGCCGGATGTTTTTACATCGGGCGCAGCCATACGCTCCGTTACCGATTGGGCACATTATAACAACGGCTACACGGCAAATATCCTTAACCTGCCTTATACCGATGAAAAAGCTTACCGCCAAAGCTCGCCTATTTATTTTGCCAATGGGCTGAAGGGCAATTTGCTGATGCTGCACGGCATGGTTGACCAGAATGTGAATTTCCAGGACATTGTACGCCTTACCCAAAAGCTGATCGAGCTGCATAAAGACAACTGGTGGCTGGCTCCCTACCCGGTAGAAGATCATGATTTTCATCAGCCCAGCAGTTGGACAGACGAATATAAACGGATATTTAAGTTGTTCGAGGAGACGCTGAAGAAATGACGGCCGGTGTTCAAATGTTTTCTATACCAGCATCTTTTGCCTAAATTTGATATTATAAAAGCGCGTAAGAAATGAAAAAGAAAAAGGATTTGCCTGCCGGACCCGACCTGGAATTTTTGAAGGAAGGGTTGAAAAGGAGCTACAAGGAACGCTTCGAAATGGCTACGCGTTTGTACAAGGTTCAAATGACCATGAATAAAGCTTCAATTTTGCATAAGCCTTTTATCAGTAAATAAGTACTTGTGGATATCTTTGATGAAGAAATACTCAATTTCTGGAAGGCTCTCTATAATCATCACGTGCGGTATATTATGGTAGGCGGGTATGCCCTTAACCTTCACGGGTACCAGCGTTTTACCGGCGACCTGGATATATGGATAGACGACACATTGGAAAACCGGCGTTTGTTGCGTGAAACTTTTATAAGCTGCGACATGGGGGACTATGCAATGATAGAGACCATGGAGTTTGTGCCTGGCTGGACCGAATTTCATCTAAACAATGGCCTTCAACTCGATATTCTTACCGGCATGAAGGGGCTTGAGGGATATACGTTTGATGAGTGCTTACAAATGGCGTCAGTGGCGAATATTGAAAATATAGATATCCCGTTTTTGCACATCAATCAACTCATCGAGAATAAAAAAAAGGTTAATCGTCCTAAGGACAAGATAGATGTATTGGCTTTGGAGCAAATACGAAAATTGAGAAATGATTCTTAAACTTTAGCATACGTCCGTAAACGTCCTTCAAAAGCATTGTCGGCTAAGTGGTATTACGCCTTCCTTCAGGAAAACGTTATAATCACCCATAGTGATGTTACTGAAATAAGTCCCCAAAGCAAAACGCCTTGCAGCAAAGGCACTAACCCGACTGCCTTCAGGGTTTTGAATGACAAGCTGGTGCCTATCAAAAACAAGGTAAGTGTAAGCCCGGTTTTGGACACCGAAGTAATATAAGGTATTGCCGGTTTTATAAAAGGAACATAGGTATTTACGAGCATGGCAAAGACAAATAAACCGATAAAATAAGGTATGCTTATCTTGCTGCTCCCCGTTTTGAACAGCGCCGAAGTAAGAAAGGCTACCGGTATTATCCAGAGGGCGCGCGCCAGTTTCACTGTGGTTGCTACCTGTAAAGCCTGCTGCCCGTAGTGCGAGGCGGCCCCTACAACCGAACTGGTATCGTGTATGGCAATGGCGCACCACAAGCCAAATTGGTTTTGAGACAAGTGAAGCTTATGCCCTATCGGCGGGAAAAGGAACAGGGCGATGGAATTGAGGATGAAAATAGTTCCCATAGCCACGCTTATCTGTTTTTCTTTTGCCTGTATAACAGGCGATAAGGCCGCTATTGCGCTGCCGCCGCAGATGGCCGTTCCTGCCGAAATAAGGAAGGATGTTTTTTTATCTATCTTCATCAGGCGCCCGGCTACCAGGCCCACCGATAACACGCTGATGATGGATACGGATGTAAATAAAAACCCGCTTCGGCCCGCGCTTATAGCGCTGTGGATATTCATACCAAATCCTAAGCCCACGACGGCTATTTTGAGCAGCCACCCCGTTGCTTTGTGACTTGCCTGCGCAAACGGGTGTTCGATAATCTGTGCTAATATAATTCCAAGTAATAATGCCAATGGGGGATTGACAAACGGGAAAAAGCATAAAAATGCAACCGAAAGAAAAATTATTTTGCGGGCAGCGGGATTCATTGCAAATTTAAATCCGGCCGTTTTGGTGTAATGAGCATCCATTTTGTTAATTATTGAGTGCCACAAAATTGAGGATAGGCTTTCGGCAGGGCAAATTGTTTGTGCTGATGCCCCATTACTTTAAGTTATTGAAATGCCTTTTTGTCATAACCATTTATTCCTTGCTATCTTAGCGTTATAAAATGAGACCCCGTTTTTTGCTTTTGGTATTGATCTGCATGGGCTGTGGTAGTAAGCCCCGCGACAGGGATGTTGTGATAGCACTGACAGGCGACCATCATTCGCTCAAAATTTCAGGCTTTGACAGGGCCATTATCAATGAAATAGGCCGGGATACCAGCGACCAGGTGTGGCAAAGCTTATTGCCGGTTTACCGTATGCCACAGGATACCGATATGAAGGACTTTCAAAACGCGCAGCCCGGCCATTATAACATACAGGATAGTTTGGTAATGTTTACGCCTGATACCCCCTTCGCAAAAGGGAAAACCTATTTTTTGAGGCATTATAATTATAGTGGTTCGAAGGATGCCTGGCAATATGTTCAGAAAAAGAAAGGCACAGGCGGGGCAACCCATAAAGATTTGCTTTTTAGGTATTAAAGCCCTTGATTTTTAAATAATATTTCCTATATTTGCACCGTAATTTAAAGAATGCGAGGGGGCCGGAGCCCCCTCTTTTATTTTACCAATGTCAAACCCTGTCGAAAGAGAAAGCCGGCAATGGATATCGAAAAGAGAGTATCAGAACTTGTTGAAGAGAAAATAGCCGACCGGCCCGACCTGTTTGTGGTGAGCGTGAAAATGCTGCCCAATGGCAAACTGGTGATACTGGTAGATGGCGATAAAGGGATAGGCATTGCCGATTGTGTAGCGATAAGCAGGCATGTAGGCTTTCATTTGGAAGAGGAAAATGTGATAGAGACGGCCTATAACCTCGAGGTATCGTCGCCGGGTATCGATCTGCCGCTTACCATGCCGCGCCAGTTTGTGAAGAACGTGGGCAGGACGCTGGCACTGAAAATGGCCGATGGAAGCAAACGGGAAGGTACACTTACCGGGCTAACGGAAGATGCCATTGTAATTGAGGAGACAAAAAAAGAAAAAGGGGAAAAAGCTGAACAGATTGAAAGCGTTATCCCGATGGGACAAATAACAGAAACAAAAGTTGTAATATCATTTAAGTAAGAAACCATCATGAGCGGCCGCTTAATAAACAAGCTCATGATAGCTGCATTACAGTTAAAAAAACAAATAATTTCAATGCAAAATGAGCAATATTAATTTGATCGATTCCTTCCAGGAATTTAAAGATTTCAAAAACATTGACCGCCCGACGATGATGAGCGTGCTTGAGGATGTATTCAGAAGCATGATCAGGAAAAAGTATGGCACCGACGAAAATTGCGACGTGATCGTAAACACCGACAACGGTGACCTTGAAATTTGGCGCACCCGTACCGTTATGGAAGACGGTTTTTCGGAGGATGACGACCTGGAAATAGAACTGGCCGAAGCACATAAGGTTGATGAGGACCTGGAAGTGGGCGATGAGTTTGTGGAACAGATAACACTGGAAAGTTTTGGTCGCCGCGCGATATTAGCGGCACGCCAGACACTGGTATCGAAGATACTTGAGCTTGAAAAAGATGAGATATTCAAGAAATATAAGGACCGTGTTGGTGAGATAGTTACCGGCGAGGTTTACCAGGTTTGGAAAAAAGAAACCCTGGTGCTTGATGATGAGGGTAACGAATTGTTGCTTCCAAAATCGGAACAGATACCTGCGGATTATTTCAAAAAAGGCGACAGCGTGAAAGCGGTGGTTAGCAAGGTTGATATGCTGAACAGCAACCCTAAGATCATCATATCGCGTACCGCGCCTGATTTCCTGCAGCGTTTGTTCGAACTGGAAGTACCTGAAATATTCGACGGATTGATCACCATTAAAAAGATAGTACGCGAACCGGGCGAAAGGGCGAAAGTTGCTGTAGAATCGTATGATGACCGTATCGATCCGGTGGGCGCCTGCGTAGGTATGAAGGGATCGCGCATACACGGTATCGTTCGCGAACTAAAAAATGAAAATATAGACGTAATTAACTATACGAATAATTTGCAGTTGTATATTCAGCGTGCTTTATCGCCTGCCAAGATCACATCCATCAAACTGGATGACGAGAAAAAAACGGCAGCGGTGTACCTAAAACCCGACCAGGTATCCCTGGCTATCGGTCGCGGCGGACACAATATCAAACTGGCTGGTAAACTAACCGGCTATGAGATAGACGTTTACCGCGAGGCGGACGAACAGGATGAGGATGTGGATATCGAAGAATTCTCAGACGAGATCGACGGCTGGATAATCGATGAATTTAAACGCATCGGTTTGGATACGGCAAAATCGGTATTGGCATTATCGGTTGGAGAACTGGTAAAACGTACCGACCTGGAAGAAGAAACCATTAAAGAAGTGATGGCAATTCTGCAGGCAGAGTTCGAATAAACAGGATAAGCAAAATTAAAATCGTATTTTTGCAAAAAACAAAAGAGAAAAGAAGTATTTAATGTCAGACGACAAATCCATAAAATTAATAAAGGCAGTAAAGGAACTGAACATTGGTATGGGTACCATTGTCGATTTTTTGGCTACCAAGGGCTTTAAAGTAGATAAGCACCCTATGGCCAAATTGGACGGTGATATGTACAATGCCCTGCTCAAGGAATTTTCGGCCGACAAAATCATCAAGGAAGAAGCCAAGCAGATCGCTATCGGGAAGATCCGTAAGGACGAGCCTGGCTTTGTCCCTGAAAAACCTAATGAGGCGCCGCGCCGGTCGAGGGATTTCGAGAACGAAGAGATCCTGATAAAAGGCGTAACCAATTTTGTACCGCCGGTTGAAAAACCAAAGACCGAACAGCCGAAGGCTGAAGAACGGGCCGAGGTTACTTTGCCGGGCGTTAAAGTTATTGGTAAGATCGACCTGGATGCACCTGCCCCTCAGCCTGAAAAGAAAGAGGAACCGGCAGTAGTTGCAAAAAAAGAACCGGAACCGGAGGTTAAAATTGAACCTAAGCCGGAAGCTCCGAAACCTGAGCCTGTAAAAGAGACGAAGGAAGAAATAAAACCGCCGGCTGCGGTAACACCGCCACCGGCACCGAAACCTGTTGTTGAACAACCGGAAGAGGATGACGTAATACGGGCAAAAGCGGCCAAGCTTACCGGGCCGAACGTGGTAGGTAAGATACAACTGCCTGTCGACCCTTCTCGCAGAAACCAGCCGGTTGCCTCGTCGTCGAACACGGCGGGTAATGCAGCCGACCATAAGCGCAAAAGAAAACGCAAGGACCATCCGCAGGGTGGCGGACCCGGCAATGGCCAGAATCCGCAGCAAGGCGGGGGCGGTCAAAACCGTCCGGGCGGCTTTGCCGGCAACCGTGGCGCGGGCCCGGGTGGAAACGGGCGCGGTGATTTCAGGAACAGGAACGCTGCTCCGGGAACGCCAAAGGAAGAACCATCAGAAAAAGAGATACAGGACCAGATCAAGGCAACGCTTGCACGCTTAAGCGGCGCAGGTAAATCGGGCAAATTTGCACAGCGGGCCAAGTTCCGCAGGCAAAAACGTGACGATGTTGCTGCTTCGGCAGAAGAGCTGGCACTGGAACAGGAACTGCAATCCAAAGTATTAAAGGTTACCGAGTTTGTTACGGCAAACGAACTGGCCTCGATGATGGACGTTCCGGTTACGCAGATCATATCCACCTGTATGAGCCTGGGTATGTTCGTATCCATCAACCAAAGGCTGGATGCTGAGACCCTGGCCATTGTGGCCGACGAATTTGGCTACCAGGTTGAGTTTGTTAAACCGCAGGATGAAGAGGCCAACCTGGATACCCCGGATGATCCGAAGGACCTGAAGCCGCGTGCACCGATAGTAACTATCATGGGTCACGTCGATCATGGTAAAACATCGCTGCTCGATTTTATACGCAAAACAAATGTAATAGCCGGTGAGGCCGGGGGCATAACCCAGCATATAGGCGCATACGAAGTGACCCTGCCCGAAAATAAAGGCAAGATCACCTTCCTGGATACACCGGGCCACGAAGCGTTTACCGCTATGCGTGCCAGGGGCGCCCAGGTAACAGATATTGTGATCATCGTTATTGCTGCTGACGACAGCGTGATGCCTCAAACACGCGAGGCTATTAACCACGCCCAGGCAGCAGGTGCACCAATGATATTTGCCTTTAACAAGATAGATAAACCGGGAGCCAATACCGACAAGATTCGCGAACAGCTTTCGCAAATGAATATCCTGGTGGAGGAATGGGGAGGCAAATACCAGTCGCAGGAGATATCAGCGAAGACAGGACTTAACGTAGATAAACTGCTCGAAAAAGTATTGCTTGAGGCCGAATTGCTTGAACTGACCGCTAACCCGAACAAACGGGCCATTGGTACGGTCATAGAAGCAGCGCTGGATAAGGGCCGCGGCATAGTAACCACTGTATTGGTGCAGGCCGGTACGCTTAGAGTGGGCGACCCGATATTGGCAGGCTGCTACAGCGGGCGTGTAAAAGCATTGACCAACGAACGCGGCCAGCGTGTTGACCAGGCAGGGCCATCGACACCGATACAGGTGCTGGGCATGCAGGGTGCGCCAACTGCGGGCGATAAATTCAACTCGCTTGAAAGCGAGGTTGAGGCACGCGAGATAGCCAACAAGCGTATGCAATTGCAGCGCGAACAAGGCCTGCGTACACAGAAACATATCACGCTGGATGAGATCGGCCGCCGTTTGGCAGTGGGTAACTTTAAGGAACTGAACATCATTGTAAAAGGTGACGTTGACGGTTCGATAGAGGCCCTGTCAGACTCGTTGCTGAAATTATCGACCGAGCAGATACAGGTTAACATTATATCCAAAGCCGTTGGCCAGATATCCGAATCGGACGTACTGCTTGCTTCGGCTTCGGATGCTATCATCATCGGTTTCCAGGTGCGCCCGTCAGGCGGTGCGCGTAAACTGGCCGAGCAGGAACAGATCGACATCAGGCTTTACTCCATCATCTACGATGCTATCAACGAGATAAAGGCCGCTATGGAGGGCATGCTTGCACCGACATTCGAAGAGAAGATAGTTGCCAATGTCGAAATACGCGAAACCTTCAAGATCAGCAAGGTTGGTACCATTGCAGGTTGTATGGTGCTCGACGGCAAGATAACCCGGAACAGCAAGATACGCGTAATTCGCGAAGGCGTGGTTGTTTTCACCGGCGAACTAGCCTCGTTAAAACGCTTCAAAGATGACGTGAAGGAAGTTAACGCAGGTTATGAGTGCGGTTTGAATATATTGAACTACAACAACATTGAAGTAGGCGACATAGTTGAAGCCTACGAAAATGTGGAAGTTAAGCGTAAGCTCTAAAGTAAAATTTCACTTATAATATGAAAAGCCCCGGAATATTCCGGGGCTTTTTTGTTGCCCTGCATGTAATTTTTTTTCGATAAAATTTGGATTAACTAATTTTTTAGTATATTTCATTTCTGAAACAGGACGTATTGGTATGTTTTTCGCGAAACGTCTTGATTTCTAAAGGGAAGTGCCGTACTTTCCGGTTCCATTAGCCTAAAGTAACTATTGTCGCATGAAAAAAACCTTTTCCAAACAAACGTTTTTACTCTTCGCCTGTGTTTTCCTGACCGGTAAATTATTTGGCCAGGGCCCCCTGAGTGATAGTGTAAATCTTAAAAGCGCAAAAGATCAGCTCGTCTCCAACTTTTACCTCGCAATTGGTCAGCAGTCGCGCTTATATAATGGTATGGAGTACTTTCCTTACGACAGGAGCATAAAGGGTAATGCACTCTTTCCGCTGGATGCCGAGACCTGGGCCACCGGCGAGGTAACATACGACGGCTTGCTATACAAAGGCGTGCCAATGATGTACGACATTTACAAGGACAAACTGGTGGTATTGTTATATAACCATTTTACCGCGTACACCTTGCTGGAAGACCGTGTTCACGATTTCAGCTTCTCGGGGCATCGCTTTGTCCGTGTAAATGCCGATTCACTGGTTAACGACAAATCGGGCATAACAACGGGGTTTTACGACCAGTTGTACAATGGCGATAAAGTGGAAGTGCTGGCTAAAAGGGTAAAGACGATCCAAAACTCTACCAATATCAGTGCAACACTCGAAACCTACTTCCTCGAAAACCACTCGTACTACATGCGAAAAGGGAACACCTATTACAAAGTAAGCGGCCAGGGCTCATTCCTGGACGTGATGAAAGACAAGAAAGCCCTGATACAAAAATATATGAAGGACAACAACCTGAAGTTCCGCCGCGACCCCGAAGGTGTCATGGCAACAGTTGCTTCCTACTATGATAAGTTATAACCGCTACCCAAAAGACATCACCAAACTCAAATTATTGAACGAATAATCATTCTGATGAAAAAAGTTTACTTCTTAAGCTTGTGCTTTGCACTTATTTTCAAACTGGCCACGGCACAGGATGCAAATAAAAAAACGATCAGTGTCAACTTTCAGCAGGCGAATATAGAGCAGGTGGTAAAGGACCTGGAGTCGAAGACCGGCTATCATTTCTATTACAACCCGCCGCAGTTTGACAGCCTGAAGGTTACAGTTGAAGCAACCGGCAAAACGCTTGAGGCCGTGCTGAACATGGCTTTTGAAAAAACAGATTTTCATTATACCATCAGGGACCAGTTTGTATTTCTGACCAAAGGCCGCCAGGTGAGTGCGACGCTGGCACCGGGTTTCTTCAATACGGAGCAGGCTACTGCCCCGGCAACAGCTGCCGTAACCGATTACACCGAAGAAAAGCAGACGAAAGTACCGGAAGCAACTACGGAAAACAAGTTATACACCATCGGCATACGCACCAACACCATTAAACCTGGCAATTCGACACTGGCAGGTTACGTGCGCAATATAAAAACCGGCGAGGCCATCATCGGGGCCAGCATTTACAACCCGGATACAAGGGTAGGTACCGCTACTGACCAGTTTGGGTATTATTCGCTTACCATGCCGCGCGGAAGGATAACCCTGATCGTCAAAGGGCTGGGTATGAAAGACACCCGGCGCAGGATCATCCTTTATTCGGACGGCAAACTGAACATAGAAATGCAGGAACAGGTTACCTCGCTGAAAGAGGTGCAGATATCGGCAGAAAAGGTAGCTAATGTGAAAAGCACCCAAATGGGTGTCAACAAGCTCGACATCCGCAGCATCAAGCAAATTCCGACGGCCTTTGGCGAGGCTGACGTGTTGCGGGTGGTACTCACTTTGCCGGGCGTACAATCGGTCGGCGAAGCGACCACAGGTTTCAACGTACGCGGCGGCGCCGCCGATCAGAACCTGATCCTTTTCAATGATGCCACCATTTATAATCCGTCGCACTTTTTCGGCTTTTTCTCGGCCTTTGACCCCGACATCGTAAAAAACATCGAGCTGTATAAAAGTACCATCCCCGAGAAATACGGAGGCCGCCTGTCGTCAGTTCTGGATGTTACCGACAGGGAAGGCAATAAAAAGAAGTTTGCCGGTTCGGCAGGTATCGGTCTGCTTACAAGCCGGCTCGCCGTGGAGGGCCCGATAATCAAGGATAAAACTTCCTTTATTTTCGGTGGCCGTACTACCTATTCCGACTGGCTGCTTCATTTACTGCCCGAGGCCTACAAACATAGCTCCGCCTCCTTCTACGACCTTAACCTGGGGATAAGCCACCAGATAAACGATAAAAACACCATTTACCTGATGGGTTACTGGAGCCAGGACAAGTTCAGGCTGAACAGCGATACGGCCTATGCGTACAGCAACAAAAACGCCAACATCAAATGGAAGCACAACTTCAGCAACAAACTCTACAGTGTGATAATGGCCGGCGTCGATCATTACGATTACAGCATCACAAGCAGCGCAAACCCGGTGGACGCCTACAAGCTTAAGTTCGGCGTTAATCAAAGCAATTTCAAAACCGACTTCACTTATTACCCTAACCCCAAGCATACGGTTGATTTTGGTTTGAGTGGTATATATTATAAGCTGAACCCCGGTGATGAGGAAGCTAACGGCGAAAAATCGCTGGTTATTTCGCAGGTGGTTCCGCAGGAGCAGGCGTTGGAAAGCGCTCTTTACCTCGGCGATAAATATGATATAACACAGGATCTTTCCATCAGCGCGGGTATCAGGTATTCGCTATATGCGTCGCTTGGCCCGGCAACCGTGGACAGGTATGCCCCTAACCTGCCAAAAGAAAGCGTGAACGTGCTCGACAGTGTCACTTATGGTAAAAACAAGGTGATGAAAACTTATAAAGGGCCCGAAATAAGAGTATCGGCACGTTACAATTTAACGGACGATATCTCGGTAAAGGCAGCTTACAATACGTTAAGGCAATACATTCACCTGTTGTCAAACACCACAGCTATCTCACCTACCGACACCTATAAACTGAGCGATCCTAATGTTAAGCCGCAGTTTGGGCAGCAGGTATCACTTGGTTTATACCGCAATGCGAAATCGAACACGATTGAGACCTCGGTTGAGGTTTACTATAAAAAGATAGACGATTACCTGGACTATAAAAGCGGCGCCACGCTTTTGCTTAACCAGCACATCGAACGGGACGTGGTGAATACTAAGGGCAAGGCTTACGGGATCGAGTTCCTGGTTCGCAAAACGGCGGGTAAATCAAACGGTTGGGTTAGCTATACCTACTCGCGCACTTTCCTGAAACAGGATGACCCGACAGCCGGCGAACTGATCAACAACGGCAACTGGTACCCCGCAAATTACGATAAGCCGCATAATTTCAACTTTAATGGCAACTACCGGTTTAGCCACAGGTTCAGCGTATCGGTGGATCTTACCTACAGCACCGGGCGCCCTATTACGCTGCCTATTGCAAAGTATGAATATGGCGGAGCGGAAAGGGTATATTATTCAGACAGGAACGCTTACCGGATACCGGATTACTTCAGGACCGACCTTTCCATGAACATCGAAGGCAACCACAAGGTACACCAGCTAACACATAATTCCTGGTCTATCGGGGTTTACAACCTTACCGGTCGTGCAAACGCCTATTCCACCTTCTTCCAGGAACAGGGAGGTGCAATAAACGGTTACCAGTTGTCCATATTCGCCAGGCCTATACCATTTATCAACTATAACATCCGTTTCTGAAAATGGAACCCCGGGGCTACATATACGTGATGACTGTTTCGGCAATGATGTTGGCTGCCTGCAAAAAGCCTTACAGCCCTCCTGCCGTTACGGCGCCAAATAATTACCTGGTGGTTGAGGGTATAATAGCGGCCGGGCAAGATTCAACAGTGATAACACTAACCCGGTCAGTAAATATAGGCCAAAAGAATACTCACCATCCGGAATGGGGCGCGACAGTAACTGTACAAAGCGACCAGGGTGTAAGCTATTCGCTTACCCAAACAGACAGCGGCAGATACGCATCGGCGCCTTTGAACCTGGATAACAACCGCAAGTATAAATTGCTGATCAGGACAGCTGACGGCCGCACGTATGAGTCCGATTTTGAACCAGTTATGGTGACACCGCCGATAGATACGCTCAGATATGATGTAACCGCCGACGGGCTTAGTTTTTTTACCAACGCGCACGACCCGGCAAACAAAACACACTTTTACCGGTGGGATTATACAGAGACCTATTTATTTCTTACCCCGCTGGTTTCGCTTTATAAATATATCCCGTACCCCTTTTATTTTGCAAATCGTGTCATCAGCCGAAAACCGTCTGAATTGATACATACCTGTTATGTAAGCCTCAATTCAACTACGGTTATTTTGAATTCGTCGGCAAAGCTTCGCGAGGATGTGATAAACGATAATCCTATAACGCAAATATCATCAAGCTCGGAAAAGATCTATTACCGGTATAGTATAATCGTACGGCAATATGCGCTTACTCAAAAAGCCTACGAGTTTTGGACGTTGCTGAAAAAAAATACGGAGCAGTTGGGCACCATCTTCGATGCACAGCCTTCGGGAATAGTCGGTAACCTGCATTGCGCATCCGACCCTAAAGAACCCGTTATCGGGTACATAAGCGCAGGCACCATTTCGAAAAAAAGGATATTTATTGACCGTACCGAATTGCCGGCCTGGCCTTTCGACCCTCCGCAATGCAAACCAACCGGTTTGGGCTGGAAAAAGAAGGAAAATGTACCGGCTGAACTGGCAGACAGCGTTTTTATACCGCTGGGCCCGATAATGACCGGATATGACCCGATAGCGAAGGACAGCACCTACAGTGTGCCCGTTGGCTATTACGATTGCGTGAATTGCCGGTATCACCTGAACGGAAAAACACAAAAGCCTGATTTTTGGAAATAATGAAGAAAATAATTTATACACTAACTATTTTACTGGTGTGGTGGGGTTGCAAAAAGCCTTACCAGCCGGTTGCTATAACCACGGATAGTAATTACCTGGTTGTGGAAGGCATTATCAACACCGGCAATGATTCGACTATAATCAGGCTGAGCCGTACGGTGAAGGTTTCTTCTTCGCAACGATCGACGCCTGAACTGAATGCCATGGTGATAATAGAAAGCGATGCGGGCGCCACTTACGGCTTACCCGATGCAGGCAACGGGTATTATAAAGCAGGGCCCTTAGGTTTAAGTTCATCCAACAAATACCGCCTGAGGATAACGACGGCGACGGGAAAAACTTACGAGTCGGACCTGATAGAAGCCAGGAATTCGCCGCCTATTGACAGTGTTTATTACCGCATCCTGAATAACGGCGTGGAGATATACGCCGATACGCACGACCCGACCAACAGTACCAAATATTACCGCTGGGAGTATGAAAGCACTTACCAGTATCACAGTGCCTTCAACTCGTTCCTCAAGTTGGTGACCACCCCGCAAGACACCGTATTGGGCCGTACTATACCAGAGCATATATACGTATGCTACCGCGGCAATAAGTCGAGTACGATCCTGATCAATTCATCCGCTAAACTATCGCAGGATGTGATCACACAAAACCCTATTGCCTTTATCGCATCGAATGCCGAAGAGTTAGAGAGCCGCTATAGTATCCTGGTAAAACAATACGCCTTAACTCCCGGTGCATTTAGCTATTTCCAGCAATTGAAGAAAAACAGTGAGCAACTGGGTAGTATTTTCGATGCGCAGCCATCCGAATTGCCCGGGAATATTCACTGCCTGACAAACCCGTCGGAACCAGTGCTTGGGTACATTACGGCAGGCGCTCCGACCCAGTTGCGCATGTATATCAGGAACAGGGATCTGCCGGCATGGCTTACGGACAGCCCTTATAGCGGCTGCAAACTGGATACGGATCTGTTTGCCCGGCCGCAGGGTAGCACCGTTGTTAACGAAGTGCAGGAATATATCTATACAGGAGTACATATACCGATTTTTGTTATACAGCCGCAGGGTGCCCCCAAGCCAGACGGTTATACAGCTTCGGTACCCGGATGTGTAGATTGTACCCTGAGAGGCACAAATATAAAGCCGGCGTTTTGGGTAGACGAATGAGAAAGGTCATCTTCATATCACTCACAATAATAACCTGGTTCGGTTGTAAAAAACCTTACCTGGGCCCGGCTGCGTCATCTGGTACCGCTGCGACAGGGTTTTTGGTTGTTGAAGGTACCATCAACACCGGCGCCGATTCGACCATTATCCGGGTAAGCCGTACTGTTCCATTAGGTTCGGCCAGGCGATCGGAACCGGTAACCGATGCAACCGTGATGGTAGAAAGCGACGCGGGTGGCACCTATGGTCTGCCTTCATATGGTAACGGGTATTATAAAACGGGGCCGCTGAACTTAAGTGCATTGAATAAATACCGGTTAAGGATCACTACCGTGAATGGGACAGCTTATCAGTCTGACTTTGTTGTAGTTAAAAACTCACCGCCAATTGATAGCGTATATTACCGCATCCTGAATAACGGTGTGGAGATATATGCTGACACGCACGACCCGTCTAACAATACCAAATATTATCGCTGGGAGTATGAAAGCACCTACCAGTTTCATAGCGCTTTTTATTCGTTCCTCCGTTTAGTAACCAGCCCGCAGGATACTTTGCTTCCCCGCATACTGCCTGACCAGATATATGTTTGCTACCGTGGCAGCAAGGCTACTACTATTTTACTCAACTCATCGGCGAAACTGACACAGGACGTGATAGCGCAAAATCCCATCGCCTTCATTCCGTCGAGTTCCGAAGAACTGCAAGACCGGTATAGCATTTTGGTAAAGCAATATGCGTTGACGCCGGAAGCATTTAATTACTATCAACAGCTGAAAAAAAACACGGAGCAATTAGGCAGCATTTTCGATGCGCAGCCATCGGAGCTGCCCGGGAACATTCACTGCCTCACAAACCCTGCGGAGCCTGTGCTTGGATATATTACAGCCGGCGCTTCGGCACAGCAGCGTATCTACATTAACAATAGGGATTTACCGGCATGGATAACAAACAGCCCCTATACCGGCTGTAAACTGGATACAGACTTGTTTGTCAGGCCCCAGGGGAGTCAAGTCATTAATGAAGTTAAGGACAATATTTATACAGGTGCTCATATGGGAATTTTCACCATAGAGCCACCTGGATCAAACCATATATTAGGGTATGGCGCTGCGGTACCTGAATGCGTTGACTGCACTTTAAGGGGAACTAATGTAAGGCCGAGTTTTTGGATAGACGAATGAGAAAGGTCATCTTCATATCACTCACAATAATAACCTGGTTCGGTTGTAAAAAACCCTACCTGGGCCCGGCTGCGTCATCTGATACCGCTGCTACAGGGTTTTTGGTTGTTGAAGGCACCATCAATACCGGCGCCGATTCGACCATTATCCGGGTAAGCCGTACTGTTCCATTAGGTTCGGCCAGGCGGTCGGAACCGGTAACCGATGCAACCATGATGGTAGAAAGTGACGCGGGCGGCAGCTATGGTCTGCCTTCATATGGTAACGGGTATTATAAAACCGTAGCTTTAAATTTAAGTGCGTCAAATAAATACCGCCTGCGGGTACTGACCCCGGATAGCAAGGAGTATGCTTCGGACTTTGTAACGGTAAAAAACTCGCCGCCTATTGACAGTATAACTTACCGTTTGGATAACACAGGCGTAAAGCTTTATGTAAATACGCACGACCCGGAAAACAAAACCACCTATTACAAATGGAGCTATATAGAAACCTACATCATTCACGCTGACTACGTTTCGACGGTTAAATTGGTCCATGTACCTTTCGATACCGTTGTCCTTCGCTCGCTGGATGAATATGTATATCAATGCTGGAAAAACGACAGCTCGGTTAACGTGATACTGGGTTCATCGGCCAAATTAAAAGAGGACGTGATATCGCAAAGCCAGCTCACTTATGTAAATACCGGCGACGAAAAAATGAGGACCCGTTACAGCATATTGGTAAAGCAGGACGCACTTACCGCCGAAGGCTTTAATTACTGGCAAAACCTGAAAAAAAATACCGAGCAGTTGGGTAGTGTATTTGACGCGCAGCCATCCGAATTACAAGGTAATATACATTGCATAACAAACCCTTCGGAACCTGTTATAGGCTATATCAGTGCCGGATCGACATCGCAGTTAAGGATATATATTGACAACAGCGAGTTGCCTACCTGGCCCGTTCCGGCAAGTGAATGCACCGAAAAGGGCTACTTATTTCATGACCACGACAGCGCCGGGCGGCCCACTACCCCTGTACGCGATTTTATCTATACCGGGCAAATATTTGTTACCGGGGTAATACAACCGCCGGGAAGCGTGATATTAGGGTATACAGGCGTGGAAGATCGTGCCTGTGCCGATTGTACGTTAAGGGGCAGCAATAAAAGACCGTCGTTTTGGATAGACCGATAAATGAAAAGTATAATAGTGGTAACGAGTGTATTTATTTTAGCGATTGCTATGGCATGGGGCTGTAAAAAGCCCTATTTAGGCCCGGCTATTGTTTCTAAAGATAGTTACCTGGTTATCGAAGGGCTGATCAATACCGGGCCTGACTCGACCTTTATTAAATTGACAAGGACAGTTAAACTATCGGATATTGCCAAACCGTCGGGCGAGCTGAACGCTACAGTGACTATTGAAGGCGATAACAATAGCTCATATCAGCTAACAGAGGCCGGAGGCGGCTTGTATCAATCGCCACCGCTTTACCTGGGTACCAATGCCAAATACCGCTTACGGGTAAAGACCGCCAGCAACGAAGAGTACCTTTCTGATTTTGTTGAAGCAAAGGAGACGCCGGATATTGACAGCGTAAGTTACGAGGTGCAGAATGATGGTGTACAGTTTTATGTTAACTCGCACGATGCCGCCAATAAAACGAGATATTACCGTTGGGATTTTGATGAAACATGGGGATATCATGCATTCGCCCGGTCCTATTTTAAGATCGGTGGTGATGGTTACCCGGAATTACGCGTGGCCCCGGAGGATAAAATTTACGGATGCTACCGTTCGAATCCGGGGGTACAGATATTAACCGCCACTACAACAAAATTATCCCAGGATGTGGTCCTTCACCAACCGCTTGACTTTATCAGCCAGGGATCGGGTAAAATATCGCATGGCTACAGCTTATTGCTGCGTCAGTATGCGCTTACCGAAGCAGGATATAGTTACTGGGAAAACCTGAAAAAGAACACGGAAGAGATAGGGAGCATATTTGATGCACAGCCATCCGAATTGCCCAGTAATATTCATTGCCTAAGCGAACCGGGCAAGCCGGTTATCGGCTTTGTCAGTGCATCGAGTGTAAAATCAAAAAGGGTATTTGTCAATAATTTTATCGCTGGCTTGTTTGTTCCGGATTATATAGCACCACCCACTGCAGATGAGTGTAAGGGCGGCGCCATCCTGATTGAACCGCAGGTCAGCTTTCAATACCGGCTGAAACAGCTAACAGGCACGGGCGATACAGTTTTGCTGAATGGTATATATAATCGTATGGGCGTTTTGCTGGGATATGGTTACGCAGCCAGGAACTGTGCAGACTGTCGGACAAAAGCCCCTTACGGCACTAACCTGGCGCCCGCGTTTTGGCCGATACCACAACGATTTTAGCTAACGGGAATTAAAAAAAAATGAATGATCATTGTTACAATAAATAAAGCTATGAAACGAATCACAGGTCTATTTAAAAACTTTATCGGCTGTACGGCCCTTGCGTTCCTGCTATCGCTCAATTGCTCGGCCCAGGTAGGCGATATCCAGAAAAGTTTTGACAGCTACAGGCAAACCGCCTTACACGAAAAGGTATTTGCTCATACGGACAAGGCTTCGTACCTGACGGGCGAGATCATCTGGTTTAAACTGTACGTGGTCGACGGCACCTACCACAAGCCGTTGGATATAAGCAAAGTGGCTTATGTGGATGTGCTGGATAATAACCAGGTGCCTGTGATGCAAACGAAAGTTGCATTGCACAATGGCAAAGGCAGCGGATCGGTTTATATACCTGTGACATTGAGCAACGGTAATTACAAGCTAAGGGCCTACACCAACTGGATGAAGAACTTTAGCGCAGATTATTATTTTGAAAAACCGCTGATGATCGTAAACCCGCAGATAGCACCGGGCCCGATTACGGCTGTTAACCCTGCGGCTTTTGACGTGCAGTTTTTCCCCGAGGGCGGTAACCTGGTAAGCGGGCTCAGCAGCAAAGTAGCGTTTAAAGCAGTTGGAAAAGATGGCCGGGGAGTTGACGTATCGGGAGCCGTTATCGATTCAAAAAACGACACCGTGGCTCGTTTCAGATCGCTGAAATTTGGCATGGGCAGCTTTACGCTTAAACCTGATGCAGGTAATACCTACAAAGCTGTCGTAAAAGCGGGCGGCGTTGCGCCGGTGACAAAAGACCTGCCGGCGGCAAGCAGCCAGGGCTATGTGATGCAACTTGCAGATAACAATACCGGCCAGCTGACCATAACCGTCAACACCAACGTAAGCAACCCCGAACCGGATGTGTACCTGTTTACCCATACCCGGCAATCGCTGGAAAGCATAAAGCGTGTTGTGTTAAACAACGGGCTGGCTACTTTTACTGTAGATAAAAATTCGCTTGGCGATGGCGTGTCTCATTTAACCGTTTTCACCGGCGACCGGAAGCCGGTTTGCGAACGGCTTTATTTTAAACGCCCTGCCCAAACGCTGGCGATAGATGCAGCGCCCGACAGCAGGCAATATGGCAACCGCAAAAAAGTAAATGTTTCCGTTTCGGCGGCGCAAAATGCCGATCTGTCTATGTCGGTTTACCGGCTGGATAATTTCCAGGCAGAGGATGCTACTGATATCGTAAGTTATTTATACCTCGGGTCGGACCTTAAAGGGAGTGTTGAATCACCGGGATACTATGTTACCGCCAATACCCCCGAAGCAAACGAAGCAGCCGATAACCTGATGCTGACCCAGGGCTGGCGGAGGTTTCAGTGGAACGACGTATTGAGCAACAAACCCGCTTCGTTCTCTTTCCTGCCCGAATACAATGGCCATTTGGTTACCGGTAAGCTGGTGAATACAGAAACCAACAAACCAACAGCCGACGTGGTTGCATACTTTGGTGTTCCGGGGAAAAGGGTGCAGTTGTTCACTGCCAAAAGCGATACCGCGGGCCGGTTGATGTTCAACACCAAAGATTTTTATGGCCCGGGCGAAATTGTAGTGCAAACCAACACCCAGCGCGACAGTACCTTTCGTATTGACATAGCCAGCCCGTTCTCCGAGCAATATTCAAAAACAGCAATGCCGCCTTTTTATGTTAGCAAGGATATGCAGCAGGCTTTGGAAAACAGCAGCCTCGGCATGCAGGTGCTCAATATCTATTCGGGCGATAACATCCGGAAATACTACAACCCGCCGGTTGACAGTAACGGCTTTTTCGGCAAACCCTATAAATCGTACAAACTGGACGATTATACCCGGTTTACAACCATGGAAGAGGTTTTGAGGGAATACATCAGGGAGCTTTATGTGGTTAGGCAGGATAAAAAATACCATATCAAGATCATCAGCGAAAAAGGTTTTCTTGAAGGCGACCCGCTGGTAATGCTGGACGGTATCCCGATATTTGATATGGATAAGGTTATAGCCCTCGATCCGTTAAAGATCAGGAAACTGGATGTAATGCGCGAGCGCTATTTCTGGGGACCCGCCGATGCCGAAGGCATAATGAGTTATACCACGTATAAAGGCGACCTTGGCGGAGTAGAGATAGACCCGCATGCCGTGGTGCTCGATTACGAAGGATTGCAGTTGCAAAGGGTATTCTATTCGCCAACTTATGATACCGAAACCGAGGCAGCCAGTCGCGTGCCCGATTTCAGGAATGTATTGTACTGGTCGCCTTCGATAAAGGCCGGGCCCGATGGCAAGAACCAGGTCTCCTTCTACACCTCCGACCAGGAAGGGAAGTATATCGGCATCATACAGGGTATAACCGCAACCGGTACACCCGGCGTTAAGTATATCAATTTTGAAGTGAAGAAATAAGGCTGCGTTTTTCTCTGCAATGTAATTTTTTTGTGAACGGGTGCATCATTGTATCCGTTCACTGTTTTTATACGTTAATGGACATAAACGGCCGGTTGTTTTCGGACAAAGAAAATTATAAAATTTGTATAAATAGTAGCCGTCGCAATTAAACCTTTTGAACGGCAATTGGTCTAATTGAAAAGAGAAAAATTTAATACCCTGAAAATTCTTTTATAACATCATGAAAAGCTTATATAAATATGCCGCCGGCGCAGTTTTAGCCGGGGCACTTTCTATCTTATTTGTCCCTGCGGCTGAAGCACAACGCGGCCGTGGTGGTGGTGGCGGCGGTGTACGCGCCGGAGGCGGTGGCGTAAGCATCGGCGGAGGCGGAGGTTTCCGCGGCGGCTCGAGTGTGGGTATACGAAGCGGTATAGGTTATCGCCCGGGAGCGAGTGCCGGAGCCAATGTAGCGGCCCGCGGCGGGGTTTACCATAGCGGCGGTTATTATGGCGGCCGGTATTTTTATGGTTACCCTACTATCGGTTTCCGTTTTGGTTACCTGCCTTACGGTTATTACCCGTTCTATTTCGGGTCCGACCTGTACTATTATTATGGCGGGGCCTTCTATCGTCCGGATGACGACGGGGGCTATGAAGTTGCAACCCCTCCGCTTGGCGCAGCAGTGCCCGAATTACCAAAAGGCGCCCAATCGATTGTGATTGACGGGCAGCAGTTTTTTGAGTTTAACGGCGTTTACTACCAGCAAAGCACCAACGACCAGGGCAAGGTTGTGTATGTAGTAGCCGGTAAGGATGGTGTGCTGAACACCAACGGCGAAAGTGCAGATGAAGCACCAGCAATGCCGCAGGTTGGTGATATAGTGAACCAATTGCCCGACGGGTCGCGCAAGGTGAAACTTAATGGCAAAAAGTATTTTGTAGGGCCGGATGGCATTTATTACGAAGAATTTAAAGACTCGCATAATTACAAGTCGTACCGTGTGGTCAGTGTTCCTTCGGATAACGACCAGGATGAGCAGCAGTGAAATAAAAATACAGAAAGGGGCTGAGGAGGCCCTTTTTTATTTATCAAACTAAACCTTTTGCGATCGGTTTGGTCATATATAAAAGCGATTTAACGAGGAGTATGAAAAGGTTAAATAAATATATGTCGGCATTCGCCTTTACGGGCATACTGGCAATGGCACTAACAGGTAACGTATATGCGCAGCGCGGCCACAGCGGTGGCGGTGGCGGTGGATCTCACGGCGGAGGTGGCGGCGGATTTCACGGCGGTGGCGGCGGTTTCCACGGCGGCGGAGGCGGCGGTAGTGCATACCGTGGTGGCGGTGGCAGCGTGAGCTTTCATGGCGGTGGCAGCAGTGCGTACCGTGGCAATACCGCAGGCTTTAGCCGCGGGGCAACATTTAACCGCGGTGCTGTAGGTTATCGCGGGTCGGCAGGTGCTGTAAGAAGTGGTTTTGCCACTCGTGGCGCCATAGGTTACCGGGGCAATGCGGGCTATCGCGGCGTAACTGCTTATCGTGGCGGTGTTGGCGTGCGTGCCGGTGTTAATGCCCGGTACGGCTATAGGGGCGGTCGCTATGTTTACAACGGGCGCACTTATTACCGCGGCGGCTATTACCGCGGGTATGGTTATAATTATTACCATGGTTATGGCTCCCGTTTCAGGTTCGGTTTTGGCTGGGGATATCCTCACCTGGGTTTATATTTCGGATACCTGCCTTATGACTACTACCCATTCTATTGGAACTCTTTACCATACTACTATTACGGCGGCGTTTTCTACAGGCCCTATAACGACGGTTACGAAGTTACCACGCCTCCGCTGGGCGCAGCAGTGCCTGACCTGCCATCCAATGCACAGTCTATCGTGATAGATGGTGTACAGTATTATGAATCGAATGGGGTTTACTACCAGGAAAATGTTGACGGCAACGGCAAAACGGTGTATGTGGTTGTAGGAAAAGATGGGGTTTTGAACACCGGCGATGCCGGGGCCGACGACAGTTATCAGCCCATGAATGATAACGACGACCCGATGGTTGACAATGATGCGGCTACAACCGATAATTCTGCCAGCGCAGCTGCAGCGGAAGCTGTAAAGGTTACCGTAAAAGTTGGCGACGTGGTAAATGAATTGCCGGCCGATTGCCGCAAGGTGACATTGAACAACAAGAAATATTATGTTTCGCCTGATAATGTTTTTTATGAAGAATTTAAAGATGCTGACGGGAAAGGCTACCGCGTAGCAAGCGTTCCCGGCCAGGGAACTGACCAGGGTCAGTATTGATTGTGAGTTGTTTTTAAATACCCAATGGCCCCGTTTACCGGGGCTTTTTTTTGCCCATACCCTAACTTTTATTCATGCCGCACGCGCTTAAAACAATTCGCTGCATTTTTGGGTTGGTAGGTGGTGGTGCCTGTAAGGCCTGTTGCCGAAATTCGATGGCAAAATTGTAAATTAGATATGTGATAACGGCCCTGCCGATAATAAACCCTGTATGAAATACGTGAAGAGATGTTTGCTTTGTATTATCATTTTTGGAGCAGGCGCGGCGCTAATGCTGGCTATGGGTTGCCATGCCCGTAACAAAGCGCAGCGCGGTGCGGCAATCGGCGCCGGTACAGGTGGCACGGTAGGCGCGTTTATTGGAAAATCGGCGGGCAACACTGCTATGGGCGCCATAATAGGCGGGGCTGTCGGCGGTACAGCAGGGGCCTTTATTGGGAAAAATATGGACAAGCAGGCCGACGAACTGAAGGAAACTATACCGGGAGCTTCGGTGCTGCGCGTTGGCGAAGGGATAATCGTCAAGTTTGATTCAGGCATCTTGTTCGATGCCGGCAAAACCGAACTTAAACCCGCCGCTAAAACAAATCTTCAAAACCTGGCCGGCTCGCTGCAAAAAAATAACGCCACTAATGTGCTGATCATCGGGCATACGGATAATACCGAGGGCAGTACTTTGGGTAACGTCACCCTTTCCCTGCAACGGGCTAAGTCGGTTAAAAATTACCTTGCCGCCAATGGCATCGATACCGCCCGCTTAAGCCCGATGGGGCGGGGCGAAACGGAACCGATAGCTGATAATAAAACCGTTGCGGGGCGTGCGCAGAACCGCAGGGTCGAGATCGTTATCATCGCGAATGAGCACATGCGGAAACAGGCGGAGGAAGGAAACTAAGGGCCGCACCTTACATTTTCATTTTCCCGGTTTTGCCCAACTGGTCAATAGCTGACCGGAACGATTTTGCCAGCGTTAATGCCGGGCCGCCTCCCAAATAATGCAAAAAGATCATGTGTGGGTCATCACCAAGCATATGATTGTGAACCGCGACGACCTCAAGGTTGTTAGCCCTTAGAGCTTTGATGACATTGTTTACTTCGTGGTCAAGCATGGCGATGTCACCCGCCACAAAGGCATTATCCATTGAACCGGTAAATGAAGCCCACGTATTTAAGCCTATTGATGGTGTCATTTCAGCGCCCATAGCTACCACGGTGAGGTCCTTGCGGCCTATGGTATATTTTATTGTAGGACCATTTATGGCCGCTTCATACTGAATGATACTGTTCAATTGTGCCACGTCAAAAATATCCTTGCCTGATCTGGCAGATGACGGGGCAACTGATGGCTGGTTCTTGGGTGATATTTTCGTTTCCGCAATAGCCTTACCATATTTCTGAGCCAATTCTTCAACCGTTCCCATGCCGTGCACATGCATATAAAATACACGTGGTTCTTCGAAAAAAAAATGATTATGGATGGCCCCTACTTCCAGACCATTTGCCTGTACAGCGGTTATTAATTGGTTTACTTCATCCTGGAGTAATACATTATCGCTCATTAATACGGCCGATTTTCCGTCCATCGTCTTTTTTAACGACACCCAACCCCCAAAACCAAATGATATTGGTACAGGTTGGCCCTTTACCGTTACTTTCAGGTCGTTGCGCGGGAAGGGAATCGTGTAGGTTGCTTCGGCATCCTTATAGGTGCCTTTTTTCCCAATGGCCGACTCTATAGCCGCAATTTCGGCCGCTGTTAGCGCCGGCGTTACCCCAAAAACTCGCGAAATCTCATCTGCCTTGGTTAATCCCACCAGGCTGGTACCAGCAAGGAGAGCACCTGTTTTTAACATTGTTCTACGTGAAAAAAATATCGGACTTTTCATCGTGGTGCGAATTCTACTTTGACATTTACGAATATGCGAATAATAACTCCAATTGGACCGATTTAATGATGGCGGCGTAACCAGGTAATACCGGTAATATAATTTCCAGTGATATACTAATTACGAATTAAATTCTGGAAAAATTCTGGTGAATAAATTGCAGTTCGGAGCCTTTTAAAGAGCGATTTGCGCTTCCAAAAAGTTACAGGTCCTTCTCCATATATATGGTTCCGTGTAACGGATTAAAACGGTAGGAAGGTATCTCATAAAACCCGAACGAGCGGTAAAGCTGCTGCGCTTTGGTCATATTTTCCAGCGTATCCAGGCGGATCTTTTTGTACCCGAGTTTCTTCGCCAGTTCAATTGACCGTTCCAATAAATTCAACCCTACCTGGTAACCCCGGTATTCAGTTTTCACATACATGCGTTTAAGTTCGGCCGTTTGTTCGTCCAGCCTGCGGACGCCCGAGCAACCAACAAATGTTTCACCATCCCGGGCAAGCAGTAACGCACCGGCAGGTTCGTTGTATTGTTCGCTGATGGTATCCAGCTCTTTTGAAAAGTTCTGGAAGGACAGGTCGACATTTAAGGACGCGGCATATTCTTCAAAAAGTTTTTTACCGGTCTCGAAATCCTGGGAAGTTGCAGCTATTTGGTAGGTGATCATTTGGCGGTTTATGATGATCTTTTTGTGTGCCCTAAAATATAAACAGGATAAAAAGATAGCAAATCTGTTTCGTTTATGCGGGGTCATTTTTTGAGAAAGGAAGCGAATGTACGGCTGTTTGACTCACCCGACCTACGCTTCGCTGGGTCACCCTCTCTACCGTGAGCGGTAAAGAGGGTTGTTTGCGAACTGGCGCGCGACTATTTGACTCACCCGACCTACGCTACGCTGGGTGAGTCAAACCGCAGTGCAATTGGCAGTACTTATTTTAGAACGTTTCTAAATAAATGTTTACTGTGGCATTTCCCCGTCCTAATTATTATTTAATAAATACTTTTGCCGAATAAATCTAATTCATAATGAGCGAATTTAAGGAAACCTTTAACTCCTCGCTGGGAAAGAAACTCATCATGGCCCTTACCGGCCTGTTTTTGTGTACTTTCCTTATCGTGCATGTTGGCGGTAACGCGCTGCTGTTCAAAAATGACGACGGCTATGCCTTTAATATGTATGCTAACTTCCTGACGCATTTTCCGCCGATAGAAGTTATCGCCTATATATTATATGCCTGTATTTTGGTGCATGCCCTGTATGCCCTTATACTAACTGTAAAAAACCGCAGGGCGCGCCCGGTGGGCTATGCTGTAAAAGCATCGGACAATGCTTCCTGGTCGTCAAAGAACATGGGCCTTTTGGGCTCCATCCTGTTCCTGTTCATCGTCATCCACATGGGCGATTTCTGGTACCATTATAAGTTCACGGATGCGGTTCAGTTTAAGGAGTACCGCACCGATCTGTCGTCGGGCGTTACGCAATCGGTTGAATTTGTGCCTAAGTCGGCCGACTTTGAACATTCCATATCGACCGAGAACAACATCGAGATCGTAAGGGTGAAGGACCTGCACCTGCGTGTAGCTGCGAGTTTCGCAAACCCGGTATATGATATATTTTACGTGATAGCGATGGTGGCTGTATCGTTCCACTTGCTGCATGGTTTCCAGAGCGCCTTCCGTACATTGGGATGGACGCACCGCAAGTACACGCCGATAGTCGAATTTATCGGCACCTGGTTTTTCGCGGTTATTGTTCCGGTCGCCTTCGCGCTGATGCCGATCGTGTATTATTTTAAGAAATAGTTAGATTAAGTTGAATAAGTTGGACTAAGTTGATTCAGTTGTTAGTGAGAAAACCACTCACTTAATCAACCCAATCAACCACTCACTAAATATAAAAAACATGACTTTAGATGCTAAAATTCCTGCCGGCCCTTTAGCCGAAAAATGGAGCAAGCATAAGTTCAACCTGAAACTGGTGAACCCGGCCAACAAACGTAAATACGACGTGATCGTTGTCGGTACCGGTTTGGCAGGCGCTTCGGCGGCGGCTTCGCTGGCCGAGCTGGGCTATAATGTAAAAGCATTTTGTTTCCAGGATAGTCCGCGCCGTGCGCACTCTATTGCGGCGCAGGGTGGTATCAATGCGGCAAAAAACTATCGCAACGATGGCGACAGCGTTTACCGCCTGTTTTACGATACCATTAAAGGAGGCGACTACCGCGCCCGCGAAGGCAATGTTTACCGCCTGGCCCAGGTGTCGGTTAATATCATCGACCAGTGCGTTGCACAGGGTGTGCCTTTCGCCCGCGAATATGGCGGCTTGCTGGACAACCGTTCGTTCGGTGGCGCGCAGGTATCGCGAACTTTTTACGCCCGCGGTCAAACGGGACAGCAATTGTTGCTGGGAGCATATTCGGCCCTAAACCGCCAGATAAATGCCGGCAAAGTAAAAATGTATACCCGCACCGAAATGCTGGATGTGGTTTTGGTTGATGGCAAAGCTCAGGGTATAGTTACAAGGAATTTAGAGAACGGAAAAATAGAGACCCATTCGGGCCATGCGGTATTGTTATGTACCGGTGGCTACGGCAACGTGTTCTACCTGTCTACCAATGCCATGGGCTGTAACGTTACCGCAGCATGGCGGGCGCATAAACGTGGCGCCTATTTCGGTAACCCATGCTATACGCAAATTCACCCAACCTGTATCCCGGTAACGGGCGACCACCAGTCGAAGCTGACTTTGATGTCCGAATCGCTGCGTAACGACGGTCGTGTTTGGGCGCCGAAAACAGTGGAGCTTGCGCAGAAATTGCGAAAAGGCGAACTGAAAGCGGTCGATCTGAAAGAAGAAGACAGGGATTACTTCCTCGAAAGAAAATACCCGGCATTCGGTAACCTCGTACCGCGCGACGTGGCTTCGCGTAACGGTAAGGAAATGGTAGACGAAGGCAGGGGCGTAGGTTCTACCGGTATCGCCGTGTTCCTTGATTTTGCTGACGCCATAAAACGCCTGGGTGAAGATGCGGTGCGTGCCAAATACGGTAACCTGTTCGATATGTATTACCAGATCACAGATGAGAACCCGTACAAGGTGCCTATGCGCATTTACCCGGCGGTGCATTATACCATGGGTGGCCTGTGGGTTGACTATAACCTGATGACATCCGTACCCGGCTTGTACGCCCTGGGCGAGGCCAACTTTTCCGACCACGGCGCTAACCGACTCGGGGCATCTGCACTGATGCAGGGTTTGGCTGACGGTTATTTCGTTATACCATATACTTTAGGTGATTATTTGGCTACAATAGGACCTAAGCCAATAGATGCGAATAATCCAGCCTTCGCCAATGCCAAAAAGGACGTGGAAGAGCGCATCAAAAAGCTGCTCAGCCTGAAAGGCACCAAAACGGTTGACGAATATCACCGCGAACTGGGTCATATTATGTGGGAATACTGCGGTATGGCGCGTAACGAAGAGGGCCTGAAAAAAGCCAAGGGTTTGATACAAAACCTGCGCGCCGATTTCTGGAAGAACGCCATTGTGCTTGGTGAGAATGAAGAATTCAACTCGTCATTGGAAAAAGCGGGTCGTGTGGCCGACTTCCTTGAACTGGGCGAACTGATGGTAGACGACGCGCTGATGCGCAAAGAATCATGCGGCGGTCACTTCAGGATAGAATCGCAGACGGATGAAGGCGAAGCATTGCGCGATGACGATCATTTTGCATTCGTAGCCGCATGGGAATACAAAGGTGATAACCAGCCGGAGGAGTTACATAAGGAAGAACTGGTTTTCGAGAATGTTCATTTAACGCAGAGAAGCTATAAGTAAGATTTGAGATGTGAGATATGAGACGTGAGTTTTTGTTTGTTTTCAATTTGTTTTAAGTATTAAAAAAGAATTTTTGATGTATCGTCTTATATGAAATATTAAAGTTTTGTCTCAAATCTTAAATCTCATATCTCACATCTAAATAACATGAACAACTTAAAGGAGTTAAAAATTTGGAGCAAAGCAATCGACCTAACAGTCGATGTTTATAAGGCCACGTCATCTTTTCCGTCTGATGAGCGTTTTGGTTTGATAAGTCAGTCAAGAAGATCAGCCGTTTCTATCCCTTCAAATATTGCGGAAGGCGCTGGTAGAAATTCGAAAAAGGAGTTTGCAAATTTTTTAGGAATTGCAAATGGCTCGTCTTATGAGTTACAAACTCAGTTGGTGATCTCAAATCGATTGAATCTATTGGGTGATGAAGTGTTAAATGATTTATTAGGTCAAATTGATGAATTGCAGAAAATGAATTATGCATTTCAGCAGACGCTGAATAAATAGATATGAGATTTGAGTTTACAATCACATATCTGTCATGATTATTAATTTTTATGGATTTGACATTAAAAGATTCGACGACAGGCATTTGTCTCAAATCTCAAATCTCAAATCTCAAATCTAACGAAGAATGAGTAACGGAAACATGAACCTGACGCTGAAAGTATGGCGCCAGAAAAATGCGCAGACAGCGGGAAAATTTGTGACCTATAAGGCGGATGGTATTTCGCCGGATATGTCGTTCCTGGAGATGCTGGACGTGGTGAATGAAAGCCTGATCCACAAAGGCGAGGACCCGATACATTTCGACCACGATTGCCGCGAAGGTATCTGCGGCATGTGTTCGCTGTATATCAACGGCCATCCGCACGGACCGAAACGCGCCATCACTACCTGCCAGCTGCACATGCGCAGCTTTCATGACGGGCAAACCATCACGATTGAACCATGGCGCGCTGCACCTTTCCCGATCATTAAGGACCTTGCGGTCGACCGTTCTGCGTTCGACAGGATACAGCAGGCCGGTGGTTATGTATCGGTAAATACAGGCGGTGTTCCGGATGCTAACGAAATTCCAATCCCCAAGGTGATCGCCGACGAGGCTTTCAACTCAGCTACCTGCATTGGCTGCGGCGCCTGCGTGGCGGCTTGTAAAAATGCATCGGCTATGTTGTTCGTATCAGCTAAGATATCCCAGTTAGGCATGCTGCCGCAGGGACAGCCCGAACGTTACCGTCGTGTACAATCCATGGTGGCGCAAATGGACGAAGAAGGTTTTGGTAACTGTACCAATACCGGAGCCTGCGAAGCCGAATGCCCTAAAGAGATCAGCTTAACCAATATATCCCGCATGAATAACGATTACTTCAGCGCCAAGCTTTTCAGGCAGGAAGAGCTGCACGAGCAGGGGCACGGGGAAGGATAAACTTTAATGTCATTAATCCAAAGCTGACCCCGTAGGGGTCAAAGGTTGGTAGAAAATAAATTCCCCAAAAAAGCCGTGCCATCGGTACGGAACTTCGCGAGGTTGCGTACCGATGGCACGCTAACCTATTTAATAAATTGATTTTCTACCGACCTTTAGCACCTGATGGCGCTAATTGAGCATGCACCTTTTCTTGCCTCATGCTATTGGGGTAATTCACTCTCTATCTTAAGAATTTGAAGCCTCGCCGGAAACGTCTTACAAGTCCAGTTAAAAACACCTGGTTTCGCTATAAATCAAAATGCAATAGGGCGGTCACAACCTAAGCCTCATTTTGTTTTAGCATTTTCGTTAAAAATCTAACTATTTTTCAGCAATATATTTGATATTTAAACTATTTATATAATAAATTCATACATTTAAGCTATTATTTATGAAAATTTATTAAAAATCATTTGTTTTTTTGATCAAATACTTCATAAATTACATTTTTTTAGAAATAACTGATCAATTTATAATGTTTCAGAGAAGGAATTATGCAGGAATCAGGTTATTTTAATGATTACGACCCCATAAAAGGCACATGGGACGAGATGTACGAGCCGGAAGGTATCCGTTCGCATTACAGTAAAGTTATCGATTACCTGTCGAGGGAATCATCTGATGACCTGACCCGCAAGGAAGAACTGGCAAAAAGGCTGTTCATGAGCCAGGGTATTACCTTTACGGTTTACAGCAGCGGCGAGGGTATCGAAAAGATATTTCCCTTTGATATTATTCCGCGCATTATTACCGCTGATGAATGGGCATTCGTGGAAAAAGGCATCAAGCAGCGGCTTAAGGCGCTTAACCTTTTCCTGAAAGATATTTATAATAACCAGTTCATTGTAAAGGATGGTATAGTTCCCATCGACATTATCTACTCCTGCCCGCATTTTCTTCGCGAAATGTACCGTCTTGAGGTGCCGTACGATATTTATGTACACATTGCAGGCATCGACCTGATCCGTGATTTCGACGGTACATTTTATGTACTGGAAGATAACCTGCGCACGCCGTCGGGTGTGAGCTATATGCTGGAGAACCGGGAGATAACCAAGCGCCTGTTCCCCGACCTGCTGCCGCAATGCGGCGTACGCAGCGTGATGGAATACCCATCCATACTGTACAAGAACCTGCTGTCACTTTCGCCGCGGCAAACCAATAACCCGACCATCGTTTTGCTTAGTCCGGGTATTTACAATTCGGCCTATTTTGAGCATACCACCTTGGCCCGTTTAATGGGTGTTGAGCTGGTAGAGGGCCGCGACCTGGTGGTTAAGGACCAGAAGGTTTATATGAAAACCACCGTCGGGCTGCAGCAGGTTGACGTAATATACCGCCGCGTGGATGACGAATACCTCGATCCGCTGGTGTTTAACCCGTCGAGCATTTTAGGTGTGGCGGGTATCATGGGCGCATACCGTAAAGGGAACGTCGCGATAGTAAATGCCATTGGTAACGGCGTGGCCGACGATAAGGCGATATACATTTACGTGCCCGAGATGATCAAATATTACCTGAACGAGGAGCCTATATTGAAGAACGTGCCAACCTACCAATTGGGTAATGATGATGAACGTAAGCATGTTTTTGCGAACATCAATAAAATGGTGATCAAAAAAACCAACGAGAGTGGTGGCTACGGCATGCTGATGGGGCACGCAGCATCGGACGAGGAAATAGCAGCTTATAAAAAAGAGATACTGAAGGCGCCGCGCAATTTTATCGCGCAGCCAACCATAAGCCTGTCGGCAGCGCCGTGTTATATACAGGGTGCATTGCACCCGCGCAGGATAGATCTGAGGCCCTATGCCTTATGCGGCCCCGACGGGATCGAGATCGTACCGGGTGGATTGACGCGCGTGGCGCTGAAGGAAGGTTCGCTGGTGGTGAACAGCTCGCAGGGCGGAGGGAGTAAGGATACGTGGGTGCTTGCCTAAAGTGAAAGCTGAAAGGATAAATCTGCCTGCCGGCAGGCAGGGTCGAAAGGTTTTGTAGTTCGAAATAGATTAATAACTGGTATAAATTCGAAATTGAACCTTCGAAATTCGAAATAAAAGATATGTTAAGCAGGGTTGCAGCAAGTTTATATTGGTTAAGCCGTTACGTGGAGCGCAGCGACGGTATTTTGCGTATGCTCAAGATCAACTATGCATCATCGCAGGATACGGTGCAGGAGTTTACCTGGGAACCCGTGGTCCGCATATTTTCGGGACACGACGAGGAAACGGAGAAACTCGGCAACGACAGCCGGGCCGTTATCCGGTATATGGTAACCGGCAAGAATAATCCCAATTCGATCCTGAATATCATCACCTTTGCGCGCGAGAACGCCCGCGGCGTGCAGGAACACATCACCAAGGACCTTTGGCAATGCCTGAACGAGTATTATCATACTGTTAAGGACCCAAAACTGGACACTGCGCTGCGGAAGGACGACCCGATAACCGTTCTGGATATCCTGATCAAGCAGGTAATGCTTTATTACGGTACCGTCGAAATTACGATGGAACGCGGCGAGGGCCGTAGTTTTATGAACCTTGGGAAATACCTGGAGCGCGGCATACAATCCGTGGATATACTGGATACCAAATTCGGTTCGATAGACCACAACCCCGACCTGTTGCGCGATACCACTTACTGGAAACACTTATTGTTGTCGCTTGGCGGGTACGAGATCTACCTGAAAACTTACCGTACGGGTTTTGAGGCCGAGAACGTTTTGGAACAGGTTGTGCTGAATAACGATTTCCCGCGGTCGGTTATTTATGCCGTTAATCACATACAGCGTTATTTTGAACGGCTGAAGAGTGATAGTAACATGGACAGTTTCCGCCAGTTATCATTCTTTATCGGCAGGTTGCAGAGCCATATACGGTATAGTTCGGTAAAAACGATAGAAGATGAAGGTTTGCATACCTTCCTGACGCAGATACGAAGCCAGCTTTTTAGCATTGGCGATGCATTGAATAATCACTATTTTGCCAATTCCTGATAAACCTGTTGATATAATACCCGTATGCCTGATTTTAGAATTGAACATATTACCCGATATACCTATCCTGCCCCGGTGCGCGATAGCGCCAACCAGATCATCCTGTATCCTATAAAAGATATTTTCCAGGAGGTTACCAGGCAGGAACTTACCATAACCGGCGACCCCGTTATCGACACTTTTATCGACTATTACGGCAACGAGGTTGGCACCTTTACACACAGCGAGCCGCATACTTCGTTAACCATCAGTTCGAGGCTGTGGGTCACCACGCACCACAGGCAGTTACCGGGCAACGATATTTTCCCGGGGCAGCAATGGGAGGCATTGAAACACCTTGCACACATGGTGCCCTATATCGATTTTCTGAAACCGGAATATTTTGAAGGCGTGGATGAATTGCTGGCCATCGTCCAGGCTGAAAAATCAAAGGACGACACCCCGTACCAGGTTGCGCTGCGCTTTTGCCGGTATGTGTACGATAATTTTAAATACATAAAGGGTGTAACTACGGTTGAAACAACGATGGACGAGATATGGAAATTAAAGGCAGGAGTATGCCAGGACTTTGCCCATATTCTTACCCTCATGCTGCGCCTGGTGAATATTCCGGCGCGTTATGTAAGCGGGTACATTTGCACCCACCGGAATACCAACATGCGCGGCGAGGGAGCCACCCATGCCTGGGCCGAAGCCTATATACCCGACTACGGCTGGCTGGGCATCGACCCGACAAATAACTGCGTGGCCAACGAAACACACGTGCGGCTGGCAGTAGGCCGTAATTTTTTGGATTGCTCGCCTGTGCGGGGCGTTTATAAAGGATCGTCGGACCATGTGCTGGAAGTAGCCGTGTCAGTAGGGTACGAGGACGAGGTACACAGTTCTCATTCGGTACAGGAAGAAACTAAAACGCCGGAATTTAAACCCGTGGACGATCGCCCTAAAAACAGTTACCAGGTTTATATGGAGATGCTGCAGCAACAACAGCAGCAACAATAATGATCAGGATTTTTTTACCGTCTCGGCCAGGGTATCAATGCTCGGCGCCTTTTCAAAAGCCCTTACCAGCTTGCCGTTTTTGCCATAAATGGCAATATAAGGCGTGGTTGCCACATGATAATATTGCTGCACAAGGTACGTACGTGCCTCTGTACCTACAGTTATATTCGGGTATTTTTTCAGGTCGAAGTCGCGGTTAAAATTCCGGATCATCGCCAGCCTGTTGTAATCGGTAAAAGTTACCATCACGATCTGTGTGTTGGCAAATTCCTTCATTTTCGGCTTCATTTCGTACATCAGGTGCTGGCAGTGGCTGCAATCGGGCGAAAAATAGATGATCATCACCGGCTTATGCGCTTTCAGGTCCTTAACGGTGAACCAGGTGCTGTCGGCCTTCATTATTTTGAAAGGCGGTATGTTTTCAATGTTTTGAGCGGCCTTATTCTGAGCATTGGAACAACCTGCTGCTATGATCAGGCTAAAAAGGACAAGTAGTTTTTTCATTATGCGATAAAAGTAACAATTCTTATTGATGTGCAGATGTGCGAATATGCAGATGTGCAAATGATTTAGTGTTTTTATACACTTGATATCTGCATATCAGAAATCTGCTCCTAAGCTTCCAGCAATTCCATTTGCCAGGCAATATGTTCTTCGGTTATGGGATATAACGCATTATTCCTGATAGTCTGATAAACAGCTTCAAATAAATGTGAATAGTCGCCTTTTTCCGAAGAAATAATTTCTGTTGTTTTTTGGGTATCGGCGCCCACTGTCACCAGCAAGCCTTCTTCGCCGGCAGGCTCGACCCCATATTTGGGATCATCCGGCCGCATCATTTTGTCCAGTTGCGCCTCCTGCACATCCACCCGGTTTTTGAGGTAGCTGCCCAATGTGCCGTGTACCACGAAGGATGGTGTTGGCTGAGCAATGAGCAGGCCCGATGTAAGATAAACATTCAGCTGATGCGGGTATTCCAGGTGGAAATGGAAATAATCCGGCACTTGCGAATTTTCGCGGTAAATGCCGCTTGTCTTTTTAAACGAAAGCGGTCGCCCGAACAGGCTGATCGCCTGATCGATCAAATGCGGACCGAGGTCGTAAACCAGGCCGCTGCCGGGAGTGTTCTTTGTTTCCTTAAATACCTTCGGGCTCAATGCCGCTTTATACCGGTCGAACCGGAAATGCACCTCTATCAGTTCGCCCAGCCGGCCGCTTTCTATCACTTTTCTGACCGATGTAAAATCGCTGTCCCAGCGCCGGTTTTGATAAACCATGACGTGCTTCCCAACTTCCCTGCCCAGATCAAAAAGTGTTTTCACTTCTTTGGAGCTGGTGGCTATTGGTTTTTCGATCAACACATGCTTATTTGCTTCCAGCGCTTTCTGAGCCAGCTCGAAGTGGGTATAGGGAGGCGTATTGACGATGACGAATTCGATCTCCTTATCTGCGAGTAATTCATCAACGCTGTTGTAGCTTGTAATGCCCGGGTAATCAGCCGCGGCTTTTTTCTCATGCCGCTCAACCACCGCTTTCAAGTCAAAGCCGGGATGCAGGGCAACAAAGGGTGCATGAAATATCCTTCCCGACATGCCGTAAGCCATTAAACCTGTTTTGATCGTATCTGCCATAGTCAAAATTACTTATAGAAATATTTACATTCCGCAGCCAAAATCATCAGTCCCAATAGGCGAACCGTCGGGCATGTTTACAACCGGCGCGGGCTTAAATTTATCCGGGTTCTTTTCAAACTCATTAAGCTGTGCCAGGCCGAACAAAAGGCTGGCTTTCTGCTCGCCCCCGGAGGTTAGGACTGCTTTGCTCATCCATTTTTTCAATTCGGTGATCTGAAGCAGCGCCATCCCACGAACGCTTTCAGGCGCCGATGTTGTGGCGGCCAGCGTAAGCAGTTGCTTCAATGCCAGGTCGTTCACAAGCCTTTGCAGCTCGCCTTTGTAACCTGTTAATTGCGGAGCCTTCCAGGTTTGAGCCACCAGTTTATTTAATACAGCTTCGAGGCCCGGTTGTTTTTCGTCTCTCGCATGATACTCTACCAAACGCGCCGCGCGTTCGGGCTGCAGCATAAATTCAAGCGTATTGCCCGCGGCAGATTCGGCCGCCGACATCGGGTCGAAAGTTAACCCGGTGCGCGATTTAAATGTTT
The DNA here is from genome assembly GCF_007971025.1 of Mucilaginibacter ginsenosidivorans. Classification (NCBI taxonomy): domain Bacteria; kingdom Pseudomonadati; phylum Bacteroidota; class Sphingobacteriia; order Sphingobacteriales; family Sphingobacteriaceae; genus Mucilaginibacter; species Mucilaginibacter ginsenosidivorans. The sequence goes on along the minus strand of NZ_CP042436.1, from coordinate 398,405 downwards.
CCCTTGTCCGCGGGTAACCTATCGGCCGGGGAGGTATTTTTTCGATCAGTTTTTCGGGCAGGGCCAGCGCTTCGGGCGTAATGGTACCCATCAATGCGTTAAAAGCTTTCCATTGTTCGGCAGGCGGAACAAATCTGGTAACGGTTTGCCCGTCGTTTTTTATAGCAAAGGTATAATACAAACCACCGAGCATTTTCGAGGCCGCTTCAACCTGGTAACGCTGCACCAGGTACATGGGCACCAGCACTTCCTCGATAGTGGCCATCGGGGCATCCTGCCGTATGGCCTTTTCAGAGAAATTGTCAAGCACATGTTTCCGTATCACCATCAGGCGGTTCAGCTCATCGGCGGCATTGGTTCCTGCATCCCACAAATGGGCCTGCGGGTGCGCGCTTCCGGCAGGTCGGGCGTCATCGTCCGAAATATATAGATAACCCTCTTTTAAAGTTTCCACCATGATGTTTTTTAGCGCTTCGTCCTCGTTTGTTCCCGCCGGAAAATCCTGGTAACCAAACAGTATTGCGCGCTTATCCCATCCGCCAATACCCGTCGCGTAAGCATTTGACAGGTCGATGGTGCCGTCCGTATTCAAACTGAAAACAGGCGGCGGATAGTCCATTACCGATGCCCGGTTATTTACGCTTGCCGTAAAATTATGCTGCAATCCCAAGGTGTGCCCAACCTCGTGCGCCGCAAGCTGGCGAAGGCGGGCCAGGGCCATTTTCATCATTTTATCGCTCACGGGTTTGCCATCCTCGTAAGGTTGCACCAATCCTTCCGCGATCAGAAAGTCCTGTCTCACCCGCAGCGACCCCAAACTTACCTGCCCCTTGATAATCTCGCCGGTGCGGGGATCAAGTATGGATTCGCCGTACGACCAGCCGCGGGTGGAGCGGTGAACCCACTGGATAAGGTTATACCGGATGTCCATCGGGTCGGCATCTTCGGGCAGCAGTTTTACCTGGAACGCATTTTTATACCCGGCCGCTTCAAAGGCCTGGTTCCACCACGAAGCGCCTTCCATCAACGCCGAACGAACAGGCTCCGGGGCGCCACGGTCGAGGTAATAAACTATTGGTTTTACAGGCTCACTCATGGCAGCATTAGGATCCTTTTTTTCGAGCCTGTGCCGCGCTATAAATCTTTTTACTATCGGTTCATCTATAGGCGTTGCATAGTCCATATATTCATTGTCGTAATAACCCGAGCGCGGGTCGAACTTACGGGGCTTATAGTTATTGTCGGGAAGCTTAATAAAGGAATGGTGCATCCGTACCGTTACATAATTTGCATCGGGTGTTACCGACCTGATCTCGGAGCCTATGCCTGTTCCGGCTAAGGTAATAATGGCCTCGAACTCGGTATTTTCAGGAAAGCTTTTGGTATTGGGCAGATAGATGGCCGAACGGGAGTCGTCGGCATGATAATTTCCCTGGTTGCTGTTGCCCAGTTTGCGCGCTATCTGGTGACTGTCGCGAAGCAGAAAATTGGTAATATCTATCAAAACCCTGCCGCTATCCTCAGCTTCCACTTTAAAACCCCATATCACCGACTGCGCGAACGCCTCCTCAACCGATTTCCGCTCATCCGGGTTGCTGCTTACCGCGCGGTAGCTGTAGTTGGGCTGTATAAGCAACACTTTATCGCCGCTGCGGATGAATTTTACAATGCGCGAATCGCCTATCTGCCCGCGATCCAGCCCCAGGTCGTTCGAGCCGACCCCGGCGGGTAAGGAGTTAACGTATAAAAACTCGTCATTCAGGCGGTCGACCTCCAGTAAAACCTGACCAGTTTTCTCGTTCCAGTAAAAATTAAAGTAGCCGCTGTATTTGCTCAGCCCTTTGGTTTTGGATTCGATATCGTTCGGTTTTTGTGCTTTGACGATTTGAAAGGAACAAACAAGCAACAGGAACAGGCTGATTTTTTTCATAATGTTTTAGTTTAAGCGGATCAGTAAGCTTACGAAAAGCTGCACCTATAAGTGCTCCCTAAATTGCGATATTTTGCCGAATAAAACAGGTTGTTTTTTGACACTTAGCGGCAAGGGCATAAAAAAAGACCGGAGCTGACCCCGGTCTCTTTAATGAACAATGTCTTTAATGCTTTTATTTATTTCATGCTGGCTTTTATGGCCTTGATAGAATCCAAATGCATTTTCAATGTAGGCAGTGTGTTTGTGGCGAACGCTTTCAGATCGGCATCCTTGCAATTCTCCGATGCATCGGTAAACAGTTTGACTGCTTTCTCGTGACCGTCAACCATGGCGTCGACATATGCTTTATCAAAATCCTTTCCGGATTTTTTTGACAGATCGTCTATCGCTTTCTGCGAATCGGCGTTTGGCGCTGCAGGCAGCGTAATGTTTTTTGTCTTAGCTAAAGCAGCTAATGCCTCCCCGGCTTTGGTATGATCGGTAACCATCATATCGGCAAATCCCTTAACGCGACTATTTGCTGCTTTTTGCTCCGCTACTTTCCCTAAAGTAACTTCAGTCATCCCGTCGTTGGCGGCTGTTGTAACAAATTTGGCATCGTTCTCATCAACTGCTATGCCGCCGGTAGCCGCAGCATTCGTCGATGTATCTTTGGTCATGTTGGCGCTGTCGGCGCTGTCTGTGGAGTCTTTGGCTTTGTTTTGACATGCCTGGAAGGCAAATGCCGTAAAAACTACCATCATTATTAAGCTTAATCTTTTCATAGTGAATGTTTTTAATTGATATTACATTTACTTAACAATACCTTTTAGTTAAGGTTTTTTCTTTTTTGGTAAGACTTTTTTTAGGTTTTTCTTCAGTAAAGTTTTACTATTTTTGAGACTCAAAAAAAACGGAGCAATATGAATTTTCCTGCTGAACTTAAATACACTAAGGACCACGAGTGGATAAAAATAGAAGGCGACACTGCCACTGTTGGCATTACTGAATTTGCCCAGGGCGAACTGGGTGATATTGTATATGTTGACGTTTCTTCGGTAGGAAAAGAGGTGGCCCGCGAAGAGGTTTTTGGCACCGTTGAAGCTGTAAAAACGGTTTCGGACCTGTTTATGCCGCTTACCGGAACGGTAACAACGCTTAACCCTGCATTGGACAGCCAGCCCGAACTGGTTAACACCGACCCATACGGCGAAGGCTGGATGGTGAAAATAACTATTAAGGATGCTTCGGAAGTTGACGGCCTGCTTTCGGCAGATGCTTATAAAACCCTCATCGGGGTTTAAATAACCGGTAAAGAAATTGTCAGGCCCGCAAAACGGGCCTTATTTTTTTGCATACTTTTGAATAGCAGGAAACAAAGCCGTACATATTTGCCGTATACAAGACAATAGAAAGGAGACAGGCATGAAAAAAATAAAGTATCTATTATTGGCCCTTGCAGTTACCGGTCTTTCATCGTGCGGCATATTTAAAAAGGACTGCCATTGCCCGCATTTCAGCCGAAATATCTCCCCTGTAAAAACTGCGAAACAGGTTAAATACGTATAATTCTAACAACATTGTAAAAAGTGACGAAGATCACTTGTTCTTATTTGGATTTAATTTAAATAAGGTATACATTTGTTCAGTTATAAAGAATAAGGACATGAGACTTTCACAACTTGAGGTAGGGGAAACAGGTATAGTTAAGGAATTTACCGATTTGGAAATGTCGGTAAAATTGATGGAGATGGGTTGTTTACCCGGTGAAGAAGTGAGGGTTTCGCGGATTGCCCCCCTTGGCGACCCGATAGCCATACATGTTTCGGGCTACCAGTTAAGTTTACGCAAAAGAGAAGCCTCGACCATCATCCTGCAGTAGTTTTGTTAACAAGTGAACATTGATCTGAAAGTCGCGCTTGTAGGCAATCCAAATACCGGTAAATCAACGCTTTTTAATGTCTTAACCGGGCTCAATCAAAAAATAGGCAATTTCCCGGGGTTACCGTCGATAAAAAGACAGGTATTTGCGATCTGCCCGACGGGCGTCACGCGCAAATTATCGACCTGCCCGGTACCTACAGTTTATATCCCAAAAGCAGGGACGAATCCATTGTTTTTTCTGTATTAGCCGACCGGTCGAACGCACTGCGACCTGATCTTGTTGTGGTGATATTGGATGCCTCGAACCTGAAGCGAAATCTCTTACTCTACACCCAGGTAGCTGACCTGAAGATCCCCGTCATCGTTGCCCTCAACATGATGGACCTGGCGAAGAAATCAGATATCAGTATCGACGTTGATGCCTTTGCCCAAAAACTCGGCGTGCCGGTGGTGCCAATATCGGCAAGAAAGATAGAAGGTATCGATAAATTAAAGCAAGCCATCGCTTTTGCCAATAAAATTGCCCTGCAGGAAGACACCATTGATGTGGAGGCACTTGCCCCGCAATTGATAGCACAGATAGGGAAAGAGATAGAAGTTGAGAACCCTTATTTCGCCCTGCAACTGGCACACCAGCACGAGACGCTTACTTTTCTGACACCATCGCAAAGCGACCGTATTGAAGAGTTGGAGCACGAATTCAGCTTTCATTCGCAAAAGGCACAGGCATCGGAAACAATTGCACGATACAATTTTATCAACGACCTGCTGTACGACACGGTTACCAAAAAAGAAACCGCGCACGACCAAACCATCAGTAATAAGATCGATAAGATACTAACCCACAAAACGTTCGGGTTTATTATATTTTTTGCTATCCTACTATTCATTTTCCAGTCGATATTCGCCTGGTCGGCTTACCCTATGCAGCTGATAGCCGATTTTTTTGTTTGGCTGCAGAGCAGTTTACATAGCCTGCTTCCGTCAGGCCCGGCAACCAGCCTTATTGTTGATGGGGTATTAGGCGGCCTTAGCGGCGTAATGGTTTTTATCCCGCAGATCGCTATCCTGTTCGGTTTTATTTCGATACTGGAAGATACCGGCTACATGTCGCGCGTGACATTTATGATGGACCGCATTATGCGTAAGGTTGGTTTGAACGGTAAGTCGGTAGTGCCGCTAATTGGCGGTTTTGCCTGCGCGGTGCCATCCATTATGAGTACCCGGAACATCGAGAACTGGAAGGACCGGATGATTACCATTATGGTGACGCCGCTGGTTACCTGTTCGGCGCGTTTGCCTGTTTATACCCTGCTTATCGCTTTGGTGGTGCCTGACCGCAATGTGTGGTGGATATTTAATATGAAGGGATTGGCGCTTACCGGCATGTACCTGTTCAGCCTGGTATCGGCGGTCACGGTAGCGTTTGTGATGAAATTTATTTTGAAGGCCCGCGAACGCGGCTATTTTATTATGGAACTGCCGGTTTACCGTATGCCCCGCTGGAAAAATGTGGGTCATTCCATGTACGACAGGGCCAAAGCTTTTGTACTGCAGGCCGGGAAGGTGATCATTGCCGTTTCGGTGATATTGTGGGTACTGGCCTCATACGGTCCCGGCGACCGCTTCCAGCGCATCGAAGAGAAATATAAACAGCCGCAGTATACCCAGCATTTAAATGCAGTCGACCTGAACCATGCTATCGCTTCGGAAAAACTCGAAAACTCGTATGCAGGCGCTTTGGGTCATGCAATTGAACCGGTAATAAGACCGCTTGGGTTCGACTGGAAAATAGGTATCGCGCTAATTACCTCATTTGCCGCACGCGAAGTTTTCGTGGGGACGATGGCAACCATATACAGTGTGGATGGCGATGCTGAAAAGATGGAATCCGTTCAGCAGAAAATGCATACCGCTAAAAACCCTGATGGTACGCCGGTGTTTACCGCGGCTGTAGCTTTCTCGTTAATGATGTTTTATGCCTTCGCCATGCAGTGCGCCAGCACGGTGGCAGTAGTTTACCGCGAAACAAAAAACTGGCGCTGGCCGGCGGCGCAGTTTGCCTACATGACGGGACTTGCCTATGTGGCGAGTTTTATAACCTATCATTTATTAAGGTAAAAGGATAAAGGCTAAAGGGCAAAGGTTTTTACTTTAATTTGTTTAAAAGTATCAGAGATGTTTGTTTTGCCCATGGCCCCTTTGCTTCCCAGCTTGCAACCTGAATAGTTCCCCAAGCCTGACTAAAGCATTTTCTGTTTTGGTGTCCCAAAGCCGGCAAAAGCTTATGCGCAGGTAATTTTTGTAATCTCCCTTTGCCGAAAAAATTTCACCCGGCGCGTAGCTTATGCCTTGTGAAAAAGCCTCGTCCTGCAAGTTTACAGTATTGATTTCAGGTGAAAGTTCGGCCCATATCACCAGTCCGCCAAAGGGCGAGCTGATCTTGGTATCACCAGGGAAATGCTTTTCTATAAGATGGATGGTCCGTAACATGTTCTTTTGGAGCTCGACCCGGTACTTTTTCAAATGCCTGTCATACAACCCTGAGGCCAATAGCTGATGCAGCGCCCGTTGGGTGAAATTACACACCGGCCCGTTGTGCATCGATTTAAGCCGTGCCACTTCGTAAGCAAACCTGCCCGGTGCGCACCAGCCGATACGGAAACCCGGAACCAGCGACTTTGAGAACGAGTTGCAATACATCACCCATCCATCCTTATCGTAGGTTTTTATGGTATCCGGGCGATTCCCGCGAAAAAAGATGTCGCCGTACAGGTCGTCTTCTATCACCGGCAATTTTCTAAGGTTGGCCAGCTCTGCCAATCGGCGTTTTTGACCGCTATTCAGACACGCCCCATCCGGGTTGTTAAAATTTGCAACCAGCACACAGGCTTTTATATCAAACTTATCGCAGGCTGCTTCTACAACGGCTACGTCGATACCTGTATCGGAATGGCAGGGGACGGTTACTACTTTCAGGTTCAGGTATTCGAGGGTTTGCATAATGCCGTAATAACAGGGGTCCTGCACCAGGATAGTGTCGCCTTCTTTGGTTATTGCTTTAAGGCAAAGTATCACAGCCTCCATAGCACCATTGGTTATAACCAGGTCATCGGCGTGTAACGAGCCATTCCAGGCAAACGATCGTTTGGCTATCTCTTCGCGCAGCTTCAAATTTCCTTTACGCTCTTCGATGGCCAGGTAGCTGCCACTGATATCCCTCGAAACGGTTTGCAAAGCACGCTTAATGCCGTTGAATGGCAACAGGCGATGATCGGGAAGTGCGTTGGCGAAGGAGACAAAATCCCTCCCGGTACCGTCTGCCCTGAGCTTCTGCAAAAGGCCGTCGATACGGACCGTTCTTTCGGATAACGACGCCGGTATGGTTTGCGGCGACGCAAGTTTGCGCCCGGACCCGTAGCTAACAAAATACCCTGATTTTTCGCGCGATACGATCAAGCCCTTATTCACCAGGTGATTAAATGCCTGCAATACAGTGCCTATGCTGATCCCGTTTTCTCTGTGCAGGCTGCGCAGCGAAGGCAATTTGTCGCCCGCTTTATAGACATCGTCCCCGATCATTGAGGTAATCTTATTTGCCATAGCAAGATATATCGGCTCTTTCATTGCATTAAAATCTGTTACAGTAAAATATTCAAATTTTGTATCTGTTATATATTTTCAAAACTAAGCAATTTTGTTGCGGATATAAAAGAGATAACAGATAATGAAAAAGATACTTTTTGCCTGCTTATCCATATTAACAGTTTCAATACAAATAACAACAGCACAAAAGATGAGCACCACCCAAACGGAAGAATCTGAAAAAATTGTCAGTGCATTTTTCGAGGTAGTCAGGTCGGGCAGGGAACCCGATAGGGCAGCGGAGTTTATGGCCGATACCGTCCTGGCTCATCAAATGAACTCGGAGAATCCGGAAGTTGTAAAACGCAGCCCGCAAAACTATGCGGATCACGTTAAGGAGTTCCTGGCCTTGTATGGCCGGTACGACCTGGAGGTGACCGAATTGATAGCCAACGGTAACAAGGTGTACGCCCGATGGAAGCAAACTGGAAAACACCTGCAGGATATTGACGGGCATAAGGCGACAAACCTACCCTTGACGGAAATTGGAAGCGCCGTATACCGCATAGCAAATGGGAAGATAGCTGAGTATTGGATACAACTGGACCGTCGGGGATTTGAGTTGCAGCTCCAGCAAAACGAGAAGCAGGCAATAACAGATCACTCGGACAAGCTGCCATTTTCGGACGCCGTTGGCACAGGCGGTACGGTATACATATCCGGACAAATTGGTACAAACGGCGCCGCCCACTTAGCCGGCCCTGATTTTAGTGCGGAGGCCGGCCAGGTGATGAAAAACCTGGGTGATGTACTAAAAGAGCATAATCTAAGCTATAAGGACCTTGTAAACGTTACCATCTATCTAACCTCGATGGACAATTATAACGCGACAAACGAGGTGTACAAGAAATATTTTAACGGACGCTTCCCGGCAAGGGTATGCATCGCAGTAAAAGAATTGCCTATGAACGCCCGCATCGAAATTGCCGGCATCGCCCAAAACAGATCTTATTAAAACTATAGAAGCAGGTATTATGAAAACGCTACCCTATTATCACGTCGACGTTTTTTCCGACAGGCCTTTTTCGGGCAACGGGCTTACCGTATTTACGGAATCCGAAGGACTGAGCAAAGAGGCAATGCTGAGACTGACTCAGGAAATGCGGCAGTTTGAAAGTATCTTTTTACAGCGGATAGAAGGCACCAAAGTGAGGGCCTATATTTTTACGGTGGGAGAAGAATTGGATTTCGCCGGGCACCCTGTGCTTGGCGCTGCCGCAACCTTGCACGATCTTTATTATCCCGAAAAACAAAAAGCCGAATGGGAATTCGTTTTAAATAAAAAGACGGTGCAGGTGACCACTGAAAAAGGAGAAGGATCCTTTAAAGCAACGATGAACCAGGGGCGGGCCGAATTTGGCAAAGAACTGGGCGAAACCGAAACGGATTGGCTGATGGATGCCATCAGTTTAAATAAGGATGATCTGTATGAAGGTTGCCGGCCGGTTATCGTTTCAACAGGGCTGCCTTATCTTATTGTTCCCTTGCGGCGGAACGGTTTGCAGGCAAAGATAAGGGTCAATGACCTGGAAGAAAAGATCAGGCAGCTTGGGGCGATGTTTGTCGGTATACTGGACATTCCAACACTGACCATTCGGACATGGGACAACCTCGGTTCGGTGGAAGATATTGCTACGGGCAGTCTTGCCGGCCCCTCGGGCGCTTACCTGGTTAAAAAAGGATTCCAAAGTTCGGGTACGCAAATACAGTTGAACCAGGGAGTGCATCTCGGCCGACCGAGCCAGCTTTTTGTAAAAACAGGAATGAGTAGCGGAGAATTATCCGATGTATATGTAAGCGGCCATGTATACAAGATATCGCAAAGTATTTTGCTTGCCGCAAAGTATCTTTTTTAAGCTTAAAGCGGAAGGACCAAAGCTGAAAGCTTGTCCCGGATTAAAAAAAGCTTTAGACTTTAAGCTTTCAGCTTTCCGCTCCAAAAATGTATTTTTGGAAAGAGGTAAAATTGGATAAAGTAAAAGTATTAGAGATGTATCTTCCGCCGGCGGCTGCCCCGCTGATAGGCCGCTGGATAGATTACTTTAAGTGTGAGTTTAAGGTTTCCCGAAACCGAAACAGCAAGTTTGGCGATTACCGCCCGCCGCATGGCGGCAAGGGTCACCGCATATCGGTCAATTTTGATCTGAACCCCTACGCCTTCCTGGTAACTACGGTACACGAGTTTGCTCACCTGCATACCTGGAACCAGCATAAGCATAAAGCCAAACCGCACGGCGCCGAGTGGAAAGCCAATTTCAAAAAGATGATGCAGCCTTTTTTTGAACAGGAGATATTCCCGTTTGACGTGAAGCGAGCCATTGTAAGCTATTTGAATAACCCGGCGGCCTCGAGCTGCTCGGACCTGAATTTGTATAAAACACTCCGGTCCTACGACGCCCCAAAACCGGCGCACCTGACGGTGGATAAGGTGCCCATGAAAGCTTTGTTCAAACTAAAAAATGGCCGTGTTTTTCGTAAAGATGAGCAGTTGCGCAAACGGTTTAAATGCACGGAGATAGCTACGCGGAGGATCTATTTGTTTAGCCCGGTGGCTGAGGTGGAGTTGGTGGAGGGATGAGGCGAAAGGTGGAAAGGGTAAAACCCGCCTGCCGGCAGGCAGGGGCGAAAGGTTTTATTTTACTTTCTTAAAAGTTCATTGTAAAAGGGATGATTGAGAAGTTTCTCGTTTAACCATCTTAATATTCCTTTTTCAAAAATAGCAACGCGTGAACGTTCTGTGTCTGAATTGTCGAACAAGTATGCCTTATCAAACAAGGTAATGTGTTTTAATAAATTGATCCGGCTTTTATCATGTCTTCTTATAATATCTTCTCTTTCTACATGATGGCCTAAATTGGTCGTGCGTTCTTCAACCCTTGTTAGATTATCGAGCATAGACTCCAGGGCAACATAATATAGGATCGTTTTATAGCCGGCAGACTTTGCGGCTATTATTTCATTGACCTCTGAATTGCCGGAAAAAGTCGTTTCAAAAGCGAAGTCTACTTTTTTTTCGACTGCTTGCTTTCTTCGTTCTAAAGCGATCCTGGCTGCCTTTACATGGAACCCATAGTCTCCGAATTCTTTATAGGCGATTTCATCAGGATTGATTACATCGGATTTAATCGTCCCTTTTTGAATTAGGTACGATGTAAGCGTAGTCTTTCCTGAACCATTCGGACCACCAATGACAACTAAAGAGGGCATTATTTATCCAAAGGTTTAATGATCTCTTCAAGCAGGCGGTAGTCGCTTGTAAGTTCTTTCCGGACTAAAAATTTGGCGCCATTTGGATACTCTTTAACAAACAAGTCGCCTTTTAATGACTCTGGATATTTTTCGTTCCGGTAAAAGATAGGCACCCCCGCTTTCAGCATCTGCTCGGCGCCCCAGCCAGCTCCTTCATCTATGATCCGTTGAGTGGGATCTTCTTTATAAATATCTTCCAGCGTTACCATAATACTAAATTACCACTAATATTTTAAAGATAGCGAATATTCAGTTGCATCGTAGATGCAAAACGCCAGTAGAGAATTTAACAAAAAGACGTAACGTGCCATAAGTACGCGACATTAGTTCCGTACCTACGGCACGGAAAATACGTCAAATCAATTTTTTCTACCGACGTTTGACCCCGATGGGGTCGACGCCTTGCGTGATCAATAACTCAGCAACTTCTCCATCATTTTCGCTAATCTTCCTTTCGCCAAAAACTGGTCCTCCAATGCTTTGTTCATCGGGATGGCAGTATCCATGCTGGCGCAGCGCATAACAGGGGCATCCAGGTAAGTGAAGCAATGTTCGGCTAAATGGGCCGCTATTTCTCCGCCGAAACCGTTGGTTAGGGTGTCTTCGTGTAATATCAAAGCCTTGCCGGTCTTTTTTACGCTTACTTCCACAGCTTCCTTATCCCAGGGCTGCAGGCTGCGCAGGTCGACGATCTCGATGGACAGATCGCTATGCTGTTTTACATATTCCAATGCCCAATGTACACCCAGCCCATAGGTGATGATGCTGGCCCGGGTGCCTTCCTGTACCACACGGGCCTTGCCTATTTCGATGGTGTATTCGTCATCGGCAATATCTTCGCTTATGCTGCGGTATAGGTATTTATGTTCGAAATAGATGACCGGGTTCGGATCGTCAATGGCTGCTAATAGCAGACCTTTAGCATCCGAAGGGAAAGCCGGGTAAACTACTTTCAGGCCCGGTGTTTTGGTGAACCAGGCCTCGTTGCTTTGCGAATGGAACGGCCCGGCGCCCGTGCCCGCGCCCGTAGGCATGCGTACCACTACGTCCACGTTCTCGCCCCAGCGGTAATGCGTTTTTGCCAGGTTGTTGATCACCTGGTTAAAGGCGCAGGTGACAAAATCGGCAAACTGCATTTCGACAACGGATTTATAGCCATTGATAGACAAACCCATTGCCGCACCCACTATGCCCGACTCGCATATCGGCGTGTTGCGTACGCGTTCGCGGCCGAATTCTTCAACAAACCCCTGGGTTATTTTGAATGCACCGCCGTATTCGGCAATATCCTGGCCCATCAGAACCAGGTTCGGATGCTTTCGCATACCCTGGCGCAGGCCGTCGCTTATGGCGTCGATATAACGTTTGGTTGTTTTATTGTCAGATGGTTGTATTGTTGGATTGCTGTATGGTTTATACATATCAGCCAACTCGGTTTCCATATCGGGGATGATGTCGGGCTCATTGAATACCCTTTCGATCTGGATATCGATCATCGAAGTAAAACCGCTTTTGATCACCTTTATTTTTTCGGCGTCAAGCACACCTTCATCCAGTAAAAACTGCTCAAAATTAGCAATGGGGTCCTTTTCCTTCCATTCATCAAATAACTGCTGCGGTACATATTTGACACCCGATGCTTCCTCGTGCCCGCGCATCCTGAACGTCATACATTCCAATAACACAGGCCTCGGGTTTTGGCGGATGTCTTCCGCCAGTTCGCTAATGGTGTGATAAACTTCCAGGATGTTATTGCCATCTACGGTACGGCCTTCAATGCCATAACCAATTGCGCGGTCGCTTAGTTTTTCACATTTATATTGCTCGTTCACGGGCGTCGAGAGCCCGTAGCCGTTATTTTCGATCAAAAATATTACCGGTAAATTCCATACCGATGCCACATTCAGCGCTTCGTGAAAATCGCCTTCGCTCGTGCCGCCCTCGCCGGTAAAAACCAGGGTGGCCCTTTTTCTTTTGCTTAACACATCGGCCAGGGCGATACCGTCGGCCAGGGCCATTTGCGGACCCAGGTGCGATATCATCCCGATGATCTTATATTCCTGCGTACCGAAATGAAAGGAACGGTCGCGTCCTTTGGTAAAGCCCGACGCTTTTCCCTGCCATTGCGCCATTAACCGCGAAAGTGGGATATCGCGGGTTGTAAAGACGCCCAGGTTGCGGTGCATCGGCAGGATATATTCGTAAGGCTGCATGGCCAAAGTGCTGCCTACCGCTATGGCCTCCTGCCCGATACCGGAGAACCATTTGCCTATGCGCCCCTGCCTCAAAAGGATCAGCATTTTCTCCTCGATCAGCCTTGGCCACAGCAAAGCCTTGTAAAACGACACTAATTTGTCATTATCAACGTTTTTACGTTCGAAAATCATGAAGCGAAACTACTGAAGTTTTTAAAACTTTGTATGTTTGGGCAAATCAATAATCATCGCTATGAAATATATCTATTGCTGTCTCTTTTCCCTGCTTTTTCTTACGGTTCAAGAGGCCTGCGCCCAGGATTACATGCTGGTGCCGCAGCACTTTTATTTGCATAAGGGCGATGAGCTGAAAGTGCATTTGTTTAGTGCGAACCAGTTTGTGATTCAGGACAGGCTTAATTTCGACCCGGCGAAGATCGATAAGTTCAATATCAGCGCGGGTTCAAAAAAGTCGGATAAAGATATTGCCACCAAAAGCAGCGATACCATTGCAACCGTTACAGCCGAAAAGGACGGCCTGAACATGATAACCATGACCCGCAAACCGGTAATTGACGACGTGGAACGCGAAGATTTTACGCGCGAGCTCGACGACGAGGGGCTTACCCAATATTCGGAAAAAGTAAAAAACGGCAGTAAGGATATTTTCAGGGAACGGTTTACCTGGTACCTGAAAACATTGGTGAAGGTGGATAAGGAAAGCGCCAACGACTTTAACAAGAGCCAGGACCAGGATTACGAGATCATTTTAAAAGACAACCCATACAAAGGCAATTACGGCGATGATATAATCGGCCTCGTGAACTTTAAGGGCAAACCTGTCGTGAACGCTGTGGTGGTCTTTTACATCAAATCGCATGGCGGTAATGTGTTCGTTCAGAAATTATCTACGGATAAAGCGGGGCAGATCTATTTTAAACTGAGCAGGGAAGGGGTGTACATGCTGCGGTCGCTGCATATGGAGCCATCCAAAGATAAAAGCGCCGATTACGACACCTGGCTGACCACCTATACGTTCGCTTTTGTGAGCAGCAACGAGATGCCGAATACTTACAAGGAATTTGGTTTCGGGAACATACATTAAACCACGTAGAGACGCATGATTATGCGTCTTTACTGGTAGATATTACCCTGGGAGACGCATGATTATGCGTCTCTACATTTCGGATTGGTTCTTCTCCGCCCACATTTTGCTGAACGACTTATCGGCTACTTTGGGCATTTCGCGCAGTTTGCCCCAGGTTTTCCTGAACAGGGTTTTGAGGAAGAAGTTCTTGGTCTTTCCGCTGAAGAAGTCCATCCATTTACGGTTCAACATCCCGGTTTTCCAAAGCGCCCAGCCCCATTCTTCTTTTTTGGTAACTACGTGCTGCTTAACAGAATCGCGGCGGTTCAGCAGCAGCATTTTGTGTATGTCGATCTTTACCGGGCAAACCTCGCTGCATTTGCCACAAAGGCTGGATGCATAGCTCAGGTGTTTAAATTCCTCCATGCCGCGCGTGTGCGGCGTAATGATGGAGCCTATCGGCCCGCTGTAGGTGGTTTCGTAAGTATGCCCGCCGATATTCTTATAAACCGGGCAGGCATTCAAACAGGCGCCGCAGCGGATGCAGTAAAGCCCCTGGCGCTGGTCCTTTTGTGCAAGCAGGTTGGTACGGCCATTATCCAGCAGCACAACGTACATTTCTTCGGGGCCATCGGTTTCATCGCCCTGGCGCGGTCCGCTTAAAATGGTATTATAAACCGTCAGGTTTTGCCCGGTTCCGTGGGTTGAGAGCATCGGCCAGAAAAGGTCGAGATCTGCAATGGAAGGTATAATCTTTTCGATGCCGACAACGGCAATATGTATCTTCGGAAAGCTGGTGCTTAGCCTGGCGTTACCTTCGTTCTCGCTTATCGCAATGCTGCCGGTATCGGCCAGCAAAAAATTGGCGCCTGTAATACCCACATCGGCCTGCACATATTTGTCGCGCAGCAGCTCTCGTGCCTTTGCGGTTAGTTGTTCGGGTGTAAAATCCAGCGGTGTACCGAATTTTTCATTGAATAATTTGGCGATGTCCTCTTTGGACAGGTGCATGGCCGGGGTAACGATATGGTATGGCCGCTGGCCCAAAAGTTGAACAATATATTCCCCCAGGTCGGTCTCAAGCGATTCGATACCGTTATGTTCGAGGAACTCATTCAGCTCGATCTCCTCGGTCACCATCGACTTGGATTTGACAACAGTTTTGGCGCCCGCCTTTTGGATGATGTTCAGTATCTCGCGGTTGGCCTCTTCGGCGTCGTTCGCCCATATTACTTTACCGCCCCGTTTTTGAAAATTGGCCTCAAACTCGGGCAGGAACTTATCCAGGTTCTCCATCACCCGCCATTTGATCACATGGCCCTTCTTTTTGGAATTGTCGAGGTTGATGAGCCGCGACAGGCCCCTGTCCACAGCTGTATCATATTTGGCAATATTGTAGTTTATGATATGGCGATGGCTCATATCAAAAGCCTTATCCTCAGAGGCAACCAAAAACTCTTCTGCGATGTGTCCCATGGTTGCGAAAATAAGGATTTTATGTTTAAGGACAGTTGATTGGGTTGAATAAGTTAGATTAAGTTGACAGGTTCAAACAGGGTATAAAAAAGGCTTACGAAATTTTTAAAAACTTCGTAAGCCTGGTTATGCATGTGTTTTAAAACAAAAGGGCAGCCCAACAGCCGCCCTTTAAATATCTTAATCCGAAATGGCCTTATTCCGAAGATGGGGTGCCATCTACTATCGGTCTCTTGTCCCTGTTGGCCAGTTCCCAGCCGGTATAAAATACCAGTTGTGCACGTTTGGCTAATAGGGGGAAGTTGATCTTGCTCACTTCGTCGCCGGGCTGGTGGTAATCGGCATGTACGCCGTTGAAGTAGAAAATGATAGGCACCCCATGCTTGGCAAAGTTGTAATGATCTGAACGGTAGTAGAACCTGTTCGGATCTTTCGGATCGTCGTATTTATAGTCCTGGTCCAAGTGGGTGTATTTCGCGTTCGCATCCTCGTTTATCTGGTGCAGTTCCTTGCTTAGCATTGCCGAACCAATAGTATAAACATAGTTGGCCGAATCGGGCTTGCCGATGTATTCTTCGCCCACGCGACCGATCATATCGATATTAAGATCGGTAATGGTGTTAGCCAACGGGAACACCGGATGATCGGTATAATATTCGGAGCCCAACAGGCCTTTTTCTTCGCCAACGTTACCCAGGAACAGGACGCTCCTGCGCGGGCCGTGACCGTCTTTTTTAGCCTGTGAAAATGCTTTGGCTATTTCCAGTATCCCGGTAGTGCCCGAGCCGTCGTCGTCGGCGCCGTTGTTCACTTTATCTTTACCGTTCGGGTTTAAGCCGATATGGTCGTAATGTGCCGAGAAAACAAGCACCTCATCTTTCAGGTCGGTACCCGGCATGTAGCCCAATACGTCAACTGCTTTAACGTCTTTATTTACCGTATGAAAATCGACCTTTACATCGGCTTTGATAACCTGTGCGCCCGAGCCTTTCAGATCGGCATAAGATTTTCCGCTCGCTTTTACCAGTTGGTCGGCCAGGGCCGTGGTAATATGCATAACAGGTATTTGCTGTGTTACGTTCTTGCTTTCGGGTGTTTTTATGCTTAAGCGCCCGCCCCTTACCGACGATCCAAAACGTTTCATGAGGTTGGCAATTTCGCCGTTGGCGGCCAGTATCAAAGCAGGGTTCTTGCTTTTCAGGTTATTTAATATAGCGGTGCGGGCGGCTGTCGCGCGGTAGCTGGTGTTGGTTTCCTTGCCGGCTTCGGGCTTATCCTCGTTTATCAATAAAATTATCTTGTTGGCAATATCGATGTTGCCCAATTCGGCTTCGGTACCGTAACCCACAAAAACAATTTCGCTGGCAGTTATAGAATTGTCAGTTGCATTGGACCGGGTGAAGAAATCGACCCCGTTGGCAGCCGCTTCACCATTGGCAGTAAAAGTAATTTCCATCGAATTTTCCACTAATGGGATATCAAGGAAATATGAACCATTTACGGGCGGCTGCAATCCAAGCCTTTTAAATTCGGCTTCGATGTAATGCGCCGCTTTGTCGGCGCCGGGTTTGCCGGTTTCGCGTCCTTCGAAGGCATCCGAAGCGATAATGCTCAAATGCTTTTTGGCATCCTCAGCTGTTATCAACTTCGCGTATTTGGTCGGGTCTGCGATTTTTTGCGCGCTGGCGTATGTCCCGATAGCAAGCGCGCCGATGATTAAGTAAGTTTTTTTCATGTATGTATTTTGTTAATTATTGAGATTAGTTAACTGGTGATTAGTTACTTGTGATTGGTCAACCTGTGATTGGTTGACTGGTGATTTGTTAATTAGTGATTTGTTTTTAAACCTTCCCCCTTCACCTCAGCAAGCTATTTTGTTTACCCTGGTGGCGTGACGTCCGCCTTCAAATTCAGTATTCAGAAATGTTTGAACTATCTTTTCGGCTTCTTCTATCGAAATAAAGCGGGCAGGGATGCACACGATGTTGGCATTGTTATGCTTGCGTGCCAGTGCTGCCAGCTCTTCATTCCAGCAAATGGCGGCACGTATGCCCTGGTGTTTGTTCGCTGTTATAGCCACGCCGTTGGCGCTGCCGCAAACCAAGATGCCGAAGTCAAATTCGCCATTTTCAACGGCTGAAGCTACCGGATGAGCAAAGTCGGGGTAATCGGCCGAATCAGCCGAGTAAGTGCCGAAATCTTTTAAATTATCCTGGCCGAGCCATTTGGCTATCGCTTGCTTGTATTCAAAGCCTGCATGGTCGGCGCCAATGGCTATCCTGAGATCATTCATTGCTCAAAGCTATTATAAAAATCAAGCAACGAAGGTAAAGATTTTGTTGGAAACCAACAGCTAATTAGCTGGCTTCTGCATCGGCATTTCTTTTCTTGCGCCGGCGCTCAACCATCGATGCAACGCTGATACTCAACTCGTAAAGTAACAGCAGCGGGATAGCAACTACGGTCATGGTAAGCATATCCGGGGTTGGGGTAACAATAGCTGCTATGATCATGATGATAACGATGGCATAGCGCCTTGTATCGCGCATAAACTTGGGTGTAAGTATGCCTATGTTGGCAAGTATATACACCAAAATGGGCAGTTCGAAAACCAGGCCGGTGGCCAGTGTCAGCGTGGAAACGGACGATAGGTATGAGTCGACAGAAAACAGATTTTGTATCTGGCCGCTTACGGTAAAGCTCGACAGGAAATTAAGCGATACAGGTGTGATAATGAAATAACCGAACAACACACCGCATATAAAAAGAAGTGAGGCGTAAAAAACAAAGCCGCTTGCCGCTTTGCGTTCTTTTTCGTGCAGGGCGGGCTTTATAAACCTCCATAGTTCGTATAACAGGTACGGGATACCCATAACCAGGCCGATCATCAGCGACGAGTCGATCATCAGGGTAAACTGCCCCGCCATTTCGGTATTGATGAGGTGGATGTTGATACTGCTGATACACATATCGCGGTGCAGCCATTCGCCGATCTGGCACATTGCCCTGAAGGTCCAGAAATCCTTCCGGCTGGGGGCCATAATGATATGGTCGTATATCCAGGTGTAAAAGGCAAATGCGAATATGGTAAACACACAAATAGCCAGCGCCGAGCGGATAAGGTGCCACCTTAGTTCTTCCAGGTGGTCAAAAAATGACATCTCTGCCTCGAGGTTTTTACTTTTCTCTTTGACAGTATTGATTATTTTATCGCTTATCTTGCTCATTGCCTTGTATAAATAGCACCCCGGAAATTACGGTATGCTATTTACGATTTAATTTATTATTGCAGTGTAACTTTTTTAGTTAGTGTATTCAAAGGTCTCCATGAATTTGGTGGTAAAATTACCCGCCCTGAAGTTAGGGTCCTGCAATAATTTTAGATGGAAGGGGATAGTGGTCTTTATCCCTTCGATAACGAATTCGCTTAGTGCACGTTCCATGGTACTTAAAGCCTCCTCGCGGGTTTGCGCCACGCAGATCACTTTGGCTATCATCGAATCATAATTCGGCGGTATTACGTAACCCGAGTACACATGGGTATCGATACGCACACCATGGCCACCCGGTGAGTGGAAATTGGTGATCTTACCCGGCGCCGGGCGGAAGTTGTTGAAAGGATCTTCGGCATTGATACGGCATTCGATGGCGTGCATGGTTGGCTCGTAATTCTTCCCGGAGATAGGTATGCCCGCGGCAACTTTTATCTGCTCTTTTATCAGGTCGAAGTTGATCACCTCTTCGGTAACCGGGTGCTCCACCTGTATACGGGTGTTCATTTCCATAAAATAGAAGTTGCGGTCCTTATCTACCAAAAATTCTATGGTACCTGCCCCTTCATATTTTACCGCTTTGGCGCCTTTGATGGCAGCATCGCCCATACGCTTGCGCAGTTTTTCCGTCATGAACGGCGATGGCGATTCCTCCACCAGTTTCTGGTGACGGCGCTGGATAGAGCAGTCACGTTCGGAAAGGTGACAAACCTTGCCGTACTGGTCGCCCACAACCTGTATTTCGATGTGGCGCGGATCGACCACATATTTTTCAAGATATAAACCATCGTTGCCAAAAGCTGCTGCCGACTCGGCCCTTGCCGAATCCCAGGCAGGTTCAAACTCCTCGTCTTTCCAAACCTGGCGCATACCACGGCCACCGCCACCAGCGGTCGCTTTCAAAATTACGGGATAGCCTATTTTATTGGCTAAGGCAATGCCTTCCTTTACATCGTTCAACAAGCCTTCGGAACCCGGGATAGTTGGTACCCCGGCTTTTTTCATGGTAGCCTTGGCCGAAGCCTTATCGCCCATGGCGTTTATCTGGTCGGAGGTAGCGCCGATAAATTTGATGCCGTAATCAGCGCAAATGGCCGAGAACTTTGCATTTTCTGACAGAAAACCATAGCCCGGATGGATGGCGTCGGCATTGGTCAGTTCAGCCGCGGAGATGATATTGGGGATACTTAAATAGGAGTCTTTACTTGGGGGCGGACCTATGCATACGGCTTCATCAGCAAAACGTACATGCAGGCTGTCCCTGTCGACAGTTGAATAAACAGCTACAGTTTTGATGCCCATTTCCTTACACGTACGGATAATACGAAGGGCAATTTCGCCACGGTTAGCTATCAATATTTTCTTAAACATTTTCTTTCCTTTTGGGATTACACCGGATTCCATATTGATCGGTTAAAATAAATTGGATAATTGATCTACACCAGTCAAACCTTTACACAAGGCAACTTTGCGTGTAAATGTTATACCGGTTCAACCAGGAACAACGGCTGGTCGTATTCAACCGGCGATGCATTATCTACCAAAACCTTAACTATACGACCCGATACTTCCGATTCGATCTCGTTGAACAGTTTCATGGCCTCGATAATGCAAAGCACCTTGCCTTCTTTTATCTCGTCGCCAACGTTAACGAAAAGCGGTTTATCGGGTGATGCCGAGCGGTAGAAGGTGCCTATCATCGGCGATTTAATGGTAATATATTTTGATGTATCAGCCGCAGGAGCTGCTGCCGGGGCCTCAGCTGCCGGTGCCGCTGCTGCAGGAGCCGCTGCAATTGCTGCGGGTGCATGGGCCGGTTCAACCGGCAACGTTGCCGTAACATAAGTTGGCGCCTGGTTGGTTTTGATCGTGATCTTGAAGTCTTTCTGTTCGATCGCAACTTCATTTACCCCCGATTTTGAAACGAAGCGTATCAGGTCCTGAATCTGTTTAATATCCATAAGTTTGGAATTGGTTTTGGATAAAGAATTATTCTAAGTTATATCTTAATGCGCAGATGTGCAAATATGCAGTTTTCAAATGTGTGAATGTGCAGACGTGCAAATATGCAGATGTTTTAATTAGTCAGGGTTAATAGTTTTAATGGATTTTTATAATAGCAAATAAACAAAACATATTTATAAAAGTTCAGGCATTTGCACATTAATACGCCCATTTCAAATAGATCGATCCCCAGGTAAAGCCCCCGCCAAATGCGGCCAGTATCAGGTTATCGCCTTTTTTGAATTTATCTTCCCACTCCCACAGGCACAGCGGTATGGTACCGTTGGTCGTGTTGCCGTATCGCTCGATATTAATGATCACCTTATCGGCGCTAACGCCGGTACGGTTTGCCGTGGCATCGATAATGCGTTTGTTGGCCTGGTGCGGTACCAGCCATGCAATATCTTCCGACTCCAAACCATTGCGCTCCATAACCTCGGCTGCCACATCGGCCATATTGGTTACGGCAAATTTGAATACCGCCTGCCCTTCCTGGTAAGCGTAGTGCTCCATCGCATCAATGGTCTCGTGCGTGGCCGGTTTTAAAGATCCGCCTGCCTTTTGGTGCAGGAACGCACGACCCGCGCCATCGCTTTTCAGCACCGAATCTATCACACCATAACCTTCGGTATCTGGTTCCAGCAGTACCGCGCCGCAGCCGTCACCGAAAATGATGCAGGTTGCACGATCCTTATAATTAATAATGGCCGACATTTTATCGCCGCCCACAACCAAAACCTTGGTATGCTTGCCGCTCTCGATAAACTGCGCCCCGGTAGCCAACCCGAAGATAAACCCCGAGCAGGCCGCCTGCAGATCGTAACCCCAGGCATTTTTGGCGCCAATTTTATCCGCCAATATATTGGCCGTTGCCGGGAAAGGCATATCGGGCGTGGTGGTACAAAAAATTATCAGTTCTATTTCTTCGGCGGAAATGCCTCTTTTCTTCAGCAAACCTTCAACGGCCGGTACGGCCAGGTCTGATGTGGCAAGGCCCTCGCCTTTAAGTATCCTGCGTTCTTTTATCCCGGTACGACTGGTTATCCATTCGTCGTTCGTATCAACCATGGTTTCCAGTTCGTGGTTGGTCAGCACATAATCGGGAACGTATCCATTTACAGCAGTAATAGCAGCATGAATTTTATTCATCTATTATAGGGGTAGAATTACTGAAATGCGTTTTTAATTTTTTCGACAAGGCCGCTTTGCGCCATGTCCCTTGATAAAAGCACCATGTTTTTGATGGCCTCGGGGCTTGATATGCCATGCCCCACCACTACCGGCGCGTTAATGCCGAGGATAGGGCTGCCACCATATTGTTCATAGTTAAAGCGGGCGAAGAATTCGTCCTTTATTTGTTTTTTGAGTGATATCACATAAAACGACTCCGCCATTTTTAAGGCAACGTTGCCGGTAAAGCCATCGGTAACGTAAACATCGGCATGGTCGCTAAACAGATCGCGGCCCTCGATATTGCCTACAAAGTTGAAGTTTTTGTTTTCCTTCATCAGCGGGTAAACGGCCTGGCAAAGGGCGTTGCCCTTCTCCTCCTCTTCGCCAATGTTCAGTAACGAAACGCGTGGGCTAACCATGCCATAAACCGACTCGGCAAACAAGCTGCCCAGCACGCCAAATTGCGGCAGGTATTCGGGTTTGCAATCGGCATTGGCGCCAACATCCACTAAAATGCCAAAGCCACCCGTCAGTTTGGGTACGTTGGTCGACATGGCGGGGCGTATAACACCCTCGATGGTTTTCACGCTCAGCACCGAACCCACCAGCATGGCGCCGGTATTGCCCGCAGACGAAAAAGCGTCGATACCGCCGTCTTTCAACAGCTGGAAACCAACGCTTATGCTTGAACCTGGTTTTTTGATTACCGCCTTGGCCGGATGTTCGCCCATGCCGATAACCTCGGTAGTGTGAACGAACTCGAAATTTTCGGCGCTGAAATTATTTTCCTGAAGAATGGACAGGGCCACGTCCTTATCGCCGATAAGAACAAGTTGCTGGCCTTCGGGCAGTATTTTAGCGGCTTCAATTGCCCCTAAAACAGTAGCCTTTGGAGCGAAATCGCCGCCCATTATATCCAAGCCAATCTTCATTTCAGAAAATTAAACTTAGGCAGTTGCGGCGTTTTCGATAAGGATCTTACCGTTGTAATACACGTTACCATCAACAGTATAAGCTCTGTGTGGCAAATGTACGGCACCGGTTGTTTTGCAAGTGGTTAAAGTTGGAGCCTCAGCTTTGTAATGCGTTCTGCGTTTCGCTGTTCTCGATTTTGAAAATTTCCGTTTTGGATGTGGCATAACTTCCTGTAATTATATCATTTAATTTTTTTCAAAACGTCCCACCGTGGGTCCGTTTTTGTGTTTTGATCGTTGCTGGACGCCAGGGCGTTCAACCGGTCAAGCATCTCCTTATCACAATAAGGTGTTTTGCCCTCGTCGCTGCAAATCGCAATAAACGGCGCGGCAACATTTACGTATTCATATATCAGCCCGGCAATGTCGATCTCGTGATCGTTCTTTGTCAGGGTAATAATTTCTTCGTCCTCATCAATCTCCCCGCCGCTAAATTTGGCTATCTGCTGTTCCTTAATATCCACAGGCTGCGGGTACTCGGCAAGGCATTTATCGCAGGTAAGGGTAATGGTACCTTTAATGTCGAAACTGAGGATAAGCATGGTTTCCTGCTTTTCCAGTTCAACCTTGCAAACCAGGTCGGCCTTCTTCACCAGCGAGTATTCAAACTCGTCGAAAAAAGCATTGCCCACCTCATAATCAAAATCATGTTTCCCCAGCTTTAGCCCGGTGAACGGAATTGAATATGTTTTTAGCGATTTCAATGAGCGATAATTAGCCCGCAAATGTAGGGAATTTTTAGGAATGTGGAAAAAAAAGTTGAAATATGGGGAGTCGGGAAGTCCGGAAGTCGGCATAAGTCCGAAAGTTGGGGATTACGGGGCGGGAACTATAACTCCCTCCCACCGGGAGGGGTGCGGCTGGCAGCGAAGTGGCGGGGCGGGGTTTCGCCGCTATGGTGGTTGTCTGAACCTGGATTTTAAAAAACAATGTCATTTCGAACGAGCGCAGCGAGGAGAAAACTTAAACGCCTTGTCGCGGCTGCATTTTGTCTGAACCAGGATCAAACGGATTTAGACGATTAACTGATGCCGCCCCGCAGATTGCAAATCTTTAAATTTATGGAGCCCGGATTTCAAATCCGGACTAACAGGGGGGAGGAGACAGATAAAAACAGTAACAAAATGAAATGTCTAAATCATGTAAATAATACTTGAATTAAATATTTAAAAATAAAGATTAAATAATTTTAGTTTACTAATTAAAATCCTTCAAACATGAGTACCGAATCAATCCAAAATAAATTGCAAAATTCAAGAGAGGCGTATCTTTCCAAAATGAATTATGGCAATTCCGAAAACGCCACATTTAAAATTGCTTATAATGAATCTTATGAGAGCGTACATTGAGGACTAAATCGGGTACCGGCCCTGTTATTGAGTAGCAGTGACAGAGTTTCGCGCAGGGCTTGCGCTCACCCACCCCCGCCACCGCACGGGCTAACATTCATCACCACAATTGTGATGCTAAGCCTGCCTGCCGGCAGGGAACGAGGGGAACGCCCTTAGCCACTAAAAATTTATCATCCGGCAGCTTGAGGCAGCATTAGCCAACCTGGGGCAGAAACAGTCAAAAAAATGAAATTTCGCCCTGGCAGCTTCCGGGGGCATCCGGCCGCCGCCCGCGCCGTAATTTATAAAATGGCCGCCCGCGCTGCAATTTTATGGTTAACACCTTTTGGTGTAAAATTTACTTAATTAACTGATAATCAATATTTTAAACAGATGCGTGCACGAGAAAGTGTAAACCATGTTAACCCTCCCTTAAGCTGAAAGCGGAAAGACCAAAGCAGAAAGCTTGTTTATCCTTCTGCTTTGGTCTTTAGTATGTAAAAGCTTTACGCTTTCTGCCTTTAGCTTTCCGCTCAATCCCGGTCGCGGCTCAGCTTGGTTATCACTAATGGGTTTTCGGTGAGTACAGCGGTTTCGCGGCGGTGTTTGACAATGTGGATGGCGGTAAACAGCGCCTCGCGGAACGAGTCGGCGGAGGCAAGGTTCTGGCCGGCAATGTCGTAAGCGGTGCCATGGTCGGGCGAGGTACGCACAAAGCTTAATCCCGCCGTAAAGTTCACCCCCGATTCGAAGGCTATCTGTTTGAACGGTACCAGGCCCTGGTCGTGGTACATGGCCAGTACGGCATCAAACTTATGGTACGATGCATTGGCGAAAAAGCCGTCGGCCGGGTAGGGGCCAAAGGCCAGTATATCGTTGGCCTTAGCCTCCTGTATGGCGGGGATGATGGTGGTTTGCTCCTCGTCGCCGATCAGGCCGTTGTCGCCGGCATGGGGGTTAAGGCCCAGCACGGCTATTTTGGGGCGCTGTATCCAAAAATCGTTACGCAGGCTGGCGTCCATCAGCTTCAGCTTGGCCAGTATCTTTTCGGTGGTAACGCTTTGCGCAACGGAATGGAGGGGGATATGCCCGGTAACCACGCCCACGCGCAGGGTGTCGCTCACCAAAAACATCAGCGATTCGGTGGCGCCGGCGCGTTCCTGCAAATATTCGGTATGGCCGGGGAACTTAAACTCCTCGCCCTGGATGTTGTCCTTATTGATAGGGGCGGTCACCAGCGCGTCGATGTCGCCGCGCAGCAGGTCGTCGGTGGCGCGCTGTAATGATATAAGGGCGTATTTACCCCCGGTTTCGTTTATCTGCCCCAGGTCTATCTTTACGTCCTCCTCCCAGCAATTGATCATGTTTGCCTTGCGGTGCTGCGCCTGCGAAGCGTGGTTGATGACATGGAAATTGAAGTCGTTGATATTGATAGCCCGGCGGTGAAAGGAGGCTATTTTGGTTTGGCCGTAAACTATGGGTGTGCAGTAATCCAGTACTTTAGAGTCGGCCAGGGTTTTGATGATCACCTCGAGCCCTATGCCGTTAACATCGCCTATACTTATGCCTATTTTTAGTTTCTCGCTCATTATTGTTATGATTTCACCGATGATTTTTTGATTGCACCGATTAGCTTGTTATACGTTCTACGTTGGACGTTTTACGTTTTGATCTGCTTATTACGTACAACGTATAACGTCACACGTACAACTTCACAAAGATGCAAATAAAGAATTTAGGTATGCAAATTCCTGATTAAAGCGCAAATATGCATAATTTGCGCCTGTAATTGAGGTAAAAATGACAGTAGTAAGGGCAAAGAAGCACCTGGGCCAGCACTTTTTGACGGATAAAAATATAGCCGCTAAGATAGTTGGCAGCCTTCAGCTTACCGGTGGCTACAGCCAGGTACTGGAGGTGGGTCCCGGAATGGGCATCCTTTCCGACTTTCTGTTACAGCGCCTCGATTTGGAAACTTACCTGATAGATATTGATACGGAGTCGTACGAGTTCCTGCAAAAAAAGTACCCCCAGTTAGGCGAGCGCCTGATCAATGACGACTTTCTGGAAATGGATTTTGGTAAGGTTTTCCCGGGGAAGTTTGGCATTATTGGTAATTTCCCTTACAACATATCGTCGCAGATATTATTCAAGGTGCTGGATAGCCGGCAGCAGGTGGTTGAGGTTGTGGGGATGTTCCAGAAGGAAGTTGCCGAACGCTGCGCCGCCAAACCCGGCAGTAAGGAATATGGCATATTGAGCGTGTTTTTGCAGGCATATTATAAGATAGAATATTTGTTTACGGTGAAAGCAGGGGTGTTTAATCCGCCGCCAAAGGTGCTGTCGGCAGTGATACGGCTAACGCGGAACGAAGTAGCCGAGCTGGACTGCGACGAGAAGCTTTTCTGGCAGGTGGTGAAGGCCGGGTTTAACCAGCGCAGGAAAACGTTGCGGAACGCGGTATCATCCCTGGTGAATAAAGAGAAAATGACCGATGAGCCGCTGCTCGATCTGCGTGCCGAGCGGCTGAGTGTGGCAGATTTTGTTAGTTTGACGAATAAGATTGCTGAAAGCAGGTAATAATGAATAAGAATATATTGATCGTCGATGACATCCACCCGATCTTCATAGAACAGGCCGAAGCTATGGGCTACCACTGCGATTACCGGCCAACCATAAAACCGGAAGAAGCGTACGCCATTCTTGCTGATTATGAGGGTATAGTGATACGTTCCAAGTTTTTGGTGGACAGGAAAGTGCTCGACCTGAGTACCAAACTAGAATTTATCTGTCGTGCCGGGGCCGGTATGGATAATATTGATGAGGATTATGCCCGCGAAAAAGGAATTATCCTGATCAACGCTCCCGAAGGTAATATGGATGCCGTGGGCGAACATGCGATAGGCATGCTGCTGAGCCTGATGAATAACTTTAACCGCGCCGATGCCGAGATACGCAACGGCCAGTGGAAACGCGAAGCAAACCGCGGATATGAGCTGAAAGATAAGACAGTAGGTATCATCGGCTATGGCTTTATGGGGAGCAGCTTCGCTAAAAAATTGTCAGGCTTTGGGGTGAACGTGATAGCTTATGATAAATACAAAACCGGCTTTAGCGATCAGTACGCCCGCGAAGTAAGCATGGAGGAAATTGTGAAGCATTCGGATGTTTTGAGCCTGCACGTGCCGCTTACGCCGGAGACAGACGGACTGGTTGACGACGAATACCTGTTTCATTTCAAAAAGCCGATCTTTTTATTGAATACATCGCGTGGTAAAGTGGTAAAGACGCAGGCGGTATTGAACGCGATCAAACAGGGAAAGGTATTAGGAGCGGGCCTTGATGTGCTTGAAACCGAGAAGTTCCCTGCTTTAGGCGAACAGGCCTGGTATGAAGAATTAAGGCAGTCGGGCAAGGTGCTGTTAACCCCGCATGTGGCAGGCTGGACCTTTGATTCGTACCGCAGGATAAGCGAGGTGATGGCAGAAAAGCTGGGTAAAATAAAACCCTGAGACGGACGGTTTTACGAATAAAATCGCTCAAAAAATTTTGATTTTCAAACTTAATTCGTTTATCTTCGTTTTACTGAAAAGCAAGACTATGCAGGCATCAGCCCACATAGTCTTGTTTGTTTTTTAGACGAACACGTCCTTCCTGAAAACAGGGGGACTGTTTTTTTTCGTATCTGTTTATAAACTAAAGAATTAAAAATAGGGTTATGGCTGAGGTAGCATACTATACCAAAGATGGTTTAGAAAAATTAAAGGAAGAATTACAACAATTAAAAACTTCGGGCAGGGCAAACATTGCGAAGGCAATTGCCGAGGCGCGTGACAAAGGCGACCTTTCGGAAAATGCCGAATATGATGCAGCCAAAGAAGCGCAGGGCCACCATGAGACCAAAATAGCCAAGATGGAAGAACTGCTTGCCAACGCGCGTTTATTGGACGAAAGTAAGCTGGATACCTCAAAGGTGCTGGCATTATCCATCGTTAAAATAAAAAATACAAAAAACGGCGCTACCATGAGCTACCAGCTGGTATCCGAAAGCGAAGCCGACCTGAAATCGGGCAAGATATCAGTAACCTCGCCCATAGCCAAAGGGCTGTTAGGTAAAAAAGTGGGCGAGACAACCGAAATACAGGTACCCGCCGGTAAAATGGAATTTGAAATATTGGAAATAAGCCGTTAGTTAAGTGGTTGATTGAGTTGATTAAGTGAGTAGTTGATAGCCTTCTTTAAAACTTAGTCAACCTAATCAACTCAATTCAACACAATCAACTCACTATGACCATCTTCTCAAAAATAGTAGCCGGCGAAATACCCGCCTATAAAGTAGCCGAAACGATAGATTACCTGGCTTTCCTGGATATTAGTCCGCTGGCTGAAGGTCATGTGCTGGTGATACCCAAAAAAGAGGTTGATTACCTGTTCGACCTGGATGACGAACTTTATACCGGCCTGCAGATATTTGCCAAAATAGTAGCTACAGGTTTACGAAAAGCTATCCCTTGTAAAAGGATAGGTGTTGCTGTTATCGGCCTCGAAGTGCCGCATGCGCATATCCACCTGATACCCATGAATAGCGTGAGCGATCTCAATTTCTCTCGCCCTAAATTGAGCTTTACCCCTGAACAATTACAGGCAACGGCCGATAAGATCAGGGACGCTTTGAGGAGTGAATAATGTGCTGATTTCAGATGTGCGAATGTGCAGATGTTTTTTCGTCTCATTATCATGAACACAAGAGAAGGGATGGACAACAATATCAAACTCCCGCGATGTCATTTCGAACCGCTGCAAGCGGGAGAAATCTTATACATCACGCCTGGCGTCGGGTGTATAGCGTATAAGATCTCTTGCTATTGTTCGAAATGACATTGTTGTTAAGGATATGCAATTAGATCTTGTCCGTTTTGTCTCATCACCCCTGATAAAAAAAACGGGCGGACAGGAGATACAGGTAGCTTATTTTTTGATCTTTAATCCACTTACCCGGTTCGTATTATCCTTCACAAAAGTTTCCCATCCCGAATAGGATTTTTTACCGCCGGTTTTACCGGTACTTGTGCTTATTTTTTGGAACGAATGGCATACTGCAACGGCAAGGCCGTCGGTGGCGTCTAAAAATTCCGGGGTCTCCTTAAATTTTAACAGGTTTTGAAGCATGGCTGCCACCTGCTCCTTGGTAGCATTACCATTGCCTGTTATGGCCTGTTTTATTTTGCGGGGCGAATATTCGGTGATGGTTATGTTACGAGACAGTGCTGCGGCCATCGCCACGCCCTGCGCGCGACCCAGTTTGAGCATCACCTGTATGTTTTTGCCATAGAACGGCGCCTCGATAGCCAGGCAATCAGGGTGATAGTTGTCTATCAGGGCCACGGTCTTTTCAAAAATACGCTGCAACTTCAGCATGTGGTCGTCCAGGCTTTCCATCTTCACCACACCCAGGCTGATGAGTTCCATTTTCGATCCGGTCTCTTTCACTAACCCGTAGCCCATTACCGCTGTGCCCGGGTCAATGCCTAATATGATGCGTTCTTTTTGTACGGATTGCTGCATGGTTGGACGGTTAGACTAGCGAAAGTTTAGAAAACTTCATAAGTCTTTAACAAAACACAAAACTAACCTTTAAACCCCGAATTTTGCAGCGCTTCCATATATTCTTTCCGGCTGATCATACGGGCGCCCATCGATTCAAGATGCCCGGTATATACCTGGCAATCGATCAGCTTATATCTTCCACTTTGGCACAAACTTATGAGGGCTGTTTTTGAGGCGTTATTTACCCGGCTGAACATGCTTTCACCGCAAAATACCGACCCAATTTGCACGCCATATAAACCGCCGGCTAATTCATTGTTTTTCCACACCTCAACCGAGTGCGCGTGGCCCGCGCGGTGAAGTTCGATATAGGCTGCTTTCATATCGCCGGTTATCCAGGTGCCGTCCTGCTCCTGCCTTTCGGCAGTTGAACAGGCTTCAATTACCTGCTCAAAACTTTTATCCCAGGTAACTTCGAACTTGCCCGACCGAAGCACGTGCCGCATGCTTTTTGATATTTTTAGTTCACCGGGGAACAATACGAATCTTTCGTGCGGCGAGTACCAGAGGATAGGCGTATCATCACTATACCAGGGGAATATTCCGTTTTGATAAGCCAGCAACAGGCGGCCGACCGAAAGATCGCCGTCTACAGCTAAAAGGCCACCCTCTTCAGCAAGCGAAGGGTCGGGGAATATCAAATGTTCATCCAGCCTGAATATCATCAGGCAAATTTATGCCTTCTTATGTATCACCAGTTTTTTATTCTGCACCTTCGCAACAGCATCCAGGTATTCCTGCATCTCGGTGTATTTAGCCGCGGGAATTACGTGGTTGCTCAGCACAAATTTAGCCGTGCTTATCACCTGGTTTTTGTCTTTGTTGTAAACATAATTTACATCATAGTTACCGTACGTAAATTTCAGGCTTGCATTTGCCGGCATAGTTTCCACTTCATACCCTGCGGGCACGTCGATGGTAGTAGTACAGGATTTTATACGCGGCCATTCCCAATAAAAATCGGCTTTCCTTGGTTTATCGGGTATGGGCACCGTATTTGCCCACAGTTTAAAAGCGGAAGGACGGTAAAATTGCTTGTCCGCAGTCATCACATCGCAAAATTGGTCGTATTCAAATTTCAGTTCTACCCGCTTTATCCCGTTAATGTCTTTCCCCTGGTCAAAATCAAATGACGACGGTTGTTTAATTCCCAACTCTTCGAGCCAAAATTGCTTTTGTTCGTCGGCCTTAGCCGCCTCAACTGCCAGAAATAGCTCACGGTACTCACCGGTACTGGATATGTTGATCTGTGTTTTGGCCCCGCCGTTTGGCGATAGCGTAATATGCACATCGCTGTTAAACTGATTTTCAATTGCTTTACTTTTTGGAGTATTTATCAATTTCCCGCCGTCTTCGGTTATTATTAAGGCATTCCGGTTTTCGGTAAAAGATCCTAATTCCCCAAATGCGGTTTTATTACTGGTGCATTCCAGCCAGGTGGTGTCATTTTTAAAAGGGATACATAAAATAACATGATTAAAATTATCATACGGGAAAGAATAATTAGCAGGCTCTTCATTTTCGCCTGCTCGTATAATTGTATAATATGAATTAATATTTACGGCCTTAAGCAGTGCATACATATAGTTTGATAATGCCTTGCAGTCGCCATATTTTTTTTCATCCACAAAGGTAGCTGCAAAAGGTTTCAGACCCCCAATGCCAAGCTGAATACTTACGTACCGCATATTCTGCTGCATATATTTGTACAGAAATTTTGCTTTTTCCTTATCCGTTTTAATGGTATCCGTCATTTTTTTTATTTCAGCAATTCGTTCCGCACTCAAGGAACATACATCTGAATTTAATGCCAGTTGCCATTTGCCATAGGTTTGCCAACTGCTTAAATCGCCCGGATTGCCAAAAAAATCAAATTTGCTTTGACCGAATTTGATTACCGGTGAAACCCGCCACGGCATTGCCCTCTCCTCCAGCTTAAAAGCTTTCAGGTTTAAAACCCGCCAGGCGTAGGTATCAATATTGCCGGATGATGTTTTTTCCGGCATTAATGTAATATTTCTATTAAAATACCTGAATCCGGCATCACTGTTAATTGATATAGTATAAAATTCGTTTTGAATAGATTGCTGGTCTCCCTGTATCCACCACTGTCCCAGGTCAATAAGACTTGTTTTAATTTCTTCATACTCTACCTCAATCGTTTCCGGATAATCGGCCACAGAATGTTTTAAACCAAGAAAACGCTCATCATTTACAAGGGTTGCTTCCATTGAAACGGCGCCATCATACATATCACTTTTGTGATATTTTTTTATCATTTTTCCATTCTTGTCGTAAATATGAACATCTATAAAACTGTAATTGTCATATTTTTTATTGTAAGCATATTGCAAAAACGCCTCATGGTCACCTTTCTCGTTAAGGATGGTGATCAGGCTGTGGTGTTTCCGGGTCTCCTTGCCGGGTCCGGTTATTTTAAGTTCATCGAATGAATACCTTACTACCGAATTTGCGTCCTCTTTCAACGAATCCGGAATACCGGTAGCGGTATAAAGCTCTTTGGGGATATCTTTATCCTGGCTGCGGGCAGCAGGACCGAAGAAAAACAGGCCTGCAAAAAGCAACAGGCCCTTTATATAATTATTTAACTCCATTTTTATGCTTTTTTTAAGATGATCTGCTCATTCAGCATTTCGTACATCTTCTTGAAAAATTCATGTATCTCTTCGTAATTCTCTTTGAACATGATCGACTTTTTAAAACTAATAGTGTACCTCACCGTTATTACACCTTCCTGCTCCACTACCAGCCGCTTGAACCCGATACTTTGATCTGACATATCCATACGCGCGCTTTTAGGCAGGGCATCGGTTTTATACCCCGCGGGCAACTTGTAATTTCCGGAAATTATATAGTTGTTATTATAACCGAAGTCGATATCTGTCGTTCTTTTTTCACTGAGGAACGGATTCGCGCCCATCGATATAAATAAATTGGGCTTGAAATAAATGTAGTTCTCATCAGAACCGGTCAGGTCGAGGTTAAAATTGATGTTTTGTGTCAGGGGCAGCGAATCGACATCCATATTATCAAATTTTACCGACGATATTTTAAGGTCGTTATTGCCTTCCTTTAAGTTTTCAATAAACTTCTTTTCGCCATCGGTCTTATAGCTTTCAACATTATCTATCCTGTTGTAGCTAAAGCTGCTTATTTGCGCCATTCCGTCCATTTTACCATCAGGTTTTATATCGGCATTTATCAGCACGACATCACGCACCGGGGCGGTGTTTTGGATAAATGTGATGTCGTATTTTCTATTTTCCTTGTCGATGGTCAGGCCGAACGAATTGAGCAGGTTGTGGGGTATCACATTGTACATATTGTACTTGTTGGTGGCATCCAGCACATAATAAGTAGCGCTGTCGATAGGCACATACGTAGCCGTTGTGTTAAATTGATACCTCGTGGGGTATGCAGGATTTACTTTGCCATTTTTCCTGGTGCTCATTAATATGGGGTAGGCCTTTATACCGGCCCGCATAAGCAAGTGGTATACCATCAGGTTTATCTCGGTGGAGTTGCCAATCTTTTTATCCCAGGCTTTTGCCGTACCATCGTCTGTATATCTCAGGTACAGATCATTCCACTTCATCGTATTTTTTACCTGGTTAAAAATGTAAGCTATCTTTTCGTCATCGGTTTTCAGGCTTTTTACGTGATTGAGGATATCCTCCTCGCCGGTCAGCTTTTTCCTGAATTGCGCGCCAAAGTCATCAAAATCAGCCTCGTTTTCACCGATCTTTTGCCAGCTTTCAGAAAAATTCTGACCGAACGATCCGGCTCCCGGGGTTATGCTCAGCAACTGGGTGAGAATACATTGAAAATTATCTTTTACCGAGCTCATGTAGGGCTCTGCATTGATCGAAGGAATGTTGGCAAGTGCTATTTTGGATATCTGGCCATTGCCGTCCCTGCTGTTTACCGCGTAAGGCTGGGTTACTTTGACGAGGTTTTTGTAGTGAAGTGCGTCTGGTACTTTGGCTTCGATCTCGCTATACCGGGTAGGCAATTCGCTCTGAAAATACCAATCGGGGAAATCACCTGCCGACTGGCTCAGGATGCTGTATTTGTATTCGATAACCGAGCCCGGCTTAACATCGGGAAAGGTCAGTACCATTTCCGACCGGTCACGGTCAATCCGTTTATCAAAAATCTGTTTCTTATCTACTTTAACTATCTCAACATTCCCGTTGTTCTGGTTAATAGTTTGCGCCTGCAGCTTTTCGATCCATTCAAAATGGCCTCCACCCCAATAGGGAATGTGTACGTCGGCAGCGGTTTTCCCGTTATCGTTAAAGATCTTAATCCTGACATGCCTCTCCAAAACGATTTCGGCGTCCGTAAAAAACACCGTGCCTTTGTCAAACAGCACTTCTGCATTTGCATCTGCTTCAAAATCACATTTTGTCATTTCGAGATCTGATTTGTCGATTTTTCCAAAAGGCTGGATCGTGGGAGTAGTTTGTGCATTTGCTGTAAATACAAACGCACATAAAATTGCAGTGGTAAAAATTTTGTTCATTATAAAATTGCGTTAAGGTTGGTAATTTGAAAATAAGGATTATTAGTGGGTTTTGAAAATAAAATTCCTTCCTATTTTTTTTTCAGCACGATCTGCTCGTTAAGCATTTCATACATCTTCTTGAAAAATTCGTGCAGGTCAGGATATTCCGTTTTTAAAAATTTTGTGCGCTTAATATTGACCTCGTAATGAAGCGATATATAACCATCCTGGTTTTCGAGCGATCTTCTGAATTTTATGCTTTTATCGGCCATCACAATATTTACGCTTTTAGGCAGCGATTCCACCGCGTAGCCTGGCGGTAATTTATACCGCCCGCTGATAACATGGCTGCTTCCAAAACCAAAATCGATTGGCGAAGTGCGCGACTCGCTTAAAAACGGATTGTCGTGTAATGGCGTAAAGATATTAGGGGTAAAGAACAGGTAATTATCCGAATTATTGAGATCGTAGGAAAAATCGAAATTTTGTTCAAACGGCAAGGTATCAGCCTGCATATTCGATAACTTCAGGTTTGTTATTTTAACATTATTGTCGCGCCCTGTCAGGTACTCATTAAACTTCTGGTCGCCGAGGGTTTTATATAATTCCAGGTCCTGTGTTCTCCTGTAGCCGTAACTTGCTATCTGGCCGGTTCCTTTCATTTTTGCGTCAGGGTTTATGTCTGCTACTATGATGATCACATCTTTCGAGGGGGTTTTATTCTCCATATAAACCATCTCATATTTATCAGCATCCCTGTTAAGACATAGCCCGTAGGAGTTAAGGAATTCATACGGCACCTGGTTATATACATTGTATTTGTTCGTTGCGTCCAGCACATAATACCTGTTGCTATCAACCGGCACATAGGCAACCAGGTTGTTGATTTGAAATATATCGACAAAATCGGGCTGTATCAGGCCGTTCTCGCGTGTGC
Source organism: Mucilaginibacter ginsenosidivorans (assembly GCF_007971025.1). NCBI lineage: Bacteria > Pseudomonadati > Bacteroidota > Sphingobacteriia > Sphingobacteriales > Sphingobacteriaceae > Mucilaginibacter > Mucilaginibacter ginsenosidivorans. Next base: position 363,131 of record NZ_CP042436.1, on the reverse strand, counting down.
TTACCAGCATAGGATACGCCTTTACCCCGCTTTTTTTCAATAGGTGATAAAGCACCGCATTCACTTCGGCCGAGTTTCCTACCCTTTTTTTCCATGCATTCCGAATACCGTCCCTCGACGCCCAGTTTTGAAAGCCGTTCCAGCTCATGATGCTTTTTACGCTATTGAACAAATAGGCGATTTTCTCATCGTCATTCTTCAATGCCAATGCCCTTTTTATAAGGGTATCCTCGCCGCCCAGGTGCTGATCCAGCTCTTTGTAGTAATCTTTTGCAGTCGCCAGTTTCTTTCCGGCTTTCTCCCAGGTATCGCTCAGGTCAATGGTTGTCCCGTCAAAGGTTTGTACCGATGTTAGCAATAATGCAACACTTTGCATGCCGTCGCCCTCGGCCCGCGCGTAGGCTTCATCTTTTACCGATGGAAGGTCCTCTGCTGTCCAGATATGGCCCCCTGTTACAAGCGTATCCTGGGCAAACGGCTGATTCCTGCGCGTAAAGGCTTTAAATTGCAGGCGCGAGCTGAAAAGCACATTGAATTCGCTATACCTGGTCGGAATATCTGTTTGAAAATGCCATGCCGGAAAGTTGGAGGCGATGTTGCGCATCAGCGTATACTTGTATTCGATCACCGATCCGGGCTTTATGTTGGGGAACGAGATAATAATGGCGTCCTTGTTTTTGTCGGTATGCTGGGCATAAATAAGCTTCGGGTCGAGTTTGTCTTTGACTATTTTGCCATTTTCAAGGTTTATAGTTTCGGCCTGGATGTCTAATATATTATCGACGCCGTACATGTTGTCGTACTCTATCTTAACGTTACCATATTCCTTACCCTTTTCGTTAAATATTTTCACCCGCTTATGCCGTTCCATGGTAAGAGCACCCAGCGCGCTAAAGTAAACACGGGCCTTGTCGAAAAGTACTTCGGCGTTCGCATCTTTTTCGAAACTGCACGAGGAAAGGCGGAGATCGGCGCTATCGATTATCCCAAATAGCCGTATCTGTGCGTTCGCGCCGATGGCGACAGACATAAAAATTAACAGGGTAAAATACTTCCTCACGTCACAAGGTTTGGTAGCGACTAATTTAATAATAAAAAATAAATTAAAAAATTTAGCTTAATCTTAAATTCTTTATGATGGAAGAGGTAAGGTGCAAATAAAAAACCCCGTTATCAAAAGATAACGGGGCCTCGTTTCACTGGTAGTACGATTAAAAGAATTTAAACCCGACACTCAGCGCCCACAGGTTTTGCCGCTGGCCGAAATCGGGGTTGATCTTGGTTAAACCGCCCTCGTAACGCAGATCGGCAGTTATCGGGCCTATGTCCACACCACCGCCAGCCTGGAAACCGAGCGTACTGTTTTTGTAATGGCCAAAGTCGGCCACGGCTGCATTGGTATTGTCCGAAAAGCTCTCGCTTTTATCGAGGGCGTAGGTATACACAGGGCCAGCCATTAGCCTGAAATTGAGATTTTTTGCACCAAATTCGTGACCTATCAATACCGGTACACTTACATTGGTAAAATTTACCTTGGCGGTAAAATTACCATCGTCCGAGCTGAACTTGCCACCGGTGCTGCTCAAATAAACTTCGGGCTGGAAATAAAGCGCACTACCGAATCGGGCGAATACGCCTGCCTGGTAACCCGTACGGGTCGATTCGTTCAAATTGTCGGTATTTATTTTAGAGAAATTGACACCGCCTTTAACACCGACGGAAATTTGCGCCTTTGCGCTGATGCAAACGGCTATCAGCAATGCGGCGCTTAAGAGAAACTTTTTCATAATTTTAATTTAGTTTATACGCAGGTTAGATGTAATCCTGTAACAAGGGTTTAAACAAACGCTGAGCCAAATTATTGCATGGGGCTACAGCAGAATTTTTATATTTTTGCTCAAACTTTTTTTCGACCATGGCAGAGATCAGCATCAGCAATAAGGATTGGGAGCGCGTAAAGATCAAATTACAAAGGAAATACAACAATTTGACCGACGAGCAACTTCAATATACCGAGGGCCAGGAAGACAGCCTGATAAGCAAAATAATGAGCCTTGTTAACCGCGACCGCGGCTACGTGGTGTTTACGCTGAAGAAGGCGTTAGTGAATATAGATAACAACCGTTTGTAGGTTATACTATACAAATGCGGCCTATTCCCTAAATATTAATGATAACCACCATCATTTTCGACCTCGGCGCCGTACTTATCGACTGGAACCCGCGCTATATGTACCGCACTATTTTTGAGGACGAGGCCGAAATGGAAAAGTTCCTGGCTGAAATTACCACATCCGACTGGAACGAGGAGCAGGACGCTGGTCGGACGCTACACGAGGGAACAGAAATACTGATTCAGCAATTCCCGGAGCACGAACACCATATCCGCGCTTTTTATGGCCGCTGGGATGAAATGCTTGGCGAGGCTTTTCATGAAACGGTGGAAATATTCAGACAACTTAAGGAAAGCGGAAAATATAAGATATACGCGCTCACCAACTGGTCGGCCGAAACATTCCCGGTGGCGTTTGAGCGATTTGAATTTTTAAAATGGTTTGATGGCATTGTAGTTTCAGGCGAAGAAAAGATACGCAAGCCCACGCCGGAATTCTACCATATCCTGCTCGACCGTTATAACGTGAAACCCCGGGAAGCTCTTTTCATTGATGATAATTACCGCAATATTTTAGCAGCAGAAAAGATCGGGATCAATTGTATCCACTTTACTTCGGCGGAACAGTTGGAAGTAGAATTAAAAAGGCTGAGCGTATTTTGATTCGTTACTACGAAGTACGTTCAATTACATTGTGACCTAAACCTAATATTTGGTAATGTTATGCTGATGTAAAACATGGCCGAGCAAACAAATTCCTTAATAATACATTACCTTATAAACCTCTGCCAATGGGAATAAAAATTAAGGACCAGCCCTTTTATATTCAAAGTACTGCCGTGCTCTTTGGGCTAATCCTGTTGGTTTATGTAATGGCCCAACTTGCTGATATACTGATTCCGCTGGCGTTTGCTGCTTTTTTATCTATCCTGTTGAATCCGCTTTGCAATTGGTTCGAAAAACATAAGATACCGAAAGGATGGTCTATTTTGTTATCAATGCTTATCGCCGTTGCCGTTGTAACTGGGGTATTTTATTTTTTATCCACGCAAATTATTCAATTTGGAGACGCATTGCCTGCTTTGGAAAAAAAATTTGCATCAATTACGCTTAATCTGAAAGAGTGGGTATTCGCTAATTTTAATATCACTATCGCAAAACAGGACCAAATGATCAAAGAAGCCTTGCGTAATAGTCAGGGCATGGTAGGGAAAACGCTTAACGGATTATTGGGCACCCTAAGTATTATTTTTTTGCTGCCGGTATATATATTCTTTATGCTTTTATATAAAACATTGATCCTGAATTTTATATATGAAGTATTTGCCGAAGAGAACTCAAAAAAAGTAAGCGAAGTATTAAAAGAGACCAAGGGCGCTATTCAAAGTTATATAATGGGATTACTTATTGAAACCACGATAGTAGCTATACTCAATTCGAGTGCATTGATCTTATTGGGTGTAAAATACGGCGTACTGATAGGTTGTATAGGTGCGTTATTAAATCTGATACCTTACCTGGGCGGGATAATTGCTATTGCACTGCCTGTATTAATGGCTACGGTTACCAAAGATGGTTTCTCCACACAGGTCGGTGTAATAGTTGCTTATATTGTCATTCAGTTTATCGATAATAACATATTGGTTCCGCGTATTGTCTCATCAAAGGTGCAGATCAACGCTCTGATGTCAATAATTGTGGTGTTACTTGGAAACCAGTTGTGGGGTATACCAGGCATGTTTTTATCGATACCTTTTGTGGCTGTTTTGAAGATTATATTTGATCGTATAGACGAGCTTAAACCCTGGGGGAAATTACTTGGCGACAATATACCGACCGTGCGCATAACCGAAAGATTAAAAAACACGAGGAGAAGAAAAGCTATTTTGCCCGAATAAAATAAACGTTTTAAAATATCGCTTCTGCAATTTTTCTTGTCGGGCCGGGGTTACTCATCGTATAGAAATGGAGCACCGGGGCGCCAAATTCAACCAACTCTTTACATTGATCGATCATCCACTCGATGCCCGCTTCCCTTACTTCTTTTTCCGATTTGCAGTTGTGAATAAGGTCGCTCAGATCCTCCGGTATATCGATGTGAAATATTTTTGGCAGGCTGATCAGTTGCTTTGACGAGGTGATCGGCTTCAGGCCCGGTATGATAGGCACATTGATACCGCTCTCGCGGCAGAGTGTCACGAATTCCTTGTATTTGTTGTTATCAAAAAACATTTGGGTAACAATAAAATTGGCGCCCATGTCTATTTTTTGTTTTAAATAGCGAAAGTCGGTTTTAAGATTCGGGGCCTCGAAATGCTTTTCAGGATAACCTGCCACACCAATGCAGAAATCGGCATTGACCACTTCATGATCCTCATAAAGATATTTACCGCTGTTCATGTTCACAACTTGCTGCAGCAGGTCGGTAGCGTATGAATGACCGCCCGGAGTCGGGATAAAACCCGAATCGGCCATACGGGCGTCGCCTCGCAAAACCAGTACATTATCTATACCCAAAAACTGCAGGTCTATCAGCGCGTTCTCGGTCTCCTCCCTCGTGAAGCCACCGCAAATAAGATGCGGCACAGCGTCAACCTTGTACTTGTTCATAATGGCCGCGCAGATGGCTACCGTGCCCGGGCGTTTACGGTAAGATACTTTCTCTAACAAACCATTCTCATGCTGCTTATATATATAATCCTCGCGATGATAGGTAACATCAATAAACGGCGGGTTAAACTCCATCAGCGGGTCTATAGCATTATAGATGCTTTGGATACTGTTGCCTTTTATCGGCGGCAGCAGCTCGAACGAGAAAAGTGTTTTGCCTTTGGCAGCGTTAATATGCTCGGTTATTTTCATTTTTTAGTAGCAGTGGTAGTAGCAGTAGCAGTTTGATTTTTAGGTGTGAATTTTTCAGGATTTAAGGCCATTGAATTTAGCATACGACCTATTTCATTATATTTTGCTTGTAGTGTGGCATGCTCGTTTTGGTTGATATACTCACAATCCAATGCGAAATCGAGCCAGATAGATGTTTCGGTAGCTTCCCCATCTGCATCTGTCATTTTTGAAGCAAAATGTTTGGGATAAATTCTTTTACGGTAGCCTTCACCAATATTGATACACACAGATCTTGAAGACCTTCTGATTTGGTCGACCAACGAATATGTTTCCTCTTTGGGAAACTTAAATGTAAGTATTCGCACGTCGCGGGCTCCTTGAAAAGCCAACTGATAAACTTTAAGTTCCCTAAAACTTCCTGTCATTTTTCAAAGGTACTAACTGCTACTTTACACTGCTACTGCTACTAATAATTTATATTCGGCCCCAGCCAGCGTTCCACTGTTTCCACGGACATATTCTTCCGCTTGGCGTAGTCTTCAATTTGATCCTTGCTTATTTTTCCTAAGCCAAAATACCGTGCCTGCGGATGCGCAAAATAGAACCCGCTTACGGATGCCGCCGGTGTCATGGCCAGGCTTTCGGTCAGGTGCATGTGTGCGTTATCTTCAGCCTTCAGCAAATCGAACAGTGTTGTCTTTTCAGTATGATCCGGGCAGGCTGGATAACCTGGTGCCGGACGTATGCCCTGGTATTGTTCTTTTATCAAGTCCTCGTTGCTCAAAACCTCGTCTTTTGCATAACCCCAATATTCGCGACGCACCAGCTCGTGCATTTTTTCGGCAAAGGCCTCGGCCAAACGGTCGGCTAATGCTTTAGCCATGATGCTGTTATAATCGTCATGATCCTTTTCAAACTGCGCCACCAGTTCGTCGCAGCCTATGCCTGCTGTTACGGCAAAGCCTCCAAAGTAATCAGGTATTCCGCTTTCTTTTGATGCGATAAAATCGGCCAAAGCATAATAGGGTTCGCCCTTTACCTTTTCGGCCTGTTGGCGCAAGGTATGAATGCGTGTAAGCAGTTGCTTGCGGCTTTCGTCGGTATATAATTCAATATCGTCGCCAACGCTTGCGGCAGGCCAGAAACCGATAACGCCGTTTGCCTGCAGCAGTTTTTCGCTGACGATCTTTTTCAATAATGCCTGGGCGTCATCGAATAGCTTTTTGGCCTCTGTGCCGACAAACTTATCATCAAATATTTTAGGATAACTGCCACGCAGTTCCCAGGTATGGAAAAACGGCGTCCAATCGATATAAGGCACCAGTTCCTCCAACGGATAGGCCTCTATTACTTTTGTGCCCGTGAACGTTGGCCTTGCCGGCATCGCCCCATTCAGGTTGATCTCCATTTTTGATTTCCGGGCATCATCAATGCTCACAAAGCGCTTATCCGAACGTTTGTTCAAATGTGCCTCGCGGGCCTTTTCATACTCATCTTTTATGCTTTGGATGTAACTGTCACGGGTGTCGCGGTTCATCAAATTACTGCAAACCGTAACACTTCGCGAAGCGTCAAGCACGTGTACCACGCCATGCTGGTAGTTGGGTGCAACCTTTACGGCCGCATGTATCCGCGAGGTTGTCGCCCCGCCAATAATCAGCGGAATATTAAAGCCTTCGCGGTCCATTTCTTTGGCAAAGTGAACCATTTCATCTAACGATGGCGTGATCAGTCCGCTTAATCCTATAATATCCACCTGGTGTTTCCTTGCCTCTTCAATGATCCGCTGTGCAGGAACCATTACCCCAAGGTCTATCACCTCGAAATTATTACAGGCCAGTACCACACCCACTATATTTTTGCCGATATCGTGCACATCGCCTTTAACGGTGGCCATTAATACCTTGCCTGCATTGGCACGGCTGCCGCTACTGTCCTCGCCGGCATCTATCACACGCTGCTTTTCCAGTTCAATAAAAGGCAGTAAATAAGCAACCGCCTTTTTCATTACCCGGGCCGATTTTACCACCTGCGGTAAAAACATCTTACCCGAACCAAACAGGTCGCCTACCACGTTCATGCCATCCATCAGCGGACCTTCAATTACTTCCAATGGCTTGGCAAATTTTAAACGTGCCTCTTCCACGTCGTCATCCAAATATTCAATAATGCCTTTTACTAAAGCATGTGACAAGCGTTCTTCAACCGTTCCCTTGCGCCATTCTTCATCGCGAACGATCTCTTTGCCTTTTGATTTGATGGTATCTGCAAACTCTACCAATCGCTCGGTAGCATCAGGGCGGCGGTTAAGCAGCACATCTTCTACCTTTTCAAGCAGGTCTTTCGGTATCTCTTCGTAAACTTCCAGCATACCTGCGTTCACAATGCCCATATCCAGGCCAGCTTTGATAGCATGGTAAAGAAACGCCGAGTGCATAGCCTCGCGCACAGTATTGTTACCGCGGAACGAGAACGAAATATTACTTACTCCCCCGCTTACTTTGGCCAGCGGCAGGTTTTGTTTTATCCAGCGGGTAGCCTCAATAAAGTCAACTGCATAGTTGTTGTGCTCCTCTAAGCCGGTAGCAACCGTCAATATGTTCGGGTCGAAAATAATGTCCTGCGGTGGAAAATTAAGCTCGTTCACCAGTATATCATAGCTGCGCTTGCAGATCTCGATACGGCGGGCCAATGAATCGGCCTGGCCTTGTTCGTCAAAAGCCATCACCACCACGGCCGCGCCGTAGCTTAATATTTTACGGGCCTGGTCCTTAAATTTTTCTTCCCCCTCTTTCAGCGATATCGAGTTTACTATGCCTTTGCCCTGCAAACATTTCAACCCGGCTTCGATAACGGTCCATTTGGATGAATCGACCATGATGGGCAATTTGGCGATATCAGGTTCGGACGCGATCAGGTTCAAAAACTTCACCATCGCCGCTTCCGAATCGATCATCCCCTCGTCCATGTTCACATCGATGACCTGGGCGCCGCCCTCTACCTGCTGGCGGGCAACGGTTAGCGCGCCTTCATAATCTTCGGCCAGTATAAGCTTCGAGAATTTAGGCGAACCGGTAATATTGGTACGCTCGCCTATGTTGGCGAAATTGGTTTCGGGTGTCAGGATAACAGATTCCAAACCGCTGAGCCTTAAATAAGGCTCGGTTTGGGGTACCTCGCGGGGCGCGCCCTTTGCAGCTTTTTCGGCAATGTGACGGATGTGATCGGGAGTGGTGCCGCAGCATCCGCCAACGATATTAACCATGCCCGATCCGATAAAATCCTCGATAAAGTGCGCGGTCTCATGCGGCATTTCATCGTAACCGCCAAACTCATTGGGTAAACCGGCATTGGGATAGGCGGAGATAAAAACGTCAGCTTTTGCCGACAACTCTTCCAGGTGCGGGCGCATTTCTTTGGCGCCTAAAGCGCAGTTGAGCCCGACAGATAATAAATTGCCATGGCGAACCGAATTCCAGAATGCCTCAACCGTTTGCCCCGAGAGCGTACGGCCGGAAGCATCCGTAATGGTACCCGATATCATGATGCCGCCTGTATTCCTGAAAGCCGGGTGATCTTTGCCGGCTGCCATACATTCGTTTTCGTAACGTTTTATAGCGAATAGGGCTGCTTTTGCATTGAGTGTATCAAAAATAGTTTCGATCAGTAAGATGTCCGAACCGCCGTCGACCAAGCCACGTACCTGCTCATAATAAGCTTCGGCCAGGTCGTCAAATGTAACGGCGCGATACCCGGGGTCGTTCACATCGGGCGACATGGAAGCCGTCCTGTTAGTGGGGCCTACTGCCCCCGCAACAAAGCGGGGCTTGCCCGGGTGTTCGGTGTTATATTCATCAACAGCTTCGCGGGCAAGCTTTGCACCTTCATAACTTAGCTCGTAAGCCAGGTCCTCCATGTGATAATCGGCAAGCGATATCCGTTGCGTGCTGAAGGTATTGGTTTCGATAATATCCGCACCGGCGTCCAAATATTCTTTATGGATCGCTTTGATCACATCCGGGCGTGTGATGTTGAGCAGGTCATTATTGCCTTTAAGGTCAGAAGGGTGGTTTTTAAAACGCTCGCCACGAAAATCCTCCTCGGTCAATTGGTACCGCTGTATCATGGTACCCATTGCGCCGTCAATAACCAGTATGCGTTTTTGTAGCTCTTTTCTAATATCCATTTTGTGATTCCACCGATATAGTTTTTTGTGATTCCGCCGATTACGCTCTGATTCCACTGATAATCGGTGCAATCAAACAAAAATCGGTGTAATCCTATAACCAAGCTTATAACGAAAGGCCGGGTATAATGTTGACCTTCGCTTATCTGTCTTACCCATTTTTGAGGCGGGCAAGTAGAACGTAGCACCTTGTAAGCACAGGTTGCTAAGACATCGCAGGGTCTAATCCCTCCGTCTTTCTCTATAAGCAGTGCAAATTTGCACAATAAGCTTGTAAAAACAAAATGGTGCAGCGGGCAGCGGCAACAGCCCGTTTTTAAATGAGAATAAGGTGACAGAATTTTACCATCTGGACGACTTATTGCCAAAAATTACTTTTAAACACCATTTCCTATTTCCGCCAAAGAATACCAACTTCGCAATCCTTATTTGAATTTTATGACCAGTCATTATAAAAAAATAGCCACTGAGCTCTCCATCACCGAAAAGCAGGTAAGCACCACGGCTGCGTTGCTGGACGAAGGTGCAACCGTCCCTTTTATTTCCCGCTACCGAAAGGAAATGACCGGCAGTTTGGATGAAGTTCGGGTGGCTGCCATCCGCGACCGGGTGCTGCAGTTGCGTGAACTGGATAAACGCCGCGATGCAATCCTGAAATCGCTGACCGAAATGGGTAAACTAACGCCCGAGCTCGAAAAGCTGGTGAATGAGGCGGAAACAATGGTGGCTTTAGAAGATATTTATCTTCCCTATCGACCCAAGCGAAAAACACGCGCAATTGCCGCCCGGGAAAAAGGTTTGCAGCCTTTGGCCGATCTGATATTAGCGCAAACCAGGATAGACCCGGAAGAAGAGGCGGCTAAATTTATTGATGAGGAAAAAGGCGTTGCATCGGCGGAGGAAGCTTTAGCTGGTGCGCGGGATATTATTGCCGAATACATAAGCGAACATGCCGAAACCCGCGCCAAAATGCGGCAGCTATTTTTAACGAAAGGCACTTTTCAATCAAAAGTGATAACAGGCAAGGAAGAAGCCGGGATAAAATATAAAGACTATTTCGACTGGTCGGAGCCGGTGAAAACGGCCCCTTCGCACCGGGTGCTGGCTATGCGCCGGGGCGAAAAGGAAGAGATACTCTGGCTGGATATCCAGCCGCCAGAGGATGATGCCATCAGCCTGCTGGAGCAGCAATTTGTCACGGCTTATAATGCGGCCTCGCAGCAGGTAAAGCTGGCGATAACCGACGGTTATAAACGCCTGCTTAAACCATCGATGGAAACGGAGATACGCTTGTTCACCAAGAAAAGCGCAGATGAAGAGGCGATACGGGTGTTCGCAGAGAATGCGCGGCAGTTGCTGATGTCGGCGCCACTGGGGCAGAAAAGGATCATGGCCATTGACCCGGGTTTCCGTACCGGCTGCAAAGTGGTATGCCTTGATGAGCAGGGTAAACTGCTGGAGTACACAGCCATATTCCCGCACACCGGCGCCGGCAATGCAAAGGAGGCTGAGAAAACAACCCGGCATATTTTCGAAAAATATAACATAGAAGCCATCGCCATTGGCAATGGCACGGCCGGAAGGGAAACCGAACTTTTTGTGCGCCATTTGAATTTGCCAGGCGCGACTATCGTAATGGTGAACGAAAGCGGGGCGTCCATTTATTCAGCATCAGAAGCGGCAAGGGAGGAGTTCCCCGACAAGGATGTGACCGTACGCGGCGCAGTCTCTATCGGCCGCCGGTTAATGGACCCCCTGGCTGAACTGGTAAAGATCGACCCGAAATCCATTGGCGTGGGACAATACCAGCACGATGTGGACCAGAACAAACTGCAAACCTCACTGGATGATACTGTTATCAGCTGCGTAAATGCGGTGGGAGTGGAGCTGAACACGGCATCGAAACAGATACTGGCCTACGTTTCGGGCCTGGGGCCGCAATTAGCGCAAAATATTGTCGACCACCGGAACGCCAATGGCGCCTTTAAACGCCGCGATCAACTAAAGAAAGTCGCACGTTTAGGCGATAAAGCTTTTGAGCAGGCGGCAGGTTTCCTCCGCATCAACGGGGCCGAAAACCCGTTGGATGCAAGTGCGGTTCACCCTGAGCGATATGCTTTGGTGGAGCAAATGGCGAAAGATATCAAATGTTCGGTAAAGGACCTGATGAGCGATAGCCAGCTTCGTAAAAGCATCCCGCTGCAAAAATATGTAAGCGAAACTGTGGGTTTACCTACACTGAATGATATTATGGCCGAACTGGCCAAACCCGGTCGCGACCCGCGCGAACAGTTTGAGGCATTCAGTTTTACGGAAGGGGTTAACGAGATAGGTGACCTGAAGATTGGCATGAAACTGCCGGGGATCGTAACCAATATCACCAATTTTGGCGCTTTTGTGGATATTGGCGTTCACCAGGATGGGCTGGTGCACTTGAGCCAGATCACTAACCGTTTTATTAAGGACCCGAACGAGGTTCTCAAAGTTCATCAAAACGTTGAAGTGACTGTAACCGAAGTGGATGTTAATCGAAAACGGATATCCTTATCCATGAAAGCTAATGAACCACGTCAGCAACCACAACAAAGGCCGCAGTATAAACCTGTTCATAATCAGCCTAAAAGACAGCAGGAACAACCGGAGACGGATATGGCTTTAAAGCTGGCTGCCCTGAAGGGGAAATTCAAGTAGAATTAAATAAACATCATGTCATTTCGAACGAAGAGAGAAATCTTAAACAATTTGCAATGGTTTTCAGTCGCTTGTATAAGATTTCTCCTCGTGCCTCGTCGAAATGACAGTTGGTAAGGGTTACAAGGAAAATTATTCCAAAGTTATCTGCCTGCGAATGCTTTCCTCCAGTGATATAAAGGTTTCGGTACGCTGGATGCCCTTCACGCTCTGGATATGCTCGTTCAGCACTTCGCGCAGGTGGTTAGTGTCATGACATACTATTTTTGCGAAAATGCTGTAGCTGCCGGTTGTGTAATGAAGTTCGACAATTTCCTTGACTGCTTTAAGCTGTTTCACAGCCTCGTGGTACTGCGATCCTTTTTCTAAATAAATGCCCAAAAACGCGGTAATATCGTATCCCAGCTTCTGTGGATCCACCTCCAGGCTCGCACCTTTGATGACACCCATTTCTTCTAATTTTTTCATGCGAACGTGTATCGTTCCGCCAGAAACTATCAATTCCTTGGCAATTTCGGTGTACGGAGTGGTCGCATTTTTCATTAAAATCGACAAAATCTGGATGTCGAGATTATCAATTTCTAAATTTTGAGCTTTTCTGTGGGACATAAATTTGAATTTCGGTATTCAAATACAAGTTTAATTAAAATAAAATTAAAAATGCAAATATATTATTGAAATATTTGCAAGAAATTGATAGTCCTGTTAGATTTGTAATAAGCAAATGGATAATGCTTGCTGTTCTTTTATTTATAAAAACAATGTTGGGTGGTGAAATTTATGGCAGACACACCTCCTTGTCCCGGTGGCGGAGAGCATGGGAAATCAGTTTCGGCTGACCAACCACTCCTTGAAGGTTCGACCCCTTCCCCAACAGCTAAGTTTGAGCCCTAAGTCTTAAGCCCGAAGTCGAAAGTCAAAAATTGACTTCAGACTCAAGACTCAGAACTTTAGACTTAATATACTGTAGGATGGTGAAATTTATGGCAGACACACCTCCTTGTCGCGGTGGCGAAGAGTTTGCGAAACTCTCAGCAATGAGAATAAGCACTTCGTGAAGGTTCGACTCCTTCTCCTACAGCCCTTCTCATAATTTAGGTTTATAATTGGTTAGTAAAGACCCCTGCCCATCAGGGGCTTTGCTGTTTTTAGACCATTTTGCAATTACCGGTTTGCAGTAGCGGTCATGTCGGGTCAACTAAAAACTGCCAACCCATATATTATAACTACCTTTAGAAAAATCCGCAGCCTATGATACTCTTTTCAAGACGTAACCTATTCTACAGCGACTATAAATGGAGTACCTATGTGCCCAACGACCCGCGCACGAACGGCAAGCCCGACAATACCCTTTTTGATAAGGCGGAAGGGAATGAAGTTGTATATCTCATCAACAGGCTAATGGCGCTTTGGGATTACCGCTTTTCAAACACGGGCAATAAAATGGAAAAATTGATCCACGACAAAATGCCCGCCGATGTAAATACCCAGGAAGAGGTGCAGCAATGGCTAAAGGCGAACTTGAAATTCTAAGCCCCCTGTCTATAAGGTGAATTCAAAATTGAATTTTTGAAGCTCAGCATGATGTATGATCAAAACTTCATTATTCGAAATTCGGTGTTCGATATTCATTAAAAGCCAGCCCTACTGTTTTTCAAACCTCGCTGCCCAGCCACCGCCCGAGGCTAACTGAACTTTCAGCTTATCTTTTGAAGTTACTGTAATTTCCTTCTTCACATAATCCGTCGCATCGCGGTCGGCATTGATGCCATCTTCAAATATGGTCGCCTTATAAGTGCCATCGCCTAAAAAGGAAAGATCGATGCTGGTTTCCCGTGCTGTCCAGTTGCTCATCGAGCCGGCATACCAGGTTGTACCCTTACGCCGCGCGATGCTGACGAATTCGCCAACCTTGCCATCCAGCGCCACGGTCTCATCGAACACCGTAGGGACCTTTGCAATAAAATCGGTGCTTTCCTGCTCCTTCATGTAGGCCGTAGGATTGTCAGACAGCATTTGCAGGGGCGCTTCAAATATGGTATACATGGCAAGCTGGTGGCAGCGCGTACCCTGCGCCATCGGGTTGCTGTTTATGGGGCGGATAGATTCTTTGGTAGCATTGCGCATTGCACCGGGGGTATAGTCCATTGGCCCGGCCATCATGCGTATAAAGGGTATGCTTACGTCGTAGCCCGGGTGGTCCTTAACACCCCATTTCTCGTTCTCCATGCCTTTAACACCTTCGCAATTGATCACGTTGGGCCAGGTGGTCATCAGCCCCGATGGCTTGTACATGCCATGGTAATCGACCAGCAAATGATTTTTTGCAGCTTTTTCAGCAAGATCATAAAGTGAACTCACCATTTTCTGGTCATCGCGGTCAATGAAATCTATCTTGAACCCTTTTACGCCCATTTGCGCAAATTTGGCAAACAAGCCGTCAGCGTCGCGGGTAATGGCATACCAGGTCGACCATAAAATAACGCCCACGCCCTTTTGTTTGCCATAATCCACTATCTGTTGTATATCCAGCTTGGTTTTGGTCAGGTCGTGGTCGTCCGACCAGCCTTCATCGATAATGATATATTCCAGTTTATTTGCTGCCGCAAAATCAATGTAATATTTGTAAGTAGGCACATTAATACCGGCCTTAAAATTAACGTGCGATATGTTCCAGTCGTTCCACCAGTCCCAGGCAACCTTGCCCGGTTTTATCCACGACAGGTCGGCAATTTTCGAAGGTTCGGCCAGCCTGCGCATCATGTCGTTATTCGCTAATTGTTTATCCTCCGTACTGATGACCACCACCCGCCACGGGAAGGTGTGGATACCCTTTGTTTTGGCGATATAATCGGCGCGCTCGTCCACTACGTAATTAATATTGCTCAACTCTTCCTTTGTCGGGTAAGGTGCAAATACCCCATGCAGGTTATGGCCGGTAGTGCCCGGCGTCAGGTACATGCCCGGGTAATCCTGCAGGTCGCCCTCCAGTAACGCCGCTTTTTTACCATTACCCAGGTCAACCAGTACCGGCATAAATGCAAGCGTATCTTTTTTTATCGCCGAAATGTTCAGCCTATCATACAGGGCCTCGAATGAAGTGTTGAATTTATCGTGGTGACGATAATCGTTCACAAAAGGAAGGTAGGCTTTGTCATCATCTTTAAAATTAAAATTAGCCTCCTCGTTCGCTATGGTTATCTCGTAAGCTTTTGAAGTAAAGAAACGATAGGCAGCGCCGTCGTCATAGGCCCTGAAGATCATCCCATAATCATTTCTGAAGGTTAACGTCAGCTGGTTATAGTTGTCAGTAATTTTATCTTTTTTATACAGGGGGGTATTAATAACCTGGTTACCGGACGATGGCTTTGCATCCTTCACTTTCACATCATCGCCGAAAACCATACCGTCGCCCAGGGTAAGCGATACCTCCGAAGGCAATATTACTTCGGTATCCTCGTGCTTTACCGACCATTCGATGGTTTTTCCGACCGAGACCATCAGGTCAATTTTCCCGTCAGGCGATTTTACATGATAAACCTTTGTGTTTTGTGCAAGGGCAATTGTGCAGGCAAAAAATAAACAAAGCGATAGCAGGGCGCGCAGTTTCATCAGTAAAGGGTTTACAGTTAGCGATTCGTGATTTCGAAACTAAATAAAAACCGTATAACTGACAATTTTATTTTTTGGAGTAAATTAATTCGTTTGCTTGTACACCCGTACGTAGTCTACATACATACTTGCCGGTAAAATGCTTTCATCAACCGCGGCTCCGGGGAAATCGCCGCCTACCGCAAGGTTCAACAGGATGAAGAAAGGCAAATGGAAAGCGCCGGTGTTGTTGATGTTGCCCAAAATATTGCCGGTTTGATAAAGCGTATTGTCAACATACCAGCGGATCTGTTTGGCGTCCCATTCAATGGCATACACATGGTAATCGGCCGGTGTTGTCATGGTGGTACTGCCGTACGATACGTGGCCGCTGCCGCCGTTCCAGTGCATGGTTCCGTATATCACGTTGGTGGCATTAATATGCTCCATAATGTCCAGTTCGCCACAGGTTGGCCACGAAACCGTGTTGATGTTGGCACCAAGCATCCAGAATGCCGGCCACATACCCTGTCCCATTGGCATTTTTATACGCGCTTCGATGCGTCCGTAGGTCATGGAAAACTTGTCCTGGGTTTTCATGCGCGCAGAGGTGTAGGGCTGGCCCGAAACCAGTTCCTTATTGGCGGTAATAACCAGGTTGCCATTACTTATCGAAGCATTTTTAGCCTGGTAAAATTCTTTTTCGTTATTCACGCCGAGATTACCGAGGTCAAAACCCCATTTGGTATCATCGATATTCGCCTCGTCGAACTCATCCGACCACACCAATGCATACACAGGTTTTACCGTCGTATCCGTTTTTATAATGACGTTATTCGACGGGTCCGATTTTGATTTGCTGCACGAATACAGCCCGATAATGCCAGGGATGATGGCCAATGCCGGAAGGATAGTTTTTTTGAGTATGGATGTTCTCATAAAGTTGAAATGTTCTGTTATTTACGAATATTCAAGTCAATTGGTCTTAAAGCCGAGCGCGCCAACGTAGCCTTTGTTAACGCGGCAGTGTTCAAAGCGGCTGTTCTCTATAAAATCATACAACGCTTTTTTTACCTGTTCGCGGTCTACCGGGCCAACTTTGCGTATATCTTCAAAGCTGCTTCGTTGTTTTGCAGCGTATTCAATGATCTTATCATAATTGGCTGGCTTGTCAAAGGTGACGAAGCCGCTCAGGTTCTCCATTTTTTTGTATGGCCAATAGTGCCAGCCAATGTTGTTTTGCTCCAGCACATCTTTAAACTGCTTTACCCATTCGTCCTTGTTTTCGCCTGTTTCGCCGCAGTAAATGGGCACATTGTATTTATCCCTGAAGTCGATATAATCCTGTATGACGGCTTTGGTAGGGTCGGTCCAGTATTTATGGAACTGGTAAATGAGTTTTGCATCGAACGGTGGCCCAAAAGGTTTAAAATTGCTGTCCCATTGCGCGCCGCCCAGTATCACGATATGATTCTTATCCACGGTGCGGATAGCAGCTGTTATCAATTTATAAACGGGTTCGAGCGAAGGATTAAAATCGCCGGCGTCAAAATAAGTGGCAATAGGTTCATTCAGCAGGTCGTATCCAATTATGATAGGCTCATTTTTATAATGACCGGCAATGCGGGCCCAAATTTCGGCACACTGCTTTTGGCTGGCTTCACTTTTGAACAGGAATGGATAGCCGTATCCGTCGTCAATATTATCGCCGGTCTGTCCGCCGGGCGCCGCATGCATATCCAATATCACGTAAATACCCTCTTTTTTACACCAGCTAATGACAGGATCGATCAGTTCAAAACCCCTGTTGGGGTCGTTGGCCCCAAGATAATCTTCACTGGTAAAAAGGCGGTAATTAAAAGGTATTCGGATGGAATTTACGCCGATGCTTTTCAGGTAATGAATATCACCTTCGGTAATATAGTTGTGCAGGTATTTCTCCCAGAATTTTTTGGCTTCGCCAGGCCCTATCAGCTCGGTTATCGCTTCGTTGATAAGCCTGGGCGAATTTGTTTTGTCGAATTTGAACATATACCCTTCGGGTATGAGCCAGTTACCCAGGTTAGTGCCCCGCATGATGAATGGCTTGCCATCGGGCCCGATGACGTCTTTACCCTTAACGGTGATGAAGCCCGGTTGCGCCTTTATGCAAAAAGGCAGCAGCAGTGCAAAAAACACAACTGCAAGTATGTTCTTCTTCATAATAAATACTATTAGGTTATAATTGCCTTGGGCAAAATGATATTTGCAAAAGCTAAGATAGTATTATTATCCACTTAGTGTATAAAATACAGTATTAAAAATAAATTATTAGTTGTGATTGCTGGCGCGATGGTATAATTTTAAGCGGAATTAATGCCCCTACACCAATAATCATGAAAAAGAAAGTTTCAGCCAAACGAATAAAAGGCATAGCCCTAACCCTTATATTAAGCTTCTTACTGTCCATCCCGTCACTTGCACAAACCATCAAAGTAGCGGTAGCAGCAAACCTTCAAGGCGTTATAAAAGTATTGCAAAAGGATTTTAAGGCAAAAACAGGCATTGAAATTCAGCCGATCGTGGGTTCATCGGGCAACCTGTCGGCACAGATCAAAAACGGTGCGCCTTTCGATGTATTTTTATCGGCCGATATGACCTTCCCCGAAACACTATATAACGAAGGTTTTGCCGCAAAAGAACCAGCGGTATATGCCTACGGCAGCCTTATCATTTGCAGCACCCAGGATATAGGCTTTGAAAATTGGGAGCGCGAACTGTTGAGCCCCCGTGTAAAGAAGATCGCGATAGCAAACCCCAAAATAGCGCCTTACGGCAAAGCGGCGGAAGAAGCCTTGAAAAAGAAAGGAATTTTAGATGATGTGCAGTCAAAAATAGTTTCGGGCGAAAGCATTGCGCAGGTAAATACCTATATTACTACCGGAGTGGTTGATGCTGGTTTTACCACACGTGCGCTGATCAAGGATTTGGAAGGCAAGAAAAAACTATACTGGCAGGCCATTAACCCCGGGTTCTATGAGCCGATAAAACAGGGAATGATCCTTATTAAAGCGTCCAAAGAAGCTGCTAATGCAGAAAAGTTTTATCAATACATGATGAGCCCCGAAGCGAAAAAGATATTGAAGGAGTACGGGTATAAATAAACACCTGAATTTATTTTTGACTTAAATGGATCTAACCCCGATATGGCTTACGCTCAAACTGGCTGCTATCACCACTTTGGTGTTGCTGATCATCGGGTTGCCCTTAGCTTACTGGTTATCTAAAAGACGTTCGATATTCAAGATCATCATCGAGGCTATCATTACCATGCCGCTGGTGCTGCCGCCATCTGTGCTGGGTTTTTACCTGCTGCTGGCCTTTAGCCCGCAGCACGGCATTGGCAAGTGGCTGCATAACACGTTCGATCTGCAGTTGGTATTTTCCTTCCAGGGTTTGGTGCTGGCCTCTGCCATTTACAGCCTGCCGTTTATGATCGGTCCCATCAAATCAGCTTTGCAACAACTGCCCGGATCACTTTCCGAAGCGTCATATACACTTGGAGACACCGACTGGCAAACTTTTGTCAATATCCTGTTGCCCAATATCCGTGCTTCGGTATGGACGGCTGCCATCCTTACCTTTGCCCATACCCTGGGCGAATTTGGCGTAGTGCTGATGATAGGCGGTAATATACCGGGGGTTACCAGGGTGGCATCTATAGCCGTTTATGATTCGGTGGAGAACATGGATTATCATTCGGCAAATATTTACTCGCTCATCCTTTTTAGCATTACGTTTGTGATGGTAATAGCCGTTTTTGTTTTCAATAAATATAAAGCCAAAAGCCCGCTGGAATGATCACAGTCGACATAGAGAAAAAGCTGAAGGCTTACAAAGGACAGCAGGTGTTGAAAATTGCCCGGCAGTTTCCGGTGGGCAGTATCACCAAAATTTACGGGCCGTCGGGCGCGGGCAAAACCACGTTTCTAAAGGTGATCGCCGGGCTCATCGGGCCTGAAAAGGGGAAGATCACGTTCGGCGATGCCGTTTGGGTGGATACAGATGCCCGGATAAACCTGTCACCCAAAAAACGGAAAGTAGGTTTTGTGTTCCAGAATTATGCCCTGTTCCCCAACATGACCGTGCTGGAACATTTGCGGTATGCAAGCCCGAACGATAGCTGGATAGCACGATTGCTGCGGATAGGTAAGCTGGAAACCTTTGCCGATCATAAGCCTGAGTACCTTTCGGGCGGACAGCAGCAAAGGCTGGCTATTTTGCGGGCCCTCGCAACCAAGCCCAAACTGTTACTGATGGACGAACCATTCTCGGCACTCGACCCGGAAATGCGGAGGATCCTGATCAAAGAATTACGGGCGATTTGGAATGAACAGGGAACAACGGTAATGATAGTTAGCCATAACCCGCAGGAACTCGGCGGCTTCACCAACCAGGAATTGTATATTGAAGGGATTTAACCGGAACAAGGCAAGCATTTATTTTATTAGAAGCATAAAAAAAGTGTGGCATAAAAATATCCACACTTTCATTCTAAACCAAAATAAACCCTATTTTCTTATGAACCCTGGATGGCGGTCAATAACTCGCTTACAGACGTTCTTTTGGTATAATTTTTATCGAAGTGAACAAAGATCAATTTCCCGTTTTTGCCAATTACATAGGTTGCCGGTACCGGAAGAATATGGTCGGTATTACCGTTGTTCTTTTCCAGGTCGGCACCATAGCCTTTCAATTTTGAATAGAGATCGGCATCAACGGTATAGTTCACATCGTAATCCTTCATTATTTTATATCCCTTATCCTGTATAATAGAAAAAGAGGCACTTGTTTTTTCGACGGTTTTGTTAATGTTTTCGCTTGTCTCGGGTGTTACGCCAATAACGTAAGCGCCTTTACCGGTAAGATATTCCAGCGAATCCTGCAGCTTTTGAATGTATTTATTGCAGTACGGGCACCATTGGCCGCGGTAAAAGAACAGCACAACCGCTTTGTGCGACTTAAGAATAGCCTTCAGGTCGACAGTTTTGCCGTTGTTGTCTTTAGCGCTAAACGTTGGCGCGTCCGCACCTTTTTGAAGGCCGTTTTGAGCCGAAACCTGTAAAGCAAATAAGCTCGTAAGTATAATCAGTATATATTTCCTCATAAAAATTAGTCGTGGATAGTTAAAAAAAGGAGAGGATTAAGCACTCCTCTCCCCATAAAAAACAAAAAACAACTCACATTTTTGTTGTGTCTTTGCCCATCTTATCCTTCTTCATCTTGCTCATTTTCTTTTTTTCCATTTTGTCCATCTTATGGTCCATTTTGCCCATCTTATCCATTTTTTTCATTTTGCCGGTATCAGCAGCGGCAGTGTGAGTTGGGCCTGCCTGTACGCTAACGGCAAAAAATGATGCGATAATAGCGGCAACTGCCACTTTTGAAATAGTCGATTTCATACTGTTGTTTTTTTAGTTTTTAAGTAATGATTTACCCCTTTGTCGGGCATCACTTTTAAACCTTACAAAAGAATTTTAATTTTTTTTGCCTTGAAATGATAGCCGGTTTCACATCGCGACGGGATGATGTTCCGGTGGCAGTCTATTGATTGCCGAATACGAATGTCAACAACCCGTCCATACCGGTTGATGTTTGATCGGCTTTTACACCCAGTTCTTCTGCGGGTAAATTAAAGCGGTTTACCCAATAGGTGGTATAGCCGAAGCTTTTTGCCCCGTAGGCATCCCATCCGCCAAATGCGGCGAAGATGATCTCTTCCTTTTTAAGGCCTGTTGTTTTCATTCCCAACTCATAAGCTTTCGGCTCGGGCTTATAGGTGTCATTTTCTTCGGTGCTTATCAGATCATCAAACAGGTCGGCGATACCCGCCGCGGTTGCATTTGCCTTAAGCATGTTACGGGTAAAATTCGAAATGGTAATGATCCGGATACCCGACGCTTTCAGCCGGCGTAGAGCGGTTACGGCATCGGGCCACGGCTTTAGCATTAGATAAGCATTCATTAACCGTTTACGCGTTTCATCGGGCAGCGGAAGGTTCAGCGCTTTTGCTGTGTAGATCAATGCATCCTCCGTCACCCTGAAAAAATCGGTATGCTGGTGGGTTATCGACTGCAAAAAGCAATAATCGAACTGTTTGCTGCGCCACATCCGCGCAAATTCAGCGCCCTTGCCGGGGAAAGCTTTATCGGTTTCCGGAATAATGGAGTTTTGATCAAAAATTACGAAATAGTCAAAAGCGATGGCCCTAAACCGGAGCCCCGGCTTTTCTTGCCCGGAACTTTGACCGGATAATGAAATTAATAAAATGACAGCAGTAATAGTTACAGGTACAAATGGCCTTTTCATGTATATGGTCGCTAAATTCAGTGCCGTTAACAGGTAGCAACGGGTTGCATTGGATCAAACTGACAGGCGGCGCTGTTCAGGAGTTATATTCAATTTTTATTTAATTCTTCTTCGATACGGTCCTGCAGTTCTTTTTTGAAATTTTCATCCAGCCTGGTAGGCTCAGTTGTACGAGTTTTGAAAAGCTCGCGTATCATTTCATTTATCCTGTTGGTTTGTTTTTGATACAGTTTGCACACATCGCAGCCTATCAGATGTATTTTCAGGAAGATCCTTTCGCGGAAGCTAAGGCGTCCAACCAGTTTCTTTTCTATCAGGAAAGTGGCATGCTTACAGTTATGTGTTATCTTTTTTAATCCTTCCATCGTCATATCCAGTTTTTTTGAAGGCAGGCCCTCAGGTTAAGTTTGGCGCGGTGAATAATGACCCAAAAGTTTGAGGAGGTCAATTTAAGCTCAGAACAAATGGTATCCGTGCTTTCCTCGTCAATATGCTTCATGGTGAACACCGATAGCCAAAGCGCCGGCAGCTTTTGCATACAAAGCATCAAAATGCGGTTAAATTCCTTCGCGGTCAGCGGGTCGCTGTCTTCTATACCAAACGGTTGCGGCGCCCGCTCGGCGGTCCAGTGCCCGGTATTTTCGTCAAAAAAATCGGCCTGTTCCTCCTCTGCCTGCTTTACATCGATATTGACCAGTCCTGATGATTTTTTCCGATAGACATCGATCACCTTATTTCGTAAAATCGCGGTTAACCAGGTACGTTCGGAACTTCGCCCCTCAAAATTTTTAACCTTTTCGAGCGCTGCGAGGAAAGTTTCCTGCACAAGGTCGCGCGCCAGTTCATCGTCGTTTATTCGTGCCCGCGCGTATGCATACAGATAGTCGGCATGAGCCTCCACCCATTTATGCGGGTCGGGTTGATTATTTTCAATTATCATTAACTTTAATGTGAGTTGCCCGATTAGTCGTAAATTTATCTAAAACCTTACAGCTTATTTTAAAAAAAGCCGGAAGGTAAGAGCCGGCTCAAAAAATTTATTGACAATTATTGTAAGGATAAGGGTCGCATGCCGTCTAAACCAGCATAACACCAACAAATTTACAACAATGAAAAAGATGAGTTCATTTAAAATATTTATTATCGCAGCCAGCCTCGGGTTTGCTGCCATGATAACCGAGGCATTTATTGTTATCAAAGACAAAGACACCCTGAAAGTAAAGACAGAAGCCGATAAAGGCTTTGCAGTAGTTGAACTGTTTACCTCGGAAGGCTGCTCGAGCTGCCCTCCGGCTGATGCCCTGGTGGCGCGTGTTCAAAAAGAAACTGCGGGTAAACCTGTTTATATCCTGGCCTATCACGTGGATTACTGGAACCGCCTGGGCTGGAAGGATGTATTTAGCGATGCGGCTTATTCGGCAAGGCAGCAGCAGTATGCACGCTGGCTTAATTTGTCATCGGTGTATACACCACAGGCTGTTGTAAATGGCAGAAAAGAATTTGTCGGCTCTGAAAACGGCACCTTGCATGAAGCAATAGGGAGTGATTTGCAAAGATCATCAAAAACAGAACTGAGCTTAAATGGCTTGCGCGAAAACGACGGTAAAGCCGAACTGCAATACCAGGCTTCGGGCACGCCTGCGAATGCGGCCCTGGTGGTGGCGCTGATCGAAAAAAATGCGACAACCAGGGTTGAACGGGGTGAGAACGGCGGGCGTACGCTATCGCATGTGCAGATAGTACGTAAACTGCAAAATGTGAACCTTGCAGGGCATAACAGCGGCAACGTTAGTATAGCTTTGCCCGCCGGTTTTAATGCAGACGGGTACGAGGTGATCGCGTTTGTTCAGAATACCTCGAACGGAGAAATTACTGCTGCAGCGAGATCCGGGTTTTCTTCGGCAATGAGCACTAAAGCAAAATAAAGAATAGTTACCTTTAGCCATAAACCAGACCAATGAAAGTAATCAAGGAAAAGCACCCCTTAATTATGCGGTGGACACACTGGATCAACTTCCCGGTGCTTACCATTATGATATGGAGCGGGATGCTGATCTACTGGGCCAACGATGTATACAGCGTCACCATTTTCGGACATACTTTTGTCCGTTTTTTTCCCGAATGGTTTTATAGCGCTTTGCATATACCCCAGAGGCTGGCCGAGGGCATGGCCTTCCACTTCCTGTTCATGTGGTTCTTTGTGCTGAATGGTTTCTTTTATGTGTTATACAGCATCATATCGGGCGAATGGCGCTATTTGTTGCCCAACAAACATTCGTTCAGGGAAGCTTGGCTGGTGCTTTTGCACGATTTACATATACGGAAGACGGCCCCGCCGCAGGGCAAATACAACGCGGCGCAGCGGATAGCTTATACAGCCATTATCATAATGGGTTTTGGTTCGGTTATCACCGGGCTTGCCATTTATAAACCGGTCCAGTTTTATTACCTGGCGTGGATATGCGGCGGGTATCACCTGGCCAGGATATGGCATTTTGTGCTGACGATAGGTTACGTTTTCTTCTTCCTTATCCATATCATCCAGGTTATCCTGGCGGGGTGGAACAATTTTAGGGCGGTAATATCAGGTTTCGAGGTTGTAGAGGAGCAACCCAAACCGGCAATTGAAACAAGCAGCGACGATGAAAAAGCCTGAGAAAGAACTTTCTGTTGAACAGAAAATAAAACGACGGACCTTCATATCCTTTGGCTTGTTTGGCGTATACGCCGCGGGGGCCTATGGGGCATGGAGGTGGTTGTATAAATCGCCGGAAGAAACCGCGGGGATAACTGCCGGTGCACGCAAACCTTTGCGCCGGGCACTAAACAAAACCGAAATATTTTTCAGGAGGCTTACCTTTAACGAAAATCACCTGGTGAAAACTTATCCGAAGGAGATGGCAGCCAGGATCATCAGGCATAACAGCGACATCGGATCGGAAGGTAAGCTGCCGCCCGAAAACTGGAAACTGCAGGTAAAGAAGATCAACGGCGAAACACTCCAGGTGTCACTGGATGAGATCATGGCGCTGCCGAAGACCGAGATAACCTACGATTTTAAATGCGTGGAAGGGTGGGACCAGATACAACATTGGGCCGGGGTAAAATTCAGCGATTTTATAGCGCATTACAAACTGGATGCTGAGGCAAAATTGCAGTATGTGGGGCTGGAAACACCTGATAAACAATATTATGTGGGTATAGATATGCCCAGTGCCATGCACCCGCAAACCTTGCTGGCCTATCAAATGAACGATGTGCTGTTAAGCGGGAATCACGGGCAGCCTTTAAGGCTGATCATCCCGGTTAAGTATGGCATCAAAAACCTGAAACGCATCGGCACTATGACCTTTAGTAACAGCCGACCACGCGATTACTGGGCCGAACAGGGATATGATTATTTTTCGGGTTTGTAGGCTAAAGACTAACAGACCAAAGCAGAAAACTTTTTGAATTATCTTTCTGCTTTAAGCTTTCCGCTTTTGGCTTTTATTCGCATCTTGCGGTAAATGCCTGCCGAAAAACTGACCTTAGGAAAAGAACTCGCCTACGCCTGCGGGATGATAGGCTGGAGCATTATGACAAATATTATTATCGTGATGCTGCCTTATTTTTACCTGCCGCCATCCAATGCCGGATTGGTGCAATTGGTACCTCAACTGCTGCTTTTCGGTGTTATCAATATCTTGTCCATCATAGCTGCATCAGGCAGACTTGCTGATGCTTTATACGATCCGTTCATCGCCTCGATGAGTGATAAAAGCCGACATCGTCGTGGGCGGCGTATACCATTTATGCAATGGGCCATTTTGCCCGCCGTAGTATTTTGCTGCCTCACTTTTTACCCCTTGGTAAAAGGGGTGAGCGATAATAACTCGATTTGGCTGGCGATTACAATGGTGCTTTTTTTTATGGGGGCGACAACTTATATAATTCCGTACAACGCCTTATTACCCGAACTAACTCATAGCGCAGCCGAAAAAGTTAAGCTTTCGTCTTTTCAACAAGCCGGTTTTGTTTTGGGTATTATCATCGCAGCACTGGTAAATAACTATGCCGACCTGGTGCAGCGTTTCTTCCATGTGGCTGATCGTGATTTGGCGGTGCAGTATACTATCTGGGGGCTGTGCATAGTGGCGGGGCTGATCATGCTGGTACCGGTTTTGGCTATCGACGAAAAGAAATATACAACGGGCAAACCGGCGCACTTGCCAATTATGCAGGCGATCCGGAAAACATTCGGCAACTCAAACTTTAAGTATTATCTCATTTCTGATTTTACATTTTATATCTCTCTTAGCATAGTCTCCAGCGGTTTGTTATATTTTGTAACCGTGCTGCTTAATATCGACGAATCGGAAGGAGGAAAACTGATGGGAGCTATGGTTGTGTCTTCGTTGCTATTCTACCCGGTCGTTAATTATTTTTCAAGGAAGATCGGTAAGAAACCACTGGTACTTATAGCTTTCGGCATGTTGAGCCTGATTTTTGTGATGATCTATTTTCTTGGGAAATTTCCCGTCTCGCCCTATGTGCAAGCCTATGCTTTAGCGCTGCTTACCGCTTTCCCGTTGGCTGCATTGGGTATTTTGCCAAACGCGATCTTAGCTGAAATAGCACAGCAGGATGCCGAAGAGACCGGTGAGAACCGTGAGGGAATGTTTTTCGCAGTAAAATATTTTTTCGTAAAAATGGGGCAGACGCTGGGGATCGCCTTGTTTGCTTTCCTTACCGTTTATGGTAAAGACCCAGGTCACGATCATGGCCTGAGGCTGAACGGTATTTGCGGTTGCGTGCTTTGCCTGGCTGCGCTGATCTTTTTCAGCAGGTTCAAAGAGTCGCGCAGCAACTAAAGTTCTTTTCTCAAAGCTAAAGTTAATAAGGTTTTATCGCGTAACGTTATTCGGTCTCGAATATACCAATTGCATTACATTAATGTTACGTGTCGCAAAAGCCGCTTCGCAATAACAAAAATAATAGTTCCATTTGCGGATGAAGGCATCATCAAAACCCAGCGTTTTAATAGTTGGCAGGTTAGTGTTGAACTGGTCGAACCACAATTTAAGGGTTTGGGCGTAATGCAGGCCAAGGTCCTTCAGATCCACCATCGTCAGATCGCCGGTGCGGTTGATAGCGCCGTTGATAGCGGCAACCGAAGGCAAAAGCGAACCCGGGAAAATGTGTTTCTGTATCCAGTCCACACCCTTACGCAGGCTATCGTACCTCGAATCGGGCGAAGTGATTACCTGTAGCGCCAGTATGCCGTTCTTTTTGAGCAGATCGTGGCATTTTTTAAAATAGATATCCAAATATTTATGACCGACGGCCTCCAGCATTTCTACGGATACGATTTTATCGAATTGCCCTTCCATCACCCGGTAATCTTTCATCTGGATGCTTACTTTATCGCTTAACCCTGCTTCTTCCACACGTTCCCGGGCGAGTTTTAGTTGTTCCGCTGATATGGTAAGCGAAGTAACTTTACAGCCATAGTTCCTGGCCATATAAATGGCGTTGCCGCCCCACCCGCTGCCAATTTCTAATACATGGTCGGTAGGCTTCAGATGCAACTGCCTGCAAAGGCGGTCGTATTTGGCCAGTTGGGCTTCCTGTAAACTCATTCCATCCCTGGAAAAGTAAGCGCTGGAATAGGTCATGGTCGGGTCTAGGAAGCTTGCGAAAAAATCGTTATTGAGATCATAATGCTCCGAAATATTCTTTTGTGATCCGCTGATGGAATTGGCCCTTTTTAAATGAGAGAGCTTATTGAACCATTTCAAAATGTTGAGCATCACTGCTTGTGTTTTGTTACCCGAAACCACCGGGTTATTCTCCACGTTCAGTAAAAACCATTTGATTACGTTAGTGATGTTATCAGTATCCCAAAGGCCGTCCACATACGCCTCGCCAAAGCCGATGTCGCCGTAAAGGATCACTTGCCGGAAGAATTCGTGGCTATTGATAGTCACATTGGCCGATACATTTCCTTCGCCGCTGCCTAACTCTATCCGCCCGCCATCGGGCAAGGTAAGGTGCATGCGGCCCTTATCCATCCGCGACATGATCTTGAGGATAATATCCTGGTATAAACTGTACCTTTTTGTGAGGGTAAGGGTATTGGGCATTTTAAATACTGTTGTTTGGTTTATATGTATTTACGTAGGTTTTTGATATGCCGGTTTTTACTAAGATAACAAAAATTCAATTATATGGCCGGTAAACCTCCCTTTGCAGGTCCTTATTCGCGTCTTTTTTATGATAGGGAATTTTTTTGAGCCAAAGTTTTAACGCCTGCCAGTGTATCAGCGTTATTACTTTCAAAGTGATAAGCGGGAAGCTTAAAAAGTAAGCCAGCAGGTTTGAATCAGTCAATGGTTTGCGCTCGCCGCTAAGCGTACTGATAAAAAATCTTATGCCCTCTTTATCAAAATCATCTATCCTTATCTGTAACTTTTCACCTGGTATTTGCAGGTCGAAATCAAAATTGGTATCCATTTCGATGAACGGCGACACATAAAAATATTTGGTGGTATTCAGTTTGTAATGGTCGCCTGTTTTGGTATCCGCCCCCAAAAAGAAAGGCTTCATCTCCAAAAAAGTATTACAGATCTCCACAACCGAACAAACGGGCTGCCCGCTTTCGTCGTAGCAGAAATAGAATGATACCGGGTTGAACTGGTATCCTAAAGTGCACAGGTTGGTTAATATCATGATACGGCCATTGCCGATATCAACACCATTGGTGCCAAGGTAATCCGTAATATGCCGGCGAACGTCTTTCGAAAGGTCGGGATCTTCTTTAGGCAGTTGCAAATGGTCCTTATCGCGAAAGTTGAACAGGTTGAACCGGTTCCGGCTCATGAACTTCATTTTTTTATGAAGGCTGTCTATCTCGTCCAGGTCGAGATAAAACATGAAGATATTGTAATGAAAACTGTGCGGCTTGGGTGCCAAACGGTTATGCATTACGCGCGCTTTGTAAAGGCAGGAATTCATGAGCTATGATAAAGATACGACTTAAACCGCCGGGCTGATGATTTGTTCGCCATAAACGGCCTTGCCCAGCAATTGCGAACATAGATTGACCGCACCGGCAAATGCATCCTCGTGAAAACCATATTTGAAATAGCTTCCGCAAAAATAAACTGGCCCGCCTTCATTCAAAATATGCAGGCGCTCCTGTGCACTTATAGCCCGAACATCAAATAGCGGGTGTTCGTAATCGATCTCCATCAGGATATTCTTTTTGTCCAGGTCTTCGTGCGGATTGATCGAAACAAAATAATTTTTCTTATCCGATACACCCTGCAAGCGGTTCATCCAGTAAATGGTACTGGGCTGCAACGCCTGGTTCTCCATTTTTATACGATAGTTCCAGCTGCTCCAGGCCAGTTTGGTTTTAGGCATTATGCGTTCGTCAGTATGTAAAACGGCTTTATTGTACTGGTATTTGAATGGGGGAAGCAGCCGCTGTTCTTCCCAGGTAGGTTTGTCCAGCATCGCAAGTGCCTGGTCGGCATGGGTAGCGATGATGACACGATCGAATATTTCTTCTGAACCATCTGATGCTTTTACCGTTACTCTCCCACCCGACCTGGTAATTTTTTCGACTTTACAATTAACGCGTATGCGGTCCTTGAAGGGTTTGATCAACAATTCCCGGTAGCTTTGGCTGCCATTTTCCAGGGTGTACCATTGGTGCTGGGTGTCCAACCCTAAAAAACCGTGATTCAGAAAAAACCGGATCAGCGTTACCGCAGGGAAATCCAGCATTTGTTCCATGGGGGTCGACCATACCGCCGAACTCATCGGTACCAGGTATTTCCATAGCATGTCGTCGCCGTACTTAAATTCTTTGATGTATTGGCCGATAGAATATGCCGCATACTTTGGATCGTCCAGTATTTTCACGCTTTCCTTATTGAATCGCCCGATTTGCCCGAGCATCTTAATAAAGCTGCGATTGAAAATATTCTTCCTTTGGGCGAACAGGTGGTTTATGCTCGATCCGCTGTATTCCAAACCTGTGGGCATATGTTGCACGCTAAAGGACATATCCGTTTTTTTTACCGGGGCGTTCAGATCGGCAAAAAGCCTGCATAAATTGGGATAGGTTTTATAATTAAAAACCATAAACCCGGTATCGATATAAACCGGTTTGCCCCCTTCATCTATCGTTACCGTATTGGTATGCCCGCCAACATAGTTGTTTTGTTCGAAAATAGTCAGTTCATCCTGCTGGCGCAGGAAATACCCACAGCCCATGCCGGCAATGCCTGTGCCTATAATAGCCGTCTTCATTTGGTAACAGTACTTAAAAAATTCCCGACCGCGTAGGTGGATAACTGCCCCCCCGGGCCATATAAATTAAAATCGAATCCGTGTGTGGCCCAGGGAAGTTTGAGCCAGTAATGCTTTACATGATCTTCCTGCAGTTTTGCGCTCAGCTTAACGGCATGGAGATAAGTCACCAGCACATCGTTTACCCCGTGGATCATCAGGGTTGGCGGCGAGTCCTCCCCGGTAAAAAACAGGGGCGAGCAATCGTGATATTTTTGCGGCACTTTATCATACGGACCGCCGACATAGTCGCCCATTACTTTCCTGCTATCCATGATCAGCGGGTTGGAGGGGATAGAATATCCCCACACCATGTCAACCGGGCCATAAAACTCGATAACGCCTTTGATGCTTTTGTCGTGTAGCGTATAAGCAGCAAGCAAAGCGATCTGCGCTCCGGCCGAACGGCCAAGCAAAACAAATTGACTGGTATCGATATGGAATTCATCCGCGTGAGTGCGGAAAAAGCTCATCGCGTTTTTAATATCCTCAACCGGCGCGGGAGTTTGGTATTTTGGGGCCAGGCGGTAATTGATAGCGGCAACATTGTAACCTTTTTGAGCAAGAAGACTATTCAGATCTGCCAATTGTTTACTGTCGCCGCTGCTCCACGAGCCGCCGTGAACGACGATGACACATGGCCTTTGCCCGGGAACCTGCGCGGGAAAAAAATCGAATTTCATTGCGGTGCCATCACCGTAAGTAACGTAGGTCAGGGTTTTTGATCCAATGGTATCCTTAAACTTCAGGCGAAAGAGTTTACCAAAACTAAACGGCACGGCATCCTTTTTCAGTCCCGCCGGCCCGAAAGCGGCACGCATGTCCTGTTGCAGGTGCCTCGATATTAAGTAGGACCTGAATATAGGTGAAAGGAACAGGATCAATGCTATAATGCCAACTACCGTACCGGCCAATTGGTATTTGCCTGCCCAAAAGCCCGTGGCGAGCATGATCACCGTCCCACCGGCGAAGATCAGCGGGAATTCCGACACGGCGATGGCCATCAGCCACAGGTAATAGGCCTGTGCCCGCAGAACAGCTAATAGAGAAAGCAGCAATAATATGATGAGGATGATCAGCCTGGTCATGCGTTTGTTTTATGAAAAAGATAATGGCTTACTATCCATTCGTTCCCTTCGTTATAGTTCCATAACTCGGCGCAGGCCATGTAAAATATGCGCCAGTAGGCCCACCATTTCAGCGCCTGGCCCTTACCATATGTTTCTTCAAATAATGGCATGATCTGGGCTTTATGAGCATCCATATTTTTGAGCCAGCCTTCAGATGTTTTGGCATAGTGAGTGCCGCTAACGTGCCAATGCCGCTCCACAACTAAATGATCGTTGAAATACAACAACAGATCGTCGCTTGGCATGATCCCGCCCGTAAAGAAATATTTGCTCATCCAGTCGGTCTCATCCTTCACCTCGAACAAGTAAGCATATTCCTTATGGGTAAAAATATGAATGAATACTTTGCCATCAGGCTTCAGGAACGAAGCCACCTTTTGCATCAGCAACTGATAATTACGCATATGCTCGAACATCTCGACCGAAACAATGCGGTCGAAATGTTCATCAATGCTGAAGGTGTTCATATCTGCAGTGATGACAGTCAGATTAGTGATGCCGCGTTCTTTTGCTTTTTCGTCGATAAACGCCTTTTGCGTGCGCGAATTGGAAACCACCTTAAAGGTGCTTTTGGGGAATTTTGC
This sequence comes from Mucilaginibacter ginsenosidivorans, assembly GCF_007971025.1. Lineage (NCBI taxonomy): Bacteria > Pseudomonadati > Bacteroidota > Sphingobacteriia > Sphingobacteriales > Sphingobacteriaceae > Mucilaginibacter > Mucilaginibacter ginsenosidivorans. Next base: position 331,305 of record NZ_CP042436.1, on the reverse strand, counting down.
CGCCATATATAACGACAGCGAACCCCAGCCGCAGCCTAATTCCAGCACCTGCTGCCCATTTTGTAATTCGGCTCTTTCACAGGTCAGGGCCAGCATATCATCTTCCGACGTATCAATATCGGTAACGCCGTCTTTCCAGTTACCGCTGGAGTATTTTAAATTTTTGCCTAGGCAATATTGATAGAATTGCGTGGGAACTTCGTAATGCTGCTGGTTGGCTTCAGTAGTATTGACTGCTATAGGAGAAGATTTTAATTGACTTATCAACTCCATCAAGTGTACCTGTTGCGCCTCCACACCGCCTTTGTTTTCGTCGTTAAGCCGTTGCTTTAGCAGCTTGCGTATACCGCGCCGCAATAAAAAATCAGGGACTTTATTTTGTTCGATCAGTTTATCGTACCACATGCTTAGGTTGGACGTTATTTTGTTACAGGTTCGGCATAGTACGTTACAGGTGTCAACAGTTCGAAGTATTTTACGTTTTTCTAAGCCGGACGGATTTTGAAATATAGAAATTTATTGATTTACAACGGAATAAAAATATTTCGGTCAGGCCTTTTTCTTAAACCATGGCACAAAGGCGCTTGTTGTCCGCTGATATTCCCTGAATGCGTCGCCTTTCGACCGGATGGATTGCTCCTCGGTAATGGGAATGCCGGTGACCCGCAATAAAAGATAAAGAATAATAGCCGGACTGATGATCGCTAAATATCCATAAGGCGACGCCAGCGCGAATACCAGGTACGACATCCACATCATCCATTGAAAAAAGTAATTGGGGTGACGCGAATAATTCCAAAGTCCCCGGCTGCAAACCTTGCCTTTGTTTGCAGGCTCTTTTTTAAACGCACGCAACTGCGTATCGGCAACCGATTCACCTATTACGCTGATCAGCCATATCGCAACACCGGCATACTCCAGTGGCGACAAATGCGTACTGGTATTCATACAGATTACGAAGAAGGGTATCGCCAGTATCACGTTGGAAAGCGCCTGCGCCTGGAAGAACCAAAAAAAAGTACGGTCGGGGTTTGGCCCCCATTCTTGTCGCAGTTGCTGGTAACGGCCTTCCTCTTCATCCAAATGGCTTACTGTGCGGGTAAGGATATGCGTGCCGAGCCGGCCGCCGGCTATAATTACCATGACGCAGATCAGCTGCTTACGGATCTCAAAACCAGGCGCAAGCAGTAACAAAATGACGGCAATAACCGGGAAGTTATACGACCAGAAAATATCCACCACGCCTGCGTTGTTGATCTTGTGCGCCCAAAGCCACACTAATACCATGATGATACAACAGGCAATAAGGCTGTAAAGGGTCAGCCACCATACAGAATTATCCATTTTTGCTAAAAAACTCTTTTAATCCTTCGCCGGGCTTCAGCCTGAATAATTGGATCAGGACATAGGCGCAACTGGCGATGCTGCCTAAACATACGAGGAATATCAGCCAGAGGATTTTAAAAAAAATACTTTTTTCTTTATAGCAAACCCAAATGAAGATAACGGCTACATTGGCGTAAAAATCCCACAAGGTAGCACGCATCCAGGGTATTGAACCAAGGAAATCCCATTCCTTAAAAAGATTACTTTCCAGGCAGGTGCTGATAACGGTATAACACATCCACGCTAACAAGACACCGAATATGATCTTTAGCGCGGTTATCATACTTTATACTTTTCTTAGCTTAATGATGCGCATCAGGTGCAGCAGTTTCATTACCGGGTAGGTGGGGTCGAACTCGAACCAGCGTTTTGCAAAATTGGCATCGTTGGGGCGCTTGTGATGATTATTCTGGAACAGTTCGCCCATCATCAGGAAATCGAACGGCAGGGTGTTTTTACTGTGATCGTCGTTATCAAAATTGGAGTAGCCGTATTTGTGCCCGCACCAGTTTACAATGGCGCCGTGGATAGGGCCCATCAGGAAATGAATGGGCAATAACAGGAACATCCACCAATGCGTGGCAAACATCACATAAAAGGCCGTGTAAAACACGCCGAAACCGACGCGTGTAATCCAGTGATCGCCTACGCGGTCTACAAATTTCCAGGTTGGGTAACGGTCGATAAATTGTGGTTCGGGTTCAAGTTTGTATCGCTGGTAGCTCAGGTAGATTTCTTTTGTCTTCCACATCAGTCCGAAAACGTCTTTAATAAAATGCGGCGAATGCGGGTCCTTTTCCGTATCACTGTAAGCATGATGCATACGGTGCATAATAGCGTAGGCGCGCGGGTTAAGGAAGGATGAGCCCTGGAACATGAAAGTGCAGAAATAAAACACTTTTTCCCATGCGGCATTCATTTTAAACATTTTATGCGATGCATAACGGTGCAGGAAAAACGTTTGAAAAAAGAGGGAAAGGAACCAGTGGGCAAGAAAGAAAAATAATATGATCATGAAAACTACAACGGTATATGCAACTACATACGAAATACAAAATTCCGCGGTTCAAAGTTCTTAAAATTTTTGATTTATTTGGTTCAGAATAGGTTAAATAATAGTTATAGCGGGCTATAAAACAAAAAAGGCCCGGTATGGGCCTTAAAAATGTGATTATGTAGCCTTACTTCGCCTTCACAAACTTCAGCGCATACGAATCAAGACAATAGCGCTGCCCGGTTGGCGCGGGGCCGTCATCAAAAACGTGGCCGAGGTGCAGCCCGGTGCTCCGCTCAACAACCTCGTCGCGCACCATGCCGTCCGAATAATCCTTTACGATCATAATGGCCTTCGGGTCGATAGGTTTAAAAAAACTTGGCCAGCCAGTGCCCGACTCAAATTTAGCATCCGAGCTGAACAGGGGCTTTCCTGTTGCCGCGCTTACATAAATGCCTTTTTCGTGGTTGTTCCAGTAAGGATTATGAAACGGAGGTTCGGTACCTTTTTCAACCATGATATAGTAGGCATCGGGCGATAAAATTGTTTTCCAGTAAGCATTTGGTTTGGCATCAGGGAACTTTTTTACGTCTTCAGAACTACCTGCTACCACCTTGCCGCCGGCCGGCGCCTGGCTGCAGGCATTTAATACGGTTATTAACAAAACCGCCAATAATGTGCAAAACTTTTTCTGTCTGATTTTCATTATGTTATATAAGTTTATCTAAATTTATAGTAGGAAAAATCACCAATCCCTTACAATAAATTTTCAAATAATTTACGACTGCTAAAAGAGTTTGATTTAGCAGGATAATGTTAGCTGATCGCCTGGCTTGTAACCTTAAAACAGGACACTTTAAGGAAACAGCCATATAGTGCTGAATAGCAGCGGGTAATTTATTGCCCGTTAAAGTGCAGTGTATTATTCCTTTGTGGAATATACTACACAATAAAGTTAAGCCTTTTTAAACCATTTGGGGTAAAAAGGGTCAAATTTTTATTGTATAATAGTTTTGTGTTTAGGGGCATGATTGTTGTACTAAATTATTGCTAATAATAACTAATAAACACCCCGTCATGAGTAATTTAACATTAGTCGGAGTAATCATAACCGTTCTTCCTATAGTACTGATCATTGCAACGGTGATCGTAAGAGGTAAGAAATTATTTGATTAATTTCTCCTGCCAACATAGTATCAGTATTGCAGTATTGCAATACCTTTTAAACTTGCCCTCCGTAAAGGGATCTTTTCTGAGACCATCCCTGGTACACCAGTTTACATTATTATGTCCCGGAATATTGAATTAACTCCCTGCACAAAAAAAGGTTTGCTTCCATACTGCTTAAAATCTTCTTTTGGAGCTAACTCCTTTTCTTTCAGGTAATTTTTTTTCTTTTTTCTCAATCTTTACCTCTTCATCAAAGCGGGTTAATTTGGCTATACGTTCTTCCATGGTTTCGGTTGTTAGCCTTTCGCGGCCCAGGCTGTCAACCATTATAGGGAATGCAAACGGTGTGGGACGGTTTATTTCTTTAAGTACGATGCTTTGTTTAATGATGCGCTGCAATGCCTCGCGCAGCCTGAATTCTTCAAGCTGGAACGCCAGGGCTTCGTTATAGGCTTGCTTCACCAGCAGATTTTTCGGGTCGTACTCGGTAAATACGTCAAACAGCAGCGAAGATGAAGCCTGCAGGTGCCTGTTTTTAACCAACTGACCCGGATAACCGGTAAACACAAGTCCGCCGATGCTGGCAATATCGCGGAAGCGCCGCCTTGCCATTTCATTAGCGTTCAGGCTGTGCTGTATGTCGTCAAGCAAATTATCGATGGAAAAGAAGGCGGCATCCTCCAAAGCCTGCTCGATAGGGATCTCTTCATCTGCCAATAACTCGAAGCCGTAATCGTTCATGGCAATAGAAAAGGAGAAATTCCTGATCCGGGAAATGCGAAAGGCAAGCAGCGAGGCCATTCCCTCGTGTACAAGTCGCCCCTCAAAGGGATAAAACAACAGGTGATGCCCGTCGCGGGCCTTGAAGGATTCTATCAGGAACTCGTGGCTTTGCGGCAAATGCGATAATTCGGCCTGCAAGTTGAAAAGCGGCTTCAGCGCTATTACTTCCTCGTCGTTTTCAATACCATGCGCCACCTCATCCAGTTTATCCCTAAAAACAGCAGAGAGTTGCGACGACAACGGCATGCGGCCCCCCATCCAGCTTGGGATGAGCCCTTTTTTCGCCTTCGATTTACGCACGTAAGCGCTCATCTCCTTAATGCGGATAAACTCAAGGTTTTGCCCCGCAAACCAAAAGGTATCGCCTTCTTTTAATTTCGAAATGAACGATTCTTCGATGGTGCCCAAACTGCCCCCACTTAGCCAGCGCACACGTATGCTCACATCGCTGGTGATGGTGCCTATGCTTAAGCGGTGACGCATAGCGACACGGCGGCTGTTAACCTTGTAAACGCCGTTCTCGACCTCAACTTTCAGGAATTCGTCATATTGGGCCAGCACCCTGCCGCCTTTGGTGATGAAATCTAATAGCTCGTTAAACTCGCTTCGGCTTATATCCGCAAAGGCGTAGGTCGATTTAACTTCGGTAAACAATTCGTCCGCCTTAAATCCGTCCGACACCGCCAGCGTAACCATGTATTGGATCAATACGTCCATGGATAGCAGCATCGGGTCGCGGCTCTCATAAATGCCTTTTTTAATACCTTCTTTTAAAGCGGCACCTTCCAGCAGTTCGAGAGAATGTGTTGGCACAAACCATGCTTTTGATACCGCGCCCGGGTGGTGCCCGCTGCGGCCGGCCCGCTGCATAAAACGCGCAACACCCTTGGGGCTTCCCACCTGCACCACCGAGTCCACCGGCCTGAAGTCTACACCAAGGTCAAGGCTCGACGTGCAGACAACCACTTTCAGAGCCTCGGCATGCAGCGCCTGTTCCACCCAGTTCCGCAATTCGTTATCCAGTGAGCCGTGGTGCATGGCCATAATACCGGCATATTCAGGGTAGTTGTCTAAGATAGCGTGGTACCATATCTCTGCCTGTGAACGGGTATTGGTGAATATCAGCGTCGTATTGCTTTTGGCGACTATATCCATTACCTGCGGTAGCAACCGCACCCCAATGTGGCCCGACCATGAGAAGCTTTCAATATTTTCGGGGATGACGGATTTGATCACCAGCTTCTTATCCACGAAAGCGCGTACCATGCGCGTATTTTCTTTCGGAAAATTATTTCCGAGCAACACATCAACCGCCTGTTCCAGGTTTCCTATGGTGGCACTGATACCCCATATTCTGAGTCCTGAGTCTTTTGACTTCTGATCTGTGACTTCTGATTTCAGACTCAAAACTTTCAACTTACTCAAACCCAACTCCACCTGTACACCCCGCTTCGTTCCCAGCAACTCGTGCCATTCGTCTATCACAACCACCTGCAGGTGCTGGAATATTTTATAGTATTCCTTTTGCGCCAGCATCAGGTGCAGGCTTTCGGGTGTGGTAAGCAATACCTCGGGCAGTTTGGTTTTCAGGGCCTGCTTTTCAGCCGCCGAAGTATCGCCGGTACGGGTCATAATGCGCCAGGGGAGACCGATCTCTTCACAAACTTCCTGCATGGCTTTGCGGATATCGTTGGTGAGCGCGCGCAACGGTGTTATCCATAACATCAACAGCCCGTTGTTTTGCCGGGTTTTGTAGGTATCGGGGTATTGATTGATATATGCCGCCAGGAAAGGCAGGAACAAGGCGAAGGTTTTACCACTGCCGGTAGGCGCATTTAATAAGCCGGAGTTGCCGCCTAAATAGGCTTCCTCCATTTCCTGCTGGAACGGGAACTGATGCCAGTTTTTCCGTTTATACCATTTCTGTATTACCTGCTGACCTTTGGTGTTCATGTTTGGTGTCTAACAAAACTACCCGATTTTGGTTATATCCATCCTAAAGCAAATAAAAAAGTCCTGCTGTGGTGGGCAGGACTTTTTTATTTGCTTTAACACCTAATAATTATTTGGCTTTTTCCGGCAATAAGATGAGTTTAATGAAATTGCTTTCGTTTAAATACTTGTTGGCCGCATCTTTAACCGTCGAAACGGTTGCCTGGTCCAGGTTGGCTATGGATTTCAAAGCATCATCCGGATTCGACTGGTTTTGAGATGATGCAGTTAAATGCCCTTCCCAAAAAGAGTTTTCTTTCAACTGCACTTCGATAGAGCGTGTAGTTTCGGCCTTAAATTTTTGAATGTCCACCGCTTCTGGTCCGTCGTTTTTAATTTTATTTATTTCATCCAATGTTGCAGCTATCAGTTTGTCGACATTGGCTGGCGCACAGCCGAAATACACACTTATGGAATAGCGACCAGAAGGCAGTTTGGAATAATTGGCCCTGACGCCGGGCGCATAAACGCCTCCTTCTTTTTCCCGCAGGCGCTCTATTAGTTTTATATTCAATACTTCTTCCAGGGCATCTACCTGTATATTATTGGCTTCCGAATAGTCATACGGGCCGCTGAACACCAGTTGAACGCTGCTTTTGTCGCCTATACCCTTATGCACCTCTTTGGTTAGCTGGCCGGCAGGTATGTGAATGCCCAGGTCCTTATAAGTCTTGTTCCCGCCCGATGACGGCAAGCCGCCGAGATATTTCTCAAGCAAGGGTTTGATCTTTTCGGCGTCAAAGCTTCCTACCAACACAAATGTAAAGCCGTTGGCATCGGAAAAACGTTGTTTGTAAAAACTGTAGGCCTTGTCGAGACTCGCACTGTTCAGCCTGTCGACAGTGGTCACCATCCGCCTGAAATTGTGGTTGCTCAGCGTTGACGAAACCGTATCCTGGAAAACACTTGTCGGGTCGAGGCTGCGGTTTGCCAGCAACGATTTGGTTTGGGTGATGTTCGACTGCCAGATATCCGGATCTTTGCGCGGCTGGGTAAAATACAGGTAAACTAACTGTAGCGCGGTTTCAAAATCTTTTGGCGATGAACTGCCGTTAATACCTTCAGACAATTCGCGGATGTATGGCGAAATGCTCACGTTTTTGCCGCTCAGCATTTTCTCGAGTTGTATCTCGTTAAAATCAGCAAGACCACTGCTGCCAATAATGCCTGCAGCAAGATTGGCCGAGGTAAAGTCCTCGTCGCTTGCCAGCGAGGTGCCGCCAAAATGGTAACCGTTTATCAGTATCTGGTCGTTTTTAAAGGTTGTTGGCTTCAATATCACTTTAACGCCGTTGCTCAATGTAAGCGTCGTGGTCATGATTGCTGTGTCCTTATCTATCGATACCGTTTTGCCGGCAGTAGGTTCCTTTTCAAGCAGCGGCTTGTTGCTCACATTATCCACATAAGGTTTAACATCCTTGCCCGCCGTACTTATCCATTCCAGCAACGTTTTCTCGTTGGGCAGTTTGTCTTTTTCCTTGTCCGGCGCCTCAACTATTACGGCGCGGTTCTTGTCACTGATATATTTGCCCGCCAGCGCGTTTATTTCGCTCAACTTGATGCGGCCTATGTTATCCTTGTAAAAATTGTATTCGTATTCGATACCCGGTATGGCCTCGCCCTGTAAAAAATTCTGCTGGTACTCCTGTACAAAACGCACAGATTTTGTTTTGTCGCGCTCTTTATAGGCGTTTTCCATCTGGGTTAACGCATCCTGTTTTGCACGCTCGAATTCGGTTTCAGTAAAGCCGAACTTGCGGGCGCGTTCCGTTTCGGCAACTACCGCTTTTATGGCAGTCTCCAATTCGCCCGGTTTAGCTACCGCTATAGAGGTAAAGGCATCCTGGTGCCCGATAAAACCGCCGTAACTTGCCCTGCCAAAAAGGAAAGGGGGATTGGCTTTTTGCGTAAGCTCGCTAAGGCGCGCATTTAGCATCTGGTTAAAAATATCGTTGCGCATACCTTGCAGGTAATCGGCAGTAGTACGCATTTTCGTTTCCGGATGCCTTACAATAATTTCGGCCAGGGTGTACGGAAATTCTTTGTCGGTTGCTATTTTCACCTGTGTGCCCGGGGTAGTGGGTACGCTGTACTGCGTACGCGGTTTTTCGCCGGCGGGATTTTTCAGATCGGAGAAATTGTCTTTGATCAATTGTTCTACATGTTTTGGGTCGAAATCGCCCACTGCAATAACCGCCTGCAGGTCGGGCCGGTACCAGTCGTGATAAAAACTCTTAATCGTTTCCGGCTTAAAGGTTTTCAATATATCCTCTTTACCAATGGGCAGGCGCGCGGCATATCTCGAATTATTCAGCAATACCGGCAATATCTGGTGCTGCAGGCGTTCCTGGGCATTCTTGCCGCGAAGGCGCTCTTCTTCAAGCACCACACCCCGCTCAGCATCAATTTCTTTTGGATCGAAAGTAACATGCCCGGCCCAATCGGCTAAAATATCAAAGCCTTTTTCAAAAACTTTAGTGCTATCGGTAGGCAGCGGTAACTGATACACCGTTTCATCGAAAGAGGTATAGGCATTAAGGTCGGCGCCAAATTTAACGCCGGCTTTTTGCAGGTAGCTTACTAACTCATTCTTTGGGAAATCGCGCGTTCCGTTAAAGGCCATGTGCTCGGTAAAGTGGGCAAGGCCCTGCTGAGGGTCGGTCTCCAGTACCGAACCGGCTTTATTGACCAGGTACAGCTCGGCACGATTCTTAGGTTCCGTATTTTTGCGGATGTAATAGGTTAAGCCATTAGGCAGCTTGCCAATGATCACATTCGGATCGACAGGCAGCAGGTCGCCTTTGAGCTGTATTGCCGCCGCAACCGGTTTTGATCTTGGCGATGGAACCGGTTTTTTCTTTACCTGTGCAAATGAACAGGTGGCGGTTACGAACAACGCTATGGCTGCTAATGAAAGTTTTCTATTGAGATTCATAGATCGGTATTTAGGATTTGCTAAGATGCAAACGAATTAAGTAGTTTCAAAGTATTTCAGACTTTTATGAATATCTTGAAGCGGTACAAAACCCACATCACCACCCAAACGGCCAGAACAATAAATAGAGCGCTGGCCAGCGATGCGTTAATAGGCGACAGGAAATTAAGGAAAAAAGCGTGATAAAAAGGATTGCCCTTTGCATCGCCGTGGATCATACTTAAATAATGCGGCACAAAATCGGCCATCACATACGCGGTAATGGCGTTGGCGCCGAACACTACAAAAAACCAGGTAAAGCGTTTGTAGCCCTGCACATCGATCAGCCAATAACTTAAACTAAGCCCGATGGTGGCCAGCCCGCCGGCGTACAACACGAACGAACTGGTCCAAAGCGCCTTATTGATGGGGAAAAACAGGTCCCATATCAGCGCGGCAGCGACCGAAATGGCCCCGTAGGTAAACATCCAGCTTACTTTGGTGCTGTCGTCGCGGTCCTTGCGTTTGAGCCAGGTACTCAGGCGAATGCCAAACAGGCCGGTCGCCATTGCAGGGATGGTACCCAGCAAACCTTCAGGGTCCCAGGTATGTGATTGGCTCCAGAGATGGTCGGGCGTAAAGATCAGCCTGTCCAGCCATGCGCCCATATTGGTTTCCGGCTCCAGGTTGGCATAACCTACACCCGGCACCGGGATAAAGTTCATGATGATATAATAGCCAACCAGCGCAATAACAAATAACCAGTCACGTGTTTTTTGCGAGGTTTTAACATACAATACCGTGCATATAAAATAAACCAGGGCTATCCGCGGCAGTACACCCGGCAGCCGCAAATGCGACAGGACCGGGTGGAACAGCAACTGTATAGTGTATTGAATCAGCAAGATCAAACCCATGCGGCGCAGCGCCCTTAATATCAGTTTGGAGTGGCTGACGGTTTGTAGTTTGCTCTCCATCGCATAAACAATGGATACCCCAACCATAAACAGGAAGAAAGGGAATATGAGATCGGTAGGCGTGCAGCCGTTCCATTTGGAATGTTCCAGCGGGGCGTAAATATGGCCCCAGTCGCCTGGGTCATTCACCAGTACCATAGCAGCGATGGTTATGCCGCGAAAAACATCCAGGGACAATAAGCGTTTTTTCAGTACGGAAGGATCGGTGGTAATTTCGGTCATTGGCTGTATATTGCGTTTAATTTCCTAATCTAACATTTATAGTTAAAATTTGGGATTTCTATCGCAAATCAATGAACCAGAATCTGCAAAGCTTATTTAGGATTGCCCATAAGCCTGAAAAGATCGGTATCGGTCTCATGTCCGGTACTTCGCTGGACGGGCTGGATATTGCTTTGTGCCGGTTCAAAGGAAATGGGTTGAACACTGCTTTTGAGTTACTTCAGTTTATTACCCTGCCTTATGAAGAGCATTTTAAACAGGAAGTGCACGAGGTGTTTTCCCGGCGTTTGGCCGACCTGGAAAAGGTGACTTTGCTGAATGCTTTTATCGGTAATTTTCATGGAGAACTCATCTTACAAGCGCTTGCAAAATGGGACGTTAAACCGGCTGATGTCGATTTTATCGCCAGCCACGGGCAAACGATATATCATGCCCCCAAAAGCCTGCACAAACAGGCCGAATATCCCAACGCTACGTTACAGATAGGCGACGGCGACCACCTGGCGGTTAAAACTGGTATTTTAACCATCAGCGATTTCAGACAGAAACATATTGCAGGCGGTGGCGAAGGCGCACCTTTAGCTTTATATGGCGATGTCCTTTTGGGAAGCAAACCCGGCGAAGACCGCATATTGCTGAACATTGGCGGTATAGCCAACCTGACTTACCTGCCTGCCGATGGCGATTTGAACAAAGTGATCTGCACGGATATTGGTCCCGGTAATACGCTGATAGATGCTGCCTGCCGGGAATATTTTGACCGGCCTTATGATAAGGATTCGCTGATCGCTTTATCCGGCAACGTGAACCAGGATTTACTAAAAGCCTTGCTCAGTCACCCGTTCTTCAAAGAGAAAGCCCCAAAAACTACCGGGCCCGAGCTATTCAGCTTGGCTTATGTCGAAGATGCCAAACAGTTAGCAGGTTTGAAGGACATTAGCGCTGAAGATTTAGTAAGCACATTGAGTGAGTTTACCGCAAAAAGTATCGCCGATTTTATAAAAGCCAACTTGCCCGCGAACAGCAAAATATTTACCAGCGGTGGTGGTGCCAAAAATCAGTTCGTGATCAATTGCCTTAAACATTTGCTGCATGCGGAGAGTATTTTTAACACCGAAGCTTTGGATATAGACCCTGATGCAAAAGAGGCTATCCTGTTTGCCCTGCTGGGCAACGAAGCTTTGTCCGGCGAGCCGATGAAGATCGGAACCAACCCGGCGGTGCTGATGGGGAAGTTTAGTTTTCCTTTGTAAATTAGAGTATGAAAAAACCTTACCTATTATTAATGCTCGTGTTGTTCGGGCTGAAGACCCTCGCACAAGAGAGCCCGCAGCAGTTTTTGAACAAGCTATTTGTGGTTTTAAAAACCAAAGATACAGATGCCTTTGCACGGGATTTTGCTACCCGGGATCAATTCAAATATTTGATTTTGCTTATATGCATACACAAAAGGTGACTCAGGATTCACTCGACAACGCTGATGAAAAAATTGTTGCCACTTTCAGACCAATGCTGGGAAAGTTTTTTTCAAAGATATTGAAACAAGCCGACAGCCTACACGCTGATTTGCCAAACAGTCAATATATCGATTGTACTTTTAACGAAGTCAAAGACACCGGAACATTATGTACATCTTTAACTGGTACCATTTATTTCAAATCGGGTGATAAGTTTTATTAAATGAAACTCAATGAAGCTGTTCTGATCAAAAACAAATGGCGGATCACCGACCCTGGTGAGTTAACCTTGTTGAATGATGAAAAATTTCTCTCAGCAGAGCCAAATAGAATTTCTGCATTCGGTAAGGCTTCAGTTTCAGAAAGAACGGCTAAAGTGAAAGTTGTATTACAACCACCGCCTCCAATAAATAAAGTGCCGCCACCGCCAAAAAGGAAAAAGAAGGGTAATTGATATTGGTCTTATAAAATATTAGGCAGCCTGAACTTGCTTCAGAACCCCGCCAAGTCGACCGTCCGTTTAACATATCAGATGCTGAAACAAGTTCGGCACGACAATAGGTACAAACAAAAATGGCGTGAACTATTAATTTGAGGTGCCAGGTTTACGGACATTCTCCACATCAATAAGATCGATGGCCCGGTAGTAGCTCATTGCACCGCACTGTACGGCATCATTAATAAATGAATAGAAAGCCCGGGCGCCATGCTTATCCTGCATCCTAAAATAGATACGAACGGTTTGCTGTGAGCTATCTTTAAATTCAACGAAATTATCGAAACCCTGTGAAAATCGGGAATTGAAACCACGGGTTCCATACATCATTCTTCCATAATAGTCATTAAACGCGAAGTCAAGTTTACCGATCATTTTTAAGTCGTAAACTTTTTCATTAACTACAATGCTGTCACTCTTAAATACGATGGTTCCTTGTATAGTGCCATCTAAAGGCTCATATGACAGGTATGATTGTCCAAGGAAAAATAAGCTTACAAATACATCTATGCCTATTATAATTCCTCTCAAATAGCTATCAGCCGGGAAAAAGCCGTCAAAAAGCCAAAGAAAGACAAGTGTTATAAACCATAATCCAAAAACTATCCGATTTGGCGATAGCCTGAACCCTGTTTCCTGGGGTATAAATATGTCAACCGATAACCTATCCATTATTAACTAATCTATACAAAAAATAGCGACAGGCCTAAACCCATCGCTATCCAAATTCTTTTAAATCCTAAAATCGTGTTTTAAAGATTCGCCTTTATCCCATACTTCGCCGCAAACTTGCGGTAAAGCTGTTTGTGCAGGTTATCCAGGTTAATATCGCGGCCCTGTATAAATGCTTTTTGAACATCTATAGTGATCATATCCAGTGCATCGCCTTTGGAGATGAACAGGTTGGCGTCCTTGCCAACTTCCAGCGTACCGGTAGTTTTATCGATACCCAAAATTTTGGCGTTGTTCAGGGTGATCATCGATACAGCTTGTTCTTTGGTCAATCCGTAGCCGCAAGCCTGGCCAGCCTCGAAAGGCAGGTTGCGCTGACGCCAGAAACCGGTGCCGGTAAGGCCGTACAGTACACCCGCATCCTGCAAAATTTTTGGTAGTTTGTAGGGAAGGTAAACATCGTCGTCATCGCGTTCGGGCAGGGCCTGTGTTTCGCGGATGATAACCGGTACGTTGTTGTTCTTTAGCGCATCAGTAACCAAATAGGATTCCTTTCCGCCGACGATCACCACCGATATACCCAGTTTTTTACCAAAGTTGATAGCCTGTACGATCTCTTTGGCGCCATCCGCGTTCACAAATAGTTTTTTGGTGCCGTTAAACAAACCTTTCATCGCTTCAAAGCGCAGGTTGATAACGGCAGGCTTAGCTTCGGCATAAGCTTTTGCTTCTGTAAACAGGTTGTCGATTGCATCAAGGGCCTTCAGCATACGCTCTTCGGGCGACTCCTGCGGAGTACCCGGCGTTGGCTGCGCCCTGCGGCGGCCCTGCGGACGGATAACCGGCCAGTTCATGTGAATGCCGATATCGGTTTTATAGGCCGCATCTTCCCAGTTCCAGGCATCCAGTTGCACTATCGACGACTGGCCGGATATCAGGCCGCCGGCAGGTGTAGGTTGTGCCAGCAGTATTCCATTGGAACGAACGGTTGGTATAACTTTCGAATCGGTGTTATAGGCAATGATCGAACGTACGTTGGCGTTGATGTCGCCTGTTTCATCGTCGTCCACCGTGCCGCGGGCGCCTTCTTCTATTTCCACAAGGCCAAGGGTCGTAGCCGGGCAAATAAATCCGGGATAAACCTGTTTGCCGGCTGCGTCTATCACATCAGCACCGTTGGTGTTGGAAGGTGATCCTTCGCCGATGGCAGTAATTTTTCCTTTGTCAAAGGTAATGTAGCCGCCGTTGATTACCTGGCCGTTGCCGATGTGTATGGTTGCCCCGGTGATAGTGACAGGTTTGGTTTGCGCGGGCGCGGGCGATATGTCCGCTTGCCCGTATGCGAGGATAGTGCCGAGCAATAATCCCCAAATGCTAAATGTTATTTTTTTCATCGTTTATATCAATTAGGGTTATTGTTGATCCTTGCTTTTATCGACGGTGCTTTTGGATTGCATACCGTTGTAATCATCTGCCACTACATAAGCATCATCCTCGATAGTATCGCAGGTGTAATGCGGGCGGCGGCCGCCACCCGTTGGGCGCTGTGTTGCTTCGCCTTTGTTTTTTGCAGCTATCATTTTTTGGATGATGCGTGCCTCGTCGGCTTTCAACGCTTTTTGTTTGGCGGCGTCTTTATCAATATCCCAGTAAGGTATGCCGTCTACATAAGTTTTTTCTGCCACGGCATAGATCGATAACGGATCAGCCGACCACACAACAAGGTCAGCATCTTTACCCGGTTTCAGGCTGCCGATGCGGTTATCCACGTGCAGCATTTTGGCAGGGTTAAGTGTCACGAATTTCAATGCTTCCTCCTCGCTTACTTTGCCGTAGGTTACGGCCTTGCCGGCTTCCTGGTTAAGGCGGCGGGCCATTTCCTCGTCATCTGAGTTAAATGCCGTTGTAACACCCACATCGTGCATGATGGCCCCATTGTAAGGAATGGCTTCCTGCACTTCCATTTTATAGGCCCACCAATCGGAGAAAGTAGACCCCGCTATACCCCTTGCCTTCATTTTGTCGGCCACCTTATAACCTTCCAGTATATGGGTAAAGGTGTTCACCTTAAAGCCCATCGAGTCGGCCACGTGCATCAGCATGTTGATCTCTGACTGTACATAGGAGTGGCAGGTGATGTGGCGGGTATCGTTCAATATTTCGGCCAGGGCATCCAACTCCAGGTCGCGGCGCACATGATTGCCTTTTACGGCACGTGCCGCCTCATATTCTTTGGCGCGTGTGAACGCATCTACATAAACCTGCTCAACTCCCATACGCGTTTGCGGGAAGCGCATATTCGCGGTGCCCTGTGGAATGCCCCAGTTACTTTGCTTCACATTCTCGCCAAGTGCAAATTTGATAAAGCCGGGTGCACCCTCCAGTTTCATTTGCTCGGGTAATACACCCCAGCGGTGTTTGATAAGCATGGTCTGCCCGCCGATAGGGTTGGCCGAACCGTGCAGGATCTGCGAAGTAGTTACCCCGCCCGCCAGCTGCCGGTAAAGCTGTATATCTTCCGAATCGAGCACATCGCCTATACGAACTTCCGATGTTACGGCCTGCGTGCCCTCGTTTACACCGCCGGTAACGGCAATGTGCGAGTGTTCGTCCACTATACCCGGCGAAATATGTTTGCCGGTAGCGTCGACGATCTTTGCGCCTGCAGGTGCTTTGAGATCCTTGCCTATCGCTTTGATCTTGCCGTTCTCGATCAGCACGTCGGCGTTTTTAAGGATGCCTTCTTTTTCGTTGGTCCAAACAGTGGCGTTCTTGAACAGGGTAGTCTCCTGCTTTGGTAATTCGGTATTGCCAAAAGGAGCAAACGGATAAACCACCGGGCCAACCTCCAGGTCGGGTTTGGTTTCTGGTTTCGGGGTTGAAGGTGTAAATGGCGCCGTTAAAGTTGCGGTCCACCGGGTAAAAGTACCATCAGGCAGTATCGCATCGCCGGCTAAGGCTACAGGCGAAGCCGAAGTGATATACCCGCTTAAACGAATGCTCCCCGCGGGCTTATTTTTAAGATCGAAATAGATGGTTACGATGTCGCCACTGCGCTTGATGGTGCCCTTGGCGCGGGTACTGTCGGCACCGGTACGCTCAACGTTCAGGTCATATGCACCGGGGGTGCCACCTATTTTAAGTTTGATATTGGCGAGTTCATCACCTGCAAGCGAATAAATGCCACACAGGTCGGTCACGTCCATACGGCTAACCACGTACTGGCGACCCTCCACCCAGTTCTCGTAGATAATATTGTCCTTTTTGAAAAGATCGTCGGAAGTGATAATAAAATTGGCCAGTTTCCCTTTGGACAAGGAACCCACCTTGTCGCTCACACCAAGCATTTCCGCAGGTATCTGCGTTAACGATAACAGTGCCTGTTTTTCGCTCAGCCCATAATCCATCGCCTTGCGCAAATTGGTCCAAAAATCCTTCGCATTCTGCAAACCGTAGGAAGTAATGGCAAATTTGATACCCGCCTTTTCCATGGCAGCGGGATTGGTGGGTGCAAGCTCCCAGTTCTTCAATTGTTCGTAACTGATGTTCTTGGCATCGAGTGGGTCCTCTATATCATAAGGCTCAGGGAATGTTAGCGGGATAATAAAGCTGCTCCCGGTGGCTTTCATGGCATCCATCCGGCGGTACTCTTCACCGTCGGTCTTGAAGATGTATTGTTTGCCGAACTCTTTGGCTATTTTATCGGCACGTAATACATTTAATACGTCGCCCGCTTCGAATATTTGCGGCAGGTTCTGCTCGGCATTAAATTCAGCCAGCGAAATATTGTATTCTTCTTTTTGATTTTTGTACCAGTCCGCGTCGTAATAGGTCTGGCGCAGCAGGGCAATGCTGCCCATCAGCGATGACGGGTAGTTGGTTGCCGCGGTGCCTTTACTGAAAGAGTAATGTGCGGCAGCTTCATCGTTGAGCATTACTTCATTGTCGCGCTCGTCGCCAAGCGAAACTACTACCGATGTGCCACGGGCTATGCCATCGTGTATCAAAGACTGAACGGCCCCAAAACCGTTCTTCTTTAGCTCTTCGGCTTTTTTATCGTCGCCGTGGAAAATTGCTTTGGCATTCATTTCGGGGCGTATGGCTTCGTTCCAGCCATAGGCACCGGGCTTGGTTGATGTTGGTACGATCTGGAACCTGCCCGACCCAAACGCCTGTCGCGGAGCTTCAGGCATACCGTAAGTAGTATAGGCATCGATCAGGCCGGGGTAAATATATTTACCCTTTAGGTCGACAACAACATAACCTTTGGGGATAGCAACGTTCTGACCCACGGATTCGATAACCCTGTCTTTCACCAGCAGCACCCCATTGCTTATGGTCTGCCCGGCATTTACCACGATATTGGCGTTGGTAAAGGCGTATTGCCCGGGGCGCACGTCCCATGCGCCGTTAACGGGAAAGGTTTGCTGAGCATGGCACAAGTGGAATGCAGCCATGGCAAAGCACAGAAGTAAAAGTTTCTTCATTCTTTATAAGTTCAGTTAATGCTCTAAAGTTATTTAAACATTAATACACTAAGTAATTTTCCAAGCAATCATTCTATATTTGTTACACGTTTGTTACATGCAAGCGGGCAAAAATTTCAACCTTCTGCTTACTTTTCAAAACAATTTAACAAAATGACTCCATACAGCTTTTTCAGGGAACTCCACTCGGGCTTCCGGTACATCGTTTTAATACTGCTGCTTTTAGCTATTATCAGGGCCTGGGCCGACTGGCTGGGAAAAAAACCATACAGCGAAGGTAACCGCAAGCTGAACCTGTTTACCATGATATCGGTGCATACGCAACTTTTGATAGGGCTGGTGCTTTACTTTTTGAGCCCTTTCGTAAGGTTTGGCAGCGACACGATGAAAGACCATGATACCCGTTACTGGACCGTGGAACACCTGACAGCTATGATCATCGCCATCGTTTTGATCACTATCGGGCACAGTAAGTCCAAAAAGGCAACATCACCTGAAGCAAAACATAAAGCTATCGCCATATTCTATACCGTCGCGTTGGTGATTGTTGTTGCAACCATTATGCTGAGCGGCAGGGGCTTGCTGGCGATGACGCATTGATATAAATAAATGGTGACCGTAAATCGGTCATATTATCCGGCTAAAGGAAGATTAAAACGACCTATCCGGTATATTTAATAATATATTTTTTGAGAAAAAATTTGGTAATTCAAATTTCTTTATAAATTTGTCACCGCGATGATTAAAAACAACAAAAATAACAGCTGGTGGCACCATGAAAATGGCAGCCGGATGTGTTTTTGATGATAGATACTAATCAATTGTAAACCTAAGATAACCCGGCGCACCAATCGCCGGGTTTTTTGTTTTATAACGCGACCGAAACAAGAAAATGAAAACATATACGATAACAACTACTTCTAAAAAGCTATTAGCCGATACCACAACACCGGTAAGCATTTATTTACGTTTGCGCGATGTGTTCCCCAACTCGCTGCTGCTGGAAAGTTCGGATTACCACAGTCGCGAGAACAGTCTGAGCTATGTTTGTTGCGAACCAATTGCGGGCCTGGTGCTAAACGACGGTCAGTTGCGGAAAAGCTACCCGGGAGGAAAAATTGAAGATAAGGCCGCCGGTACATTCGACCTGGTTGAAGAGGCTACCCGCTTTCTGTCTGAATTTGAAGTGAGCGAAAATCCGACAAAGATCATATCTAATGGTTTATTCGGGTATTTCACCCACGAGGCCGTGGAGCATTTCGAAACCATCAAACTGAAACAGGTTGAGAACGACCCGAGGAAGATACCCGTAATGCAGTACCATATATACCGGTACATTATAGCCATCGACCATTTTAAAAATGAACTCCATATCTTCCACAACCAGGCCGAAGGATTGCCGGCGAACGGAGGCATCGAAAAGCTGGAATACCTGATCAAGAACAAAAACTTTCCTGAATATCATTTCCAAACCAAAGGAGAGGAGCGGTCAAGTTTGACAGGTGAGGAGTTTATGGCGATGGTGGATAAAATGAAGCAGCATATTTTCAGGGGCGATGTTTTCCAGATAGTTCCTTCCAGGCCATTTTCAAGAACATTTTTAGGGGACGAATTTAACGTTTACCGCGCTCTGCGGTCAATCAACCCGTCGCCTTATCTTTTCTATTTCGATTACGGCGATTTCAGGATATTCGGTTCGTCGCCCGAGGCGCAGATCACTATCAAAAGCAAGGTCGCCAGCATATTCCCGATAGCCGGAACTTTTAAGCGCAGCGGCGATGATATTAAAGACGCGGAAATAGCACGTCAGCTTGAGAATGACCCTAAGGAGTCGGCAGAGCACGTAATGCTGGTGGACCTGGCGCGCAACGACCTGAGCCGGCATTGTGAGCAGGTGGAAGTGAAGGCCTTTAAGGAAGTTCAGTATTACTCGCACCTTATTCATTTGGTGTCGCATGTGAGCGGTACGTTACGGGATGATGTTTCGTCCTTTAAGATCGTAGCAGACACTTTCCCGGCAGGTACGCTTAGCGGCGCGCCCAAGTACCGGGCCATGGAGATCATCGACGAGAATGAAAAAGCAAAGCGCAGCTTTTACAGCGGCGCCATAGGCTACCTGGGTTTCAACGGCGACTTTATTCATGCTATTATGATCCGCTCGTTTTTGAGCAAAAATAATACGCTGCACTACCAGGCCGGCGCGGGCATTGTAGCCGACTCGAACCCGGAAAGTGAATTGAAAGAAGTGGACAATAAGATAGCAGCGTTGCGTAAAGCCATCGAGTTGGCGGAGAGTTTGTGAGCAGTTAAAACAGATTAAAATGAACAAGATCCTTATAATAGACAACTACGATTCCTTCACTTACAACCTCGTGCATTTGGTAAACGAATTGGGTTTGCAGTGCGATGTTTGGAGGAACGATAAATTCGCCATTGGCGATGTGGATGCATATAGCCATATCATCCTGTCACCAGGACCGGGCATACCTTCCGAAGCTGGTTTGCTTCTGGAGGTAATAGCGACGTATGCGCCCACGAAAAGTATTTTTGGCGTGTGTTTGGGCCAGCAGGCCATTGCCGAAGTTTTTGGCGGGAAGTTGTATAACCTCAGTCGCCCGATGCATGGCATAGCAACCCCCATTAAAGTTACCGATCCCCAGGAAAAGCTGTTTGCCGGTTTGCCCCAAAGTTTCAAAGTGGGGCGCTACCACTCGTGGGTGGTGGACAGGGACGGATTGCCGGACGTGCTAACCGTGACCGCCATTGACGAACAGGATAATAGTATTATGGCGCTAAGGCATAAACAATACGATGTACGTGGCGTTCAGTTTCACCCGGAGTCAGTTTTAACCGAGCATGGCAGGGCCATGTTATATAACTGGCTTTCACCATCGTTCGACATCGAAGAGGTTAAAATCACGGAAAATCATTTTATCAAAATTTAATATCATTGCAAAACAGTCCCCTTTCAGGGGCAGGGAGTTTATGAACATACTCGATAAGATAGTCGCGCATAAAAAGACGGAGATACAAGCCGCTAAAAAGAATGTTTCGTACACCAGCCTGGAGGAATCGGAGTACTTTCACCGCGAGGTGCTTTCCTTTAGGGATTTTTTACTCGACCCGGAACGAACCGGGATCATTGCCGAGTTCAAGCGGAAATCGCCTTCGAAAGGGATCATAAACGATAAAGTTTCTGTTGAGGACGTTACAACCGGCTACGCCGCGGCAGGGGCATCGGCATTGTCGGTGTTAACCGATCGCCAGTATTTTATGGGGAGGAAAGTCGACCTGCGCCGCGCACGCCTGGCAAATAAAATACCCATCTTGCGAAAGGACTTTATGATAGATGATTACCAGGTGATAGAAGCGAAAGCATTAGGCGCAGATATCATTTTGCTGATCGCGGCGATATTAACACCCGAACAAATTCAGCAGTTGGCCTCGCTGGCAAAGAGTATTAACTTGAATGTACTGCTTGAAGTGCATAATTTAGAAGAGCTGCAACGAAGCATTAACCCTAATTTGGATGCAATTGGCGTAAATAACCGCAACCTGGCTGATTTTACGGTATCGGTAGAAACTTCTTACCAACTGGCGGAGTATATCCCATCGGAATTTTTAAAAATATCAGAAAGCGCTATCAGTAATATTGAAACCATTAAGCAACTGAAAAATGCCGGGTTTAACGGTTTCCTGATCGGCGAGAACTTTATGAAACAAGCTGACCCGGGTGCGGCGATGAGGGAGTTTGTGAGGGCGTTGTAATACGGGCTTCCTGTTACTTTGACATATTTCTCAAACTGGCATCCTGATTGATAGAAATTGAATTGAATGAAGCAAAAATTTTATGATACTGCTGTGAAGCAGGAACGAGTGGTGCTTGTCGGCATTATTACGCCGAACGAGACAGAAGAACAGACAAAGGAATACCTGGAGGAATTACAGTTCCTGGTGGAGACAGCCGGCGGACTGACCGTCAAAAGTTTTACCCAAAAAATGCTGCGCCCGGAAAGGGCAACTTTTGTGGGGACCGGCAAGCTGGAGGAGATCAAGGCCTTTGTTGATTCGGAGGAAATTGACATCGTGGTTTTTGACGATGAGCTTTCACCATCGCAATTAAGAAATATAGAGAACGAACTACAGGTAAAAATACTCGACCGCAGTAATTTGATCCTGGATATTTTTGCCAACCGTGCGCAAACGGCGCAGGCCAAAGCACAGGTTGAGCTGGCGCAGCTGCAATATCTGCTGCCGCGACTTACCCGTTTATGGACGCACTTAGAGCGGCAAAAGGGTGGTATCGGTATGCGCGGACCGGGTGAGTCGCAAATTGAGACCGACCGTCGTTTGATCCTGAATAAAATATCGCTACTTAAGGACAAGCTCAAATTAATAGACCGGCAGAACGAAACCCAGCGCAAAAACCGCAACCAGCTGGTTAGGGTGGCCCTGGTAGGTTATACCAACGTGGGTAAGTCCACTATCATGAACATGATCTCCAAATCGGAGGTATTTGCTGAAAATAAACTGTTCGCCACGCTGGATACAACGGTGCGGAAAGTAGTTATCGAGAACCTCCCTTTCCTGCTTTCGGATACGGTCGGGTTCATCCGCAAATTGCCCCACCATTTGGTCGAATGTTTTAAGTCGACGCTGGATGAGGTTCGCGAAGCGGATATTTTGGTACACGTGGTAGATGTGTCACACCCTTATTTTGAGGACCAGATACGTACGGTAAATGAAACATTGAAGGACCTGGGTGCAAGGGATAAGCAGACCATCATGGTTTTTAATAAGATAGACGCTTACGAACCTATCCAAAAACCCGGTGAAGAAGCCCACAAATTGACCCTTGAAGATTTCAAACAAAGCTGGATGGCCAAGGACAATAACCCGGCGATTTTTATTTCGGCACTGAAAAAGGAAAATGTGGATGAGTTCAGGAAGCTGCTTTATGATAAAGTTGTTGCCATACATACGGTGAGGTATCCGTATGACAAGTTATTATATTAGCCCTCAACCCCTGAAGGGGAGCAAATCCAACTGGACTATTCTCCCCCTTTAGGGGGCGTGGGGCTTAAAAATATATGTTCCTTTATCTCCGGTATAATCCCCTTTTCACGCGCTGTATCGAAAAGCAAATCAATGGCTTTCCGGCCCTCTTCGCCCAACTCGCGCGAATACTTGTTCACATATAATTCGATATGCTTGTACATTACCTCTTCGCTCATTTCCTGTGCGTGCGAACGGATAAATTCCAGTCCCGATTTTGGGTTGGCAAAGGCAAACTCAACCGATTTTTTCAGCACTTTGTTTATTTTATGCTGTACCTCCAAAGGTAAATTCCTGTTAGTAACTATACCACCGAGCGGAATGGCGCAGCCGGTCAGCTTTTCCCAGTAGTCGCCCAGGTCGATGATCTTTTTCAGGCCCTTATTTTGGTAGGTGAAACGGTTCTCGTGGATGATGAGGCCAACGTCGATCTTTTCATCCAGCAAGGCATCCTCAATTTCCGAGAATACCATTTCCTGTTTGTTGGTAGCTTCGGGTAAGGCAAGCCCCAACAGGAAATTGGCGGTAGTATACTTCCCTGGGATTCCAATTTTATGGTCGGCATTATTTAAATCCGAAATTGAAAAATCTTTTTTTGAGATCAGCAACGGACCAACGCCAAAACCCAGCGCGCTGCCTGCATCCAGCAAAACATATTTATCGACTACATAAGCAAAGGCATGGTAGCTCAGTTTGGTGATATCCAGCTCGCCGCGGAAAGCTTTTTGGTTCAGCGTTTCCACATCGTCATAAAACACCTCAAACTCCAGCCCTTCGGTGTCTATCTTGTGATGGATCAGCGCATCGAAAATAAACGTGTCGTTAGGACAGGGAGAGAAGCCAAGTGTTAATTTCATTTATCTAATAATCTTCGGTGGTAATTTACCTGGCCTAAATGATAGCTGAGATGTGTTGCAAGGTGGGACAAGAAATAAGCGGTCGTATCACCTTTTGAAAATACTACTACGGGGAATTCGGCCGCCAGTTGCTCGTCGGTAATTTTATTCATAACCTCTTCCGTCACGACGATCGTATCTTCTATCTGTTGAATCAGCCTGGCTCTCGGTATATCCTTCAGCGAAAATTCGAGGTCGCGTTGGCGCACATAACCTGTATTACCAAGCACAGCGCCAATGAAATGGTTAAGATTGCCAACCAGGTGCAGGCAAAGGTTGCCCGCTGAGTTGGCAATACCATCTTCTACGACCCAGATATTCCCTTCCGACTGGTAAGCTTCTATTTCAGTTTTCAGCTTTTCCAGGTCGCGTTTTATCAGTTTTTTTAAAATTTCCTGCAGCATGATATTTATTTCAATGGGGAGAAATCTCGTTTGAAAAGTTCAGCAGCAAATGTATTCAGATTTTTAATGGCCAGCCCTATCTGCCAGGCATCGCGGTTGCGCTTTTCCACATAATTTGACACTGCCCTGATCTGTATACACGGAACGCCGGCCTGTTTGCAGGCATAAAAAAATGCTGCGCCTTCCATGCTTTCCAGCTGGGGCTCAATGCGGCAGGCAAGTTCTTTAATGCTGGCCTCATTGCCGTGAACGGTATTTACAGTAATGGCGCTTACCTGCCGTATATGGGTGATGCCATGGTCATAAAGCCGGGCAGAGGGTTTAAAATGAGCCTCGCCGAAGCCTAATTTCTCAATGGATAAAAAAGTTTCGTCATCTTCCGCGCCTAATTCTGAAAAGCTGTCTTCCACTACTTCCACCACTTCGCCTACAGCGATACTTCGGTCGAAGCTGCCTGCAATACCAAGGTTAATGGCCAGGTCGTACCGGTTGGTTGCCAGGTGCCTGCCTAATGCAAAAGCTGTAGCCACCATCCCGACGCCGGTTATAAGAAGTTCAATATTCTGATTCTTGACTCTTGACTCTTGATTCTGAAATTCCACTTCAAATTCAGTAGCTGCAACAACCAATATCCGCATAATGGCTTTATTTTGACAACGAAGATAATCAAAGCGCAGTTTTTTGTTTTGTATATTTGCGCCAATTATTATTATGATGATCTATATAACACGGAAAGAGCATTTTAACGCTGCGCACCGTATGTACCGCGAAGAGTGGAGCGAAGAAAAAAACGCTGAGGTTTTTGGTAAATGTGCAAACCCTAACTGGCACGGGCACAATTACAATCTATTGGTGACGGTGAAGGGTGAGATAAGTCATGCTACAGGGTACCTGATAGACCTGAAGGAACTGAAAGTGATCATTAACGATTACGTGATAGAGAAACTCGATCATAAAAATCTGAACAAAGATGTCGACTTCATGACAGGGAAGATGGCTTCGACCGAGTTACTTTGCATCGAAATATTTAACCAATTGAAAGGGCCGATAGAGAAACACGAAGGCGTGTTTCTGCATTCTGTTAAATTATTTGAAACGGAAAACAACTCGGCCGAGTATTTTGGTGATTAAAACCTGGAAATGAACAAAACAGATGCTTACCCCGACCGCGACGAAGGTATAGACGGGTACAAAAAGATAGACCGGTACAATACCGGATTGATAGACAATCTTAGCGGTCTTTATCACAACGTCCTCGAACAAATTGGAGAAGACCCTAACCGTGAAGGATTACTGAAAACACCCGAGCGAATGGCAAAGGCGATGCTTTTCCTGACGCAGGGCTACGACCTCAACGCCGAGGAGATACTCAAATCGGCTATGTTCAAAGAGGAATACAGCCAGATGGTGGTGGTGAAGGATATCGAGGTTTATTCGATGTGTGAACATCACATGCTGCCGTTTTTTGGTAAAGCGCACATTGCCTATATCCCGAACGGGCACGTAGTAGGTTTGAGCAAAATACCGCGCGTGGTGGACGTTTTTGCACGCCGGCTGCAGGTGCAGGAACGCCTGACCAATGAGATACGCGATTGTATTCAGGAAACTTTGAATCCACTTGGCGTGGGGGTTGTTATTGAATGCCGTCACCTTTGCATGAGCATGCGCGGGGTGCAAAAGCAAAATTCAGTTACTACAACGTCGGCCTTTACAGGCGAATTTTTAAAGGAAAAAACCCGCACAGAGTTTTTAAATTTGATAACGGCGAAACTTGGGTGATCAGTTATTAGTTATTAGTGATCAGGAACACGTCGTACTAATCACAAGTCACTAATTAACCAATCACCAATCAACTAATCACTAATATGAACGCATACTTATTTCCGGGCCAGGGAGCCCAATTTGTTGGCATGGGTAAAGACTTATATGATAAGTCGGACAAGGCCCGTGAATTGTTTGAGAAAGCAAACGAAATATTGGGTTTCCGTATAACGGACATCATGTTCGACGGTACCGACGAGGACCTGAAACAGACCAAAGTAACCCAGCCCGCCATATTTTTACATTCGGTTATCCTGGCAAAGGTTTTGGGCGATGATTTTAAACCCGATATGGCAGCGGGGCATTCGCTTGGCGAATTTTCGGCGCTGGTATCTGCGGGCGCTTTATCGTTCGAAGACGGTTTAAGATTAGTTGCTGCCCGTGCCAACGCTATGCAAAAGGCCTGCGAGATACAGCCTTCGACCATGGCAGCTATTTTGGGGCTGGATGATTTTACCGTGGAAGATATTTGCGAGCGGGCCACCGAGGTGGTAGTACCCGCTAATTACAATTGCCCGGGCCAATTGGTTATTTCGGGCAGTATCGCCGGTATCGACTATGCCTGCGAAAAACTGCTTGCGGCAGGGGCCAAGCGCGCACTTAAACTGAACGTCGGCGGAGCCTTTCACTCGCCTTTGATGCAGTCAGCGAAAATGGAACTGGAGTATGCCATACTGAACACGGAGATCAAAGAACCGGTATGCCCGGTATACCAGAACATCGACGCCAAACCCTATACCGATCCGGCTAAGATAAAACACAACCTGATAGAACAGCTTACCGGCCCCGTACGCTGGACGCAAACCGTGATGCACATGCTGGAGGATGGGGCGACATCCTTTATAGAAGTTGGTCCGGGCAACGTGCTGCAAGGCCTGGTAAAAAAGGTAGACCGCGCGGCCGCAACAAGCAGTGCCGCTTTAAGCGAATAAAAATCGCGAAGCCATCCAAACTGAAAACGGATGGCTTTGTTTTTTTATCGTATTTTTATCCCTACCTTTTGAAACATTGACACCCGCTGCGAAAATACGATTGATGCTGGCCCTCCTGTTTGCCAGTTTACTGCTGACAGCAATTGTTATACAGAAAACTTACACGCCTAAAAATAACCTGTATCAAACCGCGCAAACACTTGAAAGTAACCTGCAAAAAAAGGAACGTGTTGTTGCCGATGTCATTAACGATAAAAAAGCTTTCGATAATTTAAAAACGCTGGAAGATGACGACCGCGCGGCGCTGAAGGCAATAAAGAAATTTACGACCGATGAAAATATCTGGCTGCTTACCTACAAAAAGGGGCGGCTTGTGTTTTGGAGCGGGATAAAGGTAATACCCCTGCATCCCATTAAGGAGGGCTATTCTTTTGTTAAGGAATCGAACGGGCATTACAACGCTATCAAGAAGACGGACGGAGATTTTTCGGCTGTTTTCCTGATCCCGGTAAAACTTGAGTACAAAATTCAAAATCAATACCTTCAGAACATATTCGCAAAAAACCTGCTTAAGGACAATAATATCGAGATAGCGAAATATGATGACAAAAATATTTACGAAATACACAGCATTACCGATAAATACCTTTTTTCGGTAAAGGTAAACCCTTACGAGGTTAACCATAAGTTCCTTTATTTCGAAATAGCGTCATGGGCCCTTTGCTTTCTGGTCCTGTGTCTGCTTATCCACAATATCTGTAATTATATAGCTGTAAGAGGCTACCTGTTGCTGTCGTTCGCGGTACTGCTTATATTCATCGTCACGTTAAGGTATCTTAATATTTATTGCAACTGGCCCGACCTTAGTTACAAACTCTCCATTTTTCAACCCACACTTTATTATGGCGGGCCCTTATACCCTTCGTTCGGCGATTTTTGTCTTAATGTGCTTGCCATAAGCTGGTTCTTTTGTTTCGTGTACCGTTACCGCAACAAACTTGTAAAACCTTCTTACAGTAAAATTGCAGGTTATATTATTGTTGTGATTTGTGTATTGGCTATCACCGGGGTGTCCTTCCTGTTGCTCAGGCGCTTTCATGGCCTGGTACTTTATTCAAAGATCAATTTCGACGTTAATAATGTGCTTGGCCTCACGCATCATAGCGTAATGGGTATACTGATGCTGTGCTTCGCCTATCTTGTTTTTTATGTTCTTGTCGAAATATGCCTCACTTTTAGCGTGCGGGTTGCCGTGCCGGTATCGCAGCAGGCCGCTATCTTTTTAGCCGCTATACTTGCTGCCACATTTATCCCGGTGTTAAACCGCGGCGAATTTACTTTGTTCTACCTTTTTGGTGCAGCCTGGGTGTTTATACGGGGGTATGCCTACCTGTATAAACAGGCGAGATTAAATTCAGGTGCGCTGGTGAGCATTATCCTTGTTTGTGCTTCTGTATCCGCTATTAAACTAAACCACTTTCTTTCGCTTAAAGAAAAAGAAAAACGTAAGGAGCTTCTGCACCAGCTTATAACTACTGCCGATCTGCCGACCGAACATTACCTGAAAATTGTCGAGCGAAAGATAGAAACGGATCCGGATGTGAAACGGTATTTTATTGATACCGTGCACAATAATGATGTTATAAAGGCTTATCTCCAAAAAACTTATTTCTACGAATACCTGTCGAAATTTAAATTGAATGTTTACGGGTACGACACCGGCGACAAGCAATTCCTGTCGCAGAAGGGATATGAGCAGCAGTCCTACGATCTGAATGTTTTTAAAGACATGGTAAGAATAGGCGGGGCGCCGAAAATATCCGACTATTTTTACCGGAACAGCAAGGCCTACGGTTCGAGGGAATACCTGGCCAGGATACCGGTATACGACCAAAAGGAACTCGTCGGCACGCTGGTGATATCGCTCGACTCGAAGGATACGCAGAATGAAAATGCACCGCTCGACTTGCTCGTGGATAACAATGTAAAGCCTGCGGACGATTTTGAAGATTACTCCTATGCCTATTACAGCGATAACAGGCTGATGAGCCAGAAAGGCAAATACGATTATAGCCTTATAAACCGTGAGTTTAAGGGTAAAGTAAAGGATACGGTATTTAAGAGCACAACCGTTTCTGACCTCGCATCCTACAAATTATGGAACACCTATAACCACCTGATCTATCAGCCGGATGGGCGAAGCATGCTGGTAATAAGCAAAAAGGAAAATGTTGCCATCAACACCATTACTTCGGTCACCTTCTTCTTTATTGTTTTCCTTGCATTTGCCGCGGTTGTTATTGTAATGCGGTGGCTGTGGGCGCGTATACGGATATTATATTCCGAGGAGAACTACTTCCATTGGGTATTAAAGATCAATTTTGAGCATATTTTATACAAAACAAGGATACAGCTTTCCATTGTATTCGCAGTAGTCGCAACACTGATATTGGTGGGGTTATTACCTATGTTTCCATCACAAAGCAATACAGCGAACAACAGGACGCCACCATCAGCCACAGGCTGTTGCAAATAGGTAGAGCTTTTGAAAACGCCCGCCTTACAGGCGGTGTTTATTACATGGGGCAGGACTACCTGGCCAAGTTTGATGAATTTGCAAATGTTTATTCCGCCGATATTACACTCTTCAATACCAAAGGCGAAATGTTGGCATCGACGCAGCCTAAGCTTTATGACAACGGCCTTATAGCTAAAAGGATCAATGGAAAAGCCTATATAAACCTGCATCAGCTTAATAAATCCATATTCATTAACCCGGAGATCATTGGAAACTTTAGCTATAAGGCTGGTTATGTAGCGTTAACCAACGGGCAGAACAGAACGATCGGGTATTTGCAGTTGCCGTCGTTCTCGAACGAGGAGGACTACAAATCGCGCTTGAGTTCGCTGCTGGATGCCATGATCAATATTTATGCCCTGATATTTATCGCTATAGGGCTGCTGGCGGTATTTATTGCCCGGCAGATAACCACGCCGCTCAATATTATTCAATACAGCCTGAGCAAAACCATATATGGCCAAAAAAACGAGCCGATAAAATGGAAGCGTAAAGATGAGATAGGTACGCTGATAGCAGAATATAACAACATGATAGCTGCCCTTGAGCAAAGCGCGCAAAAGCTTGCGCAATCGGAGAGGGAAAGTGCCTGGCGCGAAATGGCCAAGCAGGTGGCTCATGAGATCAAAAACCCGCTGACACCGCTTAAGCTGGGGCTGCAGTTGCTGGAGAAATCGTGGAAGGACAAGGACCCAAAATTCGACCAGAAATTCGAACGGTTCAGCAAGTCGTTCGTCGAGCAGATCGAGAGCCTTTCGTCCATAGCCTCGGAGTTTTCGGCCTTCGCCAAAATGCCTGATACAAGGTTGGAGAAAATGGACGTTTTCGATATACTTACACAGGCTGTAGTGGTTTATAAGCAAACAGAAAATATTAAAATAAACTACCAGGCGCCCGAAGATCCATTTAAAGTAAGCGCCGACCGCGACCAATTGCTGCGGTGCTTTAATAACCTTTTGAAAAATGCCATAGAGGCTATACCACAGGGCCGCGACGGTGTTATCGAGATCGCGCATATGATAACGAACGGGGCCATCCTGCTGAGCATTAAGGATAATGGCAACGGCATTCCTGCCAACCTGCGTGAGAAGATATTCGAGCCTAATTTTACAACGAAAAGCTCCGGCACAGGCCTGGGGTTGGCGTTCGTCAAAAACTCAATTGAGAACGCAGGCGGCAAGGTTTGGTTCGAGACCGTTATTGGTGAAGGGACAACGTTCTATATCAGCCTGCCGGAAGTAGCTTAATATCCTTAAGCTTTATTCACAATAGCAACTTGCGGACATCTCTCCCCCTCAAAGACAAGGATTTCGACCGGGGAAAAAATATCGCTTTTAAAACCTTCCCAAAAACAAAGGCGAAAATCAGGCGGCCTTATTGCCTGCCCTGTATCGCTTTGAAATAAAAATCCCGCCTGTTTTTATACAGGCGGGACCGGGTATTAAATTTTTTAATTATTTATTTCAACGAGAAGGTTCCCTGGCCCATGGTCGAATTATCCGAATAAAGCATTACGGTATAAGCGCCTTTCTGGAACGCAGCGGGGTTGGTCCAATCGATAGTGAACATGCTGCCATCGTTCTTAAAATCGATAGACGTTTTGTAGGTATATTGCAGGTCTTGGCCATCTGCGTTAAAATTACCCGAATCGGTAGTGGTGATCAGGTTGCCGGTGGGATCGAGCACCCGAACGTATACATCGTGCAGGGCTTTGTCCGCAAGTGTGTTGCTGGCCACTGTAAAGTTTATCTTGATCTTTTTAGCCGGGCTTGCGCGGCTAACTTCAACTTCTTTACCGCTGTTTTTTACTTTGTAAGCTACTATATTTACACTACCTACTTTCAGCGCTTTGGCGATAGTTACTTTGTTGTCAAGGTCCTTGTTTTGTTCTTCCAGCGTAGTGGCCTTTTGGGTAGTAGTGGCCAGGTTGGTCTTAAGCGTATCCCTTTCACTGGCAAGGCTGGTATTTTGCTTCTTTAATTCTTCTATCTGGGCGGTGTAATTGGCAACAAAATAACGAAGTTGCTTTACATCTTCCTGGGCTTTGGCAAGTTCTTCTTTAGTAAGTTTACCCTTGTCGAGCTGAACGCGTAAAACCTTGATCTTGGCTTCGAGCGAATCGTTTTTGGCGCGCAGTTCGGCCGACATTTTTGCTTTGCCGGTATTCACCTGTTCAATTTGGGCCTCAAGGCTGTCGAGCTCAACCTTTAACCTGTTCTTTTCATCTTCCTGGTACACTATCTTAGTGTCCGACTTGTTTTTTTGCAAATACAAGTACACGTCGGTCCCCAATAAGGCTAAAACAACAACGATCAGGAAATAGATGACATTCGAGTTCTTTTTAGGGGCTGGTCCGGATTGATTTTCCATAGCTGTTTTTCTAAGTTTTTTAATTAGGATGGTTGTGTAAAGTTTGTTAGGGTCAGCAGTACACAAATCTGCCTAAATTTTAATAAAATTTGTTTTGTGTTAATCTTAACGATAGTTAACAGTCAATTCAGGTTATTGTTTCAAGAAATGTTAGTTAATGATATAAAATGAAAATTTTAGGAAATTGTTTCTCTCATAGGTTATTATTTTCCGGTAGACGGCTTTAAAAATAATTAGAATATAGGTAAAACACAAAAATGTCTGTGTAATTGCGCTGTATAATAAAAAAATCAACCATGAGTTTATATCTTTGCAACTTTTAATAATTTCCCCCCGATGCGTGTGTGCCGATATCTCCTGTTAACTTTTTTTGCTTTTTTGGTAGTTACCAAAACACAGGCCCAGCCCTACGCTTCAAAGAAACCGGCAGAAGGTGATAACGCTGAAAGACCCGTCGTTAAGCCTGCTGCAAGCGCAGAACCCAAGCGCGAATTCCGGGGAGTGTGGATAGCCACGGTAGTTAATATTGATTGGCCCAGCGACCCGCATTTGCCGGTGGAAAAACAAAAGCAGCAATTACTGGATATTTTGGATGCCGATCAGCGGATGGGTATTAATGCTGTGATGTTCCAGGTGAGGCCGGCTGCCGATGCATTTTACGCAAAAAGCAGCGAACCATGGTCGCGATGGCTGACGGGCAAGCAGGGCCAGGCGCCCGATCCGGCTTTCGATCCGCTTCAGTTTGCTATTACCGAGGCGCATAAACGCGGCATGGAATTGCACGCATGGTTCAATCCCTACAGGGCTACTTTCGACGGGAACTTTAAAAGCCTGTGCACCTGCCATATTACCAACCAGGAACCCAGCTGGTTTTTTACTTACGGCGGCATCAAACTGTTTAACCCGGGCATACCACAGGTGCGCGATTATATTGTAAAAGTGATACTGAATGTGGTGGACAATTACGATATCGACGGGGTACACATGGATGATTATTTCTATCCATATAAAATCGACGGGCAAACGATCAAAGACGCTGAAACATTTAAAGCTTATGGCGGCGAGTTTACGGACATAAAAGATTGGCGCCGCAACAATGTCGACCTGCTGATACAGGCATTAGGCGATAGTATCCATGCGCATAAATGGTACATGAAGTTTGGCATTGCCCCGTTTGGTATCTGGAAAAATGCCCGGCAGGACCCGGACGGTTCTGAAACCACTGGCGGCGATTCGTATTATGAATTGTATGCCGATACGCGCAAATGGCTGCAGGAAGGCTGGATAGACTATGTTGTGCCGCAGCTGTACTGGAATTTCGGCTACCGGCTGGCTCCGTTTGAGAACCTGGTGGATTGGTGGAGCGATAATACCTATGGCAGGCACCTTTACATAGGGCAGGCGCCATACAGGGCCTTTGAGCCTAAATCGAGAGCGTTCCATAATCCGCTCGAACTGCCCAACCAGGTGCGTTACCTGCGCGACAATAACCGGGTGGAGGGCAGCGTGTTTTTCAGCAATAATTCGCTTATTAAAAACCCCCTTGGATTTACCGACTCATTACATACCGATTTTTATAAATACCCCGCCCTGCCGCCGCCGATGCTCTGGCTGGATTCGGTGCCTCCAAAC
Source organism: Mucilaginibacter ginsenosidivorans (assembly GCF_007971025.1). NCBI lineage: Bacteria > Pseudomonadati > Bacteroidota > Sphingobacteriia > Sphingobacteriales > Sphingobacteriaceae > Mucilaginibacter > Mucilaginibacter ginsenosidivorans. Next base: position 298,067 of record NZ_CP042436.1, on the reverse strand, counting down.
CCGCCTAAGAACCTGGTGGCGCAACCCAATGCCCTTGGTGTAAACCTGCAATGGCAAACCCCCGAAATGGCGGCCGACAGCGAAGATGTATATGGCTATGTCATTTACCGGTTTAGCGATACGGATACGGTAAATCTTACTAACCCCAAAAATATTCTGCATATCCAGTACAGCGCCAATACGCAATATGAGGACCAGACAGCGGAAAAGAACAAAACGTACCTTTACGTAATAACGGCTATCGACCGCATGAAAAATGAAAGCTACCCTACGCCGACCGTAGCCGTTGTTCCTTATACCACTACGGGTAAATAGCCTTATAGCCTGATCAGTTGCCTGTCTATCAGGGGTTGCAGGTACAGGTCGATCTCCGTATCGCCGAGGCCGTATATCTTTTCGTCTTTCCAGAAGCGCTGATAAATGGTGTGCCGGGTTTGAGCGCCCTTGCTGTAGATATCCAGTAGTTTTTGTTCGATATAGTTTAAACCGGCTTCATTGGTACGCAAGCGTTTTAGGTGGGCCTGCATGGCCGGCTTTAAGAGGTGCATATTACCCCAAAATTCGGTTTCGTTGAGCCACTTTTCAAGAGCATCGGTATCGGTCGCCACATAAAGCTTCCAGGCTTCACCGGCTATTACAAAATCGATCTCGCCAAGCTGTACAATAATATTTTCGTAGAGGTATTCCAGTTCGTCTGCCTGTAATTCGCCCATGCCTTTAAAATCAGGTTTGCCGGGAAATTCGCCCGGGCAGATCAGGAATACAGCCGGTGGCGACAGGTTAGTGTTTTGCGCAAGTAGAGCCATCATTCCAAGCAGGTTAGCCTGGCAATGCAAATCGAACTCGAACCAAAGATTGATGGTTTCGTAAGGTTCTTTCAGCATTTCAAGAGGCTCGACGACAGTTTTTTGATATTCCTCCGGCAATTCTTTAAAGGTGCGGGCTATCCATTTTTTACGGGTTTCCCAAAAATCGGCCGATGAAACATTATTTGACAATGGCCCCTGCGAAAATATTTCGCGCCAAACCAGGATATCGCCCGGTATACCGGTTTCGCGGAAGACATGGGCGGTTGAACTGCCGTTGAGGACATGAAGAGTGGTTTGCATGGGGTAGTTAATATTGGCCATCAAATATCGAAATAAAAAACTTTCATCCTAATCCATTACTTTTGAATCCGATATGCCGAACCGGGATAAACTGTATTTTGCTTCCGATTTTCATTTGGGTGCGCCCAGTTACGAGTCGAGCCGCGAGCGTGAGATGATGATGGTAAGCTGGCTGGATATGATAAGGGTCGACGCTTCGGAGGTTTTTCTGATGGGCGATGTGTTTGATTTCTGGTTCGAATACCGGACAGTGGTGCCGAAAGGCTACCTGCGTTTTTTCGGGAAGCTGGCCGAAATGGCCGACGAGGGTATCAAGATTTACTTTTTCAAAGGCAACCATGATATGTGGATGTTCAATTATTTTGAAAAGGAACTGGATGCGACCATCATCACCAATGAACTGACGATTGAACGGAACGGTAAGAAATTTTTCCTGCACCACGGCGACGGGCTCGGGCCGGGCGATTATAAATATAAGTTCCTGAAAAAAATTTTCCGCAGCAAGCTGTGCCAATGGCTTTTTGCCCGCGTGCATCCCAACCTTGGTGTGGGGGTGGCCAATTACTGGTCGAGCCATAGCCGCATAGCCAATACCAAAAAGGAAAAAGGTATACCGAACCCCAGGCGGCTTGAATTTCTGCCGGTATTCTGCAACCAACTGATCCAAAAGGAATACTATGATTACCTTATCTTCGGGCACCGGCACCGTACAGCCGACATGCTGCTAAGTAACAATAAAAGCCGCTATATTAACCTGGGGGAATGGGTGCTAACGCGCTCGTATGCCGTGTTCGACGGGAGCGACGTAAAGCTCCAATATTTCAAAAACCCTAATGTGACAGCATTGTAATAAGTTGGGAGGCACACCCTTTGCTTCAAAATCTGCTTTAAATTTCGTATTTTTGTGCGCTTTTTTAGCGATACTAATAAAGCCCCCGCTTTTGGCGGGGATGTAGGTGAGGTTATATGTTAGAGAAATTAGAAGCGATAAATCAGCGCTGGAAAGATGTTGAAACGGAATTGAGCAGCCCCGATGCCATGGCTGATATGAAGCGTTTTGCCCAGCTGAATAAGGAATATAAGGACCTGGCGAAGGTGGTGGAAGAGTACAATATCTACCGCAACATTATGAGCAATATTGATGCGAACAAGGAGATACTGGCGACAGAGAAAGATGAAGAATTCCGCGAAATGGCCAAGATGGAGCTTGACGAATTGCTTGAAAAGCGCGACGAGAAGGAAGAAGAAATACGCCTGATGCTGATCCCGAAAGATCCTGAAGACTCTAAACATGCCATTGTGGAGATACGCGGCGGAACTGGCGGCGACGAGGCTGCGTTGTTTGCCGGCGACCTGTACCGTATGTACATGCGGTACTGCGAAAAACGCGGATGGAAAACCGAACTGGTAGATTATACCGAAGGAACCGCAGGCGGTTACAAGGAAATTGTATTTAACGTGCTGGCAGATGACGCATACGGAACGTTGAAATACGAATCGGGAGTTCACCGCGTACAGCGTGTGCCCGATACCGAAACGCAAGGCAGGGTACATACATCGGCTGCAAGCGTGGTAGTATTGCCCGAGGTTGATGAATTTGATATTGAACTGAACCCCGCCGATATACGCAAAGATCTTTTCTGCGCATCGGGCCCGGGCGGACAGTCAGTAAATACCACTTATTCAGCCGTCCGCTTAACACATATACCAACCGGTATAATTGCGCAGTGCCAGGATCAGAAATCGCAATTAAAAAACTACGATAAGGCATTGCAGGTGCTCCGCTCCAGAATTTATGAGATGGAACTGCAGAAACACCTGGAAGAAATATCAAAAAAGCGTAAAACCATGGTTTCAACAGGCGACCGTTCGGCCAAAGTACGCACCTACAACTTCCCGCAGGGAAGGTTAACAGAACACCGTATAGGCCTGACCATTTATAACCTGCCTGAAGTGATGAACGGCGGCATACAGGATATACTGGAATCGCTGCAGTTTGCCGAAAATGCTGAAAAACTAAAGGAGGGTACCGTCGCTTAACAAGGCGCTATTTTTATAAATCCCGCAATTTTTACACTATTCTGTTAATAAAATGCTTCGCCTCGAGGCATTTTCATTTTAATTTCATGAAGCAGGTCTATTTTCGTAGAAAATGATCTATTGGCATGTTCCCCGGCTGGCAGGTTATTTAATTAACCCCTATGTTTAAAAATATCCTGTAAGCAAGTTCCCCTATGTTAGCGGTAAAAACATATCATCATGACCTTCGTATTTTCAGGCGTGCTTTGCGGCTGATGGGTAATGTATTCGAGATCAGCGTTGTGGCAAACGACGCGGCGTGGGCTGATAATTGTATCGACAACGCTGTGGACGAGATAAACCGCATTGAAAAAATGCTGAGTACGCTTAGCGACGACAGCCAGGTTACCGAGATAAACCGCAATGCGGGCATAAGACCCGTAAAGGTGACCGGGGAATTGTTCAGGCTGATAGAACGTGCACTGGATATTTCGGTGCTTACACAGGGGACATTTGATATTACTTATAATGCCGACAAGGCGGCCGACCTGCAAAAGATCGAGCTTAATTCGGTTAAGTTCACCAATTACAAAAAGGTGGTGCTTAACGCCGAAAAAACAACCGTTTTTTTACAGCAAAAAGGCATGCGCATAGGCTTTAGCGCAATAAGCAAGGGATACGCCGCCGATCGCGCGAAATATATTTTGCAGATGATGGGCGTATCGGCCGGCGTGGTGAATGCTGGCGGTGACCTGCTTACCTGGGGCCTGCAGCCCAACGATGAGCAGTGGACCATCGCTACTGCCGATCCGAAACAGGTCGATCAACCATATTCAGATATCAGGATTAGCAATATGGCGGTAGCAACATCGGGAAACTTTGAGAAGAACGCCGTTTTAAGCCACCAGGATATGCCTGCCGTCATCGATGCTAAGAAGGGGTTTCCTGTTAGCGTGCTGAAAAGTGTAAGCATTGTTAGTCCTACTGCCGAACTTTCGGACGCTATGGCCACGCCGATAATGGCGCTTGGTGTTAATGCAGGATTATACCTCATCAACAAACTGCAGCAACTGGCCTGTGTCATTATTGACGATCATAACAGGGTATATACTTCAAAGGAGATCAGCTATTTAAGCTGATCAGGCCACATAACCTAAAAGAGATTACCGGCCTGGCCAGCCGTAATGCCGGCTGTTCCATCCTACCCTTGTAACAAAAACGGGCGTTTATTCTGCATTAAAAAATAGCGGAATGAATAAAAATTTGCCATTTTTGAAACAAAGGCTGGAATATTGATTAGAATTTTAAATTTTTCTCCTTCGAAATGACTAAGTGGTTTGTGTATATCGTGTTCTCGCTTATACTCATGCCATGTATAGCTGCCGTTAAAAAACATCCGCACAGCAACAGATCATTTTATTTCAAGTCTGATAAATATTCAGCCGACTCGATTGAAGCCGTTGCTGATACAACACCAAAATCAAAGCAAAAACAACAGGAATCCGATAAAAAAATAAAGGAGGTTACCAAGGCTAAGCATGTGCCGAAGCCGGAGAAGATTGATGAGGGCGATTCCAAGGACAAAACAAAACCAAAACGGCAGCGACGGCCTCCGGGCATGGAGCGGCCACCTGAAATACCGAGAAGAAATGGCAATTAATAACATCGTTTTACTTTTAACCATGCGATAAAGCAATGAAATACGCCTGTCCCCTGCTTCTGTTTTCCATTTTCATCAGCATGCACGTAAATGCCGGTACTTACCGTAACTATGCCGATACCGTTCCAAAAAAATCTGCAGATACCGACACTGTTGTCCGAAAGCAGTCGCTGTCGGTAGGGGTAAGCTTTGGCAGCGATGCCCAATTTTTTGGCCGGACGGGGACACAAAAATATCCATTTATGAATTCGGACATTATCTACAATGCCAAGTCGGGATTCTTTGTGTACGGATCGTTTTATAAAGTATTTACTTCCACGCCGGTGATCGATGAAACCGATGCAGGCGGAGGATATTTTTACCGTTTTTCGCCAAAATTTACCGGGAACATTAGCTATACCAGGTTTATTTTCAACAAGGATGCGCTCATAATCAAATCGGCATCATCCAACGATATCAACTTTAATAACTCGTACGACTGGAAAATAATGAAAACGGGCGTGGTGCTCGACTATCTTTTTGGCCAGTCGAGCGACTTTTTTATGACCATCAATAACTCGAAGTATTTCGAAAGCAATTTTGGGATCTTCGACGACAAGGACTACCTGTCGTTCAACCCTGGCTTTACCATAATACTGGGCACACAGAACTTTGTGCAGAAATATTCGCAAAACCATCCCGGTAAATTTGATCTTGACGACCCATACCTGCCGCCGCCCTTACACAGCTATTCGGGCTACAACAGCGAATTCAAAATGCTGAACTACAGCCTGAAACTGCCGATAGCCTATAACAGGCCGCACTACACTTTTGAATTTGCCTATAAATATTCGATACCTGTAAACGTTGAGGGGATATTAAAGAACCATCGTGAATCGTTCTTTAACCTGACATTTTATTACCTTTTTTACTAACAGCTTATGAACGTTTTGATAGTTGAGGACGAAAGGGCGCTGACAACCGAGATGGAACTGTTCCTACAGGGCAACAACTACATTTGCGATACCTGTTACAATGGTAAAACTGCATCGGAAAGGATAGCCACAAATCTGTATGATTTTATTCTTATCGACCTTGGCCTGCCCGATTATGAGGGCCTTGACCTGTTGAAGGAAGCAAAGAAATATAACCCCGAAGCAGCCTGTATCATACTAACCGCACGCGCCGAGGTGGACGACCGCATCAAGGGGCTGGACCTGGGCGCGGATGATTACCTGCCTAAACCGTTTTCGCTGCTTGAACTGCAAAGCAGGATGCAGGCCATAACACGGCGTAAGTTCGGACTAAAAAATTCAGTTGTCATGCTTGGCGAATTTGCCATCGACCTGACCAACCGGAATATCTCGCACGGCACATCGCAGATAAGTAGTATTACCAAAAAGGAGTTTGACCTGGTAGCTTACATGCTACTGCATAAGAACCGCACACTTACCCGCTCTCAATTGAGTGAGCATATTTGGGGCAGCATTGTGAATGACGACTACGATTCAAATTACATTGACGCGCATATCAAAAATATCAGGAAGAAACTGAACGCTTATGGTCCGCCCGACTGGCTGGAAACCGTACGCGGATTGGGTTACAGGATAAACGTAAACGGTTAGCAAATTGAAGCTCGGCACCAAACTGACACTTTTCAATACCATCTCGAAACTGGTAATAGTGGTATTGTTTGTGTTGCTTTTGCCTGCCCTGATACATAATATAAACCGTAATTATACCGACAACTGGTTACGCCGTCAGCAGGACAAGGTGCTGAAACAGGTGAAGCTATCGGGTATAGGTACCTACATTAAGGACGGCGAGGGCTATGGCAGCTATAATGCCCTGCTGAAGGAAGAATATGTGAGTATGGATGTGGATTCGGCCGACGAGGACATTGATACCATTGTGAACGAACGGCGTCTTGTAGAAGGCGATACCATCCAGTACCGTATCCTGAGCCATAATTTTAAAGTCGGCAAGCAAAATTACCTGCTGGAGATTGGAAAAAGTATAGATACGATAAACGAGACCACCGTACCGCTGCAGAGCATAGCCTTTGAGATATTGTTGGGTATGGTGCTTTTGACCATCCTGGCCGACCAGTTTTACTCGACCTACATCCTGCGGCCGCTGAATAAGATCATCCGGACGAAGCTGATAGGGCATAAATTCCCCCTGCGAACGCCTTACCGCAAAGTAAGAACCACCACATCTGATTTTGAGCACCTTGATATCAGCATTCATAAGATGATACAAACCATCGAGAGCACTTTTCAGAAGGAGCGGGAATTTATTTCGAATGCTTCGCACGAACTGATGACGCCGATATCTATCCTGCAATCGAAGATCGAGAATATGTTTGGCAGCGAGGATATTACCGACGAGGTAAAGGAGCGGCTGCTTGAACTGCAACGGATATTGAACCGGCTGAAAAGTATCACCAAAACCCTGCTACTAATATCGCAGATAGAGAACGAACAGTTTTTGAAGGAGGATAAGGTAAATGTGGCGGAGTTGCTGAACGAGGTACACGACGAAATATCCATCCGCCTGCAACAGCGTAACATCCATTGCGAGATCGATGTTCCGGCCGATTGGGAGTTGCATAAGGTCAATAAATTCCTGCTGTTCAACCTTGTATTTAACCTTGTTAATAATGCTATAAAATATAATAAAGAGGGCGGGTCGATAACGATAATTGGTAGGGTCGAAAATAAGCTACGGATGATCGAGATAGCCGATACCGGCATAGGCATCAGTAGCGAGCAATTGCCGCATATTTTTAACCGGTTTAAAAAGTTCACGCGGTCGTTACAACAGGATAGCTTTGGACTGGGGCTGCCCATTGTAAAGTCTATCGCCGATTTTCATCATATAACCATCGAAGTAAGTTCGGAGGAGGGCGTTGGCAGCAAATTTAAACTGGTATTCCCGGCTGAAATGAATTGAACGCCTTCATTTAAGACAAAATTGCTTGGTTAGGAACGTTGTTAATGTATTTTAAATAAATCCTATAATATCTATAGGAATTATATAATTTATTATTATGTTTGCATCATACAATTCGCCGGTCGGGGCGCACGATGGTTCGGGGCCATGATTGCTATCCTCTCTTCTCATAATTTAGGTTTTATAATTGGTTGCAAAGAGTTCCTGCCCATCAGGAGCTCTTTCTTTTATATATTTAACCCATGACGTTTGCTGAAAAAGTTATCCGGTTTAATGAGAACCTCCACTATACCGGGCCTACCCTGCCCGAAGGTATCCGGATAATGAATCCGTTCCGGGAGTTTGAACAAACTAAGATCATCAGCGAAGCATTTTACAGGAAGTATTACAGTGATGCTAACCCGAGACACCTGATCATGGGCATTAATCCCGGCAGGTTCGGGGCGGGGCTTACCGGGGTGCCGTTTACTGACCCGAAACGGCTGGTGTCGGAATGCCATATTCCGTATCAGGGCAAAGTAACCCATGAGCCGTCATCGGTATTTGTGTATGAGATGATCAATGCCTACGGCGGACCGGAGCAGTTTTACGGGAAATTCTATATCAATTCCCTTTGCCCGCTTGGCTTTACATCAGCAGACGAAAAAGGCAGGGAGAAGAATTACAATTATTATGACAACCCTGCACTGGCCGCCGCCGTCAGCGATTTTATTACAGAAAATGTTCGTACGCAAATAGGACTGGGGGTAAAAACCGATGTCGTTTTCTGCTTTGGTACCGGAAAGAATGAGAGTTACCTACGCAAGCTGAACGACAAATACCATTTCTTTGATAAAGTCATCGCGCTGGAACATCCGCGGTTCATTATGCAATATAAAGCCCGGACTAAGCAGATTTATATTAATAAGTATTTAGAGGCGTTTGCATCGGTGGGCTAACAAAAAAGCGGCCCCGGTGGTCCGGGGTCGCTTAAGGTTTAGGTTTGTTAAAAGAAAAGTGAAGGTTTGGTTTAGTACGTTGTTGTATAACTGGCGCTGTTAGCGAGTGATTTAGCAGTTTCGGCAAGGCGAATAAATTCAGACCGGTAGCCGCCTTCATCGTGTCCTTTGGCGCCCTGGGCAATGCTGATGGCCTGGTCGAAAGTGGCGTGTTGCTTAAACTGCGAGTTGCGCAGCAGCATTCCGAATTCGGCCACTGCCGATGCAAACCTGAAATCGGCAGTAGTGCTGTTAAAAGATGCCGGCCTGTCCTTCACTACAGCCACACTCATCTTGCTGTAGTCCGATCCGGGTTCTTTGTACCGGAATTTCACCGTCATCAGTTCGTCTGAATACGGTATTGAAGGATTGTTTTTGGGTTGCTGGTATTTCAGCGGGTCAACACTGGCGCTGTAATCATCGGCTACACCTGTCGGAACTATCTCGTACAAGGCAGTCACCGTGTGGCCCGAGCCCATATCGCCGGCATCTTTTGTATCGTTGTTAAAATCTTCCTTTTTCAGCAGGCGGTCCTCGTAACCCACCAGGCGGTAGGCCTGTACTTTGCCGGGATTAAATTCGACCTGTAATTTCACATCCTTGGCCACCATAAACATGGTACCGCCATATTCATCAATAAGGGTTTTGCGCGCCTCGGTAAGGTTATCGATGTAGGCATAGTTACCGTTGCCCTTGTCGGCGAGGGTTTCCATCTTGCTATCTTTGTAATTGCCCTTGCCAAAGCCCATAATGGTTAGCGGTACATTGCTTGAGCGTTCGCGGGTTATCAAAGTTTCCATATCGCCGTCGCTGTAATCGCCAACATTAAAGTCACCATCAGTGGCCATTATAATTCGGTTATTGCCGTTTTTACGAAAGTTTTCGCGGGCTATTTTGTACGCCAGCTTAAGCCCTGCGCCACCGGCTGTCGATCCGCCTGCGCTTAAATTATCTATGGCATTATAGATATCTGATTTTTTATCGCCCGTGGTCGACGGCAGCACTAACCCGGCGTTACCGGCATAAACCACGATGGCAACCCTGTCCTGCGCCCTCAGCTGATCGGTCAGCATTTTCATTGCTGCTTTTACCAGCGGCAACTTGTTAGGCTCATCCATCGATCCGGATACGTCGATCAGGAACACGAGGTTCGATGGCGGCAGATGGCTCATATCGATAGTGCGGGCCTTTAAGCCGATGCGCACCAAACGGTGATTGTTATTCCATGGTGCCGACGAAGTTTCGGTAGTAATAGCTACCGGATCGCCGTTGGATGGGCCTTGCAGGTCGTATTTAAAATAGTTGATCATTTCCTCAACGCGAACAGCGTCAACCGGCGGCAACTGGCCGTTGTTGATAAAGCGCCTTACGTTGCTGTAGGAAGCAGCGTCGACGTCGACAGAAAAGGTAGACAAGGGAACATCTTTGGCGTTTGTAAAACCGTTCTCGTTGATAGCCTTATAACTTTCGTCGCCCGTGTTGCCGGTATAATAGCCTGGGTTGTTTGCTTTTGCTTTCGCGATGGAATTGTTGACGGAATATTTGTAAACACTCATGTCGGCTGCTTTCGGGGGATTTTGCGAATTCACGCTTACTCCACTAACCTTTCCCTGCAACATTGTTGGCGCCGAAACTACCGCAACATCGGCGTTAGCCTCAGGCTGTATGGTGGCGACGCTTCCTGTTACGGATTGTTTACGTTGTACTCCATAACCGACAACTACCACTTCATTCAACGAAGTATTGGATGGTTTTAAATAAACATCCAAACTATCGCTTTTGCCAACAGCTACTGTTTGCGATTGGTAACCCACAAAGCTGAAAACAAGACTTGCGTGCTCGTCAGTAACATCAATATTGTACACGCCGGCGCTATTGGTTTGCGTAGCAATTTTGGCGCCTTTTATGGTAACACTGGCACCGGGGATAGGTAGTTTATCATCGCTGCCCAATACTTTTCCGTGTATGTGGCGAACGGCGTTGCATTTGAATGCTGCAAAAGCCGCTATGATCAAAGGGATGAGGATTAGCTTTTTCATTTGTTGTGTTTTTCCTTAATGATGCAGCATCGAACCAATTTCCATAAGCCGATGAAAAATTTTATTTTGCCCGTTGCAATGAAGTTTTTCAAAAGGACGGTTAAGTCAGGAAGTACGGATGATGAAGCGTTGTTGGAGAGCTACCGCCAAAGCGGCGACCTGTCGGTTTTAGGCGCACTTTTTGAAAGATATATGCCTTTGTTATACGGGGTCTGCCTGAAATACCTGAAAGATGAGGAAGCTGCAAAAGACGCAGTAATGGGTATATTTGAAGAACTGATTATAAAAGTTAAGCAACACGATATTAAACAATTCAGGAGCTGGGTGTACGTATTGGGCCGCAATTATTGCCTGATGCAATTACGCTCGGGAAAAAAGATGGAGGAAGTTTCGCTCGATGAGGTTATGGAATTTACCCCATTTTTGCATCCTGAGGAAAACAATAATAAAGAAGAGATATTAAACGCTTTGGAACGTTGCATGAAAAAGCTGACCGAAGGACAAAGACATAGCGTACAACTCTTTTATTTGGAAGAAAAAAGTTATAAGGAGGTGGTGGAAGCGACCGGTTATAGCATGAATGATGTAAAAAGCTACATACAAAATGGCAAGCGTAACCTGAAGATCTGCCTGGAGAAGAACCGTGAGTAAGCACAAGGACGACATATCGCAAATAAGAAAGTACCTGGACGGGCAGCTGGACGCGCGCGCCATGCACCAACTGGAACGAGGCGCGCTTGACGACCCTTTCCTGGCGGATGCATTGGAAGGGTATGAAGCGGCGGGCAGGGATCAAAAAAACAACATGGCCGAACTGGAGCAGCGTTTACAGGACCGCACTGATAAAAAAGTCAGACCGATGTGGATTCCGCTTTGGGCGGCTGCATCGGTGCTGATCATTATTGGGGTTGGGATATGGTTAGCTACCAAAGATGAACCGGCAAAAAAGAATGTAATAGCTGAAGCGATCAAACCGAAAAAAGAAGAAAAGCAAGCTGTAAGGGCTGCGCCAGCGCCTGCCACATCGCCGTACATAGCGGATACACTTAAACCGGCGGAAAATGAATCAATTGCTAAAAATCAACCGCCTGTATTTGCTGCGCCGGCGATAGCGACCGATAAGGATGTTAGTGTAAAAACGGGAAAAAGTAAACAGGTTATTGCAGCCGCTGTAAAAACAGACACAAGTCTGTTTGTCAAAAAAAAACCTGCGGCTGCGGAATCTGAGGGATACGCAAATATGCCGGCACCCGCTGCGGCGGACATAAAGCTTAATGAACCGAAGGCATCGCTGAACGAAGTAGTTGTGCAGAGTCAAAAAGCGGATGCTAAGTATAAAAATGATGTGGCAAGCGTGAGTGCGGCTAAGCCGAATTCAAAAGCAAGCCCGGAGACACTGTTGACAAGCAAGGTTGAAGGACTGGACATCAAGCCGTCGAATAAAAGCACGCTGACAGGTATCATAACCTCTGCCGGTGGCAATGGACCTTTGGTTGGCGCCATTGTGAAGATCGCCGGGTCTAATTTTGGCGCGGTTACGGATGCGAACGGCAGGTTTGTACTGCACGATGTGCCGGAAAAAAGGAGCCTTATTGTGGGCTACCTTGGCTATGATACCAAAAAAGTCAACCTGACCGGCACAGGCGATTCCATTAACGTGGCACTTACGCCCGCGGGCAGCGCGCTCAAGGAAGAAGTTACCAGCAATGATAAACGGAACAGGAACAATACTAAGTCTGCAGATGACGCGCACCCAAGCGCGGGTTGGAAGGCACTTAATGATTATCTTGATAAAAACGCGGTAGCATCGGATGGGCAGGCCGGAAAGGTGGATCTTTCGCTAACCGTGGACGGGCAGGGCAACCTGAATAATTTCAAAATATTGAAAAGCCTCAGCGCCGCTGCCGATAAAAAGGCCGTCGACCTGCTGATAACCGGGCCCGGCTGGTCCGGTAGTGCAGATGGACAAACCCACGAAGTAAAACTGACCGTGGTATTCAAATAGGCCTATTTGGTTGCCTTTTGTGCAAACGTAAATACCTTTTGCATCAGCGGGGTCGACCGTGCAGTAAGGTTTTGGCGGATATTTAATTCTTCCTTTGCTATCTCCAAAAACAAACCATCAATTGTTTTTTGCGTGGCATAGTCCGAAATATCAGGATTCATATGTTTAACAAACGGCAGTTTGTTATATTCAGAAGCTGCGGTCCCATAATATTTTGTTGCGCCAACCTTATCCAGGTTCACTTTTATCACCGGCTTAAATTTGGCCGCCAATTCAGCGGTTGTCGTCCGTTTAAAATATTGTGTAGCGGCATCCTTCTGACCCATCAAAATATCGCTTACATCCTTCAGTGTCATTTTCTTAATAGCGGCAATAAATATCGGCTTTGCTTCCTTTGCGGCACTTTCGGCAGCGCGGTTTAGCGAGAGGATCACATTGTCGCATAGCTTGTTCATACCAAGCCTGCGCAGGGTGCTTTCAGCCTTTTGTGCTTCCGGCGGGAAAAGTATTTTTACAGCGGCATTCCCAAAAAAGCCATTTACCGCCGATAACTGGTCCGAGCTTTTAGCAGTGCCCTGCTCAAGCGCTTGCTTTAATGCGCCGCCTATTTCCAAAACTGATGGGCCGCTTTGTAAGGAGACTTTTGCAGGCGCAGGCTTAAAACCATCAAAACTTGAAAGGGAAATGCTGATAGCCAATAGCCCGCACAGCAGGAATGCTTTTTTCATAAACAGGTAAAATTAGATGAAGCTAATTTAGGCTATCGCCCGTAACAAAGCAAACACACCCGCAGCAATTAACGCCGAAACCGGGATGGTTATTATCCAAGCCCAAACCAGGTTTATGGTGACGCCCCAGCGCACCGCCGACAGGCGCTTGGTAAGCCCAACACCGATAATAGAACCGGTTATGGTATGCGTAGTAGAAACAGGAATACCAAAATACTGTGTAAAAAACAGGGTAATGGCGCCGGCCGATTCTGCGCTTACGCCCTCAAGCGGTGTAATTTTGGTAATACGGGAGCCCATGGTTTTCACGATCTTCCAACCGCCGGAAAGCGTACCCAAAGCTATGGCCGAATAACAGGCAAGCGGTATCCATTCGGGCATCGCGCTGCCGGTACCAATCACTTTTGCCGCTATCAGCGCTACATAGATAATACCCATCACCTTTTGCGCGTCGTTGCCGCCATGCGCATAGCTAAGTGCTGCAGATGATAATAGCTGCAGCCTTTTGAACCACTTTTCGGCCGAGGCGGGCCGAGCGCTTTTGCTAAGGTGAAGCACAATTATGGTAACAATATAGCCGATAATAAGCCCGATCAATGGCGCCAGCACGATATAGGCGATAGTAGTGAGTACCAGTTTCAGGTTGATGGCGCTAATGCCATTTGCACCCATATAAAGTGCATTGGTAATACCGGCGCCCGCAAAACCGCCAATCAAAGTATGCGACGAACTTGACGGTATGCCAAACCACCAGGTTATCAGGTTCCAGCTTATCGCAGCTATAAGGCCGGCAAGTAACACATGGAGGGTTACAAAGTGCTCATTTACAATTTTAGATACCGTTTTGGCAACATTATGTTCTTTCACAAAAAAGAAAACGAGGAAGTTAAATGCTGCGGCCCAAAGCACCGCCTGGAAAGGCGTAAGCACTTTGGTTGAAACGATGGTGGCAATGGAGTTTGCAGCATCGTGAAAACCGTTGGTATAATCAAATAGTAGCGCCAGGCAAATTACGAGTACGAGGGAGCTTGTTATCATTTACTCAAATCAGGCGTTTTTAACTAAAATTGATTCCATAACATTGGCTGCATCTTCGCAGCGGTCAGTAGCCGTTTCAAGCACAGATAGTATCTCTTTGTATTTGATCAGCCGGATAGCATCGGTCTCGTAAAGAAAAAGGTCGGCAACCGCGCGGTCAAATACGTAATCGGCCTGGTTTTCCACGCTGTTTATCCTGATGCAGGAATCGGCAATATTGCGCACGTTGCGCAGATCTTTTAATTCCTTTATCGCTTTTTCCAGGTCGATACTGGCCTGTTGTATCAACTCGCAAAGTTTTTTGATATGATCGTTCAGGTCGTCGATGCGGTAAAGCAACATCCGGTTGGCAGCACCCTGTATATTGTCGGCTACATCATCAATTGCGGTTGCCAGCGAGTGGATGTCCTCCCGGTCGAACGGGGTGATAAAGTTCTTGCCGAGCTCAAGATATATCTGGTGGGTTATCTCGTCGCCCCTGTTCTCAAGCTTGTCTATCTGTTTGTACAACTCCTCGCGCGTAACAGGACTGGCTGAATTGACCGCTTCGACAAGGCAATTCGACATGGCAACCACATTGTTGGCAGCCTGCTCAAATAAGGGGAAAAATATTTTCTTATCCTTAGGCACAAAATACTGGAAGATGCTGTTCAGTGACATTTTTTATAGATATGTAGGGTCAGATGGTATGGCGCTATGTTAAATTTTTGCAAAGGTAATGTTTGCAATGTTAAGTTAATGTTAACTATTTAAAACAGGAATAGTCGGGAACGGAATACCCTGTTTAGCTTTTTGAAGGGTGAAGCCGAACGTCGACCCCAGCCCCTCGGTACTGCGGACATTGATGGTTTCCTGGTGGGCCTCAACTATATGCTTTACAATGGCAAGCCCCAGGCCCGATCCCCCGATCTGTCTTGAACGGCTCGTATCCGTCCGGAAAAAACGCTCGAAAAGGCGGGGCAGATATTTTTCCTCGATACCTATGCCATCGTCCGTAACTTCCACCAATACCTGGTCGTGCAGTTCAAACAGGCTCACAGAGGTGCTTCCTTCTTCCTTGCCATACTTGAATGAGTTGTCGATGAGGTTCACCAGCACTTGTCTTATTTTTTCCCTGTCGGCATTTACCAGGATAGGCTCGTCGTACTTTTGTTTGAATACCAGCTTTATATGATGTTCCGCTGCTTTCATTTCAAGCGATTCGAACACTTCTCTGATCAGGTCGTTTATTTTGAATTTGGTGTAATTGATGGGGATCTCGCCTGTTTCGAGCTTTGATATTTCGTCCAGGTCTTTAATGAGGTAACTGAGCCGGTCGACATTTTTTGAGGCCTTATCGAGGAATTGCCTGGCCATATCGGTGTCCTCAAAATCGTCATCTACAATGGCATCTATATAGCCCTGTATGGCGAACAGGGGTGTCTTAAATTCATGGGAGATATTCGACAGGAAATCCCTCCTGAATTTCTCTTGTTTACGCAGGTCATCGATTTCAGACTTTTTCTGCCGGGCCCATTCCTGCACTTCCTGCTCCACGTCGTTTATCGGGTCGGCGCTTACATGCTCGCCAAGCGCATCACGCAGGTCGCGCCCGAGTTTCAAATTGTGTATCAGCTTATAAATGATCTTGATCTTGGAATAGATATATTTTTCGAGCAGGATATAAAAGGTAACAAAGCTGATGGTTAAGGTAAGCCCAAAGGTGACGCTGACATCGTACCAGCTATGCTTAAAATAGTAGTTAACCGCCGAAACCGTAATAGCCACAGCGGCGGCATTAATGAATACCAGGACGCGTAATTTCATACAGTAAAGTTACGATTTGTATGCAATTACAAGTTTGCCAAATGCTTAGCCTCCCGTTAAGTTAACGTTATCAAATTATTACCCTGTGGCGTGCGGGAGTTTACTTAGTAGTAGTTATGCTGATGTCAACCTTCACATCGTTTGACATGACCAGGCTTTTGCCACCCACGCCATAGGTAGTGCGCTGTATCTGGAAATTTCCTTTAAATTCAGCACCGGATACTGATTCGGTATAAGTAAACGGAACGGCGATGGTATTGGTCTTGTCCTTTATGGTGAGGCTGAAGGTACCTGTATAGTTGCTGCCGCTGTTATGTTTGAACGAAACAGATTTCATGCTAATGTCAGGATATTTTGCAACGTCGAAATAATTGTCGCTTTTCAAATGATCGTTGCGCGTTCCGTTATCGGTGTCGATGGTATTCACATCAACCGATGCGGTAATAGAACTGGCCGCCAGGTCGGCAGGATCGAACTTTACTTCTCCTTTAAAACCGGCCAGGGTGCCGTCGACAGTAAATCCCAGGTTTTTAATATGGAATACAACTGATGATTTGGTTACTGTTTGCTCCTTAACCTGGGCGAATGTGCAGGTGGCAAAAAATAAAAATAGTAGCAGGGGATATATTCTTTTCATGTTGTGAACAGATGCAAGTATGCAAAAATAAGACGAATCTATCTATGAATTATTACATTAGTGGTTGAAATAATATGATAATATTTATCGAATAGCCTAAGCCCTATATCATAAACTAATGGAACAGGAGAGATTTGAGTTTAGCCCGGTACGACCGACCTTATTCGTAGTTAATGTACCCTTATTGTATTATTGGCTAACCCATGGCATTGCAATAGCCCTTCTGATCCATAGACCTATATTCTGGATCATGACAATTTTCTGCATTTTAATTATACGAACCCCGGTACGTACAACATTTCTGATGCTGCTATTGAGGCCTGCGCTAATATTATCAAATGAGTCGATTACTATTACCGGAAGTGATTACACTATAAAATGGAGAGATGTTAATGATGTATAATATCTGTCAAGTACGGGCGGAGACGCGTTAATACCCTTAAAATCGTATTACGTAACTATCAAAGTAAGGGAGACGGATAGGAAAGGTTATTTAATGTAGTTGAGAAACCCCTTTACACGTTGGTACCGATGGGCCACCCGAAATTGGACAACAAGCTTGTTTGAAATCGATTTGTCTCTTGTGAGAGGCAATAATGAGGAGCTATTTCATACCATTTTGAGGTATTACCAAAACAACCGCGGTTTCTAAAAACCCACATGTACCCTTAGTCCAAGTACACTCACCGGCCCGCGGTCGGCATTATAAGCAGGGTGCAGGATGAACTGGTAATCGGGACTTATCCATAACTTTTTCTGGAAGGCATTCACTTTGTAATAAGCTTCTGCGATCAGTTCGGATGAATAATTGAGTTGGCCGTCGCCGATCAAAAAGCCATAACCGCCGGCGGCCAGGTAGTTCTTATGGTCGGGTGAGAGGCCATTGGCAATAAACGCCAGTCCAAGCTCGTCGTCGCTGCGCTTCCACGAGTTTCCTTTCAGTACGGCTCCAAAACTGAGCGAATGGTCTATTTCGGTAAAGAACCAGGTTTGGGTATGGCCGTCGTTGTAGCTTGCTTTGGCAAATACGCCGAAGCCGTTAGCCAGGTATTGGTCCGCACTGATGCCGAAGCCGTATTTGTGGCGACCATATTGCTGGGTCATATCCACATCGGGCGCATTGGGGTTTTGAAGCACTGCCTGGTTGTAATTCCCGAACTTGCCATTATTACGGAACGCCAATAGCCGCACAGCTCCTTTTTGCCCCGACAGGCTGTACCGTTTTTCAAACTCGATGGTTTGGCTGTTGGCTTTGCCGATCTTCGAGTCCCATACCGATTCATTTGCCTGGGTGGTAACCATGGTAAAAGCAAAACGCAGCGTCCAGTTGGGCTGGCCCAATTCGGCAGTGGCGCCTAAAACATAACCCCGGGTGTTGGCGGGATAGTCCCAGGCAGCATTGTCCATCAATGCCCAGTTCATAAACTGGGTGCGTGGGTCATGACTAAATTGGTTGCCGTCAAAAAAATCAGCCATGCCGAATTTACCCGCCGAGACGGAAAAGTAACGGTTACTCCGTATCCCCGCTAATTGATTAATGTCATCATCCAGCGTGTCTTTTTCGCTGCCCCATTCAAATGTTTGCTTCAGGTATAGCCTTGCGATGTATATCTTAGGTTCGGTAGCGCCAACGCGAAATGTCTCGCCATTTGGGAAGCCCGCAACACCCAGCGTTTTACTTAAACCTGCCCCGCCCGATATTTCCGGGTTAAAATAGGCTTCAGCTCCCTTCCATAACCTTGCCCCGCCATAGAGGGTGGAGGTTAAAGAACTTTGCGTCTCTTCATTTACCGAGAGGCTGTTCAAACCACTATAAGGTGCGCGGAACGCCGGTTTGTATTGTGTAATTACGGTCTGCTGGAAATGGAAATTAAAAAATTGCCGCGTGGCGGTATCCTGCGCTGATGCGATGGTTACAAGTAGGATGCCGGTAAGCAGGAATATAGTTTTCTTCATAAATCGCGCTAAGATATAGCCGCAGCATTAAGCCTGTGTTAAAGCCGCTAAGCCATTGTTAGGCAAATCTAATAAAAAATTTAGACTAATCTAAAAATATTTAACTAAATTTTACTTCGCTATAGAATTGGGTGAGATATTGCTCCATAAACTGATGGCGCTGCTGTGCAATGGCCTTACCAGTTGCGGTGTTCATTTTATCCCGCAAGAGCAACAATTTTTCGTAAAAATGGTTGATGCTGGGCGCCGAAGATTTTTTGTATTCGTCCTTGCTCATGTTCAGGTTGGGCTCGATATTGGGGTTGTATATTTCGCGGCCTTTAAAACCACCGTAGCTGAAAGCCCTTGCTATCCCAATAGCGCCAATGGCATCAAGGCGGTCGGCATCCTGCACCACGGCCAATTCTTTCGAGTAAAATGTGGCTTTATCAAACCCGGCCTTAAATGAGATATGCCGGATGATCTGCTGCACGTGGATGACGGTATTTTCATCCACACCGATGTTTTTTAAAAACTTACCGGCGGTTTCCGGCCCAACCTCTTCATCACCATTGTGAAATTTGGCATCGGCAATATCGTGTAACAAGGCAGCCAGTTCAACTACCATTATATCACATTCTTCGGTTTGGGCTATGCGACGGGCATTGGTCCACACGCGGTGAATGTGCCACCAGTCGTGCCCTCCTTCAGCTTTTTCGAGGGTTTTTTGTACGAAGGAAACAGTTTTATTAATAATAGCCTGGTTATCCATATTTTTGCTTTTGGTCCGCAAAAATAACGGAAACAGCTTAAACGGCCCTTAAAATATCCGCTTCGGCATTAGTTAAAATCTCCACCGGGTCTGTTTCCAATATTTCTGCTATCTGCAGCAGTCTTTCGACAGTTATTTTGGTGTAGCCTAACTCTATTTTGCTATACGCATTTTGGGAAATGCGCAGTTTAGCTGCCAGGTATTCCTGTGTGTAATTCCGGTGCTCCCTTATCTTGCGGATGTTGGCAGCAACCTGCCTGATTTTTAAATTCAGTTTATCCTTCATAACATTCATACGTTTAACAGGTCTGGTTAAACATATACGGAATGAAGTTGTGCTGCGGATTTCTAATTAAGAAAATTATTTTCCGGCATCGTAACTGATGGTAACTGCGGGAAGCAACGTAGCCTGGTTTAGCGGGATCTGGTCGCGAGCGACTATCGGCTTACGCTTTACCTCGAAATTGTGCATAGCGCCTGTTGTTTCGGTGTTATCATCGTTCGTCGCTTTAAACCGTACCAGGAAAGGAATTATAAAATCGTGCAGTTTCTCCTTTTCCGGGATGATCCATTTGTGGGTTGTTTTTTTCATCGCATCGATAAGCGGGGAGGCGAGCACGGCATCGTCGGCATAATAGATCACCAGGTTCTTCATATCGCCATGTTCGTCAGCCGAAAACTTGAATAATACCGTGCCGCTGGCTTTGCTCAATATGATCCGCTGCGAGAGCTTTATGCTGTCCTGGAAAAACTGCATCATCACCTTGTTACCCCCCTGGAACGGGAAGGGGATATCTTCCTGTGCGAAGCAATGAGCGGAAATAAGTAAGGTAATTACCAGGGGGAATAACTTTTTCATTGTTGTTGCGTCTCTTTTGGTTCGCGTTTGCTGCCTTCATAAAGCTCGTATTCAAGCAGGCGGCAATCAAGCTTTCCATTATAAAATTCTATCCGGCGTTTAGCCTGCAAGCCTATCCTTTTTGCCAGGTCAGGGTTCCCTGTAAATATGTAGCCGCGGTAGCCTTTGCACTGCTGCTTCATAAAATCGCCGATACGCTTGTAAGTAGCCTCCAGTTTGTTATGTACACCCAGTCTTTCGCCATATTCGGGATTAAACATAACAATTCCTTTTTCTTCCGGCACCATAGTGTCGGCAAAATCACAAACGTTAAATTCGATCAAATGTTCTACACCCGCTGTTCGGGCATTTTTCTGTGCAATGTCAACAGCATCGGCTGAAATATCGGTAGCGATTATTTTGAAATCGATTTGTTTTGTCGCTTTGTCCTTTAACTTGCGGCGCTCAGTAAAAAATACTTCTTCTTCGTATCCTATGATGTGCATAAAGCCGTAATTCATCCTGAAGAAGCCCGGGCTTTTATCAGTTGCCAGCAGAGCGGCTTCTATCGCCAGCGTGCCCGAGCCGCACATGGGATTGATAAAAGTGCTTTTGCGGTCCCAGTTGGTGGCCATTATGGTAGCTGCGGCCAGCGCTTCAAGCATGGGTGCTTTGCCAGGTATTTTGCGGTAACTATGCTTGGCCAATGTCTCGCCCGATGTGTCTAAAAATATCTCGGCGCGGTCGTCCTGCCAATACAGGTGGATGACGGTTTTATTTTGATCGGAACCGGAGTTGGGCCGAATGCCTTTCTTATCCTTGATACGGTCGACTATCGCATCTTTCACTTTTACGTTAGCAAAAAGCGGTGTCGTGATATGCTCGTTATTAACATTGGATGTAACAGAAAAATAGCCTGTAAAATCGATCAGCTTTTCCCATTCTATCTCCAATAGGCCCTCATAAAGCGCCTTCGGATGGGCAGCGGTAAAGCTTTTGAGCAGGTAAATAACCTGGCTGGCGCAGCGCAAATTCAGGTTCAGGGCAATGCAATCATTGACCGTGCCTTTCAGTTCAATACCGGTCTGGAATACCCTTGTGGGTGTAAAACCAAGCTCTTCAACCTCCTTTTGCAGGTAGGGTGAAAGGCGTTTATTGCAGGTAATAACGATCCTGCTGTCGGTGTGGAAAACTTCCATAAATTGTTGGCGAATTTATGAATTTAATACCCCGATTTTATAGCATAACCATTAACTTTACATTTTAAATTATTAGAAGATATGGAAATTAAGGGCAAAGTACATGAAGTTGCGCCAACCGTTCAGGTAACGGACTCATTAAAAAAGAGAGAACTGATAGTAGAATATATCGAGAATCCACAGTATCCTGAATACTTAAAATTTGAAGCGATACAGGACCGCTGCAACTTGCTGGACAACCTTCGTGTTGGCGATGACATCGAAGTGTTTTTTAATTTGCGCGGCCGCCCATGGACCGACAAGTCGGGCAAGAAAAGCTATTTCAACTCGCTGCAGCTATGGAAAGTGAACGTGTTAGCAGGCGCCAATAACAATACTGTGCCCGAATATGCACCACCGGTTGACCTGAGTTCGACACCAGAAGAAGACGATCTGCCGTTTTAAGAAGTTGGCAGTTTTAAGTTTACGGTTAGCAGCATAAAAAAGGAGATTTTCAGATAGAAAATCTCCTTTTTCTTTAGATATATATCTAAATGCCAACTGCCGACTAAAAACTAGTCTTCCTTGATTATCCTCTTCAAAGCCACTTTACTGCCTTGTTTTACTTCGAGGAGATACAATCCGTTCAAAGGCAATGGAAAGCTTTTGCTGAAGCTGCCGTTTGCGGCTTTATCGTTCCAGATCACCTTGCCGTCGTTGTCGGTTAACTTCACATCGGCGCCTGTGTGCGCAGTAAGACTGAAGGTAAGCAGGGTCTTGCCTGACGAGAATTCAGGCACCAGGGTCAGGTCCTTCAGCTCAAGGTCGGCCTTTTCCACCCCGGTTATTTTCTTTGTTCTTTCGGGCGATGCGTCAGATATGTTAAAGCCGATATGCGTGCTTATACCATCGCTGCCGGTATTGCTATAATTGAAACTTTGGCTATTGCGGCGATGCATGCGTTCCATCATCATGGGCATACGTCTTCTCATCATCTCATCACCG
This sequence comes from Mucilaginibacter ginsenosidivorans, assembly GCF_007971025.1. NCBI lineage: Bacteria > Pseudomonadati > Bacteroidota > Sphingobacteriia > Sphingobacteriales > Sphingobacteriaceae > Mucilaginibacter > Mucilaginibacter ginsenosidivorans. The sequence goes on along the minus strand of NZ_CP042436.1, from coordinate 275,387 downwards.
CGCATAAAATCATCGCCATCCCATTCCCGCATTTTACCGAAATTGTCGTTCATCCTGAAGTTGTAAGTGAATAGCGAGTCCTTGCCGTCAGGTCCTCTGAAACGGAACTTGAAAAATTTGTTTCGCGTTGAGTCGTCAAAAGGCATTACCCGTGCCATATCGCCATCGTTAAACCTGCGCCTTTCTATGATGATATCCCTTTTGCTGGTATCGTCCGGATTTCTTCTCCGGATAAACACGCGGTTACGGGCGTGATCGCCCATAAACGTGTCGCTCAGGTGGTCAATATCTTTCATAGCCTGCTTCCGCTCCGCCGGCGAAAGTTCACTTATCTTTTTCCCGTTTACAATGGTATCGCCATTGGCTATCTTTATTTCTATATCCCTGTTTTTCTGGGCGAAAACCAGGGGAGGCAAGCCAAGGATCGCGATGATACTCAGCGCAAAAACAGCCTCAAAGCCGGGTTTTAAAAAACGTTGTTTCATTGGATTGTTTAAATTTGGTAAGTCAAAATTAACAAGCTATTCAATACCAAGATGTTAAATCTTGGCATGTATGTGTTAAAAAGTGTTAAATGGAGGTGGGTTTGGGCCGATTTAAAATATTTTTGTTCAACGGATGAAGAAAAAGAGTATAAGTTTGATTGTCGGGCTGATGGGGTTAGCGCTGTTGGGGGTGATGTCTATGCAATTATATTTCCTCAGGCAATCGTACCAGATGCAGTCAGATCTTTTCGATCGCTCGGTAAATGATGCCCTTAATAACGTTGTTTCTAAACTGGCCCGGCAGGACGCTAATAACTTTTTGAACCGGAAGGCTGAATTAATAGTAAAGCAACGGAGCCAGTATGCATTGCCTGCGCGTATGGCGGCAAACACAGAAACCGCGCGTACCTACATTCCACAGCGAACAAAAAAAACCATGTCGGCCCGTGAACGCCGGCTGAATGCCTTACGCGACAGCCTGCGGCAGGTGATCCAGAGCAATAAGCTGGATGAAGAATTTTTTAATATGGCGCAGTCGGGCCAGTTAATGCTGCACGTTAAATACGAAGAGTTTACCGATGAATTCGGGGTGGTTCACCAGCGTATGACCGATCCTAAGATCATCAGGCAGGCGTCGAGCAAGATGGTTTTCAAAAAGCAGGGCAAGCTGCATAAATACGATACCGTTTTTGTGGATTACATCGACCCGCAATTTGGCAAGCAAACCATCCCGGTGGTGCAGATCAACCCGTTCTGGCAGCGCGAACAGGAGCGAAAGAAAAGCGAACGCCAGTTTAATGAAGTTAAAAAAATGCTCGAGGACGACTCGCTGGAGAATTTGAAACAGGGCCCAAAAGTAAATGTAATAGAAAACCTTGCTGCCGAATACCAGAAATCGGACGAGCCGCTGGTAAAGCGCCTGAACCCCTTCTGGATCGATTCATTATTGCGTTTCGAGTTGCATAATAAAGGGATATTTCTGCCATTTAACTACATGGTGAGCACTTTCAACAGCGACTCGCTGCTGTTCTCGAGCACTTCCTACACCAACGATGGGGTACAGAAGTTTACAGAGGCCGGCAGCTACCAGGTGCCAATCTTTGCCAAGGAGGTGATCAACGATCCGGGAAAAATAAAAATATCGTTCCCCGAAAAGAACTCGCTGATTCTTACCAAAATGACCGCATCCATGGCTACCTCGGGCGGTTTGCTGGTGGTGCTTATCTTCTGCTTCGGTTATACCATTTTCCTTATACTGAAACAGAAAAAAGTGTCGGAAATGAAGATGGATTTCATTAATAACATGACCCACGAATTCAAGACACCTGTTTCTACCATCATGATCGCCAGCGAAGCATTAAAGGACAAGGAGATAGTGGAAGATAAAGGACGGGTTGAGCGCCTGGCCAATATTATTTTTGAGGAAAACCAGCGGCTGGGCAGTCATATTGAAAGAGTATTGAATATTGCCCGTATAGAAAAGAATGATTTCAGGCTTGACATCCGGCCCCTGGACGTGAACGAAATGGTGACGACAGTGTTAGACAGTATGTCGCTGAAGCTGCAAAAGCATCATGTTATCGCCAATCTTAATCTCGACGCCAGGAATGCCACCATTGAAGCAGACGAACTTCATTTTTCGAATGTGTTGTATAACCTGATAGATAATGCGATAAAATACAGCCCCGAAACGCCCGAGATAACGATAAGCACTTTCAACAAGGATAACAATATTGTTATACGCGTAGCCGATAAGGGTATTGGCATGAACCGCGACCAGCAGGCGAAGATATTTGAACAATTTTACCGCATCCCGACAGGGAACCTGCACGACGTGAAAGGCTTCGGGCTTGGGTTGAGTTATGTAAATACGATAGTGAAGCGGTTAAACGGCACCATCAGCGTGAGATCGGAGCGGGAAAAAGGCTCAGAATTCGAACTAAAATTCCACACAACATAAAGAAAAGGCATGAAGAAAATATTACTGGTTGAGGATGATCCAAACCTCGGATTGCTTTTACAGGACTACCTGCAACTGAAAGGTAAATTTGAGGTGGTGTTGTGCAAGGATGGTGACGAAGGGTTGAGGGCATTTACGAAGAACAGCTTCGACCTGCTTATATTGGATGTGATGATGCCTAAGAAGGACGGCTTTACTTTGGGCAAGGAGATAAGGCGGATAAACGAGAAAGTGCCGATCATATTTGCTACCGCCAAGGGAATGATCGAAGACAAAACCCAGGCCTTTAACCTCGGCGGCGACGATTACATAACAAAGCCGTTCCGTATCGAAGAATTACTGCTCCGTATCAATGCCCTACTGAAACGTGTGAACAACTCAGAAAAGAGCGAGGAAGAGAAGCAAACCCATTTTAAGATCGGCCATTACGATTTCGACTATACCACGCAAATGATCTCCATTGGCGAAACACAGCAAAAGCTGTCGACCAAAGAAGCGGAACTACTGCGCCTGCTTTGCCTGCGCAAAAACGAGGTGCTTACCCGCGAGGAGGCCTTGCTGAACATCTGGCACGATGATAACTATTTCAACGGCCGCAGTATGGACGTTTTCCTCAGTAAGATACGGAAGTATCTGAAAGACGATTCAAGCGTCGAGATCATCAACGTACATGGCCGTGGGTATAAATTGCTCATCAATTAATCCACATCCATATCCTCGCCAAAATGGACGATATTACCGTTATTGTCGAGTATGCTGAACTGCTTCATCTGCCAGGGCTTTTCCTCTAATTTTCCGTTGGGATGTACAATGCCAAGTGGTTCGTATTTGGCATAAAGCCTGTCGATATCGGTTACATTGATGTAGCAGCCGGTATTCTTTGGGATATCCTCATCCTTGCACGGCCAAAGATGCAACTGCACTTTTTCTTTGCTGAATATCAAATAGCCCTCCCAGCTTGAATGGAAGGTAAACCCAAGCTTTTCGGTGTAAAATTTAACGGTCTCTTCCTCGTTGAGCGAAGCTAAAATGGGCACTGCTGATTTGAGCATAGGTAGTACAATTTGTTTTTCCAAATATACCTGAAAAGGTTTTCTCCCTGTAACAAATTTGTTAATCTGCGATTGAAAAAAATGTAAGCCAAAATAAATAGGTTTGTTATTCTTAACTCAATTAACTGATCGAAACCATGAAACGAAAATTACTATTTTCCGGCTTATTTATAGCCGTGATAGCAGGCCCGGCATTTGCCCAAAGCGAGGCTGATCCTGCTATGCTCCAAAAGATCCGAACCGAAGGGATGGATCATTCCAAAGTGATGGAGACCGCGTTTTACCTCACCGATGTTGCCGGGCCCCGGTTGGCCGGTTCACCCGGGTTAAAACGTGCACAGGACTGGGCGGTAAACCAGCTCAAAACCTGGGGTATGCAAAATGCCAACCGCGAAGCCTGGGGTAAATTCGGCAAAGGCTGGGAGGTTCAAAAAAACTATGCAGCCATCACCGTTCCTTATTATCATGCCATCATCGCGATCCCTAAAGCGTGGACGCCTGGTACCAACGGCGCAGTCAAAGGCGATGTGGTGCTGGTAAAAGCTGATACCATTACCGACCTTGACCAGTACAAAGGCAAGCTAAAGGGGAAGATCGTGATCTTCGATACCAAAACAAAACTACCGGAAGGTACAAAAGCCGATCTTAACAGGCTAAGCGACGAAGAGCTTGACAGGATGGAAAAAGCCACTGCCCAGCCCGCCGGGTCGCGCCGGCCGGCCGGTCCCAATCCGCGGTTCGCTGCCTTTGCACGCCTGCGCGCGCTCAGAGCAGCTATAAGTGAGTTTTTGGTAAACGAAGACGTGGCGCTGGTTCTTAGTATGGCAAGAGGTACTGATGGCACCGTGTTCACCACTAACGGCGCCTCGTATGCCGATACCGCCAAAGCTGTTTCGCCCGAACTGGAAACCAGCGGCGAAGATTATCTGCGCATTCTGCGACTGGTAAAGGCAGGGGGGAAGGTGGAAATGGAAGCTGATATAAAAACAAAGTTCTACACCGACGATCTTCAGGGTTACGACGTGGTGGGCGAGATACCGGGCACCGATAAAAAATTGAAAGATCAATTGGTGATGTTAGGCGGTCATCTCGACTCATGGCACGCGGCAACAGGCGCAACGGATAATGCCGCAGGAAGCGCGGTAATGCTGGAAGCCATGCGCATATTAAAAGCGGTAGGCTTTAAACCGAAACGCACTATACGGATAGTACTGTGGAGTTCGGAAGAGCAGGGGCTGTTTGGTTCGCGATTTTATGTGCTGAATCATTTCGGCGATCCTAAAACCATGCAGTTAAAACCGGAACAGGCAAAAGTATCGGCCTATTATAACCTTGATAACGGAACAGGAAAGATACGTGGTATTTACCTGCAGGGCGATTCGGCAGCAAGGCCCATATTTAAACAATGGTTTGAACCTTTTAAGGATCTTGGAGCAAGCACAGTTACCATCAACAATACCGGCGGTACCGATCACCTGTCGTTTGATGCTGTTGGTATCCCGGGGTTCCAGTTTATCCAGGACCCGATGGATTATGGTTCACGCACGCACCACAGTAACCAGGATACTTACGACCGGCTAAGCGAGGATGACCTGAAACAAGCGGCCACCATTGTTGCCACTTTTGTTTACAACACTGCGCAGCGTGCTGAAATGATACCAAGGCAAGAATTGCCTAAAGCGCAAGGGACAAATTAAAAGTTACTGATATAGTAAAAGAGCCTCCTTTTTTGGAGGTTTTTTTGCTTCAAAAGAAACTAAGGGATTAGTTGCTTTTTATTAATTTTGTTTTTAACTTTAGATTACCGGGACAGCAGTGTGCAGCGGTATTCACAAAAACCAACCAATTTTTCAAATTTATGGAAATCAAAGAATTAACCCGGGCGGAGGAGCAGATAATGCAGGTGTTATGGCAGTTAAAAAAGGGCTTTGTCAAGGAGATTATCGACGAATTACCCGAGCCTAAACCCGCCTACAATACCGTTTCGACCTTTGTCCGGATACTGGAGGCAAAAGGGTTTGTCGACCATAACGCGTTTGGGAAAAGCCACGAATATTTCCCCATAATCAGCAAGGACGCATACCAAAGCTTCGCGACCGACAAATTGCTTAACGGTTATTTCGATAATTCGGTTAAACGCATGTTCTCATTTTTTGTGAAGAAAGAAAAGATCGACCTGACAGAAGCCGATGAGATAATGAAATTGATAGAACAGCTAAAAGATAAATAGTAATACTACCTATGAGCTGGTGGCAATACCTATTACTCGTTAACCTTTACCTGGTGTTATTCTACGGGTTTTATGTGCTGTTGCTTCGCCGCGAGACATTTTTCAACCTCAATCGCGCATACCTGGTCACCTCGGCTCTATTATCATTTTTTATACCGCTTATTCACTATGATTGGATAAGCAAGTTGTTCATAACACAAAAAGTACAGCACACCATATCTGTTTATGCAAAGCCGATAGCGGTGTACAGCTTTAAACCTATCGAGCAGCACGACCTGACGATAGGACATATTTTGCTTTATATTTACGCTGCAGGTGCTATAATTTTAACGCTGCGCCTGGTAAGCCAGCTGGCCTCCTTAAAACGACTCATCAACCACCCCGAATCAAACAGCGCTTTTTCTTTTTTTAAAAGGATAAGCCTGGGAAACAACCTTGAAAATAACGAGGTTATCGCGGAGCATGAAAAAGCGCATGCCAGCCAATGGCATTCGGCGGATATCATGCTTGTGGAAACTATCGCTATCATCAACTGGTTCAACCCGATTGTCTATTTTTACCGGCTCGGTATTAAGCATATCCATGAGTATATTGCCGACAGGCAGGCCTTGCGGAACGGTACAAGCAAATCGGAATACGCCCTGTTGCTATTGAGCCAAACGCTGAAAACACCCGCTCACCAATTAGTAAACCCTTTTTATAATCATAGCCTGCTAAGAAAACGCATAGAAATGCTGCAGAAAAGCAGGTCGAAATATATGGCTTTGTTAAAGTATGGCCTGTCTGCACCGCTGTTTATGCTGATGCTGATACTTTCGTCCGCGGCTGTTATAAAGAATCATACGGTACGTTTATTTAATACCAGGGCGGAAGAGGTAATGATGTCGCCCGCAGCGCCTTCTGTCGAATTGAAAACGCCGGACCTTGTGGAAAATACGACCGTGAAGACTGCTGCTGCACCCGAGGCAAACAGCAAACACATATCGTACCTGAAGGCAAGTGGGATAGAAGATATTAAAAGCGATCCGGTTTTTGTCACTTTTGAAAATCAGCCTCATTTTAAAGGCGGGATGACCGAGTTTTATAAATTTTTAGCGAACAACTTAAGGTACCCCAACTGGATGATGAGAAATAACATCCAGGGCAAGGTGTTTATCACCATGACGGTGGAGAAGGATGGGTCGCTAAGCGATATTAAGTCGGTGCGCGATATTGGGTTCGGCTCTGCCGAAGAGGCGATACGTGTATTAAAACTTTCGCCGAAATGGGTACCTGGTTACCAGAACGGGCAGCCGGTACGTGTAAGATATACCCTGCCCATCAGCTTCAATTTGGTAAAGGAGAAAAATTCCTTTGATACGGTTTCAAAGGTCACTTATAATTTAAGCAGCAATGATGATGCCGCCCCGCAATCAGCCGGCACCAGCGAGGTGACCCCCGACACTGCGCGGAAGTACAACCTGGTAATTGCGGATAATTTTGATTTTCAATCGCCGAGCGTATTATTTGTGCTTGATGGGAAAGCAATACCGGGCATGACCAACCTGAACCCAAATGATATCCACAGTGTTAAAGTGATCAGGCACCCGGCAAAAGATAATGTTTACTATATTCTTTACGGAGCGAAGGCGCTTAACGGTGTTGTTGTAATAGAATCTAAGCAAGCCTGGGAAAAACAGCAGGCTGCCGATAATTAATCTCCGGGATAGTTTTTTTGCAGCTTTTTCTTCAATTTTATAATAAACCCACTTTCGCATGAACTGGAAAATCGTTTTTCAATTGTCGGCATTTGGTTTAATAATGGCGTTCGGAACCATCTCGCTCATTCCCGAAAATATTGAATTTGTGTTCTGGCTGGTGATATTTGCGTTTTGCGCCTATGTTATTGCCAAAACGTGCAGCAGCAAATACTTTCTTAATGGTTTATGCGTAAGCCTTGTCAATAGTATCTGGATCACAGGGCTTCATATCCTTTTTTACAGCTCTTATATCGCACATCACCCGGCGATCGTTAAAATGTCGGAGCAACATCCCCTGCTTCCCGGCCATCCGCGTTTGGCTATGCTCATCATGGGGCCGTTGTTTGGTGCGGCTTCGGGTGTTATCCTCGGGCTGTTTGCTTTTATCGCTTCGCGCCTTGTTCCAAAGAAACCGGCAGCTTTGTAAAATTGAATTATCAACATTCAGAATAAAAATCTTAATTTAGCGCCATAAATACTTTTTGAAATGAAAGCCTTTGTATCTACTTCAGTATACGGATTTTGTAATTACGCTTTGGCCCTGCTAATGATCGGTTCGCCATGGCTGTTTGGTTTTTCTCATGCCCACGGCGCATCTCTTTTGTTGCCTTTATACCTGGGGTGGCTACAATTGATCATGGCAATTTTTGGCCGCCATGCCTTAGGATTTATCAAAGTATTCCCGGTGTCGATGCATTGCTTTATCGATGTTATCGTCGGGTCATTCCTGCTGGGGTCGCCTTTTATATACGGTTATTATCACACAGGTGTTTGGATACCTCAGTTCCTGTTCGGCGTTGCATTATTCTTGCTGGGCTTGTTTACAAAACAATCGCCCTTTACCGATGAACCCCGCCACGTATTCAAAGATGGCCTTATGGAACATATCGGCGATATCGACGAACCTATGGGTCACTGATCAATAAGAAAATAAAACAAAGAAGCCCCGGTAAACTTTTACCGGGGCTTCTTTGTTTTTGGCGGTGCCGCTGAAATCAGAATAGCATTTCCTGTGGCGGGGTTACGCCTTTTAGACGGAGGTAAACAGTAGTTTGCCCGCGGTGGTGTGTTTGGTGTTCAAACGCCTTGTTAAAAGCCTGTCCTTTTTGAATATCCTGCCCGGCAACTTTAGCGATTTCCTGCAATTGTGCCTCGGTCATTCCCTTCAAGGTACTGATCACATAGTCGTAACTATCCATCACAGCTTTTGTGGTGGCTTCCTTAGTTTGTGCGACGGTCTTTTCTGCCGACTCCTTTCCCAACGGTCCGGGTTTGCCGGTAGCCGAACCAACCAGGAAATAACTGCCATCGGCCAGGTGCAGCATCTGCTGGGCGAATGTGCGCATTTCTGGAGTTGGCTTTAAACTGTAACCGTCTTCGGGCATGGCGTCAAGGTAGGCTTTGGTGTAGGCTTTGGCGCGTTGCCAATCGGCAAGCATTTGCCCGGTGCTTTGCGCCCGCACCGTTGTACCGACAAAAACTGCCGTTACAATAATAAACAGCATGACTAATCTTTTCATATTTATTTTGTTTTTGGTTTAACTGGTAATTATTCACCGAAGTTATTAAATATATATTTTAATATATGGTGAACATAAAAAAAGCAGGCGCTGTCCCGGCGCCTGCTCTCTCTGAGTATCGTTTAGTTTTTGTTGTTCTAAAATAGCATTTCCTGAGGGGGCGTAACACCTTTAAGCCGCAGGTAAGCCACGGTTTGCCCCCGGGTATGGGTTTGATGTTCAAAGGCCTTGCCAAGCATAACCACCCGCGGTATTTCCTTATTACCCTGCTTTATGGTTTCCTGCAACTGGGCCGGGGTCATGGCTTGTATGGTTGCGATGACAAAATCGTATGAATCCATAACTGCCTGGGTTACGGTTGCTTTAGTTGGCGACGGCGTTGTTTTTTCGAGGTTTTTTCCTATCGGGTTTGTTTTGCCGGTGGCGAAACAAACAAGGCCGTAATTGCCATCGGCCAGGTGAAGCATTTGCCCCGCAAAGCTGCGCATCTCGGGTGTTGGCTTAAAAGCATAACCGTCCTCGGTCATAGCGTCGAGATAGGCTTTGGTATAAGTTTTGGCGCGCTGCCAATCGGCAAGTAGCTGCTCGGTAGTTTGCGCCCGCGCTGTTGAAGCAACGAAGGTGGCCACAAGCGCGAATAGTATCGATAGTTTTTTCATGGTCAATAGTTTTAAGATCAAACTAAGTTATTAAATATATATTTGAATGTGCTTCGGGTGAGCCGAAAAGTGATTTAGGCTTATTTTAAAACAAAGGCCCGCTCAAAGATTGCTGATCTCCACAACATTTTCATTACTATTTAGCATTTCGACCGCCTTTGGAAGCGCTGTGTATAGTATTTCACACAACGCAGCATTTGAAGTATTACCACATGTTATCCATATTAGTTTCGGCGGAATTCCGTGTAGGCCGATCAGCCTGACAAAATCCTGGTCTTTACTCATAAGAGTTACATTCGCTTTGCGCGCTTCCTGAAATACCTCATCATCTTTGGCATCTCTTAAGCCCAAAGAACGTAAGGATTGAGCGCTGAGGTTTGGGAAATTGCTATTTATCCACAGAGCGATAAACGGGGATATTTGGGCATTGATCCAAATGGTCATGCAGCAATTATGGCGTGGTCAAGTTTACTGCTGGCATATTTTAATGCTGCTTCGATGTCCAGGGCTTCAAGATCCGGTAATTCTTCAAGTACTTGCTCCTGGGTTAAGCCTGCCGCAAGCAAGTCAAGAATATCAGCCACACGTATCCTCATTCCTCTTATACACGGTCTGCCACCACATTGCCCGGGATCAGTGGTAATTCGTTCTTTCCAATTGCTCATATACAAATATATGAAGTTTAAAAATATGAAACATTATGAGACAATGGCATTAGAGTTAGCAATAAAAAAAGCCCCAACCCAAAAGGTCGGAGCTTCGCACACATTAACCATTATAAAACTGAACAGAAATGTCAATTTAACTAAAGGCCAGTATCATTGCCTAACTGCATCCCATCGAGTTGCCGCAATTTAAGCATTTATAGCAAGTACCCGAGCGTACGGTGGTATGCCCGCATACGTTGCACGATGGTGCATCGCTTTGTACACCCATGCTCAGGTCGACACTCAGCTGTTTCTTGCTGCCGCTACCACTATCGGCTGCTACTGTTTTAGCCGGCTGATAAACGTTGGTTTCGTCGGTATTCACATCTTCATCTGCCATCTGCGGGTTACCGGTCACTGCTTTTTGCTCGGTGATCACATGTACCAGGTCGCTGCGGTCAAGGTATTCATAACCCAGCATTCTGAAGATATAGTCGATGATGGAGGTTGCACTCTTAATGTTTGCGTGCCCTATCACCATACCGGCCGGTTCAAAGCGGGTGAAAGTAAATTTCTCTACGTATTCTTCCAGCGGTACCCCGTATTGCAAGCCAACCGAAACAGCTATCGCGAAGCAGTTCATCAGCGAGCGGAAGGTTGCGCCTTCCTTATGCATGTCCACAAAGATCTCGCCTAATGTTCCATCCTCGTATTCGCCTGTGCGAACAAACACGGTTTGCCCGTCGATGCTTGCTTTTTGCGTGTAGCCGCGGCGTTTATATGGCAGGTTCTTCTTTTGTACCACGCGTGAAAGCTGGCGCATGAAGTGCGTATCTTTCGATTTCTCCATGATAGCTATAGCAGCTTCCAGCACCTGGTCCGGCGTAAGGTCGCTCAGTTTAACATTTGCTGCCTCGCCCAATACTTCTTCAACCGAATCCAGTTTATCTTCAGCTTCCTCCTTCTTGTCAGACTTGGTTGACAACGGCTGGGAAAGTTTACAACCGTCGCGGTAAAGCGCGTTGGCTTTCAAACCTAATCTCCATGACAGGTCGTAGCAATCTTTTATCTCTTCAACCTTTGCCTCGTTTGGCAGGTTGATGGTTTTGGAAATAGCACCTGACAGGAATGGCTGTGCCGCACCCATCATTTTGATGTGGCCGTGAGCATGGATATAACGTTCGCCCTTAGCGCCGCACTTGTTGGCGCAATCAAATATCGGGTAGTGCTCCTGTTTTAAATAAGGTGCGCCCTCGATGGTCATGGTACCGCAGATATATTCATTAGCCTCGGCTATCTGCTTTTTGGTAAAGCCTAAACCCCGAAGCAGGTTAAAATCAGGCGCATTGTATTGTTCTGCCGTAAAGCCAAGCCGTTTCAGTACATCTTCGCCCAGTGTCCAGATGTTGAACGCAAACCCGATCTCGAATGCAGCTACAACGGCTTTTTCCAGCTTTTCCAGGTCGGCATCTGTCAAGCCTTTTGACTTCAGGCTATCGGGGTTGATATGCGGAGCGCCTTTTAAGCTTGCGGAACCTTTTGCGTAGTTAACAATGGCGGTAACTTCGTGCTCTTTGTAACCCAAATTGGTCAAAGCTTCAGGAACTGCCTGGTTAATGATCTTGAAGTAGCCACCGCCTGATAATTTTTTGAATTTAACCAAAGCAAAATCAGGCTCGATACCGGTAGTATCGCAATCCATTACCAAACCGATAGTGCCGGTAGGAGCAATAACCGTAGTTTGGGCGTTGCGGTAGCCATATTGCTCGCCCATTTCAACTGCCCTGTCCCATGCGTTGCATGCTGCAGAAAGCAGGTAGTCGGGGCAATATTTCTGGTCGATACCCGGAGGCAGTATTTCCAGGCCCTCGTAATTCTCGGTCGAGTTATATGCCGCGTAGCGGTGGTTGCGCATTACACGCAGCATGTGTTTCCTGTTTTCTTCAAAACGGCGGAACGGACCTAATTCGCGGGCCATCTCAGCCGAGGTAGCGTAAGCGGTACCGGTCATGATAGCGGTTATAGCGCCGCCGATAGCGCGGGCCTTATCGCTGTCGTAAGGAATACCGTTAACCATCAGGGCCGAGCCTAAGTTGGCATAGCCTAAACCAAGGGTACGGTAGTCGTACGATAGTTCTGCAACTTCTTTTGACGGGAACTGAGCCATCAACACCGATATTTCCAGTACGATGGTCCACACACGGCAGGCGTGCTCAAAACCTTTAACGTCAAAAGTGCGTGTGTCTTTATCGAAGAAATGGGCAAGGTTTATAGATGCCAGGTTACATGCTGTGTTATCCAGGAACATGTATTCCGAACAAGGGTTGGAAGCGTTGATGCGTCCGCCTTCAGGGCAAGTGTGCCATTCGTTAATAGTACTGTCATACTGTACGCCCGGATCGGCACATGCCCATGCAGCGAAAGCGATATCGTCCCATAGTTTTTGAGAAGATATGGTTTTAACGGTCTTGCCGTTCATGCGGCCTTTCAGCTCCCAGTCTTTACCGGCATTTAGTGCGTGAAAGAATTCATTAGGGATACGGACTGAGTTGTTCGAGTTTTGGCCCGATACCGTACGGTAAGCTTCGCCTTCGTAATCTGACGAATAACCTGCGGCTATTAAAGCGGCTACTTTTTTCTCTTCTTCAACTTTCCAGTTTACAAAGCCTTCAATTTCGGGGTGATCCAGGTCAAGGCAAACCATTTTGGCGGCCCGACGGGTTGTACCGCCCGATTTGATGGCGCCGGCAGCACGGTCACCTATTTTCAGGAACGACATCAGGCCCGATGAATAACCGCCGCCTGATAATTTTTCGTTCTCGCCGCGTATTTTGGAAAAGTTGGTACCTACACCCGAGCCATATTTAAATATACGTGCCTCGCGTACCCATAGATCCATGATACCGCCATCGTTCACCAGGTCGTCCTCAACCGACAGGATGAAGCATGCATGCGGCTGCGGGCGCTCGTAAGCCGATGTCGATTTGCTTAGCACCTCGGTAACAGGGTCGACATAATAATGCCCCTGGGGCTTACCGGTGATGCCGTACGAGGTATGCAGACCGGTGTTGAACCATTGCGGCGAGTTTGGCGCTGCCAACTGGCCCACGATGGTATAAACGATCTCGTCATAGAATATTTCAGCATCCTTAGTCGATGCAAAATAACCATAACGCATGCCCCAGTCCTTCCAGCAATTGGCCATACGGTGGGCAACCTGTTTAATGCTTTTTTCGGAACCTGTAGTGCCATCGGGCTGCGGAACACCTGCTTTACGGAAATATTTTTGGGCCAGAATATCCGTAGCAACCTGCGACCAGGAAGCAGGTACCTCAACATCATTCATTTCAAACACGGCATCGCCCGAGGGGTTCCGTATTACTGACGAACGTTTCTCATATTTAAAGAGGTCGTAAACGTTCTTTCCGTCTTTGCTAAAGTACCTTTGTACTTTCAGCCCTTTTCCGCCGGGGGCGGCTGCTTTTTTTGAGGAGTTCTTGCCCATATCTATGTATCTACTAAGTTATTATAGTGTTAAAAAATCCTTAGGGGTTTTTAATCAAATTTATTGTTCGTAATAACCCGATTCAATTCAGTTTTTTCCACACCGTGTGGAGTCGAAGCGCATTATTATTACTTGTTTGCTATAAATTGTTGTTTTACAGTATATTGTATCTGTGGAAAACTAAAATTTGAAAAAAAATCAATTGATTTTCACTTAAATTTGCTATGTTTTTCGGGTATTTGGGAAATACCTCTTAAAACAACATTTAAAAGGCAAAAAGGTTAAATCTTTTGCATCAATTGTAATAAAATAATTAAACCTTTGCATCGTTATCGGCTCATAGGGGTAACCAAAATTTAAAGAAATGAAGATGGTAAGGATCTACTGGGATTATTATTTTACAAGAAAGAGCAAGCTGGTAAAGAAAGCTTGTAAAGCAAGAATTTATTAAGTCTTAAGTCGGGAGTCTTGAGCTCTATGTCGAACCGCGCCTGTTCAAGTACACACTTGAACAGGTGGTTTTTAATATCTTTTGTGAAATAGAAAACCCCGGCCAAAACCGGAATCATATCTTAAAAGTAAAAGGTTAACCTTTCTACTTTACAACATTCAAACCTTACAACAATTACTCTACCACGCTCACCTTCAGCATATTGGTTTTTCCCTGTTTAGTAATAGGCACCGAAGCGGTGTTGATCACCACGTCGCCTACTTCTATCAGGTTCTCGGCTTTCAATATTTCGTTCACATCGCTTATGCTCTGATCGGTGCTCTCCAGTTTGTCGTAATAGAAAGCGCGCACGCCCCAAACCAGGCTTAGTGCATTTAGCAGGTTTTTATTCGATGTAAATATATAAGTAGCGGCTTTTGGCCTGTGGCTCGATATTTCGAAAGCTGTATAGCCCGATACTGTCATGGAGATAATGCCCACCGCATTGGTATGTTCGGCCAGGTAAACAGCCGACCCGCAAAGGGCGTCGCTCAGGTAATTTGCCGGCGACGAATCGATGTGCTCAATAGTCGTATTAAAGGGATAGCCCAATTCTTCAACGTTCTTCACGATCTTGGCCATGGTCTCGATAACGATCACCGGGAATTCGCCAACTGATGTTTCGCCGCTAAGCATCACTGCGTCGGCGCCATCCAATACAGAGTTTGCCACGTCGTTCACTTCGGCGCGGGTTGGGCGCGGGGTGGTTATCATGGATTCGAGCATTTGTGTTGCCACAATAACCGGTTTTGACGATGCGCGGCATTTACGTACGATCATCTTTTGCAGTAAAGGCACTTCTTCCAAAGGCATTTCAACGCCCAGGTCGCCGCGGGCAACCATTACGCCGTCTGTAGCAGCAATAATGGCGTCGATGTTTTCTATCGCTTCGGGCTTCTCTATTTTGGCAATAACGCGCGCCGATTTATTGTTCCGGGCTATGATGCGCTTCAGATCGACTATGTCTTCGGCATTACGCACAAACGACAGGCCTATCCATTCCACATCATTCTGTAAAGCAAACTCAAGGTTTACCAGGTCCTCCTCTGTCAAACTTGGGATGGATACCTTGGTATTCGGCAGGTTAACGCCCTTGCGCGAGGTTAGTATCCCGCCGTGTACCACTTCGCACACC
Source organism: Mucilaginibacter ginsenosidivorans (assembly GCF_007971025.1). Lineage (NCBI taxonomy): Bacteria > Pseudomonadati > Bacteroidota > Sphingobacteriia > Sphingobacteriales > Sphingobacteriaceae > Mucilaginibacter > Mucilaginibacter ginsenosidivorans. The sequence goes on along the minus strand of NZ_CP042436.1, from coordinate 259,965 downwards.
ACGGTGTCCTTCCTGTTGGTAGATATTACGCGCATCTGTATCTTGCCATCGTCCAGTAATATGATCTCGTCGGCTCTTACGTCCTGCGGAAAGGTTTCATAAGTAATATATATGCGGTTATCATCGCCAATGCACTCGTGCGTGGTAATATTAATATGTGTGCCGTTTACAAGGTGTATGCCGCCATCCTTTACCAAACCGATACGGATCTTGGGCCCTTGCAGGTCGGCCAGTATGCCCACGTTTACTTTGTACTGCTCGTTTATTTCGCGAATAGTATCTATAGTTTTCTGATGGTCCTCTGGTCGGCCGTGCGAAAAATTGAGCCGGCACACATTTACGCCTGCATTGATCATGGACAATAAAACGTCCTTATTGGTCGATGCCGGTCCCATTGTGGCTACAATTTTGGTACGGTTGTAAGATAATTTCATAATATATTAGGGTTAAAACAGGCTCTACTTAAAAATTTAGTGTTATGGATACACTTCTAAAATTCGGCGCTAAAATAAAAGATTTTCCCGTGATTTAATCTTTTTTGGGTCAATCTTTACGGCGGCCACTATTTCCTGTATCCGGTTAAGGCCGGTAATTATTTTGTCCAGCTCGTCATCGGCTATATAATTTCTTATCATAATAAAGTAATCGGCCTTACGCATTTCGGGCACCAGGTAGCCTTCCGAACCTTTGTTGGCGATAAAATAAAAGTCGGTTTCGCTGGCTTCCCAATGATACTGATATAGCGAAAAAAACACCGGCCCTGCACCTTGTATAATATCCAGTTCCAGGTCGGAGCTCCTGGTAAAGTCAAAATTTAAGCGTTTATTGATGTAATGGCAGATACGGTAGTCTCTCAGTGACGTTGTGATAGCTATCAGCACGAAATCAAGGTCGATCTCAAACTTTAACGTTTTCCTGTTCAAAATCACTAATTTTACGCCGTCAAAAGTACGAATCGAAACCCTTGCAATAAAATATTGTTAGTTGTATTGCAAAAGTTTTTAGATTTGATATTTGATAGAATTTATCTTTCTTTGCACAGAATTTTTATTAATCATTAAACCATCAAAAGTATGTCTGATATCGCTTCAAGAGTAAAAGCTATTATCGTAGAAAAATTAGGTGTTGACGAAAGTGAAGTAACACCTGAGGCTAGCTTCACCAACGATCTTGGTGCAGACTCGTTGGACACCGTAGAACTAATCATGGAGTTTGAAAAAGAATTTAACGTGGCTATTCCTGACGATCAGGCTGAAACTATAGGTACTGTAGGTCAGGCTATCGCTTACCTTGAAAAGAACGTTAAATAAGCTCCCTAAATTTGCTAAATGGAGTTTAAAAGAGTTGTTGTAACCGGGCTTGGGGCACTTACTCCTATTGGAAACAGCATTCCCGAATACTGGGATGGTTTGGTCAATGGAGTGAGTGGCGCCGCCTTGATTAAGAGTTTTGATACTACCCTTTTCAAAACCAAATTTGCCTGCGAGGTAAAGAATTTTGATGCTGATGGTTTTTTGGGCCGGAAAGACGCCCGGAAACTTGACCCTTTTGTTCAATACGCTTTATTTTCGACCGAGGAAGCCGTAAAAGACGCCGGGCTTGAATTTGACAAGCTTGACACCAACCGTATCGGTGTTATATGGGGTTCGGGCATTGGCGGCCTCAAAACCTTTTTGGATGAAGTGGTTGCCTTTGCCAAGGGTGACGGCACACCGCGTTTCAATCCATTCTTTATCCCTAAAATGATAGCGGATATTGCGCCGGGCCATATATCTATTAAATATGGTTTGCGCGGCCCTAACTTTACTACGGTTTCGGCCTGTGCGTCATCTAATAATTCGCTTATCGACTCGTTCAACTATATACGTTTGGGCAAGGCCAATATGTTTATTACCGGCGGGTCCGAGGCTATCATCAACGAGGCCGGCATAGGTGGTTTTAACGCCATGCATGCCCTATCGACACGTAACGATGACCCGGCGACGGCATCGCGGCCGTTCGATCTTGACCGTGACGGCTTTGTTGCCGGTGAGGGCGCCGGAACTATTATACTGGAAGAGCTGGAGCACGCGAAAGCGCGCGGCGCTAAAATATACGCAGAAATGATTGGCGGCGGCATGAGTGCCGATGCTTATCATATGACTGCCCCTCACCCCGAAGGCCTGGGTGCAGCGCTGGTAATGAAAGCAGCATTGGAAGATGCAGGCCTTACACCGGCAGATATTGATTATGTGAACGTTCACGGAACGTCGACCCCTATTGGCGACCCGCAGGAAGTTAAAGCCATACAGGATACATTTGGCGAAGATGTTTATCGTATAAACATCAGCTCGACCAAATCGATGACCGGACACTTACTGGGTGCGGCAGGCGCAGTTGAAGCCATTGCTGCAATTTTGGCCATCAAAAATGATATTATCCCACCGACGATCAACCACTTTACGGATGACCCGGCTTTTGATCCGAAAATTAACTTCACGTTCAACAAAGCACAGAAAAGAATAGTTAAGGTTGCCCAAAGCAATGGTTTTGGTTTTGGCGGTCATAACGCTTCAGTGATATTCAGGAAGTACGAAGATTAATTGAGTTGAATGCCAATCAGACGGTTCTATAAGCTCTACTTATCGCCCAATAGAAAATACGTAAAATCTCTAAAGAATTTGCTCGGCTTCGTGCCGGGCAATTTATCTTTATACCGGCTGGCATTCAGGCACAAATCTGTGGCGCAGAATATCAAAAAAGGTGTTAAGAACAGCAACGAACGCCTTGAGTTTTTGGGCGATGCTGTCTTAGGCAGCGTTGTTGCCGAGGTGCTTTTCAAGCAATACCCTTACGAGGATGAGGGTTTCCTTACCGAATTACGCTCCAAGATCGTGAACCGGGTGAACCTTAACCAGCTTGCACGTAAGCTAGGGTTTGAACAATTGATACAGTACGATACCAAAATGGTGAACTCTACCCGGCAAAGTTCATTGCTGGGCGATGCTTTCGAGGCGCTCGTAGGGGCAATTTATCTTGATAAGGGATACGACTTTACCCGTAATTTCCTGGTCAATCACATCATTAAGTCGCATATCGATATCCATAAGCTTGAACAGACCGAAACCAATTTCAAAAGCAAACTGATAGAGTGGTGCCAGCGCCACGGCAAGGATATTACCTTTGAGCTGATAGGCAACCAGGAAGGCGAAAGCAACAAGCTGTTTACCGTACAGGCCATCATCGAAGGCGAGATCATGGGATCGGGCAAGGAGTTCAACAAAAAGAATGCGGAAAAACTGGCCGCGGAAAAAGCCTGCGAAGCGTTGTCTATTTAGTTCAGGCTCTCCTCAATTCAACTTCTGCAGTTGCTGCGACGGCTGATCCTTGTGTTTTTTATAAAAGGCGAAGTTTTTCTTGATGTAGGTGATCAGTTGGTAGTCGTTCCACTGCATAATATCCTGGTAGGATGGCGTGTAAACCTGCATGAATTTTGTCACTTCATCATCTGGCAGTTTGGTTACGCTTTGAACCAGGCTTTTGGTGTAGCGCCGGTCTATTTCATTATTCTCCAGCTCGGTTTTGGCATAGGCAGCAAAATGACGGGCCTCCCTGGGTTTCTTCCCGAACAAATTATAAAACCCGGTAAGCGGTGAATTCAGAAATGCCAGCACCGGTAACGATTTACCATCGTAAAAAATACCCTGGCTGCGGTATTGCTTCATTACATCGTTCAGTTCCTCCTTTTTGGTTTCGCCTTTAATGGTTACCTGGTTCAGTTCCACCACCGGCTGCAGGTATAGCGAAAGATCATCCTTGCTTTGTACCGTAATTTTTATTGGCGTAAATCCTTTTTTTGTTATCAATAAGGTATCGTAAATAGCTGTGTTGATACTGAACATACCCAGGTCGTCACTCATCATGATGTTTTTGTTATTCAGGTCGTTTATCAGCACCTGCGATACTCTTTCGGTGGAGCTTTTCCGGAAAATAACGCCTCTAATAGTAATGGTTTGCTGTGCCAGCGAAATGTTCCACAGCCCGAATAAACCGGTTAAAACAAAAATTATTTTTAAGCGCAAAAGCATATTAATTTGTAAAACTAACGAATATCAGGCGTTTGAATTGTGAAAAGATGTTAAAGTTGGTGGTTAGTGATCAGTTAATTTGTGATTAGTTAACTCGTTGACCGGTGGTTAGGAAATAGTGGCGTCAAACAACTAATCGCTAATCACCGGTCACAAATCACTAAAAACACTATCTTTGCGCATGTTAAAATCCATGACAGGGTACGGTATTGCCGTTTTTGATTCGGGTAACACCAAATACACCGTTGAGATCAAATCCCTGAACAGTAAATTCCTTGAATTGGGGTTACGTATCCCCAAATCTTTTTCGGAAAAAGAGTTCCAGTTGCGTAACGAATGCAATAAGCAGATAGAACGCGGTAAAGTAAACCTTTCGATCAATGTAGAACAATCCGACGCCACCGTTAAGGCCGCAGGTATCGACAAGGCGCTGCTTAAACATTATTACGAACAGCTGAAATCGGTTAGTACAGATCTGAATGAACCCGTGAACAACCTGCTGCAACTGGCTTTGGGTTTGCCCGAGGTTGTGAAATATGAAGAGGAAACCATATCGGAAGATGAATGGAAAGTAGTTGAAAAGACCTTTCAGCAGGCATTGGCTGCTTTCCAGCAGTTCAGGGCCGATGAGGGCAATGTGCTGGAACAGGATGTAAAGATGCGTATCGGCATCATCCTGAAAAACCTGGAGCTGGTGGAAGTTGAGGAGCCGAAACGTGTACCGGTGATAAGGGAAAGACTGAACCAGTTTTTAAGCGAGGCCGTGGGACGCGAAGCCATTGATCAGAACCGCTTTGAGCAGGAACTGATCTACTATATAGATAAGCTTGATATCACTGAGGAAAAGATACGCCTGAAAAGCCACTGCGATTATTTTATCGAAACGCTGAAAAGCGCCGATGCCAACGGTAAAAAGCTTGGCTTTATATCGCAGGAGATCGGTCGCGAGATAAACACCCTGGGCTCCAAAGCAAATGATGCCAATATCCAGAAACTGGTTGTAGGCATGAAAGAAGAGCTGGAAAAGATTAAGGAACAATTACTGAATGTTTTATAGGCGCTTGGCATTAGTCATTAGGGATTAGAAAAAAATGCTCCAATGACCGATGACCCAATGACCAATGACCCAATGACCAAAGAAGGAAAACTCATCATATTTTCGGCGCCGTCGGGAGCAGGAAAGACTACCATCGTGCAGCACCTGCTTACAAAAATACCCGAATTGGAATTCTCCATTTCGGCCACTACGCGCAAGCCCAGGGGTGATGAAAAAAATGGGGAGGACTATTATTTTATCAGTAAGGTTGAGTTTCTTCATAAAATAGCAAAAAAACATTTTGTCGAGTTTGAAGAAGTATACAGCGGTACATTTTATGGCACGCTGCGCACCGAGATAGAGCGGATATGGGCCGACGGCAAAACGGTGATCTTTGATATTGACGTAGAAGGTGGTCTTCACCTGAAGCGCAAATATGATGGGTTAGCGCTGGCCATCTTTGTGCAGCCGCCATCGCTGGAGGTTTTGAAGCAGCGTTTGGCATCGCGCGGTACAGATAGCCACGAAAAATTAAAGGAGCGGTTTGAAAAAGCAGAAAAAGAATTGAATTATGCGCCGCAATTTGATATTATCCTAAAAAATCACGATCTTCAAACGGCATGTGTTGAGGCAGAAGAATTAGTGCGGAATTTTCTCAAAAATTGATCAGGTCCATAGTTGGTGGTTCATGTCCTTATGAATCATGAAAGGGGTTCTATAGGGCTTACAAATATTTACTTGAACTATTAACCACAGAGTGAAAATGAAGATAGGTTTACTCTTCGGGTCATTCAACCCCATCCACATCGGCCACCTCATCATCGCCAATTACATGGCCAACCACACCGACCTTGATAAGGTATGGCTGGTGGTGTCGCCCCAAAACCCGTTAAAAAAATACGGTGACCTTATCAATACCTATGACCGGCTCGAGATGGCCAAACTGGCTACCGACAATTCGAAAAACATCAAAGTAAGCGATGTGGAACTGCGCCTGCCGCAGCCATCATACACTATTGATACGCTTGCCCACTTAAAGGAAAAGCACCCGGAGCATGAGTTTGCTATCATCATGGGCTCCGACAACCTGGGTACGCTGCATAAATGGAAAAACTATAAGCTGATATTGCGCGATTACAAGATATATGTATACCCTCGCCCCGGTTACGAAAATGCGGAGTTTGCATCACATCCCTCGGTTACCATTACCATGACACCGCTGATGGAGCTCTCGGCCTCATTCATTCGTAAATCGCTGGCTGAAAAGAAAAATGTGCAATACTTTGTGCCCGATCAGGTGCTTGAGTTTATTGAAAGTAAAAATCTTTATGCAAACGGATAATTTGCTGTAACTGTTATAACTTTCCTCCGTCAAATAACGTAAAACCATATTCTCAAAAATTGACGGACTTATGCAGCTTTCGAAAGAAAAATTAGAACACTTTGTAAATAACATGCCGGAAAAGATCGACGTGGTTGAGCTTATTGATAAGGTATTGCTAATGGCGAAGATAGAGCAGGCAAACCAGGAAGGCGCCAGCCAGTTCGTTCCGCACGGCGAACTGGAAAATGAGATAGACCTTTGGGGCTAAAGAGCGTAAAGCTAAAAGCCGAAAGACTAAAGCTTTTTTTAACGCTTAAAATCAAATATTCTTCTCCATACATCATAGCTTTCAGCTTTGGTCTTTTCGCTTTTAGCTAACAAAAGGTATTTTTGCCGCGTGAGCGAAAGAACCATCCTGAAACTTCAGTTGCCTACCGACCCGCTATGGGTAAAGAACGTAGTAGAGAGTAACATCGAAGAAATACTGACAGACCACGCCTTCTGCGAGCAAAAGGCAGCCAGCAACGCCATCACGCTTATCGTACAAAATCCAAATCTTTCCGACCTGGTGCAGGAAATGGCCGCTTTGGTGCAGGAGGAGATGGATCACTTTAAACGTGTTCATGATATTATACTGGAACGCGGGTATATCCTGGGGCGTGAGCGTAAGGATGATTATGTGAACGAATTGCGGAAATTTTTATCCTCAGGCGGCAGCCGCAATGCGCAGTTGATAGACCGGCTGTTACTTTCGGCCATGATAGAGGCACGGAGCTGTGAGCGCTTCAAGGTGATGTCGGAGCATATCGGTGATGCGCGGCTATCGGAATTTTACCACGAACTGATGATAAGCGAAGCCACACACTACACGACTTTCATTCGCCTGGCAAAAAAATATGCCAACGGCATCGACGTGGATAAGCGATGGAAGGAATTCCTTGATTACGAGGCTCAGGTGATCCAAAATTACGGCAAAAGCGAGACCATTCATGGTTAATTCATCCACACAAATGCCTTATTAGCCGATACATATCCCAAAAATGAAAGGGATTGCGTTGCTTTGTATATGTTGAGGTTCAGGGCGTATCTTGTTGTTGTACATATTGCCGGATGGTTGCTATTTATGGCGCTTCCGTTATTGTTCATCAATGCTGGCGAACAAAACAGCATTCAATCGGTATTTTCATCGCCCTATTACTGGCTGTTTTGCATTACCTATGCTTTCCTCTTTTATTTTAACGCGTACGTGCTGGTACCCCTCTTATTCCTGAAGAAAAGGTATGTTACCTATGGTATCATAACACTGGTATTGCTTAGTGGCACATACTTTTTGCAGCCTTATGATCGCTTATTGCGCAGCAACGAAAACCGTCCTGGCATGGCACCCATGCATATCCGGTCGCCGATGCGCGATATTTTGAGGGGCAGGGCCATGCCGCCTCCCCGCCGGGAGGGGCCCGGGCCGCACGGCGAGCCGCCACCAGGTTATCCGGGTTCGGGAGGGCCGCCGCCCGACGGGCCAATGCAACAGTCCCCGCATTACGGGCCGTACCGCCATATCGACAGCATCAGCTTGTTCCTGTTTGCCATGATCATAGCGCTGAGCACCGCGATCAGGATCATCAGGCAGTGGCAATTGTCGGAACAGCGCGCCGTACAGGCCGAATCGGACAAAACCAGCGCCGAGTTGTCGTTTTTGAAGGCGCAGATCAATCCACATTTCCTGTTCAATACACTGAACAATATTTACACCCTGGCGGTGATGCAGGATGAGAACGCACCCGAAAGCATCCTGAAACTATCCAATATTATGCGGTATGTTACCGATGATGCCATGGAAAACTTTGTGCCGTTGCAGTATGAGGTGGATTGTATCAACGATTATATCGAACTTCAGCGTTTGCGGCTGGGCGATAAAACAACCATTGACATGAAGGTGTCGGGGCTGATTGAGGACAAGGTTATAGCGCCGCTTATACTGATGACCTTTATCGAAAACGTATTTAAATATGGTATCAGCAAACACGAACCGTCGACGGTCAGCATCAATATCCTTGGCCACGAAAATGGCATTTCATTTTATTGCCAGAACCGTATATTCCCCGATAAGGTACAAACGGAGCGCGAAGGTATCGGCTTAAAAAACGTAAAGCAACGGCTGGCCTATTTGTATCCTGGCAAGCATGTGCTGAACATCAATACCGAGAACCAGTTATATACCGTAAACCTGATATTGCAGGCGTAATGATAAAACTCAAATGTATAGCTATTGACGACGAGCCGCTGGCATTAAGACTGATAGCAAGGTATGTGCACCAGTTCCCCGAATTGCAGCTGGTGCAGACCTTTGAAGATGCGGTGTCGGGTGGCGAATACCTGAAAAACTCGCCTGTCGACCTGCTTTTTCTCGATATCAATATGCCCGATATATCCGGTATCCAGCTTGCCCGTTCGCTTGAAACCAGGCCGATGATCATTTTTACAACGGCCTATAAGAAATTTGCTTTTGAAGGTTTTGAACTCGAAGCGCTTGACTATTTGCTGAAACCCATAGATGCGAAACGTTTTGCAAAGGCGGTGGAGAAGGCTATTGAATATTTTAGGTATAAGAATGCGGCGCCCGAAAAGCAGGAAACCAGCCTGTATGTATATTCGGAATATCGCATGATAAAGATCAACCTGGATGATATTGAATATATCGAAAGCATGGAGGACTACATCAAGATACATCAGCAAAATGCTAAAACCATCCTGACCCTGATGCCGCTAAAAAAGGTGCTGGAAAAACTGCCCGCAGATAAATTTCAGCGTGTGCACCGCAGCTTTATTGTGGCCGTTGATAAGATAAGATCTATCCACAACCGCAAGATCCAATTAGCCGGTGCCGAATTGCCGGTTAGCGAAACTTATATGGATTTTGTGCGTAAATGGATGAAATTCAAATGAAAACGGGCATTTTATCGGCACAAAACTGCCATTAGCCGACACAAGCAGCCTACCTGTACCTTACTGAAATAGTTTTACATCAGTTAATAATTCCATTAACTAATAATTGATGTAAAATGGAACGGAAAAACTTTTTAAAAACATTTGCACTTGCCGCTGCCGCAGGGCCGATGATATTGGATAGCTGTAAAAAAGACAGTGTAACCAAAACCAGTACTTCAACCACCACCGGGACAAGCACCAGCACAACTACCACATCAACCACAGGCAGTTGTATTGTGACCGCCACGGAAACGGAAGGGCCATACCCTTATCCAAGTGGCGAGATCAAAAACCCGCTTGAAAGAAGCGACGTTACTGAAAGCACTCAAACCGGCGTTCCGTTGTCATTAACCTTTATAGTGGTAGACGCAGGAAATAATTGCAACATTGTAAGCAATGCGCGTGTGGATATATGGCACTGTAATAAAGATGGCTACTATTCAGGTTATGCTAACCAGCCAGGGATATTGGGTACTAAAAGTTATGTGGGATCCACCTGGCTGCGCGGCTACCAGCTAACGGATAGCGCAGGCCTTGCCAAATTTACTACCATATACCCTGGGTGGTACACAGGCAGGGCCACGCATATACACATAGAGGTTTATGTGGATGGTGTGATGAAAAAAACCACCCAGATATGCTTCTCCGAGGCAATAAATAATACGGTGTATGCAAGCAGCCTCTATTCGGCACACGGTGTTAACACTACCACCAATGAGGCGGATAGCATATTTGGGGATTCACTGACCGACCTGGCCAACGAGACGGTGAGCCTTACGGGCAGCGTGAGCGAAGGTTACACAGGGTCATATACTATAGGTATAACACTGTAAAACCAGGAACAATGTGCAAAGCGAAGATCAGGTTAGTTTACCGGCAGATAATGGATGAATCATCCCAAACTGCTTTTGAGAAAGCCATATTACAGGCATCATACCAGGAGTTCCTGCTAAAATCGCAGGCTTATAACCCAGGGGGAAAGTTCAAAACCTTCAGTAAAATGAAAACGAACGACGGCCGGGCTAATTCGTTGCACTATAAGCTCGACTTTTCGGTGGGTCATTTCATCGCCCAGCTCGACCATAAGATGCCCCTGGTTAAGGATAATCTCGGCAATAAACTATTATTTGAAACTGCACGATTTGAGCTGATCGAATCACATATTGAAGACATATCCCTGCATAAAGTTGCCATCAATTTCGAAACCGCTGAACTGAGCCTGGTCGAATTATTTGGCGAATATATGCTGCTTACTTACGATGACCCGGCCAATGTGGGACAATTGCAGACTTTTGTTTTACGGATGCAACCCGATCTGTCGATCGTCAGTTACCATGAGGTTACAAATACCGAAATGGCTTAAAAGGAATTTAATACCCCCAATTCATAATAAGTTGTTTTTTAACCCGGCGTCTGCATTTCGGTGCAGGCGCTTATTTTTTAGCGGGAATGACACTGGCAACGTTGACCAGGTAATTATCCAGCATGGCGATGCTTACCAGGTCGTTCATATATCCAATGTGCATATCGGGACGTACGATGATGGCCTTTTCCTGGTGGGGACTTACTTCAAACGCTTCAAATACGTCCAGGTTTTTGCCCGATGGCGGCAGGTAGAAGAAATTTAGCACGCCTGTATACCGGTTGGTGATCCATTTGGCGATGTTGAACAACAGCATCTCATCAAACTTGCCAAGGATTATCAGCGTAAAGCCCGGCTTACTGCACCAGGCATGCAGATCAGTTTCCTCCTGTTTCTTCTCGTCATAAATTTCAAGATAGGGCAGGCGGTCGCCGGCTTTTATCCTGGTCGACCTGCTTAAATGCACATTGATCTTGCTGTCGCGATAGGAGATACCCGTTTGCGAAACCCGCCTAAACAATTGCGCTTTGATCTTGTCATTTTTACCGAAATAGTTTAACACTGCCGGCAGTACCCATTTTTTTACCAGGCCCATAAGCCAGCCGTCGGACATGATGATGTTAAACACCCGGTCGGTCGAGCTTAACAGGTCGCGGGCCACGGGCATACGTTCGGCCTCATAACTGTTAAGTATCGTTTCGTGTATATTCCCGGTAACTACGCCGGCAAGTTTCCAGGCCAGGTTATAGGCATCCTGCAAACCGGTATTCATACCCTGCCCACCAACGGGCGAGTGGATATGCGCCGCGTCGCCCACCAAAAAGCAGCGATGGTCCCTGAAATGTTCGGCCATGCGGTGGTGCAGCTTATAGGTGGTGAACCAGTTGTTTTTCACGACCCGGACCGGCTGGCCGATTACTTTATCCAGCAGCGGCAAAACATCATCTATTTTGATGTCTTCTTTATTTTCAAATTCTGCCGGTAAACTGCCGATGATACGGTAACAATCTTTTTCGGGCATGGGGAAAAACCCGCTGAAACCCGTCTTCGACAGGTAGAGCTGTACATAATCCCCATCCAGGAATGGCGCATCGAGTTCAGCATCCACCAGGTAAAAATGGTGGGGATAAGTATCGCCCTTAAACGGGATATTCAGTTGTTTTCGAACCGTGCTGTGTGCCCCGTCGGCGCCGATAACCCAGTCGCATTTTACATGGTATTCGCCTTCGGCATTTTTAAGTGCCGCATAGGCATAACCAGGATTTTGTTTTAGGGTGATGAGCGACGTTTCCCAATAAACCGGGCAGGCATGGTGCGTCAAATAATCAAGTAATAGCCGCTCATTTTTATATTGCTGGTATAGCAGCACATAAGGAAAAAGCGTTTGACCTTTGCCGGCATTGGCTAAGGAGATGGACGCCGCTTGTTTGCTATTTTCGGTAAAGGTAAGCCCTTGTGCCTGTTTGCCGTTTTGAACTACTTTATCCGACACACCCATTTGCCGGTATATTTCCAGCGACCGTGCCTGCACGCCAAGCGCATTTGAATGGCTGGTGGGTCCTTGTTTGTTATCAATTATCAGCGGCTGCACGCCGTAGCGCAACAACTGCGCAGCCATCATCAAACCCGATGGCCCGGCGCCAACTATCAATACTTTGGTATGCTCTTCGGTAATTCGCATCTATTATCAGGAACGGAATAAAAGGAAAATGGTTGGACGTTTATGCAGATCGGGCACTTTCTGCCGCCAGGCGGCGATGGTTTTGGTTTGAACAAATTCATCGGCAGCAGTAAGGTCGCAGGCGATGCAAAGGCGGGTGTTAGCGGCACACGACCGTAAAATTTCCTCCAGCATGGGGTTGTTACGGAAAGGCGTTTCGATAAAAAGCTGCGTTTGGTTGAACCGGGTAGCCATCGATTCCAGTTCTTTTATTTTTTTTGCACGCTCGTTTTTGTCGATGGGCAGGTAGCCGTGAAAAGTAAAGCTTTGCCCGTTGAAGCCTGACGCCATTACCGCCAGCAATATTGAGCTGGGCCCGACCAGCGGTACCACTTTTATTCCCCTTTTATGTGCTTCGGCCACAATATCCGAACCCGGATCGGCCACGCCCGGGCAGCCAGCTTCGCTCATTAAACCAACGTCGTTACCTGCCGTCAAACCCTTAAAGAAACTGTTGATGTCGTTATCGCGGCTGTGCTTGCCATAGTCGTGGATGATGAGTTCGTTTTGCGGAATTTTTAGGCCGGCTTCCTTTAAAAAGCGGCGGGCGGTCTTTTCGTTCTCAACAATATACTCCCTTATGCTGTTGATGGTATCAGTAAGATAGGGCGTAAACGACTTTGCAGCAGCATTTTCGGCAAGTGGCACAGGTACCAGGTAGAGTGTTCCGTAAACCATGTTGCAATTTGCCTTTTTTATTTTTAATTTAAGCTACCGTAAAATGACTTTGTATTATGAAATCATTAGGTACCAATTGGTTTATAGAAGGTTCGATAGATTTCGAACATAAAAAATACATCCTGCTGGATTATTTACAGGAAATAAACCGCCATTTCGACAAAAGCCGGCTCTATCCAAACCTTACCGACCTGGTTTTCCATTATAACAACCTGCTCGATTTCAAGCGTAATAAATCCATTATGCAGCAGGCCTTTCCGCAGCGATTGACGCAGGCTGATATCGACGCGCTGAAGCTTACTTACCAAAAAATAGTGCAGGACGACAGCACCATGCGCGAAATAGAAAGTATCATTTCCTTTGCCCTGTACAAGATGGACCCGGCCATACAAACCGGTAAGGAAATTTATGATTTTGTGGAAAGCAGGCTGAGTATAGACCCGGTGGGCCTGGTGCCGCTGATGCCCTATAACGGTTACTTCTCGTTACGCAACGGCACTGCACGCACCAACTGGATATATGAATACCAGATAACCATTTTCGAAAATAAGGACGATAAGTTCCGGGGAATAAATATCCAGTTTGTGGATACCTACGAACAAAGCATCACCAACACGCCCGAATCCATTAAGCTGGATCTCATCAGCAAGCGCAGGCACCTGCCCAACCCGGCACTGTATTATATGGCCAGTGATATCAGTTTCCCGCTGGAGCAAACCCTGCTGCCGGTAGCTAAAAGAAGCCTGGTGAAATATATTTCGAACGCGGCGTGATCAGGTTGTACGTTTGACGTGGTAAGTTATAGGTTGACTTTGTGATGATAAAGCTCAATAGCCAACTGGTCCCGCAAGGTCATATTTGATCCTGCTTTTGCGTGTGAAAGTTATTTTATTAAAAGTGCTGTCGAGTATAGCATTACCCGTTACAAGCTTCATGTTTTTTACTTTCCTGAACTTGATATCCGATGTTATCCAATAACTGTGCCCGCCATTATTACCTAAAAAATACTCGCTTACGCGCAACGGAACTTTTAACGTGTCGTTTACCAAAAGATAACATCCGCCGATATTCAGTTCGGTCCGGGTACCTGTTTTTAAGGCATTCAGCGAGTCGCGCTTTCGTTTATAGGCATTGCTGTCTATAGCCATGGACATAAAATAACCCTCGTTACAATCTATGGTAAGCTCCATTACAAACCTGCTGGTGGTTTTATTGGCAATACCCCCTACCGGGATAACCGGAAAGATCAAAGGCCCCATCAAAAGGGGATGTCCAAAACCGTTGCTGATAGTTGCCGAGGCAATGCTGTCGCCTGCTTTGCCGGTTACTTTTATCTTGCTGTAAATGTATTTGAAATCAGAATGCCCCGGGCGTTTTTTAATGACCTGGTGCGGAACATCAGGCACGTAATAATACTGCTTACTTACGACGGAACAGCCGGTGCATATTGTTATGAATAAGAAATAAGCCAGGTATCTCTTCAAGTTAGAAACGGATCAGGTTGCTGAATTACAGACCATAACGCAAATAATCGTCCTGGTATTGTTTCAAAGAAAACCCCTGGGCCAGAATTTTATTTCCCCGCCTTATTATACTCCTCGTTCAGCCCAACCAACACATCTTTGGTCACATCCAGGCTGTCGTCGCCGTACAGCATCGAAGGGTTCGATTTGGAATAGGTAAGTACGATCTTATAACCTTTGGTTTTGGTGTAGCCTTTCAGGTACTCGGCAATGCGGTCGTACAGGTTGGCATTTTCCGACGCCTCGATATCCTGCAACTGTTTGGCCGTATTTTGATTGAGGGCCTGCAGGTCGTTTTGCTTTTTAGCCAGCGCCTTTTCGGTTGCGGCTTTTTGAGCGGGGGTTAGCGAGTTCACTTTTTTCTGGTAAGCGGCAACCTCTTTCTGAAAAGCCTGTCCCTTGGTAGTTATCTCGTTTTGCGCCTGGGCCGACAGGTTCTCCAATTTTGTCTTTATCGCTTTATAGTAGGCATAATTGGCCAGCAGGCTATCCGAATTGATAAACACCACGGTAGGGGCCTGTGCAGGTGCAGCAGTGGCGGGTGCAGTTTGCGCGTTAGCCCCAAATGATGCCAGTATGATGAAGAAAATGATTGTTAATGATCTCATGATTCGCTTCTTTAAAATTCCTAAAAGCTGCGAAGTTAGGAAATTACGCGAAAATGAAAGAACCAGGAACCAAGAGTCAGGAAACAAGACAATCCTGGCTCCGGGTTCTTGGCTCTTGATTCTCATAAACTACTTCGCCGGTGTTATCACAATATTGCGGTAATCTATCGGGCCATGGTCGCCTTGTATAAAAATGGGGCCAGGTTCGCCTTCCTTGCTGTCGATAGCGCCGCCGGTAATGCCCGGGATTATCTGGCGGCAGATAACTTCCTGCCCGTTGGCCACTACCGTAACCAGGCGACCTACCAGCGTAATATCGTACGACTGCCATTCGCCCGGGTTTTTGGCCATCATTTTGTTTGGCGCCAAAAAGCCATATATCGAACTGAACTGGTTATTTATCGGTTCAGGCTCGCCGCTTTTAGTGTCTATTACCTGGGTCTCATACCGGCCGCGCAGGTAAACGCCGCTGTTGCTGCCCTGCTGGTAACGGAACTCGATATGCAGTTTAAAATCGGTAAAGGTTTTATCGGTCATCAGGTTGGCGCCCGATTTTTTGCTCCGCAAAATACCATTCTCCACTACCCACTGGTTGGGCCTGCCGTCGGTATGCCAGCCTTTGGTATTTTTGCCGTTGAACAGGCGGATGGGCTTGCCCCAAACCGGGGTTTTGCTGCGTGCCAGCAATGGCGCGCGTACACCGGTCCAGTTGTAGGTTTGGCCGTCGGTGTAAACCATGGTGCCTTTAATGGCGTCGCCGTTCACCTCAAACTCAAAATCCATATTGCGGCTGCCCTCTTCCCATTGCGGCGGAATAGAAAAGCTGAATTTGCCATCCTTCTCCATCACCTGCGAAATAGGCCTGGCGCTGCCGAAGGCATAACAAAAACGCCCGATAAGCGTGTGTGTGCCCGATTTTTGCACCTCGAGCCACGACGGCAAACTCTGGCCGCCTTTATCGACGGTTAGGTCCCACCGGCCTATTACATCCGGGTCCTTGCTTTGCTGCGCGTGGGCAGCAGGAATAAAAAATAAGCTGAAAATAAACAGCAGCGACATGATGCCATGCCATTTGCCGAAAACGGTTTGTTGGTTCATTGTTGGTTTTTTTGTAGTGAGGTTTAAAGGTAGCAGTTTTTGGGGATTTGTTAACCGGTGACCGGTTAATTAGTGATTGGTTAATCAGGCATTTCTAAGATTTGTCATGCTGAACCTGCCTGCCGGCAGGCAGGTTCAGCATCTATTGATAGCCACGAGACGGAGGAATATTTTGAAATTCTTCCTTGATTAATAATCCGCAATAGATTCTTCGCGATGCTCAGAATGACAAAAGCGAGCCACTGTTTCACATGTTGCAACTTGTTGCAGGTGTAAAGGAGTGAAACGCTTTTCATTCATGATTGCTTAAAACCGCCGTGAGCAATTCTTTTGCTTTGCTTTTGGACCTCATAATGTCAATCGGAACAACAATAGCGTAGAACATTGAAAAGAACCATATTCCCGGATACACCTTGTCTATTATCAGGAAAAATAAAAAGAACGTATAGCCAAAAAGGAATGGTAAATACCGCCAATAATAATTTAATGTTACCAACTTTTCGTTTTCCGGGCCATCACTGATCACAAATTCACCTCCATCCAGCATGTAAGGCTCAAAATTCCATCGCGGACGCCAGGGATTATCGTAGAACGATATTTAATGGATCTTTTATAAAGGCTAATAAAAAGTGTTCAGATTCTAGTTTGGCATTACCGACTTCATTCGCTAGTTCTTTAGCAACTTGTACAAGATTTTTTACCCTCAAGGCGAATTTAGCTTCCATGCATTCAAGTTTATTTATAAAGATATTAATAAAACTACAGTTACCACCCCGTTTTTTCACCCTATTTTCCGCGCTTCCTGCTCAATTTCAATAACTTATAATTAATAATAAAGATTATTCTTGTATTTTACATTTTTATCTTTATATTTGACTCGTCCGTTCGGCTGATCTCTCCCTTTGTTTCACTGTTTCATACCCTTGCGCCCTGCAACAGGTGAAACGCTTGAAACAGTTAACCGGTGATCGGTTAATTAGTGATCAGGAATGCCAGTCACCAATTAACCAGTTAACTAATCACCAGTTAACCAATCACTCCATGCACGGGTATCATCATTAGTAAACACTTAAATCTTTTCAACATGGAAGAAAACCCATCCACGCACCCACGGCCGGGCGAAGCCGCGGTGTCAATCCCCACCATTTCGCCAAAAATTGATCTCTCCGGTCTTTCCGTTCCCACAACCATACCCAAAGGGTTTTCAGAGGCTATCCGCGACGAAATGCTGCGCGATAACGAGGAATACTGGGCGCAGGAAAACGTTGCCCGCGGCCTGTTCCTGATCCGCCCGGTTAAAAAATGGATAGACGAGGCCAAAAACGAACCTGTACCCAAAATGCTGTTCTCGGAGTTTTGGCACGAGGGCGAGCTGTGCATCCTGTTTTCGGACACCAACCTGGGCAAATCGGTACTGGCCATACAAATAGGCAACAGCATTACCAGCGGCGTGCCGATACCGGGTTTCCGGATGGAGGCCAATGCGCAAAAGGTGCTTTATTTCGATTTCGAGATGAGCAAAAAGCAGCTGGAGGTGCGCTATGCGGCCGACTATAAGGAGCATTTCCAGTTTCACCCCGATTTTTTCCGCGCGGTTATCGACCCCGACTTTGACCTGCCCGAAGATACCGCCGGTTACGAGGAGTACCTGGCCGAGTCGCTGGAGAGCGCCGTGGTATCGTGCAACGCCAAAGTGCTCATTATCGATAACCTTACCTACCTGCGCAACGAGACCGAAAAGGCGCACAGCGCCCTGCCGCTGATGAAGCAGCTGAAACGCCTGAAAACCAAATACCGCCTTAGCATACTTGCCCTGGCGCATACGCCCAAGCGCGATAAAAGCAAGCCCATTACCCGCAACGACCTGCATGGCAGCAAGATGCTGATAAACTTTTGCGACAGCGCCTTTGCCATTGGCGAAAACCCCAAGGATAAGGATGTGCGCTACCTGAAACAGATAAAACAGCGCAACACGGGCGAAATGTACGGCGCCGAAAATGTATGCGTGTGCATAGTGAACAAGCCGCACAATTTTTTACAGTACGAGTTTACGGGTTTCGGCCGCGAGTGGGACCACCTGAGGGAGCCATCACCGGATAGTGCCGACCATCTGCTGAACAGCGTTCAGGAATTGCACGATACCGGCATGACACAGCGGGAAATAGCTGCCGAACTGGCCATATCGCCAAGCAAGGTGAACCGGCTGCTAAAGAATGGGAGGTAAAAGGTGATGGCGTAAAAAACCTTTCTTCTTTGCCCTTTCCGCCTTTAGCCTTGTTTCCATGTTTCAATTGTTGCAGGTGCAGAGGAGTGAAACGGGTGAAACAGTCAACCCGTGATCAGTTAATTAGTGATCAGGCATACCAGTCACAAGTTAACCGATCACAAATTAACCAGTCACCTTACTTCAGCTTCGCCAAAGCATCTTTCACCCTTGGTATCAATTGCTCAATATCCTGCAAAGTGCTTGCACCTACCGATGCGCGGAACCAGTTAACATCCTCACCGGTACCGAAAGCGGAGAATGGCACCAGGGCCACGCCTGCGTGTTTGATGAGGTAAAAATTGATGTCGGTAGCCGTTTTAAGCAGGTCGCCGTCGGGTGTGGTTTTGCCGGCGTAGTCCACTTTTATGGTGAGGTAAATGGCGCCCATCGGTTCAATGGAATCTACCTTAAAGCCTTCGGCTTTCAATTGCTGAAAGCCCTGGTGCAGCGTGTTCAGGCTGTTTTGTATCCTGGCTTTGAAAGTGCCAAGGTAGCCGTTCACATTGTCATCTTCTTTCAGGAACTTTGCCATAGCCACCTGTTCGGCCTTTGGCGACCAGGCACCCATGTGGCCCACAATGGCTTTCATGTTATTGATCACATTTGCCGGCCCAAAGCCCCAGCCAACGCGCACGCCCGTGGAGGCAAAACACTTGGAAGCACCGTCTACAAATATCACATGGTCCTTCAGTTCGGGACGCAGCGATACGGGGTTAAAATGCTCGTGGTGCCCGAAGGTAAGTTGTGAGTATATCTGGTCGTATAATATATAAAGCGGCTTTTCGCCGGCTTTGCGGGTTTTGTTTTCGGCAATTACCAGGTCGCATATTTCCTCCAGGTCCTTTTTGGTGAACATGGTTCCCGTTGGGTTCAACGGCGAACAAAGTGCCAGTAAAGCAGCGCCTTTGATATGCGGGCGCAGTTCATCGGCCGTAGGCATAAAATTATGTTCGGGCTGTGTTTCTATCATTACCGATTCGGCGCCGGTCAGATCGCAATAGTGATTATTGTTCCACGACGGGGTAGGGAACACCACCTTATCGCCCGGGTCGACAACCGCCAGGTAGATGGAATAAATAAGCGGTCTTGAGCCGCCCGATATCAGTATCTGGTTAGCTGCATAATCCAAATTGTAGCGGCTTTTCAAAAAACCCGAAACGCTTTCGCGCAGGTTCAGCATCCCGTCGGCCGGAGGGTAGTTGGTCTGGTCGGCGCCGTAGGCCTCAACAATACCTTGTTTAAGCGGCGCAGGTATAGGGTAAATGTTCGAATCAAAGTCGCCTATGGTAAGGTTGGCAATGTTTTGCCCCTGTCTTTTCAACTCATTTATTTCGCCTGCGATCTTGATAATTTCAGAGCCCCTCAGGTTCTGGGCCAATACGGAAACACTCATGGTATTTGGATATGCAAATTAGTGGATGTGCAAATTAATAGATGTGCAAATGTGCAGATTTTAATCCTTAAATCCGATTGTAATATCAACACGGGCCTAATCACTAATCTCTAATCACCGTTCACTAAAGCAAACTGTTCCGCCAATAACCGGTACGACTCCAGCCTGTCATCAAAATCCTCGGTAATGGTTACGGCGATGATCTCGTCCACATCATAATCATCGGCCAGCCTGGTCAGCTTCTCTTTCATTTGAACCGGCGTACCGGTTATAACGCGCTTGCGGTTATGCATAATGCGTTCCTGCTCGTTAAGGGTATAGGTTACGCTCTTTACATCCTCATAAGCTATCGGCACAATGCCTTTTCCCTGCTCGAACTGGTTGAAGCGAAAGTCCATCACTGCCTGGTGCCGCCTTATCTTTTCCTCATCTTCCGAACAAAAAACAAAAATGGCAACGCTGGCGGCCGGTTCTGCCTGGTCCTCCGAAGGTTTAAAGCGTTCGCGGTAGGCCGATACTGCCTGCGGTCCGCCGATGGGGTTGATAAAATGCGCGAACGACAGGCCCATGCCAAAATGCGCGGCAAGCAAGCCGCTCTCGCCGCTTGAACTTAGCAGCCACATATCGGGGATGGTTTGCACCTGTGGGATGGCCCTTATTTTGGATTGCGGGGTGCCCGGTTCGCCACGGTCGTGAAAATAGTTGAGCAGATCATACAGTTGATTAACAAACTCCTGCCCGCCAAATTGATTCGAAGGGTTTAACACCGACGCCGTCAGCCGGTCGGTACCGGGAGCGCGACCCATACCCAGATCAACCCGGCCGGGGAACAGTGCTTCCAACATCCGGAAATTCTCGGCTACTTTTAATGTGCTGTGGTTAGGCATCATCACCCCGCCCGAGCCTATGCGGATGTTTTGCGTTTGACCGCCCAGGTAAGCCAGTAAAACCTCGGGTGTTGAGCCCGCCAGGCTGCCTGTGTTATGATGTTCCGATATCCAGAAGCGGGTGTAGCCCAACTGGTCGGTATATTTTGCTAATTCGATGGTTTCCTTTACAGCTTGTTCTGCAGTAACGCCCTTACGCACCGGCGATTGGTCGAGCACGCTGAGGCGGATTTGTTTTGTGTTCATAGATCAACCTAAAAACACAAAAATACAGAAGGGGTTGTGGATGATTTGTAAAATTAACCCCTTCAGTATGGAAGCCGGCATTTTTAAATGGCGGATACCGTAGTGTTAAAAGGAATCCATAGTTAAAATAACCTCACCCGGCGATTGCACATCTCCACTATCTTCAGCAGTTATGAAAATCTTCGTCGGCTTTACCGGGCTGACGGTACTGATAGATGCTGTAAGCGCGCTGGAGAACATACCGCTCGAGCTTTTTAACTGGCCGATATTTTTTGCCATGTTATTTTCGGTCTCTATCCAAACAACATAGGTCTCTTTCGGCGGGCTGAGCCTTTTCGGATCTGCCAGGCGTATAACGTCAATTTCGATGTTATAATTGTTGTTGTTATCCTTTTTGATCTTTACAGTGCCTTCGGCAGCGGGAACAACAGAGGAATTGGCGAACTTTAATTTTTGGGCGCAGGAACTAACGGCAAACACGATCAAAAATATTGCTGCATACATAAGCAAGGGCTTTGCTTTTAATAGATTTAAATTCATTTTGATTTTTTTAAAAACGTAAGTAGTACTAACAAGAGAGGTAAAAAGATCGGCTCGTAGATTGGAGCGATACGGAATACATTAGTACTACAGCTCAGCAGCACATTTGTTTTAAATTGGCAACGATATAAAAGGTGTCAAAACAATAGCGACATATTGCCTTTACGGTTTTTGAGTTTTGGGAAAAATGGGGCAGGTATTTATTTTATCGTATAATCAAACAGGGTCTCTGTCTCGTGAAGAATATTGAGCGTATTGGCATCATTCTCTATCAGCCCGATGCCTTTGGCCAGGTAAAAATCATAGGTGACCGTGGTTTGATAGCCATAACCGTCGTTTGAATCGTATTGCAACAGCACTCGGGTGTGGGTTACGTCGGTATAAGTCCGGCCTTGAATTATCCGGTCGATATTCTTCTCCTTGATACTATTAACCGTGCGGGCCAGCTTGTTGCCTATTTTGCCGTTATCTGTAGGTTGGGTGATCCATTGAAAGCCGACGGAAGCCGTATCGTTCAATAGCTGCAATTCTATTGCGGGGCTTACACCATCTATCGTTCGTGTGGCGTAAATATGGTTACCCACATAAAAGTAGCCCGGGCTGCTATTCTGCCTGAAAACGCTTGATGCATTGTAATAGGTTTTGCCGTTTATTTTGGTGCTGCCGCCCGTCATGGTGATAACAAGCGTATCGGCAGTGCCGCCGTCAGAACTATATTGGTAACTCCACGACGAGCCATTTGTAAGCGGCAGGTAACTGTCCGGCGATGGTTTGGCGCCATTATCTTTTTTGCAGCTGTAAAATCCGAAAGCGACAAATATAACTATGTAAAACAGGCGCCGTTTCATTCAATCCGTTAAAGATGAATGATAAAGATACGAATTAGGAGCAGCGAAACAATTAATAACCTGCGTCTTATTTAATTGTTAAAGTGGTACAGAAAAACTACCTCGCCGGTATAGGCCGGTTTCTTTTCGCCTTCAATTTCCATTTCCACACCTATTGTGGCTTTGGTTATGCCCCGCAGGTTAATGATAGCGGCAAGTTTTGCCTTTAACCTTACGCGGCTGTCAACCACCACGGCCTGCCCGAACTTGAAGTTCTCGATACCATAATTGATCTGCATTTTAAGGTTCTGCACATCAGCTATCTGGTGCCAGAAGTAGGGCAGCAGCGACATGGTCAGATAACCGTGGGCTATCGTGTTTTTAAACGGCCCTTCGGTTTTTGCCCGTTCCACATCGGTGTGTATCCATTGATGATCGATAGTAGCATCGGCAAACTGGTTTATCTGCTGCTGGGTGATGGTGTGCCAGCCGGATACGCCAAGCTCCTGCCCCAGGTGCGATTCAAATTCGGCATAGTTGTGTATGATGATCATCTGTCAATAGATTAAGCGAGGCGTAAAAATAGTAAACCTGGAGATATTGGCAACTTTTTAATAGTACTGCGAATATGATTGACAGCGGTTTCACGATTGAAATCGGTGCAATCAGAATTACAATCAATGTAATCCTAAAAACCGCTTGACAATTAAACAAATTCCCGTATCTTTGCAGTCCCGAAATTACGGGGTATAATAAACGTTTTATTAATTTAATTTTAAGCAAGTGAATACGTTAAGTTACAAAACTGTCTCAGCCAATAAAAAGACCGTTAACAAAGAATGGGTTGTTGTTGACGCTCAGGGCGAGATTTTGGGGCGCTTGTGTTCTAAGATCGCAGCAATGATCAGAGGAAAACACAAGCCTGGGTTCACCCCGAACGTAGACTGCGGAGATAACGTTATTGTTATCAATGCAGACAAGGTAAAACTGACCGGGAACAAATTTGCCGACAAGCAGTATGTTTCGTACACTGGTTACCCAGGTGGTCAGCGTTTCATTTCTCCTAAGGAGTTAATGGCAAAGCATCCCGAGCGTGTAGTTGAAAAAGCTGTACGCGGTATGTTACCTAAAAATCGTTTGGGCCGCGCCTTATTTGGCAACCTGCATGTTTATGCCGGAGCCGAGCACCCGCATCAAGCTCAAAACCCGAAAGCCATTTAATCATTTATTTAAAGGAGAAAGAAAATGCCAACAACTAACACTTCAGGCAGAAGAAAAACAGCAGTTGCCCGCATCTATTTAAGCGATGGCAACGGCGCTATTACCGTTAACGGTAAAGATTACAAAGAATATTTCCCTACCCTTCCTTTACAATACATCGTTACCCAGTCGGTTGAAGTTTCCGGCTCGGCAGGTAAATACGATGTAAAAGTAAATGTAGCCGGTGGTGGTGTAAAAGGACAGGCTGAGGCCGTTCGTTTAGCTATTGCTAAAGCTATTGTTGAACTTGATGCTGAAAAGAAACCGGCATTGCGCGCTAAAGGTATCATGACCCGCGACGACCGTATGGTTGAGCGTAAAAAACCAGGACGCAAGAAAGCACGCAAGAGATTCCAATTCAGTAAACGTTAATCAAAGGAGGACAAAACAATGGCAAGAACAACATATCAGGATCTGCTGGATGCAGGTGTACACTTTGGTCACCTTACCCGCAAATGGGACCCGAAAATGTCGCAATACATTTTCATGGAACGTAATGGTATCCACATTATCGACCTGAACAAAACTTTAAACAAAGTTGAAGAAGCTGCTGCAGCTATCAAACAAATAGTAAAATCGGGCCGCAAGGTATTATTCGTAGCTACAAAGAAACAAGCGAAGGATATTGTAGCCGATTACGCAAAAACAGTGAACATGCCTTTCGTAACCGAACGCTGGTTGGGTGGTATGTTAACTAACTTCGCTACCGTACGCAAGTCGATCAAAAAGATGTCAAACATCGATAAATTGACCAAAGACGGTACTTACAGCATTCTTTCTAAAAAAGAAAGACTGATGATACAGCGCGAGCGTATTAAACTGGAAACTTTGCTGGGCGGTATTGCGGACCTTAACCGTTTGCCTGCTGCATTATTCCTGATCGACGTGAAGAAAGAGCACATAGCGGTTTCGGAAGCTTTAAAGCTGAACATCCCGACCTTTGCAATGGTTGATACCAACTCTGACCCGTCGAACATCGATTTCCCTATTCCTGCTAACGACGATGCAACCAAATCGATCTCGCTGATCACCGGTATCATCATCAAAGCGATAGAGGAAGGTTTGGACGAGCGCAAACGCGAGAAAGAAGACGAAGCAGAAAAAGAAGCGGCAGCTGCAAAAGCTAAAGCCGACACTGCAAAACCTGAAGCTGCGCCTGCTGGTGCACCTGCTGAAGGTGGCAAACGCAAGAGAGTTACAGAAGTAGCTGCTGAAGCAGAAACTGAAGCTCCGGCCGCTGCTGATAAAACAGAAGAATAATTTTTAGGTTGTAAGTTGTGAGTTGCAGGAAAGCTTCTTGCGACTTACAACCTGCAACTTTTAACATTAAAAAGGAATATATAATGTCTACATTACAAATAACTGCATCTGATGTAAATAAACTGCGCCAGCAAACAGGTGCAGGTATGATGGATTGCAAAAAGGCTTTAACCGAAACTAACGGCGACTTTGAAGCAGCTATTGATTACTTAAGAAAAAAAGGAGCTAAAGTGGCTGCAAGCCGCCAGGACCGTGAATCGAACGAAGGTGTTGTTATAGCGCGCACTTCTGAGGATGGTAAACGCGGTGTTATCATCGAGCTTAACTGCGAAACTGATTTCGTGGCCAAGAACGCAGAATTTATTGCTTTTGCTAACGAAATAGCTAACGCGGCGGTTGAGAATAAACCTGCTGATCTTGAGGCGTTGGGCCAGCTGTCTATCGATGTTGAAAGCAGCAGGGTTACTATCGCTGATGCCATTACCGACAAAACCGGTAAAATAGGCGAGAAAATTGGTGTATCGAAATACGAAGTTGTTGAAGGCGAGAAAGTGGTTGCTTACATCCACGGTAATTTCCGCTTGGGTGTATTGGTTGCTTTAAGCGCCAACCCTGCCGGTGCCGAAGAAGCAGGTAAGGATGTAGCTATGCAAATAGCCGCGATGAACCCTATCGCTGTTGATAAGGACGGTGTAGATGCTTCTACCATTGAACGCGAGTTGGAAATAGCAAAAGACCAGATCCGCGCTGAAGGCAAACCGGAAGAAATGATCGAAAAGATAGCTGCCGGTAAGCTGAACAAATTCTATAAGGATTCAACCCTGTTGAACCAGGAGTTTGTGAAGGACTCGTCGAAAAGCGTTGCCCAGTTCCTGGGGAGCATCGACAAAGGGCTGACCGTTACCGCATTTAAGCGGGTAGCTTTAGGAGCTTAAATATTTAAATCCCCCTCACAAAATGAGGGGGATTTTTTTTGCAATAATACTTCCTGTAGAGGCGCAATACGTTGCATCTTTGGAACAGTAAATTTGTAACCATGATAAACGCACTCCACAATCTCCGGTTAATATCTGAAGGGCAGATAACCCAGGGTAAAGCTGTTTTATTTGATGGAAATACTATCGTTGACATCGTTGATGAACCGGCCATACCGGCTGATGCAATTAAAACAGACCTTACAGGAAATTTTCTTGCGCCCGGATTCCTCGACCTTCAATTATACGGCAGTGGCGGCCGGTTACTTAGTATCGATACCGACGAGGCAACGCTGTTGCAGATGGAGAACGATCTGCTGGACCAGGGAACAATAGGGTTTTTCCCGACCATCTCGACCAATACAAACGAGGTTATCGAACAGACAATACAGGTTTGCAGGTCATATCGTGATAAACGCAGGGGCAACTTTTTAGGGCTGCACCTGGAGGGTCCTTTCCTGAACCCGGTTCGTCGTGGTGCGCATAATAAGGATTTCATCCAAAAAGCATCTTTGGAACTGGTGCGAAAATGGATCGAAATGGGCGATGGAGTTATCACCATGATGACCATTGCGCCGGAATTGCAGGACCAGGAGGTTATAGACTATATGCATAGTGCCGGCATCATTTTGTCATCGGGACATAGTAATGCTACTTATGCAGAGGGTAAGGCGTTCCTGAACAAACCGATACCGGCGGTAACGCATATCTATAATGCAATGCCCCAGATGCACCACCGGGACCCGGGTTATATTCCCGCCATATTTGAAGAAAGACCCTACACCAGCATTGTTCCGGATGGTATTCACGTCGATTTCGTAATGGCCCGGTTGGCCAAACGAGAGTTGGGTGACAAGCTTTTCTTCATAACAGACTCGGTTACCGAAAGCCATCACGGGCCATATCAGCACCGCTTCACCGGCGACAGGTATGTATTGGCCAGCGACGGTACCTTATCGGGTTCATGCCTTACTATGTTGAAATGCGTAGAGAACGGCGTAAAGCATTTTGAAATAAGTTTGCCCGAATCCGTCAATATGGCCTCGCTTTACCCTGCTCAACTGGCTAAACTGAACAAAGGGAAGATAGCTGCCGGGTTTGATGCCGATTTTACGGTATTTAACGACGGCTTTGAATTGAGAGGAACATTTATGGCAGGCAAGCGCATAAACTAATCGACATAAAATTTTAACACTGAATTTAAATTAATATTTTTGACAAACTACCCTGCATGAAATATAAACGCATTCTCCTCAAACTGAGTGGCGAGTCGCTGATGGGCGACCGGCAATACGGCATCGATAATAAACAGGTTCTACAGTACGCAAATGACATCAAAAGCGTTTACGACGCAGGGATTGAAATAGCGGTTGTGGTCGGGGGAGGCAACATTTTCAGGGGATTAAGCGCCGAAAAATCAGGCATGGACCGTGCCCAGGCCGACTATATGGGTATGCTGGCCACTGTCATCAACTGTATGGCATTGCAAAACGCGCTGGAAACTGTTGGGGTTGAAACAAGGCTGCAGTCGGCTATTAAAATGGAGCAGATATGCGAGCCCTATATCCGGCGCCGCGCCATGCATCATTTGGAATTGGGCAAGATCGTGATCTTTGGTGCAGGAACCGGTAACCCCTATTTTACCACGGATACCGCGGCTTCATTAAGGGCCATCGAAATAAAAGCTGACGTTGTGCTGAAAGGCACGCGGGTGGATGGCATCTATACCGCCGACCCGGAGAAAGACCCAACCGCAACCCGTTATGATGAGATCAGCTTTGCTGAAGTTATAGGCAAGGGACTTAACGTAATGGATACCACGGCTTTTACACTTTGCCAGGAAAATAAATTGCCGATAATCGTGTTTGATATGAACAAGGAAGGCAACTTCCTGAAAATTGCGCAGGGTGAGGCGATAGGAACGCTGGTAAAGTAAAATTAAAACCTGTTGTAAAGAACCAGGGCAACCCTAAAATGAAATCTAAAGTTTCTTCGGTTTTGTATCTTGATTCTTGCCTCTTGATTCTGTTATAAATTTCTATTTTTGACTGCAAATTTTACAACGATGAGCGAACTCATTAAGAAACAAGTTATAGACGCCCGTGCTTTGATGGAAAAAGCGATTGACCATTGCGACGGCGAACTACAGAAAATACGTGCCGGAAAGGCAAGCCCAAGCATGCTGGACGATATTATGGTTGAATACTACGGTACGCCAACCCCACTTAACCAGGTAGGCAGCGTGAATACGCCAGATGCCCGTACCATAGTGATACAACCGTGGGAAAAGTCGTTGCTGAGCGGAATTGAAAAGGCAATAATGGAAGCCAACCTGGGTGTTAACCCGCAGAACGATGGCACCATTATCCGCATCAACGTTCCGCCGCTTACCGAAGAACGCCGCCGCGATTTGGTAAAGAAGGCAAAAGCCGAGGCTGAAACCGGCAAGATCGCCATCCGCAATATCCGTAAGGAGGCAAACGAAAAGATCAGGAAGCTAAAATCGGAAGGCGTTTCGGAAGATGAAATGAAAACTGGTGAAGGCGAAGTACAGAAACTGACCGATTCCTTTATCGCCAAAGTTGATGTATTGTCCGATGCAAAGGAAAAAGATATCATGACAGTATAACGACCAAACTATTGTCAAAATGAAGGGAATGCGCTTTTTAAGCCATTCCCTTTTTTTATTTTTACGTTAATCATGAAAGTACTCTTATCATATCTTAAAGAGTATCGTTGGGTTGTCGCATTGGCCCTGGTACTTGCAGCATTTAATATAGGATTCTCATTGCTCGACCCGTTTATCACGGGGAAAATTGTAGATAAATACATTGTACCAACCAATCTTAGCAGGGCAAAGGTTGTGGAGATCGTCGAGAAGATTAAAGGAACCGATCTTAAATCGCTCGATCATAACCAGACCAGCTCGCTGATCGATAAGGTAGTGAAGTCCATGTATAACGTAAGTTATCATGATTTCCTGGTTGGCGTATTGACGCTGATCGGGTTAGCAGTCGGGGCAGCAATGGTGTCGCGCATAGCAAAAAATTTCCAGGATTATTACACCAATATCATTACGCAGAAAGTAGGGGCTAAAATGTATGCCGATGGACTGAAGCACTCATTGGAATTACCTTTCCAGGTATTTGAAGATCAGCGAAGTGGCGAAACCCTGGGCGTATTGCAAAAAGTGAGATTAGACTGCGAGAAATTTATTACTTCCTTTATCAGTGTATTGTTTGTGAGCCTGATAGGTATG
This sequence comes from Mucilaginibacter ginsenosidivorans, assembly GCF_007971025.1. NCBI lineage: Bacteria > Pseudomonadati > Bacteroidota > Sphingobacteriia > Sphingobacteriales > Sphingobacteriaceae > Mucilaginibacter > Mucilaginibacter ginsenosidivorans. The sequence goes on along the minus strand of NZ_CP042436.1, from coordinate 230,648 downwards.
ATCATGGTCATGGTCATGTCCATCAAAGTAAATTACCAGGTAACCCTGGTTTATTTAGGGGCAATACCGGTTATCATGTTTGTAAGTATGGCGTTAAGCAAGCGGATAAAGGGAATTCAAAAAAAGATCGTTTCTCAAACCACTTCACTTGCTGGGTCCACCACCGAATCGCTAAGAAATATCGAACTGGTAAAAAGCCTCGGCCTCTCCAAACAAGAGATTGAACGACTGAATAAAACAACTTATAAGATATTAGAGCTCGAATTGAAGAAGGTTAAGTATGTACGCAGCATGAGCTTTGTACAGGGTACTACGGTAAACTTTGTCCGAAGCGTAATGGTGGTGATCTTACTGATGCTGATCTTTAAAGGCACATTGACCGCAGGTAACTACTTTATGTTCCTTTTTTATTCCTTCTTCCTGTTCAATCCACTTCAGGAACTTGGAAATGTAATACAGTCATGGCGCGAGGCGGAAGTGTCGCTCGAAAATTTCAAGCGGATATTAAGCACACCTGTCGAAGCTAAGCCGGAAAACCCTATTCACCTGGACGAGATCACCAAATTATCCTTTAGCAACGTAAGCTTCAAACACCTGACTGCGAGCCGGAATGCGCTGAACAATATCAATTTTGAAGCAAGCACAGGCGAAACTATAGCATTTGTCGGTCCTTCGGGTTCAGGAAAAACCACATTGGTGAAATTGTTAGTGGGGCTATATCAGCCATTGGAAGGCAGCATTCTGTATAATAATATTGCGGGCAAGGAGATCGACCTCGATCAGCTTCGCGAACGGGTAGGCTTTGTAACCCAGGATACACAGTTATTCTCCGGTTCCATTCGTGAGAACCTGTTATTTGTGCGTCCTGATGCAACGGATGAAGAGTGTATGACCGCTTTACAGCGCGCCGCCTGCCAAACATTACTGGCCCGTGCGCCGCAGGGATTGGATACAGTTATCGGAGAAGGCGGCGTAAAAGTTTCAGGTGGCGAAAAGCAGCGCCTGTCAATAGCCCGTGCCCTGTTGCGCAGGCCCGACCTGCTTGTTTTTGACGAGGCCACTTCGTCGCTTGATTCGATAACCGAAGAAGAGATCACAGAAACCATTCGTGATGTGTCTGTTTTGAAGGATCATATAACAATATTGATCGCCCACCGTTTATCTACCATTATGCATGCTGATACCATTTATGTGCTTGAAAAAGGTAAAATAGTGGAGTCGGGCAAGCATCTTGAACTTATTTTACAAAAGGGCCTGTATTATGCCATGTGGCGGCAGCAGATAGGCGAAAAGGTAACAGAAGATGAGGATACATATTAATTAAAAGGACTACCCCATGTACCTGATAACATCCGCATTCGGCGGCACACTCGGATTGATATGCTTAATCCTTTGGCTTGCATTAAGTCTTTATTCCCTTATCAACATACTGCGCACCCATGCCATTAACGGTGGCTCCAAAGTATTATGGATGCTAATCATTATAGTGGTCCCGATAGTTGGGTCGCTGACCTATCTGTTCTGGAGAAGTGTGAAAACGTTATAGTTACTCCTGTTCCTTAACTTCAACCGTATGAATATCGCTGATCCCGAGTGGCAGCAGGCTTTTGGTTTTTAACCAGGTAACGGTAACGATCAGCAGTGTCATCGTACCGCCGAACAGCACAGCCGGAACTGTGCCCAATAACTTTGCCGCAATACCCGATTCAAAGTCGCCGATCTCGTTTGATGAACCAATGAACATGGAATTTACGGCAGAAACGCGTCCACGCATGTGATCGGGCGTTAGCAGTTGAACTAATGTGCCCCTGATAATAACACTGACACTATCAAAGGCCCCCTGGCCGAATAGAAATATCAGCGTCAGTATAAAGCTCCTGGATAAGCCGAACCCGATGATACACAGGCCAAACCCTGTGACAGCTATAAGCAGGTTGCGCCAGGGCTTGCCCAGGGGCGAAAAGCGGGCCATTACCGCCATTGTCAATGCTGCGCCTAATGATGATGCCATCCGCATAAGGCCGAGCCCTTCAGACCCGACATGTAGTATGTCCAAAGCAAATACGGGAAGAAGCGCCACAGCTCCACCGAAAAAGACAGAAAACAGGTCAAGGCTCATGGCGCCTATCATCATTTTGCTGTTAAAAACAAAATGAATGCCTTCTTTAAGACTTTTATAAACACTTTCTTTTGGAATAAATACTGGAGGATATTTTCGGAGCCGGTAAACAAGCACGAAGGTTATCAGCAGGAATGCCAATATCACTATGAAGTTTCCGGTGATTCCACCGGCAAAAGCATAGATAAACCCGCCCGTGAAAGGTCCCAGAATAGAGGCTATCTGCCATCCTTGAGAACTCCAGGTTGCCCCATTTGGATATACCTCGCGGGGAATACTATGAGCATAAACCGTAAAGGTAGCCGGGCCGTAAAATGCCCTTGCTACACCATTGCAGAATATCATCGCATAAAGTATAGGCACTGTCCAGCCGGTGTGTATATATCCGCTCAAACCTTTAAGTGTTACCAGGAACATTACAAGCGATGAAAAGAGTACACCGGAAAACACCAGCAAAAGCATTTTGCGTTTTTCGTACTTGTCGGCGATATAGCCTCCGTAAAGCGCCAGTCCGACTGCCGGTATGGCCTCACTTAAACCAATGATCGCTATGGCTATTTTACTATGCGTTAGTTCATAAATATAAAAACCCAGTACTGTTGTCTGCATCTGGTAAGCAAAAGTGAAAAAGAACCGCATGCCCAGATAGGAGCGAAAGTCCTTGTATCGCAAAGCTTCAAATGAATCCTTTTTGGGGGGCTGACTGTTTCCTTCGTCGGTCACTGCCGGGTGTAAGTGTTGATGGCGCGCAATTTACAATTATGCACCAATATAAAATCAGCGGAGACGCAATATTTTGCGTCTCCGCAATGTCAAATCAATTGAAGCCATGCTGGTCTATCAGGTAGATCAACGATGCCATAGATGCGGCGCCTAATTCAAGCTCACGTTTGTTTACATTTTCAAACACATCGTTTGGTGTATGGTGAATATCAAAGTATCGTTGAGAGTCGGGCGATAACCCGATTAACACTACTCCGGCAACCTTTTCTTTCAACGGCTCAATATCGCTTCCGCCGCCCCCAGCTGTTAGCCTTTCGGAACCATAAGGGAAAAAAAGTTTTTTCCACTGCTCCAGGTTTTTAAGCTGATCGGACGACAGGCCCGTAAACCCAAACCCCCGTGGCGTAAAGCCGCCGGCATCACTTTCAATCGCGGCTATGTGTTCTTCCTTATTTTGTGCTGCAAGCTCAGCGTATTTGATACCTCCCCTGTCGCCATTTTCTTCATTCATAAAAAATACAACGCGTAAAGTATTTTTTGGGCGATAACCAAGTGCCTTCAGTATACGCAATGCTTCCAGTGATCCCATTACTCCCGTGCCGTCGTCGTGCGCCCCTTCAGCCAGGTCCCAAGAGTCGAGGTGGCCACCTACAGTAATGAACTTAGCCGGGTTCACGGTGCCTGTAATTTCGCCCACAACATTATAGGACAATGTGTCGGGGCGAGTTTGGCAGCTTTGTTTGAAATAAAATTTTAACGACGGATTTTTCTTTAACAAGCTGCTCAGCTGATCAGCCGCTTTGGTAGATATAGCTGCAGCGGGTGCATTTTTGCCGTCAGCTGCCACGCGGGTTGCGCCTGTATGCGGATAGTCGTCTGTCGTGCTGCTTAACGACCGCACTATTACCCCTGCAACGCCAAATTTTGCTGCAGCAGCGGGCCCCAAATTGCGTTGGTCGCCGGCTGTACCATAGGCCCTGAATGTCTCGATAAATCGCTGGTCGAACGGACGATTGAAGAAAACGATCTTTCCTTTAAGTTTACTTTCACCAAGACTATCCAATTGTTTCAGGCTATGCAGCTCAATAACTTCGGCAGTAATACCATTTTTTGGCGTTGCAACCGACATGCCAAGTGCAGCAATATGCACCGGGATGCGGTTTTTACCATCGATTATTATACCTTGTTCCTTTGGCCCGCGAACCCAATGCGGTACCATTACCTCCTGCAGAAAAACATGATCGAAGCCATAACTTTCCATCAGCTTTTTACTCCATTCCACAGCTTTTTGTGCATTTGCCGAGCCGCTTATGCGCTGGCCGATGTTTTTACATAAATAGTGCAGGTTACTATAAGCTTTGCCATTAACCAGGCCTTCGTCATATATCTTGCGCAGCATCAATGAATCCTGCGCCTGTACTAAGGTGGTTGAACAAATAAGAAATGCGAAAAGGGTAAATTTCAGTTTCATGTTTTGAGAAGAATAATAGCGTTTAAGCAAATGTAATATTTTGATGAAGATTATTGCTTTAGCGGATTTGAAACAACGCTGTGGCAAAACGAAGTTTTACCTTAAGATATCTTATCCCAGCTTAACCCTGCATTTTTGAGAAAGGCCAGGTGCAATACCTGGTGCTCGGGGAGTGTAAGCTGGGGGTCGCGGGCAAATATATCCTCCACACATTTTCGTGCTTGTATCAATAGTTGCTGATCTGCCACCAGGTCGGCCACCTTCAGATCGGTAATACCGCTTTGCTGGGTGCCTTCGATGTTACCGGGGCCACGCAGCTGAAGGTCGATCTCCGAAATTTCAAAACCGTTATTCGTCCGCACCATGGTTTCAAGCCTGATCTTGCCGTCATAGCTTAATTTGTGCGAGCTCATCAGGATGCAATAGGATTGTTCCGCGCCGCGGCCAACCCTGCCCCGTAATTGGTGCAGTTGCGACAGGCCAAACCGCTCGGCATTTTCGATGATCATCACCGAGGCATTGGGGATATTAACGCCAACTTCTATTACTGTGGTAGCCACCATTATCTGTGTTTCATGCTTTACAAAGCGTTGCATTTCATAATCCTTGTCCTTTGCAGGCATCTTTCCGTGGACAATACTGATCTGGTAATCCGGCATCGGAAACTCGCGCCGTATGATCTCGATGCCATCTTCAAGGTTTTTCAGATCCAGTTTCTCACTTTCCTGTATCAGCGGGTAAACGACATATATCTGCCTTCCCTTGGCTATTTCCTGTTTCATAAAACCGAACATCCTAAGGCGTTGGTTCTCATAATAGTGAACTGTCTGTATCGGTTTTCTTCCGGCAGGCAACTCATCAATGACAGATATGTCCAGGTCGCCGTAAAGGGTCATAGCTAACGTGCGTGGGATAGGCGTTGCCGTCATCACCAGTATATGTGGCGGAATATTGTTTTTTCGCCACAGCCTGGCGCGTTGTTCCACACCAAAACGGTGTTGTTCATCTATCACTACAAAACCGAGGTTCTGAAATTGCACTTTATCTTCGATCAGCGCATGTGTGCCGATCAGTATTTTTAGCCGGCCATCTTCAAGTTTTTCGTGAAGGATATTCCTGTCCTTCTTCTTTGTAGAGCCTGTCAGGAGTGCAACCTCTATAAAACCTTCCCCAACGAGACTTTTAATAGTTTGATAATGCTGGTTGGCCAATATTTCGGTAGGTGCCATAATGCAGGCCTGGAAGCCATTATCTATTGCAATAAGCATACTCATTAGCGCCACCACGGTTTTGCCGCTACCCACATCACCTTGGAGCAAGCGGTTCATTTGTACGCCGCGCTGGGTATCTTGTCTTATTTCTTTTAATACCTTTTTTTGGGAATTGGTGAGCTGAAAAGGCAACCGTTCGTTATAAAATGTATTGAAATAATGACCCACACTTTCAAACACATGCCCTTTGAATTTTTGAATGCGCAGTAGTTTGTTTTTAAGCAGCTTGAGTTGAATAATAAAAAGTTCCTCAAACTTAAGCCGGTGTTGTGCCTCGTTCAGCATCGCGGCATCATCAGGAAAATGCATGTTGCGATAAGCTTCGGCACGGCCCATCAGTTTGAACTGATTGAGCAGGTACAACGGCAGGTTTTCCTTTATTTCGTTACCATATTGATCCAGCAGTATTGCTGTTAGTTTTTGTATGCCTTTGCTGTCGAGCGAAAACTGTTTTAGCTTTTCTGTCGAACTATAGGCCGGTTGCAGGGTTAAATTGCCTTTTTGTTTCAAAACAGCAGGCGAGTAAAGTTCCATTTCGGGATGGGCCATTTGAGGCTTGCCATTGAACATACCCGGCTTACCGAACAACACATATACCTTACCAATGGCCAGGTATTTCTCTATCCATTTTATGCCCTGGAACCAAACCAATTCCATTATACCCGTTTCGTCTTTCGCCTGGGCAACCAAACGTTTGGTGCGTTTATCGCCAGCGATCTCAAAATGTGTTACCCGGGCTAAAACCTGTACATAAGGCAACTCCGGTTGTATGTCGCGGATTTTGTAAAAGCGCGTGCGGTCTATATGTTTATAGGGAAAATACCTTAACAGATCCTCGAAAGTAGTTATTCCCAACTCCTTTTTCAATACATCGGCCCGGGATAGGCCTACGCCCTTCAGAAATTCTATCGGAGTTTGAAATACCTGTGGGTTCAACGGACGGTGTCAGGATTTTACAGCGATTACGGATATTTCGACATTCACGTTTTTTGGGAGCGCAGCTACCTGCACAGTTTCGCGCGCCGGAAACTTATCGGTGAAATATGTCCCATAAACCTCATTTACATGGGCGAAGCTTTGCATATCCGTAAGGAAAATGGTGGTCTTTACTACATCAGCAAAACTAACGTCTGCCTTAGAAAGTATGGCCGCTATATTTTCCATAACCTGTTTAGTTTCAGCCTTAATATCTGAGGAGATGATCTCGCCGGTTACAGGGTTCATGGGTATCTGCCCCGATACAAATAGTAAGCCTCCCGTGGCTATGGCCTGGCTGTAAGGACCGATAGGCGCAGGCGCGTTTGCCGTGTTGATTACTGATTTCATTTTAGTAGTTGTTTGAGATCATGGCTTTTTAAAAACGAACCATTGCAGCAGTTTGTAGATGATGCCCGCGACAAACATGATTATTGCGGTAGCATTGATGATATGCATCACCTTCAGATTAAAGCTGGTTGGCCTGTTAGGATCTTTCTTCCTGAAAAAGTACATGGACAAATTTAATAAAAAAAGAAGGCTTGCCGTTGCGGGCAAGCCTTCTGAATATGTGAATGTTTCAAATATTATTTTTGTTTGAACTCAACGCGGCGGTTTAATACACGTCCTTCTTCAGTTGAGTTATCTGCTATCGGATGAGTTTCGCCGAATGCTTTCACTTTAACACGTTTTGCATCAACACCAGAGTTAACCAAGTAAGTTTTTACTGAGTTAGCACGGTCTTTAGACAAACGCATGTTGTGAGCAGCGGTACCTTCAGATGAAGCGAAGCCATCTAATTCGATCTTCTTGTCAGCATTTGCACGCAGATCAGCAGAAGTCAGATCCAACGCAGGGTAAGACGAAGTTCTCAATACAGAGCTGTCGAATTCGAACTGGATGTTTGAATAAGCTTTTGCATCACCCATAACTGGTTTCCTTACGAACAGTGAAGTATCGATCTTAGGGAAATTGATAGGGCAACCAGAGCCGTCAACTACAGTACCTGCAGGAGTGTTCGGACACTTGTCGAACTGGTCAGCAACACCGTCACCGTCAGAATCTTTCTTCAGGTCGTTAATCGCATTTTCAACATTGCCTACACGGCCTTTCAAAGCTTCAACTTCCTGGCGAAGAGCGGCGTCGTACAATTCGTCATACATCATAGCTACAGGGTTCACCCAATCCAAATTCGGTTTTGATTTCGGACCAAAGGTGTATTCCAGGCCTGCATAGCCATAAGAATAATGATCTTTGCTGGCAGCGCCACCGTTTTTGTAACCGTCAAAGTTATCGCCGTCAATAAAGTTTTCAGTGTAACCCAGGTTCAGAGCAAGAGCGTCAGATAACCTGAATTTAACACCTGCGCCAATTGGAACAACAAATTCCTTTACATTGCTACCAGTAGCTGCTTTAAAGTCAAATGGAGCACCTGTCCTGGTAACACCAGTTGGGTTGTACCATGCTAAACCTGCACCGGCGGTAACGAAGAAGTTAACAGCATTTTTGCGGCGGATGTAATCAATGGTTGCAACGTTAACAACACCACTGATGGTTCCCTGCCAAAACTTTGTTGAATAAGTAGCAGGTAAATTTGTGCTGGCGTCACTTCCCTGTACTTTGCCACCGCGGAAATCGAATTGCAAAGCAAATGAGTGAGCTAACTGATTACGAACTGAAAGGCCATAACCAAGAGAGATCTTTTTATCAGAGTAATCATTAGATCCGCCCGTAGCAAGTGTCTGGGACGTAAGCCCGACGTTTAAACCAACACTCCAGGTGTTGTATTGAGCCCTGCCGCCAAATACTTTGGCAGTAGTTGCGGTATCTGCCATGGCCATGGTCGCTGCTTTAGTGGTGTCCGTTTGAGCATTGACCATTCCAACAGCCAGAAGCGAGACTAGTGAAAGGGCAACTGTTTTTTTTAATGTAGAATAGTTCATAGTTTTAAGATTAAACAATTAATTGTGATTTTTTTTCCAAAATTAGTAATTAAGTTTGAATTCATTACCAAACATTGTTCCAAATTTTACATAAGTTAATACAAATAAATAAAAAAATTGTTTTGGAAAAATAAATAAACTTAATATTCATGAAATACCTACCTATTAGTAATGTATTATTTATCCTTAATAGAAAAAATTTCGTTAAACGCACAAAGCCAAACTCAATAGCCATTTTTCACGCTAATGACGAGTTTCCAAAAAATGGCGATCAGAACTTCCCTTTTAAGCAAAATGCCGATTTTTTTTATTTAAGCGGCATTGACCAGGAGCAAAGTATTTTAGTTTTATACCCCGATTGTCCTAATCCGTTATATAAAGAAGTCCTGTTTTTAAGACAGACTGACGAGCATATTGCAGTATGGGAGGGACATAAATACACGAAGGATGAGGCACGCAAGGCATCCGGTATTGAAAACGTCTATTGGCTGAACGAATTCGATACTATACTGCACAGTATTATTAACTATGCCGAAAATATCTACATCAATACAAATGAGAACGACCGGTATGGACATACAGTTCCATATAGGGATATCAGGATGTTTGAGCAATTGCGGCAAAGATATCCATTGCATCGTTATGAGAGGTCGGCAGTTATTTTACGGGATCTGCGGGTGGTTAAATCTGATATTGAGATCGGGTTGACGAAGATGGCCTGCGAGATCACGAGGGACGCTTTTATCAGGGTGCTTAAATTTGTGAAACCCGGTGTGGCGGAATATGAAATAGAAGCCGAATTGACCCATGAGTTCCTGAAGCAGCGGGCCACAGGTAACGCCTATAACCCGATCATCGCATCGGGTGCTAACGCTAACGTGTTGCATTATATCGATAATAACCAGGTTTGTAACGACGGGGATATTTTGCTCCTGGATTTTGGAGCTGAATATGCAAACTACAATGCAGATATGACCCGGTCGATCCCGGTTAACGGCAGGTTTACCAAACGGCAGCGCGATGTGTACGATGCGGTGCTTCGTGTAATGAAAGGCGCTGTTCAATTGATAAAATCAGGTACACTTATGTCCGAATACCACGAAGAAGTTGGGAAAATGATGACCAGCGAATTAATCGGCCTGAAATTGCTGAACAAGCATGATGTAGAAAAGCAGGACCCTAAAATGCCGTTGTATAAAAAATACTTTATGCACGGTACTTCGCATCACCTGGGGTTGGATGTGCATGATTTTGCCAGCAGGTATAAGCGTTTCGAAACAGGCAATATACTTACCTGCGAACCTGGTATCTATATCCCGCAAGAGGGGCTTGGCATAAGGCTTGAAAACGATATATTGATAACGACAGAAGGTAATATCGACCTGATGGCGGATATTCCTTTGGAAGCCGGGCATATCGAAGAGATCATGAATTCCTGATCCCTAAATATACTTTTCAATAAATTTATAGAGATTAAATGAGGGGTTTCCAAGAGCGCCGGCTATGCTCTTTTGTAATTCTGATTTACTGATATTTGCCATTCGCTTTTGTCTTATCAGGTTCAAGGCTTTTTCGCTTAATAGCAATTCTTTGCGGCTATTACGGCGCCGGGCAGAAGATGTGATAAAGTCAACTACTTCCCCTACTCCACTGTTTTGCGAGGCAATAGTTTTGAAAACAGGTATAGCCGCGTCTTTTTGCTGAACCATTTTTTTTAGATTATTGGCGAAAATATCGGCGCCTTCACGGTCGGCTTTATTGACAATGAAAGCATCGGCAATTTCCATTAAGCCCGATTTAATGCTTTGTATTTCGTCGCCTCCTTCGGGTACCAAAACAACCAGTGTAATATCGGCAAGGCCTGCTATTTCTATTTCAGATTGGCCCACACCAACTGTTTCGATCAGTACCTGATCGAAACCTGATGCTTTTAAAACATCCGTCATCTCGATAGTTTTGGCTGACAAACCGCCGAGTGAGCCGCGCGTAGCCAGCGAACGAATGAAAACATCGGGATGATTAAAATAAGGCGACATCCGTATACGGTCGCCCAACAAAGAACCAAAGTTAAAAGGCGATGTAGGGTCAACAGCAAGTACGGCGACCTTGTTACCCCGGGCTGTGAATTCGCCTAAAATACTGCTCACTAAAGTGCTTTTACCCGCCCCGGGCGGACCTGTAATGCCAATAACCGGGACATCCTTTGACAGGTCAAGCCCTTTTAGCAAATCGTCGGCTCCATCCAGGTCATTCTCAACAATCGTCAAGGCCCGTGCCACGGAGCGAAAATCGGAAGTGCCGGCGGGAGACTGTTTGCGGGTGATTGTCATTTGTGAAAAGTAAAGTAACGAAAATTGCAAGGCTTTCGAAAATTGAGCTTTAACTAAATGGAATACGGAAAGCTATATTTGCCGGTAATTTAAAAACAAAATAACCCTAAATGAAGGTAGCAGGTTTTACATTTATCAGGAACGCGGTAAAAAATGATTACCCTGTTGTTGAGGCCATTACCTCTATCCTTCCGTTGTGCGATGAATTTATTGTCGCTTTAGGCAATTCGGATGATGGTACGGAAAAACTGATCGAAGGCATCGGCTCCCCTAAAATAAAGGTCATTCATACTGTGTGGGATGAGACCCTGCGCGAAGGTGGCGCTGTTTTTGCCGCAGAGACAGATAAGGCATTCAACGCCATTTCTCCCGATTCCGATTGGGCCTTTTATATCCAGGGTGATGAATGTGTACATGAGAAATATCTTCCCGTTATAAAACAGGAAATGGAGGATAATCTTACAGATGAGCGCATTGAAGGGTTACTATTTAAATACCTGCATTTTTACGGCTCATACGACTATTATGGACATTCGCGCAGGTGGTATCGTCGCGAGATCCGGGTTTTAAGAAACAAAAACGGTGTGCATTCCTATCGCGATGCCCAGGGTTTTCGTATCGATAGGCGCAAATTGAACGTGAAGTTGATCGATGCTTTTATTTATCATTATGGGTGGGTGAAACCGCCTGCAGGTTTAAAAAGCAAGTTGAGGAATTTTAACCAGTTTTATCACGATGACAATTGGCTGGCCGAAAATTTGCCGGAGACTTTTGAATTTGACTATAAAAATGCCGACCGGTTGGTGCCGTTTACCGGAACCCACCCGGCTGTGATGCAGAAGCGTATAAATGCAACAAACTGGAAGCTGGATATTGATACGCGCACACTTGAAAAGAAAATGCCTTTCAGGCGCAAACTGCTTCAAAAAATCGAGGACACGACCGGCTGGCGGGTAAGTGAATATAAAAACTACAACATCATAAAATAGCACTCGTTGAATAAGAAAAGCGTTTCGGTTATTATACCTAACTATAACGGCAGGCATTTGCTTGAAGAATATTTGCCGATAACCGTTGCGGTTGCTGAGCAGGCCGGAATGGCTTACGAGATCATTGTGGTTGATGACTATTCAAAGGACGATTCTATCGAATTTATTACAAAAAACTACCCGAAAATTAAACTCATTGCCAATCCGGAGAACCGGGGGTTTTCTTTTACCTGTAACCGGGGTATTGAAGTTGCACAATACGACGTGGTATTACTGCTAAATTCTGATGTAAAGCTAACAACGGGGTATTTTGAAGCGCAATGGAAGTATTTTGACAAGCCTGATACTTTTGGCGTCATGGGCCGGATCATTGATATGGACGGTGATGGTATTCAGGATGCGGCGCGGATACCTAAGTTTAACGGACTCAAACTGAAAACAGATTATTTTTATTATAACCAAAATAATACCGATTGGTATTATACGTTTTACTTGTCAGGTGCCAATGCGCTGGTCGATACAGTGAAGCTTAAAGAACTGGGCGGCTTCAATGAATTATTTTCGCCATTTTATTGCGAGGACATCGAATTAGGCTTACGTGCCTGGCGGATGGGATGGAAATGTTATTATGAGCACCAGTCGGTATGCCGCCACCAGTTGTCGGCCAGTACAAAAAATTACAGTACCGCCAGGTGGGTAAAGGGCGTTTATTACCGGAACCGTTTTTACTTCCACGCCATACATTTGAACGGGCTGGCATCGTTTGCCTGGTATTGCCAGGTAACACTTATCGACCTTTTGCCGAAATTATTAGCGGGGCAATGGTGGATATGGAACAGTTACAGGGCGCTTTTCAAAAGCGGCGCGGCAATAAAGGAAAGTAAAAAAGATATTAGCAGGCTTATGGAAAAACATAACAGTGTTATCAGCCTTTTCGACATGGTACGCATGATCAGGGCATCGGTGGCCGAAAAGGAAATAACCAGGTTCAAGCCATAAGGCTCATATTTGCCTAATTACTATTAGCTTTGCAACTTATTTTTATTGGATGAAGACTTATTTCAGGCTCTTATCTTTTGCTAAACCAATTGAAAAGTTTGCTATTCCCTACGTCATATTTACTCTGCTGTATGTAGTTTTTATCACCACTGTGCTGATATTGCTAGGCCCGCTTCTTAATACATTGTTCAATTTCAATCTAGGTCCGGCCTCGTTGCCAGCGGCTCGTCCCAGCTCTTTGGATCCAACAGGATGGTTCAAATATTACCTTAGCTATTTTGTTCAGCATTATGGGCAATGGGGTGCGCTAAAGTTTGTATGTGTTACCATTGTCATCGGTATTTTTCTAGCAAATGTTTTCAGGTATCTGTCTGCCCGCATTATGGAGAATCTTCGTATTCACACCCTGTTAAACCTGCGAAAAACAGTTTTTAATAATGTGATAGATATGCACCTTGGCTTTTTTAATAACGAGCGCAAGGGCGACATTGTATCTAAAGTAGCTTCTGACGTTCAGGTGGTGCAGTTTTCTGTGACATCAACGTTGCAGGTTATTTTTAAGGAACCGCTCACCATGATTTCTTACATCATTGGTTTATTCTCCATCTCAACTAAGCTTACGCTTTATTCATTACTTGTTATCCCGGTTTCGGCATTTATCATCGCCCGTATTGTAAAAAAACTGCGTGGACAAGCCACCAGTGCCCAGCAATCGTATGGTACCATGATCAGCTACCTCGATGAGGCGTTGTCAGGGATAAAAATTATTAAGGCATTTAACGCTACCAATTTTATCAAGGAACGTTTTAATACAGAAAACAGGCGGTATAGTAAGATATTGCGGTCGATGGCCAAACGTCAGCAGGCGGCATCTCCAATATCTGAAATACTATCGGTCACCATGATCTCGTTCATCCTGTTATATGGAGGGTACATTATCATTGTAAGTCATAGTAAGGAACTGGACCCGGGCAGCTTTTTAAGTTATATCGGGATATTTTCGCAGTTGACACGTCCGGCAAAGGCTATATCCGATTCATTCAGCAATATTAACCAGGGTATTGCGGCAGGTGAGCGCGTACTGGCTTTAATTGACGAAAAACCGTTGATAAAAGACGCTCCGGATGCAATTGAGGTCAAAAGCTTTAACGAAGGCATCCATTTCAAAAATGTATCTTTTGCTTATGAAGAGAAGCAGATCCTCTCAAAAATCAATTTAACTGTTCCCAAGGGTCAAACTGTAGCTTTGGTAGGACCGTCCGGCGGTGGTAAATCGACCCTGATGGATCTTATTCCCCGTTTTATAGAGCCGCAATCGGGAGAGATATACCTTGACGATCATAATATACAGAACGTAACGATGCAGTCGCTGCGCTCGCTTATGGGCATTGTGAACCAGGAAACGATATTATTTAATGATACTATATTTAATAATATCGCTTTCGGCAAAATAGGCGTCACACAGGAGCAGGTTGAAGCGGCCGCACGCATAGCCAATGCACATAGTTTTATACTGGAGTCGGAAAATGGTTATCAAACCAATATTGGCGACCGGGGGGCCAAGCTTTCAGGCGGACAAAGGCAGCGTATCTGCATAGCCCGCGCCGTACTAAGTAACCCGCCCATCATGCTGCTGGACGAAGCGACGTCGGCGCTGGACACCGAATCCGAAAAGCTGGTGCAGGATGCTTTGAATAACCTGATGAAAAATCGCACGTCGCTTATCATAGCCCATCGTTTAAGCACCATCCAAAACGCAGACACAATAGTTGTACTTGACAACGGAGAGATTGTGGAGCAGGGTAAACACCTGGAATTAATGAACGCAAACGGCCTTTACAGGCGTTTGATCGATATGCAAACTTTTCAATAACGAATGCTTGTATGCAGCAGATACGATCGAGAAAAATAGAGCGGAAGGAAATATTTGAATACGAGTTTTCGGTATGTACACTGGTTACCGATCTGTCCGAATACGAGGAAATGAAAGCGTCTTTCGTTGTATCGGGTTTTACCGAAAATATATGTGAATTTTTGTACGTCGATAACAGCAAACAGAACACTTTTGAGGCCTTTGGCGGGCTGAACCGTTTTTTGCGTGAAGCGCGCGGCAAATATATAATTCTTTGCCACCAGGATATATTGATAAACCATCATAACATTGGCGACTTAAGAGAGCGAATCGGGGAAATAGAGCAAGCCGACCCTAACTGGGCTTTACTTGGTAACGCCGGCGGCGTAAATCTAAAGTATACCGCTATGAATGTTATCCAGGGAACCGGAAACCTGCTGGAAGACAAACATCTGCCTATAAAAACGGTGACGCTGGATGAAAATTTTATTATTGTAAAAAGCGCGGCTAACCTTGCCCTGTCGGCTGATCTGCAAGGCTTTCACATGTATGGAACCGACATATGCCTAATAGCCGATGTTTTGGGCTATAGCAGCTATGCGATAGACTTCAAGTTGATGCACAAGAGTGACGGCAATGCTGATGATACATTTTATCAGCTGAAAAAAGACCTTATTAAGAAGTATCGCAGGGCTTTCAGATCAAGGTTCCTGGGAACTACTATCACGCGATTTTATATTTCAGGAGTGCGTTTGTTTAATTTTTTTGGTAATATAGCCCTTGTATTGTTTTTAGTGAGGCAATATACTAAGATATTTAAACCTAAAAAGGGCTACCGGCTTAAGCTGAAAACCTGATTGATTTCTATTTATTGGTGTTTAGCATTATAAAATATTGAGCGGAACATTGCAAAAGATCGAATGTTTTCCGGGCAGTAAGATCTATATTTCCTGCCCTGCCGGCGTTGCTACCGGCGGACCCGAGGCGTTGCACCAATTAGGGCATCATCTTATCCTTTTGGGGTTTAATGCTTTCATGTATTATTACCACTCTCCTGAAAGTACCGGGCTCGTGCACGAAAATTATAAAAAATACGATGTGCCGTATGTAAATGAGCCTGAAAATAGCCGGGAGCACGTCCTGATCATACCCGAGACTCACCTTTCATCTGTTTTCTGCAAAAAGTTCAGTAAAGTACGTAAGGTAGTATGGTGGTTAAGTGTAGCCAATTATTATATCATTTTAAATCAGCAGATAGCGCGCCATGAGCGCAAAAAAAGGAAATCATTAGGGTTGAGTGTCCTGTTTGGGACATTTAAGATAGCCACATTCGACAGCTTGAAGAAAAAGAACGTTTTGCATATCGGGCATTCTTATTATTCTATGGTCCATCTCCGCGAAAATGGGATTGAGCCGGTTGGCCAGATAAGTGATTACATGAACGATGCCTTTTTTGAGCGAACTGATGAAAAAGCCGAAAAACAGGACATCATTATCTATAATCCAAAAAAGAATGATGTGTTCCTTGATGATATCATCGCCCAAACAAGGCACCTAAACTGGAAACCTTTAAGTGGGATGAGTCCGGCAGAAGTTGCCGGTTGGATGAACCGGGCAAAATTATATATCGACTTTGGCTACCACCCCGGTAAGGAAAGAATGCCGCGCGAGGCGTGTATCATGCGTTGCTGCATGATCATTGGCAAATCAGGCTCGGCGGCTTATGCCGAGGATATGCCGATCCCTGAAAAGTATCGTTTTGAAAAAAACACCAATGAAATACTGGGAATTTTAAACCGTATCAACGAATGCCTGGTAAATTATGATAAGTTAATAAAAGATTTTGAACCTTACAGGAAAGTGCTTTACCATGAGAAGGAGAAGTTCGACCATGATATAAGCGCGGTATTTAGCCAAATACCCTGAAATAAAAAAGACGCCCTGATTGATTTGGACGTCTTTTTTTAGCAGATTTTTACTGGAATCTTATACCTAAACCGAACTGCCAAACCTGGTTGCGATAATCGGGTATGGGGGAATTTTCGTCATAGGTATTCGAACTAAGATCAAGCACATAGCGCCCCTGTATGTACACATTTGGATTCAGATCGACACTAAGCCCTATTACACCGGCAACATAGCTCTTATTGTAATTGCTGTTGTAGTAAGTTTCTGACGATACATTAAATCCATCATTAAAAGTACTGGTACTTGATACCGGGAAATTCAGTTGGGGCCCGACAACGAAGTTAAGTCCGCGCACCAGTCTGAAATTGGCCAGCAATGGCACATCGATGTAGTTATTGCGCTGGGTAAAGGTTCCGTCGGAAGTGTAGCCCTTATATCCTTTCTGCGAGAAAAGCACCTCGGGCTGGAACGACAAGGGGTAAACCAGCGGTATAGTGGCCGAGATGCCTGCATGGAAACCTAAAATATTATCGGTACTATAACCCGCATCGTAGGAATCGATGGTATTGGCAATACTTAAACCACCTTCAATACCAACTTTCGGGGTATAAAAATCACCAAACCTGCGGGCAGGCGGCGGGCGGCGATGCACCCGGCGCGGGGTGTAATAGTTTTGAGCGAATACGGTGCCGGTTGTTAGCAGGCATATCGCCAGGAATAAGATTCGTTTCATCACAATAAATCGTTTTATAAGTTAATGTTTGTTTTTAGAGTGATGGAGAACGGTCAAGGTTTAGTTTGGGTGTCAATTTTTTTCGTTTCAGTTGAAAATGTTACAATTAGCCGGGGTGGATAAGTTCGATCAATTCAACTACATTTGAAGTTTATGAAAGTACTTCTCCGGTATCTTATCTACGCTTTATTCGCTCTGATAGCCATCCCCGCTATGGGCCAGCAAAAACAGGGTTATATAGCATCGCTTGGCCGGCAAAACCGCTGGGTCGATTCGGTTTACCGTAAACTCAGCAAAAAGGAGCGGATAGCGCAGTTGTTCTTTGTGCGGGCGCATACCGACAGAGGGCAGGCTTATGAAGACTCCGTCGGGTATGTGATCAAGAACGAGCAGGTGGGTGGCCTGGTGTTTTTCCAGGGCGGGCCCGTTCGGCAGGCACAACTCATCAACCGTTACCAAAAGTTGGCCAAAGTGCCGTTACTTATTGCACAGGATGGCGAATGGGGACTGGGTATGCGGCTCGATTCTACTATTTCCTACCCATACCAGATGACGCTTGGGGCCATACGTGATAATACCCTTATTTATAAGATGGGGCAATTTATTGCCTACGACTTTAAGCGGATGGGGATGCAGATGAACCTGGCGCCGGATATGGATGTGAACAATAATCCCGATAACCCAGTTATCAATTTCAGATCCTTTGGCGATAATAAGTATAACGTTGCTGCCAAAGGGATCGCTTATATGAAGGGTATGCAGGACGGCGGCATATTAACTACTGCCAAACATTTTCCCGGTCATGGCGATACGAACGTCGATTCGCATCTCGATCTGCCCCTGCTGCCTTTTGACAGGAAAAGACTGGACACCCTGGAGGAATACCCCTTCCGCCAGGCTATAAAAGCGGGTATTAGCGGTATAATGATAGCTCATATGGATATCCCCTCGCTTGATTCAACCAAGAATCTGCCTTCTACCTTATCTAAACCTATAGTAACTGGTGATCTGCGGGATTTACTCGGCTTTAAAGGGCTTATTGTTTCTGACGCGATGGAAATGAAGGGCGTACTGAAATATTTCCCCGACGGGCAGGCCGATGTCCGCGCGTTTTTGGCCGGTAATGACATTCTCGAATTGTCAGAAAATTCGGAACGGGCGATAGGTTTGATCAAAAAAGCGATCAGGAAGGACGGGGTTACTAAAAAAGAGTTTGAGGCACGGGTAAAAAAGATACTTGCGGCAAAATACTGGGCGGGGCTGAACCATTACAAAGACGTATCCACAGATCACCTCGTGGAGGGTCTTAACCGCGAGAGCGCAAAGGCCTTGGTGCAGCAGCTATGCGACAACGCAGTGACCCTGCTGAAAGGGGACGGATCCACACTCCAATTGAATCCTCTTCAAAAAACAGCTGTTATCAGTGTCGGAGTAACCCAGCCGACGATATTCCAGCAGGAACTATCACAGCGGTGGTACCTGAACAGCGATATGTATATTGTAGGTAAAGCTACATCAGCCGATCAATTACTCGACCTGCTGGTAAAACTAAGGCAGTATGATCAAATTTTCGTAAGTATTAACGACACCCGCCCGCGCCCTGCAAGCAAGCTGGATTATAGTAACGGGGTAAAATTGTTCATTTCCGAGCTGGCGTCGTTCCAGCATTCGGTCATCTGCGTTTTTGCCAATCCATACACTGTAGCTGGATTACCGGGCATCGAAAAAAGCGGGGCATTAATAGCGGGCTACCAGATGAGCGATGAAATGCAGCGTTCGGCAGTGAAGGTGATCACAAGATTGATCGATCCGAAAGGTAAATCGCCGGTGCGGATAAACCAGTATTTTCCTTCGGGAAGTGGGGTGACGTTAAAGTAAAGCCGCAAAAACTTGCGCCTCCGCTTGGCTCTTTTACCTATCTTTACTTATATAATATGCAATCTACTCCCAATAAATATAACGAAAAATTCCTGGAGGCTTTAGCCCGGCTGAACCCCGAGCAATTGGCCGCTGTGAACCAAATAGAAGGTCCGGTGCTGGTAGTGGCTGGTCCCGGAACGGGCAAAACGCAGATACTGGCGGCCCGTATCGGGAAAATACTTTTGGAGACCGACGCCAGTGCGCACGAGATATTATGTCTTACCTATACTGATGCAGGCGCCGTGGCCATGCGCAAGCGTCTGTTCGAATTTATCGGCCCGGAAGCATACCGGGTGAACATTTATACTTTCCATGCTTTTTGTAACGAGATCATACAGGAAAACCTGGAATATTTCGGCAAGCTGAACCTGGAGCCATTATCTGATCTTGATTCGGTGTCGCTTTTCCAGGAGTTGGTGGATGATTTTCCGAATGACCATTTGCTCAAACGCTTTACCGGCGATATCTATTACGACGTGCCACGTTTAAAACAACTGTTTTCGACCATGAAACGGGAGAACTGGAACGAGGAGATGATAGGCAAGGCTGTTGAAGATTATCTCGCCGATCTGCCAAACCGTGATGAATTTATTTACAAAAGAGCAAATGCTGTAAAAGGCATCAAGGCAGGTGATCTGAAACAGAAAGAATTAGATGCTGCACGCGATGTAATGACCAAACTGCTTGCTGCGGTAAGTGAATACCAGCGGTACGATGCCAAAATGAAAACCCGGGGATTGTATGATTATGATGACATGATCATTTGGGTGCTCAAAGCTTTCCGCGAAAATGAAGAAATGCTGCGCAAGTACCAGGAACGGTACCAGTATATTTTGGTGGATGAGTTCCAGGACACCAGTGGTTCGCAAAATGAACTTTTAAAGTTTCTCCTGAATTACTGGGAGACGCCCAACGTATTTGTGGTTGGCGACGACGACCAGTCGATCTTCAAGTTCCAGGGTGCCAACATGAAGAATATCATTGATTTTGTCAACGATTATGTAGGGGCATTAGAAATGGTTGTATTGAAGCATAATTACCGCTCCAACCAGCACATCCTGGATATATCAAAAGCGCTTATCGGCAATAACCGTGAACGGCTGACGGGGCAGCTTAACCTGGATAAAGATATACAGGCTGCGCACATGAGATTTGGGGAACTGTCGGTCGCCCCGGCGATAAGGGAATACGAAAATCCGGCCCAGGAAATGGTGCACATTGCGACACAGATAAAACAGTTGGTGGATGGTGGTACTTCGCCTACAGAGATTGCGGTCATTTATCGTAATCACAGCCAGGTGGAGGAACTGCTGCATTATTTGGATGCTAAAAAGATCGCTGTAAATACGCGCCGGAAGATCGACATTCTGTCGTTGCCTTTTGGCGAGAAGATCGTCAATATCTTACGTTACCTGGCCATGGAAATGGATTCGCCGTATAGTGGTGACGAATTGCTGTTTGAGATGATGCACTATGATTTCTTCGGGATACCGCCGATTGAGATCGCCAAAGCGAGCATCGCGGTAGCAACAGAAAATTACAAAACGTCAAATAACGGGGAGCCAAAGACCTCATTGAGACGTTACATAAGCGAATTGCGCGCACCTGCTCAAACTAACCTGTTCGACAAGCCGCAGAACCAGGAGATGCGGTACCTGATGACCTATATCGACGACTTGCTTAAGGCGTCGGTCAGTGTAACACTGCAGCAAATGTTCCAGGAGCTGATCTCGAAAATGGGCATTCTCCGTTATATTATGCAGCAGCCCGATAAAGGCTGGTATATGCAGGTGCTCACTAATTTCTTTGACTTTCTGAAAGATGAAAGCCGGAAGAGCCCCGATATAACAGTGAAGGATTTGGTAAATATCATCGGCCTGATGAAAGAAAATAATATCAGGCTGCCGCTGACGCAGGTGATTTATTCGGACAACGGTGTGAATTTCCTAACGGCACACGGTTCCAAAGGCCTGGAATTTGAACATGTATTTTTAATAGGCTGTGATAAGAAGACCTGGGACAGCAAAGGACGGAACACTGGCTTTAGTCTGCCTGATACATTGACACTGGCGCCGGACGATGACATTGCCCAAAAGGAAGAATCGAGACGCCTGTTCTACGTGGCGCTTACGCGTGCGAAACAACATCTTAATATTTCGTACGCATCCAAAGACAAAAATGGCAAAGACCAGGAAGCATCGCAGTTCGTTGGTGAGATCTTAGCCGAAACGCATTTAAAGGTTGACCATCCAAAACCTGCTGAAAGCGACATGCTGGATTTTTACATGACGCAGTTCAGTGAGGAGGATAAGCCGACAGTGGAGTTGATCGACAAAAATTATATTGACCAACTGCTACAAAATTATACGCTTTCGGTTACCCACCTTAGTAATTACCTGGATTGCCCGCTGCGGTTTTACTTCCAATGCCTCATCAGGGTGCCTTCGGGAAAAAGTCCTTCGGCCACATTCGGATCGGCAGTGCACGATGCTTTAAAAAGAGCATTTCGCAAGCTGAAGGATTATGACAACGAGTTTCCCACTACCGAAGAGTTTATAAAAGATTTCAGGGCCTACATGTATCGCAACCGGGATTCATTCACAAAAGACGAGTTCAAGTTGCGGCTGGATTATGGTGACAAGATATTGCCCGCATTTTATGAAACGAACATTGTGCAATGGAACAAAGTTGCATTGGTTGAGCTTTCGATCAAAAACATCGAAATAGACGGTGTGCCGGTAAAGGGTAGCCTTGATAAAGTTGAATTTACAGGTAAGCAGGTCACGGTGGTTGATTATAAAACAGGGAAGTACAGGAACGCCAGGGAAAAACTGAAAGGCCCCACAGAGGAAAAACCTAACGGCGGCGATTACTGGCGGCAGGCGGTGTTCTATAAATTGCTTATAGAAAATGATCGTACCAAGGATTGGCAGGTGACTGGAACACAATTTGACTTTATTGAGCCTGTAAGCGAAAACGAATACATTAACGAGAAAATACTGATCGGCACGGAAGATATGGAAATCGTTCGTGGGCAAATCAGAACGGTCTACCAAAAGATACTGGCGCATGATTTTAACACAGGTTGCGGTAAGGAGGAATGCGACTGGTGCCATTTTGTTCGCAGTAATTTTAAGCAGGTAGGCGACGTGATGCAGGAGATAGAAGAACAGTAGAGACACAATACTTCGTGTCTCATTTGAATATTCAATTAATTTATCTCAGATGAAATATTACAAGCTGATACTATTTTTAATAATGACGGCCCCTGCGATGGCGCAAACCACCATCCGGCAGGACGCAGCCATCAAACAGATGACAGACGAGGTGTCAGCCAAAAACATCGAGGCGATCATCCGCAAACTGGTGAGTTTTAAATCGCGCCATACGTTGGGCGATACTGTCAGTAAAACCACCGGTGTCGGAGCTGCGCGCAATTGGATAAAATCTGAATACGAAAGATACGCAGCTGACTCGTATGGGCGTATGACGGTACAGTTTGATACTTTTACCCAACCGAAAAGTGAAAGGGTTAATCAGCCCGCGCATTTGAAAAATGTACTGGCTATATTGAAGGGTACTGATCCCAAAGATACCAGGGTATATGTAGTATCGGGGCATTATGATTCCCGCATGTCGGATGTGATGGACCCCACCGGCGACGAACCCGGCGCAAACGACGACGCGTCGGGCACGGCTGTTTCCATGGAACTGGCGCGGGTAATGGCCAAAAGACAATTTCCGGCAACCATCATTTTTATGGCAGTGGTAGGCGAGGAGCAGGGTTTATATGGTTCGACACATGTTGCAAAACGCGCCAAAGCTGAAAACTGGAATATAGACGCTATGCTGAATAATGATATCGTTGGCAATACTCACGGCATGGATAATGACCTGAAAGACAATACCAGCGTACGGGTATTCAGCGAAGGTGTACCTACCGCAGCATCGGCTAATCAAAAACAAATAGCAGGCCTCATATCACTTGGCGGCGAAAATGACAGCCCTTCACGTGAGTTAGCCCGTTACATTAAGGAAACCACAGAAAGATATGTTGACAATCTGAACGTCAAACTGATCTACCGCCGCGACCGCTACCTGCGGGGCGGCGACCATATACCTTTTTTGCAACAGGGCTACACGGCCATTCGTGTTACCGAAATGAACGAGGACTTTACCCGCCAGCATCAGAACATCCGCACCGAAAACGGCGTGGATTATGGCGACTTACCCGATTTTGTTGATTTTAACTATGCACAGAAAGTGGCCTGCATGAACCTTTCTGTTCTGGCCAGCCTGGCGCTTGCTCCCGCCGAACCGCAAAACGTTGGCGTAGTAACCAGCGGACTTAGCAATAAAACAGAATTGAAGTGGGAGGCGCCGAAAGAAGGCAAAAAGCCGGCAGGATATTATGTGCTGATGCGAGAAACGATCAGTCCCTATTGGGAGAAAAAATTCTATGTGACGGATACCCAGGCAATCTTAAATTATTCAAAGGACAATTATTTGTTTGCTGTGCAGTCTGTAGATGCCGAAGGCCATGAGAGTTTGCCGGTGGTACCAAAGCCGGTGAGGTGAGAAAATGGATCGGCATACCAGGTTCAGCATCCGACTGATCTTTAATCACCAGGCACTAATCACTATTTTACACTCTTTTTCAGCACGATAAAATAGCCAAGGATAAACACTGTTACAGCTACAATAAGGCTTACACAAATGTCTTTGGTAAACAGGTCGACGGTGATGTGCGGAATTCCCTGTCCATTATTGGTGTTATTATCTGGTTTTAGGCTCCTTATAGTCAGCATGGCATTGGAATATGGGAACAGGTAGGTGTATTTCCACTGAACATTGGCCATAATGATGCCGGCTACCGTAGCTACAAAACCAATACCCATCGGTTTAAGGAAATCGCGGAAAAGCAGGCTTAATAAGAATTGTATAGACAGTATACCCAGGCCAGACAAAAGCAGTTTGAAATAAACCTGTAGCAGTGTACTTTCGATATGGTACTCGCTGAATTTTAATTGGGGTTGAATTACGCCTAATAAATTACCGAAGCCCAGCGTAAAAAGTACGAATAGCGCAAGACATAATATGATAAGGAAAAGTGCGTAAAGATATTTGGCCGAATAAACCGACCACTTAGATAGAGGCAAGCTAAACAGGGTTTTCCATGTTTCAGCCTTATGTTCGATATTGTTTACCGAATAGGCTTCGAAAACGATCAGCATGGGTAATAATATTGACCCCATTACTACCAGTACCGGGGCCGAAAATTCGAACCAAAGCATAGCACCGGGAAGCTTTGATAATTTATCGCTATGGCTGAAAAAGCCAATAGATATCATCAGGCAAATAACGAAGGGTAAAATAACGGCACTCCAAAATGCCATTGTTTTACGCGTTTTGTAAAACTCAGACCGGAACGATAGTATAAATCCTTTCATTTGTTCAGGCTTTTTGGGTGATATCCAGGAATAGCTTTTCCAGGTCCTTTTGTACTTTTTGGATAGCGAATACCTGGAAATTGTTACGGTTCAAAAGTGAATTGATCTCGCCCATCTGTATTTTCGAAACAAAAGGCATGGTTAGATGGTCGTCCGAAATATCATTTACGGTAAGCCCCTGTTTCTTCAAAAAATTAGCCGCATCAACGATATTGGCAACTTCAATTTGTATTTGTGGCTGACTTATAGCCTCCAGGTCCTTAATGCTTCCCTGGAAAAGTAGTTCCCCCTTGTCAATAATACCTACATGTGTGGCCATCCGTTCTACCTCGGCCAGTAAATGGCTCGAAACAAAAACCGTCTTTTTGTATTGGGTGACCAGCCGTATTAAAAGTTCGCGCACCTCGATGATACCGTTCGGGTCGAGGCCGTTTGTGGGCTCATCCAATATCAGCAGCTTAGGGTCTGACAGCAGCGCCAGGGCAATACCGAGCCGTTGTTTCATCCCTAAAGAGTATTTGCCGGCTTTTTTGTTAGCGGCATCTTTTAAATGCACAAGCGCCAGCATTTCATTAACCCTGCTTTCGGGTACCTGCAACAGCAAAGCGCGGTTCATCAGGTTTTCTTTCCCCGTGAGATGACCATAAATAGCAGGTTGTTCGATAAGCGCGCCTATCTGAGACAAAATATCGATACGGTTGCTTTGCAGATCCTTATCAAAAATACGAATGCTGCCCAAGTCTGTTTTTAACAGGTTGAGCAGCAATTTTATAGTAGTGGTTTTACCGGCTCCGTTAGGTCCAAGGAAACCGTAAATACTGCCTTCCGGCACCTGGAGGGATAGTGATTTGACAACCTGCTGGTTGCCAAAGTTAAAACTTAGTCCCTGGGTATCAATTACCATACTTTTTCTTTGGCAATTGAGCAAACTGTTTTCACAAGCGTTACACCTTTATAAAAAAGTGAAGTAGCCTGGGCGGATGTTTGTCCGATATTTGTTGAAACCTTTTTTTGCTGAAACTGGTAGCCTACCCCCATCACTAAAGCAAATACCACGGGTAACAGCAGCAGGATAAATGGATTCGAGTTTGTAATCAGCTTTTTCATTGTGAGTGTCATTTTTGATAGAACAAAGGAATAGCTATTTTCTCACCCGCTAAAAAGTATTAGACCAACTGACCGGAATTGTAGATGAACGGGCATTTTTTGAAATATTGGCGTTGATCGGAAATAAAAGCCAGTTCATCGGAAAAAGGAGGAGGTAGATATAAATATTACAGTATAAACGCCATAAAATATTACATTAGATGCAGTGAAAAAAAATTGGAGCATATTCTGGCACATCTTTTTTTGGGTAAGTATTATCAGCTACTTCGTATACCTTACGCTGGACAACTCTAAAATAAGCACCAAGGAGCTTGTGGTCATTTTCGGCGTATTCAGCGCTATCAATATTGGCCTCTTTTATCTGAATTATCTTTATCTTATCCCTAAATTTCTCGATAAAAAAAAATATAGGAACTATGCATTCGCGCTAACCATTTGCATTATTGTTTTTGCTTTATTAAAATACGGGTTGGCTACCCAATTTAAAGAGATCGTTCTGCTTCATGGCGGTAAGCTAACGCCGTTTTGGACCTATATTATAAGTTCGGCTTTAACTAACGTATTCTTCCTGTTCCTGAGCACCGCCCTCAAATTTGGGGTCGATTGGTTTTTGAACGAAAGGGTACGTAATGACCTTGAAAATCAGCGTTTGGCTGCTGAACTATCTTTCCTGAAATCGCAGGTTAATCCGCATTTCTTATTTAATTCGCTCAATAGTATCTACTCACTGGCTTACCAGAAATCTGACGCGGCCCCCGAGGCTATCCTGAAGCTGTCGGAGATCATGCGGTATATGTTATATGAAAGCAATGATGGCAAAGTTGACCTGGCGAAAGAATTGCAATACCTTCAGAATTATATCGACCTTCAAAAGATACGTTTCGGTGATAAGGCGTTTATCGATTTTAAGATCACCGGCGAGGTTGGCAACCAAAAGATAGTACCTTTGCTGCTGATTGCGTTTATTGAGAATGCTTTCAAGCATGGGGTAGCCAATGACCCGTCGATTCCGATACGTTTAATGATAAACCTGGATGGTGTCAACCTTCATTTTTATATCGAAAATAAAAAGCATATGAATAACCGGGATATCGAAAGTGGCGTTGGCTTGAGTAATGTACAACGGCGGCTGCAACTTCTTTACCCCGGCAGATATAAATTGGATATACAGGACAGGCAGGATACTTATACCTGCGAACTAAGTTTAGTTTTGTAAAATGATCAGATGCCTTGTAGTTGACGACGAGCCTTTAGCGCTGCACATACTGGAGGATTACATCTCCAAGATGCCCTTTTTGGAATTGGTGAAGGCAACCACCAACCCGATAGAGGCATTACAAGTGGTGCAAGCCGGTGGGGTGGACCTGGTTTTCCTGGATGTGCAAATGCCAGAGCTTACCGGGATACAATTTCTGCGTATAGCCAATGGTAAGTCTAAAGTGATATTGACGACGGCTTACCCGCAATATGCGCTGGAGGGCTATGAGTTAGATGTGATCGATTATTTGCTGAAACCTATTGCTTTTGACCGGTTCTTTAAATCCGTACAGAAAGCACAGGCGATCATAGAGCCCGCCGTCAAGCCGGAAGTTAAGGTTGAACAAACACAGCAGCGCGACCTGCTGAGCGATTTTATCTTTGTTAAGACCGAGCATAAAATACAGAAAGTGTATTTGAACGATATTCTTTTCATCGAGGGCCTGAAGGACTATATCTCCATATTTACGCCATCAGAGCGTATCATCACCCTGCAGAATATGAAAAAGATGGAAGATGCATTACCAGAAAAGTATTTTATCCGCGTACATAAATCTTACATCGTATCTATCAATAAAATCGATAGCATCGAACGCAGCCGGATATTTATTGGTGATAAAGTAATTCCTGTAGGGGATACTTACCGTGATGAGTTTTTCAAGATAGTTGACGGGAAGAATATTTAGCTTGCCGTTTTAAGCTGGCGGTTTGTTAACATACTCACCATGTAATTCGCTCGCGCCGCAAACTATTGCCCAAGTGCTTGCTTGATCGCCGTTTCGCACGCTGACACCGACTCGTCCACGGGCTTGCCCGCAGGTTCAACCGGTGTTAACACTTCCCACGACATTGCAATAAAGGTATTCAGCGGGAACTGGCCATAGCGGACCATTTTCCAGGAGTTATCAATAGCTATCGGTACCAGCAAGGCCTCAGGGCATTTTTTCAGGAGAGTTGCAACACCTGCCGCCTGGAAGGTTTTTACCATACCGTCTTTGGAACGGGTGCCTTCGGGAAATATCACAGCGCCCCATTTGTTTTCCTTCATGCGGGTGCCCAGTTTGCCAATTTCCATAATGGATTGGCGAGGGTCTTTACGGTCGATATTAGCCGCGCCGCCATGGCGTAAATTATAGGATACCGACGGGATGCCTTTGGTCAGCTCTATTTTGGAGATAAACTTGGCGTGATATTTTCGTAAAAACCAGATCAATACCGGGATGTCGTACAAGCTTTGGTGGTTGGCTATGAAAATAATGGGTCGCCCAACAGGCAGGTTTTGATGGTTGGTAAATTTTACCGTGTTGCCCAGTAAATAATAGCTGGCTGTAAGCAGCGAATTCATTACATCAATCACCCATTTATGTGCCCGGTAGCCAAAAGCGTTAAAACATATCCATTGTACGGGATGAAATATAACCAATATCAACCCGAATGCCAGGTAATGGACGGGTGATAAAATGTAGCCGAATAGTTTTCTCATTCGGCAGCAAAGTTAGAGGTTTCACCCAATAGTTGAAGAGGTTCTGAAAGTTTGTGTTAGCTGAATGCACACTTGTGTTACCCCATCGTTCACAGGTAAGCTTCGATCAGTGCAAAGTTCTTTTTCTCTTCTTCATTGCTGGCCTCGGTTTGCATATGTATTGCCCAATCCAAAGGCGTTCCGCTATAAATTTTGTCGGTCGCGCCAAGCCCTGCACCCGCCTCCGTCAGCACTTGCACCGTATCAAGCGAACCGGAACATACTGCCTGGTGTAGCGGGGTGGCATGGCTGTGAAATCCGCTTGCGCTTTCGGGATATCCATTCGGATCAGCTCCCATGGTTAATAAAAGCCTTACCATATTCGTTTTCCCATAAAATGCGGCGGCTGCAAGGGCCGTTAACTTCTCCGCCGGGCTGGCCTTATTACATAAATGGTTAATGTCGTCCACGTACTCCAGGCATACAGCCATTGCAAATGTCAGCTTACCACCACGGTCGATAAGATGTTTTGCAGCCTCCACATTGCCATGCGCAAATGCACCCATTCCACCTCCCGGTTTAGCGCCGGCATCTATCAATATATCCATCAGGCCTATCTGTACGCCGCATTCGCGCGGTATGCGTCCTGTCGCCACCAACCCAAGTGCGTAGTCAATTTGTTCATGAAAAGTATCTTCCGCCTCCCGCTTTATCGCTTCTACAAGCAACCGGGTTATATCTGTGATATTTGGCGGAAGACCGGAATTCCGGATGGGGTTGTCAGCCACAAACCATATCAGGTATGGGTCTTTAAAATAACCATCTTCCCCGATAATAAGCCTGTTCCTTATTAAACGGGGATATTCTGTAATAAGCTTTTCCAATGTGCCGGTGTCGCCGGCGTCGAGCGCCTGCAATGCCTGTGCAAATAAGGGGTCGTTTATGTCAGAATAATTCATATACATAATGCTTCATGTCACTTTGCCGTAACCTACTCCGAACGAAGGCTCTTCACCGGGTTTGCCAGGGCAGCTTTAATGGTTTGAAAACCCGACGTCAGTAAGGCCGTTAGTAACATGCCCCCGCCGCTCAAGGCAAATATCCACCAACTTATTGGGGTCCGGTCGGCAAAGCTTTGCATCCACCTGTTCATGGCGTACCAGGCCACAGGACTGATGGTCACGAAGGACAGCGCAAGAAGCCACACCAACTCGGCTGAGAGTAATGTCGCTATCTGTGTTACAGTGGCGCCCAGCACTTTGCGGACCCCTATTTCTTTTGTCCGCTGCGTGGTGGTATATATGGCAAGTCCCAGCAAGCCAAGGCAACTTATCAAAATAGAAAGGCCTGTGGCCCAACTCAACAATGCGGAGGTATGCTGTTCATCGGTATATAGCCGGGCGATGTTTTCGTCAAAAAAGCTGTATTCAAAATCATCTTCAGGGTAAATCTGTTTCCAGGCTTTTTCCATAGCTGCAATGGCAGTTTTCCAATCATCGCCGGTTGTGGTTTGCGGTTTGAGTGCGATGTGAAATGTGCCATTAAAATAAAAGTTGGTGCTGGTCATAATGGCTACCGGTGCAATGGCAGCATGTATCGATTCTGCATTAAAATCGGCCACTACGCCGGCTATCAGCATATCGCCGGCGTTGCCATTATATTTACTGATCACTTTGCCGACAGCATCCTGCGGGCTCTTGAAACCGAGTTGTTTAGCCAATGTGTTATTAATCAGAACTGCTTTCGAGGTATCGCCGGGCCTCAAATTACGTCCTGCTAATAATTTAATATGATAAACTTTGATATAGTTCTCGTCGCCGAACCGTACACCAAAATTTTCCAGTTTGATCTCTTTTTTCCCGTCGTTATAAGTAGCCTCGGTCGAGAACAGGTCACCTGCAGCCGGCGCATCGCGACCCATGCTGATGAGTTCGATCTGCGGAATGGCTCTGAACTTATTCAGCAGCACCTGGTTCAACCGCTCCTGCCTGTTTTTCCAGGGCGAATTGACGATCAGGATAGCATCTTTTTTAAAACCGAGATCTTTGTGGGTCGCATAGTAAACCTGTTTGCTCACCAGGATGGTCGCCATAATGAAAAACTGCGCAATAGCGAATTGAGTCACCGTTAACGACTTACGCAGCATCGCGCTCCTGGTTTTGTTGCTGTTATTTTGTGCCTGGTTTTTAAGTACCGATACGGGTTTGTGGCCTGATAGCATAAGGGCCGGGTAAAAGCCGGATAGCAGGCTTACAACCACCGTCAGCAAAGCCAGGAATAAAAGTATGCCCGGTTGGCTGAACAGGTTGGCATTTACACCCGCCGGGACAAAGCCGGCAAATAATTTCAGTATCACCGGAGCCATCGCTGCTGATATGATGACGGCTGCCAGGGTAACCAGGAATGTTTCACTCAAAAACTGGAGGATCAATTGCCGGCGGGTGCTGCCCATAGTTTTGCGGATGCCGATCTCTTTGGCCCTTTGTGCCGATTGTGCGGTTGTCAAATTGATAAAGTTGATGCAGCCAAGCAATATCAGGAACAAAGCAATACCGGATAATTCCAGCAATGTCGTTTTATCCGCTACCCGACCATTAAAAGTTCCGTAAAGGTTATTGAAATGGATGTCGGCAAGTGGTTGCAAAGCAAATGTTTCTGTCACGCCCGGCCTGCTTTTATAATTCTTTTTCATGATATCGTTCAACTGCCTTTCGACACCTGCTGCAGTGGTTTGCGGCGCCAATTTCACGAAAAGCTGATACTCGGGACTTGTACCGCCCCAGTTATTCAAACGCAATTGCTCTTTGATGGACGGATTCGAAAAAGCTGTAGGGAACGAAACGAAATCATGAAAAATAAGATCGGTGTTTTGTTTGATAGTTTGAACGATGCCGCTAACCGTAGTTTTTAAGGTATCGTAAACCACGGTTCGGCCAAGCATTTGGTCGTAACTGGCGCCGGGGAAATACTTTTCTGCCTGTTCAGAAGTCAATACCACCTTGTAAGGTGCTGCCAATGCGGACGATGCCGAACCGGCGAGCCATTTGTATTCGAACAATTTAAAATAATCGCCATCGGCTACGATAACATTATCCTGTAACTTAAAACGGGCCGACTCCTTACTTCCGTTGGGAATAACTACGTTCGGTTGAAATAACCTGAAAATGGGCGCTATCTGCTGCAGCCCGGTTACCCCGTTTTTAGTTGCCCAGGGTAATGGCCCGCAAACACCGGCATTGTTGCCAGGTGAACCCTGGAAAGAAAAATTGGTTACTACCCGGTAAATACGGTCGCCATCCTTATGAAACTTATCAAAAGTAAGGTCATAGTGCACGATGAGGCAAATGACCAGCGCCGCGCTGATACCAATAGACAAGCCAATAACATTGATCAGCGTAAAAAGTTTATGCCGCCAGAAATTGCGGAATGCGATCTTGAAATAGTTCTTTATCATTAGCTTATTATTCAATTGTTCATTAGTAGTCTTATTTAAGCCGTTTTGCGAAACGTCAATCACTCACTCCTCAAACTCTTTACCGGGTTAGCCAAAGCGGCCTTAATGCTTTGATAGCTTACCGTGACCAAGGTGATGGTGATTGAACCCGCCGCAGTGGCCGCAAATAACCACCAGGGCAACCCGGTATGATAGGTATAATGTTGTAACCAGTTGTGCATGAAATAATATCCTACAGGCGTAGCTATTGCCAGCGATATGATCACAAGCAGGATGAAATCTTTGGACAGGAGGCTCCACAGGGTAAACGCAGATGCACCCAGCACTTTGCGGACGCCAATTTCCTTGGTGCGCTGTTCAGCCATAAATGATGCCATGCCGAACAAACCGAGACAACTGATGAAAATAGCCAGGCCGGCGAATGAGCTGGCTAATTTGCCGATACGCTCCTCATTATTGAATTTGTCCGCATACTCTTCATCTACGAATTTGTAGTCAAATGGCTCGCCTGGTGCATATTTCTTATAGGTAGCTTCAATGGCGGTCAGCGCATCGGCTGTACTTATTTTAGGGTTGATGCGAAGGTTGATGATACCAGCTTCTGTGGTAGGATAAAAGATCGTTGGTTTGATCGGCTCGTAGGGCGATTCGACTACCATATCTTTTGTTACGCCTAAAATGGTATAGTTTTTATCGTTCCACCCGATGACCTGCCCAACAGGATTTTTAAGCCCCATATATTTCACAGCAGACTCGTTTAGCACCAGCCCATCCTGATCGGCAACCGATCCTTTTGAAAAATCCCGGCCGGCTTTAAATTGCCAGCCTATTGTTTTCCCATATTGTGCTGTTACAGCGAAAGTTGCAAACTGATCAGAAAGATTTGGGTCTTTCCCGCTCCATTTAAAGCCTCCGCTTGTTCTGCTGCCCCGTGTTATCTGGTTGCCCGATTCCGCCACTTCAGCAATGGCGCCTGCCTGTAACAGGTCGTTCCGAAAAGCGCCGATATGACGATGGAGGGTTTCTGAATAGGGCCTGACCATCACCAACCCTGCCCGATTATACCCAACAGGCCGGTTTTTGACAAACTGAACCTGGCGAAAAACGACGATAGTGCCTATGATCATGATGACGGAAAATGTGAATTGAGCTACCACAAGTGCTTTCCGCGGAATACCTGCCATACTGCCCAACCGGAAAACGCCTTTCATCACCTTTACCGGCTTGAAAGAAGATAGATAAAAAGCAGGATAACTGCCTGCAAACAGGCCGCTTAAAGCGGCGAACCCAATACCGCACAACCAAAATACAGGGTCAGCCCAAAGAATAGATATTTGTTTGCCCGCAAGATTGTTAAAGAAAGGAAGTACAAGCTGTGTTAAAAAAAGGGATACGGCAAAAGCTAAGAGAGCTGTCAATAATGACTCGCTTAAAAATTGCAAGATCAGCTGACCCTGCAACGAGCCCATTGCTTTCCGGATACCCACTTCGCGGGCACGTTTTTCAGACCGGGCAGTACTCAGGTTCATGAAATTTATGCAAGCCAGCACCATCACAAAGATGCCGACAATACCGAAAAGCCATACATACTTTATGTCGCCGCCTGCACTCACCCCGTTATTGAATTCGGAATACAAGTGCCAGCGACTCATGGGATAAAGGAAGATTTCTGGTTTAAATTGCTTTCCGTCGCCGTCTTCATTGTCAAATTTGATGTTTTTTATTTTCGACGATACCGAGGCCATATCACGCGCTGTAGCGACCTGTGCAAAAATCTGGAAGGAATTCTGATTCCAGTCGCTTTCAGCCTGGGTGACATCTGGTGTACGGGCATATATCGCCCATGGGGCTATAAATGATATATTACTAAGCGAGGTATTGGCGGGTAAATCCTGGTATACACCCGCTATCTTTAGGCTGGACGTATCCAGTTTGATCACTTTATCGGCGACATTTGTATTACCGAAGATTGCTTTTGCGACAGATTGGGACAATAAAATTGACGCGGGGTCCTTTAGCCCGTTCCTGTTGCCGCTAAGCATCTTTAATGTCAGCATTTCAGGCGCGTCCGGTTCCATAAAATTACCTGAAATAGATAGGTTTTTATCTTTGAACGAGATCAGATGAGGATTGGTCCAGGATGATAATATCACGTATTTAAAATCGCTGGCATAAAGGTGGCGGAGTTGATATGCCACCGGAATGGGCATTGCTTTTAAGCTGCTTATTTCACCATTCGTTGTTTGATTTTGCATCACGCGAGCTATGCTTTCATAGTTTTTATGATACCTATCGAACGAGAGTTCGCTCCAAATCCAAAGGCCGATCAACATAGATACCGTCATACCAACTGACAGGCTGATGATGTTAATGAATGAATGCACCTTGTTCTTTACAAGGTTACGCCAGGCCACTTTTAAATAATTCTTTATCATGGTTTAGTTCATTAGTAAGGGACTCACTCGCTCCTCAGACTCCTCACCGGGTTAGCCAGCGCTGCCTTGATGGCCTGGAAGCTTACCGTTACGAGGGCGATCAAAATAGATAGGGCCCCTGCAATCGCAAACATCCACCAGCTGATGGTAATTTTATAGGCAAAGGCCTGCAGCCACTTGCTCATAGCCCACCAGGCTACCGGTGTGGCAATAAAAAACGAAATACCAACCAGCTTAACAAATTCTTTCGAGAGCAAACCAACAACGCCGGCAACACTGGCCCCCAGTACCTTGCGGATACCGATCTCCTTTTGGCGCTGCTCGGCGCTGAAGGCAGCCAGGCCAAACAACCCAAGGCACGAGATCAGTATGGCCATTATTGTAAATGAATTGATGATCTGCGAGAGACTTATCTCGGCTTCATATTGCTTTTGCACCTCCTCGTCCAGGAACGAGTACTCAAAAGGTACGCCAGGAAGGTCTTTTTGCCAAACGGATTCGATACGCCCGAGGGTTGTCTTGTAATCCTTGCTATCCGTTGCCACGGTTATGAACGAGAAAGCGTTCGGATCGCCATTATAAAATAGCATAAACGGACGCACTTCGCCATGTAATGAATTGTAGTTGAAATCCTTCATTACGCCAATAACATCGACGTATGAAACCGGCCCGTTGAGATACTGGCTGTATAACCTGGTGCCGGGAGCCTTAGCAGGGTCGAGCCCCAGTCTTTTACAAAGGGTTTCGTTAATGAGTGTTTTTAAAGTGTCTTTCACCCTGAAGTCGCGTCCGCTGATGATCTTGATCCCATTGGTTTTGACGAATTTTTCGTCGGTATCCATGTTCTGTGCGTCAATGGCGTTGGCCCCGTTGCCACCTGCAAGGTAAACACCATGATCGCGGCCAACAAACTGGCTGAGGTAATTATTTGAGCGGCTTACTGCTTTTACGTCAGATAATTGCTGAAGATCATTTGCAAAGGCGCTCATTTTTTGCTGGGTGTCGCCCGTGTAAAAACTGAATATCAGCCTTTGGCTTTTATCGAACCCCAGGTCTTTATTTTTGATATAATTGAGCTGGCTATAAATGACTATAATACCTGTTATCAGCACAATGGAAAGCACAAACTGGAAAACAACAAGCGAACGCCGTATGCCCGAGGCCGATATCTGGCTCGTGAAATTACCTTTCATCACTTTGATAGCCTCGAAAGCAGAAAGATAGAAAGCAGGGTAACTGCCTGCCACTACCCCGGTTACAAAAACAACTGCTATAAGAATTAACCAGATGCTGTAATGATTGAGAAAAGAGATACGGATGTCTGTATGGGTGACCTGGTTAAGATAAGGCAACGCGAGGTATAGTAATGGAATGGCTAATATTACGCCTATCAGGGAAAGTAAAAATGATTCGCCGAGGAATTGCCGGATCAGATCGGCGCGCCCGGCTCCTACAACTTTACGTACACCAACTTCTTTGGCGCGTTTGGAAGCCCGTGCGGTGGACAAGTTCATGAAATTGATGCAGGCGATGAACTGGATCATAACGGCTATCAATGCCAAAATGTAAAGAAGGGAGGGACTTACCGTTTTGCTCAATTCAACCTCGTAACCGCTGGTGGTGTGAACCGAAGTAATGGGTTGCAGGTGTAACACTTTGGTCATGCCGAGAGCTTTCAATTGCTGAGCGCCGTGTTTGTTGAGGAAATCCGGCAGTTTCTTCTCGAGTGCGGTAGCACTCGCTCCGGGCCGCAATTTAATATACGAACATGCCAGGTTATAACCGGCCCATGCCGTGTTATCCAACACAAACTGCCCGAATCCACCGCTGCGCATGGTTACAAATATGTTGGCCGTGATACTGGTTTTTCCAAGGCTTTCGTCTACTACCGCCGTAACGTTAAAATCGTGTTTGCCAAAGCCATTATCAATCGTTATCACTTTTCCGACCGGATCGGTATTGCCGAACAGCTTATCTGCGACGGACTTTAAAAGAACAATAGAATATGGCTGAGCCAGCACGCTGGAAGTGTTTTTTCCGTAAACAAAGTGGTAGCTGAATACATCGAAAAATGTGGAATCGACATAAACGAGGTCCTTCTCGTAAAAGGATTTTTCCTTGTATTTAAGCAAATTTTTGCTGTTGCCCAGCAAGCCCGTCGGGATCAGCCGGGTAAACTGCACCACCTCGGGGAAGTCGCGCTTGATAGCAGGTGCAATAGGGGGCGAGGCTGTCGAATTATTGTGTTTATCGCCGGTTATCTGCAGGGACGATGTAATGCGGTAAATATCGTTTGCGGCCTTGTGATGTTTATCGTAGCTGTACTGGTCCTGTACGTACAATAATATATACAGGCAACACAAAGTGCCGGTAGCCAGCCCAATAATATTAATAAAACTGAAAGTTTTGTTTTTAAGCAAAAAACGAAGGGCGGTTTTGAGATAACTTCTGATCATGGTTTGCAGTTCAATGGTTCACTTATGCATTGGCGGTTGCGCGCGCCTGTAATTCAAGCGCTTAGTACGGTGTTCTCCAAATAAGTGCCAAACAAGTATCTTGCTGTTATTCAGTTGTTTAAGCCTATTTTTAGGAAATTTTCTGTCCGGTTTTGATACAGCCTGTGTGCGGTTATGAAGTAGGGTGTAAAAGCTGAAATTGTTTATAGCCAGAGCTATAGTTCGTTTTCCACTATCATCAGTTTCAATCGTAAAACTGCAGCCACGGTAATAGCATCTGTAATACGGCCATCGGTTACCATCCGGTAAGCCTCATCAAACGGTATTTTTTTTATGATAAGTTGTTCCGTGTCCTCGGGCTCTGCATCAAATTGTCGTAGCACGCGCGCAAGGTAAATAATGCATAGCTCGTCGCTAACTGAATTTGAAAGATGCATGCGTTGCAACTCGGTCCAGTTATCCGCTTTTAACCCCGTCTCCTCCAGTAGTTCGCGTTTGGCGGAATCGAGAGGATCGGTTCCAAGCGGGCCGCCGCCCTCGGGTATCTCCCAGCTATATTGGCTCAAAGGGAAGCGATACTGGCCCACCAGGTAGGTATTCATATCGTCATCCAGGGGTAAAACGCCAATGGCCGTATTTTTGAAACGTACCTTACCATAAATACCCAGATTGCCCGAAGGGTTGATGACCTGGTATTCGGTAAGGCCGATCCATTGATTATCATAAACTTGTTTTTCAGATATTATTGTCCAGGGATTTTCTTCGGGGTAATGCATATAGCAAATGTAGCAAGGCGCGTCAAAATAAATTAATGATGTTGTAACTTTACTGGTGAGATATAATCTAAATATAGTTATGCGCTACTTTCTCTGCATCATATTTCCACCGCTTGCTGTGCTCACCACAGGCCGCATAGGCGCGTTTATACTCAGCTGCATCCTTACTATTTGCTTGTGGATACCGGGCGTGATACACGCCATACTGGTAACCAACGATTATTACGAGGAAAGGCGTCACCGTCAAATGTTGCGTGTGGTGCGAAGAAGCGGCAGATATTAGCCGCCTGCTTATCTCGGCCGTAAGCGTTTGGGTCGGTTAGGCAAGGAGCGATTTATTCCCCCTCTGATCTATTGCAATTCAGCTTATTTTTTTAAATTTATAATATGAAAAGAGCCCTTTCCCTGGTTATGGCATGCATGCTTGCGATAACTGTTGCCAGTGCCCAAACCGGCTGGGTGGATCACAAGGCAGATGAGCGTATATCCATTAAGTTTCCAGCGGATCCAGCCGAGGTGATTGCCGGTACATTTGTGGCAAAGGACAAGGATGAAGTAGCTTACGTTTTTACAGTGGTCGATTTTGTTGCAGTTGCCAATATTGATTCCGTGGCCTTAGCGCCCATTAAAAACACCGCTGCATTTACCGACCAGTTAAAGGTGGGTATGGCCCAAAGCCTCCCTGATGTTACTTTTGATGATTTCAAGATCGGTACGTGGAAAGGGTTTACCAGCTACACCAGTACGGGCGTCGATTCAAAGAAGCAAATATATGATATGTTCATGATCCTGGTAGGTAATAAGCTATACAGTCTTTCTACCATAAGGGCCGACGGTACTTCGACTGTAGGCCGGGATAGCTTTTTTCAGTCGTTGACATTGCAATAGACGCGCAAGCAAGACTTCAGATTTTTTAATTTTTTTCTAAAACGAGTCCGCGTATAATTAATCTATTCCTTTTAAGAATAATTTATGACGGATACGTCATTTTTTGCTATATAAAGTGGAGGACGTATAACTTAAGTGAGGCATTTACGTAAAAGTACTCGCTGTAAAACCCTATCACGGTAGTAAGTAAACATCCCGGCAACGCGAGAGGCCGGGATTTACTATTCTATACCGTATTGTAACAAAAATGGTGATAGATAAATCCATCGCCATATTGTCTTTTTCTTATAAAATAATTATAAGCCGAAAGCCTCTTTTACTTTATCTACATAATCCAGCTTTTCCCAGGTGAATAATTCCACCTCACGCTTAAGTATCTGCCCGTCGTGGCCGGTAAAGTATTTAGTAACGGTTTCATTGGGCCTTCCGAAATGGCCGTAAGCCGCTGTTTCGCTGTATATCGGGTTGCGCAATTTAAAGCGTGTCTCAATGGCGTATGGCGTCATGTTGAATATCGACTCAACTTTTTTAGCTATCTCACCATCATGCAGTCCTACAGTTGCTGTGCCATACGTGTTTACGTAAATCCCCATTGGTTTTGCAACGCCTATGGCATAAGATACTTGTACAAGTGCTTCGCTGCAAACGCCCGCTGCAACCAGGTTTTTAGCTATATGACGCGTTGCATAAGCCGCAGAACGATCGACTTTGGATGGATCTTTGCCTGAAAATGCGCCGCCGCCATGTGCTCCTTTACCGCCATAGGTATCCACAATGATCTTACGACCGGTTAAGCCGGTGTCGCCATGCGGCCCGCCGATAACGAATTTTCCGGTAGGGTTGATATGATACTTAATATTTTCGTTAAAAAAGTGGGCGTATTTTTCGTATTTGGCTTTAACCCTTGGAATAAGTATGCCAATAATGTCGTCGCTGATCTTTTTGAGCATAGCCTGCTCTTCGTCAAAATCATCATGCTGGGTTGATATTACAATAGCGTCGATGCGTATAGGCTGATTATCATCACTGTATTCCAGCGTCACTTGCGATTTAGCATCAGGGCGGAGGTATTGGATCTCATTATTTTCGCGGCGGATCGCTGCCAGTTCGATGAGTAAAGCATGCGCGATATCCAATGCCAGCGGCATGTAATTGTCTGTTTCACTGGTAGCGTAGCCGAACATCATTCCCTGGTCGCCTGCGCCCTGTTCTTCTTTAGCAGAACGGTCAACTCCCTGGTTAATATCAGGCGATTGCTCGTGAATGGCGGATAGTACCCCGCACGAACTGCCGTCAAACATGTAATCGCCTTTGGTGTAGCCGATCTTGTTGATCACTTCGCGTGCTATTTTTTGTACGTCGAGATATGCTTTTGATTTCACTTCGCCTGCCAGTATGACCTGGCCGGTTGTTACCAGCGTTTCGCAAGCAACTTTTGAATCCGCATCAAATGCTAAAAAATTATCAATAAGTGCGTCTGATATTTGGTCTGCAACTTTATCCGGATGTCCTTCTGAAACGGATTCTGATGTAAATAAGTAGGGCATAAATGTTTTTCGTTAATGTTTTAAATAAATAAATGAAAGCAATTTATACGGATCGCGGGTAAAAAAAGAGGCACGGTTTTAGCACTTTTTTACGTGGTTGCAATCCAGTCACGCCTCTTTATGCAATAATTGGGCCGTAACATCAAATCAGTCCACTTTCAGTAAGCAAAAATAAAACAATTTTTCACAAAGCCGAAAATAGGGCTACTTTTGACCGCTAAAATTACAATGGCTTGAAAAGTAAAGCTTTATTTATAATAAACCCAATTTCAGGAGGGAAAAAGAAGGATCGGGTGCCGGAATTGATCGGGAAGAACCTCGATACGAGTCTTTTCGAGCCCACTGTTGTTTTTACGAACAGGGCCTTCCATGGTAGTAAGCTTGCTAAGAAAGGCGTAGGGGAATACGAATATATCATCGCTGTTGGCGGTGATGGTACCATCAACGAGATCGCCTCATCTATCGCCGGAACGGAAGCCGTATTGGGTATCATCCCATTTGGTTCGGGTAATGGTCTATCCAGATTTTTAGGTATCCCGATGAATACAGAGAAAGCTATTCAAAATCTGAACGCCAGGCATGTGGAAGCTATCGACGCTGGCAAGTTGAACAGGCAGTGGTTTTTTAATATGGCTGGTATGGGTTTCGATGCACACATTGCCGAAGTGTTTTCGCACGATAAAACCCGTGGCTTTGGAGCATATATCAGGTCGTCGTTCCGCGAGATCACGAGTTACAAAGGCGAGCAATATCAGCTTGAGATCGACGGGATGAGATACGAACGTGAAGCCTTTATGCTTAGTTTCGCCAATTCGTCGCAATACGGCAATAATGCCCATGTTTCGCCATGCGCCTCGGTACAGGACGGGTTGCTGGACGTTTGTATCATCAAACCGTTCCCTTTATA
Source organism: Mucilaginibacter ginsenosidivorans (assembly GCF_007971025.1). Classification (NCBI taxonomy): domain Bacteria; kingdom Pseudomonadati; phylum Bacteroidota; class Sphingobacteriia; order Sphingobacteriales; family Sphingobacteriaceae; genus Mucilaginibacter; species Mucilaginibacter ginsenosidivorans. The sequence goes on along the minus strand of NZ_CP042436.1, from coordinate 189,676 downwards.
TAAATTCCCGGCATTGGGCATCAGGATGTTTAATAAAACGGCAGATAAATCGAAATATGTGGAGATCATCCAGGGAAAAAACATCGTAATAAAACGTAATTGCGATGGACCTGTGCACCTTGACGGAGAGCCGCAAATAATGGGTGCCAACCTTGAAATAACTATCGAACCGGGAGCATTAAAGATCATCACCGGCGAAAATTTCAGATCGGCCTGAATGGGATGATTCACAGCAATAACCAATGAAGATTAACCAATGACCAGTAAAAAGAAATTCAACGATTTTTCGGGCATCGTTTTCTCAACCGACCCGGAGTATCAATATAATGGTGATACGGGCTATGCAGCTTCGACGCCGCCGCCGCAACAGCAGAACCTAAAAATATATCTCGATCGCAAAGGCGGTGGAAAAGTAGTTACCCGCATTACCGATTTTGTAGGGAAGGACGCCGACCTCGAGACCATTGGAAAAATGCTCAAAACAAAATGCGGGGTGGGCGGATCGGTTAAAAATGGGGAAATTTTGATACAGGGCGACTTTCGCGACAGGGTGCTAACCCTGCTCCAGGCTGATGGATACAAGGTAAAAAAAGCCGGAGGTTAGTGTAAAAATATTTTTCCATACACTAACTTAAAATATTGTAATACAATTAATTAACTATAGTGTATTTTTTACATATTGTAAAAAAATTATTAAAATTTTCTTGTTTCGCTTGCTTTAAAGTCGGATTTTTGCACCAACCAATTTAACCGATTTAATGAAACCGATGTGGCTTAAACAAAAATGACAGCAATGCTCATGGCGGGTTCGTTACCTTAAAAAGCAAATTATTCAAATGAGAAGTGTTACTAACAGAACACCTGATCTGGCATACTTGCGCCTGGATCGGGCGAAGAATGTTTTTTTTCAATTATCGCCGGCCCGGTTGGTCGAAGAGGCATTAAAAAGAAATGAAGGAGTGCTTGCCGAAAACGGCGCACTGGCCGTTGATACAGGTGAGTTTACGGGCCGGTCGCCGAAGGACAGGTTCATCGTAGATGATACTATAACACACGGAGCTGTATGGTGGGGGGATATCAATATACCCTTTAGCGACGAAAAATTTGACGCTTTATATAATAAGGTGTCGGACTATCTTGCTGAACGTGACATATTTGTACGCGACTCATCGGTATGCGCCAATGAGAAATACCATATGGATATCCGGGTTGTTACCGAAACTGCATACCAGAATCTTTTCGCGCATCACTTATTCAGGCGGCCCGATGTGATCGATCCTTCAGGTAGTCCTGAATGGACAGTTATCGCAGCACCGGGTTTCAAAGCCGATCCTGCAACAGACGGTACCCGGCAGCATAATTTTTCCATTATCAATTTCAGCCGGAAGATAATATTGATAGGTGGCACCGGCTATACAGGCGAAATAAAGAAAGGCATATTTTCGGTGCTCAACTTCATTCTTCCCCACGACAAGAAGGTGCTTTCCATGCATTGTTCGGCCAATGTGGGGGCCAGGGGCGATACCGCAATATTTTTTGGATTGTCAGGTACGGGAAAAACCACCCTTTCAGCCGATCCGGAACGCAGCCTTATTGGCGATGATGAGCACGGGTGGAGCGACTATACCGTATTTAATATAGAAGGCGGCTGTTATGCCAAATGTGTCGGGCTTACCCGCGAAAAGGAGCCGCAGATATATAACGCTATTAAGTTTGGTGCGCTGCTGGAGAACATAAATTTTATACCCGGCACGCGCGCAGTCAATTTCGCTGATATCGATAAGACGGAGAACACCCGTGTTGCTTACCCTTTATATGCCGTTGAAAACGCCGTGACGCCGTCGCTTGGGTCGTCGCCAAAAAATATCTTTCTGCTTACGGCCGATGCATTTGGTATTCTGCCGCCCATAGCTAAACTGACAAATGCCCAGGCGATGTATTATTTCATATCGGGTTATACGGCCAAAGTTGCAGGTACTGAAACGGGGATATCCGAACCAAAGGCCACATTTTCGCCATGTTTTGGCGAGGCTTTTTTACCATTGAATCCCGTTACCTATGCCAGCCTGCTTGGCAGGAAACTGGAGCAACATAAAGTTAACGTTTGGCTCATTAACACCGGCTGGACTGGTGGCTCGTATGGTACAGGCAAACGGATGAAACTTAAATATACCCGGGCAATGATAACCGCAGCAATAAACGGGGAACTTGAGAGCGTGCATTATAACGAGCACCCGCAGTTTAACCTGCAGATGCCGGCCAGTTGTCCCGGTGTGCCCGAGCACATACTAAATCCGCGTAATACCTGGGCCGATAGCGACGCATACGATGACAAAGCATGTTACCTGGCCAATGAGTTTGCCAGGAACTTTGAAAAGTATGCCAGCCACTGTGACACACAGGTAATTAGCGCCGGGCCGGCCGTTTGTGTATCAGTGTAGTTACAGTTTTAATTGGTTTTTTTATTGGTTATTGCTTGCGATTTAAGAAAAATTTATTTTTCATTGTAAAAAATTGTCTGTAGGAAAGGCAATTTTTTTGTTTTATAACGTTGGTACATTTACGCTTTATAAGCGAAAACCAACTTTTGCATTAAATAATTATAAAGAATAACATAAAAAGTTTTTTTATATCATTAAAATTCTAATTTTGTTATCCGCTTTTCGCACAGCACATTAATTAACATTATTATAAACAAAAACTAAACAAAAAACTAAAAGTAATGGCAACCGCACCAACAAAACCAACTACTCCAGTAAAGAAAGAAAGCTCCGGAGCATCAAGTATGTTCGCTTTATTAGCGATCCCTATCTGTCTCCTTGTCGGTATTGCAATTTTCGTCTTTATCCTGGGCGATCCGAGCCACTACGCAGGAGGTGACGTAGAGCATGCGCAAAAAATGGACGTTTTCGGTACAGTACACAGAGGGGGCTACCTGGTTCCTGTCATCATGTCATTCGTTTTGATGGTAATCGTTTTCTCTATCGAGCGGGCTATCGTTATCAGCAAGGCAGCCGGCACAGGCAGTGTAGATACCTTCGTACGTAAGATCACTTCTTTGCTTAATGCAGGTAACATCGACGGCGCAAACGCTGAATGCGACAAACAAAAAGGTTCAGTTGCCAACGTGATCAAAGCCGGTCTGAAAAAATACCGTGAAATGGAAGTTGATGATCACCTGACCGTTGATCAGAAAACTTTGGCTATCCAAAAAGAAATTGAAGAAGCAACAGCTTTGGAAATGCCTATGCTTGAGCAAAACCTTACGATTATCGCGACACTGGTATCTATCGGTACATTGTTCGGTCTGTTAGGTACTGTATTGGGTATGATCAAGGCCTTCGCTACACTGGCAGCATCGGGCGCTCCGAATACTTCCGAACTGTCAACCAGTATCTCTGAAGCGTTGATCAATACCGCTTTGGGTATTTCGACATCAGCTTCATCAATCATTTTGTACAACTTCTTTACATCAAAAATTGATAAGCTGACCTACGCTATCGACGAGACCGGTTTCAGCATTGTACAAACATTTGGCGCTTCACACGCAGCAAAAAGATAAAAATACTTTAGTGCTCATTTTTCCGTTATTAGGATAACCTAAACGGAGATGTTCAGAATCAATTAAACACTAATTTATTTTTTAAATTTTTCAAATCATGGCGAGGATAAAAGTTCCCAGGAAAAGCACGGCAATGGATATGACGGCTATGTGCGACGTAGCCTTCCTTTTGCTTACCTTTTTCATATTAACAGCAAAATTGAGGACGGAAGATCCGCTGCACGTGGATGTACCTGCTTCAACTGTTACACAGGTTGTGCCTGATGACAACCTTTCTACACTCACCGTCGGCCAGGGTAAAGTGTTCTTCGGTATCGAAGGTACAGATATTCGCAAAGCGTTATTGGAGGAAATGGGTAAGCAGTATAAAATCTCTTTTACCCCCGAAGAAGAGCAGCGCTTCTCGGTGATCCCTACTTTCGGCGTGCCAATGAACCAATTAAAGCAATTTATTGGTTTAGACGAGGAACAGCGTAAAACCTTTCCCTCTCCCGGTATCCCGGTGGATAGTACGGCAAACAACGAATTATCTACATGGATATACCAGGCACGTATAGTAACCCGTAACTTGAAGAACCAGGAGTTGCGCTTTGCTATCAAGGGTAATGCAAAGGACGAGTACCCTGCTTATAAAAAAGTAGTCGACGTTTTACAACGGCAGAATATTAACAAATTTAGTTTAATCACATCGCTAAAAGGTAAATAGACATGGCAGAATTAGATACCTCCGGGGGCGGTAAACATAAAGGCGGAAAGATTAGAAGCAAGAAAGCTTCTACACGTATTGACCTTACGGCAATGGTTGACTTGGCTTTCCTGCTGATCACATTCTTTATCATGACCACCACATTGGCTAAGCCAAAGGCGATGGACATGTTTATGCCCGATAAAAGCAAGAAAGATGTGCAGTTACCTGTTCCGGAAACCAGGACAATGACCGTTCTGTTAGGAACAAATAATAAAATGGAATGGTATATCGGCGCCCCGGGAAAATCGGCCCCTACGGTTGATAATTTCGGAAAAGACGGTATCCGTAAAACATTGATCGAGCAAAACAAAAAGATCGAGGAAACGCACCAGGGACCGGATAACTATATGATAGTATTGGTAAAGCCCAGTGATAAATCCACTTACAAGGATTTTGTGAACATGCTTGATGAGATCAATATTGCAGGTATAAAAAGCTACGGCGTAGTAGATATTACTCCGGTGGAGATCGACTTGTTGAAAAAAGACGGTCTGTACTAAAAAATTATAATTAACGTTTAAAATTAAAGCTTTAAAACATGTTAGGACAAAAATTAGATATTTTAAAGCAGGAATGGATAGATGTTGTCTTTACTGACAGAAACAAAAATTACGGCGCTTACGATTTAAGGAAGCAAAATGGTAGTAACACCAGCAAAGCTCTTTTAATAGGCGTGCTGTCGTTTGTTTTTGTTATTTCATTGCCAACAATTATCAACCTCATTGCGGGTTTCATACCCAAAAAGGAGGAGAAAGTGAAGATCGTTCCTGTGGTGCTTCAGCCACCACCCCCGGTAAATAAACAAAAACCACCTCCACCACCACCCGAGCCGCCAAAGCCCAAGGTTGACCAGGTAAAGTTTCCACCTCCGGTGGTAAAACCTGACAACGAGGTTAAGGAACAACCGCCGACGGTAAAAGAGCTTGAGGTTGCTGACCCGGGCCAGAAAAATATAAAAGGCGACCCTAATGCGGACATTAAGATCGATGAGCCGGTAGGTAACTCCGATGTGAAACAGGTCACCGAGGAGGACCCGAATAAGATATTTACCGCTGTGGAACAGGAGCCGACACCAGTCAATGGTATGGCAGCGTTCTACAAATATCTTGGTAATAACATTCGTTACCCAGCCGTTGCCAAGGAAAACAACGTACAGGGAAAGGTGTTTATGCAGTTTGTTGTTGAGAAAGACGGCTCGCTTACCGATGTAAAAGTAATACGTGGTATCGGCAGTGGTTGCGACCAGGAAGCTGTACGTGTGTTGCAAAACGCCCCAAAATGGAGACCTGGGATTCAAAATGGTCGCCCTGTTCGTGTGCAGTACAACGTACCGATCAGCTTTACATTACAGCAAGAAGATCAATAAGATCAATGCCTTATAAATTTACATTTAAACAGAAATCGCCCCAAAAGCGGTTTCTGTTTATTTTAGGCTTACTTACATTTATAGCCTGTTTTACCCTGGGTCTGATGATACTGGTTTGGGGGAAATTGATCAACATGCTGAATATGCCGGCTGGGGAAAGGATAACATTAGCATCCTTACTTTTAATTTACAGCCTGATACGTTTTTTACGTTTTTTTAAAGTGGAACCGGATGAGGAGTAATTTGATCCTGATATTATTTGGAGCTGTTTTTTTATTGGCACTTAACGCTTGTAGAAGAGCTACACCTGCCAAAAATTATAATGACACTTATACGTCGGGGTCATTGAAGTTCGTTTCTGATGATTCGTTTGAGCCGATTGTCGACCAGGAACTGTATGTTTTCAAAAACGATAATCCGGAAGCCAACCCTACCCCGATATACAAGGCGGAGAATGACGCGGTAAAATTATTGCTTGCAGATAGCGTAAGGTTTGCGCTGTTGTCCAGAGATTTGACAACAGAGGAAAAAAATGTTTTAACACAGCATAATTTGCCTACAGTAACTACAAAGTTTGCAAGTGATGCTATTGCCATCATTGTTAACCAGGCTTCGGCTGATACCGCAACATCGGTCGATGAGATAAAGAGGATGTTGCGCGGTGAAGCAAAGACCGATCGTGATATCGTTTTTGATAATCCAAATTCAAGCCTGGTGCGCTACCTGAAAGATTTCTCCAGTCAATCCGAGTTTAAACGAAAAAATATATATGCCTTAAAATCAAATAAAGAGGTAATAGAATACGTTAGTAAGAACCCGGGGGCTATAGGGATAACCGGCTTTAGCTGGCTGGACGACCCGGATGCAGATTATGCCGATGCCGCAAAAAAAGTAAGAACACTTGCCGTAAAGGATGAGAATAGTAAAACGCCAAATCAATATTACAAGCCATCGCAAACAACTTTATTTTTAAAACAATACCCGTTACAGCGTAGTTTATATGTTGTTAATTGCACAGGCAGAAAAGGCCTGGGCATGGGCCTTGAGCTTTTTATAGCCGGCGATAAGGGCCAGCGGATTATATTGAGATCGGGTCTTTTGCCCGCAATATTGCCAGAGCGGGAAATAAGCATACACAATAACAAACTTTAAATATTATATAGCGATTACATTCTGAACTAAACTTTAAACGATTTTGAATATCAATATATATTATTGTTTAGTTCAATTTTAGAAAAACAAACTACGATGAAGATTATCAAAAAAATAGCAGTAGCCGGGTTAGGCTTGTTATTCACAGGCTCATCAGTTTTTGCCCAAAGCCTTGCTGATGCAAAGAAAGCGATCGGCGCTGAACAGTATCAGAAGGCAAAATCGATGCTGAAGAACCTGACGGTTACAGAGCCGACCAAGGACGAGAACTATTTTTACCTGGGTTGGGTATATCTGAAACAGGACTATCCCGATTCAGCAAAAGCATTTTTTCAGAAAGGATTGAACATCAATCCTAAATCGGCGCTTAATTACGCAGGTTTGGGCACAGTGGCCCGCCTGGATAAGGATCAGTCGACGGCGTCGTCCGACTTTTCCCAGGCCATCGCACTTGCCGGTAAAGACAGTAAACCTTATGTATATATAGCTAAAGGTTATTTACTACCCGACCAAAACGGGAAAGTAACGCCCGCTGAAGCAACTGCTGCGCTCGACGTATTAAACAAAGGGGCCGTTGCGAGTGCTGAAAAATCAAAAAAAGATAAACATGCCGAACCGGCACCAACGGATCCTGAATTATTTATGACAAGGGGCGAAGCTAACCGCTTGCTGCTAAAGAGTAATGACGCGTATACTGATTTCTCGACCGCACAAACGCTTGACCCGCAATCGCCGGCTACTTACGTAGCATTAGGGGTGCTGTGGAAATATGCAGATAACTTTGACGGCGCAGAAGAGCAGTTTAAGCAAGCGCTGAGTAAGGATCCTAATTATGGTCCGGCTTACCGCGAATGGGCGGAAACAGATTATCGTTGGGCTCACACCGTGCCCGCCAAAGCTTCGGAAAAGATCAAAGAGGCTGTTGAACATTACAAAAAATATTTGAGCTTAACAGACAACTCGGTTGAATCGCAAATGCGTTATGCCGACTTCCTGATCAATGCGGGGGACTACCAGACTTTACAGCAGGTAGCAACTGACCTTACTAAAGCAGCGGGTACAAATTTGAGAGTGTACCGTTATTTAATGTACGCAGCTGCGGAAAACAAAGATTATCCTGCCGGGCTTCAGGCTGGAAATACCTGGATGACTAAAGCTGATCCGAAACGTTTAATCCCACGCGACTATTTGTACTATGGTCGGATACAAATCGCTAGTGGCCAGGATTCTGTAGGTATCGCTACGTTGCGTAAAGCGCTTACCCTGGATTCTTCAGCTACAGATGTTTATGGTGAAATTGCGAATACCTTATGGTCAAAGAGAAAATATGGCCAAGCTGGCGACGCTTATGCGGTATTTATTGAAAAAGGAGGTCGCCAGGTTACCCTGAATGATTATTTGAAAGAAGGTATCAGCTATTATTTTTCGGTAAATCCAAATAAACCCGACACCACTGTTCTAAATAAAGCGGATTCAGCATTAAGCTATATTCAACATAAAGCCACTACTCCGCCGCCGATAGTTATACTATATCGTGCCCGTGTAAACGATTTGAAGGACGGTGACCGTAACAATATAAAAGGTTTAGCGAAACCGTATTATGAGCAATTTATAACAGCAATGAGCGCTAAAGCTACGCCAAGCGACGACGAAAAGAGAGGGTTGATCGATGCTTATGATTACCTGGGCAGCTATTATGAATTTAAAGAAAAGGATCAAGCCAAAGCCGCGGAAAACTATACCAAGGCAAAGGAGCTTGACCCAACCAATAAGCAGGCTGCGGAGTACTTTAAACGCAAAGGCGGAGCGAAAAGTAAATAACGTTTGCCTGATTAAAATCTTAAAAGCCCCGCAAGGGGCTTTTTTATTACTTATGCGTTAGTATATTTGCACCATGGAAGTACAAAGTTTACCTGTAAATTTTTTGCCCATCATATTCCAGATGATAGTGGCTGTGGGATTTGTGGTTACCACCATGTTTTTTACTCACAAGCTGGGCCCCAAACGTAAAACAACTGATAAACTGGCCACTTTCGAGTCGGGAATCGAGGTGATCGGTAATGCCCGTACTCCCATGTCTATCAAATATTTCCTGGTGGCTATCCTGTTCGTGTTGTTTGATGTGGAGGTAATATTTATGTATCCCTGGGCGGTTAATTTTAAAGAACTTGGACGTCAGGGCATGATTGAAATGTTCATATTTATGGGCACGCTTTTACTGGGCTTTATTTACGTGATAAAAAAGGGCGCCCTGGATTGGGATTAAGTTTAGATTGATTCTAAATACATTGGCCTGACGTCTTGGTGTATTTTTTACAAGGTTTATTGTTGTAAATTTGTGAGGTTATTTGCATAGCAAATGACATTATTTTATTTTTTAAAAGATGAGTGATATTCAAATCGTTGACGCGCCGCCAGGCGTAGAAGGTGCAGGATTTTTCGCCACATCAATTGATAAGGTAATGGGTTTGGCCCGGTCTTATTCATTATGGCCGCTTCCCTTTGCTACTTCCTGCTGTGGTATCGAATTCATGGCTACCATGTCGCCCCACTACGATTTGGCAAGATTTGGTGCAGAACGTTTAAGTTTTTCTCCCCGCCAGGCCGACCTGCTGATGGTGATGGGCACGATATCAAAAAAGATGGGTCCTGTTTTAAGGCAGGTATATTTGCAAATGGCCGAGCCCCGCTGGGTGCTGGCTATGGGCGCATGTGCCTCGAGCGGTGGCATATTTGATACTTATTCGGTGTTGCAGGGGATTGATGAGATCATCCCTGTCGATGTATATATCCCGGGATGCCCGCCGCGACCCGAAGCCGTTATCGATGGCTTTATGCAAATACAAAAACTGGTGCAGACAGAATCATTGCGCAGGAGGGATACACCTGAATACCAGAAACTATTAGCTTCATACGGCATACAATAATGGGTAAAATAACCAACGAAGAACTGCTCACCAGTATTAAAGCCAAATTTGAGGCTGATGTTACGGAAGTTTCCGAACCGTTTGGGCTGCTAACCTTTGAGATCAGCAGGGAAAAGATAATTGAGCTTTTAACTTTTTTAAAAACGGACCCGAAGCTACAGTTTATCTATTTGACCGATATTACCGCTATTCACTATCCCGAAAGGGAAAAACCTATCGGAGTGATCTATCACCTGCATAGCCTGGTAAACAATGTACGCGTTTGTATTAAGGTATTTGTTGCCGATGGCGATGTGCATATGCCTACCGCTACCGTTCTATGGAACGGCGCTAACTGGATGGAACGCGAGACATACGACTTTTTTGGTGTTGTGTTTGATGGCCACCCCGATTTGCGCAGAATATTGAATGTAGACGACATGACCGTGTTCCCGATGAGAAAAGAATACCCGCTCGAGGACCCGAACCGTGTTGATAAACGAGATTACTTTTTTGGAAGATAACAGAAGATGAAGACGCATCTGCTTTTGGATGATAATGATCCGCAAACCGAGCTTTCCACGCTCAACTTAGGGCCTACGCACCCTGCCACACACGGTGTGTTCCAAAACGTGCTGCAACTGGATGGCGAGCGTATCGTGAGCGGTGTATCAACCATCGGCTATATACACCGCGCATTTGAAAAAATTGCCGAACACCGGCCATTTTACCAGATAACACCGCTTACCGACAGGATGAACTATTGTTCGTCGCCTATAAACAATATGGGCTGGCACATGACAGTTGAAAAACTGCTGGGTATACAGACACCTAAGCGTGTGGATTATATGCGTATCATCATTATGGAACTGGCGCGAATAGCCGACCACCTCATATGCAATAGCGTTTTGGGTGTTGACACGGGCGCAACTGCGGGCTTTTTCTACGTGATGGAATACCGCGAAGCCATTTATGAAATATATGAAGAGATATGCGGCTCGCGCTTAACAACCAATATCGGCCGCATAGGCGGTTTCGAGCGTAATTTCAACCATATCGCTTTTGCTAAACTGCGTAAGTTTTTGAAGGACTTTCCACCGGTATTGAAAGAGTTTGAGGCATTGCTTACCCGCAACCGGATATTTATAGACCGTACCCGTGACGTAGCAGCCGTTACTCCTGAAGACGCCTTAAGCTATAGCTGGAGCGGCCCGATATTACGTGCCACCGGTGTGGATTACGATGTACGAGCAATGGAACCTTATTGTTCTTATGGCGACCTGGAATTTGAAGTTCCCGTAGGCAGCAATGGCGACGTTTACAACCGTTTCCTGGTTCGTAACGCCGAGATGTGGCAGAGCCTTCGCATGATAGAACAGTCGCTGGCTAAAATAGAGAAGGAGCCGTCGGATATTTTCCATGCTGATGTTCCTGAATTCTATCTGCCTCCAAAAGAAGAGGTATATAACAACATGGAGGCGCTTATCTACCACTTTAAAATAGTAATGGGCGAGATAGATACACCCCGTACCGAAGTTTACCACGCTGTTGAAGGCGGAAACGGGGAACTTGGGTTCTATTTGGTAAATGATGGCGGACGCTCGCCGTACCGCTTGCACTTCCGCAGGCCAAGCTTCATCAATTATTCGATGTATGCGCCTATGAGCCGCGGTATGCTGCTTTCAGATGCGATAATTAACATGAGTAGTTTAAATATTATAGCCGGGGAATTAGATGCTTAAAGTAGAAGATACAGGCGCTCCGGTTGAGTTTTCACCGGCTTTGGTAAAACAATTTGACGAAATTGTAAGCCGTTATCCAAAGGGAAAACAAAAATCGGGCTTGTTGCCAATATTGCACCTGGTACAGGCTGAGTTTGGCTGGGTTAGCGCCCCTGCAATGGATAAAGTGGCCGAATACCTTGATATACAGCCTATCGAAGTTTACGAGGTAGCTACTTTTTACACCATGTACTTTATGCGCCCCCAAGGCAAATATGTACTGGAGGTTTGTCGTACCGGCCCCTGCTGTTTAGTGGGCGCCGAAAAGATAATGGACCATATTGAAGAAAAGCTTGGCGTAAAAGAAGGCGAGGTAACACCGGACGGCTTATTCAGTTGGCGCGGTGTTGAGTGCCTGGCTGCCTGCGGTTTCGGACCCGTATTGCAGATAGGCCCTGAATATACATTTTACGAGAACCTGACCAATGAATCGGTAGATAAGTTGATCAGCGATCTGAAAACAAAGGCGAACAATTAAAAAACGTCACCTGGAAAATATATTACGACATAGGTACATTAACATGAGCAGAACAAGTCTCATCATTGCGGATACCTTATTTGTTATCGTGCTGGCGGTTTCTTACCAGCGCGGCGACTTGCAGGAGTATCCCGTGATACTGGTTCCGCTACTTATCGCAGCGTTTGCCACCTGCGTTATCAGGCATGTTAATTACTATCATATAACCAAAAAGATCTTTTAATAGCAATGGGACGCAAATTATTATTAGAACATATCAACGTACCCGGCATCAATACTTTTGATGTTTACCGCAAAAAAGGTGGTTATGCCTCGGTTGAGAAGGCGCTTAAGACCCTTACCCCGGATGCTATAGTGGAGGAGGTGAAGAAGTCGGGTCTGCGTGGCCGCGGCGGTGCCGGTTTCCCTACCGGTATGAAATGGAGTTTCCTGGCTAAACCTGAAGGTGTTGCCCGTTACCTGGTTTGCAATGCGGACGAATCGGAGCCGGGTACATTTAAGGACCGTTTTTTAATGACCTATATTCCCCATTTACTAATAGAGGGAATGATAGTGTCCAGTTTTGCACTGGGTGCCAATACATCTTACATCTACGTTCGCGGTGAAATGATGCCGCAGATACGTATCCTTGAAAGAGCTATCGCGGAAGCAAAAAATGCCGGTTTTTTGGGCAAGAATATCTTAGGAACAGGGTATGACCTTGAACTTTATGTTCAGCCCGGTGGCGGCGCTTATATATGTGGCGAGGAGACTGCTTTGCTTGAATCGCTTGAAGGTAAACGTGGTAACCCGCGCATCAAACCACCATTCCCGGCTATTGCCGGATTATATGGCTGCCCGACGGTAGTGAATAATGTGGAATCGATAGCAGCCGTAGTGCCGATCATCAACGAAGGCGGCGACGAGTATGCTAAAATAGGAATCGGTCGTAGTACGGGTACCAAATTGATCTCAGCCGGAGGCAATGTGAAGAAGCCGGGTGTATATGAGATAGACCTTGGCTTATCATGTGAAGAATTTCTTTACTCTGATGAATATTGCGGCGGCATAGCCAACGGCAAACGCCTGAAAGCTGTTGTAGCCGGTGGTTCATCTGTTCCGATTGTACCCGCTAACCTGTTTTTAAAAACGATTAACAACGAGCCCCGCCTGATGAGCTATGAATCATTAGCTGATGGCGGATTTGTGAGCGGCACCATGATGGGTTCGGGTGGTTTTATCGCTTTTGACGAAGATCAGTGTATAGTTAGAAATACCTGGAACTTTACCCGTTTCTATCATCATGAAAGCTGCGGGCAATGTTCGCCATGCCGCGAAGGAACAGGATGGATGGAAAAAGTATTACATCGCCTGGAATATGGTCACGGGAAAATGAGCGATATGGACCTGCTGGTTGACGTATCGAAAAAGATAGAAGGAAATACGATCTGCCCTTTGGGCGACGCGGCAGCCTGGCCGGTAGCCAGCGCCATACGCCACTTCAGGGACGAATTTGAATGGCATGTTACCCATGCTTCTGAAGCAACAACACGGAATTACGGGCTGGCACATTACGCTGATCCGTTGCCAAAGAAAGAAGAGACAGCAGCTTAACCAACTTTGTCCATCAGGTAGTAACCGATGGGCTTTGTGAAGGACATATTTATTATCAAAACAAAAATCCAAAAGTCTCCCCAACAGGGGGAGATTCAGAGGGGGCTAATAATGAAAGTAACAATAGACGGCATTCCCGTTGAGGTAGAACCCGGAACATCCATCCTTAATGCTGCAAGGCAGATAGGTGGCGATGTTGTTCCACCTGCCATGTGCTATTATTCCAAGTTACAAGGCAGCGGCGGTAAATGCCGAACCTGTTTGGTTAAGGTAAGCAAGGGTTCGGAAAAGGACCCGCGCCCGATGCCGAAACTGGTAGCATCGTGCCGTACTACCGTAATGGATGGTATGGAAGTACAAAACCTCACTTCGCCTGAGGTAATTGAGGCGCGCAAGGGCGTAGTGGAGATGTTGCTGATAAACCATCCGCTGGATTGCCCGATATGCGACCAGGCAGGAGAGTGCGATCTGCAAAACCTCGGCTTTGAGCATGGCGCAGCCAAAACCCGTTACGAGTTTGACCGCCGTACATTCCATAAGATAGATATAGGCGACAAGATACAATTACACATGACGCGCTGCATACTTTGCTACCGCTGTGTATTTACTGCCGACCAGATAACTGACCACCGCATACACGGGATACTGAACCGTGGCGATCATTCTGAAATATCTACTTATATCCAGGCAGCAGTTGATAATGACTTTTCGGGAAACGTGATAGACGTTTGCCCGGTAGGTGCTTTAACTGATAAGACCTTCCGCTTTAAAAATCGGGTTTGGTTTACCAAGCCGGTTGAGGCACACCGCGATTGCGATCATGAAAAATGTAATGGCAAAGTGACCCTTTGGTATAAAGGCGAAGATGTATTGCGGGTGACTGCCCGTAAGGACGTTTACGGCGAGGTGGAAGAGTTTATTTGTAATACCTGCCGTTTCGACAAAAAGAAAACCAGCGATTGGGTTATCGAAGGTCCGCGGAAGGTGGCTAACTGGTCGGTACAAAGCGCCAACCATTACGAAATGCTGCACCCGCTGCCGGTTGTAAAAACCAACCCGCTTTTGCAGGAAGCAAATAAGGAACAATTTGAAAGGGAGACTCGCTTATAATGGGAACGACTGATATATTGATAAAATTCGCCCTGATCGTGATCATATTCCTGGTCAGCCTGCTGATCGCCATGTACTCGACCTATGCGGAACGCAAAATAGCTGCTTTTTTGCAGGACAGGGTGGGCCCCAATCGTGCCGGGCCATTCGGCATATTACAGCCGCTGGCCGACGGTGCTAAAATGTTCATGAAAGAGGAGATCATACCAACCACCTCGAACGGGTTCCTGTTCATTGTTGGTCCGTCGCTGGCTATCATGACGGCTTGTATTGGGTCGGCTGTTATTCCATGGGGCGAGACACTTGTTATAGGCGGCCACAGGATACCACTGCAGGTAACCGATATCAACGTAGGTGTGCTTTATATCTTCGGGGTGGTGTCGCTGGGTGTTTATGGCATTATGATAGGCGGGTGGGCATCCAATAACAAATATTCATTATTGGGCGCTATCCGTGCTGCATCGCAGAATATCAGCTACGAAATTGCGATGGGCCTATCCATCATCGCTTTACTGATGACCACGGGTACATTGAGCCTTAAGGAAATAGCGGCACAGCAGCATGGCTGGCACTGGAACATTGTATACCAGCCCCTCGGTTTCCTGATATTCATCGTATGCGCCTTTGCCGAAACCAACCGTGCGCCGTTCGATCTGCCGGAGTGCGAGACTGAGCTGATAGGCGGTTACCATACCGAATATTCATCCATGAAACTGGGTTTTTACCTGTTTGCCGAATACATCAACATGTTCATTTCGTCGGCGGTAATGGCTACGCTTTATTTCGGCGGGTACAATTTCCCATATATGCACCATCTTGGCCTGGCCGAAAACTGGGTAACGATACTTGGCGTAGTGGCGCTTTTCATTAAGATATTTTTCTTCATCTTCTTTTTCATGTGGGTTCGCTGGACATTGCCGCGTTTCCGTTATGACCAGTTGATGGACCTTGGGTGGAAGACGCTGATACCCCTTGCAATAGCAAATATTGTAATAACGGGTATAGTGATGACTTTTATAAAGTAAAGGAGCAAAGAGAATGGAATCATTAACCGGTAAGCGGAAAATAATAGAGTCAAAGCCCCTTAACTTTTGGGAGCGAATATATCTGCCCGCGATACTGCGGGGCTTGTCGATCACGATAAAACACTTTTTCAGGAAGGACGTAACTGTTCGTTATCCTGAACAGAAACGGGAGTTTTCCGAAAATTTCCGGGGCATGCACTCGCTGAAACGTGATGAGCACGGCCGCGAACGTTGCACAGCTTGCGGCTTGTGTGCATTATCATGCCCCGCTGAAGCGATCACTATGATCTCGGCAGAACGTAAACCAGGCGAGGAGAACCTGTATCGCGAAGAAAAATACGCGGCCGTTTACGAGATTAATATGCTACGCTGTATATTCTGTGGGTTATGCGAAGAAGCCTGCCCGAAAGAAGCGATATACCTTGACGGAGATATTGTTCCGGCAGATTACCTGCGAAAGGATTTTATATATGGTAAGGATAAATTAGTGGAGGCACCCTTAAATCAATAAAAGAAGTTTATAACTTTGCCTCACTTTTGGGACAGGGTTATATTGTAAATAATAGAAATGAGTATATTTTACTTTATCGCATTTTTGTCCATACTGTTCGCAGTACTGGTTATATCTGCAAAAAACCCGGTGCACAGTATTCTTTACCTGATATTAACCTTCTTCACCTTCACCATTCAATACGTATTGCTTAACGCTCAGTTTTTGGCTATCGTAAACTTTATTGTTTACATGGGAGCCATCCTGGTACTGTTCCTGTATACGCTGATGCTCATCAATCTCAATAAGGATGCGGAGCCGGTTAAATCGAACATGGTGAAGATAGCCGCGGTATTAGGGGGCGGATGCCTGATGCTTGTCATCATTGCTGCATTAAGGCAGGTAGGCATAGCCGAGCCTGTTGTACTTAAAAACCCCGACCTGGGTCTTGTAAAAAACCTTGGGAAAGTATTGTTTAATGAATTTTTATTGCCATTTGAGATATCGTCGCTGCTGCTGCTTTCGGCAATGGTAGGCGCGGTGCTGCTGGCTACACGAGATAAAAAAACCACTGCGTAATGGAAAGTTTTTTTAATGCCGTAAAAACGGTACCACTCAATCATTACATCATTTTAAGCGCTATCATTTTTTCGATAGGGGTTATAGGTGTACTGATCCGCAGAAATGCGATCATCATTTTTATGTCGGTTGAGTTGATGCTTAATGCTGTAAACTTGTTACTTACTGCTTTTTCGGTTTATCATGGTGACCCAAACGGGCAGGTTTTCGTGTTTTTCATTATGGCGCTGGCAGCGGCCGAAGTGGCTGTGGGCCTTGCGATCATTGTGATGATCTACCGCAATACCAATTCGGTGGATATCAATGTTCTGAACAGGTTGAAGTGGTAGCCCCCCGGCCCCCTGAAAGGGGGAGGAACCTGGTGGAAATGAATTTAAAAATAACAAAATGCTTTCTTCCCTTTAGGGGACAAGAGGCTGAGAATTATAAAAAATGGATAATTACGTCTGGCTTATTCCAATACTACCCTTAGCTGGTTTCCTGGTCAACGGGCTTGGCCGCAATGTTTTGCCTAAAAACGTTATTGGCTTCATCGGCAGTGCTGTAATCTTAGCTTCATTTGCTTTAAGTGTCAGCGCATTTATGCAGGTAAGCAATGGTGGAAGTATCGAAGTGAATTTATTTAACTGGTTCGACCTGGGCGCGTTTAAAGTTTCGTTTTCGTTTTTGGTGGACAGGCTGAGTGTGCTGATGATGCTCATCATAACCGGCGTGGGTTTTTTGATACACTTGTATTCGGTAGGTTATATGCACCACGATAAAGGTTTTGGTAAGTTTTTCGCTTATCTCAACCTGTTCGTATTCTTCATGCTTTTGCTTGTAATGGGCTCCAATTACCTGGTAATGTTTATAGGTTGGGAGGGCGTAGGCCTTTGTTCGTACCTGCTTATCGGTTTCTGGTACTCTAACCCTGCTTATGCAGATGCCGCTAAGAAAGCATTCATCATGAACCGTATCGGCGACCTTGGTTTTATTATCGGTATATTCGTATTGATCAATTATTTCGGGAGCGCTGCTTACGCCGATATTTTTCCAAAAGCGGCAACCACCCAGGGTGTGCCGTTCACTTTGATCACTATTTTGTTATTTATCGGTGCTGTGGGTAAATCGGCACAGTTGCCATTATTTACATGGCTGCCCGATGCGATGGCAGGCCCTACACCTGTGTCGGCCCTGATACACGCTGCTACAATGGTTACGGCTGGTGTTTATATGGTGGCCCGTTCGAACATCTTATTTACACTTGCGCCGCTGACAATGGAGATCATCGCCATAGTGGGCCTTGCCACGGCAACATTCGCAGCGCTGATAGCGGTATCGCAAACAGATATTAAAAAGGTGCTGGCTTACTCAACGGTATCACAATTAGGCTATATGTTTTTAGGTTTGGGAGTAGGCGCATACACAGGCGCTTTCTTCCACGTGCTTACCCATGCGTTCTTTAAAGCGCTGTTATTCTTAGGCGCGGGCTCTGTTATCCACGCCATGAGTGACGAACAGGACATGCGTAAAATGGGCGGCCTGAAGGGTAAATTGAAGATCACCTTCATAACCATGCTTATCGGTACGATAGCCATTTCGGGCATACCGCCGTTTGCCGGCTTTTTCTCGAAGGATGAAATATTGGGGCAGGTTTACCTGCATAACAAAGGCATGTATGTGATAGGTGTTATTACAGCAATGTTCACGTCGTTCTATATGTTCAGGATGCTGTATCTTACTTTTTATGGTAAGTTCCGCGGGACAGCAGAGCAGGAGCACCATCTGCATGAATCACCTCCAACCATGACCATTCCCTTGATCGTTCTTGCTGTGCTTTCTATTGTGGGTGGTTTTATTGGTGTACCGGAAACGCTTGGTGGCCACCATTGGCTCGAAGGCTGGCTTGCGCCGGTATTTGAAGAATCGGCAAAATTATTGCCTAAGGCAAGCTCCGTGGAGTCGACTGAGATCACACTGATGATCGCTTCGGTAGCGGGTGCGGTGCTGGCGCTGATCTATGCCTATATGCGTTATGTGAAAAACAATCATGTGCCGGCGGCAGACAGCGAAGAACGTCCCGGATTGGTTAGCCTGTCGTATAATAAATTTTATGTAGATGAGATATATGATTTCCTGATAAGGAAGCCATTGGATGGGTTATCGGTTTTCTTCTATAAGGTTGTCGACCTGCTTGCCATCGATGGTATTGTTAACGGTCTGGGTAAATTATCCGTAAGATCGAGCAAAGGTTTGCGGTTGTTGCAGGCAGGCAATGTTGGGTTCTATATTTTCATGATGGTTATCGGCATTATTGCCATCCTGGTATACAGTTTAGTCAAGATATAACAATAAGCGTTACAGATAAAAAATGACAGTTAGTATTTTACTTTTTTTACCGGTTGTTGCAGCACTTGTTGTTTTATTCATCAAAGGAGAAGCCGCGAAATACGCGGCGCTAACCTTCGCGGTAGCCGAACTGGTTGTTGCGGGTATATTCCTGGCTAAATTTGTACCGGATGCATCTACGCAATTTTCTATAAGCGCACCCTGGATACCCAAAGCCGGGATATACTTTACAGCAGGTATCGATGGTATCAGCATGATCATGGTGATATTGACCACGTTGCTGGTGCCTCTTATTATTCTCTCTACTTTTAAAAATCAATACAAAAGCGCGCATGTGTTTTATGCGCTGATACTATTTATGCAGGCCGGCCTGCTGACAGTATTTACGGCGCTCGATGGCTTTTTATTCTATGTTGGATGGGAGGCCGCTTTGATACCGATCTATTTTATTTGCGCGATGTGGGGTGGCGAGAACCGTATAAAAGTTAACATCAAGTTCTTTATCTACACGTTTGCAGGTTCGTTGTTTATGCTGTTGGGCATCATCTACTTACATATGCAAGACCCGGCCTCCACTTATGACTTAGCGCATTTTTATGACCTTAAGCTGGATGCTCACCACCAGGGCTGGATATTCTGGGCTTTCTTCCTGGCTTTTGCCATAAAGATGCCAATATTCCCTTTCCATACCTGGCAGCCCGATACTTATACGGAAGCGCCGTCAGCCGGTACCATGATGCTTTCGGGTATCATGCTAAAGATGGGTATCTATGGCGTTATCCGCTGGCTTATCCCTATAGCGCCACTTGGTGTACAGCATTGGGGATTTATGGCAATTGTGTTATCGGTGATCGGCATTGTATACGCTTCTGTTATCGCATTCAAGCAAAAAGACGGCAAACGCCTGGTGGCTTATTCATCCATTGCGCACGTTGGTTTGATAGCTGCTGCGTTGTTCACATTCAGCAAAGGGGAAAGCTCATTTTTGTGGACCACACAAGCTCTGCAGGGCGCATTGATACAAATGCTTAATCATGGTATCAACGTTGTTGGTTTATTCATTGTATGGGATATCATCAGCCGTAAAATGAATACGTGCGAGCTCGATCAGTTGGGTGGTATAGCCAAAGTGGCGCCTAAGTTTGCCATTGCTTTTCTTATCGTAACACTCGGCACGGTGGCCTTACCACTTACCAATGGTTTTATTGGTGAGTTCCTGTTGCTGAACAGTGTGTTCCAGTATAACATTTGGATGGCAGCTATTGCAGGCCTGACAATGATATTTGGCGCTGTGTATATGTTGCGCATGTATAAGGCAGTAATGCAGGGGCAGACCAATGCACTGACGGCAACTTTCACCGATATAAGCGGTTCGGAAATAGTAGTGCTGGGGGTAATTTGCGTTTTGATAATAGCGATAGGTGTTTACCCGCAGCCTGTTTTGCACGTGTCCGAAGCAGCCGTGAACAATTTAATTAATACAGTACACAATCATTTAGGATCTGTTAAACCCTAAATTTAGAAATTAAAGAAGGATGAATACCTTAATATTACTATCTGTTCTGCCAATATTGGTGTTGTACCTGGGCTTATTTAAGGCCAAAAACGCTTTATTGCCGGTTACTATAGTAGGATTACTCGGAGCGTTGGCACTTGCGGTAGCTGCATGGACAAAAACTAACAGTGCACTGCCGATATACCATGGTATGATGCGTTTCGATAACTTTTCGGTGGCGTTTTCCTCAATCACCGTAATTTCTACGGCATTTATACTCCTGCTTTCCAAAGAATATTTTGAAAGAATAAGCAGCCATGTTGCCGAATATTATGCCATTATCCTGTTCTCGCTGGCCGGTATTATTGTAATGGTATCCTATTACAACCTGACAATGCTTTTTGTGGGCATCGAGATCATGTCGGTAAGTTTGTATATCCTTGCGGGTATCAAAAAAAGCGATTTTGCGTCCAATGAAGCGGCCCTGAAATACTTCCTG
This sequence comes from Mucilaginibacter ginsenosidivorans, assembly GCF_007971025.1. Taxonomy (NCBI): domain Bacteria; kingdom Pseudomonadati; phylum Bacteroidota; class Sphingobacteriia; order Sphingobacteriales; family Sphingobacteriaceae; genus Mucilaginibacter; species Mucilaginibacter ginsenosidivorans. The sequence goes on along the minus strand of NZ_CP042436.1, from coordinate 168,564 downwards.
ATGGGAGCATTTTCTACTGGCTTCCTCCTGTTTGGTATAGCATTGATCTATGGCGCTTCAGGTTCATTTAACCTGGATGTTATACATAAATGGGTTCTGGCCCAGCAAAAGATCGACCCGATGTTCTATGTAGGTATTATGCTGATCATTGTGGGATTGTGCTTTAAAGTCGGCGCAGCACCGTTCCATTTTTGGACACCGGACGTTTATGAAGGATCGCCAACGCTGATTACGGCCTTTATGTCCACTGTTGCTAAAACGGCTGCCTTTGCCGCTTTCCTCCGGCTGTTCTCTATTTGCTTTGCACCGCTGTCCGACTTCTGGATGCCGGTGTTGCTGGTGATCACCATTATTACATTATTCATAGGTAACATTACGGCCCTGTACCAGCAAAGCTTCAAAAGGATGCTGGCGTTCTCTAGTATTTCGCATGCGGGGTATTTACTGTTTGCCATTGTGGCACTTGGGTCAACTTCTGCTAACGCCGTTTTTGTATACTCTACCGCATATTCGATAGCTTCAATTATAGCTTTCGGTGCCTTGATCCTGGTTCAGCAGCAAGCTGGTACGGATAATTTCGAAGCGTTCAACGGTTTGGGTAAACGGAATCCTTTCCTTGCCTTAGTGCTGACCATTTCCATGCTTTCGTTGGCGGGTATACCACTTACCGCTGGGTTTATCGGTAAGTTCTTTGTGTTTTCCGGGGCATTGTCTCAATACCAAACCACCATGGTTATTCTCGCTGTGGTAAATGCTATCATCAGTATCTTCTATTATTTCAGGGTTATCATTTCTATGTATTTCCGCAGCAGCGAGCGGGAGGAACTTACCGTACCCGGTTATTTTACCTTCGTACTTGGTCTGTCCGCCATACTTACGATAGCTATCGGTGTGTACCCGGGCTTTATAGCAAACCTCATTTAATCCGTAAGCATACTGCTAATTAATTCATTTTATATTAGTAGTTTTACGGTGATCGTGAATGGAACAATTCTGGGAACATCTTCAAAATCTGACAGACGCGCGCTCCATTATCAGTAAGGGCGGATTTTTCCTTTTGCTTATTGTAGTATTTGCCGAAACCGGCTTGTTCTTCGGGTTCTTTTTGCCCGGCGATTACCTGCTGGTATTGGCCGGCCTACTTTGTGCAACCGGGGTACTTGATATGCATATTTCAGTACTGGTGCTGTCGCTTATAGCGGCCGGTGTTTTGGGTAATTATACTGGTTATTGGTTTGGTTACCGTACCGGGCCGGTTTTATTTAAACGCAACGAATCATTATTCTTCAAAAAACGTTATGTAACCATGGCCGAGGAGTTTTATGCCAAATATGGTGGCATGGCTTTGGTTTTAGGGAGATTTTTCCCGATAATTAGAACTTTTGCCCCTATCTTTGCAGGTGTTGTTAAGCTGGATGTCAAAAAATTCACGCTGTACAACTTTATTGGCAGCATAATGTGGGTTTGCACATTAACTTTGACGGGTTTTTTCCTCGGGAGAAGATATCCCGAAGAAATTAAGTATTATCTCAAATATGTTGTATTAGGATTAATATTAATTACCACAGCGCCGCTTATTTTTGCTTATATAAGGCGAAAATTTGTTAACACGGAAGCAGGTAATGAAGACACATAACTATCTATAAAGAATTAATAATGAGTACACAACATCCCTGGCACCAGGTATCACCGGGCGACAGTATACCTGATATCGTTCATGCAGTAATAGAAATACCCAAGGGTTCCAAAGCTAAATACGAAATAGATAAGGATTCGGGACTATTAAAACTCGACCGCGTTTTGTTTTCGTCGGTAATGTACCCGGCAAATTATGGTTTTATACCCCAAACTTATTGCGACGATCATGATCCGCTTGATATATTGGTGCTGTGTTCTGTGGATGTGTTCCCGATGTCCATTATCGAAGCCAAAGTTATCGGTGTAATGCACATGGTGGACAACGGTGAGCAGGATGATAAGATCATTGCGGTAGCAAAAAATGACATGTCGGTAAACTATATCAATGATCTGAACGAATTACCGCCGCATGCAATGAAAGAGATCGTTCGTTTTTTCCAGGACTATAAAAAGCTGGAAGGTAAGAATGTGACCATAGAGCATTTGCTCGGAAAGCGCTATGCGCAAAAAGTGATACTGGAAAGTCTGGAGCTGTATAAATCTACTTTCCCTTCGTACCAATAACTTGATCAATGAACCCCGCAGATTTAGAAATTAACGGTTACTATATATTTCTTACCCTATTCCTGGTTCTGCTGAACGGTTTTTTTGTTGCCGCCGAATTTGCTATGGTGCGCGTAAGGGGTTCGCAGCTCGAGATCAAGGCAAAATCCGGTAGCCGGACGGCTAAGGTGGCCAAAGGCATTATGGGGAATTTGGATGGCTACCTGGCCGCCACGCAATTGGGGATCACCATCGCATCACTTGGTTTGGGCTGGTTTGGGCAGGACGTGGTAACCAAGTTAATGTGGAAGCTGTTCTCTGTGTTTGGGTTGAACATCCATTCCGTACTGATTATCGACATAAGCCATGTGGTGGCGTTTATATCTATCACCGTTCTTCATATTGTATTTGGAGAACTGGCGCCGAAATCGCTCGCTATACAAAAGTCGGTACGAACGGTTATGACCGTATCGGTTCCTTTGAGGTTCTTCTTTGTGGTTTTCAGACCGTTCATCTGGCTCTTAAACGGCTTCGCCAATTTCATCCTGGGACTATTTGGAGTAAACACTGCACCCGGGAGCGAGGCACACCATAGTTCGGAGGAATTGCAATACCTGCTTGAACAGGGTATGGAAACCGGGGTTATCGACTCGACCGAGCATGAGCTTATTCAGAATGTATTCGACTTTAACGAACGCGTGGTAAAAAATATCATGGTGCCCCGTACTAAAATATCGGGCGTTGAGGTGGATACCAACCAGGACGAATTGATAGAACTGCTTATAGCCGAGGGCTACTCAAGGATACCGGTTTACGAAGATACCATAGATAAGATAGTAGGCATAGTACATGCCAAGGATGTGTTGCCACTGCTTGCTTATAAAAAGGAATTCCAGCTTAAGGATATTATCAGAAAGCCATATTTTATCCCTGAAACCAAAAAGATAAACGACCTGATGGCCGAGATGAAGCTGAAACGGATCCAGATAGCTATTGTACTGGACGAATTTGGCGGGACAGCCGGCATGGTGACCCTGGAAGATATAGTAGAAGAATTGGTTGGCGATATACAGGATGAGTACGATGAGGAAAAACCTATTGTTGAAAAAGTGAATGAAACGGAATTCATAGTAAATGCGCTTGCACCTATCTATGATGTGAACAGCCATTTACCGCATGACCTGCCTGAAGATGGCGACTACGACACAGTTTCCGGATGGCTGGGTGATATTTTTGGAAAGATACCTGATGTTGGTGAGCAGACAGAAGCCAACGGGTATAATATCACCATTCTAAAAAAATCGGATCAGAATATAGAATCGGTAAAGCTCGAATTGCTGCTTAACGAAGAAGACACCGTCGATCTTCATTAAACCCGTTCCCGGATGCAACTTTTTTATACACCTGGAATTGATGCTGCATCTTCAACACATTACCTTGATGAAGAGGAAAGCAAGCATTGCGTAAAGGTGTTGCGCCTGCAAACCGGTGACAAGGTGCAGCTAATAGACGGGAAAGGAAACTTTTACACCGCGACGATCAAAGATGCCCATCCCAAGCGCACGCAGCTGCAAATTCTGACGGTAGCACCTGACCCGAATAGAAGAAATCATTACCTGCACATTGCCGTTGCCCCAACAAAAAATATCGAACGAATCGAATGGTTTTTAGAAAAAGCTACAGAGATAGGTATCGATGAAATTTCACTGATCATTTGTCAGCGATCAGAAAGAAAAGAAGTCCGCACCGACCGGCTTGATAAGATCATTACTTCGGCTATAAAACAGTCGCTTAAAGCATGGCACCCGAAACTCAACGAACCGGTAGCCCTAAATAAATTTCTTTCATCTCCGTTTGACGGACAAAGACTGATCGCACATTGTGAGCCGGGAGATAAATCGGATCTTAAAGATCTGATCAAACCTCTTGGCAAATATCTTGTACTGATCGGACCAGAAGGGGATTTTAGTCCGCAGGAAATAAGGGATGCTATAAAAAATGATTTCAAAGCCATAACTTTAGGAAATAGTCGTTTAAGAACTGAGACGGCTGCATTAGAAGCCTGCTTCGAGATAAACTTTTTAAACCGCATATGAAAGCATTATGGGCCGTAGCTATACTGACACTTTTAGGCCTTAGCAGGTTTAATGCGCCTGCATATAAAATGGCCAGACTTAAATATAATGGGGGAGGCGACTGGTACGGCGACCGCACTGCATTGCCCAACCTTATCAAATTTTGCAACGAGAACCTTAAAACGAATTTCCAGCCTGAAGATGAGGTGGTGGAAGTTGGCAGCGCCCAGCTTTTCAATTACCCTTTCATTTTTATGACGGGGCACGGCAACGTTATCTTTTCGGACCAGGAAGCTCAAAACCTGCGTAAATATTTAATTGGCGGCGGGTTCCTTCATATCTGCGATAATTATGGCCTCGACCAGTTTATCCGGCCGCAAATGAAAAAGGTTTTTCCTGAGTTGGATTTTGTTGAATTGCCGCTTAACTATCCAATTTATCATCAGAAATATGATTTCCCCAACGGGTTGCCAAAAGTCCATGAGCATGATGGTAAACGCGCGCAGGGTTTTGGATTGATATATAAGGGGCGCCTGGTTTGTTTTTATGACTACGAATGCGATCTGGGCAATGGATGGGAAGATTATGGGACCTACCCGGGCGATACCCAGGAAATACGAATTAAAGCGCTAAAAATGGGCGCCAACATGGTGCAGTATGCCTTGACACAGTAGTTAATTGGTGACCAGTGAATAGTATGTGCAGATCACTTATATTGCAGCCTGAATACTTAATATCAAAAAAACCTATTTAAAGATAACGCGGAGATTTGCGTGATCTCTGATCTCTAACAAACACTTATGCTCAAAATAAAAGTCAACGACAAGTACGATTACGCGGTTGAACAAAAGAACGAAAAGTTACTGGTAAATAATAAAGATGAGGCAACGGATGTAAGGCAGCTTGACGAGTCTATATTTCATATCATTCGTGATTTTCGATCATATAACGTAGAGGTAGTAAACTTTGATAAAGAATCAAAAACCGCAGAGATCAAAGTTAACGGAAACGTTTACACGGTAACAGCAAAGGATCAATATGATCTGCTGCTGGATAAGCTGGGGATGAGTGCACTTAACAGCGCAAAGGTGAGCGAAGTAAAGGCGCCTATGCCGGGCATGGTGCTGAGGGTATTTGTCAACGAAGGGAGCCAGGTACAAAAAGGAGATAACCTGTTTGTGCTGGAGGCAATGAAGATGGAAAACATTATTAAATCACCGGCTGATGTGACCGTTAAAACATTAAAGATCAAGGCGGGTGATAAGGTAGAAAAGGGACAGGTTTTGATCGTTTTTTAGGTAATCACCTGGAGTTAGCGTAAAAAAGAAAGGCGCCCTGTTTGCAGGGCGCCTTTTATATTAAAAAGCAGAACTTATTTAGCTTTATATGTTTTAGGTTTCTTTATACTGTAGTGGGGTTTGCCCGATGGGTTTATTTCAGGTGCGCCCACCATGGTCATGGCGCAACGGAAACCAACCTCGGCGCTTGATTCATCTTCGTCCATAAAGCGGCGGGTAGCAGGATTCAGCCAGTAAGCCATATCATTCCACGAACCGCCCTTATATACTTTCGATTTGTCGTTAACTAATGTAGTTGTACCATAAAGTGTCATGTTAACCGAGTCGGCAGCGCCCCTGAAGTCAGGATTGTAAGGCTTGCCTGCCAATGGATTACCGGCAACAGGATTAGGGTTTGCCGGGTTTGTATTTGCTGCACCCGTGGCGTTACCGCCATTGGCCGCTGCCTGCTGGCGTGCCAGCAACTCTTCATAAGTAGCTTTCTTATTTGATTTGGATGGATCCAGGATAGGTTTGCCATATTTATCTTTTGCAAACAGGCCCTTGTTAGGGTCAGCCATACGCTTGTCCTTGTACTCGTTCCCGCGGAACGGATTGAAGTCCTCAAATTCTTCGAATGAAGTTTGACGGTAAGTGTCCTGAACCCATTCGTTTACGTTACCCGCCATGTTGTACAAACCAAAATCATTTGGCTGATACGATCTAACAGGCGCGGTGATGTCCGCTTTATCATTCAGGTAACCACCAACACCGGTATTATCACCCTCGCCGCGTTTAAAGTTTGCCATTATCAGGCCGCGGGTTTTTTGTTTGGCTGAACGTACACCAAGGCCATTCCATGGATAAACTTTATTATTATCGATGTTTTCGAACTCTGTATTGCCAATAAGGGATAAAGCTGCGTATTCCCATTCAGCTTCTGACGGAAGGCGGTATCTTTGTTTCAAAATACCATCCTCTATGCGAGCCGGTCTCAGAATTTTACCACCTGCTTTGCCATTGGCACCTGTTGCAGCTTTGGCCGTTGGGCTAATGTCGACGATCATTTTTTTGCCATCAATGCCTGCGCCCTTATACTGTCCGTTCAGGTAAATATCAGTATTGAATGGGTCCTTATTTGCCGGTTTGCCCGCAGCAGCAGTAGCCTTTCCTTTGCCGCCGCCTGCAGCATCTTTCCAGCTTAACATTATACCTTTTTCGCGTAATATATTTTCATTCATCCGGTCGGTACGCCAGGTGCAATATTCCTGAACCTGGTCCCAGCTTACACCAACAACAGGATAATCCTGGAATGCCGGGTGACGTAAATAGTTTTCTACATACGGATCGTTGTAAGATAAAGGCCTGCGCCAAACCAAAGTATCGGGTATGGCATCATAGTAAAGTTTGTGATCATCTGGGAAGGTAATACCTATCCAGTGCATATAGTCGAGCCAATCCTGATTTGATACCTCGGTTTCATCCATATAGAATGAAGGTACGGTTACCCGGCGGCGAACATTATTGTAGTCATAGGTCACATCCTGGTCAGCGCTACCGCCCATCACAAAGGTGCCGCCCTCAATAGGGATAAGGCCCGGCCCGGGGGCAGGATGTGACTGCCTGAAACGCTCATAGCCTCCGTTGTTCTTATCATTGTAAGCTATGCCCGTTTTTTGTGAAACCTCACGCTTACTGCAACTGGTTAGGATAAATCCAACCCCGGTAAGCAGTAAAACAGTTCTCGTAAAAAGCATTCTCATATTTTTACTCGTAATTTGATGTGTAAAGCTAAAAAAAATGAATTAATAATTAAACCCAGTTTGTGTATTAAATTCAGAAAAAGGATAAACCTTTATTTGGCTTTAAACGTAAAACCCGCCATTGAGTTACACAAATATTACTTTTATTAACTCACGTCTATAAATATTTGACTTTCTTTATATTAAGCCACATGAAAATGTGTTATCTATGAAAAGCAAATATTTTGAATTTTAACGCTAAATTGCAACAATGAAGTTTTTCAACTCAAGAGCCTGGAGCCTTGTTTTATCTATCGGATTATCGCTGCCAGTTGCAGCTTATGCTCAGTCTGTTGGCCAGGGAGGCACTAATACAAATGGTAGTAATTCGTCGCAGATACCTACTGCAGTTCCGTTCCTTTTAATAACACCTGATTCGCGTTCGGGCGCGATGGGCGAGGCTGGCGTAGCGCTGTCGCCAGATGTAAATGCAAATTTCTGGAACCCGTCTAAACTGGCGTTTTTAGATGGCGGGGATGACCTTTCAGCATCATACAGCCCATGGTTGCGCAACCTTGTGCCCGATGTAAGTCTTTCTTATATCGCTTACGCTCACAAATTGGACGACAGGAATACTTTTGGCGCCTCGATGCGCTACTTTAACCTGGGATCGATCGAGTTGACGGACGCCAGCCAGCAATCGTTGGGTACTTATACGCCAAATGAATTTTCAATAGATGGCTCGTTCGCCCGTAAATTTGGCAACGAATTCTCATTGGGCCTTACTCTGCGTTATATCCATTCAAGTCTTGCTAATGGTTCGTTCTTATCGGGACAGCAAGTTAAGGCGGGTAATGCGATAGCCGCCGACGTTTCTTTATTTTACACCAAACAAATACAGGAGTTTGGCAACAATGCCACGTTCTCTTTCGGCACCAATATCTCCAACATTGGTTCGAAGATCAGCTATACTGATAATGGCACCAAATATTTCCTCCCTACTAACTGGAAATTCGGCATTGCCAATACTATAAACCTGGACGAGTATAACCAATTCACTTTCGCACTCGATTTTAACAAGCTACTGGTACCTACACCGCCTATTCGCGATGCTGACGGTAATATCATCAAGGGCAAAGACGATAATGTTTCTGTTCCAGCAGGTATTTTCGGGTCATTTACTGATGCCCCGGGAGGTTTTAGCGAAGAGCTGCAGGAGTTCACCATTTCGCCGGGCGTTGAGTATTGGTACAACAAGCAATTTGCGTTGCGGGCAGGTTATTTTTATGAAAACCCCAACAAAGGCGGCCTTCATTATTTTACAATCGGCACAGGGTTTAAATATGATATTTTTGCCTTCGATTTCGCCTACATTGCCGCCAGCCAGCAAAATAGTCCGTTAGCCAATACACTGCGATTCACTTTAATGGCTAACTTTGGGTCCACAAAAAAATAATGAGTAAAATAAGGGTAGGTTTTGGTTTTGACGTACATCAGTTAAAAACAGGGCATCCTTTTGTTTTGGGCGGTGTAAATCTTGAACATCATTCCGGCGCCTTCGGCCATTCTGATGCGGATGTATTACTGCATGCTATTTGTGATGCATTGTTAGGCGCGGCCAACCTGCGTGATATAGGCTTTCATTTTTCGAATAAGGATGACCGGTGGAAGGGCATAAGTAGTCTTGTTCTTTTAGAACATGTGATAGCGTTATTATCCGAAAAAGGTTGGTCCCTGGGCAATATCGACGCTATGGTTTGTTTGGAAGAACCGAAGATCAATCCACATATTGCTGCAATGCAGGCAAATATTGCCAAATCTGCGGGCATCGACAGCGACGATATCTCCATCAAAGCTACGACTAACGAAAAACTGGGGTTTATCGGCAGGCAGGAAGGTGTAGTCGCTTATGCTGTTTGCCTGATCGAGAAGGCCTGAACCTAACTCAGCGCCTTTTCTTTCACCTTTACATTGCCTGTACGTTTCAACACACCCCAACTGCTTAATTCGCCTTTTAGCGCTTTCCGTATCGATTTGAACAGGATGTAATACATTAGCTGGCGCCAGATAAAACGCTGCGGGATGATGTAGATCAGTTTGCTGTACTTCTCCTTTTCCATCTTAAATGCAATTATGGACACTATGAAATCGATGAGTACGAAAGCAATATAATAGGTCAATATTTTCCAGGGTTTGTCGCCAAATAAACCTATGATCATCATCAGGTCGGCCAAAGGTGAAAATAATGGCAATATGATCTGGAAGATCAGGATATTGGGCATGCCCACCATCCCGAAAAAGCTGTATTTTTTGTTGAAGAGCGCATCGCGGTTTTTCCAAAAACTTTGCATAACGCCAAAGCTCCAGCGGAATCGCTGTTTAAGTAAAGCATTCAGGGTTTCTGGAGCCTCCGTATAAGCAATAGCTTCTGCACAATTCTTTATGATATAACCCTGTTTCAATATGCGCATGGTAAGGTCGCAGTCTTCGGCTAAGGTATCGGAGGTGAAAGCGCCTGCTTTAAAAACCGCAGCCTTGCGGAAAGCGCCGATGGCGCCTGGCACCACGGTAATACTGTTGATCACATCGAATGCGCGCCTGTCCATATTTTGGGCGGTGATGTATTCGATGGACTGCCAGATGGTAATGATATTTGTTTCGTTGCCTACTTTAACGGTACCTGCTACAGCACCTATCTCGTCATCGGTAAAATAGGTCATCAGGTGACGAATAGCGTCGTTCTTTAGTTGCGTATCAGCGTCAATACAAACCGCAAAATCGTACCTGGAATGTGCTATGCCAAAATTCAATGCCGACGCCTTGCCTCCGTTGGGCTTGGTAAGTACCCTCACATTGGGGTGGTTGCCATATGAGGCATTTACCAATTCGTAAGTTTTATCTTTCGACCCATCGTCAATAAATATGATCTCGAATTCGGGATAGTCGACCTGCAAAAGACTTTGAATAGTTTTAATGGCAGTTACTTCCTCGTTATAAGCCGGTACGATGATACTAACCGGATACAGGTGTTCATCCGTCCGCTCGTTTTTGTCTTTTTTATCTTCATAATACTGCCGGACGGCTAATATCGCTATGAGTACGATACGCCCGATAGCAAGGAAAATAGCCGAAAGGAACAGATACAGCATAAACCAGTTGCCATAAAAGAAGCCCTGAATAAAAATATCATAAAGCGTACCCATTATGCCCGTATTTGCGTCATCCCGTATCGGCGGCATCAATTCGGCCTTATCGGTATGCAATACATCGGCAATGGTGGTAAACTGGTACCCGTGGCTTTTAAAATAATGGATAATGCGCGGCAGCGCCTTTATCGTTTCTTCACGTGTATCGCCGCCCGCATCGTGCAGCAAGATCATCGACCCGGCGTCTTTTTGCTTAATTGCCCGCGCCACGATGCTGTCGGCCGTTACACCCGGCTGCCAGTCCCAGGGGTCGATAGATTCGCCGATAGTGATGTAGCTTTGTTTTCGGCTTTCGGCTACAGGCAAAACTTCGGCAAGCGTTTGCGGTTCTGCGTCGGCATTGAAAGGTGGCCTGAACAAAATGGTACTACGCCCGGTAACTGATTCGATGAGCTTCCGGGTAGCATTAAGTTCCAGGTTTACGCGCTGTAAACTTATGGTGGATATATCAGGATGCAGGTAGGTATGATTGCCTATCTCGTAACCTTCTTCGTACTCGCGTCTCAGAATGGGCACGTATTTCTCGGCCATGGAACCGACGACGAAGAAGGCCGCCGGCACCTTCTCTTTTTTCAGAATGTCCAGTATCCGCGGGGTATAGTCCGGGTCGGGACCATCGTCAAATGTCAGTACCACTTTGCCGGGTGCATATCCGTACCGTTTGATTACATATTTTGTAGGCAGTTTGATATAATGCTGATCGGTAACAAAATAGTTAACGGTATCCAGGGTTACGTTTATGTGACCCGTATCGGGGGTGGTAACCAGGTCAAGCACTTCACCGTCACCGGCGTAATCTATCCTGTTGTTCAACCCTACGGTTTGCAGCTTCTTGATATCAATGCCTGTTTTCCTTAGTGAGTCGAGGGAAAGGTCTTTCTGGAAAAATGCCCATAAGCGTGGGTCTTCAAAGCCGAGCCTCCATAAAGCAATTCCACCGGTGGCCCAATCGTCAGCCATGCGGATAACGTTGAAATTTGTTGCTGCGTCTGTGAAATAGACGGTGTGTTCCAGGCTGTCCTGGTCAAAATAGGTATAATGCAGGTTTGCCGAAGTAGGATCGTAAGTTATATGACTCTCATTCTGCTGGGCATAGCTGATGGACTGCTGATAGCTGGTTGACTTGCCGGTACTGTTTTCCGTCCAGTCGCAGCCACCGCCCTGCACGGTCAGGATAACCTTTTCGCTGGGTATTTTATCACAAACCTTATCCAGTATTTCCTCTACCCAACGCTGATTTGAAAGATCGCCGGCGTTACTGTCCTCACTATGTTCATCTATCGCCATGATGAACAGGTAATCATTAAACTGCACTAACCGTTTCAGGTCGTATTGCTCATCTTCGGGCCAGGCATTGGTGGTTACCAGGTAGCCCATCGGGTGCAGGGTGTGGTAAAATTCTTTTTCGAGTGCGATAAAGTTTTTATCGTTCCGGTCTTTTATATCTTCAAATTCAAGGTTGACGCCCTGGAAACGATATTTAGCCAATTGGGTGGCAACACTTTTGATGAATTTGGTCCGTAGGTCCTTGCTTTTAATTATCCGGTCGAGATCCTTGTTATCAAAAGCGCCATGCAGGTTGTCATAATTGATATAGTTGGTGAGCGATATCAATATCGGTTTTTTGTACTTCCTGTTAAGGTTGGTTAGCCCGGTGTCTATTTTAGCGGTAACGGTATCAGCATTGGCAGTTAGTGTGAAGCCTTCGCTAACCACCATGTCCAATTTTGCGATGTGATCGACCAGTGAGGAATATGCCTGTGGCTCCCACGCCCGGTAAAATGCAGCGTTTATACGATTTTTATTATTCGGGTGCCTAAGCTGGTGCCTGCGCAGGTTTCTGCGCAGGATGCCGATCTTTTCGGTATCGATCTTGAAGGCCCTGTACTTGGTGGATCTTTTTAATTGTTCAAGCTCTTCCTTTGATAATTTTTTTGGTGCGGGGTTAAGATTAGGTAAAGACGGGTATTGCTTTGATGTAACGGTTATGGCTGATGCCACAACGGCTGCGGCCAGTACGATGATAATTCCACGGCTAATCCATTTAAAACGGGTCCACCTACCCGGTGTATCAGCTTGAAAAACCTGTTTATCGGCCATTTATTAGATATGAGATAATAGATTTGAGATATGAGTTTAGGATATTCTGATTTGGCTTTTTAGTATGACGTCTCAAATCTCATATCTGCTTTAAGTTTATTTTTTAGCCCCGGTCGGTTCAATATTCGAAAAATCCACTCCGCATTTACAGTTTTCGCCACAGCTTTTTTTGGACGACACGCTTTTATATATCGTGCGGCCCAGGTAAAACACCGCTGCGGCAAAAAGTAACGCTACTACGATCAACTGAAAAATCATGTCACAAATTTACTACATTTTCCTTTCTTATATACGAATATACAAGCGTATTAGTATAAGGTTTTACTTTCGCATGAAGGCCACAGTGCCCCCAACCCAATCAAAATCTTTGTTATAACGCACGCCGATCATTTTTCCCCTGCTTAAGCGTGCAAGATTTATAGCAAGTGTTGGCTTGGTATCGCCATCGGGCCAAAGATAAAGTAAACGGATCTCAATTTTCACACCGCCGTCAGGCGCCTGCAGTACAGGTTCGTAATTGACTTTTTCCTGCAATATCCAGTTTTCGGGATCTTTGATGTTTTCGATATCTCCTTTTTTTACATCAATAATAACGCCCTGCCCGGCGAAAGAGAATAAAGGTTTCAGTACATATTTATCCAGATCAGCCGGTATTTGTTTTACTTCGTGCAAAAACTGCGTCCTGGGTACATAATCCCCATTCAGGAATGGCATGGTAAACTTACTTATGCGATAAAACCAGGCAGGATGCGTTATCCATTCAACTTCAAGCGGTTTTCGGATATCAACTACTTTGTTGAAGATATCCGGATCACCGTCTAGCTCATCAAATATCAGGCGATTATAAATGCGCTTGATAGGTTTATAAGCGCCCCGGCTTTCATAATAAAGCTTGCCGTTTTGTTCGATAAGCTCTTCGAGCGAAATAACAGGGGTGCCGATCAGTTTTTGGGTGATATAAAAATCGACAGAGGTCTTTTGCTCATGGGCATTAACATCCATCAACACAACTTCTTCGGGGTGATGCGACCCGATAATCGTCTTTTTAAGCAGATCGATATAGACCGCCCGTCCCAGGTGGTTGAAGTAGATCGTCTGGTTATCGGGTATTTCAAATGCCTTTTGATAAGTATCGGCAAGATGAATCTGGAAACCATAAAGCGAAGGAAACCCCTGGAGTTCTATCAGCTTGGGTACGATATTACCGTGTTCATCTTTGCATACGCCAAAATCCAAAGCAATAAAATGGGGATGGTCATTTTCGTTTGCAACGTTCCATTTTTCGGGGATGGCCCTCTCGGTTAACTCCTTAAAATTGGGTTGAAGAATGACATTGATAATATCTTCTCCTGCGACTAATAACTTGTCGCGGAAATCATCACTGAGGAAAACCGGTGTTTCCGCTACGCGGAAAGCAATAGGTTCTTTCAGTCCTTTATTCAAAGCATCAAGAAAAACCTGGTATTTTTTAGGAGTGAAATTATCGTTAAATGCTTTCCTGGCTGATGACTCCATATTGTTAAGAGATTCTAAATCTGTTCTAATAATTTCGAGTCCTCTCTTTTGGAGAGGATTTAGGCGAGGCTTTCTTGCAAACTCATCACTGCCTGATCCAAAAAATTAGGGATTATGGTGTTTTGTGTATGCATTATCTTATCCGGGTCGTCAAGGCGTTCCAGCATTTCGGTGTATTTATCCAGCCCGTGCTCGGTTACTACTTCAGTCTTTTTCTCCTCCTTGCCCAACCAGTTTTTCATACCGGCAGCATCGGCTTCAGGGTGGAATTGGGTAGAAATAAAATACTCGTTAAGCCTGATGGCCATCATAGCCCGCGGCAGATCGACATGCGGGCGCTCTTTTTCGATGGCCAGTAATTGCATACCCAGCTCAACAAAGCGTTTTTCATCGGGATTGATTACCTGCCAGCTACGCGAATCGACCGAATAAAATGGGTCGGATAATCCTTCGAATACCGGTTCCCTCGTCCCTGCTTTGGTCATGTGTACAGGCAGTACGCCAAATGAGGGTGACCGGCGCAGGTTTATATCACCCAGCCGGTATTTGCGGCACATCAGCTGAAAGGAATGACAAACAAAAAAAGCGTGTTTCTTTTGTGTAGTGTTCGACAGGTTATGGTCCTCCAGCTTATCTACCAGGTTAAAATACTTCTTTTCCCATTCACTGCCTTCGCTGTCTATCGGGCTACCAGGGCCGCCGCTTACGATATAAATGTCGTAATCGTCGTACTCCGGCACTTCGCATTTTTTGCGTACGTCGAATATACCATAGCTTAAATTAAGCTGGTGCTTTTCCCTGTATCGTTTTAGTATATCCTGGAAGCCGCGCATGCCTTCGTTGGCAATGCCATCGTAAAGGTCCAGTATCGCGACTTTAACTTCGGGTTTATCTGTCATTCTTTTGAGATGTGAGATTTGAGATGTGAGATGTGAGATGCGAGAAATTTGCGCGGTACAAAGTCTCAAAACCCAATCTATCTCAAAATCATTATTTTTCTTTGGATTTGAGCGGCAAGGTGTAGGATGATTTTCGCCTGTTTAGGTCTCAAATCTCATATCTCACGTCTCAAATCTATTTTTAAATACCTTTTAAAGTTTGCGAGGTGATATAATCCACCACGTCGGCAAAGTTACTATTTTGCTCGTAAACTGCCAGTTGCCTGTCGGCGCCGGTACCGTGTTCCAGTATTTTATGTACATATTGCAGATCATCGCGGCAGCCGAGCTCATCCACTACATCATCTACAAAATCCAGCAGCTCCAGTATCAAACCACGGGTATTCACTTCCATTTCCTTCCCAAAATCGATCATTTTTCCATCAATCCCATACCTTGCCGCCCGCCATTTATTTTCATTGATCAGCGCCCGGTTATAGGTCATGAACGACATATTTTGCAAACGCAGCTTATACAGCTTGGCGCACAAAGCCTGGAACAAAGCCGTAAAAGCCATGGTCTCGTCTATCAGCATGGGGCAGTCGCATATCCTGAACTCAATAGTCTCGAAGAATGGGTGTACACGTATGTCCCACCATATTTTTTTGGCGTTGTCGATGCAATTGGTTTTCACCAGCAACTTGATATAACGGTCGTATTCTTCGATACTGCTGAAATAGTCGGGTATGCCGGTACGCGGGAACTTGTCAAATACCTTGGTGCGGAACGATTTAAATCCTGTGTTTCGTCCTTCCCAGAAAGGGGAGTTGGTGGATAGCGCATAAACGTGCGGCAGAAAATAGCGCACCTGGTTGGCAATGTGTATAGCCAGGTCGCGCGACTGGATGCCTACATGCACATGCAGTCCGAAGATAAGGTTGGAGCGTGCAGCCTCCTGCATCTCATCTACTATCTCGAAATACCTTGGATGGTCGGTTATTAACTGGTGCTGCCAGTGCGAGAAAGGGTGCGTTCCCGCCGCGCCTATACGCAGGCCCAGATCGCCGGCCAGTTGTGCCACGGTACCGCGCAATTTGCCAACTTCCTTGCGCGCCTCGCCGGTGTTGCGGCAAATGTGTGTGCCCACCTCCACCACGGCCTGGTGCATTTCGGCCTTCACCTGGTCCTCGTGTATCTTTTGGGCGCCTTCAACAATTTTTTGCTCATGCGATTTCAGCTCCCGGGTCACCGGGTCTATCACCATGAATTCTTCTTCAACGCCTAAGGTAAATTCGTTCATAATTGGGTTATGGTTTGGTTGCATGGCGATGGGTTAATGGCCCATCGTCTTATAGGTTCATTTTTTTGCTGCCGGTTTCTTAGCCGGGGCTTTTTGGGGTGCTGATTTCTTCACCGTTTCTTCGGCCGAAATGGCATGGTCTATCTTCCCTGTCTCCACATCTTTTTTGCCAGCCTTCTTTTCAATTTTTTTCTCCGATGATAGCAAATCTTCTTTAGCCGCACCCGTTCGCACAAATTCGCCCCAGGTAAGGTTGTCCTGTCCGTACTTTTGTTTTTTGGCACGCTCGATGGCATAGTCGGCGGCTGTTTCCACCACCCAGTCAAAATTCTCCTGCCCCACGCTGGTTACCTCGGCATCTGGGGCCGGGTTACAAAAATCGATAGCATAAGGAACACCATTGCGGATGGCAAATTCAACCGTATTAAAATCATAGCCTAAATATTTGTTCAGCTTGATGACATAGTTTTTAACCGTTTCCAGCAATTTCTTTTCAGCAGGCGCTTTACCATGCTCGTAACGCAGGTGGTGCGGGTTGCGCGGTTCGTACTGCATAATGCGCACGTGCTTGCCGCCTATGCAATAGCAGCGGAAGTAATCATCAAAAATTATCTCTTCCTGTAGCATCATTACGTATTGTTTGGTCTGGTCGTATTTGGGCCAAAGGTCATCCAGGCTGTCTATCTTATAAACCTCTTTCCAGCCCCCGCCGTCAAACGGTTTCATATAAGCCGGGAACCCGACATAATTGAATATCCCGTCCCAATCCAGCGGGTAGGCCAGGTTGCGGAACGATTGCGACGTGGTATCGTCGGGCAGGTCCTTTGATGGCAGTATAACCGTTTTAGGCACGGGCACACCTATCTTAACGGCCAGGGCATTGTTGAAGAACTTTTCATCGGCGCTCCACCAAAAAGGGTTATTGATAACCGCTGTACCGCAAATAGCAGCATTCTTCAGCATGGCGCGATAGAAGGGCACATCCTGCGATATACGGTCGATAATAACCGAATAGCCCTGCGATTCGGCCTGCATCACCTTATCGATGTGTACAAACTCAGCCGATATGTCTTTTTCCCCTTTTTGATTGATGCGGTCGACAAATGCGTGGGGGAATGAATTTTCCTGTCCGAATAAGATGCCTATTTTTTTCATAGTATGTTCTGGTTAAATGTTAGTTTCCAAATGGTGTCCGTCCGTTATTTTGTGACACTCTTATGTGACAGCCCCAACCTCACGTCTATTTGATAAAGCCTGATCCTAAAAAAACAGCCTGTCTCAAATCTCATATCTCACGTCTCATAGCTATTTAATCGTACTTAAATAATGCGGGAACATCGCCCGCCACATGGGCCAGTCGTGTTCGCCAATGCCGCGTATGTCCAGCCAATGGTTAATGTTTTTCTGCCCTAAAATGTTTGACAAGTGATCGTTATCCCAGCGGCAGATATCATGTTCGGCTGCGCCCAGGATGATGTTCATGTGCCACAGCTCGGGCCGGTTGCTGCCGGGCAGGTAGTCCATCGGGTTGTTGTAAAAAACATCGTCGGTGTAAACGCCGTCCATAAACTGTTTCACATCAAATGCCCCGCTCATACTGAACATATGCCCAACCCGGTCGGGATGTTTTAGTGCGAAGTTGGCCGCGTGGTAACCTCCAAAGCTGCAACCGGCGGTGGCTACTTTGCTTACGCCGGTTTCGTGCATGGCCCAGGGCGCCAGTTCCTCGTATAGCATCTTGTCGTAAAAATTATAGTTGCGGGCACGCTCGGCAGGGTGTACGCCTTTATTGTACCACGTGAGCCAGTCGAAGCTTTCTGGGCAAAATATCTTTACCAGGCCCTCGTTCACAAACCATTCCACCGCCTGTATAAGTCCTTCGTCCTTATTCTGAAAATATCGCCCCTGCGAGGTCGGGAATAAAATAACGGGATAGCCGCGGTCGCCAAACACCAGCATCTCCACATCCAAACCTAAATTATGCGAATACCATTTGTGATACTGTTCTGTCAAAGCCTGCGGATTTTATGTATGTAAGTTAAATGCTTTGATTTAAAAAGACAACAATCTGTCAATTTATTCAACAAATTCAGTTTAAGTAAACGTATAAGTTTATTTTTGCCCCCTTGTAAGATTTTTGTGCGATGTATTTGAACTGGAATGTGAGCGAAATGACCGTTACCCAAAACGAATTAACTATTGAATCGGAGTTCCTGAAAAGGGATGTTACCATAACTTTACTGCTGCCCGACGGCCGTGAAGCAGCGGAGCCGATGAGCCTGCTTTTGCTGAATGACGGGCAGGAGACCACCGCCCTGCAACTAAGCGAAACGCTGGAGAATTTGTACGAGAGCGGCGCACTGAAACCGGTGGCCGTGGCCGCCATACATTGTGGTAACGACCGGCTGCAGGAATACGGCATTGCCGGTAAACCCGACTATAAGCAGCGCGGCGCCAAAGCCCGGGTTTATACCAAATTTATTACTGAAGAACTTTTGCCTGCTATAAAAAAAGAAACGGGCATCGATGATTTTGAGGCTACCGCTTTCGCGGGATTTTCGTTAGGTGGGCTTTCGGCTATGGATATTGCCTGGAACAACGCTGCGCTGTTTGATAAGGTGGGGGTGTTTTCCGGCTCGTTCTGGTGGCGAAGTAAGGAACTGGGTAAGGGCTACACCGATGCCGACCGTATTATGCACCAAAGCATTCGCGATAGCAAAGGAAAACGCGCTTTGAAATTCTGGCTGCAAACCGGCACCAAAGATGAAGCCGCCGACCGCAATAAAAACGGTATTATCGATTCCATCGACGATACCATTGATGTGATCAAAGAACTGGAAGCCAAAGGCTATACCCGCCCGGCTGATATCCAATACCTCGAAATTGTTGGGGGCACTCATAGCGTAGCAACCTGGGCCCTCGCAATGCCGAAATTTTTGGTATGGGCGTTTGGCAGGTAAAGGCTGGTCATTAGGCATCGGGCGTGCCCCTCGTACCCTGCCCGCCGGCAGGCAGGCTCGGGTCAGGCTTTCCGTTTATACGCCTGCAAGGCCTTAGCCACCTGGCAGGTATGCACTTCAATCCTTCACGCAAAGGGGCGATTAATTAT
Source organism: Mucilaginibacter ginsenosidivorans (assembly GCF_007971025.1). NCBI lineage: Bacteria > Pseudomonadati > Bacteroidota > Sphingobacteriia > Sphingobacteriales > Sphingobacteriaceae > Mucilaginibacter > Mucilaginibacter ginsenosidivorans. The sequence goes on along the minus strand of NZ_CP042436.1, from coordinate 149,181 downwards.
TGTTTCTCCGTCCGTCCGTCCGTTACCGGTGTGACAGTAGTGTACCAATAATGGACAACTTGCGGCACTACGGGAGCAAATTCCTTATCAGTGGTACGTACGTCCGGTAGGGTGATAACCCTAAACGGTACGGACGGAACACTGATGCTGCGTGGTTATGGCAATGTGGTGAATGTAGCAGTATAAATGTCTGATGACAGTTAACCTTAGCAGCTTTTGCAATTTTTTACAGCAGCTTAAACTTTCTTCGCGAAGCGATAGAAAATACCTCCCCTATAACCATCTATACTATCTGATGATCCTGACTTTCTTTCGAAGGAAAGCCATGCATATTATATTTTGTGTGGTGTCCGTCCGGTACGGAGTGGTACAAGGTAACGGACGGACGGACGAAGCGGCTGTAAAGCGCCAGGCATTACAAATATAAAGATAAAATTTTATAAATAAAGAATAATTTGTTTTGACTACTGCAATTTATTGAAAGCCAACCATATCTTTTTCCGGGTAGGCTTGTTCCGTTCTTAACAGGGTGAAACAGTTGTTCCGGAGTGTTTTATAAAAGTGTAACACAATAACGGACGGACACCAGCATACCGTCACCCCGTCATTGCCAGCCTGTCCGGCAGGCATTGTTACACCCGGACGGACGGACAAATGACTGGCACAGTTCAGAGATTGCTTCTTCGCTACGCTCATCGCCTGCCTGCAGGCCAGGAACGGAACAAAACGCATCACCTTTGTAACGTCGTTTTCATTTGCTGCGTCAAAACATTAACATTACGACTTTAAAAACGGGAAATATGAAAATATTTAAACATGCACCACTTTTAGCTTTGCTCATCACTATGGCCGTGTCGTCGTCGGCATTGGCCCAAAGCCAGGATGCCTATACTTATAAAATAAGCGACCAAAAACTTTACAACGCCATTGTGCACATGGACAGTGTTTATTTTAACGCCTACAATACCTGTGATATGGCCACACAGGCAGCGATCTATTCGGATAGCATTGAGTTTTACCACGATAAAGGCGGCCTGATGACCTCGAAAAAAGACCTTCTAAAGGCCCTTAAAGACAATATCTGCGGTAAAGTAACGCGGGTGCTGGTTCCGGGCAGTATCGAGGTGTACCCCATAGGCACCTGGGGCGCGGTAGAGATCGGTCTGCACCGGTTCATCAATCACGTGGAAAGCGAGACGCCATCCAAGCCCGACAAATTTATCGTTATCTGGCGGTTCAGGGATAATAAATGGCAGATAACGCGAGTTGTTAGCTTACATTAGGAATTAGGGATTGGTCATTGGGGATTGGTAGATCGGTCCGCCCCATAAATAGGACGGCAATGAATTTACAGGTTTCATTGCCGTTGGCTTCAGCCAACGGAATAGGAATTGCAGCAAAGTGGATTTAGCCAAAATCGGCTTCTTCCGGTAGTGTTCCACTTACCTGTTCCACAAAATAAAGAACGGAACAAACGGACAAAAAGGTATCAGCCATTTGTCATTAGGCATTGCAACCCGACGACCTAACCCCCAAATGCCCAATGACGGAAACCACCTCAATGTTACCGCAAAATCATTTCTCGGCTAATACTTTACGCTTTCTTCCATATCCCATTAATTAAGCGTACCTTTGCGCCAAATTTAGAGGCGGCATTTTCATGCAAAAAATAAGAAATATAGCGATCATCGCTCACGTCGACCACGGGAAAACTACCCTGGTTGATAAGATATTACACAGCTGTGCCATTTTCCGTGAAGGACAAGACACTGGTGACCTGATATTGGATAACAACGACCTGGAGCGCGAACGTGGTATAACCATCGTATCGAAAAACGTTTCGGTTATGTATAAAGATGTTAAGATCAACATCATAGATACCCCTGGTCACGCCGACTTTGGCGGCGAGGTAGAGCGCGTATTGAAAATGGCCGATGGTGTATTGCTGCTTTGCGATGCCTTTGAAGGCGCCATGCCGCAAACACGTTTTGTTACCCAAAAGGCATTGTCGCTTGGTTTGAAACCCATTGTGGTTGTAAACAAGGTTGACAAGGAAAACTGCCGTCCTGAAGAAGTTTACGAACAGATATTTGAATTATTCTTCAACCTTGAAGCTACTGAAGATCAACTGGATTTTGAAGTGATCTACGGTTCGTCGAAACAAGGCTGGATGAGCACCGACTGGAAGAAACCGACGGACAACATATTCCCGCTGATGGATGCTATTTTAGCAAACATACCACCGGCGCCAGTCGCCGAAGGTACTTTGCAGATGCAGATAACCTCGCTGGATTATTCTTCGTTCGTGGGCCGTATCGCTATCGGTCGTGTTGCACGCGGCACCATTAAGGAAAATATGCCGGTATCGCTGGTGAAGCGCGATGGCAAAATCCAGAAATCAAGAATAAAAGAGCTTTACACTTTCGAAGGTTTGGGCAAGGTTAAAGTATCCGAAGTAAAATCGGGTGATATATGTGCCGTGGTTGGTATTGAAGGTTTTGACATTGGCGATACCATTGCCGATTTTGAGAACCCGGAACAACTGGCAGTTATCAAAATTGACGAGCCGACGATGAACATGCTGTTCACCATCAACACCTCGCCATTTTTTGGTAAGGAAGGCAAGTTTGTAACCTCGCGCCATTTACGCGACAGGCTGTACAAAGAGATGGAGAAAAACCTGGCGCTGAAGGTTGTTGAGACCGAGTCGCCGGATTCGTACCTGGTGTATGGTCGTGGTATTCTCCATTTATCTGTTTTGATAGAGACCATGCGCCGCGAGGGGTACGAGTTACAGGTGGGCCAGCCGCAGGTTATCATCAAGGAAATTGACGGCGTGAAATGCGAACCGGTGGAAACATTGATCGTTGACGTACCGGGCGACGTTGCAGGTAAGGTGATCGAGCTGGTAACCCAACGCAAAGGTGATTTGTTGGTAATGGAGCCAAAAGGCGACTTACAGCACCTGGAGTTTGATATTCCTGCACGCGGTATCATCGGCTTGCGTAACAACGTATTAACCGCTACCGGCGGCGAGGCTATTATGGCGCACCGTTTTAAGGCTTATGAGCCATGGAAAGGTACTATCCCTGGTCGTTTGAATGGTGTTTTGGTATCTATGGATACCGGTAAAACTACCGCCTTTGCTATTGACAAATTGCAGGACAGGGGCCGTTTCTTTATCGACCCGGGTGTGGATATTTATGAAGGACAGGTTTTGGGCGAGCATATCCGTGATAATGACCTGGTGATCAACCTGACCAAAGGCAAGCAACTGACCAACATGCGTGCATCTGGCAGCGATACCAACGTGCGTATCGCTCCGGCTATCAAGTTCTCGTTGGAAGAGTCGATGGAATATATCCAGGCTGACGAATACATCGAGGTTACCCCGGTTAGTATCCGTATGCGCAAGATATTCCTGAATGAGAATGACCGTAAGGTGAACGCGAAGAAGTTTGTGAACCAGTAAGTGGTTACAGTGATTAGTTAACCGGTGAACGGTTAATTGGTCATCAGAATACAGGAGCCAGGAAGATTTTCCTGGCTTTTTTGTTGATGGGTGTTCTATTGAACTGTTACAAAATAAAGAACGGAACAACACAGGAGTCCATGAACCATCGACCAACACACTTTTTTATATCTTTACCCAAACTATGCGCATACCTAATATCCCCGGATTCGACCAGGAAGCATTCGACAAGTATTTCAAAAATACGGGGATGCTGTTTGTCGGCAGGGTTGGGAGTTTGCTCATCAAAATGATAGTCGGCATCAGTGTCGCCAACTACCTGGGCAGGGGGCAAAACGGTATCCTTTTTGGTGGTACCGTTTACATCTATTTCTTTTCGGCTATAGCCACTCTTGGCCTCGACCAATTCATAGTAAAAGAGTTACATGCTTTTCCCGAAAACCGGGACAGAATATTAGGTACGTCCTTTTGGATGAAGGTACTTGCCGGTATTCTATGTGTTCCGCTGATGTGGCTGGCATACCAGGTATACCCTGCAAAAGGCACCCCCTATAGCTATGTTTTTATCTTTTCCATGATCGGCATAGTCCAGGCCTTTACGGTTATTGATTCCTATTTCCAGTCGCAGGTACAATCAAAATACATCATGCAGGTGCAGGTTGGAGGTAACTTGTTGTCAGCAGCGATCAAACTCGTTTTGATCTTTAGCAAAATGCCATTGATCTGGTTTGTATACGCCTATGCCTTTGATTTTTTGCTGATATCGATAGGCTATTACTTCACTTATCAGCGTAAGGGACGCGACGTGTTTAAGTGGTCGTATAACTCGCAGCTCGCAAAAAAACTGCTTAATTATTCGTGGCCGCTTATCATATCCGGCATCATGATATCCTTGTTTATGAAGATCGACCAGATCATGATCCAGAACATGAAGGGGGTAAAGGAAGCCGGGGCCTATGCAACCGTAGCTTCTTTAAGCGAAGCCTGGAATTTTGTACCTGTCGTTATCGTGACATCTTTATTTCCGGCCATTCTTAATGCAAAGCGCGATGATGCCGGCCGTTACCGAAAGCGTATCCAGCATTTGTACGACCTGATGGTTTACCTGAGTGTGCCGGTTGCTGTGGTGATAACATTTGCATCGCCGCTAATCTATAAATTATACAAGCCCGAATTTGCCTATGCCGCCCCCGTATTGTCTGTACATATATGGTCGGGGATATTTGTGTTCCTTGGTGCCGCAAGCGGGCAATACCTTATCGCGGAAAATTATAATAAGTTAACATTCATCCGAACAGGCTTTGGTGCAGTAGTAAATATCGGGCTTAACCTGATACTGATACCTAAAATGGGCATGATGGGAGCAGCCATAGCTACATTGGCGGCTTATGGCGGATCGACGATGTTCCTGGTATTTATTCCCAAAGTAAATGACCAGGCAATTATGATGCTTCGGTCCTTATTTTTAATATCACTATTCAAAAAGCTTCTGAAGAAATAATAGCTAATCATCCAATAAACCCAAATGAGAAACCGGTTATCACGCTCACTTTTATTTGCGGTCTCTATATTGGCCATTAGTGCATGCAGAAACAGTAGTAAGTCGCCATGTTTTGATGTAAAACGAGTGGAGAAGCGATGGACGAATGCCTATATCCTGGTGCAGCATTTCGATCGCGACAACAAGGTCACCAACTCCTATTATCTTCACCCGGTTGGTAGTTTTACTTTAAAGAATGATGGAACCTATAGCGTTATCAGTGACGATGTGCCGCTGGAGGGCATGTGGCACCTTAATTACCAGGATTGTACGATAACGTTAGATAAGGGGAATACAGATAGCAGGACGTTCGCTGTAGAAAAGCTTTCAGATGATTCGCTGATTATTTCAAGAACAGATACTGCCAATCGTGTTATTTATGGACAGCATTATGTTAAGGAGAGCAGGGACGGACAATAATAGCACAGCAGCCGGGTTTTTATTTTGAAACTTTTTTAAGTAAACAGAAAAAAAATATTATACCTTTACATCATTAACCTAGACTTTTAGTGATGAAAAGAACCCTACTCTACACAATTTTAGCGATCTTCTGCACAAGCTCATTTTATAGCTGTAAGAAAGTAGAACCTTTAACGGACGTTCAAAAATGCCCTCATGCTACTGACGGCCTTATTATAAAAAAATGGGCCAGTGTAGTTACCCAGGTAGATAAATACAATGCCGGCGGCACGATAGAATCAACCACCTACGCTCACCCGGTCGGCTTTCTCCAAATAAAAAGTGGCGGAGCATATTCGGCCATAAGCGATGGATTATCCGTTACCGGAAAATGGTCGATAGACGATAAATGCAACCTCGCGCTGGATGCGGGCGGCGAATTAGGTGTCACCTTCGATATCGTTAAACTTGATGCCGATTCACTGGTGATCAGCCAAAAATCCGGCTCGTCGGTAATTACCCAAAAATTCAAGTCTTATTCCTGTGTTTACCAGCCTTATATTGCCAAGAAATGGGCTAATGCTTATACGCAGATCGACACCTATGATTCGGATGGAGTTACACTTTCGGGGACATCTACTATACATCCCGTAGGTTTCTTCCAGTTGAGCAGCGATGGTACTTACCGGGTTTTAAGTGATAATGTGCCGCTAAACGGTTCATGGATAGCAAACGAAGATTATTGCCAGATAACATTGGATAGCGCTACCTCATTGCAGCGTACGTTTGATATTTTAAAAGCTAACAATGACTCATTGGTCATCAGGCGCAAAGCAGGCAATATCATTTATACGCAGCACTATTCAGCCGTAACCTGTCCGTCGCTGACCGAACTTGAGCAAACCTGGGATAACGTGAATATACGGACAGACTACGTGTCCGGTGGTGTTATTTCCGGAACAGAATATATTTTTCCGGTGGGGATATTTCGCCTGAATGCTGATGGTACCTATAACGTCGATAGCAATGGAACACCGTTAAATGGCGCATGGCAACTACTTGATGAGGCACACGGTTGTCCGCTGGTACTGGATAATGGGGCTCCGCTGCAACGATCATTTGACGTATTAAAAATAACCACGGACTCATTAACGATATGGAGGCTTGACGCTGTTGCAGGCGCTGCGTACACGCAAACCTATAAAAAAGAATAGCTTTAAGAAATCAGCTTGAAGAACAGGGTCCGGAATGTTTTAGCGACTAACTGGTACCCCTGTTCTTTTAAGTAGTTGTATACCTCCGATTCTGCCAGATTTTCAAAATCTATCCGGTCCTCGGCCATAACGTAAGACGGTTTGAATTTTGCCCAATTGTTTGATTTAAGAACTACAAGGTCGAGGCCTTCAACATCGATCGTGAGGAAATCGATCTTTTGCCCGGCAGGTAAATACTTATCCAGCACATCCGCCAGGGGATAAGTTTCCACATCGACTTCTTCGATAATATGATAAGGATTGGAAGCGCTATCTATTTCTTTTGAGTGTTCTTTCGAAAATCCGTTTAATGCCGGTTCGTTAAAACAATAGAAGGTTAGTTTATCTTTTTTGTCACTAATTCCGATATTCAGGTTGATGTCCTTTCGCCTGAAAATATTAAATAGCCTGATGGCTCCGGGAGTAGGTTCTATATTAATGCCGCGCCATCCGTTCTGATAAAAAAAAAGGGTGTTCGAGTAGCGGTAGGGATGATGGGCGCCCACATCTACAAAAAAACCTTTGTAGTTTTTCATTCCTTCAAAAAATGACCTTATCACCATATCTTCACCTTCCTGGGAGTAAGATTTCAACGAGGTGAACTGGTCTATAGGAAAATGTTTTAGAATGAATTTTTTCAGATTGAACATTCGGCTAAAGTAGCAATAATTACAAAAAATCTGTAAACGCCACATTTAGCTTTTTGGAAGAAACGTTATAATAATTTCCGGATAATAGTTAATTTAGGGATTAATAATATATTTGGGCAACCTGTTGCAATGATAAAACGCATTACTAAACCTTTTCTGATCATCGTGCTTTTTATTGTCCTGCCTTTTGCGGGATTTTGCCAGTTGCCTGTTCCGCAGTGGGTTAATGATATCGGAGGAGCCGGGGACAGTAAACCCACCGGGTTAATAACAGATAATCAAAACAATATTTATGTTACCGGCTACTTTAGCAACACGGTAGATTTCGATCCATCTGCGGGTGTGAAAAATCTAACCTCTGTTGGCGGGTATGACATTTATGTAGCCAAATATAAACCCGATGGCTCACTGGTTTGGGCCGTTTCGATGGGGGGTAACGGCCTCGACCAGGTTAATAATATGACTGTCGATCCTAATGGGAACCCGACAATTACGGGGCAATTTCAGTCCAATGTTCTTACTGCGGGCGCTTTCAATTTAATAGGGCAGGGGGCCGAGGATATGTTCGTTATCCATTTGGATACCAACGGTAATATTATTTGGGCGAACTCTTTCGGCGCCAGCGGAACTGACAGGGGCGAACAGGTATCGGCAGATGCACAGGGTAATGTGACAACCACCTCAATTTTCCAATACACAGTTACTGTTGGCGGTACAAATTATACTGCAGCCGGCGGCCAGTTTAATGGGTTGATGGTGAAATATGACATCAACGGTAACGTGCTATGGGCCGTTAACCTGGGAACATCGGGGGACACCGAAGTATACGGTAATGGAACGGATAGCAATGGCAACATAGTTGTTTCGGGGTACTATGATGGTACGGTTGATTTCGACCCTTTGGGGGCGCATACCACGTTAAACGCAGGTGGGGCTGGCAAGGGTTTTGTCGCTAAGTATTCGCCTGCCGGTAAACTGATTTGGGTAAATTCCATCGACGGGACATTTGTGAACAATGGGTCGATCATCAGTATCGATTCGAATAATGATGTTTACCTGGCTGCATCGATTAATTTTCAGATCAAGTTTGGCGCCACGACACTAACTCCAATTGGCGTACAGGACGTTTTTATAGCTAAATATTCGTCGGCCGGCACGTTCCAGTTTGTAAAAGATATGGGGGGAAATGGGTTCAACGGCAGCGCTTTTGCTTACCAGCTCCGGAACGACCCCAATAATAATGACATTTATATAACAGGCTATTTTAGCGGCACAATTGATTTCGACCCGTCCGCCGCTGTTGCCAATGTAAGCGATCACGGGCAGCGCGATTTTTTTGTAGGGAGGTATGATTCCAATGGTAACTATCAATGGGCCTTTGGAGCTGGTAGCGCTAATTGTAACCTTTCGTTAGGCATCGAACTGGGTGTGGATAAGAATAGCAACGTTATCGCCGGCGGCTCTTTCTGTTCGACAGTGAATTTCGATCCCTCAAACTGTACATCCAAGCCGGTAACAGCGATCAACTTTCAGTCCGATACTTACATTGCCAAATACACGCCGACATCGTCGCCGGTTATTACCAACAACGTGCTCACGGCACCATCGCCTGCTATTTTTTGTGGTAACACTGATCCTGCGCCGCTTACAGCCAGCACGCCAACCGGCGGTAGCGGCATTTATACTTATCAGTGGCAAAACTCTGCGGATGGTACCACATTTGCAGATATTAGCGGTGCGACCTCGCTTACTTATGACCCACCCGCCCTAAATGCGACCATCTATTACCGCCGTATTGTGTCCAGCCCCTGCGCCGTGCCAAATACAAGCAACATGATCAGTATACAAATACAGCCGGCGCTTGCAAATAATGCAATAACGGCACCAGCTATTGTGTCCTTTTGTGCAAGTGGCGATCCAGCGATAATTACAGGCGTAGCCGCAACCGGGGGCAACGGCACATATTCGTATCAATGGCAAAGCTCCGCAGACGGTACTATTTTTACAGATATCGCTGGCGCTACATCCCTAAGCTACGATCCTGCGGCGATTTCAGCGACTACCTACTATCGCCGGACGGTGACTTCAGGAGCGTGTATTGTACCCGCTGCAAGTAATATTGTGCAATTTACGGTGCAGCCGCCCCTGGCCAATAATACCCTTGACGCACAGCCTGTAAATACCTTTTGCGGACAATACGCCGGCCCTTCAGGTGGCGCGGGAACTTACGACCTAACGGGCAGTACACCTTCGGGAGGTGATGGTACCTATACGTATCAGTGGCAGAGTTCAACTGACAATGTCGCTTTTACGAGTATAACGGGAGCTACATCAAACGACCTCATCCTGCCCAAAACAACGATCACTACCTGGTATCGCCGTTTGGTGACATCGGGCAACTGCGCCGTTCCTTTGCCAAGCAATGCGTTGAAAATAACGATAGAGCCCGTTTTGACGAACAATAATATAACCGCTCCGGCAGTGATCGCTTTCTGTGGTACCGGTAACCCGGCGGTGATCACCGGTAGTTTAACAACCGGGGGAAATGGCACTCCTGTTTATCAATGGCAAAGTTCGGCAGACAACGTAACATTTACAGATATTCCGGCTGCAACCGGTAAAGATTATGACCCGCCAGTACTAAACACGACGACCTATTATCGCCGGACAGTTACTTCCGGGTCGTGCACAACACCTTTAATAAGCGGCGTGATTACCATCCAGGTAACAGCAAGCCCCGCTACGCCTGTGCCAACTGCTGCAACTGTAAATATTTGTGCAGGTAATACTGCGACGTTGTCTGTATCCACGCCGCAAGTGGGAATTACTTATGACTGGTACGATTCGCCTTCCAAAACAACACATTTATTTACAGGCTCAACCTATACAACGGTGGCGTTAAATGCCAGCCAAACTTTTTATGTTGAGGCAACTAACAGTGTGCTATGTACCAGTCCGGCTTTGGCAAGTGTACAGGTGAATGTAACAAGCCCGCCTGCATCGCCATCGGTTGTAAGTAATTCTGTTGTGGTATGCAGTGGCTCATCAGCTACGCTGAGTGTTTCGAATCCACAGGGTGGACTTACTTACAATTGGTATGCGGCGCAAACTGGCGGAAGTGCTGTATTTACCGGAACCGATTTTATTACCCCGTCGGTGTCGTCAAATACGATCTATTACGCCGAAGCCGCTAATAATGGCGGTTGTGTTTCGGCAAGCCGTACACCGGTAACTATCACAGTTAACCCCTTGCCCCAGGTATCAGCGCAGGGTACCTCCGTTTGCCCCGGCACAACAGCTACGCTAACGGCAAGCAGTACGGACAATAATGCCGCGATCAACTGGTACTCAAATGCCACAGGCGGGAGCCCAATTTTTACGGGTTCCTCCTTCACTACGCCCGCATTAAACTCGGCAACTACTTATTATGCGGAAGCTGCTGATAATTTGACGGGTTGCGTCTCAGCAACGCGTACGATTGTGCAGGTGCAGATATTACAGCCGTTAAATACGCCGGATGTAACGGTAAGCGCCACTACAGCGTCAAGCGTTACTTTCCAATGGTCCGCCGTAAACGGCGCCACCGGCTACAAGGTAAGCACGGACAACGGGCAAACATTTACCGATCCAAGTTCGGGAAGCAATGGACTCACACATACAGTTTCCGGCCTGCAGGCGCAGCAGACCGTTACTATTGTGATAACTGCAATTGGCAATTCACCCTGCCAGCAAAGCGCAAATTCGGTAGCGGTAACCGGGACGGCAGCCAGCCCGCTTGGCGACCAGATATTCGTACCCAATGCGTTTACGCCTAATGCAGATGGGAAAAATGATGTTTTATATGTACGCGGCCCCAATATCAGGAGTGTGAAATTCTATGTATATGATCAATGGGGCGAATTGATTTATTCGTCCCTGAACCCTGATAGCGGGTGGGATGGCACTTACAAAGGGTCGAAAGAACCGGTGGGGGTGTATGTGTATTATGTTGAGGCCACTATGAATGATGGCCAACAGGTGAAAAAGAAGGGATCAGTTACTTTATTACGGTGAGAAAGTTAATAGTAAGCATATCGATACTATTGGTTGCGGCCAATATGGTGAAAGCGCAGGTCGACCCGCATTTCTCGCAATATTACGCCTATCCCCTGTGGCTCAACCCGGCTTTGACAGGTGTTATTGATGGTGATATGCGGCTAAATCTGAATGCTAAGGAACAATGGTCCGGCATCGGCAGCGGCTACAAGACCGGTGGAGTGTCGATGGACTTTTTGCCAACCGAGAAACTTGGCCTGGGATTAAATATCATGAATCAGGCTGCCGGTAATGCCGGTTATAATTACTTCGCCGCCTATGGCTCTTTGGGCTACGGCATATCGGTCTCGGAAGATGGGATGAAGAAACTGCACTTCGGTTTGCAGGCCGGAATTATCAACCGGGGTTTTGACCCCAATAAACTCCAGTTGGACGATCAGTATAACCCTATCACAGGCTATGATCCGAATGCTCCGAGCTTTGAAAATTTTGCAACAACCAATGCGACCGTATTTGATGCAAGCGTAGGAGCTTTCTATTACGATAGCGACCCCGATCATAACGCAAACTTGTTTGGTGGTGTAAGCGTTGCACATCTTACACAGCCTAAAGACCCGTTCGCTGTAGAAGGATTGAGCAGCAAGTTGCCGCTGCGTTACGTAGTACATGGCGGCGTTCGGCTTAAGGCCGGAGACCAGCTTGACATTACCCCGCACTTTATTTACATGAGCCAAAAGAATAACCAGGTTAAAGCGCTCGGGATATATTCGGAGCTCAAGGCAGATGATGACAGGGGGCTTATCCTCGGCGGTATGTACCGGTTGAACGACGCTTTTGTGGCAGATGTAGGCTACCATGTGAACAGCCTCATTATTGGCGTTAGTTATGATTTTAACACCTCCGGGCTACGGGCGGCTTCAAGTGGTCAAGGTGGTTTTGAATTATCGGTAAGCTATGTTTTTCATAAACGTATTAAAGGACCGGCACCTGTATGCCCGAGGTTTTAAACAGGATGAAAATGAAGAATTTTTGCCTCCTTCTTTTTTCGTTTTTCTTACTTGATACGGCTTTTGCTCAGTATAAGGACATAAGGGCCAGGGCTGAAAAGGAATTTGATAATAAGAATTATTCGCAGGCTGCTTACTATTTCGATCAACTGGCTACCGGAAAGCTAACCGGGCAAAAAAGGATACCCTTTTACTCACACGGAAATACATCAAAGGATAACATCAGCAGTGAACATCTATATATCTGTTATCAACTCGCCGAATCATACCGTTTGTACCAGGATTATGGTAAAGCTGAAAAATGGTATGATACCGTGGTCAGTAATAGAGATGCGGCCGCCTATCCCTTAGCAAAATTGTGGTATGGCGTGTGCTTGCGCGCTAATCAGCGGTTTGACGAGGCAATAATGCAGCTTCAGCAGTTTACCTCCGGCTATAAAGGTGAGCGAACTTATAACGAACTGGCTGCAAAGGAAATAACGACTTGTTATTTTGCTAAACAGCAATATATAGCATCGCTACCGGTTGAGATTAAAAAAATGCCTGCTCCATGGAATGTGGACGGCGGAAATTATGCTTTAACCAGGAACGGAGCCGATTTTTGGTTTACTTCGACACGGGACAACAATCAAAACTTAAATCATATCTATTTCGCCAATAATTCGGCTAACCCGCTCATGCTGAGTTTTGCCGGGAATGAACAGGTAAAGGATATGCATTACAGTACACCATCGTATGATGCGCTGCATAAAAGAATGTACCTGGCCGGTTGGTATAAGGATGGGGGCAAGATCGTGGCATCAATATATTGTACGACCCAGGGGGACAACGGCTGGTCGGCACTTCAAAAACTGAATAATATAGTAAATGCAGACGGCTCGAATGCAATTCAGCCATTTGTAACCGCCGATGGGAAACATTTGTTCTTTGCTTCGGACAGAGTCGGGGGCGAAGGCGGTTTTGATATATGGTCAAGTAACCTTGATGCTGATGGTAATCCGACGGACGCAGTTAATGCCGGTAAAACGGTCAACACTTCGGACGATGATGAAGCACCTTTCTATGATCAGAAAAGTAAACGCCTTGTATATAGTTCTAAGGGGTTCACTGGTTTGGGGGGATTTGACTTTTTCGAAAGCTATAATAGGGAGGGTCAATGGTCCGCGCCGCACAACCTGGGATACCCTGCCAATTCATCAAAAGATGATTTATATTATTTTGCCGACCCGGATAACGACCATCAATTCTATTTCAGTTCGGACCGGGAATCGGAATGTTGCCTTAACTTATTCACACTGCGCTACAGATCGATGACTATAGCAGGAAATCTGTCTGATTGCGACTCATCCAAATCAATATCCGGTGTTAAAGTAAGTTTGCTTGATTCTATTTCCGGCAGACCGGTAGGCGTAACAACCACCGGCGCTTCGGGTAATTATTCCTTCACCACAGCCGCCATACCTGCTTATAAACTCGTATTTGAAAAGACAGGATACTTTACGAAAAGCGTATTCCTTGCTTTGAGCGCAAGAAAAGACACGCTTCTCACGGTAAATTCCTGCCTTAAAGGATATGTTGTTGAAAAGCCAATAGCGATCAAAAACATATTGTATGATTTTGATAAAGCAACGCTACGGCCTGAATCGGTAAAAGCGCTTGACGACATCGTCGGGATCATGAATGATAACCCGGCTATTAAGATTGAATTAAGCTCGCATACTGATTCAATTGGATCTGGTGTCTATAACCTTGAGCTGTCGCAAAATCGGGCCCAGTCCTGTGTAGATTATATTATTTCTAAAGGAATCTCTAAGGAACGGATAACCGCAAAGGGCTATGGCAAAACCAGGCCGCTCGTGCCAAATTCATTCCCCGATGGACGGGACAACCCTGGTAACAGGCAACTCAATCGCCGAACGGAATTTACCGTCCTCAGGAAAAAATAATAAACGCCTAATTTCGATTTATCAACAAAGCCAAAATCTTGTGCTATAATTTTATCTTCGCACAATATGCAGCAACAGATCGTAACAGATAGCGTCAAAACAGCTTATGATGTTTTTTACCAGGAGCATGATGAAGCCTGGCGCATGCTTGGCGCCAAATACAAGGCGCAGCATATTGTCGATGTATGCAAAGGTCATACTTTCAACAAAGTTCTTGAAGTGGGTGCCGGTGACGGCAGTATTTTGAAGCTTTTGGCCGAACAGGATTTTGCGCGCGAATATGATGCGGTGGAGATATCCGAAAGCGGCGTGGAGCATATCAAAGCCAGGAATATACCAGGGCTGAGATCGGTACAGGTATTCGACGGCTATCATTTGCCCTTTGGGGACGAGAGTTTCGACCTGATCATCCTGTCGCATGTGCTAGAACATGTGGAGCATGAACGGCTGCTGTTGCGCGAGTTAAAACGGGTAGCCAAATATTGTGTTATCGAAGTTCCGCGGGATTATAAGGCGGATGTCGATAAAAAAATAAAACATTTTCTGGCTTACGGACATATTAATGTTTACACGCCAACTTCGCTGCGCTATTTGCTGAAGACAGAAGGTTTTGATATTGTATCGGACCTGACATCGATGATAGAGCCCGAAGTGACCAGGTTTAATACCTACGTGAATCAAAAGAAACCAAAGAGTTTGATCACCGATCTGAAGATCAGTATCGAGTACAATATAAAAAAAGGATTGATCGCGTTTTCCGGCAAGAAAAAAAACGAGGAGATGGCCAATGCGTACACGGTGCTTTGTAAAAAGGCTGATCAGCAACCCGAAATATTTTGATCTTTTTCTATTTCTATGCAAAACCTGGCCCCGATAGCCCTTTTTGTTTACAACCGACCCGAGCATACGCGGCGGACGATAAGCTACCTCCAAAAGAACCTTTTTGCAGACGAGTCGCGGCTGTTCATTTTTTCGGATGGCCCGAAAACCGAAGCTGACAGGGTGAAAGTTGAACAGGTACGCCAATTGCTTAAAGAAGTGTCAGGGTTTAAATCGGTTAAGGTAGAAGAACGGAAAGAGAATCTTGGCCTGGCCAATTCTGTCATTGCAGGTGTCACTAAACTAGTGAACGAATATGATAAAGTGATCGTTTTTGAGGATGACCTGCTGTCGTCGCCTTATACTTTACAGTATTTCAATGAATCGCTGAGCCGCTATGCAAAGGAAGAAAAGGTGATGCATGTTGGCGCTTACATGTACAATCTGCCATCAAAACAATTGCCCGAGACCTTCTTTTACCGGGCTGCCACCAGCTGGGGCTGGGCCACTTGGGCAAGGGCCTGGAAGGATTTTGAGCCGGACGTAGATAAGCTGATCAGCCAGTTCGACAGGCAAAAGACACACCAGTTTTCTATTGAAGGCAACATGAATTTCTGGAAGCAGATGGAACAGTTTAAGGCAGGTAAAAATAATTCGTGGGCCATACGCTGGTATGCTTCCATTTTCCTGAAAAATGGCCTTACGCTAAATCCTTCGCATTCACTTGTACACAACATCGGGCACGATGGCAGCGGCGTACACTCCAATAACGAAAGAACTTACCAGGTGCAGATAGCCCGGCAACCCGTCACCCAATTCCCGGCGGAGATAAAAGAGAATGCGCAGGCCTACCAGGCCATAAAGCAATTCCTGTCGAAACGTAAAGGCAATTTCATCCAAAGAGGGATACGTTTTATGAAGCAGCTGCAAGCCAAATACCTGGTTAAAAAATAGCTATTTTATTGCTTTAACTACGATATAAGGCGAAAGTCCCTTGCTTTCGACGGGCACTATCTTGGTAGCCATCTTACCAGTAAGCCACAATAGCTTTAGAAACGCCTTAGCCAAACCTGATTGCTCCGCCATATTTTCCAGCCAGATGGAGAACTTGCCATAATAATAAGCCTCAACGTTTTTCAACCCCAGCTCTTTGCAATAGCCTGCAAGTAACTGCGGGTTCATGCTGCTGATATTATGCTTTTCGTAGTTACCCATATCATATTTACGCTGCACCCAGCCGTTTACCCCCGTGAAATTAGGAAGCGTGATCAATAATGTCCCGCCGGGTTTGAGAAAGGTGAGGTGCCGTGCAATGATATCTTTGGTGTCGTTAAAATGCTCTATCAAACCGCATGAAAGCACCAGGTCATAAGTCTCATTGGCTTCGTATTTGAACAGATCGCCTTCAATAACAGCGATATCTTTCTCAGTAAGATCGTTCGCGGTTAATACTTCTTTCAAAACCTTTTGATGTACATAGAAATCAAAAAGCGTTGTTTTTAGCCCGAGATATTTTTTGAGGAATATGGCATAATAACCGGGAAAACCACCCAATTCAATCGCAGTTTCAACTTTGTTTTCAGTTACTACCTGTTTCAGCAGCTTATGAAAAGTGTAGTTGGCAGGTACCGGGAAGGCCAGGCCCTTTTTTGATTCCCAGTAATTGGCCCAGAATGCCTTATCCGTAAGTTCGTTACCCATTTATGGATGCAAAGAAAAGAAAATATTAGGTAGAGACGCAAAATTTTGCGCCTCTACCAATAAGGGAGATTATTTCAATTGTTTGGAAATTTCTTCTATTGCCCTGTCCAGTTGCGGATCTTTGTTTTCAAGCCTGTCTGTAAAGCTGGTTCTTACATCGATGTCGGGTGTAACGCCGGTCTTTTCAATGTCCTTACCATCGAGCGTAAAACAGCCCCAGGCAGGTATGCGATAGAACGAGCCATCAACCAAACCTTTACCACTCGTAAAGATGATCCAGCGGTAAGTTTCGGTGCCAATGATCTTGCCAAGTTTTAATTGCTTAAAACCGGCCGCCGTCATCTCGCCGTCGCTAAGGGTCTGCTCGTTTACCAGCAGTATGATAGGCTTGGCAGCCGGCGAAAAGTTTGGCTGCTGCGTTTTTTGCCCGCCGCGGTATTGCCATTGCAGATATGGACGCTGCGATAAAAATTGCAGCACGGCGTCGTGTACATTACCGCCGGTATTGTAGCGGAGGTCGAGGATCAGGGCATCTTTCTTGTAAGCGTAATCTACCATGTCTTCCAGGAAGGTTTCGAGCGCACCACCACCCATGTTTTTCATATACACATAAGCGATGCGGTCCTTACTTTTTTCTTCGACAATTTTCTTATTGTTTTCAATCCAGTTATCGTACAGGTCGCCCGAGAAGTCCCCGCTTGGTTCAGGGTGGACTTTTAAGGCGATATCCTTGCCGTCGCGTGTAAAGGTCAGTTCCAGTTCCTTATCCAGTGATGGTTTAGAGAAATAGTAATTCCTATCCTGTTTTTCATCTACAGCAACACCGTCGACGGCTTTCAGGCGATCGCCGGGCTTAATGTTGACATCCACTTTATCAGCATTTGTATTTTTCAGCACAGAATCCACTTTGTAAGGATCGTCATTATTAAATACGATGCCGGTTTCCATACTGTGGTAACGCAGGGTCCTGGCTTCCTCACCGCCGTTCGAGTAAAAGCCCTGGTGCGACGAATTAAGTTCTCCCAGCATATCATTCAGCAGCAGCCGCAGGTCCGCGCGATTGTTGAGGTAAGGCAGGTAAGCGGCGTACTGGTCGTGCATTTTTTTCCAATCAGTGCCGTGAAAATCGCCGTCATAATAATTTTCCTCCAGCCCGGCCCAGGCTTCGTCAAACATTTGCTTAAACTCGCCGGCCAAATTCCTGTCAAATTTATAGCTCATTTCTATCCGCTCTGTCTTGTTGTTATCCAGGTTAAGCGTGTAAATGTTGCCCGAACCTAATACGTAATATTTATCACCTGCTACTGCAATATCGTAGCCCGGAATATCACTGCCAACCTTTTCCGTCTTGTTTTCCTCAAATGGCTGTATGGTGGTATGGTATAGCGCCCATTTTCCTTCGGCGTGGTTAGACATATAAAGCACATGCGTTTTATCGCCTTTCTGTATCACATAAGGCGACCGCTGGCTACCAAAGTTTGGACTTATGCGTTCCAGCCGCTTCATCAGGTCTTCCGTATTGATAACGATCTCGGCTGGCGGTTTTGGTGTCGGCGCTTCGGCTTTCTTGCTATCCTTCTTTTTGTCCTTTGTTTTATTATCGGTCGAATCCTTTTTGGTTTCTTTAAACAGCTCGTTGAATTTATTCAGCCTGAATTCGTCATCAAACTTTTGAAGTGGCATGCGGTAAATATGGGCATCCCTGGAACCATAAGGGTATTCGGGTTGTGTGCGCGATGTAGTAAAGTAAATGTATTTTCCGTCCGGCGACCAGAAAGGCTCGGCTTCCGTAACACCGCTATTCGTCAGGTTCATCGTCTTGCCCGTCTTAATATTGCAGATGAAGATATCCTGTTCGAAATTGCGGTGCGCATTAAATACCACGTACTCACCATTTGGTGAAATATATGGCGACGCGTCCTGGAAGCCCCAAACTTCGTCTTTTGCAATGGTTTTGCCGGTAAGATCTTTCAGGTCTATCAGCCGTACCTCCTCGCGTCCGCTAAGGTATACACCTTGTGTGCGGGCTTTGTTGGTTGTCAGCTGCCGGTTATTTTGTTTGTCGGAAGTTATCTGCTTTTCCTTTCCGGTTCCATCGGCCGCTACAGTATACCAGTTGAAATAACCGCCCAGGGTTTGATTGAATATCAATGACTTGTTATCGGCCAGCCATTTAACCTCGGATACCCGTTCGCTGTTGCCGCGTTCGATCTTACGAATAAACTTACCTTCAACGTCGCTTACAAAAAGTTCGCCCCGCGAAACAAAAGCCAGTTTTTTACCATCGGGCGAAACATCCATCGCCTCTATTTTGCCTTTTACGTCATATTCCTGCTCTTTGGGCAACACATCGTTTCGGAATATACTGAAATTCAGTTTTTGCGTTTGCTTTGATGCAACATTGTAAACATATAGCTGGTAATCCTTTTCAAACACCACCCTTTCACCATTGGCGCTTACAAACGGTCGCTTGATGGAGGTTGGGAATTGCGTCAAAGCCGTTTTCTTACCGTCGACGAAAGTGTAAAGATTGTATTCTTCATTAGCCTCGTCGGATACAAAGTAGATATTGCCTTTCTGGTCCAATGTCGCCCAAAAATCCTTGCCCTCCCATGTGGTATATTGCTTATAAGTTTTGGTTTTTGGATTGTAGGATTGTATATCGGGGTTGTATGCTCCTTTATAACGCTTGCGGTTAGCAAACAGGTAGCTTTCCCATGTACTGCTGAAAAACAATTCGCCGCTGGTTGGATGTTCAAAAACGCCGTGTATAGTATTAAAATAGTTGCCAAACAAGCGGGTTGGCGTACCACCGGTAATGCCAACTTTATACTCGCTGAAGCTGTTGTAACGGTTGGAAGTGAAATAAATTGATTTTGAATCCCAGCTCCACGAATCTACCTGGTCATTGGCATCGTGAAAAGTCAATTGCTTGATCTCGCCACCGGCCAGCGGCATCAGGTACACATCGTTATTGCCGAATTGATTGGATGAAAACGCCAGCCATTTGCCATCGGGCGAAACCCTTGGTGATGTCTCCTCCCCCTGCATGGCGGTAAGCCTTGAGGCTACCGGGTTGCCGATCTCTGCTTTCCACAGGTCGCCCTCATAGCTGAATATGACAGTTTTGCCGTCGGGCGTAAGCGTTGGGTACGAGGTAAAGTAAGTTTCCTGGCTTTGAGCCGTAACGAGGTTGCCGAAGAGAATAATTGTGAAAAAGGACAGGTATAGTTTTTTCATATCACTTGAAAATTATTTGAACTGAATAAATGTATTTTTGGACATCTTGAAAGTAGTGCATTTAAATACCTACGATGGTAACGGCGGAGCGGGCAGGGCCTGTGTCAGGCTTAACCGCGCATTAACAGATCAAGGTATCGAATCTAAAATAATTGTGCATTACAAATTCGGAAAAAATTCGGATATAGGTGATTTTAACACAAATTTGTTGCGAAAAGGCTATACGGCCGCTACGATCATTCTTGAAAGAATATTAGCAAAACGATATCTTAAAGCATTAAAAACGCCGTTCTCGTTTGCCTGGTTCGGCCGGTCGGTTATCCATCATCCCGATGTGAAGGCAGCAGACATTATCCACCTGCATTGGGTAAATCATGGGTTCCTGGACCCGAAGCATATCGCAGAAATAGCGAAACTTGGTAAGCCGGTAGTTTGGACCTTCCACGACAGTAACGCCTTTACCGGGGGGTGCCATGTGCGCTATACCTGCGATCATTTCAAAAATGAGTGCGGTAACTGCCCCCTGCTGAAAGATGCGGGTCCCAACGACCAGTCGCATAAAATATGGAAGCAAAAACGGGCGGCCTATGATGTGCTGAATTTTAGGATAGTAGCGCCGAGCAAATGGATGCAAATGTCGGTAGGCGAAAGCAGCCTGATGAGGGGTAAGCCGGTTGCGCAGATACCGAACACCCTGGAGACGGATATATTCATGCCTGTGGATAAATCATCGGCCAGGGAAAAGGCGGGGTTTGCTATAGACAAATTTATATTACTAAGCGGGTTTATGCCCTCGCGGAAGGATATGCATAAAGGAACAAGTTATTTACTCGATAGCCTTGAGCTACTCAAAAAAAGGCTGGGGGCGACCGCCGATAGGATAGAACTGGTAGTTTTTGGAAATAGAAATACTGAAGATGTTCCCGAATTTCCATTCAAAACAAGTTTTTTTGGGACTATCAGTAATGATGAAAAACTGGCGCTTTGCTATGCTGCGGCCGATGCTTTTTTGATACCCTCGCTGGAGGATAACCTTCCCTATACCGTATTGGAAAGTTTGAGTTGCGGGACGCCTGTCATTGCATTTAGAACAGGCGGTATACCCGATATGGTGAAGCATGAGCAAAACGGTTATCTTGCTGAATACCGTTCGTCCGAAAGTTTTGCAGATGGGATGGAATGGGTGATCAATAATCCCGACAGGGAACAGTTAAATAAGAATGCGCGGCAAACGGTGATGGATGTGTTTTCAGAAGAGGTGATCGCAAAGCGGCATATTGATTTGTATCATGGTCTATTAAAGCTTCCCCTTCAGGGGACGGGAGGGGCAAATGTTCAACCCTAAATTAAGCGTCATCACCATTGTTTTTAACAACGCCGCGGACATCGAGCGGACGATGCTTTCAGTATTGGGGCAAACTTACCATAACATTGAATATATCGTTGTCGACGGAGCTTCGAGCGATGGTACGCTCGGCATTATCAAAAAATATGCGGATAAACTTGCTAAACTCATCAGCGAAAAGGACGACGGAATTTACGATGCGATGAATAAAGGCTTAGCAGCGGCAACAGGCGACTATGTGCTTTTCATGAATTCGGGGGACGAATTCTATTCAGAAAATACGGTAGCCAATGTTTTCGCGACAACTGATGATGCTGACGTTTACTATGGGGAAACAGAAATGATAGATGCCAAAGGTAACAGCCTCGGGCAGCGGCGGCATAAGGCGCCCCAAAGCTTTACCTGGCGCAGTTTTAAATATGGCATGAGTGTGAGTCACCAGGCCATTTATGTGAGGCGATTGCTGGCAGGGCCATTTGACCGTAGTTATCATTTGAGCGCGGATATTGACTGGATATTAAATGCTACCAGGAAAGCGAAGAAGATCGTCAATACACATCAGTACGTTGCCAAATACCTGGTCGGCGGTATGTCGAAGAAAAGGCACCGGCAAAGCTTAAAGGAGCGTTTTGATATTATGAGGAAGCACTACGGGTTGGCGCCGACGCTGTTTAACCATATAGTGATCGCCCTTAACCTGGGATGGTATTGGCTGCGGTACCGGCGGACGAATGATTAAACAAAAAAAGGCGGTGGGTCTCAAGTCCACCGCCCTTTTTTAGGAGTTGTTTTAGTTAAGCTTCTTTTACTTCCGTTCCCGGCTTTTTCCTGACCGACATAAACACAACCCCGCCTAAGGCAAGTACCAATAATATGGAACCAGCCAGCGATATCTTTTCGCCGGTATAATAGGATGCCGGGTGGAATATGAATTCCACTTTATGATTGCCAACGGGTATCACAGCTGCGCGCAATAAGTAATCGGCACGGAAATAAGGCTGTTCCTTGCCGTCCACATACATTGTCCAGCCCTTATCGTAATAGATCTCGGAAAATACGGCTATCGAGTTAACCGATGTACCGCTCTGATAAACCATATGGTCTGGCGAATAGCTGGTAAGTTTTATGCTGCCGTTGGGGTCCATGCCAATTGATTTGCCATCGATCTGTCCCTTAAAGCGCTGATCGACGATCACTTTATCCTTTGGCGAGAAAGCGCTGATCGCTTTCATTTCTTCATCCGCATCTTTCACATATTCCACATCTTTAACAAAC
The DNA here is from genome assembly GCF_007971025.1 of Mucilaginibacter ginsenosidivorans. Taxonomy (NCBI): domain Bacteria; kingdom Pseudomonadati; phylum Bacteroidota; class Sphingobacteriia; order Sphingobacteriales; family Sphingobacteriaceae; genus Mucilaginibacter; species Mucilaginibacter ginsenosidivorans. The sequence goes on along the minus strand of NZ_CP042436.1, from coordinate 126,499 downwards.
CAGGCGTGACCACACGCTGTGTTATTGGTTTTTACCGTTTGATTGCCGGTTTGCGGGTCCTGGGTAATGATATACTTGGTATTCATCATATCCAGTATATCCTGGTTGATGCTTTTAGAGAACTGGTTATCGATAACTTCCTGGATACGTTTTAATCTTGCCGCCGAATAGCCCCATAACGATTTATGGAAGAACGGGGTTGTCATATCCTGTTTTGGCGACTGTCCCAGATCAACAACCCTATAATCCGGGTCGGTGTCGCGATTGATTAACTGGTCTATCTCACGCGGCCTTTGCTGCAGGTTTTCCTGGCGTTCCGTGAAATATTCATCTTTAAGATAACGCTTGTCAATCTGCCATAAGTCGACAAGGATCAGGGCGAAAAATATAATGCATAGCACCACCGGCTTTATCATCCCTTTGATAAAGGCGAATAAGGCCCCAAAGGTCAGCACGACGAAAACGAATGAGCGGATAGCATCCATGCGTTCAAGGTAAATGCGGTCCCTCACCAGGGCGTTTACAATACTGTTTGCCGAGCCGCTGTCATTTTTCAACACCTGGGTAAGATTTTTTACCAGCGTAGCCTGGCTAGCCGGGCGGAAACTCAGCAGTAGGTCGGGCAATACGGCCATCAAAAGCGTGAGTCCACCCAGAATGTAAAAAGTAATCTTTAATTTTTTTAGAGCGTCGGCTTTATCTGTTGTGCCGTCTGTTATTTCCTTTATGGCCAGTATTGCCAAAATAGGGACGCACAAACCTGTAACAGATAGAATGGATTCTATTGCCCGAAATTTATTGTATAGCGGGAAATATTTAAAGAAAATATCAGATACATAGGGGAATGACGCGCCGAATGACAGTAAAATAGTCAGGATGACGGATGCCAACAACCACCATTTGATCCGGTTCCGTACGATAAACAAGCCAAAAATGAACAGGAAACAGATAACTGCGCCCATGTAGTGCGGGCCGCTGGTCAGGGGTTTATCGCCCCAATAAGTTGAGAACTGGATGCCGATGGCGGCCAATTGCTGCAGCGCGTTACCAACCTGTTCCTGTGGGATTCCGGCAGAAACAAATGCTTTATTGAAGTCGGAATTTTGAAAATCGAGCGCGTTTAAACCCGAGTCGCCACCATATGCATTAGGTATCAGGAAGGTGAAAGTTTCACCGGGTGTCTGGCTGTATTCGTATGCATAATTCTTATCCAGGCCATTGCTGGGCTCCGCCGTGGTTTGTTTAAGATTAGACTGGCCGCGGATAGTTTCCTTGCCATATTCATAAGTACTCCACAGCGATGAGGCATTGACCATCAGGGCCAGCAAAGCGCCGGCGCCAAGATAACCCAGTGATTTGAGGAAAGCATTTGTTGTTTTATTTTTGATGGCGTGGTACAGTTCGATGCCCAGGAGTATGAAAATTACCAGTAACAGGTAATAGGTCATTTGTACGTGGTTGGCCCGTATCTCAAGCGCCAGGAACAGCGCCGTCAGCGAGCCACCGAGCCAGTACCTGCCCCGCAGCGTAAGGATAATGCTGGCTATTATCGGCGCAAAAAACGAGATGGCGAACGACTGGTTGGAATGTCCCGCCGCTAATAATATGATATTGTAGGATGAAAACGTAAAAGCAACGGCGCCCGCAGCTGCCAGCCAGGGGTTGAGTTTTAATACACAGAACAGGAAATACGAGCCGAACAGCAAAATAAATATGTTGTAAAGCGGATCTGGGAAAGCGTTGGTTACCGCTTTGACTACCCAGGTAGTTACGTTATCAGGATAGGGTGCCCATATCTGGAAAGTTGGCATTCCGCCGAATATCTGGTTCGTCCAAAGTATAGTGGTGTCCTTTTCCCTATAATGGTTGATCTCTGTTTGGGTGGACTGCGCACCGATAACATCGGTTTGACCCAAAGTCTTTCCCTGGAAAGCGGGGGTAAAGTAAAAGAAACAGATCGCTATTAAAATTCCGATGATGGCCAGGTGAGTGGCATTTCGCTTGAACCAGTTGCTCATTTAAGTTTTTTGAATGGAGAAAAAATAAAATTCCCCCCAAAAATAGAAATTTGACTTAGAATAGGAATTAAATTTTGATACCGGGGAAGTAACACTGTAATAATGACTTAGAATGCCAAAAATAACAGGCCCATGCCCGCCAGGCCGATAATGTAAGCGATGACCGATACTTTATCCAGTTCTTCACGGTTTTTATAAAGGGCGAAAACGTTGTATACTGCCACGCCGCCCATAACCACCCAAAAAAACCAGTATAATTTATGCTGCGAGTTGACAAAAATAGCAAGGCCAAACGCAGCGACAACATAGTTGGTTACGAGTATATTGAATACGGCAGGATTGCCGAAGTGACGGCGTCTGAATACCGGTTTTTGATCCACGTTTTATTTTATTTCCTCATAATCCACAAAATCCCCTTCCGAATCCGGGATGGAGCTTTTGTTTTCAGGTATATAATCAACTTTCACCTTTCCTTCAGGTTGTTTCTGGCTGCGGTATTGTTGTTGCTGCTGACCCTGTTGTTGTGCCTTATTGACCATGTTCTGGAACAGCATCGGCAATAGAAGACGCACCAGGGCACGAAAGATATATATTATAAGAATGGCTAGAAATAGAAAACGAAGTAATATCATCTGCACTAAAATTGATTATACAAATATAAGTTAATAACGCTAAAAATGTTTGTGTATGATAGGATGCAAAAATATGACATCGCACTGATCCACAAAATTATGACGTTTTGACCCGGCTTTTGTTACTTGCCGTTACGTGCAAACTGGCAATTGCGGCGCTGTATGCGTAATTTATGATCTTACGATGATATTTTGACCTGATATGGATCTGCACATCCGCACATTTGAAATCTGCACATTAGAATTTCTCATCCATTAACTTTTCCAGTGCGAACATTTCGTCGCGGAGCTTGGCTGCCAGCAGGAAATCCATATCTTTTGCAGCAGTAACCATCTCCTTGCGGGTGTTTTCGATAGCCTTTTTCAGGTCAGGTTTGGACATGTACTGTACAATAGGGTCGGCAGCCAGGGAAACCGAGTCCGCTTCGACGTAAGCTTTTTGCACGCCACCTACAAAGTCCATCACCGAGGTTTGTTCGATAATGGCTTCGCGCGATTTTCCGACGGTTTTTGGAGTGATACCATGTTCGGTATTGTATAAAACCTGTTTTTCGCGGCGGCGGTTGGTTTCATCCATCGTTATCTGCATGGAATCAGTTATCTTATCGGCATACATAATAACCCGGCCACGGTCGTTACGGGCAGCCCGGCCGATGGTTTGTATCAGGGAACGTTCTGAGCGCAGGAAGCCTTCCTTATCCGCATCCAGGATAGCTACCAGGGAAACTTCGGGCAGGTCGAGCCCCTCGCGCAGTAAGTTAATGCCGATCAGTACGTCAAATTCACCCAAACGCAATCCTCGGAGTATTTCAACTCTTTCCAATGTTTTTACTTCGCTATGGATATAGCGGCATTTAATGCCCAGCCTGTCCATATATTTCGCCAGTTCCTCGGCCATACGTTTGGTAAGGGTAGTTACCAGCACGCGGTCGCCTTGTTTTACAGTTTGGTCAACTTCTTCCAGCAGGTCATCCACCTGGTTTATCACCGGGCGTACATCAATCACCGGGTCTAGCAAGCCTGTGGGTCGTATTACCTGTTCCACTACCACACCGCCCGATTTTTCAAGTTCGAAATCACCAGGGGTGGCGCTCACATAAATGGTTTGCGGGGCCAGTTTTTCAAATTCCTGGAAATTGAGGGGGCGGTTGTCCAGCGCAGCAGGCAGGCGAAAGCCGTATTCAACCAATGATATCTTACGCGAACGGTCACCGCCATACATGGCCCTGATCTGTGGGACTGTTACATGGCTTTCATCTATCACCATCAAATAATCGTCCGGGAAATAGTCGAGCAGGCAGAAGGGCCGTGCGCCGGGTTTGCGGCCGTCAAAGAATCTTGAATAATTTTCAATGCCCGAGCAATAGCCCAGCTCACGTATCATCTCCAGGTCGTAGTTAACCCTTTCCTCCAGCCGCTTAGCTTCCAGGAAACGCTGATCGTCAATAAATTGCTTCTTGCGCACTTCCAGCTCCTCCTGTATGGCCCAGATGGATTGGGTGAAGCGCTCGCGCGGCGCAACGTACAGGTTGGCCGGGAAAAGCACCATGTGGGTCATTTTCTCGATCGTCTTTCCTGTGCCCGGATCGAAACTGCTTAATTCTTCAATGTCATCCCCAAAAAACGAAATACGATAAGCATAATCCAGGTAAGCCGGGTAAATGTCCACTACATCGCCTTTGACACGGAACGTGCCGCGCTTAAAATCGGCTGTGGTACGTGAATAAAGTATTTCAACCAGGCGGTGAAGGAATGCGTTGCGGCTGATCCGTGTGCCTACGGCAAATTTGAATACCGAATCCTTAAAATCGTCGGGGTTGCCCATGCCGTAGATACAGGAAATGGACGAAACAACGATCACATCCCGCCGCCCCGACATCAAAGCCGAGGTTGTACGCAACCGCAGCTTTTCTATCTCATCATTTATCTGCAGATCCTTTTCGATATAGGTATTGGTGGTGGGTATAAAAGCTTCGGGCTGATAGTAATCGTAGTACGATACAAAGTAGTTTACCGCGTTCTCCGGGAAGAATTGTTTGAATTCGCCGTAAAGCTGGGCGGCCAGTGTTTTGTTATGACTCAGTATCAGCGTAGGGCGCTGCGTTTGCGCGATGACGTTGGCAATGGTAAAAGTTTTTCCGGACCCTGTAACGCCAAGCAGGGTTTGGTACGTATCGTTATTATTGACACCCTGTACCAGTTGCTTTATCGCTTCGGGCTGGTCGCCGGTGGGTTGGTATTCTGAAGTTAACTTGAAATCCATAGGAATACAAAAATACAATATTAAATAATGGCATGTGTTTGAGAATGTTTGTCCCGGGTAATAAAATCGGAACCTGCTTCGCCATACAAATTGACGAAATGTTTTGACAGCCCTATGTCAGCAGGATCAAAAAAGGATGGCAGATCAAAATATTACTGATATAAAAAACTTAATAATAACCGAATTCGTTAGTTAAATACAAAGTCCGTTAACCGTTTTACCCTAATCCCAGATCCTATGATTGTTTTAGAAAAAATGCGTGCAAAATCTGTAGATTTAAACATGTTTTTTGTACTCAGTAAAACCAACACGATAGGCAATCAATTCCTGGCCGAAATGCGCGATGCCGAAACCCAACAGGACAGGCTCCGTTTTCGCAGGAACCAGGAAAGAATAGGCGAGATACTGGCTTACGAGATCAGCAAGAAATTAAAATATGTTACCCGCGAGGTACAAACGCCGCTTGGTACGGCAACGGTGGACGTGCCGGTAACCCAGCCGGTGTTAGGCACTATCCTGCGGGCGGGACTTCCATTTCACCAGGGTTTTCTGAACATTTTTGATAAATCGCCCTCGGCATTTATTACCGCGTACCGAAAGGTGCGGAAGAACGGCGACTTCATCATCAACATCGACCACATAGCCACGCCCAATCTTGACGGCAAAATACTTATCCTGTGCGACACGATGCTGGCCACCGGGCAGAGTATTGTGGAGGTATGCAAGGAACTGATGGCAATGTACACCATCAAGGAACTGCATATTGCTGCTGTTATTGCCAGTGCGGTAGGTATTGAACATGTAAGGGCTAATTTGCCCAAAGCACATTTGTGGATAGGTGCGATAGACGAGGAAATGACGTCGAAAGCCTATATCGTGCCGGGCCTGGGAGATGCGGGTGACCTGGCGTATGGAGAGAAGATGGGTTGATGATAATTTCGAATTTCGGATGTTCAATTTCGAATTTACTGTAGTTTTGAGCCGATGATAACTCAAAAACCCGAAATTGAAAATCCGAGATCCGATATCAAAAAATACAAACACATTTTCTTCGACCTCGATCACACCATCTGGGATTTCGATAAAAATGCCGAAGAAACCCTGCACGAACTTTATGGCATTTATAAATTAAAAGAACTGGGGCTGCACTCAGCCGACGTATTTATAGAAACATATACACGTAATAATCACCGTTTGTGGGCAGAGTACCATTTGGGTAACATCACCAAAGAGGCCCTGCGTAATGCCCGATTTAAACAAACCTTCCTTGATCTGGGTATGCACCCGGACATTATACCGGCTGGTTTTGAGGATGATTACGTGAGGCTGTGCCCTACCAAAACCAACTTGTTTCCACACGCACACGAGACTTTGCAATACCTGCAATCAAAATATACCATGCACCTGATATCCAACGGATTTCGTGAGTCGCAGGATATTAAGATCAATGGCACGAATTTGGGTGGCTATTTTCAGAACGTGATCATTTCCGAAATAGCCGGTGCTAATAAGCCGGACAAGGCTATCTTTCAGTACGCCATTGATCTTGCCAAAGCTTCCGTAGCTGAAAGCCTGATGATAGGCGACAGTTTGGAGGCCGATGTGTATGGAGCTTTAGCATTTGGTATGGACGCCATTTATTTCAATCCTACTGGATTGGATAAACCGGATGATGTGCCGGCGCAGATCAATCACCTGAAGGAGCTAATGTCGATATTGTAAGTTAAGGTATGGTTATTCGATATTATGCTGATCGGGTGAGATCATAAAGTTATACTTATCTTTCGGGTCGATCAATACACGCAACTTATCTCCAATCTTAGGGTACCTACCGGGAAAGGATTGAGTTATATTAATTTGTCTGGCAGGCTCTGCATTTTCAATGTCTAAATAAATATCTAATTGCGTATTGCCTCCATATCCTTTTGAGTAGCTTAAACCTTCATCTATTCCAGTCCCGGAATAAGTTTTGACGTTGGTCTCAATCACCTTAGTTACCTTTGCGATTGCCGGAGTGCCATATTTTATTAGACGTCGTTTTCGCCAGGTAAACAATCTCCTGATAAAATAGAATGCTATTAGTCCTGAACAAATAAAAAGAAGTTCCTTATAATCCATAATTTTTAACGGTAATAAGTAAAGGCTAATGATATATCCGGCCAATTTAGCTTAAAATACAGATCAATAATTTAAAAGAGCTAACTTTATTGCTGTAACTACAAACATTGACGCTATGTAATATGAAACAACGGACATATCGCATATTGCTTGCTCCGCAAGAAGAAGGCGGCTTTAGTGTAACTGTACCCGCTTTACCTGGGTGCTTTACCCACGGAGAAACCGTTGAAGAGGCTATTGAGATGGCTAAAGAAGCTATCAGCCTTTATATAGAAAGTCTTGAAGGAGATGGTGAGCCTATACCTGATGACAGTAACAATCTTGAATATTCACTTGTCGTTGAATTATAGCTTAAAATTCTTTATAGATTCGGTGTAAATACTACACCTATCCCGAACCGGAAATTTGCCTGGAAAGTACTATTGGTCGTGACAGTTTGCAATACATATAGCTGTTCATCAGGCGAGGAACTTGTTTGGAACGGGCCGCGCAGGTCGCCCTGGTGCTGGATGTTTTTCTTGTCCGGGAAAGTCGGCACAAAATCGAGCTGAATAACGCGCAGATTGAAGTTTTTATTTAGTTTAAGGTCCAGCCCGGCGCCGGCATCTATATTTAGCGTGGTTTGGCGCACCTTTAATTTATCGGTCTGGTATATGGAAGCGTGACTTGTCCCGGCAAGATCGTAAGACGAGCCTTCAAATCCCGCGCCCACCATCAGGTGTGCAAAGGGATTCAGCTTATGCAGCGATTGAAAGTCCCGATATTCAATTCCGGCCATAACCGAAACATATGATTGTTTGCCGTGATCGCTAAAGTTCGGGATAACCAGCACGAAGGTTGGTTTCGTGGCGTTGTCCCGCCCGTATGATCCTCCCGGAACACCGTTGATAGTTGAGCCTGTGTACCAGCCAAAAGCAGTTTTGGCCGCAAGATGACGGGAAAGACGATAAGCACCGGAAAGATCAAAGCCGTTGAGCTGTGCGCTCTTTTTCTTACCCATTGTATCGTTAAAGGTCTGGTCGTAAATATTCGAATTTACTTTGTAATTATTGCCGCTGAAATTGCTGAATGACCCATGCGAATAGCCAAGTGATAATTGTAATTTATTATTATCCTGTGCATAACTACCTGTAGCGCTGCAAATAACAAGAAGAATAGCGTAAATAAAATTTTTCATGATAAAATAGTTTAAAAGATAGATAGGGTAGGCTCAATAAAAATCCGGCACCGGATTTTTATGCTGCGTTTTAAAGAAATAATGACCGCTAACAGTGGGATGTCGTCGGATTGTTTGAATTTTTGAAAACGACAATTTGTACATTTACTCAATCAAATCAGGAAATGACCATCGAACAGGAACGCAAGGCTATTGAAAGGACACTTGATATTTACCGCAGCCGGCTGGACGGTATTCCTGACGATGAGTTTGATGTGACCCCACCGGGTGGCGGCTGGTCGTACGCCGAAGTTTACTCGCATGTTTTACAGGCTAACCTCAGTTCAACCATTGCTGCTGAAAAATGTACGCTGAGCACCTGCAGACCTACCTCAAAGGGCCGCTCTGTTATCGGGTTTTTTGTGCTAACGTTTAATCGTTTTCCGCCCTTTCGGGTAAAAGAGCCAAAAGCGGTGGCCGCCGGTATGCCGGCAAAAAAGATAAGTAAGGAAGACGCCCGGAACCTGTTGGTAAAATGCCGCAAACGCGTGGACAGCGTAGCGGAACTCATCCGCGATTCATCGCCGCATTGTAAAATAAAACATGCGCGCCTGGGTATGCTCAACGCAGCCCAATGGTTCAAATTCGTGCTGATACACTCCAAGCATCATTTAAAACAGCTCGAACGTGTTGAAAAAAAGTTTCAAACCGGATGAAACCTTTTATATTTCATGTAGTCTTAACATTCAGATAATCTGAGTTCCTGACATTTGTTAAATATCTCGATATGAATTTTGAGTTTGCGTATCTGGTTGTTGTGGGCCTGCTTCTTTTATTGGGCATATTCTACGCCAGCCCTTATGAATTAAAGGTTAATGAGGACGAAGACGACGAATAGTCGTTATATACTACGCTCTTCCAACCCCGTGACCGGTAATATCTGCCGGAAGGAAAATTATCCCCCTAATATTTTATGGCAAAACGTGAAGTAGACATTGTCGTGATATCCGACGTGCATTTAGGTACCTATGGGTGCCATTCGAAGGAGTTACTCAAATATTTAAAAAGCATTAAGCCGAAAATGCTGATCCTGAACGGTGATATTATCGATATATGGCAGTTCAGCAAATCATATTGGCCCGAAACGCATATGAAAGTGGTGCGCCGCATCCTGAAATTTGTGACGGAAGGCGTGCCGGTTTATTATCTTACCGGTAATCATGACGAAATGCTGCGTAAATTTGCTGATTTCGACCTCGGCTCGTTCCAGCTGAAAAATAAAGTTGTACTCAATATTGACGGGAAAAAAGCCTGGATATTTCATGGCGACATATTCGATGTGACAATGCAGCACTCTAAATGGCTGGCGAAATTGGGCGCTGTTGGTTACGATACCCTCATCCTCATCAATAGCTTTGTCAACTGGTTCTTGGCCAAAATTGGGCGCGAAAAAATGAGCTTCTCTAAAAAGGTGAAAGGCAAATTTAAGGATGCGGTGAAATTCATCAACCAGTTTGAACAGACCGCGGCCGACCTGGCGGTAGAGAAAAAATACAGCTATGTAATATGCGGCCACATTCACCAGGCCGAAATGCGTGTTATGCAATCGACGGATGGGTCGGGATCGGTTTTGTACCTTAATTCAGGCGACTGGGTGGAAAGTTTGACAGCGCTGGAGTATCATAACCGAGAATGGACCATATTCAAATACGATCCCGCAAATTTCAGGACAGATACTGATGAGGAAGATCTGACCGATGCGGAAGATCTTGACGCCAAAATGGATGTAAGGAACCTGCTGGAACGGTTTAAATTGGAAGTGCATTAAATTTTGTTGGAGTCTGCCTGCCGGCAGGAGTTGTAAGGTTGAAAAGTTGGAAGGTTATTGTCATTCCGCCTGATTACATTTGTAACGTTTTAAGATGAGGTGGTTCTAATGTTAAACAAACAAAGCTAACCTTACAACATTTTAACCCCAGAATGAAAATACTCTACGCTATACAGGGAACTGGTAACGGGCACATCAGCCGGGCGCGCGAAATTGTTCCGCTGTTACAGCAATATGGCGAGCTTGACCTGCTTATAAGCGGCACCGAAGCCGAGGTGTCGTTATCACAGCCGGTCAAATACCGCCTGCATGGTTTCAGTTTTGTTTTTGGCACCAAGGGCGGCGTGGACAAATGGGCAACCTATAAACTGATGGACCTGCTCCGGTTGTGGCGCGATATTAATCATCTCCCGCTTAAACAATACGATCTTATCATTAATGATTTTGAACCGGTAAGTGCCTGGGCCTGCCGCCGGCAAAAGCTGGAAGCAGTATCGCTTAGCCATCAATGCTCATTTATTTCGAAGAAGACACCACGGCCAGGCAGCTGGAATTATGCGGAGTGGTTGTTCAAGTACTATTCACCTACTAAACACCACATCGGGTTCCACTTTGAGCGGTATGATGATTTTATTCATACGCCCGTTATCCGTAGCGGGATACGAAATACCAACCCGACCAATAAAGGCCACTACACCGTTTACCTGCCGGCTTATGACGATAAAACCCTGCTGAAATACCTGGGCCGGACACATGATGTGGAATGGCAGATATTTTCGAAACGCCAGAAAACACCTTATCGGGAAGGGAATGTGCATATATTCCCGGTGAGCAATGAAGGCTTTAATGAAAGCATGGCAAGCTGCGAGGGACTGCTGACGGGTGGTGGATTCGAAGGGCCGGCAGAGGCGCTTTATTTGAAAAAGAAGGTTTTGATGATACCTATGACGGGCCAATACGAGCAACGATGCAATGCCGAAGCCGCCTCGAGGCTGGGGGTGCCGGTTGTTTATGCCATTGATGAACAATTTGTTGGCAAAGTGAATAAATGGATAGCCGATGATAAAAAGGTGACAGTCAATTTCCCGGACGAAACAGCACAGATAGTTGATAATATGGTAAAGCGTTATGCGAAGCCCGGTTCTATTTCTGCTTAAGCAGTTTTTCTGTTAATATTGCGCTGAAATACGCCGCCATGATCAAACTTTTCAGATCCTACAACCCGCTGAATATGCTCTGGCTGGCTTTGGTACTGATACTATTGCGTATTACTTTTTTATCGGCAATACCCATAAAGGAAGAGTTCCCTTTTGCCGAACTGTTTTCCCGTTTGCATCTACCCTCATCGTACCAATACGTGTTCCCTCCGGGGCTCGATCTTTTTCTGGCCGGGTGCCTTGTATATGGACAGGCCCTGCTCATTAATTATCTTGTTAACTACCACAATTTATTAGGCCGATCGACCTTTTTGCCGGCACTGACGTACGTTACGGCGTCGAGCCTTTTTCCCCCGTTTTTGATGCTCGGTGCGCCATTGGTATGTAATTTCCTGGTGATATGGATGCTTTTTAAGCTTTTTAGCTTTTATAAAGGCGAGGACATTAAATCAACCTCTTACGACCTGGGGATGATCGTGGCGGTGGGGACGCTTTTCTACCTGCCATTTATCTACCTGTTTTTGACCATTTGGCTTGCGCTGGTGGTTTTCCGCCCGTTCAACTGGCGCGAGTGGGTGGCCTGCATCATAGGGTTTGCCACTATCTTTTTCTTCCTGGCTGTTTCCTATTACCTGAGCGACCGCATGCAGCAGTTTTATGACATCTGGCTGCCTTTGGCAGCAAAGTTCAAGGTGGTAATCAGCTTTAACTATTATAATTACCTGGTGTTGATACCGGTCATTATCATACTGGTTTTGGGGTTTTTCAAACTGCAGCAAAACTTTTTCAAAAGTTATGTACAAACACGTAAATCGTTACAGCTCTTGATGATGATGTTTCTGATAGCCGGCTTCTCCTTCTATATCCGCCCCGATTTCCACCTCGATCACTTTTTGCTATGCGCTATCCCGGCGGCTATATTCTTTGCTTATTATTTCCTGTATGCAAACTATCGCTGGTTTTACGAATCGTTGTATATTATACTGCTGGCCAGCATCATCTACTTCCAGTTTAACACTTTTTAACTTTTAAATTCGTCCTAATTTCGGGGGTTATATTAGCTTTGTACCATGAAATTCGGAGTAGTTATATTTCCCGGTTCTAATTGCGATGAGGATATCATCTACGTATTAGAAAAAATTATGGGCCAGCAGGTAGTGCGCCTGTGGCATAAAGATCATGACCTGCAGGGCTGCGATTTTATCGTACTTCCCGGTGGTTTTTCGTTCGGCGATTATTTGCGTTCAGGCGCTATAGCCCGTTTTTCGCCCATCATGAACGAGGTGATGCAATTTGCTGCAAAAGGCGGCTATGTTTGGGGGATATGCAATGGTTTCCAGATACTTGCCGAGGCTGGTATGGTGCCCGGTGCGCTGCTCCATAACACCAACCGGAAATTCAACTCGAGTAATATTTACCTGAGGGCGCAGACCAACGACTCGCTGATGACCTCGCAGATTGACCTCCAAAGGCCGCTTAAAATACCTATCGCGCATGGCGAGGGCAATTATTTTGCGGATGCCGACGTACTTAAAGCGCTAAACGATAACGACCAGGTACTGTTCAGGTATTGTGACGAGTTTGGGAACATCACGCCGGAATCGAACCCTAACGGATCAATAGAAAATATTGCCGGGGTATGCAACGCAGGCAGGAATGTGTTTGGTATGATGCCGCATCCCGAGCGTGCCGCGGATACGTTACTGGCTAACCAGGACGGCTTGCCGATCTTCGAATCCATATTATCAATGGTGAGGGCCTGATGGCGAACCTGGTTATTGACATTGGCAATACCCTTACCAAAGTTGCAGTTTTTGAACAGGATGACCTGTTACATGCTGAACAATCGCCGGTAACCGATGCAAAAACCCTGCTCCAACTGATCGAAAAATACCATATCAGCCATGCTATTATATCGTCTGTCAGAAATCGAACAGAAGAATGGCGTGCGGCTATTGAAGAAAAACTTGACCTGAAATATTTTACAAGGGATATGACCGCAGGCATCCACAATCAATACAAAAGCCCCGAAACACTTGGTGTGGACAGGCTGGCGGCGGTAATGGGCGCCCACAAATTATACCCTGGGAAATGCAGCCTGGTTATAGACGCCGGCACCTGCATTACCTACGATCATGTGGATGCAGACGGTAATTATTTGGGGGGCAGCATATCGCCGGGATTAAATATGCGTTATAAAGCATTGAATTATTACACAGGGGCACTGCCGTTGGTTGGGGCTGATGAAAAGTTTGATAAAACTTACGGGGATGATACCCGGACAGCGATACTTTCGGGGGTGCAGAACGGTGTTAAATACGAGGTGTTTGGCTTCATAGAAAGCTACCGGGCTAAGGAGCCCGAACTGAATATATTGCTAAGCGGGGGCGACAGTATTTTTTTTGATACTCTGTTGAAAAATAGCATCTTTGCCCCCTATGTTAAAAATGAGCCTTACTTGGTTCTGAAAGGATTAAACGCAGCTATACGATACAATAATGATTAAATATACCAGGCTCTTTATAACATTTTTACTTGCTGTTTGCGTGCTGGAAGCAAGGTCACAATCTACCGCTACTACAAGTTCGCCTTATTCGCGTTACGGATTAGGTGATTATATTCAGCCTGCCTTACCCCAAAACATAGGCATGGGGGGTATAAGCACAGCAACCAGTTCGCTTACCAGTTACAGTACTATTAACGTTTTAAACCCGGCTGCGTACTCCAAGATACATCTTACCGTAATAGACGCCGGTCTGTATACCAATTCACTGACATTAAGGAACGATACCTCGGCCAAACAACGGAACGGCAATACCCGGTTAAGCCATATTGCGTTTGCTTTGCCTCTTACCCAGGGTTCGGCCGTAAGTTTTGGTCTGCTTCCGTACAGCGAGCTTGGCTATAAATATAAAATATCCAGGCCCAACCTCGGCACAGGCTTACCAGTGGACACAAATACCGTGAACTATATTTATTCGGGCGATGGCGGTCTTTCGAAAGCCTATATAGGTTATGGTTTTTCGGTAGGCAAGCACCTTTCGCTCGGCGCTAATGCCTCTTACATATTTGGCAGTCTTAAGGAGGACCAATCGACCGAAATACCCAATGCGGTTGGCTTTTTGAACTCCCGTACGGAGCAAAACAACAAAGTAGGCGGGTTCAATTTTGATTACGGCGCGCAATATTCGATCGATTTTTCGACCTCAAAGCACCTGGTACTGGGTTATTCGGCATCTATCGGCAACAAGATAAATGTGCAAAACAGTTATATAGTAAGCCAATACTATATCTCGAACGGCAGCGAAGGTGTGGCAACAGACAGCCTTGTTAACACCAACAACCCAAAAGCTAAGATACAATTGCCGGCCATTAATCATTTCGGCATCGTATTCCAGAAAGACCTGAGCTTTTTGGTGGGGGTTGATTACTCTATCGGCAAATGGTCCGACCTGTCAATCGCCGGAACCAATGCCGGGTTACAGGATAGTAAAATGCTGAACATTGGCGGACAGTGGACGCCTAATGTCAACGCATTGAATAATTACCTGGCGCTTATCGATTACCGCCTGGGTTTTATTTATGAAGACACCTACCTCAATCTTAATAATACCAGCATCAAAAGACAGGCGGTTACTTTTGGCCTGGGCATACCGCTGCCGCACGACCGTGCTTCCTCGGCATTTTACAAAGTGAATTTTTCGGCAGAGGTCGGTAAACGAGGAACGGTTGATAACGGACTGATCAAGGAAAATTATGTAAACTTTCACATAGCGCTTACATTGAACGACCAATGGTTCAGGCGGTTCAAGTTTGACTAACACCCCGGTATGAAAAAGGGAGGGCTATTACCAGGTTTATTTCTGACGGTAATTATTGCCGTATTAGCGGGGCTGACCGGCTGCGAGAATGACCTGAAGGACCTGAAGAAAATATCGGCCACCGAAGCCACAAAACCTGTACAGCGTTATACGAACGTAGATGTTATCTGGAGCGATTCGGCAAAGGTAAAGGCGCATATGACATCGCCGCTGATGCTCGATTATACCAAAGTGGCGAAACCCTATACCGAGATGCCCAAGGGCGTAAAGGTTACTTTTTACGATGCCGATCTTCACCAAACCTGCACTATTACATCGGAATATGCCATACGCCGCGTTGCTGAAAAGATCATCGAGCTTCGCAAAAATGTGGTAGGCACAAATGTAAAGGGCGAAACATTTCAGTCGGACGAGCTGATATGGGATGAAAATACCCGGCAGATACATTCCAATAAATCGGTGCATGTGCAGATGACCGATGGTAGCATTTTGGACGGATTGAATTTTGAAAGCGACGAAGGTCTTACGCATTGGAAGTTTGGCCCTTCGACAGGGAAAATACATGTTGACAGTAAGGAGATAGGCCAATAAAACCATTGCAGTTTCGATACAAATTTTTCTGTTTAAAATTTTACTAAAAATTGTATCTTGCGCCCCTCTTTTGAATAAATTAAAATATTGTAATAGAATACTATGGGAGTAATGAATTATTTGCGCGAGCGCATGGGGAAGATAGTTGCGATTGTGATAGGCGCCTCGCTTTTAGCATTTATTTTGGGTGAAGTGCTGCGCTCTGGAAGTTCGTTCTTCAAGGGCGATAGTGATGCGCTGGGCGAAGTAGCCGGCGAAAAGATATCTTATAAAAATTTCCAGGCGCAGGTTGAGCAGGCCAAGCAGCAATCGGGACAAACAAATCTTTCAGGACAGTTTACAAGCTACCTGGAGGAAATGACCTGGAACCAGGATGTAAGCAGGGTAATACTGAATAAGGAAATTGATAAGCTGGGGCTGGTAGTAACTGTCGATGAGACCAATTCGATGGTTAACGGCAACAACCCCGACCCACAGATCCTGCAATATTTCGGCGATCCAAAAACCGGGAAAGTGGACCAGGTTAAGTTTAACAACTTTAAGGCAAGCATTAACGCCGCAAAAGCCGACGATCCGATGAAGATACAGTGGGTTCAGTTCTTGGAACAGTTGGGTACCAACAAACTGGCACAAAAGTATATCTCTGCCACCAGTAATGGCATGTATGTAAATTCGCTGGATGCTAAGGACGACTACGAGAACAAGAACAAGCTTGCCAATTTTAAATACGTGACACTGGATTACGCATCTATCCCAGATAATAAGGTGACCCTGACAGATGATGACTACCAAAGCTACTATAACGATCACCAGTATCAATTCAAAAATAAACAGGAGACGCGCAGCTTTGACTATGTGAGCTTTAGCGCAGCGCCGTCAAAAGATGATTCAGCTGCGGTTAAGGGCCAGATTGAAAAATTGGTGCCTGAACTGAAAAGCACGACAAACGACTCGTTGTTCATACAGATAAATGCAGAAACAAAAGCACCGCTTGCTTATAAACGCAAAGGGCAATTGGGCGATCCTCAATTGGATTCCGTTATGTTTAACCAACCCAACGGGTTTGTTTACGGGCCGTATTTTTCAAACGGAAGTTATAAGATCGCCAAGCTGATCGATTCAAAAGTAGGACCTGATTCGGTAAAGGCGCGTCACATCCTTCTGCCTATAGGAGCAGATGGTGAAGCCGCGGCTCGTGCTAAAGCAGATTCGCTGAAGAAGCTGATCCAAGCCGGCAAGTCATTCGACGAATTGGCTAAAACATATTCTATCGATAAACAATCGGGCGAAAAAGGCGGCGACCTTGGAACGTTCGGTCGCGGGGCTATGGTAGCCGAGTTTGATAATGCTGCTTTTGATGGAAAAAAAGGCGAGTTGCAGATAGTTAAGACACAATTTGGCATCCACCTGTTACAAATAGAAGAGCAAAAAGGCTCGTCAAAAGCAGTTGAGGTTGCGGTAATTGATAAACCCGTAACCGCAAGTACCAAAACACAAAGCACGGCATTTAGCAATGCGCAGAAGTTCCTGGGTGCTTTAACCAAGGATAACTTTGATGCTGAAGTGAAGAAGGAAGGTTTAATCAAGAAAACGGCTACGGACGTACAAGCCCTTGCGTCGTCGTTCCAGGGTGTGGACGATGCACGCCAGTTGGTACGCTGGGCGTTTAAAGCTGATAAGGGCGATCTGGCCGACCAGGTATATGTCGCCGGCGACCAATACATTGTTCCGGTATTGACAGAGATCAAACCTAAAGGCACTTTGCCGCTTGATGCTGTAAAGAAACAGATAGAAGGCGCTGTACGCAACCACGTAAAGGCAAAACAATTACTTGATAAATTCCAGGCGGCCGAGAACGGCGCGTCGACCATAGACCAGGTAGCTCAGAAGGTCAGTGCCAGTGCGGTACCTGTTCAGAATATCGTTTTTGCAAATCCTGTTATACCAGGCTTGTCGCTCGAATATAAAGTTGTGGGTACAGTATTCGGTTCGAAACCAAATAAGCTATCTAAACCGATCGAAGGCGAGCATGGGGTATTTGTATTTTCGCTCGATAACTTTATCAACCCTGCACCACTTGCAAATGCCGTAAGGGAGCGTGAGCAGATAGGCCAGGCATTGGCCCAGCGCTCGCAATCGGCGCTGTTTGATGCGCTGAAAGATAAGGCGAATGTAAAAGATTACCGTTCTAAATTCTTATAAGAATATTTAACTTAATTTTGTGACCGGGAATGGTATTGCCATTCCCGGTTTTTTGATTTTAAGAAAATGGATATCCAGGAAAATTTCGTGAACAAGGTGGCTCAGAGTGGCTTGGTTACGCTTGACCCCGCCGCTTTTTATCCGCAGGGCGAACGTGTGGTGTATGATATTAAGGATAACCTTTATATGGAGCTGATATTGCGCGAGAAGGATTTCAGGGAGTTTGTTAAAGGACACGACTGGGCTCAATATGCCGGTAAAAACGTTGCTATAACCTGCACTGCAGATGCTATAGTACCCGCCTGGGCCTACATGCTTATTGCCAACAAACTGGCTCCTTATGCCAAAGATGTAGTGTTTGGCGACGTTTCGGTACTTGAAACTGTGTTGTTTGAAAAAGCCATGGCCGCTATGGATGTGGAGCAATATCGCGACCAGCGCATCGTTATTAAGGGGTGCGGCGACACCGAGGTACCCGTATCGGCTTATGTTGAATTAACAAAAAAACTGACGCCGGTAGCCAAAAGTATCATGTTCGGTGAGCCCTGCTCGACAGTCCCTATATATAAACGAAAAGACTAATGATAGCCTTTAATCCCGGTAGCCGATGAAGATATACCTGATCGCATTTCTTCTGGTTGCTACCAGCCTTAATAAAACCCAGGCCCAGGAACTTAATAAAATAGATGAACCTGCTTTTAAGCCCGGCGAGAAGCTGAGCTATAAGATGAAGTATGGTATTTTCACTGCAGCGGAGGCCAATATCCGCGTAGAGGAAACCCCGCTCAAATTTGAAGATAAGCCGTCCTATCATATCATAGCTGAAGGAAAGACCGCAGGCACCTTTGATGTTTTTTATAAAGTACGCAACCGGTACGAGACTTATATAGACGAGCAGACAATTGTGCCCTATTTTTATGCCGAGAACAGGCACGAGGCGAGCTATAAGCACACAGATATTGTCGTATTCAATCATCGTAACCATACCATAAAGGCTAAAAAGGGCGTCTTCCCGCTTGAGGGTAAGGTGTTCGATTTTTTGTCGTCCTATTACTATGCCCGCTGTATCGATGTAACTAAGCTGCAGATAGGCGAAAAGATGGATATACAGTATTTTTTGGAAGATGGCGTGCATACCCTAACCATCACCTATATGGGTAAGGAAAAAGTAAAATGCAGCATGGGTACGTTCAATTGCCTTAAGTTTAACCCCACCATTATACCCGGGCGTATTTTCAGGAAAGACAGCAAACTGTATCTTTGGATAACGGACGACGGTAACCGGATACCGGTAAAAGCACATGTTGAACTCATAGTGGGCAGCCTGACGATGGACCTGACATCGGCAACCGGTTTGAAGTACCCGTTGAATCCGGTGAGTAAAGATGCCGATTAGTTGATCCGGTTGAATGAGTTGGATTGGGTTGATTGAGTTCAGGACGGACCTTTAATTTTATAGTTCAGACTAATATGATAGAAATAGGCAGTGTATTGGTGCATGAAGATGTGGTGAAAGAAAATTTTGTGTGCAACCTGAAGAAATGCAAGGGCGCCTGCTGCCTTGAGGGCGATTCGGGTGCACCCCTCAATCATGATGAACTGGCCATACTTGATGAAATATACCCAAAAGTAAAGCCTTTTATGACTGCTAAGGGTATCCGCACGATAGAGGAAAACGGCACTTATGTTACCGATTTTGAAGGAGACTATACTACCCCCTGCGTGGATACTAATAAGGAGTGCGCCTATGTGACCTGGGAAAACGGGATAACCAAGTGCGCTATCGAGAAAGCTTATGAATATGGTGTTATCAACTGGAAAAAGCCGATCTCGTGTCACCTTTACCCCATCCGCATTACGAAATACCCCGAGTTTGATGTATTGAACTACGACCGCTGGAACATTTGCAGCCCGGCCTGCGCATTTGGCAATGAATTAAAAGTTCATGTGCACGAATTCCTGAAAGAGCCGTTGATACGCAAATACGGTCCGGACTGGTACCGGGAATTGGAAGAGGCGGTGAATGATATAAAACCTTAGCCTATGGTTTCCATTTGCTGGACCGTTCACGAAGTCTTCTCAGGAGTCAGGAGAAGCTCTTTCTAACCAAAATTTTAATAACAAGTAAAATACACGTATCTTTATAATTCAATTTACACGTGTTATGACGACTAAATTAACATTGACTATAGAGGACCACGTAATTGATTCGGCAAAAGCTTACGCGCGGAAAAAGGGAGAGAGTTTATCCAATATAGTAGAAAATTATTTGAAATCGATAACTGCACAAGCAGACAAGGAAATTATTATATCCGAGAAGGTGAGCAGGATGATGGGTGTGATCAAATTGCCCGGGGACTACGACTATAAAACAGAACTTGGAAAAGCTATAACTAAAGAGCACCAATAAATAAATATGAAGAACATATTTATTGACACAAATGTCGTAATCGATTTTTTGGCGGACCGGCGCCCGTTCTCAATTGATGCCGCGAGATTGTTTGACCTGGCTATCAACCAAAAGGTTAAAGTTCACATTTCTGCTGTTTCCTACAACAATATTTACTATATCCTTCGGCAATCTTTGACCCGTGATGTAACGATAAAGTTGTTAGAGGAACTATCAGGGATGACCGAAATAGTCGATGTAACCAATGATATTATCAGGAAATCCTTAAAGACCGACTTTAAAGATTACGAGGACGCTATTCAATATTACAGTGCATTAAGCCTGCCTGAAATTGATTTTATCGTTACCCGCAACTCACGAGACTTTAAGAAAAGTATTATTTCTGTACTTACACCTGCTGAGGCAATAGCTTCGTTGAATAACTTTTGATCCTTGCGTCCTGATAGCTGACCTCCCCGATTTACCTCGTCAACTCTGTTATCCCCGCCATATGATGATCGTCATGGTCGGCGACAAACAAGAAAAGATCCATCGTACGCATAGGCGTTTTTAACCGGGGATGCAACGCTGATTTGAAGATGGTTTGTTCATCCAGATTTTCAAGCATCGATACCGTTTGTGCTCTAATTTGCCTGAAATCGTTCAATAGCTCATCCAGAGATTTCGCGTTGTGATTAGCCTCATCCGTCTTCCGGTTTGCCAGGTCGGTGGGGCGCAATTCTTCTTCGCCATTTATAATGTCTTCCAGCCGTCCCTGCCAAAGCGGCTCGAGGTCGGTCAGGTGACCGATATTTTCTTTTATGGACCAGGCACCTTCGGGCTTAAGGTTTAAAATTGCAACCGGAACTGTCCTCATCTTCTCTTCGAGCCGCGCAGGGGTTCCTTTAAGACGTTCGATAATTGAAGGGAAAATGTTTTGTTCAGTACTGAAATCGAACTTCCTGTCAAACCATTTGGTGTGTTTCATGATAGCGTTGCCTGATTATAACCCGAAACTACTGTTCAATTGGCATAAATCCGCCGGCCTGCAGAGAGTTTTACTTTGAGGTTATAAATATGTCGCGATTGATTACATAGCAACATTTACAATTAAATTGGATAATATTGTATTGTAAATGCGTTTACTTATCCCATGAAAAAGGCGTTGATCACCGGAATTACCGGGCAGGACGGGGCATATTTGGCTGAGTTTCTGCTTAAAAAAGGGTACGAAGTGCACGGTGTCAAAAGGCGCTCATCGCTATTCAACACCGATCGCATCGACCACTTATACCGCGACCCGCACGAAACAGGCGTAAAATTTAAGCTTTATTATGGGGATATGACCGACTCTACCAACCTGATCAGGCTGGTGCAGGAGGTGCAGCCCGATGAGATATACAATCTTGCAGCGCAGAGCCATGTTAAAGTGAGTTTCGAAACTCCTGAATATACCGCAAATGCTGATGGCGTGGGCGTATTGCGCCTGCTCGAAGCAGTCCGCTTGCTTGGGATGACAGAAAAGACCCGCATCTACCAGGCTTCAACGTCCGAACTTTATGGGTTGGTGCAGGCCGTTCCGCAAAACGAAACCACGCCGTTTTACCCGCGATCGCCTTACGCGGTAGCAAAACTGTATGGCTATTGGATAATTGTGAATTACCGCGAAGCTTATAACATGTACGCCTGCAATGGTATCCTGTTCAACCATGAAAGCCCGATACGGGGAGAAACGTTCGTAACCCGTAAGATAACGCGGGCGGCATCGAAGATCGCCCTCGGGCTGCAAAACTGCCTGTACGTGGGTAACTTATTAGCCAAACGCGATTGGGGCCACGCCAAGGATTACATTGAAGCCATGTGGCTGATGCTGCAACAGGATAAAGCCGAGGATTTTGTGATAGCTACCGGCATAACAACAACCGTGCGCGATTTCATAAGATTGTCATTTGCCGAATTAGGGATAGAAATAGAGTTTAGCGGTAAAGATGAGCGCGAAAAGGGCGTTATCATCGATATAGACCAGGATAAAGTAACCGAACTGGGCTTAAATGCCGACGCATTAAGATTTGGCCAGACGGTAGTAAAAGTAGATCCGAAATATTTCAGGCCCACGGAAGTTGAACTGTTGATAGGCGATGCGACAAAAGCCCGCGAAAAACTGGGATGGGTGCCAAAATATGACCTGGAGGCGCTTGTAAAGGATATGATCTGTGCTGATCTTCAGGAGGTCAAAAAAGATGATTATTTAAGAAGAGGGGGTTTTAAGACCCTAAACTATTTTGAATAAGTAAGGTTTTAATAAAACTAAGAGATACCTATATGAAAAAATTATTTACCCCTATTTTGTTGCTGGTGCTGTTTTCGACAGTGGCCAGTGCGCAGTCTGAATATCAGCCTTACTCATACCAGTTCTATCAAAAGCTCAATCCGGATATTTATAACACGCAATCGCGTGCGCATACATCGCTGAAGCCATTTTTTATAGATGACAGCCTGGTCAAACAGCATTATGATGCGTTGATGGGTTTGGGGGTTGATAGCGGTAAACATAGCTGGGCACACCGCAAGTTATTTAATGAGCACCTTTTTGATGTACGCGAAAAGGATTATACCTTTTTTGCAGACTACCTGCCCGACCTTATGATCGGTAAAGATTTTTCGGGAAGCAAAAACACCTGGCTCAACACACGCGGTTACCAGGCAGGCGGTACCATAGGCGGCAAATTTTACTTCTATACCAGTGGTTTTGAGAACCAGGCTGTTTACCCCGAATATCTTAACACGTATATAAACCAGGTGGGGCAGGTTCCGGGCCAGGGCTATGACCGCAGCTCGGGGAAAAATACGAAAGACTGGTCGTATGTAACGGCCCTGATCTCCTATACGCCGGTAAAATACCTGAATATTACGCTCGGACAGGATAAGACCTTTATTGGCGACGGCTATCGTT
Source organism: Mucilaginibacter ginsenosidivorans (assembly GCF_007971025.1). NCBI lineage: Bacteria > Pseudomonadati > Bacteroidota > Sphingobacteriia > Sphingobacteriales > Sphingobacteriaceae > Mucilaginibacter > Mucilaginibacter ginsenosidivorans. The sequence continues at coordinate 103,371 of NZ_CP042436.1, read as the reverse complement.
CCATGTTGTTGTCAGATGTAGCGGCGCCTTATCCGTTCTTCAAACTGACTGGGAAACTTGGCAACGTGCAATATATGGCCATGTGGGCGTATATGGACGATCCGCTGGCACCCAAATTCAACTCGTTTGGCGATGACCGCAGGAAATGGGGCGTGTTTCATTATTTAGACTGGAATGTAAGCAACCGCTTTTCGGTAGGTTTCTTTGATGCGGTGATATGGGCCGCTGCCGACGACCAGGGACATTCGCGGGGTTTCGATTTTCAGTATGTCAACCCGATCATATTCCTGAGACCCGTTGAAGCGCAAAGCGGCTCGGGCGATAATGCCCTTATAGCGATGACAAGCAAGTATAAGATCAGTAATGGTATTACAGTGTATGGTCAATTTTTACTGGATGAGTTTATTTCAAAAGAGTTCTTTTCGAGCGATGGCAGCTCGCGCAATAAGTATAGCTGGCAGCTTGGTGTAAGGGGTGGCGATATGTTCGGTATAAAATCGCTGAGCTATTTATTTGAGACGAACAACACCAAGCCGTATACTTATTCGGAACGTTCAGAGATTATCAATTATTCGGAGCAGGGCGAGCCTCTTGCTCACCCCTGGGGTGCAAATTTTCGCGAATTTGTGGGCCTGTTGAACTATAGTTATAAGCGGTTTGATTTTTCGGGCGAGGTGGATTATGGACACTACGGACTTGACCTAACGGACGGCAGCGGCAATACAATCAATTACGGTAAGGACATTTTCCAGGTGTATATCGACCCGGCGCGGGAATTCGGTAATTACACCGGGCAGGGTTTAACCACCAATATGATCTATCTTGAAGGTAAGGTGGCTTATCTTCTCAATCCAAAATACAACCTTAGGATTGAGCTTGGCGGTATTATACGCGATGAAAAGAATGCGCAATTTCACGACAAGACTGCCTTGTTTACTATAGGACTGAGAAGTTCGTTCAGGAATTTATATACCGATCTGGCAAGTTATAAGACACATTGATATACCTGATGTGCAAATGAGTGGATGTGCAGATATGCAATTCAAATTGTAGATTATTGGATATCCCAGATTATTACCAGGTCATCTGCATATTTGCACATTCATTATGAAGCGATGGTGTGGGCGTTCCTGCGGATGCCCATATTTTTTACCTGCTTAATAATGGCGGCGGCATCGTAACCGCATTCGGCCCAAAGCTCTGGTTGTTCGCCGTGTTCAACAAAATGATCAGGAATGCCTAAGCGTACCACTTCGGCCTGGTAGTTATTGTCGGCCATAAACTCCAGCACGGCGCTTCCCATGCCGCCATCTATGCAGCCGTCCTCGACAGTTATTACCTTTCCGAATTTCTTAAAAATATCGTGAAGCAAAACCTCATCTAAGGGTTTTACAAAGCGAAGGTCGTAATGGGCTGGATAGAAGCCATCGTTATTGAGTTCGACAGTAGCTTTAACAACCTCGTTGCCAATTGTGCCGATAGAAAGGATTGCCACTTCTTCACCGTCGCAAATTTTACGGCCCTTACCAACCTGTATGGCCTTCATAGGGCGCTGCCAGTCGACCATAACACCCGTGCCGCGTGGATAACGGATAACAAACGGACCCATGTTCTCCTGTTGTGCGGTGTACATCAGGTTGCGCAATTCTTCTTCGTTCATCGGCGCTGAAACCGTCATATTAGGGATGCAACGCATATATGCCAGGTCGTAAGCGCCATGGTGTGTTGGCCCGTCAGCGCCGGCGATACCTGCCCTGTCGAGGCAGAAAATAACGTTCAGCTTTTGTATAGCAACATCATGTATCACCTGGTCATACGCCCGTTGCATAAAGCTGGAGTAGATATTACAAAACGGAACAAGCCCCTGGGTTGCCAGGCCTGCCGAGAAAGTAACGGCGTGCTGTTCGGCTATGCCCACATCAAACGCACGCTCGGGCATGGCTTTCATCATCATATTGAGTGAGCAGCCCGACGGCATTGCCGGCGTGATACCCATGATCTTTGGGTTTTGTTCGGCCAGCTCGATAATGGTATGGCCAAACACATCCTGGTATTTTGGAGGCTGCGGCTTTTCGGCCTTGGCTTTTTTGATCTCGCCGGTAATTTTATCGAACAAACCTGGTGCGTGCCATTTGGTCTGGTCCTTTTCGGCCAATGCATAGCCCTTACCTTTAACGGTAACGCAATGCAACAGCTTTGGTCCGGGTATGTCGCGCAAGTCGCGCAACACTCTTACAAGGTGTTTTACATCATGTCCATCGATAGGCCCAAAATAACGGAACTGTAGCGATTCAAATAAGTTACTCTTTTTTAGCAGCGTACCCTTGATGCTTTTCTCGATCTTCTTGGCCATTTTAAAGGCATCGGGACCGATAGAAGATATTTTGGTAAGCACGTGCGCTATATCGTCCCTGAAACGGTTGTAAGGTTTCGAGGTAGTAATATCAGTAAGATATGCTTTTAACGCACCCACGTTTGGGTCTATCGACATATTATTGTCGTTCAATATAACCAGCAGGTTCGAATTTTCGATGCCGGCATGGTTCAGCGCCTCAAAAGCCATACCGCCTGTCATTGCGCCATCGCCTATTACAGCTACGTGCTGACGGTCGGTTTCCCCCTTATAACGCGAAGCCACAGCCATACCAAGGGCGGCAGAAATAGAAGTCGAAGAATGACCCACACCGAAAGTATCGTATTCGCTTTCCGATCGTTTTGGGAACCCGCTTATACCGCCATACATGCGGTTGGTATGAAAAATATCGCGGCGGCCTGTCAGTATCTTGTGCCCGTAAGCCTGGTGGCCAACGTCCCAAACCAACTGATCGTAAGGCGTATTAAGGATATAATGCAGCGCAACGGAAAGTTCAACCGTACCCAAACTTGCCCCGAAATGACCGCCATTTACCGATACTACGTCAATGATATATTGCCGTAATTCCTGGCAAACCTTTTCGAGCTGTTCTTCGGTAAGTTGCTTTAAATCAGATGGGTAGTTTATTTTTTGTAGTAAATCTCCAGCTGTTACCTGCATTGATATCCTTGTAAAAATTCAACTTACAAAAGTAAGCTATTTTAATGTTATTATTTGCGAAAAAAGGCCACAATAATGTATTTAACACAAGGCGGCCCCATTAGTTTAAGTACAGATAATAATAGTGATTTTGCGTAAGTGCTCGCCAGGAAAGTTTTCCACTTTATTTTCCGAATCTTAATAACTTTTATGGCGATACCCGGTTATTAGCGTATACTTTTGGGATTGATATGACTGAAGAGAGTTTCGAGATAAAGTTACCGCAGTTTGAAGGACCCTTCGACCTGTTGCTGTTTTTCATTGAAAGGGATGAGCTGGATATCCAGGATATCCCGATAGCGCGCATTACGGACGACTTTCTGAATTATATCCACCAGATGAACAGCCTGAATATGGAGCTGGCCAGTGAGTTCATCTTTGTGGCGGCTACCCTGATGCGTATCAAGGCGAAAATGTTGCTGCCGCGCTATGAAGCCGAAGAAGGCACGGAGCACGACCCGAAAGCAGAACTGATAAGGAAGCTGATAGAATACAAGAAATTTAAGGAAATATGCGAATTGCTGCGGCCGTTAGAAGACGACCGCTTTAAGCGCGAAAAGCGCGGCAATATTGCCTACGACCTGCAGCAGGTAGATAAAGTGACCGTGCCGGGCGAAGAACTTTCGGAAATCAGCCTGTATAAGCTGATGAATGTGTACGACAAGGTAACCAAACGCTTTTTGAACAGGAGCGAAGAAGTGACCCACACCGTTGTGCAGTATCCCTACACCATAGAAGAGCAGAAAAAAGCTATCAACGACCTGTTGCTGATCAATCAGCGCCTCGACTTCAAATCCATCGCCAACCGTTCGGAAAACAAGGTGCATTTCGTATACAACTTCCTTGCAGTGCTCGAAATGCTTCAGCAGGAAATAATCAGGATACAAATAGGACTGGGATTCAATAACTTTTGGATATCGGCGAGATAGTGAAAAGCATAAAGCCAAAAGTCTAAAGCATTTTTTCTCGTGTTGAAAGCTTTCTGCTTTTTGCCTTCTGCTTTCAGCTTAAAATCCTAAATTAGCGCCGATTTTAGCCCCCACATGAAAAGAGACAAACTGATATTTAAACTGCTGGATGAAGAACAACAGCGCCAGGAAGAAGGCATTGAACTGATAGCTTCGGAAAATTTTGTTAGTCGCCAGGTAATGGAGGCGGCAGGCTCTGTTGCAACCAATAAATATGCTGAAGGCCTGCCCGGAAAACGCTACTATGGCGGGTGCCAGGTGGTAGATGAGATAGAAACCATCGCTATCGAAAGGGCAAAGCAATTGTTCAATGCCGAATGGGTTAATGTTCAGCCGCATTCAGGCGCCCAGGCAAACGCAGCCGTAATGCTGGCCTGCCTGCAGCCCGGCGACAAAATATTAGGGTTTGACCTTTCACATGGCGGGCACTTGACCCATGGTTCGCCGGTTAACTTTTCAGGTAAATTGTACGAACCGCATTTTTACGGGGTAAACAAGGAAACCGGGCTGGTGGATTATGATCAGCTTAAAAAAGTGGCCCTTGCTGAAAAACCAAAGATGATCATCTGCGGCGCGTCGGCTTACTCGCGCGACTGGGACTATGAATTTATCCGTAAAGTAGCTGATAAAGTAGGCGCTTTGGTTTTGGCCGATATTTCGCATCCGGCCGGGTTGATAGCAAGGGGATTACTTAACGATCCGCTTCCGCATTGCCATATTGTTAGCACCACAACACACAAAACGCTCCGCGGCCCGCGTGGTGGTATCATTATGATGGGTAAGGATTTTCCGAATCCATTTGGACAAAAAACGCCGAAGGGCGAAGTTAAAATGATGTCGGCGGTGCTGGACATGGCTGTTTTCCCCGGCACGCAGGGCGGACCGCTTGAACATATTATAGCTGCCAAGGCGGTGGCTTTTGCCGAGGCATTAAGCGAGGACTATATGAAGTATATAGTACAGGTAAAGAAAAACGCCGCTGCTATGGCTAAATCATTCGTCGACCGCGGGTACGAGCTTATCTCGGGCGGTACGGATAACCACCTGATGCTGATAGATCTGCGCAATAAAAATATCACCGGCAAGGCCGCCGAAAATGCTTTGGTAGCCGCTGATATCACTGTAAATAAGAACATGGTTCCGTTTGATGATAAGTCGCCGTTCGTAACATCGGGTATCCGTGTGGGTACCGCTGCTATCACGACGCGCGGCCTGAAAGAAAAGCAGATGGACCTTATTGTCGAACTCATAGATGCTGTAATAATTGATCCCGAGAATGAACCTTCTTTGCGTAAAATACGTAAAAGGGTGCATCGGTTAATGGAGTCGTTTCCATTATACCGGCAAAAAGGCTCGGATTAATTAAGTGAATAAACAGCAATTAGCATTTTCAGAAGATAAACGCTTAACGGCTCTAAGATCATACCCGGTCCTGGAGACATCGCCGCACAAAGAGCTTGACGCAATTACCCGTCTTGCGTCTTTTGTGTGCAAGGCTCCTATTGCGCTAATCACTTTTATTGATGCCGACAAACAATGGGTTAAATCAAGCGTTGGCATCGATCTTAAACAGGTTCCCCGTATCGATTCGTTTTGTACCCATGCCATTGCCGGTACAAGTATACTTGAGGTGGAGGACCTTTGCGAACACGAAACTTTTGCCAAAAATGCTTTTGTTATCAATGAACCACATATCCGTTTTTATGCCGGTGCGCCGCTTATCGATCCTAACGGCTTCAGGCTGGGCGCACTATGCGTAATGGATACAGTAGCCCGGAAACTTGCTAGCGAGCAACTAAATTCGTTGCGCACCCTGGCTGATAACGTGGTATCGCATCTTGTAAGACTCAGGCAGAAAGCTGAGCTCAAAAGCAGTATATCCCGTAACAACGACTTCTTAAGTTTATTCAATACCTCATCCGTTATTCATTGTTTGATGGATAAGGAATTCCGGATAGAAATGGTGAATAAGGCTGCTGCAGATATTTGGGGGTATAAACCCTCGCAGCTTATCGGCGATGTTTTCTGGACATTTTTTTCCGAAGGGATCACCGTTTCTGCAAGGCAGCTCATCAAAAACGGCCTCACCAGGCAGCAAAAGATATTCGAGATAAAAACGCCGGTTTTAACAAACGCAGGCGGTGTAAAATGGCTTATCTGGCAATTGATATTTAAGGATAATAAATGGTATGCTACCGGTCGCGACGTTACTTTGCAGAAAAAGGTCGAGACCGAACTGGATATCCTTTCCTTCGCCGCGAAAAAATCGCCCAGCGGTATCGTGATGCGGGATAATGAGGGGCGGATCATTTGGTTCAACGAAGCGCTGGAGAAACTCCTTGGCTATTCGCTGGATGATGTAAAGGGACAGACAGTGGGCACACTTGTTATAGGCGAAGAAACCGACAGGAACGTGTACAATAGCGCCGTTGAGGCCTTTAAAGAGAATCGCCCTTACGAGATTGAGCTTAAAGTGTATAAAAAAGATGGTAATCCGCTATGGGTTTCCATATCCAACAGCCCCTTATTTAATGAAGATGGCAGCGTTGAGCGTCACATCAGCATGATGGTTGATATCAGCGAACGAAAGGAAGCTGAGAAAGAATTGAAATTATTATCGCTTGTAGCCAGCAGCACTACCAGCGGGGTTGTAATTAACGACAACAAAGGGAAGGTTGAATGGGTGAACAAAGCCTTTGAAACCATAACGGGCTATGGTATATGCGATGCGAAAGGACGGCCACTTGGCGATGTGCTGAAAGGTGAACTGACCGATGTTTCTATTATTCAGAAATCGCGCGAGCTTTCAAGAAATAAACAATCATTCGAGGTCGACCTGCTGGTTTACCGTAAAGATGGTTTACCGCTTTGGATATCGGTTATCAATTCTGTTATACTGGATAATAGCGGTGCGGTTGATAAATATATCGAAGTAATTATTGACATCACTGCTAAAAAGAAAGCCGAGATCGAATTGATAGCGGCGAAAGAAGAAGCCCTGCAGTTGAGCCGTGCCAAGGATATGTTTATATCAGTAATGAGTCACGAGATACGTACGCCGCTAAATGCGGTGATCGGGATGTCGCACCTGCTGCTGGATGATAATACCGAGGAGATACAAAAGGAAAACCTGGGCATACTCAAGTTCTCGGCCGAGAACCTGATGACGCTTATCAATAACGTACTTGATTTTACCAAGATAGAGACCGGTAACATCGAACTGGAAAAGGCAGGGGTTGAATTACATGAACTTGTGCAAAGTATTGCCAGTTCGATGCAGTTTAACGCTAACGAAAAGAAGATCTACCTTAAATATTCGGTCGATGAAGCGATCCCTAAAACGGTAATTGGCGACAGGACACGCCTTTGCCAGATATTGTTGAACCTTGTAGGCAATTCGGTTAAGTTTACCGAAGCGGGCGGCGTGACGATCGATTTGCAGGTTATCGGGCAGACAGACAGCTATGTAAAAATACGTTTTGCCGTTTCTGACACCGGGATAGGCATTGCAAATGACAAAATAAACACCATCTTTGAGTCGTTTAAACAGGCCGAATCGGATACCTCGCGCAAATATGGCGGTACAGGTTTGGGGTTAGCTATCACAAAGAAACTTATAGAGTTACATGACGCCACTATTCATGTGGATAGCGTATTAGGAAAAGGATCGACTTTCTGGTTTACAATAAAATTTGACAAAGAGCACGTGAGTGCCGTAAATGACAATAATAAAGTGGAAACAGGTTTACAATTAAATGTACTGGTTGTTGACGACAACCAGATCAACAGGTTACTGATTAATAAGGTGCTGACCAAGTGGGGGGCAACCATTGAGTTTGCCGAGAACGGGCAGGAAGCGGTGGAAAAGGTAGAAAGCAACCCCAACCTTGATGTAGTATTAATGGACATACATATGCCGGTAATGGGCGGCCTTGAGGCGACCCAGATCATCCGCGCAAAGACCGAGGCGTATTACCAGCAATTACCTATAATAGCCTTGACAGCATCGATGCTGAACAGTGAGATCAATGAGATAAATGGTTCGGGAATGAACGACTATATCCTGAAACCGTTCGATCCGAAAGGACTGTATGATAAGTTAGTTAAGTATCAGAAAGTTAGTTAATCTGTGATTAGTTAATTAGTGATTGGTTATTGGATTTCTTACCCTGAAAATCCTATTAATCATTCAATCGTGTCCTATTCGGCATAGGCTATTGTAGCGATACTCAGCTTCAACCCTTCAACTTTAAGTAATTCTGTACCGCAGGCTTCTAAGGTGGAGCCCGTGGTCACCACATCATCAACAAGCAATACATGCTTGTTTTTTAGTTTTTCGGGATCGTTAACCCAAAACACTTCCTGCATATTCTCGAAACGGGAGAACCGCGACCGGTGCGTTTGCGTTTCTGTTGCCCTTACCCTTACCAGGTTGTTTTCTAACACGGGCACATGGAGTTTTTCGGAGATACCGTCGGCGAAGCAGGCACTTTGATTATAGCCACGTTTGCGCAGCCGGCTCTTATGAAGGGGTACAGGTATGATAAGATCGACCGTTTTGAAAACCGGGCTTACAGCCAGTTGCTCCCCGGCGATATTACCAAGCAGATTGCCGATCTTTTGCACACCTTTATACTTGAACTGGTGCATCAGGTGTTGCATTTTACCGCCTTTTACAAAATAGCAAAGCGCATAGGCAGCTTCTGCATCAAGCTTGCCCCAAAATTGCTGTGCCACAATGTTATCAGGCTTCAGATGAAAGTCGGTAAGAGGCAGGTTGAAACGGCAATCGGTGCAGATCAACTCTTCACCAGCGACCAAATTTTCACCACAGGCCTGGCAAAGCTCGGGGAATAATAAGGCTATGAAATCGGCAAGGTAGCCGGCTTGTAGTTTCATGCCTCAATTTAAGAGTTTTCTTTAAGAAATAACAGTAGTTGACTTATCCTTTATCGCCAGTTGTCCGCAAGCCGCATCGATATCCTTACCCCGGCTGCGGCGGATATTGGTGATGACACCCTGGTTGCGCAAATAATCGGCAAAGGCCTCTATTTTGTCTTCGCCTGCATTCAGGTAATTGGCGAATGAGATCGGGTTGTATTCGATGATGTTGACTTTGCAGGGCACATGCTTGCAGAATTTTGCCAGCTCCATGGCATCCTGTATTTCGTCATTAAAATCATTAAAAACGATGTATTCATAGGTAACCGGATTTTTTGTCCGGGCAAAGTAGTATTTCAATGCTTCTGCCAAAGCTTTCAATGAATTTTGCTCGTTTATGGGCATTATGGTATTCCGCTTTTCGTCGTTAGCGGCATGCAGCGACAGGGCCAGGTTGAACTTCACCTGGTCGTCGCCCAGTTTTTTGATCATTTTGGCAATACCGGCAGTGGACACCGTGATCCTTTTAGGCGACATGTTCAGCCCGTCTTCGGCTGTAATTCGCTCAACCGATTTAAGCACATTACTGTAATTGAGCAGCGGCTCGCCCATTCCCATATATACAATGTTGGTTAGCGGCAGGCCATAGTTCTCCTTAGCCTGTTTATCTATCAGCACAACCTGGTCGTAGATCTCATCAGGATTAAGGTTGCGTTTACGTTCCATATAGCCCGTTGCACAAAACTTACAGGTAAGGCTGCATCCTACCTGCGACGATACGCACGCCGTCATTCGTTCGGGAGCCGGGATCAAAACACCTTCGATAAGGTGGTTGTCATGTAAAACAAAGGAATTTTTTATAGTTTTATCGGCGCTAAACTGTGAGTTGTTAATTTTTACATTATTGATTAAAAAATTTTCATCCAGTTTTTTGCGGAGTTCTTTTGAAATATTGCTCATTTCGTCAAACGAAATGCATGACTTTTGCCAAAGCCACTCATAAACTTGCTTTGCCCTGTAACTTTTTTCGCCCATTTCGGTAAAATGGTCTGCCAGCTCGTCTGCACTTAAGCTACGTATATCTATCTTGCTTTTTGTTGCCACGCTGCAAAGTTACTTAATTTAAAATCAATGCCTTTTTGCGGCCCTTTTTTATTGCCGTAAAAAGAACAATAGATGCCGAATATTGTCTTATTTAATCAGGTAGGGCACTTTTTGCGCTACGATCGGATGGGCATATTAAACTAAGTTGAATGAAAATTTTTAGAGCCGATTACGTTTTTCCAGTTTGTGCCGATCCAATAAAAAACGGGGTAATTACCGTCGATGACGAGGGCAGGATCATTTCCGTTTCAAACAGCCATGATGCAAAGGATAAATCCGTTGAATATTTAAAGGGTATTATCTGCCCCGGATTTGTCAATACGCACTGTCATCTTGAGCTTTCTCACCTGAAAGACAAAATCGCCCCGCGCGAGGGTTTGATCAATTTTATCAAGAACATCCAGTCGGTGCGAAACGCTGATGTCAGTGTGATAGCCGATGCTGCTGAAAAAGCAGATAAAGAAATGTATGACAACGGGATAGTAGCCGTAGGCGATATCTGTAACAGTAATATTACAATACCGGTAAAAGCGAAAAGCAAGATATATTACCATTCCTTTTCGGAGGTGTTTAGCTTCCAACCCGCGCGGGCGCAGGAGGTTTTTGACAAGGCACTTGCGCTTTCGAACGAGTTTAAGCCTGGCTCCAGTTCAATAACTCCGCATTCGCCGTATTCGGTTTCAAAGGAACTGTACAGGTTAATAAAACAGTATTGCGAAACAGGCACGAACCTGCTGAGTATACACAACCAGGAAAGCGACGAGGAGAACAAGTTCTTCCGTTACCGTTTAGGTGGTTTCCTTGACCTGTACGATCATTTCGGCATCGATATCAGTCATTTTAAATCACAGGCGCGCAATTCGCTGCAGTCTATCATCCCGCTGCTAACAAATAAGCAGGAAGTGTTGCTGGTTCACAACACCTGCACCAACCTGAAGGATATTTATTTCATTAAACGGTTCGATACCAAAGTTCATTTCTGTTTCTGCCCGGGGGCCAATCTTTACATTGAGGACAAGCTGCCCAAGGTGGAGCTTTTTATAGACCAGGGATTTAATATTACCCTCGGTACGGACAGCCTGGCATCGAATACCAAACTCTGCATTTTGAACGAGATGCGCCTTTTACAGGAAAAATTTCCCGTACTTACGACCGAAAGACTGGTCCAATGGGCTACCCTGAACGGCGCCAAATACCTGGGCATAGTCGACGAAAAAGGTACGATAGAAGAAGGCAAAATGCCGGGGCTTAACCTGATCACCGGTCTTGATAACCTCAGGATCACTTCGGCTACTAAAGTAAGGCGTTTGATTTAATTCTTGGCGATCTAAAATATAAGCGAGGATTTAAACAGAATTTTAGATCTTGCGTTAATATTTTGCAGAGATCGGGCACTATAATTTCCGCGATATTTTAACGGTTACAGCTAACTATGATAAAACATTTCGATATCACCGTCGCCGGTCATGTACAGGGCGTTTTTTACCGTGCGTCGACCAAGGCGGTTGCCGACCAGCTTGGCGTAAAGGGTTTTGTTAGGAACGAGCCGGATGGCAGTGTGTTTATTGAGGCTGAGGGAGATGCGGTATCATTGAGCATGTTTTTGGATTGGTGCAAAGAAGGGCCGGAACATGCCGAAGTAATTTCTGTTCGATCGGATGAAGGCGAATTAAAAAACTATCGTAATTTTGAAGTGTTGCGAAAAAGCCGGTAACGCAAGCCCGGTTATATTTAACTATCCTATTTGATCATTGTCGACCGCTAAAAAATTTGCAGGGCAAACAGCAGTTTACGGTATAACAACCATTGCAGGCCGCGTATTAAGCTTTTTTCTTACACCTGTTTACACCAAGGCATATGCCACAGGCACCTATGGCATCCTGACGACGATGTTCAGCTATGTTTCTATTCTGAATGCGGTGATGGCGTTTGGCATGGAAACCACCTTTTTCAGGTACCTGAATAAATATGAAAATAATAAGCAGCGCGTTTATAATAACGCTTTTGCCTCGGTATTCGCTATCACTATCATCTTCCTGTTGCTTACGTTACCCTTTATCGGGCATATTGCCGACTATATTAATGTAAGCAGTGCAACCAAGGCGGGGCATAAGTTATCCGGCACGGCTGCAGGCACCAGTCATTCTGATTTTGTCCATTACGTAAACTATTTCCTGGCTATACTGGCGATAGATGCCTGGTGCGTTATCCCCTTTGCCAAAATACGGGCCGAAGGAAGGCCTGGCAGGTACGGGCTTATCAAGATCATCAACATTGCTATTTTTATTACGCTCAATCTTATTTTTATATGGGGTTTGCCTTTTTGGCTGCGCCATAATTTAGCCGGGTCGGCCTGGATAAGCGGGTGGTACATAAAAGGATGGGTAGGCTATGTTTTCCTCTCGAACCTGGTAGCAAGTGTTATTACGCTGGTGCTTTTGTTGCCTGAATTGTTAAAGATAAAATTCCGGATCGACCGGAAAATGCTCGTTGAGATGTTTACATACAGCTGGCCGGTTTTGATAGCTAATTTATCGTTCCTGGTAAACGAAAATGCAGACAAACTGATGCTGGGCTGGTTGCTTCACCCGAATATAGCCTTACGCGAAGTAGGCATTTATGGCGCATGCGCCAAAATATCCATCTTCCTCAGCATTTTTGTGCAGGCGTTCAGGCTTGGCGCCGAACCATTCTTTTTTAGTCATGCGAAGAACAAGAATGCTGTTCAGACTTATGCACGCATCATGAATTATTTTGTGATAACGGTATGCGTGATATTTATAGCGCTGATAACCAATATCAACATTCTTAAATATTTTATACCCAACCGAAGCTACTGGGTTGGGCTGGATGTGGTGCCGCCACTTGTTTTTGGTTACGTTAGCCTGGGTATTTACATGAATCTGTCGGTATGGTATAAGTTGTCCGATCAAACCAAATATGGGCTGTATATTTCAGGTATCGGCGCGATAGCCACCATAGTTTTAAATGTGCTGTTCATACCCAAATACAGCTATATGGCATCGGCGTGGACATCGCTCATCGCTTATACTATTATGATGGTGCTGTCGTACCTGTGGGGCCAAAAAAACTACCCGATACCCTACAATTTAAAAAAGAACCTGTCTTATATAATTTCCTCAATTATAATCGTTTTTGTATCGTTCTATATCTTCAAGCGTAATATCTTTGCAGGCGACGCTTTATTGATACTATACGCTTTGGCAGCATTCTATTTCGAGCGGAACGACTTAAAAAGCATACTAAGCAAACGATGATCATCAGGATAATTAACAGGTCTAAAAACAATTTACCGGCTTATGAAACTGCCCATGCCGCAGGCATGGACCTGCGTGCCGACCTGGAAAGCGCCGTAATTTTACAGCCTATGGAGCGTAAACTGATCCCGACAGGTTTGCATATCGAGCTGCCTGAAGGGTTTGAGGCGCAGATACGGCCGCGCAGCGGACTGGCGTTTAAACACGGCATAGGTATCGTAAACTCTCCAGGAACGGTTGACGCTGATTACAGGGGAGAGATCAAGGTATTGCTTATCAATTTTTCTGCTGAGCCTTTTGAGGTCAATACCGGCGACAGGATAGCACAAATGATAGTTGCCCGGCACGAGAAGGTAAGCTGGGAGGAAGTAGAAATATTAAACGAAACATCGCGCGGTGCGGGTGGTTATGGACATACCGGGGTAGGATAATGAAAAAACTGCGGATCATATTTTCGATACTTTTAATGCTGCCTTTTGTAGTATTAGCCCAAAAGGATAGTACTAACAAAGCAAACCGGGTGGTGATGGTTGTGGGTAAGCCGCTTACCCCTGGCGACAGCGTAATGGTGAAACAACTTTTCTTTTCCGCGTTGCGCGACAAGACGATAGAGAACACCACTCTGGCCGCTGAAATGTTCAACCAGGTTTTGCAGGTGGACCCGGCAAACGACGCCGCCATGTACGAACTGGCCTCCCTGAAAAAAGATCAGAACGACTATGAATCGGCGCAGGACCTGCTTGAAAAAGCAGTAACGGTAAAACCCGAAAATGAGTGGTATTGGGTGGCACTTGCCGATTGTTATGAAAAGAACAATGATGCGACGAAGCTGGAGAACGTATTTAATGAACTCTTAAAAATAAACCCGGATAAGCCAGATTATTACTTTGACCAGGCCAATGTTTATTATATCGAGAAGAAATACGACCAGGCATTGGCCGTTTATGAAAAGCTCGAAAAGATGATTGGCCCGTCTGATGAAATAATTGCTAAAAAGGAAAACATTTACCTGAAACAGGGCAAGGTTGATAAAGCTGCAGCCGATATTCAGGGATTGATAGATGCCAATCCATCCGAGATACGGTACTATTTATTGCTCGGCGAGATATACAATTCTAACGGGTTCCAGGACAAAGCGCTTAAAGTATTGAAAGATGCTGAACAGGCCGATCCCGGCAGTGGTCGCGTTCACCTGGCGCTGGCAGACATTTACCGTGACAAAAAAGATAACGAAGCAAGCTATAACCAACTGATGCTGGCCTTTAAATTGCCCGATCTGGAGATAGAGCAGGAAGTGAAGATAGTGCTGGGATACGTTCCTAAATTCCCCGATCCGAATGCAAAAGCGAGCGCACTGGAACTAAGCAGGTTGCTTACCGTGGCCCATCCTGATGATGCCCGCAGCTATGCGTTGTATGGCGATATGCTGATCCAGAATGAAAAATATCCGGAAGCAAAAACCAATTACAAAAAATCTCTCGCCCTTAACGACCAGGTTTACGAGGTGCAGGAGCAATTAGTAAGGCTAGATTTGGGCAGCAACCAGTTAGACGAAGCTATTAAAGACGGTGAGAATGCTTTATCGCTATTTCCCAACCAGGCATGGCTCAACTATTTGGTTGGCGTTGCATACGAACAGAAAAAGGACTTCAAAAAAGCTCTGAGCTATGTAAAAAATGCTACTTCGCTCGAGAGCCAGGATAATGATCTTTTAGCGCAAAGCTATTCGGTTTTGGGCGACTGTTACCATTCGATGGGCGACGAGCAAAAGTCGGACGATTCGTATAACAAAGCATTAAGTTATAATCCTGACAACGCGTATACGTTGAATAATTATGCATACTATCTCTCGGTACGCGGCGCTTCGCTGGATAAGGCCGAAGCGATGTCGAAGCGCTCGAACGAGCTTCAACCCAATACGGCTTCATTTGAGGATACTTATGCATGGATACTATTTAAGCAAAAGAAATTTACCGAGGCAAAGATCTGGATCGAAAAGGCGATTTCACATGATAAAGATCACAGCGCTGTACAAACCGAGCATTATGGAGACATTATGTACCAGCTCGGCGATAAGGACAGCGCGTTGGAGAATTGGAAAAAAGCAAAACAATACGGAGGCGGTTCACCTGTTTTAGAACGGAAGATCAATGAGAAAAAATACATTGAATAAGCTGTTCATTGTTTGCGGCTTGCTGGCGATAGTAAGTTGTAAGGCAAAAAAACAGATGCTTGTAAGTAAGGTCAGTAAAGATACGATCGCGGCCAGTTCGCCTGTATTAATGACGAGGCTGAACAGCATAAGATCTGCACAGTTAAATTTTGCGACGTTTTCGGGCAAGGCTAAAACCCAGCTTAACATTAACGGAAGCGGCAATAATGTGACGATGAACGTTCGCATAGAAAAGGGAAAAAGGATATGGGTGTCTGTCACCGCCATCGTTGGGATCGAAGTTGCTCGCGCTCTGATAACGCCCGATAGTATATTGGTGATCAACAAACTGCAGGACCTGTACCTGCGTAAGCCTTTTAATTATATCTACAGGTATACCAGCGAGAAGCTTGACTATAGTTCGGTCGAGGCACTTATGGTGGGGAATGCCATACCGCAATTGCTGGATGAGAAAGCCGAGCTGAAAACCGATACCGCTGATACCGAAATTAAAGGAACGCTGGATAACCTGGTTTACAACCTGGTAGTAGGCGCTGATCTGAAAGCGAAAGAAACCAATTTATCAAACCCCGGCGAAGCGCAGGAACTGCATGTTAACAACAGCGGACCCGTGGCAGTTGGGGATAGGAGCTTGTCGTCGCAGATCGACATTAACTCGGTAGTTGGTAACAAAAAAATAAAGATTAGCCTGCATTACATTAAGGTGGATTTGGATAAACCGCTTGAATATCCGTTCAATATTCCCGATGACTATTCCCCGGCGAGGTAAAATTTATATTTTTGGCGAATGAGGTTTTTGAAACAGTTTCTTATTATATCCGGGTTATTGATCACCGCATTGCATGTACACGCGCAGAGCAGCGATGAATTAAAGCGCCTGAGGAATAAATATAATGAAGAACTGGAGCAGCTAAACCGAGAATACGAGGAAACGGCTAATAACAAAAAAAGCTCGTTACGGCAGCTGAGCCTGTTAAAAGAGCAGATCAACATCCGCGAGGAAAAAATAAACTCCATTAATTCAGAAGTAAGATTGCTTGACAACCAGATATCGGAAAGCAACACTTCTATTCACAACCTGCAAAGCCAGCTCGACCTGCTGAAAAAGCAGTATGCTGCTATGATATTGTTTGCCTATCATAACCGAAGCTCATACAATAAATTGATGTTTGTTTTTGCGGCGAAAGACTTTAACCAGGGGTATAAACGGCTGAAATACCTGCAGGAATTTGCCGGCTATCGTGAGCGCCAGGCACAATACATAGAAAGCACCGAAAAGGACCTTCACGTAAAGATAAACCAGCTGGATAACACCAAAAAGGAAAAGAACAATATCCTTGCCGACCAGATAAAAGAAAAAGTAACACTGGGCAAGCAAAAGAAGGATGAGGCCAGGGTTGTATCTGATCTTTCAAAACAACAGGGACAATTAAAACAACAACAACGTGACCTGCAACGAAAAATAACTAAGACAAACCAGGAAATACGCGATGCTATCCGACGGGAAATAGCCGAGGCCAGGCGTAAGGCGGAAGAGGCGGCGAAGGCCGCCGCGGCAGCGGCAAGTCCGGGGGGTAATAAAAATGTTACAACCAACAAGGATAAGGCGAACCGGCCAACGGACAGCGAGGTTTTGAATACCACCAAAGAGGCAGCAAAGCTCTCGAGCGACTTTTTGGATAATCGCGGTAAGCTGCCCTGGCCGGTTACCAACGGCATGATCATTCGTGGAATGGGGGTTTATACCATAGAGGGAATA
The DNA here is from genome assembly GCF_007971025.1 of Mucilaginibacter ginsenosidivorans. Classification (NCBI taxonomy): domain Bacteria; kingdom Pseudomonadati; phylum Bacteroidota; class Sphingobacteriia; order Sphingobacteriales; family Sphingobacteriaceae; genus Mucilaginibacter; species Mucilaginibacter ginsenosidivorans. The sequence continues at coordinate 86,135 of NZ_CP042436.1, read as the reverse complement.
CGGACAGAAAGCGATGGCCTGGAGATAAAAACTAATGCCGGAGCGCCTGTAAGGACCGTTTTTGATGGGAAAGTACAGGCAGTGGAAAATGTTTATGGCACTTATACCGTTATTGTAATTCATGGTGAATATTTTACGGCATATTCTAACCTGAAATCGGTGACAGTTAGCAAAGGTCAAAAACTAAGTACCAAACAAATGGTTGGTACGGTAGCGACAGACCCGGCTACGGGAGAATCAGTAGTGCAATTTGCGATCTATAAGGGTATTAATCCGGTGAATCCGAAGATTTGGCTCTTCCCTGAATAGAATTATTTTCAATCTTTGTACTATTTTATTACGTATATTTGTAAATTCATTTAGAGGATATGTTTAGTTCGGTATTATTGTTTTTGAACATTGGCGGCGGGGAGATGGTCCTTATTGTTTTCGTTGCACTGATGCTTTTTGGGGGTGAAAAACTTCCCGAAATAGCACGGGGACTGGGAAAGGGAATACGCGATTTCAAAGACGCTTCGGATGGTGTGAAACGCGAGATAGCTAACCAGATCAATAATTTTGAGGACAAAAAGACCGATCTGCCGGTGGCTGCTACTGTCGAAGAACCATCGCACTTGTTACCTGAAAGCGAGGTGCAGAAGCAACTGCCTGAAAACGCGGAAACTACGGAAGAACAACCAGAAGTAAGCGGCGTGGCAAATACGATGCCTTATGTTGAGAATCATACCACTCCAGTTCATGAGGAAACACATGCTACCGAGACTAAAATAGAACCAGTTAAAACAGCACACGAATAATTCATTAAATAAAACTTAAAGACATGGGCTCATTAGGCGCACCGGAAATTATTTTAATCCTAGTTATTATACTAGTATTGTTTGGCGGAAAGAAAATTCCTGAATTGATGAAAGGCTTGGGAAAAGGGATGAAGGAGTTTAAAGACGCCCAAAACGGCGAAAGCACTACAACCACGACGACCACTACTGAAGAAAAGCCAAAAAACTGATCCGGAAGGTTCAGCCGAAGGCTATTCTGTAAGACTATCATAAACTTATCTGCTGAAATCTCCATTTCAACGGATAAGTTTTTTATTTTAGCCCCATGACTACATTCTATTCCTCTTTTGATGAAATAAAGAGGGAATTGCAAAGCGGCCGTATCACGGTTGAAGGATTAGTAAAAAGCTATCTATCCCGTATCAGGGACAATGCACACCTGAATGCTTTTAACGAAGTATTTGAACAGGAGGCCTTGTCACGTTCCAAAACCATCGACGCGCGTATCAAAGCAGGGAACGCAGGCAGGCTTGCGGGCATGGTTATAGGTATTAAGGATAATATTTGCTATAAGGATCATAAAGTAACCGCCTCATCAAAAATACTCAATGGGTTTACATCCATATATTCTTCCACTATAGTTGAACGGCTGTTGGCGGAAGATGTCATTATCATAGGCCGCTGTAACTGCGACGAGTTTGCGATGGGGGCCTCAAACGAAAACTCTTATTACGGTCCGGTAAAAAACTACGCAGATACAAGTCGCGTGCCGGGCGGTTCGTCGGGTGGGTCGGCAGTGGCTGTACAGGCCGGCATGTGCCATGCGTCGATAGGTACGGATACCGGCGGTTCGGTGAGGCAGCCGGCATCTTTTTGCGGATTAGTGGGATTGAAGCCAACTTATGGCAGCATTTCGCGGCACGGAATTATCGCCTATGCCTCATCTTTCGACCAGGTAGGGCCCATCACGCGCTCTGTAGAGGACGCAGCCTTGTTACTAGAGATCATGGCGGGCGCCGACGAGTATGATTCTACGCTCGCCCGAAAGCCCGTAACTGCCTATAGGGATGAACTGAAGCCCGCGGGTTCAAAAAAGAGGATCGCCTACTTGCAAGAATCGCTGTCAAGCCCCGGTGTCGACGATGAGGTGAAGGGCTCTCTGATAGGATACATCGAAAAGCTTCGTGCTGATGGGCACACGGTAAAACCCGTAGCCTTTGAATATCTCGACTATATCGTACCAACCTATTATATACTTGCCATGGCCGAGGCCTCATCCAACCTCGCCCGGTACGATGGCGTGCATTACGGCTACCGAAGTCCGGCAGCTACCGACCTGCTGACTACATATAAACGCTCCCGTTCTGAAGGTTTTGGTAAGGAAGTGAAGCGCAGGATCATGCTGGGTACGTTTGTGCTGAGCGCCGGCTATTATGATGCGTATTATGCTAAGGCACAGAAGGTAAGGCGGCTGATCAGGGAAAAAACGGATAGTTTGCTGGAAGAGTTCGACTTCATTTTAACACCTACCGCACCCGAGCCGGCATTTGCGCTGGGGAAAACAGAAAAAGATCCTGTTGTAATGTATCTTTATGACATTTTTACCGTACAAGCATCATTAGCCGGGGTTCCGGCTATTTCCTTACCGGCTGGTGCTACTAATAAAGGTTTACCCCTGGGCTTACAATTATTAGCCAAGCGTTTTGCCGAGCAGGAATTATTAAATTTCTCTAAATATTTCTTAGAGCTATAAAAATTTAATAGATTAGTAAATCCTAAGGTAGAAATGAAGAGATTATTAGTGCTTATAGCCGCCCTCTGTCTTATCCAATTTTCTAAAGCTGCCACGACCCCTAAGTTACAAGGATCATCAAAGGTTGCTGAGTGTTGCATCGTATTGCCTGCTCACGCCGGGCGCGATTCTGCAGCTACCCGTATAGAAAAACCGGTTTACTCAGGTATCTATCGCAATAATATTTTCAAAAAGCGTCTTGATTCCATCCAGCAAGACGTTCAACTGGATTACAACGAATATGTACAGGCCGAGATAGATAATTACCTGTCTACTGAGCGTGCCGAAATTTCCCGCGAGCTGGGCCTATCCAAATACTATTTCCCCATTTACGAAAAAGCATTTCGCGAAACAGGAATTCCGGACGAGATCAAATACCTTTCTGTGGTAGAGTCGCGACTGAATCCGAACGCGATTTCGCGTGTTGGCGCTACCGGTCCATGGCAATTTATGAACAATACCGCCAGGATTTATGGGCTTACCATGGACGACTATGTCGACGAACGCAAAGACCCCGTACAATCAAGCTACGCGGCAGCGGCTTACCTGAAAGACGCTTACCAGCAATTCGGCGACTGGCTACTTGCTATCGCATCTTACAATTGCGGCAAAAGCAATGTGATCAGGGCTATTGAAGAAGCAGGTTCAAACGATTTTTGGGCCATACGCCAATATCTTCCTGCCGAAACAAGGGATTATGTGCCGTTATACATTGCTATTACCTATGTGATGAAATATCACAAAAGCTATAACATTGTTCCGCAGGAATGTTATTTCTCTACCGAAACAGATACCGTACAGGCTGATAAATTTATTTCACTTACCAGCGTGTCGCGCGTGTTATCTATTGATATTGCCCAGCTGACGCTGCTCAACCCATCCTACAAAAGACTTATTGTGAACGGTTCGGTTGAATCGCCGAAGAGTTTGGTTATCCCCAAAAATTTCAAAGCGAAATATGCAGCACTCTACGGTGCAATTAATTGTGAACTGGCTGATGCCGATCTTTCAACCTATGGGTCATACGACAGGATAAGGCGCATAGAAAGCAGGCCGCCTATACACCACCGCTCAAGAAAATTTGATACGATGGCATCCGCGAAGCCCAAGAAAAATATAAACAATTTTGTCAGCTACCGTTTGGAGGCCGCGGTTGCAGCCAAACTCAATAAAGGGTAATATAATTAATCAGGATATTGGCCCGGTTTTGAAAATGATCAGAGCCGGGCTTTTTTCGTTTTAGGTATGCCAGCCCCCGAAAAGAATTGTAATTTTGGATAATCGAATTCCTAAAAATAACCATGCATAAAACCAACCGGAAGCAGGACGCGCTTGATTATCATTCAAACGGGCGCCCGGGCAAAATACAGGTAGTACCTACCAAACCCACCAACTCCCAGCGCGACCTTACTTTGGCCTATTCACCTGGTGTGGCAGAACCCTGCCTGCGGATAGCGGATAACGTGGACGATGTTTATAAATACACCGCAAAAAGTAACCTGGTGGCAGTTATCACTAACGGCACGGCGGTGCTGGGGCTGGGCAATATAGGGCCGGAAGCTGCAAAGCCTGTGATGGAGGGAAAGGGATTGCTATTTAAAATTTATGCGGATATTGACGTGTTCGACCTGGAGGTAAATGCCAAATCGGTAGATGAGTTTGTGTCCATTGTGAAGGCGCTTGAGCCTACCTTCGGCGGCATCAACCTCGAAGATATTTCGGCGCCAAGCTGTTTCGAGATAGAGCGCAGGCTGAAAGCTGAAATGAAAATACCGGTAATGCACGACGATCAGCATGGTACAGCGATCATTTCAGGCGCTGCCTTGATGAACGCCTGCGAGCTACAGGGCAAAAAGCTGGATAAGATAAAAATGGTTATAAACGGGGCCGGCGCTGCGGCCGTTTCCTGTTCTAAAATATACCTTTCTCTTGGGGTTAAAAGGGAAAACCTGGTCATGTTCGACATCAACGGCTTGATAACACCTGACCGGACAGACCTGGATGAAATTCGATTATTTTTTGCTACAGAGAGGAAGGATATCAGCACTTTGGCCGATGCCATGAAAGGTGCGGATGTTTTTATCGGGCTATCTGCAGGGAACGTTGTGACGCCTGATATGCTGAAAGGCATGGCCAAAAACCCTATCGTGTTTGCTATGGCGAATCCGGTACCTGAGATAGCTTATGATATCGGTATTAAGGCACGTAAGGACATCCTGATGGCTACCGGCCGCGCTGATTTCCCGAACCAGGTGAACAACGTTTTGGGTTTCCCGTATATATTCCGCGGGGCGCTTGACGTTCGTGCAACGGCCATCAATGAAGAAATGAAATTGGCCGCCGTTTACGCAATTGCGGAACTGGCTAAGAAACCGGTGCCCGAAGAAGTGAACCTGGCCTATAATACGCGCAACCTGAAGTTCGGCAAAGATTATATTATTCCTAAGCCTATGGACCGCAGGCTTATAACCGAGGTCTCTTCAGCAGTGGCAAAAGCAGCGATAGCTTCGGGTGTGGCCAGGAAGGCAATAAGCGACTGGGATGCTTATGAAGAGCGGCTGAGGCTAAGCATTGGCGCCGACGACAAGATACTGCGGAATCTAGCCAATAAAGCCAAGCAAAACCCGAAGCGGGTAGTATTTGCTGAAGCTGACAATTATAAAATATTGAAAGCGGCGCAGATAGTACGGGAAGAATGCATAGCTACACCGATATTGCTGGGTAACTGCGCGAGGATAAGGAATATCATCAAGCATAGCGACCTGGAACTGGATGATGTGGAGATCATCGACCCGCGCGATGAACCGGGCCGTTTCCGGGAATATGCCGATTATTTGTACCAGAAAAGGCAAAGAAGAGGCATAACCGATACAGAAGCAAGCAAAATGCTTACACAACGGAACTATTTTGGCGCCTGCATGGTGCAATTTGGTGACGCCGACGCATTGATCTCCGGATTGACTAAGGATTATGTGGCTACGGTAAAGCCGGCCCTGCAGGTAATCGGTACACGGGAAGGTGTTAACAGGGTGGCCGGCATGTACATGATGCTGACAAAAAAGGGCCCGGTGTTCATAGGCGATGCCACGGTCAATGTCGACCCAACTATAGAAGAATTGGTTGACATAACGGTGCTGATAGATCATTCGGTAAAGCAATTTAATGTGAAGCCGAGGATTGCTGTGCTGTCATACTCCAATTTTGGCTCAAACGAGGGCGAGATACCTTTCAAAACCCGGGAAACCGTGCGCCTGCTTCATGAACGGTATCCCGATATCGTGGTCGATGGCGATATGCAGGCCAACTTTGCACTTAATCCTACCTTATTGGCTGATAACTTTCCGTTCTCAACCCTCAATGGCGCACCTGCCAACACCTTAATTTTCCCGACGCTTGAATCGGCCAACATAGCTTACAAATTATTGCAGGAAATTGGCGATGCCGAAGCCGTAGGCCCGATATTGCTCGGGTTGAAAAAATCTGTTCACGTGTTGCAATTGGGCAGTTCGGTAAGGGAAATTGTCGATATGGTTACTATAGCCGTTGTCGACGCCCAGGAAAAGGAGGGTAACGAAACCCAAAAAGTTGTTTCACGTACACGTAATTAATACTAAAAAGCACTTATGTACGCTTATATTGACGGTAAACTGGCCTACAAAAGCCCTTCGTACGTGGTTATTGATGCAGGCGGTGTTGGCTACCAGGTAAACATATCACTAAACACCTATTCAAAACTTGGTGATACCGAGCGTTGCAAATTATTTACCTGGCTGCATGTGAAGGAAGATGCGCACACGCTTTACGGCTTTGCCGATGAGGGCGAACGCAGGTTGTTTCTGCACCTAATATCAGTGTCGGGGATAGGCCCGAATACCGGCAGGATGATCTTGTCGTCGATAACACCGGAAGAGATACAGGCAGCTATCGTAAAAGGGGATGTTTCACAAATACAGCGGATCAAAGGCATCGGCCCAAAATCGGCACAACGTCTTATCTTGGAACTACAGGACAAACTGAAAAAGGATGGCCCCGACACACTGATAACCGTTCCGGTGAACAGAACGGTGAAGGATGAGGCCATGTCGGCGCTGGTGATGCTGGGCTTTGCCCGTAACGCTGTTGAAAAGGTGCTTGATAATGAATTAAATAAAAATGGCGGTAATTTAACCGTTGAACAACTAATTAAATTCGCACTAAAAAGTTTATAATTACGTAGATTTTTACCCCTTGACGCTTGATCCGGACTTTTACCTTTAAAGCTGCTTTATCCATGTTGCTGATCTACGCTTTTTGCGGGATCAGGACAGCCTTCGCACAGCAGCCCGCATCAAAGCCGGATTCCTTAACCATCAGGGCGCCATTTACAAATACCGAGTCGCGCAATAACCAGTTGAAGCAGGGTTACCTTCAGCCTGACCCCCCGGGCCTGGTTAAAACTATAGAATACGACCCGGTAAAGAACCAGTATGTGCTTTATCAAAGAGTGGGTAGTTTCGATTACCGCCCGCCGAAATACCTTACTTTCAGCGAATACCTCTTACTGAAGCAACGCGAAGGTACCCGCGTATATTTTAAGCAACAGGCCGACAGCTACGCATATCAGTCGCAGCAGGAGGGATTTATTCCCCAGATCAAGATACGCAGTCATACTTTCGAGCAGATGTTTGGGAGTTCGGATATCACCATCCGGCCGCAGGGCTCGGCGGAGATGATAATGGCCGGGCAGATCAACAGTAACCAGAACCCGCTGTTCAATACCAAGCAGCGCAGCCAGTTCAATTTCAATTTCAACCAGCGCATCCAGATGAACGTTACCGGTTCAATAGGGGATAAGCTTAAAATATCAACCAATTACAATACAGACGCGCAGTATCAATTTGAAAACCAGATAAAGCTGGATTACACCGGTAATAAAGATGAGATCATTCAGAAAATAGAAGTTGGTACCGTAAGTTTTCCCTTAAATACGACCCTTATAACCGGTACGCAGGCCCTTTTCGGTGTAAAGACCAAACTCAAATTCGGCAACCTGAATGTGACGAGCATTTTTTCGCAGCAGCGTTCACAATCAAAATCCATCACCATAACCAACGGCGCGCAGCAGGGTAATTTCAGCTTTACGCCAGCCGATTATGAGGCCAACCGCCACTATTTTTTGTCGCAGTATTTCAGGGATAATTACGATAAGGCGCTGGCTAATATCCCCATCATAAGCTCGAACATCAACATCACCCGTATCGAGGTTTGGGTTACCAACCGCACCAATAACACCACCGGCTCACGCGATATATTGGGTTTGATGGACCTGGGCGAAAATAAGCCTTACAACAAGTCGATCGTGCAGGGCGGCGCAGGTTACAGCGGATTGCCCGCAGGCTTTTCGGGGCCGGGTTTCGCGCAACAATCCAACAACCTGTTGCAGAATTTACCTGCCGCAGCACGGCAAACCAACTCGAATGCTATTAATGCCTATTTCCAGGCGACAGGTGGCAACGATAACTATGCCAGGCTGACGTACGCACGCAAGCTGACTGATAAGGAATTTACCCTGCATCCGCAATTAGGTTATATATCGTTGAACTACCCGCTGAACAATGACGAGGTACTGGCCGTCGCATACCAGTATACCGTGAATGGCGTTGTGTACCAGGTGGGTGAGTTTTCGACGGATAGGCCGGTTAATACCGCAACCCCCGAAGTATTGTATGTGAAATTGCTGAAGAATGCATTGTTAAAAACCAGCCTGCCTACCTGGAAACTGATGATGAAAAACATATACTCCCTAGGTGCTTACCAGGTTAGTTCAAGTAATTTCAGGATGACGATATCGCGGCTCGACGAAAGCTCGGGCATTGCCAAACCCATTATGGGCGAAGGGTTGCATACCAAAAGCAAGCTTTGGCTACAGCTGACGGGATTGGATAACCTCGATTCGCATAATGACAAACAGCCCGATGGCTTTTTCGACTTTATTGAAGGCGTCACGATCGATTCGCAAAACGGGCGCATTATATTCCCGGTATTGGAACCTTTTGGATCGGACCTGTCAAAACAATTCGACCCCGGCGAACAGGACCTGATACGACGATATGTTTACCAGCCGATATACGACTCGACCAAGACCATCGCCCAACAGTTTTTCCCTCAGCTAAACAGGTATCTTATCAAGGGTACTTATACTTCGCAGTCCGGGTCGGAATATCAATTGAATGCAACCAATATTCCGCAAGGCTCTGTTGTGGTTACCGCGGGGTCTTCTAAGCTTGTCGAGGGAACTGACTATAACGTTGATTACAGTGCCGGCAAGATCAGGATCATTAACCAGGCATTGCTATCCTCGGGGCAGCCCATTACAGTTAACCTGGAGAATAACGAACTTTTCGGTGTGCAGCAGAAATCATTATTTGGCTCCCGTTTTGATTTTAAAGTGAACGACAACCTTGCGCTTGGGGCAACCCTGATGCACTTGAAGGAAACGCCCATAACGCAAAACGAAGTAGTTGGCCAGGAATCTATTTCCAATACCATTTATGGTTTCGACGTGAATTATAATTCACCGTCACGTTTCCTCACAAGGTTGGTTGATAAGATACCTTTCGTTACCACCAAAGTGCCGTCGTCGGTTAGTTTCAACGGCGAATTTGCACAACTTTTGCCGGGCAGTCCGTCAGCGCTGAACTTTGCCGGATCAAAGAACGGTACTTCTTACCTTGACGACTTTGAAAGCAGTCAATCTGTTATCGATATCAAAAGCGCCTCAACCTGGCAAATTTCGGGCACGCCGCAACAGTTCCCCGAATCAAAGTCGTTCAACGACCTTAGTTACGGCTATAACAGGGCGCGCATTGCTTTCTATAACATCGATCCGATATTTTACAGCGGCGGCACTATCCCGGTCTCACGGACGGAATTGTCGAAACCTTATGTAAGGGAAGTGCTCGAAACGGAGGTGTTTCCTTACAAGCAGTCTGTAACCGGTCAGCCGTTGACCCTGCCCACATTCGACCTTGCCTTCTATCCCAATATCCGAGGCCCTTACAACTTTAGGACAACCGGCTTGAACAGCGATGGAACTTTGACCAACCCGCAACAAAAATGGGGTGGCATATTCCGCGGTATTTCGACCAATGATTTTGAAGCGCTGAACGTTCAGTACATCGAGTTTTGGGTAATGGACCCGTTTATCGGCAAACCAAATTCGCAGGGTGGCGACCTGTACTTCAACCTCGGTAATATATCGGAAGATATTTTGCAGGATGGCCGCAAAGGGCTTGAAAATGGAATCCCGGTAAACGGCGACCAGAGCCAGGTGGATACCACCGCCTGGGGAAGGGTAGTAAAAACACAGCCCGTGGTAAATGCCTTCGACAGCAACCCGGCATCAAGAACTATACAGGATATCGGCCTGGACGGGTTGAACGATGCTGATGAAAGGTCGAAATTCTCAACTATCGTTAACCAGGTAAAGGCACAGGTGAGTGCGCAGGCGGGAAACACTTTTAACAACGACCCTTCATCCGACGATTATCAATATTACCAGGGACCGCAGCTCGACCAGGCAGGCGCGGGTATTTTACAACGCTACAGCCAGTATAACGGTACAGAAGGTAACTCTAAAACTTCCGAGCAATCCCAGGCATTGCTGGGCACACCAACTTCAGCCTCAACGTCGCTGCCTGATGCCGAAGACGTGGACAGGGATAATAATATGAACCAGGACGACGAGTATTTCCAATATCACGTGTCGGTTCGTCCGCAGGACATGGTAGTAGGACAAAACTTTATTAATGATAAGGTAACGTCGCAGGTTAAACTGCCCAACGGCACTACCCAGGCTGTAACATGGTACCAATTCCGTATACCGATAAATAGCCCGCAAAGCGTTGTGGGTAATATCCAGGATTTCAAATCCATCCGGTTCATCCGTATGTTCATGACCGGGTTTGCCGATACAGCTATCATGCGCTTTGCAACTTTGCAGTTAGTAAGAGGCGATTGGCGTGCATTCAATTCGGAGAACAACCCGACGAATGTGATCGCTGACCCTTCGATCATCAATCCCCCGCTTGATAATTCTTCGCTGGATGTGGAGACGGTTAATATCGAGGAAAACGGTAACCGTACCCCTATCCCATACGTGGTTCCGCCGGGCATTATACGGCAACGCAATTACAACAACCTGCAAACCAACACGCAGTTGAATGAGCAATCGCTGTCGCTTAATTTCTCGAACCTGCGCGATGGTTATTCCCGTGCGGCATTTAAAGATTTTAATAACGACCTGCGCAAATACAAAAAGCTGCAAATGTTTATCCATGCCGAGGGCACGCAGCTGAAGGACAACGATGTGAGCGCTTTTATTCGTCTCGGTGTTGATTATACTGACAACTATTACGAGTACGAAATACCGATGAAGCTGACGAACGCGGGTACTAATGACCCGAACGCGATCTGGCCCACCGAAAACGAACTGGATATAGAACTGGCGCTGCTGACAAACGCCAAGCTGGCACGTAATAACGCCAAACTGAACGGGCAACCCTGGCCGCTTACGGTGCCTTTTACCCTTAGCGACGGCAAAAACAAGATAACCATTAAAGGCCAGCCCGACCTGAGCAGGGTGGCTACCGTGATGGTAGGCGTTCGCAACCCGTTAAAAACAAATGCAAGCACCGTGGTCGACGATGGCCTGGACAAATCGGGTATTATTTGGTTTGATGAATTGCGAATGACCGACTTTGACAATAAAGGCGGCTGGGCGGCAACCGGAAGGTTCGATGCTAAACTGGCCGATTTTGCGTCGCTCACCGTAACCGGCAGCCGGACGACTGTTGGATTTGGCGCGCTCGACTCGCGGCTGGCCGACCGGACACTGAATGATACCAAGGTTTATGATGTATCGGGCAGTGTGGAGCTCGGTAAATTCTTCCCCGACAAAAGCGGTGTGCATATACCGCTTTATGTCAACGTGTCGCACCAGGTAAGTACGCCTGAGTATGACCCTGCGCAGCCCGATATAACCCTAAAACAATCGTTGCAGGCGGCAACCAGTACCAAACAGCGGGATTCGATACAAAACACGGCTGAGGATTATACGCTGCGTAAAAGTATCAACCTTACCAATGTCCACAAAACAAAGACAAATCCATCGGCGCCAAACCATGTTTGGGATATCGAGAACTTTAATGCAACCTATTCCTACATCGAATATAATCACCATGATTTTACGACGCTGAGTGACTTTGAAAAAACGTATCATGCATCGCTGGCCTATAATTTTGCTACCCAGCCGAAATATTACAGCCCGTTTGAAAAGGTTATCAAAAGTAATTTGCTATCGCTGATCCGGGATATTAATATCGACCTGATCCCGTCGCGCCTGAATTACAGCATCAATTTCGACCGCTTCTATTCTGAAAATACACTGAGAAATAACGACCCTAACAACATTATTGCCATCCCCACTACTTTCAATAAAACATTTAACATCACGTCGGTCTATGGTTTAGGGTGGAATCTTACCAAGTCCCTCACCTTGGATATAGATGCAACCAACCTGGCAACAGTCGACGAACCGGCAGGGCGCCTCGATGGTTTAAAAAGGGATACGTTGTGGGAAAATATCCTGCACCTGGGGCGTACTACCAATTACAACCATACCCTTACGCTTAATTATACCTTGCCGCTTAATAAACTGCCATATATGGATTGGACGGCCGTAGTGGCCCGGTATAGCACACACTTTACCTGGCAAACCCAGCCACTTTTTGCGATAAACGACCCTGCCTATAATGTCGGCAACAGTATCCTGAATTCGCGTACCATTCAGCTGAACCCGACATTCAATATGGCAACGCTTTATAATAAATTTGCTTTCTACAAACGCCTGACCGCCAAGCCGGCAAAGGATGGGGAGGAAACATCAGGAATTGGCAAGGTGTTTTTGGGCCTTTTGACCAGTATCAAAAACCTGAGCGCGGCATACACGCGTACCGAGGGTACTTTTATACCCGGGTACCTGCCTAATTCGGGATTTGCGGGAGAGGATTTTAACTACAACGCGCCGGGCATCGGCTTCCTGCTGGGCAGCCAGGCCGACATCAGGCAGAAAGCGGTTTCCAAAGGCTGGCTGACGACAGACACACTACAGAACCAGCTTTATTTGCGCACGCTTAACGAAGACCTGCACCTGAAAGGATCGCTGGAACTTTTCAAGGACTTCAGGATAGAACTTATCGCGTTTAAAACGCAGAACCATTCATACCAGAGTAATTTCAAATACCTGCCTTCGTCGGGCACTTTTGAAAATTTGACGCCAAGCACAACAGGCGACTATACCATCTCCTACATGTCGATAGCCACGGCATTTTCAAAAATAAGCGGCATCGACAACTCATCGCCCACATTTACGAAGTTTGAGCAAAACCGGGCCGTTATTTCGCAACGCCTGGGCGCATTGAACCCGAACTCGGCAAAAGGGGCGGTTGGAAACTATACCGATGGTTACAGCCAGAATTCCCAAAATGTGGTGGTGCCGGCTTTCCTTGCCGCTTATACCGGGAAAAATGCTTCGAGTATCGGTCTGGGTAGCTTCCCGTCTTTTCCCATACCCAACTGGGATATACGTTACAGCGGGTTAAGCCGTATCCCCTTTCTGAGTGAACTATTTGAATCAGTCGACATACGCAACGGCTACCGTTCGACCTTTACGGTGGGCAATTATACCACATTGCAGCAATACCAGGTGGCCAATGGCGCAGTAAGCTCAAGGGATGCGAACAACGACTTTTTGCCGCTCTATCAATTTTCATCGGTTACGATATTTGAACAGTTTGTGCCTTTGCTGGGTATCGATATGCGATTCAAGAACAACCTGACCGCGAACGTAGAATACCGGCAAACACGAACGCTGAACCTCAGCCTGTCCAACAGCCAGCTGGCACAGCAGAACGAGGATATACTGGTGTTGGGTTTTGGCTATAAGACCCGCAACTTCAGGTTCCCCTTTGGTATGTTTAACGGCACCAAGCTGAATAACGACCTTACTTTTAAAATGGATCTTTCGCTGCGCGATAATAAGACGCTGGTTTACCAGGCCGATATTCCGGGTGCACAAATATCTTCTGGCGCAAGGAATATCACCTATCGGCCCGAGATAGATTATGTTATAAACCAGCGCTTTAACCTGAGCCTGTTTTACGACACCAATATCACCAAGCCGTTTACGTCGCAAACGTTTAATACATCGTTCACCAACTTCGGTGTCAACCTTAAATTATTGCTGCAATAAAAAGGCCACCCGCAGGCAGCCTTTTTACTATTAATCTCAAATTGGGTTGAACTATTCTCTTGATACACGTCCCGAACCGGTAGTGCGAACATCGCTTATAGATGCGCTGCCCGAATAAAGCACGCTTCCCGAACCTGTAATATGGCCCGATACGCTTTTTTCTGCTTCTACATGGATATTGCCCGATCCGGTAATGGTAGCTGAAACGGTATTAGCTTTAAGGCCCCTGCCCTCAACTTCGCCCGAGCCGGTAACTACGATCTCGGCATCGCCGGCGCTGCCGGTAATTTTAATGGAACCGGAACCACTGATAACTGTACGCAGGTTGTCGGCCTTTACGGCTGTGCTGATATTACCCGAACCGCTTAAGATGGTTTTAACATTGCTGCCCGAAACCACGCCATCCACCTTAATACTGCCCGAACCGGCATTGGCAAGCGAATTCAATGATTTAGCTTCGACGTATATTTCCGCTTTGTGAATATTACGATGGCGATTTTCGCGGTTGAACCTGATTTTCAATGTGTTTCCTTCAACTACGGTCTCGATGTCGTTGATCACGTCATCATCGGCGTCAACCTTTACGCTTTCGTTGCCGTCTATCTTAACATGTACATTAAAGGGCCCGCCGGATGCTATGGCGTTAAAACCCGATACAGAACGCGACTGGCCCTGTGCTGAGGCAGATATGACGAGCACCGAAAAGAGCGCCACTGATAAAATGGAATATGCTATTTTTTTCATAATGAATAACTTTTAGCTAAATGACGAACCTAAATTACGAACGTTGCATGGTTGGTAAAGAAAGTTCTATTGCGGGTTATTGGCTTTTTCTTGTTTTTCGGCTTCCTTTTTTTGTTTTCGCTCGGCGCGCCGTTGCTTTCGCGCGGCTTTTTTTAGTTCCCGTTCCTGTTTTTTTATACTTTGCTGGGCAATTTTATCCTTAACGGTCTTCTGCATCTTCTCATCGAGGCCTACACAGGGTTTAATGCCTGTAAGCAATGTGTGCCATATTGTTTTAAAAAAAGGGTAGTCCTTAGGGCGGTTGTAGGTGACATAAAAAGAGCGCGGCACTCCGCCCGGTTTATCGGGGTTGTCGTGCTTGAGTACCATGATATTGGCAAATAAAGTCGGGATCACGGCATGTTTTAACCGGTCGTTATTTGTATCCGGCTTTAATACAGTGACCTTCAGGCTATCATAAAGCACGCTGACCCTGCCTTTTGCTACCTGGTTGTCGGCATTGATATCGAACTCGAAACGGTTGAGCTTCCCGGTGTTTATCTTTACCAGCCCCAATGCCATGATCCCTTTATTTAATGCACGAAGATCCATCGGGCCAACATCGCCCTTATAGCTGAACGGCACATTCGCATCTGTAAGATTGAATTTAAAGATCACGTTTACCTTACCGCGGTTCATAAAATAACTGGTTAATGCAGCCGTGCAAATATTGTTTTTCTGAAGCGCCTGCGGGTTGTTGGTAACGTTCAGAAACCTCCCGGAAGAATGGTCGAACGTTATCGTCCCGGCTTTGCCCGATTTATGATTAAGTTCGGTATAGGTGATGTCGACCCCTCTTGCATCTATGGTGTCGATGTTGAGGTCGGCCTTCAATTCTTTTAAACCAAAATTCGGATACGTCTTTACCTTATCGGTTGTAGGCTTTTTCTTGTTCGGGTTGGTAAATATGTTAAGCGATCCTTTGTTCAGCAACAGGTGCGACGCATTGATGATACGGTATTTGTGATAGGTGATATAATCAAACCTATCTACCTCGAGCGAATCGAGATGTATATCGAACCTGTCTTTACGGCTTTTCTCAAAAAATGCGCTGGTTTCTAAGGGTTGCAGGTCGAGGCCCTCTAGGGTAAGTTTCGAGGTTTGAGTGGATAAATGGAGCGCCTTTATGCTGTAGGTGTAAAGCCCGTTCGAAGTATTGGCCGTATAATTATTCAGATCGGCGTCGATATCCCTGCAAAATAAAACCCGCGACCTGTCGGTCTGCGTTGCCGAGTCGATAAGCAGGTCGGTAGCGCCAAGGTTCATTTCCTTTAGTTCGGATATGGCTAGCTTATTGCCCGAATAATCCTCATATTTAAACTTTACATCGCCCAGCACGATCTGCCCGATATGGACCGATCTGAGTGTTTTGGATAATTTTTGCCAGGTAGTTCTATTGTCCCGGGCGGCGGTATCCTTAGTGTGGTTAAGTTCGTAACTAACCTTTATCTCAGGTGCCTTCAATATTACTTCGCCGATATCAAGCACATGGTCAAAATATAGTTTGAACGGGTGCATGTGCGATATGGTGACTCTTTTTACATAAAGTTCCACCAGGTTGTTGGGCGCGAAGTGATTTGCTTTCCTGCGGTTGTAAACCGTGGTGTCGGGTTTAAGCGTGAGGTTGTAAATATCTATCTCGCCCCTCAGGATATGCAATTTCGCATCGGTAAAGTCGACGTGGTAGAGGCTGTCGCTGCTTTTGAGCACGATGCTTTTTACCTTTTTTGCCAAAATAGGCGACCAGTACTGGTTGACAAACACGGCGAGGATAAGCACGAGCGCTATCAGCGAGCCGAGGACGATCAGCGTTATTTTTTGCCATCTTTTTAATTTTGACTTCATCAGCTGAAATGTCCGGTAGTGTCGCATTCAGGTTAATACAACACTTTTCCGCAATTTGTTATTTTTTGGACTATAAATCATCATAATAGAGTCGGGATTTTGTAAAACGTGACAAACTGTCACTCTAAATCTAAAAATTGTGTATTTTTGCAGTCCAATTTTCAATTAATAATGAATTTTACTATACCGGATAAGACACACGACGAGAGCAGGCAGGGCGAGGCTTTAATATTAGAGCCCGCAGACGGGAAGGCAAGCGGACGCAAGCTTTACATCGAAAGTTATGGCTGCGCCATGAATTTTTCGGATAGCGAGATCGTAGCGTCTATCCTGTCAGATAACGGCTTCGAAACAACGGGCGATTACAACAATGCCGATGTGATCTTTATCAATACCTGTTCGATACGCGAAAATGCTGAACAGCGGGTGCGTAACCGGTTGAGAGAATTCACTATTGCCAAGGTTAAAAACCCGGGTTTGGTGGTAGGCGTGCTGGGCTGCATGGCCGAGCGCCTGAAATCCAAATTCCTTGAAGAAGAAAAACTGGTAGATGTGGTTGTTGGACCCGATGCTTACCGCGATCTGCCAAACCTGATCGGTAAAGTTGACGATGGTCAAAAGGCAGTAAACGTATTGCTTTCGCGCGAGGAAACTTACGCTGATATCAACCCGGTACGATTGAACAGCAATGGCATCAATGCTTTCGTTTCCATTATGCGTGGTTGTGATAACATGTGCTCGTTCTGCGTCGTGCCTTTTACGCGCGGACGGGAGCGGAGCCGCGAACCGCAATCGATAGTAAAGGAATGTACAGAGTTGTTTAACCAGGGCTACCGCGAGGTAACTTTGCTTGGGCAAAATGTGGATTCGTATAAATGGAAGTCAGAAGTCGAAAATCAGAAGTCGGAAGATGGTAATGTTGTAAATTTCGCCAACCTGCTGGAAATGGTCGCGTTGATAAACCCCGAATTACGCGTGCGTTTCTCCACCTCGCATCCTAAGGATATTACGGATGAGGTGCTTTACATGATAGCTAAGTACGATAATATCTGCAATTATATTCACCTGCCGGTACAGTCGGGTAACAGCCGTGTACTTGAACTGATGAACCGCACTTATGACCGCGAGTGGTATGTCAATCGTATAGATGCTATCAGGAGGATCATACCGGAATGTGCGATTTCAACCGACGTGATAACCGGTTTCTGCACCGAGACAGATGAAGAGCACCGGGATACCTTAAGTATGATGGACTATGTGCAATATGATTTTGCCTACATGTTCATGTATTCGGAAAGGCCGGGCACTTTGGCAGCCAAGCGTTATGCGGACGATATCCCTGATGCCGTAAAAAGCGCCCGTTTAAAAGAGGTGGTTGCTAAACAACAGCAACATTCCTTTGCACGTTTGCAGGCACAATTGGGTAAGGTACAAAGAGTATTAATTGAAGGTTTTTCAAAAAAATCGGACAAAGACTATTGCGGGCGAAGTGACCAGAATTCAATGGTTGTATTCCCCGTAAACGAGAATTACAAACCAGGCCAGTATGTAAATGTCCTGGTCGAAAAGACTACTACTGCAACTTTGATTGGTAGGGTAGTGTAGTAGAACCAAGAAGCAAGAGTCAAGAGCCAAGAAAAGCTATATTAGAACTATATGCACAACTTTAAAAAGTTAAGTATTTGGCAAAAGGGGATGGACCTCACTGATTTGACGTTATACTATATTGAAGGGTTGCCGGCAATGGAAAGATTTAACCTGATTGACCAAATAAACAGATGTTCCTGCTCCATACCATCAAATATTGCAGAGGGGTCGGGGAAACGAACAACTAACCATTTTGTCGAATTTTTAACGACTGCGTTAACCTCATCATTTGAGTTGGAGACTCAATTGCTGATATGTGAACGCCGGAAATATGGCGATTCCGAAAAGTTGAAAGATTGTTTGGCCCTTACATCAGAAGTACAAAAAATGATTTTTTCTTTTCGTGATAATTTAAAATGACAAAGTTATCAGTCTTGAATCTTGATTCTTGACTCTTGGTTCTAATAAAAATGGAAGTACAAGAAATAAAACAACGCTTTGGTATCATCGGCAATTCGCCGCTGCTTAACCGGGCCATAACTATAGCAAACCAGGTTGCACCTACCGATATTTCTGTTTTAATAACAGGCGAAAGCGGTAGCGGTAAAGAGGTTTTTTCGCACATTATTCACCAGATGAGTCCGCGCAAGCATGGGCCCTTTATTGCTGTGAATTGCGGTGCCATCCCCGAAGGCACGATAGATTCCGAACTGTTCGGCCACGAAAAAGGCGCCTACACCGGCGCTGTTGGCGAACGCAAAGGATATTTTGAAACGGTAAACGGCGGAACGATATTCCTGGACGAAATTGCTGAAATGCCATTGGGCACGCAGGCGCGCCTGCTGCGTGTGCTGGAATCGGGACAGTTTATCAAAGTTGGTTCGTCGAAAGTTGAAAAGACAAATGTGAGGGTTATTGCTGCAACCAATGTGGACGTGTACGATGCCGTACGGAATGGTAAGTTCAGGGAGGATCTTTATTATCGCTTAAATACGGTTCCGTTAAGGATACCGCCACTGCGTGACAGGAAGGAGGATATTTATCTTTTGTTCCGCAAGTTTACCTCCGACTTTACAGATAAATACCGTACGCCGCCTATCCAGCTGGATGATGAGGCCCAGCAACTGCTCATCAATTACTCATGGCCGGGTAACGTTCGCCAGCTTAAAAATATGGCAGAACAATTAGCCGTGCTGGAACGGGACAGGCTGATAACCGCGCAGATCATACTCAACTATATCCCGCAGGAGGCCAGCAGGAGCAATTTGCCGATGCGGTTGGAAAATCAGCCTAAAGAGGACATATCGGAACGCGACATATTATATAAAGTACTGTTTGATATGAAGCGCGACATGGTAGAGCTGAAAAAGCTGGTGGCCGATATTATTGAGCATGGCGGTGTTTCGACCTCGTATGCTAATAATTCGCAAACGCTTAATCAATTGTATCGTGATATTGAATTGCCGGGAAACAATAACGACGGACAATTTACCATACAACAGCCCGTTATAAGCAATGCCAATGTGCCGTTCCATGAGGCCGAGGAAGTGGAAGAATCGCTTTCATTGGTTGAAAAGGAATCGGACCTCATCAGGAAGGCATTGAAAAAGCATAAGGGCAAGCGTAAACTGGCTGCAAATGAACTGGGAATATCCGAAAGAACGTTGTACCGCAAAATAAAAGAGCTAAATCTGTAACCATGAAAAAGGCGCTGGCAGCACTACTCCCGATAGCTATAATGGCTTTATTCAATTCATCATGCTCATTCAGCTTAAGCGGCGCATCAACCGTAGGATTAAAAACTATCAGCGTGGAATATTTTGAAAATACAGCACCGTTGGTAGTAAATTACCTTAGTCAGCAGTTTACCGAATCGTTAAAGGACAGGATACGTTCGACTACCAGCTTATCCATTGTGCAGGGCGAGGCTACGGCAAATATGAAGGGTTCAATAACAGGTTACACCATTGAACCGGTGTCGGTACAATCAACCAACAGTAACACGCCGCCTATAGCGGGCGCAGAACGCCTGACCATTACTGTAAATGTAACCTATACGAATACTGTTGATAAAAAGCTGAGTTTTACCCAGTCATTCTCTGAGCACCAGGATTTTACAGGTGAAATTTCATCGCAGGAACAGAAGCTGATAACCGAAATTAATAAACAGCTTACCGACGATATTTTTAACAGAGCCTTTGCTAATTGGTAAGCAATTTGTAGTTTCACCCTCGTGGACCAATACCTAAATAACAGGCATACCGATATTTTGTGGAAATTGCTGGCAAACCCGGCTGATAATGGCTATGCGTATAGTGCCGATCTACAGCAGCTTGCCACGGATTTTCCGCAAAGCGGGCTTTTGCAGGCTTTGTATGCGCGGTCAAACAGGGAAGGTATGGGCCACGCGGCCGCATCATTCAATCCTAAGGCGCTGTATGTATTGCTGAATGCCTATGAGAACCTGGCCGAAGTACAGGAGGGACAGATTATTCAGGAGGTAAATGGGCAGGGATACGGCAAAACTGAGAGCGTTGAAACGGAAGTAGAAGTTGCCGAAATCGGTCATCAAACAAACGGGATATCTGAATCCGAACGGCAAATTGAAAAAAACCGCGATGAGTCGGCGGTTGTAGTAGGTGGTGACGAGCAGGGGGAGATTGAAACCATAAATGACCAGTTTGAAAGCGAAACTATTACCGATGAAACAATCCATATACCGCAAGACGAATACATTCACCAGCCGGTAACTGAAATACCTGAAGAGGACCACCGCGCCACTACCCCGGTTGATGCTTTTGAAGAGGAGATCGTAGATTTCCATGAATCACTACCGGAAGAAGACATGAACCGGACCTTACAGTCTGCCGAACCTGTTTTTGAATTGCCTGAAGAAGACAGCAGGGCCGAAACACCTGCGCCGGTGTTTGAGGAGGAGTTAGCCGAATTGCATCAAACAGCAGAAGAACCGGCAACCGAAACAGAAGAAATTATCGAAGCGGAACAAGCGCCGGACGCTGACGGAGACCTGGCAAATGAATTGCCTGTAGTTGAGCAGGAGATAATAGCGCAATCGCACCCATCGGAGGATATCGACGACGATGTTTACGACGAGATTGTGGGTATAGAAAGCATCAGCTTTGCTGCGCAGGCGCCGAAACCGGTAGAAGAGGCGACACAACCCGAACCTGTCGCGGCAGCACATGAAACTGAACCAGCGGAACCGGTTTTGGATGATACTCCTCCCGTAGTTGAACAAATTGAAGAAGAGCCCGAAACAGAGGAACTAATTCCGGAAAGCCTGGCCGGAAGCGATTATTTCGTTTTCGAACGGTCGGAGCAGATTACCCGGGAGCCTGAAATGGTCGAAGAAATTACCGGCGAAGAAATAAATCACGAGGCGCCCGTCAATAAATTCAAGGCGACGGAGACAAATTATGTTTCGAAGTATCATGATGAAAAAATGCCATACACCTTTATGTGGTGGCTCGATAAAACACGCAAGGAACATGCAGGTGTTTACCAGCCGTTTAAACTGGATACTACCCAGGCCATAAGACATACCGGCGACGAAACCCTTCAGCAGCAGTATTACGAAAATATTTTTCATGTAAGCACGGTTGAGGAACTGGACCAGAGCGCTGCCGGGCTGGCGGTTGAATTTGATCCGCAAAGAAAAGAGGACAGGATCATCAAGAAGTTTATCGCCGAGGCTCCTCATATCAGTACGCCTACAGGTGATAAACTGGACAACGAGAATAAGGCCAAAAAAAGCGCAGAGGACCAGGACGAATTAGTGACCGAAACACTGGCGCGCATTTATATCGACCAGATGCTTTATCACAAAGCCATAAATACTTACAAAAAATTGATATTGAAATTCCCGGAAAAAAGCCGTTACTTTGCCGACCAGATCGAACTGTTAGAAAGAAAAATCAATTAATATAAAAAGAAATGTATTTAGTTTTAGTGATCTTGATTGTTATAGTATGTGTGCTGTTGGGAGCCATAGTATTGATCCAAAACCCTAAGGGCGGTGGTTTAACATCAAATTTCTCAAGCTCGTCGCAATTGATGGGCGTTCAGAAAACTGGTGATTTCCTTGAAAAAGGAACCTGGATACTGGCCATTGCACTGATGGTGCTTTCGCTGGCTGTGAACGTTACGGTAAAGGGCGGAGGCGCGACCTCTATCAGCGCCGAAAAGCAAAAAGAACTGGAGCAGGTAAATAAGCAAACAGGTCCGGCTACAACTACGCCGATAGCTGCACCCGCGCCCCAAAAAAGTAAATAATACCAGTTATAAAAATATTAAAAAAGGCTTTGGCATAATATCCAAAGCCTTTTTTTGGCTGAAAGCCTTTACTGACACGATGGCACTTGAATATTAAATCATCGTTAAGAATAAAACCATCCTTGACCTAAAAGTGACAATTGAACAGTTGATATGACAATATTGGTCGTACTTGGCTGCTTGGCATAATTGATGAGGATAAATGCACACGTAACCATAAATTTTATAAAATTAAATTAGTATAACAATGGCATTGAACATTAAACCTATCGGAGACAGGGTAGTAGTGGAAGCTGCTCCGGCCGAAGAGAAGACCGCATCCGGAATCATTATCCCGGATACTGCAAAAGAAAAACCTCAGCGCGGCACCATAGTTGCTGTAGGCGATGGAAAAAAAGATGAGCCTTTAACCGTTAAAGCCGGTGACCAGGTGTTATATGGCAAATATGCCGGTACCGAAATTACCTACGAAGGTAAAGAGTACTTAATTATGCGTGAATCTGATATTTACGCGGTTCTGTAAATCAATTATTGAATTATTGAAGGATTGAATTATCGAATAATGCCTTCAGTCAATAAATCAGTAAATCATTAACCCGCCTGCCGGCTGGTAGGTTCAACAATTAAAAAGAAAATCATGGCAAAACAAGTTAGATATAATGTAGAGGCACGCGACGCCTTGAAGCGCGGTGTGGATATTTTAGCCAATGCGGTTAAAGTAACTTTAGGACCAAAAGGTCGTAATGTGATCATTGATAAAAAGTTCGGTTCGCCGGCTATAACCAAGGACGGTGTTACTGTAGCAAAAGAAATTGAACTGAAAGATCCCCTGGAAAACATGGGCGCCCAGATGGTGAAGGAAGTGGCTTCGAAAACCGCTGATATCGCCGGTGACGGTACAACTACAGCTACTCTTTTGGCACAAGCCATTGTAACCGCGGGTATTAAAAACGTTGCTGCCGGTGCAAACCCTATGGACCTGAAACGCGGTATCGACAAAGCTGTTGCAGCTGTTGTTAAAAACCTGCAGAGCCAATCTCAAACTGTAGGCGAGGATAACAACAAGATCAAACAGGTTGCTTCTATTTCGGCTAATAACGACGAGATCATCGGTTCGCTGATAGCTGAAGCTATGGGCAAAGTTGGCAAGGATGGTGTGATCACTGTTGAAGAAGCTAAGGGTACTGAAACCGAAGTACGCACTGTAGAAGGTATGCAGTTCGACCGTGGTTACCTTTCTCCATACTTTGTAACTAACGCTGACAAAATGGAAGTAGAACTGGACAGCCCGTACATCCTGATCTACGACAAGAAAATTTCTTCAATGAAGGAATTACTTCCTATCCTTGAAAAACAAGTACAAACCGGCAAACCTTTGCTGATAATAGCTGAAGATCTTGACGGCGAAGCGCTGGCTACTTTGGTAGTTAACAAGATCCGTGGCTCGCTGAAAGTTGCTGCTGTTAAAGCCCCTGGCTTTGGCGATCGCCGTAAAGCAATGCTGGAAGATATTGCTATTCTTACCGGTGGTACACTGATCTCTGAAGAAAGAGGTTTCAAACTGGAGAACGCTGATCTCTCTTACTTAGGTACCGCTGAAAAAGTAGTTGTAGATAAAGACAATACGACTATCATCAACGGTGCAGGTGAAACTGCCGAGATCAAAGCCCGTGTTGGCCAGATCAAATCACAGATAGAAACCACAACTTCTGACTACGACAAAGAAAAACTGCAGGAGCGTTTGGCTAAATTGTCGGGTGGTGTTGCTGTTCTGTACGTTGGTGCTGCTACCGAAGTTGAGATGAAGGAAAAGAAAGACCGTGTTGATGATGCTTTACACGCAACCCGTGCCGCGGTTGAAGAAGGCATTGTTGCAGGTGGCGGTGTAGCTTTCATCCGCGCAGTTGAAGCTTTGGCTAACCTGAAAGGTGAGAACGAAGACGAAAATACCGGTATCCAGATCATACGCCGTGCTATTGAAGAACCATTGCGCCAGATATGCGAGAACGCAGGTATCGAAGGTTCGATCGTAGTACAGAAAGTAAAAGAAGGCAAAGCTGACTTCGGTTACAACGCACGTACCGATAAATACGAGAACCTGATCAAAGCAGGTGTTATCGACCCAACTAAAGTTGGCCGTGTAGCTTTGGAAAATGCAGCTTCTATTGCAGCGATGTTGCTGACTACCGAATGTATCTTAGCCGATGATCCGGAAGATGAAAAAGGTGGTGGCATGCCTCCAATGGGCGGTGGCGGCATGGGCGGTATGATGTAATACCTGTCCTGCCAAAACGACAAGTCAAACTGTCAAATACATATAAAACCCCTGTCTGTTTTTGCAGACAGGGGTTTCTTTTTTTCTGAACCATCCTTTTGTCATCCGCCGGTAAGCGGACGGTCATCTGTTAATCATTTGATTAACAAACAGCGATATCTAAGGATAATGGGCCTAAATTTGTTAAAGATTGTTAAACACAACTGCTTAGGCACAACAATTGAACATTACAGGTCATGAAAGCGATCAACGAGAGAGCGAGATACATAAAAACACAGATCCTTGAGTGGGTACTCATCAAGGGCCCGGAATTATTTATAACCATCTACGGTAAATAATTAATCCTTATTTTGGCCTTTATTTATGAGGCCGGAAGAATTCTACCACCAATTTCACATTTGGCTTGTTGCGAACGGCCAAAATTACATCTTCGGATTATTTATATTCATTGTAGGCTTTTGGGCCATCAGGCTTATTAAGCGGAGAATGCGCGAACGCATGGCCCGTAACAGCGTGAACTCGGCACTACGGCCCTTTTTTCAAAGTCTTACAGTTACCGCCCTTTACGTAATTCTCATCCTGTCGGTATTCAAAATAATCGGGTTCGAGCTCACTTTATTTAGTACCATCATCGGTGCGTTCAGTGTGGCTGCCGGCCTGGCTTTATCGGGCACCTTCCAAAACTTTGCGGGTGGGGTGCTTATCCTTCTGCTAAAACCATTCAATATTTCCGATTACGTGGTAGCCCAGGGGCAGGAGGGTACGGTAATGTCTATCCAGTTGTTTTATACCGTGCTTAAAACCATTGATAACCGTACTATTATTATCCCCAACGGGAAACTTTTTAACGAAGTGATCATCAACGTTAACCGCGAAAAAACACGCCGGCTTGATTTTGAATTAAAATTGGGCTACGTTGTCGAGGTGGATAAAGTGAAGGAGATAATCTACAATGCCATTAAAGCAACACCGAAGATAATAGCGACGCCAAAGCCATTAGTTGGCGTAATTGCCCTTGAAATTGATGGATTACGGTTTACGGTTAGGGTATGGGTGAAACCGGACGACTATTTAACCACCAAAATATTCCTGCAGGAAAAGATCGTAAAAGATCTCCGCGATGCTGATATTCAATTGCCGCAGCACCATGTGCTGCCGGGCACGTGATTATATCTTTTGTTTCGCCTTCAATTCGAGATAGCGGTTAATAGTATTGATAGTTAAGTTTTGCGGAGTGCTGAGAATAGATTGTATACCATGTTTTGCCAATTCTTTTACGATCAGTTTTTTGTCGTAAGCGAACTTTTCGGCTATGGTTTTGATATAGATATCTTCGACATTGGTCGCAGGTTCCTCGCTTAGTTTTTGCAATTCGGTATTTTCAAAAAACACCACAAGCAACAAGTGAAAACGCGAAATGCGTTTGAGGAACGGCAGTTGGCGTTCCAGGCCGGACATGCTTTCGAAATTTGTAAAGAACACAACTAAGCTCCGCTGTTTCAGTACCCTGCGGATGGTGGAATACAGCAGTTCCATGTTGGTTTCCAGGTAGCGGGTCTTCTCTTTATAAAGCACCTCTAATATGCGGTTGATCTGGGTGGCCTTTTTATCGGCCGGTACCACGGAACCTAATTTTTCGGCGATTGTTATCAGGCCGGCTTTATCTTCTTTCAATAATGCCACATTCGACAGTACCAGGCTTGCATTAATGGCATAGTCAAGCAGGCTCAATCCCTCGAAAGGCATTTTCATCGTGCGCGACTTGTCGATCACACAATACACATGCTGCGATTTTTCGTCAGTATAAATATTGGTCATCAGGGTGCCATGCCTGCCTGTCGCTTTCCAGTTTATGGTACGGAAATCATCTCCTGCTACATAGTTTTTTACCTGTTCAAATTCGAGGCTGTGCCCAAGACGGCGAATTTTTTTTATGCCTATTTCATTTAGCCGGTTAGATATGGCCATCAGTTCATACTTGCGCATTTGCAGAAAGGACGGGTAAACAGGTAAGGTTTCATCCTGGCTGAAGGTGTATCTTCTGCGGATAAGGCCAAGTGGTGTTTTGACAAAAACTCTTACGGCGCCAAACTCGTATTCGCCGCGCTTGGTGGGGCGCAGCAGGTAATTGATCAGCTTATGCTGCTGTTGTTTCAGCGTGGTTTTAAACCAGATGTCGCGCTTTTGGAACTGGAACGGGATCTCATCGATAATGCCAATTGATACATTGAAGGGGTACAGGTTTTCGATATAGATGCCCAGTTCATTTTCATCGCCGTTGCTCAATCGTTCAGGCGCATGCCGGCGGGCGAACACACCTTTTGAGGAGCGGTAAAGCATCATCACATCGATGAGAAAGAGTGCCAGCACCGTCCAGAAAAACAAGCCGGGCAGCACACCCAGCCAGGGGAAGAAAAAAGAGAACAGGAAGAACACAACGCTTGCCGCCAAAGCAGCAAACAGCCGGTTGGTTAAAAATAGATCTTTATAAAATAACCTGTAAAGCTTTTTCACGCGTTTATCGTGGTACCTCGATTTTCTGAATGATCTGTTTGATTACCTCGTCAGGACTTATGCCTTCCATTTCCTTGTCGGGTGTCAGCATTATACGGTGCCTTAATACCGATGGCGTTACCCAAACAATATCATCGGGTGTTACAAAATCGCGCCCGCGTATGGCTGCTATGGCTTTTGCGGCGCTTACTATTGCAAGCGATGCCCGTGGCGAAGCGCCCAGGAACAATGATTTACTGTTCCGGCTCTCGTTGGTTATCCTGGCCACAAATTCCAGTATCCGTGGTTCAACATGCAGGCCCCGTACTATTTGCCGCAGCGTAATAATGTCCCCCTTAGATAATATTGGAGTGATATGCGACAGCTGCTCCGTGGTAACCTGCTGATGTTGTTGGGTAAGAATAGTTATTTCCTCCTCGAGCGTAGGGTACTTCACCTCTATCTTGAACAGGAACCTGTCCAGTTGTGCCTCGGGCAACCTGTAAGTGCCTTCCTGTTCAACAGGGTTTTGTGTGGCCAGCACCAAAAATGGCTCATCCATTTTATAGTTGTGACCGTCCACAGTTACCTGCCGCTCTTCCATCACTTCGAACAAGGCTGACTGCGTTTTTGCCGGCGACCGGTTGATCTCATCTATCAGCACGATGTTCCCGAAGATCGGCCCGGGTTTAAACTCGAAGTCGATGCTTTTAGGATTGAATACAGAAGTGCCAACTACATCTGATGGCATCAGGTCGGGGGTGAACTGTATGCGCGAGTATTTTGCATCGATAGCTTTTGCGATGAGCTTAGCTGTCAGGGTTTTGGCCACGCCAGGTACACCTTCTATCAGCACGTGCCCATCGGCCAGTATGCCCGCTATGAGCAGATCGATGGTATCACGCTGACCGACAATGATCTGGCCGAGGGTGCTTTTTATTTGCTCCACCGCCGCATTCAGTTTGCTCAGATCGGTACGTTGTTTAAATAATTCTTCTTCTTCCATGTTTACCTGGATTTAATATAAAATTGTTCGATAAGTTGGTTAAGCTTGATCAGGTCGTCGTCCGTTACCCGCTGCCCGTTTATATAATGCAGGTGCATCACTAATTCTCCCGCCAGCGTGTCGCCGATGCCTGTTTTTTGCGCTAATCGTTCGATAAATTCCTTGTCGAGCACGTTGGTTTTTAAATGATAAACGGTACGTAAATGCTCGAGGAAATATACAACCTTCTTCTGAGCTATATTGGCGTTATTTCGCTGCTCGTAATATACCTGCCCCACCACATTCACAAAATCGACCGTTGAATTGCGTAAAGGCTCAATAATCGGAATGATACGCTGTCGGCGTTTCATTTCGTACAGGATAAATATCAGCATGCCACCTAAACTTAAATAGTACGCCCATTGCAGGCTGGGGTTTGAGAAAAATACCCGCAACGGCGACATATCCTTTTCTATATCACCGTTTTGAAAATGATCCCAGTACACCACCGGTTGCACGGGCATATAAGACAGTGCTTTGGCTGCATAATCGGCACCCTGCTCACTTAGCAGGCTATAATTAGTAAACAGTTCGGGGTTTGCACAAAGGAATAATGTGCCTTTGCCAAATTTATAGGAAATGAAATTAGGGTCGCCCGATCCATTCTTCCCCAAAACTACTGCCCGGCTGGTATCGAAAGTAGAAAAATACCCGCTTGCTATGCCATTATTAAATTTGTAGTCCTTATTTCTTTTTAATTTGTTATTAGTGAAATTGATACTGGTTTCATTAGATTTTAGCTCCAGGTTGGTCTCAATTTTTAACGTGTCCGCCAGTACGTTTTTTAAGCCGGTAAATTTTCCCGGGTATGAGTTTGTAGCGATAAAAACCGAGTTGCCCTTCTCAAGGTATTTCAGCAGCTCCCTGAAATCGTATTTGTTAAATTTTACATCCCCGGAAATGATGATGTAATTGCTGTTTACAATGCTGGTATCGTGAAACTGATCATAAAAGGTCCTATTGGTCCCCTTTACCTCGGCACCGGGGAAAAGCTGCTTCAACTCGCGGTAGGCAATATAAGTGCCGTAGGGTATCTTATCGTTGTATGAAAGCGTGGGCTTCCAAAGCGTTGGATGCGGTTTATTGTATTCGGCTACCAGGTAAACGACGATGAGCGTAATGGCGACGATATATATCAACTTCAAACTCCTCATACCGCTTTCTCCCTCTTATTAAAATCGCTGAATGAATGCGCTATGGTATTATAAACAACATCGTTAATTGAAAACTCGCCGTACCAAACATATTCAAACTGGCGGGTAAGCAGGCCAAACGCGTTTCGCTGCTCGTCATTTTTAAGTTCGTAAATGTATTGGCTGTTGGTCTTGTCTATCTCCCATGCTATCACGCCAGCATCGCTCAACTGCTTCAGGCACCTGAGATAAAGCAGCCGTACGGCAAAGCGATAATTGTGTGCCGCTACAGCTTTTTCTATCTCGGCGTCAAAATCGATGGTATTGATGTCCTCGAAAAACTCAGAATAAGGCACGGTAGGAGGGGCTGTTTTTGACAGGATACTGCGCGGGTCCATACCAACTGCTTTTAATATGGCATAGATGAGTGCCCCAACCGCAGCGACTATCAGCAGTATCTCGATAATGTTCAGTATAACCCCCAGCACACTTAGTCCCCTGAACATGAACAGGCTCCAGAACCACCGCCAGAATCGTATCCAGAAACGGTCCCACCATGTAAGCTCATTACTGGTGCTGTTATACTTAAATTCAGGCTGTTCACTATATTTTTTGATCGAAGCTTTATCAAAACTCCTTAGGCTAACATCTGCCGAAGTATCAACTTTTACCACAGCGGCGGCCTTATGTTCCGTTTTTTTGGCGACGGAACCATGCGCGGCATTAATGGCCAGCAAAAAAAGTATGAGGTAAAGCAGTCGCATTTTAATATTCCTCCGGTTCGGGCCCGGGCGTTGGTTCGTTAGTACCGAATTGGTTGATACGCTCCATAAGTCCTGTTCCTTCCTTCATCTCTGTCAGGCTGAAATAAACAACCCCTACCGCTACAACCATCAGCATATGAAAAAAGTAAGAGACGGATTGCAACAGTGTGGTGATAATAGAAATAGGTAATGATAATGCCTGGCTATTTTTGGTAAGATGTAAGAATACATTGCCCGCCCCGAGTATCATTGACGGTACCGATACGATCAGGTTGATCACGTATAATACAATATAAATTACCACAAACACACCAAATGTCGACCACCAATTGTCTTTTATTAATTTGAAACTTTGGTTGAATGCATAACCAAAGCTTGTATTTTCGGCGATCATGATAGGTGTTACCAGGGCAAATATGGGTGAAAGATAAATGCCCGGTACAAGGCAAAACATGAACCCGATTATAAGCAATATATATAACAGGATATTTGATCCCAATATTTTTAAGTAATAATATTTAATGTAGCCCCACATTTCTTCGGTAGTAGGGAGCGTGTTTTGCTTTTGCCTGTAAAGCGTCATAAAGCAAAAAACAGTTACATTAAGGGCCACGTACTGCAAAACCATGAAAACAGCGTAAACCAATAGACCTCCTATCATTGAAAAAACCCGGCTAAAGGCATTCGAGTCGTCAAAGGCGTTCGGGTCATAACTGCTGTCATAAAAATTAAAAGCTTTGATCTCTATCAGGATCATTGAAGCCGCTGAGAAGATCAGGAAAAGGCCGCAAAAGATGAAGAAATATTTGAGCAGTGGTTTGAAATTTTCCTTGATAAACGTAAACGTATCGCTAATGATCTCTCCAAAATCACGCGGCTTAGCAAGTTCCATGTTAGGTGACATATCAGGTTCGGGTTTTATTAATTTTATTAGGATAGATAATTACATACCACACCATAAAAGTTAGTGATGATGCAAGTATCGTAATACTTAGCCATATTGGCATTTCGGTGTGGCGGGTTACAAAGCTTTCAAATGTAGCTGCTATAATAAAAAGCGGTACCAGGCCTATGGCAAGTTTCATACCGTCCCTGGCTCCTTTTTTTAGCGATGCCAGCCGGGTGTAGGTTTTTGGGAACAATAGGCTGTTACCCAGCACAAGCCCCGCAGCGCCTGCAATAATGATGGACGATATTTCGATAGTGCCGTGTATCCATATTACCAATACCGACTGTGCACCAAGCCCCTTGCTAAAGAAGTAATACTCAAAAGACCCCAGCATAATGCCGTTTGTAAACAAATGATAAACCGCGCCAACAGAAAATATGATACCGCTGACAAAAATCACCAGCGATACATAAATATTATTGGCCGCTATACCCATAAACATCAGGAACTCCTGGTGGCTTTTGTAAACGCCGAACGGATCGCCTTTGGCGATGTTATCGTTTGTCATATCCACATACTGGTCGCCAAGTATGAGCCTCAGGAAATTGGGATCATACCTGGCCGATAGAACACCCATCAAACAAAACACGAAGAAGAAGATGAAGGAGTACAGCAGCTGCCTCTCATAAGTTTTGAATAAAACAGGCAGTTCTAATTTCCAGAATGTGATAAAGCGGTTGCGCTTTTCGGTCTTGTTTTTATAAATGGTCTGATGCAGTTTGGCGGCCAGCCCATTAAGGTATTCTGTCGTTTTCGACTTGGGATAAAAAGTTTTTGCGTAGGCCAGGTCATCGGTTATTTTAATGAATCTTTCGGCCACCTCGTCAGGGTCGGTAACCGGCGCCTGCTCAAAATGTCTCCACTGTTCGGCGTTTTGCTTAACAAATAAGGGCTCGCGCATGTATAAATGACGGGGATTTAATAATGGCTTAAAATAATTACAATAATTTTATCTTTCAACTAAAAAAGTATATTAGTATCCCGATAACCTTTACGCATGCAAACAATAAAAATAACCACCTCCCAGAACATTGATATAGATTACGAAGTTGCCGGATTGGGAGAGCGGATAGTGGCCCGGCTGATAGACATGGGCATTCTGATCGTGTTGTTTCTTCTCGGTCTTTTTTTGGGCATAATGGCGGGCGTTTATTCCAATTCCGAAACCATCGTCATTATAGCTTATGTCACTTTTTTGGTGATACTCGTTTTTTACGACCTTGGCTTCGAGATATTCATGAACGGCCAGAGCATTGGCAAGCGCATTATGAAGATCAGGGTCATCAGCCTCAATGGTTCACAGCCCAATGTAGGCCAATATGTATTAAGATGGCTGTTCCGTATCGTCGATTTTGGAATAGAACCCGGATTGGTGGCGCTGGTGGTAGCTGCGATCAGCGAAAAACCACAACGACTGGGCGATATCGTAGCAGGTACCATGCTTATCAGAACCGTGCCGCGTACCAAAATGAACAACATCGTTTTTATGCCCATGTACGACGGTTACCAGCCGGTTTTCCCTGTTGCCGCGCAGCTAAACGACCGCGATATCGAACTGATACACGAAGTAATAAACTCCTATCAGAAAACCGGTAATAACGTAGTAGTTTACAACATGGCCCAGCGGGTTAAAGAGCACTTGAATGTAGAACCACCGCAGGGAATGAACGATATGCTTTTCCTGCAAACCATCATTAAGGATTACAGCCACATCAGCGCTCAGGCCGATACCATGTGATGGGTTAAGATACGATACATCTTAATACAGTAGCTGATCAGTACCATCGATCCTATCACCATGTAAACCGTCTTTTTTATCATCTCGTTTTTGG
Organism: Mucilaginibacter ginsenosidivorans; assembly: GCF_007971025.1. Taxonomy (NCBI): domain Bacteria; kingdom Pseudomonadati; phylum Bacteroidota; class Sphingobacteriia; order Sphingobacteriales; family Sphingobacteriaceae; genus Mucilaginibacter; species Mucilaginibacter ginsenosidivorans. The sequence goes on along the minus strand of NZ_CP042436.1, from coordinate 53,278 downwards.
TATCGAGCTTAAAAATCCGGTCGGCTATGCCATAAGCAAAAAACAACAGCAAAGGTATAGCCGCTGGGTATAGAGCAAAGCTTTTAGGAAGATCGCCCTGCACCAATGCCAGTACCGAACGCTGGAAGCCACAGCCCGGGCAATCAATGCCCGTCACATATTTGAAAGGGCAGGGCAATAAATGACCCTGCAGCCATCTGATAAACATCAAACAGTTGCAGGGTATCAATATTTTTATAACAGGTAACAAATTAAGCTTCTGGTGCTGACGGCGGCGTTGGTGGCGGCGGAGGAGGGTTAAATGGGTCTTTATAATTTAGCGAAGGATCGATAGGTCTAAGGCCCCCTTCGGCACCGGCAGGGCCCAGGTACTGATAGTTCCCAAAAGCAAGTATCGGATAGAAGATCACTCCCAAAAGCAGCAATCCAACAGTAAATCCTTCGCTTTGGCCAAAGCTTTTACTTAGCAAATTTGTTGTCCATACCAAAAACACGATATTAACGCATGGCACCAGGAACAGCAGTATCCACCATGTTGGTTTGCCAACAATTTCCAATAAAACAATGATGTTATAAATGGGCACTATTGCAGCCCAGCCTGGTTTGCCTGCTTTGGTATAAATTTTCCATTGTGCGATGATCATCACCGTCGCAACGATAAGCGCAGGGATCAGCATTACCGCAAAGAAGGCGCCGATCGCGGCTCCTGCGGAATAAGCATCGTAATTTTCCATTGTGTAATAGGTTTTTAAGTTGTAAGTTTTAGTTGAAATGAAGCTAATAATTAATTTTCAGAATACAAAATGTTGACAATGAACATTGTGTTACTATATGTAAGTTTGCATGGATGAAGCGCGAACAAATTTCAGTATTCGATATTTTTAAGATAGGTATAGGCCCATCAAGCTCGCACACGCTGGGACCCTGGCGTGCGGCGCAGCAGTTTGTAAAGGTTCTGCAACAACAGGGCGTGCTGCCCATGGTAACAGGCATCAAGATACTGCTGTACGGCTCGCTGGCCAAAACAGGCAAGGGCCACGGTACTGATATTGCAATTCTGCTCGGCCTTAGCGGCGACGACCCTGTAACCTTTGACGTTAGCGCAATTGACGATAAAATAGCGGGTATCAAAACCGCTAATAAGCTCATGCTTGGCGGCATCCACGAGATCAGCTTTTACGAACCCGAAGACCTCCTGTTCCTTTATAACGACCAGTTGCCCTTTCACCCCAATGCGGTAACTTTCCAGGCGTTTTTGAGCAATGACAGGGCCGTTTCCGACACGTATTATTCCATCGGCGGGGGGTTTGTGGTGAAGGAAGGCGGCGAGGCACAGGCCAAAACCGAGGTCGACCTGCCGTTCCCTATCGAGCACGCCGGCGACCTGCTCCACTGGTGCCTCAAAACCGGTCTCAAAATTTCTGAAGTAGTAATGGAGAACGAATTGGCCTGGCAACCCGAGCAGGACGTACGCAATGGCATACTCAACATCTTCCGCGTTATGCGCGAGTGCATATACCGTGGCTGCCACACCACCGGCTACCTGCCCGGCGGCCTCAACGTGGCCCGGCGCGCGGCATCGCTTAACCGTAGGCTCATTGGCAACCACCCTTATCAAAATTACGAGGAGTGGGTTGCGGCCATCCGCGAAACTGGTAACACGTTCAAAAACACGCTCGACTGGGTAAGCTGCTTTGCCCTGGCCGTTAACGAGGAGAACGCCTCCTTCGGTCGTGTGGTTACTGCCCCTACCAACGGCGCAGCGGGTGTGGTGCCCGCTGTGCTGCAATACCTCATCGTATTTTGCGACGGCTTCAGCGACGAAAAGATCATTCAGTTTATATCCACCGCATCCGAGGTGGGCAGCATATTCAAAAAGGGTGCAACCCTTAGCGCAGCGATGGGTGGCTGCCAGGCCGAGATCGGCGTATCATCCGCTATGGCGGCGGCGGCGCTTACCGAATGCCTCGGCGGCTCGCAGCGGCAGGTACTGATGGCCGCAGAAATTGCCATGGAGCACCACCTCGGCCTCACCTGCGACCCTATCGGCGGACTGGTGCAGGTACCCTGTATCGAGCGGAACACCATGGGGGCCATCAAGGCTATCACCGCATCGCAGTTGGCCCTGCAAACCAACCCCGACAACGCCAAAGTAAGCCTCGACGCCGTGGTAAAAACCATGTGGCAAACCGCCCTCGATATGAACTCCAAGTACAAAGAAACCTCCGACGGTGGCCTGGCTATTAATATACCTATCAGCTTGCCGGAATGTTAGTTAGTGAATGGTCAATGGTTACCAGCGAGTAAGAGGCCTTTTTATTTACTATTCACCACTCACTATTGACAATTCATTATTCATCACAAAATTTCCCTAACTTAGTTACCTCAATAACCAACTTATCATATCATGACAGATCGCAGAAACTTCATCAGGCAGGCTGCTACGCTCGCGGGCGCGTTCTCTGCTGCCAGTATGTTTAACCAGGTGCATGCCGAAGAATTGCAAAGGGCCTCCAAACGTATCAACCACCTCGACGCCGCGCAAGTGGCGGAGGACGAGGAATACTGGAGCATCATCCAAAGCGCCTATACCGTAAACCCCGGCATCATCAACCTGAACAATGGCGGCGTATCGCCTTCGCCGCTGGTGGTGCAGCAGGCCGTGGCGCGGTATAACGATCTGGCAAACCAGGGTCCTTCGTACTATATGTGGCGCATCCTCGACCAGGGCCGCGAACCCCTGCGCGATAAACTGGCCGAGCTGGCCGGTACCCTGTCCGACGAAATTGCCGTCAACCGCAACGCCACCGAGGCGCTCAATACCATCATCTACGGTCTGCCCCTGCAAAGCGGCGACGAGGTGATTGGCACCAAACAGGATTACCCGCACATGATACAGGCCTACAAAAAAAGGGCCCAGCGTGATGGTATTGTGTACAAGCAGATCAGCTTCGACTTCCCGATAGAGAACGACGACCAGATAGTAAATGCCTACGCCGATGCCATTACGCCCAAAACCAAACTGATACACGTTACCCACATGATAAACTGGGTGGGGCAGATAATGCCGGCACGCAAAATAGCCGATATGGCGCATGCCAGGGGCATCGAGGTGATCGTGGATGGTGCGCACAGCTTCGGCCTGATGGATTTTAAAATACCCGATCTGCATTGCGACTACTTCGGCACCAGTCTGCACAAGTTTTTGTCGGCCCCCATTGGCAGCGGCATGCTCTGGATAAAAAAGGAAAACATAGCCAAAGTATGGCCCCTGGTATGCGGCGACAAGGCAAATGACCCCGACATACGCAAGTTTGAGGACCTGGGCACCCGCAGCTTCCCGATAGAGCAGGGAATAGGCGAGGCCATCAACTTTCACGAGGGTATTGGCCCCAAACGCAAGGAGGAACGCATACGCTACCTCAAAAATTATTGGGCATCGCGCGTAAAGGACATCCCGAAAGTAAAGCTGCACACCTCGCTAAAACCACAGTACTCCTGTGCCATCTGCGGCGTCAGCATCGACGGTATGACGCCCGGCGAGCTCGACAATGCCCTGTTCAACCAGTACAAGATACACACTGTCGGCATCGTGTGGGAAAACATCAGCTGCGTACGCGTCACCCCCCACGTTTACACCCGCACCCAGGACCTGGATAAACTGGTACGCGCCATTACCGAATTAGCCGGAAAAGCGAAGGGGGAGAAGAGTAAGTAAGGTTAGTCCTGAGTCGGGAGTCTTAAGTCTTAAGTTGGGTTGGCTCATGACTCCGAACTTAAGACTCAGGACTCGATAAGGGCGCCCGGGCGGGCTATACGCTTATACTGCACAAGGCTTTAATCACCGGCCGGTATCGCTTCTATCCCTGGCGCAAATTGAACACGGTTTAGATTATTTTAGAGATTAACAGGCCCCGCGGCAATTGAGTGGCACGAATTATTGTGTGTTTCCGCTTCTTCCTATCCCTACCCGACACTTTAGTCACCAGGCATCATAAACCACCGGCCCAGCCCCCAACGCCTAATGCCCAATCCCCAACACCTTAATGATCTTCCGCTCCAGCTTATCCACCCAAAGCTTATACATTTTGCCCGAGGGGTGCAGGTGGTCGGCGGCCAGGTAGGCGGGGTCGTCGCCGAGCGCGCGTGATATGCCGGTAATGTCGATATAGTTAACCACCGCCTTTTCGCTTTCTTCGCGATTGATCTGGTTATAGGCGTCAATGTCTTTGGCTATCTTCTCCGGGCTGCGAATGGCAGCAAAAGGCGTCACGCCCCAGTCGGGTATGGAAAGTACAAAAACATGGGCCTTGTTACCTTTGGCGTAAGCGATGGCAGTTTTCAGCAATTGCACAAACTCCACCCGATAGGTATCTATGCTGATACCCTGGAACTGGTTATTCACCCCTATCAAAAGCGTTACTATATCGAACTTCTGGTTAACGCCGCTGTTGGCAATGCCTTTGATCAATTCGTCGGTGCGCCAGCCATTTTGGGCAATAAGGGTAGGCGAGGGGATATTAAGCCCTTTGCTCTTCAGTTTAGCCGCCAACTGGTAGGGGAAGGAATCTTCAGCCGGCACCAACCGGCCGACAGTATACGAGTCGCCCAAAGCAAGGTAGGCAAGGGTATCGGCAGCAAAACATTTGACACCGCTCCAGGTGCAGAGGGACATAACCAAAAGCAGTCGAATGCGTCTCATTATGCTCAGTGTTTGGAAAATTGTGAAATTACTTTTGGCGCCAGCTGGTCGACCCACAGCGCATACATCTTCCCCGAAGGATGCAGTCCATCAAGGGCTATCAGGTCGGGCTCTGTCGCCGCCTGTCGCGAGATACCAGTAATGTCCAAATAATTCACCCCCTCATCAGTACTAATAGATTTATTGATGGCATTAAATTGGTCAATCACCGGACCGATCTGCGCGTCGTTACCACCGGCAAATGGCGTCACGCCCCAATCAGGTATGGACAGTACAAATACATGGCTTTTATTCTCCCCGGCAAACGCAATGGCAGTCTCCAGTACCTGTTTAAACTTTATGCGGTAATTATCCTGGGTCAGGTTCTGGTACTGGTCGTTCACGCCTATCAGCAGTGTAACCATATCGTATGTTTTACCCTCCAGTCCGCTTTGCGCTATGGCGTTGATCAGGTTATCGGTTGTCCAGCCGGTAGTTGCTATTACTTTCGGGGGGTACGCAAATGCTAACCCCTGGTGGTTAACCAGCCGGACCAGCTGTTGCGGGTACGCTTCGGTATTCGCCACTGCCTCGCCAATAGTGTACGAGTCGCCCAGCGCCAGGTAGGTCATGGTATCGGCAACAACAGAAGTAGAGGTGTCATTTGATGTCATGGGTATGGTATCGGCTTGTTTTTTGGAGCAGCCCGCCAAAGCTGCAATAGTAAGAATAATGGAACAAATTATTTTCATGCTGCCTCCATCAATAGATACGGGAACAGAATGCTTTGGGATTTTAATTCGACGTAAATGTCGCTGTGATATCGCCATACACACGGTTGATCCAAAGCGCATACATTTTGGCCGAAGGGTGCAGCCCGTCGCCTGCGGTAAGCGTCGCATCGTTCGCCGCCAGTTCCGAGATGGCGCTGATATCCAAATAACTTGCCCCCAGCTTTTTGCTTTCGGCCTCGTTGATTGAATTAAACGTTGCCACATCCGCTTTGATCTTCGCCCTATTCATCCCCGCAGCAAACGGCGTTACAGACCAATCAGGAATAGAGATAACAAACACCCTGCTGTGGTAGCCCCGGGCATATTCAATTGCCTGTGTTATCAGTTGGTCGACCTGTAAAGTATAAGTCGTAAAGTCTGTCCCCTTATTTTCATCATTAACCCCAATAAGTAATGTTACGAGATCAAATTTGCGGGTAACATTCGCTGCTTTTATACCCGCTAACAGGTCGCTTGCAGTCCATCCCTGGAAAGCCACAACACGGGGGGAGTTGATCAAATAATTCTGGCTACTCAATTGCGCAGCTAACTGATAGGGATAAGATTCGCTTTGCGAAACCCCCGCGCCATAAGTATAAGAATCACCAAGCGCCAGGTAAGAAACAGAATCATTTGGATGAATAACCGGTGGTGTTTGCGAATTATTGACCGCCGTATCACGCGCCGGAATAAACTCGTTCTTCTTTCCGCAGCCGATCAACATCAGTAACATCAAACCAAAAACGGGTACCCTCATACAAACCATACGGAGATAAAAGAGTAATGGTTTTCTGCTGAGGATTAATGAGGGCGCAAATACCTTTTAACTTTAACCTTTTGTCTTACTCCAGTTCCATCTCAAACAACTGGGCTATATAACCTTTAAGAACAGACTTCACCTCGTTCATATCCAATTTTCTCCCCAGTTCGCGCTGCATGGATGTTACATCTTTATCGTCGATACCGCAGGGCACTATGTTTTTGAAATAATCCAGGTCGGCATTTACGTTAAACGCAAAGCCATGCATGGTAACCCAGCGACTGCACCTAACGCCTAAAGCGCATATCTTACGCGCTTTCTCATTGTCAGCATCGAACCATACGCCGGTATAGCCGGGGTACCGGCCCGCTTTTAAACCATAGTCGGCCAGTGTAAATATCACTGCTTCTTCCAGCGTTCTCAGGTAAAGATGTATGTCGGTAAAGAAATTATCAAGATCTAATATCGGGTAACCCACTATCTGGCCCGGCCCATGATAGGTAATATCGCCGCCACGGTTAATAGGATAATAGGATGCATTTTTTTCTTTCAGGCCCTGTTCATCCAGCAGCAAATGCTCCGGCTTGCCGCTTTTACCAAGCGTGTACACGTGCGGATGTTCGCAAAAAACGAGGTAGTTACTTGTGGGCTCTTCTTCCTGGTATTCGTCGCCTTCGGTGGCTATCATTTTGTTACGGTTGGCCGTCTTCAGCGCAACAGTCTCGCCAAACAAGGCCTCCTGTTTGTCCCAGGCCACTTTGTAGTCTGTCAATCCCCAATCCTGGAAGTATACCTTTTTGTTCTTCATAACCTATCCCTTTACATAACCTATCATGTACCCGTCATACCGAAGGTAATCTACCCGGTAATCCAGCTTTACGGCACCTTTTTTCAAATGGGCGCCTACCGTTCCTTCGCCATCAAAGTTAAATGCATCCAGCGAGATATTATCGGCGAAAGACACTTCTTTTTGGCCGTAACATTTATACACGGCTTCCTTGGCGCACCAGCATACATACAACTGGTTTATTTTATCCTGATCGCCGATAAAGGAAAGTTCTTCCGGGCGCATAAATTTCGGCGCTATGCGTTCAACCTTTTCCTTTACCTGCTCAATGTCAATACCTACGGGCCTGCTCTTGCTCATCATCACAGCCGCATAATCGAATGAGTGACTGAGAGAAATATGATAGGGGAGTTCAACCAGGTAAGGCTTTCCGTGTTCATCAACCTTGCAGTCGATGTATTCGCTGGTATTCAGCATGGTGCGCAGCAGCACGCGTGTACCCAGCCAGTGCAGGTGGCGTTTGCCATGGCTCAGCAGTTCTACATAAGCCTTCTCATGCTCGTCAAGTTGTAGCTGGCTGTACAGGTCATCGGCCCGCTCTTCTATCTTCCAAAGGGCAAATTCGGTATCGCTATCGACCTGCTTCCTGTATGCTATCGCCATAAAAGTAAAATTGCAAAAAGGATGGCAAACTTATGTCAAATAATTCTAATTTAGGCCAATTATCTCACCCGGAATATGATTTTATCAGACAAAAGAATTCTTGAAGAAATTGACAAAGGCTTTATCATTATCGAACCTTTCAAACGCGAATGCCTGGGGACAAACTCGTACGACGTACACCTGGGCAAACACCTGGCAACCTACCGCAACCGGGTGCTCGACGCAAGGCTCCATAACGAGATAGACGCTTTCGAAATTCCGAAGGAAGGCTTTACGCTGCAGCCCAATACGCTGTACCTGGGTGTGACGATGGAATACACCGAAACGCACCGTCATGTGCCTTTCCTCGAAGGGAAATCAAGCACAGGCAGATTGGGCATTGATATACATGCTACGGCAGGCAAGGGCGACGTTGGCTTTTGCAATACCTGGACGCTCGAGATTTCATGCGCCCAGCCGGTAAGGGTTTACGCAGGCATGCCTATTGGCCAGCTTATTTATTTTGTAGTGGAAGGCGATATCGAGATCATGTACAACACCAAATCCAACGCCAAATACAACAATCCAACCACCCGCCCGGTTGAAAGCATGATGTGGAAGAATAAATTTTAGGGAATAGTCAATGGTCAATAGATTCGTCGACCCATTAATCCACATTGTTGACCGCTCACTATTGACCATTCACCATCCAATCCTGACTTAATCGTCAGCCTTTTGCTTGGAATTATCGCGGAGTATTTGGTAAATTGCTTGTGCAAACCTTATATCCATGAAAACGAGAACCTTATTACTCATCGTTATTTTTATCTCGGCAGGCGTTTCGTGTTTGGCACAGGACACGGCTTTTTTGCAGAATGCCTTTAAGCGGCTGGAGCAGCAACCTGCACAGGAAAAAGTTTACCTTCATTTAGATAAACCTAATTATGGCTATGGCGATACGATATGGTACAAAGCCTATACCGTTACCGGGCAAAAACACAGGTTATCGACGCTGAGCGGGGTGTTATATGTTGAACTTATCAGCCCTGCTGATTCGCTGATAGCCAGGCAAACCGTGCCAATGGTATCTGGCATCGGGTGGAGCGAAATACCGCTTGCCCACAGCCTTAAGCAGGGGATATACCGTATTAGGGCCTATACGCGCTGGATGCTGAACAACGGCCCCGGATATTTTTACGACCAGTGCGTACGAATCGGGGGGCTGCAGCCGCAAATAATAAAACAAGCCGTGCAAACGCGCCTGGATGTGCAGTTCTTTCCCGAAGGTGGGCAGATGGTGTATGGTGTGCGGTCGAGGGTGGCTATAAAAGCTTTAGGAGCTAACGGGCTTGGGCAAAACATTAAAGGAACCATTGAAGATAATACGGGTAATGTTGTGGCCGACTTCGAAACACACCATTTAGGCATGGGGGAATTTGCGCTGACCCCCGCACCCGGGAAAAGTTACAGGGCAAAAATTGATGCGCCGGGCGAAACTACATGGATGGCAGAGCTGCCCCGGGCGCAGGAAATCGGGTATGTCCTCGCCCTGAACAATAGTGATGCGGACAGCATCTACCTGAGGGTCGCCACCAATGAAACGACTTTAACGCGTGATAAAGGCAGAGCGTTTTTTATCATCGGTCAAAATGGCGGCAAAGTATTCTATACGACCAGGGGCGAGCTGAACGGGACGGCCTACGCCGCCAAAGTGGAAAAAAGCCGCTTCCCGGATGGGATTGTACAGTTTACGTTATTCGGGCAATCGGGCGAACCTTTGGCTGAAAGAATAGCATTTGTGGACAATACTAATGAAATGAAACTGTCTGTCGGCACAGATAAGGCTGACTACAAAACCCGGGAGAAAGTACAGATCGCGCTCGGCATAACGGATAGCAGCGTTAATACCGCCAGGGCCAGTTTTTCGGTAGCTGTGATCAACGAAAACAGCGTGCAGCAGGATGAGAACGCGGAAAGCACCATACTGAATAATTTGCTGCTGACCTCGGAATTGAAAGGATATATCGAACAGCCAAATTATTATTTCACCAATAAAAGCGACCAGGCAAGGGCCGACCTTGACAACCTGATGCTGACCCAGGGGTACAGGAGGTATGAGTGGAAGCGCGTATTGGATAACAAATTTGAACCGCTTGTTTATAAACCTGAAACATCGCTGGAGCTAAGCGGAACCCTTGCCACGCCTGCGGGCAAACCTATACCCCATGGCAGCGTAACACTTGCCGCAACAAAGGAGGGTATTTTCAGGGATACGGTTGCTGACGATGCGGGCCGGTTCACCTTTACCGGTCTTTACCTTACCGATACCAGCACAGTAGTGCTAAGGGCGAGGAAAGCTAACAAAGGCAGTAATGTAAAGATAAAGGCCGATGTACCCGATTACCCCGCAATAACGCCTGCCGGAAATATAAACGAGGCGCCGGTAATTATTGATACTTCAAAACAAACCCCGGCGGCAAAGCAATATATCCAATATCAACAGGCGCAAAAAACCGAATCGCAGAAATATGGAATATCGTTAAAAACGGTATCCATAAAAGGCTATAAAAGGCCCCCAAAACCCGACCTTACCAGGTCGTCGAACCTGCATGGCGGCGGAAATGCCGACAGGGTAATTATGGGTAAGGACCTGGGATATTGCATAAATCTTTCTGATTGCCTTGGCGACAAATTGGTTGGCATAGGTTTTAGAGGTATGTCGGTTATTGTGGATGGTGTAAATATCGGTGTAGGACGTATCGATGATGTTAGTCCAAATGAAATATATAGCATCGAAGTGCTTTATCGTACGTTTTCCAAATCGGTTTACGGGTCCAGCATTTCAAAAGCAGGGGCGCTGATTATTACCACGAAAAACGGCAGCGAAAATGAAGAAACAGTTAAAGTTCCTGAAACTGCCGCGCAACTGCAATACAATCAGTACGCCCTTGCGCAAAGACAAGACTCGATGAAGTATGGCAAAACGCTCAAAACGGTTACCATCACCGGTCTCAAAAGACCCCAACAGCCGGTGATCCCAAATTCATCCAACCTGCATGGCGGCGGTAATGCCGATCAGGTGATCATGGCCGATGATATGGGCATTGCTGCAAATTTGGAGGATGGCTTGCGGAGGAAGATATTCGGCGTGACTTTTGATGCAAATGGGGTGCCGGTGAACTTAAGAGGTAATGGCGCACGAATGTCTGTAATTGTTGATGGCGTAACACTCACCAATACGAGTATCAACGATGTCAATGTACTTGATGTATATAGTGTTGAAGTATTACGTACCAGCGCGGCAAGGGCAATCTATGGATCGAGCATTGACGCCGGCGGCGCATTGGTTATCACAACAAAACGCGGTACAGGCGTAACAAAAACTGACGCTAAGCAGAATATAGCGCAGCTGCAATATAACAGGTATGCCGTGGCGCAAAAGCGGGATTCGTTGAAGAACGGCAGAACGCTTAAAACGGTTACCATCACGGGTCGCAAAAGGCCCAAGCAACCAGAATTGATCAATTCATCCAACCTGAACGGGCCCGGCCATGCCAACCAGGTTCTCATGTACGATCAATTGGATAATTGCATTGACCTGGCCGATTGCCTGAACGGAAAGGTTCCTGGCGTGACATTTGACGGAGCTGGCAACGCAAAGCCTATGCGTAGTCATTCTGGTAACGCACAGGTAAAATATATGAGGGTTATTGTTGACGGTGTGATGCTGGACCCCGAAGCAACGTTAAATGACGTAAATGCCAGCGATATATACAGCATTGAAGTGTTGCGCAGCAGCGCCTACCTGGCTATTTATGGTTCAAATGCGCCCTTGGGTGCATTTGTTATCACTACTAAGCGCGGCGGGGAAAAAGGAACGGCTTATTTTACCCAGGCCCAGCCCAATGGGATAATGAATTTCCCGTTTACCGGCTTTTACAAGGCAAAGGCTTTTTACATGCCTAAATATCAGCATCCGATCGGGACGAAAGACCTTGATAACCGCACCACGGTTTATTGGAACCCCAATATCATCACCGATAAAGATGGCAAGGCATTACTGGAGTTTTATAACAACGATAGCAAAGGAAGTTACCGGGTAGTAGTGGAAGGCATTGATGAGAACGGAACCCTTGGCAGAGCGGTTTACCATTATAAAGTTGAATAGCGAATGGTTATTAGTGAATGGTCAATAGTGAATAGGAAGTATGATATATCACTCACCATTTGCTACTGACTATTCAATACAATATTCCGCAGACATTTACAATATCAACTAAGTATTTAGTATATTGGTTCTGCTAAATCTTTTCTATGAGAGTTTTCTTACTTATCGTTTTCTTTTCGTTGTCGCTTTTTACGGCAAAAGCGCAGTCAAGGGAACATTTTTTGACCCATGCTGATAGCGCATTGAATAATTATGCCCGGAATTACCCCGCCGAGAGTGTTTATCTGCACCTTAACAGACCACTTTATTACCGGGGCGACACCATTTGGTATAAAGCTTATGTAGTCGGTGGGCAGTATCATCAATTATCAGCGCTCAGTGGAATATTGTATGTCGAACTGATCAGCCCTAAAGATTCGGTGGTGAGCCGCCAGGTATTAAAATTGAGAGCGGGGATTAGTTGGAGCGAACTGTTTGTCGAGAATAAACTTGCTCCGGGTACCTATCATATCCGCGCCTATACCAATTGGATGCGCAACCAGGGACCGGAATATTTTTACGACCAAAGGATAATGATAGCCGGGGCACCGGTTTCGGCGTCATCACAAAGCTTGGCTGAAAAAACCGACGTCCAGTTTTTCCCCGAAGGAGGCGGATTAGTTGCAGGTATTCGCTCAAGGGTAGCTTTCAAAGCGATAAATAATAAAGGGCTTGGTACAGAAATAAAGGGCTCGGTGGTAGATAATGATGGTAATGTGGTGGCCGATATTTCTACGCAGCATTTGGGCATGGGGGTATTTGCATTGACACCCCAGGCAGGGAAAACCTACCGGGCCAGAATCACCGCACCGGGCGAGACGTCGCAATCCTTCGATCTGCCACGAGTTTCGGATGCCGGGTTCTGCCTTTCGGTTGACAACCGCGCGCAGGATAGTATTTATGTAAAGATAGCGGCAAATGATAAGCTGTTCGCATCCTATCAAAACCGTAATTTTTACCTGGCTGCACAAATGCGCGGCAAACTGTATTATGCTACCGAAGGCACACTTTCGGCGCCGGTATTTGTGGCGCGCGTAGCGAAACAGCGGCTTCCTTCGGGCATTGTACAGTTTACCCTGTTTTCTGATCGTGGCGAGCCCTTAAACGAGAGGATTGCTTTTGTGTTGAACGATGATACCCTGAAATTGAAGGTTACCGGATTGGAAAAGACTTATAGCACACGCGGAAAAGTAGCCATTGGCCTTGGTTCGTCCGATGCCGAAGATGATGGCCTGACAGGCAGTTATTCAGTATCTGTTATCAACGAAACCCGGGTGCCTGCCGATGAAAATGCTGAAGGAACTATTTTTAACCATCTGCTGCTTACATCCGATCTGAAAGGCTACATACAGCAGCCCAATTACTATTTTACAAATAACACCGAACAAAAGCAGGCCGACCTTGACCTGCTGATGCTGACGCAGGGCTACCGCAAATTTGAATGGCGGAAAGTTTTAAGCGAAAGTCCGCCGGTTATAACCTATAAGTCTGAAACAAGCCTGCAGATAGCCGGTGTAATTAAAACGCCGTCGGGCAAGCCGGTTCCGAACGGCAACGTCATTCTTACATCCCCAAAAGAGAATTTTATTACAGATACAACAGCCGATGCAGATGGCGCCTTCCGGTTTTCAGCGCTTAACCTTTCAGACACCAATAAAGTTATCCTGCGGGCCAGGAAAGAAAATAAAGGGGGCAACGTTAATATTTTTATCCAGCAGCCGGATTATCCCGAAATATCAAAAACTGGCTTTTATGCTGAACCAGATACTTCTTCCCAATTGAGCGTCGGAATGAAAAATGGGCTAACGGAACACCGGCAGCAGCAAATGCAAGATTCGCTTCAAAAAGGAAGGCGGTTGAAAGAGGTAGTGATCAAAGGTAATAAGGTACCCAAAGCAGACAGGTATAACGGGTATGGGTCCGTTCCTGAATACGATGTCGATATGAAGAATATGGCCGTAAACTATTCCGTTATAACCCAGGCGCTTTCGTCAGTGATACCAGGATTGACTTATTTAGGCAATAATAAATTCAGGTACGAAAATGGCGCTGTGCAACATTTTATTATCGATGGTTTTGAACGTTCTGCTGACGATCTTGACTTTTTTTCGCCGAAGGAGGTTGAAAGTATCCGAATAATAAGAAATACAATCGTCCTCACCACCAAACGCTATGCGGGCACCGATACCACCTCCGCGGTACAACTGAAGGAGGTGAGCATCGTCGCCAAAAAAGGCCGGAATAAACCTGACCTGTCCCACTCCTCTAATTTAATGGGGGGTGGCCATGCCGACCACGTCATCATGGGTGATGATTTGAGCGGTTGTCCTTTTTTGATTGACTGTTTGACGGGTAAAATAGCGGGTGCCACTTTCCAGGATGGTATGTTATACCGTATACGCGACCTACCGAAGGACCAAATAGCAAAGGCACAGGGCGGGGCTGGAAGTCCAATGGCTATTATTGTCGACGGGGTGCGATTTGATCAAAGAAGCGGTTATAATCCGTTGAAGGAAATGAACACAAGTGATATTTACAGCATAGAGGTTTTGGAGAGTGGGGCATACACGGCGATCTACGGGTCGAACGCCGGGGGTGGGGCGCTCATCGTTACTACCCGCCGGGGTGGGGAGAATAAAAGCAATTATCCATCAAGCAATAGGCCAACCGGCCTGATCATGTATCCTTTTAAAGGTTTTCATAAAGCGAAGGTGTTTTATTCGCCCAAATATGATCATCCCCAAACCGTTAGCAATGCCTTCGATTCCAGGTCGGCCATATACTGGAACCCTGACATCGCTTTGGACGACCAGGGCAAAGCCTCAATAGGATATTTTAATGCTGATACCAGAGGTATTTATCGCGTTGTGGTCGAGGGGATCGATGCCGACGGCAATTTAGGCAGAGCGGTTTACCGCTATAAAGTAGAGTAGTGAAATCTAATGACCTTTTTATTATTTCATTTAGGTAATTTTGTCATTACAATATGCCAACAGAAACACAGGAAGAGACCTTAACACTTGAGGAAATACTTGCCGGCCTCAAGGAAATGCATCGTTTGATTTTATGGAACGACGATGTCAATACATTTGACCACGTAATATTTTGCATGATGAAATACCTGGATTACTCCGAATCGCAGGCCGAAAAGATAGCCTGGAAAGTGCACAACGAAGGCAAATGCGCCGTGTTGGAAGGGTCGTTTACCGAAATGGAAATTTACCGGAAGATATTGCAGCAGGAAGGTTTGACTGTTTCAGTTGAGTAAATTTAATGTTAGGTGAATATGACTTATTGTTGTGAATACACCCCTAATATTAAACAAAAAAAAACTTTTCGTTAACAAACCCGCAGTGGGCAAAAAAATCAGTTTTTGTACAGAATTGAGGGGGTTTCTTTGGGCAAAATTCCGCCTTAATGAAACTATTTTTTACCAGTCTGATCTGCCTGCTGTCCGTTTCTTTTTCTTTCGCTTCTACCATTTCGGGATACATTTTTGACAAGGACTCCAAAGAGCAATTAGTCGGGGCTTCCATCCTTTTAAGTCCCCGCGGTATTAAAACAGCTTCCATGCTGAATGGGAAATACCAGTTAAACAATATCCCCGCAGGCACTTATCATTTAAAGGTTTCCTACATAGGTTACAAAACCATCGACACCACCTTAACCTTAAAGGCTGACGAAAATGTAAAGCTGAATTTTTACATGACATCAAGCTATGCGAGCCTAAGCACGGTTACCATATCGGCAAGGGGCAACAGGGAATCAGATGCCTACGCAAAAAGAGCTGAACAGCGCGCAAATAACCTCACGAACATTGTTTCCGCCAATTCGATAGCGATTTCGCCCGATATCACCGTGGCCAATGTAATGGCCCGGGTTTCAGGCGTGTCTGTCCAGCGTGGAAATACCGGCGATGGCCAATATGCTATTATCCGTGGTATGGACCCACGGTATAGTACGACTTTGATCAATGGGATAAAGATACCAAGCCCGGATAATAAACAGCGTTATGTACCCCTGGATATATTCCCTGCCGACTTAATTGAACGCATTGAGGTTTCCAAATCATTAACCCCCGATATGGAAGGGGATGCTTCCGGCGGCGTCATCAACCTGGTGATGAAAACGGCACCTGACGAATTGAGGCTGGAAGGAAATGCGGCCATCGGTTATAGCCAGATATTTTCTAACCGCTCATTCCAAAGCTTTAACACGGGTTCAATAAATTCTCGATCTCCTGCCGAGATAAGGGGCCTTACCGTTCCTGCTTCCGTATCGGATTTTCCTTATCAGAACCTCATCGTATCGCCGAAGAAAACTCCCGTAAACAGCAATTTTAACTTAACTATCGGCGACAGGTTCCTGAACAAAAAACTCGGTGTCATTTTTTCCGGTACTTATCAAAATACTTATGCCGGCAACAACACCTTTAGACTTGTCGAAAATGCTACGCTCGGCCCGGCTGCAGGGCCCAATGCCAAAATGACGCAGGTGTTCCCGGAATATCTCGACAGGCAATATTCGTCACTTACAAACAGACTTGGTTTGATATCAACGGTTGATTATCAATTTAACCAGGATAATTCAATAAGCTTGTTTGGTACCTACCTCCAGCTTGATGAAAACCGCGCCAGGCTTACCAACGACCTGCTTTTGGGCAACTATTCGTACCAGGGTTATACCGGGGGCTTTCAGCAGAGCTACGAAACACAAACCCGCAAGGACCTGCAAAGTATTTACAGCGCCATATTGCATGGCGATAATAAACTGGCCCGCTCATTAACGACAGATTGGTCAGTTGCTGTTTCAGAAGCGAAACAGGAACTGCCAGATATGGCCGGTTTCAACACAACGCAGCAGATAAACCCAAATACTACCGGCGTCGCCACATCGGTGTCTTACGGCCCGGTACAAGTGCGCCCCGAAACGAGAGAATGGTCGCATAACACAGACAAGGATATTTCGGGGTACCTTAATTTTCACTACAACACCGATATAAAAGGCCATAAAACCATCATCGGTTTTGGTGGCATGGCAAGACATAAGAGCAGGGATAACTTCGACAATCAATACACCCTGAACGCTGTTCCCGATCCTGATTCGACTTACCAGAAATATGTTTCCATCCCTGCCTCAAAATTCTTCTTCGGCGGCGGGAATGGCTCCGATCCGCTTGGCAACGCTGCAAGCAACGCCGGTGTATACACCTTTACCGAGAACGTGCAGGCGGCATATGGCCAGGTAAAATATTTTATCAGCGAACGTTTTGATGTATTGTTTGGACTAAGGATCGAAAATACCAGCCAGTCTTACGTGTCCTCGTTACCCGCAACTATAGCAGGCAAAAGCGCCAACATAAGCTATACTGATTATTTGCCCGGTATCAATGCAAAATACTCGTTAAGTAAAACTCAGGCCCTGCGGGCTTCTTATTTCAGGTCGATCCTTCGCCCGGCGTATTCCGACCTGGTTCCATACCCTGATAACACCGGCTTTGGACAGGATAATTTCCCTACACAGGGGAACCCCGATTTGCAACATTCCGTTATTGATAATTATGATTTCCGTTACGAGGTTTTTCCAAACGGGCTCGATCAGTTCATGGTTGGCGCGTTTTACAAAACCATTAACAATCCTATTGAATATGCGCTGGTGCAAACCAACTTTTCGGCCAGCTTAACACTTAGCCCGAACAACTTTGGAACCGCTCATAACTATGGGATCGAAGCTGTATTCAGAAAGTTTTTCGGTAATATAGGTATATCGGGCAATTACACTTATACCCACTCTCTCATCAATTCGACCAAGAAATTTCAATACATCGACCCGACTGACAACAGCTTTCACAACATAGAAGTGAGCCAACCCCGGCCATTGCAGGGGCAGGCGGCCCACGTGGGCAACGTGTCGCTTTTGTATAAGAACACAAAAAATAAAATAGATGCGCAATTGGCCATGGTTTATACGGGCGAGAGGATAAACACATTGTCTTTATACAAGGATCTTGATAACTGGGAGCGCCCTACGGTAAACCTCGATTTTTCTGCACAGAAGGAATTCAGCCAGCATTATATCATTTACATCAAGGTCAATAACCTGTTAAATACCCCTTACGAGTTAATAGTAAAACAGCAGAACAAGGCCTACAGCGGTAATAGTAAACTGCCGCTGCAGGAGAGCCCCAACTATGCAACCATCGAGAACGATAAGTACTATGCCCGTTACCTGCTGGGTTTCCGGTTTAAATTTTAATAAGCACACTAAGTAACCATTTTCCAATAGCAATCATTTAATTAATTAACCATGAAAAATTTAAGAAACGTTTTGTTTTTGCTCTCCGCTCTGGCGCTGGCATCGTGCAGCAAGAAGGATAAGGCTGTTATTTCAACTCCGCTGCTTCAGGTCGGGAAATCTGTAAGCAATACAGCTCCGCTGTCGGGAGCTATAAAAGGCACCATGCTTGCCAGCCAGACCTATACTGTTTCTGGCGACGTAACCGTTAATGCAGGCGATACCCTTTTGATTCAAAAAGGTGTTACTATTAAAGTAAATAACGGCGCAACTTTCATTGTAAAAGGTATCCTGTTAAGCCTTGGTACGAAAGATGCTCCTATAATCATTACCGACCCGTCAAAAACTAAAACTACAGGCAATTCATCCGCTGCTACTGATCCGGCTTATGAAGGCGGATGGGGTGGCATTTATTGCGACGTTACCTGCCCGTTGCTGGTTATTAAATGGACACATCTTGATTTTGCCGGCGCTGCATTGGTAGCACCTCCTTTCAATGGCCCGTCTACCGGCGATCAATATGCTATTTACTGGCAAAATCCAACCGGCGCTATCATCCTGGAAGATTCATGGATATATGGTACGCCTGATGATGCTGTCCGCTTTTATGGTGGCCATTTGAATATGATGAGAAATACGCTTGAAAAATGTGGTGGTACCGGCGGCGACGGTTTCAATGCAAAAGGCGGTGCACAAGGCAATATGGCCTACAACCTGATCATAGGCAGCGCTACCAACGGTACAAAATCTGCTAACGACGGCGCAACCGGATCAGTTCAAACCCAGATTGCCATGTACAATAATACCTATGTTAATGACGGCTTCAGGAATGACGGAGTTTATGGCGCAAGAAGCGGTTCGGCCGAAATTGAGAACAACTCAAGAGCTTATGCTTACAACAACCTTATCGTCGATTGTAATTTTGGTGTTCGTATTGCAGGTGGTAACAACGTTACGGCCAAGGTATACCTTGCTGATACACTAAGCCACGCTGACGGGCCGATCAACAAAACTTCATACGGTTATAATTTCTACTACGTCGATAACGTTGCACAGGCCAACCAGATCGTTCCGACAAACGTTGCCCAGGCCGTGGTTACCCATCCCCAGGCAACTGATATCCCGAACATGGCCTCGTTCCTTGGCGCTACATACACCTTCGGGTTCGCTTACGACGGCACAACACTGGTAGGGAAAAACAACCCTTTATTTGTTAACTACACGCTCCCGAATTTGAATTTCGCTAACCAGGCTTCTGTGGATGGTTTTGATTTCCACCTGCAGGCAAATTCGCCGGCTGTAGGTAAAGGTACAACTACCGCCTTTACACCGATAACCTCTGGCATCCCTATCAATGACAACTTTGGTTCAAGCGGCATTACCGCTCCCGGAAAAGATATAGGCTGCTTCCAGATGGACGGTTCAGGTAACCACCACTAATCAAAAAAATAACCGATAACATGACAACCCGTTTCAGCAAAAATATAATGCGATATTTTGTTCGAGGCGGGTTGTTGTGTTTTTTATTCTTTTCTTTTTTTTCTTGCAAAAAGGCCAGTATCACTGCCCCCAAGACGACTGACACCGTTGCGAAAACACCGGTTGTATTTACAACGCCCACCTATGATCCGCTTCTGCTTGACACATCAAAAGCGTTTGAGTCTGCCCCCATTGTTAATGATCTCGCCCGGACCGATCTTGTCGAAATATCCGGCATAGCCGCAAGCAGGATTAACCCAGGTATCCTGTATATTCATAACGATAGCGGTAACCCAAACCAGGTTTACCTTACCGACGCTACAGGCGGGGATAAGGGTACGCTCACCTTAACACCCGTCAGTGATCGCGATTGGGAAGATATTGCCGTTGGGCCGGGACCCATTGCGGGAAAAAGCTATGTATATGTAGCCGAAATTGGCGACAACGATTCAAAATATAAATCGGTTTTTGTGTACCGGTTTGCCGAACCCGATCTGACGGGAAAAACGTTGCCGCTGCGCCTGAATATAGATACGGTTGATATACTAGAACTAAAATATCCCGACGGCCCGCGCAATGCCGAAACGCTTATGGTCGACCCGTCGACCAGGGATATTTATATTGCCAGCAAGGAAAGTAACGCATCAAAAATTTATGTTGCGCATTATCCGCAAAGTACCACATCGGCCACTGTAATGGAACCTGTCGTAAAACTGTTGTTCAACAAAGCGACAGGGGGCGATATCTCACCCGATGGTTCTGAAATTTTACTAAGAAGCAAAGAATTAATATGGTATTGGAAACTTCCTGCCGGAACATCCATATCTGCGGGTTTGATGACGAAGCCGGAACATGCACCATACGCCAACAACGAACCGCAGGGCGAGGGCATCGGCTTTGCGGCAGACGGCTCGGGATATTATACCGACACTGAAGTACGCGACTACCCCGGTATGCCGGCAACTATCTCTTTCTACAAAAGAAAATGATCTCTAAAGCATGTGAAATGCGGCGTAATGTAATTTTTCCGGTGTTGATTACCGCTATTTGCGCTGTTTTCTACTCGTTCGTCTGCCATGGTCAATCAACAGGCGACCGGGTAATTAATATGGTCTTTACCTCAGACGCCCATTATGGCATTACCCGGCCGAAGTTCAGGGGCGATTCGAATGTGGCCGGTTATAAAGTGAATGAGGCCCTTATCCGCCAGGTCAATACATTGCCGGGCCTTGTGCTGCCTGCTGATAATGGGGTAAGTTCGGGTAGGCGAGTCGGCGCAATTGATTATGTTATTGAAGGCGGCGATATAGCTAACAGGATGCAGCCGCCGGTACAAAGCGCCGCCGCTTCATGGGCTCAGTTCGAAAATGATTATTTGCATTTGTTGTCGGTAAGGGGCCATAACGGGCAACCGGCAAAACTACTTGTCATCCCGGGCAATCATGATATCAGTAACGCCATAGGATTCGCAAAACCGATGAAGCCGCTTACCGATCCTACTTCGATGGTTAAGATATACAATATGATGCCGACGCCGGCCAAACCTTTAACCAACGAGAACTACGATTATGCTAAAGATAAGGTCGATTACTCCTATAACATGAAAGGCATACACGTGATGTTTGTCACCCTGTGGCCCGATTCGGCACAGCGCATTTGGATGCAAAAGGATTTGGATACGGTAAACAGGAAAACCCCGGTTATTATATTCACGCATGACCAGCCCGAGTCGGAGGCTAAGCATTTTACCAACCCGGTGCCGCCTCATAAAATAATCGTTGAAAGTGGTTTTGAAAACCTGGTTGCCGAACACTATAAAGATGGTACTGTTGCCCCGCAGGATGATGGCGCTACAATTAAGGAACAACGCGGCTTTGTGAAGTTTTTACAGGCGCATCCAAACATTAAGGCCTATTTCCACGGCAACAGTAACTGGAACGAATTTTATGTGTATCATGGCCCGGATAAGAACGTCAATCTGCCTGTTTTCAGGGTCGATTCGCCGATGAAGGGTAAATACTCGTCAAAGGACGAGACTTCATTGTCATTCCAATTGATCTCCCTCGATCCTCAAACGCAAACTTTAACCGTGCGCGAATGCCTGTGGAACGCAAAACCCGCGGATGCAGCGCAAAAAGTAGTGTTCGGGAAAAGTAGTACGGTATCGCTCAAGGTAAATTAGCTAAGCCCTGTATAACAGAAAAAGCTCCCAAGAGGGAGCTTTTTTAATTTATCTGGACGATAATATAATTTACACCATATAATTCCACCCGTGCGTATCGGTAACGCGGCCATATTTTATAGCATCCAGTTCTCTTAATACCTTTTGAGAGAATTCTCTTTCTTTTGGATCGACTAAAAAATACTCTTCACCATCACGGCTGATAGAGCCAACCGGGGCTATAGTGGCAGCGGTGCCGGCACCAAAAGCATCCTGCAACTTGCCATTTTTAGCACCCTCAAGAATTTCAGCAACTGAAACGCGGCGCTCTTCAACAGGCATACCCCACTCGCGGGCAAGTGTCAGTACGGTATCGCGGGTAACGCCATCCAGGATCGTATCGCGGGTTGATGGGGTGATCAGTTTACCATCCAACACAAACATAACGTTGGCAGCGCCCATTTCCTCTATGTACTGGTGATCTTTGGCATCCGTCCATATCAGTTGGTCAAAACCTTCTTCGGCAGCTTTACGGGCAGGCAGCATACTGCCGCCATAGTTGCCGGCTGCTTTGGCATAGCCAAAACCCCCTTCGGCAGCGCGGGTATAATGTGTTTCTATTTTGACACGAAGTGTTTTTGAAAAATACGGGCCAACAGGGCCGATCAAAACCATATATTTATATGTCGCCGATGGTGTTACACCCAAATAAGGGTCGGTAGCGAACATAAACGGGCGGATGTATAATGCATGGTTAGCTTTTGAAGGCACCCAATCGCGATCAGCATCCACAACTGCGGCAATACTTTGTATAAAAATTTCTTCGGGAAGCTCAGGCATGCACAGGCGCCCGGCCGACTTATTAAAGCGGATAGCATTTTTATCCGGGCGGAAAACGGATACCTGCCCATCGGCATGTTTGTATGCCTTTAAGCCTTCGAAAAAAGCTTGGCCATAATGCAATGCTGAAATAGCCGGGCTCAACCCAATTTCGCCATAGGGAATAATTTGAAAATTCTTCCATTCGCCATCGGAATAATCGGCCATAAACATATGGTCGGAAAATGTTTTCCCGAAGGGTAAATTGTCGAAATCCGTCTCGTTTAAGCGGGAATGGGTCGTCTTGGTGATCTTGATGTCCAGTGTATCAGTCATTGCCTTAGTGTATTGGTATTGGAAAAGGGCAAGGTACGGATTTTGGGTAACAGTTCATAGTTGCTACATCATTGTTCACTGTGAATAGGTGAGAATGACCTATTTATGACGAAAAAATCCCATTGTCTACTAAAAACATCCCGAATAACAGGAAAACTTTCGCGTAACCGCTCGCCTCTTTATTTGCTGGTTGGGTAGGTGATATCGTATTTCCCCCTTGCATGTTTGCCGGTAACACTGATCTTAACATCGGGGTTGCCGCCATCGCTGATGCGCACCGAGTCGCGTACGCTGCCGGTTACGTCCCGGTTCACAATAATGTTCCGTCCCTGTTTAATTACCAGGTGCAGTTCGCCTTCGGTTATATCGCCGGTGTATTTAAGGCTAAAATCGCCGGCCGCAGGGTTAAGCAATTTGAAATCCTGGCGACCGTTCATTTCGTCAAACGACGCGTAGTTATGCCCGCCTACGTCGCCGCCGTGCCAGTTCCGGCTCGAGTAGTTATTGATGATGCCGCATGAGGCAAATAGCACAGTGGATAATAGAAAAGATGCTTTTAAATTTTTAGATATGTTCATAGTGTTCATGAGTTTCAGATCGATAGACGATAGGAACATGCAATTGGTGTCAGCAGGAAATAAATTTTTCGATGAGCAGTTATTTCTGCAAAAGCAATACCATGAACTATTTGCTGTTAAGCACATCCTCCACCCAGGCCTTACCCCAATTGTCCAGTTGTTCGGCTGTCCATAGCGAAGGATAAAAGATGCGTTTCTGGAAACGCGGGGGCAGGTATTTTTGCCAGTTGGTGCCGCCTGTAGCTTTTATATCGTCCGGTTTGCGATCGAGGTAGCGCACTGCTGATTTATAATGCGACAGTGGCCAGTTCACGTTTACGTTTACGTCCAGCCTGCGCAATTCATCCTCCAGCGCTTTGGCCGACCGTTGCTCATATTGCATCTGCTGTAGTAAGGCATTGAAGTTTAATTGGGTACAAGCCTTCGCCAGTTCGATGAATTGTTTGGAATATTTCTTTTCAAACTGCCGCAGGGTCAGCGTCTTTTTACCGGTGGATAGTTCGGTTGCGCCAAATTTCCAGTACAGGTATTCGAATTGATCCTCTACCGGCGCCGAAGCTAATTCCCCGCGTTTATCTTTCGCCACCAGGTTGATAAAATCGGTCGCGTATATCTCGATCAGCCTGTACTGCCCGCTCTGGAAACCGCTTGCCGGCAGCAGCGACATCCTGAATTGCAGGAACTGGTCCTTTTCCATCCCATCCACCATGATCTCGAACGATTGCGTTAATGCCTCGAAATAACGGTTAATACGGCGTACCCTCGCAGCAAAAAAATCAGCCGTCAGGTTTTCCTTTTCCGTTATCTGCTTGCACTCATGCAGCGCCAGTTTAAAGTAAAGCTCCGTTATCTGGTGGTACATGATAAATATTTCCTCGTCGGGGAAAGGCGTTTTGGGGCTTTGCAGGCTCAGTAGGGTATCTAAATGGATGTAATCCCAATAGGTAAGGAAGTCGGCATGCAGCAGGCCGTCAAGGTACGATACCATGTCCTGGCCCATAGCTTCATACTTTTCCTGAAGTAAAGCCAGGCGCGATTCGATCTCGGGGGTGATACTCATAGAGTTTGGTTTACCGGCAAAGGTAACAAAGCTTGCAGATACAGAAACAAAACAGGTAAATTTACAGTTAAGGAGGTACCATGAAAATTCAGAAGATTTTGATAGCAATCGACGACAGTAAAGAGGCCGACAACGCCGCCGCCTATGGTTTCGATCTGGCGCATCTGTATAAGGCCCATGTGGGTTTGGTTAATATTGTCGAACCAATCGTAACTTCGTCTACGGATGCCAACCTGCTCACCGGCTCGCCTTTTGAACCGGGGCTCGCAAGCGATCCTGAATTCGTCAATATTCAAAAGGAAGCATCGCAAAATATTATCCAGCGCACCATTAACAATTTCGCCGGCGACCTGGAGATTACCCATTTTTCGGAATACGGCAGCACGGCGGATGGCATAATCGATTGCGCCGCCGAATTCAATGCCGATCTTATCGTAGTAGGTACCCAGCATCGCTCCGGCCTCGACCGCCTTTTGATGGGCAGTATAGCCGAACATGTGGTAAGGCATTCGAAGGTGCCTGTGTTGGTTGTGCCGTTTAAAGAAGAGTGATTAGTTAACCAGTTAATTTGTGATTAGGAACTTAAGCAACCAGTCACCGGTCGCTAATCTCTAATCACCAACCAACTAATACAACAAACGGAACTTGATCGTATGATCTATCGCCTTTAGTTCGTTCAGCACCTGCTTGCTGTAACCGGCGTGCACATCGGTTATTACATATCCTATTTGCGCATTGGTTACCAGGAACTCACCCACAATGTTGATGTTGTGACGGGCAAAAACCTCGTTTATCTGCGCCAGGATCCCCGGCACATTAGTATGGATGTGTATAATACGGTGGGCGTTATCATTGCGGGGTGGCTGCAGGTCAGGAAAGTTGCAGCTCATATGCGTTTTCCCCTCGTTCATAAAGGCGATGACCCTTTTGGGTATGAAATCAACATTGCGGGGATTATATTTCGGGTCGTCAAAAATGATGATACCGTTCTCGCACGCCGTTTCTGAAAGTTTGCGGCTGGCAACACGGCCAAAGCATCCTATAACTTTAAGGCGACCGGCATTTTCAAGGTCCTCGGGTGTAGGCTGGTTTGCTTCGTCGCATAACAATACACCCGCTTCCTCCAAATATTTCTGCTCTATAGTATCC
Organism: Mucilaginibacter ginsenosidivorans; assembly: GCF_007971025.1. NCBI lineage: Bacteria > Pseudomonadati > Bacteroidota > Sphingobacteriia > Sphingobacteriales > Sphingobacteriaceae > Mucilaginibacter > Mucilaginibacter ginsenosidivorans. Next base: position 27,552 of record NZ_CP042436.1, on the reverse strand, counting down.
TTATGCCTGATGTCATAGCCTTCCTTGCGCATCTGGTCTATCGCTTCCTCGCCAACATCGCCCACTACCAGGCATTTGATGCGGTTTTTAGGGTACGATATTGCCCGCGGCAGTTTGTTGATATATAAAAACTCGTCGAAGCTCGGCGTAATATGATCGGCTTTTTCGGCCACCGATTTTCGTTCGATATTCTCGGTAAAGGCAAAGAATTTTTTGATGATGCCCGATTCCCTCAGCTGGTAGTCGGAATACCCGTCGCCAATGCCGAATATTTCGCCCTGCAGGTCCATCTGCCGCAGCAGTTTTACCTTGCCGCCTTCCTGCGATAGCGGGTTCTCACGATCGTAGCCGACAATGTTATCGTTCTCGTCGAACACAAAAGTGTTGGCGTATATATTTTCTCTTTTGATAAAATATTCCGTTACCACCGGGGTAATAAATTCTTTGAACCCTCCGGACACGATCAGCACGTTATCAGAATGCAGCTTAAAAAAGTTGCTGTTGCGCGAAAACGAGATAGATACTTTCTTTTTCAAATGCGTCACCAGTTGTTTCAGGTGTTCGCGGTTAGCCTCAAGTAATTTTACCCGGTTAGCCAGGCTCTCGCTGAAAGACAGCTTGCCTTCCATGGCCGCGTTGGTATAATCCTCAATTTGTTTATAGATCTTTTCCCTGTCAGGATGTTTTCTCAGCGAAATGCGGGCAAGCTCGTCCAGCGCCTCAACCTGGGTGAATGTGCTGTCAAAGTCGATAATAAAGTACTGGTCCATGCTTTATTCAGGTGCGGGAATCCGCCGGCGGCGGATAAGCATTACAAATGTGCAAAATTTTGAATTGCTTTCTAACCGTTTCGAGATTAATCAGGTGTATCAGGTACACATTTGCAATAATTAAAAAATAGAGGGGTGTATTTTGAAAAAATGGAAATGGCAGTTGGTGATTAGTTACTTGTGATTAGTGATCGGGGCTTCATGGAAAGTCTGGCTAAAGGAGCAAACCTGTTCGGTGATCAAAGCTTTACCACCATCTGCTTACTCATCGCCGCTCCATTTATGCGACGGGTAAATAAAAGCGTTTATTGGCTTTAGCCAAATTCACCATTCACTACCGCGTATCCCTCCCATAGGTTATATCCGCCATCTTCAACACCTTAAAAGCCGTGTCCAGTTCAAAATGGTACTTCTTCAGCTTTTTATGCCCCATCGAATCAATGCGAAAAGAATAATCCAATGTATAATAGATCAGTTTATTATGTTCGATGCTGTCCAGCTGCCTGATGTTGCCCGGGGCGCGGTCGGGGCGCTGGTAATTTTCACTATCCACATATTGCTCCATTTTCTGGTGATCGTTGGGACTGATGTGGGCATAATTAAGGGAGGAGTCGAGCGGAGTCACATACCGGTGTTTTTCAAGTGCCGAAAAACCGACGGTCTCCAGGTATCTCGGGTTACCAAGCAAGTCGCGCGTGTATTTTTCAGCGGCGCCGTCGGCATCACTTTGCCGCGCCGAATACACGCAGGCGCCAAGCAACAGCAAAATTACAGGCAACAGTTTTTTCATTACTCAGGACTTATGTTGTATCAACCAAGTTATAAAGATTCGGTTTTAAAAATACACGATGAACAGATTTGAAAGATCAAACTAATTCCCGAATGCAGGCATCCTGCAAATCAATTTGATCCCGAAATCGTGTCCAGTGCCGCACATATCTCCTTCACCGACTGGCTAACCGGCTTAAAATCAATATTGATCGCGTCTTTAAGTTTACTGTTGTCAAAATCCCTGGCAATGGAGGCCGACTGTGCCGTCACCTTATCTATCGCAGGGGCCTTACCTGTAAAAACCGACGCTACTTTCGATAAGCGCCAGGCCAGGCCCATCATCCACGGCTTGGCAAGGGAAGCAGGGGGCTTGACGCCAAAGCAGTTGGCTATCTCTATAACCAGCGGTTTATAGGCCCGGTTTTCGGCGCTTACAATAAAACGTTCACTGCTAATGTCGCTGTTCATCAGGGCGATCATGCTTTTAGCCACATCCTCCACATCCACAAAGCCCATGCTGCCTTCGGTATAAAATTTCAAGCCTTTTCGTACTGTTTCAAAAAGCGCGCCGCTGCCTTCAGTTCCGGCATTCGGCCCGATGATCATCGAAGGGTTTACGATAACGGCGTCCAGTCCTTCGGCTATGCCTCGCCACACTTCCATTTCGCTTTCCAGTTTGGATATGGCATAACCGTCGTTTTCGGTAGCCTGGTCGAGGTGGTGTTTTTCGGTTATCAGTTCTCCCGGCTTAGCCTGGCCGATGGCTGCGACCGAACTTACATGCACCAGCCGGCAATTGTATTGCGCGCATAAATTCACCAGGTTGGCGGTGCCCGTAACGTTGGTGTAGATCATCTTATCCTTATCCGACTGTTTGAGCGAAACCCATGCCGCACAGTTATAAACCTGTGTAGTACCCTCAAGGGCATTCTCCAACGCAAAAATATCCAGCAGGTCGGCCTCCACCCATTCGATGTTGCTATCAAAGGCCTTTAAAAGTGGTGGAATACTGGATGTGCTTCGTTTGGTACAGCGGACGCGATGCCCCTGCACAACAAGTTGTTTTGCCACTTCCGAACCCAGGAAACCTGTTGCACCTGTAACCAGTATCATTTTATTAATGTGCAGATGTGCAAATATGCAGATATTTTGATTAGAGGATGGTCAACTCTTAAGTTAACCCTCTTTAAAATTTATCGATCTGCTCATCTGCACATCTTCTCATTTGCACATCTGCATATCAATCCGCATATTCGCACATCCGCATATTTGCACAACAACATGTCTTTATCCGACTTTTTTTCTCCTATCGACTTAAAAAATATCGCGCCTGAAAACGGGTATTACAGCAGCCATTTGGGCGAAAAGATAGCGCGTTTCAGGGATAGTTTTCCCGACCTGGAGCAGAAGACAGACATTGCCATCATCGGTGTGCAGGATGATCGGAATGCCATCAATAACCCCGGTTGCGCACTGGGCCCCGACTATGTCCGCGAGAAATTATACCAGCTTTTTGAAGGAGGATATAAGACAAAAATTGCTGATCTGGGCAATATCAAACAGGGAGCGACAATAACCGATACTTACTTTGCCGTAAAGACGGTGGTGCATGAATTAATTAAAAAAGGCATTTTACCCATCATCATCGGCGGGGGGCAGGACATTACCTATGCTCAGTATATGGCCTACGAGGACCTGGAGCAAAAGGTGGACCTGGTGATCGTCGACCCGCGGTTTGACCTGGAAGATGATGGCGGCATGGATAGCCTGGAAACAACATCGGTATCCTACCTGAACAAGATATTTTTACACGAACCCAATTACCTGTTCAATTATAGCAACCTGGGTTTCCAAACCTATTTTACCAGCCAGGAAAGTTTGCGGGTGATGGATAAACTCTACTTCGACGTGCACCGTTTAGGCGAGGTAAGCAGCCAGGTGGCCATGGCCGAACCGGTGATCCGCAACGCTAATATGATCAGCATCGATATCGGTGCCATCCGCGCGTCGGATGCTATGGGCAACGCTAACGCGTCGCCCAACGGCTTGTATGGCGAGGAAGCCTGCCAGGTTGCCCGCTATGCAGGTTTCAATGATAAATTAAGTTCTATCGGCTTTTACGAGTTTAACCCGGCTTATGATAACAACGGACAAACAGCAATGCTGCTGGCACAAATGATATGGTGCTTTATCGACGGCTTTTATAACCGTAAAAAAGACTTCCCGCTTAACCCTAAATCACAATACCTGATATATAAAACCAGCCTGAAGCACGAGGACCACGAGGTGGTGTTTGTAAAGAGTAAAAAATCCGATCGTTGGTGGATGCAGGTTCCTTACCCTTCAAGCGGGTCCATGAATGAACGCTTCCATCTTGTGCCCTGCCGCTACGACGACTATAAAACCGCCGTCGGCGGCGAAATGCCCGACCTTTGGTGGCGCACTTACCAAAAATTAAATTGATAGCAATTCATTAGTCAATAAAGCGTTATAAACAACAAATGAAAAAAATATTCTCTTTTTTAGTATGCCTCCTGCCTTTCGCAGTCCTTGCTCAAATGCCGCAGCAGTTTAATATTGCCGGTAAATTTGGTAGTATGAATTCGGAGGTTTACCTGTATTACCAGGCCGGGTCGAACAAAGTGCTCGATTCGACTAAAAGCGTTAACGGCGCCTTCGAATTTAAGGGGGAAATCATCTATCCGTCAGTGGCTGCGCTTATTGTGGACCACAAAGGTCTGGGTGCGCAAATGCTGGATTTCAATACGGCTGACAAGTTTATATTTTATTTGGATAAAGGTACCATCAACGTCCAAAGTCCCGACTCGGCATTCAACGCAAAGGTTATTGGCTCGCCCATTAATAATCAATATGTGAAGTTGGTGGCCATTAACGATGCAGCATCTAGCCGCATCAATAAAATAACAACCGATGCGCTTAAATCGGCCACAGATGAAAAATCAGCTGCCGCGACCAGCGAGATGCAAACTAAAATAAAAGCTGTGCAGGCCGATTACCATGCCGCTTTGACAAAATTTGTCAAGGAAAATCCTGACAGCTACCTCAGCCTGATCACGCTGGGTTCTATCGGCGGGCCAACGCCCGACCCTAACGAGATACTTCCGCTGCTCGACGGCTTATCAAAGAACGTGCAGGAAACAGAAACTGCGCGTACCATGCGCAATGCGCTGGAGAGCCTGAAAAGCACATCTATAGGCGCCGTCGCTCCCGATTTTGAGCAAACCGACACCCTCGGCAATCCGGTAAGGCTCTCGTCGTTCAGGGGTAAATACGTATTGCTCGACTTCTGGGCATCGTGGTGTGGTCCGTGCCGCCAGGAAAACCCCAACGTTGTAAAAGCGTTCAACAGGTTTAAAGATAGAAATTTCACCATCATCGGCATCTCATTGGACAGGCCTGGAAGCGGGTTTGCATGGCTGAATGCGATCAAGGCCGATCACCTTGGCGGCTGGACACAGCTTTCGGACCTGAAATTCTGGAACAATGCCGTGGCCCAGCTTTATTTTGTACAGGGCATACCCAAAAACTTTCTGATAGACCCCCAGGGAAAGATCATAGCGCAGGATCTGCGTGGCGATGACCTTGAAAACAAGCTGGAAGAAGTGCTTGGCAAGTAATGCCTGCAATTTGTAACTATTATTTTACAATAGGGGTGCGGCTAACAATTCCGGAATTATATCGCTATAATTGAGTTCTCAATAATTAAAACATGAAGAAATTTATCTCAGCAGCCATAGCATTATTGCCATTGGCTGCATTTGCACAGGATGGTGCATATATCATAAAAGGCAAGGTTGGCAGCTTCAACGCTCCCGCCAAAATGTACCTCGAATACCAGGTCAAAGACAAGGTGATTAAAGACTCGGTTGTTATGAAAGACGGCCAGTTTCAATTTAAGGGGACGACAGGCGACGTTCCAGCAGTAGCTTACCTGGTGCTCAACGAAAAAGGTGACGGCCTGAAGTTCAAAGATTACAAGTCCATCTATGTTGAAAAAGGCGAGATCAACGTAAACGGTAGCGGCAAACTGGCTGATGCCACGGTTGACGGCCCGAAAGCGAACCAGGATAATGTCAAATACGAGGCGATGACTAAAGCTTTTGACGCCGACCAGGATGCACTGGATGCTAAAATAAAAGCGGAAACACCTGAACAGAAAACTTCCGAAGCTTATCAGCGGGAAATATCAGCGGCGCAAAAAGTAATTGATGACAAGCAAATGAATGCCAACAAAGTGTTCGCGCAGCAAAACCCCGGTTCATATATCAGCATGATGGCGTTAGAAATGTATTCAGCTTACGGTGCCGATTATGCTGATATTGCGCCATTATACGAGGCCCTTGCACCGGAAATAAAAGGGACTGAACAAGGGAAAGAGTTTGGCGCAAGGTTACCGAAACTAAAAGCAGTTGCTTTGGGCGAAATGGCGCCATTGTTTACAGAAGCTGATACCGCCGGTAAAATGGTGAGCCTCCAATCGTTCCGCGGTAAATATGTGCTGGTTGATTTTTGGGCATCATGGTGCGGCCCCTGCCGCAGGGAGAACCCTAACGTTGTAAAGGCCTTCAATGAATATAAAGACAAGAACTTTGCTATCCTGGGCGTGTCGTTGGACCGCGAGAACGGCAAACAAAAATGGCTGGATGCTATCCACAAAGATAAATTGACCTGGACACAGGTATCCGACCTGCACTTCTGGAAAAGTAAAGAAGCCGACCTTTATGCCGTGCGTGGCATTCCCGCAAATTTCCTGATAGACCCGAACGGTAAGATCATTGCTAAAAGCCTCCATGGCTTCGAGCTTGAAGATAAACTGGCCGAAATATTTGGCAAAGCCGAACCCGCAAGCGGAAGTAAATAATTAAAGTCCGAATCCCGATAAAAAGTCCGAAAGATGAAGTTTGCAAGGCTTATCTTTCGGACTTTTTAGTTTATATAGCTTCCGGACTTATGCGGACTTTCGGACTACAACAGATCAAACCCGATATCTTTCCTGAAATACATGCCATCCCAGTAAATGCGGCTGGCATCGGCGGTGGCCTGCTGCAGCGCAGTAAACATGTTGTCCTGTAAGGTGCTTATCGCCAGTACCCGCCCGCCCGTTGTAATAATATCTTCTCCCTGCATTGATGTGCCGGCGTGAAATACTTTTGAATCCCGAACATTTTCGATGCCGGTTATCACCTTGTCTTTCAGGTATTCGCCCGGGTAGCCGCCCGCTACCATCACCACAGTAGCTGCGGTTTTACCGGATATGGTCAATTCTTTTTTATCCAGGTTTTCTTCCGCAACACCTTCCAGCAGGTCGACAAAATCAGATTCTATCCTCAGCATCACGCTTTCCGTCTCCGGGTCGCCCATGCGGCAGTTATATTCTATCACATAAGGTTCGCCATCACAGTTCATCAGCCCGATAAAAATGAAACCTTTATAAGGGATGTTCTCTTTGCGCAACCCTTCAACCGTGGGGATGATCACCCGTTCTTCAACCTTCCGCATAAAAGCCTCGTCCGCAAACGGAACCGGGGAAACAGAACCCATTCCGCCTGTATTCAGGCCGGTGTCGCCTTCGCCAATGCGTTTATAGTCCTTCGCTTCAGGCAAAACTTTGTAATTCTTGCCGTCGGTCATCACGAAAACCGATAACTCGATCCCCTGCAAAAATTGTTCGACCAGTACTTTCGAACTTGCATCGCCAAATTTGGCATGCGTCAGCATTTCGGTCAGTTCCAGTTGTGCTTCCTCCAGCGTGGTGCAAATGAGCACGCCCTTACCGGCCGCCAAACCATCGGCTTTTAGAACGACGGGTAATCCTGCCGTGGCTAAGTATTCAAAACCTTCCTGCAAAGTCTCGCGGGTGAAAGTTTGCGACGCGGCGGCAGGGATATTGTGCCTTTGCATAAACGCCTTGGAAAAATCCTTGCTACCCTCCAGCTGTGCGCCTTCGCTTTGCGGACCTATTACCGGGATGTTTTTTAACCCTGTGTTCGCCAGGAAAAAATCATGGATACCTTTTACCAGCGGTTCTTCGGGGCCTACCAAAACCAGGTCGATCGAATTTTCTATCGCGAAGTTTCCTATGTTCTCAAAATCGGTTGACTTAATATTCACATTGGTGCCGTATTGCGACGTACCGGCATTGCCGGGAGCAATGAACAGGTGGTCGCATTTTGGGCTTTGCGAAATTTTCCAGGCGAAGGCGCTTTCCCTTCCGCCCGATCCGAGGAGCAGGATATTCATGCGGCAAATGTAAAATATAATGTGCAGATGTGCGAATATGCAGATGTGCAAATGAAGCCTCACCCCAACCCCTCTCCAATTGGTGTAAAAATTTCTTGTAATAAAAGTCCTCTCCTTTGGAGAGGATTTAGGTGAGGCTTACCTTTACATTATGTCAAAAAGAATGGATAGGTACCGCAAGCTTCCTGTGTTTATAAAGGCAGAGGAGTTGCTTGAACTGGCTGAAGTAATAGTCGAAGCGATAAAAGAAGACGATCAAAAGGAATGGCTTGCCGGCGAGATTGTTGGCAACGCGATGCTGGTGCAGGCCAAAATAGCGGGTGCCGAGGGCGCCGGGTTGTACTCGCTGCGTATGGAAAATGCCGTATTGATAAAATATGCGGTTTATAATATGCGAAACGCCGTCATCAGCAGCGAAATGTTCAACCTGAACAACGAAGACTATGTCGACCTGATGCGTGATAAAATTGAGGAATTCAGGATCGAATTTGTTGCCTGGATACGCAGCTTCGATAAAAGCTATGATATCCCGGACAACTGGGCCATCCGTTTCGACACCAGCACGCCAGAGCAGGAGAAGTTGGAGGAGCTTATGTTTGATGACGACAAGTTCGACGAAGATGACTATTTTGATGAAGAAGACGACACCGATCCGGATGAAGATGAAGAAAATTGATCATTTGCACATCCGCATATCTGCACATTCGCACATTAACCTTTCCCCTCAAAACCTTTCACCTTTCACCTCAAAAACAGTACCTTTGCCTGCCATTATGACCTCATCGGCCGCGATGGCGCAATTGTTGAGTTAGTCGGAAATATATCGATATAATTATGTTGGATTTCATCAGTAAGCTGTTCGGCAGCAAGTCGGAACGGGATATAAAAAGTATACAGCCTATAGTTGAGCGTATCAAGGAAGAGTATGCCAGGCTTGACGGCATCAGTAATGACGAGCTGCGTGCAAAAACTGTGGCCTTTAAGGAGACCATTAAAGAGGGCCTTGCCGAAATAGATGCTGAATTACAGGAAATTAAAGACAGGATAGAACAAAACCCCGGTCTGGATGTAAACGAGAAGGTTGAGCTTTACCGCCAGGTAGATAAGCTGGAAAAGGACCGTAATAAGGAGCTGGAGGTTATCCTGATGAACATACTGCCCGAAGGCTTTGCCGTGGTTAAGGAAACCGCCCGCAGGTTCAAGGAAAACAAGACAATAGAAGTTACTGCAACACAATTCGACCGCGACCTTGCCGCACGCAAAAGTAATGTGGTTATAAAAGGTGACACAGCGATACATCATAATACATGGATGGCAGCCGGGAACGAAGTTACCTGGGATATGGTACACTACGATGTTCAGCTGATAGGTGGTACCGTTTTGCACCAGGGAAAAATTGCCGAAATGGCTACAGGTGAAGGTAAAACGCTGGTTGCGACGTTGCCCGCTTACCTGAATGCATTGGCCGGGCAAGGTGTTCATATTGTGACGGTTAACGATTACCTCGCCCGGCGCGACTCGGAATGGATGGGTCCGTTGTATGAATTCCACGGCTTATCAGTTGATTGTATCGACCGGCATGAACCAAACTCGGAAGAACGCCGCAACGCTTACCTCGCCGATATCACTTTCGGCACCAATAACGAATTTGGTTTCGATTACCTGCGTGACAATATGACACGCACTCCCGAAGAACTGGTACAGCGCAAGCTGCACTATGCGATGGTGGATGAGGTCGATTCGGTATTGATCGATGATGCGCGTACGCCGTTGATCATATCCGGCCCGATACCTCGTGGCGACGAGCACGAGTTTTATGAATTAAAGCCGCGCATCGAGCGCCTGGTGAATGCGCAAAAAGCGTATATAAACACGGTACTGAACGAGGCCAAAAAAGCACTTGCCGAGGGTAAAGCAGGTATCGACGACGGCGGCCTGGCCCTGTTGCGTGCCCACAGGGGGTTGCCAAAAAGCAAGGCGCTGATCAAATTTTTAAGCGAAGGCGCCAACAAAACGGTTCTTTTAAAAACCGAGAACCATTACATGCAGGACCAGGGAAAGGAAATGCCTAAGGTAGATTCTGAGCTTTTCTTTGTAATAGACGAGAAGAACAACCAGGTTGAACTGACCGAAAAAGGTATCGAATTGATCACCTCTTCGGGTGAGGACCCGCATTTCTTCGTGATGCCTGATGTAGGCACCGAAATTGCCGAGATAGAGAAATCGCACGCAAGCAACGAGGAAAAGGTGGCCCAGAAAGATACGCTGATGCGCGATTTTTCCATCAAATCGGAGCGCATCCACTCAGTGAACCAATTATTAAAAGCATATACCCTTTTTGAAAAGGATACGGAATATATCATCGACGAAGGTAAGGTAAAGATCGTCGACGAGCAGACGGGCCGTATTTTGGATGGCCGCCGCTACTCCGACGGTTTGCACCAGGCTATCGAGGCGAAAGAAAATGTGAAGGTAGAAGATGCGACACAAACCTTTGCGACCATTACCCTGCAGAACTACTTCAGGATGTATCACAAGCTTTGCGGTATGACCGGTACGGCCATTACCGAAGCGGGTGAGTTTTGGGAGATATACAAACTGGATGTGGTAGAGATCCCAACCAACGCTAAAATAGTGCGCGACGACCGCCAGGATTTGGTTTACCGCACCGTGCGCGAAAAATATAACGCCGTAGCCGATGAGATAACCAAACTCACCCAGGAAGGCCGCCCGGTACTGGTAGGTACAACATCGGTTGATATATCGGAGTTGCTTAGCCGCATGCTGAAGCTGCGCGGTATCAAACACAACGTATTGAACGCCAAACTGCACCAGAAGGAGGCCGATATTGTGGCCGAAGCAGGTAAGGCGGGCACGGTAACCATAGCCACCAACATGGCCGGTCGTGGTACCGACATCAAGCTTGGTCCGGGTGTAAAAGAGGCAGGCGGTTTAGCCATAGTAGGTACCGAGCGGCACGAGTCGCGCCGTGTGGACAGGCAGTTGCGCGGCCGTTCAGGGCGCCAGGGCGACCCGGGTTCGACCCAGTTCTTCGTATCGCTGGAGGATAACCTGATGCGTTTGTTCGGTTCGGAGCGTATTTCCAACCTTATGGTGCGTATGGGTATCGAGGAAGGCGAAGTGATACAGCATTCGATGATCAGTAAATCTATCGAGCGTGCACAGAAGAAGGTGGAAGAGAACAACTTTGGTATCCGTAAGCGCTTGCTGGAATATGACGACGTGATGAATTCGCAGCGTACCGTTGTTTATTCAAAACGTAAGAATGCCTTATTCGGCGAACGCCTGGAAGTGGATATCAACAACACCATTTTTGATGTGGTTGCCGATGTGGTTACCGAATTTAAGGAATCGAATAATTATGAAGGCTTCCAACTGGAGATCATCCGTGTATTTTCGGTGGATACCGATATATCGGAGGATGAATTCGGTTCGACAAACCTGAATGGCTTGGTTGATAAAGTTTTCGCTGAAGTTACTTCGTTTTATAAACGCAAGGCACAGGCAGTGGCACAGCAGGCGTTCCCGGTTATACAGGACGTGTTCAAAACCCGCGGCGAATACGTGGAAAATATCGTTGTTCCGTTTACCGATGGCATACACGGCCTACAGGTAGCCGTTCCGCTAAAAAAGGCGGTCGAAAATAAAGGCGCTGAAGTGTTCAAATCATTCGAGAAGAACGTGGTACTTTACCTGATAGACGACGCATGGAAAGAACACCTGCGCGAAATGGACGAGTTGAAACAATCCGTACAAAACGCCGTTTACGAACAGAAGGACCCGCTATTGGTTTATAAGTTCGAAGCGTTCGAATTGTTCCGCGCTATGCTGGCCAATGTGAATAAGGAGGTGGTAAGCTTCTTGTTCAGAGGCGGCATACCGGTGCAGGAGCCTGAAGAGGTAAGAGAAGCAAGACCGCAGCCAAAATTGGACCTACGGAAGCTGCGCACCTCCAAGCCCGAACTGGTATCAGACTCAGGTGGCATGCCGATGGAAGATACGCGCGAACTGCAAAAACCAATGCCGGTACGCGTGGAACAAAAGGTTGGCCGAAACGACCCCTGCCCATGCGGCAGCGGCAAGAAATTTAAGAATTGCCACGGAGTAGGGCAGGCGTAATAAAACAAACGTCATTGCGAGGAACGAAGCAATCTCCGGACTTTGCCAGTCAATTGAACGGATATTATGTGTATAGATAACCATGCTATCGTTCGCTATGGCGACATTTAGTTTAAAATGAACAACACAGCATCACATCATAAAGCTTTACGCAATATCATCGGGTGCTGTTTTTTTATGCTTTTTGGTTTCGCTGCGTCGGCCCAGACAAAGGGAAAAGTTGAAGTTATAAAAGACCCGAAGGTTGACACCCTTATAGCACGTCGCGCTGAATTGAACAAGGCTGTAAGCGGCGAGCAGGTAAACGGTTTTCGTGTACAGATATTTACCGGCGCCAATCGTAAAGATGCTTACAGTGCTCAGACAAAGTTTCAGGAAGAATTTCCCGATATTCGCAGTTACGTGATCTACAGCGAACCTAACTTTAAGGTGCGTGTGGGCGATTTCAGGTCGCGCATGGAGGCCGAAAAATTACAGGACGAGTTAAGGAAAACGTTCATGGGTACTTTTATTATAACCGAAAAGGTGAATCAGCCCAAACCTGACAGCGATGAATAAAGAAACGATACAGGAACTATCCCAAAATATTTTTAACGAAGTAGTGGCTAACCGCCGCCACCTGCATTCCCACCCCGAACTTTCATTTCACGAGACCGAGACCTCGGCCTTTGTCGCCAAAAAACTGAACGACCTCGGCCTGGAATATGTGCATATGGCGGATAAGGGCCTAGTGGCGCTGATAAAAGGCAGCAGACCATCGGATAAAGTAGTTGCCCTGCGTGCCGATATGGATGCGCTGCCTATCACCGAGGCGAATGACGTTCCTTATAAATCGCAAAATAACGGCGTAATGCACGCCTGCGGACACGATGCGCATACCTCGTCCCTGTTAGGTACGGCAACCATATTAACCAAACTGAAGGACCAGTTTGCCGGAACAATAAAACTTATCTTTCAGCCGGCCGAAGAAAAACTACCCGGTGGCGCAAGCCTGATGATCAAAGAAGGCGTACTCGAAAATCCAAAGCCCCAGGCCGTTATCGGCCAGCATGTAATGCCTTTGATCGACGCGGGTAAGGTAGGCTTCCGGTCGGGAAAATACATGGCCTCGACAGACGAGATTTACGTAACCGTTAAAGGTAAAGGCGGCCATGGTGCACAGCCCCAGCAAAATATCGACCCGGTAATTATCACCGCGCATATATTAACCGCCTTGCAGACCATTATCAGCCGTTATAACGATCCGAAGAGCCCGTCGGTGCTGTCCTTTGGAAAGGTGATCGCCAATGGCGCTACTAATGTGATCCCGAACGAGGTTTACCTGGAAGGGACCTTCCGTACCATGGACGAGCAATGGCGGAACGATGCGCATAAGAAAATGAAAAAGATGGCCGAGGGCATTGCTGAAAGCATGGGCGGAAGCTGCGATTTCAATATTATGCGTGGCTATCCTTTCCTCATCAACGAAGAAAAACTGACCGCCTCAGCCCGTGGCTATGCCGAAGACTATTTAGGAAAAGAAAACGTACTCGACCTGGATATCTGGATGGCAGCCGAGGATTTTGCCTATTACTCACAAGTAGCCGACTCCTGCTTTTACCGACTGGGTACTCGCAACGAAAGCCGGGGCATAACCTCATCGGTACATACCCCAACCTTCGATGTAGAAGAAGATGCTTTTAAAATAAGCACTGGCCTGATGGCTTATATTGCGCTGAAGCAATTGGGGAATTAATTTCTGGATTCCACTGATTTTTACTGTGATTCCACCGATAGTCGGTGCAATCAAAAAGCAATCGGCGTAATCAAAATCCAATCGGTGAAATCCTAAACAATGAAAATCATCACCTGGAACTGTAATATGGCATACCGCAATAAAGCTCAATTCATTTTAGCTTTTCAGCCGGATATTGTGGTAGTACAGGAGTGTGAAAGCCCCGAACGCCTTAAATTTGCTGATGACCTGCCGGAGCCCACGGATATGATATGGCACGGCGAAAACCCGCATAAAGGTGTGGGCGTATTTGCCTACAACGGCTACAAGCTGAAGATACACAGGAGCCACAACCCTGATCTTAAAACCATCATCCCCATAAAAGTCACGGGCGGCGACCGCGATTTTTTACTTTTCGCGGTTTGGGCCAATAATCCGCAGGAAAAAAAATTTCAATACGTTGGGCAGATATGGAAAGCGGTGCATCATTACGAAAGATTGCTGAAACGCAACCCATCGATTTGGGCCGGCGATTTCAACAGCAATGCGATATGGGATAAGCCAAAACGGGAAGGTAACCATACCCACCTGGTCAAATTCCTGGCCGATAGGAAAATACACAGTGTTTATCATCAGCATTACAAACAGCAGCATGGTTTAGAGGCCCATCCTACCTATTTCCTTTACCGGCACCAGGATAAGCCCTACCATATGGATTATTGTTTTGCGTCAATGCATTTTGAATCAGAGCATGTTGAGGTAGGGACTTATGAGGACTGGCGCAACCACAGCGACCATAAGCCGTTAATTGTCAGGTTTAAATATATGTGGCGCCATTGCCGGCACTTTTATTATTAATTGCTTTGAATAATAATTTCGATTATCTTTAGGAATACCATTCGCTACATGAAGAAGTCACTTCTTTTATTTGCGGCATTGCTGTTTATAGCTTGCATCGCTACTGCCCAAAGTCAATGGGTAAGCTACAAAATAGATGATAAACTATCCGCAAACCTTCCTGTCCAGCCAACGAGGGCAGATGAGCATAGTGTTTTTGTGAAAGGCGGCGATTCCATAATTTATGTAGTGGCTACGGTTGATTTTTCGAAGCTTGAGGGGCATTTGGATTCTGCACAACTGGCCGAAATGGCGCCCACGCCCGAGTTTACGGACGAACTTAAAGCAGGGATGCTTAGCGAAATGCCCGGGAGCACGTTAGGAGACGTAACCCCCGGAAAATGGAACGGGTACAACACCTTTTCTATGGAAGGCGGTAACGCTGCCAGTAAGCTAAAGCTATATGTTTATATGGTGATCATAGGCACCAATATGTATAGCCTGATGGCCATAGTCCCGGAGGGTCACGAAACTAAAGGGAAGGACGTTTTTTTCGCTTCGCTGGCTCTGAATAATTAGCGCCTTTCGGCCGCTGCTTTTATAACTTCGTTCCTTTGGATTAATAGTTTGGTCATATATCTTGTCAGTATCAGCCAGTTAAATAACCTCCCCAATATTCCCATCGGTGACTTAAAAATAAACACATCCTTCATCAAAGTTTGCCCGTTCCGCGGCAGGAAATAATGCTCGTGCCGGAAGCTTTTGAACGCGCCTTTCACCATTTCGTCCGCAAAGAAATTTGGTTTATCAAAGTTAGTGATTTTTGATGTTAGCGTTTGCCACATCCCGAAATGCTTCGCCCGCCAGGTAACAGTTTCGCCCATTTCAATCAGGCCGCTTGTCCGACCTGCAATAGCCTGTTCACCCGTTTGTTTGGTCGATTCGATATGCAGGTCGATACTCCGTGCAAGGTCGAAGCAGGTTTCGATGGGGGCATTGATCAAAGTATCTATCTCAATTCGTGGCATAAAAAAGCCCTCTTTTCAGAAGGCCAATATCGGTGTAATTAAGGCGAAAAATCAGTGTAATCGCATTTTAAAACTCCGCATTCTTCGGGAACCTTGGGAAAGGTATCACATCGCGGATGTTGCCCATGCCGGTTACGAACAGCACCAAACGCTCAAAGCCCAAACCAAAACCGGCGTGCGGACAGGCCCCGAAACGTCGGGTATCCAAATACCACCACAGTTCCTCTTTTGGTATGCCCATTTCGTCCATACGCTGCTCGAGTTTTTCCAGGCGCTCTTCGCGCTGCGAGCCGCCAACGATCTCGCCAATACCCGGGAACAGAATGTCCATCGCCCTAACGGTTTTGCCGTCATCATTCTGGCGCATGTAAAATGCCTTGATATCTTTTGGGTAGTCCGTCAGGATAACCGGCTTTTTGAAATGCTTTTCAACCAGGTAGCGTTCATGTTCTGATTGCAGGTCGGTGCCCCAGCCTTCAACCGGGTACTGGAACTTTTTCTTTTTATTCGGTGCCGATTCTTTTAATATGTCGACGGCCTCGGTATAGGTAAGGCGCTCGAAGTCGTTATCCAGGCAGAATTGCAATTTTTCGGTCAGGCTCATTTCCGAGCGTTCGTTCTGCGGCTTTTGTTTTTCCTCCTCGGCCAGGCGCTGGCTCAAAAATTCAATGTCATCCGCATTATGTTTCAAAGCCTCGCTGATCACGTATTTCAGCAATGCCTCGGCCAGGTCCATGTTATCCACTAGGTCGTAAAACGCCATTTCCGGCTCTATCATCCAAAACTCGGCTAAGTGGCGGGTGGTATTAGAATTCTCAGCGCGGAATGTTGGCCCGAAGGTATAAATATCGCTGAGAGCCATCGCACCAAGCTCACCTTCCAGTTGACCGGACACGGTAAGATTAGTTGCACGGCCAAAGAAGTCCTGTTTGTAGTCCACGTCTCCATTTTCAACTCGCGGCGGATTAGCCATATCAAGATTGGTCACTTTAAAGGCCTCGCCCGCACCTTCGGCATCCGAAGCGGTAATGATAGGTGTATGCAGGTAAACAAAACCCCGGTCGTTAAAAAAACGGTGTATGGCGTATGAGAGTGTATTCCGCACCCTGAAAATCGCCCCGAAAGTATTGGTACGGAAACGCAGGTGCGCTATCTCTCGCAAAAACTCGAGGCTGTGTTTTTTAGGCTGAAGGGGATATTTCTCGGGATCGCTGTCGCCTAAAACTTCAATTTCTTTTGCTTTAACCTCAACTTTTTGTCCTTTACCCAGCGAGGCGACTAACTGGCCAACCACGCTGATAGCAGCGCCGGTGGTAAGGCGTTTTAGCAAAGCCGGATCAGTATTCTCAAAATCAACAACGATCTGGATATTGTTATTGGTCGAGCCATCATTCAAAGCGATGAACTGGTTATTACGAAAGGTGCGTATCCACCCCTTAACGATAACCTCTATGTTGGTTTGTTCACTCTCTAATAATGCTTTGATCTTTGTCCGCTGGCTCATACTATAAAAATATTCGAGCGGCAAAAATACAACTAATTAGATAAATAAGCAGTGAATTTTCCGTTTAAAAGGCTGACCGTTGTTGTGTGGTCCGGGTTGGTAAAACGCAGGTTAAATGTGGCGGTCATCTCAGTCGGATCAGGGTTGGTAGTCGCCCCATTGTGGAGCACGGCGAACGACGTAATGTTGATGGTGTTTTCAAATGACGGGTCGAGTTCGTATGTGGTTTTTACGCCGTTTGTAAATGCCGTATAGCTAACGTTGGCATTGGATGGCGTGTAGCTGCCAATGCCGGTGTATGTTAAATTGATGCTCAGCGAATCTTTTGCGGTATTCAGTAATTGAGGCCCCACAGTAGATATAAAAATATCATTGGTGCTGCTCCGCGTACTTTTGATAATCGGTAGTTCCCACGCCACGCCATTCTTTTGCGCTGCGACCAATACAGGCGGGGGCAGCACACAACAGATCGGCTTTTTAGAGCAGGATGCTGACAGCAGCGCTGTGCTTAAAAGGATAAGGTAAACAAGTTTTTTCATAAAAAGAAAGGTTGGTGTAAGCAATATACGCGCCCTTGATAGTATTTGCTACACCAATACTAAAATACTGACTTATAATGTATTTTTGCCGGCATAAATATATCATGAATCCGAAAGTAAGCCTCGTTATTGGCATCGTCTGCATCTCGTTCTCGCCAATATTTGTGAAGCTTGCCGAAGCGGCTCCGCTTGCATCAGGTTTTTACCGGATATTCATTGCATGGTTGTTCCTGGCGCCGTATTGCATCGCCGGGAAAAAGCTGAAGATCGGCTATAAGGATCTGGCCGTAGCACTACTTGGAGGCGTGGTTTTCGGTGCCGATATCGCCGTCTGGAACATTTCACTGATGAAGATAAGCGCTACCATTTCAACGCTCATCGCCAACCTGGCCCCGGTTTGGGTGGGATTGCTGAGTTTCCTGGTCCTGCGGAAAAAGTCTGGTGCCCTGTTCTGGACAGGTACGTGGGTGGCCATTGGGGGTATGGTTATATTGGTAGGCGCCAATAATATCCTGCACCTGCAGTTTAACATCGGGCTTATCTATGCGCTTGTGGCCAGCTTGTTCTACGCCGTTTATATCATGATCACCAAAGGTATTCTCCAAAAGATCACGACGGTCACTTTCATGTTTTACAACATGCTCGGCGCAAGTGCCTTCCTGCTCATCATTTGCGGTTACCAGCACACCGAATTGCTGCACTTTCCAACTGCAACCTGGCTCAACCTGCTTGGGATGGGTATAGTTTGCCAGCTGGCAGGCTGGATAACCATCAACTACGCGATCAATCACATGGAAGCCACCCGGGTTTCGATCGCCCTGTTAAGCCAAACGGTCATCGCGGGTATATGGGCGGCATTCTTTCTTCACGAAACACTGGAACTAAAAGAAATTGCCGGAAGCATTATTGTGCTTGCCGGCATTGCTGTAACCTTCCTGAAAAAGAAAACGCAGGTAATAAAGGTTTAAAAGGGTACCTGCAGCCAAAACTGACCGCTGGTCATGTCTACACTATTTCCAGGGTCGCTGCTACCAGGTGCTTTTACAAAGTGTAATTCGAATAAGCCCTTCGTAATATTTGATGCCAGGTCGTATTGCGTAACGGTGACGGTATTGGTTTTTGTACCGTCGAGAATATAAAGGACGCCCGGCCCGCTCACGCCTTCGGTAATAGTATAAAAAGCGTCATCGGCGCCAATGGTATATTTCCCCTTGCCATGAAATGGCATCTTAATTATCACAGTTGAATTGTCGGTTGAGTTGATGCCTTTCACCTGGAGCGAATCGCCCGAGGTTTTGCTCGTAACAGGAACTCCTAACCAACTGGCATTATTCCGGTAGGCCCCTATGAATAGCTGGTCAGCGGTAATTTGTTTTTCTTTTTTGCAGGATACAATAGACACGGTGAATAATATCGCCGCTATAAAAACTGATCTTTTCATCTCTTTACTTTATATTATCGTTTTCAAAAAGAGATACGCTGAAATAATATTTAATGATACAGGCTGTTGGTAATTTCTTAATAACACAGCACCCGGTTGATAGGGTAAAAAGCTATTTTTGTGGTTAACCCGTTTGTATGATCACAAAACCCACCATCGACCGAATTATGGAGGCCATCGACATTGTCGAGGTGGTGGGCGAGTTTGTGCAGCTGAAAAAACGCGGCGCCAATTATGTGGGCCTGTCACCTTTCAGTAACGAACGCACACCGTCATTCACGGTATCGCCCGCTAAGGGTATTTTTAAGGATTTTTCATCGGGCAAAGGCGGTTCGGCCGTTACTTTTTTGATGGAACTGGAGAAATTCACCTATCCCGAGGCGCTAAAGTGGCTCGCCAAAAAATACGGTATCGAGGTTGAAGAAACCATCGAGTCATCAGAAAATAAAGAAGAGGAGAATCACCGCGAAAGCCTGATGATAGTTAGTGGCTACGCTGCAAAATTCTTTCACGAAAGCTTGCTTGAAACAGAAGAGGGGCAGAACATCGGCCTAAGCTATTTTAAAGAGCGAGGTTTCACCAGCGAAACTATCAAAAAATTCGAGCTGGGTTACTCGCCCGACCAATGGGAGGCCTTTACAGCCAAGGCACTAAAAGAAGGTTACCAGCAGCAGTTCCTCGAAGAAACGGGCTTGTCCGTGAAACGGGATAATGGCACCTTGTATGACCGTTACAGGGGTCGGGTGATGTTCCCGATACATAGCTTTACCGGCAGGGTTATCGCCTTCGGCGGAAGGACGCTCAAAACAGACAAGAATGTTCCGAAATATATCAACTCGCCCGAGTCGGAGATCTACCATAAATCTAATATTCTTTACGGCCTGTACTTTGCCAAGAAAGCGATAAGGGACGAGGATAACTGCTATTTGGTTGAGGGATATGCCGACGTGCTTTCCGTTCACCAGGCTGGGATAGAGAACGTGGTAGCTTCGTCGGGTACATCGCTAACGGTGGAGCAGATCAGGCTCATTGGCCGCTTCACTAAGAACGTCACAATTCTTTATGACGGTGATGCCGCCGGTATCAAAGCTTCGTTACGGGGGCTGGATATGATACTGGAGGAGGGCCTGAATGTAAAGGTGGTGCTGTTTCCCGATGGGCACGACCCTGATTCGTACGTGCGGCTGGTAGGTACCAGCGCTTTCAAGGCACACATTGATAAGAACAGGAAAGACTTCATTCTATATAAAACCGATATACTGCTTAAAGAGGCCGGTAACGACCCGATAAGGCGGGCAGATGTTATCCGCGAGATCGTTGAAAGCATTGCCAAAATTCCGGATTCCATTAAAGCCTCGGTATTTATTAAGGAGTGCAGCCATATACTGGAAATTGACGAACGGGCGCTGCTGTCGGAGCTGAATAAAATGCGGCTGAACAAGGCCAAAAAGGATTCGCAGCAACAGGCAAACAGGCAAATTGAGCCGTCGGATTATCTTCCACCCGAAGAATTGCAGGCTGAACCGCCTGTTAAGAAAGATGAATCGAACCAGGAGCGCGAAATTGTACGGCTTTTGTTATTGTACGGTAGCAAAATGATCGACTGGGACGGCATTGCCAATACCTATATAGGGCCCTTCATGATAGCCGAACTGGGCGACGTGGAGTTCGACCACCCGCCGAGCAAAAAGTTCGTAGAGCTTTACGGCAAAGAGGTGGAGAATGGAATTTTACCGGATGAGCAATTTTTTATCCATTTTCCCGATAAGGATATAGTGGATCTGTCGGTCACGCTGCTGGCAACCCGGTACACGCTGAGCGAGAACTGGTACGAGATGCACAAGATACTGGTGCCCGATGAACAGATGAATATGAAGGCCACTATTTTGGGAGCGATATTTCACCTTAAAAAACAGAAGGTGGGTAAAATACTGGATGGCTTGCGGGGCGAACTACAGAAAGTTGAAAATGAGGCCGACACTGAAATACTACTGACGCAGTACATGCACATGAAAAAGGTGGAGAAGAGTATTTCGGATTATTTGGGCTCCGTAATTTTGAAGTAATGGCACAGCACCTGGAACTTGGCCGCAAGGGTGAGGGCCTGGCAAAAACATTTTTAGAGGGGCTTGGTTACGAAATATTAGACGAGAATTGGACGCATGGCAAATGCGAAATAGATCTGGTGGCCTATAAAGACGGTAAGATCATTTTTGTAGAGGTAAAGGCACGGACCGGAAACGGTTTTGGCGAGCCGGAAGATTTTGTAGACTTGCGCAAACAAAAATTATTGGCCCAGGCAGCGGACGAATATATTTACCTGATGGATCACCAGGGCGAAGTGCGCTTCGATATTGTAGCCATCCTGTTCGGCCGCGACGCCCGTCATTCATTAAAACACATTGAAGATGCCTTCTGGCCACCTTCCATTTAAAAATATGAGAAATAGATTCATTCTTTTTTTAGCTACGGCCGCTCTTGCTTATGGCTGTACAAGTTGCAATAAAACCAAACAGGCTGCTGACGTAACCATCAGCCCCGAAGCAGGCACCAGTTATAAATCCGGGGACGATGTGACCGTAAAAGTGAGTGTTCCGGCAGATATAAAGCCAGACTCTATTGTTTACCTGGTGGATTCAACGCGTATCGCTTCAAAAAAGGATTCGGCTGCTATAGTTCTGAAAACAGATACCTTTTCATTAGGTCCGCGGGTTATAACGGCGAAAGTTTTTCAGGGGGGTAAAAGCCAGGATGCAACTACCAATATCGTGTTATTAGCGGCTAAGGCTCCTGAAGAAATGACGTACCAGGTGATAAGGAAGTTCCCGCACGATACCAGCGCCTATACCGAAGGGCTGCTGTACCAGGACGGCTACCTGTACGAGACCACTGGAACCGAAGGGCACTCCGACCTGCGCAAGGTCGATCTTAATACCGGTAAGGTTGTTCAGCGCGCTAAGCTCGATCCGCAATATTTTGGAGAAGGCAGCGCCATTATCGGGGATAAGATCGTGATGTTTACCTATCGGTCGAAGGTCGGCTTCGTGTTCGACAGGAAAACATTTAAACTGCTCAAAACCTTCAATAATAATGTTGGCGTTGAGGGCTGGGGTGTAACTTACGATGGCAAAAAAATGTACCTCGACGACAGCACCAACCGCATATGGTTTTTAGACCCCACTGATTACCGCGCAATAGGTTCCATTGATGTATACGATGACAAGGGGCCTGTAGATGAAGTGAACGAATTGGAATACATTCATGGCAAATTATACTCCAATGTATACACCCTGGATACCATATTAGTTATCAACCCCAAAACCGGCGCCGTTGAACAACGCGTGGACATGAAAGACCTGTGGCCGCTAAAGGACCGTCCTGCAGGTTATGACAATGGCCAGAATGTACTTAATGGCATAGCCTGGGACGAAAAAGGTCAGCGCCTGTTCGTTACCGGTAAAAAATGGCCTTATTTGTACCAGGTTAAGTTTGTACCCCTTAATCCCCTGAAGAGGAAATAAAAAACGCTGGAATATCCAGCGCCAATTTTTTTGATATTATGCTCCCCTTTAGGGATTGGGGGCTTACCTCCAGTTTTTATATTGATTGATCAGCCCATTGGTTGACGAATCATGGCTGCTAATCTCGTCGCCAGTCCTTAATTCAGGTAAAATTTTACCGGCTAATTGCTTGCCGAGTTCAACACCCCATTGGTCGAAACTGTAAATGTTCCAGATAATGCCCTGCACAAATATCTTGTGCTCGTACATGGCTATCAGTGAACCTAAAGTGCGCGGCGTGATCTTTTTAACCAGGAAGGAGTTGGTTGGGCGGTTGCCGTCAAACTCTTTGAATGGGGCAAGTTTTTCTATCTCAGCGTCCGATTTGCCTGAGGCCTTCAATTCGGCTACCACTTCCTCGCGGGTTTTGCCGTTCATCAAAGCTTCCGTTTGAGCGAAGAAGTTTGACAGCAGCATCTGGTGATGCTCGCCAAGTGGGTTATGTGTTTGCGCCGGGGCTATGAAATCGCAGGGGATCAGCTTGGTGCCCTGGTGTATCAACTGGTAAAAAGCATGCTGACCGTTAGTGCCCGGTTCGCCCCAAATAATGGGGCCGGTTGAATAGTCGACACTGTTTCCGTTACGGTCGACATGCTTGCCGTTGCTTTCCATGTCGCCCTGCTGAAAATAAGCCGCAAAGCGGTGCATGTACTGGTCGTAAGGAAGGATCGCATTGGTTTCTGATTCAAAGAAGTTGTTATACCATATTCCTATCAGTCCCAATATCACCGGGATATTCTCTTCAAATTCAGTATTCAGGAAATGCTGATCAACCTGGTGGGCGCCTGTTAATAGCTCGACAAAATTTTCATAACCTATGCTCAATACGATCGATAGGCCGATGGCGCTCCACAGCGAATACCGTCCGCCAACCCAATCCCAAAATTCGAACATGTTCTTCGTATCGATGCCAAACGCTTCAACCGCCTTGGCGTTGGTAGACAGGGCGGCAAAATGTTTTGCAACATCGCCATCCTTGCCTCCGCCGGCAATGAACCAATCGCGTGCGCTATGGGCGTTAGCCATGGTCTCCTGCGTGGTGAATGTTTTCGATGCTATCAGGAACAAAGTAGTTTCCGGGTTAAGCGTTTTTAGCGCTTCGGCAATGTGGGTGCCATCTACGTTGGAAACAAAGTGCATGTTCAAATGATTCTTGTACGGCCTCAGCGCCTCCGTTACCATCACCGGGCCGAGGTCTGATCCGCCGATGCCAATATTTACCACATCGGTTATTGCTTTGCCGGTAAAACCTTTCCACTCGCCCGATATGATCGCCCCACTAAAAGTTTTCATTTGCTGCAATACCCGGTTAACATCTTCCATCACATCTTTGCCATCCACGTAAATGGGCTTATTGCTGCGGTTGCGCAATGCTATATGCAATACGGGCCGCCCCTCGGTCGCATTGATCTTTTCGCCCGAGAACATCGCCTCTGCTGCCTCTTTTACTTTACACTCTTTTGCCAGCTGTATCAATAAAGCGACAGTCTCGTCGTCGATGCGGTTTTTAGAATAATCGACCAAAATATCGTTGAATTGGATCGAAAATTTGTTAAAACGTTCACTGTCAGCTTTGAAGAGGTCCTTCAGGTTTTTTGATATGATATCGATGAAATGGTCGGCTAAGTATTTATAGGCCTGTGTCGAGGTAAAATCAATATTTGGCAACATAGTTGATGTTTTTTTACAAAAATAGAATTTAAATATTCAGGTATTGACATAATTGTAGAAAGAGTGTTATAAGTGTGACAATAACAGTTCTTTCCGGTGTATAAAACACACCATTTATTGTGTCTGTTCAACACACTAAGCTTAGTGTTTGTTTTACACGAATAAATTTGAGGAATTATTAAATTATTTTGACAAATTGTTTGAAAATAGAAATATTTAATTAATATCTTTGACCCAATGACAAACAAATGATGGATTTGTCATTATTTTGTCAATACACTAAAGAGGGATAAGTTTTATGTTTGAGAAACTGTTTTTATTGGTAAAGAATAACGCCGGGAAGGCTGTTATCGACAATCCGGAAATACCCGAGAAATATCGCGAGGCGATCATCAATGAGGCTTCGAGTTCGATCATCGAGGTTCTTAAGGGCCAGATGGAATCGGGTAAGCTAAAGGACCTTGTAAAATATTTTCAGTATCCTGATATCTACAAGAACCCGCTGGTTACCAGTGTGGTTAATAAATTTGCTAACAAACTGAACAAGTTTTATGGCATGAGCCCTGCGTCTGCCTTAAATACTGCGAATTCACTGATGCCGCCTGTAATGCTCGAACTGATCAAGCAATCGAAAAGCGAGCAGAACAAGGAGTTTGCATTGAGTTCGTTCCTGTCCAAGATCAATGGTAACCGTGTCGACCTGACCCGGCTGGTCGACGGGCTGATGATCTGATAAACATTGAAGTAAGATACACTATCTATAAAACAAGTTCGGAGGGGCTGTAAATTAATTTTACAACCCCTTTGACGTTTTTATGGGGACCTAATTAATAACTTATATATTTGTTAGCGGCACGCCTTGTCATTCTACTTATGAAGCGCTATACAATTAAGACCAACTATCTTAAAACCATCGATTGGTTAAATGGAAAAATTGTTGACTGGGTTTCTGCGGGGCAACAGTATTCATTAGATGGAGAGAAGAAACAACTCGCACAATATCACTACGCATTTAATTTTGATGGATCAATAACTTCTCCAGATGGGCAATACGCTTTTGTTTTTAAGCGCCTTGGAACAAAAGGACTCTTATTAAAAATGGTGAGCTACTTCGGGAAATTAACCGCACCTATTATTGTGCAGAAAGCTATGAGTATCCCGCGGCGTTTTTTGTTTTTAATAATGTAACCTATTTAGTCCACTGCCCTATCGATTACTGTCAGCTTGATTTCGAAAATGTCGAAACAGGCGAAATTGTTACAAATATTCCGGGTAGAAATCCTTCAGACATCTTTCATTCACGATTATCCATTAGCCCTAATAATAAATATTTAATGGTTTGTGGCTGGGTTTGGCATCCGATAGATAGGGTTGAATTATTTGACATAGAGCATGTTTGAAGGACCCTTTATTATTAGATAGCAGTTCTATGTACCCGGACTTTGGGACAGAGATTAATACGGCAAGCTTCATTGATAATGAAAGAATACTTATTGCAGCTTCTGACGAAGAGCTCTTCGATCGCAAGAAGCCACCAGCGTTACCACAAAAACATATTGCCATTTGGCGCTTTCTGCATAATGACTTATCGGCGCCTGTAAAAGTTGACGGGGAGTTCGGAAATCTATTTCCTATAAATGACAGCAGAGCATGGGATATGTATAAGTTTCCCAAAATTATAAACACTGAAACGGGAGAAATTGAAAGCAAAATACAAGATATTGACTCGGGCCTTCAGGCATCTTCAATTTTCAGTAACAGCATCACAAATTCCCCACAAATTCAGTTTGATCGACAAACAGGTCAAATTGCAATTCGAGTCGATAGCATGACAATTGAGATACTTGCTCCTAAATAATCCACTCGGGTCTTGATGATCGATTGTAATCGCTTCCTCATCAAATACAAAATCTGCACATTAAAATTTATATTTGCCGCATGACTAAAGAACAGATACAGGATTTAAGGGAAAGAATAACTTCCCTGAGGAGGCATCTTTGACATTGATACTAAACTCGATGCGCTTCAAAAAGAACAGGAAATAACCGTAGGTCCGCATTTCTGGGACCATCCAAAAGAAGCCGAAAAGGTACTGGCTTCCATCAAAACAAAAAAAGTTTGGACCGACGCTTTCCAGCAGGTCGAATCGGCTGTTGAGGATACCGGCGTGGTATTTGAATTTTACCAGGGCGGCGACGCTACCGAGGCCGAAATGAAGGAGCAATTCGATGCTGCTACAAAAGCCGTAGAGGAACTGGAATTCAAAAATATGCTCTCGTCCGAAGAAGATCAATTTAACGCTGTCCTACAGATAACGGCAGGCGCCGGGGGGACCGAAAGCTGCGACTGGGCAGGTATGCTGATGCGCATGTATATTATGTGGGGTGAGAAGAACGGCTATAAAGTTACAGAGCAGGATTTCCAGGAGGGCGATGTAGCCGGGGTTAAAACAGTCACCCTGCAAATTGAAGGAGATTTTGCTTACGGGTATTTAAAGGGTGAAAATGGCGTACACCGCCTGGTGCGTATATCGCCGTTTGATTCGAATGCCAAGCGCCATACTTCATTTGCCTCGGTTTATGTTTATCCGCTGGTGGATGATACCATCGAGATAGAGATCAACCCGGCTGACATAGAGTTCGAAACCTTCCGGTCGGGTGGTGCAGGCGGGCAGAACGTGAACAAAGTGGAAACTGCTGTGCGTTTATATCACAAACCATCAGGTATTATTATCAAAAACCAGGAATCCCGCTCACAGCTTCAAAATAAGGATAACGCTATCCGCCTGCTGAAATCGCAATTGTACGAGATCGAGATGCGTAAAAGACAAGAGACCAGCAACGCTATCGAGGGGAATAAGAAAAAGATAGAATGGGGGTCCCAGATCAGGAACTACGTATTGCATCCGTATAAATTAGTGAAGGACCTGCGTACCGATCATGAAACATCCAACGCACAGGCGGTTTTAGATGGCGACCTGGACGAATTTCTGAAGCTTATTTGATGGAATTTGGCGGCTCGAAGTAATCGTTTATATTTGAACGTCGTACCTATTTAATCTGGTTATGTTAAAATTTCGTCGTACTGTATTGCCGTTAGCTATGCTAATTTCATCCGCTGTTTTTGCCCAGCAGAAACCTATTCCGCTTTATCCTAATGGTGTGCCCAATTCAAAACCGGCGCCTGAAACCTACAAGGAGAAACGGGATGGATATAGCATCAGCATGGTGACCGACCCGACGATCACACCCTATTTCCCGGCCAAAGGCACGGCAACCGGCACGGCTATCGTTATTTTTCCGGGCGGCAGCTATAT